>NZ_CP096445.1:0-4402807 GCF_054792365.1 Arthrobacter sp. R4-81 | reverse complement strand
CTGGAAGATGCCAAGGCACTGGGTGTCTCCAGGGTTTTTTGCCTCACGTTTGAAGTGGACTTCTTTAAACGCCATGGTTTTGAGGTCATGCCAGACCAGACGGCAGTTGATCCAGTGGTCTACTCCGAACTCCTACGCTCGCATGACGAGGGTGTGGCGGAATTCCTGGACCTTGCACGGGTTAAGCCCAATACCCTCGGCAACACCCGGATGATCAAAGTTCTCTAGACCCGGGGCAAGTGCTACCGCGGGACCGCTCCCCAGTAGTAGGGTCAGAGCAAACCGGCAGGTCCATTTAGGGAGCATAGCTATGAAAAAGCTCATCAACGATCCCCGTGCAGTGGTGGACGAATCCGTAGAGGGATTCGGCCTGGCGCATGCGGACATCGTAGCCGTCTCGACGGAACCGAAGTTCATTACGCGCAAAGACGCTCCCGTTGCCGGCAAGGTGGGGCTCGTCTCCGGCGGAGGCAGCGGCCATGAACCCCTTCATGGCGGTTTCGTGGGACTCGGCATGCTCGACGCCGCAGTTCCGGGGGCTGTATTTACGTCGCCGACACCCGACCAGATCATTCCGGCAACGCTGGCAGTCAACTCCGGCGCCGGCGTCGTCCATATTGTGAAGAACTACACCGGGGACCTCCTCAACTTTGAAACCGCAGCCGAGATGGCGCAGGCCGAAGGCGTGGAGGTTCGAACAGTCCTGGTCAATGATGACGTCGCCGTCGAAGATTCGTTGTACACGGCAGGGCGCAGGGGCGTCGGCGGCACAGTCCTCGTTGAAAAGATCGCCGGAGCGGCAGCCGAACGCGGTGACGACCTCGAGGCCGTCGCCGCCATTGGCAACCGCGTCAACAGCAATGTCCGCAGCATGGGGGTTGCTCTGACGGCGTGTACTGTGCCCCATGCGGGAGGCCCGAGCTTCGATCTTGAAGAGAACGAGATCGAGATCGGAATCGGCATCCACGGCGAACCCGGCAGGCACAAGATTCCCATGGAAAACGCGGACGGCATCACCGACCGGTTGCTTGAACCCATCCTGTCTGACCTGGGTCTCGATGCGAGGGAGCGGGTTCTGCTGTTCGTCAACGGGATGGGCGGCACCCCCCAAAGCGAGCTTTACATCGTGTACCGCCGGGCAGCCCAGGTCCTGAAGGAGCGCGGGATCATCGTGGAACGCTCCTTGGTTGGCAACTACATCACTTCGCTGGAGATGCAGGGCTGCTCTGTGTCAGTGCTCCGCCTTGATGATGAAATGACGGCGCTCTGGGACGCCCCTGTCCACACTGCGGCCTTGCGGTGGGGGATCTGATGGCCCTGGACGTCATGTGGGCCTTGAAATGGCTGACCTTGTGCGCGCAGGCCATGGCCGAGCACCGGCTCGAGCTGATCGAACTGGACCGCGCCATCGGCGATTCCGATCATGGGGAGAACATGGACAGGGGGTTCCAGGCCGTGCTGGACAAGTTGGCTGAGTCCCAGCCGGAAACGCCCGGCGCCGCCCTGAAACTGACCGCGATGTCCTTGATGTCAAAAGTGGGTGGGGCAGCGGGGCCCCTCTACGGAACCGCGTTCCTTCGCGCCGCCACAACTTTGGGGGACGCTCCTGACATCAGCCCTGCGGCTCTCGCACAGGCGCTGGAAGCGGCACGGGACGGCGTAGTGGCCCGCGGGAAGGCCGAGCCCGGAGACAAGACCATGGTGGATGCCTGGACCCCCGCCGTTGAGGCAGCCGGAGCGGCCTCGGCCGCTGGCGCCAACGTCCTTGGGGTACTGGTCGCCGCCGCCGAGGCTGCCGAGGAAGGCGCTGCGGCAACCGATCCGCTGATTGCCCGGAAGGGCCGGGCCAGCTACCTCGGAGAGCGCAGCATCGGCCACCGCGATCCCGGAGCCGTGTCTACTGCCCTGATTCTTCGGGCGGCTGCAGGAGCGGCCGCGTGACGGTCCGGCTGATCGTGGTCTCCCATAGCGAAAAAATCGCCGACGGTGCGGTGGAGCTTGCCGCTCAGATGGCCCCCGACGTCGTCATACTCCCCGCCGGGGGAACTGAGGACGGCCGGATCGGCACGAGCCTTGAAAAGGTGATGGCGGCGCTCGCCGAAGCCGCAGACGGCGACGGTATTGTGGTCCTCACGGACCTGGGCTCAGCCGTTATGACTGCTGAAGCGGCCATCGAGTTTTCCGACGACCCCGATTCAGTGGTGCTTGCCGATGCGCCGCTGATCGAGGGGCTCATCGCCGCCGCTGTGGCTGCCCAGACAGGTGCCGATCTGCGGACGGTGAAGAAGGCGGCGGAAGCTGTCCGGGGAGCCCTCGGGCAGGGACGGTACGAGCCTGTTGACGTCAATGAAGGGGCCCGGACTCAACAGACGACGGAATGGGTCCCGGAGGTCAGTGAGAGTTTTGAGCTCGTCAACGAAGCGGGGCTGCACGCAAGGCCCGCTGCCAAGATCGCCGGCGGTCTCGCCGGGATGGATGCCGAAGTGACCATCAACGGCGTCGACGGTGCTTCCATGACCGGCCTGATGACCCTAGCGGCGGGCAAAGGTTCGGTGCTTCGCGTCGAGGCCAATGGTCCGGATGCGGCTAGAGCTGTGCGCTATGTACAGGGGCTGGTGCAGTCCGGGTTCGGCGAATCCTGAATCCTTGCACTCTTGAGGAGAATTTGCGGAACTCCTGCTATAAGCCGACATGGTTCTTGAGTGTCCCGGCGCAGTCTGGGGATATGAGCCTTTGGGGCCCGGCGAGGGGCCGGCCCCAAAGGCCGTCAAAGGACTAGAGCAGCGGGGGGCCGACGCCATGACCACTACATCGGAAGAAGAAATCAAAGCCGTGCACGGTGTTCTCACCGACCCGCGGCCGCTGGATTTTCAAGCCCTGGGTCTCGCAGGGTGCATTGACAGGCTGGCAACTCCACTGCGGGGGCAGGGAACCAGGCTGCACTGGGAAACACCTCACCACGGAGTTGAGATCGACGCCCGTTCTGCGTCACTGCTCTACCGGGCCGCCCAGGAAACTCTGAGCAACACTTACAAATATGCCCACGCAACAGATGTCACCATCCGGCTTGACGCTGTTTACCACGGTATCCGGCTGGTCATCTCAGATAACGGGACCGGCTTCGATTGCAAAAAGGCGGTCCGGGGCAGGCGGCACGGATTCGGGCTGCGCCTGATGTGCGCCGCCGTGACGGGGGCAGGTGGCAGCAGCGTGGTGGACTCCAATCCTGGAGCCGGCACCAAGGTCACCATCACGCTCCCGCTGGACTAGTGGCATTTAGCTGGCAGGGATGTCTGGCTCGATGCTCTGGTTCAGGCCCGTCTGGCGGAGGCTATCGGCGTCGAGAATGAGGGAAGCACCGAGGAACTTTCCACACTGCTGGCCAAAGGGATACTCGCTCGTCGGGGTGAACGTCAGAGAGCGCTGGGGCAAGGGAGCACCATTGGGGGATGTTCCGGTCAGGGAAGCGTCAATCGGGGATTCCGTCAGGACGTCCAGCATGAGCATGCCCACCAGGGTGCCGTTGGGAACTGAAGTGGCGGAGCAGGAATCGTCCGGCCCATCGCCAGTGCAGCCCTGGTCAACGGAGGCGGTCCCCGGCCTTAGATCGAGGTCCGCTTCCTTGCAGACGCCGTCTTGGCATGCTTTGAGATGGATGCTTTTCACCGAGGGCACATAGCTGGACTCCACCGTCAGGGAGACGACCGAAGCCTGCGCAATCGCCGGGCACGGCTGCTCGTAAAAGTGGCAGCCCGAGGTCAGAACCGCCGTCACCCCGAGAGCAAGGAATCCGTACAGGATGCGCATACTTCAGGGTAGATCTGCGGGTGCAGGGAGGGTATGGAGGAAGCCGAAGTGGGACCTACATCGTTACTTTTAGGGCCCCAGGCCGCCCTCTCAGCCATCCCCCTCACCCCGGGAGTTGGAAGCCGGCGCGGTGCAGCTCGGCGAGACCGTCGTCGAGAAGCCCTGCCAGTGCACGCTCCAACTGCTCGGGTGCGGAGTTGAGGCCATGAAGGGCCGCGAGCGGCACGCCGATCCCGTTCGGTTGGAACCCCAGATCGGCGGGAGCCTGCAAAAAGAATTCGGGGGCCACCGGAGCGTCCGCGGCCCGGAGGACCGCCATGATGGCGCCGCGGACCTGCCGGTCTGTCCCGTGCCAGGACTGCCCCTTCGGAATGTACGACGGCGGCGGCTCACCTGCCGCCAGCCACTCGCAGGAGTCGCGAACAGGACAGTCAGCGCACTTGGGGGAACGGGCGGTGCAGATGAGAGCGCCCAGCTCCATAACCGAGGCGTTCCAGCGGACCGAGGCATCGTCGTCGAACGGAAGCAGCTGTTCCGCAAGCCTCATCTCCGCCGCCGTCAAAGCCGGCGAAGGTAAGGCTGCACCGCAAACGAGCCGGGCGTGGACACGGCGGATATTGGTATCCACCACGGTCTCCCGCTTCCCGAAGGCAAACGCCGCCACGGCAGCGGCTGTATAGCTGCCCACCCCCGGAAGTTCTAGGAGCTCAGCGTACGTCGGTGGCACGCTTCCGCCATGATTGTGGGTTATGTCGACGGCGGCTGCGTGGAGCCTGAGTGCCCGCCGGGGGTAGCCGAGGCGTCCCCAATGCCGGACCGCTTCACCGGCAGCATCCCTGGCCAGGTCCCCCGGCGAGGGCCAGCGGTCGAGCCATTCTTTCCACACGGGCAGAACCCGGACCACCGGAGTCTGCTGCAGCATGATTTCGCTCACCAGTACGCCCCAGGGGCTGCAGGCGGGATCTCGCCACGGGAGTGTGCGGGCGGTCTCCTCGAACCAGGCGTCGAGCGCACTGTGGAGCTTATTCAGGGCCGGGCCAGGAGGAATGACCGGCGGAATGGCGGAGGGATCTGTTGGAGCTTTGATTCCCATACTTTAGTGGATGTCGGCCCGCTGCCGGAAAGGGACTGGCGGGCGGCGTGGTGGTTCCTCATCCGTGCCGCTGGTTCTCTAGCCTAGAAGATATGGTCAGGCAAGGCAGCACAGGAAACAACGGTTCAAGGCAGGGGACGTCCTCCGGCAGGAAGCCCGCGAGCAGTTCAAACGGCGCTTCCAGAGGAAGGTCGGCGGGAACGTCTCGCGGCAGGTCCGCGGGCAAGTCTGTCAGTGCCGTGTACCGCCGTCGCCGTCTGTTCGTTGGGGTCGCTTTGCTTATGGTGCTGGCCATGGGCTTCGGAGGTTTTGCAGCGGTGTCAGGGATGCTGAACGGCGACCAGGAGCATGTTTCTTCCACGGATGGTGGCAACGCTGATGGCGGCTCAAGTGCCTCTCCGCAGCCAACCGCCGGCCAGGACGTTTCCGCCGCAGCGCCCAGCTCCCCGCCTGCGACCCCGAGCTGCGACCAGAACCTGGTGACTGTGACGGCCTCAACCGACAAGCCTGTGTATGGCGATGGTGAAAACCCGTTGCTGAGCCTGAAGGTCACGAATGGCGGCGAGCTGCCTTGTGACGTCAATATCGGCACTTCGCAGATGGAATTCCTGGTGACGAGTGGTTCGGACCGGATCTTCTCTTCCCTTGACTGCCAAGCGAACAGTGAGGACCTGATAAAGACCATCGCTCCCGGGAAAAGCGAAACCGCCAACTTCCCCTGGCCCCGCAACCGCAGTGTGCAGGGCTGTTCAGCTGTCTCGGCTAAGCCCGGTGCCGGCGGCGCCTACTACGTCTTCACCGCCAAGCTCGGGGCCAAGACCAGCCCCAAGGCAGTTTTCCAGCTGGGTTAGCGTTGGACGAGCGGCCCTGCCCCACATGAACGGCCCTGCCCCGCTCAACCGTTGCCGGCCAGCAGCGGTTGAGCGGGGCAGGGCAGCTCAAGCCGGCTGACCTGAGCTGCCGGGTGGTGTCGGGGCCAAGGAATATTCGGAGCCTGATGCTGTCCGCACGAGCCAGCCGCGGTCGACGAGGTATCGCCGCAACAAAACGTAGTCGTCGGCCACCGTCTTCAGCCGCTCGTTAATTGCCTTTTCGCTCAGGACTTCCCCGCCGCTGATGACCTTCGCGCAGGCCCAGGCAAGCACCTCATCCCGATGCCTCGCTCTAGTGGGATACGTTTCTATCTTGCCCTTTGTAAGAAAGCGTTCCACTCCGGAAGGGCCACGTGGTTCTTTAGCGGCTTCGAGAATGTCCTTCATAAAGGAAGAGTTGAAGGCTGCATCCTCGCTCCGGAACAGGCCCGATTTCACAAGACGGTCCCGGGCTTTCCTTCGCTCTCCCTCGGAGAGGGACCGGCCTGACCTGGCCGCTTCTTCCAGGATGAGTTCCGCTGCTGCCAGCCGCAGGTTCTCATTGGCGAGGATGGACAGCACGCCTTTCCACTGTTGGGGGTCGTTCAAAATGCTCCTCCTTCGCCACTGTCTTTTTCCATTCTGACTTGCCCGGTTCGAGACGGCGAGAGACCCGGAGAAGGATCGGCTACTGCTCAGCGACGAGGACGTTTTCGTGGATCCTGGTCCATCCCGCGGACTCCAGCTGACTGGTGTCAACGCCGTCCTTGACGAGCATGGCGGATAGCGCCAGGCCGGTATCTGTAACAAGGACTATCTGTTCCGAGGCGACCTGGTTGCCGCAGCCGGCGGACCCCGAGAGGTCGGCGCCTGACGGGATCATGGCCAGGCAGGCCACCGTTCCCTCCTCGTTCTCGCCGGCAAAGTACCTAACGCCGGAACGAGTGGCGAGCAAACGTTCTCCGCCTGCCTTCACTTCTTCGCCAAGTGCAACGCCACTCGGAAGGGTGTCGTCCGGTGTGGCCGCTCGGTCCAAAGCCTGCAGCCCGTTCTGCACCGAGCAACCGCTCATCAACAGCGCTAAGCCGATCACCAGTGTGACCAGACGATTCCGAAACCGATTCATTGCACTGCCCCCTCAGGCTCTTATTTCCCCTGAGGCTATCCCAAAGAACGAGGTCTGGAGGGGAACTGGGTCAAGGCTCACGGGACATCCGGGAACCGCACGTTTATGATCGACAGAAGAGCAGGCCCCGGGCAGCCAAGCGATCCCGGGAGCGTGGACAGAAGGACGAGAAGGGTGCACATCATGATCGGATTCATTGTTGCGGGCCTCGTTATCGGTGCTTTGGCCCGGCTCATCAAACCAGGCAAGCAGAACCTCAGCCTCCTCGCCACACTGCTGCTCGGCCTTGTGGGCTCAGTCATCGGTGGCAGCATTGCCAGCCTGCTGGGAACGGGAGACATCTTCGAACTGAACTTCCTCGGGTTCATCGTGGCGGTCATCGCTTCGGTGCTGCTGGTCGGCGTGGCTGAAGGCCTGTCCTCCCGCCGTGCGGCCGCCCGCCGGAACCCCTGAGGGTCCTAGATCAGTCGACTCCAGACCTACTTGCAGGCGGTGAGAATTCGGGCGATAGCATCGCGTTCCGGCTGGGTGACCCACAGCTGGTATTTGGCCTTCACCGCCGTCTGTCGCCCCACGTACTCACACCGAAACGTTTTGTTGCCTGGCAGCCAGCTCGCGGCGTCTTTATCGCCCTTGCTCATGTTCGCCGTGCCATCGGCGGCCATGAGGTTCAGTGGATCGTTGGCGAACTGCCGTCGCTGTTCTTCGCTGATCTGCTGGGCGCCGGTCTGCCAGGCCAGGGACAGCGGAATGATGTGGTCGATCTGGACTTCGGAGCTGGTGTTGGCACCGCGGACGAAACTGATGGTGGCGCCGGTGTACTTGTCGGCAAGCTTTCCGGTCAGCACTATGCAGTTGTGCGTGCCTGGCTTGAAGGTCTCACCTTCGAGGTCCCTTGCGAGGATATCGTTGCGGGTATCACAGCCGTTATGGTCGACGTCGGCCCAGGCGGCACCAAACTCCTCCCGGCTGTAGCCGGTCTTAGGGGCGCGGCCCTTCACAGGGATGGTTGCCAGTTGCTCCAGTGCGGCGGCGGCTTCGCCGGCCGCTGAGGATCCTGGAGCGGCCCCGGCGGGGGTTGAAGGCCCCGCTTCCTGAACCGCCTCCACCGCATCGGCGACGGCGGTGTTAACCGTGCCGCATCCCGCCAGCCCTCCAATCAACAGAACAGCGGTCAGCGAGGTCAGGGCTGTAGCGGTGCGGTGTGCGATTGTTCTGTCTTTCTTCAAGCATCGGGAGGGCAAAGACACCCTACCCGCTGCGCACGCTGCAAAGCGGGAGGCCAAGGTCCGGGAGCGGTGGCCGGGCCTACAGGAAGCGGTCCAGCAGGCTGGCTTCTGCCATGCGGCTCAAGCCCTCGCGCACGGTCCGGGCACGCTGATCGCCAATACCGTCCACGGTCATGAGGTCGTCGATGGTGGCAGCCATAAGGTTCTGGAGCCCGCCGAAGTGGTCCACCAAGCGGTCGGCCACCGCTTTCGGGACAGCTTTGAGTCCCGAAAGGAGCCGGTAACCGCGGGGCTGGACAACGGCGTCGAGCGTTTCCACACCTCCGGCGAAACCGATGATGTGGGCGATCTTGCCCAGATCGATCAGTTCGGTGGGCCCAAGACTGACCAGGGCATTGACGGCGCCGTCGATGTCTTCAGGCGAGGCGTCCGGCCCGGCGTAGTCGCGGATAATCACATCACTGCCCGGACCGCGGCCCACGGTGAGTTCATCGAGCTGGAGGGACAGCAGACGGCCGTCTTCGCCCAACTCAAGCACGTACTGCGAGATCTCCTCCGAGATGCGCCGCACCATTTCCTGGCGCTGCAGTGTGACGGCAACGTCCCTGACCGTGACCATGGCCTCGATCTCCAGGGCGGACAGCGAACTGGTGACCTGATCCAAACGGGAACGGTACCGCTCCAGAGTTGCCAGTGCCTGGTTGGCGCGGGCCAGGACCTTCTCTGAGCCTTCCAGGACGTGGCGCAGGCCGTTCACATACAGGGCAATGATCTGCATGGACTGGCTGACGGAAATGACGGGAACGCCGGTCTGGATGGCCACGCGCTCGGCGGTCCTGTGGCGGGTGCCCGATTCCTGGGTTTCGATACTGGAATCCGGAACAAGCTGGACGGCGGCCCGGAGGATGTTGCCCGCATCCTTATCGCAAATGATTGCGCCGTCCATCTTGGCCAGCTCCCGAAGGCGGGTCGGGGAAAAATCAATGCCGATGTCAAAACCGCCTGAGCAGATGGATTCGATGGTCCTGTCAGAGCCCAAAACGATCAGAGCGCCTGTGCGTCCGCGCAGGATGCGTTCGAGTCCGTCGCGCAGCGCTGTTCCGGGAGCCACTCTGCCCAGAGTCGCCTTGAGTGAATCTTCAGGGCTCCGAGCCATAGATTTTCCCTTCAAAGGTGCGGGCCGCTGCCCGCAGGTATGCCGGTTTTCGAAGAGCTCCGACAGGATAAAAAGTACTCGTTTTCCCGCAAGCACCATGATAGAGGTAAAGCCGCCCATTAACCGCACGGGCAAGCCTTAAAGTGCCTCATTTGCTCTCGTCGGAAACAGCCAGGCAGGTGCCTCCGGGGAACCTTCACCAAGGGCCGTTTTAGTCCGCCCATCAGCGTCCCCGGGTGGGCTGCGATAAACTGGGGAACCGGACTGCACCACTGTGTGCACCACGCACCCGGCTCCCAGATCCCCTCCGCGTTCCCCTTGACTGCAGCGAAAGTAGCACCGTGTCCCAAGAAGTCCTTAGCCCCGCCAGAGTCCACGAGATTCACAAGCAGGCGGCCCGGCGTCGGACGTTCGCTGTTATTTCCCATCCCGACGCCGGCAAGTCGACGCTCACCGAGGCGCTTGCCCTACACGCCAAAGTGATCGGAACCGCCGGGGCCTCCAGCGGCAAGGCCAACCGCAAGGAAACGGTCTCGGACTGGATGCAGATGGAGAAGGACCGCGGTATTTCCATCAGCTCCGCAGCCCTCCAGTTCTCCTACCGGGATACGGTCATCAATCTCCTGGACACCCCGGGTCACGCCGACTTCTCAGAAGACACTTACCGCGTGTTGGCCGCCGTTGACTGCGCTGTGATGCTCGTTGACGCGGCGAAGGGCCTGGAAACGCAGACCATGAAACTCTTTGAGGTCTGCAAGCAGCGCAACCTCCCCATCATCACCGTTATTAACAAATGGGACCGTCCGGGCCTGGATGCCCTTGCCCTGATGGACGAAATCACCGAACGTACCGGGCTGCTTCCCATGCCGCTGACGTGGGCCGTTGGCATCTCCGGCGACTTCCGTGGGGTGTGGGATCTCCGCAACGACCGCTTCGCGCAGTTCAAGCGCAACAACGCCGGCGCGAACATCGCCCTCACCGAGTACTTCACCCCGGAAGAGGCCGCTGCCAGCCAGGGCAACGACTGGGATAACGCCGTGGATGAGGCGGGTCTCGTGATCGAATCGAACCTGGAGTTCGATGTCGACAGCTTCCACGCCGGCAAGGCAACCCCCATCCTCTTCAGCTCCGCCGCCCTGAACTTCGGCGTCAAGGAAATCCTCGACGCCCTCGTGGACTTTGCTCCTCCGGCAGCGCCGCGTCCGGATGTAGACGGCGCGCCCCGGGCCGTTGACGCTCCTTTCGCTGGCTTCGTCTTCAAGGTCCAGGCCGGCATGAACAAAGCGCACCGGGACCACGTTGCCTTCATCCGGGTGTGCTCGGGGGTCTTTGAGCGCGGAATGGTGGTCACGCAGACGCGTACGGGCAAATCATTCGCGACGAAGTACGCCCAGCAGGTGTTCGGCCGGGAACGCGAAGTGATCGACGAGGCCTACCCGGGCGATGTTGTTGGTCTTGTGAACGCGTCGTCGCTGCGGGTGGGAGACAGCCTGTTCCTGGAGCAGCCCGTCGAATTCCCGGCCATCCCGCTGTTTGCGCCTGAGCACTTCCAGGTTGCCAGGTCCAAGGATCCGAGCCGCTTCAAACAATTCCGGCGGGGCATCGAGCAGCTCGAACACGAGGGCGTTATCCAGGTCCTGCGCTCGGACATCCGCGGTGATCAGGCGCCGGTGCTGGCCGCCGTCGGCCCCATGCAGTTCGAGGTAGTGGAGGATCGCATGGCCCACGACTTTAGCGCCCCCATGCGGCTGGAGCGTCTCCCTTACTCAATTGCCAGGATCTCGACGGCGGATGCCATGCCTGCGCTCGCAAATGTCCCCGGCGCTGAGGTGCTGCTGCGTTCCGACGGCGAATACCTCGCTTTGTTCAACGACGTCTGGGCGCTGCGGCGGATCGAGAAGAACCTTCCCGAGCTGACCCTGGTTCCCATCGGAACGCATAACCCCGCCAAGTAGCAGCCTGCTTTATTCTTCCCCTGGGCCCAGGAATCCGTGCAGCAAAGACGCCGTGCCCAGCAGGTGGTCTTCCATGGCCCGCCGCGCTTCCTCGTCGTCGCCACGCAGGATGGCGTCCACGATCAGCTGGTGCTGGCGGTTGGAATGCTCCAGGTTGGGCTCCAGAAAAGGGATGCGGTCCAACAGGTCATTGATCCGGGCACGCACATCAGCCACCGCAGCTGCCAGGCTCGGCGAACCAGCGAGTTCGGCTACAGCGACGTGGAAGCGCGCATCCTTGGGTCTGTAAAGCTCCGCCGGGGCGGTGGCCACGTCCGCCAAAGTGTCCAGCAGATGCCGGCGTTCCCGCGGGGAGAGCTTGGCCCTGGCAGCAAGTGAAGCCGCGGCCGGTTCCAATACGCTCCTGAAGGCGAGGGCATCGTCCACTTCGGCTGGATCCAGTACCGTGCCCTTGCCGCGTCCTGCCGGCAGTTTCAGGGAAACATAGGTCCCGCCATAGCGGCCGCGCTGAACCTCGACGTACCCGGCCTTTTGAAGTTCAGCCAGAGCCTCCCGGAGGGTTGCACGGGAAACGCCCAGTTGCTCGGAAAGCTCACGCTCCGGAGGTAATTTGTCGCCGGCGGCAAACAGGCCCAGCTTGATGGTCTGGAGGAGACGTTCGATGGTTTCCTCAAAGGCGTTTCCATGCCTGACAGGCCGGAGCAGGGACGCTTGGGTTTCGAACGGCACCTGATCCATTCCTCCATCCTAAACCGCCGGAAAAGTACCAATAGGCCGGAGCGCCGACGCCCGGCAAATTGGCAGCAAAAGAAAAAGCTTGACTCACGCGGTGACGTCTACCACACTTGGGCAGGAGCCAGTGGACTAAAAATAGTCCATTGAAGCCATGGTCCCTCGAAAGAAGGAAACAGGATGTCACCCTCCAGCGCGGATTCAATTAAGGACGACGACGGTTACCTCAAACACAGACAGCTGAAACGGGGTGCAGCGGGCTGGATTCTCCTGGCAGGGCTGGGCGTTGCTTACGTGATTTCCGGGGATTTCGCTGGTTGGAACCTTGGGTTGGCCCAAGGCGGATGGGGCGGCCTCCTCATCGCATTCGTACTGATGGGAATCATGTACGCCTGCATGGTGTTCGGCTTGGCGGAATTGTCCTCCACCCTCCCCACCGCGGGCGCCGGCTATGGCTTTGCCCGCAGGGCCTTGGGCCCGCTGGGAGGCTTCGCCACCGGAATGGCAGTGCTGATCGAGTACGCCGTGGCTCCTGCCGCCATCGCCATCTTTATCGGCGGGTATGTGGAGGCGCTGGGGCTCTTCGGTCTCACCAACTCCTGGCCCGTTTATCTAGTGACGTATGCGATCTTCGTCGGCATCCATCTCCGGGGTGTTGGCGAGGCACTGAAGCTGATCTTCGGCATCACGGCAGTGGCGGTGGTGGCCCTGTTCGCTGTGGTAATTGGCCTCATCCCGCACTTCGAAGCAGCCAAGCTGTTTGACATAGTTCCCAATGGCTCGCCCGCATCCAGCGCCTTCCTGCCGATGGGAATCAGCGGAATTATTGGTGCACTGGTTTACGGCATCTGGTTCTTCCTGGCCGTTGAGGGCGTTCCGCTGGCAGCTGAGGAAACCGCGGATCCGAAGAAGGACATGCCCCGCGGAATCATTGCGGCAATGGCGATCCTCGTGGTCTTCGGCGCCTTGATGCTGGTTCTTGTCCCCGGGGCAGCCGGTTCCACTGCCATGAGCACGTCAAACAACCCGCTGCCGGAGGCCCTTCGCCTGGCGTACGGTGGGAACACTTTCCTGGCCGACTTCGTGAACTATGCAGGCCTCGCCGGGTTGATAGCCAGCTTCTTCTCCATCATCTACGCCTATTCGCGGCAGATGTTCGCACTCTCAAGGGCAGGCTATTTGCCGAAGTGGCTCTCCCTGACAGGCAAGAGGCACACCCCCTACCTGGCGCTCATTGTGCCGGGCACCATCGGCTTCATTCTGGCAGCAACCACCGGCAACGGCGCGCTGCTGATCAACATTGCAGTCTTCGGTGCCACAGTTTCCTACGTGCTGCTGAACCTGTCCCACATTGTGCTGCGCATAAAGGAGCCTGACCTGCCGCGCGGCTACCGCACCCCAGGCGGCATCTGGACCACCTCGGTCGCGTTGGTGCTGGCGCTCGTGGCGGTCGCGGCCACGTTCGTTGTAGACGTCTTTGCCGCAACCATTACCGCAGCTATTTTCGGGGCGGCACTGCTCTATTACTGGTTCTACAGCCGCCACCACATCGTGGCTGGTGCCCCCGAAGAAGAGTTCGCACACCTGGCAGCGGCCGAGGCCGAACTTCAGCACTGACAACTCAGGTTAGACCGTGGACCCAGGCTCCCGGTCCCTGATGAAGACAAGGTAACGGAAGAAAATGACACATCAATCAAATGGAACAGATGGTTCAGACAAATCAGCTGGATCAGTATCAAATGCCCCGTTGAGCGTCGACGCACTTAGGGAGATGGTGGCTGCCGGAACAATCGACACAGTGGTAGTTGCCATTACCGACTCCCTTGGCCGGCTACAGGGCAAGCGATGCGGTGCCAGATCCTTCCTCGAAGACGTCCTGGGCCACGGAGCAGAAGGCTGCAACTACCTGCTGTCCGTGGACGTGGAGATGAACACGATTGACGGCTACAGCATGTCGTCATGGGAGAACGGGTACGGGGACATGGTGATGAGGCCCGATGTCTCCACCCTGCGCCTGGTTCCCTGGCTGGAGGGTACCGCCATGATCCAGTGCGACATCCTCTGGCTCGACGGGAGCCCAGTAGTGCAGTCTCCGCGGCAGATCCTGCGGGGACAGATCGAACGGCTGGAGAACCTGGGTTACCGCGCGCACATTGGCACCGAACTTGAGTTCATCATGTTCGATGACAGCTATGCCGAAGCATGGGACAAGAAGTACGAGGCCCTGACCCCATCCACGAGCTACAACGTGGATTACTCTCTGCTTGCCACCGCACGGTTGGAACCGGTGATCCGCAGCATCCGGACCAACATGGAAAAGGCGGGACTCGTCGTCGAATCTTCCAAAGGGGAGTGCAACTACGGCCAGCAGGAAATTACCTTCCGCTACGCCGAGGCGCTGACGGCGTGCGACAACCATGCTTTCTATAAGAACGGCGCCAAAGAAATCGCCGATCAGCACGGCAAGAGCATCACGTTCATGGCGAAGTACAACGAACGCGAGGGCAGCTCCTGCCACATCCACTTCAGCCTTACGGACCTTGACGGGAACCCAGTACTGCCGGGGGATGGCGAGCATGGTTTCAGCCCCCTGATGGAGCACTTCATCGCGGGACAACTGGCTGCGCTGCGGGAACTGGCCTACTTCCAGGCGCCAAACATCAATTCCTACAAGCGCTTCGTCGAGGGCAGTTTTGCGCCGACCGCCATCGCATGGGGCCTGGACAACCGCAGCTGCGCCCTGCGCGTGGTGGGCCGCGGCCGGGGGATGCGGGTCGAAAACCGGGTAGGCGGAGGAGACGTCAACCCGTACTTGGCTGCAGCATCACTGATTGCCGCAGCGATACACGGCATTGAAAATGAACTCACGCTCGAACCGATCATGACCGGCAACGCCTACCTCTCTGATTCGGCCAGGATCCCCAGCAACCTCCGCGATTCCCGGGCATTGCTCGCCGGCAGCGAGATTGCGCGCAAGTCCTTCGGGGATGAGGTGGTGGACCACTACGTCCACGCCGCCGACGTCGAACTGAAGGCCTTTGACAGTGCAGTGACGGACTGGGAGCGCAAGCGTGTCTTTGAGCGCCTCTGATTCTGGTTCGTACCGTCCGCGTATCGGGCTGACCACCTACTACCAGGAGGCCTCCTGGGGTGTCTGGACCTCAGAAGCTGCCATCCTGCCCGGAACGTATGTCCAGGCGGTGGTGGCGGCCGGAGGAACTCCAGTCCTGCTACCACCGGTAGGAACAGATCCGTCGATTGTTGAGTTGCTCGACGGGCTGATCATCTCAGGGGGATCCGACGTCGGCCCTGAACACTACGGGGCACAGTCTCACTCGCTGACACGCTCCCAGGCCGACCGGGACCACCATGACATCGCCCTGACCCGCGCCGCTTTGGACAAGCAGGTGCCGCTCTTCGCGATATGCCGCGGAGCCCAGATCCTGAACGTCGCGTTGGGCGGAACCCTGATCCAGCACATTCCGGATGTGAATCCTGAGGCAAATTATCAACCTGCGCCCGGGGTATTCGGGGACGTCGAATTCACCACAACCTCCGGCAGTATCAGTGAGCAGCTGCTGGGTCCGCGGGCAAGCGCGCCCTGCTACCACCATCAGGCCATCGATGAGGTGGCACGCGGTCTTCGCGTCACAGCGGAGGCGTTGGACGGCACGGTAGAAGCAGTCGAAACAACATCCGGCGGCTGGGTTCTCGGCGTCCAGTTCCACCCCGAACAAAACGCGAATGACCTGCGGCTTTTCAGCGGGTTCATTGAGGAAGCACGCCGTTACAGAACACATCGAATGGAGGGTTCTGCTGATGTCCAGCAGTACGTATGAGGTATTAAATCCTGCCACCGAGGAAGTCATCCACACTCTGGAGCTGGCGACCCTGGAAGAGACGGACAGGGCCATTCAAAAAGCCGCACGGGTGTTCGAAAGCTGGCGTCACGTCGCACCCGCAGACAGGGCATTGCTGCTGCGCCGCTTTGCCGCCGCCGTCGATTCCGACCTGGAGAATCTGGCCCAGCTGGAAGTGCTCAACGCAGGCCACACCATCGGCAACGCCCGCTGGGAAGCGGGCAACGTCCGGGACGTTCTGTCCTACTACGCTGCCGCGCCGGAGAGGCACCTCGGCCAGCAGATCCCCGTGGATGGGGGAATCAACGTGACCTTCAACGAACCCCTCGGCGTCGTGGGTGTGATCGTTCCCTGGAACTTTCCCATGCCCATCGCAGCGTGGGGTTTCGCCCCCGCGCTGGCCGCGGGTAACACGGTAGTCCTTAAACCCGCAGAGCTGACACCGATGACAGCCGTTCGGATTGGCGAGCTCGCCCGTGCGGCCGGTATTCCTGATGGCGTGCTGACCATCATCCCGGGCAAGGGCTCGGTGGTAGGGGAGCGGTTCGTCACTCATCCGGCAGTCCGGAAGGTGGTCTTCACGGGATCCACAGCGGTGGGCAAGCGCATCATGGCTGGCTGCGCGGACCAGCTGAAACCTGTCACGCTCGAACTGGGTGGCAAGAGCGCCAACATCATCTTTGCTGATGCCGATCTGGAAGAAGCGGCTGCTGCTGCACCGGGCGGAGCCTTTGACAATGCAGGCCAGGACTGCTGTGCCCGTTCCCGGATCCTGGTCCAGCGCAGCGTGTATGGAGAGTTCCTCGGTCTGCTGCAGCCGATTGTTGAGGCCTTGAACGTGGGGGACCCGGGGGATGAGTCCTCTTTCATGGGTCCGCTGATTTCCGCGGCCCAGCACCAGACGGTTTCCGGGTATGTCCCGGAGGGGTCACCTGTTGCGTTCCGCGGTTCGGCTCCGACCGGGAAGGGCTTCTGGTTTCCTCCAACAGTCCTAACTCCGTCCCCCGGCGACAGGGTTATGTACGAGGAGATCTTTGGCCCCGTCGTCGCCGTCGTCCCGTTCGACGACGAAGCGGACGCCCTGCGTCTGGCGAACGACTCGATATACGGGCTTTCGGGCTCCATCTGGACCCGAGACGTCGGACGCGCCTTGCGGATGGCTCGCGGCCTGGAATCGGGGAACCTTTCCGTGAACTCGCACTCTTCGGTCAGGTATTCAACCCCGTTCGGAGGGTTCAAACAGTCCGGCCTCGGACGCGAACTCGGACCGGATGCGCTGAACGCCTTCACCGAAACGAAAAACGTCTTTATTTCCACCCGGGCTTAGCGCCTAAGCAAGAGCAAGGATGCCAGCAATGTTCGAAGTAATCTCAAACCGTCTCAAGGACCGCAGCGCCGTCATCACCGGTGGAGCCAGCGGAATCGGCCTGGCGACAGCCCGCCGCCTCGCTTCTGAGGGGGCCAAGGTAGTGATCGCCGACGTCGACCCCACCGCCGGATTGCGCGCTGCAGAAGAAGTGGGAGGCCTTTTCGTAAAAGTGGACGTCACCAGCGAAGAGGACGTCAAGAACCTCTACGCCGTGACCAACGAGACCTACGGAAGTGTTGATATTGCCTTCAACAACGCCGGCATCTCCCCGCCGGATGACGCTTCCATCCTGAACACAGGCATCGACGCCTGGCGCAAAGTCCAGGAAGTGAACCTGACCTCGGTGTTCTACTGCTGCAAATATGCCCTGCCATACATGCAGGCCCAAGGCAAGGGGTCCATCATCAATACCGCCTCCTTCGTCGCGGTAATGGGGGCGGCAACCTCGCAGATCTCCTACAGTGCCTCCAAAGGCGGAGTCCTGGCCATGAGCCGGGAACTCGGCGTCGAATTCGCCCGCCAGGGCATCCGGGTCAATGCCCTCTGCCCGGGCCCGGTCAACACGCCGCTCCTGAAGGAGCTGTTCGCCAAGGACCCGGAAAAGGCGGCCAGGCGCCTGGTCCATATTCCCTTGGGCAGGTTCGCCGAACCCGAGGAACTTGCCGCCGCAGTGGCCTTCTTGGCCAGTGACGACTCATCCTTCATGACGGCCTCCACATTCCTGGTGGACGGCGGAATCTCGGGAGCGTACGTAACTCCGCAGTGATCCGTTTTCCGGGGTCGCTTCTGTGGTGGACCGGAGTATAACCAACGGGGGACATGGCCCGGCGCTGGGATGCGCCGGGCCTTCTGCCGCTTACAGATGTCCTGACGGGCCGGCATCGGCGTCACGATTTCGTGAGGAGTGGGTTAAGTATGAGCCCGGAGTGGGGCGGCGGGGGGTCTCAAGCGAAAACCGCGAGTCGAATGATTGATAGGCGGTGCCAGGACAGTGCAGAAACCAACGGAAGTTGCGGACGAAGATCTCATCCGTTCCGGCCGCGACGGCGACCGCACTGCCTTGGAGGTGCTCTACAACAGGCATCACGACGCCGGTCTGAAGTTCGCGCGGCGGCTCACCGGCAACAAGGCAGACGCCGAGGACGTCACCCAGGAAGCGTTCCTCAAAGTCGTCTCGGCCATGGAACGCGGCAACGGGCCGGAAACTGCATTTAGGCCGTATTTTCTGAGGGCAGTGCGCACCGTCGCCGCTGACAACTGGGAGAACCAGGCCAAGGAGACACCCACGGAAAACGCCGGTGATATCCCGGTGGAAGACGCCTCGCTGGCCTCCCTATTGCAGCGGGATGACCCCGAATTGGTCATGAAAGCGTTCCAGTCACTCCCGCTGCGGTGGATGACTGTCCTCTGGCATGCGGAAGTGGAACGGGAACCACCCCGCAAGATTGCCCCAGTCCTCGGCATGGAACCCGGGGCTGTTTCAGCACTGCTCTTAAGGGCAAGGAAAGGGCTTCGCGAGGCTTATCTCAGCGCCTATGTGGATGCCCCCCTGCGGTCAGGCTGCGAACCGACTTTTCCCTACCTTGCAGCGACGGTGCTGGGGACAAGCTCCGCTCGTGATCGGCGGAAGGTGAACGAACACACCCGCGACTGTGAAGACTGCGCCAAAGTCCTGGCTCAGCTGACCGACGTCGGAGCGACAATGAGGGGCATCGTTGCCCCCTTTGTGCTCCTTGGCCCTGCCCTGGGCGGCGCCCGCTTCTCTCTGCAAGACCGTTTCCCTTCGCGTTGGCCAAGAACGGCGGCTGCCGCGGGCGTAGCGGCTCTGGCAGTCGGAGCTGTGGCCGCCGTCGCCGTAGCGGGTGGTCTCGTCAGCGGCGGGCCGAACGCTGCCCCGCCCCCGCATGAAACTGAGTTGAGCCGAGCAGTTCCTGCAAGTCCGGAGCTGCCTCCCGCAATCACCAACACAGCGCCGCCCCCCACCTCCGGGCCCTTGCCTGCGGAGGACCCCGGCTCACCGGGCTCGGATTACCCGGCAGGGTCCCGATTCGCTGAACCTGACACCGGCGCCTTTCACGGAATGGCACCTGTGGGGCCTTGGCCGCCAGTTCCTGCCGCTGGCCCGCGTAGTGCTGGGGGAGGTGTTCCGGCCAGGCCGACGGCGTCTCCCACCTCGACTCCAGCACCGGCGCCCACCGCTGTAACCTCCCCACCGGCCACACAGACTCCAACGCCTACACCAACGCGGACTCCGACTCCGACAGTAACCCCCACCCCTGCTCCGACACTGACATTGACTCCGGCCCCCACGCCAACCCCGACCCCCACCCCGACTCCGACCGTTAGGCCTACTGACCCCCCGCGTGAACCAATCTGCCCCATCATTTTTGACTTGTGCTTCAGCATTTAGGAACAGCCAGCATAGAAGCCAGGCTACGTCGAGTTATAAGGCGACCGGGGAGGTTTTTGAACATCGCCGCGATTCCTGGGCCTGCTACTGGAGGGGTCGGCCCTTCAAGCCCGTAGTATTGGGAATTAATCAGCATACGTATCAATTTTGAGGGGAATAGGCATGCCTGATGAATCGGGAGGGCGGCTTACCTTGTTTGTGGGCCGTCGGGAGTTCGAAGAACTCGCGGGTGCTTGGGCCTCTTACCTCCAGGCAACCAAAAGCCTTGAAGCAGTCGACCCGGTCTTGGCAATGCAGAGGACAGGTGCTGTTCTCCGGGCCTTGGAGCAGCTAATGAGCACGCTGGAGCCGGACACCAGGTTGGGCGGATCCAATGGCGAGGATGCCCCGCAACGGGCCTAAATCTAAAGACCCGCGTCATTCGATGACTTTTCCGTGTTCTTTATGACCAAAAGTCACCCGATTTATCTGCGGGTGGTTGCGTTGGGGCATTCCCCTGTTCCGAGTTGCTCGGGACCCCAAGCCTGCGGAGCCCGAATGTCCAGAATCGATCCTTTCCCATCAGCGCCGTCCGTGACGGAGAGGGCTGGGGTTTGCCATAGGCAGGCAGCGGGTACTTACGTGATCGGGGCATTTGTCACCCTTCCGGAAGATTGGCGTCGGGCCCTCTGGTATTCCGATATGCAGGGCTTGACTCCGACCGAGGCCGGACCATTACTGCAGATAAGTCCGGAGCTGTTTTCAGCCGTCCTTGAAGATGCGCGCACAGCCCTCCGAGTGGCCTTTGCCAGTGTGCTTCTGCGTGCAGCGGGCACGGGCATTGCCCCCGAGAATGGAAAGGCGCAGCCCGGGCTGACCATGTGAGGGTCAGGCCTGGCCTGATCTGGGGCAGGCGGTATCCGATCACGTCTCAAGGTTTGCGGATACCGCCAGCCCCTTGCGGAAGCATTTGTGCTGCTCCGCCTCGGTGCAGTGCCATCTGCGGTAAAGGGGACTTACCGCAGGACAAGGGCTGCGTAGCCATCCTGCACAGCTGTATACCCTCGATGCCGGCTTTTCATGACGGCGCTGATTCGTCATGAGACGAGTGGACTTATGAGGGACCCTGATTGGTGGATTTTGCGGAAACAATCACCTCACCGACGGCGTGGATGAGAGTTCCTGTCCGGTGCAGGGCCTCAACTGGATCAATCGGTCCGTTACGCGGGTCTGTGATGGAACAGTATTCGGACCATTCGTGCTTCAGCTTTCCGAATTGCCTGGCACCCACCGATGCTGTCACTGTGGCTGCCTCCTGAACGTTCTTCAGCTGGAGGTGTTCTTCATTCATGCCCTGATTGACTCCCGGGAAAGCGAATCGTGACGCGAAGGAAATGATGGATCGATTGAGAATCGACGTCGGGATGAATATTGGCCGGTCGAAAACGACCACTATGCGGGATCTGCCTGCCCAGCATGTGGATCATTCAAAAGATCTCGTCATGAATTACCACCCGTTAGTTCCAACTACTTGGGTACTTGGCGTCGGGCCTGTACTGATGAACGAACGGAACAAACCAGGTTGGCTTTACAAGGGGCTTCAGGCGAACCACGGCTTGGAACAGGTGGGATGGGGGATCCCGCGCTGCTAACGGCGCTGAGGGCTGGGAGCAAGGAAGCGGCAGATGTGTTGTATCGGCGGCATGCCGCTGATGCACTGTCATTTGCCCGGGGACTGGTTCGGACCGAGCATGACGCGAAAGATCTTGTGCAGGAGGCCTTCGCCAAAACCATCAGTACGGTGGCTAACGGAAAGGGGCCGCATGAGAATTTTCTGGGCTACCTCTTTACGGCAATCAAGAGCTGTGCCGCGGAGTGGTGGAGTAAGAATTCGAGGGAAGTGCCGGTGGAAGCCGGCGTGCTGGATGCAACACAGGGCCCTACCGACGACGACCGGCTGCACCGGGTTTTCGAACGGGATGGCAACGAACGAATACTGGCAGCTCTGCAGTCCTTGCCTGCGCGGTGGCAAACCGCACTCTGGTATGCCGATGTCCTGCAGGAGCCGCCTCGGCGGATAGGACCTGCCCTGGGCATAAAACCCAACGCGGTGTCCGCATTGGTAAGACGGGCGCGGGCCGGACTACGGGAGGCCTACGCCAACGTGCTCTCCGAAGAGAGCCAAAGGGTAGTAAATCCACCACTAGAGGACTAGCTGTACTGGTCAGACAGAACGCGCTCGACGGTGATGCCCCGCTGGTTGAACCACTCGACAGCGCAAACGAGCACCGCTGTGGCAGTTTGAGCGCTTTCATCATCATGTTTCGGCGTAGGCGACGCGGGAATGGCCGTCGATGAACGTGTGGACGTAGGCGTAGCCCAGAAGTGGGTTACTGTGTTCGTTGCGCGGTTTGCCGGGTGTCTTGGCGTGGGCCACGAGACCTGGAATCGGGCGGCAGCTTCGCTGATCGGCCAACCGTCATCGACGACGAGGCGGGCGACCTTTAGCCGGTGGCGCGGTGTGAGAGCAGCGTTTGGGTGGGTCATGAATTCCCTCAGAAACGGGAAAGGGGCCAGCCGGATTCGGCTGACCCCTTGAATTGTGCGTGCAGTTCAGTTGGTTCGCGAAGCCTCTGACTGAATGGCCTTGGCGAGGTCGCGGGGACTGCTCCACATAGGCCAATGGCCCGTCGGGAGGTCAATGACGTCGAGGTGTTCAAGGTTCGCGACTTCGGTGAACATGGGATGACCGGTTTGGGCCAGCTCTAGCACCTGCGCACTAGGGATTGAGCAACAGACCAGGGTCGTCCGGACCTTGCGGCGGGCGTCGTTGGTGAGCTCAATGGGCTGACGAAGCACGGGGCCCGGCTCAGGGACGGCTCGGGCCCGAAACTGCTCGAGCGCCTCTTCGCTCAGGCCTTCGAGGCTCGCCTGCTGTGCGAGGACGTCGAAGGGCGGCAGCGGAAGCTCCTCCAACTCCTCCGGGAGGTCTGGGGCGAAGACACTTCCCGTCGCTACAGGGCCGGAGTCGACCCACACTACCCGGTGGACAAGCTCAGGGTATCGGTCCATGACGAGGCTGACGGGAGCGTTAGCCCCACTGTGGGCGACGAGAATTGCAGGCTGATTACCGTGTTGAGTAATGACGTCCAGGATTGCTTCAGCCTGGACGTCGAGGGTTTTAGTCGCACGCTCAGGATCGTGCGCGTCGAGACCGGGCAGTGTCATCGCGATGGCACGAGAATGGTCGGTTTTCAGGTGTTCAAGAACCTCATCCCACGCCCAAGCGCCCAGCCAGTGGCCGGCGATGAGAATGATGGTCGGACTGCTCATGGCGGTTGTCATGTCACAACTCTCGCAGGCCCTATGGACATTGGTATGTCACTATTTATGTCATGAATTTGCCTGGGTCAGAGCAGTGAAGCGAGCAGAACGGCTCCATGCCCTATCAGAAATGTTGCGCCGCAACGGCGCGCGGGGGGTCTCCGCCGAACGGTTGGCGAGAGAGTTCGAGGTGTCCGTGCGCACAATCAAGAGAGACCTCGATGCGCTGGAGAACAGCGGTGCCCCTCTATGGTCGCGCCCAGGTCCGGGCGGTGGCTACGGATTGGCTGTCGGCGCGTCCCTGCCACCCGTCAGCCTGTCCCCAGCGCAGGCAGTGGCGCTCATGTCAGCCGTGTCCGCTGCACCCGATGCCCCCTACGCCGATCTGGCAGCAGCAGGTATCCAGAAGATCCTGGACGTCCTCGATCCCAAAACCCGCGCACGAGCCGACAAGCTGGCCCACCGCGTCTGGGTCAATGCGCTTCCCTCGTCCTCGCGCGCAATCAAGTCGGCACTGGAGGAGGCGATGGCCGAGCAGCGAGTAATCCGTATTCGCTACACATCGAGAGACGAGACCACGACCACCCGCGACGTCGAGCCCGTGCTGTTCGCCTCCACGAACGGCCAGTGGTACCTAATTGGATGGTGCCGAATGCGCGACGCAATCCGATGGTTTACCGTGTCGCGCATCGAGCAGGCCACCGTAACTAAGGCGGCCTGCAGCGGCCACACCATCCACGAGGTCGGAGAACCCCCAGCGAACGCCAGACCGGTACAGGGTCCTGGCGAGTGAACCACTCAATCAACGTATCCGGTCAGTACAACTGATATGTAGGTTTAGTTTGTCAAGAGCATGAGGAAGCGGTCCGCGGGCTGGGTTGCCTGGGACCGTTTCCTTTTTTGCCCACGGGAAGAGTCGTTGGTTTGTGGCGAGCGTGTCGTTGGCGACTGCGCGGTCAGACTGATATGCGCGGGTTGGTTACCGCAGGACGAAGTGTTCGGCTGGAGGTTACCGCTGGTCTAGCAATGACGGGCGTCGCCGTTTCCGGTTGCCCATAGGTGTATCGCGGGTTTACTCCACGCGCTGCAAGGAACCACACTGTTCAACTGGATCTTTCCGGGGGGTGTTTGCTGTCTTGGAGGAGACGGAGGAAGAGCCTGAACGAAATCAGGGGCTGGCCGGATGTGTGCCGGTGGCGAGGGACCAGCACCACCCGGAGAGCTCGCGGGCGATGGCGACATTGGCGATGACCGGGCGCTTGCGGCGTACAAGGTAGCTGAGCCATCGTTCGTGCAGGCGCCGGTTCCCTGCGTGTCCCCGGGTTCTCGCTTCTGCAGTGGCTTGTTCCCAGCGGGACCGCATCAGCCGGGACGGGTTGTTATAGGGCCTGCGGTGGTGCCAGGCCGCCTCAACGAGCAGCCGGCGGGCATGGCTGTTGCCTGTTTTCGTGATGGACCCCAAGGACCGGGACTGTCCGGAAGAATGCTCAGTCGGGACCAGTCCGAGGTAAGCGCCGATCGTGGAGCCGGTGAACCGGTCCCAGTCGCCGATCTCCACGGCCAGTCCAAATGCGGTGAGCGTCGAGATGCCGCGCAGGCATTGCAGGGCGCGGACAACCGGGGTGTATTCGCTTCCATATGCCATCGCAGTAATCGCTTGATCGAGGCGGTCGCGGCGGTCTGAGATCTCATGCATCGCCTCAAGGGAGGACTCATAGGTCAACTGCCGGGCCGGAGCGTCGAAACGCTGGCGGGCCAGCCACAGTTCATGCGTTCCGGTCCAGGCCTGCCCGCCCGAATAAACGATGCCCTGCCGCAGCAGGAGTTTGGAGATCCGGTGCCGCGAACGCATCAGGTCCCCTCGAACGTCTTCGCGGGCGCGGACCAGATCCCGTGCCGCTTCCTGGTCAGCCGAGGGAATGCGGACCGGGGTGATCTCGCCCAGCTTCAGCAGCCGGGCGAGATGCAGCGCATCTTTCGCATCAGTCTTTACCCGGTCCCCGGACGGGCGCTGGAGCTTGGACGGTGCCGCGACCAGCGTGTCGATCCCGGCAGCAAGCAGGAACCTGGCCAGGCCGAAGCCTGTCGGGCCCGCCTCGTAAACGGCTCTGACCGGCGATGGCAGGGACGAAATCCAGGCCAGAATCTCACGATGATCCGGAGTCATCCGGTGCATGATGATTTCGCCGGTCTGCGCGTCCAACGCGCATGAGGCAACGGTGCGGGCATGGACATCCAAGCCAACGCTTGTACGCTCGAACATAGCTGGAACCTCCAAATTTCAAATGTGGCTCTACCTGTCCGCCAAGTGTGGCAGGCAACCCACGCCTTGTTTTGAAAAGGAGGTTCCAGCCTCTTCGACCACACTTCCTGGTCCTTCTGATAGAGGCCATCGGCGCCGGAAACAGGATCCGGAGCGTCCGCCGCCCCCATTGCTAAGACCCTCGCACATAAGCTGGACGCTCCGGTTGGGTCCGGCGACAATGAGCCTACAGAAGGACCAGGCCCCCGCGGTTCGCCGGTCGCACCTCCTGCTACATATCGTCTAGCCAGGGGTTTTGCCTCTTAAAGTCAGGCAGTGGCTAGCTCGTGGGCGTCCAGGATCTCAGCGGGTAGCCTTCCCCTGCTGTTGGCTGCATAGCCATTTCGTTCAGCCCATTCACGAATGCTGGACGGGTTGGACGGAGCTCGTCGGGCTTGGCGGACGGCTTTTTCTCGGCGATTCCTGGCAGTTACCTTCCGCCCAGCTGTCATGTAGGGCGTAAGCAGCTCCCTCAATGCAGCGGCATTCATGGCCGATAGATCAATTTCGTAGTCAGTCCCATCAATCATAAAAGACACGGTTCGGTCGGCCGTGGTTCCGTCCAGATCATCGACGAATTCGGTCACTATCTTTCTTGCCATGAAAGTCATCCTTTATTCAGAGTCTGTGCTGGCAGGTGCGGCCGGTTGCGGACTGCTTCACAACCGGCCGCAGGAATCCAGCGCTTACACCGCCAGAATCCCCCTCCGCCGGCGTACTGCAGGATCCTCGGCGGATTAATGCATGCGGGCAGCTGATATGCCTGTGCCCGAACACTCCTTAAGACTGTGAAAACGGCTAATCGTGACGCAGGACGCCGTCGAGCCGCTTAACAGGCAGCGGGCTTAGTCCGAAAGGCTCTGTCAGTAGCGCTTGGTGAAATGGCGGTACCAGAGGGCCGCTTCCGCAGAAATCGTGAAGGCTCGGGGCTTCAGGCCGGTGAGGGCCCACAACCGGTCCGACTCATACCAATGGTCTTGCGAGAGCAGAGCGGCTTGATGACTGGTGAATCCGCTTTGGAGAAGGAGGATAAGGGAGCGTTCAAAATCCGTCGAGGCTGACCCCAGTGGCCCGATGATCTTGTCTTGGATGTCAAGCAGTAGCCGTGCAACAGTCACCGGTTCTGGTTCAGCGGCGTGGAATGGCCCCGAAATCCCGACGCCTAAGCCCGGACCTATTAGAGCTGAGATCAGCTGGCCCAGATGCCCTACGTCGATCACGGACAGTTTTGAGCTGCCGTCACCAACTGGTCCACCCACGACGGTAGCCATGCGAATCAGGGCCGGGATAAACCATTTGTCTCCCTGGCCGTAGATCAGCCCAGTGCGAATTACACTGCCTCCGGCATTCAGGACCAGACGTTCAGCTGACGCCCGTGAGCGGCTTGCAGCGGATTCGGGTGCATAGGGGAGTGAAGTGCCCTCTCCTCGGTGTGGGCCTGTTCCGTAAACGGACGTGGTGCTGATCTGTATGAACCGCGAGACACTGTTTCGGGCGGCGGCATCGAGAAGATTGCCGGTGCCGTCCGAGTTGACCTCAGTGGCCGTTGTGGCGTCTGCGCCGGTGTACGTGGCAGCGTTAACAATTGTGTCGGCTCCAGCGAGCGCACTGTTGAGGCTGTCGACGTCTGTAATGTCCCCGACGTATATGCTGGCCTTACTGCTCTCCGGGAGGACTGTCGTCGGACGTGCCAAGATGCGAAGGTCGTTTTCGCCGCGTGCGGTGATGGCTTCAAGGATGCTGCGGCCGATGAATCCGGATGCGCCTGTGAGCAGAACTATCGGCTTCCGCGAACCTTTTTTCATGATTCGCTCTGCCAGGCGGGGAGGGTTCTTGGTCTTGTGTGGGACGACGCCCCGAGTTTGGTGGCACATCCAGTCAACGAGGAATTGTATATATGCCTGTGCAGGAACGTGCGAGGGTGACGAGGGGCTCCATAGTTGCCGGGGCCGCTGCAGTGTTCGAAGAAGCAGGCTATGGCAGTGCGAGCCTGAGTACTGTAGCCGAACGGGCAGGTGTGACGAAGGGTGCCCTGTACTTTCACTTCAGTTCCAAGGAAGACCTGGCCCTTGCTGTCATCGAGGCACAGCATGCCCTTGTTACTGAAGAAGCCAGGCGTACGGCGTCGTATGGACGCGATGCTTTGTCTACTATGGTCATGATTTGTGGAAGTTTCGCCAGACAACTGGTCAGGGAACCAGTAGTCCGTGCAGGTGTGCGATTGACTCTCGAAGCCTCCGCTTTCGGGCAGCAGGTCACTAAGCCTTATCACGACTGGATCCACACTATGGAGAGCTTGACCCGGCAGGGCCAGGCAAAAGGTGAAATCAAAGATGCAGTGGACGCTGCTGCTTTCGCCCGGTACCTTGTGGCGTCATTCACTGGAGTACAGATGCTGTCCGCGATTCTCACTGAACGCGCGGATGTGCTGGAGCGGATTGAGGACATGTGGTCGATCCTGCTCCCCTCACTGGTGCCAGACTCGAAACAGGATGAGTTCCTGAAGCTGGTCCGTCTGAGTGTCGCGGACACAATGTTCCATCCGAACTCTCAGGCATGAGCTCAAACTCGCACGTCAGCACCACGCACACATCCGCGTCGACCCTGATTTCGGCGGTGGCTTTAGTGCGGTTGTGATGGCTCTTGCTGGGGAAGATAGAAACGTCAGCTTTGTCGTTGAGCTCAACGATTTTCAGGAACGCGGCGTCGAAGCTCACAAAATCCAGGTGAGGCTGCCTCGTGTGAGCCCGGAGCGCCTGGCGGATGGCTTCCAGCAGGAGAGCCCCCGGGACGTGGTCCAGGGGATGGTCAAACATGATGGGATTCGTCTTGTCGACGTGCAGCGGCCACGTCCCATCGCGGGAGCTTTCGCCGATAACCACATGGCCGGAGTGCCGCTGACCCACCTGCTCCGGTGGCACTGCGACGGTCGGCCTGGGCGGATCTCGGGTTTCGGATCGGAGCCGCATGCGGGCATATGCGGAGGGGTCTACCACACGGGCACCCGCTGTCCCTGTCGCGATGCAATCGCCGTTCACATAAAACCGTGCCTTGACATGTAATTTCGCGGGTCCCCGGGGAGTCCGTTGCAGGACATCCACGTCAAGACTGATATGAACGTTTGTCGGTGTGCTGGGATCGCGAGAGTACCCGTCGAGGGCTTGAACGGCCATCTCCGGTAAGAGGAAGACCTGACCGAGGGGCACGCCCTCCATCGAATGAGCTGAGAGGATCGTAGCCTGCCGAAGCGATTCCACAATCAACGCCGAGTCGTAGACCCGAGGAATCGGATGGTAAAAGGTGTGCATTCGTGGCCATTGAGCGCCTGCAATGTAGCGGCCGTCGCCTGCTCTGCGGATATCAGTCATAAAGACCTCGGAAAGTCCCCAGCGGTGTACCAACTCCCGTGGAACGGTGCTGCTGAACGTGACACCTCCATCGCGAGCAGGCGCACCGCTGCGTCTCCCACGACCAAAATGCATGGTCCCCCTTCCACAACGAGCTGGTGGCAAAAGCATACCGGTCGTATGGCTTATTCCGTTACAGGCTAGTACTGTGGCCAATGCGCAGCGCATTTTTGGGGGCGGGCCACAATCTCATCCCCCGGAAGGCTGCCCACCGCGCCCTTGAGGCCAAGTACTGATCGGATCATTAGGAGTGGCACATGCCTGAAGAATCAGGAAGGCGGCTCACTGTTTCTGTAGGACGCCGGGAATTCGAGAACCTTCAAGGAGCCTGGGCTGCTTATCTCGACGTAACCCAGACGGCGAGGCCGGTGGATCCTGTTCTGGCAATGCGGCAGACCGGTTCATTGCTCCGTTCTCTGGAACGGTTGGCCGGCACCGTAATCTCTGATCAGAATGTGCCAGGAGTCGACAACGACGCCGGGCGGCGCGGCTAGCCACCCGGCGTCGTGCTCCTGTTTTTGGGGAGTTACTTGTCCTTTGCCGTGTCAATGACGACGGCGGTCCGCGCCGGTTCGTCAACAGCACCATCCCCGGTGCGCTTGGCCTCCTCTGCCGGACGTGATTTGCCGAAGCCGGAGAGCATCTCAATGACATCAAAGCCCGTTGTGTCCTTGAGCATCTGTGCAGTCTCCTGCACGCCCGAGGAAACATTTTTGCTCAACTGACTTGCGCCGTCGTTGGAGATGACCGTCATGTTGCTGATGGCCCCCATCGGTGCGGCGATCTCCTTGGCGATGCCCGGCAACACCTCCAGGACCTTGTTCAGGATGGCGGCCTCGTTGAACTCGCTGTACGCCTTGGCCTGGGCTTCGATGGCTCCTGCTTCCGCCTTGCCGCGAAGCCCAATGACATCAGCTTCTGCCACACCCTTGGACTTGATGACCTCGGCCTCGGCAAGGCCACGGATCTTGTTGATCTCGGTCTCGGCATTGCCCTTGGCGGTGTTTGCTGCTGCCAGAGCCCTTGCTTCGACCTCGTTACCGGTTGCTTTCAGTTTGCGCGTTTCGAGCTCGGCAGCGGCTTCGACCTTGGTGGCTTCGGAGATGCGTGTGCGGCGCGCAAGATCGGCCGCAGCTTCCGTTTCAACTTTATACTTGGCTGCGTCAGCGGGCTTGCGGACCTCGATGTCCAGTTCCTTTTCGCGGAGCTCGGCCTGACGTGCAACCACCTGCTGGTTCTTGAGAATGATTGCCTGCTGTTGCTCGGCCTGCGCCAGAGGGCCGGCTGCGTCAGCTTCTGCTTGTCGGGCATCCGTTTCCTGCTTGAGTTCAGCGCGGCGGAGTGCCAGCTTCTGTTCAGCTTCGGCTGTCTTCTGGTCGGCGAGAGCCTTGGCTTCCGCAGCTTCCCGTTGGGAGTTAGCTTCAGCGATACTCGCATTGCGGGCCACCAGAGCGGCCTCAGGGCGGCCAAGGTTCTTGAGGTAGCCGCTGGAATCCTCGACGGACTTGATCTGGAACGTGTCGATGACCAGACCCTGGTTGGTCATCGAGTGTTCGGCTTCTTCCTTGACCGAAGCAGCGAACTGGGCGCGGTCCTTGATAATGGCGTCGACGCTGAGCGTACCCACAATGGACCGCAGCGATCCGGAGAGAGTTTCCTGGGTGTAATGGTCAATGGCGTCCTGCTGGTCGAGGAAGCGCTGGGCTGCTTTGCGGACCGATGCCTTGTCGCCGCCGACCTTAACCTGTGCAACGCCAGCCAGGCGGAGTTGGATGCCGTTGTTGGAGATTGCTTCAATGGTTACTTCCACTTGGCGCGAGGACAGGGAGATGTGGCTGACGCGTTCCGTGATGGGATTGACGAAGGCCCGGTTGTTGATCACGACGCGGGACTGGTCCTCGGACAAATCTTCGGTTGGGTTGGGGTCGCTCTTACCGGTGATGAGCATTGCCTCGTTCGGCTTAGCGAACCGAATGCTCATGACGTAGTACATGAAACCGGCAATGAGCAGGAGGACGAGCACGCCCCCGCCGATCAGTAGTTCAATCATTGTTCCCCCTTAGGATTTGCATCGAGCCAGACGGCCCCACGACCAGAGACAAGTATCTCTTGACCTGCACGCACACGTGACGAGGACGCGGGCGATTGGTTGGATACCACGTTATCCCGGGGACTGAGGGCAGAGGTCTAGACGGGTGCGACGTCGTAGTTTCGTCTGCTTTGAGCTCTGGCCCTGCGCCGCCGAAGTTGGCGTTCCGCCCATCCCATCGTTCTGGTCGCCGCGCCCCAGTAGAGGATTCCTGCTGCCAGGGAAACGAGGACAGCGAGGCCTTTGCCCGATTCTTCGACGAGCGGATATACCAACCAATGAGTGACGTAGATATAGAGGGAGGCGCTGGCCAACAGGGCGATGAGCCGGTGAAGTCCGCGCGGCACCGTCAGAGTGGGCGCCCAGAGCAGAATGAGGAATCCCACCAGCATTGTTGCGGTGCGGTACTGGTCGCTGAAGGATAGCGGGATGGTCAGGAGCGCAATCGCCGTTACGGCCGCCCGCTGCCACAGCGTTCGGGATGCGGCTGCGGCCCAGCCGAGACCGAACAGCCAGAGAACGGGGCCCTGGCCTGGGTAGCGGGAGTCAATCAAGCCGAAGAACAGCGGCATATCCACAGCTATCAACGCCAGGGCGAAGGCCCACGGCCACCGGCGCTGGGCCCGGTCTGCGGCCGGTATGGCGAGGAGAACCGCGAGGCCCAGCAGGATGTGTACGAGGATCTCGATAAACCAGAACCTGGAATGGTTGCCCCAGCCTTCCGGTCCAAGGAGGGGGTTCAGCAGGAAAACATTGACCCAGGTATAGGTATCTGTCACAGCGAACGCGAAGCCGATGAACGCAATGCTCGGCACGATGATCCGGGCGATACTTCGCAGTTGCCGTTGGAGCCGGGCTCGGCGGGTGCCGGTGAGCTGGAACCGGGCAAAGTTATAGCCGGCGACGGCGATGAGTACGTGGGCGGTGCCGCCCCAGTGGAAGAACCCGACGTGGGTGGAGACGATGAAGATGATGGCGATGGCCCGGAGCACGATCCCCGTCTCCATTGGGGCAAACATCCGCCGGTACACATCGCGGGCTATGCGTCCGACCCTCATCGGTTGCCGGGATTCAGGCGTGCCCGTCGCCGGCGCGGCTGCGGGTTTCTGCGGGCGGTGTGGGGCGGGAACAAGCTCGCAAAGCGGCATCAGGTGCCAGCCCTGCGGGATGTAGCCCAAGGCACGCTCCAGCCGGAGCGATGCTGCTACATATGACAGGGAGTCGCCGCCCAGGGAAACGAAGGTGTCCGTGTCGGCGACGTTTTCCTGTTCCAGGACCTCGGCGAAAATCCTCCGGACGTCAATCCGGGTTTCTCCCGTGTCCTCTGCTGGAACAGTGTCTCGGTCGCGGCCCTCATCGCGAGATGCAAGGGCCTGGACCGCTGGGTAATCAGGCTTACCGTTGGCCAGCCGGGGAATCTCCTGGACGGAACGGAGCTGAATGGCTGCGCGCGGTACGCCTAGGTCATGTGCGAGGGACTTGGCGATCAGGGCGAGGTTGTGGCTTCCTTCCACCGCTGCGACCACTGCGTCATCAGTGCCTGCAGCCGTGGCCGTCAGGCCGAGGTCGGCCAGCAGACGTTCCACCTGGCCCAGGTCCACCCGGAGGCCAACGATTTTGACGAACCTGCTGCGACGGCCGACGATTTCGTACAGGCCGTTCGAACTGCATCTGGCCAGGTCGCCGGTGTGAAGCTCTGTGATGACCCGTCCCAGGGCAAGGTCCTCCGGTTTTTCGGCGTATCCCAGCATCACATTTGGTCCTGTGTAGACAAGCTCAGAGGCGTCGAGGCCCGGCACTGGCTCCAGCCGGAAGGACCCTCCGGGCACGGGAACTCCAATGGCATGCGGATGTTCTGCTGCCATGTCAGGAGGCAGGTAGGCCATCCTGGCGGTGGCCTCGGTCTGGCCGTACATGACAAACAGGTCCCAGCCCTGTCTCCGGCCCAGTTCGGCGTAGGAACGCACCCGGTCCGGGGCGAGCCGCCCGCCCGCCTGGGTAATGTAGCGCAGGCTGGGCAGGTCCTTGTGCTCAAACCCCACCCGCTCCAGCAGGTCGAAGGTGTAGGGAACTGCTGCAAAGGACGTCACGTTTTCGGCGCAGACCAGTTCCCAGAAACAGGGGTCCACTACCGAGAAGTCCGTTAGTGCCAGGGATGCGCCAACCAGGAGGTGGCTGTTCACCACACTCATCCCGTAGCAGTACGAGAGGGGAAGTGTGGTTGCAGCTGTGTCGCTGGGACGCAGGTGCAGGTACTCAGCTATCGCCGCCGCGTTGGCTTGGACTGATTCGGCGGACAGGCGGACGAGTTTGGGCGAACCGGTGGAGCCCGAGGTACTTAGCAGGAGCGCCAGTTCCGGGTGCAGCTCATGACGGGTCTCTTCCCGCCTTACGTCCAGAACCGCCTCGCCGTCTGAGGCGTGGACCACGATATCGGGATCGTAGGCTGCGACGAGCATTTCGGCGGCCGTCCCGCCGCCGGTAGGCAGGATGAGCAATGGATTGCCGGAGGAAAGGGCAGCGAGGTATGCCACCAGAGACGGCAGGGAGTTCTCGGCCTCGAGGGCGACCAAGCGCCGCGATGGTCCGAACGCACGGGTCATATCCTCGACACGTCGTGCCAGCTCGCGGTAGCTCACTGATTGGTTTTTTGTCCTGATGGCGGTGCTGTCCCCGAAGCGGGCCAGCTTGGCCGCGAATGAGACACCGGCCAGCTCTGGCTGTACAGTCACCCGCATCACATTAGAAGGTAAAGCTAACCTAACTCAAATGGACAATGTTCAGGCGTCGCCAAAGTTACACCGGGAAGACCGGTCTGATGGATTCCCGGATTACGAATCCAGCGATATGGGCCGTGATGACCAGGCGGTTGGAGCGCGATCAGCGAACCTGCCGTGGCAATACCCATGCTGAGTACGCCCCATCCCGCTTCCGTTGTGATGGAGGCATAGATCAACCGGGCTAGTCGCCGTCTTCCAGCCCAGCCAACTGCTCCATTTCCAAGGCGGCGAGAAGCTTCGTTACAGGGACATTGATGGCTTGGGCGGCCGCGGACAGGATGGTGAAGTGTTGCCTGGCCAGAGCGATGGCCAGCTCTGTCGCGGCGTTGGGGCCGTTGCGCTTTACCAACTCACTGACCAGTTCGGTCATGCGGGCGGTCAGTTGCCCCGGCCCTTCTGATTCCTTGGCCGCAATTTTCGTCATAACCACCGCAGCCAAGCCGGCGTCATCATATCTCAGTCCCATTGAAACACTTTAGAGCCGTCCGTCGGGATTTTGTGCTTTTACACGTTGTAAGTTAGACACTTCTTTCAGATAGCCGGCGGCACGTTCCGGCGGTGTGGTTGTGCATTGGCGGCCTGATGTTTGCCGGGTCTTCACCAGCATGGTCTGCAGGTCTTTCGCTTCTGCCCCCAAACGCTTCACAGCAGTGGTTTACGCATCCCAAGAGGTTTCGCGTCATAAAACGGAAGCCGCCCGCGTATAGGGGGAGAGCGGTAGTCATCGCTAACTGGTTTGGGCGAGTGATTGGAAGAATGCTGTGGAGATAGTGGGGGAACTGGTACCCGAGGACGCTGGCGTCTTTGGGTCGGAGGCGGAGCTGATCGGTGGTGTGCGGAACGGGGAGCCGGGTGCGATGGCTGCCCTGTATGAGCGGCACCGGGAACCGGCGCTGAGGTTTGCTCGGTCGCTGATGTCTCAGGCGGAGGATGCTGAAGATGTTCTCCATGAGGCGTTCGCGAACGCTGTTCGCGCTATCCGTAACGGCTTCGGACCCAGCGACACATTTGCGCCTTATCTGAATACCTGTGTGCGCTCGGTTGCAAATAATGCCTGGAAGAGGCAGGCGAAGGAAAGGGCGTCACCGTTCGAAGACCTGGACCCTCTCGCCGTCGCCGTCGAAGACCCCGGCTTGGAAACAGTGCTGAGTGTTTTCGAGCACGAGCACGTCGCGGCGGCAATGCGGACTCTGCCGGAGCGGTGGCGCATGGTGCTTTGGCATGCCGAGGTAATGGGAGAACCGCCAAGGAACATCGCCCCTTTGCTGGGCATCGAAGCTAATGCGGTCTCATCGCTCCTGATCAGGGCCCGTGCCGGGCTCCGCGCCGCCTACGAACATCAGATCCTCCCAATGACAGAACCGGAAGGCGCCGAGCGTGGTGGACTCAACTGAGGGATACGAGGGGAGACCCGTGGGTGCAGGTCTTTTTCCCAGTGACATGGTGGGCGTCGAGGGGATGCTGCTTCAGGACCTTGCCGGATCCTACGCGGAATACTGCCATGCCTTGGCAGGCCCCTTTGACCCTGTGAAGATCCTGGCACTCACCGGAGACGTCCTCCAGTCCGTCAGCACTATCCTCTCCACCATCGAGCAGCACACCGAAGACCCAGGAAAGGCCAGGCAATGATTGATGCCCATCACCTCGCCTACGCCGGAGTGCTCCTGGTCTTCCTCGCAGGGGCATCCTTCGTGGCCATTAGCGCCTTCCTAATCTTGGGGACGGCATGGCTCACCGTTGTTGGGGTCCGCTTCATCAAACGCCGCACACCGCACAAGCCGCCAGGCGGGGAATGTAAGCGGAGGAACGCCCTGGAGCCGGTCCTGCCGATGGAGGAGGCACTACGCCAGGCCGCTGCGGGAAAGGCCAACTATCCCCAGGAACGATCCGGGAACGACCGGGAAAGATCAATCGGGGCACGGACAGGCCCAAGCAGGCGCCTGAGGGCGCAGCGACTCCAGCCATCGGCCCGAACTAAAACTGTTGCCTAACAGTATTGCTCTGCTCCCAGACGCCGTTCGCCCGCGCGAATTTTCCCGGCAAAACCGCGTCATGAATTGCATTCTCCCGGGTTAACCAAATGTGCGGGCGGTTGATGCCCGGATCTCTCATGCAAATCCCCCCGGATGAAGTTTGAGAGTCCCGCTCAGGGCGCCAAGACGTGAGACTCCTTGCCGCCCAAGGGGACGGGCGGAACAGAGATCCTGAAGAACTGAACCGCCCGTCCCACACCACCACACGTTCGTGTCATGGAAACACAACCAAATATCCATTTGCCTTATAGACGAGAATCCTGCGGGGTCGTGACGCCAAGCAGCCCGCCAGGACAGCACCGTCACGATCGGTCCTGTTGATCGTCTAATCAGGGACTGCAGGTAGTCTCATCTGCCGTCATCTCGCTGTTTGGATACCGTCGGGTCCAGCTTTACAGTCCATGATGAAGTCGGGTTGCCAATGCATGTAAAAGCAGATTCGTCCCTCAACAGGGCGGCGGTGGTGCGGTTGCTGGTTCTGATACCTCTGATAGTCGGCATCCTTGTGGTTGTGGCCTACTACATCGAGTCGCGGGCCGCGGACAGCCTTGGAAGTCAGGCAGGGACTGCCCGAGAGGTCCAGGTGATAGCCGGATCGGAAAAAGTGACTCTCAGAATCGCAGTTACAAGTGTCCGTCCAGGATCCACTGATGACCTCAACAGATTCGATATCCCCGCTGAAGATCAGGACAAGATCCCTCATTACATTTGGTTCAGATCAAAAATCACGTCCGGTTCACTGCATTCAGGGGAACCGTTCCCAATAACGGTCGACCAATGGGAAGCCGTTTCCTCCGGAGGAGAAACGTTGCAGGGCATCCCATTGGGTGGCGATCTTCAGCCTTGTCCTCAGATCAGCAGCCAGAAGCTCTCTGCCGGGGAAGCAGATGAAGGATGTTTTATGGTCTTCAACGAAGCCGGGAAAGGCCTGACAAGCGTGTCCCTGAATCTTGTGGGAGGCGAAAATATCCGCTGGAGGTTTTAGGTCAGAGGCCCGCTTCACAGCCCTGTGGCGGGACTAGCTTGTTCAGGCACCCCTTTACGGAACGTCCTGACGTAAGTTCGACCGCCAGTTCCCCATGTGACGCCCAGCGCAACGGCCGATCAAGATTCGCTCAAAAAGGAGACTTTTACAGCGAAGAACCGTCGATTCGAACAATTCGACACCTACTCGTCAGTAGCATCTCTCATTGCCGCTGTGTTCTTTTGGTGGCAGCCTGACCACGATAAACGTGAATTTGGGCCCTACAAACAGCCGCCAGGCCTCCATCCGAGAATCGGCGCGCTCAAAAAAAGAAAGTTCACTCTACGATGCTCAGATCTAGAAACCTTCCAGCCCGGAGACCCCTGGCCGCTTCAAGCTTCACCCGTGTTATCGCAGGGGGCGCGGCTCTGATGGCCGTTACCGTTGGATCCGCCGTTGCCGCGTCCGCAACATCAGGATCACCGACCTGCGTCAACCCACTCGCCCAAACTCACAACTTCACAGTCATTGTGGAAGACAACGCTGCTCTTGGCTCAACGGGTGCGGGTGGCGAAATCGAGGGAAGCCTGGCATCTGGCGGGGACGTCAGTTTTGGTCTGTACAACCTTTTGGACCATTCCGATGGGAGCGCGCTGCCGACGATCGGGAGTTCTGCGACCCAGCTCCTGGTGGGAGGAAGTATCGACTACAGCAGCGGGCAGAAGCTTGACCTGAATGCAGGATTCGGCAAGATCACCGACACCAGCGGCCTGAGTGTTACAGCCGATGGGAGGCTCGTGCAGCATGACGCCAACCGCTATGTGAAATCGCAGTTCGGTGCCGGCCAGAGCAGCCTCACCGACTACACGGCAGCCGCCGAGACGTACAGCCAAGCTTTTCCCGCTGACTATTTCAACCGGTTGCGCACTCTGTCGACTCAGTACGCGGCTCTGACCGAGGGCGATGACGTCTCCCAGGTTTCCACTACAGGTAGCGGCGTGGTCCAGCTGGTCCTCCAAGAAGGAGAAACCAATGTGTGGAGTGTTAGCGCTACCAGTCTGGCTGGTGTCACCGCAGTAAACTTCGACGGAGCCACTCCCAGCGATGATACGCGGCTGGTTATCAACGTCATCCCCGACGGTTCCGCAGACGTTGGAGGAGTGCGGTTCAACGGCGATCCCGTCTCGGACCGATACTTTGCCCCCTGGGTGGTTTGGAACTTCGAGGGCTGGGAAAACCTGCGCCTTGTTGGTGCGACAGAAATGAGCGGGATGCTGCTGGCCCCTGACGCTGCGCTCGACTACAACCGCAACAACCCGCTTCGTGGCCAGATCCTTGCGGAAAGCATCAACATCACCGCGGCAGGCGAGATCCACCACTGGAGCCATGCAGCGGCGGCTTGCACCGAGGTGACCGTTACGCCGTCGGCATCGGTTACGCCGACGCCGGACGCCACAGTTACGCCGTCCCCTGAGGTCACGGTTACGCCCTCGTCCACTCCTGAGCCCACCGTCACCCGTCCGGGTCAAGCCGCCACCCTCGGCCCGACGTCATCGGCAGGCCCCACGCCATCGACGACTGCTCCGGTAGTTGCTTCCACGTCTGAAGCCTCAGCCCCCAGCACCACCGGGACACTGCAGAGCGCTTCATCAGATCAGCTCGCAGAGACTGGCTTCGACCGTGCCTGGATTGTCGCCGTCGCACTCGTCCTGATGCTTGGCGGCGCCCTCGCCGTGGGGCTGAACCGCCGTCATCAAGGCAAGCGGACTGCCGGCAACAGGGCAGGACACTAGTTCCCATAGCGGGTTTCATCCTGCCAATCCCTGCCCCATACGGGCGGGGATTGGCAGGCGGGGTCGAAGCAACTAAGTTTTTGGCGGATTTGGCGTCATGAAAGGTCATTTCGACCGTGTAGGTGCAAAGTAGTGTCATCGCCTCAAGCAGTTGGGGCTCATCGACGGGGTGAATGACTGTGCAGAATCATGGGGGCATGGCGCTTGGGGAACCGCCACAGCAAGAACATTCGCGTTTTCATGCGGGCAGCATCGCTCCCGCTGGGAAGGTTGCGCTGCAGATCGATCCGTTGATCTCCGGCGCTTCCGAGTCCCACCTGATCGAGGGGGTGAGGAGGGGGGAACAGGCTGCCATGGCTCAGCTCTACGAGCGGCATCGTGAACAGGGAATGAAATTTGCCAGGTCCCTCCTCAACTCTCCCGAGGATGCAGAGGACGTTCTGCATGAAGCCTTTGCCAAAACTGTTAGCGCTATCCGAAGGGGGTTTGGTCCGACAGATAGCTTCGGAGCGTACCTGAGCACCTCCGTTCGGTCGGCGGCAAACTCCCTATGGACCAAACGCGCGCAGGAGAGCCCTTCGTGTTTGGACCACTTGGATCCCGAGGCGGTGGACGACCCTTCCCTGGAAACAATCCTCTCCGTGTTCGAACATGACCGCATTGCCGCGGCGATGCGATCACTACCTGAACGGTGGCGGACTGTGCTGTGGCATGCCGAAGTGATGGGCGAACCGCCCAGGAACATCGCCCCGCTACTTGGCATCCAACCGAATGCTGTTTCAGCTCTGCTTATCCGTGCCCGCGCCGGACTCCGCGCCGCCTATGAGCTGCAGTCGCTCTCCAGATCTGATGGCAGCACGTCCAGTGAGGGCCAGGCGTAGGGATGCGACGGGCGCGAGTGAACTGAACGAACGGGTGGAGCGCCGAAACATCGTTCCGACGCCCCACTCCGGGGCTCTCCGCCTAGTCGGTCCAGGCGGACCGCAGCGGCGTTACCTTCACCGATTTGAGGACTGCACCTCCGTCAGCCGCGAATGCCTCGAGGCCGTCGCTGCCGGCGTCGGGGAAGATCTGGTCCGTGATAACCACCGAGCCGTCCTGGCCGAAGACCTCCACCGAGGACCAGTCGACCAGAACCCGCAGGGTCACCTCGCCGGTGGACCCAACCTTCATAGGGGCACGTTGGACGCCAGCAAAATCGGTACTGAAGCCTACATCGCCCGATTTGGTCCGGTCGACGTAGACCTCTCCGGCTGACCGGTCGTAACCGATCCTGGTCTCCTGGCCGTTACCTGTGCGTACCTTCACCCCGAATTCGCTGGCCGTACCAGGTGCGAAGGTTGCCGTCAGCTCGTAGGCCGTGCCTGTGGCCGGCAGTGGTGCAGAGCCTGCAGGAACGGCCACGTTCTTTGCGTTCAGCACTGCTTCCCCGCGCAGGTCCTGCAGCTCGGCGACGGGTTGCTGTACCAGACGCACGCCTTCAGCGCTGCTGCGGAGACCCAGTTCGCGCGGCACGGTCATCGCACTGCGCCAGGGGTCGGTCGGGATGGATCCGGAGTAGTCCCAGTTGTTCATCCAGCCCATCATGACGCGGCGGTCAGAGGGAGCGTCGTCGAAGGTCACACCCGCATAGTTGTCCTTGCCGTAATCGACCCAATGCGCCCGCTGGACGCTGGAAAGCGCTGGCGTCTCCGAGAGGTTGAACTGGTCTGCGAGGATATGGCCCCAGCCGCCGGTGTTGTTGTCTGCCAGCACGATCCGGGCGGTTTTACCTTGAAGGTTGCGCACATCCCAGCCGTTCCAGTCGAGCGCCTCACTGTTTGAGCCGGTGGCCGTCCTGACCACCTGGCCGTCGACGACTAGGCGCACCGAGGTATCGACGGCGCGTGCTGCCGCTGCCTCGTCGGAAAACATGATGTGGTCAACGTTGATGTGTCCCCAGCCGCCGGAGCTCCTGTCGACGATCTGGATTGTGGCGGTCTTGCCGGCGTACTCCGAGACGTCCCAGCCCGTCCAGTTGAGTGCCTCGTTGTTGGCTCCGGTGGCAGACCTGACGATCTTACCGTCGACCACCAGATCAACGGAGGTGGGTTCGCTTGCGGTAAAAGGGTGGTTGCCTCCGCCGACGAGCAGGTTGATGTGGCTCTTGGCGATGGTGAATTCCGGGGAGGTGATGGTTCCCTGTGAGGTGTCGTGGTCCATGAAGGTGTTGACCAGCTGCTCGCCGACGTAGCCGGTGACCTGCTGCTGGTCACCGATAGTGCCCTTCACGGGAGCGGTGCCGGCAAAGTCGCCTGTCGCCACCCAGCCGTCGCCGTACCCGCTACCTTCGAAGTCCGCGAAGACCTCTCCTGCAGGAGGCGAGGGGTTGAGGGTTGATCCGGGCACGTAGGGGTGCTTGCCACCGCCCACCTTGAAGTTAAGGTATCCCGCGTCAACAGTGAACTCTGGAGAGGTCAGAGTGCCGGTACCCCCGTCAAAGTTGTTGAAGCTGTTGGCCAGTCCGGCTCCGACCCAGTCGGAGACACCGCCCTGTCCCGGCAGGTTCCCGGCGGCGGGAGCCGTACCGAAGGCAGTGCCGTCGGGTGCCCATCCGCTGTACGTTCCGTCGTCGAAACTGCCGACGTCGATTCCGGTCGGTGCGACGTACGGTTTGTCGTCCGCGACGAAGTTCTTGCCGTCGAAGGTTCCGGTGAAGTACTGGTTAGCCGATCCGCCGGCGATGCCGCCCGAACCGATGTTGACCAGGAGTACCCATTTGACCTTCTTCTTGTCGCCGTCCACAGGAAGCGGGAAGAGGTCCGGGCACTCCCAGACCCCGCCGGTGGCGCCGGCCGGACCGAAGTTGCTGAGATGCTCCCAGGTCTTCAGGTCACTCGAGCGGTAGAAGGCCACCTTGCGCTCGGCGCTCAAGGCCACGCTCATGATCCACTCCTGGCCTTGTTCGTACCAGAACACCTTCGGGTCGCGGAAGTCACGTGAACCGATGTCCAGAACAGGGTTGTCAGCATATTTTGTGAACGTGCGGCCGCGGTCGGTGCTGTAGGCCAGTGCCTGGGACTGGATGCCCGTGGCCTTGTCCAAACGCGTGTACACCGCGACCATCGCAGGGTTGTCCTTGGTGCCGAACCCGCTGGTGTTGTTGGTGTCGATGACCGCGCTGCCCGAGAAAACCATCTCAGCGTCGTCGTGTGGGATCGCGACGGGCAGTTCGCTCCAGTGCACCATATCCCTACTGACGGCGTGGCCCCAGGACATGTTTCCCCATTGGTTGCCCGAGGGGTTGTGCTGGTAGAAGAGGTGGTACTCGCCCTCATGGAACACCATCCCGTTCGGGTCATTCATCCAGTTCTTCTCCGGCGTGTAGTGGAACTGGGGCCGGTACTGCTCGGTGTAGGGGGCGGGTTCGGGTTCAGCGGAGGAGGCGGGTGCGCCGGTGGCCATAGTGGCGGCGAGGGCCAGCGCAACGGTGGCAACTGCGGTGGCGGGGCGCCGTCTGCGGAGACGTCTGCTTGGGCCTTGGATAGGGTAATTCACAAAACCACTTCCTTGTGATGGGGAAACTGCGGGTGCGAGTAATACGTATAACTGTCGTGCTCCCAACGTGGAAGCGAAGAGATTTTTTCGACGCAGCGACTATGCAGCAAACCGACGCCTAAAGGACGAAATTGCCCTTCGGTACGCAGGTAGGTCGATTAGTTATGCGTATAACTGACGGAACTGTATCCTGCATCACATCCGAGGTCAATGGAATGGTGCGGCTATGACATCTCTTTAGGATGGGTGACTGACTTGCGTTCAATCAAAGGGCACTCCATCAGCTCCACCTGGCCGTCTGGTTCGGTATTTTGGAGGATCAATTCAACCGCCCGCCGGCCCATTGCGATAAACGGCAATTCAAGGGTGGTCAGGCCGGGCCGCAGGTTTGGCGCCAGAATCGCCTGGTTGTCGAACCCTACGATCGAGACGTCGCGGGGGATGGAAAGGTGCAGGTCTGACACAGCCTGGTAAGCACCCCAGGCGCCGCGGTCATTGCCGCAAAAAATTGCGGTTGGTGGTTTGCCGGCGGTCAGCAGTTCCATCGTGTGGGTGTAGCCGTCTTCCTCGCCGCCGCGCCCAAAGCGGATGAGGTTCGGATCGGGTTCCAGGCCGGCCTCGCCGAGGGCTGCGAGGTAGCCTTCATGGCGCCCGACGGCGGCGGGGAGTCCGCTCTCCAAGCTCTGGATGTCGATGAACGCTATCCGGGAGTGCCCCGCGTCCAGCAGCCTGCGGGTGGCGGTGTAGCCCCCGCGTACCTCGTCGGGTGCGACGCTGGGAAGTCGTCCGGCCTTGTCCTGTGAGTTGAGAACAACGGCACGGACACCGGCTAAGGCCTCCGGAACGTCCAGTCGCCGGTGATACATGGCGCCGTAAACCACTCCGGCAACTTTGTACGAGAGCATAGTCTCAAGAGATGCGCCCTCAAGCCCTTTGTCGCCACCGGTATTGACCGTGAGCAGGAGAAGTCCGTCCTCCCATGCCCGCTGTTGCGCCCCTTCGATGATGGCGCCGGCGAACGGGGATGTGGCTACGGAGTCACCAATAAAGCCGATCATCCCGGCCACGCCCTCCCGCAGGGTTTTTGCGTGAGCATTGGTGCGGTAACCCAGTGTGTCCACGGCATCCTGTACACGCTTCTGGGTTTCTGCAGAGAACCGTGAACCACCGGCTGAATTCAGCACCAAAGATACGGTGGCCTGCGAGACTCCTGCGGCTGCGGCAACATCGTGCATCGTGGGGCCCGACTTGGGCCGTGATCCAGCCATGGGCACCTCCCTGGGCCACTAATGAGAACAGTTATTCGTATAACTCGGAAACCGTATCCTGCATCACAAGCAGCGTCAATAGAGCTCAAGCTCGAGCAGAATGGTGCCGTTCCGGACGGTTATATTCTGTTGGCTTTCCGCAGTGCCTGTTGCTCAGCCGTTGCCGATCCATTCCGGCGGACTTGCAGGCAGCGACGGGGTGCGGGTTGACTTGCGGAATGAACGCGCATCCCTCCCAGGCTGGGGTTCCTGAGCGCCGGCTGGTGCTCATCATCGGCCCGATTGCCTCGGGAAAAAGCACATTGGCAGACACCCTTGCAGGCAAGTTGCGTAGGAGTGGCGAGACGGTGGTCGTGGTTGGACTAGATACTGTGGCGGAGATGGCCCTGCCAACCTTGCCTGACTGGACCTGGGCGCACGAGGTCCATGGGCGCCTGGTTGGGGCCTGGCTGGACACTCCGATTCCGACCGTCATCGCCGAGGGGCCCGAAACCCCTGAGGAGATTGGGCAGATCATGGCTCATGTTGGTCCGGATGTCAGCGTCCAGAGGGTGCTGATCACAGCTAAGTATGAAACAGCGCTGGCACGGGCCAGCTCCGACCCGTCCCGGGGGCTGTCAAAGGAGCCGGAATTTCTCCGGCGGATGTATCAACGGTTCGAGCGGACGCGGACTGACATTTCCCATGACGTTGTGTTCGACATAGAGGAACTATCGTCGGATGACATGGCGCAACGGATCATCGAGGGGCTTCCCAAGCTACCGGGCGCCAGCCGTAAGTGAGATGCAGATTGGGTACTAGAAGCGATCGGGGCGGCAACCTGATAACGCAGATTCGGCGATGCCGTCGACCAATTCCCGCGCAATAAGGCGGCCCACGGCCGGCGCAAGCGTGACGGCCGAGTGCATCACCGCCAGGTAGAGACCAGGCACATCCGCTACCGGACCGATGATCGGCTCACCGTCGGCCGGCATTGGGCGTACTCCGAGTCGTGTGCTGATCAGTTCAACGCTCCCGGCGCCGCGGAAACCCGACCGGACGGCGGCGAGGGTCCGTTCGGGCGAGTCCGCGGCCGCGATCAGCCGGTCCCTGGCGACCTGCCGGAGATCGAAGTCCTGAGTGTTGACCACTGTGTTGACCAGGCCAGCCGGAGCCCGAAGCCGGAAGAGCGGGCACGGCGACGGCTCGACCGGGACACGCAAGCCGAGCGGCGCGCCCAGCGCGGGCGTGGCAATGCCGGCGGCCAACACCACAGTCGTACTGGAGAGGGGTCCAACGGCGGTGTCGACCCCCGCAACCTGGCCCGCTGGGCCCCGGCGGACACCGACGGCTGAGGTGTCCAGGTGTATCAGGGCGCCATGGTCGCGGGCGCCCGCGACCAGCCGCTGGGTAACGCCCATCGAGTCGACGGCACCGTCGCCGGGTGCCCATACGGCCCACTCCGGAGGCTGTCGAAGGTTGGGCTCGAGCGTCATCACGGTGGTGGCGTCCACAATCTCCTGCCCCGGCCCGGCCTCTGGCGGGCCGCCTTCTGTGCGCCAGCTAAGGGAGCCAGACCAGTTCACCGGGAGTCCCGGCAACTCGGCCTCAACTCGGCGGTATTCCTCCATCGCGGTGGCCCGTATCCTGGCAGCCGGACCTGTGCGCACGCCGGACGCTCCGACCCAAGCGAACGAGTCCGCCGTCACGCCGGCGCCTGGCTGCCCGGCGTCGACCAATGTCACGGAGGCACCTGCCCGGGCTGAGTGATAAGCCACCGACGCGCCAACGATGCCGGCGCCGACGACGATTATGTGCCTACCCACATGTGCGCTCAACACGTTGATGGCCTTACTGTCCGCATCGGCTCCCAAGCTGACATGATGCGGCTTAACGTGCTACGTCCCAGTTCGCTCATGGTCGGGTTAGTCTGGCGGTAATACCAGACAAGACCCATGGCCTGCACTAGTGCCCATGCCATGCCGCGACCCCACTCGGTGTCATCGCAGCCCAGCGACTCCCGAAATTTGTTCCTGGGTCTTTCATCCAGGAGATGCCAACCGGCCACCAGATCCAATGCAGGGTCGGCCGGGCCGAAGCCCCCTCCGTCCAGCACGCCGGAGAGCCGACCGTCTCTAACCAATAAGTTTGCGGGGATGAGGTCCATATGGGACATCACGTCCGACCCGCTGCTCGGCAGCTCCCTTAACTCCGACCACAGGCCCCGGAATCGGTTGACGTCGAAGAGACTTTCGCTTTCGCGAAAGCATTTCTCCATCCAATCATCGTGATCGGTCAGCTGGCCGCCCCTGCCTGAACCAGAGAAAAGACGCCCCTTCGTATCTGCCGAGCGGAAACCGTTGATCAGAGTCACAAGGTCGCCGGCGAATGCCGGATTATTACCCGAGGTGCGCGGTGTGGCAGTTTCCCCCGGCAGCCAGGTCTGGACAGACCAAGGCAGCGGATAGCCATCTCCTGGAGACCCGATGGCCAGCGGCGTGGGCGTCGGATAGACACTAGCCGTTGCCATTTCAACGCTTGCCGCCGCTTCTCTTTCCAGTATCAGTCGGGTCTCAACCGGATCCGACCCCACGAGTGGGAAACGTGCTACCAGTGTCGATCCAATCTGAAAAATGGCGTGGACAGTTCCCGACCCGACGACCGGCTTTACGGGCAGCTTGGACCACTCCGGAAACTGGTGCCGGATCAACCGCCTGGCTATCGAATCGTCCACGTGGTGCTGGCCGATATGCATTCCCATGGAGCAAGCCTGTCGGCAGACTGACAGGAAGGCAAACCATCTGCCCAAGGTGGCGGCCCCTTTAAACCCCGCATAGGCCAGGTTGGCGGATTCGTCCGGTTAATCGCCCAGTCTCTCGGCGCTGCGGACCCACCGTGAGCCGGAGCCTTCGGCTGCGGCTTCATCTTCGGGGTTGAAGAGCGTGCATTTTCCGAGGGAGAGGCATCCGCAGCCGATGCAGCCGTCGAGGTCAGACGCGAGGCGTTGAAGCACTTCGATGCGCATCGCGACGAGGCGCGCCCAATTGCGGGACATGTTGGTCCAGTCCCGCTGGGTGGGCGGGCGGTCTCGGGGGAGGTCGTTCAGGGCGTTGGCGATCTGCTGGAGGCTGAGTCCGACGCGCTGACCGGCGGCGATTAGTGCGAGCCGGCGCAGGGTGTGGCGGGGAAAGGCTCGGTGCCCGCCAGTGGTCCGAACGGCGTCGATCAGATTGCGTTCTTCGTAGTAGCGAAGGGTCGGGACGCTGACGCCAGCGCGCTTGGCGAGTTCCCCGATGCTGAGCAATTCGTTGGGCGCGATGTGTGGCATCGGCTCAGTCTTTCATCTAGAGAATTTGACCTCAAGTGGACTTGAGATTATTTGATGGCGTTATGGACATCAGAGAAGTAGTACTTCCAGCACGAGACACAGAAACCATAGAGCGCTTCTACGGAGGTGTATTGGGCTTGGATACAGTGGGTGATCTAACCCGAATGACCGTAATGCTTGGAAGCACGCGGATAGTGTTCGAGAAGAGTGCCTACGAAGGCGCCCATCACTTGGCCTTCACGATCCCGACAGGAATGTTCACGCAGGCCAAGGATTGGATCGCGGAACGGGCGACGCTGCTTGGACGAGATGGAGTAGTCGAGTTTGAGGGGCCGGCCAGCTGGGACTCGCGTTCGGTGTACTTCGATGGACCAGATGACCAGGTCCTCGAGCTCATCGAGCGACGCGGGCTGCAGCATACGATCGCCGATCAGTTCGGCCCGGGTGGCCTCCTTTGTGTGAGCGAGGTGGGTGTGGCCGTGCCCGACGTTCTCGCGAGCGTCGACCACTTGTACGCCAAGGGGATCGAGCCATATGGGGGCCCGCCGGGCGAGGGTTTCGCAGCTGTCGGTGACATCCACGGCATGCTGATTCTCGTCTCCCCCGGACGCGGCTGGATGCCGACCGGGGATCGATACGCCCAGCAGGCGCCTGTCGTCATCCGGGCAGACGGAGCCGCCGCAACGGAACTCACGTTTCTCTAAGGCCGCCAACAGCCGCTCGTGGTCCTCCATGTGCACGTCTCCCCTGAAGCTGTGAGCTAGGCCGGAATAACGGTGGCTGCGCCGTGCCGATCGACGTCGACATTGAAAGTTCGGCCTCCTGCTTGAAGCCCTTCGAAGGTACACGCGCCAAACGGCACGGGGACGGCGGCAGTCACCTCGGGCAGCAGCCCGGGGCCTTGCGGGGTCAGGCCGAGCGTTGCGAGCATCAGGGGCACCGCGGATGCTGCTGCCCAAGCCTGGGGGCGGCACGAGGCAGGGTACGGCTGAGGTCCGCCCTGGGCTGAGCTGTGACCGGAGAACAGCTCAGGCAGGCGGTAGTCGAAGATTTCGGCCGCATCCATCACACCGGCGGCCAGGAGGGCTGCTTCGTCGTTAAAGCCGGCTTTTGTCAGGCCGTCGAGGGTCATGGCCGTGTCATGAGCCCACACGGATCCGGAGTGGTAACGCAGGGGCCAGTAGGCTCCGTTGCCTGTATCCAAGGTGCGGACGCCGTAACCGGAAAACATGGTGGGGTGCATGATCCGGCGTGCCACAAGCTCGCTTTCCTCCTCATTCAGGATGCCGGTGCCCAGCAGGTGACCCATGTTGCTTGCGACTCCATCAACCGGCCGCTTATCCACATCCAGAGCAATCGCCGGGTAAGCGCCGATCTCATCCCTGCACCAGAACGCGCTGCGGAACTTGTCAGCCATGGCTGCTGCATAGGCCCTCCATTCCTCAGCCCCTTTAAGTCCGAACGCGTCCAGGAGATCGGCTGCATGTGTTGCGGCTTGATAGGCATAACCCTGCACTTCGGCCAGCGCGATGGGGCCAGTGGCCAGCGAACCGTCGTTCCAGCGGATGGAGTCGGCGGAGTCTTTCCAGCCCTGATTCGCCAGCCCGAATCCTGTCTCGTCGATGTACTCAAGGAAGCCGTCGCCGTCGGGGTCGGCCCAGTCCCGGAGCCAGAGCAATGCTTCTTCCAGGTTGCTCATCAGATCCTTAACTTCCTCCTCCGGCATGCCCCATTTCCAGGCGTCGTGGAGTAGGGAGATCCAGAGCAGTGTGGCGTCCACCGTTCCGTAGTACACAGGTGGAAGCCGGAGTTCCCCGTTGCTGACGTCCCCGGGCATCCGAAGCTCGCCGCGGCGCACTTCGTGAAGGATTTTGCCCGGTTGCTCAGCAGTGGCAGGATCGTACTTTGTGCCCTGACGGGCAGCGAGCGTGCGCAGCGTTCCTGCTGCCAATGACGGCTCAATGGGGAGGAGCATTCTGGCTGCGATCAGGGAGTCCCGTCCAAACAACGTGAAGAACCACGGAGCCCCGGCGGCGAGGAAAACATCCTGCGGCGAAGAAACTGCGGACATCCGCAGCCCTTCAAGATCTCCGAGGGCCTTTTCTGCCAGTGCGGTCAGGCGCCGGTCATCAGCACGGACACGGAATGATGCAGTTGTGGGCTGGGCAGCAACGAAGGGGGCAAGATTGTCCTTGGCCTGCACCTCCCAGCCAACCCGGGCCGTACCGCGGGCCGGAATCCTCAATTCCCACCTGAGGCGAAGCTGACTGTTTTTCGGTTCAATCACAGCCCCTGGCGCGCTGATCGAAGAGCTGACGCCTTCCGCAGCTGCCTTCCAAACCCCGCCGTCCAATACCGGCGGGACAGGGTGGGCCCTGCCACCGGCCTTTACCGACTCCAACGGTGAAAAGTCGGACCCGAGCTCCATCTCGATCACGGCTGTGACGTCCTTGCTCAGATCGGATCGCAGGATAATTTCCTCGCTGACGCGATCTGTGAGGATGCTGCGGCGACGGGTCAGGCTTACCAGAGGATCGGGATTCTCGCTTCCGAGGGTCCGGATAAGGGCGTGGAAGGAAACAACCGAGCCCTGCGCCGAGCTGGAGCCCACGGATTCGGGTTCCTCGCCGTTGACCGTCAGGACAGCTTCATCGATCACCCGGGTATCTGCACAGTAGATGCCCTGGACACCGCCGCTGCGCCGCAACTGCCCGTCATGCTCGGACCAGACCTGCATGGGGGCGGCCAAAAGGACATTCAGATCGTGGAGGAACGGTTGCCTGTTGTTCATTGATACTCCTTGGCCGCAAGCGCGGAACATTGCTTTCGGGCACTGCACGTGCGCTGTTGAAAATTGCTGGCAAAGTGAACCGAGATTCCCGTCTCACTCAATTTGACGTCTTGGGCCTTGACAGTGGCAGAACTCACAACCATCATTGTGAAACACCCATTTGATCGTTCAAATACAGTTTTACAGCAAAACTTGATCGATCAAAAGCCCCCGGTCCCAAATGACACACCACCGGCGCCCGCTGCATCAACCGCGGCCTGCACTACCCGGGACCGAGGAATCCTGGCCAGCCCGGCACCCACGGACCGGCCGACCCGAAGTGCACGCAAGCCACGTTCAATGCGCCCATCGACGGACGCATTCCGAAACAGAGGATCCCCCGAATGAAAACACCACGCGCCTCACGCCTCGCCGCAGCGATCACCATTTGCGTCACCGGGGCTCTCGGCCTTACCGCTTGCGGTTCCGGGTTCGCCAGCCCCTCCGCCAACGAATCATCCGATGCGGGCTCCGGGCCGATCAGCGTGCTGATCGGTGCTTCTGGCGATGCCGAGGCAACTGCAGTGAAAGCTGCCGTTGCTGACTGGTCCAAGACCTCAGGCACGGAAGCCTCCGTGAACGTAGCTTCAGATCTGATCCAGCAGCTCAGTCAGGGCTTCGCTTCCGGAAAGCCTGCCGACGTTTTCTACCTGTCCCCTGACCAGCTCAGCGGCTACGCCGCCAACGGTTCCCTTGAGCCCTACGCGGACTCGCTTGCCAACAAGGACGATTTCCAGCCGAGCCTGACCAAGGCCTTCACGATTGACGGGAAGTTCTACTGCGCGCCCAAGGACTCCTCCACCCTGTCCCTGGTTATCAACAATGACCTCTGGAAAGCGGCCGGCCTCACTGATGCAGACATTCCCACCACGTGGGATGAACTCGAAGGCTCAGCCAAGAAGCTCACATCCGGCAACACGGTCGGCCTCACTTTCAGCCCTGAAATTGCACGCGTCGCAGCCTTCTTCCCTCAGGCAGGCGGGTCTCTGCTCAGCCCGGACGGTAAGACAGCCACCGTCAACAGCGCCGAGAACGTGGAGGCACTGACTTTTGTAAAGAAGATGCTGACCGACGGATCAGCAAAGTTCTCCTCTGACCTCGGTGCCGGTTGGGGAGGCGAAGCCTTCGGCAAACAACTTTCCGCCATGACAATCGAAGGCAACTGGATCTCCGGAGCCCTCTCCAAGGACTTCCCCTCCATCAAGTACAGCACTGTAGAGCTTCCCGCAGGCCCCAAGGGCAAGGGCACTCTGCAGTTCACCAACTGCTGGGGCATCGCAGCGGACAGTAAGAACAAACCCGCAGCCAAGGCCCTGGTTGAGCAGCTGACCGGTACCCAGACCCAGATGACCTTCGCGAAGGCCTTCGGCGTCATGCCGTCAGTTGTCTCTGCAGAGAGCGAATTCAAGAAGGAATTCCCGGAACAGGAAGCATCCATTGCAGGCGTCGAGTATGCCCAGACGCTCCCATCGCAGCCCGGCGCTGCTGACGTACTCAAGGACTTCAACGCGAAACTGGCAACGCTGCAAACGTCAGATCCGAAGGCCATTCTGGACTCCATCCAGACCGAAATGACGGCGACGTTGTCAAAGTGAGCACCCTTACACGCAGTACCCACAGGACCGGTGCCCCCAGAACCCGGTCCGGCGGCGGCGGGGCAAAGGGCAAGCAGAACGCTACCGGGTGGCTCTTCACGGCTCCCGTGCTGATCATCCTCGGCCTCTTCCTGGTCCTGCCTGTCATCATGGCAGCCTGGGTCAGCATCTCGGACTGGACGGGAAGGGGGAGCCCCTTCGCCGGCACCACACAATTCGTGGGAGCAAAGAACTTCGAAGCGGTTATCTCCGGCGGCGGTCTGGCAGAAAGGGACTTCGGTACCGCCCTGCGGAACAACCTGTACTACGTTGTGCTGGTTGTTCCGCTGCAGACTATAGCGTCCCTCTTCTTGGCGGTGATGGTGAACGGCAGGCTACTGAAGGGAAAGGGCTTCTTCAGGACCGCCTTCTACTTCCCCTCCGTCACCAGCTCAGTGGCGATCACGGTCCTATGGCTGTTCCTGTTCAATGCCACAGGCGCTGTGAACAAATTCCTGTCACTGCTCGGAATTACCGGCCCGAACTGGTTCCAGGATCCTAAGGGGATCATCCATCTCCTGGCGCAGTCGGTTGGCATTGGCAGCCCGCCCCCTGCAATGGAGTCGGGAACGTTCCTGGGGGTGAGCTGGTGGGAGTGGCTCTCCGGGCCGTCCGTGGCCATGTCCGCTTTCATCCTCATGGCGATCTTCACCACCTCCGGGACGTTCATGCTCCTCTTCATCGCCGCTCTGCAGAACCTGCAGGGCGAGCTTGAAGAAGCGGCAATGCTCGACGGCGCCACCGGCTGGCAGCGTTTCTGGTACGTAACCCTGCCCATGCTCCGCCCCACGCTCTTCACCGTGATCACCCTCGGTCTGATCGGGTCGTGGCAGGTGTTCGATCAGATCTACACCGGAACCGAAGGCGGCCCAGCCAAGACCACCATCACCCCTGCCTACCTCTCCTTCAGCACCGCCTTCAACAACCAGCAATGGGGGCAGGGCGCAGCCATAGCTTTCTTACTGTTCGCCATCATCATCGTCTTCACCGTGATCCAGCGGGTTGTGCTCCGAGAGCGTAATACTGTGCCCCGCCGCAAGCGAATGAATCCAAAACCCAGCAGGGGGAGAGTACTGTGACTACGCTGATATCGGATACGCCGGAGACCACCGCCCCGGCATCCCCGGCGCCTGGAAAGACCCGCAGGAAACGTCAGGGAAAATTCATCTGGCTGGCCTATGTAGTCCTTATTTCACTGGCCGTCGTCTACATATATCCGTTCCTCATCAACTTAGCGACGTCATTCAAGACCGAACCCGACGCCGCGAGCGATCCCCTCTCGCTGTTACCGGCAACCTGGTCCACACTGGCCTACCAGAAGCTCTTCCTCAACTCGGATTTTCCGTTGTGGTTCGGGAACTCCGTGGTGGTCACGGTCCTCGTCACCTGTGGGCGGGTATTTTTCGATCTGCTCGCCGGCTATGCCCTGGCTCGCATCCCCTTCCGCGGAAGGTCAGTGATTTTTGCCGGAGTTGTGGCCGTTATGGCAGTCCCTGGTGTCGTTCTCCTTATCCCGAAATTCCTGGTGATCAACCAGTTGGGGCTTTACGACTCCTACGCGGGCATGGTCATTCCGCTCATGGCAGACGCGGCAGGCGTGTTCATTATGAAGAACTTCTTCGAGTCCATCCCGGCAAGTGTCGAGGAACAAGCCAGAATCGACGGCGCAGGGACCTTCCGCACTTTCTGGTCGGTCGTCCTGCCTATGTCCATGCCGGCAGTGATGACCATCGTCATTCTCTCGTTTCAGGGATCCTGGAACGAGCTGAGCCACTTCATCATCTCCGCACAGAGCCCCGAACTGACAACAATCACGAAGGGCGTGGCCCAGCTCTCGTCCGGCCAGCTCAGTGCCGGAACGCAATATCCGCTCAAACTGGCGGCGGCAGCGATCATGACCATCCCGGTGGCCATCGTGTTCTTCATCTTCCAGAAAAGGATCATGAACAGCACCGCAGGGGCACTCAAGGAGTGATCGGCCCGTCGGTCTAAGGCCGTTTGCCTTTGGACTGGAGTCCGCTACCAGACTCCAGTCCAAAGCTCCCAACCTTCCGCCGTCGCCGCCATACACTAAAGAAACAAGGCTTGATCGTTCAACTAACCCCTGACATTTACGTCTATCAGCAAGGAAGCAGAGGATCCATGGGTTCCCGACCAACCCTGGCGAGCCTGGCGGGGCAGCTCGGAGTCTCCCGGCAAACCATTTCCAACGCCATCAATGCCCCTGAGCGAGTCAGCCCGCCCACTCTGGAGCGGGTTAGGGAGCTGATTGCCGCGTCCGGATATCGACCAAACAGCGCAGCCCGGCAGTTGCGCACCCGCCGATCCCGGAACCTTGGCTACCGCCTGTTTCCGTCCGCGGACGGCATCAATGCAGCCATCATGGACCGGTTCCTCCACGCCCTGACAGAGAGGCTGTATGAGCACGGCTACCGCGTCACTGTATTTGCCGTCTCAAACGACGACGCCGAAATCGAAGCCTACGAGGAACTTCTGGAGACCGCGGAACTTGACGGATTCATCGTCGCGGATACCCGACAGGATGATCCACGGACGAGCTGGCTGATGGACAGGGGAGTCCCCTTTGTCACTTTCGGACGACCCTGGATCGCTGACAATGACAGCTGCCCCCACTCCTGGGTGGACGTCGACGGCCGCGTCGGAACTGCTGAAGCGACCAACTACCTGCTCAGTCAGGGCCATCGTCGCATAGGCTTTCTTGGCTGGCCCGAAGGCAAAGAACTCGCACGCGACCGACCGACCGGATATGAACTCGGACGCGACCGCCGCCAAGGCTGGAAAGCGGCGCTCGGACCCCATCTTGGATCAGGAGAGCTGGAGTCATTGTCCGTGGGCGTCCCCGACAGGATCCGCGAGGGTGCAGCGGGAGCCCTGAGCCTATTGAATAACGGCGCCACGGCTATTGTCTGCGCCAGCGACTCCCTGGCGCTTGGGGCGTCGGAACAACTCAGAGCGGCATTCCCGGGCAAGTCCCCGGCTGTTATCGGCTTTGACGACACCCCAGTCGCCGCCGCAATAGGAATGAGCAGCATCTCCCAGCCGGTGGAAGAGGTGGCCGAGAAGGTGGTCGAGATCATGAGAAACATCCTCGACGGCCCAGCGAACCGGACGAAGGCACCCCAGCACCTCCTTCTTCCTCCGCGGCTTGTGCTGCGGGACGGCGGTGGACCCTTGGCTAACCTCCCAACTCCTTAGACAACAAATCGACCACAACAAAAGAGGGCAGGTCCTTTGACCGTGCCCAGATGTTTCCTGCCCCGAATGGGGGTTCGATCCGGAAACCCCTAATGTGCTCCCAAGAACAGGAAATCCCTCTTGACCATCCCATCCTTGACCGTCGGCCCTGTTGCGCGGCACCAAAAGAGAATGAAGTGACAGGCGGATGATCCCGCCTGCTGAAGGCACCCGTCCCTCTCCAGGAATGCTGGAAATCAGCGTGACGAAGGCGGAGGAAGTGGACCAGGCGATAAGGGATGCCATTGGCGAAGTCTCCGAAGCGGCCGCACAATACCGGATGGGCATCCTGGTCACACGAATCGGCGCCGGACGGTACATAGTTCGGGCTCATCCTGCCGTCCCCTACGGCCTGATACGTCAAAAGCACGACTGATCAGGCTGTCCGTGGGAAGGCTATTTATCCCACGAAGTGTGGCCGTGGCCGAACAGTTCGTCGTCCAGTCCCCTGTAGTGATCGGTGCGCCCCGGCCGCCGCACGGCCGGGGCGCTTTGTTTTTACCTGAACATCGACTGTTCCAGCGGCGTGACCGTCAGGGACTTCAGGCGGGCAGTGCCGCCGTCGGCGAACAGTGCTACCTCGTCTGCACCCGAACCGGGGAACACCTGGTCTGTGATGGTGCGTTGGCCGTCTTGGGCGAAAACCTCCACCGAGGACCGGTCAACGTAGATCCGCAGTGTCACGGTGCCGTCGGCGTTCAGCGTGACGGGGGCTGAGTCGATCGAGGTGAACAGGGGGTGGAATCCGGTGTTTCCGGAGTTGCCCCGGTCCACGTAGACCTCGCCGCTCGATGCGTCGTAGCCGATCACCGTGGAATGTGTCCCGTCGCCAAGGACTGTGATGCCCGACTTTGCTGCTGTTCCGGGCGCGAACGTTACGTCGATCCGCTGGACGTCACCGGACGCCGACGCCGGCAGGGGGTGCGTGCCTGGGGCAATATTGGCGCCCTTCTTGTCGCTGTAGCTCGCCTTGGTGCCTAGTTTGTCCACCTGCTTCACGGCCTTCTGGGCCAGCCTGGTGCCGGCCGGGGTTTGCGTCAGCGAGACTTCGCGCGGCAGGGACATGGAGCTGCGCCACGGAGAGGTGGGGATGGTGTTGGCGTAGTCCCAGTTGTTCATCCAGCCCAGCATGACTCGTTTGTCCTGGGGCATGTTGGCGAAGGAGACCGAGGCGTAGTAGTCCCGGCCGTAGTCAAGCCAGTCGTAGGAGTTGATCCGGGGCCTTGCCGGTGCAGACGAGGCGATAAATTCGTCCGCGAGGATGTGGCCCCAGCCGAAGCGGTTGTTGTCCACAATCCTGATCTGCGCCTGACGGCCCTTGAACTCGGAGACGTTCCAGTTGGCCCAGTCCAGAACCTCACTGTTTGCTCCTGTTGTGGACCGGACCACTTGGCCGTCCACCACCAGGTTCACGCTGGTTTCGTCCGAGCGGGGCACCGCTGCCTGGTCGGTCAGCATGACGTGGTCCAGGGTGAGGTGCCCCCAGCCCCCGGTGGCCTGATCGACGATCCGCAGCTGCGCCTGCTTGCCCGCAAACTCCGAAACGTCCCAGCCCTTCCAGTTGAGCTGGCCAGAGTCGTCCCCTGAGAGGGTCCGCACGACGCCGCCGTCCACCAGCAGCTGGGCCTCAAGCACCTGGCCGCTCCCGGGGTTGCGCTGGCCGCCGCCCACCAGAAGGCTGATGAAGTTGCGCGTGAGAGTGAACTCCGGGGATGTAAGGGTTCCTTGACGATCATCGCCGGGGGTGACGCCGGTTTCCCACGTGTTGATGCGTTTGGCGCCGATGAAGTAATCACCGCCGGAGGTAGCGGGCTGGAACGACGGCGTGAGGTCGCCGGTGCCGGTCCAGCCGGCGTCGGCGAGGGTACTGCCGTCCGGGACCTCAAAACCGTTGAAAAGCAGATCGCCGACCGGGGGAGTGTTGTCCAGTTTGTCGGACACCCTCGGGTGCTGCCCGCCGCCCACCAGGAAGTTGATGTAGTCGCTGTCCACGGTAAAGTCGGGGGAGGATATGGAGCCCAGCGGCCAATCGCCGTCGTTGAAGGAATTGATCAGGCCGGCGCCGGCAAAACCGGTGACGGGGCTCTGGCCGGGGAGCGATCCGGCAGCCGGGGCGTCTCCGAAGGGTCCGTTCTTCCAGTTGCCGGGCTCGTTGTTCACCGTCCAGCCGTTGTAGGTCCCGTCGTTGAACCCGGCTATCGGAGTTCCGGCCGGCAGGGTCTCACTTGGCTTGGTGCTTTCGGAGGTGAAGGTGGTGCCGTCGAAGCTGCCGACGAAGTATTGTCCGGCCGAACCTCCCGCCACGCCGCCTGGGTTGATGTTGACCACCATGACCCATTTGACGTTGTTCGGATCGCCATCCACGGCCAGGGGGAAGAGATCCGGGCACTCCCACAGCCCGCCCGTAGCGTTGGCAGGCCCGAATTCACTGAGCGCGGTCCAGTCCTTGAGGTCAGTGGACTTGTAAAGCACCACCTTGTGGTCGGTTGCCTCTACGGCTGTCATCACCCAGTAGCCGCCGCCGTCGGGGGAGCTGTACCAGAAGACCTTGGGGTCGCGGAAGTTGGCCGAATTCCGGTTCAGGACTGGATTTCCGCTGTATTTGGTCCAGGTCAGGCCGTCGTCCAGGCTGTACGCGAGCGACTGCGCCTGCAATCCTCGGTGCGGGGAGGCGTCCTTGTATGCGCTGGTATAGATGGCCACCAAAGGCGGGTTTTCTGCGGTTCCGAAGCCCGAGGAATTGTCCTTATCCACCACAACGCTTCCCGAGAAAACGTCCTCCTGCTCATCCGTGGAGATGGCCAGCGGCTGCTCCTTCCAGTGCACCAGATCCGGAGACGTGGCATGCCCCCAGGACATGTTCCCCCAGGTATTGCCGGAGGGGTTGTGCTGGTAGTAGAGGTGGTAAACCCCCTTGTGGTAAACCATTCCGTTGGGATCGTTCATCCAATTTTTCTCCGGCGAGAAATGGACTGCCGGGCGGTACTGTTCCTGCCCGAGGCCACCTTGGGGACTTCCGACGTCGGACTCTCCCGCCGAGACGGGACCTGCCCCAGTAAGCAACCCGGCGAGCGTCAGCCCAGCTAGCGTCATGGCCGAAAAAGACTGAAACCTTGCTGTTCGTTTCGTGTCCATATTTTTGAATTCGCCCTTCATTGCGCGTGCCTTTCCCAGTAGACAACGTTGTCAGTGAACGGAACGCTAGGCTAAGTCCACGGGACAAGTCAATGAATAAAAAAGTTGTTGACACGCTTTAGTAACGCGCGTAACCTCGATCCAACGTCTTGGTAACGCGCTTTACTCACGAGGTGGACGCGGATCCAAGAGACACCAGACCAAGCACCATCGCCAGTCTCAGTGCCGGCGTCAACGGAGACCACGGGAGAATTTCAATGGCGAAGAACGGCCCCATCACGAAGGCGGCCGCAGTGCGGGCTCGGGGCGTCACCATGAACGACGTCGCGAACTATGCGGGCGTCAGCCGCACCACCGTATCCTTCGTTCTGAACAGCCGGTCTACTGCCAATATCTCGGAGGAAACCCGCAAGCGCATTATTGAGGCGGTGCAGGAACTGGGCTACCGCCCAAACGCCGGCGCACGCGCCTTGGCCTCCCAGCGAAGCGACTGGTACGGGCTCGTCACCGAAATCGTGACGGCTCCGTTTGCAGTGAACGTCATCAAGGGCGCCCAGGACCAAGCCTGGCTTGACCGCCGGTTCCTTCTCATTGCCCCTTCCGACCAGGCCGATGCCGTAGGACCCAACCAAGGCATGGAAGATGCTGCCGTTGAAAAGCTCCTGGAACAACGAGTGGAAGGGCTTTTGTACGCGGCAACATACCACCGCGGCGTGCATGTTCCGGAAAGCGCCCACGAGGTTCCCACTGTCCTGATCAATTGTTTCGATGCGGACGGGAAGCTGCCCTCGATCGTCCCGGACGAGCGCGCCGGCGGCAGGGTTGCCGTCGAACGTTTGCTCCTGGCTGGCCACAGCAGGATCGGAGTCATCAATCTGGACCCGCACATCCCGGCGGCCGTCGGACGTTTGGAGGGTGCACGCGAAGCACTCGCGGGCGCCGGGCTGGAACTGGATCCGGAGCTGGTGGTGTCCGGACATGCGACGGCGGATGGGGGCTACGAGGCGGCCTGCAAAATCCTGGACCGCTATCCAAAAGATCAACGGCCAACCGCCCTGTTCTGCCTCAATGACCGCATGGCGATGGGCGCATATGACGCCATCAAAGAACGGGGACTGACCATCCCCGGGGACATCGCTGTGATCGGCTTCGACAACCAGGAACTGATTGCGGCCTACCTCAGGCCAAAGCTGACCACGGTTGCGTTGCCATTCGAAAAAATGGGCGCTCTGGGAGTCCGGACGCTCGCCGCTCTGACAGCAGGACAGCCGATCACTGCCGACCAGCAACTGGTCGACTGTCCGCTGCTAGAACGCTCTTCGGTCTGACCGTGAAATCAATTTCGAAGAGCTAACCCTTACCCACCCCTTCACCTTGCTGATGAAGATAGGAAAGAGATACCCATCATGACACAACCCCGATACCTGAGGTCTGCCCGCGTGGCAGCGGCCGGATTGGCGGTAGGCGCAATGCTGCTCACTGGCTGCGTTGCCACCGTCAACAAGCCCGCCGGCACCGATGCAGGAGCGAACGCGAACGCCTTCCTGACCATCCCGCGTGAGGACATGGGGACGTTCGTACAGAACTTCAACCCGTTCGCCCCCACCGTGAATCCGATGGTTCAGCAATCGATCTACGAATCCCTGCTGATCTTCAACCCCGCTAAGGGAAACACGACGCCGTGGCTCGCCACGGAGTGGAAGGCCGCCGAAGACGGCAAGTCCATCACCTTCACCTTGCGCGACGGCGTGAAGTGGTCCGATGGTCAGCCGCTGGTGGCCGACGACGTCGCCTACACGTTCGAACTCCAGAAGAAGATCAAAGGCGGCTTCGAGTACCTGGACAAGGTAACCGCTGAAGGCACCAACAAGGTCACGTTCAACTTCAACAAGCCATGGTCGCCGGCCCTCTACGAGGTCGGACAGCTCAGCATCCTGCCGAAGCATGTTTGGTCAGCGCTAACCGACCCGGAGAAGGACGCCAACGCAAAGCCTGTCGGTACTGGCCCGTATACAGAAGTGGACAGCTTCCAGGCCCAGTCCTTCGTGCTGAAGAAGAACCCCAACTACTGGCAGCCGGAAAAGCAGAAGATAGCCGGTATCAAGATGCTCGCCTTTGCGGGCAACGATGGGGCCAACCTTGCCGCTGCTAACGGCGACGTGGACTGGGCTCCGCAGTACATTCCGAACATTGAAAAGACGTTCGTCTCCAAGGACAAGGAACACCGTCAGTACTGGTTCCCGGCCACGGGTGCCATGATCAACTGGCAGCTCAATACCACCAAGGCGCCGTTCAACGATGTTGACGTCCGCAAGGCGCTGAGCATGGCTGTTGACCGTGATCAGGTGACCAAGATCGGCATGAGCGGCTATGCCAAGCCCGCCGATTGCACAGGGCTCTCCGGCAACTACGAAACCTGGAAGAACAGTGAGGTCAAGGACAACTGCACCTGGACCAAACTTGATGTGCAGGCGGCAAACGACCTCCTGGACAAGGCCGGCTACCCCAAGGGTGCTGATGGCAAACGCACGCTCAAAGACGGCAAGCCGTTTGAGTTCAAGATCTCCGTGGGTGCGACGTCATCTGACTGGTTGTCCGTTGCCAACGTGATCTCGCAGAACCTCGCCGAGGTTGGCGTGACGGTCAGCGTTGACTCGCCCGACTGGGCAGCCGTGGTGGCTGGCTACGAGACCGGGGACTTTGACTCCGGCATTGTGTGGAGTGCCAACGACCCCAGCCCGTACAAGTACTTCAACACGTCCATGGGCACAGCGACCGTGAAGCCGGTGGGCACCAAGACGTTCGACAACTACCACCGCTTCGGCGACACCAAGGCTGATGCCCTGTTGGCCGAGTTCGCGGCAGAGTCCGACGAGTCCAAGCAGAAGGACATCGCCAACAAGCTGCAGGAAGAGTACAACGACGCCGCTCCGCTGGTCCCGCTCTTCTCCGGCCCGGAATGGGGGGCCTTTAACGACACCCGTTTCACCGGCTGGCCCACCCAGGACAACCCGTACGCAACCCTCTCGGTCCGTGCGCCCACCACAGTCCTGGTGCTGACCTCGCTGGAACCGCGCAAGTAGTCCCCACCGCCTCCCTAGCCTCGCTTCGCTTCGGCCAGGGAACCCGGGCGGCGTGGGCCCACCCACCGCCTCCCTAGCCTCGCTTCGCTTCGGCCAGGGAACCCGGGCGGCGTGGGCCCACCCGCCGCTGGTCGCCGGCGACCCCGGCGACCAGCCCTGAACTGCACGCCCGGCGGCGCCTCGCCGTATCGAGGGACAAGCCAGCCGGGCGTGGCCCCAAACGTTCCATAATTCCCGAAATGGAGGGAAACTGTGCGCTTCATCCTTCGCCGTCTTGGTTTCTACCTGATCGCCTTCTGGGCATCCATCACCCTGAACTTCCTGCTCCCGCGCTTCATGCCCGGCGACCCCGTCTCCCGCATGTTTGCCCGCTCCCAGGACAGGTTGCAGCCTGAACAGATCGACGCTCTGCGCAAGCTGCTCGGAGTGGATAGCCGGCCCCTCTGGGAGCAATACATCGGCTACCTGCAAAACGTGTTCACCGGCCAGATGGGCGTCTCCATTTCCCGTTTCCCCACTCCGGTCACCGAGGTTATCTCGTCCCAGATCGGCTGGACCCTCCTGCTAGGGGGCACCGCGCTGGTGATTGCCGCCGTCGTGGGCAACCTGCTCGGTATCCTCGCGGCCTGGCGACGGGGCGGGGTGATCGATTCGGCGCTGCCGCCAGTGCTGGTGTTTATCGGTTCATTCCCGTACTTCTGGCTCGCGATGGGTGCGCTGTACCTGTTCGGCGTGGTGCTGGGCTGGTTCCCGATCCGCCACGCGTTCACGGACGGATTGGAGCCCGCGTTTACCTGGGAGTTCATCGGCGACGTCGGTGCTCACCTTGTACTGCCGGCCTTGACGATTGTGCTGGTATCCATAGGCGGCTGGATGTTGGGCATGCGGAACACCATGATCGCCACGAATTCGGAGGATTACATCACCATGGCCGAGGCCAAGGGTCTCCGGCCGGGCCGGATCATGCTCCGCTATGCAGCGCGGAACGCCATGTTGCCGTCGGTCACGAGCTTCGGCATGGGGCTGGGCTTTGTGGTGGGTGGTGCGCTCCTCACCGAGGTGGTGTTCGCGTACCCCGGTGTTGGCTACCAGCTCCTCAATGCAGTCCAAGGCCTCGACTACCCGCTGATGCAGGGCCTGTTCCTGACCATCACCGCCGCCGTGCTGTTGGCGAACTTCATGGTGGACATCCTCTACGTCCGCCTCGACCCGCGCGTGCGCAGCAACTGAGGGACCCATCATGACAACCGCAATTCTGAAGCAGCCCACTCAGCCCACAACTGCCCGTAAGCCCAACCGCAGTTTCGTCCACGGGCTTATCACCAACAAGAAGGCACTAGTGGGCATGATCGTGATGCTCGTGTTCATCGCGCTTGCTTTGCTGGCCCCCGTGCTGTTCCCCGGAGACCCGTCGCGGATCACCGCGATGGCCTCGCTTGAACCGTCTCCCGAGCACTGGCTGGGCACCACGGCCAAAGGTCAGGACGTGCTTGCCCTGACTGTCCACGGCTCCCGCAGTTCCTTGTTCGTTGGATTGACTGTGGGCTTCGCATCCACCTTCATCGGCATTTTGGTGGGCCTGGCCTCGGCGTACTTTGGCAAGTTCATTGACGAAGCACTGTCCCTGGTGACCAATGTCTTCCTGCTCCTTCCCGGACTGCCGCTTCTTGTCATCCTGGCCGCGTTCCTGCCGCCGGGTCTGGGAACCGTGATCCTGGTCCTCGTGGTCACCGGTTGGGCCGGGTCGGCACGTGTTTTGCGCTCTCAGGCGCTGTCCATCCGCTCAAAGGACTTTGTGGCCGCGGCCGTGGTGTCCGGCGAACGGGCGGGCCGGATCATGTTCCGGGAGATCCTGCCGAACATGGCCTCAATCGTCATGGGTACACTGCTGGCCTGCGTGATTTACGGCATCGGCGCCCAGGCCGGACTGGAGTTCCTTGGCCTGGGTGACGTCAGCACCGTCTCATGGGGCAACAACCTCTTCTGGGCCGGCAATGAGGGCGCCCTACTGACCGGCAGCTGGTGGGTCTTTGTTCCCTCGGGTGTCTGCATCGCGCTGGTCGCGTTCGCACTGGCGCTCGTCAACTACGCCGTGGACGAGGTCACCAACCCACGGCTGCGGAAGATCAAAGCCCCAAAAATTAGCGAAAGGAGCACCGCAAAGTGACAGTTTCCCAAGTTTCCTTCGGCTCCCACGAGCCCGTCCTTGAGGTCAAGAACCTCACCGTCAAGTACATCGGTGACACCCGCTCCACAACCGCCGTCGACCGTGTTTCCTTCAGCATCGGCACCGGTGAGGTGTTCGGGCTGGCGGGCGAGTCCGGCTGCGGGAAGTCCACTATCGCCAACTCGATCATGCGGCTGCTGAAGGATCCCGCGAAGATCGCCGGCGGCAGCATCTCCTTCGGCGGCAAGGACGTCCTGGCCATGAGCCCGGAGGAGCTGCGGCGCTTCCGCTGGCAGGACGTGGCCATGGTGTTCCAGTCGGCCATGAACTCGCTGAACCCGGTGCTGACCATCGGCGAGCAGATCGTGGACATTTTCACCACACACTCGGGCTATTCGCGCAAGGAATCGCTGCGGCGAGCCGGCGAGTTGCTCGAATTGGTGAGGATCGACTCCGCACGCCTCAAGTCCTACCCGCACCAGCTTTCGGGCGGCATGCGCCAGCGTGCGGTGATCGCCATGGCCGTGGCGCTCAAACCGTCCGTTTTGATCCTGGACGAACCCACCACCGCTCTGGACGTGGTGGTGCAGCAGGAAATCATGGCCCAAATCAAGGAACTCCAACGCGAACTGGGCTTCTCCGTCCTCTTTATCACCCACGACATGTCCCTCATGGTGGAGCTCTCGCACCGCATGGCCGTGATGTACGGCGGCCGCATCGTGGAGACCGCCAAGGCCCAGGACGTCTACTCCAACCCCCGCCACCCCTACACTCAGGCGCTGATGAGTGCATTCCCGCCGCTCACCGGTCCGCGGGTTCCGCTGACGGGGCTACCCGACGGCGTGAAGTTCCGGAACATCCCGGACCTTACCGAAGCCGCACCCGGCCATTTCGTGGCACCCGTCAGTGCCGACGCTTCAGCGGCTGACACCGCCATCATGGAAGGAGCGGCACGATGAGTCACGCTGTGCTGTCATCCCAGGACCCCTCCGCCGACACCGAAGCTCCAGCCCTCGAGGTCCGCGGACTAGGAAAGTCTTTCCCAATAGGTGGTTTATTCTCCCGGGATTCAGTCCGGGCCCTGCACCGCGTGGACCTGGCCATTGGCCGGGGCGAAATCGTGGCCCTCGTGGGAGAGTCCGGGTCCGGTAAAAGCACCCTGGCCCGGTGCGTTGCACGGCTGGAAAAGCCGAGCTCCGGCCAGATCCTCGTTGACGGCGTCGACGTCCTCAAGCGCGACCGCTTCCAGGCATCCCGAGCCTTCCGCTCCCAACTGCAGATGGTCTTCCAGGATCCCTTCGGCTCGCTGAATCCTGCCCACAGAGTGGAGCACTTCCTGCGAAGGTCCCTAGCAATCCACCGGAAGGGCGGCAGCTCCGAGGCAGAGACGCAGCAGCGACTCGAGGAGCTTATGACCACTGTGGGCCTGCAGGCGGACATGCTGAACTCCTACCCGCACGAGCTCTCCGGCGGTCAGCGCCAGCGCGTCGCCATTGCCCGGGCCCTTGCCGTGGAACCACAGGTCATCCTCGCCGACGAACCCACCTCCATGCTGGATGTTTCGGTCCGGATCGGCGTGCTGAACCTGATGCGGAAGCTGCGCGATGAACAGGGAATCTCCATGCTTTACATCACGCACGACCTCGCCTCGGCCCGATACCTCGCGGACCGGACGGCGGTCATGTTCGCCGGAGAGCTCATTGAAGAGGGTGAGTCTTTGGACCTCCTGGCCAACGCTGCCCACCCCTACACGCAACTGCTGGTCTCAGCCGTCCCGGATCCGGCCCGGGCTGGATCCTACGATCCCGTCCGCCGTGCCGAGCTGCGGCAGGCTGTGATGGCTTCGGCCACCTGCACTTTCGACGGCGACCCAAACCAGGTCTGCTCGGCCGAGGAACCTGTTCGCCACCGCGTGGGCGACCCCGAAAACAGTCACTGGGTGCGCTGCCACCTATACCGCCCGCAAGCTGGAGCTGGCGGTCATGCCCTGGCAACTGAACCTACCGGCAACAGAGCTTCCGCATGACAGAACTTACGCACCCGCTGGCTACAGTGCCCCGGGACGAACTCGTCGCCCGGGCGGCAGCCGACCCGCTCCGGCCCCGCTTCCACTTTGTATCCCCGGCGGGTTGGCTCAACGACCCCAACGGCGTTTCGCAGTGGGGTGGCACCTACCACCTCTTCTACCAGTACAACCCCGAGGGCGCCTTCCATCACCGCATCCAGTGGGGCCATGCCACCAGCACGGACCTGGTTACCTGGAAGGACCAGCCTGTGGCGCTGTCTGCGGGCGGTCCGGACAGTGCCGACGCTGACGGTTGCTGGTCCGGGGTTTTGGTGAACGACGGCGGCACGCCCACCATCGTCTATTCCGGCCGGCACGGGGAGCATGAGCTGCCTTGTGTCGCGATTGGGAGCCCGGACCTGCTCAGCTGGACCAAGTTGGCCGAGAACCCTGTGATAGCCACCCCACCTGCCGACGTCGACATCACCGCCTACCGCGACCACTGTGTCTGGGAGGAGGGAGGCCGGTGGCGGCAGCTGGTCGGCTCAGGCATCCGCGGGCGCGGCGGAACGGCGTTCCTTTACGAATCGGCGGATCTGCGGAGCTGGAAGTACATTGGCCCGCTCTTCATCGGCGACTCGTCACAGGGCACCAGCACAGACCCCGACTGGACGGGCACCATGTGGGAGTGCGTGGACCTGTTCCGTGCCGACGGCGATGCACCAGGTCAGGTTCCGGACACCTCGGGCGCTTCGGGTCGGGATTCGCATGTGCTGGTCTTCTCGGCCTGGGACGACGGCGTGACGCACCATCCCCTCTACTGGACGGGGCGATACTCGGGCGACGCGTTCCAGCCGCACGCCTTGCACCGGCTCGACTACGGCGGCCGTTATTTCTACGCACCGCAGTCGTTCCAGGACGAGTCGGGCCGCCGGATCATGTTCGGATGGCTGCAGGAGGGTCGCTGCGAGGATACCTCCGTGGAAGCGGGATGGTCGGGAGTGATGAGCCTCCCGCGGGTTGTTTCGCGTGACTCTGACGGTTCCTTGTTCTTCGCTCCGGTGCCCGAGGTCGCTGCCCTCCGCCGGGAGCACATGAGTGTGAGCCCGGCCGTGATCACGGAATCCACCTCGGGACCCCGTGTCGTCACCGGCGTTTCGGGCCTCCAACTGGACGTTGAGCTGGAGCTGGAACTGGACCCGGGCGCCGTCGTCCGCCTTGGTCTGCTGGAGACCCGGGATGGAGACGGGACCTCAATCGAGCAGACCGCCGTCGAGCTTTCCCGCGAGGACGCCAGTCAACGCTGCGGTGAGGCACCCAGTCAGGGCACGCTGCGCCTGGACCGGACCCGGAGCAGCCTGGAAGGAGGCGTCGACACTGATCCCAAGGAGGGACTGGTCCCCATGCCTGGTGGGCGGGTTTCGCTGCGTGTCATCGTGGACCGTTCCGCCGTCGAGATTTTTGCGAACGGCAAACCCCTCACGGCACGCGTGTATCCGCGGCTTGGCGGAGGGGGCGTCAGCCTCGAGGCCATGGAAGGCACAGCCCGCGTGGTCCGTTTCGACGCCTGGACAATGGGGGAAATCTTCGGCAGCAAGCGCCTGCTCTTTCCTTGAACCCAGTGCCTATGCCGGGACTTCATCCTTTGATGCCAACTCGTGTGGGGGAAGTTTTGGCGAGACACCTGCAGCCTGATCTCCTGCCGGCGTATTCGCCAGCCAGCAGATGTTTTGCAGCCTTTCGAAGGAGGAGGGAAGAGTGTCATCGGGCCATACCGCCCCTATCCAGGCGATGATTTGAGCGGGCGTGTCCGGCCAAGGAAAATGGTCCGTGCCGATCATGTCTCCAACGCTGAGGAGCCCGGTTTTCAGGGCGGTCACGAGTTGCCCGATGACCTCTTCCCGCAGCTCAGGGCCATCCGGGCAGCCGGAAAGTGAACTGACGTGGGGGGCAAACAGGCCAAGACTCATGCAGTCGCCCCGGTTATCCGCAAGCACCAGCTGCAGGACGGGATTCACAGGGGCAGCTCTCATACGGGACTGACGCGCGTAAGTCCGGATCGTGACGCTGACCATTCTGGAAGCCATTCGTGACGTGAAAGTCCTCAACAGGAAGCGCGGAGTCCGTCATGATTTCCGTCTCGCGGGGTTGTAAAGGTGTCGGATGGCGGGATCTGGCGGCCAAACTACTCAACCTGGCGAGCACCTCTCGCAATGAATACGGAGAAACGCTACGTGAGAAAGCCTCATATCGGAAAGCCACCCCTCGTATCCTGGACCGTCCAGTCAACGTTGCGCGACGACGTCGCAGATCCTGCCGGGTACACAAGTTTCATCCGCACCTACACGGAGATGTGGCCCGGGCGATACGGAAGGTTGGCTCACTCCATCCGGGTTAATGATTGGGACCAGGCCATGGACGCTGCACTGAGTCTCAGGTCCTCCAGCGAAATGCTGGGCGCCGTTAACCTAGCCAGATTGGCCCTGGCCGTGGAGCAGGCAATCCGCAGCAGGCAGCTTCATGCCGCCGGAATGCTGCTGCCCGGATTAAAGTCCTGCGGCGAGGATACGATGTCCGTCCTCCTCCGAGGCTCTCAGTCCGTAGGGCCGGAACGCACGGGATACCGCTCATAGCTCAGTCATAAGTTAGCCATGCGCCTGACACGCCTCACCTGCGCCCCGCATGCAGGGCCAACTCCAGCTCGAAGCGTGCTTTCGGATCCTCAAGATCCTCGCCGAACAGTTCGCGGAGCTGGGCGGCCCGGTAGCCCACTGTCTGTGGATGGATGCCCAGCTCGGCGGCAACGGGGCCTCGCTGGCCCCAATGCCGCAGCCAGGACAGGAGCGTCTCCGCCAACCGCTCGCGTTGGGCCGGGCGCAAGGCCTCCAAGGGGGCCAGCCGCCGGTTTGCGAGTTCAGCGATCGCCGACGGTTCGGAACCAAGGATGATCTTGGAGAGGTGGTCGTCGGCCCACACCGGACCTTCCTCCGGTCCTTCGCGCGGTGGCAAAACCGAGGCGGCCAGAACCGCCAGCCGCAGGGAATCAGGCACTTTTTCCCAGCCGACGGCAGGCCCAACAGCGGCGGAGCGTCCACGGAGTGCCTTTTCCAGCTGTCCGCGGGTTGCGGGGGAGTTGCGGGAGGGAACGAGTGCCACGACGTCGGTTTCGCGCTCCACCACCAGCGTTCCGGCGCCAAGCTGGAGCCGGAGCCCGACGGTACGGTCAAGCGGCATGGTCACCACCCTCAGCTCCTCAGGAATGGCCCAGTCCGCCATGGAGGCCTTCTGCCGGAGGGCAGCCTCATCGGCCTGGCCGGACAACAGGAGTTCCAAGAGTTCGGTGCGCCGCCGTTCCACAGCTCCGGCACGCTCGGACTGTTCAAATGCAAATGCCTCTGCGCTGACGGCGGACAGCTCGTCAATGTAGGCGAGGATGGATTCGCCGAGGGCCACAACCACGTTCAGCCCCAGGTTCCGGTCCATGGAGATCCTCGACATCTCCCGGAACGTCACTCTGGCGCTCATGCGATACGCGCTGAGGAGGGCATCCATGCTCCTCCCCTGCCGGAATTCCCCGCTTCCCAGGCCGGCAACCAGCTGCCTGCTTTCCTCGGACAGTGCGGGCAGTCTGGTGCCGGGGAGCTGGAGGAACTGATCGAGGGCCGCTCCCACTCCCCGGCGCAGCCCGCGGCCAAAACGTCCTTCAATGGGACGTGCATAAGCGGGCACCAATTGGGGTACGGATTCGATTATTGCCTCAACAATGCCTGGCATCAGAGGCCGCAGTATTTCGCTGACTTCTGCCGGAAGCTCCAGCCAGGGAGGTTCATGGGCCGGGGTGGCTTGACTCTTCTTGGAGGGATGGTTCATGAGAGACTTCCATAAGTTGTTTCGGGGGAACAGTTTAGAACGTTCGATCGTATTCCCTGGGAGAAGTAATATGCCTCGTTCCGACATAAGCTTAGGACTATGATCCGGCTCCGTAAGCTGGCGCGCGCCGCATCTCTGTTCACAACCCCGCTAGCTCCAGAAGACTTCCTGGCGCTATTCAACCCTGTGTTCTCCACGCGACAACTTCGCGGCGTGGTTACCAGGGTGGTTCCGGAGACCGCCGATTCCGCCACAATTTTCTTCCGTCCCGGCCGCGGCTGGCAGGCCCACAAGGCCGGCCAATGGGCCCGCATCGGCGTCGAGCTTGATGGTGTCTTCCATTGGCGCTCGTATTCACTCAGTGCTCCCGCCGGGCAGGATCCTGCCATTACTGTGTCCGACGTCGGGGCAGTATCAGGCGCCCTGGTCCGCAACACCAGGCCCGGTGACGTCCTCTTCCTCGCGCCGCCACAGGGCGATTTCGTGCTCCCCGAGCATCCGCGGCCGCTGCTGATGCTCACCGCGGGCGCCGGGATCACCCCCGTGATGTCCATGATCCGCACGCTGGTGCCGCACCGTCCTGATTCGGACGTCGTGCTGATCCACTCAGCGAGGACTCCAGCTGACAGTATCTTCAGGGAGGAACTGGCTGAACTCGCGGACCAGTTCCCGAACCTGCTGGTCACCGATTGGTACACCAGCGAACGTGGCAGGTTCGACTTCAGCTCGTCGAAAGAGCTGGATGCGCTTTGCCCCGACTGGCGCGGCCGTGCCGCGTATGCCTGCGGGCCCGAGGGTTTCCTGGACGACGCCGAGTCGCTGTGGTCGGCCGAGGCTGCTACCGCTGCCAGGAACGGAGGCAAGTCTCCCGCGGGGCCCTTTGCCGCTGACCCGGTGAACCTCATCATCGAACGCTTCACCACCAGCCTCGCCGGCGGTGACGCGCACGACGGCGGACTGGTCACCTTTGAGGCCTCCGACCGCGAAGTTGAGGCTGACGGCGCCACTCCTCTTCTCGACGTCGGTGAAGACGCCGGCCTGCTGATGCCCAGCGGATGCCGCATGGGTATCTGCCACAGCTGTCTCATTCCACTGCGCGCAGGTCACGTCCGTGACCTCCGCACCGGTGAAGTCCATGGCGAACCGGGCCAACTGATCCAGACGTGTGTTTCGGCAGCCGCCGGACCCGTTAACCTCGACATCTGAGGAGCAACATCGAATGACAACTGTTTCAAATCGCACCCACGAGGCAACGGCAGCCGGAGCTCCGGCAGGGGCCAAAACGCGCCCCGGCGCGCTTGCAACAACCGGCAGTCCGCTGGTACGTCCACCCGCTGCGGCCCACCTCACCGACGAACAGGTGGCGGAGCTGGGCCGTGAACTTGATGCCATCAAGGATGATATTCTCGGCAAGCGCGGGAGCTCGGATGCCGACTACATCCGCCGGATGATCAAGATCCAGCGCGCTCTGGAGATTTCGGGCAGGGCAGCCCTTCTCTTCAGCAAGAACAAGAAGGCCTGGGTGGCGGGTACCACGCTGCTCAGCTTCGCCAAGATCCTGGAAAACATGGAGCTCGGCCACAACATCCTGCACGGCCAGTGGGACTGGATGCGTGACCCGGACATCCACTCCACCACTTGGGAATGGGACTTCGTCACCCCGGCACGCTCCTGGCAGCACACCCACAATGACCTCCACCACCGTTGGACGAACGTTGTGGGCAAGGACAACGACGTCGGATACAACCTGCTGCGCATGGACGCCGACCAGCCATGGAAGCCCTTTAACCTGGGCAACCCGCTGTACAACGCGCTTCTGGCTCCCGTCTTCGAGTGGGGCATCGCCATCTACGACCTCGAACTCGCTGATTACCAGGAAGGAAAGAAGACCAAGGAAGCCCTGATGCGGGACCTCAAGGCCCTTGGGAAAAAGGCACTCAAGCAGTTCACCAAGGACTACGCCGCTACCCCTGCCGCAGCCATGCTCACCGGTTCAGGGAAGCAGGCGCTCTACGGCACCCTCACAGCCAACGCCGTCCGCAACGTCTGGGCCCACGCAGTGATTTTCTGCGGCCACTTCCCCGACGGCGCGGACACCTTTACCGAGGAAATGGTGGAAGGCGAGACCCGCGGCGACTGGTACGTGCGCCAGATGATCGGTTCCGCCAACATCTCAGGTTCCAAGTTCATGCACCTCATGACCGGCAACTTGTCCCACCAGATCGAGCACCACCTCTTCCCTGACCTTCCGTCCAACAGGTATGCCGAGGTGGCCCCGAAGGTGCAGGAGATCTGCAAGCGCTACAACCTTCCGTACACCACCGGCCCGCTGCTCAAGCAGGTCGGGTCATCGTGGGCGAAGGTCTTCAAACTGGCTGTTCCTGGCAAGCCCAAGACCGCTTAGTTCACTCGTTGAGGCCCCGGTTGCTCGCAAAACAAGCAACCGGGGCCTTTGTCTGCCCCGCTCAGGCCAGGCCCGAAATCCCGCGCGGTAGGCACTGGTCGCTCCGGTAGGTTCGTGGAACACTGGGCAAATGGCAACCAGCTCAAACGCGCAGTCATGGCCAAAGGACTTCATCTGGGGATCGGCCACTGCGGCCGCCCAAATCGAGGGCGCCGGGCATGAGGACGGGAAAGAAGACTCCATTTGGGACACCTTCGCCCGCCTACCGGGTGCAATAGCCCATGGAGACAATCTGGAACGGGCGGTTGACCACTACCACCGGATGCCGCAGGACGTGCAGCTGATGAAGGAGCTGGGGCTTGATTCCTACCGGTTTTCCACCAGCTGGGCCCGGGTGCGGCCGGGTGATCGCTTCACCAACACCAAGGCCCTGGACTTCTACTCCAGGCTGGTGGATGAACTGCTGGAGGCCGGAATCCTGCCGTGGCTGACCCTTTACCACTGGGATCTGCCACAGGCGCTGGAGGATGAGGGCGGCTGGACCAGCAGGGACACCGCCTACCGCTTCGTGGAGTATGCCAACGACGTTTATGCCGCACTCGGTGACAGGGTGCAGCACTGGACCACCTTTAATGAGCCGTTCTGCTCAGCCTTGCTCGGCTACGGCTCAGGAGTGCATGCGCCAGGGCGGCAGGAGCCTCGAGCAGTGGTTGCAGCTGTCCACTATCAGCACCTGGCTCACGGACTTGCCCTGGATGAGCTGCGCCGGCTGGGCGCCCAGCACTTGGGCATCACCCTCAATCTGAGCAACGCCATTCCCCGGGATCCCAATGATCCGGTGGATCTGGATGCCGCCCGGCGCTTCGATTCACTGCAGAACCGCATTTTCCTTGATCCCCTGCTCCGCGGGGCATATCCGGAGGACACTTTGCGGGACCTGACACCCTTCGGGCTTCCGGAGCTGATCCACCCGGGAGACATGGAGCTCATCGGGGCGCCGCTCGATTTCCTGGGCGTGAACCACTATCACGACGACCTTGTCAGCGGGCATCCGGACCAGCCGAACATTGACGGCCATTCCGGAGGTGCGGAGCGGAAGGCTGCCTCACCCTGGGTGGGTTCGGAAGACATCACGTTCCCCAGCAGGGGCCTGCCTCGGACAGCGATGAACTGGGAAGTAAACCCCGACGGCCTCCGCCACTTGCTCGTCCGGCTGGGCAAGGAATACCCTTCCCTGCCGCCGCTATACGTTACCGAGAACGGTGCTGCCTACGAGGACACTCTCAGCCCTGACGGGAAAATCCATGACCTGGAGCGGACCAACTTCATCCTGGACCATATTGAAGCGATGAGGCAGGCCATGGAACAGGGGGCTGACGTCCGCGGATACTTTGTGTGGTCGCTCCTGGACAACTTTGAATGGTCCTACGGCTACGGAAAGCGCTTTGGCATCGTGCGAGTGGACTACGACACCCTGGAGCGCACCATCAAGGACAGCGGACTGGCCTACGCCCGCCACATAGCCGCCGCCAAGGGCCAGCCAGTCAGCTGATCAGCAACCCCAGTGCCTCAGTCAGGTGCCCCACTTCCCTGACCGAGAAACCAGCCGGAACCGTGCCGGGCCCGCTAGGGCTCAGTGGGACTACTGCGTGGGTGAAGCCGAGCCGGTGGGCTTCGTGGATTCGCTGGTTGATGCCGGGGACGGGGCGGACCTCACCGGCCAGGCCCACTTCGCCGAATGCAATGAGTCGCTGGGGGAGCGGCTTCTTGGCTTTGGCCGAGGCTACCGCGAGAGCAATGGCCAGGTCAGTAGCAGGTTCGCTCAGCTTCACCCCGCCTACCGTGGCCACGTAGGAGTCGTCCTTGTGCAGCAAGCATCCGGCCCTCTGCTGAAGTACAGCCAGCAGCATCGCCACCCGTGAACTGTCCAGCCCGCTGGTGGCTCTGCGCGGCTGCGAGTTGGCGCTCTCGGCCAGCAGTGACTGGACCTCGGCCAGCAGGGGGCGGCGACCCTCCATGGTCACGGTGATGCATGTACCGGACACGGGGTCCTTGGTGCGAGTGACAAATAGCCCGCTGGGATCGGCAAGGCCCACGATGCCGTCCTCGGTCAGGTCGAAGCAGCCGACGTCGTCCGTTGGGCCATACCGGTTCTTGACTGCCCGCAACAGCCTGAGCCGGGAATGGCGCTCGCCTTCGAACTGGCAGACGACGTCCACCAGATGCTCCAGGAGCCGAGGACCCGCAATTGAGCCGTCCTTGGTGACGTGGCCTACCAGCAGGGTGGTCATGTTGCGCCGCTTGGCTGCAGCGATGATGGACGCCGCCACCTCGCGAACCTGCGAAACCCCGCCCGAGCTCCCCTCGACGTCGGCGCTGCTGAGGGTCTGGACCGAGTCGACCACCAACAGGCGGGGTTCCACCTTCTCCACCTGGCCCAGGGCCTGGCCGAGGTCAGTTTCCGCGGAGAGATAAAGCGAGTCCGCCACAGCATCGATCCGCTCGGCCCGGAGTTTTACTTGGGCGGCGGATTCCTCGCCGGTGACGTACAGGACGTCCTGGCCGCTGCGCGCGAACTTGGCGGCAACATCAAGCAGAAGAGTGGACTTTCCCACGCCTGGTTCTCCCGCGAGCAGGATCACCGCTCCAGGAACCAGCCCTCCACCCAGCACGCGGTCCAGTTCGTCAACGCCGGTCGGCAGGAAAGCGGCCGTGGTGGCATCCACCTCAGCGATTCGGCGGGCGGGCTCGACAACTGTGGCGGCCGCCGTCGTACGCGCAACAGCTGCACCGGTCTCCTCAACTGTTCCCCAGGCTTGGCACTCGCCGCAACGCCCCACCCACTTGACGGTGGTCCAGCCGCATTCGGCGCACTTATAGGCCGGGGCTTTGGACGCCCGGGAAGTCTTGGTTGCCATGGGTACACAGTAGCCGCGGGGGCGGACAAGTTTCGCGCCGGCGGAATCGGAAGGCAGGCTCACAGCGGCAGTTCACTGCGTTCCGTAATGCTGGCATTGCCCGTTGACCTCACCTCTCAGACCCGGATACTTTGGATTGTAAGCATACTTATTAAGCGATCCTGCGAGCCGGAATTGATCTGAACGTGCCCTTTGTAGCCACCGCGAAAGCCGCCTCAAAAACAGAATCGCTGCCGCTTGCCGCCATGCTCGTTCTGGCCGCCATCGGTTTTACTGCCATCACAACCGAGCTCCTGCCGTCGGGCCTGTTGCCGCAGATGGCTGAGGACTTCGACGTCGGCGAATCACAGGTCGGGCTGCTCACCGTGGCCTATGCCGGCATTGTGGTGGTTACCGTACTGCCCATGGCGCGGCTGTGTGCACGCCTGCCGCGGCAGGCGCTGCTACTGGGCCTGGTGGTGACCTTCGCCCTGAGCAATGTGCTCCTTGCCCTCAGTCCCGAATTTTCCGTAGCAGTGGTGGCCCGCCTTATTGGCGGCGTGGCCCACGGACTCTTGTGGTCCACCATGGCTCCATACATCGCGGCGCTGGTGCCCGAGCACATGCTCGGACGGGCCATGGCCGTTGTGTTCAGCGGGAACAGTCTCGGCCTTGCCCTTGGCGCACCGGCGGGAACGGCGCTGGGGGCCTGGGTAGGCTGGCGCACGTCCTTCCTGATCATGGCGGCCACCGGAGCTGTGCTGGCCCTGCTGGCCCTCTGGCTGCTTCCATCAGTCCGGGGCAGCCGCAAGGGACAACCGCCGTCAGTGCTGCGGGCCATCCGCCAACCCGGCGTGAAATCGGTGACTATGGCCTGGCCCTTGATGCTCTTCGCCCGCTTTGCAATCTTCACCTACATTGCACCCTTCATTCTCGCTGCGGGATTGCCGTCCCAGGCCATCAGCATCTCCCTGTCCGTGGTGGGGGCAGCAAGCTTCGCCGGGCTCTGGATCGCCGGCATGACTGTTGACTCCCGGCCACGGCGTTCCCTGATCGCCGCCGCAGGAACTGTTGTGGCTGCCTGCCTGCTCCTGCCCTGGGCGGGCACCACGCTGCCAGGCGCATATTGTTTGATGGCCGTCTGGGGAGCGGCCCTGGGCGCCTGCGGCATCTACAACCAGGCAGCAATTCTTCGGGCTGGGAAGGAACATAGCGACGCCGCCAATTCACTGATGGTACTGGCCACCCAGTTGGGGATCGCCATAGGGGCGGCATATGGCGGGCTGGCGTTGTCCTTGGCCGGGCCGCTCTTGGTTCCCGTCGCAGCGGCGCTGCCCGCCGCCATCGCGCTTGTTGCGGTGATAGCCGGACGCAAGGCAGGCTACCCGCCGGGCCCGAAAGAGGGCGGGAAGGAAACCGGGCAGCAGGTGGAAAATGACGAGTCTCCCGCCGGAGAGCAATCCCCGGCACCGGAGGGAAGCGCGGTAGGCGTCCGCCGGCGCTAGCCCTGTCCTGCAGCTAGCTCTCGTCCTGCAGTGGCGGCAGCAGGTCCCGGGCTTCCTTTGAATCGATCCCCGTAGCCTCGAGCAGGTCAACCATAAGCGGCCGGAAGAGCATCACCACGGTTTCGCCTTCCAAGCGGTCAACGTCGAGCATCCGGGGGTGCAGCCTTCCGGCGACGTAACTGAGATCTTTACGGGCGGCGCGCAAATGGGCGCGACGAACGCCGTCGTGAACCTCGCCAAGACCCAGCGAAAGTTCATCGATGGCGTCCGCTGTTTCTCGCAGCACCTCAGCGAGGTTTTCCGTTGCCTCATCGGAGAGGGCTGCATGATTGATGGCACTCGTGAGGCGTCGGGCGAACACCCGGCTGTTACGGAGGGCAAGGTCGATGTAGTCCAGCGATTGTTCGAGCCGGTCGAGCTCATCGCGATGCCTGCGGTAGGCCGGAGCCAGGGTTGCTACTTCGCCGGAAGCCCGGAGGGTCTGGCGCATGGCATCCACCAGCGGTTGGCAATTACGGCCACGGACCAGAGCATGCCATGCCTGGGTGGAGTCGCTGTAGGTCAGGGCAGAGGCGCACTCACGCAGCACCTCGGCCAGTTCATGCAGCAGCTTCCGGACGTCCTTACGGGGTTCACGGCGGGGATCCTTGGGCACCAGGATGGTCACCAGCAAGGCAAAGAGCCCACCCACTACGGCGTCCAGGCTCCGGGTGAACGGCCCTCCCGCCGGCGCCGGCAGCAGCACCACCAGCAGGGACTGCAGCCCCAGCTGGGTGGTGAAGATGTTGCCGCCATCCAGGAATCTTGCCAGCAGGATGGAGACGAAAAGTACGACGGCGGCCACCCAAATGTCGTCGCCCAGCCAGTGGAGCAGCAGGTCACCCACGGCGATGCCGATGGTGCAGCCCAGCCCTACCTCCACAACCCGGCGCAGGCGCGGCTCGCGGGAAAAACCGAGGGAAATCAACGAGGACGTCGCCGCGAACAAAGGCCCCGAGTGGCCCAGGACATACTGGGCAAAGGCGTAGGCTCCCACCGCACACACCGTCATCTGGAGGGCAGGGACCAGCGAGTTCTTACTCCTGACCAGACCGGTCCGGGCCCGGCCGCGGAGGAATCGTCTGGTTGCGGATATTCCAGTGACGGCCATGAACCCCAGTCTATTTGTTCCGTGTGACGCCTAATGGAACTGGACCGCCGACCGAATTGCGTGACTTTTGGCTGGCTAGTGCTGGTCCCGAGGCAATGTTTGCGCGGGATGCCAGCATTCTTCGCCACCTTGTTCCGCCAAAAGTTACGCATTCCGGCCGCTGCCAGCCCGATTTCGTGGCCAGTAGTCCTCGGCCCTGTCGAATCCAGCCGTTCCCAGCCAGTCCTGCAGGGCCAGCTCATGGGAATCCTTGATCCCCATCCTGCGCTGCTCGGGCGAATCAACCAGGAACAAGCCACCCAGGGACCAAAACGCCTGCCCGCCGAGACTCGCCTTCACATGACCGTCGCTGGCGGACCAAGGCCGGGTTTTTCTTTAGGATCGGATAAACGCTGAGCGGATAAACGCTGCTCGGCAAACAAGGCAGGGAATGGGTGTTCTGTGGGAGATGCCACGCGGGAGAAAGCCGCAGATGTGCTGCGCGGGTGGGCTTTGGATGAGGAACTGAAACAGCGGGTGATGTCGTCGCCACCGCTGGCTGCTGTTGCCCAGAAGATTGCGGCGAACTACTCGGCGGGCGAGACGGTCCGGGATGCCATTGAAGCTGCCAAACGAAGCATGGCGCGGGGTCACCTGGTCAGTCTGGAGTACGCAGGTGAAAGCGTGCGCGACGCCGAGGTTGCAGAGGCCGAGACGGGAGTATTCCTGGAGCTGATTTCCGAGCTGAAGCAGGCGGGGATACCTGCCACGGTGTCCTTTGACCTCTCCCACGTCGGCTCCCTTGTCAGTCCGGCGCTCGCCTTGGAGAACGCGCGACGGATGGCAGACGCCTTGGCGCCGCTCGGAACGTCACTGATGATCTCCGCGGAAGGTTCCGATCGGGCCGATCTGGTGCTTGACCTCTACGAGGCACTCAGCGAGGAAAGGGTCGACGTCGGCGTCACCCTCCAGGCCCGTTTGCACCGCAGCGAAAGGGATCTTGAGCGTCTGCTGAAGCAACCGGGAACCATCAGGCTGGCGAAGGGTGCGTTCCTCGAACCAGAAGGGATCGCTTACCCGCGTGGCAGCGCTGAACTCCAAGAGAATTATCTGCGCCTTGCCGGGCTGATCATCGACGCCGGACATCCCGTTTCCATCGCGACCCATGACGCCGCGCTGATCGCTGAAATCCTCGAAAGGCACCCCAACCTCAGTGAGGCGAAGGATGTGGAGTTCGAGATGCTCCTGGGCTTGGGCACGTCCACCCTGGACCGCCTGCATGCTGAAGGCTTCACTACCCGTGAATACTCCATTTTCGGCGGCGAGTGGTGGCTCTATGTTTTGAACCGCATCGCCGAGGATCCGGAGCGGGTGTTCGACGCCATCATTGCAGCCGCCCGCTGACACGACTCACCAGGGCGCCTGCCAGCTAAGGCGAGCGTCAGTAGCTTTCAGACTTTGGCTCTTCCGTTGGCTTGATGAAAGCTGCGGCGAGGGCTTCGGAGCCGCGGGCCAGCAGTGCGACGTCCGCCCCCACCAGAATGAAGCTGGCGCCGTTGTCGAGGTAGTGGCGTGCGGTATCGGGGTTGAAGGCGTTCACGCCGGCCGGTTTACCTGCCGCTTTCGCGGCTCCGAGGCAATGTTCGACGGCGGTACGGACCTCATGGTGTTCCTGTTGTCCCAGCACACCCATGGAAGCCGCGAGGTCCGAGGGGCCAAGGAAGATGGCGTCCACACCCTCCACGGCGAGGATCTCCGCCACCGAATCCACTGCCGTTGTGGACTCAATCTGGACAGTGATGCTTATGGTCTCACCGGCCCTGGCGAGGTAATCCGGAATGCGGTTCCAGCGGGCGGCGCGGGCCAAGGCTGAGCCCACCCCGCGGACCCCGTGGGGAGGGTAACGGGTGGCGGCCACTGCAGCCTCAGCTTCAGCAGCCGAATTCACCATGGGGATCAGCAGGTTCTGGACGCCCAGGTCCAGGTACTGCTTGATGAGCACGGTGTCGTTCACTGGCGGCCGCACCAGGGTATGAACCGGGTAGCCGTGGATGGCCTGGAGTTGGGCGAGGATTGATTCCAGGCCGTTCGGGCTGTGCTCGGCATCCACCAACAGCCAGTCGAGGCCGGAGCCCGCGCAGAGTTCGGCCACCAGCGGGCTGCCGGAGCAGACCCACATGCCCGCCAGCGGGCGGCCGGCTTTACCCTTTTGATGGCGCAGCGCATCCCGAAAGGTGTTGTCCGATTCTAGTCGAAGCGGCATGTGACACTCCCCAGCGGTCCGTAGTCGGCATGGACGGTGTCCCCTTTATATACCCACAAGGGCCGGGTGAAGGACCCGGCGAGGATGATGTCGCCGGCCTTCATGCTGTCTCCGTGGGCGGCGATCTTGTTGGCCAGCCAGTGGACGCCGTTGGCGGGATGGTCCAGGACGCCTGCGGCGACGCCGGTTTCTTCCACGGTCTGGTTTTTGTAGAGAATGGCCGCCACCCAGCGCAGGTCGACGGCGTCGGGCTTGACCGGCCGGCCTCCCACCACCATGGCCCCCATCGCGGCGTTGTCCGCGATGGTGTCCACGATGGTCCGGCCCTCCATCTCAATCCGGGAATCCAGGATCTCCAGGGCCGGAACCACGTACTCGGTGGCCTTCAGGACATCGAAAATGGTGCAGCCCGGGCCTTTGAGCCCGTCCTTCAGGACAAACGCCAGCTCCACCTCCACCCGCGGGTGCGTGTACCTGTCCCATTCAACCGAACAGCCCGTTTCCAGCACCATGTCATCGAAGATGGCGCCATAGTCCGGCTCAGTGATCCCGGTGGCGGCCTGCATGGCCTTCGACGTGAGGCCGATCTTCCGCCCAACCAGGGTCCGGCCGGCATCCTCATTCCGGCGGCGCCACAGCTGCTGGACGGCGTAGGAGTCCTCCACAGTCATCTCCGGATAGCGGGAAGTCAGCCGGGGCACGGGAGTCCGTGAACGTCCGGCCTCCAGCAGTTCGTCCGCAATGGCCTCAATCGTCTTGGCATCCAGCATGCTAGACCTGCGCTCCGAGCTTGAACCCGGTGGTCTTTTCTGTGGAACCGCCGGATTCCTGGCCCGGCTCCCGGGTGTAGGAGAACCCGTCCGCGCCCACGGTCACTGCCATCTCGCTCTTTTCCTCGCGTTCGATCACAGGCTGCGGATTGCCGTCCAGGTCCAGCACCAGGGAAGCCTCGGTGTACCAGCTGGGCACTACCGGGTTGCCCCACCAATCGCGCCGCTGGTTATCGTGAACGTCCCAGGTCACCACCGGGTTGTCCGGGTCCCCGGTGTAGTAGTCCTGGGTGTAGATCTCGATCCGGTGCCCATCCGGGTCCAGGATATAGAGGTAGAACGCGTTGGATACGCCGTGCCGGCCGGGGCCGCGTTCGATCCGGTCGCTGATGCGCAGCGCGCCCATTTTGTCGCAGATCTGGATGATGTTGTGCTTCTCGTGAGTGGCGAAGGCGATGTGGTGCATGCGCGGGCCGTTGCCGCCGGTCAGTGCTGTGTCGTGCACAGTCTGCTTGCGATGCATCCACACGGCGTAGGAAACGCCGTCGGAATCCTGGATGTCTTCTGAGACGCGGAAGCCGAGGTCCTCCAGGTATTTGCGGCCCCGCTGGACGTCAGGGGTGACCTGGTTGAAGTGGTCCAGGCGCACAAGCTCGCCGGCGGAGTAGAGGTCGTAGCGCTGGGTGAGGCGCTCCACATGCACCACGTCGTAGAAGAACTCGTAGGGGAACCCCAGCGGGTCCTCGACTCTCACGGAATCGCCGATGCCCTTGGTGAAGCCTTCCTTGCGGCGTTCGGTGCGGCAGCCCAGTTCCTTGTAGTACGCCTCAGCAGCATCAACCTCTGCTGGAGACTTCACCCGGTAGGCGAACGCTGCGACGGCGGCGATGGGGCCCTTGCGGAGCACCAGGTTGTGGTGGATGAACTCCTCGAGGGAGCGCAGGTAGATGGTGTTCTCGTCTTCTTCGGTGACGTGCAGGCCCAGGACGTCGACATAGAACGCGCGGGACTTGGCGAGGTCCGTGACCACGATTTCCATGTAGGCGCAGCGCACGATGTCCGGAGCGGGAACGGTGGGGGTGGGAACAGAGTTGGTCATGTGATTCTCTCTTCTTTGAGGAGGTAGGGGACGGCAGCCGTACAGGCTAGCCCTCGTTGGCGGCCGAGGCTTCGATGCTGCCGAACTTAGGAGTGTGAACAGAGCCGAGGGTGATGTGGACGGCCTGCTGGTCGGTGTAGAAATCGATGGAGCGGTAGCCGCCCTCGTGGCCCAGGCCTGAGGCCTTCACTCCGCCGAAGGGGGTGCGGAGGTCGCGGACGTTGTGGCTGTTCAGCCACACCATTCCGGCCTCGACGTTCTGGGAGAAGTTATGTGCCCGGGTCAGGTTCTGCGTCCAGATGTAAGCAGCTAGGCCGTAACGGGTGTTGTTCGCCAGAGCCAGCGCCTCGTCGTCGTTCTCAAACGGGGTGATGGCTACGACGGGACCGAAGATCTCCTCCTGGAAGATCCGCGCGTCGGGGGAGACATCAGCGAAGACTGTCGGGGCGATGTAGTTGCCTTCGGGCAGGTGCTCCGGCCGTCCGCCGCCGGCCAAAAGCCGACCTTCGGACTTGCCGATCTCCACGTAGGACGCCACTTTGTTGTAATGCTCCGGGTGGACCAGGGCGCCGACCTCGGTTTTGGGGTCGTGAGGATCGCCGACGACGATGTTCTTCGCGCGGGCGGCGTACTTTTCGCAGAACTCGTCGTACACGGGGCGCTCCACCAGGATCCGGGACCCTGCTGTGCAGCGCTCGCCGTTGAGGGAGAAGACGCCGAACAGGGCGGAGTCGATGGCGGCATCCAGATCGGCGTCGGCGAACACCACACAAGGCGACTTTCCGCCGAGCTCCATGGAGAGGCCCTTGAGGTTGGCCGCAGCGTTGCGGAAGATCGTCTGGCCGGTAGTGGTCTCGCCAGTGAACGAAATCAACGGCACGTCCGGGTGCTTCACCAAGGCATCGCCGGCTTCCTCGCCGAGGCCATTGACCAAGTTGAAGACGCCGTCCGGCAGGCCTGCATCCTTGAAGATCTGCGCCCACAGCGATGCCGAGAGCGGAGTGAACTCAGCCGGCTTGAGAACCACCGTATTCCCGGTGGCCAGCGCCGGGGCGAGCTTCCAGGACTCCAACATGAACGGCGTGTTCCACGGCGTAATGAGGCCGGCGACGCCGATCGGCTTGCGGTTCACGTAGTTGATCTGCGAGCCGGGAACCTTCATCGCGTCGTCGAACTGCGCCACGATCAGGTCCGCGAAGAAACGGAAGTTCTCGGCCGCACGGAGGGCCTGGCCCTTCGCCTGGGTGATCGGCAGGCCCGTGTCGAACGTCTCCAGTTCGGCAAGCCGTCCCTCCTGGGCTTCGACGGCGTCGGCGATTTTGTTCAGGACACGGGCGCGCTCGCGGGGCTTCATCTTCGGCCACGGGCCGTTGGTGAACGCTTCGCGGGCCGCAGCGACGGCGAGGTCGATGTCCTCTTTCTGCCCGGCGGCGGCCGTAGCGTAGTTCCGGTTGGACACCGGGTCCAGAACGTCGAAGGTCTTGCCGCCGACGGAATCCACGAACTCGCCGTTGATGTAGTGCTGGATGTGCGCGGGCAGGTCCTGGGGCACGTAATGGGCCTTGGTTTCTTCTGCAGTGAACGTCATTGTTGTTTCCTTACTGCTGATCGGATCTTTGCTTCCGGTGGTGGAGCTGTCAGATGGTTTTGGCCTGGCTCAGGTACGCGTCCAGGGTGGCGGAGCGGTGTAGGCGGGCAGCCTTTTCGATCTCGTCAGCGCTGGCGCCGGACTCGATGAGCTGGAGCAGGGCTTCGTGCTCATCCACGGAGTCGTGGGCGCGGCCGGGCACGAAACGGAAGGTGGAGGACCGGAGGGAAGCCAAGCGGTTCCAGCCGCGGTGGACCAGATCGAGGATGTGCGGGTTGGGGCAGTGCTCGAACAGGACACTGTGGAACTCCTGGTTCAACAGCGTGAAGCGGACGGGATCGAAGTGTTTCAGGCACTCACGCATCTCAGCGTTCACAGCACGGGCGCGCTCAATGTCCGTTCTGCCGATGAGTGGAGCCGACAGGGCAGTGGCTGCACCCTCGACGATGCTCAGGGTCTGCATGGTGTAGAGGTATTCGGTTGGATCGATTCCGGAAACGGTGGCGCCCACGTTCCGCTCGAAAGTCACCAGTCCTTCGGCTTCGAGGCGGCGGATGGCCTCGCGGACAGGGACCACGCTGACACCAAGGTTTTCCGCGATCTTGGCGAGCACCAGGCGATAGCCGGGGGAGTAGGTGCCATCAACAATCCGCGCTTTGACTGCGTCGTAGGCCTGCTGGGACTTGCTGCCTGTGGCGGTGGCCGTATTGCTGCCTGTGATTACAGCCGTGGCGGCGGTGGGGGTTTCAGTCATCAGACCTTGCCTGCTTCCCATGCTTCATATTTACGGCGCCATTCCGCGTTGAGCGGGTACAGGCCATCCACACTGTTCCCCTGCTTGACCATCTCGAAAATGAACGCCTCCTCTTTCTCCTGGGCGATGCAGTCTTCAACAAGATCTTCGGCGAGCGACGGCGGGATCACCAGGATGCCGTCCGAATCGGCCACGATGATGTCACCCGGCTGAACGGTGGTGCCACCGCACGCGATGGTGATGTCCGTGTCCCAGGGGATGTGTTTCCGGCCCAGCACTGCCGGGTGTGGATTGGCGAAGTACGTGGGCATTTCCAGTCCTGCCACAGCCGAGAAGTCCCGCACGCCGCCGTCGGTAATGATGGCAGCCGCACCGCGCATCTGGGCGCGGAGAGCGAGGATGTCGCCGATCGTTCCCGTGCCCTTTTCTCCGCGCGCTTCCATGACCAGGATTTCCCCGTCATTCACCGAATCGATGGCCCTTTTCTGCGCATTGAAACCGCCGCCGTGGGCCTCGAAGAGGTCCTCCCTGTTCGGCACGTAGCGAAGCGTGCGGGCGAGGCCAACCACGCGCCGGTCCGGACGGGTGGCCTGCAGCCCGTCGATGCTGACGTTGTTAAGGCCCCGCTTCCGCAGTTGAGAGGAAAGCGTGGCTGTGGCAACGCTTTCGAGCTTCTTCTTCAGCTCCGGAGTCAGCACGGATTTCAGTTCCGGCAGGCCGGCGGCTGCCCTGGAGCCGTAGGCTTCCTCACGCTGAACGTCATCGGTCCTGGGCAGGGCGCCGAATTCCGCGAACGGCGTCGTTCCCTGCGTAACGGTTGTGGTGAGGCGCCCGCTGCTGTGCCCCGTTTGAGGGGAATCCACTTCAACCTCGACGACGTCGCCCGGCACCGCAACAGAGGCCCCCGCCGGCGTCCCCGTGAGGATGATGTCCCCTGGCTCCAGGGTGAGCAGCTGCGAAAGGTCTGCGACCAGGCGGGCAAACGGGAACAACAGATCCGCTGTGGTGTCCTCCTGGATGAGCTCCCCGTTGTGCCAGGTTCGGATGCGAAGTTGTGTGGGCTTCACTGCCTCGGCGGGAATGAGGCCCGGGCCAACGGGGGTGAAGCCATCTCCGCCTTTGGACCGGACGTTGGAGCCCTTATCCGCATACCGGAGGTCGTACACACCAAGGTCATTGCTCGCAGTCACCCATTCGACGTGGCTCCAGGCGTCCTCAAGGCTGATGCGGCGGGCGGGCTTGCCGATCACCAGCGCGATTTCACCTTCGTAGCCGAGGAGCTCGCAACCGGCAGGCCGCTCGACAGTTCCCGGAGTATCGGGGGAGCCAAGGGCCAGGGAAGACGGCGGCTTGAGGAAGTAGGAAGGCTGGGCCGGGATACGTCCGCGCTCGGCGGCACGGCTGGGGTAGTTCAAATGCACAGCGATGACTTTCCGGGCTGAGCCTATCGTGTCGCCATTGGCCTGCTGCACAGGTTCGCTCCTCATCGAGTATGAAATCGTATACGAAACATAATCTCCCCTTTGGCGCCTGTCGTCAAGAGGGAAAGGATAAATGGCTACGCCATAACGATTCTCATTACGTTTATATTGCTGAAGCTGTTGACTGTTAACAATCACCTCCCTAGAGTCGCGGTATGACAACCCCCAGCTTTCGGCCCGAGTACGTCTCCTTCGACTGCTACGGCACCCTCATCAACTACCAGACTGAGGCGGCGACCCGTCCCCTCCTTGCAGGCCGTGTACCCGAAGAGCAAATAAATCCTTCATGCGCGATTGGCGATAGTTCCGCTACGCCAGGTGTGCCGCGACTACTACCCTTACGAGCAGGTGGTCCATGATGCATGGAACCGCGTCTCAGGAAATGAAATATCGAACCCAATGAGGACGCCGGGGAAGCAGTTCGGCGCCGCTCTGAGGACGTGGGGAGCCCACGATGGCGTCATCGAGCCACTGAAGACCATGGGTGAAAACTACAAGCTCATCATCCGTTCCCCCGCTGGGCGCAGATTTCCACGCTGTATACACGGCAGAGCAGGCGGCTACGATCCCCACAGCCCCGCCTACAACTACACCACCGTCAACTCCCTCGACGAGTCAATAAGCTCCTCGGGCTGTAAAGGAAAACGCATGAGTTCTCAACAGAAGGGCAAAGTCGCCCTCATTACGGGAGGCAACCGCGGGATCGGGCTGGAGATAGCCCGGCAGCTCGCGGGTCACGGCCACCACGTTGTTCTGGGTGCAAGGAACAAGGGCGCCGGGGAAAAGGCGGCAGGGCAACTGGAGGAGCAGGGCTACTCCAGCTCCGCCGTCGAACTTGACGTCACGGACCCCGGTTCGGTCCAGCGGGCTGTTCTGGAGGTGATCGAGGAGTTCGGCCGGATCGACGTACTTGTCAACAATGCAGGGATTGCCATCGACGGGCCGGAGCATGTGCCTTCCGATCCCGGCTTCGAGAAGATCAGGGAAACCTTGGATACCAACCTGATTGGTGCCTGGGCGTGTGCCGGAGCTGTATTGCCGCACATGCGGGCTGCCGGCTATGGCCGGATCGTTAACCTGACCAGCAACATGGCCTCCCTGGGACTGACCGGCGATGCAGAATCTCCCGCCTACCGGATCTCGAAAGCTGCGCTGAACATGTTGACCGTTGTCCTCGCGGCTGAGGTTCGTGGCGAGGGTGTCCTGGTCAACGCAGCGTCGCCCGGCTACACGCGGACCGACATGAGCCCCAAGGCGACGCAAACCGTCGAGCGTGGTGCCGATACTCCCGTCTGGCTGGCCACCTTGCCTGATGGGGGCCCTTCCGGCGGCTTCTTTTTCGAGCGTTCGCCGCTGCCATGGTGAACACCCAACTGGAACAGGCACTGCTCCAGCCGCCAAGCGGGATAGAGACTCCGGCGGTCTTTATTGACCGTGACGTCATTGCCGCAAACATCAAGCGGATGCAGGACTTCGTAGCAAACAGCGGTGTCAGCTTGCCACCGAGGGATCGCCGCGGCCCCTGCGCGTGCTGGTGGAGATCGACGGAGCCCGCCGGGGCGAGGTTCGCCCGCAGGAAGCCGGGGAGCTCGCTGCCGAATGGATTCGGCTGGGCCTGGATGTTGCCGGGATCTTCACCTACCCCGGGCATGCCGGCAAATCCCGGGACGCTCGCCGGGGATGGGCCGCTGACGAGGTGCGTGCAGTTGAAGAGGCCATCGCGTCCTTCGCCGCGCAGGGCATCCCGGCGGGAATCGCCAGCGTGGAAAAGCTGCTCACCGACGTCGGACTCGGCCTCCAGGACGTCGTACGGTGCGTCTGCTACCTCACCGACTGGGCAGACTTCGCCGAGATGGAGAAGATCTTCCGCGAGGTCTTCTCCGTAAACCCTCCGGTCAGGGCCACCGTAGGCGTCGCAAGCCTCGCCCGGGACTGCAAGTTCGAAGCCGAAATCACCGCAACCCGGTAGGCATTAGGCCTCAAATACATCAGCTGGCACCCGTGGTTCCTGCGAGTGCCAGCTGTGGTTAACGAGATGTTTGGACAGCTCGTTGGATGGGGCGGGAAGCATCCTTATTAGCAGCCTGCCGGTGCCTGGCTACGGCATCGGTGTTTCCACACCGGGCGCTGCAGTACCGCTGCCGTCCGGCCTTTGAATTGTCCACGAATGCTTTGAAGCAGGTCGCCCGTGCGCAGCTGCCGATCCGTTCGCCGCCGCTCCAGGCCATGAACAGGGCCAGGCCACCCGCCGTGACAGCCTTGACTCGTGACAGGACGTCATCGCCTTCAGGGAAAAGGTGGAGGTGGGGGCGGGAACCGTCATGGGTGGTCAAGGAGATGGTGCCGGCGACGCTATCAAGGAGGGAATTGATTGCGGTGCATCTTTCATCCACGTTTTGGGCGGCAAAGGCTGGTCTGAGTTCGCCCGCCCACGTGTGCAGACCCTGCTCCGCCTTGGCGTCCAGCATGGGTTCGCGAATGTTGAAGTCCTGCAGCAGCGCTTCCAGGTTCTGCCCTTCCGGGGCGTTGACCAGAGCGGCGGCCAGCTGGGCTCCCACCTGATTTTCGTGACTGTAGGCCATCCCTCTAGTGTAATGGTTGAACGGCACCAACCCATTACAGGATGCTGGATTTATGCATGAACATCACTGGCAAATCCAATCCGAGCACTCCACGTCTTCCGGAACCGTCACCTATTCCCACTGCCGCTGCGGCGCCCACACGATGCAGTTAAGGGAGGCCACCGAAACCCTCCTGGCCGCCGTCGTGAACTACAAAGTCCTGTGATAGCCCACAGCCTGTTGGCATTGCTTCCAATGCTGGGATTAATCGGTGGCGGCTTCGCAATGAAGACGAGGACTTTCCTCACCCCCGAGTTTTGGCCCCAGGCTGAAAAGCTTTGCTACTTCGTACTCCTGCCCGCCCTGTTCATTAACGGGACGGCGACCACCGAACTGGCCGACTTGCCGATTGGCACGATGGCTCCGGTTCTGGCCGGATCGGTCATCGTGACTGCCCTGGCCCTGGCCCTGGTGCAGCGGAGATTCCGCTTTGACGGGCCGGCCTTTACCTCAGTGGTGCAGGGAAGCATCCGCTTCAACAACTATCTCGGGCTCTCCATTGCCGTCATCCTCTATGGTGAACAAGGAGTGGCCCTGGCGGCGATCACCAACGCAATTCTCGTCCCGTTGGTGAACGTTCTCTGCACTATCGTCTTTGCCCGCCACGCGCGCAATCCGCTGTCCGCCACGGGAACCTTCCGCAGCATCTGTACGAATCCGCTGATCCTGGCGTGCGCCGCCGGAATCGTCCTCAACCTCACCGGCGTCGGACTCCCGGTAGGGATTGCAGAACTTGTCCGCGCGCTCGGCAGCGCATCTCTGCCCCTTGGACTTCTCTGCGTCGGTGCAGGACTCCAAGTCAACAACATCGGGCGCAATGTTCTCCCCATCGCCTACGCGTCCGCCATCAAATTCCTGGTACTGCCGGCAATCGCCGTCGCAGGATGCCTGCTGTTGGGGTTGGCCGGGCCGCCGGCGGGCATCGTCGTCCTCTTCCTGGCCCTGCCCACGGCATCCTCGGCGTACGTCATGGCCAAGGCACTCGGGGGAGACTCTTCCTTGATGGCATCAACCATTACGCTGCAAACCATCACAGGGGTGTTTTACCTGCCCGGCCTTCTGTTCCTCATCACATCATTCACCGCGTAGCTGGAGGTCCTGAGTCCATACGCGGTTTTTCGGTAAGTGCGTGCATTCTGCCGGTTCCTCGTCATAGGGTACGCAAATACACATCATCTTGGTTTCCGGGGAAGGGAACGACCCAATGAGCCTGCGAGGATTCACCATCATGCGCGGAGGGGCCCTAATGCACTGGCATGTGGACGACCTCGAGGCCACTGTGGAGCGGTTGCAATCGATGGGCGCCACGGAGTACCAGCCGATCACTGCGCACGGGGAGAAGTGACGTGGAGGCCCTCGAGTTCCGCGACGCCGCAGAATGGGAGTCCTGGCTCGGGGCCAACCGGCATGAACAGATTGAAGCCTGGCTGCTGATCGGTAAGCGCCGTTCGGGGACGGCTCTGATCACCATCGAGGAAGCGCTCGATGTCGCTCTTTGCCACGGATGGATTGATGGCCAGCGCAAGTCCCACGACGCAGTGTCATTCCTCCAGCGCTACTCGCGACGCCGGGCGAGGAGCTCTTGGTCGAGGGTCAACGTGGCTAAGGCCGAGGAACTGATAGCGGCCGGGCGGATGCAACAGTCCGGATTCGCGGAGATCGAGGCTGCTATTGCTGATGGGCGGTGGGAGGCTGCCTATGAGTCTCAACGCACCGCCGTCGTCCCTCCCGGTTTCGCGGAGGCCCTGGCCGCCGATGCGGCAGCGAACGCTGCTTTTGAGAAGCTGGGACGATCCGAGCGGTACGCCGTGATCCTGCCGCTGCTTAAGGCACGCACTCCGGAGTCCCGAGCCAAAATTATGGCCCGCGAGATGGCGAGACTGGCCCGGCGGGACTAGCCTCCGGGTGCACAGCCGGGGCACACGATCGGCAAAGCTGCGAACAGGCGAAGTCTAGGCCCGGGGACGTGCAAACGGTCCGGGGATGCGCAAACGGTCCAGGGACACGCATATTCAGGTGTCCCCGGACCGTATGCGCGTCCTGGCAACTTTTGCTAGGCAGTCTCGCGTCGCGCCACGTTGTAGAAGCGGATGTTTTCGTACTCTTCGAGGCCCTCGGCGCTTCCTTCACGTCCAAGGCCTGACTGCTTGACGCCTCCGAACGGGGCGCCAGCGTTGGACGGTACGCCTTGGTTGATGCCTACGATGCCTGTCTCGAGACGATCGGCGACGTTGAGGGCGCGGTCGAGGTTCTCGGTGAAGACATAGCCTGCGAGGCCGAATTCGGTTGCGTTGGCCCGGCTGACTGCCTCGGCTTCTGAGCTGAACCGCTGGATCGCGGCAATGGGGCCGAAGATCTCGGACCGGGCGACGTCGGAATCTTCAGTGACTCGGTCCAGCACGGTCGGGGCAAAGAAGTTGCCGGGCGAGTCGTAGCCGTGGCCGCCGGTGAGCAGTGTTGCTCCGAGGGCGACGGCGTTGTCGGTGTAGGCCTGCATTTGGGCTACGGCACGGTCATCGATGAGTGCACCGAGCCCGGTCTGCTTTCCGAGGCCGCTTCCGACCGTGATCTGGGCGAAGCGTTCGGTGAGTGCGCCCACGAAGTCATCCGCTATCCCGTCCTGGACGTAGATGCGGTTGGCGCCGATGCAGGACTGCCCGCCGTTGCGGAGCTTTGCTGCGAAGGTTCCGTCCACTGCCCGCTGAAGGTCGGCGTCGTTGAAGACGATAAGCGGTGCGTTGCCGCCGAGTTCCATGGAGCTGCGGAGAACATTCTGGGAGGCAAGCTTCAGGAGCTGGCGGCCCACCGGGGTTGAGCCGGTGAAGGAGACCTTCCGGACGCGCGGGTCAGTCAGGACGGCTTCGCTGAAAGCGCCTGACTTTGAGGTGGTGATGACCTGGATCAGGTCTTCGGGCACTCCTGCTTCAATGGCGAGCTGGACCGCGAAGTAGGTGGTCAGGGGTGTGAGGGTGGCGGGTTTGATGACCACGGGGCAGCCTGCTGCCAGGGCCGGTGCGATCTTCCGGGTTGCCATGGCCAGGGGGAAGTTCCACGGCGTGATCAGCACGGCCAGGCCAACGGGGGAGCGGCGGGTCAGGAGGCTCGCACCGCCGTCGGGGGTTTCCCGGAAGTTTCCTGCGGGGCGGACTGCTTCCTCGGCGTACCAGCGGACGAAGTCGGTACCGTACTTGACCTCGCCGCGGGCCTCCGCGAGCGGCTTGCCCATTTCGCGCGAAATCAGGTGTGCCAGATCTTCAGTGTGTGCAACGAGCTTGTCGTACCAGGCGTGCAGCACGTCGGCGCGCTGGCGAAGGCTGCTCGTTGCCCAGGCAGCTCCTGCCGCGTCGGCCTTCCCCACAGCCTCCAGTGCAGCCTCAACATCATGGTCGGGGACATGGGCTATGGTCTCGGCCGTGGCGGGGTCCTGGACGGCGATCCCGGAGCTCGGAAGGTTGATGGAGCGGATGACGGCGTCTGCCTGCCGGAGGCTGTCGGGGTCTGCCGCAATCAGGGGCGTAGTGACGTCAGATACGAGGCTCATTGGTTCTCTCTTTCGGTAATGGATTGCTCGTTGGATGGCTCTGTGGCTTGTTAGTTGGCGTTGGCAGCAGGTATTGGCACGAGATCAGGAATTGCGTGCTTTCGCGCTGCTTCCAACATGGGGACGGAGTTCTTCAGGTGCCATTCGATCTCGGTGAGGTAGCTGGCTTCATCACGCGTCCGGATAAAGTCCTGTAGACGGCGGTGCTGTTCGAGAACGGTTTCCCTGCGTCCGTGAATGTGTCGGAACTGGCGGATGCACAGCAGGGTTTCGGCCGCCAGGGTTGAGAACATTCTTTCCAGCCGGGGGCTGCCGGTAGCCTGCACGATGGTTTGGTGGAACTTGACGTCCTCGGCGGCCACGTCCTGCCACCTGTCCTCCTCCAAAGCATTGTGCATGCTTTCAAGGACCGTGTTCAGTTTGGCGGCCAGCTCAGCAGTATCTTCCTGGAGGACGAGGCGGCCGGCCTCCAGTTCGATGGCCATGCGCGCCTTGTAGATGTCCTCGATGTCCGCGGGCCCAAGGTCCACAACGGAGGTGCCGTAGTTGCGTGTGCAGAGGAGGAGTCCTTCCTGCACAAGCCGCTGGACGGCTTCGCGGAGCGGTCCCCGGCTGATGTTCAGATGGGCGGCGAGTTGTACTTCATTGATGTTTGAGGAGGGCGCGAATGTCCCGTCGAGGATCCGCTCACGCAGATACTCAGCGATGAGGTCCGCGGTGACTTTTGACTGGAACTCCACTATTTGAGGTGCCACGTGCAGTGCCCGTCCTCTCATGCCTTCGGTCGCCGTCGACGTCTTTTTGATAACAGTAAGGACAAAACTGTAAACAGTCAACAATTTGCAACCCGCCAAGTCACAGTGGATTCAGGTCTCCAGCGGGGCATCCCCCCGCTTTGCGCCGGAATCCCGGCACAGCTGAATCACGCGCTACCGCCACCACGCTTCGATCGGCAGACCACGTGTATCACGGCCCAGCCACCCCTCGGCGGTGATCGTGCCGGTGCGGACGTAGCCTTCTAAAGGCAGCTGCATAGCTGCTGATAGCGTTGGGATTCCCGGAAGAAATGGATCCCGAAGTAAATATGGTGCGGAATAGGGCAATAGTCTCTTCCCTGAAACAGCTTCAAGACCTGAGAGAGGGCGTCCCCAGCCTGCTCCGCCGAACGGCAAGCGCGACCGGTCGGCTTGTCCCGCCCAGAGTGTTTGTGCTTACCTGGGTGCTGCCTCTAGGAGCGGTACTGGCGATCCTGGCACTGTATGTAGCGGGCGAGCAACGCATCTACTTCTACGACCCCCGCGGCTACCAGGAAGTGGCAATAGGCGCTTCCGAAGCCCTTCGCCGTGGGCCGCACGACCTATACACCTGGCTGAGGGTGCAATCGCTCACCGAGTATCCGCCGTACTGGTCATTGCCGCTGGCTGTGTTGCCGCCCGGAGTTCTCAACCTCCGCGTGCCTTACGAGATCGGCATGGGCCTGCTCGGCTTGCTGCCATTGACTGTTTTTACGGCCAAGATCGCCTGCCGAACTCTGGGACTGCGGGTTACGCCCTGGATGGTGTTGGTGGCCGGCCTGAATCCCCTGGCGTTCCTCGTATGTGTGCAGGGTGTGCCCGACCTGATCGGGATGTCTTTGATTCTTGCCGCGATCTGGATACTCATGTCCCGTCCGATGCACCGGTCCACTCTTTTCTGGGCGCTGGTGGTCGGGGCAGGGGCATTGCTGGTGAAAAAGAACTTCCTTTTCGATCTTGCGGCCGTCGTGGCGTGTTATCTCATTGCCTATGCGATCTCTGCCGTCCGATACCGGCGCCCGCCGGAACGATGGCGGATCCTGCTCAAGGAGACGCTGAGCCTGCGGGTGCTGTTTGCTGTGGGCGCAGTAATTGCCGGCACAGCAGTGCTCACCCCGGGGACCCTTTCGTCCATCTTCGCGCGCGACAACTCGCTCTTCTACATCAGCTATCAGACCACCTTGACGGATGCGCTGACCAGTAACCTGTCCTATGCCGGGGGCTTTGTGGCGCTCGTCCTTGCCCTCGCTGCCGTAGTGGCGCTTACGGTGGTCATTGCCCGCAGGACATCGCTTTCGGTCACACGCAACGCTGTGTTTGTGGCCGCATTCCTGGCCGTGTCCGAGGTGCTGTGGGCGCTCGTCCAGAAGCAGGCCGGAATCATCCACCAAGTGCATGTGTGGCCGCTGCTAATGGCGCTTGGCTTCGCAGGGCTAGTGCGGATTGTGCCCCGAATACGACTGGCTGTCCGGAAGGGGGTCGCGCTGGCCATCGCGGTGGCGCTCTTCGCGTTTATGTATGCACCGGCCCCGGCTCTGACGGGGCTGCGCCATACGGCGGCGCAGCTGCCGGCAGGTTTGTACCCGAACGCCACTGCGCCATTCGTTCAGACGAATCTCGACAACCTCATCGAGGTGGCCCATACCGTCCGGGCCCTGTCTGAAACGGATGGGCCGGTCCTCGTGCCGATCGCATCCACTGCATTCAATTCAAGCCTGCTGTTCCAGACGTACGTTCAACAGGCCGGATTTCCGATCCCCGACATCTACCAGCTCCCTCAGGTGGACCTGCGGGATGCGCAGCCATGGTCCGGGCTTATTGGCGATGAAGGACGTACCGTGCTCGTCTCCAAGCAATGGCTTCCCGACCTGCCTGAGGGACACCGAAACCTGCAAGCAGTGAACGAGTTCCTGGACTCGCCTGCGGCTCAGCAGTGGATCAAATCGTCGCAACCCCTCGACGCCGGAGTTCCCGGGCAATTGGCAGACCTCCACGTCGTCCACCTTGTAATCCCGGAATCCGATGCCCTCGCCTTCGCCGCGGCAATCAGGCCCTACCTGCCGGCAAATGAGGTCCAGGGGCTGCCCGGTGCGGTTGCACTACTCACTGACCAGGACCGCCGGACCGAAGGGCCAAGTGCGAAGACACTGGCGGCATGGTCCACCCGGGCGGGAACGCAGCCCGCTCCGACACGATTGCTGATTGACGCCACCGCGGCGCACTCGATCAGTCTCGGCACGGAAAGTGCGGGCTGCGATGGCCTGAAGTACGAGTGGACTGCCCTCGGGCCAGACACTGCGGGCTCTCCGGTCGCGGCATCGGACGTTGGCGAAGGCATGTTGCAGCCGGGTGCTGTGGAGACCCTCCCAATCCCGGCTCCTGAAGCTGGCGGTGCGCCTTGGAGCCATGTGCTGACGCTTGGCACCCAAGGCAACACTCCGGCGGACTGCCAAGTGACCGTCCGCGTGCAAAACTGACGCGGATATGCGCCTAAGGAACTTGCCCCTAAGAGATTGCCCTAAAACAGCAGCGTTGTCAGAGGGGGCGGATGTTCTCTGCCTGGGGGCCCTTCGGCCCCTGGGTTACGTCGAATTCGACTTTCTGGTTCTCCTCAAGTGACCGGTAGCCGCTGCTGGCAATAGCTGAGTAGTGGGCGAATACGTCCGGGGACCCGTCGTCGGGGGCAATGAAGCCAAAACCCTTTTCGGAGTTGAACCACTTAACTGTTCCTGTAGCCATGACTGTTTCCTTAACTTCACATCTGTCTCTGCCGACACCAGCGGGGCAACGGCTGCGGATACCCTGCCCTTCCCTAAACATACCGGGAAGGGCAGGGAGTACAAGGTCAGGGGCGTGTGGTTTGCCCTGTTTTTTGAGAAGGGCATCACATGCGGAGCCCCAGGCTGTAGAAGCCGCGGCGCAGTTCTTTCGCGGAAAGAGGGATCCGAGCTGACATACTTTTTGATGACTGAAACCGGGGGACCGTTTTGAAGATTGGTCCGAGGCGGCGCTCCTACCCCACATATCAGTTCAGGGATCCGAACGGCACGTTGTTCGCCCAAGAGTCCGAGCAACCGTGCTGGGACCTTAGGCCCAGGCAGCGAGGGCCTTCTGAACCGATGGCTATTCGGGTGCGGAAACTTCTGAGGGGACAGCGGCAGTGGCCACTTTGTCCTGGGGGCAGAGCTGGTTCACGAGCGATGTGAGTCGGGCGGGCCGGAACGGTTTGATCAGGTATCCCGCGGCGCCTGTTGCCATTCCTGCGGACTGATCACTCATTTCTTGGCCGCGACGTCGAGTCCGTTGATATCGGGCACGTCCCTCTTGAAGCCATGGACCCTCCCCCTGCAGTGTGTTAGGTGTTTACCAGCCAGGTGCAGATCATTCGTTAGGCGAGGGTGCTGAACTTCTCGGCCGGGGACTTGCTGCCCTGCACGATGATTTGATCGTCGTCGTAAAGAACCGTCTGGGCTGTTGTGTGCCCCCAGGTTCCGCCTGGCCGTTTCACCGCAACAATGGTGATGCCGTATTGGTCCCTGAGGCCAAGAACTCCAAGTGGCCTGTTGCGTGCCACGGAGGGCGGGCTTGTGCGGATCATAACGAAGTCATCCTCGAACTCGACGTAATCGAGTATGGAGCCGCGGACCAGGTGGGCCACCCGCTTGCCCATGTCATGCTCGGGCCGGATGACGTGCTCCACGCCCAGCTGGCCCAGGATTTCGGCATGGGGTTCGCTGATGGCCTTGGCCCAGATCTGGGGGCCCTTGAAGGTGAGCAGGCGTGATGTGGTCAGGATGCTGGCCTCGATGTCCGTGCCGATGCCCACTACGGCACGGTCAAACTCGTGCACGGAGAGTTGGCGGAGCACTTCTTCTTTGGTGGAGTCGGCCCGGACCACATGGGTTAGCCGTCCGTTGAAGGATTGGACGATTTCCTCGTTGGCATCGATGCCCAGGACCTCGGTTCCCTGTGCTTCGAGTTCAAGCGCCAGCGCGCCGCCGAAACGGCCCAGCCCAATAACGACTACTGAATCCGCCTGAGCCAGCCGCTCGGGGGGACGGGTGAAGATGTTCTTAGCCAATGAGGGGCCTTTCCTTCGGGTATTCGTAGAGTACCGGCCGCTCTCGAACGGCCAGCGCTACTCCGAGAGTTACGGGTCCGAGGCGTCCGACAAACATAAGCAGGATTAGTACGATCTGGGCCACGGGAGGCATCGATGCAGTGATGCCGGTGGACAGCCCCACCGTGCCGAAGGCAGAGACAACCTCAAACAGGATCCGCTCCATGCCGAAATCAGTGATGAGCATGAGGAGCATTGTGGAGCCAACCACCAGCGCGATAGCCAGCAGAACCACGGAGATTGCCTGCCGATGAACCGCCCGCGAAAGCCGTTTTCCAAAGATGTTGACCGCAGTGTTGCCGCGCAGCTCGGTGGTGAGGATAAAGAACAGGACGGCGAAGGTGGTGATCTTCAGGCCGCCCGCAGTACCCGCAGGGCCGCCGCCGATGAACATCAGGATGTCCATACCCATCCACGACACAGGATGCATCTGGGCGATATCGACGCTGTTGAACCCCGCCGTGCGTGTGATGACGGACTGGAAGAAACCGGCAAGGACCCTTTCCCCGGGCTGCATGGGACCCAGCGTTGCGGGATTGTCCCATTCGACGGCGGTCAGGAAGGCTGTACCTGCAACCAGGAGGACCGCTGTTCCGGACAGGACGAGCTTTGTGTTCATGCTCCAGTGAATGGGCCTGTGGTACTGGCGGCGCAGCTCAAAAAGTACGGGGAATCCGAGGCCTCCGATGATGACGGCCGCAGCGATCGGCAGACAGATCCAGGGGTCGGTGGCGAAGCTGATCAGATTGTCCGAATAGAGGGCGAACCCGGCGTTGTTGAACGAGGATATGGAATGAAAAGCGCCATGCCACAGTGCCTCGCCCGCCGAGTAGCCATATCCGTTCATGAACCGAAGCATCAGGATGAGGGTCAGGGCCGCCTCAGTGATGAGGCTGATGGCAAGGACCCCGAGGATAACGCGGCGCACGTCACCGGGGTCTCCGGACTTGGTTTCGGTTGCAGCAAGCAGCCTGGACCGCAGTCCCAGCCTGCGGGCCATGAGCACCCCCAGCAGGGCACCGAACGACATCACGCCGAACCCGCCGAGCTGAATCAGCACGAGAATGACCGTCTGCCCGAAGACCGACCAAAAAACCGGCGTGTCCACCGTGATGAGGCCTGTTACGCAAACGGAGGAAGTGGAGGTGAACAGGGCTTCCAGAAAGGTGGCCCCGCCGGGTCCTTCCTTGGCTGCGGGAAGCATCAGTAAACCTGTGCCGACCGCAATCGCGCCGGCAAATCCCAGCACCACCACCTGGGTCGGATGCCTGGGTGCAAACACCCTTGAGAAGTCCCTGAAACGGCTTCTGGCCCTCAAAGCTGCACGGAAGGACCCTCCGCCTAGAGCGCCAAGGCTTCGCTTTGTGGCGGAAAGAAGGCGCATAGCGGACACGCTACCACCCGCTGAACGCAACTTCGCATCGCAGCAGAGTCCTGCTCCGCCGAGGGAAAGAACGATGCTGAGGCAACACACTTTGTTACCCCATACTGCGATGAATTGAGCAATGTTGCGTCGCGAGTCCATGGGTGTCGCACGGCATTGAGAAGCAGCAAACCGAATGATTGATTGGGGGCATATTGCCACCGATCCCGATTGGACAGGTTCCATGATGACACGCTTGGCCCACAGGATCTGGAGTCAGTGCGGGGAAGAGCTCGATCTCTTCCTCGACCAAGTCCACGCGCTTTCCAGGCAGGAGATCGGGACCGGTGGCCTGGACTGTGCCGCAACAGCGATGTGGCGACGGCGGTCCCTCACCAGCCCTGATGTATCCGTTGACGTAGTCGGATTCGTCGCTCGCACGTCCGGCAATGGAACGAGCGGGTTGGGCGTTTCCGTTGCCCTGCGCTTCCACCGCGATGGCAGCATCTCGCAGCATCACTGGGAGGAAGCCCACGCCTGGGCCGAGGCCGTTGCAGGCGGCTCATGGATGGCAGCCGAGTTCGTCGAGTCCGTGGAAACACCGGAAGGCGTGGTGTTCCACTATTCCTTGATCGAGGACCAGATTCCCTATTATTCGTGGACGCCCCCTGAGTCTCACTGAGGCACACTGACTTCCCCTGAATCGCCCTGAGCGAGGGCAGAGGACGGGAAGACGGCAGCAATAAGGCAGATCCGGCGGATGGTTACCACCGGATCTGCCTTATTGCTGTCTGGAAATGCTTCGACGCGCGAACGCGTTCAGGTCATTCCTTGCCGAGTCCTGCAGACGAAGTCTTTTCTCCTGTGACGCCGTTCAGGGTGGTGAGGTCAAAGATTCCGTTGATGTCGGCCTGCTTCGTGGTGCCTGCTTCCACACCGTCCTGGAGCAGCTTCTTGTAAGTCCCGGCCAGGGGGTCCACTGTGAAGTCGATGTTCTGCAGGGAGCGGTCAATAACATTCTGGGGCAGCGCCTTCCCCGCCACCTTTTCCAGCGCTGCATTCAACTTGGCAGCTTTTTCGGGGACGGGGGTGTCGTTGAGCCACTTCACCGACTGCACATGGCCCTTGAGGAGGGCCTCGACCGTTTCAGGATGCTCGGCAGCAAATTTCTTGTTCACGATCAGGATCGTTGTGGGAAATTCGCCTGGCTTAGCGGACAGTGAGCCGTCCCAAAGGTCCTTTTCATCAACCAAAACTTTTGCCCCGGCGTCGAGCACCAATCGTGACGCCCAGGGTTCCGGCAACCACGCGCCGTCGAGCTTTCCGTCGAGGAAGAGCTTCAGCGTCTGGGCATTTTCGGTGGGGTTGATGGCCACGTCGCCGCCGCCGTCGGGATTGGTCTTGAAGCCCTGTTGGGCAAGCCACGAGCGCAACGCAACATCCTGCGTCCCACCCAGTTGCGGTGACGCGAGCGTCTTGCCCTTCAGATCGGCAGGCGACTTGATATCCGGCTTGACCACCAACTGCGCACCACCGGAAGCGGCACCTGCAATGATGCTGATCGATTCTCCATCGCTCTTCACGAAGGAGTTGATGGCGGGATTGGGGCCGATGTACGTCGCATCGATGGCGCCGGCATTGAGCGCCTCCACGGCAGCAGGGCCGGCATTGAATACCTGGGTGCTGAGCTTGGTGGAGCCAAGGTTCTCCTGGATGAAGCCCTGGTTGACCCCCAAAAGCGCCGGAGCGTGGGTGATGTTGCCAAAGTAGCCGAGCCTTAGCTCGTCAGCGTGACCTGAACCCACTGAGCTCGCGGCCGGCTGGGGGGTGCCGGCCGCCGTCGTGGCGACGGCGGCTCCGGCACCGGCCAGGGCAAGCAATCCGACAGTGACAGCGACTTTGAACCGAAGCGAACGCTTGGGGGTGCGAGGCTCGTCAGCGGAGATCCGAGTGGATCCTGGGTCATTCTCAGGGGTAGACATGGTGTTCCTTCGATCATGCGGCTGGATGTTGGAACGAGATTACGTAGGGCCGCAGGCCGCTGACAAAGGTGCAGGTCTTGGACGTTCACCCGAAGTCTTGGACGTTCACCCGGAGTCGTGGACGTTCACTGCAGGTCTCGAAGGTTCATCAAAGGACTCATTCCCGTTAAAAACTGTTGGCTGTCTCTTTCACCATTTCCAGCACTGCAGGGAGCAGGCGATCGTTCCGGCCCCAGATGGGGTCGAGCAACTCGACGTACCAGGATTCAGCCAGCAGAAGTGCCAGGGCGTCGTTGCTTTCCTCCGCCCAGTCCCGGATTTGTCCGGCCTCGATCGGGCTTTCACTGGTGCCCAGGACGGTGACCACCTCGCCGTCGATGACGGTGACGGGTATAGCGGAGCGGCTCATCTCGCCGGGGGAATGGACGACGGCGATGAGTTCCGTATGCGTCGAAAGCTGAAGCAAGCGCCGCGCAGCTTCCGGAGAACAGAAGCCTGTTACGTACTGACGTTGCGCCTGACCGGTATCCAGCAGGAGGCCCGGCTGGGATTCCTTGGTGAAGAATCCGCTGCGGTTGAGCTCCGCCAACCCGGCAGCTATGGACCGGGTTTCCTCATCCATCTGCGGAGAAAACGTTCCGGCCTGGTAGCGGCTGTTGCCTTCAAGCCATCGGGCGGTGAGCTCCCCGGCGGCGGCGAGAGTTGTGGCTTGGCGCCATACTTCGCGGTCCCGCAGGAGCCTTCCGTGACTGTCCAGTTCAGTGGTGAATCGGGAATCATTCATTATTCGACCCTAGAGCGAATGGGCTTTAAGTTGCACTTGGCTTGACGAACCGCGTTATCCTGCTCCATTTAGTGCAGCATTTGGCCACATGCCGACACGCCGTTTCGGCGTCCTCGCTAAGGATTTTGCAGCTGGGCATTCTCGGACGCGTGTACAGCTACCCATTGGACCAGCGGAATCAACAGGCGGCTGAGTTCGGTGCCGCTGTCGGTCAGGCTGTACTCCACGAAGGGCGGGACAACAGGCCGGGCGTCGCGGCGGATCACACCGTCGGCTTCGAGGGTGCGGAGGGTCTGTGCCAGCATTTTTTCGCTGATTCCGCCCACCATCCGCGACAGCTCACTCCACCGGAGGGTCCCTTCTGACAGTGCCAGAATGACCAGGGTTCCCCACTTGTTGGTGACGTGGGTAAGCAGAGTCCTCGACGGGCACTGCTCCGCAAACACATTGTCCGCAAAGCCTTCAATAACACTTTCGGTGCCTGGGGCGGCCAGGATGTTCCGTAACTGGTTGAGGGGCATAAAAGGAGCTTACCAAAAAGTGCGTACAGGCGTTTTGGAATGTACCGGAAATGCCCGAGGTTGTTAGGTGTGATCGAGCGGTTGGATCGCTTGAAAGAGACCCCTATCTAAAGGAAGACGTACCCATGGCAATCGTTATCACCGGCGCTACCGGACAACTCGGAAAACTCGTTATCGACAGCCTGCTGGACCTGGGCATAGCTCCGGAGGAGCTTGTAGCCGCCGGCCGGGACCAGGAAAAACTGGCCGCCTACTACGAAGCGAAGGGCGTCAGAACAGCCCGGATCGATTTCAATGAGCCGGAATCTTTGGGTGCAGCTTTGCAGACTGGCGACAGGGTTCTCCTGGTCTCCAGTAGCGAGGTGGGAAAGCGAGTAGAGCAGCACATCAACGTTATCAATGCCGCCCGGAAGGCCGGCGTCGACCAGCTCGTCTACACGAGCGCACCGAAGGCCGACACAACAACGCTCATCCTGGCGCCCGAGCACAAGGCCACGGAAGAAGCGCTCATTGCGTCTGGTCTTCCCTACACGATCCTTCGCAACGGCTGGTACTCCGAGAACTATGCAGCTGCCTTGGAGCAGGCCCGCCATACCGGAAAGGTTGTGGCGAGTGCCGGCGACGGGAAAGTGGCCAGTGCGGCCCGCTCGGATTTCGCTGCCGCCGCGGCTGCCGTCCTCACGACCGACGGGCACCACAACGCTGTTTACGAGTTGACGGGTGATGTCGCCTGGGATTTCGAAGAGCTTGCCGAAGCCATCGGCACCGTCCTGGGCCGTGAGGTGACTTACGAGGCTGTGGATCCCGCCCAGCACCTGGCAATCCTCACGGCTGCAGGGCTGGACGAACAGACGGCCGGCTTCCTCGTGGCACTCGACGGAAACATCCGCGACGGCGAGCTGGCATCCGTCACAGGCGACTTGTCCCGGCTGACGGGACGTCCGACCGTTCCGCTGACGGAGGCACTCGGCCGCCTGGCCTGATCCCTCGGCTCGGGGTCCTCCCTGTGCCCCAGGCAGAGCAAAGCCCGAGCTGGCATGACGCGCATACGGTCCGAGGACACGTAAATATGGGTGACCCTGGACCGTTTGCGCGTCCCAGACCGTTTGCGTAGCTGGTGCGCGGGCGAGCCTCGAGAACGCAGGCACACCCCTTGACGGGAACTGCGGCACCGTAGATGATTGAGCGCGGCGTTGTTAACGCTCACAATTCAATTTCACGGTCTAAGAGAAAGCAGGACAAGGATGTCCGGTTCAGCGCTTTATTCAACGTACTTTCCGCCCGGTACACAGCTGGTTCAGCCGGCATCAGCCCGTATCTGTGTCAGTGTCACATCCTGATGGCCATGAAGCGACTGCTCCGGCTCGCGGCTGCCTCCGCGGCCACTGCCCTCGTTTTTGGCCTTGCGGCCCTTCCCTTCACCCCGCCAGCGCAAAGTGTGGGTGAGCCCACCTTTACCAACGCGCTCTTCACCGAGGCCGATCCCACCGTTGAGTATTACAACGGGAACTACTACGCCGCAGCCACCACCTGGTCCGGCGTCGTGACCATGCGGAAGGCGCCTACTTTGGCGAATCTCAAAACGGCCACCCCCGTCGTCGTCTATTCCGATACGGACTCCGGCCGGTCATCGAACATGTGGGCGCCGGAGCTGCAGAGGCTGCAGGGGCCCAACGGCTGGCGCTGGTACCTGATGTACACCATGGGCACGCCGGGGAACTTCGACAATCAGCACCTGCACGTGCTCGAAAGCTCAGGCGACGACCCGCTGGGGCCCTACTCCTATAAAGGTCAGCCCGTCCCTACCACCGCATGGAACATCGACGGGGCGTACCTGCAGCTGAACGGCGAGCTGTTCGCAGTCTGGTCGCAATTTGCCCCCGCTCCGGACGGCCGCCAAAGCAATTACATTGCACGCATGTCCAACCCCTGGACGGTGTCCGGGGCTGCGCAAATCCTGTCCCAACCCACCTTGAGCTGGGAGACCGTGGGAGGCGCAGTCAACGAGGGCCCCATCCCGTTGCAGCGCGACGGAAAGACCTTCATCGTCTACTCAGCCAGCGGCTGCTGGACCCCCGACTACAAACTCGGCATGCTCACCTATAACGGCGGCGACCCCGTCCTCGCAGCCTCCTGGACAAAGGGAGCCGATCCGATTTTCAGCAAAGCCAACGGCGTTTTCGGACCAGGCCACAACGACTTCTTTACATCCCCTGACGGTACGCAGGTGTGGAACGCCTACCACGGCAACGATTCATCAGGAGACGGCTGCGGCACGACCCGCTCTACGCGGGCACAGCCCGTTTCCTGGGGTGCTGACGGAAGTCCCCTGCTGGGGCAGCCGGTTTCCACCTCAACCGAACTCAGCGTTCCCAGCGGAGAAAGAGGACCCATCACGACGCCGGTGAACGGCGCCGCGTATGAGCTCGTCAACCGCAACAGTGGCCTGTGCGCCACTGCCAGCGGCGGTTCCGGCGGGGACGGTGCCGGCCTGGTGCAGACAACCTGTACCGGCAATCCTGCAAGCAGCTGGAAGCTGGATTCCACGGCGGATGGTTACTACCGGCTGGTGGGCGCATCCAGCAATAAATCTCTGGATGCTGCCAACTGCGGCACCCTCGACGGAACCCAGGTGCGGCAATGGTCTTGGCTGGCCAACGCCTGCCAGGAGTGGCGACCCGCTTTCGCCGTCGACGGCTACTCGTCGCTGACAAACCGCAACAGCGGGAAGGTCCTTGACGCCGCGGGCTGTTCCGTCGCCTCCGGATCCAAGGTCCAGCTGTGGGCCTCGCTGGGCAACGCCTGCCAGCAGTGGGCACTAAGGCCTGTCGGCAACGTAGGGATCGTGTCCGCGGCGAGCGGTAAGTCCTTTGATATTCCCGGTTGCTCCACGGCAAGCGGAGCGTTGCTGCAGCAATGGGAGTGGTCTGGCAGCCCTTGCCAGCGGTGGAGCTTCTCGCAGGCAGCAGGCGGGTACGTCCAGATCCATCCCCAGTCCGCGCCGAGCCTCTGCCTGGGCGTTTCAGCGTCCAGCACGGCCGATGAAGCAGGTGTGGCCCAGACTGCCTGCACAGAAAACGGAACCAGATGGCGCATCGATCACCGGCAGGACGGCACTATCAACTTCGTCGCTGCCCACAGTGGGAAGCTGCTTGACCTGGCTGGCTGCGGCCTGGCCAACGGAACCCGCATAAACCAGTGGTCCAACTTGAACAACACCTGCCAGCAATTTCGGGTGACCCCGTAAGCGACGCTCCACGGAACTGAGGTAGCAGCAGAACACCGAGAGGTCGGGGCGCAGCGTAAGTGCTCCCCGACCTTTCGCCTTGCAGGCGGACCCTGTCAGCAGAGGCTACTTATCCTGTTACAACCGGTGCGCGGCTGACCCTGGGGACGATTGTCGATCCTTACAATGGCTAGTGTGCGCGATACGGAGCTAGGAGGGGTTGCAGTCAGGGCGGTAGCTCTGCAGGCGCCCAGTGCTTCAGAATTGACGCTGCTCGACGACTTAGAACATCGGCGCGCCAGGCGTTTTGTTAACCCTTCGGATGCTTCTGCCTTCCTGGCCGGGAGGCTGGCCTTGAGATTCTTCGCTGCTGAACTGGCAGGCGTTTCTCCCGAGACATTGGTGGCAGACTTCCAATGCCCGCGTTGCGGCGGCGAAACAGCGGATCACGGCAGGCCGGGGTACCTCCTCAGGGGCGGGGATCCAGGCCCTCTTTTGAGTTTGAGCCGCACAAGCGGGTGGGTGCTTCTGACCGGCGCCGTTGGCGGCGGATCCCTGGGCGGGGTTGGGGTGGATGCGGAAAAGATCGGCAGGACAGCATTCCCTGGCTTTGACGCACTTGTCCTGACTTCACACGAACTCAGCGGCCTCACATCGGGAACGACAGCCGAGGGGCATCGCCAGCGGGCACGGCTCTGGGCGCGGAAGGAAGCCTTCGTCAAGGCCATCGGCGAAGGGCTGGAACGGGACCCTGCATCATGTGACGTAACCGGGGACCGGCTTGAGGGGGTTTCACTGGCTGATCTGGATCCCGAGCGGCTGGGGCTTCCCTCCGGAACCGTCGCAGCTTTGGCAACTCTTGCTGGCCGGCCCTGATCGATTTCGCCAGGGGGCTTCAGCGTTGAGGCAGCCGTGACTGGTAGAGCCAAGGGTGAAGGATGCTCTCGGCGTCAAAGCCTGGCAGACCCGCGGACAACTCCTGTGCCAGCCCAATAAGGTCAGCGGTAGTCACTGATCCGAAGCGGTTCCGTTCCGTCCAGGCCCTGAGGAACCCAAAGAAGAGCGAATCGCCCATGGCCCCCCTCAGTGAATGCAGGGCCAAAGCACCTCGCTTGTAAACGCGGTCATCGAACATCAGTTCCGGGCCGGGGTCTCCGATCTCCAGGTCCTGCGGTTTGGCAGCGAGACCATCCCGGGCAGTTTCTGCCCGGGATGAAGCCGTTCCGTGGCCGGAGGCTTCTGACCACAACCATTCTGAATAGCAGGCGAAGCCCTCGTGGAGCCAGATGTCCTTCCAGGAGGAGGCTGTAACAGAATTCCCGAACCACTGGTGCGCCAGTTCATGGGCGATGAGGCGCTGTGATTCCCACCGCTGGTCCAGATGGTTGCGCCCGATGATTGACAGGGACTGCGCCTCAAGCGGAATTTCCAGTTCGTCGTCCGGGACGACGACGGTATAGGAGTGAAACGGGTACGGTCCGAAGCAGGATTCGAACGTGGCCATCATCTGGTCCTGCCGGGCAAGTGTTGCCTGTGCTCGGCTCATCAGGACTGGCGGCGCCGCGACGAGCTGCCGGACCCTGCTTCCGGCGGCTGGTTCGTTCCGGCCGCCGGCACCAGGCTCTTGAGAGTCTGCCAGTGGGGCGATCTCGTAACGGCCGATCTGTACCGTAGCCAGGTAAGTTGCCATCGGCTCTGATTGTTCATATACCCAGGTTTCGCGGCTGGCCTTCGCGTGCCTGGAAACCAGGGTCCCGTTGCACACCACCTGATAGTTCGCATCAGTGGTGACAGTGAACCCGAAGCTGGCTTTGCGACTGGGGTGGTCATTGCAAGGGAACCAGGACGGTGCTCCTGTGGGCTGTCCGGCGACCAGGACGCCGTCGTTCAGTTCTTCCCACCCGACGTCGCCCCAGTTTCCCCGCAGGGGGCCGGGCCGTCCTTCGTAGCGGATGTCCAGGCTGAAGTCGGATCCCTCCGGGAGGGGGCCAGCGGGGGTGATGACGACGCGGCCCTCGCGCTGGATGAAGCGTGCGGGACGTTGGCCGTCCACCCTGACCTTCACCACGCGCAGTCCTGAAAGGTTCAGCATGATGGACGTCAGCTGCGTGCTTGCGGTCGCGGAAACAGTTACATGCGCCTCGAGGCGGTTCGTGGCCACACGGTAGTCGAGGTGCAGTTCATACCGTGACACGCTAAAGCCCGAGGAACCGTGGCCCGGGGTGTAGGGGTCCGGCAGCGGATCCGGAAGGAGTGCCCGGCCCAGTTCAGGGGAAGCGAAAGGTCGGTTCACCCGATCATCCTAACTTGACCCGGCCCCCCGGGCCCCACCGACCAGGGGCTGACGGGATTCCCGATCCAATAGCTGCCTGCGGGGACGGTCTCCCCGCGCATTACGAGGGACGCCGGGCCGACGGTGCCTCCGGCTGCGATACGCGCTGCGGGCAGGATCACGCCGTGGGGACCTATGGTGGCCCCGTCCTCCAGAGTCACTGCTGCCATGCTCATGACGCGGTCGTGGAACAGATGCGTCTGGATCACGCACCCGCGATTGACTGTGGAGTTTTCCCCCAGGGTAACCAGATCGGCTTCGGGCAGCCAATAGCTCTCGCACCAGCTACCGGAGCCAATGCGCGCACCCAGGGCGCGAAGCCACCAAACGAGGGCAGGACTGCCTGTTGCGGATCGCGCGAACCAAGGTGCTGTCACCATCTCCACAAAGGTGTCCACTACCTCGTTGCGCCAGATGAAAGAACTCCACAGTGGATGTTCGCTGGCTTCGATGCGGCCCACGAGGGTCCATTTCGCGAAGACGGAGGCCGCCGCCGCCACGGCTCCGGCGGCCAAGACGATGACTCCACCCAAGAGGGCCGCGGCGACGTACCCTCCGGCGCTGACTGCCAGAAGATCCAAGGCCAGCAGAACCCCGGCGGCGATGCCTACGGTCAGGACCACGGGAATCGCCCGGCAGAGTTCCCAGCATGCACGAAATACTTTCAGCCGCAGCGGCGGATCAAACGTCAGGGTTTGGTCGGCGTCGAGCTTTGACCTCCTGAGTCTTACAGGAGGGCTGCCGAGCCAGGACGTGCCTGACTTGGCCTTGGCCGGCGTAGCGGAGAGTACAGCGACGAGGGAATTTTTGGGGACGCTGCGGCCGGGGCCGGTCATGCCGGAATTCCCCAGAAAAGCTCGTTTGCCAATCTTTGCGGGAGCTACTTTCATCCAGCCCCCGCTGAGTTCGTAGGAGGCGATCATCGTGTCATCGGCCAGAAAAGCGCCGTCGCCGACCGTGGTCATCGAAGGCAGGAGCAGAACGGTGGAGGCTTCGACATTGCGTCCTACCTTTGCACCGAGCATTCTCAACCACAGAGGGGTGAACAGGCTGGCATAAATCGGAAACAGCAGATCCCGGGCTGCGTCCAGCACCCGCTCTGTGGCCCAGATCCGCCACCCCGTAAGACTGCGCACCCGGTAGTGGCCTTCCTTCAAGCCGATCCCCAGGATACGGACCACGCCGGCAATGAGCAGGAGGTTGGCGATGAACCAGACGGCAGCCGCCACGGGCACAGCTCCAAGCACAGTCGGCCAGGCTTGAGCGAGGGAACCTTGGCCGCGAACCGCCCAAGCCACCACCGAGGCGCCCGCCAACACCGAGCAAAAGGGAATCCCGGCGAGCAGGGTCGACCCGGCCACGTAGGCGGGAAACCAGAAGCTGGATCCTTTTTTAAGCGCAGGGTACGCGGGGACGTCGCGGCGGGCCTTGCCAATCCTGACGGCCGGAGACCCGGAATAGTGCTGGTTAGCACGGACCTTCCCTAGAACCGCGGAACCGGGGGAGACCTCTGCTCCGGCCCCCACGCGGGCACCGGGCATCAGAGTGCTGCGGGAGCCAACCGTGGCACCCCGGCCTACATGAATGCGTCCGATATGGACCAGGTCGCCGTCGATCCACCAGCCGGAGAGATCCACCTCAGGTTCAATCGAGGATTCCGGGCCTAGGTACAGCATCCCGGTGACCGGAGGCACCGAATGGAGGTCAACATTCGGGCCGATCTTCGCGCCCAGTGCCCTGGCATAGTACGGAATCCAGGGGGCCCCGGCGAGACTGACAGCCCCGGCAAGATCAGCGATCTGCTCTGCCAGCCAGAGCCTCAAGTGCACTTTCCCCGATCGGGGATAGGCGCCTGGGACAACGCCGCGAAGAAGTATTCGGGCGGCCGCCGCAGCGATTGACATGCGTCCCAAAGGACTGACGAAAACTGCCCAGGACGCCAGCACCCACCACCAGGAAACGGTGGGTGCAGCCGTAAGAAGACCAAGCATGGACAACACGTTGTTTCCGGCCATCAGATAGGTCAGCCAGCGCATCCCCACCAGGACATGAAGGGGCGCACTGATGAGCACCTGGAAGACCTGGGATTTCCGGGCGGTTGGTCTGACGGTACGTTCGGGTGCCGGGACTGCGGCCCCTCCGCCGCCCAATGTCAGGGCCAGCTCCACCAGTGCTCCCAGCCGCGGCCGGGAGTAGATGTCAGCGACCGTGATGGTGGGATATCTGGTGCGCAGCGCGGACACCAGCTGGGCCGCTGCCAGACTGCCTCCGCCATGTGCGAAAAAGTCGGCCTCCAGGCCTTCGGGAGTCCCACCCAGTACCGCGGTCCAGTGCTCGGCGATCCACGCGGCAACAGGATCCAAGGTCACTGTCCCGGTAGATGTATCCTCAGCCACGGATTTAAGGGGCCACGGCAGTGCGGCCCGGTCCACCTTGCCGCTGGTCTTCACAGGCAGGGAGTCGACGACGGCGAGCATGGGAACCAGCGCGGCCGGAAGTTTCAGGGCCAGCACCTCACGAAGGGCGGCAAGGTCGGGTTCGATGCCTGGCCCCGGGGCAAGGTAGCCAACCAGAACCTGGTGTCCCGCATCGGTGTTTTTCACTGCGGCAGCTGCCCCGTGGATTCCGGGCAAGGCCTGCAAGGCGGAATCTACCTCCCCCAGCTCGATGCGTCGGCCACCGAGCTTGACCTGTTCATCGGCCCGGCCCATGAACAGAAGACCCTCGCGTTCATAGCGTACGAGATCGCCGCTGCGGTAGGCGCGGTCCCATCCCAGGCTTTCCATGGCGGCAAACTTCTCGGCGTCCTTGAGCGGATCCAGATACCGCGCCAGTCCTACTCCGCCGATGATTAGTTCTCCAATATCGCCCTCAGCCACCGGAATGCCTTCGGCATCCACGACGGCGAGATCCCAGCCATCCAGCGGAAGGCCTATTCTGACGGGCCCGGATCCATCCATTAGGGCTGCGCAGGCTACCACCGTAGCCTCGGTCGGTCCGTACGTGTTCCAAACCTGGCGGTCCTGCACTGCAAGGCGGGCGGCCAGTTCCGGCGGGCATGCTTCGCCGCCGAAGATCAGCAGCCGGACGGCGTCAAGTGTCTCAACCGGCCAGAGGGCGGCCAGCGTTGGCACGGTGGAGACGGCAGTAATGCCCTTGGTGACCAGCCACGGACCCAGGTCCATTCCTGTCCTTACCAGGGCACGAGGAGCCGGAACCAGGCATGCCCCGTGCCGCCATGCCAGCCACATCTCTTCGCACGATGCGTCAAAGGCAACGGAGAGGCCTGCCAGTACCCGGTCAGCAGGACCGAGGGGCTCCTCCTGCAGGAAGAGGCGTGCCTCGGCGTCGACGAATGCCGCCGCAGAGCGATGTGTCACCGCCACGCCTTTGGGTGTCCCCGTGGATCCGGACGTGAAAATGATCCACGCGTCATCATCAGGTGCTGCCGGACGCGGCTCCGGCAAGGAACCGCCGGGGACGGGGTTGTCCTGGATACCGTCGGCGCCCAGAACGGCGGATACGCCCGCTTCGGCGAACACCAGCCTGGCGCGCTCATCCGGGTCGTCGGCGTCGACCGGGACGTAGGCCGCTCCGACAAAAAGGACAGCAAGAATCGCCACATACAGTTCGTTGGTCCCTGACGGAATCCGCACGCCCACTCTGTGCCCCGCACCAATGCCGGAGCGCTGCAACTTCCGGGCATAGGTCCTGACCTCGGCCTGCAGTTCGGTGTAACTGAGGCAGGCACGGCCATCGTCAAGGGCGGATGAGTCAGGATACGCGGCAACAGAATCTTCAAATATTTCTACAAGGGTGCGTGGGGCGGAGGCCTTCAGCGCACCTTTCAGCTGCGGGCTGTGGGTTTGCACGAACCCGTTTAGGCCTGCGACAGCTGTGGCAACCACAGGCCTAGCTTCCACCTGGACTTTCACCGTCCTCGAAGATCCTTGAAGCCGGGCCGACAATCAGGCTGTCCGGCGCGCCGACAAGTTCGGTGTCTTTGTCCTCGTAATCAAACATGTGCAGGACATGGCGCATGGCTTCCAGCCGGGCGCGTTTCTTGTCGTTGCTCTTGACCACGGTCCAGGGGGCCCAAGCGGTGTCCGTTGCCCGAAACATGGTCTCCTTGGCTGCGGTGTAGGAATCCCATTTGTCCAGAGAGGCCAGATCCATGGGAGAGAGCTTCCATTGCCGGACCGGGTCCACCTGACGGATGGTGAACCGTGTCAGTTGCTCGGTGCGGGATACAGAAAACCAGAACTTCACGACGTCGATACCGTCGTTCGTCAGAACCTGCTCGAAGGCCGGAGCCTGGCGAAGGAACCCCTGGTATTGGACGTCGGTACAAAATCCCATGACCCGCTCAACCCCCGCCCGGTTGTACCAGGAGCGGTCAAACATGATGATTTCGCCTGCAGCCGGCAGATGGGCCACATATCGCTGGAAGTACCATTGCGACTGCTCACGTTCACTGGGCTTCTCCAACGCCACAACATGAGCACCACGGGGGTTCAGGTGCTCCGTGAAGCGCTTGATGGTCCCGCCTTTACCGGCTGCATCCCGTCCTTCAAAAACCACCACCAGGCGACGGCCCGTGGATTTGATCCACTTCTGCAGCTTCAGTAGTTCGATCTGAAGTAACCGCTTCTCCATCTCGTACTGCTCCCGCGTCATCCGGGCAGCGTACGGGTCGCCTTCCCGCCAGGTGTCGACGGGGGCGCCGTCGGGACTGACGAGAACCGGGTCATCATCATCATCGTCGAGCACAGAGAAGCCATGGCTGGACAGATCGAATACGTTCACCGGCAGACCGTACGCCCAAGCGGTGAACTGCCGATGAACAGGGAAACAACAGAGTGAGATGTGAACCGCACGATCCTAGGCTTGTGGCCGGACCCTGAGCCAAACGTACTCGCGCGGGCTGAGGGTGATTCCTTGGCCGAGGCTCAGCGGACTGTCGGACAGAATATCCACTGCCTCCAGTGCAAATCCAGACAACGTCATGGCCGGAACGTCCTGGGGTTCGTCGCTGAAGTTGGCCAGGGCGAGGATTGCGGAGCCGTTCCCCGGCCGCTGATAGCCGAGAACGCTTTGATTATGGGTGTTGAAGTCCACGAGGCGCGTGCCTGCGATTTCCGGGGTGGCAGCGCGCACTGAAATCATCTTCCGCAGCCCGGCGAAGATTGTGCCTTCCGGCGTCGCGGGGTCGTGCCGTCTTTTATATTGCTCCGCTGGGTAGTGCGGCCGGTGCACCCAGCGGCTGTCGGCTGCGTGACCTTCTTCCATTGCATATTGGTAGTCATTCAGCTGGCCCACCTCGTCGCCCAGATAGAGCAGCGGGATGCCACCGGTGCTGAACGCCACCGAGTGTGCCAGCAGGATCCTCTCCAGCGCCTGCTTGGAACCGTCCTCAAGGCCGCAGAGGGACGCCGTCGTTCCGGAAATCCGGCAGTCCCCGGTGCGGGGGTTGTCCTGGAAGGGGACACCATGGGCGAAGCTCCCCGGAAACCGGTTGACGTAGAAGGAGTTCAGGAACCGCCGGTGCTCGAAGCCGTTGATGCCCAGCTCGGCGGCGTCTTCGTCTGAGAAGGTCCAGCCGATGTCGTCGTGGCTGCGGACATAGTTGATCCAGGACGTACCCCGCGGAATGTTGTGGCGCCGTTCCAATCCTTGAGAGAGCAGAGAGACGTTCCTGGTGGCCATCGCTTCCCAGATCAGGGCCATCTGCAGTGGGTTATAGGAAAGCTGGCACTCTGCCGGATCGATGTACAAGGCCACTTCATCGGGGTGGACGATGGCTTCGGACTTGAAGAGGAGGGAGGGGGCGCCGATGCGGCAAACGGCGTTGAACGCCTGCAGCAGGGTGTGGGCTTCTGGCAGGTTCTCGCACGTCGTTCCGAGTTGCTTCCAGATAAAGGCCACAGCGTCCATCCGGAGAATGTCCACTCCCTGATTCGCCAGGAAGAGCATCTCCCTGGCCATGGCACGAAACACTTCAGGGTTGGAGTAGTTCAAGTCCCATTGGAATGAATGGAAAGTAGCCCACACCCACCGCCCGTCAGGCATTTGAATGAAGGAGCCCGGGTGGTCATCGGGGAAAATCTCGCGGACGTTCTTCTCAAACTCGTCGGGCAGGGTACGGTCCGGGAAGATCCAGTAGTAGCCGCTGTATTCCGGGTCGCCCTCAGCAGCCTTGCGGGCCCATTCATGTTCGTCTGAAGTGTGATTGAAAATGAAGTCGACCACCAGGCTGATGCCGTTGGCGCGCAGTTCAGCTGCAAGTTCGCGCAGCTGTTCCATTGTGCCGAGCTTGGGGTTGACCTCGCGGTAGCTGGAGACGGCGTAACCGCCGTCGGAGTGCGGCTCGGGCGCCAGGAACAGCGGCATCAGGTGCAGGTAGGTGAGGCCCAGTTCCTTGAAGTACGGGATCCGCGCTCGGACACGCTCAAGGTCGGCAGCATACCGGTCCACGTAGCAGACTCCGCCGAGCATCCGGTTGGACTGGAACCAGTCGCTGTTGCCCTCCCGCTCGACGTCGATGGTCTTGAGATCTGCGGGCCTTTCCTTCCACGAGCGGGCGATTTCGAGGAGGAGCGAAGTCAGCTGGTCCTGAAAGTCCCGCCGCGAGCCATAGAGCGAATGGAACAACCGGGATAAGTCAGAAAAATGCCTGCCGAAGCGCCGCTCGAAGTCGGTCCAGTCCTGATCTCCACGTCCGATGCCTGCCTTTCGGGCGACGGCGTCAAGCACCTTCCGGCTTAGGATCTGGTCTGCTTCTGTGAGCTCAGGCATGGAAACTGCTCCTTGGAGGAGGTTGCGGTTCGGTTTACTGGCTGTAAGTGCCATTCACCGGCGGCTGGCTGCTGCCGGTCGTTTGAGAGCGCTTGCCCCCGCTGGTGATTGTAGTGGTGCTGCCCGGAGGAGGCCTTGAGGGTCCGGCAAAACTTCGCGAGAGTTATTAGGCAAAACGTTGTTACAATCATGCGTGACGCGGGTTCCGCGGTCTCTATTCTTGCGCGGTCCGACTCCTGGGGGGTGGACGCCTGGACCCTAGGATTTCGCAATGTTTGATGCTCTGCGCACACGCCTGTCCTCACGTCTCCTGATTCCAGGTGTGCTGGCACTCGTCTGCGGCTCTGTTGTTTCCCTCCCGGCCCAGGCCGCGTCGGAACTTCCTGTTGCACCCGCCGCCCCGGCCGTCGGCGCCGCAGCCGGTACCGACCAGATCATTGTGAAGTTCAAAGCTAAAGCCGCCCCGGGTTCTGCCATGCGGGCGCAGGCGTTCGGCAAGGTAGCCCAGATATCGGGAACACCAGTGAACGACGTCCGCGGGACCTCCGCCGGTGCCCGCGTCGTGCGGAGCGAGCGCACCCTGACTCCCGATGAAACCGAAAAGGCGCTGGCCACGCTGAGGGCAGATCCCGCCGTCGAGTACGCCGAGCCGGACCACCGGATGCATCGGGCGGCAGCGCCAAACGATCCTTACTATTCGGGGGTGTGGGGACCGGAACAGTGGGGCCTCGGCGAGGAGAACAGCGGGATGAGGATGGAAGGTGCCTGGACAGTCAGCAAAGGCGGCGGGGCAGTGGTGGCCGTGGTGGACACCGGTATCACCAGCCACTCGGACCTGAACGGGAACGTGCTCCCCGGCTACGACATGATGTCTGATCCCGACTACTCCCGAGACTCCGATGGTCGCGACGCCAACCCGCGCGATGAAGGCGATTGGACGGCCGCAAATGAGTGCCAGGACGGCCTTCCGGCCAGCGACTCCTCCTGGCACGGCACTCAGGTTGCCGGCATCATCGCCGCTGTCGGCAATAACGCTCAGGGCATGATAGGAGTAGCGCCCGAGGCGAAGATCCTGCCGGTCCGCGCCTTGGGACCGTGCGGCGGCTATACGTCGGACATCGCGGACGGAATCATTTGGGCTGCCGGTGAGATGGTCGACGGTATTCCGGTCAATCCCAACCCGGCCCGCGTCATCAACCTCAGCCTCGGCGGCGTGTTTCCCTGCTCTATGACGTTCCAGAACGCGGTCAACGTTGCCTACAACTCCGGGGCGGTGGTGGTGGCGGCGGCAGGCAACGAGAAGATACCGGCTGCGGAAACAAGCCCGTCCAATTGCGAGAACGTCGTCTCTGTCGCCGCTCTTGCCCGCACTGGACAGTTGGCACCCTACTCCAACTATGGCTCTGCCGTTGACGTTGCGGCGCCAGGTGGGGACATGACAGCGATGACGCATGATCTCCCGGACGGGATCGTCGTCACATTCAATGCCGGCAGCGAGGTCCCCGGCAGTGAAGACTATGCCTTCTCCGAAGGCACCTCCATGGCGGCCCCGCATGCGTCGGGACTTGCGGCACTCCTCATGTCGCGGCTTGGAGACCTGGCCACACCGGCAAATGTCGAGACGAGGATGGAAACCACCTCCCGGAAGTACGCCTGGGCCTGCCAGCCACCCAAGACATGCGGCAGCGGGGCACTGGACGCAACGGCAGCAGTCAACATCTTCAGGGACATCAATACGAACTCGTCCTTTTCCAAGGAGATCACCTGGCTGGCACTGGAACGGATCACTCAAGGGTGGGCAGAGGCCGACGGCTCCCGGACTTTCCGTTCTGCCCAGCCTGTATATAGGGATCAGATGGCTGCGTTCCTGTACCGGCTCGCCGGAAGTCCGCAGTTTGTTCCCCCGGCGCAGTCGCCCTTCGCCGACGTGCCAACCAGCCACAACTTCTACAAGGAGATTTCGTGGCTTGCCAAGATGGAAATCAGCGGCGGTTGGGGTGAAGCCGACGGTTCAAAGACCTTCCGCCCGGGCACACCCGTGAATCGTGACCAGATGGCCGCTTTTATTTACCGCCATGCAGGAAAGCCGGAGTATGTGCCGCCGGCAGTTTCTCCGTTCGCCGACATTCCTACAAACCACGGTTTTTACAAAGAAATTGCGTGGCTTGCCAAGATGGAAATCAGCGGCGGTTGGGGGGAAGCCGATGGTTCAAAGACGTTCCGCCCGGGCTCGGCCGTCCTCCGGGACCAGATGGCAGCATTCATGTACCGCTACCGCCATCCCAAGACGTGATAGTTCCTTAGTCGGGTGTCTAAAGGTAGCGGTGCAACCAGCGGCACCGCTACCTTTACGCCTCCCGAATCATTGACGCAACGGTGACCGGCCATCTGTCAGCCAATATGCCGCCGTCGTTAACCCTGCGTTCACCTTTCACGGCTATTCCCTTTACCTGATGCCCATACCTTCAATGAAGGTAGAGAACTACGCATCAGCGAGCCAGGGCGACTCCGGCCCGGCCCGCGAATGATTCCCTGGAAGGGGCACATCGAGTGAAGGCATTCCGTTTCGGCCGCCATGCGGCCATTGCAGTCATCGCAGCAGGGGCACTCGCGTTGACAGCTTGTGGTTCCGACAACCCCACTGAAGCCGCCGCAAACGGCGGGGCCAAGTCCGGTTCCAACGCCACCGGCACATTGACCGGTATCGGTTCCTCCGCGCAGGGCGCAGCAATGGATGTTTGGAAGTCAGAGTTCGCTTCGGCAAACCAGGGCGCCACCGTCCAGTACTCCCCGGACGGCTCAGGCGCTGGCCGCAAGGCACTTCTGGATGGTTCGGCCCAGTTCGGCGGCTCGGACGCTTACCTGAAGGACGACGAGTACGAATCGTCCAAGGAGATCTGCGGTCCCGACGGCGCCATCAACATTCCGGTATACATCTCCCCGATCGCTATCGCCTTCAACATTCCGGACGTCAAGGAACTGAACCTCGACGCCGTGACAGTTGCCAAAATCTTCCGTGGCGAGATCAAAAACTGGAACGATCCCGCAATCTCGGAACTGAACCCTGACACGAGCCTGCCTGACCTCAAGGTCACTCCCGTGAACCGCTCCGATGACTCGGGCACCACCACCAACTTCACGGACTACCTTGCTGCAGCGGCTCCGGAAGCCTGGACCGACAAGGCTTCCGGCGTCTGGCCGGCCTCCCTGAAGGGTGAAAACGCCAAGGGAACCTCCGGCGTCGTCAAGACCGTCACCGACACCCCGGGTGCGGTTACCTACGCTGACGACTCCGCAGTGAGCGGCAAGCTGGGTATCGCCAGGATCAAGGTTGGGGAGACCTTCACCAAGATCTCCGCCGAGGCCGCCGCCAAAGCAGTCGATGCCGGCAAGCCCGTCGAGGGCCGGTCTGCGAACGATCTGTCCATCAAGCTGGACCGTAAGACTGCAGTCGAGGGTGCTTACCCCGTAGTGCTGGTCTCCTTCCACGTTGTCTGCTCCACCTATGACAGCAAGGAGACGGTTGACCTCGTCAAGGCCTTCGAAACCTACGTTGTTTCCGAGGGAGGCCAGGAAGCCGCAGCCGATGCCGCCAAGTCGGCACCGCTTTCGGCAGAACTCCGTGAGAAGGCCGTCAAGGCCATAGAATCCATCAAGGTCAAGTCCTAGGGTCAAATCCTAGGGATTCCCGACTGCTGCAAGGCATAGTGGAAAAACCAAACTGAACCAGGTTCCCTGCTCCGGCTGGGCGGTCACGGACCGTCCGCCGGGGGCAGGGATTCTGGCTGTTGTCCGAAGCACCACCAGATTCACCGCTTATCGGGAAGGAGAGCAGGCCTCCCCGCAAGCGGTTCTGATCCCAGAGGATCGTTTGTGACCATCACCTCCCTGACACGTTCCCGGGGCGCAGGCCGCGCCGGGGATAAAGTCTTCTCCGGAGCCGCCTTGGCAGCAGGCTGCCTGATCCTTGCGGTGCTCTTTGGCGTTGCCCTTTTTCTTGTTATCCAGGCCCTCCCCGCGTTCATGGCACCCGCTGACAAGATCCAAGGCGGCGAAGGGTTTTTTGCCTACATCTGGCCGATCGTTATCGGTACCTTGATCGCAGCGCTGATCGCGCTGGTGATCGCCACCCCCATAGCTATCGGAGTGGCACTCTTTATTTCCCACTTCGCGCCGCGCCAACTCGCCTCCGGGCTCGGGTACGTGATCGATCTCCTCGCCGCCATTCCGTCAGTGGTTTACGGCGCCTGGGGTGCAGCCTTCCTGGCCAAGGAAATATCACCGGCGTACAACTGGCTCGCGGACAACATGGGATGGCTGCCCATCTTCCAGGGCCCTGCCTCCGCAACAGGCAAAACGATCCTCACCGCCGGCATAGTGCTCGCTGTGATGGTCCTGCCCATCATCACTTCCCTCACGCGTGAAATCTTCCTGCAGACCCCTAAACTGCACGAGGAAGCCGCGTTGGCACTGGGCGCGACGCGCTGGGAAATGATCAAGATGACTGTGCTGCCGTTTGGTCGGCCAGGAATCATCAGCGCGGTGATGCTGGGCCTCGGAAGGGCGCTTGGCGAGACGATGGCTGTTGCATTGGTCCTTTCCTCAGGAGCCCTTACCGCGAGCCTGATCCAGTCCGGAAACCAGACCATCGCCGCGGAGATCGCCCTGAACTTCCCCGAAGCGAGCGGTCTTAAGGTCAGCACCCTGATCGCCGCAGGTCTGGTGCTGTTCCTCATCACCCTCGCCGTGAACATCGTGGCCCGCTGGATCATCAGCAGGCACAAAGAATTCTCTGGAGCCAACTAAATGACCGCCACCATGACCCCGAACCCGGTCCGCAAACGGTCTGCCCTCACGAAGGGCCAGCTACCTAAAGCGGCACCATTTATTGTCCTCGTCCTCGCCATGGTCATTGGCGCGGCCATCCTGGCTCTCGTCGGCTTCAATGCGTTCGGCTGGGGAATCGTCTCCGGCGTCCTCTTCGCTACCGGTCTGGTGGGCTGGAGCGCCGTGGTCGAAGGCCGCCGCAAGGCCCAGGACAAGTTGGCCACCTGCCTTGTCAGTGGCGCATTCATCGTGGCTCTGCTGCCGCTCGTATCCGTGATCTGGACTGTGCTGGTGAACGGCATCCCCGGACTGCTGACGCCCGGTTTCCTCACTTACTCGATGAACGGCGTGACCGGGGCCTATGACAACAGGGCTGTCGAAGAGGGCGCGCCAATTATCGGCGGCATCTACCATGCCCTGCTCGGAACCCTGGAGATCACCCTCCTGGCTACGCTCATCTCAGTTCCTGTCGGTCTGCTCACAGCCATATACCTTGTTGAATACGGGGCTGACCGGCCGCTTGCCCGTGCCATCACGTTCTTTGTGGACGTCATGACCGGCATCCCGTCCATCGTCGCCGGACTCTTCTCTGCCGCGTTCTTCTTCGCCATCGTGGGGCCGGGAACCAAAACGGGCGCGGTGGCCGCCGTCGCTCTTTCCGTCCTGATGATTCCCGTGGTGGTCCGCTCAAGTGAGGAAATGCTGAAGATTGTGCCCAACGAGCTCCGCGAGGCGGCCTACGCCTTGGGCGTTCGTAAGTGGCGCACCATCCTCAAAGTGGTGATCCCGACGGCGATTTCCGGCATCGCTTCAGGCGTCACCCTGGCTATCGCCCGTGTTATCGGGGAAACGGCCCCCATCCTGGTCACCGCCGGATTCGCGACGGCGATCAACGCCAATGTCTTCAGCGGCTGGATGGCGTCACTGCCCACGTTCATCTACACGCAGATCCTGAACCCGACGTCGCCCTCCAACCCGGATCCGTCATCCCAGCGTGCCTGGGGAGCGGCCCTGGTGCTCATCATCCTGGTAATGCTGCTCAACCTCGGCGCCCGCCTGATCGCCAAGGTCTTCGCGCCCAAGGCCGGCCGCTAGTACCGCAGCCCCGCTGGAACTAAACTTCAATCCGTACCTCAGTTAGTGAAGGAACAAAATGTCAAAGCGCATCGACGTCAAGGACCTGAACGTCTACTACAGCAAGTTCCTTGCCGTCGAAGACGTCAGCATCAACATCGAAGCCAAATCCGTCACGGCCTTCATCGGCCCGTCCGGCTGTGGGAAGTCGACTTTCCTGCGCACTCTGAACCGGATGCACGAAGTCATTCCCGGTGCCCGCGTTGAAGGTGAAGTACTGCTCGACGGCGACAACCTTTACGGCGCCGGCGTTGATCCGGTGACCGTGCGTTCCCAGATTGGCATGGTGTTCCAGCGTCCCAACCCGTTCCCCACTATGTCCATCCGCGATAACGTCCTGGCCGGCGTCAAGCTGAATAACCAGAAGATTTCCAAGGGCGAGGCGGATGCCCTGGTGGAGCGTTCCCTGCGTGGTGCGAACCTGTGGAATGAGGTCAAAGACAGGCTCCAGAAGCCGGGATCGGGCCTCTCCGGTGGGCAGCAGCAGCGCCTGTGCATCGCCCGCGCCATTGCTGTTGAGCCCCAGGTGATCCTGATGGACGAGCCCTGCTCGGCATTGGACCCCATCTCCACCCTGGCTATTGAGGACCTCATTAACGACCTCAAGGACCAGTACACCGTGGTCATCGTTACCCACAATATGCAGCAGGCAGCCCGCGTCTCGGACAGGACCGCCTTCTTCAACATCGCCGGAACAGGCAAGCCGGGCAAGCTGATCGAGGTCGGCGACACCCACACCATCTTCAGCAACCCGACTCAGAAGGCAACGGAAGACTACGTCTCCGGCCGGTTCGGATAGACCCCAGCCCGCCTGCTACGGCTGTCCGGAAAGTGCGGCCTGATGGGCCGTTCCCGCGTTGTGGGCTCTCGACTTCGATACCGTGCGGAGTCGGGGAGTCAAAGCGGCATCGGCTATCGTCAGCGTGACCGGTGAGGCCACGATGGGGAGGGGGACAGCCATGATGCCTTGGCGGCCGGAGATCTCCAGTACACCGGCGTCGATGATGGCCCGCAACTCGGAGCCTTCGGCGGCCGGGAAGAACGCGTTGTCGAAGTCCCTATTCCCTGCCACAGTGACCCGGAGGCCGTTCCCCTCGTACCGGAGCGTGGCGAGTGGCCCGTCCAGCGTGGCGAGGCTGATAACCGTCCCAGCGGTAATGGCCCACCGGAGGTCCACGCCGTCCTCGAGCACCGTCTCGAAAACCCCATCGCTAACCTGCTCCAGGGATCCCGGTTGCAAGTACTTCTCGAGGTCGGCGTGCGGGGCGGCCACCAGTGTATCGCCGTCGAGCCTCAGCGTGTGCGGGATGCTCAGCGCGCTGGCCCATTGCCCTTCCGGGCTAATGACGCCGCGCACCCAGAAAATCAGGGAGGGGGTGCCGTCCCTGTCCCGGAAGAAGGTAGGGGCGTAGTAACTCTTGCCGTAGGTGAGCTGGCCCCAGGAGCGGGCAGTGAACTGACCGTTGGAGTAGCTTCCTACGCCGTAGGCCACGTAGTGCAGGACGTCGTCTTCCCAGATGGAGGTGACCAGGACGTGGGAGCCGTCAATCTCAAAGAGCTGCGGGCATTCCCACATTGTGCCTGTCCACACCGGATCCGTCGCTGTGCCGGGGCGCTGGGCGGCGATACCGTCCAAGATCCAATTCGATAGGTCCGCTGAGCTGTAAGAGACTGCGGCCGCGGTTCCGCCTTCCAGCCCTGCCCCAACGAACATGCGCCACTGTCCGCCGTCGCGGAAAACGAACGGGTCCCGGTAGGCAACGACTCCGGCATCGGGAGCTGTCATCAGCCTGGTTCCCTTTGTCCAGGTGTTCCAGGAGCCATCATCCGGGGTGGCGGTCCGGACTGTCCCAATGCCGATATCCGGTTCGGTGACCGAAGTGTAGAACATGGTAGCGTCACCGTCCGGACCGTTCACGATGGAACCGGACCAGACGCCGTCGTCCCCTTCTCCGGGTGCGATGGCAATGCCCTGTTCTTTCCAGGCGATCATGTCCGGGGAGGTGGCGTGGCCCCAGTGGCAGTTGGAAGCCCACGTGGTGCGGGCAGGGACGTACTGGTAAAAGAGGTGGTACTGGCCGTCCTTCCACGTCACGCCGAGGGGATCGTTGATCCATCCTTCATTAGCTGTGAAGTGGAAGGCGGGGCGGGGTTCCTGCGTGTTCATGCTGATCCTTGTCTGCTGGATGAATTACCGGGCCGGGACGCTGTTTGCGGCCAGGAACCGTTGCCGGACATCCCTGGCCTGCTCGGCGTTGGCCTTCTCCCACTCGTCGATCTCCGACCGGCGTTCGTTCCGGACAGCGTCCCGCGCTTCGGTAAACCGTTGCATGCGTTCAGCGGAGGCGTTTCGGGCGGCCGTCTGGGCCGGACTAAGTTCAGGCAGGGGAATCTCTTCCACCTGGTCACGTGGGCGCAGCGGCAGGCGATCTTCGACAGCACCGATGTCCAGGATGGGCGAGGGGAGGCTCTGGTACCAGTAAGCGGTGGAGGACCAGTCGTCGGAGAGGTGGTTGGCGTGGCCGTGTTCGAAGGTGACCTTGATGCGTTTCTGGAACCTAATGGGATCGGTCATGTGGAAGCGGTAGCTGTGGTGGAAGCCCGGTACGTTCTCTTCGTGGACCATGGTGCCGTTCATGAGGAAAGCGTTGTGCTGCATGCCCCAGGCGTGGCCGAAGTAGTCCTCCATCCCTGTGCCATGAAGACTGGGCGGCCAGGTGTCGTCGTCGATGAAAATCATGTCGTCGCCTTCTCCCCACCATGAGCCTTGGAAGTGGCGGACGGCGAGGTTGCAGCCCACGTAGTGCCCCTGGCCTTCGGTTTCGAGCACCACGTAGTTGTCATCGCCTGTGAGGTTGGGGATGGCCACTTCAATGCTGTTGGTCTGCAGGTCAGGGCCCCAGCCGGCGTTGGGCTTCTGCCGGCGCCAGTGGGCGTGGAAGTAGGCGGTGTCCTCGGGCAGAGGCTCGGTGTAGAGCTCGTAATCGATGTAGAAGTACTGCAGGTAGGGGATGTCGTTCTGGTTTTCAACGACGATCCGGGCGCGGGAGTTGAAGGGCATTTCGAAGTAGCTGTTGAACGCCGCGCTGCCGCCGAAGGTGTTCAGTTCGCCCTCCTTTGCGGAGACCGACAGTGGCAGTGAGTCGTAGGACCCTGAGAGGGAGTTCATCAGGCCGAAGAAGTCACCCAGCGGGGCGATAACGCTGGGGGTTTCCTGGTCGTCCCAGTACATTTTGAGGACGATTTTCCGGTAGTAGTCCGGGTCAACCACTTCCCAGCTGACACCGAGGGCGTTGTGGATTTCAAGCATTGGCACGCCCACCAGTTCCGGGGAGATCTGCCCGGGGCCCGGTTGGATCCGGCAGGACTGGGTCATCCAGATGTGCGTGATCAAGCCCGGTCCTTCGATATCAGCCAGGACGCGTTCCTCGCCGGGCATGATGATCCAGTTGTCCCTGTTGCGGCCGGTCTGGTCCCAGCTGGACGCCCGGGCTGTGCGGGCGGTGGAGAGTTTTGTCAGGCTTGAGAGCAAGCCTGAGCGCGGCGATGTTGCCATGGGTATGTGTCCTTTCAAAGAGTGCTTGTTGTTTAGCCCTTGACGGCTGACTGGGTGAGGCTGGCGATGATCCACCGCTGCGCCACAAGGAAGACGATGAGTGCGGGAGCGATGGCGATGGTGGTTGCCGCCATGACCTGGGCCACATTTCCGGCACCGTACGGCCCGAGCATCAGGACCAGGCCCAGCGGCAGGGTGGCAGTGTCCGTACTGTTAAGGAAGATGGAAGGTGCGAAGTAGGCATTCCAGCTGCCCAGGAACGTGATCACACCGAGGGTGCTGACGGCATTCTTTGCCAGCGGCAGTGCGATCAGGCGGTAGGTCTGCCAGGCGGTGGCACCGTCCATGCGGGCGGCGTCGATGATTTCCTGCGGCAGCCCCAGGAAGAACTGCCGCAGCAGGAAGACGCCCAGGGCCCCGGTGACACCGGGCAAGATGAGACTCAAAGGGTTGTCCAGCAGGCCGAAGGTCCGCATCAGCAGGAACAGCGGAATGATGGTCACTTGCGCCGGTACCATCAGCGAGGACAGCAAGGCGACAAAGATTGAGTTGCGTCCAGGGAAGTCGAGCTTCGCGAAGGCATATCCAGCCATGGGTGCCGTGATGATCATGCTGATGCTGACCGCGATGGCGATGACGGCGCTGTTGAGCATGTTTCGGAGGATGGGGACCGGCCCGCTGACCGCATCGGCGTAGTTGGTCCAGTCCCACTCGGTGGGCAGCCATTGCGGGGGCAGGTCGTAGGCCTGGCTGGCGTCGCGGAGTGAGGTGGTGAACATCCACAGGAAGGGAGCAACCATGCCGATGGCTCCGAGGACCAGCAGCGCCACGGAAATACTCTTCCCGATTCCGGGACGGGGCCTGCTGCGCCTGGCGGTACCCCCGCCGGCGCTGAGGGCGTTGGTGTCACTCATTGTTCACCCATGACTTCCTGAGGCGGAACTGGACCAGCGTCACCAGCATGATGATGAGGAACAGTGTCACTGCGATGGCTGAGGCGTAGCCCATGTCAAATTTGTTGAAGGCAACTTCGGCGATATACATCACCACGCTGCGGCTGGCGTCGCCCGGGCCGCCTCTGGTGAGCACGATGATGGATTCATAGATTTGGAATGCGCCGATGATGGTGATGGTGATGTTGAAGAATGTGGCCTGGCTGATCATCGGGACCGTGATGCGGCGGAAGATCTGCCATTCGTTGGCCCCGTCCATGCGAGCGGCCTCAACCATGTCCTTGGGGACTTCCTGCAGGGCAGCGACGAAGATCAACATGGCAAACCCGACGTTCCGCCAGGTGTCCACAATGATCACCGATACCTTGGAGAACTCTGAACTGTTGAGCCAGTCGATGCGTTCTCCTCCCAAGGCGGTGATGTAGTAGTTCAGAATGCCCGTGTCCTTCTGGAAGAGTGCCTGCCAGATGATGGATACGTACACCAGAGCCACGAGGTACGGGAAAAAGTACGCGGAGCGGAAGACATACGTCAGAGCCCGGGGAAGCCGCTGATTTATCAGGACGGCGAACAGGAGCGCGAAGCCGTTGATAAGTACGACGGCTGCCCCGACATACAGGACGGTGTTGCCGTAGGTTGTGGCGAGCCGTTCGTCCCTGAACATTCGGACGTAGTTCTCGATCCCCACGAACTTCGGGGCCGTCAGGATGTTGTACTTTGTGAGGCTCAGATAGATGGCGGCGACCAGTGGGCCAAGGACGAAAACAAGGAAGCCGATGATGGTCGGTGCGGTGAAGAGGTAGCCCGTCAGTGCTTCACGACGGCGGGTGGCGGTGAGCTGCCCTGGGCGCCCCCCGCGCCCCTGAGGGGGCGCGGGTGGCAGTTCGGTTGTGGGGGCTGTCAGGGTCACTGCTTCAACGCCTCCTCGACATCCTTTTGGGCTTTCTCCAGCGAGGAACCGATGTCCTGGCCGGACATGATTTCATCCATGGCCCGCATGAACGCTGGATCCAGCACGTTGTAAGCCCTCGGGGCGGCCACGGGCTTCGCATACGACAGTGAGTTGTAGAACTCTTCAGCGTGGTCGGGGGAGGCCAGGAACTCGGGTGATGAAGCAGCCGTCTTGGTGGACGGTACGGCGGCACCGGCGTCGGCCCATTTCTTCTGCGTCTGCTGGTCCGTCAGCATCTTGATGAACTCCCAGGACAGCTCCTGGTTCTTGGAGGTCTTGGAGATGGCAAACGCTCCGGCACCGAAGACGGTGGACTTGGTGGTTCCCTTCGGCCAAGGCAGGATGTCGTAGTCGGCGAAGCCGGCCTTTTCGAAGCCGCCGGTCACGAAGTGGCCCGCTCCGGTCATGGCTGCCTTGCCTGCTGGGAACAGCTGGTAGGGGTCTGATCCCTTAGGCTGCGGTGCCACCCCGTGCTCGGTGACAAGGTCCCGTACCCAACCTAAGGTCTCCTTGACCTTCGGGTCAGTCAGCTGGGCTGTCGTCAGATCCTCACTCATCATCGAGGTGCCGTTGGAATACAGCCAGGGGGTGATGCCGAAGGAGTAGTACGGCATGGCGAACCCGTACACTTTGTCCCCACCGGTTCCTGTGGTCAGTTTCTTGGAGATCTCAAGGAAGTCATCCCAGGTCCAGTCATCGCTCGGCCGCTCGATTCCGGCTGCTTCGAACATCTTCGTGTTGTAGTAAATGACCATCGTGTTGAACGTATTGGGCATCAGGTAGGTGGATCCGTCCTTGCTGAAGCCTGCGAGCAGTTTCGGATCGATGTCCTCACGCAGGGACTTCGCCTCGGGGTCGTTTTTGAGGAAACCGTCCATCGGCGTGAACAGCTCATTGGCCAGGCCCAGCTCCACGCCCTCAGTGGCGATGTTGATGACGTCCGGGGCCTGCCCTGCGGCAGCCTGGGTGACAAGCTTGTTGACGTACTCTGTCCACGTCGTGATGGGGGTGAAGTTGTTGTTCACGGTTACGTTCGGGTACTTCTCCTTGAAGCGCTCGGCGACGCCGTCGTACACGGCCTTGTCGCCCGGGTCGCCCCAGTTCGAGACCGAGATTGTGGCCGTGATGTCCTTTGCCGGTGCGGAGTAGGGCCCATCCGCTGCCGGGGCCGCAGACTCCGTGGCGCTCCCGCATGCGGTGAGGGCCAGCAGGGCAGCGGCTGCCCCTGCGGCGATGGTGGTGCGTAGTGCTTTTCTCATGTGATGCTCCTTTGCATTCTGCGACCGGAGGAAGGTGCGCCGTTGGATGGGATGGGGGTTTTAAAGGCAGGTTTCTGATGGAGTGACTATTGCGTTGAGCGGCGGAATTCGATTTCGGAGTCGAGTCTGAGGATCTTCGTCGGCGCCGAGGGGTTGCCCAGGCGCCGCATGAGCAGATTGACGGCGCTCTCGCCGAGCCGGAAAGCCGGTTGGCGGACGGTGGTGATCTGGGGCTCGAACAGGTCTGAGTAGGTGAAACCGTCGAAGGCGGCGAAGGCCAGGTTTCCGGGCACCTGAAGGCCTTTGTGCTGGACGGCACGCAAGGCCCCTGCGGCCAGAAGCGTACTGCAGGCCAGGATCGCGCTGGGCTGCTCCGCGGAAGAGCTCAGCAGCTTTCCGACACGCTCAAATGTCGATGCCGCCGTGATGGTGCCTTCGCAGAGCAAGCCCTCCGGGACCTCGAATCCCCGTTCGCGCATGGCGGTGTGGAAGCCGTCATAACGCTCACGGAGGGACGAAACGCGCAGGTCCCCTGAGACGAGCAGAATCCGCTGGTGTCCTCCTGTGGTGAGGTGGTCAACGAGGGCTGCCATGGCGGATTGGTTGTTAACCCCTACCTGATCCACGTCCAGGTTTGCGAGCCGGTCCAGGAGGACGAGGGGTTTCTTCTCTTCGCGGATTCTTTCGAGCAGCCCGGCAGCCGAGCCAGCTGCCCGTGCAATAATCAGCCCATCCACGCGGCGGTCAAGCAGGGCCTCTACCGCCGAGAGCTCTCTGGCGGGATCTTCCGCCGAGTTGGCCAGCAACAGGGACAGGCCCTGCTGCGCGGCGGCTTCTTCGACCCCGTGCACCATGTCTGCGAATGCCGGCTCTCCGGCATCGGAGATAACAAGGCCGATGGAGTCGGTCCTCGTGCGCCGCATCGAACGGGCCAGTGCATCCCGCCGGTAACCCGTTGCCCGGACTGCCGTCATGACTCGGGCTCTGGTTTCCGGTTCAACGTGCCTGGTGTCGTTGAGGACGTGCGAGACAGTCGACGTCGAAACACCAGCAAGGGATGCGACATCGACGATGGTTGCCACATCGACTCCTTCCAGCGAAACGTTTGCGCGAACGTTTCGATGGTAGAGACAAACGTTTCGATGTGCAATAGCTCACAGAAAAAGAGTTTTCTCCGCTTCATTCAGCAGTCACACTGAGGGAGTTTGCTGAGGGTTTAGGCGGAAGGCCCCGAGCCCGTGGACGCCCGGTATTCGATCGTGGGTGCCAGCCGCACTGTCGTGGGGTCGCCCGATTTGTCGGCGATTCTCTTGGTCAACAGCTCTGCTGCTGTGGCCCCGACCTGGAACGCCGGTTGGCGGACGGTGGTGAGCTGGGGCTCGAAAAGGTCCGCGTAGGCAAAGCCGTCGAAGGTAGCGAAGGCGATATCCTCCGGCATTCGAATCCCACGTTGTTGGATTTGCTGGAGTGCGGCTGCAGCGAGGACGGTGCTGCAGGCGATCACAGCCGTAGGAGGCTCGGCTGCTGACAGCGCTGCCTCGATGTCGGCGCTGGTCTTCCCGGCGTCGGGAGCTGTGACTATCAGGTGGCCGGATGGTGTGATCCCGGCTGCGGCCATCGCTTCCGTAAAGGCCTCGTGCCGTTCTTGCAGCGTGGCAACCCTGGTGTCTCCGGCGACCAGCAGAATTCTTTCGTGGCCCTGCAATACCAGGTGCTCAACCAACTCCTTGATGGGCTCGCGGTTTTCGACTCCCACCTGGTCGTAGGGGTCATCGGAGAGCCTGTCCATCAGCACCAAAGGTGTGTCGTGGTTGGCGAATTCGGAGAGGGCCTCGGGGCCGGAGCCCGCCGCGCGGGCCAGGATAAGGCCGTCCACCCGGCGCTCCAGCAGGGCCTCGACGGCCCGCGCCTCACGTTCCGGGTCTTCAGCGGAATTGGCCAGGAGCAATGTGATGCCCTGGGTTGCAGCCGTCTCTTCCACGCCTCGGATCATTTCGGCGAAGGCCGGTTCCCCGCCGTCGGAAACAATGAGGCCGATGCTGTCAGTCCTGGAGCGACGCATGGCACGGGCCAGTGCGTCCTGCCGGTAGGAGGTCTCCTCGATGGCCTTCAGCACGCGTTCCCGCGTTTCATCGCCCACATATCTGGTGCCGTTCAGGACGTGGGAGACAGTGGAGATCGACACACCGGCAAGCTTCGCCACTTTTACCATCGTCGTCATCGTCGCCGCCCTCGGTGAATCGTTTGCGCGAACGTTTCGCGTGCTCCCGGTCAGTCTACAGAGAGGAGCGCGGCCGAAGGCGAAGGCCCCGTTCTTCCTGTCGCACGGCTGGACACGCTTGCCGTCAGGAGTGTTGTTGAAGGACACGGTGGCGTAGAAGTCCTTGCCCCAGTCCAGCCAGTCATGCTCCTCCATGCATGGAAGCGCTTCCGTGTCCGAGAGTACGAACTCATCCGCCAGGGGATGTCCCCACCCACTGCGGTTGTAATCCACCACTCTGATAGTGGCCTGGCTGCCCCGGAATTCCTTGACGTCCCATGCGGCCCAGTCCAGGTGTTCGCTATCCGCTCCAGTGGCCGTCAGCACGGTTTGGCCATTGACCACCAGGTTCACGGTGGTTTCAGCGTTGCGGGGTTTGCAGGAACAGAGCCAAGGACCAGTACACCGTGGTCATCGTTACCCACAATATGCAGCAGGCAGCCCGCGTCTCGGACAGGACCGCCTTCTTCAACATCGCCGGAACAGGCAAGCCGGGCAAGCTGATCGAGGTCGGCGACACCCACACCATCTTCAGCAACCCGACTCAGAAGGCAACGGAAGACTACGTCTCCGGCCGGTTCGGATAGACCCCAGCCGAGCGGGGCCCTGCCCCTGAGCGGCCCGGCCGCCGTCGTCTGCTGCCGGTCCCCGAAAAGGAAACCGGCAGCAAACGGACAGTCAGTGCGGTGAGTGCAGGAGCACATTAGTCCAGCGTGAAGGTCGCGTCCTGGTAGCCGAGACCTGCACTGACGCTCTGAACCAGCATCTTGTAGTTGTAATGGCGCAAGTACCTCCCGGGGTTGGCCACAGATTCAAAGGAAACGCCCGAGCTGGAGGCCAGGCCCGCCCGCCTGTTGAAGGATGCCGCTGCTGCGAAGGACGCGCTGCCGTCGGATGCCTCCAATCGGACAGAGGTTCCCCTGTCCACTAGGTACTTGCCCGGGAAGTTTGCGGATTCCAGCGAAACTGAGGTTCCTCCCGCAAGACCCGTGATGAGGTTGAACTGCGAATCTGCAAGAAGCGTCACGTCCGTGTCGAGGCGAGCTTCGTTGAGGTAATGGCGGACGCACCGGTTCGGGAAGTTAAAGGACATCAGCCGAACGGGCAAGGGCCCGTTCTTCAGCGGAATTCCCAAGTTGGGCGTACCGTCTGTATTCCAGTAAACCTTCTGCACCCTCGTGTGCCGGTTTTGGTCGTAAAGCGGCTCCCCGCTGATGTCCCGGTAGTCACGGGAGTGGTACACGAGGATGTCAGACACTCCGTCTTCTGCGACTGTAAACGAATTGTGTCCCGGCCCGTATTGGCTCGTTGCCTCCGAGGATTTGAAGACCGGGTTGGGAGATTTGGTCCACGACGCAGGGTCCAGCAGGTCCGCTGTCGCGGATGCCGTAAGCAGGCCCATGCAGTAGTTGGCATCGGTGGCACTCGCAGAGTAGGTGCAGAAAACGCGGTTGTTGCGGATGATCACCGCTGGCCCCTCGTTCACAACATGACCCACACGTTCCCAAGCAAGCGTCGGAACGGAGATACGGGCTTGCGGTCCGGTCAGGGTGGCGGGGCCGCTCATACGCGAGATGTAGAGGTTGGTGCCCTGGCCGACTGCTGCTTCCTGCTGGGCCCACACCATGTAGCGCTGGCCGTTGTGCACGAACGTTGTTGCATCCAGGGAGAACGTATCCCAGGCGGTGAAAATTCGTCCCAGTACAGACCATGTGGAGGTCATGGCGTCCGGACCACTGGACTGCAGCACATAGGGGCGGACTCGGAAAGGCTCAGCGGATGTCCCGGCCGCAAAATACATGTACCAGCGATCATTGAAAAAGTGCAGCTCGGGTGCCCAGATATGTCCGCCCATGGAACCTGCAGAGCGGGTCCAGAGTACCTTTTCCGTGGCAGTACCGAGCCCGGCGAGCGTGGATGCAGAGCGAATCACCAGGCGGTCGTATTCCGGCACGGAAGCCGTGAAGTAGTACCGCCCGTCTGTGTGGCGCATGATGTGCGGGTCTGCCCGCTTCAGGATCAACGGGTTCGTCTGGCTGACAGCAGCGGCGAAGGCAGTTGTGGCGCCTGCCAGGGCGAGTGGCGGAAATGCGGCGGCAGCAGCTGCTGCGCCAAGGCCGGTGAGGATTCCCCGGCGGCTGATCCGGGGTGTTGCCTGAGGAGTAGACATGGGACTTCTTTCTTGGAGGTAGCTACTTGCTTGAGAGTGCGATTGCTTCAGCGCTGGTAAGTGCCCGGTTGTAGATGGCAAATTCCCTGATCTGGCCGGAGAAGTACTTGTCGGCCGAATACACGGAACGGCCGATGTAGTTCGCCTTGGTGAGGCCACCCCCGATGTCACGGGGATCTATGGTTACTCCGCTCGCCTGTGAAACCTGTACGCCGTTGCTGTAGATGGTGGCCACGTCGCCTTTGAGGGTGTAGACCAAGTGCTGCCATGTCCCGCGGGGGAGCGCGGCCGTGCCGCTGACGCTCTGTTCGGTGGCCCAGTTCCCGGTGGCGATCGCGCTTTTGTACGTCGAGTTGCCAGTCGCGAAGAGGTAGCCATTGCCGACGCCCGAAGAGTTGGTGTTGCCCATCCCGTACAGGAAGTAGCTTCCGCCTTGGGCAGCGTCCACAAAGACGTCCGCTTCGACGGTCACGTCCACCATGCCGGCCAGCAGGTTATCCGGCAGGTCAACGTGGCCGTCGGTGCCGTTCAGCTTCAGGGACCCTCCGGTCTGCCAGCTGGTTCCACCGACAGCCATGGCGTTGAGGCCGTTGCCCGAGGAGTCCGTGACGGTGGTCCCGGTGGTCTGGTTGAAGGAGTACCGCAGGATTTCACCGTTGGCGTTGGCCGGTTTCGGGGCCGGCTCCTTCTTGAGCGCCGTCAGTTCGGCTTGCGTGACCGGGATGACCGTTCCGTGCCGCGGGCTGGCCGGAAGCTTGTAGGACGCGGGCATCTTCCAGTTCGGGTTTTCCAAGCTGGTGCTCTCCAGCGGAATGTAGCCGCGGCCACCGAATTCGTCGACGAACAGGTACCACTTGTTTTCGATGTTGGATTTGAAGGCCGTGGGGCCTTCAACCGCTTTGGTGCCGGCGTCCCTGCCAATGCAGGAGTCCATCAGCGTCCAATTCTTGGGGGAAGTGGTCGGAAGGTCAGCTGCGGTGAGGTTGCTTGACCGCTCTTGCATGATGTCAGTACAGCCCGAGGCGCTTCCTTCGTCCTTGGTAAAGCGGTAGTAGAAGTTGCCTTCTTTAAGCACAGTGGAGTCGATGACGGAACTCCCCGGGTCAACCCAGATCTGGGGTGTGGAGAAGGTCACGAAGTCGCGTGTGGTGGCATACATCATCTTGTTGTAGGTGCTGCCCGTATGGTTCACGTCCGATTCGGCGTACAGCTTTGAGGCCCAGAAGACCACGTAGGCACCAAGGGAAGGATCGTAAACGGCTTCGGGAGCCCAGAGGTTGCCGGCTGTGTCCGGCGCCAGTTTCACATGCCTTTGGGCGGACCAGGTGACAAGGTCTGTGGATTCCCAGACTTCCAGGAACTTGCTTCCGGTGCGTTGGGAAGCATCCCAGGTGGTCCCGCTGCCGATGGAAAGGTCGGTCGCGATCAGGTAGAACTTGTCGCCTTCCGGGGACCGGACCATGAACGGGTCGCGAAGGCCCTTGGTTCCCTCGATGGAGGTAAGGACGGGTTCGCCGGCGTTGGCTTCGGTCCAGTCCAGGGCATTGTTTCCGTTGCTGGCTGCGAAGTAGATGTTTTCGCCTGCGATGGAATTCCCGGTGAAGTAGCTGAAAGCGTATCCGGCGAAGGGTGCGAGGACTGCCGCTGCCCGCACGCGGGCCACAATCGTCTTGGTGGCCTGGGCAGAGCCGGAAGTTACTTTGGCCGTCAGGGTAACGTCGGTGCCGATGGCAGGACGGGTGACCACTCCAGTGGTGGATATCACCGAGGGATTCGAGGAAGTCCAGGTCACGGGCAAGCCCTGGGCAGATGAAGGTAGCGTGAGATTCCCACGCACATCACTGGCGTTGACTACAGTGATTGAATTCGCCGCATCCGTTGCCCGGCTTTGGTCGGTGGGGGAAAGCGCGGTCACCTCCTGCTGGGTGAGGGCGGCGTTGTAGATCCTGAAGTTCCGGACGCTGCCTTTTAGGTACTTGTCGGCGGAATACAAGGACCGTCCGATCCAGTTCGCCGTGGTGGTGCCGCCGCCGATTGAACCCGGCGTGATAGTGACCCCGGTCTTTCGATTGACTTCCACTCCGTCGAGGTAAAGGACAGCTGTGCCGGCGGACAGCGTGTAGGTGAGGGTTTTCCAGGCACCACGAGGAAGAGCCTGCGAGCTTGTCACGGTCTGTTCCGTTGACCAGTTCCCAGTGGCGATGCTGGTGCGGTAGTTGTTCCCGGTGGTGAAGAGGTAGCCGTTTCCTGCCCCGTTGGTGGAGTTCCCGAGGCCATAGATAAAGTAGGGATTTTGCTGGCCAGCATCAATCAGAACTTCGCTGCTGACCGTTACGGCAGTCAGGCCCAAGAGAATGTTGTTTGGAAGCTGGACGTAGTCATTTACGCCGTCGAGCGTCACTCCCGCAGGGCCTGAGGGGGCGGCACCATTGACCAGCGTGCCGTCATTTCCTTTGCCGGACGAGTCAATCACCCGGGTGCCCGCTGTTTCGTTCAGTTGGTATTCGAGGACCAGGCGGCTGTCCGCCGCGGTGGCCGTGCTTGGCAGGGAAGTTCCGGGGACCAGGAGCCCCAGCAGGATGCCTCCTGCGAGGCTGGAGCGTAAACGTCGTCTTTGTCGCATTCATTGCTACTTTCCGTGCTTGCGGACTGGCCTTGGCCGTGAAGGGGAAGGTCCAGATCGCAGGGGTGGCGCCCACCGGACGGTGGTCCGGGCGGCTGGGAAAAACTTTTGAGCATGCGGCAGCCAAGTATGGATGGCTGGTGCCGAGTGGGTTTCAGTCGTTGACTGAAGGGTGTCCTTGACTGGGGAGCCTGACCGAACGGACTCCGTGACTGAACGAAAGGGCCGACGGCGCCCTGCCGCCTTACCAACGCCCGTCGTCGTCGAGAAGGCGTTATTTCAGAGCATCCTGTCTCGGATTACGAGACAAGTTCACTATCATTTACTGGACAATCAAGATGCCTGACAAAAATTGTTAGGGCTAACATCGGCTGGATTAGAGTATTTATGAAGACTTTGGATCCGTCAATAGCGGTCATTGAGAACACGCTTTCGGGGGCATCCTGAAGGCCGCTAGCTGCCTCGAAGCGGGGATAGCGCCAGCGCCAGAACCACGGCAGTGGCTGCGGTAACGATCGGCGTGAGCACCCAAAAGGACAGGATTCTCAGAACCACACGGCGGTTGGTGTCCGGGAACGGCTGGTTGCTCCCTGCACCCAGGGTCGCGGTGGTCACCGTGTGGGTGGTGGAAATGGGCCAGTGGAGCCCGATGGCGCCCAGCAGCAGGATCAGTGAGCTGCAGATCTGGGCCACAAACCCACGGAGAGGGTCAATTCTCGCCATGCGGTAACCGATGGTGTGGGAGATGCGCCAACCTCCCGCGAGTGTCCCGGCGGTCAGCATTGCGGCAGTCAGCAGAGCCACCCAACCCGGCAGGGTGGTGCCGTCGGACATCCCGGAAGCCAGCAACGCGAGGAGCAGCACGGCGCTGGTGCGCTGCCCGTCTTGAAGGCCGTGCGCGAAGGCAACTGCTCCGGCAGCAACGGACTGGATCCGGCGGGAGCGGCTGTTGACCACATTTGGCGGGGTATAGCGGGCGGCCCAGGTTGCCGGCCACACCAAAAGGTAGGCGCCGGCAAACGCGATGATGGGTGAAATCAGCAGTGGCAGCACCACCTGGAACAGCATGGAGTTGTCCACCCCGCCGACGCCGGGGCCTCCCAGAACGAGGCTCGCCAGCCCTGCTCCGGCCAGCCCTCCCACCAGTGCGTGGGTGGATGAGGACGGTATGCCTCGCCGCCACGTGTAGAGGCCCCATAGGACGGCGCTGATGAGTCCTGAGAGCAGGATGGTTAGTCCGCCGTCCCCGCTGGGGACCGTCACCCAGGCGTGGCTTACGGTCAGGGCGAAGGCGGCACTCAAGGCGGCGCCAATAAAGTTGAAGAAAGCAGCGAGCAGAACCCCTACAGTGGGAGTCAGTGCCCGGGTACGGACGGCCAGCGCCACGGAGGCCGAGGCATCGCGGAAACCGTTGAGGAAGGCGAAGGTCCCGGCGAACAGGACCACCAGCGTGAAAAAGACCCCCGTCACCTCAAGATTCCTTGACGATGATGCTGCCTACCTGGGTGGCGACACGGCGCATGTCCTTGGTGACATCCACAAGCTGGGTGGCGACGTCGCGATTGCGGGCGTACTGCGCGGCCTTCATGTCCTTGAGCATGTCGGCCACCCAGACGCGGTGGGTTCGTTCAGCCCGCTTTGCCAGGCGGAGGATCTCGATCCAGTAATCCTCAAGATCGTCGAGATTATTTAGTCCCCGCATGGCCTCCACGGTGAGCTCGGCCTGCCGGCTGATGATCTCCAGCTGATCCGCAGCCCGCTTCGGCAGGCGGTCAAGCTTGTACAGGGCCACCAGCTCCGCGGCGGCGTCGAGCTTTTCGATGGCTTCATTGAGATACCGGGAGAGGGCGTACATGTCCTCACGGGGAAGCGGGTTCACGAAGCTGGTGCGCATGTGGGTCAGGAGTGCGAAGTGCAGTTCCGCTGACTTTGCCTCGTGATTATGCATGTCTTCCACAAGCCGGCCATGCTCCGCCGCTGGCGTTCCGAGGATTTCCGCCATGGTTCCGGTCGCCAGGACGATCTGGCGGGCCATCTGTGCGAGGAGGTTCAGCCCGGCGGGCTCCTGGGGGAAAAGGCGCAGTTTCACGTGGGTTTTCCGGTCTTGGGGAGGAACTGACAGGGCTGTTTATCTGGTGGTGGAACAGAGTGGCGGATGCGGACACAAAAGTGGCGCCGAACCGGATACGCCTCTCGGCGGTAGGCCGCTCTAGGCGGCTGAATGTTGAAGCCCGGGGGTTTCGCGGTTCGGCACCAGTCTCAGTGTTCTACGTTGCCCCAACCAAGTCAACATTGACAGTAAGGGCATACCGTGGCAGGTTCACAGCCCCGATATCGAGGTCCTTCAGCTAACCTGCAGCGGCCTTTGCCTTCAGTCCAGTTCGCCGAGGCGCCAGGCATTCGCGGCGTGTTCCAGGTCTTCTGCAGTCTTTACCAGCAGGTGTGAATTCCTGGTCAGTTTCGATGCATGCCCCTCGTTGCTGTGCTCGGCATTGTCCGCCAGGGTGGCCTGACCAAGGGCTACCACGCGGCAGAAGGCAGCAGAACGTTCCAGCGCGACGTCGAACTCGCCGTCGAACGCTCCCGAGAGGATGGCGTCAGCCATTTCCTTCAGTTCCTGGGCTCCCGGAGGTTCAGCGGGGCCGGCCACTACGTTTGATACTTGTGCAGTGTCCTTGCCCGCCCGGAAGTAAAGGGAGATCCTCTCCGGATCCTGAATGGTGGCCGCGCGCAGGGCATAAAGCCGCCACAATGCTCCCGGCAGGGAGCGTGCCGGGCTTTCCGCCCACATCTCGGCTATGGCTTCCAGGCCCTGTTCATCGGCCAGCTTGACCAGCCTCCGGGTGATCTGGGGGTCGTCGCTGTCCCGGCCATGCTGCACCAGCGCCTGGGCAGCGAGATGGGCCGCTTCGGAGACGCGCGCCGGATCCGCGCCGCCAGCGAACGGCTCGAAATCGATGGGAGCGAAGGGCTTCGGCTTATGGTGCCTGTTCGCTCCGCCGTAGTGGCTGGATCCCGCTTGCTCGTTCATGCCCCCCACGCTACTCCTGTGGCGTATGGGAAATCGAGCATGGCCTAAACAGGTTTCCCTTGGCAGGCAAGGGAACGGGAGTGCTGCCCGTTTCGATGGTTCCCTGCTGGCTCGACGTTCGGCCGGCGTCGTCGTTTGGGCAGGGAACCGTCGAAATGGCGCAAGAGGCAAGTACGACGGCGTGCGCCCGGTCGCGTCAAAGCAGCCACAAGTCTGGGGTACAGTGTTAACGTCCAGAAATGGAATGGGCTGATGACCGTTTTGCGGTCGTTGGTTGGGGCCTTTAGCTCAGTTGGTAGAGCATCGGACTTTTAATCCGTGGGTCGTGGGTTCGAGCCCCACAGGGCCCACTCTTTTAGCGAAGAGTGGAAAACCCCCGGCATCCTGTCAGCAGGAGGCCGGGGGTTTTTTGTCGCTTCTGTCCTGAGAGGTCATCTGAAGTGCTCGCGGATCGCGGAGACCCCCCGCCATCAACGGCGTCATCCTCTTCACCGATGGAGCCAACGACGACGCTGAGTCACTCGAACTTGATCAGCTGCTGGAGACTTTGCAGCGTGAACGGGATCCGGCGAAGCCGGTGGTGATCGTCACCATCGGCATTACCGAGGATGCTGACGCCAAAAGACTGCAGAAAATCTCTGCAGCAACGGGTGGAACAAGCTACCTGGCCCGGGCGCCCCAAGATATCCCCAGTTTTTGCTGACGCACTTCTGGCGCGGCGGAAATAGATACTGTGTAAGCAGCCGTGGGCCATATGATATGGATCAATACTCTCCCAGTGGAAAGGCCCCTACGTGGCGAACACCAACGGCCGGCGGCTGCCGCGCCTTGAGGACGTAGCGGAACTGGCTGGTGTTTCGCACCAGACAGTTTCCAGGGTGGTCAATAACCATCCCAATGTCAGCAAGGCAACCCGGGCCCGCGTGGAGGTAGCCATTTCGGAGCTCGGCTACCGCCGGAACTCCGCCGCGCGGAGCCTGGTGACCCGCCGTTCCCAGACCATTGGAGTATTGGGGAGCGAACTGTCCCAGTACGGTCCCGCCAATACCATCCTGGGCGTTGAGCAGGCGGCCCGCGACGCCGGATATTTCGTCAGCATTGCCGCCCTTAAAACGGTCAACCGGGAAACCATCTCCGACGCCCTCAGGCATTTCCAGGACCAGTCCGTCGATGGAATCGTGGTGGTGGTGCCGCACTCGGAAACACTGCACGCTTTGGACGAGATGGATCTTCGCGTTCCTGTCGTGGCTGTGGGCTCCCTCGGAAACGACAGCGTGAGCGGCGTCATGGTGGACCAGAAGCGCGGCGCAGAGCTCGCCGTCAGGCATCTCATCGACCAGGGCCACAGCCGCATCGGCCACATTTCCGGCCCGCAGGACTGGATCGACGGCGCCGCGAGGGCCGAGGGCTGGAGCCAAACACTGCGTGCGGCCGGCTTGGAGGACGACCTCATCGCGGAAGGCGACTGGAGCGCAGGCAGCGGCTACGAAATCGGCCGAAAACTGGCTGAGAAACGCTCAGCCACTGCCATCTTCGTGGGAAATGACCAGATGGCCCTCGGGCTCTTGCGTGCCTTCAGTGAGGCAGGAGTCAGCGTGCCCGGAGACGTATCCGTGGTGGGCTTTGATGACCAGCCGGAGGCAGCGTATTTTGTCCCGCCGCTGACCACCGTGCGCCAGGACTTCGAAGAACTCGGCCGCCGCTGCGTTGATGCCATGGTGGGCGAAATCGAGCAAGGGGCCGAGGTCAGCGGCGTCGTCGTTACTCCCGAACTGGTGATCCGCAAAAGCACGGCCGCTGTCGCAGCAGTGCTGCAGAGCTAGTCAGCTACCTTTCCCGCGCGCACACCTGCCCGAGGCCGTCCAACCCGCCCGAACCACCCGCGCGAATCCAGGCCAACCGGGAGCAGACGCCCTCAATCTCCTCGAATCTGAGGGAGTCACCTGCCAGTTCGCGCGGGGAATCCGACAGCTGCCGCCTCGTCGAAAGCATCCAGGCAGCGAGTCAAAGCCGCGAGTGGGTCCAGGCCATAGCTGCCGTCACCGAAAAGCTCGAATGTCATCGAGTCTGCATAGCCGTGGAGCCCCAGATGGCGCAGGACGCCTGGTAGATCCAAACTGCCATCTCCCCACGCCAGATGGCCGGCAGGCTTACCGTCCACCAGATGCACATGACGTAACCGGCCGTCGAGCAGCGCTGTGTAGTCGTTCACCTCATCTCCGGCAACTGCCATTGCGACAGTATCGAGCACTCCCCCCAATCGAGGGGACCCAACGTCGCTGATCATCTGATGCAGCTCCGCCACTGTAGTAACCAGGTTTGATTCGGTGCGTTGCAGGGGCTCCAGCACACAGTCCACTCCCAAGGAGGATGCTCGTGCGGTGATTCGTTGCAGGCTTTCGACGGACCGCCCCCATGCAACCATCCGGTCTTCGTCTTCATAGCCGCGGCCGCTGGTCAGGAAAAGCAGCGGCGACTCAAGCTCGCTGCAGATTTCAGCGGCGCGCAGGAATAGTTGCACACTGTTCTTCCGCAGCCGTGAGCCACCGGAAGCGATATTCACCGGATAAGCCACTTGCTCCGGCGTTAAACAGACGAGGGAGAGCCCGCGCTCACGAAGTTTCCGTCGCAGGGCGCCAACCTGGGACGGACCTGCGTCTGGAACATGAAGGTGCGGGGCTACGCACCATAGCTCTATTTTCTGCAGGTCCAGCTGGACCATGTCATCCAGGCAACGTTCAAGAGTATGGTGCTGATAGGAAAAGTTTGAGCCCGAAATCTGTGCTCGACTGATGCCTTGCATGCCTTGCCTTTCTTCTTCTCGCGAACGGTCCTATTTGCCCACTCCGTCGGCCAGCCCGCGGATGAAATAGCGCTGTCCCACGAAGAAGAGCAGGATCACGGGAGCGGCGGCAATGACCATCCCTGCAAATACCACCGGGTAATCCGTTCCATGCTTGGACATGAGGTTGGTAAGCCCCACCGGAAGGGTTTGCAGTGCCCCGCCGCTGGTGAAGATCATCGCGAAGAGGTACTCGTTCCAAGTGAAAAGGATGTTCAGCAGCACGGTGGAAACAATGATGGGCCGGCACATGGGGAGGATAATCTGCCAGAAAGCCCGACACTTGGACGCTCCATCCACGGCCGCTGCCTCGTCAACCTCCGCCGGCAGGTCCATCATGTAGGCCCGGATCAGGAAGGTGGTGAACGGAACGCGGAAGGCCGTGTAGAGGATGAGAAGCGCCCAAAAGCTGTTGTAGAGCCCCATAGCCTGGAACATCTTCACCAGTGGAATGAGCGCCACGGTTGGAGCGAGCATCAGCCCGGCGAGAATAAGGATGAGCACCGTACGGCTGAATGGAATGTTTACCTTCGTCAGTCCGTAGGCCGCCCACGCGCTAATGAATACAGTTGCGATAGTGGAGGCCACGGTTACCAGCACGCTGGTGGTGAGATAGTCACCCACTCCCCGGTTCCAGGCCGTCACATAGTTTTCCCACCGCCAGGCCACGGGTAGGGCGAACGGGTTTCCGAACAGCTCCGCATTGGACTTCACCCCGTTCAGCAGCATCCACAGCAAGGGGTAGATGACGACTACTGCCAAGGCCAGGAGAAAAGCCCGGACAAACACCCGGCCGAGAATCAGAAGTAGAGACGTGCGGGTTACCATTCCACCCTCCTGCGTTTGGACAAATGGAGCTGAAGTACAGCGAGCACAAGCGTGATAACAAATAGAGCCGTGGCTATCGCTGCTGCATAGCCAAAGTCGTTGCGGACAAAGCCACTCCGGTACAACCAGGTGCCCAGGACTTGGCTTGAATTGTTCGGGCCGCCGGTGGTCATCACCATGACTTCGTTGAATACCTGGAAAGACCCTGAGACGGTAACGATCATCATCAGGCTGCTCATTTCGCGGACGAGGGGCAGCGAAATGGAGAAGAAGCGCTGGATCGGGCCGACGCCATCGATCGAAGCTGCCTCATACAGCTGAGTCGGGATCCGCTGCAGTGCCACGGCGAACAGCAAGGTGCAGTATCCAAACCCTTGCCACTGGCTCATGGCGATGATCCCGTAGATCGCAGTGTTTTCCTGGCCGAGCCAGGCCTGAGTGAAGTTTCCCAGGCCCAGGTTTGTGAGCGCGGCGTTCAGGATGCCCATTTGTGGCTCGTAGATGAAGTAGAAAAGCAGTCCTGCGACGGTGAGGGATACAGCCGAGGGTACAAAATAAACCGCCCTGAGGATGCCCCGCATACGTGGGCTGCGCAGTCCTTCAATCATCGCCGCAAGAATGAGGGCTCCAAACACCTGGAAGACGATCGAGATCGCGGCATAGATAGTGTTGTTGAGGAGTGACTTCCAGAAGATCGGATCGTTGAGCATCTTCACGTAGTTGTCTGCCCCGACAAAGGTTTGGCGGCCGCTGTAGATGTCCCACTTCAGCGTACTGAAAGCCAGGTTCTGCACAAGCGGCAGGTACGCGAAGACGCACAGGAGCACGACGGCGGGAAGCACCCACATGACGCCGCGCCACCGCCGTGGAAGTACTTTCCTTACCGGTTGCCGGGCAGGAAGCCTGTTCGGTCCCGGCCGGGAGGCCGGCGATACCGGCCTCCGGGCAGTATTGGAGACTGTCATCGCACCGCCCGCTACTTGGCTGCGGTGGAGGCAGATTGGACGGAAGCGAGGACCTGCTCGGGGGTTTGAGCCCCGGTGACCAGCGCTTCTCCTCCCGCGAGCCAAGCGTCGGCGACGTCGGGAACCGTGACTGAGTCAAGCCAGATGATGGCATCCGAGGCGTCATTGACCTGCTTGATGCCGGCGATGACCGGGCGGCTGGAGTTCTGTTCCGAAACGGCTCCCTTCACTGCACTCGGCTGACCGTAGGGGGGAGAGGACAACTTCATGGCATTTTCGGTGCTCGTGGCGAATTTCATGAAGTCCGCAGCGAGGGCAGCGTTCTTGGACTTTGCATTGATGATGTAGCCCTCAGGGGAACCTTCAATGGCCTTGGTATCTCCCTTGGCGCCTTTTGCCGCGGGAAGCTTGAAAATCCCCAGACCGTCCTTCTTCAACTGCGATTCTTCAGAGGCCGTGGTGTCGAACTCCAGGATTTCCTGGTAATACATGCCCGCCTTGCCCTCGGCCAGCGCCTGCTGAGCTGTGGTGTACAGCACGCCGTTGGAGTCCTTGCCGCTTCCAGTGCACTCATTTACCAGGGTGGTGAACTGTTCCATGGCCGTTATGTAACCCTTGTCCTCAAGCTTGGCTGTCTGTGGATGGAAGTCGGCTTCCAGCACGTCCGCGGGAACCTCGTAGGCGAACAACTGCTGCAGGTAGTGCAGTCCCGGCCAGCCATCCTTGTTTCCGAACGAGATGGGCTCGTAGCCTGCGTCCTTGAGGACGGAACAGGATGAAATGAGTTCCTCGAAGGTCGACGGCGGTGTCAGGCTCAATTTGCTGAAAATCTTTTCGTTATAGCCCATGAATTTGCCGTTGTTGTAGAGAGGAACGGCAAAGTACTTGTTGTCCTTTTCAAACGCTTTCAGCGCCGACTCACCGAAGGTGTCTCCCCATTCCGTGCCTGGTGCGATTACTTCGGTCAGGTCGGCGGCCAAGCCTCCGTCGATGAAATTGTTTGCCCAGTTTCCGGCCCAGGTGAAGTAGATGTCTGGTAAGGCCTGGGATGCGGTCAGGGTCTTGGTCTTGTCCTTGATGCTCTGATCGGTCTCTTGGATCAGTTCGAAAGACACGTCCGGGTGCAGCTTCCTGTACTCCGCGGACACCTCCTCGAAGTAAGGCTCGAGGGGGTCTCCGCCAAATTTGGTGAGGATGCTCAGGGTGCCCGAATATTCCGGTTCCTTGCTTAGGTCCAGCGGCGCTGAAGCCGGCGAATCTCCGCAACCGGACAGGACCAGAGCCGCGCCCGCGAAAAGGGCTGTCCTAACGTGGGTGCTCTTACGCATTCGTTCCTACTTTCGCTAGGGTCCTGAAGCGGAAGCCGCCCCAAGAGATTGAGGGAACGAGTGGACCCCTCATTGGATCTGTGGTGACAGCGGACCACTACTTCGTTTGTGGTGCACCGTGATACCGGTACCACAGTGAATCACACATGATGAATTGGGGGAAGAGGCCAGTCCTAAAAAGTCGGTCTGCTTGATGGACCGGTCCTGCGAGCCGGGAGGTGTTACAGACAGGCAAGCCGCGGTTAGCGTGCGGGGGCAGGCCCATCAGAGGCCCGCGAGATGAGCCGTGAGGGCAGCACATGCCGTTCGAGGGAAGACGACTCGCCGTCGATGCGCAGAAGCAGCTGTTCCGCAGCCAGTGCCCCCAAGCGGCGCATCGGTTGTTCGATAGTGGTCAAAGGCGGTTCCATGACAGCAGCCCAGGCGCTGTCGTCGAATCCGATCAGGGAGATGTCTTTGGGCATCCGCAGATTACGCGCCCGTATGGCTTGAAGCGTGCCTAGAGTTGCTTCAGTCTCAGTCGTAAAGACCGCGGTGGGCGGATCGGCGAGGGCCAGCATTCCCGTCATTGCGCGGGCGGCCTGCTCTTGATTCTTCAGGACGTGGGTCACCAAGGCGGTGTCGAATGGAATCCCCGCATCCTGGAGGGCGTCGAGATATCCCCGGAGGCGTTCGCCGTCGCTCCACAAGGATCCGTCGAGGATCCGGTGCATGTGCTCCAGATCCGTCGCCGGGCTCAAGGTTGCCGGACCCCAAGCAAAAGCAATACGCCGGTGACCGTTTCTGATTAGTGACTCTACGGCGGAACGGGCCGCCTCACGGTTATCGATCACCACGGAGTCGGCATCCAGTTTGTCAACGAGGCGGTCGATCAAAACCATGGGAATCCCTCGCTGGATCGCGGCCGAAAGGTGAGTAACGTCGTCGCCTCGTCCTGCCGCGGAGGCGACGACAAGTCCGTCTACCTGTTTTGCGATAAGTACGTCAATGGCATCACGCTCAAGGGCAAGTTTTTCATCCGTGCTGAGAATGATGGCGTCGTACCCGCTGCGCTTGGCGGTTTCTGAAATGCCCCGAAGCACGCCGGAAAAGAAAGGGTTGCCGACGTCGGCCAGGACGATGCCGAGGGTCTTGGTAATACCCGTGGTCATGCTGCGAGCCAAGGTGTTGGGCCGATAACCCAGCCGCTCTGCTGCAAGCATCACCCGCGCGCGGGTGGCGTCGCTAACGGAGCCGTAGTTGCCAAGGGTGCGGGCGACGGTTGCCCTACCCACCCCGGCCGCGGCCGCCACTTCGGAGATGGTCGGAGCAGCCGTATGGTGCTGACGTTCCGACGACATCCGATGTACCCCTTCTGCGGTTGGAACGTTGCGTACGTTCCCATTTGCTGAACTGCCTGTATCAGATCCTAGTTGGTGCGCCGACCGCACGCCCGTATCCGAAGGCGCCCTCGGCATAACACTGCTCGGCCGCTACTTCAGCTGCCAGTGCCAGCGCCCGGCGCAGTGCTGGTTCCCGAGGTTGGTTGCGGCGGTTCCACCCCTCACGGAGCAGACTGACGGTAAGTCCGGTGAGGAAAGCATCCCCGCAGCCCATGGTGTCGACAAACCGGTCCGGTTCAGTGGGGGCGGCCTTTTGAAGGTAGAACTTGGCACCGTCATAGAAAAGGGCCCCCTTATTGCCGCGGGTTCCTAGTGCCAGGCAAGCTCCGGCGGCGGAAACGCGAAGGAGTTCGTCTGTGGCGTCCTGATCCGGCAAATCGCCGAGTGACAACAGGGCAAGGTCGATAAAGGGAGCGGTCTGAGCGAAGTAGGCGTCGGTGCGGTGCTCGGGTTCGGACGAGTAGTCAAAGGAGATCAGGGTCCCCGCCCTGCTCAGCTGCGGTAGTTGTGATTCTGAGGCCGAATAGACGCTGGAGTGCACGAGGTCGACGGTAGCCAAATAGCGCAGGTCGTCCGGCGACAGAACGAATGGATGACTAAGGGTGACCCCGCCGTCGTTCCACCCCAGGAAAACACGGTCACCATTCACCGCCCTGATGTCCGTGACGCCGTTCAGGCCCTCGCGCACAATGCAGCGATCCAGCTCGACCCCGCAGTCAACCAGGGCGGCACGCACAAAGTCCCCCAGCGCATCGGATCCGAAGACACCCATATATGCGGATGGCACTCCGAGCCTGCGGGCAAAGACGGCGAAGTTTGCGCAGTTTCCGCCCGGGTACATGACCTGCCGGTCAACGAAACGGTCGACGATGTTGTCACCGAAGCCCACTACTTTCATGGTGTTCCTGTCTCGACGCCGCGGGCCCGGAAGGAGAGGGCCCGCGGCAGGGATGCCCGCAGGCTGTTGGCGGCGGCGGGTGATTACTCAGTACTCGACGACGCGGTAATACCGGCGGAGTTCAAGGGAATGGTTACGGACTCGCTCGAGGTGTTTACTGATGCGTTCCGTGACTGTGTCCAGAACCAGCGGGGCGAGCAAGCCGCGGAAGCGCGGGCTGATTCCCGGAAGCGCATAGTCTTTGGTGTCCAGCAGTGTGGTGTTCTTGCTGTAATTCTCCGCGAATTTGACCACGCGCTCCATGAGTGGCCGGCTCTCATCTTCCCCAAGGAACAGGAGCAGGCTGGTGTCTTCTTCGATGAGTTCAAGCGAGCCGTGGAAGAACTCGGCCCCATGCACCCGTGTGGTGCGCAGCCATTGCATCTCTTCCAGGATGCACATGGAGTAGAGGTAGGTGAAGCCCCAAAGGTTTCCCGCTCCCACCAGGAAGTGGTAGTCGGCGTCCTTGTTCCTCTCGGCAAAACTCTCAGCGGAGGGTTCAGCCTGTCGTGCAACTTCAACCAGGAGCTCGGGGATGCTCTGGAGCTCGCTGGCGAACTCCTCATAGCCCTCAAACTCTCCGCGTGCCGAGAGGAGCCGGGTGGAGAGCAGCAACATTGGAATGTCGAACGGCCAGGTCTTCGGTTCCGTTATCAGGGCCACGTCGAGGGCCTTGGCGAATGGGCTGTCACCGAATCCAGTGAATCCGATCGTGTAAGCACCGCGAGCCCTGGCATAATCAATGGCTTCAATAACGTCCTCTGTGGTGCCCGAAACCGAGGCGAACACCGCAACTGAGCCAGGACCGAAGGCCGGGTCCTGCGTTAGCATGAGCTCCTTTCCGATGGCCGCACGCACCGGCAGGGTGGACCTGGAGCGAATCAGGTGCTCGTAGGGCAGCATTGCAGCGTAGGTCCCCCCGGCGCCGATGAGGAACAGGTTCTCAAACCCGCGTTCCTGGAGGGCGTCTGCAAGTTGCTCGATCTGGCCTTGCAAAGCCAGGGCGCTACGAGTTTGCGTGAGGAATTCCTCTTCTTTGAAACCAAGCACAGGTGGTCCTTTCGTCATCTTGGGAGTCGGCACCGATACTGGTTGGTACCGGTATCACAACTGCCCACATCGTTTCACGGGATGCGACGTGCGTCAATGGGTTGAAGATGAGGGGCCACGAAGTGGCAAGCCGATGCCCTCAGATTTGGGGCAAAGTCGGATGGTCGTAGCAACGCTCTGCTTGCCGGAGCGTTTGATGGTCAACTAGGCCGCAGAGGGTATGGGTGCGTCACACGGATGGATAGCCACAGCGGTGATCCGGGAAGTGGGAACCTCCCGGATCACCTGCGCCGCTTGGTAACCTGGGACCGCGGCGGGGTCAGCGGGTCAGGACGTCAGCTTGAAGGTGGCGGCTGCCCTTTGGCTGCTGCCGACCTTCGACACCGTCAGGACACCTTGGTTAAGGCACAGGTAGGAACCCGGGATGTCCACTGATTCGAAAGAGAAACCCGCGCTATCCGACAAGCCCTTCTGCTGAATAAAGGCGGAGGAGGCGCCGGGGGCGGATGCAATGACAAGGCTCCCACCCTCGATCCTCAGGCAGCGTCCCTTGGTCAGGACGGGTTCAATCAGGACGGAGTTCTTCTTCGCATAACCCGGGAGAATCCGGAACTGGGAGGCAGCCAGGGATGGTGTTGCGGAGGCTGTGACGGTGGTTCCGTCATGGGCAAGGTACAGCTCAGGAGCTTCGGCTGATTGCCACCGGGACGGCAGCGGGCCATCGCCGACAGGTACGCCGAACTGGGGCGAGCCGTCGGCGTTCCAGTGCAGCCGCTGCACCCGGGCATGCCGGTTGGGATCATACAAGGGGTCACCCGTAATGGCCCGGTAGGACCTGGCGTGGTAGACGATTACATCATTGCCTGACTCGTCCACAGTGAACGAATTGTGGCCGGGCCCGTACTGCTTGGTCGCATCGGAGGTGGTGAATACCGGCGTCGGCGTTTTGATCCACGACGCCGCATCAAGCAGATCTGCGTCCTCGTCCGCGGTCAGAAGGCCGATGCAATAGTTGGCATCGGTGGCGCTGGCGGAGAAGGTCAGGAAGATCCTGCCGTTCCGTTTGATGACGGCTGCGCCTTCGTTAACACGGAAGCCCCGGGTCTCCCAGTCCAACGTGGGCACGGCGATGCGGACGGGCGTGCTTGAAAGCGTAGAAGGCGAGCCCATGCTGGAGATGAAGAGGCTGGAGTTCACCCCGGCATCCGCCTGGGCCCACACCAGGTATCGTGTACCGGCGTGTTCGAAGGTGGTGGCATCCAGGGAGAAGGTGTCGGCATGGGTGAAGACGCGGACAGGCGGTTCCCAGACTGCGGTGGCCGGATCTGCCGAGTCCGTCGAGATCACGTAAATCCGTACGCGGAACACGTCGGTGCTGTCACCGGCCGCGAAGTAGATATGCCATTTGCCGTCGAAGTGATGCAGTTCAGGAGCCCAGATATGGCCGCCCATGGTTCCCGAGGGCGGCCTCTTCCAGACCACTGCCTCGGAGGCGCTGCCAAGTCCGGAGATGGTGGAGGAGGACCGGATGATGATGCGGTCATACTCGGGAACTGATCCGGTGAAGTAGTACCTGTTGTCCGTATGTTTCATGAGCCATGGGTCAGCACGCTGATTGACGATGGGGTTGATCACCGGTTGTGGTCCGGTGGCGGCATGGGCGGAGGGCCGTGGAACAGGCCATCGGCCGTTGTGCCTCCGGCGAGGAGCAGGCTGGCAGCTGCGGCTGATCCGGTACCCAGGAAGGAACGGCGGGAAAAGGAGGATGGAGGCAAAGCAGTCATTGCAGAGGTGTCCTTTCGTTTGTGCCTTGGCATGGCTTGGGCCCCGCAGAAAGCAGGGCCCAAGTCACACGTGAGTTCAGGAGGTGAGGCTGTAAAGCTGTCCTATCTAGGCTGTTCGTCTTGTGAAGAGCCTCTGCAGCAGGATGAAGACCAGGAGCAATCCGCCAATGACGATCTTGGTCCACCAGGAGCTGAGCGTTCCGTCGTAGGCAATGAAGGTCTGGACGATGCCCAGAACGAGGACACCCACCACCGAACCCAGCACGTAGCCCACACCGCCGGTCAGCAGGGTTCCGCCGATGACGACGGCAGCGATGGCATCCAGCTCCATGCCTTGTGCCGCCAGGCTGTACCCGGAAAGGCTGTAGAAGGAGAACAGAATTCCGGCTACGGCAGAGCAAAGGCCGCTGACGCAGTAAACGAGGATCTTGGTGCTCTTGACTGCGAGGCCCATGAGCATGGCGGAGTTCTCGTTGCCGCCAATGGCATAGACGGTCCGGCCGAAGCGCGTGTGGTGCAGGATGAAGAACGCGAGCCCGACGACGACGAGAGCGATCAATACGCCGGGAGAGATGAACAGTTCCTCCGAGAGCGGGATTCTGGCTTGGGCCATTTCGGTGAAGAAGGGATCCGTGACGGGAATTGATTCCAGGCTGATCACGTAGCAAAGCCCGCGCGCCAGGAACATGCCTGCCAGGGTCACGATGAAGGGCTGGATGTCGAAATACTGGATGACCATGCCCATGAGCAGGCCCAGTCCTCCTCCGATCACCAGCACGGCGAGGATCACTATCGCGGGGTTCCAGCCGTTCTGAAGCATGGTGGCTGTAACCATCATGGAAAGCGCGACGACGGCGCCCACGGAGAGGTCAATTCCGCCGGTGAGGATAACGAAGGTCATGCCGACGGCAAGCACGATCAGGAACGTGTTGTCGATGAAGAGGTTCAGCAGGACCTGGCCGGACAGGAAGCTCGGGTACATTCCGGCGCCGACAACAAACATCAGGATGAAGAGGACAAGGGTAGCGAGGGTGGGGGCGTAGCGGGCGCCGCCACGGAGGCGGCTCCCGACGGACGAGGTTTTTTTGACGGTGGGCGGGGCCACTGTGGAGAGGGGAGACATTAGACTGCGACCTTTTCCTTAGTGCGGAGCGGGCTTGCGGGCTTGAGGTTCCTCAGGAGGTTCCGGGCCTTGGGCGCCTGCAACAGGCAGACGGTGAGGACCACCAGGGCTTTGAACACCAGAGTGACCTCCGGCGGAATGCCAAGGGTGTAAACGGTGGTGGTGAGGGTCTGGATGATGAATGCTCCCACCACTGTTCCCACGAGGCTGTAGCGGCCGCCGGCAAGGGAGGTGCCGCCGATGACGACGGCGAGAATCGCGTCCATCTCGATGTAGAGGCCGGCGTTGTTGGCATCCGCTGCAGTGACATTGGAACTGATCATGAGTCCGGCGATGGCTGCACAGAATGCGCTGAAAATGTAGACGATCCAGATGATGTTGCGGGCGCGGAGGCCTGCCAGCCGGCTGGCAACCGGGTTGATTCCCACTGCCTCGATCAGCGTGCCCAGAGCGGTCCTGCGGGTCAGGACAGCGGCCAGGACGAACACGACGGCGGTGATGAGGATCGAGATGGGGAGGGTGAAGAGGTAGCCTGCGCCGATAGCCTTGTAGCTGTCGTTGGTCACGGAAACGATCTGTCCGTCCGTGATGAGCTGGGCGATGCCGCGCCCGGCGGTCATGAGCACCAGCGTGGCAATGATGGGCTGGATTCCGATAGTCGAGACCAGGAAGCCGTTCCAAACTCCAAGGACGAGGCCGGCCACAACAGCAATGAGCACAGCCATGGCTGCAGTTACCGGTGAAGCGGGTTCAGGAGAAGCCGCAATGTAGGCACATGAAGCGGCGCCGGCGATCGCCACCACTGCGCCGACGGAAAGGTCGATGCCACGTGAAGCAATGACCAACGTCATGCCGAGCGCGATGAGGATGGTGGGAGCGCCGTTGCGCATGATGTCGATGAGGCTCCCGTAGAGGTGGCCGTCCTGCATACGGAGGCTGAGGAAGTCTGCACGGAAGATCTGGTTTACTGCCAGCAGGGCGACCAGGGCTATGACTGGCCAGGCCAGCCGATTTTTCAGAATTGATTTCATTGTGCGCCTCCGGCGATGACTGTCAGGACGTCCTCGACGGAAACGTCGTCGTTACTAATGTCCGCGACCATGGCACGGTCCTTGATGATGGCGATGCGGTCGCTGAGCCGGAGCACTTCCTCAAGTTCAGAGGAGATAAACAGGATGGACATCCCCTCGGACGCCAACCGGTTGACCAGCTTCTGGATCTGGGTCTTTGCGCCGATGTCGATGCCGCGGGTCGGTTCGTCCAGGATCAGCAGATCCGGGGACGTCACCATCCAGCGCGCAAGCAGGACTTTCTGCTGGTTGCCACCACTGAGATTGCGGATCAGGGCCTCGGGGTTTGCCGGACGGATGTCGAGGGCCTGGATGAATTCGGCAACAAGTTCGTCCTGTACGCGGCGGGGGATCCGGCGGGCCCAGCCTTTGGTGGCCTGCATCGCGAGCACAAGGTTGTCCCGGACTGTGAGGTCGCCGATCAGGCCTTCCTCTTTTCGGTCTTCCGAGCAGAAACCAATGCCGTGGTCGATAGCGGTGCGGGGGCTGCGCATTTTCAGCGGCTGCCCCTTGATCTTGAGGGAGCCTTCGTCGGCCTTGTCAGCGCCGAAGAGCAGCCGGGCAGTTTCCGTGCGCCCTGCTCCGAGCAGCCCGGCCAGTCCCACAACCTCGCCCGGGTAGATGGAGAGGTTTACGTTGGAGACCGAGCCTTTTCTTCCGAGCCCGGCGGTTTCCATGAAGGGCTGGGCAGTAGCTGCCAGCCTGGCCTGGGATCGGGTGGAAGCCTGGTCGAGTTCCTCGAGGACCTCAAGGTCCTTGCCGATCATCTTCGAAATGAGGTTCATACGGGAAAGGTCGCGGGTCATGTACTCACCCACGAGCTTGCCGTTGCGCAGGACGGTCATGCGGTCCGAGAGCTCGTACACCTGCTCCAGGAAGTGCGATACGAACAGGATGGCAACCCCGCGGTCGCGCAGGTCACGGATCACGCGGAAGAGCTGGTTCACTTCGTCCGCGTCAAGGCTCGACGTCGGCTCGTCCAGGATCAGGACCTTCGCGTTGACTTCCACGGAGCGGGCGATCGCTATCAGTTGCTGGACGGCGATGGAATGTTCTGAAAGCAGGGAACCGGGTTCCACGTGCTCCAGGTGCAACTGGGCAAGGACCTCCCGGGTCCGCGCCCGCACTGCCCGCCAGTCGATCGATCCGCGACGCCGGGGCTCGCGGCCCAGCATCACGTTCTCTTCGACGGTGAGGTTGGTGCAGAGATTAACTTCCTGATAGACGGTGCTGACGCCGGCCGCCTGGGATTCCGCGGGAGTGGAGAAGTGTTCTTGCTGGCCGAGGACAGTGATGCGGCCAGAATCGATGGTGTAGACGCCTGTCAGCGCCTTAATAAGGGTGGATTTGCCCGCCCCGTTTTCGCCCATGAGGGCGTGTACTTCGCCTTGGAAGAGACGGAAGCTTACGTCGTCAAGGGCCTTGACCCCCGGGAATCCGATGGCAATGTCGGTCATCTCGACGACCGGAACGAGTTCGTTCATCCTATGTATCTTTTCTGTGTTGATCCGTGCGGTGGCGGATTGATCCGTGCGGCGGCAGTGTCATGTACTGCCGCCGCACGGACGATCAGGTGAGCGGGGGCTCAGTACTGACGGGTAGGCAGGGCCTTGATGGCCTGTTCCTGGGTGAAGGTGGTTTCTTCGGTGACGACGCGCTCGGGGACTGTTTCGCCGGCGAGGACCTTCTTGGCGAGGTCCATGAGCTGGGTGCCCAGCAGGGGGCTGCACTCGACGATGTAGTTGATCTTGCCCTGGCTCAGGGCGGTCATGCCGTCCTTGACGGCGTCGATGGTGATGATCTTGATGTCCTTGCCCGGGACCTTGCCGGCGGCTTCGATGGCTTCGATCGCGCCGAGGCCTTCGTCGTCGTTGTGGGCGAAGACGACGTCGATGTCGGGGTTGTTCTTCAGGAACGCCTCCATGACCTGCTTGCCGCCGCTGCGGGTGAAGTCACCGCTCTGGGAGGCGATGATCTTCAGCTTCGGGTCCGCCTTGATGGCCTCTTCGAAGCCTTCCTTGCGGTCGTTTGCCGGGGCGGAACCGGTGGTGCCCTGGATTTCGACGATGTTCACGGTGTCTGTGGCAGCCTTGGACTCAGCAACGAGCCACTCGCCGGCCTTCTTGCCTTCGAGGACGAAGTCCGAGCCCAGGAAGGTCTTGTACAGGGACTTGTCGGCCGAGTCCACGGCGCGGTCCGTGAGGATCACGGGGATCTTCGCGTCCTTGGCTTCCTTCAGGACGGTGTCCCAGCCGGATTCAACCACGGGGGAGAAGGCGATGACGTCGACCTTCTGCTGGATGTAGGAGCGGATCGCCTTGATCTGGTTTTCCTGCTTCTGCTGGGCGTCGGAGAACTTCAGGTCGATGCCGGCTTCCTTGGCGGATTCCTGAACGGACTTGGTGTTGGCGCTGCGCCAGCCGCTTTCCGCGCCGACCTGGGCGAAGCCCATCACGATCTTCTTCTCAGCGCCTCCGGTGCTCGAAGCGGCCTGGCCGCCACCTCCGCAGGCAGTAAGGGCAATAGCTGACGCGGCCAAAACGGCTACTAGAGATTTCTTAAACACAACATCCTCCCGGAAGCGTTAGTTACATGCAGGCGGGAGACCCCAACACCGCCATTGCTGTGAGCTGCTTGCTCTGCCAGCCAGTGTGAACGCTAACAACAAGGTGCGTCAAGTAGTGAAGATCACAATTGGGACACTGCCGGTTTATGACGCAGGCGGGCGGCCAGGTAGCCGGAGGCCCCCTTTACTTTTGACCGGAGCCTGAACAATACTTTCAACAGCCTCCGCCTTGTTAGCGTTCACATGGATGCCGGACGGCAAACCATTCAATGGAGAAAGGGCTCTCACCTCCGATGCAAAGCACAGTTCGTCCGAGTCCCGTAAAGAGGGCTTGCACCATGGCCCTTGCGGGATCGCTCGCGGCAGCCACCCTCACTCTCGCACCGGCGCCTGGCGCCCACGCTGAAACCACTAATCGCACCATTACAGTCCATGCAGACCAAGCGGGTCCTGACATAGCTCCAACAATGTACGGGGCCTTCTATGAGGACATCAACCAGGGTGCGGACGGGGGCATTTACGCCGAACTCGTGCAGAACAGGTCCTTCGAATTCAATTCAACGGACAATCGCGCCTATACCCCACTCAGTGCCTGGGAGGTCCTCCAGCGGGGAAGCGCCGGTACGGCCACTGTCCAGAACGATGACTATCGCCTCAATGAGAACAACCGGAACTACCTGTTGGTCGAGGCGGCTACCGCAGCCGCGGGCGCAGGTGCCGGCGTCGGGGTCCGTAACAGCGGTTGGAATGGCGGGCACCGGCTGGAGGCCCGCCAGAAGTACGAGTACTCCGTGTGGGCCAGAACCTCCAATCCGGCCGGTTCCACCCTCGCCGTCGCACTGGAAACTCCGGAAGGCGCCCGGCTCGACCTCACCAGCATCAAGGTCAGGGGCGATGCCTGGAAAAAATACAACGTGACCCTTTCGCCTAAGTCCACGACGGCGTCGGGACGGCTTTCCACCGTTGTCCAAGGAACCGGCACGGTACGGCTGGACATGATTTCGCTGATGCCCCAGGAGACCTGGAACGGCCATGGGCTGCGTAAGGATCTGGCCGAAAAGATTGCTGAGCTCAACCCGGGGTTCCTGCGGTTTCCCGGTGGCTGCATCGTCAACACCGGCAGTTACGACTCCTGCTCTGCGCCCAACTACACCCGGTCCCGCACTTACCAGTGGAAGGAAACCATTGGTCCTGTTGAGCAGCGTCCCGCCAACAGGAACTTTTGGGGCTACAACCAGACCTACGGGCTCGGCTACATGGAGTATTTCCAGTGGGCTGAGGACCTCAAGGCCGTCCCCGTTCCGGTGGTGCCTGTGGGTGTCACGGGTTGCGGCGACAACCGTGCCGTACCTGACCAGGCAACCCTGGACAAGTACATCCAGGACACCCTGGACCTGATCGAATTCGCGAATGGAGACGCCAGTACCGAATGGGGTGCCAAGCGCATTGCCTACGGCCACCCGGCCCCCTACAACCTGGACCGCATCAGCCTGGGCAATGAGGAGTACAAGCCTGAGTTCAAGGCGTACTTCACCCAGTTCCAGGATGCCGTTGAGGCCGCGTATCCCGATATCAAGGTCATTGGCAACACGGGCCCGGACGATCAAGGCGCCAACTTCGATGACCTCTCCAAGTTCAACGCCGACCGTAAGGTCGACTTCGTCGACGAGCACTACTACAACTCGCCCGACTGGTTCCTGACCAACAACCACCGCTACGACTCCTACGACCGTGACAGCTACAAGGTCTTCCTGGGCGAGTTCGCGTCACTGGCCAACAAGCCTGAGAACGCGTTGGCCGAGGCGTCCTTCATGACCGGCCTCGAACGGAACGCCGACGTTGTCAGGATGGCGTCCTACGCCCCGTTGATTGCCAATGAGGCCAACGTCCAATGGAGTCCGGACCTCATATTCTTCAACGGCACCTCCATCAGGACCACGCCCAACTTCGAAGTGCAAAAGCTCTTTATGAACAACGTCGGAAGCAACGTTGTGCCCAGTTCCCAGAACAACCCGCCAAGCCTGGCGGCACCCATCACCGGGCAGATCGGGCTTTCTACATGGGCCACCGCGGCAAAGTACGACGACGTTACGGTCACCGGCGCGGACGGCAGCCAGCTGTTTGCTGACGACTTCTCCGGCACCGCCTCGGCGTGGACAGGCAACGGTGTGGGAAGCTGGTCAGTCCAGGACGGCGCTTACGTCCAGTCGAGCACCACAGCACTGAACACCATGGTCACCGCTGGAAACCCGGCGTGGAGCAATTACACGCTCAACACCAAGGCCACCAAGACGGCCGGCGCCGAAGGATTCCTCATCGCTTTCGGAGTGAAGGACACCGGAAACTACTACTGGTGGAACCTCGGCGGCTGGAACAACAGCAAATCCGTGGTGGAGAAGGCTGTCAACGGGGCAAAGAGCACCCTGATCGAGACGGGCACCACCATTGAGACCGGCCGCCAGTACGACATCCGGATTGAAGTCACCGGACCGACGGCCAAGCTGTACCTCGACGATGTCCTCTGGGGAACGATCGATGAGACTCCCGTGGATCCCATCTACTCCGTCGCCACCAAGGATGCCGAAACGGGGGACACAATCGTCAAGGTGGTCAACACCTCGGGTGAGGCTGCCGCCGTCGACATCAAAGTCGCCGGAACGGCAAATATCAGCTCCAGCGCAGCGGTGACCACCTTGACCACTACGAGTGATGGCCAAAACCTGGTTCCGGCAACCAGTGTGTTCACAGGATCAGGCACTGATTTCACATACAACTTCCAACCGAAATCCGTGACATTCATCCGGCTTGCGCCAGCTGACGGACAAAAAGCCAAGTAAGGCCCAGGTGATACCCAGCCGGTTCCGACGGCTGGGTATCACCTTTGCGTAAGCGGTATCAGCGTCTTGACGTTGCCCGTGTTAGCGTTCACAATTGGTACTAACCATCAATTTCCAACGAAGGCAAAAGAGGTCGTTGCCTCTTCCCTGGAGGCAGATATGCAGAACGAAAACTCTCCCGCTCCCCACGGTTCCGTGGCTGAGCAATACGTCATCGGCGTTGACTACGGCACGCTCTCCGGCCGCGCCGTGGTCGTCCGCGTTGCCGATGGCAAGGAACTGGGCAGTGGTGTATTTGATTACCCGCATGCTGTGGTCACGGAGGCGCTGCCTGCCGATGTGGCGGGCGACGGCGGCGTGCGGCTTCCCGCTGACTGGGCCCTTCAGGTCCCGAATGACTACCGCGATGTGCTCCGCAACGCAGTTCCCGCCGCTATTGCCGACGCCGGAATCGATCCCGCCGCAGTCATCGGTATCGCCACCGACTTCACGGCTTGCACCATGGTCCCCGTCAAGGCTGACGGCACCCCGCTGAACGAACTGCCCGAGTTCGCCAACCGCCCGCACGCCTACGTAAAACTCTGGCGCCACCACGCCGCCCAACCCCAGGCCGACCGCATCAACACCCTCGCCGCTGAACTGGGTGAAAGCTGGCTGCCCCGTTACGGCGGCCTCATTTCCTCAGAGTGGGAATTCGCAAAGGGCCTGCAGCTTCTGGAAGAGGATCCGCAGGCATATGAAGCAATGGATCACTGGGTAGAAGCAGCCGACTGGATTGTGTGGCAGCTGAGCGGGAACTATGTCCGCAACGCCTGCACCGCCGGCTACAAGGGCATCTACCAGGACGGCCGCTACCCCTCCGCGGACTTCCTTACCGCGTTGAACCCTGCTTTCGAGACCTTCGTCAGCGACAAACTCGAGCACACCATCGGCCGCCTCGGCGACGCCGCCGGCTACCTCACTGCCGAGGTTGCGGCGTGGACCGGATTGCCGGAGGGCATCGCCGTCGCCGTCGGAAACGTTGACGCGCACGTGACGGCACCGGCCGCGAAGGCCGTTGAGTCCGGCCAGCTGGTGGCCATCATGGGAACCTCCACCTGCCATGTCATGAACGGAACGGAGCTGCATGAGGTTCCGGGCATGTGCGGCGTGGTGGACGGCGGGATCGTCGACGGCCTTTGGGGCTATGAGGCGGGCCAGTCCGGCGTGGGCGATATCTTCGGCTGGTTCACCAAGAACGGTGTTCCCCCGGCGTACCATGAGGCAGCAGCCGCCGCGGGTCTGGGCATCCATGAGTACCTGACCGAACTGGCCTCCCGCCAGGCCATCGGCGAGCACGGCCTTATTGCCCTGGACTGGCACAGCGGTAACCGCTCGGTGCTGGTGGACCACGAACTCTCGGGCGTGGTGGTTGGCCAGACCCTTGCCACCAAGCCGGAGGACACGTACCGTGCCCTGTTGGAGGCTACGGCCTTTGGCACCCGCACCATCGTGGATGCGTTCCGCGATTCAGGAGTTCCGGTCAAGGAATTCATCGTGGCCGGCGGGCTGCTGAAGAACAAGCTCCTGATGCAGATCTATGCGGATGCCACCGGGCTGCAGCTCTCCACCATCGGTTCCACCCAGGGACCTGCCCTTGGATCGGCCATCCACGCCGCTGTGGCAGCCGGCGCTTATCCGGACATCCGGGAGGCAGCGGCCGCCATGGGGTCCGAGCCCGGAGAAGTCTATGTGCCCATCCCCGAGAACGTGGCGGCCTACGAAGCCCTGTTCCAGGAATACCGCACCCTGCACGACTACTTCGGCCGCGGCGCAAACGACGTGATGCACCGGCTCAAGGCAATCCAGCGGGCAGCCAAACCCGGCCTGGGCGGTCCCTCCACTGAAGCAAGCGAATCCGACGCAGCCGAGCGGGATGAGAAGGTGAACGCATGAGTACCCTCCTGGAAACTATCGGCCGGCTCCGCGCCGAGGTCTGTGCCCTGCATGCGGAGCTGACCCGGTATGAACTGGTGGTGTGGACCGCAGGCAACGTTTCGGCGCGAGTCCCGGGCCATGACCTGATGGTCATCAAACCCTCCGGTGTCTCCTACGATGATCTGACCCCCGAATCCATGGTGGTCACGGATCTGTTTGGGGCCCCCGTGAACGGTGACCCGGCGGAAGGCGAGTGGGGCAACCCGGCCCTCGCGCCGTCGTCGGACACTGCCGCGCATGCATACGTCTACCGGCACATGCCCGAAGTAGGGGGCGTGGTGCACACCCACTCCACCTACGCCACGGCCTGGGCCGCGCGGGGTGAGGCAATCCCCTGCGTCCTGACGATGATGAGTGACGAGTTCGGTGGTTCCATCCCCGTGGGACCGTTCGCTCTCATCGGTGACGATTCCATCGGCCAAGGCATTGTGGACACCCTCAAGGACTCCCATTCCCCGGCGGTCCTCATGCAGAACCACGGGCCTTTCACCATCGGCAAGGACGCCAAATCCGCCGTCAAAGCGGCTGTCATGTGCGAAGAAGTGGCACGCACCGTCCATATTTCCCGGCAGCTGGGCGAACCGCTGCCCATCGATGAAGCAGCCATCGAATCCCTCTACGCCCGCTACCAGAACGTTTACGGCCAGTAGGCCCCCACTTTTTCAGGAGACATCATGAACAACGCCAACAACACCTCGCTCGAGCAGTATGAAGTCTGGTTCCTGACCGGCAGCCAGCACCTTTACGGCGAGGACGTTCTGAAGCAGGTCGCAGCGCAGTCGCAGGAGATCGCCAACCAGCTCAACGCCTCATCCTCCGTTCCGGTCAAGGTGGTCTGGAAGCCCGTCCTGACCGACTCGGACGCCATCCGGCGCACCGCGCTGGAAGCCAACTCCGCCGATCAGGTCATCGGCGTCACCGCCTGGATGCACACGTTCTCGCCAGCCAAGATGTGGATCCAGGGCCTGGACCTGCTCCGCAAACCGCTTCTGCACCTGCACACCCAGGCCAACGTCGAGCTGCCCTGGGCGGACATCGACTTTGACTTCATGAACCTGAATCAGGCCGCCCACGGCGACCGCGAATTCGGCTACATCCAGTCCCGTCTCGGCATCCCGCGCAAGACTGTTGTGGGCCACGTGTCCAACCCCGAGGTCACGCGCCAGGTCGGCGTCTGGCAGCGGGCCTCCGCCGGGTGGGCCGCCGTCCGCGCCCTGAAACTGACCCGCTTTGGTGACAATATGCGCAACGTCGCGGTCACCGAGGGCGACAAGACCGAAGCCGAACTCCGGTTCGGTGTTTCGGTCAACACCTGGTCCGTGAACGAACTCGCCCACGCAGTGCACGGTGCCGCGGACTCCGACGTCGACAAGCTCGTCGCCGAGTATGAGGACCTCTATGAGGTGGCTGAGGAGCTGAAGGCCGGTGGCGCCCGGCACGAGTCGCTGCGCTACAGCGCACGGATCGAGCTCGGCCTGCGCAGCTTTCTGGAAGCCAATGGTTCGGCCGCGTTCACCACCTCCTTCGAGGACCTCGGCGAGCTTCGGCAGCTCCCGGGCATGGCTGTGCAGCGGCTTATGGCCGACGGTTACGGTTTTGGTGCCGAGGGTGACTGGAAGACAGCCATCCTGGTCCGCGCGGCCAAGGTCATGGGTGCGGGGCTGCCCGGCGGTGCCTCGCTCATGGAGGACTACACATACCACCTCACGCCGGGACAGGAAAAGATCCTCGGGGCACACATGCTCGAGGTCTGCCCGTCGCTGACCGCCACCAAGCCGCGCGTCGAGATCCACCCGTTGGGTATCGGCGGCAAGGAAGACCCCGTTCGGATGGTCTTTGACACCGACGCCGGCCCCGGAGTTGTGGTGGCCCTGTCCGACATGCGCGATCGTTTCCGGCTGGTTGCCAACGCCGTGGACGTCGTGGACCTCGACCAGCCCCTGCCCAACCTCCCGGTTGCCCGGGCGCTGTGGTCGCCCAAGCCGGACTTCGCCACGTCTGCCGCGGCCTGGCTCACTGCCGGAGCGGCGCACCATACGGTGCTTTCCACCGCCGTCGGGATGGATGTGTTCGAGGACTTCGCCGAGATTGCCCAGACGGAACTGCTGACCATCGATGAAAACACCACCATCAAACAGTTTAAGAAAGAACTGAACTGGAACGCCGCCTACTACAAGCTGGCCGGTGGGCTCTAGCAGCACTCTTACCTCCCTGGAGCGGGGCGTGGCGGATATCTGCCACGCCTCGCTCCTGCTTAAGTCGGGTCGCCTGCCCTATCCTGAAGCTCTGAACTGATCCTGAACGCCTGACTGGGGGAGAGCGTGCAATGGGACCTTTAGAACCGACTGCCGTCACCACTGAGCGCCGAAATGTGGTGGACGCTCCGTTGGCTGATTTCGAGCAGAAGAGCGCCAAGGACCCAAAGGTCAGGCGGAGAAAGTTCCAAATTCTTGACGTCGTCATAGTGGTGGTCCTCGTGGCACTGATTGCGCTGTCCATCACTCCTTGGCCGTCCGCACTCCTTATCCGCAGCGTGTTCGAGGGCGGAGCGAAGTCCACCATCGAAGAGATGCTTCCCTACGTTCCTGACACTCCGATGGCAGAAAGCAGGGATGTTGCCTATATGGACGGCGGCACCCTGGACGCGTTTACTCCCGAGAGCGCCGCCGGACCGTTGCCCGCCGTCGTCTGGATCCATGGCGGAGCGTGGATCTCAGGAAACAAAACCGATGTGGAGCCCTATCTTCGGATCCTTGCCGCCAAGGGATACACCACCATCAGCCTCGACTATCCGATAGCCCCGGAAACCACCTACCCTGCTGCGGTGGAGGACCTCAACAGGGCACTCGGGTACATCACGGAGCACGCTGCCGAACTCAAGGTGGATCCGAACAAGATTGTGCTCGCGGGGGATTCCGCCGGTGCGCAACTGGCCAGCCAGCTCACCACGCTTACCGTCAATCCCGCCTATGCCAACCTGCTTGGGATCGAACCCGCACTGGACAAGAAGCAGCTGGCCGCCACCATCCTGCACTGCGGTGTTTATGATCTTCAGGCCATGGCGGATCTCAACGGAATTGCGGCCTGGGGCTTCAAAATATCGCTCTGGGGGTACACGGGTACCAAGGACTGGTCTGACACCTATGCGGGCAGCACCATGTCAACGGTGGAGTTCGTCACCGGCGATTTCCCACCCACGTTCATCAGCGGCGGGAACGGGGATGGCCTGACATGGCTTCAATCCATCCCCTACAGCAACCGGCTGAAATCTGCAGGGGTGCCAGTGACAGAGCTGTTCTTTCCTGCCGACCACGAACCGGCGCTTCCGCATGAGTACCAGTTCCACCTGGACTACAAAGCCGCCCAGGATGCGCGGGACCAGACGTTCGATTTCCTGGCCAAGCACACCCGACCTTAGGGTCACCCGTCGCCTCACCGTGCCCGCACGCGCCGCGCGGCGGGGTAAGCCATGTTCTGAAAGGCAGCGCGTTGGTCTAGACGCGGTTCTTCGGGCGGGCGTATTCTGATCTTCCATTGTGCAGGTGGGGGTGAAGTATGGACCTCGCGCTAAATCAACGTCGCCGAAGTGTCCTGCGCCCTCTTTTATTTGCCGCCTTCGCTGCCCTCGCCTGGCTGATCTGGGGCGCTGGAACCGCGAACGCCGCCCTGCCGGACCCTGACCTCGTGCCTCAGCTGACGCAGGCCGGCACCACCACTCTCGAGGATGCCTCCACGGGCGCAGCACCACTTCCTGCCCCAATCCAACCTCCTACCAGCACGCTGCTTCCGGTGGCAGACGCCGTCATCGGCACAGCGTCCCCGGTGACGGCTCCCGTGAGCGATGCCGTCGCCAACACCATCCCAACCGTCGACGCCGGACTGGCTGACGTGGTGGACGTCGTTGGCTCGGCGGTAGATCCCGTCCAGCCGGTGGTCACGGAAGTTGGGGAAATCGTGGGCGGCTTAGCGGACGTTATCCCGGCCGCTCCCTTGCCTGGGCCTGACATGGTGCCTCCCGTTTTGCCTGAACCTCTTCCCTGGGTTCCGGGCGTTCTTTTACCGGGTCAAGAGGCTCCAAATGACAGCCAAAGCAGTGAGGTGCCGGCGGCTCAGCCCGCTGTCGAAGCGGTTGCCGCAAACGTGCTGACGCCGTCATCCCAGAGTGGCACCTCCGCTACCCAAATCCCGGATGGAACCAGAACCGGGCAAGCGCTTTTGATCCAGCCTGCCTTACACACGCTGGCCGTTATGGGAGACTCCGGTGGATCAGTGCCGGTACCGGAGGCACCTGTCCCCGGAGAACGTCACCTCCAGGCTGCCCTTGCTGCCGGTCCAGGCTCCGCATCTACCGGATCTGCCGGAGGCGGAGTCCAAGCCTGGGCGGACGTGGCAGCGTTCTGGGCAGTTCCCTTGGCATCTCACTTTGCCGGAATGCCCAGCCTCCAGGAGCTTCCGCCCGTCGCTCCACCCTTTGATCCCGGGTCCACCCCCGACTGAACGGGTTAACTCTGCCCATTTCCAGGCAGACGAAGACTCCGGACGCTGTCAGCGTCCGGAATGAAACTTCAGTCAGGAGAATCTCATGTCTGTTTGCACCCAACTGGACTGTGCCCGGGCCAAAGCCCGGGAGCGATCCTCCGTCAGAGGGCGGATCGGTTGGTGGCCGCATGCGGTGCGGGGCGCCGTCGGCAACTGGCCGGACCCTTTGGTCCCGACCGACTAGCTTCCAGTAGTTAGTCGGCTTAGACACGGGGTGTCTGGCCGGGCGGGTTAGTCCGGTCAGACACCCGGTACAAGGCCTGGAGAAGCTTGGCCTCTCTCTATCCGGTGCCTGCTGTCGCCGCGCTGCTGGGGGGCGCGGCGGCGGCTTCAATCCTGATGAGGAATTCCCAGGGCTGATACCCCTGACCCTTGACGAATCACGCTCAACCTTCAACAATGTTCTATAACGTTGTAGAAACTAGAGCGAGGATCCTTCCCTTGAGCAATACGGGCAATACTGAAACAGCCACGGCACAGGTCACCATCGACCCCGCCTTCACCGTCGGGCCGGTCCGCAGGAGGACTTTCGGCTCCTTTGTGGAGCACCTGGGCCGCTGTGTATATACGGGCATCTTTGAGCCCGGCCATCCCTCCGCGGACGAGGACGGCTTCCGCACCGACGTCCTTGAGCTCACGCGCGAGCTCGGAGTTTCCACCATCCGCTACCCGGGCGGAAACTTCGTCTCCGGGTACCGCTGGGAAGACGGCGTGGGGCCGGTGGAAAAGCGGCCGGTCCGTCTTGACCTCGCTTGGCACTCCACGGATCCGAACCACGTGGGCGTGGACGAGTTCGCCAAATGGACGGCGAAGGCAGGCGTCGAACCCATGATGGCCGTGAATTTGGGAACCCGTGGCACCCAGGAGGCCCTGGACCTTCTCGAATACTGCAATATCGACGGCGGCACAGCGTTCTCGGACCAGCGCAGGGCCAACGGTGCGGAGACCGGCTACGGCATCAAGATGTGGTGCCTTGGCAACGAAATGGACGGCCCCTGGCAGATCGGTCACAAGAACGCCTTGGAGTACGGACGCCTCGCTGCTGACACTGCCCGCGGTATGCGGATGATCGAACCTGACCTGGAGCTCGTGGCCTGCGGCAGTTCTTCACCGGGGATGGACAGCTTCGGCGAATGGGAGCGTATTGTCCTGACGGAGACCTATGACCTGGTGGACCTCGTCTCCGCCCACCAATACTTCGAAGATTTCGGCGACCTGCAGGAGCACCTTGCCGCGGGCCACAAGATGGAATACTTCATCCGCGACACCGTGTCCCACATTGACCACGTGAAGTCAGTGAAGAAGTCCTCCAAGCAGGTGAACATCTCCTTTGATGAGTGGAATGTCTGGCACGGGAGCCGGGCTGAATCCAAGGCCCCGAGCGGCAAGGACTGGCCCGTTGCACCCGTGCTGCTGGAGGACCGCTACACTGTGGCGGACGCCGTCGTCGTCGGTGATCTCCTGATCACCCTGCTCCGGAACACTGACCGCGTGCACTCGGCCAGCCTGGCCCAGTTGGTGAACGTTATTGCCCCGATCATGACGGAACCGGGTGGTCGTGCCTGGAAGCAGACCACGTTCCACCCCTTCGCGCTCACATCCCGCCATGCCGCCGGTACCGTGCTGAAGCTTGCCCTGGAATCGCCGTCGCTTAATGCCGGAAAAACCGAGAACTTCGACGCACTCTCCGCGGTGGCCACCTTCGACTCCGAGACGGGCGAGGCAGTGGTGTTCGCCGTCAACCGATCGGTGACGGACGCGCTCACGTTGGACGCTGCTGTGGCTGGACTCGGCAACGTGCGGGTGGTCGAGGCTGTGACCTACTCGAACAAGGACCCGTACTGGCAGGCCACTGCTGACGACTCGACGTCGGTCCTGCCCACCGAAAACACCTCGGCAAAGCTCGACGGCGGGCGGCTCACCGCCGAGCTTCCGGCGGTGTCCTGGACCATGATCCGCCTTGCCGTGAACGCCTAGGGGCGACTAGGAGTCAGGCCATCGCCTAGATAAGGGCAGGGTCCAAGTTGATGGGGGAGTCCAGGTCTCGTGTACAGACCAGGACTCCCTCCTCTACGTAAAGACGTGCAGCGTGGATGCTGGTGCGCTGCTCCCGCAGGGCCTCGGCAGGGTCCAGCAGCCCGTTGGCCATCTCGGTGTCCTGCCACTCTGGGTGGGTGAAGTAGAAAATGTAGGCGTGGTCGCCCTGGGTGACAACATCGGCATGCCGGCCGTACGTGGCGTCATCGGCGCCGCTCGCCGGAGCGTCGAGGATGAGTCCGTTGTTGGCCTCCTGCCGCTCCCACGCCAGACCGTCCGCAGAGCGGTGCACCGCCTGGCCGCGCCATTCGTCTACCACCATCCAGTACCACCCTCCCAGCCGGAATACGTTGGGCCCTTCGTGGGCGGGACGGCCAATTACCTGACCTTCAGACCGCCAGCCGGTGAGGCGTGTTGCATCGTTACAGACGGCTGACCAGGTGGTGGCGCCGTCCACTTCATCCTTGAACCACAGGCGTGGTTGGCCGTCCCCCACCACGGCGAAGGCGGCATCGATCACGTTCTCTGAACCGACGTCGATCGTTTCGGTGAAGTCCCACTGCTCAAGGTCATCGCTGGTGAAGTGAACCACGCGGCGTTCTGTCTGTTCAGCCCAGGTTCCGGGTGCTCCTGCACCCCACGTGAGGAACATGTGGTACCTGTCCTCGTGCCAGACAACCTCCGGCGCCCAATGCGTGTTGAGGCCGGGAGAACCCTCCGGATCCAGACCTTCCACCACGCCGCGGTACTCCCAAGAGGATCCACCATCCAAGGAGACTGCGATGCCGATACGGGTGCCCGTAATCCATTCGCATCCTCCGGCCGCAAGTGTTGCCCGGCGTGCGGTGTAAAACATCCACCACTCCTGAGTGCCGCGCTTATGGATGACTGTGGGGTCGGCGGCGCCGTCGAATACGGGGCAGCGGAACAGTGGGGATTCAGGGATCATGACGACGAGTTTACAACGTTGGAGAAACCGAGGGAAGGGACCACTGGACTGGCTGGGTTGACAGGGCTATTCTGGCCATCCAGGTAGCGTTGATGGACCACGAGGGAGACGAGGATGTCCGAATCCAAGCCTGAATCGGCCGAGGCGATCGACAGCAAAGACGTTGCAGAGATCCAAGGAGATGACACTCTGACGGCCGCTGACCGCATGGACCTGATCGCAAACCAAGCCGTCCGGGACGGCGACGAAGAAGAACTGGACCTTGGTCCCGAATCAGACTGAAGCGGGGGAGCAGAGGGGCGGTTTCGACGGCAAATGAGTGGTCTTTGCCCGCTGTCGGTAGGCCTGTTGCCGCCTCGTTGCGAATGGCGTTCTAGGGCGACATATCGCGGCGGCTTCATTGGCCCGCAGGCCAAGCCGGAGAGGGATGAGCAGAGTCATGGTCCCCACGGGATATCACGGTAAAGGGCTTCGAAAAATTCCTTCCCGGTGACCGATTCTCGGAACACACAGTCGGCACCGGCGTCTGGATAAATGCAGAGTCTGGCCAAACATTCACGCAACGGTCCCGGTACGCTTTGATTGAGACGTACGATCAAGCGGCCAACGACTTCCACATCACCATCAATGGCCGATACCTGATCGGGTTACTCCCTGATGAGGCTTACAGTGTCGCCGGACACCAGACCTTTACCTTCGACGCCGACACCAACACGTTCATCGCCTATTCCCTCGACGGCAAGGTTTTGGCAGACGTCTGTGCCGTGCTGGCAGGAGAGAACTAGTTTCTAGGCCTGAAATTCGTCTCCCGAAGCGGCTCGCGACTGTTGACATGCGGGGGCGCCATACGCTTTAGGCAGCCTGCAGTTATGTGGGGGTCGCCATCGGTCGCTTCAGGGCTGAAGCGGCGGACCAAAAATCCGCTGTCTTCTCAGTCTGTCCAAACCCCCTCGCAAGGATGATCGGGCGGGTCAGTACCGGCGTCTTGCGGGATTGAGTACGTCCCGAACGGGCCCTCCGTCGTTTTGTGTATCGGATATGCCGCTGCAGAGATCAGGTGTTGGCATCGATAAGGGTGGTACCGCTCCTTCGGAGCGCGCTGAGAGTCGGATCGTTTTCTGGTCGGTCGGTGATGATGCCTGCAATGTCGGTCAGGGGCAGGACTTGGTAGCGGGAGGCGACGCCGATCTTTTCTGCGCTGGCAAGAACGTAGGTATCGGCTGCCCGCCCAGCCAGGGCCCGCTTCATGGCCGCTTCCTCAACGTCCCCCGTGGTCAACCCTTCTGAGGAGTGCACGCCTGTCACCCCGAGAAGGAACAGGTCAGCGGAGATCGCCTGTGCTGCTTCCATTGCGGCGGCACCGCAGGTCACCGCCGAATGTTTGAACAGACGACCTCCGAGGAGGAAGATCTCGATTCCCGTGAATGGCAGAAGTGCTGCGGCGATAGTGGGGCTGTGCGTGATGATCGTGCAGTTAAGGGAAGGCGTTAGTGCCCGGACGACGGCGAGCGTGGTTGTGCCGCCGTCGAGGATGACAGTACTGCCCTGATCGATGAGGCGGGCAGCACAGCGGGCGACCCGATCTTTGCTGTCCGGCTGAACACCGATGCGAGCGGTGTAGTCCGCAGCCGCCGGCGAAACGGGCAGGGCTCCTCCGTATACCCGTTGGCACATCCCTGCGGCGGCAAGTTCTCTGAGATCACGGCGGACAGTGTCATCGGACAGACCTAACTCAGCAGCGATGTCCTTGGCTATCAGCTTCCCCTGTTCGGCAAGGCGACTGAGGAGGATTGACTGACGTTCAGCGGCGAGCATTCACGTTCCTTCCGATTCATGCATGTTTTTGCACTATTCTAGTGTGCATGACCAAATCCCTGATGATATTGATTGCTGGCCCCTACCGTTCCGGGACGCGGGATGACCCCGACCTGCTGCGCCGCAACCTTTCCCGCCTTGAACAGGTTGCGTGGCCGATCTTCAAAGCTGGACATTTACCCATGATCGGAGAGTGGGTGGCGCTCCCCGTTCTGGGGAGTGCGGGCGTGGAGGATCTCTCGGATCCGATTGCTGGTCAGGTGATGTATCCGACAGCTGAACGCCTTCTCCAGCGATGTGATGCGGTCCTCAGGCTGGCCGGCGAGTCGCGAGGAGCCGACCAGGACGTTGCGATTGCCCGAGACCGAGGCATACCTGTTTACTACAGCCTGGACGAGATCCCCGGCGCCGCCCTGACGCAGACGGACACCATTCAGTGAGACCGCATCGCGGGTATCCTGCTCTTGGACAGCCCGGAGTGGACGTCCCGGACAGCCGTGGCCGTACAGGCTTGGACCGTGCGGGTGTCGGCTTGGATCGCAACCCGGACGTCAGGATCACTGGGGTCGAAGTAACGTCAGACGGGTGGCACGTTCTGCGCCGGACTACCTTCGCTTACCGCCGGCGCGACGGGCGACAGGTCATGGAAGAGCGGGAAACCTACGACCGGGGCAACGGTGCCACAATTCTGGTCTACGATCCTTTTCAGAGAACGGTTCTGTTGACCCGGCAGTTTCGGTTCCCGGCCTACGTCAACGGGCACCGTGACGGCATGCTCATCGAAACGGCCGCGGGCCTTCTTGATGACGATGCCCCCGAAGTTGCGATCCGACGGGAAGCCAGCGAAGAGCTCGGAGTCACGCTGGGGGAATTGCAACATGTTTTCGACCTCTATATGAGCCCCGGTTCCGTCACGGAATCCGTCCATTTCTACGCCGCAGCCTACAGCCCCTCCGACCGGACAACGCCCGGAGGCGGTCTGCAGGAAGAAGGTGAAGACATCGAAGTACTCGAGATTCCCTTCGATGAAGCACTTGCTATGACATCCGATGGCAGGATCGTCGACGGCAAGACCGTCATTCTTCTCCAGTGGGCAGCCATGACCCACCTCTTTGAGATGAATTCACCCGCCGTAACAGTGCTTTGACCATGACCCTGTTCCTGTCTGTTCTGGCGTCATGGTTTGGGGAGTCGCGGCCACCGGTGGACCGCCAAAATAGTCCTGCCATCGTTGTGATGTCATTGGTGGTGCGTAACTTCAAGGCTGCACTTGAGCTCCTGTTCCGGCAGCAAACATCGCGTTTCCGGGCAACCAGCATTAGTGGAGGTCTCCTCAGGACCCCGAAGCATATGGATGAGCTGAAAGCTCACTACGCGTCCGCTGCGGATTCCAGAGTTGAAGAGGGGCCCAGTCGGGCATACGCAGGCAATTGGCGTCGGTATTAATCCATTGTTTGGACTTTTTCTCAAACTCACGCATGATCACGGGTATGGGGAGCAAATATTCAGGTCCGGCGGTTTTCACCACTGCAGTCGTAGGCGTGGTGGGCTTTGCATGGGGGATCAAGCTCTTTTTTGATTCCGTCTGCCTGTTTTCCTGCACTGCCCCACGGTCCCCCGCAGTCGACAGCGCCTTTATGCTAACCGTATTGTCCTTCTTGCTTCTGGTGTTCACGTGCATCCTTGCTATCTGGGTGATTAAACGAGGCGACGAGGGGTGGGCCCTCGGCGGGCTCTTTGTAGCCGGCCTGCCTGTCATTTTTGGCGCAGTTATCGTCACCTACGTAGTCCTGTCATCGCTTTGACGTCACTCCGTGTTCCAGTGCATTGGTGAGTGAGTGAACATCTTCCTTCCCTGGAGACCACGAGTAATGGATATTTCTGCAACGATGTAACTGGAAGAGTTGCCGGACGAAGGACCCAGCTATGGCTGTCACTATGAACGACGTCGCGCGAGCAGCCGGCGTCTCCCTCAAAACGGTGTCCAATGTGCTCAATGACTACGAGTTCATCCGGCCCGCCACCAAGCAGAAGGTGCTGGACGCAATCGCCGCGCTGGGCTACGAAGCCAACCTCACGGCACGCAGCCTCCGCTCCGGTAAGACGCGCATGCTGGGGCTGGTGCTCTCCGATCTCTCCTCCCCGTACTACGCCGAGTTGGCCTCCCACCTCATGAAAGTAGCTTCAGCAAGGGGATACCGGGTGCTCGTGGAACAGTCGGCGGCGACTAGGGAGAATGAACTTGCCGCGCTGCAGGGCCAGTTTCGCCAGCTGACCGACGGCCTCCTGTTCACACCCCTGGCGCTGGGGCCCGACGACGTCGCGGCTGCCCAAGGCGACAAGCCTTTGGTGCTGCTGGGGGAGCATATTGCAGACCCCCGCTTTGATCTTGTCACCATGAAGAACACTGAAGCCGCGCAGGCTCTCACCTCCCACCTCCTGGCGTCCGGGCGGCGTCGGGTGGCTGTTCTCGGTGCTGCTCCGGAAGACACCACCGGCAGTTCGGGTTTGCGCATGGTGGGCTACCGCCAGGCCCTCATGGCTGCCGGGCTGGAGTTCGATCCCGACCTGGCTGTGTTGTGCCAGTGGCGGCGGGACGCCGGGGCTTCCGCCGTCCGCCAGCTACTGGACAGCGGAGTCCAGTTTGATGCCGTGTTCGGGCTCAACGACACCGTGGCACTGGGGGCCTTGCATGAGTTACTGATGCAGGGGGTGAAAGTGCCGGAAGAAGTAGCCATTGCTGGCTTTGACGACATTGACGAGGCCCGTTTTGCCTCTCCCTCCCTCACCACGGTGGCCCCGGGCATGGACGAAATCGCAGAGCGCTCCGTAGGGTTGCTGATAGACCGGATTGAAGGAACGGCGCCGGAAGCCGAAGGACTCCAGCTGGAAGCGGGTTTCGAGCTCAGGATCCGGGACTCAGCTCCTTAAGGCTGCGAGGAAGGACAAGGGCAATGGTGGATGTCCAGGTGGAGACCGTCATCAACAGGCCGCAAGACCATGTTGCCGAGTATGCGGGAAACCCCGATAACGCCCCGCAGTGGTATTCCAACATCAAAAGCGTCAAGTGGCAGACACAACCACCCATGGCTGTCGGCTCGAAGCTTGCCTTTAGTGCCCGCTTCCTTGGCCGGACGTTGGACTACGTCTACGAAATCATTGAGCTCCTCCCCGGGCAACGCCTTGTGATGCGCACCGCCCAAGGCCCGTTCCCGATGCAGACCACCTACGCCTGGACTCCCGAGGGGACAACGTCCACCAGAATGGTCCTGCGAAATACCGGCAGCCCCGCCGGATTTTCCAAGCTCGCTGGTGCCGTTATGGCTCCGATGATGCGCCGGGCAATGCGGAAGGACCTCCGGAAACTAAAGGAAGTGCTCGAGTCCAACTGAAAGGAGTGGACCATGATCGCGGCCCTCATCATCGATATGCAGAACGCCTTTTTCGAGAATCCGGACCTGGCAGCCCAGCAGGATGAGTTGGTGGCTGCCTGCAATGACCTCATCGACGTCGTTGAAGAAGCAGGCGGCAAGGTGCTGTTGGTGAAGACTGAGCATGAGCGGGACAAGTCAACATGGACCCTCAGCATGCTCGACGACGACCAGGGCTTCATTTTCCGAGGCACCGGGCAGGCCGATTTCGTGCCGGGACTGAGGACTGAAGACCTGCCCTGCCTGGCAAAGACCAGGGACAGCGCCTTTATGGGCACCGATGTGTTACTTCGCCTGCGGAACTGGGGCGTTGACCAGATCATTCTCGGCGGTGTCTCCACCCACAACTGCATCGCCCAGACGGCAGCTGACGCCTTCGCCAACAATATCCGTGTGGCTTATGCCCGTGAAGCCATCGGTTCTGAGGATCAGGAGGCAGCAGAAGCGGTTTTATCCATCCTGTCCAAGGGCTACCGTCAGGCGGTTCTGACTCCGCCCCAAATCAAGGAACTGCTGAGGAAGAGGCTGACTAACCACGGCTAGATCAGCTCACCGCAACCAGAGACCGAGTAACAAAATCTTACGGGCTCTTCCGTTTCCAGGAGACGCTCTATAACGTTGTAGGAATGTTGTTAGCGCATACGCCTCCCATGGGCTGGAATAGCTGGGATTGCTACGGGACCACGGTCACTGAGGATGAAGTCCTGGCCAACGCGGAGTACATGGCCGCCCATCTGGCCCCCTACGGCTGGGACACAGTCGTCGTCGATATCCAGTGGTATGAGCCGGCGGCAAAAGCGGGTGGTTACAACGATGGCGCGGCCCTGGTCCTGGACCACGCGGGCCGGCAAATGCCTGCCGTCAACCGCTTCCCCTCAGCGGCGGAGGGAAGGGGATTCGCTCCGCTGGCCGCGAAAATCCATGCCCTTGGCCTCAAGTTCGGCCTCCACATCATGCGGGGCATCCCCCGGCAAGCGGTCCGGGACAAACTGCCTGTAGCCGGCACGGGCTTCACCGCAGACCAGGTGGCAGACCTCGATTCTGTCTGCGACTGGAACACCGACAACTACGGCCTGAACCACAACCATCCCGGCGCCCAGGCCTATTACGATTCCCAGTTGGCGCTTTTCGCAGCCTGGGGTGTGGACTTCATCAAAGCCGATGACATGGTGGGTCCCTACCTGGCGGCAGAGATCCGGTCCTACCAGCAGGCCATCCGGAATTCGGGCCGGGAGATGATCCTCAGCCTTTCGCCGGGCCGCGCCCTGTCCCTGGCGCACCTTGAGCACCTCCGTGAAAACTCGCAGATGTGGCGTGTTTCCGACGATCTCTGGGACAACTGGGACGACGTCGAGGCGCAGTTTGGGCGCATGGCACGTTGGGCGCCCCATCAGAGAGCAGGAGCGTGGGCCGACGCCGACATGCTGCCGGTAGGCCGGATCGCCTTGCGTGCCGAACGCGGCCCCGAAAGGGTCACCAGGCTCACCCTGGACGAACAGCGCACCATGATGACGCTCTGGTGCATGTCCCGCTCGCCCCTGATGCTGGGTTGCGACCTTCCAAGCTCCCCGCCGGAAACGCTCGGTCTGCTGACCAACCGGGATGCGCTTGAAATCCTGAAGGCCAGCACCGGAAACCGTGAGCTCCTCCGCGAGGGGAACCTGGTGATCTGGGCAGCGGAAAGCACGACGTCGGAGGACCGGTTTGGTGCTGTCTTCAATACCGGGACTGAGGTGCTTCGCCGGGACATCCCACTCCGGGATCTCGGCCTCGGCGAGACGGCTGAATGGGAGCATTGGGCAGCGCTCGAGTCGTGGACCCAGGAGAAACTGGAAGTGAGCGGGGATGTGCTGAGCTTCGAGATTGCCCCGCACGGAGTGTGTCTCTACCGCTTTACGCCACGCAACCTAGCCTAAGATCGCCCACCCTCGTGGTGGCAACTTCACCCTTCGGGACTGAGCGTCGAGGCTTCCGGTTCCTGCAAGCAGCGACGCATGAGCAAGCAGGGCCACCGCCGATGCCCGTATGTCCGCCGTTACCTCGAGGTCTGCTGGCTCATCGGCAAGGTTCAACGCCACCACCAGCGCGTCGCCATCATTTTCGGCCACGAAGATGAACTGCTCGTTGGTCAACGACCACACAGCGGTGCGGGCCGAGTGGAGCCAGGCATGCCGCCGTCGTACTCCGATCAGCTCCTGGTAGAGCCGATAGGTGGGCCATCCCTCAGGGCTGAGATCAGCAGGCAAGGCAGGGAAGGCAGGCCGCACTGCGTCGTCGCCCCCGGCCCTGTCCTCCTTGATGCCGCGAAAGGCCTGCTCGTCCCCGTAGTAGATCGATGGTGTGCCTCCCACCGTCAGCAGGACCACAAGAGCGAGGGGCAGGAGGGCAGGATCCTGAAGCTTGCTGGCAATGCGCGTGACGTCATGGTTCCCGATGAAGGTCAGCGGTGCAAAACCAGCCATAAACGAGTTGTGCCGTTCCAAGGCCGCGGCGAGTTCGTAGAAGTTGCGGTCGTTGAGCGAGCTCCAGACGGCTTTCCAGAGTTCGTACTGGGTTGCGGAATCCAGGCTGCCGTCACTGACCGCCGCGGCATAGTCGCCGTGGATGTGTTCGCCGACGAAATAGGCGTCGGGAAACTCGGCCCGGACTTCGGCCAGGACGCTGGACCAGAACGACGCCGGCACAGCGTACGCAGCATCCAGTCGCCAACCGTCAGCTCCCCGTGCCAGCCAATGCTTCATGACCCCGGCAATGAATCCGGCAACTTCCGGTTCGGCATGATTCAAGGCGACGAGGTGGTGGTGTCCCTCAAAATCCGTGTACTCAGGCTCCATCCCGGGAGTCCAGCCGGAGTCAGGCCACTTGAAGCGGAACCAGGAGGCCTTGGCCCCGGACGGGCCCTGCAACATCGCCTCCTGGAAGGGTGGGAAACTCCGGCCGGTGTGGTTGAAGACGCCGTCCAAAAGCACACGGAGGCCCCGGGAGTGCGCTTCTCGGATCAGCTCGTCAAAGTCGGCGTCGTCACCCAGACGGGGGTCCACGCGGAAGTAATCAGTGGTGTCATAGCCATGGGTTTCCGAGGCGAACACCGGGCCCAGCGCGATGCCCGAAGCGCCCAGTTCTACGGCGTAGTCCAGCCAGGAGATGAGCTGCGGGAGCCGATGAACCACAGGCGCTCCAGCGGGGAGGGCATTTTGCTCGGCCCCCACAAATCCAAGCGGGTAGACCTGCCACCACACTGCATGCTGCACCCAATCCGGTTCGGCCAAGGCGGGCTCCTTTGCTGGAGGGGAACGTACCCGGGCCATTCTGCCAGTGAGCCGAAATCTTTCCGAAACCTGGCGGGCTTACTCTGGTCACAAGCTGAAGGGATTACGGATGCATCTTTTACCCCGTGAGCAGGAAAAGCTCATGATCGTGGTGGCGGCTGACCTTGCACGGCGCCGTCAGGCCCGTGGGCTCAAGCTCAATTTCCCGGAGGCCGTGGCCATCATCAGCTACGAGTTGATCGAGGGCGCCCGGGACGGCCGGACAGTGGCCGAATTGATGAGTTACGGGACCACGCTGCTCACCCGCGAGGACGTCATGGAAGGCATCCCGGAGATGATCCATGACGTGCAGATCGAAGCTACCTTCCCTGACGGCACCAAACTGGTGACCGTCCACGATCCCATCCGCTAGGGGCAACAGATGATCCCAGGAGAATACGTCCTCCGGCCTGAACCGGTGGTGGTGAATGCCGGACGGGACGCGATCGACGTCGTCGTACTGAACACCGGCGACCGTCCCGTCCAGGTGGGCTCCCACTACCACTTTGCCGAGGCGAACAGTGCACTCGAGTTCGATCGCCAGGCGGCCCACGGACGGCGCCTGGACATTCCCGCCGGCACGGCTGCACGGTTCGAACCAGGCGACAGCCGGACTGTCCGGCTGATCGAGCTCGCAGGGCGCCGCGAGGTTTTCGGACTCAGCAACGCGGTTAACGGAACGCTCGACGCCCGCGGGCCAGCATCCGTCGCGAAAGCCACACCTGACGGGGGAGCCGCGTGAGTTTTGAACTGTCCCGCAAGCAGTACTCGGACCTCTACGGGCCTACGACGGGCGACGCCATCCGCCTCGCAGACACAGAGCTGTTCCTGGAGATCGAGAATGACCTCACCCGCTACGGCGAGGAAGTGGTGTTCGGGGGCGGCAAGGTGATCCGGGACGGCATGGGCCAGAACGGCCAGCTGACCCGTGACGATATTGGTTCCGGCGGCGGTGTGCCGGACACCGTTATCACCAACGCGATCGTGCTGGACTACACCGGCATCTACAAGGCGGATATAGCCCTCCGGGACGGCCACATCTTCAAAATCGGTAAAGCCGGAAACCCCCAGATCACGGACGGCGTGGACATCGTCATCGGAGCGAGCACCGAGATCATCGCCGGCGAACGGAAAATCCTCACGGCCGGCGGCGTTGATTCGCACATCCACTTCATCTCCCCTGAACAGGTGCCCACGGCGCTGTGCAGCGGAGTGACCACCATGCTGGGCGGCGGAACCGGCCCGGCCGAAGGCACCAAAGCGACCACCGTAACGCCCGGCAAATGGCACATCCAGCGGATGCTCCAGGCCGCCGAGGGCCTTCCCATCAACATCGGACTTCTCGGAAAGGGACACGCGTCCGCGGTCGAACCCCTCGCTGAGCAGATCAGGGCCGGAGCGATCGGCCTCAAGGTGCATGAGGACTGGGGATCCACCACCTCCTCGATCGATACTTCCCTCAAAGTCGCCGACGAATACGACATCCAGGTGGCCATCCACACAGACACTCTCAACGAGTGCGGCTTCGTAGAGGACACCATCAGGGCAATCGACGGCCGCGTCATCCATACCTTCCACACGGAAGGCGCCGGGGGAGGGCACGCGCCGGACATTATCAAGATCGCCGGCCTCCCGAATGTGCTGCCCGCGTCCACCAACCCGACCCTGCCGTACACGCGCAACACCATCGAAGAGCACCTGGACATGCTGATGGTCTGCCACCACCTCAACCCGGACATTCCCGAGGACGTGGCCTTCGCTGATTCACGCATCCGTGCGGAAACCATCGCAGCGGAGGACGTGCTCCAGGACATGGGCATCTTTGCCATCACCTCCTCGGATTCGCAGGCCATGGGACGGGTGGGCGAGGTCATCACCCGCACCTGGCAGGTGGCCGACAAGATGAAGAAGCAGCGGGGAGTTTTGGAGGACCCCCAGAGGGACAACACTGGCGGTGTCCACGGTTCCGCCCGCAGCGACAACTTCCGCCTGAAGAGGTACGTGGCAAAATACACGATCAACCCCGCCATCGCGCACGGCATGGCGGACTCGATCGGATCCGTGGAGGAAGGAAAATTCGCTGACCTGGTCCTGTGGGATCCGGCATTCTTCGGCGTCAAACCGGAACTTGTGCTCAAGGGCGGGCAGATCGCCTACGCCCTCATGGGGGATGCAAACGCGTCCATCCCCACGCCGCAACCCCGGACCATGCGGCCCATGTTTGCCACCTTCGGCAAAGCGCTGCAGCAGTCCTCCATCACCTTCCTGTCTCAGGCCGCTATCGACGCCGGCGTACCCGAAGAGCTCGGCCTCCAGAAGGTGATCCGTCCCGTATCAGGGATCCGGAACCTCACCAAGGCCGACCTGAAGTACAACGACGCAACGCCGGACATCGAGGTGGACCCGGAGACCTACCAGGTGACGGTAGACGGGGAGAACGTCACGTGCGAACCCTCTGACGTACTGCCCATGGCCCAGCGCTACTTCCTCTTCTAGAACCCCTGGAGCTGACGTGATCATCGAGAAAGTCCTCGGCAACGTGCACGAACTGCCCGGCGGTGCGGCCGAAACCTACGCCGGCCTGCACCAGGAGAAGGTGGTGCTGCCCAGCGCCCAACTGGTTAAGCGCATCCAGAGGGTCACGACAGACCACGGCAAGGAGCTGGGCATCCGGCTGGCGGCCGGCTCCGTGGACCTTCGCGACGGCGACATCCTGCATGTGGCAGAGTCCAACATGATCGTGGTGTCGGTGCTGCCCACGGACGTCCTGGTGATCGCGCCGCGAACCATTTCCGAAATGGGCGTGGTGGCCCATTCCCTAGGAAACCGCCACCTGCAGGCCCAGTTCTTCGACTCCACCTCCGAGTACGGTGCCGAGGTCATGGTGTGCCAGTATGACCACACCGTTGAGGACTACCTCAAACACGTCGGAGTGCCTTATGACCGCCAGGAACGGGTGATGCCGGTGCCTTTCCGCCACGCTGAACACTCGCACTGATTGCATGAAAGCTACTCCCGGCTATCAGCTTGCATTGCAGCAGTTGACTGACTCCGCGTTGCCCACGGGAGCGTTTGCTCATTCATTGGGCTTTGAGACCTATATTGAGCGCGGGCTGGTGCGGGACGAGGCCAGCTTCGGGGTTTGGCTTTCTGCATTTGTGCGGCAGCAGCTTACATTCTCGGACGGCTTGGCCATCCGCCTCGTCTACGAGGATCATCCGGTTAGGGAGCTTGACTCCTTGCTGACTGCCCAGCTGTTGCCACGGCAACTGCGCGAGGCCAGCCTGAAAATGGGCGGTCGGCTGCTCGAGATTGGCGCTGAAGTGTTTCCCTCGCCGGAGCTCGAGGAGTACCGCGGGCTGGTGAGCGGCGGCCGTGCTTCCGGCCATCAGCCGCTGGCATTCGCCGTCGTCGCCCGTTCCCTCGGGGTCCCGTTGAACGAGGCGCTCGCTGCCTACCTTTTTGCTGCCGTCACGTCCCTGACGCAAAACGCCGTCCGTGCGGTGCCCTTGGGCCAGAACGCCGGGCAGCGGCTACTGCGCCAGGCGGCCGACGCCGTTGCTGCCGCCGTTGAGCGGGTGGGACAACTGACGCCGGACGATTTTGGGGCAGTAAGTCCAGGGCTGGAAATTTCGCAGATGCGGCACGAGCGGCAACGCGCACGAATGTTTATGAGTTAGTTGGATTGCACGGCTGGACTGTCAGGAGAGCAAATGTCTGAACCCATCAAGATCGGTATCGGCGGACCCGTAGGAGCCGGCAAAACGCAGCTCGTGGAGCGGCTCACGCGCCATATGAGCGCCGAGATTTCCATGGCGGCCATCACCAACGACATCTACACCATCGAGGACGCCAAGATCCTGGCGGCAAACGGCATCCTTCCGCTGGACCGGATCATCGGCGTCGAGACCGGCGGCTGCCCGCACACCGCCATCCGCGAAGACACCTCAATGAACACGGCAGCGATTGAAGAGCTCAAGGCGAGGCATCCTGACCTGCAGGTGATTTTCGTGGAATCCGGCGGCGACAACCTCTCGGCCACCTTCAGCCCGGAGCTGGTGGACTTCTCCATCTACATCATCGACGTCGCGCAGGGGGAGAAGATCCCGCGCAAAGCCGGGCAGGGCATGATCAAGTCCGACCTCTTCATCATCAACAAGACGGACCTCGCGCCGCACGTCGGCGCAGACCTGACAATCATGGAACGGGACTCCCGCGAATTCCGGGGCACCAAACCGTTCTGCTTCACCAACCTCAAAACGGACGAAGGGCTCGACGCCGTGATCGCCTGGATCCGGCGCGATGTCCTGATGCTCGATCTGGCGTCATGAGCACGACGGCGGTTGGGCTGGGTCCGAGTGTTCTCTCACCGCCGGCGGCTGATCAGCCCGAGAGGGGCCGTCTTGAACTAGTCGTCACTGACCGCAACGGACGGTCCATCGCCTCACGGCAGTTTCACGAGGGCGCTTTGAGGGTCTTGCGGCCGCATTACTTGGATGACAGCGGGCAGGTGTGTTTTGTTCTTGTGAATCCTGGTGGGGCTTACCTTGGGGCCGATCTTTATGTCATGGAGGTGGAGGTGGAGGATGCGGCCCGCCTGCTTCTGACCACGCAGTCCGCGACGAAGATCTACCGGACACCGGGATCGTTTGCTGAGCAACGGATGCGGTTGGTGCTGGGGGAAGGGGCACAGCTGGAGTTGGCTCCGGACCAGTTGATTGCCTACCGCGAGGCCAGCTACCGCCAAAACACCCGCGTAACCGTACGGCCAACATCAAGCCTGATCATGGCCGAAGTGGTCACGCCGGGATGGTCCCCGGACGGGACGGCGTTCCGGTATGAGGAGGTGCGCCTGCGAACCGAGATTACGGTAGATGCAGGGGAAGCTCGGCAGCTGCTGGCGCTGGACAACCTTCTGATCGTGCCCTCGGATGATGACGTGACCGGAACGGGGTTTATGGAGGGCTACAGTCACGTGGGTTCGCTGCTGGTGGTGGACCGGAGAGTGGATCAGGCGCTCGCGGACGAACTGCATGAGCTGACCAGGACGCACGAGGCGTACACAGGCGTTTCGCTGACGGCCAGCGTAGCCGGAACAACCGGGCTGGTGCTGCGCTCGCTGTCCGACAGCACCGAGGAACTCCAGCGCCTGCTGCAATCGTGTACTACCCTGCTGCGCAGACGTTGGTACGGGCAGCCTCCCCTGGACCTCAGGAAATACTGATGATCGGGCCAGCCGAAGCCCGGCAGCTTTACCGCGACCGTGAGCAGTTGCCGCTGCGTACGCGGCTGGCCTGCACATTGGGTGCGGTGGCTGCGCTCCATGCGGCCGCCGTCGTGCTCCTCTTGCTGGGGGCCGCGGAAGCGCTGGCGATTGGCCTGGTCATCACTGCCTATCTTGCCGGCATCAAGCACAGCTACGACTGGGACCATCTGGCCGCTATCGACAACTCCACCCGCAAATTCGTGGCCCAAAACCAGGATCCGGTGAGTGTGGGCTTCGCTTTCAGCTTGGGCCACAGTTCCGTCGTGATGCTGGCAGGGGTATTGCTGGTGGGTGGTGCGTCCGTGATGGGCCAGTTCTTAACCGGAGGCACTGGCGAAAATCTGGTGCTCGGGCTCATCGGCAGCGGAGTTTCGGGGATTTTCCTGCTGTTGATGGGCGCGTTCAACGGCTCGGCATTTGTCGCAGCTACGCGTTCTTACCTCAAGGCCCGTTCGGGATTGACCGTCACGGCACAGGAGTTGGAGGCCAAGGGTCTGGTGGCCCGGCTGCTGGCCAAACCGCTCTCACGGGTGAAACGGCCGCGGAATGTTTATGTGATCGGCTTCCTGTTCGGATTGGGCTTCGACACCGCCACCACCATTGCGCTGCTGATGATGGCCGTTTCCGCCTCCGTTGCAGGTGTTTCCCCGTTGGCCCTGCTGGCGCTGCCACTGGCGTTCACGGCAGCGATGACGTTCTGCGACACGATCAACGGGGCGGCCATGATGCGCATGTACCGCTCTGCGATCCGCCGTCCCCTGCAGAAGCTGGGATTCAACGCAGTGATCACCGGCATCTCTGCTGCGTCCGCCCTTTTCATCGCGGCGATAACGTTGGGCGGTTTCTTCAATGCCGCCTTCGGATGGGAAGATCCGCTCACCAGATGGCTGGGGTCAGTAGATCTTGGCGACGCCGGCCTGTTGCTGATTACCATCTTGCTGGGGGTGTGGGCGGTGGCGGCGCTGCATGCTCGCTTGAAGGCCCAAAACCAGCAGGATGAAGGCGTTGGTTGGGCAAGGGGCCGGGACTAAGGTTTGTGCCTGTGCCATGGGAAACCGCAACCCCGACGTCGACGCGTGGTTTGAGAAGTACGACAACCCTCAGCGCGAACTAGTGGGCAAGATCAGGGAATTTATCCTGGCCGTGGATCCGGCGGTGACCGAAGCAATCAAATGGCAGGCACCCACCTTTATGTACAAGGGCAACATCGCCTCCTTCTTTCCCCGTTCGAAAAAGAACGTGTCCCTGATGTTCCATTTGGGTGCGACCATCCCGGATGAACTGGGCCTGCTGGAAGGTGAAGGGGACGTGTCCCGGGTAGCCCGGTCCGTCGCAGGATCTTGACCATGCCTGCCGACGTGGATAGCGTCGCGTTCATGGGCACCGTTTTCGGTGGGATGGCAGCCAGCCTTGATGGGTATATCCGCTCGGAAAGTGGCGACTTGTCGTGGCTGAACGATGCTATGTCGAAGGATGAGGACTACGGCTTTGAGGCGACAACACTAAGGACAGGTGCTTATGTCATGGGCGCCAATACCTACCGTGAGGTTGCTGGAATGGGTGGCCTGGGTTCCGCTGTTCCAACCTATGTTGTCACCCACGATGACACTATGGTCACGAAGGGAAATACCCGGCTGTTCTCAGGGGATCTGGCCGAATTAGTGGCGCGGATAAAGTCCTCCATCCCGGAGGATAAAGACATTTGTCTCTTTGGCGGCGGTGAGCTGGTGTCTGAGTTCATTGAGGCGGGGTTGCTGGATGAACTGGGGATCTCAGTGGCGCCCGTCATCCTTGGTGGGGGCGTGCCTTTCTTCCGGGGGATCAGCCGGTGGACGAGGCTTGAACTACTGGAATGCCGCCCATTCCCCTCCGGCATAGTCCTGCTCAACTACAGGCTGAAGCCGATTCCACAATAAGCAGGCAGATCTTGGTCTGACAGTGGTGCCACCTCGGGGAATCCTTTTCTCTTTTTTCGATTCCCGTGAAACCTTTCCGGAGTTGCCGGACAATACAGGGCATGGGGAGTTCTGAGTCCGGCGAAGAGGCCTTGTGGCTGCGAAGCCTGAACGGCGACGGCGAGGCCTTCGGAAGGGTGTTCGATCGGCACCGCGGCCGGGTCTTTCGCCATGCCTACCGCCTCTGCGGGGAACGGCACGATGCCGAGGACGTGATGTCCGCAGCCTTCCTGGAACTTTGGCGGCGCCGGGACAGCGTGCGTCTTGTTGAGGGATCAGTTCTTCCCTGGTTGCTGGTCACGACGACGAACCTGGCACGCAACAGTAGACGTTCGGTATTCCGTTACCGCAGGCTCCTCAATTCGCTCCCCAGGACCGAGGACATTTCCCACGTTACGGGCGAATCTGTCTTCCTGGACACCATGGAGAGTGACGTGGCAAATGCCCTTCGGACGCTGAATGCCTTGGACATGCAACTGGTGAGCCTTGTGGTCTTTGAGGACTACACCCTCGCGGCTGCCGCCGCCGTGCTGAACCTGACACCAGGAGCGGCTAAGACGCGTATGCACCGGGCACGCCAGCGGATGAAGAAGGCCATCATGAGAGAAGGCAAGACTGTGCCCGCTCCTGAGCTGGAAGGAGAGCTGTCATGAGGCAGCCAGAGTTGGATGATACGTTCAGCGACGCGCTGCGGGCGGAACTGGTCTCCCGCGTCCAGAAAACAGCCTCCCGGCCCGAGAGACGCGCCCGGCCCTGGGCTGCGGTAGGGGTGGCTGCCGGTGTCCTGTTGCTCGGCGGCATAGGGGCCGGGGCTGCAGGGCTGTTTGCACCACCCGGCCAAGAGCAGGCCAGCCCTCAGAGTGTCGTACTCGCTTCCTATAAACCAGAGGACACTTTGGCAGCTTTCAGCGCCCAAACCCCTGAAAAAGCCCCCGGCCAAATCATTGGCCAAGTGCAGGACTCCGGTCGGCTACCAACCACTGAGGCGCTTGCCAGCGTGAGCGGCGTGGTTGTCAAGGGAACCGTGGCGGGTATCCGGGAAGGAAGGACGGACACGAACGCCCTTGGCTCTATTGTCGTGGTTGTAGACATCGAAAACGTGGTCCAAGGAGCGATACCAGAGGGCAATGACGGAAGGGTCTATGTTGAACTTCCCGCCATAGGGCATCCCCATCCGTCCGACTACGCCAAAGCGCTGCCCGACGGCGCCGTCGTCGTCGCGTATTTGGTGGCGGCCCCGAACTCTATTTCCCCCGCTGGCCTTCCTGACGGGCAGGCGTTGCTTGTTCCGGCAGGGCCGCAAGGCTTCGCCCTCCAAGTAGGGGACCACGACATCGTGTGGCCCCTGACAGGTGCACGAGAGCCGGGGGAGATTACCGAAACGCTCCCTGGGGGGACATTGGTTGGATAGCCGGGCCGGTAGGTTTGGTCTGTGAAGAACCCCCGAGAACTGGACATCGATGCCCTGCCGTTCACCCTGATTGGTGAAGGGCCGAAATCGCAGGTTGCCCCGCTCCTTCAGGGACAGATGCTGACACTGACAGCCGATGCGGGCGCAGACATGTTCCTTGACCCCGCCGGATCCGCAGGCACAGCTGATGCCGAAAGATTTGTCTCGCCGGTAAAGGGCGACTTCCGGCTCAGCGCGTTCGTGAGCCCTGTGTTTGTGAGTGACTTCGACTCCGGAGTCCTGATTGGCTACCTGGACCCTTTGAACTGGTTCAAGATCTGCGCGGAGCTGGACCCGAGCGGAACAACCAGAGTGGTCTCAGTGGTGACCCGCGACGGTAAGTCCGATGATTGCGACAGTTGGCCCATCGACACGGCGGGGACCTACCTGCGGATCTCCCGTCTGGGCCCGGCGTTCGCGCTCCACGCTTCCGTCGACGGAGAACGGTGGAACATGGTCCGTTACTTCGCCATGGGAGATCCGGCACCCGAGTCCGTGAAAGTCGGGTTTGTGGCGCAGTCCCCTTCAGGAGAAGGCACGACGGCGACATTCAGCCATATCGCCTTCGATGCCAAGACGATCACTCAGGTGAGGGACGGCTCGTAGCCAACTCCGGAAGCGGCGTTACCTGATTCCCTGGATCGATGAGTTCCGCTAGATGGCTGGAGGCACCGTTCGAGTGGTTATCAAGGACTTGCCGCACCTGCATGTGGCAGCTGAATCCGTCGGTCAGGATGGGTGTTCCGTCCGATGTTCCCTTCAGAGCCGGGGCGAGTGATTGCTCGGCGACTGCCATGCTTACGTCGTAGTGCTGTGCTTCGAAGCCGAAGTTTCCTGCGACGCCGCAGCAGCCCGTGGCTTCCTTGACCGTGGTGATGCCCAGCGCGGCCAACGCATTGGCCTGGGTTCCGGAACCGAAGACGGCGTACTCATGGCAGTGGGTCTGGACGGTCACCGCTGCCGGGACCGACGCCGGTTGCCAGCCTGTTTTGGTCTGCTCTATGACCGCTGTGGCAAAGCTCTGAATACGGTTGGCGACACGGTGTGCCGCTTCTGTTGGAACCAGTTCCGGCAGGTCCTTGCGGAGGGCAGCCGCACAGCTGGGTTCGATGACAACTATGGGCCTGTCCGTGCCGTCGTCCAATGCCTCTGCCGTCCGCGTGAGCATCTTGCGGGCTGTGTCCAGCTGTCCTGTTGAAATCCAGGTGAGGCCGCAGCACAGGTCCGCACTGCACTCCACGGTCCGCTGGGCGTCTTCGAGTACGCGCTTGGCTGCACCGGCGACTGAAGGGCGGAAGCCGCGGGTGAAGCTGTCGATGAACAGGACTGTATCGGCTGGAGCTTTTTCGGTACCGCGGGCAGGCTCGTTCCCGATCTCCTTCAGCAACTGCGCCCGGGAGGCGAAGTCCGGCATCCTGCGATGGGTGGTGATGCCGGAGATCCGTGCAATGAGGGGCCGCAGCGGTGATGCGAGGGCAGCGTTCACCAACGGAGCGATCCGACTGGTTATTTTCAGCCAGGTGGGCAGCCAGCCCAAGGTGTAGTGGGCTATGGGCCGCAAACGGCCTTCATAGTAATGATCGAAGAACTCGGATTTGTACGTGGCCATGTCCACGCCGGCCGGGCAATCGGTGGAGCAGGCCTTGCAGGAGAGGCACAGGTCCAGGGATTCCCGCACGTCTTCTGATTTCCAGCCTTCCTTCGCGCTGGCCGATCCGCTGATCATGTCCTGGAGAACCCGCGCCCGTGCCCGGGTGGAGTCCTTTTCGTCCCGTGTCGCTCGATAGCTGGGGCACATCACCCCGCCGCCCGAAGTGGTCCTGCACCTTCCCACGCCGATGCAGGTCTGGACGGCATCCGTGAACCCCTCCCGGCCTGAGTTGGCCGGTTCCAGGGCAAAGGACGTCCGGAAACCGCGGGCAGGGGCGGCTGCAAGGGCAAGGTCGGACATTACTGGAGCAGGGTCAGTGATGATGCCCGAATTAAGGACCCCGTCCGGGTCCCAGACCGCCTTGTAGCGGCCGAAGGCTTGCAGCGCTGCCGCGCTGTACATGATGGGGAGAAGTGCGGAGCGGGCCCGGCCATCGCCGTGTTCGCCGGAGAGGGATCCGCCGTGGCGGGTTACCAGGTCAGCAGCCGCGCGGAGGAATTTATCCATAACGGCTCTCCCGGACTCGGTCCGGGGGTCAAAGGTGATCCGGACGTGTGTGCAGCCGGCGCCGAAATGCCCATACATCACGCCCCGGAGCTGATGCTCGTCAAGAAGCCGGGTGAAGTCGCCAAGGTAGGCTGCCAGGTTTTCCGGTGCGACGGCTGCGTCCTCCCAGCCTGCCCAGGACTGGACTCCGCCAGCGAGTCGCGAGGACAGCCCTGCTCCGTCTTCCCGGACACGCCAGAGGTTGGCCCTGTCCACAGGATCGGAGACCACAACGCCGTCAACCACGTTGCCACGCTGCTTCAGCGTCCTCAGCAGATCGTCCGCCTTGGCCCGCACCTCCGCTGGATCGCTGCCGTCCAGGTCCACGTACAGGTAAGCCGTACCGTCGGGCAATGCACCGACCGAGTCCGGACCACGCCGCTCACGCATGGTCTGCACAATGGCGTCGTCGATGCCTTCGACGGCCGCGGGGTTGAACCGCAGGATCTCCATCACATCGGTGGCCGCCGCGACGACGTTGCGGTATCCAAGGCAGACAAGCAGTGCCGCGGCAGGAACATCCACCAGCTTCACGGTGGCGGAGACGATGACAGCGCAGGTGCCCTCGCTTCCGGCGAGCGCCTTGGCGGCATCAAAGCCGTTCTCGGGGAGGAGGTTGGCCAGCTGGTAGCCGGAGACCTGCCGGGCGATGCGACCGAATTCTGTGCGGAGGAGGCCGAGGTTCGCGTCCCTCAGCTGCTTCAGGCCGGCATCGATGCGCGCAGCTTCCGCGACGGCGGACTCGTCAGCCTGGTCAATGGCACGCACCCCACCAGGCCCGGCAGTCACAAGATGGCCCGACGCCGTCACCAGGTCCACAGAAACAACGTGGTCTACGGTCCGGCCGTATCTGACGGAGTGGTTTCCACAGGCGTCGTTACCGATGGCTCCGGCCACCGTCACCCTGCCCATGCTTGATGGATCCGGGGCAAAAGTCAGGGCTCCGCCGGTAGCGGCCTGCACTTGTTTCTGCAGCGTGGTCAGGACCATGCCTGGCTCGACTGTGACGGTCCGGGAGTCGCGGTCCAGGTGCAGGAGCCTGGACATGTGGCGGGAGAAGTCGATAACGACTCCGCTTCCGATGGCATTTCCCGCCATGCTGGTTCCGCCGCCTCGGCTGGTGAGCGGGATGCCGTAGCGCCGGCAGGCGCGGATGACTGCAGCGACGTCCTGGCTGGAGCGGGGAAAGGCCACAGCCATGGGGCGCACCTTGTAGTTCGAGGCGTCATAGGAGTACTCCGACAACCTGCGGCTGCTGGCATCAACCTCGACGCCGTCCTGCTCCAGGTCTCGCACGAGGCTTTCAGTTCCGGCACGGTTCATCTGGTTCAGCTTTCGTTTTCGGGCGAGGCGGACCAGGCGGCAGGCTTACTCGCTTTGTGCTTCCTGTCGAACCAGTTTACGGATTAATAAACACCGGAGTCTGGCATTATTAGTAAGGCAATGTTGCTTCCGGTGAAAGAAGGGCAACGATGGACCTGGCAACAGTGGATGACCTCGAGTTCTTTGAACAGATTTCCCGTTCGAGGAGCCTGACTGAAGCGGCGAGAATCTGGGGAATATCTCTGCCCTCGGTCAGCAGACGGCTGACGCAGTTGGAATCGCGGCTGGGAGTCCAGTTGGTCCGCAGGAGCACGCGCAAACTCACCCTCACGCCGGAAGGGGAACAGTATGCGGCCGGGGTGCTGGCGATCCTTCAGCAAAAAACGGATCTTGAGGAAGGAATGTCACCAAAACACGGCGAGCTCCGCGGCCGGATTGCTGTGCACTCCACGGTCGGCCTGGGCCGCATCCATATTGCCCCGCTGCTGGGTACGTTTATTCGTGAGCACCCGGGTGTTTCAGTCGACCTGCAGATGTCGGCGCTTCCGCTCAACATAGCTGCGAGTCATTTTGACATCGGGATCCGTGTGGGCAGCCTGGAGGATTCCCGGCTTAAATTCACGCGCCTGGCGGAAAGCCGCAGGGTGGTCTGCGCTTCGCCGCAGTATCTCGAAACCTACGGGACCCCACAGACGACTGCTGACCTGGAACAGCACAATTGCATCGTCCTGCGCCAGGACAACAGTGATTATGCGGTGTGGCGCTTTGGGACCGACGGCCGGGAACACACTGTCCGGGTGAAGGGAAATATGGTCAGCGACGACGGCGAAGTGGTTGCCGGTTGGTGCCTCCAGGGACTTGGGTTGATGATGCGCTCCACCTGGCACGTGAACCCGATGCTTCGCCGAGGCCTGCTGCAACAGGTTCTTGCAGATGTGCCAACCCCGGCCGCGGACATTCACGCCGTCTACCCCGCCGCGGTGCATACTCCCCGGCGGGTTACCGCCCTCATAGACCATTTGCGGAGTGGGCTCGTGGAACACGTGGAAGACGACGACGGCGGCTACCGGCCTTCGTGACCGGCGCACCTGCCGGCAGGCTCATTCAGTGGCTTCGATGAGTTCCTTGATCCGGCGGAGGCTGTTCTCAATCATGCTCGGGTCGGGCGAGGTGTCCATAGCAGGAATGTCCAGATGAAAAGTCAGTTTTGTGCCGCTTCCGTCGACGGGATCCAATGTCGCCCGGGAATGGATTTCCAACGGCCCGTTGGGCGTTTGGTCAACAATTACAGCGCCGAAGGCGCGTGCGGGCTCGAACTCAACTATGTTCATCGTGCCTTCAATGGGAGGGCCCATGCGGGTCTGGCGGCGTTGTATTTGAGTGCCCACGCCAATAGGTCCAGCTGAAACCTGCTGCAGTTCCATATGTGGATCCCAGCGTGGATGGTTGTCCACATGGTTCACCGCGAAGAAGTCAAACACGACATCTGGAGGCCTGTTGATGACAGTCGAGAGCACGAGTTTCATGACTGGTCCTGTTGACTCCGGCAAGGGTGGACAAGGGCAGTCTATGCCTAGCCTTCTCGAGGCACCACCGCTAGGCGACTGCCTCTGACTCCTTCAGCCCGGCAAGCAACTCTTCAACCGTCGGGGGATTTGCGCCGGCCCTGCGGACAGTGATGGCAGCCGCCTTGGATGCCGTGCGTCCCAGAGATTCCAGGACCTCGGATGAAAGCCCGTCCACACCGCGTGAGAGCAGCCCGTAGATCAGCGCCGCCATATAGGAGTCACCGGCACCGATAGTGTCCGCCACCACTGAGGGGACTGATGGAATGTGGAGCTGGGTTGCCGGGGTTGCCAGAAGCGAACCTTCCGAACCCTTGGTGATGACTGCCAGCCCGGCGCCCAGCTGCAGGATGCGTGCTGCCGCTTCCTCCAGCCGTTTGCGCGGGTAGAGCCATTGCGCGTCCTCGTCGCTTAGCTTGACGACGTCGGTCAGGGGAACCAGTTCCTCGAACAGGGCTGTTGCTTCGGCCTGACCGCCCAGCAAGGCCGGGCGGATGTTAGGGTCGTAGGTGATCACGCATTCCCGATGGGCCTGCTCCAGCAGGGACCGGACCGCGGCTGCGCCAGGGGCCAGGAAGGTGGCGATGGAACCGGTGTGGATCACCTTGGGGAGGTATGAGGGCGGAACGGGCTGCAGTTCCCAGCTGATGTCGAACTCGTAGCGGGCTGAGCCGTCTGCGGCGAGCGTCGCGGTTGCAGACGCCGTACGCCCCTGATGCTTGGAACCGGGCAGCAGTGCGACTCCTGCCCTGCCGAGGTGCCGTTCGATCGCAGAGCCACGTTCGTCGTCGCCGATTGACGTGAGCAGCGCGGTACTGATTCCGAGGCGTCCCAGCCCGTAGGCAACATTCGCCGGCGACCCGCCGGGGTGCTCCACCGTTCCGTCGGAAGAGGCGACAACATCAATCAGGGCTTCGCCGATAACTACGACGTCGGAGTATGCTGCGGTCCCTGCAGGGCTGGGGGAGCTGGGCATGAGGAGGCCTTTCGTGGAGCCGTCCGCGGACCTTTGGCAGGTCCGCGGACGGAGTGCAGGACGGGATGGGTGGAATCGGGCTGCCGCCGGGATCAGGCGGTGGCAGCGCCGGTCATGATGGCCACGGCGTCGGTCATGGTGTGTGACTCGGGTGTGATGGTTGCCGCGCATTTTCCGAGGCGCTGGATATGGATCCTGTCGGCCACGTCGAACACGTGCGGCATGTTGTGGCTGATCAGAATCACCGGCAGCCCCCTGTCCCGCAGGTCCCTGACGAGCTGGAGCACCTGGTTGGACTCACGGACGCCGAGTGCCGCCGTCGGCTCATCCAACACCACTACCTTGGAGCCAAAGGCCGCAGCCCTCGCCACTGCAACAGCCTGGCGCTGACCGCCGGAAAGGTTCTCCACGGGCACAGTGACATCCTGCAGTGTGGAGATTCCCAAGCGGGTGAGCTCCTCTTTGGCCTTGCGCCGCATGCCCTTGGTATCCAGCATCCGGAAGATCGTGCCGAGGGGGCCGGCCAACCGCTCCTCCCGGCCCAGGAACAGGTTGGATGCGACATCCAGCGCCGGCGATACGGCCAGGTTCTGGTACACGGTTTCAATCCCGTGAACGCGCGCATCCTGGGGCCGCTTGAAATGCACCTGCTCGCCGGAAACGAAGAGCTCACCCGAATCGGGGATCTCCGCTCCAGTGAGGCACTTGATGAGAGTTGATTTGCCCGCACCGTTGTCGCCGATGATGGCAAGGACTTCGCCGGGGTAGAGGTCCAGGCTTACACCGTCCAGGCCCACCACCCTGCCGAAGGTCTTGACCAGGTTCCTGGCCTGCATGATGGGTTGGCGCACTTTGGTGGCGGTGCTCTCGAGATCTGCGGCGGTCATGATTTCACCTTTCGGATCCACTGGTCTACGGACACCGCAACGATGATGAGGACGCCGACAGCCAGGGTTTGGTACAGCACGTCGAGCCCGGCCAAGGACAGGCCGTTGCGGAAAACGCCCACAATCAGCGCTCCGAGGAGCGATCCCCAGATGGAGCCGCGGCCACCGAACAGGCTCGTCCCGCCAATAACGACGGCGGTAATCGAGTCAAGGTTGAGGTCGACGCCGCCGTTGGGGCTCGCGGCATTGGTACGGCCGATCTGGATCCACGCGCCAACGGCGAGGACCGCGCCGGCAGCCAGATAGACACTCATCAGGACGCGGTTGACGGGAATACCTGCCAGCCGTGCGGCTTCCTTGTCGTCGCCGACGGCGTACACGTGCCGCCCCCAGGCGGTCTTGCCCAGGATGAACGCCATGGCCACGTACAGCAGCAGCATCATGACGACGCCTATGGAGATGCGCACAGGGCCAACAGGGAACGTGCTGCCCGTCCAAGTCAGCATGTCGGGCATGCTGGACCCACGGACAGTGGCGCCGTTGGAGTAAAGAAGGGTGAGAGCGACGAAGATATTCAGTGTGCCCAGGGTGACGATGAAGGGCGGAAGCTTGAGCCGGGTGACCAGGAAACCGTTCAGTGCCCCGGCCCCGAGGCCCATCACCAGCCCAAGCAGAAGTGCCAGCGGGGCCGGAATTCCGCTGCCGACTGCCAGTTGGGCCACCACCATGGAGGAGAGGATCATGACGGCGCCCACTGACAGGTCGATCCCGGCAGTAAGGATGATCAGTGTCTGCGCGATAGCAAGCGTTCCCACCACCGCAACCTGCTGGGTGATCAGCGATAGGTTCTCGACGCGGAGGAACCGGTCGTTGAGGAGCCCGAATACCACCACTGCGATGAGGAGGACCACCGCCGGGCTAAGGGCAGGGTAGCGGTGGAGGACGTTCCTGATTCGGCTGAGCGTGGTCTGGCGGTCAAGGAATTCCTCAGCCAGGTCTGTGCGTCCTGTAGCAGGGGGGCCTGCGGTCTGTTGTTGCGTCATGCTTACTTGCCCCAGCAGATGTCGGTTGCCGCCGTGGTGGTAATGCTCTTGACGCCATCGGCAGGCTTGTCCGTAACCAGCTCAACGCCTGTGTTGTAGAAGTCCAGGCCTTCGGAGTTGGCCGGCTTCTTGCCTGTTTTCGCGAGTTCAACGATGGCCTTGACGCCCAGTTCTGCCATCTTTACCGGGTACTGCTGGGCAGTGGCTCCAATGACGCCGGTTTTGACGTTGTCCACGCCGGCGCAGCCACCGTCAACGGAAACGATCAGGACGTCCTTTTCCTTGCCGGCCGACTTCAGTGCTTCGAAGGCACCGGCTGCGGCAGGTTCGTTGATGGTGTACACGACGTTGATGTTCGGGTTCTTGGAGAGCAGGTTTTCCATACCCGTACGTCCGCCGTCCTCGGCGCCCTGGGTGGCCTGGCTTCCGACGATTTCGTACTCCCCGCCCTTGCCGCCGGTGTACTTGCCGGTCTTGGCTTCGTCGCCGTTCTTCTTCGCATCAGCGGTGTCTACTCCAAGGCCGGACAGGAATCCCTGGTCGCGGTTGTAGTCGACGGACACCACCTTGTCGTCAAAGAGGTCAAGCAGTGCGATGGTGGCCTTCTTGCCGCCCAGCTGAGCCGCCGTCCACTTGCCGATCAGCTCGCCTGCCGCGAAGTTGTCGGTCGCGAAGGTGATGTCAGCGGCGTCGGCGGGGTCCGGCGGCGTGTCCAGGGCGATGACGAACAGCCCGGCGTCCTTGGCCTTCTTCAGCGCGTCAACAACTGCGGGGCCGTTGGGGGTGATGAGGATGCCCTTGTCGCCCTTGGAGATGGCGTTTTCGATGGCCTGGATCTGGGTGTCCTCGTCACCGTCGGCCTTGCCGGCCGCAAGTTTCAGGTCGACGCCGTCTGCTTCGGCGGCCTTTTTGGCGCCGTCCTGCATGGAGACGAAGAAGGGGTTGCTGGTGGTCTTCACGATGAGCGAGACGCCAATTTTCTCTGAACCGTCGGTGGAAGTGGCTGTTGAGCTCCCTCCGCAGGCACTGAGGCTAAGGGTGGCGAGCGTCAGGACGGCGCCTGCGGCAAGCGTACGGATGGCGGCTGAACGCGGAGCTTTGGAACTCAACATTGAATCTCCTGGGTTTGAGGCGTGGTGTCATGACAACGTTGTCAGCCCTCATGTAATCAGGATCACAGGGTAGAGTCAAGGGAAAGTCGATGATGAAGGACGAGGTTGTGACAACGATGTCTAATCGTTACCAAGCTGAAGTGGGGAAGAGCCGGCCCACGATGCGACACGTTGCGGCGCTGGCCGGCGTCGGAATAAAGACTGTCTCGCGCGTCATGAATAACGAGCCGGGTGTCTCCGAGGCCACCCGGCTGCGCGTCGTCGGTGCGTCCCAGCAGCTGAACTACCAGTTGGACATGGCCGCAGGAAGCCTGCGCAGGTCCGGACGGCAGACCCTCTCCGTGGGGCTGCTGCTGCCGAGCGTCTCCAACCCCTTCAGCAGTGAGATCCACCGGGCCATGGAAGATGCCTTGTCAGTGCGGGGCATCGCTGTATTCGCCGCCAGCTTGGACGACGACCCCGAACGCGAAAAGGCCCTGGTGGCGGCCTTCCTGGGCAGGCGCGTGGACGGGTTGGTGCTGACGCCCATCGCCCGGAGCCAGGCCTACGTTATTCCGGAACACTCCAGGGACCTGCCCACCGTCTTCATTGACCGGGAACCAGTAGGCGTTGAGGCGGACGCCGTGGTTACAGATAACGCTGCGGGAGCCGCAAAGGCAGCAGCCCATCTGATCAGCCGGGGGCACCGGAAACTTGCTTACCTCGGAGACCGGACGGACATCCAGACGGCACGCGAACGTCGTCGGGGATTTCTGGAATCTCTGGCTGCGGCGGGCATCGCGACGTCCGCTGTTCCCATCCGCGAGGGCCTCCACGACGAGGAGTCTGCCCGGCAGGCAACACGTGAGCTGGTTGGTTCTGACGATCCCCCCACAGCCATTTTCTCGAGCCAGAACCTCGTCACTTTCGGGGCGATGCGCGGGTTGAAGGAGCTGAACGCCAATAAGAGGATCGCCTTGGTCGGGTTCGACGATTTCGCCCTGGCGGACATGATGGACCCCGGAATCACGGTGGTTGCACAGCACCCGGAAAGGATCGGGAAACTGGCTGCGGAAAGAATTCTGGCCCGTATTGACGGCGACCAGTCCGCTCCGCAAACCTACGTGGTGCCCTCCGAACTTATTGTCCGGGGGTCTGGCGAACTCGCGCCTCCGGGCTTACCGGCCCCGCATCTCTGACAAATCAACTTTGCCTCACCCAGAAACCTCCAAGGAGAACATGATGACCAAAACCCTCTATGCCGAGTTCACGGTAAAGTCCGGAAGCGAGGTGCGGGTGGCGGAAATGATGCGCGAACTCACCGAAAAAGTCCGGCAGGAACCCGGCAACCAGCTCTTCCTGCCGTACACCCGGCAAACGAATCCACGTGAATACTTCGTCTTTGAGGTTTATGCGGACGATGCCGCGTTCCAGGAGCACATCACCGCAGACTACGGTGCAAAGTTCAACGGAGAGCTCGCTGCACACATCGAGGAGGACGGCTCCGTGCTGACCTGGCTGGACGCTGTGGACTGACCGCCTTTGTAGCTGTGTAAATAGCTTGAACTGTCCTCTAGGATCGAGTCCATGGCGACTCCGGGGGAAGAAAGAGATGACGCGGGATGCCGCGTCATCGTCGGCCTCTACGATCAACGGTGCGGTGCTTCCTGGCCCCTCATCGAGATGACAGCGAAATCGGAGCGGCTGGACTTTCATGCGAGGTTTGGTCTTGGCCGGTTTTTGGGTCCATGGCGCTTGGAGCGCGCGCAGATTAGGGTGATCTACAAAACCCGGACTTTCTTCACCTCTTCTATAGCTGTCGAGGGCGCCCACCGCCTCGACTGGAGGATCGGCGCCTTCCATCCGGAGTCAGTGCTCCTCACTCTCGAGGAAATTGGTTATCCGGTGGATTGGCTCCGCCGCTTCTGACGCGAGCAAAGCTCTTGTGAGGTGGACCGTGAGGGGAACGCTGCATCATTTCTTTGGCCCCTGGAAGGTGAACAGGGGTGACGCCACCCTTGTCTATAGAGAGCTGAAGGGCTTGGACACCTTCCACGCCCTGGTGATTGTAGGGAAGGAAGGCCTCTGGTGGACTTTCTACACCTATGCGCCGGACCGTGTACTTAGCTATCTCGAGGAGCTCAGCTACCCCATCGATCCCAGGGCTCGCAATGGACAGGGGCGGTTTTCCGTACGCTAGCGGACGAACGACTGAAAGCGGCGGGCCGGACATTGTTAGGGTGGATGGATGAAACGTTCCCTTGCCTTGCTGTCCACGATCCCGCTTCTAGTCCTCGCCGTTGGTTGCGGCCAGGTGCAGGAAGCGGCCCAGAACGCCGCCAGCTCCGCAGTGACGGAAGTGGCCAGCGCTGCTGCCGACCAAGTGAAGGGGCAGGTGTGCGCGGTCATCGAGGACGGACTTATCAGCGTTGAGGATAAGAAGCTGCTCGTCGGCCTGGTCGCTGGAGCAGAGACCGCCGGAGTGCCAGCGGACATCACAGACCCCATGAAGCAGATCGCCGAGGCCGGCGAGGAAGTTCCCGCAGCCTCCGTCAGTGAGCTAAAGAAGGCCTGCGCGGCCTAGCAAGGGCGCAATTGGAGGGCTGGGATCCACTATACGGACCCCAGCCCTCCATTTTTTTGTTTGCGGTTACCTGACTGATGTCAGTTTGGCGTCATCCAAGACAGCGGCAGGGTTGTTGTGATTCTGCCGCGGGGAACCCCTGCCATGCCTTTGCTGCTCAGCTAGAGCATGGCGGTCATCAAGATCTGCTGACCAAGGTGTGGGCTAAGCCTCCTCAGGTGGAATGAGTATGCAATATATTGCATACCAAAGCAGTGGGGATGTAATATATTGGATATCACTCAGACCGCTCCCTAGAGATGAATCCAATGAAGACTCGGACCGCCGCGCAAAACGCATCTCCCGTGCACTTCTTTTCACTGCCGCCAATTGGGGATCGCGGATTGAAAGCCAGCTCGCACCACCGCAGCGTCGTGGGGATCCTTGGAGGGATGGGTCCTGAAGCGACGGCCGATTTCTACCTCAAACTGGTGCACGCAACTCCCGCCACACGCGATCAGGAGCATCTTCAGGTCCTGATCTGGTCCGACCCCACGATTCCTGACAGGACAGACGCGCTGCTGACGCGAGGTGAGGACCCAACACCGGCCCTCATTGCCGGAGCCAGGCTCCTGAAAGAGGCGGGGGCGGGGATGCTCGCCGTTCCCTGCAACACGGCGCATGCCTTCCTCGCGGCCGTGCAGATGGAGGTCGAAATCCCCATCATTCACATGATTGAAGAGACGGCAAAGTACGTCCGGCAGCTCTCACCAACCGTTCAAAAGGTGGGACTGCTGTCAACGACAGGAACCCAGAAGGCCAGCCTTTACCAATCCTGGCTCGACAGGGAGGGCATCTCGGTCATCACGCCCGCAGCTGACAGCCAGGAGAATCTGGTGATGAACCCCATTCGCGCCATTAAAGCGGGAAACACCAGCGCGGCCCGGCCACTATTCATCCAAGCTGCGCGGGGTCTTATCCACTCTGGGGCCCAGGCAATTATCGCCGGATGCACGGAGGTTCCCGTTGGCCTGTCGGCCGACGATATCCCGGTGCCGTTCATCGATCCCGCGGAAGTTCTCGCCGTCACGGTGGTCCGCCTTGTCCTTGCTGAGCGGTGACGCAGAGTACTGTGTCCAATATGCCGCTAGTCCACACCAGCACCGTTGACCGACCGAAGATGAGCGACGCAGCTTATGACCGGCTCCGGGATGCCATTGTCCGGGGTGAGCTCGCCCCCGGCGAGAAAATCAAAGACTCCGATCTGGCAGAAATGCTTGGGCTCAGCAGGACCCCGGTGCGCGAAGCCCTCACCCGACTCGTTGAAAGTGGGCTCATAGAGGCCAAGCCGGGTGTTTACACAAGAGTCTCGACGCTAAATCAAGACGACATTGCGGCAAACCTTGCCGTTCTCAAGGCACTCGATTCCCTGGCCATGGAATCGGCGGTTCCACGACTGACGGACCGTGACCTCCACGTGATGCGCCAGGCCAACAAGAACTTTGCCGCCGCTGTGAAAAAACAGGACGTCTCCAAGGCCCTGGCCGCGGACGACGCGTTCCATAGCGTGATCATCGATGCCGCCGGAAACCCTGTCATCAAACGCATCATCGAACAACTCCACCCGCAACTCCACAGAATCCTTTACCGGAAGTTCTCCGGCCTCCTGGGTGGGGAGGAAACCATCAATCACCACGACCAACTCATCCTCGTCTGTGAACAAGGCGACGCCGAAGCGGCGGCCACCATGTCAGGGGAACACTGGTCACACCTCGGCGATCTCATCAGGGGACTCTTCGCTTCCAACGAGCTTTCCGCGTAGCTCCGTCCGTATCTTCCCTTGAAGCCGGGGACGGAGCATGCCGGATTACAACGTCAGAGGGCCGTCATGACGTGGGTGACATGGTCATACCGGAACGTCACCGGTCCGCCGTCGTGTTTGAAGGCGATATTGGCGCCGGCGGGCGCTCCGCCAGCCCCATAATTCACGTCCCAGGACCGGTTGAGCGCTGCCTTGAACTCGTAACTTCCCGCGGGAAGATCGGGAACAACCAGTTTCCACACCAGATCAGCCGGGTCCAAAGTCAACTGGGCCTGGTCGCAGCCGGGCATCCAATCCTCGGGGCACCCCAGTTCAGAATCGAGGCTTCCGGCCACAGCCACAGCGCCGGGCTGCTGCGAGGCGTAGACGGCGCTAATGATGTGTGTGCTGTGGTCATAGCGGAACGTGACGGCACCACCTGGATGCTCCAGCACGATGTTGGCACCGTTGAGGCTGCCGCCCGCACCGTAGTTCTCATCCCAGCTGCCGTTCAGCGCGCGGCCTTGTAATGGTAAGTTCCCGCGGGCAGGGACGGAATGGTGAGGCGCCAGACCTTGTCGGCAGGGTCAAGAGTCATGAACGCCGCCCCACAATCGGCCTGCCAGTCCCCGGCACAGCCCATTGCCGAGTTGAGGTCGCCGGCCACGGTGACCGAATCGGGTTGCGGGAGCTCGCCGACCACTACGGTCCGGACGTCGCTGGTCACTGTTCCGGCGCCGGCTGCGTCCATGGTGGCCCGGTACCTCAGCTCGGTTCCGTCTGCCAGCCCCAAGGCCGCGACGTCATCGAACACCGTGTAGACGGGGGAGGAGCTGTCGCTGCCGATGGCCGTCCAGTCCCCACCGTCGATGCTCCGCTCAAATTCCACCACATGGTCGGCCTTTTCTGGGCTGGCGACGGCGCTGACTTCAACTCTCCCCTGGACGCTGCTTCCGGCCGCGGGCCTTTGCATGCTCAGGGCCGGAGCAGGAACAGTGCCGCTCTTCACTTCGCTTGTAGACGAGTGGCCTCCGTTGTCCAGCACCACGGCGCGGTACTCCACGGCGGTTCCGGTCTCCAGCGCCGCGACGTCATGGAACACCTGATACGGGGCGGTGTCATCGGTGCCGATCCGCTCCCATCCGGCGTCGGACTTCCGTGCTTCGAAGGTGACTTCATTGAACGAGGAACCGTCGACGTCGGCCGCTATCTGAAGGCGTCCATTGTCGCCTTGCGCGGGTTTTGGCTCCTGGAGGACGACGCCGGGAGCCGCCTTTGAGTGCGGAATGCGGCCTGAGGACTGGTACACCACGGCGGACAGCGGCGGAACAGTGACGGTGAGCCGTCCGTCCGGGCCGGTCTTGGACTCTGCGGCGGCGTCTCCATAAATCTTCGTGAAGGTGCGCTTGCCAACGTATGTAGGAACGTTGGCCGTCTGGGGCTGCTCGCTGTTGTTCAGTGCCACCACGTATTCGCGCTGATCCTCGGCACCAATCCGGGAGAAGGCGTAGATGCCCGGGCCTTTGGAGGCATAGCGGTGCTGGTGTGCGCCATCGCGGAGTGCGGGATGTTCAGTGGTCAGGGCAGCGAGTTCGCTGATTTTGCCGTACAGGGGGTGGGCGGTGTTGAAGTTGTCGGTGCTGTGGGTGGCGTCGGTGCCCAGGAGGTCGTCGTCAAGGTACTCGGGGACCTTGCTGGCGAACAGTGTCTGCCGGGCATCCTGGTCTCCACCGGGGCCCGTGAAGCCCTGTTCGTCGCCGTAGTAGATCACCGGGTTGCCGCGCGAGAAGTACATTAGCTCGTGCGCGAGGCTGTCGCGGGCCACTTTTTCGGCGTCGTCCGAACCCGGGTTGTCAGCACTGATGAAGCTGCCGATCCTGCCCATGTCGTGGTTTCCGAGGAACGTGGGCAGCTGATAGACGTTGGAGTCGGCGTCCGTGTACCAGTCGTCGCCGGCGAAGAAGCTTTCCAATTGTGCGGCGTCCTGGCTGCGTGAAGCGAAGTTGCGGGCCGCTTCCTGGAAGGGGAAATCGAGGACTGCCTGCATTTTGTTCCGGGTAGTGAACTGGGAGGTGAAGCTCTTGGTGGTATCGAATACCTCGCCGAACATGAAGAACTCGTCTTTGCCTTGTTCCTTGGCGTAGGCGAGCACATCCGGACCGAAATCCTGCCAGAACTCGTCATTGACGTGCTTCATGGTGTCGATCCGGAAGCCGTCCACGCCGAAGTCACGGATCCACGTCTTGTAGATCTCCTTCATACCGTTCACCACCGTGGGGTGTTCTGTAAACAGATCGTCCAGGCCGAAGAAGTCGCCGTAGTAGGCGTCCTCCCCGGCGAAGGTGGTGTCACCCCTGTTGTGGTACAGCGTGGGATCGTTGAGCCACGCCGGGACCTTCAGGTCTTGCTCCCCGGCCTGGAGCTCGGGGGTGTAGGGAAATGAAGTGGCCGGATCCAGTTCCGGAAACTCCCCGGTTCCGGCGTAATCCCGGTCATCGAACTCCGCCCCGGCGGCGTTGACGTACGGCTCCACGTCCTTGGAGACGTACGCTGTGCGGTCGCCTTCCTCGTAGCCGATGACGTCTGCAGTGTGGTTGGTGATGATGTCGAAGTAGACCTTCATGCCGCGGGCATGGGCGTCGTCGATCAGAGCTTTCAATTCGGCGTTGGTGCCCAGATGCGGATCAATCTGGGTGAAGTCCGTTATCCAGTAGCCGTGATATCCGGCCGATTTGTCCTCTGGCTGCACGGCCTTGTTCTTGAAGCTGGGGGTTAGCCAGATTGAGGTTGTGCCAAGCCCTTCGATGTAGTCAATCTGTTCCCGTAGGCCCTGGAGGTCCCCGCCGTTGTAGAAGCCCTTCTTGGTCGGTTCGAACCCGGACACCATCGGGTCCGGACCAAGGCCGCCGTCGTCGTTCTGGGTATTCCCGTTGCTGAAGCGGTCCGCCATCACGAAGTAGAACCGTTCGTCTGTTACCGGCGCCCTGAGGGAGTGGATCCCCGACGGCGACTGCGGATCTTCGGATTTCGGCCCGGCATGCGCTGTGCTCATGCCGGCAGCAGCAGTAGCGGCAGCCACGAGGAAGGTCATCCCCGTACGGAAGGCTATGCCCGTCCTTTGCTCGGATACTCGGTTTGGTCTGGGCTGCAAGAAGGGCAGGGAGCGGGAAAACACAATAGGGATCCTTCCGGTTAGCGGCGCTGCTGCAGCGAAGGGCAGAGTGAGACGACGTCGTTATGGAGACCGGCTACTGAGAGCCAACTCACACTGTAAGCGCTTGCACATACAATTTCCAGCAATTCCCTAGCCGGTTGTGGGAGCCCCTATATTCTGGCGATCAAGTCTCACGTGGCGGATCATCAGACGCAGATGAACGCCGCCAGTCAGCCGTGCGGCCAGCCGGGGATATCCGGCTGGCCGCAGTGCCAGCTGGTCTCACGCAGAAGACACTCGCGTACCAGTGGCTTATAGCAAGTTTTAGATGTTCTTGCCGGGATCTACAGCCGGACCCTCGTCGCTGGAGGTGCCCAAGTTGGCGGTTTCCGGATGGGTGCTGTGGGCGGGGATACTGGTGTCGGTGACTGTGCCGCCGTCGGACTTGTGCCCGTTCGAACCGCCGGACTTCCCGTCATCCCGGTGCATGGCCGAACTGATGACCGTCCCTGCGCGCCTGGCTGCTTCCGTCAATTGGTCAGTAACCTCCGGCGCCTTTTCCTTAACTGCCTCGGTGGCCGCCGAAACTTTGTCCTGGACGGGCTTGCTGTCCCAGATACTTGCGGCCCGCGCCTTGATTTTTTCGTAGGCGGCGCGCCCTGAGCGTGAACCGAGAACGTATCCTGCGGCCATCCCTGTTCCGAAGAGAAGCTTTTTCTTCATGATGTACTCCTGCTCTGTGAGAAGGTTTTTGTACCTGGCCCCAGCGGCTGCTATCAGCCATGCTGAGCCTTAGCGAGAAAACCGGCCCCAGGATGGTTCCTGGAGCCGGTTTCAGGCCGCACCGTGATTAGCGGTGCGAGCGCTTGGTGATCATGCCGTAGACCAGCAGTACGATGAGCGCACCACCGATGGCCAGCAGCCACGTCTGCAAGGAGAAGAACTCCTGGAGGCCGGTGCCGAAGATCATTCCGCCGATCCAGCCGCCGAGGATGGCCCCAACAACACCCAGCAGCAGCGTGATGAAGATGCCACCACCCTGACGCCCGGGGAGGACTGCCTTAGCGATGGCGCCGGCAATAAGGCCCAGAATCAGAAATGCGAAAAAACCCATTTTATCGTTCCTTCTTCTTCTTAAGGAGGCACCCGGGTTGCCGGGTGCGCTTCATCCTTCTCCCCAATAGTAATCATGCTTAGTATTTTTTTGCCAGTCAGGCTGCCTTAGTGGCCCTGGATATCAGAGTCCACGCCCGCGTCAGGCCCGGCGTCCAGTGTTGCAATAGCCTCGAAATCCCGGTCATCGAGTTCGAAGTCGAATACCTCGAAATTTTCGCGGATACGCTGCGGATTCGCCGATTTTGGGATCGCCACTAGCCCCTGCTGAACGTGCCAACGGAGCACCACCTGCCCAGGAGTTTTGCCATGTTTTTCCGAAATGCGTGCCAGCACAGGCGCGTGAAGGAGTTCGCTGCTGGCGCCAAGGGGGCTGTAAGCGACCGCCTGGATCCCCTGCCGCGCGTTGTAGGACCGTTCGAAGGTCCTGGGGATCGCAGGATTGATTTGAAGTTGGTTGACGGCAGGTACAACCGTTGTTTCGCTGAGGAGAATATCAAGATGCGTAGGCTTGAAATTTGAGACTCCAATGGAGCGGGCTTTCCCCGTCGCCTGAAGCATTTCGAACGTCTTCCAAGTGGAGACGAACTCACCGCGTCGAGGGAGCGGCCAGTGGATGAGGAGAAGGTCCACAGAGTCCATGCCCAGCCGTTCCAGTGAACCCTCCAATCCTTCGACGGCCCGCTCTTGTCCTTGGAATTCGCCGTCGAGTTTTGTGGTCACGTAGATCTCGGAGCGGTCGATTCCGCTTCTGCGAATACCTTCGCCGACTCCCGCCTCGTTGCCGTACTTCACCGCAGTATCAATGTGCCGGTAACCGGCCTCCACGGCGGACACGACGGCGTCGGCCACCTCCTCGTCATTCAGCGGCCAGGTGCCGAACCCCAACTGGGGGATTTTGGATCCATCATTGAGCTCAATCAGGGGTGAAAGTGACATTTGAGCAGTCTCTCCTATGGCATCGCTTTTGCACACCCCCGGTTCCTTCCGGGAACCGGGGGTGAATAAACAAACCTGCGCTTCGCTGCCTACCTGCCCAGCATCTTCAGAATTGATGAAGCGTGATGTGTCAGTGTCCCGCGGGCGCTCTCCGACACGTGATCAGTCTGTTTCCGCTGGTCCAGGAAGGCTACAAATCTTTCGACTGCCGGTCCCGCCTGCTCTTCATCGCCCCGGGCAACAGCCGCTACGGCAGTTTGAAGAACTGCTGAGAGCTGCTTGGCGACGGGCCCGCTCACTTCACCGGATCCAACGAGGGCTTGGAGCCTGGACTGCAGGCCGGTGACGCTTCCCGGAGTCCACAGCGAGGGCAACGGAACCTTCGTGAAGTCCATGTCGGACGCGAAGTAGAACCCGGTGTAGGAAGGCTGGTTGTAGGTGGTGTTCTGCCGTGCTACCTCCGCGCGGTACTGAGCATCGTGCATCAGCGTGTACAACTTGTGCTGGGTGACCTCGGTGCTGAGATACATCCGGATAGCTGAACTGTCTGCCGTGCGGACCAGCAGTTCCTCGCGCCAGTCACCCAGAACGTCCGCAACGAGGGACGGGGTACCTTTGGTTCCGTTGTTGGTGCGTGTGCCGACGGCGGTGAGCAAAGTCCCGCGCTTCCAGTCCACAATCGAGGGGGTCTGGCCGCCCGAGCCGTTGATGATTTGCGTTGTCATGTCCGCGGCCCACTTGATGCTCATGTTGGTGCCCGGAGTGGCAGTCGGCGACAGCTTATCGCCGTCGGCCGACTGCATCCCGATAGCCCAGTTTTCGATGCCTCGGACGGCGGGATCAACATCGCCGATCATGCCACGCCCCGTGTCCTTCCCCGAGTAGGCGCCGAAAAGCACCTCTCCTGTAGCGGCATCACGCATGGCATAGCCGTAGGGCGCCCAAGAAGCGCCTTCATGGACGGTGAAGATTTCCTTGCCGGGCCTGTCCGGATCAATGTCGGTGACGTGCATCGCGTCACCGTGGCCGAGGCGTGCCTGTTCCCCGGGCGCTGCGCTTCCCGCCGGGAGCTGGTCGAAGGAGCTGTAGAGCAGCGAGCCGTCGTCGTCGATGGTTGCGGAGCCGTAGACGATCTCGTGCTTGCCATCTCCATCCACGTCGGAGGCGCTCAGCGAATGGAACCCCTGCGTGGTCAGTTTGCCGTATTCCGGATCGGTGCCGTCGCGGCCGTGAGGGGAATCGTTGAAGGGATTCGTCATGGGAGTCCAGCCGCTGTCAATGTTCCAGACTTCACTGATGTTCCGGCCGTCCCAGGTGTAGCTGGCGAGGGTGGTGCGGGTGTAGTAGCCGCGGGCAAAAACAGCTGCTGGCTTCTTACCATCCAGATAGGCGACACCGGCGAGGAATCGGTCCACCCTGTTGCCGGGTTCAATCCGGCCCATGGCGTAATCGCCCCACATCAGGCCGTCATCGTGGCGGTCCGGTTTGTACGCCACTGTTTGCAATTCTTTGCCTGTGGCACCGTCAAAGACCGTCAGATATTCGGGACCGGACACAATAAAGCCTTCAAAGGCCCGCAAGTTGTTCTTGGAGCTGCGGGACGGGGCGTAGACGTCCATGAAGTAGTCGGTCAGGGCCTCAGCGTCGGATTCGGAGAGCGGGTACTGGTATTTGGGTGTCGTCCCGAAGGCTTCCTCAAGCGTCGAGGGCCAGTTGCCAGCCTTCACTTCGGGGTGTTCCGTCCAGTTCTGGAACGTTTCAACCATATGGCGGTAGTAGTCGTCGGCACTCATGCGATAGTCGTCGGCATGCGAGTAGCCGGCCTCTTGGTCTGCCTTGGGAAGCGAGATGAATTGTTCTTCCTTGACCGCTCCATCCTGGTAGGACACAGTCTTGGTGCCCGGCGCGGTCTTGAACATCATCTCGGAACGGCCGTCGCCGTCGAAGTCGTTCACCAGCAGTTGGGTGTAGTGCGCGCCGGAGCGGATGTTTACGCCGAGATCGATCCGGTGAAGGAGCGTTCCGTCCGCGGTATAGGTGTCCACATAGGTGGGGCCGGTGTAACCAACCTGCGAGACGTCCTTGGAATTGGAGGGGTCCCATTTGACGACGTACTCATACTGCCCGTCGCCGTCGACGTCGCCCACGCTCATGTCATTCGCGGAGTAGGTGTAAACCTCACCTTTGGGCGTTATTCCCTCCGCGGGCTTCTTCAGCGGCAGGTCCTTGAAGTTGCCGGCCCAGGACGTGACGTCAGCGCTGCGGTCTACTTCATCGCCTCCGCTGATGGCTGCAACCGAGTATTTAGAGGTGGCTGTTCCTGCAGGATCAAGGAAGTTGGTGCTGTCGGTGACGGTGGTAATTTTTCGGCCGTCCCGGTATACGGCGAAGTCCGTTCCCGTCAGGCCTGTTGCGGACGCACCGCTTGCTTCGTGGCCGAGGAGCCGCCAACTGAGGAAGACTCCCTCGGAAGTGCCGGCAGCCACCAGGCCGCGGTCGAGGTAGTCCAGTTGCACTCCGGAGGTGGCATGTGCGGAAGGCTCGACGGCGTTCGCGGGCACTCCCGTGCAGCCCAAGGCTAAGGCGCTGGTGGCAGCAAGGACCGATAGGTATCGCTTGGACTTTTTGCTCGGATTCATCAGTGAATCCTTTCAATTCGGAATCGGGAAAACGCTTCCCCAGTACCGTAATAGCGCCCGTGCTGCGGGTCAAGGGTTGCGTGGCCTCCTGGTCTGCTGTCCGGAACCCCCGGCTGCCGTGCCTTGCCTGCTGCTCCTGACGCTCCAGCCCAGTTACTTCATCCCGGAAACCAATTTCGACGGCGGTTTGGCTGCGACACGCCTTGTAGGCGCCGGTAAGTGGGCGGGAACGTCCTCGAATGAGGCGGGTCAGGCCGAGCGCGGCCCCATGCAGTCGTCGTCGGGGTCGATGGCGTGGAGGATGCGGCGGCCGATGCCGGCCAGTTGATGCTTCTGGGCCTTGGTCAGGGGGTCAATGACCAGGGCGCGCACGGCCTCCACATGGCCGGGTGCGGTCTGAACCACCTTCTCCCAGCCTTCCTCCGTGAGGATCGCGAGCGTGCAGCGGCCGTCAGTGGGATCGGGCGAACGGCGGATCCAGCCGCGCTTTTCCAGACGGGCAACAACCTGGGAGAGCCGGGGAAGCGAGCCTTCACAGATCGCCGCAAGATCACTCATGCGGATGGTGCGCTCCGGAGACTCGGACAATCCGGCCATTACCTGATACTCAAAATGGCTGATATCTGCGTCACGCTGAAGCTGGGAGTCCAGGGCGGACGGCAGTCTCATCATGACTGCAACGAGGGCCATCCAGGCTTGCCGCTCGTCGCTGTCGAGCCAGCGTGGTTCCGGTGCGATCTCCATAGAAACAAGACTATCACTTCACGCATTAACCATTTTGATGGTACTAGTTGCTTGCACATTTAAGTTAATACGTCTAAGGTTCACTTAAATATTGAAGTAATTAGAGATAGGAACCACCATGGATATCACCCTTTGGATCATCGCGTCCGTACTTGCCCTCGCCTTCCTAGCAGCTGGCGCCATGAAGCTCATCCAGCCGAAGGAGAAGCTTGCTGCCTCGGGGATGGGATGGACGGAGGACTTCAGCCCGGGGACCATCAAAGCGATCGCTGGACTGGAAATTCTTGCTGCTCTTGGCCTGGTCCTGCCGGCCGCTCTGGGGATCGCCCCCATCCTGGCGCCCCTGGCCGCGCTGGGCTTGGTCTTGATCATGGCCGGAGCCATCAACACCCACGCGCGGCGCAAGGAATCGCAGATGGTAATCGTCAACGTCGTCCTGCTGGTTCTGGCAGGCGCAGTGGCCTGGGGGCGGTTCGGCCCTTACGCTTTCGCCGCGTAGGCAACGTTCACGGGAAGCATCCGCCTGAACAGTGACTGGTTGAGATCTTTAACGATGGCCCGCCCGGCCTCTTGGAGGACTGCGGTTGCCAGGGCAGGGTCCCGCGAGGTGTCTTGCGGAGAGAGTTCCTGGAGGGTGAGGACCTTTGACAACCCAAGCTGCCGTGCTTCGGATGCGGCCAGCGTGCTGCACCCGGCTACTGCCCACACGGGAATGCTTCCGGCGCGGCGGCAGACAGTCGATATGAGCTTGCCGCCTGCCGTTTGTGCGTCGAGGCGGCCCTCTCCTGTGATCAGTAGATCACACTCGTCGATGTGGCTGGAAAACTGCAGCAGGTCAAGGAAGTAGTCGGCTCCGGAGACGAGGGAGCCGCCCAGAAGCAGCAGGCCGAAGCCGATGCCGCCGGCGCTCCCAGCGCCGGCCATATCGCCAAGGGCGGGTGCGTCGATTGCGCGAAGATTACCGCAAACCTCGACCCACGAGTCCAGCCCACGCTCCAGGGACGCAACTGCACCGTCGTCAGCCCCTTTTTGCGGTCCGAAGACTGCGGCAGCGCCGTTTGCTCCTCGGAGCGGGTTGGTGACATCGCTGGCTCCGATGAGTTCGATGCCGGTGAGGTCGACGAGCTGGCCAAGATCGACCCCGGCTATTCGCGACAATTCACCCCCGCTTGGATCCACAGGACGGCCTTGTTCGTCGCGGAACTGTGCGCCAAGGGCTGCGAGCATGCCCGCACCGCCGTCGGTACTGGCGCTGCCACCGAGAGCAACGACCAGGCGTTTTGGCCCGAGCTTTACGGCAGCCAGGATCGCTTCCCCGAGTCCCCGGCTGGAAGACGTGAGCGGACGCAAGGGGCCGCGCAGTGTGCTCAACCCGCAGGTGGAGGCCACTTCGACGACGGCGGTAATTCCGTCGAAGGCGATCCGGGCCAGGCGGGGTTGCCCATCAGCATCACGAACCTCAACGGGCACTGACCGGGATCCGGCGAGGACAGCTGCCTCTACGCTGCCATCTCCGCCGTCAGCCAGGGGCAGGACCGAAACGGTTACTGGCGTATCGGTCTCTGTGGAATCGATTCCGGCCCTAAGGGCTTCGGCTACGTTAAGCGCGCTCAAACAACCCTTGAACTTATCCGGCGCAATGAGGATCCTCAGAGCGTGTGCCTGATCCTGTTGAACGATAGGGGCGGTGTTCATCTCAGGGAACCATCCATCCGAGGATCGGCGTGGACTGCAGATACACAAGCCCGGTAAACAGCACCAATAAGCACAGGCTCCACCCGATGAGTTTGCGGAAGATGTCGCCTTCTTTGCCGGCCATACCGACGGCCGCTGCCGCAACAGCGAGGTTCTGTGGCGAGAGCATCTTTCCAAGCACGCCGGCGGAGGAATTGGTGGCTGCGGTGAGGATCGGGCTGAGCCCTGCCTGGTTTGCGGCCGTTACCTGCAAGAGGCCGAAAAGAGAGTTTGAGGAGGTGTCCGAGCCTGTGATCGCGACGCCCAGCCATCCGAGCACGGGGGAGAAGAGAATGAAGAGCCCGCCTGCGGACGCCAGGGCGAAGCCAAGGCTGGCTGTCTGGCCTGAGAGATTCATGACGAACGAGAGGGCGAGGACCGAGACAACCGTGACAATTGTGAAACGCAGCTGGATCAGGGTGTCTTTGTATGCGGTCAGTGCCTGGGCCATACTAACCCGATAGAAGGCGGCAACCGTCACGCCCGAGAGCAGCAGGAGTGTTCCAGTGGCCTTGAGGTGGTCGAGTTTGAACTTCTGGGCCGCGACAGGATTCCCGGTGGCGTCCACCACATCCAGCCCGGGCCAGGCAAAAGTGACCGAACCAATGGAGGTCAGCCAGGACTTGATGGCGGGCACCTGGCTGAGTCCGAAAACGGCGATGATGACGAGGTAGGGAAGCACCGCAAAGAGGGTGGACCGAAGGGACGAGCCAGCCATCTCAAGGGTGCGGGTCTGGGTGATGGTCATGGTGCTACCGCCCTGAGCGAGGGCGCTGGCCTCCTCCTGGGCAGAGCTGGAAGCGGTGAACGCCACTTCAGCACGAGGCTTCCACCAGCGCAGCGTCAGCAGCACTGCCGAGACCGTGGCGATCGAAGCCACGATGTCTGTGAGTTCAGCCGCGAGGTAGTTGGCCGTCAGGAACTGGGCGACAGCAAACACCACGCCGGCAACCAGTGCCACCGGCCAGGTGTCCCGCAATCCACGCCGGCCATCGACGAGGAACACCAGGATGAATGGAACGATGACCGCAACGAAAGGAGTCTGGCGTCCTGCCATCTGCGACAGAGTGTGCATGTCGATGCCCGTCACTGCCGCCAGCGTAACCACAGGAGCAGCCATGGATCCGAATGCCACCGGGGCTGTGTTGGCCAGCAGCGACACCAAGGCCGCCTTCAGCGGCTTCATGCCCGCAGCCAAAAGCATGGCCGCCGAAATGGCGACAGGGGCGCCGAAGCCCGCCAGCGATTCAAGGAGCGCTCCGAAGCAGAACGCGATGATGATGGCCAGAACCCGCTGGTCATTAGAGATTCGCCGGATGCGGGCGCCCAGAACTTCAAACCAGCCGGTAATCACCGTCAGCTTGTAGATCCACAGAGCGTTGATCAGGATCCACAGAATGGGGATCAGCCCGTAGACCATTCCTTCCGCAGTGGCGCTTAGCAGCTGTCCGACTGGCATCTGCCACACGAGGACGGCGGTAACCATCGACAGGGCCAGCGAGGTCAGCGCCGCAACATGCGCTTTGACGCGGAAAGCGCCAAGGAGCACGAAGAGCACGATCAGGGGTGCGGCAGCCAGAAGCGCCGACCAGACTAACGAATTTGCTACTGGGTCTAGAACCTGTTCAAACACAACGTCTCCTCATCGAGAGCGGCGGAGCAGATGTGGTAGCTGTCACCTGCAATTGTCTAGCAAGAGTACCCACCAGAGAGAAAATTGTCTAGCAAGTGCACAAGACTGACATGTAGACCTGTTGTGTCAGTAAGGCATAGCATGAAAAAACCAAGGACTTAGGAGGAGGCTGTGGTAGCCCAGCTCATGACCGTTTCACTCGTGGAGGCAATCGCCGATGACATCCGCAAACGGATTCTGCGCGGCGAGTATCAGGGCGAGACCACCTTCACTGAAGCGGATGTAGCGGCGCGCTATGAGGTAGCGCGTCCGACGGCGAAGGCAGCCATCGAGAAGCTGGTCGCTGAGTCGCTCTTGGAGCGTCGAAGCAACAAAACCGCCCGACTTGTCACTCTTGGGCCCGATGACGTTCGGGATATCTATAAGACCCGCGCGCGCCTCGAGCAGGCAGCACTGTTAGAACTTTCGGAAACGCGGACTGTGCCCCCGGGTGCGCTCGCAGCCCAGCGGGAACTGGAACAGCTCACCGATGGTTCCGGTCTGGACACCGTGGATCCCGATATGCGCTTCCATATGGCCCTGGTAGACAGCATTGGCAGCCCGCGGACCAGCCAGATGTATGCATCCCTCGTTTCACAGGTGAAGCTGTGCATGGCCCAGATCCAGGGGCTTCAATTGGTTGAGGTGGGGCGGATCATCCGCGAGCATCAACATCTGCTGGACCTGATTAAGGCCGGGGACGGAGCGGCAGCAAGTTCCTTCCTCGTCGAGCACCTGAGCCGCCCCCGGGAGCGCCTCATTGAAGCGGTCGGCGGAGTCCCCGGGCCCGAGGCTGAGCTTAAGTCGTCGCTCGGTGATTAGCTCCCTGACTTACCAGGCGTAATCTTCCGGAGCTGTGCGATGCCCCGGGAAGATGTCGTCGAGCCGTTTGAGGGCATCAGCGTCCAGCTTCACCTCCAAAGCGCGGAGAGCGGCGTCGAACTGCTGCTGGGTACGCGGACCCACGATCGGGGACGTGACCGCCGGCTGGTGCAGGAGCCACGCGAGGGCAACGTCACCTGGTTCATGGCCAAGGTCGTCCGCAAGGTCCTCGTACTGCTGGATCTTGTCCCGGTGTTTAGCCAAAGCCTGGGCGGCGCGGCCCTGGGTGCGACGAACGCCGTCGTTCTCCTTCTTGAGAACGCCACCGAGCAGACCGCCCTGAAGCGGAGACCAGGGAATCAGTCCCAGCCCGTATTGCTGGGCAGCGGGAAGGACTTCCAGTTCCACCGCGCGGGTGAGCAGGTTGTAGATGGATTGTTCGCTGACAAGTCCCGCGTAGTTGCGGCGGGCAGCGGATTCCTGCGCCTGGGCAATGTGCCAGCCGGCGAAATTGCTGCTGCCGGCGTACAGGATCTTGCCCTGTTGTACAGCGACCTCCATTGCCTGCCAGATCTCGTCCCAAGGCGTGTCCCGGTCAACGTGGTGGAACTGGTAAATGTCGATGTAGTCGGTCTGGAGCCGTTTGAGGCTCGCATCAAGGGCACGCCGGATATTCAGGGCAGACAGCCTGGATTCATTGGGGCGGTCGGTCATGGTGCCGTAGAGCTTGGTGGCCAGCACGGTCCTTTCACGCCGCTCGCCGCCCTGTTCGAACCAGCGGCCGATGATCTCCTCCGTCCAGCCCCGGTGCTCAGCCCCACCATAGACGTTGGCCGTGTCGAAAAAATTGATGCCGGAGTCAAGCGCGGAGTCCATGATGGCATGGGAAGCGGCTTCTTCAGTCTGCGGTCCGAAGTTCATGGTGCCCAGGCACAGGCGCGAGACTTTCAGGCCTGAACGGCCAAGGTGGGTGTACTGCATAGTCAGTTCCTTACATTTGCGTGAAGGCTGCGACGGCGGGATCGGACCCCATGCGTGCCCCCGCCTCCAAGGCGGTAATGGATTCCAATTCCGCCGGCGTGAGCTGGAGGGACGTGGCACCAAGGTTCTCCCGCATCCTCGCCGAGTTGGCAGACTTTGGGATGACAATGGTGCCCTGGGCGAGATGCCACGCAAGGATGATCTGTGCGGGAGTGGCCCCATGGCTGGCGGCCAGTTCTCTCACCACCTGGGCTTCAAGGTCCGCTCCCTGGCCTAAGGGGCTGTAGGCCTCGGTGGCCATTCCCAGAGAGTTGCACTTGGCTGCCAGTTCCCGCTGCTGGTACGTGGGGTGGAGTTCGATCTGGTTGAGGGCGGGAACAACGTCGGCGTGGGCAAGGAGGGTGTCGATGTGCTGCGACAGGAAGTTGGAGATGCCAATCGCCCGCGCCTGGTTGTTGGCATAGAGCTTTTCCATCGCCTGCCAGGCGCTGACGAAGAGTCCCTGGGAAGGAACCGGCCAATGGATGAGGTAGAGGTCCACGTAATCAAGGCCAAGCGCTCTAAGGCTGTTGTGGAACGCTGCCAGGGCTTCCCCCTGCTCCCCGTTGCGAAGCTTCGTGGTGACAAACAGTTCTTCGCGCGGGACGCCCGAGGCTGCTATGGCGGCACCGACGCCGGCCTCGTTTCGGTAAGCGGCCGCCGTATCGATGTGGCGGTAGCCCGCTTCCAGTGCATCCTCCACTACCCGTTGAGTCACTTCCGGCGGGACCTTGAACACGCCAAATCCAAGTTGCGGGACCCTGACTCCGTTATTGAGAGCGATGTCCGGGATGAGGATTTCCCCTGTCTCGTGGGTCTGTGGGCTGTTTGCAGATTCTGACACTGTTGGGCTCTTTCCGATCGACGGCGGTCTGAGAAAGCGTTTTCGCTCAGGCTCTGTATCGAGCCTAAACATTTTCCGCCGTCCTGTCAGCAGGATCAGGCCCCGCAAATATGCCTGGTGCGTATTTGCGGGCCTGAGCCTTTCCTGCCGTCGTCAGCCTGGATGACCCTGCCGAGAGCGGCTATCCGACAGTCGCCAGCACCTTTGAGCGCCGCGTCGGAGCCGCAGCCACCGTGAGGGCCGCGATGGCCACAACGCCACTGAGGATCAGTCCAGGACGGTACTGGGTAAGCATTTCGGCAGCACTGGATTGGACATCGGTCCCGTGCCCGCTGATGACGGCTGTGGTGACGGCGAGTACCAGCGCTGCACCAACCTGGGTGCTGGTCTGAATCAGGCCGGCAGCCAATCCCTGCTCGGAGTTCCGGATGCCGGCCGTCGCCTGGACGTTGATGGAGGGAAATGCCAGGGCAAAGCCGACGCCGAGCAGAAGGATGGAGGGAAGGATGTCGATTGCATAGTTCGGCGTAGTTCCGACGCGCAGGAACAGGATGTAGCCCAGAGTCAGCGCAGCCAGGCCAACCACAATCAGCCGGGGAGCCCCAAACCTGTCAATGAATTTGTCAGCAAATGGCGCTGTGGCGACCACCAGGAGGCCTGCGGGCAGGAGTGCCAGCGCCATGCTCAGCGGGCTCCAGCCGAGGACCGACTGCAGGAACAGGGTCACGATGAACTGGAAGCTGAGGTAGGAGCCAAAGAGGCCTACAGCACTCAGGTTGGCGCGAGCCACCCATCCTTCCTTCAAAATACTGAAGCGGATAAGGGGATGGGCAACTCTCTTTTCGATCACGGCGAAGGCTGTCAGTATCGCGGCGGAGATTGCGAACCCGGCGATAGTTGCCACAGATCCCCATCCCCGCTCCGGTGCCGATACCAACGTGTACACCAGGCCCAGCATGCCCAAAGCCAGGGTCACCGCGCCCCAAATATCGTGGCCACTGTCCTGTTCCTGATCTGCCGGGTTGTCCTTCGGGATGAATCTGAGGCCCAGAAGAACGACGGCTATAGCGACCGGTACCGAGACCAAGAACGTCCAGCGCCAGCTCATGGTGGTCATGAGTCCGCCTACCACCAAGCCCAGCGAGAATCCGCTGGCACCGAACGTGGAGAAGATGGACAGGGCGCGGTTACGCTCCCGCCCTTCGGCGAAGTTGGTGGTGATGATGGAAAAACCGGTAGGTGCTGTGAAGGCCGCAGCCAGTCCCTTGATGAAGCGGGTAGCGATCAGGAGGGTGGGATCATCCACAAGTCCGCCCAGCAGGGATGCCGCGGCGAAGACTGTGAGGGCAATCAGGAAGATACGACGGCGGCCCAGGAGGTCGGCCAGCCGGCCACCCAGGAGCAGGAGACTTCCGTAACCCAGTACATACGCCGAGACGATCCACTGCAGGGAATCGGTGCCGAGGTTGAGTTCCTGGCCTATTGAGGGCAATGCCACGCCCACCATGGAGACGTCAAGGCCGTCGAGTGCAAGAACGGTGCAGAGAACCAGAAGCAGCATCCATTGTGCACGGTTCCAGCGGGCGGGTCCGGGCTGTTCTCCAGCTGATCTTTCAAGAGTGGAAAGTGAATTCATAACGGCCAATCTATATGACGTGTCATCTAATGACAAGGAATATTATGACGTGGACATTATTTGCCTGATCTACTAGGATGGGGCCATGGAAATGGCACAGGATCGTGAGCTGGTGGAGCAGTGGCGCAACATTCAGAGCGCCTACTTCCGCACGGCCGGGGCCATCGACCGCGAGCTTGAGGCGAAGTTCAACATCGGGCTCAATGAGTTCGAGATCTTGGACCTCGTGGCCGACAACGCCGATGCCTGTCGTATGAAGCAGCTGGGGCAGCGCACGCCCATGACCCAAAGCGCGTTGTCCAAGGTGGTTGACCGCCTGCAGAAAGCCGGCCTGATAACCCGGCACTCCTGCGAGGATGACAGGCGGTCACTGTTCCTCGAACTTACTGATGCCGGCCGCGCCTTGCATGCGGATGCCGCCGTCGCTCACCGGACCCTGCTCCAGGAAAACCTGAGTCAGCTCAGTTAACGAAGCAGCCCCCGCAGTTGTCTCCTCCGCGGGGGCTGGATTTATGGCCGATGAAGCCCGGGAGCTGCCTAGCGCTCCAAGCGGAATCCGAGCTTGATGGTCACTTGCCAATCGGCAACGGCGCCGTTTTCGAGGTGGCCCCTGATTTCTTTGACCTCAAACCAGTCCATGTTGCGTAGTGTTTTGGCAGCCTCAGCGAGGCCGTTGCGGACGGCATCATCGACGCCTTCAGTGGATGTTCCGACAATTTCAGAAATGCTATAGGTGTGGTTAGGCAACGTAGCTCCTCGTGATCCTCGTCGATACCCGGGCCGGCCGGGCCGTCTCTGCAGAGTATCGGACGGAGGCGAGTCCAGCTAGGCCTATGCCGGGGTTGCCTGGGCCTCGAGGACGTACGTTTTCAGATCGTTGAGGGTTTGCTCCATGTGGGCATCCATCGCGTCCCGGGACTGCATGGGGTCGCGGGTCTCAAGGGCATTGGCGATGTTCTGATGGTGGTCGATTGCGTGGGCCTGGATCTCAGGTACACGCGACGTCTGCGTCCGTCGCTTTTGGAGCACGCGGTGAAGGGGTTCAAAAAGCACGGCCACAAAGACGTTTTCCGAGGCGTGCAGAATCAGGTCGTGGAAGGCCAGATCGGCTTCAACGAAGGCTGCGACGTCGTTGATCTTGTGGGCGGCGCGCATGGCGGCAACATGGCGGTGAAGGGTTTGGACATCGACATCGCTGATACGCATGGCCGCCAGTTCACAGGCCCCGGATTCGAGCATCCGGCGAAGTTCGATCAGTTGGACGGCGGCTGCAGCGTCGTCCACGCCTTCTGACGCAGCGCGCAACACGGCCTCCAGGGAGGACCAGCGGCTCAAGGGGTTCACGAATGTTCCCCTCCCGCGTTCCACGCTGAGGATCCGTTGGGCTTCCAGGGTCTTCATGGCTTCGCGTACCGTCATACGGCTCACTTCATGCTTAGCGCTGAGCTCGAGTTCGCCAGGCACGCTGGTGCCTGGCGGAAACTCGCCGGCGATAATCCGGTCCAGAAGCTCGTCTGCCACCATCTCGACGAGTGATTTCCGTGCCATTTTGCCCCCTTGCGGCGTTTGCCAACGTATTGGTCAAGCCTACTTGCGTCTTTTGTGTGCCTTATGCCACACTATCAGCAGATGCAAGATGTCTGACATCTTACAAATGTCCCAACAGTAGCGATTACCCACACAATGGAGTGCAAAGTGCCCCTTGAAGCAGATGTGCTGGCTGCCTACCCGGCAGAGGTCCAGATTCCCGCTCAGCTCGTTGCCGAAGCTGTGGCCGCTTCCGCCGCTGTCACTCCGCAGGTGCTGGTGGTGCTCGACGACGATCCAACAGGCACGCAGTCGGTCTCGGACCTGCCCGTGCTGACCCGGTGGGATGCCGCCGATTTCACGTGGGCTTTCGCCCAGGGCAAGCCCGCCGTCTACGTCCTCACAAACACCCGCAGCCTGGACCCGGCCGAGGCTGCTGCCCGGAACGAGGAAATTGTCCGTAATGCCCTCCTCGCAGCGGATAAGAGCGAGTTCCCCCTCCGCGTGGGCTTCGTCAGCCGCGGAGATTCCACACTGCGCGGACATTTCCCCCTGGAACCCGACACCATCGCCGCTACGCTGGCGGCTTCCAGCGGCGAGGTTACCGACGGCGTCGTGATCGTTCCGGCTTTCCCGGATGCAGGCCGCGTGACCATCGGCGGAGTCCATTACATGCGCGGCACCGGTACCGAAGCAGGGCGGCTGACCCCTGTTTCAGAGACCGAGTTTGCCAAGGATGCCAGCTTTGCGTTCGCCAAATCCGAGCTCGCTGAGTACGTGGCCGAGAAATCGCAGGGCCGCTATCCGGCCAGCTCCGTCATTGTCCTGGACCTGAACATCATCAGGGCCGCCGGCCCGGACGGCGATCCCCAGGTTTCAGCGAAGGCCATCGCCGACGCGATCGCACCGGCCAGCGGATCGACGCCCATCGTGGCGGATATCGTGACTGAAAATGACCTCCGCGCGCTGGCCTTGGGACTGGAAGAGGCCGAACGCCGCGGCAAGAAGCTCCTCTACCGGGTAGGCCCGCCCTTCGTGCGTGCCCGCATCGGCCAGGAGATCCGCAGCGAACTCAGCGGTGAAGAGGCCTATGCAGGCAACACGCCCTCCCTTGCGGGGGGACTGATCGTGGTGGGGTCACATGTGAGTGTCACAACCCGCCAGCTCAAAGTCCTCACCGACCAGCACAGTTCGGCAAAGATCGTGGAGGTCGACGTCGAAAGGCTCCTGGGCTACGAAGCCGAGGCATACCTTGACGCCACTGTCGGCGCCGTAGCGGAGGCACTCCGGCAGGGCGACGTCATTGTTCACACCAGCCGCCTGCTCATCAAGACGGACGACGCCGCCGACAGCCTGAGGATCGCGCGGACTGTTTCCGCCGCCGTCGTTGCTCTCGTGAACCGGACCCTCAAAACCTTCCCGCCGCGCTTTGTAATCGCCAAGGGCGGCATCACCTCCTCCGACGTCGCCGCGCACGGGCTGGAAATCCGCCACGCCATTGTGCGGGGCCCCATGCTCCCAGGAATCGTCAGCCTCTGGGAACCGGTGGACGGACCTGCCAAGGGCATCCCGTACATCGTGTTTGCCGGGAACGTAGGCGATGACCAGTCCCTGGCCCAGGTCACCCGCAAACTCAGCACCACGTTTTAGTCCCACCATTCAACGGAGAACATCATGAGCGACCAGTACACCGTCACCGTCCTTGGCCTCGGAGCCATGGGCCTGCCAATGGCCACCCGCCTCGCATCAGAACTGACCGTCCACGGCTTCGACATCGCGGAGGCGCGCCTGCAGCTTGCTGCCGAGGCCGGAGTCCACACTTTCACAACGGCCAAGGAAGCTGCACAGGAAACCGATGCCCTGCTGCTCGCCGTCCGCAACGGCGAACAGCTCAATGACGTTCTCTTCGGCGAGAACGGCGTGGCCTCCGTGCTGAAGCCGGGCGCCGTAGTGATCCTGACCAGCACCGTCGGCACTGAAGCCATTCCTGCAACTGTCGAGCGGCTTGCCGAATTCGGCGTGGCGCTGGTAGACGCGCCCCTCTCCGGCGGCCCCAAGCGTGCCGGCGAGGGCGATCTGCTGATCGTCGTGGGCGCCGACCCCGCAGCCTACGAAGCTGCCCGCCCTGTCCTGGAACTCCTCGCCTCAACCTTGACTGTTGTCGGTGACAAGCCAGGTGACGGCCAGGCCCTCAAGACCGTCAACCAGCTGCTCTGCGGAGTGCACATCGCGGCCGCTGCAGAGGCCATGGCCCTGGCCGATGCCCTTGGCCTGGACCAAGCCAAGACCCTGGCGGCACTCGAGGCCGGGGCAGCGGGTTCCTTTATGCTTTCCAACCGCGGCCCCCGCATCCTCGAGGCCTACACCGAGGAAGGTGCCGAAGTGCTGAGCCGCCTGGACATTTTCGTCAAGGATATGGGCATCGTGGGCAAGGCCACCCGCGCCGCTGGACTCGCAGCTCCCGTCGCCGCCGCTGCAGAACAGCTGTACCTCCTGGGCCAGGCCCAAGGCCTCGCCGCCGCAGATGATTCTGCCGTCATCAAAGTTGTCGCGCCCACCAAGCGCACTGTCTAGGTCCAAGACCCAAAGGTCCTGACCCCCTAAGATCCGGCGACGGCGGTCCCCCTCCGCCGTCGCTGTTCCACCCACAATCAGCAAGTTCCCCGTATCCCCACCGCCGGTCTGGAAGTAGGCTGGCTTGTCAAAGGAGACACACCATGAGCGCACTCGCTCTCCTGGCCATAGCAGTAGCCGGCGTTGTCCTGCTGCTCGTGGCCGTGATCAAGTTCAAGATCCCAGCCTTCCTGGCGCTGCTGGTAGTCAGCGTCGCTGTGGCGCTGGTAGCCGGAATCCCGCTGCAGGACATCATCAAGACGGTCACGGAAGGCATGGGCGGAACGCTCGGATCCGTCGCCATCCTCGTGGGCCTTGGCGCCATGCTGGGCAAGATGATTGAAATTTCCGGTGGAGCGCAGGCCCTGGCCGGCAAGTTCACCTCCATACTTGGTCCGCGCCGCGTGATTGCTGCCCTCACCGCGGCAGCTTTCCTGCTGGCCATCCCGGTATTCTTCGACGTCGGATTCATCATCCTGATCCCCATCATCTACGGCTTCTCCAAGGCAGCCGGAGTCAACCCGGTCAAGATCGGCCTCCCCGTCGGCGCCATCATGCTGGCCATCCACGTTGTTGTCCCCCCGCACCCCGGAGTAGTGGGCGGCGCCGGAATCCTCAAGGCGGACATCGGCTGGGTCACCATCATCGGCCTGCTGATCTGCATCCCCGTCGGCGTCTTGGGCTACTTCATTGCCCGCAAGCTGAATCGCCGCGAATTCACGATGCTGCCTGCCACGGCCGAGCAGTTCCGCCTCTTCGGTTCCGGCAAGTCCGAGGTGGAACAGGATGCAGCAGGCGGCGGCTCCAGTGTTGCAACCAAGACCCACGTCAAGGCGCCTCCGAGCCCTGCCATGATTATCACGTTGATCGTCCTCCCCATCCTCATGATCATGGTGGGAACGGTGGGGGCAGTCATCCTGCCCAAGGACAGCTTCGCGTCAAGCCTTGTTGCCTTTATTGGCGCCCCGCTGATCGCCCTGATGACGGCCTTGGGCATGGCGTACTACTTCCTGGGCATTCGCCGCGGCTGGTCATCACAGCACACCGGTGAAGTCATGGACTCCGCCCTGGCTCCCACTGCCATCGTTATCCTCGTCACCGGCGCTGGAGGCGTCTTCGGTAAGGTCCTGACTGTCTCCGGCATCGGCAAGGCGCTCGCGGAAGGACTGCAGACCGCCGGTCTTCCGGTAATCCTGATGGCCTTCGTCCTGGCTGCCATCCTCCGCGCTTCCCAGGGTTCAGCCACCGTTGCGATCATCACAACGTCTGGCCTCCTGGCAGCGTCCGTCGCCGACGGCGGATTCTCACCGTTGCAGACCGCCCTGATTCTCCTTGCCATCGGCTTCGGAGCCTTCGGCCTGAGCCACGTGAACGACTCCGGCTTCTGGATTGTCACCCGGTACCTGGGGTTGTCGGTGGCCGACGGGCTCAAGACCTGGACCGTGCTCACCACCATTCTCGGCGTCGCAGGTTTCATCCTCACCTACCTGGTATGGATCCTGGCGGGAGGTCTTAGCGTCTGATGCGCACCCGACTCGATCACCTGGTTGTTTCAGCGTTGCAGAAGGGTGCAGCAATTCCCGCCTTCACCTGCTACGACTTCACCACCGCACTGGCAGTGGTGGCCGCGGCCGAGGAGGCAGGATGCGGAACCATTCTGCTCGTTGCACCCAAGACGGCTGCCACCCCGGACGGCCTCCGGCTGATAGCCGCACTGCGAGGTGTTGCTGACTCCGCTGCGGTGCCGGTGGCTGTCCAGCTGGATCACGCCACGGACGTCCAGGTGATCGTCGACGCCGTCAAGGCAGGGGCGGATTCCGTCCTTGTGGACGGTTCAGCACTTCCTTACGAGGACAACATTGCGCTGGTCAGGGAGGTCCGGGCAGTCCTGGATGCCCAAGGCCGGGCCGAGGTTGTCATGGAAGCCGAACTTGGCGGACTCGCGGGCGATGAGGACAGGGCGTTTGGAGTCGAAGACGTATCCGCCGCGAATAGGATGGCCGGGCTCACAGATTCCGCTCAAGTGGAGGACTTCGTGGCCCGCTCGGGCGCCCAGCTCCTCGCTGTCGCCGTCGGGAACGTCCATGGGAAGTACATCGGCGAACCGGAACTGCGCTGGGACGTGCTGCAGGACATTGCCGTACGCACCCATATACCGCTCGTGCTGCACGGTGCGTCAGGCATTCCCGCTGAGGAGCTGGTGAAGGCTTCTGCCATGAACGTGGGCAAGGTCAACTTCAACACTGAACTCCGCACGGGGGTGCTTGCAACGCTGGAGGCGAACACCAGTGATTATCGGGCGGATGGAGAGAACCTCCAAGGCCTGCTAAGGCTATGGAACCAGTCAGCCAAGGACTTCGCGGCCGGAGCACTGGCCACGCTGACACGCTGAAATCCGCCTCGTCGGCGGAGTTGAAATCAAAGGCGGACAATCAAATATTTGAGGGGGGCTAGGATCAGCTAAATGATCCTGGCCTCCCTTATCTTCGCGACCATTGCAGCCCTTCTCCATGTCTACATCTTCACTATGGAGTCCCTTACGTGGACCCAGCCGGCAACCTGGAAGCGCTTCAGCATCACCTCCCAGGCTGACGCCGACACCACCAGGTTTCTCGCCTACAACCAAGGCTTCTACAATCTCTTCCTGGCCACCGGTGCATTCGCAGGCATCGCAGCCGTTGCCCTCGGCCAGCCCGTTGTGGGGTGGACCTTGATTTTCAGCAGTTGCGGGTCCATGCTGCTGGCCGCCCTCGTCCTGGCCCTGAGCGGGCGAAAGTACCTCCGCGCGGCCACAACACAGGGAGCCACGCCTTTCCTCGCCGTCGTGCTGGGAATCCTGGCCCTGCTGACTGCCTGAGACTGACAGTGCGGGTATCGGCGTTGGGCGCGGCGCTGCTGGTCCTTAACCCGCCCCGGGCGGAGAATGAGAGTAAGCAGTCGGGTTCTGAACCCGTGTTCATAGGGGAGCTCAATGGGCCTTCCAAGTGGGAAGCCGCAGGCCGGGGATCCGGGGGAAACGCCGCCACGTGACCTGGTGATCGATCTTGCCCGCTTCTTCTGCCTGGTACTGGTAGTGGTAAGCCACACCATGATGGTTAGCCCGGTCCTTCATCCCGATGGCACGGTGACCTCCGAAAACACCTTGGGAAACCAGGACTGGTTCGAACCCGTCATCTGGATCTTTATGGTCATGCCGCTCTTTTTCGTGGCCGGTGGCATCACCGGGCTCCAGTCCTGGCGCCGGCTGCGTAACCGCGGCGGAACGGGCCTCGAATTCGCCCAGGCCCGGTTGTTGCGTCTCATCCGCCCCGCGGCGGCCCTGCTGGCGGTGATGTTCACGGGCCTCTGGACCGCCCTGCTGCTCGGAGTGCATCCACAGGTGATCCAGCTTCTTACCACGGGGGCGGGCATGCCGCTGTGGTTTCTGGCTGCCTACCTCGCCACGCAGTTGACCATCCCCGTCCTGGCCAGGCTGCATGAGCGCTCAGCGTGGCTCACGCTCGGCGGCCTCGCGGCACTGGTGGTGACCGTCGATTGCTTCCGCGGCGTCCTGCCACTCCTGGCCTACGCCAACATGGTTTTCCTCTGGTGCGCAGTGCAGCAATTGGGGTTCGTCATTGCTGACGGTCATGTCAGCAAGCTGAGCCGTTCAATGCTGGTGGCCGTCATTGGCCTGAGCAACCTTCTCCTTGCCGTTCTGGCCGGGTTGGGCCTTTACTCGGGGAACATGCTGGTGAACCTGAACCCGCCGAACCTGACCCTGTTGCTGCTGGGAATTTCTCAGGCCGCGACTCTTGAACTCTTCCGGCCCGGGCTCAATTCGGTGGCTTCCGCAGCTTGGGTGCACAAGGTCCTGGCTGTTGCCGGCCGGCGGTCCATGACCGTCTACCTGTGGCACCTGCCCGTTCTTGCCGCTATGTCGGGCTTGTGGCTCCTGACGGATTTCCCCAAACCGGCGGGCGGAACGGCTGAGTGGTGGTGGTCCCGTTCAGTGGTGCTCTTGGGGTTGATCACGTTGCTGCTTCCGGTACTGGCGGTTTTTGGGCGGCTGGAGGATCGTCCGACGGCGCCCTTCCACGCCCGTCGTCGGCCCGCCGCGGCGGTGTTGACCGCCGTCGTCGTCGTCTTCATCCCGGTGACTGATGCTGCGTTCAACGGCCTCAATTTGGGACTTCTTGGTGGGGGAGCGGCATGTTTTACCCTCGCCGCGCTCCTACTTGGCCGGGTTCCCGCCCGGGTGCCGGAAGCGAAGGGGACCGGCCGCTCGGAACCGGCATTGCCACCGCCGCCATTTAGTGCCAATGTCGAACCATGACGGAGAACATGGTATCCACCGAGGACACGTTCAGCCCGGACGTTTCAACCCTTCGCAACGACGCCCTGCACCGCTATGAGCTGCGGGTGGGCGGCAAACTCGCGGTTCAGACCCGCTTCATCGACCGCCCCGGTCACATCGACTTCATCCAGACTGAAACAGCCGAGGAGTTCAAAGGAAAAGGTCACTCCAAGGTACTGGCTCACTTCGCCCTGGACGACGTCCTGGCTTCCGGAAAACGGATCATTCCACACGACCCCTTCATCGCCGGCTACCTACGGAAACACGAAGCCTACGAACTTTTCATCGACTGGCCCGAGACACCGGCTGGCACCGGGTAATCCGTTCTTTGCCTAGGGTGTGAAATGCGTTGACGGCGCGGAGGCTGCAACGCTCTTCACCAGGTCCTCGGCAACCAGACGAAGCTTCTTGTTCCGCCCGCTCGATGCCTTTGCCAGGATTCTCAGCGCCTCCTCCTGAGTGCAGCGGTTCTGCGCCATGATGATTCCTGCGGCGAGGTCGATGGCTGTCCGCGACTCCATTGCCGCCCGCAGATCATCGGCCAGCTGCTGCCGCGTTCCGATTCGCACAGCGAGTCTCAGCGATTTTTCGGCGTGACGGGCAAAGGTTTCGGCGAGGCCGATGGCCGTGGCGTCGAAGGCATCGGGCACAGGCGCAAAAACATTGAGAGCGGCAGCGGCGCCCTCATCCAGCCCCAAGGGGACTCCGAGCACGCTGAACTGTCCAATTGCTGAGATGGTGGATCCGTATTCGGGCCAGCGCATGTCAGTTCGTGTGTCCCGTACGAGCACCGTGGTCCCGGTATTCATCGCGTGAAGGCAGGGGCCTTCGCCGAAATTATGCTGGATCTCGTCGCAGGCGCGGGAAGCCTCGCTGCTCCAGCCCGCAGTGGCGGTCCGGTGCCGCCTTTGCAGGGTGATGGCGCAAGTGACGTCCAGACCAATCGACTCGGAGAGGGAGGCAGCCGACAATTCACACAGTTCCGCGAGGAAGCTGCTCACGTCAGGGCTGTCAATGACAAGGTCCTGAAGACGTTCAGCCACTGAGGTATCAACCGCCATGTCGTCCATTAGCCAATTCTAGTTCCACTGGATGAAATGCACCGTAAGAATCAGGCCCTGACTTGTGACCCACAATACAAGCCTCATAGGGTGTAAGGGAGTTATGCAGTTGGCTCTTGGATGTTCTCTTGAAGTATCAGGTGGAGAAACCCGTGAACCACAAACTGCGTGTCACCGTTCGCGTTGATATTGACCCCGGACACGTAACCCTCGTCTCTACAGGTTGCCTTACACGGTTAAACTATCCGGTCCTGTTGCACATCATGCGTCGCGCCCAACAGCTTGCCAGCCGCTCTTCCATCCAGGTGGATCTGACCCAGGCCTCCCATCTCGATCTCGAAGTACTGGAGTACCTTCGGCACATGGAGGGCAGGGAAACAGAACTGAACCACAGCAGCGACGGGGATGACACCCCGTCCGCTCCCCATCCATTCCAGCTGACGCTGATCGAGCCCATAGAGCTGCCGGTCTGCCTTGTCCACGCAGGCATGGCCGGGGAGCGGATGGCCGGACTCGACGGCGAAATTTTTCCCGGGCTTGGCAGTGACAACATGTTGTCGCTTAATGAAGCCGCCTTCGGTGCGGTTTCCGGAAGCTCCCATGTAGGTCATGCAAAGCCTGCCTCGGAGGGCGGAGCAGACCTCTCCTTCTACCTCGAGGGCACTCTCGAACCCGCGTCGACGGTGGCCGCCATGTCTGACGAAAGCCTGGCGGAGCTGGCCGACACCCTGTACCGGCACCTGGACACCCGCAAGCCACTCTTCGGCGCCCATACTTGGTATGACTTTGCTGCCGACGAGTTGCAGCGGCGGCATGCAGAGGGCTCGGACGCCCCGCCGCAAGACGAGCTCGCCATGGGCTAGAGCAGTACGGGCTCGGCCGGGCCTGTTCGCTCTCCCTATTTTGGTGCAGAGTTCGAGTTCTCCTAGGCGAAGCAGGACGCCGGCAACAAGTGGACGCTGTTGTGCAAGAGGAGCGCCACCCAGGACACCGCAGGAAGCTAACGCGGACTTGCTGTCAGGGCAGGCCGTCCTGCTGCGTATGCCTCGAGGAGCTGCGACAGCGCGGCCAGCACGTCATCAGGGGTGCCACTGGCATCGAGTTTAAGAAAGTCCTGGTATTCCGGGAGCGAACGATAGGCCGCATCAAGGCCGCTCAGCTCCTCGAGCGATTCCGTGTCAGTGCCGCGCGCCAGGACTCTCCCGAGTGCCTGCTCCGGATCAACAACCAGGTGGACCACCATGTCCGGTTTCGGAAGCCTGCGTAGGAGGCAGGGCAGGAAGCGGCCGCGGGGAAGCCCTTTTGCCTGGCGTAGCGCCAGCTGGCAATACAGATGCCGGTCCATGACCACCAGGCCGGGCTGGTTCTGTGCACGTGCATGGGAAACCAGCACATTGAAGGTGCGGATAATGGTTTCAACAGCGTCAGCCAGGCGTGCATGGAAGCGGAGCCCAAATCTGGCTGCGAGCAGTGACATCCGGCGCCGGCCAGCATAATTGCTCAGCAGCAGCAGCGCTCCTCGATCCCGAGCCAGGGCTTGGGCGGCGGTGGTCTTTCCTGAGCCGTCAATTCCTGTCAGCACAATCAGCAAGCGGTTTCCCTCCGTCACGAGTCATTAACCCTAACTTCCCGGCCGGCCCGAGTGGGTGTGATGTCGCAGGTCTCACACTCACTCTGCTGGCACCTGCCGTGGCCGAAGCGGAATTCTGCCCTGATTTCTCCCGGCATAAAAGTCAATGACGGCTAAAGTACCCGCATTCCATTGTGTGAAATGAATTACATCACATGAGTTTGACGTAAAGGGGAACCTAAGTAAGGCTTACCTTGCCCTGCCACCCAACAATGCGATCAAAGGAAGACCACTGTGACGTTGCCGTCCCCTCTGGATGAAATGCCTGCCGACGTTCCGGCCAAGCCCGCTCAGGACTTTGGTTCCCGCGTCGAGTTGGCGCTTTCAGCCACAAATCAGCTCTTCAACGCCCGCAATTCGCCCCGGTATGTGGCCCAGGTCCTGCAGGGAGTCAACGCGGTCGCCACCAAACTGGACCGCACCACGCGGCCATTCACGGGCGTCCAGCCCGGCGAGTTGAAGCTTAGGGTGGACGGGGTGAACCTGGAACAGCCTCTCCCGGATACCGCTGCTGCCCTTGAGGAGTTGGAAGCGCTTTACCTGAGGGATGCGATCTACTTCCACGACGCCAAATACGCCGCACACCTGAATTGCCCCGTCGTGATTCCGGCGCTGGTCGGTGAAGCTGTTCTGTCCGCGGTGAATTCCTCCATGGATACCTGGGACCAAAGCGCAGGGGCCACCATGATTGAACGCCGCCTCATCGACTGGGCTGCTGAACGATTGCAGCTGGGACCTGCAGCGGATGGAATCTTCACCTCCGGAGGCAGCCAGTCCAACTTCCAGGCGCTTCTGATCGCCCGCAACCATGCAGCAGCCGAGCTTCGTCGGAACGCCGAGGGCGACGGAACCACAGCCCCACGCCTTCCCGCTTTGCTCGACAAGATGCGGATTTTCACTTCGGCGGACAGCCACTTCAGCATCCGGAAGTCAGCTTCGATGCTGGGCCTCGGGTACGACGCCGTCGTGTCCGTTCCGTGCGATTCCGAACACCGCATGGATCCCACGGCTTTGGCCTCGGCTTTGGCGGAAGCGCACGACGCCGGACTGGTCCCCATGGCTGTTGTGGCCACTGCGGGGACAACTGATTTTGGCGCTGTTGACCCCTTGGCCGAACTCGCCGCGCTGGCCCGCGCCTACGGAGCCTGGTTCCACATTGACGCAGCCTACGGTGGCGGACTGATGGTGTCGGGCGCCTACCGCCAGCTTCTGGATGGAACAGGCCTCGCCGATTCGGTCACCGTTGACTTCCACAAAACGTTCTTTCAGCCGGTAAGTTCAAGTGCTCTCCTGCTTCGTGAGGCGTCCATGCTGGGCCACGTGACCTACTACGCCGATTACCTCAACCCGGAAAGCGCCGCACGCGCCGAAATTCCCAACCAGGTTGATAAGAGCATCCAGACCACGCGACGGTTCGATGCCCTCAAGCTGTGGCTCACCCTCCGGATCATGGGAGCGGACGCTGTCGGTGCGCTCTTTGACGAGGCGATAGACCTTGCTGCCCGGGTGGGGGAGGTGCTGGCGGAGGATCCCGATTTTGAACTGGCGGCCAAACCCCAACTCAGCACTCTTGTATTCCGCTACCGGCCGCTCCTCGCCGATGGTTCGCGCCTCCAGGAAGATACGGCTGACGTCCTCAACCCGGCCATCCGTTCAGCTGTGTTCGCATCGGGCAAGGCCGTGGTGGCCGGTACAACGGTGGCCGGCAGTCACTACCTGAAGTTCACTCTTCTCAACGCAGAGGCCACCCTTGAGGACATCGTGGAAATCATCAACCTGCTACGGACCACCGGTGAAAGCCTGCTGCCCGAGGTGCCCGCTGCCAACACAGATGCATCGACGGTAGGGGTGCGCGCATGAACACGTCAGCCTCCGTAGTCATGAACCACAGCAATCCAACAGGACGCGTCTACGATTTTGCGGGGATCGGCGTCGGGCCCTTCAACTTGGGGCTGGCCGCGCTGAGCGAGCCTGTCGCCGGGCTAAACGGGGTGTTCCTCGAGCGCCGGGAATCCTTCGACTGGCATCCGGGCATGATGCTCGAACCCGCCCACCTGCAGGTGCCGTTCATGGCCGACCTCGTGACGCTGGCCGATCCGACGTCGCAGTTTTCCTTCCTGAACTTCCTGAAGCAGACCGGGCGTCTCTACCGCTTCTATATCCGGGAAAACTTCTACCCGCTGCGCGCGGAGTACAACCAGTACTGCCAATGGGTTGCCGGGCAGCTCGAGGCTGTACGGTTCGGCACTGATGTCCGGGAGATCACGTACGACGACGGCGTGTACACACTGTCGCTGAACGGTCCCCAAGGGCCCGAGGTGCTCCGGGCACGGCGGCTGGTGCTGGGGACTGGCACGTCACCTTATGTGCCGGAGTCGTGTGCAGGGGTGATTGATGCCGGCGGACTTGTCCTCCACAACGCGGACTACCTGTTGAGGAAGAGTGAGCTGCAGTCCAAGGCCAGCATCACCATTGTGGGCAGCGGGCAGAGTGCGGCAGAGGTCTACTACGAGCTGCTGCAGGAGATCGACGTCTATGGGTACCAGCTCAACTGGGTCACTCGGTCCGGCCGATTCTTCCCGCTCGAATACACCAAGCTCACACTGGAAATGACGTCGCCGGAGTATGTGGATTACTTCCACGAGCTTCCGGAGGAGCAGCGGGACGGGCTGATCAAGAGCCAGAAGAACCTCTACAAGGGCATCAACTCCGAGCTCATCGACGCCATCTACGATCTCCTCTACACCAAGAGCCTGTCCGGGCTGGTGGACACACAGCTGCTGACTCATTCCGCGCTCACCGCGGCATCATGGGACACCTCCGCCGCATCGCACACTCTGCAGTTGCGGCACGAGGAGCAGGGCCGGGACTACACGCTGGAGACCGAGGCCGTGGTTCTCGCCACCGGCTACAGCTACCACGAGCCAGGGTTCCTTGCCGGCATCCAGGACCGGATCGAACGCGACTCCCGCGGCCGGTTCGCGGTGGACCGCAACTACAGCACCGGCGTCGAACCCGCCGAAATCTTTGTCCAGAACGCGGAGCTGCACACACATGGCTTTGTGACCCCTGACCTCGGCATGGCCGCGTACCGCAACTCCTGCATTTTGCGGGAGATGACCGGCACTGAGGTGTACCCGGTGGAGCGGAGCATCGCGTTCCAGCAGTTCGGTGCCCCTGGACAGGACATGTCAGGGCAGGGAGCCGCAGCTGAGCAGGCGGCAGGTTCGCGTGCAGCGGGTCTGCCGGATGCATTGGCGGTCCGGGGATGAGTTTCACTTTCCGTTGCCTCGATGCTGTCCACGACGCTCCATTGCTTCACAGCTGGGTCACCAAGCCCTATGCCTCATTCTGGGGAATGCTGGCAGCCACCCTCGACGACGTTGCGGAGGAATACTCCAGAATCCAGTCGAGCGGCCATCACCATGCGCTGCTGGGGCTCGACGGCGATGAGCCCGCCTTCCTTATGGAGGAATACCAGCCGGAAGCATCACCCCTTGCAGCCGTATACGCAGTGCAACCCGGTGACATCGGCATGCACCTTCTGGTGGCACCGCCCCCGGGTCAGCCACAATCCGGCTACACCACTGCTGTCATGACGGCGGTATTGGAGCACCTGTTCCAGAAGCCCGGCATTGAGCGCGTGGTTGTTGAGCCGGATGCGGGAAACACCAAGATCCATGCACTTAATGAGCGGCTGGGCTTCCAACCAGCAGGTGTCGTGGACCTTCCGGATAAGCAGGCGCTGCTGAGCTTCTGCACCCGCGCGGACTTCCACGCCGCGCGAGACCTCATCGAACACGACCTCCAGGGAGCCACCTTATGAGCACCATTGAACTCGAATCCGTACTGGCGGCAGGACATTCGGCCGCTCACCTTAAACCGGAACTGTGGGCAAAGGCCAACCGTCACCTGGTCCGCAAAGCGCTCGCCGAATTTTCGCATGAAAGAATCCTGTCCCCGGAGAAGGTCGCTCCTGCCATTGGTGCGGACGTCAAGGGAGCGGGGACGGCGCACTCCTACCGTCTCGTCAGCGACGACGGCCTTGCTGAGTACAGGTTTACGGCACGGCGACTGGAACTGGAGCACTGGTCCATTGACGGCACCACCATCGCCTGCACACGGAATGGCACTGAAGCAACCGTTGATGCCCTGACTTTCATCACCGAATTCCGGGAGACACTGGGTATCCGGGAAGAGATGCTGCCGGTGTATCTGGAGGAAATCAGCAGCACGCTCGCCAGCCATGCCTTCAAGCAATGGATCGGGCAGCCTTCCTCGGCCGAGCTTGCTGTTGGGGTCACGGGCGGAGCAAATCCGAGCATCGACTTCCAAACCATTGAGCGGAGCATGACCGAGGGGCACCCCTGCTTCGTGGCCAACAATGGCCGCCTTGGATTCGGCATTGCGGATTTCCGTGCATTTGCGCCGGAAGCCGGAGCGCCCGTTCAGCTCGACTGGATCGCGGTGCACCGAACCAAAGCGGTCTTCACGTCCAGCGAAGGGTTGGACTACCGCGAGCACCTCGAGGCGGAACTGGGCAGCGATGCCGCATTTTTCGACGCCGAACTTCGAAGCCAGGGCCTCGAACCGTCCAGCTACTTTCTGATGCCGGTGCACCCTTGGCAGTGGGAAAACAAACTGACCGTGACCTTCGCTGCCGAAATAGCGCAACAGCACATTGTGCATCTCGGAATCGGGGCCGACGCCTATCAGGCCCAGCAGTCCATCAGGACCTTTTTTAACACAACTGAGCCGGAAAAATGCTATGTCAAAACGGCCATCTCCGTGCTGAACATGGGCTTCATGAGGGGTCTCTCGCCGTATTACATGAAAGCGACCCCTGCCATCAATGACTGGTTGCAGGAACTGATCACCGGCGACGAGGCCCTCCAATCGCGGGGGCTGGCCATGATCAGGGAAGTGGCGGCTATGGGCTACCACAATGGCTACTACGAGGCCGCCTCGGCCAAGGGCTCGCCCTACCGAAAGATGCTCTCGGCGCTGTGGAGGGAAAGTCCGCTTCCCTTGCTCAAGGACGGCCAGCAGTTGACCACTATGGCTTCGCTCCTTCACGTGGACAGCTCAGGAAAACCCTTCGTTTCTGCCCTTATCGGGCGATCCGGGCTTGCGCCGTCAGACTGGCTGCGCCGCTACTTCGAGGCCTATCTCATCCCGCTGGTGCACTGCCTCTTCCGCTACGAGCTGGCATTCATGCCGCACGGCGAAAACGTCATCCTGGTGCTTGAGGACGGGGTTCCGGTCCGCGCCATTATGAAGGACATAGCTGAGGAGATTGTGGTGATGGGGGAGAGGATGGAACTGCCGGAGGAGGTAAGTCGGGTCAAGGCTGACATCCCCGACGGCGAGAAGGTCCTGGCAATCTTCACCGACGTGTTCGACTGCATCTTCAGGTTCCTCAGCGCTCTCCTGGAGGAAGATTCCGTGATGAGCCAGGAGACGTTCTGGCGCACCGCAGCCGAGGCCATCCGCGACTATCAGGCGGAGCATCCCGAACTCGCGGACCAGTTCTCCAAGCATGACCTCTTTGCGGATGACTTTCAGTTCTCCTGTCTGAACCGCCTCCAGCTGCGGAACAACCAGCAGATGCTGGACATCTCTGATCCGTCAGGCGGACTCCAGATGGCGGGGAGCCTGAAGAATCCACTGGCCGTCTTCGCAGGCTAATATGCCGCATCCTCCCAGGACCGAGCCGGGCTGTTCAGGACCAGTGGTCCTTGGCCCGGTTCGGTCCCTGCCGCAAGTTAAGCCACCCGGTTAGTCTGAGACCATGGGCATGCCAACAGGAACAACAGCATTGATCACCGGCGCCACTGCTGGCCTGGGCGCGGAGTTTGCCCGCCAGTTGGCCGAACAAGGACATCACCTCGTACTGGTGGCACGGGACAGGGAACGGCTGGATGCTTCCGCTGGGGAGCTGGAGAACCTGTACAGCATCTCGACAGAGGTGATCGTGGCAGATCTTACGGACGACGGCGGGGTGGCGGCCGTCGTCGAACGCCTGTCCGACGACGAGCATCCGGTGGAGATCCTGGTCAACAACGCAGGGTTCGGGCTGCTCAAGTCATTCGAAGAGAATGACATCGAGGAGGAGAAGAGGCACCTGAAACTGCTGGTGGAGACGCCGATGGTGCTTAGCCATGCTGCTTTGAAAGCAATGCTGAAACGCGGCTCCGGAAAGATCATCAACGTGGCCAGCGTGGCCGCGTTCCTTCCCCGGGGAACCTACTCTGCGGCCAAGGGCTGGCTGGTTGCCTTCAGCCGCTGGGCCAACCTCGCCTACTCCCCCCAGGGCGTCACCGTGACGGCCGTATGCCCTGGTTTGACGCACACTGAGTTCCACGACCGGATGGACATGGACAAGTCAGTGGCCCCGCGGTGGATGTGGCTGCACCCCGACCGGGTAGTCCGTGAGGCTCTGACCGCGAGCGAGCACGGCAAGGCTGTTTGGATTCCCTCCAAGAGGTACCGGTTCATGATGGCAGCGGCGCAAGTACTGCCGGCACGGCTGACGACGGGACCCCCTCGCAGGGCAAGATAGAGCCCCGGTGGACCGCGATATGCAGTTCTTCCGAAAACCCCTATACTGACGTCTGCCGCAATAAGCGGGGGGAGCGGTTATGCCGCCTTGATTGAAAGGCGGCAGCGTGCACAGCAACGCGTCGCGACGCTTACTTGCGTCAATTTTATGTGGATGTTTAGCCTTAGTTGGCTTGGCGGGAGCGGGAATTCCCGCCGCCGCGGATGGTTGGGACCGCTATCTTGAGGGAACGGTCTCCGCTCCGCCCGGCACGCGGATGGACCTACTCCGTGTTGCCCTGTCGGACTTTGACTCGCCCGGAGCGTGGGCCGAAGTCCCCCTTGACGCCAGTGGACGCTTTCGACTTCCCTATGACTTCCAACTCGGATATACCGCCCTCCGGGTTTTGCCCGGTGAAACCGGGCTGGCGGACACCTGGTTCGGGAACGCTCCGCGGCTGCGGGATGCGACCAGAATTTCGCTTCAGACACGGGACTACAGGGGCTTGAACATCACCATGGCCCCGGGCGCTACGATATCCGGTTCTGTATCGGTTCCAGCCGGCTTCGACGCCTCAAAACTGGCCGTTGTGGCCGAAAGTAAGCACATCACCCCGAATGACAGAGCCGATACTGAAGTGAAGAAATCCGTGCCGCTCTCCCTTGACGGCACTTTCCAGATCGATGGTTTGGCCGCAAACGACTATAAAGTCCGCGTGGAACCCGGTGAATCAGGATTGTTGACCACGTGGTACGGCGGGGCAACAGAAGATGCTGCCGCCACCCCGGTGAGCCTGGCTGAAGGTGAGACCAGGAACGGACTGGGCATTGGCTTGCAGAAGCCTGCATCTGTCAGCGGGAAGGTGGGTTTTCCCAACGGTGTTGCTCCTGGTCCCGGAAGCGTCTTCGCCTCTTCAGCCCTGGGCACTACCGTCTCCACCGCCACCTTCGATGCCAGCGGCGAATTTACGCTGCGTCAGCTGCCACCGGGTCCGCTGACACTCGGGTTCAATTCCCTGGACCCTGCCCTTGCCAGCACCACCTGGCACCCTGGTACTTTCGAGCGGGCAACTGCGGAAACGCTCGTCCTGAATGAGGGGGAAGAGCGCACGGGGGTGGCCGTCACCATGCTGGGGGCAGGCTCGATCAGCGGCCACGTTACCGGGGGAACGGGCCGAATGGTGGTTCAAGCAGTTGACTCTCTGGGAAAGCCGCTCCGGCAGTCCCTTGTCGATACTGCTGGGAACTACGCAATCACGAGAATTGCGCCGGGCACCTACAAAATCCGATTCACAGATCTGAATCCGAGCTGGGAGCGCCAGGTCGCACCACAGTTTTACCCCGGAGTGCCCTCCAGGCAGGCCGGCACCGGGGTTGTCGTGACTGCCGGCGCCGCTACTGGGGGCATCGACTTCCAAGCGACACCGGGTACGTCCATTTCCGGAATCGTGCTGGGTGAAACCGGCCAACCAGTGCCCAACGCCGTTGTCCGAGCCATTCCCGTGGACGGCGGGCAAGAAAGACATTTGGAGACTGACTCTTCCGGGCGGTTTCAGCTGCTAGGACTCCCAGATGCGGATTTCATCCTGAAGACTTACGCCCATCCGGCATACATCCGCGGTGTCCGATGGAGAGTCATCTACTCAGGAAACGTGACGGAACGCAGCAAAGCCCAGGTAATTACAATCGGTGGTGGGCAGGCCATCGACGTCGGAGCATTGTCCTTTGAGACGACGGGCAGGGATCCTTCGGAAGCCGCAGGAAAGTTCCACGCCGTGACGCCAACGCGCGTGCTCGATACCCGCGTGACCCCTGGACCGCTAAATGACCGTGGAACGCAGGTAGTGGAGATTGGAGGTCGGTACGGCATCCCAGCTGACGCAACTGCCGTGGCCGTGAACGTGACGGTCACCGAACCACAATCGCAGGGCCACGCCTCCGCCACTGCCTTCGGCGCCAGCGTCTGGGACACCTCCACCGTCAACTACGATCACCAGGAGACGGTGCCCAACTATTCGGTAGTCCCCATGGTTGACGGAAAGATCGTCATCGGAATCAACTCTGGTTCCAGCGGCAAGGCCCATCTGATCGCTGATGTCGCCGGGTACTTCACCGGGGGTGGCTCGGCAGCGCTGCCGGGCACTTATTCCCCGCTCACACCGTTCCGGGCTGTGGATTCGCGCAATTCGGGCGGTGTGGCCGGAGGTCAGACCCTCAACGTTCAGGTCGCAGGATCTGGTGGGGTTCCCGCCGGTGCAGCCGCCGTCGTCGTCAATATCACCGCGGCCCGCTTAAGTGGGGACACCTGGCTGAATTACGGGCATCTCACGGCTTTCGCCAGCGGAACCACCCGACCCGGCACCTCGAATGTGAATTACGACAGCTACAACGGCGATGTTCCCAATATGGCCGTGGTCCCGGTGGGGGCCGATGGCAAAATCAGCATTGCCAACAGCTCACCTGGGAAGGCCGGCGTTATTGTAGACGTCATGGGGTACTTCCTCCCCGGAGCCAGCACCGCTGAAGGAAGTTACCAACCACTGGTGCCCACACGGTTGAAGGACACGCGTCTGGAACCCGGGCCAGTGCATGCCTGGAGGGATGTGAGCATTCCAATCGGCGGTACGAGAGGCATTCCGGCGGGGGCCAAGGCGGCAATGGTAAACCTCACCGTTACCGAACCTTCGGCAGCGGGCCATCTCACTGCCTACCCGTCCCGTACTGCGCTGCCGGGGGTCTCCAACGTGAACTTTACAAAGGGTCTGACGGTGGCCAACTTCGCCATCGTCCCCATCGGGGCGGACGGAAGGATCACCGTGCGCAACTCATCGACCGGGCCGATTCACCTGGTGGTGGACGTGTTTGGCTACGTCAGATAGCTGAATCCATCAGTGCTCCCTACAACCTCCGTGCGCTCCGGTTAACGCTGCAGGCCCGCTTTGCGTGCTTCCCCCAAGTGGGAGCACGCAAAGCGGGCCTAACAGTTTTTGATCAGACGCCTTTTGATCAGACGCCGACCGGGACCTTCTCCGGCTCCTGCTCTGATGCCGGAGGATCGAACGGCATGTCATCCAGGTCGATCAGCGGGTTCTCGTCCTGAGTGGCAACCAGTTCCCTGGCTTCAGCCGCCGTGTCCACGCTGGGCATAGACCCGGGCAGGGGACGCTGAGCGGACTCCTTCAGGAAGTAAATTGCTACCGCACCGATGGCCGAGGTGGCCATCAGATAGTACGCCGGCATCATGTCGTCGCCGGTGCCCTTGATGAGTGCTGCGACGATGAAGGGCGTGGTCCCACCGAAAATGGCCACAGCGAAGTTGTACGCGATTCCCATGGCTCCATATCGGCTGGCGGTGGGGAACTGCGCCGGGAGAGCTGAGGCGAGGTTGGCCACGTAGAACGCCACCGGGAAAGCGATCAGGGACAGGCCAGCGAGTGTCGACCAAGTTTCTCCGATTCCGATCAGCAGAAACGCCGGGGTAGCCAGGACTACTGTGCTGAGGGCGCCGATCCACAGAACCGGACGGCGTCCAATGCGGTCGGACAGCTTCCCCGTCAGCGGAATGCACAGGCTCATGATCACCAGGACCGGAATGGTCAGCAACGTCCCGTGGACCGGGTCATAGCCCTTGGACTCCGTGAGGTAAGTGGGCATGTAGGAGGTCAGTGCATAACCGGCGGTGTTTGCGGCGGCAACCAGGATCATGGCAATTATGAGCGAGCGCCAGTAGGCCTTGATGATGCCTACAGGACCCTTGGCAGCGTCAACATCACCTGCTGCGGCATCCTTGCCCAAGGCTTCCTGGGCATCAAGGGTGGCCTGGAACTGGGGAGATTCCTCGATCTTGTTCCGGAAGTAAATGGCGATGAGACCCAACGGACCGGCCACCAGGAACGGTATCCTCCAGCCCCATTCCTCCATGGTGGATTGACCAAGAGTCAGTTGCAGGACCGAAACCAGCGCGGCGCCCATGGCAAAGCCCAGGTAGCTGCCCAGGTCAAGGAAGCTCGCGAAGAATCCGCGGCGCTTGTCGGGAGCATATTCGCTGACAAAGGTGGTGGCTCCGGCATATTCACCGCCTGTGGAGAAGCCCTGTACAAGCTTCAGCAGCACCAGGAGCGCTGCCGCCCAGATACCTATCTGCGCATAGCCGGGCAGGAGACCGACGGCGAAAGTACTCGCCGCCATCAGCATCAGGGTTGCTGCCAGCACCTTCTGGCGGCCAATCTTGTCGCCAAGCCATCCGAAGACAACTCCGCCAAGCGGGCGGGCGATGAAGGTTGCTGCAAAGGTTCCGAGAAGGAACAGCGTCTGCACTTCGGCGTCGGCCTCTGGCAGGAAGACAGGTCCCATCGTGGTGATCAGATAGCCGAACACTCCGACGTCGAACCATTCCATGGTGTTTCCAACGATGGTGCCGCCGAGTGCTTTTTTGAGCATCGGCTGGTTCACTACGTTGACGTCGGACTCCTTGAGTCGTCGACGCGGTATCAGCTTTTTCCTTACACCTGTTGGTGCAATGTTGTTGGTTCCGCTGGCGCTTGTAGCGCCTGCTGAAGAGTCGGTCATGCTTCGGTCTGTGGGCATTTGGGCAACTCCCGTGGAGGTCATTTGCTTGCGACTTGTAGCTGCCCCGCTCCGGGCAGGCCTTCAATTTTACGCGATGTCTATGGCTTTTCCGATTCTGGTGCCGTAAGCTCATTTCTTTAAGCGTCCGTCAGACGCAAATATCAGACATATTTGTGGCCGGTCTTGCCGGGTGCTGGCGCGGATTTTTCGTATTTGCGCGTTAGCCATCCAAAATTTTTGGGGATGACCGTCAAACACGGCCTCAATTGGTCATTTTTGATGGGCCCAGCGGAACGTAAGGGCGACGAGAGCGTCCCGAATTAGTCCCGGTTGCGGGGTTCACAAGTTGTCTGATTATTGTTTATGGTTGAGCCATGGGAACACTGATTTTTGAGTAGCCAGGCCGGTCGCCCTCCATCGAAGGTATCGATGGTCCGATCGCCACGTAACCACCAAAAAGTCTGCGCTTGAAGAGACCATTCCTTCGCGTTGTTCCCATTCTTGATGCTCTGTCATCGACGATTCTCCCTAGGGGCTTTTTCTGCCGTGGGGTATCCGGGTCCACGCGGTACCAAGGGGCTTCGGTCTGCCGAGGGCGCCTGGAAGGAGACAAACCATGAGCAAGCAAAAGGATTCCGGCAAGGATCAGGACCGCTCCAAGGGCATCAAGTCCAAGCTGACAGAGGCCCAGAAGGAGATGCTGGCCAGTAAATCGCGGGGCGGAACAACGTCCCAAAGCGTCGGCCACAACCACAAACCCACGCACACGAGCGGGAAACAGGGGCCCGCCGAGAAGAAAGTCCGCTGGTAGGTATAGCAATCCTGGTAGCAAGAGCTACAGCATCTAAGCAGTTCCGGCACATCTGACGCTGGATGTGCATTTCATTTCATCGTGGAAGGAGGAGCAATGGCTGAACAGCAGGCTGAACAAGAAATCAAAGCCGACATCGCGGAGCACCTGGTGGCCTCTATGAATGAGATACCGCTTCCCGAGCGGACGCCACTCGGGCTGGCCAAGATCCCCGGCGAAGGACCGCAGTGGCCGGCAGGGAATGGCAAGCGCCGCCACGCCAAAGAGAGAGGCAACGGCCCTGGACGTATGGGTCAGGGGGCGGCCGTGACTGCGATCCATAGGACCAGCAGGCCCCAAATGCCTCACTCTTCCTAGAGTCGGCGGGACACGGAAATAACCTGAGGACGCGCAAACGGTCTGCCGACACGCAAATATCGGTGTCGGCAGGCCGTTTGCGCATCCCGCGACCATTTGCGCGTCCCCAGCGCCTAGCGCCCACCGCCTACACCACAGTCGCCAGCACTAGAAAGCCACCGCCTCCATCACCACGTCCTCGGGTTCCTTGTCCAGCCGCCAGCCACGCCATACCGGGTGCCGCAACTTACCGCTGCTGGTCCATTCGCCATAGGTCACTTCCCCCACCAGCCCGGGCGTGACCCAACGGGCGTCGGAGGCGTCGGCGGCCGGAATGTCGCTGAACGGGGAGGTTTTCCGTGAAATGGTCTCCAGCCGTTCCCGCAGTTCCTCCAGTTCTTGAGTGCTGAACCCGCTTCCGACCCGGCCCACGTACCGCAGCGAGGAGCCCTCAGGGATACCAAGGAGCAATGAACCGATCGAATTCCTGCGCGACCCGTTTCCCGGCCGCCAGCCACCCACCACTACTTCCTGGGTGCGCTCCACCTTAAGCTTGAGCCAGGATTTGCTGCGCTGGCCCGTGACATACCGGCTGTCCGATCTCTTGGCCATGACACCTTCCAGGCCCAGTTCCCGGGCGCTCTCCAAAATGTGTCTAACGTCGTCGTCAATGACATCGGAGAGGTACACCGGGCAGTCGGACGGCTGGTAGAACCGATCCAACCGCTCCCGCCGTTCATGCCACGGGCGGCGGCGGAGGTCTTCGCCCTCGTGAACCAGCAGATCGAAGAGCATCAGCCGCACCGGCGTCGCCTTTTGGGCCCTACGGACGTCGGCCGGCTTGGTGAGCTTCATGCGGGACTGCAGCAGCCCGAAGTCAGGTCTTCCTGAAAGTCCGACGGCGATGATCTCGCCGTCCGCCACGAAGTCACCTGGCGGCCAACATTCCCGGACAACGAGCTCCGGGTAGCTTGCGGTCATGTCATTGCCATTTCGGCTGATGAGTTTGATCCTGCTTTCCTCACCGATAACGAGTGCCCGTACCCCGTCCCATTTGAGCTCAAACCGCCAGTGGCTGTCAGTCACATCAGCGACAGCACCCGCTGTGGCCAGCATCGGGCTGAGACTGTCGACGTCGGGTGGGGGATCGGCCTTGGGTCCGGGGGCAGGACGATCGGCGGGCGCGGGATCGGTGCCCGGCTCAACGGCGTCGTCAGGGAAGGACCTGCGGGGGTGGTGCGACTTGCGGCCGGGGTGCATTAGGTGGATCAGCCACTGCCCCTGGTTGTCCTTGCCTTTTCCGGTGTTGATGAGGGCGAACTTCCGCGTGCCGCCCAAATTGCCACCCTCTGACCCGGTGAGGGTGACAATGACCTCCTTGCCGGCGATCCATTTCTCGCATTCGTACGTGCCGCGATCCCAGATGGTGACAGAGCCGGCCCCGTACTGCCCTTTAGGTATGGTCCCCTCGAAGGTGGCGTAATCCATCGGATGGTCCTCGGTCTGGACCGCCAGATGATTTTTGTCGCTCGAGGTGGGCACGCCCTTCGGCAAGGCCCAGGAAACCAGCACACCGTCGCGCTCCAGGCGGAAATCGAAATGCAGCCGGCTGGCGTGGTGCTCCTGGATCACGAAGATCTCCTGTGGCGTTCCACCGTGGTCCGCGGAAGCCCGGTGCTGGTCGGCGGCAAAGGGCTCGGGGGTTTCGCCGGGGTCCCTCATTGAGCGGTACTTTTCGAGCCGGGGATCGGCGGTCCCGCCGTCGCGTTCGCCCCGTTCGCCTTCGGTCATACGTTCGGCGATATCTGCGGAACTTTCGACGGCGGCGAAGGTTCCGTGAGAGCTGCTTATGTGCGGGTGGCCGGCTATATCGGAAATCGGAGCAAAGGGATCCTTGCCGTCCTTCACCCGCCGTACGACCTCCTCATAGTCAAGCTGGCGTAACGATGGTGAGGTGAGCTCCCGCCATGTCCGCGGCGCTGCGACAGTGGGGTGCAGCCGGCCGCGGAGGGAGTAGGGCACGATCGTGGTCTTGGCAGCGTTGTTTTGGCTCCAGTCCACCAGGACCTTACCGGTGCGCAGCGTCTTTTTCATGTCGCTGACGGCAAGCTCAGGATGGTCGGCTTCCAAAGCTCGCGCCAGTTCCCTTGCAAACGCTGAGATTTGTTCGGAACTCTGAGTGCCGTCAAGTCCTGCATACAGGTGGATACCCTTACTGCCGCTGGTCACGGGTACGGGATCCAGTCCAACGTCCTTGAGGATCACGCGGGCGAGCTTGGCAACTTCGACACACTCAGCAAGGCCCGCACCTTCGCCGGGGTCCAGGTCCAGCACCATGCGGTCCGGCGGCAGGGGATCCCCGTGGGAGTCAATCCGCCACTGCGGCACGTGGATCTCCAAGGACGCTATTTGGGCCAGCCAGGTCAGGGTGGCGGGATCGTTGACCAACGGGTACTGGATGGTGCGCTCCTTGTGTGTGATGGAGGCACGGGGTATCCAGCCGGGAGCTGACTCCTCCAGGTTCTTCTGGAAAAACACCTCCCCGGGCTCCTCAGCCGTTCCTACTCCGTGGACCCACCGCTTCCGGGTGACCGGCCTGTTTTTCCCGGCAGGGATAAGGACGTGGGCCACCGCTGCGTAGTAGGCCAGGACGTCCGCCTTGGTGGTGCCAGTCTCCGGGTACAGCACTTTGTCCAGGTTGGTGACCACCAATTCGCGCCCCCCGACGCGGACACGTTCCCTGCTACCGGCCATAGGGCTTCACCTCCGCCCCAGTCTGATGTTCACTTGATCCATGAGAGCCATCTGGAAAGGCGCCATCGCGTTTGGACTGGTGAACGTCCCGGTCAAGGTTTACAGCGCCACTGAGGACCATGACATCAGTTTGCACCAAGTTCACAATGCCGACGGCGGACGGATCCGCTACCAGCGTCGCTGTGAGGTGTGTAGCGAGGTCATTGACTATGCGGACATCGAAAAGGCCTACGAAGAGGGCGGCCGCACAGTGATTCTCACGCGCGACGAGATGAAAGCCATTCCGGCAGAAAACAGCCATGAGATTGAAGTGGTGGAGTTTGTGCCGTCCGAGCAGATGGACCCCATCATGTTCGAGAAGAGTTACTACCTGGAGCCTGACTCGAAGTCTCCAAAGGCGTACATGCTTCTGCGTAGGGCACTCGAGGACACAGATAGGGTTGCCATCGTCCAGTTTGCACTCCGTGATAAGACCCGCCTCGGTATACTGCGCATCCGGGACGATGTACTGATGCTCCAGTCCCTGCTGTGGCCGGATGAGGTGCGTGAAGCGAAGTTCCCGTCGCTGGATACCAGCATCAAGATTTCTTCCCAGGAACGGGAAATGTCCGCCGCCCTTGTGGAGTCCATGGCAGGTGACTTTGAGCCGGAGCGCTTCACTGACGAGTACCAGGAGCAATTGCGCCAGCTCATTGAGGCCAAGCTTGAGCAGGGCGAATCGCTCGATACCGAGGAGACGTTTGGAGTCAGTGCCGATGACGCGGGCAAGGGCGAAGTCATCGACCTGATGGAGGCCCTCAAGCGGAGCCTGGACAAGAAGCGCGGAGGCGGGGATGAGAAACCTGCCGCTGCCCCCAGCAAGTCCGCAGCGGCAAAGTCCACAGCGAGTAAGTCGAGTGAGACAAAAGCGACGGCAACCAAGTCGACCGCCACCAGGTCCAGCGCTACGAAGTCGACTGCCACCAAGTCGACTGCTGCAAAGTCGACGGCGACCAAGTCCACTCCTGCGACCAAGTCCACCGCCAGGAAGGCGCCCGCCAAGAAGCAGGAAGCCGAAACCGCCACGGAAACCAAGAGCAGGCGAAAGGGCGCCTGAGAGCGGGATCCGCTGACGGCACTCCCGCTCGCGGCAGTTCATCGCCGCGATCAGGAGTTTCTGAGCGCTGAAATGAGCTCGCTTTTCTTCTTGCTTGAGTAGCCTGTCAGGCCGATCTCCTTGGCCTTGGCTTTCAGCTGCGCAACGGTCCAATCGTCGTAGTCACCGGCCTTGCCCCCTTTTTTCCCCACGGAGGAGCGGCCCTTTTTGGCGGCCGCGTTGGAGATCCGGGCTGCCTTTTGCTTGGAGGCGCCGTCGTCCCGAAGCTTTTCGTAGAGCTTGGGATCCTTGACGCTCGGATTCTTCTTCTCAGGCATGGCTATCTCGGATCTACTGGCTCGTCGTCGTCAATAATGGGATCAGTGCCCGCCGGACGCTCCGGCGAGGGAACCGCAGAGGGGATAACAGCCGGAGTGCTTGACGGAATGCCGGAAGCAGCTGTTTCAAAGGGCGGATCATCAACTTCCCCTTGCTCCACTGTGGACCGCCAAGCCCCAGTTTCTATGCCCCTTGACTCAATGAATTCCTTGAAGCGTTTGAGATCGGCGTTCACCTGGCGGCTGTCTACCCCAAGGGCAGAACCCGCCTTCTCGGCCAGGCCTTCGGGTTCCCAGTACACTTCCACGTTGACCCGGGTCCTTTGATCTTCCAAGGGTTCAAAAGTGACGGTGCCGGAATTGCGCGGCTTGTCCGTGCTGACCCAAGTAATACGCCGATCCGGCAGCTGCTCCGAGATCTTGGCATTGTATTCACGCTTCACACCGGCGATGTCGGTTCGGAAGCGAAGTGAGGTCTCATCGAGCTGCTCTACGGATTCGACACCGCTCATAAACTTCGGGAACGTTTCGAACTGGGTCCACTGGTTGTAGGCGGTGGTTACGGGTACTTCCACCTCGATGCTTTCATGCAAAGTTGCCATGGTGTTTTCCTCCCTAGGTTTTCCACGCTAGTTGGGCTCCCAGGCAAAAACAAGCAATTTTAGTAAGGAAGCTTATCGATTTGAGCCACACTGAGTAGAGCAAAAAACCGTGACCGACCCCCCGCTGCAGCCTTTCCTGGAGGGAAAAAGTCTGCTTTGCGGGGAGCCGGCCACGGTTTTAGAAGCTGGTTCTTCCGGTGCTGCTACTCGGCGTCGTGATCCGTTTCCAGGATCCGGACCAGCTGGTCCAGGGCAGCGTCTGCGCCGTCACCGTCAGCGCGCAGGACCACAACGTCCCCGTGGGATGCTCCCAGGCTCATGAGCGACAGGATGCTGGCTGCGTCCATGGCTTCGTCTACGGGCTCGCCTTCACGGGCGATAGTGATGTCGAGATCGAACTCCCCGGCTGCCTCGGCGAAGATAGCGGCGGGACGGGCGTGCAGGCCGACACGGCTGGCGACGGTTGCGGTACGTTCTGGCATTTCTGCTCCTTGCATTGCTGTACGCGGATTTCTGTTAGTGAAGGTTTTCAGACGGATCAGACAGTTACGGGAACCTTCTCCACCGTATCAACGGGTTCGCGGACGGCCCAGCGCTTGAGCGCCAGAACTGCGAAGGCGCTGACGACGGTTCCGGCAATGATCGCGACGACGAACATCGCCAGGTTGCCGATGGCGAAGAAAACGAAGATGCCGCCGTGAGGGGCCTGTGAGGTGACCCCTGTTGCCATGGTGAGTGCGCCTGTGACGGCACCACCGACCATGCTCGCAGGGATGACACGCAGGGGATCGGCCGCAGCGAAGGGGATGGCGCCTTCGGAGATGAAGGACGCGCCCAGCAGCCAGGCGGCCTTGCCGTTTTCGCGTTCGGCCAGGCTGAAGCGCTTCTTATCCAGCACGGTGGCCAGGGCCATCGCCAGGGGAGGGACCATGCCGGCAGCCATGACAGTTGCCATGATCTGCCAAGGAGCCTGGTTGGTGGCGCTTCCGGCGCTGAGTCCTGCAACTGCAAAGGCGTAGGCAACCTTGTTGACCGGTCCACCGAGGTCGAAGCACATCATGAGGCCCAGAATGATGCCCAAGATCACTGCGGACGCGCCGCTCATACCGGACAACCAGGCGTTCAAGGCATCCGTGAGGTTCTTGATGGGGCCGCCAAGAACGAGGAACATCAGTCCGGAGGCAACAATCGACGCGAGCAACGGAATGATGACAACCGGCATCAGTCCGCGCAGCCAGCGCGGCACCGCCCATGAACCGATGACGTGCGCGACGTAGCCAGCCAGGAGACCACCAACGATACCTCCGAGGAAGCCGGCACCCATGAACCCGGCTACCGCACCTGCAACGAAGCCGGGCGCGATACCGGGCCGGTCAGCGATGGCGTAGGCAATGTAACCAGCGAGCGCGGGAACCAGGAAGCCCATAGACAAGGCGCCGATCTTGAAAGCAACTGTCCCAAGGTAAAGGGCGAGGTTTCCGTCGGGAAGGTTGAAGAGTGTGCTGCTGGCCAGGATGTCATTGGCCTTCGTGCCCAGCGCGATGTCGAAACCGGCAAGCAGGAAGCCCAGAGCAATAAGCAGACCGCCACCGGCCACGAACGGGATCATGTAGCTGACACCCGTGAGGAGAGCCTTCTTCAGCTTTTGGCCGATGTGCTCGCCCTTTTCCATCTCGGCGTTTTGGGCCTGCTCCTCGGCACCAAAGTGCGGAACACGGCGTGCGTTGGGGTTGTCTGCCGCCGCGAGTGCCTCCTGGACCATCTTGCCCGGCTCGTCGATGCCGCGCTTGACGGGAGCGTTGATGACAGGCTTCCCGGCGAACCGCTCCTTGCCGCGCACGTCAACATCGACGGCGAAGATTACTGCGTCGGCGGCCGCGATGACTGCGGGGTCCAGCGGCTTGGCACCTGAAGAACCCTGCGTTTCCACCTGCAGGTCCACGCCGACTTCCTTGGCCGCAGCCACAAGGGAATCCGCGGCCATGTAGGTGTGGGCGATGCCGGTGGGGCACGCCGTCACAGCCACAAGGCGCTTAACGCCGTTCCCGGAGGCCGGGGCTTCTGCCGTGACAGGAGCAAACCCGGCGGATTCGCTGGTTGTTCCGGCAGTAGCGCCGGCAGCTGTGGCGCCGGTTGCTGTAGCGGCCGCGTGTGCTGCAGGCTTGTCGGCTACAGCTCCCTCAACCAGCTCGACGATTTCCGCTTCAGTGGATGCCGCGCGGAGTGCACCGGTGAAGTCCTTTTTGATGAGGGACCGGGCGAGCTTGGAAAGGAGCTTCAGGTGCTCCTGGTCCGCTCCGTCCGGTGCCGCAATGAAGAAGATGAGGTCGGCGGGGCCGTCCTTCGCGCCGAAGTCCACAGGCTGGGAGAGCCGGGCCATGGCCAGCGTGGGAACAACAACGGCACCGGAGCGGCAGTGCGGAATGGCGATGCCACCCGGCACACCGGTTGCTGTCTTCTGTTCGCGGGCAAAGGCGTCCGCAAAGAGTCCTTGAACCTCAGTGGCGCGTCCGGTCGCAGCAACTTTGCTGGCGAGGTGCCGGATCACATCCTCGGGCGAATTGCCCAGATCCTGGTCAAGAATGACCAATTCGGTGGTGATGAGCTGAGTCATGTCAGTCCTTCCGGAGGGCCGTGATGGTTACGGCATCGGGGGTGGTTTGGTGGACTGCCGGAACTGTCGAGCCCGGCAGGGAAGCGGCGGCGGCACCGTGTGCCACAGCCTGACGGAGGCAATCGGCCGGGGCCGCGCCTTGGCTGGAAGCGAGCAGATAACCTGCGAGCGAGGAATCGCCGGCGCCTACGGTACTGACGGCCTTGACCGGCGCATGAGTAGCCAGCCACGCGCCGTCGGGCGTTACAAGAACCGCGCCCTTGGAGCCCAAGGTGGCAAGAACAGCACCCACCCCGGAGCGGACGACGGCGGCAGCCGCGTTTGCTGCTGCCAGCGGATCCGCTTCAAGTTCCTCGGCAGAAACTACCGTCGTGAAGCCGGCGGCTGCGGCCAGTTCCGCAAGTTCCTCCGCATTGGGTTTGAGAAGGTCCGGCTTACCGGAGATGCCGCCGTTTTCATCCCCCGATATGGCAGCGCTCAGTGGTTCACCAGAGGAGTCGACGGCGATGCGGGGGGCATCATGACCGTTACTCATGGAACGGAGCCGCCGGGTAACGGTGGCATAGAAGTCGGCGGGGACCCCGGGTGGGAGTGAGCCAGCCAGAACGACCCAGCTGGCGCCGTGAGAGCGTTCCAGCAGCAGCCCGATCAGGGCCTCCTGCTGTTCGGCGTTCAGCGCAGGGCCGGGTTCGTTGATTTTGGTCGTCACACCGCCTGGTTCGGTCAGTGCCACGTTGGTCCTCAACGGCTCGCCGATGGCAAGCGCGGCAAAAGGAACACCGCCATCCCGCAGCCCTGCCAGCACGGGATCCCCATCGCCGCCTGGAAGTATGGCGATGGTTTCGAGTCCAGAAGAAACCAACGCACGGGAGACATTTACGCCTTTCCCGCCGGACTCCTGGCTTACTGAAACTGCTCGTTGGACTTCGCCGCGTTCCAAGGGTGATGGCAGCGCCACGGTGCGGTCCAGGCTGGGATTGGCTGTAAGGGTGACAATCATGCGATCACCACCTCTACGCCGGCTTCGGCCAGGGCCGCTGCCAGTTCCGGGCTGGGTTCACTGTTTGTAATCAAGGTATCCAGATCTTTCAACGAAGCGAACTGGACCAGGGTCTCTGCATCCAGCTTGGACGAATCGGCCAACACAACGATGCGGCGGGCCGATTGGACGAAGGCAGCCTTGGCGGCGGCTTCTTCAGGATCGGGAGTGCTCAGCCCGAAGGCTGCGTGTATTCCATTGGTGCCGATGAAGGCGATGTCGGGACGAATTCGTTGCGCCGCCTCCACTGTTGACTGGCCCACTGCGGCCTGGGTCAGTCCGCGGACGCGGCCTCCCAGGATCTGGAGGGCAATTCCGGGTTCTCCGGCAAGCTTTCCCGCGATGGGAATCGCGTTGGTGATAACCACCAGTTCGTTGCCGTCCGCCACGGCCGGGGCCGAAGACGGATCAGACATCCGAAGAGCGAGAAGATCCGCCAGCGCTTCCGTGGTGGAGCCGGCGTCCATCAGGATGCTTCCCGACGGGCCTTCCGGAACGAAGGCCAAAGCAGCCTCCGCGATCCTGAGTTTTTCCGGTTGCTTCTGCACCGTACGAACCAGGATGCTTTCCTCGGTGGTGCTGAATCGATCGGCGGCAACTGCTCCGCCGTGGACGCGACGCAGGCTTCCAACCGATTCAAGGGCCGCAAGGTCCCTGCGGACGGTTTCGGTGGTGATGCTGAACCGCTCCGCCAAATCAGTGACGCTGGCCCGGCCGCTCTCAGCGACAAGCCCTGCGATCAACTGCTGGCGCTCTTCAGCAAACACTTACCCTCCATTGCGTACAGGTCGATTACTGCGGGAAGCTGAAAGTGTGACTCCCCGGAAGATGGTTCCTTGGTGCCCGTGACAGGCATCACACTGATGTTGAATACCTTGACTTTATCTTTGATCGTGTTGGTTTGTCAATGAAAAAACCACATAAACAAAGATCAGCAAAAAAGGACCGCCCTCCTCTCGCTTGGCTTGCTCAGCGAAAGAAGGGCGGCCCTTTCTGTTGGGCAGAGGGTGCAATCGGGATGCTGGGTTATGCCTTCACTGCCGGAGCTGGTTGAGCATTGAGGCCAGCTTGGAGCGCCGGCTTGAAGCCCTTTGCGATGAGGTAGACGGCGAGGCAGATTTCCCAGGCAAATACCGGGATGGCCCCAACTCCTGCCCACACTGAAACTTGCTCATAGGCGCCGAACATCTGGGCGATGCCCGAGGTGAACACCAGCGGACCGCCGATCAGTCCGAGTACGGCGATGAATCTGGGCACGAGGGCGGACCGGTACAGCAGGTAAGCAAGAAGCGCCGTGTTGGTTCCGCAGATCAGGCTGGGCCCGATCAAAAATGCCCAGTTGTTGAAGGCGGCCAGGGCGCTCACGAGGGGGATGGTGTTGGTGCCCGCCAGGTCTGTCAGATCCTGCCTCAGGGTCACGATAGTAAGGAGGGGTATTGCGCCCACGGCTATGACACCCGCCTCAAGGGTCCGTAGCGCCACATAGCCGAGCGCAACCCCTTCGTTCTGGCGTTTGATCACGGGGTAGAGGGCCACTCCGGTTCCGACAATCGTGAGGGCCAGGACCACTTCAAGGAGTACGCCCAAAAACACCTGGCTGTCCTGGCCTCCGCCGTCAATGTAGGCCGGATTGCTGAGGACAGGCAGGTAGAGGACGCGTGCCGTAATTGAGCTGACGTGGGTGGCGAGGAAGAGGATGCCGGCAGCCAGGGCGATTCTTCGGGTTGAAATCATTTCGTCTCTCCTACGGTTAGAGGTGTACGGCGTACACCAGCGGTGAATATGACGATAGGTGTACGTTGTACACTTGTCAACAGACAGGCCACACTTCTAACGAAAGGTGGTTCCCTTGGCTCAGTCTGGAAATTCTGAGCGCCGCGCGCCCCTGAGCAGGGAGCGGGTCCTGCATGCCGCCGTCGCCCTCGCTGATGAAGCGGGAGTTGAGTCTCTCAGCATGCGTAGGCTCTCCCAAAAGCTCGATGTTGTGCCGATGGCGCTCTACAAACATGTGGCGAACAAGGAAGAGCTCCTGGATGGCATGGTGGAGGTTATCGTCAGCGAGATCGATACCCGGGTCCGGGACGAAAACTGGAAGGACGCAGTACGGCTGCGGATCCTCTCCGCCCGGGAAGCCATGCTGCGCCACCGTTGGGCATCCCAGGTGGTTGAGTCCCGCACGCATGCGCCGCCGGTGGTGCTCGAGTATATGGATTCGTTGATCCGTCTCTTTCGGGCGGGGGGACTTTCGGCCGACCTTACCCACCACGTGATGCACGCTCTCGGGAGCAGGATGTGGGGATTTACTCAGGAGGTGTTTCCCACGCCGCCCCCGCCCGCGGATCCTGAAGAGCGGGCAGCTCTGTTCCACCACGTGGCAGCGCAGTATCCGTACATCATTGAAATTGCCACGGCGGGGTCTCACGAACAGGAAACGGCCGTTGGCACTGGATGCGACGACCAGTTCGAGTTCGAGTTTGCCCTGGACCTCCTCCTTGACGGCTTTGAGCGGCTCCATCAGCAGAACTGGACGAGCAGGGCCAAGCCGGGCATACGGTAGGGGGTAGGAGGCTGCTGAAATATCCGCGGGTTAGGCCCGGTCACTGGAAGGGGCGGGCTCGCGGAGGATAACCCCTTGTCCCGGACGCCAGGTGCCGTAGACTCGCGATTGCGAAGGATGGTCAATGCTCGTGTGGGGACGGACGGGAATGGTGCAACACTGGCTGAAGAAGCATGACTGTACTCTCCACACCACTGAAGTTATCGAGCGTCTGGGACTCCTCGTGCCATGCGTCGCGGAGGAAGAGGGTACGCCTGTTCGGCCGGCCGATTTGGCGGACTGGATCTCCGTCGAGGCCGAGGACGAACCCGAGATCGCCAACCACGGCTGGCTGGTGGAACTGGACGACGGGGTCGGTCTGCTCGTTCGCCCCGATCACGACGACCTGGCGGACCTGTTGGGAGAGCAGGTGGGTGTCCGTTCGGTTGTCCAGCTCGATCGGGAAGTGTTTGCTGTTGAAGCGCCCCGGTTGTGTGCCGATGGACTGCGCGCAGCCGTTATGCAGGCCGTTGCTGCTGCCAACAGGAGGGCCCACGACCCGCATCTTGCTGGTCAGCCGGGGAGCCCGGCCGGCGACGGCTTCGCCCCGCCCCTGCCAGCGGCCACGCCTCAGGCAACACAATCTGCACAGACGGTGGAACCTCCAGAAGACGACGACTTGTGCCGGCTGGTCTCCGGTGACGCCGCCAGTGACGGCCGAAGAGTTCAAATATGGGTCAACCGGAACGGCATCCTCATCCTGCCCGCCGGCACCATCCCGCACGGTCCCTTGGACCATAGCGAGAACCCACACTTTCAGCGCGCCACCGTTTCGTCAGCTCGTGCCGTGGGCCTTGCAAAGCGTCATACAGGCAGATGGATCCCATACGCCTCCCTCAGCAAGCTCCGGCTGCGCCGGCCCGGGCTGGTACGACGCCGGTGGACAGCTACGGTCGTCGAGCAGAGTGGCGATTCTGTCCCCTTGAGCTGGCGCGGAACCCGTCCACACGCACTGTTGTTCTGGGGCTACGTCGTCGCCCGGGGCGGCCTCGGCCGGGTGGATGGACTGCCCTAAAGGACGAGCCGGATAAGTAGGAGGCGCTGGTCGTGTACGGGATTTCTCACGATGCGTCGCCGTCATCCACAGGAGTGTCCTGGCTGGAGTGGCCACTTCCTGCAAAATGCTTAGGAGGTCCGCTCGATTCGCGTGGCATCAGGGTCGGCATCGACTTCCGTATGATCGGTTCTTTGCCGGGGTTGACGATGAGGTCGATAGCAGTGGTGGCGATCTGATCGAGAGGCACGCGCACTGAGGACAGCGGGGTTGAGAGCCTTGCCGAGAGGGGGGTGTCGTTGTAGCCAACCAGTGCCAGGTCCTGCCCCACCGTGATCTGGAAACGATGGGCAGCTGCAATGACTCCCAAGGCTATGTTGTCGTTGGCCGCGAAAATTGCAGTAGGTCGTTTGTCGACTTTCTTACCCAGCAGAGATTCCGCGGCTGAGAACCCGTTCTCAATCCCGTAGCCGGCTGCCAGCATCCACTGCTCACGGGGATCAATCCCTGCCTCCCCCAAGGCCCTCCGGGCGCCTGCCAGGCGTGCGATCGCACTGGATGTGAATGAGGGGCCGGTGATCACAGCTATGTCGCGATGCCCGAGGTCGATCAGGTGCCGAACGGCCAGATATCCGCCGACTTCGTCGTCGCCCACTGCTGAGGGGCTGACCCCATCGGTTCGCAGGACGAGGGCGTGCGCTACGCCACGCTCCCGCAGGAGGCGTGGAAGCTGGTCATCTAGCCGGGCGGTGGCGAGGATCAGTCCATCCACGTTCCGATCCAAAAGGGTTTCCGCTGCACGTCGTTCGTCTTCGGACTCATCGCCACTGGTCGCCACCATGGCGAAATAGCCGCGGTCCGATGCTGCCCGCTCTATTTCCTCGAACATTAGCGCCATGACGGTATCGCTCAGGCGCGGGACCAGTACTCCCAAAGTCCGTGTCTCGCCGCGGCGCAAACTCGATGCGAATGAGTTCCGCCGATAGCCGAGCTCCTCTGCGACTTTTCGAACATGCGCTGCGGCGGCGGAGCGCGAGGCCGTGCCGCGTTCGTCAAGAGCCCGGCTTGCAGTGGAAAGACTCACGCCGCTGGCCGCTGCAACGTCCCTAAGGGTGACGTTTGTGCTTGGGGCGGATGGTTCCATGCGCATTCTCCTGTTTAGGACGGTCCTAGGAGACACTCTATTTCCTCTTTTCAAAAATCAGCCCTTGACAGTGACGCGGACCACGTCGCAAAATGAAAACGTTCCTGAAAACGTTCCCGCAAACGTTCTCATCCGCGTTGCACCCCTAGGGCGGGACTACGAATGACAAGACAGAGGCAGTTCAAAATGACCATCGATCTTCGCGGGTTGGTTCCCGCTCCAGTAACCCCTTTCACCCGTGACGGAAGCGTCGACGTCGATGCAATCCACCGGCTCGGCGCTTGGCTCGCCAGCGTTGATGGCGTCAAGGGCCTCGTCGTCCTTGGGCACGCTGGTGAGGGAACCTTCCTGACCCAGGACGAGCAGGCGCTCGTGATCTCCGCATTCCGGGATGCCGTGAACGGCAGCGTGCCGATCATCGCCGGCATCACAGGCGAGGGCAACAAAGTCGCTGCCCTCGAGGCGAAGCGGGCAGTCGATGCCGGCGCAGCTGCTGGCTTGGTATACCCCTCGCACGGGTGGCTCCGCTTCGGATATCAGCAGGGTGCACCGCAGACCCGCTATACGGAAATTTACGAAACTTCCGGCCTTCCGCTGATCCTGTTCCAGTACCCCGATGCCACGAAGGCCACTTACGACCTCGAGACCCAGCTGGAGATTGCGGGTCAGGAAGGCGTTTTTGCTACCAAGAACGGTGTCAGGAACATGAAGCGCTGGGACACCGAGATCCCGGTCCTGCGGGCAACCTACCCGGACCTGCAGATTCTCACCTGCCACGACGAGTATCTGCTGCACACCATGTTTGACGTTGACGGCGCGCTGGTCGGGTATGGCGGACTCGCCCCCGAACCGCTGGTGGAGCTGATCGCCGCCGGCAAGGCAAAGGACTACGCTGCGGCGCGGGCCATCCATGACCACCTGCTTCCGGTGACAAAAAATGTCTACCACCGCGGATCCCACATGGAAGGCACAGTGGCCCTTAAGGAAGGACTTGTGGCCCGCGGTATTCTCGAGCACGCAACCGTCCGACCGCCGCTGCTTCCCCTGGCTCCAGGTGCCAGTGACGAAATCGGCCTGGCCCTTCGGTCGGCCAATCTGGGCAACGTCACCGTTTCCGCCTGATCTCGGTCCCAACACCCCCAACGCGAGAAGGCACTTCACAGCAGTGCTGACGCCCAGCATTGCCGTGAAGTGCCATCTCGGCGAAGAACTTTTCGGTCTCCACCATCGGTCAACGACGACCCCCAGCAACGCAGCTGGAGAAGGAGGACTCGCAATGAGCGAGCAGAATAAGACCATCCACCCCCTGGATAAAAGAGGTCAGATGGTCACCCACGAGGACAACGCCGCTCCGGCCGTACCAGCCAAACGCCGGACGTTCCTTGGTTACCTTGCGCTTATGGGTCCGGCCTTTGTGGTGGGAGCCTGGCAGTTCGGACCCGGCAACCTCACTACCGCCGTCCAGGCCGGCAGCCGGTTCGACTACACCCTTGTCTGGGTCATTGCAGTATCCACCGTCCTCATGATCTTCTTCACGGACATGAGCGTCCGGCTGGGCATTGTTACACCGACGTCCCTGATCACCTCCATCAAGGAACACCTCGGTAAGTGGGTGGGCGTCCTGGCAGGATTTGGCGTCTTCGGAATCACGCTGATGTTTTCAGTCGGGAACGCCGTGGGATCGGGCTTGGGGCTGTCCCTGATCTTCGGCGGTTCTCCGGTCATGTGGACGGTTGTCTGCACTGCCGCCGTCGCGTTCGTCCTTGCCTTCAGGAATGTCTACGGAATCATTGAAAAGGCCTTGCTGGTTATCGTTGCCCTTATGGCGGTGGCGTTCGTTGCCAGCGCTGTTGTCGCGCAGCCCGACTGGTACAGGTCAATGGAAGGAATGGTTCCGCAGTTGCCGGCTGGAAGTGAAATCCTTATCGTGGCGCTGGTAGGTACCAACTTCTCCATCAATGCTGCGTTCTATACCTCCTACGGTGTCAAGGAACATCGCCGCACCCGGGCCGACTACCGCGACATCACCCTCGTCGATACGATCCCCGGCATCGTAGCCCCCGGCATCATGACGGCACTGGTCATCATCGTTGCCGCCTCGGTTTTGGGCAAGACGGGGGCAGAAGCGGGAACCATCAACGCCCTCGCCTCAGTTTTTGCGCCCCTGGCTGGCCCTGTGGGTTCCATGCTCTTCGCACTTGGCCTCTCAGGTGCAGCATTTTCCTCGATGATCGCCAATGCCACCGCCGGCGGCACCATGCTCTCCGACGCCCTCGGCCGGGGTGCCAAGGCAGGATCAACGACGGCGCGCGTCGTCACCGGAATCATCCTGGCGTTCGGCCTGGTCATCACGCTCTTGTTCCAGTCCTCGCCAGTAGGCCTGATTGTTATTGCCCAGTCACTGACCGTACTCATTGCACCCATGCTGGGCTTACTGCTCTTCATCATGAGCAACAAGCCCGAGCTGATGGGCAGTCTTCGGAACCGCTGGTGGCACAATCTCCTCGGCGCTATCGGCCTTATCGCTATCCTGGCCTCGTCCGTGAGGCTCATCACCACTCTGCTCAGCTAATAAGCACAAAAAGCAAAGGCAATGCCCCTGCAAAGCGGGGGCATTGCCTTTGCTCCGAACCTTGTTGTCGAGGGGCAAGTGAGCGCAGTCCCTTATTCGGCAACGATACGGCCACGAATTTTCTGCCTGGGGGATCAATCAAAGTCAATGCGCGAATACTGAAAAAATGACGCTCATTTCAGGGGAACCCGCCGGCCTTAGAAACCCTCGAACCCTTCGATTGTGGGCCACCCTGGCCACCGCGATCCTGGTGGTGATTGCTGCCTCCGGTTGCGTTATGTCGTCGGGGGACGGACCGCCGCCCTGTATGCCTCCCGTTTACTCAGTCGATCCGTTAAGTGCCAGCCGGGGTGAGACCGTGAGGGTGACCGCATCTGACGCTGACTGCGATCCCCGTTACGGTGAAAATGCCCTTATTTGGGTGGTGGTCACCGATGCTGCCGGGGTGGAGATCATCGACGAAACTGCCGACATGAACGACGCCGGCGGGTTCACCTACAGCTTTGAGATCCCGCCTCACGCGGCACCCGGAGAAGGCTTCGTCACAGCCACCCCGTATGCCGTCGACTGGTGCGATGACACTGGCAGGAACAATCGTGCGGGTGGAGCGGTTCCAGCTTTCCAGCTGGTCGCGTGCGCCACGCCAATGAAGCCACTGACCATCACTCCGTAGAAGCCCCCTACAGAAGAGCAGTACGTTTCCGGAACGTTCAGGAAAAAGGTGTTGACTTTTCGAGGCATCTTCGCTTGCTGTGAAAAGATTAGCCATGCCTCCGATGCAACATTCCAGCAAACTCCAGAACGTTAACTACGAACTCCGGGGACCCATCCTCCAAGCGGCAAGGGAGATGGAGGCAGAGGGGCACCGGATCCTCAAAATGAATCTCGGAGACACCGCGCCGTTTGGGCTCGAAGCTCCGGAGTCCGTTGTGCTGGATATGATTCACCATCTCCGCGGAGCGCAGGGTTACAGCGATTCCAAAGGCATATTTTCGGCCCGCACAGCCATTTCCCAGTACTACCAGACGCGGGGATTGATGCAGATTGGTGTCGAGGACATCTTCATCGGCAACGGTGTCAGTGAGCTGATCTCCATGACCCTGCAGGCGTTTTTGGAAAATGGCGACGAAATCCTGATCCCCGCCCCTGATTACCCGCTCTGGACGGGGGCGGTGACACTGGCAGGGGGCAAGCCGGTGCACTACGTGTGCGATGAGAATGAAAACTGGTGGCCGGATATGGCTGAGGTTGAATCAAAGATCACCAGCCGCACCAAAGGCATGGTAATCATCAACCCGAACAACCCCACCGGAGCCGTTTACCCGAGGTACATTCTGGAACAGTTTGCTGCACTGGCCCGCAAGCACGATCTGGTGCTGTTCTCCGACGAGATCTACGAGAAGGTCCGGTACGAGGATGCCCAGCACATCCACACCGCTTCCGTGGCGGAAGACATCTGTTGCCTGACGTTCAGCGGACTCTCGAAGGCCTACCGGATGCCGGGATACCGGGCAGGGTGGGTTGCGATCACGGGTCCCCGTGCAGCCACCCTGGCTTACCGTGAAGGGCTGGAGCTGTTGGCGTCGCTGCGCCTGTGCGCGAACGTCCCTGCCCAGCACGCAATACAGACCTGCCTGGGCGGGTATCAGAGCATTGAGGCGCTGATCCGGCCCGGAGGCAGGTTGCGCGAACAAAGGGACCTCGCCTTTGAACTCCTTACCGCCATTCCCGGCGTGACCTGCATCCCTGCTGCCGGCGCCATGTATCTCTTTCCCCGGCTGGACCCGGAGCTGTATCCCTTCGAAAGCGACGAGCAGTTTGTCCTTGACCTGCTGCGGGAGCAAAAGATCCTCGTCTCGCACGGGACAGCCTTCAACTGGCCACGGCCTGATCATTTCCGCTTTGTGATCCTTCCGTCCGTAGAAGACATCAGGGAAGCAGTACGAAGGATTGCTGCTTTCCTCGCCGCGCACAGGAGTGTCGCCATAGGCGTGTCCTAGCGGAGTAGTGTCTTGGCGCAGTAGGGGCCTCGGCCGGTGAGGCCGCCCCTACGACTGCCGCTCGTGCCGGCTGCCGTCAGCCGTACCCTCTGTCAGATGTTGCCGTCCCGGCTTTCGTTCCTGGTGATCTGTTCTCCCGTGTTCGGGTCGACGACGGACCGGGTCTCGCTGACCCTGCGGCTGCGCCCGGGGGACGCCAGGATGAGGGACGCGACCAGGCCGATGACTCCGACAGCCATGAGAATGTAACCGATCAGGGTCATGTCGACGTTGGGGATGAGGCCGGGGGTTACTGCCCAGGCCAGGATCGCACCGAGGGCGATCAGGAAGATGGAGGAACCGATTCTCATGACGTTCTCCTTTTGTCCAGGGACAAGTCCATGGAGGACTTGGCGGCAACAATGCTAAGCATGCTGTCTTGTTGTCAGGCTACATCCGGCCACCTGTTGATTCAACGTCCGCCTCTCCGGCGCGTCGCGACGGCCGCGATGGCACTCCACGGAAAAAGCTAGGCTGATCCGATGGAGACAGTCGTATGGTCCAAGCCCGAACATGAACGCGCTGGGACACCGCTGCTGGTCATGATGCACGGCTACGGCACCGACGAATCCCGCATGGTGAACCTGTTTCCCCACCTGCCCCAGGATTTCACGTGCGCCGCGCTCCGGGCTCCCACGGACATCGGGGACCATTATGGCTGGTTCCTGCTGGACTACTTCCTCACCAATGATTTTGCCGACGTCATTGCCGTCACCAACAAGGTGGGGGACTGGATCAACACCGTCAAGGGACAGCACACCAGTGTCAGCCTGCTGGGATATTCGCAAGGGATGGCTATGGCCAGTACGCTGTTGCGGCTTCGACCCCAGGAGTACCGGGCCGTCGTCGGGCTCTCCGGGTTTGTCCTGGACAACGAACTCCTGTCGATGAGTGAATCCTTTGACTCTCCGCCGCCCTTCTTTTGGGGCAGGGATAAAGCAGACCTGGTCATCAATGAGGAAGCGATTGCGTTTACTGACGAGTGGCTGCACCGGAACACACAGCTGACGGCGCGCACCTACCCTGGTATGGGACACGCGATGTGCAAGGCGGAGATGGTGGACGTCAGCGCTTTCCTTCGCCACTATGTGCTGCGCTGATCGCTCGGCCGCACAGGTGGTTTCAGGAGTCCGTGTTCTTGAGCCAGGTCATGGCATCGCTCCTGGAGGTGAAGAACCGGGTGGGGCACGGAGGGGTGTAGATTCCAAGGAAAAAGTTCGCCAGCACACGATCCACCGGGCTGGAGCCCAGTAAGGCGATCCGGTTGGCTGCGCAGGGAATGGAGAACACGGCACGGGCATCGCGGCTCACCGATTCAGTGGTGGCCATGTCCACGAGCATGGGATATTCAGAGCCGCCACTGATCTCGTTAACCATTGCCATCGCGGCCTCAGAGTCTCTGCGGTCAATACTGACCTTGGATTTCCACACGAGATGAATCACCCCGTCGGAACCCAGCGCCACGGTGCCCTTGCCGCCGTCGATAACGATAGGTTCCATGCCGTTCCCTCCCAGTGAGCATCTGGCCCCATGGTAGTGCCTGCGCGCGCTTCGGCGCGGAGGCGCCTCGCCGGGGGCCGAACCGGCCGTAATAAGCCGCCTTGATGTGCCGTTTACCCTCCTATCATTGTCTTAGCGTTTAGGAACTAAAAAAACCACTTGCAAGCGGAATTGCAAGCGCTTACACTCGACTTCGGCCATGCGGCGAAGACGCCTCTGCCAAAGGCGCACCCCAATGCACCATGCCTCACGTCTGAAAGGACAAGTATCCGCATGCCTAAACTTCACAGCAGCGCCCAAAATGCCCAGGTCAGCAGTTGGACCACGGCCTCAGCCATCCTCTTTGATCTCGACGGCGTCCTGACGCCCACCGCCGTGGTTCACGAGCGTGCATGGCAGGAACTGTTCGACGGTTACCTCGAGTCGGTGCCCAGCGCCGCGGGATACCGCGAAAGCGACTACTTCGACCACATCGACGGAAAACCACGGTTCGACGGCGTCCGGGACTTCCTCGCTTCCCGGAGCATCGTGCTTCCCGAAGGGCCCGCCGACGACGACCCCGCCAACGAAACTGTGCAGGGTCTCGGCAACCGCAAGAACCTGGTCTTCAACGAAATCGTGGCTGCGGGAGTGGAGCCCTATGAAGGTTCGGTGCGTTTCATTGAAGCAGCGCTTGCGCGCGGACTTAAGCTCGCCGTCGTCTCCTCCTCCCGGAATGCTCCCGCCGTGCTGGAAGCAGCGGGACTTTCGCACCACTTCCCTGTGGTGGTAGACGGCGTTGTGGCTGCCACGGAAGGGTTGCCGGGCAAGCCGGATCCTGCCACGTACGACTACGCTGCACGGCTGCTGGGGCTGCCGAGCGAGGAGTGTGTTGTGGTGGAGGATGCGGTCTCCGGTGTGAAGGCCGGCAACTCCGGAAAGTTCCATTCAGTCATCGGCGTAGACAGGGGTGCCGGGCGGCAGATTTTGCTGGCCGCCGGGGCTACCTTTGTGGTTAACGACCTTATCGAACTGGTGTAGGCCGCCGCAGTTTCCCCGGATTAATCACGGTATTCACGCCAAAGGACCCCCAACACCATGGCACTCATCAGCTCCGACCGCTCCCGGTTCCCCAACGACCCTTGGCGGCTCGTCGAAACTGCCCACGAACCCGGTAACGCCGGAACCCTGGAAACGCTCTTCTGCCTCGGCAACGGACATCTCGGCATCCGTGGCGGACATTGGGCCGCCGCCGACACCGAACTCCCCGGGAGCTTCATCAACGGGTTCCACGAGATCTGGGACATCAAGCATGCCGAAAATGCCTTCGGCTTCGCTCGTACAGGCCAGCGGATCCTCTACATCCCGGACGTCAACAACTTCACAGTGATCATTGACGGCGAGACCCTGAGCCTGGCCGAATCGGCCGTGCAGGACTACCAGCGGAGCGTGGACTTCGGGACCGGTGTCTACGAGTGTCGGGTCACTTGGCTGTGCCGCTCCGGTGCTGTAGTCACAACGGTTGAGCGCAGGGCCGTGGGTTTTGAGTCCCGCGGCTGCATGGCTATCACTTTGGAGCTTTACGCAGACCAATACATTTCCGCCGACGTAACGTCCTCCGTGATCAACCGCCAGGATCAGCCCGTTGAGGACCAGTCCGAGCATGATCCCCGGCGTGCCGGCCGGCACGCCGGGCGCGTGCTGCTTCCGGCGCAGCTTGAGGGCGGCGACGGATCTTTGCGGTTGTCATGGCAGGCTGCGGAATCGCGCCAGCGGATTGGGCTCGCCGTGGATCACGTGACGTCTCCCGTGCTCCAGCCCTTCGATACTCCCGTGGGCCCGGACGAGAGCCATGCCCGCTACGTTCTGGCTGTGGGACCTGACCGGCCGTTCCGGTTGGAAAAGTCTGTCAGCTATGCCGTGGCACGAGCCGTGGATCCCTCACTTGGTGACGCTTCAGCCCAGGACCCGGTAGAGCTCGCGGAGGCGGCGCTCTTGCCGGTGGCGGATATTTTCGCCCAGAGCCAGACGCATTATGCCGATTACTGGGCCACAACGGACATTGTGGTGGGTGCGCAACCAGAACTTCAGCAAGCCATCCGCTGGAGCCTCTTCCAACTGGCCCAGGCAACTGCTTGTGCCGACGTGGCCGGCATTCCCGCCAAAGGCGTAAGCGGTTCGGGCTACGAAGGGCACTATTTCTGGGACCAGGAGATTTACCTCCTGCCTTACCTGACATATACCAACCCCGATGGCGCCCGCCAAGTCCTGGAATTCCGTCACGAAATGCTTCCCGATGCCAAAGTCAGGGCCAAGGAACTCAGCGTGGACGGTGCCCTGTTCCCCTGGCGGACCATCAATGGATTGGAGGCCAGCGCCTACTACGCTGCAGGAACCGCCCAGTTCCACATTGCCGCCGCCATTGCGTTTGCCACCAACAGATACCTTTGGGCCAGCGGGGATGAGGACTTCAAAGCGGGCATGGGGGCCGAGCTGCTCATCGAAACGGCACGCATGTGGGTATCCCTTGGCTTCTTTGGGAAGGACGGGCAGTTCCACATCCACGGTGTCACCGGTCCAGACGAGTACACGGCAGTTGTCAATGACAACCTCTATACGAACGTTATGGCGCGCTTCAACCTGCGCGCTGCTGCAGCACTGGACCACGCGGGGATTGACGACGCCGAGCGGCAGCTTTGGGCGGCTGCTGCGGACCGCATGCAGCTGCCGTTCGATGAGCGGCTCCAGGTTTACTCCCAGGACAACGACTTCATGACCCTGGAGGGCTGGGACTGGAGCACTCCCCGTTCCAAGTACCCGCTGCTGCTGCACTTCCATCCCTTGGTGATCTACCGGCACCAGGTGCTGAAGCAGGCGGACACGGTCCTGGCAATGTTCCTGCAGTGGGCGGACTTCAGCTCTGAGGAAAAGCGGCGCGCGTTCGATTTCTACGACCCCATCACCACGGGAGACTCCACACTGTCCGCCTGTGTCCAGGGAATCATGGCCGCAGAAGTGGGCTATGGAAAAGCCGCGCTGGAGCACTTCACCAATGCCCTGTTCATCGATCTGGATGATACCCACGGCAACACGATCGACGGTGTGCACATCGCCTCCACCGGCGGGGTCTGGAGTTCACTCGTGTGCGGGTTTGCCGGGATGCGTGACCAGGGAGCCTTGCCGTTCTTCGATCCCCGCTTGCCCAGTGAATGGGAGCGGCTTTCGTTCCATCTGAAGCTCCAGGGGAGGCTTCTGTATGTGGACCTTAGCCACGAAGGAATCGTCCTTTCCGTTCGTGAGGGTTCACCTTTAGACGTCAGTGTCCGGGGCGAAGTCCACACAGTGGGAACCGACCCGGTGCACCTGGCACTTGAGCCGGTTGAAGTGCCCGAGCCTACGGTCTTCCCCAGCGGACTTCCGACGGCGAGCATCCCGATCGTACGGGCGCGCGCCTAGCATCCAGCTTGGGGCGGAACCATCTTCACCTCGGAAGGCTTCTATTCGAGGAGGCTGGCGTCCCGAGCGTCCTGATGGGTCACAACTGCCCGCCTCCTGTCGAGGGGGTGGGCAAGTTCGTCTTCCGGCATCTTGGCCGCGATCAGCGCAACGACGGACATGACGGGGCAGACGGTTCCGGCCACCAGGAAGATCACCCAGATGGGCACCACTTCTGCTGCCGGGCCGGCGAGGGCCATGGACACGGGCATCAGGGCCAGCGATACGAAGAAGTCCAGGCTCGAGATCCTGCCGAGCAGGTGTGGTGGTACCCGCCGCTGCAGCAGGGTTCCCCAGATGACCATCCCCACGCCACCGGTCGCGCCGAACACGAACAGGACAGTTGCCACCGCCCAGAAGCTGTCCATGAACCCGACGGCGGCCAGCGGCAGTGCCCCGGCTCCCCAGGCGACCATCATCAGAGTGAGGTAGCGCCTGGGCAGTGGAAATGATGCTGTGGCCAGGGAGGCCACTGCGCCTCCTACCCCCATGATGGCCAGCAGGAAACCGAACATTTTTGAGTCCCCGCCGAGTTGGTCCTCCACCACGAACGGCAGCAGCACTTCGATGGGCCCGATCAGGAAAAGTACCGAAATACATGCCCACAGGAGGGTCCACAACAGCCAGGGTGTGCGGACTGTGTATCTCACGCCCTCGCGGAGGTCATGGAAGACCGACGTCTTGGCTCGCTCCGGGGTGGGCTGGCCGTCATGGCCGGGCGCTTCCAGTGCATGCTGCCCTAGGAAATTCAGAACGATAAATGCCGTCACGTGGCAGAGGGCAACTCCGGCGACGGCATGTGATGGAGAAAGTTCGGCAACGATAATTCCTGCCAGCGCCGGGCCGGCCGCCTGTTGCAGGATGGGCCGCATGGTGCCCTCCATACCGTTAGCGGCCAAGAGATCTTCCGGCGGCAGGATCCTTGGCAGGATGGCCGAGTAGGCAGGGAAGAAGAAGGCCGCACCCACGCCCAACACAAACGCACCCGCCGCGAGATGCCATAGTTGCAGCCAGCCCATAAAGGACAAACCGGTGACCGCCGCTATGACGGCGAGATTGGTGCCCTCCACCGCAATGATGAGCAGCCGCTGTGGAAGACGATCCGCTGCAATGCCTCCGGCCAGGACGAATGCGACCAAACCAACTCCGGCGGCTGCAGCCACTAAGGAAAGCTCCAACGGCCCGCCACCGAGATGGATCACCTGGTACACCATGGCTACGGCCCACATTCCCGAGCCGAAGATCGAAACAGCCAGGGCTGCAATCAGTACGCGGTACTCCCGATGCGCAAACGGACGCAGGGCTCGAGGGGAAGGCATAGGGCAATTCTAGGCCGGGCACCCCCTCGGGCTCCGGACATTCGCGTTAGGCTCCCGGTAGGGGGACACTTGGCACGGGGAAAAGCACCACTGGATCGTCCGTACCGGGACCGTTCCCGCAGGGGCCTCCTCGGCCGGGATCGTCACGGCGGGCCATGGCCTTTGTTGGGGCAAACCCTGGGCTCGCGTTACATCCGGTGGACCGCGACGGCGTGCATATCCCCGGAGAGCCGGCAAGCTGTTTTGCTTCGTTCTGGATGGCTGACTGGTCGCGCTGGGGTGCTGGACAGGCCCTGCTGATCGCTACCACGCAAGGTTGGCGGAGCTATGGACCCAGCGAATTCTTTGCAGCATCCATGGCCTCTGAATTCACCCGCTTCTTCCCTGAAGCCGCCAGATTTCCGCTTACTGAACTGACCCACACGCAGGACGAGTTCGACGTCGAACTTGACCTTGAACACGGCTTCCGGGCGATCGGCGGCAGGGCTGAGCTTGAAATCAGCGGCGTCCTTGACCGCTGGCAATTTGCAGCCCCCGACTTTCAGCTTGGCGGCGGAAGCGGGACGCTCAATAACGTATACCTGCCCTGCAGCTCCGCCCGGTTGAGCGAGTTGGGAATCCGGTGGCCCGGCGCCCCCGTCACGTATTCGGGACCGCGGGGACCGTCGTCGTCGTCGGCCTACATGGCAGTGGCGGAATCATGGATGACCTAGTCCGCTGCTGGCGAGGACATTGCCTCGAGGAACATCCATGGTGGCCTAGGGTGGTGGTGGATGAAAGTTTTCCGCTCTGCGGGGTATATGACAACTGACAAGTGTTCCCGATCCCACATGAGGTGATGATGGCCATGCGACAAAACCCGGCAATGAAGATTGCGCAGAAGACAGCACGGAACGCGGTTTTCGATGCCAGCGGGAAGCCCAAACCCGGAGTCCACAGCATGCTTTTGCGTGCAGTTGAGGTCCAGCGGCCCCTTGTCCTGGCCAACATCCGGCGTCTCCAGCGGAAGTATCCGACCGCCACCGCAGCACAGCTGGCGGACAAACTTGAGCGTGACTACATTGCTGCCGTTACAGGGGGCGGCGCCTTGGTGGGCGGCTCTGCAGTGGTTCCAGGAGTTGGAACGGTGGCTGCATTGGGGCTATCGGCCCTGGCAACCGTTGGATTCCTGGAGGCAACGGCACTGTACGCAACCTCCCTCGCCGAACTCCATGGTGTACGGATGGTGGACCCGCAGAAGGCAAGCACCTTGGTTATGGCCATCATGCTGGGGGAGGAGGGCACGTCCTTGCTCGGCTCACTCGGCGGCCAGGCGACAGGAAAAGGCAGGGGGCCAACACAGGCTTGGGGTTCCGCTTTTGCCCGCGCCACCCCGTTTTCCGGCGGAACGGTGCGTGAGCGCATCCAGAAGGCCTTCCTCCACAACCTGTTGAAACGCCAAGGCACAGCCTTGTTGGGACGAGCCCTGCCGTTCGGTGTGGGCGCTGTAGTTGGCGGAGTGGGCAACCGCATGATGGGACGAGCCGTTGTAGCCAATGCGAAAAAGGCGTTTGGCCCTATGCCGGATACAATTCCGGGGGAGCTGAGGGCCGGCCCAACAGGTGGAGCAGCAACCACAGACTTCGCATCGGGAAACCCCGAACGGGGAAACATGATTCAGGGGAACCCTGTTCAGGAAGGCGAAACTCTTGGACCTTAACGCCGATTTAGGGCAATCATTCGGCCCATGGGCAGCCGGGAATGACGCCGCGCTTATCCCGCTGCTGACCAGCGCCAATGTCGCCTGCGGGCTGCACGCCGGAGACCCCGTGACCATGCTGGACACATGCCGCGCCGCAGTCGAACTGGATGTCACCGTCGGTGCGCATCTGGGCTACCGCGACCTGCAAGGCTACGGACGTCGTTTCCTGGACGTGTCCTTTGATGAGCTTTTTGGTGATGTGCTTTACCAGCTTGGCGCCCTGGACGGAGTGGCCCATGCTGTCGGTGCCTCAGTGGACTACGTCAAGCTCCACGGCGCCCTCTTTGCCCGCACCCTGCACGACGCCGAGCAGGCCTCCGCTGTAATCGCTGCGATCCAAGCCTATGATCCCGGGCTTCCTGTGCTGGGCGTGCCGGACTCTGCCCTGCTGACATTGGCCGCAGAAGGGGGTCAGCCCGTATTCCACGAGGCGTATATCGACCGGGTGTACCTTCCCGACGGCCGGCCCATGAGGCGGGACGAGGATGGAGCAGTACTCGTCGATGAGGAACAGATTGTAGACCGGGCGGTCCGCCTTGCGCTGAAAGGCGAGGTGGAGGCAGCTGATGGAAGCTTGCTGCGCCTTCGTGCCGATTCGCTTTATCTCTCGGCGGACGTTCCGAACTCAACGAGGACAGCTTCCGCTGTGCGGGAGGCCTTGCTTCAAGTCGGCGTGGAGCTTGACGCCTTCGCCTGAACGTCCAGGTCCCGGGCAGCGGCTTGACGTTTCCTGAGGACCTTCCCTGCTCCTGCCAGCAGCGTGAGAGCCACAAGCCGACGTCGGGCTGTCCGGCTGCGACCATGCCACCCGCCTTCCACTCTGGCGGTTCGCTTCACCGCTGAAGGGCGGTAAAGGTTCCCCGACGAGGCGCCAGCAGCGTGTCTGCGGGACAGTTGTGTTCTGTCCACCTGCCTTGCCATCACGGCTTCCATCGTCCCCGGTGTCAGCTTGAACTGGAGCAGCATGAAGCGCCCGATTGTACCCACCACAGCCTCCCGGCGGGGTTTCCGTGCCAACTTCACAACGGTACGGGCCACCCGTTGCGGAGTGTGGACGGGCGGCAATGCCTTCACTCTATGGCCCGTGTAATTTGCGGCCTGCTGGAAAATAGGGGTGTCGATCGCTGCGGGCAGGACGGTACAAACATGGACGTCGGGAAGTCTGTCCAGGATGAGTTCGGCACGCAGGCTAACGCCCAGGGCCCGGACGGCTGCCTTGGAGATGGAGTACGCCGCCGCGTAGGGCTGTGCGATGGCAGCGACGACCGAAGAGACGTTGATGAGGACTCCGGATCCCTGCCTCCGGAAATGAGGGAGCGCCGCCCGGGCTCCATGCACGTAGCCCATAACGTTCACTTCCAGCACTCGTTCGAAATCCCGGAGGGGGACGTCCTGGAAGCGTCCGAACGCAGCCACGGCGGCATTGTTGACCCAGACGTCGATCCGTCCGAACGCCTCTATGGCGCGGGCAGCCAACTTGTCCATGGCCGCAGCATCGGAGACGTCCGTTGGCACAGCCACTGCCTTGACGCCAAGCTTCCGGCACTCTCCGGCCAGGGATTCAAGCGCCTCCGAACGCCGTGCAGCGAGAACCAGGCGGGCCTTCTTCCGGGCAAAGGCGAGGGCTGTGGCGCGGCCAATTCCGCTGGATGCGCCTGTGATGACAACAACAGAATCTCTTGTCCGCATGTTGGTCTCCCAAGTTCATCAGAGCTCAAGCATTTGGCTAAAACTAAGCAAGCTTAGTTTCTAGATGCTACCCAGAAATGCCGCCGGGAACAACGACGTCGTACACCAGGTCCTGTCCCAGAACCCGGACCCCCTCGGTGGGTTGGTGCGGCACGCGTTTTCCGGAAGGCATGAGGTGGTTAACCCCGACGCCGTCGAGCAGGACGCAATGATCGGCGATCAGTCGCCGGTGGCACCTCCACCACAGGGTCTCGCTTTTGGGAAGCAGTTCCGTGCCCCACCGTGAACAGGAGCTCAGGCAAAGCATCAGCCGAAGATCAGGTGGGCCACAGTGAAGATCCCGCAGCCGGCCAACGCGCCCACCACTGTGCCGTTGATCCGGATGAACTGCAGGTCCTTGCCCACCTGCAGTTCGATCTTGCGTGAAGTCTCTTCCGCATCCCAGCGGGCTACGGTGTCTGTGATGACCGCGGCAATATCCGAGCGGTAAGTCTTCACAAGGTAGCCGGCAGCGTCACCGATCCACGCGTTCACCTTGCCCGCCAGCTCGTCGTCGTCCACCAGGCGGGAACCGAAGTCCCGAACGGCGGCCTTGAACTTGATGGTCAGTTCGCTGCGGGGATCGTCGACGGCGTCGAGCAGCGCCCGCTTCACCGTGCCCCACGTGCGGGAAGCAAGCTCGCGGACTTCGGGATCGCCGAGCACCTGGGCCTTGATCCCTTCTGCCCGGGCGATCATCACGGGATCATGCTGGAGGTCCTGCGCAAGGTCGTTGAGATAGGTATCGATCGACTTCCTTACCTGGTGCTGCTGATCCGTTTGCACTGCCCGGACGAACTTCAACACCTCCACATACACCTTGTCGCCCACCAGCCCGTCCACGAACTGCGGCACCCATTGCGGGGAGCGCTGTGAGACCAGCCTGGTCACCGTCTCATGGTTCTGCGCTACCCAATCCACGGTCCTGTCCACCAGAAGGTCCACGAGGGTATGGTGGTGGCCGTCGGCGAAAATCCGCTCGGCGAGCCGTCCTACGGGCGGTCCCCACGGCGGCGCCAGCAGGTGCTTCCGCACCATGCCTTCAATGACTGCCTGGACGTTGTCGTCATTCAGAACCTTGAACGCCCCGCGGATGACGGCGGCACCCTCCTTCGCGACTCGTTCGGCACCGCCCGGGCCAGCCAACCAGGAGCCCGCCTTCCTCGCGACATCCACGCTGGCAAGCTTCTCCTGCACCACCTGCTCGGACAGGAAGTTGGTCTCGACGAACTCACCGAGCGAGGCGCCGATCTGGTCCTTCCTCCGGGGAATGATAGCCGTGTGCGGGATCCTGATACCCATGGGGTACTTGAACAGGGCAGTTACCGCGAACCAGTCAGCAAGCGCACCCACCATTCCGCCCTCAGCAGCCGCGCGAACATACTGCAGCCACGGATATTCCTCCTGAAGGGCGAACGCAAAGACGAAGATAACGGCCATGGCAATGAGCATCGCCAATGCGAGCAGTTTCATCCTGCGGAGGGCAGCAGCCTTGATGGCGTCACCGGTTGCCGCCTCGGTTTCGGTGTTGGATACGCGTCCGGGAGCGGCCGGAACGGTGGTTGCCTCAGTATTCACCTGCATGTGCCCAGCCTAGCGCCGCATCTTTAACAGGTGTCCGATAACGTGGCAGCATGACAATCGACGAGTCCAGACCCGTTCGTCCCCTGGTCTATGCCCATCGCGGCTCGAGTGCCGCTTTCGCCGAGCACACCCGCGCGGCGTACCTGCGGGCTATTGCCGAAGGTGCCGACGGTGTGGAGTGCGACGTCCACCTCACAAAGGACCAGCACGTTGTCCTGCTGCACGACGCAAACCTGGACCGTACCTCCGACGGCACCGGGCCCGTGGCGGAACGGACCCTGGACGAGCTCAGGCTCTTGGATTTTTCCTCCTGGAAGGGCGCCAGAATTCCCACCGAGTACGGTGCCAGGTCAGAACAGTTCCTGACCCTGCCCGAGTTGTTGGATATCCTCCGCGCAGCGGCCAGGCCCATCGGCTTGGCCATTGAGCTCAAGCACCCGAGCCCTTATCAGCTGAAGCTCGAGGACCGGGTGCTTGAAGTGCTCAGGGCCGAGGGATGGGATTCGCGCTCTTCCGCGGTGGACAACGTTTCCGTATCCTTCATGAGCTTCAGCCCCGACTCCGTGAGACATCTGCGGAAATCCGTACCCGGTGACTACATTTGCCAATTGGTGGATGACATCAACGTTGAAGAGATCCGCGAAGAACTGGGACTTGGCCCGTTCACCGGCGGGGCAGTCGCCAACGTCATGAAGGCAGCCCAGCTCGAAGGGGAGAGAATTCTCGACGAGGGTGAAGTAGGCATGGCGGGTCCGGGGATCGATTACGTCCGTCAGCACGCCAGGGCAGTGCAGCGCTGGCTTGAATCGGGCCGCCGTTTCAGGGTGTGGACGGTGGACTCAGAAAATGATGTGGCACTTTGCCAAGGGCTGGGGATTCACGAAATCACCACCAACCGGCCTGCGCAGGTTTTGGCACAGCTTTAGGAAACGGATATTTAGAGCATGACCCTCCTTAAGTCCCCGGCTGTGCGCGTGGGCATTTCCATCAGCATCGCCACAGGCCTTTACGGCATCTCCTTTGGTGCACTGTCCGTGTCTTCCGGCCTGGACTTTTTCCAGACCATGGCACTCAGCTTGCTCTTGTTCAGCGGCGGCTCGCAGTTCGCGTTCATCGGTGTTGTTGCAGGCGGTGGGACCGGGATTGCCGCCATGAGTGCCGCCACCCTGTTGGGTATGCGAAACGGCATCTATGGGATGCAGCTCAACGCCTTGCTTCGGCCAAGCGGATGGCGGAAGTACGTAGCAGCGCACATCACCATTGATGAATCCACAGCGACCAGTACCGGCCAGACCGATCCTGCTGAGCAGCAGCGTGGATTTTGGACGGCGGGGATTGGCATCTATGTCCTCTGGAACATCTTTACAGCGGTAGGAGCCCTCGCCGGAAGCGCCCTTGGCGACCCGAAGCAATGGGGCCTCGACGGCGCAGCCGTGGCCGCCTTCCTGGGTCTGCTGTGGCCACGGCTCAAAGGCCGGGAGCCGGTTGCCATCGCTGCTGTTTGCGCTCTCGCCACCGTGCTCGCGGTTCCTCTGGTGCCGTCAGGGGTGCCGATTCTGATCGCGGCGGTGGTCGCAGCAGCGATTGGCTGGTTCAGCCATGGTCGCAGCGACGAGGGCATGGAGCCGGACGTCGATCCCTATGCCGAACGCCATCATCACCACCTTCATAGTCACCCCCGGCATGAAGCCACGGCACCAGGGCAGAAGACTGCTCCTGAGGAAGGTGCGCGATGAGCCTCTGGATCTGGCTTCTGGTCTCCTGCCTCCTGGGGTATTTATGGAAGCTAACTGGCTACTTTGTTCCGGCCAGCCTGCTCAGGAACCCGCGTATGTCGAGGATCGCCGGCACAATGACCATCGGACTTCTGGCGTCCCTGACCGTCGTCAACACGGTGGCAGCAGGTCAATCAGTGACCCTCGACGCCCGAGTCGGAGCGCTCGCCGCCGCAGCAATAGCGCTCTGCCTCAGGGCGCCGTTTCTCGTAGTGGTCCTGGCCGGTGCTGCGGCTGCAGCAGGGCTAAGGCTCCTGGGCTGGAATTAACTCGAGCCTTCAACGGGCCATTTGGGGCCGTTCCCGCCTCCGATGAAGGGCTTGATGAAGGCGCGGGGGAGAATGCCGCTCTTTTCTACGGCCCTAAGGCCCTATCCGGCGAAACTTGAAATATGCCAGTATTCGAGAATGACTGAAGAAAACGTCCCGGCTGAAGCAGGGGACGATGACGATACGCGCGCGCAGCCACGGGTTTCTCCGCCCACGACAGGATCCGAGTCCAACCGTGACTTACAGGATGTGTCCCGCCGTCGTCGGGACTCCGAAGAGAAGCTGCAGCAGCACTTGAAGGAAGCGCAGGATAAACCTGCCGGGGCACAAGACGGACCTTCCGAATGACAGGATGGCCCATCGCGCCCCTGAGTTCAGGTGACCACAATTTTGGCGGTCACGGCTCAGGGAGTCTTGTTTCAGGCGGCACCATAGGCGTCAGGAAACTTCCGATCCTTCCGGCGTTCCAGCTCTTCGGAAGCGAGCTCGTACCAGACTTGGGCGCCGAACTCAGGTTCGGGTGTGTCCAGGTTCCGGTACAGGGCGTCCACCAATTGCTCGAGTTCCCGCACCGTAGCCTCGGAGAGGACAACCCCGGGATCCCGGGAGTCATTGATGTAGTGGACCAGCTGGGGGCGGTTCATGATGCCGCCGCCGTGAGCCGTAGCGAAGAGGTTGGGGCAATGAGTCGCCGGGCTGCCAAACGTGGAAATTCCGGGCGGAAGCAGTCGGGCTGGAGATGGCGTTGCAGTTGCACGGACATTACTAGCTCCAATACCGAGGATCTGGGGCTGACTGCGTAACCCACAAAAAGTCTATTGAAATGTGGCGCGACCCACAACAGCATGTTTCTTTTTCTGAGTTTGGATCCATTCCATAAGGGGGTTGAAGTGGATCAGATTTTTTTCCAGCGCCTTCAGGACCTCGTCCTGGACAGCAACGACGTCGGCGCTTTCCTGCAGGAGATGTCCGTGCTTTCTGCGGCATCCATTACCGAAGCAGCAGGATTTCCCGTCAGCTGTGCAGTAGCCCTTACCCGTATGCGTAAGTCCGTGACGGTGGCCGGCAGCTGCCCGGAGGTACGTCAACTGGACGAGATCCAGCAGGCCTTCGGGGACGGCCCGTGCCTCCAGGCTGTGCGGGAGTCCACTGTCGTGGTGGTACGTGATACCAGGACAGACACACGGTGGGGCCGCTACAATCAGCTGGTCGCTGATCGCGGCCAGCTGAGTATCCTCGGGGTCCCGTTGGCGCTCGAGCACGGGGCCACTGCCTCTTTGAGTTTCTTCGCCCCGGAAGCGGATGCCTTTACTGAGGAGATCATCCGCCAGTGCCAGACCTATGCCTGCCAAGGGGGGAAAGCGCTCAGGCTGGCCGTCAGGATAGGTGCCTCGCAGGAGCTCAGGGATGATGTCCTGGCCGCCATGAAGTCCCGGACCAGCATCAATCTGGCGTCCGGTATCGTCATGGGCCAAAGCCGGTGCACACAAGCCGAGGCAATATCAATCCTGACCAGGGTTTCCAATAACCGGAACGTCAAGCTCCGGGTTGTTGCCGAGGAGATCCTGCGGAACTACGACACCTCACTGTCAGGCGATAACAGCACGCACTTTGACTTCTGACGGGCTGCCGCAGGCTTACGGCAGCCCTGCAAACAAGGCGCAGTCATCCGGCGCTCCGGCTTCGGTACGGGGATATGCTGGAAGTGGGCTTGGGAGAGATGGAAGGTGGCGGAGTTGGTGCAATCGAGGCAGTCATGGTGGTAGGTCTTCCACTTGCCGACGAGCTTGCCGCCGTTTTCGCGAGGGCAAATGATCTTCTCCTTACCGAGGAGACGGTTTCCCGTGCCCTCGAACTCATTACTGCCGCAGCCCAGGCTGCAATACCTGGCGCAGTGGGTGCCGGTGTCACCCTGGTGGACGCCGCCGGACGGAAGCGGACCGCCGCGGCCTCTGATCCTTTGGTGGAGGCAGCCGATAACGCGCAGTACATTGTGGAAGAGGGTCCCTGTCTTCAGGCATGGGCCACCGGGAAGCCGGTGCTGGTTGAGAATGTCCGCACGGATACGCGATGGCCGGACTGGCTGGAAGCCGCTGCTGAGCTTGGGCTGGCGTCCGTAGTCAGTACGCCTCTGCTTGCGGGTGATTCGGTCCTTGGCGCTGTGAAGGTTTACGCCCGTGAGGCGAGCACCTTCGACGCGTCAAGCGTGGAGCTGATGGAACTTTTTGCCGCACAGGCCTCCATCTTCATCATCAACGTCCAGGCCCGGGAAAGCGCTCAGAGCCTCAGCGAGATGCTGCAGGATGCCTTGGCGGGGCGCGAAATGATTGCGGCGGCCAGAGGGGTCCTTATGGCGAGGTATGGGATGGATGAGGCCTCTGCCATGCAGCAGCTGCTGACAGAATCGCGGCGGGACCGGAAACCATTGCGCGAGATTTCAGCGGAACTGGTTTCTTCCACCCGCATAGCCGGCAGGTGATCGGGGGGTGCGCTTTGGCCCTGGGCAAAGACGAGGATGAGCAAAGGCTTCGGTTCGAAGAGACGCTGAGGGACGCGGACCTTCGGATTGAAGAGCTTTGGCTGAGGTATTTCAGCATTGGAGGGGTTGCAGGCCAGTTTGAAGTCGAGGCCTACATCCATGGAGCCATAGCCTTGCCGCCGCTTCAGCGTGACATCTTGAGCCATGCACTGAACGAACGCCTGGACGAGCTTGATTCCCGGGGTGGGCGCGCATCCTACAGCAGGGAATCAGAGGACGCCGGACGCGCCCACGACGACGGCGAACGTACGGAAAATGAGCCGGGGGACTCGGAGTAGACCGGGACCCGCGTAGACCGGGACCTCAATAAACTACCTGCGAGCATCGCCGGGCACCAGGGCTGCCAGTCAGGCCAGCTGCAGACCCGGCAGCGGGGATTGGGCAGGCAGAGGGCGCCGGGGACGCTCGGTGCGTATGGCGTCCTCGATCAGCGCAACGGGGCGGCGCCAGGCGTCAGAGCCGGGCTCCATGGTGTCCACTACCCCGATCAGCATGGCCAGCAGCCTGAAGAGGTCCGTAAGTGAAATGTCCTCGCGAAGTGTTCCTTGGCCCTGCCCCCGGCCCAGCAGGACACCCACAGACTCGATGAGCCCGCCGGTGATGCCGGTGAGCAGCTGCCTCCGCCCGGCAACAGCGCCGAGCAGATTGGCGTCCTCGCTGGCTGCGGTCATAAGGGCGTCTATGACGCTGAAGAGGCCTGCAGCGGCATCTTGTCCGGAGAGGGCCTCGTCGATGACGGGATCGACATGAAGCCGGAGCTGTCGGTTGAGAGCGGCCAACACCAGCTGTTCCTTGTCGGCGAAGTTCCGGAAAAGTGTTGCGGGTCCAACCCCGGCCGTTTCTGCAATGGTCTGAAGAGGAACGTCAGGACCATGCTCACGGAAACACTGCCTCGCGGCACTGATGATCTTATCTACATTGCGTGCAGCATCAGCACGGAGGGGCTTACGCTCTACTGCCACGTTCATTTTTCAAGGTTATGGGTTACTGATTGGTAGGCACTCTATATGACGCAGGGGGCATGAAACACTGGACGCATGTTGCTTGCATTCTCCGTCGCCCCTTCGGGCACGCCCGCCGGAGGAAACCCCGCTTCCTCTGCTGCTTCCTCTACTAACGCTGCTGACGGTTCCGTTCACGACGCCGTCGCCGCCGCCGTGAAAATCGTCCGGGAATCGGGACTTCCCCATCGGACGGACTCCATGTTCACCACCATTGAGGGTGAGTGGGACGAGGTTTTCGCTGTTGTAAAGGAAGCTACCGAAGCCGTGGGCCGTTTCGGCAGCAGGGTGTCCCTTGTCATCAAAGCGGATATCAGGCCAGGTTACTCCGGAGAATTGTCCGGCAAAGTTGAGCGCCTGGAAAAGGCCATCAGCGAAAGCCGATAAATCCCGTCATCCGCGTGCATGCTTCCGCGCGTGCCTGCAAACTGCCAGACTGGGCGGATGATCGAGCACAAGGCCGAGTCAAACTGGACCGCAGTGGAAGACTTCCTGACCGACGTCGTCGTCCATCCTGATCCTGGGCTTCAGCGGGCGGTGGTGTCCGCGGCCGCAGCGGGCATGCCCAGGATTGAGGTGGCACCCAACGCAGGGAAGCTGCTGAAGTTGCTCGTACAGCTGTCCGGTTCCCGGAATGTGCTGGAGATCGGCACCCTGGCCGGTTTCAGCACCATCTGGATGGCCCAGGGACTGCCCGACGACGGCCGGCTGGTGACGTGCGAATACCTCCAACGGCATGCCGAAGTTGCCCGGGCAAACGTGGACGCTGCAGGCGTGGGACACAAAGTGGAGATCCGTGTAGGCGCCGCGCTGGAGACTCTGCCCCTGCTGGAGGCTGAATCGCGGGGACCCTTTGATTTTGTCTTCATCGATGCAGACAAGGAAAACGATCCGCACTACCTTGACTGGGCAATCCGCCTTGGCCGGCCAGGAACCACCATCGTCATGGATAACGTGGTATGGGAAGGCGCTGTGCTGGAGCCCGAACTGGACAACGTCAACGCCCCCGGCATCCTTGATGCGCTGCACATCATGGGGGAGAACCCCCGGCTGGATGCGACTGTGATCCAAACCGTGGGCTCCAAGGGCTGGGACGGCTTCGCCCTTGCCGTGGTGAGGTAATCAGCTGACCCGGTAATCCCTTATCGCGAGATCATCACATTGCACAGTGCCCGCGGGAGGAGGGCTGAAACGGTGCGCCCGGGTCCACCCTCCCGGCGGTGGGCTCCCAGGACCAGCAGATCCGCGTTGGCTGACGCGGCGGCAAGCTCCCGGGAGATGGGGTGGCCTTGCCGAAGGATGCCGGAAACAGCCACATCTTCCGCCAATTCGCGGGCGGCTTCAACCGCATGGTCCACCAGCGCTTGCCCATGGAGCGGCGAGTGCCGGCCGTGAGGTTCGTGGTGGTGTCCGTTTTCTACGTCGACGTGGACCAGCTCCAGCGAGGTTTTCAATGCGCGCGCCATTCTGAGTGCGTCCACGATCACGGCTTCGCTGTTGGGTGCAGTGCTGAGCGCTGCCAGCACCGGCTCGCCTCCCCGGTGGGGATACCGCACAACCAGAAGGGGGCACGGCGAGTGCCCGGCGAGGTCCAGGCAGACTGAACCTGCCAGCTGGCCAACGATGCCGCCTATGCCCCGGTGCCCCACCACGAGCAGGCGGGCGTCCTTGGTGGCGTCCCTGAGTACCTGACCCGGGAGGCCTGCCTCGAAAACGCCTTCAACCTCCAATTCGCCCGATACCTCGTGCGCCAGGTCCACACCCTCCTGCAACGTAGCTTCAGCGGCATGGCGCAGCCCGCTGCCAGATACACCCTTGACGGGTCCGAGGGATTTGGTGAACACAGGCCACACCCAGGCGTGGATTATCCGCAGTTTCAGGTTCTGGTCAGCTGCATGTTCAGCTGCCCACCTGACAGCAAGCTGGGACTGTTCGGACCCGTCGAAACCCACCGCAAGGATGCGGTTCTCGTTCCATTCTGCGGCTCCCGGCATTGCGGCCTCCCTGGATTGCATCGGCGCGAAGGTGGAACCAAGTAAACGCCAAGAGCCGCAGGATTACTAGGGCAGAGGCCCATGCCTGATGATTTTTAGCGACTGGCACTGGCGACTAGCGGCCGCGGGGCCGGCCGTTGCCTTCCGCGCCGTTGTTTTTGCCTTCCTGCTGGCCGGCGTGCTGTTCGCGCAGTTCCCGTCCCTGGCGGATGTCTTCTTCTTCCTTTTCCTGCATTTTGTCGCTCTTTTTGGTGTCCCGGGGCGGCAGCTGGATGGTCTCCTCGGCCTCAATGCCCGCCTGGAGCTGCCGTCCGCGTTCCATCTCGGCGTCGAACTCTGCCCCAAAGAGGAGCGACATGTTCAGGATCCAGAGCCACAGCAGCAGTATGATGACGCCGCCGAGGGCGCCATAGGTCTTGTTGTAGTTGGCGAAGTTGGCGACATAGAAGGCGAAGCCGAGAGTAGCCAGGAACGACACCACGAGGGCAATGAACGAGCCCATGCTCATCCAGCGGAACTTGGGCTGCTTCACGTTGGGGGTGGCGTAGTACAGGATGGCAATGGCCACCACCACCAGGAGCACGATGACTGGCCACTTCAGGATGTTCCAGGTGGTCAGGAAGGCTCCGCCCAATCCAATGGCGCTTCCTACGGCCTCGGCAACAGGACCGCTGAGAACCAGCATGGCCGCGATCACCGCCACGAGAAGCACGGTCACGACGGTGACACCCAGCATTGTGCCGCGAAGTTTGACGACGCCGCGGCCTTCGTCGATCTCATAGATCCGGTTCATTGCCCTGCCGAAGGCTCCCACATATCCGGATGCAGACCAGAGGGCGGTCAGGACGCCGATGATCAGCGTGAAACCAGCAGCGGGGGAGTTGACCAGCTCCTCCACCGGTTGCCGGATGAAGTCGACCGTGCCGCCGGGCGCAATACCCTGCACAATATCCAGCAGGCCGGAAGTTGTCCTTTCCGCCTGGCCAAAAACACCTAGCAACGACACCAGCGCCAGCAGAGCAGGGAAAAGCGACAGCACACCAAAGTAGGTCAGGGCCGCAGCCAGGTCTTGGCATTGGTCCCTTGTGAACTCCCGGAGCGTCTTCCGTGCAATGTACTTCCAGGAGGGCTTGGTGACGTCGTCGGGACTGTCCGGTTTGCGCGGATCATCGGGGGCCGGGGCTGTTCGGGCCTTCGCTGTGCTGTTGTCAGCTGACTCGGTGCCTGCGTTTGAGCTGTTCTTCGCAGAGAAGTTGTTTCTGGCCATGGGAACGATCCTCAAATCTGCCGGATTTCCTTGTGGGGCGTTTTCGCTAGGAGTGAGGGGAAGAGTAAACGGCCAGGCCGGCCGGCCCGCGAATGCGGGCCGCCGGCCTGGCCGAACGCGGCATGCTCAGGCCTTCTGGACGTTGTCCTTGGCGTCTGTTGTTTTGTACTTGACGTCCTCCACTGCCATCTGGCCCTCGCCTTTGACGTGTTCGGTGGCCTCTGCCGCAGTAGTCTTGACGTTTTCCATGGCCTCCTGGGCAGGTTCCTTCAGTCCTTGGGCCATGTCCCTGGCTGTTTCCGTCAATTGCGTGGTCAGGGGTTCGGCGGCTGTCTTGACTTGCTGGGCCGCCTCACGTTCCTTCTCACTTGCCGGGATCAGTGAAGAGAGGAGCATTCCGGCGCCGAACGCGATCAGCCCGGCAGCGAGCGGATTACCCTGGGCTTTTGCCTTAACCTGCTGGGGTGCATCACTGATGGCGGCACCGGCGTCACTAAGGGCGGAGCCGCCGCCTTGCTGGGCTGAATGCATACGGTCAGCGGTGTTCTCGGCTGCTCCCATGACTTTCTCCTTAACTCCAAAAACGGCTTCCCTTACCTTGTCGGTCTGGCGGTGGACGATATTGGACGGTGTGACTTTGTCTGCCACGGCATCCACATTGGTGCCTAGCCGCGTGCGGGTTGCTTCTATGTCGGCGCGGATTGCGTCCGGGTTTTCGGTCATCGTGTGTCCTTGCTCGATCTAGGTATTTGGTTTCAGGGTGGGTGGAATCTCCTGGAGCGTTTCCGCTGTCTGTGGCATGCCCTTGATCGCCTTGAGTTCCTTGCGGCCCATGGACGCGAGGATGGCTGCGATGATGGCCCAGATTACGGCGACGACGACGGCGGACCAGCCGTGCCCGATCAGGTTGCCCAGTCCCCACCAGAGAGCCACGGAGAGGAACAGCAGGACGAAATGTCCGGCTACGCCGGCGCCGGCCAAAAGACCTGCACCTTTCCCGGCCCGGGTTCCTGACTGCTTGATCTCAGCCTTGGCCAACTCAACTTCCTGGCGCATCAGGGTGGAAATATCCCTGGTGACATCGCCCAGCAGATCGCCCAGTGAGGAGTTGTCCGCTTTCATGTGCGCCTCAGAGGGAGGAGGCTCCGGTACCTGGCTGCTCATCGACGCCCACCATCAAACGGATCGTCGCGGTATGGATCGTCAGTTGTGCCTCCCGATAAGGGGCTCTCACCAACGCGGTCGCCTGCCAGCGGGTCATCGGCCCACTGACCGCTCGTGGTTCCTGCGCCTTCCACGGGATTCGGCGGATACGTTTGGCCTCCAGTCCCTGTTGCGGCGCCTGCCGTGCTCGTTGTGGGAGCCGGATATTGGACCGGCGGTGGTGGAACTGCCATCCCTCCGGGCATTGGCTCAGCCATTCCGGTACTGCGACCGGTGCTGGTGCCCATTCCGGAATCAGCTGAACCGGCGGTCAAGCCCTTGGTCAAGCGGCCAGCCAGGACGCCTGCTCCGGCCGCGAGCAGGAGGAAGGTTCCCGGACGTTGGCGGGCAAAGGACTTTACTTCATCCAGCAGCGAGCCCGGATCCCTTGCTTCAAGCCAGGAAGCAACTGAGGAGGAGCGTTCTGCTGCCTGTCGGACCAGATCCGATGCAACACCCTGTTCATCAGGAGCCGAGGCCATGGAGTGCAGTTGGCTGGAAATGGAGCGCAGCCCGTCAGCTACTTTCTGCTGTTGGGTTCCTGCCTGGTCTCTCAGGTCGGACTTCGCTTGGTACAGCAGGTCCTTGGCGTTCGTCTTGACCTCTGTTGCAACATTTGATGCCTCAGTCTTTGCCGTTTCCGCCACATTCCTGGCAGAGTCGCTGGCCTGCCTGCCGACTTCCCCGGCCTCAGTCTTCATGGCGTCCTTTTTGGATGACCCGGTCTCCTCACCGGACTGCATCCCTGCGGAAGTGGTTGTTCCTGCTGGGTAAGCGGGGTCGTACGGGTCGGTCGATCGCGCATCGGCCGGAGCGGTGCCGTAGCTTCCGTCCTGCGGCCATTGGTTCTCTGTCATCTTCGCTCTCTTTCTCAAAAGGTCGGCTGCTGATCAAGAACCAGCATTACTGGCACTAAATAGTAAGCATGATTACTATCGAATAGTAAGTACCCTTTCTAAGATCTTTCAAGCGGACGGGTTGGGTACTGCTGAACAGTAAGGACGGCAATGAAAAATCGCCGGATCTTGCGCGAATTTGAAAGGGTTGAATATCCCATGGATGCAATGGCCTGGGTGTGGATCGTGATAGGAATCATCGTTGTGGCGGCGCTCGTTCTGGGACTGATGGCTGCCCGGAAGCGCAAAGAGGAACTACACCACAAGCACGTAGCCGAACAGCGTCAACAGGCGGACGAGATGCGCCGCAAGGCAGAAAATATCGAACTCGACGCCCGCGAGCGTGAGGCCAATGCCATCAAGGCCCGCGCAGATGCCGAACAGGCTCAGGTTGATGCCGAGAGGATGCGCCAGGAAGCTGAGAAACGTCAAAAGGAGGCTGAGTCGCTCCGCGATGAGTCGGCCGAACGGCGGCAGCGTGCTGATTCACTGGATCCCAACGTTGACTCAAAGAGCCGGCGGGATCAGGCCCCCGGCCGTGATCAGAGCCATGTTGAACATGGTGTTCCTGACCGGGGCCCTGCTGACCGCGATGCCGCTGACCGTGAAGCCAAAGACAGCGGCAGGCAGGACGACGGCGGCCGTTAGGGCACTGAAACAGGCCCCTCAGTAATGCCTGGCGGCTTGGCAGCCAGGCATTACTTGCGCTTAGGCCTGTTGCTACTGTCCGCCGGGCGTACGGAGCACCTGGCGACGTAAAGCCTCGCTTCGCAAGGCTCCACTGCGGACCGCCACCCTGCGCATCGCCTGCCTCCGAAGCCCAGCCGGTCCCGGTAGCGGCCGCGGGTGCATGGCGGGCGATGCTGCTACCCCCTGCCCCGAGCCGAGCCCTGCCAGTACTTCCCTGATGGCATCCAGTGAGGATACCTGGGGTGTCCAGCCGAGAACTTCCTTGGCCCGGGTGGTGTCCATGATGGGAGCCCCTTCCGCCATGTCCACCCAGCCGGCGTCGGTTCGTTGTAAATGGAGCCTCCAGCTGAGATCCGCTGCAGCGTGGACCATGCGTACAGGGATAGGCAACCAGCGCTTTGCGTGGAACAGCGCAGCCAACCCCTGTGGCGTCACCACGGGTTCGGCGGCAATATTGAAGGCGCCCTCCGCTCCGCGGTCAAGAACCCGCCAGTAGGCGTCAGCAACGTCGTCGGCGTGTGCGGCCTGGAAAACAAACTGTGGGGGAACGGGAAGGATGGGCGTCCTGGGTTTGCCCAGCAGGAGTTTCGGGATCAGCGGGCCGAGGAAGTACCTTCCGATCTCGGATCCCGCATCACGCTGGAAAGTCAGACCCGGCCTTAGCCTGGCCACGACAACGGCGGGGTTCTCTGCCATGAAGCTGTCCAGCAGGGCCTCCTGCTCCGCCTTGTGCCTGCTGTAGTGCGAGCCGGGGATGCCGCCAACCGGCCAGCTCTCGTCTACCCTGGATTCCTTGCTGGCCGCCCGGCTGTATGCGCCGATTGAGGAAGCGCACACGATTTGCTTTACGCCGGCATCCCTGGCTGCCCTGAGCATGTTTGCCGTGCCAGTCACGTTGGTGCGGTAGAGCCGGTCCAGATCGTGGTTTGGTTGAACCTGCCATGCGAGATGCACCACTGCATCTGCACCTTTGAGGGCCGCACTGAGCCGGTGTCCGTCTTCTTCTGCCCCAACATCCAGGGCGTGCCACAAAACGCCGTTAAATGGTGGCTTGGAGGAGTCGGGAACGCGTCTGCTCACTCCGACCAGTTCCAGATCAGGCCTGTCCGAACGCTCCTTTTGAAGCCTGCGCAGCACGGCCGTTCCAACATTGCCGCTGCCTCCTACGATAACGACGCGCATCTCGGATGGTCCTTCCGTTCAACTGGTGGCCAGGCTCCAGAAGTGCCAATGGCACCGTTCCCAGGTTCAGACAAGTTCTTCGAATAACGCTACCGGGCATTGTTTAATAAGCAACCTTATGGTTCGCTACTGATAAGTCTTGCCACGGGCTTTTCGAACGCTCCAGCACGAAGGAACGAACGACATGCGGGAAACCCAGCCTTCCCTGCCGTTGCTCCCGGCAACCGGACGAAGCACCCGGCCGGCACAAAACCGGCCTGTACATGCCCGGCCTGCGCACACCCAGCAACGGCACAATCAGCCGGCGCACAATCAGCCGACGCTCAGCCAGCCGGCGCACAATCAGCCGGGGCACAATCAGCCGGGGCACAACCAGCCGCGACAGAACCAGCAAGGCCAGATTCAACTCACGTTCCAGAATCACCTGGTTCTCACCTACCTGGACCTGGCGGAGTCCCTCGCCGCAAGGTTTGTCTCCAGGGGGCGCGAACGGGCGGACCTGAATCAGGTTGCCTACCTGGGCTTGGTGAAGGCCGCGCGGGGCTTCGATGAGAGCCGGGGCGGGAGTTTCCCCGCTTATGCGACCCCCACCATCACTGGTGAACTCAAACGATACTTGCGGGACCGGTGCTGGGTGGTTCGGCCACCGCGTCACATCCAGGACCTTCGCACGGAGATCCTGCGGACCGAGCCGCTGCTGTCGCAGAGGCTGCGAAGGACGCCCACGGACGCCGAAATCGCCCGGGAACTGGGTGCCGACGTCGCCTCTGTCCGGGAAGCGTTGGCTGCCTCAGCCAGCTTGCGTCCGGACTCCCTGGATGCAGTAGATGTGCACGGTGATGCGCCGCCTCCCGTTGAGATGCTTGTTTCTCCGGATGCCTCCCCTGAGCGGCTCGAGGAACTTCTGAGCCTCAGCGAAGCCATCCAGGAACTCAGCGAAGCGGACCGGCAGCTGCTGTACCGGCGCTATTTCCTGGAAGAGTCACAAAGTGAACTGGGCCAGAGAGTGGGGATGACCCAAATGCAGGTCTCGCGACGGCTCTCAAAGATTCTGGTCCAGCTTCAGCAACGGCTGCTCGACGGCGACGTTCACAGCAGGCCCAGGCCGCGGACGGCCTCCAGCACCTCCTGACTGGTCACGCCCAGAATTGCGGGGTCAGGATCAGCGGCAAAGGTGTCTCCACGTCTTGCCTCTGCCTTGGTCAGCACTACATGCGGGCCCGGCGGGGGGCCCCAGATCTCGGGTGGCGCGGGGCCGAACAGCACCACTGACGGCCTGCCGTAAGCGGAGGCCAGGTGTGCTGCCCCGGTGTCGGCCGAGATGACCAGCCGGGCGTCGGCCACGGTTGCAGCGAACTGGCTCAGTGTCAGTTGCCCAGCTACCACCGCAGTAGCGGCGAGGCCAGCCCTGCGGCAGACCATCAACGCCCGCTCGCGTTCGGCTGAGCTTCCTGTAAAAAGGATGCTGTGCCCTGAGGCCGCCAGCTTCCAGGCCACGGAAGCGAACCTGTCGACAGGCCAGAGCCGGCTGCCGTAGGCCGCGCCTACATGAATTACGGTGGCATCGGGCGTATCTGTATGCACTGCCGGACGGTTGAGGCGAAAGTCCAAGGGGTCAGCCTCGATGCCATGCCACTGCAGCAGCCGCGTCCACCGCTCCCGCTCATGGAGATCAGGTTGCCACCGCGGCCCGGCCCTGCGCTCGGAGACGTGGGAAATGGTGTGGCGGGCCCTGAGTTCTTCTATACGCTCTTGGCTTTCCGGGCCGCTTCCGTGCAGGTTGACTGCTACATCCACGGTGCCGGGCTCGACCGCAATCGGCTCGTCCAGCCCATGGGTCGGCAGAAGTTCAAAACCACCGACGAGCTGGAGTGCCTCGGTCAGCCAGCCCTGGGCAGCATAGCGAAGACGGTGGTCAGGGAAGGCGCGGCGCAACGCGTGCAACGCCGGCACCGCAACCAGCAGGTCTCCGAGTTTGAGGGCCCTCAACACCAGCAGTTCAGGCTTGTCTTGCTGCACCGAATGACCGTTCAATCCGTGTCCTTTCCCCAAGCTTGGAGTCTAGCTCCAAGAGAAGTACTGCCCGACTTGTTTAGCAAGGACTGTAACGGGGAACGGACTGGATATGGGAAGTGACAACTCATTACCGCTTCGGGCTGTCCTGTTCGACCGGGACGGCACGCTGGTACAGGACGTGCCCTACAACGGGAACCCGGACCTGGTGGAACCCATGGGTCATGCCGCCCTTGTTTTGCGGGAGCTGCGCGCACTGGGCCTGGCCACCGGCGTCATCAGTAACCAATCCGGAATTTCCCGTGGTCTCTTGACCCAAAGCCAGGTCAGCAGCGTCAATTCGCGCATCGAGGAGCTGCTGGGGCCCTTCGATGTCTGGGAGATCTGTCCGCATGCGCCCGAGGACGGCTGTGGCTGCAGGAAGCCGGCCCCCGGAATGCTCATTGCCGCCTGCCGCCGCCTGGGAATCTCACCGGGGGAGGCGGCTTACATAGGCGACATCGGCTCTGATCTGGATGCCGCGGTAGCCGCTGGTGTCAGGGGTGTCCTTGTCCCGACGCCGGCGACCCGTACCGAAGAGGTGGAAGCCGCCGTCGGGAACGTTGCCGCCGACCTTAGCGCTGCAATCCGGATGCTCCTGGACGGTCCGCCGTGAGCCGCGTCCTGGTGGCCCGCCTCGACAGCGTTGGCGACGTCCTGCTCGCGGGTCCTGCCGTTCGGGCAGTTGCCCATGGCCGGCGCTCGGGCGCCGGACGGGCCAACGACGTTGTCATGCTGTGCGGGCCCCAGGGCGAAGCGGCGGCGTCCATTCTTCCCGACGTCACCGAGGTCTTCAGCTGGGCGTGCCCTTGGATCGCCAATCCTGCCCCACCCGTGAGCGCACGGCACCTGGACACCCTTACCGACTTCATCCGGCACTCAAGGATTACAGAAGCCGTCATCCTCACGTCCTTTCATCAATCTCCGCTGCCGCTGGCACTGCTGCTGCGCCTGGCCGGAGTCACCCGCATCACGGGCGCCTCAACGGACTATCCCGGCTCTCTCCTGGATGTCAGGCTTCGGCCGGGCGAAGATTTTCCCGAGGATCAACCTGAGGCCGAGCGTGCCCTTGGCATCGCACGCGCCGCCGGATTCGAACTACCCCCGGGCGACGACGGCAAGCTCAAAGTGGTTCCCGTCCCCGACGTCACGGACCTTGTGGGGGAGGAGCCGTACATCGTGGTGCATCCGGGGGCAACAGCGCCTGCACGCGCCTGGCCGCCGCTGCATCATGCTGCTGCCGTGGAACTGCTCGAAGGTGCAGGTCACAGGGTGGTGGTGACCGGCGCTCAGGGTGAAAGGGCGCTGACGGCAACTGTCGCAGGGCCGTCCGGGATCGACCTCGGCGGCCGCACCGACCTGCGGACCCTGTCCGGTGTCCTAGCCCGGGCCAAGGCCGTAGTGACCGGAAACACCGGACCGGCGCACCTTGCCGCGGCTGTGGGAACACCGGTGGTTTGCCTCTTTTCCCCCGTGGTTCCCGCCGTCCGCTGGGCCCCCTACGGAGTTCCGCTGGAGCTGCTGGGTGACCAAAACGCCGCCTGCAGGCTCAGCAGGGCAAGGGAATGTCCGGTACCAGGGCATCCCTGCCTCAGCTCGGTAGCGCCTGAGCAGGTGGCGGATGCTGTGGAACGGCTGATCAGCGGAGTGTCTTCCCTCAGTACCCGGCGAAAGGTCTGGCATCCATGAGAATCCTGATGTGGCATGTTCACGGCTCCTGGACGGACGCGTTCGTCCGCGGACGCCACGAGTACCTCCTGCCGGCCCTTCCCGAAGGAGGTCCATGGGGGCTGGGCCGCGCAGGCAGGAACTGGCCTGCCTCGGTGGCTGAAGTCACATTGGCCACGTTGGACGCGGACAGCATTGACGCCGTCGTGCTCCAACGGCCTGAAGAGATTGACGAAGTCCAGCGTGTTCTGGGCCGCAGGCCCGGCACGGAGCTTCCGGCTGTGTATGTGGAACACAACACACCGAAGGGTGACGTGCCATGGACTAGCCACCCGCTCTCTGGCCAGAACAACATTCCAATCGTCCATGTAACCCATTTCAACGACCTCTTCTGGGACAGCGGGGCGGCCCCCACCGTGGTGATTGAGCACGGCATCCCGGATCCGGGCTACCTCTACACAGGGGAGACCCCGGATCTGGGCGTCGTGGTCAATGAACCTGTGCGCCGTGGAAGGGTGACAGGCACTGACCTGTTGGCACGATTTGCGTCGGTCGCTCCCCTTCAGGTGTTCGGCATGGGCGGAGACGGGCTGCCGGCTGAAACGGGAATCTATCCGTCGCGGTTGAAGCTTCGCGGGGACTTGCCGACGCCCTCCCTCCACCGTGAACTGGCTCGCTGCCGCGTCTACCTGCATCCGATGCGCTGGACATCTCTGGGACTGTCACTGCTGGAGGCGATGCATCTCGGCATGCCCGTGCTTGCCTTGGCCACGACGGAGGCAGCCCGCGCGGTTCCTCCTGGGGCCGGCGTCGCTTCAACCGAGGTTGAGGAGCTCCGGCGCTGGGCGCACAGGCTGATCCTTGATCCCGAGGAAGCACGGCGGATGGGAGCGGCGGCGCGGGAGGCGGCCCTGGCGAACTACAGCCTGGATGCCTTCCTCGCTGCCTGGGACGAGTTGCTGGACAGCCTTCCGTGCCGGCGTTTCCGGAGGGGACAAGTACTTGTTCCGGCGCAAGAGAGGAAAATGCAATGAGAATATCCATGGTGTCAGAGCACGCGAGTCCTCTGGCCGCGCTGGGCGGAGTGGACGCGGGCGGGCAGAACGTCCATGTCGCAGCTCTCTCAACTGCTCTTTCCCGCCGCGGCCATCACGTCACTGTTTACACGCGCCGCGATGCCGCCGATCTGCCGGCCAGGGTCAGGATTATGCCTCGCCTCGAAGTGGTCCATGTTGATGCGGGTCCGGCGAAGCACGTTCCCAAGGATGAATTGCTCCCCTTTATGGGCAAGCTGGCCGACGGGATTGCACAGGACTGGGGAAGCCGGCGTCCCGACGTGGTCCATGGGCATTTCTGGATGTCCGGACTGGCTTCGCTGGATGCAGCCAGAAGGGGAGACGCAGGCCTGCACGTGCCCGTGGTTCAAACCTTCCATGCCCTGGGAACAGTCAAACGACGCCACCAGGGCGCCCAGGACACCAGCCCTGCAGAGCGCGAGTGGCTGGAACCGTACGTGGGCCGGGCCGCTGACAGGATCATCGCCACGTGCTCGGACGAAGTTTTCGAGCTGAAGGCCATGGGGATCAACACCGGGAAAATCTCAATTGCTCCCTGCGGCGTGGACCTGGAGCTGTTTTCCGCCACAGGCGACTCCGAAACGCGGCCCCGTACCTACCGCATCCTCTCCGTAGGGCGCCTGGTTCCGCGTAAGGGGGTGGATCTGGTGATTCAGGCCTTGCCGCTCCTTCGCGCCGCTGGATTCGACGACGTCGAACTGCTGATTGTGGGCGGCGAGGGTGACGCAGCCGTCACCGGTGCCGATCCGGAAGGCAGCCGGCTCATGGCCGTTGCCCAGGAGCTTGGAGTGGCGAATCAGGTGAGCCTCCGCGGGCAACTGCCCAGGGAGGTTATGCCGGGAATCCTGCGCAGCGCCGACGCCGTGGTCTGCACACCCTGGTATGAGCCGTTTGGAATTGTGCCGCTGGAAGCCATGGCCTGCGGTGTTCCTGTTGTGGCTGCTGCTGTAGGCGGGCTGAGGGACACAGTGGTGGACCGCAAGACAGGACTGCACGTGCCACCGAAGGATCCGGAAGCCATTGCGGCTGCGGTGGCGGAACTGCTCGGGGCCCCGGGGCTGCGCTCCGACCTTGGCAAGGCCGGGGAGAAGCGTGCCAGGTCCCGCTATTCCTGGGACAGGGTGGCAGCGGAATCGGAGAAGGCCTATCAACAGGCAATGGCAGGAAACGCCGCATCCCGTCAGCTGGAGCATGTGAAAGGAGCAGCGCTGTGACTACTGAATGGAAGGTCAAGGAGGGTGCCGTTCCGGCATTGCTTCCGTTCCCACCCTTGGCAACCGTGCCCTTGGTGGATAGCAACGGCAATCAGTCACTGGCGGCTGTGCAGGCTCACCTGCAGAATGTCCTCCCGGCCTTGGAATCCCTGCGCGGCCAGGCCGATCGGCTCGCTTCCTGGGGGCAGGAGCTGGCGCAGCGGCTGCTGCGCGGCCAGCGGCTTCTCGCCGCCGGCAACGGCGGTTCGGCTGCCGAGGCCCAGCACCTGACGGCCGAGCTGGTAGGAAGGTTCGACGGCGAGAGGGTGCCGTTTTCGGCCATCAGCCTGCATGCGGAGACGTCGGCCGTGACAGCCATTGCCAATGATTACGGGTTTGAGGAGCTCTTCGCCCGCCAGGTCAGGGCCCATGGCAGGTCAGGGGATGTGCTGATCCTGCTCTCGACGAGCGGCAAAAGCCCCAACCTCCTGAGGGCTGCTGAAACCGCCGCCGCCCTGAACATCAGCACATGGGCCTTGACAGGACCTGGCCCCAATCCCCTCTCGGAAGCCTGCGATGAAGCGGTGGTTGTTGACGCCATTTCAGCCAATGCGCAGGAGGGGCATTTGATTGCACTGCACGCAATCTGCCGGGCGTTTGACGCTGAGGTATCGAGGCGGGCAGCGGGCTTTACGGCCGGCTCTCCTGCGCACTTTCGGTCCGGGGAGGTCCGGCCGTGAGGATAGTGGTGGTGGGGGATGTGCTGCTGGACGTTGATCTCGCCGGCCACGCCACGCGTCTGTGCCCGGACGCCCCAGTTCCCGTAGTGGACGTTGGGTCTGTCCAGCGCCGGGCCGGGGGTGCAGGGCTCGTGGCGAAGATGCTGGCCGCTGACGGGCATCACGTCACCCTGGTGACTGTCCTGTCCGACGACGAATCCGCCTCGCATCTGGAACGTGCCCTGGACGGAGTCACCGTCATCGCCGGACCGTCGGGAGCGCCGACGCCGGTCAAGACCAGGGTGCGGGCCGACGGCCACCCCGTTGTCCGCTTTGACGAGGGCTGCGAGCCCCCACCGGTGCCTGCGGTCACCCAACCGATGCTGCACGCTCTCGAACAGGCCAAGGCGATTGTGGTGGCGGACTACGGCAGGGGACTGACGGCCGCGCCGGAGCTTCGGATGGTCCTGGAGTCCCTGGCTTCGCAGATCCCCATCGTCTGGGACCCGCATCCGGCAGGGACCCAGCCTGTCCACGGCGTCCAGGCCGTGACCCCCAACCTGAGTGAAGCCCGTGGTTTCTCGGCACGGCCAGGGGAGCTCACGGGCAGTGAGCCCAAGGGTGGTGAACGAAGCGAAGACCCCGGGTACATTGCGGCGGCACTCTTGCGGAACTGGCACAGTAAAGCGGTGCTGGTGACGATGGGGGCGCGCGGAGCCGTGCTCGTGCGGGAGGACGGCAGGCCTGCCTTGACCATTCCCGCGCCCGCAACCTCAGTGTCAGACCCCTGCGGTGCCGGCGACCGCTTGGCCGCCAGCCTCGTTGTGCACCTGCTGGCCGGCCACAATGTGGATGATTCCGCTGTCCTGGCCGTCCGGGAGGCAGCAGCGTTCCTCGGAGCAGGCGGCGTTGCCACTCTGGCGGGGGAACGCCAACCCGTGAAGCTGCACGGCAGCGGTACCGATGCCCTGGCCCTTGCCCGCAATGTGCACGAGGCGGGCGGGACTGTGGTTGCTACAGGGGGCTGCTTCGACCTGCTGCATGCTGGTCATACACGGGCGCTCGCCGCTGCACGGAAGTTGGGGGATTGCCTGATTGTGTGCCTGAACTCGGATGAATCAGTACGCCGCATCAAGGGCGAGCACCGGCCCATCATCAGCCAGGAGGACCGAACAGAGATGCTCCTTGCCCTCGAATATGTGGACGCCGTGATGGTGTTCGATGAGGACACGCCCATGCTATGCCTGGACAAGCTGCGGCCGGATCTATGGGTCAAGGGCGGAGACTATGACGTCACGGAATTGCCGGAAGCAGCGCTCGTTGAAAGCTGGGGCGGGCGGTGCACCACCGTTCCTTACCACCCTGCCAGATCGACGTCGAACCTTGCGGAAGCGCTCTTGAAAGTTGGCTGAGCGCCCCACTTTTCACCAACGGAAGGAAAACCATGACTGCAGAATCAATGCGCCCCTGCCGCGTACTGGTGACGGGGGGAGCCTCCGGACTCGGTGCCGCCGTCGTCGACGCCGTCCTGAAAGCCGGCGGGACCCCCGTGGTGCTGGACCGCGACATCAGCAACGTCTCGGCCGTAAAGGCTTACGAAGTGGACGTCTCTGACCGGAGGGCAGTCGAGGAGGCGGTGCGGCAGGCGGCGGAGACCCTTGATGGACTTGATGCCGTGGTCACCGCTGCCGGGATTGACCGCTGCGGAAAACTGGAGGACGTGGCCGCGGAGGATTGGGAGAAGGTCATCGGGGTCAATCTATTGGGTACGGTCTCTGTTGTCCGCGCAGCCCTGCCGTACCTGAAGGCGTCCCGAGGCAGGGCGGTGACCGTCGCGTCCACCCTGGGAAAGCGGGCGCTGCCTGAGGCCTCGGCCTACTGCGCCTCAAAGTTCGGAGTGGTGGGCTTCAGCCACGCTCTGGCAGCCGAGACGGGCGGCGAGATAGGGGTCACCACCATGATCCCAGGCGGAATGAAAACCAGATTCTTCGATGACCGTCCGGAACAGTACAAACCCCAGGACGACTCCCGCTTGAATGATCCGGCCAATGTGGCACAGGCCATTCTTTTTGTGCTGTCCCAGCCTCAAGGATGTGAAATCCGGGAGATGCTCATCTGCCACGAAGACGAGGGCTCCTGGCCGTAAGGCCCCGAACGTCCTCATAGACTGCGGTGACCGCAACCTCCTCCACCAGGGAGTCGTTATGGCTGCAGCGGGGGGCCGTCCAGCCGACCTGGGTCACATCAATCCCGCAACTTGGACATTTCGTGGTCCAGGAGGCATGCACGCGGTGGAGGCTCCGGCCCAGAGCGCCGGCGTTGATAACGTTTCCTGCCCAGTAAATGCCGACAGTGGGAGCGCCTAACGCCTGAGCCAGGTGCCGGGGCCCGCTATCATTGGCCACCATCACGGTGCATCTGGCCAGCAGTGCTGCCAGTCCGGACACATCAAGCTCGCCTGCTACTGACCTGACCATCCCGGGGGAGGAGACGGCGGCGAGTTCCCTGATCCGTTCAGCGAGTGGTTGCTCACTCGAATCGCCCACGATCAGCACCTGGCATCCATCAGCCGCGCAGGCCGCGGCCAGTTCCGCGAACCGTTCGGCAGGCCAACGCCGCCGAGGATCCGTAGCGCCGGGGTGGATCACAACCAGCGCCTGGGCCTCGTTGTTCACCAGGGCCTCATCCACGCTGGCGGACGGGGCCAGTCTCGCCTCAAGGTCAACGGGAGGGGCTCCTGCAAAGCCCGCCACCTCCAACGCGCGGAGCGGCTCATTCTGGTAATAGAGGTAGGGGACTGTGCGCTCCAGGCTTGCCGCGTCCACTGTCCGCGTGCCCACCGTGTGGCGGGCTCCCAGCCGCAGCAGGAACGGATTGGAGTAGCGTCCTCCTCCGTGGAGCTGCACGGCGAGGTCAAACTCTTCTGCACGCATCTCAGCAAAAAAGCGTTCCAACCCTTCCGGGTCCTCTTCGCCCGGACGGACCCCTTCTGCATAGGGCAGGATGCGCACACTATCGATGGGCCCGACAGTCGCCTCGACCACCTGCTGATGGATTGGCGTTCCAAGCAGGGTGACTTCCGCCCCGGGATAGGCAGTTTTGAGCGCGGCGATGGCGGGAACGGCGAACAGCAGATCCCCGAGCCCGCCTCCGCGGAGCACAGCAATCCTCGAGATTCCCTCGAACTTTTCCAGGACGGGGCCAACTCCGGTTCCAACAATGCCCGCTCCACCAAAATCTGCCGTCAGCTGCTCCACTCTGCTCTCCTTATGCTGCTGATCGTCTCTTTGGAGGGCTTGGCCGCCGCTCCCCGTGGAGCCACCATACGGCCCTTCAGCGGCCTCTGGCTACTGGCAAAGTACCCTCCCGTTCCGCTCCAAAATGAGTCTCTGTTTCGGTGTCTAAAGGGCATGATGAAGGGGTACGGAAACGGGATAAGAACGTCTTGCAGACCCACTGCTTCCCACCCCTTACCCGGGGCTGGTCAGCGACTGCCGAGGAGGAACGCCATGTCCACAGTTGTCCAGCGAGCCCGTACCGCCGCCGTGGAAGGAATCACCATTTACGATCCCCGGACCGGAGATCTGCTGGGTACCTTACAGGAGGCGGCTCCGTTGGATATCCGGCGAGCGGTGAATGCTGCCCGCGACGCCCAGGAAGAGTGGGGTGCCACGTCTCCCTCTGACCGCGGAAGGTATCTGAGGGAAGCCGCGCTCGCCTTGGACTCGGCGGCGGCCAAGCTGGCTGATTTGAACGCCCGGGAGACCGGCAGGCCGGTGGAAGAAGCTTTGGCCGGAATCGCGGCAGGTGTATCAACACTGGAGCAGTATGCGGAGCTTGGGCCTGTCCATCGCGGACACAGTCTGAGGGGTAATCTCCTGGCGTCTGACTACACCGTCGCCGAACCCCGTGGCGTTGCTGCTCTTTTGACTCCCTGGAATGATCCGGTGGCTGTCGCCTGCGGCCTTATCGGGGCGGCCCTGGTGACCGGGAACACCGTAATCCATAAGCCCAGCGAACGGTGCCCGCACCTCGGCCGCCTGCTTGGCGAGGTTCTGGCTCCGGTATTTCCGCCGGATGTCCTGATAACCCTCACCGGGGGCCCGGAGATCGGGACGCTTCTCACAGAGCAGGCGGGAGTGGCAGTGGTGGCGCACGTAGGTTCCAGCGAAGCAGGGGCGCAGATCGCCCGCACTTCGCTGCAGAACGCCGCGCACGTGATCAGGGAAAACGGCGGCAACGATCCCCTGCTGGTGGATGACGACGTCGATCCCGTCTGGGCGGCCAGGCAAGCTGCCATCGGCGCGTTCAGCAACAGCGGGCAGATCTGCACGTCAGTAGAGCGGATCTACGTTCACCGCTCCATAGCGGAGGCATTCTGCACAGCCCTGGAAGCGGAAGCGCGCCAACGGAATGAGGCCGGTGCGTTGGCTCCGCTTGTGGATCTCCGCATGCGGGAGGCCGTTCACCAGCAGGTGGAGGCTGCCGTGGAGCAGGGAGCCCGCGCGGTCGAAGGCGGCGAGGTTCCGGAGGGCCCGGGTGCTTTTTACCCCGCCACCGTCCTCGTGGACTGCACCGGAAGCATGGACATTATGACAAAAGAGACGTTCGGGCCGGTGGCACCAGTGCAGGTGGTGGACAGTTTCGACGAGGGCCTTGCCCTGGCTGCGAGCGGGCGCTATGGCTTGGCCGCCACGCTACTGACGGGAAGGATCGCCCACGCCCAGCGCGCCATCGCCGGGCTGCCGGTCGGCACGGTCAAGATCAACGAGGTCTTTGGCGGGGCGCCCGGCGGCTCTGCCCAACCGCGTGGCGAGAGCGGCGATGGCTTCGGGTACGGGCCGGAGCTGCTGGATGAATTCACCCGCGTCAAGGTGGTCCATATTGCTGCCGCCCCTGAAACTGCCCCTTCCCCGGAAGCTGATTCTTCTGTTGAAGCTGACTCCGCTCCACACGTTGCCGCTCCGGCGAGCATTGCGTTTGTTCGCACAGAAGGCGCCGCCGTAGTAGACGGCAGCGTGGACGGTCAGCCATGACGGAACTCTCCGAGCAGCGGGGACTCGCGGAATGGCTGCCCGGCAGGCTCGCCGCTACCTCTCCCGCCATTACTGTGATGGGCGACGTCATGCTTGATGGCTGGTGGAGCGGTGCCATCAACCGTTTGTGCCGTGAAGCCCCGGCACCGGTGGTGGAAATCAACCGGAGGGACTTTGCACCCGGTGGCGCTGCCAATACCGCCATGAACCTGGCTGCCTTGGGGGCCCGGGTCAGGATCGCGGGAATCATCGGCCGGGACGAGGCAGGCCGGGAACTCAAGCGGCAGCTGCAGGACGCAGGTGTGGACGTCAGGAATCTGGTGGACCACGCGGACATGGTGACCACTACCAAGACCCGCGTCAGCAGCGGCGGGCAGGTCCTGCTCCGTTTCGATGATGCCGCCCGGGCCATTCCGCTAGAGGCGTTGAATACGCTGGCGGACGCAGTGGCCGATTCCGTTAGGGGGCAGGATGCCGTTGTCCTGTGCGATTACAGTTCCGGCGCGCTTGAAGGTCCGGTCCGGAGCGCCCTCCTGGATGTGCTCTCCGGCCGGCAGACTGGGCTTCTCACGGTGGTGGACGCGCATGATCCCCGCCCGTGGGCCCACCTTCAACCGGACCTTGTGACTCCCAATGCGCAGGAGGCAGCACGGCTGCTGGATCTTCGTTTGTCCGACGACGACGACCGTCCCTCCGTCATCGAGAGCAACCGGGACCGCCTGATTGAAGCAACGGGGGCAAAGGCCGTGGTGGTCACTCTGGACCGGGACGGCACGTTGCTGCTGCCCGCGGCCGGCACCACCCACCGCACCTGGGCGCGGCCGGCTACCGAAAAGCAGGCTTCGGGGGCCGGGGACACCTTCGTGGCTGCCCTGACGTTGGCTCGGACCGCCTCCCTGCCCCTCACCACCAGCCTTGACCTCGCCCAAGCTGCCGCCGACGTCGTGGTTCACCATGCCGGCACCTCGGTCTGCGGCACAGCGGAGCTTAGCCGGTACCTCGAAAGCTTCGCGGATACTGCCCTCAGCGCTGAGGAGCTGGTGCGCCATGTCCAAGGTCACCGCAGCGAAGGCCGCAGGATCGTCCTGACGAACGGATGCTTCGACGTGCTGCACCGCGGCCACACAAGGTACCTAAACCAGGCTAAGCAATTGGGTGACATCCTGGTGGTTGCGCTCAACAGCGACGATTCCGTGCGGAAGCTCAAAGGTCCCGGCCGGCCGATCAACACGGTGGCTGACCGGGCAGCCGTCATCGCCGCGCTGAGCTGCGTGGACTACGTGACAGTCTTCGACACCCCTACCCCCATCCCGTTGATCGAGATGGTCCAGCCCGAGATCTACGCCAAAGGCGGCGACTACACTCCGGAAATGCTCGCCGAAACCCCGGCTGTTGAACGTTATGGCGGCAAAGTTACCATCCTGGACTACGTCGCCGAGTTGTCCACCACCGCTGTCGTGGAGCGAATCAGGAAGGGCGATAGCGCTGCTCTTGGAGACAGTGCCGTTGACGGTGCCGTTAATGGCGGTGCTGTGACCTAGCGTTCCTGCATCAGCGCTTAGGGTTAAGGCATGAGTAAAGCAGTGGCCGGCTGATGGGGCGGAAGGGCAGAGCCGGTAAAACCGCCGGAAGTGCGATGGCCGGAAAGTCAGTGCCGGGAGTGGTTGAAATACCCAAGGGAACCCGTCCGGCAGGACCTGCGGAAGGTGTCTATTACATCGATACCGGTGACTGCCAGCTCATCGCTGACCAGGACAACTCAACGGGTTGGCTCCTGCGGATCAACGGTGTGATGAGCTCCCACATCGACCTGGCCGACCCGCTGCTTCTCGAATTCGAATACATGCGCTGGATGTCCGCTTTGGTTGAATCACGTTGGCCGGCGGAGTCCAAGCCAAAGCTGCGGCTTCTGCACCTTGGCGGTGGCGCGTGCTCCCTGGCCCGATACTTCCATGCCTCCTATCCTGAGGCGCGCCAAGTGGTGGTGGAACTGGACGGCAAGCTGGCTGAATACGTCCGCGGCTGGTTCGATCTGCCGAAAGCCCCCATGCTTCGCCTGCGAGTAGGGGAAGCCCGCGAGGTCACGGAAACCCTCACCGCCCAAACGAGGGACGTCATCATCCGGGATGTCTTCGCCGGGGCATTCACGCCGCGGCCGCTGACCACCAGGGAATTCAACCAGCACGCCCGCCGGGTCCTCGCGCCGGGAGGAATCTACATTGTGAACTCCGGAGATGCGCCTGACCTGAAAAACGCGAGGGAGGACGCCGCCACCATTGCGGCTACCTTCGAGCACACCATGATCATTGCGGACCCGGCCATGCTGAAGGGCCGCCGCTACGGCAACATGGTGATGGCCGGGAGCGACCAGCCGTTCGACGACGATCCCCAACTGACTCGCCGGCTCCTCGGCGGCGGCGTTCCTGCCCACATCTGGGACGACGCCAAGGTGCGTGCTTTTGCCGCTGGAGCACCGATCCGCCACGATCCTGTCGAGCTGCAGGATCCGATGGAAACCGTGGCCGTCCCCTAGGTAATCCCCTGGGCCATACCCAGCAGTGCCTTGCGGTGCACCACCGTCTGCTCGCGCAAGGCATGGACGACGGCGGCGACGGCGGGCCGGCGCATGGAATCCGGCCGCAGGACCATCCAGTAGGGGAGTCGCTCGGCAAACTTCCCAGGCATCAGCCGCACCAGATCCTCATGAAGGTCCCCCATGAAGCACGGCAGGAAACCGATGCCCGCTCCGGCCCGGGTGGCCTCCACATGGACGAAGACATTCGTGGAGCTGAGTCCATCCTTCATCTCGGGAACCAGTCTGCGCGGAGCATCCAGGTCATCCACCTGCAGCATGGAGTCCACAAAGTAGACCAGGGGATGTACGGCCAGTTCCGCCACTGTGGCCGGGGTTCCGTTGGCGGCGAGATATCTCCTCGAGGCATACATTCCGAGCACATATTCACCCAAACGGAACGCTTCAGCACGGTGGACCTGCGGTTCTCCGACCACAACCTCAATGTCCAGGCCCGAGCGCTGCTGCAGTGCCCGCCTGGTCACGGTGACGATTTCCACACTCAGCCCGGGGTGGTTTTTGCGCAGCCGCGCCACTGCCGGGGCGGCGATATAGGCGCTGAAGCCATCGGTAGCGGTCATGCGGACCACGCTGGTAATCGGGTCAGGTGCCCTGCCAGACGGCCCCAGCGTATCCACGGCCGCCTCCACCTGCTCGGCAACGGCGACAGCCTGGGCGCCCAGTTCGGTCAATTCCCAACCCCCGGCTGCGCGCGCCAGCACCCGGCCTCCGAGAGTCTTTTCCAATGCCGCTACCCTGCGTGAAACGGTGGTGTGGTTCAGCCCGAGAGCCTGGGCCGCCGTCGTGAATTTTGCCGAGCGGGACACCGCGAGCAGCACCAGCAGGTCGTCCGGATTAATGTCCATATCTGCAATTCTGCACACGAGCGGTGCTTCATTGCCCATTGAACCGCGACATTCGGAAAGTAATACTCAGGAATGCACAAACCCTGCCTGGTGGGAGGGGGTGGAGTTAAGGATTGATTGACCCATGGAGAAGGAAAACATGCTGAACGGCAGGAAAGCGCTGGTCACGGGCGGCGCGAGCGGAATCGGAGCGGCGTGCGTGCGGGCCCTTGCGGAGGCAGGGGCAAAAGTAGTCGTCGCCGACGTCGACCAGGCCGGCGCCACCACTTTGGCAGACGAAGTGGGCGGCACAGCCTGGGCAGTTGACCTGCTTGACGTGGGATCGTTGGAGTCACTGAGCCTGGACTGCGACATTCTTGTTAATAACGCCGGAATCCAGCGCATCAACCCCCTGCACGAGTTTGATCCCGCCGATTTCCGTCACCTCCTGGCCCTCATGCTGGAAGCACCGTTCCTCCTCATCCGTGCAGCGCTGCCGTACATGTACGCCAACGGCTTTGGGCGCATCATCAATGTCTCCTCGGTCCACGGGATCCGCGCGTCTCCCTTCAAGGGAGCCTATGTCGCCGCCAAACACGGGCTCGAGGGGCTGAGCAAGGTGGCGGCCCTTGAAGGAGGGGAGTACGGGGTCACCTCCAACTGCATCAACCCGGGCTACGTCCGCACGCCGCTGGTGGAATCGCAGATAGCAGATCAAGCCAAGGTCCACGGTATTCCGGAGTCCGAAGTCCTGGCCAAGGTCATGTTGACCGAGAGCGCAGTGAAGCGCCTCGTTGAACCTGAGGAGGTAGCTTCACTGGTTGCCTGGCTGGCCTCCGAGCAGGCCGGGATGGTGACCGGTGCCAGCTACACGATGGATGGCGGCTGGTCAGCCCGGTAGTCCTCGGGAGGGTTGAATCGTGGGGAGGGCGGTAGCGGTGGGGTCGGCCGGGAACTATGTTTTAGTGCCAGTCAGGGCAAGGGTTCCGCCCAAGCCGATCATCATCACACCGCCGGTGGTTCCCACAGCCGCAACCCTGCGGGGGGAGCGCGCAAACCATTGCCGCGCAGTCCCCGCGGTAAGGGCCCAGGCGCTGTCGGACACCACGGCTATCAGCAGGAACACCAAGCCCAGCGTGGCAAGCTGCCACGGGATCGCGCCCGCGGAGTAGTCCACGAACTGCGGCAGAACGGCCACGAAAAACATCAATGACTTTGGATTGGTGGCCCCCACAAGGGTGCCTTCCCTGAGGATCCGTCCCGTGGAGGATCCGCGGACCGGCTCCGCCGTCGTCGTTCCCTGTCCACGATGCCTGATGGCGCGGATGCCCAAGTAGACCAAATACGCTGCGCCAGCGAACTTGATCGCAGTGAACAGCACTACCGACTGGGTCAGGACGACGCCGAGGCCCACGGCCACCGCTGCCACCTGGACAAGTTCTCCGAGGGTATTGCCCAGGACACTCAGCAACCCCCCTTTGCGTCCAAGGGCCAGGGAGCGGCCCACGACAAACAGGACACTCGGGCCGGGAATGGCAATGAGCACAAAGGCAGCAAGTGAGAAAGCAACGAGGTTACTCAAGGGGATCATGTTTGATGGTAGTCCTCGGCCTTGGCTTTGGTCAGCACCTGTAGGTTCTCACCCGCTGGTTCTCAGTGCGGACCGCGGGACTCGGCGTCAGCCAGCCGCTTTTCCCCGGTCCCGACCGAGGAGAATAAGTTCCCTGGCAACAGCTTCCAGGCGATCGGCGCGGGTAGCAGGCATTCTCTTCGGGCGTTTCAGCCCGGGCTCACAGTGGTGAGGCACTGCGGGGACGCGGGAGAGGGCTGGTTGCTCAGGCCCGGGCTCGGAGGCAGGTCCGGAAGGACAGAGAGGGTCATGGAAGATCAGCTCGGGTCCAATTGGAGAGAGAGCTCCGGCCAACAATGCCTCAGCCAAGGAACATCCCCAGATCAACATGCACGGCGAAGAGCAGGGAGCTCAGGGCAACGATCCCGGTACAGACCTGCAACAGGGAGCTGTCACTGAATGCCTTCCGCCGCCTTGCGTGTGGAGCTGAGCGCGGAGAGCGTAAAAGTGCGCATGAGCTGGTCAGGAGTGCGGCGGCGATGAGTACCGCCAGGCTCAACATGACGCCCACGAAGATACACCAACGTTTAGTAGCATTCTCGTCCACCTTTCCGTTTCCACCCTTGTACATTGGACGAAATGTCCTCAGCGAGTCTATCGTCAACTGTTGACAATTACTAGAGGGAAAACAGATTTACTCGATTCTCGATGCCGCGCAGCACGGACCGGACGGCAGCAGCTCTGATGCCGCCCGGGTTTCCTTGAACGAGGTGGTCTCCGGAGTTTTTGGAGCTAGGCCCGAGGCGTTTTTGGGGCCTTCTCTTCCCTCTGTGCGGTGAGATCGTCAACGGCCGATTGCATGTGCCGCTTGATGGCCTTGAGGAGCCCTGCTTTGTTGCCCGCCGCAAGGAGACCCAGCAGGTTCTGGTGTTCCTCCACCAGGGCGTCTACGCGGGGATAGGCCACTTCCAGGTTGAGGATGCACATTCTCGATTCCGCTGCCAGGGTCTGGTAAATCCGGATCAGCCGCGAGTTGCCTGTGCCGGACACGAAGGCGGTGTGGAATTGCATGTCCAGCCGGGCAATTGCCTGCCAGTCCGATACAGCAACCTGCTTTGCCATGTCTTCGATGATGCCCGTCAGGATCTGGCAGGTGTCCTTTATCCGTTCCGCGCCGGCGGCCAGCAATGCCTCAGCAGCCGTTGTTTCCACAGCTTCGCGTACCGCATAGATTTCCTTGATGTCGTCGTTGGAGAGCTCCAGGACGAACACCCCCCGGTTGCGATGGCTGACGAGGAGCCCCTCCTGGGACAGCCGCTGCAGTGCCTCACGGACCGGGCCCCTGGAGGAATGCAACTGGCCTGCCAGGACAGATTCATTGATCTGCTCACCTGGGCGGAAGATCCCCTGGACAATCTGTTCCCGCAACTGATCAGCGATCAGCTGCGCGGTTGGTCTTCCTTCCAGTGCAAACAGTCCCTCAGGTGCCGCCATTGCTATCCCCTCACTTCATTCTTGGGCTAATACCTTCATAGACAGTATTGGACTCGGAGCCCTACACGCAGCATCAGGCGCGAGGCTTGGCAGAATCACTTTTCTGAAGCGCTCCCGTCATGTCCCCCTGAACCGTTGGGGTCTCACGAACTCGAGGCCCTCAAAGGTCCGCTTGCCCAACGCCTCGTTTGCTGCGATCTGGCCGTAGCCGGTAGCCATTTTGAAGCCCGCTCCGGAGAACCCGGTGGCGCAGTAGATTCTGCTCTCTTGGTTCAGCGGGCCGAGCAGGGGATTCCCGTCGGCTGTATAGAGGTCCGGAAAGGCGTCGGAGCGGACGATGTTGGGGAAGAGGCCAGGGAAGAACTCCGTGACGGTTTCGGTGGTCTCTGTGATTTCTGCCTGGGTCAGTTCCCTGGGTACTGCGTCAGCGACCGGGGTTGCTCCGCCGCGGCCATCGAGGGTCGCCTTGACGGTTGCACCATCGACGCTTGGAGCCCCGTACATGGACTGGTCACCGGAGATTCTGATGAAGATGGGGAACCGTTCCGGGGAAAATTCCACTGGATCCCGGGCGACGAACCAGGTCAGGAAAATCCGTTTGGGCTGAGTGGCCTTTTGCAGGTAGTCCGGCATGAGCTTCCCGGACCACCCGCCGGAGGAGATGATGACGTTCTCGAAAGTCCAGGACTTCCCGCCTGAGGTGATGATGACGCCGTCGGCCGTGTCGGTGATGCTGTCGATGGGCGTGTTGGTGTGGATCGTTGCGCCGTTCGCATTGGCTGCGGCGATGGCGGCAGTGACTGCCCGGTCCGTGCGCAGGGCGCCGCCATAAGGGTCGTGGACGGCGACGTCATCAGCGCGGAGGTTGTGCTGCGGGTAGCGTTCGGCCATCTCCTCGCGGCTGAGGATTCCGTGCTCAGCCCGGTTGATCCTGGTGGTTTCCAGCAGCTTGGGGATGTAGGGGCCGTCCGTGGTGCCGATGGAGAGTCCGCCGCACCTTGTAAGGATGTTCTGGCCGGTCTCCGCCTCAAGTTCGGCCCAGAGATCGCGTGACCGCTGCAGGATGGGGTAGTAGTCCGGCACCCCGCGGTAGAGCATGCGGAAGAGCCTGGTGTCGCCGCCAACGGCACTGCGGGCATGGGCGGGTACTTGGGCTTCGAAGCCGACGACGGAATCGGACAGGCGCGAGGCCTGCCAGAGCACCATGGAACCGATGCTGCCCAGGCCGATGACGGCGAGTTGTCCGTCCACTAGAGCACCTTGTCCATTAGAGCACCTTGTCCAGAAAGGCCTGGGCGCGGGCTTCCTTGGGGTCGGCGAGAACTTCACGGGCGTCGCCGCGTTCCACAACAAAACCGTCGTCCATGAAGATCAGCGAATCGGCCACTTCGCGGGCGAAGCCCATTTCGTGGGTGACCACCACCATGGTCATGCCCTTCTTCGCGAGCTCCTTCATGACGGCGAGCACCTCGCCCACTTTTTCGGGATCCAGTGCGCTGGTGGGCTCATCAAACAAGATGATGCTGGGTTCCATTGCAAGCGACCTGGCCATCGCTACCCGTTGCTGCTGGCCGCCGGAGAGCTGCGCGGGAAAGTAATCTCCAAACCCGCTCAGTCCGACACTTGTGAGCAGTTGATGGGCCTGCTTGGCGGCTTCCTGCCTGTCGCCGCGCTTCACCAGGACCGGCCCGGACATGATGTTTTCCTGGGCGGTCATGTTCGGGAACAGGTTGAACTGCTGGAAGACCATGCCCACCCTGGTGCGCTGCTCAGCCAGCTTCTTGCGGCTCACGGCGTGGTAGGCGCGTGCCGTCTCGAAATACCCGAAGTCCTCGCCATTGACCTTCAGGACGCCGGAATCCACCGTCTCCAGGCCGTTGATGCAGCGTAGCAGCGTCGATTTACCGGAACCACTGGGTCCGATGATGCAGCAGATCTCGCCACTGGCTATTTCCAGGTCGATGTCGTTCAAGACTGTCTTGGCGCCGAAGGACTTCCGGATTCCCCGGGCAAGAATCGTTCCGTCGTCGCTCATCGGGCAATACCTTCCTGGTCAGTGAGCACAACGGGTTTGGCCTTCCGGGGAAGCCTGGAGGTTGCCCGGGAGTATTTCTGTTCGAGCTTGGACTGCGGGTAGCTCAGCAGAAGCGTCATCACGAGGTACCAGAGGCTGGCGACAATCAGCAGCGGAATGGTCTCGTAGGTGCGGGCGTAGATGAGCTGAGCGCTTTGAAGCAGTTCCGCGACGCCCAGGACACTGACGAGCGAGGTTTCCTTGAACATCCCGATGACCTGGTTTCCGGTGGCCGGGATGATCGAGGGCATAGCTTGGGGAATGATGACCTTGCGCATCTTCATGGAGCCGCTCATGCCCAGAGAATCTGCTGCTTCAATTTGGCCCTTGCCGACGGCGGAGAACCCGCCACGGATGATCTCGGCCATGTACGCGGCCTCATTCAGGGTCAGGCCCACCAGCGCCGCCGTGATGGGCGCCATAAGCGTATTCATATCGATTGCTGTACTGATGTCGGTAAACGGAATTCCGATCGACAGGTTCGGGTAGAGCGCAGCAACGTTGAACCAGAAAATCAGCTGCACCAGGACAGGCGTACCGCGGAAAATGGTGATGTAAACGCCCGCCGTGGCTGCAATCGGTTTGATGCTGGAGGACCTCATGATCGCCAGCGCCAGCCCGAGGAGGGTTCCGAGGGCCATGCTGGCCACTGTCAGGAAGATGGTGAGCATGAGCCCGCGGATGATTGTTTCATGGGTAAAGTACCGGGCCACCACACCCCACTTGAAGTTGGGGTTGGTTGATACGGAGATCAGGATGCCCAGCCCTACGAGGGTGGACAGCACCCATGCGATGTACTCGAAGGTACTTCGACGCCTTAGCCGGGGTTTGAGGGCCGGGTCCATGGCACCCGTGAATGTCTCATTTGATTGACGAACTATTTTCAACACGAGCGTCCCTCTAGTTGAGCTTGGCTTCGGTTATGGCGCCTTCTTCAAGGCCCCAGTTGGCGAGTGACTTCTTGTATTCGGGGCTGTCAAGAACGGACTGAACAGCGGCTTGCAAGGCGGGCGTCAATGGCGAGTTCTTTTTCAGAGCAACGGCAACCACATGATCCGAACGGGTGTCCACCTGTGGAGTGAGAACAGTGAAAGTATTCGGCTGCTGCTCGTCTGCCCAGACGAGTGAAACGGTGTCGTACAAGATGCCGTCAACGCGCTTGGAGGCCAGCTGCGTCAGGGCCTCCTGGATGTTGGGAAGCGTTGTTCCATTGATGGCAGGCTTGCCCTTCTCCTCGCAGGTCCACTTCGAGACGTTCGGCAGGTGCTTCAGCTGGGCGTTTGAGCCCTTGGTGACAGCAATGTTCCGGCCGCACATATCGTCGTTGCTGATGTTGAGGGGATTACCGTGGGCAACTGCGACAGAAAGTCCTCCGTTGAAGTAGTCGATCATGTCCAGGACTTTCAGGCGCTCCTCCGAGGGGGACATTGTGGTGGCGGTGAAGTCATAGCGGCCGCCGTCGATACCGGGAATGATCGTGTCGAACGCGGTGTTCTCGAACTTCAGCTTCAGTCCAAGCTTCTTGGCAATCAGGCGCGCCATATCCGGGTTCAGCCCGATAGGGGTGGTGTTGTCATCAGCCAGGAATGTCGTCGGCGGGTAGTGCAGATCCATTGCCACCGTCACCTCTCCCTCGTCCTTGAAGGACTGCGGCAGGAGCTTGACGGCGGCCTCGTCAGGCTGGACCCCTTCTGAGATATCGGCGGTGTTCGAGGTCTTGGAGCCGTTACCACCGGGGTCGTTGCTGGCGCTCGGGCCGCATGCGCTGAGTACCATCAAGGCTGTCGCTGCTGCAGCTAAAGCCCTGACTTTGTTTCTGGGTTTCATGCTTACCTCCTTTGCACGTCCCCCTGCCGCTCTGTAGTTACAATGCAACCACCCAAATAGCACATCGTCGACAGTTCACATGATCTTTCTTTGCGGGATCTCCTTGGGGGTGGCCAGTAAGCAAAGAGAAGGCCAGATCCGGTGGATCTGGCCTTCTCGCGGATGGAATTGTGCCGGAGGCTTAGACGGTGCTTTCCTGATCTTCTGCGGACGACGTGAGATCCTCAACGGCCTTTTGCATGTGCCGTGCGATGGCATCGTGGAGGGCTTCCCTATCGCCGGCCGCCAGGAGATCCAGAAGGTTCTGGTGTTCCTGGACCAGAACGTCGATCCTGGGGTAGGCGACGGCGAGATTGAGGATACACATCCTCGACTCCGCTGCGAGGGTCTCGTAAATGCGGATGAGGCGGGTGTTGCCTGCGCCGGACACGAAGGCGGTGTGGAACTGCATATCCAGCCGCGCAATTGCCTGCCAGTCCGATACCGCTACCTGCTTGGCCATGTCTTCGATGACTGATGTCAAGACCTGGCAGGTGTCGTCCACCTGGTCCTGGCCCGCATCCAGCAGTGCGTCCGCAGCGGTTGTTTCCACAGCCTCGCGCACCGCGTAGATCTCCCTGATGTCGTCAATGGCAAGCTCCAGGACGAACACTCCCCGGTTCCTGCGGCTGACCAAGATCCCCTCCTGACACAGCCGCTGCAACGCCTCACGGACTGGTCCCCGTGACGTGTTGAGCTGGCTTGCAAGGACAGATTCATTGATCTGTTCTCCCGGACGGAACATCCCCTGGACAATTTGTTCGCGCAGTTGGTCTGCGATCAGCTGCGCTGTGGGTCTTCCCTCCAGTGCAAACAGTGCTCCTGGTGCCGCCATTGACATCCCCCTCGTCTCACTTTTCGGCATTACTGCATAATTTCTAGATTGCTATTGCGGTGTATTTGTATTCAAGGAATTCCTCGATGCCGATCTTTCCGCCTTCGCGTCCGAGTCCGGATTGCTTGATGCCGCCGAAGGGGGCGATCGGGTTGGAGACGAGGCCGGTGTTGATGCCGACCATTCCGACTTCGAGTTCGGCGGAGAACCGCAGGGCCTTGGCGGTGCTTTCGGTGAACACATAGCCCACCAGGCCCCATTCGGTGTCGTTGGCCACGCGCAGCACCTCGTCTTCGCTATCGAAGGTGGTGATCGCGGCTACGGGCCCGAAGATCTCAGTGTTCATCAGGTCCGCGTCCAGGCTCACCTCGGTCAGGACGGTGGGGGTGTAGAAGTAGCCGGGACCTTCGGGACGGTTCCCGCCGGTGAGGACGCTGGCGCCCTTGGCCACGGCGTCGGCGACGAGGCTTTCGACCTTGTCCAGGCCCTTCTGCTCGATCAGGGGACCGACGTCGGTTCCGGCCAGGGCGCCGTTGCCGACCTGCAGTTCGGACATTTTCTTGGCGAACTTCTCGCTGAATTCGGTGACCACTGAGCGGTGCACGAAGAAGCGGTTCGCTGCGGTGCACGCTTCACCCATGTTCCGCATCTTGGCCTTCATGGCCCCGTCGACGGCCTTCTCGATGTCGGCGTCGGCCAGGACGATGAACGGGGCGTTGCCGCCCAGTTCCATCGAGGAACGCATCACGTTCTCCGCAGCCTGCTTCAGCAGGATCTTCCCCACCCCGGTGGAGCCGGTGAAGCTGATCTTGCGGGCGATGCCGCTGGCGGTCCAGTTCTCCACCACGGGCGCGGCGCTGGCGGTGGTCACGACGTTCAGCACACCGTCAGGAAGGCCCGCCTGGCGGAAAATGTCCACCAGGGCAAGGGAAGTCAGCGGGGTCAGTTCGGCCGGTTTGAAGACCATGGTGCAGCCGGCCGCGACCGCGGGGGCGATCTTGCGCGCCCCCATGGCCAGCGGGAAGTTCCACGGGGTCACCAGCACCGAGGGACCCACGGGTTCCTTGGTGATCATAATCCGGGTATTGCCGTCCACCGAGGTGGTGTTGTCCCCGCCGATCCGGACGGCCTCTTCGGAGAACCAGCGGAGCATCTCGGCCCCGTACACCACCTCACCCTTCGCCTCTGCCAGCGGCTTGCCCATCTCAGCGGTCATGATCGCAGCCAACCGGTCGGTGTTGGCAATGACCAGCTCAAAGGCACGGCGCAGGATGTCCGCCCGTTCCCGCGGCGTGGACTTGCCCCACGCTGCCTGGGCGCGGCCCGCTGCCTGGATGGCCAGGGCAGCATCTTCGGGACCACCATCGGCGACGTGGGCAATGACTTCATTTGTGGCCGGATTCTCAACAGGGAACGTCGCCCCGCTGCTGGCCTTCTGCCAGGCGCCATCTATGAACAGGTCGGTGTAGAGGGTACTGGAATCAAATGAAGTGCTCATGTCACGCTTTCAATGATGGAAGGGAAGGATTAGGAGGTGGCCGTCTTCAGCGCCTGCGTGAACCTGGTCAGGCCGGCCTGGATCTCGTCGCTGGTGACGTTCAGCGCCGGGATGATGCGGACCACGTTGCCGTGGGGTCCGCAGGTGAGGAGGAGAAGCTCTTCCTTGATGGCTGCCTGCTGGACGGCCAGTGCTGTAGCAGCGTCAGGCGTGTTGTCTGCAGCGGTGAATTCGACACCTTGCATGAGGCCGCGGCCGCGGACATTGCCGATTCCGGTGAATTCTGTCTTGAGCAGGTCAAGTCCTGCGCGCAGTTCGTCGCCCCGGAGCAAGGCATTCTGGACGAGGTTCTCGCGCTCGATGACGCCGAGGGTTGCGACACCGGCAGCGGCGGCGACGGCGTTTCCGCCGTAGGTGCCGCCCTGTGAACCTGCCCAGGCTTTACCCATCAGCTCGGTGGAGGCTGCGATGGCCGAGATGGGGAAGCCGCTGGCGAGTCCCTTCGCCGTGATGACCACGTCAGGGGTGATGCCTGCCCAGTCGTGGCCCCAGAACTTTCCGGTGCGTCCGACGCCAGCCTGGACCTCGTCCAGGATGAGTACGATGCCATGGCGGTCAGCACGCTCCCGCAGTCCCTGCAGGAAGGCGGGGGGAGTGGGGATGTACCCGCCGTCGCCAAGGACCGGTTCGATGATGAAACCTGCAGTGTCTGCAGGGCTGCTGATGCTTAGGAGCAGGTGGTCCAGTTCCTTCAGCGCGAAGTTGACGGCGGTTTCCTCATCCCAGCCGTACCGGTAGGAGTGCGGGAAGGGTGAGATGTGCACTCCGCCCATGAGGGGGGAGAAGCCTGAGCGGAATTTCGTGCCGGCAGTGGTGAGCGACGCGGCTCCCACTGTGCGGCCGTGGAAGCCGCCGTGGAAGGAGATGATGTTGGGGCGCCCGGTGGCCATGCGTGCCAGGCGTACTGAAGCTTCCACTGCCTCGGAGCCGGACGTTGCGTAGAAAACGCTGTCCAGCCCCGAGGGCAGGAACTCTCCCAGTTTCTCGGTGAGCTCAAGCAAGGGCTTGTGCATCACAGTGGTGTACTGGGCATGGACAATCTTGCCCACCTGCTCGCGTGCTGCCGCTACGACGTCGGGGTGGCAGTGACCCGTGCTGGTGACACCGATTCCAGTGGTGAAATCGAGGTACTTTTTGCCGTCGGTCGCGTGGATCCAGCTGCCAAGGGCATGGTCTACGACGACCGGGGTAGCTTGCTTGAGGAGGGGACTGAGAGTTGCCATGGCTTCATACTTTCGTAGGGGTTGTAGATTGTCAACAATTAGCGGAGTGATCCGCGTCAAACACTTGTTGGACGACTAGAGCTCGTCTTGAAGCGTTCAGGCCTGACGAAAGCCAGGCCATCAAAGGTCCGCTTGCCCAAGGCTTCGTTTGCGGCGATCTCTCCGTAACCCGTAGCCATTTTGAAGCCCCCGCCGGAAAATCCTGTGGCGAGGTAGATTTTGCTCTGCTCATTCAGGTGCCCGAGCAGGGGATTGCCGTCTTTGGTGTAGAGATCAGGGAAGGCATCGGAGCGGACGATGTTGGGGAACAGCCCGGGGAAGAACTCCGTGACCGTCTCCATGGTTTCCGAGATTTCCGCGGCTGTTAGTTCCCTGACGACGGAATCTGGTCCGGACGCCTGTTCCGATCTGCCATCCAGGGTCGCTTTCACGGTAACGCCGTCAACAGCCGGCGCCCCGTACATGGAGCGGTCCCCGGAGATCCGGATGAAGATCGGGAACTTTTCCGGCGAGAAATCTGCTGCGTCCCGGGCAACGAACCAGGAAAGATAATTCCGGCGTGTTTCGCTTGCTGCCTTGAGGTAGTCGGGCATCAGGCGCTGGGACCAGCCGCCGGAGGAGACGATGACGTTCTCGAAGGTCCAGGACTTCCCGCCTGAGGTGATGACGACGCCGTCGGCGGTTTCGGTGATGCTGTCGATCGGGGTGTTGCTGTGTACTGTCGCGCCGTTGGCCTGGGCCGCAGCAACTGCCGCCGTGACCGCACGGTCGGTGCGCAGGGCGCCGCCGTTGGGGTCGTAGACGGCGATGTCGTCCGGGCGGAGGTTGTGCTGGGGGTAGCGTTCGGCCATTTCTTCGCGGCTGAGGATCTGGTGCTCGGCGCCGTTGGCCCTGGTGGTTGCGAGCAGGCTTGGGATGTAGGGCCCATCTTTGGTACCGATGGAGAGTCCACCGCAGCGGGTCAGAATGCTCTGGCCCGTTTCGGCTTCGAGCTCCGCCCAGAGGCTGCGGGAGCGCTTGAGGATGGGGTAGAAGTCAGGGACTCCGCGGTAGAGCATGCGGAAGAGCCTGGTGTCGCCGCCCACGGCGCTGCGGCCGTGGGCGGGAGCATGGGCTTCGAATCCGGTGACGGAGTCGGACAGCCGGGAGGCCTGCCAGAGTGCCATGGAACCGATGCTGCCCAGGCCGATGACGGCGAGTTTTCCATCCACGGTTAGAGCACCTGCTGCAGGAACGCCTGGGTGCGGGGTTCCTGTGGGTTGGAGAGGACTTCGCGGGCGTCGCCGCGTTCGACGACGTAGCCGTCGTCCATGAAGACCAGGGAGTCAGCCACTTCGCGGGCGAAGCCCATCTCATGGGTGACCACCACCATGGTCATGCCCTTCTTCGCGAGGTCCTTCATAACGGCCAGGACTTCGCCGACCTTTTCCGGGTCCAGTGCGGAGGTGGGTTCGTCGAAGAGCATGATCTCCGGATCCATGGCCAGGGACCGGGCGATCGCGACGCGCTGCTGCTGCCCGCCGGAGAGCTGGGCCGGGTAGTAGTCCCCGAACCCGGCCAGACCAACGCTGGCGAGCAGTTCGTGCGCCCGCTTGGCCGCCTGTTTCTTGTCTGCGCCCTTGACCAGGACAGGTCCGGACATGACGTTTTCCAGGGCGGTCATGTTCGGAAACAGGTTGAACGACTGGAACACCATCCCCACCCTGGTGCGCTGCTCGGCGAGCTTCTTGGGGCTATGTGCGTGGTAGGCGTGCGCGGTCTCGTAGTAGCCGAAGTCCTCGCCGTTGACTTTCAGCACACCCGAGTCGACGGTCTCCAGGCCGTTGATGCAGCGCAGGATGGTGGACTTCCCCGAGCCGCTGGGGCCGATGATGCAGCAGATCTCTCCGCTGGCGATGTCCAGGTTGATGTCTTTCAGGACGGTTTTGGGTCCGAAAGACTTCCGGATTTTCTGGGCAAGTATCGTGCCGTCTTTGCTCATCGGAGGGTACCTTCCGGTTCTGTCAGCACAACCTTCTTCGCCTTCCGGGGGAGCCTGGAGGTTGCGCGGGAGTATTTCTGCTCAAGCTTGGACTGCGGGTAGCTCAGCAGCAGCGTCATCACGAGGTACCAGAGGCTGGCCACGAGCAGCAGCGGGATGGTCTCGTAGGTGCGGGCGTAGATGAGCTGGGCGCTTTGGAGCAGTTCCGCGACGCCGAGCACACTGACGAGGGAGGTTCCCTTGAACATGCCGATCACCTGGTTGCCGGTGGCCGGGATGATGGAGGGCATCGCCTGCGGGATGATGACCTTGCGCATCCTGGTACCGGCGCTCATCCCGAGCGAGTCTGCGGCCTCGATCTGGCCCTTGCCCACCGAGGAGAACCCGCCACGGATGATCTCGGCCATGTAGGCGGCCTCGTTCAGGGTCAGGCCCACCAGGGCTGCGGTGATGGGTGCCATCAGGGCGTTCGTGTCGATCGCGGTGCCGATGTTCGTGAACGGGATCCCGATCGTCAGGTTCGGGTACAGCGCGGAGATGTTGAACCAGAAGATCAGCTGCACCAGGACCGGTGTGCCGCGGAAAAGCGTGATGTAGATATTTGCGGCGATGGAAATCGGCTTCACATGGGATGAGCGCATGATCGCCAGGCCCAGCCCCAGCAGCGTTCCCAGGGCCATGCTGGCAAGGGTGAGGAAGATGGTGAGCATCAGCCCACGGAGGATGGATTCATGCGTGAAGTACTGGGCGACCACGCCCCACTTGAAGTTGGGGTTGGTCAGGACCGAGACAAGGATCCCGACGCCAGCGAGAATGCTGAGGACCCATCCCGCGTACTCGCCGGGAGTCCGAAGCCGAATCCGTGGCTTGAGCGCTGCTTCAATGCTACTCATCGTCGCTTCCTTTCCTTTATTAGTAGCTGTGACCATGGAGGCCTCCCGCTAGTTCAGCTTGGCATCGGTGATGGCCCCGGACTCGAGACCCCAGTTCTCGAGGGACTCCTTGTACTCGGGAGTTTCAAGGACGGACTGCATGGCCTTCTGCAGGGCCGGGGTCAGTGCAGAGTTCTTCTTAACGCCAATGGCAGTCACGTCACTGTTGCCGACGTTAACCCGGCCGATGATGGTGAATGAGCCCGGCTGCTGCTTCTCGGCCCATCCGAGCGAGGTGGTGTCGTAGAGGACGCCGTCGATCCGCTTGGAGTGCAGCTGGGTCAGGGCCTCCTGAACGTTGGGCAGCGTCACAGCGTTGATCGCCGGCTGTCCCTTGGAGGTGCAGGTCTGCTCGTTGAGGGCAGGGAGGCGCTTGAGCTGGCCGGTGGAGCCCTGGGTGACGGCGATGTTCTTGCCGCACAGGGTCTCGACGGTTAGCTTCAGCGGGTTCCCGGCAGCTGCGGCCACTGACGTGCCGGCTTTGAAGTAGTCGATCATGTCGAGGACCTTGAGCCGCTCTTCGGTCTTGGACATGGTGGTAGCGGTGAAATCGAAGCGGCCACCGTCGAGGCCTGGGACGATCGTGTCGAACTTCGTGTCCACGAACTTCAGCTTCAGATCAAGCTTCTTCGCAAGGAGCCGGGCGACGTCCGGGTTGAGGCCGATCGGGGTGGTGTTATCCTCAGCGAGGAAGGTGGTGGGCGGGTAGTGCAGGTCCATTGCGACCGTGAGCTCGCCCTTGTCCTTGTAGGACTGTGGCAACAAGGCAACCGCCGCAGCGTCCGGCTGGATGCCCTCCGAGACGTCAGTCGTGTTTGAGGTCTTTGACTTTGTGTCTTCAGAGGCCGGGGTGCCGGTGGCAGTGCCGCCACAGGCGCTTAGGGCGAATACGACGGCGAGCCCTGCGGCTGCGGTCTGAACTTTGTTGATGGTCTTCATGGTGCTTCCCTTCGAATGGTTCAGCTGAAAGTGATCTGCTGAAATGGGGGCATTCTTTTCCAGGACTTTCCGTGTCGGGATCCCTTGCTGCAGGATCTCCCGGACGGTGCTGGTGGTTCTTGCTACATGCGGTTGTGATCAGGATCTCGTTCCGCATCTAAAGCAATGCAACAGTCAGAATCGCTGATTGTCAACAATTGACGATAAAAAAATTCAGTATTTCTCTCGTCTCGTGCTACTTGCGAAAGGATCTCAAAAAGAACTGTTGACAATCTACAATTGCGGATCTAGAGTCGAGAACAGCCGGCAAAGAAGCCCTGACGAACCCCAGGAACACGCTGGTGCAGACTTACAGGAAGGCGGCAGGCCATACATCCGGGCCTCCCGTTCAAGACTCAATGAAACGGACGAATCATGGCAGACACCAACTCCCGGCCGAAGTACATCTCTTTTGATATCTACGGCACGCTGATCAACTTCGACATTGACCCCACCACCCGTCGCCTGCTTGATGGCCGCATCTCTGAAGAGCAGTGGCCTACCTTCAAGAAGCAGTTCCGCGGTTACCGGTTCGACGAGGTCTGCGGCGATTACAAGCCCTACGAGGCTATCCTTCAGGATTCCTTTGACCGGGTATGCAAGCGCTGGGGCATCGGACCGACCGAAGGCGCCGGCGCAGAGTTCGCTGACGCTGTACGCGGCTGGGTTGCCCACGAAGACGTGCCGGCTCCGCTGAAGCTCATGGGCGACAACTACAAGCTGGTGGCTCTGTCCAACGCGGACACCAGCTTCCTTGACATCAGCATTCCCAAGCTCGGCGCTGAGTTCCACGCTGTGTTTACCGCTGAGCAGGCCCAGGCCTACAAGCCGCGGTACCAGGCCTTCGAGTACATGCTCGATACCCTGAACGCCAAGCCGGAGGACTTCCTGCACATCTCCTCGCACACCCGCTACGACATGCACCCGATGCACGACATGGGCTTCCGTAACCTCTGGATGCTGGACCGTGGCTATGACCCCATTGGCCCGGGCTATGACCTGAACACTGCCAAGTCCCTGGACGAGATCAACAAACACCTCGGTCTCTAAACCGACGTCGAGGCGAAAGGTCAAACCGTGAAACTCATTCCTTACTGGCTGGATACAGCCGAAGCATCCGGAGACTACCGGCAGACACCGGTACCGGAGAATGTCGACGTCGCCATCATCGGTGCCGGATTTACCGGGCTGTCAGCGGCCCTGGAATTTGCCAAGCAAGGCGCGAGCGTTGCCGTTTTCGAACGCCACACCGTGGGGTGGGGCGCGTCGGGACGCAACGGGGGAATGGCGACTACCGGGTTGGCCATCAGCTTCAGCACGGCGGTCAAGCGCTACGGCGCCACGCGTGCCGTGGAGATGTTCCAGGAATACAACGACGCCATCGACACCATCGAAAAACTGGTGCATGACAATGGCATCGACTGCGACTACAACCGCTTTGGAAAGCTCTCGCTGGCCTTCCATAAGTCCCACTACGAGGGTTTCCTGAAGTCGCAGGAAAAGCTGGCCAAACTGGCCGACCACCATGTCACCGTGATCCCCAAGTCCGAGATCCACAGTGAAATCGGAACGGACTTCTACCAGGGCGCGATGGTTGATCCGCTCGGGGCTGGCCTCCACGTGGGAAAGTTCGTGCATGGTCTGGCCGGAGTGGCTGTTGCAGCCGGAGCCGATATTTGCGAGAACGCTGCGGTGACCGAGCTGAAGAAGGTCTCCGGTACTGTGCATGACGTGCACACCACCCGCGGCATTACCCGCGCCAAGCAGGTGCTGGTGGCCACCAGCGGCTACACGGGCAACGTCACGCCGTGGCTGCAGCGCAGGGTTATCCCGGTGGGAAGCTTCATCATTGTCACTGACCCGCTGTCCGAAGACGTGGTCAACCGTATCCTGCCCAACCGTCGCCAGGCGTCGGACAGCAAGATGCTGACCTACTACTTCCGCATCACCCCGGACAACAGGCTGCTGTTCGGTGGCCGTGCCCGGTTTGCTCTGTCCAGCCCGGATTCGGACGTTAAGAGCGCCGAGATCCTCCGCAAGGCCATGCTCGAACTCTTCCCGTACCTCTCCAAAGCTAAGGTGGACTACATCTGGGGCGGACTGGTGGACCTGTCCATGGACCAGATGGTGCATGCAGGCCAGCACGATGGGCTCTTCTACTCCCTCTGCTACAGCGGCCACGGCGTCCAGATGGCAGCGCACATGGGTAAGCGGATGGCCCATTACATGGCCGGCGACAAGTCCGCGAACGTGTGGGAAGACTTGAAGAATCCTCCCGTCCCTGGACACTTCGGCCCGCCATGGTTCCTGCCCTTCATCGGCGCAGCAGCAAAAATAATCGACCGAGTCAAGTAGACGTTTCTCACCTCCAGGCAAGATAAGGGTCCCCATGTCATCACCAACTGTCGCTGAAGCGCGCCCAAAAACTACAGAGGAATCTGCCTACAGGCGTGCACGATTTGCCAACCTGCCAGGGGGAGCTTTTTTCGAAGGTCAGTGGCAGACCTCCGAGTTGACCTTGGAGGTGCGGGATCCTGAAGACGGTGTCCTGCTCGGCCGGGTGTGCACCTCCACGTCACAGGACGTGGAGCGTGCCACCTTGCACATCCACCGCCACCTTCAGGCGGACGAGTGGCCGCTCCGTTTGCGCCGGGAGGCGCTGGAGCGGGCGGTGGTGTTGTTGGGGGAGCAGGCTGAGCGGTTCGCCAACATCATTGCCGCTGAGAGCAGCAAGACCATCACCGAGGCGGAGCGTGAGGTGCGGCGTTGCGCCGAGACCTTGCGGCTTTCCGCCGCTGCTTCTGAGGAGCTCGCGGGGGAGACCCTGAGTTTTGAGGACAGCATGGCCGGGGCTGGCAAGATCGGCTGGTACAGCCGGAAGCCGGTGGGGATTGTCGCGGCGATCACGCCGTTCAATGATCCGCTGAACCTCGTGGCGCACAAGCTGGGCCCGGCCATCATCGGCGGCAACGGGGTCCTGCTGAAGCCCTCCACCCGCACCCCTTTGGTCGGGCTGGCTTTTGTCCAGCTGCTGCTGGAGGCGGGTGTCCCGTCGGGACGGATCGCCGCGATCGTCACCGGCCCCGGCGTGTCCGAGGCTGTTGTCACTGACCCGCGGGTGGACCTGATTTCCTTCACCGGCGGCCCCGCGACCGCGGAACGGATCGCCGCCGCGGCCGGAGCGAAAAAGATCCTCTCCGAACTCGGCGGGAACAACGCCACGATCGTGTGCGCGGACGCTGACGCGCAGGCCGCGGCGAAGGCCATCGTGGCCGGCGCGTTCGGAGTGGCCGGGCAGAACTGCCTGTCCGTGCAGCGCGTTTACGTCCACACTTCCTTGTTCGATACGGTCCTGGAGCTGGTCACGGCCGGGACGAGGGAGCTGCGCACGGGGCCGAAGCTTGACCGGGCCACCGACGTTGGCCCGCTGATCTCCGAAGCCGAAGCCCGGCGGGTAGAGGAATGGGTGGACGAAGCCACGGCCGCCGGCGCAACCGTCCACACCGGCGGGATCCGCCGGAACGCCTACTACGAACCGACCGTCCTGACCGATGTCCCCTCCGACGCCCGGGTCATCCGGGACGAGGTCTTCGGCCCGGTGGTCAGCATCCTGCCGTTCATCGAGGTCCGGGACGCCGTGTTCGAAGCGAACAACACCGAGTTCGGCCTCCAGGCCGGGGTCTTCACCCAGTCCATCGACCTGGCCCTGGCGGTAGCGGAGAAACTCCACGTCGGCGCCGTGGTCATCAACGAGACGTCCGACGTCCGGATCGACTCGATGCCCTTTGGCGGGTTCAAAAAATCAGGGGTAGGCCGCGAAGGGGTCCGCCATGCCGTCCGCGAAATGACAGAACCCAAAAACACCATCATCAACCTCGGCGAGTCACAGGCCCGCTGGCAGGTCCTGGGCGGCCTGACCGAAAGGACCACCCCATGACCAACGAAACCAGCAGCCACAGCATCGCGGTGATCGCCGGGGACGGTATCGGCAAAGAAGTTGTTCCCGCGGCCATCACCTGCCTGGAGCGGATCGCCTCGATCCACGGGCTGGACCTGGCGTTCACGTATTTTGACTGGGGGTCTGACTACTACGGCCGGCACGGGCGGATGATGCCCGTTGACGGGCTGGACCAGCTCGCCAAGCATGAGGCGATCTTCCTCGGCGCTGTCGGCTCACCCGAGGTCCCGGACACCGAATCGCTGTGGGGTCTGCTGATCCCGATCCGCCGGGAATTCCAGCAATACATCAACCTCCGCCCGGTCAAAACGCTCGACGGCGTGAAGTCACCACTCGCCGCGGCCAACCCGATCGATATCCTGATCGTCCGGGAAAACAACGAGGGTGAATACTCAGAAGTCGGCGGCAGGATGTACCGTGGCCTGCCGCACGAAAGCGCCGTGCAGGAAACCATCTTCACCCGCCTGGGCGTCTCCCGCGCTGCCCGCTACGCCGCCACCCTGGCCGCTACCCGCACGGGCAGGCTGACGTCCGCGACCAAAAGCAACGGTATCGTGCACACCATGCCGTTCTGGGACGAAGTCGTCGCCGAAACCGTGGCCCAGTACCCGGGCGTGACTGTTACCCACGAACTTGTGGACGCCCTCGCCGCGCACCTGGTCCTGAAGCCCTGGACCCTTGACGTTATCGTCGCGTCCAACCTCTTCGGAGACATCCTCTCTGACCTGGGCAGCTCCGTGACCGGTTCCATCGGACTGGCACCGAGCGCGAACCTGAACCCCGAAGGGGACTTTCCCTCCCTCTTCGAACCCGTCCACGGCTCCGCCCCGGACATTGCCGGGAAGAACCTCGCCAACCCGGTAGGGCAGATCTGGTCAGGGGCAATGATGCTCGAACACCTCGGCCACCCCGACGCCGCAGCGCACCTTCAGGCAGCGTTCGAATCAGCGCTCCGCCACGGGCACGGCACCCGCGATATCGGCGGCACTTCAACCACCACCGAATTCACCCAAGCCATCCTGACCGCCATCGACGCCCTCATCCCGGTAACAGCATGACAACCGGCCAGAGCCCGACGACGGGTCCCGCCGGCGCAGGGCCCAGGCGGCCGGTCGTCGCGGCCCTCTACCGCGAGGCCCTCCCGGCACGCATCGCCGAAGTCCAGGAACTCGCAGAGGTCCGCCTCACCAAAGCCGATGGCCTCGCCGAAGCCATGGACGGCGCGGACGTGCTCTACCAGTGGCACTCCTTCTCACCCGCGCTGAAGGAGAACTGGGCCGCCGCGTCCACGCTGGAATGGATCCACGTCTCCGCCGCCGGCGTCAGCCAGCTCCTCTTCGACGAACTCGTCCACAGCAACGTCGTCTACACCAACTCCCGCGGAGTGCTCAGCCGGGCCATCGCCGAGTTCGCCCTGGGCTTCGTCCTGGACATGGCCAAGGACTCCCACGGGTCCTACCGTCTCCAGCAGGAACAGCGCTGGCAGCACCGGATCACCCGCAAAATCCAGGGCCAAACCGCCCTCGTGGTCGGCACAGGATCCATCGGCCGCGAAATCGCCCGCCTCTTCCGCGCCGTCGGCATGGAAGTCAGCGGAGCCGGCAGGACAACCCGGCCAGGGGACGCGGACTTCGACGTCATCCACTCCTCCCGGGACCTGGCCCGCGTCGCAGGAGACTACGACTACCTCGTCCTCGCCGCGCCGCTGACCGCCGACACCACCGGCCTCGCAGGCGCCAACGTGCTCGCAGCGATGAAACCCTCAGCCCGGCTCATCAACGTAGGCCGCGGCCAGCTCGTGGACACCGCAGCCCTGACCCACGCGCTGGCCACCGGCTCGATCGCCGGCGCCGCCCTGGACGTTGTGGACCCCGAACCGCTCCCCGCCGGACATCCGCTCTGGAGCATGGAGAACGTCATCATCACACCGCACATGAGCGGCGACACCGAAGACTACCTCGATGACCTCGGCCAGCTCTTCGTGGACAACCTCAAACGCTATTGCAACAACGAACCACTGGAAAACATCGTGGACAAACAACTCGGATTCGTCCCCGCACCCTAACCGGTGCCTCATACAGGCAGCTAAGCATTTCGGCGTAGGCGCTCCTGCTCCACAAGTTCGGCCAGCCACGGCCGGTGCCCTTGGTGGAACAACATCCCTTCCGGCAGGTTCTGGATTTTCGGCACAGAATTGGCGATGTCGATGGTGATGCGGCCACCCGCCAGGGGAGCATTGGTGATGTGAAGGTGCCCGTAGGATTCCGGAATTACAGGATCCAGCCAGACTCCGCCGCGGGAAACGTGGGCGTCATAACGCATCAGGCTCGTCACCAGTTGGATTGGTGTTGTAGCTGCCCAGGCTTGGGGCGAGCATGCTGTCGGGTAGGGCACGGGTTCCGCGAACTGCTCCCGACTGAAGCCGCAAAACAGCTCCGGTAAGCGGCCGTCGGAATAGTCGGCCGCTTCCAGCAGGGCCGTGGACATTCGCTGTGCCTCCGCCACAAAGCCGTACCGCAGCAGGCCCGCCTGGATGATGGCGTTGTCGTGTGGCCAGACTGAACCGTTGTGGTAGCTCGCAGGGTTGTAGGCACCCATGTCGCTCGCCAGTGTTCGGACGCCCCAGCCGCTGAACATTTCCGGGGACATTAGCCGCTCCACCACGAGCGGCGCCTTGTCCTCGTCCACGATGCCGTGCCACAGGCAGTGGCCCATGTTGGAGGCGCAGGCATCGACCTGCCGCTTCTTGCCGTCGAGGGCTACAGCGTAATACCCTCGGTCAGGCATCCAGAATTGCTCGTTGAACCGCTTCTTGAACTCTGCAGCCTTATCGGCGAGTTCGGCCGCGAAGGTTTCGTCACCGGCGTCGTACGCCAGCCAGGAACGGGCCATGTACGCGTCGTAGACGTAGGCCTGCACCTCACAGAGGGCGATTGGCCCCTCGGCCATCTTGCCGTTTGCAAAGTTGATGCCGTCCCAGGAATCCTTCCAGCCCTGGTTGATCAGCCCCTGGGGGTTGAGGCGGTCGTACTCGACAAATCCGTCGCCGTCCTTGTCCCCATGGTCAGCGATCCACTCGAGCGCACGGTCTGCGTGAGGCAGCAGGGCGGCGATGGTATCGGGAGCAAACCCCCACCTGCTGACCGCTCCGAGCACAATGACGAACAGCGGCGTCGCGTCCACACTGCCGTAGTAGATGGACTTGCCTCCCAGGGACAAGCCGCTGGATACATCAAGCCGCACCTCGTGAAGGATCTTTCCCGGCTCCTCCTCGCTCATGGGATCCACCACGCTGCCTTGCCGGTCTGCCAGCGTCTGAAGCGTCCCCAGGGCCAGGGAAGGATCCACGGCCATCGCCATAATTGAGGCCCAGAGGGAGTCGCGGCCAAACAGCGTCATGAACCACGGTGCCCCGGCTGCCACCACCACGCGTTCGGGATGGTTCGGGTCCTCGATGCGCAAGGCACCCAGATCGTCATAGCTGCGCCGCAGCGTCCGCTCGATGGAGCGGTTTCCCATGTGCAGTTCGGGGATCTTCTCAACCCACTCGCGCCGCCTCAGGTCCCGGGGCGACAGCCCTTCCGCGTCAGTATGAACGAACGACGGCGGCGGAGGACTTGTTGCGTCGCTGCTGGGCACCACCGTGAGGACTGTGCTCCACTGCCCGTGCGGTGCCACGGTCACCCGGTAGGCCAAACCTTCCGGTGTGACCTCGGCTCCAGGAGCCTGCACCAGAATGCCCTTCCGGATGTCCTGCCAGACAGAGCGGATGGACAGCGTGTCTCCCTTAACCTCCCGGGTTTCTTTCCAGCGTCGCTGGATTCGCGCCTCTTTCACCTCAAAAAGGTCGGCAAAGTCTGCCTCAACCTCAACCCTGATCAGGCATTCCGCGGGTTCCACCGAATAGTTGCGGACTGTGACCTGCTCCTGGATGCCGGCGCCCACTTCGCGCAGCCGCTCCACGATGAGCGGGCTGTCGGCATACCCGTCCGCGCGGGGAATCCGGCCGGCGAGCAGGGCCCGGTATGGCTCCTTTGTCTCCGCCGCGAGGGGTTCAATTGCCTGGCCGTTTACCGTGAGGCGCCAGCCGGACAGGATCCGGGTATCGAGGTAGAAAGCGCCGTGCGGATGTTCTGGAAAAATGTCCCCGTTTGGCAGCGAGATACAGAAGGAAGATCCTTCTACCAAAGTGACCGTGGCCCCTAGAGGACCTGCCGCCGTGTCAGCATTCCATCCAGCCATCCTAGGCTCCTTCAACAGACTGGCACCAGCGAACGTTCGCCCCCGACCTGCCGGGGATCCTGCTGCTGAACCTGCTTGACGCATTCTTCAATCGACGCTACTCCCGCTTGCCCTCTGATGCCAGACCCCGGCTGGCTGCTGCAAGGGAGTGCTCCAGTGGGGCGGTTGAGATGGCTGCGCCAGTGATTCTGTGCCTGATGACGGGTTATCCGAATCCACCTGATCGTCAGAGAGGAGGGGCTGAAAAAAATAACTACCCTTATGACCTATCGTAGATTGTTGACAATTGCTAGGATGGAACCAAGCAGTTGCTCCGGCTGGAGACCCCAGCTCGGGTGCGAAGAGCGAGTCCTGCGTCTTGTCACAGCCGGTTATCCTCCGGGTGGCGCACCCCTTTACCGCCAGCTCTCCCCAACTTCCCCCAGTACATGAGGTAATCCAATGTCAATTCATTCCTCCCTCTCAAAGACCAAACGTGTCAGGCGAGGCCTGGTACGGACACCCCCTCCCAAGCCAATAAAAGGTGAGGTTCTGCCGGTTCTGGAAGTCAGCAAGCTTGATGAAGCCCGACTTTCCAGTGCTGCAGCAAGAAAAGATCAGCCCCACGGCTTTTCTGTTGGTAAACGAGTGCTGTTTGAAGCAGATGGCTTCAAGGGTGCCGGCGTAATCGACGATGTCATGCATGACGGCTCGATTGTGTGGATCTGGCCCGACGACGGCATGGGTCGCAAAATGTTGTGCGTGGCTGATGCCGTAGTGATCACCTGCGAGGAGCCGGTCTTGTGATGCATTCAATCGGCCCCATGAAACAGCATGTTTCCCATCGAGTGAGCAACCGTGTTGAGGTGCTTGTCGGCGACGCAGAACAGCTGCATAACCTTCTCTCAGACGCGGAAGCTGCGCTTCTGCCGAGTGCCGTCATTGCAGGCACCGCAGGTGTACTGGTCACGCGCCACGGCCCTAACCGTTACACGGTTGCCCTTTGTGACTCTGTTCCTTTTGGTGAGACCCGCGAACTCGACGCAGGTTAACTCGTCAGTTCGCCTTGCCCGAGCATGCCCGGCCGGGAGCACCTCCCGCTCCTGAACGCTACTGCGCTGAACTCCCGAGGTAATTTCCCTTGTCACGAAGAGCCAAAGCGAGTAGATTGTTCAACAATATCTGTTGTTGAACAATAGTTAGTGGTTAGCAAGCTCACCCCCTCGATTGCCCTGTCCGCAAAGCTTAGAAACGCATAAGGACCCCTCATGAAGAAGCGAGAATTAGTCTCCATAGCCACGGACCGCTTGGCGGTTTCTGCAATGAAGTTTCAGCACCCGAAAATGAGTGGGGGAAACGGCGAACGGCACACCGCATTCGGATGGCCTGCGGGGCCGGCGGCGGATTTCATCGTCGGACTGTTCCCCGAGGATTCTGAGGAATTCAATGCGGCAGAAGACATCCGCAGGCTCTCATGGTGAGAGTAATCTGGGGGTAAGTGTCTGCAAGGTCTGGAAGGCCTATGAATATCGTAGCTCTGGCTCGACTGCACGGGATCTTCAACGTGCTCAACGGTTTGTGGCCACTCCTGCACATGCACAGTTTTGAAGCTGTCTTCGGTCCGAAGACGGACAAATGGCTCGTCCGTACTGTCGCAGGCCTGCTTCTGGTAAACGGCCTGGTGCAACTCCGGACTCATCCCGCAGGGCAAGGGGTCGAAGCGGCACGGTTTATTGGCCTGGGAACAGCAGCGACACTTGCGTCAATCGATCTTGCCTACGCCCCTCGCGGCCATATCAGCCGGATCTACCTTATGGACGCAGCTGTGGAGCTTGCCTGGATCGTCATGTGGAGCCGCCGGAAGTCCGCAAAAGTAGCTGACACTAAATAGTAAGCATGATTACTATTGGAGGACTGCAAGCAACTTCAAGGCGGCAATGATGCGAGCGATGGTGTATCGCGGTCCTTATAAGGTACGCGTGGAGGAAAAGGACCTTCCACGGATTGAGCATCCCAATGATGCGATAGTCCGTGTGTCACTGGGGGCCATTTGCGGTTCTGATCTGCACCTGTACCACGGGATGATGCCCGACACCCGGGTGGGAATGACCTTTGGGCACGAGTTCGTTGGAGTTGTCCACGAGATTGGGCCGTCGGTGCAGCACCTTAAAGCAGACGACAAGGTGATGGTTCCCTTCAACGTCTACTGTGGCTCCTGCTACTTCTGCTCTCGGGGTCTCTACTCCAACTGCCACAACGTCAATCCCAACGCCACCGCGGTCGGCGGTATTTACGGCTACTCCCACACCTGTGGAGGGTACGACGGCGGCCAGGCGGAGTTTGTGCGCGTCCCCTTCGCCGACGTCGGGCCTTCCCTCATTCCCGAGTGGATGGAGGAAGAAGATGCCGTCCTGCTGACTGACGCACTCGCCACCGGATACTTCGGCGCCCAGCTTGGCGACATCAGCGAAGGCGACACCGTCGTGGTATTCGGTGCAGGCCCGGTTGGCCTCTTTGCCGCCAAATCATCCTGGCTGATGGGCGCCGGGCGCGTCATCGTGATTGACCATCTCGAGTACCGGCTGGAAAAGGCCCGGACCTTCGCGCATGCCGAGACGTACAACTTTGTGGAGTACGACGACCTTGTGGTGCACCTGAAGAAGATCACAGAATACCTGGGGGCGGACGTCGCCATCGACGCAGTGGGTGCAGAAGCGGACGGAAACTTTACGCAGCACGTCACCTCCACCAAATTCAAGCTTCAGGGTGGCTCGCCGGTGGCGCTGAACTGGGCCATCGACTCGGTGCGCAAGGGCGGGACTGTGTCGGTAATGGGGGCCTACGGGCCGATGTTCAGCGCAGTCAAATTCGGAGACGCCGTAAACAAGGGCCTGACGCTCAGGATGAATCAGTGCCCGGTGAAGCGACAGTGGCCACGCCTGTTCGAGCACGTCCGCAACGGCTACCTCAAGCCAAGCGATATTGTGACCCACCGAATTCCGCTGGAGCATATCGCCGAGGGCTACCACATTTTTTCCGCCAAGCTCGATAACTGCATCAAGCCACTGATAATTCCGGGCGCCAGTTGAGAATAAAACTTTTGGATCGGGTGCTGGACTGATGTGCAAACCACGCTGAAAGGAGGACTTCATGCCGTACCTGGCAGCGAAGCCCGGTCAGGGAAAGTCGAGCGAGGAACTGCGGGCCACTATCCCGGGCTGGGGAGTGGACTTGGATCCCCTGGACCGTCCCGCTGTTCCAAGGGAGCGGATGGACCTGGTTAGCGGTGCTCACTGGGATTTTCCGGACCGCCAAGAGGAGAAGCAGCCGCGTGAACGGTCGATCGAGCACAAGATCCTTCCGCCGGTCTTCGGTACTTCCTGTCCGCCGAAAGGACTCTCCGGAGCCGTTCGCAAATACGCGTACCGGTACAGTGAGGGAAGGGCGGCGCACTGGCTGCTCCTGCTGGCGGGTGACCGGATTGATGCCTGGGAAAACCATCTGCGGTCATTCATTTCAACGAGGCCGGACAACCCGGTAACCGAGACAGGTGTGCTGAGTGAGTTCAGGCGCCACGGCTTATCCTCCAGATTCGGGAAGAAGCGTGCTGACCTGAGCCACCAGTGGATCGATCCTTTGATAGTCGCGGGTCCCTGGATGGTCACCGGCGGCGGGTTAGTGATTGCACTCCGTTACCTGAACAGGTTCCGGCAGCGCAGAAGGTGACTGGAGGTTCGCTGATCCGCCTTGGCCGCAGGTTCGCCGTAGGGCATCCTTGAGTACGGGATACCGGACACTCAGGAGCGAAGAGAACTATGCAAGCCAGCAGCGCCACCACCCCAGCAAGCCCCAGAACCTCCCAACACAAGGCTGCGTCCAAAGTCCCCGCCGCTGAAAACACGCTCCGGATCCTCAAGCTGCTGGCCTCCAAGCGTGGGCCGATGGCGGCGTCGAACATTGCCACCGCACTGGGCTTGCCGCGCTCCAGCGTCTATCACCTGCTGGGCGTGATGGAGGCCAACGGATTCGTCCTGCACCTGCACGAAGAGCAGCGCTACGGCCTGGGTATCAGCGCCTTCGAGCTGAGCTCGGCCTATTCACGGCAGGAACCCCTCTCACGCCTGGGCCGTCCCATGCTGGCCTCCCTCGTTGACATCCTGGGGGAGAGTGCCCACCTGGCAGTGCTCCACGGCAGGGACGTGCTGTACATCGTGGAGGAACGCGCTAAGAACAGGCCTTCCCTAGTGACGGACGTCGGCGTCCGCCTGCCCAGTCACCTCACCGCCAGCGGCCGCGCCATCCTTGCTGCCTTGCCGAAGTCGCAGGTCCGTGCGCTGTACCCCAACGCTGCCGCCTTCACCGCGCGCCACGAAGTGGAGGGCGCCATCATGAAGTATTCCGCTTTGTCCTCGCATCTGGACCAGGTCCGGCAACGAGGCTACGCCACCGAACATGGTGAAGTGACGCCCGGTTTCGGTTCCATCGCTGCAGCCGTGACCGATCATGTCGGGTGGCCGACGGCGGCAGTCGCCGTGACGTTCCTGGAGGACAAACTGCCGGCGGATCAATGGCCCGAGCTCGCATGGCGGATCCAGAAGGTAGCTGACGATCTCTCGATCCGTATCCATGGCCGCCCGCAACCCAACTAGCCCGCCACCCAACCAGGTAGCAGTCGGTGTTGTTTTGGCCGCTCAAGACAGCATCAACTGCTAACTGACTTGCGTACGGGCACGCGTCTGAGATACCGGACACCACCCTTGCGGAACCCCTGTCAACGCTCTTGTGGACAGGCTTTAGTAGATACAGGAGAACTTATCCGTTGAACCACACCTGACATCTGAAGGAGCCACCATGGCAACCGCCGATTTCACTACCGGTGCCCGCCCGGTCAAAGCTGCCCGCGGGACCGTGTTGACTGCTAAGTCCTGGCAGACTGAAGCTCCGTTGCGGATGCTGATGAACAATCTGGATCCTGAGGTCGCTGAGCGTCCTGATGATCTGGTGGTCTACGGCGGCACGGGCCGGGCCGTCCGGTCCTGGGCAGCATTCGACGCGATCACCCGGACGTTGGAAACCATGGAGGCGGATGAGACGCTGCTGGTCCAGTCGGGTAAGCCTGTTGGTGTGTTCCGTACGAATGAGTGGGCGCCGCGGGTGCTGCTGGCGAATTCGAACCTGGTGGGGGATTGGGCGAACTGGCCCGAGTTCCGCCGGCTTGAGGCCGAGGGTCTGATGATGTACGGGCAGATGACGGCGGGTTCGTGGATTTATATTGGCACGCAGGGCATTCTGCAGGGCACGTTTGAGACGTTCGCTGCGATCGCCCGGAAGCTGACCGGGGACGAGGACGGCACGCTCGCGGGCACGTTGACGTTGACCGGGGGGTGCGGCGGAATGGGCGGGGCCCAGCCTCTGGCGGTGACGCTGAATGAGGGCGCGTGCCTGATAGTGGACGTCGACGAGACCCGCCTCCGCCGCCGTGCCGGCAAACGGTACCTGGACGAGGTGGAAACGGACCTGGACGCCGCGATCGCCAAAGTCCTGGCGGCCAAGGAGGAGCGGCGGGGCTGGTCGGTGGGGTATGTGGGGAACGCCGCGGAGGTGTTCCCGGAGATCCTGCGCCGGCACAAGGCGGGCGAACTGACGGTGGACATTGTCACGGACCAGACTTCCGCGCATGATCCGCTGTCCTACCTCCCGGAGGGCATCTCCGTGGCGGAGTGGCACCGTGAGGCCGGGGCGGACCCGGAGGGGTTCACGAAGAAGGCCCAGGCCTCGATGGCCAGGCATGTGCAGGCTATGGTGGAGTTCCAGGACGCCGGGGCGGAGGTCTTTGATTACGGCAACTCGATCCGGGATGAGGCCCGCAAGGGCGGCTACGCCCGGGCGTTCGAGTTCCCCGGCTTCGTTCCGGCGTATATCCGGCCGCTGTTCTGCGAGGGCCTGGGCCCGTTCCGCTGGGTGGCGCTTTCCGGCGATCCCGAGGACATCCGGGTCACCGATGAGGCCATCAAGGAACTCTTTCCGGAGAACAGGCACCTGCACCGCTGGATCGACGCCGCGCAGGAACGGGTCGAGTTCGAAGGCCTCCCGGCGCGGATCTGCTGGCTCGGTTACGGGGACCGGGCCAAGGCAGGCCTGCTGTTCAACCAGCTCGTCAGGGACGGCAAGGTCAAGGCCCCCATCGTGATCGGCCGTGACCACCTGGATTCGGGTTCGGTGGCTTCCCCGTACCGGGAGACCGAGGCGATGGCTGACGGTTCGGACGCGATTGCTGACTGGCCCATGCTCAACGCGCTGCTCAACACCGCCTCCGGGGCGACCTGGGTCTCGCTGCACCATGGTGGGGGTGTGGGGATCGGCCGCTCCATCCACGCCGGGCAGGTCTCCGTGGCGGACGGCACCGACCTCGCAGCCCAAAAGCTCGAACGGCTCCTCACCAACGACCCCGGCATGGGCGTCATCCGCCACGCCGACGCCGGCTACGACCGCGCCCTCGACGTCGCCAAAGAACGCGGCGTCCGCATCCCGATGCAGGAGTCCTCGGACTCTGCAGAAGCAAAGAAGTAGGAACACCACCATGACAACGATTACCCATGAACCGCTGACCGTTACCCTCGGCTCCAGCGGCGTCACTCCGGAAGATGTCCTCGCCGTCGCACGCAACAACGCGAAGGTGACAATTTCAGAGGAAGCCCTGGCTGCAGTGGCTAAAGTCCGCGCCCATATTGATGGCCTGGCCCACAGTGACGTCCCGGCCTACGGCATCTCCACCGGCTTTGGTGCACTCGCCAACCGGCACATACCCAATGAGCTGCGCACGCAACTGCAGAAGTCGCTGATCCGCAGCCACGCAGCCGGCATGGGTCCGGCAGTGGAGCGCGAAGTGGTGCGCGGCATCATGTTCCTGCGTGCGAAGACGCTTGCTTCCGGCCGTACCGGCGTCCGCCCCGTGGTCCTGCAGACCATGGTGGACGTACTGAACGCCGGCATCACGCCGGTGGTCCGTGAATTCGGTTCGCTGGGCTGCTCCGGCGACCTTGCTCCGCTTTCGCACTGTGCCCTGGTGCTCATGGGCGAAGGGGAAGCGGCAGGACCCGACGGCGTGACGTACGGCGGGCGCGGCGAAAGCCCGGTTGCCGAACTGCTCGCCGCGCACGGCATCGCCCCCGTGACCCTCGCCGAAAAAGAGGGACTGGCGTTAGTCAATGGCACCGAGGGAATGCTCGGAATGCTTCTGATGGCTATCGCGGACATCCGGCAACTGCTGACGACGGCGGATATCACCGCGGCGCTCAGCGTGGAGGCACTACTGGGAACGGACCAGGTGTTCCTGCCCGAGCTCCACGCCGCACTCCGGCCGCATCCGGGGCAGGCGGCCAGTGCGGAGAACATGCTTCGGGTTCTCTCAAACTCACCGATTGTGGCCTCTCACCGCATCAACGACACCAAGGTCCAGGACGCATACTCACTGCGCTGCGCCCCGCAGGTGGCCGGTGCCGTCCGCGACACCGTTGATCATGCGGCCCTGGTGGCCTCGCGTGAACTGGCGGCTGCCATTGATAACCCCGTGGTCCTACCGGACGGACGCGTCAGCTCCAACGGGAACTTCCATGGGGCACCGGTCGGCTACGTGCTGGACTTCCTTGCCATCGCCGTCGCGGACCTCAGTTCCATTGCCGAACGCCGCACGGACCGGATGCTGGACCCCGCACGCTCCCATGGATTGCCCGCCTTCCTCGCGAGCGATCCCGGCGTCGATTCCGGAATGATGATCGCCCAGTACACTCAGGCGGGGCTCGTCTCCGACAACAAGCGGCTGGCTGTACCGGCGTCGGTGGATTCCATCCCGAGCTCTGCCATGCAGGAGGACCACGTGTCCATGGGTTGGCATGCGGCACGAAAGCTTCGCCGGGCCGTGGAGAACCTGCGCCGCGTGCTGGCAATCGAGCTGGTTACCTCAGCCCGCGCCCTCGACATCCGCACGCAGGACTCCGGCGGGGAACTTACCCCGGGACCCGCGGGCTCCGCGGTTATCGCCGCGTTGCGCGCCGTGGTCGATGGCCCCGGCACCGACAGGTTCCTCTCGCCGGAACTGGAAGCGGCTGACCGGCTGGTGGCCTCAGGAGCGCTTCGCGAGGCCGCCGAATCCGCCGTCGGAAATCTTGCCTGAAGCCGAAGGTGATTCAAAGAAGCTGCAGAACCACCGGCGCCACCGAAACAAGAGGCGACACGGTCAACGGGGGCCCGGAATCTGTAGTAAAAATGAAGGTGTAACAAAAGGCCGCACCAAAGATGTTGTGGCAGCGAACATCCACAAAGGGGTAGAAGTTCAATGAAAGCACGCGGGACAGTTCTGTCCAGGCGCATCGCGCACGCCGGCACGGTTTCCGACTGGGGAACACTGAAGCCGGGGGAGCGGGTGGAAATTCTCAAGCACGCACATGTCGTCGCCTCAGGCGAAGTGGAGGAAGTCTCGCTCAGCGGCCAAGTCTTGTGGCTGGTGCCAACGGGGCCCTCGGAGACTCAGTTGTTTATGAAGTCCGACGGCGTCAGGGTGCGCCGGAGCTAAACACCGAATAACCAGGCGCTCAAGCAGGCGCTCAGAAAATCCCCGCCTTCTCAGCAGTTCCCCCATGAGGGGGTGCTGAGAGGGCGGGGATTTTCCGTTTAAGGTCAGAGTCCTGGTTGAAACTGCCGGGCCCGGAATCAGGCGAGGTCCTCGTACGTTTCGCCGAAGGGCACTGTGTCATCCAAGGCAACGGTGAAGGCGCCGGGCTCGTGGCGGGTTACCCGGATGCCGCAGGTGCCGTCCTGGCTGGCTGCGATGATGAGGGTCTTGACGGCGTTTTCGATTCCGACGTGGATTTCGTCCGCGGCTGCGAAGTTGAGGCTGATTGACCGTGGCGGGATGGCCAGGGGATCGATGGCTGCAGAGCTCATGGTGTCGGCTTTCTTGTTGGGGCGTGCCCTTAAGGGACTAGGCAATTTTAGACCCTGCGCCTATCGGAGGTAAGACGTCTGGCATATCTGCTGCCCTTATGGCCCTCTCACCAGCTTCCCCTACGCCCTTTCCCCACCAGGTGTTGGGACACCCGGAAGGAACTCGGGAGGCAAGGCGGACACCGGAACCAGCACCATGTCCTGGATTTTCCAATCCAGTTCAACACAGGCAAGGCGGGCGCCTTCGAGCTGGTTCAAGGATGGCATTCTGCCGCCCACAGGGACTACGAACGATTCCACGTGAAATACATGACCCTCATCGCGGATCCTGGATCTGGCATCCGTGGTCCAGTCCAAGCTTTTGAGATAGTCGTCCAGCCGTTTCGCAACAGGGTGCGGTGCCGTATCGTCGTAGGTGCGGGCTCGCCTGTCCATCAGTGCGGAGACTGCGGCCTTGGTGTTCCTGACGCCGTCGTGCAGGATGCTGGCGGAAATGCCCAGGGCAGCAACGGCATCAGCCCACCACCAGCCGACTCCGATCCCGGCTACGCCTACTGCGGCAGCCAATGCGGTCATCCAGTCCGCCTTGTTCATGTCTGCATCTGCATACAGGACTTTGTCGTGCAGCTTCTCCGCGAGCTTCATCTTGATGCGGCCCAAGTAGACGGGAGGCAAGGCCGTGAGGACCATGGCCACGATCATCACCCAGCCCAGCCAGATGGTTTGTCCAAAGAAGTCGAAACCGCCAATGGTGGGATGCTCTACCGTCACGAGCCCAACAGCGGAATCCACCATCAGATAGGCGCCCATCACAGTAAGAGCCACGGCTGCCACTACATGCGCGATCCCAATGGCACGATGGAATCCATACGGGTGCTCCTCGCTGGGCCGTTTCCGGATGGCCCGTGCAGCGATCAGGAATGAGACCGGGGGCAATATGGACAGCATGTCCTCCACCCACGCTGCCTTCATCGCCTGGGAATTTCCGAGAACGAGGTAAACCAGGAGCGTTGAGGCCGTGAGGAAAGCAATGGTGATCCACTCGATCCGGATGGCCTTGCGGAGGGCCACCTGCTGTTCATCCGGAAGTTCGGTGTTGCCGAATTTCACAGCGTCCCGTGGCTGCTCCTGTTGGCTCCTTTTCATGGGGACTGCTCCGCTTCGGCCAGGAACTTATCCAGCTCCAGCAGGAAGGCATTCTCGCCCTTACGGACAAGCATGACGTACTTGTGAGTCTCCCCGCGTTCGTCCTTGGATTCCGTGTATGGCATGGTGAGCCCGGCGTGCTTCTCCCAGGGCGTATGGGCATCCAAGCCGCCGATCACGACGTCCAACTCCCCGTGTTTCAGGTCGTTGGCGAGTACCTGCTCACTTCCCGCCGACCATTCGATTGAGGCGCCGAGTCTCCCGGCGAATTGACGGATGAGCTCGGGTTCACTTCCTTCAGGTTCCCTTGTTGGTTGCACGGATACCCAGTCGCCATTGTCCGTGACGCCAACCCTGAGTGTTCCGCCGCTGACGCGTTCCAGGGTCCCCTCGGGGTCTGCAGGCATGGTCTGGACGCAGGCCGGCAGGAGGAGCAGGGTGCACAGAAGCACCAATACCCTCGCGACCGCCCATAACGTCATCCCGCGAATCCCCTAATACTCGGCTGTTCCCTTACTAGACAGCATACTTACTGTTTTTTTCTTCAACCATCGACACGGTTGGGCCAGTTCGCGTACCGTCACTGGTGTAGCTCAGATTGAAGACGGGCGGGCAGTGCCGACGCTTCGAGGCGGTTCCATGCGCAACCTCACGAAAATACTGGTGGTTCTGCTATTGGTGCTGTTGGCCGTCGGAATCCAGCCGCCCCAGGCTTCTTTTCCCCGCAGCATGGCCGCGTTGGGGGATTCGATCACGCGTGCCCACTCAGCCTGCTGCCACCCCGGGGACCAGCCGGAACTGTCCTGGTCTACCGGCTCGAGTGCTGCGGAAGGCATTTACAGCCACTACAGGCGTCTGCTCGAGCTGCAACCCGGGCTCTCCCGGAACAACAATGCTGTCAGCGGATCCACGGCAGCTGACCTCCCGGCCCAAGCCAATGCTGCGGCATCCCAAGGCGCCGACTACGTCACCATACTGATAGGAGCGAATGATCTTTGTGCTTCGTCCCCCTCCAGCATGACGTCGGTCGAAGAGTTCGAAGGGCACGTTATGAGCGCTCTCGCCACGCTTGACGAGAGGCTGCCGCGATCCCGCATATTCCTCAGCAGCGTCCCGGACCTCTATCAATTGTGGGCGGTGCTGCACGGAAACCCCTCGGCCAGCGGGAAGTGGGCGGGCTCGAACATTTGCCAGTCAATGCTGAGCCCGTCCAATACTGAAGCAGACCGGCAAATGGTGGTTCAACGTCAGCAGGCGTTCAACTTGGTCCTCGCGACTTCATGCTCCCGGTTTCGGAACTGCAGGTGGGACGGCGGAGCTGTTTACGGCTACAGATTCGCGGCTGAGGATGTGAGCACCCTTGACTACTTCCACCCGGGGCTTCGCGGCCAGGAGGCTCTGGCCGAGCTGACCTGGAAGGCTTCATACTGGGGTTCCTGAGCAACCGCGGGATTCGCGAATGCCCGGATTGGAGCGGGCCGGGCGTTGGGCAGGAGGGGAAGTGGAGGGTGTTTGAGGTTCCAAGCATCATTTTTGTAGCAGCGGGAATAGCCGTTTTTGTCGCTGCCATTGCTCCGAAGCTGCTGCATAAGGCCCCGTTCTCCATGCCTATGGTGTTTCTTGGTTCGGGACTCCTGGCGTTCAGCATCATCCCGGAGTTGCCCGATCCTGACCCTATGGCCCACGGCGAATTGGTGACGCACCTGACTGAAGTCTGCGTCATCATCTCGCTCATGGGGGCCGGGCTTGCGCTGGACAGGCCGTTCGGCAGGTTGAGATGGGCCACCACCTGGCGCATGCTGGGGATCGCCATGCCCCTGTCCATCCTAGGGTTGACGCTGTTAGGTCTCTGGCTCCTGGGCCTCAGCCTGGCGGCCGCCGTCTTGATTGCGGCAACCCTGGCCCCTACGGATCCTGTGCTGGCTTCGGAAGTTCAGGTGGGGGAGCCTGCGGACCAAGAGGAGGATGCCGATAAGGAGGATGAGGTCCGGTTTGGGCTGACGTCAGAAGCCGGGCTCAACGACGGCCTTGCCTTTCCCTTCGTGTACTTGGCCATCGCCCTCAGCGTCGTGGGCACGTCACCGGACGCCTGGTTGCCCCAGTGGTTTGGCGTGGATGTACTGTGGCGCATCGGCGTCGGCCTGGTCTTGGGATTTGCTGCAGGGAAAGTCTTCGCCCGCATCTTCTTTTCCGCCCGCCATGAAAGTGTGCGGCTGTCGAATCATTCAGAGGGATTCATTGCGTTGGCGGCAACGTTCCTCGCCTACGGTGTGACCGAGATGGTGGAAGGCTACGGGTTTATCGCTGTGTTTGTTTGCGCTGTGACTATCAGGGCAGCTGAACACACACATGGCTACCACCGGATTTTGCACACTTACGTTGAACAGCTGGAGCGGTTGCTGACGGTGGTCATCCTTGTCCTGTTGGGCGGCGCCATCGCCCGGGGTCTCCTCGCGGGAATCGGGTGGGCTGAGGTTGCCATGGCCGCGATGTTCCTGTTGCTGGTGCGCCCTCTCGCGGGCTGGATCGGCCTCTTGGGGGGAACAACCGGCCCCCGGGAACGCATCGCCATTTCCTTCTTCGGGATCCGTGGTATCGGCTCCCTCTACTACCTCGCCTACGCCCTTGGTAAAGGCGAATTCGGCGGTCAAGCCAGCCAGCTCTGGGCCCTTGTTGGCCTGGTGGTGGCGGCGTCGGTGGTCCTTCATGGAGCCACCACAGCACCGGTGATGAACTGGCTTGACCGCCTTCGCGTGGAGAAGGCAGTGGAGAAGTTTGGCGACGAGGGCGAAGCGCCCCGCACTGCTGTCTAAGCAGCTGCCGTCGAACGGGGGAAAAGTACTTACTTGAGGCTGCCCATGGCCACACCGGAGCGCCAGTAGCGCTGCATTGCAATCATGAGGATCACCATGGGAATGGTCGCCACGAGGGAACCGGTGATCACGAGGCCGGTCAGGTCCACAGTGGAGTCGGTTCCGCGCTGCAGCCATGAGTAGAGACCAAGCATGACTGGCCACTTGTCCGCTCCGCGCAGGAACACCATCGGGCCGAAGAAGGCGTTCCAGGAGCCTACGAAGTGCAGGAGGAAGATAGTGGCGCCCGCGGTGGTCATGAGGCGGAACGCGATCTGGAAGAAGATCCGGTATTCACCTGCGCCGTCAATCCTTGCAGCCTCCAGTAACTCACCGGGCACCGCCCCCTCGGCATAAATCTTGGCAAGATATACCGCAAACGGGCTGAAGAACGCCGGGATGATCATGGCCCAGATGGTGTCGTACATGCCCAACTGCACAAAGAGCAGGTAGGACGGAATGGTCAGCAGGGCCCCTGGAATCAGAAACGAGCCGATGATAAAGCCCATGGTGGTGCCCTTGCCCCGGAAGGAGTACATGGCCAGCCCATACCCCGCCGCCAGGGAGACCAGGGTATGGCCGATGGAACCCGCAAAGGCATAGAGGGTGGAGTTCCACATCCAGACTCCGAAGATGCCGTCCTGGTAAGTGAAAAGGGAGGACAGGTTGTCGAACAGGCTGAAGTTGGCGAACCACAGGGCGTCCGTGGTGTAGAGGTCTTCCTTGGTTTTGGTTGATGAAACTATCAACCACCAGGCGGGACCTATGGAATACAGGGCGAACAACACCAGACCGATGATGACCACCATCCTGGAACCGCCACGCTTACCACTCAGTTCGGATGAGTCATCAGCCTCCCGGATTTTCTTCGGACGGGGGCGACGGCGGGACTTGAGGACGGACTTCTGCACCTCTTCTTCGGTTCGAGGTGAGTCGGCAGTGACGGAAGCGAGGGTCATGAGTCGACCTTTTTTGTCAGTCGGTAAATGATCACCGAAGCTACCCCCACCACGGCGGCGAGGATGATGGACTGGGCTGCGGCATAGTTAAGGTTTCCCACCTGGAATGCCTGGTTGAAGATGACCATGCTGGGCGTGAAGTCCTTGGTGATGGTCTCCGGCGAGATGGACCGGAACAGCGTCGGTTCAGCAAAGATCTGCAGGGTTCCGATGATGGACAGGAGCCCCGTCAACACCAGGGACGCCTGGACATAGGGGACCTTGATGGACATCGCGATTCGGAACTCCGAGGCACCATCCACTCTGGCGGCGTCAAAGATTTCCCGGGGGACAGCCTGCAGTGCGCCGTAGAGGATCAGCATGTTGAAACCTATGGCACCCCACAACGCGAGGTTTCCGATGGACACCCAGATCATGCTGCCGCTGAAGAAGTCGACGTCAAGCCCGAAGAATCCGAGGAAGGGCTTCAACGGCCCCACGACGGGGCTGTAGAGATAGATCCAGATCATAGTGGCCACGATCCCCGGAATCATGTAGGGGACCAGCAGGATCAGCCGGAACCTGTTGGCAACACGGCGTTGAACGGCGTCGATGAGAAGGGCCAGCACCAAACTGACCACTTGGATCACCGGGACGATCACCACGGCGTAGATGCTCACCCGCAGCATGGACTCCCAAAAAACCACATCCACGAGCCCGCGGGCAAAGTTGTCGAACCCGACAAAGCTGACGGTCGCCGCCCCGAAGCCCAAGCCGCTGGTCTTGGAGGCGTACATGCTCTGCGCCAGACCAACCACCACCGGCAGGATGGTGAAAACTGCGAAACCAACAACGAATGGCCAAGTGAACGATGCCCCTTTGATCCGTTGGATGCTGCGCCACGACCAGCGGGGAGACGCGGAGCTTCCTTGTGTCCGTGCCGGCCTGGAGGGCTCCTGCTTTTTGCCGTCTAGGGTATTACGGACTTCTAAACTGGAAGACATCCGCGTCTCCTCTCTGTAGCGGATCCCCGAAGAGAACCGGGGTGGTTACTTGCTGACCTCGTACTTGATGCCCTTGCTGTCAAGGTCCTTGGTGATGAAGGTCTGGACGTTGGCCATGGCCTCCTTCAGGGTGATCTGCTTGGCCATGGCCTTGCCCCATTGGTCCTGCATCTCGGGGAACCAGGCGTCGTAGTTCGGGCCGCGCTCGAACTTGCCGACGGCCGCATTTTGCGCCTTGGCGATTACCTTGCCGACCTCGGCGGCCGGCTGGGCACCGAAGATCTTGTCCGGAACAACGTCCTCCGTGTAGGTGGAAACGTCAGCCAGGTGAGCGGGAACTCCAATTGCCCCGGTCTTCTTGTTTCTGCCGGCTTCAATGGCTTCCTTGGAGCTGGCTACCCAATGGACGTATTCGATGGCAGCGGCGGGGTTTTCGCAGCCGACCGGAACGAAGCCGGGATCTGCCATGCCGGAGCTCACAAACTCCTTGGCGTCCTTGAACTGAGGAACGTCGACTGCTTCCCACTGGCCGAGCGAGGCTTTGAAGTTCGTCTGGTATCCGGCCATGGACCACCATGCCAGAGGAACCGTGGCAAGCTGGCCACTGTCAAAATAGGAGTACAGCGCGGGCCTGTCCTGGTAGGTTTGGTGGGCTACCAGGTCGTTGTCCACCATCTGCTGGATGATGTCCACGGCCTTCATGGTGGCGTCGTCCTGGAGGTTGACTTTCCACTTGTCCCCATCGATTTCGAACCAGCTGGCACCGGCCTGTTGGGACATCTGCAGGAGTGTCGAGGGGTCTTCTCCGGCGAGGTTCATCACCGTGACGCCGTGCTTCTTCAGCTCCTTGCCCGTGGTGACAAACTCTTCCCACGTTTTCGGAACGGCCAGCCCGTACTTCTCATAAACAGCCTTGTTGGCCATCATGAACGTTGCCGAGGGTCCCGCCGGGAAGCCGAAGAACTTACCCTCGACCTGTGCGGCCGCCTGCGCGCCCTTGCTGTAAACGTCCTTGATTGGCTCTACGTACTCGGTGACGTCCTGGGCCCAGCCGTTGACAAGCGTGGTGGCCATGGGTCCGATGCCCGGCAAGTAGCAGGGGATGTCCTTCTTCGACTCCATGACGTTCCTGAAGTTCGTCTGGGTGGCCTTGAGGCTGGCCTGAAGTACGTAGTTGACCTTGATCTTGTCCTGGCTGGCGTTATATGCGGCCACCACGTTCGGCGTGGACTCGGCGTCCCACCCCCAGACATCGATTGTTACCGGACCCGCGTCTGCTGCCGGGGCTGTCGGGGCAGTGGCGCTGCCGCAACCGCTGACAAGACCGATTGCGGCGATTGCCGCAGCTACTGAAAGCACCTTCTTGTGTGCTGTTCTCATCTGTTCACTTCCTTGGGATGCAGGTCTTACTTACGCTAAAGGGATGGAAAAAGCTGAGGACAAGGAAATTTCCCAGATCCTGTCAAGCAGGAACCTCAACCTCGAGGACCGCTCCCAAAAGCTTTGAGGAAATCGTTATCCTGTGGCCTGATGATGTCATGTGTCGGGGCCCACATTCAAGACGTGGCCAAAAGTTTCCTTTTTTGCCCGCATGATTCTGCGTGCGGCTCCCGGTTCGCCGCACTGGCATTTTTCCTCAAAGGAATCTTCCCACGCTCCGTTGAGGGCCCAGCCACCTTCGGATAGGGTCAAAACCATGAGCCTCCCGGACCTGAATCACACCACGTCCCTGCAGAACCGTTTGGCCCCGGAAGCCCGGACGTTCGCCGTTGGCAACTGGACCGCTGAGCTCGTGGGGGACGAACTGGCTAACATCACGTATGCCGGCCGTCCGGTACTTCGGGCCATCAAGGGAGTGATCCGGGACCACCAATGGCGCACACTTCAGCCCGCAGTCCGGGACGTGGCGTTTTTGGAGGACGACGACGGCGTCACCGTCAGGTTCCATGTGGACTATGCCGGCGGGGAGGCCCGCTATGAGTCGATGCTCAAGGTGCGCTTAACCCCGCTCACAGTGGATGTGGAGTTCAACGGCAGGGCCAAGACGGCTTTCCGGCGAAACAGGATCGGGCTTGTTGTGCTGCACCCCGCAAGCGAATCGGGGCGGGAAGTCACTGCCGTTACTCCGGCAGGCAATGTCACCACCAGGCGCTTTCCCGAGGACATTAGCCCGGAGCTGATTTTCACCGACATCGCCTCCCTCGAGTGGGCGGACGCCGGAACGGCCTTTGACCTCTCCTTTGCCGGCGACGTTTTCGAAACAGAGGATCAACGGAACTGGACCGATGCCTCCTTCAAGACCTACAGCACGCCGTCGGCAGACCCTATCCCCGTTGACGTTGAAGAAGGCGATGTTGTCCGTCAATCGGTAAGCCTGGAAGCTGCCAGCATCGAATCTCCGGACGTGACAGCTGTGTCTCTGGAGCCTGCCCTGTCGGTATTCTCGGTGGGCCCAGCAGCTGGCACCGTCCCTCCCCTCGGCGTTTCCGTTGATCCGACAGGCACCCAGGGGGAGGTGGCCGCGGCCCACACCGAACCGGTGCCGGCTCTCAAAGGCCTGGACGCCGTCGTCGTCGAACTTTACGGGCCTCCTGAGGTCCGGGCGGCACGCCTCCAGGCCGCCGCCACCGAGGCTGCCGTTCACGGCGCCGCGCTGGATGTGCGGATCGTGGCTGAGGATCTGGAAGGGCTGCCCGAGCTGTTTGCAGAAGCGGAAAAGCTGAGGCCCGTCCGGCGGCTGGGGATCTTCAGCCCGGCCACACACTGCACCGACCCTGCTTTGCTCCCCGACTTCAAGAGGACTCTTGAGGCCACGGGTTTCAGCGGCGAAATACTCGCCGGAACGCGTTCCCATTTCACCGAGCTGAACAAGCGGGCCAAGGACGCGGCGGCGTTCCGCGATGCCGATGCCTTGACGTACAGCCCCACACCGCAGGCGCACAGCACCGAGATTGCGCACATCGTTGAAACTATCCCCATTCAGCGGCTCACGGCCTTGAACGCCCTGCGCATCGGGGGAGGGAAGCCCGTTCACGTCGGACCCATCACCCTGAAGCCCCGGCTTCATGCACCAGGCCAGACGCCCGATTCCGATGAGCTGCAGGACCACGTCTTCACAGCGGCGTGGACCCTCGCCAGCATCAGCAGCTTGACCCTGGAGGGAGTGGCATCCATTACCTATTTCGAAGCCGGGCCTCCAAGGGGAATCCGTACGGATGATGGCAGGCTGACGCCCTCCGGCGAGCTTCTGAGGCAGCTGGCAGGGTTGAAGGGCGAGGCCCTGCATTCGGTCGGGACGGACTCTCCTGAGGACAGCCCGGTGACTCTCTATCCCGTCTCTGGCCCCGCCGGCTTACGGTTGTTCGCAGGGAATCTGGGGCCGCGCATCGAGACGGTGCAGGTATCCTTCGCGGACGGGGCACCTGGCCGTTCCGGCACTGCTGCTTCCGCCCGGCTCACGGTAATCGGCGAGGCAACAGGCTCTGGCGAACGAATCGAACCGGACCACGACGGCGTACTCACCTTCGAGCTGGCGCCGTGGTCCACTGCAGTCGTCGAATTCCCCTGAGTCTTAGTTCGAAAGCAGGGTGTGGATGAGCCGTGCCGCCACCCTCGCGGTCCGCTGATCGATGTCCACAGCCGGATTCAGCTCAGCCACATCAAGGTGGAAAAGCTTGCCGCTGGCAGCCACCTGTCGGCAGACGGCACTGATGACGGGTAACGGAACCCCGTAGGCCGCGGGCGCGCTGACACCCGGAGCCACAGCGGCAGGGAGAACGTCCAGGTCGATGGTGAGATACACGATGTCCACATCATCCAGGAATTTCGCTACGAAGTTCCGCGTCCGCTCCACCGAGCAGTCTTCATCCAGCAGGTACTTCACTCCCAGCCGCCTTGCGGTGTTGAACAGTGCCCCGGTGTTGTTCGGCTCGGAGATCCCGACGACGGTGTAGTTGAGTTCGCGCCCAGCGGCGGCTTCAGCCTTGGCCATCTGGAGGAACGGGGTGCCCGAGGTCGGTTCTGGATGGTCCCTGAGGTCGAAGTGGGCGTCCAGGTTGAGGACTCCCAACCGCTTGCCCTGGCGTACCGCCGCCGAATGCGCAACGCCAAGGTAACTGGCGAACGCTGTTTCGTGGCCGCCGCCCAGCAGCACCGTGAGATGTCCGGCGTCGAGGATTGCAGACACTGCCAGTCCTGCGCGGGCCTGCCCCGCCTCCAACCGCATGCCGGCCACCGCGACGTCGCCGGCGTCGAAGACCTGGCGGTTCAGGTGGAAGGCGAGTGAACCTAAGGAACCCCGGAGGGCGGCCGGAGCGGCAGCCGCTCCGACGCGACCATTGTTCCGCCGGACACCTTCATCACTGCTGAAACCCAGCAACACTGCCGGACGGCTGTCAGGAACGGCCGGAAAAGTCGCTGGGAGGGCGTCATCAGCGGCTGTGGCCGTTCCGCCGACAGCCGCAGCAGGCGGGATCCCCGGGTACGGCCTGACAACCTGCCACCAGCGGCGGTGTTCCTCTTCTTCGCCATCGAAACGGCCCGTCCAGAGCTGCGGCGGCACGTCCACAACGAGTGCAGTGAAATCCATAGTCCAAGCTCACACCGGCGCTAGCGCCAAAACCAGCCGCGCCGCCGTCGCCCTGTCCGGAATACCGGAAAGTGCCGGTGTAAATCCGGCGAGAATACACTTCACGGCAGTGTTCACGGCTCGGACTGCCGTGAAGTGCACTCTCGGAGGAGGGGTGAGGGGCTCAGGTGGATGCTAGTGAATCCCAAGGGCCTGCTCGATGGGGCCGATCGCGAAGAAGAGCAGGAAAGCCGCTGCCACAGCCCACATCAGGGGGTGGACATCCCGGCTGCGGCCCTGGAAGGTGCGGATGAGGACAAACGCAATGAACCCTGCGCCGAGGCCGTTCGCGATTGAGTAGGTGAACGGCATGAGCGTGAAGGTCAGGAAGGCGGGAATGGCGATTCCCCAGTCCTGCCAGTCGATCCTGCCGACCTGTGACACCATCATGAAGCCCACCACCACCAGGGCAGGGGCTACGGCTTCGAACGGAACAAGGTTGATCAGTGGTGTGAAGAACATGGCCACGAGGAACAGCAGACCGGTGACGATCGACGCCAGGCCGGTGCGGGCGCCCTCGCCGATTCCTGCCCCGGATTCGACGTAGATCTGATTGGAGGAGACGGACGCGCCGCCACCGGCAATGGCACCTACGGCGTCGACCATCAGCACGCGGTCCACATTCGGGATGTTGCCCTTCTCGTCCACGGTGCCGGCCTCATTGGCCAGGCCCACCATGGTGCCCATGGCATCAAAGAAAATGCTCAGCAGGATCACGAAGGCCAACAGACTGGCGGCCACGAAGCCCAAGTGCTCAAAGGCTCCGAGCGGGTTTGCCTTGCCGATCAGTGACAGGTCAGGTGCCGCCCATTCCGTAAAGGTGGGAGCCACCAAGGACCAGCCCTGCGGGTTGACGTTCTTGCCGTCGAAACTCGGGCCGATGTGCAGGGTGAATTCGAGGATCACGGCGAGCACCGTGGAACTGATGATGCCGATGAGGATGGCACCCTTGACCTTCCTGACCACAAGCGCGATGGTCAGGATCAGGCCGAAGACGAACACCAGCGTAGGCCAGCCCAGGAGCTTTCCGTCGAAGCCCAGCCCCACCGGCACGGTGGTACCAGCGACGTCCGGGATCCGCCGCACGAAGCCTGCGTTTACCAAACCGATCAGGGCGATAAACAAGCCAATGCCCACGACGATGGCGGTCTTCAAGCCGTCGGGCACGGCTTTGAAGACAGCCGTGCGGAACCCTGTCAGTACCAGGATGAGCATGGTGATGCCCGAGATGACCACGAGGCCCATCACGTCAGGCCAGGTGAGGCCTGGGTTGGTGGACACAGTGACCGCGACGAAAGCATTTACTCCAAGTCCGGTGGCCATCGCGAAGGGATGTTTGGCCCACGCTCCCATGAGGATAGTCAGGATGCCGGCCACGAAAGCCGTGACAGCGGCCACCGCAGGGAAGCCCAGGGTGGCGCCGCTGGAATCAGCTCCGGAGAGAATCAGCGGGTTGAGCACCACGATGTAGCTCATGGCGAAGAATGTGGCGAAGCCGCCACGAATCTCGCGGGACACGTTGGAGCCACGTTCCGAGATCATAAAGTACCGGTCCAGGGCCGAGCCCTGCTTGAGCATGAGACCACCGCGCGTTGAAGTCATGCATTGAATCTTATTAGGGCGCCCCGGGGCCGACGCACAAAATCGCCTAGTCTGTAAGGAAGCCAACACACAGGAGCTGTCCCGTCATGCGTTTCACCCGCCAGCCGCTGGGAATTTTCCTCGGCCTTTGTTTTCTTGCCGCCACCATGCTGTTCGGGGCTTTACCGGCATCAGCCCATGACGTGGCCGAGTCCAGCAGCCCGGCGCAAGGTGCCACAGTCCCGACACCGCCCGAGCAGGTTTCCATCACGTTCAACAACAATCCGTTGGCCCTCGGCTCGCAGATCCGGGTTAATGACGCCGCCGGAACGGATTGGGCTGACGGCGACGTAGAGATCGTGGACAACGTGGCGTCTCAGAAGCTCAAAGAGGGTGCCCCGGCCGGGCAGTTCACGGTGATCTGGCGCGTGGTGAGCTCAGATTCGCATCCCATCGAGGGAAGTTTCACTTTCACTGCTACTTCCGGCGCTGCTACCCCGGGCGCAACGGCTCCCGGAGCAGGTTCGACGCCGGCAGTTACGTCACCGCCCGGGACCCAGGGAGCCGTCCCTACCATTGGGACCGCCCAGCCAGGCGTTACTCCACCGGCAGAATTCGAGGCAGATTCTTCGGAGCCGTTTCCTTGGAGCCTGGTGATTTTCGCCGCGGTTGCACTGGGCATCCTGGTGGCTCTCGCTGTTCTGGCCAAGCGGCGGCTCGCTCCCTCTGACGAGGAGGATCTGGAGCAGGGTGACCAGTTGCCGTCCTCGCGGCCCTAAGGGCGCGCCAGGGGCCTGGCTCACGCCACGGCCCTGACTTACGTGAGCGATAACACTTCTAGGCCGGAGAAGGCAAGGCGGCAAAGCTGCCGGTAAGGATGGACGGAACCCGGTCCGGGTGAACCTTGGCAGCGATGGCCTGGCCTACTACTTTGGCCTGCCTGAGGACTTCCTTCGGGGTGGGAGCCAACAACTCGCCCACGCCCACCAGATAGATCCCTACTGCCCGCATGGCCGCGGCAAAATTCTGGCCAACGGTCATTCCCAACTCGGACAACATCCGGCGGAGCTGGCTTTGCCCGCACCGGGTGAGCACAATGTGGTCTGCAAAGAGCACACCGTCCGCGGTGTGGATGGCCCATTGATGGACTGAACCGTCGGAGCCCCCGGGTGCAATCCTGTCCAGCTGCACGGCGAAGGTCTGATTGCGGATATCGAGGTGATGGCTGGCTGCGTAGTTACGCAGATGCCGGAGGATCTCGTTTCTTTCCTGCCTGCTCCCGGCATCTCCGGCGTCGCAGCGCGGGAGGGAAGCGGTCAGGGGTGAGGGGGAGCCGCCCGCGGCGTCAAGTCCTTCGACAATGATGGATGCCACCCCGTGGCGGCGAAGTTCACTGGCAACGGCCAGTCCGGAGAGACCCGTGCCGATGATCACCGTGGTGGTCTTCTCGGCCCCGTCGTATATAGGCATGCTTGACACTACCGGGATCCTCCTTGATGGTTCGAAATGCGGAGCGGTGCTGTTCCGCACGCGCTCCGTTACCCCCAAAGTGCGGCCGCCTGACTGAATTGGAATCATGTTCTGAAACACGCATCCGCTTCAACAACGCCTCGAAGACTACAGAACTTTTCCCGCTCTGGAAAGGGTTCACCCAAGATTGGCTGTTCTTCCATTCGGTGTGTCGACCAGGAGGACGGGGGAGGTCCGGCCCCATTGTTTCGGCCGGATTTCCTGCCTGCAAACCCTCCGTTACGGGCTCTTGCCAAGTGTCTGGGAAACGAGAATAGTGAGTTTCAGGAACGGCTTTTCCGGGTAGCTGCAGGTCCTCGCCTTAAGTGTCATCCTAGGGTTGAATCTTCTGGCAGAATAGCCGGAACATCAGGCAGTATCGCGAGGAGGCGGACCCCATGGCCCGACAACAGATGCACCCCGAACCGGAGGGGGATGACGAGGTCGTCGCCCCGCAGGGAATTGTCGTGGGTGTTGATGGATCCGAGCATAGCCAGTGCGCCCTGGTGTGGGCTGCACGCGAAGCAGAACGTCGCCGTCGTCCTTTGCATATTGTGACGGCATATTCAGTACCGATCTTCGCAGCTTCAGGGCTGGATGGCGGGTACGCAACTGTGGACGATTCCGTCATTCGGGAAGGTGCGGAGGCCATTCTGAAGCAGGCCGTGGACAAGGTGTCCTCCTACGATATTGATGTGGACGCTTCAGTTGAGAATGGCGATGCTTCCGGTGTCCTTCTGGAGATGTCAGAGACGGCTGAGCTTCTGGTATTCGGTACCCGCGGGCGCGGCGGCTTTGTCGGGCGGCTCCTGGGATCGGTCAGCAGTGCGCTGCCCGCTCACGCCAAGTGCCCCACGGTGACAGTGCCGCTTGTCTGCGCCGCACGCCTGGGCGAAACCACCACAGACAAACGAGTCCGTGCTGAGCAGGAGAAATCCGGGAGCCAGCCGGTGGAGAACGTGGTTGTGGTGGGAGTCGACGGCTCCGAACAAGCGCGCGTGGCTGTTCTGGAAGCGGCTGCGCAGGCTGAACGGATGGGCGCCAGTCTGCGGGCCGTATGCGCCGTGCCGCAATACAGCGGCTCTCTGGCGTGGGTGCCGGCGCCGATGGACCGGGAAGCCCTCTTCGCTGATATCCGGGTCCAGCTGGATGCCGGGGTGGCCTGGCTGCAAAGTCATTATCCCAACCTGACCATCGAGACCCAGCTGGTAGATGGAACTCCGGTAGATGTATTGGTGGAGGCGAGCAAACACGTGGAGCTCGTTGTGGTGGGTACCCGGGGCCGGGGCGGCTTTGCCGGCATGCTCCTTGGCTCCACCTCCGACGGCGTCCTGCATCACGCGAAGGGACCGGTTTTGGTAGTTCCGGACAAGGACGACCCCCGGCTTGCAGACCGGCCCAAGTTCGGCCCGATGCTCGGAGCTGCCTGAAAGCACCTGCCTGAAACAACGTGGACTAACCTCAGGCATGCCTGACCTTCGGGGCGTAATCTTGAACCATGAGTTGCGACGTTGGATCGGGACTGAAATGAACCGCCGTTTGCTGCGGTGGATGCCGGCTGTGGCGGTTCCTGCCGTCATAGCGGCTGGTGTTGCGGTCGGTTCTCTGCCGGCAAGTGCGGTGGATCCACTCCCGGCCAAGAGTCCTGCGCAGGTTTTGGCGCTTGTGGCCGAGCACAAGGTGCAGGCTCTCTCCGGGACAGTCGAGCAGACTTCCAACCTTGGCTTGCCTGAGGTTCCCCAGACTCGCCCCTCAGCTTCGGCGGAGACGTCCTGGCTTGAGCTCCTTTCCGGGCCGCACACCGCACGTGTCTATAAAGACGGTCCCGCCAAAATGAGGATCCAAATCCTTGACCGGATGGCCGAGCGGGATCTTGTGCGGAACGGACGGGAGTTGTGGTGGTACAGCTCGAAGGACCAGTCGGCGGTTCACGTAACGCTGCCGGACCCGGCGGCAGCCCCGGCAGGGCAAGAGCCCGCGGAGAAGGTTGAGCCTGGTTTCCCGGACTCCTCCACCATGCCTACCCCCGCGGAGCTGACCGATAAGCTGCTGGCCAAGCTCGATCCCAGTACGGACATCTCGGTTGGAACCGATGTCCAGGTGGCCGGCCGTTCTGCGTACAACCTGGTGCTGACCCCCCGCTCCCAGCAGACGTTGGTGGGCTCTGTGTCCATAGCCGTGGACGGCGAGAACGGATTGCCCATGTCGTTTCAGGTTACGGCCCGCGGACAGGCCGAGCCGGCTTTCGCGCTTGCTTACAGCAGCCTGACCCTGGGTGCCCCTGATCCGGCGCTCTTTGAGTTCACGCCGCCTCCGGGCACCACTGTGAAGGAAGTTCAGCCACCTCCGCGTCCCCTCGGAGTTCATCCCGAACTGGACGGCCACACCGGCGGGTCCGACGTCGGACGTCCCCAGGTGACCGGCAGGGGATGGGAGACAGTCGTCGGATTCCGAGTGGGAGAGGATGCCCTTGCCGCCGAAGGCCTCCTAACGAGGGAGCCGCTGCTGCAGCAGGCCATGGTCGCTGTTCCTGGCGGAAAGGTCCTGTCGACATCCCTACTGAACGTGCTGCTCACCGACGATGGCCGGATCTTTGTCGGTGCAGTTCCGGTGGAGATGCTGCAGGCTGCAGCCACGCCAAGGTGACGGGTGCCGGTTCGGCTGATGGCCTTGCCATCGAGGCCAAGGGGCTGAGCAAACGGTTCGGCCACCAGCTGGCAGTGAACAACATCGATCTCGCCGTGCCCAAGGGGTCCGTATTCGGATTCCTCGGGCCGAACGGTTCTGGAAAGACCACCACCATTCGCATAATGCTTGGTCTCGCCGCTGCCTCCGAGGGGACTATCAGCGTGTTGGGCCAGGAGATGCCGCGGCAACTGCAGGACGTGCTGCCCCGCGTTGGTGCCTTGGTTGAGGGGCCCGCTTTCTACCCTTTTCTGTCAGGCGCAGCTAATTTGCACCGCTTCGATGCGGCCGATCCCCATTCTGTCCGGGCAACCCGGGCAGCGCGTGTGCAGACGGCACTCGAACGGGTAGGGCTGACCCATGCAGCGGGAAAGAAAGTCCGGGCCTATTCCCTGGGGATGAAGCAGCGCCTCGGCATCGCCAACGCGCTGTTGTCTCCTCGTGAACTGCTGGTGCTGGACGAGCCGACCAACGGCCTGGATCCCCAAGGCACCAGGGAGGTGAGGCACCTGGTTCGTTCCCTGGCTGCCGATGGCGCCACCGTGTTCGTCTCCAGCCACCTCCTCGCCGAAGTGGAACAGATCTGCACGCATGCCGCGGTGATGAGCGCCGGCAGCCTGGTGGCGCAGGGGACCTTGGCTTCCCTGCGTCAGTCCGGCGGCCGAACTCTTCGTTTGTTAACGCCCGACGCCGGAACGGCCTCTGCCGTACTCCTGCGGTTGGGCATCACCCCGGTTACAGACGGCTCAGCGAGGGCAACAGGGGTGCTGACGGCGGCACTTCCGGACCTGGACGGCATGGCGGCTTCCGACGGCGGGGTGGCTCCCGAGGACATTGTGGCGGCCTTGGTCGACGCCGGAGTGCGCGTCAGGGGTTTCGCTGTGGAGCAGGGAAGCCTGGAAGACCGTTTTGTGGCGCTGACGGGGGAGGGGTTCGACATTGCCCAATGACAGCCTGACCGGTGGAGTGACCGGTGAGTACGGCAGCGCTGCACCGGAAAGTGCGAGCCGCCCGTCGGCGAGGTCCCTCCTGGCATCCGAATTGTCGGTCCTCTTCCGGCGTCGCCGGACGTGGGCCATGCTGGTGGCGCTCGCGGCTATCCCGATTCTGATCGCCGTCGCCGTGCGGCTTTCCTCGTCCGTGCCGCCGGGGCGAGGCCCGGCATTCCTGGACAGGATTACGCAGAACGGCCTTTTTGTCGGCGTTACTGGAATGCTGGTGTCCATCCCGCTCTTCCTGCCCCTCACCGTGGGCGTGGTGGCGGGCGATACCGTAGCAGGCGAGGCTGGGCTGGGCACGTTGCGCTACCTGCTGCTGGCTCCGGCGGGACGGGTCAAGCTCCTGCTTGTTAAGTACGCCGGCGCAGTGGTTTTCTGCATCGTCGCACCCCTGGTGGTTGCCCTCACCGGTGCGGCAATCGGTGCGGCTCTGTTCCCGGTAGGACGGGTGACTCTGCTATCCGGAGACACCATAGCTCCGGCCGAAGCTGTGGTCAGGCTGATCCTGATTGCTGCCTACATCGCCGTGTCATTGTTGGGCCTGTCTGCCATTGGCCTATTCATGTCCACCCTGACCGACGTCCCGGTCGGGGCAATGGCGGCCACCGTGGTGCTGTCCGTGGTGTCCCAGGTGCTGGACGCCTTGCCCCAGCTTGAGTGGCTGCATCCGTGGCTGTTCAGCCACTATTGGCTGGGGTTTTCTGAATTGCTTCGCCAGCCCATCGGATGGGACTCCTTCGCCAGCAATGCCTGGCTGCAGGCCGGTTACATGGCCGTCTTCGGCGCCCTCGCCTACAGCCGGTTCGTGACGAAAGACATCCTGTCCTAGCCAGGCGCGTCAGCTAGGACGACGCGGCAGCGCCAGAGGTGCCTCAGTATCGGGCAGCGTAGGGGTAGAGCTGCATTCCCGCCATCCAGCTCAGTGGCGTGACCTCTATCCCGGCCTGCGGGTTTAAGGCCTGCACCACCTGCCCGTTGCCCAGGTAGATCGCAACGTGACTGAAGTCTGACGGCGATCCCCACACCAGCAGGTCGCCCGGCTGTGCCTGCGCGAGAGGAACACGGCCGGGTGCCTGGGCAAACTGTTGGGCTGCTGTGCGGGGCAGATACTTTCCAGCGGCAGCGAAGGCATTCTGCACAAACCCTGAACAATCGAAACCCAAGGGCCCCGCGCTGCCGTATTCGTAGAAGTACGGTGCGCCGACCTTACCCAGGGCCGCGGAAATCGCAGCCTGGTTTCCGCCTGCTCCTGGTGACGGTGCCGGTGCCGGCGCAGGTGCAGGAGGAGGCGCAGGGGCCGGCGCCGGAGGGGCAGGCGGCGGGTTTCCAGGGGCCGGGACGGGTGCAGGTCCGGGGTTCAGCGCCGGGGGAGCGGCCGGGGGAGGAGGCGCCTGCCCTGTTGGGGATCCTGCGGCTTGCTGTTGGCTGGCGGCAGTGACGTCAGCCAGTTGTTCCTGCTGGCGTTGCCGCTCCATCGCCTCAACCCGGGCGGACTCGAGCGCTTCAGTGGTGTCCTTCAAAGAGGCGAGCTGGCTGACCAGTACGGTGCGCTGAGCCTTGGCGTCGGCGATGCTCTTCAACAGCGCAGCATGGGCCTGGTCGGCCTCGGACTTGCGGTCCTCGGCGGTCCTGGCCGCCTCTTCCGCCGCCTGGTTCGCTTCCTCTGCGGCTGCGGTCAAAGACTCCGCTGCTGCCGCGGCTGTTTCCGCTGACTCGAAGGCGCGGCTGCGATTCGCTGAGATTGCCTCAAGGGTGGCAGCTTGTTGCAAGCTCTCGCCGCTTCCCGAGAGCACGGTGCTCAGGGCAGGGTTGAGCCCGCCATTTCGGTAAAGGTCGGCGGCGATCTGGCCAACCTGTTTGCGGGTGTTCTCCTGTTCGGTCCCGGCGGCCTTGGCTTTGGCAGAGGCAAGGCTTGCGGTTTCCTGGCGGGATCGGAGCTCTACCAGCGCGTCACCGTAGGCGTTGTTCGCGCGCATCGAGGCCGCAGCCGTCACGTTTTGCTCGACAGCGGTCGCTGCAAGGATTCCGTCGATTTTGGCGACCTCATCCGCCGTCGCGCTTTCACTGGCTTTGGCAGCTGCGATGTCTTCGGGTGACGGGATTTCAGGCGCAGCCGGAAAGCGTGTCGTGAAGACCTGTTCAGCCACTGCCTGGCTCGTCGGAGTGGCCGCTGCGGGCAGAGTGCTGGAAAAGAGGAGCGCGATGGCGCTGCACAGCACGGCGGATCTTCGGGCGGAACCGGTCCAAGCCATGGGCAAACCTCGTTGTGTCGGGCTGTAGCGGACGAGGTGCAGGTTCTGCGCGCAGAAAGTTCCTCGGCGAATGGTGCAACAAACCCGAGGTTACGTTCTCCCAAACCACTTTGGCAACAAGAGTCTCATCTTTAACATAAACACCAGAGGGCTCCGGAGGCTGGTAGCGGCCCCGGCGTGTCGGTCTCAGGCGTGCTGGTGGGACTCGTGTTCGGCATGGCTTGCAGGCTCCAACTGGAACGTGCAGTGCTCTGTATCGAAGTGGGAGCCGAGGCAGGTGGTGAGTTTGTCCAGGACCTGATCCGCTCCTCTTGCGCTAAGCAATTCGTCCTCCACCACCACATGGGCGGAGAACACGGGCACGCCGGATGTGATGGTCCAGATGTGGATGTCATGGACAGCCACCACCCCCGAGACGGAAAGGATGTGCTCCCGAATCATCTGAACCTCAACACCCTTTGGGCTTGCTTCGAGCAGGACATCCACCACGTCCCGCAGCAGATGCCAGGCGCGAGGCAGGATCATGATCGCGATGATGATTGAGGCAACGGTGTCCGCCGCCTGAAGCCCGGTCAACATGATGGTGAGGGCCGCTGCAATGACGGCGAACGAACCCAGCAGGTCCCCCAGCACTTCAAGGTAGGCACCGCGGACGTTCAGGCTTTCCTTCTGAGCGCTGCGCAGGATGAGGAGCGAGATCAGATTTGCGGCCGCGCCCACAATTGCCGCGTACAGCATGACGTCAGTCTGGACTTCAGGTTCGGAGCCCCATCGACGGATCGCTTCGATGAAAATCACCACGGAGATGACTATGAGCACCAGGGCATTGGCCAGGGCCGCAAGGACTTCGGCTCGCTGGTAGCCGTACGTCCTGACGTCACTGGCCGGACGGGCGGCAATCCACGCGGCCAACAGTGCGACGAACACCCCGGCGGCGTCGGACAGCATGTGGCCCGCGTCCGCCAGCAGTGCCAGCGAACCCGAAACGATTCCGCCCACTATCTGAACCAGGACCACTGCCAGCGTGATAGCCAGGACGGCTATCAGCCGGTTTCGGTGGCGCCCGGTCGCCGTCATCCCGTGTATGTGGCCATGATCATGTCCCATGCCTACAAGGCTAGTCCCAACGGTGCAGGTGCCGGAGCGGCGAACCCCCAGGAGTCAGCGCTCCGCTCAGCCCCAGCCCAGCTCGTGAAGCCGCTCATCGCTAATGCCGAAGTGGTGGGCAACCTCGTGGGTAACTGTGATGGCAACCTCCTGGATCACCTCTTCACGGGAGCTGCAGATATCCAGGATCGGTTGCCGGTAGATGGTGATGCGGTCGGGCAACGATCCTGCGTCCCACCAGCCGTCCCGTTCGGTCAGGGGGACGCCTTCGTAGAGCCCCAGCAGCACGGTGTCCGGGTCTTCTCCCGGCTGAGGGGTGTAGTCGTCATCGATGAACACCGCCACGTTGTCCATCGCCTTTGCGATGTCCGCGGGAATCCGTTCCAAGGCGGCGCTTACGGCAGCCTCGAAATCCTCAGCGGACATTGGAAAGGGTGCGGAATCGCCGCCATCCGGGACGATCGGAAGGCCCGGCGGCAGGTTTGCTTGCATACCCGAAACTCTAGCGGGATCTGCGCCTCGTCAGGCCCACGCCTACAAGGCAGATGATGCCGCCGATAAGGCCCCAAATGGTGGGGACCTCACTCAGGATCAGCCAGGAAATCAGAATGGTGGTGCCTGGGACGAGGTAGGTGGTGGCGGCCATCTTGCCGGCGTCGATCAGGGACAGCGCGTAGGCCCACGTGGTGAAGGCGATGGCTGTTGGGAAGATTCCCAGATAAAGAAGCCCCAGTGTTGCCGGGATGGGCGCCTGCTGAACCTCTGTGACGAGCTGCCCCGTGAAAGGAAGGCAGCATACTGTCCCGACCATGATCCCGAACCAGGTTGCCTGGGCTGCAGGGAACTTCTTCAACACGGGTTTCTGGATGATCACGCTGACGGCGGCAAGCACGGCGGCAAGGAGGCACAGCAACACTCCCACCACGTCCGCCGTCGACCTTTGACCGGAGCCGACGGCGATCATGGCCACACCGCCGAACGCCAGAGTGCTCCCAATGATCAGCCAGCGGGGAAACCCTTCCTTCAGGATGAAGCCGGCCAGAACCGCCACGATGATGGGGGAGACGTTGATAAGCATCGCGCTGGTCCCCGCGTCCAGGAGGTGCTCGGCGGCGTTCAGGGCCACGTTGTAGCCGCCGAACCACATCACACCGTAGGCAAGGATCGGCCACCACTCTCGGCCACGGGGAAGCCTGCGCAGTGTGGGGAGCACAAACAGGCCCAGGACGACGGCGGCGACCACCAGCCTGCCCAAGGTGAGCGGGCCGGGCGAGAAGCTGGGGCCGATGGCCCTGATGCCCACGAAGGCGGACGCCCAGAGGACTACGGTGATGACGACGGCGGCGACGCCCAGCTTGTTGATGGGTTCCTTGCCGGTGGGGACGGTGCCGGTGGGTAGCTGTTGTTGAGCGGACGCGGCGGCAGTCACCTCAGGAGTCACCTCAGGGGAGCGGGACGGTTGCGCGGGGTTGGTTTCGGCTGTGCTTGCCATCAGGCAAATCTAACCGCTGCGGGGATGGAACGGCTGGCGGAAATCGGCCACGTCTACCCGAAAAACTGCCAACTTTTGGAGAGCCCTTCCCTCCTGTGACAAGGGCCCCATCTCGCCGATTTTGGATAATCCTGGGGTTGCCCCTATAGTTTTATAGGTCCAGTTCGACGGAAACGAAAGGACAAAAACGGAAGGCTTCGGCCCTTAATTTTTGCCCTCGTTCAGGCGGATTGAGTTCTGGCCCCCATCGTCTAGCGGCCTAGGACACCGCCCTTTCACGGCGGCGGCACGGGTTCGAATCCCGTTGGGGGTACGCAAGGAACGCGGTCAAACCGGATGTGAAAGTCTGGTAGGCTAAAAGCCTTGAAAAATTGCAGTAGCGGTATTCATATCGGTGATGCAGAAAAGCAAGAAAAAAGCAAGGCCCTGTAGCGCAGTTGGTTAGCGCGCCGCCCTGTCACGGCGGAGGTCGCGGGTTCAAGTCCCGTCAGGGTCGCTCTGATTGCCAGAAGAAATTCCGGCTGTCATGGTGACATGTCACCTAGGCTCTGTAGCTCAGTTGGTAGAGCGTTCGACTGAAAATCGAAAGGTCACCGGATCGACGCCGGTCGGAGCCACCACTGGGAAGCATCAGTTCTTCGGAACTGGTGCTTTTCTTCTTTAAGCGCCGATCCAAAGTTGGCGCGAGGGTCAAGATCGGGGCAGTAGCCCAGACGGCCAGGAGCGCCGGAGAAAGCAAGTGGTGCTGGCCTCTACTGGGCCAAAAAAACGAGTACACACTACGCGTGTGGAGGGGTGCCACTGCGCGATTAACTGAGAACGGCAGTTAGTGGCGGCCCCACCGAACCTGGACCGTTCCGCCAGTTGCCCAGGTCTCGCGAGAGGGTTTCCCAGGTCACGGCCGGGGAGATTGACGGGGCCGACGATGGCAGAGCCTTCTGAGACCGAGGCTCCCCCCCAGCCGTCGTCGGCCCTTCCCTTTGACTCCACTCTTGGCCCTTTCTGATGCCGCCCTTTCCGCTGCCGGCCCTTGTTGCAGCGACAATTTTCTTGCTGCTGGATGCCCGTATTTTTCGGCACCAGGCCCCTCCCACAAGTCACCCCGCTTGGAAACCGGACAGCATTCCGGGCTAGACTCGCACGCCGGGGACATATGCTGCCGCCAGCGTCGGAAACGACCGGTGGTGCACTTTCAACAGAAACTATCCTCAACAGAAATGTGACTTGTGAAACTCTTTGCACGCCCTCTTGCCGCCGCCCTGTTCACTGTCCTCGCACTGTCCGCATGTTCGGCACCTCAAGCCAGCAGCACTGGCAACGCGCCGGCGTCAGAGGCTGCAGCTCCTTCCGCGACACCCAGCCCCACCATGTCCTCCGGCCCTTTCGGAGGTTTCGCCAGCGCTGCAGAAGCATGCACCACCATCTCGCAGCAGGCCACGGGAGCATCCTTGTTGCCGATGTCGGCGGCCCAGGGCAAGACGCAGGAACTTGAACAGCTCAAAGCCGAACTGGCGGAAACAGCGGAGAAGGCGCCAGACAGCGTTAAGGCCGATTTCGTACACCTCAATGAGGTAGCTGTCGCAGGCCTCACTGACCAGACCGTCTTTTCCAGCGGGAAGTTCAACGCTGCTATGGGGCCGGTGACAGCGTGGCTGGCCACTAACTGTAAATAGGCACGACGTGTGATTGCCCGCGGGCTCCGTCCGCGCGGTTGTCGTGGCCAAGGGATAGGGTTGTTCCAAGAAGAGGGGAGTGCTCGATGGAATACCAGAACCCACAACCCGGCCAGGGGGTCCGTGCGGACGCCGCCGTTGCAGTACCAGGCGGTGGACGTACCGTTATTTCCGAGACCGCCGTCGCAAAAGTTGCCGGCATCGCCGCCCGCGCAGTCCCAGGAGTCTATTCCCTGGGGACGGGGCCGTCGCGGGCCTTGGGCGCCATACGCGACGCCGTCGGCAACTCTGACCACGCCGCAGGCGTCCATGCTGAAGTCGGTGAGACCCAGGTCGCCGTGGACCTCAACTTGGTGGCTGTCTACGGCACCCCCCTTCATTCCCTTGCCAACCAAGTGCGTTCCGCCGTCTATTCGGCGGTGGAAGAGCTTGTGGGGCTGCAGGTCATAGAAGTCAACGTCGAGATCAATGACATTTACGTGCCGGGCCCGGTGAAACCCGGAACCAACCCGGAGCCGCGTCCAGTACTCAATACTCCGGCAGCCCCCGGAAGCCGTCCGGAGAGAGAGGCAATCCCATGAGCCTGACTGTTGCGGGAATTGCAATGGGTGCCTTCGTCGCCTTCATGTCCTTCCAGTTCGGAGTCTGGGGCTTCCTGGGTTCCCTCCTTTTTATGGGGATCGGGGCCCTGCTGGGCCGCGCAGCGGAAGGGAAACTGGATCTGCGCAGCGTCATGGACGCCATTACGGGCCGGCGCTCTTCATCATGAGCAGTACGGCCCCGATGACAGAGCAGGGCCGGGTACTGGCGGGGCACAACAGGATCAGCACGCAGGCCCTCACCAGTTTGGCCCGTGCCGCAGCCGCTGAGGCCTTGGGCGTGGAGGCCCACGATGTCCGCGCTGACTGGTCCGACGACGACGGCCTGCTTGCGCTGTCCCTGGTTTCCCCTATCAGGATCCCGCCATTGGCTTCTGTGCTGCGGAACCCGGAGCGCGTGGCCATCTTTGGGGGTTCCATCCGGGACAGGGCTGTTGCTGCCAAATCGGTCATCCTGGACAGGGTCATGGAATTCAGCGGAGCCCAGCTGAGCCGCGTGGACATAAGAATCAGCGGCACAGCCGTTTCCGAAAGGGGGCGGGTACTGTGAGCCATGCCTACGGAAACAAACCCGACGAGGCACAAACTCCTGTTACAGAACAAGACACCGAAGTTATCGCCGGGCCTGAGCGTGAGCTGAAGGATAAAGACGGGGCAGATTACGGCCCCGGTTCCCTGATGCCGTGGATCCTCCAGCGCGAAACACAGTCGTCAAGAGCCGGTGTCGCCGTCATCGCCGGTGTGCTGGTAATCATTCTTTGCGTTTATGCACTCTTGGAGGCTGCTGTGCGTGCCATCGGGCAGCCGCCCTGGCTTATCGATCCGCAGACCGCCGCCCACCGGATAGTCGCCCTCCCTGAAGGTATGCCGCCACTTCTGCTGGGAGTCACCGGAGGAGTCGTATTCATGGCTGGACTGTTTTTCTTCCTCAGCGCGGTGCTTCCTGGACGCAAAGCCCGGCACATCCTCCAGGATCCCCGGGCGGGCGTGCTGGTGGACGATGAAATTATTGCCGCCGCGCTGGCCAGACGGGCCCGGCTCGCCGCCAACGTCACACCGGAACAGGTGATGGTGGTCGTGTCCAGATATCAGGCAGTGGTCAACGTCCGCCCCACGTCCGGCGTGCCCGTCAGGCACGACGACGTTCTTGCGGCTGTGCAGGATGAACTCACCCGAATGGCACCGTCGCCCATGCCGGACGTTCGGGTGAACCTGGCGACGTCCGGGGTAGTGGGAGCATGAACAGCACGCCCCGCCTTCTTAACCGCATCCTGATCGGCATTCTGGGACTGGTTCTGCTGGTAGTCGGCGCCCTCCTGGTTCTGCTGGCAAGCGTCCCTGCTGTCGCCTCTTGGTGGCAGTCGTGGTCTGCGGGATTGTGGTCCGGCGCCCAGCAGTTATTTGACCAGACCAGGTTTCCGGGCCGTCAGGAGAGCTGGGTGTGGATCCTGCTGGTGCTTCTGTTGGTGCTGCTCATCGGCGCCATGGTGGCGTGGATTGCTCAACAGGGTAAGGGCCGGGCCGATCTCATCCTGTTTGAGGAGGTTCCCGGTAGCGTGCCGGGTGATGTCCGGATCGGCGGCGGCGTGGCGGAGCAGGCGCTCAAGGCAGCCCTTGCCGACCGTCCGGATCTGGCTGGCGTATCTGTAGCGACGTACGAGATCCGTGGGGAACCTGCCTTGAGAATCAGGTTGCAACCGCGACTGGGGGTGGCTCCGAACGCGTTGGCGGCCGAAGTTTCGGCGCTCGTGGAGGCCCTGGACCATGTTGTTGGCAAACGTACCCCCGTGTTGATTCACCTCGGGGCAGGCACTCGTGCCCGTTTCAGCAGGGCCGAACGCGTCCGCTAAAGCCTGCGCTGTGTTGCGATTCTGATATCAGGTCTCCTTTCGATTAAGGTTTATGTAAACGCTTGCATTTCTGTACGCAGGCTTACTAGGGTGATTGAGGTCACAAAGTCTGCACCGCGATTTTCTCTTGTCACTCAGCGAGGAGTCTCCAGTAATGAAAAGCCCAAAGTTCCTAATTCCGGCCGCAGCGGTCGGTGTCCTGGCCCTAACCGTTACGGCATGTAGTCCCGAAACTGGTGGCGGCGGGGGTGGCGAGGCTGCTGACTGCTCCGCCTACTCCGATTATGGCAAGCACGAAGGCAAGACTGTTTCGGTCTACTCAACCATCGTCGACATTGAAGCCACGAACCTTGAGACAGCCTGGGCGGACTTCGAAAAATGCACCGGCATCACGGTCAAATACGAAGGCAGCAAGGAATTCGAAACGCAGATCGGTGTGCGGGCCCAAGCCGGAAACCCACCGGACGTTGCCATCTTCCCGCAGCCCGGCCTGTTGGCCGCTCAGGCCAGCAACCTGAAGCCGGCGCCGAAGGCCGTCTCAGACCTCGTAGACGAGAACTGGTCGGCCGACTGGAAGAAGTACGGAACCGTCAACGGAACGTTCTATGCGGCCCCCATGCTTGCCAACGTCAAGGGCTTCGTCTGGTACGCGCCAAAGACATTCGAGGACAAGGGCTGGGAAGTTCCCAAGACCTTTGACGAAATGATGACCCTGACAAAGACCATCGCGGACGACGGTGCCATGAAGCCGTGGTGTGCGGGCTTCGAGTCCGGTGAGGCCACAGGTTGGCCGGGTACTGACTGGATCGAGGACGTCATCCTCCGTGAGGCAGGCCCAGAGGTCTACGACCAGTGGGTCGCCCACCAGATCCCGTTCAACGATCCCCGGATTGTTTCGGCCATGGACAAGACCGGTGAGATCCTGCTCAACCCGGACTACGTCAACGGTGGCTTCGGCGATGTCCGTTCCATCCTGACAACCGGCTTCGCCCAGGCAGGCCAACCTGTCCTTGACGGCCAGTGCGCCATGCACCACCAGGCCAACTTCCAGGCCGCAAACTGGCCCGAAGGCACCGTTGTGGCTCCCGATGGTGATGTTTGGGCCTTCATGACACCTCCCATCGACGAGAGCAAGGGCAAGGCCATCACCGGCGGCGGCGAGATGGTGGGCGCCTACAAGGACACGCCCGAGGTTCAGTCATTCCTGCAGTACATGGCAAGTGCGGACTTCGCGAACAACCGTGTCAAGCTCGGCGGTGTAGTCAGCGCCAACAAGGGCCTGGACCCTGCTAACGCCCAGACAGAGCTGGACAAGCTTTCTGTTGAGCTCCTTCAGGATCCCGAGACGGTATTCCGTTTCGACGGTTCTGACCTGATGCCCGCAGCCGTCGGCTCCAACTCCTTCTGGAAGGGAATCGTGGCGTGGATCAACGGCACCCCGTCAAAGCAGGTCGCCGACAGTATTGAAGGCAGCTGGCCTAAGAGCTAAGAGCTGCAGTGCTGCGTTCCCCTGCACGAGCACCCGTGGGGGAACGCAGCATTTTGTCTTCAATCAACTCATCCACCCACACCTTGGAGGTTGGCCATGGAATTCGTCGGAGGGAAACTTCTCCAAGTAGGGATCGCGATCGCGGCTTTCGCAGCCGTCATCGGGCTCATCATGCTGCTTGTAGACAGGGCACCAAAATCAACAAGAGACAAAGTTACAGTCATCGGCTTTCTAGCGCCGGCGGCCATCCTGATGATCGTCGGGCTGGTCTACCCCGCGGTGCAAACGTCCTACCTTGCATTTACAGACGCGAAGGGGACGCCGAACGGAGTGGACAACTTCGTCTGGATGTTTACCCAGCCTGAGGCGGTCATCACGCTGCGGAACACCGTTATCTGGACCGTACTCGTCCCCCTACTATCAACAGTCTTCGGCCTCGCCTATGCGGTCTTCATCGACAAAGCGCGGGGCGAGAGGATCCTGAAGGCCCTGGTATTCATGCCCATGGCCATCTCATTCGTGGGCGCAGGCGTTATCTGGAAGCTGGTCTACGACTTCCGCGGCGCCGGCATCGAACAAACGGGCGTGCTCAACGCACTGCGTGTGGCAGTTGGGATGGAGCCCAAACAGTTCCTCCTCGATGCTCCGGAAAACACCATCTTCCTGATCATCGTCATGGTTTGGATCCAGACAGGTTTCGCCATGGTGATCCTTTCAGCCGCTATTAAGGGTGTCCCTGTGGAACTTGTTGAGGCGGCAAGGCTTGACGGAGCCAACCCGTGGCAGCAGTTCCGTAACGTCACGATCCCCGGGATCCGTGGATCTTTGGTTGTGGTGCTGACCACCATCACCATTGCCACCCTCAAGGTGTTCGATATTGTCCGCACCATGACGGCCGGTAACTTCGAGACCTCTGTGGTGGCCAATGAAATGTACACCCAGGCTTTCCGCGCCGACGAACCCGGCCGTGGTGCCGCCTTGGCCCTTGTACTTTTCCTTCTGGTCCTACCCATCGTCGTTTACAACGCACGTGTCCTTCGTCAGCAAAGGGAGATCCGATGACCGCCACGCCAGCACGGGACGAGGCAGATAAGGCCCTGGTGGGTCTTCCTCTTGGCGAGAAGGGCCTCCAGGCCGCCGATGAGCCCATCATGCGCCGTGTGAAAACCAAGCTCACCTCGCCTTTTGCCACCGCTGCCGCCCTCATCATTGCCGCAATCTGGACTGTGCCCACTTTTGGCCTTTTCGTTCAATCGTTCCGTCCGGCCGCAAAACAGGTGGGCCCCCGCTCCGACGGTTGGTGGAATGCCTTTTTTGACGGGCAGTTCACTTTCAAGAACTATGTCGATGCGACCGCCGCTGCAGGGTCGCAGTCACCCAATCTGTCCCAGTACTTGATCAACTCGGTGGCGATCGTCATCCCCGTCACGTTGTTCGTCCTGGTGCTGGCATCGATGGCGGCTTACATTTTCGCCTGGGGCAATTTCAGGGGGCGCCATGCGATGTTTATCTTCGTTTTCGCCCTGCAGATTGTCCCCCTGCAGATGGCCCTGATTCCTCTGCTGCAGCTCTTCACGCAGGTCCTGCAACTGCCGGCCGGGTCCTATGCCCAGTTGTGGATTGCCCACACGATCTTTGGTTTGCCGTTGGGCATCTTCCTGTTGCACAACTTCATTTCCGAGATCCCCGGGGAAGTGATTGAGGCAGCAAGGGTCGATGGGGCAGGACACACCACAATCTTCTGGCGAATCATCCTGCCACTGTCCGTTCCGGCTCTGGCTTCCCTGGCGATTTTCCAGTTCCTGTGGGTGTGGAATGACTTGCTGGTGGCTTTGGTCTTCTCCGGCGGAACTCCGGACGTTGCTCCTATTACCCAGCGGCTTGCGGAAATTTCCGGCACACGCGGCGCGAGGGACTACCTGAACCCCGCTGCTGCCTTCGTGTCCATCATCATTCCATTGGGGGTCTTCTTCGCCCTCCAGCGCTACTTTGTCCGAGGTCTGCTTGCCGGAGGCCTCAAGGGCTGATCCTCTGCATGACCCGCTTCCGGCTGTGCCGTCTGTAACGTACGGACCTCAGGCGGCCCAGCTGGAGCGCGGGCACTAGACTCATTTGTTGCGGACAGGGAGCACAGCAGCGACTTCCGCGGCATAACCGAATAAGGGGAGATCGTGGCACGGACAACTGAGAGGGCCCAACGGGGAGGCCATTCCGGTGTCAGCATTGAGGACGTGGCAGCCGCAGCGGGAGTGTCCACGGCCACGGTGTCACGGGCGGTACGGGGACTGCCCAGGGTTTCGCCGTCCACACGGGAGAAGATCCTGCGCGTTGCCGCGGAGCTCGGCTATGTTGCTTCCTCCTCAGCCTCCGGACTGGCTACGGGCCGTACCAAGACCATTGGAGTGCTCGCGCCCTTTGTGAGCCGCTGGTTCTTCTCCAAAGCCATTGAGGGAGCTGACCGGGAGCTGCATGCCCGGCAGTACAACCTGTCCCTGTTCAACCTGGGCGGGCACGGGAGTAACCGCGAGCGTCTTTTCAGCAGGACCATGGTTTACAAGCAAATTGATGCCCTGTTGGTCCTGTGTATGGCGCTGACCCACGAAGAACTCAACCATCTGCAAAAAATCGATATTCCCCTTGTGGTGGTGGGGGGCCACGTGGAGGAATGCGCCTACATCGGCATTGATGACTACGCCGCTGCCTCAACGGCTGTCCGCCACCTCATCAGCCTGGGTCACAAGGACATCGCCCTGCTCCATGGCGACGACGAGACGGACCTGAATTTCGACGTCCCCCGGGTCCGCATCAAGGCCTTCCAGGACGTAATGACCGCATCAGGGCTTGACCTGCGTCCGGAGTGGGATGAGGTGGGGGACTTTACAGTCAGGAGCGGGCAGCAGGCGTTTATCAAGCTGTGGGGGAATTCCGGTCCCAAGCCCACAGCCATTTTCTGCGCCTCGGATGAGATGGCTATGGGCGTTATTTTCGAGGCCAACCGCCGGGGCGTACGCGTTCCCGAGGACCTATCCGTGATCGGCATCGACGATCACGATTTCTCTGTGACTCTGGGCCTGACCACCGTTGGCCAACGCCCGGACGTGCAGGCAGAGCTGGCAACCAGGATGCTGCTGGATGAGCTGGATGGCCGCACCGGATCCGTCCGCTCCATGGTTGCGCCGCACCAGCTCATTGTTCGTTCGACGACGGCGCCCCCGCCGGCTCACGGTGCACCCGAACAGAGGGAGCCCCGCCCGGTCAAAGCCTAGGACGCGCGCGCCAGCTGCCGGATGGGAATCCAGCGGGAAGCCAGCCTGCGGTAGGCTGCGGCAGCTCCGGTCATGTCACCTTCGGCAAGGCACTCGATGCCAAGCCGGACGTCCATGGGGGAGTCGTCAGGGTAAACCTTGTCCGCCACTGCTCCGTAATCGAGTTCCACCCAGGAGTCGCTGTGGAACAGTTCCAACCATTCAGTCAGCTGGGCAAGATCATCGAGCATATCCAGGTCCGGGGCAGCCAATGCAAGGTTGGCCACCGCGTAGCGGACCCGCTCCAGCGCATCACCGATGTTGGTCCGCACTCGGACGGTGAGGATGCGGCCACCTGATTCCACCACGTCCTTATGGTCGGATTCCTGGAACAGCGAGAACCAGCTGAACGGAATTCCCCAGGTGGAGGCACGGGTGTGTACCTTGCCGACGCCTTCCTTGGCCTTCACCAGGTCTATGCGTTCCTGATGGCGGTCCCTTTGCTCTTCCGCGATCAGCAATTCTGCCAGCGGTCCGTGGATGCCTTCCATCAGTGCATTCGCTGCCAGGCCTGCCCGGAGAACCAGCTGGCTGGGGCAGTACAACAGCGTGACGGAGGGCTTCCCCTCGGGGGTGCCGCCGTCGGGCTTCCCGGTCAGGGGCATCACCCGGACAAGATCGGTGCGTCCCGTGGGGAACGGATCTCCGCCCGGCCTGGTGATGCGTCCCAGTGACGCGAGGAGTTCGGCGTTTTCCACAGCGGCCCGCGATTTCGCGCGGGCAGCGGAAGCCCTGATGGCAGCGCGCTGCTCCTCCGGAAAAGCAGTCAGAGGCTCGTAGATACGCAGGGTTGAGGAGAAAGGCAGCCCGGCCTGTCCCCGGTAAAGGTTGCCGGTCATGGCAGCCACCTCCCGATCATCCCCTGCGTTGCGTTCATCAGTCAGTCAACTCAACAATAACCGGCGCATGGTCTGAAGCACCCTTGCCCTTGCGTTCTTCCCTGTCGATCGAGGCGCCGGTGACCCTTGCCGCCAGTGCGGGGGAGGCCAGGACGAAGTCGATCCGCATGCCTTCCTTCTTGGGGAAGCGGAGCTGGGTGTAGTCCCAGTAGGTGTAGACGCCTGGCCCAGGTGTGTGGGGCCGGACAACGTCCGTGTATCCGGCAGCCTCGAAGGCGTGGAAGGCAGCACGTTCGGGCGGGCTCACGTGGGTGTAACCCTGTGAAAGGAAAAGGTCGATGTCCCAGACGTCTTCATCCTGCGGCGCGATGTTCCAGTCGCCCATGAGGGCAATCTGGGACTCAGGGTTTTCAGTAACCCAACTCTCGGCGTGGTTCTTGAGGGTGCTCAGCCAGTTGAGCTTGTAGGGCATGTGTTCGTCGTCGAGCGATCGTCCGTTGGGAACATACAGGCTCCAGATCCTGACGCCGCCGCAGGTGGCACCGATAGCACGGGCCTCCGCCACCGGATCCTTCCCGGCTTTGCCGAATGCCGGCTGGTCCAGAAAGGTGCGTTGGACGTCGTCGAGCCCCACGCGGGAAGCGATAGCGACGCCGTTCCACTGGTTGAGGCCGAAATGGGCTACTTCGTAGCCGTCCCGCTCAAAGAGCTCCCAGGGGAAGTTGTCGTCGGAGCACTTGGTTTCCTGGATCGCCAGGACATCGCAGTCACTGCGGCGAAGCCACGCCTCAACACGGTCGGCTCGGGCACGGAGGGAGTTCACATTCCAGGTAGCAATCTTCACAGTTCCTAACTTACCGAACTTGGCCCCCATGATCCCCTCGGCCGGTCCCACAGGCCGTTGCGCGGCGAACAACGCAGGGTAGGCAGCGACCCGCAACGGCTCTGGAATTTAGTAGGAAGTCCGAGTATATTCGGCAGCAGATGGCGTGGGTCGCACTTGCACCGGGCTCACATGTTCCAGTGGCAGGGGACCCAAGGCATCTGCTGCCGGACCGGCATTCCAGGACCCACATGCAAGGGAGCATCGATCATGGTTCGCGAGCTAGGCCATTACATTGACGGACAACGGGTGGAAGGTACCTCAGGACGTTGGGGAGAGGTCTATGATCCCTGCACGGGTGACGTGCAGGCCCGGCTTGCGCTGGCGGCGGGGGAAGAAGTCCAGCGGGCAATAGCGAGCGCCGAAAAGGCCCAGCCGGAGTGGGCAGCGATGAACCCGCAACGACGCGGGCGCATCCTGCTCAGGTTCGTGGAACTCGTCAACCGGAACATGGACGAACTGGCCGAATTGCTGGCCTCTGAACACGGCAAGACCCTCCCTGATGCCAAAGGCGACATCCAGCGGGGAATCGAGGTGGTGGAATTTGCCGCCGGCGCCCCGCATCTGCTGAAGGGTGAATTTTCCGACGACGCCGGTGCCGGCATCGATGTCCACTCCCTCCGGCAGCCGTTGGGGGTGGTCGCAGGCATCACCCCCTTCAACTTCCCTGCCATGATTCCGCTGTGGAAGTCCGGTCCTGCGCTCGCAACCGGAAACGCCTTTATCCTCAAACCCTCGGAGCGTGATCCGTCGGTTCCGCTGCGGCTCGCCGAACTGTACAGCGAAGCGGGGGTTCCTGACGGCGTCTTCAATGTGGTCAACGGGGACAAGGAAGCGGTGGATTCTCTTCTGGGGGATCCGCGGGTGAAAGCGATCGGTTTTGTTGGTTCAACCCCTATTGCCCAGTACATCTATGCCACGGCTGCGGCTCACGGCAAGCGGGCACAGTGCTTCGGCGGGGCCAAGAACCACATGGTGATCCTCCCGGACGCGGATCTGGAGATGGCCGCCGATGCCCTGATCGGGGCCGGCTATGGCTCCGCCGGCGAACGCTGCATGGCCGTGTCCGTCGCGGTGCCTGTTGGGCGGGAGACAGCGGATGCGCTGGTGGCCAAGCTCGAAGAACGGGTCAAGGCCCTGAGGGTGGGCCACAGCCTGGACAAGGAATCGGACTTCGGCCCTGTTGTTGCTGCATCGGCTAAAGAGCGGATCGAGGGCTACATCCAGTCCGGCGTCGATCAGGGCGCCACCCTTCTTGCCGACGGACGTGGGGTCACAGTCGAAGGGTACGAGAACGGCTTCTGGGTGGGACCGACCCTCTTCGACAACGTCACCAAGGACATGAAAATCTATCGGGAGGAGATCTTCGGCCCAGTGCTCAGCGTGGTCCGCGCCGGGGACTATGAGGAGGCACTGCGGCTCTGCAGCGAGCATGAATTCGGCAACGGCGTGGCCATCTTCACGAGGGACGGTGATGCGGCCCGGGACTTCGCGAGCCGTGTCCAGGTGGGGATGGTCGGAATCAATGTGCCCATCCCCGTGCCGATCGCCTACTACACCTTCGGCGGCTGGAAAGCCTCCGGGTTCGGCGACCTCAACCAGCACGGCGCCGACGCGTTCCGTTTCTACACCAAGACCAAGACCGTGACCACGCGCTGGCCCTCGGGCATCCGGCAGGGCGCAAGCTTCATCATGCCGGAAGGAAGCTGATGGCAGGCAGCGACCCGGCAGGCAGCGACCCGGCTGGCGGCGACCCGGCTGGCCGCGACCCGAACGAGGTGCTCGTCGAACAACGGGGGCACCTTGGCATCATGACCCTGAACCGTCCCAGGGCCGTCAATGCGCTCACGACAGGCATGGTTCACGCCATGCTGGAACAGCTTGCTGACTGGGCGGAGGACCGCGGCGTTGCCACTGTGTTGGTCCAGGGTTCCGGGAGCCGGGGGTTCTGTGCCGGCGGGGATATTGTGGCCATTTACCAGGACATGCTGACAGGAGGGTCCGGGACGGCCGAATTCTGGGAAGCGGAGTATCGGCTGAACGCGATGATTGCCCGGTACCCCAAGCCTTATGTGGCGTTCATGGACGGACTGGTGCTCGGCGGAGGTGTGGGGATCTCGGCGCACGGCTCCGTCCGGATAGTCACGGAGCGCACCCGCACAGGAATGCCAGAGACCACCATCGGATTTGTGCCCGACGTCGGCGGTACCTTGCTGCTCTCGCGCTCGCCGGGTGAAACAGGCACCCACGCCGCCCTGACCGGCGCCCACCTGGACGGCGCCGATGCCTTGTTCCTCGGGCTGGCCGACCACTTTGTCCGCTCGGAGACCCTTCCAGCGCTGGCCGCTGCCCTCGAGAGCGAGACAGCGGAAGACGCCGTCGGCCGCTTTGCAGAACGGGCACCGGACTCCGCGCTGGCAGGTCAGCGGACCTGGATCGATGAGTGCTACGCCGGCAATGATGTTGAAGAAATCCTCGGCCGGCTGCGCGCTTTCGGCGGGGAGGCCGTCGTGGCCGCGGAGACCATAGAGTCGAAATCGCCGACCGCCGTGAAGGTTGCGCTGGAGTCATTGCGGAGGGTGCGGGGGATGACTCTTGAGCAGGCTCTGACGCAGGAGTTCACGGTGGGCCTGCACTGCCTGGCCGGTCCTGACTTCCGCGAAGGGATCCGGGCCCAGGTAGTGGACAAGGACAGGAACCCGCGCTGGCGTCCGGCCACACTGGCGGAAGTGCGGGACGCCGACGTCGTCAGGTATTTTGAACCGCTCGGGGATCGCGAGCTGAATCTTTCAGTAAAGGAGACGGACAATGCCTGAGGTATCACCCAATGGAGCCGGAACCATTGCTTTCCTGGGGCTCGGGCATATGGGCGCTCCGATGGCCCTGAACCTCGTCAACGCCGGTTACCGTGTTGTGGGCTACGATGTGATGCCCACGGCCCTGGAAACCGCCCGGAGCCACGGAATTCCGACGGCGGACACGGCTGCTTCCGCCGTTGAGGGTGCCTCTGTGGTGCTGACCATGCTCCCCAGCGGCAAGCATCTCCTGGATGCGTACAGGGGGCGGGACTCCGCCACCGGCAGCGACTTTTCCGCCGGGAGTGACTTCTCCTCCGGAGGAGGCTGGGAACCCGGACTGCTGGCAGTGGCTGCACCGGGCACCATGTTCCTGGACTGCTCCACCATCAATGTGGATGAGGCCCGGGAGGCGGCAGGGCTGGCTGTGGATGCCGGGCACCGCTCGGTCGACGCCCCTGTGTCCGGGGGTGTTGTGGGGGCTGAGGCCGGAACCCTGACGTTCATGGTTGGCGCACTTCCTGAAGATTTCGAGGCGGTCCGGCCGCTGCTGGAAGTGATGGGCAAGCGTGTTGTCCATTGCGGCGACCATGGGGCCGGGCAGGCAGCTAAAATCTGCAATAACCTGATCCTCGGGGTTTCCATGATCGCAGTCAGTGAGGCCTTTGTTCTGGGAGAGAAGCTTGGTCTCACCCATCAGGCTCTCTTCGATGTTGCCTCGGCGGCGTCAGGCCAATGCTGGGCGCTGACCACCAACTGCCCTGTTCCGGGCCCTGTACCCAGCAGTCCCGCCAACCGCGATTATCAGCCAGGTTTCGCCGGCGCGCTGATGGCCAAGGACCTACGGCTGGCGCTGAACGCGCTGGAAAGCACCGGGGTCGCGGCCAGGGTGGGTCCCCTGGCGTCCGAAATTTACGATACGTTTGCGGCGGAGGGCGGTGCCGGAAAGGACTTCTCGGCAATCATCACGGCCATCCGGGACAAATCCGGTCAGGCACAAGAGTCTGAACGGGCGGCGGAACAGGACCAGGATCAGCGACAGGCGAGGGGCCACGGATGACCGAACAGTACTCAAACATCCTGGTCGAGCGCCGTGGACGGGTAGGGCTGGTGACCCTGAACCGGCCCCAAGCCTTGAACGCCCTCGACAAAGCCACCATGGACGAACTCGTTTCAGCCGTGGGCGCTATGGACAGCGATCCAGAGGTGGGTGCCGTAGTCATTACCGGTTCAGCCAAAGCCTTCGCCGCCGGAGCCGATATCAAGGAGATGGCGGTGAAAGGCTACGTCGACATGTACTCCGCGGACTGGTTCCGCGGCTGGGAGGATTTCACCAGGCTCCGCATCCCGGTGGTGGCGGCTGTTTCCGGCTTCGCTTTGGGCGGAGGCTGCGAGCTGGCGATGATGTGCGACTTCATCATCGCCGGCGACAACGCAAAATTCGGCCAGCCCGAAATCAATCTCGGCGTCCTGCCAGGAATGGGTGGCTCACAGCGGCTTACCCGCGCTGTGGGCAAGGCCAAAGCCATGGACATGATTCTCACCGGACGGTACATGGACGCCCAGGAGGCTGAGCGCTCAGGACTGGTATCCCGGGTGGTTCCGGCCGCCGACGTCGTCGAGGAAGCGCTGCGGGCCGCAGAAGTCATTGCCTCCAAATCCAAGCCGGTGGCAATGATGGCCAAGGAAGCAGTCAACGCAGCCTTTGAAACCGGACTGGCCCAGGGTGTTCTTTTCGAACGCAGAGTCTTCCATTCCCTCTTCGCCACTGAGGACCAGAAAGAAGGCATGGCGGCGTTCAGCGAGAAGCGCACGCCGGAGTTTAAGCACAGGTAGGCCACCATGAGTCATCAACCCAAGGCGCCGGCTGCGGACCGGACCTTCGGCCCGGGTAAGGCGGACAGGACCTCATTGAGCCTGGTCCCTGCAGCGCTGCTGTCCTTGTCAGGTTTTGTCCTCTTCGTCCTGGAGGACCGCGCCGCTGGATACCTCGTGTTGGGAACAGCCCTGGTGCTCGCCGCGATCATCAACCGGTCCCTTTTCACGGACCTCGCGCTGATTTCGGTTGGCCTGATTGCGATGAGCGCCGTTCCCATCACCACGGACATCAGCACCGAGCACATGCTGGTAATGGGAACGGCCATGATCCTGGCGGTTGGAATCCCGTACTCCGTCTCGCGGTTTGTCCTCAAGGACTATGCGATCAGATTCCCCATCCGTACCGGCCAGCCCTGGACCCGGGCCGAGAAATGGTACTTGCCCGCCGTCGTCGTTATCGGTTATGCCTTGATCCCGGTGTACATGATCCAGACCGGTGTCTACAACAACTGGCCTGCGGTCAGTGACCCTGAGGGCATTGCCCGCCTTTTCATCGGAACAAACGGTTTAGGCATCTGGGATGAACTCTTCTTCATCTGCACCGCGTTCACCCTTCTGCGACGGCATCTTCCGGATTGGCAGGCCAACCTGCTCCAGGCGGTCCTCTTCACCTCCTTCCTTTGGGAGCTGGGATTCCACGCCTACGCCCCGTTTTTTATCTTTCCGTTTGCGCTGCTCCAGGCCCGACTCTTCACGATTACAAAATCCCTGCTGTACATCGTGTGCGTCCACCTGCTGTTCGACTTTGTCCTGTTCCTGGTCCTGCTCCACGCCCACAACCGAGAGTGGATCGATATCTTCCTCTACTGAGCGTGCCCTTGCCAGGCGTTATACCGCGGGCGCTACACGGAGACGCGGTGCCGGTAGGCGGCCACCGCCGCTCGGAGTTCTTCTGCCATCAGATCGGAGTTAATCGCGACGGCGGCCGCGGCGCCCCCTGCTGCTGACGACAGCACTTGGGCGCGAAGATCCGCCACGTTCCCCGCGGCCCATACACCCGGAACGCCAGTGGCGCCGTCGGCGTCGGTCTCAAGGTATTCGCCCATTCCGCTGGGATGTTGCTGGATTCTGAGTCCGAGACGGGAAAAGACGTGCGTACGGGCCGTGAAAACCGGCGCCACCGCCAGGGCGTCAACCGAAACGACGCCGCCAGTGGCCAGTTTCACTCCGCTGAGCCTGCCCCGATCCATCTGCAGCCGCTCCACCGCCCCATGCACCACCGTGATATTCCGTGCCGCCAATTGCTCCAGCTCAGCCTCGTCAGGGCTGACGGAGCCGTTGAGGAACAGTGTGATGTTGCTGCTCCATTGCCGGAACAGGAGTGCCTGAAAGACGGCCATCGGTCCGGTTCCCAGGATTCCGATTTCCCGGTCCTGGACCTCCCAACCGTGGCAGTACGGGCAATGCAGAACGTCCTTGCCCCAAAGTTCCTGGATGCCAGGAATATCAGGCAACCCGTCCACCAGTCCGGTGGTAATCAGCAGGCGCCGGCCCTGAATCGTACTTTCCAGAGCCGTCCCGTCCTGGAGCCGTGCTTCAAAGCCCCCGGATTCCCCGTGTTCCCCGTTCAGGCGTTCGACGGCGACGACTCGCCCGTTGAGGATGCGGCCCCCATAGGACTCCACCTCAGTCCGGCCGACCTTGAGCAATTCGGCGGGGTTGATGCCGTCGCGGGACAGGAAGCCGTGGACTGCCTCGGCAGGAGCGTTCCGCGGCTCCCCGGCGTCGATCACCCGCACTGATCGGCGGGCACGGCCCAGCATTTGGGCTGCACTCAGGCCGGCCGCGCCTCCACCGACAATTACCACATCATACATAGCGTTTCCTTTCAGGGTTTTTCGTTGTTCTTATCCTTCTCGCCACCGGCCTGGAGTGGCAAAGGATATTGCTGAAATGGCAAACTATCGGTATGGATGAAATGATCGACGACGTTCTTTCCGCGGTGGGGCCCCGCCTCCGTGCACTGCGCTTGAGCAGGGAAACCACCCTTGCCTCCCTGTCTGACGCAACGGGCATTTCCGTGAGCACGCTGTCCAGACTGGAATCGGGGCAGCGGCGTCCCAACCTGGAACTACTGCTGCCCCTCGCCAAGGCCCATCAGGTGCCGCTTGATGAACTGGTGGGCGCTCCTGCCACCGGAGACCCCAGGGTTCACCTGCGCCCCATTGTGAAGAAGCGGATGACCATCATCCCGCTGACGCGCCGGCCCGGTGGAGTACAGGCGTATAAGCACATCCTGCACGCTGGCGGGCCTGAGCAGCCCGACCCGCAGGTCCACGAGGGCTATGAGTGGCTCTATGTTCTCAATGGGAACCTGCGGATGATCCTGGGTGAGCGGGACCTGATTCTTCCGGCCGGTGAAGCTGCTGAGTTCGACACCAGGGTGCCGCACTGGTTCGGACGGGCTGATACCCAGGCTGTGGAATTCCTGAGCCTGTTCGGCCGGCAGGGGGAGCGGATGCATGTGCGGGCGAAACCGGCAGGGCGGTAAGAAGCAGATTTCTATTGACGTGGGGGAACGTCGGCCCTCCTGTCATGGGCAGGTTTCCTGATTATCAGTAATCCTGATAATTGATCCACAACACATGGCAGCAGCAGCACCTTTGCGGCTACCTCCCTCCGTTTCAATGTCGAAAACCAGGGTGTTCCGATGAACAGCAAGTTTTGCTCCCGCCGTCGTATCTTTCGTCCTTGTCATTGCCGGCCCCGTCCGGGGATCCAGCACAGTCGCCTGGCCCCATTGGTGAACAGGGAGTTACTGGTGCCATGTGGGAAGGCGAAGGACTGATCCATGGACGTTGCGGAGGAGATCCACAAAATCACCGGTGGAGGTGCTCACGCGGCCATCGAGGCCACGGGAAACACGAGGGTTCTCGAACAGGCCATCGGCGCCACCCGGGCGAGGGGACACATTGTGGTGATCGGAGCTCCAGCGTTCGGGGCCACTGTTGCCGTGGACGTGAACTTCATGATGCCCGGACGCCGCATCGAGGGAGTGACTCTGGGTGACAGCGAGATTGAAACCCTGATTCCTTCAATCATCACCCTGATGGAATCGGGGAGGTTTCCCGTGGAACGGCTGGTGCAGACCTATCGCCTGGAAGAGATCAACCAGGCCGTGGCAGACACTAAATCCGGAGCCGTGATCAAACCGGTCCTGCTGACCTGAAATGATCAAAGACCCCCAAGCGCAAAAATGAACTGGTCAAATGCGCCTGGGGGTCTTGATTCAGGGCTCTGTTAGGTGAAATCGCCTGCGTTCTTCCGAAACGCACTGAGGATCCTGATCAGCTGGTCCACATCCTGGTCAGCGAATCCCGACTGGATGAATACCTCAGAGTTCAGCGCCGCCGTCGCGCTCTTGGCAAGAGTCCGCCCCTCGGAGGTGAGCTCTATTAAGGTGGTCCGGCCGTCAGTAGGGTGGGCGGACCGGACCACCAGGCCTGCGGCCTGCAGTCGGTCGACCGCGTTTGTCACCGAGGTCGGATGGACCTGCAGGAGCGCGCTTGCTTTGTTCATCGGGAGTGCTCCGCTGCGGGCGAAACTGAGCAGCGCCAGGAGCTCGTAGCGCGCGAATGTCAGGCCGAAGGGTTTGAGGACGGCCTCGATCCGTCCCAACAGAATCTGCTGGGTGCGCATGATGGCCGTGACGGCAGCCATGGGGGCTGCCTCATTTACCCAGCCGTGGCCTTCCCAGTTTTGCTGGGCATCCGCGATGGGGTCACGGGGAAGTGGAGTTCCCACCGTTCCTCCTTAGCCTTGCCCGGCCAGGGCGTCTGCTCAGCCTAGTGATCCACATCACTGTGCAATATACTAGGACATCCAAGGGTTTGGAAGAGCGAAGAGGCCGGGGGACGGGTGCAGCCATCAGGACGTCATGAGGGGCCGGCCGCGGACCCGCCGGCAACAGCCGGGATCCCTGCCCCTCTGCCATTTGCGGACGCCGATCTGATGTACATCGCCGGACTCCTGCCCGCTGCCGAGCGTTCCCGGTATCTGGAAGTGAGGGAGTTTCTGCAGTCCCGGATCCGTGCTGCATCCATCGACTACTGGAACCGGGAGGAATTCCCTTTCACCCTGGTTGCGGAAATGGGGAAATATGGGTTGGGAGGCCTGCAAACGGACGGCAGCTCGCAACTGTTTAAGGGCCTGATGTACGTCGAGGTGGCGCGTGCTGACGTATCACTCTCGGCGCTGGTGGGGATCCACAACGAGCTCATCGTGGGGATGATCGATCAGCTCGGTTCCACCGAGCAAAAGAGGCAATGGCTACCGGGCCTCACTGCCTTCACCCACCTGGGCGCCTTTGCCCTGACCGAACCCGATCATGGCTCGGACATCGCAGGCGGGCTGGAAACCAATGCACGGCTCGATGGCGAGGAGTGGGTGATCAACGGCGCCAAACGATGGATCGGCGCCGGCACTATCGCTGACTTCGCGCTGGTCTGGGCCCGGGACCTTGAAGACGGCCAGATCAAGGGCTTCATTGTCGAAACCGACCGCCCAGGCTACTCCGCCATGAAAATCAGCAACAAAATCGGCCTCCGGATCATGCAGAACGCGGACATCACGCTCTCGGAGGTTCGGATCCCCCAGGCCAACCTGCTCCCCGGTGCCACCGACTTTTCAAAAGCCAACAGCCTCCTGCGGGATTCGCGCGCCTGGGTGGGCTGGCAAGGTGCCGGAATCCAGTTGGCCGCCTTCGACGTCGGGCGTGCCTATTCATTGCAACGCAAGCAGTTCGGCAGGGAACTTGCGCGGTTCCAGCTCATTCAGCAGCAGCTGGCCGACATGCTGGGAAACGCCACTGCTTCCCTTGCCCTGATGGTCCAGCTCGCGCGGATTCAGGACGAGGGCAAATTGGAGATGGCCCAGGCGGCCATGGCCAAAGCCACCACCACTCGGCTGGCGCGCTCCACAGTAGCCATGGGGCGATCCATCCTGGGCGGCAACGGCATCAGCAGTGATTTTGAAATGGCCAAGTTGTTCGGGGACGCTGAGGTCCTCTACACCTATGAAGGCAGCTACGAAATCAACTCGCTCATTGTGGGGCGCGCCGTCACCGGGAAATCCGCCTTTACCTGATCCGGCCGGGCCTGAACTGGGCCACAGGCTGCTGCCCTGCGTGCCGCTACTCTTTGTCCCGGCGCGGGTAGGCTCTGCCTATGGACGTTGTGGAGTTCCTGCTCGAACGAATCAAGGAAGATGAGAAGGCCGCGCAAAAACTCCTCGGAGACCGTTCCGTCTCCCAATCCGGGCGATGGTACGAGCACCGGCTGCTGCGTGAATGCGAAGCAAAACGGCGTCTCATCGCGGTCATCGAATCGGCCCGGCAGGCCAGCCTGGCCCGGATTGTGGCCTCATCGCCGGGCGAGACCGTCGGTGTCACAGAAGCAATAGCGTGGACTGCCTTGGCCCTGCACGCCCTTGCCTTCCCTTATTCGGACCACCCTGATTTCCAGGAAGGCTGGCGGCTGACGGAATAGCTGTTGGGCTGCTCAGGTTGCTTCGGCTGGAAACAACCTGGCGGTGGTCGGAGGGCGCACGGTCCGGCTCAAGAGTTCGCAAACGGGCAGCGCAGCCGAAACCAGGGCCTGGCTGTGCTCGTGTTGCGGGCGCGTAAAGAACTCCCCGGTTTCGGCTACCTCCACAAGCCGGCCTTTGAACAGCACAGCCACCCTGTCACTCATATAGCGGATGACGTCCATGTCATGGCTGATCAGGACGAGGGACAGACCCTTGTCCCGATGCAAGCGCAGGAGCAGGTTCAGGACCAGCCGCTGAGTCAGGGCGTCCAGCGCCGACGTCGCCTCATCACAGATGAGGATTGAGGGCTCCAGGAGAAGCGCCCTGGCGATGGTGAGCCTTTGGAGCTGACCTCCCGAGCATTGGCCGGGGAGCCGATCCAGCAGTCCCGGGTCAAGCCCTACTTCCTCAATTGCCTGAAGAATGCGTGAGGAACGCTCGTCCTTCGTCAGGTCCTTGCGCCGGAGCAACGGTGCTTCCAGGCTGGTCTGGAGCCGCATACGTGGATCGAAAGAATCGTGTGGTTCCTGGAACACGAGCTGAACCCGGGAATGCTGAACGGCCCTCCCTGCATCCTGGAGACCAACATGCTGGACGCCAGGATTCCGGACGCCAACATCCTGGAGGCCAGGATTCCGGCAACCGGCATCTTGGAGATTAAGGCTGATTCTTCCGCGGTCGATGTTTTCCAGGCCGATGATCGACCTGGCAAGGGTGCTCTTCCCCGAACCGGATTGCCCCAGAACTCCGAGAATCTCACCCTGTCCAAGGCCAAGGGAAATATCGGTTAAGGCCGGCCGGTTTCCGCGTTTGCTTGCCCGTTTCTTCGCCCTGAAGTCTTTGCTGACACGCTCCAGGGTCAGCACTTCGCGGAGCTCCTGGCCCTGGCGCTGCTGAACCCCCTGTTCCGCAACCTGGCCCTGCCGCGGGCCGCGGTTCCCTTCGGGGGCAAGGCTTGCAGCCTCCAGCAGTCGCTTGGTGTACGGGGAACGAGGGTAGTTCAGGACCTCCTGGGCAGGGCCTGATTCAACAATCGTGCCGGCCTCCATCACCAGGACCTTGTCGGCAAACTGTGCCACGGTGCGGATGTTGTGGGTGATGTAGAGAATCCCAAGACCCCGCTCCCGGCGTTCCCGGTCAAGCAGCTGCAGGACCTGGACCTCAAGCATCTTGTCCAGTGAGGAGGTCGGTTCATCGGCCAGCAGGATGTCCGGTGCACCGGCCAAAGCTAGGGCAGTCATGGCCCGTTGCGCCATTCCACCGGAGAGCTGATGTGCTTTGGCCTGGGCTCCTAACTCGGGTTCGTCGAAGCCGACTTCAGCAAGCAGTTCCAGCACTTTATCGTCGGCAGCTTTTCCTTGCAGCCCGCAATGGCGCTTGAGCGGCTCCTTCAGATGGCTGGCTATTGTCTTGCGGGGATTGAACATGCGCTTGGGCTGTTGATACAACATTCCGATGCCGCCACCGCGAACGCTGTTCAATACGCCCTCAGCCGCCGTCGTCAGCTCCTGGGATCCGAGGCGGATGCTCCCCGATTGGAGGTGTACGTGCGGCGGAAGCAGCTGAAGGATGGACATCGCCGTCATCGTCTTCCCGCAACCGGACCCGCCAACCAGGGCCACGAATTCGCCCGGATTTACCGACAGGCTGACACCGGCCAGAATTGAACGCGCTCCACCTGTGCCGGTATGCAGATCTTCTATAACGAGTCCCTCAGTCATCTTTCACCGCCCCGGTGGGAATAAGCAGTCGGCTCCCCGCCATGTGGGAGATACGTTGGCCGGTCAACGTTACGCACAATGCCACGGTGAAGATTGCGAGCCCCGGGGCCAGGATTGCCAAGGGTGCCCGCTCGGAATATGGCTGTGCGGCAGCGAGCATGGAGCCCCAGTCCGATTGTGGCGGCTGGACACCGAGGCCCAGATAAGAAAGAGCGCCGACGCTGATCAACAGTTGACCGAACCGCAGCGTTGCCTGTCCCAGCAAAGGCCCCGCCAGATGCGGGAGAATGTGGCGGAAAATGATGAACGACGGCGGGCAGCCCACTACCTTGGCTGCCTCCACGAACCCCTCCGCTGACACGTCATAGGCAAGCGTCCTGGCAAGCCTCGCGAAGGGAGTCCAGCCAGTTATCGTCAAGGCAAGCAGAAGGGAAGGAAAACCCGTGCCCATAGCCGCCACGATAAACAGGGCAATCACCATCTCGGGAAGCGCCAGGAGGACGTCATTGGTACGGGTGAAGAACTCATCGAACCATCCCCGGCGTCGAGCGCTGATCACGCCTATTGCCGTTCCAAGGAGACCGGTCAGCAGGGTGGCCAACGCTGCTATCGACATGGAGAACCGCCCACCGTCCAGCAGGCGGCTGAGCGTATCCCGGCCCAGGTGGTCAGTCCCCAACCAGTGGTTGAGGCTTGGCGGACTCAGGCGCAGCGCCAAATTCTGCTGTGCCGGGGGATGCGGCATGAGCCAGGGGGAGAAGGTCACGGCCAAGACAATAATGGCCAGGATCACGACGGCGGCCCAGCCGGCCGTTTGTTTCCTAACCAAGACGTCCACCGAGCCTCGGGTTCAGGAGTTGGTGTACAAAATCTGCGCCTGTTGTTACCACCACAGCCAAAGCGACAACCACAACAACGCCTCCTTGGGCAAGCGGAATGTCACTGTTGAGGACTGCGTCGTAAAGCAGCCTGCCCATTCCGGGAACCGCGAAGATCACTTCAACGATGACCGATCCGCCCAGCAACCCGGCAAACCACACAGCGAACAAGGTGGTCAGTGGCAGCAGGCCATTGGGGACTACGTGCCTGAGGACCGCCTGCGGATAGCTCAATCCGCGGCTTCGGGCGGCGTTGACGTGGTCGGCTGCCAAGGCGTCAATCATCCCTGAGCGTGCGGCAGAGGTGAAATAGCTGATCGGACGCAGGGCCAGCGTGGCAACGGGCAAGACCATGGAGGCCGGACCCGTCCATCCTGCCGAGGGCAGCACTGCCAGGCGGAGGGCGAACACCAGTACCAGCAGGGGAGCCAGCCAGTATTCGGGCATCGCAATGAAGGATTGAGTGATCGTAGTGATGATCTTGTCAGTCCGCCGACCTTCCCGGAGGGCGGCCGTGATCCCCAACGGCAAGGAGATCAACGCTGCTGCGCCAAGGGCCAGGATCACCAGGCTTACCGTCACAGCGAGGGCAGGCAGCACCTGTTCCACCACCGGGGTCCGGCTGATGTGGGACAGCCCCATGTCGCCAGTGCAGAAGCGGGCCAGCCAACGAAAGTACTGCACGGGCAGTGGATCCTGCAGCCCGAGACTATCGCTCAAAGCCTGGACCGAGGAGGCGTCCACCACATCGCCTGCAACCCGTGACCTGATGATCTTGCGTACAGGATCGCCGGGGGTCACATACGGGACCATGAAGACCGCGATGGACGCCAGCAGGACGGCGACCACAAGGGTCGCCGTCCGCCTGGCGATAAAGGAGATCATGCGTTTCTGCTACGGGGTCAGGCTCCCTACGAGCCGGACCCCGACTTCGCTGTCTGGGCTGTGAGGACGTACCGGGACAGAGGGTCCTGAACGTACGACTGCACACTGGTGCGGATGGCATCGGTGGCTTGTTCGTTCACCAGCCAAGCGTTGACTGCCTGCGCGTCCAGGATCTTCCCGGCCTCGGCATAGAGCTTGTGACGCTCTTTAGTGTCGTTGGTCTGAGCTGCCTTGGCGATGGTTTTGTCGTACTCCGCATCGCAGAAATGGCTCAGGTTGTACGTGCCGGCGCACGTGTAGTCAGCAGTGAGGAAGCCGATCGGATCAGCGATGTCGATCAGGCGGTTGCGCTGGCTGAGTACCATGTCGTAGTTCCCTGCAAGCAGGTCCGGCTCCACCGACGCGTATTCTTTGGTCTGAATGCTGACCGGGATACCGATGTTCTTCAGGTTCTCCTGGATCACGGTTGCAACGTCCGCGAACTCCGCCCGCTCCACGATCGCAATGATGTCCAAGGGCCGTTCGGCTGTGTAACCGGCTGTTGCCAGCAGTGACTTGGCTTCGTCAAGATCCTGCTTGGGAGATTCGACACCAGCGGGTGCCCAGGGTTCGGTGGGAGCGAAGGGGCCGGTGGCCGGCAACGCTGCGCCTTCGTAGACGCTGGCCGCCAGCGAATCGAGATCCAAGGCGGTGCGGATCGCTTTCCGGAAGTTGAGGTTGTTGAATGGCGCACGGCCGTTGTTCATATAGAGGGTGGCAGTCCTGGGTGAGTCTGCCTTCAAAATGCCAACACCGGGGGCTTTCTCCAAGGCAGGCAGGCTGGAAACAGGAACCGAAAGGGACACATCGGCTTCCCCGGTCTGAACCTGGGCAGCGCGGGTGGCGCCATTGGTGATAAAGCGTATCTCGGCACCCGCCAGTTGGACCGGGCCTCCCCAGTAATCCTCGTTGCGGTCCAGCGTCAAGGACTGTTTGGTTTTTTCGGAGACGGGTTTGAAGGGACCCGTGCAGTGTCCAAAGGGATCGATGGTGTCCTTGGCATACGCGGCAGGGGCAAGGATGCCGGTGTTTACACTGGCCAACCGGTAGGGAACCAGAGGACTCTCAGTGGGGGTCGTGACGCGCACCGTGTGTGCATCCAGCACTTTGACTCCACTGACCATCTTGGGATTGAAGGCGCGCGCGGGCACTTTGGCGCCGAGCACGTGCTGGAGGGAAGCCGTTACGGCTTCCGGCGTGAGAGCCGTGCCGTCCTGGAATTTCACGTCATCCCGAAGTGTGAAATCCCATTCCAGCGGCGAGACTTGCTTCCACTCGGTGGCGAGGGAGGGGACAACTTTTCCCTGCGCTTGGTCGTACTTCGTCAGGGTCTCAAGGCACCCGGCCAGGGAAAGGATGTACGCAGAGTCTGTCTCCAGCTCCCAGCCGGCCACCGGCGCGCGGAAGTTGTCCACCACAATGCGCTGGTTCGTGTCTACAGGCTGCGCTGAGGCGTTGTTCTCGGGGGTGAAACCACAAGCGGAAAGCGCGAGGACTGCTGCCGCGCCCGTTGCCACCATTGACGGGACAGGAAAACGCACAAAACCACCTTCATAGGATTCTCAAGACGCTTCTGGAACGAAGGCCGCCTACTGAGGGTAGCCTTACCTATCGTAGTTGTCGATTTAGCCTGGTAATAAAGGCGCCTTCGCTCTTCCTCGAGGTGCGATTTTGGTCACTTTCGACGGTGGCTGACTGCTCGAAGCAGGCATATAGTAAGCATACTGACGAAATGGACTTGCTTTCGTCGTGACCTGTTCTAGTCGAAGGAGACGCTGTGAGCACGAAGGTTGAGAAGCGCATTCTGGTCAACGTTCCCGTAAGCACTGCCTATAACCAGTGGACCCAGTTTGAGGATTTCCCCCAGTTCATGGGAGGCGTTAAGAGCGTGACCCAGCTGAGCGACGACCGCCTCGAATGGGTGGCGGAAATCGCAGGTGTCCGGCGGCGCTGGGAAGCCAAAATCCTGGAGCAGGTACCGGACCGCAAAGTGTCCTGGGCCGCCACCGAAGGAGCAACCAATGCCGGCGCAGTGATGTTCGAAGATGTGGGCGGAGGACAGACGTCCATCCAGCTGACCCTGGAGTACGAGCCCGAGGGCCTCGTGGAAAAGGTCGGTGACAAGCTTAATGTGGTTGAAAACGAGGCTGAAGCCGATTTAAAGAGGTTTAAGGAATTCATTGAGGCCGAAGGATATGCCAGCGGGGCATGGCGTGGCTCAGTTAATGAAGGTGCCTCAGCCGGGACGCCGGGCGTTGAAGATGCGGCCGGATCACATGGTGACTCTGGCAAGGCAGGAGTATCCGGAAAGGTTGCTGCCGGAGTCGGGGTAGCTGCAGCGGCTGCGGCGGGAGTTGCTGCTGCGACGCAAGGAAAAAACAAGGGAATGGAGGAGGACGCCACCCGGGTTGACACTTCGCGGACAGATGCGGCCCCGGCGCCCGGGGCATCCATGGCGGGTAGCTCCGGGATGAGCACAGGAACGGCAAGGGAAATGTCCGGTGCCTCTTCGGATCCATCTGCTGAACGGATTGCACGTCCATTCGACCAGACCAACGGCCTGGCGGACACGCTTGGCGAGTCGGACGAAATGGCCGGGAGCGAGGCGAAGAGTGCAGCCGACCGCGAGAACGAGGACGGCGACGACGGTACCGTTCCTCCGATCGTGCCGCCTGCCCCAACGCGCTACTGAGGGGCCGTCCGCTAGACGGTTTGATCGGCCGGTTCCGCCGCCACGACTATCGACCGCTGCGCCGTGCCGTTGGCCAGTACAAGGGCGGCTATGGCCCGGGCAATTTTCTGTCCTCCATGGGCTGAGGGCTCAATGGGATTGGCGTAGTCCTGATCCTCGTTGCAAATCAGCCGGAGGTCGATGACAGAGACGCCGCGGTCAAACGCAGCCCTTGTAATGGAGTCGTTGAAGAGCGCTAATGCGGTTCTGATGATTCTTTGCCCTGGGCTGGACGGGGGCGTGTCGTAGATAGTGCTCACGGCTGTGGGCAGTCCCTTCGCCACTGCGGCGTCGATCATCGCCGCATAGTCGGCGGCGAACCGGTCCTGTGCCTTGCCCAGGATGAGGAGGGCGTCGGTGACAGTTCCGGCGTCCTCCTCGAGCAAGGGAGCGAAACCGAGCGCGTCGTTCCCGCCCACGCTCACCACAAGGTGGGTGGTGTCCGGCGGCAGAAAGCGAAGCTGCCGGTCGACGTCGGAAATTCTGTCCCCGTCCACGGCGAGGAGCGTACAACTCCAGTCACCGGGCAGTTCCTGGCGAAGTTGCTGTGCAACATCGGGGGCGCCGTCGACATACGCCTGATTATCGAAAATTGAATCTCCGAGCAGGACCACATGGCCGGTTGACGCTCCCGGTTGCCGTTCCATCATGGCTGCCTCCTTTCCGTGTTTTCTATTTTCTTCTTCGTAATGGCACCAAGGTCAATGACCGCAAAACTTGAATGGCCTTGGACGCCCTTGCCCCATCGGCGAAAATGGAAGGGGCGATTGACCAGCCGGGGCGGAGGCAGGCGATGAATGACAGGGCCACAGAGAATAACGAGCGGCGACTGGAGCGGGCAGCTGAACTTCGGGCCGCCCAAACCTCCAACCGGGCCCCCCACGAGGAGGCCGAACCCGGTGCTGCTGCTGCGGACGCCGACGCACGCCAGAAACGTCGAAAGATCAGTGATGCTCAACGGGCGGACTACCTGATCAGGGACGCCATGGCCAGGGGCGAGTTCGACAACCTCAAATATGCAGGAGAACCCATCCCTGGCCTGGGTGAGAACACCGATCCTGACTGGTGGATCAAGGGACTCATCAGCCGTGAGAACCTCACCGGGCTGGGACCACCTGCAATTCTGCTTCGCAAGGAGGATGCGGAACTGGACTCGTTGCTGGATGGCCGCTACTCCGAACAGCAGGTCCGCGAAACGGTCGAGAGCTTTAACAAGCGTGTCATTGAGGCCCGCCGGCAGCTTCAGGGAGGCCCTCCGGTCATTACCAAAACGAGGGACGTCGACCATGAGGTGGATCGCTGGCGCGAACGGCGGATCGCGGCCGCAGCTGCGCGCCCGCCTGAGCCTGAACCGGAAGTCCGCCGGGGATGGTGGAGGCGGCTTTGGTCAGTCCGCGGCCCCAATTGACCCAGGTCGGCTACACGGCTTCCAGCACGCTGACGTAGTTGGCTATGCCCACCCCGCCCATGTTCTGCACGGCGGCGCGGCGCGGATTGGCCAGCTGCATGGCCCCGGCAGTGCCGGTGAGCTGCATGGCGGCGACGACGTGCTGCGAAACTCCGGTGGCACCAACCGGATGGCCCTTTGCTTTGAGTCCGCCGGAGATGTTGATGGGGAGTTTTCCGTCCTTGAACACCCAGCCTTCCTCCAGGGCACGGACGCCTTGGCCCGGCTCGGTGAGCCCCATGGCTTCGTACATGAGCAGTTCGGCAATGGTGAAGCAGTCATGCACCTCGGCGAAGTCAAGATCCTCCAGCCCGGCGCCGGCCATGGCCAGTGCCCGCTGCCAGGAGCCACGGGTCGCGGCGAACGCTGTCGGGTCCCGGCGTTCGGCAGGCATGAAGTCGTTCGCATGGCCGAAGCCCGCCAGGCGGACCGGCCCTGTTGCTGACCTCTGTCGCGCCGCGGCAGAGAGGACGACGGCGGCGGCGCCGTCAGAGACGGGGGAGCAGTCGGTGCGGCGCAGGGGGTCGGCCACCATCGGGTTCTTGTCCGAGACCGTTCGGCAGAATTCCTCGCCGAGGTCCTTGCGGAGCTGGGCGTAAGGATTGTCCACCCCGTTCCGGTGGTTCTTGGCTGCGATAGTGCCCAGGACGTCGCCAAGATTTCCGAAAGAGCCGCCGTAGCCACGTTCCCCGAAGCGCTTTTCATAGTGTTTTGCCACCTCGGCGAAGAGCCCGGTGAAGCCAGTGGTGGAGGCTTTGCCTGCCATGTCGTAATCCGCTCCCAGCAAGGCGGAGCCGACGATGTCCGCGCCGGCGTGGGTCATCTTTTCCGCGCCGATCACCAGGACGGTTTTAGCAGTTCCGGCCAGCAGTGCTTTTGCCCCTTGTTGAAAGGCGGCCGAACCTGAGGCACAGGCGTTCTCCACCCGGGTGGCAGGAACGTACGCGAGTTCCTCCGAAACCTGTAGGGCGAGGGAGGATGGAAACGCCAAGGGCATCATTCCGGAGTTGAACTGTCCCAGGTAGATTTCGTCGATCTGGCCGGGTTCGATACCGGCATTCTCAATCGCTTCGGTGGAAACCTGGACGATGAGTGACTCCAGGGTGTCATCGCTCAGTTTCCCGAAGCGGCTGTGGCCCCATCCCGTCAGCAGGATGTCCTTGCCGAACTGTTCTTTCAGGCTCATGCGGCTGCTCCTTCAGTTTCGAGGGCAACCGTGAATTCGGCTGCGGTCTTTTCGCGGATCTCCTGCTCGGTCAAACCGGGGGCGAGGCGGGTTAGCGTGAGTTGCCGCCCGCCGTCGTTCTTGATGAGGTCAAATACTGCAATGTCGCTGATGATCCGGTCCACAACGCCCAGTCCTGTCAGCGGCAGGCTGCATTCGGAAACGATCTTTGGTGTGCCGTCCTTGGCAACATGCTCGGTGAGGACCACCACGCGCGGCGTGCCGGCCACGAGGTCCATTGCACCGCCCATGCCCTTGACCATCTTTCCGGGGATGGTCCAGTTGGCGAGGTCGCCGCTGCCGGAGACCTGCATGGCGCCGAGGATTGCGACCTTGACGTGCCCGCCGCGGATCATGCCGAAGGACGTCGCTGAGTCAAAGATGCTTCCGCCCGGGAGGACCGTCACCGTTTGCTTGCCTGCATTGATGAGGTCTGCATCCTCCTCACCCTCGTAAGGGAAGGGGCCCATGCCGAGCAGCCCGTTCTCACTCTGCAGGACCACCCGGACACCGTCGGGCAGGTTGTTGGCCACAAGGGTGGGGATCCCGATGCCGAGATTCACGTAGTCGCCGTCGTTCAGTTCTTCGGCTGCTATCGCAGCCATTTCATCCCTGGTCCAGGCCACGGTTTTCTCCTTTGTAGTCATGGAAGCAGATCAGGCGGGAACGAATCCGGTATGCTGCCGGACCGTCCGTTGTTCGATGTCCTTGATCCTGCCGCTGGCCTGGACCAGATACTGGACGTAAACACCGGGAGTGACGATGTGATTGGGATCAAGTACCCCGGGTTCAACGATCACCTCTGCTTCAGCGACGGTCGTTGTGCCGGCGGTTGCCACCACCGGGTTGAAGTTCCGGGCGGTGAAGCGGTAGATGAGGTTCCCGTCGGTGTCTGCGGTGTGTGCATGGACGAGTGCGACGTCGGCCCTGATGGCGCGCTCCTGAACATACGTTTCGCCGTCGAACTCTGCCAGCGGTTTGCCTTCGGCAACCAGGGTTCCGACGCCCGTTTTGGTGTAGAAGGCGGGGATTCCGGCGCCGCCTGCCCGGAGCCGCTCGGCCAGGGTGCCTTGGGGTGTGAATTCCACTTCGAGGAGGCCGGCCAGGTATTGCTCCGCGAACAGCTTGTTTTCACCAACGTAGGAGGCGATGACTTTGCGGACCTGTCCGGCCTCGATGAGGATGCCGAGTCCCTTGCCGTCAACGCCCATGTTGTTGGACACCACGGTCAGGTCCCGGACACGTGAATCCCGCACAGCTTCGATGAGGTCTGCGGGGATGCCGCTCAGGCCGAAGCCGCCCACAGCCAGGGTCATGCCGTCTCGCAGCACGTCCCGTAGCGCACCCGCCGGATTGGATCGAACCTTTGACATCGCATCTCCTCATTGAGTGGTTTATCCCCTCCACTTTGTGGACGGAGAGTCCTGACTCAGGAGCCTAGGGTTGCTCGGAGGCTTCTGTCAAGGAACGGAATAGGGCCAGAACTCGCGTGATTACACTGTGGACGATATGCTTGGGGCTATCCATAATATGGACGGATTGGATGGAAAGTGGGAAAGCAGTGACGTCGGTACCAGTTCAAGGGGCGCAGGTAGTGAGCAGGGTGGCAGCCCTGCTTCGCATCGTCGCGAGGAAACCCGAAGGGGTTCCGCTCGTCGGGGTAGTACGGGAATCAGGGCTGACCAGGCCAACAGTTCACCGGCTGCTGACGTCGCTTGCTTCCGAGGGGCTGCTGGATCAGGATGCCCGGACGGGCAACTGGGTGCTGGGGCCGGAGATCCTGCTGATGTCCTCCGTCGCCACCGCCCGCTTCCCTTTGGAGGAAGTGGCCCGGCCAAGCCTGCGGCGGCTGGCCGAGGAAACCGGGGAGAGCGCGTTTTTCTCAATCCGCCGCGGGTTGGAAACGGTGTGCGTGCTCAGGGAAGAGGGCAGCTTCCCGATCCGCTCTTTCGTGCTGCATGAAGGCGTCCGCTTCCCCCTTGGCGTTGCCTCAGCCGGCACGGCGATCATGGCCTTCCTGCCCGAAGCGGAACAGGAGGAGCTGTTGGGCCGATGGAATAGCCACGCTGGAACATTTGCCGAGGGGCATCCGGCCTCTGTGGTCAGGGAGAACCTTAAGCGGACGCGCCATGTTGGCTACTCTGTGAACCCGGGGCTTGTGCTGGAGGGAAGCTGGGGGATGGGGGCGGCAGTGTTCGACGCCAAGGGCCGTCCGGCTTGTGCCTTATCGCTGACAGGTATCGAGCCGCGGTTCCGCGAGGACAGGCAGGAATTCCTGGGCCGGCTGCTCATGGAGGAAGCGCACAGGATCACAACCGCACTGCGCACAGCTGAAAGGTAGGCGGCGGAACCGCTATTTCCACCAGGAATCGAAAATGGTGACGGGGACAGTGCGCTTGTGCCTGGTCCGCAAGTACTTCTCCTCGATCAGCATGGCTACGCCTTCAGGCACCTCACGCCCCTCAAGGTAGTCGTCAATCTGGTCATAGGTGACGCCGAGTTCATCCTCGTCAGTGCGGCCGGGCCTGCCGTCAAGAAGATCAGCTGTGGGGACCTTCTCCCAGACCCGGGCGGGAGCGCCAAGCTCGCCGAGCAGGGCCCGGTTCTGACGCTTGTTCAGGCCGAACAGCGGCAGGATGTCGGCGCCGCCGTCGCCGTACTTGGTGAAGAACCCGGTGACTGATTCCGCACCGTGGTCCGTGCCGACCACGAGGTAGTTGAATTCACCGGCCAAGGCGTACTGCGCGGTCATGCGGGCACGGGCTTTGGTGTTGCCCTTGTGGAAGTCAGAGATGGGGGAGCCGGTGCTTTTTTCGAACTCGTCCTCAATGCCGTTGACGGCGGCCGAAACGTTGAAGGTTCGTTCAGTCTTGGCCTGGATAAATTCCAGGGCAGCCTGGGCGTCGTCTTCGTCATGCTGGACACCGTAAGGCAGGCGGACGGCAATGAAGTCGGCGTCCACTCCCTCTGCGTTCAGTTCCTCCACGGCAAGCTGGGTGAGCCGGCCGGCGAGGGAGGAATCGATGCCTCCGGAGATCCCCAGGACGAAGCCCTTTGTGTGGGTGGCCTTCAAGTACTCCTTGAGGAAAGTGACGCGTTTGCGCACCTCCCCTGCGGGATCGATCTGGGGCTGCACGCCCATTTCTTCAATGATCTTGGCCTGGAGTTCGCGCATGTGTCCCAGCCTAGTCAGGAGTGTCAACTGCCCTCAACTGCGACGTCCGTTTTCCCCTCGCCTGGTTCTCAACTGGGGTTGCCGCTACGCCTGAGCCGGTTGCCGCTACACCTGAGCCGGGGCAGGGCCTGTGGAAGCGCGGATGGTGAGGTGCGTCGGCATGACGGCAAGCTGGCGGCTGGACCGGCCCGGGGTGGGATTGAGCTGGGACAGAAGCATCGAGACCGCCACCCGGCCCGCCTGTTCAATGGGGCTCGCGATGGTGGTGAGCGGGGGATTGCAAAAGTCAGCACCGAAGATGTCGTCTGATCCAACGATGCTGATGTCCTCCGGTACACGGATCCCTCGTTCCCGCAGCCGCTGGAGCATGCCGATAGCGAGAAGGTCGTTGAACACAATGCATGCCGTTGCACCTGTCCGGACAGCAGCGTCGGCGGCGGCAGCCCCCGAAGTGGTTTTGGGGATAAAAGGCCCGATGCGGTGGGTCTCCATGCTCCGGTGGGCCGACTCCTCTTCAAACACCTTCCAGCGCATGTGGTTAGACCAGGAGGTTGGAGGCCCGCTGACGTAGCAGACGCGTTGGTGGCCCAGGGACGCCAGGTGCTCCAGTGCCTGGATGATGGCGGACGGCGTGTCGATCACCACCGACGGCGCGATGGCTGAGGCCCGGTTGATGGTCACCAGTGGCTGGGTCCCGGAGACCTCGGCCAGTTCCGCATCCGTCAGGCGGGAAGCGGCAAGGATAAAGCCGTCGGCGGATCGTCGCATCTTGTGCAGTGCATCAAGTTCCATCTCGCTGGACTCCTCGGTGTCCACCAGGAGTTGGGTGAAGCCGGCTGCCTTGAGCTGATGCTGGGTGCCGCGAATGATGTCGAAGTAGAAGGGATTCGTGATGTCCGGAACCAGGACGGCGACGGCGTTGGTGCGGCCGGAACTAAGGCCGCGGGCCTGGGAGCTGGGTACGTAGTTAAGCCGGGCAGCAACCTCTTCGATGCGTTCCCTGGTGCGTCGGTTCACGCGGTCCGGATTGGACAAGGCCCGCGAGACAGTGGAAGTGGCCACTCCGGCAAGCTCGGCAACGTCTTTGATGGTGGGCAGGCGGGTAGGCTCGCCCTGTTCTTGCTTTGGTGCCTCCATGATGGCCATCCCCTCCGAGTACCAATCCCCCTTTAGCGTCCCGGGGAGGCAGGTTCCACGGGAACCCGCTCTTCTGATTTCAACACTTTTGGCAACTTTTGGCAAACGCTTGCCGCCGTTGTTGCCACTTCCTAAACTAGAACCCGGTCGCCTGCAGTGACGTGTGCCACATGAAGCTGTGGCCTTGTAGGTGCTCAGAGGAGGAAACAATGAAGTTTGCATCGTCGAAAGGCCTGTCCGCCGTCGTTGCGGTCGCAGCCTTGGCACTCACAGCCTGCAGTTCCGGATCAGGAGGCTCCGGAAGCCCCGGGGGAGCTGTTGACGAAGCCGGTAAGACCCTCAATGTCCTGGTCGCCAGCAACGCAGCCTACCCGGAGCAGCAAAAGACCTGGATGACTGACATCGCAGGGAAGTTCAAGGAACAGACCGGCGCGGAGGTCAAGTTCGAGACGTTTGCGAATGCGAACGAAGAGCTGACCCGCATCCAGACCTCTGTCGTTTCCGGAGAGGGCCCCGACGTCTATGGCCTCGGCACCACTTTCACCCCCACTGCCTACTCCACCAAGGCCTTTGTGACCCTCGGCGATGCGGAGTGGGAGAAGGTGGGCGGCAAGGACCGCTTCAACCCGGCCGCCCTGGGAATCTCCGGGCCTGATGAGGACCACCAGGTGGGCATCCCCTTCGTCAGCCGCCCGTTTGTCATGGCGTACAACAAGGAACTGCTCGCAGCGGCGGGCATCGACAAGCCCGCCACCACCTGGGATGGCCTGGTGGAGCAGGCAAAGAAGACCACCAACGCATCCGCCGGAACCTATGGAATGGCCGTGGCCTACAAGGACAACTTCGACCCCTGGAAATTCATCTGGGCGATGTCAGTTCAAGCCGGTAACCCCCTTGTTGACGGCGACACCGCGAAACTCGACGACCCCGCCACCAAAAAAGCCTACGAAACGTACTTCGGCTGGCTCACCAAGGAAAAGGTGGTCTCTCCTGATTCAGTCGGTTGGACCAACTCCCAGGCCTTGGCGGAATTCGCTGCCGGCAAGGCCGCATTTTTCCCAATGACCAGTTCCGGGTCCGTCCCCACGTTGAACAAGTCCGCCGTCGCCGACAAGTACGACTATGCCCTCATGCCTGTGGCCGCTCCGGGTGAAACCAAGCCCCAGGACGGCAAGGAAGTAGCGAGCATCCTCTCGGGCGACAACCTCGTTGTGGCTGACTACTCGGAGAACAAGGACCTTGCCTACGAATACATCAAGCTCATCACCTCCAAGGAAGAGCAGCTGAACTACCAGAAGATCTTCGGCGACCTGCCCGCCAATGCCGAGGCTCTGAAGGAACTCAGCTCGGATCCGAAACTCGACGCCATCACCGTAGCCGCCGAGAAATCGCAGGCCACGCCGTTCACCGGCGCCTGGGGAGACTTCCAGCTGGGCCTGATGAATGTTGTGGTCCAGTCAGTCCCGGAACTCGCCGGTGGCTCTGTTCCGGATTCGGCCCTTGCTCAGCGGCTCAAAGAGGGCCAGGGCAAGGTCCAGTCCTCCCTTGACCGGGCAGCCAAAGGCTAGGACGCCATGCCCATCAATTCACGAGAAGAGTCGTTGCTCGAGGGGGGCTCAGTAACAGTCACCCCGCCACGTCCTGTGGAATCAGTGACTCCGGTGGCGGAAAACCTTGAACCCGGTGGCAGGAAGGGCGGGCAACGGCGTCGACGGATGTCCAGTGAAAAGAACCGCCCACTGTGGATGCTGATCCCGGGCGGTGCCCTGATGGTCGTCATCGTGGTCCTGCCGATGCTCCTGGGCATCTACATGGCCACCCTGAACCTGGACCAGTACTCCCTGCGCCGTTGGGTCAGCGCTCCCTTCATCGGTGCCGAGAACTTTGTTGAAGCGTTGACGGGAACACCGTTGATCCGGGCGATCTGGCTCAGTGTGAGCTACTCACTCGTGGCCATGATCATCACCCTCCCGCTCGGAATCGCCGCAGCGGTGGCAACCCAGAACTCCTTCAAGGGGCGGGGGATTGTCCGTTCCGTCTTCCTCATTCCGTACGTGCTGCCGGCGTTTGTGGTGGCTACCGTCTGGCGGACCATGTTCCAGCCTGGCGGCATCATTGACAACGCACTTCAGGGCATCGGCATCGAGTCAGGACTCTGGCTCAACGGACCGAACAGCTACTGGACCCTGATCATCGTGCAGGTCTGGGCATCATGGCCCTTCATCTACCTGCTGGCATTGTCCGGGCTCCAGGCAGTTGACCATGAAGTCCACGAGGCTTCGGCAATTGACGGGGCGCTCTGGTGGAACAAGCTAAGATACGTCGTTTTCCCGTACCTGAAGGGTCCGTTGTCGCTGGCCTTCCTGATCGGCATGCTGCACCACATCAACAACTTCACGCTGCCGTTCGTCCTCTTCGGACTGCCAGCCCCCAGCGACGTTGAAGTCCTCCCGCTGCTGACATATGTAACGAGCTTCCAGAGCTTCCGTTTCGGCCTCAGCGCCGCCATGGCGTTCGTGTCGCTGGTGCTCGTCGCGATCCCGCTGTTCGTCTACCTCCGCGCCGTCAAGCTCGATGATGCGGAAACTCCAGGAGTCCGCAAATGAGCACCTCGACTGCCACCCGCCGGGATACAGCAACGTTCCGCCCCGGCTCCCGTCGCCAGCATGAGGTGACGCGACTGCTCCCCACCCCGCTGCTGGTGATCGTCATCGCTGTCCTGGCGGCCATCGTGCTGGTGCCCATGCTGTACATCTTTTTGGCCTCCATCAACACGGACATCAGCGTCGCCCGGGGCGACTTCTGGCCTGCCGAAGTCACGTTCGAGAACTACTCCAAGATCTGGACCAGCGTCGGCCTGGCTAACGGGCTGATGAACAGTGTGCTGGTGGCGGGTTCGACGGCGGTCGTTTCGGCGGCTGTCTCCGTCTCCACCGCCTACGTGCTGGTCCGTTACCAGTTCCGCGGGAGGCTCACCATCCTTCGTGGGCTGCTGGCACTGCAGTCCATTCCCGGCACCCTGATGCTGCTCCCCGTCTTCGTTCTCTTCTCCTCCGCGGCCACGTACCTCGGCGTCCGGGTGATCGGCACCCAGTGGGGATTGTTCCTGACCTACCTCACCTTCGCCCTGCCCTTCTCCACCTGGGTCATGGTGACCTACCTGCGCGGCCTGCCACGGGAACTCGAAGAGGCGGCAAGGATCGACGGCGCCAGCAACCTGGGCGTCCTGTTCCGGATCATCCTGCCGCTGAGCTGGCCCGGAATCGTCGTGTCCGGCATCTTCGCCTTCCTGCTCGGGTGGAACGACGTCCTGTTCGCCTCTGTCATGACCCGGCCGGAAAGCCAGACGGCCGCCGTCGCGCTTCAGGTCTTTGGGTCCTCGGCAGAGGGCGGCGCCATCCCCTTCTACGGCCAGATGATGGCCTCCGCCCTGGTGTGTGCCGCGCCAGTGGTGATCCTGTACCTCATTTTCCAGCGTTACCTAGTTGGCGGACTGACCGCCGGAGGAGTCAAGTAAAACTTATGAGTGAGAACACTTCGCCCACCTGGTTGCTATCCGGTTTCGGAGACGAGATCGACGACGACCCCGCCATTCAGATCGCGGTGCTGCAGGCCCTCGGTGCCAGCCACATCGAAGTCCGCAGCGCCTGGGGTACCAACATTGTGGATCTCTCTGAGGAACAGCTAAACAGGCTGAAGGAGCTCCTGGCCGAGAAGGACATGAAGGTCTCCGCCATCGCCTCCCCGATCGGGAAGGTCGATGTCAGCTTGCCCGCTGAGCACGAGGTGGAACGGCTGCACCGCGCCGTGAATGCCGCCAAGGTGCTCGAAGCCCAGTACATCCGGATCTTCTCCTTCTACTACGGCGAGGGTGTCGCGGTGGAGAGCATCCGCGATGCGGTCATGGAGCGGATGACTGCCCTCGCCCGTGTGGCAGAAGAAGCCGGCGTTGTGCTGCTGCACGAGAACGAAAAGGACATCTACGGCGATACACCTGACCGCGTGCTGGACATCATCGAGACCGTGAACTCGCCTGCCTTAAAGGTGGCCTGGGACGCGGCGAACTTCGTCCAGGTGGGGGTCAAACCCTTCGACGAAGGCTACGGGAAGCTCCGCCCCCATCTTGTGTATCTGCAGGTGAAGGACGCCCTGTTCTCCACCGGCCACGTCATGCCTGCAGGCGAGGGCGACGGGGACCTGCTGCGGACGGTCGAAGCCTTGAAGGCCGACGGCTACACCGGATTCGCATCCCTGGAACCCCATTTGGCCGGGGCCCACGGCTTGGGCGGTTTCTCAGGGCCTACGGCGTTTGGAATTGCAGCCAGGGCGTTTGCCAAAGTCACCTCAGAGGCAGGAGTCCAGACAGCATGAAAGACACCCTGAACGTTGCCATCACCGGTTGCGGGATCATCGGCCGCACCCACGCCGCTGCGCTGCAGGAGTTTCCGCAGGCCAGAATCGTGGCGCTCGTGGACGCGATCCCGGCCGCCGCCGAATCCCTGGCGGACTACATCGAACACAGCGGACAGCCGCGTCCCGGCGTCTACGCCACCCAGGCCGAGGCGTTCGCTGCCCGGGACGTCGACCTCGTTGCGCTCGCAACCCCGAGCGGCCTCCATATCCAGCAGGCCCTCGAGGTGCTCGCCGCCCGCAAGCACGTTGTGATCGAAAAACCGCTCGACGTCGACCTGAGCCGAGCACAGGAGATTGAGTCCGCCGTCGAGGCAGCAACCCGGGACGGCGTTGTTGCTTCAGTCATCAGCCAGCACCGTTTCGATCAGGCAAGCATCGCTGTTTCAGACGCCGTCGCCAAGGGCCGCTTCGGCCGGTTGACCTCGGCCATCGCCTCCGTGGCCTGGTGGCGGAGCCAGGGGTACTACGATTCCGGCGACTGGCGCGGCACCTGGGCGATGGACGGCGGCGGAGCCCTGATGAACCAAGGCGTGCACACCGTGGACCTGCTGCTGTGGTTCATGGGCCGTCCCGTGGAGATCAATGCCCGGACAGCACGCCTGGCCCATGACCGGATCGAGGTGGAGGACACCGCGGTGGCCACCATCACGTTCGAAAACGGGGGACTCGCCGTGCTCCACGCCACCACCGCGGCGTATCCGGGACTGACGGTCCGCGTGCAGTTGATGGGTTCTGAGGGTTCCGCCGTCGTGGACAATGACCTCCTTGCCTACTTCCACGCTGCCGATGCGAGTGACGAAGCCTCCAGCATGGGACTGGCAGGCGGAGGTAACCAGGCGGCACAGGAACTGGCCAACTACCCGGCTGAGGACTATGAGGCGAAGGATCCCACTGTGAACCCGGCAGGGCACGTCCGCCAGTACCGCGACATTCTCGGTGCCATCGAGGAAGGACGTGCGCCCGGGGTAACCGTTACCGATGCTGTCAACGCGCTGGCGGCAGTCCGGGCCGTCTATGTGTCGGCCACTCTGAACCAGCCCGTGCTCTTCGAGGACGTCCTGGCCGGAAAGTACAACGATCTCGTGGCCCAGACCGGCACGGCGTCATCGGAAAGGGTCTGAAGCCATGAAATTCTCAGTATTCACCGCCTCCACCCCGGACTGGACCCCGGCCGAGGCAGCCACAGAACTCTCGGCGCAAGGCTGGGACGGCGTCGAATGGCGGATCACGGACCAGGCGGCGGCTCCGGAGCCTGGCTTCTGGGCAGGAAACCGCTGTACCTGGCCGCTGACAGGGCTGGAGGACAACCTCGGCGAGATTGCCCGCGTGACCTCCGACGCCGGACTGGAGTACTCGGGCCTCGGCGGCTATGCGCGGTGCGACAACCATGACGACGTCGAACGCATGTTGTCGGCGACGGCCGCCCTGGGTGCCCGGCAGGTCCGCGTCAACGTCCTTCCGCTCGGAACAGCCGGACATGCGGCACAGCGACCCACCGGCATCCCGTACCCGGAGCTGTTTGCGGAGACCCGGGAGCATTACGAGTGGGTCGCGGAAAGGGCCGCGCATCACGGCGTCAAGGCCCTGGTGGAGCTCCACCATGGCACTGTGACCTCTTCCGCGTCGGCCGCCCGGCGCCTGCTCGAAGGCCTGGACCCCCGGCATGTAGGCGTCATCCACGACCTCGGAAATCTGCTGATCGAGGGGTACGAAGTCCCGCTGCCAGGCTTCCAGCTGCTGGGGGAGTACCTGGCCCACATCCACGTCAAGAACACCCGCTGGGCCCGCCGGGAGGCCACCGATGAATCCGGTGCTGCGGTTTGGGAGAACGAGTGGGCTCCGCTGCAGTCCGGGCAGGGGAGCGTGCTCCGGTATTTCCGCGCGCTCGCCGAATTTGGCTATGACGGCTGGGTCACGGTGGAGGACTTCTCCACCGATCTGCCGCTCAAGGAACGTACAGCCGGAAACCTCGATTACCTGCGCCGCACGGCAGCCCTGGCCGGGCTCACCGTCGGTGCCGGAATCCGCTGAACCAGACCAGAACGGCCGCCGGACAGCTGCCGCTCCTGAACACCCGAAAGATTTGAGCCATGCCACAGCCGATTGCAGCCCACCCGGACCGACTTCTCCCCGCAGACCCAGGAGTGCGGCAGATAGCCCGCTCGCTGTTTTCCCGAGTGGAGAATTTGCCCATCATTTCCCCGCACGGGCACGTGGACGCCGCCGTCATCGAACAGAACCTGGCGTTTCCGGATCCCGCAGCACTCCTGGTGACGCCTGACCATTACGTGACGCGCCTGATCCATACGTCCGGAGTCTCGCTTGATCAGCTTGGGCTGGGGTCTTCAGCAACCGGCTCTCGGCGAATCTGGCATGAGTTTTGCAAGGCATGGCCGCTCTTCGAAGGGACGGCCTCGGGATACTGGATCCGCCAGGAGTTCGAGCACGTGTTCGGCATCAGGGAGGAGCCCGCCGTGGAGACGGCGGACCAGACCTACGATGCCATCTCCGCCAAGCTTGCTGAACCGGGGTTCCGTCCGAGGGAGCTTTTCAAGGAATTCAACATAGAGGTCCTCGCCACCACGGACGATCCCTTGGACAGCCTGGACAGCCACGCTGCCCTGGCGGCAGACGGCGCTTTTGCCGGCCGCGTGCTGCCCACGTTCCGCCCGGATGCCTACCTGAACATCGCGCACCCCCAGTGGCAGACGAACGTCGAAAGGCTGTTGGGGGCGGTGCCGGGGTCATCCGGCTATACCGGTTACCTTGCGGCCCTGGCGGAACGACGGCGCTACTTCGTTGAGCGGGGCGCCGTCTCGGCCGATCACGGTGTGCATACACCGGCCACACTCAAGCTGGACGACGCCGAGGCAGGCCGGATTTTCGAGCGGGCCCGCGCGGGAAAGGCCAGCGCTGAGGACCGCGAGGTGTTTGAAGCCCACATGCTGTACCAGATGGCCAGGATGTCTGTGGAGGACGGGCTGGTCATGACCATCCACCCCGGCTCGTACCGGAACCACCATGAACCCACTTTCGAGGCCTTTGGTGCTGACGCCGGGCACGACATCCCCTTCGCCGTGAACTACACGGAAGCCATCCGCCCCCTGCTGCAGGACTTCGGTACAGCCAAGGACTTCCATCTGGTGCTGTTCACCCTGGATGAGACTGTGTTCTCACGGGAACTGGCGCCGCTGGCCGGCTTCTACCCGTCGGTCTACGTAGGCGCCCCCTGGTGGTTCCTTGACGCACCTGACGCAATGCTGCGTTTCCGCTCCGCTGTCACGGAAACGGCTGGCTTTTCCAGGTCCTCCGGCTTCATCGACGACACCCGGGCGTTCTGCTCCATCCCCGCCCGCCACGATACGTCCCGGCGGATCGAGTCCGCGTTCCTGGCCCGGCTCGTGGCTGAGCACCGGATCAGCGAGGAGCGTGCCCACGAACTCATCCTGGACATAGTGGATTCCTCCCCGCGAAGGGTCTTCAAACTATGAGCGGGAACCCGCCTGTGCTGGACCGGACGCTCCTATCCTTCCCCAAAGCTCCGGTCCGGATGGTGCACCTCGGGCTCGGTGCCTTCCACCGCTCCCATCAGGCCTGGTACACCCAGCATTCCCGCGACGGTGCTGAGTGGGGGATTGCCGCCTTCACCGGCAGGCGCCCGGATGCGGCGGACGCGCTCGCGGAGCAGGATGGCCTGTTCACGCTGATTGAACGCTCCGGCCGGGAGGACAGCTTTGAGGTGATCGGCAGCATCGTCGAGGCAGTGGACGGGGCCGACGTCGGACGCCTCTGTGAGCTGGTCTCTGCAAAGGAGACGTCCGTGGTCACCCTGACTATCACTGAGGCCGCCTACGGCCTGGCCTCCGACGGGAGTTTCGACGCCGGATCACGGGTCGTGGCGGGCGATCTCGCCCGGCTGAGGGGTGGCGCCAGTGGCGCCGCCCGCGCTGCCGGCAGCGAAAATCCGACGACGCCGCTGGGTCGCCTGGTCCTGGCCCTCGCCGCCCGCAGGGAGGCCGGAGCGGGACCTCTCGCCGTCGTGAGTTGCGACAACCTTTCCGGCAATGGTGACGTGGCTCGTCGTGCTGTTCTTGGCATGGCGGATGCCTGGAACACGACGGTCGCGGGCTGGATCGATGAGAACGTCAGTTTTGTCAGTACCTCTGTGGACCGGATCACGCCGCGGACCACGGCGGCTGACGTCGCCGAAGTTGAGGAGAGCTGCGGCTACCGCGACAACTCGCCAGTGGTGGCCGAACCCTTCCGGAACTGGGTGCTCAGCGGCGATTTCCCGGCGGGCCGCCCTCGGTGGGAGGACGCCGGTGCCGTTGTTGTGGATGACATCGAGCCGTACGAGAACCGGAAATTGTGGCTTCTGAACGGGGCACATTCACTGCTGGCCTATGCCGGGCAGCTGCGTGGCCACACCACAGTGTCGGAAGCACTCAACGACAGGCTCTGCCGGGAGGCCATGGAGCTGTTTTGGGATGAGGCGGCGGCGCACCTGGACGGTGAAGACCTCCACATCCCCGAATACCGGGAAGCGCTGCGCGAAAGGTTCGGCAACGGCCGCATCGCCCACCATCTCTCCCAGATCGCAGCGGACGGCACCACAAAACTCAGGATGAGGGCCCTTCCGGTCCTGGCTGCCGAAAGAGCCCAGGGCCGTTCCGGTGCCGGCAGCGCCCTGATGCTCGCAGCCTGGATTGACTACCTTGGCCGGGAAAGCGAGCCGCAGGACCCGCGAGCCCCGGCCCTCGGCATGGCCAACAGGCTGGAAGGAGAGAACCGGGTGGCAGCCCTCCTCAGCCTCGTCAGCCCGCAACTCTCCGCTGACCCGCAGATCGTCTCGCTCGTGGCTGGCCTTCTTGGGGCCTTCGCCCCTGGCGCAACGCGCACCATGAGTCCCACCCCGCAAAAGATTTCCGGAAGGAACAGCTGAAATTATGAAGATCGTCGCAGCCGAAGTTTTTGTCACCAGCCCGTCCCGTAATTTCGTGACGCTCAGGATCACCACTGAGGACGGCGTCACGGGCATCGGTGACGCCACGCTCAACGGGCGGGAACTCGCCGTCGCCGCGTACCTGAAGGAGCATGTTGCGCAGTTGCTGGTCGGCAAGGACCCCCAGCGGATCGAGGATACCTGGCAGTTCCTTTACCGTTCGGCGTACTGGCGGCGGGGGCCGGTAACGATGGCCGCGATCGCCGCCGTTGACATGGCGCTGTGGGACATCAAGGGCAAGATGGCCGGCATGCCGGTGTACCAGCTGCTGGGTGGTGCGTCACGCAACGGGTTGCGCGCCTACGGGCATGCCTCCGGTATGGATCTTCCCTCGCTCTTCGACTCTGTCCGTGAACACCTGGAACTGGGCTACAAGTCCGTCCGCATCCAGACCGCGGTGCCCTCGCTGAAGTCCATCTACGGCGTCGCCTCCCAGGTGCAGGCCACGGGCGAACGCTACGACTACGAGCCGGCCGGCCGCGGGGCCTTCCCGTTGGAGGAGGACTGGGACACCCGCGCCTACCTGCGCCACCTTCCCTCCGTCTTCGAAGCCGTCCGGAACGAGTTCGGCCCGGAGCTGCCGCTGCTGCACGACGGCCACCACCGGATGACGCCCATCCAGGCCGCCAAGCTCGGCAAGGCCCTGGAGCCGTATGACCTGTTCTGGCTGGAGGACTGCACGCCGGCCGAGAACCAGGAGGCGCTGCGCCTGGTCCGCCAGCACACCACCACGCCTTTGGCTATCGGGGAGATCTTCAACACCGTGTACGACTTCCAAACCATCATCAAAGAGCAGCTGATTGACTACGTCCGGGCAGCCTCCACGCACTTCGGCGGGATCTCCCCGCTGAAGAAGGTCATGGATTTCGCCGCGCAGTACCAGATCAAGTCAGGCTTCCACGGGCCCACCGACATCTCCCCGGTCGGCTTCGCCGCGCAACTGCACGTTGGCCTGGCCATCCACAACTACGGCATCCAGGAATACATGCAGCACTCGCCGCAAACGAACAGCGTCTTCGAGCAGTCCATGACGTTCGTGGACGGCTACCTGCACCCGGGCGATAAGCCGGGCATCGGCGTTGAGTTTAACGAGGAAGCAGCCGCAACGTTCCCGTACCAGCAGGCCTACCTGCCCTACAACCGCCTCGTTGACGGAACCGTCCATGACTGGTGAGGAGGGGCTGCCGGTGCCTGGCAGCTCCGGCATTGTGGTGATGGGGGTGTGCGGTTGCGGGAAGACCACTATCGGTAGTCTGGTGGCACGGCAACTCGGCATCCCCTTCCTCGATGGCGATTCGCTCCACCCCGTGGAGAATGTCGTCAAAATGGCCAGCGGGACGCCCTTGACGGATGAAGACCGCTGGCCGTGGCTCGCCGTCATAGGGAGTGAGCTGGCCGGCGCCGGAGCGCGGGGCGTGGTGCTTGCCTGCTCCGCACTGAAACGCAGCTACCGTGACGCCATCCGCGCCTACGCCCCGCAGACCGTCTTCCTGCACCTGGACGGAGCGAGGGAGGTCCTTGCCTCACGCCTGCAAGACCGCAGCGGCCACTTCATGCCCGCAACGCTGCTCGAGTCCCAACTGGCAGCGCTCGAGCCACTTGAGCCGGACGAACCCGGCGTGGTGGTGGATATCGCAGGTTCGGTTGACGGCGTGGTGACAGAGGCGCTGGCCGGTCTGTCCAAGGCAGGGGCACTTACGCGCAGCCACTAAACTGGAACCCATGACTTCCACCCCTGACTTTGCAGCTGACGCTTCCGCTGCCCGCGCCCGCCTGCTGGAACTGATCAAGGAACTCGCCGTAGTCCGGGGCAAGGTGATCCTCTCCAGCGGTGCCGAGGCCGATTACTACATCGACCTACGGCGCATCACTCTGCACCACGAAGCGTCGAAGCTGGTGGGTCAGGTCATGCTTTCCCTCGTTGACGACGCCGGTATCGACTTTGAGTGCGCCGGTGGGCTCACGATGGGGGCAGATCCTGTCGGCACGGCAGTGATGCATGCGGCTTCCGATGCCGGCCGCGCTGTTGATGCTTTTGTGGTCCGGAAGGCGCAGAAATCCTATGGAATGGGGCGTCAGGTCGAAGGCCCCTCAGTCGAAGGCCGCAAGATTCTCGTACTGGAGGACACCTCCACCACTGGAGGCTCAGCCCTGACCGCAGTGGAGGGCGTCCGCAAGGCCGGCGGCAATGTAGTGGCCGTAGCAGTCATCGTGGACCGGGACACCGGTGCCAAAGAGAAGATTGAAGCCGAAACAGGAGTCCCTTACCTCTTCGCCTTTGGCAAGGATGAGCTCGGCCTCAGCTAGCGCTTGCGTGTGGACGGCAGTTCGGCAGTGACCTATCATTTGCCTATCCACACGTCAGTACCTGCCCTTTGGAGAACCGTGCCATGGCCCCGCCAGAAAAATCCTTGACCACCGTTGACCAGATCCAGAACCTGATTCTGGAGAGCGCTGACTTCGAGGATTTCCTGAACGAACTGGCACGGTTTTCAGCTCACCAAATGGCCGGCGACGGCGACGACGCGCTCTGCGGAATCACCCTCCTGCGGGACCGTAAGGCCGCCACCATAGGTTGGAGCAGTGATTCTGCCCGCGAGGTGGATGAAATCCAGTATTCCCTGTCGCAGGGACCATGCCTGACGGCTGCCGAGGAAGAGCGGGAAGTCCACGTTCCTGATCTGTTCGAAGAGGACCGGTGGGGCCCGGACTATGCAAACGCGGTTGCTGCCCATGGCCTGCGCTCCGTGTTGTCGCTTCCGTTCCATCTCCAGGGTGATGCCAAGGCCGCCCTGAACCTGTACTCGGATGCTCCGAACAAGTTCGATGAGAAGGCTGCGGCGAAGGCCCGGGGCTATACCCGCGAGATCTCCCAGGCCCTCCGGCTCGCTGTGCGTTTCTCCCTTCACGCCGACAGTGCCACCAACCTTCGCGCCACTCTGGAATCACGCACCACCATCGATATCGCCGTAGGAATCGTGATGGCACAGAACCGCTGCAGCCAGGATTCGGCAGCCAGGATCCTCGCGGATGCCTCGAGCAACAGCAATGTCAAACTCCGGGATATCGCAAAGTCGCTTGTGGAATCGGTAGGCGGAGCGGCCACGCGAACCCATTACCAGGAGCCCGAGAAAAGCCAGGCCGGCTGAAGGCTTTTTGGAACCCTACGGCTTGTAGTAACTCTTCAGCCGGGATAAGCTGACAAACGGTTGAGCCGTCGGCCATAGAAATCCATTTTTGGAGTACCTATGGACCGCAAGCTGCAAGCCCTCGTTAAACTCGACGTCGTGTCTGACGTTGTCCGGATTGACGTCCAGGGAAACCTCACACAGGATTCCCGCTCTGCCCTGGTGCACGTCATCCGCAGAATCCGCCGCATGGGCATCAAGTCGCACATCCGCGTTGACCTTTTCCGCGCCATGCACGTTGAATCCGCCGCTCTCGCAGGCCTCCGCAACGACCTCAATGCCATTGACGGAGGCGCCACCGGCGTGTCCCTGGAATTGATCCAGCGCGGCCTGGATTCCCACCAAGACAGTGACAATGACGCGCAGGCGCTTGAAGTTACAGGAGAATTCTTAGCTTCCATCGATCCCTCAGGATCCCATCCGCTCGCCAAGTACTCTGATGACGAGCTGCTCGCTGCCAGTGATTCCGTGTTCGGTATGCTGGACGATCCCGCTGCCGTGACCGGATCTGAGCTGCTGGCGCAGTACGAAGCCATCGGCATGGAGATTGAACGGCGCCAAAGCAGCCCCTCGGAGAGAGAATCCGAACGTAAATCCCTCATCGAGTAATTCGTACTCCCCCCGCTCCGCCGGCGCCTCCTGGGAATTGCACCACACGGGCCACGTGTGGATACGGTAGGAGTATGCCGCGTGTGGAGGATGTGGACCCCAACAGTGGCCCCAGCCCTGACGGGGTCCGTCTACTCCGGCACGCCGCCGAGCTCAAAACCTTCTCCCGTCGAAGCTTTTTTATTGGTGCCGGAGCATCCTCCGTCCTGGCCGCAGACATGCTGTTCACCCGCCGTGTGCAACGCGAGCGCCAGGTCAACAAGATCCTCACCGTGGAAGACGACTTTGCTGAGAAGTACTTTCCCAACTCCAGCTGGATCCTGTTCCCGGGCTACAAAACCAGCTGGGAGGAGGCACAGTGGATCCTCAACTCGCTCCGTGGTGCCTTGCGCGAACGCGGCCAGCTCGCCGCCGTCGGGTATTCCAACGAGGGGCTGGACATTGACCAGCTGGTCATTGCCATCATTGAGCATGTCCGGGCAAGGCAGCTGACAAAGCTCTACTTCTACGGCCATAGCTTTGGCGGTATGGTCGCCACGCAAGTGGCCGCGAGGCTGCTGGAACTCCACGGGGTGGGTGTCGAGCTGATTCTGTTGGACTCCAGCCCTTACAGCAAATACGACGTCTTGGACCAAAGTTGGTTCGAAGGAGTGGTGGTCCTGTACGAGAGTGGTTTCCGGGTGCCTACAGTGTTGCGTGGGGGCTATGAGCTCGGCGAACGGATCGTGCACAAGGACGAGCGCACCTGGCGTCAGATCATGGACCAGACACTTGAGCAACTGTCACCGCTGGCGCCATCGAGCATCCTGATCCAGTCCGAATCCGCTTACATCTACCACTTTGATGCCACCCGCTTTGTGGACAAGCTTGGCAAGGCGCGCATGGCTTTTATCGGAAACCCGCGGGACAAGACCGTCAATTATGAAACCGCCCGCAGGTCCTGGTCACGTACTTATTCCCAGTACATGACTTCCAACGAACTGCTGACGGAGGGTGCAGTGCCGGCCCACGCCAGCCCTCAATGGAATCCTTCCCTGTACAGCCGTGTGGTGGCAGACCTCGAGGAACAGCTTTTCCCCCTGCCTGGTGGCGGCGGGCGTGTGACGGCTTACTAGCGGTCCTGTCGGGAAGCCTGTGGCCCTTGCCAGGAAGCAACGCGCCGGTCAGATTTGGTTTTTCAGGTCAGCCACAGAGTCCAAGATCTGGTTGGGGCGGAATGGGTAGGCCGCAATGTCCTGCTTCTGGGTGATTCCGCTCAACACCAGCACTGTGTGCAACCCAGCCTCCATGCCGGCAATGATGTCGGTATCCATCCTGTCGCCGATCATGGCTGTGGTTTCGGAGTGGGCGTCGATCTGGTTCATGGCAGAGCGGAACATCATCGGGTTCGGCTTTCCCACGATGTAAGGTTCCCGGCCGGTTGCCTTGGTAATCAGGGCTGCAATCGCTCCAGTGGCAGGCATCGGACCGTCTTTGGATGGGCCGGTGGCATCCGGGTTCGTTGCAATAAACCTTGCGCCGGCAAGGATGAGACGGATCGCCATGGTGATGGCTTCAAAGGAATAGGTCCGGGTTTCGCCGAGCACCACAAAGTCCGGATTCTGGTCGGTGAGGATAAAGCCCGCCTCGTGCAACGCCGTCGTGAGCCCTGCCTCACCGATCGTGTACGCGCGGTTCCCGGAATCCGAGCCGTGAACCTGGTCCTTCAGGAACTGGGCGGTTGCCAGCGCTGAAGTCCAGATATTCTCCTCCGGAATCTCGAGCCCTGAGGACCGGAGACGGGCAGCGAGGTCGCGGGGAGTGAAGATGGAGTTGTTGGTGAGGACAAGGAAACGCTTGGACGTATCCACCCATCGCTGGATGAGTTCGGCTGCGCCGGGGATGGGTTGGTTTTCATGAACCAGCACACCGTCCATGTCAGTGAGCCAGCACTCAATTTCCTGGTTGTTGCGGTACACCGCCGCCGATGAACGCACTTTGTCTGACTCTGCCATGGGGGACCTCCGGCACTAGTTGGGGGAGACGCTGTTTCCGGACCCAGTCTTTCATTCTTCGGGTAGCGGAACATCCGGCGCCGGAACATGACGGAGCAGCCCTTGCCGCTCCGTCCACTAGGCTCATAGCTGGCATCAGTGCCAGCGGCCGCGGATCGGGGGATATCTGCGGTGGTTTGTTGTGCCGGACCCGTGCCGGCAGGTCCCCGAAGCCGGACATCTCCTGGCATCCGGAACCGCAGGATGCCAGCAAGCACCTGAAAGGGCTCGCAATGAGCAACAGCCATGGCGCACCGCCGCCACCCGGAGATTCATTCCCAGGACAACAGTCCGGAGGTCCCCAGGCCTACCCGCCGCCAAACTTCCCGACCCAGAACCTCCAGGCCCAGAACCTCCCGGCCCAGAACCTCCCGGCCCAGAACCTCCCGACCCAGCAGTATGGCATCCAGGATCCTACGCAGCCCTACCCCCAGCACCAGCAGTACGCGCAGCAGCAGCCGCCGCCGCAGCCGCACAACAACAAGAACCTGATCATTATTTTGGGCGCCGTCGCCGCCGCGGTGATCGTTGCGCTGGTCGCCGTGTTCGTTTGGGTCATTCCGGGGTTCAGCCGGCCGCAGGCACAGGACAATCCTGTGCCCCTGGCCTCAGGTTCGGAAGCCGCGTCTCCCCAAGCGGCGGACGAGACCAGCACGCCCGAGGGAACCGCCGCACCGTCGGAGAACTCCGCTGGCGACATGCCCGCCGGGTCCGTACCGCTTCCCGACGGGTGGGATCAGCGGCAGGGCCCCGCCAACGTTCCGGCGGCCGACGATCCACAGTTCACCCGTTTTGTCACGGGAGAATCGTCCTTCGCCTACTTGGCCTCGTGGAGCAGCGACGGCACGTTCGGGATCAGCAAGGACCCTGTCTCCGGAACCCCGATGCAGCAAAAGGCGGAAGGCACCGAAGAGCGTGATGGTGACGGCATCTCGACGGCCTTCGCTTTCTTCGCCGAAGCAGAGGAAGGAAAGTTCGGAAAGGAACCTGCAAAGGTCCAGGCAGCCGTCAAGGACATTGAGGCAAAGCTCAAAGCCATCCCCGCTGCTGAACTGCCCCAACATCTCGTGGGCCACAAGTGCGCCGCAGATTTTGTGTCGTCTACGCCGGAAATCCGCGAGTTCCGCCGCTCTGAGGCCGTCGTGGTCCAGTTCACGTGCACCAACGCCTGGGGCGATGCCATCCGGGCCGTCAACCTGTTCACGGTGACTCCGTGGGGCACCCCACAGATGGTGGGTGTGAGCGGCCACGAGAGCTATTGGAGCGCCAACCCGGAGTTGCTGGAGAAGATTGGCAACTCCTACCGCGCCAACCGCTGGAAGCTGGCTGGCTAGCGTTGTTGGATTCCGTCCGAACGCAGGCACAGTGCCGGATGACGCCGGATGGGCGGGACGGACGCGGCTAGAGTTGAGGCGTGACTGACCACCCCCAGACCCCTACGCTGCCCATCCCCCCGTCCGAGGAGGAGCAGGAGCCCAAGCCGGAGGTCGGCGTCGGCCCCTGGGAAGGTGAGCTGCCCGAAGGGGACCACTGGGATCCGGACCTCCTCGCCGACGGTGACCGCCGGAATGTGGTGGACAAGTACCGCTACTGGAAACATGAAGCGATCGTTGCTGACCTGGATTCCAAACGTCACGAATTCCATGTGGCTATTGAGAACTGGCAACACGACCTCAACATCGGCACTGTTGTGCGCACCGCCAATGCGTTCCTCGCCAAGGAGGTCCACATCATCGGCCGGCGCCGGTGGAACCGCCGGGGCGCCATGGTCACCGACCGCTACCAGCACGTCCGCTACCACCCCACTGTTGATGATTTCGTGGCCTGGGCGCAGGGGGAGGGCCTGGCGATCATCGGGATCGATATCTTCCCCGACTCCGTGCCGCTGGAGACTTATGAGCTGCCCAGGAACTGTGTGCTGGTCTTCGGTCAGGAAGGGCCGGGCCTGACTCCTGAGGTCCACGCGGCCGCAGAGGCCACATTGTCAATTGAGCAGTTCGGCTCGACCCGTTCCATCAATGCAGGATCGGCAGCAGCCGTGGCGATGCATGCGTGGATTCGCCGGCACGTGTTCAACCAGCACCCCTAGCCCCCCGCCTCTCACCCCACCCCGCCCCCCCCGAGATGGCAGTTGACGGCAGTGTTCGGCCGTGCAACTGCCGCGAAGTGCCATCTCGTTTCCGGACCGTGCGTTGCCCTGTGGATAACGCAGGGGAGGGGCCATGGAGCGGCCACAATTGAGCATGCACAGGGCGCCACTCCCGGAACATCTTATGAAGGGCTCCTTCTCGCTTCGCGCGTCCGACAAGGCCGGAGTCAGCAGGACGCGTACCGAGGCCAAAGACCTCGCCACTGTTTCACGGGGAATCCGGATGCACCTCGGTTCGGCAGCGGCAGGAGCAGCAGCACTTCGGGCGTACACAGAGCTCGATGATTCCTCGGTCCTCTCGTTCGGGTCTGCTGCCCGGATTGTGCAGGCTGCCCTGCCCTCGTGGCTGGAGGACGACTGGCGTGTCCATGTGGCCCGACGGCGCGGTTTCAGCATGCCACGGAGGGCGAACGTCGTGGGCCACCTCCTCACGCTTCTCCCGGATGAGGTTGTGGAGCACGACGGCGTCCGGCTCACCTCCCCTGCCAGGACCTGGCTTGATCTGGCCTCGATTCTGAACCTGGACGAACTCGTGGTTGCCGGTGATTCGCTGGTATGTTCGCACGGTCCCGACTTCCCAATGCCACGCGAGGCGCTGTGCACTGTTGATGAGCTGTGGCCAGATGCCGCCTATCCTGAGCAGCGCGTCGCCCTGCAGTATGAGGGCGCTCACCACAACGGATCGGATCAGTACTTGAAGGACATACGGCGGGCGGACACAACAACTGAATGTGGCTGGATTGAAGTTCGTGTGTCTAAGTTCGATCTGGCAGGCGGACGCCCCGCCGTCGTCAGTAAAGTTCGCACGGCGTTGGAGAGCAGGGGCTGGCGCGCGAAATGACACTTGGCAGCAGTTATAGGCGCCGGGACTGCCGCGAAGTGCCATCTCGTTGGTGATCGGAGCCAAGTATGACCAGGCTGAGTGACCCGGACCACGGCCCTTTGCCAAGAAATGACTAGGATGGTTCGTAGCCGACGAGGTTCACTCTCCAGGGTCAACCACACCCGCAGACGAAAATACTTAGGAGTCAGCATGCCCATTGCAACCCCAGAGATCTACGCCGACATGATCGACCGCGCAAAAGAGGGCGGCTTCGCATTCCCGGCGGTCAACGTCACCTCCTCCCAGACACTGAATGCAGCCCTGCGCGGCTTCGCAGATGCTGAGTCCGACGGCATCGTCCAGGTCTCCACAGGCGGTGCCGCCTACTGGTCCGGCGCCCAGACCAAGGACATGGTTGCGGGCTCGCTTGGCTTCGCAGCATTCGCCCGCGAGGTGGCCAAGAATTACAACGTCAACATCGCGCTCCACACGGACCACTGCCCCAAGGACAAGCTTGACGGCTTCGTCCTGCCGCTGCTGGCTGCCTCCGAGGCTGAGGTCAAGGCCGGACGGGACCCGCTGTTCAACTCCCACATGTGGGACGGCTCCGCAGAAACCCTGCAGGAGAACCTGCGGATTGCCCGCGAACTCCTGGAGCGCACCGCCGCCGCCAAGATGATCCTCGAGGTCGAGATCGGCACCGTGGGCGGCGAGGAAGACGGTGTGGAGAACGCCATCAATGACAAGCTGTACACCACGGTCGAAGACGCACTGGCCACCATCGATGCCCTGGGTGCCGGCGAGAACGGCCGCTACATCACCGCGCTGACCTTCGGCAACGTTCACGGCGTGTACAAGCCCGGTGGAGTCAAGCTCCGCCCGGAGATCCTCAAGGACATCCAGGCGCAGGTTGGTGCCAAGATCGGCAAGGACAACCCGTTCGACCTCGTCTTCCACGGCGGTTCAGGCTCCTCTGACCAGGAAATCGCTGACGCCGTCTCCTACGGAACCATCAAGATGAACATCGACACCGACACCCAGTACGCCTACACGCGCCCAGTGGTGGACCACATGTTCAGGAACTACGACGGCGTGCTGAAGGTTGACGGCGAAGTGGGCAACAAGAAGCTCTACGATCCCCGCGTCTGGGGCGCTTCGGCTGAAGCCGGTCTGTCGGCCCGCGTGGTGGAAGCTGCCAAGCAGCTCGGCTCCCTCGGCAAGACGTTCTAGGATGTCCGACGAATTCCGCAAGAACCTGATGGGTCCTGAGCCCACCCTCCTGCCTGCTGAGACTGAGGTCTACGAGCAGCTGGAGGCCGGCCAGGAAGCACTCGATCTGGTGGAAAAGCACCCCACGTCGTCGCTGTTGTGGGCTGTGCTGGCCGAGGAAGCGTGGAGCGAGGGCCGCACCATCGATTCCTACGCTTACGCCCGTGTTGGCTACCACCGCGGACTGGACTCGTTGCGCCGCAATGGCTGGCGTGGCGTCGGACCCATCCCGTGGGAGCACGAACCCAACCAGGGCTTCCTGCGCGCGCTGTACTCGCTGGGCAGGGCTTCGGCCGCCATCGGCGAGGCTGAGGAACCGGAGCGCATCGAGAAGTTCCTCCAGGACTCGGATCCCTCTGCGAAAGCAGCGATAGAAGCCAAGAGCCGCGGCTAAAGAACCAGATTAAAACACGACGTCGGGCGCTCACCTTTAAGAAAAAGGTGGGCGCCCGACGTCATTAGCGCCTGGGCATGGGCCCAAGCTACATCAGGTGCTAGCTGGGCTTCGTGAGCCCGGTACGGGCCATGGCGTCTGCATAAGCGACGTGCATGTCGTCCAGGTACTGCTGCTGGCGCACAGGGGTGCCTGCGAACGCCCGGCCGCTGAGTGAGCGGACTTTGTAGGTCTTGAGGCCGCGGCGCCACAGCAAAGGCACCTCGGTCTTGAGGAGAAGGCCGGCGAGGCGGTTTGCCTCCGTGCCATGAGCCACGATGACCGACGCGCGCGGGACGAGGGCCAGGAACTTCAACAGCGGCTTGAGGCCAGCTGCGATCTGGTCCGGGGTGAACTTGCCATTGGGTTCACCGGCAACGTGCCACGGGTATACGTTCCACGGCATGACAAACTCCGGTCGAAGTCCAAGTTTCCACTGAACCCCCAGCATGCGGGTGGCTGCCTCGTCATCCCCGGCAGTGATGAATCCGGAGTCGTCAGCGGTGCCGATGTTGGAGTACAGGCTGATGATGCGGCATTCGTCCACATCGTGCATCGGGTCCACATACGGAACCTGCGTGCCTGGCTTGGCGGACTGGAGGGCGTCGCACAGTTCGTTGACGGCTGCGACATTGGGTTCATAACGGCGGCTCAAAAGCTGCTCGTGGAAAGGTTCAGTGGCCAAGGCTGCCATAAATTGCTGGGTCTCCTGCGGGGATAGGTCACGCTGCCGGACCGTAAGCGGGCACGCCGAGTACAGCCTGGATTGAAAAAGATGTTGTGTGGAACGATTCCCTGATCGTTCTCTACCAGCTTAGCAAGCCCTGCAAAATGTGGGTCCCCTGCTTCGAAGCCACGTAATGCCCCTCACAAAGGCGGGAGTGGCACGCAGTCAAACCGTGAACGCTGCTTGCCGCTGACATCGGCTAAACTTGGGTCGTAAGAGCCCCGGATCTCTTGCATTTGCCCGCCGGTCAACAGGCCAAGGGCGCTGCGGTGATATTCGGGGCATTCTCATGAACGGCGCAGGACCGTGGCTGACCTAATTGAATGGGTTGTCTGCGGAATGGCCCGAACGAATGGGGGAGGATCCCATGCCAGCAATCGTGATCGTCGGAGCCCAATGGGGCGACGAAGGCAAAGGTAAAGCCACTGACCTGCTTGGCGGACGCGTTGACTACGTGGTCAAGCCGAACGGCGGCAACAACGCCGGGCATACCGTCGTCGTGGGCGGTGAGAAGTACGAGCTTAAGCTCCTTCCTGCCGGCATCCTGAGCCCAAACGCCGTCCCGGTCATCGGCAACGGTTGTGTGGTGAACCTTGAGGCCCTGTTCCAGGAGATCGACGGGCTTCAAGCCCGCGGCGCTGACACCTCCAAACTGCGCGTCTCTGCGAACGCCCATCTTGTGGCGCCGTATCACCAAGTGCTGGATAAGGTGACGGAGCGCTTCCTGGGCAGCCGCGCCATCGGAACCACGGGCCGTGGAATCGGTCCTGCCTACATGGACAAAGTGGCACGCCTCGGCATACGCGTCCAGGACGTGTTTGACGCCTCCATCCTTCGCCAGAAAGTGGAGGGATCCTTGCGCCAGAAAAACGAACTCCTGGTCAAGGTCTACAACCGGCGTGATATCGAAGTGGACGAGATCGTGGACTATTTCCTCTCATTCGCCGAACGCCTCCGCCCGCTCGTTATCGACAGCACACTGGTACTGAACAAAGCGTTGGATGAAGGCAAGGTAGTACTCATGGAAGGCGGCCAGGCCACGTTCCTTGACGTCGACCACGGCACCTACCCCTTCGTCACGTCCTCCAACCCCACTGCCGGCGGCGCCTCGGTCGGTTCCGGCATCGGTCCCACCCGCATTTCGCGCTCCATAGGAATCATCAAGGCCTACACCACCCGCGTTGGTGCCGGCCCTTTCCCCACCGAGCTCTTTGATGAGATGGGCGTGTATCTGCAGAAGACCGGCGGCGAGTTCGGCGTGAACACCGGACGGCCGCGCCGCTGCGGCTGGTACGACGCCGTCCTGGCCCGCCACGCCTCCCGCGTCAACGGTTTCACGGACTACTTCGTCACTAAGTTGGACGTCCTCACCGGCATCGAGCAGATTCCCGTCTGCGTCGCTTACGACGTCGACGGCGTTCGCCATGACGAGATGCCGATGACCCAGACGGAATTCCACCACGCGAAGCCCATCTTCGAGTACTTCGAGGGGTGGACTGAGGACATCACAACTGCCCGCACACTCGAGGACCTCCCTGAGAACGCCAAGAACTACGTGCTGGCCCTCGAGAAGCTCTCAGGGACGCGGTTCTCGGCTATCGGTGTAGGGCCCGACCGGGATCAGACCATCGTGGTCAACGACCTCATCAATGACTGACACCAACCGATTTACGACGCCGGCGGGTCACCTGAAAAGGTGGCCCGCCGGCGTCGTAATCAGGGCCTTAAAAAGTCTTCAAAAGATTTTTGGTTTTCGCGTAACCCTCGCCGGGGCCGTGACGATTACCACTATGAAACGCCGGGTTGGAATTTGTCCCCCATCATGTTCGAACCGGCGCTTTAACCACCAAGAGGTGCCGGGCTGGAATTTGTCCCCCATCATGTTCCAGCCCGGCCCTTTTGTAATCTTCGGAACCTTTGTTAGCGGTAACCGGTTTCACAAAAGTGTGGTTACCGAAAGTAAAGTTAGTACGCAGAAGTTCGTCACAGATGGCCCACCATGCCCCTACAATGATGTAGCCATCCTCCCCGGAACGAAAGCCTAGGTCTGTGACTGACGCGCTGACTGACGAATCGTTAAGCGCCCTTCGGGGACGTGACTCCGAACTTTTCAGTGCCGTCTACCGCAGCTACGCCTCGCAGGTCCTTGGATACCTGACAGCCCGCGGCGTAGAGGATCCGGAGGCAACAATGCAGGATGTTTTCTTGGCCGTTCTCCCGCGTATTGATTCCATCAGTGGAGGAGTCGGCGGACTACGGACCTTTGTATTTTCAGTCGCCCACGCCCGCATGGTTGATGATCGCCGGCGTCAGAGCCGAACACCGCTGAAGCAGAGTTTCGAGCCGGAATTGGATCCCCGGGAGTCAGGGTCTGCGGAGAGCGACGCCCTGTCGAGGGTTTCGCCGGGTGAGGTGCTGCAGTTGTTGAACGTGCTGGGCGAGGACCAGAAGGAAGTCCTGACGCTGCGTATCATTGCCGACCTAACGGTGGATCAGGTAGCAAAAATCATGGGGAAGAGCGCAGGAGCGGTGAAGCAGCTTCAAAGGCGTGCATTAGACCAACTCCGTGACCATTCCGCGGTGAAGGAGTATGTGGCGCAATGACGAATTCGAAGAAAGCAACCCGCTCAACGGTGGAAGAGCTCCTGCTCGATGCCGGACATGCCGATGCGCCCGAACTCAGGGCCTACCTCCTTAACCTCCGTTCCCTGGCTGACTTGCCGTTGCCGGCACCGGGCGCCGAACTCGCTTCCCTGCTGGCTGGCAGCGTTGACGAACTGGCACGCAAACGTCCCCTGCGCAAGCATCGTCCCACCGTGGTTTCCGTGGCAGTCATTGCGGGCATGGGATTGGGGGTCAGCGGGGTCGCGGCTACCAGCCCAAACCCTGGTATCCGTCAGGGCCTTGTGTCGATCCAGAATTTTGACGGCGGGTGGGCCCCTGCCCTGGCAGCTCCTCTCGGAGGTGCGTCCGTGCCACTCTCGGCGACGCCTGCAAGCCCCGATCAGGCGTTCCAAGGCCGATCACTCGCGGAGCCGGATTCCCGACCCTACGCCGCAGCAGAACTGCCTGACGATGCTCCCGCTGGATTGGTAGAAGCCGCACACCTCGACGCCAGCGCTCCCGCCGGAGGCTCTCGAGCAATGCGCGGCGGAAGTGCTGTAGCGTCCGCGGGCGCTTTACCAGATGGCGCCAAGACCGGAACTGGATTGGTCCCTGCGAAACCCGGGCGGTCGGGCCGTCACGTGGCATTAGCCGGCCCCGGGGAAAAGCGGGAGAACAACAAGGCCTCGGCCTCCGGCGAAGCGGCCACAGAGGAAGCAGGATACCCAGGGGCAGACGGAGAGAGCCGTGGTCCGATGCTGCAGCGGGCGGCAGTACAAGGAGTCCCGTTCTGGGATGCCTCGCTGGATTTGAGTGACTGGCTTGTAGCTGATGGTGAGGCGCCCGTAGAGCCGGGTTCCGCAGAGCCGGGTGCCTCGGGGCCGGCCGCCGCCGGGCCTGCTGCTACACCGCGGGTCCCTGTGTCGCCATCGGCCACCAACCCAGCGGCACTTCAGGGTGCGCTGCCGGGTGCTGCCCTCTCAGCCTTGCCAGCCGCCGCGTCACCAGCCTCCGGGTCACCAGCCGCCGCACCATCAGCTGCTGCAGTGCCGGCCCAAGACAAGTCTGTAAAGAAATCAGCTGGACCGGGGCCGGGCCGGCTTCCCAGTGGCCGCCATTTCTCCCAGACACCCCCGCCCCAGTCAGTGGCTTCAGTCGCTGACTCCGTTGGAACTTGGCTGAAGAAAAACCATCGCTGACATGCGTCGGAGGCACGCCGGGCGGCGCTGCCGATGCGGTGCGGCGACCGGGCAGGCTCGGGCTGCGAGCGTAGGCTGGGGACCATGGCGCACGTTAATGATCCGGATGTAGTCGAACGCCTCATGCTAACCCCCGGAAGATGGGCCATCGTTGGCCTCACCTCCCATGAGTGGCGGGCTGCCTACGACACATCCCTGTTCATAAGAGATCGCATGGGCATGGAAATCATCCCCATCAACCTTCCGGCGGACACCGTTCACGGCGAGGTAGGTTATTCGCGCCTTGGTGACATCCCGGCGGAAAAGCTGCCGGTCGACGTCGTGGATTGTTTTGTGAACTCCCAAAGGGTGGGGGACGTGGTGGACCAGGCCATTGCCGTAGGCGCCAAGGCTGTGTGGCTGCAGTTGGGGGTCGTCGACGAAGCCGCTGCGGAACGGGCGAAGGCTGCCGGACTGGACGTGGTGATGAACCTTTGCCCGGCTCAGGAATCCTGGCGCCTGAAGTCATCTTCTGTACCCGGCGCAGTCGACTAACAGTAGGCTCAGTTCATGGACGTCGCTGCACTTCGCGAGATCTGCCTGGGATTTCCCGGAGCCTTTGAAGACTTTCCCTTCGGGCCGGAATTCTCCGTTTTTAAAGTCCGGGCGGCAATTTCAGGCGGAGCCACCCAGCATGCAAAAATGTTCGCGTTGTCCTCGATGGACCCGGAGAACTGGTCAGTTAGCCTCAAATGCGACCCCGTCCTGGCCGAACAGCTCAGGACAGCCCACCCGGAGATCACGGGCGCCTGGCATATGAATAAGACACACTGGAACGGCGTCCGTTTGGATGGTTCCCTGCCGGATGAAATGATCCGGGACATGGTGGAGGATTCCTACGATCTGGTGGTGGCATCACTGACCCGCAAGCAGCAGGAGCAACTGGGCTGGGCACGCCTTACCAATTCTGCGGAGTAATCCACCAACGTTTTTTTAGTACCGAGAGCGGATCAGGAGCAGCGAATGCTGGAGCAGAAAAACCTTGACCACCTATGGAACTTTGATGACGCCGCCGCCTCGGAGGCGCGCTTCCGCGCGGAGATGACAGAGGATCAGTACGACGCCGATGAGCTCGCCGAGCTTGCAACGCAGCTGGGGCGGGCTATTGGACTTCAAGGCCGCTTCGAGGAAGCGGATGCGCTGCTGGACACCATTGACGGCGACGAACCAACCGTTGCTGTCCGCGTGCTCCTTGAACGCGGCCGCCTCCTGAACTCCAGCGGGCATGAAGCGATGGCCGTGCCTTTGTTCGAACAGGCTGCTGAACTCGCTGATCATCTGAGTGAGGACTACCTCGCAGTCGATGCCCTCCACATGCTGGCGATAGCAGACTCGGCGCATGCCGAGGCCTGGACAAGAAGTGCCTTGGAGTATGCCTCCACAGCTCACGACGAGAGGACCAAGCGCTGGATGGTTGAGCTGCACAGCAACCTGGGGTGGATTCTTCACCGCGCGGGACGTTCTACCGAGGCGCTGGTGGAGTTCCAGCTTGCCGAGCAATGGGCCGAGCGGGTGGGGACGCCCCGGCAACAGCAGGAGGCCCGTGAGGCCATCGAAGAATGCGAACAGGCACTGGCGGCAGCAAAGTAGGTGAATCATGTGGATCGGATGGATTGAATTCGACGTCCTCCTTGGCGATGTTCATAGCCTGAAGGAAAAACGTGCAGTCGTGCGGCCGTTGATCGCCGAGGTCAAACGCAGGTTCGACGTCTCTGTGGCCGAGGCTGGCTTCCAGGACCAATATCGCAGGACGGTTATCGGCGCCGGGCTCGTAGCGGCCGACCGGGCTCACATCGTAGAGGTGCTCGACGCCGTCGAGCGCTTTGTTGCTGCCCGCCCTGAAGTGGATTTGCTCAGCGCCCGGCGGCGCGAGCTGAGCAGCGAGGACTGACCCTTCTATCGATTCCTCCGTACCGGTTAAGAAACGATTGCTCCGTAACTGCCCTTCTGAGCGTTCAAAAGGGCAGTTACGGAGCAATCGATGGGGTGGGGATCAGTCGAAGTACTTCGGCAGGGTGGCCTCGTGGGCTTCGCGGAGCGAGTCAAGCGGCAAAGGCTCGACGCCGTTGATCTCCAGTTTCCCGCTGGCAGCGTCCACCACGCCAATCCGGAGGTGCTCGAAGTTACGGGCGGTGCACATGTCCTTAAAGCGGATCTCCTCGGAGCGGGGCACAGCCACAACGGCACGGCCCTGCGACTCGGAGAACAGCGCCGTGAAGAGGTCAACACCGTCGCGGTCCAGGACGTCCTGCAAAGCGATGCGTGCACCAACGCCGTACCGCAGCGAGGACTCCACGAGGGCTGCCGCGAGGCCGCCTTCGGAGAGGTCGTGCGCGGAGTCAATCATGCCGTCCCGTGAGGCGTTGATCAGGATTTCACCCAGTGCGCGCTCGGCGGCGAGGTCGACCTTGGGCGGCAGACCGCCCAGATGTCCACGCAGGTTGGACCATTCCGAGCCGTCCAGTTCTGCCGAGGTAGTGCCCAGCAGGTAAATGGCCTGGCCATCCTCGCGCCAACCCGACGGCGTGCGCCGGGCGACGTCGTCGAGCTTGCCCAGAACGGCCACCACCGGCGAGGGATGAATCGGAGTGCTGCCCGTCTGGTTGTACAGCGAAACATTTCCGCCGGTGACCGGGATGCCCAGCACCATGCATGCGTCGGACAGGCCGCGGATGGCCTCGGCCAACTGCCACATGACGTCGGGATCTTCGGGAGAACCGAAGTTGAGGCAGTCGCTGACGGCCATGGGCACAGCCCCGGCAGTGGCTACGTTGCGGTACGCCTCGGCCAGCGCGAGTTGTGCTCCGTGGTAAGGGTCGAGGTAGGTGTAGCGTCCGTTGGCGTCAGTGGCCAGGGCCACGCCAAGACCGGTTTCCTCGTCCACACGGACCACACCGGCGTCGTCGGGCATGGCCATTGCCGTGTTGCCGCCCACGTAGCGGTCGTACTGGTTGGTGATCCAGGACTTGTCGCACATGTTGGGCGAGGAGATGAGCTCGGTGACAGCTGCGGCCAGTTCAGCAGGGGCGGACGGGCGGCCCGCATCCTGTACCGAACCGGTGAAGGAGTCGGCCTGAACGGCGTCCTGCCACTCAGGGCGGGCATACGGACGGTCGTAGACGGGACCGTCGTGGGCCACAGTGCGCGGGTCCACGTCGACAATGACCTCACCTTCCCAAGTGATGATCAGGCGGCCGGTATCGGTCACCTCGCCGAGCCAGGAGTACTCAACGGCCCACTTGTCCATGACTGCCTCAAAAGCAGCAATGTTCTCCGGCGTGACCACGGCCATCATGCGTTCCTGCGACTCGGACATCAGGATTTCGCCCGGAGTCAGAGTGGGGTCACGCAGCAGGACAGAGGTCAGTTCAACTTCCATTCCGCCGTCGCCATTGGAGGCGAGTTCGGACGTTGCGCAGGAGATGCCTGCCGCGCCGAGGTCCTGGATACCTTCGACCAGTGAACCCTTGAACAGCTCAAGGCAGCACTCGATCAGGACCTTCTCCGCGAACGGGTCGCCCACCTGCACAGCGGGACGCTTGGACGGCTTGGTGTCGTCGAAGGACTCAGAGGCCAGCACGGAGGCACCGCCGATTCCGTCACCGCCGGTGCGGGCACCGAACAGCACCACCTTGTTCCCCTTGCCGGAGGCATTGGCCAGGCGGATGTCCTCGTGGCGCATGACGCCGACAGCCAGGGCGTTGACCAGCGGGTTGCCCTGGTAAACGGAATCGAACACCATTTCGCCGCCGATGTTGGGCAGACCCAGGGAGTTCCCGTAGCCGCCGATGCCTGCCACAGCTCCATGCATAACGCGGGCCGTGTCCGGGTGGTCAATGGCACCGAAACGCAGCGGATCCATCACGGCAACAGGGCGGGCGCCCATGGAGATGATGTCGCGGACGATGCCGCCGATGCCGGTCGCTGCACCCTGATAGGGCTCCACGAACGACGGCGAATTGTGGGACTCGATCTTGAACGTCACGGCCCAGCCGTCGCCAAGATTGGTGACGCCGGCATTCTCGCCGATGCCCACGAGCATGTCTTTCTTCATCTCGTCCGTGACCTTTTCGCCGAACTGGCGCAGGTGGTTCTTGGACGACTTATAGGAGCAGTGTTCGCTCCACATCACCGAGTACATGGCGAGCTCGGCGCCGGTAGGGCGGCGGCCGAGAACCTTTACTACCTCGTCGAACTCATTCTGCTTCAGGCCCAGTTCGGCCCAGGGCAATTCCGTGTCCGGAGTCTTGGCTGCGTTCTCGACGGTGTCGATGTTGAACTTCTTGCTGACGGTTTCAGCTGAGGTGCTCACTTGGCGTCTCCCACAATCTTGTTAAGGACGGAGGTGAAGAATCCGAGGCCGTCGGTGTCAGTGCCGCCGATTCCGTCGAGGGATTCGGGGCCGTAACCCACCTCCACTGCGTGCTCCGGGTGCGGCATAAGGCCCACCACGTTGCCGGCGGTGTTGGAGATGCCTGCAATGTCACGCCGCGAGCCGTTCGGGTTGAAGCCGACGTAGCGGAATACAACACGACCTTCGGCCTCAAGGGCGTCGAGCGTCTTTTCGTCCGCAATATACTGGCCGTCCTGGTTCTTCAGCGGCACAGTGATTTCCTGGCCGGCTGCGTAGTCGGTGGTCCAGTGGGTGTTGTTGTTCTCCACGCGCAACACCTGGTCGCGGCACATGAACTTCAAATGGTCGTTTTTGATCATCGACCCGGGCAGCAGGTGTGACTCGGTGAGGATCTGGAAGCCGTTGCAGATGCCGAGGACGGGGAGCTTCGCATCCGAGTTCGCAGCATCAATGATTTTGGACATCAGCGGAGCAAAGCGCGCGATCGCGCCGGCCCGAAGGTAGTCCCCGTAGGAGAATCCACCGGGGATAACGACGGCGTCGACGTCGCCGAGGCCAGTGTCCGCGTGCCAGAGCGCAACCGGAGTGGCGCCTGTGAGACGAACGGCGCGTGCGGCGTCGCGGTCGTCCAGGGTGCCGGGGAAAGTTATCACGCCGATCTTGGCGCCGGTGAGCCTGCTGGTATCAGGAGAGCCGGCGGAGGGAGCCGCGGCTGCTTCGCCGATCAGGGGAAGTTCAGTCATCTCAGGCCTCGACGACCTCGACGTTGACGACGTCCTCGATCACCGGGTTGGACAGAAGCGTTTCGGCAGCTTCGCGTGCCTGTGCGAGGACGGCATCCGTCACCTCACCGTCCACGGTCAGTTCAAAGCGCTTGCCCTGGCGGACAGAGCTGAAGCTGGTGAAACCCAGCCGGGGGAGTGCACCCACAATTGCCTTCCCCTGCGGGTCCAGAATCTCGGGTTTGGGCATGACGTCAACGACGATCCGGGGCATCCGGTAACTCCTGTGCGTGAGCATTGGGTAAGGGCGCAGCGGAGGGGTGCCGTCTCACGCCGTTCCGCTGTTGCCTGAACTGCCTGTCTGGACAGACCGAAAAAGCGTGAAAAGGGCGCTCCGCGAGCTTGCTAGACCAGTCTACCGGGGATAGTGGCCCGCGCCGTATTCGGGCGGTTCAGGTGAACCGGACTTGGGCTGCCCCGAGCGAATAAGTGGACGATTAAGGGAACTGGTAAGGGGCGCGGGCAGCCTTGGACAATGGCCGACGGCGGGCTCTGGTCTTGCCCCACCCCGCTCATTAGGATGGCGCCATGGTTGATAAGCCGAGATCCCTGTTATTGCCCATCATGGCGGCCGCAGTTTTTGCGGGACTTGGACGCATGGTTTTTCAGAAACTGAAGGCGGACCGCGCCGTCCGGCAATCCAACCGCGCCGCCCGGCAGGTCAATGTGGCCGGTGACATGGACGAGAAAACGCGGGCATGGATCAGTGATGTGGTGAGGACACCGCGGGAATAATTTCCTGAAAAGGACCGCCAAAAACTTTAATTGTTCTTTTTCCGCGGGTTAAATTCCCTGCGACGATGGTATTTTTCTTCATATCGGCACCTTGCCGCGCTGCGCTGAAACTCGGCGTTATTACGCGGGCGGAAAGCCGGTTGCCTCAATTTTTATGTGCTGTTCTGCCTCCAGTCACGGGGACGCTGGCAAAGGCAGAAACCAGCGATACAGGCAACCCACATCGGCGGGTGGTTCTCACTGGGGGGAGCCACCCGCTTGTTCTTTCCTCCGGCCCGCACCACCGTTTATGCCTCCCCTCTTTTCAGATGACAAAAGGGCTACGAAAGGTGTGTGCTATGTCATATTCAGCTATCAGTCTGTACTCTGTGACAGGGCTGGTCTCACTCTGATTACAGGAACTGTCATCGAGTTGTTGCGCCCAGCCATGTTGAGACCGGCGACGCCGGACCATTCCTCATGAAAGGTCTCACCCACCCGTGAAATCACCACGACACAGCACCCCAATGGGTACAAAGGGTAGAGGAATTCGGAAGGCAACGGCATTAGCCCTTGGTCTTCCGCTGCTCCTCGGAACCGTCGCTGTCAGCCCCGCTACAGCGGTGCCGGCAGCTCCCGGTGCAGCAGCCACCCAAAACGACGCCCCTACGGTTTACCAGGATGGCCGGTACATCGTGGTGCTTGCCGAAAAGGCAGCGGCCGCCTACGAAGGCGGAACAGCGGGCTTGCCCGCCACCAAACCCCAGCAGGGCCGCAAACTCGACGCGGAGGGCCAGAATTACAAGGCCTACGATGCCCATCTGCGAAAGTCACAGCGGGAGGTCGCGGCACAGCAGGGGGTTACTCCTCAGAAGCAGTTCACAGCCGCCCTGAACGCCTTCGTTGCCGAGCTCACCGCCGAGCAGGCTGCCGATCTGGCAAAAGACAGCAAAGTGCTTAAGGTTGCCCCCGACACGCAGAACGCTCCGGATTACACCACCACCGATTTCCTGAAGCTCACCGGACCTGACGGGGTTTGGGCCAAGCAGTTTGGCGGCGAGGCCAATGCCGGGAAGGGGGTTGTGGTGGGCGTCATCGATTCGGGGTACGCCCCTGACAACCCGTTCCTTGCCGGAGAAGCAGTGCAGCCCCTTAAGGGGAAGGCAGAAGTCGGCGTGCCCTACCGGACTGCGGATGGCCGGATTGCCATGCTGAAGGCAGACGGCACCACGTTTCAGGGCGAATGCCAGAAGGGCATCGAATCCGGCGCCGACTTTGACGGCAGCCTCTGCAATTCAAAAGTCATCGGCGCCCGCTACTTCGCGGACGCGTTCCTGGAGGGCGTGGAGCCGGAGCACCGTGCTCCCGAGGAACTGATTTCACCGGTCGACGTCGGCAGCCATGGCACACATACAGCCACCACTGCCGCGGGTAATGCCAATGTCGAACAAACGATCGATGGCAAGAGCTTCGGCAAGAGTTCAGGCGTCGCTCCTGCTGCCAAAGTTTCTGTGTACAAGATCTGCTGGGAAGACGATGATCCGGCCACCGGCGGCTGCTACTCCTCCGCCTCCATCGATGCCATCGAAGCCGCCATCAAGGACGGCGTGGATGTGCTCAACTACTCAATTTCAGGAAACACCAACAGCACCACAGACCCGGTTTCCCTGGCGTTCCTGAATGCCGCCGCAGCGGGAGTCTTCGTCTCAGCCTCGGCAGGGAACTCAGGCCCCACGGCTTCCACCGTGAACCACGCTGCCCCGTGGCTCACAACTGTGGCGGCCTCCACATTCCCCAGCGAATTGCTGGGAACAGTGAAGGTCTCCGACGGCTCGCTGTACCGTGGTGCTTCCATCATGAAGGCAGAAGTCAAGGATGCTCCCGTTGTGGTGGCGGCCGACGCCGCTGCCTCCGGAGCCACTACGGCCAACCTCTGCGGTCCGGACACCCTGGATGCAGCAAAGGTCGCCGGAAAGGTTGTGGTTTGTGACCGCGGCGTGATCGACCGTACGTTCAAGAGCCTGGAAGTCCAAAGGGCCGGCGGCGTGGGCATGATCCTGGTTAACCTCACCGCCAGCTCTGAGGACGCCGACAACCATGCGCTGCCCACTGTCCACGTGAACGCACCCAAGAGCCTTGAGCTCAAGTCCAAGTTGGCTGCCAACCCGGCCCTGACCGTCAGCCTCGTCCAGGGTGACCTCACCGGTGAGCCGCTGCCGGCCGTTCCCCAGATCGCCGGGTTCTCTTCCCGCGGCCCAAGCTTGGCCTCCGGAGGAGACCTCCTGAAGCCGGACGTCTCGGCTCCCGGCGTCAACGTCCTGGCCGGCGTATCCACGATCGGCAATGCGGGCGCGCAGTTCGGCTTTATGTCCGGTACGTCCATGGCAGCCCCCCACATCGCCGGTTTCGGTGCCTTGGTGCTCGGCAAGCAACCCAAGTGGACCCCCTCCATGGTCAAGTCCGCCATGATGACAACGGCTTACCCGCTGGTCAATGCGGACGGCTCGCCGAACAAGGATCCGTTTGCAGGCGGTGCCGGTCACATCGACTCGACCCGTGTCCTCGACCCCGGGCTGGTCTACAACTCCGGCGTCAAGGACTGGCTCGCGTTCCTCAACGGCCAGGGCATGGATACCGGTTCGCCTGAAGCCGGCAGTATCCCAGCACGCGACCTTAATCTGGCGTCCATTGCCTTGGGCAGCCTGGTGGGAGAAGTCAGCGTCAAGCGCCAACTGACTGCCTTGGTCCCGGGCAAGTACACGCCCGAAGTGAACATGCCGGGATTCGATGTCCACGTTGAGCCGCAGGTCCTGAACTTCGCCAAGGCCGGCAAAACCCGCGAAGTCACCATCACCATCCGGAACGTCAGCGCTCCCATGGGTAAGTTCAGCACCGGCACGCTTACCTGGAAGGGGCCTCGGACCGTCAGTTCGCCCATCGCGATCCGTCCGGTCGACGCTCAGATCGCTCCATCGTTCTCCTTCAGCTCCAGCACAGGAGACGGCAGCGGAACTCTTGACCTGGTCTCCGGTTCGGATGCGCCCATTGCCGTAGCAGTGGAAGGCCTGGCTCCCTTGGCGGAAACCTCCGTCACCAAGACCCCCGGTGCTTTCGCTCCCAGGAACGATGAGCACAATGCGGTGATTAAGGTGACCGTTCCGGAAGGCACGGAATTCACCCGCTTGGGTATCCAGGCGGAGAGTGAAGACGTCGACTGGGACATGGTGGTCTACGCGCCGGACGGTAAGGGAGGCCTCGAGCCCACCCAGGTGGCGACGGCCTCTGCCAGTGAGTTCCTGGAGCTGGACGCCCCCCGCGCCGGCACCTACTACATCGTGGCCAACCTTTACTCCACTCCAGAGAACGGTGCTGCCACGGCCCGCGTTCAGGCTGTGTCTTTGGCCGGGGACGCGGGCAACCTAACGGTGAGCCCGAACCCGATCGTTGCACCCAACGGCACCCCTACCACGGCCACGGTGAACTGGTCTGGCCTGGAGGAAGGTTCCTACCTAGCCCGCCTGAACCTGGGCCCCAACGGCATCACAACGTGGGTCAGCGTCAAGGTGGGTGCTGCCTCAGCGGCAGCTCCCGCCGGTGGCCTGACGACATCCTCCGTTGACGCGGTGCCAGGCGTCTAGGAGGTTACTGGAACAACGTAAGAGCAAAGGGAACGTCCCGGGCAGGGTACGCTGCCCGGGACGCTCTGTTTGCCGGCCTGTTTGGCGGGGGTTTTGTGTGGATCTTCGGAGACCTACACGAGGCCGCGACGGGAGGCCGGCCCGCCCAGCAGCGGTTCCATTGCACGCCAACGGGCGATCTCACAGCCGTCAGTGAGGCTGAACCTGCTACTGACCCGCCGCCCATGGAGGACACCCGTCACAAGCGCAACCTGGGGGCCGCCGTATTGCTGCGTGCAGATCATGTCCGCCCGGCGGGGGGCGAAGAAGATCTCCTCACCGAACCGTTTGACGGCGGCCAACGCGGCGCCGGGGTCCGGCACCGTGGACTCGGGAGAGACGGATCCATTGCGGATGAGAAGCCGGAAAGTGCTCTCCCCGCCGTCCGGCAGACCGCTCACCTTTGCCGTCAAATCCACCTCCGCGGATTCAGGCAGGGCGCTCATGTTTCGCCTCGGATGGCTGAGCTGGGGGCGACATCGCACCGGCAGCCTCAAGTAACGGTTTCAGCGCCTCCAAGAGCCGCCCGCGCAACGCCTGGGCTTCGGCCGAGAAGGCCCTTTGGTGCTCCACGTATTGCGCTTTGCCTTCGGCAGTCTCGATCCGGATGGCGGGATAGCCCCATTGTTCGAGGTCGTAGGGCGATGCCTGCATGTCCATGGCCCGGATCCGCCAGGACAGTTCGAAACAGTCCATCACCAGTTCGCTCGGAAGCGCGGGCGATAGCTTGTAGGCCCATTTATAGAGGTCCATGTTGGCGTGGAGGCAGCCTGGCTGCTCCATGGACCGCTGGTTTTCCCGGCTCGGAGAAAGATCGTTCAGTGGAATGGCGTCGGGTGTATAAAAGCGGAAAGCATCAAAATGTGAGCAGCGGATCCGGTTTTCCTCCACCACGCGGTCGGTTCCGGTACTTCCCAGCCGCAGTTGCAGGTACTCATGGCGGAGCTGAAATTTGTCCTGCCGGTACACCATGGCCCATTCGTGGAGTCCGAAACAGCCGAACTGGCCAGGCCGCAGTGCTGTCCCCTGCAGGATGATGCCCGCAAACCGCACCGCCTCGAACCTGTCCCGCAGGAATGACGCCCGGTCAGAAGCCAGCGCGACACTGCCTGGAGGCAGCCCCGCTGAGGCGAGTTCGGCGTCGTCGAGCTGCCGGTAGTATTTCCACCCGGCTCGTGTCTGCGCCTCCGTCCCGGAAAGTACGACGGCGTCCCCAGGGTGCCAGCGCATCAGCTGGCCGGGTTTTTGGGTGTAGTAAGTGAAAAGGAAGTCCTCCACCGGGTGCTTTTGCCCGGCGGAACGGCGGGCAATATACGGCTCGGAGTACTGGCGAACCCGCAGCTGATGGGCTGCCTCACGGGCCATCCAGTTGTCCGGCGACAGCACATGCTCCTGCTGCGGCCAGTTGACCTGAGGGAATCGCATGGCGCTAGAGGGCTCCGCCGGTTGGGCCCAAGACATCCTTGGCGGCATTCCAGGCAGCAATTTCGCATCCGTCCGTGCGGGAGAAGCCTACGTCTACGGGTGTTCCATCCACGATTCCCGTGACTGTGGCGCGCTGCGGGCCGCCGTATTGCTGGGTGCAGGCCCGATCCGTGCTGCGGGCCGGCGGATTCAGTATTGCGGGGTGATTCTTGAGCGCTGTGCAAGCAACCTCGGCCTGGGGGTGCTTACTTTCCTCGGCAGGCGCGCCGTCCTGGCACACCAGCGTGTAATTGATGGCCGGTTCGGTTTCCGAAGGGGTCACCACGATGGCAAGTTCCACGTTGCCTTGCCCTGGTCCGGTACCAAGCGGGGACTCTAAGGGCGGCGAGGGTGCTGGTTCGGTAGTTTCGATGTCGGGTGGGACTGTAGGCGTGGCCAGAGTCGAAGGCTGGGTTGAAGCAGAAGCGGTGCCATTCGAGGCCGTCCCCGTTGGTGTGGGGCCTGCAGTGCCGCCGACCGGGGAACACGCTGCGAGAGCGGCGGCAGCGAACACCGTGAGCAATCCGTGGATGAGCCCCTTGCGCATTACCCGTTCCCCTCTGTTTTCCTTATTCTATCGCCGGCCATCCCGGAAGCGGCGGCCGGGGCAGCTGGCTACTCTGCAAATGCGTCTGCCGCTGGCTCCGCAGACGCGGCGATCAGGCCCATCATGGACGCATGGAGCTGAGTGACCTGCTGCCGGGTCAGGCCGAGCCGCGTCATCATGGTGCCAGGCACGGCCGTTGCCTTTTGACGGAGGGCGGCTCCCTTGGCGGTCAGTTCGACGGCCAGGGCGCGCTCGTTTCCCACGGCGCGGCCACGGGTGATCAGGCCTGCGGCTTCGAGGCGCTTGAGCAGAGGGGAGATGGTGGCCGGTTCCTGGCTTAGGGCGCCACTGATGTCCCGAACCATCCGTGGACTGGATTCCCACAGGCACAGCATCACCAGATACTGCGGATGGGTGAGTCCCAGCTTCTCCAGCACCGGCTTGTACGCGGCCACGACATTGCGTGCTGCCACTGTGAGCGAGAAGCACAACTGATGCTCCAAGAGGAGGAGTTCGTCATCGTTGGCCTGACCGTCGGTGACCTTCACCTCGCTGATCTGCTCTTGGCCGGTTGCAAGCTGCTGCTTCATGATTCTCCTAAGTTAGTGCACTAATGATTAGCGTACACTTATGGAGAGAGTGCGTGAGGCCGGCTGGTGCGGGCGGCGTGGCAGCGCCCTGCGGTAGCAACGGTAAGAAGACAAAACCTGGAGGATTTCAGATGGCGGCAAAAGAAAACCGGGCACAGAGGTTTATGCGTGCAACAGGAAAGCTGCGGGCGATTTTCGGCCCGGCCAATCGCAGTTCCCTTTCCCACGAAATGACCGAAGAGAACAAAAAACTGCTGGCCAGCCGCGAAACCGAAAGCCAGCAGTGGGAAACGGTGAAACGGCCGGACGGAAGCACCTACGTCGTCCCCAAAAACCCCGGGGACAAGTCACTCCGTTAGGCCTCGGCCAGGCCGGAAACATTATGCCTCCGGGGCTTTTTCGGCTCTTCGGGCGTAAAATTGGCTCACTGGAACCGCCAGACAGCAGGAGCTCTGCTGGACCGGGAATACGGGGAAGGGGGTGGTAATTGTGGCTCGCGTAATGAACGGCTTTATCAACGTGACGGAGAGGCTCAGGTTCTTCTTCGGCCCTGCCACTCGCGGAGATTTTGATTCGCCCGTTGTTCACAAGCATGACGAGTTCGAGAGGGCTTCCGAGGAGGAATTGTCGCATTTCGAGGTCGAAACAGATTCCCATGGCCATCACTACGCCGTTCGTAAAGACGGTACGTGAAGCCCGAAAAAGAAGCACCGGCTGCCAGGCAACCGGTGCTTTCTCTTTGTGATCCTTGAGCTGGATGCAGGGGTATGGCTGGATCAGAGGCAGGCCTGAGTCAGCGTCCGGTGCCGCCGTACACGGTTGCTACGTCTTCGCTGTCCAGATCAAACGCCTTGTGGATCGCGCGCACCGCGTCATCCAGGAGGTCGGCGTGGGTCACCACCGAGATGCGGATCTCAGAAGTAGAGATCATGTTGATGTTGATGCCGGCGTCGGACAGCGCCTTGAAGAAGGTGGCCGAGACACCGGGGTGGGAGCGCATACCAGCCCCGATCAGCGACAGTTTGCCGACGTTCTCGTTGTATTCGACGCTCTCGAAGCCGATTTCTGCATGCGCAGCATGCAGCGCCTTCAGTGCATCCGCGCCTTCAACAATGGGAAGCGTGAAGGAGATATCGGTGCGGCCGGTGCCGTGCGTGGAGACGTTCTGCACGATCATGTCGATGTTGGAGTGCGCGTCTGCGATGACCTGGAAGATCGCCGCGGCCTTTCCGGGAATGTCCGGAACGCCAACCACGGTGACTTTTGCTTCGGAACGGTCGTGTGCAACGCCGGAGATGATTGGCTGCTCCAAGGCAACTCCCTCTTGAGTGGTGATCTTGTCATCAGCACCGGGCATGACCCAGGTGCCTTCGTTCTGGCTGAAGGACGAGCGGACATGCAGGGGAACGCCGAAGCGCCGGGCATACTCCACGCAACGCAGGTGAAGGATCTTGGCGCCGGAGGCTGCCAGCTCCAGCATCTCTTCACTGGAGATACGGTCAATCTTTTGGGCAGAGGGGACTACCCGCGGATCAGCTGTGTAGATGCCGTCGACGTCTGTGTAGATCTCGCAGACGTCCGCCTCCAGCGCTGCGGCCAGGGCAACAGCGGTGGTGTCCGAACCGCCACGGCCAAGCGTGGTGATTTCGTTCGTGCTGCGGCTCATGCCCTGGAAACCTGCCACGATGGCAATGTGTCCCTTGTCCAGGGCGGTCCGGATCCGGTGCGGGTCGACGTCGATGATGCGGGCTTTACCGTGAATACCGTCGGTGATCATTCCGGCCTGTGAGCCGGTGAATGACTGAGCGGAGGCTCCGAGCTTGTTAATGGCCATTGCCAGCAGGGCCATGGAAATACGCTCGCCCGCGGAGAGGAGCATGTCCATTTCACGGGCGGGCGCTGAATCGGTCACCTGGGAAGCAAGATCAAGCAGTTCGTCGGTGGTGTCGCCCATGGCGGAGACCACAACAACAACCTCATTGCCTGCCTCCTGCGCATCCACCACGCGCTTGGCTACCCGCTTGATGCCGTCCGCATCGGAAACCGAGGAGCCGCCGAACTTTTGCACGATCAGCTGCTTGGTGATGCCAGTGTTGTCGGGCAGTCCTTGTGACTGGGACTCGGTATTCACTTCGGTAGTGGGCATACTCATGCGCGCACCCTCACTGATTAATCGGGTTTCTGAAGGCCAGGCGGCCATGGCGGCACGACGGCGTAACTTATTGGCTCAGTTTATCGCCGGGGGAGGTCCACCGCTGAATTGTGACCGAATGGTGGCCGCGGCGGAAGAGCTTAGGAGGGGCTTCCCGCGTAGCATCGAATGATCATGGACAACCTGTGTCTTGGAAGCACCGCAGCTTTCAGGCAGTCCCGGGGTCACGAAAATTGTTGGGGGACAAGTGCAAGACGGCATGGACAATGACGGCAGTCAGGCAGCAGCTGGTCCTATCAGGGAGGTGTCATCCCCTGTTGGGCCACCCGCTGATGGTGCGCTCGATGAAGGACCAGCAAGCGGAATCATCGCCCGAGGGGTGAGCCGGAGCTTCGGCCCGGTTCACGCCGTCGAGCATATGGACTTTCACGCGCCGGCAGGCAAAGTGACCGCCTTGATCGGGCCCAATGGTGCAGGCAAAACCACCCTGCTGCTGATGCTGGCCTCGCTCCTGGCCCCGGATGCCGGAACCATTGCCGTTGACGGACTGAACCCCTCCACCCAGCGCGCTGAAGTCAGGCGAAGAGTGGGGTGGATGCCGGACACTCTAGGAGTGTGGGAGTCACTGACAGCCCGTGAGATCCTCACCCAGATGGGCCGTTTCTACCGCCTCCCGAAGCAGGGGATCCCCGACCGGGTGGCGGACTTGCTTGGCCTCGTCAGGTTGGCTGACCTCGCCGACCAGCCGGCACGGGTCCTGTCACGCGGGCAACAGCAGCGGTTGAGTCTCGCCAGGGCTCTGATCCATGACCCATCAGTGCTTCTCCTGGACGAACCGGCCTCAGGCCTTGATCCTGGTTCAAGGGTAGAACTGCGCATCATGCTGCGGGAACTCGCTGAGGCAGGCAAGGCCATTGTCGTCTCATCGCATGTCCTGAGCGAGCTGGATGAAATCGCCGACGGCGCAGTGTTCGTCAACCAGGGCCGCACCGTCAACAAGCAGACTGTGGAGGAAGCGACGGCGCGCGGACGACGGTATGCAATTTCCGCCGTCGACACCGAGTCACTTTCCCGGAAGCTCACCGAGCTTGGACTCGCCTTCCGCATCGAAAGCAGCCGCAGGCCGGCCGTCAGCCTCATGCTGATGAACGACGACGACGCCGCGCGGCTCCTGCGGGAACTCGTCCTGGCCGACGTCCCTGTCCTTTCGTTCGCTCCCGCATCCGGAGCCCTTGAAGAAACCTACATGACCCTTGAGGTGGAACAGCGATGAGCCAGGCAATCAGTGGGTCGCACAACGCCTCAACGGACATGAATGCCGCTGGCTATGCCGGCGGTATCCGGGACGTCATAGTCCTCGAACTCAAACAACGGCTGAGGTCGCGCGGCTGGTACATCATGCTGGGAATCTGGTTTCTCCTGACCGCCCTGGTGACATGGTTGACGTGGGCAAGCTGGAATGCCAGTCAGGCGTACCGCACCCAAGGCGGCGATTTTGGTTCTGTGGCGGGACCAACAGGCCCGGGTTCCATGATTTTTGAGATAGTGCTGGCCTTCGTGTTGCTCTTTGCCTTGCTCGTGGCGCCGGCGCTCTCGGCGAATGCCATCAACGGGGACCGCAGCGGCGGAACCCTTGCCATCCTTCAAATCACCCTCCTCACGCCGGGGCAGATACTCTGGGGAAAGTTCTTCGCCGCCTGGCTGGCTGCCCTTGCATTCCTCGTCACCAGCACCCCGTTCCTGATTTTCGGCGTCGTTCAGGGCGGCTTGACCCCGGGGCATGTGATTGTCGCCCTGCTGATGCTCACCGTCGAAGTGGGCATTGTGTGCGCAGTGGGCGTGGGGATTTCAGCGCTGACAGCACGTCCGCTGTTTTCCATTGTCACTACCTACCTGGCCGTGGCCGCGCTGGTTTTCGGCACCGTTATCTCCTTTGGCCTCGGCACGGGTCTCACGCATGGAACCATCCAAGCGAACCAGCCGAACTATTCCAACTCCAGCCCGCTCGTCCCGGAAGGCACGCCGGCTCCTCCTGCCTATACCTGCAGCGGACCCTTGCAGGAGCAAAGAGTGCCACGGACAGAGCGCGTGGCCTGGCTGCTCGCAATGAATCCCTATGTTGTGGTGGCGGACGCCATTCCCTACCCCGACCGCGCGGCAGGCGGCTACTTCTACTCAGGCGGCGCCATTGAATCGATCAGCCAGGGCGCGCGCTATGCAGTGGCCGGACCGGAGGGTACGTACCCTTGTGCCAACGGTGAGCCGCAGGAACCTTACCTGAGCCAGACGACGCCAATGTGGCCCCTGGGACTGGGGCTCCAACTGATACTCGCCGGGTTGCTCATTTGGCTGGGTTGGCGGTCTCTCCTTACTCCGGCCCACAAGCTGGCGCGGGGAACCCGCATCGCCTGAGCCCTTCCTGCCCAGCCGGCGCGTTCCTTTGCTGGACAGCCTGCGGGCAGAGGCTCACGATTGGAACGTGAGCCAGGACAAGGACAAGGACGAACCCGAGCCGGTCTATGAACTGATCGGGGAGGAAGCCCCTGGTTTCCAATCTGGCCACGGGATTGGCGCCGGGGAAGGCAGCAGCGGTGCAGCCGGCACTCCAGGCGCAGCAGGTGTTGCCGTGCGGCGGGCACTCAAAGACTGCTGGGAATCAGTTCGGAGCCTCCGTTTCTGGTTGCAGGCGCTCGCTGTCTTCCTGCTGTCATGGGCCAGCGCAGTCCTCCTCGTCATTGTGCTTATGACCGGCGGGACTTACACCACTGACGCCCACTTCTGGGCGTACATCCTCACTGCCGCACTGCTCGTGCTGGGAGCCTCGTTGCTGGCTTTCCTTTGGGGCTTTTCGATCCCTGAAAGGGCGGATGATGCCGGTTCTACCGGCTTACTGCATGCATGGTTCTTCGCTGCTGCGCGGGGCGTGGCCTTCACCGTTGCCAGTACCGTAGGACTGCTCATTCTCGCCACAGCCTCGAACGCACCTGCCGAGCTTGCCGGAGTCGCGGCGGGCGTTATGGTCTTTGAGTCTGTGGTGTTCGCGGGGATAGCGACCGGTGCGGCATGGTGGCTGCCCGGGAGAGGCGGACAGCTTCTTGCCTGGTCGACGACTGCGTTTCTGCTGCTTGGGAACGTCGCCGCCGTGATCGCCTTACTTCCGGCTGTGCGGCAGTACGAACCAACCCGGGTTGTCCTTAACGTACAGCGGGACGATTTTGGCCGGATCGCCTCCTACGAGTGCTCACCGGAGTTCTTGGGCATTGTCGAGGTCTTCCACACCGAACGAGTCGTCTGGTTGGGGGTCTCGCACCCGCTGCTCATTTTCGCTTTATTTGCCGGGGAGGCATCCCCCGGCACCGCTTCGCTTGGCTGGCTTCCAGCCGAGCTCGAGACTGCTGGAGCGGGGACCCAGATTCCATGCGTGGGGTCTGCAACTGCCGGGGCGAATGAGCAGGGGGAAACTGGGGGTCAGGTTCCTCTCGCACTCACCGGCATCGGTACTCAACTGGCCATGGCCGGTACCCTGCTGCTTGCCGGTCAGGGCGCTTCACGGCGTCGCGAATGGCTTTTATCTTCCTGACCAAAGGCACGGAGGCAGTCCCCGGCGCCGTTAGGTGAGGGCGTTTCGCCGCCCCTCAAAGGCTCGACCCAGCGTGACCTCGTCGGCGTACTCGAGGTCCCCACCCACCGGGAGCCCCGATGCCAGCCGGGTGACAGTTATGCCGATTGTCTTGAGCATGCGCGCCAGATACGTTGCCGTCGCTTCACCTTCGAGGTTGGGATCAGTGGCGATGATGATTTCCTGAATGGCGCCGTCATTGAGCCGGGTAAGAAGTTCGCGGATCCGGAGCTGCTCGGGGCCGATCCCGGCAATAGGGTTAATGGCTCCACCGAGCACGTGATACCGGCCCCTGAAGGACCGCGTCCGTTCGACCGCCAGAACATCCTTGGATTCTTCGACAACGCAGATCACTGAGGGATCGCGCCGGGGATCGCGGCAGATGTTGCAAAGTTCCTGCTCGGTGACGTTTCCGCACACGGTGCAGAACTTCACACGTTCCTTGACAGTGGTGATCGCCTCCACCAGTCGCTTCATGTCCTGGGGATCAGCCTCGAGGATGTGGAATGCCAGCCGCTGGGCCGATTTTGGACCGACGCCGGGCAGCCGCCCCAGCTCATCGATGAGCTCTTGAACTGCACCCTCGTACACTGTGTCCTCGTTTGTTCGGATGGATCTTGTTCGGATGGATCGTGCTGGTTGATTCGCAACCCCGCGCGCAGGTTCTGGCTCTCAGCCGAAACCCCGAGAATGGGAACTAGAAGCGCGGTGGAAGGGGACTGCCATCCAGGGTGCGCTCCTCCACGAGCTTTCCGCCCAGAATACGCTCGACGGCGGCCCGGCCAAAGACTCCGGATTCTTCAATGGTTTCATCATCAGCGCTGGGGACGTCTTGGACGAATGCCGCGCCGGTGTCAGCGGTGCGCGCGGGAGCTTTGGCCCGGCCAGCCTCCGCCTCCGGGCTGCTGGACAGCCGCTGATACAAGCTTTGCCGTACGGCTGTTTCACCCGGCGACGTGGCTGCCGAGACTGTGTAGGCCGAAGGTGTGCTTTTGGTTGGAGTTGGTGAGCTGGTTATTGCGGGCTTCTTCGCAGGCGCAGGCGCGGGCGAGGTTGCCGAGGCACTTCCCGGGCCAGCCATGGCTCCCACGGGCTGCGGGACCTGCGCCGCAGCAGGCTCGTACCGTGGAGTGGGTGCGGGCGGTTCTGCCGGCATGGTTGCGGGAGTCGCAGGCGTTGGCAACGAGGGGGCCGCAGACACAGGCGAATCGGCTGATCCGTTCCGGGAACCAACATTGGACTCTGCCGCAATGACCCAGACTCCCGGAGCCTGCTCGCGTGCATGTGCCCAAGGGTCGCTGGTGGCGGGCGGTTTTACTTCAGAGGCGGGATCATGGCCGGTAGTCGGAGACTTTGAGGGCGCAGGTGGTCCCGGCCTCGACTTGGTTTCAGCGCTGGCTGCAGGCTGCGGGGCAGGTATGTGCTGTCCGGGTTCGGCGGGAGGGTCCCACTCCATTGGGGGCTCATCGTCCAGCGGCGGAGCGTCTTCGTCGCGGGGCGGACCCCAGTCGTCGTCAGGATAGGAGTAGGAACCTGCCGAATCAGGCGCAGTGACGTTGGCGGCGTCGTTGTTTGCGGCAGCTGGGTCACGTGGCTCGTTCGGGACAGGGGTATTGGCGACGGCGGCATGTGCCACGGCGGTACTGGACGCAGCAGCCGGTGCCGGAGCGGGAGTTGGGGGAGGAGCGGATGCCGCAGCCGGTACCGGATCGAGGCCCCAGGCAGCATCAATGGATGCTGCCGGAACGCCCCGGTTAGTAGGCGCTTTTGGGTTTGGCTCAGCGCTCGCTGCACTCTTGGTTCCGCCCGCGACAGCTTCGATCTGGCAGTCGATGCCGATGGTCTTATGGATGGCTTGACGGAGGTTGTCGGAGTGGTCAGCCCGGCCAAAGGCGCCTGCCAAGCCGGATGTAGTGAAGGCGATGGTGAGTACCTGACCGTCAAACCGGGCAACCTGGGCATTGGGTTCAACCAAAGCCCACGTGCTGCGCTTGATTTTGGTCAGCGTCTGCAGAATGTCCGGCCACGCCCGGCGCAGAACCTCGACGTCGGACGAGCTCGCCCCCGGCCGGGCCGCTGCCGAAGATGCGGACTCTGCGCGGGCAGGAGGGCTTGCCGCTTCCATGGACGGGGCAACCGGAGATGCAGCTCTGGCTTCAGCGCCGGATCCTGTTGACGCTGCAGGTTGAGGTGCGGAAGGTTGGCTTGCGGCCGGCTCGGGCGGGATTGCGGCAATCTGAGGTGCGGCAGGGTGGCTTGCGGCCGGTCCGGAAGGTGTTGATGCCGGGCGTTGCCGCGCGCCATCAACCCCAGTGCCATCAACAGCAGGGGTTTCAGCCGCAGTGGTATCGGGAGCTGAGGCCGTGGTTGAAGGGGAGGTAGCTGAGGGCCCCGCTTGAGCCGTGACAGAGCCAGAAGCGGCAGGGGCAGCGGGATCGTTTCCGGCGAAGCTCAGCCTCCGCTCAACACGATCTATCCGAGCAGCGATGCCACGTTCGGTTTGTTCAGTGCTCGGAAGCAGAATCCGGGCGCAGAGCAGCTCAAGATGCAGCCGTGGGGAGGTGGCGCCTGTCATTTCAGTGAGTGCCGTGTTTGTCACATCCGCTGCCCGCGAAAGCTCGGCGGAGCCCAGGTTGTGGGCCTGGTTCTGGAGGCGTGCGATCTGATCAGCAGGCATGCCGCGGAGGATGGACTGAGCGCTTTCAGGCATTGCCTTGACGATGATGAGGTCGCGGAACCTCTCCAGCAGATCCTCCACAAACCTTCGGGGATCGTGCCCTGTCTGGATGACCCGGTCCACCGCGCGAAAGACTGTGGCGGCATCGGAAGCTGCTATGGCATCTACGACGTCGTCGAGCAGGGAGGCGTGTGTGTAACCCAGGAGCGCCACCGCCAGCTCATAGTCCAGGCCGTTGGGTCCGGCTCCTGCCATGAGCTGATCGAGGACAGACAGTGAGTCGCGAACGGAGCCGCCGCCCGCCCGGATGACCAGTGAGAGTACCCCGGGAGCTACCGGGACGTTCTCCTGATTGCACAGCAACTCAAGGTACGCCATGAGCGGCTCCGGCGGAACCAGCCGGAAGGGGTAATGGTGCGTGCGGGAGCGGATGGTGCCGATGACCTTGTCCGGCTCCGTGGTGGCGAAGATGAACTTGATGTGCTCGGGCGGCTCTTCCACGATTTTGAGCAATGCGTTGAAGCCGGCCGACGTGACCATGTGGGCCTCATCGATGATGAAGATCTTGTAGCGGTCCCGCACCGGGGCGTAGGTGGCGCGCTCGCGAAGATCACGGGCGTCGTCAACCCCACCGTGGCTGGCAGCGTCGATTTCGATCACATCGAGGGAACCTACACCTCCGCGGGCAAGCTCGATGCAGCTGGAGCACTTTCCGCACGGCGTATCGGTGGGACCTTCGGCGCAGTTGAGGCAGCGGGCCAGAATGCGGGCGGAGGTGGTCTTTCCACAGCCACGCGGACCCGAAAAGAGGTAGGCGTGGTTGACGCGGTTCTTCCGCAAAGCCGTCATCAGGGGCTCGGTGACGTGTTCCTGCCCGATAACGTCCGCGAACGAGTCAGGGCGGTATCTACGGTAGAGGGCAGTAGTAACAGTCACAGAGAAAACCCTACCAATCGGGACAGACATAAAAGACCCCCCATGCACCCGCCAGAGCCCATTTACCCTTGCTACCTTCCGGTCCTGGGGGAGTTCAACAGGATGACGCCACATGAGGGGCCGTCAGCAACTTTACCTGAAGTTTTGACGTCGCCAAATCGAAGGCCCACCCCAGTGGAAGACGATCGAAGTGCGGCACCGGTTGTAGCAAACACGAAACGGCGCAAACAGGATTCAGGGGGAGTGGCCGTCCACCGGCCAACTCATCAGGGCCGGTTCCTCATAAGGATGGGCAGCACGCAGCGCCAGCACAACGTCGTCGAGCTTTTCGCTTTCCACGATGCATTCCACCCGGACCTCATCAACGCGTTCGGGCTGGCCTACGGCACCTAAATAAGGCTCGGCGCCATCGAGCGGAGTGAACCTCCCCAAGCCACGGACGGCGAAGGAACAATGGGAATAGTTCCCGATCCTTCCGGCCCCAGCATCTCCAATTGCCGCCAGAACGGCGTCGGCATGGCTCTCCGGTACGTACGTAACCAGGGCATGTAATCGCGGCATATGCCCATCATCCCAGCCCGGATCTTTCTCCTGCCAGCGGACCTGCTCAGAAATTCCTTGCTTATCCGCGGCACACGGCGCAACATTGGATATGTAAACCGATTGGGCAATCTCAAGGTTGTGAGTCAGTGGGCCTGGCATGGGGGTTGGACCCAGTAGCTCAACGGTGAAGCCGCGGAGTGGGCGCATTGGGGGCGTCCATTTTGACGTTAAAGTCAGTCCCGGTTCCGCAGACCACTTTCCAGCCAGCCAGCCGCTGCAGTCCAGCCAAGCCAGAAATCCACCCAAATTCCTCAATTGGGTGATGCCGAAAAGTTCAGGTAGTCTAGTATCTGCTTTTGATTCAAAAGCTACTGGAGAATTCGCCTAGCGGCCTATGGCGCACGCCTGGAACGCGTGTTGGGTTAACGCCCTCGGGGGTTCAAATCCCCCATTCTCCGCGTTTTGGCCCCGGTCCTGGACCGGGGCCTGTTGCGTGCCGGGCCTTTTTCGTTTTCAGGTATCTGGATCAAGCTCCAGAGCCGGTGGAACGTCAGCCGGCTTTATCCTTCATATCCCAGGCGGCGAAGCCTGCGCCAGGCTGCCTGCTCGCTGGGGGCCTGACGTCCCAAGGCGACGTGCACGACACCGAGCGTAACTCGCGTAGCCAGCCGTACTGGCAGGGGGAGCGGACCCAGGCGCGCGGGCTGCAGCCTCAGGAGGTCCCGGTACTTTGGTTCAAGGCTGGACACGGCGGCGGCAAAAAGCACACGGTATCCGGGCTTCAACATCGGATGCAAAGGGGGGTTCCGGATAAAATCGACAGTTTCCTTGACGCTTTCATCAAAACGTAAGTCCCCGGCGTCGAACCAGCTGTCCAACTGCTTTTTCATCTCGAACTCACTGACGGGTGGCGCCTCGGCTCCCATCAGGCGCCCCGCCTGGGCCCACTCACGGACGTAAGCGTCAGGGCCTCCGGGGATGGGCCCGCCCCAGATTTTGTGGGTCTCCAGAAAAGCGTCCGTAAAAGCGATATGGACCCAGCGCAGGAGTTCAGGATCGTTTGCGTAGTAGGAGCGGGCTTTGCCGTGTCCGTCAACGTATTCGCCGCGAACCTGCTCATGAAGCCTGAGCACCCAGTCCGACGCTTCCCTCGCGGCTGTGGTTGAACCGTAGGTGACAGTCATAATCCATCGGATGGTGTGGGCGAGTCTCCCCAGTGGGTCCTCCCGGTAGTGGGAGTGTTCGCGGACGCCAGCCAGCACGCCGGGATGGAGCGTTTGCATCAGCAGCGCACGGATGCCGGCCACAATGGTGCTCATGGAGCCGTGCACGGTCCAGACAGCGGAATCCGGGGTGAAGTAGCCGGTGTCGTTTCCCTCCGCCAGCCGCGGCACCCACTCCGGAAGTGATACCGGGTTGCCGTTCAGAGTCCGTCTGATTTCGGCCTGCCACTCCTTGAGGATGTTACGCATGCTCTATTCTCACTCAATCAATTATTCTCAGTGGGATTCGCAAGATAACCTCAGGAGTTCCGCAAAGTTCCCTAAGCTTGAGCGGATTTTGGTCGATCAGGGTTCACAGGGTCCAGGCCCTGTGGTCCCATGGGTTAGTAAGTCCGCAGGTTGGGGTTGGCGGGCCGAGTCTTTTGGGAGTCTTGAGTGGGAAATCACGCCGCAGCAACCGGGCCGGGCAGCCGTTCCAACGGCCCTTGCGCCCTTGCTGTCCGTATTCTGGGTGCAACTGTCACGGTTGCCCTCGCCGGTTGGGCCTTCGGCGTCCAGGGTCCCGGAAGTCAAAATCCGGTGGCGTCGACGGCGCACCCGGGCTCACCGGCGTCGGGTATCACTCCCGGCGCCGCGGGTTCCGCAGAGGGTGCGGGCGTTCATGCTCCCGTCGGGTTCACTGCCGATCCTGCCGCCCTTGTTTCCTTTAGCCGCTCCATTGTCAGGACGACGTCCAAAGACGGCAAGCATGAACTGAACGTTGCCATCCAGAATATGCGGCGCCCTCCTGCCGGTTCCCTCATGGCTCCGCTGGAAGTTCTGGTTCCGAGCTCGCCATTCGGCCTCCGCACGAGCCCCATGACCGGAGCTGCCGGTGAATTCCATTGGGGGCAGGATTATGCTGCTCCGTGCGGCACCCGAGTCTATTCGGCCGACGCCGGTGTGGTCCGGGCCGTGGGCTGGCACCTGTGGGGTGGTGGCAACAGGGTGGAAATCGATCACGGCAACGGCCTCATCACCACGTACAACCACCTTGAGGCAATCGCAGTCAAAAAGGGGGAATCGGTCCAGGTCGGGGAAGTCATTGCACGGGTTGGAACCACAGGTTCTTCCACGGGCTGCCACCTCCATTTTGAGACCATTCTCAATGGGAAGCATGCCAATCCAGCCGATTGGAAGCTCTTGCCCACCAAGCAGGTTGATGAACTCGGATCCGTGGAGATGGTCAGCTACGCACCGGGCCAAAAGCGTCCGGACGGTGCCGAAACTCCACAGTGGGCGATTCCCGTAGCGGCAGATGGAGCACACGAAGTCGACGGCGGACACGACCATTCTGATCCCGGCATTGACGACGGTACATCCGGTCAGGATCCGAACTCGCCTTCACCTGCTCCTTCACCCAGCCCAGCCACACCTACTGTGCCCACGCCGACGCCGCCTGCCACGCCGACGCTGCCTGCCACGCCGACGCCGCCTGCCACGCCGACGCCGCCTGCCACGCCGACGCCTACTCCCACACCGACGCCTACTCCCACACCGACGACGGCTACGGAGACGCCCGCAACGCCGACACCGACAGAGCCCAATCCGACTCCGACGCCGACAGAATCAACGTCGTCGTCAGCGACGGCTGAGCCAAGTCCCTCTTCCACACTCAGCGCTGCAGCGGGGCCTGGCACGCCTACAGAGCTGGTCCCGTCGTGGGAACCAACAGCTCTGGCGTCTGCCGAGCCGACGGTGACACTGGAACCAGAAGTCACACCTACCCCTTAATGAGCGAATAATGTCCGATCCCCACGGAGGCCAATAAATCAGGATTATTCAACATGCCAGCCGGAGTTTGCACATTGTTTGCCTAAAGTCTGGTTGGATAAAGATTACTGAGAGGGACACTGGAAGCGCCGCTTCCAACCAACCACGAAGGCAGTAATGGAGCACATCGAGGCCGAACACCCCCGGCCACGTCATTTTCTACTCCACCTGAGCGATCCCCACCTGATGGGAGGTCCCGAACCCCTTTACGGCGCGATCGACAGCGAATCCCGCCTGGCCCAGCTCTTCCAGGAAGTACAGGCTTCGGGGGTGCGTCCTGAAGCCGTCATTTTCACCGGAGACCTCGCCGATAAGGGCGAGCCGGAGGCCTACGCCAAGCTTAGGGCCATCGTTGACCCGGCCTGCGAGGCGATGGGCGCACGGGTCATCTGGGCCATGGGAAATCACGACAACCGGGAACATTTTCGAACCGGACTGCTGGACCAGCCTGCAGATGACTCCCCGGTGGACCGCAGCTACTACGTCAATGGGCTTCGTGTTATCACCCTGGACACCTCAGTGCCGGGCTTCCATCACGGCGAACTCAGCGGGGCCCAGCTCGAGTGGCTTGCCGACCAGCTGGAAACGCCGGCGCCGGACGGCACCATTTTGGCCTTGCACCACCCCCCGGTCCCGTCGGTGCTAGACCTTGCCGTGCTGGTGGAATTGCGCAGCCAGGCGTCGTTGGCGGCCGTTCTGCGAGGCTCGGATGTTCGCACTATTTTGGCCGGCCACCTGCACTATTCCACCACCGCCAGCTTCGCCGGAATTCCCGTGTCAGTCGCTTCAGCGACGTGCTACACCCAGGACCTGAACGTTCAGGTAGGCGGTTCCCGTGGCCGGGACGGCGGGCAGGCATTCAACCTGGTTCATGTCTACGAACACACCATCGTCCATTCCGTGGTTCCGCTGGGGCAGACTCCCACTGTTGGTGAATTCGTCAGTGCAGAGGATACGCAGAAGCGGCTCGCAGCAGCCGGAATCGTCATCCCCGAACGGGCAAAAACCCAGGGAATTGCCAAGCCCAAGGTCGTCACCAGCCCCTGACAATACCCCGCTTGGCCTGTCCGTGTGGGGGGCTCTTGAGCCGGGGCTTACTTCTCCCAAGGCGCCTTGATGGGGAAGTAGTTTTCCAGGAAGTCAGTAACAAGGTCAGCGCGCTCATCAGCCGGGACCTCCGGGAAGCTGCCGTCGTTGAGGCAGAAGAAATCCATGTTCCTCTTGGCCAACAGCTTGGGTAGATAGTTCAGCCCTGCCCGCACCGTGGTGTCGATGTAGCGTACCTTCGCGGCTGTCTGGGTGGTGGCCCTTCCGGTCAAGAGCGCGTAGTAGTGGTAGAAGGAGTTGGTCACCGAGATGTTGTCGGCTGCCCGGAAGACGCTGGCCGCCGTCTTGGTGAACTCGTCAGGAAATTCCTTCTCCATCCGTGCCACCACGCTGCGGCGCAGAGGGGCTGCAGCGTGTTCCAGGTGCCTAGTGGTGATCCGGCCGAAGCGGTTCCAGAGGAGTTTCCGGTTGACCCTGGCGGCGTTTTCGAATCCGCTTCTCTCTGCGTCGTTATCGCCAAGGCCAATGCGGGTTTCCGCCTCGATGAACTTGGTGATTCCGCCTGGAGTGAAGAACATGTCCGGCGCGACAGCCCGGCCAAAGAACATATCGTCGTTGGAATACAGGAAGTGCTCGGAGAGGCCCTCGATGTGGTGCAGCTGGCACTCGACCGCCTGGGAGTTGTGCGTGGGCAGCACGGAGGGGTCAGCAAAGAATTCCTCGCTGCGCACAATCGTCACTGTCGGGTGGTCGGCCAACCATGCAGGTGCCGGCGAGTCGGTAGCGATAAAGATCCGCCGCACCCACGGCGCGAACATGTAGACGGACCGCAGGGCATACTTCAGCTCGTCGATCTGCCTGAACCGGGCCTCGTGGTCATCGCCCTCGCCCAGCACGGCTCCGGCCATCCGGGCGCGGCGGGCTGCAATGTACTCCGGGGAATTGCCGTCCACCCACGAGAAAACCATGTCGATGTCAAAGCTGATGTCGCTCGCATGGTCCGCAAACATGTTTTCGATAGTCGGCCAAGTGTGGCCATAGCGCTCCACGGTGCCGCGGACTGCGTCCTGGGCAAGCAGGGTACGCCTGGTCAGCGAGTTCTCGATCGGCAAGATCAGCTGGTTGCCTTCAAAGCTCCACAATTCCAGCTGAACGCCTGCTGAGGCGCCGAATTCGAAGCCGCCCTCAGGCTCAACACGGGGGCGGTAGAGGCGGAAGATCCTCGCCTGACGGTTGGTGGACAACTCGCCGTCGGCGACCAATACCGAGGACTTTTTCTTGACGTCCACCGTCATGGAATAGAAGGGCTCGTCCAGGCAGGCTTCGACTAGCGCGGAGCGGAGTGTCTTGCGGTCCTTCCAATCCAGTGCGATGACGGGACGGTCATTGTTGCCGCGGACCAGCAGATAGTCCAGACCGGCCGAGGCCAGCACATTGCGCAGGAACAGAAGATCCTCGACCATGGCCTGATACGGCGTCCGATTGGAGTTGATGAGGGCATAGCGGCCCCTGTGCCTGATGACGTCGGGGCGGTTCTTGAGGCGGGCGACAGCAGCCGGCGACGTTATTTCCGGATGGCTCCGGACGTCGTCGGATGGCTGGCTGCCGTAGTAGATCTCATCCTGGACCAGTGCGTCTGTAATGGCGATTCTCCGAGCTGTTTAATACGAGGGGTTCTACCTGCATAATAACGGAGAATAAAAAACGCGAGTCAAACGTCGGTTAGCCTGCAAGTATGCGTTCAGGTGGTCAATGCCTCCCGCCAGCCGCGCAGGAAAGCACCCCCGGCATCGTCGTGAATGATTGTGCTGTCCAACCCGAGGTCCTCCGCTGTGAGGATGTCGTACGGCTTCTCCGGAACGCCATCCGCCGGTCGGACGTCCACGTGCTTCACAGGGTGGTCGTTGTGGTGGAGCCAGTCAGCCATGGCGTAGTCCGTGCGGGAATCTCCCACGGTGCGCCAGGCTTGCGGGGTGATGCCCTGGGCGGCCAGCAGCTCAACAGCCCGGCTTGCCCCAAGATCCTTACCCAGCCGGATGGACTCGATGTCGGTGGAGATGATGGTGGGATCCACGCGGTAGTCCACCTGGTCGTCCGAATCCGGTTCATGGTGGTCCAGCCGGACTACTCCCAGGCCGTGCCTGACCATGAGCTCCATGGCGTCCGCGTCGAAGAGTTTTTGTTCGTCCAGGTAGTCCGCGTTCGCCACGGTGATGTGCTGTTCCACCGACACCATGGCCCGCTTGGTTTCGTCAAAGAACATATGGCTGGCGTAGTCCTCCGCCACGAGACGGCGGACGTCGTCGCCGTAAGCCTGAGGGACGGCCAACTCCCGGTCCACGTGGATGGGGCCAGGGCCGTCAGCGGTGTAGCTGAACCACACGGCGCCCTTCTCGCAGATGGCATGGATGATGGTCCCGGCCGGGATTCCGGCAGCGATCATGGGGTTCATGACCTGTTCGCGAATGAAGGCGTCCGAGCGGCCCGTGTTGAAAATGACCGGGATCCCGGCAGTGGCCAGGGCAACGAGGTCGGCGATAATTTCTGCTTTGACGTTGCGGGTGACGGGACTTGCTACCGGCCCGTCGACGTCGAGCAGCAGGGCCAGTGGGGGAGTCGACGGCGGGGCAGCGGCCACAGGAGTCTCGGATGCAGTCATGCACCCATTGTGTCAGCAGGCCTCCACGAGATTCGTTCAGGGCCGCGAACGTCGCACCCCATGACGAATGGTCACTGTTTGGCTACAACCTCTTTGCGGCGGGGGTCATTCGTTCCGTTGGTGCTCCTTCTTCCATAGGCTTACAGAGTGATATTCAAAGCTGTGGGCGAGGGACGCCCTTACCCCGACCATGGTTACAACACGCCCAAAGCATGGGCTGCCCTTCCTCCGCGCCCTGTCCGCCTGGACGAGCTCGTGACCACCAAGCGGACTCTGGATCTTGAAGCCTTGCTGGCGGAGGATTCAACGTTTTTCGGTGACCTTTTTCCCCATGTGGTGCAGTACCGGGGGGTGCTTTACCTGGAAGACGGGCTGCATCGCGCAGTCCGGACTGCACTTCATCAACGGAACGCCATTCACGCCCGCGTGCTGGTGATAGATGGCTAAGAAACCGCAGGACCCTTCTACCTTCCACGGGCACCACGTGGTAACAGGCCCCGAGTTGCGGGCCACGCTAATTGAACATGACGAGCGCCAATTGAGGCCCATCAGAGTACGCCGGAGGATCATTCACGGCGTGGTGCTAGTGCTGCTCATGGCCTTGATCGCGAGCGGCGTGGTGGTGGCCCTGGCAATCTGGAACGGCCAGGTCACCATAGCGACGGCGGAGCCCAGCAAGGAACCTGTCACGCTCTGCCCGACGGCGATCCACGACTACACGCCGCATGAGAAAGTGAACCTGAACGTCTTCAACGGCACCAGCCGCGCCGGACTTGCCAGGACCGTGGCGGACGAGCTCCTGGCCCGGAAATTCGCAGTGGGGAACGTGGGGAACCAGGAAACGGGGTACCGCGGCGTTGCCGCCGTGATTTCGGGAGCAGCCGGCCAGTCCGCCGCCTTTACTGTCCAGCGGAACCTACAAGGCTCCGACTACTTCCAGGACAACCGGACTGATGCAAGCGTGGATCTCATCCTGACCAACGACTACCAGGCACTCACGCCACCGGAGCTTGTTGACCAGACACCCGGGAAGCTCAGCTGCCCGCGTGAAACCCGGCGCATCGTGGACGACTCAAAGTGGCCTGTTGTCCCGCCGGCGGGCTGACCCGGAAGCGTCGAAATGGCCGCTACCTAAGCCGCGGGCTGGGTGACCAGGACAGGTTGGCTCCCGCCGTCGTCGAACCTGGCTCCGGCACCCAGCTGGATGAACCGGACGGTCCGTTCGACGGCGTCCGGTGTTCCGTCCCCGCGTGCTGCGCTGGAGGATAGCGTGCCGTGAATCAGTTGCGCGAGCTGGATGACGTCGGCGGCGGGCAGGTAGCCCTGGGCCATGGCCTCCCGGAGGATGTCCTGAAGGAGGAGGCTCAGCTCTCCGACGTGGTCTGCCAGTCTGGCGAACGAGGCCGGGGAAAGCACGGCGCCCATTGCAGGGCCGGGCGGGAGATGGCGGCGGCTGAGGTCCTCCACCTGCGCCCGTACGTACAGAGCCAGCTGCTCCACAGGGTTGTCCAAGGACTGAAGTGATTCGCGGAGTCCGATCAGGAAGCGCTCTGTTTCATCCAGCGCGTAAGAGATCAGCAGTTCTTCAATGTCCGCGTAGTAGTTGTACACGGCGGTGCGGCCGATGCCTGCATGGCGGGCGACATCCGTCATGGTGAGACCGGGCAGCCCATGCGAAAACAGGAGCTCGCCGAAGGCGGTCAGGATACGCCGTTGGGTTTCGGCACGTTGGGCGGCGTTTGTGGGCGCCGAAATCCTAGGCATACAGACACATTACCGTTATCTGTCAGCAAACCTCCCGACGGCGGAAGGCGCCAGGCGGATAACAGGACCCTTTTGCTCTCCGGCAATTGCGAGGACGATTAAAGGGCATCCATCATAAGGAGGTCAGTGATGTGCTACGGATACAACAAGGATTTCGGGCGTGACACCAGGAAGGATGCCTCACGGAAACCTGAAGAGCGCCTGCAACCTGAAGAAAAGCCGGAACCCCGTGTTGAGGTGAAGGACTTCAAGTTCTGGGCCTTCCCCCGCCGCCATCGGGAGTTCACTGCTCCTGAACCGGTAGTTGACCGCACACGCGAGAAGGTGTGACGGCCCCGGGAGGTCGAAGTGAAAAAGGAAGGCCCCGCGTCTGCGGGACCTTCCTTTTCAGTTGTTGCCTTTTCGGTTCCCGCTCAGCTGGTGGCGAGGACTAAATGGCGCAACCATCGGGACCGCAGGCGACGCCGTCACTGTCGTCGGCCGTGCCGGCACCAGTGTTGTCACCCGCAGCGACCATAACCAGCGGGTGGGATTCCTGCCAGCCCTGCTCCAGAGCCTGGCGGAACGTCTCCACCGGCTGCGCACCGGAGAGGCCGAACTTGCGGTCGATGACGAAGAAGGGCACGCCGCTGATACCCAGGGCGCGGGCTTCAGCGAAGTCCTGCCGGACGTCGTCGGCGAACTTGTCTGTGGCGAACAGCCCGGCCACCTCATCGGCGTCGAGCCCCAACTCCAGCGCCACTGAGGTCAGGTACTCCATGCTGCCGATGTCCTTGCCTTGCTCGAAGTGCCCGCTGAGCAGACGCTCCTTTGCCGCATCCTGCAGGCCATGGGCAGCGGCGAGATGGATGAGACGGTGTGCTGTGAAGCTGTTTGCCACAACGATCGTGTCGAAGCGGAAATCCAGTCCCTCGCCTTTGGCCTGGGCGGCAACATGGTCAAACATCTGCGACACCTGCGCGGCAGCCATGCCTTTGCGGGTGCTCAAATAGTCCAGTTCGGTGCCGTCGTAGTGCTCCGGCAGGGAGGGATCCAGCTGGTAGCTCCGCCACTTCACCTCGACAGAATCACGGTGGGGGAACTCGGCGAGGGCGCCTTCGAAGCGGCGTTTGCCGATGTAGCACCAGGGGCAGGCCACATCGGACCAGATCTCAATCTTCATGCTTGCCACAACCCCAGTGTCCCTGCACGCATTCCCATGACGGCCTATGGATTTGGTCACAGGGCATGTCCCCAGGCGCTCAAGCCGGAAGCGCACGCTCCATCACGAAGTCGTGCTCAACGGTATTGCCAAGCTTAAATGTTTTGGTTCCCACCTTGCTGAAACCGGATTTTTCGTAGAAGCGGATGGCTTTGGCGTTCCCGCTGTTGACCCCCAGCCAGAGTCCCAGAGCGCCTGCAGCTGCCGCGGATTCCACCGTTGCATGCATCAGCTCTGCAGCAGCGCCGAGTCCGTGATGGTCCGGATGAAGGTAGCACTTGCTGAGCTCTGTGGACGGCAGCAGGCTTAGGGCAGAGGCGACGTCCGGATCCTGGGCAGGCCGTGCCACGAGCATGCTATAGCCACGCAGTTCGCGGCCCGCTTCCATGACCAGGATGGTGATGTCCGGGTCGGCCGCATAGGCGCGGAAGTGTTCCTCGCTGAGAGTGTTCGCCAAGTGTGCGGCGATGTCGGCGGGGGAAGAACCCGGCGGGCAGGCCAGCGGAAAAGTAACGCCGGCCAGCTCTGCCAGCCGGCCGGCGTCGTCCTCTCTTGCTTTTCGGATGATGTGCGCCATATCAAAAACTCTAGACCGGAAGCCCGCGGTTTCAGTCCTGGTAACGGTCAGTCTTTGGTGCTGAAGGCGGCGTCGAAGGAGGTGCTCGACGCCGGGAAATCGAACTTCTTGAGGGCGGCGAGGGCCTCCGGGGCGCCGTGGAGGCGGTCCATGCCGGCGTCCTCCCATTCGATGGAGATGGGTCCGTCGTAGCCGATGGCGGCCAGGGCGCGGAAGGAGGATTCCCAGGGGACGTCGCCCCGGCCTGCCGAGACGAAGTCCCAGCCGCGGCGCGGGTCACCCCAGGGCAGGTGCGAGCCCATGACGGTGTTCCGGCCGGTGAACCGAAGCTTGGTGTCCTTGCAGTCCACGTGGTAGATCCGGTCCTTGAAGTCCCAGATGAAGGAGACCGGATCGATGCCCTGCCACATGAAGTGGGACGGGTCCCAGTTCAGGCCGAATGCTTCGCGGTGCCCGATGGCTTCGAGTGTCCTGACGGTGGTCCAGTAGTCGTAGGCGATTTCGGAGGGGTGGACTTCGTGGGCGAACCTGACGCCGCATTCGTCGAAGACGTCGAGGATGGGGTTCCAGCGGTCGGCGAAGTCCTGGTAGCCGGCTTCGATGACCTTTTCCGGGACGGGCGGGAACATTGCCACGTACTGCCAGATGGAGGAACCGGTGAACCCGACGACGGTGTTCACTCCGAGCGCCTGGGCCAGCCGGGCGGTGTGTTTCATTTCTTCGGCGGCGCGGGTGCGGACGCCTTCGGGTTCCCCGTCTCCCCAGACTCTGGATCCAACGATGGCCTCGTGGCGGAAATCGATGGGGTCATCGCACACTGCCTGGCCTTTGAGGTGGTTGGAGATGGCCCAGACCTTCAGGTTGTACTTCTCCAGCACGGCGAGTTTGGACTCGACGTAGCCGGGCTCATCCCAGCGCCACGCATCGAGGTGGTCTCCCGAAACGGCGATTTCCAGGCCGTCATAGCCCCAGCCGGATGCCTGCTTCGCGACCTCTTCAAACGGAAGGTCGGCCCACTGGCCGGTAAAGAGTGTGTAAGGGCGGGACATGTCAGGCTCCTTCAAGGGTGGTGGGGCCGGTCGGTGGTCCGGTCAGCTGGATGATTGAACTTTTGGCTGCGGAACTCTCCTCCACAGCGCTCAGGACGCGTTGAACGGCGAGGCCTTCCTCGAACGACGGCGACGGCTCGGTTCCGCTGCCGATCGCCACGAGGAAATCCCGGATCTGGTGCGTAAACGAATGCTCCCACCCCAGCACATGGCCCTGCGGCCACCACGCTTCAAGGTAGGGATGCTCAGGTTCATTCACGAGGATTCTACGGAAGCCCTGCTCGCGGACGGGCACTGTGGAATCCAGGAAGCCGAGTTCATTGAGGGATTCAAGGTCGAACAGCAGCGCACCCTTCTCTCCATAGATCTCAAGCCTCAGCGAGTTCTTCCGGCCAGTAGCCACCCGGGAGACCTCCACCGAGGCGATTGCTCCCGAGGCGAGGTTCAGGGTGGCCCAGGCCGCGTCGTCGACCGTCACTTCTTCCAGTGCGCCGTCCAGACCGGCGGCTCCCGGCCGGTGAGTGGTGAAGGTATGGGTGCGGCCGGAGACTTCGGTGACCTGCTCCCCGAGGAGGAACAGCACCTGGTCGATGGCGTGGGAGGCGATATCGCCCAAAGCCCCCGATCCTGCCCTGTCCTTCCGCAGCCGCCACGTCATGGGTGCGTCCGGATCCGCGAGCCAGTCCTGGAGGTAGGCTGCACGGACGTGCCTGATGTTCCCCAGCCTGCCCTCGGCGATCAGCTCCCGCGCCAGGGCCAGGGCAGGGATGCGGCGGTAATTGAAGCCGATCATCGATTGCACGCCCTGGGCACGGGCTGCCTGCGCTGCTTCCGTCATGGCCTGGGCCTCACCGAGAGTGTTGGCGAGGGGCTTTTCGACGAGAACATGCTTGCCCGCCTCCAGCGCCGCCACCGCGATCTCTGCATGCATGAAACCAGGGGCGCAGATATCCACAATGTCGATGTCATCCCGATCCAGAACGGCACGCCAGTCAGTTTCCGATCCCGCCCAGCCATATGCGGCAGCAGCCGCGGCCACTCCCTCGGCGTCCCGGCCCACCAGCACCTTGCGCTCGAAGGCGGGGACGTCGAAGTAGCTCGCCACATTACGCCAGGCGTTCGAATGGGCCTTACCCATAAACGCATAGCCGATCATTGCCACCCCCAGCGTTTTCGATTCCGGGCGGGTGCCGCCGTGCGGCGGCGTAAGAGCCTGTGCCGTCGTCATTCTGGTACTCCTCAAAGGGATTATGAGTGGTTATCTATTTCACTGCGCCGGCTGAGAGGCCCGCAACCAGGTGTTTCTGAACCAGGATGAAGCCGATGAGAACGGGCAGGCTGACCACCACGGAGGCGGCCATGAGCTGGTTCCAGAACACATCGGATTCGCTGGCATAGGACTTGAGTCCCAGCGAAAGGGTCTTGGTGGCCTCGTTTGTCAGGACGGAGGCAAACAGAACCTCGCCCCAGGCGGAGATAAACGAATACACCGCCACGGCAATGATCCCCGGTTTGGCGACGGGAAGCACCACCCGGAAGAGGGCGCCCATCCGGCCCGTCCCGTCGATCATCGACGCTTCTTCAAGCTCCTTGGGAATCGACGCGAAATATCCGGACAGCATCCAGATGGCGAAGGGCAAGGTGAACGTCATGTAGGTGATGATCAGGCCGGGATAGGACCCCTGAAGCTGGATCCCCGTGATGTTCCTGATCTGCGTAAAGATCAGGTACAGCGGAAGCAGGAACAGGATTCCCGGGAACATCTGCGTGGACAGGACGGTGAGGCTGAACACCCGCTTTCCCTTGAACTGCAAACGCGCGACGGCGTACGCGGCCAGGACAGCGACAGTCACCGAGCATGCGGTGGCGCTGACCGTAATGATGAGGCTGTTCTGGAAGTACTTGCCCAAGGGGACGGTGGTCCAGATGTCGAAGTACGGGGCCAGGGTAATCTCCCGCGGGAGCCACTGGAAGAGCCCGGAGACGTCTTTGAGCGGTTTCATCGAGGTGGAGGCCACCACGTAAAGCGGTATGGCTACCCACAGGGCCAGAATGCTCAGCACCACATTTCTCAGGATGCGGAAGTTGCGGGTCTCAATCATTGTCGCCTCCCTTGGGCAGCACCATACGGATGTAGAAGATGGAAGCGATGAACAGGGCGATGAGCAGCAGCACACTCATGGCTCCGCCCAGGCCGAAGTTCCAGCTGCCGAACGAGTTCTGGTAGATCAATGGCGAAACGAGGGTGGCTTCCTTGGGGGACGCCGCACCGAACAGCACAAAGGGAATGTTGAACTGGTTGAACGTCCACAGCGACATCACCAGCAGCAAAACCCCGTTGGCGGGCTGGACCATGGGCAGGGTGATCGTGCGGAACTGCTGCCACAGGGTGGCACCGTCGATTGCGGCTGCCTCATACACGTCGTTCGGAACGTTCTGCAGCGCAGCCATGAGCATCAGGAAGGCAAAGGGCCACAATTGCCAGATGTTCACCATAATCATGGCGCCGAACGAGTTTCCGCCCAGGAGCCAGAAGGGACGCTCATCCCCGAAGAGGTGCAGGGTGTCCACGAGGATCTGGTTGACGGCGCCGTCGCGCTGGTTGAACATAAACGCCCAGGCGATGGTGCCCACGTAGGCCGGCAGTGCGTAGGGAACCAGGAAGAACGTCCGCAGGATGGCCCTGCCTTTGAAGTTCGAGGATAGGAAAACGGCGCCTGCCATGCCGAGGATCCAGGAGAAGCCGACCACTGTGACCGTATAGAGCATGGTCCGCCCGACGGTGCTGAAGAACGCCTGGCCGATGGTGCTTTCCGGATTGAGGCCGTTGACGAAGTTCTGGAGGCCTACGAACGGCGCGTTGAGCCAGTTGGTGAGGTTGAGCTGGTTGAGGGAAATAAAGGCGATCCAGACCCCCAGAATCATGGGCCCAATGTGGATCAGGACTTCCAGGATGACGGCGGGCATGATCAGCCCGTACGGCAGGAAGGACCGCCGGGGCTTTCGGACGGGAAGCTCGGGGCCCTTCCCGGATTGCTCCGGAGCGGGTGTGCTGGTGGTTTCGGTGGCAGTTGTCGGGCTGCTTTCGATGGCTGAGTGGGACATAAGGACTCCTAAGCCGGGGTGCGGGACAGCGCTGGCTGCCCCGCACCGGTCGGGCCTGCTACTGGGCCGCAGCCATCTGGTTGTTGGCGTCCTTGAGGGCCGCTTGGATGTCAGACTCGGAAACGGTTCCGGTAGCTGCCTTGGCGAAGAGGTTCTTGATGGCAGTCCCCGTCAGGGTTTCCATCTGGCCCTCTTTGGCAATGAGCGGCATGGGCAGGGCGTGATTGGCCAGGGCATCCCGCTTGGCTTTGACTTCCTCGGTCTGGAACGCGGCGTCCGAGGATGCGCCGTTGACCACGGGCAATGAACGGTAGGCCTTGTTCAGCGCGACCTGCTCTTCATCGCTGGTGAGGAAGCCGGCAAGCTTGATGGCATTTTCCTTGTTCTTGCTGTTTTTGAAGACACTCAGGTTGATGCCTGCAACGTGGCTCTGGGTGCTGACATCGCCGGTTGCTCCGGCTTCCATCATGGGGATAGCGGCGACGCCCCAATCCTTGAAACCGCGGGCCTCAAAGTTCTTCACCGGGCTCTGGTCAAACAGCATGGCTGCCTTGCCGTTGATGAGGTTGTCAATCTTCTGGCTGCCCTGGCTGATTTCAGCGTCCGACGGCGACATCACCTTGTCAGTGGCCATCAGATCGATGAACTGCTTGACACCCGCTACCTGCGGTTCACTGTCAAACGTCGGTTTGCCGTCGGCGTCGAAGAGCGTCCCGCCGTTTTGCAGGCCACGAACGAAGGCCTGGTGTGAGTTGGCTGAAACCGAAGCTCCTGCGGCAGTGAAACCCCACTGGTCAGGCTTGCCGTCGCCGTTGGTGTCCTTGGTGAGCTTCTTGGCAGTCTCGACGAATTCCTGCCACGTGACGGGAGCCTTTTCGATGCCCGCTTCCTTGAACATCTTGGTGTTGTAATACATGTTGTATGCCAGGCCGTAAAGCGGCACCGACGTCGGGGTCTTTCCTTCGGCGCCGCCGGTCGCCCAGCTGGTCTGGAGGAAGCGGTCCTTGCCGCCCACCGCCTCCAGGAGGCCACCTTCCACCGGTTCGAAGGCGCCGGTCTCCTGCAGCGTCACTGCCCACGTATTTCCGATGTTCAAGACATCCGGACCGTCGCCGCTTGTGACGGCAGTGAGGATCCTGTTGTAGAGGTCGGTCCAGCCAATGACTTCGAGCTGGACCTTGATTCCGGTCTTCTCCGTGAAGCGGTCCAGTGACGGTTGCAGCTTGGCTGCGGTGTCATCCAGGCTGTTGCCCTGGTCTGAGGCCCAGTAGGTGATGGTGTCGCTGGTGGCCTGAGGGCTGCCGCCGCCGCAGGCGCTGAGTCCCAGCGCCATTGTTGCAGTGGCGGCAAGTGCCGTCAGCACTTTCAGGGGGTTTTTCATGGTTGCTCCGGTTCTTCTCGTCGTCGAGCTGGTACCTGATGTTTTAGAGCTGAGGATGTTTTAGGGCGTGAGGCAGCACAAAAAGTGCGTCTCGTGAGAATTTGCGGTGACTGGCGCTTAGAGCGTGGCGGCGGCGGGGTCCCAGTCCTCCGGCAAAGCGGGGACAGGGGCAGCGGAACTTTCGACGTCGATAAAGCTCCGCGTCTCGATGGATTCGGCGATCGAGGCCATGGTGTCCAGCACGTGGAAAGCCAGCTCGCCCTGGGCGCGATGCGGCCGTCCTTCCCGGATTGCCCGCGCCATTTCGAGGACGCCGGCTCCCCGGCTGGCGGTCGAACCGACGGAGGGTACGGTGATCCAGTCGTCCGAGCCTGCAGGGCAGATCCTGACATCGCCGTCGAACCTGTTGGGATCGGGGAAGGCGATGGTTGCCTCGGTTCCCGTGATCTCCACGAACCCGGCCCGCGGGTATGGCGAATCAAAGCTGAAGATGCTCTGCGCAGATTCTCCGCCGCCGAATTCGAGGATGGAACTCACATGCGTTGGGACCGTCACGGCGAACTCCTCACCAGCCTTCGGACCGGATCCGATGACACGGGTTTCCCGTGACTTCGAGCCGAAGGCCGCCACACGGCGGACACTGCCGAAGGTCTGTACAAGGGTGGTGAGGTAGTAGGGGCCGATGTCGAAGAGTGGCCCGGCGCCGTCCTGGAACAGGAAAGCGGGGTTCGGGTGCCACGATTCCGGTCCGGGGGACTGCATCAGCGTCAGGGCTGTCAGCGGCACGCCGATGTCCCCGCGCTCGATCATCCGGCGGGCAGTCTGCAGCCCGGCACCCAGGAAAGTGTCAGGGGCGCAGCCAAGCCTCAGGCCTGCAGCATCGGCGACCTTCAGCAGTCCTCTGCCGGTTTCACGGTCCAGCGAGAAGGGCTTCTCGCTCCAGACATGCTTGCCTGCCGCCACCGCCTGCGTCGCCACCTCCACATGGGCGGCGGGAATGGTCAGGTTGATGACAATCTCAACGTCGGCGTTGCCAAGAACAGTCTCCACTCCGCCATGCAGCGGGATGCCATACTCGGCAGCCCGAGCCGCGGCCGCAGCCTCAAACAAATCACCGATTGCAACCACTTTCACATCGGCGAAGCTGGTGAGGTTGTCCAGGTACTCCTTGCTGATGGTGCCCGCGCCGATGACGCCAACGCCCACTGGCCCGGTATTGAAGTCGCTGCTCATGCGGACACCTTCCCGGTGCTGAGGTAGTTGTAGCTGTCCCGGACGGCATCGAACATCTCGCCCTGGAAATCATCCAGCTCGACGACGGCGGCTTCGAGGGAGCCCGCAGCGTCCAAGACGTCCCAGATGGCCATCTTGCCGTCGCCGACGGCGGTCTGGCTGGACGGGTCGGACGTGAGCGGCCCGTCCTTGATATGGATGAATTTCACGCGGTCGCCCAGCCGGGCCAGGAGCTCAGCAGGGTTCTGGCCGCCAACGGCTGCCCAATAGGTGTCCACTTCAAGGACAACGTCGGGGTTGAGGTGATCGGCAAGGTGTTCCAGTGCGGTCTTTCCCTCAAGAACGGACTCCAGCTCCCACCAATGGTTGTGGTAGCCAACCCGGACGCCGTACTCGGCTCCCTTGGCCGCAGCTGCATTCAGCTGTTCCGCTGTTTCTTTGATGTCTTCGAGGGAGTTCCAGCGCTCCTGGGGTACGTGCGGGTCAATGACAGTTCCAATGCCCAGCTCCCGGGCGGCCGAGAAAATTTCGTCCTGGTCGTCGCTGAGCAGAGGGGCGTGCCCGGACGGGGCAGTGATGTTGTTCTCGGCCATCGCGAGCTTCAACTCAGCGGCTTTTGCAACGAAACGGTAGGGCTCAACCTTGGTGAAGCCTATGTCGGCCAGTCGCTGGATGGTTCCAGCCAGATCCTCTTCCAGGGCCTTTCGGACCGTGTAGAGCTGGATCGAGTATGACACTGTCTCTCCTCGTCTTCGGGGGGTCGTGGGGCTGCTGCCAGAAACCGGGAAAGTACATCCGGCAGTGAGCGGCCTCACAGATCAAGCTAGAGGGACTTCTGTCGAACGTCAAGCAAAAGTTGCAAATAGCTTTTCACTCTTTCTTCAGAGTGACACTCATAAGCATTCGTGCTATCACTGATCCATGACATCAACTGCCAGCCGGGCCCAAGGCCGGGAACCTGCTGACGCCGCTGCAACGGAACCAGCAGGGGGCTTTGGACGGGCCGGGGACCTTTTCCAGCTCCTGCGCGACGGCAAGCCCCGTACTCGGGCTGAACTGGCGCTGACCACTGGACTGGCACGATCCACCATTGCGTCCCGTATCGACGCTTTGATGCTTTCCGGACTGGTAGGGCCCGCGGGTGAGGCCAGTTCCAGCGGCGGCAGGCCGCCGTCGCGCTTTGCATTCAACCCGTCCGCGCGCTCGATTCTGGCCGCCGATATCGGCGCCACCCACGTCATCGTCGCAGTGACCGACCTCGCCGGGACCATCCTTGCCGAACGCCGGCTGTCCCTGGAGGTTTCGGAGGGTCCGGAACTCGTCCTTGGCCGGGTTGTGGAGGAAGGCAAGCTGCTGTTGGCTGAAGCCGGTGTAGGGACGTCGCACCTGGCCGGCATTGGAATAGGCCTGCCCGGACCTGTGGAACATGCCACCGGAAAGCCGGTCAAGCCGCCTATCATGCCGGGGTGGGACGGGTTCGACGTCGTCCGTTACGTTCAGCGCTCGCTGGCGGTACCGGTGCTTGTGGACAACGACGTCAACATCATGGCACTGGGGGAGCGGAACGCTTACTGGCCGGAGCAGGAGAACTTTCTCTTCGTCAAGGTGGCTACCGGCATCGGTGCGGGGATTATCAGCAGCGGAACCCTTCAGCGTGGCGCAGACGGAACGGCCGGCGATCTTGGCCACGTCCGCGTGCCGCGGGGTGATACGGTGCTTTGCCGCTGCGGAAACTACGGTTGCCTCGAAGCCCTCGCTTCCGGTCCCGCCGTTGCAGGGGAGCTCAGGGCCCAGGGCCTGGCTGCTCAAAGAGGCAGCGACGTGCTCGAGCTCGTGAATCAGGGAAACCCCCAGGCCATTCAGGCTTTGCGCCAGGCCGGCAGGGACGTCGGTGACGTGCTGGCTACCGTGGTTAACCTGCTCAACCCATCGCTGATAGTTATCGGCGGGAGCCTGGGACAGACCGGAGACCACCTGATGGCCGGTGTGCGCGAAGTGGTCTATCGCCGTTCACTTCCGCTGGCCACGAGCCACTTACGGATCGCGTCGTCCATGGCGGGGGACCAGGCTGCAGTACTCGGTGCCAGCCAGATGGTGACGCAGCACGTGCTGTCTCCATCCGTGGTCGAGGCAACGCTTCAAGCTGTCGGCTAGGCTCGCTCGCTGCAAGCTGCTCCGGCGAAAGCGACTGCAAGCTGCCTGGCGTGATAGCAATGGAAATGATGAAATCGATGACCCGTTCCCTGGCTCGGACCCCATGAGGGCGTCACTCCTGCCGAGAGTACCTGTTCTATCCAGGATTCCGCAGGGGCTGATACTGCTGGCCTGCATTGGCCTGATTGCCCTCAACATGCGAGGCCCGTTTGTCGCCGTCGCACCTGTGGTTGGTGCTATGCAGCGGGAGTTGGGGTTCTCCGCCGTCGAACTCGGCCTCCTGACGGGTATCCCGGTACTGTGCTTTTCGCTGGCTTCACCCCTTGCATCATTTGCCGCGCGCAGGTTTGGGGCCGAGTTCGCCATCACTTTGACCCTGTTGGGAGTCCTGGCCGGCGTCGTCCTCCGCTCAGCAGGAAGCGGCGTTCTGGTGATGGCGGGCACGGGCATCATCGGCATTGCCATCACCATTGGCAACATCGCCGTGCCGCTGATCATCCGCCGCGACTTTTCCCCCCGCCGTCAGAGTTCGGCCATGGGCATCTACACGGCGGCCCTCAATATTGGGTCATTCCTCACGTCCGTGGTGACGGCTCCCATCGCCGAAGCGTTGGGGTGGAGGTTCGCACTGGTCGCGACGGGGCTGTTCGCGGTGACTGCGGTGGTGTTCTGGATCCTGGCGGTTGGGATGGGCGACGCGTTCCGTCCCCGCCTGGCTGACGCCGGTATAAGGCTGCCGGCAACGGGACGCCCGGCGTCGCGGTGGATCACTGTGGGACTGACTCTTGGCTTCGCGGGGCAGGCATTCTCCTACTACGGGGTGACGGCGTGGCTGCCGACGCTGCTGGCGGACGAGCTTGGGATGGCGCCGTCAGCGGCAGGTGCCGGCTCCTCGCTGTTCCAGATCCTCGCCATTGTGGGCGGACTCGGAGTCCCGCTCGCAGCCAGGATTGCCAGTACGACGGCAGTGGCGGTCACCTTGGGATTGCTCTGGTTGGCCGTGCCCCTGGGTTTGCTGCTTGCCCCGGAACTGTGGTGGCTCTGGTGCTCGTTCGGGGGTATCGCCCAGGGCGGGGGTATCACTATCATCTTCATCGCCATCATCAGGCTGGCCCGGGATCAGGCATCGGCGGGAAGGATGTCGGCTGTGGTCCAGGGCACCGGCTACTGTTTCGCGGCCGTGGCCCCCACCCTTCTGGGCTACGTGCACGGACTTACCGGCTCCTGGACAGTGCCGCTCCTGATGATTCTCGGATCGGTATTGGCGTTCTTCCTTGGCACCACCCTTTCGGTCCGAAAGGCGCCGAAATAGCGTTCAGCCGGCCGGCGCCGTCGTCCGCTTAAATCCCGCTCGGGGGTGCTTCCGTTGCTGGGCTGCCTCCCGGCCATCGGGATGCCTGTTGCGAAGGGCGTGGCAGCCCAGCTAACGGAAAATCAGGCGGCGGAGAGTTCCTCTTCGCTCGCTTCTTCGCGGGCTTCGGTCAGGAAGCGGGCGTAGGCAGGCAGGGTCAGGAACGTGGGGAACTGGTCGCTGAGCGTGACTTCTTCGAAGATGTCACGGGCATCAGTGAAGCGGTCGCCGTCGAACCGTTCAAGCTTGGCGAACTCCTCATCGAGCAGATCCTCCACCCACTGGCGGGTGATGATTTCGCCGTGGTCCGTGATCGCGTGTGCGTAGATCCACTGCCAGAGCTGGGAACGGGAAATTTCCGCCGTGGCCGCATCCTCCATGAGGTTGTGGATGGCGACGGCACCGTTACCGCGGAGCCAGGACTCGATATAGCGGATGCCCACTTCGATGTTGTTCCTGATGCCGGTTTCGGTGATGGTCCCTTCAGTGGCTGCCACGTTGATGAGCGCGCGGTCGTCCGGGATCACATCCTCGCGGAGGCGGTCCAGCTGGTTGCGGCGCTCGCCCAGTACGACGTCGAATACTTCGCGGCAGATCGGAACGAGGTCCGGGTGGGCTACCCAGGAACCGTCGAAGCCGTCGTTGGCTTCGCGGGTTTTGTCGGCGCGGACCTTTTCGAAGGCGTTGGCGTTGGCAACCTCATCCTTGCGGTTGGGAACCGCCGCTGCCATTCCGCCGATCGCCATGGCGCCCCGCTTGTGGCAGGCACGAACGAGCTGCTCCGTGTAGGCGCGCATGAAGGGTTGCGTCATGGTCACCTGGGCCCGGTCCGGGAGGACGAAACGGGGCCCGCGGGTACGGAAATTCTTGATGAGCGAGAAGATGTAGTCCCACCGACCGGCGTTCAGGCCTGCGGCATGATCGCGCAGTTCGTAGAGGATCTCCTCCATTTCGAAGGCCGCAGTGATGGTTTCAATGAGCACCGTCGCGCGGATGGTTCCCTGCGGGATGTCCAGGAAGTCCTGCGCCAGGATGAAGATGTCATTCCACAGGCGGGCTTCGAGCCGGTTTTCGATCTTCGGCAGGTAGAAGTACGGTCCCTTGCCCTGCGCCAGGAGGCGGCGGGCGTTGTGGAAGAAGTACAGCCCGAAGTCCACGATGCCGCCGGCGATGGGGACGCCGTCGATCAGCAGGTGCTTTTCGGGCAGGTGCCAGCCCCGGGGGCGGACCACGATGGTGGGCAGTTCCTCGGCAGGACGGAGCTTGTACTCCTTACTGCGTCCGTCGGAGGTACTCGTGAAGTCGATGCGGCGTTCCATCGCATCCGTCAGGTTCAGCTGACCCTGAATGACATTGCGCCACGTCGGCGTAGACGAGTCCTCCATGTCGGCGAGCCACACCTTAGCGCCGGAATTCAGTGCGTTAATCGTCATCTTCTTGTCCACCGGCCCGGTGATTTCCACCCTCCGGTCCTCCAAGCCAGGAGCCGGGGGAGCGACACGCCAGTTGGGATCATTCCTGATTTCTTCGGTCTCCTTCAGAAACCGCGGGTCCTGCCCCTTGGCAATCTGTCCCCGCCGGTCACGACGAGCCTGCAGCAACTCCTGCCGCCGCTCAGCCGTGGCCCGATGCAGTTTTGCGACGAACGCCAAAGCATCCGGAGTAAGAACCTCGTTCTGCCGGCAAATAGGCTGCGCGGTCAAAGTAATGCCATTGATAGTGAAGTTGTCGGTAAAGCTGTTCATTTCTGTCTCCTTAAAGACGAGAAGGGAGTTCGACGGCGGTTGTCGCTGAGCGAGGCACAAAGACGGCGGTCCGGGCATCCGTCAGCCTGCGTAAAAGGGGCCCTGTGGCCGGCTTCGTCCTCGCTCTGCGAGGTAAGAAGCCGGCCATGGGGAATAGCACGCCGAGCGATGCCGGTCCAAAGGCCGGACGCAAGCACCGGCGTCGAACTCAACCGCCGTCGGAAGTTGGGCCCACGGCCGCCGGGTTCCCTCGCGAGCTTACGAGTGGAGGGGGCGGCTGGGGATTAGTGGAACTGCCCCTCTTCGGTCGATCCGACCAAGGCGAGGGTGGATGCGTTCGGGTTGAGCGCAGTGGCGATGTCGTCGAAGTAGCCGGTGCCGACTTCGCGCTGGTGCTTGGTTGCGGTGTAGCCGCGGGATTCGGAGGCGAATTCCTTTTCCTGAAGCTCGACGTAGGCGCTCATGCCTTCACGGGCGTAGCCGTGGGCGAGGTCGAACATCGAGTAGTTCAGGGCGTGGAAGCCGGCCAGGGTGATGAACTGGAACGTGAAGCCCATCGCGCCGAGTTCACGCTGGAACTTGGCGATGGTGGCGTCGTCCAGGTGCTTGCGCCAGTTGAACGATGGCGAGCAGTTATAGGAGAGCATCTGGTCCGGGAACTCTGCCTTGACGGCCTCGGCGAACTTACGGGCGAGCTCAAGGTCCGGTGTGCCTGTCTCCATCCAGATGAGGTCGGAGTAGGGGGCGTAGGCCTTGGCGCGGGCGATGCAGGGTTCGATGCCGTTGCGGACTTTGTAGAAGCCTTCGGGGGTGCGGACCGGCTGGCCGCCCTCGCGGAGGATGAATTCCTGGTCGCGCTCGTCGACGTCGGAGGTGATCAGCGTGGCTGCCTCGGCGTCGGTGCGGGCGATGACGACGCTCGGGGTCCCGGCGACGTCGGCTGCAAGGCGGGCAGCGTTCAAGGTGCGGACATGCTGCTGGGTCGGGATGAGGACCTTGCCGCCGAGGTGACCGCACTTCTTTTCCGAGGCGAGCTGGTCCTCCCAGTGAACCCCTGAGGCGCCGGCCTGGATCATGGATTTCATGAGTTCGTAGGCGTTCAGCGGGCCACCAAAGCCGGCCTCAGCATCGGCGACGATCGGCACCATCCAGTCCTCAACGGTCTGGATGCCCTCGGAGTATTCGATTTGGTCGGCGCGGAGCAGGGCGTTGTTGATGCGGCGGACAACAGTGGGTACCGAGTTGGCCGGGTACAGGGACTGGTCCGGGTACGTGTGGCCCGAGTTGTTGGCATCTGCGGCCACCTGCCAGCCGGAGAGGTAGATCGCGCGGAGGCCGGCTTTGACCTGCTGCACTGCCTGGTTGCCGGTGAGGGCGCCCAGGGCGTTGGTGTACTGGCCGGTTTTGTGCTCCTCGGTGAGCTGCTTCCAGAGCTTCTCCGAACCGCGGCGGGCAAGAGTGTGCTCTTCAGAGACGCGGCCGCGGAGGCGGACGACGTCGGAGGCCTTGTAGTCCCGGGTCACACCTTCCCAACGCGGGTTGGCGGCCCACTCGAGCTCCAAGGCGGCAGCCAGCTCGCTTGCCGTGTCCTGGCCGGACGGCTGGGTGGGCTCAAATGCTGCAGTCATCTTTGTCTCCTTGTTTATCCGGTTATCCGGGTTAGCGCCGGTATTGGTTCCCCGACCGGCCCGTTCTGCTCCGTTGCAGTCCGGGCCGGCCTTTCCGGTGCGGTGTTTCTTTCCGTGAGACTTACTTTTCTGCACTTACAAGACGCTTACTAGGGGTAATTGCTGGAAAGAAATGCAGTTTTTGCCGTATTCTTCAGAAATGCCTACTCCAAGCTGGAACCGGAAAGCCGCACCGCCGTCGTCGTCCTCTGCTTCGGGTGAACTGGACGTCATCAGCCTTGGGCGCCGCGTGCGCCACCTGCGTAAAGCGGCAGGTATGACGCTCGACGACGTCAGTGCCGCCGTCGGCACCGCCCCGAGCCAGCTGAGCCTTATTGAGAACGGCAAACGCGAGCCCAAACTCGGGCTGCTGCAGCAGCTCGCGGCGGCGTTGAATGTCGGCATCGAGCAGCTGCTGGGCGCGGAGCCGCCCAACCGGCGGGCGGCTTTGGAAATCGAGCTGGAACGCTACCAGCGCAGCCCCATCTACGAGTCCCTCAACCTGCCCAAAATCCGTATCAGCTCGCGGCTTCCCATGGACGTGCTGGAGTCCATGGTCGGCCTGCAGCAGGAGCTGGAACGCAAGCTCAATGAGCAGATCGCGACGCCGGAAGAAGCCCGCCGCGCCAACGTTGAACTGCGCGCGATGATGCGTGAGCGGAACAACTATTTTCCGGAGTACGAGGCCGAGGCCCAGAAGGTGCTGGCGAATGTGGGGCACACCAGCGGCCCGCTGTCCCAGCACGTCATTGCCGACATCGCCGCACACCTTGGATTCAGCCTTCACCATGTGGGCGATTTGCCCCATTCCACGCGGTCCGTGACAGATCTTAAGAACCGCCGAATTTATCTCACCCAGAACCAGCGGACGGATCACGACCCCCGTTCAGTGCTACTTCAGGCGTTGGGACACTACGTGCTGGGCCATCAGACACCCTCCAATTACGGGGACTTTTTGATGCAGCGGGTGGCCACCAACTACTTTGCTGCCGCCCTTATGCTCCCCGAGCAGGCCACCGTCGAGTTCCTGCAGAAGGCCAAGCAGGCCAAGGAAATCGCCGTCGAGGACATCAGGGACGCTTTTGCCGTTTCCTATGAAACAGCCGCACACCGTTTCACCAACCTCGCCACCGAGCACCTGGGCATCCGGACGCATTTCCAGAAAACGCACCAGAGCGGCATCATCTACAAGGCTTACGAGAACGACGGCGTGACCTTCCCCCAGGATCACACGGGCGCCATCGAGGGCCAACCGTCCTGCAAATACTGGACGTCACGGGTGGTGTTCGACGTCCCGGACAAGTTCCGCGCGTACAACCAATACACGGACACCCCGGCCGGAACGTACTGGTGCACCGCCCGGACCGAGCGTTCCGCCGCTGGTGAGTTTTCGCTGTCTGTCGGCGTGCCGTATACCCACGTGAAATGGTTCCGGGGACGGGACACCACCGAGCGCTCCAAGTCGGCCTGCCCGGATGAAAGTTGCTGCAAGCGTCCGCCGATGTCGCTGGCTTCGGAGTGGGCGGGAAACGCCTGGCCCTCTGCCCGTGCCCACTCCCACCTGCTGGCGGCCATGCCTCCAGGCGCCTTCCCCGGCGTCGACGAGACCGAGGTCTATTCGTTCCTGCAGGCGCACTCGGGGAGCTAGTTCCGCCCGCCCGCCCCACCCGACGCTCCTTCACCTTTCGCCGGTTTTTCCTAGACGCTCTTTCACGTTTCGCCGTTTTAATCTGAACGCTCTTTCACGCTCGAGCGTGCTCGGCTTCCCTGGTGTTTGGGTTGCGAGAGGTGAGGGAGGGTTGGTGTTTGGGTTGCGAGAGGTGAGGGAGGGTTGGTGTTTGGGGTGCGAGAGGTGAGGGAGGGTTGGTGTTTAGGTTGCGAAAGGTGAGGGAGCGTCGATACCAAAACGACAGCAAACCGTGACCCCTCCGGCATCGTTCTCTGAAGCCCGAACTGGTTGACTGAAATCCAAGGTGTCTGAGGGGGCAGCAGTGAAGAATCTTAGAGCGCAGGTTGTTGCTGTGAGTGCAGCGCTGGCAATTACCGCATGTTCGTCGTCGTCGGCTCCCGAACTGTTGAAAGCCGACGGCGTCTCGCGGGTCACCGTGGAACGCGCAGACTATGAAACCCAGCTGTTGCAGTACCGGAACTCAGCCCTGGCACTCGGAACGGCCCTCTTGGACGACGGCGGGGAGGGTGGTAACGGCAATGTGATTTCTTCGCCCGGTAGCCTGCTGATCGCCCTGTCAATGCTGCGTTCAGGTGCATCAGGGGAGACAGCGGCAGAACTTGATCGGGTCCTGGGGCTTCCGGAGGAGGGGCGGGACGAGGGCATGAACGCCCTGCTTCAGTCGTTGCAGAAGTTCGACGGCGATCCCGGGTCTGTCGATGAGGAAAACCCGCCCAGGACTCCTGTCATGCATGTTGCCAACGGACTCTTTGTCGACAAGAACGTTCCCACAGGTCCCGACTACGTCAAGACGTTGGGGTTGCATTACGGCACGGGTGTCTACCCCGTGGAATTCCGTGACGAAGCAGCTACGGCCCCCGCGCTGGACGCCTGGGTGGACAAGAACACAGGTGGCCGGATCAAAAAGGCGCCCGCCGCCTATGATCCGGAGAATACGTTCAGCCTGCTGAATGCGCTCTACTTTGCCTCCGCCTGGGAAACGCCGTTTGATGCTAACGGAACCGCTGACTCACCGTTTACTAAGGCCAACGGCGAGGAGATCGTGGTGCCCACCATGAACAATCTCGCAGAAATGGCCTACGCCGAAGGCCCTGGATGGCAGGCTGTGGATCTTCCCTACGCCGAAGGGTTCGTGATGCGGCTTGTCCTGCCTGCGACGGGCGCGAACGGGGATTCCCTGAACATCGGTGCTGCGGAACTTACAGAGATTGCCGACTCCGTGGATGGTGCAGTGCCTGAAATGGTAGAGATTTCATTGCCCAAATGGGATCACAAGAGCAGTTTTGAACTGCGCAAGGTCTTCGAATCGCTCGGCTTGCAGGAGACTCTCAGTACGGACAAGGACTTCGACAACATTCAGCCCGGGATGGTCATCACCCAGGCCGCTCAGGCCGCAAACATTACCGTAGCTGAAAAAGGCACAGTCGCGGCTGCAGTCACCCAGATCAACGGTCGGGCCACGAGCGCCCCACCCATGCCGGACCATGAGATCCATTTTGACCGGCCCTTCCACTACCAGATCGTCCACACCGAGACGGGACTGCCGCTCTTTATGGGCAAGGTGGCGGACCCCCGCTGAGGGCCCCGCTGACGTAAGTCCCATTGAATTACTTGGACGTACGACCCCGACGCAACACGCCATAGCCCTTAAACAGCCGTGGCACTACGAAGTACACAGCGAGCGGGACCACAACGAGTGTGAGTGCGAAGGCCCGGAGGACCGGATGCCAGCCTTCGGAGAATGGTGCAATGACCGCCATCCCCCCGGCGACCAGCGGAAAAATTGCCAGCCAGGTTATCAGTGCACGCACATGAACTGACGGCATGTGGGCGGCTGCCAATGGAGTGGCGGGTGCAGCATAAGCCTCCCTCGTCGTCGTGATGCTGCTTTGTGCGCTGGCTGCATTCGTCTTCATATTCAATCTCCAACTAATTAGTTGCATTTCGGTGCTTCTGACGATAGACGGTTCCGCCTAAAACTGCAACTATCTAGTTGGAAACGGTAGACTCGAGCAATGGCATGGGATATCGAACGGACCAAGACTCTGTTGCTGCAGGCAGCCACGGCCGAATTCAGCGAGAGAGGGCTTGCTGGCGCCCGGATCGACAGGATTGCCGCTGCCGCCGGGATTAACAAAGAACGCATCTACCAGTACTTCGGCAAAAAGGATGAACTTTTCGATGCGGTGCTGGCCGCCGAACTGGTCAGGGTGGTAACGGAAGTTCCCCTTGAGGGAGAGGGGCCGGCAGCGCTGGGGGACTACGCCGGCAGACTGTTCGATCGTCACAGCCAGGACGGCATCTTGCCACGCCTGCAGTTCTGGGAGGGTCTCGAGCGGGGTGACTACGTGGTCAACCGGGAAGCGCGGGCCAGCCACTGTGCAGCGAAGATCGACACAATGCTCCAAGTCCTGCCGGGAATCGACCGGGCTGACGCGGCCGATCTGTTGCTGACTGTAGTGACGTTGTGTGATGGCTGGACCGTCCTTCCCCAGCTGGATGCGCTGATGGCCGGTTCCGTTCCCGGGCGCCTTGTCCGCCGTCGTGATTTTGTTGTCCGCACGGTGACCCTGATGGCCGCGTCGCTGGTGGCGGACGCTGCCTAACAGTTCCGGACGCTGTCTGACGGCTACTGCTTGACGGCACTTGCTTAAGCACGACGCCGGGTGGCCGGGTCAGTGGCAGAATTACCTGACAGTGCTAATACAGCCGGTGGACGTAAACACCCTCCGCCGAGCGAACCACTACGAACGGACACTCCCATGCCTTCCACCCCGGGCCCCGACGCCCTGCCCCTGACCGGTTCCGTCCGAACCCTCCCAAAGTTCGCCTCCATCGGTTCGCCATACTTCGGAACCCTGCTCGCGTTCATGGCGGTGGTGCTGATCCTGTCCAACATCGGAGCGTCCAAAGGCGTCGCCATAGGCCCGATCATCACCGACGGCGGCTTCTTCCTGTTCCCACTGGCCTACATCCTTGGCGACGTCATAAGTGAGGTCTACGGATTCAAGGTGGCGCGCAAAGCCATTATCACCACCTTCGCCCTGTCTGTCTTCGCGTCCCTCTCTTACTGGATCATCATTGCGCTCCCCGGTTTCGACGACGAGTTCGGCACCAGCAAGCAATCCGCCCTCGAAGGAGCCCTCGGCCCGGTTCCGCAAATCGTCCTTGCCTCGCTGCTGGCATTCCTCGCCGGTCAGACCATCAACTCCTGGATTCTGGTGAAGATGAAGGCACGATCCGGCGAGAAGTCGCTGTGGGCCCGCATCATGAGTTCCTCGGTAGCCGGTGAGTTTGTGGACACCTTGATCTTCTGCAGCATTGCCGCTTCTGTCATCGGCATCAACGACTTTGCCGGGTTCGTGAACTACGTGGTGGTGGGCTTCCTCTACAAGACCCTTGTTGAGTTCCTCTTTGTTCCTGTGACCTCCTTGGTGATCGGCTACATCAAGAAGCGTGAGCCGAGCTACGCCGCCTAAGTCCCCGCCGGCGTCTTAGCACTGCCGTTTCGAACTCGCCGAAAACATCCGGGTTCGCCGTAAACTCCCGGCGACTGGACAGGTTTCCGGCGAAATCGGGGGTTAGCGCGGAAGGTTAGCCAAGGCGCTCAACACCCGGTTCTTGAACTCTTGTTCCCGGAAGAGGTCCTTCCACTCGACCCGGATGAACCGCCAGCCTGCCTCGACCAGCGCATTCTCCCTTCGCCGCTCCTCGAAGAGCACCTCGGCCGTGGGTTTGTAGTCGAAATACTTTGTCTTCCCATCGAACTCCAGGGCCAGCTTCTCCTCCTTCCACCCGAAATCGAGGCGATGCCTGCCGATGCGGGTTGCGACCTCGAACTGCGGCTCGGGCGGTTTGATTTTGAGCCGCAGAATCAGCTCCCGCGAGAGCGTTTCGCCGGGGGATTCGGAACGACGATCGGCTGTCTCCAGTACCCGACGGAATGTCCGGATCCCACGGCGCCCATCCAATGACTGCGACATAGCCTGCAGCACTTGAGCATCTGCGCCCAGACGAAGGGCATGATCCATTACGATCAACGCCTGTCGATAGTTCAGCATCATGGCGCAGTCCGCGGCCGTACGCTCCAGAGATGTGGTGCGTAACCCGCCCAGGGTAATCACCTCGTGCTCGGCAAAGGGACGCGTGTGACATCGGACGTCTTTGCCATGGCGTTCATTCGATGGCCGAACTTGTTGCAGGAGATGGACGAGGTCATCGACGTCCCAGAGAAACAGGCGATGCAGACGGGCCGAAGAAGTGTGGCTGTAAACAAAGCTTCCGGTCGACGTCGTGCGCGTTCCGTGCGCGTGTGCATAGATCAGCTGCCTGCTCCGGACGACCGGGGACTGCTCGTTCCAGATGCTGGCGCGAAGATAACAGCCGTGGCGCAACCGAATAAGGGAGCCGGAATCCAGGAGCGCTTTGATGGCACGGGATCCGTAACCGAGATCCAGCAGCTGCTCGGTGCGCCAGATGTTGCCCGTGCCAGGCAGTGAAAGGGCTTCCCGTTGGGTCATGGAACAAGCTTCCGTGCAGATCAAGGCCACCGGGAGGGCCGGCCGTCGCTATGTGGAAAACTCGAAGTCGCCGGAACCGCTGCCCAGTCGCCGGGAACTTCCGGCGATCTCGCAACCTTCCGGCGATTTCGATGGCGGGGGAAGGCCCGGGGCGTCAGGAGTAGTACTGCCCCAGTGTCTGCTCCTTGAAGGCGAAGAAGTCGCCGGATTCGATGGCCAGGCGGGCGTCGTCCACCATCTTCACCACGAAGCGCTCATTGTGGATGGAGATTAGCGTGGCCGAAAGCATCTCCTTGGCCTTGTACAGGTGGTGGATGTACGCGCGGGAGTAATTGGCGCAGGCGTAGCAGTCGCAGCCCTCCTGCAGCGGGCTGAAATCGCGCTTGTACTTGGCGCCGGACAGGTTGTAGCGGCCAGTAGGTGTGTAAAAGGCTGAGTTGCGGGCCACCCGGGTGGGGGAGACGCAGTCGAAAGTGTCAGCGCCGTTTTCGATGGCCGTGAAGATGTCGTCCGGTTCCGAGATGCCTAGGAGATGGCGGGGTTTGTTTTCCGGCAGTTCCTCATTGCACCAACGCACAATCGTGCCCAGATTCTCCTTCTCCAGGGCACCCCCGATACCGAACCCATCAAACGGCATTGCACCAAGGTCCCGGCAGGCTTTCCGGCGCAGATCCTCGTACTGCGCGCCCTGGATCACGCCGAAAAGGGCCTGATACGGCTTGCCCACGCGCTCCTCGGTCAACCGGAAATGCTCGTCGATGCACCGCAGCGCCCAGCGACGGGTCCTCTCCAACGACTCCTCCTGGTATCCGCGGGAATTCTGCAGCGTGGTCAGTTCGTCGAAGGCAAACATGATGTCCGCGCCGATCCGGTGCTGGACCTGCATGGAGATCTCCGGTGAAAACCTGTGCCGGTCTCCATTGAGGTGGCTCTTGAACCACACGCCGTCCTCATCGATATGGGCGAGCCGTTCCTTGCCCGCAGCGACGGCGTCGTCAGACAAAGGCTGATCCGGCAGGGGCGTCGTCTTCATGTCGATGACCTTTTTGAAGCCTGATCCGAGGCTCATCACCTGAAAGCCGCCGGAATCGGTGAAGGTAGGGCCGGGCCAGTTCATGAAAGCGCCCAGCCCGCCGGCCTCATCCAGGATTTCCGCGCCCGGCTGAAGGTAGAGGTGGTACGCATTGGCAAGCAGGGCCTGCGCTCCTAGGTCCGCCATCGCTTCCGGGAGCACGGATTTGACCGTTGCTTTGGTGCCGACGGCGATGAACGCCGGCGTCTGGATGTCACCATGCGGTGTGGCGATGGTTCCGGTGCGGCCGAGGAACTCCCCGCCGTTGGCGGCTCCCTGTTCCACACTCGGTTGGCTGGTATCACTGAGCCTTTTGCCCACCGCGAACGCGAAGCCGCGTCCACCCGCAGGCACAGCACGCGCAGGCACAGCACGCGCTGGCACAGCTGGAGCAGGCACAGCTAGGGCAGGAACAGACGGAGTGGGGGAGGACTCCGGGGACTCGTAAGGCATTTTGGAGCGGTTGGCTGGCACGGTTCAAGTGTGCCAGCATGTACGCCGAAAACCGTTATGAGGGCCCAGCGGAGCGCCCGCAGTCAGAACCCGCAACCCCGCTCAGCCAACCCCCGCTAGTGCAGTGGCTCCGACGACGGGTAGTTCTCACCGCGCCATTCGTCCCACAGTGCCCGAATCGACTCAAGCTTGTGCGCCCCGAGCCCGTAGGTGGAAATGATCACCAGCGATCCGCCGTCGGGCCTGACATCCTCGATGACCGGCTGGTCAGCGACGATCAACAGGCCGTCGTTGTGTTCCGCATAGCTGTGCACGGTGAGCCCCACCTGGTGATTGCTCTTGAACCACACCCGCCCTGAGATTTCCTCACCGGTGCCCAACGTCAGCGAGTAATCCTCGCCCGGCGCCGGAGCGTCCTTAACTCCAAGTTTCGCAATGGCCGAGCCGGAGGTTCCCGGAACGGAGAAAAAAGAAGTTCGCCGCTTGTCGTGGGGATGGCGTTCCAAAGCGAAACGCAGTTGCTGCAGGAACGTCAGCCAGCCCTGGGTGATGTCCTCGTCCCAGGCGGCCCACTCGGAATTGTGGTCCAACGCCGACCTGGTCACGCTGACCAGGGTTCCGTTGGGTACCGGCTTGAGGGTAAAGATGTCCCCGCCATCTACCGTCAATGAGGTGTGGTCAGGACTTTCGACCACGGTGTCTTTGAAGTAGATCTCGTTGATTTCCTCGGCTTGGTCGTCAGCCTCCCAGCCGTGCCACTGGGCGATCTTGGCGGGCTCCCGCAACATGGTCCACACCTGGGGTGCATCGGCATTAATGACAACGCTCAGATTGTTGGTCATGCGCTTGAATCTACAATGCCTGCCAGTGGGGGTACAGGGGTAATTCGCTACCGATAACAGGTAGTTTCAGGCCCGCACTGCCTCGAGTTCGTTGTTGATCCTGCGGTTCAGTTCGGGGCCGCCGATGGTTTCGGAGCCCCCGTGGGCGCGGAGGAAAAGCAGCGCCTGAAGCCTGAGGAACCGCCACTCCCGCTCGGCATCCCGATTCGAGTTATCGATGGAGCGGAAAATTTCCTTGTCGTACAGGTTTGGTTCGTTGAGGGAGCGCTGCCGCACCCGGGCGTTGACCCGTGCCTTGAACGGATCCGACTCCTGTGAATCAGGTGCGCGCAGGAGTTTCTCGTAGATCTCAGCGCGCTCTTCCTGCCCGGTCTGGCGGCAGATATAGCTGGATAGGGCCAGCGCCGCCTCCACTGAACTCCAGCGGCCCGGATTACCGTCGTACGGCAGGACGTTCAGCAAATCTGCCACGGCAAGGGCGTTTTCCGGGTCCTGGAGCAGGATAAAAAGTTCGTGGGCAAGGTCGCTGAGGTCCTTCAGGCAGCTTCCGGACTTGGTGTTGATGCCTTTGATCAGCCGTTCGCTGAGCAACAGGACACCCTCAGCGTCCGGGTGCGCTTCAGCGGCTCTCTGCACGACAGTCTCGGGTGTGCCCTGCTGTTCGGGTATGAGTGCCAGTTCCTCGTCTGCTGCGGGACTGGCGTCAGTTTCAGCGGCCCCAGCGACGGTGGCCGGGAGGGTGGGCGGCAGCGGAGGTACGACGACGGCGGGAGCCGCCGTGACGTCGTCGTCCTCCTCGTCGGGGTGCTTAACCAGCTGAAGGGACGCTGCGGGAGAGTCGGCGACCAGGACCGACGAGCCCACCGCTATGCGGAGAGTGACGCCGTCCGGCAGGGTTGCGATGATCAGGGCCGGGGCACCGAAGTCGTCTTTTTCGAGCTCCACTTCCTGCAGCTCAGCCGAGCTGTCACCGCCCGGCAGGATCAGGTGGTCCCCGGATTGCAGGGCTCCAGCCTGGCGTTCGCGGTAGTGCTGGGCGGCTGGGGGCTGGGTCATCGGGAGTCCTTAAAGTTCTCTTGCGGTCCGCCCTACAGTCTACAAAGGAGCCGGCCCCCTGTCCGGGATGCGCCGGAACCGCGAGAGTCCCGGCCACAGATCAGGAGAAGGTTCGCGGTTCAATTCAGACTCCGGGCAGTCGAAAGGAACCGGCACTCCGGAGGAGCCTAGTTGCCCACGCCTGCGAAGGCCAACGCCTGCCTGATCAAGGCTCCGCGGCCACCGCTGAATTCGAGCTGGACTCCGGGGCTAAGCACTTCTTCGGGGGTCATCCAGGTGAGTTCCAGAGCGTCCTGGCGGGGTTCGCATTCGCCGGTCACCGGGATGACATAGGCCAAGGCGACGGCGTGCTGACGGTCATCCGTAAAGCCGGTCTGGGACGGAGCGGGGAAGTATTCGGCCACGGTGAACGGCACGGGGCTGATGGGAAGCTGCGGAAAGGCCAGCGGGCCCAGATCCTTCTCCATATGGCGCAACAATGCTGCCCGAATGGTTTCGCGGTACAGAACGCGGCCCGAGACCAGAGAACGGATCATAGTTCCGTCCTCGTCAGCCTGCAGCAGGGTGCCGACCTCGTTCACGAATCCCAACGGGTCCAGTCGGACGGGAACAGCTTCCACGTAAACCATGGGGAGGCGTCCACGGGCCTCGAAGAGGTCCTCAGGGGACAGCCAGCCGGGATTCGGGTCAGGGGTGCGCACGTTCATGGTTAAGTTCTACCGCATCCCTGCCTGAACTCCTTGCCGACTCCTGTGGGATCTGCGAGAACACAAGCTTCAGATGCCGGGCCTCTGCCCCGAAATCCAGAGGGCCGGGTGGTGCGCAGCTGTGCTCGCGTCGGGGCTTGGCACCTGGAGTGTCCGGCTAAATGCTTCCTCGGTAGCGGAAACGTCCCAACCTGACGACTCGATCTGTGTCCGCATGCTATCCAGGTCACCGCTGTATTCGAAACCCAGACCTGCCCTTGCCGGAGCCGCCCCGGGCCGCACCATCAGCACGCCGCCGTTTTTCGCCGTGAAATCGGCTGTCTCATCATTGTCCGGAACGGGTCGTGGCCGCGCGCCGATGCTCCGTAAGGTGGACGCCGCTCCTGCCGTGTCCTCCGTGAACCAGACCGCGACGACGGTGAGTGCCGGATCCGCGTCGGCGCAGTTGGCGCCGTGCGCTGCGGGGTCGGCGAAGAAACTGAAGCCGTCCCGGGCACGTATCCGGCATGTGAGGCCGTGGTCAGCATCGACCAGGGCCGCCACAGCTTCAGCTGCCGCAGTGTCTGCCCCTGCTGCTCCGTCGGCCCTTTCTGCTTCCAAGGTTGCCTGGTTAGTCCGGCGGGCAAACTCGTCCAGGTCGCCCACTTCGACGCCGAAAACAGTAATTCCGTCCTGAGCCGAGCCTGGATCGGCCCACCGCAGGGCGAGCCGGCCGGAACCGGCGTCGAACTCCTGCCATTCGCCGTCGTCGACGGTTTTGACCATCCCCAAAGCGGTGAGCAATAGCGACCACTGATCCAGGTGTGAAGTGAAGTGGATGGGGCGCACGCGCAACATAGAAGCCTCCTCGGGCTGGCGCTGGATGTCGGATAGGGCCATCATGGCATGCACAATTGAGCCATGGCTGTTGAACTCGAGGAACTCCTGGTGAAGGACGCCACCGAATGGCGCCGGTGGCTGGAGGACCACCATGGTTCCAGTCCCGGGGTCTGGCTGGTCTTGCATAAGAAAGGCGGCTCGGTCACTGAACTGGATTACGACGCCGCCCTGGACGAGGCCTTGTGCTTCGGCTGGATCGATGGCCAGGTCAAGCGGCGCGACGACGCGAGCTACATTCAGAGGATGACCCCGCGGGGGTCGAAGAGCCGCTGGTCGCTCCGGAACGTCGGCCACGTTGAGCGGTTGGAGGCGGAAGGCAGGATGACTGCGGCAGGACGCGCCGCCGTCGACGCCGCCAAGGCCGATGGACGGTGGGAAGCCGCCTATCCAGGGCAGGCTTCGGCCGTGATTCCAGAGGACCTCGCGGCCGCTATCGCCGCGGTCCCCGAGGCGCAGTCCATGTTCGATGTCCTCACCTCAGTCAACCGGTATGCGCTGTTCTACCGGACCACCTCCGCGAAACAGCCCGAAACCCGTGCCAAGAGGATTGAGGACTTCGTGGTGATGCTCGCCCGCCATGAAAGCCCCTTTCCCCAGAAGAAGAGGCCGGCCAGCACAAGCGACAAACCCCAGCCCTAGGCGGGAGTGTTCCAAGCAGGCGCGGGCGGGCTCAGGCCTATCCGAGCTCCAGGCGCATGGAGATCTGGTACCGGTCGGAGCGGTATGTAGAGGTGGAGTACTCAACTGGGGTGCCCGGATCGGTGGGTCCGGTGAATGAACGGCGCCGGAAAAGCAGGACAGGTGCGCCGGGCTCGATGTCCAGCAGGGCGGCTGCTGTTTCCGATGCCGCTGCGGCTTCGACGGTCTGTTCCGCATGCTGTACGGGATAGCCCGAGGCTGACAGGATCCGGTAGAGGGATCCGGTGAGGTCCTCTTCAAGCAATCCGGGCAGCAGCCGGGGCGGCAGCCAGGACTCGTCCACGCTGACGGGCGCCCCGTTGGCCAGCCGGACCCGGCTGACCTGATAGGCCTCCTGCCCTGCTGCCAACCCCAAGTGCTCGGCTGCCGGATCCGGCGGCACTGCAGCGGCGGCAGTGATGACGCGGGTGCTGGGCTCGAAACCGGCAGCCCGCATGTCCTCGTTGAACGATGCCAGATGCAACGTTGATCGCACCAGCCCGTGCGAGACGAACGTTCCTTTGCCTTTGACCCGAACCAGGGCTCCGTCCTGGACGAGATCGGAGATGGCCCGGCGCACCGTAATTCGGGAGACTCCGAACTGCTCTTCCAGCTGGCGCTCGCCCAGCAGTGCGTCCCCTGGCCTCAGTTCAGTGGCAACCAGTTCCTGTAGCTGTTTGCGCACCCATACATGCTTCAGCTCGCCGGCGGTATCCATCTCTTACTTTCCCGGCAGAGCGAAGAGGTATCCGCCGGCTTCGACCCGGGCGCCGGTCGCGGGAACATCTGCGGCATCGGGTGCGGTGTCCAGCACTACAACGGGGCTGCACATGCTGAGGTTCTTCGACCGCACAAAGGTGGCGTCCACCCTGATAATGGGGTCGCCGGTGCGGACATGGTCGCCCTTTTGCGCATGCACAGTGAAACCTTCGCCCTGCAGTTTGACGGTGTCGATTCCCACGTGCACCAGCACGGCTGGCCCGGAGGGGTGTTGCACGATGTAGGCGTGGGGCATGACCTTGATAACGATGCCGTCGAGAGGGGCGACGGCTGTGAGCGTGCCGGCGTCCTCGTCAGGCATGATGGCGGCCCCACTGCCGACAAGACCCTTGGCGAAGACAGGGTCCGGCACCTCGCTGAGCGGAATGAGAAGACCGGGCAGGGGAGCCGCCACAGTGAGCGCGTCCGTCTGTGCGGCGGTGCTCACATCAGGTCCTGGATGTCTTCAGCAAGGCTCTCGGCTTCGGGGCCGACGACCACTTGCACCACGGTACCCGCCATCATGACCCCGTGCGCGCCGGCGGCCTTGAGTGCCGCCTGGTCAACACGGCCAGCGTCAATGACTTCGGTCCGAAGCCGCGTGATGCACCCTTCGATTTCTTCCACGTTGTCCGCTCCGCCCAAGGCGGCGAGGATGATTTCTGCTTTCGACATATCCACTCCTTGTCCAGTTCAGGTTTTGTCGTTCCCACATTGATTTGGCTGGCGAGTCATGATGCCCATTACGGGATCGTGGTTGACAACTTAGCCCTGCACACCTCAAAGTGATGAATGCCACTGGTTATAACCAGCTGGAATGACTCTACTGAATCCCCCACTTCCGCACAAGCTTCATCGAACAGCATTGAAATGAGGATCCCATGAGCTCAGAAAACACCGCCCCTCCCAGCGGAAGCAGCGCGCTGGCCGAGCCGGCGCCCGCCCCTGGAAAAGCCGCCAAGGGCAGCGGCAAGGCCCTACAGAACCTGCAGCGGTTCGGGCGCAGCCTCATGCTCCCCATTGCAGCCCTCCCGGCCGCGGCCCTTCTTTTGCGCCTGGGCCAGGATGACCTCCTCGGACGGTTCGAGTCCCTCACCACAGTTGCCCAGGTCATAGGTGCAGCAGGTGGCGCCCTGTTTGAGAACCTTCCGCTGCTCTTCGCCGTCGGCATTTCTTTTGGCTTCGCCAAGAAGGGTGACGGGTCCACGGCGCTGGCCGCCGTCGTCGGCTTCCTGGTTCTGATCAACGTGTTCAAAGTTATGGCCCCGCTGGTGCTTGGCGCTGCGCCCGAGGGCGGCAAAGATCCGGTCATCAATTACGGAGTGCTGGCAGGCATCGTGATGGGCCTTACGACGGCGTGGCTGTGGCAGCGGTTCCACCGCACCACCCTTCCTGACTGGCTGGGATTCTTTGCAGGCCGCCGTTTGGTACCCATCCTCACGTCCTTTGCAGCCATCGTGATCGGCGTTGTTATGGCTCTCCTCTACCCGTTGTTCAATACGGGATTGACTGCTGTCGGGAATACCGTGGCCGATAACACGGTGGTGGGAAGCGGAGTTTACGGCACGCTCAACCGGCTGCTCATCCCGCTGGGACTGCACCACATCCTGAACTCCATCGTCTGGTTCATCATCGGTGACTACGATGGTGCCCACGGCGATTTGAACCGGTTCTTCGCTGGCGACCCGACTGCGGGTGTCTTCATGACCGGATTCTTCCCCATCATGATGTTCGCCCTGCCGGCGGCCGCATTGGCAATCTGGCAGGAAGCGAAGCCAGGCCAGAAGAAGATTGTCGGCGGAGTTATGCTGTCCACAGGTCTCACCGCCTTCCTCACCGGCATTACGGAACCTTTGGAATTCTCTTTCATGTTCGTGGCCTGGCCCCTGTATCTTGTTCACGCCGTACTGACCGGGACATCGATGATGCTGGTCAATTTCCTCGGCATCCATCATGGTTTTGGGTTCTCCGCCGGAGCCATTGACTACCTCCTCAACTTCGGCATCGCCCAGAATCCGTTGTGGCTGATCCCCATCGGGTTGGGCTACGCCGCCGTCTATTATGTGGTTTTCCGGTTCGTCATCAGGCGCTGGAACCTTCGCACCATGGGACGCGAAGACGAAACTGACGAGAACGGCTCGATGGCCAAAGCCGATGCCAGCTGACAGTTCGTTGACTTTGGGAGAGAACGACGGCGGCGGGCTGGGGCTGCGGGGGCGGCTCGTCACCGGCCTGCCGGACGACGATGTGATCGACGACGGAACGGTGGTGATCGCAGGTGACCGCATCATGTGGTGCGGCCCGACGGCCGAACTGCCCACCGGCGTCGGCGTCGAAATAACGCGAGTGCCTTTGATCCTGCCCGGGCTCGTCGACGTGCATTGCCACGGCGGCTTCGGGCACACCTTTTCGGCAGACCACCTGGCAGCAAGACAAGCGGCCGGTCAACACGCTGCGAACGGGACGACGTCGCTGCTTGCCTCGCTCGTTTCGGCACCTTCGGCGGTATTGCTTGAACAGATCCTGGTGCTCAGGGAACTGGTGGAGGAGGGGACCCTGGCCGGATTGCACCTGGAAGGGCCATTCATCACCAAAAGCATGTGCGGGGCCCAGGACCCCGCGGCCATTATTGACGGTGACCCTGCGCTGCTGAAGCAGTGGCTCGACGCCGGCCGCGGCACGGTCCGTTCCCTTACCCTCGCCCCGGAGACGGCGCACTTTGCCGAGCTGGTGGCATTGTGCCGGGAGTTTGGGGTGGTCCCCTCGCTCGGTCACACGGATGCCACGGCAGCCCGGACACGGGAAGCCTTGGCGGAGACATCTCCGGACGGCGGTCAGCCTTGGTCTGCCACCCACCTGTTCAACAGGATGCCCCCACTCGGGCACCGCCTGCCCGGACCGGTTGCCGTCCTGCTGCAGGCAGCCCAGCAAAACCCCGAACAGATGGTCTTGGAGCTCATCGCCGACGGCGTTCATCTTGACCCTGAGATCGTCCGTATGGTCTTCGCCCTCGTAGGTCCGCGGTCAATCGCGCTTATTACAGATGCGATGGCAGCAGCAGGGATGGCTGATGGCCCGTACACCCTTGGCAGCTTGGAAGTGACGGTTCGTGGCGGAATTGCCCGGCTGGACCCGATCCGCGGAGAGGGGGTGCCCGGGGCCATCGCAGGCGGAACCAGCAGGCTTCTGGGAAACGTGCGGCGGTGCGTCGAATGGGGAATACCGCTGACTGATGCCGTCACCGCCGCGTCCTTCACCCCGGCCCGCCTTATGAACCTTAAGCACGTTGGCGCCCTCGTGAAGGGATACAGGGCAGACCTGCTTGTGGCCAATGACGAACTGGAAGTGCTGCAGGTCTATCGAGGCGGCGCACAAATTAAACAGGAAGGAAGTGATCGTGCAGATAGTGCTGTGTGAATCAGCCGAACAGGTGGGTGCGCGGGCTGCCGACGTTATTGAAGCCCGCATCCGGCGCGGCCCGGCGGTCCTTGGGCTGGCTACCGGCAGCAGCCCAAGGACGACGTACCTGGAGCTCATCCGGCGCCACCGCGAGGAGCAACTCAGTTTCAGCCAGGTCAGGGCCTTCACACTCGACGAGTATGCCGGGCTGCCGGCCGGACATGAACAGTCCTATTGTTCGACCATCCGGCGGGAATTCGTGGATCATGTGAACCTGCCGCTCGAACACCTTTTCACTCCTCGCGGAGACGCCTGCAACCTGAGGGAAGAGGCAGAGCGCTACGATGCCGCCATTGTGTCCGCCGGAGGGGTGGACGTCCAGATCCTGGGTATCGGCGCCAACGGCCACATCGGCTTTAACGAACCAACGTCGTCCCTGGAGTCCCGGACCAGGGTGAAAACCCTGGCGGGAGCGACGCGGGAGGACAATGCCCGCTTCTTTGCGGAGGGGAGTGTCCCGCGACTATGCCTGACCCAAGGGCTGGGGACCATCCGGGAAGCTCGTCAGGCGGTCCTTGTGGCAATGGGCGCCAATAAGGCCGCTGCAGTCCGTGCGATGGTCGAAGGGCCGGTGAGCGCCCATTGCCCTGCTTCGGTGCTGCAACTGCATCCTCAGGCCGTCGTCATCCTGGACCCAGCCGCGGCGGCAAACCTGACATTGCTGGATTACTACCGGGAGGCACAGGAGCTCAACGATCAGCTGATTTCTTACCCATAGGCCTAGCCGCCTACGGGGAAAGCCACAGCCTCTCCCACCACGCGAAGGCAGAGTTCCATGCCGGGCCGGGCAATGGAGGCATTCCAGTGGCGGATGGTAATAATTTCGCCCCCACCCGGGTACCGGTGATCCGCCGTCGCCCCTGCCGCAAGTTCCGGTGGAATGGCGAGCTGCAGCCGCACTGTGGTCTCGGGCCCAAAATAGTCGGTGTCCACAACTACGCCGCGGATGGGCCCGTCTTCGGCAATGCGGATCTGTTCGGGCCGGAGCATGAGCTGGACCAGGCCCTGGGCGGGGGGCCTCCGGACAGGAATTCCCCCGAGGGAGCACGTGGCCAATGACCCTTCCATCCAGGCGTCCAGGATAACGGCGTCACCCAGGAACTCGGCCGTGGCCCGGTCGGTGGGACGTGTGTACACCACAAACGGGTTGCCGATCTGGGCCAGCTTGCCGCCACGCATCACCGCCACCTGGTCCGCGAAGGAAAGCGCCTCGGCCTGGTCGTGGGTGACCAGTATGGTGGTGACGCCGGCTTCGTTGAGTACTTTGGCAACCGCGCGCCGCGTGGCCACGCGGAGGCCGGCGTCGAGTGCCGAAAAGGGCTCATCGAGGAGCATCAGTTCCGGCTCCCGCGCCAAGGCACGGGCCAGGGCCACCCGCTGTTGTTGCCCACCGGAGAGCTGGTGCGGCCGGCGTTTCGCCATCGAGCCATCCAAGGAGACCATGTCCAGCAGTTCCCCGACCCGTGCCGAGATACCCCTCCGGCCTCCCGCCAGCTTCCGGTGCTCGAGTCCGAACGCAATGTTCTGTCCCACTGTCAGGTGCGGGAACAGCGCGCCGTCCTGGGCCACATACCCGACGTGGCGCTTGTGCGCGGGGATCCAGACGCCGTCGCCCGCTACAGGTTTCCGGTTCAGCTCGATGGTCCCCGTTCCGGGGTGCTCGAAGCCTGCGATGAGGCGGAGGAGCGTGGTCTTACCGGAGCCTGAAGGCCCAACAATCGCGGTGGTTCCGCCCTTGGCTACCGAGAGGTTGACGCCCTTGAGGACGGCCTGGGAACCAAAGTTTTTCGTGACTGACTCGATAACCAGGTGACTGTTGGTAGTCGGCTCCACCGAGGCGGAGATGCGGGGTTCGGGGAGCCGTGAGGGCGCTTGTTCTGTCACTGTCCCGCTGCTTTCTTGGACTGCTGGAAGAGAAGGTAGGTCATGGGTGCGGACAGCAGGATCATGAGCAGCGCATAGGGTGCTGCGCCGGCATAGTCGATCTCGCTGCTCTTGTTCCAAAATGATGTGGCCAGGGTGGTGGTGCCGCTGGGGGACAGCAGCAATGTCGCTGTCAGTTCCGTCACGACGGCGAGGAAGACCAAAGCGGCTCCGCCGGCCGCGGCCGGGGCGCTCAAGCGGAGCGTAACCCTGATAAAGGCCAGGAACGGCGACTTCCCGAGGGCCCTGGCTGCCTCGTCCAGCTCCTTGGGAGCCTGCGCCAATCCGGCCCGGAGATTTACCAGGGCGCGCGGGATAAATAGAAGGACATAGGCTGCCACCAACAAGCCGGTGGTTTGATAAAGGTCCGGCATGACATTGATGGCAACCGTCACAAACGCCAGGCCCACCACGATTCCGGGCATTGAGCTGGTGATGTAGTTGGAAAGCTCGAGGGACTTGCTGAACCAGCCGGGGTGGCGCACGGCCAGGTACGCCATGGGAAACGCGACGACGGTGGCAGCCACTGCGCCAGCCAGCCCCAGTCCCAGGGTTTGCAGCAGCGCGGGGAGCAGTTCATCAAGGTCCCAGATTTCGGCCCCGCCGGCCACGATCCAGCGCATCACGAACCACAATGGCAGGCCCAGCGACAACGCGGTGAGCACCGTCATGGCCAGCTGACCTGGCGTGTGGTACCGGCCAAGGGCGAGCCTGTGCGGCTTGGCTTGGGCACCTGAGCCGATCCTGGCGTAGCGCGCGCTGCCGCGGCTCCGGACTTCAAGCACCAGCAGGATCAGGCAGAAGAACACCAGGACGCTGGCAAGCATGTTCCCGGCGGTGCCGTTGAAAGTGGAAGCGTACTGCTGCATGATCGCCGTCGTAAAGGTCTCGAAGCGGATCATGGCAAAGGCGCCGTATTCGGCCAGCAGGTGGAGCCCCACAAGCAGTCCTCCGCCCGTGATGGCCAGCCGCAGCTGGGGGAGGATCACCCGGAAAAAGACCCGCCATGGCCCCAGCCCAAGGGCAGCGGCGGATTGTTCAATCGCAGGATCAAGGCGCGTTAGCGTGGCAGCGGCCGGAATGTAGACCAAGGGGAAATAGGAAAGTACCGCGATCAGGGAGCCGGACCAGACGCCCTCCAGGGAAGGGATGGCCGATACCCAGGAGTAGCTGTTAACGAATGCCGGAATTGCGAGCGGGGCGGCCAACAGCACCGCCCAGACCTTGTGGCCACCGAGCGTGGTGCGCTCCACGAGCCAGGCGCTGCCCACACCCACCACCAGGGTTGCCGGAACAACGATCAGCATCAGCAGCAGGGTATTGGTGAGCAGCTCACCCACCTTGGGCCGGAAAACCAGCTCGATGCTTGTTTCCCAGCCGGTGACCGCCGTCATGTAGATCACATAGCCCAGCGGAAGCAGGGAAAAAATCGCCAAAATTATGGCCAGTAATGCAACGACCAATGGCGGGCGAGGGCTGCTACCCTTGCCCGCCATTGGTTTGGCCGCCCTGGTGGCGACGGTTGGCGATGCGATCACTGCGGGGAATTGATTATTAGAGAAGCCCGGCCTTGGTCATCAGCTCGGTGACCTTCTTGGAGTTGAGCTTGGACGCGTCCACTGTGGGAGGTTCCAGCTCTGCCAGCGGGGTGAGCTTCTCGTTGGAAGGAACGTCAGAGCCAACCGCGTACTCGAAGTCCTTGCCCGTCTGGAGGAGCTCCTGGCCCTTCTTGCCGGTGATGAAAGCGAGGAACTTTTCGGCGTTCGCCTTGTTCTTGGAGGAATTGAGTACGCCACCGCCGGAGATGGAGACGAATGCGCCTGGATCCTGGTTCTTGAAGTAGTGGCTGGCGATGTTCTTGGAGTTTTCGCCGGTCTTCGCCTGGTCGCCGAAGTAGTAGTAGTGGTAAATCACGCCACCCTCGATCTCGCCGGCGTTGACGGCCTTCATGACGGCACCATTGCCCTGATAGCCCTTGAAGTTTTCCTTCATGGCGGTCAGCCACTTCTCGGTCTCAGCCTCGCCCTTGAGCTCAAGGTAGGCGGAGACGATGGCCTGGAAGTCGGCACCTGACGGGGAGGCGCCCCAGCGGCCCTTCCATTCAGGATTAGCCAGGTCCGCGAGGGACTTGGGCAGCTTGTCTTCAGTCAGCTTTTCCTTGTTGTACACGAACACGGTGGAGCGTGCAGCGACGCCGGTCCACTTGTTGGTGGAGGGACGGTACTCCTCAGGAACCTGCTTCTTGACCTCGTCGGTCAGGTCAGCGAACAGCCCGGCGTTCTCCACCTGCGTCATTGCCGGGGAGTTCTCGGTGATGAAGAGATCCGCGGGGGACTTGTCGCCCTCCTGGATGATCTGGTTGGACATTTCGCTGTCCTTGCCCTGGCGCAGGGTGACCTTGATGCCGGTCTCCTTGGTGAATTCCTCGGCCCAGGCCTTGGTCATCGATTCGTGCTGTGCGTTGTAGACGGTGATCTCACCGGAATCGGCGGCTCCGGTTGCCGCGGGAGTGGCCGAACCGGAGCCACAGGCTGCCAGGCCGAGAGTGGCGGTGGCGAGGAGTGCTATTCCTGCCAGCGCGTTAGTGCGGATCTTCATGGGGGCTTCTTTCTGGGGAAAAGTCAGCGGACCGGAGTCCCGTGAGCCAAGGAAAATCAGGGGTGCTCACGGGGAAACTGTAGGTTAGCCAAACCTTACTTCCAAGTCGCAGTCGGATTAAGTGACCAGTATCACAAGGATTACCGCAATGTTGCGTGCCCTAATTGAAGTACCCACTGCTAGCCGCGTCCCCGACGGTCGCGGCAGCCTCCAGAATCATCCATGCCTGCAGTTGCGTGGAAAGCTCGAGGGCGGCACCCGGCGGGCAGGTGACGGTCGCCGGAATTTCCGGGTTTAGAGAAAAAACCATCGTCCCTCCGTACTTCGCCAATGGTTCTCCGGCTGCGATCAGGCGTCGGCCTTGCCACAACGACCCGGCAGTGTCCACGACCAGCTGGGAGGCAACTGTGCGGCTGGATGCCGGAAGCCGTCGATCGGCGGCTGCCAACGCGAGGTATCTTGCCAGGATTCCCGTGAAAAGTCCGCCATCGCCAGTGCCCTCCCCGCGGAGTACCCGGAGGTCCTTACCTGCTCCTGGGTGCCCCGGCCGGGTGAGCTCGCGATCAACTGCTTCAATCAAAGCCGCCGCTCGTTTCAGGTTCTGGACGCCACCCAGCTCTAACAAGGCTCCCAGTACAGGGCCTTGGTTGTAGGTGTAAACGGCACCCACCAGCTCCTCGCTGCCGTCCGGGCGTATTCGCAGCCCATCGAGATACAGTCCTTTGGTGGGGTCGAACAGTCTTGCAGCCAGCCAATCCAACAGTTCCTGCGCCTTGGCTGTGTTCCCGTTCCGTGCGTAGAAGAGGGCTATTGGCGCTGTGGCGGGAGTGTTCTTGAAGTCGCGCGTGGTGTTCCAGAAAGTGCCCCCGCCCAAGTGGTGTGTTGAGGCGGAATCAAATTGCAGCTCGAGTGCTCTCAGTGCCCTTTCATTTCTGCGGCGACCCACTCCCCGGGATTCCTCTGCCAGCTTCTGGAGGCGCTGCGCAGCCAGCGCAAGCCAGGCCATGTCGTCGTAGTAACTGTTGACGAACGTCAGGAGGTTTCGGAGCCTGATGCCAGTGACCAGGCGTGAAGCCAACTTCGCGGCACTCGGCCGTCTAGCGCCGTCGAACGGGCGTTTGTGGGCCAGCTCGCGGCTGCCTGTATCCACCAGGCAATCGAGGTAATGGGCCTGCCACCAGTAATGCCAGGGTTTGGTGGGGCTTGGCAGGCGGCCGGAGGGGCGTTGCACGGCGGCAAGATGCGTTCCGGGAAGTAAGCACACGCGATGCCCAAACATCCGGGTGACCGACCTGGCAGCCTCGTCCGCCCGGGAAGCCCAGAGTGAATCCCTAACAGAATCCTTGGCGTACGGAGGCAGTGGAGCGTTGGGGTCACTCATGTTTCCAGCCTAACGGCCCTGCCGGCAACAGGCGGAGGTGCTTTCTCCGGGAATTCCAGTTAACATGCATTAACTAACGGTCGAGGCAGGCCGGGTTCCACATCAAGGAGGATGCATGGATATCAGCGGTGCTGTCGCGCTAATAACAGGGGGAGCCTCCGGGCTGGGTGCAGCGACGGCCAGGCGTCTTTTCCAGGCGGGAGCTTCAGTGGTCCTCCTGGATCTCGCTTCCTCCTCCGGTGCCGCCTACGCCGCTGAGCTCAACGAAGCGGGCAGGGCGTTCTCCGGCCGCGCGAACCCCGGCCGCGCGTTCCCCGGGCCCACGAACGCCGGGAGCCCGCCGTCGAGCTCTGCCGTCTTTGCAGCAGCAGACGTCACAGACGAACGTGACGTTCAGGCCGCCGTCGACGCCGCCACGGCGCTGGGGCCGCTGCGGATAGTGGTGAACTGTGCGGGCATCGCCACACCGGGTAAAGTCCTGGGCCGCGATGGTGTGCTCCCGTTGGAGGCCTTCAACCGCGTAATCCAGATCAATCTCGTGGGCACCTTCAATGTAGTGAGGCTCGCTGCGGAAGCCATGGCGGCCACTGAGCCGGTGACCACGGAACTGGGCGGGCCCGAACGCGGAGTCATTATCAACACGGCTTCGGTCGCCGCCTTTGAGGGGCAAATTGGCCAGCCTGCGTATGCTGCGTCCAAGGGTGCTGTCGCAGCCATGACCCTTCCACTGGCCCGCGAACTGGCGCGGTCGCTGATCCGGGTGAACACCATCGCCCCAGGAATTTTCGAAACGCCGATGATGGCCGGGCTGCCCCGGGAAGCGCAGGAATCGCTGGGCCAGCAGGTGCCGCACCCCGCACGCCTGGGCCGGCCGGAGGAGTACGCCAACCTGGCTGCCCACCTCGTTGACAACGCCATGATCAACGGAGAAACCATCCGCCTCGACGGCGCCATCCGGATGGGGCCCAAATGACGGCCGAACGGTTGTCAGCTGACTCTCCGCCGCTGGAATCGCTGCCGACGGCGGACTTCTTCCAGTTCGAGTCGTTACTGAACCCCGCCGAACAGGCCAAGCTGAACGAGTTGCGGGAGTTCCTGGCTGACGAAATCGCACCGTATGCGACCCAGTGGTGGAACGACGCTGAATTCCCGGCGCACATCCTGCCCAAGCTTGCGGAACTACAGCTGAGCACCCCTGCGCAACGCGGCTACAGCCACCTTTTCGCGGGCCTTGTTATTGCGGAAATGACCCGGGTTGACACGTCGATCGCCACGTTTTTCCTGGTGCATCACGACCTTTTTGTGGAGTCGCTGTATGGGTTCGGCTCTGAAGAGCAAAGGGCGCGGCTGCTCCATGACGCCGCTAACCTCCGCACCACGGGGGCCTTCGCCCTGACCGAGCCGCAGCACGGCTCCGATGTGGCCGGCGGAATGGAGACGCGGGCCCGGCGGATCTCCTCCGCGACGGGGGAGGCCGACGACGGCGGCGACAGCTGGATACTGAACGGCGCAAAGCGGTGGATCGGCAACGGGACGTTCTGCGATTACCTGCTGGTCTGGGCCCGGGACGAATCCGATGACGCCGTCAGGGGCTTCATTGTGGATGCAACACTGCCGGGCGTCACCAGGAGCCGCATCGAGAACAAGATCGCCCTGCGCACGGTTCAGAACGCTGACATTGTTTTCCAGAACGTCAGGGTTGCCGAGGCCGACCGTTTCTCCGGCATAAGCAGTTTCGAAGACACCAAGGAATTGCTGCGCGGTTCCCGGATCATGGTGGCCTGGCAGGCGGTGGGTCAGCAGCTGGCGGCGTTCGACGTAGCCCGTCAATACGCGCTGGACCGCGAACAGTTCGGCAGACCGCTGGCGAAGTTCCAGCTCATCCAGCAGCAACTCGTGACAATGCTCGGCAACGCCGTCGCCAGCCTGGGCATGATGGTGCGGATCGCCCAACTCCAGGAACAGGGCAAGGCGGACATGGCGCAGGTGGCCCTTGCTAAGTCCTATACGAGCGCGAGGATGCGGGAAACCGTTGCCTTGGGGCGTTCCATTCTGGGCGGCAACGGGATTGTCACGGACTACCGGATGGCCAAGATCTTCGCCGACGCCGAAGCCATCTACACCTACGAGGGCTCGTTCGAGATCAATTCGCTCATTGTGGGCCGGGCGGTGACCGGAGTGTCTGCGATCGCCTAGTTGTCCGCCCAGCGGTGCTAGCCGAGGCTTCCCGCCGGAAGCTTCTCGCCTGCTGTCACCTCGACGTCGATCGAATTTCCCCTGACCGGCATGGGGCAGGTGCCGTACGGAGTGAAGGCGCTGGGGTAGTTGATGGCACGGTTGAAGTCGATGACCACGGAGCCGTCGGGGCGTGGGCGCGGGATGAAGACCTTGCGCCATTCATCCGTGGAGATTCCGTTCGTTTCGTCATGGAATGTGACTGTGAGGGCCCCGAGTTTCTCTTCCTCAGCATGGAGGCGGATTTCGTGCGGAATCCCAGGGACCCGGAACACCACTTCCCCCACTGAGCGGTGAACGCCGTCCACTAAGGGATTAGCAGTGGCGATCGGCACGTCCACGGGCTCCGGGTAGGGTTCGAACCTTCCCTGGATCACCCAGCCGGGATCGTAGTCAAAGGTGGGCACGCCGTCGAACTCCGTGAATAAGGGCGAGCGTGAATCACGCGTCCGGATGGCATATTTGTGGGCCCGCCTGACGAGTTCCACCACCACCTGCTTGCCGTCCCCGCCGCCGAACTGCACCCACATCAGCGATTCCTCGTTCGCTAACGAGGCAGAAATTGTGCCGTCAACGGGCTCCCCGGTCTCCACCAGTGTGAGCCGGTCTTTCGCCGCAGCGGTGAGGAACGCCGTCGCGCCTTTGGCTGAGCCTGTACCGTCTGTTGACCAGAGTCCGGGCACAAGCTCGACCCGGGCCGGCCGGTTCTCCAGCCATTGGAAGGACGTTAGCGTCAGCCAGCCGTGTTCGCTGGCGAGGGCCGCATTCCGGCTCTTCCGGAAGCGCTGCCAACGCTCCACTTGGGCATCAGGCGTAGTGCTCATGGTTCCTCACGTTCTGCGGTCGCTGCTGCGTCTGCTCCTGCATGCTCCTGCGTTGGCATCAACAGCAGTCCATCATGGTCCATTCCCCGCTTCCAGGCGTAGGCTCAGGATATGGCGGCGGAGGCGTTTATCACGGTCCTGGTATGCGTGGCTCTGGTGGTGCTGTTTACCCTGGGTGGCATGTCAATGCTGAAACACGGTGTGAATACCAAGGGCGCGGCTGGAACGCTGGGCAGTGCGCTGGGGGTCATTGATCCGTCCACCGGCGCACCCACCTACGCTCCGGGTGCTGCCCGGGAGGAAATGAAACAACACAAGCACGAGGCGCCGTCGTCGGGGAATGGATTGGATCCCTCCACCGTGTACTCGGGAAAGATTTCCCTCCCGGACCCGTCGGGTTCCAGCCGCACTTGAACGCCCTCATCCTCCCGCACCAAGCTGCCCGCTGCGCTGACATTTTCTGAGACAAATTCCCATCACTAAGGGTGCTGCGGGTAACATCCCCTAGGAACAAGTAACCCGGCTCACAGTATCCAGCGCAGTGTACGAGCCAAGTCCGAACCCTTTCCGAACCTCCGAAAGATAGCTTCCATGGCTGACACTGCCTTGAATTCCAGCACCGATTTCGCCAGCACCGACCTGGCTTCCGAACTGCGCGCGGACGTCCGGCGCGTGTCCACCCTCCTGGGCGAATCCCTGGTCCGCCAGCATGGCCCTGAGCTGCTGGACCTTGTTGAGCAGGTCCGGCTCCTGACAAAGGAATCGAAGGAAGCGGCCCGCGGCGGCGCCCAGGCAACAGGCCCGTGGAGCGCGCACGACGTCGTCGCCCAGGTCCGCGAGCTGCTCGGCTCCTTGCCGCTTGAGCAGGCAACAGATCTGGTGCGCGCCTTCGCTTTTTACTTCCACCTCGCCAACGCGGCTGAGCAGGTCCACCGGGTCCGCGGTCTCCGCACTCGGCAGGAGAAGGATGGCTGGCTGGCCAAGGCCGTGGCCGACATCGCTACCCAGGCAGGTCCCGCCGTCCTGCAGACCGTGGTGAATGAGCTCGACGTCCGCCCCATTTTCACGGCCCACCCCACCGAGGCATCCCGTCGGTCAGTGCTGGATAAGATCCGGAGGTTGTCGGACATCCTGGCCGAATCCACGGAGGAAGGAACGTCCGCCCGCCGTCGGCAGGACCGGCAGCTCTCCGAAGTTATCGACCAGATGTGGCAGACCGACGAGCTCCGCCAGGTCCGTCCCACTCCTGTCGACGAGGCCCGGAACGCCATCTACTACCTCAACAGCATCCTCACCGACGCGATGCCGGAAATGCTCACCGATCTTTCCGAGCTCCTGGCCGAACAGGGCGTGACGCTGCCGGCTCAGAACGCGCCCATCCGTTTCGGTTCCTGGATCGGCGGTGACCGCGACGGCAACCCCAACGTGACGGCCTCCGTGACGCGGGAGATCCTCCAACTCCAGAACCAGCACGCCGTCCGGATCAGCATCACCATGATCGACGAGCTGATTTCCATCCTGTCAAACTCCACAGCACTCGCCGGTGCCGACCAGGAACTTCTCGACTCGATCGAGGCGGATCTCGCCAAGCTGCCCGGGCTGGACCGGCGCGTCCTGGAACTCAACGCGCAGGAACCGTACCGGCTCAAGCTGACGTGCATCAAGGCGAAGCTGCTGAACACGGTCAAGCGGGTGGGGGCCGGTTCAGCACACGAGCACGGCAGGGACTACATCTCCACAGCCGAGCTCATCGAAGACTTCGAGCTGCTGGAAAACTCGCTGCGGCACCACTCCGCATCCCTTGCCGCGGATGGTGCGCTCGCGAGGGTCCGCCGAGCCATCTCGTCCTTCGGACTCCACCTCGCCACCCTGGATATCCGCGAACATGCCGATCACCACCATGACGCCGTCGGTCAGCTGATGGACCGCCTCGGGGGACCGGGGATCCGGTACGCCGAACTGAGCCGCCCCGAGCGTTTCGACGTGCTGGGCGCTGAACTTGCCTCCCGCCGTCCGCTGTCCGGTCACCCCATTAAGCTCGACGGCGCCGCCGACGGCACGTACGACGTCTTCCGTGAGATCCGCCGCGCCCTGCGCACTTACGGCCCGGATGTCATCGAGACGTACATCATTTCCATGACCCGTGGAGCCGATGACGTGCTGGCTGCGGCTGTGCTTGCGCGCGAAGCCGGCCTCGTTAGCCTCTTCGGTGAGGCGCCGTACGCCAGGATAGGGTTCGCGCCACTTCTGGAAACAGTTGAAGAGCTCCGGGCCTCGGCCGAAATCGTGGACCAACTGCTCTCCAACGCGTCGTACCGGGAACTGGTCCGGCTGCGCGGGGATATCCAGGAAATCATGCTGGGATACTCGGACTCCAACAAGGAATCCGGCGTGATGACCAGCCAGTGGGAGATCCACAAGACCCAGCGGAAGCTGCGTGATGTTGCCGCCAAGCACGGTGTCCGCGTGCGTCTTTTCCACGGCCGCGGAGGTTCCGTTGGTCGTGGCGGCGGGCCTACTTACGATGCCATCATGGCCCAGCCCAACGGGGTGCTGGAAGGCGAAATCAAGTTCACCGAGCAGGGCGAGGTCATCTCGGACAAGTACTCACTGCCAGAACTGGCACGGGAGAACCTCGAACTTTCCCTGGCCGCGGTGATGCAAGGCTCAGCTCTGCACCGCAGCCCTCGTACGTCCGATGATGAGCGTGTTCGCTACGGCCACGTTATGGAGATCATTTCCGACGCCGCATTTGACCAGTACCGGACGCTTATTGATGATCCTGACCTGCCGGCCTACTTCCTGGCATCCACGCCGGTGGAGCAGCTGGGCTCGCTGAATATCGGCTCCCGCCCGTCCAAGCGCCCGGATTCCGGTGCCGGGCTGGGTGGCCTGCGTGCCATTCCGTGGGTGTTCGGCTGGACCCAGTCACGGCAGATCGTGCCGGGCTGGTTCGGAGTCGGCTCCGGGCTGAAAGCCGCGCGGGAAGCCGGCCATGCAGACGAGTTGGTTGAAATGATGGACCGCTGGCACTTCTTCCGCTCGGTCCTGTCCAACGTGGAAATGACGCTGGCCAAGACCGATCTGGACATCGCCGGCTACTACGTTTCCTCCCTGGTCCCTGAAGACCTGCACCACCTGTTCCGCACCATCCGGGCGGAGTACGAGCTCACGGTCACCGAGATCCAGAACCTCACCGGCGAAAACGTCCTGCTCGACGCCCAGCCCACGTTGAAGCGGTCCCTGGAAATCCGCGACCAGTACCTTGACCCCATCAGCTACCTTCAGGTGGAGCTGCTGCGCCGCATCCGGGCCGAGGCCACAGAGGGCATTTCCGGCGCCGAGATCGACGAGCGCCTCCAGCGGGCAATGCTCATCACGGTCAACGGTGTGGCGGCAGGGCTCCGCAACACCGGCTAGGCCCCTTGCCTCCACCTCCTGCCCCTCCTCCTGCTCCTCCTGCCCCGACGCTCCCTCACCTTTCGCAGGTTTCTCAGCAACGCTCGCTCATGTTTCGCGGGTTTTTGGGTGACGCTCGCTCATGTTTCGCGGGTTTTGGGTGACCCTCGCTCACATCCTGCACCCAATTCCACCGACCTCACGAAAGGTGAGGGAGGGTTGGGGTTTTGGGGGCGAAAGGTGAGGGAGGGTTGGGGTTTTGGGGGCGAAAGGTGAGGGAGGGTTGGGGTTTTGGGGGCGAAAGGTGAGGGAGGGTTGGGGTTTTGGGGGCGAAAGGTGAGGGAGCGTTAGGGTGGGGTTTATGCCGTCGTTCCAGACCAGACTCAAGATCACGGGGCTGCGGCCTGGTAACCCACCGGAAGCGGTGATGGCGGCGGCAGTTGAAGCCCTGGAGACGCACCATCACGTCGAATCCAACCAGCTGAACATTGCTGGTGGCGTGCCGCAGCTGAACCTCCGCTTTCTCGTGGACGCGACGGAGTACAACGGTGAGAACAGTCAGGCGAGATTGTCGGCGTCGATGATGCGCGACGCCGTCGAACGGGTCGCGATGACGGGCTCCCTGCAGGTGCTTCGCCGGAACCGAGGACGCTGGGCGCCGATTTAGGTTATGCCAGTCAGGACGGGCTGGGATCTGCTTCAGGTTCCTCGACGGGGGAGCGGCTGCCTCGGCGGCGGGTGGCGATCATGCCTACAATCGCGCCGATGACCAGGCCAACCGCGACGCCGATCAGTGAACTCGCCCAAAACGGTAAACCAGTGGCGGTGCCCGTGAAATAGCCGAGGCCCACGAGCCAGACGGCCCAAAGGACGGCGCCGATTCCGGCGCAAAGATTGAAGGAGCGCGTGGTGACGTCGGCAATCCCGGCGGCTGCCGACGTCGCCAGCCGGCCCCCCGGGATAAACCTGACGCCGATGATGGCGCCGTAGGTGGAGGAACGCCCGGCCTTCGCAATGGCGTCATGCATGCCCTGGTGGACCTTCCGCCCCCACGACCATCTGTCCAGCACATGACTGAGCCGGCGTTTGAAGAGCTGAAAGACCACAACATCGCCCATCCAGGAGGAGAAGGCGGCTACCAGTCCCACCAGGAAAACGTTGGCGCGCCCGTCGGCCGAGAGTGCTCCGCCGGTGATCACCACCATCTCGGACGGGACGAGGGGGAATACCGCATCGGCCAAGACCATGGGAATGAGCCAGAAATAGATCGCGGCTCCCCAGCTGTCCGCATTGCCGATGTCCATGGCCACAAAATACCGTACTTGCCGCGGGTTGGTTCCGTGCCGTCCGGAGTTCGGGCGTCACGCTTCCTGGATGGCAGTGGGCAGTTGAGCTTTTGCACCGCTATGGCTCAGGTGCTTGCCGGCCCGGAAATACCAGTAGGGCCAGGCAACCCATGCGGCTGCCCCCAAGGCGATCCCTGCACTGCCGACAGTCCAACGCAACCACTCAGGTGCAGCTTCCGTGAAGGCGACAGCCGACAACGGGAGGGCAGCCAGCATCGCTCCGCCGATGAACACTCCGAGCTTGGCCAGGCTGCTTGGATACCCATTCATCCTGAGCAGCCTCCGATGGGCAAGGAAGAACCACGCACCCTGAATCATAATCGCCGTCACGGAGATACTTGTTGAGGTGGCGAAATCCAGCTGGTCGAAAACCAGCAGGAAGGAGCTGGCTGAGCCCGCCACGCATGCAGTCACAACGGTCCACTTACCGATCTGCGTCCAAAGCGAGGGGTCCAGGCGGCGATGCACTTGAAGAATGACGGGAATGACCACAAGGTTGAAGAGGCCACCGGTGAAATCATTCATTGTGCCAAAAATGAAAGGGCCGTTCTTGGGCACTTCTATGGCGAACATCAGCCCGAGAGTCGTAACGCCGACGACGCCAAGTCCTGCGGCAGCGGAGGCATATTTGGCCGCCATCCGATCACCGGGAATTTCCCTTGGGAGGTCCATGATGGGTCCTTTCACCTCATGAGACCCAAGCGGCGTAGGACCGCCACCTCGAAGGCAATTCTATGCCTGCTCGCGGCTCTCCGGCAGGGCCTGCCTGCCTTCCGTTGGACGTAAGTGCCAGACTTAAGCCATGCGCATCGAGATCCTTGAAGGCGACATCACCACCCGCCCCGTGGAGGCCATAGTCAACGCAGCCAACTCGTCATTGCTCGGGGGAGGAGGAGTCGACGGCGCCATTCACCGTGCGGCCGGTCCCGATTTATTGGAGGCATGCCGTGAGATCCGGGTAACTCTGCTGCCTGGAGGGCTGCCAGTGGGCGGAGCGGTGGTCACCCCCGGATTCCGCCTCCCATCGCGCTGGGTTATCCACACGGTTGGCCCTAATCGGCACGTGGGCGAGACGGATCCGGCACTGCTGAGATCGTGTTTCCGGGAAAGCCTTCGCGCCGCGGATTCGCTGGGCGCTCAATCCATCGCCTTTCCCGCCATCAGTGCGGGAGTTTACGGCTGGGATGCGGGGGAGGTTGCGAAAGCCGCGTCGGCAGCCTTGGATAATTTCGCCGGGGAGACGCCTGCAAGCTCACTTGAGCTCGTTGAGTTCGTGCTCTTCAGCGCCTCGACGGCGGATTCGTTCCGGCGCGTTTTTGGCTAGCTCAGGGGTGTGCGGGGGATGTGTGCGAGGGACATCGGGGCACAGCTGAGGACCGACGTCGGCGGAACGCTAGGCAACAGCGGGAGCATGGCTGAGTTGCAGCCTGCTGCGGTACTCCACGGGTTCCTTGGTGATGGGGTCCACGAACCGCACGCCGCGTGCCAACAACTGCAAGGGCCTGTTGTAATCGTCCGGGGCTTTGTCCAACAGGTCAGGGTAGAAGGCGTCGTTAAGGATGCCGAGCCCCAGCGAGGCCATGTGCACCCGGAGCTGGTGGGTCTTGCCTGAATGCGGTTCCAGGCGGTAGAGCGCGCGATGCCGGCCGCCGTCGTCGTACGTTGTGATCCTTTCAATGCGGGTTTCCGCATTCGGTTCACCCTCGATGACTTCAGCCAGCAGGTAGCTGCGGGACTTGGTCATGCGGTTTCGCACCACGACCGGGTACTCGACGGCGGCGTACCCGGCGGCGGGCTCAGCTGCGGCCACGCACTCGTACTCCTTCTGCAGCTGGCGCTTCTCGAACAGCACTTGGTACTTTCCGCGGGTCTCAGGATTGGTAGAGAGGAGCAGAAGACCGGCCGTCATCCTGTCCAGGCGGTGCATGGGAATCAGGTCGGGGAGGTTGAGCTGGTTGCGGAGCCGCACGAGGGCCGATTCCTGGATGTAGGTGCCGCCAGGAGTTGTGGGGAGGAAATGCGGCTTGTCCACTACGAGGAGGTGCTCGTCGTGATGCAGGATGTTCAGTTCCACGGGGATGCGCGTTTCCGGCGGCAACGTCCTGTAGTACCAGATGAAGGTGTGGTCCTCGAGTTTTGTGGTCCGGTTAAGGGGGATTCCGCCTTCTCCCACAATCTCCCCGGCGTCGAACCGGTCCTCAATTCCCTGCGGATCAATGTGCCCCCAACGGTGCATCATGTAATCCATTGCCGTTGTCCACGGGCCCTCGACCGGCAGGCGCAGGCGGGTCGCATTCACGCCGTCGCGTACGGGGAGGGGGGATTGCATCACGGGTCCATTCTACTTGGGCCCTGGGATGGCGAATTCGCCGGAAGCCGTCCCAGCCGCCGGAACCTTCCGGCGACCTCGGCTGGTTCCCGCGAACTCGGCGCCGACAGGAAAATAGTTCTTGACAAGTAAAGTTGTCGGTAACCATACTTTAAGCATGTTGGACATCGAAGTGATCGAGGATCCGGCCGCCGCCGAAGCGTCGCTGGACCCCATCCGCACCCGCATCCTCCAGGAGCTGGCGGACCCGGGCTCGGCCACGCAACTGGCAGCCAAGGTAGGCCTCCCGCGCCAGAAGGTGAACTACCATCTCAAGGCGCTTGAGCGGCACGGGCTGGTGCAACTTGTGGAGGAGCGGCGCAAAGGCAACGTCACGGAGCGCGTGCTTCAGGCGACGGCGGCGTCGTACCTGATTTCGCCGGTGGCGCTTGCATCGGTAGCTCCCGATCCTCACCGGTTCTCGGACCGGTTCTCCGCCTTCTGGCTGCTGGCGCTCGCCGGCCGCACAGTCCAGGAGATGGGGAAGCTGATTGCCGGGGCTGCTGCAGCCAGGCAGAAACTCGCCACGTTCGCCATCGACGGCGAGATCACCTTCCGGACCGCGGCAGATCGCGCCGCTTTCGCGGAGGAGCTCGGCGTTGCTGTGACACAACTCGTAGATAAATATCACGACGGCGGGTCCGGCACCGAAGGGTCCGGGGGACGCAAGCACAGGCTCGTCGTCGCCCTCCACCCGACACTCAAACCATCGAAAAACCCATCCACAACCCCAGCCAAGGAGCAGGATAATGACTGACAACAACCGTGAATTCGAGATCGTCGTCGATACCGAGCTGCCCGGAACGCCGGAGCAGGTCTGGGAAGCCGTCACCAAGGACACGCCCGCCTGGATGTTCCCGACGGACCAGTGGCCGGCCGTCAGGACAGTGGACGACTATCCCCGCCACCTGGTCACCCGCATGGACGGTCCGGACGGCTGGTTCAACCAGTTGGAGCACGTTCTGGAACCGGTGGAGGGCGGACGGGCCAAGCTTCACTATGTGCACAGCGGCATCTTCACGGACGACTGGGACCAGCAGTACGACGGCGCGAGCAAGCACACCGAGTTCTACCTCCACACCCTCGGCCAGTACCTGAAGTATTTCAATGGGAAGCCCGTCGCGTTCGCTGACATCCAGGCACCCGCCTCTTCACAGGAGTCGCAGGGATTTATTCGGCTCAAGGAATCACTCGGAGTTGGGGACGCCGTTCAGGGGCAGTCCGTGGAGTTGGAGCTCGACGGCGTCGGGCGCCTTTCCGGCGAAGTGGACTTCTCCAATGAGCACTTCCTGGGGCTTCGCACATCCGAGGCCATGTACCGGTTCTTCGGCCGCAACTCGTTCGGCGCCGCGGTGGGGATGACAGTCCATGATTTCAGTGGGAAGACGAGCTCAGAGAAGATTGCGGCGGCGTGGGGCGGCTTCCTCCAGAGGGTGTACGTCTAGCTGCGTCGGCCACGAGGACGCGCATACGGTTTGGCGACGCGGATATGGACCGAGGACACCCGGATTCGGGTGTCCTCGGTCCGTTTGCGTGTCCAGCAGGCATATCCGTGTCCCGGCCAGTTTGCGCGTCCGGGGCCGGCCCTAGGCGATGGCCGATTGCCTGGGTTCCTTCAGGGTTCGCCGGAGCTGCGGGGCGGCATTGAGCCGGTCCTGGGCTGAACGCAGTGCATGGACCGCGGTTTCGAGCTGTGCAGGCGGGAGGGTAAAGGGGACACGCAGGTAGTGCTCGAAGGCTCCACCAACGCCGAACCGTGGCCCGGCAGCGAGCCTGATGCCGAAGTCCGGAGCGATCACTGTCAGGGCTGTGCTGGCTGGGGTGGGCAGCCGGCACCAGACGGAGAGGCCGCCACTCGGCCGCTCCACCTGCCACTGCGGGAGGTGCTCCTGAAGGAGTTCCAGCAGCACCGACCGGTTGTTCCGCAAAGCTGAGAGCCGGCCAAACAAGGGTTCAGTCAGCGCGCGGACCAGATGCGCCGAAGCCAGCTGCTCCACCACCGGGCCGCCGAGGTCAAGGGTGCTCCTTGCGGCGGCAAACTTCTGGATCAAGGTCCTGTCTGCGCGGATCCATCCTGAACGCAAACCGGCCCAGTGGGATTTGCTGAGTGATCCGATGGAAACGACGGCAGAGCTGAACCTGGCCACGGGGGTGGTGACCACGCCATCGAGATTCAGTTCCCGCAGCGTTTCATCCACCACCAGAACGGTGCCGGACGCTGCTGCCGCCTTCACCAGTTGGCGTCGTTGGGAATCCGGCATGAGCCTGCCGGTGGGGTTGTGGAAATCAGCGACGACGTAGGCCATCTTGGGGCGCAGCTGCATCATGGTGGAACTCAGGGCATCGAGGTCCCAGCCCAAACCGCCAGCAGAAGGCAAGGGAACGGGAACCGGGCGGCAGCCGGCGGCACGAATAGCGTCAAGGGCGTTGGGGTACGTGGGCTGCTCCACGAGTACCCGGTCCTGCCGGCCTGCCAAGGTGCGCAACACAATGTTCAGGGCGTGCTGGGCTCCGGATGTGACCAGGATTTGCTCTTCATCAGTGGGAACACCTGCCCTGCTGTAGTGGGCTGCTATGGCCTGGCGGAGAGCCGACACGCCCAGGGTGTCATACCCAAACCCCGGCAGCAGCGCAGGCAATTCAGTGATTGCTGCCGCGAACGCCCGGTGGACCACCTCGCCACTGGCCGGCAGCGAGGCGTAAGCGAGGTCAAGAAGCCCCTCAGGTACCGCCAGGCCAGGGCTGGCGGTTAAGGCCCCGGCGGCCCCTACCGGATTCTCCCCCGGAAGTGTGCGTTGCGGGATACATGTGCGGCCGCGACTGCCTTGCCGGCTGCTGAGGAATCCCTGGTCCCGCAGGCTTCCATAAGCGGCGGTGACCGTAGTCCTGCTGATATCCAAAGTGGATGCCAGGGTCCGCTCACTCGGAAGGGCCACGTCAAGCGGCACCCTCCCGTCCAGGATCAGGAGGCGGACGACGTCGGCCAGTTCGCGATAGGCGGGCGCGGCACCAAGGTTCCACTCACCGAGGAGACGCGACAGCGCACTGGGATTCAAGGAGCCAGCCATAAGGCCAGTATCGCAGACTGGCTATGGATTACAAGGCCAGTTGTGGAGAACATGGTTCAGTGATGACACGACGATTGACTCAGCTTTTTATTGGCCTTGCCTTGTACGGATTCTCCCTGGCCATGTTTATCCGGGCAGCCCTCGGCTTGGACCCTTGGGACGTTTTCCACCAAGGCCTTGCCGGCAAGGTGGGCTGGAGCATCGGCATGGTGGTTGTGGTGGTGAGCTTCCTTGTACTGCTCCTGTGGATTCCGCTCCGGCAGCGGCCTGGGATCGGCACGCTCAGCAATGCAGTGCTGGTGGGCGTATTTGCCGACGTCGGATTACTCCTGATCCCGGAGTTCTCCCACCTTGGCGGGCAGATCGCGCTGCTGGTGGGTGCGGTGCTCCTGAATGGGATCGCCTCCGCCTGCTACATCGGTGCACGCCTCGGCCCAGGGCCCAGGGACGGGCTGATGACAGGCCTGGCCCGCAGGACCGGCTGGTCAGTTCGCCTGTCAAGGACGGGGATCGAAGTTGTGGTGCTGGCGGCCGGGTGGTTGCTGGGCGGTTCCATCGGCGTGGGCACGGTAGTTTACGCATTGGCGATCGGGCCGCTGGTGCAGCTTCTCCTGCCGAAGTTCATGGTTCCCGAATTTCCGGCGGTGGCACTGGATGCCGTGGACGACGAGGAGCAGATGCCCGTCCAGGCTGCCTGAGTCCCGCAGGATCCCGGTGCCGCAGTGCCACAGTACTCATGGTCAGGAGGCTGGGGGCTCCGGCTGGCACTCTGGGCAGAAGTAGATGTCCCGTTCCTCGATGGCGCTGCTTCTTCCTTGGGCACTGTTCCCAAGGACGCCGTACCGGATGGGCGCCCCGCAGCGCAGGCAGGGCCGGTGTTCCCGGCCGTACACCCAGTAGCCGGGACGCCCTCCACTGCGGCCTACGGGTTTTCCCTGTGGTCTCATCACGGTGGTGCGGCGGGCAGACCCGATGTTGGCTTCCAGCAATTGCTTGCCGTCCTCAAGGAGGGCGGGAAGGTCGGCTACTGCGGAGACGGGCGCAGCCGGGTGGATGCGCGAGAGGAAGCAGACTTCACAGCGGTAAATGTTCCCGATGCCGGCGAGGTTCCGCTGGTCAAGGAGCGCCACTCCGATGGGTACCTCAGGGCGGGTGAGTATGCGGCGCTGGGCCTCGTCAGTGTCCCAGTCAGGGCCCAGGAGGTCCGGTCCCAGGTGACCCACCACAGAGTCCTCGTCCGCGGTTTTGACCACCTCCAGTATTCCCAGGGAGAACCCGACGGCGTCTGCCGCAGCCGTGCGCAGAACGCATCTGGCCGTGAACCCCGGTTTGCGCCACCGGCCGCCTGGCGGGTACACCTGCCAGGCGCCCTCCATCTTGAGGTGGGAATGGATGGTGAGCCGTTCCTGCGCGGGACCCTGAAGCCTCATGAGTAAATGTTTGCCACGGGGCACCACCTCGCTGACCGTCCACCCGTCGAGCTTGAGCGTAGCGAAGCGCGGCACCCGGAAGTCAGAGGACAGGAGTTGCTGGCCAGCCAAGGCGGAGTGCAATTGTGCAGCCGCCCGCCACACTGAATCACCCTCGGGCACGGATCCTCCCCTCAGGCACGGACCCTCAGTCCCTTAGGGGTGGTGTAGGCGCCGGCCTGGGTCAGCGCAACGGCGGCCGGGGTCTCTGGAATGTCGTGGCCGTTGACCTTCTCCATCACTAGCTTGTCCACGGCGCCGCGGCGTACCACTCCCACCAACGCCGCTGCGGCAGAGGCCAGGATCGCGGTGTCCTCGCTGAAGGCGAGCAGGGTCTTGCCGCCGCGTTCCACGTAAAACACCAGTGCGCCGTCGACCATCACCACCAGGGCTCCCGACTTCCGTCCCGGGCGGTGGCCGCTGCCGGCTTCAACACTAAGTACCGGCCACGGAAGAGCCGCGCCGTAGGGATTGGCAGGATCGGTGGCTGCAAGGGCCAAGGCAATGGGTTCTGCTTTGGCCAGTTGAGAGTCCTCGGCGAACGAGCGGAGCCGGTCCACTGTGGCCGGGACTGCGAACTGGGCAGCCCCAAGGTGCTCGATGAAGTAGCCGCGCCGGCAACGTCCCGCCTCCTCCAGCCTCGCCAGGACTTTATACATCAGTCCGAAGCCACCCAAGATGTTTTCGGCCATGACCGAACCGCGCGTGACCACTCCGTACCTGTCCAGCAGGAGCTCGGCGCTGGCCCGGGCATGAATGGTGGGGTCAAGTTCCGGTGCCGGCAGCGCCGACCAGCGCCCGGCGGCCAGAGGGGGAGTGGGCGCTGCATTGCCAAGCGACCCATACCTACCGCCGGTCAGCCCCGGAGATCCAAGCAGCCCGGTTCCATGGGCCCGGCCCAGGCGGCTCATCCTCGGAGCGCGGGCACGTGGCGCCCGGGCTACCTGCCTGTGGGCGGTATGGCCACCGGCGATCAAAGCACGCACCGGAGCGAAGGTATCACCGGTGACCCGGCCCGCCCAAGCCAAATCCCAGAGTGCGGTGACCACATCGGAATCGCTTAAGACCGAATCCATTCCGCCTGCGATGTCCGTCAGCTGACGGAAGAAGTAGCCGCCGCCGTTGTTCTGGAGGTGTTCGAGCAGGCGGAGCTGGGCGTCGCCGGGTTGGTAGTCAGGGTTCGGATTCAGTGTCAGCTCCGCAGAATCTGCCACATGGAGGCTCACCCAGCCGTCGTTGCCGGGCAGCGCCCCTGCCCCGGACCAGAGGACTTCCCCGGCAGCCATGAGCTCGTCAAGCATCGCCGGCTGGTAATCGGCGACGCGGCCTGCCAGAACCAGTGGCTCCCAGGCCGAGGCGGGGATAGGCACACCGGACAGCTGATCAACTGCAGTGATGATCCCGTCCAGACCGCGCAGCACGGACTGGCCACGCCTGCCACCCGGCGTCAGCACATTCTGCCAGGCGGGAAGGAACCTGCCGTAGGCTGTGCCATCGACGGGCTCCACTTCCGCGCGGAGTGCAGCCAAGGACCTGCGGCGGAGCTTGCGGAGGACTTCGGCGTCGCACCACTCACTCGTGCCGGCCAGCGCAGCGGACACCGAAGCAGGCGAAGCCAACGGAGGTGAGGGTGCCGAGGCCGCCCCGGAAAAAGCTTCCTCGGGAGGAACGTCCGGCTTCTCCTCAGGTGCAACATGGGGACGGAACTCCCCTTCAACCACGCGCCCGTCCGCCGCCAGACGCTTTAGGGCGGAATTGACGACGGCGACGCCAAGTCCCAGCCGGTTGGCCGCTTCGGCAGAGGTGAACGGCCCATGCGTTCTGGCGTAGCGGGACACAAGGTCTCCCAACGGGTCGGCCACGGGTTCGATGAAGGCCAGGGGGACACCCATGGGGAGTGGCACGCCGAGAGCATCCCGCAATCTGGCGGCGTCTTCCACTGCCGCGAAGCGTTCGCCGCCGCCGATGTTGACTTTGAGAGCCCGGTTGGCGCGCTGCAGGGCGGCAAGGTGCACGGCTGCGTCGGCTGGTGTGGCATGCGCGCCGGCTGAGTCGAGGCGGAAGGAGACTTCCTCAGGCGTGAGAGGGCCGAGGAGCCGAAGCAGGTCGGCCACACCCTCCATTCCCCGGACCCGCCGATCAGATGCAAGGCGCTGGAGTTCCCGCTCGGTCGCCTCAATGACCTTGGGGTCCAGGAGTTCCCGGAGTTCCACCCGGCCCAGGAGCTCGTTGAGGAGCGTGGAGTCCAGCGCGAGCGCCGCTGCCCGGCGTTCGGCGAGCGGGGAATCACCCTCGTAAAGGAACTGGGCAACGTACCCAAAAAGCAGGGACTTGGCGAACGGTGACGGCTGCTGGGTAGTGGTCTCGACGATCCTGAGTTCGCGGCGTTCAACCGATGCTGCGATGTCCTTGAGGGCCGGGAGGTCATAGACGTCCTGGAGACACTCACGGACGGTCTCCAGGACGATCGGAAACGACGGGTATTTCCGGGCGACATCGAGCAGCTGGGCCGATCTTTGCCGTTGCTGCCAGAGCGGCTGTCTCTTTCCGGGATTCTGCCGGGGGAGCAGCAGGGCACGAGCCGAGCATTCCCTGAACCGCGAGGCAAAGAGGGCGCTGCCGCCTACCTCGGCCGTCACGATCTGTTCCAGTTCCTCCGGATCGAACAGGAAGAGTTCGGCCCCCGGAGGCTCGTCTTCCATCATGGGCACCCGGAGCACAATTCCGTCGTCAGCAGCCATGGCAGATCCGTCCAGCCCGTAGCGTTGCTGGAGCCGCTGCCCGACGGCCAGGGCCCAGGGGGCGTGGACGGGCATACCGAAGGGACTGTGCAGAATGACTCTCCAGTCGCCCAGTTCGTCGTGGAACCGCTCCACTACCAGCGTTGTGTCGCTGGGCACCACTTCGGTGGCCTGCCGCTGCTCAGCGAGGTACTGCAGAAGATTGTTGGCCGCGAAGTCGTCAAGCCCGCTGGCTTTGCACCGCTCAGTGGCAGGCCCGACGTCGGACGCGGAGAGCTCACGGACGAACGCGCCCAGCGCGCGGCCCAGATCAACCGGGCGGCCCAGGGAGTCGCCCTTCCAGAAGGGGAGCTTTCCGGGCTGGCCAAAAGCCGGTGAAACCAGGACACGGTCGTGCGTGATGTCCTCGATTTTCCAGCTGGTGGCACCGAGCGCGAAGATGTCGCCAACGCGGGACTCATAGACCATTTCCTCATCGAGCTCACCCACGCGGCGGCCGCCCTTGGCCGCTGAGCCCGCTGGCGCCGGGCTTCCTGGGGCGGAAGAGGCAGAGGAACCGGAGGAGCCCGTCCCCTCCACTTCGGTTCCGATGATGTAGACGCCAAACAGCCCCCGGTCCGGAATGGTGCCGCCGGACGTCACTGCCAGGCGCTGGGCGCCGGGGCGCCCCTCGATGGTGCCGGCGTTTCGGTCCCAGATGATCCGCGGACGGAGCTCAGCGAACTCGTCGGAAGGATACCGGCCGGCCAGCAGATCCAGCGTGGCCTCGAAAGCTGACCGCGGCAGGCTCGAGAAGGGAGCGGAACGACGGACGGTCGAAAACCACTCCTCGACGTCGATGCTGCCGAGGGCAGTGGCAGCAACCGTCTGTTGGGCCAGGATATCCAGGGGGTTGGCAGGCACACTAAGGCGTTCGATCTTGCCCCCGAGCATCCGCTCAACGGTGATGGCTGTGTGGACGAGATCGGCACGGTGTTTCGGGAACAGGACGCCCTGGGAGATTTCACCGACCTGGTGCCCGGCACGGCCAACACGCTGGAGGCCGCTGGCCACGGAGGGCGGAGACTCCACCTGCACCACCAGATCAACGGCGCCCATATCGATGCCGAGTTCCAGGGATGACGTAGCCACTACGCAGCGGAGCCGTCCAGACTTGAGGTCGTCTTCGATGAGGGCGCGCTGGTCCTTGGATACAGACCCGTGATGGGCCCTGGCCAGGACAGGATCGGCACCCGAGGTGCTGCCGGCCTGGGCCATCATGTGGGCCGGGGTGGCGGTGGAAGTAGGGGTAGCAGCGGAATTAGGCGCGCCCGCCGCAAGGGAGGCCGGGCCTGCGGAAGGGGATGAAGAAGAGGACGGGGCCGGGGCATCGAAAATTGTGGGCGCGCCCTCCCATCCTCCGCCGGCAGCTAACAGTTGGCGCTCAGCGTGGATCTCGTTAAGCCGGGCGGTGAGCCGTTCAGCCAGCCGCCGGGAGTTGGCGAACACGATAGTGGACTGGTTGGCCAGCACCAGGTCCACGATCTTTTCCTCGACGTGCGGCCAGATGGAGGCCTGCGGCTGGAGTCCGGAAGCCGGGCCTGAATCAAAGGCCCCTGCGGCCCCGGGCAGATCCGACATGTCCTCCACCGGAACGGAGACGGTGAGGTCCCAGTTCTTTTTCGACGGAGGCGCCACAATCTCGCAGGGTGCCGAACCTGCCAGGAACTGTGCCACAAGCTCCCTGGGCTCCACGGTTGCAGAGAGCCCGATCCGCTGGGCGGGCTTGGGCAGAAGTGCATCAAGGCGTTCCAGTGAGACAGCAAGATGGGCTCCGCGTTTGGTTCCGGCCACCGCGTGGACCTCGTCGACGATGATGGTGTCCACCTCAGCCAGGGTTTCCCGCGCCCGGGACGTCAGCATGAGGAAGAGCGATTCCGGCGTGGTGATCAGGATGTCAGGAGGATTGGTCAGCAATGCGCGCCGGTCCGCCGTCGTGGTGTCTCCTGAGCGGACCCCCACCGTGATCAGCGGGGCAGGCAGCCCCAGCTTTTTTGCTGTCTGTGTGATGCCGATCAGGGGCGCACGGAGGTTGCGTTCGACGTCGACGCCAAGGGCCTTGAGTGGGGAAATGTACAGGACCCGTGTTTTCCGCTTCAGGGCCTTGATCCTTCTGCCTTTTCCCCGCGAGCCCTCCCCGCCGGGCGCAACGGCTTCAACCGCAGAAGCATCCTCCGGGGGAGTCTCAGTCAGGACCCTGTCAGCAGCAAGGAGCCGGTCCAGGGCCCAGAGGAACGCGGCGAGAGTCTTCCCGGATCCTGTGGGAGCCACCACCAAGGCGTGGGAACCTGAGGAAATGGCGTTCCAGGCGCCCTCCTGAGCGGGAGTGGGCGTAGAAAAGGCACCCAGGAACCACTCCCGGGTGGACTGGCTGAACCGTTCCATGGTTCCGGCCCGCCTGTTCCCATGGATCCCCTGGTTCTCCCGATTCCCCTGCTCGGCTTCCTGACCCTCCATTTCTCCATCATGCCTTAAGGCACTGACAGGAATGCCAGGTCAATCAAGCTTTGCCAAAGGATGCGTAGCTGGACCTTCAAGCACGTCGCCCTCGTTGGTAAAACGTGAACCGTGCAGCGGGCAATCCCAAGATTTTTCGGCGTCGTTCCAGCGCACAATGCCACCCAGGTGCGTGCACACCGCAGAAAGCTTGCACGCGCTGCCGCTCACCGTGGAGGTCGCGATCGGCTTGCGGCCCTGCCGGGACACCACTCCCATTCCTTCGGCTGGAACCTGGCTGGTTTCGTCGAGCCGTTTGAGCCCGACTTTGCTCCAGTCCTTGAAAACAGTCGCAGCGACGTCGGCATTAAGGGACGCGGCTGATGCGGCACCGGGGGGAGAAGTAACCCTGTGGTGGATGGTGTCGGCCCAGGGAATCTGGCCGCCAAGGATATCCGCCGATATTCCCAAGGCCGCCGCAACAGCATTCGTCATACCCCATTTGTTGTAGCCTGTGCCAAGGAAAATCCTGCCGCTGCCCCGGGGCATCTTGCCGAAGAAGGGCATCAGGTTCACTGGCTGATAGTCCTGGGCAGACCAGGTATGCGTTGTTTCCGCTCCCGGATAGTGGCCTTGGGCCCACTCCACGAGTCCGTCCAGGTGCGCCTTGGCGGACTGCATGCGGCCACCAGCGTGGCCGTTTCCGCCGACCAGGAGAAGCCGCTCGCCATCGAGAGGGTAATCGCGCAAGGAGCGTGTGGGCTGCTCAACGGAGATATACATGCCGTTGGGCGGTGTCATCGATCCGGGCAGCCGGAGGGCCGCTGCGTAGGAGCGCCCCGGCTTGAGTTTGGCGAAGTAGAGCCCCCGGTCCAGAACCGGCGTACCCGTGGCCAGAACCAGTTCCTCGGCCCGGATCTTTCCGCGGGTGGTTTCGATGTCGAGTGGCCCCGTGCCCTGGGCCCCTGTCAGCCGGACGCCCGAGACAATTTTTCCGCCGTGCCTCCGGACATCAGCGATCAACGTATCCAACACGTCGATGGGGTGAATCTGTGCCTGATCGGCCAAAGCAACTGCACCCCTGACGGGATACGGAAGGCCGGGATCCTTGGTGTAGTCCACGTCCAGGCCGGCAGCAAGAGCGACTGTGAATTCCTCGCGCAGTTTCTCGACCCCATCAAGGGTTGCTGCATAGGTGTAGGCGTCCCTGGTCTGGTAAGGCACGTTGTTCGAGTCCAAATACCGCAGGAGCCAGGCCTGGCCTTCGCGGTTGGCTTCTACGTAGGCATCGACGAGCTTTTGGGAGTATTGGCCCCGAAGCTGGGATAGCACAGTGCCTTGCAGGAGGGTTACTTTCGCCGTCGTATTTCCCGTGGTGACCGCGCCCGGAGTGCGTGCCTCCAGGACGACAACGTTTTTCCCGGATCGGGCCAGAAGGAGCGCGGTGACGAGGCCGGTCAGTCCGGCGCCTGCAATTGCCGTGTCATAGGAAGTTCCCGGCAGAAACTCGTCGCTTTTGAAAGTGTCCGGGCGGTCCAGCCACAGTGAAGTCATCGGTTCACGCCTGCCTCTCGGCTCGTGCCCCGATTTCCTTCAGCGGGGCGTCGGAAGATTTCATAAGTATACTTACCATGTACCTGTGAAGGAACAGCCGCCAAGGAGCAGGAGCGCAACCATGAACGCAGTCCACGTTTCCGGCCGGAGCACAAGCAAGCGGACTGCGCTTCAGAAATCCGCTCTGGCTGCTGGTATCTTATTTGTCCTGATGGGAGGCTTGGGGTTCGTTCCCGGGATCACCAGCGGCACTGACACGATGGCGTTCTGGGGGCATCATTCCGGCGCGCTGCTCTTCGGTGTCTTCCAGGTTTCAGTGCTGCACAACCTGGTGCACCTTGCCACAGGAGTTGTTGGATTGTTTATGGCGCGGCTGGCCATGCAGGCCCGTACCTTCCTCATCGGCGCGGGAGTGGCTTATCTGGTGTTGTGGATTTTCGGGCTGATCATTCCCCATGACTCCCCCCTCAACGTGGTGCCGTTCAGCAGCGCCGATAATTGGCTGCATGTGGCATTCGGCCTGGGCTTGATCGGGTTGGGCGTGGCTTTTGCCCGCGATGCTGTGAGTCCGCCGAAAACGGCAGACGCTTCGGTAGACGCTTCCGCCGACGCCATATCTGACGCCTCCCCTGGCGATTCAACCGCCTGATGAACCGGCCAACTCCAGCTCAAATACCGGTAAGGGGAGGGTGCTACTGGGCCCGGAAGGCTCCCACACTGAGCAACGTGACCGCGGCATTGCTGCACGCATCTGTGGGCTGTGGGATAAAAAGGGAGGCCTTGTCTTCGGGAGGATAAATCCGGTAGCCGGCTGCCGGCGTGAGCGTGCAGTCCTGGAAATTTCCGGCCTGGGAATAGCGCAAAGGCGCCGTTCCCGCTGCACCCGGCGCCAGCACGACGTCGGCTGCCGGCGTGGACTCGTCCCTTGTGGCCGGCGCCCCGATCGGCTCGCCACCCGCGTCCGCCGTCAGCGAGACGCCGGGAAAACCCCGAAGCATGCAAGGGGATGAGCCCGAATTGGTGAGCATCAGCTGCATATTGATGCTGCCGGCTGCCCCTCCGCCTGATGAATCGGTGCTGGCCGTGAGGTTCGAGGCCTGGCACAGCGGCGTTCCCCCCGCCGTGAGCGTCGACGGCGCCGGGGGACTGCTGCTGGGAGTGGACGTTTCGCTCGGAACAGCCGATGAGGAGGCGCTGGAGGGGGAAGCCGCCGGGGTTGTTTGCTGCGACTGCGGTTGGCTGGGACCGCACGCCGTCAGAAGTAGAGCGGCCCCCGCCGCCGTCATGACTGCAGACACAATGCTGATTCTCTGAGACCTCATGGCTACACCTTTACGGTAGAGGCCCTGCGAGTCAACGATGCCACGACGACAGCGGGGGATTGACGCCCGGATTGTAATTCCAGGCATCGAACTGATACTGCTAGCTCGAAGGATCTGCAGACTGGAGAGAATCTTTCTTGGTGCCCCGGCTGCGTATGAAGGCTACGCCGCCCAAGGCAAGTCCTCCCACGCCGGCGGCCAGGCCGGCCCAGCTCCTCGCTTCCGCACCCTGATCGGTGGCGGAGTCAACGGCGGCGGCGGAGGTGCCGGAATGCTGTTCGCTGGCATGGGATCCCGCTGCTTGCGGGGAGCCATCCGAAATGGTCACCGAGGGAGCGGGTGCCTCAAGTGAATGCGGGTCCTGGCCGTCCTTGGGGATTTCAGCCCAGTCCGTCTGGCCCACCTGACAGTTCTGAAGCGTCGGAAAGTAGAGAGTTGTGCCGGCAGCGTCAGGAAGCTTGACGGACAACACCAAGGCGTCCCGCAGTTTCGCGTCCAGAGGTGCCTTGGCGGTGTAAACGATTTTGCTGGTGCGCTTGGTGATGGTGGCCCCATCGGCAGTTTTCTTCGGCGAGGCCAGCTCCTCTTCAACCTTTTCAATTGTCCAGTTGGGATTCACGGTGGGCTGGGCGTCGTTGAGTTCCTGAGGCAGGGTGATGGTCACCTTGGTGGTTCCTGAGGTGTCGCAGCCGTGCGGGATGCCGAACGTGAGGAGGGCGTACGAATTGGCGGTGGTCTTGTCCGGGCTGATACCCACATGGGCAGACGCCCCCGCGGAACCCGCCATCATCAGGGCCGCTGTTCCGGCAATGGCACCGGTCACTGAGATGGCGCGGGGAAGGATGGACTTGTTCATGGAAATGCCTTTCGGGGTGCGCGCCCATTCGGGGCGCACTGAAGTGAGGGAAGGAACCCGTCACTTGACGCGGGCGATGGAAAGGAGCGCGGGAGTCGGCAGTGCCGGGTTGAGTCAGGAAAGTACGACGGCGGCGGGCGGTCCGCGTCGGCAGTCTTGCCTGAGGTTCCGCCAGGGAAGGGGAGTGAAGTCCCTATCGGGACTGACGACGGCGGGTAGCGTCCCGCCGTCGAGCGTCAGCGGAGACGGTAACTGAACGAGCGGGCGGAGCCAGGTTGCCAGGAACCACAGCGCTGCCTCGCCCCGGGCAAGTAACGTGGCGCAGACGAGGGTGGCCACCACGTGGCCTGTCAGCATCAGCGCCGCTAAGGGGGAATCAACCTGGTGCGCATGCCCGGCGCTCTGGGCAGCAGCCTCCGTCAACGAGAACCCGGCCTCATTAGCAAAGCCCGCCTGGCCTCGGGCGTGATGACTTTCCCTAACCACCGAAGCCGCCCCTGATGGCGGAACGCTGAGTGCGGTGAAGACCTCATGGAGGGCCAATTGCCCTGTACCAAGGACTGCTGTCATGGCCGGTAGCCTGAGTTGCCGCCTGGTGGCCAGCGTTGAGGCCAGGCCGGTCATGGCCAGGATTGCCCCCATGATTCCGGCTCCGGGAAGGGAACCGCCGCCGAGGATGTGGGCAAGGGCGGCGAGCAGCACCATGGTGGCAGCGACGGTGGTAGAGCGCAGCAGATGGAAGGGGATCCGGGCGGACACGGGTGCCACGGAAACCTCCTCACGGCTCATTGGCTGGACACGTGATTTCGATTCTAGCCGGATTTCGAGAAGCGGAAAGTTGCTGCCGGGGGAGGGGGAACATCATCCAAGGTACCTGCCTCGGCGTGGCGGCGGCGCCGCAATTCCAGGGTCAGGCTTTCCTCGCCACGTGCCATGGCCCACCGGTGGTTCGCGCTGAAGACAGGTTTTAACAGCCAGCCCAGCCGCCGAAGCAGTGGCTTTTCGGCGCTGACCTGCCAACGGTATGTGACAACAGTTTCGGGCCCGTCCTGGCTAAAGGACCATCGGCCGGTTCCTGTCAGGTCACCGGTGGCGCTGAGGGCAAAACCTTCCCGGGTTGCAGGTCCTTCAGGGGTCATTGTCCAGCGGAGGGTATAGGGGAGCCATCCCTTGGTGTGCAGATGGTATCTCTGCCCGGCGCCGGTGGGATCGCCGTCGCCGTCTTGCCCTGGGTCTCCTTCTGCAGAATCGCCTCCAGTGGAAGGCTCGGGAACGACGCTGAGGTAGACGGAGGGCCACCAGAACGGCAAGGATCCGGCATCGGTCAGGATCGCGAGGACTTCGTCCACGGTTCCGGGGACGCGCCACACGGTGAAAAAATCGTAGTCATTGCCAGGCATCGCAATCATCGCGCCCTTCTGGTCGTCGATTCAGGGAGTGGATCGTGGAGTCCTCCAGCCCTATCTCCCATCCATGCCCTTTTACTAGACTGCACGCATAAGCCGCTACCTAGCTCTAGGAGAAAAACATGGACTATCTCGGGACCGGCAATGAAAGGGCCCTTCCTGCCGCGGAGTTGAACCGCATGCATATTGGCCAAACTGTCAGTTTCCAACCAGACGAGTTCACGGTGGTTTTCGGCCGTATCGGAGCGATCGCCCGTAAGGAAGGTGGGGTGACTATTGCTTTGGAGGGGGTCGACGGCGCCGGGGGACTACCGTCCCACTACAGCCTGCCGCCGTCGCAAAATGTCTACCTGCAGCCTGACATGCTGACGAATACTGAATCCACCATCAAGGATCTGTTCGGCAAGGTCCAGGAAAACCTGCGCGGCCATAAGGGAGACCAGAGGCCGGACGCCGAGCCTCCGAACGTATAAAGTGTTGCGGTGAAACTAATTGGCGTGATCCGTTCCAAAGAAACCAGCACCATCGAGGTGGAGGCTGACTCCATTCATGAAGGTCGGGAAGAACTCGAGGCTAAAGTGCCCGAGGGCTACGAACTGCTCCTGATCAAGACCGAAAACTGAGCTTTCCGGTCCTTCGCTCGCATCAGCCGTTGTCTGAATACGACAATCCAGGTTCGGGGCCGTCTTCAGCCTCTACCCATTCGGTGAAGTCCTTGAGCGACATGCACCAGTAGTAATCGCAGTAACGTAGCTTCTCTTTCTCGGCTTTACTCATTTCCGCACTCCCCCCGGAGTAGCACCAGGTGCGAAAGTGGCTCTCTCACTAATCCTGGTGGAAGCCAGCGGTGCTGGCTTCCACTCCCAGTGAACTCCGGAGTCCTCAGTGCCACACGAGTAAGACGTACTCGACTTTGACCTCCCCTTAGCGCGGGGTGGCACCCCTGTACTTGCTTCTCCAAGAACCAACTACGCGGTGCCCTGCCGGGGCTGTGGAGTACGCACTGAGATGATCGTTAGTCACTCCTTTCGAAGGAACTTCATGCGCTTTTCGCCCGTCACGGACAGCAAGGGCAACCAGCTGGTCAACGATGGAGGCGAACCTGTCACCACTGACGAAAGTCATGGCCGGCTCACCAACAGTGGCTTGGGCGGCGTCCGCTGCAGCCAGGGTCTTGTCTGTATGGGCACATAAACCGCAAGCGAAAACGAGTGCCCGGCATCGCCGTCGGGCGCCACCAGCCCGTACTCCTCAAGTGGATCACTCAGCGTCAGGAGTCCTGACCCGAAATCCAGGACGGCATGGGCAGTTCGTTGTGTGCCTCCCGCTGACCGCCTCGAGGATGACGACAGTATCCTCCGTCTTCTGAACTCGCGGAGCGGGTAAACGTCACGCTGCGTTCACTCGGACTACCTCGCACTTTTCGCGGAGCTACAAGAAAGTGATCGGGGAAACGCCACGTGAAACCCGCGAGCGGGGTACGGAGGAACGCCGGGACAAGACCGGCGAAAATGTCAGCGTGGACTGACTTGCAGCGGGCCCGGCCGCGCAGGGGTCATCACATCCCAATCGGAGCGGCCCAATCGCCAGACCCACCACCCCGCGTGTCGAACTTACCGCAGCGGCTGCATCGCCTGTAACGGCCGCCATCTTCATTGCTTTCTATGTGCCAGGCATGACGTAAATTCAGCTTGCACATCAGGGTCTTGAGCATAATTGCTCTCCGTTCCAAGGGGCACATCAAACACGTAAGCCGTGTTCATTACGTAGCCAATTCCCAGTTTATGCCCGGCTTTTGGTAGCCACTAGAGAAAATTCCCCGCTTACCCGGACAAGCCTGGCTAGGAGACTAAGGTCTGAGTAGTGGCAGGGGTAGCAGTGCGAACCGGCAGGGGGAAACGTGGAGCAGGCCAAGGGTAACCAGATTTCGTTCCGTGAACTGGACCAGAATGGGAATCCGCTGGATCAGGAAACAGCAACCTCGGGCATGGACTCATCCGGCACGGAGGGGAGGGAACCCAAAAGGGTTTTCGTTAATCCGTTCATCGTCGTCCTCTGGGCGCTTGCCTGTTTCCTGGTAGTTGGCGGCGTGTGGGTCCATATGGATGTCACGTCGCCTCCCGATGGCCCCTTCGGCCCTGATGGCGTCTATGGTCCGGTTACCGAAATGCCCATGACATATGTACTGATGAACTTCACGCCCTACGCGGTATTGAGCGGCACGCTGGCAATCATCGGACTGCTTTTCTGGCATGCAGTGCAGTGGCAGCGCAATAAGCAGTAGCGAGTTGAAGGCCTTCGGGCGCCGCCATTTCGGATCGGGGCATGCGCCTGGGGGTCAGTGCTTGGAGGTACACGGCCCTTGTCTCCCGAAAGAAGGCAAGATAGCCCGTCATCCCTGCCGGCCACTCGTGCTGACGGGCCCAAGCGAAACGCGCAGCCGCGCTGCAGGAGTTCCTCGAAGAGCGGACGCACGAACCAGGCGTACCGGGTGACTGCTGAACGGATAGCAGCCGGGCGAAGTATCCGACGAGGTCTGACTAGTCGTTTACTGCTCTCTGTCTGCGGGTAAGGACTTAGTACCACTGACACGGTTGGGGTGTTGGTGGTAGGCGGCTCGTTCAGTCCGTTGGGGGGGTGGCGAGCCGCCGCCTGAGTCATAGCAGGGGCTCTGGGTTGTGCCCCCAGCCGTGGTTTTGTAGCTGGGGGCACTTAATCCGCAATGTTCCGCCCTAGGGTTACGCCGGACCGCAAAGAGGCTCGATTCGGCGCCTTTAGTCCACTTCCGGACGAGGTTTAGAAGACAGATCCCAACTGTCTGGATCCAGATCTAGCACTCCTTTACTCACGAGCTGCCCCCGAGTTGTCGACGTAACCGATGATCGACCCACGGCAGCGTCGATCCTTTCATGGACCAATGTGTTCCAGTTCGTGTACTCGAACCAGTCCTTATCCAAAAGGGCGAGTGCCCAATTGAGTAGATCTAGTGAGGTTCGGACTTCCTCGACGCCCACCGTGTACTCCACAACGTCACCGCTGCGGGGATCACATGCGCTGTGGAGAGGAGCCCAGTGCACCTCGTCCGGATCCCTCATGTCACCACCTAATGAGGGGCCAGGATTCTGGTTGTCGTCAGCGGGAGGATGATTTGCCTGCCAGTTCCTCCGCTCGTCCTTCACCCGGTAGGCATCAGTGACGCTGATCCACAAGTATCCTTCGCGGTCTTTAATGTCTTTGCCGCATTCGCCACACTGGTAGGTGAAGCGGATCGGGTCTGGCATTTTGTTTGGTTCCCTTCGGTGCCTTCGAGGAGAGGCTTGAGGAAATAATAAGCCTACTTCTTATTCCGGCAAAAATCCGGGCGGAAGAATTGCCTCCACCCCTTGCTACAGGAGGTAGGGGCAATTAATGTTGGTCCCCTAACAGGGGGTAGCGGATATGGTGAAACCTGCATTGTTCGGTGTCAGTTCCGGTGCCGGCTGGGTGAACGAGTCAGCAACAGTCACCCGTAGCGGAGATATGTACCTAGTAGAAGGTCACATAGATGGGAGGCCCGCATCAATCCTCGTCCACCCATCCACCGACCCCACCGTCGCAGCCATCCGTGATGCACTATCTAACGTCGCCATCGAAGGGCCGGGCAGCTGACAGCCCGGTCATTAATTGCGATCAGGCAGGGGCGCCAACAAGGGGAACCCGGCGTTGAGTGAGAGCGCGCTCGTGACGGTGACGAGTGAGTCCTGTCCTGAGACGGGGTTCTTCTTGTCTCTCGGCCCGGGGATGCCCACGGCAACGCCGTTCTTCAGTACCCTGCCCTGGACCTGCACGGCGGCGGATGCGGCGATGTAGACGGTGCCCTTCGCGGCAGGTCACAGTCCGGGCGCTGTCCGATCCTCCGGCACGATGGAATCAACCAGCAGAATGTCCGCGGTAGAGACGTCATCAGGAACCGAACATCATCTTCACGGACAAGGGTGACCTGCTTGCGGTGGTCCGCTCCGACAATGCCTCGGCGCACTTCACGGCACGGTCAACGGACTGCAGCGCAACATGGACCTTAAAACTCCCCGCCCGGCACGTATGGGAATGGATGCGTGCCGAGACTCCCCTTGTGGCCAGCCGGGATGGAATGAAGCGGTACGCCTTCTTCGGTGACGCTTGGCCAGAATGGCGGCGACAAGAGTTCAGTGAAGAAATTCGCCAGTGGTCCGAGATAGCGACAAACGTGGATCCGAGAAGGCGCGCCAGGAGGCGCAAGAGTCCTTCGAGGCTCTGCGGGGCGCCCTGGAGCGGGGCACCAGGAAGCGCGGCCCCCAATGTCCAGGATTGAGCCTTACGAGACGAATCAGGGCAGGGGCTACTTTGGTTATCCGGTCCTACGGGATACTGGCCGCGATCCTGGACGACGCCGTGAGCAACAGGCGGACACTGAGCAATCCTGCTCGGGGTATTTCCGGATGAGCACGGGCATTACCTGCAGGCTGCGCGGGTGCACGAGGACAACATGAGCTGGTTTGCTTACGCGATCAAGCGGGCGGACGTCCCTCGAATCACTCCCCACAACTTGCGGCACTCGGCAGCCAGCTATGCAGTACCGGCCGGCGCTAACGTGAAGGTGGTCCAGAAGATGCTGGGCCACAGCTCTGCGGCAATGACGCTGGACACTTACGCGGATCTCTTTGACGGGGATCTGGACGCCGTTTCGGACGCCCTAGATGACGCCGTTTCACTGTCGAATGTGGGCAAAAATGTGGGCAAACCCATAATTCAGGCAAAGCAAAAGGCCCCTGCTTTCCTTGTAAACAAAGGGAAGCAGGGGCCTCGCTATTTGGCGGTGACGGTGGGATTTGAACCCACGTTGGCTTTGACACCAAACAACATTTCGAGTGTTGCACCTTCGGCCGCTCGGACACGTCACCAACCCATACAGGTTACCGGAGCAGGGCGCCCATCCCCAAAACGGCGGCACGCGCAGGGCCAGGGTGCTTCCCCGAGTGAGCCAGCGAGACTACATTCATAAGCAAGATGATCATTTCAGAGACGCCGCAAAAAGCCACCGCCTATTGGACCGTCGGCCCGTGCAAGGGGGAACTCCGGACAGAGGACCTTCCGCAACCGGCAGAGGGGGAGGCGCTGGTGCGGTCCCTCTATTCCGGCATCAGCAAGGGCACCGAAATGGTGGTGCATTCAGCGAGAGTACCGGAATCCATCGAGGACCGGATGGCCGCTCCGCATCAGGAAGGCCATTTTCCGTCCCCCGTGAAATTCGGCTACCTGTCCGTCGGGATGGTGGAACAGGGCCCCGCAGAGCTGGAAGGCAAGACCGTTTTTTGCCTCTACCCGCACCAGGACCGCTACGTTGTCCCTGCCCATGAGCTCACCATCGTCCCGGACAATGTCCCAGCGAGGCGGGCAGTGCTGACGGGCACCGTAGAAACAGCAGTCAACGCCTTGTGGGAGGCGGGGCCGAGGCTGGGAGACCGGATCGCCGTCGTCGGGGCGGGACTCGTGGGAGGCATGGTAGCCACACTCCTGCGGAACTTTCCGCTTCAGCGGCTGCAGCTCATCGACGTCGACCCCTCCAAGCGCGGCTTCGCCGCAGCACTGGGCATAGATTTCAGCCATCCCGACGACGCCTTGGCCGACTGCGACATCGTGTTCCACTGCTCCGCCTCCCAGGAAGGACTGGAGCGTTGCCTGAAACTGGCAGGGGACGAGGGCGAAATCATCGAGATGTCCTGGTACGCCGACCGAAAAGTTTCCGTTCCCCTGGGCGAAGACTTCCACGCCCGGCGCCTGTCCATCCGCGCCAGCCAGGTAGGAGTCGTGGCCCGCTCGCGCCGCCACCGACGCAGTACCTCGGACCGGTTGGATCTGGCCGTCTCGCTGCTGAGCGATCCCGTTTTTGACCATTTCCTGACCGGAACGTCCAACTTCGAGGACCTTCCCGGGGTGGTGGACAGGCTTTCAGAAGGAACCCTGGACGCCCTGTGCCACGTCCTCGACTACTCCACCGGAAGCAACTCCACCGGAAGCAACTCCACCGAAAGCAAGAGGTAACCGTGTTCAGCCTGACCGTCCGGAATCATTTCATGATCGCCCACAGCCTTCCGGGAGAGGTTTTCGGTCCTGCCCAGGGGCTACACGGGGCAACGTTCGTCGCAGAGGTGACGTTCCGCCGTCGGAAGCTCAATGAAAACGCGATTGTCCTGGACATCGGTGAGGCGGGCGACGTCCTCAGTGGAGTTCTGGAGGGGCTCAACTACCGCAACCTCGACGAGCACCCTGACTTTGCCGGTGAATTGAGCACCACCGAGGCCCTGGCACAGTACATAGCCGACGCCGTGGCCGCCAAAATCCGGGACGGTGCGGACGGGCGGGAACTTGCAGGTATCGAGGTGACCCTGCGCGAAACGCCTGATGCCTGGGCCGGCTACTCTCTGGACTTCGAGGCGGAGTAGTTCCGTGCCTGCGTCCCAGCCCGCGGCCTCTCCCAAGCCCAGGAGACGGATCCAGCTGGTGGTGCCCGGAAACGTCCTCCACAACTCGGGCGGCAACGTCTACAACGCAGCGCTCACCGAGAGGCTGATCGCCCGCGGGGCAGAGGTGGACACTTACCGGGTCGACGGTGAGTGGCCAATCGGCAGCGAGGAGGACCGACGGCGGTTCGGCTCGCTGCTGTCGGAACTCGCGGCAGAGGATCCTACGGCGGTGACCATCGTGGATGGACTGGTTGCCTCCGGAGCGCCGGAGGAAATGGAGCGTGCAGCAGCTGACGGGCGGCCCGTCTGGGTACTGCTTCACATGCCGCTGGAGACGCCGGAAGTGGAAGGTCCCGCCTTGGAACGCCGCGCCCTTGCGGCCGCAGCCGGAGTGATGACCACAAGTTCTTCTGTGGCTGCCCTGGTCAAGGAACGGCATGGGATCGACGGCGTGACCGCTGCCCTGCCCGGCACGAAGCCCGCGCCGCTTGCCGTGGGTTCCAACCCGCCCCATCTCATTGCCGTTGCTGCCTTGCTGCCCAACAAGGACCAGCTGATCCTGCTGGGCGCCCTTGCCCAGCTGGTGGACCTGCCGTGGACAGCCTCACTGATCGGCTCGGATTCGGCGGACGAAGAGTACGGGCACGAGGTGCGTGCCGCCGTCGAACGCCTTGGCCTTGGTTCACGCGTCCGGCTGGCGGGGGAGTTGGGCGGCGAGGAGTTCGACGCCGAATGGAAGGCGGCAGACTTGAGCTTCCTGGTGTCCCGTTCGGAAGCCTATGGACTGGTGGTCCCTGAATCCCTCGCCCACGGGCTCCCCGTCATAGTCCGGGCCGGGACGGGAGCAGTGGAGGCGCTGCACGCCGGGTCAAACCAAGGGAATGACGAGGAATCCTGGGGCGAAGGAGAGCGCGGGACCTTCCCTGGCACCGCCGTCGGGCTCGACACCGATCCCACGCCGCTGGCGGGGGTTCTCCGGAGCTGGTTGACGGATCCAGGGCTTCGCGCACAGTGGCGGAAGGCAGCGCTGGCCGCAAGGGAGCGGCTTCCCGGTTGGGAGGACACCGCGCGGACGGTACTGGCGACTCTGGATGGAAACGCCGTGCAGTGGCAGACGATGAGCAGCCAGCGATGAAAGCCGGGCGATGAAAGCGCCAGGCTGCGAAAAGTCAGATGCCCCGGTGCTGAGCGAAAAATCCACGGAGCAGTGCGGCACACTCCTGCTCCCGGACGCCCGCGTAGACCTCCACCCAATGATTGAGGCGGCGCTCGCGGAGGACATCGAACACCGAACCGGCAGCTCCGGCTTTTTCGTCCCAGGCCCCGAACACCACGCGGGGAATGCGGGCCAGCACAATCGCGCCGGCACACATGGCGCACGGCTCAAGCGTCACCACAAGGGTGCAGTCCTCCAAACGCCAGCCATTATCCGCACCGCCATCCCGGGACGGCCGCGTTCGAAGTCGGGCTGCTGCTTCCCTGATGGCCACGATTTCGGCATGCGCAGTCGGGTCGCCGAGGGCCTCGCGTTCGTTCCGGCCCGACCCCAGTACAGTCCCATCCGGTCCGATCACGACGGCGCCGATCGGCACGTCCTCAGTGGCCAGTGCCAGCCGGGCCTCAGTCAGGGCAAGGCCCATCCATTCGGCATGGCGGGGCTCCGGGGAAGTCATTGCTCAATGATAGTTTCGATGATAGGCAGCCTTGTAAGCGGAGGAGACGGGGAGGCATCATGAAGCCCTTTATTGACCGAGTTCTGAAAACAGTGGTTGATCGATTCGGGCTCTGGGTGGCTCCATATGCCGCCCTGTGGCTTACCCTCCTGATCGGCGGCGCCGTGATCGTTATGCTGGCGCTCCTGGGGGCAGAAGTATATGCGGACGTCGTGGACGAAAGCGGGGTTGCCGGCCTGGATAAACCCACTCTCGCCTGGGCACAGCAGCTGCGGACTCCTGAACTGAATGCGGCCGTGACGGGCTTTACCAATATCGGCGGAAGCATCGGGATGCCAATCCTTGCGACAATCCTGACCGCCTGGCTGACTTATCACAGCAGGACCTGGCGGCCCATCATCCTCGTCTCCGGCGCTGCCGCCGTCTCGATGACTGCCACCAATGTGGGTAAAGGGATGTTCGGGCGCATCCGGCCGGACCACGTCGATGCCGTGCCACCGTATGAGTCTTCGCCGTCCTTTCCCAGCGGCCACACCTTGAATACCACTGTGGTGATCGGCGTCCTGGTGTATCTGCTCTGGCTCCAGGTTGCCCACGTGTGGATCCGCTTTTCGGCGATCGTGGCAGGCATCCTTTTCGCCGGGGCCATGGGGATGAGCAGGGTGTTCCTAGGCCATCACTGGATGACAGACGTCATGTTCGCCTGGCTGCTCGGCCTGGCCTGGCTGGGGTTTGTGATCCTGGCCCACAGGCTCTTCCATCTCACCCGGCGCCGCGAACACGCGGGGCCGGCACCTAGGTTCGACCAACCCGCACACCTGGTGCAGCCCGAGGTTGACGGTACCGACTCCGCGACGGATGATGTGGTGCGCAGCCGGCGTGGAGAGCAGAATTCCGGGTGATAGTTTTGACCCCATGCGCACACTCGTCGTGGACCACCCACTGGTCGCCCACAAGCTCACCGTTCTGCGGGACAAAAAGACCCCTTCGCCGGTATTCCGGCAGCTCACAGAGGAGCTGGTAACTCTTCTGGCTTACGAAGCCACGCGGGATGTCCGCACCCAGCCTGTGACCATCGAGACACCCGTGAGCACTGCGGTGGGCACAGCCTTCACCAAGCCCACGCCGCTGGTGGTTCCCATCCTCCGCGCAGGTCTTGGCATGCTGGAAGGGATGACCAAGCTGGTCCCGACGGCGGAGGTCGGCTTCCTGGGAATGGCCCGGGACGAGGAAACCCTGGACATCATCACCTATGCGGAACGGCTCCCGGAGAACCTGACCGACCGGCAGATCTTCGTGCTGGACCCCATGCTGGCCACCGGCGGAACACTCCGTGAAGCCATCAAGTTCCTCTTCAAGCGCGGCGCTTCGGACGTCACCTGCATCTGCCTCCTGGCAGCTCCCGAAGGCTTGGCAAGGCTCGAGGAAGAACTCTCGGACGCCAATGTCACAATCGTTCTGGCTTCCATCGACGAAAAACTCAACGACAAGTCCTACATCGTGCCCGGTCTGGGCGATGCCGGCGACAGGTTGTACGGGATCGCCGGATAACGGATGAGCCTGCACAGCACTACTCTGACCGCCCGCGGTGTCCTGTTCGACATGGACGGCACCCTGGTTGATTCCACCAGCATCGTGGAGCGGGTGTGGGGCGAATTCGCCGGCCGCTACGGCCTCGACTATGCCGAAATCCTGCAGACCTCGCACGGGGTCCAGGCCATCGATACCGTCCGGCGCTATGCTCCCGCCGGATCCGACGTCGAAGCCCTCACCGAGGAGCTCGGGCGGATGGAGCTGGCTGAGACGAGGGGGATCGTTCCGGTGCAGGGGGCTGTGGAGCTGCTGGCCAGTCTTCCGGCTGAATCTGTGGCGCTGGTGACGTCGGCTTTCCGAGGGCTGGCCGAAGTGCGAATGGCTGCAGCCGGGCTGACCATCCCCGTCTCTGCAGTCTTCGCCGCTGACGTTACCCGCGGCAAGCCGGACCCTGAGGGCTACCTCCTGGCGGCGTCGCTCCTTGGGGTTGACCCGGGTGATGCCCTGGTATTTGAAGACGCCCCCGCCGGGATCGCGGCCGGTGTAGCGGCGGGCATCCGCACCATTGCTGTCGGGCCTAACACCGGAGAGCTTCCCGACGGCGTCCTGCACATCCGCGACTATTCAGCAGTCTCCGCCACAGTCCTTCGGGATCCCAATGGGAAGAACGTTATTTCTTTCCGGCTTTGAGGTTCTCCACTGCCTTCGCAATCCGGCGCGAGCGTGTGTCCCCGGGCTTGGCGCTCGCGACAGGTTCCACATAACGACGCTGCGCGCTGTAATTCAGGGTCGCATAAAAAGCCTGCGCGTCAGGTTCAGCGGCGAGCGCGGCAGCCAGATCGTCGGGGACCTCGACGACGCGTGGTTGGGTGTCGAGCTCCAGCCCGACTTCCACGGTGTCTCCGGCTGCAGCCCCGGTCAGTTCCCTGTTAGCGGCGCTCAGACCGACCAAGAATTGCCCGCCCATGACGGCGATGCTGCTGCGGTAGCTCTTACCGTTCAGTGTTACCAGGACCGGCGGACGCTTGCCCGCCCCGAGCGCCTCCAGGATTTCGGCAGGAACCACAATTCCGGCTGTGTTACCGCTGCCCATGATGGTGGTGGTGAACTTCATGGTCACAGTATGCCCGATGAGAATCCGGCGGTTTCGAACTTTTGGTTGGTTTAGTACCAGTTGTTCGCGTAATGGAAGTTCAACGCGCCGCAGGGGGAGCCGTAGCGTTCCTTGATGTAGTTGAGGCCCCAGTTGATCTGGGTCCGGAAGTTGGTCACGTAGTCAGCGCCGGCACTCGCCATCTTCTCGGCGGGAAGCGACTGGACGATTCCGTAGGCGCCACTGCTGGGGTTTGTGGCAGTGGTCTTCCAGTCCGATTCTTTGGTCCACAGTGTGGTGAGGCACTGCATCTGGTCCGCAGCCCATCCATGGGCGCCTAGCTGACTCGCGGCGTACGCCTGGGCGGCTGCAGGATCGTCAACCGCTACAGGTGCGGGGGCGGGCTCGGGAGCGGGTGCGGGCTCCGGGGCAGGTGCTGGAGCTGCCTGTGGCTCCACCGGCGCCTGAGAAGGAGCGGCCTCCGCCCTGACCAGGGACTTTTCGAAGTCGATTCGTGATTCGGCGTCGGCCGTGGTGGGAGCTTGCGCCGTGGGAGCAGCAGCCGGCGTGGCCGGCTCTGAGGCCTGCCCGGCGGCACCCACGCCAATCAGTACCGCACAGGCCGAAGCGACGACAGCCAGACGATAGCCGTTGCCGCCCAGGCCTGAACTGAACCGGGAGAGTGAAAAAGGGGTTTTCGAGCTTTCCGCGCGGTGCCTTGAGATCCCATGCTTTGAAGGCTGATCCGGTGCATTCTTGTGCTCCGGATGGTTATCAGGGCGCGTTTGTACCAAGGGTTCAGTCATGATTGCCTCTCAACGCCTACGGAGTTAGCTGTCGGGTTCGGATGAGGTCATCCGGCCGCACGGAAAATCACGTGTCGGCTTCACCCCAAGGGCGGAATGCTGCGCAAATGCCCGGAGACTCTGGGTCCCCCGTCTCTGCCTGGTCATGCGGTATCCGGGAAGCGGCAGAGTTTGGCGTCCAACCGGAAATGCGGCCAGAACGGTAGCCGCACCCCAACGACGCTACAGGAATTGAAGGCCTAAGTCACGTTTTGGTAACAGAGATCACGACGGCGGCGTGGTGCCTTGCGGACGAAACCTGAGTAAGAATCTGGTCCTGCCAGGTCGGGAAGCGACCTCAACGCTGCCTCCATGCGCCTCCATGATCGAGTGGACGATCGATAACCCGAGCCCGCTGGATCCCTCATCCTCACGGTTGCTTCCTCCAGCGCGATTGCTGGCTCTCGAGGTATCAGCACGCGTAAAACGTGCGAATACGGTGTCAACGAATCCCGGGTCGATGCCGGGACCATCGTCAGTAACGGAAATCACGACACTTCCCTCCTCAGAGTTCGCCAAACCAGCCACCACCGTGGTGCCGGGCGGCGTGTGCTTCCGTACGTTCGAAAGAAGGTTCATCAGGACCTGACGCAATCCCGAGGTGTCGCCGCGCACGATTACGCCACCTCCCGGCAACTCCAGCTTCCAATGCCGGTCAGGCGCCATCACCCGCTCATCGCTGACCGTTTCGACCAGCAGCTGCGTAAGATCCACATCAGTGAGTCGCAGCTGCTGCCCTTCATCAATACGGGCCAGCATGAGCAGGTCCTCCACGAGGGCAGTCATCCGCTCGGATTGGCTCTGAACCCTTGCGAGGGATTTCGTTCCGTCGGGAGTCAGCTTTTCCGTCATCCTCATCAGCTCGGTGTAGCCACGGATCGCGGTGAGGGGGGTCCGCAGTTCGTGGGAGGCATCCGCCACGAACTGCCGGACCTTAGTCTCGCTCCTTTGTCTGGACTCAAGCGCCCGGGAAACATTGTCCAGCATGAGGTTCAGGGCGTGGCCAACCCTGCCTACTTCAGTTCCGGGATGAGCGCTCGACGGCGGGACCCGCACGGCGAGTGCCACTTCGCCGGCGTCGAGGGGTAACCGGGAGACCTGGGTGGCCACATCGGACAGTTGCTCAAGGGGTTTCAGGTTGCGGCGGATTATCCCTGTCCCCACCAGACCGATCAGCAGTATTCCCGCGAGCGACCCCGCCGTCATGGTCCAGACCAGCGAGTTGAGTGTGCTCTCCTTGGCTGCCAGTGGGAGACCGGTTACCAGCACACCCCCATCCCGCATGTGTAGTGCCAGCAATCGATAGTCCCCGTCTGCAAGTGTCCGCGTAACTGGTTTGCCGTCCATTGGCAGGCTCAGCAGAGCAGCGTTGTCTTGGGGGGACAGGTCCGTTTGGCCTGCACCCCAGGCCACGAATCCGGCACTGCTGACCTTGCCGTTTTGGATTCGGGCGAACATAGTGCCTGCCCCGGACCCGCGTGCATTCAGCGGATCCGGGGATCCGTTGGGATTACTGGAAGGGGGCCTGCCAGCGTTAGCCGAAGCCACCTTAAGGTTGCCGTCCAACTGCCCGGTGAGAAATGAGTCCATGGAGGCGTAGCTGACTATTCCGGTCGCTCCGCAAATAGCCACCAGGAGGGCCATGGCAACAAGGACGAGCCGGGTTCGCAGGTGCCAGGTCGACGGCCGGCGCCAGTTGCCGGAGAAGGTCAGGGGCGGCACGGTGGTTCAGACCGCCGGCTTGATGACGTAGCCCGCACCGCGCATTGTGTGGATCATTGGCGGCAGGGTGGCGTCCACCTTTTTCCGCAGGTAGGAAATGTAGAGTTCCACAATGTTGGCCTGGCCGCCGAAATCGTAATTCCAGACGTTGTCCAGGATCTGCGCCTTGCTGACAACGCGTTTTGCGTTTTCCATCAGGTAGCGAAGCACCTCGAATTCGGTGGCGGTCAGCTGCAGGTCCTCGCCTCCCCGGGTAACTTCCCGAGTGTCAAGATTGAGCAGGAGATCACCCACGGCCAGTTCGGCCGTGTCCATGGCAGCAACGCCTGAGCGCTGAACCAGCCGGTGCAGGCGCAAGAGGACCTCCTCCATGCTGAATGGCTTTGTCACGTAATCGTCTCCACCGGCCGCCAGACCCGTAATGCGGTCCTGCACATCGTCCTTGGCTGTCAGGAACAGCGCCGGGACCCCAGGAGCAAAGGTGCGTATCCGCTTCAGCAGCTCAACGCCGTCGAATCCGGGAAGCATCACGTCCAGAATCAGGACATCGGGACGGAACTCCTTGGCGAGCTTTACCGCTGCCGGTCCGTCCGCTGCTATTGCCACTGACCAGCCGGACATCCTCAAACCCATGCTCATCAGTTCAGACAGGCTTGGTTCGTCGTCGACTACGAGGGCACGGATGGGGGAGCCGTCCGGGTGGGTGAGCTGCGGCAGATTTGTGGTGTGAGGTGCTGGCATACCTTCAAGTTTTGGCCCCGCGGAATTGCCAGGGCTCTGCGCTTCCTGTGTGCAGCCTGTGAGGGTCATCGCCTTCCCGAATTGCCTAGCAGATGCAAATTGAGCGAACTTTTCAGGAGGCCGTGTAAAGGGGCTGGACATTGACAGCCGTTAGAGGCAGTGTGTTTCGGTATTAGAAAAGCAACTGAATATAAGCGAAAAAAGTGGGCAAAAGTGAGAATTTTCTTCGGAAAAGCTGCTTTCCCGAACGTTCATACAGAAAAACAACTGTTATTTTATCGCCGTCACAGAATGGTGATTAACGTCACATAACGCCCTTTTGTCTCACGATGCGGACGAACCGGTCCATTGTTACTTGCAAGTTGTCATTGTTACGTTGCACACTCTCATTGTGAACAAGAACTCAACAGCACCTGCAGCCGCAGTATCTCAGACCAGCACATCCGCTGGTTTTGACATGCGCTGTTGTCGAATGCACGCCTGACTTTCCTACCCCGAACAGTTGTTTAGGCATTCGCCCCCAGCCCAGCGTCGGGCGCCCCTCCCCAGTTCTCATTGCGGGGTAATCGAGCATTCGAGCCGCGATGACGGCCATTCACATTGAGGTAAGCATTCATGTCAGTTGCATCTGGATACGTCCACATCTCCGTCCGTAACGCCAACAAGAGCGCTCCGCCCGCCGGTGTCCGCCCAGGTCTTGGTGGCCGCCCTGCCCTCGCTCCCGCGGCTCCCGGCAGCAGTTACGCCGCGCCCGGCTTCGTCCCGCAGGGTTACAACCCCACCTCCTACGGCCAGCTCCGCGCTGTCTCACCGGTCGATCCGGCGCCTGCCACCGCCCCCACTCCGGTAATCGCTCCGGCCAACGGCTCCGCTGTCCGTCCTGTTCCCAATGAGAACGTTGCCCGCGGATTTGTGCTGTACATGGGTATTGACGAGGAAACTGCCGCCGCGTCCGGGACTTCCATCGCCAAGCTGGCCCAGGAAATCCGCGCCTACGCCCAGTCCCTCGTTTCCGGTGCTGAAAGCTACGCCGCCGTTGCCGTAGCGCCCTCTAACGCCCCCGGATCCGCACTCGACGTCGTCCGTTCAACTTTCGGTGACCCCACCGTGAACTCCCGGCAGCGCCCCGAAACGGCCCGCACACCCCAGCCGCAGGATCCCCGCCCTTCCGGTGTGCTGATCGACCTTGCCCGCCGTGAAGTCCACCTCGACGGCGAATCGCTGAACCTGACGTTCAAGGAATTCGAACTGCTCAATTACCTGGTGGAAAACGGCACGCGAACCGTTGGCCGCGACGAACTCCTTGAAGGCCTGTGGCGCAATGCCGAAGAGGTGCCGAACGAGCGCACCATCGACGTCCACATCCGCCGGCTCCGTTCAAAGCTGGGCCGTCTGGCCAACACTGTACGCACCGTCCGCGGCCAGGGCTACCGCTTCTATGAGCACCCGGAGGTCATTGTCTGGGCCGCTCCGGAATACTCGATCTAGCCTCTGCTACGCACGAAAGCGGCATTCTGCCGTGCCTTAGCGTTCGCTGGCTTCCTTGACCTCGCAAGCTCGGACAAGGAATCCTGCCAGCTCGCTTCCTCCTTCGTTCCTCCCCACCGTCTCCCTAGCCTCGCAAGCTCGGCCAGGGAACCCTGACGGCGTGGGCCGACGGCGATGCGGCACTACGCAGAATGCCGCTTTTGTGCGTGACTATTGAGTGTGTGCCTCCGCGGCTAAGGTTCCTGGCGGGAGACGGTTGACCGCCGATCCCGGCAAGCCTTGGAGAAGACTTACCTATGGATCCCACTGACGTGCGGTGGTAGCTTGACCTCTTACCCAGGGTAGGAGAAACGATCTGCAGGAGGTGCGTGTCATGAACCAGTCCAACGCTGGTGGCCAAGGATCGGATGTGGTGGACATCCTCACCGCTGACCATCAGCAGATGGTGGAGCTGTTCGGACAGATTGAGGCAACGTCAGATGCCGGCCAGCGCAGAGACTTGGCCGATACTTTGATCGCCGAAGTGATGCGCCATGCCGTCGCCGAGGAGATGTTCGTTTACCCTGCGATAGAAGAGCACGTGCCAAACGGTGCCGAGGAGGTCGAGCACGACAAGAAGGAACACGACGAGATTGTCCACTTGATGAAGCAGGTGGAAGGCGTGGATCCTTCTGATCCGACCTTTATGGAACTGGTTCAGCAGTTGGAGGCGAAGTTGCGTCACCATGCGAATGACGAGGAGTCCGAACAGTTCCCGAAACTACGTGCTCACATTCCTGCCGAAAGACTCGTTGATATGGGCGAAAAAGTACAGAAGGCCAAGAAATTGGCACCTACCCGTCCACACCCCGCTGCGCCGCACTCCGAGTTGTTCCACAAGACTGTTGGCCCAGGTGTTGGAATGGTTGACCGGCTGCTGGACAAGCTCACGGGGCGCCACACAGGCTAAAGAGCGCGCTGTAGGATCTGCGGGGAGGGAGCAACCATGGCATTCACTCAGGTCGCCGACAACGTCCACCGTTTCGCAGACGCATTCGTCAACTTTTACGTAGTTGAAGGTCCGGAAGGGCTTGCGCTCGTTGATTCGGGTCTTCCCTCAATGTGGTCGCCGCTGTCATCTAGGCGTTGCCAGGCGCCTCCGTCACGCTCCTTCTCCATGAGCGGGGCGCACTGAATCTCGCGTCTCTTAAGCATTTAGCGAGGACACAAGCCCGGTTGGTCCTGCCAGGCCACGGAGAACCTTGGACGGCGGGTGTTGAGGAGGCGGTTGCGATCGCCGAGGCTAACGGGCCGGCGTAAGGGCAGCCCGCCGGCGGTGGTAGGCGCAATAGATGCGGCTAACCCTTCATTGTCCCTGCGGCCCTAAGAGTGGGCAGCAGCCACTGGCACTCGGCTATAGGCTTGGGGGCATGAGTGAGCACCATATTAAGCGGCTGGTGATCATGCGCCATGCCAAGGCCGACTGGCCTGGCGGGGTTGCCGATCACGACCGGCCCCTTGAAGAGCGGGGTCACCGGGAAGCTCCGCTGGCCGGCAAATGGCTGCTCAAACATGACGTGGTTCCCGACTTTATTTTGTGCTCCAGCGCCCTGCGAACGCGGCAGACCTGTACGTGGGTGTGCAGCGAACTCGGAGATAAAGCACCCACTCCCAAGCTTGAGGGCGGACTGTACGCTGCGTCGGCCCGGCGGATGCTGGCCGTTATCAACCATGTGCCGGACACCGTCACCACACTTATGGTCATTTCGCATATGCCCGGCGTGCAGGATCTTGCAATGCATCTGGCCTCCCGCGATTCCGACCACGATGCCTATATGGATGCAGCCACCCGGTTTCCCACCAGCGGCCTGACTGTCCTGGAGACCGAAAAGCCCTGGGCGGAACTGGATGGCCAGGACGCCCGGCTCACCCACTTCAAGGTGCCGCGAGCGCATTAGAGGGGGCGGATGCCCCTGGATTTCGACGGCGGTGAGGGCTCGCCCCAGGATCAGCATTACCTCGCGTGATATTCGGCTTCCAACTGGCACAGTGGGAGCGTGAACATACGTCATAGCGTGCTGGCCGTCCTCGTTGCCGTCCTGTGGGGCGTCAATTTTGTAGCGATCGATCTTGGCCTGCACCCCGAGGGTGCCGGCGACGTGCCCCCGCTGCTGTTCGTGGCGATGCGTTTCGTTCTCGTTGTTCTCCCGTGCATCTTCTTCATCCGCAAACCCGACGTCAGCTGGACCGTAATCCTCGGCGTCGGGCTGTTTATGAGTACGGGGCAATTCGCCCTCTTGTATGTGGGCATGGCGCTGGGTATGCCGGCAGGGTTGGCATCGCTGGTACTGCAGGCCCAGGTGCTGCTCACGGTGCTGATCGCGGCCGGGTTCCTGGGGGAGCGGCCCAGCGGCCGCCAACTTACCGGCGTCGTCCTGGGCATCGCAGGGCTGGCCGTAGTGGCGGCGGGCCGCAGCATGGTGGCGCCTGTCCTGCCGTTTATCATCGTGCTCGCCGCTGCCCTGTCGTGGGCTGTCGGCAACGTGATCGTGCGGAAGGCGAAGGCCACCTCGGGGCTGGGCCTGGTGGTGTGGTCGGGAGCTTTAGTGCCGGTGCCGCTTGCCGGCCTGTCCCTCTTTGTGGACGGATCCGATGCGGTGATTGGGACGCTCGCCAATCTCCAGCCTGCCACAGTGCTGAGCGCCATCTACACCGCGGTGTTTGCCTCTCTGGTGGGCTTCGGAATCTGGAACCGGCTGCTGAGCATGTACCCGTCGTCGGCCGTAGTTCCCTTCACGCTCCTGGTCCCGGTAGCGGGCATGAGCACTGCGTGGCTGGTCCTGAACGAAGTGCCGTCTCCCGCTGAAGTGGCTGGTGGGGTGCTCCTGCTGGGAGGGGTGGCCACCGCTGTCCTGGGACCAGTGGGGCCGCTGATCACGCCCGGGCAGCGCCGCTGGCACGCTCAGCGGCGGGACGTGGCCTTCGCTGCCCCGGCGCCCTTGGCTGGAGGCTTGGGTTTGGATGCGGCTGGTGCGCGTTTGGACGCCGCTGAGGAGCTCCGTGGCCGCGCGGTTGACGGCGAGGAAGCGGGCCGTTTGGAGGCGGACGACGTCGAGACGGGACGCCGGGAGGCCGAAACGGGCTTCCTGCGCGAGGACGGAGATGACTTGCGGGCGGACGGAAGCCTTTTGCCTGAAGGCCACACTGCTCCGGCAAAGAGCACCAGCAATGTTCCCGAGCCGGATACAGCGGCCAAGTAGAAATAGATGTCCGAATCCTGGGTGGTGACGGCGGTACCAAGTGCCGCCGCATCCTGGTTGAAAGCCAGTCCCCACATCCGCAGGAAGGCGATCGCGAAGCCGATGAACAGGCTCGTCCCGATGCCTCCCGCCAGCAGGGCCAGGTTCCGCCCGCGGGTGACCACCTGGACCACAGACGCCAGGTAACCCAGCGCCACTGCTCCGAGGAAGGCGAAGAGGACCGCTTCTTCGAGCGTGATGGCAGTCAGGACCAGCAGGCCGACGGCGGCGAAGGCCGCGCCGATCGCTGTCCTCCCACTGCTCCCCATGGTGCCCATCTTCCCCGAAGGGTGGGCTATTTCAGGACATAGCCGCGCATAATTGCCATGATCGCCGCAATGCTTTGTTCCCTGGTCCGTTCCAGGTGGTACGTCTGCCGATCCAGGCCCACCACAAAGCAGGCGCCAAAAATCGCAGTTTCCAGGCTTCCGCGGGAGATTGACGTGTCCACAGGGTACGCAGCAGCCACCCTTTCAATCGCCGCCCCGATGACCTCCAGCAAGACGGCGCGGAGTTCAGCAAAGGTGTCCTGCCAAACACTGGGTGTCCGCCAGTTTTCACTGACCCAGAGCCTGGCAAACGAAGGATACTCCGCCATAAAGTCCATGGCTTGGCCGATCATCTGTTCCATCGCTTCGAGCGGGTCCGCCGAATTGTCCTGCGCACTCAACAGCCGTGTCAGCAGGATGTCCACACCATGGCGCAGCAGCTGGGCAATGAGATCGGACTTGCTGCCGAAGTTGTAGTACACCGTCCCTTTAGAAACGCCTGCTGCAGCTGCTATCTCATCCACCGTGACGCCGGCCGCTCCGCGCTCGCCGATCAGTTCCATTGAAGCCTCGAACAACTTTTGTCTCGTGGCATTGGTCCTGCCGGGGCGCAACTTCCGCTCTCCGGCTTCCTGCGTGCTCATATTGCAATCTCCGGCTTCAGCGACTTCAGGGTCCAGAACTTGTGCTTGCGGACTGCCAGCGTGGACAGCACGGCCCCCAGCACAGTGTAGCCAAGGAGACCCGTTACCGTCGGAAGGATCAGCGAGAGGTCGGCCCCGTAGATCAAGTGGCGCATCCCGGTCACCACGTAGCCCATGGGCAGGACGTCGTGCACAACATGGAGGGGCTGCGGCGTGGTCTGCCAGGGGAAGGTGCCGCCGGACGAGACCAGCTGAAGCACCAGCAGGATGAGTACCACCAGCTTTCCCGGGGAGCCGAGCAGCGCCACGATGCCCTGGATGAGGGAGCTGAACGCCATGGCGGCCGCCAGCATAAACAGCCACATCAGAACCGGATGGGCAGGGTTCAGTCCCAGCCCGACGTCCACCACCAGAGTGAGCAAACTCGCCTGCAACACGGAAACCGTGAGGAACGGCAACCAGCCGCCGACGGCGATTTTCCAGGCAGGGGCGTTGGAAGCCAGTGCCCGCTGGGTGATGGGACGCATGGCTTGGACCAGCATAAAAATGCCGATCCACAAAGCAAGCGTGAGGAAGAACGGAGCCAGCCCCGCACCATAGGAAATGGCCTTGGCCTGGGAGACGCTGCTTACCGCAACCGGATCCGCAATGACCTTGGACAGGCTGCTCTTCTGGGAGTCATCGGGATTGGGGACCTGCCCCCCGCCTTTGGCGAGCTCGTCGGCCAAGGTGGTGGCGCCGTCGGCTGCTGTTCCCGCGCCGCTTTCAAGCTTGGCCGCGCCGGAATCGAGCTCCTGTGCTCCCGTGGACAAACGGGCCGCTCCGTCCAAGGCGGTCTGCTGTCCCGCAGCCAGGGCAGTTGAACCCGATGCCAGCTGATCGGCTCCCGTCGATGCCTTGGCTATTCCGTCGGTCAGGGCAGGGGCGGCGGCGGCAAGCTTGGAAGCCCCGTCGCTGACGGCGGCAGATCCGTCCGCCAGCTGCTGGATTTGCGCAGCGTCCGCCTGAATCTTTGATGTGGCATCTGCCACCGGGCCGGAAGCAGCGGCAGCTTCGAAGTCTGCCAGGACCTTGTTGGCCTGTTCCTGGCTGAGCACGCCCGTCTCCACCAGCTTGGCGTTGGAAGCCACTAGGCGTTCCCGCAAGCCCTGATCCGCTGCAGTCAGCTGGCCGACGGCGTCCTGGACTTTGGTGTTCAGGGCGGCATTTCCCGCGGCCACCTGCGCTGCGCCGTCGGCCAGCCGTTGAGAATCGGTGGTTAAGGTGGCCGTCTTGTCCTTCAGCTGCTGCAGCCCGCCGTCGAGCTGTCCTGCTGCGGCCGCGAGCTGATTGGCGCCGTCGCTAAGTTTCAGCTGGCCGACGTAGAGCTCAGCAACACCTTGGCTGAGCTGGCTCGTCCCCGTATGGAGCGTCACCGTCCCGTCACGGAGCTGGCTCACTCCGCCGGAGAGTTGTCCGGCTCCCGTTGCCGCCTTGGTGACCTGGGTGTGGATGATCCCGAAGCCGGTGAGGAGCTGATTGGCGGTTTCCTCGCCCACTTCCTGGGCAACCGAGGCGTGAACGGAGGTGGTCAGCTTGTCCACGATGGTGCTGAGGAGGTAGTTATTGGCGTCGTTGGTGGTCACGTTCAGCATGGCTTGGCTGGCGGCATCAAAACGGCCAGGGGACGTGAGGTTGGCCGAGAAGTCCTTTGGAATCTTCAGGGCGAAGGCGTACTTGCCGCTTGCGACGCCCTGATCGGCTTCATCGCTGCTGCTGACGTTTTCCCAGTTAAACACATGGCCCTTGACCAGGCTATCGGCCACTTCCTTCCCCGCCTGCAGCTCTGTGCCGTTGCCTGACATGGCTCCCGTGTCCGCCACCACCAGGGCAGCATCGATCTGGTCCAGATTGCTGTAGGGATCCCAGTTCGCGTAGAGGTACACCGCGCCGTAGAGCAGTGGCACCATGATCAGGGCGAGAAGGGTTAGTTTCGGCAGCAGCCCGCCGGTCATGCGTTTGAGTTCGGAACGGGCCAGCCGAAGCACAGTCACTTGGAGTTCTCCTTCTCGAGGATGTCGTTACCGATGACCGCTGAAGGTCCCGTCCAGCCGTCCGGGAGCGTGCTGACGGTGGCGACGACGGCGAGCGGCCGCCCGCCGTCGTGCGCCAGTTCCTCCAACGTCGAAAGCCAGCCTCCCGGGTCTGCACTGTGGCGGTCGGGGGAGTCCACCACCAAAAGGTCCGTATCGGGGTTGGCGAGGGCCAGAGCGGTCAGCAGTTCAACCCGTCGCAGCGGTGGAAGCTGCTCAGTCCACAATTCGGCGATGTCCTCGAAGCGATTGATCTTCAACCAGGGCCTGCTGAGCAAAGCCCCGCGGTACCGGCGTGGAATCAGGGCAAGGTCCTCGGTGACGAGATCACGGACGGTCAGGTGCTGTTCGGGTTCATTGACTCCGGGGGAGTCCACCAGTGCGCTCGCGATCCGGAGTTTCTTCGTCTTGCTGGCGCCATCCCAGCTGACGGAGCCTGCCGTTGCCTTCATTCGTGCGCTCAGGCTTAGGGCCAAAGTTGTCCGCTGGTCCTGGCGTTCACCAGTGACCAGCAGGAGCTCACCTCGCCGGCCCTGAAGGGAGGTGGCGGGCAGAAGGTCCTCCCTGCGGCCCTGGACACGGAGGTTTTCTACGGAGAGCATGAGGACCTTTCAAGGACGGAATCTGCTCCAAGCTTAGTTGAACTGACCAGTCAGTTCAACTAAGCGAACTCCCGGATGTTTTCGGATCCGGCCTGTAACCAACAGGCCTCACCTGGACACTTAAAGGTCAAGCGGGGCAGGGAGCTCCGCAGTCAACGCACACCTTTGGGGGATCATAAAAAATGACATCTAAACTCGGCTTTCTTGGAGCAGTAACCATGGTCGGTCTCGCCATCAGCCTTACCCTTTCCGCCTGCGGTCCGCAGAGGGGAGTTGAGATCGCAGATGCCGGAAGTGAGGCTCCCGGGGTGACCTCCACTGCAACCGGGGAACCTACGATGTCAGCCACTGTTGCTCCCGCTGGCCCGGAGCCCCTGTTGTCCGCTGCACCTTCAGCAGTTCCAGCGCCTCAAGCGCCTGCTCCCGTGGAGCCGGTGGTGCCCGTGGAGCCGGTGGCGCCTGTGGAGCCCTCGTTGCAGTCCTTCACCTTCCCGGATGGGCACATCTCCTTCTCCTACCCGGCCGGCTGGTCCGTCAGAACCGAGCGCGGGCCAGGCCGGGACGGTCCTCCATGGCAGCCTGTTGAGGCGATCGTCTCCGACGGCACAGGCAATGATCTCCTCCGGGTCTCAAGCGGCGCAGACGGGATCGGATGTGCGGGTGGACCCGTCCACCGCACGGTGCTGGACAAGGCAAATGCTCCCGACATGCGTCAAGCTGACGGCACTACCCCCTGGTTCGGGTTCAAGGTGGAAAACGTCGGGGGTGAAGACTGGTACAGCATGTCGCTCAGCAGATCCAGCAACTTTGACGAGGGAGAAGTGACTTCCGGCTGCGGGTTGCTTGTGATGGGAAACGGGGGCGCCATGGCCGGGGCCATCTTCAACCCGCCGCCGCACCTGGCCTTCCCCAGCCGGGAGGCGGCCAAGGCCTGGATGGGCAGTGAACAGTACTCCCAGCTCAAGGCGTTGTTGCTGAGCGTGAGTTACTCATGACTGCCGCACCTTGGTTCCGGAAGTGGGGCGCTATCGCTCTCGGAACGCTCCTGGTGAGCGGCTGTGCCACTCCGGCGGCGTCGGTTGGAGATCCAGCGGGTACCACCGCGCCGCTTCCGGTGGCAGGGGAACTCCAGGGGCAGGGAATGGTTCTGCAGAAGGGGGCCGAACCGCCGCAGCTCTGTCTGGGCTTCATTGCGGAGTCGTATCCGCCGCAATGTAGCGGTCCCGCTCTGGCGAATTGGGATTGGTCGAAGGTGAACGACGAGGAGACCGCTTCCGGCTACACGTGGGGCTCGTATGTGGTGGCCGGGACGTGGGATGGGGTCCACTTCACCCAGACAAAAGATCCGGTCCCACTGTCGCTCCACGACCCGCCTGGTCCTACCAGACCCAAACTATGGGAGGAGTCTGCCGGACCAGGGAGCGAGGTGCAGCTCGAACTGATTCGAGCCGAAATTTACAGCTCCCATGAGTCGTCCATCCTGGTTTCCTGGACCGCGAATGGATACCTCATCCTCAATGTTTTCTATGACGACGGCGCCCTTCAAAACGAAATGGATGCCAAGTACGGGCCCAAACTCGTCCTCGTGGAGTCGGCGCTCCGGCCCCTCAACGGATAGCACCTGGAAGGAATGCCTGGGACGGCTAGCCGCGCCGTGCAGCTAACGACCACCGGGGAACGCCGCTTGCAGGAGTTTGAGAGTTAGAGCTCCTGCTTCAGAGACCGTACTTCTCCAGCAGACGCAGCCAGACCTCGCCGATCGTTGGATATGACGGCACGGCATGCCAGAGCCGGTCCAAGGGAACTTCACCGACAATGGCGATGGTGGCGGCGTGGAGGAGTTCCGAAACGTCGGGTCCAGCGAACGTAGCGCCAAGGATGACTTGCCGGTCCTCATCGATCACTAGCTGGGCCCATCCCTCATAGCGTTCTGAATGGAGAGCAGACCCCGCAACAAGGATTGGCAGCTCTACTGAAGAGACCCGGTATCCATCCTTTTCCGCGCGGGCCACGGACCTTCCCACCGATGCCAGTTCGGGGTCTGTAAACACTACAGTCGGGACCGCGTGCTCGTTGGCGGTCTGGGCAAAACGGCTCCAGGGGGCCGGACTTCCTTCCAGCTCGCCCTTGGCCCGGGCCGCAATGGCGTCACCGGTTGCCCTGGCCTCGTACTTGCCTTGGTGCGTCAACATCACGGCACCTGCGGCATCACCCACGGCATACAGCCAAGGGCCGGATCCGCCATTGTTGGTCGGATGCTCCACCAGCCCGCTGGCATCAGTGCTGAGCTGCAGGGTGCCATGTCCGTCCGGTTCAAGCCCGATGCTTTCCAGCCCCAGTCCCTCGAGGGCTGGGCGGCGGCCTGTCGCGACCAGAAGCTTTTCCACGGTAGCCGTGGTGCCGTCGTCAAGGAGAAGGGTCACTGAACCGTCGTCGTTGCCGGTAACGCTGACGGTTTTCGTATGGAGGCGAAGTTCGACGCCGTCAGCACGGAGGCCGGAAGCTGCCAGTTCGGCAGCTTCCCGGGGGAAGCTGCCCAGCAGGGTGCCACGGGCAACCACAGTGACTGAAGATCCCAGCCTGGCGAAGGCCTGCGCGAGTTCAGTCCCGGCCACGCCGCCGCCCAGGACCCCCAGGGTTTTCGGAATCGCCTGGGCGGAGGTTGCCTCCCGGGTGGTCCAGTAGTCCAGGTCGCCCAGGCCTTCGAGCGGAGGAGTGTGAGGCGAGGATCCTGTGGCGAGGACAACTGCCTCGCGGGCTGTGAGCAGGTGGCTGACGCCGTCGAGTCCTGCTACCTCAACGCTGCGTGGACCCGTGATCCAGCCGTGGCCGCGAATCAGTTCAATACCCGAATCGTCCACCCATTTGACCTGACCGTTGTCCTGCCAGTTGGCGGTGAAGTAGTCCCGGCGCTTGAGGACGGCAGCGGCGTCGAGGGTTCTGGTGACTGCCTCCTCAGCCCCCGGAACTGTCTGGGCGCCATGAAGCGCTGTTCCCGAGCGGATCAATGCCTTGGAGGGAATGCAAGCCCAGTAGGAGCATTCGCCACCCACGAGCTCGGCTTCGACCAGCACGGTGGTGAGCCCTCCTTGTACGGCACGGTCCGCGACGTTTTCCCCGGCTGCCCCCGCCCCGATAACAATGACATCGAACTCCCGTACGTTTTGCGCCATCATTGCTCCAGACTACGCCCGGGACGAGGGTGTGTCTGAAGGCGGCGAAAGACTATCGTCAAGGCGATCATGACGAGGCATTACACTGAGGCCTAGACCGGTATATAGCTTTAGCTCACACTTGGGACACTAATGACATGCCTGTGGACGCCGGCGTAGGGGAGATGCTGCACCGGACCGTCGGGGCCGTTGCTGGAAGGGTGCCGGAATGACGCTCCCGACTCCGTGACAAACGGGGGAACAAACGGGGCCTCAGCTGCTTATTGGAGGGCGACAGAGCGTTATCGGGGAGTCCAGGCGTGGCTGAGGCCAAGCGCGGCCCCATGATTCTGCAGCGGCGCTCCTGATGCAGCACACAAAAAAATCCGCACCGGCGAACCGGTGCGGATTTCGTGTATCGTGCGCCCAAAGGGATTCGAACCCCTGACCTTCTGTTCCGTAGACAGACGCTCTATCCAGCTGAGCTATGGGCGCATTCGCGGCTCTTGGAGAACTTCGCTCTCTGCCGAACCTCGAATTACTTTACGCGAGATCCGGCCGTACTTCCAAATCGAAACGCATGTAATCTGCGCGACTAGACCGGTCTATGTGAGCTTACTCACAAAAAACCAGCATTTTGATAGCGCTCTTCATTGAGTTCACGCGGTTTTTCCATAGGCACCTATGTTCGACCCTGCGTTCGGGGCGAAATTTACAGGCGGTTGGACACCTAGCATTTAGGACACACCACTGAACCCGAGGAAGGGAACCGCAATGGGCGATCTGGCGCGACTGCCGCTGCTTGAGAAAGCACCAACCACACATGCCGGCCTGCTGGCGTGGGTCGAGGAGGTTGCTGAACTTACCCAGCCTGCCCGCATCCACTGGGTCGATGGCTCCGAAGAGGAAAATACCAGGCTCACCGAGGAACTCGTCGCTGCCGGCACTCTGACCCGCCTCAACCAGGATTTGTTCCCCAACTCGTTTGCAGCTTTCTCCGATCCTGCGGATGTTGCACGCGTCGAGGAGCAGACCTTCATCTGCTCGCAGAACAAGCGCGACGCCGGCTTCACCAATAACTGGATGGCCCCGGATGAGATGAAGGAGAAGCTCCGCGGCCTCTTCGCTGGTTCCATGCGCGGCCGCACCATGTACGTCATTCCCTTCGTCATGGGACACCTCGATGCCGAGGACCCCAAGTTCGGTGTCGAGATTACCGATAGCGCCTACGTTGTCGCCTCAATGCGCATCATGGCCCGCATCGGCACCGAGGTCCTGGACCGTATTACGGCAAACAACGCCTTTTTCGTTCCGGCCCTCCACTCCCTCGGCGCACCTCTCGCCCCCGGCCAGGCCGACGTTGCCTGGCCCTGCAACCCTGACAAGTGGATTGTGCACTTCCCCGAAGAGCGCTCCATCTGGTCGTTCGGTTCCGGCTACGGGGGCAACGCCCTGCTGGGCAAGAAATGCTACGCACTGCGCATAGCTTCAGTCATGGCCCGCGATGAGGGCTGGCTGGCTGAGCACATGCTTATCCTCAAGCTGACCTCACCTGAGCAGAAAACGTACTATGTCTCGGCGGCCTTCCCGTCCGCCTGCGGCAAAACAAACCTTGCCCTCCTTGATCCCACCATTGATGGGTGGAAAGTCGAAACGCTTGGTGACGACATCACCTGGATGCGGTTTGGCAAGGAAGGCGAACTGCGCGCCGTCAATCCGGAAGCCGGCCTTTTCGGCGTAGCTCCCGGAACCGGCTGGGGCACCAACCCCAACGCCATGCGCGCCATCGCCAAGGGCAACAGCATCTTCACCAACGTCGCACTGACCGACGATGGCGGAGTCTGGTGGGAGGGCATGACCGATGACGTTCCTGCCCACCTCACGGACTGGCAGGGGAACTCGTGGACGCCGGACTCGGACCGGCCCGCGGCTCACCCCAACTCGCGTTTCTGCACGCCCATCGACCAGATCGACATGCTGGCCGAGGAGTACAACAACCCGGACGGCGTCGAGCTTTCAGCGATCCTGTTCGGCGGACGCCGCAAGACGACTATTCCCCTGGTCACCGAGTCCTTTGACTGGTCCAACGGAATTTTCATGGGCTCCACCCTCTCCTCGGAAACCACGGCGGCAGCCGCGGGTGCCGTAGGCGTTGTGCGGCGCGACCCGATGGCCATGCTTCCGTTTATCGGGTATGACGCCGGTGACTACCTCAACCACTGGGTCAACCTTTCGGCCAAGGCGAACCCGGCGCGGCTTCCCAAGATCTTCCTGGTCAACTGGTTCCGTCGCACGCCGGAAGGCGGATTCGCCTGGCCCGGTTTCGGGGACAACGCCCGTGTCCTCAAGTGGGCCATGGAGCGCCTCGAGGGTAAGGCGGCCGCCGTCGAAACCCCCATCGGGTTCGTCCCCACCGGGGATTCGATTGATCTGACCGGCCTGGATATGACCCCTGCCCAGGTGGAAGAAGCCGTTCGCGTGGACCCGCAGGAGTGGGCAACCGAGCTGGCCTCCATCGAGGAGTGGTACGCCAACTTCGGTGGCTCGCTGCCGGATGCGCTCCAGGCTGAACTGGCCCGCCTTAAGGCCCGTCTCAGCTAGTCCCCATTGCCTCCCCAATCTCGCAACTCGATTGGGGCCCTTCGGCAGCGTGGATCCAGAAGGAGGCTTTGATTACGACGGCGGCTCCGCACCTTTCTTTGGAAAGGTGCGGAGCCGCTGTATTTAAGCCGGTTTTGGGGCCCCTGTCGGCGGATCCCGCTCGGAGCCTGAACTGTTTCCCTTGGGGAGTTTGGAGGGCAGGCATAGCCACTCCTAAGCCTAGTAGTTGACAAATCTACTAGTAGATATGTCACCATAGGTTATGACACTTTCCCGCCTGATTCTGGGCTTGCTCAGCCTCGCGCCCATGACGGGCTACGAACTCAAGAAGCATTTTGACGCGACCGTGAACCACTTCTGGTCCGCCGATAAGGCGCAGATTTACAGGACTCTGACAGCGCTGGTCAAAGATGGGTTCTGCAGCGCGGAAACCGTGCAGCAAGATGGTCTTCCGTCCAAACAGGTGCACAGGATCACTGAGCGTGGGAGGGCGGCGCTCCTTGAGTGGCTCGAAACTGATCCGGCACCGGACGCTGAACGGAATGCCTTCCTTGGGCGGGTGTTTTTCGCCGCCCAGCTCGATGAGAAGCAGTTGCACAATCTGTTTGACCGCCGTCGGGAGGCTGCCCTCAGCTATCTTGCCTCGCTGCAGGAGCAGCTGGCTGCAAGCCGTGCCGCTACGCCGGGGGAGGCGCTCTACTTTCAGCTTGCCACCTTGAGGAACGGGATCCGGCACTTGAAAGCAGAACTCGAATGGCTGCAGGACATCGAAAAGGAACTGGTATGAGTGCGCAGGCAGATACTTACCCCGAGGTCCATCCCCGCACAGCAGATGCCGGGGCTCCGACCGGCGGGACCATTGTGTTCCTGCACGGCGGAAACGTCGCCAACTGGATGTGGGACCCGCAGGTAAAAGCACTTCGTGACTACTGGATCCTCACCCCTGACCTGCCTGGTTTTGGAGGCAGGGTGGCAGAGGAATGGACAGACCTGGCAGGGACAGCGGACGCAGTGGCCGCCTTCATCGCCGAGCAGGCAGAACCAGGGCCGGTTCACGTCGTGGGGCTGTCCATGGGGGCCGTCGTCGCTCTCCACCTCATCGCCAGGCACCCCGAAATTGCGTCTTCCGTGCTGGTTAGCGGAGCGGTGATGGCAGAGGTCCGGGGGCCTACCCGATGGCTTGCAGCCCTGCAGTTCGCGTTCTGGGAGAGGGCCTGGTTCTGGCGGGGACAAACAAAGGCGTTCCGTTTGCCGAAAGATTCCGTGGAGTTATACGTCCGTCATGGGTTGTCGGTCCGGCGTTCCAATGCGGAACGGATGCTCCGGGAGGTGTATGCGGGCGCAGTCCCTGAAGAACTGGCATTCTTCCCTGGCCGTCTGCTGGCCGTGGCAGGGGAGAAGGAGCCGGCAATTGTGTCTGCTTCCTTCGCGGGCTTGGGCTCCCTGCTGCCGCACGCAGTGTTCAGGATCGCGCCGGGAATGCATCACGTCTGGAATGTTGAAAACGAAGAACTGTTCAGTGCGATGGTCCGCCTTTGGGCAGCGGGCGAGGTGCACGCGGAGCTACGCCCTGCCCCGCGGTCCGACTAGACGCTGATTGCGCACGTCGATTCGCACATGATGCGACCGGGCGTGTCTTCCGCCGCGGTCACCTCACGTTGATACCTCTGGGGAGTAGGTTGGAGTTCAGGCCATGGCATGGGGAGAGAGGCAATGCAGATGACGAAAACTACGGGTGTGGCACAACGGCTCGCGCAAGCACTGGCTATTGTCTTGGGAGCCGAGGACATCCCGGTTCGTGTACAGGCGTGGGACGGTTCACAGGCAGGCCCGCCTGAGGCTCCATTGGTAATCTTCCGATCCAGGCGGGCCCTGCGACGGATACTGTGGGCCCCGGGGCAGCTCGGATTGAGCCGCGCCTACGTTTCCGGCGACATTGATGCACCCGGTGACATCTTTGAGTCCTTTGCCGCTTTGAATTCCATCGCGAAGTTTGCCGAGGGTGCCCCTGCCCGCTCATTGACGGCTCGTGAAGTCCTGAAGCTGGTCAGGACGGCGGTCCGGCTGGGTGCTCTGGGGCCCAATCCGGCGCCGCCCCCGGAAGAAGCGAATGTCGGCCGCCACGGCCGTCGGCACTCAAAAAAAAGGGACGCCGCGGCGATTTCCCACCACTACGACGTCGGCAATGATTTCTACGCCTTGGTGCTCGGTCCGTCACTTGTCTACTCGTGCGCGGTATGGGAGAACGAGCAGACCGGCCTTGACGCCGCCCAAGAGGCCAAACTCGATCTTGTCTGCCGCAAGCTGGGCCTGCAACCAGGCATGCGCGTGCTGGACGTGGGTTGCGGCTGGGGCAGCTTCGCCCTCCATGCCGCCCAGCGTTACGGGGTCGACGTCGTCGGGGTCACCCTTTCGGCAGAACAGGCGGCATTGGCCAGCAAGCGGGTGGCTGAAGCCGGGCTGACCGACAGAGTGGAGATCAGGATCCAGGACTACCGCGACGTCAACGATGGTCCGTTTGACGCCATCAGCTCCATTGGAATGTCTGAGCATGTGGGCAGCGAGCAGATGCCACGGTACACGTCCCAGTTGCGCGACCTGTTGCGCCCCGGCGGCAGGCTCCTCAACCACGCCATCTCGTGGAACGCCGGGCCCACGGATCCGGACCCTGACTCCTTCATTCCCCGCTACGTTTTCCCCGACGGCGAGATGCTTAGCTTGGGCGAGATGGTCACGGCCCTTGAGGCGGCCCGCCTGGAGGTGCTGGACGTTGAAGCCCTCCGCCGGCATTATGCGCTGACGCTCCGAGCGTGGGTGCGGAACCTCGAAGATCACTGGGATGAAGCGGTAGAGGCCGGCGGGGCAGGACGCGCACGGGTTTGGCGGCTGTACATGGCCGCAAGTGCCCTCGGCTTTGAGGACGGCACCACCGGCGTAAACCAGATCCTGGTTCAGAAGGCTGGAGGGGACCAGCCGCCATTGCGCAGGACGGCCTGGTTCTAACCCGACGGGTAGAGAGTGGTGCTAGTCCACCCAGACCGTGGGTTCATCTGAGTCGGCTGCGAGCTGTCCGAAAGTCAGCTCACCCGAGTCGGCCTCCGTCGTGTACGGAAGGACGGCGGAAAAGACAGCCCCGTCCCGGTGCTCCGTCGCCACGTGGATAGCGTCGGTGTCCTCTTCAAGCAGGGTGATGTCGCAGACCACTGCCGCTGCCCGGAAATCGTCCCGGTTCTGCTTGAGCAGCTCCCTGAGATCGCTGATCATCGAATCGGCATCAAAGTCGGCGTCGGACCCGGCCGGGGCGTCCGACGGCGTGACCGCCACCAGGCGGACCTCGCCGTCGTTCTCCACCACGAGCGCAAAAGGCAGGAACCCGCCGTTCCGTCCGAGTTGTTCCTGGGCGGCGCCGACTCCGGTGCCCAGCAGGTTTTCCAGATCCGTCGCAGTGGCCGGGGCCACCGAGCTGCGCCAGGAGGTTTCCGGGTCGGAGGTTACAGGCTCGGAGGCTTCAGGCCGGGATGTTCCGTGGAACGCGGCGTCTCCGGTTGTACTGGTGTTCGGGGATGCATCAGTCATGGCAAAGGGCGGACTAGCTCCGGACCAGGGCGAGGACGCGGTCGCGCAGGCTTTCCATGGTGGCCCTGTCCACGGCTTCAGCGTTGAGCCGGAGGAACGGCTCAGTGTTTGAGGGGCGAAGGTTGAACCACCAACTGCCGTCCCTGGCGGTGAAGGTGCTGCCGTCCATGTGGTCGATCTCAACATCTTCATTCTCGAAGTTGTTGCGGACCCGTTCCACTGCGGCAGCTTTGTCCTCGATCTCGGAGTTGATCTCCCCGGAGGATACGTAGGGTTCGTATTCGCGGCCGAGTTCGGACAACGGACCCTGCTGTTCACCCAGAGCAGCCAACACGTGCATGGCCGCGAGCATGCCGGTGTCCGCGTTCCAAAAATCGCGGAAATAAAAGTGTGCCGAGTGCTCGCCTCCGAAGACGGCGCCTTCCTCGGCCATGACTGCCTTGATGAAGGAATGGCCCACCCGAGTGCGGACGGCTCGGCCGCCGTCGTGCTCCACGAGTTCCGCCACTGCCTTTGATGTCAGCAGGTTGTGGATGATGGTGGGGGTTTCTTCGCCCAGGGCTTTGGCCCGGGCGATTTCGCGCCGCGCCACCATACCGGTGATGGCCGACGGCGACACCGGCTCGCCCTTTTCGTCGATGACAAAGCAGCGGTCCGCGTCGCCATCAAAGGCCAGGCCGATATCTGCCCCGTGCTCGACGACGGCGGCCTGGAGGTCTCGGAGGTTTTCCGGTTCCAGGGGGTTCGCCGGGTGGTTCGGGAAGGAACCGTCCAGCTCGAAGTAAAGGGGCACTATCTCGAGGGGGAGTTTGGGCAGCAGGGTGTCGCCCAGGACAGCAGGAGTGGTGAGGCCGGCCATGCCGTTGCCTGCATCCACAACTACCTTGAGGGGGCGTGAACTGCTGAGATCCACCAGGCTGCGAAGGTATTTGGAGTAGTCCTTGAGAACATCATGGACGCCGATCTGGCCGCGGCTGGGGGCGGCAGGAATCGTGCCCGCTGCGAGGTACTCCTCAGCGAGTGCCTGGATCTCCTTCAGCCCGGTTTCCGAGGAGATGGGAACGGCTCCGGCTTTGGCCATTTTGATGCCGTTATAGGCCGCGGGGTTGTGACTGGCCGTGAAAGTGGCCCCTGCCGCATTGAGGGCGCCGCACGCGTAGTAGAGCTCGTCGGTGGAGATCAGGTCCAGCAACTGGACATTGGCGCCCCGCGTGGCTGCACCGTTGGCAAAGGCCTTGCTGAACTCCGGAGAGGATGGCCTCATGTCCCCGCCGACAAGAACCGTCTTGCCTTCAAGGGCCAGGATGTCAACGAAAGCTGCCCCAACGGCTTCGACGATTTCCGCAGTGATGGATTCGCCCACAATGCCACGAACGTCATAGGCCTTGAAGGCCGCCGAGAGGTCAAAAGTCTTTGTCTGGTCGCTAGTCACGCGTTCCATCTTACGTTGAAGCGGGAAACGCCCTGTTCCCCTTTCCGGGGCAGGCCTGTCCTGTTATCCACATGGAAGGAGCGCTTTCTTTTGGGCTGTCAGAGGTGGCTGGGATACTGAAGCAATGCTCAACAACCGAGATGCCCCTGTTTTTGAAGAGACTGTTCTTGAAGACACTGCTCTTGAAGACACTGATCTTCCTTCCGCTCCTGCCGCCGATGCCGGATCTGTATCCTCATCCGCTTCTGCCATCTACGGCGAGGCGCTTGAAGTGTTGCGGGAGCTTGTTGGCCATCCTGGTGCTGACTTCCACGATGGCCAGTTTGAGGCTATCGAGGCACTCGTTGGCAACGGGCGCAGGGCGCTCGTGGTCCAGCGCACCGGTTGGGGGAAAAGCGCCGTGTATTTCGTGGCATCACTCCTGCTCCGCCGTCGCGGTGCCGGGCCCACCCTCATCGTGTCCCCGCTGCTGGCGCTGATGCGGGACCAGGTGGCCGCCGCGGCACGGGCCGGAGTCAGGGCTGTCGCCATCAACTCGGCCAACCAGCTCGAGTGGGATACCGTCCGGGAGCACTTGGCGGCGGATGAGGTGGACGTGCTGCTGGTGTCACCCGAGAGGCTCACGAATCCCTCGTTCCGGGAGAATCAGTTGCCGGAACTGATCCGGCGGACCGGCCTGCTTGTCATTGACGAGGCCCACTGCATTTCGGACTGGGGGCACGATTTCAGGCCCGACTACCGGCGCATCGCAGACCTGATCACCGAACTTCCGACTACTGTTCCGGTTCTGGCGACCACAGCTACCGCCAACTCCAGGGTGGTTCACGATATTGAAGAACAGCTCGGCGCGGATGTACTGACCATTCGTGGCGCCCTGGGCCGGGAGTCCCTGCGGCTGGGGGTACTCAACCTCCCCGATTCCCGCGACAGGCTCGGGTGGCTGCTGACGCATCTTGCGGAGTTACCAGGAAGCGGCATCATTTACACGCTTACCGTCTCCGCTGCGGAGGATACCGCGCGGCTGCTGGCTGAAGCCGGTCACAAGGTCCTGGCCTATTCGGGGCGAACTGACCCCGCGGACCGGGAACGGGCGGAACAGCAGCTTAAGGACAACCAGGTCAAGGCCTTGGTTGCCACCTCCGCGCTGGGCATGGGTTTTGACAAGCCGGATCTGGGCTTCGTTGTGCACCTTGGAGCCCCGTCATCGCCCGTGGCGTACTACCAGCAGGTTGGCCGTGCCGGTCGAGGGGCGGCCAACGCTGACGTACTTCTTCTGCCCGGATCCGAGGACCGGGATATCTGGCAGTACTTTGCCACGGCGTCCATGCCTTCCGAAGAAAAGGCTGCTGCTGTCCTCACTGCCCTGGCGGACGCCGGAAGCGCTGTGTCCACGGTGGCCTTGGAAGCACGCGTGGACCTGCGCCGGACACCGCTGGAGTTGCTGCTGAAAGTTCTGGCCGTGGATGGAGCAGTGGAGCGGGTAGGCGGAGGCTGGCGCGCCACCGGGATGCCCTGGGTTTACGACTCAGAAAGATACGGCCGTATTGCTGAAGCACGGGTGGACGAACAGGACTCCATGGTCATTTACCAGGACACCGCCGGATGCAGGATGGAGTACATCACCTCGGTCCTCGATGATGCGACGGCGAGGGCCTGCGGACGTTGCGACAACTGTGCGGGGCGCTGGTTCCCTACCGACATCAACTCCTCAGCAACTGAGGCTGCGGGGGCCACGCTCAGCCGCGCAGGTGTGGCCTTGGAGGCCCGTCTTCAGTGGCCCACCGGGATGGACCGGCTGGGCGTACAGGTGAAGGGCAAAATCAAAGCGGATGAGAATGTAGCTGAGGGACGTGTTCTTGGAAGGCTCACAGACCTTGGCTGGGGCGGTTCCCTGCGCGAGCTCTTCGCATCCGGCGCCCCTGACCGGGAGATCGACCCGGCCATGCTTCAGGCGTGCGTCCAGGTTCTTCGGGAGTGGGGTGCGGGCAGCGAGCGTGCGCCGGGTTGGAGCGGGGCAGGCAGGCCTACTGGAATCGTCAGTATTCCCTCCAGGAGCAAGCCGGTCCTGGTGGAGTCACTGGCCCAAGGCATTTCAGGGGTAGGCCGCATTCCGTATCTGGGCCAGCTTCAGCTAGAGCACGGAGGTCCTACCGGCGCCAGGGGAGGGAACAGCGCTTACCGGCTCGCCGGCGTCTGGGATCGCCTGGCTGTGGGACCGGCGCTCGCTGCCGCTTTGGAACCACTCTCCGGCCAAAGCATCATGCTCGTGGACGATCTCACCGACAGCCGCTGGACCGTCACGGTTGCTGCCCGCGCCCTCCGACGAGCAGGCGCCGGAGCAGTTTTGCCCCTGGTGCTGGCGCAGGCAGGCTAGGAGCTAAGGCGCTGCCTTCCGCTCGGGCTGCCGCCCGCGGCTTACTTCGGCGCCAGCGTGGCGTTGCAGGGACAGGCTGTCCAAAGTGCTCAAGAGCATCAGGGCAGCCATCGCCAGGAACGCGCCACGGTACGGTGCAATGGAGTCCCAGCCCAGGGCGCCGGTGCTTTCAAAAATACGCAGGAAGAGGGCACCCAAAGCAATGCCCGAGCCTGCGGCCAGTTGCACCAGGGTCGCGGACACCACGTTGGCTGAGGGCAGTTGCGCCGGGACGATGTCCGCATACTGCACCGAGGCATAGGCCGAGAAGCCAATGGAACGGGCAGCTCCACTGACCACCAGAAGCACAGCAATCAGCGCTTCGGGAGTGCCGGCGTCGAGCATTGAACATAAAACGAAGGTGATGGCCGAGGCAAAGGAGGCAAACACCAGCACAGGCTTGAAGCCGAAACGCCGGATCAGCGGGGTGGTGGCTGGCTTGATGCCGATGTTTCCCGCGAATACGGCGGCCACCATCGCTCCGGCATGCAAAGGGTCCCACCCGAAGGCGTCCTGGAACATCAGGGGAAGCAAAAACGGGATGGCGCTGATGGTGAGCCGGTAGATGAAGCCTCCGGTGGCCGTTGCACGGAATGTCCTGGTGGAGAAAACTCCCAGGTCGAAGAGGGGATGCCCGCTGCGGCGCATCCAGCCGGCAGCAGCGGCGAGGAGCGCCAACCCGAACCCGACGACAGCCCAGGGGAGGACATCGGAGGGATGATGGCCTGCATATTCCAGCCCCACCACTACGGACCCCACGCCCAACGTTGTGAGGGCCAGCCCGGGCCAGTCAAGGCGGCGGTCCCGGTTGCCGGCTCCTTGCGGAACCAGCCGCAGCGCAACCAGGAAGGCGCCAAGCCCCAGGGGAATGTTGATCAGGAAGATCCACTGCCACGACAGGTAGCTGGTCAGCGCCCCGCCGATGACGGGAGCCAACACCGGTGCCAGGAGCCCGGGCCAGACGAGGTAGGCGGTGGCGCGCAGCAGGTCCTGCTTGGGTGTCCCGCGGAGCACCACCAGTGTTCCTACCGGGACCATCATCGCGCCGCCCGCGCCCTGCAGGATCCGGCTCAACGTCAGCATTGTCAGGTCCTGGCTGAGGGCGCAGAGCAGGGAAGCTGCCGTAAAGGTGGCTATGGCGACACAGAATACGTTCCGGGCCCCGAGCCTTTCCGCCAGCCAGGCGCTGATGGGAATCCCCATGGCCACCGTCATGAGGTAGGCGGTCATCGTGATGTTGACGTCGGTTGGTGCAACGCCGAAATCTCTGGCGATACTCGGAATGGCGGTGACCAGCACGGTGCCGTCGAGGAATTCCATAAAGAAGGTGGCCGCCACAAGCAAGGCAAGCCGGGGGCTCCAGGAGGCTGCCGCCACACTGCTGTTGTTTGCCATCCGCTTATCCTCACACGGTCCTTTGGAGGGCTGCGTCAGGTTGTCGCCCTACGCAAAAGGTCCCGGTCGATGACCGGGACCCAACGCGGAGACGGGGGGATTTGAACCCCCGGTGGAGTTGTGCCCCACACTTCATTAGCAGTGAAGCCCATTCGGCCGCTCTGGCACGTCTCCAATTGCTATTACTAGCCCACCAAGGATACGCAGAACGGGCCATGCAGTGCAAAACGGTTCGGGAATGCGGCCCGCAGCATTGGAAGTGCACGCCGGAAAGCTCCTCTGCATCCTTCAGTCCACCCTGCCGACGGACAGCGGGCCCGTTCCAGCTTGGATCATCCGGCCCGTCCGGCAAGGGCCCGCCACAGGAAGTGCTGGCTTCGGCTTTGGAGGGCTGCGGCCTGGCGGTTGTCCGATGCACCTGCATGGCCTCCTTCGAGTGCTTCGTGGTACCAGACGTTGGGAATCCCCATGGCCTGCATGCGGGCCGCCATCTTCCGCGCCTGGACCGGGCCGACACGGTCATCTGAGGTTGCCGTCCAGATGAATGTTTCCGGATAGTCCACGCCGTCCCTGAGGAGGTGGTACGGCGAAAAGGTCCTGATGAAATGCCAGTCCTCAGGGTTGTCGGGGTCGCCGTACTCGGCAATCCAGGAGTGGCCAGCGGACAGCTTCGTGTAGCGCCGCATATCAAGGAGGGGCACACCGCAGGACACGGCGCCAAACAATTCCGGGTACTGCGTGAGCATGTTGCCCACCAGCAGCCCACCATTGGAACCGCCCACGCAGCCCAGGCGTTCGCGTGACGTTACGCCCCGGGAAACCAGATGCCTTGCCACCGCGGCGAAGTCTTCATAGGCGCGGTGCCTCTTCTCCTTCAGCGCAGCCCGGTGCCACGAAGGGCCGTATTCCCCTCCGCCGCGGATGTTCGCCACCACGAAAACTCCGCCACGGGAGTGGCCGGCTGCACCGTCTGAACCCTTACCACCCTTAGAACCGCCACTGTCAGAGCCTGCGGTGCCAACAGTGCGACGCTCCAGCCAGGCCCGTCCGATGGCTCCGCTGTAGGCGGGGGTCCGGGAAATCTCGAAGCCGCCGTAACCGGAAAGCTGGGTGGGGTTCTGCCCATCGAGGACCAGGTCCCTGGATGCCACCTGGAAGTACGGCACCCTGGTGCCGTCCTCGGATACCGCAAAGTGCTGCTGGACCTCGTAGGCCGAGTCGTCAAAGAACGACGGCGAGGACCTGATCACTTCATGGGTGCTGCCCACCGTATTGCCCTCGCGCTTCAACGTTCCGCGGGTCAGGGTGCTGGGGGTGGTGAACCCGGTTGCGACGAGCCAGAAGTCGTCCGCGGAGACCTGGTCCTCATCCTCATCGTCCACGGCGTAGGCCGTGACGTCATGGAGGGGCGGGCAGGCGTCCAGTGCGGAGGAACCCCAGGCTGAACCGCTTTCCTCGGCCGGCCATGACGGATCAAGGACGCGGATCTCGGAGGAAACGTCCCGGAGCAGATTCAGCAGGAGGAAGTTGCGGGTCCAGCTCCACGATTGAAGAGACGTGCTTGAGTCAGGAGCGAACAGGACCACCAGTTCCCGTCCGCCTGACAGGTAATTCTCAAAGTCCGCGGCCAGCAGTGATCCGGCAGGATACGTGGTGCCGTTGACTGTCCAGTCGCCCTGCGGCCTGAAGAGCAACCATTCACGGTGGAGGCTGAGGTTGACGTCAGTGGGAACGTCGATCCGCAGCCAGGAGCCATCGCGGAGTACTGATGTCTGCCGGTTGAAGAAATCGATCCAGTCAACGGCGAAAGTGCGCTCGAACCCCGGTGTGGAGTCGTGGGAGATGAGCGCCATCATGTGGTCCTCGGGGATCTCAAAGAGCCGCTCAGCGGAGGCCAGCGAGCCGCCCCGCCGCAGGATCACACCCGTTCGGGCGTAGGATGATGCCGTTTTCGGCAGTTCTTCCGCGGTGGAGGCCACCAGGAGTGTGTCCGCGTCCAGCCAGGAGACATTGCCCTTTGCCGTAGGCAGGTCGAAGCCGCCATCAGCGGCGTCAACAAAGGTGCGGTTGACGACGTCGAACTCCCGGTACCGGTTGGCGTCGCCACCGTCGGGGGAGAGGGCGAGGAGCACCAGCCGGTGCTGTTCGCCTGCAGGCGGCCTCAGGAAGTCAGCTCCGTGGAAGACCCATTCCTCTCCTTCCTCGGCAGCCAGCGCATCAACGTCAAGGAGAACGTCCCACTCGGGGGACCCGCTGCAGTAGCTGTCCCAAGACGTGCGCCGCCACAGGCCTTTGGGGTTCTTGCCGTCCTTCCAGAAGTTGTAGTACCAACTTCCATGCTTGCCCACCATGGGGATCTTGTCCGTGGAATCAAGGACTTCGAGGACCCGCTCCTCCAGTTCGGCATAATCGGAGTCCTCAAGCAGATCCTCAGTACGGGCGTTCTGTTCGCGGACCCAGGCCAGTTGCTCCTCGCCGTAAATCTTCTCCAGCCAGATGTTCTCGTCGATGGGCTCGGGGGCTGTCGCCGGAGCCGAGGTGTGGCCGGACGCGGGCTGTTGGTCAGCTTCGGTGGTGGTCATGGGCCCATCCAAGCAACATCGGTACACCGCTAGCAAGTCAAGCAGGCACGCCACATGCGGATACGCTGGATGCCGTGGGCATATCTCAAAGGATCCGGACGGCACTGATAGGCGCCGGACCCAGGGGTACCAGCGTGTTGGAACGCCTGCTGGCCAACTGGGCAGCCCGCCCTGCCTCCGAAAAGGGCCATCCCGATGCTGGAAGCCTCCACATTGACGTTGTGGACCCCTATCCCGCCGGACCAGGCCACGTGTGGCAGTCAGGTCAATCCAGGCTCTATCTCATGAACACCCAGTCCTTTTACCCAACGCTGATCCCCCAGGACCCGCAGCTGGCCCCTCCTTTGGCGGGCGGCACTTTTGATCGGTGGCGCCAGGACCAGCAGCAACAGCCCCTGCCATCGCTGACCGCCGAGGAGCGGGCCGAGCTCTCCACCCTCGCAGCCGGAGATTTTCCGAGCCGTGCCCTGTACGGCCGGTACCTGAGCACCACGCTGGAGGAATTGCTCGGCCGTCTTCCCGACGGCGTCACCATCCAGTTCCACAAAACCTCCGCCGTTTCGGTTCGGCATAACGGCAACGGAACGTTCGACGTCGGGCTCGACGACGGCGGCTCCCTCGCCGTTCAGTCAGTGGTCCTGGCCCTGGGGCACCTGGAGGCAAGGCTCAACGCGGAGCAGCGCGCCCTGCAGGCAGGCGCCCGCCAGTTCGGTCTGCTCTACCTCCCTCCGGCGGCACCAGCGGATGTGGACTGGTCCGTTGTCCCGGCGGGCGAACCCGTGCTGGTCCGCGGGATGGGTCTGAACTTCTTTGACGTGATGGGCCAACTCACCGAGGGACGCGGCGGGAAGTACGTGGATGCCGTGAGTCAGGGCGCTCCCGGTTCTTCCGGGCGCTACGCACTGGAGTACCTGCCCTCGGGCCAGGAGCCAAAGATCATCGCAGCCTCCCGCCGGGGGACGCCGTACCGCGCCAAGGCAGCCTTGGCGGGCTATTATCCCCATGCCGTGAGCCTCCGATACCTGACAGACGCAGCCTTGGCCAGGTTTGCCTCAGCCGGCATTGTCCCCTCGTTCGACCATGACTTGTGGCCGCTGCTGCACCGCGATGCCCTCTGGGCCTGCTACACAACGCTGGTCAGGACGAGCCCCGTTGCCGTGAACGAACCGGCTCTGTTCCTGGAGGCGCTTGAGGAGGTTCTGCGTCCCCACGCGCACAGCACCGTCAAATGGGAAAACGAAGTGGACCGGGTGGTCGCGGCGCATGTGGTGCCTTCCGGCAGACTTGACCTTCTAGGGCTGGCCGCCCCGCTGGCCGGAAGGTCCTTCGCATCCCGCAGTGACCTCGACGCCGCCGTCGTGGACTATCTGGAGGACGACGCCCGCCGCTCAGCCCTCGGTGAAGACGATCCCGTCAAAATGACCATTGGCGCCCTGCATCACGGGCGGGCGGTGCTGAAATCGGCAGTGGCCGACGGCGGCATCACCGATGAGTCCTGGGTCGGCGGCCTGCGCGGCTGGTTCGAGTCGTTCGTCGAAGGGCTGGCCAGCGGTCCGCCTGCCATTCGCTCGGAGCAGCTGGCTGCTCTCGCCCGTGCCGGAGTGGTCAGTTTTGTGGGCCCCGATCCCAAGTTCGGCCTCGACAGGACGTCCCGGCAGTTCTCGGCCGCTTCCCCCTGGGTCAGGACCGGCAGCGTCAAGGCCAGCACTCTCCTTGAAGCGCTGGCCCCGGCGAACAGGGTGGCCCGAAACAAGTCCACGCTGCTGGAACAGCTGTTGGCCGACGGGCTCGTCAGGCCGCGGCTCATGATGACAGCGGAGGGTACTCCGGTGGAAACCTCCGGATTGGATGTGCAGCCGCATCCCTACCGGGCTGTGGCCGCGAACGGCTCTGTTACAAACGGCCTCTATGTTCTTGGCCTGCAGTTATCGGCGGCGCAATGGGGCACCGCGATTGCAGCCGAAGCCAGGCAGCAACATGGACCGGTCTACCCGAGCGGGCAACGGACCCTGCGGGACGCCGACGAGATCGCCCGCGCCATCTTGGGACTCTGACTTTCTGCCTGACTGAGGCTTCCCTCCTTCCTGATGCCGTCAGGGCAAGGCAAAGGGGGCATGCCTCCCGTTATCGGAAGGCATGCCCCTGCTTCTGATAGATCAGCCCTTCAGGCACTTCCGGTACTCAATGAGAGCGAAGGCGTACCTGATCCAGCCGCGGACGTCGTACCACTTGGCGGGCGGAACCGGTGCGGTGCAGACAGGAGGAACGGGTCCGCTGGACGCCACACGGACATCGGTCTTGATCACTGTCCCGGATTCCGCAGCGGTGAGGACAAGCGTTGCCGTTCCTACCGCGGCACCGGCCGGTACCTTGACGTCCACAGTGGCGGCGCCGCCGGAGACGCCGATGCTGCCAAGCTCGGTGGACACACCGGAAGCGTCAACAAAGACGGCCTTCAGGGAAGTGTTCACCGGACTGCCGAGTGAGGCGAGATCCAGCTTGGAGACAGCCAGCGAGATAGGCTCGCCCGCTTTGACGTCAGTGGCCGTCGTGTTCACTACGGCCACGCTGCGCCGCGCGAAATCGGGGGATACGGGATTGTGTTCCTGCAGGTACTTGATCCACGCATCCCTGTCCACGAGTCCCGAGTCCTTGGTGTTGGCTCCTTCCTTGAAGACCCGGAAGTTATCCCCTCCTGTGGCGAGGAAGCTGAACGTCCCGATCCGGTAGGCCTTCGCCGGATCAACTGGGACCCCGCCCACGCGGATGGAGGTGATGCGGTCTCCGGCGGGCCGGGCGGCGTCGAACGTGTAGTTGACGTTCTTGGAAAGCCCCAGTTGCTGGTAGGCGCGGCTGGGCACCGTGCCGTCGGGATTCGTCTGCCACTGCTGCTCCAGCAGCGTCTTGAACTGCGCACCGGTCAGGGACGTCGTCCATAGATTGTTCACGAACGGCAGTACGGCGTTGGCCTCGGCATAGGTGATGGTTCCGTCAGGTGCGAAGTACAACTCGTTCCGCAAACCGCCGGGATTCACGACGCCGATCTCCGCGCCGCCGAGTTCCGCCGTTCCCAGGCTGGCAGCGAGGGAATCGGCCACGAGGTTACCCAATGTGGATTCGCTGGCGCGGTCATCACGCTTGGCAGGACCGCCGGCGGGATCAGGGCTGAACGCCGTGGTGATATCCGCGGTGACCTTGCCGACCGGCTGGTTACCGACAACCGCGGCGTCAGCGATGGCCTTGTCCACGATGGTCTTCACTGCTGCCACGCGCGGGTATTTGGCGACAATGTCCGCCGCCGTTTCAGTGGCAGTGGGCACGAACCGTTTGACGTTGCCGGCTTTGTACCCGGTCACGGCCATGGTGGCTGTATCTACCGTGAGCTGGATCTGGCCGACGTTCTCGCCGTAGTTGCCGGTCTGGACGATGGGGCGTGTCTTGCCCTCGACGCCGGGAACAGGCGCGTCCCAGGAGTACTCCTTGTGCGTGTGCCCGTTGAAAATGGCATCCACTTCTGCGGATGTTTGGTTGACGAGCCGTGCGAAGGGGCCGCCTGCTGCGACTTCCTCCTCCAGAGTGGCGCCTTCGGGTGCTCCCGAGCCGGCGCCGTCGTGGTTTTCGACGATGATGATGTCGGCAAGGTCTTCAGCGGTAATGCGGGCGGCGACGCGGTTGATTGCGTCGACGGGATCACCGAACTCCAGTTCGGTGATCCCACCGGGAGTGACCAGCGACGGAACCTCCTGCGTGACGGTTCCAATCACAGCAACCCTGACGCTGTTCATGTCCAGCACCGTGTACTCCGGCAGCGCCGGCTCGGTGGTGCCCTTCTTGTACACATTCGCCCCAAGGTGCGCGAACCTGGCGTTGGCACCCCCGGCAATGACTCGGTCCCGGAGATCGGCGAAACCGCCGTCGAACTCATGGTTTCCCACTGCCGAGGCCTTCAGGTCGAGGGCATTGAGGACATCGATGGTGGGCTGGTCTTTGGCGACAGCCGAGGCGAACAGTGAGGCACCGATGTTGTCGCCCGCCGAGATGAAGGCGGTGGGACCCGGTGCAGCGGCACGCAGTTTCTCGATGGTGCCGGCAAACAGGACCGTGTTGCTGTCGATCCTGCCATGGAAATCGTTGATGCCCAGGAAGTTCAGCTCTGCGGTCGCGGGAGTTTCGGTAGTCAGGTCCAGGCCCACCACCACGGGATCGTGATCGCTGGCACGGAACTGATCGGGAGCGTAGTAGTTGGTCACGTTGTTGTTGTACCTGCTGTACTCCAGAGCCACTGACTCCACAGAGTTGATGTTCCAGATGTCAGCGCCGGTAACAACCGCATTGGCGGCGGGGGAGGCTAGCACGTGGTCAAGGGAACCCACCAGTCCGCCAAAGAGGTAGGAGTGTTTGGCTGAGCCGTCCGTGTTGCGGGCCTTTTCGTCTTGGTTTACATACCCGGCCGCCCGGAAAACGTTGAGCGGATCCTCCTGTGCGTAGGCGTTGAAATCTCCCATCAGGAAGACCTTGTCAGTGCCCTGCGAGCGCTGGAGCTCGTTGGAGAATGCCAGAAGGGATTTGGCTTGTTCTGTACGTGCGAGGTTGGCGTTGCCCTGACCCTTGTCCGTGTCCGAGGGATCTGCCGGGGGAGGTGAGCCCTTGGACTTGAAGTGGTTGGCGATGGCGATGAATTTCTTGTCATCAGCCGCGCCTGACGGTTTGAACGCCTGCGCCAGCGGCTTGCGGGCGCTCGCGAAAGCAACGGTGTCGTTGTGGATGATGGATTCGCCTACTGGGAGGGCGGTGGCCTTCTTATAGATGAAAGCAGTCCTGATCATGTCCTCGTCAGCCAGCGGCGGAGCATTGGCCGGGCTGCGGACGTAATCCCACACCCCTGGCGTTTCGACGTTGAGGGCCTCAACAAGCTTGGCAAGGGCGTCATCCCTGTCCTTGCCGAACTGGGCGGAGTTCTCCACCTCCATAAGAGAAACGACGTCGGCGCCGGCTTTGCTGATGGCGGCGACGATCTTGTCCTGCTGGCGCTTAAGGTTCTCAGCGTTGGCCGCCCCGCGGACGTTGCAGCCGTCCTTGACCGTGATCGGGTTTCCGTTGCGGTCGGTGTAGAAATTGCAGCCGGCCACCTGGTCGCCGGTTGTGGGGAAGTAGTTCAGCACATTGAAGGAGGCAATCTTCAGGTTTCCTCCGACGGCCGCGGGAGCGTCTGTCCGGGTGCCACCGAAGGTTGCGGGCTGGGCAGTGGCAGCGTTACCGGCGGTCAATGCTGTCAGCGGCTGGAGCTTCCACGCGTTGTTGGCATAGCCGAGCACCACGTTGGTGGTGAACGTGACGGGGGCTCCGACCCGCACAGGATCAGTGGCAGTGAGGTACGGCAGGACCTGTCCTTTGGTGGCCGCATCCTTGAGGAAATTTGTGGTGGCGCCGTCATCGAGCTTGATGCCGCGCGCAGCGTTGGCGGCGACGGCGGCGTTGTACTCAGCGGATCCGTAAGGGGCCACTGCGGTTGGCTGGACCAGCGGGGCAGTGCCGCCCGCCAGGCCGATCTCGCCGTACTGGTTCAGTGAGTAGTTGTCAGTGACGGTGACTGGACCTTGCGGAGCGAGAAGCATGCCCTCGAGGGATTCCCGGAAGGTTTCCTCTGCGGGAAGGCTGAAGCCGGTGGCTTTCACCTCGGCGGCAGGTTCAGTCAGTTTGCGCACCTGGCCCGCGTCAGACGCCGTGAGCTGCGTCATTCCGAAGAACTCGCTGACTGCGCCGGTCACCTCCACGAAGTCGCCGATCTGGACTGACCCCACCGCTGAGGGCGAGTAGACAAAAACAGCGTCCGACGCCGGGTGGTTGGCCTGAGTGAGGTCTCCACCCCTTCCCGCCGTCTGGAGGTAGAAACCGGCGATGCCGCCGGTAGGGAAGGCGGCTGTGACTTTGCCCCTGGTGGTAACAGTGCTGCCGGCAAGAGGGCTGGCGGGGCCTGCGCCTTGAATTTCGGCGATTGTTTTCACCATGGGCGCCGGGGTGGGACCGGGATCTACAGGGCCAGGATCTCCTGGACCCGGATTTCCTGTTCCGCCGGCGGCCGTGGGGGTGATCGAGGCACTCAGGGTGAAGTCGGCTGAATTGCTGTTGCTGTCCGCCCCGCCGGTACGGTTGAGGCTTTTAACGTCTGTGTTTCCGCCAGGGGCTGTGGCTGCCTGGGTTTCGAAGGTGTTGGTGGTCCCATATCCCAGCAGGTCAGCGATGTTCGCCGCTTCAACCACTGAGCCCGTAGGCAACGGGTTTATGGCGGTTGTCTGCCTGGCCAGGACGATTGTTCCGGTGGTTCCCGCCGGGTTGAAGCCAGTGGCCACAACATCTGCGGTGGGCAGTTCGGCTGCCGTTGATGTGGCGCTGTTGGTGGCGCCCTTGATCAGGTAGTGGCCCTTGGCGGGGATGCTGCCGCTAAGGGGAGCCACATTGTTCGGCAGTCCTGTACCTCCGCCCGCCCTGTATTGGAGTGACCAGCCGTCCAGTGGCACTGCGACGTCGGAGCCGTTGTAAAGCTCAACGAATTTGTTCTTATAGGCCGCCCCTGCGCTTCCGCCGCTGAGGTAGGCCTCGTTGATGATTACTGGTGAACTGCCTGCGGCTGGTGAGACCTCTGCCGCCACGGCCGGAACAGCTGCCAGCGGGGCGATGAGCCCCGCCGCCAGTGCTGTACCCAGCGCGATTTTCCAAGGTGTACGGTGCATTCGCTCTGACTCTCGTTAGGTGGCCCTGGGTGAGGGACCTCATTGAAGGCATCCGGGTTGTACCAACGGACACCGGGACCGGCCTGTACTCCTGGTCAAAGTAGTTTCCGGCACATGAAAACAGCGTTAAATGAACGCAGGATGACCTGGGCGTGCATTCGATGAAACGTCCCCCAGCGAAACGTTTCACCCCTCACATGCCAAAAGAATACCGGCCAGTAGCTTCGAGGGAAGCTCCCGGCCGGTATTTTTACAGCAAATTGTTGAAAGGCCTCCAAGGTGCGGAACTAGGCGCCTCGGAGGCCTCCCTGGCTGCTTTAGGCGCCCTGGTCCACAGCCTCAATGATCTTGAAGGTGGCGCCCGTAGGATCGGCGAGGGTAGCTACCCGGCCGAACGGGCTGTCCTGGGCCGGCTCCAGAACGGAGGCCCCCATGGAAACCGCCTTCTCGACGGCGGCATCGGTGTCCTCAACCCCGAAATACACCTGCCAGTGGGACGGAATATGCTCAGGCAGGAACAGTGAAGCGTCGATGATTCCTGCCCGGGCTGCATCCCCGGCTCCAAGGGTGGTGTATTTGAAATCCGGAGCGTCACTCATGACCTCCGTCTCCCAGGCAAAAACGTCCTGGTAGAACCTGATCGCGGCGGGGTAGTCCTTCGCATGGAGTTCGTGCCAGACCGGGGCGCCGGGTTCGGCCGCAATCTGGAACCCCTTGTGCTCACGGCGCTGCCACACACCGAAGGCAGCACCCGCCGGGTCCCCGAAGAATGCCATTTGTCCCTGCTCGGGCACATCCATGGGCTCCATGAACACCTGACCGCCGTGTTCAGCGACGGCGGTGGCGGTCGCCGCGACGTCCTCCGCGGCGAGGTAGGTGGACCACGCGTCGGGCATGCCGGCCTGGTCTTCCTGTTTGGGCATAATGCCGGCTACTGCCTTGCCGTTCTTGGCGGCCGAAACGTAGCCGCCGTACATCTCCTGGTCGCCGGTCTCAAAAGTCCAGCCGAAGAGTTCGCCATAGAAGGACTTCGCTTTTTCCGCATCCGAGGTCATGAGGTCGATCCAGCAGGGATCACCTGGGTGGATGTCAGGAGTGGGCATGATTGCTCCTAGATAGGTCAGTGTTGAGTGCATCAACAGCGATGGGCCACCACCGCATGGTTGTTGGGGCAGCGGCGACAGGACAGACACTATGCCGAGGCACCGACCGTTTCAATGGCTCTTAAGCGAAAAGTGCCCCAGGTTCTGATGAAATTCAGAACCTGGGGCACTTGTTCGCGGAAGGTAAGAGATTCGAACTCTTGGTACGGGGTTACCGCACACTAGTTTTCAAGACTAGCTCCTTCGGCCGCTCGGACAACCTTCCAGTAACAGTAGTGTTTCATAGGCAGTTGGCTGCGACAAAAACAGTGTTGCTGAAACAATTCCGGCAAGCCTTTCGGTGACAATGGAAAAAGTGCAGCCGGAACCAGGGTCCGGGCGCAGGAATCAGCTAGGTAACGGGGAGTTTTCAATGAAGGCCGTCTACATCTCGCAGCCCGGAGGGCCTGAAGCCCTGGAAATCCGGAACGTCCCCGCACCGGTTCCCGGTCCCGGTGAGGTGCTTATCGACGTCGTCGCCGCAGGCCTTAACAGGGCGGATGTCCAGCAGCGGAAGGGTTATTACCCGCCTCCGGCGGGTGCCTCGGAAATTCCCGGGCTGGAGGTATCAGGACGGATCGCCGGCTTTGGGCCCGACGTTGCCAAGCCGTTCAGCATGGGGGACAAAGTAGTGGCGCTGCTCGCAGGCGGGGGATACGCCGAGCAGGTGGCCGTGCCCGCCGGGCAGGTCCTGAGGGTCCCCGACGGCGTAGACCTGGTCACTGCAGCCGCGCTGCCCGAGGTAGCGGCTACTGTCTACTCCAACCTCATGATGACGGCGCAACTGCAGCCCGGCGAGACTGTGCTGATCCATGGTGCCACCGGCGGCATCGGAACCATGGCCGTCCAGTTGGCGAAGGCCTTCGGGGCCAAAGTTGCCACAACTGCCGGAACGGCGGAGAAGGTCAGCACCGCAACAGCATTCCTCGGCGCCGATATCGCCATCAACTATGCCGAGGAAGATTTTGGTGCGAGCCTCCGTGCACAAAACGGCGGGCGGGGCGCGGATGTGATTCTCGACGTCGTCGGGGCCAAATACCTGAAGCAGAACGTCGACGCGCTCGCTGACTATGGACGGTTGATCGTGATTGGCCTTCAGGGCGGGACCAAAGGGGAGTTGGACCTCGGGAAACTCCTGGGCAAACGGGCAGCGATCGTCGGGACCGCCTTGCGTCCGCGGCCATCGGAGGAAAAAGCCGTCATCATGAACGCCGTCCGGGAGTCAGTCTGGCCCTTGCTCTCCGATGGCAGAATCAAGGTTCTGGTAGCCAAAACTTTCCCGTTGGACCAGGTGCGCGCCGCCCACGAGTACTTCGACTCGGGTGAACACATGGGCAAAGTCCTGCTCGTCATCTAAATCCGAGATTTGCGGCGTGGGTTTTTGTCCTGGGGTTCCACAACGCTAGGGTTGTTCCATACGCGGTATGCACGCGTCTAGCTTGGGGGCGCGTGCGTACCGGTGTCCGGCTATCAGCGGGAGCCGAATGTCCGTTCGTCACAGTCTTCTGGCCCTGCTCCAGGACCAGGCGCGCTACGGCTACCAGTTACGGGTGGAATTCCAGGACCGGACCGGGGCCACCTGGCCCCTGAATATCGGCCAGGTCTACACCACGCTTGACCGTTTGGAGCGTGACGGTCTCGTGAAGAAAGACGGCGACGACGGCGCCGGCCACGTCATCTACAGCATCACCGAGGCGGGCCGGACACAGGTTCAGAGCTGGTTCGCCGCGCCGGTGGAGCGGGACAGTCCGCCACGAAACGAACTCGCCATCAAACTCGCCCTGGCGGTTACCCTGCCGGGAGTAGATGTGAGTGCGATCATTCAGGTTCAACGGACCGCTTCAATGGCTGCGCTCCAGGAGTACACCAGAGCCCGCAGGGACACAGCGGCGAACCAGCGCACTGTGGATACCGCGTCGCTGCTTGTGCTGGACTCGCTGATTTTCCAGACAGAGGCGGAGGTCCGGTGGCTTGACCTCTGCGAAGCCCGCATGATCCAGCTCTCGCAGAACTCCAATGGGAGCGCCGGAAACGCGAGCCCGGGCAGCCTCAGCCAAGCCAGCCCAAGCCAAGCCAGCCTCAGCCAAGCCAACGGCGGGCCTCCTTCGATTGCCAGGCCTGCCCCGTGAGCTGGCGTCAACCCCCGGGCGGCTCGGTTGTCACGCAATTTGACCCTTTGTAATGATGTTCCGACGAGCGGTGACGTCAAGTACTGTGAGCACTGCGTCGGGGGATGTGGGGCTCCGCCCGGCGAAAACGAGCACAACGCTCTACCGGGTTCTCAAGGAGGAGACGTGGGAAAAACGTACGAAGAAGAATCGCCGAACACATTGTCGGAGGATCTTTTGGAAGGCGATCCGGCCCTTCCCGCTACCGCGGTGAATGAGGCCAAGGAAGCTGAAGACGCTAAATGGACCCCGGCCAAGATCGGGCTGTGGGTAGCAATTGCACTTTTAGGCGGCGTGGCCTGGTTCATGCTCGCCATTGTCCGGGGCGAAACGGTAAACGCCATCTGGTTTGTCTTTGCCTCGGTCTGCACGTACTTGATCGGATACCGCTTTTACTCGAAGGTGATCGAACGCTACATCACCAAGCCGAATGACCGCCGCGCCACACCAGCTGAATACAAGGCGGACGGAAAAGACTATGTCCGCACTGACCGCAACGTCCTGTTCGGACATCACTTTGCTGCCATCGCAGGCGCCGGTCCCCTCGTCGGACCTGTCATCGCGGCTCAAATGGGATACCTTCCGGGCACCATCTGGATCATCATCGGCGTCGTTCTTGCCGGTGCCGTCCAGGATTACCTTGTCCTGTTCTTTTCCATGCGCCGCGGTGGCCGTTCTTTGGGGCAGATGGCCCGCGAAGAACTTGGCCTGATCGGCGGCACTGCCGCCCTCGTGGCCACGCTGCTCATTATGGTGATCATCGTCGCCATCCTGGCGCTCGTCGTCGTGAACGCCCTCGGCGAAAGCCCCTGGGGCGTTTTCTCGGTGGGCATGACCATCCCGATTGCGCTCTTTATGGGGGTGTACCTGCGCTTCATCCGTCCGGGCAAGGTCCTGGAAGTATCGATCATCGGATTCGTGCTGTTGATGGCTGCAATCATTGGCGGCGGTGCTGTGGCTGGCACAGAGTGGGGTGCCGCCTTCTTCCACCTGGATAAGGTCACTATCGCCTGGGGCCTCATTGTCTACGGCTTCATTGCTGCGATCCTGCCCGTTTGGTTGCTCCTGGCGCCGCGTGACTACCTCTCCACGTTTATGAAGATCGGCGTGATTGTGATGCTGGCCCTGGCCATCATTGTGGTCCGCCCGGAAATTACCGTCCCGGCCTTCAGCGAGTTCGCCAGCCGGGACAACGGCCCGGTATTTTCCGGCGCGTTGTTCCCGTTCCTGTTCGTCACTATCGCCTGTGGGGCGCTCTCGGGGTTCCATGCCCTCATCGCTTCCGGTACCACCCCCAAGCTCATCGAAAAGGAGCGCCAGACCCGGCTCATTGGCTACGGCGGGATGCTGATGGAGTCGTTCGTGGCCATCATGGCCCTCGTTGCCGCCATTTCCATCGACCGCGGCCTGTACTTTGCCATGAACTCTCCGGCCGCCCTGACGGGGGGAACCATAGAAACTGCAGCGGCCTGGGTCAACAGCCTGGGCTTGTCCGGCGTCAACCTCACACCGGACTTCCTGGCGCAGACAGCGGCAAACGTCGGCGAAGAAAGCATCGTTTCCCGGACAGGCGGGGCTCCGACGCTGGCCGTGGGCCTTGCGCACATCATGCAGCAGTTCATCGGCGGCACTTCGATGATGGCGTTCTGGTACCACTTTGCCATCATGTTCGAGGCGCTCTTCATTCTCACAGCGGTCGACGCCGGCACGCGTGTTGCGCGGTTCATGCTTCAGGATTCCATCGGAAACTTTGTCCCCAAATTCAAGGAAGCGTCCTGGCGTCCCGGGGCCTGGCTTTGCACAGCCGTCATGGTCGGAGCGTGGGGCGCTGTTCTGCTGATGGGTGTCACCGATCCGCTCGGCGGCATCAATACACTTTTCCCGCTGTTCGGAATCGCCAACCAGCTGCTGGCCGCTATTGCACTGGCGGTGTGCATGGCCATTGCTGCCAAGCGTGGGTCCTTCAAGTACATCTGGATTGTGGCGGCGCCGCTTGCGTTTGCTGCCGTTGTCACCATTACGGCGAGCTTCCACAAGATCTTCTCTCCGGTCCCCGCTGTGGGCTACTTCGCGAATAACGCCGCATTCTCCAAGGCACTCGACGAGGGCAAGACCTCCTTCGGTACGGCCAAGACGGTGACAGCGATGGAAGCCGTTGTGCGAAACACCACCGTGCAGGGCTGGCTGTCGGTGATTTTCGTGACGTTGAGCATCATCGTCATCATCACCGCGGTGCGGGCTACTGTGAAGGCCTTCAGGAACGCAGCCTCGGGCATCCCCAACAAGGATCACGAGGACCAGGCGAGCGCATCCCGGGTCTACGCACCCGCTGGCCTGATTCCAACCCCTTCAGAACGTGCGCTGATGGCGGAATGGAACAAGCTTCCTGCGGATAAGCGGCTTGAGAGATCCGGACATCACTGATGAACGGAGTGAAGGCAGGGTTCCGCGGCTTTGCCCAGTATCTTGGCGCCCTGGTCGGTGCCGACGCGTACCGGAAATACCTGGAGCACCACGAGGCATCCGGGCATGACGGCCCGCCACTGAGCGAGCGGGAGTTCTGGCGCGACAGGACCGACCGTCAGGACAACAATCCGCAAGGACGATGCTGTTGAAGTAAACGGTGAGGGATGAACGGCCCCGTCGTTCATCCCTCACCGGACAGGCGTAACGTATCCGCCGGTCATGAGAGTATGAACCCATGAGCGATCCCGCAGACACTCAGTCAGCAGAAGAGACCCCTGTGGAGGGGACACCCATCGATGACGGCAGTCAGCCCTCTGTGGAGGTAGCGGCGGCCGGGCCGGATTCCAAACCGAGGAACGCCGTCCAGGATCTGGTGGATGAGCCCGCCAAGGTCATGCGGATAGGCACCATGATCAAACAGCTCCTGGATGAGGTGAAGTCGGCTCCCCTGGACGACGCCGCACGCGGCAGGCTCGCTGCAATCCATGAGCGCTCCATCAAGGAACTCGAGGACGGGCTGGCCCCGGAACTCGTTGAGGAATTACAGCGGATCAACCTTCCGTTCTCCGATGATGCGACTCCCTCGGACGCCGAGCTTCGTATTGCCCAGGCGCAGCTGGTCGGCTGGCTCGAAGGGCTTTTCCACGGGATCCAAACCGCCATTGCCGCCCAGCACGCTGCCCGTGAACATTCCATGGCCCAGATGCAATTGCGCCAGCTGCCGCCGGGTACTGTCATCGCCCCGGGGGTTGTCATAGGCGAAAATGGCCAGCCCCAACGTGCACCCGCGGCCCGTCCCGGGCAGGGCGCTCCCGTCCCCGGCAGGCCGGAGGACCCGGACCACGGTCCTGGCCAGTACCTTTAGGGCATCGCTTGGGCTTTTTCACCTCCGCACGGCAAGGGCGGAAAGACGACGCTGAACTCGGCAAGGGTCTCTGGCGTCGCGCCCATGACCGCTTCCACCGTGGCCTGGATCGCTACCACCAGGTCCTGGAAGGCGTGGAAGACCCGCAGCTCTACGAGGAGCTCGTGGACATTGCCAATGAACTTGCTGCGCTCTCTCCGCGCGTCCGGCTGGTCTGCGTCGAGGCCCAGCGTCGCTCACCCAGCGACGGCCTCGATATTCCGGGTGCCCTTGCGGGTGTGCACCGTTCACTGTCCAAGGCCGGCAACTCGCTGGCCACCACAGCGGAGGCTGCCGCTATGCTGCGCCTCGCTGTCGGTCCAGTGCCCGTCGGAGCGGCTTCCGTACGACGGCGGGCGGAAGCAGTGTTCGAGCAGATTGCCGACGCCGAGCAGCGTTTGGCAGATTCCTTGCCGGAGTCATAACTCAGCGTTAGCCCGGACGGTGCTTATTCCCGGTTACGCGGGTAGCTGATCCGGGCGCGTGCACTGGCCCGGCCGCCAGCTTTATTGGCACGATGAAATGCATGACTACTTCACCCGTACTGACCTTTCATGACGGCAATACCATTCCCCAGCTCGGCTACGGGGTCTGGCAGGTTGAGGACGATGTAGCTGAGAAGGTAGTGGTCCAGGCGTTTGAAGCCGGCTTCCGCCACATTGATACCGCGAAGATTTACGGCAACGAGGCTGGTGTGGGCAGGGCCATTGAGCGTTCCGGTCTCGCGCCTGAGGACATTTTCGTCACCACCAAGCTGTGGAACTCCGATCAGGGCTATGAATCAACATTGAAGGCCTTTGAGGACTCGCTGGAACGCCTGGGCCTGGAGTCCCTGGATCTGTATCTGATCCACTGGGAGCAGCCCAAGCAGGATAAGTATGTGGACACGTGGAAGGCGCTCATCGAACTCCAGAAGCGCGGGCGGGTTAAGGCCATTGGCGTCTCCAACTTCACCAAAGAGGGGCTGCAGCGAGTGATCGATGAGACCGGCGTTGTGCCCGCAATCAATCAGATCGAGCTTCACCCGTTCTTCAACCAGACCGAGCTGCGCGCCTTTAATAACTCCCTGGGCGTCCTGACCCAGGCATGGTCTCCGCTGGGCCAGGGCGGGGAGCTTCTGGAGCACCCGGTAATCACCGCGATTGCCGGCAAGCACAATGCCAGCCCCGCTCAGGTTGTCATCGCCTGGCATTTGGCACTTGGAAACGTTGTTATTCCGAAGTCCGTCACCGAATCCCGTATCCAGGAGAATTATGCTGCCCTGGATGTGATCCTTGATGCTGAAGATATCCAGGCCATCAACGCCTTGGACAGGACGGCTGAAGGCGGCGGACGGATCGGCCCGGATCCGGCAGTTTCCGACTTCGCCTAGATTTCAGAGCTGGGTCTTGCAGTGATCTGCGGCCATCTGACTTGAGAGGGTCCCGTGCCTGGGTGCACGGGACCCTTTTCATGCCGCGATGTTCAAGATGGCATAAGCAATATTCTTATGCCGCGATCCGGTTCTGCTGCAGCGGGACTGGATCGACAATTGCCCAATCGTCCTCCTCGCAGATCATCCGGGCCGCGAAGCGCTCGGCGCTGGCGGCGTCGTCGAAAATTTCAGTGCTGACGCGTCCGTGCTGGGAATTGTAGAAAGTGACATGGAACTCCTGCCCGCCCGCGGCGTCGCCAGCGTTTGCGGCAGCCAGCGGTTCCGCGCCGTTGACTTCAATGCTGTTGATCTGTTTCCTGTTCATGAATCCAGTGTGAAGCGGGGCTCCGACAATTTAGAGATTTCAGTTCTGCGTGTTGCGAAGCCGCAGTACGCGCTGGCGGGCCAACTCTTCCGTCCGCCGTCCCTTGTCGGCCGCCCGGCTGGCCTGCTGGGTTTCGATGGCTGCCGTTTCACGCTCCTTGCGGACCCTATCGAGCTCACGGTCGAGGTTTTTTAGTTCCTCCCTGAGCTTCCGTGATCGTTCGGCAAGCCGGCCCAATTCCGCCTCCACCTCCTCCAGGCGGTTTTCAGCTGCGGCGGCGTCCTCACCTGCCGAGCGTGTCACGGCTTCGGCCTCGGCAAGGGAAGCGAGGGCTTTCTCAAGGGCAGAAGGCAAGGCGGGCCGACGCGTCGGCTGGACTGCCTGGAGGCGAGGCTTGTCCGCTCGTCCATCCGCCCGCTTAACGTTTCGCTCGGCGCTATCCCGAGCGCGATCCTGGCCGCCTCGCTTTGCCGATCGTTGCCCGGCTATGATCGTCGTCGCAGGCTCGGGCCGACGTTGACCCTTGCCCTCATTCCGCGTCTCACTTTGTAGCGCATCGGTCAGCACCTGGGGAACCGCAACGGCGCCGTCGAGGTCCACCTGATCGACGCCGTCGGATGACAGAACCTTCAGCAATTGGCCGCTTCGGACGGCAGCGGCAGCACCGCTGTCAGCGGTGGCCGCCCGCAGAGTCTCCTCCACTTCCGTGGCCACGGCGTCACTTATTTTCCTGCCGCGCTGTTCGGCAGCGGTACGGACAGTGTCCATGACCTCGGATAGCAGGCGCCGGCGCTCCTGGCCAAGCTCCCGCATGGCCACCGCATCAAGGCTGTCCTGGGCGGCACGCATGGACTGGCCCAATTCGCTGAGCTGGCGGACAGAATCAGGATCATGCCGCGCGAACATATTCACAGCCCAGGCCGCTGCGGAAGGTTTAGGAAGGCCACGAATAATCGTCGCCATCTCCCTGTCCGCGGATTTGGCGGCCGCTGTGCGTGCTGCCACAAACTCCTCCAGAGGCAGCCCATAGAGTTCTTGGGCTATCTCGGCCAGCCGTTGGTCCATCAGCTGCTTCTCTCCCATGCGAGCATCATAGGTTCATTCCGGAGCCGCGGAGGTAAGAGCTGGCCCATCCTGCCAGTAAGCCGGTTTTTGGGGGCCATATGCCTAGGGCTTTTCTCCATTCGGGAGGATAATTCGGAGTGAGGTACCGTCTGGCATTGGAGGACAACATGCGTATTGTCGGGATCTTGCTCGTACTCTGGCTGGCAATCGGCGTGGCGGCGTGTGCACAGCGAGGATATTTCGCCGGCTCACCTGCTACGTGCGCTGAGGCAGGAACCATTGCGGTGACTATCGTCGCTGGTCCACTGAATTATGTCGGGGCTAACCCTCAGATCAATTGTGAGGTCCCGCAGCCATCGCCCTAGGACTGGTTGCGGAGGAGGACAGGACCACCAACCCATCCAGTTGAGGCCGAAGCCTCATCCGACTAAGCCAAAGGCCTCATCCGGCCTCAATCGGCTGGATCGATGAGCTCCGGGCCGTTGTTGCGCACACTGTTCACCCGGTCGCTCACAATCCGCGGAGTGAGGACCGGCTCAGGCATGGAATCCAGCAATTGCTGCACTTCTTCCTTGTCACTCAGTTCCGGGTTCAGCCAGTCTGCGAACATCTCCCGCGGAACGATAACGGGTGATCTGTCATGGACATGGCCAAGGGAATCTTGAGCAGTGGTGGTCAGCACTGTGAACGTGAGCAGCCATCTGTTTGGGTCGTCCTCGGGCAAGGCCGGATCCGGCCAGAACTCGTAGAGTCCAGCGAAGGCCAGGAGTTCATCGTCCTGGGAGTAGAGGTAGTTGGGGATTTTCTTGCCATCCTCTGTCTTCTCCCACTCGTAATACCCCTCGGCGGGAATAAGTGCCCTGCGCTTGATGGCGGCCTTCCTGAACGCAGGTTTATCCAGGATGGTTTCGCTCCGGGCATTGATGAGCTTGGAGCCGATCTTCGTGTCCTTGGCCCAGGACGGCACCAGTCCCCACTTGGCAATTAGGAGACGGCGTTTCGGGGCTTCCTCGGCGGGTTTTTCAGTGATGATGGGGACGTCATTGGTGGGCGCCACATTCCAGCTGGGAGGTGCTGAGCGTCCTTCGGCTTCCTGGGCATCAAAGTATGCGAGGAGATCGCCGGTGGCTCGGGACATCACGTATCGGCCGCACATGGGTTCATTGTGCCCCATTAATCCATCCCATCGCGTAGGTGATGGAATGGGGCGGCCGAAGAAGTGACAAATCAGGTCAGGAGTACTGGATCAATGAAGACATCCCGGGGGACAACTTCATTTGCATCACGAAAGCGCCAGTGAGCCGGTATGCACACGGCGATCGCACCCCCGGGGATATCGGTAACAACAACAGCATTTGCGCCGATCGCCGAATCACTTCCGACCACCACCGGGCCGAGCACTTTTGCACCAGAACCCAGCATGACCCTGTCGCCAATAGTCGGATGAGGTTTCTCCTGGTCCAGGGCCTTCCCGCCGAGAGTTACACCCTGGTAGATGAGGACGTCGTCGCCGATAACGGCTGTTTCACCAATCACAACACCAGTCCCGTGGTCGATGAAGAGACGACGCCCAACTGAAGCGCCCGGATGTATCCCTATGCCCGTCAAAGCACGGGTAGCCTGCGAAAGCAGGCGGGCTATACCCCTTGTCCTGGGCCTTTGCCAGAGGACATGCGTCAGCCGGTACATCCACAAGGCATGCACCCCTGAGTAGAGCAGGCCTACCTCAGCCGCGCTCGTCGCAGCGGGATCTTGGGACCGTGCTGCCAGCAGGTCCTCCCTGAGCAGTGAAAACCATTTCATGTGTCTCGATTCCCTGTTGAGGCGGTGGTGCACTCAAACGCTCCAACCCGTCCGGGCCGCACGATATTTCCAGGCCTCTCAGAGGTGTGCAACTGCCAGGCTCCGGGCAGGGATCCGGGGCGTAACGTTTAGCGGCAGTGCGGTCGTCCCAACAGGCGAGGGACGGCGGTCTGTTACTGTTGCTACACCTTTCCGCAGCACAGTCCCTGTGCCGGCACGCCTGCACAGGAGGCACTCCAATGGCTGAAATCGCATCGAACTTTTCGGGCACGTGGCGCTTTGACCCCACTCACACCCGCATCGGGTTTTCCACCCGCCACGCAATGGTCACCAAGGTCCGCGGGGCGTTCAATGATTTTGAGGGCGTCATCGATGTCGACGGCGAAAACCCTGAGCGTTCCTCCGCACGCATGACCATCCAGGTGGGCAGCATCGATACTCGCAACGCGGACCGGGACCAGCACCTGCGCACTAACGAGTTCTTTGACGCACCGCAGTTTCCGGAAATCACGTTCTCAAGCAACCGCGTGGACCAGGTCGACGACGGCCACTTTATTGTGGGCGGTGCTGTCACCATCCGCGGCGTCACCAAGGACATCGCGATCCCGTTGGACTTCATGGGAGTCGAACGTGACCCGATGGGCAACCTCCGCGCGGGATTTGAAGGGTCGCGCCGGATTGACAGGCAGGACTTCGGCCTTACCTGGAACGCGGCGCTGGACTCCGGCGGGGTCCTGATCTCCGACAAAATCACGCTTGAGTTTGAGATCTCCGCTGTAAAGGTCGAGGAACCGTCCGCATAGCTCCCGCCTGATCCAACCAGCCTTTCCTCTGTCTCGCACAGAGTGGGGCATTGTTGGCGCTCACAGGCTATACTCTGCGATAACGACGGCACTCCGCGGTCGCTTGGCGGGGGGACCTTCGTGCGCGCATTCGTTTTCAGGCTTGTTCTTTGGGCGGCCGTCATTCTGGCCTTGCTCGGCACTTCCATTGCAGTGTCCGGTGCGGCGAACGCCGATGGCAGCGACTCCGACAATATTGCCGTTCTCGGTGGCAGGCCTGATCCTGCCGTTCCAGGGGCCTTTGTCTCGGTGACGCCTTATCGGCAGCTGGACACGCGTACTGGGCGCGGTGGATTCGGCCGTCCTGTTCCTGCTTGGGGGACCATTCGGGTCAAGGTGACGGGCCAGGGCGGAGTTCCTGCCTCCGGGGTGTCCGCCGTTGCACTGAACGTCACGGTCACCAACACGGGGCAAGCGGGCAACATCACCGTCTACGCCGGCGGCACTGCACAGCCAGGTACGTCAAACCTCAACTTCAACACAGGCCAGACAGTCCCTAACCTCGTCATCTCTCCTATTGGCTCGGACGGCACCATCGCCCTTACCAACAATTCCAATTCCAACGTGGACCTCATCGCGGACAGTTCAGGCTATTACCTGGGCGGTGCCGTCACGAACCCCGGAGCATTCTCCTCGCAGACTCCTTTCAGGCAGCTGGACACGCGCTACAACAATGCCATCGCACCGTGGGCAACGATGCGTGTCAAAGTCACCGGCCGCGGGGGGATTCCCGTCTCGGGTGTTTCGGCAGTGGCCGTAAACGTCACGGTGACCAACCCGGGAACCGCCGGAAACGTCACTGTTTATGCCGGCGGTACGTCCCAGCCGGGAACTTCCAATCTCAACTTCGTAGCGGGCCAGACGGTACCCAACTTCGTCCAGAGTCCTGTCGGAGCTGACGGAACCATTGCTCTCACGAACAACTCGAACTCAACGGTCCACCTCCTGGCAGACACCGCAGGGTATTACCTCGCCGGTACCGCCGCGGAAGCAGGCGCCTTCGCTGCCCGCACGCCTTTCCGGCAATTGGATACCCGCTACAATTCGGCTGTTGAGGCACATCGAACCATTCGTGTGAAGGTCACCGGCCGGGGCGGAATACCGGCCGTCGGCGTTGCAGCCATGGCACTCAATGTCACGGTCACCAGCCCGGGATCTGCCGGGAATATTACCGTCTACCCGGGTGGGACACACAAGCCAGACACATCAAACCTGAACTTCGTACGGGGCCAGACCGTACCTAACCTCGTCAACACCCTCGTGGGGAGCGACGGCACCATCTTACTGACCAACAACTCCGACTTTCCGGTGCACCTCATCGCCGACTCAGCCGGCTACTTTGTGGCGGGGACGCCAATCGATGCGGTCTATACCTGGGGACGGAATACTTACGGCGAGCTCGGCAACGGAACAACCACCGCGCATGACTACCCATCAAAAGTCAAGGGACTTGCCGGTGTTGCTTCCGTCACCGGAACCGGCACAAAGCTGGCCAGACTCAAGGATGGGACCGTATGGGGCTGGGGTTACAACACGACCGGTGTGCTCGGCAACGGAACTGTTACCCATAGCAGCTTGCCGGTGCAGGCAAAGGGGCTCACAGACGTAAAGCAGGTGGCAATCGACGTTGCCAACGCCTATGCGGTGCGAAACGACGGAACTGTGTGGGCCTGGGGTCAGAACCAGTATGGACAGCTTGGTGATGGCACCAGTACGGGCGCTAACTCCACAACCACGAGGTCCATACCTGCCGAGGTTCCCGGCCTAACCGGTGTTCAGTCCATTGCAGTCGATGACTCCACTGTCCATGCGCTGATGAACGACGGGACGGTCAAGGCCTGGGGAATGCGGGGCACAGGGTACAGCCCCACGTCCACCCCCGTCGAAATCCAGGGTCTGGCGGGCGTCAGGGAGGTCTCCGCTGAAGGCCGCAACGTCTATGCGTTCCTTACGAACGGAACGGTAAAGGGTTGGGGCGACTCGCCTCTTGGTAACGGCTCGTACCAAGGCAGCTCCTCGCCAGTGGAGGTTCCCCAACTTTTTGGGGCACGAAAAATCTCCACTGGAGCTGTCGGGTGCGCGCTAATGGGTGATGGAACGGTCCGAACCTGGGGCTGGAACGGGAGCGGGCGGCTTGGCGATGGAACTACGACCACAAGCATGCTGCCGGTTGAGCCTATCGGCATCAAAAACGCGAAGGACATTACCTGCAACCGGAACAATTCCTTCGTAGTTCTGAGTGACGGGACCGTCCGAGCCTGGGGTTACCACGCCAAGATCCTGCTTGGAACGGGCGGGGACGAGACGGACGTAGCTGTGCCCACGCCGGTACTGGGGCTGACCCATGTGAAGGAAGTCAAGAGCACCGAAGGCGTAAGTACGTTTGCACTGTTGAATGACGGATCAGTTCGTGGCTGGGGCGCCCACCCAGGGGGCTCCTATGTCGACTACGCTTACACGTTCGACGGAAGCCCTGGGCCGGCCACCGTTGCCTACATCACAGGGATAAGCGACCTGCAGGACTAAATTCCGTTGCGGGCTTTATTGGCGGTGAGCAGCAGGTATTCCCACTCCATCTGCGACGGCGAATCGCCGTGGATGTCGCTGAAAGCCTCGGCCAGTTCCGTGAGGGCCTTGTCCAATGCGTTGACCTTCTCTGCGTCGTCCCCCAGGGATTTGTAGACGGAGATTGTGGGGCCGTAGTGGGACTTGAAGTAATGAAGGAAGTCCTCCGGCCTGTGGAAGCTCCTGATGGTCACCGTCTGCTTGCGGGCCTGGACGGCTGTGATTCTGTCGCCGAAGAGCTCCCGAACGTGGTCCTCGCTGCCCCAGAGGGGAGGGGGTTGGGCGCCTGGTGGGGGCGGGGGAGCGAACGGCTTCATCGTTGCCAACATCCTCCCGAGGAACCCCTCGGGCGTCCAGTTCAACAGTCCGATGGTCCCGCCGGGCTTGCATACCCGGACCAGCTCGTCCGCGCCCGCCTGGTGGTGTGGCGCAAACATGACACCCAGGCAGGACATCACCACGTCGAACTCGTTGTCCTTGAACGGCAGGGCCTCGGCGTCACCTTCCATCCATTCCAGCTCGACGCCGCGATCGGCTGCCAAGTGGCGGCCGGCGTCGAACAGTTCCGGTGTGAGGTCGCTGGCCACTACCCGGGCGCCCATCATGGCGGCGGGAATAGCGGCATTGCCTGCGCCCGCGGCAACGTCCAGGACCCGCTGACCGGGCTTGATTCCGCAGGTGTCGACGAGGATGGCCCCGAGGTCCGGAATCAGTTCACTGGCCAGGGCCGGGTAGTCGCCCTGGGCCCACATGGCCCGGTGCCTTTGCTTCAGCGCCCGGTCCGCCTCTTTAACATCTGTGTTGTCATCCATGTCATGGCCCCTTTGATGTGGCATGTATTGAGTGACAGCGCGCTGCTGGCCCAGTGCTGGCTGATGCGACTCATTGTGGGCGAGGAGAAGCAGAGATGTAAAGGTGTCCGCGGTAGGGAGTTGGCCAAGCTCTCAGTACGCTTGGACGTCCCGGGCAGCAGCCGCGATTTTTTGGCCTTCGAGAAGGATGGATTGTTCCGGCATTCCGGCTTCTTTCCATTGCGCCACGAGCCGAAGGTCGCCGTCTTCCAGCAGCGGCCACACCCATAACCTTGCGGAACCTATAAGCTCGTCCTCGCTGCCACTGCCGCCTTCACCGCTGGCCATCAGGACCGGGCCGGTAACTGGTTCGCTACCGTCGAACATTCCCGGCCTGATGTGCGTCGAAGTGGTTTTCCGGCCGTCAGGAAAAGCTACTCCGAAGAGAAGCGCCGAGTCGGGGTCCTCCACGTAACCTGGTCCCGGTGCAGGATGCCGAAAGAACCGCCCACTCGCTGAAGCCCACTCCCGGTCGCTTTCGTTAGTCCTGCGGACGGTCCAAACAACATGGATTGCGCACCCGGTCGAGAAGACCTCAGCGCTTTTGACCGCCATCACGAAACCGGGCGCGCGATGGAGGAACTTTCCGACGTGGAAGACACCAGGAAGTTCATTTGCCGGGGGTGCAAGCCACACCGGGGTCACGTGCCGGGGAGCCCGGGGACGCTCTGGTGGCTGCGGCAGATCCTGGAAGAAGCTCACGCGCCCAACTCCTGCAGCTTCTCGCGGCTTCGGCCTGCCCGCAGCAGGAAGGCAAGTACCGGGCCGGTAGCCGCTCCGTAGACTGCCACACGCATTGTGCGCGGAATTCTGTACATGAAGACCTCCCCCTGTTGGTGCTTCTGCTCCGAGTCTACCGGTGGAGTTTTTTGTTTGCCGTCGATATTTAGGGGATCAGTATGGGCCAGGTGAAAAAGAAACCCCGCCGGTTCCTTGGAACGACGGGGTTTTTCGAGCTTCCTATCAGAATCGAACTGATGACCTTTTCATTACGAGTGAAACGCTCTACCGACTGAGCTAAGGAAGCACCGCACGAACTCAGCCGGACGAACCGGCCGGATCATGCAAGAAACAACTGTAATCGAGTTCAAGGTTCCGGGTCAAAATGAAGCAGGTCCGGAGCCTGATTACCTGGCTCCGGACCTTCTACGATTAAAGCGGCCCCCCATGTTTAGGCCGCCCCAGTCGCAAAACAGCTCCCATTACAGACGGTTTGAAGCCCGTCTAACTAGTAAGAGCATCTGCAGGCCGGAACGTGACGGGGGTTTTGGAAGTTTCGGCAACCAGTTTCAGCAGACGGTGTTGTCCACCGGGGATTTGCCGTCAATGAGATAGAGGTCCACTGCGTCCTCTACGCAGCTGTTGGACCGCCCGTAAGCCGTGTGGCCCTCGCCCTTCCAGGTCACCAGTGAGGCATTTCCGAGTTGCTTGCGCAGGGCTTCTGCCCATTCAACCGGCGTCGCGGGGTCACCGGTGGTGCCGACGACGACGATGGGAGCGGAACCGGGGTATTCCACTGGTGCCGGCGTTCGGACGTTCTTGTATGGCCAGTCCTTGCAGTTGGTGCCGCCGTACGCGAAGAAATAGCCCAGTGTGGGTGAATCCTGCTTCAGTAACTGTTCCTCCGCCCGCATGCCCTCGGTGTCTGTGACCATCGGGTAGTCAAGGCAGTTGATTGCGGTGAAGGCGAAGCCGCTGTTCGAAGAGTAAGTGCCGTCAGGATTCCTGTCAGCGCCGAAGTCCGCGAGCTGCTGCATGGTTGACGCGTCGCCCTTCATGGCGTCGTCGAGGGCCTTGGTCAGCAGCGGCCAGTTGTCGTCGTTGTAGAAGGGCAGGATGAAGCCGCTCACAAATGTCGAGCCCGTGACAACGCGGCCATCCTTTGCCTGGCGCGGATTGGCGGCGACGCTCTGGATGAGGTCACGAATCTCCTGCACGGCCGTATCCACGGTTCCCGTCACGGGGCAGCCCTGTTGCTGAAGGCAGCTTGAAACGTAGGCGCGGATGGCCTTCTCGAAAGCACGTGCCTGTCCGCGGGTAAGTTCCTCGTTGCTCAGCGATGGGTCCAGGGCTCCGTCGAGCACCACGCGGCCAATGTTGTCGGGGAAAAGGGAGGCATAAGTGGAGCCGAGAAAGGTGCCGTATGAGTAGCCGAGGTAGTTGAGCTTGCGGTCATTTACCACTGCCCGGAGGATATCCAGGTCCTTGGCTGCGCTGATGGTATCGATATGGGCCAGAACCGGGCCGGTCTTCTCAACGCACTTGGCGATTGTTGCCTTGTTGGCCTCAAGGTAGGCCTGCAGATCGGCGTCAAGGTCCAGATTGTAGTTTTGCTGCGCGACGGCGTCACGTTCCTGGTCAGTGAGACAGGTGACCGGGGCAGAGCGTTTCACACCGCGGGGGTCAAAACCCACAAGATCGTAGTTGGACCGGACGCGGTCAGAGATGTTGGTGGCCCCAGAATCCTTGACGAAGTCATAGCCGGAACCGCCGGGGCCGCCGGGGTTCACCAGCAGGCTCCCCTTCTTGTTGCCCTTGGCAGGCAGGCGCAAGGCGGCGATCTCGATGCTTTCGCCTTCGGGCTCGTCGTAATCCAAGGGCACTTTCACCTTGGCGCACTGGAATTGCTCCTCGCACGATGTCCACGAGACACGCTGCCCATAGTACGTACGCAGTTCTGCCGGGGCTGCGTCGATGATGGCGGGGTCAGCCTGCCCTGCTGCGTCATCCCGCTTCGAGTCCTTGGGCTGTCCGAAGAAGCTGCACGATGCGAGCAGCAGAACCAGCGCCATCGCGCCGGCAGTCCGCGCTGCGGTCACCACCGATCTGGGTGGTGCGGGCAGGCGCCGTGCAGGCTTCATGCGGTTCTCCTTCAAAATATCGGCCTGCCCCGATCGGCCGTGCCGGCCGGGAAGGCTCACTGTATGCTCCGCTGTCAGCGGACGCCTGGCTGAATCAGATGAGGCTGGCGGCCATGGACTCGACTGCCAGGAGAGGCGCCGCGTTGGTGGTGGTAATTCGATTGCGGGCCTTGTTGATGGCTTCCATCCTTATGAGGGTTGCTTCGGCGCTGGAGCGGGCCGCGAATTCCTCCAGCTCACTCCTCAACTCAACGTTCACCAATTCCACGGCGTTCCCCATCTGGATAATGAGCACATCGCGGTAGAAGGACAGCAGATCGGTGAGCGTACGGTCAAGGGAATCCGTAATGGACCGCTTGGCCCGCCGCTTCTGATCGTCCTCGAGCTGCTTGACCTGGCTCCTCATCGCCGGGGGCAGAGTTCCTGTTTCGGGTGCGCCGAGCGTCGCCAGGAGGGCGGCTTTTTCCGCGGCATCGCGCTCCTCGTTGGAGCTGTTGGCTTCCTCCGTGGCAATCTTGACGAGTTTCTCGGCCATGAGGATTGCAGCCGTTATCCCGCGCAGGCCCAAAGGCAAACGAACGGTCTCCAGCCGCCGCTCCCGTGCCTGCGGATCCCGGGCCAGCCGCCTCGCGATTCCCACATGGCTCTGGGCCCCGCGAGCCGCCCGTTCGGCGAGTCCCGGCTCGACGCCGTCGCGCTTCACCAGGAGGGCGGCAACATCCGCCGCCGGCGGGAGGCGCAACGCTACGGGACGGCAACGGGAGCGGATAGTGACCAGGACATCAGCGGGGGAGGGTGCGCACAGCATCCAGATGGTGCGGGGCGTGGGCTCCTCGATGGCCTTGAGAAGCACGTTGGTGGTGCGTTCCGCCATGCGGTCTGCATCTTCGACGACGATGACCCGCCACCGGCCCGAGGATGGCCTGTTGCCGGCCTTGGCGACCAGCTCGCGCGACTCCTGGATAGTGATGGTGACTTTGTCGGTGCGGACGAAAGTTACGTCTGAATGCGTCTCGCCCAGAATGGTCCGGCAGGCCGCGCAGGTGCCGCAGCCGCGCTTGGTGACATCTTCCTGGTCGCAGTTCAGTGCGGCCGCGAACGCCTTGGCGGCATTGGAGCGGCCGGACCCCGGTGGTCCCGTAAATAGCCAGGCGTGCGTCAAACCGTCACCCTCGGCGGCCTGGCGCAGCTGGTCGACGACCGCGCTCTGGCCCTGCAGGTCATCCCAGACACTCACGCGGTACTCCGCTGGGATGTCGCCAGCAGAGCGTCCACGCTCGCCAGGATCCTGGCCGCAAGTTCTCCCACCGGCAGATGCGCGGGGAGGACCAAGTAGCGTTCGGGACGGGCAGAGGCAAGATTCAGGAAGGCTTCCCGGATTCGTGCGTGGAACTCGTCGGCTTCGGATTCCAGCCGGTCTTCGGCAGCATCCCCCGCTGTGCGGCGTTGACGTCCGACGCCGGGATCGACGTCGAGCAGTACGGTCAGGTCCGGAAGCAGACCGGAGGTGGCCCATTCATTGAGGCTGCGGACAGCGTCAGCGCCAAGGGACCGCCCTGCACCCTGATACGCGACCGAGGAATCTATGTACCGGTCGGTGAGAACTGTTTCACCCCGCTCCAGGGCGGGCCGAATGACCTGGCTGGCGTGAGCCGCGCGGGAGGCGGCAAAAATCAGGGCTTCAGTATGGGCGTCAATGTGGCCGTGTCCGTGATCGAGCACCAGGGAGCGGAGTTTTTCCCCAATTGGTGTTCCGCCTGGTTCGCGGGTGCGCAAGACGGTCATGCCCCGTGCCTCCAGCGTGCGGGCCAGCTCAGCCGCCTGGGTTGACTTGCCGGCGCCGTCGCCGCCCTCGAAGGCAATGAACAGTCCGGGGCTCTGGGTAGTCACTTGACTAGCCTACCGATAATGCACGACATAATTCGCCTCCCGCAAGACACGTGAACGGGTGGACTCTTGTCTGTTTGATCAATGCGGTGCTACAAACATCTATATCAGCGGATATACATCAGGGCTAAGAAATTATCGACAGCGTTCCCGGCCCAACAAGCTGCGCCAGGCAGGCCACCAAGGTTCATTTAGCCGCTGAGGACACCCGACGTACGCTTTCTCCATGACTCTCTCCCAACAGCAGGTCGCCGCGCTCTCAGCCGAAACGGTGGTTGTAGCCGCCGGGCGCCCACCCCGTGAACGCAATGAACCGGTCAACCCTCCTGTGGTGCTCTCCTCCACCTACTTTGGCACCGGCCCGGTGGAATCCGGCGACAGAGGCTATGGCCGCTACTCCAACCCCACCTGGGAGCCGTTCGAGGAGGCCTTGGGGCAGTTGGAGGGTGCTGAGCTCCCGGGCCTGCTGTACTCCTCGGGCCTCGCCGCAGTCAGCTCAGCATTCTCACTCATCCCGGCCGGAGGCATTCTGGTCATGCCGACCCATAGCTACTCGGGTTCACTGGCGATGGCGCAGGAGTTGGCAGGCAAGGGGTTCATTAAACTGCGTACCGTGGATATAGCGGATACAGAGGCAGTTAAGGAACAGCTGTCACCCGCCGGAGGATCGGCCGCCAATATGCTGTGGCTGGAAAGCCCCACGAATCCCATGCTTGGCATCGCCGATATAGCAGTCCTGGCCGACGCCGCCCATGCTGTGGATGCGCTGGTGGTTACCGACAACACTTTCTCCACTCCTTTGGTGCAGCAGCCGCTCGCCTTCGGATCCGACGTCGTCCTTCACTCGGTGACCAAGTACCTCGCCGGCCACTCCGACGTGGTGCTGGGTGCCCTCGTGACGTCCGACGCCGGTCTCAGGGAGACGCTGCTGCAGCACCGTTCCATCCACGGCGGGATCGCCGGGCCCTTTGAGGCCTGGTTGGCACTCCGGGGACTGCGCACTCTTGCCCTGCGGATCGGCAAGTCCCAGGCATCAGCGGCCGTGTTGGCCGAACGTCTCGGCCAACATCCGCGCATCGAAAGCATCCGGTATCCCGGGCTGGAATCGGACCCGGGTCACGAGCGGGCCAAGGCCCAGATGAAAGGCTTTGGCTCCATCATCAGTGTTCAGGTCGCGGCGTCGGCGGGGGTTAGCGGTGAGGAAGCGGCTGATCGGGTCATTGCCGCCTTGGATTTGTGGCTGCCGGCAACGTCCCTGGGCGGGGTTGAATCCCTGATGGAACGGCGCCGCCGCCACACCGCCGAGCCGGAAAGCGTTCCGGATAACCTCCTTCGGTTGAGTGTGGGGATTGAGGATGTGGAGGACCTTTGGGCTGACGTGGCGCAGGCGCTGGACGCTCTGGACCATTAGGCTGGAGTGGTGGACGGAAAACTGATGATTGCGTATGTCGAAAACGGAGTGTACTTCCTCCTGGCCGTTGTTGCCTTCGGCATTGAGGCGTGGGCTTTCTTCGATTGCCTCCGCCACAGGGCCAACGCCTTTGAAGCCGTGTCAAAGCGGACCAAGACGTTCTGGCTTGGGATGACCGGCGTCGCGTTTGCCATAGGTGCATTGTCGGTCTTCACAGGACCCCGTGGCGGCCTCTTCGGAACCCTTGGCCTCTTCGGGCTCGCGGCGGTCACAGCCGCTTCTGTTTACCTGGCGGATGTCCGCCCTGCCGTTAAGGATGCGGGACGTGGCGGGAGCCGGAACACCGGCCCCTACGGTCCCTGGTAAGGGTCAGGGTCCGGGAGCCACTGCTTCCCAATCCACGGTAATTTCCCCCAAACGCCAGCGTGACGCACCATCCTGAACCGGCCACCCGTCGTCGCGGAGTGCCCTGCACATGGATATCCAGCGCTGCCGGTTCCCAAACGGCTGCAACGGTCCGGAATCAAGCCAGGCCTTGTCCATAGCCTGGAGCAGCGCATGGACCGCTTCACCGGGAACGTTGCGGTGAATCAGCGCTTTCGGCAATCGTTCCGCAGCCTCTGACGGCAGGTCGAAGCTACCGAACCGCAAGGAAATACTGAGACTCAGAGGCCCCTGCCTGCCGACCGCAATCCAGGTGACGCGCCGTCCGATCTCGTCGCAGGTACCGTCGATGAACAACCCTCCCGCTGAAAGCCTGCCCCGCATCAGCCGCCAGATACCTTCGACGTCGGCTTCTTCATATTGGCGCAGCACATTGAAGGCGCGCACCAGTACGGGCCGGCCCTGAACGGGGAGCTCAAAGCCACCCAGCACAAAACCCAAGCCCGGCCGTTCAAGGGCCCTGGCTGCCCGGACCCGTTCCGGTTCAATCTCGATTCCCCAAACACGGACGTCGGGGCGGACGGTGGACAGGCGGTCAAACAGTTCGACGGCGGTTGCCGGCGTTGCGCCGTACCCCAGATCGACCACGAGGGGATCCCCGGCGGAACGCAGACGCCATGCTTGGGGGCCGGTAAGCCAGCGGTCCAGGCGGCGCATGCGGTTGGGATTGGTGGTGCCGCGGGTGATGTTGCCAATCGGCTTGCCTGCCCGCGCCGGTTTTCCTGCCCGCTGATTTCCTGCCCGCGCCAAGGGAGCCGCTAGGTCGCGGGTTCCAAAGGGTGCAATCACCCGCTCTGCTTTCTGCACCACCCTGCAAGGGTATACGGCCTTCAGGCAACGGGATGTAACGCTCGGCAGCACGCATAGCTGCTCGGCTAGGATGAAAACCATGACTTACAAGCTGATTCTGCTGCGCCACGGCCACAGCGAATGGAACGCCAAAAACCTTTTCACCGGCTGGGTGGACGTCGACCTTAACGAGCAAGGCCGTGAGGAAGCAGTTCGGGGCGGGGAGCTCCTGGTAGAGAACGATATTCTCCCGGACATTCTTTACACCTCGCGTCTGAAGCGCGCCATCAACACGGCCAATCTTGCACTTGACAAAGCCGATCGCGGCTGGATCGACGTCAAGCGCGACTGGCGCCTCAACGAACGCCACTACGGCGCGCTGCAGGGCAAGGACAAAGCCCAGACCCTCGCTGAATACGGCGAAGAGCAGTTCATGATGTGGCGCCGTTCCTACGACACTCCGCCACCGCCGCTGGACGCCAACGCTGAATTCTCCCAGGTTGGAGACCCCCGGTACGCGGAGCTCGGCGACGCCGTGCCACGCACGGAGTGCCTCAAGGATGTCCTGATCCGTCTGATGCCCTACTGGGAATCGGACATCAAGGAAGACCTCAAGAAGGGCAAGACCGTTCTTGTCACCGCCCATGGCAACTCGCTCCGGGCCCTGGTCAAGCACCTCGACGGCATCAGCGACGAGGACATCGCGAGCCTCAACATTCCCACGGGCATTCCCTTGGTTTATGAGCTGGATGAGGACTTCCAGCCCCTGATCCCGGGTGGCACTTACCTTGACCCCGACGCCGCAGCTGCGTCCATCATGGCGGTTGCCAACCAGGGCAAGCGGTAGCGCTTCGTCGAGAATCCCGCTGCCTGCTCTGTCGTCCTCCCCAACGTCCCCCTAACCTCGCAAGCTCGGTCAGGGAACCCTGACGCGTGGGCCCCCTGGACGCGGCTCAGCCGGGATCCTGACTTTGCAATAGTTAAACGAAGGACGGCGGGCGGCCCACTGAGTGGACCGCCCGCCGTCGGACTTTCTGCTTGCCCTCAACGGGCGCAGAGTCAGGCGTTTTCTGAGCTGTTCGGCTGCCAGGCGCCAGTCACAAGGTAGGTGACCTTCTGGGCCACCGACACGCCATGGTCAGCGAACCGTTCGAAGTACCGGCTGGCGAGGGCGACGTCCACGGTAGTCGCCGGGGACTCGTTCCAATCACTCCGGGCAATCGCTTTGAAGACGCTCAGGTGGAGGTCGTTGACCACACTGTTGGCCTTGAGGATGTCACGGGCGACTTCCAGGTTGCGGGTTTCCAGGAGCTCCGTGAGCTTGCGCGCGATCAGTAGGTCCTGCTCGGCGAAATGCTTGAAGGTCTCGGACAGCTGGTCTGGAATTACGTTGGCCGGGAACCGAAGCCGGGCAAGCTGGGCAATATGCCTGGCGAGATCGCCCATGCGTTCCAGCGAAGCGCTCATTCGAAGGGAACCCACTATCATCCGCAGGTCGCTGGCTACCGGCCCCTGCAGTGCAAGGATGTCGATGGCACGCTCGTCCAGGCTGTTCTGCAGGAAATCGATCCGCGCGTCGGCGGCGATAACATCCTGGGCGAGGTCGACGTCGGCGCCTTCAAAGGCCGTCGTCGCCTTCTCTATGGCCTCGCTGACCAGCTTCGAGATTTCGACGAGCTGTACGCCCACCTGGGTCAGCTCTTCCTGAAAAACCTTACGCACTAGGCGTCCTTTCCTTTGAAACTGTGCAAGCCACCAGTGTGACCGGCAGGTTTCGTGTCACCGTTCCGGCAGTCCAACTGATAACTCTGTCACCGTCCGGTGAACTGTTAGGCGTCAATAAGTGAACGTTAGCTGAACCGCTGGCTCAATCGCAGCTATTGCCCGTTTCCTACGAGTTGTACCGCATAAGCTGGAGCCGTGGATCCTATGCTTATCGGTGTTATCGCCGGCCTGGTCGGGCTGTCGTTGGGCATTTTTGGCGTCCTCGCATTCCGGATCAGCGAGCAGCAGCGCAAACTGGTCGATGGCGACTTTGATGAGCCGGCCCTGCCCGATGGGGCCGCGGAAGTCCTTGCTGTGCTGGGACGTGCGTTCCTTGTGGTCGATGCCATTGACGGCGTCGTGCGCGCTAGTCCAGCCGCCTATGCCTATGGGCTGGTCCGCGGCCATACCGTAGTGCATAAGCAGTTGCTGGACATGACGGCCAGGGTGCGGCGGGACGGCGTAATTCTGGAAGAACAGCTGGAACTGCCCCGCGGGCCACTGGGGCAAGGCACCATCATTGTCCAGCTCAGGGCTGCAATGCTCGGCGAAGAGTACATATTGCTGCTGGCCGACGACCGCACTGAAATCACCAGGACCGAAGAGATCCGCAACGACTTTGTCGCAAACGTCTCGCATGAGCTGAAGACTCCCGTCGGTGCCATCTCCCTGCTTGCGGAGGCGCTTGAAGCCTCACCTGACGACGAGAAGGCTGTGCGGCGCTTCGCGCAAAGGATGCATAAGGAATCAGCCCGGCTGGCGGCCCTAGTGCAGGACATCATCGAACTATCCCGGCTGCAGGGCGCGAATGTGGCCCAACAGGGGCATCCGGTGGACATCAATTCAGTGATCTCCGAGGCCGTGGACCGATCGCAGTTGCCAGCCGAGAGCAAGAATATCGAAATCGTGATCGGCGGACGGGTGGAAGCCATGGTCTTCGGTGACCAGGACCTGTTGGTCACGGCGCTGCGGAACTTGATCGACAACGCCATCCGTTATTCCCCCGAGAACACCAGGGTGGGCATCGGCGTGAAAGCCAGCCATGGCCTCATCTCGGTGTCCGTGACCGATCAAGGCGACGGACTCTCATCCGAGGACCAGGAAAGGGTTTTCGAGAGGTTCTACCGTGTTGACGCGGCCCGCTCCCGCCACACCGGAGGCACCGGCCTTGGTCTTAGCATCGTCAAACATGTCGTCTCGAATCACGGAGGCGAAGTAACGCTCTGGTCCCAGCCCGGCCAAGGATCCACGTTCACCTTGCGGCTTCCCGAAATGGAAGGGCAGGACGACGGCGATGCAGCTGACTCCGCCAAGCCCACCGAAGCAGCCGCGCCCGGCCGCCAAAAGACACAACAACGACGCGACGCCGCAGGCGTCCATGAGCAAGGAGCCAGTGCTTGAGCCGGATTCTGATTGTTGAGGACGAGGAATCGTTCAGCGACCCCCTTTCCTTCTTGCTGGGTAAGGAAGGATTTGAAGTGGAAGTGGTCGATAACGGCTTGGACGCCATCACCGAATTCGACCGCAACGGCGCCGACCTGGTGCTGCTGGACCTTCAGCTGCCCGGTCAATCCGGCACCGAAGTCTGCCGCCAGCTCCGCCAACGCTCCAGCGTTCCTGTGATTATGCTGACTGCCAAAGATTCTGAGATCGACAAGGTGGTGGGCCTGGAGTTGGGGGCCGATGACTATGTCACCAAGCCATACTCATCACGGGAACTGGTTGCCCGGGTCCGGGCGGTGCTCCGGCGGCAGGCGGAACCCGAGGAGCTGATCTCCAACACAGTGCAGGCCGGGCCGGTCAGGATGGACGTGGAGCGGCACGTCGTCAGCGTGTCCGGGGCCCAGGTGTCCCTTCCCCTGAAGGAGTTTGAATTGCTGGAGATGCTCCTGCGTAACTCCGGCCGGGTGCTGACGCGTGGGCAGCTGATTGACCGCGTGTGGGGCTCCGACTATGTCGGCGACACCAAGACCCTGGATGTCCACGTCAAGCGACTCCGCAGCAAAATCGAGCCGGACCCGTCGAACCCGCGATACCTGGTAACAGTGCGGGGCCTTGGCTACAAGTTCGAACCGTAAGAAGTCCAGAAACGAAAAGGAGCGGCTCCCTTTTTGGGGAGCCGCTCCTTTTCGTTAAATTTGCTTCCGCGGACGGTTGCGCCTGCGGAAGGTCAGTGGCTGGCGCTGCTGGTCGGCGTCGGCGTCGACTCCGGGGAGGTAGTGCCGGTGGGTTCGCTGCCCTCGGGCAGGTATTCCTGGTATTCAGGGAGCGTGGCATCCAGCACGGGGACCATCGCTTCTGCGTCCTGGCCGGTTCCGCTTTCCCGGAGCTTAACCTCCACCAGGGAGCCCGGAATGCCTCCGGTGGTGCTGAGAATGGCCGGGTCCGTGCTCTCGTTCAGCAGGGTGTAGGAGTTCTTGGCTACGGGGATCTCGGTCTGTGACCCAGCCGCGCCGTTGAGGGTAAGTTTCACGTCGGCCGATGAGGAGTTGTAGATAGCACCGACGACCCGGCCTGGCTGGTCCTCGCCTGTGGAGACGATCATCAGGTTCCGGATCTGCAGCGGTCCGACGTCGGCACGGATCCCGTCGGACGCAGAGTACTGCTGGGCGGTCTGCTGAGGGTTGATGTAGCCGCAGCCTGTCACTGACAGCAGGCTGACACCAAGAGCGGCAGTAGCCATTACAAGCCTGCCGCGCTGGCCCCGGATGATCGCAGTGAAACGCACGTCAAGTACTCCTCGAGAGTTTGAAACATTATTCAGGCCATAGCCTAGCCGTAAACACTACGAAACGAGGATTCCGGTTCTACATAATAAGCCCCATTCAGGACCTCGCGGGGGATGACTCGTGGGCTGCGGCGGCCACGGGGAGATCCTTGGCAGCACCGGCCGCATGCACTATTATCCGCATCCGTCAAGGGGTCACAGGAAGCTGATTCTGCCCCTTTTCCCTGTATTCATGCGGTTCCGGAGCCCTTTCGGTGCCGGTCATATGCCTGAATCGTGATAAACTGGTCTGCGGGAAAGGGGAAAGTCCACATGGTTTTTGAGGTCGGCGAGACAGTAGTTTACCCTCACCACGGTGCAGCCAAAATTGAAGAAATCAAGATGCGCACTGTCAAGGGCGAAGAGAAGATGTATCTCAAGCTCAAGGTGGCTCAGGGTGATCTGACCATTGAAGTTCCAGCAGAGAACGTTGACCTTGTTGGGGTCCGTGACGTAGTGGGCAAAGAAGGTTTGGAGCACGTTTTTGATGTGCTGCGAGCCGAGTTCACTGAAGAGCCCACCAACTGGTCACGTCGTTATAAGGCAAACCTGGAGAAGCTTGCTTCCGGGGACGTCATCAAGGTAGCAGAGGTCGTTCGTGACCTTTGGCGCCGTGATCACGACCGCGGCCTTTCCGCAGGCGAGAAGCGCATGCTGGCCAAGGCCCGCCAGATTCTGATTTCAGAACTGGCACTGGCTGAAAAGACCGATGAAGAGAAGGCTGCAAGCGTTCTCGACGAGGTCTTGGCTTCCTAAGAATTGAACCCCGGTGGCAAGGTGCCGCCGGGGTTTCTTTTTGCCCTGTTTCATGCGGCTGGGGAAGTGCCACGTAGTGTTATCCCCATGAGTTCACCACAAGAATCTGCGGCGACAGGACTGGATTCCGGAGCCGCCTCACTTACGCCCGCGGTCGCTGTCATCGTTGTAGCTGCAGGATCAGGGCAGCGGCTTGGTTACGGTATCCCTAAGGCGCGGGTCCCCCTTGGTGGCGAACCCATCCTGATGCATACCTTGAGGGGAATCGTTGGTGCAGGCGTCGCACGCCAGGTTTGCGTAGCACTGCCGAAGGGTGACGCGGAACTGCGCAGATTGTGCGAAGAGTTCAGCACTGAACTCGTGGACGGCGGACCCCTCCTTACGATGGTCGACGGCGGCGCTACCCGGGCTGATTCTGTCCGGGCCGCCCTTCGTGCAGTTGAAAGCGGCACGGATGCCATCCTGGTCCACGATGCAGCCAGGGCGCTGACCCCCGAGACCGTATTTCACCGGGTGGTCAACGCGCTGGCAGCCGGTGCTACTGCCGTGATCCCCGTGATCCCTGTGGTGGACACCGTCAAGACAGTCGCGGTGACCAATGGCGACGACGCCCGGATCGCTCCCGAAATCGTCACCGGAACTGCTCCCCGTGAATATTTGCGGGCAGTGCAGACACCTCAGGGCTTCGAACTGGGCACCTTGCTTCGGGCCCACGAGGCTGCAGAGGGCTTTGACGACGAGCAGTCCGCGGCCATTACCGACGACGCCATGCTGGTGGAGCTTCTGGGCGTCCCGGTGCATGCCGTCCGCGGAGCCAGCCAGTCTCTGAAGATCACAACACCACTGGACCTCATCCTTGCCGAGGGGTTGCTCGAAGGTCCCTTGGGTATCCGCTGGGTGGAGGGCTGACATGGTTGCGGCAGAACCAATCATTCCACTCGTTCCGCGGACAGGCATCGGGATAGACGTTCACGCCTTCGCGCCTGAAAACGAGCCGCGTGACCTCTGGCTGGGCGGGCTGCACTGGGAAGGTGAACGCGGACTGGCCGGCCATTCGGACGGTGATCCTGTGGCACATGCCGCGGCTGATGCACTCTTTTCCGCAGCCGGGGTAGGTGATCTCGGAACCCATTTCGGAACAGGCCGACCCGAACTGGCCGGCGCGTCCGGTGTAACCCTGCTGGCCGAGGCGGCGAGAATCGTTCGGGCCGAGGGCTTCGAAATCGGCAACATAGCCATTCAATTCGTCGGCAACCGGCCTAAGTTTGGTCCACGGCGCGAAGAGTCCCAGGCCGTCCTCAGCCGTGCGGCCGGAGCGCCTGTCAGCGTAAGCGCCACCACCAGTGACGGTCTCGGCTTTACAGGCCGCGGAGAAGGCATTTCCGCTATGGCCACCGCGCTCGTTTACCGCATCAGCTGAACGGGACCGACGCGGCCCGGACCGGCTAACCCAGCACAGTCGCCTACCCTTAATGATTGACCCTGCTTCCAGACCTTTCAGGAGACTTCCCGTGAACAAGCCGCTGGCCGCCGTCGTACTTGCTGCAGCAGTACTGCTGACCGGCTGTTCAGGCTCCCCGAAGATGAGCGTGGAGGAAAGCTGTAAGTTCCTCAGCGGCGACTCCTTTGTGCCCAGTGGAAACGAGCAGCAGAAGGCCGACCAGATCGCCAAGCACTATCAGGAAGTCGCGGACAAGGTGGCTCCTGAGGTGGCGGATCCCATCCAAAAAATGGCGGACATCATGAAAAAGGCAGCGGGCACTTCGCTGGGCACCAAGAGCACTGAACAGACGCAGCAGCTCAAGGAGCAGAACAACAGGATCGGCGAGGTCTGCAAGTAAGGGCCTGCAGCCGCATCGGCTAATCTGGAGCGGTGACCCTCCGCTTTTACGACACCGCATCCGCCGAAGTCCGGAACTTCGTTCCCCTGGTACCTGGCAAAGTGAGCCTGTACTACTGCGGTGCCACGGTCCAGGGCATGCCCCACGTAGGGCACATCCGCTCAGCCATCGCGTTCGACCAGCTGACACGCTGGTTGCAGTACAGCGGCTTCCGCGTGACCGTGGTCCGCAACGTGACAGATATCGATGACAAAATCCTCGCCAAATCCGCTGCCTCTTTCGAGCCTGACTTCGAGGACGAGGAAGGCTCTGGGCGTGAGGAAGAGTGGTGGGCCCTGGCCTACCGGTACGAGCAGGAGTTCCTCAAGGCCTACGACACCCTCGGCGTTTCCCGGCCCACTTACGAGCCACGTGCCACTGGCCACATTCCTGAAATGCACGCGCTCATCCAGCAGCTGGTTGAGCGCGGCCATGCCTATCCTGCACTCGATGGCTCCGGTGACGTCTACTTCGATGTCCGATCCTGGAGCAAATACGGCTCCCTGACCCGGCAAAGCATCGATGACATGCAAGGCGCAACGGATGCTGATCCCCGGGGCAAACGGGATCCGCGGGACTTCGCCCTGTGGAAAGGCCACAAAGAAGGGGAGCCGACGACGGCAAGCTGGGTTTCGCCCTGGGGCGCCGGCCGCCCCGGCTGGCACCTTGAATGCTCGGCCATGGTCACGAAGTACCTGGGCACAGAGTTCGACATTCACGGCGGCGGCCTTGACCTGCGTTTTCCCCACCATGAAAACGAGATGGCCCAGTCACAGGCGGCCGGGCACAGCTTCGCCAACTTCTGGATGCACAACGGCATGGTCACCTATCAGGGCGAAAAAATGTCCAAATCTGTTGGAAATACCGTCAGTCCGGCGGAAATGCTGGAACTGGCGCCGCCGCGCGTCGTCCGCTACTACCTGGGGCAGGCCCACTACCGCTCGATTCTGGACTACCGGCCGACGTCGCTTCAGGAAGCTGCAGCGGCTGTTGAGCGCATTGACGGGTTCATCGCGAAGGCCGGGGCAAAGCTGGGCGGGGCCAGAGGGCCGGCGAAGCTGCAGGAGCAGCCTTCAACGGAGTGGCTGCAGATCTTTGCGGCAGCCATGGACGATGACCTGAATGTTCCGCAGGCCCTGGCGGCCTTGCACGACGCGGTCCGCACTGGGAATACGGCGCTTGCCAATGGCGAAGACCTAACCGTCCAAGCGGCATTGCACAGCGTCCTGGTTATGACCAAGGTTCTGGGTTTGGACGCGGTGCAGATGCCAGAAGCGATCCAGGGCAAGGAACACTCTGCCCTGACGGAGCTCGTCGAGGCACAGCTCGAGGCAAGGGCGGAGGCCCGCGCCAACAAAGACTGGGCAAAGTCTGACGCCATCCGGGACACGCTCAAGGCGGCGGGCGTCATCGTCGAAGACGGGCCTGACGGTGCCACCTGGAGCCTGCAGCGGGACTGACGGGTATGGCCCCAGCAGGCCTGGAATTCGATTTAACTTGATTCAGTAGACTGGTATGCAGACTTAGTCAACACAATCAAGGGTGGAACTCATGGCCAACAACGGTCGCCGGTCGGTCAAAGCAAAGAAGGGCCCCACCGTCGGTACAGGTGGTCACGGCCGCAAAGCCCTAGAGGGTAAGGGCCCCACGCCCAAGGCGGAGGACCGTCCGTATCACAAGGCACACAAAAGCAAGCAGCTCTCCGAAAGGTCGGCAGCGAAGCGGGGAACGGGCGCCCGCAGCGCAGGGGCCGCACGGACCGGCCCCAAGGGAAGGGCTACTGAAGAAGTAGTCACCGGCCGCAATTCGGTAGTCGAAGCCCTCCGCGCCGGCATCCCCGCCAAGGCTCTGCACGTGGCCGTCCGCATCGAGATGGACGATCGCGTCAAGGAATCGCTGAAGCTGGCTGCCGAGCGGGGCATCCCGCTGCTGGAGACTGGCAAGCCCGAGTTGGACCGTATGACCGAAGATGCGGTTCACCAGGGCCTTGTGCTGCAGATCCCGCCCTACGAATACCAGGACGCCTACGATCTCGCAGAACAGACCGTTGACCGCTGGAAAAAGGGCCACGTAGCCAACGCGCCCCTTTTCGTTGCCCTCGACGGCATCACGGACCCCCGCAACCTGGGCGCCATCATCAGGTCGGTCTCTGCCTTCAGCGGCCACGGCGTCATCGTCCCGGAACGCCGCTCCGTTGGAGTCACCGCCTCGGCCTGGAAGACCAGCGCCGGAGCAGCCGTACGCGTTCCCGTAGCCCGTGCGGCCAACCTGAACAACGCTTTGAAGCAGTTCAAGAGCATGGGCATCTTCGTCCTGGGCCTCGACGGCGACGGCGACGTCTCCCTGCCGGACCTGACCCTCGCAACGGAGCCCGTCTGCATTGTCGTTGGCTCTGAAGGCAAGGGCCTCAGCCGCCTGGTTCGCGAAAACTGCGACCAGATCGTTTCCATCCCCATCGACTCGGCCATGGAGTCGCTCAACGCTTCCATGGCAGTGGGCATTTCGCTTTATGAAGTGTCCAGGCAGCGCGCCACAAAGTAAGCGCCAGCAGGGGGAACCCTCCCTCACCTTTCGCAATAAAAACGGAGGCGCTCCTTCACCTTTCGCAATAAAAACGGAAACCCTCCCTCACATTTGCACTAAAAAACAGAGATCCTCCCTCACCATTAGGTGGGGGAGGATTTCCGCGTCCGGAGTCACCGCCAGCCAATAATTAAGTTGATAAGACGGTTCATTTGTTCCGTCCCGCTAAGCTTTAATCGATGGTCATGCCGCTACTGGACACAGCTTCAACCGTAGACGCCTCCCGGGCGTTCCCCCTCGGTGTTAGCGTTCATCGCACGGGTTCCCCGGCGACGGACGAACACAACCATGCCTCCGTGAACGTCGCTGTTTACGCTCCCGGCGTGTCAGCTTTGGAGGTTGCCTTCCAGCCGCCTGGCGGAAAATGGCAGTTGGCGGCCCTGCCCAACCTCACCAACGGCGTCCATCATGGCGTTGTAGAGGGCATGCCCGTGGGGTCCCGTTACGGTTTCCGGCCAGTTGAAGGAGAAAGGGCCCTGCCCCTTTCGCTTCCCACCATTGATTTTGACGACGCCGGTGATCAGCCGCTGCTGCTTGACCCTTACGGCCGGGCGGTGGACCAGAGAGAAGGGCTGATTACCAGCGTCCGCATGGCCAACGGCTTCGACTGGGGATCCGACAGAAGCCCTCGCGTACCGTGGCGCAACACCATCCTCTACGAGGCACACGTCCGTGGGCAAAGCATGCTGCATCCAGACATTCCGGAGGAACTGCGCGGGACCTACGCAGGTATGGCGCACCCGGCAATGATCGAGCACCTCACTGGCCTCGGCGTGACGTCCATCCAGTTGCTGCCCGTACATTTCCATCTGGACGAGCCACACCTTCAGAACCTGGGTCTGACCAACTACTGGGGCTACAACACTGCCGCCTTCTTCGCCCCCCACCCCGGTTACGCGACCCGAGCCGCCCAACAGGCGGGTCCGCATGCCGTCCAGGACGAGTTCAAGGGAATGGTAAAGCTTCTCCACGCTGCCGGGCTCGAGGTAATCCTCGACGTCGTCTACAACCACACTGCCGAGGGCGGGCGCGACGGGCAGACCCTGAGTTTCCGCGGACTGGGCGAGATGCAGTACTACCGCAATGACGGCAACGGGAGGTACATCGATACCACCGGCTGCGGCAACACGTTGAACTTCGGGGAACCCCGCGTTGTGCAGCTCGTCCTTGATTCGTTGCGGTACTGGGTGGATGAGTTCCATATTGATGGTTTCCGCTTCGACCTGGCCGTGACCCTCTGCAGGAATGCCGCCAACGATTTTGACCCAGGGCATCCGTTCCTGGTGGCGGTAGCGGCCGATCCTGTTCTCTCCGAAACCAAGCTGATCGCCGAACCTTGGGACGTTGGCTACGGCGGCTGGCAGACCGGCCGCTTCCCGCCAGGCTGGGTGGACTGGAATGACCACTACCGTGACGCCCTTCGCTCGTTCTGGCTTGCAGATCGTGCCGCAATGAATGCCGGGGGACACGGCGGCTCCGTTGCACGCCTGGCCGATTCCATTTCGGGTTCCGCAAGCCTCTTCGAGCCTTCGGGACGTTCCAGGATGGCTTCCGTCAATCTCGTCACTGCCCACGACGGCTTTACACTTGCGGACCTGGTGTCCTACGACCGTAAGCACAACGAGGCAAACGGCGAGCAGAACCGTGATGGCCACGGCGACAACCGCAGCTATAACCACGGATTCGAAGGCCGTACCGAGGATGAAGCGATCCTTGCAGAACGTGCCCAAACGAGCCGGAATCTCATGGCTACGCTCATGATCTCGCTGGGGGTACCCATGCTCACTGCGGGCGACGAAATCGGCCGGACCCAGCAGGGCAACAACAATGCGTACTGCCAGGACAACGCCATCACCTGGCTGGACTGGACCAACACACCGGAAAAACACGCCATGCTCCGCACCACCAAGCGTGTGATCCGCCTGCGTAAAGAATTCCTGGCCAGCCAGCCTCATGATTACCCTGCCCGGGACAAGCAGGCGTATCTGCACTGGTTCGACGAGAACGGCGATCCGATGTCCATGGAACGCTGGAACGACCCCCAGCACCGCGTTGTGCAGCTCCTGTTGGGCTCCGAAGACGGACAGGTGGACGGTCTGGTAGTGATCAACGGAAGCAATCAGGACTTCAAGATCAGGCTGCCCGAGGTCCTTAATGAGGAGGGCACAGGAAAGCGGGCCTTCGAGCTGCGCCTCACTACTTCCTCACTCCATGACCGCCGCCAAGGCGTCATGGTGTCCTCAGGTGAGCGGGATGTAGTCCAGGCGAATACGATCAGTATTTACCGGACCTAAGCCCACGCCGGACGCCGGATGGCTTCCTGGTTGCTGAACTTTGGTTGAACGTACGTAAGGGCATTTTGTGAAAATCTATTCCGCTGACACGTGGACCATTGATGAATTGAAGGCCCAGGCAGACGACGCCGGGCGGCGGTTCCTCCTGATCCCTGCGGCTGACACCAAGCGAGCTGTCCTGGCGACGTTCGGCGAGGCCCTGGACCTCCCCGAATACGACGCCCTGGACCTCGATGACCTGAACGACTCGCTCCACGATTTTGCCGACGCCGTCGCAGAAAACGGGAACAAGCCGGTCACTGTCATCTGGCAGGTACCGGCCACTTTCCGCACAGACCGGTTCTTCGGCATCATCTGCGAAACCCTCCAGGATGCCGAAAGCTACGCTGGCAAGGACCTGGCCGTAATCACTGTCTGCCTTTAGCCCCGGCTAACGATCGCATCTGCAGGTCAGTTATCCGGAAGCGCGCGTCTAAGCGAGGAACGAGAGAGCACGCAGAGGATGACTGACCTGCAGGACTACTCAGCTAATCGATCAGGCGTTGACGATCAGGCCCAGCTCGGCCTTCGAAGCCAGAGCCTCGTGCTTCGGAAGTACCCGCACTGTGTAGCCGAACGAGCCCGAGCGATCGATCAGCAGGGAGCCGCTGAAGAGATGCCGCCCCTTGCCCAGATCTTCCTTGGCAACAAGTTCCACCACCGTGATATCCGCCAGTTCGTCCGTCTCTTCGGCCCGGCCGTAAGCAACCTCCACGTACACGTCGTCCGGGGTCAGCTCATGCAGTGCCACGTACGCGTTGACTTGCAGGGTGTCGCCGATCTGCGGGTCCTCGGATACGCCGACGGAGTCAACGTGCTCAACCTGGATCTGGGGCCAAGCAGCCCGGATCTTGGACGTCCAGGCGGCGAGGCCCTTGGCCTGTGAAAACGAGTGGGCCGTGGCAGCCCGGCCGGCAACGGCGGCAGGCCTGTACAAGGTATTGACGTAGTCCTGCAACATCCGGTCTGCCGAGACGGCCGGCCCCAGGTGTGCCATGGTGTGCTTGATCATCGATACCCAGTGCGTTGGAACTTTCTCCGGCGCGGTCTGGGAGGGTCCCGCCGCCCCTGCGCCTTCAGACACCGTAGAGCCATAGAACCGCGGCGCTACCTGGGTTTCGAGGAGCTCATAGAGTGCAGCAGCCTCGATGTCGTCGCGCTCCTCAGGAGAAGCATCATTGTTGGCCGTCGGGATGGCCCAACCGTTCTCGCCGTCGTACATTTCATCCCACCAGCCATCCAGCACCGAGAGGTTCAGCGAGCCGTTGATGGCAGCTTTCATTCCCGACGTTCCGCAGGCTTCCAGCGGGCGCAGCGGATTGTTGAGCCACACGTCGCAACCAGGGAAGAGCGTCCTGGCCATCGCGATGTCGTAGTTCGGGAGGAAGGCGATCCGGTGCCGCACCTTGGGATCGTCGGTGAAGCGGACCAGGTCCTGGATCATCTTCTTGCCAGCATCGTCGGCAGGATGGGACTTGCCGGCGATAACCAGCTGAATGGGATGGGTCTTGTGGAGCAGCAGCGCCTTCAACCGCTCAGGTTCACGCAGCATCAGAGTGAGTCGCTTGTAGGTGGGAACACGCCGGGCAAAACCAATGGTCAACACGTCCGGATCCAGCACGGAATCGGTCCACCTGAGCTCTGCGTCGGCCGCGCCGCGTTTTTTCCATGACGCCCGGAGCCTGCGGCGCACATCCTCCACCAGGGACACCCTCATCTCGCGGCGAAGTGCCCAGACATCCTCGTCACTGACGTTGTAGGCCAGGTCCCAGCGGCCCGCGGCCTCCGCTTCAGGGCCAAATTGCTCCCTGGCGAGCTTGGAGACGCGCCCGTCAACCCAGGTAGGAACGTGGACGCCGTTGGTAACGGACGTGATGGGAATTTCTGAATGGTCAAAGCCCGGCCAGAGAGCCGAGAACATTTCACGTGAAACCACGCCGTGGAGTTTTGCCACGCCGTTGGCCCGCTGCGCCAGCCGCAGGCCCATGACTGCCATATTGAAGACGGATGCGTTCCCGCCCGCGAAGTTTTCACGGCCCAGGTCCAGGATCTTGGAGACGGGGACGCTCGGGGCCAGGCCGGCTTCGAAGAAGTGCTGGATCTGGGAAGCCTCGAAGCGGTCGATTCCGGCGGGCACGGGAGTGTGGGTAGTGAAAACCGTTGACGCCCTCCCGGCTGCCAAGGCTTCCTCCCAGCTGAGCGGGTGGTCTGCCGACATGAGCTCCTGGATGCGTTCGATTCCCAGGAATCCGGCGTGGCCTTCATTCGTGTGGAACACCTCAGGGGCCGGCATGCCGGTGAGCAGCTGGTAGGCGCGCAGAGCCTTGACTCCGCCCATTCCCAGCAGGAGCTCCTGCTGAAGCCTGTGGTCCCCGCCTCCGCCGTAAAGGCGATCCGTGATGCTGCGGGCGGCGTCGTCGTTTCCGGGAACGTTTGAATCCAACAGCAAAAGGGGAACGCGTCCGACGTCGGCACGCCAGATATGCGCCAGAAGGCGCCGGCCATGGGGGAGAGGAAGCGAGATCTGCAGGGGCTTGCCGTTGCCATCGGGCGATGCTTCCCGAAGGAGCGTCAAGGGCAACCCATCGGGATCCAGGACGGGGTAGGTTTCCTCCTGCCAGGCGTCACGGGACAAGGACTGCTTGAAATAGCCCGCCTGGTAAAGCAGGCCCACACCGATCAGCGGGACTCCGAGGTCGGAGGCAGCTTTGAGGTGGTCGCCGGCCAGGATCCCGAGACCGCCCGAATACTGGGGAAGCACTTCAGTGATGCCGAATTCGGGGGAGAAGTAGGCGATGCAGGCCGGAGCGTCTTCGCCAAGGCCCTGGTACCAGCGGGGTTGTTCAAGGTAACGGTCCAGGTCCTCGGCCGCCTCTTGGACCCGGCGGACAACATCCTGATCAGCGGCCAGCCGCTGAAGTTCTTCACGGCTCACCAGCCCAAGGAATGTCACCGGATCGTTGGAGCTTTCGCGCCAGATCCTGGGGTTCAATCCTTCAAACAGCTCACGCGTGGGACGGTGCCACGACCAGCGCAAATTGCCCGCCAATCGGGCCAGCGGTCGGATCGACTCCGGAAGAACGGTTCGGACGGTAAATCTGCGGATTGCCTTCACCTGCGCCACACTAACGGACAACTCGGACTCCTCGGAACATGTGGAGGTTTCATTTGTGTAAATGACGAATCGCTTAGCCGAAAAAAGATCGCTTCCTTAGCATTTCAGCGGATTTCTCGATAACGTCGAGCCTGTGACTAATTCCCGAACCAGTGCCTCATCCAAGCAAAAGCCCAAGGCTCTGATCACGGACGGCCTGCAATTCGGCCGTTTCCCGATCACAAATGTGAAGCCCGTCGTCGAGGGCGGGAAGTTCCCTGCCAAGGCCCTGCCCGGCGAAGATCTTGTGGTGGCAGCCACCGCCTTCCGCGAGGGCCATGATCAGTTGGGCGTCAGCGCAGTGCTCCTGGACCCCAAGGGCAAAGAGCGGCAGCGCGTCCGGCTCTTTCCGCCCCGCGGTGACCGCGGCAAGGGCACAGACCTCTGGGAAGGCATCCTGACCCCAACGTCCACCGGCAACTGGTCTTTTGTCATTGAGGCCTGGAACGACCGTTACGGAACATGGCACCACAACGCCGAAGTCAAGGTCGAGGCCGGCATTGACGTGGAGCTTATGCTCGCCGAAGGTGCTGCACTCCTCGCCGAAGCTGCCGAGGACTCGAGCCGGAACTCGGCCGATCGGCGCACACTCCGAACCGCCGTCGTAGTGCTGTCGGACACGTCGCTGTCCCCTGAGGAACGCTTGGCTGGCGGCTTCAGCGCAGAAGTAGCCGCCGTCGTCGAACGCCAGCCCATCAGGGACATGGTTACCACCTCAGAGCAGTTCCCCCTCCTGGTGGAGCGCGATCTCGCAGGCCGCGGCGCCTGGTACGAATTCTTCCCCCGCTCAGAAGGCGCGGTCCGGAACCACGAGACCGGCGAGTGGATTTCGGGCAATTTCCAGACCGCCGCAAAGCGCCTTGAAGCCGTGGCCGCCATGGGATTCGACATCATCTACATGCCGCCGATCCACCCCATTGGTGTGCAGCACCGTAAGGGGCCCAACAACACGCTGATCGCCGGGCCCAACGACCCCGGTTCACCTTGGGCCATCGGAGCTAAGGAAGGCGGCCATGACGCCATCCACCCGGACCTCGGCACGTTCGAGGACTTCGACTCTTTTGTGGCACGGGCAGGCGAACTGGGCCTTGAAGTTGCACTGGACCTGGCGTTGCAGGCAGCCCCGGACCACCCCTGGGTGCAGTCACATCCGGAATGGTTCACAACGCGGGTGGATGGCAGCATTGCCTACGCCGAGAACCCGCCAAAGAAGTACCAGGACATATTTCCCCTGAACTTCGACAACGACCCCTCAGGGCTGTCGAACGAGATTCTTCGCATTGTGCTGTTGTGGGTAAGCCACGGCGTCAAGATTTTCCGTGTTGATAACCCGCATACCAAACCGGTTTGGTTCTGGGAGTGGCTGATCCGCAAGGTCAACAAAAAACACCCCGAAGTTGTTTTCCTGGCCGAGGCTTTCACCCGGCCTGCCATGATGCACGCATTGGGGCGCGCAGGTTTCCAGCAGTCCTACACGTACTTCACCTGGCGGAATACCAAGACCGAACTGGAGACGTATTTCCAGGAGGTCAGTCATGAGTCTGCGGCCTATTTCCGGCCCAACTTCTTCGTCAACACACCTGACATCCTCACGGAGTACCTGCAGTACGGAGGCCCGGCCGCTTTCAAGATCAGGGCCACCCTCGCGGCAACGGCAAGCCCGATCTGGGGAATGTACGCCGGCTACGAACTGTATGAGCATGTGGCCCGCCCCGGAGCCGAGGAGTACATCGACAACGAGAAGTTCGAGTACAAGGCCCGCGACTGGGATGCCGCTGCCGCCTCGGGACGGACCCTGGCGCCGTACATCACACGGCTCAATGAGATCAGGCACACCCACCCTGCACTCGGCGACCTGCAGAACCTGACTCTGCACCAGAGCACTGACGAAGCAACCATCGTGTACTCCAAGCACAAAACCCTCCCGGACGGCACCAAGGACACTCTGATCATTGTGGTCAACGTGGATCCGCACAGCGCCCGGGAGAGTACGGTGGCGCTGGATCTGGCCGCGCTGGACCTTGATCCGGAAAACCTGATGCCCGGCGGCGGGTTCCGGGTGGATGACCTGGTTTCCGGGGAGAGCTATGAGTGGGGGGAGTACAACTACGTAAGGCTTGACGCGCACATCGAACCTGCCCACATTTTCAGCATCCGGAGGTAGCCTAGTGAGTTTCAGCCCGCAGAACCCTACCCATCACTTCACGCCCAAGAGCAGCTTCGAGCTGAACGCGCCCGGACTACCCCATGATCCGATGTGGTACCGGAAGGCCGTGTTCTACGAGGTCCTTGTCCGTGGTTTTGCAGACGGCAACGGCGACGGCTCGGGGGACTTTCACGGACTGATCGAAAAGCTCGACTACTTGCAGTGGCTTGGTGTGGACTGCCTCTGGCTGCCGCCGTTCTTCCAGTCTCCGCTGCGCGACGGCGGGTACGACATCTCGGACTACAACTCCGTCCTGGACGAGTTCGGCACCATCAGCGACTTCAAGCGGTTGGTGGCAGAGGCACATGCCCGCGGAGTCCGCGTGATCATCGACCTTCCGCTGAACCACACCTCCGATCAGCATCCCTGGTTCCAGGAGTCGCGGAAGGATCCGGACGGGCCGTTCGGAGATTTCTATGTCTGGAGCGACACCGATGAGAAGTATCAGGACGCGCGCATCATCTTCGTCGATACCGAAGAGTCCAACTGGACCTTCGATCCCATCCGCCGGCAGTTTTTCTGGCACCGCTTCTTCAGCCACCAGCCGGACCTGAACTTTGAGAACCCCCGGGTCATCGACGCACTGTTCGATGTGGTTAGGTTCTGGCTCGACCAGGGCATCGACGGTTTCCGTGCCGATGCGATTCCCTACCTCTTTGAAGAGGAGGGGACCAACTGCGAAAACCTGCCCGCAACCCACGAGTTCCTGCGCCGGCTCCGGAAAATGGTGGACGAGAACTATCCGGGCCGCGTCATCATCGCCGAAGCCAATCAGCCCCCCAACGAGGTGGTGGAATACTTCGGTACGGAGGAAGAGCCGGAGTGCCACATGGCCTTCCATTTCCCCATCATGCCCCGGCTCTATTACGCACTTCGGGACCAGAAGGCTGCACCCATCATCGAGACGATGAGGGATACGCCGGACATTCCCGAAGGCGCCCAATGGGGAACGTTCCTGCGGAACCATGATGAACTCACCCTCGAGATGGTCACAGCGGACGAACGCGCGGCAATGCTGGGCTGGTATGCTCCGGATCCCCGGATGCGGGCGAATATCGGCATCCGCCGCAGGCTTGCCCCGCTCCTGGACAATTCGCGGTCGGAGATTGAGCTCATCAACGCGTTGCTGCTCTCCCTGCCTGGAAGCCCGTTCCTGTACTACGGGGACGAGATCGGAATGGGGGACAACATCTGGCTCGAAGACCGCGACGCGGTCCGCACTCCGATGCAGTGGAACCCGGACCGGAACGCCGGCTTCTCCCATGCGGATCCGGGCAAGCTGTACCTGCCCGTCATTCAGTCCCTCGTGTATAACTACTCCATGGCCAACGTGGAGGCTGAGGCTGCACACTCGGGCTCGCTGCTGCGGTGGACCCGGCAAATCCTGAGCGTCCGCCGGAACCATCCGGCCTTCGGCCTCGGCGGTTTCCGGCACATTGAAGCGGATCACGACGTCGTACTTGCGTATCTGCGTGAACTCCCGGAGGGGAATTCGGCAGGGGAGGACGGCGAAACCATTCTTTGCGCCTTCAACCTCTCGCAGCATCCCGTAGCCACCACGCTCCGGGTGCCGCATCTGGCCGGCCGCGGGCTCCGCGACGTCTTCGGCGGCCAGACGTTCCCACCCATCGGCGACGATGGAAACCTTACGCTCACCCTGGGAAGCCACGACTTTTTCTGGTTGCGGGTACGTTCGGCGGCGTCCAACCCATCGTCCCCCTACACCCAGGCGATGCCGATCCTTTCCATCGAGGGCTGACATGAGGACAACAACACTCAACCCGCCACTCAGCGAACTCCTCACGGCCTGGCTTCCGTCCCAGCGGTGGTTCCCAGTTAAAGGCGCAGACTTTTCGCTTGCCCCCGTGGGCGGACTCACCTTGGAAGGAAGGGAAGGCAGCGGCCATGAAGTGTTCATGGTTGCGGTCACCTACTCAACTGCCGACGGCGCCAGCCGCACGGATGTGGTTCAGGTGCCCCTCAGCTACCGTGACCAACCCTTGCCGGGAGCCGAATCAGCCCTCGTAGGCGAAAGTGTCCACTCCGACCTGGGACACCGCTGGATCTACGATGCCGTGCACGACCGCGACTTCGTTTCTTCCTGGCTGGACCTCATGCGGACCGAGAGCACCGCCCCGGGCGGAACTGCCGAGGGCCACCTTGTGCCTTCGGGCTTTCGCCTGCCAACGGCCGAGGGCAAGGTCCGGGTCCTCTCCGGTGAGCAGTCCAACAGTTCTGTCATCGTGGACGACGGCGAATCGGCAGCAATCCTTAAGTTCTTCCGTGTTCTCACTGCAGGACGCAACCCCGAAGTGGAGGTGGGGGCAGCCTTGACTGCTGCCCGCACCGTCGAAGTGCCTGCCACCCTTGGCTGGGTCACCGGACAATGGGAAGCCCCGGTCACAGGACCGGATGGGGTGGCCGCCTCTCACATTGGGCAGGGAGAGGCGGTGCACGGGGAACTCGCCGTGGCCCACGAGTTTCTTGCCGGGGGGCTTGATGCCTGGCGCCTCGCAGTGGATGCCGCTACCAGCGGTAGGGATTTCTCCAGGGAAGCCCATGATCTTGGCGTGGCTACAGCCACCGTGCACCGAAGGCTCGCCGAGACCCTTGGTCTCACGGCTGAGTCCTCCCCGGGCCAGGACATCGCACCTGGGGTAGCCCAGCGCGTGCGGCAGTCCTGGGCGGAGGCCGGCACCGCCGTCGGGCCGTACGACGACGAACTGGCAGTCCTGCTCAAACGTCTGGACGGTTGTGAGGCAGGCCCGCTGCAGCGGATCCACGGGGACCTCCACTTGGGGCAGATTCTGCAGGTTCCCGGAACCGGAGAAGATCACGCCCGATGGGCGATTTTGGATTTTGAGGGTGAACCGCTGCGTCCCATTTCCGAGCGAAACCAGCCAGACGTCCCTCTCAGGGACGTCGTGGGCATGCTGCGGTCCTTCGACTACGCCGCCGGTGCAGCCGTCCGGGAAAAAGCAGGAACCGAAGTGCCCGTTTCCTGGGTGGATGACTGCGCCGAGGCGTTCCTCGCTGGCTATGCGGAGGTCACACCGGGAACGATTGACCGCGAATCCCCCTTGTTCGTGGCATTGTGGCTTGATAAGGCACTTTACGAAGTCGTTTATGAATTGCGGAACAGGCCAGGTTGGCTGGCCATTCCAGTGAACGCATCCCAGCGTCTCCTCAGCAGTACAGGCTCCGGCACATCCGCCGGAGCGGCAGCGGAAGGTAACAAGAACATGACAGGCTCAGCACGCACCGAACGGCCCGGGGCGCCTCTACACGTGAATCCCGATGTCCTGGCGAAAGTCGCTGCGGGGGAGTACCACGCTCCCCACTCCGTCCTGGGTGCACACCTGGACGACCACGGCCACGTCACCATCAGGACGGTGAAGCACCTGGCGGAGGCTGTTTCCGTTGTCACCGCTGCCGGAACTTTCCCCATGTCCCATGAAGCACACGGCATATGGGTCGCTGTCCTGGACCCCCTTGATCCCGGCCATGTTCCGGACTATCGCCTCGAGGTCACCTACGAGGACCGGTTGCCGCAGGCCACTGACGATCCTTACCGCTACCTCCCAACTGTCGGAGAAGTGGACCTGCACCTCATCGGCGAAGGCCGCCACGAAAAGCTCTGGGAAGTACTGGGAGCGCATGTCCAGAATTACGCCTCTTCATTGGGAGAGATCCGTGGCGTCTCCTTCGCCGTCTGGGCACCCAACGCAGAGGCTGTACGCGTGAAGGGCGATTTCAACGCGTGGGACGGGCGGGAGTACTCGATGCGCTCACTCGGTTCCTCAGGTGTATGGGAACTCTTCATCCCCGGCGTTGTAGCAGGGGCGTGCTACAAATTCGAAATTAAGACCAAGGCCGGTCATTGGGTCGAGAAGGCTGATCCCCTGGCCTTCGGCACCGAGGTTCCGCCGCTGACCGCGTCACGCGTTGTTGACTCCAGCTACAACTTCCAGGACGCCGAATGGATGGCTGCCAGGGCGGAGCGCGATCCGCATAACTCCGCCATGAGCGTCTACGAAGTCCACCTGGGCTCCTGGCGTGTGGGACTGGACTACCGCCAGTTGGCCAAGGAACTCGTGGAATACGTGAAATGGCTTGGCTTCACGCACGTCGAGTTTATGCCTGTTGCCGAGCACCCGTTCGGCGGATCCTGGGGCTACCAGGTCACATCGTACTTCGCCCCCACGTCACGTTTCGGGCACCCCGATGAATTCCGCCACCTCGTCGATGCCCTCCACCAGGCAGGCATCGGTGTCCTGCTCGACTGGGTCCCCGCACACTTCCCCAAGGATTCATGGGCGCTGGCGCAGTTCGACGGTCAGCCACTCTACGAGCACGCAGACCCCAACCTGGGCGAGCACCCCGACTGGGGAACACTCATCTTCGACTTCGGCCGGACTGAAGTGCGCAACTTCCTGGTATCCAATGCCCTCTACTGGCTGGATGAGTTCCATATTGATGGGCTAAGGGTGGATGCGGTCGCGTCAATGCTCTACCTGGATTACTCGCGGGAAGACGGCCAGTGGCAGCCCAACAGGTTCGGCGGCCGGGAAAACCTTGAAGCCATCTCCTTCCTCCAGGAAGCCAACGCCACCGTCTACAAGACCCACCCCGGTGCTGTCATGATCGCGGAGGAATCCACGGCCTTCCCCGGCGTTACCGCGCCCACCAGCCACAACGGACTGGGCTTCGGGATCAAATGGAACATGGGGTGGATGCACGATTCGCTCAAGTACATCTCCGAAAACCCAGTAAACCGTAAATGGCACCACGGCACTGTCACGTTCTCCCTTGTCTATGCCTTCACCGAGAACTTCCTTCTGCCCATCAGCCATGATGAAGTGGTGCACGGCAAGGGGTCGATGCTGCGCAAGATGCCCGGTGACCGCTGGCAGCAACTGGCCAACCTCCGTGCCTTCCTCGGTTTCCAGTGGGCGCATCCCGGAAAGCAGCTCATTTTTATGGGCACCGAATTCGGCCAGGAAGCCGAATGGTCCGAACAGCACGGCCTTGACTGGTGGCTTGCTGACATCCCTGCCCACCGTGGAGTTCAGCTCCTGACTAAGGACCTCAACGAGTTGTACAGCTCGACGCCGGCTCTGTACGAACGGGACAACGAACCCGGCGGCTTCCAATGGATCAACGGCGGTGACGCTGATCGGAACGTCCTCACCTTCATCCGCTGGGATACCAAGGGAAGTCCCGTGGTGGTGGCTGTGAACTTCTCCGGCGGCCCGCATCAGGACTTTGTGCTCGGGGTTCCGTCAGCAGGCGTCTGGGAGGAAGTTCTCAATACGGACGCGGTTGCCTATGGCGGTTCCGGGGTGGAGAACAAGGGCACCCTGAAAGCAACCGGGCCCGGCGTCGACGGGCAGCCGGCCAGCTTGAAAGTGACGCTGCCTCCGCTCGGGGCTGCTTACTTCAAGCCGGCTACCGACACCCTGCCAGGTTTGCCGCCGGCCATCGTGATGTAAAGAACGGCCTGCGGGAGCTGGTACAGCTGCCGAGACAACCAGTGGGAGCCCGGAATCGAGAGGATTCCGGGCTCCTTTTGGTCGGATGGCCCTCCTGGCTGAGAGGTTTTGTCTCCGGGGCAAAGTGGTGGTAACGTTAATACCCGCGCTGCTCCCCGGAGTTGGTCGGTGAAGATGACCCAGATGCCTCAGGCAAGAATGAGTCAGGATCCCCGATTTGACTAGGGTGAAGCTAGCGGGTAAGTTTGAAAAGTTGCTCCGGAGCGATCCACGGCTGGGTTTTGGTTGTGGTGGTGCCGGGTGTGTCTGTTGTTTGAGAACTCAATAGTGTGCCAAGTTTGTTGATACCAATTGTTTTATTGATTGGTTGAATTGGCCAGGTTGTCCACCCCGTGGATGGTCTGGTTTTTTTGGCTGGTTTCAAATTTTGTGCGGCCGGGTTTCCGCGTTTTCCCGTGGTTCCTGGTTGTGTTTCGTTTTTGTTTTACTTCAACGGAGAGTTTGATCCTGGCTCAGGATGAACGCTGGCGGCGTGCTTAACACATGCAAGTCGAACGATGAAGGGAGCTTGCTCCTGGATTAGTGGCGAACGGGTGAGTAACACGTGAGTAACCTGCCCTTAACTCTGGGATAAGCCTGGGAAACTGGGTCTAATACCGGATATGACTCCTCATCGCATGGTGGGGGGTGGAAAGCTTTTTGTGGTTTTGGATGGACTCGCGGCCTATCAGCTTGTTGGTGAGGTAATGGCTCACCAAGGCGACGACGGGTAGCCGGCCTGAGAGGGTGACCGGCCACACTGGGACTGAGACACGGCCCAGACTCCTACGGGAGGCAGCAGTGGGGAATATTGCACAATGGGCGAAAGCCTGATGCAGCGACGCCGCGTGAGGGATGACGGCCTTCGGGTTGTAAACCTCTTTCAGTAGGGAAGAAGCGAAAGTGACGGTACCTGCAGAAGAAGCGCCGGCTAACTACGTGCCAGCAGCCGCGGTAATACGTAGGGCGCAAGCGTTATCCGGAATTATTGGGCGTAAAGAGCTCGTAGGCGGTTTGTCGCGTCTGCTGTGAAAGACCGGGGCTCAACTCCGGTTCTGCAGTGGGTACGGGCAGACTAGAGTGATGTAGGGGAGACTGGAATTCCTGGTGTAGCGGTGAAATGCGCAGATATCAGGAGGAACACCGATGGCGAAGGCAGGTCTCTGGGCATTAACTGACGCTGAGGAGCGAAAGCATGGGGAGCGAACAGGATTAGATACCCTGGTAGTCCATGCCGTAAACGTTGGGCACTAGGTGTGGGGGACATTCCACGTTTTCCGCGCCGTAGCTAACGCATTAAGTGCCCCGCCTGGGGAGTACGGCCGCAAGGCTAAAACTCAAAGGAATTGACGGGGGCCCGCACAAGCGGCGGAGCATGCGGATTAATTCGATGCAACGCGAAGAACCTTACCAAGGCTTGACATGGACCGGACCGGGCTGGAAACAGTCCTTCCCCTTTGGGGCCGGTTCACAGGTGGTGCATGGTTGTCGTCAGCTCGTGTCGTGAGATGTTGGGTTAAGTCCCGCAACGAGCGCAACCCTCGTTCTATGTTGCCAGCACGTGATGGTGGGGACTCATAGGAGACTGCCGGGGTCAACTCGGAGGAAGGTGGGGACGACGTCAAATCATCATGCCCCTTATGTCTTGGGCTTCACGCATGCTACAATGGCCGGTACAAAGGGTTGCGATACTGTGAGGTGGAGCTAATCCCAAAAAGCCGGTCTCAGTTCGGATTGGGGTCTGCAACTCGACCCCATGAAGTCGGAGTCGCTAGTAATCGCAGATCAGCAACGCTGCGGTGAATACGTTCCCGGGCCTTGTACACACCGCCCGTCAAGTCACGAAAGTTGGTAACACCCGAAGCCGGTGGCCTAACCCCTTGTGGGAGGGAGCTGTCGAAGGTGGGACTGGCGATTGGGACTAAGTCGTAACAAGGTAGCCGTACCGGAAGGTGCGGCTGGATCACCTCCTTTCTAAGGAGCACCTACAGTCACCTTGCCTCATGTATGTGAGTGTGGAGGGGTTGTCAGGAGTAAAGGCCCATTGCGCAGGCGATTGTTCTGCGGTGGGTGCTCAAGGGTGGAATATCAACGAATAGGTGCCTGGTGGCACGGGCCGGTTATTAGTACGGATCCTGGTTGCTCTTCTCCTTTATTGGGGTGGGGTGCGGGGTTCAGGAAGGTTTCCGGTGCGGGTTGTTGGGTAGTGTTTGGCACACTGTTGGGTCCTGAGGCAACAGGGCCGGGGGAAGGGGTGACTCTTTGTCCGGGTTTGTTTGTTTCTGGTTTCCTGGTCGGACCGATCATGCACGTTTTTTGCTCCCTTTGGTGGGGGTGTGTGTGGGGTGTGTGGCATGGGGTTGTTGTTTGAGAACTACATAGTGGACGCGAGCATCTTTTATAAGAAGCAATTTCCAAGAATATGAACCTGGATCTGTGCTGCGGATGTGGTTGTGCTGTTCCCTTCGGGGTTTGGTGTGGCTGTGTTTGTGGTGTGGTTCCCATAGGTTCTCTCGAAATGTTTTTTTGATCTTTTGTGGTCAAGTTTTTAAGAGCACACGGTGGATGCCTTGGCATTAGGAGCCGAAGAAGGACGTAGGAATCTGCGATAAGCCTGGGGGAGTCGATAACCGGACTGTGATCCCAGGGTGTCCGAATGGGGAAACCCCGCCAGACGCGCGAGTGATCTGGTGACCCGCATCTGAACACATAGGGTGCGTGGAGGGAACGCGGGGAAGTGAAACATCTCAGTACCCGCAGGAAGAGAAAACAACAGTGATTCCGTTAGTAGTGGCGAGCGAACGCGGATCAGGCTAAACCGTTCCATGTGTGATAGCCGGCGGGCGTTGCATGGTCGGGGTTGTGGGACTTTCCGTTCTGTCTCTGCCGGGACAGTGAGGTGAGAGTACGGGCATAGGTGAACGGTCTTGAAAGGCCGGCCAGAGAGGGTGTGAGCCCCGTAACCGAAATGTTGTGTACCGCCTGGAGAGTATCCCAAGTAGCACGGGGCCCGAGAAATCCCGTGCGAATCTGTCAGGACCACCTGATAAGCCTAAATACTCCCTAATGACCGATAGCGGACCAGTACCGTGAGGGAAAGGTGAAAAGTACCCCGGGAGGGGAGTGAAACAGTACCTGAAACCGTGTGCTTACAATCCGTCGGAGCAGCCGCAGCTTGCTGTGTAGTTGTGACGGCGTGCCTTTTGAAGAATGAGCCTGCGAGTTAGTGTTACGTCGCGAGGTTAACCCGTGTGGGGAAGCCGTAGCGAAAGCGAGTCTGAACAGGGCGTTGCAGTGGCGTGATCTAGACCCGAAGCGAAGTGATCTACCCATGGCCAGGTTGAAGCGACGGTAAGACGTCGTGGAGGACCGAACCCACTTCAGTTGAAAATGGAGGGGATGAGCTGTGGGTAGGGGTGAAAGGCCAATCAAACTTCGTGATAGCTGGTTCTCCCCGAAATGCATTTAGGTGCAGCGTTGCGTGTTTCTTGCCGGAGGTAGAGCTACTGGATGGCCGATGGGCCCTACAAGGTTACTGACGTCAGCCAAACTCCGAATGCCGGTAAGTGAGAGCGCAGCAGTGAGACTGTGGGGGATAAGCTTCATAGTCGAGAGGGAAACAGCCCAGACCACCAACTAAGGCCCCTAAGCGTGTGCTAAGTGGGAAAGGATGTGGAGTTGCGAAGACAACCAGGAGGTTGGCTTAGAAGCAGCCATCCTTAAAAGAGTGCGTAATAGCTCACTGGTCAAGTGATTCCGCGCCGACAATGTAGCGGGGCTCAAGTACACCGCCGAAGTTGTGGCATTCAGATTTTTGCTAAGCCCTTGTGGTTCAGGCGTCTGGATGGGTAGGGGAGCGTCGTGTGGGCAGTGAAGTCGCGGTGTAAACCAGCGGTGGAGCCTACACGAGTGAGAATGCAGGCATGAGTAGCGAAAGACGGGTGAGAAACCCGTCCGCCGAATGATCAAGGGTTCCAGGGTCAAGCTAATCTGCCCTGGGTAAGTCGGGACCTAAGGCGAGGCCGACAGGCGTAGTCGATGGACAACGGGTTGATATTCCCGTACCGGCGAAAAACCGTCCATGCTGAACAGGGGATACTAACCGCCCGAGACCTGACCGATCACCCTTGTGGTGTGAGGTTTTTGGTGGAGCGCGGGACCTGATCCTGGGAGGTAAGCGTATTAACAGGTGTGACGCAGGAAGGTAGCCGAGCCGGGCGATGGTTGTCCCGGTCTAAGGATGTAGGGCGAACGGTAGGCAAATCCGCCGTTCATGATGCCTGAGATCTGATGGGACTCCCGTAAGGGGGGATTCGGTGATCCTATGCTGCCTAGAAAAGCATCGGCGCGAGGTTTTAGCCGCCCGTACCCCAAACCGACACAGGTGATCAGGTAGAGAATACTAAGGCGATCGAGAGAATTATGGTTAAGGAACTCGGCAAAATGCCCCCGTAACTTCGGGAGAAGGGGGGCCCCCATCGTGATGGACACTTGCTGTCCGGAGCGTGCAGGGGCCGCAGAGACCAGGGGGAAGCGACTGTTTACTAAAAACACAGGTCCGTGCGAAGTCGCAAGACGATGTATACGGACTGACTCCTGCCCGGTGCTGGAAGGTTAAGAGGACCGGTTAGCCGCAAGGCGAAGCTGAGAATTCAAGCCCCAGTAAACGGCGGTGGTAACTATAACCATCCTAAGGTAGCGAAATTCCTTGTCGGGTAAGTTCCGACCTGCACGAATGGAGTAACGACTTCCCCGCTGTCTCAACCATAAACTCGGCGAAATTGCAGTACGAGTAAAGATGCTCGTTACGCGCAGCAGGACGGAAAGACCCCGAGACCTTTACTATAGTTTGGTATTGGTGTTCGGAGTGGCTTGTGTAGGATAGGTGGGAGACGTTGAAGCCCGGACGCCAGTTCGGGTGGAGTCATCGTTGAAATACCACTCTGGTCACTTTGGACATCTAACTTCGGCCCGTAATCCGGGTCAGGGACAGTGCCTGATGGGTAGTTTAACTGGGGCGGTTGCCTCCTAAAAAGTAACGGAGGCGCCCAAAGGTTCCCTCAGCCTGGTTGGCAATCAGGTGTCGAGTGTAAGTGCACAAGGGAGCTTGACTGTGAGAGAGACATCTCGAGCAGGGACGAAAGTCGGGACTAGTGATCCGGCGGTACATTGTGGAATGGCCGTCGCTCAACGGATAAAAGGTACCTCGGGGATAACAGGCTGATCTTGCCCAAGAGTCCATATCGACGGCATGGTTTGGCACCTCGATGTCGGCTCGTCGCATCCTGGGGCTGGAGTAGGTCCCAAGGGTTGGGCTGTTCGCCCATTAAAGCGGTACGCGAGCTGGGTTTAGAACGTCGTGAGACAGTTCGGTCCCTATCCGCTGCGCGCGCAGGAAATTTGAGAAGGGCTGTCCTTAGTACGAGAGGACCGGGACGGACGAACCTCTGGTGTGTCAGTTGTACTGCCAAGTGCACCGCTGATTAGCTACGTTCGGATGGGATAACCGCTGAAAGCATCTAAGCGGGAAGCTCGCTTCGAGATGAGATTTCCATACACCTTGTGTGTGAGAGGCCCCCAGCCAGACCACTGGGTTGATAGGCCGGATGTGGAAGCGAGGACTAACGACTCGTGAAGCTGACCGGTACTAATAGGCCGATAACTTACACCACACACCACCCCCGCAAACGAACTTCAAAAGCGTTTGCACCCAGGGGGCGGTAAAAAGAAAACAAGACTGCTTGCGTCCACTATGTGGTTCCCAACCAACAAACCCGCACCACCGGTTTGCTGACAAGGGAACACAACTGAATAACAACACCACACCTGCCCCCCAAAGGGCAGAGAGAACATGTTGTAACCACCAGATTTCCCACCCCCAGGGGTACGGGACACAGGGTTACGGCGGTCATAGCGTGGGGGAAACGCCCGGTCCCATTCCGAACCCGGAAGCTAAGACCCACAGCGCCGATGGTACTGCACCCGGGAGGGTGTGGGAGAGTAGGTCACCGCCGGACATTATTTATGATTCAGGCCCCGACAAGGAATGTCGGGGCCTGAGTCTTTTAAGGGCCTGAGTCTTTTAGGGGCCGGTACAGTTGGTGACCATGAACAACCTCTTTAGCCACGCGCCCCTGGATGATGATCTACCGCCGGCGTCTGAAGCGCTCGAACCCATGGTGAACACCGTGGTGGTACCAGGCCCGGTTTCCCAGGCGTTCATTGGGTTCACGGAGCACACCCACCTGTGGTGGCCTATGGAAACCATCAGCGTCTTTGGCGTTGGATCCTATGTGGAGTTCGAAGAGAACCTCATACTCGAAACGGCCGCTGATGGCCGCACCTCCGTCTGGGGGTCGATTGACGATTGGCAGCCACCACTCTCCTTCCATGCCAGCTGGCACCCCGACAGCACTGCCGTCTGGTCCACAGAGCTCCGGGTCGCTTTCAAGGCTGTCAATGGCGGAACAGAGGTCAGGCTTGTGCACAGTGGCTGGGAAGGTTCTGACGATCCACTGCAGGCCCGTAGCAAGTGGATGGGGGCCTGGCCCCAAGTCTTGGGCCGGTTCGTCCGATTCATGGGCGGAGCAGCGGACTAGGACGAGCCCTTACAAACAAATTAGTGGCGGGTGCGCGGAGAATCCTCCGGGGGAACCGCGGTGCTGGACCTGATCAGGAACTTTGCAGGATACTCGGCCTCGGCGGCGACGTGGCCGGCATCGCCCTCGAGTCCCGAGAGCAGCATGTTAACAGCAAGGGAACCCTGGTCCCGTGCGCCCTGGTCAATGGTGGTCAGGCCAAACACCTCCCCGAGCTCGTGGCCGTCGAAGCCGATGACGGAAAGGTCATAAGGGATACGGAGGCCGAAATCGCGGGCAGCAAGAATTGCCCCGATAGCCATTTCATCGGACGCGGCAAAAATAGCTGTGGGGCGTTCCGCCGTGCTTCCCAGGAGTGCCCGCGCGCTGGCGTAGCCACCTTGGATGGTGAAATCGGCCGGGATATGCCACTCAGGGCGAACAGCGAGGCCGGAATCCCGCATAGCCTTCTCATATCCCCTTTGCCTGGTGCCGGGCAGTTCAAAATCCTGCTCATAAGCGGATCCACCCGTCAGATGCGCGATCCTGGTATGGCCCAAGCGGATCAGGTGATTGGTGGCGTCCGCCGCGAGGTCAAAATCATTAATCCTGATACTGGCGGCCCCGGGCAGTGTTCCGCCGATGCCAACGAGCGGTCTGTGGACGGCGAGCAGCTTGCGGATCTCGGCTTCGCTTAGCTTGAGAGCTACCGCAATGACGCCGTCCACACGCTTGCGCAGGAGGAAGTCGTTCAGGACACTGTGGCGATGCTTGGGCCCTTCACTGACGTTGTACAGCGTGAGGTCGTAACCGGCGTCGATCAGGGTCGCTGAAATGCCTTCCATCACCGAGGAGAAATACCAGCGGTGAACGGACGGAACCACCACGCCTATATTGTGGTTCCGTCCGGAGGCGAGGCTGGAGGCATGATAGGAAGGCACGAAACCCAGCTCGGCGGCGGCAGCCCGGGCGCGTTCCCGGCTGCGGGAGGAGACAGGTCCCTTCCCGCTCAGGGCGCGGGAAACGGTGGCGATGGAGAGGCCGGCCCGTTCCGCTACGTCCTTAATGCCGGCCATACTCTAGTTCTCCGCGTCCTCGACTGTGATCTTCATCCAAACAGTTTCATTTGAGCCTAGCCGATGTCCGAGGTCGGCAAGGGACTGGTCACTTACAGGTGCAGCAGACCCGCTACGCAGAAGCACCCTTCCCCCCGGCAAGTCCAGGGGCTCGTGGTTGAGATTCATCACGACCAGCGTGCTGCCATTGAGGTAGGCGAGGGATGAGGCAGTGCAGTAATTCTCCAACCAGGACAGGGAACCGGCGCCGAGCCCCAGTTCCCGTCGAGTGGAAAGCATGCGGCGGTACAGGTTCAGGTGCGACGATGGGGATGCAGCCTGAGCATCGCGGGCCAGTTGCTTGAAGCTTTCGGGCTGGGGGAGCCAAGGCTCCTGCCCATTGCCAAAGCCGTTGTGCGGCTCCTCTGCACTCCAAGGCAGGGGTACGCGACAGCCGTCCCTGCCCAGTCTTGCTCCGCCGGTCCGGGCAAAGGTGGGATCCTGCCGCTGGGCATCGGGGATGTCGATGCCGTCGGGGAGTCCGAGTTCCTCACCCTGGTAAAGGTAGGCGCCACCCGGAAGGCCCAGCATAAACATGGATGCTGCGGCTGCACGACGGCGGCCCAGGGCTTCGTCGGGCTGGTGATCCCAGACCCCTATGCCGTCTCCGTCCCGGGGTCCAGGGCCGTTGTAACCGAAGCGGCTGGCGTGGCGGATGACGTCATGATTGGAGAGGACCCAGGTGCTGGGGGCGCCCACGGCGTCGAGGGTGAGCAGCGATTCTGTGATGACACCGCGAAGGCGGTGGACATCAAGCCCTGCGTGAAGATAGGGGAAGTTGAAGGCCTGATGCATCTCGTCGGCACGGACCCAGTCAGCCAGACGCGGCAGCGGATCAACATTTGCCTCGGCGCAAAGGATCCTGTCCGGACCGTAGCTTTCCAGGATCTGGCGCCACCTGCGATAAATGGCGTGCAACGCAGGCTGCCCGAACATTGGGGCTTCATGGCCAGGGAATCCATCCGAGCTGCCGCCGTCCGCCCTGCCTCCCCAATCCGGAAGTCCGGGTGCTTTGACGAGCGCGTGCGCAACATCAACGCGGAAGCCCGAGACGCCGCGGTCAAGCCAGAAGCGCAGGACCCGTTCGAATTCTTCATGGACCGCCTGGTTATCCCAGTTGAAGTCCGGTTGGGAGGAGTCGAAGAGGTGGAGGTACCACTGTCCGGGAGTGCCGTCCGGCTCCGTGACCCGGGTCCAGGCAGGTCCGCCGAAGTGGGACCCCCAGTTGTTCGGCGGCTCTTCGCCCGAAGCGCCATTCCCGTCCCGGAAGATAAACATGTCCCGTTCAGGGCTGCCGGGAGCGGATGCAAGCGCGGCCTGAAAGGCTACATGCTGGTCAGAACAGTGATTCGGGACAAGATCCACAATGACGCGCAGATGCAGTCGGTTGGCTTCTGCAATCATTACATCGAAGTCGGTGAGCGTCCCGAAGAGGGGATCCACGTCGCAGTAGTCGCTGACGTCATATCCGGCATCCCGCTGGGGGGACCTGTAGAAGGGTGACAACCACACGGCGTCGACGTCGAGATCGGCGAGCTGCGGGAGCTCGGCGGTGATTCCCGCGATGTCTCCGATTCCGTCGCCATTCAGATCCCGGAACGAGCGTGGATACACCTGATAGATGACGGCGGAACGCCACCACCCCGGAGCCTCGTCTTTCCCATGAATCAGGGTCAGGGGTCCTGCGAGAGGAGCGGGCGTCTGAAGTAGAGAGTCGACTGACATGCATCGATGGTAGACCCCCTCGTGAAAAAACTGAAAACGCTTCCAGTAATGGGCGTCACACTAATGAATGGATTTTAGACGCGAAGCAAACTGATTATTTCCCTGAAACACGGCAAAATAGCGACTGAAGATCGTCAAGGTTCAACTTCAGGAATAAGCAGATAAACATTCCTGTCGACCTGTTTTATTGCCAAATAGTGGAAGCGTTTGCAGGCGATTTGGAGCTTGGTCAGTAACGTGACGGGTTCTCCCGCTTTGGGACCGGGCGCGGTCTAGACTGGAGTCCGGGTTGTGACAGGAAGCGAGGCAGTGTGTCCACGATTGTTGAAGGGTTGCGGAGCATGCTGGATCCCCGGAAGGTAGCCTCGGACGACTCGTCCCTCGCTGCTGTTGCGGTGGATCAGGCACCGGTGCTGGATTACCACCTTCCGGTGGCCGTTGTATGGGCGGAATCCGTTGATGACGTCCAAACAGTGGTCCGCCTCTGTGCCAGCCACGGCGTGCCGATCGTCGCCCGCGGGGCAGGGACCGGTGTCTCCGGCGGTGCCCACGCCAGCGAAGGCTGCGTTGTCCTGAGCCTTGAACGAATGGACCGCATCCTGGCTCTAAACCCGGAGGATGAGACAGCCGTGGTGGAGCCGGGCGTTATCAACTCCCGGCTGAACGATGCCGCCGCGGAACACGGCCTGATGTATGCACCGGACCCCGCAAGTTACAGGGTTTCCACAATCGGAGGCAACGTTGCGACCAACGCCGGCGGCCTCAGGTGCGCAAAATACGGTGTGACAAGGGACTCCGTCCTTGCCCTGGACGTCGTTCTGGCAGACGGATCGCTCCTGCACACCGGCCACCAGACGTTCAAAGGCGTTGCGGGCTATGACCTCACCGGGCTGTTTGTTGGCTCGGAGGGCACGTTGGGCATAGTTGTTGGCGTGACTGTCCGGCTCAGGTACCTTCCCCCTGAAGTTCAAACCATCGCTTCATTTCATCCCGACTTCAGAAGCGCAGCAGCCGGAGTCCTTGCGGTGGGTAAGGCGAGGGTCCAGCCGGCCATCATGGAATTGCTCGACGGCGCCACCCTGCGCCAGCTGGATGCCATCCATGGTTCGGACCTGAGCGCCAGGGGAGGATCCCTGCTCCTGATCCAGACCGACGGATTCGGCGCTGCCGTGGAAGCCGAAATCATCCGGGATGTTCTGACAGCCGGAGGGGCCTTGGTCAGCACAGCCTTCAGCGAGGAAGCCGAGAGGCTGGTGGCCCTGAGGCGCCACAGCCGCGGCGCTGAGGTGGACGACGAATACAGGGTTGGCGAAGACGTGGCTGTTCCGCGCTCGAGACTGGTGGACTATGTAGCCGCCCTGGAGCTGATGGCCGCAGAGTTCAACGTGATGCTCAAGGTCGTGGCCCACGCAGGGGACGGCAATCTTCATCCGACGTTCTGGGTGGAACGGACGGATGCCTCCGTAGGCGAGGATGACATGAAGCGGCTGAACGAGGCCTTGGACAAATCCATCTCCGTGGCCTTGGCCATGGGGGGAACCATCACCGGAGAGCACGGGATCGGCCAGTACAAACTGCGCTGGCTCGGGCTCGAGCAGCCCGAACCGCTGCGCAAGCTCCAGCACAGCATCAAAGAGCTCTTTGACCCCTTGGGAATCCTCAACCCCGGCAAGGCCATCTAAGCCATTCCACTTAACCCGCTAGTGCTAAAACTTCCGTGGATCGAAAGGCCGTTGCGATCTTAGTCAGTCGTCAACGTCGGGATATTCGTCGATGGATTCGTCGGCACCGTACCGTGATTCTTCAGTTTCCACTTCCAGGATTTTCAGAAGCTCGGTATCGGGATTCAGCATGATGGCTGCCTCGTCGCGGCGATGGCGCAGGATGGAGTCAATATAGGACTGAACGGCTTCGGCCAGCGGTATGTGGCGCTCCTGTTTTTCGGACATGTACCAGCGGTGCTCCAGGACCTCGTGAACCGCCTCGGCCGGCTCCAGCTTCCCTGAGAGATCCCGGGGAATGGAGCGGACGATCGGTTCGAAGATCTGGCTGACCCAAAGGTGGGCGCTGTATTCCTCGTCCATCCCGGGATTGTTGTCCGCGCGGAAGGTGTCCATGTCGTTGAGGAGGCGGCGGGCCTGGTTTTCCTGGGCATCCAGGCCCGTGAGGCGCAGCAGGCGGCGCTGATGGTGGCCGGCATCCACTACCTTGGGCTGCAGCTGGATGGTTGAGCCGTTCTGGGTGGTCTTGATGGCATATTCCTCCACATCAAAACCAAGTTCATTCAGGCGCCTGATGCGTGCGCCCACCCGCCACCGCTCGCCGAGTTCAAAGGATTCCTTCTCAGTGAGTTCTGCCCAGAGCCGGCGGTAGCTGTCCATAATGAGCTCGCTGGTGGCGACCGGGTCCACCTTGTCTTCGATGAGGCCACCGTCGAGGAGGTCCATCAGTTCTCCGGCGATATTCACCCTGGCAATTTCGAGATCGTACTCGCGCTGCCCGGTGGAGAGGTCAGGATAGAGTTCCCCGGTTTCAGCATCCACGAGGTAAGCAGCAAAAGCGCCGGCGTCACGGCGGAACAGGGTGTTCGACAACGAAACGTCGCCCCAATAAAAGCCGATGAGGTGAAGCCGCACCATCAGAAGTGCCTGGGCATCAATGAGGCGGGTGAGGGTGTCTTTTCGGAGCATCTGCGAAAACAGGGCCCGGTATGGCATCGAGAATTTCAGGTGCCGCGTGACAAGCACCGGGTTCAGCGGCCTGCCGTCAGGGGTGGTGCGGCCCGTGATGACCGCAACGGGTTCGACGCAAGGGACATCGAGCCGGGCGAGCTTGCGGAGCATGTGATATTCGTGGCGGGCGACGTGTTCGGAGGTCTCCTTGATGGCGATGACCGAATGACCGAGGTGTGCGAAGCGTACAATGTGCCGCGAGATGCCCCGGGGGAGGGCCGCGAGATTCTCCGCCGGCCATTCCTCCAACGCAATGTGCCACGGAAGGTCCAAGAGCTCGGGGTCGGCGGCTGCAGCGGTAATGCTCAGGGAACTCGATACGCCTGCGTGTTTTTCATCATTCGCGCTGGCCGCCTGGAACCGAGGCAGCTTCCCGATCTGGCCGTAGTCGGTCGGTTCGTCGTGCCATTGGGCATTGTTTTCCTCGGTCATGAAGCAATTCTTCCGTAGAGAGGGCCAGCGAGCCTAAATCCTGGTCAGGAACAGGCGTTAACGCCCGACGGCGGCCTTCCGGTGAGGAGGGCCGCCGTCGTTCATTTTGTTTTCCTGGGCCCACGCCGGCAGGGTTCCCTGGCCGAAGCGGAGCGAGGTTAGGGAACCGGTGGATGGGCCCACGCCGGCAGGGTTCCCTGGCCGAAGCGGAGCGAGGTTAGGGAACCGGTGGGGACTAGGCGCCCAGACGATCGCCTGTCTTGGTGTCGAACAGGTGTACGTGGCCCGACTGCGGCCGGACGTAGATGACCTCGCCCTTCATCGGGGGGCGGCGGCCGTCGACGCGTGCCACGATGTCGTGGTCCTTGCCGTCAAGCGTGGTGTGGCCGTAGACGTAGGCGTCGGCACCGAGCTCTTCGACGACGTCCACTTCAACCTTGAGGCCTTCTCCGGCGGGGGCCGTCTCGAGGTCTTCAGGGCGGGATCCCAACGTAACGGTGCTGCCGTGTGCCTCTTCGAGGACGTTGCGGGGAACGGGGTAAACCGTTCCACCGAACTGAACGCCGCCGTCGACGACGGGGAGCTCGAGGAGGTTCATGGCGGGGGAGCCGATGAAGCCTGCAACGAAAACGTTCTTTGGCTTGTCATAGAGGTTGCGCGGGGTGTCGACCTGCATCAGCAGACCGTCCTTGAGAACAGCAACGCGGTCGCCCATGGTCATGGCCTCAACCTGGTCGTGGGTCACGTATACGGTGGTGACGCCAAGACGGCGGGTCAGGGATGCGATCTGGGTACGGGTCTGGACACGGAGCTTGGCGTCCAGGTTGGAGAGCGGCTCATCCATGAGGAACACCTGCGGGTTACGCACGATGGCACGGCCCATGGCAACACGCTGGCGCTGGCCGCCGGACAGTGCCTTCGGCTTGCGGTCCAGGTACGGCTCGAGGTCAAGAAGCTTGGCGGCTTCGCGAACACGCTCGGCGCGCTCTTCCTTGGAAACGCCGGCGATCTTCAGTGCGAAGCCCATGTTGTCAGCAACAGTCATGTGCGGGTACAACGCGTAGTTCTGGAAAACCATCGCGATGTCGCGGTCCTTCGGCGGAACATCGGTGACATCGCGGTCGCCGATGAGGATGCGGCCGGCATTTACATCTTCCAGCCCCGCAAGCATGCGGAGGGAAGTGGACTTGCCACAGCCGGAGGGGCCAACGAGGACCAGGAACTCGCCATCGGCGATTTCAATGTTGAGCTTGTCAACAGCGGGCTTCTCTGTGCCCGGGTACAGACGCGTAGCGTTATCAAAAGTAACTGTTGCCACAGTTATCAATCCCTTCACCGGCAGGTACGTGCCGGACGATCCGTAGTGAATGGTTCATGTAATTCAGTTATATGCTCCCCGTTTTCCGCTAAAGGAAGCCGGGGAGCATCGAGTGACGCCGCACGGTTATGTGCGCCACATCACCTTGAAGAGTATGTCAGAAAAAGTGAATTCGGTCATAAATGTTACGAATGTCACGTGTGAGGTCTCTTACCCGGCGTTGTCCGGCTTGTCCGTTGCGGCACTTTCCGGATCAGCGCCGAGGGCCAGGCATCGGGTCCTTTCCCGAAGGAGCGCCTCAAGGAACTCTCCTACGTGGACGGGGGCCTCCACCCGAAACTCCGCCTGCGTAAAGTCGAAGCCGACTTTGACACCAAGGTCGCCGGGGACAAGCCGGCCCAGGGCGTCTTCGTCCGTGGTGTCGTCCCCCACAAAAACCACGGCTGTAGCGCCTGAGGACTGCCGCAGGAACTCCACGCCTTCGCCCTTGGAGGCATGGACCACGGACGTCTCCAGGACCCGCTTGCCGTTTTTCAGGTAGACACCATGCCGGTCCTGAAGTGCCGCCCGGGCGGCGGCAACAGCGTCTTCGGCGACGTCGTCCGAAGCCAGCCTCGTATGGAGCACGACCCCGGCAGGCTTGTCTTCAAGCAGGGTTCCGGGAGCGACGTCGACGATCTCTTCCAGGATCCTTCGGACGTCAGCGAGGAGGTCACGCTGTTCCGCGTCGAGGGTCAGTTGTGCAGAGTCCGGGCCCAGCCAGGCCTCTGCCCCGTGGCTTCCGATCAAAAGGGTTTCAGCGGGCGGTGATGCCACGGCCCGGAGGCTGTCGAGCGCTCTGCCCGAGATCAGTGCAGTGCTGGTGCGGGGGAGGGCCGCCAGTGCCGCGAAGGCGGCTGCCGATTGCGGGAGGGCGCGGGCGTCGTCGGCATGGTCCACCAGCGGTGCCATCGTGCCGTCAAAATCCATGGCAACCAGGAGGTGGTCGGTGCAGGCAATCCGGCGGATGGCATCCAGGAGCTCCGGAGCCAGGGTGAGCTGTGCCTTGCCTGCGGCTGGGGAGTCAGCGGCATCGGGCTGAATGGGATCAGGAGTCATCGCGGATTACTTTCTCGTTGAGCGCGCGCAGGAAGTCCGCAGACCAATGATCGACGTCGTGGTCAAGGATCTGACGGCGCATGGAGCGCATCCGCCTCGCGGCTTCCTTCTCTGTCATGTTCACGGCCCGCATGATGGTGTCTTTGAGTCCGTCAATATCGTGCGGGTTCATCAGGAGGGCCTGCTTCAGTTGGTCGGCCGCACCGGCAAATTCACTGAGCACCAGGGCGCCGTCATTGTTGGTGCGTGCCGTGACGTATTCCTTTGCCACCAGGTTCATGCCGTCACGCAGCGCCGTCACAAGCATCACGTCGGCGGCCAGATAGAGCGCCACCATCTCTTCTACCGGGTAGCTGTGGTGGAGGTAGCGGACGGCTGTGTTCTGGATGGTGTCGTAGGTTCCGTTGATGTGGCCAACGGTGCCTTCGACTTCCTCCCTCAGCAGCCGGTAGTGCTCCACCCGTTCACGGCTGGGGCTTGCCACCTGGATGAGGGTGGCATCCTCCACCTTCACCTTGCCTTCGTTCAGCAGTTCCTCGTAGGCCTTCAGCCGGTGCCTGATCCCCTTGGTGTAATCCAGACGGTCGACGCCGAGCATGATGATCTTCGGATTGCCCAGGTCCCGCCGGATCTGGCGGGCACGTTCAACGATCTCCGGCTTGGCTGCAAGTTCGCCGATGTGCTTGACATCGATGGAGATGGGAAAGGCCTGGGCGCGCGCGATGTGGGTGATTTCGCCGTCGCCGCCCTTTACATGGACCTGCTGCTGCTTAACGCTCGCACCAAGGAACCGGCGTGCGGACCGCATGAAGTTTCCGGCGTCGCTGTTTCTCTGGAAGCCCACCAGATCCGCACCGAGCAGGCCGTCGATGATCGCACGGCGCCAAGGCAACTGGGCGAAGATCTCGGGCGGGGGAAACGGAATGTGGTTGAAAAAGCCGATCCGCAGATCGGGCCTGGCCTCCCGGAGCAGGCGGGGAACCAGCTGAAGCTGGTAGTCCTGCACCCAGATAGTGGCCCCGTGTCCGGCGTGACGCACGACGGCGTCGGCGAACCGGCGGTTGACTCTGCGGTAGGCGTCCCACCAGGTACGGTGGAACTCCGGCGGGGCAATGACATCGTGGTACAGCGGCCACAGTGTCGCATTGGAGAAGCCTTCGTAATACAGCTCGACGTCGTCCTCGCTCAGCTGTACGGGAATCAGGTCCATGTTGTCGTGGCTGAACGGCTGGACGGTTTCATCAGGTGCTCCGTGCCATCCCACCCAGGCACCTTCGGTCTTGGTCATCATCGGGGCCAATGCCGTGACAAGTCCGCCGGGAGAGCGCCGCCAGCCGTCGCCGTCTTCCTTGGGGCAGCGGTCCACCGGCAGGCGGTTGGACACCACCATGAAGTCGTATTTAGCGGAAGATGCCCGGCCTTTTCCGGACGGCGCGCCACCTGCCTGTGCATCGTCTGTCCCGCGTGCAGGTCTGTGCATTGGTGCTCCCTGGGGTTGTTGTGGCTCAAATCCACCCTACTTGCACGGAATCTTCGGAGCTATTCGTCCGTTGGGAACGTGGAGGAGAAACTTGAAAGTGCAAGCTCCCAGCTTTCTCGCCTAAAATAGTGAAGTTGCTACCGGGTGGTCCCCGGACCCGATCGACACGAGGAACTTAATGAGCCCCGCAAACGAAGTCCGGAAGTCCAAGGCAGAACGCACTGCTGAGGCACGCGAGAATGCCCGCAAGATCCGTGAGGCACAGATGGCGAAAGACAAACGCAACCGCCTGCTGATCGGCTGGGGCATCGTGGTTGCCGTTGTGGCCATTCTGGCCGTGGTGGCCCTGGTTATCACAACGTCGATGAGGGACAACACTCCCATTGCGGACCAAGGACCAACCCCTGCCAACGCAAACGTGCATGGCGGTGTCACCCTGCTGGCCAATACAGAAGTTGCCAAGTCGGATCCCGCAACCGTCAACATTGCTGACATCCCGGCGGCCCCGGCTACACCGCCTGCGGAAATCAAAGCCCCGGGCGCTGACGCAGAAGCAGGCAAGCCCGTAAAAGTTGTGGTCTACATCGACTTCATCTGCCCCGTCTGCAAGAGGTTTGAGGACACGTACGGCGCCGACCTCACCAACCTCCGGAACGAAGGGAAGATCAGCCTGGAGTACCGTCCCTTGGGCTTCCTGGACAGCAAGTCGACCACCAACTATTCCTCACGCGCTGCCAATGCCGCCGCCTGTGTAGTCAACGAGTCCCCCGAGAAATACGCGGACTTCCTTAACACGCTGTTCGAAAAGCAGCCTGCTGAAGGCGGAGCCGGCCTCTCTGACAACGAGCTGAAGAAGCTTGCCACCGATGTGGGGGCAAAGAACATCGACAGCTGTGTCGACAACAAAGTATTCCGTCCTTACGTGAAGTACGCGACGCAGGCGGCCGCAGCAACAGGCGTCACGGGAACTCCGACCGCATTTGTTGATGGAAAGCAGTGGGGCAAGGGAGACAGCGCGAACGTCGACCTCATCCCGTTTGTCCAGACAGCGATCGACGCCAAGGGCTAACCTGAGGGATTCGATCCTGGGCACTAGCCCGGGCAGAGGCCCAGCTTCGGAAGATTCCGGAGCTGGGCCTATCGTTTTACCCCGCGGTTCTTGAACCTCAGGCCGGCCCCGTTTTTACCTGCAGCCCGTCCGTGGGATAACCTTGTCTAGCGCCGAATTGACGGACTGTTTCTGACGGCCTGTCGAATATGACGGCGCAACGCCTCCTTAGCTCAGTTGGCCAGAGCACCGCTCTTGTAAAGCGGGGGTCGTCGGTTCGAATCCGACAGGGGGCTCACTTTTTACTCCCCGTCAATCAGCTCAAGCAACTCTTTCGCTGCCTTGGCGATGTCATCGTGGTCGTACTGTGCGGCGCGGCTCTCAAGGGAGATGATCGCGCAACGGTGGGCTTTCTTAAAGTCGCCGAAGGGAAAGCTGACGCTCCCTTTTGTGCCCTCGGATTTCTCGCCGTCAAGTCCCAGATGCCATTTCGCGAAGTCGTCAAAACCGTGCTTGTCGAGGTACTTGTTTTCGTCATCAGTGGAAGGCGCATGCTCGCTCCAGTCGTCACGGATATCCCGTTCGACTTTCCCCTTCTTGATGAGGCTGCGCGCGTGCTCCAGTGCCCTCTTGTTCAGCTTGACGGCCATGGCTTTGCCTCCAGCGTTCCGTATAGGTGTACCAGCGGTTCGAGTTCCTTATGCAAAGCTAAACCTTCTGTGCGGGGATGTAACCCTGGGGAGATCGTGCGGAAACGTCCCCACAATAATTCGGCCCTAGTTTGGTCAGCATGACGAAAAGGACGTTGCCGCGGACGCGGTCATGGTTGCGGTCCCTGGTCGAGCGGGATACGGCGCCGGCCTTGTCCGGCCCCGCCATGGAAGGCAGGTCTTACGCGGAACTGGCCGACGTCACCCGCTGGGCATGGTTGCCGGCGCTCAGTGGTGTATCGCTGGCCGGGGACCATGCCAGGAAGGCCCATGAAGCAGCGGTCAACGCTCCTGAGGAGTGACCGTCTGAGGCGAGGGTTGCCACCTTGTTCGGCGCCTTGGCTTTGCGACTTAAACTGTCTTCTGCCGACGTAATTTGTTGGGTTGAACACACTATTCTTCAACTCACGTGGTAATGGCCTAAACTGCTTCACTGAGGTGCCTGAAATGGCGCTGCGCAGCAACGAAAGTGAACCCCCGCTATGGCTACCGATTACGACGCCCCACGCAACAAGACAGAAGAAGAATCCCCCGCTGAATCGCTGGAGGCCCTTCAGGCGTCTCGTGGCGGCGGCGCGCAGACCGCTGTGATCGACGTCGACGAGAATGATACGGCCGAGGGCATTGACCTTCCCGGCGCTGATCTCTCGGGCGAAGAACTGATGGTCATTGTTGTACCCGAGCAGTCGGATGAATTCACCTGCTCGTCCTGCTTCCTGGTCCGTCACAGGTCACAGGTTGCCCTTGAAAAGAACGGCATGAAGTACTGCCGCGACTGCGAAGGCTAGAAGGCCGCAACAGCGGTCACGGACTGCACCTTTCCCAAACTAAACAGCAACAGCACAAGCGCCGGCCGTCCATCGAGGACGCCGGCGCTTCGTCGTCGTTATTCGAGGTAACGAAAACGGTCATAAAGGCGGGCAGGAAAGGGTCATTGGGGGCCCGAACCGCCCGGTTCATTACAGGCTTGTGACCATCAAAACCTGCTGTTAACGGTTAGGTGCCGAAGCGGATACATCCCTCGGCTGCCGCGCTTTCCGCTCCTACGCTTGAGGTATCCAATTCACTCGAGGGGGTGGCCCAAATGAAAAAAATTCATGCGTGGCTCGTTGCCATTCTTATGGCAGCCGGGCTAGGCCTATTGGCACCGGGGCCCGCCTCGGCTGCTGCATACTGCGGGCAGGTGTGGGGGTCAACGACGGAATCCAATCCGGCAATGAGCACCGCGTCTGTCACCAACGTCCGGACGGGGCGCCACTATTGCTTTGACCGGCTGGTTGTTGACCTCAACGGTCCGGTCGCCGGCTATACGGTGAGTTACGTCCCAGCAGTTGTTCAAGATGGCTCCGGTTTTACCATTCCGGTAAACGGCGGCGCGAGGATCCAGGCTACGGTCAACGCTCCGTCCTACGACCAGAACAACAACCCAACCTATAACCCGCCAGCCAAGGCTGAACTCTCCAATGTCTCGGGCTACCAGACCTTCCGGCAAGTAGTTTTTGCAGGAAGCTTTGAAGGCTACACGAGCATTGGCCTGGGTGTCCGGGCGCGGCTTCCGTTCCGCGTCTTCACCCTGGACGGTCCGGGCGCCGGTTCCCGCCTTGTCGTCGACGTCGCGCATTTCTGGTGATCGGATAACCGGACAGCAGGCGACGACGCACTGCCAACCACGACGAGCCCTGGCGGGTAGTCCCGCCAGGGCTCGTCGTCGGCCGTTCTCCCTCTGAGCGGCCCCTACTGGCGCAGAACCCCTACTCGGGAACGATCAGTGCTGGCGTGTCCCTGCGGATGGTTTCGCCCCTGAAGAATCCGGGACGCAACTTAGCCATGATGACCATGAACACTGCGCCCATGGCCAGGATGCCGATGCCAAGGACAAAGACGAGTCCGACGCCGAATACCTCGGATCCGCTGCCGAATTCCGGCGCCCAGCTGTCTACCGCCGTCTGGAAGAACACCACAAACAAGCCGACTCCTCCCAGCAGGGGGCAGACGAGGCGGAGCAGAAAGTTGCGGGTGCTGCTGAAGACACTCTGACGGAAGTACCAGGCGCAGGCAATCGCCGTCAGGCCGTAGTAGAAGCAGATCATGAGGCCAAGGGCGAGGATGGTGTCATTGAGGACGTTTTCGCTGATCACGTGCATCACTGCATAGAAGCCGGCAGAGAGAATGCCTGCTGCAAAGATGGCGAAACCAGGCGTTGCGAACTTGGTCATCCGCCGGAATGGCTTGGGCAAAGCACCGTAGTGCGCCATGGCCAGCAGGCTCCGTGAGGGCGAGGTGAACGTTGACTGCAACGACGCCGCGGAGCTGGACAGGACGGCAAGCGACATCAAGATGGCCAGCGGTCCCATGATGGGCGATGCCAGAGCCGTAAAGATGTTTGCATGGTTTTCCTCGTTATTCAGGCCCAGCCCTTCGGTGCCTACTCCGGCGAACATCATGGTGGCGATGGTCACCATGAGATAGATGCCCAGGACGACGACGGCCGTCAGGGTGCCGGCGACGCCCGCCGTCCTCTTGCCGTTGGTGGTCTCCTCATTTACGGTGAGGCACACATCCCAGCCCCAGTAGACGAAAATCGACAGCGAGATCCCTGCAGCGATCTGGCCGAAAGTCTCGATCCTTGTGACGTCGAACCACTCCCAGCTGAAGGGGATGGCGGTCTCCGACGCTGACCAGTTAGCGAACGCCATCGCCACAAACAGCCCCAGCACCAGCAACTGGAATCCGACCAATCCGTACTGGACGATCTTTGTGGTGTGAAGCCCCCTATAGCTGATCCAGACGGCCAGGGCCACAAAGACAAAACACGTGATCACGTTCAGCGGCTTGTTTGCGGCCAGGTCAGCCAGCTCGGCATTGCCGGTCAGCTGCGCAAGGAAGAGGTAGAAGAAGTCCACCGCCACACCCGCCAGGTTGGACAGCACAATAATGTTTGCTGCCAGCAGGCCCCAGCCACCCATCCAGCCCACCCACGGGCCGAAGGCTTTGGTCACCCAGGTGAAGGTGGTCCCGCTGTCAGGGGAATCGGCGTTGAGTTCCCTGTAAGCGAGCGACACCAGGATCATCGGAATAAAACCGATGAGGAAAATGACGGGCAATTGCAACCCCACTTCACTGACCGTGGGGCCCAAGGCGCTGGTAAGCGTGTAGGCCGGGGCGATGGTGGAGATGCCGAGGACCACGACGGCGAGCAGCCCAAGCTGTCCGCCTTTCAGGCCTTTGCCGGAGATACCGTGAGCGGAGGAGGGGCCGCCGGTAGCGGCATCCTCATGGCGCTGAACTGTCTGACTCATGAGAGCCCTTTCTGGAAGGCAGCAGGCTGCTGTTGGGTAATGCAGTGAATGCCGCCGCCGCGGGCAAAGAGCTCGCGGGCGTCAACACTGACGAGGCGGCGTCCGGGGTAAGCGTCGGCGAGGATGCGCAGTGCTTTCTCATCCATGGCATCCTCGAAACTGCACGCGATGACTCCGCCATTGACCACCAGATGGTTGATGTAGGAGTAATCCACAAAACCCTCGTCGTCTGTGAGGACAGCAGGGGCGGGGACCTCGGTGACTTCCCATTCACCTCCCGCAGAATCCCGGGTGGTGTGCAGGAACTCGATAATTTCCTGCGATACCTCGAAGTCGGGGTGTTCAGGGTTCTGCTGGGAGTGGACCAGAAGCTTTCCCGGTGCGGGAATGGCCGCAACAATGTCCACGTGGCCGCGGGTACCGAAGCGTTCGGAGTCCCTGGTCAGGCCGCGGGGAAGCCAGATCACGTGAGTGGCGCCGATAGTTCTGGCAAGCTCAGTTTCAACCTCCGCCTTCCCCCAGCCGGGGTTGCGGGCCGGATCGAGCTGAACGGTCTCGGTGACCAGCACGGTTCCCTGTCCGTCCACCTGGATTCCGCCGCCCTCGTTGACCAGCCGTGAGACAACATGTTCAGCTCCTGACCTTCCCGCGATTTCACCGGCTATCAAGGCGTCCTTGTCCCAGCTTGCCCACTCCTGCGCACCCCAGCCGTTGAAGACCCAGTCCACCGCGCCAAGGCGGCCACGGTTGTCGAGGACGAATGTGGGACCGATATCACGCATCCAGGCGTCGTTGAGATCTGCCGTGAGCACCTCGACGGCCGGGTCCAGGTAATGAGCGGCGATGCCGACGTCGGAAGGGTTAACCAGCATGGTGACAGGTCCAAATACGACAGCGGCGTTGGCCACCGCTGCCCAGGTCTTACGTGCAGCGTGGGCGGCCTCGCGGCCATCCCCGAGGGTATAGCCGCCGGTGGGGAAGGCCATCCAGATCCGATCTTGGTCCTCAGTCTCCGCGGGCATGCGCCAGGATGTCACGCCGTCGCCTCCACGGGGACAGCGGCCTCGAGGCCGAGCGGGGCCGACGGATCGATGGCTTGGGTCAAACGCCCATAAGTGTCAGGCCGGCGGGTGGCCAGGAAGGGGAAGAGCGTGAGCCAGTCCCGGCGCTGGTCAAGGTCCAGGTCCGCTACCAGCACGGCCGATTCATCCCGGGGTCCCCGAACCAGGATCCTTCCGTAGGGATCCGAGATGAACGAAGAACCGTAGAAGTTCAGGCTTCCTTCCTGTCCCCAGCGGTTCGGAACAACCATGAACAACCCGTTTGCTATTCCGTTGCCGACAATCACTTGCTGCCACAACGGCTGGGTGTCGAAGTCCGGGAACAGCGGCTCGGAACCGATGGCAGTCGGGTAGACCAGCAACTCTGCTCCGCCAAGGGAATAGAGCCTGGCGAGTTCGGGGAACCATTCATCCCAGCATGTGGGCATACCCAACCTTGCGCCACCGAGTTCGGCAGGGGAGTGGACCTGGTAGGCATCTTCGGCATCCGGGCCTTGGCGGAAGAACTTGTCTTCGTAGTACCCGGCCGTGACAGGAATGTGCAGCTTATGGGTCCGTGCCAGCAATTCTCCCTCCGGGGACACCAGGATCGAGGTGTTCAGGCCGAGGCCGTCGTCGGAGCCGTCGGGATTCTCCGCTTGCTGATAGAGCGAGGCATGGACGCAGACTCCGTGTCGCCGAGCAACCTCAGCGGCAAAGCGGAAGGTGGGGCCTGTCATGAGGTCCTCGGCTGCGTCGGACGGCCGTGGCCGGGTTTGGTGCGGGAGAGTCAGGTCGTTTTCGGGAAGAACATCTGCGGGATAGCGGGAAAGAGTAAGTTCGGGAAGGAAGACAACAGTGGCTCCCAGACGTGCGGCGCGTTCTATTCCCTCATCAAGTTCCGCCCGAAGGGTTGACGCGGTTGAGTGCCAGCGGTGCTGAACCACGCCGACCCTCAAGGGCAGACGAGTGGAAGGCGTCATCCGTGCAGGTGATGCCAGAGGCGCGAGGCAGGTTATTTCAATCATGGTGGTGATTTCTCCAGTGAGACGGTCGTCACTAAATGAATGACGTTCATTTAGTATCCCCAAGGTTGAGGCGTAGGGCAAGGGAAAAATGAACAAAATTCATTTGATTTAAGCCGCGGGCGAGATTTGCTGGCACCGGCGCTGCCGCTGGGATAGCTTCGAAGGACCGGAACATACGGCGGAAAAGCATTCAGGAGGAGCATATGAAAGCGTCACCCACCCTGACCAACAACATGCAGGCAGTGCTTGCGGACCTCATCGAACTGCACATCCAGGGAAAGCAGGCCCACTGGAACATCGTGGGTACCAACTTCAGGGATCTTCACCTTCAGCTGGATGAAATCGTGGATGCGGCACGCTTGTTTGCGGACGACATGGCTGAACGCATGCGGGCACTCCATGCCCTGCCGGACGGACGCAGTGCAACGGTGTCCGAGTCCACGAGCCTGGCCCAGTTCCCGGAAGGCCTGATCAGCACCAAAGACGCCATCGACCGGATTGTCGCAGCCCTTGAGGCTGCCGTCGGGACCATGCGCAAAGTCCATGACGAGGTGGATGACGAAGACCCGACGACGGCTGATCTGCTTCACACATTCATTGAAAAGCTGGAGCAATTCGCCTGGTTGGTTGGTGCCGAGAACCTGAAGGCGACCGCCAGTGTGACCCGACCCGATTCACAGTAGGTCCGTCCAAACTCCACGTTCTGTACTCACGTCACAGAGCGGTCCGCGTGGCCCATGCCGCGCCTAGAGCGTCCGACGCCGGGACTTCCCCCGGCGTCGGGCGTTTTTGTGTTTCCCGCGGAGCGCTCAGCCACTCTTGACATCCGGAGCGTTTAGCCGATACTTAAGTATGTGCTTAACAATCAGCATGCCGACCAGTCCGGAAGAGCCCAGCTTGATTCTGTTTTCCAGGCGCTGACGGACCCAACCCGACGGGCGATCATCGTCCGGCTCTGCCAAGGGCCGGCTTCGGTGTCGGACCTGGCAGCACCTTTTGCGATGAGCCTGCCTGCGATTGTGCAGCACCTTCAGGTCCTGGAAAACTGCGGGCTCATCCACACCGAAAAAATCGGCAGGGTCCGTAGCTGCAGCATCGTCCCCGCGACCCTCCGGTTTGCGGAGAACTGGCTCGCTGCCTGCCGGACTCCTGCGGAGCGCCGCATGGACCGGCTCGAAGCTTTCCTTGAATCAGATGATCCATCCAAATCACAACCAGAAGACAACTAGGCACGAGACAACTAGGAGAAACCGATGAAGACTCCCATCACGCACGCAAGCTTCACACTCGAGCGCAAACTGAACGCCCCGCCGTCGCGCGTTTTCCGTGCGTTCTCCGACTTTGCGAGCAAGAAGAAGTGGTTCGGCGGGCCACCGGCATGGGTCCAGGGCGAATCCAGCCTGGACTTCCGCGAGGGTGGCCGTGAGACGGATGTCGGAGGGCCGGAAGGCGGATTCGTCTCCACCATGCATGCGACCTATCACGACATCGTCCAGGACGAGAGGATCGTCTACAGCTACGAAATGCTTATCGACGGCCAGAGAATGTCTGTGTCTCTGAGCAGCGTGGAGCTTGAGCCCGACGGGAGCGGCACAAAGCTGACATTAACCGAACAGGGCGTCTACTTTACGAGCGAAGATGACGTCGAAGGACGCAAAGAGGGTACAGAGGGCCTCCTCGACGCCCTGAAGATCTACGTGGAAAGCGATTGACCGGGCCCGCCAAACTCACATTTGCCCCACAGCCCGGGACATAGGACAATAGCCTCTGTGACTGTTGTCACCGCAAACTAAATATATGCCTTTGATCTGCGGCGGGAGAGTCCTGCAAGTAGGTACAAGCAGGCGCCGTAGGAGCAAACCCTCCCCAGGAATCTCTCAGGCCCACGTACCGCCGCGGCAAGGCAACTCTGGAAAGCAGCAAGTTTGTCCGCTCCAGCACCGGGATCATATCGGGGCTTCTGCCGAACAAACTGTGCTCACCGACGGTGCAAGCGGAGCCATGCGAAAGCACGGCTGCGCGGAAACTCTCAGGTCCAATACAGAGCGGGGAGGAACCCAGTCAATGTGGCGTACCCTGCGCCGCCTTAGTTTTGGAGTTCCTTGTGACTGTTAAATCAGCCTCCACGTCCTTTGTAGATCGGCACGTCGGCGCCCGCCACGAGTCGGACGTTGACGCCATGCTCAAGGCAGTGGGCTACGACACCGTTGATGCGCTGGTGGACACCGCGGTACCGAAAGATATCCGCCAGGATTCTCCGCTGGCGCTTTCTCCGGCACTGAGTGAGGTTGAAACCCTGGCGGAGCTGCGCAAGCTGGCGGCGAAGAACAAAACAGCCGTCCAGATGATCGGCCAGGGTTACTACGACACCCTGACTCCGCCGGTCATCCGCCGCAACATCCTCGAGGCCCCGGCCTGGTACACGGCCTACACCCCCTACCAGCCGGAGATTTCACAGGGCCGCCTCGAAGCCCTGTTGAACTTCCAGACCATGGTCCAGGACCTGGTGGGCCTGCCCATTGCCAACGCTTCGCTCCTGGACGAAGCCACCGCGGTGGCAGAGGCTGTGCTCATGATGCGCAGGGCCAACAAGAATAAGGCTGCAGTTGATGGCAAAACGGTCCTCGACGCTGACTGCCTGCCGCAAACCATTGCCATCGTCAAAGGCCGGGCCGAGGCCCTGGGCTTCGAGGTGGAGGTGGCGGACCTCTCCAAGGGACTGCCCGACGGCGTCATCAACGGTGTGGTGCTGCAGCAGCCGGGCGTCTCCGGCAGGGTCTTTGACCACTCTGCGGTCATTGCGGACGCCAAAGAGCGGGGCGCCCTGGTAACGGTCGCTGCCGACCTGCTGGCACTGACCCTCATCACGCCTCCGGGAGAACAGGGCGCAGACATTGCCGTCGGTTCGGCCCAGCGCTTCGGTGTGCCGCTGTTCTACGGCGGCCCCCACGCGGCTTACATGGCCGTTCAAAAGGGCCTCGAGCGGTCCATGCCCGGCCGCCTGGTGGGAGTCTCCAAGGACTCCGCAGGCACCCCGGCCTACCGTCTGGCACTGCAGACCCGTGAACAGCACATCCGCCGTGAGAAGGCCACGTCCAACATCTGCACGGCCCAGGCGTTGCTGGCAATCGTTGCTTCCATGTACGCCGTCTACCATGGTCCGGACGGCCTGAAAGCCATCGCCGAGACCACTCACGGGCACGCGAAGTCCCTGGCCGCCTCCCTGACAGCCGGCGGCCTGGACGTGCTGCACACCAGCTTCTTTGACACCATCACGGTTTCGGTTCCGGGCAAGGCTGCTGAAATCCTTGCCGCTGCCGAGGCCCGCGGGATCAACCTCCGCGCCATCGATGCGGACACCCTGGGGATCTCCGCGGATGAAGCGACGACGGCAGACATCGTCGCCGCGGTCTGTGCCGCTTTCGGCGTCGCAGTAGTGGAGGCAGGCACCGGTTCAGAGAAGTCCTTTGGGCTGGAGCCGGTCGTCGAGCGTACCTCCGACTTCCTGCAGCACCCTGTATTCAACACCCACCGGTCCGAAACCCAGCTGCTGCGGTACGTCCGCAAACTCTCTGACCGCGACCTTGCCCTGGACCGCACCATGATCCCGCTGGGTTCCTGCACCATGAAACTGAACGCGACAGCCGAGATGGAAGCCATTTCCTGGCCGGAATTCGCCTCCATCCATCCGTTCGCTCCCGATTCCCAGACTGAGGGCTGGCGGGAACTCATCGCAGACCTCGAGGCCGAACTGACGGAGATTACAGGCTACGACCAGGTCTCCATCCAGCCCAACGCAGGCTCCCAGGGGGAACTTGCCGGCCTGCTGGCCATCCGCGGCTACCACTGCTCCCGCGGCGATTCCCAACGCAACATCTGCCTCATCCCCGCCTCCGCCCACGGCACCAACGCGGCATCTGCTGTCCTGGCCGGAATGAAAGTGGTGGTTGTTGCCACCGCCTCCGACGGAACGATTGACCACGCTGATCTGCAGGCGAAGATCGATGCCCACAAGGACGCGCTGTCCGCGATCATGATCACCTACCCGTCCACACACGGTGTGTACGACGCCGACGTCCGCGAGGTATGCGATGCCATCCACGCAGCGGGTGGACAGGTCTACATCGACGGCGCCAATCTGAATGCACTCGTAGGGCTGGCCCAGCCCGGCAAGTTCGGCGGCGACGTCTCCCACCTCAACCTCCACAAGACGTTCTGCATCCCGCACGGCGGGGGCGGACCCGGCGTCGGACCTGTTGCAGCCAAGGCACACTTGGCCCCGTTCATGCCCGGGAACGCGGCCACCTGGACCGAAGGCAACGACGTTCCCATTTCGGCCTCGCGCTTTGGCTCCGCGGGCGTGCTGCCCATCTCCTGGGCCTATGTGAAGCTCATGGGCGGCCAGGGCCTGACAGACGCCACCAAGTCTGCCCTGCTCGCAGCCAACTACATTGCTGCCAGGCTGAACGACTTCTTCCCGGTCCTCTACACCGGCGAAGGAGGGCTGGTGGCGCACGAGTGCATCCTTGACCTCCGCGAGCTCACGGCAAGGACAGGCGTCACGGCTGAGGACGTTGCCAAGCGCCTGATCGATTACGGTTTCCACGCTCCGACGCTGGCTTTCCCCGTAGCAGGAACACTTATGGTGGAACCCACAGAGTCGGAGGATCTCGGTGAAATGGACCGCTTTATTGAGGCCATGATCTCCATCCGCGCCGAGATCGACCAGGTGGCGGACGGGGACTTCTCCGTGGCCGAGAGCCCGCTCCGGAATGCGCCCCACACGGCAGCGGCAGCGATCAGCACTGGCTGGGACCGGGGATACCCCCGAGAACAGGCTGTTTTCCCCGTGCAGTCGCTGAAGCAGGACAAGTACTTCCCGCCGGTGGGCCGAATTGACGGCGCTGCCGGGGACCGGAACCTGATCTGCTCGTGCCCGCCACTCGAAGCCTTCGAGGACCACTCCGCCGACTCCGCCAACTGAGGACTGCAACCATGACTGAGAACTACACTGCCCTGTACGAGGAGCACAAAAAGCTCGGCGCCTCCTTCACAGATTTTGGCGGTTGGCAGATGCCGCTCAAGTACAGCTCCGAGCTAGCGGAGCACCACGCAGTTCGGAAATCGGCCGGTATCTTCGATCTCTCCCACATGGGCGAAGTCTGGGTCACCGGGCCTGACGCTGCTGCGTTCCTGGATTACGCCCTCGTGGGAAAGATCTCTGCGATGAGCGTAGGAAAGGCCAAGTACTCCCTCATCTGCAACGAGGATGGCGGCATCATCGACGACCTCATCACCTATCGCCGCGGGGACACCAAGTTCCTGGTGGTGCCGAATGCAGGCAACGCCAAGACAGTGGCTGAGGCGCTGGCGCAGCGCGCTGCGGATTTCGACGTCGTCGTGGGGGACGTGTCCGCCGCTACTTCCCTGATCGCCGTCCAAGGACCGAAAGCTGAGGAAATCCTCCTCCGCCTGGTTCCTGCCGCCCAGCACGACCTGGTGAAGGGGCTGAAGTACTACGCAGCCGTCGAGGTCCCCTTCCTCGTGGGGGGAAGCAGCCAGGAGCTGCTTTTGGCCCGTACCGGCTACACCGGTGAGGACGGCTTCGAGATTTTCATTGATAACGACGACGCCGCTGCTCTCTGGCAGTCCATCGTCGCGATTGCTGACGAGGGGGAGCTGACGCCGGCAGGCCTGGCCTCCCGGGACTCCCTGCGCCTCGAGGCAGGCATGCCGCTGTACGGCAACGAGCTCTCGATCGACGGCGATCCGTTCGCTGCCGGCCTGGGCGGAATCGTCGCGCTGTCCAAGGAAGGCGACTTTGTGGGCAAGGCCGCCCTGGCCGCCAAAAAGGAAGCCGGCGCCGGCGTCAGCACCGGACGCAAGCTGGTGGGGCTCAAAGGACTGGGGCGCCGTGCCGGGCGGGGGCACTACCCGGTACTGAAGGACGGGGCCGTTGTTGGTGAAGTGACCTCAGGCCAACCAAGCCCCTCGCTCGGCTATCCGGTAGCGATGGCCTATGTCGACGTCGAGCACGGCGAAATTGGCACAGCCTTGGACATCGACCTCCGGGGTAAGGCGGAGCGGTTCGAAGTAGTCGCACTGCCGTTCTACAAGCGCGCAAAGTAGCCCTACCATCCGGTGAGGATCCAACATCCTGGGCTGGTTGTGTCAGCCCTCGGGACCGACATCCTCTGCGGGCTCGGTCGCGAAGACGCCCGCTGGTCGGACGTGACGCTCCCTTAGACGCCCGCTGCCGGATGCCGGCCCCAAGGGGCCAGCCAGCCCCTCAAGGAAAGCTCACCTTCCGTACACAGCAGCTTTCACTCTTTCGAAAGCCAAAGGTGCTGGGGGATGAGCGCCTGCCGGGGGTTCAGCTAGTCGAAACCCACGGCCTGGAGATAGCTCGGACTAATAGATCTTGAAGGGCCAGTGTTTTTCCAACGGAACACTGGCACGAAGCGGCAGGTGAGCGGATTCCGGAAGCGTGCGTCTAAGCGAGGAACGAGCGAGCACGCGGAGGAATTCGGTTTCCTGCCGTTCTACGGAACCACTAGATTTCAAACGTAAAGGAAAAGACATGGCAAAGGTTGCCCCTGAATTGCAGTACTCCGACGAGCACGAGTGGGTTGCCCGCGAAAGCGGGAACCTGGTCTCCATTGGGATTTCCGCCGTGGCCACGGATGCCCTCGGCGATATCGTCTATGTTGACCTTCCCGAGCTCGGATCGATGGTGACGGCGGGGGAGACGTGCGGCGAGGTCGAGTCCACCAAGTCCGTCTCAGACCTGTACGCCCCCGTGACCGGCGAAGTCACTGAAGTGAACCCCGCCGTCGTCGATGACCCGGCGCTGATTAACAACGACCCGTACGGTGCGGGCTGGCTGTTCAAGGTGGCTGCGGAGTCCGAGGGCCCCCTGCTCTCCGCGGAGGACTACGCTTCCAAGAACGGCGGAGAACTGTGAGCACCCCGGCCGCAGGCACCGCTCCGGCGGCATTCGAGCAGGTCATTTCACCCAGCCTTGACGCACAGCTGTCTGATCTGGATCCGGAAATCGCTGCGAAGATCGACGACGAATTGACCCGCCAGCGCACCGGCCTGGAGATGATCGCCTCGGAGAACCACACCGCCGTCGCCGTGATGCAGGCCCAAGGCTCGGTGCTGACCAACAAGTACGCCGAGGGGTATCCGGGCAAGCGCTACTACGGCGGCTGCGAGCACGTTGACGTGGTGGAGCAGCTGGCGATCGACCGGGTAAAGGCCCTCTTTGGCGCAGAGTACGCCAACGTCCAGCCGCACTCCGGCGCACAGGCCAACGCTTCCGTTATGCACGCCCTGATCAGGCCCGGCGATACCATCATGGGCCTCAACTTGGCCCATGGCGGCCACCTCACCCATGGCATGCGGATCAACTTCTCCGGACGCCTGTACAACGTCATTCCGTACCAGGTACGCGAAGAGGACCACCGGATTGACATGGCAGAGGTGGAGCGGCTCGCCAACGAGCACAAACCCCAGCTGATCGTTGCCGGCTGGTCCGCTTATGCACGCCAGCTCGACTTTGCTGAGTTCCGCCGGATCGCTGACTCCGTGGGGGCCTACCTCATGGTGGACATGGCACACTTTGCGGGCCTGGTCGCCGCCGGACTGCACCCGTCACCGGTTCCCCACGCGCACGTCACCACCTCAACGACGCACAAGACCCTCGCAGGTCCCCGCGGTGGAATCATCCTCACCAACGACGCCGACATCGCCAAGAAGATCAACTCGGCCGTCTTCCCGGGTCAGCAGGGCGGCCCGCTGGTGCACGTCATTGCGGGCAAGGCCGTGTCGTTCAAGATTGCCGCATCGCCCGAATTCAAGGAACGCCAGGAGCGCGTCCTGGTCGGAGCACGGATCCTCGCCGAACGCCTCGTCCAGCCGGACGTCACGGCAAAGGGCATCAATGTGATCTCCGGCGGCACCGACGTGCACCTTGTGCTGGTTGACCTGCGCCACTGTGAACTGGACGGCCAGCAGGCCGAGGACCGGCTTGCGGAAATCGACATCACCGTCAACCGCAACGCTGTGCCGTTTGACCCGCGTCCGCCGATGGTGACTTCCGGTCTGCGCATCGGCACGCCCGCCCTCGCTACACGCGGCTTCGGGGAAGGCGCCTTCAGGGAGGTAGCCGACATCATCGCCCAGGCGTTGATCGCCGACGCCGGCTCTGACCTTTCGGGACTGCGCTCGCGCGTAGAGGCGCTCGCCGCAGCCCACCCTCTCTACCCGCGCGTCGCAAACCTCGCATAAAAGCGAGGGCATCCGGCAGAGTCCTCTGCCGGAACAAAGTTTTACCCAGTTAGGAACAGATCATGGCTGTTGGAGTCTTTGACCTTTTTTCAATAGGCATAGGACCGTCCAGTTCACACACTGTGGGTCCTATGAGGGCTGCCGCTGTTTTTGCGGCGGAACTTAGGGCCAGCGGAGTCCTTGACCGCGTGGCTGGTCTGCGGGTGGACCTCTACGGCTCCCTCGCCGCAACCGGGCACGGCCACGGGACCATGACAGCCATCCTTCTCGGGCTGGAAGGGTTCCACCCGGAGCTGATCCTTCCCGCTGAGGTGGAGCAACGACTGGCTGCCATCGCTGACACGGGTCAACTGCAGCTGGCGGGCTCGGTGTCCTTTCCCTATGCGGTGAAAGAAATGATCCTGCACCCGCTTACCATCCTGCCGAGGCATACAAATGGCTTGAAGTTTGCCGTGTCCGATACGGCTGGTCAGGTTCTGCATCAGGCTACTTTCTTCTCTGTTGGTGGCGGCTTCATTGTCCGCGAGGGAGAAGAAGACGCGGCCCAGCAAGAGCTCGAAGAATCCAAGAAGGAGTTGCCGTTTCCTTTCCGGACCGCCGCTGAACTCCTGCGTCACTGCCAGGCGAATGGACTGTCCATCGGCGAGGTCATGCTCGTCAATGAGCGGGCGTCCCGACCGGAAGAGGAGATCAGGCAGGGGCTGCTTCACATCTATTCGGTGATGGAGAGCTGCGTCGCCGTCAGTCTTAAACGCGAAGGCTTGCTGCCCGGCGGACTCAAGGTCCGCCGTCGTGCGCCCGACTGGCATGAGCGGCTCATGAAGGAGGACAAGGACCGGGACCCGAAGTATTGGCAGGAATGGGTCAATTTGATCGCGCTCGCGGTGAACGAGGAAAACGCTTCGGGCGGCCGGGTGGTCACTGCGCCGACCAATGGCGCTGCCGGGATTATCCCGGCCGTGCTCTACTACGCCCTGCATTTTGCGCCGGGGATGGAAGAGGCCACCCAATCTGATCGCGACGACGTCGTAGTCAGGTTCCTGCTGACGGCGGCCGCCGTCGGCGTGCTTTATAAGGAACAAGCATCGATCTCCGGGGCAGAGGTTGGCTGCCAGGGGGAGGTTGGTTCGGCTTCATCCATGGCGGCGGCAGGTCTGGCCGAAGTGATGGGCGGTTCTCCCGCCCAGGTGGAGAACGCTGCCGAAATTGCGATGGAACACAACCTGGGCCTCACCTGCGATCCGATTGGCGGGCTGGTGCAGGTGCCTTGCATTGAACGCAACGCCATTGCCGCAGCCAAGGCAATCAATGCCGCCAAGATGGCGCTGTGGGGTGACGGATCACACCGCGTGTCACTCGATGAAGTGATCGTCACCATGCGGGAAACGGGCAGGGACATGAGCTCCAAATACAAGGAAACCGCCATGGGCGGCCTTGCGGTCAACGTAGTGGAGTGCTGAGGCCCGCAAACGCAAAGTCCACAGGGCCAAAGGCTGCATTAGGCGGGCTCCAGGGTGCCTTGCCCGCGTTGACGTACCAGCCATTGGCAGGCCGGGCCGGATCCGAGCTGCGGTTGGTCCTTGGGTCAGGGCCGGCCGATACACTTGAGGCTGCACGCCTGGGACTAGCCGCCTTACTGAACGCAACGATTGGACACCGCAGACTTGCGAGAATTTACTGCCCGTTTTGCCTCCGCCGAGGAGATCGCCAACTGGGACAACCATGTGACTGCAAATCCCAATGGTGGAAATCTGCTGCAGTCCGAGGCGTTCGCTGAAGTCAAACAGCACTTCGGCTGGAAGCCACTGCACCTCGTATATGAGACCGCTGACTACACCAGCTATAACTTGGCCCTGGAAAAGTCCATTCCGCTGCTGGGCAAGATCTGGTACCTCATCAAGGGCCCGGATGTTGCTGACGTCGAGGACATCCCCGGGATCGCCGCAGCAAACGCTGATCTGATCAAGAGGGCGAAGCTGGGCGTCTTTGCCGTGAAGATCGAGCCCGACATTGTCCTGTCGGATCCTGCGCGCCAAGTCATCGAAGGTGCAGGCCTGAGCAAGACGCATAACCTGCAGCCTAACGATTCCACCGCCTTGCTGGATATCTCCCCTGAGCCGAACCAGTTGTTGCGGAACCTCCATTCCCGGGGCCGGAACGCTGTGCGCCGTGCTATCCGGGAGGGAGTTGAAGTGCAGAATGTAGAACCCAGCGAAGAAAACTTCAAAGCCATGTATTCGCTCATGACCACAACTGTCGAGGCTAAATCCCAGGTGCGGGTCCGTGAGTACGAGTACTACCGGCAATTCTGGACGAATTTCATCAACAGGGGTCAAGGCAGGCTGCTCTTCGTTTACGAGAACGGAGTTCCGTCCGTGGGTGCGTTTGTGGTCAACTACGGACGCAAAGGAACGTACAAGGACGGTGGGTCGCTGCAGAAGCGCAGTCAGTATGGCGACTCCCACCTGGTGCAATGGACGGCCATCAACCAGCTGAAGAACCTCGGGTGCACTGAATACGATTTCTGTGGGACTCCGCCCAGCGACCAGCTCAAGGACACGTCTAACCCGTTCCACGGCCTCGGGCTGTTCAAGACCAGCTTCAGCAAGACGGTGACGGACTTCGTGGGCTGTTATGACCAGATCCTGAACCCCTTGAAATACAAGGCGTGGATGGTGGCCGGAGAACGAGTGGCACGCCAGCTCTACACCCGTCGGACAGGACAACAGTTCTATTAAGTCAGCGTCAACGCCAGGGAGGGAGGCCGAATGACAAAGGAAACAGACGGCCGGCGTAAGCCGCACACGGACGGGCTGCCCAAGACTGAGCCGCTCTCGCCGTCGCAACTGCAGCAGAATGTCGCTGCCAAACGCATGCTGCGCCGGCTCGTGCAGGGGGAGAATCCGCCCACGGCGCCCCTGAGTATCGTTGACCGGCTGGCGGGAAGCCCTTATGCCAACCCGATGATCCAGGTTGGCGGAGTGGATACGTCAGCCCGTAAGACGATCGACTTCGCCCTTCACCTGGCTGAATCGATGTTCCGGTACGGTGCGGGTGCCCTCGAGGTGGAAACCAGCATCATTGCCGTAACGGCCGCCTTGGGATTGAAGAACATCGAGGTGGACATCACCAATCAGTCGGTGGCGATTAATTATGCGCCTAAGGACCAGACCCCCATTTCCCTGCTGCGCGTTGTCAGGTCCTGGACCAACAACTACGCAGGGCTCGCCCAGGTGCACCAGCTGGTGACGGACGTCGTGGCAGGCGGTGTGGGGCGGGATGAAGCTGTCCGTCGTCTCGATGAAATCATCCACAGCTCCAAGCCGTATCCGCGCTGGATGGTGACAGTCGCCTTCGGGGTGTTCTCGGCTGTTTTTGTGGGAATTCTTGGTGGCGGAGTGGGCGCCTCCGGAATTGCTTTTCTTTCCAACCTGCTCATCAGCCTGCTGGCCCGCCAGCTCAGCAAGCGGCGGGTACCGGACTTCTTCATCACGGCCTCCTGCGCTTTTGTCGTGACGTTCATAGCACTGCTGCTGTATCAGTTCGGCGTCCCGATCGAGCCAGCTATCGTCGTGGTCGGAGGTATTTTGCTGCTGCTTCCCACGGGCCGACTCGTCTCATCGGTCCAAGACGCCATTAACGGATTCCCGGTGACTGCCGCGGGTCGATTCCTCTCCACGGTCCTCACATTCGGGGCCCTGGTCGCTGGGATTGCCGTTGCGCTGGTAGTGGGTACCGTCACCGGCATGGAAGAAATCGAAGTAACAGAAACATTCCCGCCGGCGTACGACTGGTGGGCCCTGATCATTCTCACGGCTGTTGCCGTACTGGCCATCGGTATCACGGAACAAACCGCGTGGAAGCTCCTGTTGCCTACTGCCGGAGTCGGCGTCGTCGGCTATCTGGTGCTGTGGGGGGCAACTGCCCTCGGCGTCGGCGACAGGTTTTCTCCGGCTCTGGCAGCGGTGGTCATAGGCCTTCTGGGACGCGTTGTGGCGCTCAAAATGGGGGCTCCCCAACTTGTAGTCGCTGTCCCGGCTGCCCTGATCCTGCTTCCTGGCTTGACCATATTCCGCTCCATGTACGTGCTGACCATCGAGGAATCGCAGATCCTCATTGGTGCCGGGGGAATGCTGAACGCCGGCGCTATTGTCCTCGGAGTCGCCGCGGGAATCGTCTTGGGCGACACCCTGGCCAGACCGCTCACGCGGAATCTGGCGAGCAATGAGCGCAGGAGGGCGAGACGCCGCTAGGTGTCGCGTCGTTCAGGAGGCGCTAGGTGCCGCGTCGTTCAGGAGGCGCTAGGTGTCGCGTTGTTCACGACGCGTCAGCTCCAGATCTCATCCATTCAGATCTTTCCGATCGGGAGCTGTTTCTCGGCCTGGAAGTCATCTTCCACTCTTCCCTTGGCCCAGTAGCCGGACAGGGAAACCTGGGAACGCTCAAGGCCACGCTGGACGAAGAACACGTCACGCAGGGCCTTCATGTAGCCCCGTTCCCCATGCGCGAAAACCTGCACCCGCCCGTCCAGCCACTCGCCGTTCCGTACAGCATCGATCAGGAGCTCGCTGGAACCCGCCGCGGTTCCGCGACGCAGGAGCCAGTTGAGCTCCATCCCTACGGGCGCCGCCACTGCCTGGATGTCCGCCTCGCTGTCTACTTCCAGATAGGCCTTACCGAGCGCCTCTGGCGGCAAAGATTCGATGGCAGCGGCAATGGCAGGGAAGGCCGCCTCGTCGCCGGCGAAAAGGTACCAATCGACTGCTCGATCCGGGTTGTAACCGCCGCCCGGGCCGGTGAAGATGATGGTGTCACCGGGCGCCGCTGCTGCTGCCCAGGGTCCTGCCAGGCCCTCGTCTCCGTGGATCACGAAATCAATGGCCAGTTCCCGGGCCCCTTCATCAACCCAGCGGACGGTATAGGTCCTGGTATGCGGCCACTGCTCGCGTGGCATGGTTTCCCGGATGGTCCACAGATCCAGCGGCTCCGGATAGGCCACCCCGGGTTGCGGGAAGGCGATCTTCACATAACGGTCCACGAACGCATTGTTGGTGTACGTGGAGAATCCTTCACCACCGGCGATGATCCGAACCATGTGCGGTGACAGCTCTTCCCGCCGGAGAACTGTAAGTGCGGTCTGAGGGCGCGAGTTGCGCGTCGCGGAGGTGGCAGCGGGAAGTGACGTCATGGAGGTAAGCCTAGGCTAAGTTAATGGCGTGCCGCACATGGTTACTTATGAACCCGTTGTGGCACGCTGCAGGGACTAAACTGCACCTCTACTGCCGCTAGCTACACGTTCCGGGGCTCCCCGGCAATCTGTGGGGACATGGGAGCACCCACTCAGCCGCCCGTTATTTCCGGATGGCCGGGCAGCAGCTCAACGCACCAACGCAGACATGCCCGTAAGGCTGGGGGGCTCCACACAGAGCTGACTCAGAGGACCGGAAGTTCCCAGTCAACCGGCTCGGCGCCCTGCTCTTGCAGCAGGGCGTTGGTCCGGCTGAACGGGCGGGAACCAAAGAACCCCCGGGACGCTGACAGCGGGCTCGGATGAGCGCTGGCCACTACCGGTGTGTTCCCCAGGAGGGAACGGACGGTGTCAGCGTCCTTGCCCCAAAGGATGGCCACGAGGGGAGGGGTGCTGCCGTCCGCACGCCTGCGCGTGGCCACAGCGGCGATGGCCGCCGTCGTAATCTTTTCCCAGCCTTTGCCCCGGTGGGACCCCGCAGCACCGGCCCGGACGGTCATTACCCTGTTGAGCAAAAGGACTCCCTGATCCGCCCAACCGCTGAGGTCTCCGTGAACCCGCGGGGGGAGGCCAAGATCAGCTTGGAGTTCAGTGAATATGTTGGTCAGGCTCCGGGGAATGGGCCTGGTAGCCCTATCCACCGAAAAGGATAATCCGACGGCGTGACCGGGGGTCGGATAGGGGTCTTGCCCCACCACCAGGACCTTTACCGCCATGAGGGGTTGCCGGAACGCGCGCAAAACGTTCGACGGCGATGGCAGAATAGTGTGCCCGGCCTCCACTTCGGAGGCGAGGAAGCTCAAGACGCTGCGCAATTCGCTCTCCACCGGGGCGAGTGCCTCTGCCCAGTCTTCAGCTACCAGGCCGGAGAGCGGGAGGCTCGCAAGCTCGGCAAATCCCATAGAGTCCGAAGCCGCCGGCTCGAGGTCGAACAAAGCATCTGAGTCAAACACAGTTCCTATTGTCCCTGTACCCAAGGTTGGACAGGTAGCAGGGTACCCAAGGTTGGACAGATAGCAGGCGAAGGCCCGGCATATGCGGGCCACTTCCGAGTTGAAGAAGAAGCGAGTCGTTGCAGCCCAAATGACAAGAGTGTTATTCCTCCGTAATATGGGAGCGGGACTCTCCGCCGGAACCAGCCAGGCGCAGTCCGCTACCCACTTGCAGAATCAGTTGCATTCATCAGGACCAGCAAAGGACCGTGCCGTGGCCGAACCCGTACAGGATCATCTGCTTCAGCAGGTACAGCCCGCAGCAGAGCCTAGCGGCGAGTCATCCCTGAGCGATCGGGAGCAGCAGATGCTCGCACTGGAGCGGCAGTGGTGGAAGTACGCAGGTGCCAAGGAACAGGCCATCCGGGAGCTGTTTGACCTCTCGGCTACGCACTACTACCAGATCCTGAATGCACTGATTGATACTGAAGCTGCTTTGGCGCATGACCCGATGCTCGTGAAGAGACTGCGTAGACTACGTACGTCACGCCAGCGGGCACGTACTGCACGCCGCCTGGGTTCGGACGCCTAAAGTGAGCCAGCGCTGAGCAATCAGCGACTACCAGCAAGGACACCGTTCAATCATGACCAAGTACGCACGGGATGAATTTGACAGAATTCCGGAGGCATCGTCGCGCCAAGGTGTCCACCGGGTGGCTGCTGGTCCTTCCAAGCGTAAATTGGGTCCCGTGCTGGCTGTTGGCGTAGCCGCATTGGCCGTTGGACTGGCGGCCTTCTTCTTTTTCCCAAAACTTGGTCTCTCCACTGCGGATCCCTTGGCCATGTTCGGACGATCCAGCTCCGCCTCCGGATCCGCCCCCACGACTGAGGCCGGCGCCACCCCCTCGACAACGCCTGAGCCGTCCCAGAGCCCGGCTCCTCTGGCTACCACCGCGGAATCCAACCCTCCATCGCCAAGTCCGCAGCCGACCACTCCGCTGGTTGACAAGAGCCAGCATGTCGCCGTCTACAACGGGACCACGACGCCGGGATTGGCCGGACGAGTGGCAGAGCAGATCCAAAAAGACGGCTGGACGACGGACCCGATCGGAAACTGGGGCGGGTTGCCGCAGCAGACTTCCGTCATTTACTACAAGGGCGAGGGCCAAAAGGGAGCAGCTGCGGCTTTGGGGACATTGCTCAGCATCCCCACTCTGGTCGATTCGGCAGAGTTCCAGCAGCCCCTTGTGGTGGTTCTCGGACCCGGCTACGAGTAGGTGTCAGTTAGGCCTGAATAACTATTGGGCACCATTCGGCCAGCCGCCGGACAGCGGGCCCGGGGTTCGTTACAGTGATTAACGACGCCTTGAAGTATGGGCAGCACAGCGACGGCAATAACGCGACCGCAGCACAGTGACGTGGGCCGGAAGCAGCAATGAAAGTGTGGACAACATGGCTCTGGGAACCGTCAAATGGTTCAACGCCGAAAAGGGCTACGGCTTTATCACCGTGGACGGATCCGGGGATGACGTCTTTGTCCACTGGTCCGCGATAGAGGGCGACGGCTACCGCGCGCTCGAAGAGGGCCAGCGTGTTGAGCTGGAAGTGGGCGAAGGAGAGAAGGGCCCGCAGGCAGAAAACGTCCGGCCCGCCTGATGGGGGCCGAACGAGCCGCCGCCAGGGCGGTCATGACGGCGTGTGCCTGCCTTGTCCTTGCCCTTACTGCATGCGCCGGTCAGGCCGGAAACGCGCGTCTGGCGCAGGCCGAGGCAAGCGGTGACGGAACCCTGCGGATTGGCCTGATCCTGGATAACGTGGGGGACCGGTCGTTCCTCAATGATTCCCAGCGGACGGCCGCCCGGCTTGCGGTGCAGGAGATCAATGCTGCCGGCGGCCATAAGGGGAAGCCTGTTGAGCTGCTGCCGGAGATGGTCAACGAGGATGCCTCCGGACAGGCCAGGGAACTGGTCGCTGCCAAGGCTGACGTCGTGATCGGCCCAACGGATTCCAGCCATGCAGGTGAAGCCATCGATGTGCTCGCCCGTGCCAACGTCACCCTGATCTCGCCGGCCAATACGGCAATGGCACTGAGCAAATATAAGAGCGGTGGCTACTACTTCCGCACCGCGGCTGCTGACGTCGCCCAGGCTTCGGTGCTGGCCAAACTCGCCAAGGACGGTGGTGCCCGCAGCGTGGCGGTGATTCATGAAGCAGGCAGCTATGGGGCCGACGTCTCGGGCGCACTGAAGTCGGCGGCCAGCCAGGCCGATCTGGATATTGCCGTGGATGCTGAATTCACGCCAGGGGATGCGCGGGGGGCCGCGGCGAAGGCCAAGGATTCGGCGCCCGACGCCGTCATACTGGTTGCGCGCCAGGACGCCGTCGGAGCCATTGCTGAACTGAACAATGCAGGCCTGGGAGGGAAGAAGCTGATTCTGAGCGACGGGGCCGTGGACCAGTATGGCTCAAGGCTTGGTTCCAAGGCCCTCGATGGCTCCCGTGGAGTGCTCCCGGGTACTTTCCCGTCCGCCCACTTCCAAGGCGAGCTGGTGGCGGTCAACGCGCAGCTCAAAGACATGACCTTCGCTGCGGAAACCTACGATGCCGTAAATCTGGCCGCGATCGCGGCGGCCGCAGCGCAGGACGACGCCGGCGCCTCCATCGCCTCACACCTGCTTGCCGTCTCGGGAGGACGGGCGGCGAGCGAAGCCGATCGGGCAGCGGACGCGCTGGCCTGCAAGACATATCAGGAGTGTGCAGACGGAATCCGGTCGGGGAAGACGGTGGATTACGACGGCGAATCGGGTGCCATAGCTTTTGACTCCAGCGGGGACATCACGAGTGCCAACTACATGGTGTTCACCTACGGAGCGGATAATACGGCCAAAATGTCCGGTACCGAGTCCGCAGCCAAGGACGCAGGATGATCGCTGGCAGTGAAGCCGGCCCCGGTATTGAACCGCTCTGATGGCTTCTGCTTGCACTCTCCCCGGTGGAGTGCTAATTATTGAGTTAGCACTCCTATGTATCGACTGCTAATGCGGTGTCCGGTTCAGGCCGGTCGCCGGGTACGGAAGCCGGACACAGGAGCGAAAGAAATACCTGACTGGGGTGAGATTCCAACCATTGGTGTACAGAGGCCAAGGGGGAAGGATCGTCCGTCGCGGGCACCGCAGCTGGGTTCATTCTTAACGACTGTCCCGAAAGGACTACTGCCGTTATGGCCAAGATCATTGCATTTGATGAAGAGGCACGCCGCGGCCTCGAGCGGGGCCTGAACACCCTCGCCGACGCCGTCAAGGTCACCCTCGGCCCGCGTGGACGCAACGTCGTCCTCGAAAAGAAGTGGGGCGCCCCCACGATCACCAACGATGGTGTTTCCATCGCCAAGGAGATCGAGCTGGACGATCCCTACGAGAAGATCGGCGCCGAGCTGGTCAAGGAAGTTGCCAAGAAGACGGACGACGTCGCTGGCGACGGCACCACCACGGCAACTGTGCTGGCACAGGCCCTGGTTAAGGAAGGCCTGCGCAACGTAGCAGCCGGGGCGGACCCGCTGTCCCTCAAGCGCGGCATCGAGAAGGCAGTCGAAGCGGTAACCCGCGAGCTGCTGGACAATGCCAAGGAAATTGAAACCAAGGAAGAGATCGCAGCCACGGCTTCCATCTCGGCCGGTGACGACGAAATCGGTGCGCTGATTGCCGAAGCCCTCGACAAGGTGGGCAAAGAAGGCGTCATCACCGTCGAAGAGTCCAACACCTTCGGCCTCGAGCTTGAGCTCACCGAGGGTATGCGGTTCGACAAGGGCTACATCTCCGCGTACTTCGTCACCGACGCAGAACGCCAGGAGACCGTCCTGGAGGACCCGTACATCCTGGTGGTCAACTCCAAGATCTCCAACGTCAAGGAACTGGTTGCGGTCCTGGAAAAGGTCATGCAGTCCAACAAGCCGTTGCTGATCATTGCCGAGGACGTCGAGGGTGAAGCCCTGGCGACACTCATCGTCAACAAGATCCGCGGCACCTTCAAGTCCGTAGCCGTCAAGGCCCCTGGCTTCGGCGACCGCCGTAAGGCCCAGCTGGCTGACATCGCCATCCTCACCGGCGGTCAGGTCATCTCCGAGGAAGTCGGCCTCAAGCTTGAGAACGCCGGCCTGGAACTCCTTGGCCGTGCCCGCAAGGTTGTTGTCACCAAGGATGAGACCACCATCGTTGAAGGTGCAGGCGACGCAGACCAGATTGCTGGCCGCGTTTCCCAGATCCGTGCCGAGATCGAGAACTCCGATTCGGACTACGACCGCGAGAAGCTGCAGGAGCGCCTGGCCAAGCTGGCTGGTGGCGTTGCAGTCATCAAGGCCGGTGCCGCAACCGAGGTTGAACTCAAGGAACGCAAGCACCGCATTGAGGACGCTGTCCGCAACGCCAAGGCTGCCGTTGAAGAAGGCATCGTCGCCGGTGGTGGCGTTGCTCTGATTCAGGCCGGCCTGAAGGCATTCGCCAACCTGCAGCTCGAGGGCGACGAGGCCACAGGCGCCAACATTGTCCGTGTAGCCATTGACGCTCCGCTGAAGCAGATCGCCTTCAACGCCGGCCTCGAACCGGGTGTTGTTGTGGACAAGGTCCGCGGCCTGCCTGCCGGCCACGGCCTGAACGCTGCAACCGGCGAGTACGTCGACCTGCTGGCTGCCGGCATCAACGACCCCGTCAAGGTAACCCGCTCTGCCCTGCAGAACGCGGCTTCCATCGCCGGACTGTTCCTCACTACAGAGGCCGTTGTGGCCGACAAGCCGGAGAAGAACGCTCCGGCCATGGGTGGCGGCGACGAGATGGGCGGCATGGGCGGTTTCTAACCCCCTGCTTTAGCCTGAAGATCAAAAGTACGGCCCCCTCTTTTGAGGGGGCCGTACTTTTATGTGTCCATGGCCTGCCGAGGTGCGAAGCGGCTACTTTTCCTTCGCCCGCTTGAGGATGTTGGAGAAAGCCTTGATCTTGGCAGGGCTGTCGATGAGCCACGATCCATAGGCGTTAAGTTCGGTGTTGAAGTAGGTGAGTGCTATTGCCCCATGCGCCGAGAGCTCAGAGTAAGTGCGGTCCAGCCAGAGCGGATCCGCCATCGCGGCGTCGTCCGTGTAGCCGGTTTCCGCAAGGCCCCAGGCCGCCTTTTTTGATTTGGCGAAGGCGGCGAGGGTGGGCAGGCCGAAGTCGAACGGGTAAGTGATTACCACGCCGTCCTTGACTACGCCGTATTCGTTGTAGGGGTCAAAGCCCATGATGTCCACGAGCCCGTCCCCGGGATAAAGGGCGTCGAGGGAGTACTGCGCTTCACCATAGAGCTGATTCCAGCCTGTGAGGATAGTACTGAATGCCACGTTGTCGGAGTGGGCATGGACTATCGGTGCCAACTGGCGTTGCATGGCGACCCAGTCTCTGACTTCCCCATCGCCTTCAGGCTCATGGTGGAAGGCAATCCAAACGGGCGCCTTCAGGGCGGCAAGCTTCAGGATAAGGTCTATCGTCCAGTCGTCGCCCTTGCCTGCGGCCATTTCTGCCCAGTTGTACGGCAGTTCGAAGCTGATCCAGGGGATACGTCCGACGGCGACGTCTTCACTCGCGGTCCGGACGGCGGAGTCCACCTTGTCTCCATCCCAGTAGGTGCGGCGGATCTGCAGAGTTCCGCCGATCTTCTGCTCGAATTCGGCCGGATCCGTATTTGCTCCGTAGGACGCGCCCACGAGCACTTTGTTCGGAATTCCCATTTCGGGTGGGTGCGAGTAGGCCGGCATCGGTTCTACAACGGGGGTGGGGGAGGCCGGGGGAACGGGTGTTGCTGCGCCGGGATCCCGGCCGAAAGGGAAGTCGCACGCTACCAGCTGGATGAGAAGCAGCAGCGCGAGGGCCACTCGGATCAGCTTCCGGGCAAGGATGCTGCCCGTTGGTCCAAGCGCTTTTTCATTGACACAACGCTGAGGCGAGAGGAGGGTGCGGCGTGCGCGATCGCCGTCGAGCCGGACGGCCCTGACCGCGGCGATCACTTTCACCCAGCACCCTCCCCACGCTTGCTCAAGCTCGTGAGTCTGATTCTAGCGCTGACGTGTTATTCCTCTGCGCGCCTGAGGATGTCAGCAAACTGCTGAGTCTTGGCCGGGTCATTGATGAGCCAGGAACCATAGGCGTTGACTTCGGTGTTGAAGTACGTCATGGCGATTGCTCCGTTGGCGGAAAGCTCGGAGTAGGTCCGGTCCATCCAGGTCGGGTCTACCCTGGAAGCCTCATCAGTCAATGCTGTTTCAGCCAGGCCCCAGGCCGCCTTTTTCGATTTCGCGAAGGCCGAGAGAGCTGGAAGATTGAACTTGAACGGATTCGTGATGGTCTTTCCGTCCTTGACTACCCCGTATTCGTTGTACGGGTCAAAGCCCATGATGTCTACCAATCCGTCGCCGGGGTAGAGGGCGTCCAGGGAGTACTGCGAATCACCGTACAACTGGTGCCAGCCGGTAAGAATGGTGCTGAACGCAATGTTGTTGGAGTTGGCGTGAACGATTGGTGCCAGCCTTCGCTGCATGGCAACCCATTGGGTGACGTCCCCGTCCCCTTCAGGCTCGTGGTGGAAGGCGACCCAGACAGGCGCGTTGAGGGCGGCCAGCTTCTGCGTGAGATCCTTGGCCCAAGCGTCGCCTTTACCGGCAGCCATCTCTGACCAGGTGTACGGCAGCTTGAAGCTGAGCCATGGGAGACGACCCTTGGCTACGTCACCGGTGGCCATGCGGACGGCTGAGTCAACGTTGTCCCCACGCCAGAAAGTCCGTCGGATTTGGAGGGTTCCGCCGATCCTCTGCTCAAAATCGGCAGGATCTGTATTTCCGCCATAGGCGGCTCCGACCAGTACCTTGCTGGGAATCCCCATCTCCGGTGTTTGGGTACCTGTGAGGGTCGCTGTACCGGGTGCAGCCGCCGTCGGCGCCGGCGCCGGAGCGGCCGTCGTTGGTGCCGGTGCCGGAGTGCTTGTGGTGGGTGCGGGTGCCGGGGCGCTGGTGCTTGGTGCCGGAGTGCTTGTGGTGGGTGCGGATGCCGAGGTCGTCGGCGCGGGGGACGTCGTCGTGGGTGCGGGTGCCGAGGTGGTGGGCGCCGGGGACGTCGTCGTCGGGGCGGGTGCTGCCGAGGTAGTAGCCAAGCCGGTCGAGGCGTCCTTCAGAGAGACGTCGTCGACGAGGAGTTTACTTGTTGTGGCGAAGTAGGTGCCCACAACATTCAGGTCCAGGTGGCCGCCACTGGAGCTAGTGGTCATTGAAAGCTTCACTTCGTGCCATTGGGTGTCACTCAGCTTGAAAGGTGTTGAATGAGATTTGACTCCGGATGCAGATACTTCGCGGATACGGAGCTGGCCTGAGACACCAGGCGTCTGAGTCTTTACCCATGCGCTTACGGAATAAGTCTTTCCGCTGGTGGTCGTGGGGATAGTAGCGACTTTGTCGTTCAGGACGACGTCACCTCTGGTGGACGTCGCCAACGATGCTGCCTGACCGGTACGGCCGCCGGAAACAGCAGTGATGCTCTGGGCTGCCGTATTGGTCTTCCAGGCCGTCGTGCCGTTTTCGAAGCCTCCATTGACTACGTATTCCGATGTGGCTGCCGTTGCCGCGAGGCCAACAGGGATAGCGGTGGCGAGGACAGACACCGCGCCTCCGAGGGCAAGGGCCTTGGCTGCCAGGGGGGACAACCTGCGGCGTTCAGCTGCCGGGGGCGTGTTTGATTGGACGAGGACATGCCGTCCTCGTTGGGGGGTCGTATTCAAGTTTGAACTACTTCCTTGGCTGGGGGACCGGCTGTCGACACGGGCATCAATGGATGCCATTGCGTTGCGGCCGTCGATGTCGGTAGCCGAGACTACCAGCGGGTATCCCCTATGTCACACTTTGGTAACGGCATTAGGGTGCTCGGCCTGTCTTTCAGATGACATTGAAACGATGTGTATGTGCGCGCGCTAACAATGCCATTTTGAGGTCTGCGTCACTTAAAAACCGGGCCTTTTGCCCCTAGAACCCGGGGGACCTGCTATTTCATCATTGGCTGTTACAAAACCTGGCCGGGCAGCTACGAGGAGGCCGAGAAAAAAATCAGGTCATAATTGCGGTCGTCTTCGTAGTGTTCGGGCCAGAGGTGCTCTGACGGCAGTGCCCGGGTCGCCACCAAACATGGGGCAAGCTGCTCACTGTCGGACTGTTCTGGCAGGATGTTCAGGTGACGATAATTGCAGCGGCCGACGGTTCGGCTTTAGGAAATCCTGGTCCGGCCGGATGGGCCTGGTTCGTAGATGAGGACTGCTGGCGAGCCGGAGGATGGCCGCATGGCACCAACAATCAAGGCGAGCTCATGGCCGTGCTGGATTTGTTCCATGCAACCGCCCATTTGCCGGACGAGGACTTGCGGATCCTGTGCGACAGCCAGTACGTCATCAACTCGGTTACAAAGTGGATGCCGGGATGGAAGCGCAAGGGCTGGCGCAAGGCGGACGGCAAGCCTGTGCTCAACGTCGAGCTTCTAAAAGAGATTGATAAGGCCTTGACCGGACGCAATTACACTTTTGAGTGGGTACGGGGGCATGCCGGTCACGAGCTGAACGAGGCTGCCGATGAACGTGCCCGGGCAGCCGCTACCGCCTATCAGCAGGGTATTGCCGTCCGAACGGGACCCGGTTTCCCCGGCGTCCACGGAGCTGGGACAGGCACCAGCGAAGCCACCCCCCGCAGGGAGCCCCTGGAGGCTCTACCTGCAGCTCCCGTGCCTACGAAGGCGGGAGCCTCACGCCCGGAACCCTCGCATGGCTACGGGGAGGCGGCACTTTACGAGGAACCTGACCTTTTCAGCGAACTCGACGCCGATCCTTTTGCCCTGCCGTCTGCCGCCGAGCCTGCCCCGGAAGTTATCGTGGAGGAGCTTGAACGCGAGTTACTCAGCCCGGAAGTGCGGGCAGACATCGGGCGGACTGGAGTTTTGCTGCATCGGGATTTTACTGAGATCGGAAGCTCAGGGCGGCTCTGGACCCGGGACGCGATGATGACGGAGCTGGAGGAGAATCCGGGGTCGAGGACTGAGCTGGAACTTCTGGCAGCCGACCGTATCTGCCCCACTGCGGTGCTTTTGACCTACCGCAGCCACACGCGGACCGGGACGACGCTCCGCAGCTCCCTCTGGGTTCTTGACGGGGCTCAATGGCGGATCCGCTTTCACCAGGGGACAGAGGAAGCATAAGCGCACCAGTCCCCTCAGCTTCAGCTACCTCTCAAGTACGAAATCGTCCGTAAAGGAAGATCCTGCCGCAGGGACGAAGCGGACATCGAGCCGGGAAGCCGTGGCTCTTACGTCGAGCGTTCCCTGTGCAGGATCGCGGTTCTTTCCTGACCAGACAGCAAAATACGCGGCCTCAGAATCAGTATCTGAAACTTCGTTAGGCGAGACTCCACCAACGCCGTTGGTAACGAAAACCGTTCCTTGACCTTCCTTCATTTCGTTGTCGTCGTCCGCCACACAATTTCCCGATACCTTCCCCGGAACCAGTCGGGGACAGCTGTCATTAACATTCAATTGGTGGGTCCGTTGATAAACGTGCTCGTGGCCGGAGAGAACCAAATCAACTTTCTTGCTGACAAGCATGTTAATCAAGGGTGCTCCGGGCTCACATTCGTAGCGGCCCATACTGAAGCACGAAGCGTGCATACCCACCACAGTCCAAGGAATGTTTGCCTCCCGGGCACCGTCAATGGCGGCCTCAGTCCACCTCCAACGCTCGCTTCCCTCGGAGTAATCAAGCCGCTCGCCCCCATGGAAATCAATTCCAGGTGACACCAGAACAAATCGGACAAGGGGCTTATCCTGCGGGACGTCTACGTACCATTGAGTCCCGTACTCTCCCTGCAGCCCTGGCAGTTTATTGGGCAGGCATTTGACAAAGTTGGCAATATCGCCGTCATGCCCGTCACTTTCGTGGTTCCCGGTGATCAGCTGGTACGGGAATTCCTTGCCAAGTTTTTCCTTCACCATGTCACAGAACTTTTCCTCGATGCCGGCCTCGTAGGAAAGATCGCCAAGTGCAATATTGAGGTCCGGCTTCAAATCAGCGATCACGTCGAGGACCCTTGTTGCACCTTTGCCGACGCCGATATCTCCTGCCGCAGTGAAGTGGACCGATCTTTCATCAGACTGTGAGGCCGGCTGGCAAGCTGTCATGCCGAGGCAGAACAAGACTGCCGCTAGCCCTACGCGGATGGAAGATTTGCTGAATCCCATGGCAAACACGCATCCCCTCGTTCACCGACCCTGCAGGTTGGCCATTCAGTTCCGAGCATAGCTTTCGCGGCGGTGACCTGACGAGTGGGCAGAGCGGAGATGCCAGCAGGCAACGCTGGCGGAGCTGACCTAAAGGGCACTAACAGAAACGGCACCTAGCTGAACCGCTGAGCGTTGCCCTGTTCAGCCTGCGCGTAACTGGCAGCCGCCGAACTCAGGGCAAGATTTATGGATGCCAGGGACGCCTCCACTTTGCCCTGTGTCAGCGTCCACTCGGTAACAAGGGACTGGAAGTTGGTGGCAGCCGAACCACGCCATGTGGCCTGCAGCTCGTCCAGGCCGCGTTTCATTGTCTGGACATCCGAGCTGATGCGGTCCACGGTGGCCTTTACATTTGCTGACTTGACCTGGAGAAGTTCGGTATCGACGGAAATGATGGTCATGGAGATGCCTCTCGATGCTTGTTAGTGGGTAACACAAAACCGGTTGTCCCGGCCCTTGCATCAAGCCTACGGAGACGGCGGAGGCCACTGTCATGGCCTATCCCTGTATGTGGATAACTTCGACGTCATCTTTCGTGTCAGCCAGACCATCATGGTGCGGGAGGGTGACAACCAGCGTGGCGCCTCCTCCTTCCGTGTGTTCAACCCTGACAGTTCCGGCATGAGAGCCCACAATGGCAGCCACGATGGCCAGTCCCAATCCACTGCCTCCCGTTTCGCGGGTCCTTGAGGTGTCCGCGCGGTAGAAGCGCTCGAAGATTCTGGGTGCCTCCTCGTCGGGGATGCCGGGTCCATGATCCCGAACTTCAATAACAGAGCGCCGGCCGCCCTCGTGGTCGGCTCTGACGCCCACAGCGAGCTCAATGGGGGTGCCCTCGGGGGTATACCGGAGGGCGTTGCCCACAAGATTGCCCACAACCTGGCGGAGCTTGGCCTCGTCTCCCAGGACGGGCGCCGGTGCGGTGGGGCCGCCGTCGAGCCCTATTAAACTGATGTCCCGCTTACGCTGGCTGGCCTGGGTGTCCACCACAGCGTCGTGAGCAATGAGCATCAGGTCAACCGGCTTTTGTTGCAGGGGGCGCTGTTCATCAAGGCGCGTCAGGAGCAGGAGGTCCTCCACCATGCTGCCCATTCTCTTGGCTTCGCTTTCGATCCTGCCCATAGCGGTGCCCACATCCTCCTTTGAAGCCAGGGCGCCGTGGCGATACAGCTCCGAGAAGCCGCGGATGGTAACCAAGGGTGTGCGGAGCTCGTGGGAGGCATCTGCTGCAAAACGCCGCATGCGCTCTTCTGAGGCGAGGCGTGCAGCGAAGGCCGATTCGATGTGCGCCAGCATGGCATTGAGCGAGCTTGCCAGCCTGCCAACCTCGGTACCGGGGTTTTCAACGTCCACTCGCCGTGAAAGATCTCCGGCGGCGATCGCCGCAGCTGTTTTTTCAACCCTCCCCAGCGGCCGGAAGGAGCGCGAGACAGTCCAGGTGGCTATGAAGAACGCCAACACCAATGTCAGGAGCCCCACGCCAACGACCACCAGGACGGCATGCTCCATGACCTCGTCCACCGGAGCCAGCGGAAGCCCCACAATCACCACTGCATTGCGCTGGTTTCCATCCAGCACATTAACCGCCACGACCCTCCAATTGCCGCCGTCTGTCCCGCGCACCTGGAACGGGACATTCTTGCGTGCATCAGCCTGGGCAGGGGAAATGCCGTCGATGGCAGGACGGGAAACCTTGCTGCCGCCGAACGGGAAGGGCTGCTGGCCGGGGCTGTACAGGATGAGCGAGTAGTCGGTGGGCACAGACGGGTTCTGTTCCTGCAACTGGCTGAATGACTGCTGCCGGCGCGCGGAGTCGAGGGCAGCCTTGAGCTTGTCATCCACCTGGCCCTGCAGATAGCTGTGCAGAAGCGTCAGGGTTCCAGCCCCGGTGACAGTCAGGGCGACCAGCATCAGCGCCATCATGATGGCCACGAGTTGCGACCTAAGGGAGGCCGACTTCCAGCGGTGCAGCAACGTCAGCGCTTCTCAGCCGTTCGCAGTACGTATCCAACGCCGCGCTTGGTTTGGATGAGCGCCGGGGCATCGGGGTCGATGTCCACTTTCCGGCGCAGGTAGGAGATGTAGGACTCCACGATCGAAGCGTCTCCGTTGAAGTCGTACTCCCACACATGGTCCAGGATCTGGGACTTGGAGAGCACCCTGTTCGGATTGAGCATGAGGTACCGCAGAAGCTTGAATTCCGTGGGGGAGAGTTCAATAACGGTTCCACCCCGACGGACTTCGTGTGCGTCGTCGTCGAGCTCCAGATCGTCTACACGGATGACCGCATCGTCGTCGATCAGCGGCTGGGTGCGCCTCAGCACCGCCCTGATGCGGGCAACCACCTCGTCCAGGCTGAAGGGTTTGGTCACGTAGTCATCGCCGCCAACGGTCAGCCCTGTCACTTTGTCTTCCGTATCGTCCTTGGCAGTAAGGAAAAGGACGGGGAAGTGTTTGCCCGCGGCCCGAAGGCGTCGCGTGACAGTAAAGCCGTCCATATCGGGCAGCATGACGTCGAGGACGGCGAGATCCGGCGCATGGAGGTCAGCTGCAGCCAGGGCGTCCCGTCCGTTCCCGGCCGAGACCACTTCGAAGCCTGCGAATCGAAGCGAGGTGGACAGCAGCTCGCGAATGTTCGGTTCGTCATCGACAACAAGGAGCTTGGCTTCGGGCCCATTCTTTTTCATACTTCCCATAATGCTCCCAGTGTCTGGGAGTTTTCTGGACGAAAGCAGTATGTTTCACGGGCAACGTAACCCTTCGTCCCTCAGGCTTCCTGGGGGTTCCTGCCGACATCTTTGGCGTCCATGATCCTGTATGCGTAACCTTGCTCGGCCAGGAAACGTTGCCTGCGGGCGGCAAAATCCTGGTCCAGTGTGTCTCGGGCAACCAAAGAATAGAAACGGGCCGAGCGGCCATCCTGTTTCGGCCGGAGGAGCCTGCCCAGCCGCTGGGCTTCCTCCTGCCTGGAGCCGAAGGACCCTGAAACCTGGATTGCCACCGAGGCTTCGGGCAGGTCGATGGAGAAGTTCGCCACTTTGGAGACCACGAGGGTTGTGAGTTCCCCGGACCTGAAGGCATCAAAAAGCTTCTGCCGCTCCCGCACCGGCGTCTCACCCTTGATCACAGGTGCCTGGAGCCTCTCCGCAATGTCGTCAAGCTGATCGATGTACTGTCCGATCACCAGCAGCTGCTCGCCCTGATGCAGGCCCACGAGATCCTCCACCAGCCGGGTTTTCGTTTCTGACGTCGCACACAGGCGGTATTTGTCGGCGTCGTCGGCCATGGCGTAGGCAACCCGCTCATCGCGAGGAAGATCAAGCCGGACTTCGACGCAATCGGCGGGAGCAATATAGCCTTGGGCCTCGATGTCTTTCCACGGCGCATCGTAGCGCTTCGGACCAATAAGGCTGAAGACCTCGCCTTCCCGGCCGTCTTCCCGGACCAGGGTAGCGGTGAGACCCAAGCGGCGGCGGGCCTGAAGATCGGCTGTCATCCGAAAAATCGGAGCGGGCAGCAAGTGGACTTCGTCATAAATGATGAGGCCCCAGTCATTTCCGTCCACGAGTTCCAAGTGCGGGTACAGGCCCCCTCGCTTCGTCGTCAGGACCTGGTATGTGGCGATGGTGACAGGCCGGACCTCCTTGACGGACCCGGAGTACTCGCCGATCTCCTCCTCAGTCAGTGATGTCCGCTTCAGCAGTTCGTCCTTCCACTGCCGGGCCGCTACCGTGTTGGTCACCAAAATGAGCGTAGTGGTGGAACTGATGGCCATGGCCGCCGCGCCAACGATTGTCTTTCCCGCACCACAGGGAAGTACGACGACGCCGCTGCCGCCGGCCCAGAAGTTTTCGGTCGCCAGCTGCTGGTAGGGCCTGAGCTTCCATCCTGTCTCGTTCAGGAGGATGGGATGCGGTGTGCCGTCAACGTAGCCTGCGAGGTCTTCTGCGGGCCAGCCGATTTTGAGCAGCAGTTGCTTGAGCTGCCCCCGTGCGGACGAATGGACCACCACCGTCTCGCCGTCAATCCGGGGGCCGAGCAACGGCTGGATCTTCTTCGCCCGCGAGACCTCCTCGAGCACGGGATAGTCATCGGTGCGCATAACCAACCCGTGTTGCGGGTCCTTCTCCAGACGAAGCCGGCCGTATCTGGACATTGTTTCCTCGACGTCCACCAGCAGCGAATGGGGAACGGGGAACCGCGAATACTTCAGCAGCGTATGAAGGACCTGTTCGGCGTCGAGTCCCGCGGCGCGGGCATTCCAGAGACCCAAGGGAGTGAGGCGGTAACTGTGGACATGCTCCGGGGCCCGCTCCAGCTCGGCAAACGCCGCGATCGCATGGCGGGCCTCCGTGGCAAGTTCGTGGTCCACTTCCAGGAGGATGGTCTTATCGCTCTGGACGATTAATGGGCCGTCAGACACTGTTGCTATTCCTCTGCTGGTTCAACGTCGATAATGCGGTGGATGGAGAGAACCCGCTCAATTTCTTTGTGGGGGTCGAACACACGGACCCTGCCGCCGGATACAGCTACCGGAACAACGGTTTCCCTGTTCGCGTTCCCGAGGTTGTCCACAATGTTCATCGTGACGCGTTGCTTGAGCCGGATCGCCTTTTGGAGCGTCTCCAGCCCGAGTTGAGTGACCTCTTCACTGTTATTGCGCCCCTCTGCAAGGCCCTTTGTCCGGGAATCCCCAGGAACGGTTGACTGCCGCGCGCCGTTTTCACTGCGGTCCTGCCGGAGAACCGCGAGCTGGGCGTTCACATCCGATTCCAGGGGCGCTGTTCTGGGCGCCGTATATACGGGAACGCCACTGCCGGCCACCGCGGTGGTCCGCCGCAACCGGACGACGGCGGCCTCGTGGTCTTCCAGAGCTGGAGAGAGACCCAAGTCCCGCAGAACCTGGGCGGTCTCCCGGGGAGTGGAGGACGAAACGAGGACTGTCGGGGCGAGTCGGACCAGACCCAGGCCGGAAGCGTTGGAGTTGTTGAGCAGCTCCAGGAGAGCGTCTTCATCATCGGCCTGGACGAAACTTGCTGCCGCCCCAACACGGAGCCTCCCGTGCCGGGCCGCGGTATCTTCCACCAGATACTGCAGCGGCTGGGGGACCGCCGTGGCGGAATGACTGCGCAGGAATTCCAAGAGCATGGAGGCGTCCATTCCGGCGTCGAGGGCGCGGCGGATGGAGGGTACGGAGAAGCGGTAGATGGTTGCCGGTCCTTGGCCTTCCGCGTCGGCCATCACGAGGAGCTTTTCGCTGAGTTCCGGCGCGAGATAGCCAGGCGCAACAGCAGTAAGATCCGCTTGCAGTAGCACATGGTTCAGGGCAGCCGGCAGGTGCTCGCCCAGCATATCCAGAGCATCGTCAGGCCGGCCTGAGGCCACGGCAGCGCCAAGTTGGCTGAGTGCCCCGGATCCGATCAAGCCCAACATCTCCGCCTCGGCCAGGACACCACGGATCAGGGAGCCGAAGCGCCGGGCCATCCGGGGTTGGGCCCATTCGGCGCGCTCCAGGACCGCGGCAGCATCCAGCACCGGGGCCTTCCCGTCAGGCGCCGCAGCCTCAACAGTCAACTCATGGAGTATTTCCAGGATCCGTTTGCGCACGATCGGGGCATCGGGCCGTTGGGCCTCCGCGGACAGTGCATTGATGACGCTGCCCGCCGCTCCTCGGTTTGTGGCGGCTCCTTGGGTTGACACGGGCTGACCGACGAGCGAAGGAGCACGTTCACTGGCAAGCCAGGCATTGACGAGCCACAGCCACTGTTCCTGGCGGGGCAGCGTTAGCCACTCCAGCTGGGGCGGCTGAACCCACGAAGAACTGTCGACGTCGAGCCGTAAGAGCCCGGCGAGGGCGCACAGCTCAACGAGCAGGTTGGCTTGCTGCAGTTCAATCCGCAGCGCCTCTGCAAGGCGCCTCATTTCGCGTACCCCGACGCCCCCGCTGCGCAAAGTTACCAGGGGTTGGCCACGGACAACAAAGAGCAGCTCGCCGGTGAGGCGAAGGGTTTCGGCGATCGCGCCAAGGGCGGCGTTGCGGCGCAGTGCCGAGGTGGTGAACCCGAGTTTCGGTACCGGTGGCTTCAGGGTGAAGTGCTCGATGATTGCCCCTCCGCGGAGGGACATGCCCACGCTGTGGGGGAGTTCCACATGGGCAGCGTCCAGGGGGACAAGCAGGCCCCTGGCCAAGAGCCAGTCGACAGGCCCGACGTCGTGACCTTCGTTTGCCAGCGACGTCCGGCGCTGTGCCTGGGGAACAGCTCCCATCGCCCAGTTTCCAAACCGGGCGAGCAGGGCAGTGGTCCGGCCCGGGGCAGAGGCAAGGATCTCCTGAAGCGACTCGGGCGACGAGGTCCAATGCTGAAGGGACAGGGCCGCGTCCATGGGGGTCGTGGCGGGATGGATGTCTGCACCTGCTGCCCGCAGCTCTGCCACGATCTGCACTACGCGTTGGGAAAAGGCCGGTTGCAGGCGGACCAGTTCGGTATAGCTCCGACCCAGCCCTGCCGGATAGATTCCAACGACGTCCCTGAGGCTCCCAACGGGGAGATAAAAGCGATGCCTGGTGGCCGCAGGCGGCGTACCGTGGGGAGGTTCGGCACGTTGCACCAGTGCCAGCTCCTGAAGCGAGTGCAGCAGCTGCTCAATCACCGAGAGGGTGGAACCAGCGATCACTTTTTTCAGGACCGGTGCGGAGGCGCTGTGGCCGGTGTCAGTGTTGGTGCACAGGTGCAGTGCCTCCAGCACCTGCATTTGGGGGCGGTTCAGCCGCTCCAAGGCACGCTGGACGCTGACCCTGCCGCTGGCGCGGGCCGCCAAGGCTGCGAAATCCGGTACGCCAGGAGAGATGAGGTCCGGTCGCGCGGAGAAAAGAGCCCGCAACGATTCATCGCTGCGCGCCTCCAATTCCTTGCTGAGCGCGCGAATAAGGGACATCAGTCCAACGTTACCGCCCGGACGGCTTTCCTGCCCGCCGGCGGACCACTCCGTCTGCAATCAGGGCCAGCATCAGCAGGAACGCGAGCGGTAAGCCATACAGCGCCGTCGACGTAATCCAGACAGGTGCAACAATGCCTGCAAAAGCCAGGGCCATAACGGCGCCAACTGCGATCAGGGACAGAATGGCCACGGCAGCGGCCAAGATCTGGAAGGGCCGCTGGAAGCGGGAGGGAATCATGATGCAACGCTAACAGCCTGGCTCCGACGGGCTGAAAGCAGGAAACAGGGGCCCGGCAGGATAATGTTGACGTAACAGACCAATATGGATCAGGCGTCATGCCCAAACCCGCCCAATTAGCGGCGGCGGACGGCTGTTTCCCAGTCGCAGAAGAATGAAGAAGGTTGATTGCATGCCCACCGGCAAGGTCAAGTGGTACGACAAGGACAAAGGTTTCGGTTTCCTTGCAGGGGAAGATGGCCAAGAGGTGTTCCTGCCCAAGTCTTCGCTGCCCGAGGGCATCACGGAACTCAAGGCAGGAACACGTGTTGAGTTCGGCGTAGCGGATGGCCGGAAGGGCGCCCAGGCCTTGGGTTTGCGTGTCCTGGACAAGACGCCGTCCATAGCCAAGGCCAAGCGCACCAACGCAAAGGACCTGGCGCCGGTGGTCCAGGACCTGGTGACCGTGCTGGACAACCTCTCGGGAACGCTTTCCGCCGGGAAGTACCCGGAGGGTAACAAGGGCAAGGCCATTGCCGCTGCCCTGCGTAAGGTCGCCGACGAGCTGGACGCTTAAGGCCCCCACATGACTTCGGAATCCGATCAGACTGAATCAAAGCCTGCAAAGCGACGTACAGGCGTGCCGGTCTGGCGTACCGGAAAACCGGATGCGCTTCTGGCTGCGGCCGTGGATGTTGCCAGGACAGCAGTAGAGGGAATCGCCCCGGCCTCGCAGGTCGGTCGGCATCTGGCTGCCCGGACGGAAGGGGACCGTGTTGTAACGCACCTTTTCGAATCGAAGCTTGCCGGCTATCAGGGCTGGCAGTGGTACGCCGTTCTGACAAGGAACTCCCGGTCCAAGACCGTGACCGTCAATGAACTGGGTCTGCTTCCGTCCGAGGACTCGATTCTTGCCCCTGAATGGGTTCCCTGGGCGGAGCGCGTGCGCCCCGAGGATGCCCGCCAAGACGATGAGATTATCAGCGAAGAACATTCTGAAGAAGCGGACACCGGGATTGACGCCGCGGCAAAGGGGCTTATCGCCGCAGCAGTGGCTGACGCTGTGCCGGAAGTTTCCGATCCAGAGACGGCGCCTTCAGCCGAGTCGTCTGAGTCTTTCGATGAGGACGAGCCGTTCGATGAGGCTGAGCCGTTCGATGAGGCTGAGCCCGTTGATGAGGCCGGCCCTTCCACAGAGGGAACCGTTTAACCAAAGACGGCGACGGCGCCGCCGGACGTAATCCCGGGCGGCGCCGTCGGACGCTGTCTTTAGATCTTTTCTCTGCAGGACTTGCAGGCTGCTACTTCTTCAGTTCAGCTACCACGTAATCGATGCTGGCCAACAATGCGGTGATGTCATCGGGCTCGATGGCAACGAACGTGGCGATCCTCAGCTGGTTGCGTCCCAGCTTGCGGTAGGGCTCGGTATCAACGATTCCGTTGGCGCGGAGCACCTTGGCGATCGCGGAAGCGTCGATGGAGTCATCGAAGTCTATGGTGGCAATGACATTGGAGCGGTCCTCAGGATTGACGACGTACGGCGTCGCATACTCGGAAGCATCCGCCCAGTCGTAGATGCGGCCGGCAGAGTCTGCTGTCCGCTTCGCTGCGAAGTCCAGGCCTCCGTTGGCATTGAGCCACTGCACCTGGGCGTCCAATGTCACCAGCGTGGCCAACGCGGGCGTGTTGTAGGTCTGGTTCAGCAGGGAGTTGTCGATTGCCGTTTGAAGATCGAGGAAATCGGGGATCCACCGGCCGCTCGCCTTGATCCGGGCTGCCCGCTCCAAAGCTGCCGGGGAAAACAGCCCGAGCCACAGGCCGCCATCGGAGGCGAAGTTCTTCTGCGGCGCAAAGTAGTAGACGTCAGTTTCGGCCACATCCACGGCGAGCCCGCCCGCAGCGGAGGTTGCGTCCACCAGGACCAGTGAACCCTCGTCAGCGCCGAGGACACGCTTGACGGGGGCGGCAACACCGGTGGAGGTCTCGTTCTGCGGCCAGGCGTAGACGTCAACGCCGGCTTCAGCAGCAGGGGCGGGCCGGGTGCCGGGCTCAGCCTTGATGATTGAGGAGGTCTCAAGGAAGGGCGCCTTGTTGGTGGCAGCGGCAAACTTCGAACCGAACTCACCAAAGGACAGGTGCTGGGCTTTCCGTTCCACCAGCCCGAATGCGGCGACATCCCAGAATGCAGTGGACCCGCCGACGCCGAGAATGACTTCATAGCCTTCCGGGGCCTGGAAGAACTCGCTCAGGCCTTGACGGACGGATCCAACAAGGTTCTTTACAGGTGCCTGGCGGTGGGAGGTTCCCAGCAGCGTTGCCGAAGCCGCGGCCAGTGCATCCATCTGCTCCGGACGGACCTTGGAAGGGCCGGCACCGAACCGTCCGTCCTTGGGTAGGAGGTTGGCGGGAATAGTGATGCTGGTGTCGCTCACAATGGCTCCAATTTTCGACTTTGGACGTAGGAGATGGCCCGGCAGGTAACGGTTGCTGCAACTAAGACTCCCGTTTATTCTGCCTGACGGGGCCCACTGACGGAATTTGATCGTCACACTGCGGTCATGACCAACACCGTCGCTCATTTGGTTGGGTAGTGATTATCCGGAGTAGTTCAAAATACGTTAAGCTGGCCTGACGTACAGCACCGGGGCCGGGCTGCGTTGCGGAGGCCCCATGGGACCGCCGGCACGGTCCGGCATGAGGTACGGCTGACGGACGCAAGATACTGAGCTCGAGGAGCTGAGCTGGATGACGGATCTGATCGATACAACCGAGATGTATCTTCGGACGATTTTGGAGCTTGAAGAAGAAAACATTGTGGCGCTTCGTGCCCGCATTGCAGAGCGACTGCGTCATTCGGGGCCCACTGTCTCGCAGACCATTGGGCGGATGGAGCGGGACGGGCTTGTGGTTGTTTCGGGTGACCGCCACCTGGAGCTGACGGAAACAGGCCGGAAACGCGCCACAGAGGTCATGCGCAAGCATCGCCTGGCCGAGCGCCTCCTCGCCGATGTGATCGGTCTGGACTGGGCATACGTCCACGATGAAGCATGCCGCTGGGAGCATGTAATGAGTGAGCGGGTGGAACGTCGGATCTACGAAATGCTCGACCATCCAACGGAGTCCCCATACGGGAACCCCATCCCCGGGCTCGCTGCACTGGGCGGGGAAGCCTCGCAGCCCCTCAGCGACGGGGCAGTTAATCTCCTGGTGGCAATGTCGGCTTACCGGGTCAACTCCAATGTCCGGATCAGCAGGCTTGCCGAACCGATCCAGGTGGAGCCCGAACTCCTCGTTCAGTTGGACGAAGGTGGCATCCGGCCCGGGGCAACCATTTCGCTGGAGCGAGTGGGCGAATACATCTCAGTGCGCGTGCCGGACATCGAAGGTGCGCTGGAACTTCCGCCCGAAGTTGCGGCTCACGTGTTTGTTACGGTCAGCTGACCGTCCCTCATCAGCGGCCGCCCGGGACAGTGTGCGTGGGAGCAGACCAAATATAACGAAATTATTACTGCGCCATTTAATCGCCTATAGTTGAGCACTAGCGCCGATACTAAAGCGTTACCTGATCTGAAGCCGAGCTCTGCCAGCAGATCAGGTGCACGAGTCACCTACTGGCAGAGGTGGAGGAACCACAACCGGCTGTTGAGAAACAGCCTTGGGGTGAAGTCCGCCAGCAGCAAGCACACCAACGAAGGGTCCCTCTTAGGGTTCCTCTGTGCCGGAAAGCTTGCGTGGCGGACCGGATCTTTGCACTCTCTGATCCGAATCCGACAGCTAACTTCGCAGGCTATCCAGAGAGGAAGACCTTTGACCACCCAGAACGCCAGGGGCCGTCGCCGTGCGACCGGTCCTGCTTTGGAGCTGCAAGTATCCGAAGCTGTCGCCGCCGCTGGCCGTCCCCGGGACCCGCACCGGGATGCACGCCGCAAACGCAGCCCTTTTCGTCAGGTCACAGAATTCGCCGGCGCCAGTGGTGTAGGGCAAAAGGCAGGCATCGCCCTGGCAGCCACAGGCTTGATCCTCACAGTCACGGTTCCGGCCACAAGCCCCCTGGCAGCCACCGGCGGCGTCGGCTCCACGGGTGCTGCCCTTTCCGCCTCTGTCCAGCCTGAAGTCTCCGCAGCTGCGGGCGCAAAGGTTGATTTCAGCCGCACCACCGTTTCCACCACCGGTGATCCCGACGGCAAGCTCAAGCAACTCCTCAGCGCGCAGTCCGCCGGCAGCGTCAGCCGGGCAGCGTCTGCCGGAAGCCTTGGGGCCCCACTGAATTCGCTCATAACTGCCTCCCCCTTCGGCTACCGCGTCAGCCCCATCACCGGCGGCTACGGAGAATTCCACCGCGGCCAGGACTTCGCTGCCCAGTGCGGTACCGCCGTCCATGCAGCAGCCAGCGGCACGGTCACTTTTGCCGGCTGGCATCCCTTCGGAGGCGGAAACCGCGTGGTCATCGATCACGGTAACGGGCTCGAAACCACGTACAACCACTTGTCCTCGTCCGATGTCCAGGTGGGCCAGACAGTAACCCGGGGCGACACTGTGGCCCTGAGCGGGACCACAGGCGCGTCAACCGGCTGCCACCTCCACTTCGAAGTAATGGTCAACGGCGAAGTTGTCGACCCCATGGGCTGGCTCTGATTTAGATGATGGATTACTCTCACATTTCTGTGACATGCCGTGACCTGAATGTGACATTCAATCCAAAGTCCTGTACCGTCTAAACCACGCCAACTTTTCCGAAGTTGGCGCTCTTGAGTGGATTGCCTAACTCTGCCACCGCTCAAGGTCCGTTCGCATTACATCGTCTGGCAGAGGCGGGGGAACCAATTTTGGTCTTCGAAAGAAGACCTTGGGGTTAAGTCGCGAAGCTTCTCAGGAAGCCAAGTGGCCGGGTGACTCCCATCCGAATCCGACAGCTCACCTCGTAGGCATTGGGAGAGGCTACTTTCGTGTCTTCACGCCACAATGCTGCGCGCCACCGTGCTCAATCGGTGCGCATGAACCCCTTGGGTTCCGTATCTAAAGCCGTTGCTAACAACGCGGGAACCGTTGGTCGCCAAGCTGCTGTCATTGCAGCTGCTTCAGGGCTCATTCTTGCTGCCGGCCTGCCAGCCAGTGCGGCGGAGGGCAATCCTGGAGTTGCCGCCACCGCGGAATCAGGCTCACAGTCCACTCAGATCGCGGTAACCGCGGAGCCGACCGCCAAGGTCGTTTTTGAGCGTCCGTCCGTGACCACCGAAGCAGCGCCGAAGATCGAGACTGTCCAGGCACAGTCCGAGGAACCGGCAATCGAGCTGACTGCCACCACCGACAAGCCGGCCGCCTCGTCAGCGGCTGCATCGGGCCTGGCAGCAATCGCCTACACCGGCATCGGCAGCCCCTACTTGTGGGGCGGCACCACTCCCAGCGGCTGGGACTGCTCAGGCTTTACCCAGTGGGTCTACGCCCAGGCCGGCATCAGCATCCCCCGTACGAATGCCTGGACGTCCATGACGCCCACTTCCACTCCCGCCCCCGGTGACCTGGTCATGCAAAACGGCGGTGCCCACGTTGGTATCTACGTTGGCAACGGCATGATGATCAGCGCGCTGAACCCCTCGCAGGGCACCATCCTGCACGCGGTGTCTGCAACAGGCACCTCCTCGTTTTACACCCTTCGCTAAGTAACCCGTTCGGGGCGTTCCGGCCTACCCCCAAGATGCCGGAACGTCCATAGCCCACGGCCTGCCCAGCGCGGTCCGAGGAATACGAAAGAGAGAAAATTAATGACTACACGTGCAACCATTGCACGGCACCGCGCCGAGGTCACCAAGACCAACTCGCTGGCTGTCATTGCCAAGTCCGTCGGCGATAACGCCGGTGGTGTGGGCCGTCAGGCTGCGGTTATCGCTGCTGCCTCCGGTCTGGTCCTGACCAGTGGAATTGCCGCCAACGCGGCAGACACGAGCGTTCAGCGCGAATCCACCTCTGCGTCCACCCTCGAAGTGAAGTCCGCCACCCCGGCGACAATTTCAGCCGCTTCCACGATTGCTATCTCGTACGAGAAGCCTGCTGTCTCCACGACGCCGGCTCCGGTCGTCGAAGCACCCAAGCCTGTCGTCGAGGTGCAGGAAGCCGCCCCGGCAGCTCCCGCCGCTGCCGCTACGGCAACGGTCGCTGCTACCGCTTCCGCTCCCGCACCCGCAGCTTCAAGTGGCATGGGCGCTTCAATCGCCGCTGCCGCCTACGCCCAGCTCGGCGTTGCCCAGGACTGCACCATGCTGGCAACCAACTCCCTGGCTGCCGTCGGCATCAACTACCACGGCTGGCCGGCAGGTTACCTGTCCCTCGGCCGCACGGTCAGCGCTGCCGAAGCTCAGCCCGGTGACCTTGCTTACTACGAGAACGGCGGAATGGGCATGGCCCACATCGCGGTCTACGTCGGCAACGGCCAGGCAGTCCACGGTGGCTGGAACGGCGGAACCACCGCCCTGTTCAGCGTCAACGTCGGCTCCGGCCCGGTCTTCATCCGCGTAGGCGGCTAATACCGGCTCCAAGCAAACAGCAGCCCATCCTGGCTCTGGACCCATACGGTCTGGAACTGCCGCCAGGAGAAACTTCTCGGAAGGACCCCCGTCTTAGGACGGGGGTCTTTCTGCTTTTTTCACGACGACGTTGCCCATCGCTCAAGGATTCGGAGACGGAGCGTAATCGGAATTGCGGCTCGCCGCAAAGGCTGGATTCGGCAATTCGGGCATTCAGTGTTTACTCTGGTGATGTCGATCCTTAGCCCGGACATGCCGAGGGCAGCCGGCCCTCGTGCCCCTGACGGGTGCGGCCGTGAAGAGGTATGCGCATGCGCACACTCGTTCTGAATGCTGGATATGAACCGCTGGCGGTAGTCACCTTCCGCCGGGCGCTGGTGCTTGTGCTCGCTGGAAAAGCCAGCGTGGTGGCCGAGGGCGACGATCCCGTCGTCGGGCCGCAGGAGATCCTGGGCCGACCGTCCGTGATCCTGCTCAACCGCTATATCCGGCCAAGGTACAACACTGCGACGGCAGTGAGCCGGCGGGGCGTGCTGCGCCGCGACGGACACCGCTGCGCATACTGCGGCAAGGCAGCCCACACCATTGACCACGTCCACCCAAAATCCAGGGGTGGCGCGCATTCGTGGGACAACCTTGTAGCCGCCTGTCTGCGTTGTAACAACGCCAAGGGAGACCACACCCCATCCGAGATGGGCTGGAAGCTGAGGTTTTCCCCCGCGCCTCCGGTAGGCACCATCTGGCAGATCAAAGAACTTGAGAAGCCCACGCCCGAATGGGATCCCTTCCTCCTCCCTGAATCCGCCGCGTAGGGAGTTCACGAGCCCGCGGGCAGAGTTGCGTTCTGGCCCGCACCGGCCGCTTAGGCTTGTCTTGTGGAACCAATGTCTGCGGCCTTTGATGCCCTGATCCTGGCCGGAGGCCGTTCCTCTCGTCTGGGCGGAGTGCCCAAATCCGGGTTGATGTACGACGGCGAAACCCTCCTTGTGCGTGCGATTGCAGCCGCGCAAGGAGCGGCTAAGACGGTGGTAGTGGGCCCGGACCCCGGAGGGCTGCCAGCAGGGGTCCTCGCCGTGAGGGAGGACCCGCCGTATTCGGGTCCGGCGTCGGCGATTGCCGCAGGGGTGGCAGCGCTGGCCGAAGGGCGTACCGGCAGGCCGTCACCGCTGACACTGATTCTGGCGTGCGACATGCCCCGCTCCGCCGTCGCGGTAGGTGTGCTCCGGCAAAACCTTGGCTTTTCCGCTGCTGCCGCCAACCCGGATTCCGGCAGCGACGGAGTGATGGCGGTGAGCCCGCAAGGCAGGAAACAGCCTCTGGCCGGGCTCTACCGGACGGATTCACTGCAACGCGCCGTCGACGAGGCCCGTTTGCGGGGCGGACTCAGGGACGCCTCCGTTTTCTCGCTCCTTGCTAGGCTTGACGTGAGGTTGGTTACCGTTCCTGCCGGGTCCACGGACGACGTGGACACGTGGGACGATGCCGCCGCATTAGGGGTGTCCAACCGGGAGCAGTAAAGGCCCGCATTGGTTGTGGCGTCCGCAACGGCAGGTGAATTTGGAGGCACTTCGTGAAAAGCCAGGACGAGACGCTGGAAGAGTGGTGCCGGGCGTTGCTTCAGGCCTTCGAACTGGAGAACGTCGAAGTGGACATCAACGAAGTGCTCGCCGTGGCCGGAGTAGCGGCCCACTCCATCGTGCGACCCGCTGCCCCGCTGACCACGTTCATTGCCGGTTTTGCCGCCGGCCTGGCATCGGGTTCCGGGCAGGCCAACGATGCCCATTCGATGCAGGCCGCCCTGGGCGTGGCCCGCACCGTGGCCAAGGACTACGCGGGCGAGCCGCCGGCAAACACTGGAGTTCCCAGCGCATGACAACGGGTCTTCCGGAGGCCGAAGGGGAAAGTCCCTCTGACCACTCCCAGCCCCGCACAGAGAAAGAATCGCCCGACGACGGCGTCGACACGCCTCCCCAGCACCTTGCCCACACCTGGCAAGAGGCCAGGCAGGCATCCTTCAACTGCGCCAGCCCCATTCCGGCCGGGCCAGTCAGGCTAGCCGATGCCATTGGCAGGACATTGGCAACAGACATTGTGGCGCTGCAGGACATCCCCCACTACGCGTCCTCGGCTATGGACGGCTGGGCGGTGAATGGCACCGGACCGTGGATCCTCTCGGAACCGGGACAGCGATTGGCTCCCCATGAGGCCAGCCCCATTGTGACCGGGGGCCTTGTCCCGCCCGGCGCAAAAGCGGTGTTACGGAGTGAGAGCGGAGTTCTGACAACTGACGAGGACGGCCTTCCGGTCCTTGCTGTAGGCGGGGGCGCACGTCCAGGTGAGCCCCGGAATGGCCAGCACATCCGCAAGGCAGGGGAGGAGGCCATGAACGGGGAGACGCTTGTCCGGAGCGGCACGGTTTTGAACCCCGCCCACATTGCGCTTGCCGCCCTTGCCGGCCATGACACCGTCGAAGTTCTGGGCAAACCGGTGGTAAAGCTGCTCCTGACAGGCGCGGAGGTGGTCAGTGACGGCTTGCCTGCGCCGGGGCAGGTTCGGGATACGTTCGGACCGCAACTGGCCTCCGTCGTGGCCATGCTGGGGGGGATCTGCGCGTCCCAGGCCAAGATCGGGGACGGCTATGCCGATTGGCGCGCGGGCCTGGAAGACAGCGTTCCTGAACCGGACGGCGGCCTGCCTGCAGCGGAGAGCCTGCCGGCCCCTGAAAGCCTCCCGGCCCCGGAAAGCCTCCCGGCCGACGTCGTCATCACCACCGGAGGCACAGGACGCAGCGGCACCGACCATCTCCGGCAGGCAGTTGCCGACCTGGGCGGACGGCTCCTGATTGATGGAGTGGCCATGCGGCCCGGCCACCCGGTGGTGCTTGCCGAGTTGCCTGACGGCAGGTTCGTACTGGGGTTGCCGGGAAATCCGTTGGCAGCGATGCTGGCCCTGTCCACCGTGGGGGCACCCCTTCTGGCTGCCCTTGGACACCAGCCGATGCCGCCCGTCAGCGAAGTACCAAGCGGGACGACCATCGAGCCTGACCCCGGGCGGACCCGGCTGATGCCTTACCGGTTGCTCTATGGCATGGCGTCGCCGGCGAAGCATGCGGGACCGGGCATGATGCGCGGACTTGCCTCGGCTGACGGCGTGCTGGTGGTGCCGCCTCACGGGGTGCAACTCGGGGAGCTGGTTCCCGCTTTCGCCCTGCCCTGGGGATCAAGCGTTGCCGCCCCGGGATCCGGTGCCGACGCGGGAGCCGGGAAGACAGCGGGGAAAAAGCCCGGCAAAAGGACTGCAAGGAAAGGCGCAGCGGCGGATGGTCCTGTGGACTGGAGTGCACTCCTGGATTGACCGTTTTCCTTGTGAACAGCGCTCGTTTCCTTGTGAACAGCGCTCGCTGGCATAGCCCGCCCGCGCTTGCAATGATGGAGACATGAACGAAAGCCAGGGTTGACCCATGGGACGCATGAGCGTACGCCGCAAGATCCGCAAGTTCGTGATGGACGGCTCTCCGGGCGCAATCGACTTTCCGGTCCGGCACAAAGAGGACGTCCTGGCCGTCGAGGAGCCTCTGGAGATCAGGCTCGGAACTCTCTCCTTCTCCGTAACTATGAGGACACCGGGGAATGATTTTGACCTCGTGGCCGGATTCCTCGTCTCCGAGGGTGTCATCTGGGATCCGGATCAGCTCCTCTCCTTGAGGTTTTGCGCCGGCGAGGACGAGGACGGGGTGCAGACTTTCAACGTGGTGGAGGCACAGTTGCGGCCTGACGTAGCAGTTCCCGAAACCGGGAGGAACGTCTACACATCAAGTTCCTGCGGCATTTGCGGCACAGACTCAATCGAAGCCGTACGGAAATCGTCCCGGTTCAGCCCGGCGGCAGACGCCACGCCGATACCGCTCGCCACCCTCACTTCCCTTCCCGAGAGGCTTCGCGCGGCCCAGTCATTGTTTGACTCCACGGGGGGAGTCCATGCTGCAGGCCTCTTCCGGATACAGGAGGACGGCGATGCTGAACTCCTCTGCCTCAGGGAAGACGTAGGGCGTCACAACGCTGTGGATAAAGTGGTGGGCTGGGCATTGCGGGAGCGGCTCCTGCCCCTCGCCGGCACCGTACTACAGGTCTCAGGACGGGCCTCCTTTGAGCTTGTCCAGAAGGCCTGGCTTGCGGGAATTCCGGCTCTGGCTGCGGTCAGCGCTCCGTCCAGCCTTGCTGTGGAACTGGCTGAAGCAAGCGGAATGACGCTGGTGGGTTTCAGCCGGGCAACCAGCCTTAACGTTTACGCGGGGGAGCACAGGATCACGGTTCCAACGCCGCTGGCAGGATAGGATCCGGGCTTGGTGTTACCCTTTCCGACAAGAAGATTTCATCCATCGAATGGAAACAGTCTTCTGCCAGGGAGGATGACTGGACCGCGCGAACGCTGATTGTGACGGCCCAGCCAGAGACTTTGTCAGCAGCTACCCGGATACGAGCCTAAAGAGGAATCACGTGCACGACGACCGCCGGATCACGGAAGTGCGTCTCGACCGCTTTATGCGCGAACGTATCAGTGCTGCCGTATATACCCGCACCACAGAACTGTCCCTGAGCAGCTGGGATGTTCCTGACGAGCCCCTTCCAGTCATGGAAGCCCTCCGGCAGGAGTTCCTGCCCCAGGAGCACGGAGCCCCCTGGGGAAAGCCGTGGAGTACAAAATGGCTTCGGCTGCAGGGTGAGGTGCCGGATTCCTGGGGTACGCTGCCGGACACAACGGTGGAAATCGTCGTCGACCTCGGATTCACAACGGAACTTCCCGGCTTCCAGTGTGAGGGGATCGCCTGGCGTCCCGACGGCACCATCATTAAGGCCATTTCGCCGCGGAACCAATACGTTCCGCTGAAGCTCCTGGGCAGTGGCATGGCGATTGATTTCTACGTGGAAGCCGCCGCCAACCCCGACGTGGCCCAGGGCTGGACTTTTGCGCCCTCTCCCTATGGCGACAAGGTAACCGCAGGAACTGAGCCCCAGTACAGGCTCGGCACCATCGCCATCGCTGAGTTGAACCAGACGGTTTGGGAGCTTCAGCAGGATGTCTGGACGCTCCATGGGCTGATGCACGAACTCCCGATGGAGCTTCCGCGCCGCCACGAGATTCTCCGGGCCCTTGAGCGGATGATGGACGTCATGGACCCGGAGGACATCGCCGGTACTGCTGCTGCGGGCCGTAAGGCGCTGGCCGCCGTTCTGGCCCGGCCGGCCTACGCGTCCTCCCACCGGCTCGTTGCAACAGGTCACGCCCACATCGATTCAGCCTGGCTGTGGCCCGTCCGGGAAACTATCCGCAAATGCGCCAGGACGTTCTCAAATGTTGTGGCGCTGATGGACGAATACCCTGACTTTGTGTTCTCCTGCTCGTCGGCCCAGCAAATGGCCTGGATGAAAGAGTATTACCCCGAGCTTTTCGGCCGTATCCGGGAGAAAGTCGCGTCCGGACAGTTTGTCCCCGTGGGGGGAATGTGGGTCGAATCGGACACAAACATGCCCGGCGGAGAGGCCATGGCGCGCCAGTTCATTGAGGGCAAGAGCTTCTTTTTGAAGGAGTTCGGCGTGGACTCCCAGGAGGCATGGCTTCCTGATTCGTTCGGCTACTCGGCTGCCCTTCCGCAGATCGTGAAAGCGGCCGGAAGCCGGTGGTTCCTGACGCAGAAGATTTCCTGGAACCAGGTGAACAGGATGCCGCACCACACGTTCCAGTGGGAAGGAATCGACGGTACCCGCCTCTTTACGCACTTCCCGCCGGTTGACACCTACAACTCGGAACTGAGCGGGCGGGACCTTGCCCATGCCGAACGGAACTACCGGGACCACGGGCGCGGCACCGTTTCCCTCGTTCCCTTCGGTTATGGCGACGGCGGAGGCGGACCGACGCGTGAAATGGTCGCAGCGGCGCACCGGACGGCTGATCTGGAGGGCTCGCCGCGGGTCCGCATCGGGACCCCCCAAAGCTTTTTTGCCGAAGCCGAAGCAGAGTACAGCCCCTTGCCCGTCTGGGTGGGCGAAATGTACCTGGAGCTGCATCGGGGCACTTACACCAGCCAGGCCAAGACCAAACTGGGGAACCGCCGCAGCGAGCATTTGCTGAGGGAAGCGGAGTTGTGGTGTGCAACCGCCGCCGTGCGCACCGGCGGCGGCTTTGACTATCCCCAGGCCGAGCTAAAACGGCTCTGGCAGTTGGTCCTTTTGCACCAGTTTCACGACATCCTGCCCGGCAGTTCGATCGCCTGGGTCCATCAGGACGCTGAGCGGAACTACGCGGCCGTCATGGAAAGCCTCGACGCCATCATCGGAGATGCAGCTGCTGCCCTGCTGGGGGAAGGCGATCAAAAGTTCCTCCTGAATGCCGCGCCTCATGAACGCAATGGGGTCCCGGCGCTCGCGGCAGCGGAACCAGTGCGCTCAGAGACTCCGGTGACAGTGACGGAAAAAGCAGGAGGGTACGTCCTGGATAACGGCGTCATCCGAGCGGTAGTGGATGGCAACGGACTCCTGACCTCACTCATGGATTACTCGAGCGGACGCGAAGCGATAGCACCCGGCCAGTTCGGCAACCATCTGGAACTCCACCGCGATACTCCCAACGAATGGGATGCCTGGGACATCGATGAGTTCTACCGGCGCAACGTCACCTCACTGCAGGAGGCGCGGTCTGTAACGCTCGAACGCGGCGGCTGGGACGCCGTCGTCGTCGTGGAGCGGCTGGCCGGCTCATCAGCGGTGACCCAGCGGATCTCCCTGGAGGCGGGAGCCGACTCCCTGACCATTTCAACTGCCATTGACTGGCAGGAGAGTCAAAAGCTGCTTAAGCTCGGATTCCCGCTGGATGTGCGGGCTGACCGCTCTGCGTCCGAGACGCAGTTCGGCCATGTGTTCCGTCCGACCCATCTCAACACATCGTGGGAGACCGCCAAGTTCGAAATCTGTGCCCACCGGTGGATCCACGTGGCCGAACCCGGTTACGGCGTGGCGATCTCGAATTCCTCCACGTACGGCCATGACGTGACCCGGAGTGTAAGGAACGACGGCGGCACCACCACCACCGTTCGCCTCTCGCTGCTCCGGGCTGCGAAGTTTCCTGATCCTGCAGCCGACCGGGGGGTGCATGAGCTCACAGTCAGCATCCGTCCGGGAGCGACGATAGCGGACGCAGTCGAAGAGGGCTACCGCACGAACTTGGCCCCGCGGATCGTCAGGGGCGGGCAGCCTGTGGAGCCGTTGTTTTCGGTCTTCAACCAGGCGCTGGTAATTGAGGCCGTCAAACTCGCAGAAGACGGCTCCGGGGATGTGATTGTCAGGCTCTATGAATCACTGGGGGAACGGTCCGCTGGCCTGATTACAGCCAACTTCCCGGTTGCGTCGGTGCACTCCGTTGACCTGCTGGAACGTCCGGTTGATGCCCCTGGCGTCAGCGCCGGCAATGATTCTGCTGAGTTGACACTGCGGCCGTTCCAGTTGGTGACGCTGAGGTTCGTGCGGTAGCGGACGCTCTCTACCCCGACGAGGCGGTTAAATAGGCTGAGTGGGGGCGGTCCCCAACAGCCCGCCACCACTCATCCCCCCAACATTGCTTACACCGAGCGGGCATCGAGCAGATTATCCCTACCCCCGACGCCGCTACAAGGTGTTCACACATTCATGATTGTCTCATGTTCTAATGATTTTGTGAAAGTCCTGTGATTACTTTTCGGTAAATGACCTCAGTGACGGCTTGGTCCGCCTCAGCAGGACCCTGCCGATCCAAATGCTGGCCAGTCCGGCCATGAGGGCCAGGACGGCTGTGTAGTTGATGACCGGCTGGAGGAATCCAAGGGAGGCCGGGATGACGGGGAACAGCATGCCCAGCATCAGTGCAACGAATCCAAGGGACAGCAGGGCCGCCCCGCAGCGAACGGCGCCCGGGAGTGACTGGGTCACAGCCCTAAGCGTCACTGGCAACAGGCATGCCGCTACATACGCCGGATAGAGCCGACCGGCAGCAGCGTAAAGCCCGATAAGCAGGCCGTTTTCCGGGCTCCTGCCGGGAAGGGCTGCCAGTCCGGTAGAGGAACCGGCTGTGTCTGCTAGGAGAAAAAGAACAACGGTGGCAAGCATGATGAGGCCAAGAACGCCGGCACCAACAGGCCCGGTAAGGCGGCGCAGGGCCCGGGAGTCATCGAATGCCTTGGCCACACCCCGTCCAGCAAGAAAGACGGTCACATAGATGATGAACCGGAGAACCAGGTTGGCGTAGTTTTCGGAACCCAGCCAGAAATCCACGGCCATGTACGGCTGTTCGATGCTCAGGAGGATCGCCAGCGCAGCAAGGACAAAGATGGCGAACAGGGAACGGTTACGGCCACGGAGGGCGCTGGGTATCCGGGCCAGAGCCAGAGCACTACATACCGCCAGCGTGGACCACTGCAGGATTTCGATCATCCGAGGTTCTCCCAAATTTTTTCTGTTCGCTCATGGTCCTGTTCCTGGCGGCGCAGTGTCCTGCCGATGGCTTGCAGCCGGTCTCCCGCCAAGGAAGCGAGTTCCCCGTCAGACAAACCGGCCAAAGCGCGTTGCCGTGCTTCAGGGGCCCACCCTGCCTCCTCTTCGGTGATGAGGCCGGTTGCGACCAAACCGCTCGTTGGAGCCACACCCGCTGCCACGGCAGTTGCAATTGCCAGCTCCGGGGTCAGCCGGTTGGCTGTCAGCTGGGCAGAATAATTTTGGGGGGCGATGCCGGTAGCGGCTGAGACCCGGTGCCTCAACTCGCCGTCGTCGATGGCGTCCACCCAGTTCCTCACGGAGGTTGCGTGAGGTGCGGGGATGAGCGGCGGCTGCGGCACCGGCGGCGATCCCGGATCGTCCGGGATCGAACGTGCAATTACCGCATGCAGCAGATCAGTCGTGGCGATCTGGCTGACCAGCTCCGCCGGCCTCGGTGGTGATTGTTCCTTGCGCAGGTCTGCGAACGTGTCAAAGACGGCAAGTGCAGTCACTGGGTTGATGCCGACGGCGCGGCTGACGCTGACGAGGGTTGACTCGGCCACTTTGCCACGAACCAGTTGCTGCGCCAAGGTGGTGCGCTTGATGCCCGATAGGCGGCTGATATCGGCCATGCTCGCTGATGGTGCAACTCCTTGGAGCCATCGTTGGAAAGCCTTGGCGGGGACTGGCATGGACGGCTTCCTGCATTGGGAGGAGTGCCCGGCTTTGCGCCGGCGGGATGTATCAACTATGCTAGATGGTCGAACCCGTTGGTCCGTACACCCCCCAAGTCCGGATCAACGGGTTCTTCTACGTCCGGATGTTTTTCCGCTGTTTGGCGCGGTGAGAGGATGGACCAATGACTGCAACCCTTGTTGCCAAAGACCTTTCCGGCGGTCACGATCACCGCACCCTTTTCTCAAATCTTTCCCTCACCGTGGCACCGGGCGATGTTGTAGGAGTAGTTGGAGCCAACGGAGCCGGAAAATCGACGTTGCTTCGCCTTCTGGCCGGTGTGGATCAGCCGCAGGACGGCACCGTCAGCCTGGCGCCGTCGGATGCCTTTGTCGGGTGGCTGCCGCAGGAGCATGAACGGATCGCCGGCGAGACCGTCGGCGGCTACATTGCGCGCCGGACCGGGTGCGCCCAAGCGACGATGGCCATGGAGGCGACGGCCGAGGCCCTGGGATCCGGAGCGCCGGGATCCGAGGATGCCTACTCGCTGGCCTTTGACCGGTGGATGGCTTCGGGGGCAGCGGACCTGGAGGAGCGTATCGCTCCGGTCCTGGCCGATCTCGGCCTCGAAACCGGCACCGATGCCCTTATGACGGGTCTCTCCGGCGGCCAGGCAGCACGGGTGGCACTGGCTGCTCTGCTGCTCAGCCGTTTCGACGTCGTCCTCCTTGACGAGCCCACCAACGACCTGGACCTTCAGGGACTGGCAAAGCTTGAGGCGTTTGTGCAGGGCCTTCGTGGCGGTGTGGTCCTGGTCTCCCACGACCGTGAATTCCTGGCCCGTTGTGTCACCACCATCGTCGAGCTGGACCTTGCCCAGAATTCCGTTTCCGTCTACGACGGCGGCTATGAGGCATTCCTTGAGGAGCGCGCCGTCGCAAGGCGGCACGCCCGGGAGCGCTATGAGGAGTTTGAGTCCACCAAAGCCGACCTGGTGTCGCGCGCCCGTACGCAACGGGAATGGAGCTCCCAGGGTGTCCGGAACGCCATGAAGAAAAGCCCGGACAATGACAAGATCAGGCGCGCAGCCAGCACCGAATCATCGGAAAAGCAGGCCCAGAAAGTGCGCCAAATGGAATCGCGCATCGCCAGGCTGGATGAAGTGGAGGAGCCCCGCAAGGAATGGCAGCTCCAGTTCAGCATCGGGCAGGCTCCCCGCTCCAGCTCCGTAGTGGCTACGCTGCGGGACGCTGTGGTGCGGCAGGGGGAGTTCACCTTGGGTCCCGTGAACCTGCAGCTCAATGCGGGGGAGCGGATCGGGATAACCGGCCCGAACGGCGCCGGAAAGTCCACCCTTTTGAGGCTCCTGCTGGGGTCGCAGCAACCCGTTGAGGGAACAGCGTCAATGGGTGCCTCGGTGGCCATCGGTGAGATTGACCAGGCACGTGGCCTCCTCGCGGGACACCTGACGCTCTCCTCCGCAGTGGAGGCTGTGCTTACTGACATGACGCAGGCCGAGGTCCGAACACTGTTGGCCAAGTTCGGGCTGAAAGCGGATCATACGTCCAGGCCTGTCGACTCACTGTCCCCTGGCGAGCGGACCAGGGCTGCGCTCGCCCTGCTCCAGGCGCGGGGAGTCAATCTGCTGGTCCTTGACGAACCCACCAACCACTTGGATCTTCCCGCCATCGAGCAGTTGGAGGAGGCCCTGGAAAGCTACGACGGGGCTCTTCTGCTGGTCACCCACGACAGGCGCCTGCTCGAAAATGTCCGTCTCGATGTCAGATGGCACGTCCTCGCCGGAACGGTCACGGAATCGTCCGGGAGCGGTTTTGTTGAAAGCGCGAAAGACCGTTCCGCCGCAAGGACCGGGCGTAACCGATGAGCATGGACGGGGTGGCCTGGAGCTCCCTCTACAAGATCAGCCGGGCCTCAGGCGGCTCCAGATCGTTCTCCAAGGAGACGCTTAAGCGGGTCTTCGGCTTTGCCCTCCCGCACCGTCGGAAGCTGTTTGTCTTCGTGCTGCTTTCGATCGTCATGGCGGTCCTGGCTGTGGCGACTCCGCTCCTTGCGGGCCAGGTGGTGGATGCGATCATCGCTGGAGTTGAGGCTTCAGTAGTGATCTGGCTCGCTGTGCTGATTGCCGCCGTCGCGGTGGCGGAAGCGGGCATCGGCCTGCTGACACGCTGGCTCTCCTCCACCATTGGCGAGGGCGTGATCGTTGACCTTCGCACCAGGGTGTTTGACCACGTCCAGAAAATGCCCATAGCGTTTTTCACCAGGACGCGGACCGGGGCGCTGGTGAGCCGGCTCAACAACGATGTGATCGGGGCGCAGGCGGCCTTCGCCGGAACCCTCTCGGGGGTGGTCAGCAACGTGGTGGCGCTTCTGCTGACCCTCGTAGTGATGCTGGAGAAATCCTGGCTGGTGACAGTGCTGGCCATGGTCCTGCTGCCTATCTTCCTCATCCCGGCCCGCCGGATGGGGTCGAAGCTGGCGGACCTTCGACGCGAAGCCGCCGAGCACAATGCGGCCATGGGCACGCAGATGACCGAACGGTTCTCGGCTCCCGGTGCCACCCTCGTGAAGCTCTTCGGGCGCCCGGATGAAGAATCCCGGGAATTCGCGGTCCGCGCCGGCCGGGTCAGGGATATCGGCGTCCGCACAGCCATGCTTCAGTTCACGTTCGTGACCGCACTGACACTCGTCTCCGCCTTGGCGCTCGCTTTGGTGTACGGGCTGGGTGGCTGGCTGGCGCTCGGCGGCCAGCTGGCCGCGGGCGACGTCGTGGTGCTGGCATTGCTGCTGACACGGCTTTACGCGCCCCTGACCGCCCTTTCCAATGCGCGCGTCGAGATCATGAGTGCATTGGTCAGCTTCGAACGCGTGTTTGAAATACTGGACCTCAAGCCCCTCATCCAGCAGAAACCCGACGCCGTCGAGGTACCACCGGGACCGGTGGCCGTGGAGTTCGACGACGTCCGCTTCGCCTACCCATCCGCGGACAAAGTATCGCTGGCTTCCCTCGAGGACGTGTCCACCCTGGACACCCGGGGTGGGGAGGAAGTGCTGCACGGCATCAACTTCCGGGTGGAGCCTGGCCAGACCGTAGCACTCGTAGGATCTTCGGGAGCAGGTAAGTCCACCATCGCCCAGCTGCTCGCCAGGCTGTACGACGTCGATTCCGGCGCCGTGCGCCTCGGTGGCACCCTGCCCGGCACCGGAGTAGACGTCCGCGACGTCACTTTCGACTCGATGCGGGCGACATTGGGAATGGTGACCCAGGACGGGCACCTTTTCCACGAAAGCATCGCCTCCAACCTACGCCTTGCCCGGCCCGAGGCCACAGAAGACGACATGTGGGACGTGCTGCGCCGGGCGCGGCTGGAGTACATGATCAGGTCCCTCCCGGACGGACTGGACACGGTTGTGGGGGAGCGCGGATACCGGCTCTCCGGCGGCGAACGGCAGCGTCTGACCATTGCCCGCCTGCTCATTGCACAGCCGCGGGTGGTGATTTTGGATGAGGCTACAGCTGCCTTGGACTCCACCAACGAGGCAGCAGTCCAGGCTGCGTTGGGGGCTGCGCTGGAGGGGCGCACCGCCGTCGTGATTGCCCACCGCCTGTCCACCATCCGTGCAGCGGACATGATTCTTGTTGTGGAGGAAGGCCGAATCGTGGAACGCGGGACGCATACCGAGTTGCTTTCAGCCGATGGCCGCTATGCCGAGCTCTATCACACGCAGTTCGCAGAGGCCCACGCCGTTGCCGAAGAGGCCGTTCCCGAGCTCTAGGTTGTCCCGGACAGGGCCGGCAGGATGTGGTCTGTGAGCAGCGGAGCCAGATCCCGCGGAAGCTCGGCGGTGAGATCCAGCCAGCGGATCTCAGCAATTTCTGCTGAGGGGTGGGCCGACCAGACGCCGGGAGCGGTGTACACAGTAGCCTCGATGTCCGTGGCGGCCTCATTCGCAGCCGCTGCGATCCAGACCCCCATGAGCCGAAGATGCTCCGGCGGGACGGCGATCCCTACCTCCTCGAGGAGCTCACGGGAAGCAGCCTGCGCCGCAGTTTCGCCCTGTTCAGGCTTGCCGCCGGGATGCATGAACTTGTCGGTGCCCCGCTTGCGGACCGTGAGCAGGCGCCCGGCGTCGTCGAAGACACAGACGGCGGAAACCACGATGCGCGGTGTCATCGCCCGCCTCCGGCGCCTGGCACGACGGCGCGGCGCAGCACCGATTCCAGCAAGAGGTTCTTCCCGGGACCGCTGACGTCCCAGCTGTAGCGGTATTCGTCCCGGCTGACCAGCGAGTATTTCACTCGATAGGTATCGGGATCGCACCAATGGAGTTCGGAGTCATCAGCGGGGAGGAAACTCATCCGGTGGAAGGGGCGTCCGTCCGGAAAGAAAACGTCAAGGGTGTCGGGCCTGTCAGAGGCGTGCAGAACATACTCACGTTGCGCAGGGCCGGTGAAGGGTTCGCCGCCAGGAGCTGCCCAGTGCACCGTTCCTTCTTCGCGAAAGCGGAGGCCGCCGTCGTCCGTTTCACTAAAAATGGCGACGCCGGTGAACGTACCGCGGGTGTCCGCGGACCGATCCCATAGGGTACGGTCCACCGACCAAGAGCCAACAAGATACGCGCGCAGGTCTACAGCGGAAGCGGCGTCCGGCGTGTGCGAATTCAAGTGCCCTCGATTGGAATCGAACCAACGACACCGGCTTTAGGAGAGCCGTGCTCTATCCACTGAGCTACGAGGGCGGGCGTCCGAACCGGCCGGCACGAGGCCATCCTGTTCGGGCACGGTTACAAGCATACAAGGTGCTGGCGCGTACTACGCTCTTGGCATGAGTTCTGCCCCGTTGCCAGCCACCGCCCTTGTCTATATTCCTGATACAGCCTCGACGCGGCAATACATCGGAGCCTGGTCCGTTCTCAGTGTTCTTCAGTATTTTGCGGCTGAATCGGCCGTGATCGGTGCCTGGGCAGGCCCGCAGCCGTATGACCGCCGAACGGGTTTTATCAGCGATCTGGGCGCGGTGACCTGCGGAATCTTCGATGGTCGGGCTGTGTGCTCTCCGCTGCACCTCCTCATGAACGCTTCATTCTTTGTCCAAGGGCTTGGCATTCTGCTGGGCGCGCTGCTGCTCAGTTCAGGATTGCTCTGCGTTGCAGCCAAGCCGGGCGTGCGAGCACTGCCGGGCGAGAAACCCTGGCATGCAGCCATAGTGGTCCGGCTCTTCATGGCGACAGCGGGGGCCGGAACAATGCTGGTGGGGCTGGTTCCGGAGGACGTTGGATCTCCGCTGCATTTTGCCGGGGCGCTGATGTTTTTCATCGCGGGTGCCTTGGGACTGGCCACCCTTGGCGCCATCTGGCTCAGCAAGACACCGCTGGCATGGTTCATCCTCGGCTGCGGAGTGGTGTCCCTGTCTGCCCTCGTGGTGGGTGGCATCACCCGGATGGACGTCCCGGAGCCAGGTACCCTGGAGCGGCTGATGGGCTATCCGGTGACCACTGGCATTGCAGCGGCGGGCCTGGTGATCGCCCAGCGGGTCCACAAAGAGCGCAAGATCCGGAAAGCAGCGCGCATCCAGGCTCAGTAAGCGGGGACCCTTCTATCGGTGTTTCCGGGGCTTCCGTCCCAGGAAAGACGCAACCGCGCCGCCCAGCAGGCTCAGCAAAAAGAGCACCCAGCCGGCAACGGTGAGCGTGGAGGCAAGCGCAACAGCACCGGCGTCGGGCGTTGACATCGCCATCATGGAATCGATGGCCGCATTGCCCCACAAACGGACAGCGACGAAGAGAAGGGGGATGGCCCAGAGAGCCCAGCGGAGCGGCTTTCGGGCAACGTTCGTGCCGATCAGCAGGAGCCAGGTAAAGCCGAAAATGAGGGGAAACAGGATTCCAGCCGTCTTGTGCAGGTAGTTGAGCTGTCCCACGGCATCCGCATCCATGGCTTGGCGCAACTGCTCGACGTACGAGGCATCAAAGCCGCCGAACAGGGAATCCGGCATAGCCAGCCCGCCCGAAAGCTGGGTCAGCTGATCGAGGGTAAGCAGGTGCAGATACCAAAAGAGGAAGAGGCTGGCCACCAAACCGGCAATAAGGATCAGATTGCTGTTGTTCTGCGCCTTCTGGGGGCTACGCGCCGTGCTTGGGTTCATCACAGCAGGAAGATGGTGCTGAGGGATCTCAGCCTTGGTTCCATGCTTTTTGATCCGCTGTGCGGGTGTTTTGGCCATGGCTCCATTATTGCCCGTGCAGATAGGCTGGGACGCGTGACCGAACTTGGAAGACACAAACTTGGCAAGCACAGCGCCGCGGAACTTTCCGCGTCCATGGACGACTACCAGCTGGCAGAAGCACTGGTCAGGGAAGCCGGAACCCTCGCCCTGATGATGCGCCAGGGAGGGCTGGAAGGCCAGCGTAAAACGTCGATTTCCGACGTCGTCACGGCAGCAGACCACGCAGCTGAAGCCTACGTGCTGGAGCAGCTGCAGCGCTGCCGCCCCGAGGACGGAATCCTGGGGGAGGAGGGTACTTCAATCGCCGGGAGCAGCGGACGGACCTGGGTGATCGACCCCGTGGACGGCACTTACAACTTCCTCCACGGTTCGACGTATTGGTGCTCCGCTATCGCTTTGAAAGACGCGTCCGGGGTGGTGCTGGGCGCGATCTTCCAGCCGGAGGAGGACAAACTGTGGCTTGGCGGGCTTGCCCGGACCGCAACGTTGAACGGTGAACGCCTTTCCACCTTTCATTCCAACGGCGCAGGGCGCTCCGGCACTCCCTTGGCGGAACTTGGCGCAGCCACGTACATCCACCCCGGCTGGCTGGCGGACCCCATGTGCGCGATGCCGTGGCACGCTGCTGCCACGTCCGCTGCCGCCCTTCGAATGCTCGGCTCCGGCTCCTGCGACCTGGGCCGCGTGGCTGACGGGCAACTGGGGTGCTGGTTCCAGCACAGCTGCCCCGAGTGGGACTGGCTCCCGGGGAAAGCGATCGTCCGGGCCGCTGGCGGCTCCGCGGATACGGTTCGGGTCAACGGGCTGGACTGGTTTATGGCCGGAGGGCAGACGGCGGTCCGCGAGCTCCGTGAGGCGTTGTTGTCCGGTTCGGTCGGATAAGAACCCCGGTCTGAGATCAGAGCCGGGAACCGGAGCCTGAACTGGAGTGATTCGGGCCTGGATTGCCTGTGCGAACTTGCTGTCGGCCCCACCGCCTAGACTTGTACCCATCATGGATATGTTGTTTGACCCGTACGCGGACGGTCCTTTCAAAGCTGCCTCCCACCCGGCTGCACTGACTAAAGTGCGCGCCGGCAGCGGTGGCTCGGCGCCTGAAAATGGCGGCGGCAATGAACCTGAAACGGACAGCGGAAGCCACCTTTCAACGGAGAAAACCTCACGGGAGGGCAGGCCCAGGAACCCTGACGCCGCCGAACTTCTCCACGGGCTCAACCCGCAGCAGGAAGAGGCTGTTAAGCACTCGGGCAGTGCCCTTTTGATCGTTGCGGGCGCGGGCTCCGGCAAGACACGCGTTCTCAGCAACCGGATCGCCTACCTTATCGCCACCCGCCGTGCCCATCACGGGGAGATCCTGGCCATCACCTTCACCAACAAGGCGGCCGCGGAAATGCGTGAACGCATTGAGGCGTTGGTGGGCGGCAGGGCCAAGACCATGTGGATTTCCACCTTCCACTCCTCCTGTGTGCGAATTTTGCGCCGTGAAGCACCCAACGTCGGTCTGAAATCCAACTTCTCCATCTACGACTCCGCGGACTCGCTCCGGCTCATCACCCTGGTGTCCAAAGGGCTGGACCTGGATCCCAAGCGCTTCGCTCCCAAGGCCATTCAGCACAAGATCTCCGCCCTCAAGAATGAGCTCATCGACGCTGACTCCTACGCGTCCAGCGCCAACTACAACGACCCCTTCGAACAGGCCGTTGCGGAGGTATTCAAGGGCTACACGCAGCGTCTGCGCCAGGCGAACGCCATGGACTTCGATGACCTCATTGCCGAGACCGTTTACATGTTCCGCGCCTTCCCGGCGTTAGCCGAGTCATACCGGCGGCGATTCCGGCATGTCCTGGTGGACGAATACCAGGACACGAACCACGCCCAGTATGCCTTGGTGCGGGAAATCGTGGGAGAGGGAGAAGGGGCAGCCGAGCTCACCGTGGTGGGTGATTCCGACCAGTCCATTTATGCCTTCCGCGGCGCGGATATCCGCAACATTGTCGAGTTTGAGAACGATTACCCGGATGCCCGCACCATCAAGCTGGAACAGAACTACCGCTCCACCCAGAACATCCTCAATGCCGCGAACTCGGTCATTTCCCGCAATCCGAACAGGCCTGAGAAGAGGCTTTGGACGGCAGAGGGCGACGGCGAGAAGATCATCGGCTACGTGGGTGAGAACGAACACGACGAAGCCCAGTTCATCGCCAAGGAGATCGACCGTCTGCAGGACGAGGACAACCTCCGTCCCGGCGACGTCGCCATTTTCTACCGCACCAACGCGCAGTCCCGCTCCATAGAAGATGTTCTGGTCCGGGTCGGGCTGCCCTACAAGGTGGTCGGCGGCACCCGGTTCTACGAACGCAAGGAAATCAAGGACGCGCTCGCTTACCTGAGGGTCCTGGTTAACCCGGACGACGACGTCAACCTTCGCCGTGTGCTCAACGAACCCAAGCGCGGTATCGGCGACCGCGCCGAGGGTGCAGTGGCAGCGCTGGCCACGCGCGAACGGATGTCCTTCATGGCTGCGGCCAGGCGCGCCGAGGAAGCCCCGGGCATGGCCACACGGTCCGTTAACGCAGTGCTTGGGTTCGTGAAACTGCTCGATGACCTCTCAGTAGTTGCAGCAGGTTCCGGCGCCGCCGCAGCCCTGGAAGCTGTCCTCGAGCAGACCGGTTACCTGGCCGGACTGCGTTCCAGCACTGACCCGCAGGACGAGTCCCGCGTGGAGAACCTCGCGGAACTGGTCGCCGTCGTACGGGAATATGAACGTGACAACCCCGAAGGTTCCCTGGAGGCCTTCCTAGAGCAGGTTTCGTTGGTGGCAGACGCCGACCAGATTCCCGACGCGCCCGGCGGTGACGCCGAAGACGCGGCCGCCGCCGTGGCCGAAGCAAAGCGGCTTGGGGTGATTACATTGATGACCCTTCACACCGCAAAGGGATTGGAGTTCCCGGTGGTTTTCCTCACCGGTATGGAACACGGGCTGTTCCCGCACCAGCGCTCCGCCACTGATCCCAAGGAACTTGCCGAGGAGCGCAGGCTGGCGTACGTAGGCCTGACCCGGGCCCGGAAGCGCCTGTACGTGACCCGTTCGGAGGTCCGCAGCATGTGGGGCCAGAGCCAGTACAACCCGGCCAGCCAGTTCATCGAGGAAATCCCGGCCGAACTCGTGGAATGGCGACGGGAAGGTTCCATCCGCCAGTCCGGAGGCTGGGGAAGCGGTGCACCCATCGGTTCCAGCCGCTACGGTGGATCATTCTGGGGAGCGGGGACATCGCGGGGTGCGGCAGCCAGCCCAACTGCCGGCTTCAACGCCGACGTTCCGGCCGCCGTCGCCAAGAACAGGGTGCAACCCCAAAAGGAAGTTGTTGCCGTCAGCGTCGGGGACAAAGTCAATCACACGAGTTTCGGCAACGGAACGGTGCTCGCCGTGGAAGGCGCCGGGGACAAGACCGTAGCGAAGGTGAAGTTCGACGTGGGTGAGAAGCGGCTCCTGCTGCGGTACGCGCCCCTGACCAAGCTGGACGCCTGACCGTCTTTCCAAGGGCATTGTGGGGGAGTGCCAACAGGCATACAGTCAGCTGAGGAACGCTAGGGGGCAATGGTGTGAAGATTCTGCTGGCCAGCCAGGCAATCGCGGGGCACTTCAATCCCATGACTGGAATCGCCAAACGCCTGAAAGACGGCGGGCACGACGTCGGCTTTTACACTGGCAAAGTGTTCGCGGGGAAGCTGGCTGAGCTCGGCGTCCGGCACTTCCCTTTTGACCGGGCCATTGAGCACACGGCTGACAACCTTAATGAGCTTTATCCGCAGCGGGCCAAGCTCAAAGGACCGGCAGCCATCCGCTTCGACGCAGAGCGGATCTTTGCCAGCAACGCTTCGAGATTCTTTGAGGATATCCGGGACGTCCAGAAGGAATTTCCATTCGATACCGTCGTCATGGACGGTTCCATGTTCATCCAGCGGCTCGTCGGCACCTTGCTGGGCAAGCCTGTCGTCAGCTTCGTCGCGGTGGGAAACATGGAAAGCGACCCACTCGTCCCTCCTCTGTTTTTCGGCTTCTCACCCGCAAAAACACTTCCCCAGAAGATGCTCCAGGCCGCCGCAAGACTCGCGTCAACCCAAATCGTCCTCCGGCCCGCGTGGATAAGTTATGTCCGGCAGCTGAAACACTACGGGCTCTCAAGCCGTAAAGGACTTTTAGCCGACGAGACATACCGATGGTCTGATGCCGTGATTCAAACCGGAACTGCTTCCCTTGATTTCCCCCGCAGAAACGTCAATCCCAAAGTCCGGTACGTCGGTGCGCTTCTGCCCTACGGGGTGGCGGGGGATGGTTCCGAAGCAACCATCCCCGCTGGGCGCTACGCCCATACCGCCGTGGTAACGCAGGGAACCGTGGACAACAAGGACCCCAATAAGCTGATGATTCCTGCGATAAAGGCGCTGAAGGACCGGGACGTCCTGATTGTTGTGGCCACCGGAGGCGTGGGAACAGCGGAGCTCAGGCAACGCTATCCGCTGAGCAATGTGGTGGTGGAAGACTTCGTTGATTTCGACCAGATCTTTCCGTTAGCTGACGTCTTTATCACCAATGGGGGCTTTGGGGGAGTGCTGCTGAGTCTGTCCCATGGTGTGCCGGTGGTGGCTGCCGGGATCAACGAGGGCAAGAGCGACGTCAACGCGAGGTTGGAGTACGCGGGGGCGGGTATCAACCTGAAGACTGAGTCTCCCACTCCGTCGGCGATAGCAAAAGCGGTAGATGCCATACTCACCGACTCGGGGTGGAAGTCCCGTGCCCGCGCCATTCAGGAGCAGTTCGAGGCAGAGGACGGGGCTGGTGGGGCTGTAGAGGTCATCGAAGAAGTTGTCCGCTCAGCCGGCAAGGCCAGTTCACCCCACCCCTAGTCCTCTCTCCATCAACAGGCACAGTCTGCCCACGGGCATAATGGGTGCCATGCGACGGACGTTTTTGGGGATACTGGCCGCCTTCCTGCTCTTGGCTGCCACCGGCTGCAGCTTTCAGGCGAAGGATCCGAACTACGTCCCCCCGCCGCCACTGACTGCCCTTGAACAGCTGAAACAGGCTCCGCTGGCAGACCCTGCACTCTTTTCCTCGGGCGGGGACGCCGTCAGTTTCATCACTGCTGACGGGAACGCCGCGTGCTCCCTGACCTCTGCGAAGGGGGAACACATCAATCTGCCCTATGAGCAGAACGGCTACGGTGACAGCGCCAACAACAAGTTCCCCACCGTGCCCGTAGCCCATTGCGAACTGGCTGTTTATCCCAAACCTGAGCCAGCTGACGTGAAGGATGACTGCGCCGGTACGGGAGTGGGATACCTGGGCGGGGTTGCATTGCTCACACCGGAGAAGGCAGGGTACGGCGAGTGCCGCTCCGGCGTGACCCAGCTGGAATCCGAAACCGGCCCCAAGGGCACAGGAAGCGGCCCGATCTCACAGCTTCCTGTCCTGGCTGACGGCCAGAATATTGAGCGCAACGGTTTGCGCTGCTCTGCCTACAACGGCGGTGTTGCCTGCGGTAACGTCTCCGCAGGGGTCGCTTTCTTCGTTTCGCGGGACCGTTACGAACTTATTTTTGACAGCGGTAAAACAGCTTCACCAAGCCCCTCGGAAGCCGGAAAAACCCCGTAATCCCGCACTTTTTCTACGTTCCATAGAATAGTGTCCTTACTCACTTAACCGGTACTCTGGAACGGGCTGGTCCCCGCGAAGGACTAGAGTTCCGGAAGGAGCACTGCGCCGTGTGGCTCGTTTCCAAGCTTGTCCCAGGGTGCTTTCAATCCGCAGCCCGGTAACCGCGAGTACGTGGGGTCCGGCTGTACAGAAACTACTTCGACGTAGAAGGACACTAAACCGTGGACCTGTTTGAATATCAGGCGCGCGATATGTTCGAGGCGCACGGTGTACCCGTGCTTGCTGGCATCGTGGCGCACACCCCTGAAGAAGCAAAGGCAGCTGCCGAGAAAATCGGTGGCGTAACTGTTGTTAAAGCACAGGTTAAGGCCGGTGGCCGCGGTAAGGCCGGCGGCGTCAAGGTTGCCAAGTCCGCCGATGAGGCGTTTGAGCACTCCACCAACATCCTGGGCATGGACATCAAGGGCCACACCGTCAACAAGGTGATGATCGCCCAGGGTGCTGACATAGCCGAGGAGTACTACTTCTCCGTCCTGCTGGACCGGGCCAACCGCAACTACCTGGCCATGTGCTCGGTTGAAGGCGGCATGGAAATTGAGCAGCTCGCCGTCGAACGTCCCGAGGCCCTCGCCAAGATCTCGATCGATCCCTCCGTCGGAATCGACCAGGCCAAGGCTGACGAAATCGTTGCTGCAGCAGGCTTCGCTGAGGAATTGCGCGGCAAAGTCGCCGCCGTCATCCTGAAGCTCTGGGATGTCTTCAAGAAGGAAGACGCCACCCTGGTGGAGGTCAACCCGCTGGTCAAGACCGGAGCGGGCGAGATCGTTGCCCTGGACGGCAAGGTGTCCCTGGACGAAAACGCCGGGTTCCGCCACGCAAAGCACGCCCTCCTTGAGGACAAGGAAGACACCGATCCTCTTGAGGCCAAGGCCAAAGAGCAGGACCTGAACTACGTCAAGCTGGACGGCGAAGTTGGCATCATCGGCAACGGTGCAGGCCTGGTGATGTCCACTCTGGACGTCGTAGCTTACGCCGGTGAAAACCACGGCAACGTCAAGCCCGCCAACTTCCTGGACATCGGCGGCGGAGCTTCCGCTGAGGTCATGGCTGCAGGCCTTGACGTCATCCTGGGCGACGAGCAGGTCAAGTCCGTGTTCGTGAACGTCTTCGGTGGTATCACAGCTTGTGACGCAGTTGCCAAGGGCATCGTTGGCGCACTCGCCGAACTGGGACACTCAGCCAACAAGCCGCTGGTGGTCCGTCTTGACGGCAACAACGTCGAGGAAGGCCGCCGCATCCTGGCCGAGGCCAACCACCCGCTGGTTACGCTGGCCGCCACCATGGACGAGGGCGCCGACAAGGCCGCCGAGCTCGCCTACGCAGCTAAGTAAGGGACTGACATGTCTATTTATCTGAACAAGGACTCTAAGGTCATCGTCCAGGGCATCACCGGTGGCGAAGGTACCAAGCACACCGCCCTGATGCTCAAGGCGGGCACCAACATCGTGGGTGGCGTCAACGCCCGTAAGGCCGGTACCACCGTGCTGCACGGCGAGAACGAAATCACCGTGTTCGGCACCGTCAAGGAAGCCATGGCCGAGACCGGCGCTGACGTTTCCATCGTCTTCGTCCCGCCGGCATTCACCAAGAACGCCGTCGTCGAAGCCATCGAGGCAGGCATTGGCCTGGTCGTCGTCATTACTGAAGGCGTTCCTGTGCAGGACTCCGCCGAGTTCTGGGCACTGGCACAGTCCAAGGTTGACGCCGAAGGCAACCAGGTCACGCGCATCATCGGCCCCAACTGCCCCGGCATCATCACTCCGGGTGAGGCCCTCGTGGGCATCACCCCGGCCAATATCACGGGTAAGGGCCCCATCGGCTTGGTGTCCAAGTCCGGCACCCTGACCTACCAGATGATGTACGAGCTCCGCGACCTCGGCTTCTCCACTGCCATCGGCATTGGCGGAGACCCGGTTATCGGGACCACCCACATCGATGCTCTGGCGGCTTTCGAAGCTGATCCGGAAACCAAGGCGATCGTCATGATCGGCGAAATCGGTGGCGACGCTGAAGAGCGCGCCGCTGACTTCATCAAGGCCAACGTCACCAAGCCGGTAGTCGGCTATGTCGCTGGCTTCACCGCTCCCGAAGGCAAGACCATGGGCCATGCAGGTGCCATCGTCTCCGGCTCTGCTGGAACCGCCCAGGCCAAGAAGGAAGCCCTCGAGGCGGCCGGCGTGAAGGTCGGCAAGACGCCGTCCGAGACCGCCAAGCTGCTGCGCGAGGTCTACGCAGCCCTCTAGGCACTGCAAACCAGGGCCCACAGGCGCAAGGGACCCGCTGCGAGCTTGCGAGCAGTGGTAGCGCCTGGGGACTCGACGGCGTCCGTCGCCTTCCATGGGAAGGTGACGGACGCCGTCGTACTTTAATTCGTGTTTCCTGGGCCCAACAGCTCTTCCAGCTGTTCATAGCCTGCGGCGATGCCCGCTTCCATTCCGTCTGAGAGGTACATTTCGCGGGCTTCCACGCTGGGGTACACGGAGCGGCCGGTGAGTTTGGAACGACCGCCCGGCAAATCCTCGAAGCTCGCGAACTCCAGCGTGACCACATCGGGGTATCCCTCATATTCGAAGGTCTGCAGCACGAACTCATTCTCGCGGACAGTGTGGAAGACACCCCGGAAGGCGTACTCGACGCCGTCATCACCGCTTTGGACGAAGCGGTAGGCTCCTCCGGACCGGCAGTCGAAGACGTCAATCCTGGTATTCAAGCCGCGCGGCCCGATCCACTGCCGGAACAGCTCTGGATCGGAATGTGCACGGAAGACGGCTGACGCCGGGAACTCAAACTCACGCTCGGTGTCCACGAAGGGCTCGTTTTCCGGGGCGACGAGTTTCAGTGAATTGCTCACATGCTCACCTGCCCTGATCGCCGTGAACGGCGCTGCCGAGGAGTTCATCGAGGCGCTCGTAACCCTCGGACATGCCGCCTTCCATGCCGGAGGCGGCCACGCCGTCACGGGCTTCCTGGCTGGGGTATACCGAGTGGCCCTTCAGCCGGCACCGGTTGCCGCCCAGGTCCTCAAAAGTGAGGAACTCGATGCTGACTACATCCGGATACCCGTCGAACTCGAAGGTCTGGATGGCGAACTCGTTCTCGCGCACTGTGTGGAAGATACCGCTGAAGGCGTAGCTCACGCCGTCGGGCCCGGTGTGGTGGTACCGGTAGCTGCCTCCACTTCGAAAATCGTAGTGGTCGATTTCAACGCTGGTGCCCCGCGGACCGAGCCATTGAGCGATCAGCTCAGGGCTCTTGTGGGCCCGGAAGACGTCGGCCACAGGGAAATCAAACTCGCGTTCGAAGTCGATAAAGGGCGCACCGTCCGGGACGGTGAGTTTCAGGGCGTTACTCATGATCAATCCTTTGCCTGGTTGCCGCTCGCGGCGGCATTGGAACGGAGCACGGCATCGAGGTTTCGGAACTGCCCTTCCCGGACCAGGCGGTACTGGTCAATCCATGCGGTAAGGGCCTCAAGCTGTGCGGGATTCAGGTGTACGGGGCGGCGCTGGGCATCACGGGTCCGGGTGACCAGTTGCGCCTGTTCGAGAACCTGGATGTGTTTGGAGACGGCCTGCTTGGTGATCTCAAACGGTTCGGCCAGCTCGTTGACTGTGGCAGGCCCCCGGCTGAGCCGGGAGATGATGCGGCGGCGCACTGGGTCAGCCAAGGCGAGGAATGCCGAGTTGAGGAGTGCGTCGTCGCCGTCCATTCCGGTTTCCCCACCTCCCTTCCATTCGCTCCTTTAGAAGCGTAATCAACCAATAGCTTTATCAACCTTTTGGTTGTTTAAGACTAATCAAAGAGCGGGGATACCGCAAGCTCCATTCGCCACTATTTGTGAAAAAACAAGTTGTAAATATGTCAGTACAAACCTTTGACAGGACATGAGACATAGGGCAAAGTAGAGCGTGTAGTTCCGCTTCGGACGGGGCTGAAATTGCCGGAACCCTGGCTGCTAGTGGTACAGAGTTGAAACCAGAAAGGTCCGCGATTACCGTGACCCACGAACTGCTCACGATCGGGCGAATCAGCGTAGACATCTACCCGAACGAAATTGGCGTTGACCTTGAGGACGTGACCTCCTTCGGAAAGTACCTCGGCGGCTCTCCCTCCAACGTTGCCGTTGCCGCGGCCCGCCACGGACGGCGCACTGCTGTGATCACCCGGACCGGAAACGATGCCTTCGGAAACTACCTCCACAGGGAACTCCGCAAGTTCAACGTTGATGATTCCTTTGTCCTCCCGGTTACGGAATGGCCGACGCCGGTAACCTTCTGTGCCATCAAGCCCCCGGATGACTTTCCCCTCTATTTTTACCGCTTTCCAACCGCGCCTGACCTGCAGATCAACGGTGATGAGCTGGACTTCGCCGCAATAAAGGAAGCCGGGATTTTCTGGTCCACGGTGACAGGCCTCTGCCAGGAGCCCAGCAGGGAAGCGCACCTCCAGGCTCACGGGGCCCGGCCCCGCACCGACCTGAAAGCGGGACAGCACACCATCCTTGACCTCGATTACCGTCCGATGTTCTGGCCCGATGAGGCTGCCGCCCGTGCAGAAATTGCAAAGGTGCTGCCGCACGTCACTGTCGCCATCGGCAATGACAAGGAATGCGCGGTTGCTGTGGGCGAGGGAACGCCGGACGAGCAGGCAGACCGCCTGCTGGCTGCGGGCGTCGAAATCGCCGTTGTGAAACTCGGACCGGAGGGTGTGATGGCCAAGACACGCACTGAACGTGTGGTGTCCGCACCCGTACCTGTTGTTACTGTCAACGGCCTGGGGGCGGGGGACTCCTTTGGCGGCGCCTTTTGCCACGGACTCCTTGCCGGCTGGCCCCTCCCGCAGATCCTGGACTACGCCAACGCGGCCGGAGCCATCGTGGCTTCCCGCCTCTCCTGCGCAGATGCGATGCCCACACCGGCCGAGGTGACCTCCCTGCTGTCGGAACGCGGCCGCCTCGTCCCTGCGGAGTACGCAGAGGGCAACTACGCCGCAGAAGGAGCATCGCTGTGACGGTCGCCGCCGGAAACGCTACCGGGACGGTCAACGACGATCCCCGCCGCTATGAGCACCTGAGCACCATCCGGCTTGAGGACCCTGATGCCATAGCGCGTGCCGCGAAAACGAGGCGCCGCCACCCGGGCCCCAAGTACGGCCAACAGAACTTCATTGTGGCCGCCGACCATCCCGCACGGGGAGCCTTGAGCGTTGGCGCTGATCCAATAGCCATGGCGGACCGCCGCCAACTCCTGGACCGCCTTCAGATAGCCTTGGCCAACCCGGACGTCGACGGGATCCTCGCCTCGCCGGACGTGATGGATGACCTGCTTCTGCTGGGTGCCCTTGACGGCAAACTCATGTTCGGTTCGATGAACAGAGGCGGCCTGGCGGGTCTCGTCAACGAGTTCGATGACCGCTTCACCGGCCACACCGCCGCGGCACTTGAAGCGCTGGGTGCAGACGGTGGCAAGATGCTTACCCGTATCTGCCTCAGTGATCCGGACACGGTATCGCTTCTCGAAGCAACAGCTAAGGCCATTGACTCACTCGCAGAGCGAAAGCTGATCGCCATGGTGGAGCCGTTCCTGTCCCTGCGCGAGAATGGCCGGGTGCGTAACGATCTCTCTACCGAAGCCGTTATCAAATCGGTGGCCATCGCCGAGGGACTGGGATCCACCAGCGCCTATACCTGGATGAAGCTGCCCGTGGTGGCCGACATGGAACGGGTTATGGCCGCCACCACTATGCCGACGGTTCTTTTGGGTGGCGATCCTGACGGTAGCCAGGATGAGATCTTCGCCAGCTGGGAGGCTGCGTTGTCATTGCCAAACGTGCAGGGCCTTACAGTCGGGCGCACCTTGCTGTACCCGCAGGATGGGGACGTGGCCGGCGCCGTAGCCACTGCCGCTTCCCTCCTCCGGAACAGCCGCCTCAGCCATGCCAGCGTTGGCACACCAGCAGAAGTAACGGAGTAACTCATATGGCAACAGCTACACGCAGAATGACAGTGGCGCAGGCCGTCGTCGAATATCTCTCCAAGCAGTACACCGTTGATTCCATTGGGGGTGTTGACTACCGGGAGCGGCTGATCCCTGGAACGTTCGGAATTTTTGGCCACGGCAATGTCGCCGGTGTGGGCCAGGCCCTCAAGCAGTACCAGCAGCAGGATCCCCGCATCATGCCGTATTACCAGGGCCGCAACGAACAGGCCCAGGTGCACCAGGCCGTGGGCTACGCCCGGCACACCCGCCGACGCCAGACGTTCGCTGTCAGCACTTCGATCGGTCCGGGCTCCTCGAACCTCCTCACTGGCGCTGCGCTTGCCACCGCCAACAGGCTTCCGGTGCTGCTGTTGCCCAGCGACACGTTCGCCACGCGCGCTGCTGACCCGGTGCTGCAGCAGCTTGAGCAGCCTTACGCCTACGACATCACTGTCAATGACGCGTTCCGGCCGTTGTCGAAATTCTTTGACCGCGTCTCCCGGCCGGAGCAGCTGTTTTCAGCGTTCCACCACGGGCTGCGGGTCCTTACCGACCCGGCCGAAACCGGCGCTGTCACCATTTCCCTTCCGCAGGACGTCCAGGCAGAGGCCTTGGACGTCCCGGAGGAGTTTCTCGCCGAGCATGAATGGCGAATCCGCCGCCCCGATGCCGACGACGACGATATCCGCCGCGCTGCAGAGGCAATCAAGGCTGCGAGGCGTCCGCTGATCATCGCTGGCGGCGGGGTGCTCTACGCCTACGGCAATGATGAACTGGCCAGGTTCGCCGAACTCACCGGAATCCCGGTAGGCAACACCCAGGCCGGCGTCGGCGTCCTGCCTTGGGACCACGCACTTTCATTAGGGGCCATAGGTTCCACGGGCACGACGGCGGCCAACGCAATTGCTGCGGAAGCAGACCTCATCATCGGGATCGGCACCCGCTACGAGGACTTCACCACCGCTTCGCGCACGGCGTTCCAGAACCCGGACGTGAAGTTCATCAACATCAACGTGGCACCCATCGATGCCTACAAGCACGGCACCTCGCTGCCGATCGTGGCTGATGCCCGCAAGGCTCTGGTTAAGCTGAACCGGGCCCTGGGCGGGTACCGCGTCGGTGCGGACCTGGAGCAGACCATTGCGACGGAAAAGCAGCGCTGGGACACCACCGTGGATGAAGTCTTCGACACACGCTTCACCCCGCTGCCGGCCCAAAACGAGATCATCGGCGCCACCAACCGGGCCATGGAAGCGCAGGATGTGGTGATCTGCGCAGCAGGTTCCCTCCCTGGGGACCTGCACAAGATGTGGCGTGTCCGCGACCCGTTCGGGTACCACGTCGAATACGCCTACTCCTGCATGGGCTATGAGATTCCCGGTGGCCTCGGGGTGAAGCGCGCGGCGCTGGCCGAAGGCGCTTCTGGCGGAACTGTCCGGGACGTGGTCGTGATGGTGGGGGACGGCTCCTACCTGATGATGCACACCGAACTGGTCACCGCCGTCGCTGAACGGATCAAGCTGATTGTGGTCCTGATCCAGAACCACGGTTACGCCTCCATCGGGTCCCTGTCCGAATCCCTCGGTTCCCAGCGGTTCGGCACCCAGTACCGGGCGCTGGATGAGGAACAGCACAGCTTCGACGACGGTGACAGACTTCCGGTGGACCTGGCCCTGAATGCCGAAAGCCTTGGCGTAAAGGTGATCCGGATCGAGCCGGGGGAGAAGGTCATCGCCGAACTCGAACAGGCCATCCGCGACGCCAAGGCTGCGCCGGAAGAGGGCGGCCCCATCCTGATCCATGTGGAATCTGATCCGCTTTTGGACGCTCCCGCCTCTGAATCCTGGTGGGATGTTCCTGTCTCCCAGGTTTCCGAGCTGGAATCCACGCGGCAGGCCTTCAAGACCTACACCGACCACAAGACCCGTCAGCGCAAGCTGCTCGGCTGAATCCCCCTTCGAACTTTCCAGAACTCAAGGAAGAGCATCATGACCGCTATCACTGACCAGAGCACCACCACGATCAACCACTTCATCAACGGTGCTGAAACGCCGGGTAAGGGCGGCCACACCCAGCCCGTTTACAATCCTGCTACCGGGGCCGTCAGCGGGGAGTTGCGGTTGGCGAACCGTGCTGACTTGGACGCGGCGGTTGCTGCGGCGCGGGTTGCTGCTGATTCGTGGGGTGATATTTCGTTGGCGAAGCGTACGGGGGTGTTGTTCAGATTCCGTGAGCTGGTGGCGTCCCATGTGGATGAGCTGGCGGCGTTGATCACTGCCGAGCACGGGAAGGTTCTTTCTGATGCGAAGGGCGAGATCGGGCGGGGCCTGGAGGTGGTGGAGTTCGCGTGCGGGATCCCTGAGTTGCTCAAGGGCGATTATTCGGACCAGGTCTCTACTGGCATTGATGTGTTTTCGTTCCGGGAGCCGTTGGGGGTGGTGGCGGGGATCACGCCGTTTAATTTCCCGGTGATGGTGCCGTTGTGGATGGCGCCGATGGCGATCGCGACCGGGAACGCGTTCATTTTGAAGCCTTCGGAGCGGGACCCGTCGGCGTCGATGCTGATCGCGAAGCTGTGGAAGGACGCCGGCCTGCCGGACGGGGTGTTCCAGGTCCTGCACGGGGGCAAGGAAACGGTCGACGGGTTGTTGACGCACCCGGACGTGGACGGAATCTCCTTCGTGGGGTCCACCCCGATCGCCCGGTACGTCCACGAAACAGCCACCAGGCACGGGAAGCGGGTCCAGGCGTTGGGCGGGGCGAAGAACCACGCGATCATCCTGCCCGACGCTGACCTGGATAACGCCGCCGACCATCTCGCCGCGGCCGCGTTCGGTTCCGCCGGGGAACGCTGCATGGCCATCTCCGTCGCTGTCGCCGTGGGGGACGCCGCTGAACTGCTGGTCAAAAAGGTTCAGGAGCGGGCCCTGGCCGTGAAGGTGGACAACGGGACGGTGCCCGGGGCGGAGATGGGCCCTGTGATCACGCCGGAGTCCCGGGACCGGATCGTGCGGATCGTCACCGAAGCCGAACAGGCGGGGGCTGCGATGGTGGTGGATGGCCGGGACCTGGTGGTTCCAGGGCATGAGGACGGGTTCTGGGTGGGCCCGACAGTGATCGACCACGTCAAGGCCGGGATGACCGCGTACACGGAGGAGATCTTCGGGCCGGTCCTCGTCGTCGTCCGCGTCAACAGCCTGGACGAAGGGATCGCCCTGATCAACGCCAACCCGTACGGGAACGGCACAGCGATCTTCACCTCCTCCGGAGCGAACGCCCGGAAGTTCCAGCGCTCCGTGCACGTGGGCATGATCGGCATCAACGTCCCGCTGCCCGTCCCGGTCGCGCATCACTCCTTCGGCGGGTGGAAAGCCTCACTGTTCGGGGATAAACACATCTACGGCCCCGAAGGCGTCTCCTTCTACACCCGCGGCAAGGTGGTCACCTCCCGCTGGCCAGAACCCACCCACGCCTCCGGCGCCTCCTACAACTTCCCCTCCAACTGATCCGCTCCGCGCCCTACCAACATCGAGTGCTGAGCAGATGGCGTTCTGCACCTCCAAAAGGGCATCAACTCAGCAACCGATGCAAAAGGAAAGAACATGACTGATAACAAGCTGATCATCGGCACCGCCCCGGACTCCTGGGGTGTCTGGTTCGCAGATGACCCCAAGCAGACTCCCTGGGAACGCTTCCTGGATGAAGTGGCGGAATCCGGGTACAAGTGGATTGAGCTGGGCCCGTACGGCTACCTGCCGACAGACCCCGCACGCCTCGCCGAGGAACTGAAGCAGCGGGACTTGAGAGTCACCGCAGGAACCGTGTTCACCGCCTTCCATCGAGGGCTGGACCAGTGGGAAACGGCTTGGGAGCCCGCACGCAAGGTTGCCGAGCTCACTGCGGCCATGGGTGGTGAGCACATCGTGGTGATTCCGGCGATGTGGCGCGATGACGTCACCGGGGAAGCGGTGGAAAGCGGAGAGCTGACCGACAAGAGCTGGAGTGATCTCTTCGAAGGCCACAACCGGATGGGCAAGACGCTCCTGGAGGACTTCGGCCTGAAGCAGCAGTTCCACTCGCACGCCGATTCCCATGTCGGAGCGCAAGAGGATATCGAAACCCTCCTGGCATCCACCGACAGCAAGTACCTCAACCTGTGCCTGGACACCGGCCACGCTGAGTACTGCGGCGCTTCGAGCCTGGAACTCATCAAGAATTACCCGGACCGCATCGGTTATCTGCACCTGAAGCAGATCAACCCGGACATCCTCAGAAAGGTGAACGAGGAGAACATGACCTGGGCGGCCGCCAACCTGGCAGGCGTCATGACGGAGCCACCCACTGGTCTGCCCGATCTCCGCGCAGTCATTGAGGCTGTCGAGGCACTGAACCGGCCGATCTTTGGCATCGTTGAACAGGACATGTATCCCGTGGCCTTTGATGTGCCCATGCCCATCGCCAAGCGCACGCGTAACTACCTGCTCTCCTGCGGCTCACGCACCGCAGTCAACTAGCAACTTTCACTCAAAGGAACGAACAAATGACTGAAACCCTTCGCGTTGCCGTCATCGGCGCCGGGCGCATGGGCGCGGACCACATCCAGCGTCTCAACAGCCGCATCAACGGCGCTGAAGTCGCCGCCGTCGTCGACGTTGACCTGGCACGCGCTCAGTCCACCGTGGCGGATATCCCGGGAGCTGTGGCGCTGACAGATGCCGAGGAGGCCCTCAATAATGGCGACGTCAACGCGGTCCTGATCGCAACCCCCGGCTTTCTGCACGAGGAGATCCTGCTCAAAGCGCTGGCCAAGGGTTTCCCCATCCTGTGCGAAAAGCCGTTGACGCCGGACGCCGCATCGGCATGGCGGGTGGTGCAGGCGGAGCAGGAACTGGGACACAAGCGCATCCAGGTCGGATTCATGCGGCGCTACGACGCCGAATACGCTGCCTTGGGCAGCGTGATCCGCAACCGCGATCTCGGCGAACTGCTGATGCTTCACCACCAGCACCGGAACCCCGACACCCCGCCGGGCTTCACGAACGAGATGCTCATCAACGACTCTGTGGTGCACGAGTTCGACGCCGTCCGTTTCTTTACGGGCGAGGAAATCACCAGTGTGCAGGTCCGGCTGGGCAAGGCCAGCAGGAACGCTCCGGCCGGCCAGCACGATCCGCAGCACGTTTTGATCGAAACCGAGTCCGGCGTCCTCGCCGATGTGGAAATCTTCGTCAACGCCCGGTTCGGCTATGAAGTCGCCACGCAAGCCACCTTCGAGGAGGGCGTAGTCAATATCGGCGGTGACCGGGGCCTGTACACGCGGACCGCCGGACGCTGGGGCGGCCAGGTGACCCCAGGCTTCGAGGAGCGCTTCGTGGCAGCGTACGACGTCGAAATCCAGTCCTGGGTGGACGCGGCGCGCCGTGGTGAACTCGGCGGTCCCTCCGCCTGGGACGGATACGCCACCGCCGCCTGCTGTGAAGCCGGCGTGGAAGCCCAGAAAAACGGCGAGAAGGTAGCGGTCAAGCTGAACGCGAAGCCGGCACTCTACAACTAGAAAGTGAAGGAGCCACCGCTTTGAAGATCGCCCTTGATCCCACGCCTTTCCATCACAGCCACAGTCTGCTGGAATTCCCCGGATTGGTTGCCGACCTCGGCTATCAGTACATGCAGCTGACACCCCACGCCGATTTCATCCCGTTCTTCAACCATCCCAAGGCCGATGACGAGCTGGTAGGCCAGTTGCGGAAGGCGTGCAAGGACGCCGGGATTGAGATCGCCTCGGTCCTGCCGGTGCTTCGCTGGTCCGGACCCGATGAAGATGCCCGTGAAGCCGCCGTCCGATACTGGAAGCGCGCCATCCAGATCACGGTGGACCTCGGCGTGGGGACCATCAACACTGAGTTCAGCGGACGGCCGGAGAAGGCTGAGGAGTCCGAGCGTGCTTTCTACCGTTCCATGGAGGAGCTCCTGCCGATCATCGAACGCGAAGGCATCGACCTGCTCATCGACCCGCATCCGGACGATTTTGTGGAGGAAGGACTCGCCGCCATCCGGGTGATCCGTGGGCTGAATTCCAAGAACGTGGGGCTGGTGTACGTCGCTTCGCACAGCTTCCATATGAAGGACGCTCCGCTGGAGATCATGCGGGCCGCAGGGGACAAGCTGCGTCTGGTCCACGTCGCGGACACAATGGACCATCACGCCTCGCATGGGTTGCGCTACATCACGAACCCGCCAGGAAACCCTGTCCGGGTGCACCAGCACCTGAAAATCGGCGACGGCGACGTCAACTGGGACGAATTCTTCAGCGGCCTCAAGGAGATCGGCTTCCTGGACAGGGACAACACCGTGATGGTCTCCAGCGTCTTCGCCGAAGACGACGCAGCCGAGGAGGTTTCCCGCTACCAGCTGGAAACCATGAAGCAGTACGTGCAAAAAGTCAGCGCATAGCCCTTACACGCCCGCGTGCAGCCGCGGCAGCGTGTCAACCAGCGGCGCGAGTTCAGGAATCTCCCGGGCTTTACTCAGTGTCCTTTCGAGCGTTGCATCGTGGACCGGACGGACCGTCTCCAGCAGTTTGACGCCGTTTTCCGTTAGTTCTGTATAGATGCCGCGCCGGTCGTCGGCGCACAAAATCCTTGTCAGAAGGCCGCGGTCCTCGAGGCGGTTGACCAGCCTGGTGGTCGCGCTGGCGCTCAGGGCGGTGGCCCGCGCGAGCTGCTGCATTCGCATGTGCCAGCCATCCTGTCGGCTGAGTGCATCGAGTACGGTGTACTCCACAACGGACAACTTGGCTTGGGATTGGAGAGAGCGCTCCAGTTCGGCTTCGATAAGGCCGTGCAGCGCTGCCAGCGTGCGCCAGCCCTGCGCCCGAACCTCAACGGCGTCATCCTTGATGCCCATCAGCTTTTCCTCCCAGGCAGCGTGTATAGGGCACGCCTGCCAGATAATAGTTGCATACGCGTTATATCTTCTTGCGCGTGATATCTACTTGTGCAACAATAAATACCGCGCGTGCAACTACTAGCCTACGCGCCCCGCACTCTTCCGCGCACTTTCCCAGGAGCTACTATGCCCATTGGCCTGATCGCCCTCGCGCTTGGCGGGTTCGGTATCGGACTGACAGAGTTCGTCATCATGGGATTACTGCCGGAGGTGGCAGCCGACTTCACCGTCTCTGAAGCATCAGCCGGTTGGTTGATCTCCGGCTATGCCCTCGCGGTAGTAGTCGGCGCGCTCTTGCTGACTGCGGGAGTGACCCGCTTCGAACGCAAACCCGTGCTGGCTGCGCTTTTGGTGCTCTTTATCGCGGGCAACCTCATCTCTGCCGTGGCCCCGGACTACGGAATCATGCTGCTCGGGCGCATCATCGCAGCCCTGGCCCATGGTGCCTTCTTCGGCATTGGAGCTGTGGTGGCGGCCGATATGGTTGGCCCCACCAAAAAGGCCGGTGCCATCGCCATTATGTTCACTGGGCTCACTGCCGCCAACGTGCTGGGCGTCCCCTTCGGAACGATGCTCGGCCAAGCGGCAGGCTGGCGTTCCACTTTCTGGGCCATCACCGTTATAGGAGTGCTTGCGCTGATGGGCATCCTGGCCCTGGTTCCTAAAACCAGCCACGCAGATGCGGCTCCCGGTGGCCTGCGCCGTGAATTGCTGGCCTTCCGCTCGAGCCAGGTCTGGCTGTCCATTGTGGTGACGGTGCTCGGCTACGGCGGAATGTTCGGTGCCTTCACGTATATCGCCTACACACTTACAGAGGTCTCCGGCTTCTCCTCTTCTGCTGTGCCGTGGCTCCTGATTGTCTTCGGCGTGGGCCTCTTCATCGGCAATACGGTGGGCGGCAAGGCTGCAGACCGAAACGTGGACCGCACTCTCCTTGTGGTGCTGTCCGTGTTGGTGGCGGTGCTTGTCATGTTCGCGTTGACTTCCGGCAACCAGATGCTGACCGTCGCATCCCTTGTCCTGATGGGCGGATTCGGATTCGCCACTGTCCCCGGCCTGCAAATGCGCGTGATGAAGTACGCGAAGGGTGCGCCCACACTGGCATCCGGCGCAAATATCGGCGCGTTCAACGTGGGCAACGCGCTTGGCGCGTGGCTGGGCGGGGTCGCTATAACTGCGGGCCTGGGCTATACCTCACCTATCTGGGCCGGGGCGGTGATGACCCTGCTGGGGCTTGCAGTGATGGCATTCGCAGCGGCGAGTGCCCGGACAAGCGCGGCGTTCGAAAGCGCGTCCACTCAATCCGCAGCGGTTCAGTCCAATGCCGAGCGGGAGTCACAGGATTCCGAAAAGAAGCACGTCGATGTCGAGCCTGCTGCTGTCCCCTGACAGGCGGTTCCTTGAAGGGGGTCAGCACCAGGAGCAGATCGGGCCGTTTAGCCTCCGAAAGGCAGCCGGGGATCCACGTCCTGGCCCTCCCAGGTCTGCCGGATCCAGCCGTGGTGGGGGTCATCGCTGATGAGCCAGTCCCGGACCTGGCCGGGACCCGCCATGACGTTGAGGTAGTACAGGTCATAGCCGGGGGCGGCCATGGCAGGCCCGTGCCAGCCATAGGGGACCAGGACGACGTCGCCGGTACGGACCTCCGCCGTCACATTGATGGGGCGCTCATCTGAGGCATAGACCCGCTGGTAGCCGATAGCGTCGGCATTGCCGTACGCATAATCAGATCCGTGATCAGATCCGCGACCGGAGCCGCCAGCCGCCACCTGCGTCTCGAAATAGTAGATCTCCTCGAGGCGCGTTTCGCCTTCTTTCTCCTCATCGTGCTTGTGGGGAGGGTAGGAGGACCAGTTGCCTGCGGGCGTAATGACCTCGCAGACGATGAAACGGTCCGCCTCCAACGCCGCCGGGGTGCCAAAATTATGGACCTGGCGCGAGCAGTTACCGGCACCGCGGAGTTCAACCGGTATTTCGGCAGCGGTAATAAGCCTCGTCGGGTACTCGACCTTGGCGGGGGCAGTCGCAATTGCCACCCTCCCGCCGTCGGCCGTTGTGATGGTGACGGCGTTGCCGGTGCCTGAATACAGCACGTCGCTGGGTCCGCTGAACACGTCCGCCCGGCCGGTCAGCTCGTACTTACTGCCATTTACGGAAGCAGTGAAAGCACCGCTGAGCGGGATGACGATCCGCTCCTCTGCCGCTGCGGAAAGCTCGACGACGGCGCCGGCGGCCAGGGTGGCCACCTTCAGCCCCGTATGTTCCCATCCTTCAACAGCGAGGGATGAGTCCGAGGTTCCGAGCGAGACGTCCCACTCACCTTCAGCAGCGGTTCCCAGTGGGTACACCCATTCGGCCATAAGTAAACTCTCCGGTTCGTGTCAGTCCTCGCTCAGCGCTGGACGAGGGTCATTTCAAAACTGTAGGAATCTGCCCGGTAAACGTGATGACCCGTCTCAACATTGCGGCCGGTGTCATCCACCGCGGTGCGCTCCATGCTCACAAGTGCTGAGCCCACCTGTGTTTCGAGCAGGGGAGCCTGGTAATCGTTGGCCACGAGCGCCCCGATGCGTTGTGTTGCCAGCCGGAAATTAACGCCGGCGTTGCGGAGTATGGCGTACAGGCCCTGTTCCCGCAGGAGGGCCTCAGTGATGGTGGTGATATCGTCACGAACCCAGTTCTCCATCAGTGCAAGCGGCTTACCACCTACCTTCCGGAGCCTCGTGAAGTGGTAGACCTTCGCGCCCGCCGGTAAGTGCAGCGCTTCCCTGGTGGGAGCATCCGCCTCGTCATGGGCGAACATCAGGACATCTGTTGTTGGCTTGCTGCCATTGTTGGTGAGGTCGTCGTAGAGGCTGGAGAGTTCAAGGGGGCGGCGGACCTGGCTGGACACCACCTGCGTTCCCACTCCACGCTTACGGACCAGCAGGCCTGAGCGGACCAGTTCATCCATGGCCTTGCGCATGGTGGGCCGGGAAAGGTTCAGTTGGGCGGCAAGGTCGATTTCGTTTTCCAGCCGGCTTCCGGGCTCCAGCAGCCCGGAATGAATTGCTGACTCAATACCTTGGACCACCTGGTGGTAAAGCGGCACCGGGGATGAGCGGTCGATACTGAGGTTTAGCTGCTTCGCCATATGAGCGCTCCCTTTTGCTGCGGCCTACCTGCCTTCAGGAGGCCGCTCCTGTCAGGTTGCATGTTCGCTTGATAGGACATACTGCCTTTTCTGAATAATAGCAGGGAGCGCATCTTGCCACGGTAATAACTGCAAGGGAAAGCGCTTTACTTCGTAAAAACATCCTAATGTCAGGACAAACTATTGACTTTGTTGCTGCCACTTACCAAGATCATCTACAGACGGCGAGCGGGCTGAGGCAACGGAGCTGACGACGAAGCCGATTTAAGGAGATCAAACGTGAAGAGATTTTCGTGGCGGAAGGCTGTCCTGGCGGCGGCCGTTGTTCCATTACTGGCCGTAAGCGCCTGCTCGAGCACGGGAGGCAAGCCCTCCGATTCAGGGAACGCCGGGGCAGCCGGCCAAGTGGCTTCCACGGACAGGATCAAGATTGCCTTGATCACCCACGCCGCGCCTGGAGATACGTTCTGGGACATCGTCCGGAAGGGTGCCGAGGAAGCAGCGGCAAAGGACAATGTGGAGCTCCTCTATACCTCGGATCCTGAGGGTGGCCGGCAGGCGCAGCTGATTGAGCAGGCCGTGGACCAGAAGGTTGACGGTATTGCGGTGACACTGGCCAAGCCCGATGCCCTGAAGGACGCCTTGAAGAAGGCCGCGGATGCAGGCATTCCCATTGTCAGCCTCAACGCCGGTGAATCAGTCTCCGCACAGTTGGGTGCCTTCACCCACTTCGGCTCGAACGAGAGACTGGCCGGCGAAGCCGTTGGAACCAAGCTGAGCTCTCTCGGCCTGAAGCACCCGGTTTGTGTGATCCAGGAGCAGGGCCACGTAGGACTTGAGGCCCGTTGTGCCGGCGTGAAAGCCAAGGTGCCCGGTACTGAAATCCTGTACGTGACCGGAACCGACATGGCCCAGGTTTCCTCCACCGTTACTGCCAAGCTCCAGGCCACAGCTGATGCCGACGTCGTTATTGGGCTGGGAGCTCCCTACACCCTGACCATCCTGAAGGCCATTTCCTCGGCGGGCAGCAAGGCCAAGGTGGCCTCGTTCGACCTGAACGCGGAACTTGCCAAGAAGATCGCCGACGGCGAGATCGAGTTCACTGTGGACCAGCAGCCGTGGCTCCAAGGGTACGGGGCCATCGATTCCCTCTGGCAGAACAAGCGCGGCGGATTCGAAATCGGTGGCGGGCAGCCGGTGCTGACCGGACCGGCCATCATCGATAAGGCTGCAGCAACAGACGCCCTTAAGTTCGCCGAAGCAGGCATCCGCTAGATCAAGCTTTCCAGCCTGGCCCGGGAGCTCCCGGGCCAGGCACTAAGGAGAACCATCATGACTCAGACTTTGATCCGACCGCCTGCCGTCGATGAACGCGTGGCTGTCCGCAATCCTCTCCAGAATCTGCTGGGGCGACCCGAAGTGGGCGCGCTGGTTGGCGCCGTCGTACTGTTTGTCTTTTTTGCCCTCGTTTCCCAGACGTTCCTGCAGCCGAACGCCATCGCCACCGTCCTCTACGGCAGTTCCACCATCGGCATCATGGCCGTGGGCGTATCCCTGCTGATGATCGGCGGGGAGTTTGATCTCTCCACAGGTGTGGCGGTCATCAGCTCGGCTCTCACTGCCTCGATGTTCAGCTGGTACTTCTCCACGAACGTTTGGGTAGGCGTCATCCTGGCCCTGGTCGTATCCGTGGGTATCGGTTATGTAAACGGTTGGATCCTGATGAGGACCAAGCTCCCCAGCTTCATTGTCACCCTGGCCACGTTCCTGATGCTGACCGGACTGAATCTGGGCCTGACCCGCCTCATTGGAGGCTCAGTCTCGTCGCCGTCGATCTCCAACATGGACGGGTTCAAGTCCGCCCAGGCCATCTTCGCCTCCTCCGTCACGATCGGCAGCGTAGACGTCAAGATCACTGTGTTCATCTGGATTGCCCTTGTGGCCGTTGCCTCGTGGGTATTGCTGCGCACGAAGGTGGGCAACTGGATCTTCGCTGTGGGCGGCGACGCCAACGCAGCGCGCGCCGTGGGTGTACCCGTCAAGGGCACCAAGATCGGCCTCTTCATGGCCGTTGGCTTCTGTGGCTGGATCCTTGGCATGCACAACCTGTTCGCCTTCGACTCAGTGCAGTCCGGCGAGGGTGTGGGCAACGAGTTCCTCTACATCATTGCTGCGGTTATCGGCGGCTGCCTCCTGACCGGTGGTTACGGTTCAGCGGTGGGCGGCGCTATCGGTGCCTTCATCTTCGGGATGGCCAACAAGGGCATTGTGTACGCGCAGTGGAACCCGGACTGGTTCAAGTTCTTCCTCGGGCTCATGCTGCTGCTCGCCACCATCGTCAACCTGATCGTCAAACGCCGCGCGGAACTTAAGTAGAGGGGTTTACACCATGAACGCCAAACAGATCGACCAGCAGCAACTGCTCAAGGACGAGAAGGACCCGCTGACCCATACCCCGGTGCACTTGCTGTCCCTGGAGAACGTCGGGAAGCACTACGGCAACATCGTGGCCCTCCGCGATGTCACCATGGCAGTGGACAACGGCCGCGTCACCTGCGTGCTCGGGGACAACGGCGCTGGCAAGTCCACGCTGATCAAGATCATCGCCGGCCTTCACCAGCATGACGAAGGCGTGCTCCACATCATGGGCGAGGAACGGAAATTCGATTCTCCGCGCGATGCCCTGGATGCCGGCATCGCCACCGTCTACCAGGACCTCGCCGTGGTTCCGCTGATGCCCATCTGGCGCAACTTCTTCCTCGGCTCCGAGCTGACCAGCGGCTTCGGCCCGTTCAAGAGCCTGGACGTCCAGAAAATGAAGGACATCACCAAGAAGGAACTCGCCGAGATGGGCATCGACCTCCGCGACGTGGAGCAGCCCATCGGCCAGCTCTCCGGCGGTGAACGCCAGTGTGTCGCGATCGCCAGGGCGGTGTATTTCGGCGCGAAGGTCCTGATCCTGGACGAACCCACCGCCGCGCTCGGCGTCAAGCAGTCCGGCGTGGTGCTGCGCTACATCCTGCAGGCAAGGGACCGGGGCCTGGGCGTCATCTTCATCACCCACAACCCGCACCACGCATTCCCCGTCGGCGACCGGTTCCTGCTGCTCAAACGCGGCAAGTCAATCGGCTACTACGACAAAAAGGACATCACGCTCGATGAACTGACGGCGCAAATGGCAGGCGGCGCCGAACTCGCCGAGCTTGCCCACGAACTGGAACAGCTCGGCGGCCACAGCGATGTGGTCAAGGAAGTCCAGGCCGAAGTCGCGGGAACGACGCGCTAGTCCAGCCCCTCACACACCGGTCTCACAGACCGAACCCGCACCAGAACCCCGGACAGACCCGCAGGAGCAGGATGAACAGCATTACTTTAGGACTCGTTGGGGTGGGACGCATTGGCGTGATGCATGCCAACAACATCGCTTCCCTGAACGAGGGATCCGACGGTCCTATGGCCGGAGTTGAGGTGCGGTTGAAGGTCACGGATGTCGCTGCCGAGCATGCCCGATCCGTGGCGGCCGGACTGGGTGCCGGCTTCGTACCCACCGTCCAGGAGCTCCTTGATTCCCGCATTGACGGCCTGGTCATAGCCACCGGTACTGCCACGCACCCCGGCCTCATCCGGGCCGGGGTGGAGGCTGGAATACCTGTGTTCTGCGAGAAGCCCGTGGCCATGAACGTTTCGGACTCGCTGCCCGTGCTGGAGCACATCAGGCAAAATCGCGGAGTCGTCCAGATCGGACACCAGCGCCGCTTCGACGCCGGATACGTCGAAGCGAAACGTGCCTTCACGGCAGGGGAACTGGGCTGGATCCACTCCTTGCGGGCAGTCACGTGCGACATGAGCCCGCCACCCGTGGAGTTCCTGGCCACTTCCGGCGGGCTTTTTAGGGACTGCTCAGTCCACGACTTCGATATTCTCCGCTGGCTGACGGGCAGGGAAATCGTCGAGGTGTATGCCAAGGGTTCGAACAATGGTGACCCCGCCATCGGCGCGGTGGGGGACGTGGACACGGCTCTCGCTTTGGTGACGTTCGACGACGGCACTGTAGGAACGGTGTCTGCCTCGCGCTACAACGGGGCCGGCCATGATGTGCGCTTGGAGATTCAAGGCTCCGCCCGATCAGTCATGGTGGGCCTGGATGACCAGGCAGCGCTGGCATCTGCGGAGCCGGGGATCACCTTCCCATCAGGAACACCGCACAAAACCTTCGCCGAGAGATTTCATCAGGCCTACCGCTGCGAGTTGGTGGCCTTTATGGAGGTCATCCTGGGCAAGCGGGAGAACCCCTGCACTCCTGAAGACGCCGTTGCTGCTTCACGCGTAGCCGATGCTGCCCAGGCCTCCCTTGAATCGGGGATCCCGGTTACTGTGGCGCAGGAAGTGGACCGCTAGAGGGTCTGGGCGCCGGGACCTCCCGGCAGGCTAGACGATATGAGGCAGGAGGGGCTGGCTGCCGAAGGGTGGGTCCTTCTGAATGCCATTGTCGCCGGGCGGATCCGGATCGCCAGGTTCGGGGGGCGTTTGTTGGGGTGTAGTGGCGTTCCGGATCCTGGTCCCGGCGCTGATGGCCTTTGTCAGAAGGACCGGGAAGTGTGGCCCGAAGGGGCTGGAACCTCCTTTTCAAAGCAAGGCGTGGGTTGCCTGCCACACTTGGCGGACAGGTAGAGCCACATTTGAAATTTGGAGGTTCCAGCTATGTTCGAGCGTACAAGCGTTGGCTTGGATGTCCATGCCCGTACCGTTGTCGCATGCGCGTTGGACGGGCAGACCGGTGAAGTCGTTCCGCACCGGATGACTCCGGGCCATGGCGAGATTCTTGCTTGGATCGTATCCCTGCCTACCCCGGTGAGGGTTGTCTATGAGGCCGGCCCGACGGGTTTTGGGCTGGCCCGGTTCCTGCTCGCGGCGGGGATCGATACGGTGGTCGCGGCTCCGTCCAAGCTTCAGCGCCCGTCCGGGGACCGGGTGAAAACTGACGCTAAGGACGCACTGCATCTGGCGCGGTTGCTGAAACTTGGTGAGATTACCGCGGTGCGGATCCCGTCAGCTGACCAGGAAGCGGCGCGGGACCTGGTGCGCGCCCGGGAAGATGTCCGCGGGGACCTGATGCGTTCCCGGCACCGGATCTCCAAGCTCCTGCTGCGCCAGGGCATTGTGTATTCGGGCGGGCAGGCCTGGACCGGAACCCATGAGCTCTGGTTGGCCCGGCAGCATTTCGAAGCCCCGGCCCGTCAACTGACCTATGAGTCTTCTCTTGAGGCGATGCACGAGATCTCGGATCGCCGCGACCGCCTCGATGAGGCCATCGCAGCGATGGCCTACGGGAGTGAATACACGCCGATTGTCCGGGCGCTGCAGTGCCTGCGGGGAATCTCGACCCTGACTGCCTTCGGATTGGCCGTGGAGATCGGTGACTGGGACCGCTTTACCGGCGCCACGATCGGGGCTTACCTCGGGCTGGTCCCGACAGAGCATTCCTCGGGAGCGTCCAGGTCTCTGGGGTCCATCACTAAAACCGGCAACACCCACGCCCGGCGGCTCCTCGTTGAAGCCGCTTGGCACCACCGCAGACCATACAACAATCCGTCACGGCTGATGCGGTCACGGTGGGAAGAAGCCAGCTCTGAAGCACGGACCCGCGGCCATGCCGGTAATCGGCGTCTGCATAACCGCTGGATCAACTATCTCGAACGCCGTAAGCGTCCGGTCATCGCCAACGTCGCCGTCGCGCGTGAGCTTGCCGGCTGGTGTTGGTCCCTTGCCGCCGGCGCACATCAGGCGGACGCTGGCCCCCGCTCGTCAGCTTCCAGCCCCTGATTCAGGGGCAAGGAGAAACCCCGGGAAGTTAAGTCGTGAGTGGTTCCTTGCAGCGCGTGGAGTAAACCCGCGATACACCTATGGGCAACCAGAAACGGACCACGCCCGTCATTGCTAGACCAGCGGTAACCTCCAGCCGAACACCTCGTCCTGCGGTAACCAACCCGCGCATATCAGTCTGACCGCGCCGTCGCCAACGACACGCTGACCACCCATCGGCTGCCCATCCCGGCCACAAAGGGAAGCGGTCCCAGGCAACCCCGCCCGCGGACCGCTTCCTCATGCTCTTGACAAACGAGACCTACATATCAGGTGTATTGACCGGAGAGGTTAGTGACGCGGCTGGCCGGTGTCTGACCTTTGAGGGCAGTGTGGGCTCGGTGGTGATTGTAGGCATGGAGCCAGTCCGGGAATCCGGCAACACGCTCAGTTTCTGATCGGTTGGGGCGGGCGTAGGCCCATTCCTCGAGCATGGTGCGGTTGAACCGTTCGACTTTACCGTTGGTTTGGGGCCGGTAGGGGCGCGTGCGTTTGTGCTTGACATCCGGGCCCAAGGCCTCGGCGAAGAGGCGGGACCGGTAGCAGTTTCCGTTATCGGTCAGAACCCGTTGGACCGTGATGCCACGGGACTGGAACCACGCGTTGGCTCGCTGCCAGAACGCTGCTGCGGTTTCCTTTGTCTCGTCGGTGAGGATTTCGGTGTAGGCCAGGCGAGAATGGTCATCGACGGCGTTGTGGAGGTAGTGGTAGCCGGGCCTTCGGTTGGACGGGGTCCTGGTCCTGTTCTGTATTCCGGTGGCCCTGCCGAGGGCCCTGTGCCCGCCGCCGTCGGGGATCCTGCCGAGTTTCTTGATGTCAACGTGGACCAGGTCTCCGGGTTGGGCGTGTTCGTAGCGGCGGATCACTCGTCCTGTGCCTCGGTCCAGCCAGGTCAGCTTCGCCAGCCGGTAGCGGGAGAGGACGCGGTGCACGGTGGAGGGGTGGATGCCCAGCAGATACCCGATTCTTGCCGGACCCCACCGGCGGTTCACGCGCACGGCAATGATCCGCCGCTCCGTACGCCTTGCGGTCCGTTGCGGCGAGGAGTGCGGCCGGCTGGAACGGTCGGTCATCGCGGCCGGACCGTGCTCGCGGTAACGCTGTGCCCAGCGCGCAACCGTGGGTACCGAGACCTGAAACCGCTCAGCTGCGCGGCGCAGGCTCCAGCCCTGCTCAACAACACATTGCGCGAGGTGCAGCCTGCCACGTGGGGTCAGGAAAGCGTTAGGGTGGGACATGAAGACCTCCGTGCGTGGAATTGGACTCTAGACAAGCCCCACTCCACCGGGAGGTCTTCTTCATGTCACCAAACCACGCCGAGCGTCACTAATGTCCGTGGTCAATACAGCTAGGCTGGCTCCATGGACGCCCACGGCAGCTTGAATCCGAGCCCCCGGACGTTGGACGTGGACAGCCTGGAACGCTTCGACAGGCTGGTGGTTACCGGTGCCCGTTCCATGCACGGGTGGCATGCCCAATCGCTTGATCTTCGCGGCAGGGCGGAGCCGCTGCTGAGTCTCGACGCCGAGGGAAGCATCTTCCTCGGCTGCACTTTCGACGACGGCGTGGAGGCGTCGCTGCGTAGCCGCGGAGCCCTGATTTTTCCGCGCCTGGACGGCGTTCCCTTCAACCCTTACCGCAGCCGTCTCTACACTGCCCGCGAACTCTATGAGGGTATCGCTGACGCACGGTACGAGGCCTCACCGGACGCCAAGGTGTATCAGTGGAGCATCCAACCAGGGCGCCGCCGGATCGACGCGACGCTCGCTGCAGCCCTTCATGACCACTCAATCGGGGAGGCGCTCGAAGCATTCCGGCGCAACGGGACGAGCACAGGCCAGGTGACCGTCGGGGTGATGGGAGGGCACGCTGCCCAGCGTGGAACACTTGAGTTCGCGGCGGCGGGAACCCTTGGACGCCTGCTCGCCCGCAGCGGTCACGTCGTAGCCACCGGGGGCGGTCCGGGTGCCATGGAGGCAGCAAACATGGGGGCCTATCTCAGTGAAATTCCGGAAGCAACCTTCCGCAAGGAGCTTGCCAGCATGGCGGCCGTTCCCGGATACCGGCCCTCGGTCTCTGCCTGGGCGCGGGAGGCGGCCGCCGTCGTCGAACGCCATCCGGACGGGACGCCGTCTTTGGGGATTCCGACCTGGTTCTACGGCCACGAGCCGCCCAACTACTTCGCCAGCCACATTGCCAAGTACTTCGCGAACGCGATCCGGGAGGCCATCCTCCTCGAGTTGTGCGACGGCGGCATCGTGTTCCTGCCCGGGTCCGCCGGTACAGTCCAGGAGATCTTCCAGGACGCGTGTGAGAACTACTATGGGGTGCCCGAGACCATCAAACCCATGATCTTGGTGGGGCGGGCGCATTGGCAGGAACGGTATCCCGCCTGGCAGTTGCTGGCCGGCCTGGCTGAGGGCCGCGAGATGGCTGCCAAAGTGCATCTGGTTGACACGGTGGAGGAAGCACTTCAGGTCCTGGAGGGTTACTGACACCGGAACAGGGCCTCAATCAGTGCTCATAGCATTCTGGTGCAGGGTGCCTCCGCCAGCCTGGCCAGTCCGGTCAGATCGCCCGGCCCGAAGTCCCTCAGTGGCGTTCCATGCTCGAACATCAGCTGGGAAGGGTCGGGAACGTGTCCGAGGCCCAGGACATGGGCGAGTTCGTGGAGGATGATGGCAATAGCCCGTGCACTTCCGCCCGTGGTCCTGATGATTTTCCGAACTTGTGGCGCATCAAGCGATACCTGCCCGCTGACGTAGCCCACGTGTCCGGACGAATGCTTCACTCGGGTGCTGCCGCCGACCCCCACCGTGTCCCCGCTGAGTTGGGGAACTGTTTCAGGATCAGTCCACGAAATGAGGACGGGTGCCCACATGTTCCCATAGCGGTCGGGCTGGAAGCTTGAACGGTCCAGCGCAGGCCGCTCATCTACATGCCCGTCAAAAACAAAACGGAAGCCCGAGGCCTCGCTGATCCGCCGTACCGCAGCCTCAATCAGAGGGCCTGAGCCCGGTGGTGCCGCTTCGGCATTCACGACGTAGTGGATGGGCCGGCACGGGGAGTAGCTGACCGGCGTGCCTTCGTTGGAATGGAGGAAAACGTAGGAGCTGCTGAGCTCTGTCAAAGGTGCAGGGGCGCCCAATGGCTCAGGACCTTCGTCCAGGCCTGGTGTTGGTGCACTGCGCTGGCCCATCATCGGGGCCCAGCCGGAAGAACCGGAACCGAGGCCGAGCAATGTCAGGGGTCTGAAACCGCCATAAAGAAACACGCCGACGGAAATGAACATAACGGTTGCGGCAAAGAAGGCGATCAGCCGGGTTCCCCAGTGCGTCACCGGTTGATGCAAGTGTTGAGCGGAAGGGCCAGATGGCCCGGATGGCATGTGAATTTTGATGACCCCTGCCCTCTGGGCGGCTGACGGAGGTGGCCGGAACTGATGGTTGGAGTCAGCCTAGGCCCAGCAGGGATCCGCGTCTACAGGTCCTTGCGGCACTGGGTCTGTCCCAGTTCCTTCAGGCCGCTCAGGTCTCCCGCCGCCAGTCCGTCAGGAGTGCCGATTTCCGGATACATCAGCTGGAGAGGGTCATCCACGTGCTCCAGTCCCATTACGTGGCCGAGTTCATGGAGAATAACGGCAGTCGCGTACTGGGCGCCGTCCGCGCGTTCCAACTCAAGGTCAATCTGGGGAGCATCCAGTTCCAGGCTGCCCGTGACAAATGATTTGGGGCCGCCGTTGAAGCTGTAATGGGTGCTTCCACCGGTCCCGATCACTTGGCCTTTGAGCTTGGGAGCGGCTTCCGGCGTGGTCCAGGAAATCAGCAAGGGGGCCCAGCGGTCTCCATAGGTGGCAGGCTGATAGGGATCACGTTCACCCGAGGGTTCTTCGGCCGTTTCGCCGTCATGGATAAAGGTGATTCCTGTTGCCGAGCTTATGGTGCGGATGGCGTCATGAACGAGATGGGCGGCGCCCTCAGGAGCAAGGGTTTCATTCACAACGTAATGCAGCGGCCGGCAAGGCGAATAGCCCACCGGACTGCCGTCGTCGTTCACCACCAGGAACTTGTAGGACTGGCTGGTAACCGACTGCAATTCCGGGACACCCAGGGGAGCGTCACTTTCCTCGAGCCCTGGAGGAGGGGCGTCGGCCGGCCTGGCCACCCCCGCAGCTTCGGTCTGTTGTACGGGTGCTGTAGCAATAGGTTCAGACTGAGAGTGCCTCCCGGAATCCATTCCCAACAGTCCGGTCACCCGGGGATCGTCGTAAACCAGCCCGGCCACCAGAAACGCCGTCGCGGCGATCAGCAGAGTGACCAGAACGTTCCGGAGCCAATGCCCGGCCTTCCGGAGGGGACTCCGGTGCTTAGGCGGTGGGTGAGGTGTCATGTGCTGCCGGAGATTGTCCCCGTTGGAAGGTCCGTCCACTACGTCACCACCTACGTCACAGCCGCGCCGAAGGCCATGCCCAGGAGGTAAGTGACGGCGGCTGCACCAAGGCCGATGGCCAACTGGCGCAGTCCGCGGGACGCAGGAGACGTTCCCGAGAGGAGGCCTACGATGCCGCCTGTCACCAACAGAGCCAGGCCCACCAGCACGCAGGCCACCACAAGGGCCGCCACACCCGTCAGGCCAAACACGAACGGCAGGATGGGCACCACGGCCCCGGAGGCGAAGAAGCAGAAGCTCGAAGCGGCTGCACTCCACGCCGTGCCCACGGCTTCATGCTGATCGGGAGCCTCGCCGCTCTCAGGATGGAGCGACAGGCTCGGATCACAATCGCAAGGCAGCATGCCCATGCGTTCCTTGACTCTGTGTTCCGCAGCCTCGCGGGACATTCCCCGGGCCAGGTACACCAGCAGGAGCTCGTTGTGCTCGATGTCGAGCGAGGGGGCAGCGGCCAGGGTGATCTGGGTGGGGCGGGTGGCTGCGAGGAGTTCCCGCTGGGACCGCACTGAAATAAACTCGCCAGCCCCCATGGAGAGTGCCCCTGCGAGCAATCCGGCAACGCCGCTGAGCAGCACCACCTGGCTGCCCACGCCCGAGGCAGCCATGCCCATTACCAGGGAAAGGTTGCTGACCAGCCCGTCGTTTGCCCCAAAGACTGCTGCCCTGAAGGTGCCGGCCAGTCGGTTTCGTCCCCGCGTGGCGAGGCCTCGCACTACTTCTTCGTGGATCTGTTCATCAGCTGCCATGGCAGGAGTGGCCGAGGGATCCTCGGCATAAGGAGAACGGCCTTCAGCACGCTGGGCGAGGGCAAGGACAAAAACTGAACCAAAATGCCTGGCCAGGAATCCGAGGATCTGGCTCCGGAATGATGCCGGCCGGGGTTTGCCTGCGTGGCCGCCGAGCAGTCTGAGCCAATGTGCTTCGTGGCGGCCTTCAGCTTCCGCGAGAGCCAGCAGGATGGAGCGTTCTTCACCGCTGCGGTTTTGGGCGAGGTCACGGTAAACGGCGGCTTCGGCCCGCTCATCGGCGAGGTACTGCCGCCACCGTTTGAGATCGGCGGGGCTGGGGGTTCCGGCCGCTGAGGGCAGTGGATCGGTGGGGTGATCAGATTTAGCGTGCTGAGACACGAAGACTCCTGGGCTTGACGAGGCATGGTTCGGCCTCATTGCCTCTCCAGCGTACCCCGCATTTGCGCGGATTTTCGGCCGGTAATCCTTAGGGTGAAGTTTAGGAATGCCTCAAAATTACGGCACGGACCCGGCTGTGCGAGTGGGCGTTCTCCCGCTATTGACCCCCTGTGCCGTCGGTGTTGTGATGTTTTTACAGTCCTATCGATCGATGTCTTACTACACGGAGGTTGCACTATGGATTCCACTGAACCAGTTCCCAACAACCAGCCCGTCAGGCCGACTGTCGAATCCGATCCCGCCTATGACTTCGCCGAGGACGTACCTGTGGAGGAATGGGATGTGGAGGACGATGCCCTAGACGAAGAGGAAAGAGTGGTGCCGCTGGACACGGACGACGACTTCCGTGAGCCGGACTTCGAGGAAGACTGACAGTTAACGCCGAGGTTTAAGCCACGACGGCGATACGTCCCGAAGGTGGGTCCCACCCTGGGAGGTACCGCCGTCGCGCATTGTGCCTTTTTTTGAAGGGCACTTTGTTCTGAAGGTCAGTTATTTTGAGGAACAGCGGGTTAGAGGACCGTTTTCCTGACAGCCGGCTGCAGTGCGTCAGCCGGAACGGGCTCTTCCACCTCTGTGCGGCCAGCTACCCGGGCAAACCAGGTCCTCATCACGCGGGGGTCTGTGGGCTTGGTCAGCAGCGATACTGCGACGTACAACACGGCGGAAGCGATCAGACCGAAGTAGATGGGCTCATTAGCGTAGATCCCGTCCAATGGTGCGGCAGCGTTGATTTCCAGGACAATCATGGTTCCCAGTGTCACAACGGAACCGACCGCCATGGAGGTCGCCGCAGCAACTCCTGTTCCGCGTTTCCAGACCAACCCACCGAGGATGGCCACCAGCAGGCCGCCTACAAGAATGTCATAGGCGATGGTCAGGGCGGCTACGACGTCCTGGGTGATGATCGCGATCAGGATGGCCACCACGCCGAGCGCCAGTACCCACATGCGGTTCGCTTTCACGTCGTGCTCGGGATTCTCGCTGTCCTCGGTGTTGATCTCCTTGCCAAACCAACTGGCAACGAAGGGGAGTACATCGGCACGGGCTACTGTAGCGGCTGCAATGAGGGCCCCCGAAGCCGTGGACATCATCGCCGCAACAGCCGCTGCCAGGACCAGTCCGCCAATCCCGATCGGCAACAGGGTGGTTGCCACCTCGGCATAAACCACATCCTTGCCCAGGTTCGCGACGTCGATTTCCGGCAGTGCGACACGGGCACCGAGGCCGATCAGCGCGCCGGCTGCGCCGTAGAGGATGCAGTAAATGCCTGCAGTGGCGCCGCCCCAACGGGCAACCTGGGGTGTCTTGGCGGTGAAGACGCGCTGCCAGATGTCCTGACCGATCAGCAGCCCAAGGGTATAGACCACGAAGTACGTGATGATGGTTTGAATGCCGATGCCGTCGATCTGGAAGAAGCTGTCTTCCACACGGCTGCGGATGCCGTCCAGGCCACCCGCTGCGTTGAGCGTAAAGGGGAGCATCAGGAGGAAGATGCCCACAGTCTTGATCACGAACTGGACCTGGTCAGCCAAAGTAATTGACCACATCCCCCCAATCGTGGAGTACACCAGCACAATTGCCCCGCCGATCGCGATGGCGAGAGCCCTGTCCCAGCCGAAGAGAACCACGAAGATGGTGGCGTACGCACCGGTGGATGTGGCACAGAGCATCAGGGTGTACGCGAGCATCACTATTCCTGATGTTTGCGTAGCCCGGCTTCCATAACGCAAGGTCAGCATCTGGGACACGGTGTAGATCTTCAGCTTTTGAATAGTTCCGGCGAAGAGAAGGCTAAGAAGCAGCACTCCGGCTCCGATGGCCACCACCAGCCACATGCCGGAGATTCCGAACTTGTAGCCGAGGCCAACGCCGCCCACAGTCGAAGCGCCGCCGAGGACCACCGCTGCCATAGTGCCGGTGTAGAGGAACGGGCCCAAACGGCGGCCAGCTACGAGGAAGTCGCTGTTGTTCTTGGTGCGGGACTTTCCCCACCAGCCGAAAGCCAGCATGGCGACCAGATAGGCCACCACGATGGCGATATTGATGAAATTTGCATCCATGAGAAGGGCTCCTTGGAGCTGCTTGGAGGTTCCTCTTCGACGGCAAATTGCCGACGTAGAGGGAACCGCTGCTTGGAGGGGAGGCACGGAGGAGTGCACGCAGTTCGCCTGGAGACGGGTTTGTCTCTGCAGCTGACCGCCTTGGTTGTGAGGACGGATTGCCGGGATTTTCGCCTACTCGCCTGACTAGGCAGTTGGCCCGGATCAACTGAGTTTGCTGATAGACAACACTTGTTGCCTAAGAGAGTAAACTGTGACGTGGGTAACGGTCAAGACGCGCGGTAACGGGTGACGAATTGCCGCGTCACACTCGTTCCTGGCCGTTAGGATGACTCCTGAGATGGGCCGAGCGGCCAGCCGTGAAAGGTTCAGAAATGAAGGCTCTACCAGTTGAACCCAGCAATATTCCGGTTGCCATCGGTTCAAGGATCCGGGCAGCGCGTCAATCCCAGCGGCTCACCATCGAACAGGTCGCAGACGCCACCGGGCTAACCAAAGGCTTCCTGAGCAGGGTCGAACGCGACCTGACCTCGCCGTCGGTTGCCTCCCTGGTGACTCTCTGCCAGGTGCTTTCCATCTCCATCGGCGATCTGTTTGCAGCCCCGGAAACCCACCTGACGAAGAAGGATCACGGCCCGCGTATTTCCCTTGGTGGCCAGGGCATTGTGGAGCGGCTGCTTACGGCTCGCTCGGAGCGGCGGATTCAGCTCATCCAGGCCGTGATCGAGCCGCGAGGGCGGGGCGAATCCGAGCTCTACGCCGTTGATTGCGACGTTGACGTGCTCCACGTCATTAAGGGAACCATCAAGCTGATCCTCACCAACGAGGAGTATGAGCTCAGCTCGGGCGATACCGTGACCTTCCCGGGCCGCGAGCCGCACACCTGGGTCAACCCGACCAATGAGCCTGTGGAAGTGCTCTGGATCCTGGTTCCTGCCGCCAGCCGCTAGTCCCGCTGCCTTCCCGCCCCGGCCCTCGCTGCGTTCCCGCCCAGTTACTGGTACTGGATTGGCGTGTCGCCCGGGAAACGCCGGCGAATCCGACCGGGTGGAGGGAGTAACTGGGCGGGAAGGGTCGGGACCGACATTCAGCGGATGATCCTGCCTCTTAGCACTGCGCGAATTTCCGCCAGGACCCTCTGGGGTTCGTTCCAAACGTGTTCGGGCATGTAGCGGAGCACTGGATAGCCGCTCAGGGCCGAGGCGTTGTTTCTGCCAACGTCCCTACGCATTGCCTCACGTGAAGAGTGGTAGGCAAACCCGTCAACTTCCACGATGAGGAATCCTTCGATCAGGAAATCCACCCGGCCAATGCCCTCGAGAGGTACCTGAAGTTCCACATGCCACCCCTGGCCTGAAAACAGCTGAAGTGCCTCGACTTCAACCAATGACTCGCACCTCGGATCCACGAGCCGAAGTGCCGATAGGGCGGTTCCGGACCGGTCTGCAGTCAACTCGGACTCCAGGAGCGCGAGGGGTACACCGTGAAGCCTCATTCCGGAAGCGGCCAGGGCTGTAGACATCGGAACGGGAAGACAGGTCAGCGCGTGCAGGATGACGTCTTCGACGGCGGCAAGCGGGGTGGGGCCCGACGTCGGAAAGCGCTCGGTCCGGTGACGGACAAAGCCCTCGCCGTGGCCATGATTACAACTGAGGTGCAGCTTGTCCGGGGCGCGCCGCAACCAGAGGCTGTAGTGCTTTGCAGCACTGGCGCAGCTGACCCGTGCGTTGTTCTTGACGGCCGCCAGGAAATCCGGGTCGCAACCGGGGAGCGCCAGGACTCCACGCTTGGGCCGCATCGCTCCTGCCGATTCCAGGGAGGCAAGGTCGCCGCGGCTGAAACCCGCCTTCGTCAGTTGGTGGACTCGGGCCACGCCGCCCATCTCCCTGAGGTAAAGGACGGGATCCATGCCTCAAGGAGACCGGGGGAGGTGTCGATTCGAAAGTGCCAGAGCCGGCTATGTGCATAACCCCGCGGGGTCTCGGTCAGACTGAGTGGGCAAGGTCCCACCACGCCGGTGCAAACACCTTCCCGCCCAGTTACCGGTGGCCCGAACGCGTGTCGGGGGCAAACCGCCGTCGAATTCCCCTACAGGGATTCGGTAACTGGGCGGGATCGCCGGGAGCGGAACAAAACCCAGTCGGGGAAGTAAACAGTTGATGCACATAAGACAACTTCGAGTGTATGATGGCAGTCACAACCAGTGATCCATCCTCGAAGGAGAGGCATTCCTTTGGAAGAGCTCCGTATTGAAGCAAATGGCAACATCGGACCGATCGATTCGGCCCGTATTCCGCGCTATGCAGGGGCAGCCACCTACGCGCGTCTGCCGCGGCTGGACCAGGTTGCTGCGGCCGATGTCACGGTTGTCGGCGTGCCGTTCGACTCGGGAGTTTCCTACCGGCCCGGCGCACGATTTGGCGCCAACCATGTGCGGGAGGCCAGCCGTCTGCTTCGCCCGTACAACCCGGCTTGGGATGTGAGCCCCTTCGAGAACATTCAGGTGGCGGACGCCGGGGACATGGCTGTGAACCCCTTCAACATCAACGAGGCCATCGAGACCATTCAGCAGAACGCCCTCGATCTCACAGCCCGGGGGAGTAAGCTCGTCACCCTCGGCGGGGACCACACCATCGCACTTCCGCTGCTGAGGGCGGCCGCGGAACGTGCCGGCGCGCCCCTCGCCATGCTCCACTTTGACGCCCACCTGGACACCTGGGACACGTACTTTGGCGCCGAATACACGCACGGGACGCCCTTCCGCAGAGCAGTGGAGGAGGGCATCCTTGACACCGAAGCCATAAGCCACATTGGTACCCGTGGTCCGCTGTACGGCAAGAAAGACCTCGACGACGACCACCGCTTTGGGTTCGGCATCGTCACTTCTGCGGACGTCTACTACCAAGGCGTTCTGGAGACAGTGGCCAAAGTCCGGGACCGGATCGGCAACCGCCCCTTATATATCTCGGTGGACATCGACGTCCTGGATCCTGCCTTTGCACCAGGCACGGGCACCCCGGAAGCGGGCGGCATCTCAAGCCGGGAACTGCTGGAAATTCTTCGCGGGTTCCGTGGAATGAACCTCGTAGGAGCCGACATCGTCGAAGTCGCTCCGGCCTACGACCATGCCGAGATCACAGGAGTCGCCGCCAGTCACGTGGCCTACGAAATGGTGACGCTGATGGCAGATAATGCCGTCGAAGGGGACCGCTTCGGAGCCGCCAACGGATACGCTCAGCAGGCCCTCGGCCAGGAATCGCACCGGCCTGCCGGCTTCGCGCCGTCCTCCACCGAGGAGTATGCGCAGTGACCGGTACGGAGGCGCCAGTCCGCAACGGCGGGGATCTCGTCGTCGAAACCCTCGAGGCGCTCGGTGCCAAAACCGTTTTCGGCATTCCAGGCCAGCACGCCCTGGGGCTCTTTGATGCCATGGGCCGGGGAAACCTGCATTTCGTCTCCTCGCGGGTTGAGAACAATTCTGCATTTGCAGCTGACGGCTATTCGCGGGCAACCGGAGAAGTAGGCGTTCTCTTCCTGTCCACCGGCCCCGGGGCCCTCATGTCACTGGCGGGGCTGCAGGAAGCCTATGCGACCGGGGTTCCCATGGTGGTGGTTGCAAGCCAGATTCCTCTCGAAGGACTTGGGGCACGCCGGAAAGGCATGCTCCATCAGCTTGACGACCAGAAGGCGTCGGCTGCCAACGTCACCAAGAGCCAACGGCTCATCCAGCACGCCTCGGGGATCCCGTCGGCCATTCAGGACGCCTGGACAGAGGCCATTTCCTCCCCGCAAGGGCCGGTCTGGCTGGAGATTCCGCAGAATGTCCTGCTCGATCCCATCATGGTGCCCCCGGTTGAGGACGCGCTCGCCGAGGCCGCTGATAATCCGCCGCGCGTGGAGCTGATCCGTGAGGCAGTGAATTGGCTGGCGACGGCGAAACGTCCCGCCATCATTGCCGGCGGCGGCACGCGGCGTGGCAGGGCGGAGAAAACCCTTCTGGCCCTGGCCGAAAAGCTTCGGGCTCCCGTGATCTGCACTCCAGGCGGAAATGGAGCTTTCCCCTGGAACCACGAGCTCTCCCTGCAGTCCTGGATCGAGGACAGGTTCGTCACAGACGTCCTCGAAGACGCCGACGTGCTGATTGTTATCGGCTCGTCACTGGGCGAGGTCACGTCGAACTACTTCACGTTTGAACCGCGCGGCCGCATTATCCAGATCGACGCCGAACCCCGGGTCCTCGAATCCAATCGCCCCGGCCTGGGGATCCGCGCCGACGCAGGGCAGGCCCTCAGCGCGCTGGACGAAGCCCTGCAACGTGCCGGCGTCTCCGTCGCACCTGACTGGCACGGTTCAACCCCCGAGGACCTGGTCCGGGAGGCGCTGGCCAAAGTCGGGGCGCGGCTGGAATCCCAGGACCTGGCCAAGGAGCTCACCTTTATGGCTGATATCCGCGAGGCCGTCCCGGCGGATATGCAGACCTTCTGGGACATGACCATCTCCGCTTATTGGGGTTGGAGCTGTTGGGACGCCAAGGATGGGCAGTTCCACTCTGCCCAGGGCGCCGGTGGCCTCGGCTTTGGATTCCCGGCCGCCATAGGTGGTTCCGTCGGTCTGGCCACAACGGGTCGATCAGGATCCGCTGCGCGGGTGCTTGCAGTCTCGGGCGATGGTTCAGCCATGTATTCCATCTCTGAGCTGGCCACCGCCAAACAGCATAATGTGCCGGTTACGTGGTTGATCGTCGACGACGGCGGTTACGGCATCTTGCGTGAGTACATGATCGATGCATTCGGAAAGGCAACCGCCACGGAGCTTGCCCGACCTGACTTCGTGAAGCTTGCCGAAGCTTTCGGCGTTCCTGCCACCCGTGTTGAACCGCAGGGAGTGGGGGACGCCCTTAAGACAGCCTTTGCTGCAGAGGGACCCAACGTCGTCGTGGTTGAGACCCTGCTCAAGATGTTCGCCCCCACTCACCTGGACCAGTAAGCTCCAGCGGAACCAGCAGGAACTGCCTAGTGGCGACTGGGGAAGCCACAACCACGCATGCGCGATGAAATACTCCATTCGGATGATCTTTTCCGGAGAATGTTTCGCACAGGCAACAGATTTCGTAGAGTGAGAACGCTAATACTGTCAGCGCTGGCTGCTATTACTTCTCTTATCCAATCTGTGCTCTTCTTCTTTTAAGGACCCGTGGGCATGCTCCTCACCCTCATACGGCGCTTTTCCAAGCCGTATTTGCCGTACATCGTTGCCGTCATCGCCTTGCAGTTGGCATCAACCATCGCCGCCCTCTACCTTCCCAGCCTCAACGCCCAAATCATTGACGAAGGCGTGGCGCGCGGCGATACAGACTACATCTGGCGCACCGGAGCTTTGATGCTGGGCGTCGCGTTGGTACAGGTGGCTACTGCGATAGCGGGGGTGTACTACGGCTCCAAGGCGGCCATGGCAATCGGCCGCGACCTTCGCCGTGGGGTTTTCCGGAAAGTCAGCAGTTTCTCGGCAAAGGACGTCAACGTTTTCGGTGCGCCTACGCTGATCACGCGTGGCACCAATGATGTCCAACAGGTGCAGATGCTGGTCTTGATGGGTCTGAACTTTATGGTGGCCACGCCCATCATGTGCATCGGCGGCATCATCATGGCACTCCGCGAAGACCTCAACTTGTCCTGGCTTGTCTGGGTTTCAGTACCGGTCTTGATTCTGGTTGTGGGCTACCTCGTGGTTCGGCTGATGCCGCTCTTCCGCTCGATGCAGACGAAGATAGACCGCATCAATGGAGTCCTCCGCGAGCAGATCATCGGCATCCGAGTGGTCCGCGCCTTCGTCCGGGAACCGCATGAGGCAGAGCGCTTTGGTGAAGCCAACAAGGAACTCACCGACGTTTCCTTGAAGATCGGTGCCCTCTTTGTCCTTATGTTCCCGGCCATCGGCATGATCCTGCATATTTCCACCGCCGCTGTCCTCTGGTTCGGCGGCCAGCGGGTGGAGGCAGGCGAAATGCAGGTAGGCGCACTGACAGCCTTCCTTCAATATCTCCTTCAGATCCTGATTGCCGTGATGATGGGCACCTTCATGGCCATGATGATTCCGCGCGCTTCAGTCTGCGCTGACCGCATCGGCGAGGTGCTCGACGTCGAGCCGTCCATCCATGAGCCCCTTAGCCCGGTGGCGCCAACCCACAAATCCGGCCGCGTCGAATTCCGCGACGTTTCCTTCGCCTACCCGGGGGCCGAGGAGCCTGTCCTCAGCAACATCAGCTTCACGGCTGAGCCAGGGAGAACCCTGGCCATCATCGGTTCAACCGGTGCGGGTAAGACCAGTCTGTTGTCCTTGCTCCCCAGGCTTTACGACGTCGCGTCCGGTGAAGTACTGCTCGACGGCGTACCTGTCACCAACCTGCACCGCTCCGAAATCACCGACAGGGTGGCCATGGTGCCACAACGTCCCTACCTGTTCTCCGGCACCATCGAACACAACCTGCGTTTCGGCAAGACCGAGGCCACCGATGAGGAACTATGGGACGCCCTGACGGTAGCGCAGGCGGCGGATTTCGTGAGGGACAAGAAGAATGGTCTTGCCGCCAGGATCGCCCAAGGCGGCACCAACGTCTCCGGCGGCCAGCGGCAAAGGTTGTGCATTGCCAGGGCACTGGTGACGGAACCCAAGGTCTTCCTTTTTGACGATTCGTTCTCGGCGCTTGACGTCGCAACGGACGCACGTCTGCGCCGGGCCCTGAAAGCGAAAACGGCCGATGCCACCGTCATCATCGTTGGCCAGCGCGTGTCCACCATCGCCGACGCCGACGAGATTCTGGTGCTGGACAGGGGCCGCATCGTGGACCGTGGCACCCACGATGAACTGCTCGAGAACTCCGCCACCTACCAGGAAATTGTTGAGTCCCAGCTGAGCGCGGAGGAAGTGGCATGAGCACCAACGAGAAGATGTCCACCCGCCCCGGCGAGGAAGATCTCGTCCAGTCAGCGGACGCACCAGTAACGGATGCGTTGGAAGACGACGATGACTTCGTCGAGGAAGAGTTTGTACCAGGCGAGGCCGACGGCGGCATGTTCGGATCCGTTCCGGCTAAGAAGCCTGAACACTTCTGGCCCTCCGCCAAGAGGCTGATGGGCCTGTTGAAGCCCGAGGCCGCGGGTATTTACCTGGTCTTGGCCATGGTGACTGTAGCTGTGGTCCTGAATGTGGTCGCTCCGAAGATCCTCGGCCAGGCAATGGACGTGATCTTCAGCGGTGTGGTGGGAAAACAACTTCCTGCCGGCGTCAGTAAGGACCAGTTCGTCGAAGGATTGCGGAGCCAGGGCCAGGATAACTTCGCCGACATGGTCAGCAGGATGGAACTCGTACCCGGAGTGGGCATCGATTTCCAGAAACTCGCCTTTCTGATCAGCGTCGTCCTGATGATGTACTTTGTGGCCAACGTGTTCCTCTGGCTGCAGGGGTATGTCCTGAACGTCCTGGTCATGCGCGTCGTCCGGAAGCTCCGAGACGATACCGAGAAGAAACTGAACAAGCTTCCGCTGAACTATTTCGATACCCGGCAGCGCGGCGACCTCCTTTCAAGGGTGACCAACGACGTCGACAACATCCAGCAGGCACTCCAGCAGGCGTTTGCCCAGCTGATCAGCTCACTCCTGACCGTTATCGGCATCGTGATCATGATGTTCATTGTGTCGTGGCAGCTCGCCCTGATTGCCCTGCTGGCCTTGCCGCTGTCAGGCGTCGCCGCGGGAATCATCGGCAGCCGCAGTCAGAAGCTCTTCGCTGCCCAGTGGAAGAACACCGGCCAGCTCAATGGTCAGATCGAGGAGTCTTTCTCCGGTCACGACCTCGTGCGGGTCTTCGGGCGTGACGCCGACATGCTGGACCGCTTCGATGAGCGGAACGAGGCTCTTTACAAGGCAAGCTTCGGAGCCCAGTTCGTCTCCGGAATCATCTTTCCCGTGATGCAGTTCGTCTCCTACCTGAGCTATGTCGGCATCGCCGTTGTCGGCGGCCTGCGGGTGGCTTCCGGCGGGATGAGTCTGGGCGACGCCACGGCATTCATCCAATACTCGCGTGAGTTCACGCAGCCCCTGGGGCAGATGGCGGGTATGGCCAACATGCTGCAGTCCGGCGTCGCCTCCGTCGAGCGGGTCTTTGAACTGCTCGACGCCGACGAACAGGACGCCGAGACAGCCACGGAGCACCTGCCGGCCAAGACTGACGGCCACGTTGAGTTCCGCAACGTCACCTTCAGCTACACACCGGACAAGCCCCTCATCGAGGACCTTTCCTTCAACGCCGAGCCGGGCCACACAGTGGCGATCGTGGGACCCACCGGTGCGGGCAAGACAACCCTCGTGAACCTTGTGATGCGCTTCTACGAACTGAACAGCGGCAGTATTTCCCTGGACGGCGTGGACATCACGCATTTGAGCCGGTCCGAACTGAGGTGCAAGGTGGGCATGGTTCTCCAGGACGCCTGGCTGTTCGGGGGAAGCATCTACGACAACATCAAGTACGGGAACCTGGACGCCACAGATGACCAGGTGATGGAAGCAGCCAAGGCAACCTTCGTAGACCGGTTCGTCAGGGCATTGCCCGAGGGATATGACACCGTCATTGACGAGGAGGGCAACAACGTCAGCGCCGGTGAGAAGCAGCTCATCACCATCGCAAGAGCCTTTGTCGCCAATCCGTCGCTGCTCATCCTGGACGAGGCAACCAGCTCGGTGGATACCCGTACCGAGGTCTTGGTGCAAAAGGCGATGGCAGCCCTCAGGACTGACCGTACGAGCTTTGTTATCGCGCATCGCCTGTCCACCATCCGCGACGCCGACACCATCCTCGTGATGGAAGCCGGCAGGATTGTGGAGCAAGGCAACCACCAGGCGCTGCTGGAGCTCAAGGGCGCTTACTACCGCCTGTACATGTCTCAGTTCGCCGGTGAGGATGCCGAAGAATCGGCCTTCACCGCCGAGTCAGCAGGGGTGCGCAGCTGACCGCCCCGGAAGCCCGTCGCCTCGAGGTACTCGTACCCATGCGATGGGGGGACATGGATGCCTACGGCCACATCAACAACGTGCAAGTGGTGCGCATGCTGGAGGAGGCACGGATTGCCGCCTTCGGCCCGCCCCGTGGAGCAGGCCTGCCCGGAATCGAACCCCAGGTTGCCCTCTTCAACGACGTTGAGGAGGGAACCCTGGCCTTGGTGGTGGAGCATCGGATCCGCTACATGCGTACCCTCGAATACCGGAATGTGCCCGCGGTGGTGCAAATCTGGATCGGTGCAGTCAAAGGCGCCAGTTTCGATATCCACTACCTTGTGCAAGATCCCGTCACTCGCGAGGATTGTGTCAAGGCCACCACCCACCTGGCCTTTGTGGATGAGGCGAGTGGACGGGTGTTGAGGCTGACCCCCGATCAAAAGCAGAGGCTTGCTCCCTTCGTCCATTAGCTTCAACGTAGGAATCAGAACCGGAAGAGGAGCCGAGCATGGCAAGCAAGAGACGGGCTGACAAGAAATCCTTCAACCGGATGAAGTGGAAGGACATGCCGCCCCAGGCGCGCTTTGGGACGGTGGTGGTGGGAGCCATCCAGCTCACCCTGCTCCTTGCCGCGCAGCGTGACATCTCCCGGCGTCCAGCTGAACAGATCAGGGGCAGCAAGACGATGTGGAGGCTTGCCACGTTAATCAATTTCATCGGTCCGGGAAGCTATTTTGCCTTCGGCCGGAAGAAGTTACCAACAGTAAAGTAACCAGCCGGCAAGCAAGTGAAGCCGTGTCGGCTACGACTCGCCGCTGCGGCTTCTGAAATATAACTTTTATGGTGCTGACACCCAGCTTAAGGCTGTAAATTTGTCGGATGACCCCTGCCCTAAAGACTTCCATGCCCCGTGCCCTCGGTATCTCCAAGGAGATCGAAGATGCTGCCTGGTTCGTACTTGGGGCGGGTCTGCAGGGGAGACCTTCGGCCTTGGACGGCCTCACGCTGACCTGGACCGCTGACGCTGCCTCAGAGCTCCTGGAACGCCTGGAGCGCGGGGTTTCGGACTCCAAAGCACCGATGATGACCAACCTTCGGGAGAACCTGCAGGACGCTTCCCGCAACGCCAAGCAGTTGGCCGTGGAATTGCTGTTCCTCCAGTCCCTGCCGCTGGCACACGAGGTCAAGTCGCTCAAGGTCAAGCGCGCACGGGTGGCCGAAGCAGCTTCCTGGCTGGAACCCCCGCTGGAGTTGCCCAACGAGCTGTACCAGGGCATGACGGACCATGGCGTCATCCGGGACCGCACCGCCGAATTCAACTGGACAATCTGGGACCACCTGAAGTGGCTCTGCCGCTTTGTGCAGCACGTGGACCAGCAGCCAACAGCTGTTATCGCCGGAGCGCTGCAGGACCCCCTGTCCTTCCACCAGCTTGCGGTCGGAACGCCTGAGGATCAGCCGGCTATCCGTAGAAGCATTGAGTACCTCGCCTGGCCCAGCTACTTCGAGCCCGTTGTAGCTGATGTTGAGCGCCAGGAAATCAGGGACGCTTTCGCGTCCTTGGTAGGCGGGGCCAAAGGTGACAGCGATGAGGAAATCACCGCTGACATTCACAGGATCCGCCTGCACCTGGACGATCAGGCCGGGCAGCGCATCGACTGGTACTCCCGGCAGCTTGTGAGCCAGTGGCGAAAAGTCGGGGACCCTGGGCGCCGCGCCTGGCTCCTGCGAACGCACCACGACAACAGCGAGCTCCTCACCTCCTGGCAGGGCGATGAGAAAGTTACTCTCGACGTCGAACACCTCCGCCTGCTTGACCCCGGCGTTACAGCTGGGCTGGTCCAGCATGCGGTGGATGAGGACTACAAGCACCTTGGCTACGTGGAACGCGAAGACACCAAGACTGCGGTCTTTGGTTTCCTGAGCGTCATGAAGCCCGGCGACCTTGCCCTCTACCAGAGTTCCGGCAGTGTCCGAATAGGCGTGGTGCTAGGCGAACCGGAGCAGAACGACGACAACCGGCGGATGCACCGGAAGGTGCGCTGGTTCGACGAAACGCACATCATGACCAACCTTCCCCGCCATGTCCAGCGGCAACTCGCCGCCTCCGGCATCATCGTGGACGTGACCCGGGTGATCCAGGCCCTGCAGGCGCTGTTGCCGGCCGAGGCGGAAGCCGAGGACGACGACGCCGCACAGGCCCCCGTCGTCGATCCCGTTCCGGAGGGGTTCCGTCCGCTGACGCCGGAATTCGCCGCGTCGCTACACATGGACCTGGAACCGCTGCAGGAGATCGCTGAACTTCTCGAGGAAAACCGGCAGCTGGTCCTTTACGGCCCGCCGGGGACGGGTAAGACCTACCTGGCCAAGCACCTCGCCGCGGAACTGGCCGGGGACACCACCGACGAGCGTGTGAAGCTTGTCCAGTTCCACCCTTCCTACGCCTACGAGGACTTCTTTGAGGGTTTCCGCCCGGACAAAACCGACGAGGGGCAGGTGTCCTTCAAGCTGGTGGCCGGGCCCTTGCGGCGGCTGGCCGAGGAGGCAGCCAAGCCGGGCAATGAGACCAAGCCGTACTTCCTGATCATCGACGAAATGAACCGGGCCAACCTGGCCAAGGTTTTCGGCGAGCTGTACTTCCTCCTGGAGTACCGTGACGACCGCATCTACCTGCAATACAGCCCCAACGAGCCGTTCACTTTGCCGGACAACCTCTACATCATCGGCACCATGAACACCGCCGACCGCTCGATCGCGATGATGGACGCCGCCATCCGCCGTCGCTTCTCCTTCATTGAGCTGCACCCGACAACTGAGCCGGTGAAGGGCACGCTGCTGCGTTTCCTGCAATCCCGCAAGCTGGATACCACACCGGCCCTGCTCCTGGACGCGCTCAACGAGGCCATCGATGAGTGGGACCGTGACCTGATGATCGGGCCGTCGTACTTTATGAAGAAGGCGGCCCAGACGCCCTCAGGGCTTCGCCGGATCTGGAAGTACGAGCTGATGCCGCTCCTGGAGGAGCACTATCACGGCCAGCTGAACCGGGCTCAACTGGAAGAGCGGTTCGGGCTGGACCAGCTGCTGGAGCGCCTTGCAGACCGGTGAGCGCATCTTGGAGACTGCCAAGCTGGCCAAGCAGAGTCAGTCGGCCGGGAGGGGAATCCAAAAGCGGCAGCACATAGTCCTGGATGAGCTGTCCGGCGGCGTCGTGGACAAGCTCGACCCCGCCAGCGCTGCGTTCATCAACGCCAGCGGCTTGGCCAAGGCGTCGCCGATGGGCCTCGGCCTATATCGGATCGAACCGGTGGGAATGGTGGGGTCGGTCCGGACCGGGACCGTTCAGTTGGACGTAAGGCCCAAAGACCGGCTGGGTTTGAGCCGGCTCCTTTTCCTGCTGAGCTACGCAGGCAATCAGGGCTTCCGCGACGACGCTGTAAACGCAGTGGAGGACTCCGAGCTCTGGAGCGCTCTGGCCGAATCCCTCGCCCAATTGGCGGAGCGCGCACTGACCCGCGGCCTGTTACAGGGTTATCTGAACGTCGATGAATCCCTGCGTACAGTGAAGGGACGGATCCGGATTTCGGACCAGATCTCCCGCCGCCCGGGCATGTTGGTACCGCTTGAAGTTTCCTATGACGAGTTCACTGAGGACATCCCGGAAAACCGAATCCTCCGGGCTGCCCTTGACCGCATGTCCAAAGTCCCCGGGGTGCGTCCGGACGTGTTGAGCAGGCTGCGCCAGCTCAAAGGAAAGCTCGACGCCGTCACCCGGCTTCAGTCGGGCGCTCCGCTGCCGCGCTGGCGGGCAAGCCGGATGAACCTGCGGTATCACGCTGTGCTCCGCTTGTCTGAAGTCATTCTCAGGAATGCTTCGGCCGAGGCCGGAGAGGGAGACCAGCACACTGCCGCTTTTGTGGTGGACATGTCGCGGGTTTTCGCCGACTTCGTGGGGACAGCGCTTCGGCAAGCCATGGCTGCCTACCCTGGGGAAACCAGGCTGCGGTACGACGCCATGCTCAACGAGGCAGTCAGGGATTCTGACCGGCTCACGGTCACTCCCGACGCCGTCCACCTACTGGGCGGCCGGCCGGTGGCGGTCTACGACGCAAAGTACCGCGCGGCGTCGGACATTGGGGCATCAGTCTCAGCGGACCACTTCCAGATGCTGGCCTACTGCACAGCGCTGCAGGTTCCCACCGCCTGGCTGGTGTACGCGGGCCAAGGCGAAATTAAGCTGCGCCGGATCCTGAACACGGATATCGACGTCGTGGAGTATCCCATTGACTTGTCCCTGCCCGCGCCCAAGATCCTGGCTTCCATTGCGGACCTTGCCCGGGAATCGTGGGGCGATGTGGTGCGGCAATCACAGCCCGCCTGAGATCAACCCGCTTGGAGATCCGCCGACGGTTGGGGTCATCCTACAGTTGCGGTCACCCTACTTCTGAGGCAATTTTTCGGGCTGCTTGGCTCCGGCTGCGGAGGGACATGAGGTGCTGAAGTAGCGCGCGCTCTGGATTTCCGGCATTGAGGCTCAGGCACAACCTGAGCCTGTCCCGGATTTCTGAACCCTCCGGCTCAGTCTCGCCGAGGATCGAATCGATGATGTCCGACGCCTGATGGCGAAGCGTTTCAACATCAAGGAATTTGTCGGTCGCTAGCGGGTTACCGGCGTCGGATCCGCTCTCAGGCGTTCCTGCTTTGGTCATCCGTTTTCGGGGCATCGCTTACTCTCCTAGGTCAGTTCTACCTTTGGCGAGACCACCTGCCGGTTTGAATAAATGGTACCGGCAGGAGTGGGTTCTGTCTCCTGTGAGCTTGCCTGGGAACTGGCTGTCCAGTGGCTTACACGGGCGGGTTTACACAGGGGCTTTACACCGGGACTCTGAATGTGAAGGTGCTTCCTTCGCCCACGGCACTTTCGAGCTCGATCGTGCCGCCGTGGGCTTCGATAATTGCCTTGCTGATGGACAGCCCCAAGCCCACCCCGGGGATGGTGGTGCTGCGCACAGTGCTGGACCGGAAGAACTTGGTGAAGGCGTGGGCTTGGTCATGTTCACTCATTCCCATCCCCATGTCCCTGACCTCGCACACCAGATACCGGTCGTCCGGCCTCAGTGAGACCACCACCTCGCCCCCGTTAGGAGAATATTTGATGGCGTTGGAGACCAGATTGTCCAATACCTGCGATATCCGGGACGAATCCACGTGGGCGTCCATCGTTGGCGGAGTTTCCGCGAGGAGCCGCACGCCGGAGTTGTCGGCACGCGGGATGGCAGCACTCACGCTTGCCCGCACCAGCTCGGCCATGTCTGCCGGACGCGGACTGACGATGAGCTGTCCCCTCCGGCTGGCGAGCAGGTCCGAAACAAGGGACAGCAAGCGCTCTGAGTTGCGGCTGATGATCTTGAGGAAGTAGGTTTGCGCTTCCGTGAGCTTGCCTTCGTCCATCAGGATTTCCACGTATCCCAGAATCGACGTCAGTGGTGTGCGGAATTCATGCGAAACGTTGGACACGAAATCGTCCTTTGCCGCCAGCGCGTTGACGAGTTCGGTCACCTCCCCAAAAACCACTACAGAGCCAGCGAAGTTACCGTCCCGGTCCTTCATGGCCCGCGCGCTGGTAGTCATGGCCCGCTGGTCCTCGCCCTTCCCCAACCAGACCAGATAGTCCGTGAACGTCTCTCCCTTAACAGCGCGACGGACCGGGCGGGACTCGGCCGGCACCGGGGTGACGCGGTCGGCTTCGAAGACCAGCAGCTGCGTTTCATTGGGATCGCTGATGCCGGGAGGAGTGGCGAGCCTGTGGTGCGCGCGCTGCTTGCGGTTCATCAGGATGTCGTGGCCGTCTGCGTCGACGGCGACGACGCCCAGATGGACGGTTTCCAGCACGGTGTTGAGGATGTCTTCCTGCCGGGTGCTCGCGGCCAGGGCGGTGCTCAGCAGTTCGTCTTTCGCCTCAAGATCCCGTTGCTGCCGCATCATGCTGAGCGTAAGGACACTAACGGAAATGCCGATCCCTAAGGTGACAACAGGCAGCAGCAGGGAGCGGGCAAAGTCCTGCCCATTGAAGTGCCCGTGGACAACCAGCGGAACCCAGATGATGGCCAGGGGAGCAAAAAAAGAGGCGGCGATGGCCGCACGGGGATACAGGCCCGAGGCGCACAACCAGATCACAGGGAGAACGGCCATCAGACTGATGCCGGCGAGTCCTTCCTGGCCGCCCTCCCGGCCCAGCCCAATGGAAACGAAATCCAGTAACGGAACGATGAGGAAACTGGGGTACGGGAGCCGCTCCCAAGGCACGGCGTAACAAAGAACCAGGATGACAGCCTGTGAAACCAGAAAGCTGATGAAAAGCGGATGGGCCAGGGACGACGGAAAATAGGCGATAACCAGCACCGCAGTAAGGGCCGTCGTCACTGACAACGGCATTTGACTGAGGCCCACGCGGCCACGCAGAGAGTACTTATGGAAAGGCCGCCTGAAAAACATCAGGCGCCCCGAAGGGATATTCCATGTTTTGTCTACACTCATGCGCATAATGCCGAAATGGGGCGGTTATCTGCATTCATAACAACAGGGTATCCGTCGGGAGCTATACTGCAGACGGGGCTAGCGGACTGAGGGGGCTGCGATGAGCGAATCACGTGTAGGTCTTGTCATTGAAGACGATGAGGACATTCGAGGACTCGTGCGTGTCGTCCTGGCGCAGGCAGGGTTCGACGTGCATGCTGCCAGTACCGGTTCAGAAGGCGTTGAGGCGGCCAAGAGGCTGAACCCGGCCGTTATTACCTTGGATCTTGGCCTGCCCGATATCGACGGTTTTGAGGTTGCCCGGCAGATCCGCCAGTTCTCTGACGCCTACATTGTGATGCTTACCGCGCGGGCGGAAGAGCTCGATACCCTCATCGGTCTTGAGTCCGGTGCGGACGATTATCTGACTAAGCCATTCCGGCCAAGGGAACTGCGTGCTCGTGTCGCGGCGATGATGCGGCGGCCTCGTTTAGATGCTCCCGCGTCCGAACCGGCGGCTGCACCGTCCTCTGAGCAGCTGATTGTGCACAATGGCCTGGAGCTGAGCTACGAAGCACGAACGGTCGTTGTGGACGGGGTGGAGCTCAACCTGACACGGACTGAATTCACGCTCTTGTACGCGCTGTTGGAAGCCGGACGGCGCGTTCGGACAAAATCGGAGCTGGTGCGCCGGCTTCGCGACGAGCCGTACGACGTCGGGGGGTACATTTCCGACGCCGACGAACGGTCCGTTGAGGTCCACATGGGAAACCTGCGAAAGAAACTCGGCGACACTCCGCAGAACCCCCGGTGGCTGCAAACGGTCAGGGGCATTGGTTACAGGCTTGCTCCATCCCAGGAATGATTCAGCTTTAGGCGCCGGCTGACAGGAACTTTTAGCCAGCTGACAGGAACTCATCCAGTTGATGTTCCAATTGGGTCAGGTTCTTGAGCTCGCATTCCCATACGGTGAGCACATCCCAACCTGAGCCCTCCAGCAGGAGGCGTTGTTCGGCGTCGCGCTTTCTCGTCTTGGTTCGCTTGGTTTCCCAGAAGTCTGCATTGGCCTTTGGTGCATGTTGCCCTACGCGGCACTCATGAAAGTGCCAGAAGCAGCCGTTGATAAAGATAACCTTGCGGCGACTGGCAAAGACGAGGTCTGGCCTGCCGGGCAGTTTTCCGCCGGAGGCGATCCCATGTAGGCGGTAGCGGTACCCCTTGGCGTGCAGAAACCGGCGGACCAGCATCTCAGGCTTGGTGTTTTTGCCTCTGATCCTGGACATGTTCCAGCTGCGCCGTTCAGGGGTCAGCCGATCTGCCATGGTTCCAGTCTAGGTTTCCCGGGCTCTCCTCGCGTTCTCCCAGTGGTGCGATGCAGCCGGGTGCAGAGCGGTGTGCATCGTGGTCTCGCAGACTGTTCTCCGGTTCTGCTGCGTTTAGGAAATGTAATTTGTGGACGCCGGGGCTGGATAAACGACGTTTTGCAGCGAGAATTCTCCAGTCATGGAGGCTTTACGGCCTTGTCCCACTCCATGTGACTTCTAATTTGGGCGCCATGGTGGTAAAAAGCTACTTCAGGTGCCTGTGGATAACTTCGGCTGAGTAAATGTCACCTCAGCTACCCTTTAAGCATTGTTCGGACCACGTGTCACGAAACCTATCGGGGGACAGCTGCTCATGACTGCTCGCAATTCCGTCTATATGCGTCTACGTGTTCTAGCGGCAGCCGTGGTCACCGCCGGTGCGTTGGCACTCTCAGCATGTGCCGGCGGCGCCCCTGGCGGAGGCGGAACGCCCTCGACCCCCGCGCCTACCCAGTCAACATCGGCCCCAACTCCTTCGCCGACTCCCACTGCTGTCTACAAACCGGCTGATGCTAAGGGCAAGGCGCAGAACGTCCCGCTGCCGGTTATGCCCGAGGCGGCGAAGGCCGAGACCAAGGAAGGCCTGGAAGCGTTCGCGAAGTACTGGTACGCGCTGATGAATTATGCGTACGAGACAGGAAACCTGGAACCTATCAAGTCTCTGGCAGCTCCGGCCTCCTCATGCGCGATATGCGACAAGATCTTTCCAGCCGTAGAGAAGTGGAACAGCGAGGGACGCTGGGTTGAAGGGCAAGCATCGAAGTCCATGCACTACAAACGAAGTTTACGCAGACGCCTTCAGGAGAGTATCAAGTTGCTATTCAGTCCCAACAGCGTGCAGGGACACTTCGCAATGCGGATTCAACCGTTGGTCAAACCGTCGAGGAAACGAGCATGCTGGGTGACCTGCTCATTGCTAGGTTTGTCAGCGGCGAATGGTTAGTCACCAATGTCGACAGATTAGGCGGATAGTGGATGGAATCCTGGGGGAGGAAAGCGCTGTCACTGTTAACCCTCATTGCATTCCTGGCTTTCGCTACGCTGGGATATCTGCCGGCGGTGAAGGCTCAAGCAGGAGATTCGGATCTGTCGTGGAATGGACCCGGAATCGGGGTCTGGCGATTCGATCCGGGATCAGGGGTTTGGGTGGATTCACCGAACACACTTCCGGACGACCCAAATACCTATAAATTTGAGTACCTGTGTCTTGATGATGGAAAGAACAATTACGACGTCGCCTGTCTTGCCGGCGCTCCTCAATGTAACGAGGGGGAGTCAGGGAGGCCAGTGCGTTGGTTCTCATCGCTTCGAGTCTTCGATCCCCCCATCTGGTCGTCCATCAGGCCGGACCGATGCATTTACACAGAAGATCCCGCGGATGTCTTAGGTCAGATTGCTGCTCAGATCCAGACCAAGTTTGAGCAATTGCCTGTTGTGGCAGGAACTTCGGGGATCCAGCCCAATCCGCACACGTTGAAGGGCGCCGAGACCAACTTTTATGCAGAAGCGGCGGAGCAGACTTTCACCGTCGATATGCTCGGCCAGAGTGTCGCGATCGTCGCAAAACCCGTGCAATACCAATGGGATTACGGGGATGGCGGTAGCCTTGGGCCCACCACCTTGATGGGTGGTCCTCTGCCCGAGGACCGTTGGGGCGAAAAGACCCGGACAAGCCACGTTTATACCGAAACCGGAGACTTTCAGGTTGTCCTGACCACCTATTTCCAGGGCACCTACTCAGTAAACAATGGACCGGCTTTGCCTATCCCGGAAGAGGGTCAATTCAGTTCGCCTCCCCAAACGATCAGCGTGTGGAGGTCGACCACGCGCAACTACGCTGACGACTGCATTGAGAATCCACAGGGCCAAGGATGTCCTGGCGTTCCAAGCATCCCGTAGTCCTGTATTGGGCCGGAGGGTGATCTGCGTCTCACGCGGAATAGTTGCTTGTGCAAACAAGTTGCGGTGGGTGGACACTCTTCACAACCAAAGGATTTGCACATGTTGTTTTCTCCGCTGACTCTTGGCGAGCTCGAACTGCCCAACAGGCTTGTAATGGCACCCCTTACCCGCGTCCGTGCAGGAAAAGAGGGTGTTCCAGGATCTTTAGTGGCGGAGCATTACCGCCAGCGGGCCTCATTGGGGCTCATCATCAGCGAGGGAATCTACCCCAGCCATGCAGGCCAGGGATATTCGGGGCAGCCCGGACTCGTTACTGAAGCGCAGCAGGCAGGATGGGGGAGAGTCACTTCAGCTGTTCATGCCGAAGGAGGCCGAATCTTCGCCCAGATCATGCACGCCGGCAGGGTCAGCCATGAAGCTGTGAACGGCGGGTATGAAGTAATCGCCCCGAGCGCCATTGCGATTGAAGGCGAAATTCACACTCCGCTGGGCAAGCTGGCCTACCCAAAGCCCCGCACGCTGGGAACAGGGGAGCTGCCTGCAGTTATTCAGGAGTTCGTTCAAGCGTCAGTGAACGCTATTTCGGCTGGCTTCGACGGCATTGAGCTTCACTCCGCCAACGGTTACCTTCTCCATGAATTCCTCAGCCCGGCATCCAACCAGCGCGATGACGTTTACGGTGGCTCTCCTGAAAACCGGGCTCGGTTCGTCATCGAGGTTGCCCAGGCTGTGGCTGCTGTAGTCGGCGGCGACCGCGTGGGTATCCGCATCTCGCCGGAACACAATATTCAGGGCGTTCTGGAAACGGACGGATCCGATGTCCTGGCCACATATGGAGCGTTGGTTGATGCGATCGAGCCGCTGAACCTCGCTTACCTGAGCATCCTCCACCAGGATCCTTCAGGGGAGCTGATTCAGGGCCTCAGGAAGCGCTTCGGGGGACCGTTCCTGGTCAACTCCGGCTTCGGCATGGTGACCACCCGCGATGAGGCTATGGGACTGGTGGCGGACGGTCATGCCGACGCCGTCGTGGTCGGTCGCACGGCTATCGCCAACCCTGACCTGGTCCGCCGGTGGCGGGAAGGCCTTCCCGTGAACGAGGCAAACCCCGCGACCTTCTACGGTGATGGTGCCGAGGGCTATACCGATTACCCCGCGTACCAGAACTAACATCCAGCTGCAGTGGCAGCGGGGTACCGTAAACGGTCGCATTGTGATGGTGCATCTAACTGTGTTCGGTTCCCCGCTGGCACAGGCCGATGAATCCGCCAAGTTGCGCCAGGCCCTCCGGATGGGAGGGAAGGTAGTTTGTCAGCTGGGGAGATCGCACCACCACGGCACGCCACTGGGCCCGGGAAACTGCAACGTTGATCCGGTTCCGGGATAGCAGGAACTCGATGCCCCGGGGAGCGTCAGCGACGGCAGAACATGCCATCGAGACGACCACCACGACGGCTTCTTGCCCCTGGAATTTATCCACGGTTCCCACCCGTACCGCTCTGAGCCCGGCGAGGTCCAGGGCATCCCGGACCACGTTTACCTGCGCGTTGTACGCTGCGACCACCAAGATGTCCGGTTCGCCGAGCAGACGGCTCCCGGCGCCGTCGTCGTGCCATTTAAGACCGAGATGCCGCTGGACTTGCTGGACTACTGCTGTCGCTTCTTCTACGGAGGAGGTGGTGTTTCCCGTGTGGGGAACAAAAACGGTCTCGATTCCGGCCGGGACGCCGTCGAGGATGCGCTGATCCGCTGCGGGTGAGGACTGCAGTCGTCCGTCGTAGGAAAGCTCTGAGACTGCCCTGCACAGCTCTGTAGTCATCCGCCACGAGTCCGCAAGGAAGTAACCCAGCTCGGGCGGCAACGTCGCATGGCCGTCGGAAATCCAGCCCAGCGCGGACTCGTTAACGGGCTCCGGATGCGTTCCTTGACTTACCTGGGGAAGCTGCTGGGGGTCGCCGAGCAGCAAAAGCCGAGGGCTGGCTTGAGCCACTGCCAAGGTATTGGCGAGCGAGAACTGGCCGGCCTCGTCTATCACCAGCAGGTCCAGCGAACCAGCGGGGACCGCGGCCCCGGTCATGGTCCAGGCAGTTCCGCCTACCAGCGCCCCATCGGGGGAACTGAGGAGCCGCTCCACATCGGCGGCAGATCGGTTGGCCCACGGAAGGGATTCGCTGTGCTTGACGTCTTTGGCCACTTTTCGCGGGTCCACTCCCGCTTTTTGCACGGCAGTCCGCATGAGGTTCTCGATTACGGCATGAGACTGAGCAACTACCCCCACCTTCCAGCCACGGTCAACCAACCGGGCGATCACGTGGGAACCCACGTGTGTCTTGCCCGTGCCAGGAGGGCCCTGAACGGCCACGTAGGAGCGGTCGAGGTCCAGGACAGCATCGGTGATGGCATCGATGAAACGGTCCGGGCCTTGTCCGACGTCCGGCAGAGCAGCACGGTTCCGAAGGCGTGGCGGAACCCTGCGAACCAGATCCAGGCCCGGGTGCTCCGGGAAACGAGGGTGGCCCGGCTTGCTGTCCAACAGTGAGGCAGCGACCTGGTCAGCCAACGATGCCAGAGCCTGCTCCAAGCTTTTGGTGGCGAGAGGCTGGTCTTCTGTAAGGGCTATGGGTACCGCCGGATAGGGGTCGACCTTCTTGTGGAGCCTGTCCCGGATAACGACGGTGTCCTGGCCATCTTCATGCCCCAACTCCAGGATTTCCGTTCCGAACCATCCGCCGCGACCGGAGCCGTCTTTCCCCGTGCCTTTCAGCCCGGCCGGGAGCGGGCGATCGTACATTCGGAACCATGTGCTGCCGACCCGCAGATCGGACCCGGCACTGACGTTGCCCGTGAGCTTCACTCTGCGTTCGGGCAGCCTGGTTCCCTCTTTGCGCCAGTCGTCTAAGATTTCCGCCCGCTCGACCAGGAAGACATTCCGGTCGTGATGATGGCTTTCGGGACCGTTCTCGCACCGGTCGAAATGGGCCCACCAGAATGACTTCCGCTCGCGGCGGTGATAGCTGACAGCCGCTGCCACCATCGCAACGGCATGGCTATCGGCGTCGGGCCCGCTGTCCTCGATGGTGCCGGCAACCTTTGCGGCCTGTGTCCGGGATTTTGCCCACTCGTCCAAGAACGTGTGCAGGACGACTTCCGAGGTCCTAGGGCCAGAACCGGCCGCGACCGCCTGACTTTTATCTCTTCGTTTTGAAGAGTGATCCGCTTGCGAGGAGTCAGCTAAAACTGCCGGTGAGGATACATCAGGTTCGATGCCACGTTGCCGGGCAAGGCCGAGAAGCCAGTTCCTCAGTTCCAGCGTGGAAACACAGTCGTACTGGTTGTAGTCGGAAATTCCGGCGAGGATTTCAGCCGCAAGATCGTCCAGTCCATTGTCGCGTGCTTCGCAGAAGTCAGCGTAGGCAACCACAGAAGCTCCGGCGTCAGTGACATCTCCGGAACGGAGATTGTTGCCCATGTACAGGGGTTCAAGTTTCTTGATGCTGTAGGAGTTCTCGGAGATGCGGATGCTGTTGCGGACGGTCTGGTAGAGATCCACCAAGAGCCCGTCGCGGAGCCATTGATCCACGATCTCTTCACCGGCGACATGCATCACCGAGAGTTTACGCAGCGCCGTCTTTTCGTAGGCGGCGTAGTGGTAGACGTGCATGTCCGGATATGTGGCCCGTCTGTCTTGGACATAGTCAAGGAAATCCAGGAACGCCTGTTTTTCGGCGGCGCGGGTGTGGGCCCAGAAGGGCCGGAACACTCCCGCTACGCCGGGCTTGAGAGGCGCTTCAACCACACCGAACAGATACTCAAGCCCCCAGGTGCCGGTTGCATCTTCTTGCCATAGGGGGTCTCCCTCAAAGTCGAAGAAGATGTCGCCGTCGTTGGGAGGTGGCAGCTCCCTCAAGCTGTTTTCCGGCATCACACGGTAGCTCAGGGCGTGTTCTTCGCCGTCCTTGACGTAACGGACGCTTCCGTCCACCGGACCGAAACCGGTTTGCATCCGCGCCTGATCCTGCAGTCGCAGGAGCGGGGGATTGGCGTCAGGAAAATCTGCTTCGGCGAGCTGATGCACAGTGAAGATACCCTGCTCATGAAGTTTCTTGCGCTGGCTGGAGTTCATTCTGGCCACCAGCAAGACGTCGTCCGTCGCCTTCACCTGTTCCTGGCAGTAATCGCACCTTCCACAGGCAACGACTCCAGATGCTCCCCAGCTCACGGGGGCCGGGGCAGCCCGGTGTTCGCCAACAAGTTCCAGAAAGCGCTCACGCCGCTCCCGGAAAACCGGAAGGATGTCCGCGAGTTTGTGGCTGCTGCGCACATTCTCAAAGCTGCCATCCGCGGCGACTACTGTGGCACCGAGGATCAGCGTGACCAGGGGATCGGGTTCGAGACCTGCTCCCAGCAGTTGATCACCATAGGCAGCCAACTGGAGCAATGCCGTGACTTTTGCGTGCCGGGCGAGTTTGGTGTCGTAAACGGCGTAGCGGCCGTCAGGCTGTTTCACGAGAAAGTCAGAGCGCCCGTGGAAGGTGCCATCAAAGAAAGCAGCCTGGAAAACGACGTCGGCGCCTGATTCCAGAGCGGCGATGGACTCTGCATGTTTGGCCAGCAGCGTGGCGCGGTCCATTTCAGAGGCGGGCGCGACGTCGTACACGCCGCGTTGCCGGGACGGGTCCCAAGGACCGAACTCTTCAACGAACTTGTCCAGGACTTTGTGTTCATGAAGGTCGCCAAGCTTCGCTGTTCGCTCCAACATCGCGTCGGCCGGGAAGATAGCGCTGGGGGATCGTCCGAGTTTTTCGTCGAGTTTCCGAAGCAGTTGATATTCGCACGTGGCCGCTGTCACGAGGTCGCTCGCGGAGAACACCAGGTCCTGTTCCCGCCCCGGACCTTCTGGTTCAAGAAGAAACACGCTGTCCCCGCTCCTCGTTGATGCGTCGTGACATTTGCTGCCACCTTGCCGTCGGCTGGAGCTGGGTTGCAAAATTCCGCTAACTCCGTTGGCTGACGTTCTGTTGCCAAGCTATCAAAGGCGGCTGACATTATTGCCTCGGGATCAGCAGCTCTGTTGCGACCCGGTCCAGACAGGTAGGGTCTGAGGCATATGACGGACCAGCAGCCCTCCCTCAACCAGCCCTCCCTCAACCAGCCTCCCCTGAACCAGCCTCCCCTGAACCAGCCCGGCGCACCAGTGCGCCCTGCCGCCCTCTTGGCCGATGGTCCTGGCTTCGAAGCAGCGGTCCATGCCGCCGTACAGAGCTTGCGAGAAGGCGGAATTCCTATCGGTGCGGCCTTGGCGCGGGGAGGCGAAGTGATTGCCAGTGGGCACAACGAGCGCGTCCAGAAGGGCGATCCCATTGCCCATGGGGAGATGTCAGCCCTTCGCGCAGCCGGCCGGCAGAAGAGTTACCGGGACACCACGCTGTACACCACCCTTGCACCGTGTGCGATGTGTACTGGAACCATTATTCAGTTCAAGATTCCGCGGGTAGTGGTGGGCGAGGCCCGGACCTTCCCGGGGGAGTTTGAGCTCCTGCGTTCCCGCGGCGTCGAGGTGGTGGTTCTGGATGATCAACGGTGCATCGACATGATGGTGGCATTCCAGCAGGAACACCCCGAGCTCTGGGCAGAGGACATCGCCGAGTAGGCTGCCGGGATCCGGCACGCGTCTCACAAAGCAACTTCGCTGAACCACCTCGTTGAGGACCCCAGAGGAGGCGCTTATACCCCGTCGACTTGGTGACCGCCCCGGCGTAGGCTGGATCTGTCGGCGCAAGCCGGGGGCCTGCGTCGATATTCCAATCGATGAAGGAGGACCAATGAGTGCAGTCCGTGAATTCATGACTACGAACGCCCAGTGTATTACTGAAAATCAGTCCCTCGTGGATGCCGCCCGCATGATGATGGATCTTGACTGCGGTTCGTTGCCGATCTGTGGTGATGACGGCAAGTTGAAGGGCATGATCACCGACCGGGACATCGTGCTCAAATGTGTTGCCGCTGGCCGTGATCCAGGCGAGATGATGGCCCGCGAGCTCGCCACCGGCAAGCCCCACTGGGTCGACGCCGACGCCAACATTGACGAAGCCATCGAAATGATGGAAAGGTATCAGATCCGCCGTCTCCCGGTTATTGCCGATCACAAGATGGTAGGCATCATTAGCCAAGGAGACATCGCCCGCAATTACTCTGAGGAGAAAGTGGGCGAACTGGTGGAGCACATCTCGGAACGCAAGAGGATGCAGTCCAGCAGCTCGTGAGTCAGACAAACTCATAGGCAAACCAGCGCCACGGAGACAACTCTGTGGCGCTTCTTTCTGCACCAAAAGTGCCCCGATCGAACAGCCCTCCGGGGCTGGCCTGACAGAATGTCGGCGGGGTAAGGCAAAATGATTCGGGTGAACCAGCAACAGCAACAACCGTCTCCTTCCGCTTCGCCTGACACCGCGATCCATGCCCAGATCGCCCAGGAACTCGGAGTCAAGCCCTGGCAGGTAAAGGCTGCTGTGGAGCTGCTCGACGGCGGATCAACGGTGCCGTTCATCGCCAGGTATCGCAAGGAAGCCACCGGGACGCTGAATGACACCCAGCTCCGTGAGCTTGAGGAACGCCTCCGGTACCTGCGCGAACTGGAGGGCCGCCGTCGGGCTGTCTTGGAGGCAATAACTGCCCAAGGCCAGCTGACTCCGGAACTCCACGCCGCCGTCGTCGCGGCTGACACCAAGTCCCGGCTCGAGGATATCTATCTGCCGTTCAAGACCAAGCGGCGCACTAAAGCCCAGATTGCCCGGGAAGCTGGGTTGGAGCCGCTGGCCGAGTCCCTGCTGAAGCGGCCCGAACTGGATCCCGAGCGCGAGGCCGGTAAGTATCTGAACGGGGAGCACTCTATTGATGATGCCGCTGCGGCGCTCGCCGGAGCGCGCTCCATTCTGGTGGAACGTGTCGCGCAGGACGCCGATCTCGCTGCCACTCTCCGGGAACGGCTCTGGGCCCAGGGCCGGATGGTTTCCCGAGTCCGGAAGGGCAAGGAGTCAGAAGGCCAGAAGTTCGCAGACTACTTCGAGTTCTCCCAGGCCCCCTCCGGCATGCCGTCCCACCGCGTACTGGCGCTCTTACGGGGCGAGAAGGACGGCGTCCTGGAGCTCGATCTCGCCGAAGCAGAACCGTCCGACGACGCCGCCCTCGCCGCTGCGCGCGGCCGTTACGAATCCGCTGTGGCCAGGTTCCTCGGGGTAGCTGATCGTGGCCGCCCCGCGGACTCTTGGCTCATCCAGACCGCCCAGGTGGCGTGGAGGTCCCGCGTCCTTGCCCGGCTGACTGCCGACCTTCGGACGCGCATGTTCGCCGCCGCCGAAGATGAAGCCGTTCGGGTGTTCGCCAATAACCTCCGGGATGTCCTGCTCGCTGCGCCTGCCGGCAACCGGTCCACGCTGGGCCTGGACCCGGGACTCCGGACGGGCGTGAAGGTTGCGGTGGTGGATGGGACCGGCAAGGTGGTGACCACGGAAACCATTTATCCCCACGCTCCGGCGCGCAAGTGGGACGAGTCATTGGTAACTCTTGAGCGCCTGGCCCGGCAGCACAACGTCGAACTTATCGCCATCGGCAACGGAACGGCATCCCGGGAAACGGACAAGTTGGCCACTGAACTCATCAAAAGGGTGGGTGCCGGCACAGGCAAGAAACCGCAGAAACTTGTGGTGTCTGAGGCCGGGGCTTCCGTTTATTCTGCATCCGCCCTCGCGGCGGCCGAACTGCCCGGGATGGATGTCTCGCTCCGCGGTGCCGTATCCATTGCGCGGCGGTTGCAGGATCCGCTGGCCGAGCTCGTGAAGATCGAGCCGAAGGCGATCGGCGTCGGGCAGTACCAGCACGACGTCACGCCCGCCAAGCTGGACCGCAGCCTTGATGCTGTGGTGGAGGACTGCGTCAATGCCGTGGGTGTGGACGTCAACACGGCTTCGCCGGCCTTGCTCAGCAGGGTAGCCGGAGTGGGTCCGCTGCTCAGCGAGAACATCGTTGCCTACCGGAACGAGAATGGGCCGTTCGCTAAGCGCAGCGAGCTCAAGAAAGTCCCGAGACTCGGAGCCAAAGCCTTCGAACAGTGTGCCGGGTTCCTGCGCATCATGGGCGGACCTGAGCCCCTTGATGCCTCAAGTGTTCACCCCGAGGCCTACCCAGTGGCGCGCAAGATCATGGCCGCCGCCGGTGTGAAAACGGCTGCTTCCGGTGCCGGCAACGGTACTTCCATTGCCGCGGGTTCACTGGCGACTATCAACGCCCAGGACTTTGTCGAGGGCGCTTTCGGGTTGCCCACGGTGAAGGACATCATCTCGGAGCTGGAGAAGCCAGCGCGTGATCCGCGGCCCGCCTTCGCCGCTGCGGCCTTTGCTGATGGGATCGAGAAGATTTCGGACCTCCGGCCCGGCATGGTGTTGGAGGGGACGGTCACCAACGTGGCAGCCTTCGGCGCCTTTGTTGATGTGGGAGTGCATCAGGACGGCTTGGTCCACGTCTCCGCGCTTGCCAACCGTTTTGTGTCAGACCCCCGTGAGGTGGTGAAGTCCGGCCAGGTTGTCCGCGTCAAGGTATTGGAAGCAGATCCTGAGCGGAAAAGGATCTCACTCACCCTAAGGCTTGAAGACGAACCGGGCCCTGCTCGCCCTGCCTCCGGCAGCAAGGCCGCCCAATCCAGCAAACCGGCCTCGTCCGGCGGGCCTGCTCAGGGCGGAAAACCGGCCCAATCCAGCAAACCGGCCTCGTCCGGCAGGCCTGCTCAGGGCGGAAAACCGGCCCAGTCCAGCAAACCGGCCCAATCCAGCAAACCGGCACAATCCACTAAACCTGCGCCCGTGAACACAGCGATGGCTGAAGCCTTGCGGAAGGCCGGGCTCGGGAAATAGGACACGGCTGGCTCCTGCCGAACCAACCAACGGCTCAGCGCGGGGCCGAGGCAGTGAGGCCAGCGAGAATTAGCATTGACGCATGACTTTCACCGAGCCGGCTCCGTTCACTACGCGGCCCACGCTGCAAGGCACGTTCGGGATGAGTGCCTCTACCCATTGGACGGCGACGGCAACAGCCCAAGCCGTGCTTGAACGTGGAGGCAACGCCTTTGACGCCGCCGCCGCAGGCGCTTTCGTGCTCCATGTTGTCGAACCGCACTTGAATGGGCCGGGCGGTGACGTAACCGGCGTATTTGCCACTGCGGCTGAACCAGAAAAGGCGGTGGTTCTGATGGGCCAAGGCCCGGCGCCACTGGGGGCAACCCGGGAACACTATTTGGCTCAAGGCCTTGACCTGGTTCCGGGATCAGGGGCGCTGGCCGCAGCGGTTCCTGCCGCCGTCGACGCCTGGCTTCTGCTCTTGCGGGACCACGGAACGTGGGAGCTGGAATCCGTGCTGGAGTTTGCGATCGGATACGCGCGGGACGGTCATCCGATGCTGGGGCGCGTCGGGCACACTATCGCTGCCGTCGCTGAGCTGTTCAGAGACCATTGGCCCACGTCGGCGGCATTATGGATCCCGAACGGCAGGATACCCACGGATGGTGAACTCATCAGGAACCCGGCGTATGCCCGCACGCTTCAGCGACTGGTCGAGGCTGGGAGTTCCGGCCCGGGGTCGAGGGAGGACCGGATTGATGCTGCCAGACGTGAGTGGCGGGAGGGTTTCATTGCACATGCGATGGCGGATTCGGTGAAGACCCCGCACCGGCATTCGTCCGGCTGTGATCACTCGGGGGTGCTGGCGTTGGAGGACCTCGCGCGATTTGAGGCGGGTTACGAGCCCGCGAGGACTTTCGATTTCCGCGGCCACACCATAGCGAAGACAGGACCATGGGGGCAGGGTCCGGCGCTTCTGCAGACGCTCGCGATTCTTGAGACATTCGACGACGAGTACCTTGATCCCTCCACTGAACTTGGAATCCACACGATTTTAGAGGCGCAAAAACTGGCGTTGGCCGACCGCGAGGCCTATTACGGCGATACGGATGTGCCGCTCGAGTACCTTCTGTCAGCCGAGTACTGCGAGGAGCGCAGGCGACTCATCACAGAGGACGCCTCTTTGGAGTTCCGGCCGGGAAGTGTGCCCGGCCGAAGACGGTACATGCCACCTCTTCGTAGAGATTACGTTCCGCCGACACCGGGACAGGTGCCCCCAGGTTTGGGCGAACCTACAGTGCAGCCGACGGGGGAGACCCGCGGCGACACCTGTCATATTGACGTCGTTGATCGCTGGGGGAACATGATCTCTGCAACTCCCTCTGGTGGCTGGCTGCAGTCGTCGCCAGCGATTCCAGAACTCGGTTTCTGCCTGGGCACGCGCCTGCAGACGACCTGGTTGGAGCCCGGAACTCCCTCAACTCTGTCGCCCGGAAAGCGGCCGCGGACGACTCTCACCCCTAGTTTGGTCCTTCGCGACGGCAAGGCGGTGGCCGCTCTGGGATCTCCTGGCGGTGATCAGCAGGACCAGTGGCAGCTGCCCTACCTCTTGCGGACCATCGTGGGTGGCTACTCACCGCAACAGGCCATCGATGCGCCTACGTTTCACACAACATCTATGCCCGGTTCGTTCTGGCCTCGTACGTGGGAACCTGGTGGGGCGGTTCTCGAAGATCGGCTAGGTGCTGACGTCATTGCCGCTCTGGAGGACCGAGGGCATCGGATCACCGTGGCCGGAGGATGGACGTTAGGCCGATTGTCCGCTGTGACCCGGGATCCCCATACCGGGATACTGCAAGCTGCGGCCAATCCCCGTGGCGCCCAAGGGTATGCTGCCGGGCGATGAACCCTTGTCTGGGGGTCTCTTATTTGGGGCCCCTGGCCTCCACGGGGACTTGGACGCGCCACGAGGTTTGGGCTTCCGGCTGTACGGGCTTTCTGCAAGGCTGGGTCAATGACGTATTTCCTTGAGTACACGATTCCTGCCGCCCCGGACAACGCCGAGTTCGAGTTCCCGCACGATGAAATAAACGCCGGGGAAACCATTCCCCTCTCGGAGACCCGCGCCGAAATCATCCATACTCCCGAACTGCCTGCCCGAACGGCGATCGTCGGGGCGACAGTTCCGGAAGCGAAGATTGAGGCTGAACAACTCATTCTCCACAGCCGGGCTACGGAAGGATCTTTGTATGATGACCCGTCTAATTCCCTGCAGGATGGAGTGGGAACGCTGGTAGCTACCTATGTGGAAGACCGCGGCTGGCAGGACGCTCAGCCTGGAGGCTACGAGCCCGCTGAGCTGCCTGAGGACTAAGGCTCGGGCAAGCCCTTCCGTGAAGGTTGCGAAGCAGCACTCATGAAGAGAGGGCCCGGCAAACAAGTCCGTCCAAGCTTCTGGGCGGCGCACGCGACGAGTTTCCCGAAGGCAAGTTTGCCCCAATCGGAATTTGATGGTTCCGCTTGGGGCATTCTTGTGTCCCCGTAAACCCTCCCTCATCGGTCACCGGGAGGACGGCTGCACCCGCGTTTGATCCACTTCCGGTTGTTGGCTCGGCTTCCGTGGTTATTGGTGGAAGTAGTGGTTTTGGCGGGGTTGTTGGGTGGGGTCGATGTGTGGTGGTGGGATGAACCAGGGGATGCCGTGTGGCATGTGGATGGTCCATTGTTCTTTGTGGATGAGGTGGTGGTGGTGGGTGCAGAGGAGGGTGCCGTTTTCGGTGCTGGTGGGTCCGTTGTGTGACCAGTAGGTGGTGTGGTGGGCTTCGCACCAGGGGGCGGGGATGGTGCAGCCGGGGAAGGTGCAGCCTTGGTCGCGGGCGGTGATGGCTTTGCGGATGTGGGGCGGGAAGATGCGGGTGGTGCGGCCGATGTCCAGGATGCGGCCTTCGCTGCCGAGGAGGATGGGGATGATGTCGGCGTCGCAGGCGATTTTGCGGATGGTGGAGGCGGTCACGGGCCCGGTGAACGCGAACGTGCCTGTGCCCGAACCGGAACCGGTTCCGGGGCCTGTCTCATCGTCGGCGCTGGTGCTGGCGCTTGTGCTGGCGTTTGTCTGCGTGGGGTTGGGGAGGCGGGTGAGGAGGTCGCGGTAGTCGATGGTGACCATGATCTGGGGTCTGAGGCCGCCGGCTGCGGGGAGGCTGGTGGTGGTGAGGGCTGTTTTGCAGGCTCCGATGAGGCCGTCGAGGAGTTGCTGGGGCCGGGTCCGGCGGTCCAGGGCTACCGGCTCTCGGGTTGCGCCGTCCACTGATGTTGTGGTTCCCCGCTCACCTGTCTCCGCCGCGGTTGCAGCTGCAGGTGTTTCTGTCGCTTCGCCAACGGTGGCTCCTGGTGTCCCGGGTTCTGGTGGTGTGTGGAGGCGGGGGTTGGTGGCGGTGTTCATGGCGGTGAGGAGGTTTTCGAATTGGTCGGTGGTGGCGAAGATTTCGAGGTGGTGGAGTCCGCGGCGGGTGGGGCGGATGAAGGCTCCTTGGCGGTGGCGGAGTTCTTCTTCGGAGGGTTCGGCGCCGTCCTGGTCGATCGCGTCTGCCCAGCGGCGGGTGATGCGGGTCAGGAAGTCCTGGTCTTCGGTGGCGGCGGTGCGGGTCAGGGCGTGTTCCATCCGTGCCAGGGTGTGGGGGTCTGCGATGTGTTGGGCGCGTTCGAGGGCCAGGGTGATGATGGTCGCGGCGCGGGAGGGGATGGTTCCGGTGGCGAGGGCGGTGGCGAGTTCTTCTCTGGCGGGCGGGATGGGTTGGCCGGTGATTCCGGTGGTGGGTACGAGCGCTGCGGCCAGGGCCAGGCGGCGTCGTGCTTCGACGGCGCTGATCCTCAGCCTGGCCCGGAGGAACTCGGCGGTGTTCCGGCACCCGTCCCCGGCAGGCACAGCAGACCCGGGAGATGTCTCGGGTGTTTCCGTGCCCCAGCCGGTGGTCCAGCCGTTGGTGGAACCGGCTGCTGTGGAATTTTGAGGGCGGGCGGCTTCGTGGCGGGTGCGGTCCACGGCTGCGGCGGCTAGGACCTGGAGGTATTCCACGGTGCGGGAGAGTTCCTCGACCTGGCCGGCGAAGTCCGCCGCGTCGGTGAAGCCGGACAGCGCGAGCTCACCGGCCGCCGTCGTCTGCGCCGTTCCTAACAGCTCAAGACTGGCCGCCACCGCACCGGAGACGCCGCCGTCCAAAGCCGGCGTCACGGGGACGGCTCGCTCCTCCGGAACCACGCCCGGCTGGGATGCCGCGGCGGACGGCACTGCCCGCAGCGCAGCCCGCCCCGGAAGCCTGGACCCGGGAAGGCTGGACCCAGGAAGGCTGGAGGCTGCAACGGCAAAAGCTGATTCCTGGTGGAAGCGGGCGTTGGAGAACAGCCCAAGGCGCGTGGCCTGGTTCGGGGCGTGTTCTCCAACGGCTTCCATGGAATAACTCTGTCAGCAGGGTCTGACAAAATAAGCCCAGGTTTCAAGCCCGAAATGCGAAAGGTCAAACCCCAAAACGCGAACTAGTTAGTCCCGAAAACGCAAACGATACGACTGGCATCGCAAGGAATGACCTAGCCGAGTCGAGAACTAGTTAAGTACCCGAATCCCTTCGGGCAGGGTGCCGCCAGCCATCAGCTCAGCGGCGGTATCCGCCAATGCCGTGAGGGCTACGCGCTGGGTCCAAGGACCATAGGAAATCCTCGATACGCCCAGTTCCTGGAGCTTTGCGGGCGGCAAGGACCCCGGCACATTGATGACTGATACCTTGTTCCAGCCGATTCCCTCCACAAGGGCAGCAACAGTGGCTTCGTCGAGGAGGCCCGGAACAAAAATAACAGTTGCGCCAACGTCGAGATACCTTCGGCCGCGCTCGATTGCGTCAGCCAAAACGTCGGCCCGGTTGCGGTCCTTACCCTTGAGGAAAGCGTCGGTGCGGGCGTTGAGGACGAAATCAATGCCCTCGGACTCCGCAGCCTTGATGACGGAGGTCATCTGGAGAACGGCGTCGTCGATGGGCTGCATTTGGTCCTCGATGTTGGCACCGACAATCCCGACGCCGATTGCCTTCCGAGTGGTTTCACCAGGATCGCCGTAACCTGCCTCGAGGTCAGCTGAAACGGGAAGTTCTGTGACCGCGGCGATCCGTCCTACAGCCTCAACCATCAGATCCACGGGTATGCTTTCGCCATCCTTGTAGCCCAGTGACGCCGCGATTGAATGGCTGGCCGTTGCCAGGGCGGACGTACCGGGGAGGTCTGCAATCACTTTGGCGGTAATGCAGTCCCACACATTCACGACTTGAAGAATCTGGGGTGCCTCATGCAGGCGAAGGAGTTCGGCGGCTTTTGCGGTGGTGGATGCAGTCATAGGGCGAGCCTAGCGTGCTGTCTTGTCGCCATGCGCCTACCCCCGTGCTGCAGCACCCGAACCAGCACCCGCACCCGCAGGCCCACGCTCCCGGTCACCGTGAGATGTCTTTTGCCATGGCCACCGCCCTGTTATTTCCAGTTCCAGGGAGAAGCTGAGGAACGTCCGGATGAGGACGATCATCGCGAGTACGCCTAAACTTCCACGCCCTGCCTGAATCCCGCACCGTACGACGAATCAGCCAAGAGATCAGAACCATCAGCGCGAAGCCTCGAGCGCAACGTCCCCTGCTTCAGCTCGGCACTGTACAGCCCGCGCTCCACGAGTTCCGGAACCACCAGCTCCGCGAAGTCATTGAGCGATCCCGGGCTCACAAGCGGGTTGATCATGTATCCGTCCAGCCCGGACACGGCAGCGTGATCCTGGATCTGGGAGGCAACATCTGACGGCGTGCCGATGAACAGCAGGTCTGTGCCGCGGGTGACGTCGGCGAACTTCTTACGGACATCGCCAGCGGTCAGGGGCTTCTCTCCGGTGCCACCCTTGACGACGTATGAAGTCAGCCCGTTGGAAACCGTGGTGAGCGGCTCGTCGTCCGCGTATTTGCTGAGATCGATTCCGGTATCGCCTGCATAACTGACCAGCTGGGCCTCCACATGGTAGTTCCGCTGCAGCTCGTCGTACTTCTGTTGCGCCTCAATGGCGGTGGGCGCAGTGATGATCCGCGCCAAAGCCATTGACCGCACCTCTCCTACGGGCCGGCCCACGGCAAGCGCTCGCTGGTTGATATCCGCCAACCCTGCAGCGATCTCCTGCGGGTCCTTCTTGGGCAGCAGGATCACTTCGGCGTGCTTCGCTGCGAATTCGCGGCCGCGCGGTGACCAGCCTGCCTGGAACAGGGTCGGCGTCCGTTGGGGTGACGGCGACGTCAGCGACGGTCCGTCGACGCGGAAGTGCTCGCCGTCGTGCTTTATGGGACGCACAGAACCGGGCCGGGCGTACAGCTTCTGACTCTTACTGCCGACGACGGCGTCCGCCGCCCAGCTGCCTTCCAACAGTTTGTAAAAGACATCCATGAACTCGTCGGCGCGGGCATAGCGGTCTGAGTGTTTGAGCATCTCATCCATACCAAAGTTGCGGGCTGCGCTAGAGAGGTAGGACGTCACGATGTTCCAGCCGATGCGTCCGTTGCTGAGGTGGTCGAGGGTGCCGAACCGCCGGGCCATGGAGAAGGGGTGCTCGTAGGTGGTTGAGGCGGTGATGACGAAGGAAAGTCGCTCGGTCAGAGCAGCGAGGGCCGGCACGTACATAAAGGGATCGTTCGCGGGCGCCTCGACCGCCCATTCGAGCGCGGCGTCGGCCGAGCCGCCGTAGACATCGTAAAGGCCCAGCACATCCGCGAAGAAGAGGGCGTCCAGGTTGGCCTCCTCGGCGGTTACTGCCACGTTCCGCCACCGGTCCAAGGAGTTCACCTGCAGGCGGTCATCGAGCGGGTGGGTCCACAAGCTGGGCGCCCCGCCGCAGCCGGCGCTCGCTTGTTCGTACAGGGCAAAAAGCAGTGGAGAGGTGGATGAGCTCATCGGGACACTTCGCTTTCTTTCGTTGTGGAGGAAGGGTCGACGGCGGTGCGTGGCCCGGTTTTGCCCGCGCCGTAGCGCAAGCGGAAGTACAGGTAGCAACCGGCCACAAAGGCCAAGCCGAAGGCCAGGGCCACTACCTGATTGGGATCAATTGCCTGCCCAATGAGGGATATGAGGCAGATGGCAAAGGCCAGCAACGGTACAAAGGGGAAGAACGGGGCGCGGTAGGGCAGCGTGGTGACGTCGCCGCCGTCGCGCACAAAAGCCCGACGATGGAAGAAGTGCGAGGCGACGATGGACATCCAGACGCCCACCGCTGCGAAGCCTGCAATGGAAACGAGCACAAGGTAAACAGTTTCGGCAGCCATCACGCTTGACAGCAGGGAAGCCAGGCCGCCCACCATGCTCACGCCCAGGGCGATCAGCGGGATCCCACGCCGGGTGACGCGACGGAAGGCTTTCGGCGCATGGCCTTCGTCGGCGAGAGAGAAGAGCATGCGTCCGCATGAGAAAAGGCCGCTGTTACCGGCGGACAGAAGGGCTGTGATGATCACGAAGTTCACGATGTCGCCAGCGTAAGGCACGCCCAGACCGCTGAAGACAGTGACGAAGGGGCTTTCATCCAGGCCCACCTGCCCGTAGGGAACTGTCGCCGCAATGACGGTGATTGCGCCGACGAAGAAGATCAGGAGGCGAAGTACCGTTGCCCGCAGGGCCTTGGGAATGGACGTGGACGGATCCTTGGTTTCGCCAGCGGCAACGCCGATCAGTTCCGACCCCGAGAAGGCGTAGAAGACCGCAAGCGTGGTTACCAGCACTCCTGTCAGTCCATTGGGAAAGAGCCCGTCCGGCGTCACGAAGTTAGTGAGCAGGAGGGGAGGGCCGGCGTCGGCGTTCAGGGGCTGGATGCCGAACAGGGCCGCACCGCCGAGGACGATCAACGCCACGATGGCCGAAACTTTCACAAGCGAGAACCAGAACTCTGCTTCGCCGAAGAACCTGGCGGAGAAGGCATTGAGGCCGAAAACCAGCGCGGCGAACACCACGCACCAGATCCAGACGTCAACTCCCGGGAACCACCTTTGCATCAGAATCCCGCTGGCCGTGAATTCAGAGCCCAGAGCCACTGCCCAGCAGAGCCAGTAGAGCCACGCCGTAGCGAACCCGGTTGCTGGGCCGATGGACCTCGCAGCATAGATGTGGAAGGCTCCCGCGACTGGATAGGCGACAGCAAGCTCGCCCAGGCAGGCCATCACCAGATACACCAGGAGGGCGCCAAGAAGGTAGGCGAGCACTGCTCCAAACGGACCGGCCTGCGAGATGGTGTAGCCGGAGCTAAGGAACAGTCCGGAGCCAATCACGCCGCCCATGGCAATCATGATCAGGTGCCGCGGACCCATGGTTCGCAGCAGCCCGCTGCCTTCCTGAGCCAACGGATCTGCGGCCAATGGGTCTGCGGCCAACGGGTCTTCAACCGACGAGTCTGTGGACGCGCTCGCCTGCGGTGGTTGCAAGGCCGTGCTTAGGTGTTGCGGCATCTGTGGGCTCCGGTTCAGGGGGAGGGGCCGGGAAGTCGGACCCCCTCACGCTAGGTCGAGAGCGCCCCAGCCTCCGCATTCGTTACAGAGTGTTGCAATATACGCACACGCAATTGCGTATTGTTACCGGCGCTCGGTTGTTGCTGGTGCCCCGCCGTTGCTGGTGCCCCGCCGTTACCGGCGCTCGGTTGTTACTGGTGCCCCGCCGTTGCTGGTTCCCGCCGTTACGGGTGCGCCATCGTTACGGGTGCCGGACGCCTTTGCCCTCCAAAAGTGCCCGGTACCCCTCTCTGAAAGTGGGAAAGCTGAATTCGAAGCCTGTGTCTAGGAGCCGCTTGTTGCTGCACCGTTTGTTGCCGCCCCTGCCCGGCTGGCCAGCTGAGCCCTCAAGTTCCCGTGGTGAGGATGGTGGGTGGGGGAGTCCCAGTTCCTCGGCCAGGAACAGCAGGACCTCGCCAATGTCGGCGGGATGGTTATCCACTCCCAGGTAAACGGGATGGGGAGTGGCTTCCATGGTGCACAAGTGAACGATGGCTGCAGCTGCATCGTCCCTGTGGATGCGGTTGGTGTAGCGAACTTCGGCTGGGATGACTGCGCTACCGCTGCGGACCTGATCGATCAGGCGCGTCCGCCCGGGGCCGTAGATCCCGCCCAGGCGCAGCACCACGGTATCCGTGTCAGTGCCCTCAAAGCGGCCACGCAGCAGTTCTTCTGCCTCGAGGATGATGCGGCCGGAGAATCCGCCAGGAGCCGGCGTAGTGTCTTCATCCACCCAGCCGCCGTCGGCATCGCCGTAGACGGCGGTCGAGGAGACAAACAGCACTCGGCGGGGTCTGACGGCATCACGCTTGAGCGCATCCAAAACATTCCCAAGCCCGTCCACGTAGGCAGCCCGGTAGGCTGCCTCGGTTGACGAGTCCGCAGCAACGGCAATGACTACAGATGAGGTGTCAGCAGGGACGGGCGGCAGTTCGGCCGATGTGAGGTCGGCCGCGACTCCCTCAATTTCGCCCGGAAGTTTCTGGGGTGAGCGTCGCCAACCCACCACCCGATGGCCGGCAGCGGCAAAACGCAGCCCCGCCTCGGTACCAAGATCGCCGCAACCGGCCATAAGCACTGTCATGCCCGCCAGTCTGCCAGAGCCCTCTTTCGTGGGCCTACTTCGTCTCTGGGCGTACTTCGCCGGTGGGCGTACCTCGGCGATTAGGCCAGCGGCGCGGGAACCGGGAAGAACACCCGGGGATCCTGCAGCAGGGCCGGGTAGTCGAACGCGGAGCGGCTGATGACTTCTGTGACCTCAAAGTTGCGCCCAAAGCTACCGTCCGGGAGCGTGATGGGGCGTCCCAGAACCTTGCCTACTGCGAAAGAGCCTCCCTCTCCCAGCGGTATGGCAACGTCTGATTTGCCGGGCAGGGTGCGGAAGGCCTCCTCCTGGCGCTGGCGCTTCCGGGACGGCTTCTTCACGAGTTGCTTCGGCGGCAGTTTCTTGGCCTGCTTGGCGGGACGCCTCGATCCCGTCTCCGCGTAAACAAACTGGTAGTCCTCGCCCTCGGGATCGTTGCCAGGAGCTGCCACAGCCCCGGAGCGGCTCACTGCCGGCAGGCTGACGGTGTCGATTTTTTCGGGATCGGAATCACCCACCGGCGCCCGAAGAATCCAGAGCAGGTTCTCCTCGGGGTCTTCAGGGAGGAACACATGCTTTGGTTCGGGCCACACGTACTCAAGGTCTGCAGGCGTCCCGGGGAAAACCTCGGTGTAAAAGCGCGGCTCCTTGCCGATCAGTTTGGAGCGGTGGCTCAGGTGAAGATCTGCATCGCCAAGCCACGGAGGCATCAGGATCTTTTCGGCATAGGCAGGATGGGCGGCCTGCGGAGCAAACTCGATGATCTTGTCCCGGGTTGTGTCGGGGCCGCCGCGGATGGTCCATTCGTCCACCATGGCCAGGCCGTAGAGCGTCAGGGCCGGGACATAGCCCATCCACATCCGGGTTGCGGGGTGGGACTGCCAGCCGTACTCCGGAATGACCAGGGCGCGCAGGATCTGCAAGGCTTCGACGCGTTGTTTGCCGAGCCGGGCGGGATCAAGAGCCGCGGCACTCTGGTGGAAATCTGGGTACGGGAGGAAGGTCTGCATCCTTCCAGTGTGGAGCCGCCGCGGTTAGAGTCCAAATGGCCGCCCGACAGCAGAAAATGGGATGCCTTATCATGGTTGGAGAAGTGTGCGGCGTAGCGTACTCGACCATATGGTGAGACACCAGCGACAACACGCCGTAGCAGGACTAAAATTAATGGACCTAATCAGCCGCCCGCCGCCCGGAAGAACTCCCATGACACTCACTCCAGCCGCCTTACCGCAGCCAAAGTACGGACAGATGCTCAGCCCGGACGCGAACGGCATTCTGGTGCTTGACGAATTCACCCTTGATCCCGCCGCAGCGATCAAGGAGCAGCACGGTTTCCGCGCCGCCCTCGGCTCTGTGGCGCAGGCGTTGAACCGCATTGTGGCGGCCCGGGTGATCATTGCGGTTGTGGCTATCGCCAACCTTCCGCTCTTCCTGCTGTCCACCGGCTGGTGGATCTACGCAGTCTCGCTTGCCCTCGTAATTGGAGTCCATGCTTCAGTTTCCTGGCTGAACAAGCATGAGCCGAAGCTCCGCCAGCGTCATGAGCTGGAGCTCCACATGCACCGTGAGCGCAGCGACAACTACCGCAAAATGCGCAACGCCGTGAAGTTTGTCATTGATTCTCCTTCGCGCATGAACGAACAGCTCTATCTGGAGCTGCTGGCCGCCAAGCGCGTCGCCCTGCATCTTGCACTGGGTACCGTGGCGCTGCTGGACACGAGCGACGACACCGCGTGGAAAGTCCGGATCGTCCGCGAACTGCCCGTCGCCGCATAGCCACCAAACGGCATAGCCCACAAGAAGCAAGAGCTTTTCCCATAACCCAAAGCAGTACGACGCCGGAGAGTTCCCTCATGGGGGACGCTCCGGCGTCGTACTTCTCTTTTTGGACGAGGTACTACCCGTTTGCCTGGCTACGCCGGCAGCTGCAGTACCTGTCCCTCGAAGACCAGGTTAGGGTCCGCGAGCGTATCGAGGTTGGCGTCGGCAAGGGTCTGCCAACCGCCTGTGACGTTGAGCTTTTCGGCGACCTTGCTGAGGGTGTCGCCCTTCTCCAGGGTGTAGGTCTCGCCGCTGAGCGGAACGGCGGCGGCGTGGCGAGGAGCGGATTCGAGCGGAGCGCTTTCAACCGGCGCCACGGCTGCCGTGGCCGGAACTTCAGTGGGAACCTGCTGGACCGGGACGCTTTGCGGAACCGTCGCCGTCGCGCCCCCGCTCAAACCGAGCTGGGCTGCACAGGATGGCCAGGCTCCCCAGCCCTGGCTGGCCTGGACCTGCTCAGCTACCGCGATCTGCTGTTCGCGGCTCGCATCAGCTGCTGACCCCGTGCCTCCGTAGGCAGCCCACGTGCTCGAGCTGAACTGCAGGCCGCCGGTGTAGCCGTTACCCGTATTGGTGCTCCAGTTCCCGCCGCTCTCGCACTCGGCAAGGGCGTCCCAAGTGTTTGTGGGAGCAGCGGTTGTGGCGTTGGCTGCGTTTGCAGATAGAGCGAGCCCTGCAACGGAAACGGCGGCCACAGTGATTCCACGGCGCGCGGCAGTAGTGAGAGTTGATGATTTCATGGGTGAGGATGCTCCTGAGGGCCACCTGCGCTCGATCCGTCCCCGGAGGTCGTTGCGCCACTGCCCGCCCCTGACAAATAGAGGTCGTATTCGGTGTCTGCCGGCCGGGCAGTATCTGGTAGTGGCAGCACCGGGCATTCTTGGTCCCGCTTGGCGGGCCTGGTCCCGCTTGGCGGGCCTGTCTTCCACGCTAAGACAGGTGGTTGCGGAAGCCAAATCGTGAGCCGGAAGGTGTGTCGCGGGTAGCCGCCGAACGGCAGCCAATCCCGCCCGACCAATGGCCCCGAGCCTGCCCCAGTACGGCCCTGAGGCCCTCCGCTGAAGCCAGTTCATCACCCCCGATCTTTTTTGGCGCCGGACGACTATTCTTGCGAGATGACCACGCACGACGACGGCGCTGACCTGCCGCTTGATGACTCCCTTTCGCCCGAGCCGGAACCCATGCCATCGGGGATGCTGCCGGTGGCGGAATTGCATCTGCACATTGAGGGGACGCTTGAACCGGAGCTCATTTTCGCGCTTGCCGAGCGCAACGGAATCCAGCTGCCGTACACGAATCTGGACGAGCTCCGTGCACGGTACGAGTTCACTGATCTTCAGTCCTTCCTGGATCTCTACTACGCCAACATGTCCGTGTTGCAGACGGAGCAGGATTTCGCGGACCTGACCCGTGCGTACTTGGCCCGGGCTGCACAGGCTGGCGTTCGCCATGCGGAAATCATGATGGATCCGCAGGCCCACCTGGCGCGAGGCATCCCGCTCGAAACGTGCGTCAACGGGGTGGCGTCGGTCCTTGCCACCTCGGAAGAAGAATTCGGAATATCCACCTTGCTGATCGCTGCATTCCTTCGCGATTTGAGTGAGGAGTCAGCGCTCGCCGTACTCGAGCACCTGCTCGCCATGGAAGCGCCGATTTCTGCCATAGGGCTTGATTCAGCTGAAGTAGGCAATCCTCCAGCGAAGTTCGAGCGGCTCTTCGCGATGGCACGGGATGCGGGACTCCACCTGATTGCCCATGCCGGGGAGGAGGGGCCGCCGGAGTATATTGTGGAGGCCCTTGACGTTCTGGGCGTGGAGCGGATCGACCACGGAATCCGGTGCATGGAGGATTCTGCGCTGGTGGAACGTCTGGTGGCGGAGTGGGTTCCGCTTACCGTGTGCCCGCTTTCGAATGTGAGGCTCAGGGCGGTGGATTCCCTGGCTAAACACCCGCTGCCCGACATGCTGGCGGTGGGGCTGAACGTTTGCGTGAACTCGGACGATCCTGCCTATTTCGGCGGCTATATGGATGACAACTTCAGGGAGTTGCAGGAAGTGCTGGGGCTGTCGGAGTTTGACCGCGTACGCCTCGCCTCGAATTCCATCCGGTCTTCGTTTGCATCGGAGGAGCGGAAGGCCGAACTGCTGGCGGAGCTGGGTATTTCAGGCGTCTGATTGGTGTGCCGTTTGATGTGCTCTCCAACGGCCAAGCGGCCGAGCCCCCGGTAAAGCCGACACAATAACGGTTACTGACCGGTAAACAGGATAAACGCCCCGTTTCTGCTGTCACAGTGGTTCACGACACACAGAGTTAACCGTTTTCAGTGGGCTAATTTAATATTTCCTTGGCAAAATTGTTGGTGCATCAATCGCTTCTAAAGGAGACCCATGGGGAACACCGCTGAAAACACCAACCTTCGTCTGAAAGCCGTGCTGGAGGTTCTAGCCGAAGGGGTGTGGTCCGGCGAATCGGCGAACGCCGGCGCCGTGCTGGGCGAAGCAACTGCCCGCGTTCCTTTCAACGAACATGAGGGCGTGCTGCTGAGCGGTGGCATTCCCCGCGGACACAAGACCCTTACCTCGGCAACCGCCAAACTCGTGAAGGCAGGGTGGCTGGTCAAAGGCCGTTCAGGCTGGACCATCACCGACGACGGCCTGCGCGCTACTGTCGCCTTCCCGGACCCTTCCGCTTTTGGGACAGCGCTCGACGCCGGTACTCCCGTTCCGGCCGATCTTCCCGTTCCCACGGTGGCACCTGCCCACCTGGCGGCGAAGAAGGCGGCGCCTAAAAAGGCCGAAGCCAAAAAGCCTGCCGCCAAGAAAGCTGCCAAGGTTGCAGACAAGGTGCAGGACAAAGCCACGCAACTGATCGAGGACGTTGTGAAGCCGGTGGCGAAGGCCGTCCGCACCCGCAAGCCTGCTGCCAAGAAGTCCGGGTCCGTTGCTCCGACGGTTGTCCCCGACGTCGACGCAGCGTCGGCTGACCATACGGCACCGGCAACCACCGTCGAGACGTTTGACCAGCCGGAGGCAGTCGCCGTCGCCGGTGATTTCAATACCCTCCTGGGTGCCCCGGACAACTGGGCACCGCAGTATGACGAGGTCCAGCTGGAGCTGGATCAGCTGGACCAGCTGTGGAAGCTTTCAGCTGACCTGCCCGCCGGGTACTACACCTTCAAGATCGCGCTCAACCGTTCCTGGGATGAGAACTACGGTGCGTTTGGAGCGTTCGACGGCGCCAACCATGAGCTGCACCACGTCGGCGGACCGTTGACCATCCAGTACGATCACCGCACGCACGATATCCGCTACTCGTAAGCACCTTCGCCTGACCCTGCTGCTCGGGGTTTGAGAGCCGGATCCGGGCAACGGATCCGGCTCTTGTGCTTTCCACCGCAGTGGGACTCCACTCATCATCATCGCCGTACACGGTTCATCAGGTAACCCAACATTCCAACGAATTAAACGCTGGCGAAACCCAAAGGCATCGTCCAGGAATAAAGATGTTAGGTGACGGCATGCGTCGGTCTCAGCAAGCTGCCCGGACCCGACTATGAGTGGAGTTACCCCAATGAACCCTGGAGATGTCGCCTGGATCCTCGCGAGTTCCGCGTTGGTCTGCATGATGATCCCCGCCTTGGCACTTTTTTACGGTGGCATGGTGGGATCGCGCCGCATCCTGAACATGATGATGATGTGCTTTGGCGGTGCCAGCCTGGTGGCCGTACTGTGGGCGTTTTTCGGTTATTCGATGTCCTTCGGAAACTCTGTTGGCGGACTCGGCCTCGTTGGGGATGTGAGCGAGTACCTGGGCATGGACAAGTTGCTGGTGGAGGACCCCGACGCGGCCATACCTCCGGCCCTCTTCGCAGCCTTCCAGCTGTTTTTTGCCTGCGTAACCACTGCCCTGGTTGCCGGTGCCGCTGCTGGACGCATGAAATTCGGGGCATGGATGGTTTTTGCGGGTGTGTGGGCCACGCTGGTCTACTTCCCGATCGCCCACTGGGTCTTTGCTTTCACCTCCGCGGACGGTTCAGTCACCGGTGGCTGGATAGCGAGCGGAATCAAAGCTATCGACTTCGCCGGCGGAACAGCAGTGCACATGAATGCCGGCGTCGCGGCCCTGGCACTGGCCCTTGTCCTGGGCCGCAGTTCAGGTTGGCCCAAGATGGAACACAGCAAGCCGCACAGCCGGCCCCTGGTACTCGTTGGTGCAGGCCTGCTGTGGATCGGATGGTTCGGCTTCAACGCCGGTTCGGCCCTGAGCGCCGGGCAGTCGGCGTCCGTAGTTTTCCTTAACACGGCTGTCGCGGCGGCTGCTGGCTTACTCGCGTGGGCCTTGGTGGAGCGGCTGCGGAGGGGTGCGGCCACGAGCATGGGCGCGGCCTCCGGGCTCGTCTCGGCGCTCGTTGCAATCACCCCTGCCTGTGGGGCCGTCAGCCCGCTGGGTGCTGTCGCCATCGGCGCCATCGCCGGTGCCGTCTGCTCACTGGCGATTGAATGGAAGTTCCGGCTCGGCTTCGACGATTCGCTCGACGTCGTTGGTGTGCACTTGGTGGGTGGCATCATCGGCACACTCCTGGTGGGCTTCTTCGCAACGGATAGCGCCCCCAATGGAGTCAGCGGCCTCTTCTACGGCGGTGGGCCGCAGCAGCTGGGCATCCAGGCTGTGGCGACCGGCGCAGTGCTTGCATATTCCTTCGTCCTGACCTGGGTTATCGCAAAGGTCCTGGACATGACGATTGGCCTGCGGATCCACGAGGAGGATGAGCTGCGCGGCATCGACCTCGCCGCCCACGCCGAGGATGCGTACCTCACCGACGAAGACCCGGTGAATCTGGGATCGGCCACCAGCCGGCCATGACAAGCTGACCCCCGGGGATCTCAACATAGAACAACCCGTCAATGCTTTAAACACTGGCGGGTTGTCCTGTCGAATGCGATGCTGCCCCTAAAACATCATTGTTCCGCTACAACCTTGTGGGATCGGGATGCGGCGGAACAGGCCCGGGATCCGGAATGGGTAGGGGCCCGGGGGACGGAGCTGGATTTGGCTCCGGTGATGGAGTCGGCTCCGGCGGGAATGGGTTCGTAGGATCGGGTGATCCCGGATGGGGGCCAGGTTCCGGCGGGAAGGGATCAGGTTCGCGGGTAGGTGGGATAGTCATGGTGCCCCCTCAATGGTGGCTCGGTTCCGATTGTTGGACGGCGACATCAGGATACGTCCGGACGATTCTGAATAACAGGCCAGCTTCGGAAGAACAGGCCACGCCCGACAGCCCTTACCCGTCCCGCAGACCTCAGCCGAGCCGGCGGAAAACCTTCAGTTCCCACGGCTTGAGGAGAAGGTCAGGCCTGGAGGTGTAGTTGCCCAACACCTGTTCTGCCTGGGCCCAGCTTTTATCCACGTGGGCAATTTGTTCCGTGCCGGAAAAGTTTCCCAGCACCAGGATTTCAACGCCCGGCAGCGAGCGCCGGAAGGCGTAGACGTGGGGGTCATTGGGCAGCAGCATGGTGAAGTCGCCGTCGGAGATCACCGGATCCTCATGACGGAACGCGATGACCTTCTGGTAGAAACTGAACACCGAGTCCGGATCGTCCACCTGGGATGCAGCGTTGATGTGGTTGGCATTCGGGTTAACCGCGATCCAGGGGGATCCCGTGGTGAACCCGCCGTGCCGGGTGGCATCCCACTGGACCGGCGTGCGGGCGTTGTCCCGGTTCAGCGGAGCCAGGGCAGCGAGGACCTCGGCATCAGTGTGCCCCAGGTGGGTTGTGGCTTCACGGTGATGATTGAGCACCTCAATGTCCCGGTAATCGCTGATAGCGCCGAAGGTCATGTTTGTCATGCCCAGTTCCTCGCCCTGGTACACATAGGGTGTGCCGCGGTGGAGGTGCAGGACGCCGGCGAGCATCTTCGCGGACAGTTCACGGTACTGGCCGTCGTCGCCGAACCTTGAAACTGCGCGGGCCTGATCGTGGTTGCCCCAGTAAAGGCTGTTCCAGCCCCGGTCGGCAAGGGCATCCTGCCAGCGGCCAAGGGAACGCTTCAACTCGGTCAGTTCCAGCTTCTTGGGGCGCCACTTGTTGCCTCCCTCCTGATCCAAAGCGACGTGCTCGAACTGGAACACCATGTCCACTTCTTTCCGGGCAGGGTCCGTAAACAGAATGGCGTCCTCCACCGTAACGCCGGGCATTTCCCCCACAGTCAACAGGGGCTTGTCCCGGCCTGCGAAGACTTCCCGGTGCATCTCGCGGAGGAATTCATGGATCCTAGGCCCTGACATGAAGTAGGGGCTGCCGTCGCCATAAAGCTTGCCGTCAGCGCGTGGGCCGTCGGGTAGCGAGGTGTCCTTGGAGATGAAGTTAATGACATCCATGCGGAAGCCATCCACGCCCCGGTCCAGCCACCAGTTCATCATGTCGTACACGGCTGCCCGCACCTCGGGGTTTTCCCAGTTGAGGTCGGGCTGCTTTTTTGCGAAAAGGTGCAGGTAGTACTCCCCGGTGGCTTCGTTGTAGTCCCAAGCCGGACCGGAGAAAGCGGACCCCCAGTTGTTGGGTACCGCGCCCGGAGTTCCGGGCTTGACGCCGTCGCGTGGCTGGCGCCACCAATACCAGTCCCGCTTCGGGTTGTCCTTGGACGAGCGGGATTCCACAAACCAGGGGTGCTCGTCCGAGGTGTGGTTCACCACGAGGTCCATGACCAGCTTCATTCCCCGCTTGTGGAGTCCGTCGCTCAATTCCTGAAGCTCTCCAAGGGTGCCGAAGATGGGGTCGACAGTTCGGTAGTCGCTGATGTCGTAGCCGTTGTCGTCCTGCGGCGAGGCGTAGATGGGGGAGATCCAAACGACGTCGACCCCCAGTTTCTGAAGGTAGTCCAGCTTGCTGATGATGCCGCGCAGATCGCCAATCCCGTCCCCGTTGGAATCAGCGAAACTGCGGGGGTAGATCTGGTATACGACGGCGCTGTGGAACCAGTCCCGGCCGGCCTCCAGTTCACCGTTGTCGTCCTCAGTGCTTGTTGAAGATTCGTTTGCCGGTTCCATCTGGATCGTCATCGCAGTTCTCCTCATTTAGCCTTGGTCAACGGTTCCGATTATTGAACAGATGCCACAAGCGGGCAACGAACCCTCCATCTGCAGCCGCCCTGTTTAGCGGTTTTCGTTACGTCGGCAACGTTTCGATATCGATTGGAATTAATGCTTCTCCCCCAAGTTTCGGCAGTCCACAATTGAGGAATTATTGGCGGTCTCATGAATAACCAGGAGCTACAGATGCACCGCACCGCACCATCCGTCCTTGCCCTTTCAGGGGCCCTATGCCTCTCCTTCCTGCTGGTCGCCTGCGGAGCGCCGGCGTCGGCCCCCGGAACAGGAGCGGCCGGTTCCCCAACCCCCACCGCAACTTCCACGGCCTCCGCAAGCCCGACGTCGACGTCGACACTGACGGCCACCGCTTCAGCCACCGAGACAGCATCAACGCCATCAGAAGGTTGGGCCACGTACACCACGACCGACGGCGATTTGACGTTTGACTACCCCTCAACGTGGACCATCAAGGATCCGGCCGGTGAAACTCCTGCCAGTGGTGGCGTCTTCCTGGAGATCACGAACCCCAACGGAAAGCCGCTGGCGACCCTCCGTACCCATATGGCCGTCGGTTCGACGTGCACCGACAGGCAGCCATACGCAATGTTGGATTCCGAACCCGTTCCCGCTCTGGCACAGTCCGGTGAGACCCCGCGTTTCATCTTCGAATCCAGGATGGATGCCACCCAGACGGATCCGATGAAGATGAATGTTCTTGCCTACGGGATCACTTCAGGCCCGGAACCGACAGGCCCTGACGCCTGCCCGATTTTCCAGTTCTTCACCTGGCCGCCAAACGCCGCTATGTTCTCCGGGGTCTACAACCCCTTCGACACCACCCCGGGCAATGAGCCGCACGTGGACACTCCGCACGCCTACATGGAAACCCAGGAGTACAAGGACATCAAGAAGATGATCACCTCGCTGCGGCCAGCCAGCTAGGGCCGCGCAGCAGGTCGGTGCGGTCAGCAGAAAGAGCCTTTGCCTCGGGAACGGGTCCCGGGACAGGGGCTCTTTCTACGGCCCGAGAACGGCGGTTACATTGGAGGCATGGGTGAGAGTTCCGGACCGGACGCAGCAGAAAATGTGCGGCTGACGGCACGTGTTGAAGGCATGGTCCAAGCCGTGGGTTTCCGGTATTGGACCCAGCGCAAAGCAGACGAGCTTGCACTCACCGGGACGGTGAGGAACGACGACGACGGGACTGTCGCCGTCGTCGTCGAAGGTCCCCAGCCGCTGGTGCTGGATTTCCGGAACTGGCTTAGGTCAGGCCATCCGCCTGGCCGCGTGGACAACGTCGAGGAGTCAGTGACGCCGGCGACCGGGGAATTCAAAGAGTTCTGGATTGTCGACTGACCGGATTGTCGACTGATCGGCCGCAGATACGCCTAGACTGACCATGTTCGCTGCGCCTCCGGATCCGGACCCTGCGCAGAGGAAGCTGGGAAAGCAGCGGAAACTGGGGAGAGGAAATCTGCGTGCCACTTCAGGACCGGGCTGTGGAAACCCGCAAGGCGATAGTTCGCGGTGCGGCCGCCGTGTTTGAAGACGTGGGGTACGGCCCTGCGAGCCTTCAAATGGTTGCGGAGACAGCGGAAGTGACCCGGGGCGCCCTCTATTTCCATTTCAAATCCAAGGAGCTCCTCGCCCTGGCCGTCATTGAAGACCAGCATGCCCGGACCAAAGAGTCAGCTGCCGACGTCTTTTCCCGCAGCCTTGGACCGATTGAAACTATCTGCGCGCTGTGCTCATGTTTTGCCAGCCTTCTCCAGACTGATCCTGTGGTGCGGGCAGGGATCCGGCTGACTCTGGAGTCATCAACCTTCGGTCAACGCATCAGGAGCCCCTATACCGACTGGATGCAAATCATGGAACAGCTCACGCTTGAGGGCCAGGCCTCCGGGGAGATCTCCAGCAAGGTAGACGCGGGTGCTTTTGGAAGGTACCTCGTGGCAAGCTTCACCGGTGTTCAGATGGTGTCGAACGTTCTAACGGCCCGCGAGGACCTAACGGAACGCGTTGAAGAGCTGGCAGCCTTTGTCCGGCTCACCCTGTCGCCCTCAGCCCAGCACGAATTCCTGACCCTGGACGAATTCAGGCCTCTCGTTTGAGCAGGTGGTTTTCCTCCACAGCCTGGCGGGAAAGCGTTTTGTAGCCCTCCTGCTCGAACAGGACTGTAATCACGTCGTCCTCGTGCCGCATCACCAGGCCAGGGCCCCATTCCTTATGGACCACGCTGGATTGCAGCGGGAAGGGTTCGTCTTCACCGTTGCTCGTAGTGTCATCCACGTCGTACGCCGACCCGTCTGTGCAGGTGTCACAATTTCCGCACGGCTCCGGCAGGTCCTCGCCGAAATAGCTGAGCAGGAACTGACGCCGGCAGCCATCTGTTTCGGCATAACCGCGGATCATTTGGATGCGTGAAGTATCCACGCGCTGGCGGGCTTCGGCCAGTTCGACGGCGCGGTCCACCACCTCGGACAGCGCGGCTTTCGCTTTGAGCTTTGCGCCCTTCTTGCCGCTCTTGACGGAGCCGGTCTCTTGGAGCTGGTTCAGCAAGCCAGTGACTCGCCGGGCTGAAAAACCTGTTGATTCCGCCAGTGCTTTCGCAGCGAGGAAGTTGTCGGCGGCGCGGAGGGCCTCAAGGACTGCCAGCAGGGATTCCTCATCAGGAGTGTGCGTGCTGAAAAATTTGCGCAGGCCCAGGTCCTCGGCACGGTAGTGCAGGACCGCCACGGCCGGCCCGCCGTCGCGCCCTGCCCTGCCGATCTCCTGGTAGTAACTGTCCAAGGATTCGGGGATATCCGCGTGGATGACAAAACGGACGTCGGGCTTGTCGATTCCCATGCCGAACGCGGTGGTGGCGACTACGACGTCGAGCCTGCCGTCCATAAAGTCGTCATAGATGCGCTCGCGATCTGAGGCGGCACGGCCAGCATGATACGCCTCGGCGCGGAGCCCGCGTTGGGCAAGCTTCAGGGTGTACTTTTCCGTGTCCTTGCGTTTGGCCGCATACAAGAGTCCGGGACCCTGGAGGCTGGATACGAGTTGTGCCGCCTGCTCTGTGACCGTGTTCCGCTTCTGCTTATCCTCATGATGGCGGATCACTTCCAGTCCGATGTTGGCTCGGTCGAAACCATGCACCAGGACCAGCGGATCGTTCATCCGCAGGCGCTGCTTAACATCGTCGCGGACCGGGGGAGAAGCGGTGGCGGTGAGGGCGACCACCGGCGGGTTGCCCAACTGAGCCCGCACTTCGCCCAGCCGCAGATAGTCCGGACGGAAATCGTGACCCCAGGAAGAGACACAATGGGCCTCGTCGACCACGAACAGCGACGGATTCAGCGCTGCGAGCCGCTCCACCGTTCCGGTTTTAGCGAGTTGCTCCGGTGCGAGGAAGAGGAAAGCGGCATCTCCGTCTTCCACGGATTCCCACGCGTCCTGGATTTCCGAGTCACTGTGCGAGGAGTTGACGACCACCGCTGCGCCGGGTCCCAGCACCTCGAGCAGTCCCTCCACCTGATCCTCCTGCAAGGCAATCAAAGGGGAAACCACGACGGCGGGGCGTTGCGTTTCGCTGTGCAGGTGAAGCGCTGCGACCTGGTAGATGGCTGATTTTCCGTAGCCTGTGGGCATCACGGCCAGCACATCGCGGCCCGCGACAAGCGCGCGCATACCGCTGAGTTGGCCATCTTTGAGCGTTTCCCAACCGAAGCAGGCTGAGGCTGTCTCTCGAAGTTCGGTGTCGGCTGGCTGGTGCGTCATTGTGCTGCTCCCCGGCGGAACGATCCTCGGCCAGGTTGCTTTAGCCGTGAGTTACAGAGTAGCTGGAGCGAAGGTGCGGGCAAAGCCCGGGCTTCCACTTCCCGTGCTGGCCACGGCTAGGCTGGGGGCAACCAGGCGAGGCAGTAGTAAGCCTCAAGAACCAAGGAGATGCAGATGTTGGGGATTACCATCCGGCACAACCCGGAGCGCGAACGATTCGAAGTGCTGGACAACGGCAAGGTCATTGGCAAGGCCCTTTACCGGACTTACGGCCCAGATCCCAGCCAGCGTATCTTCTACCACACCGTCATTAATGAGGAGTACGGCGGCCAGGGTCTCGCAAAAAAGCTGGCTGTACAGGCTCTTGATCAGACTGTGGAGGAGGGCTTGAAAATAGTCCCGGTCTGCCCGTACATCAAGAAATTCCTAACCAAGCACCCGGAGTACGAGGAGAGCAGGGTCCCGGTCACGGCTGTCCATCTGGAGTTCCTCGACGCAGCCCTTGCCCAAGGCGCAAGGTCCTGAAGCCAGCCTCGCTCACGTTGCCGTTTCAGGCTTTACGTTTGTAGGCCTTCGGCAGCTTCAGCCCACGCTCCTCCATGACAGACCGAAGGCGGGCGGGGTTGTCCGTTACCATCCCGTCAACGCCCAGATCGATCAGGCGTTCCATCTCTTCGGTAGAGTTGACGGTCCACGGAATGATCGGCAGCTTCAAGTCGTGGGCTTCTGCGATCATCTCAGGGGTGACCGATTCGACCGCAGGCGAAATGACGTCGTAGCCCTGGGCGGCAGCGGCTTTTGCGAGGGAGCCATCGTAGTCGTCAATGTCGATGCCGCCTAGCTCGGGGCTCTCCCCGGGCATTCCGACTCCCAGCCACTCGGGCCCATGGGACAGGGCCACCAGGGGAAGCTGCGGGGCGATCTTCTGGACCAGGTTCAGCGAGGACCAATTGAAGGATTGCACAGTAGTCCGTTCTGCCACTCCGGCCCGGTAGATTTCGTCCACCACTGCCTTGGTCAGTGCTCCGTCATCGCCGTCCTTGCCCCGCTGGACCTTGGTCTCCACGTTGAACCGGACCTCCGTGGCATCGTAGTCGCGGACCAGTCTGTAGACGTCCCTGAGCTCGGCAATCCTGCTGCCTTCGCCGTCGTGTTGATTCGCTTGGCCGGCGACGTCTATAGGCCTGCAGATCAGCGTCCTGACCTGCGCCAGGGACAGCTCGGCCACACGGTCACCGACGTAAGGGAACTCCATGTCACCGGGGGTGGCCGGGGCCGTGTCTTTGCACTTGGCGGCCTGGATGACCCTGTCGTGCCACACGATCACTTTGCCGTCGTCGGTCAGATGGGTGTCGAGTTCAAGAGTGGTCACGCCCAGCTCCAGCGACCTGGCGAAGGCAGTCAATGACTCTTCTGCCCAGTCGCCGCGGCCACCGCGGTGCGATTGCAGGTCGAAGAACCTGCCATCCGACGGCGGGGTGGGGCTTCCGCTGCAGCCTGACAGGGCGATGGCAAGCAATATGCCGCAAGCCATGACTCTCTTCATTGCTTCCCAACACTATTGAAATCACCGAAGGTCCGAGCTGCATCAGACCAGAAACGATAGCTCCGATTTTCTCACAATCGCCTCTGATTACATCCTGGACAGCACCGCTAGGACGCAAATCACTTGTAACAGACTCGTGGTGCATCCATGCTGTGGACCAGACTGTTGCCGTGAGCAACACTCCCCGGACGGGACTCGCCGTCACCGGCCTCAGCCTCGGCACCGCGCTGAACCCGCTGAACTCGTCCATGATCGCCGTCGCCCTGGTGGTGCTGCGCGCGGACTTCCGGCTCGATGTCCCTACCGTCACCTGGGTCATCACCGTCTTCTACCTCACTTCAGCTGCCGGGCAGCCGGTAATGGGCCGGCTGGCGGACCGGTTCGGACCGAGGAGGCTCTACCTGTTCGGTATGGCCTTGGTGGCTGTGACGTGTGCCCTCGCCCCGTTCTCACCGAACTTCCTGTTGGTCTGCGTTGCCCGCGCCTTCATGGCGCTGGGGACAGCGAGCGCCTATCCGTGTGCAGTGGTCATGGTGGGGCCACTTGCTCGCCTGGCGAACGTCGAGTCAACCCGGCCGCTTGGCAGGATCCAGATGTCCAACACCTCCGCAGCTGCAGTCGGGCCGGTCATCGGTGGTGTGCTCGTGAGCCTGCTGGGGTGGCAGGCGTTGTTCCTGATCAATGTCCCGTTATCGCTCGCAGCTCTGTTCCTGGTTTGGAAGTACGCACCCGCCGATACCGAGCGGGAGCGCGGCAAACTATCCGAGCTGCTGCGCGACTCCGATATTCCGGGAATCCTGGCTTTCGTAGGTTCACTCATGCTGGTGATGATGTCCCTGCTGAACGTTCTTCCTGACTTCCGCTGGTGGCTTCTGGCCGGCGGTATGCTGCTGGCTGTGCTGTTTGTCTGGCGTGAGCTGTGCTTCAGCCCGCCGTTCCTGGACCTGCGGCTGCTGGGCAGGAACCGGCCGCTCCTGCTGGTCTATGTGGGCTTCGCCCTCTTCAATGGCCTCTACTACTTCGCCTTCTTCGGGCTGCCTCAACTGCTGGAGGAAGCAGGGGGTTACGACCCCGGAATCGTGGGCCTGCTGATGCTGCCCCTGGCAGCTATGTCAGTGGTCTCGACGCCGTTCGCCGTCCGGGCGATCGAGCGGTTCCGTGTGCGGCGGGTGCTGATCGCCGGCGTCGTACTCCTGACCCTTGCCTCCGGCGCCATGTGGTCCCTGACCGGGTCCCTCGCCGTTCCGTTGGTGCTTGCACTCACCGCGCTGCTGGGTGTGCCCTACGGAATGGTGAGCATTTCTTCCAGCCAGGGAATGTTTGTCTCCACGAGGCCGCAGGAAAGGGGAGTGGCGGCAGGGATCTACCAGACCTCCCGGTACCTTGGCGCGATCACTGCCACTGTATTGATCGGCCTCCTCTATGGCAGCGGCGTCAGTCAGGCGAATTGGGGCCTTATGGTACTTGTGATGCTGGGGCTCGGCGCCGTGGCTTTCGTGGTGGCGCTGCTCTGGCGGGAGCGGACAGAGTAGTACTGCCGGGTAATCAGTTGGCGTGTGTAGGGTTGGAGTACATCGTCCGCGGAGACTAAATAAAGGGGATTTTATATGCCAAGGCTGATAGTGGGGGGCTACGGGCGGGACATGGTGATGGACTTCGAGGAAGAGGTATGCCGGGCGGTACAAAGCGTACTGATCCGGCGTCTCTCCTTGGGCGATGGAATGTTCCTTCGCAGTTCCGGTGATTCTGACGGACAACCGGTCACTACAGTGATCTGGATTTCACCGGCAAGTTCCCTGCGTTTTGAGTACGACGACGAGAAGCTTCCCGAACTCAACGAAAAGTTGGCCGAAACCTACTGGACGGTGATTAAGGGCGCAGGTGGACTTGTCCTGCCTTCCCAGGGCGAGATCGACTCCTGGCGCCTGGAAGATGAAGTGGACAGTTCGATTGATTCGGACAGTAACGCCACCGCGGGCCAGCGGGACTGATTCTTGTGCTTGCGCTGCCTGTCCGCACCTGCTAATCCTGAAATAACGGCAACCGGCCGCATTTCGGTGCTGAATACGTGGAGCCGATTGAATGCCGTTCTGACAGCCAAGAGGTGGGCAGCGTGACGGACAAAAACCCGCGGGTGGAAGAGGTCGACGAGAAAGACGTCGAGGTGAAGGACCACCCGAAGAAGTGGGCGGCAGGCATCCCCGGTGTGTACCACTCCATGAAGCCGGCAATTGAGCATATGGGACTCGAACGGTCGCGGAAGACGCTGCTTGCGCTGAACCAGAAAGACGGCTTCGACTGCATGAGCTGTGCCTGGCCGGATCCTGACCACCGCAAGACCTTCGAGTTCTGCGAGAACGGCGCCAAGGCCGTCACCTGGGAGGCCACGCCGGTGGTGATCGGTTCGGAGTTCTGGGCCGAGCACAGCGTGAGCGAACTTCGCGGGCAAACCGAGTACTGGCTGGGGATGCAGGGACGCCTCACGGAACCTGTGTACAAGCCGGCCGGGGAGGACCACTACCGCCCGGTCAGCTGGGACGACGCCTTTTCCATCCTTGCGGACAAGCTCAAAGGCCTCGACAGCCCGGATGAGGCCGCGTTCTACACCAGCGGCCGGACGTCCAATGAGGCCGCCTTCCTGTATCAGCTGTTCGTGCGGGCTTATGGCACCAACAACCTCCCTGACTGCTCCAACATGTGTCACGAGTCCTCCGGTTGGGCCATGGGCCAGACCATCGGCGTCGGCAAAGCCAGCATCACCTACGCCGACTTCGCCAAGGCGGACCTGATCATTGTGATGGGCCAAAACCCGGGCACCAACCACCCGCGCATGCTGACTGCACTGGAGGAAGCCAAGGAGGCCGGAGCTGAGATCGTCGCCATCAACCCCCTGCCTGAAGCCGGCCTCATGCGGTACAAGAATCCGCAAAAGGTGAAGGGCATCATCGGGCGGGGGACGGAGCTCGCGGACCAGTTCGTGCAGATCCGCATCGGTGGCGACATGGCGCTCCTGCAGGCAATCTCCAAGCGGGTGCTCGAAGCCGAAGCAAAAAGCCCCGGAACAGTGCTGGATCATGACTTCCTCCAGAAGCACTGCCAGGGCCTGGAGGAGCTTAAGGATCACCTCGCCACCCTTGACGAAAACGTGGTGCTCAAGGCCACCGGCCTGCGCAGCGAAGAAATCGACGAACTGGCCGGGCGCTATCTGAAGGCCGATAAGGTCATCATCACCTGGGCTATGGGGCTCACGCAGCAGAAAAAGGCTGTCGCCACCATCAAGGAGATCATCAACCTCCTGCTGCTGCGCGGAAACATCGGCAAACCCGGCGCCGGAGCTTCCCCGATCCGTGGCCACAGCAACGTCCAGGGCGATCGGACCATGGGGGTCTGGGAGCAGATGCCGCCCGCTTTCCTGGAAGCTTTGGGCAAGGAATTCAGCTTCGAGCCGCCGCGTGAACACGGCGCGGATTCAGTCGAAACAATCCGGCGGATGCGCGACGGCGGGATCAAGGTTTTCGTTGCGGTCGGTGGCAACCTGGTGGCTGCTATCTCGGACACGAAGGCCGCTGAAGCGGCCATGGAAAACACGGAGATGACAGTCCAGGTCTCCACCAAGCTCAACCGCTCGCACACTGTTACTGGCAAGGAAGCGCTGATCCTGCCCACCCTCGGACGCACCGAGATCGATATCCAGGAGTCCGGCGAACAGTTTGTGTCAGTGGAGGATACTGTCTGCGCGATCCACGCCTCCTACGGGAAAGTCGATCCGGTGGCGCCGAAGCTTCTATCCGAGGTGGCCATCATCAGCCGGCTCGCAGCGAACGTGGTAGGTGACCGGATCCAGGCGGACTGGGCAGGCTACGAGCGGAACTACGACCTCATCCGTGACCACATTTCGCGCGTGGTGGTGGGCTTTGACGACTACAACGGACGGATCCGGCAGCGGGACGGTTTCCTTCTGCCGCACGGCCCGCGTGATTCACGGACGTTCAACACGCCAACGGGCAAAGCCATGATCACAGTCAACGAACTCGAATACCTGGAGCGGCCGGACAAGACGCTGATCCTGCAAAGCATGCGCTCACACGACCAGTTCAACACCACCATCTACGGGCACAACGACCGCTATCGGGGGATCAAAAAGGGACGCCATGTGGTGTTTGTGAGCCCGGAGGATCTTGCCGAGCTTGGCCTGAGCGACGGGCAGTACGTTGACGTCCATGGCGTCTATGCTGACGGCGTTGATCGGGTGCTGCGGAACTTCCGGCTGGTTTCCTATCCCACCGCCCGCGGGTGCGCGGCAGCCTACTACCCCGAAGCCAATGTGCTGGTTCCGCTGGAGAGCGTTGCCGAGGGAAGCCACACGCCGGTTTCCAAGGGAGTCATTGTCCGGCTGGAGCCAGCTGCGAAGCTGGCCGATGAGCCGTCCGCGGCCGGGTAGACACCGTCGGTTGACGGCGCCCACTAAAGTACTTCCATGCTGATTATTCGTGAGGGAACCACTGACGATAATCCCCGCGGAGTATCGGAGCGGCTCGAATCGTCCTCTCGCCCTCCTCCGAATCGCGCCGCCTCTACGAGCGTTTGGGCTTCAAACCGGCCGAGGAACTGAGCTTCTCGAGTTCAACTACGTCCATTAACAGGCCTTGCTGGGGAGACGGACTCCGGCACAGCATCTCCTGGCTGGAGCCATTGACTCTCTCCCCTGCCGGGCGTGTACTGGAGTCGGCTTCTGCCTGAACAGAAGCCCAGCCATGGAGCGGCCCGCCCTTTCCGTGCGGCCGCCCTTTAGAAGGAGGTCGAAAAATGGGACAGGCGCGCGAGGTAATGGACCGCTTAACCTCGGCCATGACAGCTAAAGATAAAGGCGCCCAGGCAGCATGTTACGCCGCGGATGCCGTGGCCATAACTCCCGATCAGGGCGAGATCACCGGGCAGGAAGCAATCAGCAGCTACCTGTCGCAATTCGGGGAATCATTCCCTGACGTCGACTATGAGTACGTGGCGAAGTATGAGGCTGGGAATGTAGCGATCGATGAGGGCTTTGTCACTGGAACGAACACAGGACCGCTGCCCTTGCCATCCGGCGAAAGCCTGCCTCCCACAGGCAAAAGCATCAGGGTCAGGAGTTGCGACGTTGCCCACATAGAGGGTGGCCTGATTAAACAGCACACGTTCTACTTTGACCAGATGGAGTTCCTGGGACAACTCGGACTGCTCTCCGAATCCCTGTCCAAGCCAGGAGCTTGAGAGACAGATTGTCCCAGGGGGAGCTCACATTCCCCGGTGATGCAGAGGTGGGGCGGACATGCCGCTACTGCGCGGTGTCCGCCCAGCCCTTGCTGGCCGGGCCGCCGTCGGCTCCGCGATCACACAGCTGGAAGGCGACATCGGCGGCCTTGCGGATCGCGGCTCCCGACGACGCTTTGGAGCCAGCGCTTCCCGTACCGGCTTCGAGTCCGGCAGCGTAGCCCACCAAAAAGGTAGTAACCGGAGCGGATGCGTGAATCACCGAATCCGCAGACTTCCTGGCCAGATCCAGGAGCAATTCCTGGTCGATCTCGAGATCCAGGAGCTGCAGAGCCTGGGACAGCCGCTGGCTCCACTCATTAAGGATCTGTAGTTCGTCATCGGCGGCAGCCATCGTTCCTCCTTGCTTGGGATGTGCGCACGAATACATGCGCTGGTCCGGTGCCCAAGACACTACAAGGCTTCGTCCGCTAAGTCACCGGAGAGAGCTTGCCGGCATCCGTCCCAGCCGCGGCGTCATCTTTCACTCTCTCCGTGGTTAGAACTGTGTGGGCGCCCGTCAGAGTTCCCTGCTGCCTTGTTTGCTGCTGATAAAAGTGGACATTTGCCTAATACATATATCTCCAAGGAAGGCTTTATATCCCTTCTGCAAAATCGTCGCTTCCCTTTGAAGTCAATAAAGGAATTGAAGTGCTTATGTATTTGGCTATGCCTTAGGAGGGCTGCCGCCCAGTTCCTTGAAGGAGCGGGATCTAGTGGCCAAGCCGCCCGGCCATGTCAGGACAAAGACGGCCTATAAACAAGCCAACTTATGATTTTGTACTAGTAAGTAACCTTGCATTCTCTTGCGGTTGTTAGCGTTAAAACAGAATAATTGACAGACCAAAATTTACCTTTAGTATTTACGCTGGGGGAGCAAATTACAGAGCCTTCAGCTGTGAATGATGCGACCCCAAGAATCGTTAGGGCGCGTTGATGCCCTCATCCAACCGTCAGGTGGTACGCAGTTGAACTATCCAAGTCAGAGTCCGTATTTAGTCATGGGGAATTTACGGTGCCTGCCCCAAGCGACCCGCACCGTCGCTGCATCATCAGTTGTTATGCTGCTGCTCGGCCTTTTGACGTTCACCAACGCCCTTACCACCGCGGTCCCCGCCAGCGCAGCAGTATCTGCGGCATGCAGCCTTGCCCAAAACGGTTCGTTTGAGACGCCGAACATCCAGGACCCGGACAACCGGGTGGCAGGCGACGCCTACATCAGCGGCTACAACATGTTCCGTACCTCGCAAGCCACGATGAGTGGCTGGAGCACGGTCGCGGGTACGGTCGACATTCTCCGGTATTACAACAACGCCAGCGATGGGGATCAGAGCATCGATCTTTGGGGCACTGCGCCGGCGACGATGGAGCAGACGTTCACTGGTCTGGTCCCGGGAGCGGAGTACACGTTCTCCATCGATTACAGCGGTCTCCAAGCGGGGGCCTCGCGTGGGTCCGTGCTGCTGAGTCAAGGTGGAGGGTTCACCTCATTGGCCTCGCTCTCACCCTCGGTTGACGCCGTCAGCAACGGCACGGCCGGAGTACCGGAGACGAGGGCGTACACAGTCACCTGGTCCACTTTCACCCAGACCTTCACTGCCACTGGCACATCGGCAACAATCCGGCTGCAGAACCAGACCGCACCTGCGACACAAAACACTGGCCTGTTCATAGACAACTTCCGGTTTGGCAGCGACAGCCCCTGCGAGGACTTCGGCGACGCACCAACAGGAACGCTTCAAGCTGATGACGGGCCCAGCCACATCGTGACCGGTTTCAACGCGGCAACCGGCACCGCGCCCTTGATGCTCGGGGCAAGGGTTGACCTTGAACACGACGGTCAGCCCAACGCAGCCGCCACCGGTGACGGTACAGACGAAGACGGTGTCGCCGGACCAATTACCCTGAACCCTGGGGCGACCAACGCGACGCTTCCGGTGTCAGTCACCAACAGCTCCGGGGCCGATGCAACCCTCTACGGGTGGATCGACGCGAACGACAACGGCAGTTTCGAAGCCAACGAGTTCACCTCGGTTGCGGTGCCAGCTGGTGCAACCAGCGCCAGTCTGGAATTCTCCGGGCTGACCGCGTTCCAGGATGGCGCTACGCCGCCCATCAGGTTACGTCTCACAACGGACCAGCTCCTGGACGATCCCAACACCCCGGCCGTAGACGAACGCGCATTGGGTGCAGCAACCGACGGAGAGGTGGAAGACTACCTCGCGCGCGTCGCCACTTTGGTTCCTGTCTCGTGCGCGGCGCCGTTCGTAGAGACCTTCGGTGCAGGGACAGGCTACGGTGCACCCCTGCCCGGTGGTCAGACGACGTACCTCTACGAAGGTTCCGCCGCTGTTAACGACGGCGAATATGCGCTGCTGTCAGCCCTGCCGGGTGCCGCAGGCGGGTGGTGGCATACAGCCTCAGATCACACAATGGACGATGCCAACGGCCGGATGATGGTGATCAACGCTTCATTCACTCCCGGGCTCTTTTTCCAGCGAACGTTCACTGGATTGGTTCCAGGTACCACTTACGATTTCGCCGCGTGGATCACGAATGCGAACAACGTAGGATCTCCCATTCTGCCGAACGTGAAGTTCCGGGTAGTGGATCCCGCCACGGGAGTGGTGTTGTCAGAATTGGACACAGGCGACATTGCGGGTACCTCGTCGCTGGAGTGGCACCGGTTCGCGTTGCAGTTCGCAGCTTCGCAGTCAACAGTACGGCTGGAGCTGATGAACAGCGCACCCGGCGGCAGCGGTAACGACCTGGCGATCGACGACATCAGTTTCATGCCCACGTGTGAGTTCGGTGACGCACCCGCCTCCTACGGCACGCTGATTGCCGCCGACGGTGCAGCGCATGTCGCCAGTGGCCCCACCCTGGGCACTCTCCGGGACATCGAGCCCGACGGCCAGCCAGGTGCCACCGCAACGGGCGACGGTGCTGACGAGGACGGCATTGCAGGCCCTATCGTCATCACCCGGAACCAGGCCTCCACCGTCTCGGTGTCCGCGACGAATGACTCGAACGCTGACGTGACGCTGGCCGGCTGGATCGACCTGAACGGTGACGGTGCCTTCCAGACCACGGAACGGGTGACGGTGACGGTCCCGGCGAACTCAGGGACGAACAGCTACCAGCTGGACTTTCCGGGCGGAACCGCCAGGGCAGACACCTATGCCCGGTTCCGGATCTTCAGTGAAGTCATCGGTGATCCCCAGCCGACAGGCAGCGCCGCCGGCGGTGAGGTCGAGGACTACGCTGTGACCGTACTAAATCCGGCGTTGTCGCTTGAGAAAATCTCGGACGCCACCGCGGACACCCGCCCCGGGGACACGGTCACCTACACCGTGACCGCATCAAACACCGGAACCGGCCACTACACTGCCGGGGCGCCGGCGACCATCACTGATGACCTCTCGGGTGTGCTGGATGATGCGGAGTTCAACAACGACGCCACAGTGTCCTTCTCCGACGGGTCAACCTCGGCGCAGCCGGCACTCACCGGCAGCAGTCTGACGTGGTCCGGTCCGTTGAAGGTTGGCGAGACCGCAATCATCACCTACACCGCCACGTTGCAGCCCGGCGGCGATGGCCAGGTGAGCAACAGTGCCTGCGTCCCGGACGCTGAAGCAGACGGTTCGGCTTGTGCAGACACGACGACGGAGCTGCCACGGTTGACCATCTCGAAAACCGCGGACACAACAGAGCTGCCTGTCGACGGCGGAGTTGTGACCTATACAGTCACCGTCACCAACGCCGGACCCGGTGACTTCACGGCCGCCGCCCCTGGAACAGCTTCCGATAACCTCTCCAACGTTCTCGACGACGCTGCCTACAACAACGACGCCACCGCTAGTGCGGGGACGGTTTCCTTTGACTCCGGGGCGCAGGAGCTCAACTGGTCCGGTCCGCTTGCTGCCGGGGGCACCGCGACCATCATCTATTCGGTGACCTACGATTCAACCGGCGGGGACCAGAGTCTGGTGAACGTCGCGTGTGTACCGGCGGGACTCGCCCTGGACGCCGTCGATCCCTGCCGGTCGGTCCGGATTCCCGGTTCGGCCTTGCAGACACGCAAGAGTGCGGACCCGGCCTCCGGGACATCTGTGACCGGCGGTCAGGCAGTGACGTACACGCTGCACTTCGAAAACACCGGCCAGGCTGCCGCCACGGTAGCCGAGTTCGATGATGCCTCCGGCGTCCTCGATGACGCGACTATAACGACCGGCCCGACAGCGTCCAATCCTGCCCTCACCGCTGTGGTGAACGGATCACGGATTGACATCGCTGGATCCGTCCCGGCAGGGGCCACCTATACAATCACCTACACGGTGACGGTGAATGCATTCGCCCAGCAGGGTGATCATGTGCTCGCAAACGTGCTCGGCGGGGATGCCAACTGCCTTCCCAACGACACAACCTGCCGCACCACCAACCCCATCAATCACGTCTCGGTGACGAAGACCTCCAATGCCACCACAGGCGTGAACACCGGTGGAACCGTGACCTACACCGTGACGGTCACGAACGACGGCGCAGCTGACTATCCAGCAAATGCACCCGCCGCGGCGGTTGATGATCTGACCGGAGTTCTGGACGATGCGGCATTCAACAACGATGCAACCTCAACCACCGGCCAGCTCTCCTACTCGGCACCGGCCCTGAACTGGACGGGAGCTTTGGGCATCGGGCAGAGCGCGATCATCACCTACACCGTGAGAGTAACCAACGCCGGGGACCATTCGCTCTCCAACTCCGCCCAGGCTCTATGCACGGCACCGGAGATCTGTGATCCTCCTGTAAATGTGATCACGCTGTTGCCCCACGTAGTGCCGTCCAAGTCCTCGGACCCGGCCACAGGCAGCGGAGTGAGGGCCGGTCAGGTCATAACCTACACCCTTTCATTCACTAACAATGGTCAGGCGGAAGGTCCGGTGGACTCCACCGATAACCTCGCGGACGTCCTCGACGATGCCATCGTGTCCTCGGAGCCGCTCTCCTCAGTCCCGGCCGTCACGGCGGTGAGGTCGGGCGACCAGATCCGGACCACAGGCATGATCCAGCCGGGACAAACCGTCACCGTCACCTATCAGGTAACCATCAACCCTGACGGCGAACGGGGCAACAACAGCGGCCGGAACATCCTCACTCCGGACGTACCGATGTGTCTGGTTGCGCAGGATTGCCCGCCGCCGGCCACCGAGCACTTCATTGGTGAACTTGATGCCTGGAAGACCGTTGACCCGGTATCTGGCACAGCCGTGCAGCCGGGGAAGGTCATGACCTACACCCTGCATTTCCAGAACACCGGAACAGGTGAGGTGGCGGTGAACAAGGACGACGTCCTGACCCAGGTACTGGATGACGCAACCATCACCGGCGCACCGGTGAGCTCTGACCCTGCCCTCACCCTTACCCCCGTGGCAGACGGCCGCTTCACCGTCGCCGGTTCGCTGGCGCCCGGCCAGCTGGTCACCGTCTCCTATGCTGTGACAGTCAACCCTGACGGGGAACGCGGTGATGATCGGCTCGGAAACTTCCTGGTCAACGAGGGTGCCGAGCCTGCGGCGGAGTGTGTACCAACAAATGCAGAACGCCCAGCCTGCACGCTCAGTTACGTCTCCAACATTGTGGTAACCAAGACCGCCGATCCGGGGTCCGGGACGAAGGTCATGGATGGACAGGACGTTACTTACACAGTGACGTTCACCAACACCTCCACCAATGAGGAAGCGGCTGAAGCGGTCATCGCGTACACGGACCATATGAAGGACGTTCTCGACGACGCGACCCTCAAGGCCGGGCCAAACAGCACCGGCAACGGCGTAAGTGCCACCACCAGCGGCGAGACCATCCTGTTTACCGGGGCACTGGCCTCGGGAGACACCGCGAAGGTGACCTACACTGTCACGGTTAAGCCCTACGCCCAGGGTGCCAACCACAGCCTCGGTAACGTTGTTGCGGCCACCGGTGAAGAGCCCATCTGCGCAGCAGGCAGCCCGCTCTGCACCGACAATCCCATCGATCCCCTGATGGTGCCGGTCATCCCGCCTGGAGCTGATCTTGCCGACACCGGCGCCCAGGCCGTCGGCGGACTCCTGCTCCTCGGGGCCTTGCTCCTGGCAGCCGGTGGAAGCCTAATCTTTATCCGCCGCAAGGCCGCACAGGAAGAAGAAGGAGTTCTGCTCTAACCCAAACTTCGGTCATCGCCGCTTCCCCCGACGCGGCGATGACCGGAACGAGACACTGGTTGAGGCAACCAGCTGTCGAACAGATGCAGGCTCCCGAATAAAGGGAGCCTGCATCCGTTTTACAACCCGTTGCTTCGCCTCAGGTAACACATTCCGCCTTTGCCTATGGGGACGCGCGTAACAATCACCGCCGTTACCCTTGCACCGGGCAACTTTGGTACCTGCCTATTGCCTAAAGTCCCCAGGCGTTCTAAAGTTCCAACTTGTGAGCGCTCACATCGCTCGACCCGCCACAGTGCAAGTCAGTTCCCCAAATGCACCGGGCGGGAGTCAAACACAGAGGAGTGTTCATGACAACGAGCGGTACCTGGCTACGGGTGGCTTCCACCTTTGCTACTTTCTGCATCGCCTCCACCCTGATGATCGTGCCGGCGCAACCGGCGCTCGCCGTCGCACCTGAGGACGCTGCCGCAGTGCAGGCAGCCGCCAGCGCTCTCGGTGTAACCAACATCAACGATGTTCGCGGGAACCTCACTCTGCCAGCGGCAGGCGCGGAAGGCACCTCGATCGCGTGGGCCTCAGAGGACAGCGCAGTGGTCGACCCGAGCGGCGTCGTGCACCGCCCCGCGACCGGACAGGCAACTGACGAAGTCACGCTGACCGCCACCATCACCAGGAACGACGCGTCCACCACGAAGACGTTCAGCGCCGTGGTTCCGGCCCTCCCTGAGACGCCGAAGTTCGAGGCGTATATGTTTCCCTACTTCACTGGCGACTCCATCGCCGGTGAGAAGATCTACTTCGGCGCCAGCAACGGCAACGATGCCCGCAACTGGCTGACCCTCAACGGCGGCCAGCCGGTGAAGACCTCCACCATGGGCACCAAGGGCCTGCGCGACCCGTTCATCGTCCGCTCCCCGGAGGGCGACAAGTTCTACATGATTGCCACGGACCTCTCGATCGGCAGCGGCACCACCTGGGATGCTTCCCAGCGGCAGGGCAGCCAGTACATCGAAATCTGGGAGTCCAATGACCTCGTGAACTGGTCGGATCAGCGCCACGTGAAGGTCTCCCCGGACAACGCCGGCAACACCTGGGCGCCCGAGGCCTACTATGACGCCACCCTCGGCGAATACGTTGTTTTCTGGGCATCGAAGCTGTACACCACCGCTGACCACAGCGAGGGTCAGCCGAACCAGATGCTCTACGCGACCACTCGGGACTTCGTGACGTTCAGCCCGGCAAAGGTGTGGCAGAACACCGGCAAGTCCAGGATCGACAGCACCGTGATCGCCGAGAACGGCACCTACTACCGTTTCACCAAGGACGAGGCCCAGGCCAGCGGCTGCCTGGACATTATGCAAGAGCACTCCACCAGCCTCACCGCCGTGACCACGGTTACTTCCGCCACCTCTGACACCTGGAAGCTCGACGCCACTTGCATCGGCAAGAAGGCCGGCACCGCCGCCGTCGAAGGTCCCACCGTGTTCAAGGCGAACGACGGCGACGTCAACGGCCCCGGTTACTACCTGTTCGTTGACGAATTCGGCGGCCGTAAGTACATTCCGCTGTTCTCCCAGAGCCTGCAGAACGCCAACTGGGCGGTCCCAACCGGATACTCGCTGCCGTCCCCGGCCCCGCGGCACGGAACCATCATGCCCATCACGGCTGCCGAGCAGAAGGCCCTCATGGGCGCCTATCTGCCCAAGGCGACGTCCGTCGCCGAGGTCAGGACAGCCGCCGTCGTCGGAACCCCTGCAAAGCTGCCCCGCACCGCGACGGTGACTTTCGCAGACAACAGCACCCGGGATCTCGCCGTCACATGGAACGCTCCGGAACCCGCTGACTACTACACCCGGGAAGGCAACGTCACGGTGACCGGAGCAGTCACCGGCACGGATTTGACCGCCACTGCCACCATCTCCATGATTCCCGCGGGCAGCGACACCCTGCTCCACTATGACTTCTCGAAGGTCACCGGCACCGTGGTTCCGGACTCGTCCCCGTGGGGACGTGACGGGGCAATCAAAGGCACCGGGGCCACTGTCGCCGGCAACGTCCTGACCCTGCCCGGAGGCGCGGCCAACAGCACGGCGGCGTACGTGCAGCTGCCCACCGGCACGTTCGATGGCCAGAACACCCTGACCATTTCCGCGTGGCTCAAGAACGAGACTGCCTCCGGAAACTACGCCGCAATGTTCTTCGGCGGAGCAAACAACCCGCCGAGCCAGTACTGGCTGCTGAATCCGCGCAACTCCCAAGGCCGGTTCAAGTCCGTGATCACGAATGGCAACAGCACCTCTGCGCCGTGGGGAACCGAGGCCGGCATCTCACCGACCAACGCCGCGCAAGGCGTCGCAGGTCCTGTGACGGACAATTCCTGGGGCCTGTACACCACCGTGATTGAACCCAACCAGATCACCGGTTATTTCAACGGCACCAAGATCGGCACCGTCCCCACCACGCGCAAGGTAAGTGATTTCGGCACCAGCCTGGTCTCCTACATCGGCCGGTCGTCCTACCCCGACCCCTTCTATAAGGGCGGGGTCAAGGATGTCCTCGTGCACAGCACAGCGAAGACAGCAGAACAGATAAAGGACTACTACTTGAGCACCGTGGACCCGGCAGTCGTTGACGCCGCCCTCCAGGCAGATGCCGACGCCATCAACCTGGGCCCGACCCAGGTGACGGGCAACCTCACGCTCCCCACGAGCGGCGCCAAGGGATCGGCCATCAGCTGGGCGTCGTCGGATCCTGCCGTCATCTCCGTCACCGGCCAGGTTACCCGCCCCACCGACGCCGACGCCCAGGTAACGCTCACGGCAACCCTTACGCTCGGCACCAAGACCGTCACTCGCCAGTACCAGGTGACTGTTGTTGCCCAGAACCCGGTGGCCGACCTCACCCTGGCCGCCAAGCGCTACGTGCTCCGGCCCACCGTTGTCTCGGGGACAACCCTGCCGGCTGCGCAGGCCGGACACGCCGTCGCTTACAGCACCGGCACCGCCGATGTCTCCGTCACCGACAACGTGCTGCGCACCAGCGGCAGCGCCCCTGTGACCGCCAAGGTCACCCTGACGCTCCGGTCCTCTGACCCCTCAATCGATGCCCAGGTCACCAAGGACTTCACCGTTACAGTCCTGCCTGAGCAACTGGCCAGGTACGTTCTGAGCTACGAGCGCGCAGTGGTGGACACCGCCACCTACAGCGGAAAGCTCGCCTACTCCATGCACCTCGGCCTCGGCACCTCGACCGGGGACTTCAAGCCTTTGAACGACAACTACGGGATCCTGTTCGCGAAGGCGGCACCCACCGGCTCGCTGGACATTCTGAACACCCGCACCCTGCGGAACCCCTACGTCTTCCAGCTGGACGCCGGCGGGTACGGAATCGTCGCGACCCGGGCACTGGGCAACGGATCCGATGACTCCTCCACAGCCAGCTCGCTGTTGTACTTCACCTCCCCGGACCTGAAGACGTACACGGAGGTCGGCCTGGTTGACCTGGGCGTCACCAGCGGGGTCAACAAGCCGAAGGCCGTATGGGACTCCGCGGCGTCGGCGTACCGCGTGGCGTGGACTGCCGACGACGGCACGGCTTACCACACGTCGTTCGGGAGCCTCAGCATCCCCGGCAGCCGCGGTGACCTGGGGACCGGAACGCTGACCTTCGACGACGCCGCTGTCACCACCGCGATTCCCGGCGCCGCGCCGTCGAACGTCCTACCGGTTACGGAAACCGTGGCCACCGCACTCGGCCAGAGGTACGGGCGGATCACCAACACTGCCGTCTCGGTTCCGAACCAGGAAGTCGAACGGAACTCGCAGGTGGACCTCAACGGGCTCGCCGCGGCGCTGGACTACTCCGACGGCTCCAAGGCCTCACTGCCGGTGGACTGGAAAGCCGAAGACCTGGCCGCCGTCAACACCGCGGTGCCCGGCGATTACACAGTGCGCGGAACTGTCCGGCAGCGGGCGTACTCGAGTCCGTTCATCGGCGCGGAGGCGGATCCGGCCATCCTGAAGTGGAAGAACAGCTACCTCTTTATCTCCACCGACGACGCCGGCAGCGGCATCAACGCCACGAACATGTACCTGCGCCGGGCCAGCACCATCGAGGGCCTGAAGACGGCGGCCGACCACTCCGTCGCTACAACGGGCGGCAGCGCAAACATTGCTGGCTGCTTCTGGGCTCCCGAGCTGCACGAGGTGGCCGGAGAGCTCTACGCCTTCTTCGCACCGTGCATCGGGCAGGCCAGCTGGACCAAGGTTCAGGCCCACGTCCAGAAACTGAAGACCGGGGGCGATCCGACGATTGCCGCCGACTGGGAACCCGCAAAGCCGGTCCTGAAGGCCGACGGCACCCCGCTGCAGCGCGATGCCAGCCACCCCGGCATCAGCCTGGACATGACCTACTTCGAGGACGGCGGCAAGTCCTACGTTGCCTGGTCCCAGCGCTACATCGGAACCCAGACCGGCGACGCCGAGATTTGGATCGCCACAATCAACCCGGCCGACCCGACCCGCCTGATCAGCGAGCCGAAGAAGCTGGTGACGTCGGAGTACGGCTGGGACACCAACACCAGCAACGTTGCCGAGGGTCCGTTCGTCATCAAGCGCGACGGCAAAGTGATCCTCACCTACTCCGGCTCCAACATCGACACCACCTACGCCGTCGGCCTGCTCACCGCGTCCTCAGAAGTGGACCTGACCGAGCAGTCCAACTGGACGAAGGGCAACACCCCCGTTCTCAAGAGCGATCCGGCGATCGCCCAACTGGGTCCGGGCCACAACAGCTTCACCACTGACGAGGACGGCAACCTGGTGATGGTCTACCACGCCAAATCCTCCAACACCTCCTTCCGGGACACCTACCTGCGCCGCGTGCACTGGGCCGGGGACGGACGCCCCGTCCTGGACATGAGCACCAGCGAGGAAGTGGCGCCGGACAAGGCTGCCGTCAGCATCACCGTAACCGTCTCCTCGACCGGTCATGCGGTTGCTCCGGCCGCTCCGGCCGCGCCGTCGCTCACGGTGGATGGCCCCTCCGCACTGACCGCTTCCTGGGTAAAACCGGGCGACGGCGGCTCGCCCATTACGGGTTACAACGTGACCCTTTACCGGTCGGATGGTGCCGTCTACCGGACCTCCCAGGTGGATGCCTCCGTCACCTCCACACGCTTCTCTGAGCTGGAAACCGGAAGCTACCAGGCAACGGTAGTGGCCACCAACGCCATCGGTGATTCCCCGGCGTCGGCAAAGTCCTCACCGCAGGTGGTGGGGCAGAAGCTGCTGGCCCGCTATGACTTCTCGGCCGTTGCAGGAACGTCTGTTCCGGACGCTTCAGGGAACGGGAAGACGGCCACAATTGTGGGTTCGGGGGCGACGGTTGCCGGTAAGGACCTGATGCTGCCGGGTGGCTCGTCGACGAGCGGTGCGGCCCACGTGAAGCTACCCACCGGGATGTTTGATGGCCAGAACACCTTGACGGTGTCCACGTGGCTCAAGAACGAGACAGGCTCAGGGAACTACGCTGCGATGTTCTTCGGCTCGGCCGCCAACCCGCCGAGCCAGTACTGGCTGCTGAACCCACGGAACCAGCAGGGGCTGTTCAAATCGGTCATCACTGACAGTTTGAACGCGTCCGCGCCATGGGGTACCGAGGCAGGTATCTCCCCGACGACGGCGTCCAAGGGTATTGCGGGTCCGGCGACGGGCACAGACTGGGCGCTGTACACCACCGTGATCAAGCCCGGTTCGATCACGGGCTACTACAACGGCGTCAAGATCGGCACCGTGGCCACCACCCGGAACGTGAGCGACTTCGGCACTGGCCTGGTCGCTTACATCGGGCGGTCTTCATATCCGGATAACTTCTACAAGGGCGGAGTACGGGACGTGTCGGTCTACAGCACGGCGCTTTCTGATGCTGATGTGGCGAACGCCTTCTACTCGGGCTCGGATCCGGCGGTGGCCAAGGCTGCCCTGGATGCCGATGCTGCCGCCCTGAACCTGGGCCCGGAGACCATCGCGGCTGACCTGACACTGCCGCAGGCCGGAACCAAGGGGTCCAGGATCACCTGGTCCAGCTCGGACCCGGCGCACCTGGACGCGAACGGCAAGGTCACCCGGCCCGCCACCGAGGATGTCACGGTCACCCTGACCGCGACACTGGAACTCGCAGGCCAGACCACCACCCGCACCTTCACCTTCACCATCCTGGCGAACACGCCGCAGAAGGACCTGAAACTGGTGGCAGACTCCTACAACCCGGCCCTCGGCGTCGTGACGGAGGACATCAGCCTCCCGACAACTGTCGCGAACGTCGCGGTCAGCTGGGAGTCCTCGAACGCGCAGGTGCTTTCCACCGACGGCAAGGTCACCCGGCCGTCCACTGAAGCCTCGATCGTGTTGACGGCAACCTTCACGGCCAACGGCCTGACCGAGGTCCGCAACTACACCGTGAAGGTCCTGGCAGCGGATGCCGGACGGATCGGCACGTACATCCAGTCGGGCAACACTGCCCGCACCGATGCACTGCACCTTGCTTCCCAGAACGCAGACGGCGGCGCGTACGCCGGCCTGAACAACGGCCGTGCAGTGCTCTACCCGACCCTCGGCGCTGTGAAGTTCGGTTCACCGACGTTGTTCCGGAAGGTTGACGGGTCCTTCGGGCTCGTCGCCACTGTGGACAGCAACTCCTCGTCGATCTACGTCTACGACTCGGCTGACCTGACCGCGTTCACAGGGGAGCGGCTGGTCGCTTTCAACAGCAGGAATCTGGCGGCGAAGTCGGTTGCGGTGAAGTACGACAACAGCAGCGCGGCCTACAGGCTGACGTTTGTGGCACTGGGCGACGGCAAGACGTACCAGGTCACCACGAAGAACTTCACCTCCTTCAGCGACCCGGCTGAGGTGCCGGCGGTGCCCGCACCAGGTCAAGGTACGTTCCCCGCGGGGGCCTTGGAGTCGTCGTCCATCGGGCTTACCAAGGGTGAGTACGACCGCGTCATCGCCAAGTACAGCCGTCTCTTCAACACCGGTGTGGCTCCGTTCAGTGATGTGAAGCTCGACGGCGGTGCGAAGCTCGCGCTGCCCACGACGTCGGACGTGCAGTACAACAACGGCTCCACCACAAAGATGGGTGTGCAGTGGAACGCTGCCGATGTTGCCGCCGTCGAATCCGGAAAGCCGGGAACGTACACGGTCAACGGCACGGTGCAGCGGCCCACCTACCCGGAGAAGCTCGTTGCACAGCGGGCCGATCCGGATGTGATCAAGGGCGATGACGGGTACTACTACTTCACCGCTTCCTATCCGATGGTGGGCAGCGGAGACCCGGAGGGCTACGACCGTGTGACCCTGCGCCGGGCGACGACGATCGCAGGGCTGGGCACTGCACCCGAGGTCACCATCTGGGACGAGAACACCTCCGCCCTGAACCGGTACATCTGGGCGCCGGAACTTCACAAGGTGGGCGACAGCTGGTACGTGTTCTTCACGGCCAGCATCGACGGCAGTGTGTGGAGCATCCGGCCCGTGGTGCTGAAGCTCGATGGCAGCGACCTGATGGACCGCAGCAAGTGGAGCGAACTGGGACGGATGAAGCCCGCAGCCGGTGACACGGAGGCCTTCCGTGGCTTCTCGCTGGATATGACGTACTTCGAGAACGCCGGCAAGCATTACGTGGTGTGGGCCGAAAAGCCCGGTGCCTCGAACCTGCGGATGGCCACCATCGATCCCGCCGATCCCTCGCAGCTGACCAGCAAGTCGATCCTGCTCTCCACGCCCACCATGGCGTGGGAGAAGAACGCGGGCCAGTCGGTGGACGAGGGCCCGGCCGTGATCAAGAAGGACGGGAAAGTGTTCCTCACCTTCTCGGCGGCGACCGTGGACGCGGCTTACTGCATCGGGTTGCTGACGGCTTCTGAGGGTGCCGATCTGATGAACCCGGCGTCATGGACCAAGAACCCGTATCCGATCCTGACCACTGCGGACGTTCCCGGGCAGGCAGGCCCCGGCCACAACTCCTTCACCGTGGACGAGCACGGAAACCCGGTCATCGTCTTCCACTCGCGGACCATCGGAGAGGTATCCGGCCCGGGCGATCAGGGTGACGGAGGCCTGTTTGATCCAGGGCGGCATGCCCGGGCAGCAACGGTGCACTTCGGTTTTGACAGCCAGCCGGTCTTCAACATGACAGCAGCCGAAGAGCTGGCTGATGCGCACAAGAACGTGCAGGTCAAGGTTGTGGTTTCGGACTCGGCGGCGCCGGAACTGACCGTGACGGTCGCCCCTGACGCCCCTGACGGGACGAACGGGTGGTGGAAGTCGATTGTGAACGTGTCGGCAACTGCCACTGATGACAGCGGTGTGGCACCGCGGATCGAAGTGAGCCGCGATGGCGGCGTGACCTGGGACGTGTTCGCCCCGTTGGTGCTCGCTGATGGAAGTCCCTCGTTGAAGCTCCGTGCCGTGGACGCGGCGGGTAACGTATCCGCCGTCGTGGACCGTGCCTTCAAGATCGATCGCGTGGTTCCCTCGGCGTCGGCAATGGTGGACGCCGCTGCCCGGAAGGTCACATTCGCCGGAGCCGACGCGGAGCCAGGTTCCGGTGTGGCTGGCCTGGAGTATCGCGTTGACGGCGCCGAGGCGTGGACGCCAGTGGCAGGTGCGGGAGCAGAAATCACCGTTGGTGCAGGGGCGGCTACCGTTGAGTACCGTGCGGTGGATGCTGCGGGCAACATGAGCGCAGCACAGTCAGCGCTGGTGCCGGCAGCCGCCGTCGCGAAGGCAACTGTGACTTTGACGTCGGCTGCCCAGCCGTCCGCGGAGGGCTGGTATGCCAAGGACGTGACCGTGACCGTCACAGCGCCGTCAGGTTACGCAGCGGAGTACCGTCTCGACGGCGGGCCCTGGCAGTCCGCGGCGCAGCCGTTCACCATCTCCATCAGCGGACCGCATACCGTTGACCACCGCCTGCTTAAGAACAACGTGGTAGTTGATGGGTCTGCGGGCAGTGCTTCGGTGAAAATCGACAAAATCACGCCGACGACGACGGCTCTCACCACACCCGACTCGGCAGTTGGAACGCCGCGGAACCCGGTGAGTGTGCTCTTCTCGGCGAGGGACACGTTGTCCGGCATCGCCAGGATCGAGTACACCCTGAACCAGGGCGCCTGGACCGGTGTCCCGGCAGGTGACTCGGTGAAATTCTCCGCTGTGGGTGACTTTGTGGTGAGCTACCGGTCCTTCGACGAGGCCGGCAATGCCGACAAGATCCGTACCGTCACAGTGAAGATCACGGCGGACGTGGTGCCGTCGTTGAAGGCCAGCGCGGACAGCGTCAAACCCGGCGGTGTGTTGACCTTCAAAGTGGCCGGATTCGACAGGTGGGACAAGGTGGCCCTGAGCAACGCGGCCACCACGCTCGGCTCGGTGTTGACGGACGAGAAGGGCGCGGCGAAGGTCACCCTGACCATCCCCGCTGACACCCCGGCAGGCGTTGCAACTATCACGGCCAAGGGCTCGGACGGGGATCCGGTGGCCACTGTGAAGGTCACGGTAAAGAAATAAAAGCTAAGTGGTCTCTACCATGCGGGTCAGTCTAGAAGCAGGCTGACCGACACAAAAGGCGGGCCTGCTGCGGTTGCAGCAGGCCCGCCGTCGTACTCCTGGCCTTTGGGCGGTGCGGTCCTAAGCGGCGCGGTCTTAGGCGGTGGCTCTGTACGCCTTCGGCAGTTTGAGTCCGCGCTCGTCCATCAGGGTGCGCAGGCGCGTGGGGTAGTCGGTGATGATTCCGTCCACGCCGAGGTCCATCAGGCGTTCCATGTCCTCGGTGGTGTTGACCGTCCACGGGATAACGGGCAGGCCCAGCTGGTGGGCTTCGGCGATCATGTCTGGGGTGACGGAGCGGAAGGTGGGGGAGACGACGTCGTAACCCTGGGCGGCTGCGGCTTTGGCGAGTGAACCGTCGTAGTCGTCGATGTCGAGGCCGCCCAGATTGGGGCTGGCGCCAGGCTTCCCGACCTCAAGCCAGGCATCGCCGCTGGACAGGGCCACGAGAGGAAGGTCGGGCGCGATCTCCCGCGTGAGGTTCAGTGAGGACCAGTCGAAGGACTGCAGGGTGGTGCGCTCAGCCATGCCGGCCTTGTAGATTTCTGCGACAACGGCCTTGGTGAGTGCAACCATGCCCTCGCCGCCGGCCTTGCCGTCTTCCACCTTGGTCTCGACGTTGAAGCGGACCTTCTGTGCGTCATAGTCCCGGGCCAACTGATAGACGTCCGTGAGCTCGGCGATCCGGTTGTCCTCGATCACGTCCTGTTCCGGGTAGCCGGCCAGCTGGGTGTATCCGCAGTTCAGGGTCTCCACCTGGGCAAGGGACAGTTCGGCCACGCGGTCGCCCACGTACGGGAACTCGGCGTCGCCCGCAACAGCCGGGGCAGTGTCTATGCACTTGTTGGCCTGGATGGTGTCGTCGTGCCAGACGATCACCTTGCCGTCCTCGGTCAGGTGGGTGTCCAGCTCCAGGGTGGTCACGCCCAGCTCGAGGGAGTTGGCAAACGCAGCCAGTGATTCCTCGGTCCACTCGCCGCGGCCGCCGCGGTGGGACTGCAGGTCGAAGGAGCCGTTGCGCTCGTTGGTTTTGATGGCAATCGGGTCTCCGGAAGCGTCTGACGGCGGAGTGTTCGACGTCGGCGCGGGGCCGGCTTCTGTGTTAGGGGAGGCGACAGCGGGGGTCGCCAGGGAAACAAGGAGCGCGGCGGCGGCCGCTGCTGTCAGAACTTTTCGCATTGGAAGGGTTCCTCCTGAGTAAGGAATGGCCGGCACGGTGCCGGGACCCGTCCAACGTATGCCGTCCAGGTGGCCTGCCGTGTGCGGGGAGTTGGAGCCAAGGTTAACGGGGGTGGATGGAGGCCGGGAGCGTAAAGCGCTTTCGCAGAAGAGACTTTTAGAGTGTCGTAGACGGCCCGCACCGGGTTGTTTAAACTGGACAGATCCCCAACTCCTGGAAGCCCCCAGCAATTGATTGCGTCGGAAATGCCCACCAGTTGAGGTCCATCGAAAATGTCGAAAATCACGGCGCCGCCCTATCGCTCGCCGTGAGGACAAGAGGGAGATTGAAATGACTGGCAATAAAGCCGTTGCTTATAAAGAGCCAGGCAAGGTCGAGGTGATCGACGTCGACTACCCGACCTTCGAACTCAAGGACGGACCGGGCGTCAACCCGGCGAACGTGGGGCGTCCGGTGCCTCACGCGGCCATCCTTAAAACTGTTGCCACCAACATCTGCGGTTCCGACCAGCACATGGTCCGCGGACGCACAACGGCACCAACCAACCTGGTGCTGGGGCACGAAATCACCGGCGAAGTGGTGGAGGTGGGTCCCGGCGTCGAATTCATCAAGGTGGGAGACATATGCTCGGTTCCCTTTAACATTTCATGCGGCCGATGCCGCAACTGTAAGGAACGCAAGACGGGCATTTGCCAGAACGTGAATCCGGACCGCCCCGGCAGCGCCTATGGCTACGTGGACATGGGCGGCTGGGTGGGAGGCCAAGCCAACTATGTGCTTGTCCCGTACGCGGACTGGAACTTGCTGAAGTTTCCGGATAAGGATCAGGCCATGGAAAGGATCCTGGACCTGGCCATGCTCTCGGACATCTTCCCCACCGGTTTTCACGGCGCTGTGAGTGCGGGGGTGGGCGTGGGATCCACCGTATACATTGCCGGTGCCGGACCTGTTGGCTTGGCAGCGGCTACCAGCGCCCATCTGCTGGGTGCCGCCGTCGTGATCGTGGGCGACCTCAATGGGGAGCGGCTGGAGAAGGCACGCAGCTTCGGGTGCGAGACGGTGGACCTGACCCAAGGCGGGCCCGCGGAGCAGATTGAACAGATCCTGGGTGTACCGGAGGTGGATTGTGGTGTTGATGCGGTGGGCTTCGAAGCGCGCAGCCACGGGCGTGACGCCAAGGAGGCGCCGGCGACGGTGCTGAACTCGCTGATGGAGATCACGGCGGCAGGCGGCGCGCTGGGCATCCCGGGCTTGTATGTCACCGGCGATCCCGGCGGCGTGGATGAGGCCGCGAAGAAGGGCTCACTGAGCCTGAGCCTGGGCACGGGCTGGGCCAAGTCCCTGAGCTTCACCACGGGGCAGTGCCCGGTGATGAAGTACAACCGGCAGCTGATGATGGCCATCCTGCATGACAAGGTGAGCATTGCCAAGAATGTGAACGCCAAGGCCATCCCCTTGGAGGAGGCGCCCAAGGGCTACGCGGAGTTCGACGCCGGTGCCGCCACTAAGTATGTCCTGGACCCGAACGGGTATTTGAGCTGAGTCCCTTCCGGAGTTGGTGGCCTCCACACAGCGGGAGGTGATTGTAAAGACCGTGACCCTTGGCTTGTTTGCCAGGGTCACGGTCTTCCGTCTTCACCTTGGTCGTCGAGTCGCCGCAGCAGCGGTCGGAGAGCCGCCCCGCTGAGAAAGGCAGGATTGGCTTTGATCTACGGGTTTTGCTCCCAGTGGATCCGGATGGCCTCAGCAACCGGACCGTGGGCTGTGTCCACCCGGAAAGCCACCGGCGCAGTGCCTGTCTCTTCAATAACGGCGTCGCGGTATACCCGGCCGCATTTGGGGCAGAGTGTGTAGATGTCCTCATCTTCCGGCCACTCTGCCAGCCCGGCTGGAACAGGAGTGTTGTCGTCACCGTGAACAGGAATACCTTCTGCATTGGCCTGGATCAGGCCTTCGCCGTCGACAGTGTTCCCGCAGACGCAGGTGATGGTGGTGACATCATGACCGGTGACGTCGGCGAATTCGGTCTCCATGATGTGCTCCCGGGAACGGCGGAACCTTAAGTCTCAGTTTAGGCGTTCGCACCGAACCGGGCACGGTCCTTGAAGAGTTACGGCAATCATCACGCTGAAGGATCACCCGAGCGGCACGGAGTACTTCGCCCACGTGATGCACAAAAACAACGCAGACCGAAACTTCCATCAGGAAATGGGATTCGACGACGGATGGGGCACCGTCACGAAGCAACTCGCCGAAATTGCGGAACATCGGGTGGAACACCCCTGAAAAGGGGTGCGTGTTAGGTGTTGACTGTGCACGGCGTCAGGGCCACCATGAGAGCAATTATTCCCTGGTCTCCCGATGAATTGCGGGCGGCCATGACCTTAGGAAATTCCCAAGACCGGGTCTGGAAGAAACAGATTCCCCGTTGGACCGGAGTGGCTGCGGTATTGGGCGGGCTGCTCTGTGGCCTTGCTGTCTTCTTGCATTCCCTGGAACCCGCCGGATGTATTGGCCTCCAGTGCGAAACCCGGGAAATGCGTTCAGCTACGGGCATTGTTCCGCTGATCTCTCCAGTGGCAACAATTCTGATACTGATCGGGATTGCCGGTCTAACCTGGGTGGCCCGTCAAATCAGCCGCTTCAAGAAACTGGCGGATGGGGGAGTAATGTGTGCATTTGCCGGCCTCGCCGTGTTGTTCCTTGGCGGACTCATCCAAGCCATTTTCTTCAATGGCGATTTTCCCTGGATGCCGTTCTTCGTGATTCCAGGACTGCTGGCTGTCATTACCGGCTTCGTGCTTATCGGTGTCTTTATTCTTCGCTCCGGCGTGCTCCCTCGCTGGCTTGGCATTTTCCTCCTTGTCAGCAGCGTGCTTCTCCTGGCGGCCAATGAGCAAACGGCAGCTGTTCTCCTGGCGATACCCTTTGCCCTGGCAGTGGCAACTGTCGGGGTTTTCATGTGGACGATTGCGGAGCGTCCGTATACGGCCACCGTGGCCGCAGGCTGAGCAAGCATGTGCAGTTTGGAGGCCGAGAACCGTCGGGCAGCGGCATGAGCCCCTCAATTTGGGCACTTGTTGTCCCTGCGGGCGCAGGGATCGGGTGGGCCGGGATGTTCGTTCACAACCTCACCGAGTTGCCCGGGCAGGGTTTTCTAAGTCCGGAATCGTTCATCCCGTTCCTGGTGACTGCCCTTCTGGTGGCCGGATGGTTCACGCGGCTTCGGCGCCCGGCGACGATTGCCCTGCTGTTCTGGGGGCTGCTGCATTTCTTCGGCGGCGGCGTGCTCAGCGTCCTGCCTTTGCCGTCTCTCCCGTTCTCGCCGGAGCAAACCGTCAGCCACTATCTGTTCCACGGTATTTACGCCTTGGCCGAGTTGCCCCTCATCTTTGGCGCCTTGGCATGGCTCCGCTCACCTGATCAATTGGACAGCGTTGGTACGACATACCGTTAGCTGGTTGTGCCCGCTCCTTAGAAAGTGGCCACGGTAAGAGTGGGTGCCCTCAGGCGCCAGCCGTCTGCTGATCGATCAGCTGCTCACGCAGAATGTCTGCGTGGCCGCAGTGCTGGGCAAATTCGCGGATCGAATGGAGGAACATCCAGCGCAGTGGGAGCGGGCCGCGCCGGTTGCCGTGGAGCAGATCGTCGAGGCCGAGTGAGGCAGCCAGCTGGCGCGATGATTCGCAGGCCTCCAGGTGTGCCTGCCGGACCGTGGCGATTGTGTCGCCGTCGTCGAGGATGAACGACTCATCGGGAGTGGCGGGGATACCGATCTCGGACCGGGGACGGCATGTAATGGCTTCGTCGAACAGGACTTTCTCCACGAACGTGGCATGCTTCACCAGACCCAGCAGCGTGGTGCGGGACGGCACCAGGGGCCTGCGAGCCTGCTCCTCGGTCAGTCCGTCGAGACAGGCGTTGAGTGCGTTGCGGTGTTCGTTGAGGAAGGCCTCGAACTGGGCGCGGGCTGGCTGGTTGATGACGTCGTCGGCGGCCGTCACGGGGAGGGAGGACATGCGTGAAGTATGCCAATGCTCCGGGCCGGGAGCAATTTGGTGGGACGGTTCAGCCCGAGAGGCCGCTCAGCCGGGTTTGGAGGTAGCGCCGAGGTGAACGATGGTCGCCAAGAAGGTCGATTCTCACCTTTGAATGAAGGACCATGGGCCCGCCACGGATGGGGCCGGGCTAAGGAGTGATCCCTGCATCCAGTAGTTCCTGCAATTCCAGCCGGAACTTGGCCTTGCCCCCGTGGGCGGGATGCCGCACTTTGGGCACCGATCTTCCGCTGGCAAGAATGCTGCGGTAGGCCACGTTTCCGACGGCCACCACTGAGGTGATGCCGAACAAATGTGTCAGGGTCAGCCAAAAAGGTTGACCGGCCAATGCTTCAGCGGTAGTGGGAGTGCGATTCGATAGGCATCGGTTTGGAAGGTGGGGATGGAGCGGATAGGCGCTCCAAAGCAGAGGAAGGAAATCAAGTTCCTCCAGTACCCGCCACATCACGGTGGCTGTCGGTTCCGGTGCTACAGCTGGGGCTCCGGGCGGAAGGATGTAGCCCTTTCCCGGCCCAAATAGTTCGAAGTGGTCAATTCCGCCCTGGAGAATGTTTGTGTTGGTAAACGGGACTCCAGTAATTCGCATCCCTCGAAATCCGGGTGCTTCCCCTAGGAGCAGCACCTTTGGTTCCCTTTGAAACATCTCCTGCAGATACAGCTCGAGGTTACGTCGGCGCCCGGCGTTGTCCGGGATAGTGAAGTCGAAGAAATTGTCGCTGTTCTGACCGGCTTTGGTTGCAGCAAGCTCTTCCACGAAGGCCTGGATGGCACATGCCGCGGCCTGGTTCATTCTGTTGTCGTGAGCCGGGCGCAGCAGGCTGAGCCCTCGGATGCTGGCGCAACGCGGTGCTGCTTGTCATTACAGCCATCAAGAGTGCCTTCGAGGAGGGCGGCGTTGAGTCCGCAGACGAGCCGGGAGTTGTCTTTGGCGAGGCGGTGGAACGGGCAGTTTGTTAAGACCAGCCCTTGGGAGTCGGCCTCCGGTTCAAAACCGTTGTCAACCAAGGCTTTCTCAAGGTTTCCTGCTAGAAGCCCTAACTTTTGGCCCTCGGCATAGGCGACGGCTTGCAAGGCCGCTTCCACAGGTTCGCCGGTCTGGATCGAAGCTTGGATGGCAGAAGCCAGCAGGCGGCCTGCCAATTCATACTCCCGGGCGGGGAAGGAAACGTGGATCTCGTCGGCGGCCGGTCTATACAGTTTGGTGGGACGCCCGGAGCCAGGCCCGGTCTTGGGGCCGAGCTTCCTGCTTTCAGTTTCCAGAAGGCCGTCGCGCACCATCCTCTCCAGATGAAACGTGGCCGTGCTGGGGGCCAGGTTCAGCATCCTGACCAGCTGGTCCCGGCTCATGGGGGCGGGGCTGCGTATCAGTGTCTGGTAAAGAGAGCGCCGTACAGGGTCCGCCAGCGACATCGCGTCCGGACCCTGGGTTGGAATTGATGAGGAATTCATACGGAAATTCAAACACCTCCATAGGTTTGGCGGAACCTGTTTAGCACTCTAAGTTCACGATATTCAACTTTAGAGGGCCGTCAGTCTGCCCCGCCCGTGCGGCACGGGAGAGTCGCCAACTATCAGTGCGGCAGCACTGCTGCATACCCCATCGGCGGGAGTCTGCGGGAGCCTAATCCCGCCCGGGACAAGTACTTACTTCGCGGCCATGGCCTGCCTGATCGGAATAGTGCTTCTCATTGCAGGAGTGGCGGCGCAGACTGTTGTCGTCGGCGTCTCTGGGTTCCTGTTGATGGGAACAGGCACTTATTTTCTTCTGGACTGGCGACGCCGGTAGGCCTGTCAGATACGAGCGAACAAAGGATGGGGAAATGGGCACATCAGATCCAGACGATATCCGGATCCACAGCGAGGCTCCGGTTGAAGGAGACGACTCCCGGGATTTTCCCGAGATCCGCTCCCACTCCCAGGATCCGGCTGAGGGTTCTGATTTTGCCGCTGAGGGCACCAGCGCCTCAGCTGCCCGGCCACAACAGCCTCCGGCGCCCGGCCAGCCTCTGGCCGAAAAGGTGCTTTGAGGTCATCAGCGCTTCCTCAGACTGAACACTGCGCTCCTGAACCAGGCGGGCAAGTCCCGCCTGGGAAGTTGGCGCGCCAGATCGAGGGATGATGCAGACGTGGCAGGGACAGCCCCCACACCGTTAGCGGATGGATTGCTGCGCTCCAGCCAGCCAGTAGGGGTTCCGCCACCATCTTGCCAATACGGCACCCACAGAGAGACAGTGAAGTAGGTCTCATAGGGCCGGGAGCCCGGCCGCGCCTATAGGGGAACGTGTACCGGCCGTGGAGGTCAGCCATGAGCACCATACGTGACGAAGTCTTCGACGTAACGCCGGAGAAGGACGAACCGAAGCTCAAACGGGTCCTCGGACCCAAGCTCCTGCTCCTCTTCATCGTCGGTGACATCCTCGGCGCCGGCGTCTACGCGGTCACTGGAACGATGGCAGGCCAAGTCGGCGGGATCGTATGGCTGCCGTTCCTGCTCGCCTTCATTGTGGCGACGCTGACGGCCTTCTCCTATTTGGAGTTGGTCACACAGTATCCGCAGGCTGCGGGGGCGGCGCTCTACACGCACAAGGCGTTCGGGATCCACTTCGTCACGTTCCTGGTCGCGTTCGCCGTCGTCTGCTCCGGCATCACCAGCGCCTCCACCTCGGCGAACGTCCTTGCCCAGAACTTCTTCGGCGGCATGGAGATCAACGGCTGGATGGGGGTGCCCGGACGGGAGACGATCACCGCCGTCGCCATGGGCTTTATGCTGCTGCTCGCGGCGATCAACCTGCGCGGCGTGGGGGAGAGCGTGAAGTTCAACGTTGTGCTCACCCTGGTGGAGATGATCGCGCTGTGCATCGTGATCGGCGTCGGCTTCTTTGTGCTGACGCAGGGCACCGGGAATGCCGGCGAGATCTTCGTCTTCAACGATTACCAGGACAAGGGCTTGTTCCTGGCCGTCACCGCAGCCACCTCCATCGCGTTCTTCGCCATGGTGGGCTTCGAGGACTCGGTGAACATGGTGGAGGAGACCAAGGAGCCCGAGAAGATCTTCCCGCGGACCATGCTCACCGGCCTCGGCATAGCGGTGCTGCTCTACATGCTGGTGGCAGTTTCGGTGGTCAGCGTGCTCACGCCCACCGAGCTTGAGAACATCCGCGAGGCGGAAGGTGCCGCGCTCCTCGAAGTGGTGCACAAGGGCTCACCCGACTTCCCGATCGACAGGATCTTCCCGTTCCTGGCCGTGTTCGCCGTCGCCAATACCGCCTTGATCAACATGCTGATGGCCAGCCGTCTCATTTACGGCATGGCCAAGGCGCGCGTCCTGCCGCGGCCGTTGGGAAAGGTGCTGCCGACCCGCCGGACGCCGTGGGCCGGCATCGTGTTCTCCACCGTCCTCGCGCTGGGGCTTATCTGGTACGTCAGCAGTGATCCCGAAAGCAATATTGTCGCCAACCTTTCGGGCACGACGGCGTTCCTGCTCCTTTGCGTGTTCACTGTGGTTAACGTGGCCTGCTTGGTGCTTCGCCGCAAGAGGGATCCGGACCGGAAGGTGTTCTTCACTTCGCCGGGGCAGCTGCCGTTGCTGGCGGCCTTGCTGTGTGCCTTCCTCGCCGGTCCATGGGTGGGCCGGAACCCGATCCAGTACCAGGTGGCCGGAGGTTTGATGGCCCTCGGTATCGTGCTGTGGTTCATCACCTGGCTGATCACGAGGAGATCCAACAACCAGCCGGGCGAACCGGTCGGCACCCAGAACATCGGGAAAGACGACCAGGTCCCGCCGCCCCCGCTCGGCCATTGAGCGCATGTCTTTGGAGGGCATAAACGACGACGAGGGCGGCCGCCGCCTCGAGCTGAACGGCGCCTCGATTTACTACGAGGACCGCGGCGACGGACCAGCGATCATCCTGATCCACGGTGGGCTGGGCGCAGGATCGGAATGGAGGCCGATTGCCTCGTTGCTGGACGGCGAGTTCCGGGTCATCATGCCGGACAGCCGCGGGCACGGTCGGTCGACCAACCCGGTCGGGAAGCTCTCCTACGGCGGAATCGCGGACGACATCGCGGCGCTCATTGAAGTGTTGGGACTCCAGCGCCCGTTGGTGGGTGGATGGAGCGACGGCGGACAGGTTGCCATGGAGCTTGCCGCCAGTCACCCTACGTTCGCCGGGGCGCTCATCGTGGGAGCCGCTTATCCTGACTTCGACGCCGGCGGCCTCCGGGAGGCTCACCGGGCGCTGCTCGGAGCTGACGACGACGGCGTCCCTGACCTCGCGTACCTCGACGCCCAACTCGGCGAGTGGGCAGCCGAAGTCAAGAAGTTGCACCGCGGGGGAGAGCGGCATTGGCAGACGCTGATCGAACAGACCGCGAAGATGTGGCTGGGCTACGAAGGTCTCGATCAAGGGGAGCTTCAGGCAATCCAGACCCCGACGCTGGTGCTTGCCGGCGACCGCGACGAACTGATCCCGCTCGAGCTCTCGGTAAGGCTGTATCAGACGCTGCCCGATGCCGAATTGGCCGTTGTGCCGTCCCTCGGCCATGAGGGACCATCTTCCGACCGCGGGGCGCTCCTGGCCGAAGTGATCCGGGACTTCGCCCGCCGTCGTCTGTAATCGCCGTCGTCTGGAATCCACCCGGGCCGACGAGACAGCGCCGGCCCGCAAGATTCCCGCAGGATTGCCTTAATTTCATAGTGCAGGTGGCCGTGTCGGGATACCTTCAAGGCGGGGGATGATCGGCAACTTGCAGGTGCACGTGCTGACGCTCCCTGAGTCCTTGTTGTCACAGTTCGCTGATCTCTCCGAACTACTCACCGAAGGGAAGTGCTCCCGTGGCCAGCTGTGGTTACTGGTGTCTCAGAGGCTGGCCACGTGCCTAGCGATGCCGAGGTTGTGTGGCTCGATATCGTCGAGGACGTCCGCTGGTATCCATCGCCCCACAACTCCCAGCCGATGAAGCTCCGGCCCATCAACGAAACAACGGCACAGATTTACTATGACCTCGACCTAGGGCTGCCTGCCGAACCGTTTGGTATCCCTTTCGCCCACGTTTGCGCAGGCGTCTTCCTGGAGTCGTTGTCTGTGGTCGCTGCAGCCCGCGGCTACAGCGCCGTCGAGACCCTTGACCACTCGGAAATGGATTTCGATGCCGTAGACCGTTTGCATCTTATCGGCACGGTGCGGCTGGAACCGGCCAGCCAGAACGTTGAAACCCGGTCTGCGGCTGAACGTCGGCTGGCTGTGTTCAGATCCAGGCAGACGTCCCGGCGGCCCTATGACAACAGGGTTGTGGGCGACGAGATTCTCAAGGCAGCCTCCGCCATCGCCGCCGATCAAGGATACGATTTCCGCTCGACGGCTGATGCCCGCAAGGTCTCTTCGCTGGTGCAGATCAATCAGAAGACTCTCTTTTCTGATCTAGGGAACGACGCCGTCTACGCGGAGATCATGCAGTGGCTGCGGTTCTCAAAGGATGAAGCGGCGGCAAAGTCCGACGGGCTGAGCGCTGAAACCATGATCATGCCGGGACGGGTCCTTCGCTTCGCGATGCGGAACCGCGGGCTGTGGTCCTTCCCGATAGTCGGCGGCCTCATCCGGTCCATGTATCTGCGCACAATGCGCGGAGTGCGACAGCTCGGATGGCTCGAAGGGCCGTTCGCCGAACCTGCCCATTATCTCGAAGCCGGGCGTACCTTTATGCGGGTCTGGCTCTTCTTCACTGAAAGAGGCGTCTACCTGCATCCCTTCGGCACAGTCATCACCAACCCGGATTCTCACGCGGATTTTGTTGCGGAGGCAGGAATCCACGAAACCGGCAACAGGATGGCGTGGATGCTCTTCAGATTCGGTTACAGCTCCACGCCTCCAACTGCACACCGCCGCCCCGCCACCTCGATGCTGCTCGGTCTTTTGCCCGAGGGACACGTCTCCACAGGAGCCACTCCATGAGTAAAGTGCTGATTTTCACCTTCGTGTTTCTGATGGACAGGTTCGTTGGGCTTTTCACGCCGAGGGTGTCCACTCACCGGATCCTGCTGATGCCGGGCATTGAGCCTTTCCGGTGGGCCGCCGGACGCTGGAGGGCCTGGCGGACTTTTGAAATGGCCGCCAAACGGGTGCCGGCCTATAAAGCCTTCCTCCTCGAACGTGGTGTGCCGGGAAGGCTTTCCCTCAAGGGCAACACCCTTGCGAAGGCATTCGCCGCACTGCCGGAGATGGACAAAGACAGCTACATCAAACGCTGGCCCATTCCGGCCCGCAGCGTCAACGGCGTACTTCCCCGCCACGGTGTGGTGGTTGATGAATCCTCGGGAAGCTCAGGCGTTCCCACCAGCTGGGTGCGCGGCCTCGACGAACGCCTGGCCACCCGGCAGCTGCTCCAGGTCGGCTTCTCGCGTACTGCGGAGACCCTCACGAAGCAGCCGTTCGTGCTCAACTGCTTCTCACTCGGGGCGTGGGCGACGGGAATGAACGTCAGTACTTCCCTCACTGACGTCACCATGATCAAATCCATCGGCCCTGACCGGAACAAGGTCATCGCGACGATGCTGGAGTTCGGGACGGACTACACATACATCATCCTCAGTTACCCGCCGTTCCTGAAGGCTTTGTTCGAAGATGACCGGATCAACTGGGAAGCCTATGACATCGTGGCGGCGTTCGGCGGCGAGGGCATCAGCGAGAACATGCGGGCGCACATCACCAAGTACGCCCACAGTGCCTTCGGCTCCTACGGGGCCTCCGACCTTGAGATCAACCTGGCAATCGAAACGGACTACACTGTGGCGCTCCGTCAGGCCATTGCCGCCAACCCTGAACTGTCAGCGCGCCTGACCAAGCAGGCGGAGTACGGTGTGCTGCCGATGATCTTCCAGTTCAACCCCTACGACTACCTCATGGAAACAAACGAGGACGGAGAGCTGGTGGTCACGATCGTGCGGAAAGAGAACGTCAATCCGCGGATCCGCTACAACATCCACGACCGCGGGCACGTAATGCGCGTGCGCGACCTCAATGCCGTGCTCAAGGAATTCGGGTTGCAACACGTCATCAGGCAGCAGTTCCTCGATCTCCCACTGCTCTTCCACTACGGCAGAAGCGACCTGTCCGTCGACTTCAACGGAGCCGTCGTCGCGCCGGATGCTGTGCGCGACGTCCTCAGCGGCGATCAGGCCCTTCTTTCAGCGGTAGAGAACCACCGTCTGGTCAGTTTCGAAGACGAGCGGGGAGACCGGCAACTTCACATCGCGCTGCAGCTGACCGCGAAAGCCAGCAAAGATGGCACCCTGGACGAGGCTGCCTACAGGACCTACATCGTGGAGCAACTAAGGCGCATGAACGGCGATTTCAACAATGCGATCCTCACATCACCTGACACGAGCCTGCCCACCGTTGCGTTCTATCCGCTGCACACAGGCCCGTTCCGCTCCGACGGCGCGAAGCTCAAGAACGAGTACGTCTGGCAACTCGGCCCCTCGGCTCCCCAGGACTGGGGCTTGGACCTCACCTTCCAGGTGAAGAAGAAGGCGGCATAGGGAGTACGACGGCGGCGCCTGGCTTTGGCGCCTCGCTCAGCCTTTCGGTAGCTGCAGTGCCTCCCAAATTCGCTCCGCGACGGCGTCGGGATGTCCCATGCCGTCCACGTGGAGCAGGACACCGCGATCGGCGTAACAGCCGAAAAGTTCCGCGGCCTCGTCGGCATAAACCTGCAGGCGGCGGTCGATAACCTCGGGAGTATCGTCAGCGCGGCCTTGCTCGCCGGCGCGCTGGAGAAGTCGGTCGATGATGTCAGATCTGCCGGCATCCAGAACGACAATGGCGGTGAGCTGCACGGATGATGCAGTGAGCACAAGATCCAGTGCCTGCACTTGCGCTGCGGTGCGCGGGTAGCCGTCCAGGATAAATCCGTCCTGCGCGTCGAGTTCGGCGAGACGGCGGGAAACCAGCTCATCTGCGATCTCGTTTGGAAGGTAGTGCCCTGATCCCATCAAGTCCCGAATCTGGAGGCCGAGCAGCGTTTTGTTGCGCACTTGCTCACGAAACAAGTCTCCCGTGGAGATCCATGGAACTTGGAGGTGGCTTGCCAGTCGCGCCGCCTGGGTGCCTTTGCCCACTCCGGGAGGACCCATCATCAGAATTCGCGTCATCACGGGCTCCTGTGGCCGGCCGCGCAGGAGACCTGCAGGTAGCTCCTGCTGGCTGGCGCCGTTTGTTTCTCTATTGTCCCACCATGTATGCCAGCCGCTTCGCGGAGATTTGACGGCTGGTTAGGAAACGGAGTATGTCAGCGTTGCTGTATAGGTATCCGGTACGGCGTCGTTTGGTACGTCTACGGTCAGTCCCGCGTTCCAGGTTGCAGTGTTGTTGCCGGACACTCCCGTGGCGGTCTGAATGATCCTGGGCGTGGTTGGATTGACCGCCGGGGTTGCCGTGACGGCGACGGTGCCAGTGGTGGTGGCTGCCGTCGGGGTGTAAACGGCTCCTGCGGCGGATAGACGAGCGCCAGTCGCATCACCCGTGAAATCCGTGAGGACAACATTGGCGCTCCAGCCGGAGATTCCAGCTCGGCTGTCGCTCACCTGAATGCCGTGCAGGGTTATTGCGGCTGTGGTGCCCGGCTCCACCAGACCGAGGGTGGCAGAACCGGGAGCAGAACTGAAGCCAAGCGACCCCTGCGAAACCGTCACGGTGGTCAGGGTGTCGGCGGCGGAAGCCGGGAGCGCCTGATTCGCGACGAGGACCGCCGAGCAGAACACGACGAGTGCTGTTGGGATGACCCGCGCACCATGCCCTGCGGCGGCTTGGCCGGTAGATGGTGTTCCAGCCCGCCGGCATGAACCAACTTTTGTGCCCATCATCGGACCCCCCAAGCTCCGTTCCCTTGCCGGAACCGCCACTCGGACGATCACGGCAGCCGGCCAATACGGCCGGCAGGCACAACGTTGCCGGGTCAACCTCTGAAGTGCCCACCGGAATCGGTCAGCATTGAATCAATACTTGCGCAGAGTGTCAGTGGTTGCCGAAACGTAGGAGCCCGGGTCAGATTCCCTGACCCAGAACCACGTTTTGACCAGGTCCGCTACGGCATGATCTTGTACAGATCGACGACCGTCTCCTCGGGCGGGGATGTGAATCCGCCCTCGATGCCCTGCTGCATCCGGGGAAGCAGGATGCCGTCACGGAATGTCTCCCAGCTCTCCTTCGACTCATGGACACCTATGATCGTCCAACCACCGGCAGAAGAGCCTCCGGCATGGAAGATCTGCCCTTCGGGCAGGCGCCCCTCGCCTGGGTGGGTGACGGCAATTGACGCCTCGTACTGTTCCTTGGTGCCTCCCGGGAAGAAGTGCACTACACCATAGGGCGTGGCTTCCATATCTGCTCCTTGGATGGTCTGGATGTGCTGGACATGCCAACCATCGGCCTCGTCACTTGGGATGTCAAGCAGTTTGCGTACGCTCGGTCCAGGACTGCCGCCACCCCTGGATCTGCCCGACGCAGCTATGAACGTGCCCGCATCTTCACGAGCAGCCACAGGGTACGGGGGACCGGCCAGATAATGGCCAGCGCGAGCGCCGGCACCAGAGTGAGCCCGACGTCGGGGAACTGGCGGACGATGACGGCCAGGCTGGTGTCGAACTTGGTGGGCGCGTAGATGAAGCACAGCCACAGCGCGAAGCCGTCGAGGACCAACGCGGCAGCACCTAGCGCTAGAGGCGGCCACCGCCGTCGGGCCCGGGGATCCCGACGGAGGAGAACCCTGAAGGAAAGCCACAAGCTCAGCAGCTCGGCCAGCAGGAGCCCCAGCGAGACCGCCCAGCTGTAGCGTTGCAGCCAGTCCTCGGGCACCACCGTCGGTATGGGGGACTGCCCGTGAAGGATGCGCAGAACGTTGGTATCGATGGCCTTGAGCCGGGACGGGGCCGACGTGTCGTTCCCATTGATCATCAGGACGACGCCAAGGTCGGAGGCTGGAACCAAGGCCTGGTAAGTGTGCGAATTGCCCCATTCCCCTTGATGCTCCACCAGCAAGGGCAAGGTGTCAGGATCGGGTTGCAGTCTAGGATCGACGGATTCCACCAGCGGCCGGGTGAACCATCCCATGGCGTATTCCTTGGACTCGTCAATCCGCACCCGCGGCTCAAGGATGGCCTCCACGCTCTCGGGTTGAAGGATGCGCCGGTCGCGGTAAAGGCCCTCATTCAGCAGAGCGATCAGCTCGTGGCTCTTGTCCTCGGCCGAGGCGAACATGGTGGTGGAGGGCATTCCGGTGGTGCCCGCGGGTACCTCGGTCTGAAGCCAGAATGAGCCGAACCACAGCGAATGACCGGCAGCCATGTTGTCCTCGCGGGCGTCGGCCCGGGTCGTATGGCCATGCGCCATTTCCAAGGGCTCGAAGACGTGCTGATCCATGTAATCCCCGAACCGCTGCCCGGAGACCGTCTGCACCAGGACACCCAAGATGTTGAAGTTAGCGTTGGCGTACCCGAAAGCTTCACCCGGGGAGCCCGCAAGAGCGGAATCTGACAAGGCGCGCACACCTTCTTCGAGCGCGGCAGGGTCCTGGGCGGTGGAGGCTTCGAACGCAGTGTCCTTGGTAGCCATTCCACTGGCTTGATGCAGCAGATGCCGGACGGTGATCTCTGAACTGCGGCTGTCCTTCAAGGTGAACCAGGGCAGGTAGGTCTGGACGGGTTCGTCCAACTGAAGGCGGCCGGCCTCGACCTGCTGCATCACCGCGATGGTGGTGAGGGACTTCGTGGTTGAAGCCAGCAGCACCGGGGTCTGTACTGTCATGGGCCGTCCGGAGTCAGCGTTGCCAAATGCAGCCGAGTGCACCTGGACACCGTGCTGGACGACGACGACGGCAGCTCCCGGAATGCCGATACCGTCGATCTGCTCCTGCAGGAAGCGGTCCAATGCTTCGTAGCCCTGCTCAGTAGCAGTGCCAGGTCCGGTTGCGGGCTCTTCGGCGGCCACGCTGAGGCCGCCGAAGAGAAGGACAACCAGAAAGCACGACGGAAGGCGTCGCGGTGACCAAGAACTAGTTCGCATGCCCCACCCGCATTCCGCTGATCGTTCCTTCACGGTAGGGCGTGGCCAAGCCGAAAACAATAAACCCCGACGAGCGCGCTGCTGTGCTCGAACTGCTGCCAGCAAACAGACTGATGGCCCGTCTTTGAGGACGGGCCATCGGGGGTTTAGCCTGGGGCGGTTGGGCGGTGGATTTAGCGCAGGACGCCGCACGCCGCGGGGTCGGTCGCTTCTGCCGGGAGGTTCGGGTCAAGTTCGCTTGCCCCTTCAGGGTCACTGAAGTTGTAGGTGCCGTTCCCGTCGTAATCCAGTCCGTGGATTACCAGGACACCTTCTCCGGCGCGGATGGAGTCGGCGATCTGCTTGGCTGTGCCTGACCCGCCGGGGCCCGGGTAGCCGGTGCCTGCAACATCCGTGAACTCGATGTTGTCGCGGCTGTAGTCATAGCTGCCGTCCGTGGAGACGGGGAACCGGCTGACGTCCAGGAAGCTGGCAGGAGTGGTGTCCCCGGTGGTGTTAAGGGAGACGACGACGGGACCGTAGGCGGGGATGCCCTCCACGGTGTTGATGCGTCCGTCGTCATTGCTGTCCAGTGCGAGCGTGGGGCACTCGTTCATGGCCTGCTCGCCGTAGTGAATGTGCTGCGCGTGCGGGGCATCAGGACTAAGGCCGTGGGCGTGAACCTCGATGTGCTTGATTTTTTGGTTACTCACCACAGCCGTTGCAGTGCCGGAGGCACCGGAGCCATTCAGCTCTTTCAGGTCGGCGGTGAGGGTGACGGTCTTTTCCGACCCTTTGGAATTCTGGGCCAGGACCGGCCCCGCTCCCAGCGATGCGGCGGCGACCAGTGCAGCGGCGGAAGCCCCGATGGCCACCTTGATATTTCGATTCACAATTGACTCCTTCGTCAGGGGCCAACGAGGCTTTCCCGCTGGTTGCTTGTGATTCGTTGCACGCGGGGAGCGGGATGGGTCTGGGCGGTGCGGCACCTTCGGGGGAGCGTACGACGGCCCTCAGAGAATGGGCTGGCCGATGTGGGATTCTGTGAGCTCGATCAGCCGCTGACGGGCAGTGTTGTCGTAGGCCTGGGCGTTGGCGCGGGCAGGCTGGGTGATGTTGAAGTACTCGCCGGTCGTGCCAGAGAGGCCCGGATCGCCGACAAGCCGTGCGGTGGCCTCGACCCCTGTTTCAAGGGTGTCGATGCTGCGGCCCACTGATTCCAGCACCATCTTGGTTGGCATGTAGGTCCCAGGGTGGAGGCTGTTGATAGTCACCTCACGTGCAGGGACCCGCTCCGCGAGGACGAACCCGAGGGTGACGAGCGCGAGCTTGCTTTGCCGGTAGGCACGGGTTCCGTCGTACCCATGGGTGAGCATGACGTCGTCGAAGTCGATGGGTTGCTGTCCCGCGGACGCGACGTTCACAATCCGCGATCCCGGCCGTTGCCGCATGGCCGGGAGGAGCCGGGCCATCAGGAGTGCAGGCGCGAGGTAGTTCACGGCGAACCGCAGCTCGTTGCCATCGACGGTGCTGGCCCGTGTGGTGGTGTCAGGCTGCCCGACGCCGACTCCAGCGTTATTCACCAGGACGTCGATGCTGATTCCAGCGGCGGTGAGTTCATCGGCCATGGTGCGTACTTGGTCGAGCTCGGCCAGGTCGGCCAGCACAGTGGACACCTCGACGCCGTGACGGCGGACGTCGTCGGCGGTCTGTTTGAGGGCGGTGGGCCGACGGCCATGCAGAACCAGTGCGACGCCGTCGTCCGCGAGCCGGTGGGCAAGCGCGTAGCCCAAGCCGTCGGTCGCTCCGGTGATCAGCACGGTCCGGCCGGTCAGTCTCGCCATGGTTTGCTCCCGCGGTGATGAGGTGGTCAGTTCGGCTGACGGTCTCTTCACGGTAGGGCGTGGTCAGCCGGAAAACAACGCATCTGCTGCATACAGCGGGAGAGTACGACGGCGGCGCTCGCCGCCCCAAGAGCGGCCCCCTAAGATTCTGACTTCAGAGGTGCAAAAGGACTGTTCCGCAGTAGGTCCGTGCCGTTAGTGTGATCACGGGCGGTGTCGCTAAAGGATCGCCCGGTTGGGTGATCAGGTGCCGGTAAACGGAGCTGATCCTAGTGATTCGATTCTCGGGAGGAAGCATGACCAGTCCAGAGCAGGATCCGAACCAGGAAGGCCCCGCCGACGGTGGCGCGGCCGGCGTCCCAGGTATGCACGACGGCGGAGCCGACGGTGGTGCTGACAGCGGAGCCGATGGAGGTGCCGACAGCGGAGCCGACGGAGGTGCCGATAGCGGAGCCGACGGTGGTGCTGACAGCGGAGCCGCTGGTGGTGCGGACAGCGGAGCCGACGGCGGTGCCGATAGCGGAGCCGACGGCGGTGCTGACGGCGGTGCTGACGGAGGAGCCGCAGAACGGGGCATGTGAATTTGAGCACTACCCGCACTGACTTTCAGGACCCCGCCGCCATGGAAGGCGCCGGGGTCCTGGAGACACGTCTTATTAACGTTGGCCGTGAGAGGTTCGCTGGGGACATCTGGGGGCGCACAGCGCTGCTCACGCGTGGCATCAGCGACTTCTCCGACCTGTTCTCTGCCGACGCCGCGGACGAAATGATCTCCCGCCGGGGACTGCGCACACCTTTTCTCCGCGTCGCCAAGGGCGGCACTACATTTCCGGACTCGTCATTCACTTCTCCCGCCGGCGTCGGCGCCACCATCGGCGACCAGCTCGACGACACCGCTCTTTGGCGGAAATTCGCCGACGGTGCCACGCTCGTGCTGCAGGCTCTGCACCGCACGTGGGAGCCGGTCGCGGACTTCAGCAGCAGGCTGAGCACCGAGCTCGGGCATCCCGTGCAAGCCAATGCCTACATCACGCCGCCCCAGAACCGTGGGTTCGACGATCACTATGACGTTCACGACGTCTTCGTTCTGCAGATTGAGGGCACCAAGCGCTGGATCATTCACGAGCCCGTCCACCCGGACCCGCTGCGTGATCAGCCCTGGACCGATCGCCGTTCCGCCGTCGCCGACGCCGCGAAGGGCGAGGCCTACATTGACACTGTGCTCGAGCCAGGGGATGTCCTCTACCTGCCGCGTGGCTGGTTGCATGCCGCGCAGGCGCAGGGCGAGGTCTCCATCCACCTCACGCTCGGAGTCCACAGCTGGACCCGCTACGCGTTGGCCGAACAGCTCGCGCAGGCCGCCCTTGCAGCGCTGGGCGACGATCCCGAGATGCGCCGTACGTTGCCGTTGGGCGTTGACGGGCCGGGTGCCGAGATCGACGTCGTCCGCGAGCACCTCGCCGCTGCCCTCGCTGAAGCTGATTCCACTGCCCTGTTCCACCGCACCCGGCGAGGACAGGCTCGCCCGGCACCGCTGGGTCCGTTGGCCCAGCTCGCGGCCGTCAACAGCCTAAGCCCCCAGTCTGTGGTGCGGCTTCGCGATGCCCTGGAAGCACGGCTGGAGGGATCGCGACTGACCACGCGCGTGGGTTGGCTCGACTTCCCGGAGACCGATCTGCCGTCCGTGACGCGCCTCCTCGACGGGGAGATTCACACCGCGGGTGATCTCGGCGTCGAACTCGTTGAAAGACTTTTGCGCGCGGGGGTCCTCGTTTCCCCTTGAACAGTGATTTGACCAGTGATCTAAACAGTGACTCCGCCGCAGTGGCGGCCCCGGAGCGCTTCTTCTGCTCTGAAAGCGCACGGTTGCGCGGCGACCCGATTGCAGGCACGGCGTCGCATGGCGTTGTCTGGGTCCTCATCGAGTACCGGGGCGGGTGGCCGCTAAATGGCTTCGAGGGGCTTGACGTCGAGCCTGAGACCAAAGCACTCGTGCTCTCCGCGGCAAAGGCGGCGCGGGCGCGGGTGCTGCTGGTGAGGCGGCCAGGCCCCCGCCGGCGTGAGGGTCAGAGCCATTGGGCCGTACTGCGCCATGAGGACTCCGGCGCCTATCGCCAGCAGTGGGGAACGTGGAGCAAGGATCAGGATCTGGCCGAGATTGCCTCTGCCCTCAGCAGCCCCGGAGAGCTCAGCCATCCGCCCGTCATCCTGGTCTGCACCCACAGTCAGCGCGACCAATGCTGTGCCGTCTGGGGGCGGCCCGTTGGACGTGCACTGAGCGAGCGCTGGCCGGAGCTCGTGTGGGAGTGCTCGCACGTAGGCGGTGACAGGTTCGCAGGCAACGTCGTTGTCGCGCCCGACGGCGTCTACTACGGCCGTCTGGATGCCGAATCATCTGTCGCCACCATCGAAGAACACCTCGCCGGACGTATCCACGCGCAGTATTTGCGCGGCTACACGGATCTCTTCCCAGCGCAGCAGGCCGCAGTCGCGGCCATGCTAAGCCGTTTCGGCCCGGCCGGTCGGAATGACTATTTGGTCGCGGGGACCTTCCGCGACGGCGATTACTGGCGGATCAGCATTACCGGGCGCCCGCCCCACCCGGCGCGTGTCGACGTCGAACTGCAGGCCCGCCGCGCCCAGCCCCACCAGCTGACCTGCCGCGGAACAGCCATGAGCTCGGCCCTGGTCTACGAGGTCACTTCTATCTCGGCAGGCTGAAGGACTGGTGTTTTAGACGGTGACATTTCCTTCGCCGTCCACTCGCCAGGTGGGATTGAAGGCCACCTCCCAGCGGAAGCCATCTGGATCGGCGAAGTAGCCGGCGCATCCGCCCCAAGGCTGGGTCTTAGATGGCGCAACGATGGTAGCCCCAGCGAGTTCGGCCTCGGACAACACCCTGTCTACGTCCTTGGCACTTTCCACGTTGTGGCTGAACATGAAGCAGGGAACGCCTCCGGGAGCATCCACGCCCGCCTCGGCCTGCATCTGCCGGGCATCCCAGAGGGACAGCATCAGGCCGTGGTTGACCTGAATAAACACCACTTCGCCGGGAACCTCCTTGTGGATGGGCCAGCCAAGGCCGTCGGCGTAGAATCTGCGCGAAGCGTCCACGTTGCGTACGCCGAGGGTGATGAAATCGAGTCGGGGATGAATCATGCGACCACCCTAAAGCATCGCTCCCAAAATGGGGATGCTTAACCCCCGCGCATATCGTTTGGTTCTGCAGCCGTAGCGGCCGTCCGTCTAGCGCCTGCCCTCGGATTCGTCGACCGGCCGTGGCCTCTTCCAGAGAGATTCACGCGGGCCCGGCGGATAGGCAGCCGTCTTGCCACCGAAGGTGACGAGCAGGGCGGCGATGACCGGAAGCGCTGCGGCAGCCGGCACCAGCAGCGGGCCAGCGACGAGAAGGGCCGCGGAGCCATAGAGGGCGCCGATGGTGATGCCCAGCTGGATGGTGAGGACAGTGAGGCCGTTGGCGGCGTCTTTGTTTTCCCGGCCAGCCCGGAGGATTGCGGACTGGTTGTAGATGCCGATGGCTCCGAGGCCTGCGCCCCAGACCGTCATGAGCACCAGGGCAAAGGGAAGGCTGCCACCCACAAACGGCAACAGGAGCATCGAGACGGAGACTGCCGCCGTCGTGATCAGGAGCGAACGGCGGGGATGGGAATCGACGGTGAGTCCGGCGATCCAGATGCCGAGCAGGCCCGAGACACCCAGGACTGTGAGTCCGAGGCTGATGGCGTAGTCGGGCAGGCCGGCGTCGCGGATGTAGGGGGCGATGTAGGTGAAGAGCGCAAAGTGGGCCAGGATCATCAGCGGCCACGCTATGGCTATGGGCTTCACTCCTGGCTGGGCGATGGCCTTGCGCAGCGAGGGGCGGGCCTCGCCGGCGGCGCGGCGGGAGGACGGCAGTAGCCAGAAGGCCAGGGCGGCGAGCAGCAGACTGAAGCCGGCGAGGAACAGGAATGACGCGCGCCAGCCGAGGAAACCGCCCAGTGCGGTGCCGATCGGAGCCCCGATTGCCAGGCCCAGGCTGTTGCCGCTGAAGACGATGGCCAGGGCCTTGCCTAACTTATGGGCCGGGACCACCCGGGTGACATAGGGGGCCACGGTGGTCCAGAGCAGTCCGTGGGCCAGGCCGCCAACCAGCCTGGCTCCCATCGCTGCGGTGAAGTCGGGGGCGAGGCCCACCAGGGCGTTGCTGAGTGCGAACGTCAGGACGAGCGCCACGAGCAGGGGCCGCTTCGGTACTCTGCCGAGCAGCCGCGCGGCGGGCACCACGGTGACCACGATGACGGCGGCGTAGGCGGCGGCAAGGTAACCGGCAACCGGCTCGGACACGTTCAGGCCGGCACTGATCTGGGGGAGCAGGCCGGAGGGAAGCAGTTCAGTGGTGATGGCGGTGAAGGCGATGGTGGCCAGGACCATCATGGCTGCCAACGGGAAACGCTGGGGCGCCGGCGCGGAAATCGCGGAGGACATGGGGGAGGGGTTCCATTCAAGGGGGAGAGGAGGGAACCGGGCGCTGCTGGCCGAACAATTCCTCCCTCAATTTTACCCGACGTTTACGCCTTCTCCCGGTCCAGAGGCAGTGACTATCGACACTCCACCTGCCGGACGCAGGACCTACTCGGCTTAGACGCTGATGACCCTTCGGGCCGTCACCCTGGGAGGCGGCACGCGTAGGGTGGGACTCGGCTACAACTCGAGAAGCCGAGCACTAACACCTGCAGCTAACTGAAACTGACGGCCACCCCGCGGCGATGGGGTAGCCGTCAGTTGTCGCCGGGCATCATTCTTTCCCCCGGTGAATACGAGCTAAGGCGAGGGATCAGCGTTACGTTTCGTCGGCCGATAGCCGGCAAGTTCGGCGCGGATGTCGCCCTCCTCGTGCCCGCCCTTCTTTTTGCCGAACGGCAGCGCTTTCAGCAGCGGATGCACGATCGCCATGACGACGAGGCCCCAGGCGAGTCCGATGACGGCCGAGCACAAAGTGTTCACGAGCCAGGCCAGGAAGGCGCCCACAACCGCGATCCCCTCGAAAGGGTGCTCGAGGACATGGACTATGTCATACGGGCCGTGCCAGCCGAGGTCGTATGCTCCCTGCAGCATGATGTGGCCACCAACCCAAAGCATCGCGATGGTCCCGACGAAGGTTATCGCGGTCAGCACGGCGGGCATCCCCTTGACGAGCAGCTCGCCGGCCCGCTTGGAACCCGCGGAATTTTTCGCGGCCAGGTGCATGCCGATGTCGTCCATTTTGACGATCAGTCCGACGGCGCCGTACACGGCCACCGTGATCACGATGGCAACAACCACCAAGATAGTAGCCCGGGACAACAGGGAATCTGCGGCCACCTCGTTCATCGAGATGACCATGATTTCGCAGGACAAGATGAAGTCGGTGGTGATGGCGCCCTTGATGACCTTGGCCTCGGCCTCCGGGCCGCGTTCGACCGCCGGCGTTTCTTCCTCCGCGGTGTGGTGGCCGCGGATCTTGTGCCAGACCTTCTCGGCACCCTCGTAGCAGAGGTACGTGCCGCCCAGCATGAGGATGAACGGGATGGCCCAGGGGGCGAAGGCGCTGACGAGCAGCAGGGCCGGCAGGATGATCAGCAGTTTGTTCCTGAGCGAACCCCAGAATATCCGCTTGATCATGGGCAGTTCGCGGGACGGGTCCGCCCCGGACACGTACTGCGGGGTGACGGCGGCGTCATCGATTACGACGCCGGCGGCCTTGGCCCCCGCCTTGGCCGCTCCGGCAGCGACGTCGTCCACCGAGGCGGCCGCTATGCGGGCCAGGGCTGCGATGTCGTCCAGCAGGGCGACGAGACCGCCGCTCATAGGTCGTCCCCGTACGGCTCGAGGGCGGACGGCTGAGTGTGAATGCCCCTGTCGAGGCGTGTAATCGGCATATTTGGAGTATATCGACGGCGGGCAGCCATCGAACCGAAGTGGCATGCGTTAACTGCTGTGATGCATTCCGGGATCATCGGAAGAACAGGTAGAAGACCAGGGCCAGGCCTGGACCGAGCGCCTGTGCGATAGCGCTGGTGAGCAGCCTCTTCTCTGTAATCCACAGCCAGATGCCGAGGAGGACCTGGGCCGTGCAGCAGAAGATCACGATTGCTGATCCGCCGGCAGCATTGCCGGAGAAGTTCAGCATCCACAGTCCTGTGGCGATGCCCAGGGCAAAGGCGATGTTGTAGGCGCCAATGTTCATCGCCCACATCCGGACGGCCTGAACATCTTCCGGTTTGATCAGAAAGATCCGGTAAAAGCGGCGGTCGCCGTGAGCGAAAATCTCGAGAAGGCCGACGACGATCAGGGCCAAGGCGGTGGCCCCGGCGAAGATCTGACTCAGTAGGTTCATCCGCACGCTCCCAAGCGATGACCGGCATATCACGCTGCCTTTCCGTGCAGGATAGGCGGTTGAGGCAAGGGCCTTCAAGAGCCGTGAGCCAACAGACTTTCTAAACGGGCGGCCAGTTCCCGGCGCCCGGTCCGTCGAACAGCGCGCTGGTGCTGCTCTGAGGTACCACGACGTGGACGGCGTTGCGCTGGACGGTGAAGTCGGTGGGCGTGGTGGTCGCGATTTCGCCGTCGAGGTTTACGGGCAGCGGCTGCTCGGTGACCAGCCGGACACGTCGGCTGGTCAGGTGGTGCACCCGGTCGTGTTTGATGAAGCTGCCGTCCTTGAGCAGCCGGGCGATACTCACGTGCTCACGGAGCGGCCCCGCCAGGATGGCGTAGATGTCGAGGGTGTGATCGTCGATCCCGGCCGTGGGGGAGACCGTGTTGCCGCCGCCGTAGTGCCGGCCGTTGCCGACGGCCACCTGAAGCAGGTTTTCGAACTCCAGCGGCTCGTGATCTCCATCGGGGAACTCGAGACGGGCCGGGAACGCCTTGTGTCGGGCATAAGCGCTCAGGGTGGCAATGGCGTATGCCAGCGGCCCGATGTACCGCTTCAGGCGGGGGCTGAGAGCTTCGGTAACAGCCACCGAGAGGCCAACGGACGCGACGTTGAGGAATGGCTCGCCGTTGGCCCGGCCGAGGTCGATGTCCACCACCTTCCCGTCTGCGACGGTAGCGCACGCCTCGGCAAGATTATTCGGTATCTCCAGCGTGCGGGCGAAGTCGTTGGCGGTGCCCAGTGGAAGAACGCCGAGCATAACGTCGGTTCCGGCGACGCGGCCGGCGGCGGACGTCAAAGTCCCGTCGCCGCCACCGACAACGATCAGGTCGTGCCCGTCCGCAACCACCCGGTCAAGCGTCCCGGCGAGCTCTGCTCCCGACAGCACATGGTGCACGGCGGAGACCGGCACGCCTGCATTTCTCATCGTGTCCACCGCAAGTTCGTGGGCCGCCCCTCGGCGTGATCCGGCGTTGATGACGACGGCGGCGGAGCGGGCGTCCCGGGCAGCTTTCATATGGGACATGCTAGGCGGTTGACCTATGAAATTCCCTTAGGGGACTGGGTGGGATCCAGGACTCGCGCGCTCGGCGGCCACGGCACACCTGTATCCTGACAATGCAGGTTGAATGGCCACAGAGGCCATCGACCAAGCTCGGTTCGCGGCCGGATGACGGTCCGGAATCTTGGGCCGCAGCCATCCACGTCGTGGAATCACCGCCGCAATCGTCAGTCGCCGATCGGCTCCTCTCACGCTTGGAACGGATCTTTATCACTAGCGACAAGCCAGCTCCCGTGGGAATCCCGACGTCGGCCCCCGAGTCCTCGCGGACGGCTGCGGTGGATGAGCCCGCCGTGGTGACCTGGGCCGAGGCTGGTGTCAGCATGACCGCGCGATGGCGTTCGGCGAACGGCAGGCCGGCGCCGACGCGCGTCGAAGTGGTCTCCGACTCCCTCACCGCCGATGATGCGTACCGGATGGCGTCACAGGGGATCGCGATGCTCTGGCACGGTGACTTCCACAACGCACGGCAGATTCTCAACGCACTGGACCGGCGGATAGGGGCCGGAAAGACATCAGGAACTCCGGCCGAAAAGTTCTACCGGCACCGCCAGTCCGCCTCGCATCGTGCACGCATTCTCGGCCTGCTGCTGGTACCTCTTGACCAGGGCCCGGTGGTGCCGCTGCGCCGCGCACCCGACATCCGGGAGGCCGCCGCTGCAGCCTACGGTGACATCGGCGAATCCTCCGTGGTGTCCTTGCAGGAGCTTGTGGGCGCCATCGGCGCCTACGAATGGTGGCGGAATGGCGTCTATGTCGACGCTTTGCAGGATCGCATCCACTCGCACTACGGCACGTTCTTCCCCACCCGGAGCGAGTATGTGGATCTCGTGGCCGCCGCCCCGCTGCCCTCTGACACACTGGCGTTCGACGTCGGAACCGGCACGGGCGTGCTCGCTGCCGTCCTCGCGCGCCGTGGCGTCCACCGCGTGGTGGCGACGGACAACGAACCGCGTGCAATCGCCTGCGCCGCTGAGAATTTCCGGAACCTCGGCGTCCAGGACCGTGCTGAGGCCGTCCTGACCGACATGTTCCCGCCCGGGCGGGCGCCCCTCATCGTGTGCAACCCGCCCTGGATTCCGGCCACGCCGCATTCCACCCTGGACAACGCCGTCTACGACCCCGGAAGCAGGATGCTGTTCCGCTTCCTGAACGAACTCCCCGACCATCTGGAGCCGGGCGGTGAGGGCTGGCTTGTCCTCTCCGACCTGGCCGAGCACCTCGGCCTGCGGACGCGTGACGACCTGCTGGCCGCCATCACGGCGGCTGGGCTGAAGGTGGTGGAACGGCTGGATGCTAAGCCAACGCATCCGAAGGCATCGGACCGTGATGATCCTCTGTTCGAGGCGCGCACGGCCGAGGTCACGTCGCTGTGGCGGCTTGTTCGCCGATAGTCCGTAGAACGGGTTAGCCCGCCACAACCGCCTTCGCCGCCTGCGAGGCCTCCATCCACTCGCTCAGCCACGGGGCCCGGACGCTCGCTGTGATCCGGCAGTCGGCCACGAAGGTTCCCTTGGCGCCGTCGTCGATCCAGTCCTGGAGCTCTGCAAGGTCCGACAGCGAACGGATGATCGCCGACTCGGCACCGAGCGCGCGGGCAATGCCGCTGAAGTCCACTTCGGGGATCAGCATGGGTTTTTCGGTCAGGCCTTGGGAGCCGTACTGGTGGATTTCGGCTCCGTAGGCGGCGTCGTTGTAGATCACGACGACGGCGCTGCTCGCCGCTGCGATGAGCGACTCGAGGTCGGACAGGCCCATCAGGAAACCGCCGTCGCCGGAGGCCAGGACCAGGGTGCGGCCGTCCTCCACTGCGCGGGCTGCCCCGACGGCGCTGGCAAGGCCGAGCCCGATGGTCTGGTAGGCGGTCCCCACCATCACCAGGTCCTGGGGCCGCGGGATGCGCCAGTACATGGGTGCCCAGCCGAGGAAGTGCCCTCCGTCCTGGACCACTGTGCGGCGCTCCGGAAGGATGGCATCCAGTGCCGTGGCGAGGGAGCGCGGGTCCAGCCGGCCGTCCGGGGTCTCGGCGGAGCCCGGATGATGGGCCGCGCCTTCGGTCAGGCGCGTGCGGGCTTCCGCACGCCAGGCCTCTCTGTGGCTGATGTCCGGCGAGGCCGGGCCATCCAGCAGCCGGAGGATGTGTCCGGCAGCAGACTTGGCATCCGCACGGACGAAGGTATCCACCCGGGGGTGCGTCGGCTGCAGGGCGGTGTCGATCTGGATAACAGTGCTGTCCGGGCCAAGGAGATGCCCGAACCGCATGGTGAATTGACTCAGGCTCGCCCCGGCCACCAGGACCACATCGGCCTCACTCATAAGCCCGGCCGCGGTATCCGTGCCGAAGCCGCCTGCGACGCCGAGGTATCCCTCGCCCTGGAGGAGGTTGAGCGCAAGGGCGGTTCCGGCGGTCAGTGCCCCCAGACGGTCGGCGAGCTCCCCGAGCTCCGGACCGGCTCCGGCGAGATGGGCACCACGGCCGGCGAGGATCAACGGCCGCTTCGCCCCGGCGAGCAGGCTGGCGACCTGCAGGAGGCCGCCGTCGACGTCGTCACTCGCCGGTGCCAGCGGCCCGGAAAGCTCCTCTTCGGCAGCCTCGAGCGCCACGAGGTCATACGGAATGGCAATCACGACGGCGGTCCGCTTGGTGAGCGCGTACTCCACCGCCTGCTGAGTGATGGAGCCCGCAGATTCGCGGGTGACGGTGAAAGTGGCCGCTCCGAGACCCGCGGCGATGGCCGCCTGGTCCACGTCCCAGGGCCGGGCGCCGCTGCTCGGGGCGTCCCCGGTGACCAGGACGACGGGGGTTTGCGCCTGGACCGCCTCTGCGAGGGCGGTGAGTGCATTGGTGTAGCCGGGGCCGTAGGTGGTGGTGCCTGCTGCGAGACGGCCTGACGCACGGTAGTAGGCGTCGGCCGCGGCGATGGCGGCGCCTTCATGGCGGACGGCGGAAAAGCGGAGGCCCAGCTTTTCGGCGGCGTCCAGGAAGTAGACGTTTCCGTTGCCCATGACACCGAAGACGTCGCTGAGATAGCTGCTGAGAACCTGCGCTACGCGGCCGGAGACGGTAATTGAAGTCATGCAGGAATCATGTGGCCTGCTTCACAGATAGGCAAGAGAGTCGATTTTGATTGGGACAATTGGCAGAAAGTTGGAGGCACAACTGAAAATACGCCCAGATGTGGTGTGCATCACCCGTGCTTAGTCGGAAGGGCCGGATTCCTGCTTCGAGAGCCGGCTCAGGAGGCCGTCGTAGCGGGGTGGCATCAGTTCCAGTATGGAAATGGCCGTGCTGGTCCGTTCAATCCCGTCGATTTCCAGGATCTGGTTGGTGATGCGGTAGAGATCGGCCGTACCTCGTGCCACCACCTTGGCCATGAGGTCCGCGTCCCCGGTGGTGGCGTGGACCTCGATGACCTCCGGGATGGCGGCGAGCCCGTCTTCCACCGAGCCTGTCCGGGTCTGGCTTATGGACAGTGAGAGGAAGGCCATCAGGTCATAGCCCAGCGCGGCGGGATCCAGCCTGCGGCTGAAGGAGCGGAGTGCGCCGCTGCGCTCCAGTCGTGCCAGCCGGGCGTGGACAGTGTTCCGTGCGACGCCGAGCGTCCGGGAGAGTGCCAGGGCGCTGGCTTCGGGATCCTTGTCGAGGGCCAGGATGATCCTGCCATCGAGAGAATCCAGCGTGCGGGGGTTCGGGGTGGTCATATTTTCACCGTAGAAAGTAGAAGTTGAGCAGAAGTCCCAATGGGTAGAGGGTATCTTGCAATGTGGGGCAGGTCACTCTCATGATCGATCTTCATGACCCGTGATCAGCTCCTGACCGCACCGGAGACAGCGCTTCCGACCCTTCGTGACGCCGTCGTCGGCCTTCCGCCCTATGTCCCGGGCCGGCGCAGCGCCGGCACGGACATCGCAGCCCTCGCCAGCAACGAAAGCCACTACGCGCCGCTTCCCGCTGCCGCCGCTGCGGTGGCCGCAGCGGCGGGTTCCATGAACCGCTACCCTGACATGGCCGCCGTCGAACTCCGTGAACGGATTGCCAGCCACCTCGGCGTCACCGCCGAAGAGGTCGCGGTGGGACCCGGCAGCGTCGGCGTTCTCCAGCAGATCATCACCGGCCTTTGCGATGCCGGAGATGAGGTGATCTTCGCCTGGCGTTCCTTCGAGGCGTATCCCATCCTGGTTGAGCTTGCAGGCGCCCGGCCGGTCCGTATTCCGCTGGACGATGCTGAGGGCCACGACCTCAATGCGATGGCCGCGGCCGTCACTGACCGCACGAAGGTGATCCTGCTCTGCACCCCCAACAATCCCACCGGCGTCCCGATCAGCCATGAACGTATCGAGGCCTTCCTGCAATCCGTCCGCTCCGACATCCTCGTGGTGATCGACGAGGCCTATGTGGAATACGCCGAAGCGGGCAGCGGTCCCGGTTCCCTGGCGCTCTACCGCCGGTACCCGAACGTCGCCATCCTGCGCACCTTCTCGAAGGCCTACGGACTCGCCGGCCTGCGCGTGGGATACGCCGTGGCGGCGCCAGCCATCGCTGAGGGACTGCGCCGGACCGCCCTTCCCTTCGCGGTGAGCGCGCTGGCCCAGAAGGCGGCCATCGCTTCGCTGGACGCGGGGGAGGAGATGGAAGCCCGGGTGACCGCCGTCAAGCGGGAGCGCGCACGGATGGCCGCGCAGCTGGAAGCCCAATGCTGGAAGCTGCAGGCGAGCCAGGGAAACTTCCTGTGGATCCGTGCGGATGACCGCCTCCAGGCGAAGCTGCTGGACGCGTTTGACCGGGCGGGCATCATGGTCCGGGCTTACCAGGGCGACGGCGTCCGGATCACCGTTGCCAGCCCCGCATCCAATGACCGTGTGCTCCGCATTCTGGAAGCCCACACCGCCTGACAAACTCCTGACCTCAAACCAATTCCGTTCCCCAACAACCAGAGGAATCCCCATGGAACAACAGACAACGACGTCTGGCCGCCGTGCACTCGGCGCCGCCCTCAAACCCCGCCAACTCACCATGATGGGGCTCGGAAGCGCCATCGGCGCGGGCCTCTTCATCGGCTCCGGCGCAGGTATCCAGGCTGCCGGCCCGGCCGTGCTGATCTCCTACCTCGTCGCCGGAACGCTCATCATCCTGGTGATGTGGGCTCTCGGCGAGATGGCCGCCGCCAATCCGGACAGCGGTGCCTTCTCCGTCTATACCGCCAAGGCCTACGGGCCGGTAGCTGGTGCCACTGTGGGCTGGCTCTGGTGGCTTCAGCTGGTGGTTGTCATCGCCGCGGAAGCGCTGGGCGCAGCAGGCCTGCTGTCCACCATCTTCCCCGGGCTGCCGGTGTGGCTTATGGCCTTCGTGTTCATCGTGGTGCTCACCGCAGTGAACCTCACCAGTGTGAAGAACTTCGGCGAGTTCGAGTTCTGGTTCGCGCTGCTCAAGGTGGCGGCCATCGTCGCGTTCCTCTTCGTCGGCGCCGCGCTGCTCTTCGGCTGGCTGCCGGGCGTTCAATCGCCGGGGCTGGCCAACTTCATGGGAGACGGATTCGCTCCCAACGGTTTTGCCGGGATTGCCACTGCACTCTTCGTGGTGGCTTTCGCCTTCGGCGGCACCGAGATTGTGTCCGTGGCGGCAGCTGAGACCGCGGAACCGGCCCGCAGCGTGCGGAAAGCAGTCCAGACAGTACTGTGGCGCATCCTGGTGTTCTACATCGGTGCGATCTTCATTATCGCGGCGGTGGTTCCCGTGGGGTCGACGGGGCTGAAGAGCCCGTTTGCCGCCGTGTTGGAGGCCGCGGGTATGCCCGGCGCAGCCGCCGCCATCACCCTGGTGGCCGTCGCAGCGCTGCTCTCCGCGCTCAACGCCAACCTCTACGGTGCCTCCCGGATGGCCTACTCCCTCGCCGAGCGGGGCGAAGCACCAAGCCTGCTCGCTTCGGTGTCCAAGGCCCGGGTTCCGGTTGTTGCGGTCCTGGCCAGCGTCTCCTTCGGTGTTGTCACGGTTGTGCTGGAGTTGGCTTTCCCCGAGATGGTCCTTCCCGTCCTGCTCAACATTGTGGGCTCCACCTGCCTGCTGGTGTGGACGTCCGCGCTCCTGGCTCAGCTCGCGCTGCGCCTCCGGGCCGACCGCGACGGGACTGAGCTTCCCCTGCGGATGGCCGGCTGCCCGTGGCTCACGGGTTTCGGTCTCCTGATCCTGGCTGCGATATTCACGGTGGGCTTCATCGGCGAGGATTCCCGTCCCCAGCTCCTGAGCACTTTCGGACTCGTAGCGCTTCTGGCGGTGGCTAACTGGCTCAACCACCGGTCGGGGAAGGTTGCGCCAGCTGTCGAATCTCCGGACTGTGACAAGCAATCAGTGCTCATCGACTGAGTCTGGTGCTGTAACCGCTTCGCGTTGCGTGCTTGGAGGGCGCGTCCGGTCTGGCCGGGCGCGCCCCTTCTGCGCGCATGCCGGGCCTGGGATCCGGTACATTGACTACATTTTATGATCAGGCGCAATGGGCGAAACCAAGTTGTTGGCCGCGCCTTGTTCGCGATAAGGGACGCAGCTCTCCAGAAACGGCTCAACTGATATGGCTCGGTATTGGACTTGTCCCTGAGGGCTACTGCGCGGCTACGAAAACCGTTTCGCCCAGCATGCCCGCCCTGACAGCGAGGACGCCTTGGCCTGCTGTGGCACTTGGCACTTCAAAGGCGGTGTTTCCTGTTTCGGTCCCACCTTTGTAGAGAATGTTCGAGGTATTGATCGCCTCTGGTTCAACAACAGACTTGTCGAAACTGGTGATGGTTCGTCCATCTGCAGTGACGTAATCGACTGAGACAGAGGAGGGCCTTTGCCCGTTAGGGTCATCGCCGATATACGTGACGGAGTAGTTGACCAGAATGTATTCCGACCCTTCAGCGGGTGGGTCATTGAACTGGTTGGCTGCGATTACTGCATCGGACGCGGCAAGGGTGACCGAGTTGATCACAACTCGCCAATCGTCAGACTCGATAACCGAACCTAGCGGAGAAGGGTTTTCCCGAGTTCCCGCTTCGGCGCCTGCATCCTTTTCTGTCGCCTCGGCACTAGAACCCGGATCGCCGGACGGCGGTGCGACTGTGGTGTCGCCACTGCCGATTGCGTTGTCAAATGACGATCCAACAACGGCAAAGAAGACGACGAATCCGACGATCGTTCCCACAATCGAGACAATCAGAGCCGCGATGCCCATCCCCTTGGGTTTGTCTTTGACGAAGAGGGAGACAATAGCCAAAATGAACGCAATCGGCAGCAATACCCAGCCAACGATGAGAGCGCCAGGCATACAGGCGAATATGAACCCTAGAACCGCGGTAATTAGCGCGATAAGCCCGACGACATTTAATTGCTTCTTTGCATGTTGCTGCCGGGGTGCAGTCTGCTCTGAGCTTGCCCCTGGGGGCCCTGGTATGGTCATGGCATCACTGTGAGAGATAAGAAAAACTTGCTATTTCATGAAAAACCATATAGTCAATTTTAGTTTCGTCTCCTCCCTGCACAAGCCCATAAACATGCGCCATGCAGGACGTACTTCCGGGCGATCTCCACGGCTTCCTCAACCTTGCCGGAGGTCGGTCACCGGACCGGAAGATCCACTTTCTCGACGCGCAGGGCTTCGGCTATTCCACCTTCATCAAGCCCGGCCCGTCCACGGCCCCTGTGGTGTTCGAGCCCAGGGGGGCGGTTCGGGCTGTTGACCTGCTACGACGTGCGGTTCCCTGAGGCGGAGCGCGCCAAGGTGCTCATCGACTGATTCCGGCGCTGTAACCACTGCGGGTTTCAGCGCTTGGAGGGCGCGTCCGGTCTGGCCGAGCGCGCCCTTCTGGCGCGATGCCGCGGGCGCGGCACGGCCTGAGCTTTATGGCTGCGACGGAGGTGCGGGAGGAGTTTCAGCCGGGGATGGTGTTGATCGCATGACGAAGATCTCTACCGGTTCGCGGCCTTCACATCAACGTTCCTTCCGGATCCGGGAATCGTATAAAGGATGTCCCACCCTTGAAGCCCTGTACTGAGGTCCACGTCCCTGCCGTTGCCATAGCCGCTGCCCGGGCCCAGATACTCAAGCACCCGATATGTGAGCCCGCGTTCCTCCAGAACCCTGACTCCGCCGTCGCCGGCTAAGTCGCCCCACATGCCGGGGACATATCCGGGGTCCATTGTGAAGGTTGTCGGCTCCGCTCCTGCAATCGGTGACGATCCCGTGCCGACCGGCGCAGCGGTCTGTGCAGCTGATGACGCAGCGGCCCTTGAAGTTTCCTGAGGGCCGGGATACTCATACGTGCAGCTGCACAGGCCAACGGCCAGGGTGAGTGAAGCAATGTACGGCGCCGACTTCCCCATTGTCGACCCCCTAATCGTGATGGCGCCATCGATTCCGTTTCAGAAACTACGCTCTTCAGAACGCGGAGTACATAGGCGTGGTGGGTGGGTTGAGCGATCCCCGACCCCGGCACTCGTTGCCTGCGGGAGGGGCTACTTGGGTCAGCGACGGTTGCGGGCCTGCTTTACGAGCCGGATGAACCCAAGGACGAAGACGGCTTCGATCAGCACCATCAGTCCGAGCAGCGGCCACTGGCCCTGGCTAATGAAGACAACGACGCCGGTGAGGACCAGTGCGGTTCCGAGGGCCAGCGCATAGATGGCGAAGCCGAAGGCCACGCTTGCACTGCGCACGCCGGTCCGGAAGCCAAAGCCCAGCGGCTCTCCGCCGGGATAGCCTGGCACACGGTCGGGGGCGGCCGGCTTAAGCCTGTCGAACTCCTCCCAGGGGTCCCGGTCCTGATCCTGATCGGTCATGAATCCATTATCCCAACCGGCGGTTCCTGTGGCTGGCCGCGATGACGGCGGACCGGGCCATGCTCACATGAACCGCTCACATATCTTTGGCGGCAGCCAGTAAACGGTCGAAGCTCTCGATCCCGTAATCGGGCGGAGTGATGGTTAGGACCACACGGGTTGTTGTGGTGACTTTTGGATCCCACTTTGCAGCAGGATCCCGAGCATCCTGCGTGCGTTTCTGGATGACGCGGAGGTCAATTCCCGAGAGCCCGTTGATGGTCAGCGGGAGTTTGTTCCCCGTCTCGATCAGCTCCTGAAAGTCTTCGACTGACAGTTGGTCCTTTGGGTTGCCGGTGAGTTGGAGGATGGTCTCGTTCACATCGGCTATCAGTTCCTGGAGGAACTGGTTTTCATTGGAGAATCTGGTTCTGACCGTCACGGTTGTGAAGAGGGCTGCAAATAGGACGGTAAACAGGATCAGAGCTCCGGGGTTCCTGAGAAAAGGAACGGGGATCATCAGGAGCAAGCACACCACCAGGCCCATCAGGCCGTTTCCGATGAACCGGCTGAAAGCGTTCTGGCCTGGCCTCCCGATCCACTGTTCGGATGTGAAGTCGGCGAGGACTCTCCGCTCGGGTGTTGAAAGCGTCATGACTGGATTCCTTTAACTTCCAATAGTGCCTCGGCCAGGATGATGGCCTGGCGCGCTTCCTGAAGAGCATCCCGCAGGCCGGCGTCGGGCACAGAGCTGATGGCCCTGTCAGGGGTGCCGGAGAGCTCCGCGATGGCTTTGTTGAGATTTTCCCTGTCCTGCGACACGATTCGGGACGAGTGGAGCTTCGCCCTGCTTTTCTCCAATTCGCCGAGCGAATTATCAATGATGTTGGAGCGCTCGCGGATTACGGCCATGTGCTCATCGATCCGTCGCGTCCGGTTCCGGAACAGGGTCTCCATCTTGACGGCGGCGTCGTTAAGCTCGCCGAGGGCGCGGTATCCGGCTGGTTTCCCGCCGTAACTGTCCAGCAAATCGCTGACGCGCCCTCTTCGCTGGCTCCACAGCTGAAGGCCGGTAATGTTTTGCTTGAACAGTACCTGCACGACGTCCAGGGACCTATCCAGCAGGTCCCTCCGCCTCTCGAGATTGGCGGTGGCAGAGTCGAGCCGCTCGATGAATCCCTCGTAATTGTCCATTGCCCGCCCTTCCCACGGGGAACGGCGATGGTTCCTTTCCAGCCGCCTCTTTCGCTCCAGCCTTGGATTCCAATTTTCCGCCCGGGAGGGGGCCATTGCCACCCCTCTGAGCTAGGCGCCCAGCTGGCGGGTCGCCGTCGATCCCTAAACGGCGGGCTGGTTGTTCCGGCTGAACGCGACCCGAAGCGCATCCCGGAAGGTGAGCCGGTTCCTCCGGCTGACCACGATCACGGCGGCCAGGCCGGCCAGCAGGACGATGATGCCGCCGGCGGCAACAGACCAGCGCGCGCCGAATTCGGTGCCGATCCATCCCATCAGGGGAGCCCCCAAGGCAGTCCCGCCCTGAAGCACGGCCAGGTACAGGGCCAGCACGCGCCCCCGGAACTGCGGCTCCACCGAGAGCTGGATGCTGGTGTTGCAACTGTTCAGGAAGGTGATGGACGCCAGGCCCACAGGGATCAGGACTGCTGCATAGAGCCAGAACGACGGCGATACGCTGGCAACCAGCGTGAAGAACCCCAGCCCCAGCGCCCCGCCGAGCAGGAACCGCAACCGTGGCCCCGCCCTGCGCGCAGCGAACAGCGCACCGGCCAGCGTACCGACCGCCATGATGGAGCCCAAAAGCCCGAACTCGCCTGCCCCAACTCCGAACTCGGTAGTGGACATCAGTGCATTGGTAATAGGGAAGTTCATACCGAACGCTCCAAGGAGGCCCACCAGGACGAGGATCAGCACCAGATCGGGGCGGCGCCGCACGTAGCCGATTCCCTCGGCAACCTGGTGCTTGCCGCGCATCGCGGGGGAGCTAGGAGCCAGTTCCGCCGCGCGGATCCGGAACAGCGAGATGACGACGGCGGCGAAGCTGGCCGCGTTGAGGAGGAATATCGGTCCGGTGCCCACCCAGGCGATCAGGACACCAGCGATGGCGGGGCCGGTGAGCCTGGCGGTGTTGAAGGAAGCGGAGTTCAGGGCCACGGCGTTGGCTATTTTGTCCTGTCCCACGAGTTCGGAGACGAAGGACTGGCGTGCCGGTGCGTCAATCGCACTGGCAAGCCCGAGGCAGAGGGCGGCAAGGTAGGCGTGCCAGAGCTGGGCGGTGCCGGTCACCACCAGGAGTCCGATGGCCAGCCCGCACAGGCCCATGGCCAGCTGGGTCCACAGCAGGATGGTGCGCTTGCGGTAGCGGTCGGCCAGTACACCGCCGTACGGTCCGAGCAGCAGCATGGGAAGGAACTGAAGGCCCGTGGTGATGCCGACGGCGACGCCCGAATGGTTGGTGAGGACCGTCAGGACCAGCCAGTCCTGTGCCACCCGCTGCATCCAGGTTCCGATGTTGGAAACCAGTGCCCCGCTCGCCCAGATGCGGTAGTTGGGGTTCTCCAGGGCTCGGAACATGGCGCTCATTTGCCGGCCATCTCCTGCATGATGTGTGCTGCGCGACTGAGGATTTCGCGGTCCTCGGCGCTGAGGCCAGCGACGCGCTGGGCCAGCCACGCTGTGCGCTGTTCGCGGGCCTCAGCCAGGACAGACTCCCCGGCCGGGGTGATTCCCACCTGGATCTGGCGGCCGTCGTCGGGGTGGGCTGTCCGGGTGACAAATCCCTGGTCCGTGAGGGCATTGACGATTCTGGTCATGGAGGGCGCCTGCACGTGTTCGCGTTCGGCCAAGGTTCGGAGGGTTTGCGGGCCGTTGGCGTTGAGCTGGGCCAGGACCGTGTATTGGCCGGGTGTGATGACGTCGCCTGTTGCCTCGACTCGGAGTCTGCGGGAGGTGCGCATCACTGCAGTCCGAAGGTCGATGGCCAGGATGTCTGGCTTAATGCTGTCTCTGGGCTCCGTGTTCGACGTTTCGGTGGTGCTCATGATGCCGCTGCTCCTTCTGCGGAATGCTTAGCAGTGCTAATTAGCTACGCTAACCATTATGCTCCTAGTGGAGAAGGGCTGCAACTGGCCGGAAGCCGCGCTGGTCTTAGTCGAGGGAACTGAGGAACGTTGTCACGTTCTGCGCGACCTGATCGGGGCACTCCCACGGAACCATGTGAGCGACGTCGGGGTAGACGTTCAACTCCGAGCCCGCTATTCGGTCCGCCAGAATTTGCTGGCCGGTGCGTGCAAGCAGGTTATCCTAGGCGCCACAGGATCAGCGTGGGAGCGTGGATGGTTCCGGTTTCCCTGCGGGTCGTCGTGCACAGGCCTTTCAGGATGCCTTTCCACGCGTGGGCCGGCATCCTGAGACCGTCGCGCGTCCGGTCCTCAATGAATCACGGGGAACCTCATGCACTAGGGGAAGCCAGGACAATGAATTCCGGACCCAGTCCTCGTCCAGAGGGCCGGTCAGGGCGTCTACTTCATGGGCGAAGAGGGCCGCCTGTGGAAACACAACGGCGAGCCCACCGGTATGAGAACAGCAGGAAGGGCAACGTGGCTGCAACCAGCCGAGTCTAGTCTCGGCATACAGCGCCCGCAGTCCTGTCCTCAAGAATCGTTACCTCGGGAGGGCGTGGAAACTACTTCGTTACGTGAACTACTACTGCCTTGTCGACGTCTTGTTCCGCACCTGCGTTGTCAATCCCAGTAACTGTCCAGTTACTGAGCAATAGCACGGTCTTGCCGCTGTCAGAGTTGTAAACGACTTTTTTGAAGCCCAGCGCCGATAGCTCATCGTCAAGTGCCTCCGCATTCATTCCCGCAGCGTTGGCAGGAATAATCGCAGTCGCTGGAGCAGCAGGAGCCGGCGCTGGGGCCGGCACGATGGCAGGAGCAACAGGTTCAGCTGTTACCGTGGCGGTCGCCGTCACTGTTGCCATGGCCGTCTGCGTGACGGTGTGCGTGACAGTCGGAACTGCTTGTGGAGACCCCGCAGCGCAGCTCGAAAGGGCCAAGCACAGGAGTGCGCCGCTGGCCAAAGTTGTAGTGAGTTTCATATGAATTCCCCTCATTATGTTTCAGCAAAAATCGATGCCTCTGCCGCACCTTTGCGAGTTCGGACACTCTTGGGAGGCTGACGAGCACGAATGGCGAAGTTGTTAGAGACCAGCGTCCATGGGTCTTCGGCCGCGAAGGCAGGCAAGTATCCCGTGGCGCAGTTCCAAGGGCGGCAACGGCGTCGACGCCATCACAAATGGAACTGAGCTAGACCGCTAGAGACCCGTCGTGCTCACTCCGTACTCGGCCTGCTCCGGGGTGAAGCCCTCATAGAGCAGCTGGTCGACCAGCCCGGAACGCGAGAACGAGGAGTATTCGAGGTAATCCTTGGCCTTTTTGGCTGCCTGCTCGTTCCAGTCGACGGTCACGCGGTCCACAGCCCAGGTCGCGTCCTCGGCCGAATACTTCTCGTACTCCAGTTGCCCGATCAGTCCGGTGCGCGAGAAGGCGCTGTAATCGAGGTAATCAGCAGCTTTACTCAGAGCGTTCTGCTGACTGATCGTCCCCCTCTTGGCAGCGGCCTCAGCTTCAGCCTGAGCCTTTGCAGCGGCGTCCGCTTCAGCCTTGGCCTTAGCCGCCGCGTCCGCCTCAGCTTTGGCAGCTGCGTCAGACTCTGCCTTGGCCTTGGCAGCTGCGTCGGCATCAGCCTTCGCTTTAGCAGCCGTTTCAGCTTCGGCGGCTGCCACGGCGGGATCCTTGGTGGGCGTCGCCATGGCAGTAGAGGTGGCCGCAACGGAGCCATTCACAGTGGAAACGTCTGAGGCGGAAGTTGCCCCAGACCCGCCGCGGCCGGGGTTGAAGATAATGCTCAGGAGGATGACGGCGGCGGTGACGATCAAGGCCACCTTCTTGTGCTTGTCGTAACCCTCCAGCGGAAGACCCCGCGTATCGCGGGTTTTGTTCGCCAGCACCAGGATCAGGTCGACCAGGGCCCAAATTCCCAGACCACCGAAGGTGACCAGCTTCACGATGCCGGTCCCGACCTTGCCAAGATAGAACCGATCCACGCCGAGAACGCCGAGGAAAAGGGACAGCAACCAAGTCACGAGGAAAGACTTGTTGCTCTGCTGCACCTGCCCATAGCCGTATGTCGGCGGGTAGGGGGAGAGGCTGGGGTGGCTCATGAGAGTCCTTTCAGAGGACACCTGACCGACGTGCGATGCGGATCGTGCGGGGTGGGTGCGGTGATGGACGCGCATGGAGGGAATTCGGTGTGAATCGCGCGGCGCAGAGGCGGTACATGGCGCCAGCCGACAGTTGCAAGCATGTTCGCTTCCCCCAATAAGCGTCACGGGCGTAGATGCCCGTAGATCGGATGCTACACCTTGTCCCCGAGATCGCATCCGATAGCATGAGAATGACATCGCAGACGTTTCCCCTCAAGCGCATGCGTACAAAGAGGAAGCGGCCGCGCTTCCCAGCGTTTCCTCGAGTCCGACGGCGACTGCTGCGCCAACCGCAGTCAGCTTTCGTAACTGCCAGCAGACGTCCAGCGCCCGCGTTTCGACGCCCTGCCCCTTTGCCTGTCGTTCGCAGCGATACTTCCATTTTCTGCGCTGGCTTGGTTCCCGCCACCGGTCCGATTCATGCTGCTTAACGTCGTGAGGGCAAGACCCTAGCTTGACGCGTCCGCATCGCAGGCCTCAGTTGTGCCGTGCCCAGAGCTGGAGCCACAAAAGCAGCCGCGTCTCCGGATCGTCAAGGTTGACTCCGAACAGAGCCCCCACGCGGGACAGGCGGTAGCGGACCGTATTGACGTGGAGCCCCAGACGCTCGGCAGCCACAATGGCATTTCCGCCGCAGTCCAGGTAGACCCGCAGCGTTTCCTCGAACGACTTCTTGCCGGTGGCGTCGTACTTGGCGATCTTCGCGGCCAGAGCCCCCGGCAGCTGGCCGGATGCGGTCAACGCCGTGACGATCTGCCGCAGATAAAGTCTGGATCCCAGCGACTCGTTATCCGCAACGATGTCGTCGGATTCCGTCTGGATGCGTCCCTCGTCCACGTTGCGGAGCAGTTCCGCGAGAACCGCTTCGGCATTGATCCGGGAATCTTCGAGGACGTCGATGGGCGAGGTAATTCCCAGCCCAGCGAGTACTGGCCGGGACAACTGACGCGCGGCATTCTGGACTATGCGCAGGACGGCACTCCGCTGGAACTCCGGGGAAGATTGGGGAGTCTGGGGGAGGACGATATACACGATGTTGTCTACCAGGCCGCAGACCGCAGATGGCAGGCGGACAGCGCAGGCGGTGCGGATCACGTCAAAAAGCCGCAGCCTGGAGTGGAGGGATTCGGGCGCCTTTACTTCTGGCGGCCAAGTGCTCAACGCAGCAATCCGCACCTCGGACGCAGAAATGCCCAGCTTCATTGCGGTCAGTTCCACCTGTTCCGGCTCGAACAGCAGCGGCTTCACCAGATCAATCTGCCGTGACAGATTGGATACATAGCTGGTCCGCCGGTGCAGGATATGCAGCGCGGCAACATTGGCAGCATCCTGCAGGACTCTTTCGACCTCCGCCCCGACGTTCTCAAGCGATCTGAGGAGCCACAGCGAGCCCAGGACCGTGCCGCCTGCCCGGATGGCAATGGCCGAGCGCGTGAGCGCTGGTTCCGCGGTGGCCACCTCCACCACGCCGGACGCCGCATGCACACGGCGGTAGTCGGCGTCGTTCTCTTCCGAGTGCGGAACCTGCAGCTGCAGAATTGCCGTCCTGCGCGTCTCATCGATGGGCTGGTCCGGGAGCGTTGAATAGGCCAGCACCATCTGGGCCGGGTCCGCGATGGCGATAGCGCCCCCGGCCTGGGCGGCAACCGTGTTGGCCAAATCGAAGAGGTCTCCCGGCCGGATATCCACCAGCGTGCGTCCTGCGTGGAGATGCGTGTCGATGGCGGCGTCCATGATTTCGCTGAGGTGGGTCCAGGGCACCGAGTCCGAGGCCCGGAACAGGGCAAGTCCCAATGGCCGCGCCAGCTCCCGCAGCGCGTGATCCGGTGCTCCGTTCCTTTTGTAAACGAGCCCCACGTACCCGGCTGCCTTCAGCTCCTCCAGCCGGATGCCAAGCCGTTTGCCCGTAAGGGATAGCCCTATGGCCAGAGCCAAGGCGTTGGGAAAGGCCGCGGGTTTGGCGGTGGAGTCGTAGAACACCGAACCCGCCACAATCTGCCCGTCGTCCGCCGGCATGTCCACCAGGCTCACCAACTCCGAACCCACCGCAGTGGCCAAGGCCGCGAGGGTGGGCAGGGCATGGCTCGCACCAGCAGGCCGGGACGCAGCGGCATGCCCTGATTGACCTTGGTACTTGGTCCTAATAAAGGTGTCCTCGATTCGTTGGATTATCCATAGCTCGGACACGGCGATCTTCCTACGCTGAACCATAGCGCAAGCCCGTCAACCGAAAGGCGCCCCTTGAAATTCAGTGATGCCAGGCAGCTCGTCCAGATGAGGCCGCCCGTGTTCTCACGCAAACGCCGGGTGCTGGCTCATGCGTTCAACGTGGAGCAGTATCGGCAGGCGGCGCGTCAGGTGCTGCCCGCGGGCATCTTCGACTATCTGGAAGGAGGGTCGGAGGACGAGGTGACGCTCCGGCGTAACCGGACGGTGTTTGATTCGTGGGGGCTTATGCCCAGCTGGGGACCGGTGACCGGGCCGGACACTTCCACCACGCTGCTGGGCAAGGCGAGCGCCCTGCCCCTGACGCTCACTCCCACCGGCGCCACCAGGCTCTTCCACCCGGAGGGGGAGCACGCCGTCGCCAGTGCAGCAGAACACGCCGGGATCCCCTACGGCTTGGCGGCTCTGAGCACTGTGCCCATGGAAACCATTGCCGCGGACTTTCCTGCGCTGGACCGCTGGTTCAACCTCGGTGTCACCCCCGATTCCCAAGCCCGGAAGGACAAACTGGCCCGCTGCCTGGCGGCCGGCTACCGCACACTGATCGTGGGAGTGGACACGCGTGCCCTCGGATCCAGGGAGAGGGATTTGCACAACGGCTTCACGGCGCCGCCGGCTTTAACTCTTTCAACAGTGATGGACATCGCCAGGCGTCCGGCGTGGTGGGCAAACTTCCTCAAGGCGGAGGGCATCAGCTTTCCCAACCTGTCTCCGGGCGGTTCAGTGTCAACGGTAGTGACGCCGTCGATGTGGCAGCAGATTCTGGGTCATTCCGACGCGAGTAGCGGCTGGGATGAACTGGAAAGCCTGCGGGGGGCATGGCCGGGCAAGATCATCCTCAAGGGATGCGTCAACCCCGATGACGTTGCCCGGGCGGCCGAAATCGGACTGGACGCTGTGCAGCTGAGCAACCACGGCGGCCGCCAGCTGGATCACATGCTCAGCCCCATGGATGTCCTCCAGGAATCGCGGCAACGTGTGGGGGACGGGATCGAAATTTACGTTGATTCGGGAATCCGCCGCGGTAGTGACATCCTGAAGGCCCTGGCCTTGGGGGCTGACGCCTGCTCCATCGGCAGACCTTATCTCTACGGACTCGTGGCGGCAGGATCACAGGGAGTCACCCGCGTTTTGGACATCTTCGCCGACGAACTGAGGCGTACCATGACGCTGGTAGGCGTATCCACTATCTCCGAGTTGAAGGCCAGAGGCCCGGAAGTTATCCGCGACGTGCGTCATGCCGTCCGTTCCGATGGCGCCATCATGCCCCACTGAATTCCTGACTTGCTCCAGCAATCAGAGGAAATCGCACCCTTGAGCCTCGCACCCAGAAGCCTCGCGGTGCCGGACCTTCAACTCAACCAATCTAAGGATCCACATGCGCACCAGATACGTACTCCCTGCCCTGACCGCGGCAACAGCACTCCTGCTGACAGGCTGCGTGGACAACAGCGCCCCTCCCGCCGCGGATAAAGCATCCGCCGCCGCAGACGCAGCCGTGCCAAAGAACGAGGAGCTCGCGGCCCTGCTTCCGGAGAAAATGAAATCCGCGGGCGTCCTGAATGTGGGAATGGCCAACAATTACCCGCCCAACGAGTTCAAAGATGCCGACGGCGCCCCGGCCGGCTGGTCGGTGGACCTCACCAAGGCGCTGGGCGAGTCGCTCGGGCTGAAGGTCAACTTCGATATCGGCACGTTCGACAACATCCTCCCGTCCGTCAAGGCCGGGAAGGACGACATGGGGATGTCATCGTTCACTGACACGCTGGAACGCGAAAAGCAGGTGGACTTCGTCAATTACTATTCGGCAGGTATCCAGTGGGCCTCGCTGAAGGGCAAGACCGTGGACCCGGACGATGCCTGCGGGCTGAAGGTTGCAGTGCAGGCCACCACGTACGAGGACACCCACGAGGTGCCGGCCAAGTCCAAGGCCTGCACCGATGCCGGCAAGCCTGCCATCCAGATCTTCAAGTACGACGCCCAGGACCAGGCCACCAACGCCCTGGTTGTCGGCCAGGTGGACGCGATGAGCGCCGACTCGCCCGTCACCCTGTATGCGATCTCCCAGACCAAGGAGAAGCTGCAGACCGCCGGGGACGCTTTCGAAGTGGCCCCGTACGGCATCCCGGTGGATAAGGACAGCGAATTCACCCCTGTGCTGCAGAAGGCACTCCAGGCCCTGATCGACGACGGCACCTACACCAGGATCCTGTCCAAGTGGGGCGTGGAAAGCGGCGGCGTGAAGACGGCGGCGCTGAACGTGGCGTCGTCGAACGGGTAACCAGGTGACTGTTTCCAAGCCTGCCGAGGCGACCCGGCCGAATCCCGCCACAGGCGAAACTGAAACGCAGGGGGACGCCATTGTGGCGGTTCCCCTGCGCCACCCCTGGCGGATCTCGATCGCCGTCGTGCTGGTGTTTCTGATCGCGCTGTTCATCGTGGACGCCGCCCAGCGGCCCGACTACGGCTGGGCGGACGTGGGCAAGTACATCTTCGACCGCCGGGTCAGCCAGGCGGCGTGGGTGACGCTGGCGCTCACGGTCCTGTCCATGATCGCCGCCATCATCCTGGGGCTTCTCCTGGCCATCATGCGGCTCTCGCCCAACCCGGTGGTCAAGAGCATCGCCTGGCTGTATCTGTGGATCTTCCGCGGGACCCCTGTGTACGTCCAGCTGGTGTTCTGGGGCATCGTGGCGCTGATCTACCCGGTGTTCACCATCGGGATACCGTTCATGGAGCCGTGGATCACCATTGAGAACGGCGTGTTCACCAACCTCTTCATCACCGCGGTGATCGGGCTGGCGCTCAATGAGGCCGCCTACATGTCCGAGATCGTCCGCGCGGGGCTGCTGTCCGTGGATGAAGGGCAGGAGGAGGCGTCGACCGCGCTCGCGATGTCCTGGGGGCAGACCATGCGATATGTAGTGGTGCCCCAGGCCATGAAGATCATCATTCCGCCCACCGGTAACGAGGTGATCTCCATGCTGAAGACAACGTCGCTGGTGGCGGCCATTCCCCTCAGCATCGACCTCTACGGGGTGTCCCGCGGGATCTCCGCGGTGACCTTTACGCCGGTCCCGCTGCTGATCGTGGCGTCCATCTGGTATCTGCTGTTCACCTCGGTCCTCATGGTGGGCCAGCACTTCATCGAAAAGCGGTTCTCCCGCGGCACGGGACGGCGGCAAACGGGCCCGGTGGCGGACATGGACCCCGCGGTGGCGGCTGTCACGGCGGCGCCGCTCGGCAACGAAATGGGAGGCAAGGGATGAGCACTACACCAATGGTCCAGGCGGACCGGGTCTCGAAGAGCTTCGGTTCAAACAATGTTCTGCGCAGTGTCAGCCTGGAAGTCCAGACCGGCGAGGTGCTGTGCGTGGTGGGGCCCAGCGGCTCCGGCAAGTCGACGTTTCTGCGCTGTATCAACCACCTGGAAAAGATCGACGCCGGCCGCCTCTTCGTGGAGGGGCAGCTGGTGGGTTACAGGCAAAAGGGCGAGAAACTCCATGAGCTCAGGCCCAAGGAAGCGGCGCTCCAGCGGCGGGACATCGGGATGGTGTTCCAGCGCTTTAACCTGTTTCCGCACATGACGGCGCTGGAAAACATCATCCAGGCGCCAATGCGGGTCAAACGCGTTCCGAAAGCCAAGGCCACCCTGCGTGCCAGGGAGCTGATGGAGCGCGTGGGGCTCGGGGACAAGGCGGATCACTACCCGGCGCACCTGTCCGGCGGGCAGCAGCAGCGCGTGGCCATCGCCCGTGCGCTGGCCATGGACCCCAAGCTGATGCTCTTCGATGAACCCACCAGTGCCTTGGACCCGGAGCTGGTCGGTGAAGTACTGGACGTGATGAAGGAACTGGCAACGAGCGGTATGACCATGATCGTGGTGACCCACGAGATGGGCTTCGCCCGGGAAGTGGCGGACTCCATAGCTTTCATGGACGGCGGCGTAGTGGTGGAGTCAGGTCCGCCACGCGAGCTGCTGGGCAACCCACAGCAGGAAAGGACCAAGGCGTTCCTGTCCAAGGTGCTGTGAGGGACGGGCGCCTTGCCAAACGATAGGTAGATGAACCCCGCAACGCTGAGCGTTGCGGGGATCCGTGCTGATCTCCTACCTCGTAGCCGGCACGCTCATCATTCTGGTGATGTGGGCTCTGGGCGAGATGGCTGCCGCCAATCCGGACAGCGTCAAGATAGCGGCTGGCAACAGCGCGGCAGGACTGTCAAAGCCAAAGGGTTCCTACCGCCGGCTGATGGTAGGGGAAATCTCGACGTTAGCAACGGGATATGTCCAGAATCTCTAGTGGTCCGAGAAACCCGTACACAGCTCTTCCGGTAGGACCATTTCATCCGAGAGGCTCGCTCGGTCATTCGTTGCAAGCGCTCACTTGGAAAAGTTTCTGGTCTTCAACCACGAGTTAACGCACTATGGACGACTCGCGGTCTAGCGGCTTCCAACGCCTCAGGTAATAGCTCCAGGAGGGTCTAACACTAGGATTGCAGGATGCAGAGGATCTTCTTGTCGCACCAGAGTGACGATAAGCCAATTGTCCGTCTGGTGCAGGGCGAACTGATGTTGATGGGCGCAGAACCTTTTTTCGACGAATTGAGCATCCTCAATGGCGAGGTGATACCTGGACGAATCGAAGCGGCACTCGAAACAGTTGACGTGTTCGTTCTTTTTTGGTCGTCAACCGCAGCAGAGTCGAATTGGGTGACAGCAGAAAGGCAAGCCGCGTGGGGTAAATTTCGGGTCGAGGAGGAGCGCTTTCTAATCGTCGTGCTGGATGACACCCCATTGCCAACCACGCTCGCCTACAAGAAGTACATCGATGGCCGGACGGAGGCCGCTCGAGAGAGGATTGCTCGGGAAATTCTCGGGCTGGAGCACGGAGCACGGTTAATTAAAGCGGTGCAGAGCACCTTGGATACGTGGGGTATCGACATTGCTTTTAGCGAAGGCTATGGTCCCTACGCTGGTTGCCCCGATTGTGGTGCTGGCATCGGTGAAATGGAACAGTTTGCAGTGCCTGATCCCAGACGCGAGACCGGCTATGGATATCTGCGCTGCACCAAGTGTGAGTGGACTGGTGGTGGAGGAGAAGTCGAGTACTACTGATTGTCCCTGGCCTTTCGGTGCGATCTAAGTATGTCCGTAACCGGTTTCCTTGCAGGTGTTTAGCTGCAAGTCCCAATGGCTCTCATTCTGCTACCGAACAACGTCCCGTAGGTGAGTCGGGTTCACTTTTATCAAGCCGCCTTGGTTGAGAAGATCGATGGCTGGCGAATGAACCATCGCGACATTCAATTGGCTTTCCCGAGATGGTCCTACCCGTCCTCAATATCGTGGGCTCGACCTTCCTGCTGGTATGGGCTTCCGCGCTCCTGGCCCAACTCGCGCTGCGCCTCCGGGCCGAGGGCGACGGGACAGAGCTTCCCCTGTGGATAGCCGGCTTCCCGTGGCTCACGGGTTTCGGTCTCCGATGTCTCAGAACCAAACTGTCTGATATCTCATGATTGATGGCTAGTGGCAGCCAATCGGTGAGGGAGTCAGGTGGATGTCACTGAGATGTACAACGTGGCCCACCGAGCATCTTGTCCGCCGCCTCAACATCTACTTTCACCACTGGTGGAGCGTTAGCGGCTAAGACTCACTTTCCCCCTTGTAGTCTTTTACCCATGACCGGCGTTTCTGGCTCCCTACATCCTGAGTGGGACCTGATGTATCGGCAGGGGCTAACTGTTAAGCAGATTGCAGAGCTTTGTGGGGTGGTGCGTGGGACGGTTGATAGACATATCCACATACAGAAGCAGCGCGATCCGAGTTTGAGAACGGCTCATGATAGGAATTTACCCGCCTCGAAAACGCATCCAATTGGCAAAGTATGGCAGGCCAATTTGGAAGGAGTTAAGGAGTTCCGGGATAAGCATGGGCGCTACCCTACCTCGAAGAATCCTGATCATGTAGCCCGTCGTTTAGCCCGTTGGCTGACGGATCAGCGAGCGCGTCTTAAGGCGGGGACACTCAGCCAAGCGAAGCAGGACCTTATGGCAGGCTTACCTGATTGGGCGGCTAATCAGCGTCCACGGATCGATGCCGAGCGCTGGGAGCAAAGGCTTGGCCAGCTCAGGACCTTCAGAGTCGAGAACCAGCGGTGGCCCAGGCACCGAGCCAGTGCTTCCGAACATGAACGGGTGTTAGGAGTATGGCTGCACTCGCGCCGCCAAGAGGCCATTAGGGATGCCATGCCCAAAGACCAGCGCACAGCCCTCGATAGAGAGATCCCTGGCTGGAACACATGGAAGCCTCGGGACAGAATCCTTTTAACACGCCCAAAAGGCACACCCTAATGTCGCTTATGTTGCGGCGGGTCGAGTGCGGACCTCACTTCTATGGTCGTGATTGCCAGAAGTGCAGAAAGGCACGCCCAAACTATTGCTGCTGGCAATTGGCACAATTTGGCCAGTAGGCCATCTCGACGAGCATCTGCCCGTAGCTACACCCATCACGGTGTGCAGGTCAACCTAGGATGTGCCTTCCGGACTCTGGCCTCGGCGCTACGGAAACTCTGAGCCTGATCGACGTTCCACTTATATGTCCAATTCATTCCATCCAAATCCCTCACCGTGTGGCTACTGAGTCTGTCGAGGCCGCCCGGAAGGGCAACTACGCTCACCTTGCCGAAACGTATATGGCGGTCATGCGGGAGCCAGCCGTCGGGGCGTTCCCACTCGCCAACGTGCAGATTTATGGCTGTGATTCGAGTGCGGTCTCCGGGCTTCCATGAGCGGCGGAGTAGTGCCAGTGCGTATGCGGGAGTGTGCGGTGTTCCTTGTCGGCCGATGCCCGCGCATATGTCAACTTCCACAGCGGGGCCCTCGACGCAATCGATCTTGCGTAGCAGCCAAGTGAGAACGTCTTCATCCCAACGGTTGGACTGAGGACGATTGTCTTCGCGGGTCTGCATCCCCTTCAAAATGTAGCGATCGAGGATGCTAATGTTCTTTGCGGACCGTGCCAATGGCGCCAGAACCTGGTCCCAGAAATCGTCTCTCTTCGAGCCGCGCGGGAAATTACCCCGCTGCGCGGCGTCAGTCAGCGTGGCGATAGCCTCGGCCTCACCGATGGACACGCCCGACACATAGATCGCACTGTCCGGAGAGCGTCCTTCACGTCGTCCCGGGAATAGGAGATCCAGTTGGCCCTCGGTAAGGACATAGACGGGGCATTCGGGGTGAAGTTCCGCCAAGGTAGCCAGTTGTTCGAGACTGGAGATGTCACCCATTCCGAATGGCACATCAGGTCGACCAACGCGGAGACGTCCTTGATCCACGAGAGAAAGAATCGTCTCCTTCCACGCAGCCACCTCATGAGGTGGCACTCCGGTGTCGCCCTTCAGGAGGGATAGAAGTTTCTCCTTCTCAGAGGCGTTTGCCAGGTGAAGGGACCCGTGGGCACTCAAGGTGTCGCGAAGGGTCCGATTCAAGCTTCGGACCACTGAGGCAGTACCGAAATCGGAAAGTTCCCGAATGGCATGCGGTGAGAGGGCAACGTTGGCAAGCATCAGAGCCTCGCAAAGACTTCGTCGAGGCGTTCCTCGAAGAATCCGTTGGGCCAAGGATCGACGAAGTCACCCTCACGGTCGATTCGCAGCGGAACAACAATGGCATCTCCCTCGTCATCTTGGTCGACGTAGAGGATCGATACTAGTTCCGGATCCAAGGCTCTTTCCTTGATTCTTCGTTGTATTCTCAAAACCAGATGCTCGCTGTGGGTCTCCGCAATTACTTGGTTTGCCCGCCCGGTAGGGTCGATCGATTCGATCAGTAAGTCCGCCATCTCGGACTGCATTGCTGGATGCAGGTGGATCTCGGGTTGCTCGATACAAATGAGGCTGCTCTGTCGGGCAGATAGCTCAACGAGGATAGGGAGCACCTGACTAACACCGAACCCAACATCAGATGGGCTCAGGATGACTCCAGAGCGTTTGTCCGTCAGGGAGATAGCCAAGGGGTTTCCCAAAATGTCGGATCCCTTTCCCGCATCTAGGGCCAGCACTTCTAACTCGTAGGGAATGCCTATTTTCTGCATCCAAGCGGAGATCTGAACTTGCTCGGAGCGGTTGTCGAAGAGTGACAACGCCAGTTCGCTACTCGCGTCAGCCGCGTTTGACCGAACATGTACGCGCTGTGGTGCTTGGCGAAGAGGACCCAGGTACGACATGGGACCAAGAATTTCTACGAGTTCCCGCCCGATTCCCGCTGCAAGCTTAAGCCCCTTGCGGACGTACGACTCGGTTGTGGTCAGCTCCCGTTCTGTAACGCCGCCCCTTGATAGGTCGGTCGCAATGCTTGTCCCGGGAACCAATCCGTCGGCTGCTACGTCTATCCCATCCAGGTTTATTTTCTTGAGCAGCCTGGTCACGGCTCCGTTGCTGGCGTGACTGCTTCGTTGCGGCCGGGATGCATAGGTGCTATCTGCGTCGGCCACGATGTTCATGAGTTGCTGAATTTGATGCATATCCAGCGAAAGCTCACTAGCTGCCCTCTCGTCCTCATGAGCAGGCTTGATTTGGTAACCAAAGGCCGCGGAGCCTAGCGAGTATTTAGCGTCAACTCTGTCCGCGCATTGATTGCCGCCCATCGAGAAAGAGTAATCCACGCGCCGTATTAGCGCCGGAGAGGGGTCTCCGTCCCGGATTGTGACGGCGGGATTATTCCCAAAAGTTAGCCCGATGTGGATCGCCCTATCCACATCATGGTTATGGACGCACGTTCTGAACGATCCAGCATCCGTATGTTGTCCTTGAGTTACGAGACAGTCCTCAGGGAGTGACTGCCGCAACAACTGGATGGCCTGGAGTACAGAGGATTTACCTGAGGAATTCCTCCCGTATAGCAGGGTCAGGGGCCTAAATGGGACGCTAGTTGACCGGCCAAATGCCTTGAAGTTGGATACACGTAATTCGCTGAGAAGATGTACGGGAGCAACGAGCCGAGGACCCCGCGAATTCGGGTTCTTGTCCAGGTATCTTGCGGGATCCAATACGTTTTCGCGGTGTATGTGCGCGTAAGGAACGGATTTTGCAATCGTGGTGTCGCTTGGCTTGCCGCTATCAGCACGCCACCGACGGAAGACATCCGCGATCACGTTGATTGACTCTTCGGCGAGTCCGCGCGACCCGGTGAGGGGCGAGCTAATTGTGTCCCCGTCAATCATCAAGACTTCTCGGCTGTCCACGTGGCGAGATGGCCGGCGTAGCACCCACAGCGAAAGAAGCATTCCTGACCGTCCTCCATCCGCAGCAGAAAGACGCACCACCGCTTCAATGCATCCCACATCAAGGAGAGAGCCAATCAAGAACTCCCCCGAAGAACCGAAGGTGGTAGTAAGTGGAAGGAGCAGTAGGCCCTGCTGTCCCTCTGCCAAGTCGTGAACCGTTTTCATGACCCACGATGTCTCGAGATTTCTTCCGATCGTCTTCTCCAACTGCGATTCAAGGGGGCTTTGAAGACCCGTTCTCTTGATGCCGTATGGGGGGTCAATGACGATAGTTTCGACATGTCGAGGCCAGCTTTCTTGCAGGGCGTCTCCGACACGGATCTCAGCAGAATGGCCGGCAAGTTCAAGTCTCATCCGTGCCAGGCGGGCCACTGCTGGATCGATCTCCATCCCGAACAATTCTCGGCTGCCGCTTCTAGCAGCCTCGAGAAGAACGGAGCCCATGCCGCAAGCCGGGTCAAAAACGGACGCGGTCGGGACGGCCAAAGCTGCCAGTAATCGGGCATGTGTTTCGGACGTTATGTGTTGGAGGCCAGCGAGACTTACTTTCGAGAGCTTCATCGAAAGGAGCCACTCGAAGAGCTCGTGCAACAACTGGCGTAGCTCGGAATCCGTGGCTTCCCCGTGACTTGTGAGCAGGTAAATCTCACGTGCCACTTGAGGGGCGAAGGGGAAGTTGACATTCTCTACGCCCAAATGCGCCATGAGCTTGGACGTGTTCTCGTAATTGAACGATCCGGCCCGGGAAAGTGTCTTCCGCTCGGCAGCGTCAAACTCCATTGTCGACTTGGCCCAGAGGTCGTTGAGAGAGCGTGCACTCCACCTTGCATGGACCAGTTCGAGAGCCAGATCAATTCCCCGCTCCAAGCCTACCTGTCCGCACAACGCGACTATCTTCTTCCCGGTACCCCGAACGTTAGTGGCAGACGGCATCTGGTTTCCTTGCGTGGTGACGGAACGGTTGACGTTCAGACTAATGGGTATTTGTGAGACGTCCCGCGATATTGCCTGTGTTTTCCACCTCGATCTCGACTCATGACTGCTCGTGACACGCAAGATGTGCTCTTATTCACGCAAAGAAGGCCAAGGTCCACTGCAACTCCGCGTACCACGCGCTGAACAAGACAGTCATGCCATATCCACGTCCGTCAACATAAGCGACGAGGCGGATCTCGCGGCCAGCGGGCCGGGGTATCCGTCGGTGGCCACAACCCGTTGATGGACAGTATCGTCGTCGTGGTTCGGAAACGACTGTAAGGAGATCGGCCCACGCTTGGTCACTTGGGAGGGAGCCCTTGCTGCCGCTGAATCTGCATGCGGCGTAGCTGGAGGCCGACCTTTGGCTCGAGGGGTGTTAGCCTAACCGCGGGGTGCTCGTTGCGGGCAACGACTGTGACATGGACGACCAGGTTTTATTCCTACTATCTGGCCAAGAAGGGGACGCGCTGCCCCTTGGGCGAAGGATGATCGATGACAATCCAACCAGTTAATGTCTATATACCGCCACTTATTGAGGCAGGGATAAATATGGGCGAGCTTTTTCGGAGAGGCAGTGTCGTCCGGAACGCATTGGGACAGATAGTCGCACATCTGGATGAAGTCCCGGATACCAGCGAAATCATGGAGAAGGTGGCCGATGCCGCAGCACGCATGAAATGGATGCCAAGCAAACGCGTTATCATCGTCGCCTCCGCTGCTTTGGTGACAGCTGCCCTTGTTACCGGAGGCGTAGTGCACACAGTGAAAAAAAAGGCCGAGCGGAAAATGGCCATGCCGGAATGCATCAGCAATTTCGGGGAATCCTTTGATAGATATCAGGATGCAATTCGTGAACGGCGCCTTGACGTGGAGATTCTCGACAAACTCATCTCAGACTTTGATGTGCTCAGGCAATATTCCGAGGAACATGGCAGCTGCGCGCTCGACTTGAGCACGGAGCAGGGGAGATCGATTGTGAATTTCGTTGACGACTACACAAGCAAACTCGCCGAAGCGAATGGCGCTGATCTGAGTGCGTTTCGGGGGCAAGCACAGGCACCAGAACCAGACCAGCCTGAGGACGCAACAAATGATGCTGTTGTCTCCCTGCGACGCAACCTCGCCGTCCAGAGGAAGATCTTCGGCGACGCCGCGTAGGGCACTTGCAGGCCGAAGTACCTGGCTCTGAGAGAGGGGGCTCTTGTGAGCACGCTACCCATGGCAGTGGCCGCCTACACCTACGACAAACTTCCGCCGGGCGAACAGCAAGCCCTCCCCGACGAGGGGCACATCGTCGCAGCCTTGGAATGGGCTGAGCTGAATTCAGATGACGAGATTTCGGGGGAGTGGTCGAGGCCGGTGATGATAGCTTGAACTCAATTGCCCACCGTCAAGGGGTCATCACTCCTCTCGACAAAGTGGGGTCCTAGTTCATCTCTGAGGCCTGCGAAGAGCCGTCGCGCCACGCATGTCGCTCAAGGAAGTTCCCGGATACAAAAAAACGGATGTTCCTGCAAGCTTGCAACCACCGCTCACATAGCCAGTTCCGCTGGCTTTCTGTCAGATTGGAACGCCTTAGGACCCTATTTTGACGTGTTTGAGGCGCCGCCTAACGTCAGGTTGAAGTGTGCTCTAACTCGACGAACTCCTACCCCATGAGGTGAGTATCCGGGCCGGATGAATCGAACATTCATCGGGAATGATCAAACGCAGCGGTTCCTACGCTACGTGTGACGCATTCCCGTTGACTTCGCCGTTCCAGGCGAGGGACGCCCAGGACATCCCGCCGGGTCGATCGCTGGCGGTGTCGACGCCTATATTGACGGGCTCCTGTGGAAGACTTGGGGAGTGCTAGATGTTTTGCGAGAAGACGACACGAGTGAGCTCCGGAAGTCGCGAGGAGCCTTCTTTACACCCATTCCTGTCAGCGACTTCATTTCGACTTGGGCCTTGACTGGGTCCGCAGGAAGGGTGCTCGAGCCTTCGTGTGGTGAAGCCTCATTTCTCCTATCAACTGGAATGATGGCCAAGGATAGAGGCTTGCCCACCCCTTACATGACAGGCGTGGAGCTTCACGATACGTCCGCGCGGTTTGCCCGCATTCTGCTTGCGGAGGCTGGCCTGAACGCCGACATTCAAGTAGCTGACTTCTTTGATTTGGCACCGACAGCCGACTATGACGCTGTCATTGGAAATCCTCCCTACATCCGATACCACGAGCACGCAGGTGAATCCCGTGGTAAGTCGCGGGCAGCCGCTGCAGCTGGAGGTGTCCGTCTCAGCGAGCTCGCATCCAGCTGGGCCGCGTTCGTTGTTCATGCGTCACGATTCCTACGCGAGGGCGGCCGTCTAGGTCTCGTTCTTCCTGCCGAACTCCTGTCCGTAAATTATGCAGCGCCAATTCGAAAGTTCCTTCTGGACAGCTTTTTCAAGGTCGAGCTTGTCCTCTTTGGGGAACGTGTCTTTCCTTCGGTACAAGAAGAAGTAGTCCTGCTTCTGGCTGAGGGTTTCAGACAAGGACCCACAGACCGGTTCACTCTGTTTCAAGCGGCGACGGTTAACGATCTTCCTTCGATGGACCAACCCAGTACTTGGGTTCCCGCAGTGGCAGGGGAAAAGTGGACGGCTTCCATGGTTGGGACGAGCGCCCGTCAAATCTATGAGACCGTTCTAAGCGGCCCGCAATTCTCACTCCTTCAACATTGGGGCGAGACCTCGTTGGGGGCTGTTACTGGCAACAATTCATATTTCACTACGACATGGCAAGAGGCCAAGGAACGCGGCTTTAGCAGGTCAGACCTAGTACGCATCTCGCCGCCGGGAAGCCGTCACCTCCGCGGCCTGGAATTGAGCTCGCGTCAGCTACGTCAGCTGAGTGAAGAGGGCAAGCCGACCTATCTCTTCCGGCCTGCTGGCCATCCGTCGGCAGCCGGAGAGGTTTTTATTGAAGAAGGCGAAAAAGCTGGGGTGCACACCGCATACAAATGCCGCGTGCGCAAACCCTGGTGGAGGGTGCCGCTCGTGGCTATACCAGATCTCTTCCTCACATACATGAACGCTGACACTCCACGTTTGACGACCAATAATGCAGGAGTTCATCACCTTAATTCAGTCCACGGAGTGTATCTATCCCTGGATAATAGGGAGCTAGGTCGCGAATTCCTACCGCTAGCATCCATTAACACTTTGACCGTTCTCGGTGCCGAAACGGTGGGGCGGGCCTATGGAGGCGGAATGCTCAAGGTTGAACCTGGGGAAGCGGACCTGCTGCCCATGCCCAGTCCGGCGTTGATCACCAAGCTTGCCGAAGAGCTTCGGGCCATTCGAACCAAAGTGGATTCCACCCTGAGAAATGGCGAAATGTCCAAGGCAATGGAGTTGGTGGACAATTTAGTGCTCAGGTCAGGACTTGAACTGACGGACGAGCAGATAAGTGATCTGAGGAGGGCCCGAGAATCCCTCCTGGGCCGTCGAAAGGCGCGATCCAAGTCGGCAGCCCGTGCGTAAGGATAACGACGCCTTTTCGGACTTCGACGCCATCCTCGCCGAGACATCCGTGCAGAGCCCCTGGTCCCACGGTGTCGGCCACGAACCAGCGTTTGTGCCTGATTATCAACTTCTTTGCCGGTTGCTAGCAGTGCCACTCGCTGCCGGAGACAAGACGCAAAGCGGTAGGTTTGCTAAAGCAATAGACGCTTGGTTTGCACACGAGCTCCGGCGTTCCGGATTCGGAGCGGATGAGGTTTGGCCACGGGCCTCCAGGCCCCGCGTTATATCCCAGGATGTCATGGCACTCTTGGCTAAGTTGCCGCGCAGGCTGGCCGAGGAGGTGCGCGAACTACTGGTGACTAAAGGCCTAGGGGCTGCAGACGCACGAATTCTGGGTCGAGCCTATGTAAAGCAGGTCGATGTCGCCATTGCCCGCTGGGACAGGGGTCCAGAACTGATTCTTTCGACGAAAGCCATGAGTTCTTCCTTTGGGAAGAACCTATCTAACCGTTTCGAAGAAGCATATGGAGATGCTGGCAATCTTCGAGCGAGGTACCCCTTATCGGCTGTCGGCTTTGCTTTCCTTCAGCGCGGCAGTATAGTGCGGGAGGAGCCTGGAGCCTTCACTCGCACCATTGACATGATGAGAAAGCTCAGGGACAGGGGAGACGGTAATGGCTATACTGCCACGTCTCTTATCCTGATCGACTGGGATGACTCAGATCCTGCCGACACCGTAAGGTTCATCAATAACGTAGTCCCTGAGGACATCGGTGCCGCACAATTCATGCGTTCCGTTATCGAGACAATTCTTGAAGCGACCCCCGTGGATGAACACGTCCGCGTGCGTGAACTATATGAGAATCGCAGTCTGCCGGTTCAAGAGTCGGATGTTCCCCTCCCCGAAAAATGAAAAGCACTGGAGAGCCGCCGCGGGCCGCGCGGACTCTATGAGTCTCTGCGTTCCCTCTGGCTGGCACCGGTCCTTGACAACTAGACCCCCAATCTAGTCTGAAGTTCTTCTAGGAAGTCAGCGGTGTCTTGGCTATTTTTTATAACCCACAGATCCGCCAGGGCGTCTAACACGAACGTTCTTGCCCCAAAACGGTCACAGATACCATTGACCCAATCATGATCATCAGCCCCTTGGAGGGCATCTAGGGCGATATTTATTTTGTGGGACTCCACGCCAAGGGATGAGGCCAACGCAGAGGGGTATAGAGAAAGAGACCGGAACAATGCATCCGGGGAGATTCCGCTGGGTAGGAAGAGGGAAGGCCATCCGGTAGCGGTTTCGGCATCTTCGACTTTCCCTCGCTGGTCGCCGTCGAAGATGAGTCCAAACGATATGCTCATCCCTTTGTATCTAGGGAGGTGTCTGGCCAGCATACGGAGGTACCCGTCGCCGTCCTTCCAAATCACAGCAGTGGAAGCTGCCAGCCAGCTCCTATGAGTGTGCAGGATTGCTCGGGTTAGCGCCGCAGCGGACTCGTCTTCGCAGAAGAGCACAGCCGAGACACCACGAGGTGGGAGAAGCTCTGCGGCGATTTCCACGCCATAGTCCTGAGAAGCATAGGCTTCTATGCCGTCCTCACTTGAGCGCAAAAGAACGAAGGAGTCGTTTTCGCAAGCGAGCTCAATGATCGCTTCGGAATGAGTGGCAATTGTAAGCGTCCAACTTCGCGAATTTGCTGTTTGGATTAGTCGAGAAGCAAGACGCTCGGCCGTCACCGGAGGTAAAAATGCATCGGGCTCGTCAAGAAGGACATGGAGGTCTTCCGCATCTCGATATATTTCAAACACCCAGAACAAAAGATGCACTGAGAACTCACCAAGCCCCATGTCCAGTGATGAGTACTCAATGCCTCTATGCTTTACTTTGAAGTGCGGGACAAGTATTTGACCACCAGGCCATTGAAAACTGTCGCGATATTCCTCGTTAGGTTCAAACTCCAGTGAATACCACTGGACATACTCGTAGTCACGACCAATTATTCTACTGAGAGTTTGGACCATCTTATAGTCCAAATCGATTGGGCCTGATTCCTCCTCCATGTCCAATACGTCGACCCGGGACCGAAGACTGGCCCTCGCATGCTCACAGAGCTCGTGAAGTTGGATCAAAAGGGTTGGTTGCGGCACCGAATCACTTAGGATCCGGAGAGCCCTTGTCTTTCCTGCTCCGTTGAGCCCGGCTAGAACTGTACACGGCACGGAAAGTCTTAGATCCTTGCCAGACGGCAGAGGAACAGGGGCGACAGTCGTAGAGCTGTGCTGCCTTCGGGCGTTGCGCCAGACTTCTCTTTCAGCGCGCACTCTCATCGTGTTGCAGCTTCCTTCGACCTATGCAGAAGCTGGCTCCAATCGCTCAACTCCAAGTGCTGGAAAATAAGATGCTGAGCGTCGTCCCGGTATCCCTTTCGTAGCTTGCCCAGCAACATACCGCTTCCACAGATGCTCTGGACGCCATAACGGTCCTCTGCGTATATCTGTAGTACCAGATCTCTGGCCAATACGGAGCTCACGTCGGTAACCCTGTAAGAGGCTCGGTCGTCATATAGGGCGACTGCGCCCAAGATGGGGTCCCGTGGGTCGGGAAGGTCGCCTTCAATGCCCCGTTTTAGGGCAGTACGCTCGGCTTCAAAACCTGCAAGAAGATCAGACGGCAGGGGCTGCCCTCCTAATCGCGGCCTCCAATAGCAAAAAATGAGCCATGAGAAAAGCGTTGCTTTGTTGAACCGGATCCGCTCGTGACTAACTTGGATGAGTCTTAGCAATTGGCGGCCCGACTCTTCGACACCCCGCACAGTTTCTTCCGAGAATTTGTCGCCGCGATAGAATGACTCCACAACATTATTGTTGATGTGCTGAGTTAGGTCACCCCGCTCAAGCGCCAGACAGGTTCTAGCAATAATGTCATCGAAAGCCAGTCGTCCATTTGAGAATCCAACAATTTCCCGACTGAGGAGTCCAACCGATTCGAGGGTGGTTACGAGATGTTTTACTTGATCTCTAGCGGGCCCATGAAGCGCGTTCCTTTTCTCGGAAGGAGTGAGATTGTAGGACTGGTTTAATCGGAAAAATAGTTCATTTGGCTCTTGAGGGCTAAAATTCTTCAAAGTCACCACGGGAAGAGCAAAGCGATTAAGCGCACGCCGAGTTGCTTCGGGAAGCTGTGAAAAATAAAGTCCATGGAGAGCCTCAATTTCCGGTGTTGCAGGCTGAGTGAACCCATCAACCCTGAATTTATTCAGGAAGAAATCGCGTATGGCCGCTAAACGTTGCTGTCCGTCCAACACGATTTCAACACCGTCCTGGCTCTGAACGATGTGAACCGCGGGGACATACCACTTGCGCAAAATGGTGTCGATAAGCCGCTGCTGGCGGCGATTGTCCCAAATCTCCCCGCGCTGGAAGTCTGGCTGGAGGTCGAGCTCTCCATCGATGATCCTACGAACTATCGACTCCAGTTCCAGCTCGGAACGGTTAAGGTCCACTTCATACCACCTTGCATTCAGACCACTTCGCGTGGCTAGGGGAGAGGTTGATAGCGAATCAGACCCCTGCCGAATGTGCTTCGTATTAGAGATTTTACAAGTACATATGAAGAAGAATTGACAATATCTCTTGCTAGCTAAATAAGACTGGCCATAATCCGGCCGCCAAAGTAAGCCTGGCCCATTTGTCGCCCCACAGATAGGGTCGGGTGCGACAGGTCATCCTTGCGGCCGGAACAACATGCCCCAACAACCTGGCACGAGGCGGCCCGTGCGAAGGTTAGAGAACCATGTAAACGGGGGAGACCGACCATGCCAGCTGTGCCCGATGACCTGCAAAGAAGATTCCAGAAGTGGGACGCCAACGACCGCCCACCTCAGGACGCCTTCGAGTGGAAGCAGAAGACCTGGCAAAGGTACCTCGACGACAGCGCCATTCTGGAAACGCTTCCGAACCCCATTGGCCGCTCGTGCGTGCTGGAGACATTCAAGCTCATCAAGGACCGGGACTCGGCGCTTGACGCATACATCGCCAGCTACCTCTGGGGTTACGCCAAAGCCAACTTCGGCCCGTACCGCGCAGAGCGTGTCATCCGTTTGAACACCGATCCCGAGAACGGGAAGGACTTCGCCGTCGAGTTGCACACTCTCGCCCAGATCGCGATGACGAATGGTGGGAATGCCGCATTCCAGCACGTCGTAGACAGAAGGCAGAGCCACAGGAAGTTCTTCGACCAGTGGGGGCCGGCGTTCGCAACTAAGTTCATCAGCTTCGCCACAAAGGCCGCCGACCAGATGCCCACGATGCCGATCATGGACAGTATTGTGGCGCAATGGTTCAGAAACCACTGCAAAGAGGTTGGCCCGCTTCGGCTCAACTGGCACAGCGCCAGCAGCTACCGCCGGTACACCGAATGCATGGCCAAATGGGCACAAGAGTTGGACATTGAACCCGATCAGGTCGAACAGCTCATTTTCGCGAAAGACGGGCGTCCCGTCCTTCGCGTGTAAGGCGATACACCCGCATAGCTGGGTCAGTAGGATGAGCCGAGTGGACCAGTATAACTTTGCTCCTTTAGCTTGGAATCCGGGAACGTGGGACTACTCTCTGATCCTCGATACCTCTACCTCGATTGGCCTTGTACTCTGCCGGCAGTGTCAGGGTGCCTTGGTGGCCATGGTGGCGGACGGTGAGGGAACCGTCCTTGTGGGCCCTGTGGACGTCCCAGACATCGTTGTTCTTCACGAAGTCCTTGCCCCTGTTGGTGGACAAGCGACGGTTGTTCTCGTGGGTAACAATTATCTCCCCGACGCGTGCTGTCAGACCGTCCCGAAGCATCGCAGCCTGGGTTTTGGCCTCGAGCGCACCTGTGGCGATCCGGTAGGCCTGGGCGCCGGCGTTCACCTCGGTCACGGTGGCGTTGTCGAAGGCCATCATGGTGGAGTGTTTGCCGGCGTGGGTGTCCTTCTGGACCAGAGATATCTGGTGGACCTCACCAGCGTCTTCAATCCGGATGTTTTGGACGCTCGGGGTTAAGGTCGTGGATCTCACGCTCACTTGGGGGCTGACAACTTCTTGGTTGATTGGATGGTAAATAGTGAATAGGAGGCTGACGAAGGCTTCTGCAGCCAAGGAAGTCAATGGTGGCTAGTCCGCAGATAGGCTTCGGGAAGCTGAACAGTTAGTGGCGGAAAAGGGGATGATGTGAGCATCAGAGAAAAGAATGATATTGATCGCACTGTCGACGGCGTGGCCAAAACGATCGAAGAGGTGCTGGAGAAGAAGAAGTATTCGATCGACTACTACCAGCGCGAGTACAAATGGGAAACCAAGCAGCTCGCCGAGCTCGTCGCCGACCTGACCCGAAAATTTCTCGAGCTCTACCAGCCTGATCACGCCCGAAAGGACGTCGCTGGGTACCCAGGGTATTACCTTGGCTCGATTATCGTCTCGCAGAAAGGCAGCCAGCCATTTATTGTTGATGGCCAACAGCGACTGACCAGCCTTACCCTACTGCTCACCTACCTGCGGCGCCTGCAGCACGGCCGGGACGATGCAGTCGACATTGACCAGTTGATCTTCTCCGAGAAGTTCGGCGAGAAGTCATTCAACCTAGATGTTCCTGACCGCACCGACTGCATGGAGGGACTCTTCGAGGCCGGCGAGTATGAGCCATATGCTGAGGCGCCGGAATCAGTCCACACTCTCGTCGGACGTTTCAGCGAGTTGGACGGGCTTTTCCCCGACGAACTGAGGCAAGAAGCTCTGCCATTCTTCATCGACTGGCTCAAAGATCGGGTCCAGGTCGTGCAAATCACCGCCTATTCCGACGACGATGCGTATGCAATCTTTGAGACGATGAATGACCGCGGCCTCAAACTCACTCCGGCCGACATGCTCAAGGGCTATCTCTTGGCCAACATGGAAGAGGGCAAGCCCCGCACGACGGCAAACGACATCTGGCGCAAACGACTCCGCACCCTTGACGACCACGCCGACGACGCAAGCTCGGACTTTCTCAAGACCTGGCTTCGCAGCCAATACTCGACCAAGATCCGCGAACGCAAGAAGGGCGCTAGACCGGAGGATTGGGACCGCATCGGAACGGAATTTCATCGCTGGCTCCGCGGCGCCCACGAGAGTATTGGGCTCAAGTCCCGCCAAGACTTCCACGAATTCGTCACCCGCGACCTCGACTTTTACAGTCACCAGTACGGGCGCATTCTCCAGGCATCTCAGGGAACATTCCATCCGGACAGCCCCCTGCGATTCATTCGATACAACGCTGACCTAGGCTTCACGCTGCAGGACCAGCTGCTTCTCGCCCCACTCGTGGTCGAGGATAGCAAGCATGTCATTGACCAGAAGTTGGAGATCGTCGGCCGCTTTACGGACATCCTGCTCGCCTGGCGCATCTGGAACTTTCGTGCCACCGCTTACTCAACGATGCAGTACGCGATGTTCAACGTCATGCGCGATATCCGGGGACTCACGGTCCCTGAACTCGCTACGGCCCTACGGGACAGTCTGCTCAAGATCGACGAAGACTTTGACGGCAACGACAACCTGTACGTCCACCAACAGAACCGCGGCCAGCTGCACAAGATCCTCGCGAGGATCACGGACTACATCAGCGTCAGGTCCGGCCGCAGCTCTTGCTACATTGAGTTGACCAACGGGACGAAGGTGCGCTACGAGGTCGAGCATGTCTGGGCGGACCACCCCGAGCGACACACCGACGAGTTCAGTCACGAAGCGGATTTCACCAGACATCGCAACCGCATCGGCGACCTGCTACTCCTTCCAAAGCAGTTCAACGCGAGCTACAACGACGACCCCTACAAGAAGAAGCTGCCGCACTACTTTGGTCAGAACTTATTGGCTGCCAGCCTCAACTCCTTGAGCTACGAGAAAAACCCCGGATTTATGTCCTTCGTCAAGACCAGCGGGCTCCCGTTCAAGCATTGTGAGCAGTTCAAGGCTGCTGATGTCATCGAGCGAGGAAACCTGTACCGCGACATTGCCAAGCAGGTCTGGAACCCGGACGACCTCTGTGCTGTCGCAAAGGATGAAGGCTGATGGGCAACGGTTTCTGCGTAATCCCTTGGAACCGGCAGGACACAAAAGACTAGGCCAACGGGAATAAGTCGTTGGTTTGACGGAGTTGATGCATGATTCTCCCTATGGGAATCATGCATGGGGCCGCGAATGGCCTGCGAATGCGGCTGGAGCATGTTGGCGTCAGACCTGCCTTGGCTTTTGCAATTGGTCAGGTGGCTTATATGTCGCCACGGAAGATTCCTGATTGGGTCGCCCCGGCCGCAGTTTCGAAATCGGAAACAACGTGGCTTGTTTCCCGATATGAACGGGAGCTCGCAACAACATCAGGGGACCTGGCGTCCATTGCGCTTGTCCAAGGTCTCTGTCACCGGATTTTCGGACCCTACGGAGAGGCCATGTTTGTCGGATCATATCCCGAGTACTCGCAGGATAGATGGCAGGAGACGGTCCAACAACAAGCCTCGCCGGAGGCCACCGCGATCTTCAAATCGGCCATAGCCGACAGCGCGGAATTTAGTGCCGATTTCCTTGAATCCCATGTCTACTGGGGCGGCCATGATTGGGTATCTGGTGAAACCCAAGGCCTAGGAAATGACGGCAACTTTACAGAGGCCCTCGGTACGATCCTAGGCGAATCGAAAGCCGTGGCACTGCTGGGTCGCAAATACTTTGACACTAGTCGTGATGGGCTGGGCTTCTATCACCTCGATGCTGTTATCGATCAAACCCGGGAGTTTGACGACCTGGCCATGATTTGCAACCTTCTGGGCCCGGAAGGACAGGCCATTGAGGGTGTATTCATCCAATCCGGCAACCGTCTCGGTTTCTTCGACGGCGGTGACCTGGCCGCGGAGGACCTCAACGACGGCTCCCCAATCCTTTTCGCAGCAGAGGCAGTCGAAGAAATTTACTGTCTGCTGGATCCCACGCTCATGGATGCGGCCTCTGACTGGTCGCGCATAATACCCGTGCCTCTGGCACAAAAATTTGAGCTGGCTATTCAGCTCAAGAACGATCGAGGCATCCGGTTTGAAGCAAAACCTGAGATGGTTCTGACCGACGTTTATCGTTCGAGATACTATGCGATGCTGTACTTTCTCAGCGAGCTGGACAAGCGACTGAACTGATACCACGCATCCTTTGGAATCGCAGTCGTCAGTGGGTGAATGAGGTCTGGCCCTTGCCAGACGCTGCCTGATTCAGCGATGCAAGCGAGGGTACCCGGCGTCCGCACATCCTGGCCGCGGCCGGGAGGGTTACGCGCGCGGAATCGGTACGAGCCGGTCGAGGAATCTTTTCATCATCTCCGTGTGGAGATGTTCTCGCAAATGCCAGCCGTTTAGTGCCGGTAGCCAGTGCTTACGTTTGCTTTCAACCGGAGCCAAAGGCACTCGTATTGAGGGCGCCGTTCTGAAAGAGCAGCTCCAGCGGTTTCTGAATGAACTATCGGAGGGGCTTGCGGCACGCCCGGCATAGGCCCGATCACAATGCTGACCGTTTGGCTTAGGGGCAGGCTGTGGGTGTGGACACTGCCTTGGCAGCTGGCAAGCTCATTCCCTCAAACCCCCTTGGCTGAGCTGTGTGTGGCGGGGGGACTCTCGACCACAGGGAGCGATGGAAGTTTTGGCGGCAGGCCGAGGAGCTCTCGTATTTCCGACGGCTGATAGGGCGGGTTGCGACGGTGCGCGGCCGAGTGGCAGTTGCTGCAGAGCGGCACGAGGTCGCGGATGGGGTCAACGAGGTACCCAAAGCCCATTGCCGAGACAGGGATCCGGTGGTGGACTTCGATGAAACCCGCGGCGGCCGGACCGTAGCGTTCTCCAAATTCGAGACCGCAGACCCAGCATTCGGCTCCATAGTGGCTAATGCAACGGAGACGATTGATGGGGTTGCGTTCATAGCGGTTCACTTTGACAGTGGTTACCGCGCCTTCGGGCAATGGCTCGAACGAAGGCAGCTCCATCCCGTCGTCCTGTCCGAGGAGCCCGATCAGTGCTAGGGCCAAGACGGGGGACGCGACGGTGATGAGGCTGTGGGTGATCTCTTCAGGCGTCCGTGCTGGCATCCGCGCCCAGGATTCAATGCTGAAGGCCCGCCAGAGACCGCCGGGTGGCTCCCGCGGGTCGTCGAGTATTTCGTGATTGACGCTGAGGGTCAATTGGACGTCTTGGGCGCTAACTTCCTTGACGGCAGTTCTCCATGCGTCCGGGTTATCCTGGGTCCACTGCCCGAGCTGGCGAACGAGCCCACCAGCGGAGTCTTCGGGCATGACGGTTGCCGTGGCACTGGTCAGAGTCCTTGAGAGGGCGATGACCAGTCCGCGGCCAGGCTCGAGGCTCGCAAGGCGTGCTCCCGTACCGGATATGCCTGCTTGCGAGATGGCGCATGGTTCCAGTGGCAGTGCCATGAATGCGCCCAGCCGTGCCAACGCGATGTCGAGGGTGTGACTCACTGGCAGGCCGGGTTAGGCGTCGTCGGGTGTTTTGGGAGATGGCAGGTCCTTAACCAGCTTGCGCAGGTTGCGGCTGATGTCGACCCGGATTTCTTCGAACATTTCCTGAGAATCCGCGTTCGTGGCATCGAGCTCAGCTTGGGCCATCGCGTAGAAGAGAAATTCGATGGCCTGAGCCATGGTGCTGTTGGACGCGACCGGGAGGTAGGCCTTTTGGTACCAGTCGTGTCCGGCGTTCAGTTCTACTTGGAGGATGTTGTTGGTTGAGAGGGACATATCCCAGAGCACACCGTCCTTGAGCGATTCCCGTCGGACGACGTTCATGGAGGCGAATTCGTCTTCCACGGTGACGTTGATGATTCCAGACGGTTGACCGTCGGCTCCGATGACTGGGACATTGCCGGTCTTGTTCACCATTACGACAGCACCGTCGGAACCCGCAGTGATAGTCGGGATAGTGAGGTTGCCCTTAAGCCGGCCCAGGGTGACCTCCGTCGGCCGAATGCTGCTTATGCCGCCTGCGGCGTCTTTTGCGTTTCCAGCCCGGGAGCGCTTGTTGGCTTCACGCCGGAGCGGTGCGAGGATGTCTGTCAGTTGCTCGACGAGCGTTTCATCGATGTGCACTCCGGATTTTTTGATCCCCACCCCGAACACAGGGTCCAGTTGGGCGTCAAAGGACAGCTCGACCCTGAGGTTGTTGATGTGTGTTTCCGCCGCTCCAGTTCCGAGCCAGCTTGGCCCATCGATGAGCCTGCCTTCTCTGTACAGGTAGATTCCTTGGCGTCCCAGCGATACCGCGGCTTCCTGCCATGCCTGGAGATCTTCAACTTCGTCCTTTCGGGGCAGGATGAAGGCGCGCAGCAGCGCGGTGTGCGGGTCTCCCTCGGAGAGCTCGAAAGTGAACTTCTGTTGCTTCACCATGTCCCCACCTGCGCCTTCAGCAAAGGGGTCCCAAGGGCGGAGCTTTTCACCGTTCAAGTAGATGTTGACATTGCGCGCCCTGCTGTCGTCGGGATCCAAGAAGCGCTGGAAGACCATGCGCAGGTGCTCACGCAGGGTGGCTTCGCTGCGTTTCATGGCGATGGGGCGATTTTTGGCTTCCTTGCCGTTTCGCGTCCTGAGGAGCCGATCGATCTTGTCCCATATGATCAGCGTGCCAGCTCCCGGGCCACTGCCAGCAAAGGAGGACAGCTCGTCCAAGGCATCGTCGAGGGCCGCTGCTTCAGTCTCGTCGGCGACATCGTGTTCTAGGACCCAGCGGCCAGTTTCTGCCACCGTGTCAAGATCCCAAGCCGCTGCGTAGGACTGCTCGGCGTCGAGAGGACGTGAGACCACAACCAGCCGGCGGCAGAACTGCGTGGATGCCGTCTTCAGCCCGAGGCCGAACTTGCTCAGGCTGTTCGGGTTCTCTTGCCTGTCGGCGCCATATCTCATGGCATTCTCCAAGCCGTCGAGGTCCATGCCGACTCCGTCGTCGGCAACCTCCACGATGGGGTCGTTCTCTGTGTCCAGTCCTATCCTGATAGACACATTCTGCGCGCCGCCGGGGCCGATCGAGTTGTCTACAATGTCAGCGATCGATGCTTCGAAGGTGTATCCGGTATCGCGGAAACCCTCGATGACTCGCGTCGTGTCGGGAAGAACGATTTTCGTGTTTTTTGTCATAATTCAGTCCTCGATGTTGGTGATGATCATGCGCCATCCATTGCGCAGCACTGTTTCCGTGGCTGCTGGCTCGGCTAGGTCTTTGGCTTCATGGAGCACGGCTTCAATGTCGCCGAAGCTGTTGCGTCGGAACGCAAGCACATCTCCCGCGGATGCTGATAAGGCGCGAAGCATTTGGGTGGTATGCGTCAGCCGGTACTCGTTCCGAGTTCCTTGGCCGTGGGTTTCGTTGTTGTAGTAGATGAAGCGCAGCGACCAATGCTGACCTATTTGCGGTGTTGCGACACTCATCCAGAAGTCAGGGTTGTAGACGGCAGAATCCAAAGGAGGAAAGAACGCAAGGATGTCCGGATTTTTCGGGATGGTGATACCAGACTGATGGCTCCCCGTAAGGCCGAGATCGTTTGCGCTGAGGAGTTTCCTGACCTCGCCAAGCCGCGTCATGCTGTGGGTCCTTTTCTCGTGGTGATCGCGCCGTCGTCCACGCGTCGTGCGAGGGCGCGTTTCCAGTCGGAGCGGAGGAGCGCATCCTCTTCCACGGTATTTTCGTAGAAGAGGTGATGGACGGTGACCGGCAGGGTCTGTTTTCTGCGGTGGGCGCGTGCCGTGGCTTGGCTGGTCAGCGCGGGGTTCCATTCGGGGTTGAAGTGGATGACGTGGTTCGCTGCCGTGATGTTGAGCCCGATGCCGGCGGCTTGGGGGTTCATGAGTAGAGCCCCTGGACCCGGGAACGCAGTGAAGAGGTCGATGATCGTTTGCCGGTCCGATACCGAAACCCTTCCGTCTAGGACGGCCAGGAAGGCGTTGGGGTGCCGGTTCTCCACGGTCTCGAACATCCGGTCGAGGGCCTGTTGGAAAGAGGCAAAGACTAAGACCTTTTCCCCACTACTGAAGGCCTCTGCAATGATTCTCATCGTGTGCTCGACTTTGGGAGCAGTGCTGTCCCCCGGATCCCACCCATGCCCGTCCGCGTGGGCACACAGGACCCGCAGCGCTGTAATGGCAGCGAGGGGGCCGGCGCTGGCGGAGGCCGCCTGAGTGTAGCGGTGTGTCGCGTCCGAGGGCAGTTCGAAGGCGGTTTCGGTGTTGACCAGTTCTGGCAGGTCGGTTGCGACCTCAGCTACTAGACGCCGGAGCGTGACGGGAGCGATGATTTGTCCGAGAGATTCGGCCCGTTCAAGCTCGTCAGGGAAGGCTTCTTCGAAGACTTCCTTGGTGCCAAGCAGTGCGGGTACGACGAACTCGGCGATGGACCACAGGTCAAGGAGACGGTTTTCCACCGGTGTCCCGGTCAGCGCCAGGGAGACCCGCCGGTTCATGGACTTGACGCTCTGGGCTCGGGCCGTCTCCGGGTTGCGGATCATCTGCGCCTCGTCCAAAGCGAGGACGTTCCAGGGAATGTCGGTAAGGAAGCTCAGGTCGCTCACCAAGGTTTCGTAGGAGGTAATCACGACGTCATGCCCGGTCAAGCCGCTAGCCACTCCGGTACGCAGCGGCCCTGCATGGGTAGTGACCGTGAGGGCCGGAGCAACGTGCCCAATTTCCCGGGACCAGTTCCGCAGCAGTGACGCTGGACAAACGATCAGGGAGGGGCCGTGATTGTGCTGGTCCAGCAGCAGGGCGATCGCCTGTGCGGTTTTGCCGAGGCCCATCTGGTCTGCCAACAGCACTCCGACGCCTCGTCCGGCCATAGCTACGAGAAACTCCGCGCCAATCTGCTGGTAGGGAAACAGATCGATCCCTAAACCTAGGGCAGTGAAATCACTGGCCACACTGGCCGGTGATAGCTTGTCGTCCGGTCCCGTGTCATCAACCACCAGCCCCGCGCCGGTGGCGTCGGCCTTTACGGCTAGATAAGTACCGAGGGAGATCTCGGAGTCCTGGGCAAGTGCGTGCTTATCGAGGAACGCGAAGCAGGCGCGCGATGCAGCCACGTCCAACGGATGCCAACGGGAGTCATGGATAACCCCCTGGGCGTCGGCGCCGGGAACTGGGATGAACGAGGTGCCCCGCCGGACACCTACACATACACTCGCCGCATCGGGCAAGGCTCCTCGAAGAACCACGACCGGGGCCAGTGCGATGCGCCCGAAGCGCAGTCCGGTGGCCGGACGGATATTTTGGCTAGGGTCGGCGGCCGCTTTGGCAATCTCCTGCACCGTGGCTGGCCGCCAGATGGCCTGCTCACTTACTAACAGTTGGGCATCCTGGATTTTCCACTCAGCCATGGGCGGACCGTTCAGGGCGAGTGGCTAAATTTTCCCGGGCCTTGACCTCGATAATGAAATCATCCAGCCCCATCAGCCATATCTGCTGCGCTTGGCTAAATCCCTGGGTGTGCAACTCGCGTGGGATCACGAGTTGGAGCCTTTCAGCGCGCATCTCGGCCGTTTGATCCTCGGAAATTGCAGGCTGGAGCGTGAGCAGGTGTTTATCCGGGATGCGGTCTGCCTCGTTGAGGACTTGCCTCCACCGGTCTTTGAGTGTGGTTTTGGATCCCAGCATCGTCAGGCACGAGGGCGGGAATGTCCGGTCGTCGTATGCGGCCTTGGAGGGAAACAGGAAGTCGGGTTCCTTCTTACCTTCAGTCTTGGCCTTTTTTTCAAACCGAACACCGTTGGCGCTGAGGATGGCAGAAATGTGCTCCTCTAAGGAAAGCCCTGCCCGGGATTTCCGCCGATTGTGAACGGACAGCGACAGTTTGAGAAACGCGTCGACGTCCACCGCACCGTCTTGTCCAAGGAATCCGTTGGCGATGCTTTCACTGATGCGATGTTTCTCGAGAGTGCGGAACATCCGATGCTCCATGCTCACCCAGCGCATCAGGGTCTCATCTGGATCTACAACCGGCTCGGCGTACTTGACCATGGAGCGAGCGTACTTGGCGAATTCCAGCGTAGACGGCCACATGGTCTTGTTGAAGCGCCGCAGGATGGAATCCAGCAGGTCGTCGTCGCCCAAATCTACGTCGATGCCGAGAAGGGCGAGGAGTTCCTCGCTGGCCATTTCCTCCCGACCGGGTTGTTTGCCCATATCGGTGGCGACGAACAGGTCTTCGTTGGTTCGCTGGACGTCGAAGATCCATTGCAGCTGCCGCAGGATCGTCGATCCCTGCTTGGCAATCACGAGAATCAGGTTCCCGTCTTCTTCCTTGACAAGGAAAAGCACGTCCCCGGCCGTGGCGCGGTAGATGATGTGCTCGGCCTCCGAGAGATAGAGGAGTCGGTACTCCGGCCCCCTAGTTTCGTCTTTCTCCCGAGTGTCGTACCAGGTCAGTGACGTTTCAAAGAGCTCAGGCATCTCCTCCAGATCATCATCGAGGTAAGCCATTTTAGTCGGCAGGTAGTTCTTGCCGACAGGCGTACCCAGGAGTTTCCGGAATCCTTTGCTGCCATTGAACTCGTGCTGGTTGGATGAGAGCTTGTTGACGTCAACGTCGGCTAGGACCTTGACAGCGAAGCCTTGGAAATAGTCCCCAATATTGATCACTGCTCAGGCTGCTGCTTCCACAGCGGCCGTTGTGGCCGAGTCTTCATGTGCGCTGGCTGCTTCAAGTTCCGCCTGCTCCGCGTCTAGAGTCGCCTTGACCTGCATCAGGTGCGGTTTCATGATGCGCGCGACTTCTTGGAATACGGGCATGACGACGCTATTGCCGAACTGCCTGTAGGCCTGGGTGTCCGAGACGGGGATGACAAAGGAGTCATCGAAGCCCATGAGACGGGCACATTCGCGGGGCGTAAGCCTGCGGGGGCGCTGTCCTAGCTGCTCGACCAAGATTTCCGAGCCGTCCTTGTGGTAGCGGGCGGAGAGGGTGCGAGTACGGCCTTCGGAGTTGACGAGCCCGAAGCCAAACCCATTCCCGGCAGCTTTGTGCTTCTTGGCGTAATCCTGCAGGTACTTCCACAGGTTCTCCGTCAAGGTGAACTTGTCGTTGACCTTATTTTCTGCATGGTTGAAGTATTTGTCGCCATCGTGCGGCAGAACAGGTTCGGTGCCGTCGGTTCGGTGCAGGATGTCCCCGAGCTTGTGGCTGGTCTTCTCAGGGAGGACCAAGTCGTCCCACGTGAACTCGGTCTTCCTCGAAAACCCGACAATGATGATGCGCTCACGGTGCTGCGGGGTGAAGTGTCCGCCGTCGATCACCTTCTCATAGACGTCGTAGCCCAATTCGTCCCGAAGCACTGCCATGATGACCTTGAAAGTGTTCCCGCGGTCGTGAGACTTCAGATTTTTCACGTTCTCCAGCACAAATGCCGCGGGGCGGGTGGTTTTGATAATCTCTTTAAGTTCGAAGAACAACGTCCCTTGGGTCGGGTCTTCGAAGCCGTGAGGGCGTCCGAGTGAGTTCTTCTTGCTTACGCCGGCGATGGAGAACGGCTGGCATGGGAACCCGCCGAGCAGGACATCATGGGCTGGAACGTTGCCTTGCTGGCCGACGATGTCCCCGATGAACTCGTGCCCTTCACCGAAGTTCACCGTGTAGGTTTTTTTGGAAAATGCATTCCATTCAGCCGTGAACACGCATTGGCCACCATGTTTCTCAAAGCCTTGGCGTATTCCGCCAATTCCGGCGAAGGTGTCGATAAACGTGAAGTCCGGGTTTTCGTGAAGTTGGATTGAGGAGGGCGTCAGCAGCGACTCCAGCGCTGCACCAACGAAAGGTTTGGGCGTGTTCTCTCCGGCAGCCCATCGGGCAATGGTTCGGGTTTCCACCCCTAATGCTGAGGCCAGCTCGGTTTTCTTGAACCGTTCCAGTGCATGGGTGAGAAGAGTCTTGACCTGCTCGGGAGAATGTGACGTCATGGCGACATCCTGTCAGGTTTTTGACCTGGAACGCGAAAGGCGCGCGGATCGAACATGGATTCGATCCGTGCCCTCCTCATTGCTGACTTGGACGAAAGCAGACCACCCTCGACGAGGACGCCGCGGCTTCGGTGGCTCCTGAAAAGATTCGGTTGGCAGCGGCCGGGCAAGCGGACTCCCTGCTTGGCCGGACGCGTTCCTTGGCCTCGTTCGAGTAACGCCACGCCTCATAAAACCGCAAGGTGGATGCCGGCACCCATGGTCGAATTCCTGCCAGGTGCTGCCGCGCTCCAGTGAGATGTTCTCTGGCAGCTGGGCGGCGTCGATGAAGGCAGGATCAGGTGCCGGCCGACGCGGCTGGAGAAGCGTTGAGGCGCGGCAGTGGCCAAGCGGGGACGTTGAACTAATCCCCAACGACTAGCGTGCAATAGACCGATTCAGGGTTTGCGCTGCTGCTGTGAGTCCGCGCATCGCTCTACTGTCGACGGGACTGGGCCTGTGCGGTCTCGAGATCAAGACGTGTGTGAGTTCGAGGGGCTCAGTCCCACGTTTCAAGCATGTGTCCAGACTTCATTCAGGGCAGTTACCGAAACGTTATGTAGGCTGGACGGATGGATTTTAGGTCGAGCAGTGGAAAATTGTCAGCCCGAGAACGTCCCGCAGCCCCCGAAAACGGGCTGATCTCCGGGCGGAAGCACGCCCTCGACGGGCTCCGCACCGTGGCTGTGATCGGTGTTTTCTTTTTTCATACGGCTACGGAACTCCTTCCGGGCGGCTTCATCGGCGTGGACGTCTTCTTCACGCTCAGCGGCTTTGTGATCACCCTGCTGATCCTGAAGGAGCGGCTAGCCACCGGACGGCTGCCGCTCGGCATTTTCTATGCCAAGCGGCTGGCCCGGCTCTGGCCCGCACTCCTAGCGTTGTGCGCGGTGATCGTCGCCGTCGGTTTAGTCTGTCCGGACTCCGCGTGGGGCGGTCAAGCGGGGTTTGTCCTGCCGGCGGCCGCGTACGTCATGAACCTGGCCCACGTCGGCGTGTTCGGCGGCTCCATCACAGGGGAGACTCTCGGCCCAACCTGGACTCTCGCCGTGGAGGAGCAGTTCTACCTGGTGTGGCCGCTGCTCCTGCTGGTGATGTTGCGGTTCTGGAGAGTCCCGACCGTCGCCTGGGCTACTGCCGGCCTGGCGGCGGCCTTCCTGCTGGAACGGTCCCTGCTGGTTTTGGCCGGTGCGCCGCTGGGGCGCTTGTACAACGGGCCGGACACCAGGGCCGATGAGTTGCTGATCGGGTGTGCTTTGGCCCTGCTGTTCACCAGTATCCGCCCGGGTTCCACGCTTCACCTTTCCCTTCAGTCTGCTGCACGGCGGGGTGCGCCGCTGGCGGCCCTCACCCTGGTGGCAGCGCTGTTCCTGCTGAAGGAACCGGACACGCCGGGCCCTTGGTTCGACGCCTTCTGGGCCGCCGGCCCCACAGTGCTTTCCCTGTTGACTGCGATGCTGATCGGCTCACTTGTCCTGGAGCCCGCCGGCTTCATGGCACGGGTCCTCAGCCACCCCTGGCTTGCCGGACCCGGCCGTGACCTGTCCTATGCGATGTATCTCTGGCACATCCCTGTGTACCTCCTGCTGATGCCTTTGATTCCGGAATTGCCGCTACGCATCGCGCTGGCTGCGGCCCTGACCGTGCTGCTGGCCTACGCGTCCTTCCGCCTGGTGGAGCAGCCCCTCCGCCGCTGGGCAAACAAACGGCTGGAGTCCTCCGGCGATCACCCAGCCCGTGAGCACGTGGCGGAGCGTCAACTGGCGTCTGCTGGCCGCGGCGCGTAGTTTGTGGCCTCCATAGGAGACCGCTGGACTCAACCACCGGGTCCGACGGACTCAACGGCGGCGATCTAGTACTGGGGATGCCGCTGCCGCTAACCCCGCAAGGTGGACGTCGGGTGACCAATCGGGAACTAGGAGTCTGACCCCGCAACCGTGACGTTAGTCGCTGTCACGGCCCGTGCCAAGGAATACCACCCAAACTGTAGTGGCGTACCCCCAAGATGTCAGAGCTAAATGCGATAGTGGCACAGGCGCGGACCAAGAACTCTTCCGCAGTGGACGCAGTAGTCAATTAGGGGACAACACCATGAACGCAGGATTCGCCGTCGTCGATGTGGAAACAACCGGACTCTTTCCAGGGAGCCACCGCATTGCCGAGATCGCTGTGGTGCACGTCGATCCGGACGGTACGGTCAGTAACCGTTGGGAGACACTGGTGAATCCACAGCGGGATCTGGGGCCCCAGCACATCCACGGCATCCGGGCTGCCGACATCCTGCATGCTCCAGTTTTTGGTGACATCGCCCATGACGTGATGGAGCTGCTGGCCGGCCGAGTACTGGTCGCCCACAACGTTCACTTCGACTATCGCTTCGTTTCACACGAAATGGACCGCGCGGGTTTGGCGTTGCCGTTTGAAGTTCACGAATGCCTGTGCACGATGAAGCTGGCCCGCCATTACCTTCCCGGTGCGGGCCGCTCACTGAAGGACTGCTGCGACAGCTTCGGGCTGGATCTCGAAAACGCGCACTCGGCCGGTGACGACGCAGAAGCGGCCGCCCATGTTCTCAGCAACTACATCCGGATGGATGGGGAGAATCCGGAATGGTTCGCCTCCCTGGACAGGGCCTACTTTGCGTCGTGGCCCACGGTGGAGCCGAAACGTCTGCCGCGGGCTTTTCGTCGTTCAGGAAGCGAGCCCCAACCTCACTTCCTGGAAAGACTGGTCAACCGCCTGCCAGAGGTCGGGGGCTCTGACGAACACAGTGCATACTTGGCAATGCTTGACAGGGCACTCTTGGACCGGCAGATCTCGGCGTCTGAGGCGGATGGGCTCGTGACCCTTGCCGATTCCCTGGGCCTAAGCCGAAGCACCGCGGAACAGCTCCACATCAAGTACATGATTTCCATGCTCGCCGCCGCCTGGGAAGACGGAGTCATCACTCCCGAGGAGGCAGCTGACATTCGTCTTGTGGGCGATCTCCTCGACATCAGCCAAGAGTCCATTACTCAGGGACTTGCTGGGCCCGTCATCGGGCAGGACGAAGAAACGGGAGGGGCAGTCCAGTCCCTGGCGCTGGCAGCAGGTGACAAAGTTGTCCTCACTGGTGAAATGTCGCGGGATCGTTCTGACATCGAAGCTGACCTTCGCGCCGCGGGTTTTGCCCCTCACCCTGCCATCACAAAAGCGGTGAAGCTGCTGGTTGCCGCAGATCCGGACAGCTTGTCCGGCAAGGCGAAAAAGGCCCGCAGCTATGGGATTCCCGTCGTAGGTGAGGGCTACCTGCCGAAGCTGCTGCGGATTTGAGTTAAGCCCTGTTGCAAGCAAACTTTCATGACGCCACGAAATAAGGAATACCCATTGCAGATCAACCAATTAACGCTCCAAAACGACGGATTTATGGGATTTCAATCGTTCGAACAACTGGAAATCAAGCAGATTCCACAGATCCCTGGAATCTATGCAGTGCTCAAACCCGAGGGCTTCGAACGGTTGTTCCTTGCGGCAAGCGTGGGAGGACACTTCAAGAAGCAGGATCCATCCCTGCTCCAACCCGCCTTGGAAAAGGAATGGATTGAGGACGCGGATGTCCTCTACATCGGAAAAGCTGGTCCGGGAAGCAGCGGCAACCGGGGACTCCGAAAGCGCATTCAAGAGTTCGCTGACTTCGGCCGCGGCAAGCCCGTTGGCCATTGGGGCGGGAGGCTTCTTTGGCAGCTCGCCGGATCTCCGTCATTGATCATCGCCTGGAAAGAATTGGCAGCGGACGAGGTCAATTCCGCTGAAGCCGCATACCAGGCAGAGTTTGTCAGCCTCTACGGAAGGCTGCCCTTTGCCAATCTGGTCCAGGCCAAGATCAAGGGGATCTAGCAGGAAACCAGCGTGACCCTCATGGCGGGGGGAGAGAGTCACGAAACCGCGGCGCGCGCGGAACCGTGGCCACCCCAACCGCAACTCCATTGTTCCGGAACGCCTTCAACTCAGCGGTTGGGCGCTCACCCGGGACCATTAGTCCCGCGACATCGTTGGGGATCGGACATTCGGCCACGAACATCCATGTGGTCACTGTTGCTGCCTCCAAGGCTGCTCTCCATGAACTGGTGCGGGTCCAGCCAGCAGTGTCTCAACACCTCGTCATCTCTCGGGGCTTCCGCGCACTTGGCGTGTCTTAGGGGAGCGACCGCCGTTCGCCCACGCTGACAACGCCTTCGAACGCAACGTACTCCCGCCGTCGTCGTTCCAGTCTTTCCTGCTGGCCCGGCGAGGGGATCCTGGCGCCCTTCGTACGGTTGCATCTGGCGCAGGCGGCGATAAAATTCTGCAGGCTTGTGGATCCGCCTTTAGACCATGGATAGAAGTGGTCTCCGTGCTCAGCGGGCCGGGAACAGCGACGCCGGAACCCCGCCTCCATCTCACACAGGCCATCCGCCCGTGCCATACCCTGGCGACGCTGTTGACCCGTGAACCGCCTCACCGGGTCCCGACGTCGAACGTCTTGGGAAACGATGATGGCCGCCGCTATGGTCAGGACGACGACGAATATGCCGGGCACAGCGATCGCAGTCAGGACGCCATCGAACATTCCGCGAAAAATGGCGGTCACAGAAGGCAGGCCCTGACCAACCGCGGTGTTAGCCTTGTTCGGCATGAGCGCCAGGACAACTGAGGCGGCTAACCACAAGATCACACCCGTGTATGCCAGCTTCAGCGCCAGCCGGCCCCAGTAGATACGTTTCAGTTCCACCATCGAGCAGTTCCCCCATCAATCGTCAGCGTCGTCCATGCTGACGACCGACCGGTGAGACAGATCGTACCGCTCCTGCCAGGCTGTGGTTGTTTCACGACGAGACCCGCCCGCAGCCCTATGGGATTCCGATGCGTTGCCCCTCCGGGGGTGGGACGTCCTTGAACATTTCCTTCTGGTCTTGGGGTGGATTCGTGGCCAACACCATCCCGAGGTAGCCGACCAGGAACTTCTTGTCGAGCTGATCGATGCCGTGCGTCGCGCCCTCCTGCAATTCCTTCTCGGTCAGTACCCTGTCCACGACGGGCATCACCTCGGTGACTTCGCGGCGCAGGTGAACGTTGAGGACGGTCTTCAAGTCCTCGTAGCGCTCCGCGAGGTCCCGGCCAACCTCTGCCCCGGAGCCCCGTCCTGGATAGCGAAGGAGGCCTCCCTGCTCCCGATGACTATGAGGTATACGATCTGGTTGAGCAGCAGAAGTTCCTTCATGCCTCGCCCTCTGGCCGATTCTGACAAACGTCAACACCACCTACAAAGGTCGGAGATATTGCCTACTGGCCACCCGGGCTGGGCGTAGTGATCTTCGACCGCCAGGCCAGGCGGACCATCCCGGATTGGTTCTGCTCGGCAGCAACCTCGCTTCACGCACGCCTCGTCCGCACACCTCCGGCTCCTGCCCTAGCGACTGGTTTCTTCAAGGCGCTGGTGAAGGGGCGCTTCGCCTGTCTGGAAATCGGCGTCGACCGAATCGGCTGGGGAAGCGCAGGGGGAATGCGTGGAGGAACGCTCGGGCCACAGGACCAGTGCGACGGCGGCGGACCCGAGGACCAGGCCGGCGAGGGTGGCGGGAGTGAACGGTTCGGCAAACAGGAGGGCCCCGGCGACTGCGGTGGTAGGGGCAACCAGGAAGAGGAGGGCGTTAAGCCTGGTGATGCCGATCCGGCGGAGGAGGAACCAATACAGGGCGTAGGCAACGAGGGTGGGGACGATCGCGATCACCAGGGTGGAGATCCAGAAGGCAGGGGTGGCCGGCGGGGCTAGGGTTCCGGTGAGGCACGCGAGCAGGGCAACCGCCACGAGAGTGACGGCGGCATGCGTGGACAGGGTGGCAACCACGCCCAGGCGTGCCGAGGTGCGGCGCTCCACGAAGGTGGCCGTGACGAGGCTCGCGAGGGCGACGAGCGGGAGTAAGTAAGCGGGGCCCGGAGACGCGACTGCGGATGCGTCCGAAGCCACGATCAGGGCGACGCCACTGGCGCCGAACACGAGTCCAAGCCATTGGAGGGCGCGGACGCGGAGCCCGAGGAGCGGGCCGACGAGAGTGGCGACGACAAGTGGCTGGATGGCATCGATGAGCGCGGTGGTCCCCGACGAGACGCCGGCGGCGATGGCCAGGTAGATAGGTACGACGTAGCCGAATTGGGCGAAGAAGCCGATGACGATATGGGGACGGATGTCGCGCCAAGCCGGCAGGTCCGCGCCGGGAATGACTGAGCCGCGGGAGGGTCTCCCGGGGTGGTTTTGCGAACCGATGCCGCCCGCCCGACGACGGATGATGTTTTCTCGGAGGGCGGTTCCGGCGAGGGCGAGCGCCAGGATCACCGCGACAATGAGGAATCGCCAGAGGACCACCGTGAGCGCCGGGGCGCCGGCGGTGCCGATCTTGGCTACGAGAAAACCGGAACTCCAACTGAGAACGAAAGCGAGGGAAGCACCGATCAGGACAATGCGTTGGGGTATACCGCTCTGTTTACTCATGCCAATTAGTATACAGAACGGTATAGTGGATGCATGATGACCGAAGATCGCCGTAAAGAGCTGGCCCGAGAAGCGAGTCAGCTGCCCAAGTACACGAAAGGAGCGGAACTGGTTCTGCAGGCCGCGTCCGAGCTGTTCTACCGAGAAGGAATCCACGCGGTAGGGGTGGATACGATCGCCGCGGCGGCTGGCGTAACCAAGAAGACACTGTACGACCAGTTCGGTTCGAAAGAGGCCCTGGCGGTGGCCTACCTCCGACGGCGTGACGCCCGGTGGCGTGAGTACCTCGAAAATGAACTCGCGCAGGTACCCGCAGCCGGCAACGAGCAGATCCTCGCGATTTTCGACATCTCCGGGCGGTGGGCCATCGACAACAGCGACAAAGGGTGTTGCGCGATCAACGCGCGGGCAGAGACAGATGACCCGGAGAGCCCTATTGCGGCGGAAGCGATCCGCCAAAAGAAGTGGTTGAGGGACCTGCTCGAGCAACTGTGCAGGCAAGCGTCCGTTGCCGATGCTGCCCAGACAGCCGATGCGTTGATGCTTCTGTACGAGGGCGGGCTCGTGACAACGGGAATGCGTACCTTCCCGCAGCCCTTCGCGGTAGCGCGAAGCGCAGCAGCGCGACTGCTCGCGGCGATGTGTGGTACCTCGGCGAGGATGTGAACAACTATTGGAACGGGCATTGCTGAACCGCGCCGGAAGCCTTCTCCACGGAAAAGACGGGGCAAACGCCGGCATCCGGATGACTGCCGAGCAGCGCCCGGCCGGCAAAACCCGGTCGGGCGCTTCGCTGGGACGCTACCCCCGCGCCTGCAGCCCCGGCACCCCGTCCCGGATCTCGAACGACGCTTTCGTGCTGACGGGGGAGCCCGGCGTGGTGACGTAGTCCAGCACCCTGAAGTCAGCGGTCATCGCATCCTTCGTGATGCGGGTGTTCACGTAGCCGCGGTTGTCGTTGTAGAACTTCAGGTGCGGGTTCCAGGCCATCACGGGATCGGTGGTGGAGCCGGAGCCGTTGCCGGTGGAGGTGATGGAGGTGCACACCAGTTCGGAGCCGACCACGGGGGAGGCTGGGTCCTTGTAGTCCACCTTGACGTCGTTGGCCCAGTTGCGGTGCACGTCGCCGGTGAGGACCACTGCGTTGCGCACGTTCGCGTCCACCCAGCCCTGCGTGATCCGGCGGCGCGACGCGGCATAGCCGTCCCACCCGTCCATGGAGACGTCGTCGATGTCCGGCGCCTGGCTCCTGTCCTTCTCTGCGAAGAAGACCTGCTGGCCCAGGATGTCCCAGCGCTGGGTGGAGTTCCTGAAGCCATCCAGCAGCCACTTCTCCTGCTCCGCCCCGGTGATGGTGCGGTCCTCGGCCAGGCGTTCGGCCACGTTCTTCTTCCAGCCGTCCCCGGCGAGCTGATCGTCCCGGTACTGCCGGGTGTCCATCATGTGAAAGTTGGCCAGCTGGCCCCACTGGATGGTGCGGTAGATCTTCATGTCGAACCCGGTCGGCACGGACGAGGTCCGCAGCGGCATGTTCTCGTAGTACGCCTGGAAAGCGGCGGCGCGGCGCTGCCGGAAACGCTCGGTGGTGTCGTTCAGCTGGGCGGCGTCCGTGTTCTCCGGGACCTCGTCCGCCCAGTTGTTGTCCACCTCGTGGTCATCCCACACCACCAGCCACGGTGCGATGGCGTGCGCTGCCTGCAGGTCGGCGTCGAACTTGTACTGCGCGTGCCGCTGCCGGTAACCCTGCAAGGTGGAGGTTGTATTCATAGTTGTTTCGCCTCAGAGGCTTCGGGCGTTGGCCAGCACGGGCAGCTTTGCGCGGACGTCTTCCACCACCGTCGGATCGATGTCTAAAACAGCGAGTTCCGGCTCCGTGCCCAAGGTGAATATGGGTGACCCGAGGGGCGATATCACGGCGCTACGGCCAACGCCGGTGGGCGCGGCGCCGGTGGGCGGCAGGCCGATGCTCGCGGGATCGCCCTGTCCGCATGCCACCACGAACGTGGTGCTGTCTACAGCGCGGGCCCGGATCAGCAGGTCCCATTGCTCGGCCTTGCCTTCGCCGGCACCCCACGAAGCGCAGACGATGTTGACCTGGGCGCCGGCGCGGGCGTTGGCCGTGAACAGTGCGGGGAAGCGCACGTCATAACAGGTGGCGAGGCCTATCACCGTGCCATTGAGTTCAAAGGTCACCGGTGATGTGCCGGCGTCCACTGAATCGGACTCGGCGAAGCCGAAGGCATCAAAGAGGTGGATCTTGTCGTAGGACGTGTCGATCCCCGGACCGGTCACCAGCAGCGTGTTGCGCACGCGGCCGCCCGTTCCCGGCGTGAACATGCCCGCGACGACGGCGATGTCCAGATCCTTGGCGATGCTGCGGACGGCGGTGGCCCACGGCCCGTCCAGGGGTTCTGCAATGTCCGCCAGGCTGTTGCCGAAGGCCTGCATCGCCGCTTCGGGAAACACCACGAGCCCTGCGCCGGAGGCTTTGGCCCGCGTGGCGTATTCTCGAACCAGCTCCAGATTCGCTAGGGGATCCGCTCCGGTGATTACTTGGGCGACGGCTAAACGCATGAAATAACTCCAGTCTGTTGTATACATAATGTATGCGAAAAAGTTCGGTGACTGCGGCGTCCGGCCGGGAGAAGGCGTACGCGTACCTGCGTGAAAATATCCTCATCGATCCGGATGTGCAGGGAAAATTCCTCAATGAGCAGGAGCTGGCCGCCGAGATCGGTGTGTCGCGCACTCCGGTCCGGGAGGCACTCCTCCTGCTTGTCTCCGATGGTCTGGTGGAACTGATTCCGCAGCGCGGGGCCTACGTTCCCCCTGTAACGGGCCGCGAAATGTCGGAGCTGATGGAACTGCGGGGTGTGCTGGAAAGCCATGCAGCACGGCTGGTTATCGAACAGGGCCAGGTGCCTGCCGGGACGATGCAGGAAACGCTGGACCGGCAGGCCAAGCTTCCCCAGGACCTGGACGCGGAGGCTGCCCAGGAGTTCATCCGTTTGGATACCCTCTTCCACCAGCTGCTCATTGATGCCGCGGGAAACGAACTCATCTCCCGCACGTACAGCAAGCTCCATGTCCGGCAGATCCTGGTGGGTATCTCGGCCCTTTTCCGCACCGGCGGCCGGCGCGAGCAGGTGTGCGCCGAACACCAGGACATCCTCGATGCCCTGGTGTCCGGCGACGCGGCGAGGGCGCAGAAAGCCATTGACCATCACCTGGCTGTCACCCGGGACATCCTGCTTCGCACCTGAACTTCGCACCTGAACACGCACCTGACGACCGCACTATCAGCTGGACCAGTTACTTGGAGTTGCTGTCCGCGGACTCCTGGGGCGCTGCTGCGGTTCCTTCAAGCAGCAGGCGGTAGTCCTCGTCTTCAACAGTGTTGGAGTCCCTGCCGAGCGCCAGACCCACCGCGGTGACGCCAGCTGCGACGGCTACATAGATGGCCACCGGGATCCAGGTGCCGAACTGAGCCAGCAGCAGCGTGAACATCAGCGGGGCGATGGCGCCGCCGATCACGCCGGCGAAAGTGTAGGCCAGGGAACTGCCGGTGGAACGAAGCCTCGGGGAGAACTGCTCCACAATGAAGGCCGCCTGCGGCCCGTACATGAAGGAGTGCGCCATGAGGCCCAGCACAATTCCGGCGATCAGCATCGGCTCGTTGTCCCCGCCCAGGATGCCAAAGAAGATGAACGTCCACACAGCGCCCACTACGGCCGCGGTCCCGTAGACCAGGCGGCGGTTGAAGCGGTCGGATACTGCACCGGCCAGCGGGATCATGAACAGCTGGAATGCGGAACCGATCAGCACTGCGGTGAGCACCTGGCTGCGTTCGTACCCGAGGGCCTGGATGCCGTAAGTAAGCGTAAAGACAGTGAAAAGGGCGTAGAGCACGTCAGGGCCAACCCGGCAAAGTGTGGCGGCGACCAGCGGCCGGAGTTCCTTGCTGAGGACCTCGCGTACGGGTGCGGTGGGCTGTTCGCCGTGAGCCTCGATGGCCTTGAAGATCGGGGTGTCTTCCAGTTTCAGGCGGATCCAGAGGCCGAAACCGACCAGCAGGGCTGAGACCAGGAACGCGATGCGCCAGCCGAAGCCGATGAATTGTTCTTCGGTAAGGGTAAGGGTGAGGACGGCCAGGGCGCCGTTGGCCATGAGGTTACCGGCAGGCGGGCCCACCTGGGCTGCAGACGCCCAGAAACCGCGCCGGTGGGGATCGCCGTATTCGCTGGAGAATAGTACGGCGCCGCCCCATTCGCCGCCAACCCCAACGCCCTGGGCGAAGCGCAGCAGCACCAGGATGATCGGTGCGCTGATGCCGATGCTGTCGTAACCGGGCAGCACGCCGATCAGCACGGTGGCCACGCCAATAATCATCAGGGTTGTCACCAGGACCTTCTTGCGGCCAATCCGGTCACCCAGCCGGCCGAAGATGATGCCGCCGACCGGGCGGGACACGTAACCCACCGCATAGGTGGAGAAAGCCAGGATGGTGCCGGTCAGGGGATCGGACGACGGGAAGAAAACGATGGGGAATATGATCGCGGCCGCGGCCGAGTAGACAGCGAAGTCGTACCACTCAAGGGCAGTACCGGTGAGGCTGGCGGCGAAGGCCTTGTACAGGCCCTTGGGGTGAATCGGCTTGTCCGGACGCAGCGCTGAGCCGGAAGCCGGAACTGGGACGTTGGCCATGGTGTTGTCCTCCACGAGAAGTTTGCAGGTGACCTGTCACGCTGGCGTTAAATGTATACATTACGCATACTGGTTGTACATTAGCCAACGTTTTCGGTTACTGGTTTGTAAATTTCTTCAACAGGACACGCAAAGAATGGACAGGACATGACGACTCTGATCTTCGAACTTCCCGACGGCAGCACCCGCAAGGTGCAGGTCAAGCACCTCCTGAACGCCGGCTATGCAGGGCGGGAGCAGAAGGAAGTGCAGGCCCACATTGCCGAACTGGCCGAACTGGGAGTGCCAGGCCCAGCCACCACGCCGGCGCTGTACCCGGTTTCGCCGTATCTGGCGCAGCAGGTTGCCGAAGTCCGGGTGCAGCACGGCCGGACCTCCGGGGAAGCTGAATGGGCGCTGGTGATTGCCGAGGACGGTGTCCTGCTGACGGTGGCGTGCGACCACACAGACCGCGAGCTTGAGGTCCATGGGGTGGCCTGGAGCAAGAACGCGAGCCCGGACGTTCTGGGCAGTAAGGCCTGGCGGCTCGATGACGTGCGGGACCATTTGGACCAGATCACCCTGAAGGGATGGGTTGGGGAGGGTGACACCCCGGACAAACTCATTCAGGACAGCTCGCTGGCAGCATTGCTGAGCCCCGACTACTGGCTGGACGTCCTCAGCGAACGCGGCCTCAACGAGCCCGGTACGGTCCTCATCTCCGGCACAGTGGCAATGACCCACGGCGTCGACCAGTTCGCCCGCAGCTGGAAAGTAGAAATGTCGGATCCCGTAACAGGCACCTCGGTGGATGCCCAGTACGTCGTAGAGCAGATGCCCGAGCCTATCGGCTGACCGGCTCACGGCGGAGTGCTCGGTCGTGACCCCAGCACTACCGCCGCCCGTCCCGAACTGGATCCTGAAAACTACGTTCTCCCCGAGCCTTTCTTACTCGGACCTCGCGCTCTACGGTTGCCTCATGGCTCGAATGACACCCCAGGAAGCGACTGCTGTGAACGTATTGCTGGGCTACTTTGCCGGGAGGCCCGAGCTGCCGCCACGGGAAATTGTGCGATCCCTCGAAATACTGGCAAATCGGGCGCACAATCGCTTGCAGGCTGGCTGGGACGAAGTAGCGGTGCGCCGTCAGTGGCCATACGCATACGAGGATGACGTGCGGGAACAAGACAGCTCGGGCGAGCCCTCCGAAGGCTAGGTCTAGGGGCTTCGGATCGTCGCTATTCCGGGCTCCTTCCTGCTGGCTAGGTGGGGATTTGCCGGTGGAGGGTTGCCGGACGTCATCGGAGTTATCCGGTCAGGGGAGCGGCTGCCGTTCGCCGACGCTAACCGCGCCGGCGAACGCAACGTCGTCCCGCCGTCGTCGTTCCAGTCTTTCCTTCCGGGCGGGCGCTGGCGTGTGAAGCGGCGAACGGGATCCCGGCGCGGCATTTGGTCTCCCCAGAAGACTCCGCAAGTGATGTGGGGCGATGTCCCCTCGCTGAGACAGATAGTACCTTCACCGATGCTATTGCAAGGCGCCTCTCTCCACTCGGAGTGTTCGCCGAGGGTATTCAAGTTCAGGACTGGCTGCACTACCTTTTTCCTATGGCCATGGGCAAGCAACGGTGCTCTGACCGCCGGCAGGAATTTCTACTCAGAAGGAGTGGGAAAGGTCATGAATCAACGAACCAGAATAATCTTTGCTCTCGTCGTCGTGCTGCTGCTGATTGGTGGCGGGACGGCGCTTTTTCTCTTTGACAACACCAAAAGGAGCAGGGCCGCGGAGTACACCCCCCAGATCAACCCTGCCGATTTCACCACTAACATCACCAATCAATACTTCGCCCTCCCTGTCGGCAAAAAAATGACGTACGAGACCACCGAGCAAGGAAAAGTCACCGAGAGGATCGAAATCGAAATCCTGCCGGAGACCAAGACCATTGAGGGCGTTGAGGCAGTGGTCTACCTCGATAAGGAATACAAGAACGGGCAGCTCGTGGAGGAAACCCGGGATTACCTGGCCCAACACAAGAACGGCGATGTTTGGTACTTCGGCGAGGACGTGAACAACTACTGGAACGGGATATTGCTGAACCGCGCCGGCAGCTTCCTTCATGGAAAAGACGGGGCAAAAGCAGGCATCTGGATGAAGGCCGAACAGCGCATCGGCGATTCCTATAGGCAGGAATTTTACATTGGCCATGCCGAAGACATCCGGGACACCCTAGCTACCGGCGAGACCGTCACCACGAAAAACCGCACCTACACCAACTGCGTCAAGGTCTATGACTGGACGCCGCTGGAAAAGAATGCCCGGGAGCATAAATATCACTGCCCCGAGGTCGCTGCGCTGGTCCTTACCGAGGACCTGGAGACAGGAAGCCGGTCAGAGCTCGTGAACATTGTCCAGCCCTAGCCCCGCGCCACCAGCCCTGGCACCCCGTCCCGGATGGCAAAGGAGGCCTTCGTGCTGACGGGGGAGCCCGGCGTGGTGACGTAGTCCAGCACCCGGAAGTCAGCTGTCATCGCATCCTTCGTAATGCGGGTGTTCACGTAGCCGCGGTTGTCGTTGTAGAACTTCAGGTGCGGGTTCCATGCCATCACCGGGTCCGTGGTGGAGCCTGAGCCGTTGCCGGTGGAGGTGATGGAGGTGCAGACGAGTTCCGAGCCGACCACGGGGGAGGCCGGGTCCTTGTAGTCCACCTTGAGGTCGTTGGCCCAGTTCCGGTGCACGTCGCCGGTGAGGACGACGGCGTTGCGCACGTTCGCGTCCACCCAGCCCTTCGTGATCCGGCGTCGGGATGCGGCGTAGCCGTCCCAGCCGTCCATGGAGACGTCGTCGATGTCCGGGGCCTGGTTCCTGTCCTTCTCGGCGAAGAACACCTGCTGGCCCAGGATGTCCCAGCGCTGGGTGGAGTTCCTGAAGCCGTCCAGCAGCCACTTCTCCTGCTCCGCCCCAGTGATGGTGCGGTCCGCGGCCAGGCGTTCGGCCACATTCTTCTTCCAGCCGTCCCCTGCGAGCTGGTCGTCGCGGTACTGCCGGGTGTCCATCATGTGGAAATTGGCCAGCTGGCCCCACTGGATGGTGCGGTAGATCTTCATGTCGAACCCGGCCGGCACGGACGAAGCCCGCAGTGGCATGTTCTCGTAGTACGCCTGGAACGCGGCGGCGCGGCGCTGCCGGAACCGCTCGGTGGTGTCGTTCAGCTGGGCTGCGTCCGTGTTCTCTGGGACCTCGTCAGCCCAGTTGTTGTCCACCTCGTGGTCATCCCACACCACCAGCCATGGTGCGATGGCGTGCGCTGCCTGCAGGTCGGCGTCGGACTTGTACTGCGCGTGCCGCTGCCGGTAACCCTGCAAGGTGGAGGTCTCCGGACCCTGGTGGTCGCGCGGGTTGCCGCCGCCGATCACGTAGCTGTCCTTCTTGTACTCATACAGGTAGTCACCCAGGTGCAGCACCAGATCTGGGTGGTCCTGGGCTAGCCGCGCGTAGGCGGTGAAGTAGCCGTGCTCGTACTGCGAGCAGCTGGCGAACGCCATGGCCAGCGCCGCCGGGGTCTCGTGCGGCGCCGGGCTGGTGAGGGTGCGGCCTATCTGGCTGATGTGCGGGCCGGTGCGGAAACGGTAGAAGTACTCGCGCCCGGGGCTGAGGCCCTTCAGCTCCACGTGGACGGAATGTGCGGTTTCGATCCGGGCCTGCTCGACGCCGCGGGCCACCACGGTGCGCATGCTTGCGTCCTCAGCCACTTCCCAAGCGACCGCGACGTTGCGGGACGGCATGCCGCCCAGTCCGTCTTCAGCGATGGGGTCCAGCGCCAGCCGGGTCCAGATCACGAAGCCGTCCGGCCACGGCTCGCCCGAGGCGATGCCCAGCAGGAAGGGATCGGTGCGGAGACCGGCGTCGTCGGCTATCGAGGTGGCGACGGCGGCACCTGGCAGAGCGGCGACCAGCCCGGCCCCGAGGCCGACGGAAAGAAGGGACCTGCGTGAAATGTTGTCCATGACTTCCAACGTAGGGAGGCCGGTTGGACGGGTCCTGAGGAGGACGTGAATGCGCGGTTAACGGCGCGGCAAAAGCTGCTAACCGGGTACTGGCCGATTTGGGGTGCCATTAATTCTTATACGCGGTTAGATACTATTCAATTCGTTGCGTGAATTATAAGTACCGCATATAAACCGTATCAGAATAAATTCTGATCCTCCAGTCACATGATTTTGTGATTCAGCTGGTTTTAAAGTAGCCAAATAATGGGCGACGTCCAATTGGCCAATGGTCTGAATATGTGTTTGGCTGGTAAGGTCAAATTCTGTAATTGGGGGTACTATTTTGTCGAAATATATCAAAGCCGCTCTCGTAGCCATTTCTCTGTCCGCCTTGATGGCGGCGGGGACAGTCGCACCCGCGTACGCAGACACCTCGAGGGAAGCAGCTGGAAAGGTTGCAGCAGCTCCGTCGGGGGTGGCAGCAGAGAACCAGGTTATTGCTGAGCTGAGGCAGAAGCTGACTTCAGCGGCGAACACAGGAGACGCGGCAGCTACAAGCTCCTTGGCAGCGCTGGACGGCCTCGGAAAGGACAAGAAATCAGAACTCGCCAGGATCATCCTGGGTGAAGGAGTGGTTCAAGCCTCACAGCGTGCTGGTAGCGGCGTTGAGGTTCTGCGGACGGGCGACTGCACATCCCCTGCTGCAAGGGCCAGTGGGATGTTCTCGATCCAGTCAACATACAGCGTGACCGCCAACTGCGACGCCGACTTCAGCTTTGCGGGAGTCAGCGTGACCAAGGTACGCCTCACCGGATCGTACGTCACGGGAAGCGGCGTGGTGTTGTCAACAAGCAACGCAACTGCCTATGTGATGCACTCCTACGAACCCGGGTCGAGTGTCTCCTTTAGCAACTTCAGCCACTCTGCTTCCGGCGGACGAGGTCAATTCCAGACCACCGTCACCGTGACCCGCAGCCTTTTCGGGTGGAACCACTCCACACGGTCCGGTAACCTCAGGCTGGTAACCAGTGGCCCCGGAGTCGTTTCCTGCGGATGGGTGTGATTTAGAGTTATGGACCCTGTAGTTCCTACTTTCTCGGAAGCAGTCCTTTCCTTTGGCCCGCTGATCTTGATGTTTCTGGCGGCACTGGCGATTGTCTTTTACTACGTTTCCAAGGCGTATCGAAAGGCTAAGTCTAAGGCGCCTTTATCTAGCCCTCATGCTGAGACTCCACCGCAGGACGACAAGAATCTGAAATAGGCTGTCTGTCTATTCTTGAATTTCAATGTGGCAAGGATCCCATTCTGTAAAGGCTGGAATCCTTGCCGCATTTCTGTTTAATACGCCCCTTTTGCGCCCTCCCCGAACTCCGACTTTCCAGTGCGGACGATCAGTGTCTCAATACGTCGTCATCTTCTGCTTCCGCACCCTTGATGTGTCTTAGCGGAGCGACCGCCGTTCGCCCACACTGACAGGGCCTTCGAACGCAACGTCCCCCCGCCGTCGTCGTTCCAGTCGTTCCTGTTGGCCCGGCGAAGGAATCTTGGCGCCCTTCATACGGTTGCATCTGGCGCAGGCGGCGACGAAGTTCTGCAGGCTTGTGGACCCGCCTTTGGACCATGGATAGAAATGGTCGCCGTGCTCGGCGGGCCGGGAACAACGACGCCGGAATCCTGCCTCCATCTCACACTGGCCGCCGGCCCGGGCCATACCCTCGCGGCTCTGCTGGCGCGCGAAGCGCCGCACGGGATCCCGCCGCCGGACATCGCGGGCTTTGGTGACGGCAGCGACAATGACCAGCACGACGGCGACCAGGCCCGGCAGCGTGACCGCGGCAACGACGCCGTCGAACAGTCCGCGCAGAACCTCCGTGGCGGAAGCCGGGCTGGCCCCGGCAACGGCCGCCGCTTTCGGCATGAGCGCTGCTACGACGGACATGGAAACCCACACCATCACCGCTGAGTACGCCAGGCGGAGGCATAGCCTGGTCCAATAGATGCGCTTCAGCTCCAACATTCAGTCGTCCCCCATCGAGTCGTGAGTGATATGCAGTAAGCAGGGCTAGGGGGCCAGGGCTGACTGGTGCGCTGCCCACAGCAGGATGATGCCCCCAAGGAAGTACGCGAGCAGCAACACGTAGCCGATAACCAAGGCGATGATGGCCACGCTTCGTCCGCGTTCACCAGTGGTCTTGATCTGGCTCAGGGCGATGTGCCCCACGACGATGCCCACCGGGTAGATGAACAGTACTGAGATCAGCCCTATGATGGCCAGCGCATTGGTTTTGGCCGGCGTAGGGGCGTAGCCCTGGTATTGCGGCCGGTACTGGGGTGTGCTCATGGGCGATGCCTGCCTAGTCCGAATATGGGTCCCCCGGCCCGCCATCGCGGAGCGGCAAACACAACGTACCAACACAAAGGTCAAGAAGTTGGTTTGTAAAGAACAAATCCGTTGGACGGCGACGCTGCGACACCATTGGGTGGTGGCGGGGGAAGCAGCAGCCAGGTCCACTGCCAGAAGACGGCAAAGCCCCCGTCCGGACGTGCCAGACGGGGGCTATTGAAGTACGGTCAGCGCTGGGAAGCCGCGGCTCCGACGAGCGCGATGACGACGATGATGCCGATGACCACTGACAAGTAGCCGATAATCAGAGCGGCGATAGCGAGGCCGCGGCCCCCTTCACCTGTGGTCTTGATCTGGTTCAGGGCGATGTGCCCCAAGATGATCCCGAGCACGTTGATGAAGAACACTGAGATAAGTGCCACGATAGCCAGCGTGTTGGTCTTGGCCTGCACGGGTGCGGGCGCGTAGCCCTGGTACTGCGGAGTGCTCATGAATAGTGCCTTTCAATTTCCGAATGGTGGGTCCCCCCGGCCCGCACATTGCGGAGCGGCAATCAAAATTTATCAAACAATTAGGCGAACCCGAAGATCAATCAGGCGGGCGAAGATGGTTGTGCTTGATATTTCTCAGGGAACGGTGCAACCCGCCCGCTTCTTACGGGCGGTTCCCCGCACCCGGTGACAGGACGCTGAGGCCCACCTCAACGGCCACGTCCAACAGCTCAGCGTCGTAAGCCACCAAAAGATCTGACTGCAACCGTATCGCCGTGGACAGATGGATCGCGTCCGCGCTTCGAAGTCCGCCAGGCAAGGCGGCTGCGTACATGAGGTCCGATCGTGCAACGTCCAGGAGATTGATGCCGCCTACGACCGCATTTACGAGCTCGCCGGGAATCCCGCGGCGATGCCCTGCGCAGTGGAGCTCTGTGTAGAGAAGCATCGACGCCACCAGCTGATGGCCATCGGCTGCGGCATTTGTGAGGTACTCCGCGGCGGAGGACGATTCCTTTTCCTCGACTACCAGTTTCAGGACAGCTGACGTGTCCACGTAAATGATCAACGGTCCCCGCGAAGATCATTCAGAATCTCTGCCGTCCTAGTTGCAGACGTGATTCGTGGCAGAACTCGGAAGTCCACGGCGTCCTTAGCGGCTGGCCGTATTTGTCCCGCCTGCAAAAGACGTTCAAACGGCGATGCTGACGGCGGGATCAACGTTGCCGCTATTTCACCGTTGTTCGTTACATCAATGGTCTCGCCGTTCTTGACGCGGTCCAGGATCTTGCTGCTCTGGTTGCGCAATTCACGGTGCGGAATGGTTGTCATGGTTGCCTCCGTAGCAATCGTAGCAAGCGTAAGGCTTGAAAGAAACGATCTGGCAGGGAGGCGGATGCTAGGTCCGCATGTCAATGTGCCGGCAGGCCCTATTTAGCCGATGGTGTCAGGGAGCAAAATGATGAGATGAAGAAAGTTGTCCTGGCCGGATTCGCCGCTTTGACCATGGGCTTTGGCGCGATCACTTTTGCAGCCCCGGGCAACGCGGCGGTTGAGCCGCCGGCCGTCGACGGGCAAATCATCGTCAAGTTCCGCGACGGTCATGCTGCGGCAGGCGCCCTCCGCCAGCACGGCCTTAGCGAGGGCAAGAGTATCGGCAGTACCCGCGCGCAACTGGTCAAAGTACCGGTGGGCAAAGAAGGTCAGCTGATAGAAGCTCTGAGCCGGAATGCGGCAGTTGAGTACGCCGAGCCGGACGAACTCGTGACAGCCGCCACGGCCGACGAGTATTTCCCCCGCCAGTATGCTCTTCAAAACAATGGTCAGCAGTTCACCAACACCGCCGGCACGCTGACTCAACCAGCGGGCAAAGCGGACGCCGACGTCGACGCCGTCGAAGCGTGGAACGTCACCACCGGTGCCGGCATCAAAGTTGCCGTCCTCGACTCGGGTGTGGCAAACGACAACCCCGACATCACGCCGAAAGTTGACGCAAGGGCCAACTTCACCAGCGGGGAAACCGGTGACGACAACTACGGTCACGGCACCCACGTGGCAGGCATCGTCGCCGCCACCTACAACAACACCCACGGCGTAGCCGGTACATGCCCCGGGTGCGCCATCCTTGACGGCAAAGTACTGAACGACAGCGGGATTGGATCGACGTCGGCCCTTGCCAACGGGATCAACTGGGCCGTCAATAACGGGGCCAAGGTGATCAACATGAGCCTCGGCGTGCGGGCATCACGCACCCTCGAAGCTGCCGTCAACAACGCCTGGAACAAAGGCGTTGTGCTGGTTGGCGCAGCAGGCAACGGCGCCAATCAGACCAAGATCTATCCGGGCGCCTACCCCAACGTTATTGCCGTCGCAGCTACCGACAACAACGACGCCAAAGCATCGTTCTCGACCTACGGCGCCAGCTGGGTGGACCTCGCAGCGCCCGGCGTCAACGTCTACTCCACCTTCCCGAACCACACTTTCGTCCTCGGCACCCAGAACAAGCGCTCTTTCGGTTACGACGTCGGCAACGGGACCTCGATGTCTTCGCCGATCGTCGCAGCCACTGCCGCGCTCGCCTGGAGCTCCACTCCAAGTGCAACGCACACGATAATCCGGTCAAAGGTTGAATCAACCGCCGACAAGATTGCCGGCACGGGCACCTACTGGGCAAACGGCCGCGTGAACGCTGACAGAGCCGTTCGGTAGTTACAGCCACCGCGCGCCGCGTGAACGGCGCGGCGCACGGTGCCGTGCAGGCTAGATCCGCGCGGATTCCTTCTCGGCGCGGGCCGTCTTGTAGGACTCCCAGAAGGTGGCCCCGGTGATGTCGAGGGGCTGCGGGTCGAAGACCGGGTCAAGGCCGAGCTTCTGCTGCCTCTCGAAGTCGCTGAGCGCCTTGAGGGCGGGCTTCTGCAGGATCAGGATGCCCACGATGTTCAGCCAGGCCATGAGGCCGACTCCGATGTCACCCATCACCCACGCGTCGGCGGCTGTGTTCACGCAGCCGTAGGCGACGGCGATGAGGATCAACACCTGCAGGGCCATGGTGGTCACGCGTCCGACGCTGGCCCGGATACCGGGAATCAGCTTGTTGGAGGAGCTGCCTACGAGGAAGCGCAGGTTGGTCTCCGCCATGTAGTAGTAGGCGATGACGGTGGTCAGGCAGAAGAAGATCAGCGTGATCGCGATGAACGCGGCGCCGACGCCGGGGAAGACGGAGTCGAATCCGGTCTGCACATACTGGGGCCCTACGGTGGCCGTGGCCGACAGCAGGCCGCCCTCGGCGAGGATATCGCCGTCTTCTGTACCACCGGAGAAGACGCGGTAGGCGCCGGTGGAGAGGATCAGGAAGCCGGTGGCCGAGCACACGAACAGCGTGTCGATGTACACCGCGAAGGCCTGGACCAGGCCCTGCTTCGCCGGGTGTGACACCTCGGCGGCGGCAGCGGCGTGCGGGCCTGTTCCCTGGCCGGCCTCGTTCGAGTAGACGCCGCGCTTGACGCCCCACATCACAGCCAGGCCGATGATGGCGCCGAGGGCGGAATCCATGCCCAAGGCACTCCGGAACACCATCGCGAGGATCTCCGGCAGCTGGGCGGCGTTGATGAAGACCACGATCATGGCGAGGACGATGTAGCCGACGGCCATGAACGGCACAACGAATGCCGCGACGCTGGCGATTCGCTTAACGCCGCCGATGATGACAAACGCCAGGAGGATAACGGAGCCAACGGCAACGATCCACGGCTCGATGGTCCATGCACCGCCGATGGCGGTGGCCATCGAGTTGGCCTGGACACCCGGCATCAGAACGCCACAGGCCAGAACGGTCACGGCAGCGAAGACGTAGCCGTAGACCTTGAAGAACCCGGCGCCCTTGGTGTGGGCGAATGCGCGGGAGAAGTAGTAGGCTGGGCCGCCGCGGTATTCGCCGGTCAGCGGGTCGCGGGTCTTGTAGATCTGGCCGAGGGTCGACTCGACGAACGACGTCGACGCGCCCAGGAAGGCGACAACCCACATCCAGAACAGCGCGCCCGGTCCGCCGAAGGCGATCGCGGTGGCGACGCCGGCAATGTTGCCGGTGCCGACACGGCCGGACAGGGACATCGCCAGGGCCTGGAACGAGGAGACGCCGGAGGCGGACTTCTCACCCCGAACCAGCTGCAGGATCATTCCCTTGACGTGCCGGACCTGCAGGAAGCGTGTGCGGATGGAGAAGTAGACGCCGGTGGCGAGGCAGAGATAGACAAGCCAGTCGCTCCAGATCACGCTATTGATGGCTGATAAGACGTCGCTCATAAGTATGGGTTCCCTCCAGGAAGAGCGCGGGTAATGCGGTTGGTGCTGCGCGAGGCCAATGGAGGCAGTGGCGCGCACCACACCAAAACCTGTGAAGCTTCTCACAACGTAAAGGTGTTAGTCCATTTGGCTTTGCCCGGGCAACCCCGCTTACACTTCCGGGTTTGCTTCCTCTTCTACGGCGGAGCCGTCTACTTGGGAGCCTTGGCCGGCAGCCCGGCTACATGGGCGTAGGCCTTCGAAATCCAGGCTCTTTCCCTCGAAGTATCGTCACCGCCGTCAGCGTTCCAGACTTCCGGCAGCCCGACATAGCCGCCCATCGGACGTTCAGCCGGACCAAACGGAACAGTCCGCTCGGTGCCTTCAAGCTCGGCACGGTCGGCGTCGGAAAGCTTGACCCCGATGGTCGGACCGAACAGGCCAGCGAACATATTCCCGTTGACGAAGGCGCCGAGATTGCCGAACATCGGCTTGACCACAACGTTGGCGTCCTGTGGCAGGACGGAGCGGAAGTGCTCCTTGTCGGCGTCGGACGCTTTGGGCATCTGCATGTGAACTTCTCCCCGGGTTGCGAAAAGGCGTGATGGCTGGCTCTGACTTGCTTGCAGAATATGCCTGTTAGCCAGGAGGGGCTAGACCGTCAGGAGGCTCAGCGGATTCCGCTGTCAACAACCAGTGTGATGTGTCTGGGAGTGTCCGAGACGGCAACTTCCTGAGTTGCCGTGGAAGCGTAGCCGTCCACATTGGTCGCCCTTATGACGTAGCGGCCGCCAGGAACGGTGAGCTGGAAGGCGCCGGTGTTGTCAGTGATGGTTGAGGCGCGGACGGCACCTCCGTCCAATGCGACGACCTCAGCGCCCGGGACAGGCCGCGCCGGACACTCCTGATCAAAACGTTCCACGGGGCAGACTGGTGCAGTCAGGACATACCCTTCGACAAGCCCTGAATCTCTGGCCTGGTCCGCTTGGTTGATGCAACCGGATAGCAGGAGGGCGGTTGCCGCCAGCACCGTTACGGCGAAGCGTGCCACGTCACTCACCAACCCCTCACGCCTCAGGCAGCCGCGCTGGCTTCCGCCTGTTCCCAGTGCCGCCGCAGTAATTCAGCCAGCCGCTGGGGCTCGATCCGGTGGGGCGGGTCGAAGTGGTGGCGCTTGGGGAACACCTCTAAGTGGAAGTCCGGGAAGAACACTCTTGCCAGACGGCTGGCAATCTCACCGTAATGATCCGGGTTGCTGAGGCCGCCAAGGGCAAAGAACACGGGCCGGCTAAAGGAAGCCAGACTGGGCCTGTCCAGGTCGTAGCTCTTAAAATCCTGCAGGAACGCCCTGATCCCCGCCGGCCGTTTGGCCATCCACGGCGGCGGGTCACCCTCTGGCGGAGGCGGAAGGACGACGTCGGGCCTCACTCCCAGCCTCACAAAGGCGGGCATGAACTGCTCCGGCGGAAGTGTTTCCAGCGCTTCGAACTTTTTCCAGAACTCCGCATGCGCCGGACTCCAATCCCAGTTGCCGGCCCACGCCGGTTCGAGCAGGGCCAGGCTCAGCAGGCGTTCGGGATGCTTCGCAGCCAAGGCCAAGGCAGCCGCCCCGCCGCCGGAGTACCCGGCGAGATGGAACGTCTCCCAGCCCCGCGCGTCGGCTTCGCGCAGGACGCCGTCGATCTCGGTGTCCAGGCTCCAGCCGGGTGGAGGCTGGTCGTCAGCGTAGAGTTCCAGGTCCTTGGCAACCGCCTCGACGTCGGATCCCAAGGCCTCAATCAGCGCTTCGTAGGCAGGCCGGGCGGGGAGCACGCCCCCAGGAAGCAGGATGGCCCTAATCGGTCCCATGGAAGAACGATACGCCCGGCCGCTCCGTTTACAAGGGGAGCTGGGAGGCAGATAAGAGGGGCCGCTTGGCAACTTATAAACCTGCAGGACGCGCCCGGGCGGAGAGGTTTTAAGCGCTGCCGCAGATTCTCGTGTAGAGTCGTTTTTGTTGTTGTGTTTTTAGCAGTTCGTAGTTCAGGCAGTACGCGCGGTCGAAAGTCCGCGTTCTTCTGAAGTAGCGGTTTTGAACACCCCACACCGGAGGACCCGAAAGTCGGGACTTTTCCTCCACCTTCACGAAGGACAAAAATAATGGCTACTGGTACCGTCAAATGGTTTAACGCTGAAAAGGGCTTCGGCTTCATTTCCCCCGATGACTCCTCACAGGACGTTTTCGCACACTACTCTGCGATCGCTTCCTCCGGCTTCCGCTCACTCGAAGAGAACCAGAAGGTCTCCTTCGAAACCGAGCAGGGCCCCAAGGGTCCTCAGGCCGTAAACATCCAGGCTCTCTAAGACTTAGCTTTCAGCTAACTCTTCTGAGTCCGGAGCCGTAAAGGTTTCGAGCAGGGCCGGTCATTGACCGGCCCTGCTTTTGTTTAACCCCCCGCGCGTTCCAGGGCGGCGGCTCAGGCGGTCTTGAAGTCCAGGCTAAGGGAGGCAGGGAGCGGGCCCTGCAGCATGTCATCCGTGATGCCGTGAATTGCCTGGATTTTCTCCCTGAACCACTGATCGTGCGGATCGTCTGAGTTGGCCACCGCCTGGAAGGACCTGGTCAGATCCTCGCCCTCATGGAACAGGCAGGCAAAGTCCCCCTGCGGCGTCTGCATGTGGCTCACTACTTCCCGGGTCAGCCCCATGCGCTCACGCGAACGCCGGTGATCCTCCCCACGGGGGCCGTGAATCTCCTCGATGAGCGACTTCCACTCGTCCATCCTCCCGGGCAGGATCGGAGCGAACCAGGTGATGCATTCCATGACAATGTCCTTCCATGAAGTTGCTTCGGCAATCGCCGCTGTGCGGTGTCAGCACCGCACCTGCATAGTAGTCCTGTGAAATGCGGCAGGATAGAGCCGCTGTAAAGCGCTGCGGGCGAAGCCCCCCGGAACGAAATCAGCTATCGAGCAGCAGGGAAAGTTCGACGTCGACCTCGTCTCCGGCGCGGATGCCCGCCGCCGTCCTGACCGCCTTTTTCACCGGAAGCAGGTACGAGCTGGTCTTGGCGTCCGGGAACACCGAAGTGGACCAGCGGTGCCCGCCGATGGAAGCGTTGACCCTTACAGAACCGAAGCCCTTCCGGAACGGTGCTGAATCCTGCCTGAGCTGCTCCGCCAGGTCCTGCGGCAGAGTGACGAAGTGCCATCCGGCTTCCTCGGGAAGATGCCATAGCTCGCCCCGGAACCCGTAAGTCACAGTCACGCGCTACTTCTTCCTCTTCTTCCGGTGCGGCTGGACGCGCTGGTGGCCCTTGGCATGCGCAATGGCAGCTGCAGCGGCGGTCTCAGCGTGAGGATTTTTTTTTCCTCCGGGGTTGGGCACGGGCGGAAGCCCCTTAGCAGCACGGCGCTCGGCGAGGGCCTTCGCGGCGGGGGATCCCGGCGTCGGCATCCGGCGGATCACAAAGAACTGCTGCCCCATTGTCCACAGGTTGGTGGTGGTCCAGTAGATCAGCACGCCGATGGGGAAGTTGATGCCGCCCACCCCGAACACGATCGGCAGGATGTAGAGCAGCATCTTCTGCTGCCGCATGAACGGGCTGGCCATGGCCTCTTCGGACATGTTCTTGGCCATGATCTGCTTCTGCGTGATGAACTGCGTGGCCGTCATAGCGAGGATCATCACAATGGTCAGGATCATGACCGCGGTGGGGTTGCCCTCTGGATTGTGAAGCAACGTGGCAGTCAGGGGCGCGCCAAAGATCGTGGACGCATCGAACTGTGCCACTTGCTCCGGGCTCATGGCGCCGATGCCCTCACCGGCTTGTTGGGCCGGGCTGATGCCCGCGAGCACCGTAAAGAGCGCGAAGAAGAACGGCATCTGGATCAGGAGGGGGAGACAAGCCGAGAAGGGGTTGGTGCCGTGTGTCTTGTACAGGGTCATCTGCTCCTGCGCCATGGCCTGGCGGGACAGCTGGTCCTTTTTGCCTTTGTACTTGTCCTGCAGTTTTTTCAGGTCGGGCTGCAGGAGCTGCATTCCGCGCTGGGCTTTGATCTGCTTGACGAACACCGGGATCAGAGCCGCGCGGATCACCAGCACCAGCCCGATGATGGACAACGTCCACGTCCAGCCGCTGGCCGGCGGCATCCCGATGCTGCTCAGGCCCTCGTGGAAGCCGACCATAATGACGGACACCAGCCACTGGAACGGAAACATGATTGTTTCAAACAGGTCCATACGTTATCCCTAATCGTTAGGCCGCAGGCGGCCGACGGAAGGCGTCATAACGTGAGCCTAGCCCAGCAGCGATCCGTATGGTTGGACTCGGGCCGGGGGAGAGGCCAGCGCCTGTGATCAGCAAGCGATCTCCTCGAGGAACAGTGCGCCGGTGCGGGCGCCGTCTGCCCTCCGGAGCCGTCGCCCGATCGTCGCGGCACCAAGATGCAGGCTCGCCGAGTCCGCGGCAGTGCGGAGTGCGCTCGCGATCTCCTCGGCAGACGCCGAGGGTTTGATCAACAGCCCTGCCCCGGCATCCTGCACAGCCTGGCCCACCATCCGCTGATCGAGCAGGGGATGCATCGGGGCGATCACCAGAGGCAGATTGTGCGCCAGAGCGAGCATGGTGGTGGCGTGCCCGCCGTGCCCGAGCACCGCAACGCACTCCGGCATGACCTCTCGGTGCGGAAGATAAGCGTGCGCGGTGACGTTCGGCGGTGCCCAGATTCTGGCGGCGTTGATCGCCGGTCCGGTTGTCAGGATCACCTCGAGCGGCAGGTCCGCCACCGCGTCCAGCGCCTTCTGCATAAACGCTTCCTGCCCGTTGAAGGCTGTGGTGCTCAGGCTCACCAGTACACGCGGTGTGGAACCGGGGGCGGGAGCGGATGCCGGGCGTTCGACGTCGACCACTGCTCCCGACCACACCACCCTCCCGTTCTGGTCCCCTGCGCCCTTCCTGCCGGGGCGTCCGGCCGGATCAAGCCGCCGGTCGGTGCACACCAGGATGCGGTTGGCGCGGCTCATCACCCGGCGCGGGCCCAACCCCGTCAGTGCCAGCGCGGCCGTGATGGGTGTCCGGCGGAACGGGCCGTCGAAAAATGCATAGAAGCTGTGAACCAGGGCCACTGTGAATAGCCCGGCCTTGGCGGCGGCATCCAGGGCACCCAGCAGCAGACAGTCCACGACCACCACGTCAGCCCGTTCCCTCCGGGCTTCCTCCACCACGTCCTGGGCGATGCCGGCGTCGGTAAACACAGACACGAGCATGGAGATCTGCTGCAGCGTGGGCATCTGCTCCGCCAACGCCATCCTCGCCGGATGGCTGTACGGCCGGAATTCGGCACCCGATGCTTTAATCGCGGTCTCCTGCCGGGGATGGCCCAGGAAACGCACCCGGTGACCGAGCCTCACCAGTTCGCGGGCGATGCCGACGGCGGGCGGCAGGTTCCCGCCGGCGTCGAGCGTTGCGAAGAGGAAGGTAGACACTGCATCCTCCTGGCGTCAGGAACGGCACATCCGGTGGGCTGGATTCTAGTCCTCCGTGCGCTTCCTGGGCAGAGTTCTGGGAAATCGGCGGATATGATCGAATCATGCCCGGACCCGTAGAAGTTCTTGGACCCATCCTGGAACTGATGACCTGGGTGGGCTTCATCCCCGGTATCCCGCTGCTGATCGCCGGCTGGGTGCTTGCGAGACGCCGCTGCCCGTGGACTGTGACTACCGCGGAGGTTGTCGAAGCCGGAGGGTTCAAGGGCTTCCGCTGGTCCGACGGCGACAACACCTCCCACTATTCCCTTCTCACCGCAGAGGAAACGAAGGGACTCGAAACAGGCAGCGAAGTGGCGCTCCATTACGACGTGTGCCACCCCGGCAGGTGGAGCCTCGGCCCGCACCAGCCCGACAACACCGTCATGACCATCGGGTGGATCCTGACGGCAACCGGGATGGTCTGCACCCTGGGCGGGTTCGTTCTGCTGATGTTCTGACATTCCCAAAGATAAACAAAGTATGAATGTCGAGCGAATGAATTCTTGGCGTAGTTTTCCTTGTACGTATTGGGCAAATCGTATTCACCTTTGCGTAAATAAAACCGGTCGGTCGGAACGTTAGAGCGCACCTAAGGAACGGTTAGCAGGCAAGAGACCCTCCCTACTCAAAGACTGTGTGACCGTACTCTGGGCGCATGAGTCTTGCCAAACCGCCCCAGGCTGCAGCTTTGTTAGGACAAACTTGCGTTTATTATAAGTAGCCTTATTTTCCCAAAATTGCTAAGCAGCCTTACATTTGTGTCTCGGTTGTTAGCGTTAATCAAGATAATTGACATGGAACTTTTTGCATCTACTATTCATACATGGGGGGGAGCAAATTCCAGCGCGTTCAGCTGCGAATGATGTGACCCAAAGAACCATTGGGGTCGAGTTGTACCCTGATCCAACCGTCAGGTGGTAGTCCGTTGAACCTTTTACGCAAGTCGCTGAGTTTTGGGAAGTTCCGGGGTGGTGTGCCCCGTGCGGACGGTCCTCCCAAGGGGACAGGAAAGCAACGCGGACTCGCAGCCGGCGTGGTGACGGTTATTTCAGCTTTGACTCTGGCGTTGCTTCCGGCGGGGGCAGCGAATGCAGCCCCGGTATATGAGTTAACGGCTGCCTGGGAGGCTGGAACTCCCGCCTCGGTCACTTCTGGAGACGTCGTCACCGGCATCTGGCGGTTGAACGTCAATGACGACGCCGCCGCTCCATCGAATGCCCCGGTAGAGAACGTCACTTTCACGGCGACAGTCGCCAATGGGCGGTTCGATGCCGTTCCAACCCTGTGCCTGACCACCGGCGTCACCCCCGTCTCATCCATCTCGGCTGACGGAACTACACTTACCTGCAACCTGGGAACCCTTAACCAAGGCACCGCCGTCGTGATCCAGACGCCCATAGTGGCGGAAGGCCCCACGGGCAGCCAAGTCACCGCGGCAGGCACCATCGACAGCCAGACTGCCGACTTGAGCCCGATCAACATCGTCAACACCTTCGGGATGGACATGCGCTGGGGCGTTGGTACGCCGAACTTTTCCTTTGGCGACGGTGGTTTCCTGATTGACTACGAGTGGACGCTAAGTAAGGCGAAGGCAAGTGAGGCCGGGCCGCAGTCAATCACCTATAACCTGACTATTGCCTCCCCTCAGGGTGGTGCGATCTCCGTTGATCCGAAGGGCTGCACGCCTTTTGAAGGCCCGGGCGTTGCAGACGGTCACCCATGGTCCGGGGGCGCCCATCCCGCCAATCAGATGACGGCGCCCGCGGGCACCTGCAACATCATTCAGACAGGTCCGACAACGTTCCAGCTGACGATCTCCGGTATCGACTATGCACCGGCCAATCCACCCACGCTTGATTCGGCCGGCAATCGGCTGCCCGTGGACCAGGTCGCGCTGGCGTCCGGTTCGATTTGGCTCCGGGTAAATACGGCGTCTTCAGGCTCAGCACTCCTGACGTCAGATGCGCCCACGTACACGTCGGTTTCGGGGCAGATAGCGCAGGATGACACGTCGAACAACACAGAGTCGAAGGCGTGGACAACGCCCGGGAGTTACTCGTCAGGCTGGGGCCGCGGCTACACCGGCAGCGGTGGCACCCAATGGGACGACACCTACCGCGTGGCCGCAGGTACGACAGTTGGGCAGTACATGGACACGGCCATGCAACTGCACACAGACCGTCCTGACGACAGGATCGTGGGCATGTGCTCGGCCCTCGACACCAAGTACGTAACCTTTGCTGGATGGCATTGGGGACAACCCGCCGCCGCGGGCATCGGAACGACGACCGAGTACTACGTCGGCAACGACCCCACCCTGGATCCAGCCAGCCTCTCCTATGACCCGAACGTGTTCGATTGCGGTTCCAGCAGTGGCTGGACGACCAGCCAGCCGGCAGACCTCACCACTGTCAAGGCAATGCGCATCACGGGCACCCAGGGACAGTTCGAGCAATTTTCGAGCTACCCGCACATCACCCCGGTGGTCACCCAGACGATCCGGCCGGGCACGCCCGCCGGGACGGACGTGTGGTCGTTCTTCTCGGGCGTTCTCGATGCCCCGCTGAATAACTGGTGGAACGGGACCGGGTGCATTACGCCCACGTCGGGATCGCGGTACCCCTGCACCACGGGCTTCCGGGACGTGCTTCGGATCGTGACGGCTGCGCCCGCCATCGCCAAGTCCGTTGACCGGAGTGTGGTGAGCCCGGGTGCCCCGGCGACCTACACGCTCACGTATTCGGCGAACGGTGCAGGTGCTATCCCGGCGACTGTGGATGGCTACCAGATCGTGGACACCCTCCCGTCGGGAGTGACTTATGTTGCCGGATCAGCGACGCCGGAACCCGTTGTGAGTGCTAATGGTTCCGGACAGCAGGTGCTGACCTGGACATTGAACGGGGTGGGCACGAATGCTGATCACGCCCTGACCTACCAGGCTGTTGCTGACAGCACGGTCACGCCGGGGCAGACGCTCACCAACACTGCAACCGCCTCCCTTGGCGGCATTACCACCGGGCCGGCAACGGCGCAGGTCACCGTGGCGACAAATGGTTTCACCTCGATAGGCAAGACCGCTGACGAGGCGTTCATTCCGAACGTCAACGGCGACGGCGTTGGCGAGGGCTCGTGGACTGTCACGATGAAGTCTTTCGACCCGTTGCCGCAGTCTTTCACCGACACCATCGATATCCTGCCCTACAACGGTGACGGCCGCGGCACCTCCTACAGCGGCTCATACGCGGTAACGGGAGTCACCGCCGTCGCGGGTTCCACAGTGTACTACACCACGGCTGATCCGGCCTCGCTGAGCGATGACCCGGCACATGCCGGAAACGGCGCTGCAGGAAACGTCACCGGCAATACCGTCGGGTGGACCACAACCCAGCCGGCCAACCCGACCGCGGTCCGCGTGATCGGTCCGGAACTGGCACCTGGGGCTACCCAGGCGTTTACGGTAGCGATCCGGACCGCCGGTGTCACCGGCGGGGATGTGCTGGTGAACCGGGCCCAGGGCCGGGCCCAGCACACCGAACTGGTGATGCGCACTTCAGCGTCAATCACGGTCGCTAACTACTACTCGGCATCGCTGAAGAAGGAAGTCAGGGACTCCAACGGTGTCTGGCACGACGCGAACGACGCGGTGGACTACCCGACGTTCCGTACCGGCGACACGGTCCCGTACCGGATCACGGTCACGAACATGGGCCAGGGCACACTGACAAACGTTGTCGTCTCCGATGACAGGTACCCGGCGGAGGGCGGCTTCACTATTGCTTCCCTGGCTCCGGGCGCGACCCAGAGCCACGAATTCGAAATCACCCTGGGAGCAGGCGTGGCGTCGACGTTCGTGAACACGGCCTCGGCCACCGCGGACACCCCGGCTGACTCGCAGGTGCCTCCCACGATCAACGCGGACTCCGCCGGTATTGAGGTTGCCAACTACACCACGGTGAAGACCTCGGACCCGGCCACTGGTTCCACCGTTGTCCCCGGCCAGAAAGTCACCTACACGGTGACCGTTACCCAGACCGGTTCTGTTCCGGCGAACGCCATGCTCACGGACAACCTGACCGCGGTTCTGGACGACGCCACCTACAACAACGACGCCGCCGCTTCCGTAGGCGCTGTCTCTGTGGCTGACGGCGGACTGTCCTGGAACGGCACAGTTCCTGTCGGAGGCACGGCAACGGTCACCTACTCGGTAACGGTCAATACGCCCCCGGCAGGAGACCAGATCCTGACGAACGTCGTGACGTCGCCGGGATGCGTTCCGGTCAACGGTCAAACCCCGGACTGCACCACCACCCACCCGGTGGGCGCTTACACGGTGGACAAGTCCTCGGACCCCGGTTCCGGTGCCACTACCACCCCCGGTCAAAAGATCACCTACACGATCACGGTGGCCCAGACCGGGCCCGGAGCCCTGACCGGGGTGAGCATCAGCGATGACCTGTCAGCCGTTCTGGATGACGCCACGTTCAACAACGACGCCACCGCGTCCGCGGGAACAGTGAACGTCACCTCACCCACGCTGGCCTGGACCGGGGACCTCCCGGTCGGAGCCGTCGTCACCATCACCTACTCCGTCACCATCGCCCCGCAGGGCACCGGCGACGGAACCGTCACCAATACAATCACCGCCGATACACCCGGCGGGACCACCCGGAACCGCAGCACCACGCACTTTGTCTCGGACCTGACTGTGACCAAGAGTGTTGATCCATCATCGGGCACTGCAGTGTCTGCCGGAAACACGCTGACCTACACGCTGGCGTTCAAGAACACCGGAACCGGCCCGTTCGCAGTGGACTACACCGACCTGATCGCCGGTGTGCTCGACGACGCTGATGTAACCACAGCTCCCGTATCCTCGGATCCGGCCCTGGCTGCTTCGGCTATAACGAACGGCGCGTTCACCATCACCGGTGAGCTCGCTGCCGACCAGACGGCGACCGTGACCTATACAGTCCAGGTCAAGGCAGACGGCGCCCGCGGAGACAACACCCTGGCCAACTTCTTGTTCCAGACCGGCGGCCAACCAGCAGCGGCGTGTGGAACTGGCGATCCGCTCTGCACTACCAACCCGATCAGCACACCAACCGCACCTGCACCGCTGGCCAACACTGGAGCCACCGTCACGGGCGCAGCGGTTCTCGCTCTGCTGGCCCTGCTCACCGGTACCGTTCTGGTTAGCATCCGGCGGCGCCAGGCATCACAAACAGAGGAAGGGGCAACCCCCACAATCTAAAACTTCGGTTCACCACTGCCCCCGATATAGCGGTGACCGGAAGCTGCTCTGATAAGAAGCAGCCGTAACAACAGATGCAGGCTCCCCCTGAGACAGGGAGCCTGCATCTGCTTTTCCCCTGTTGGCCCCCTGTTGAAGGCGACGGGCACAAGGGAATACCGGCATGTCGCTTGTGAATGTCACGTCATGTGGTCTGGGTTACGAAGGATTACTTGGGTAAAAGCCAGTTTTGATAATCTGGACGTGGTTATGCAGGCGGCCACCCGGTTTTTCCTTGAGGTATTTTCTATGGCCACCAAGCTTGCTGTGACTGTTGCAGTTGACCTGGATGTTACGGCTGTCACGCTGAATACTGCCGGCACCCTTACTCCCGAAAATGTGCGTGGACTCATTGCAATCGCACACCGCGCTCAGCGCATGCTGCCCAGCCTGACCGTCCAAGTTAATCTGGACCGGCTGCGTGCCGTTTCCCCTGACGCGCTTCAAGCCCTGGCCGACGCTGGCCTGAGGACCGTTCGACCGGATCCAAGGGAGACCCTTCATGAATCGTCGTTCCCTCGACCCGCAAGGCGGCTGGCCGGATGACCGGCACTGGCACGGACCAACAGGGCCAGCGCATATTCCACAAATCCAGAAGGTGGCCACTCTTGCCCACCGGAGACCTTCTGAAGTTACAGTGCTCCCTGCGTAAAACCCAGGACCTCTACATGCCGGATCCGGTCCGCGATCTCCTGCGCATCATCGATGATGAACTCCATCTCCGTGCTCTCAGCCAGGGAATGGAGCAGCAGTCAGATGGACACAGGGGGAAGAAATAGGCTGGCGCGGACATGGCTCAGAGCCTGATGGGGGGCCATGTCCGCGCTTACCAGGCTGAAGACTATTTAGTGGGCTCGGCCTGCTCCGCGCCTGAGGAAGATGCCGGTGGTGAGCTTGGGAGGTGCGTCTAGGTTGGCTTCGTCGTCAACTCCGACTCCCAGCCGGCTGACGAGTTCGCCGCCCAGCCAGGCAGTACCGGTAGCGATGACAATGGCCAGCAGTTCCAGCACGAGAGGCAAGGTGCTTGGCAGATAGTCCTCGTTGCCTCCCCGGAGGAACCAGCTGACCGCGAAAAGCACCAGCATCACCGCGTTGCCGATTCCGTGGAGCCGGCCTACGCGCTTGGCCCGGGACTCCTTCGGTACTGCAAGGTAGTCGATGAGTCCGAAAACCGCTGCAAGAAGGCCCATCAGGACGCCCGCCGCGATCATCAGGTATCCCGCGGTGGTGAAGCGCCCGTCGTTCAGCACAAGCCCGATGATGTCGAACACAACCGCGCCGGTGAGCAACCCCAGCGGGAAGACCACCAACTGCTGGTGAATTGCGTGACCTGCTGCTTTTGCCCTGCTCTCCATGTCCGCCTCCCTGGACCAATAACGTGGGAGGCGAAGACGAAAACCCGCCTCCAACTCCAAGACTAGCCCCCGTTGCTTTTAGAATCTAGGGCACTTCAGGCCGTTCAGAGCCTTGCTGTACTGACGTTCATGCCCCAGCCACCGGCGGTTCACTCCGGCCGTCGAGGATGAGCGCATGACTGCTTTCACCCGCCGAAACATCCTCAAAGGTGCTCTTGCCGCTGCCGGTGCTGCCGCCGTCGTTCCCGCCGCTGCCGGAACCGCCGCTGCGTACGCTCCCAGGCCGTCCGCCGTCGCGCTGGTCCGTAACAGGCTACTGCTTCCCTCTGGAATCGCCACCGGTGATGTCACCGCCGATTCGGGTGTCCTGTGGTCCCGCACGTCGGGTCCGGGCCGCCTGGTGGCCAGCCTGCTGGCGGTCGACGACGGCGGGTCACCCCTCCGCGGTGGCCGCGCCTTCCAGCGGGTGCTGCGGGGGAGTATCGCCAGCGAAGCCACTGACTTCACATCCAAGATCAACGCCCAACAGCTGCCCAGCGGTACCCGGTTCGCGCTGAGCATGCACTTCGAGGACCCCGATGGCAACGCCGGGGAAACCGCGCAGGGCTCCTTCAGTACCGCGCCCGGCTCCAGCACCAACGGCCTCGGCGGGAACGGCCGTGGCGGCACTGGCGGCGGCTGGACGAGCCGTGGGCAGAGCTTCGTCTGGTCCGGCGACACCGCAGGCCAGGGCTGGGGAATCAACGAGGACATCGGCGGGATGCGCGGCTACGCTGCCATGCACGCCACCCGCCCGGACTTCTTCATCCACTCAGGCGACACCATCTACGCCGACGGCCCCATCGCCGCCCAGGTGACTGAACCGGACGGGCAGATCTGGCGGAACCTGGTTACTGAGGAGGTGTCAAAGGTGGCCGAGACACTCAACGAGTTCCGCGGCCGGCACCGCTACAACCTGATGGACCGGAATGTGCGGGCCATGTACGCGGACGTTCCAGTAATCGCCCAGTGGGACGACCACGAGACCACCAACAACTGGTACCCCGGGGAGATCCTCACCGACGCCCGCTACACCGAACGCCGTGTGGACGTGCTCGCCGCCCGGGGCCGCCAGGCGTGGCAGGAGTACCAGCCGATCGCGGATCTGAGCGACGGGAGCACCGGCTTCGAGCCCGCTCGCATCTACCGCAAGGTCTCCCGCGGCCCTCAGCTGGACATCTTCTGCCTGGACATGCGCACGTTCAAGGACCCGAACACGGACGGCAAGGAAACGCACCTCACCCACATCCTGGGCCAGGAACAGGCCGACTGGCTCGTCAAGGAAGTCAGCCGCTCCAAGGCCACCTGGAAGGTCATCTCCGCTGACTTGCCGCTCGGACTGATCGTGCCTGACGGCCCGGTGAACCAGGAATCCCTCGCAAACCGCGACGCCGGAGCCCCCTTGGGTAAGGAGCTCGAGATCGCCGGGGTGCTGTCGGCGTTCAAGCGCAACCGGGTTAAGAACGTGGTGTGGCTGACAGCCGACGTCCACTACTGCGCCGCGCACCACTACTCACCCGAGCGCGCGGCCTTCCAGGACTTCGACCCATTCTGGGAATTTGTGGCAGGCCCCATCAACGCCGGAACCTTCGGCCCCGGCCAACTGGACGGCACGTTCGGGCCCGAGGTGGCATTCTTCAAGGCCGGTGCCTACGCCAACGAATCACCGCGAAGCGGCGAGAGCCAGTACTTCGGGCATGTGGACCTGAGCGAGCACGACGTCTTCACGGTCAGCCTGAGCAACGCCAACGGGGGTGTGCTGTGGAGCAAGGAGCTGTACCCGGAGCGGTGACGCCAAGAGTTATTGCCGGCTAAGTGTACTGCCCAGGGACAGCTAAGGGGCCTTGCCTTAGTGGTCAACGGGACTTGCGTTCAGCGGCGGTCTATTCACAGAGCCCGTACAGGGCCTCCAGGAGGGCTGACTCCAGTTGGTCCGTCCATAAGCCGCGCTTGTTTTCAGCCTCCGGGTCCTCAAGGGGTGATGGCAAGGGCGGAGGGACCATAGTCATTGTTGCCTGATACCGGCCGTCAGCACTGCTGATGGCAACCGTGCGGTAGGTCAGGTAGCCACCCCTGCCGCCATATCTGTGAGCGCCGGTACAGTCCCGCGACCATTTCCAAAGGCCTAAACCGATGGAGGGCTCACGGGTGGTCTTCTTCATCTCCTCCAGCGAGCCGGGCGACACCACCTTGCCCTGGAAAAGTGCCGCGAGGAACGTATTGACGTCCGCCATCGTGGAAACGACGCCATGGGCCGGTGAACCGAGCTGGTCAGGTGTTGGTCCGCCACCCACGCGCTCGCCCCTGATCGTTACATATCCCTGGATCATGTCGGGAGCCCCATCGAGGGGGTTATCGACAGTTGTGTGGGTCAGGCCCAGCGGCTTGATGATGTCGTCGTCGAGAACCTGGGAGAAGGGCTTGCCTCGCAGCTTCTCCAGAAGCTGGCCAAGGGCCAGGTAGTTCGAGTCTGAATAGCGGAAATTACCAACGTACTCCCATGGGAGTGTGCCGGTGATTTGAAGGCCCCGCTGCAGGCTCAGCCTCTGTTTGGTTGCGGGAAGGATGTCGTCGACGGTTTTGAACATTGCGTCCTGGTACGAGGGCATCCCTGACGTGTGGCCGAGGAGTTGACGAACCGTGATCGGACGCGGGGGCTTCAGCACAGTCGTGAAGCTCTCCAGGATGTCATTGACATGGTCATCGAGTTTGATCAGGCCATCATCGACCAGCTTCATGACCGATACCGCGGTCATTGTTTTTGTGACACTTGCTATGGACACCCTGTCCCCGGGCTGCGCGGGGCTCCGGGAATCCAGGTCGCGGACGCCGTAGGCCTTGGACCATTCCCCTCCAGGCCAACGGACCTGTGCAACGACAGCAGTGGCGCCCTTTTCGACGACGGACCGCATGGCTATATCAAGTGACTCTGCCTCTGCCGGGGGTGGAGCTGCCGGCGGCGTCGGAGACGGGCTGGGACTGGTGCAAGATGTCAGCGGGCCGGCGAGCACCAGTACGGTTGCCGCGATGAATGCCGGGAAGAAACGTGTCTTGGGGTGCATGGCAACCGCCGGGGATCGACACGAACAGGGAAAGACCGCGCGACGCCGCCCCCGGTCAAGGTTCGCCCGGCGCCCTAGCCCCAGCATCACAATCTTAGGGTTCACAACCGCACAGGTCGAGGGCCCAGAAGGACCCCGCTGACCCGCTAGGCTTGGCGCCGGACACTTTGGGGGTTGGCAATGGACATTTGCGGTTTCTCAGACATCAGGACGTGCGGGTCAAAGGGCTGGGGAGTTGCTGTACTCGCAATTTTCCTGGCATCAGGACTGGCAGCGTGCACGTCCGCTGGGGCCTCTCCGGAACCGACGACGGTGACACCCACTGCCACCGCTGCAGGGACAGCACCGGCCCATCCTGGAAAGCCGTCACTGGCCGGGCCCACAATTACTGATTCCTTCGGCAACGCGGATTTCTACACCACCGTCTCCGGGGACACCTCTGAAATGGTGGCTGCCTCCTTCGGTATCTCCCAAGCGAAACTCAGTGAGTTCAACGGGATGGAGCCAGGGACCCCGGTTTCCCCAAATACGAAGCTTCGCCTCATCCCCGCACCAAGCCCGATCCGCGGCGCGAAGGGGGCCGCTACATTTGACGCCAATGGCATCCCCGTCACCTATGTGATCGAAGCCAATGACACTCTTGATGGCATCATCTACCGGTTCGGACTTACCAAGGAGCAGCTGGCAGAAGCGAACAAGGTCCCATTCGTCTATGAGCAGGGCAACCAATATTTTGTCCGCGCCGGTAAGCACATCCAGCTGCAGAAGAACCCTGTGGACAGCAGGTCCGGCAAGGGAAAAATGGTCGCTAACTCCTTTGGCCACACCATCTTTTACACCACCGTCGATGGCGACTCATTCGACAGTCTCGGCTACCAATTCAGATCCACTATTGCGCAACTGCTGCAATACAACCCCTTCCTCGTGGCTGACAAGCCGATTCCCGCGGGCACCAAAGTGAGTCTGATGCACGGCGATCAAAAGATCGATGGCGCCCAAGGCACCTTCACTGCCGATGCCGAGGGGACCCCGCTCACCTACACCACCGCACCGGGGGACATCGAGAAGCAAATAGTGTTCCGTTTCGGCCTGACGGGCCAGGCGGACCTGGGATGGGCGAACCGTCCACTCACTGGCCACGGCAGAGTCTGGTACGACTACAATGACGTGCCGTCAGGAGAGCTCGCACCAGGACAAACCATCAGCTTGGCTTTGAACAAACCGATCAACAAGTAGGCCCTAGCCTCGAGGATTCCAGTATCAGTGCGTCGAGTACTGAGCGATGATGACGCCCGTCGTCGTCGTGATCGAACGTTCCAGAATCAGATCGATCCGTTCGCCCTGATCAAACAGCTTCGTGCCGGAACCGAGCAGGATCGGGTGGATCTGCAGAATGTACTCATCGATCAGCCCGTCCGCCTGCAGCGTCCGGACGAGCTCCCCGCTGCCCAGGATGGTGAGATCGGCGTCGTCGTTCTCATGAAGTGCCGCAACAGTCTGGGCGGCCTCGCCGGCGAGCAGAGTCGAGTTGGCGTATTCCAATTGAGTGTCTAAGGACCGGGAGACCACGTACTTCTGCGAGTTCAAGAGGACGTCTGTAAACGGATTTGGCTCCGGCGTTGTCGTCCATAAGCCGAGCAGGTCTGCGTATGTGCGGTGGCCGAACAGCAGAGCACCCCCGGCCGCCATTCCCTCCGCCGCGAACTCCATCGAAACCGAATCCTGGTAGCCGTTGGCCCACCCGCCATGTTTGAAGCCACCCCGGGTGTCCTCATCCGGCCGTCCGGGAGCCTGCATAACGCCGTCGAGGGTAATGCTCTGGAAAACACTGATCTTTGCCATGCTCTTCTCCATCTCAACCGGCTGGGCCCCGCGCGAAATCCGGGGTTTCCTTCAGAATCTGAAAGGGACGGGTCCTTCCCCCGTGCAATGAGGAAGGGCCCGTCCGGCTTCGATCACACCTAAGGCGTGGGGCTGCCGCCGTTGACGTTAAGGGTCTCGCCGATCACGAAGCTCGACTCCGGTGACGCCAGGAACACATAGGCAGGGGCGAGTTCCGCCGGCTGCCCGGCACGGCCCAGGGGAGTGCTCTGCCCAAACTCCGGGAGCGCCTCCTTCGGCTGGCCGCTGCTCACCTGCAGTGGCGTCCAGATTGGCCCGGGCGCCACAGCGTTCACGCGGATGCCCTTGGGGGCCAGCTGTTGCGCGAGGCCCTTGGTGAAGTTGTTGATGCTGGCCTTGGTGGTGGCGTAATCAAGCAGCGTGGGCGACGGGTTGTACGCCTGGACCGACGTCGTGTTGATAATCGTGGAGCCGGCAGGCATGTGCGGCACTGCGGCCTTGGTGAGCCAGAACATGGCGTAGACGTTGGTCTTCAGCGTATGGTCGAACTGCTCGTCGCTGATCTCACCGATATCTTCCTGCGCCACTTGCTTCCCGGCGTTGTTCACCAACAGGTCCACTCCGCCAAGTTCGCGGAGGGCCGTCTCCACCAGATCGCGGCAGACCGTGGAGTCCTTGAGATCCCCTGGCACCTTGACCGCCTTGCGGCCGGCCTTCTCGATCAGGTTGGCGATTCGGGTTGCGTCCTCTTCCTCTTCGGGAAGGTAGGAAAGTACGACGTCGGCGCCCTCCCTTGCGAAGGCAATGGCGGTCGCTGCTCCGATGCCAGAGTCCGCACCGGTGACGATCGCCTTCCGGCCGTCCAGGCGGCCAGTGCCGCGGTAGGTGTCCTCGCCCAGGTCGGCCTTCGGCTGCAGCTTGGCGTCCAAGCCGGGTTCGGGCTGGTGCTGCTTGGGCGGTTCGATGTGCTCGTAGGCGGTAACAGGGTTCTGGAACGTGTACTGATCGGTCATGGTGCTCCTCCGCAAAGATTGGTCTGAACACGGACTATGGCTGGAATCCAGCGTTTCGGCATGACGCTAAGCATGCTTACCTTTCCAGCGTAGCGAGAGTGCTTCCATGCCGCAAAGAGGGTGGGCGAAGCTTTTGGTTGTGTGAACATTCGTGCACGCCGCGTGAACGGCGCGCGCTGCCGCGCTGGCCACACTAGGCTCTACTCGCCAGTAACTTAGCCGCCAGAGGTCGAGCGGGTTGTTGAAGCGGGCGCCCAGGGCTTGGTCATTTCTTGCCGCACGTTCGTGCAAGTGGCATCGAGAAAGCGACCGCCTTCCTTAATATCGAAACACCCAACCTTCGATGACGAGGCCCACACTCCCGCCCGTCCTCAGTTCTCACCCCGGCACCAATAGACACTAAAACGATGAGGTTTCAATGTCGCAGTCAAAGCAGACCCAGGCCAGCAAATCACCGCTGAAGAATTCGCTGAAGAAATCACCGCTGAAGAAGATTACGTCCCTCGCCGCTGGCCTCGTTCTGGCTGCCTCCCTGACGGCGGTCCCGGCCCAGGCCGCCGTCGTCGAGATTTCCCCTCCTGGCGCCAATGATTGGTCCTGTAAACCGAGTGAGGAGCACCCCTATCCGGTCATCCTGGTTCCCGGAACGTTCGAGAGCATGGCGAAGAACTGGATCACGTTGTCGCCCTATCTCAAGAACGCTGGCTACTGCGTTTTCGCCCTCAACTACGGCGAGACGAACGGCGTCTACGCAACGGCACCGGTGGCTGACTCAGCCAGGGAACTGGCCCCGTTCGTGGATGCCGTCCGTGCCGCAACCGGAGCCAAAAAGGTGAATCTGGTGGGCCACAGCCAGGGTGGAATGATGCCCCGCTACTACATGGGCTTCCTCGGCGGAGCGAAGTACGTCAATCAGCTCGTCGGCATTGCCCCCTCCAACCACGGCACTGAGGGTGTGATCGTGCCGCCGCCAAGCTTCCTCCCGGAGGCGGACTCCAACGCCCTCGACTGCGCCGCCTGTGCCGACCAGCAGGCCGACTCGGCGTTTATGCAGAAGCTGAACTCGATCGGCGATACCGTGGCGGGCCCGTCATACACAGTGATCTCGACCAGGTACGACGAGATTGTTATCCCCTACAACAGCCAGTTCCTCACAGGCCCCGCCCGCCAGGTCACCAACATCACCATCCAGGACAAGTGCCCCGCCGACGTGTTCGAACACGACCAGACACCGAACGATCCTGTAGTCCACCAGCTGGTCACCCATGCCCTCGGCAGGACTTCCGGACCAGCGGATCCGGCCTACCAGCCACGCTGCCTCTGAGGATGCGGGTGCCCGTTCCGCCCGCCCGGCGCCAGGGGAGGCGGAACGGATCCGGCGGCGCCGTCGTTGTAACAGCGCCGGCCGGCCAGGAAAGCCATCCCAAAAGCCCCAAATAAAAGGACCCCATGAGCCAGCACACCATCGTCATCACCGGAGCCAGCGATGGCATCGGCGCAGCAGCCGCGCGGGCGCTGAGCAGGGCGGGGGAGCGGGTTGTCGTCGTCGGGCGTTCACCGGAGAAGACACAGGCGGTGGCCAAAGAGCTCGACGCCGACTACTTCGTGAGCGACTTCGCGGACCTTTCCCAGGTGCGGGAGCTCGCCGCGGCGTTGAGGAGTAACTACCCACGGATTGACGTCTTGGCCAACAACGCGGGTGGCATCATGGGCAGGCGGGAACTCACCGCCGACGGCTACGAGAAGACCTTCCAGGTGAACCATCTCGCCCCGTTCCTGCTGACCACCCTGCTGATGGACGTGCTCACGGCCAGCCAGGCCACCGTCATCAACACCGCAAGCGCAGCCAACGGCTTCGGCAAGCTGGACCTCGCCGATCTCGACTCCTCCCGCAACTACTCCACCAACCGCGCCTACGGCTCCGGCAAGCTCGCCAACATCCTCTTCACCAGCGAACTCCACCGCCGCTTCGGCGCTCACGGAACCGCATTGGAAGGAACCACCACAGGAATCACGACGGCGGCGTTCCACCCCGGCGTCGTGGCCACCAACTTCGCGGCGGAGTCCACCAGCCCCTTCAGGCACGCCTACAAAACCATCCTGAACCGGTTCCTGCTCACGTCCGAGCAGGGCGCGGACACGCTCGTCTGGCTCGCGACGTCAAAGCCGGGGGAGGACTGGGTCTCGGGCGCGTACTACGCCAAGCGGGCGCTGGCGAAGGCTAACAAGCAGGCCTACGACGCCGACCTGGCTCGCGAGCTTTGGGACCGCAGCGAGCGCATGGTCAGGCTGGACAGCTAGCGCCGAACTCAAGGGGATCTCAGGGAACCGAGAACGCGTGACAGAGCACGTTCCGCCGATGCGATCGGAAGATTTCGGGCAGCGTCACTTCATCCTTATAGGACCCGATCAAGTACTCATCGACGTGATCCAGCCCATTGAGCCCTCAGCTGAGTTTTCTGCCCAGTACGTTCAGAGCTGACGCGTAACGGCCAGGGAGCGTCCCAGGCTACGGCTTCACCCGCAGCTTGTGGATCAACTCGAACGCGTGCAGAGTCCGCAGGGTGGCCATTTCCAAGCCGGCCTCCGGCTCCGGGTGCGAGAAGTAGAAGCCCTGGAGGGAATCGCACTTCAGATCCAGCAGGTACGCGGCCTGCTCCGGGGTCTCGATGCCTTCGGCAGTCACCAGGAGCCCGAGGTTATGCGCCATGTTGATCATGGAGCTCAGGATGGGCAGCTTCTCCGCCCCGGTGCGGACCATGGACACAAACGACTGATCGATCTTCACGGCGTCCACGGGAAGCTCCTGCAGCCGCCCCAGCGACGAGTACCCTGTACCGAAATCGTCCAGCGCAACCTGTACGCCGGCGTCGCGCAGTTGGTTCAGCTGCTCCAGCACCCCGCAGTCAGCATCGAAGAACACGCTCTCGGTGACTTCGATGACCATCTGCCCAGGATCCACGTTGCAGGAGGCAGCAACCCGTAGCACGCCTTCGGCGAAGTTCGGTTCCTGGATCTGCACGCCGGAGATGTTCACGGCAAGGGAGCGGGTACTGTCCTCGGCCAGCCACGGGCCCATCTCGGTGCAGGCACGTCGCAGCACGAGCGCTCCGATGGCCCCGATCAAACCGCTGCGCTCAGCAAGGGGGATGAACTGGGTGGGCGGGATGATCTCGCCGTCGCGGTCCCAGCGGGCCAGCGCCTCAAACTGCACCACAGCGTCAAGCCGCGGAGTCAGCACCGGCTGGTAGTTCACATAGATATCGCCACGGTCCACGGCCAGCCTCAGGCTTGCTTCCATGTCGGTGCGCTGGACCAGGGCCGCCATCATTTCCGGCCGGAACCGCATGTAGCGGTTCTTGCCGGCAGCTTTCGCCGCGTACATCGCGACGTCGGCCTGCCGGAGCAGGTCTGAGGGCTCAACCGGCTTCTCGCTCAGGGAAGCCAGCCCCAGGCTCAGGCTCGGCCGGAGCATGGTGCCGTAAAGGAAGACGGGAACATTGAGGGAATCGACAATCCGCTCGGCCACGTCCTCAGCGTTCTCAACATCGGTCAGCAGCACCACAAACTCGTCACCGCCCAGCCTGGCCACGGTGTCGTTGGGTCGCACACAGAAGCGAAGGCGGCGCGCCACTTCAATGAGCATCTGATCCCCGGCATGGTGCCCGAGGATGTCATTAACTTCCTTGAAATCGTCCAGGTCAATCAGCAGGACGTCCACGGAACTGCCTGCCCGATCCCGCAGGGCTTCGGTGAGCTGGTCGTTAAACAACTGCCGGTTCGCCAGCCCCGTCAGGGGGTCCTTGAAGGCTAGATCCTTCAATTGTGCGGCCTGTTCGGCCAGGTCATTCATAGCCTTCCTGGCCTGCTCCTGCGCTTTCCGCCGGAGCGTGACATCGCGGAAACTCCAGACGCGTCCGACAACCTCATTCGCGACTTTTTGTGGGCGGGAGTACCTTTCAAAGGTCCTGCCGTCGAGGAACTCCAAAACGTCGTGGCTTTCAGCATCCGGATTCGTGTAGAGCTCCTTGACCTTCTCCAGGAAACTCTCTGGTTCGGAAAGCTGCTCCAGCACGAACTTCATCACGGCTTCGTCGTCGTGGGTGTCCAGCAATTCACGGGGGATGCCCCACATGGACACAAACTGATCGTTAAGCCCGGCGATCTGGCCGTCGCTGCTGACCACCAGGATGCCGTCCGCCGTCGACTCAAGCGTAGCGGTGAGTAGCGACATCGCTTGGCGGAGGCTGGCGTCCGTTTCCTTCCGGTGGCCGGCGTCGCGGACCGTGACCGTCATATAGGTCCCGGTCGAAGTTTCAAAGAGGGAACATGCCACCTCGCCGGCGAACTCGCTGCCGTCAGCCCTTAGACCGTACGCCTCGAACGGCTGCAGGGGAGTATCCGGCGAGCTGCGCCGGAGGGCATCGAAGACTTTGAGGAATCCATGGCGGTAGTCTTCAGCCAGCAGTATCCGGTGATCTGCGCCAATCAAGTCAGCCCGTGAATAACCAAACATGCGTTCAGTTGCCGAATTCACCAAACTGATGGTGCCGTCCGCGGACAGGACGAGGACCGCGTCCGGGCTAGACTCCAGCACAGAGCGGTGTTCAATCCCCGAAATGGGAATTACCTCACCGCTGATATCGGCAGCACGGCGTAAAGACGGTTCCATAGAGCCCTTTTTTTGAGACCTAGAATTATTCATAATGCGCCTTCCCCCAAGCACATCATAAGGTGCAAAGGTCAATTATCAATGGCGGCGAATCAATTCTGCGTTCCATTTCTTCGGGTTCTCCTGCAGCCATTCCAGCTTCACCGCGGGCCACCAACGCGCAGCCCCCGCACAGAAGCCATGGCCGTCTCTGCCCTCGTCATGGCCATGTCCAATCTGTTGTCAGAAACCGGGCGCGAGAAGAGATAGCCCTGCAGGAAATCACAGCCCAGGTCCATCAGGTACTCAGCCTGTGCAGGGGTCTCGATGCCCTCAGCAGTGACGGACAGGTTCAGGGCGTGCGCCATGGTGATCATGGAACTGAGCAGCGGAAGTTTCTCCGCGCCGGTTCGCACCATGGAGACGAAACTGCCGTCGATCTTCACTGAATCAACCGGCAGGTCCTGCAGCCGACCCAGTGACGAATAGCCCGTGCCGAAATCATCGAGCGCCACCCGCATCCGTGCCCGGCGGAGGTGCTTCAGCTGGTCGATCACCTGCGTGCCAGGATCCAGGAAAACACTCTCCGTCACCTCGAGCACCAACTGTGCAGGATCAACCCGACAGGAGGAAGCGATCCGCAGCGCGACGTCGGCGAAATCCTGCTCGTGCAGCTGGCCGCCGGACACGTTGAAGCTCAGGGAACGGGATTTGTCCGCGGCAAGCCACGGCTGCAGCTCAACGCAGGCGCGCGCCATCACGCTGTTGCCCAGATCGCTGATCAGCCCGCTGCGCTCTGCCATGGGAATGAACTGCCCCGGAGGAATGAATTCGCCGTCGCGCTCCCAGCGGGCCAACGCCTCCAGCTGCACTTCCCGCCTTGAACCTGTGGCAACAACAGGCTGATACTGCACCTTCACTTCGCCATGAAGCACCGCGACGCGGAGCCTGGCTTCCATGTCGTTGCGCTGGGCCAGGACCATAAGCATCTCGGGCCGGAACCGCATGTACCGGTTTTTGCCCCCGGCCTTGGCTGCATACATAGCCACATCCGCCTGCCGAAGCAGGTCCGAAGGCTCCATGGTGGTTTCACTCATGGACGCGAGGCCCAGTGAGAGGCTCGGCTTGAGGTGCGCCCCGCCGATGCTCACTGGAGCGTTCAGCGTTTCCATAATGCGTTCCGCCACTGCAGCCGGATCCGCGACGTTGGTCAGGAGCACCACGAATTCGTCCCCGCCAAGCCGCCCCACAGTGTCATTGGGCCGGACGCAGGAACGCAGCCGGCGGGCCGTTTCGATCAGCATCTGATCGCCCGCCTGGTGGCCATGGATGTCGTTGACCTCCTTAAAGTCGTCCAGGTCCAGCAGGATGAGATCGACGGCGATGTGCCGAGGCCGCCGCATCGCCTGCGCCAGCTGGTCGTTGAACAACTGCCGGTTGGCGAGCCCCGTCAGTTGATCCTGGAATGCCATCGCCCGCAGCTGGGACGCCTCCTCTGCCAGCGCGTTGCCCGCCTTCCGATACGTGGCATCCCGCACGGATACTGCCAGCGACGGCGCCGCATTTCCCGACGGAGTCGGCAGTTGTGATGCCGGCAGCAGTGAGCAGACGATTTCGGCCGGAAACTCGGAACCGTCACCGCGCAGGCAAACGGGCTCGATCGGCGGATTCCCGAGAACCGCATCAGAGCTTTTCCGCAGGACGTCGTATTCCCAGACGATGGCTTCAAGGAACCCGTCGGCGAGCAGGATCCGGTGGTCCGAGCCCACTAGCTCTTCCCTGGACCGTCCAAACAGCCGCTCCGCCGCCAGGTTCGCCCGGCGGATGGTGCCGTCACGGCCAAGAATCAGCAGCGCGTCCGGGCTGAAATCGAGCTCTGAAGCGGACGCATCCCCTTGGGCATCCGACATCATCCGATAGAAACAAGGTATTCGGTACTAAATCGAGCCATCTTGTTTTCCTCCCCCTTGTGGAAATCATAGGGGGCAGAGACTAAAGCGCAAGGGAAGAGCTCTTCAGCCCTGCATTCCTCCCCAAACCACGAAGGGTCCACCCTTCCGCCTGCCACAACCCGGGGTCCAGGACGTTGCGCGCATCCAGCACCACCCGGCGTCGTACGAGCTTTCCGGCGACGGCGGGAGACAGCCCGCGGTATTCATCCCACTCCGTGAGCAGCAACACCAGCTCGGCATCATCGAGTGCAGCTTCGAGGGAAGGCTCGAAACGCAGCTGCGGGTAGCGCATCCAGGAGTTGTTGATGGCCTTTGGATCGGTCACTGTCACGTGGGCTCCTGCCACCGCGAGCTGCAGGGCCACGTCCAGGGCGGGGGAGTCACGGATGTCGTCGGTGTCGGGTTTGAAGGCGGCGCCCAGGATGGTAACGGTCCGGCCCGACAGGTTGCCGCCGCACAGCTCGCGGGCGATCTCCACGGTGCGGGTGCGCTGGCCGACATTGACGGAATCCACCAGCCCCATCCACTCGTCCACAGAGTCCACGCCCAGCCCAACAGCCTGCGTCCGGAAGCTGCGGATGTCCTTGGGGAGGCAGCCCCCACCGAAGCCCAGCCCGGCATGCAGGTACCGGCCGCCGATCCGCGGGTCCATGCCCATCGCTTTGCTGAGCTCGTTGACGTCAGCGCCGGAGGCATCACACAGCTCGGCCATGGCGTTGATGAAGCTGACCTTGGTGGCCAGGTACGCGTTCGACGCCGACTTGATGAGCTCCGCCGTCGCGTAGTTGCAGACGAGCCGCGGGATCCCGGCGCAGAGCAGGGGTTCGTATACGGTGTCCAGGGCGGCCGTTACGCCCCGGCCTTCCACGGAGTTCTTCCCGCCAGGCACGCCGTACACCAGCCGGTCCGGCACCAGCGAATCCTTCACCGCGGTTCCCTGCCTCAGGAATTCAGGGTTCCAGCCGAGGAGCACGTCAGGGCGTCCGGACAGGATACCGCTGAGCACGTCGACAGTGCCGACGGGCACGGTCGATTTACCGACGACGACGGCGCGTCGGGCCAGATGGGGGAGCAGCGCCTCGGTGGCGGCGAGCAAGTAGCTGAGGTCGGCGTCGCCGGACGTTTTGGACTGCGGTGTCCCGACGCAGAGGAAGTGCACCTGGGCGTCGGCGGCGTCCGCGAAGTCGGCGGAAAACCTCAGCCTGCCCGTGGTGAGCCCGTGCTGCAGGAGTTCGTCCAGGCCGGGTTCGTAGAACGGTGCGATGCCACGCCCCAGTTGGTCAACTTTTGCGGCGTCGACGTCGATTCCCACCACGCTGTGGCCCATCGAGGCCAGTGTGGCGGCGTGGACAGCGCCAAGGTAGCCGCAGCCAATCACGGAGATATTCATGCCGGGTTCCTTGCTGTCGGAGTGGTTGGAGTGCTCTGCCCGGCCATGACCTGCCGATAGTGGCGCACCAGTTCGGCGCTGAGCGCGGGCCACGTCCTGCCTTGGACCGAAGAGTGGGCTGCCGCTGAAAAGGCGCGGCGCTTGGCGTCGTCGCCCGTCAGGTCCACCACCCGACGCCGCAGCTCGGCGAGGTTTCCCGGCTCATAGAGCCAGCCGGTGCGGGAGTTTTCCACCAGGTCCAGGGGCCCGCCGCGGCCGGTAGCCACCACCGGTACTCCCGAGGCCATGGCTTCCTGGATGGTCTGGCAGAAGGTCTCCAGCTCGCCGGGATGGACGAAAAGGTCAAAGGAAGCCACCACGCGGGCCAGCTCGTCGCCGCCGAGAAATCCGGTGAACATGGCTTGAGGGAGGGCGTCCTGGAGGGTTTCGCGCTGGGGGCCGTCGCCGACTATCACCAGCCTGCAGCCTGGGATATCGGCCAGGACGGCAAGGTCTTCCACCTGTTTTTCGACCGCCAATCGCCCTACATAGCCGATGATCCTCTCACCGCCGGGTGCCACCGAAGCCCGCCAGCCGTCGTCGCGCTTTTCAGGGCTGAACCGCGCGGTATCCACACCGCGCCGCCACAAATCCACCCGTGGAATCCCGCGCCCGCGCAACTGGTTAAGCGCGAAAGTGGAAGGCACCAGCGTCCTGCTGGCGAGGAGATGGATGTTCTCCACGCGGTTCCAGGCCCAGTTCTCCATAAACGGGACGCCGTAGCGGGCTGCGTAGCTGGGGACCTCAGTCTGGTAGATGGCCACTGACGGGATGCCGAGCTGGTGTGCCGCCTGGACGGCCCGCCAACCCAGGACAAATGGAGAGGCGAGGTGGACGACGTCAGGCGCGTAATCGGCAAGGATTCGCTTGACCCGATTCACACCTCCCAGCGCCACCCGCACGTTGGTGTACCCGGCCAGCGGTACCGAGGGAAGCCGGTGAACATAGGCGCCATGGACAACATCGAGGACTTCCACGTCCTGTGTTGATGGCGCAATGACCAGCACGTCATCCCCCCGTTCCTGCAGATGCTCCAGCACCCGCAGGATGGAGTGCGTAACCCCGTTCATCAACGGCAGGAATGATTCGGCAACAATTGCGATCCTCACCCCTCCACCGTGCTGGCGGCGGCTTACCCGGCGGGGGAGGGAGCGTGACGGCGAGGGGAAGATTGGGTTAACAAGGTCTGCTGCCGACCGGAATGCGTGACTTTTAGGGCTGTGCCGGAAAGAGTTCCGCGCGATCTAGGGGTTGGCCTGGGCTGCCGGGCTCAAAAGTTACGCATAAAGAGTGCCGCTTATTCTCTGCGTCTAAGGGCCGTCAGCTTTTTGGGCTGGTGATGGATACGTTGCCGCCGCCCGAGCTCTGTCGAAGGCAGTCTGCGATTCGCTCAGCGTCCTCCTGCGTCGCTGCTTCCTTGAACTTGATGCTCAAGTGCGTCGATGGCAGATTCGCGCTTTCAATTGATTCTTCGATAATTGGGTCTTCCAAACACTGGTCTATTGGCCCTATGCCCCTCGAGTCGAACAGGCTCACGAACCAGCGGTCAGAGGTTCCGGGAGTGATGTCTGTTTCGCCTGGAGCAGTTCCGCAGCCTCCCAAGGCAAGGGTCAACAGGCACAAACCCAGCAATTGATATCTCTGACGCTTCATGGTGAGGCCCCTTCTTTGGAACTTCCAGCGTGACCAAAGCTCATCGGAAACGGCTGGGGTTGGTTTCCTGCTATACGCCGACGACGGCGTACAGGCCGTTCAGTTCCTTGGCCAGGTGTTCAATGTCCCTCGTCGACGGCTGGCCGGTCGCCATTTCGCTGAGATCCACAACCATCCAGTTCTTCCCGTGCACGAGATGGACTTTGCCCTGATGGGAGTCAGACAACATCCTGTAGCTCTCCTGAAGGGCCTTCTGGTCCGTGTAGACGTCTATCTGGACATTTTCAAAGCACAGTGTCTGCGCTGAGGTCAGCGGGACGCCATCACCCATCGGGACAATTGGCTCGCCAACAGGATCCGGCGTGCAGTCCAGTAGCTCATCGACGGCGGCGTAGGCCTCATCGATGGAGCTGAATGCTTGCAGGTTTTCGCCTGGCGTTTGGGCTTGGGCCGCACACCCCGTGAGTGCTACTGCTACAAGAAAAGTCGGTACTGCGATGTCCAGCCAACGCCTGCGTTTCGTCATTTTTATTCCCCCATTTATTGATGGCACTATTCCACATGCGCACGAACAGGTGAAGCCCAAGCTTTACGAAATGCACTGTACAGCTTTGCGTGAATCCAGCCATCCCTGTACGTTTGGCTGTCATGGAGACACTCACGCACTCGGCAGTATTGGCAAGATTCGGATATGCCTTGTCGGACCCGACACGGGCGAAGATCCTGCTGGCGTTGCGGGAGGCTCCTGCCTATCCGAGTGACCTTGCCGAGCTGATTGGGGTCAGCCGCCAAAGCATGTCGAATCACCTGACCTGCCTGCGTGGATGCGGGCTGGTGGTTTCAGCCCCCGAGGGCCGCAAGGCGAAGTATGAACTGGCGGACCCCAAACTGGGCCACGCGCTCACCGACCTGCTCGGCGTCGTTGCCGTGGCGCCGGAGTGCAGCTGCGGCGGCGACTCGAAGGACTGCTGCTGATGAGCGCTGAGGCACTGCACCCGCCGGCATCCACCGTGGAGCGCCGCGCCGTCCTGTCCCGCCGGATCAGGTTCTTTGTCGCGGCAACAATCACCTACAACATCATCGAAGCGGTGGTGGCCATCAGTGCGGGAACGGTGGCCTCTTCTGCTGCCCTTGTGGCCTTCGGTCTTGACTCCATCGTCGAGGTTCTTTCCGCGGCCGCTATTGCCTGGCAGTTCGCCGGCCCGGACTCAGAGGCCAGGGAGAAGACGGCTCTGAGACTCGTTGCCTTCTCCTTCTTCGCGCTCGCCGCCATCGTGACGATCGATTCATCGCGCAGCCTGCTGGGCTTTGCCGAACCGCAGCATTCGCCAGTGGGTATCGGCCTGGCAGCCGTGAGCCTGGCTGTTATGCCCGTGCTTTCCTGGGCTCAGCGCCGTGCCGGACGGGAACTGGGGTCCAGATCCGCCGTGGCCGATTCCAAGCAGACACTGCTGTGTACCTACCTCTCGGCGGTCCTGCTCGCCGGCCTGGTTCTGAACAGCACTCTCGGCTGGACCTGGGCCGACCCCATCGCTGCCCTGGTCATCGCCGGAGTTGCGATCAAGGAAGGCCGTGAAGCCTGGCGCGGCGACTCCTGCTGCCCACACTGAAATGTGTCGCTAAGGCCGGTACGGCTACCGCCGGTATAGCCAAGGCGGGCACGGCTACGGCGGGCCGAGGATTCGCCTGGCCTCGTTCTGCGCCTCCAGCTCCTCGGGGGTCAGGGTTTGGCCCGCGAGGAAACCGGCGCCGGAGATGATCCTCCTCAGCTCGGCGACTGTACGGGGGATGCCCACACCGTGATGGGCCATCGCATGGCAATTGGCACACAGCGGAACGAGATCTGTCACCGGATCCAGCTCGTAGTCCACCCCGAGCTGCGAGACCGGAACGATGTGATGGACGTGGATGAAGTCCTTCCCGATCTCGCCATACGTGATTTCGAAAGAGAGCCCGCAGGCGGCGCAGGCCGTGCCGTGATGGGCAAGGCAGGCACGACGGGCTTCCGGGTCCCTCTCGTAGCGGTTCACCTCGACCCGGCTCAGGGCCTCTCCCGGATATGTCCCAGGCGCAGGAAGGGTGGGATCGGCGATTGGCGGCGGCCCCAACTCGCTCCACAGCAGACGGACTTTCAGCTCCTCGGACGGCTCGATGGTGAGTCCGGAACCAGAAATGCCCTCCCAGGGCACACCCTGGACTGCATCCAGGAGTATCTCCGGGGCAATTTGCTCACCGAAAGGCAAGAACGCGTCGAAGGCGACGTCAACGCTGAGGGACGCCTCGCCAGCAGTGGCGTACGGCTCAGAGAGGATTCTGCCGTGACCAATGAGCCCCCGGCCGAGGCGGCCCTGCAAAAGAAGCCACGCGTCTGCTCCCAGGGGAATGTCCTGGTTCCCGCCCACACTCCAGCTGCGCAGGAACTGGCCCGTTTCGGTCACCTGTTTCCTGACGGCCTCATAGTCCCAGTCGTGCCAGCGATCCGGATTCCATGCCAGGATGACGGCTGTCATGGCTCAACTCTCCACTGCCTCAAATCCAACTCTGCCCCTGATTGAACGCTTCCCCTAAGCGAAACCGGGGCGCCTATTCGAACCGGGATGGATCGCCTGCTCCGCGCCGAACAACTTCCGCGGTTCCTCCCGAAAAGTCCACCACCGTCGTCGGCTCCGTTCCGCAGTCGCCGGAATCAATGACGGCATCAACTTCATTGTCCAGGCGTTCCTTGATTTCCCAGCCCTGGGTAAGCGGCTCCGCCTGGTCCGGCAGCAGCAGCGTGCTGGTCAGCAAGGGTTCCCCCAGCTCGGCGAGAAGGGCGTGGACAAACCTGTGGTTCGGGATCCGGACGCCTACCGTCTTCTTTTTCGGGTGCAGGAGACGGCGGGGAACCTCCCGGGTGGCGGGAAGAATGAAAGTGAAGCTGCCAGGCGTCACAGCCTTGATCTGGCGGAAGACGTCGTTGCCGATGTTCACGAACTGCCCCAGCTGCGCGAAGTCGCTGCACACCAGGGTGAAGTGGTGCTTGCTGTCCAGTTGTCGGATGGTGCGGATCCGGTCCAATGCCTCTTTATTGCCCAGCTGTGCACCAAGGGCATAGCAGGAGTCGGTGGGGTAGGCGATGAGCCCACCGTCCCGGAGCATGTCCACTACCTGGTTAATGGCGCGCGGTTGGGGGTCCTCAGGATGAACATCAAAGAATCTGGCCATGGCACGAGCTTACGGCTGCGCCGCAGTTACGGGCAGGGGGACACGATGGGCCGGCCACGCAGGAAAGAGGACGCTCAGGCTCCGCTGATGCCAAAGAGCCCGATGATGAGGGCCATAACCAGGATGGTTACCAGTTCGTGGGCGCAGTTCAGTACAGTCAGCCCGGCTGGCCGGTTGTCGAAGGCATCGTGGGTGATGAAGCGGGCAGCGGTGAAACCTGCCCACAGAATCGCGGCGGTGATCAGTGAGTTGGCCAGGAAACTGCCACCGTAAAAACCCTGGGCAATGGCAACCGAACCGGCCAGGACCCAGGCCGTCACGAAGCTGACCACGAGGGTTATCGCGATGGGCCGGATGGCATCCCGCGAGTTCCCGCTGGGTTTGACGTTGGCCGTCTTCATCCAGTAATTGCCGAACACCTTGGGGGTATACCAGACGGAGCCAACCACCATGCTGGAAAGCGTGGCCAACAGCACGGCCCAAAAGTTGATCTCTGGAATCATGGCTTGCTCCTTGGATTCGATCTGTATTCGACAACTGCCAAATTCAAACGATGGCGCACTTGCTACCCTGCATAACCCTCATTGTGACTTATTCGGAAGTCTATCCATGCACACACAAAGTCGGTGCAGTTGCCTGCGGGAATCGCAGAACAACTGCACCGACCGGTAGTTACGAACATTTCAGATTGCTATGAATCTTTCCTCATTCGCGGCTCCTTATTCCCGGCTTACGAATATCCGGGTTACCTGCGGTCCTCGGCCAGATGCCGGGAGAGAATCCAGCCGGCGCCAATCATCAAAAGACCCAACACCATGAAGGTCCAGTTGTCAGGGGTGTTCAGCGACAGGAAATTGGCCGCCGAATCCACTCCGACACTAAGCCCGTAAATGCTGAGAACGATGTACAACGCACCAAATCCCATCAGGAAGTTCCGGGCGCCCATACCGCTGCGGCACATTCCCAAACCAATACCGCCGATAACCAGGTGCACGATATTGAGCAGCATGGAAACCTGGAACAGGTTAAGGAACATCGCTTGCGAATCGGGTCCAAAGAACCTTAGTTCGTCGTACTGCGTGGTGATACCCGGGATAAAGCCCAGGATGCCGACCACGATCAAGAGGATACCAACACCCATGCCCACGTTTTGGACGTCTGTTCGTCCAAAATGCATGCCGTGGGCATGTGGGGATGCGGTAGTCATTTCTGCCTCCAACCACTGACTTGCGGACACTACAAGTTTACGGCGCGTGGACGTAAAAAGCGCTGGATAGCGCCTCCTTCGGGACTGCCCGATGGGTACCTCTGCCCAGCGACAGATCCGGTCTCTTCTGCTGGACTGGCGCCGTCACCTGCGCCCACCTGCGGACCGGCCATGGATTCCTGATCAGGGGTGGACACTTACGAACTCTGGTAGTTGCCGGGGGTGCCTGTCGAAACCGGGGGAAGTGCCCCCTACATGGCACGATGGAACACGATGAAACTGCGCGCTGATCAGACCGGAGAACGTGGCCTTCCCATGCCATTGTGGATGCAGGGAGCGCTCGAGTCGGCGCAGGCAGCCATCATTTCAGCGCTGGTGGTGGTTGCACCCATCGTGGCGGTCTGGGCTACGTCCGGCTTCCAAAACTCCGGCTTCGAGGTCCTGGCCCGCCTCGCAGGACAGGCATGGTTGTTGATTCACGGAGTGCCGCTGCACCTCACAACCGTTGAAGGTTCTGTAGCAAGCCAGGCCGACGGCGGTACGCTCTCCTTGACGCCCCTGGGACTGACCCTCATCCCGTTCCTGCTCGCCTGGCGTGCAGGACGCCGCCTCGCCAGAGCCTCCTACACCGATCAGCTGTGGCAGGCTCTGCTGGGCTCCTGGTTGGTATACGGAGCCTTCGGAGCCGCCACCGGTTTCGTGTGCCGGACTGCCGACGTCGCGATCAACCTCTGGTTCGCTGCCCTGATACCGCTTGTGCCTTTCGCCCTGGGCATGGTGGTTGGCGCACGCCGGGAAGCAGGCTCCTGGAGCCGGCTGATCGGCGTCGACGCCGTGGCCTGGATCTCGCGGACCAGCCAGCATTCCCGCTGGGCGGGCTCGTACGTTGCATCAGTCGTCAAAGCCGCCACAGTGGCAGTTATTGCCGCCTTCGCCCTCTCCTCGGCGCTGCTGGCTGTGAATCTGCTGATCCATTGGGACCTGATTATCGCGGTGTATGAAGGGCTCGACGCCGGGGCGATCGGCGGTGCCGTGCTCACCATTGCGCAACTGGGATACCTGCCCAACCTCGCCATCTACGCGCTCGCATGGACGTCCGGCTCGGGCTTTGCCCTCGGGGTGGGATCCCAGGCCGGGCCGCTGGCCACCGCCGTGGGTCCCTTGCCGTCCATTCCCGTTTTCGCCGCCCTGCCTGCGGGCTACCTCGAGTACGGGTTTGTGGCGCTTGTGGTGCCTGTCCTGGCGGGGGTTCTGGGTGGTTGGTGGTTCCTGCGGGCAGGGGAGAACCACTTCGATGAATGGCTGGCTATCAAGATCCGGGCGCGTTGGTTTACTGCCACGGTTTCCACCCTCGCCCTGGGGCCCATGATCGGCGGCGTGGCCGGAGTCCTGGCAGGCGCATTGGCCTGGCTGGCACGCGGTTCCGCCGGGATGGGACGGCTCACCGACATCGGCCCGGACCCGCTGTGGACGGCAGTCTGGCTGGCAGCGGAAGTGGGCGCCGGCGTCGTGATCGGTTACGCGGCAGGACCCTGGCTGGAACGGCAACAGAACGTGCCGGAAGAAGATCTGCAAAGCGCTGTTTAGTGCCTTTTCCCTTCCGGCGATTTGTGCACCAGCAGCTCAAGCCGGTCAGGACATCCCGGGCAGCTTGTTCTCCAGCTCCGTGCGGCACTCAGAGGTGGCCCGCTGGGTCAGGGCTTCACGCTGGCACTGCTGGAAATCGCTGAACTGATTGAAGAACGCGCCCACCATGAGGAGCACCATGACCATGACGCCGGAAACCAGCAGCCCGGTGATGACCCCGAACAGCACCAGCTTGGATTCCTTCCGCGTGATGGCGCGGATCAACACGATGACACCCAGCGCAAGGCTGGCCGCCGTGAGGATGGCCGACAGCCAGACGTAGGCGATATCCAGCTGGATCACGAAGAGGGACCCCAGGACCACCACGATAAAAAGGCGGAAGAGGGTGTGCGTCTTGGCGAGCGAGGCCTGGGCGGCCTCGCTGAGCGGCTGCCTCGCGCGCTGCATGCTGCCGGGATCCTGTGTGGGGTTCATGTTTTCAAGCCTACGCGAGCGGCCCCTAAGCTAGAGCCATGCGCATCGTAGTCCTCGTTTCCGGCACCGGCTCCAACCTCCAGGCAGTCATCGACGCCGTCAAGGCAGGCGAGCTGGATGTCGAGATCGCCGCTGTGGGCGCAGACCGTCCCGGGACCTACGGCGTGGAACGCTCAGCCGCAGCTGGCATCGATACTTTTGTGGTCGATTTCAAGGCCTACTCCGACCGTGCTGAATGGAACGCGGCGCTGACTGACGCCGTCGCCGCTTACAACCCGGATGTTGTGGTCTCCTCGGGATTCATGCGCATTGTGAGCCCGGGATTCATCGAGGCGTTCGAGGGCAAATACCTCAACACCCATCCTGCCCTGTTGCCCGCTTTCCCGGGTGCCCATGGAGTGCGCGATGCCATGGCCTACGGCGTGAAGGTTACGGGCTGCACTGTTCACTGGGCCGATGCCGGGGTGGACACAGGCCCCATCATCGCGCAGGAGGCCGTGGCCATCGAGGACGCCGATACCGAAGAGAGCCTCCACGAGCGGATCAAGCTGGTGGAGCGACGGTTGCTGGTGTCGACCCTGGCCATGCTGGCAGCCGAGCACAAGACCGGCCAACTGGCGCCCCGCAGCTAAACAGCGGGGTTTTCACTCACAAGGGCGAGCCCAGGCGGGCGAAGCGATCCAGGACTTCCAGTACCGTTTCGACCATGGCTGGATGACCGGTACCGTGACCGGCCTCGTCGATCAAATGGAGTTCGGCGTCCGGCCATGCCTGGGCGACGTGCCAGGCGATATCTGCCGGGCCGCTGATGTCCAATCGGCCATGCACCAGTGCGCCCGGGATTCCGGCCAGTTTCCCTGCTTCCCGGATCAGGACGCCATCCTCAAGCCAGGCAGCGTGGCGCCAGTAGTGAGTGACCAACCGGGCGAACACCATCCGGAAATGGGGATCTTCATACCGCGCGTCCGGTCGGTAATTTGGGTGGGTTGCGACATGCGTGTCCTCCCAGCGGCACCAGTCCTTTGCCGCCTGTTTGCGGACCAGAGGGTCGGGATCCTCCAGCAGTCTGCTGTACGCGTCGACGAGGCTTCCGTCGCGGTCTTCGGCCGGAACGCCGTCGCGGAACATAGACCACTCGGCTGGAAAGATGCGGCCCATATCCCGCGTAACCCAGTCCACCTCACGACGGGACGTGCTGGTGACACTAAAAAGCACCATCTCAGAGACGTGGTCAGGATGGGTTTCGGCATAAGCCAGGCCGAGAGTCGCACCCCATGAGCCTCCCAGCACCAGCCACTTGTCGATGCCGAGATGCACGCGCAGCTGTTCGATATCCCGGATCAGGTGATGGGTTGTGTTCACGCTGAGGTCGACGCCGTACTCGCCCGCGTCCGGCTCGCTCCGGCCGCAGCCACGCTGGTCGAACAGGACCACCATGTACGGAGAGGGGTCGAAGAACTGACGCCAGCCAGGGGTGCAGCCGGAGCCAGGTCCGCCATGAAGAACGACGGCGGGTTTGCCGGCCGGATTGCCACAGACCTCCCAGTAGACCCGGTTGCCGTCGCCGACGTCGAGCAGGCCATGGTCGAAGGGTTCACTCAAGGGGTACATAAGGCCGCTCGCTCAGATTGGAGATGGGGGAGAGGGGGCGCTTACTCCAGCCGGCGCTGCTTCGTCTCGGGGGAGAAGAACACCATCCACAGCACGGCCAGCACCACGAGCCCGCCGGCCAGGGCGAACGATGAAGCCAGCCCCAGCTCCGGCCAGAAGTAACTCGCGAAGATCAGCGGGCCCAGGCCCGCCCCCACCCGTGAGAACGTGGACGCCCAGCCGAAGCCGCTGCCGCGCAGTTCCGTCGGGTAGAGCTCGGATACGTAGGCGTACAGGACGGGGATGGCCACCTGCACCACAAAGCCGAAGGCCAGCAACCAGAACACCGCCGCCGAGGGAATGTCCACCACAAACGCCACAATCACCAGGATCAGAGCCGACAGCGGCCCCGTGATGGCGAGGATCCATTTGCGGCCCACCTGTTCTACGAGCGCTGCCGCCACCACTACACCGAGAAGTCCGACGGCGGCCATTCCCGCCGTCGTCAGGAACGCCTTGTACTCCTCGAAACCGGCGCCGATCAGGATCCGGGGCATCCAGGTCAGCGACAGGTAGTACACGAGGAGGATGCTGAAGAACAAAGCCCAGGCCGCCGTCGTGATTTTCCAGTTGAACTGCCACACCAGGCGCAACTGCTGCCAGGCGCTGCCGGCGGAAAGCCGTGGAGCTTCCTGGGCATCCGGAAGGCTGTAGGCGCGCTGCTCCGCGCCGGTTGCGAGCACTAGGTCGTCGATGACCTTTGCGGCTTCCTCGCGCCTGCCCTTGCGGATGAGGAACAGCGGGGATTCGGGGACGCTGCGGCGGACCCAGAACACGAGGAGCGCCGGCAGCACCATGACAAGCATGGTGAGCCGCCAGTCGGCGAAGAGGGCGATCAGTCCGGCCGAAACAAAGCCGCACAGAGCCGCGCCGATGGGCCACCAGCCGTCCATGGCCGTGAGGACCTTGCCGCGCTGCTTCCGGGGCGTGAACTCACCCACCAGCGCGTAATCCACGGGAATGCAGCCGCCCAGGCCGAAGCCGGCCATAAACCGGAACGCGCAGAACCACACGAAATCAGGGGAGAAGGCGCCCAGGACGGTGAAGAGCGAGAAGATCAGCAGGGTCGCGGTGAAGGCCTTCTTGCGGCCGATCGTGTCCGCGATGGTGCCCCAGGCGAAGGCGCCCAAGGCCATGCCGATGAGGTTGGCGGTGCCGATCCAGGCGGCTTCACCGGGAGCCAGGGCCCAGTGCGTGGAGAGGAGCGGAATGAGGATTCCGTTGAGGGTGACATCCCAGGCATCGAACATAAAGCCCAGGCCGCCAATCAGGAAGATCCGGCCCTGTACTTTCCAACGCCACGGCAGTTCCTGGACCACCTGTTCGCCGCTGGGCACAGTGGTGTAAGTATTCATCTCTCGGCCTCCTCCAAGGAGAACTTTACGTTGCGGATGAGCGGGCCCCGCAACACGATAAACTGGCTTCATCCCACCCACATACGACGGAGACTTTTGTGAGCTTCACGCAGCTTGACCGTGTTCCCATCCGCCGAGCCCTCATCTCGGTCTACGACAAAACCGGTCTGGAGGAGCTCGCACGGGGCCTGCACGCAGCAGGCGTCACCCTCGTATCCACCGGCTCCACCGCCAAGAAGATCGCCGCCGCAGGCATCCCGGTGAAGGAAGTCGAAGAAGTCACCGGTTCGCCGGAAATGCTGGACGGCCGCGTCAAGACCCTGCACCCCCGCGTGCACGGCGGCATCCTTGCCGACCGCCGGGTCCCGGCCCACATGGAAACCCTCGCGGGCATGGAGATCGAAACCTTCGACCTCGTCGTCGTGAATCTCTACCCCTTCGTGGAGACCGTGAAGTCCGGTGCGGCACCGGACGACGTCGTGGAGCAGATCGATATCGGCGGTCCCGCCATGGTGCGCTCGGCCGCGAAGAACCACGCCGCCGTCGCCATTGTGGTTGACCCGAAGTTCTACGGCGACGTCGTGGCCGCGGCAGCCGACGGCGGTTTCGACCTGAAGACCCGGCGCCGCCTGGCCGCCAAGGCCTTTGCGCACACCGCCTCCTATGACAACGCGGTGGCCACCTGGACCGCCAGCCAGTTCTTGGATGAAGACGGCGACGGCGTGATCGACTGGCCTGCCTACGCCGGCCTTTCCCTGGAACGCTCAGAGGTGTTGCGCTACGGCGAAAACCCGCACCAGCAGGCCGCGCTCTACGTGGACAAGGCAGCTCCCGCCGGCATCGCCCAGGCGGACCAGCTGCACGGCAAGGCCATGAGCTACAACAACTTCGTGGACGCCGACGCCGCCCTCCGCGCCGCCTACGATTTCGCCGAGCCGGCCGTGGCCATCATCAAGCACGCCAACCCGTGCGGTGTCGCCGTTGGTTCCGCCGATTCGGCTGACCCGCTCGCCGACGCCCACGCCAAGGCCCACGCCTGCGATCCGGTGTCCGCGTTCGGTGGCGTAATCGCCGCCAACCGCACCGTAACCGCAGGCATGGCCAAGACCGTCGCAGGCATCTTCACCGAGGTTGTCATCGCTCCGGGCTTCGAGCCGGAAGCCGTGGAAATCCTCTCCAAAAAGAAGAACATCCGCCTGCTCGCCCTGCCGGAGGGTTACGGCCGCTACCCGAGCGAAATCCGTCAGGTTTCCGGCGGCGTACTCGTCCAGGTCACCGACAAGGTGGACGCCGACGGCGACAACCCCGCCAACTGGACCCTCGCCGCCGGTGAGGCAGCCGACGAGAAGACCCTGGCCGACCTCGCCTTCGCCTGGACCGCCTGCCGCGCAGCCAAGTCCAATGCCATCCTGATCGCGTCCGACGGTGCCGCCGTCGGCATCGGCATGGGCCAGGTCAACCGGCTTGATTCCTGCCGCCTCGCCGTAGAGCGGGCCAACACTCTGGGTGTCAGTGTGCAGTCGGATGTCGAAGGGGCCGGGGGCGCCTCAAACGCCGACGCCACTGGAGCGCCGGAACGTGCCCGCGGGGCCGTGGCTGCTTCAGACGCGTTTTTCCCCTTCGCTGACGGCCTGCAGATCCTGATCGACGCCGGCGTCCGCGCCGTCGTCCAGCCCGGCGGTTCCGTCCGGGACGACGAGGTCATCGCCGCGGCCAACGCCGCCGGCATCACCATGTACTTCACCGGCGCCCGCCACTTCTTCCACTAATCCCCACCGCCTCCCTAGCCTCGCTGCGCTCGGCTAGGGAACCCGGGCGGCGTGGGCCCAGCACCGGGCACCAGCCGGGAACAGTACGACGGCGACTGCCCCTTCGCGGGACGGTCGCCGTCGTCGTATGTTCAGTTGTTGACCTCAGCGTTCCGTGCCGTCCTGATCCTGGGCCTGATCATGGGCGGAGCCGTTCGCAGGGTCGGGTACCTCAAGGGTCCGCCCTGCAGGCTTTGCTTGCGCCATCCGTTCGGGAGTCCAGTACTCAAGGACCTCCTCAGGCGTCTCCTCTACCTGATGGGAAGTGACCTGGGGATGGCCTGAGTCGTTGGACTCACCTGGCTGATGAGGCATCCGAGTACGCCTGACGGATGACTGATCCCCAGTACGGGCCGTACATGATGGGGTACTTCTTCCCGTAGCCGTAGCTGTTGACTGAGTTTTGGACGCCGCCGGACCCTGAGCCGATAAACCAGGGGCCGCCTGAGGACCCGCCAGTCATGTCACAGGAAATGCCCTGGGAGTTGAACTGCGGGTTGAAAGGATCATCGCTGGCTGTCCCGGTGCAGCTTACCAGGGACGTGCCGTCGAAGGGCTTTGCGGCGGGGTAACCGTAAGAGGTGTAGCTCAGGCCGCGGGGGGCGTTGAATTCGACACCAGAGGCTCCAACGGTATCCGCCAGGGTCTTGCCATTAACAGGGGCGACGACGGCGAACCCGGTGTCGTATTGCATGTCACCTGCAGAGCTCCACTGGGTGGGCGTGTGCAGGGAGGTGGCAGCGAACCTGCCGTACGGTTCCGCGCCGTTCAGATAGGCGGGAACGAAGACGAAGTTAGTGGCGAAAGCGCCGGGCCCTTCGTTAAGGCAGTGGCCGGCGGTGGACACAGTGCTTCCGTTGGCGGACGCCACGGAGTTGCCTGAGCAGACGTAGTTCCCGCTGGGAAGGGTGAAGAAGACCTTCCCGATGTGGGACACCGGCGCTTCATCGGTATGCAGGCTGGGCTTGCTCGGCGCCGCCTGACCGGAGATTTTGGTGCTTGAGCCCCTCTCCACGGTGTCCGCGCTGGACTTGTTGCCCCGGGCCACGGCTTTGTTCGCCAGAACGTCGCCAGGGATGGCATTACGCATCCGCTCCGCGGTCCAGTATTCGGCGGCACCTGAAGCATTAACCGCTTTGCTTGTTACGCCGCTCGAACCGCCTTCGTCCACCGCGGCAGGTGCAGCCGTAGCCGCCCCTCCGGCTGATATAACAAGGAGCGCTGCAGCCGAAAGGCTGAGTAAACTCGTGGCGAGAGACCTGGACCTGTTCATCATTTTCCTTACACCCGTGGAAGGGCGGCCCCCAAATAGCCGCCCGAGTAGTGAGCTTGAACCTATCCAGATATGACCACTTTGTAAACGAAGGTTTCGCGCCTGTTTGCTCAAGCAATGCTCAAGGAAGCTTCCGCCCATTTTTCAAAGTCGGTCGTTGACGAACTCTTCAGGGTGGAAGTCGACGAACTCCGCAGCTCCACATACGCCTGGCGCAGCAATGGAGTGGCTTGGGCTTAACGCACTGTCTCCGCGTACTACTCCGCCATGCATTCCACCGGAGCCAGGATGTCGGCGAGGGCGGGATCGTGGCGGCTATCAACTATAGGATTCAGCAATGACCCGGCCCCGCACCACGGAGATCCCGCCGCCCGGAGGCCTCGAGCGGCTGTTGGGAAGTCCCCTCGTAACCGAGATCGAATTCCTGACGGCGCGTGCACGGGCGCTGGGGAGTGCCAAGGCCAACGCGCTGCTGGCGCCACTGGACCTGAAGATCAGGTCGTACGCCGTGCTGTCATTAGCTTGCAGCGCCGCGGCGCCGTCACAACGCGAACTCGCTGAATTCCTGCTGCTGGATCCGAGCCAGATCGTGGCCCTGGTGGACGGGCTGGAACAACGGGGGCTGGTCAAACGGGAAACTGACCCTCAGGATCGCCGCTCCAAGGTCATCAAAGGCACGGCCAAGGGTCGGCGGCTGCTTGCCCAGGCGGCCGTGGCCACACAGCAGGCGGAAGACCAGGCCATGGGTAATCTCACCGCAACCGAACGTACCCAGCTCAGGGACCTGTTGCGGAGAATTGCTTTCTAAACGAGGCCCTTCCGGGCCCAGGCGGCCGCGCGGCGGTAACGCAAGTGCTTTTGGACACAGGCGTGGGCGCCAACCTCGCGTCCTCGGGTAAGTTAGACCTGTTGAAATAACACAGACTCCAGCTATACGCATACACCAGGGAGACACCTGAATGGCCAAGATTATCTATACCCACACTGACGAAGCGCCCATGCTGGCCACCTATTCGTTCTTGCCCGTGATTGAAGCGTTCGCTTCGACTGCCGGTGTGGAAGTGGAGACCCGGGACATCTCGCTCTCTGGTCGTATCATCGCAGCATTCGGAGACTTCCTCGCTGACGAGCAGCGCATCAATGATGATCTCGCCGAACTCGGCGCGCTGGCAAAGACCCCCGAAGCAAACATCATCAAGCTCCCCAACATCAGCGCGTCACTGCCGCAGTTGAAGGCCGCCATCGCGGAGCTGCAGGGTAAGGGCTACCAGCTCCCGGATTACCCGGACAACCCCACCTCGGACGAAGAGACCGACATCCGGTCCCGCTACGACAAGATCAAGGGTTCGGCAGTAAACCCGGTCCTGCGCGAAGGCAACTCGGACCGCCGGGCTCCGCTCTCGGTGAAGAACTATGCCCGCCAGAACCCTCACTCCATGGGTGCCTGGAGCCCCGACTCGAAGACCAACGTCGCTCACATGGAAGCGGATGATTTCCGCTCCAACGAGAAGTCGGTGGTTATTCCTGCCGACGGCACCATCCAGATCCAGCAGGTCCGCGAAGACGGCACCGTCAAGGTACTCAAGAAGGCCTTCCCCGTCCTCGCCGGCGAGGTCATTGACGGTACGGTTATGCGTGCGGCGGCCCTGGACGAGTTCCTGGCTGCCCAGGTAGCCCGCGCCAAGGAAGAGGGCGTGCTCTTCTCCGCCCACCTGAAGGCCACCATGATGAAGGTCTCCGACCCCATCATCTTTGGCCATGTAGTGAAGGCCTACTTCGCAGAACTGTTTGAGACATACGGCAAGCAGCTCACAGCCGCCGGCATCAACCCCAACAACGGTCTCGCGGCTATCCTGAACGGGCTCGAAAACCTCCCCGAGGACGTCCGTGAAGGCGTTCAGGCTGCCATCAAGAAGGGCCTGGAAGATGGCCCTGCACTGGCCATGGTCGATTCGGACAAGGGCATCACCAGCCTCCACGTTCCCAGCGACATCATCGTGGACGCTTCCATGCCTGCCATGATCCGCTCCTCCGGCCACATGTGGGGCCCGGACGGCAAGGAAGCCGACACCCTGGCGGTCCTGCCGGACAGCTCCTACGCAGGCATTTACCAGGTGGTCCTGGACGATTGCCGTGCACACGGCGCCTTCGATCCCACCACTATGGGCACCGTTCCGAACGTAGGCCTCATGGCCCAGGCCGCCGAGGAATACGGCAGCCACGACAAGACCTTCGAAGTCCAGGCTGCCGGCACCATGCAGCTCGTGGACGGCGAAGGCAACGTCCTGATCGAACACCAGGTATTTCCCGGCGACATCTGGCGCGCCTGCCAGACCAAGGACGTGCCCATCCGCGACTGGGTCAAGCTCGCTGTCACCCGGGCCCGTGCCTCAGAGACTCCCGCAGTGTTCTGGCTGGACGAAACCCGCGCCCACGATGCAAACCTGATCGCTAAGGTACGGGAGTATCTGCAGGACTTCGACACTGAAGGCCTGCAGATCGAAATTATGTCGCCGGAGAAGGCCACCGCCTTCACTTTGGAGCGCATCCGCAAGGGCGAGGACACAATCTCCGTCACCGGAAACGTCCTCCGCGACTACCTCACGGACCTGTTCCCGATTCTCGAACTCGGTACGAGCGCCAAAATGCTGTCCATCGTTCCGCTGATCAACGGTGGTGGCCTCTTCGAAACCGGGGCCGGCGGGTCCGCCCCCAAGCACGTCCAGCAGCTCCTGAAGGAAAACCACCTGCGGTGGGACAGCCTTGGTGAGTTCCTCGCCCTTGCCGTCAGCTTCGAGCACCTTGCCACGAGCACGGGCAATGCCCGTGCCCAGGTGCTGGCTGACACCCTGGATCGGGCCACCGGTACGTTCCTGCTGGAAAACAAGTCCCCGAGCCGCCGCGTAGGGGAAATCGACAACCGTGGCAGCCACTTCTTCCTGGCTCAGTTTTGGGCCCGTGAACTGGCAAGGCAGACCAACGACGCCGAGCTCGCCGAGTCCTTCATCTCGATCGCCGAGGCGCTGACGTCCAACGAGGACGCCATCGTAGGCGAGCTGCTCGCTGTGCAGGGTTCTCCCGTGGACATCGGCGGTTACTACCGCCCCGACGTTGAGAAGGTAGCCGCCGTCATGCGTCCCTCTGCCAAGTTCAACGAAGTCCTCGCCGCGCTGAAGTAGCCCGGCCGGGTTAATAACGAAAAACGCCTCGCTGCTCCTTGGGAAGCAGCGAGGCGTTTTGTTGTCTTAGTACCTTTTAGCGGTCGGTTGGCCGGCCGTAGGGAGCGTCTGGAGCCATATCCGGATCAGTGTTCACAGGACGCTCGGTTGGGACGGCGCCGTAGCCCATCTCTTCCTCCATGGGCACGGTGGTTCCTGATGTGCCCGAGGCGGATGTCATGCCGGAAGCCGAGGCGGAAGAACCGCTCACCTCGCCACCGCTTACACTTTCGCGCCATGCACCGGTTTCCACTTCCCGTTCCTCAATGAACTTCTTGAAACGCTTGAGGTCTGCAGCTACCTGGCGGGAATCCAGCCCGATGGCTGCGCCAATGTTCTCGGCGGCTGAATCCGGTTCCCAGACGAGCTCAACGGTGACCTGCGTTTCTGTTGGGCCAAGCGCCTCAAACCAGACGGTTCCGGCATTCCTTGGCTGGTCCAGGCTCTCCCAGGTGACGCGGTTGTCTGGTTCCTGGAGCGTGATCGCGGCATCGTATTCCCGCTTGACGCCGGCGATGCTGGTCTTGAAATGGACGGTGGTGTCGTCAATCTGCGTGACAGAATCGACGCCGCTCATGAAATGCGGGAAGTCCTCAAACTGCGTCCATTGGTTGTAGGCCTGGCTGAGCGGGACGTTGACGTTGATGGATTCCTGAACTGTTGCCATGCGTAGTTCACTCCTTCAGCTGGCGGACCTGCGGTCCGCGGTTCTGATTCCGCAGGCTTCATGGGCCTGCTTAACCAACGTAGCCGGAATGAGAAAAAATAGTAAGCTAGCTGAGCAAAAGTGCCAGGCTGTAGCCGGAGGACAAGGCTAGCCGTCCTTGCCCTTGCCCTGGTCGCCGCCCTTATTATCGTTTCCGCCGTCGTCCTTCTTGGGCCCCTCTACTTGCGCGTCCTGCGGGGGAGCGGTCGGTATGGGAGAGGACGATGCTGCAGCCGCAGCAGCATCGGCCGCGGCCTTGGCCTGAGCGGCTGACTGGGCTGCAAGAAGATCAGTCCGCACAGCCTCTATGGCGGTAGTAATGCTTTGATGCCGTTTGAAGGACACCTCACCGTTGGCCCCGGCAGCGTCAAGCTGCTCTTCCAACTCCGCCAAGGCGACGAGGGCACCAGCCGGGTCGTTGGCAGCCGCAAGATCAGTCACGGTGAGGACCCGGGCCTGTAGCCGCTTGGCGGCGTCGTGCCCCAACTCAGGCTCTGTGGGTCCGCAAGCCGCCAGCGAGAACACCAGCAAGCAGCCTGTGACGGCGGCGCAAGCCCGCCGAAGTGCATGGCGGCTCATGGTTCCACGCTCTTCTGCAGCTGTTCGAGGTGTTCGCCGAGCGTTCCGGTGACGGTCGGGTACGGGACGACGTCGGGAGCCTTGGGGGCGGCGAGGGAAAGTCCGACGGCGGATACTGCGGCGATGACTGCCAGGATGAGCAAAACCAGTGCAATCCGCCCGCGCTTCCCCAACTGCCGGATCCTGGACTTACCAGCTTCACGGTTGTCACCATTCCCCATCGAGGCAGGGGAGGGTGAGATATCGGAGACATAGTCCTGCGAATCCCCCTGCAAGGACAGCGGCGCGTGGGACGGAATGGCTGGGAGCATGCGGGTATGTTCTTCCACCAGCGGTCCCGGAACGGACTCAGTGGAGTAGAGGGCCTGCCGCAAAGCTACTTCGATGTCGGCGGCAGTAGGCCGCTCCAAGGGATCAAGGGCAGTCATTGCCCTCAGCAGATCAGCCCATTCCTTAGGAACATCCGGCGGGATTTCCGGTGCGCGGTAAAGCCGCGCCACAGCGGACTCCACAGCGCTGCCGGGATATTCCACGGTGCCTTTGATGGACTCCAGAAGCACCAGGCCCAAGGAGAAAATATCGCTGGCCGGGCCCATTTCGGCGCCCTTGGCTTGTTCCGGGCTGAGGTATGCCGCGGTACCCACCATGGTCCCGGTGGCAGTCAAACGGGTGCCGTCGACGATGCGGGCAATGCCGAAATCTGTAAGCTTCGGCCGATCTGGCTCGCCCGGCCGGCCTGGGACCAAGAGAATGTTTCCCGGCTTGATATCGCGGTGGATGATGCCAAGGCCATGGACGTAAGCAAGCGCATCGGCAATGCCTGCTCCGATAACGGCAAGTTCGTCCAGCGACACCGGGCTGCGTCTGATTCTTGTCCGGAGGTCCTCGCCCTCGATGAGTTCCATGGTGAGGAAGGGCCTTGGTTCGTCCGGGTTCCGGTTATCAATTCCGGCGTCGAACAAGGTGACTAGACCAGGGTGGTTAAGGGTGGCCAGCAGCGTTATTTCAGCTTCCTGGCGCTTAAGCTCTTCGGCGTCCGGGGCCTGCGGGGCGAACAGTTTGAGGGCCACATCGCGGCCCAGATTCTCGTCCCGGGCGTTGTAGACGGAGGCCATTCCGCCGCGCCCGATCACCTCACCCAGTCTGTAGCGTCCGCCGACAACCTCGCTCTTGGTGTCGCTTGGCGAATCCACCACCGTCGTCCCCATCTCCTACTGGGCACAATGTCGCGCCGTACTTCAAGAATAATACGGTGACGGCTTTCCGCCCATTGCCGGAGGGTCCTCAACACCATTCTGTGACCCAAAGCGGACATGCCGATGGTCCGACCGTGAAGAATCCTGGACCCTTCACGGTCGAACCGCCGACGCAACAAGGACGTAGGTGTGTTTCTGGCTTCTAGGCGCCTCCTTTACTCCTTTGTCTTCCTCTGGAGATGTGAGTAAACAGCCCCGTCAGGCCTTCTTACGCCGAAGGATCATCAGCAGGCCGGCGAACATGAGAAGCAGGGCTACCGGAACCAGCGATGCATCAACGCCAGTCTTGGCAAGGGTCTGCTGGCTTGTTGTGGCCGTACCGGCACCAGCAGCGGCGACTGCAGGTGCCTTCACCAGGCCCGCGGTGTTCACTACCAGCCCTGAACCCGATCCAGCGGAAACAGCGCCCGTGGTGCTTCCCGGAGTGCCGGAGTTGCCACCAGGCGTGGTGCCGGTATTGCCGCCGGGGGTGGTTGGCGTGCCAGTACCGCCGGTTGTTCCGTCATCGGTGCCGGGACCATCGGTGCCCGGACCGTCGGTGCCGGGAGCAGTTCCGCCACAATCCACAGCGGAGCCTAGGCCAAGTCGCAGGCAAAGATCCAGAGCGACGTCGGTGCCGGTGCCCGTGTCTCCGGTGCCGGCGCCCACACCGAGGTCAACAGCGGCGTCAGCGGCGGCGGTGGTGTTGTCAAGGATGCCGGTTCCGGTTCCGGTGCCGAGGCCCAGGTTGAGGGCGGCGGCAGCATCAGCTATGACGGTTGTGTCAGCAACGGTGCCTGTGCCTGTGCCTGCGCCCAGGCTGAGGGCGGCGGCAGCATCAGCTATGACGGTTGTGTCGGCAACGGTGCCTGTGCCGGTGCCTGTTCCTGCGCCCAGGCTGAGGGCGGCGGCAGCATCAGCTATGACGGTGGTGTCGTCAACCGTGCCTGTTCCTGCGCCCAAGCTGAGGGCGGCGGCAGCATCAGCTATGACGGTGGTGTCATCAACGGTGCCTGTTCCTGCGCCCAGGCTGAGGGCGGCGGCAGCATCAGCTATGACGGTGGTGTCGTCAACTGCGCCCAGGCTGAGGGCGGCGGCAGCATCAGCTATGACGGTGGTGTCGTCAACGGTGCCTGTGCCGGTTCCCAGGTTCACGTCCGCTGCGACGTCAGCCACGAGTGCCGTTGAACCGGTGGTGGCAGGAGCTGCCGTGCCCAATGCGAGATTTGCAGTGGCGTTCAGCCCGGATGAGGTTGACGGCGTTGAGTCACCCAGCAGGCCCAACGACGTCGTGTTTGCGGCCACAGCCGCTGAGACCGAAGCGGTTACGGACTCGTCCGCTGCGCTGGTGGTGTCCGCTGCATTGGCAGCGGTTGCGCCGAGGGCAAGTAGCCCGCCGGCAAAGAGGGTGCTTAGCAGCCCTCTGCGAAGATGTGCATGCATAGGAAGTTCTCCTGGAGAGTTGGTGTAGGGAGCCCATGGCTGCCCTGATGGCCGTTTCTGCCGCGAAAAAGGGCAGGAAGGACCCAACTAGTCAGGAGATGAACCGGGGTCGAGCGACACCGGAGCAGGAGCATGCTGAGGGGGTCCGTCGGCCGCAGTGCTTCCCGGCTGCGGAAGATTGAGGGAGACATCAGTCAGGCAGGCAGCACCGCCGGAAGACCCGCCGGATGATTGGCCGCTGCCTGATCCCGATCCGGGTACGGCTGGAACCGTCTCAGGTCCGGGAGGTCCATTGCTTCCGTCAGGTGGACCAGTTTGGCCGGAAACACCGCTTCCACCGGAGGTATGTGCCAGCATGGAGGCCGACCAGAACCTGCCAGTAGCTCCAGTGGCGAAGGCTGCAGTGACATTCGGGGCGGCAGCAGATGCACTTGGTTCAGCTATGTCCGGCAAAGCCGCTTCCGGGTCCCCTGCTGCGTCAGAAACGTCAGGGAAATCCGGTCCGGGTATAGCGGTCTGGCCGACAAACTCCGTTACGACACCTGCCACCGGTTCCGGTAAGGTCACGTGTCCACCCGAAATGACGTCGGCGACGGGGGCCAGGACGGGTTGCAGAACTGGAATTGCTTCGGTGACGGGCGGAATTACGGCTTCCGCAAGACCGCCGACTGCACCTTCGGCGGCTATGCGCACCGGCGAAGTAACGTTGGTAACTGCATCGTCCGGCGGCTGCAGCAACCCTCTCGAGCCAAACGCGGGAGAAGGATCAGCCGCAGGCGAATGCGGAGGAACAGCGGACAAGGCATCAGCGGCGGCTGAGGTTACTGAAGAAACAGGTGACGTGAGTCCGCCCAAAATTGAGTCTGGCTGAGAGCCTGCATCAGCGCTGGCTCCAGGCGAAGAAAGCGCGAGCCACGCGACGGCTGCTGCTCCGCCCAAAAGCAGGGAACGAAGGGACCGCAGGGATCGGGGCGCACGCGAAGAAGGCTCAAAAAAACCCATAGATGGTCGCCCCCCTCCCATTTATGACGACTTGGCAACAGCGTATGCCGGTACGCCTTCCAGAGTCCATAGCCACAGTGCAGAAATCTGTCGAATGGAAGAATCTGAGTCACAAAAGCCATCACGGCTCAGGAAACCGGATCAGCACACCCTGTCAGCACACCGAGTCAGTGCGCGTCGTTTGGGTAGGTGACGCCCAGCTGTGCTCGCACACCGTCGAAGAGCCTCATAACGTTCAACGAATCATCAAGCGGCATCACGGGGCTTTCCGTGAGACCTTGTTGGATGCACCGGGTGACCTCACGGAGTTCGTACGAATAGCCCCGCCCGACGACGTCGAAGTGCTCCATCCTCGGTGCCTCGAAGCCGATCTTCACGGTGAGCTCCCGCGGATTGTTGATGGATCCGATGGTGTGAAGGTAGCCGAGGCTGCCTGCGACAGTGGCGGCGCGTGGCCCATGAGCTAACAGTGATGAGGTGAGCTGGGCCTGGGCGCCATGGTTGTATCCAAGCGTCAGCGCGTTCTGGGCGTCCACGCCGTCGTCGTTCACTGAGCCGGTGGCGCTGACGGTTTGCGGGAAGCCCAAGGTGCCCAACGCCCACAGCAGGGGATAAACGCTAAGATCCAGTAGGGCACCGCCACCGTCTTTCACGGCCCAGAGGCGTGCGGTGGGGGAGTACTCCGCCGGGAAGCCGAGATCGGCGTTCACCCACTGGATCTGCCCGAGTTCTCCTGACGCGGCGATCTCGAAGGCTCGTTGCATGCTGGGCAGGAAACGGCTCCAGACAGCTTCCATCATGAAGAGATTCCGGGACCTTGCCAGGGCGATGAGTTCGGCAGCCTCCCTGGCGTTAATGGTCAGGGCCTTCTCGACCAGGACGTGTTTGCCGGCGTTCAAGGCAGCAAGAGTGATCTGGAAGTGATTGGCGTGGGGAGTGGCCACGTACACCACGTCCACTGACTCTTGGGCGAGCAACCGCTGGTAGCCGGTGGCGTCGTCGTCGCCGAATGCGTGGGGAATTCCGAACTGGGCAGCGAATGCGTCCGCCGCCCCCTGGGTCCGTGAGCTGACGGCATGAATTTCGGCGTCGGCGAGCAGCGCCAGGTCCTTGGACACCGAATTAGCGATCCCGCCAGTGGCTATGATGCCCCAGCGCAATGTCCGGCCGGTGGCAGTGCGGGGATCCTGGTCAGGTTGGCTGAAGAGCCATGGCTTTGCGATCGGGGCAGTCATGGTGCCCATCTTCTCACTGCAGCGAGGAAAGCCTGGGCGTGGTGAGACCCGCGTCCATTGGCAGTCCTCGGCGAGGGTTAGGCTGTGAGGGCATCTCTCGCAGAGAGGTTCTGTGGGGAGTCACCGAATGGAGAAGAGATGAGAGTATTCAGGCGCGTCATTTTGCCCGTGGCCTGGCTGGCGGTGTTTTCCGTCATTGCCGTAACCCTGGTGAAAATCGCCTTTGTGGACGGCCTGAAGCCCGACGACGCCGTGGCCGGGCCAAGCGCCCAGGTCGCCATTCCGGTGGTGCAGGCGGCGCGCGCCACTGTCACCAATTCGGTGGAAATCAAGGCGACCGTCCAGAGCGACGCCCCTGCCGGCGTCCGAAGCACAGCCGCCGGTGTGGTGTCGCACATCTTCATGGAAGCCGGAGCCAAGGTTGCGCTCGGAGACCGCCTCTACCAGGTTCGCACAGAGCTTCCGCCCGAACCCACCGAGGAAACGGTACAGAGTACGACGACGGCGGGGGAGCCTGGTGCTTCCGCTCCCCAACAGATGACGGCCCGCGTTCCGCTCTACACGTACACCGATGTGCTGGCTCCTGTCTCCGGGACATTGGAAACGCTGACCGTATTGCTGAAGCAGCAGGTGGGCGTGGGTGAAGCGACGGGAACGGTAAACCCCGGCACGTTCACGGTTTCCGGTTCCGTCAACGCCGCCCAGCAGTTCCGGCTGCTTGCCAAGCCGGGATCGGCGCTGGTCTCGGTTGTGGGTGGACCTGCCCCCTTCACCTGTCCCAGCGTTGTTTTGAAAAACAACGCTGCCGGTGGCACCCCTGCGAATGCCGGTGGCGGTCTCGCTAGTGCCGGCGGGGGAAGCGTGGGGCGTTCAGTGCCATATGCCCAGGCCGGTCCAGGCGGAGGAGGGGCGGCGCCTGAGCAGGACACCACCCCCACCGGGACCCTTAGCTGCGCCATCCCGTCCGGCGTCGAAGTATTTGCAGGTTTGGGCGCCACTATGACTGTGACGGCGGGGGAGTCCGCCAACGTCGTGACCGTGCCGCTTACTGCTGTTCAGGGCAGTGTTAAGGATGGAATTGTTTGGCTCGCTCCAGCCGGAAGCGCCCCAGCCCCAGGAGGCGAGGGCGTTCCGGCGGGACCAGGTGCTGATGGTGCTGCAGCAGGTCCGCCGCAGGGAGCGCCTGCCAATGCAGCGCCTCCGGAACAGCGGAAGGTTCAGCTCGGCCTCAACGACGGCACGGTGGTGGAGGTAGTCTCGGGACTGGCCGAGGGCGAGTCCGTGCTGGAGTTTGTTCCGGGTGCCCCCGCCCAGGAGCAGCCCGGAGCGCAGTTCGGCCCCGGCCCGATGGGAGGCTGAGCTGTGGAGGAACTCGTCTCCCTGCGCGGAGTAACGCGGACAGTTCTCTTGCCGGACGACCAGGAGCTCCACATTTTGCGTGGTGTGGACCTGACCGTGCACAGCGGTGACCACACCGCCGTCGTCGGGCGTTCCGGTTGCGGAAAGTCCACGCTGCTGAACCTCCTCGGACTGCTGGACACGCCGACAAGCGGGGAACTTCGGTTTCAGGGGACTCCGGTGGAGCAGATCCGCGGCAACGCCAGGGCGAGGCTCCGCGGGTCCTCCGTAGGCTTCGTCTTCCAGCAGTTCAACCTCTTGCCTGGGCGCAGCGCCTTGGACAACGTGATTACACCACTCCTGTATGCCGGCCCGTCCCACTTCTGGAAGCGCCGGGGACTGGCCATGGACATGCTGGACAGGGTTGGCCTGGCCGGCCGGGCAGAGACGTTTCCCAACATGCTCTCGGGCGGGGAACAGCAGCGCGTTGCGATCGCACGGGCGCTGGTCCGCGGACCACGGCTGATTCTCGCCGACGAACCGACCGGAGCGCTCGACGTCGACACGGGCCAGGCTGTGATGGCCCTTCTCGATACAGTGGCCACCGAATCGGGAGCTGCGCTGGTGACCATCACGCACGACGTCAATGTGGCTGCCCTTGCGCGTGCCAGCTACCGGCTCGACTCCGGTGTGTTGACGCCGACCGAGGTTCCCGTGGGAGTGCCCGCATGACCGGGGTTGTGTCCGCCCTCGTTGAAGCGTGGCAGGAGTTGCGCATCAACAAAACCCGTATTCTGCTCGCACTCATTGGCGTGGCTTTGTCCGTAGGGGCACTCACCTCGGTGGTAGGGGTGGGCGACGTTGCACGTGAAGGGCTCAAGGCAAGCTCGGAGCGCAACGGCGGCCGGTCTGCCACATTGGGCATGAGCGTTTTTGGACCTACGATGCCGGATCCCGTCAAACTCGAGGAAGCGTACAAGGGCATAATCCAGCGCTATGGGGTGGAGTATTACACCCACGTCGGCCACACTCAGCACGGCTTCCAGTTTCCGTATGGAGTGCAGCAAGTCCAGATGCAGCTGGTGGATCCTGGGTATGGAGTCATACACCGCGTGGACGTGAGTGCCGGATCCTGGTTCGCCGCCAACGACGAAGAGCGCCTTGCTCCAGCCGTAGTGGTGTCAGAGGCTTTCTACAACGCGGCCGGCCGCCCCAGCCTGATTACTCACCCGAAGGTTGCACTTGCCGGCGATCCAAAAACCACAGCCGTCATGATCGGCGTAGTCGCGGACCAGCATCCCCAGGCTCCGCCTCAGGCCTTCATGCTGATGGGTGCTGCGGAACGGGCTGGAATTGCAACCGACGGCGGGCAATTCAAACTCTGGGTGCAGGACGCTCAGGCCGGACCCCTCAAGGCTGCCATCACCTCCGATCTCCAGCAGCAGTTTCCAGGCATGCAGATTCACGTAGACCGTATGGACTACGCCAGCTACGGAGATCCCTTCGCCGTGGCCCAACTTGCCATTGGTGGGGTGGCAGGCCTCGTGCTGCTGTTGGGCGCCGTCGGCATGCTGAACATCTCGATGGTCACTGTGCGGTACCGGGTGCGGGAAATCGGCATCCGGCGCAGCTTCGGCGCAACGTCCCGGCGGATCTTCCTCGGGGTCATGATGGAATCGGTAGTGGCGACGGCTGTGGCCGGCGTGATCGGTGTGATGATCGGCGTCGCCATTGTGAAAAACCCGTGGATCGAGTCCAAGATTGCGCCCGGGCTCACCGAATATCCGCCCTTTCCCATTGAGGCGGCGATGCTCGGCCTGGGTGCGGCGGTGCTGGTCGGGGCGCTCGCGGGTGCCATACCGGCAACGGTTGCGGTACGGGTCAAGGTCATCGACGCCATACGTTTCTAAGGACGAGGTTGGGGCTGCGGTCCGGAGAAAACCCCGGGCCGCCGCCCATCTTTTCCGGCGACCATGCTCAGCCGAATCCTGCCCCCTGGTCCCTTAGCCCACGGTTGCCGTTGCCGCCACCGCCTTTGGGTCGGCGGCAGCCATGCCCTGAGCCTGTTTGGGTGCCGTTTCCTCCGTCAGCCGACCCTGCTGAAGCCGGAAACGCCTGTCGGTCTTGTTGGCCAGGGAACGGTCATGGGTGACTACCAGGATTGTGGTGTTGTGCTCCCGCCTTAGCGAGCTCAGGAGCTCAATGATGTGCCCGCCGGTCTGCTCGTCAAGGTTGCCGGTGGGCTCATCCGCGAGGATCAGTTTCGGCTCATTGGCCAAGGCCCGGGCGATGGCAACGCGCTGTTGTTCTCCGCCCGAGAGGCGGTTGATCCGGCGATCGTGCCTGTCCACGTCCAGCTGCACCTGTTCCAGCAACTCCTTAGCCCGCTTCGTCCGCACGGAACGGCGGACTCCCGCAAACTCCATCGGCAGCGTCACATTGTCCAACGCCGTGAGGTTGGGGATCAGGTTGAACTGCTGGAAAACAAAGCCGATGTCCCGCCGTCGGTATTCCGTCAGTTTGCCGTCCGGCATGCCTGCCAGGCTGACGCCGTTCACGACGACGTCTCCGCTGGTGGGTTTGTCCAGCGCCCCTAGCAGGGACAACAGTGTGCTCTTGCCGCTTCCGCTCTTGCCAACGATGGACGCGAGTGTTCCCTCGGCGAGTTCGAAGCTGACGTTGTTGACGGGTTTAATGGTGCGTTCGCCGCTCTGGAACGTGCGGACCAGGTTCTTGACTTCGATCATGGCTACTCTCCTCGGAGGATTTCGATAGGACGGATGCGGGCGGTAAGCAAGGCCGGGACCAAGGCCCCGATGATGGCCACACTGAACACAGCGGCGATGCCGGCGGCTATTACTCCGGGTGATGCGCTTGCCGTGACGGAGGTCAGGAATTGGTTGGCACCACCGAGCGGGCCTCCACCAGCGAATCCGCCCGCGGCGCCACGAAGTGGAGGCGCCGCTGTTGTGGTTGTGCTCGAGCCGATGAGGGCGGTAGCAATGCTGCCGCTGGCAAAGGAGGCGACGGCGGCGCCCACCGCGCTGCCCAAGGTCACCAACACCAGAGCCTCGAGGACAAACTGCAGCCCGATGGTCCTGTTCGGTGCGCCTATGGCTTTGAGTACTCCGATTTCCTTGCGGCGTTCACGGACCAGCATGACCATGATTAGCAGGATGATGAGGCCGGCGGTACCGAGGGCGGCGACGAAGGCCATGAATGAAATGTTCTTGACGCTGTCCAGCGAGCTGACGGCTGTCTGCAGATTCTGGCTCTGGGTTACGTCTGCTTTGTCCGCGCCGAGCGCTGCCTGGAGGACGGTCTTCGCGGCGTCAACGTTCTCCATGCTGTTGACGGTGACGATCATGGTGCTGAGCTCGCCGGGCAGCGCGGCCAGCGTCTGGGCCTGGGGGAGCGTGAGGTAGAGGGCATTGTTGCCGAAGGCCGTCCCGGCGTCGAAGAGTCCTGCGACGGTGAAGGTTTGATCGTTGATGGTAAAAGTGGAGCCCACCTTTAGGCTGTTTTTTTCCGCCAGCGTGGTCCCGAGCAGGGCGCTGGTAGAGGCGGTGTTGTAATCGCCGAGCCCTGTTCCTTCGGTTATCTGCAGCGCCTTCCCGGTGCTGTCCACCTCCGCTCCGATTCCTGTAGCCGTAATGGGCAAGGCGAACGTGCGTGGAGGCTGATTTCCGGTTGTTCCGGTCTCTTGGTTCCGGTTGCCGAGCGTCCCGGCGTCAACTGCCGGGGTGAGGCTCGTGGTCATTGTTGTTGTGGCTTGGCCCCCGAGGCCTCCGCCTGGCCCGCCAGTCTGGCCTGTAGCCGCTTGAGCTGCCACCTCTGCGGCGTTTCGAAGCCGGAGGGCCATTGTGCCCACAACGTCAGTCACATTGGGAACTGCGGCGGCGGTGGCCGCCTGCTCCACGGTCAAAGGTTCCCCGCCTCCTTCAAAACCCTGACCACCGGCGGGGTTGACGGTCAGGACAGTGCCGACGGAGGCGTTCAACTCCGTGACCTTCGCGGCAACCGCCTGGTTAGCTACCAGCATGGCAAGGGCCAGACCGATTGCCACAGCAAGGACAGCAACGACGGCGGCTGTCCTGATCTTGTTTCTAAAGGCATTGCCTACACTTCGGGCAAGGACGCTCACAGTACTCCTCGAAAATTTGGGCCGGCCGAAGGCCTGGCATCTGGTCCAAGACTTCTCCGAACGGCTGTGTGAGGCACCGGGAGAAGCTATGGATTGCCTGTGAGGAGGGAGACGGTCATCTGGACAGGGGGTGGTTTCCCGGGTGCCCTATGCGGCAGCAGGTTCCTTGTTGCGGGCGCGCTTCCGCGTCTTGGCGCGGTGGAGGAGATCGCGTCGTTGCCGGTGGGCCGCGCGTTGGGGAGCAGCGCGTTGGGGAGCACCGGGTAACGCTGTCCCCGGGAGTGGTGTGCCGGGGAGGGGTGGGGCGGTGGAGTGGTAGGTGTGGCCGGTGGGGGTGTGGAGTTCGGTGGTGTGTCGTGGGCCGGGGTGGGTGTGGGTGGTCCAGCCGGGGGTTTCTTTGGTGTGGTTGCAGGCTTCGCAGAGGCCTTGGCCGTTGGTTGTGGTGGTGGTGCCGTTTTGGTGCCAGGGGATGATGTGGTCCACGTGGCGGATGGGTGCGTCGCAGTAGGGGGTGCGGCAGGTGTGGTCGCGGGTCTGGATGAAGCGGCGGAGCCTGGGTGGGAAGAGCCGGGCGCGGGAGTCCATGGCGATGAGGTCGCCGGTGTCGGGGGCGGTGTAGAGCCGGCGGAGCCAGACGTTCAGGGGCTTGTTTGTGTTGGGGCCGGTGTCGGGAGTGGCCTCGAGAGCCTGTCCGGGGTCCGTGGGGTTGAGCGCGTTGTTCGTGGAGTTGAGAGCGTTTTGGCTGGGCCCCGTGTGCCCGGGGTCCGTGGGCTGCAGGTGTGTGGGGTGGATGGTGGTGCGGGCCCAGTGGGCGGGGACGATGCCGTAGCCGGGCAGGCGTGCGGGTTCGCTGTGGCCTTGGAGGAGGGTGCGGTCGGTCATGACGAGTTGGATTTCGATGCCGGTGATCCCGCCGGGGGTTCCGGTGATCCGTTCGACGAGGGTGTCGGCCATGATCTGCCCGCGGGACCGGGTATCCGGGCCGGTCTCCCCGCCGGTGCCGGTGTTGGTGGTGGTGAGGGTGTCGGCGTGGCGGGTGAGGGCGGCGTGGACGGCGACGCCTGCGGTGACGGGGAGCAGGGCGGTGAGGTAGGTCATGGTGTCCGGGGCCGGGCGGAGGCTGACGTGCCGGTCGGTGTGGGCGTTCGCGGCGCGGGTGACCAGGGAGCGGGGATCGATCCGGTAGGCGGCGGTGCGGGCCGCGGCGATGAGGGCCCGGTCCCCGAGCCCGGAGAGCGCTCCGGTGTCTGCGGCGAGTTCTTCATCGACCGCGCACCTGTCCTGGGCGGTAAGGCAGGCTGTTTCCCTGGCCAGGAGGGTGGCGCGCCATTCGTTGAGCTGTCCGGTCTGCAGGGCGGTGAGGGTGTGGGGCATTTCGGTGGCGAGGGCTTTGGCCAGGCCGAGGAGCCGGCCGCCGCGGGCGGGGGACTCGCGCCGGGCCAGGGCGATCTGCGCGGCCACGCCCTTGCCCAGTTCGGCAGCAGGCACCCCGGCCTCCCGCTGGGTGCGGCGCTGGTCGGCGTCGAACGCCACGGCGATGCGGGCCTGCAGCGCTGCCGCGGCGGACTTCAGGTCCTCCAGGTCCCGCAACTGCCCAATGAGCCCGGCACCGTCACCGCAGGGACGAATCCCCGCCAAGGCCGACAGCACATCGCCCACAGACACGACGCCCACAGACGCGACACTCACATGCGCGTGCCCCGCAGACCTGCCGCGGCTGCCCGCCAAAGCCGGTACCGCCGCCGACCCCTGCATATCCCCCATGAAAAGAGTCTTTCAGCGACCACTGACAATAAAGGCCCATTTTCGGCGCTGTATCTCGTGCAGGATGTGATCCGGCACCAGACCTGCACGCTCCATTGCTGGAAGCAACTTCACTTCGAGATGTAGTGAGAATTCGTGGCGGTTAGCGCGTGGTTCGCCCGGCAAGCAGGCGCCAGGGTTGCGACTGGAATATGCGGTTGCCGGTAATGACGGACTCAGCGCAGGCAGCTCCCTGTTGACGGAGATCCTGCTCTATTGTCGTGAGGCCCCGTTCCTGCCCACTGGCGGACGCATCCCAGCCGGTTACGGCAAGGTCCGCTGGAATCTGGATGCCGGCTTGGGTAGCGGCATCGAGGACTCCTCGGGCCTGCTCATCACTCATTGTGAGGATCAGATCCGGTCGGTCGCCGCTGCTGAGCAGCCTTTCGGCGGCACGAACTGACTCGGTGGCGCTGTTGGTCGAACATACTGCAATGGGGATTCGGCTCCAGTGGAACCCAGCGGCGGTGATGGCGTCCTGGAATCCAAGCAGCCGGTTCCGGGTCACAGGGAAGGTGGCTTCTGCGGGGTGCAGCCCCAGAGTGAGCGCTTCAGCCCTTAGTTTCGAAAACGGAAAGCTCACGATGGCCGGGCGGTTGCTTTGACGGAGCCCCTCCTCGGCGACAGCCCGTGCCGCCGCCCGATCGTCGATACCTATCAGGCTGAATTCGCTTCTCAGCGGCCCGCCGTGGATGCTGACCGGGCGGCCTGTCATAGCTAAGGCGTCAAGGACCGGGTCATCATCCGTAGTCGTCCACACCACAAAGCCGTCGGCGGCCGCCGCTCGGATGCGCTGAGCGTCTTCAGTCGTACCGTTGGTGGGAAGGATGGTCATGGCTAGTCCGTGCCGGGCGCAAACATCGGCTATCCCGGCAAGGAATCGTGTTGCCTGGGAATCGTCGAATGCGTAGGGAAGGCTCTCTCCCAAGACCACTCCGAGCGCCCCGCTGGTTCCCCGACGCAAGGATCTTGCGCTGGGGTCCGGTCCGGGATAGCCCAACAATTCCGCAGCGGCCAAAACTTTTTCCCGGGATGCAGCAGACACTCGCGATGGAGTGTTGTAAGTGTATGAAGCCGTCATCACGGAGACCCCTGCTGTGCGGGCCACCTCACTGAGCGTGACCCGGGAGCCCGAAGGGGAAGATGGCATAAACCCAGCATACTTGTGTATCGTTACACAAATGAATCGCTTATCCATGTCTGCTGCTCCAAACCTGCCTCTGGCCTCCTATACGTCGTTCACAGCATTTGGCATTTTTTGGGGCACTTGGGGCGCGTCGATTCCGGGCCTTAGAACACAGACTGGCATTTCCGACGGCCAGCTGGGGATGGCTCTGTTGTTCATTGGTGCCGGGGCACTGCCCGCCATGCTGCTGGTCGGCCGGGTGGTTGATCGGCTGGGGGTCCGCCTCACAGCCGCGGCGGCCCTTACTGCCCAAGGCGTTTCAGGACTGGTCATCGCACTGGGTGCGATGGACTTCACTACCCTATGTCTTGGCCTGCTCCTTGTAGGTGCGGCCAGCGGCGCGGCCGACGTCGCAATCAACGCCGCGGCCGGGGCTGCGGAGCAGGCAGCAGCAAGGCCGGTAATTACGCGATCCCACGGCATGTTTTCCGCCTTCGTGGTCGTCTCCAGCCTTGGCACCGGTCTGTCAGCCACGCTTGGTGCAACTGTCGTATTCTCCTTCACCGTGGTTGGTGTGGCGTCGGTTCTTGTCGGTCTGTTTCTTCTGCGCGCATTTCCTGTCCAGACTCCACCCGGTGCCGATCCAGGGGTGAGGGAAGAGGGAACTGAATCGAGAGACCGCGACAGTAACAGCGCCAGACCTGCTGTGGCCGTGCTACCCGTCCTCCTCCTCGGAACTCTCGGCGCCTTGGCCTTCGCGGGCGAAAATGCCCATCAGAGCTGGTCAGCTGTGTTCTTTGAAGACGAGCTGCGAACCGGTCCCGGATTGAGTTCCACGGCCCCTGCTGTTTTCGCGACCGTGGTCGCTATCACCCGTTTCAGTGCCGGAGCCGTGAAAGCAACCCAGGCGCGCGGCATGTTGATCCTTGGCGCGGTCGGCGCCAGCCTCGGCGCGGCAATTCTGGCCATTGCGACAACGACCAGCACCGCCTGGATCGGGCTGGCGGTCTCCGCTGCAGGCACGGCCGTTCTGTATCCGACGCTGTTGGGAATGCTATCCTGCTCCATCCGTGAGGAAGCCCGAGGCAGGGCCACATCCCTCCTCGCCACCGTGTCCTACTTAGGGTTTCTCCTTGGTCCGGTCTATGTTGGCCTATGGTCCGAAGCCGCCGGCCTTCGTGGAGCGATGCTGGCCGTAGCTGGACTTTGCGCGGCCTTGCTCGCATTGACCCCGGTCCTCCTACCGATCTGCCAGCGCCTCTCGCAGAAAGCCAGGAAGAAAGTGCAAAGCGACATCCCTATGCTGGAACAATGACGATCACTCTCCGCCGCTATGAGTCCCGGGACGCGGCAGCGACCCAGGACATCTTCTATCGGGCCGTTCATGTGACTGCTTCCTCAAGCTATTCACCTGAGCAGATTGCGGTGTGGGCTCCTGAGGATATCGACGTGGAGTCTTGGGGGCGCAAGCAGACCACACGCAATGGTGTTGTCGCTGAAGTGGACGGTGAAGTTGCGGGTTTTAGTGATGTTGACGCGCAGGGATACATCGACATGATGTTCGTGGCGCCGGAACATGGCCGGACGGGTGTGGGAACAGCTCTGATGTCTTCGATTTTTGTTGAAGCCTCCAGACGAGGGGCCAATAGCCTCAGCACCAACGCCAGTGAAGCTGCCAAAAAGTTCTTTGAGAAGCAGGGATTTACGGTTGGTGAACATCGCCGGATCCTCCGTGACGGAGTCATCCTGACCAACTACGCCATGAGCCGGCAACTCTCCTAGCCCCTAGCCAGTCTTAAAGAGTCGCTCGTCTTAGAGAAAGGAGCCCCGGCCCCCTTAGCGAACTAGGGAAGCCAGGGCTCCGGTGCTACTTGCCTAAAGGCGAACTACTTGGTGATGGGTCCGAGAACCGGATCGTCAGTGTAGGCCGTCTTGACATTGGCGGCGGTCACAATGACCGGCTCCAGCAGGTAGGCCGGGACCACCTTGACCTTGTTGTCGTAGGACTTGTCGTCGTTGATCTCAGGAGTCTTGCCTGCCTGAATGTCCTTCACCATGGTGATGGCATGCTCAACGAGCTTGCGGGTGTCCTTGTTGATGGTGGAGTACTGCTCACCCGCCATGATGGACTTGACAGACTCAACTTCCGAATCCTGCCCAGTAATGACAGGGATCGGTTGTCCCGCGGCCTTGACGGAAGTCAGGACAGCGCGGGCAAGGGTGTCATTCGGGGACAGTACGCCATCGAGTGTCGCATTGCTGTAGCTTCCGGTCAGCAGGGTATCGGCCCGCTTCTGGGCGTTTTCTGCCTCCCAGCCCTGGGTGACAGCCTGCTCGAAGGAGGTCTGCCCGGAGAGCACCTTCAGCGTGCCGTCGTCGATCTTGGGCTTCAGGACGCTCATGGCGCCGTTGAAGAAGACAGCCGCGTTGGCGTCATCAGGTGAGCCTGCGAACAGTTCGATGTTGTATGGGCCTGAGGGCTTCTTGGCCTTCAAACCGTCCAGCAGCGCCTGCCCCTGGAGCTCGCCCACCTTGAAGTTGTCGTAGGCCACGTAGTAGTCCACGTTCTCAGTGTTCAGCAGCAGGCGGTCATAGGCGATGACGGTAGCCCCGGCATCCTTGGCCTGCTTGAGCTGGGTACCCAGCTGGGCGCCGTCGATTGCGCCAACGATGATGACCTTGGCACCCTTGGTGATCATCGCGCTGATCTGGTTCTGCTGTTCGGAAACGCCACCGTTGGCGAACTGAACGTCCGGCTTGAAACCGGCGCTCGAAAGACCGTCGTTGAACAGCTTCTCCGCGAGGACCCAGTTTTCGCTGGTTTTCTGGGGAAGCGCGACGCCGATGGGGGAGTCCTTGGGGAACGCCTCACCTCCGGCGGTTCCTCCGGTGGTGGGAGTTTCGGCGCGGCCGCAGGCTGTCAGCGCCAGTGCCGCAATGGCAGCGATTGCTGCTGCCTTTCCTGCTTTACCAATCAGTTGCATTTCTTGATTCACTTTCTATAGGGGTAGCGAGAAGTGCTTTGCAGCCCGTTCAGGCTTCTTTGGAAATGACCTCTTTGGTAGAGGTGGTCTCGTCCGGTTGCAGTGGGGTGCTGGGGCCGCCAGGTCGGCTGAAGTTCCTGGTCAGCAGGCCGATAATGGATGGCCTGCCCTGAGTCTTGTTGTAGACGTCGAAGGCCACAGCGATAAGCAACACCATGCCTTTGATGATCTGGGTGAGGTCGGCGCCGACACCCAACAGCTGAAGACCGTTGTTCAGGACGGCCATCACAAGGCCACCCACGATCGAGCCGATTACCGTCCCCACGCCACCCGTCACAGCGGCACCGCCGATAAAGACTGCAGCGATGGCGTCCAGTTCCCAGCCCACGCCGTCGAACGGGCCGGAGGCTGTGGAGCGCCCCACGAAGATCATGCCTGCCAGCCCGGCCAGGACTGACATGTTCATCATGACCAGGAAGTTGACCTTCTTGGACTGCACACCCGAAAGTTCTGCTGCGTGCCTGTTTCCGCCAACCGCGTAAACGTGCCTGCCAATGATGGTCTTGGAGGAGATGAAGCCGTAAATCAGGACAAGCACGGCCAGAATGAGGCCAGGGATGGGGAACGAGGTGCCTGGACGCCCGGTTGCAAACAGGTACGTCGCATAGAGAATCGCGCCACAGATGAGGACCAGTTTCAGGACTGTGACCCACATTTCGGGAACCTCGGCACCAAGTGCCTTCGCACGGTTGCGGGAGCGGATAGCCCCGACAACCACGAAGGCGGCGGCCACGAGGCCAAGCAGCAGTGTCAGGTTGTTATAGCCGGTGTTCGGTCCCACCTCCGGTAGATAGCCTGAGCCGAGGTACTGGAAGTCGGCGGGAACAGGGATGGTGTTGGACTTGCCGACGAACTGGTTGAAGCCGCGGAAGAGCAGCATGCCAGCCAAGGTCACAATGAACGCCGGAATACCCACATAGGCGGTCCAGAACCCTTGCCAGGCACCGATCACCACGCCGAGGCCCAGGCCGAGCAGTACACCAAGGTACCAGGGGATGCCCCAATCACGGATGGCCAAAGCAACAGTGACGCCAACGAAGGCAGCAACCGATCCAACCGAAAGATCGATGTGCCCGGCGATAATCACCAGCACCATGCCTATGGCAAGGATCAGGATGTAGGAGTTGCCGTTGAAGAGGTTGATGACGTTGCCCGGGGTAAGCGTTCTGCCCTCTGTGGCAATCTGGAAGAAAATGATCAGGGCAACCAAGGCGAAGATCATGCCGAATTGACGGGTGTTTCCGCCAAATAGCTTCTTGAGCGGGTTCATGGTTTCAGTCCTCGTATCTGGAAGGATCTGGAGTGTTCCAGAGGGTCAGGCGGTCTTACGGGCGGAAGTCATCAGTTTCATGAGGCTCTCCTGGCTGGCTTCCTCTTTGTTCAGGACACCGGTGATGGAGCCTTCGAAGATGGTGTAGATGCGGTCAGAGAGCCCTAGGAGCTCAGGCAACTCTGAGGAAATGACGATGACGCCCTTTCCCTGGTTGGCCAGCTGTTGGATGATGCCGTAAATCTCGTACTTGGCCCCAACGTCGATGCCGCGGGTGGGTTCGTCGAGAATCAGCAGGTCCGGATCAGTAAACATCCACTTGGCGAGCACCACCTTCTGCTGGTTGCCACCGGAGAGCTTGGCCACTCCTTCCTGAACGGAAGGCGTTTTGGTCCGGAGGGACTTCCGGTACTGCTCGGCGACGGCGAATTCCTTATCGGTGTCCACCACGCTGTTTTTGCTGATTGCCTTCAGGTTGGCCGAGACGGTGGTGGTCTTGATGTCATCCAGCAGGTTCAGTCCGAGGCTCTTGCGGTCCTCGGTGACATAGCCCAGCCCGGCGTCGATGGCCTGGCGGACGCTGCGTAGATGGATTTCCTTGCCGTCCTTATAGACGTGCCCGGAAATGAACCTGCCATAAGAGCGGCCAAAGACCGAGCGCGCCAACTCTGTGCGCCCCGCCCCCATCAGACCGGCGAAGCCGACGATCTCGCCACGCCGCACGAAGAAGCTGGAGTTCTTGCAGACCAAGCGGTCCTGGATCTGGGGGTGACCCACTGTCCAGTTCTTGACCTCGAAGAAAACCTCACCGATCTTGGGCTCATGATCCGGGAACCGCGATTCGAGGGTCCGGCCTACCATTCCCTTGATGATGCGGTCCTCGTCCACGCCGTCGGCCTTCACGTTCAGCGTCTCGATCGACTTGCCATCGCGGATGATGGTGATGGAATCGGCGATCTGCTCGATCTCGTTCAGCTTGTGGGAAATGATGATGGACGTGATTCCCTTGCCCTTCAGGCCCAGGATCAGGTCCAGGAGGTGCTGGGAATCCGATTCATTCAGCGCCGCGGTGGGCTCGTCGAGGATCAGGATCTTGACCGACTTGTTCAGGGCCTTGGCAATTTCCACGAGCTGCTGTTTGCCGACGCCGATCTCCTTGATGGGAGTATCGGGATCCTCGCGGAGCCCCACCCGCGCCAACAGTTCCGTGGAACGGATGCGGGCTTCCGCCCAGTCGATCACGCCGCGTTTGGTGGGTTCGTTGCCCAGGAAGATGTTCTCCATGATGGAGAGTTCCGGGATCAGGGCGAGCTCCTGGTGGATGATCACGATGCCGGCGTGCTCGCTGGCCCGGATGTCCTTGAAATGCTGGACCTCGTTTTGGTAAACGATGTCGCCGCTGTAGCTGCCGTAGGGGTAGACACCGGACAGGACTTTCATCAAAGTCGATTTGCCGGCACCGTTCTCGCCGCAGATAGCGTGGATCTCGCCGGCCTTCACACGGAGGTTCACATCGGCCAATGCTTTAACGCCGGGGAACTCCTTGGTGATGGAGCGCATCTCGAGGATTGTCGGTTCGTTGTCTGTGCTGAGGGATTCACCTTGCGTATCCAGGGACGTCATTTGCCCTTACGCCTCCAATGCATTGACTTCGTTGTCCGCCCAGCAAATCGCAGGGCCGTCTGATGAGAAAGTAAACTGGATCGCTGCCCTTGTCGTCAAGTAGTTAACGCAACAGGCCGATAACAAAAACGTTACTCCCTTCTGATTCCCGAGTGTTGGAATACCAAAGCCGCAGCTCCAAGCGCTTCTGCCCGGTTGCCCAGGGAGGACATGGTCAAGGTGGTGGTTTCGCCAATGACGGGTACTGCGTGCCGGACCAGCCCACGCCTGATGGGGTCAAGGAGCAGGGCGCCCAGTCCAGCCAGCGGACCGCCCACAACGATGACTTCGGGGTTGATCAGGTTGGCCACATTGCCCAAGGCTCGGCCCACAGCCAGGCCCGCATCATCGACTACCCGAAGGGTTGCCGAGTCCCGCGCCAGTGCCTTCCGGACGATGTCCTCCGGGGCCAGGGGCTTCTCCTCACCCCTGCTGAGGAGCTCGATCATGGTGGTGGTGGAAGCGATGGTTTCCAGGCATCCGCGGTTGCCGCAGCGGCAGATCAGCCCGTGTTCGTGAATGGTGGCGTGGCCGATTTCTCCGGTGATCCCAACGTTGCCGTAATAGGGGGCACCGTTGAGGATCAGCCCGGCGCCGATACCGGATCCGATTTTCATGAACATGAGGTTGCTGATTCCGCTATGAGGCCCCCACGTCACCTCGGACAGAGCGCCGAGATTGGCGTCGTTGTCAACAAAGACGGGGAAATTGAGGGCTTCTTCCAGACTGTGAAGGATATTGATCCCGACCCATTCTGGCAGGATGGCGCCCTGCGCCACGGTGCCCGTCCGGCGGTCGATAGGGCCGGGTATGCCGACGCCGGCACCCACCACTGCGCGGCGCTCCACGCCGCCTTCCTCGAGGAGTTTTCCCAGCAGTTCAACTGCTGTGCGGATGCCTTCCTCAGCACTGTGGCCCAGCGGCAGGAGTACCGTTTCCTCGGCAATGATGTGGTACCCGAGCGAGGCCAGGACGACCCGCAGGTGCCTGCGTCCGAAGTCGATTCCGACCGCCACAGCGCCATTGCTGTTGAGGCGAACATTCAGGGCCCGGCGCCCTGAACTGGTGGTCGGCTCGGTGGACGCCAGACCGGCGTCGAGCATGATCCTGACGATGTTGGAAACCGTGGCAGTGGAGAGCCCGGTCTGACGCGCGAGGTCAGCCTGGGTCGACGGACCATTCAGAAGGCACTGGATGATCCGCTGTTGGTTCAGATGTCTCAGAGCCGACTGTGAACCAGGGTTTTGGGGTCTGCTCTTCGTCGAGCGCGGTGTGCCGGGCATAAAATGAAGCGTGCACCATCACGGCCCTTGCAGTCAAGAAGTTAACGCAAACATCGAAGCCTGCGGTCAAGAACTCGTGGACAAACTGCCCACCTAGACGGCCGCACGGGTCCAAATGCACGCCCTTGGATGGCGGAAGCGTCGCTAGTCTGAAGAGGGAGATCCGACGAGGGAGCGGATCCACACAGGGAAAGTGGAGTGGTGCTGGTGCTGTTGGCCGTGATGCAGGCGAACTCGGTGGTGCTGGATGTTGACGCGAACTGCCGCACACTGGATGAGGTTGCGGGAAAAGCTGCTGCCGCCGGTGCCGACCTGCTGCTGACCTCCGAGCTCTTTCCGGTCGGCTACGCGCCCCTTAGGGTGCGGAACGAGCTTGATCCGGAGAGACTTCCCGCCATTCGGCGAATGCTCTCCGAAACAGCCCGGAAGCAGGGGATTGCGCTCGTCTACAGCCTGCCCGCGGTAACTGACGAGGGCCATTGGCGCATAGCTGCCACCCTCGTTGATGATCAGGGGAACGAGCTAATCAGCTATGAAAAGGTGCATTTGTTCGGAGCCGAGGAGCGCGAGGCATTCACCTCTGCAGAGGCGCCTCCCGGCGTCGTCGATTTCCTTGGCATTCCAACGTCGCTGTTGATCTGCTACGACGTCGAGTTCCCGGAGCCGGTACGCGCGGCGGCGGTCCGGGGCGCCGAACTGCTCTTGGTCCCTACGGCTTTGTCCGAAGGGTTCGACTCCGTACCCCAGGTTCTGCTGCGCGCCAGGGCCCTCGAAAGCCAGCTGACGGTGGCCTACGCCAACCACAGCGGCGTGGAAGACGGCTGCACATTCCTTGGCGGCAGCGTGGTGGCAGGTCCGGATGGCGCCCTGCTGGCCGCTGCTGGCTCAGACGACGAATTGCTGTTTGCCACCGTTGATCCGGGGGCAGCAAAGGCCGCCCGGTCTGCAGTTCCCTACCTTCGGGAGCGCAGGCCTGACCTTTACCGCTCCTGGGAGGGATGAGCCACAGAGGACTAGGCGGAAACCTCCGGCAGGCCGGGAACTTCGTGGGCATACTGGAGTGCGAACCAGAGTTCCGCACGTACGCGGGCCTGGTTAAGGTCCATGTCCAACAGCTCGCCCAGGGCGTTGATCTGCCGGCGCACGCTGTTCCGATGCAGGCCCAGGACCTTCGCTGTGGCATCCCAACTCCCGTTTTCGCCCAGCCACGCGCGCAGGACTGAAAGCTGTGTGGTGCGGCGCTCGGCGTCCTGATTGAGGATCGGCTCCAACAGCCGGGCGGCAAGCATCGTCCCGGCGTCGCGCCCCAAAAGTCCTTCAACTGACCAGCTGACCTCGTCCACCCTGGCGCTCCTGCCTGTGGTTTTGACCCGGGGACGAAGCGAGGTCACACGCTGATGGGCGGCAGCAAGGCCGGTCAATTCGGTGGCATCTCCGATAGCCAGACGCCAACCGAGCTTTTCGACGTCGGCCAAAAGGGCGTCGTCCACCTTCAGCCGCGTGATTGCGGTGAAGCCGTAATCGGTGATCTCCACGAGCTTGGTGTCCAGCATCCGCCGCCACTGCAGGAGCTCCCTGACAGGACTGTCGCCCGCAGGCCAGGAGGGGGAATCCCTCTTGATAGCCTGCTCGGTCTTGATCCCCTGAACCACGCGGAGAGATGCCGAGCGCGAGGAGCCTGTGCTTTGCGCCAGCAGGTCCCTCATGGCGTTTACGTGCCGGGTTCCCCCGGTTGCCAGGCTGTCCGGATGCAGCAGCAGCGCCGTCGCCAGCTGGCTTGGCGCCAGGGAACCGCTGGTCCGCTGGCGCACCAGAAGTTCCAGGAGGCCGACGGCGGATGACACCACACTGTTCTGCGCTGGCGTCAGGGGCTTGTCGCTGCCCAGGACCAGGCCGCCCAGATTGGCATCCCGCGTGCTGCGCAAGGGGTGTCCGAATACCTGGGAGGAGCCGGGGGAGTCCAGGGTATCCGTTTCCACCCGGGGTCCGCTCCCGGAAAGAAGGCGGCCCAGCAGTGGCTGCAGCTTGGCCAGCTCCGGGACTGCACCCGCACGTGCCCTGGCCCTTCCGTCAGCACCCACCAGAAGAGCCCACACGGGGACCCGCTGCACAAGGGCGGCGAGGAGTTCGTGCTCCGGCCGGGCGGAAAGCACGGCTCTCATCAGTTGCCTGTTGGTGTCCGCCAATTCCCGCAGCAGCCTGGCCTTATCTGATTCCAGCAGCTGGGAGAATTCAAGGCCCAGGGCCGCGAACGGCACCGTGTGCGGGATCTCCACAAGGGTCAGGTTGTGGCGGATGCAAGCCTGAACCACGGCGTCCGGAACCGCCTTGAAATAGGGTTCCAGGCCGAAGCCAAGGGCGGTCACGCTGGCCTGAACGAGCCTCGCCACATAGGCATCCACCTTCTCTGCGGCACCGCCTTCGCCCACGAAGGGTAGGCCGGAGGTGAGGAGGAACTCGCCATCGAGCAGATAGGGCGTTGGGTCCTCCAGCTCGCTTGGCTCAACCCACCGCAGCGTCCTGGTGCGGTTGCCGCCGTCGTGCAGGGTGCTTAACTCCGGCGGCAACTGCGCCAGGAACTGTTCGAGCGTAACAGCGGTCAGCCCTTCGGTTCCGGCGTCAGGCGACATTGGGGGCGCCTCTGTGGAGTTCCTCGTAATCAGGGCACTCGTAAGCACGCGGCAGACGGGGTGCTATCCGGTTGATGATCTCATCGCCATGGCTGCCGATTGCAGCTCCCCAGTCATCAGCGCTCGCGGCCCCGGTGCCTGGATCTCCAAATAGCACAGCCGTGTCACCAACGCAGACACCGCCCGTTTCGGGGCCCAGATCCACCATGAACTGGTCCATGCAGACCTTCCCGATCACAGGAACGCGGCGCCCACCCAACTGCACCACGCTGCGACCCGAAATGCCCTTGGGAATGCCGTCGGCGTAGCCCAACGGGATCAGGCCAAGATACCGGGGTTCGTGTGTGATGGCCTGGTGTTCATAACTGATCCCTGTGCCGGCGGGCACCTTCTTCACCAGTACCACCGGTGCCGTAACGGTCAAGGCGGGGCGAAGCCCGAAGGCTGCGGGGTCGAGATGGTCAGCCGGGGCCAATCCGTAGATAGCCAGGCCCGCCCGGACCATGTCGAAGGCGAACTCCGGGCGGTCCAGGATGTTCGCTGAACTGGAAACGTGGCACAGTTCGGGTTCAAGTCCTGCTGTCCGTGCTTGCTGCACTGCGTCCTCGAAAGCGGCCACGGCTGCGGCATTTCCGGGGTGGGCAGGAACATCGGCCCAGGCCAGGTGCGTCCATACCCCGCGCACCATGAGGGTCCCCTCGAGCTCGGCCACGCGGGCAGCAGCCACCAGTTCCGGCCAGTCCTCGGCGCGCGCACCGCCACGGCTTAGCCCGCTGTCCAGTTCGAGGTGCACCGCCACCCGCTGCTTTGCCAGACGGGCAACCCCGGCCAGCACGTCGAGCTGGGCAACGCTGCCCACTGACATGTCGACGTCGTGTTCGGCGGCTTCCCGGATGACCTCGCTGGAGGCTGAAGCCAGGTACAACCAGGACAACACCGGCGCGGTGATACCGTCCTTGCGAAGGGTGATCGCTTCTGTGAGCTGCGCGGTTCCGAGCCAGTCGGCGCCGGCGGAAACTGCCGTTCTGGCGACGTCCACCAGCCCGTGCCCGTACGCGTTTCCCTTCACAACCGCCATGAAATGCCGTGCAGGTGAAAGCTCCCGGAGCCTACGGACGTTGCTTGCAATTGCCGAGAGGTCTACGCTGACCTGCCCTGAAAACACCGCGCCTGCAGTGCTTGCGTTCTGTGCATTTTGTCTCATGGCAGATCACTATAGGTCATTTTGCACAACTGTGAGAGGTGGCTCACATGCCAAGCTTGGTCGAGGGAAATTGGCTCACTACTCACGAACGGACGTCAACGATGACTCTGCCAACCATCACCGGACAGAAGCCCGCCGCCGCACCGGAAGGGGGTGGGCAGCGCACCGGGCTGACGGCGCAGCTGCTCCGCCGAAAGCCGATCGGTCAGATGCTTAGCGAGGCGGAAGGCAGTCAGGACGCTCCCAGGCTGGTCCGCAGCTTTGGCGTGCTGCAGCTGACCATGATCAGTGTGGGAGCCACCCTCGGAACCGGGATCCTGGTGATCCTCGGCGAATCCGTACCGCTGGCCGGTCCGGCGATCTGGATCTCCTTCGCCATCGCCGGACTCGCTGCGCTGCTGTCCGCCGTTTCCTACGCCGAGATGGCCGGCCTCGTGCCCGTCGCGGGCTCCAGCTACTCCTACAGCTACGCCACCATGGGCGAGGGCATGGCGTGGATCTGCGGCTGGTGCCTTGTCCTGGAATATGCGGTTTCTGTCGCTGCAGTAGCCGTCGGGGCGGGACAATACGTAAACGAAACCCTCGCTGTCTTCGGTAACGTCCTTCCGGATGCGATCTCACAGCCGCCGGGTGAAGGCGGGATGATGAACATCCCGGCCATGGTGATCGTGGTGCTTGCCATGCTGTTGCTGGTGCGTGGCGCCAAGGAGAGCGCGTGGATCAACACCGCGATCGTTGTCGTCAAGGTAGGCATCCTTGTCTTCTTCTGCGCAGTTGCTTTCACGGCCTTCAACGCCGGCAACTTCGAACCTCTCCTGCCGATGGGGGCAGCCGGTGTTTCCGCCGCCGCTTCCAGCGTATTCTTCTCCTACATCGGTTTTGACGCCGCTTCCACCGCGGGCGAGGAAGCGCGGAACCCGAAGCGCGACCTGCCGAGGGCCATCATGCTGTCCATGGTCATCGTCACCACCATCTATGTCCTCGTTGCCGTGGCTGCGATCGGTGCCAGGCCCTGGGGCTGGTTCGACGGCACTGATGCCGCCCTGGTCCGCATCCTTGAGGAAACCACCGGCCAGCCGTGGATCGCGCTCGTCTTTTCGGTGGGTGCAGTCCTGGCCATCGCCTCCATTGTGCTCACCGTCCTCTATGGACAGACCCGCATCCTGCTCTCGATGTCGCGCGATGGTCTGGTTCCGAGGATCTTTGGCCGTGTTTCCCGCCGGACAGGAACGCCGGTGGCCGGAACGCTCATCGTGGGCATCGCCGTCGCCCTCACAGCAGGGCTCGTGCCGCTCGGGGCCCTCGCGGACGCCACCAGCATCGGAACCCTCTTTGCCTTTGCCCTGGTCAACGTCGCCGTCATCTACCTGCGGCGCACCCGGCCCGAACTGGAGCGGACCTTCCGTGTTCCGCTGTTTCCGCTGACGCCCATCCTCGGCGCGGCCATGTGCGGTTACCTCATGCTCAACCTCGGCGCCGATACCTGGGTGGTCTTCGGACTATGGATGCTCGTGGGCATCGCCGCATACTTCAGCTACGGCCGCCGCAACTCACGGGTAGCCGCACTGAGCCAGGAGGAATACGGTGAACTAACACGTCACCGGTCCTCCGAATATCAGTCCTCGTGATTACCTCCGTATCTCCAGTCCAATCCTGAACTGACAAAGGCATACCTCCCATGACCACCGCCACTGAATTGCCGGCTTCCGATCCTTCAAGCACCCTGGACACTCCGGGCCCCATCACCATGCTGAACCCGGATTTCCCGTTCAGTTACGACCACTATCTGGCCCACCCCAATGGCCTCGGCTCGGTGCCGCCGGAGTTGTATGGAACAGAAGTGGCCATCATCGGCGCCGGGCTTTCGGGACTTGTCACGGCCTATGAACTGATGAAACTTGGGTTGCGCCCGGTGGTGTACGAGGCCGACCAGATCGGTGGGCGGCTGCGGACGGCCAACTTCCCGTCGGCCCCTGAGGTGGTGGCGGACCTGGGTGGCATGCGCTTCCCTGTTTCCGGCAAGGCGTTCTACCACTACGTGGACCTGCTTGGGCTGCAGACGCAAGATTTTCCCAACCCGCTTGCCCCCGGCACCTCCAGTACGGTGATTGAGCTCGCGGGGGAGAAGCACTATGCCACCACTTCAGCGGACCTGCCGCCGTTCTTCCGTGAAGTGGCGGAGGCCTGGAAGCATGCAGTGAACGACGGCGCCCGGTTCAGTGAGATGCAGCAGGCCATTCGTGCGCGGGACACCGCCCGGATCAAGGAAATCTGGAACGATCTGCTCCCGGAGCTTGATGAACAGACGTTCTACGGGTTTATTGCGGAAAGCAAATCCTTCAAGGACGCGGGTTTTGCGCACAGGGAAGCGTTCGGCCAGGTGGGTTTCGGGACCGGCGGCTGGGACACCGACTTCCCTAATTCCATTCTGGAAATCCTGCGGGTTGTTTATACCGACGCCGACGATCAGCACCGCATGATAAGCGGCGGCGCGCAGCGGCTGCCGGAGGCACTGTGGAAGCATGCGCCGTCGGGCATGGCCCACTGGCCCGAAGGCACTTCCCTTTCCTCACTGCATTCCGGATCGCCCCGCGGCGCTGTTGACAGGATCGTCCGTGCAAACAATGGCGATCTCCCGTCCGGTAATTTCCTGGTCCGGGAACGCTGGGGCCGCGAAGCTGCCTACCCGGCTGTCGTCACCACCTGCCAGTCCTGGTTGCTGTCCACCAGGATCCATACCGAGGAGGCGCTGTTTCCCGCCCAGCTGTGGACAGCAATTGAACGCTCCCACTACATGCAGTCGTCCAAGACTTTCGTGATGGTGGACAGGCCGTTCTGGAAGGACATCGATCCGGGCACGGGACGGGAAGTTCTCTCGATGACCCTAACGGACCGGCTGAACCGGGCCACTTACCTGCTCGACGACGGTCCCGACAAGCCTGCTGTCATTCTCCTGTCCTATACGTGGAATGATGACGCCCTCAAGTGGCTGGCCCTGGATGCGGACCAGCGTGTGGAACTCATGCTGCATTCGCTGCAGCAGATCTATCCCGGTGTGGATATCGCCAGCCACATCATCGGACAGCCCATCACTGTTTCCTGGGAAGCCGATCCCAACTTCATGGGAGCTTTCAAGGCGAATCTGCCCGGGCATTACCGCTACCAGCAGCGGCTTTTCTCGCATTTCAAGCAGGACAAACTCCCGGAGCACCAGCGGGGGATCTTCCTGGCCGGGGACGACGTCTCGTTTACTGCTGGCTGGGCGGAAGGCGCAGTCACCACAGGATTGAACGCCGTCTGGGGAGTGGTTAACCATCTGGGCGGGCAGTCCGCTCCGGAAAATCCGGGACCGGGTGAATTGCTAGAGGACCTGGGTCCGATCGCCCTCGACTGAACTCCCGATGGATGGCTGACCAGCGCCTGTTTCTTCTTCTGTTCCTTCGGCGGGCTCGGGGTCGGGTGGATAAGGCTTGTAGACCCAGGCGACGAGCACCACCGAGATGATCATCAGGAGGAACCAGGAGACCAGCTTGTCGAGCGACACGAGGTGCCAGCCGTTCACCTGGCTTGGATACAGCCACGCATTGGACCAGGTGGCGATGTTCTCGGCGATCCAGATGAACAGGCTAACCAGCAGAAACGATAGGACCAACGGCATCCTGAAGTGCCTGCGGAACACCCGGAAGCGCATCATGCACCGGCCGAAGATGACAGCAATTGAGGCGAGCAAAATCCACCGGGCATCCGCAAGATAGTGATGGGAGAAGAAATTCACATAGATGGCGCTGGCCAGGACAGCCGTGATCCAGCGCTTGGGATAGCGGGAAAATCGCAGGTCAAAGATGCGGTAAACGCGCACCATGTAGGAGCCCACGGCCGCATACATGAAACCGCTGAAGAGCGGAACGGCTCCGAGGCGGAGAAGACCGTCGGCCTCATAGGACCAGGACCCAACACTCGTTTTGAAGAGCTCCATGCCCGTTCCCACTACGTGGAACAGCAAGATCACCCGCAACTCGCGGAGGGTTTCAAGCCTGGTGACGACCATCAGGACCTGGATGGCTATGGCGGCCAACGTCAGGAAGTCGTTCCTGGCCAGTAGCGCACTGTCCGGATACCAGAGGCGCACCGCCAGGATGACGGCGAGGAGCAGTGCGCCAAAAACACACGCCCAGGCCTGTTTCAGTCCAAAGACTCCGAACTCGACCAGCCCCGAACGTAGGCCCCATGGAGTTACCTTGTCCAGGTACTGGTGAGCCCGTTGATGCAGGAACTGTTCGGTGGAAGTACCGTCGCCTCCGGCAGCAGGCTCAGGCATCTGCCCGGCGTAGATCGGCTGACGGTACGATTGAGCGGGGTGGGTGAGCCACGCTGTCGATTTGGCCCAGATAGTAATCCCTCGGCCAATGCCTGACCCGCTGCGGCAGAAGCGGATTGACCACCGCCAGCAGGCGCACGATCCTTTCGAAGCGCCGACGCCGTCCCTTATTCCAAGGCAGCCTGAAATCCTCCCGAAGCGAGTCAGGCAGGAGGCCAGCGGTCAGGAGCCGGGCCAGGGGCATGGTGAGCCGCAGCCACACCGGTACAGCCGACGGATACAGCAGGTCCCGCGCCACCCGAACAGCAACTTCGTCCACCTTCATGTTGGTAAGGCTTCGGTTCCAGTACTCACGGAACGCTGACCGGTTAGCCGGCCACATCTCGTCCGGGAGCTGCAGGGCTGTCCCGATTTTCGCGTACTCGCGGTAAACGGCATCGGCGGAATCGTCGTCGAGCGGGCCATGGATGCGTTCGTAAACAGTCACCGCTGTGTCGTAAAGGGTGGCCACCACCCAAAGCTGGGACTCGGCGTCGAAAGCGTTGTAGCCCTTGGAATTGGCGCCAGCCTGGCGGCGGACCGGCGCGTGGGCACGGTTGACGCTTCGTCGCATGGCGGCCAGTTGCTCCGGTGAGCCATAGATCACGGCATAGACATAACTCATGGTGGTACGCAGCCGGTCAAGCGGCCGTTCCATGAAATTGCTGTGCTCAGCCACGGCGTGGCCGATCGAGGGATTGGCAATCTGCAGCAGGATGGCACGCCCTGCCCCGGCCAGCAGGACGCCCTCGGCCCCAATATCGGCGAGTCTACGAACCATTCAGACACCATACCCGAGGGCGGCGGAATGGTGTCCCGTCAGCTAGCGTCGAGTGAGCCAGCTTTAGAGCCCGGATTGTTCCTGGCGGTGGGCACGGGCAAGCTCCACGTACCGCTCGGCGTTGCGCCGGACGCCGTCGAACTCTTCCTCGCTCAGTTCCCGCCGTACCTTCGCGGGCACGCCGGCAACGAGCGAACGCGGCGGAATTACCGTCCCCTCCAGGACGACGGCGCCTGCGCCCACGAGAGAACCGCCGCCGATCACTGCCCCATTCAGGATGGTTGCGCTCATCCCGATAAGGCAGTCATCCTCAACGGTGCAGCCGTGGACGACGGCGCTGTGCCCGACGCTGACGCCCGCCCCGACAGTGCAGGGGAAGCCCGGATCCGCGTGCAGCACCACGTTGTCCTGGAGGTTGCTTCCCGCTCCGACGGTGATCGCGGCGGTGTCGGCCCTTACTGAGACCCCGAAGAATGCACTGGCATTTTCAGCAAGCGATGCCCTGCCGATGATCGAAGCCGTGGGGGCCACAAAAACTGAGTCGTGGACGTCCGGGGTGTTGCCGTCAAAGGTGTAGAGGGGAGCCATGGGTACAGCCTAGAGGACGCCTCTCCAGTGCCGGTCAACGACCGTCAGTTGAAGACAACAGTCCTGTTGCCGTCCAGCAGCACACGGTGTTCGGCATGCCACTGCACAGCCTGCGCGAGTGTGCGGCCTTCCACGTCCCGGCCCATCTGCACGAACTGCTCGGCGGTCTGGCGGTGGTCCACGCGGATGACCTCCTGCTCAATAATGGGTCCCTCATCCAGGGCAGCAGTGACGTAGTGGGCGGTGGCGCCAATCAGTTTCACGCCGCGGGCATGGGCCTGGTGATACGGTTTCGCACCCTTGAAGGAGGGCAGGAACGAGTGATGGATATTGATCGCCTTGCCTGTGAGTTCGGTGCACAAGGAGTCTGAAAGGACCTGCATGTAGCGGGCAAGTACCGTGAGCTCGACGTCGTTCGCAGCCATGATGGCCCGCAATGCATCCTCGGCGTCCACCTTGGTTTCAGGGGTGACGGGGATGTGATGGAACGGGATTCCGTAGAAGTCAGCAAGGCCCTCGAGGTCCCGGTGGTTGGAGACGATGGCGGGGATCTCAATCGGCAACGTTCCGGAGCGCTGCAGGAACAGCAGGTCATTGAGGCAGTGCGCAGACTTGCTGGCCATCAGCAGCGTCCGAACCTTGCGTCCGGCCGGGTTGAGCGTCCACTGCATGTCAAAAGCCCGGGCAACGGGATCCAACGATGTGTGCAGCTCTGCCTGGGAGGCGGTGGTGGTGGCCTCCACCCGCATGAAGAACGTTCCGGTCGCCTGGCTTCCGTATTGCTGCGAGTCCTTAATGTTGCATCCGGCCAGCAGGAGAGCGCCGGCGACGGCATGCACAATCCCGGGACGGTCCGGGCAGGAGAGGGTTACAACGTACGAGTCGTTCAGCAGGTCTTCAGTCACGGAGACCAGCCTACCTGCGCGGGCATGGCTCCTGTTGTACGCTTAACCGGTCGCAACTGGCGTTGGGTGGCTAACCACCAGGGAGCGGCACTCACGAAGACCACGGATCGTACGCCTGGGCCGAGGGTCATGTTTTGCCGGATGGCAGTGCACTATGCTGCCGCCTCTTGCTGTGGTTCTCCGTAGCGGCCGTCCTGTGTCCAGGGGACCCGTAACCAACGGGCGGAGCCATTCGCCAGCCGGTAGCCTGACCTTTAGCAGTAACCGTTCCCTAGCCAGGAGTTCTTCGTGACTACTTCCACTCCCACGACCTCGTCAGTGGTCAGCAACCAATCGCTGGCCGAGCTTGACCCCGAAATCGCAGCAGTCCTGGATCAGGAGCTCGGCCGCCAGCGCGGCACCCTGGAAATGATTGCCTCCGAGAACTTCGCCCCCCGCGCCGTGATGGAAGCCCAGGGCTCTGTCCTGACGAATAAGTACGCAGAAGGCTACCCGGGACGCCGCTACTACGGCGGCTGTGAATATGTCGACGTCGCTGAGCAGCTGGCCATCGACCGCGTCAAGACACTGTTCGGTGCTGAGTACGCCAACGTCCAGCCTCACTCCGGCGCCCAGGCCAACGCGGCGGCGCTCTCGGCCATGATCACCCCGGGTGACAAGATCCTGGGCCTGTCCCTGGCCCATGGCGGACACCTCACCCATGGCATGAAGCTGAACTTCTCCGGCAAGCTCTACAACGTGGCCGCTTACCAGGTGGAAGAGGACAACTTCCGCATCGACATGGACAAGCTGCGCGCACAGGCCATTGCAGAGAAGCCGCAGGTGATCATCGCCGGCTGGTCCGCCTACCCCCGCCACCTTGACTTCGCTGCCTTCCGCTCCATCGCGGACGAGGTAGGCGCACTGCTCTGGACCGACATGGCACACTTCGCCGGCCTGGTGGCAGCAGGACTGCACCCGAGCCCGGTGCCGCACTCCGACGTCGTTACCTCCACTGTTCACAAGACGCTTTCAGGTCCCCGCTCCGGCGTGATCCTGGCGAAGCAGGAGTGGGCCAAGAAGCTGAACTCCAACGTCTTCCCGGGCCAGCAGGGCGGCCCGCTCATGCACGTTATTGCCGCCAAGGCTGTCGCGTTCAAGATCGCCGGCACCGAAGAGTTCAAGGAGCGCCAGGAGCGCGTCCTTGAAGGCGCCAAGATCATCGCTGACCGCCTCACCGGGTCCGACGTCGCCGAAGCCGGCGTCTCGGTCCTCACCGGCGGCACCGACGTCCACTTGGTCCTGGTGGACCTCCGCAACTCGCAGCTGGATGGCCAGCAGGCCGAGGATCTCCTGCACTCGGTGGGTATCACCGTCAACCGAAACGCTGTCCCGTTCGACCCGCGCCCGCCGATGGTCACCTCCGGCCTGCGCATCGGTACGCCCGCTCTGGCCACCCGCGGCTTCGGCGCGGCGGAATTCACCGAGGTTGCAGACATCATCGCCACCGCCCTCAAGTCCGGTGCTGCCACTGACGTACAGGCACTCCAGGCCCGAGTAGACAAACTCGCCGCCGACTTCCCGCTGTATCCGCAGCATGAGCAGTGGTAAGCGTGGTTTCCACTGGCTCTCAGGGCACTGCCCAGGTTCTTGACGGCAAGGCCGTGGCTGCTGCCATCAAGACGGAACTGACGGAGCGCGTTGCCGCACTCACGGCCAAGGGAGTGGTGCCCGGGCTTGGCACCGTCCTGGTGGGCTCCGATCCCGGAAGCACCTGGTACGTGGCAGGAAAGCACAAGGACTGCGCCGAAGTTGGCATCACCTCCATCCGGCGCGACCTTCCGGATACTGCCACCCAGGAGGAGTTGCTGGAGGTTGTCCGGGAGCTGAATGAGAACCCGGACTGCACCGGCTACATCGTCCAGCTTCCGTTGCCCAAGCACATCGACCAGGACGTCATCCTTGAGGCCATGGACCCTGACAAGGACGCCGACGGCCTGCATCCGATGAACCTCGGACGGCTGGTGGCCAACGTCAGCGGACCGATGAAATCCCCTTTGCCCTGTACGCCCAAGGGCTGTGTGGAGTTGCTGACCCGTCACGGAATCGACCTCAATGGCAAGCGGGTGCTGGTGGTTGGGCGCGGTGTCACCATCGGCCGACCGGTCGGACTCCTGTTGACCCGTAAAGACGTCAACGCCACGGTTATTCTGGCCCACACCGGCACCAGGGACCTGCCCGCCGAACTCCGGCAGGCCGACGTCGTGATTGCTGCTGCCGGCCAGCCGCACATGATCAAGGCGCAGGACCTCAAGCCGGGGGCCATAGTGCTCGACGTCGGCGTGAGCCGTGTCGACGACGGCAACGGTAAGGCTGTTGTCACCGGAGATGTTGATCCCGAGGCCGCCGATGTTGCGGCGTGGTTGTCGCCCAACCCGGGCGGCGTGGGTCCGATGACCCGCGCGATGCTGCTCGAGAACGTAGTGGAATCAGCGGAGCGGCAAGCAGGTTTGGCCTGACCCGCAGGAATCGCCTAAAGCTTGCGAGCTCTGAACGTGAAAGGGTACCCGGCCATTCACTGGCCGGGTACCCCTCGTGTTTAACGACTGGCCCGTATTTGGGCATTCCGGGCAAGCTCTGGACAATATCCCAAATCGAATGAATATTTCGAGAGAGAACTCTTTCTTTGTTCGAATACGAGTACTAGCGTTAGGTGGGTGCCAGAACTCGTGTCGAAAGAAAAAGCATCCTCCCGCCCTCCCCGTAATGACCGCAAAGACACAGACGAGTACGTCATTACCGCGCAGAACCTGAGCAAAACCTACGGCGACGTCACCGCCGTCGACGATATTTCCTTCAACGTCCCGGCTGGTGAAGCCTTCGGATTGCTTGGGCCGAACGGCGCGGGCAAGTCGACCACCATGAAGATGATCGGTGGCGTCTCGCAGCGCACATCGGGCCGGCTCACCATCATGGGCCTCGACCCCGACCAGCATGGACCTGAGGTGCGTGCCCACCTGGGGGTTGTGCCGCAACAGGACAACCTGGACGAGGAACTGCGTGTCCGCGACAACCTCCTGGTCTACGGACGCTACTTCGGCCTGCCTATGAGCTACCTGCGGCCCAAGGCCGACGAACTCCTCGAATTTGCGCAGCTGACGGATAAGGCGAAGTCCAAGGTGGATGCCCTGTCCGGAGGCATGAAGCGCCGCCTGACCATTGCGCGCTCACTGATCAATGAGCCGCGGATCCTGTTGCTGGACGAACCCACCACCGGCCTTGACCCCCAGGCGCGGCACATCCTCTGGGACCGGCTGTTCCGGCTCAAGGAACAAGGCGTCACGCTGATCCTGACTACCCACTACATGGATGAGGCTGAACAGCTGTGCGACCGGCTGATTGTGGTGGACAAGGGAAAGATCATGGCTGAAGGATCCCCTGCCAGCCTGATCCGGGAGTACTCCACCCGGGAAGTGCTGGAACTGAGGTTCGGGTCCGAACGCAACACGTCCATCGGTGCAGAGCTGGAGGGCATCGGTGAACGGATCGAGACCCTTCCCGACCGGGTGCTCATTTACGCCGAGGACGGAGAGGCCGCCCTTGAACAGGTGTCTGCCCGCGGCCTTCATCCACTCACGTCACTGGTCCGCCGGTCATCGCTCGAAGACGTGTTCCTCCGCCTCACGGGGAGGAGCCTCGTTGACTGAACCTAAGGCAGCAACTGCTTCAGGCGGCGGGGCGGGTGCAGCTACACTCCGCCGAGCGCATTCTCCGGAGATCTCGGCCGCCCGCGCCCGTCGCTGGGGTGCTTTCTACTATATGGAACAGGTCCTTCGCGTGATGAAGGGCTACACCTGGACCATCGTGATGTACGGCGTCGGGCAACCCGTCGCCTACTTGTTCGCCATGGGCGTGGGATTGGCGACCCTTGTGGATGCAAACAGCACCTCAGCATTCGGCGGCGTGAGCTACCTTGTGTTCATCGCGCCTGCCCTGCTGGTCTCTGCTTCCGTGATGACAGCAGCCAACGAATTCACTTTCCCCGTGATGGACGGCTTCAAGTGGCGCCGCACCTATTACGGCCCCCATGCTTCGCCGTTGACTCCTTCACAGATCGCAAGCGGGCACGCCATGGCTGTCACCCTGCGCTTTGTGGTCCAGTCCGCCCTCTACTTCGTGGTTGTGGCGCTCTTCGGCGCCTCGCCGAGCGGCTGGGGATGGGTATCCGTGCTTGTGGCCACTCTCGCCGGATTGTCCTTCGGGCTGCCCCTGATGGCGTATTCAGCTTCGATTAAGGAAGACAAAGGCCAGTTCGCTATGGTCATGCGCTTCATCGTGATGCCGTTGTTCCTGTTCTCCGGCACGTTCTTTCCGCTCGACACCTTGCCGCTGGTGGTGCGGTGGATCGGCTGGATCTCGCCCATCTGGCATGGCACCGAGCTGGGGCGGGTCTTCAGCTACGGCTACGAGGAGGCTCCGCTCCTGACCATCGTCCACATCGTTTTCCTCATCAGCCTGGCAGCCGTGGGATGGGTTCTGACCAAACGTCAGTTCGAGAAAAGGATGGCCTCATGAACGTCCTCACGGAGGGTCACAGCGTTACCGAGGCCGCTCGCAACAGGTCCTTCGGTCCTCTCTATTCACGCAACGTAAAGGCCGTAGTGGCGCGCGGCCTCATGGCAACCAAGAGCAGCAACTGGATGGTGATGCTCTCCGGCTTCTTCGAACCGGTACTGTTCCTCATTTCCATGGGGGTCGGGCTCGGAGCCATTGTTGGTACTGTCCAGGGGCCGGGCGGTTCCGACATCAGTTACACCGCCTACATCGCTCCGGCGTTGCTGGCGGTTTCGGCCATGAACGGGGCGGTCTACGACTCCACTTGGAATGTGTTCTTCAAGATGAACTTCGCCAAGCTGTACCAGGGGATGCTCTACACCTCCCTGGGTCCCCTGGACGTGGCCATGGGGGAGATCTTCCTGGCGCTGCTGCGCGGGCTGCTGTACGCCACAGGCTTCACCGCCGTGATGGGCCTGATGGGCCTGATCACCACGCCGTGGGCGCTGCTCATGATTCCAGCGGCGGTGCTGATAGCTTTTGGGTTTGCCAGCTTCGGCATGGGTGTTACGAGTTTCATGAAGACCTTCCAGCAGATGGACTGGATCAACTTCGTGATGCTCCCGATGTTCCTCTTCAGCGCCACCTTCTACCCGCTCAGCGTCTACCCGCAGACTATCCAGTGGTTCATCCAGGCGATGCCGCTCTGGCATGGGGTCGAGCTGCTGCGGCAAATCAGCGTGGGCGTGTTCACCCCGGCCACTCCGATCCACATCGGCTACTACCTCGTGATGATCGTGCTGGGTGTACTCCTGACCACCGGACGGCTCCGCAAGTTGTTCCTGAAGTAAGCTCCTCAAGTTGTCCTGAAGCCATTGGTCCGTTCGCCCGCGGTGGAAGCGGGCATGGAGCCACTGTTGCGTTTGCCATACTTGGTGTATGCGATCTCTGGGCAATCCCGCGTCCCCCTCCCAACCAGGTAACTCCAAACCGGCCAAGCGCGGGTTCAGTATGTTCCGCATCAGCGGACTGGGGATGACGGTTTTCATCATCGCCTTCCTGGTCGCTGTTATTTTCGCAGCAAACCAGAACGACGTCGTGGGCTGGGTTATCGCCATCATCGCCTTCTTCTGGCTGGCCTTGGCGGCCTTCGTGGTCCTCAGCATCCAAAGGGCGGCCAAAAAGGCGGGGGCAAAAATCACAGAGGCGCAGAACGCGTTTAACTCCGCCGCAGGCCTGGCGCCTTCACCGTCCAGCTCCGGCCGCGGTGGAACACGTCTGGTGGCCGAGCGCAGCAATGCCGATGAGGTGCGGGACCTGAAGCTGGATCACTCCTTCAAGATCGTTCAGGTTCAGGTGCGTGTGGTGGAGAAAGAGCGGGAAAAGGGTGCAGCCGCTGATCAGGACACCATTGGCCGTGCCTTGGAGACAATCGAGATCACAGCCACCAATGCAAGGGACATGATCAAGTCCTCGGGCGGTAACGACCAGCCCGTCAGCGGAACCATCATCGACTAGAGTAGTGCGGGTGACCTCGGCTTTGAAGAAGGATTACCTTCGTATCGCATCAGTAAACGTCAACGGACTACGTGCTGCCTACAAGAAGGGCATGTCCGCATGGCTGGAGCCCCGCGAGGTCGACATCCTTTGTCTCCAGGAAGTCCGCGCGCCGGACGCCGTCGTGCGGGAACTCCTCGGCGAGGGCTGGCACATCCTGCATGCTGAAGCCGAGGCCAAAGGCCGTGCCGGTGTCGCGATCGCTTCCCGCACGGACCCTGTGGCCACGCGTTCAGGTATCGGGGACGATTACTTCGCTACCACCGGCCGCTGGGTTGAGGCGGACTTCTACGTGACCGATACGGCAGGCCAAACGGCGCAGCTGACCGTCGCCAGTGCCTACGTACATTCAGGGGAGGCCGGCACACCCAAGCAGGACGACAAGTACCGTTTTCTGGACGTCATGAGCACCCGACTTCCGGAGCTGGCCAAGCACAGCGACCACGCTTTGGTGGTGGGCGATCTGAACGTCGGACACACCGAACTGGACATCAGGAACTGGAAGGGCAACGTAAAGCGTGCCGGCTTCCTGCCTGAAGAGCGCGCTTACTTTGACCGTTTTTTTGGTGAGGAAATCGGATGGAGGGATGTCCACAGGGGCCTGGCAGGAAATGTTGATGGCCCCTACACCTGGTGGTCACAGCGGGGTAAGGCCTTCGACGCGGACACAGGCTGGCGCATCGACTACCACATGGCTACTCCCGGCCTCGCCGCCGCAGCATTTTCGGCGGTTGTGGACAGGGCCGCTTCATGGGACACCCGTTTCTCCGACCATGCACCGCTGGTAGTGGACTACCGGCTCTAACCCTTAAGGCTTCTCCGAATGACCTCTCCTTCCACCGTGACCGACCCCGGGGCCTCCGCCCAGCCCTTGCCTTCTGCTGACGGTCAACGGAAAACGGCGGCGCGGCACCGCATCCTTTCGGGAATGCAGCCTTCGGCTGATTCCCTGCACCTGGGCAACTACCTCGGCGCGCTGGTCAACTGGGTCCGGATGCAGGATGAATACGACGCCGTGTTCTTCATTCCGGATCTTCACGCCATCACCATCCCGTACGACCCCGCGGAACTTGCCCGACGGACCCGCATTACGGCCGCCCAGTACATTGCCGGCGGCGTCGATGTGGAAAAGTGCACGCTGTTTGTCCAGTCCCAGGTGCCCGAGCATGCCCAGCTTGCCTGGGTGCTGAATTGCATCACGGGCTTCGGCGAGGCTTCGCGGATGACCCAGTTCAAGGACAAGTCGCTGCGGCACGGCTCGGACCAGGCCAACGTGGGGCTGTTTACCTACCCCGTGCTTCAGGCGGCGGACATCCTGCTCTATCAGCCGCACGGTGTTCCGGTAGGCGAGGACCAGCGCCAGCACGTGGAACTCAGCCGCGACCTCGCTAACCGCTTCAACACCCGCTTCGGCGAAACGTTTACGGTGCCCGAACCCTTCATCCAGAAGGCTTCGGCAAAGATCTATGACCTCCAGAACCCGACAGCCAAGATGTCCAAGTCGGCTGAGTCTCCTGCCGGCCTCATCAACCTCCTGGACGAGCCCAAGCTCATAGCCAAGAGGATCAAGTCGGCAGTCACGGATGCCGAAACCGAGATCCGGTTTGACCGGGAAACGAAGCCCGGCGTTTCAAACCTCCTGACTATCTACTCCTCGATCACCGGCCAGAGCGTGGAAGCACTCGTTGAGGCCTACCAGGGCAAAATGTACGGCCATCTGAAGGTCGATCTGGCCGAGGTTGTCACCGAGCATCTGTCACCCATCAGGGAGCGCGCCAACGAGTTGCTCGGGGATCCGGCTGAACTCGATCGCCTGCTGGCCCACGGCGCAGACAAGGCACGGGCCATCGCGGGTGCCACTCTGCAGGATGTTTACACCAAGGTGGGTTTCCTGCCGTACGCCGGAGCCAAAGGAGTCCGCTAACCCGATGGCCGCTGCGAGTAAAGTCTCATCAAACCAAGTCTCCAACACCACAGGACGTGGCGCGGGAAAGTCAGTTGATGACGCTGTGACCCGGAAGAACGCGCAAGGGCGACTTTCGGCGCAGCCTGACGTTGAAGCGCAGCGGGGCCGTTCGACACAGCGTGACCTTGAAGCACAGCGTGATCTTGATACACCGACGGAAGGCATGAGCGTCGGGGTCATCCTGGGCTTTCCGCCGGACATCGCATTGGAATTGCAGCAGTGGCGGGCATCGTTTGGCGACCCCATGGCTGATGTGGTCCCGGCGCACATCACGCTGGTCACCACCACACTGACGGACGACTGGGAAGCGACGCTGAGCCATGTCCGGGAAGTGGCAAGGAACCAGGAACCTTTCACCGTCAGCATCGCCGGAACCGGGTCCTTCCGCCCCGTCTCCCCGGTGGTGTTCCTCAACGTGGAGGACGGGTTCGGGGCTTGTGTGGATCTCCATGAAAGGCTCCAGACCGGCCCTCTTGAGCGTGACCTTCCTTTTGCCTACCACCCGCATGTGACCATCGCCCACGATGTCGCCCCCGAGAGCCTCGACGAGGCCGAAACGGTGTTGAAGGACTACAGGGCCACCTTCCCTGTGGTTAGCATGGGACTCTACGAGCACGACACCAACGGCATCTGGCAGCTACGGGAAGAGTTGGATTTTGGTATCGAAACTGACCACCCCCGAGGGGCGGACAGCTCAGCGCGGTCCCGCTGACCCGACCCCCGCTGACAGGCCCCTGCCCACCAACCTGGCCCAGCTGCAGCTGGAGATTATCCGCAGGAAGCTCGAGTGGGGCAAAACCCGCCGTGCTGGCGGCGGCGCCCTCAAATCCCTGACGGCGATGGTCCAGTGGCTCGTCGCCCGGCTCAACGCCCTTCGCCCCGTACGGGCCATGCAGCAGTACAACCTTCAGCGCGGACCACTCCTGAGCGCCGGTATTGGCTTCAACATGTTCTTTTCCATCACTGGTCTCCTCACTACGGGCTTTTCCATTGCAGGCCTGCTGCTGCGCGGTCAGCCTGTGCTCCTGGACAGAATCGTCAGCAGTGTATCGGCTGCCGCTCCTGGACTGTTGACAAGGGAGGGCAGGGAAGGCCTGGTGGCCCCGGAGGAACTGCTAAACCCTGACGGGCTGGGATGGACAGCCGTCATAGCCGCCGTAGTAACAGTGGTGACGTCCCTCCGCTGGATTGGCGGCATGCGCGGCGGCTTGCGCATAATCCATGAGTTGCCTCCGCTGACGATGAATCCTGTGCTCCTCAAACTCAAAGAGGCAGGAATACTTCTGCTGCTCGGTGTTGCGCTTGTAGTCAGCGCCGGCGCATCCCTGGTCTTCGGCACTGCTGCCGGCTGGGTGACGGAGCAGTTCCGGCTCGACACGCTGCTCTCCGGGCCGCTGACCACCTCCATTAAGATCGGCGTGCCGCTGGTGCTGGCGTGGGTCACGGCCGTCATCATGTTCCGATTGGCAGGCGGGTTGCGGCTGTCCCGCCGGGCGCTGCTGGAGGGAACCATCCTTGCGGCGCTGGGAACCGGTGTCCTGCAGATCTTCAGCACGGAATTGCTCGCAAGCGCCGGCCGGAACCCGATCCTGGCCCCGTTCGCGATCATTATCGGCTTGTTGATCTGGTTCAACCTGGTCAGCCAGGTGTATCTGATGGCTGCAGCCTGGTCCAAGGTACGCGAGGAGGACCTCAAAAGGGCGCCCGCCGGAAAAATAACAGGCTGGGGCCCCCGCCGGGTGCAGCCCGGCAAAACACCGGTCGATCCGGAGCGTGCGCTGGAGGCTACCGTCCGGCGTCGAGGTACTGATCAGCCCAGGCAGAAATAATCCTGCCTGCACGCGCCGCCTGCCCCTTGCCTGTGAGCAGGTGGTCGCTGCCTTCCAGGGAGACGAAGCTGCGGGGGTGCCGTGCCGTCTGGAAGATGGTGCTGGCGTTTTCGATGCCCACGGTGTTGTCGGTGGGGGAGTGGAGGACCATCAGCGGCTTGTGCAGGCGCTTGATGCAGTCGGTAAGGTCGGCGTTTTCAAGATCCTCGACGAAGTGCCGGCGGATTTCCACCCGTTTGCCGCCGAGGTCCACTTCGGCGCTGCCTTCACTGAGGATCTTGTCCAGGGCAGCGTCAAAGACGTGGGCAACATGCTTCGGTGAGAATGGCGCCGCGACAGTAGCGACGGCGTCGAGCTCGGGAATGTGCTGGGCAGCGGCCAGCACGGCGGCACCACCAAAGGAGTGCCCCACCAGAATCGAAATGGTTTTTCCCTGTGCACGCATGAATTCGGCAGCACGGACCGTGTCAGCCACCTTGTGGCTGAAGGATCCTTCAGACCACAACCCCGCTGAATCGCCCAGTCCAAGGTTGTCGAAGCGGAGCATCCCCACGCCGTTATCTGCCAGGGCTTTGCACATCCGCGAGGCCGAAGGGCTGTCCTTGCCGAGCGTGAACCCATGCGAGAACACACCCCACCCTTTAACCTGGCCGTCGGGAACGTCGAGAATCCCGGACAGGATCTCGCCCGTTGTTCCCTCGAAGCTGATTTTCTCCGACCGTGACATCGCTTGCCTTTCAGTTCTGCTGAAACGACGACGGCGCCGGCCCACCGCTGGGGTGAGGGGCGCCGTCGTCGCTATAGAGCCTTGTTAGTAGACCTTGGTACTAAACGCGTCAGATCTTGCGGGACAGGATGGCCTGCTTGACCTCAGCGATTGCCTGCGTTACCTGGATGCCGCGGGGGCATGCCTCGGAACAGTTGAAGGTGGTGCGGCAGCGCCACACACCTTCCTTGTCATTGAGGATCTCCAGGCGCATGTCGCCGGCGTCATCGCGTGAATCGAAGATGAAGCGGTGGGCGTTCACGATGGCAGCGGGGCCGAAGTACTGGCCGTCGGTCCAGAAGACGGGGCACGAGGACGTGCACGCGGCGCAGAGAATGCACTTGGTGGTGTCGTCGAACCGCTCGCGGTCTTCGGCGGACTGCAGGCGTTCCTTGGTGGGTTCGTGGCCTCTGTTGATGAGGAACGGCATGACTTCGCGGAAGGACTGGAAGAACGGTTCCATGTCCACGATGAGGTCCTTCTCCACCGGGAGGCCCTTGATGGGTTCCACCGTGATGGGCTTGGACGTGTCCAGGTCCTTCAGAAGCGTTTTGCAGGCAAGGCGGTTGCGGCCGTTGATGCGCATGGCATCCGAGCCACAAACACCATGGGCGCAGGAGCGGCGGAAAGAGACACTGCCGTCGATTTCCCACTTGATCTTGTGCAGGGCATCCAGCACACGGTCGGTCCCGTACATGGTGACCTTGAAGTCATCCCAGGTCGCTTCGGCGGAGACCTCGGGGTTATAGCGGCGCACACGCATGGTGACGTCGAATGTGGGGATCTCTCCGCCACCTCCAACGTGCGCTGGCAGTTCGATCTTGGAGGCTGGCTCAGCAAGTTCAGCGGACATCTTAGTACTTCCTCACCATCGGCTCGTAGCGCGTGAAGACAACGGGCTTGGTGCCAAGCCTGATGCCGGCGATTGCCTCTGCGGAACCGGTTCCGTCCGCAGGTGCGTGCTCGTCCTTGTACGCCATGGAGTGCTTCATGAATTTGTCGTCGTCGCGCTCGGGGAAGTCCTCGCGGAAGTGACCGCCACGGGATTCTTCCCGGTGCAGGGCAGCCACGGTCATCACCTTGGCGAGTTCCAGCAGGAAGCCAAGCTCCACGGCTTCCAAAAGATCCAGGTTAAACCGCTTGCCCTTGTCCTGGACGCTGATGCGCTTGTACCGCTCCTCGAAGGACGCGATGTCCCGCAGAACCTGGTTCAACGTTTCGGCGGTCCGGAACACCTGCATGTTGGCGTCCATGGTGTCCTGCAGCTCCTTGCGGATCACAGCCACCTTCTCGTCACCGGTCCCGTTGCGGGCGATGTTCAGCAGCTCGATCGTGTACGCCTCCGGATCCTCCGGGAGCTCAACGAAGTCTGCTGTCTTGGCATATTCCGCAGCGGCGATGCCGGCACGCTTGCCGAAGACGTTGATGTCCAGCAGGGAGTTGGTGCCGAGGCGGTTCGAGCCGTGCACCGACACGCAGGCAACCTCGCCCGCGGCGTACAGGCCGGGAACCACGGTGTCGTTGTCCTGCAGGACTTCCGTGGTGATGTTGGTGGGAATGCCGCCCATGGCGTAGTGCGCCGTCGGGAAAACCGGAACCGGTTCGGTGTAGGGCTCCACACCGAGGTAGGTGCGGGCGAATTCGGTGATATCCGGCAGCTTGGCGTCGATGTGCGCCGGTTCAAGGTGCGTCAGGTCAAGGAGCACGTAGTCCTTGTTCGGACCGCAACCGCGCCCTTCACGGACCTCGTTGGCCATGGAACGGGCCACAATGTCACGCGGGGCAAGGTCCTTGATGGTGGGGGCGTAGCGCTCCATGAAGCGTTCACCCTCCGAGTTTCGCAGGATGGCGCCTTCGCCACGGGCGGCCTCCGAGAGGAGAATGCCGAGGCCCGCGAGGCCTGTCGGGTGGAACTGGAAGAACTCCATGTCCTCCAGGGGGATTCCGCGGCGGAAGGCGATGCCCATGCCGTCACCGGTGAGGGTGTGGGCGTTGGAGGTGGTCTTGAACACCTTGCCGGCGCCGCCGGAAGCGAACACCACGGACTTGGCCTGGAATACGTGCAGCTCACCGGAGGCGAGGTCGTAAGAGACGACGCCGGCCACGCGCTTCTGCTTGTACGGCGTGCCATCCTCACGGAGGGCGTCTTCTTCGACGGTCAGGAGGTCAAGGACGTAGTACTCGTTGTAGAACTCAACGTTGTGCTTGACGCAGTTCTGGTACAGGGTCTGGAGGATCATATGCCCTGTGCGGTCAGCTGCGTAGCATGCCCGGCGGACGGGAGCCTTGCCGTGATCGCGGGTGTGGCCACCGAATCTGCGCTGGTCAATCCGGCCCTCAGGGGTGCGGTTGAACGGCAGGCCCATCTTTTCCAGGTCCAGGACGGCGTCAATCGCTTCCTTCGCCATAACCTCGGCGGCATCCTGGTCAACCAGGTAGTCACCGCCCTTAATGGTGTCGAAGGTGTGCCACTCCCAGTTGTCTTCCTCGACATTGGCCAACGCCGCACACATGCCACCCTGCGCTGCACCGGTGTGCGAGCGGGTGGGGTAGAGCTTGGTCAATACTGCTGTTCGCGCACGCTGACCGGATTCGATCGCTGCGCGCATGCCAGCACCACCGGCACCGACGATAACGACGTCGTACTTATGGACCTGCATACCAGACGCTCTTTCTCTCAAAATTCGCTATAAAAGCACGGGCCGGCGGAGCCTGCACCGTAAAACCTGAAACGTGGAATCACTGCCAGCGCCGATGCAGGCAGTAGGGCAGCCCCTAGACTGCGGGGCAGAAGCCACCCTGCAACGGGACGCCGTCGATCATGGGGCACGGGTTGAACGTAAAGATCACCAGGGTGCCCAGGATGATGATGACGGTGGTGGCGGCGTAGAGGACCATCTTCAGCCAGAAGCGGGTGGAGTCCTTTTCCGCGTAGTCATTAATGATGGTGCGGACGCCGTTGGTGCCGTGAAGCATGGCAAGCCACAGCATGGCAAGGTCCCAGACCTGCCAGAACGGGTCCGCCCACTTGCCGGCAACGAAACCGAAGTCGACGGCCTTGATGCCCTCGCCCACGAGCAGGTTGACGAAAAGGTGCCCAAAGATCAGGACAACAAGGACAACGCCGGAGAGCCGCATGAAAAGCCAAGCGAACATTTCAAAGTTGCCACGGGAGCCGCCTGTCCGGCGGTATTGCGGAGCAACGACGCCGGCAGCAGGCTTGCCACTGATCTGGCCGCTGCGTGGGGGCTGGATCTCTGTTGCAGACATGGCTTAGTGACCTCCGAAGGCGAGGGAAAGGTGGCGGATGGAGAAGGCCACCATGGTGACAACCCAGAGAGCCAGGACAGTCCACAGCATCTGGCGCTGGTACTTGGCACCCTTCTTCCAGAAGTCAACGGCGATGATCCGCAGGCCGTTGAAGGCGTGGAACACAATTGCTGCGACGAGGCCCGTTTCACCCACGGCCATCAGCGGGTTCTTGTAGGCAGCGATCACATGGTTGTAGGCCTCGGGGGACACGCGCACCAGTGAGGTGTCCAGGACATGGACCAACAAGAAGAAAAAGATCACTACACCGGTAATACGGTGTCCTACCCAGGACCACATGCCTTCACGGCCGCGGTACAAGGTGCCAGCTGGTTTTGTCGGCACTGAATAAACCTCCCTGCAACACAGCGGCGCTGGCGTGGGATCCACGCGGGGGGAACGCCTGCTGCGAGAGCACTCGTAGCTCGGGCCTAAATCTAGGCTTCGCTCACAGCTTATTCAATTTAGGCACTCCTTGGTGGCCAGTAACAGCGCGGATTTCACGAAATGATGAGACAAATGCCACATAATGAGGGGTTGCGCACGCTTACAAGCAGGGTGCGGGGGCTGCCCTGAGGCGCTTCCGCTAAAGTAGGCCGTGATGAGAGACGACAATGTGACAAACCAGAATTCACCGTTGGACCGTTTTATTGCGGTGATTCCGGCCGGCGGAGTGGGGACCCGCCTTTGGCCCCTGTCACGGGCAGCAGCTCCGAAATTCCTCCACGACCTCACGGGATCCGGCAGCACGCTGCTCCGTGCCACCTACGATCGCCTGGAGCCGCTGGCCGGTAAGCAGGTCCTGGTAGTGACTGGAACAGCGCACCGGACGGCTGTCTGCAGCCAACTGCCCGAACTGCACGACAGCGACCTCGTGCTCGAAAGCGAACCCAAGGATTCTGCCGCAGCCATCGGCCTGGCCGCAGCCATCCTGCACCAGCGGGATCCGGACACCATCATGGGATCCTTCGCCGCGGATCACGTCATCAGCCCTGACGACCTCTTTCAGGACACAGTCCGGCAGGCAATCCACACCGCCGCGGCCGGCAAGATCGTCACCATCGGTATCAAACCAACCCACCCGTCCACCGGCTTCGGCTACATCCGCTCCGGACGTAACCTGGCTGTTCCGTTGGCACCCAGCGCCCAGGCGGTAGTGGAGTTTGTGGAAAAGCCCAGCGAAGAAGTGGCTCAGCAGTATGTGGATAGCGGTGATTACGTCTGGAATGCGGGCATGTTCGTCGCTCCGGTCGCCCTCATGCTCAAGCACCTCGAGGCCAACCAGCCCGAACTTTTCAAGGGCCTGCTGGAAATCGCCCAGGCCTGGGATGGTCCGGAACGTGACGAAGTGACGGCACGCGTCTGGCCGTCGCTTCCGAAGATCGCCATTGACTATGCCGTGGCTGAACCTGCAGCAGCGGCGGGGGACGTCGCCGTCGTGCCTGGTCTTTTCCGCTGGGACGACGTCGGAGACTTCGCCTCGGTGGGAAGGCTGAACAGCGCAAAGGAAGTACATGATGTCACCGTCCTCGGCGAAGGCGCCCGGGTGTTCACGGAGAATGCCTCTGGGGTGGTGGTCTCGGATACCAAGCGCGTCATTGCCCTGATCGGCATCAAGGACGTGGTCATCGTGGACACTCCCGATGCCTTGCTGGTGACCACCAAGGAGCACTCCCAGCGCGTCAAGGCTGCTGTTGACGCGCTCAAGGCGAGCGGCGACACCGACGTCCTCTGACGGCCTTCTCTGCCGGCCTCTCCATCGGCTAAGACCGGCTAAAAAACCGGCTGTAACCGTAACGGGCCGACGGCGATGCCGCTATTCTTTGTACGCTCGCTAGAGTTATTGCGTGCGCAATTACACTACTGAAGCTGAGCCCACCGACCTGGTGGGGCCATGGCTGGAGTCTCTCCTGCCGGAACTGATCGAATTCCGGCGTGACCTCCATGCGCACCCGGAGCTGTCGTTCAAGGAGTTCCGCACCACCGACAAGCTCGTGGAGCGGCTCGAAGCAGCAGGGCTCAAACCGCGCAGGCTTGAGGGTACCGGGCTCACCGTTGATGTCGGCGATGGGCCCATTGCGACGGCCCTGCGCGGGGACATCGATGCCTTGCCGATCATTGAGGAAACAGGCCTCCCGTTCGCCTCCAAGAACCACGGTGTGACGCACGCCTGTGGCCATGACGTGCACACTGCCACCATGCTCGGGATTGCACTCGTGCTGCACCGGATGCATCTTGAGTCGCCGCTGCGTGGTTCTGTCCGCATCGTCTTCCAGCCGGCGGAAGAGACCATGCCCGGGGGTGCCCACTCGTGCATCGAGCAGGGCGTGCTCGACGGCGTGCCGCGCATCCTTGCGCTTCACTGTGATCCCCGGATCGACGTCGGCAAGATCGGCACACGGATCGGCGCCATCACGTCAGCCTCGGACACCATCAAGATCACCCTTAGTGGCAGGGGAGGGCATACTTCCCGCCCGCACCTCACCGAAGACCTCGTGTTTGCCCTTTCTCAGATCGCCGTCAACGTACCCGCGGTCCTGTCGCGGCGCGTTGATGTTCGTAGCGGGGTCTCAGTTGTCTGGGGCCAGATTTCAGCAGGCTCGGCGCCCAATGCCATTCCGGCCAACGGCTTTATGGCCGGCACCATGCGCTGCCTGGACCGCGACGCGTGGAAGAGCGCCGGCGAACTCCTGGATGAGATTGTCCACGAGATTGCCGCTCCCTATGGGGTTGAGGTCCACCTCGAGCACACCCGTGGGGTCCCGCCCGTGGTCAACTCCGAACACGAAACGGCCCTGATCGAAGCCGCCGCGCGTGCCGAAATCGGCGAAGGCGCCGTTGTGCTCACACCGCAGTCGATGGGCGGGGAGGACTTCGCCTGGTTCCTGGCCGAGCGTCCGGGCGCAATGATGCGGCTAGGCACCAAGACCCCCGGCGGGGAAGAATACGATCTCCACCGCGGCGACTACATCCTGGACGAGCGGGCCCTCGGCTACGGCATCCAGGTGCTCACTGCTGCAGCGCTCCGCACCATCCGCGACCTCTAGTCACTTCAGCGCGGACTGGCAGCATCTGCTGCCAGTCCGCGCTTTCCTTTAGTGGTGGTTTGGTGGTTCTTCCGGTAATTGAGTTGTGCACAATCTAATTGTGGGCTACCGTTACGGCATGACCGATGCTCCCAGACTCAACCGCCAGCTGTGCTTCGCCCTTTACTCGGCGTCAAAAGCAGCCACTGCCGTTTACCGGCCCATCCTGGAGGAACTGGGGCTCACTTACCCGCAGTACCTCGTGATGCTGGTGTTATGGGAGAACGAGCCGCGGAGCGTCCGGGAACTGGGGGAGGAGCTCGGCCTGGATTCGGGAACACTTTCACCGCTTCTGAAACGGCTTGAGTCGCTTGAGCTGGTGGAGCGCCGCCGGTCAGCCCTTGACGAGCGCCGGATGGAAATTACGCTGACCGACGCCGGCAGGAACCTCAGCGCGAAGGCAGCCGGGATTCCCCAGCACCTTGCAGATGCCGCCAAGCTCTCTGCCGCTGAGCTGGAACAGCTGCGCGCAACCTTGGACAGGCTGACCTCTGCCCTCCACGGTCATCTCTGAGAATTAACCACCCACAACAGATCGGGTACCACATGAAGACCCTTTACACTGCAGAAGCACTGGCGTCGGGCGAAGGCCGTGAAGGCAGTGCCCGCAGCAAGGACGGCAAGCTGGACGTTACTCTGGCCGCCCCGGTGGAGCTCGGAGGCGACGGCCAGGGGACCAACCCTGAGCAACTGTTCGCCGCCGGCTACGCCGCATGCTTCCACTCCGCACTGCGCACTGTTGGCCGTAAATACCGCGCCGACCTGACCGATTCCGCCGTTGCAGCGAGGATTCACATCGGCGCACTGGAGCACGGACCCGGCTACGGCCTCGCCGCCGAACTCGAAATCGCCCTTCCCGCACTGGATCTTGCAACGGCAGAGGAGCTGGTTGCCAAAGCACATCAGATCTGCCCGTATTCCAATGCCACGCGCGGCAACATCAACGTCGACATCAAGATCCTGGAGGTGGCCGCATGAGCCAGGAAACCGTCACAACCACCCGTGTCATCCAGCTGGCATCCCGGCCCTCAGGCCGTCCCGTGCCGGAGAACTTCCGTCTTGCAGAAGCCGCCGTCCCGCAATTGGCAGACGGCGAGGTGCTGGTGCGGAACCTTTTCATCTCCGTGGACCCCTACATGCGTGGCCGCATGAATGACGTCAAGTCCTACTCGGCACCGTTCGCGGTGGGGGAAGCGCTCGACGGCGGAGCAGTAGGCGAGGTCATCGCGTCCCGGTCCTCTGACCGGAAGGTGGGGGACGTCGTCGTGCATTCACTGGGCTGGCGTGAACACTCTGTTGCGGCGGCGGGCTCCACGACGGTTGCCCGCACTGACTTGGCCCCCTCCTCCGCCTTTCTGGGCGCGCTGGGGATGACTGGGCTCACGGCTTATGCAGGCCTTTTGAAGGTAGCGGAGTTCAAGGAAGGCGACGCCGTTTTCGTTTCCGGTGCTGCCGGGGCAGTAGGATCCCTCGTTGGTCAGATAGCGAAAGCAATGGGTGCACCCCGCGTTATCGGTTCGGCAGGCTCGCAGGAGAAAGTGGACAGGCTGCTTGAACTTGGGTTCGATGCCGCCTTCAATTACCATGACGGCCCCGTGAAGGATCAGCTTAAGGAAGCGGCCGGCGACGCCGGGATCGACGTGTACTTCGACAACGTGGGCGGCGAACACCTTGAGGCCGCGTTGTCCGTCCTGAACATCGGCGGACGGGTGGCGATGTGCGGCGCGATTGCCCAGTACAACGCCACCGAGCCAACCCCTGCCCCGCACAACCTGATGCTGGCCATCGGAAAGCAGCTCACTTTGAGGGGATTCCTGGTAGGCGGCCAGCGGCAGCATGCAGCCGAATTTGCCGGCAGGATGGCCGGCTGGCTGGCCGAGGGCACCGTCCGTTATGACGAGACGATAGTGGACGGACTGGAGAACGCGCCGCAGGCATTTATGGATCTCCTCGACGGTGCAAACACCGGGAAAATGCTCGTACGCCTGTAGGTTCCCCGTTGACGTTCAGAGACTGGCGTCATGTGACTTGCACTCACCCCTACCCGTAGGTAACAAGTTCTCAACGATATGCCGATATGGCGTCCAGCATGGGCCAGGACGTGTTCCAGGACACTAAAGTTGCTTGTATCAGTGCGCTACGGCGCAGTGCTGCGAACCCATCAGTGAAAACAGAATTTCAGTGTGGAGCATTAGAAACGGACACTCATTGAACCGTCGTAGCGCCTATCTCTTTTTTCCTGGAGGAACATTGAAGAACTCACTGCGTGCAACCGTCAAGCGCGGTTCCATGGTTGGCGTTGCCACCGCAGGTGCGGCCGCTCTCCTGCTGACGGCTTGCGGGGCTCCCCCTGAAGCGGGGGGCCCGACTGCCACGACCAGCGATTACGCCGGCTGCATCGTGTCAGACTCCGGTGGATTCGACGACCAATCTTTCAACCAGTCCTCGTACGAGGGCTTGAAGAAAGCCGAAGCGGACCTGGGCATCAAGGTCAACCAGGTTGAATCCAAGACCAACAATGATTTCGAGCCGAACCTCAACGCCATGGTCACGGCAGGCTGCGACCTCACCCTCACGGTCGGATTCCTCCTGGGCGACGCCACGAAGAAGATCGCCACCGCCAACCCGGACAGCCACTTCGCCATTATCGACTTCAACTACACCCCGGCCATCAGCAACGTCAAGCCGATCATCTACGACACCGCGCAGGCAGCCTTCATGGCCGGGTACCTGGCTGCCGGAACCACGAAGACCGGAACAGTTGCGACCTTCGGCGGCATCAAGATCCCCACCGTCACCATCTTCATGGACGGCTACGCCGACGGCGTGAAGTACTACAACGAACAGAAGGGCAAGGACGTCAAGGTCCTTGGCTGGGACAAGGCAGCCCAGGACGGCAGCTTTACCGGTGACTTCGAAAAGCAGGACAAGGGCAAGCAGCTGACCCAGAACTTCCTGGATCAGGGTGCGGACATCGTCATGCCCGTCGCGGGTCCGGTCGGTAAGGGCGCTGGTGCTGCGCTGAAGGAAGCCAAGGCCGCAGGCAAGGACGTCAAACTCATCTGGGTTGACTCTGACGGCTTCCGCACCGCTCCTGATTACAAGGACATCATGCTGACTTCCGTGATGAAGCAGATGGGTGATGCTGTCGAGACCGTGGTGAAGGAAGACAAGGAAGGCACGTTCTCCAACACCCCGTACGTCGGTACCCTGGCTAACAACGGCGTCCAGCTTGCCCCCTTCCACGACCTGGAATCGGCCGTCCCGTCAGAGCTGAAGACGGAACTGGAACAGATCAAGAAGGACATTGTGGACGGCAAGCTGAAGGTGGAATCCACCGCCAGCCCCAAGGTCTGATCCCCAACGCCCTGATCCCAACGCAAGGCGCCGCCACCCGGACAGTTACGACTGGACGGGCGGTGGCGCTTTTCGTTGGCATTCTCCTTTTTTCGTTGTGCATGGCCTGGCTCCGCCCACAGCGGCAGGTACTAGGCTGATGCTGCAGCCACATATCCCGTCCGGCCAGAAGCGCCGGACGCTTCGAGATTGGTCAGAGTTTTGAAACTTGAACTCAAGGGGATTACCAAACGCTTTGGCTCCCTGCTAGCCAACGATCACATTGATGTGGTTGTTGAACCCGGTCAGATCCACTGCCTGTTGGGTGAGAACGGCGCCGGCAAGTCCACCCTGATGAACGTCCTCTACGGCTTGTACGAGCCCACTGACGGCGAGATCCTCATTGACGGAAAACCCGTCAGCTTCCGCGGGCCAGGAGACGCCATGGCCGCCGGCATCGGTATGGTGCACCAGCATTTTATGCTGGTGCCTGTTTTTACAGTTGCCGAAAACGTCGCACTGGGCGCCGAAGCCACCAAAGCGGGTGGCTTCCTGAACCTGGACGATACGCGGCGGAAAATCAAGGAAATCTCTGACCGCTACGGGTTCGACGTCGATCCTGACGCCCTCGTGGAAGACCTCCCCGTGGGCGTCCAGCAACGCGTCGAAATCATCAAGGCCCTGGTCCGCGACGCAAAGGTCCTCATCCTGGATGAGCCGACGGCAGTGCTCACCCCGCAGGATACCGACGAACTGCTTGACATCATGCGCCAGCTCAAGAGCGGCGGCACTTCGATCGTCTTTATCTCGCACAAGCTCCGGGAAGTGAAGGCAGTCTCTGACACCATCACGGTGATCCGGCGAGGCAAGGTGGTGGGAACTGCTCCTCCTGGGGCTTCAACCACTGAGCTGGCTTCCATGATGGTGGGCCGCTCCGTGAGCCTCACGCTGGACAAGGAGCCGGCCAGCCCCCAGGAAACCACTTTCGAAGTCCGGGACCTCACCGTGATTGCCCCCAGCGGGCAGCACGTGGTGGACGGAATCAGTTTCAGCATCGCCCGGGGCGAGATCCTTGCCGTGGCCGGTGTCCAGGGCAACGGCCAAACGGAACTCACCGAAGCGATTCTGGGCCTGCAGGAGCGGGTCCAAGGATCCATCCTGCTCGACGAGAAGGAACTCCTTGGCCGCAGCGTCAAGGAAGTGCTCCAGGCCGGCGTCGGATTCGTTCCCGAGGACCGGAAAGTGGACGGACTGATCGGCACCTTCTCCATCGCCGAGAACCTGGTACTGGACCTCTACGATCAGTCTCCCTTCGCCAAAGGAATCGGCATGAGCCCGGCCAAGGTCCTGGAGAACGCCACGTCCAGGATTGGGGAATTCGATATTCGCACCCCGTCCGGAGCTTTGGCCGCCGGCACCTTGTCCGGCGGAAACCAGCAGAAGGTGGTCATGGCGCGCGAGCTGTCGCGTCCGCTTCGTCTTTTCATCGCCTCCCAGCCCACCCGTGGTGTGGACGTAGGCTCCATTGAATTCCTGCACCGGCGAATCGTCGCCGAACGCGACAACGGCACTCCGGTCATGATCGTGTCCACTGAACTGGATGAGGTCATGGAGCTGGCAGACCGGATTGCAGTGCTTTACAAGGGCAAGCTGGTGGGGATTGTTCCAGCCGGCACCAGCAGGGACGTGCTGGGCCTGATGATGGCAGGTCTTTCTCCCGATGAGGCAGCCCACGCCGATCGCGCCCATCATCATGGATCACCGGATGATGGATCATCTTCTGAACCCTCCACCTCCCGCGCCGAAGGAGGCGACCATGTCTGAGAAACACAAACACGTGGCGGACAACCATTCGAAGAAGCCGACGAAGTCAACAGGCGCCGAGAATTCCGACAACGCCGCTGATGCGCCGGCCCCCGCGGAGGACACAGCCGCTGCCGTATCACTGGACACGGCCGGCGGCGCGATGGGCCCTTCAGCGGTGCCCGTGTCTGCCCAGAGTGGAACGCTGCCCGGCGGACCTGACACCCTCCTCCGTAAGATTTTCACCGGCAGCGGGATGGTTTCCCTCCTGGCCGTTCTCCTGGCGCTGATCCTGGGCGGTTTGCTCATTGCCAGTACGGACAAGCAGGTGGGAGCCACAGCCACCTACCTTTTCGCCCGGCCCAGTGATTTCCTCCTGGCGGTCTGGAATGCAGCCACACGTTCGTATGTCGCCCTGTTCCAAGGGTCAGTGTTCAACCCCCGGGGGAACACGGCTGCTGCCCAGTTCGCGCCGTTCATGGAGACCCTCACCATAGCGACGCCGCTGATCACGGCAGGCTTGGGTGTGGCACTTGCTTTCCGCGCCGGCCTGTTCAACATCGGTGCCCAGGGACAGATCATCATGGCAGGTATCCTTGCGGCCTGGGTCGGCTTCGCGCTGCATCTGCCGCTGGGCCTGCATCTGCTGCTGGTCCTCGTGGCGGGCATTATCGGCGGTGCCATCTGGGGAGGCCTGGTGGGTTACCTCAAAGCACGCACCGGTGCCCACGAAGTGATTCTGACCATCATGTTCAACTACATAGCGCTGTACTTCCTCCGGTACCTGCTGAATACCCCCGCATTTCAGCGTCCGGGGGAGACCAACCCTATTTCCCCCATCCTCGATCCGACGGCCGTCTATCCGCAGATTTTTGGCACGCAGTACCGGCTCCACCTCGGCTTTGTCCTTGCCATCGCGGCCACTGTACTGGTGTGGTGGCTCCTTAACCGCTCCACCATCGGCTTCGAATTCCGGGCAGTTGGCGCCAACCCCAAGGCCGCACTGACTGCAGGAATCAACGTTCCACGCGCCACCATCCTTGTGATGGCCCTCGCCGGGGCCTTGGCTGGCATGTCCGGTGTGGCCCAGGTAGCGGGAACGGAGAAGGTCCTCACCGACGGGGTCGCGGCCACCTATGGTTTTGATGCCATCACTGTGGCGCTGTTGGGGCGTTCGACGCCGTGGGGGACCTTCGCAGCTGGCCTGCTGTTCGGCGCCTTCCGCGCAGGCGCAGTCCAGATGCAGATCCAAACCGGAACCCCTATCGACATTGTCCTGGTGGTCCAGTCGCTCATCGTCCTGTTCATCGCCGCCCCGCCGCTGGTGCGGGCCGTCTTCGGGTTGAACCCGCGGCGGAAGAAAACGGCTACCGCCGGTAAGTCCACAACGGCAGCCACCACCGGAGGTGCAGCATGAGCACAACAACCACAGCACCAAAGCCAGGAACCCCGCAGCCGGGCTCTACCCGGATCCAGGGCTCCTCAGCCAAACCGGTCACCTGGAAAATCCCCATCCTGCTGGCGGCGCTGGGCCTCGTGGCCTTTGTGTTCTTTGGAGTCATGGGTCCCAACCAGACCGCAAAGTTCGGGATCTCCTCAGCGGGCGACTTCTTCCAGCTGCCAGTCATCGAAGTGCCGGCGTTCCTTGCGGGCATTGTGCTGTCCGTGGTCCTTCTCGGCTTGGCCGGATATGCGGTGTATCTGAAGACGAGGAACCAGTCCGCCCCGCGGTGGCTTCCCATTGCGTTCATCGTCGTCTTTGTCGTGGCCTTCCTGATCTGGCTGGTGGGAGGCGCGCGCACGCCGAACATTTCCCTTGCCGGTTTGATCGCCGGATCCGTGACGCTAGCCGTTCCGCTGGTCTTCGGCTCGCTGTCAGGCGTCTTGTGTGAGCGGGTCGGCGTGGTGAATATCGCTATCGAGGGACAACTGCTCGGCGGTGCCTTCACGGCCGCCATCGTCGCAAGCATTACCAAGAACCCCTTTATCGGACTCCTGGCCGCGGCCATTGCCGGCGCCGTCGTCTCCATGGTCCTTGCCCTGTTCAGCATCAAATACCTCGTCAACCAGATCATCGTCGGTGTGGTGCTGAACGTCCTGGTGTCCGGACTGACCGGATTCATGTTCAGCACGGTGATGCAGGCCGACCCGGAGCAGTTCAACTCGCCGGACAGGCTGCCTATTGTGGACATCCCGGTGCTCTCCAGCATTCCCCTGATCGGGCCCATCCTCTTCAGGCAATCCGTGGTTGGCTACCTCATGTACATTGCGGTGATCGTGGTGTGGATTGGATTGTTCAAGACGAAGTGGGGCCTCCGGGTCCGTGCGGTGGGTGAACATCCGGAAGCAGCTGACACCATGGGCATCAAAGTCAACGCCACCCGATTCTGGAACGTCACCCTCGGCGGAGCGATTGCCGGTATCGGCGGCTCGTTCTTTACCCTTGTGGCCATCGACAGCTTCACCAAGGAGATCTCCGGCGGGCGCGGCTTCATCGCCCTGGCTGCCCTGATCTTCGGGCGATGGAACCCCATCGGAGCCTTCTTTGCCGCATTGCTGTTCGGTTTTGCCGACAACCTGCAAAGCATCGTGACCATCATCGGTACCCCCGTGCCGAGCCAGTTCATGGCCATGCTGCCGTACCTGGTAACCGTGCTGGCCGTGGCCGGGTTGGTGGGTCGCTCCAGACCACCTGCGGCCAGCGGCATTCCGTACGTCAAGGGTTGACGGGGATGACCACCACGGAAGTCGACTGGCAGGCTTTGGAGGCTGCCGCCGTCGCTGCCATGAACAATGCCTATGTCCCCTATTCAAAGTTCCCGGTGGGAGCTGCGGCCCTCACCTCGGATGGCCGGATCGTCAGCGGCTGCAATGTGGAAAACGCCAGTTACGGCCTGACCCTGTGCGCGGAATGTTCGTTGGTGGGCAACCTGCACATGAGCGGAGGCGGCCTGCTGCGTGCCTTTTATTGCGTGGACGCCGAGGGCCAGGTGCTCATGCCGTGCGGGCGATGCCGCCAGTTGCTCTATGAGTTCCGCGCACCGGACATGGAACTAATGACCACCCAGGGAATCAGGACAATGGACCAGGTGCTTCCCGATGCATTTGGTCCCCAACACTTGGAGGAAACCCGGTGACACTCACCCCAAACAAAACTGAAGCGTTCGACGCCGTCGACATCATCCGCATCAAGCGGGACAAGGGTGTGCTCAGCCCGGAACAGATCGACTGGACCATCGACGCTTATACCCGGGGCGCCATTGCCGATGAGCAGATGGCGGCACTGAATATGGCCATCCTGCTCAACGGCATGGACCGGGCGGAAATTTCCCGCTGGACTGCCGCCATGATCGCCTCAGGCGAGCGGATGGACTTCTCGGCACTGCGGCGTCCCGACGGCGGCGTGAAGGCTACCAGCGACAAGCACTCCACGGGTGGCGTGGGGGACAAGATCACCCTTCCGCTCGCACCGCTTGTTGCTGTGTTCGGCGTCGCCGTACCGCAGCTCTCCGGCCGTGGGCTGGGCCACACCGGCGGCACCCTTGACAAGCTCGAATCCATTCCGGGCTGGCGTGCCGCGCTCAGCAACGAGGAAATGATGGCCCAGCTACAGGACGTGGGAGCCGTGATTTGTGCAGCCGGTGCCGGCCTCGCCCCTGCGGACAAGAAGCTGTACGCCCTGCGGGACGTGACCGGAACGGTGGAAGCCATTCCGCTCATTGCCTCCTCCATCATGAGCAAGAAGATCGCGGAAGGTACGGGCTCACTGGTACTCGACGTCAAAGTGGGCAGCGGGGCCTTTATGAAGGACGAGGAACGGGCCCGCGAACTGGCCGAAACCATGGTCGCCCTGGGCAAGGACGCAGGCGTCAACACGGTGGCCCTGCTGACCAACATGAATACGCCGTTGGGTCTGACGGCAGGCAACGCAATCGAAGTAGAGGAATCGGTCGAGGTGCTTGCAGGCGGTGGTCCGGACGACGTCGTCGAACTGACCGTGAGGCTTGCCGAGGAGATGCTCGCCTGCGCCGGCATCCACGATGCCGATCCGCGGGCAGCCCTGAAGGACGGCCGGGCCATGGACGTCTGGAACCGCATGATCGAGGCGCAGGGAGGGGATCCCCGTGCGGCGCTTCCGGTGGCCAAGGATTCAGAAGTGATTTACGCGCCTGCCGACGGCGTGCTGGTGGAACTTGATGCCTTGGCTGTGGGGGTAGCCGCATGGCGCCTGGGTGCAGGCCGGGCCCGCAAGGAGGATCAGGTCCAGGCCGGTGCCGGTGTTCGAATGCATGCAAAACCGGGTGCGATGGTGAGGGCAGGAGAGCCGCTGATGACACTGCTGACAGATACCCCGGAAAAATTTGCACGGGCCAAGGAAGCCCTCGAACACGCTGTAACCATCGCCCCCGATGGTTCCCGGCCGGCACAGCAGCTCATTATTGACCGCATAGCATAAGCAGAAGCGAACACGTCCCGGCGGCCATTAGGAAACTGTGCAGGAAATCAACGACTTCATTCTCGCGGCGGCCGGGCAGCCCTGGGTCCTGTTCCTGGTGCTGGCATGTTGCCTGATTGATGGGTTTTTCCCACCCATACCCAGCGAATCCGTGGTGGTTGGCCTTGCTGCTGTTGCGGCCACGGCGGATGTCCCCAATCCTTGGCTCCTCGCCGTGGTCGCAGCACTCGGGGCGTTCCTGGGCGACAATATCGCCTACTTGATCGGCCGGGGCGTGGGAACGAACCGCTGGAGGTGGATGCGTGGCCGCCGAATGCAGAAGGCCTTCCGCTGGGCCGGGCTTGAGCTCAGGAAACGGCCTGCCTCACTGATCCTCGTGGCCCGGTTCATTCCCATAGGCCGTGTGGCAGTCAATCTCACCGCCGGAGCCACACGCTTCGCGCACCTGCGCTTCGTGCTTCTCACCGTGATGTCAGCAATCCTGTGGGCCGCTTACTCCGTAGGAATCGGCCTGTTTTTCGGGCAATGGTTCGAGGACAACCATCTGCTTGGGGCCGTTATCGCCATCATCTGCGCGGTCGGTCTCGGCATTGTGGTGGACCTCGTGATCGGCAGGCTGCGCGGCAAGCTGCCGGAAGAGCCGGATGAAGAATCCGGTGAGCGTGAGGCATCGCGCGAAGCGGGCGCTTGAGGATGAGTCCCCAAGCTGGTTTTCAGCCTTGGGAGGTAGTTTTTGTTGCTGAAATATCAGCCCATGAGTGGATACTTCCAGTCGGTAGATAAAGATACGCTCAAAGTGGTGTTTTCCCCGGTCGGGGCGTAGCGAACGACGCCCCGGCCGTGGGACACTGAAGAGCGATTTCCATCACATGTAGCTGCGAGATTTTTCGTCTAGGAGAACCACCGCGTGGAGTTTATTAATGAGGCCGTGCTCCATGCGGCGGGACAGTGGTGGATCTACCCTGTATTGCTTCTGTTTTTCTTCGTTGACGGCTTCGCCATGGTTGTCCCCAGTGAGACCCTTATCGTGGCGCTCGCGGCCTTCTCCCGGCACAGCGGGGAACCCAATCTCTGGATCCTTGGGGCGACCGCCCTGGTTGGAGCCATCGCCGGCGACAATATGGCTTTCCTCCTGGGGCGGAAGATCGGCCTGGAACGCTGGAAGTGGATGCGCCGGGCGAAGGTCCAAAAGGCGTTCGGCTGGGCGCGCTACGAACTTGAAAAACGCGGCGCTGTCCTGATCTTCACGGCAAGGTACATCCCATGGGGGCGGGTGGCGGTCAACTACGTAGCCGGGAGTACCGGTTTTGCGCACCGCCGCTTTTTCCTGCTGGACGCCTTCGCCTGCATCACCTGGGTGGGCTACTCAATCGGGATCGGCATCCTGGCAAGCTCGTTCCCCTGGCTCCACCACAATCCGCTGCTTAGCGCCGGAATTGCGGTGGTGTTCGCCATCGTGCTGGGAATCCTCATCGACCACGTGCTGCGCTGGTGGCACAAGCACCTCGCACGCAATGATGCCGAAGTGGTTGATGAGTGGCTGGACGGCGGTCCTGCCGGCGCGCAAACCCTGGAATCCGGATCTTCTCCCATCCTCGCCTCTACCGCAGTGGACGCAGAAGCAAGCGGAACGTAGCGGCTGGCATTAGCTGGCCGCCAACCCTAAGGTTGGAACGTGACTGAGCCTATCCTTGACGCTGCCCCTGCCCTCGACTTCGACCTGAAGAGCCTTCCCAAGGTCTCCCTGCATGACCACCTGGATGGCGGATTGCGCCCGTCCACGATTATTGAACTGGCCAACGAAGTGGGGCACACCCTGCCCACAACCGATCCTGTGGCGCTCGGCGAGTGGTTCCGGGAGTCCGCTGATTCGGGATCCCTTGTCCGCTACCTGGAAACCTTCGACCACACTGTTGCGGTCATGCAGACCAAAGACGGCCTGTTCCGGGTCGCCAAGGAGTTCGTCGAGGATCTGGCGGACGACGGAGTCGTGTACGGCGAAGTGCGCTGGGCACCTGAGCAGCACCTTCAGAAGGGTTTGACCCTGGACGAGACCGTTGAGGCGGTCCAGGCCGGCCTTGAGGCCGGCGTGGACGCCGTTGCTGAAAGCGGCCGCGACATCCAGGTAGGCCAGCTCATCACAGCCATGCGCCATGCTGACCGTGGCCAGGAAATCGCCGAACTTGCCGTGCGGCACCGGGACAATGGCGCGGTCGGCTTCGACATCGCCGGAGCAGAGGACGGCTTTCTGCCCTCACGTTTCAAGGATGCCTTCACCTATCTGGCTGAGAACAACTTCCCGGCCACCGTCCACGCCGGCGAGGCCGCAGGACTGGAAAGCATCCAGTCCGCGCTGGTGGATGGCCGGGCCCTCCGCCTGGGCCACGGTGTACGCATTGCCGAGGACATCATGGTTGAGTTCGAAGACGCGGAAGATGCCTCGGACGACGACAACGTGGGCCTCGTGACCCTTGGTAACCTCTCAAGTTGGGTCCGGGACCGCGGCATCGCCTTGGAAATCTGCCCCTCCTCCAACGTGCAGACGGGCGCTATCGCAGGTTTCGGTGACGACCTCGACAGCCATCCGCTGGACATGCTTTACCAGCTGGGCTTCAACGTCACCATCAACACCGACAACCGCCTCATGAGCGGGGTGACGCTCACCGATGAGTTTGAACTCCTGGTTGAGACGTTCGATTACGACCTCGATGACCTGCTTGAACTGACCCTCAACGCCGCCGAGGCCGCCTTCCTGCCTCTCGAAGAGAAAGAAGCCCTCGTCGAATACATCAACGACGCCTACGCCAACCTTGCCTGATAGCGGCGGATCCGGGCCGGACGCCGGTCTTCCTGAAAGCAAAGGAACTCCCGTTGCAGAACTGATTGCCGTCGTCGCAGCACTCCGGGAGCACTGCCCGTGGATGGGGGCGCTGACCCACGAGTCGCTCGTGGAGTATCTGCTGGAGGAAGCCTTTGAGGTCGCCGAGACCATTGAGACGGACGCTGATGAGGCCGAGCTCCAAGGCGAACTGGGCGATGTCCTCCTGCAGGTTGTGCTCCACGCCCGCTTGGCCCAGGAACGCGATGTCTTCGACTTCGACGACGTCGTCCGCAGCATCACGGGCAAGATGATCCGCCGCAACCCGCACGTTTTCCGTCCGGACGGTACTCTCCAGGACACCTTCCCGGCCACGGTGGCCGAGATCGTGCAGAAATGGGATGCCGTTAAAAGGGCGGAAAAGCCGGCAGGCACGGGTGTCTTCGAAGGCATCCCGCTCGCTTTACCCGCTCTTGCCCGCGCCCAGAAAGCACTGGACCGGGCAGAGCGGGCAGGACTGGACACACCCGCAGTGCCGCCTGTGAAGTTGAGTGAATTAATGCCTGAATTAATGCCTGCGGCCGCGCCTGCCGGGTACTCCGAAAAAGAGCTCGGCGAGCTCCTTTTTGGTCTTGTGGCGCGGGCTCGGGCCCACGGTCTGGACGCCGAACGCGCCCTGCGTGGGGCCGTCCGCGAATTCCAGGAACGCCACGGCTCGCCTTCATGACGTCAAGGTGCCGGAGAGGTTTCCGTAACCTGTACCACTCTCGACTACGCTTGTCCTGACGAGTACGTCGAGTTTTCAGCTAGATTCCCAGTAAATCGCTTCACCATAAGGAGCATATTCATGGCGCTTATCGATGCCATCCACGCCCGCGAGATCCTCGATTCCCGCGGCAACCCGACAGTAGAAGTTGAAGTTCTGCTTTCCGACGGCCAGATCGGCCGCGCAGCAGTTCCGTCCGGTGCCTCCACCGGCGAGCACGAGGCCGTCGAACTCCGCGACGGAGACAAGGGCCGTTACCTCGGCAAGGGCGTCCAGAAGGCCGTCGACGCCGTCATCGACCAGATCGCTCCTGCGCTGATTGGCTTCGACGCCACGGACCAGCGCAGCATCGACCAGGCCATGATCGACCTGGACGGTACGCCCAACAAGAGCAAGCTCGGCGCTAACGCCATCCTGGGCGTTTCCCTGGCCGTTGCCAATGCTGCTGCGGCGTCTGCGGACCTGCCCCTCTACAAGTACCTCGGCGGACCCAACGCGCACGTTCTGCCCGTGCCGCTGATGAACATCCTCAACGGTGGCTCCCACGCCGATTCCGACGTCGACATCCAGGAATTCATGGTTGTCCCGCTGGGCGCGGAGACCTTCTCGGAGGGCCTGCGCTGGGGCGTTGAGGTGTACCACGCACTCAAGGCCGTCCTCCAGGAAAAGGGCCTCGCCACCGGCCTGGGCGACGAAGGCGGCTTTGCGCCGAACCTTCCGTCCAACCGCGCTGCCCTGGACCTGATTCAGGAAGCAATTAAGAACGCTGGCTACACCCCGGGTGTGGACATCGCTCTGGCCCTGGACGTCGCCTCCTCCGAGTTCTTCACCGACGGTGCTTACCAGTTCGAGGGCAAGTCCCTGACCTCGGCTGAAATGAGCGCCTACTACGCCGAGCTCGTTGCCGACTACCCGCTCGTTTCCATCGAGGACCCGCTGGATGAGAACGACTGGGAGGGCTGGAAGACACTGACCGATTCGATCGGTTCCAAAGTCCAGCTCGTGGGTGATGACCTCTTCGTCACCAACCCGGTACGCCTCCAGCAGGGCCTGGACACCAGCACGGCAAACTCGCTGCTGGTTAAGGTCAACCAGATCGGTTCACTGACCGAAACCCTCGACGCCGTGTCCCTCGCCCAGCGCGCAGGTTACACCACCATCACCTCCCACCGCTCAGGCGAGACGGAGGACACCACCATCGCTGACATCTCCGTCGCCACCAACGCCGGTCAGATCAAGACAGGCGCGCCTGCGCGTTCGGAGCGTGTTGCCAAGTACAACCAGCTGCTGCGCATCGAAGAAGAACTCGACGACGCCGCACGCTACGCCGGCCGCAGCGCCTTCCCGCGTTTCAAGGGCTAGTAGCCGCAAAATCGCCTGACCGGTGGCTATGGTTGAAAAGACCATGGCCACCGGTTTTTTTAACCGGGAAGGCAGTCAGGCCCCACAGGAGCCGGCAAGAGCAACAAACAGCAAAGCAAGAGCAGCAACCCGCCCGCAAGGACCCCGCCCGCAAGGACAAGGGCATTACAGGAGTGTCATGGCAACCCGACGTCCCAAGGTTCCCAGGATCACCACTGCGGCCCCCACAGCGGAAGGGACCGACGGCGGCGATGTCATTCAGGCGAATTTCGGTTCTACGATCCCAGGGACGAAGCCTGGTTCGGCAAGCCTGGGAGTGCTGGCAGACGAGCGTCAGAAGTCTGCTGCTAAAGCCACCAGCGATAGATCGGGAACGGCCAGAGCCGCAGCTGAGAAGACCGGCACCGCCAAGAGTGGCACGGCCAAATCCGGCACCGCCAAGAGTGGCCCACTCCAGCCGGGCGAGCGGGATGGCGACGACTCTGTGGATCCTGTCCCCGCGCGGGCGTTTTCCGGCCGGTTCCTGGCGCTGGCAGTGGTGATGATAGCTATCACCGTGATGCTGGCTCCAACAGTGAAGATCTGGTTTGAAAAGTCAGCCGAAATAGCGGCCCTCGAAGCGGACATCGCCGCACGCAAGGCAGAGCAAAACAGCCTCAAGCAGCAGGTGTCCCGGTGGCAGGATCCCAACTATGTCAAACAGCAGGCCCGGGACCGCATTAACATGGTTATGCCAGGTGAGACGGGCTACTGGGTTTTTGGCAGCGATCAGCCTGCCGTAACGAGCAGTGGCCAAGCCGGTGCAGGATCAGCAGAAGACCCCGCCAACCTGCCATGGGTGGATGCCCTCTGGGAGTCCATCCGGCGGTCGGCAACAGACTAGAAGCAGAACCGCCATTGGAATGTTCTTGGGACATTCCCCGCCGGGAAGGAAAGCGGCAGCCCGGTGGAATTGAGCGCGCGGAATTGAAAGCAGTGGAACGGAAAGCAGTGGAACGGAAAGCAGTGGAAACGAATGCAGCGGCCTCGCCCGAGGAACTCCGCCAGCCGTCAGAAAAGGATCTTGACGTCCTCAGCCGCCAGCTCGGCCGGCCGGTACGGGACGTTGTCGAGATCCCGGCGCGCTGCGTCTGTGGCAACCCCCTGGTGGCAGCCACCGCACCCCGGCTCAGCAACGGAACCCCGTTTCCCACCACGTTCTACCTGACACATCCGGTGATCACCGCCGCGGTATCCCGGCTCGAGGCCGCTGGCTTGATGACCACGATGAACGAGCGGCTAGCAGAGGACACGCTCCTCGCAGAGCGGTACCAGTCAGCCCATGAGGCCTACCTGCGCTCCCGGAACGAGATCGGTGCACGCTGCGGAATCGGCGCGGTACCGGAGATCGACGGCGTTTCAGCAGGCGGAATGCCCACCCGCGTCAAATGCCTCCATGTCCTGGTGGGCCACTCCCTGGCCGCAGGCCCCGGTGTGAATCCGCTCGGTGACGAAGCCCTGGCCGCCATCGCCGAATGGTGGACGACCGACCGTTGCTACTGCGATGGAGCCTGGGATACCGCCGGCGAGACGCCCTCACGCGAACTAAGCCGTCACGGCCCCCAGGGCTTGCCTGACATCGTGGGCCGCCCAGCCCCTGTACGCGGCCCGGCCGCACAAAAGGATCTCCCATGACCCGTGTAGCGGCCGTTGACTGCGGTACCAATTCAATCCGCCTTCTGATCGCTGACGCCGCACGCCAGGACGGCACGTTCGCCCTGACCGATGTGGTGCGGGAAATGCGGGTGGTTCGGCTCGGCCAAGGGGTTGATGCCACGGGGGAGTTGGCGCAGGAAGCGCTTGATCGGACCTTCGCTGCGGCGGCAGACTACGCGTCGATGATCAGGGACAAGGGGGCCAGCCACGTCAGATTCGTGGCTACGTCCGCCACCAGGGATGCTGCGAACCGACAGGTCTTCGTTGACGGTATCCGCGAGCTTCTTGGCGTCGAGCCAGAAGTCATCTCAGGAGATGAAGAGGCGGCGCTGTCCTTTGCGGGCGCCAGCAGCGTATTGCCCTCCAGGGGTCAGGATCCTGTATTGGTGGTGGACCTCGGCGGTGGAAGCACGGAGTTTGTGCTCGGCGATGTCTCCGGGGTGATTGCCGCGAAATCAGTGGATATCGGCTGTGTCAGGATGACCGAACGGCACCTGCTCACTGACCCGCCAACAGCCGAAGAAATCGCGGCGGCGGAAGCCGACGTCGACGCCGCCATCAGCCAAGCGGCCCTGATCGTTCCCCTCGAACGTACTGCCGTCGTCGTCGGCGTTGCCGGCTCTATCACCACGATCACCGCGCACGCATTGCGGTTGCCTGCTTACTCACCGGCAGCCATCCATGGCACTGAACTGAGCATCACGGTCATCCGGGAGGCGGCCAGCGACCTGCTGCGAATGACACGTGCGGAAAGGGCGGCCTTGCCCTACATGCACCCGGGCCGTGTTGACGTTATCGGGGCCGGTGCACTGGTGTGGCGCCGCGTCCTGGAACGGATGGCGGAGGTCACCGATGGGCGCATCAGCACGGCCGTCAGCAGCGAACACGATATTCTCGACGGAATTGCCCTCAGTGCCCTCTAGATCAAGCCCTCCACGCGACGCCCGCCCCTGACCCGGAGCATCTGAAGACCGCCCGTGCAGCCTGACGTACAGCCGATTGGACCAGAATGACCAGAGCAACAGCCCGGTACCGCCGGACCGCCTCCGCACTCATGGCTGTGGCCCTCGCAGGCGGCAGCCTGACCACAGCCCTGGTTGCGGCGCCGGTGGCACATGCCGATAGTTGGCGGGACAAGCAGTACTGGCTGGCCGAATCCGGCATCACGAAGGCCTGGGAGGTTTCCAAGGGCGCCAACGTGAAGGTAGCCGTGATCGACAGCGGCGTGGACGCCGAGCACCCGGACCTCAAGGGAGTGGTTTCGGGTGGCTCTGATGCCTCCGGCGCCGGGAGCCCGGATGGACGGAAAAGCATCGGAGCGAAGCCTGAACACGGGACGCTGGTCGCCACGATGCTGGCAGGCCGTGGACACCAGCCCAAGGATTCAACCGCTAAGCCGACCAGCGGACCGGAACCCGCAACCGGCCCCGACGGGATTGTCGGGGTCGCTCCTGAAGCTCAGATTCTTTCAGTCTCCACCTGGCTCGGTTCGACAAACCCGGGTGGCAGGACTGACCAGGAGCAGATTCCGGACGCAGTCCGGTGGGCGGTGGACAACGGGGCACAGGTCATCAACATCTCGCTTGGCAGCACTTCACCCCAGTGGCCCCAGAGCTGGGACGCGGCCTTCCTCTATGCGGAGCAAAAGGACGTTGTCATTGTTGCAGCGGCCGGAAACCGGGTGGGAGGAAACGTGCAGGTCGGAGCACCTGCCACCATCCCCGGGGTGCTCACGGTGGCCGGATTGGACCGTAAGGGTTTGGCTAGCGTCGATTCGTCCTCACAAGGCATCAGCATAGGCGTGGCTGCCCCCGCTGAAGACCTGCTCGGTGGCATGCCGGGTGGCGGCTATGCGGAATGGGCTGGAACATCCGGGGCGACGCCGATTGTTGCCGGTGTTGCCGCGCTGATCCGTTCCAAGTGGCCGGAGATGAGCGCGAAGCAGGTGATCAACCGCATCGTCACTACGGCGAAAGACGCAGGTGTCCCGGGCAAAGATCCCATCTACGGGTTTGGAGTCCTGAACGCTGAGGCGGCGCTGAAAGCCAACGTGCCGGAGGCCGCGGTTAACCCGTTGGGCACCATTTCAGACTGGATTCGTGTACACCGAAGGGGAGGCGAGGCGCCTGCTGCCCCTGTTCCGAACGAGAGCCCCACGAGCGCTGCTCCCACGCTTCCCGAAGCCACGGTGCCTGCAGCAGAAGCGCCTTCCTCGGGGGAGGCCGTCCTTCCCGCTCTGGTAGTCGTGGGCTTCGGCTTGCTGTTCCTGGCCATCATCGGCGCAGGGACTTTCCAGTTCCTGCGGGCCTACAGGAATCCCATTAAGGCGCCGGAAGAGCCTGATACAGGAGTCCTTGAAGCTGTTCCATCCAGTCAGCGGACAAGTGCAGGACCTAGTTAGTGAAGATTTTCACAAACTACTGTATTCTTGAAACATGGCATCCACCCCACAGCTCCAGGACCGTCCCAGGGTACTCGTCGTCGGCGGCGGGTACGTCGGCCTGTACGTAGCCCTCAAACTGCAGAAGAAGATCGCGAATGCCGGTGGCATCGTCACCCTCGTTGATCCGCTGCCTTACATGACGTACCAACCGTTCCTGCCGGAGGTCGCCGGCGGAAACATCGAGGCACGCCATGCCGTTGTTTCCCACCGCCAGCACCTCAAGCAGACCGAGCTGATCCAGGGCCGTGTCGTCTCCGTTGATCACGCCAACCGGACGGCCGTTGTGGCGCCGGCAGATGGCGGCGCCAACTTTGAAGTTCCTTACTTCGACGTCGTTGTTGCGGCAGGTGCCATTACGCGCACCTTCCCGATCAAGGGACTCGCTGACAAGGGGATCGGCCTCAAGACCATCGAGGAAGCTGTTGCACTCCGCAACAAGGTTCTAGAGCGGATCGAAGCCGCCTCCGTAATGACTGACCCTGCCGAGCGCGCCCGGGCCCTCACCTTCGTGGTTGTGGGCGGTGGCTTCGCAGGCATTGAGTGCATCACTGAGATGGAAGATCTGGCCCGCGCAGCCGTCCGGAACAACCCGCGCATCAGCCAGGACGAAATCCGCTTCGTGCTTGTCGAAGCCATGGGCCGAATCATGCCCGAGGTCACGGAAAAGCAGGCCGAGTGGGTAGTGGAGCACCTCCGCAGCCGCGGCATCGAGGTGCTGCTGAACACTTCCCTTGACAACGCCGAGAGCGCCCTCAAGCTGATCAACCTGCCGGATAAGACGCTCGCGCAGGAATTCGAAGCTGACACCCTCGTCTGGACTGCAGGTGTGCAGGCAAACCCGATGGTCCGCTCCACCGATTTCCCCTTGGACGAGCGCGGACGTGTCCGCACGCTGCCGGACCTTCGCATCGCCGGAGATGAAGGCATTGTTGAAAACGCCTGGGCTGCCGGTGACGTCGCAGCTGTTCCTGACCTTTCCGGCGGGGGAGTGGGCGGCTTCTGCGTGCCCAACGCACAGCACGCGCTGCGTCAGGCCAAGCTGCTTGCCAAGAATCTGTGGGCCTCCCGGTGGGAGAAGCAGCTCAAGGACTACAAGCACAAGAACCTGGGCGCTGTGGCCGGTTTCGGTGAATGGAAGGGCGTTGCCAACATCAACCTGGTCGGCAGCATTGGCCTCAAGGGCGGACTCGCCTGGCTGGCGCACCGCGGCTACCACGGAATGGCGATGCCTACCTTTGAGCGCAAGTTCCGGGTCATCCTCAACTGGATCGTCGCCTTCTTTGTGGGCCGCGACACCACTCAACTGATCGACCTCGACAACCCGCGCGGGGCCTTCGTTGCGGCAGCCACACCGGCACCTAAGCCGGCCGCTGCCACCCCGCCGGAGATTCCCGCAGGCAAACAGGGATCTCCAGCGGCCAAGGCCAAGGAATCAGTTTCAGCGGAGAGCAAGTAACTGCACTGATACACACTGTGTAAAAGCACGACGGCGGCCGTTCCCTCTGGGGGGACGGCCGCCGTCGTGGTTAACCCGTCGGACACTGCCGTTTCAGCTGGCTTGCTGGGAAGGCGGTTTACGTAGACTGGCCTCATGACAGGCGAAAAAGACCTCCAGGCACTTCTGGCCACAATGCAGCCCGTTCTCCGGCAGGGCGACTATGTTTATGCTCTCTGGCCGCACGGCAAGCCACTGGGAGGCGGAATTGAAGCAGCTGTCCGGGAAGCCGAGGGCCTCACGGTCGTGCTGCCGCGTAGCGAGGCCGATGCGCAGGGACTGAAGTACGACTTCGTGGCATCCTGGATCACCCTCCAGGTGCACTCGGCCCTCGAAGCTGTGGGCCTTACGGCGGCCGTGAGCGCGGCCCTGACAGCAGCCAAGATCAGCTGTAACGTACTCGCCGGCTTCCACCACGATCACCTGCTGGTCCCTGTGGCCGACGCACCCCGAGCCATGGCAGTACTGGCCGAGCTGGCGGCTGAGAACGCCCATGTGCCGGCGCCCCAGCTGCTGCTGCGAGACGAGCAGCCGGAGGACCGGGAAGCGCTCCTGGAGCTCACTGCTGCGGCCTTCGCGGTGTCACCGGCTACGGGCATGCCGGTTGAAGGCGAGCCAATCGAGGTGGAGGTGCTGCGCCAGCTTTTCGATTGTGATGAATACCTGCCGCAGTTCAGCATCGTTGCCGAGCTCGACGGCGAAATTGTGGGCCACGTTATCAGCACCCGGGGTTGGGTTAATGACCTGGAGCTGCTGGGACTGGGCCCCATAGGCGTGGTACCGAAGCTGCAGCGGCATGGCATAGGCTCGGCGCTTATCCATGAGACTGTGGTCCGGGCCAATGCAGCGGGGGAATGGGGCATCGCACTGCTGGGAAGCCCCGTCTACTATGAGCGGTTCGGGTTTGTCCCATCAACCTCCCTTGGTATTGATCCGCCCAGCCCCGAGTGGGGTGACTACTTCCAGTTGCTGCCCCTGGCGGTCTGGCCTGGTGGCATCCATGGGACATTTCGGTATGCCGGGCCACTGGCACGCCTTTGACGGGATAACATTGACCGGGCGCCCCAGTAGCCCAATTGGCAGAGGCAGCGGACTTAAAATCCGCGTGTTGTGGGTTCGAGTCCCACCTGGGGCACTGGCCCGAAATCCCGGTAATTACTGGGATCTTCGGGCCTCCAGTCGGCCCTGGAGACCACGTACTCAGCTAAAGTTTACGAGCCGTTCTCTTAGCGCCACCAGAGGCAACCTGGTATCGGAGGCGCCTAGCATGGGGGCTCGTGGGCAATCGCATCATCTTCTTCCGCCAGGACGGGGTCAACCAAGCAAGACCTGGACGACGCCCCTTATGAGCGCCCACTGTCCCTCACCGTGGCCCGTCATGCCCGTTAGGTTTCCCATAGGCAACGAGTGTTATAAGGATGTGACCGTAGTCACTTATCTTCGAGCCTAAATTGCACTAGCTTGAAAGTTAAACCCAGGAACACCTGGTAATTCGCATCAAAGGCCGTTCGCACCTTTCGATCGAGGAGATTCTAAATGATTGCAATTCCCCAGGCAGCGCCGCGGGTTGCTAAGCTCACAGCGCTTAGCTTCGGTGTCGCTCTTCTGGCTACGGCTTGTGGCGGTTCACCTACCCCCGGGTCGACAGAAACCACCACGGCTCCGTCCGCAGGGATCGCCTGCCCCGCAGGAGCAGGAGGCGGTACCACCACCCCGCCCGCGGCAACAGCCGGTTCCGTCCCTGCATCGACAACCACCACCGATACACCGTTGAAGATCGGCTCGCTCCTGCCGACGACGGGCAACCTGGCCTTCCTTGGCCCACCCGAAATTGCCGGTGTTAACCTCGGCATCCAGGAAGTCAATGCTGCCGGCGGTGTCCTTGGCAAGCCTGTAGAAGTTATCCACCGCGACTCCGGTGACACCAAGACCGATATCGCGACGCAGTCCACTTCGGCTCTGCTCGGCCAGGGAGTCAGCGCTATTGTCGGCGCAGCCTCATCGTCTGTCTCCAAGACGGTTATCAACCAGATCACCGGCGCGGGTGTCATCCACTTCTCGCCGGCGAACACCTCGCCTGACTTCACCACGTGGGATGACAAGGGCCTGTACTGGCGTACTGCGCCTTCTGACGTCCTGCAGGGCAAGGTCCTTGGAAACTACATGGCCACCTGTGGTGCCCAGACCGTGGGCATGATCGTCCTGAACGACGCCTATGGAACCGGCCTGCAGAAGAACGTCAAGGAAGCCTTCGAGGCAGCCGGCGGCAAGGTTGTTGCCGAAGAGCTGTACAACACGGGTGACTCCCAGTTCAGCAGCCAGGTTGACAAGGTCATCGCCGCGAAGCCGGATGCCATTGCTCTGATCACCTTCGACGAGGCAAAGAGCATCATTCCGCTTCTGACGGGCAAGGGTGTCAAGGCAAACCAGATGTTCCTTGTGGACGGCAACATGGCTGACTACAGCAAGGACCTGCAGCCGGGTACCTTGAAGGGCGCCCAGGGAACCATCCCTGGCACGTTCGCCAAGGAAGACTTCAAGAAGAAGCTGCTGGCCATCGATCCGGGCCTGAAGGACTACAGCTACTCCGGAGAGTCCTACGACGCCGTGAACCTGATCGCACTGGCCTCGGAAGCGGCCAAGAGCACCAACGGTGTGGAGATTGCCAAGCAGCTGAAGTCAGTCTCCGAAACCGGTGAAAAGTGCAGCGACTACCCATCGTGCGTCACGTTGCTTCGCGATGGCAAGGACATCGACTACGACGGCCAGTCCGGCCCCGTGACGTTCTCGGACGCTGGTGACCCGACAGAGGCCTACATCGGCATCTACGAGTACCAGGACGACAACAAGTACACACCCGTGAAGGAAGAATTCGGCAAGCTGTAAAGCCGAGCACTAACCGACACCATAGAAGGCCCTCGCCCAGGCAGATTCCACGCCTGGGACGGGGGCCTTCCTGTTGCCCGGGGACGACCGTGTGCGAAGTGAGGCCTGGCCGCCGAACGGTGTAAGGCGCGGCCGCCGTCCCGCAGTGTGGGTCTCCAAAGCAGAAGGGCCGCCACCGGTGGTGACGGCCCTTCTGCTTTGCGGTTTATCTGGTCAGATACTTCTTACTCCACCGTGTCAGCCAAGGTGCCCAGGTAGAGCTGGATAACCTTGGGATCCTTCATCAGTTCGCGGCCGGTACCCGTATAGGCGTCCTTCCCCTGGTCCAGGACATAGCCGCGGTCGCAGATCTGCAGGCAGCGGCGTGCGTTCTGCTCAACCATGATTACGGAGACACCCGCCCGGTTGATCTCGTGGACACGGAGGAACGTCTCGTCCTGCTTGACGGGGGAGAGGCCGGCAGAGGGCTCATCGAGCAGCAGTACAGCCGGTTCCATCATGAGTGCGCGCCCCATGGCAACCATCTGGCGTTCACCACCGGAAAGGGAGCCTGCACGCTGGGCCCGCCGCTTGCCCAGTTCAGGGAACAGGCTGGTTACGAACTCAAACCTTTTCGCGAAGTCCTTGGGCCGCTGGAACATGCCCATCTGCATGTTTTCCTCGATAGTGAGGGTGGCAAACACGTTGTTGTTCTGGGGCACAAAACCGACACCTTGGGTGACCAGCTTGTTCGCCTTGAGCCCAGTGATGTCCTGGCCCCGGACCACAACAGAGCCTGAATGGACCTTGACCAGTCCGAACATGGCCTTCAGAAGCGTGGACTTACCGGCGCCGTTGGGGCCGATGATGCCGATCAGCTCACCCTTACGGGCTTCGATGCTGCAGCCGTTGAGGATGTTTACGCCCGGAAGATAGCCGGCTACGAGGTCGGTAACCTTTACGACGACGTCATCTGTGGACGCCATTTGAGGTGACGTCGCTGCGCTGGTTGCACTCATTCTTTGTCCTTGTCTGTGCGGCCGGGATCAGCCATGCCTGACTCGGGGGAGTTGGGCTCATCGGCGGCCGGAGCCTGGTGGGCTTCGGGGCTGAGGTCGGGTTGTTCGGTGTCAGCCTCCCTGATCTTGGGCCCTACTGAATCAACCGCGATGATGCCGGCGTTTTCGGTACCCACGATGGATTCCTCGTCAGCTTCGAGTACTGCCTCCAGTTCCTTGATGCCTTCGGTGTCACCAAGATCCACATCGTGGTGGGCACCAAGGTAAGCATCGATAACAGCAGGGTTCTTCATCACTTCACCAGGGGGACCTTCGGCCACGATCTTTCCTTCGGCCATGACCACTACCCAGTCGGCGATGTGCCTGACCATGTTCATGTCGTGCTCCACGAACAGCACGGTCATGCCTTCGGCCTTGAGGTTCTTGATGTGGTCGAGCAGCGACTGGGTCAGGGCCGGGTTCACCCCGGCCATGGGCTCGTCCAACATGACCAGCCTGGGCCGGACCATCAAGGAACGGGCCATCTCCAGCAGCTTGCGTTGGCCGCCGGAGAGAGACGCTGCGTAATCGTCCTTTTTGGCGTCGAGCTTGAATTTCTCGAGCAAGGCGTCGGCCTGGGCGGTGAGTTCCTTCTCCCGACTGCCCCAAATTCCTTTGAACAGTGCCTTGGAGAGCCGTTCACCTGGCTGGTCAGCGCCACCAAGCCGCATGTTCTCCATGACAGTGAGCTTGCCCATGACCTTGGTGAGCTGGAAGGTGCGCACCATGCCCATGCGGGCCAGCTTGTACGAGGGCACGCCCTCAATGTTTTTGCCGTCAAACTGCCATTTTCCGGAATTCGGGGTATCGAAACCGGTGAGGAGGTTGAAGAGTGTGGTCTTCCCGGCCCCGTTGGGGCCGATGAGAGCCGTGATCTTGTGCCGCGGGATTTCGAGGTACTGGACGTCGACGGCGTTAATGCCCCCGAAGCTACGGGTCACGTTTTCCGCGACCACGATGGGATCCCTCTTCTTGCAGCCGGGGGCGATTTCACCTGCGGCAATCGGACTGGTATCCGTCATGTAGTCGACGCCTGCGGTGTTCTGCTTGGTGCTGCCTGCGGTGTTGCTTGTTGAATGTGCGCTGTGGCTCATGCGAACGCCAGCTCCTTCTTATTGCCAAAGACACCCTGGGGTCTGAAGATCATTAGCAGCATCAGGGCAATGCCAACCAGGATGTAACGCAGCTGCCCCGCCTGGACCGTGGTCAGCCAGGTCACTGCGCCGGATTCGATGAGACCGTAAAGGATGCCCTGGGTCAGGGACAGGACCACCCAGAAGATCATGGCGCCCACAACGGGCCCCAGGACCGTGGACATGCCGCCGAGCAGGAGGCAGGTCCAGAGGAAGAACGTGAGTTCAGTCCCGTAGTTGGCGGGCTGGACGGCGCCGCGGGGCAAGGTGAACACCATGCCAGCGAAGGCGCCCAGGATGCCACCAATGACCAGCGCCTGCATCTTGTAGGCGTAGACGTTTTTCCCTAGGGAACGGACGGCGTTCTCGTCTTCACGGATACCTTTAAGTACACGGCCCCAAGGGCTGCGCATCAGGAGCCAAACGAGCACGCAACACACGATAACCAAAGCCCAAGCTACTACCCGGATGAAGAAGTCACGATTGTTCATTCCCATGTAGGAACCCTCGGGGAATGGGTTCATTGCGTAGAAACCGCCTTCGAAAGCCCCGAGGCCGTCGGCTGATCCGGTCACTGCATCCAGCTGGTTGGTCGTAACGATGTAGCGCACAATTTCTGCTGCGGCAATGGTCACAATGGCCAGGTAGTCAGCCCGGAGCCGAAGGGTTGGGATACCCAGCAGCAGTGCAAAAAGCGAGGAACAGATGACGGCGATGAGCAGTCCTACAAAGAACGGCACGCCGAAGGTCAGTGTCGAGATGGCAAAGCCGTAGGCTCCCACCGCCATAAAGCCGGCCTGGCCGAAGTTCAGCAGGCCTGAGTAACCGAAATGGACGGCGAGACCGAGGGCGGCGAGGGCGTATGCCGCCGTCGTCGGAGTGAATAGCTCACTGAGGGCACTGGAAAAAATAAATCCGAAGTCCATGGCTGTCTCCTAACCCACACGCTCACGCCGGCCGAGGATACCCTGCGGGCGGAACAAGAGGACAATAATCATGATGAAGAGGGCGCCCACATACTTGAGGTCGGCAGCCAGTCCGAAGACCGTGGTCAGTTCGACGAAGATGCCAACGATGATGGATCCCACCAGGGCACCGAATACGGTTCCCAGACCGCCGAGGGTGACGCCGGCGAAAATCAGCAGGAGGATCTGCGAGCCCATATCGAAGGTGACTCCAGGCCGGTAGTAGGCCCAGAGAATGCCTCCAAGGGCTGCAAGCATTCCACCCGCGACCCACACGATGCGGATAACGCCGTCGACGTCGATCCCTGAGGCTGCCGCCAAGGCGGGGTTGTCAGCCACAGCGCGTGTGGCCTTCCCCAGACGGGTCTTGAGTAGGACGATGCCGATCACGGCTATGACAATCGCACTGATGATCAGCGACCACAGGTTGTTGGGGGAGATGGACACCGGGCCGAGTTGGATCTCGGGGGACTGGGCGAAGGGCAGCTGCTGGGTTGCGCCGCCGAAGTTGAATTGGATGACGTAGCGGACGGCGAGGGCGAGCCCGATGCTCACAATCATCATGGGGACAAGCCCGGTACCGCGTCCGCGCAGGGGCTTCCAGAGGCCGGCATCCTGAACATAGCCGGCGAGCCCACCGAAGATGAGTGCAAGAAGTCCCGCAAGCCAGAAGGGCAGATTCATGGCACTGAGCCCGAACATAACCACTGCACCCAAGGTCACCATCTCGCCATGGGCGAAGTTCGTCAGGCCCGTGGTACCGAAAATGAGTGAAAGGCCAACGGAAGCCAGGGCCAGCAGGAGGCCAAAGCTCAGGCCTGCCACCAGACGGTTGAGGAGATTCTGTGCGAAGTTCTGCTCCTCGATCACGATGCCCTTACCAAAGGCGAAAATCACCGAGAGGTTGGAGGTCTGGCTGAACGTAACGCTGCGTGGGTTCTCCTGGCCTTCCGCCAGCTTGATGCCCTCTGGAAGCGTGGACTCGTCCAGCTCCACTTCGTAGGTTCCCTGAGTAGGCACGCCGATAGTCCAGGCGCCGTTGGCGGCGGACTTTGCGGTTCCCGTGAAATCGCCGCTTGTGGCGGTGATGGTGACATCTGCGATGGGTTTACGCTCGTCATCCCGGAGGAAGCCGCTGATGCTGTTTTGGAACACCGTGGTTGTTGGTGACGGTGTGGGTGAGGGAGTGGTCGCTTGCGATGCCGGTGCGACGACGAGCAGGATTGTGATGATGGCGGCGAACACGGCCCCCACCGCTTTCAATAACCTGCCCCGTCTCCGGTGCAACATGCCTCTCGGTGTGCTTCTCAAAATAAAAAACCTCCGCTTGGGGGGGTGATCGGGTTGCGCCATTGCAACCACTGCGAACGATGCAGGCAACTAAAGGGTGGTGCGGTACTGCGATGCGCAAACCGTAACGGCTTGTGAGATTCGTCACCTTGCTTGGCCTATGTTACAGCCCGGTAGGTGCAAAAAATGCTGGCCTGTAGGGGCGGCAACGTCGCAATAAGGTAACAACCGGCGGGGTTGGGCTCCCGATCGGAGGGGCGGGAAGTGAGCGCTGCCAAAACTGCCCGCCTTTCGCTCGGGGGCAGTGCCGGCGTCTGATGTCACGGTTCGGTTGCGGGTAAGCGTTTCCGGGAACAATATCTGCCCACCGCTCGTGGAAATTGATACCTTGATCTTTAAGGATTATTAACCACCCCCTTTATATGGAGGACACCCGCAATGGCACTTGGCGGAAACCCGATCTTCAACGGAAAGAATTTCCGTGGAGCCACCCAGGCACCGCCTGTTCCGCAGGCTCCGTATGGCCAGAACCAGTTCGGTCAAAACCCGTATGGCCAGAACCAGTTCGGCCAGGCACAGTATGGCCAGACCCAGTACGGCCAGAACCCTTACGGTCAGCCTCAGAATCTTTCGCAGGACCAGCTCCAGGATATGTACAACGCGCCGGCAGCCGGACGTGCCGATGTCGGACGGATGACTTTCGACGACGTCATTGTCAAGACCGCCGCCTGCCTTGGAGTCCTCGTGGCTGGCGCCGCCGTGACGCTGGTTGTGGGCATGGGGCTTGCGAGCCTGCTGATGATCGTTGGTGCGCTTGGCGGCTTCGTGCTCGCCCTGGTCAACACGTTCAAGAAGCAACCCTCACCGGCACTCATCCTGGCCTATGCAGGCCTTGAAGGACTGTTCCTTGGCGGCCTGACCCGCATCCTGGATGGCATGTATCAGGGAGTTGGCCTGCAGGCTGTCGTTGGCACATTGTCCGTCTTTGCCGTCACGCTCCTGCTTTTCAAGAGCGGCAAGGTGCGCGCCACCCCCAAGGCCATGCGCTTCTTCCTGATTGCAATGGTCGGCTACGCACTGTTCTCCGTGGTGAATCTCGTGATGATGATGACGGGAGTGGTAGATCAGCCCTTCGGATTGCGGAGCGGCATTATTGGGGTCGTCATCGGCGTCCTTGCTATCGGCCTTGCCGCCTTCTCTCTGGTCATGGACTTCACCAGCATCGAGGCAGGCGTCCGCGCCGGAGCCCCGCAGCGGTTCTCCTGGACCGCCGCATTCGGCCTCACAGTGACCTTGGTGTGGCTGTACGTCGAGATCATTCGACTCCTGGCAATTCTCCGCGGCGAAGACTAACCGCAGGCAGATTCCAAACTGAAGCAGGGCCCCGCCATTCGATTAACTTCGAAAGGCGGGGCCCTGCTTTTTGCTGTGCTTCAGCTGAGGCGTTCCACAATCATGGCCATCCCCTGGCCGCCACCGACGCAGAGCGTAGCCAGCCCCAAGGTGCTGTCGGTGGAGGAGAGCCCGCTGAGCAGAGTTGCCGTCATCCGGGTTCCTGTCATTCCGAAGGGATGGCCCAGGGCGATTGCGCCCCCGTGAACGTTAAGCCGGGAGTGGTCGATGCCCAGTTCGCGGGCGCTGGCTACGACCTGGACGGCGAAGGCTTCATTAAGCTCCACGAGGTCTATGTCCCCGATGCCCAGCCCGGCAGCCGCGAGGGCACGGCGGGTGGCTTCCACCGGTCCCATGCCCATTAGTTCCGGAGACAGCGCACTTACCCCGGTGGACACGATCCTTGCCAGGGGCTGAAGGCCAAGTTCGCGTGCGCGGGTATCGCTCATCACCACTGCTGCTGCTGCGCCGTCGTTGAGGGGGCAAGCATTGCCTGCGGTAACCGTCCCTTCTTTCCGGAAAACCGGCTGGAGGGCACTGACTGCTTCAAGGGTCACTCCGGAGCGGGGTGAATCGTCCTTGCTGACCACGGTGCCGTCACGCCTTGTGTAAGGGGAGATCTCGCGTGCAAAGAATCCGGAGTCTATGGCAGCCTCGGCACGGTTCTGGCTCAGGACCGCCCACTCGTCCTGTTCGGCCCTGGTGATTCCGTATGTTGTGGCCACATTCTCGGCGGTTTGGCCCATGGAGATATAGATATCGGGCATCCGGTCGCCCATACGGGGATTGGTCCAGGGCGTGTTCGAGGCAGCCCGGGCGGCCGTGCGCTGGCCGGCGGCTCCGAAGAGCGGATTGTGGTTGCGCGCATCCGTTTCGCCGGCTCCCGCCCAGGAGCTGTAGCGGGAAACAGCCTCGACGCCGCCAGCTACGAAAGCCCGCCCCTCCCCGGCCTTGATGGCGTGGAAGGCCATCCTGATGGTTTGGAGGCTGGAGGCACAGAACCTGTTGACCGTTGCTGCCGGTACATCATCCAGGTTTGTCATGATGGTGACCACGCGGGCCATGTTGGAGCCGGCTTCCCCACTTGGCTCGGCACACCCCAGGTAGAGATCGTCCAGGCCCTCCCCATCATTGGCGCGAGGATTGAACTGAGGGATCTTGTCCAAGGCCGCGACGACCATGGCCGCTGCCAGGTCGTCGGGCCGTTCGTCTTTGAGGGAGCCCTTGAATGCTCGGCCGATGGGACTCCTGGCAACGGAAACAATGACAGCTTCAGGCATGGCCCCAGCCTACGCCGCGGTTACGCCAGCCGCATGGCCCCTTCAGCAGGAGTAACAGTGAAAATATCGGGAGCCGTGTAACCCGCGTCCGCGAAAGCCTGCACGACGGCGGAGCGCACCTGTTGCTCGGCTTCCAGGGGAGTGAGTGCTATGGCTGCACCGCCAAAACCTCCCCCTGTCATCCTGGCCCCGATCGCTCCGTTGGAACGGGACGTCTCAACCGCAAGGTCGAGCTCGCGGCAGGAGATTTCAAAGTCGTCGCGCATGGACACGTGGCTGGCATCGAGGAGGGGCCCGATGGCGCGGGGACCTTCGCTGGCCAGGAGCTCAACGGTTTGAAGCACCCGGTCGTTCTCCGTTACCACATGGCGCACGCGCCGGAAGGTTTCTTCATCCAGAAGCCCGCTGGCCTCCTGAAGGTCCTCTACACCAACGTCGCGGAGGGCTTTGACTCCGAGCACGTCGGCCCCGAGTTCACAGGAGGCACGGCGGGAGGCGTATCCGCCGTCGGCATGCGAATGTGAAACTTTGGTGTCAATCACCAGCATTACCAGGCCTGCGGGGTGCGCCTCGAACGGCACCAGCTTGACGGTCTGGTCACGGCAGTCCAGGAACACAGCGTGGTCCTTGGCGCCGCGCAGCGACGCCGACTGGTCCATGATGCCCGTGGGGGCGCCGACGAAATCGTTCTCCGCGCGCTGGGTTGCCAAGACCATTTCCTCGGCTTCCAGGCCCGCACCTGTCAGCTCGTTCAGGGCTGAGATGACGGCGCATTCGATGGCATGGGAGGAGGAAAGTCCTGCACCCAGGGGTACGTCGGAATCGAGCAGCAGATCCATGCCGGGGACCGTGATGCCACGCTGTTGCAGCGCCCAGATCACACCGAGGGGGTATTTGGTCCACCCGCGTGCAGTGGATTTATCGAGTGCAGTCGCGTCCGCCATCGTCATGCCTTGGTCCCCGTAGGTGGAGAGCAGGCGAAGGACGGAGTCCGGCCTGGTCCGGACGGCGATTCTGGCCGTTTTGTCGATGGCGAAGGGCAGGACAAAGCCATCGTTATAGTCCGTGTGCTCACCAATGAGGTTGACGCGCCCGGGTGCCATCCAGACGCCGTCGGGCTCAGCGCCGAATGCCTCGGTGAAGCGGGCGGCCAGCTGGCTGGCGGTCAGGGGAGCAGTCATGCAGGGACACCTTCCGGGGTGTGGTTCAGTGAGGAGGGCTGGGTGCCAACCGCACGCAGTCTCTCGGCAACGAGTTCGGGCGTTGTGTCGTTGATAAAAGCACCCATGGCCGCTTCGGAGCCGGCCAGGTACTTGAGTTTATCGGCGGCCCGGCGGGGTGAGGTTAACTGGAGGTGCAGGTAGCCGGCAGGCCGGAGAATGTCATCCAGAGGCGCCTGGTGCCAGGCCGAGATATACGGTGTGGGAGTGGGGTAGAGGGTGTCGAGCCGTTTCAGCAGATCGAGGTAAACGTGTGAGAGTTCGTCCTTCTCTTCTCCGGTCAGAGCGGCCAGATCCGGCACCTGGCGGTGAGGCACCAAATGGATTTCCAGTGGCCAGCGTGCAGCAAAGGGCACGTAGGCGCTGAAGTTTTCGCCTTCAAGCACCATGCGGCTGCCGTCCTCACGCTCGGAACGCAGGAGCGAACCGGTAAGGGTTTCGCGGCCATCGGCGGCGTCGTAAAACTTCCGGGCGGCTGCACCGAGGACGCCGGCGCGCGGCGTGATGTACGGGTAGGCGTAAATCTGGCCGTGCGGATGGTGAAGTGTCACGCCGATGTCGGCGCCGCGGTTCTCAAACGGGAAGACCTGCTTGATGCCCTTCATGGCGCTCAGGGCTTCCGTGCGGTGGGCCCAGGCTTCAATGACGGTCCGCGCCCGCACCTCGGTGAGCCCGCTGAACGAACCTGTGTGATCGGGGGTGAAGGACACCACTTCACAGCGGCCGTACGCGGGGCCTGTGGTACCCCATTGCGGATTATCCGGGATGGATCCCAATGCCGGGCCCAATGAGGGAAAACGGTTCTCAAACACCACGACGTCGTAGTCCGGGGCCGGGATCTCAGAGGGGTTATTGCTTGTGGTGGGGCAGATGGGGCACTGGTCTGCCGGTGGGAGGTGGGTACGGCTCTGCCTGTGGGCGGCAACTGCCACCCACTCGTCGGTCAGGGCATCAAACCTGACTTCACCGGGCTCGCCGCGGTCTGGCAAGGGTCGGTGGTCAACGGTGTCCGCGGGGGACCGGCGAGAGGCGGTATCGGCAGCGTCGTCGAAGTAGATCAGCTCCCGGCCATCGGCAAGCTGTGTGCTGGTGATAGCTGTCATGCGGCGCGGTCCTTATTTTGGGGTTGGGGTTGAGAACCATTATTTCACAAACGATCAAAAAGTAATAGTTTCTAACAAAAGATAACAAAGGGGGCCGGCAGAGCGAACCTGGTCAGGCGGGAGCCAGCCGTCGTTAGGGGTGCCGGGCACATTAATGACCTGTACGGTGGTGCCATGAATCCCAGCATGGACCCCATCACCGGCATCGCCTGCGGTGTGGCAAGGCGTTGCGCCACCGGACGCCAATATGAACTTCGCCGCGGCGACGCCCTGGCAGTAATAACGGAACTCGCCGCAGGATTGCGGGTGTTCCGCCGCGGGGGGACCCAGCTCACCGAAAGCTACGGCGACGCCCAGATCGCGCCCGGTGCGACGGGCATAACCCTGGCGCCTTGGGCAAACAGGGTTGAAAACGGTGTATGGCAGCTGAACGGGAAAAAACAGCAGCTGGACATCACCGAAGTTTCACGGAACAACGCCAGCCATGGCCTCCTGCGAAACACAGCCTACGAGCTCCTGGAGGAGACGGACTCCTCGGTCACGCTGGAGGGCGTGGTGTTCCCGCAGCACGGATATCCGTTCCTTGTGCGGCACCAGGTGCAATACTCACTGACGGACGATTTGGGCCTGCACGTGCGTCAGACACTCGTCAACGACTCGCAGGAATCCGCTCCGTTCGTGCTCGGCGCCCACCCCTACCTTCGGTTAGGTGATGTGCCCGCGGAAGATCTGGTCCTCACGGTCAAGGCGTCCACCCAGCTGGTTGCGGATTCGCAGCTCATTCCCCGCAGCTCCGACGCAGTGGAAGGGGAGAACGATTTACGCGGCGGACGCAGGGTGTCTGACCTCGACCTCGATGTCGCGTATACAGATCTGGAGTTCGACGACGGCGTTGCCCGCCACACGCTGACGGCACCCGATGGCAGCAGTGTGAGTCTCTGGCAGGACGCATCCTGCCGCTACGTACACGTGTTCGTGACCGATACGTTCCCAGGAAGGGCCAAGGCGGTGGCGATCGAACCCATGACCGGGCCGGCCAATGCCTTCAACAGCGGCGACGGACTTCGTTGGCTTGCTCCCGGAGAGACGTTCAGCATGACCTGGGGGATTCATGCCAACCTCGCCGGTGCGCATGGTTCCTCCGACTGAACCCCGCGGCCACGCCTGACACAGCGAAGCCGGCAGGAGTGCGCGGGTTTCCCATCGGCGTCCGGCTGGTGAATCATTAGGCTATGACGCCAGCCAAGGACGCCGTACCCTCCAACAGCCCCGCTACTCCGGTTACGGGAGGATCCCCAGCTGCGGAAGGATCCCCAGCTGCGGACGGATCCTCAGCCGGAGCGCCAGGTGCAAACGCAGCAAACCCGAACGCCGCCGTCGTACCTGTTGCCGTGGGTCCGGACGCTGTGCCAGCTGACAGCCTGCCTCCGAATGCCGCCACCGTTCCCCAGGCTGGAACGGTTCCGGAAACGGAGACCGCACCGGACGCTGTTCGCGAGCCGCTGCCCGGGGCTGGTTCCGCCGCCGGGGCAAGGCCGCGAACAGACCGGGAACTTGACCAGGACATTCCGTACGGGATCCGGATTGCAGCATCCTGGGCCTGGCGGATTGGCCTGATCCTGCTGGTCAGTTCCGGCCTGATCTGGCTTCTCAGCAGAATCAGTTTCCTCATCATCCCGGTAATGGTTGCTGCCCTTCTCGCAGGCCTTCTTAGCCCGGTAACCCTTTGGCTGAAACAGCAAGGCGTGCCCAATGGGCTGGCCGTGGCCATCACCCTGCTCGGGTTCATCGGGGTCATTGCCGGCGCCCTCGCGCTGGTTGGCAGGCAGCTTGTGACTGGATTCAGCGAGCTGTGGACTGAAGCGCTTGCCGGTGTCCAGAAGGTGCAGACATGGTTGGCGGAGGGGCCTCTTCATCTCTCCGCTGCCCAGATTGACCAGTACCTCAAAGAGGCCACCGATGCACTGCAGAACAACACCAGCAGCATTTTGAGCGGTGCTCTGTCCTTCGGGAATACCGCCGGTCACTTCGCCGCCGGACTCCTTATCGCCCTCTTCGTGACCATCTTCTTCCTCCTTGAAGGCGAAAGAATCTGGGCGTTCCTCGTGAGGCTGTTGCCACGGAAGGCAAGGGCAGCAACCAGCGGAGCCGGACGCAAGGGCTGGGCATCCATGGTCAGCTATGTACGAATCCAGATGTTCGTCGCCTTCGTCGATGCTGTGGGCATAGGCGTGGGTGCGGCCATCATTGGAGTGCCGCTGGCCCTGCCGCTGAGTGTCCTGGTCTTCATCGGCTCCTTTATCCCCATCGTCGGTGCCCTGGTTACCGGCGCTGTTGCCGTGCTGCTGGCGCTGGTGGCCAACGGCGTCGTCAACGCACTCATCATGCTGGGCATCGTGCTCCTGGTCCAGCAACTCGAAAGCCATATCCTCCAGCCGCTCGTCATGGGCAGGGCCGTAGCGCTCCACCCGGTGGCCGTGATTCTGTCAGTTGCTGCAGGTTCCTACCTTGCAGGAATCCCCGGCGCCCTGTTCTCAGTGCCCATCCTGGCCGTAGCAAACTCGGCAATACGCTACATTGCCGGCAGGACGTGGGAATATGAAGGAGTGTTGGCAGGCGCGGACGCCGGGGCAGCCCGCGATACCGCAGACGCCAGCAGGGACAACACCTTCAAGGAAGTTCACCTTCCGGGTGCCAATTCCCGAAACGGCAAAGGCGCCGTGCAGCATTCAGGTATCCACGGCCAGGCCGGACCGGATACCCGAGCCGAAACCCCTAAAGGAGAATAGTTCGTGAAAACCCTCAAGAGCCTGCCCGTCACGCTGGACGATGTCCTGGAGGCGCAAAAGCTGCTTGAAGGAATCATTACGCGGACGCCTGTGGAGTCATCCCGGGCCTTAGGCGGGATGGTCGGCGGAGAGGTCTACTTCAAATGCGAAAACCTGCAGCGCGCGGGTTCCTTCAAAGTCCGCGGCGCGTACGTCCGGATGGCCCGGCTGTCACCTGAGGAAAAGAAGAGAGGCGTGGTGGCGGCATCTGCCGGCAACCACGCGCAGGGTGTCGCGGTAGGCGCAAAGAGCCTGGGAATCAAGGCCCGCATCTACATGCCGCTCGGCGTCGCGCTCCCCAAACTTGCGGCCACCCGGAGCCACGGTGCGGAGGTTATCCTGCACGGTCACAACGTTGATGAAGCCCTTGCCGAGGCCCAACGCTATGCCAACGAAACCGGCGCCGTGTTCGTCCACCCGTTCGACAACGTCGACGTTGTTGCCGGCCAGGGAACGGTTGGACTGGAGATCCTTGAACAGATCCCTAACGTCGACACCATCCTGATGGGCGTAGGCGGCGGCGGTCTTCTGGCTGGTGTGGCAGTTGCAGTGAAGGCCAGGGCCAGGGAACTGGGACGCGATATCCGCATCATCGGCGTGCAGGCTGAAAACGCTGCTGCCTATCCGCCCTCGCTCGCAGCCGACGCACTCGTTCCGCTCAAGAGGGTATCCACCATGGCTGATGGCATTGCTGTGGGCCGTCCCGGGCAGTTGCCGTTCAGCATCATCCGGGAACTCGTCGATGACGTCGTCACAGTGAGCGAGGATTCCCTGGCGCGTGCCCTGATCTTCCTCCTGGAGCGCGCGAAGATGGTGGTGGAGCCCGCAGGAGCTGTAGGGGTCGCGGCGCTCATGGACGGCAAGATCGAGAACCCCGGCAATACCGCAGTGATCCTGTCTGGCGGCAACATCGACCCCATGCTCATGCTCAAGGTGATCCAGCGTGGTCTCTCAGCAGCAGGGCGGTACATGACAGTACGGATGATGCTTGACGACCGGCCCGGCTCACTGGCCACCATTGCCCGGATCATCGCTGAGAACGATGCCAACGTGACAGGTCTGGACCACACGAGAGTGGGAGGCTCCATCAGCATGGGCGACGTCTCCATCACGGTCAACCTGGAGACGAAGGGGCACGAGCACTGCGAACAGGTCCTCAGTGCCCTCCGCGCCGAGGGATTCCAACCGATCGTGGTGCACTAGGGGTCAATGATGCTGGAGGCAGGCGGAAAAGGGCCACGCGGCAGGGGGCTTCAGCCAGGGTTTGACACGCCGGCGGCGCGTGCCAAGAGCGGCCTGCTGGTGGTCGGGTCCTTCGTTGTCCTGCTGTTCATCATCGAAGTGGTCAACCTTTTGATGTTCCACTCGCTGAACCTGACGTTCGGCCTGCGCCCCAGGAGCCCGGACGGCCTTCTGGACATTTTTACGTTCCCGCTGCTGCACGCCAATTTCGGGCACCTGATCTCCAATTCCTTCCCGCTGATCATCTTCGGTTTCCTGGTGCTGATGTCCGGATTACGGGTGTTCCTGACCACCGCTGCGCTGAGCTGGCTGGGATCGGGCCTGGTGGTGTGGCTGATCGGCGACGGTGGAATCACCGTCGGTGCATCGGGCCTGGTCTTCGGTTTTTTTGCTTTCCTGCTGGTTCGTGGCTTCTTTAACCGCAGCTGGTGGCAGATCCTGCTTTCGGCGGTGCTTTTTATGGTCTACGGAGGCATCCTGTTCGGGATCCTTCCCACGGTCGCCCATTTCGTTTCCTGGCAGGCCCACCTGGGCGGCGCCCTGGGTGGCGTTGCGGCCGCCATGGTCTTGAGGCCAAGAACCAATCGATCCCGCCGCGATGCCGCAGACGTCTAAAGGCGCAACCGCTTAAAAGCACGACGCCGGCCCTCCCGCCTAGGGGAGGACCGACGTCGTTCTGTTGATGCCGTCTGGCGCTGCCGTCGTTCCGGCACTGCCGTGCTGAGCCTGAAGGCTTAGCCGACGTAAGGCTTGGCGGAGATGATCTCCACCGTAATTTCCTTGCCGTTGGGGGCAATGTAGCTGAGGCTGTCGCCCTCCTTGTGGCCAACAATGGCAGCACCAAGCGGAGACTTCTCACTGAACACGTCCAGGTCAGAATCACCGGCGATCTCCCGTGAACCGAGCAGGAATGTTTCCTCATCGCCGGCGATCTTCGCGACAACCTGCATGCCGGGCTCGACAATTCCATCGTCGGCCGGTGCCTCGCCTACATGAGCATCGCGGAGCAGTGCCGTCAGCTGGCGGATGCGGGCCTCGATCTTTCCCTGCTCCTCTTTGGCAGCGTGGTAACCGCCGTTTTCCTTGAGGTCACCCTCCTGCCGGGCAGCTTCAATTTTCTGGACGATCTCCGCACGGCCAGGGCCGGAAAGGTGGTCCAGCTCTGCCTTCAGGCGGTCAAAAGCTTCTTGGGTAAGCCAAGCTGCAGGCGCACTGTTGGTGGTAGACACGGACTTCTCCTCTTGTGGATCTGACAAACAAATGCCCCACCGGACAGGCCACTTTCAGGACGCAGTAACCAGCTCAGCAGGGCTAAGGTATTGATCCATTGTAGGCAATCCTGTGGACAAACCCAAGAAGAGTGCGGTGTGGCTCACATATGGGGGAACAGATTTATGTTCCGGCGTCCGGAATCCAGCAGTTGTCCACAACGCCGGAGACAGCCTGGGACTCCGTCCTCAGGACCACGCGGTGGGCGGTCGTCCTGCCGCCGTCAGTTCCGGTGTCAACGCTGTTCGGACCGATGTCCACAACTTCCCATCCCACCACTGCGAACTTGGAATCCAACGCCTTCACGGCGCACTTGACGGAGACGTCCGGACCCTTTGTGACCTGGAAGTCGATCACCGCCTGGGTGGCGTCAGGAGTGCTGTAGCCAACGTCCTTGAAGGTGACGTTGTTGGTGGAAAACGAGGTCGAAATCCACGCCATTAAAGCTATTCCTACGATGAGTGCTGACAGCACAGCAAGCCGCTTGGTCTTGACGGTCCATGCGCGCTTTTGGCCGCCGTACCGATTGGCTAGGCTGGTGTTTGACGGGCGGGCAGAGGCCGGCTGATCCTCGGAAGTCACCCATCCAGTTTAGTGTGGATATGAAGGGGAATTTTCCGGGGGCTTTAATAGCTGGCGACAGTACAGCTGTGGCCCGTCGTGGGGGCTGCGGCGCCTTCAGGCCAAGTGTTGAGACCAGTGCTCAGTGAAGGCCAATGCAGTGAAACCCAATGCAGCGACAACAGAAAGAGGAGCCGTCCGAGATGACAGCGTCCACCTATCCGCCAGCGACTCTCCGCCTGTTGGCCGTCCATGCACATCCGGACGACGAATCGAGCAAAGGGGCCGCCACAATGGCAATGTATGCGGCCTCTGGCGTTGACGTGATGGTGGCGACCTGCACCGACGGCTCACGCGGCGGCATCCAAAACCCTGCAATGGAGACTGCCCCGCATCCGAAACGGGATATGGCCGGCGCCCGATACCTGGAGATGGCGCAGGCAGCCAAAGTACTCGGCATCCGCCAACGATGGCTGGGTTTCGTGGACTCCGGCCTCCCGGAAGGTGACCCGCTTCCCCCTCTTCCCGCAGGGTCGTTCGCTCTTCAACCCCTTGAGCGGGCAGCCGCACCCCTTGTCAGGCTGGTCCGGAACTTCAGGCCCCATGTCATCCTCAGTTACGACGAAAACGGCGGCTATCCCCATCCCGACCACATCATGGCCCACCGCGTGGCCGTTGAAGCTTTCGAAGCTGCAGGGGACCCCGACAGGTATGCCGGTATCGGCGAACCCTGGATGCCGAGCAAGCTCTACTACGATCGCGCCTTCAGCCCTGAACGCTTCCGTGCCCTGCACTTTGCCTTGGAAGAAGCAGGACTGCAGTCGCCGTACGCCGAAAGGCTTGCCGCGTGGCTGGAAACGGACGCGGAAGGCCATACGCCGCCAATGCCGAAGCACCAAACCACCACGCAGATTGACTGCGGCGACTACTTTGAGGCCCGCGACGATGCTCTCAGGGCACACCGCACGCAAGTGGACCCCCTGGGATTCTTCTTCGCCGTTTCAGCCGAAATGCAACGCCGCGCCTGGCCGTGGGAGGACTACACGCTGGTGAAGTCCAGGGTCCAGACCCAACTCCCCGAGAAGGACCTTTTTGCCGGGCTAAGATAGTCTCAACGGGACATTTCTATCCAGCGTAGAAGACATGCCGGCCCGTTCCACAGAAGGTAAATGACAGTGCAACACTTGCTCCTCGTCCTGGCAACCACAACGCCGCCCTCTCCTTCGCCGTCGTTGCGTGCCGGGCTTTCGGAAGACCAGGTGACCCCGGGTCTCTGGGGGTTCATCATGACCGCCTTTTTCGTGGTGGCCACTACCTTGTTGATTGTGGACATGGTCCGCCGCATCCGCAGGGTCAGGTACCGTGCCCAGGTGGAAGAGCAGCGCCTTGCTGCTGCCGCCGCTTCTGATGACAGTGACGCGAACGGGAATGCAGGACCAGCCGGGCGCTGACCGTCCATGGGCGGAATCCGGTCCTGGTGCAGGCAACGCACTGGGCGGGGAACTCTCTGCCTACCTTCGCCAGCATGCGGACAACCCCGTGCACTGGCGTCCCTTTGGTGACGAGGCTTTCGCTGCCGCTGCCCGGCGAGACGTGCCTGTCTTCCTGTCGATTGGGTATGCCGCCTGCCACTGGTGTCATGTGATGGCCCAGGAGTCCTTTGAGGACGAGGAAACGGCGGCCTACCTGAATGCCCACTTTGTTCCGGTCAAGGTGGACCGCGAAGAACGCCCGGACGTGGACAGTGTTTACATGGCTGCCACCCAGGCCATCAGCGGGGAGGGCGGCTGGCCGATGTCGGTCTTCCTCACCCCCGATGGCCGGGCCTTCCACGCCGGCACGTATTACCCGCCGCGTCCCATGCCCGGCCGGCCCTCATTCCGCCAGGTCCTCGAAGCTGTTCGCGACGCATGGACTGAACGACGTGACGCCGTCGAGCAGAATGCGGAGTCGCTCGCCCTGGGACTCGGGCAGGCCACTTCAGCGGGCGTCGTAGAGCTGACGGGTCCAGCGGCAACGGTAGATGCGGAGCTCCTGTCCGATGCCGTCCGCGCCCTGGCCCGCTCTGAGGATCCTGCCGGCGGGTTCGGCAGCGCGCCTAAATTCCCGCCGTCGTCCGTGCTGGAATTCCTGCTCCGCCATGCGGCGGTACCCTCCGAAACAGCGCAGGCTGCTGCCGACATGGCTGGCAGAACACTTGCAGCCATGGCACGTTCCGCTCTTTTTGACCAGCTCGACGGCGGATTCGCACGTTACTCCGTGACGCAGGATTGGTCAGTTCCACACTTTGAAAAGATGCTCTACGACAACGCGCAGTTGCTCCGCGTGTACGTCCACTGGCTCCGGCTGGACAACCTTTCCCTCGACCCTGCAGGCTTCCTTTTTCCCTACGCTGAAGCAGCGGACGTAGCTGAGCGCACCGCGGCGTGGATGATTTCCTCCCTTAGTGTGCAATCCGGGCACGAGTCCTTGCCTGGCTCGCCAGATGGTGCTGATCAGGCATTGGCCTCGTCCTTGGACGCCGACACAGTCATTGACGGGGAGCATCATGAGGGCGCGTCCTACCTCTGGACGGCCGCTGAGCTGCTGCAATTGCTGGGGCCGGATGACGGAGCCGCAGTGGCCCGGATCATGAACGTCCGCGGCGAGGGCACTGTCACAACGGATGCTTCACCGCTGCACCCTGGGCGGGCCCTGGATCCCAGGGAGGCCGCGCTGTGGGAGCGCGTCCGGCCGATTCTGCTGGAAGCACGCTCCGCCCGTCCCCAGCCGGCGCGCGATGACAAGGTGGTTGCCGGCTGGAACGGCCTTGCCGTCGCGGCACTGGCAGAAGCGGGGGCCGTGCTGGGCCGCCCGGAGTTCATCGAGGCCGCGCAGGGGATCGCAAGGTATCTGGAGCGCGTGCACTGGAGGCAGGAGGGAGAAACGGGTATAGGGACGCTGATGCGGGTCTCGCACGCCGGCCAGGCCCGGGGGATCGGAGGCCTGCTCGAGGACTATGCCTTCTGCGCAGACGGTCTCTTGGCGCTTTATGCCGCGACAGGGAATGCCCACTGGTTCCACTTTGCTGAGGCCATCCTGAAAACGGCCGAGGCTCATTTCACGGCAGACGGCACACTGGTGGACACCACAGCTGAATCGGAGCAAGTCTTCAACGCCCAGGGGAGGCGGCATGGGCTGGATCCCTTCGATGATGCCACACCCAGCGGTGCGGCCGCCTTTGCCGGCGCCCTCCTGAGCTATTCTGCGTTGACCGGTTCCCTCTCCCCTCGGGAAAAGGCAGGCAGGATCCTGTCACTGGTTGAACCACTCGCCACGCGGGCGCCCCGGGCTGCAGGCTGGATGCTGGCCACGGCGCAAGCTGAACTGGCAGGCCCCGTGGAAGCCGCCGTCGTCGGGCCTCCGGGTCCACAGCGCGATGCGCTGCACAGGGCACTGTTGCAGTCCCCGAGCCCTGGCCTGGTGATTGCCGTTGCAACCGAGGCCGACGACGAGGATGACGCCGTTCCGCTTCTTCATGCCCGTACTGCCGGGCCAGACGGAGCACCGCAGGTGTACCTGTGCCGGAACATGGTGTGCGAGCGTCCTGTGGCCGCCGTCCCCGAGCTGATGGATCGCCTGGCCGGAATGACACGATGAGCGCTGGCGGGACCTCAGTTCAGCAGGGGCAAGGTGAATCACCGTTCAAGCTGGTGACCTTCGATTGCGACGGCGTCCTGGTCAAGGGTGTCAGCTCAAAACCGCGATAGCGATCGCCACGAAATGGGCGGCAAAGGCCAGCACGGTGAACGCGTGAAAAAGTTCATGAAATCCGAAGTGCTTATAGCTGAAGTTCGGCTTTTTGAGGGCGTAGAAAACGGCACCGGCGATGTAAAAGACACCACCGACGCAGATCAGCAGGGCAGCAGGGACACTCGCTGTGAAGAAGTCCGGGAGGTAGAAGAGTGATCCGCAGCCAAGGGCAATGTAGATCGGGACGTACAGCCAACGGGGAGCGTTCGTCCACAGCAGCCTAAAAAGAACGCCCAGGATCGCACCGGACCAAATGAGCCAGAGGAGGAAAACCGCCTTGGGCCGTTCCAGGAGCGCCCAGGCCAAGGGGGTGTAGCTGCCGGCGATCACCAGCATTATGTTGGTGTGATCCAGCCGTTTGAGGACCATTTTTGCCCTCGGAGGCCAGTTCCCGCGGTGGTATACCGCACTGACTCCGAACAGCAGGACCCCTGTCAGGGCATAGATGGCGGAGGTGATCTTGCGGTCATCAGTGGGCGCGATCAGCACCAGCACGACACCGGCGGCCAGGGCCAGGGGTGCCGTGACGGTGTGGATCCAGCCACGCCACTTCGGTTTGATCGTCAGCAGTTCGGCAATCCGGGTTGCGACGTCCTCAGCAGGCCCCGGATCCCGGCCGTTTCCTGGTGGCATGCCACCCTCTGCAGCTGTGCTTCCCATGCCTTCCAGAATAACCTACGCGGCAGTAAGTTACTGGTTGGTAATCGAGCGCCCAAAGGGAAGAGGCCTTTAAACGGTGCCCCGCACCATCACCAGGCAGGTAGCCTAGGACTTGCACTGCCGTCGTAAATCAAGGGAAGTCAGGTGAGTCTCCGGTTGGAAATGCCCGGTATTCTCTACGATTTCTACGAACGCAAATTGCTGCGGTCTCTTGATGCGGACCGGATGCCCAAACATATCGGCGTCATGGTTGACGGCAACCGCAGGTGGGCCAAGCAGTTCAATGCGCCAACGAGCCAAGGTCACCAAGCCGGCGCAGACAAGATCCACGAATTCCTGGGCTGGTGCAAGGAGCTGGGCATCAATGTGGTGACCCTCTACATGCTGTCCACAGACAACATGAACCGTTCCGGCGAGGAACTGGACATGTTGATGGGAATCATTGCCAATACATTGGACCAGCTGGACGAAGACGAACACATCTCCGTGCACGCCATGGGAGCACCCGAACTTTTGCCAGACTATCTTGCGGACCGCCTCAACAAACTCACAGCCCGCACACCCGTCCGTGAAAAACTTCATGTCAATGTTGCGGTGGGGTACGGCGGGAGGCGCGAAATCGTTGATGCCGTCCGCGAATTGCTCCACGACGCTGTGGACAAAGGAGCAGACATCGGCAAACTGGCCGACGAGCTCTCCGTGGATGACATCTCTCGGTTCCTCTACACGCGGGGACAGCCAGATCCTGACCTCGTGATCCGGACGTCCGGAGAACAGCGGCTCTCCGGTTTCCTGATGTGGCAAAGCGCCTACAGCGAGTTCTACTTCTGTGAGGCCCTGTGGCCAGCCTTCCGAAAAGTTGATTTCCTTCGTGCGCTGCGGGACTACACCGGCAGGCAGCGGCGCTTCGGGTCCTGAGTCATGGCACTCACCGGGCGTTCACCTGGACACGGCAGGAATCGCCTGCGAATAACGTTGGAAATTTCCCGTCCGCGATTTACGTTAGAAACATCAGCAGGTAAACCGCCCGCTGATCGGGGAGGCCACTACATGGAGCGAATTTTCGCACCGGATGTATGGGGGGCCGCGCCCGGCCTCCGGGCCGAGCCGCCTCACCAATAACAATTCCGGGCATGTGCCCCGGGGCTGGAGTCGATGTGGCTATTTCTGAACAATTGCCCGAAGTCATTACGGATCAGGGTGAGAAGGCTACCTCTCGCGCCAAGCGAGCAAATTCAAAGACCGGTGCAGCGAAAAAAGATGCTGCAGCCGGTCTTTCTGTTTCCAGCAAACAAACCGGGCTCAGGGCCGACGTTTCGACCTTCGTCATTGACACCTCCGTTTTGATCTCCGACCCCCGTGCACTGTTGCGGTTCGCGGAGCATGAAGTGATAGTGCCCATCGTGGTGATCACCGAGCTTGAAGGGAAACGGCACGATCCTGAACTGGGGTACTTTGCCCGGAAGGCGCTAAGGCTCCTTGATGATCTTCGGGTCCAGCATGGTGGACTCAACCGCCCCATTCCCTTGGGCAACGACGGCGGCACGCTTGTTGTGGAGATGAATCACATCTCCAGCGAGGTGCTTCCCGCGGGGTTCCGCAGCGGGGACAACGACAGCCGGATTCTCGCCGTCGCCAAGAACCTCGCCAATGAGGGACGCAACGTGACAGTGGTGTCCAAGGACCTTCCGATGCGGGTCAAGGCATCGGCGATGGGCCTCAACGCGGACGAATACCGCAATGAGCTGGTGAAAGACTCCGGCTGGACAGGTGTCGCCGAGGTGGACGCGAGCGAGGCCGAGGTTGCAACGCTGTACGGGCACGAGCCCGTCTTCATACCGGCCGCAGCAGAAATGCCTGTCAACACCAACCTGGTGCTGCTCTCGACGAGGGGCTCAGCACTTGGCAGGGTGGGAGCGGACAAGCAGGTCCGGCTGGTCAAGGGCGACCGTGACGTCTTCGGACTACATGGCCGCTCTGCCGAACAGCGGTTGGCCATCGATATGCTCATGGACCCCTCCGTAGGGATCGTGTCCATTGGTGGCCGGGCAGGCACAGGAAAGTCCGCGCTCGCTCTTTGTGCGGGCCTTGAGGCAGTTCTGGAGCGGCGCGAACACCGCAAGGTGATTGTGTTCAGGCCGCTCTACGCTGTGGGCGGGCAGGAGCTTGGATACCTGCCCGGTTCCGAATCCGAGAAAATGAACCCCTGGGCGCAGGCGGTTTTCGATACCCTCGGGGCACTGGTCAGCCAGGAAGTGGTGGAGGAGGTGATGGACCGGGGCATGCTCGAAGTCATGCCGCTAACCCACATCCGCGGGCGCTCGCTGCATGACGCCTTCGTGATCGTTGACGAGGCGCAGTCACTCGAAAAGAACGTCCTGCTGACTGTTATGAGCCGGATCGGACAGAACTCGAAGATCGTCCTGACCCACGACGTCGCCCAGCGGGACAACCTGCGCGTAGGGCGGCACGACGGTATCGCCGCCGTGGTGGAGACCCTGAAGGGGCACCCCCTCTTCGGCCACATCACCCTGACCCGGTCCGAACGCTCGCCAATCGCGGCGCTTGTCACTGAACTCCTTGAAGGGGCAGAAGTCTAGGTGGAGGAGCCGCGCGAGGTCACCTTCGCGCGGCTCCGGCGTCCCGCCGTCGCTTAGACACCTCCCGACGCGGCGCTCCGGTCGCTGGCGACCTTCAAGCCGCTTTGGTCGGCGATGCGCTCCTTGCGGGAAACCGCAGCCGCGCTATGACGGCGTCTCCAGTTCCTCTCACCCGGGTTGAATTTTGAGGAACCGGGCCAGGGGCTCGTGGCCTTCTACCTTCAGAGTCCAGTCGGGGCGCTTGAATGTTTCCGGTGTGACCTGCAGCTGGTGGACGATGCGCCGGGTACCGGCCCAGGCTTGGCGACTTGTTCCGTTGGATTCGTAGCCGAGGGAGCGGGACACGCCGAGGGACGGGGCGTTCCAGTCGAGCGCCTCGGATCTGGCAATGTCCGCTTTCAGGTAGTCAAATGAATACAGGATCATGGCTGCGCGCATTTCCTTGCCGAAACCGTGGCCCTGTGCGCTGCGTCTGAGCCAAGAGCCGGTGGAGACGGACTTCAACGTTGCGAAGTCCTTTGCCTCAACATCCTGGCATCCCAGCAACTGGCCCTCATGCCAGACGCCGAAGAGTAACATCCATGACTCCGGAGAGGTGCCGGCCCGGCACTGCCAATACCACCGGGCCATGTTGGGACCCAGTTCATCAGGCGGCACTTCCGTCCAGGGATTGCTGAACGGGCTGGAGCCCGGATCGTGGATGCCACTGGCGGCCGCTTCCAGAGCGGCGGGGATGTCCTCGTCCCGAATCGGCCGCAGCTCAAGCCGCGGAGTAGTAAGGGTGAGCCCGAAAGCGGGCCAGATGGTGCTCAAAGCAGTCATTCAGGAAGCCTAGTCCGAATGCGAGTGTGCCGGAGAGTCACGCGCCATCGGGGATATCCCAGCTGATGTGGCGGCGGACATCCGTCAGGTTCATGGACTCGGCCAGGAACAGATCATCAAGCATGTACTCATCCACCGCCAGGATCTTCAGCCAATGACCTTCAGCAGGGCCATCCAGCCAACTGGCGGCAACGCACACGCCCGTGCCGACGTCGACCCTCACCAGGTTGCGGCCCTCGCGACAGAGCGGTGCTGACGGATCAGTTGGCCGATAAGCGGCGTTTGGGACCACTATGGCTTGCATGGCCGGCCGCCCCTCATGATCCACTTCAGTGATGGAATGCAGCTCGACAGCATTCAGTTTGGGGAATTCAGCCGGAACCGGGGAATTTCCGGCCAGTTCGACGGGGTCCAAGGCGGCTGCGAAGCGGCCGTTGCCAAAACAGGGCTCACCGTAGGCGGCCTCGGGACGGCGCCGGACCAGCCCGCCGTCGTCGTAAACGGGTGTGACAAGCTGTGGCGGCAGCAGCCAGGACTTCCTGGTGGAACTGACGTAAAGGCCGTCGCGGGAGTCGTTGATGCCGGTGGTGCTGTGCAGGACTGTGCCATCGGCTGATTCGAGGCGCAACGCTCCAGGCCGCCGCAACCATGCCCGGACCATAAGGGCCTCAGGGACTTCGTCCGCTGCCGGGGAACCAGAGGGCTGTTCCCGGTACTCAAAGCGGAGGGTCTGCCACTTCCAGGGCGAGGACCGGCAGAGGTTCCGGAACCGTGTAGGCGCGTCCATGGTGCCATTCTGCTGGGCGGATTCCGCCTGGTGCTGGCTGTCCCACGACCACATATCCACAGTTTACGCGCGGGCGTCGGCCGCCGGCCGTCAAAAGCCGGTAGCATCCGGAGAGTGATCCGACGACTGGACGAACTGTGGGAGGCCACACCGTTGGCCTTCTGGCTGGTGTTGGCAGCATGCGCCTATTTTCTGGTCATGGCGGCGTGGCTCACGGTCATCGACGTGAAACACCACCTGCTGCCGAACAGGATCGTTTTTCCTTCCTATGGTGTGGCCGGCGCCCTCCTGCTGGGAGCCACGACGGTGTATGCGGTGTCGGGGGCACTTGCGGCTTCGGAAGCGCCCGACGACGGCGGAGCTTCCCTTTGGGGGATACCAGGACTGCGCATTCTGGCAGGCGCTGGAGTCATGTGGCTCTTCTATTTCATTCTCCGACTGGTGTACCCGCCGGGCATGGGATTTGGTGACGTCAAGCTTGCTGGAGTGCTGGGAATCTACCTCGGCTATCTTGGCTGGGCGCACGTTTTTGCCGGTACCTTTGCCGCTTTCCTCTTTGGTGGATTGTGGAGTCTCGGACTGCTGGCCGCCCGGCGGGGAACTCTCAAATCAGACATCCCTTTTGGCCCGTTTATGCTGGCCGGGACCGCGACGGCGATGGTGTTTCTTCCGGCCTAACGACTGGCGCTCTGGGTGACCCCGCGGAGTACTGCATCGAGCAGGAAGTTGTCGGGTGCCGAAATTGCCGCCAATCCGTTACCGGAACGCCTTTCCTCCATACCTTTGTGGGCGGACACTGGGAACCGCTACACAAGGTCCTAAGGGTGAAGGGGGAGACTGTGAAAGTGGCGGGCAGCCTTTTGAGCAGGAAGGCGCGGGTACTCCCTCTTGCGGTGGCGTTGGCAGTTGCCTTGGGAGGATGCGGTGATCTGCCCGGGGCACCTGCTGTGAAGCCGACAGTGCCCGTAGCCAGCACGCTCTCCGAACCCCCGGTGCCTCTTGATTCGCTGTCGGAACCCGGCGTGCCCCAGGAGACAATGCCCGCCGGAACGACCACGCCGTATCCGCAACCCAGCTGTCAGGGTGGACCATTGGGGTGCCGTGCGTTTACCTCTGTTGGCGGACGGGACGGCACTGGCGAGCTCGAATGGCTCAAAGCCCAGCCTCTTGAGGTGTCGTCCATTTTTATGAACAGCACCTGGACAATTGCCGTGAAGACTCCCTGCAACATGATGAGCGTGGGCGTGACAGTCAAAGGAAATCTACTGATTCCCGGTATGACTCTCTTAACGCAGATGGCGTGCCAGGGCCCGGAAGACAGCTATGAAAACTGGACTCATGAGCTCTTCAAACAAGCGGTGACCTGGGAGCTGGCGGGGGAGTCCTTGGTGCTGCGGAACAGCCACGGCACCGTGGAGCTGAAGGACTCCGGGCCCATTCCCTACGGTTAGGCCAGTGCCTTTGAAATGTCCCTGCCGTTCACCTTTCCTATCCCTTTCCGTTATGGATCCTCAGCTAGGCTTGCTTGATGGCGACTCCGGAGTACATTCTCAAAATCCGTCAAAAGATCGGCAACGACCCGCTGTGGCTGCCGGCCGTCCGGGGCATTGTCTTCGACGATGAAGGCCGGGTGTTGCTGGGCCAGCGGGCAGACAACAGGCAGTGGGCGCTGATTACGGGAATGCTCGAACCAGGGGAGCATCCCGCACCGGGCATCGTGCGCGAGATCTTTGAAGAGACCGCGATCATCGCCGAACCCGAGCGTGTGGTCTCCGTAGGCACTGTGGGCCCGGTGACATTCCCCAACGGCGATGTTTGCGAATTCCTCGACGTAGCTTTCCGCTGCCGCCACGTCGCCGGAGAGCCTCGGGTCAACGACGACGAATCACTGGCCGTGGGCTGGTTCAGTCTGGACGAACTGCCGGAGCTCATGCCCGGCCATCTGGCGAGTATCCACCTCGCACTGGATCCTGCCGAGGCCGTTCACTTCGAACCCTAAGGCCGTGCAGTACATGCCGACGTCAGTTGGTGGTGCCTGCGTTCGGAACCGCTAGGCCCAATTGCCAACAGTTGCCCTCAAATGTTGTCCCGGCTTCCCGCCCGGCCCTGCTGGTTGGATAAAGCCTCGGCCTGCTTCTGCAGCAAGCGGTGCTCCGCGACTGTATTGACACCCTTGCCTGCTGACTGTCATATTTTCCAGTACGCGCTTTTTGCATCTTGTTGTGTAATACGCAATTGCTGGACAGGTTCACTTCGCGGCCTTCTCGATCCGACAAGGGATCCCAGCCAGCCCAGGAGCCATCCCTTTGGGTGCAGCCAGCCGCCCTTTTGGGTAGCTCAATACTGGCTCCGCAACTCTTAGGATTTGTTAGTCGGATCGGCGACATTCGTCCGATCAACGAAAGGAACAGAAGTAAATGGTGCACAAAGTAAAGGCCGTAATCTCCAGGGCAAAGAACGCTCCCGTTTCTGTAGAGACCATCCTGGTGCCGGACCCTGGTCCTGGCGAGGCCTTGGTGGACATCCTTACCTGCGGGGTCTGCCACACCGACCTGCACTACAAGCAGGGCGGAATCACCGATGATTTCCCCATCCTGTTGGGCCATGAAGCCACCGGGGTCGTCAGCGCCGTTGGTCCCGGCGTTACCGAGGTTGCAGCCGGGGACCGTGTCATCCTCAACTGGCGGGCCGTCTGCGGCAATTGCCGGGCTTGTGCGAAGGGACAGCCCCAGTACTGCTTCAACACGTACAATGCCACGCAGAAGATGACCCTTGAGGATGGAACAGAACTTTCTCCCGCCCTGGGCATCGGCGCCTTCGCGGAGAAGACCCTTGTAGCTGCCGGGCAGTGCACCAAGGTGGATGAGGACGTCGATCCCGCGGCCGTCGGGCTGCTTGGCTGCGGTGTGATGGCCGGGATTGGGGCCGCCATCAACACTGGCGAGGTCAAGCGCGGCGAGTCCGTCGCCGTGATCGGTTGTGGCGGCGTGGGTATCGCAGCCATCGCCGGCGCGAAGCTGGCAGGTGCCACCACGATCATCGCCGTGGATATCGACGCCAACAAGGTGGAGCTGGCAAGGACCCTTGGTGCCACCCATGGGATTGATTCCTCGAAGGAGGACCCGGTCGAAGCTATTCGGTCCCTGACCGGTGGCAACGGTGCCGATGTGGTGATTGACGCCGTCGGCCGTCCTGAGACGTATAAGCAGGCGTTCTACGCCCGCGACCTTGCCGGCCGCATGGTGCTGGTGGGCGTCCCGACGCCGGACATGAAGCTCGAGCTGCCGCTGCTGGATGTCTTTGGCCGGGGCGGCTCCCTGAAGTCCTCCTGGTACGGGGACTGCCTGCCGTCCCGCGACTTCCCGATGCTGGTCCAGCACTACAAGCAGGGCAACCTGGACCTGGACGCGTTCGTCACGGAACGGATCACCATTGACCAGGTGGAGGAGGCCTTCGAAAGGATGCATGAGGGCAAGGTCCTCCGGTCCGTTGTTGAACTCCCTGCGGCGGTGAAGCTCTGATGGCCGTGACCATTGAGAACCTGGTCACCTCGGGAACTTTTTCGCTCGACGGTGGCACCTGGGACGTGGACAACAACGTCTGGATCGTGGGGAACGACGACGAATGCGTGATCATCGACTCCCCGCATGACGCTGCCGCAATCATCAGCCAGGTCCGTGGCCGGAAGGTGCAAGCCATCCTCCTGACCCACGCGCACAACGACCACATCGGGGCGGCCAGGGAAGTTGCTGAGGCAGTTGACGCGCCCGTCTACCTGCATCCTGACGACCAGATGCTGTGGGAACAGGTCTATCCCGGCGACAGGCCTGAGCGGGACCTTGCCGACGGAGATGTCATAGAGGTGGCAGGGGCCACTCTGCGGTCTATCCACACCCCCGGTCATTCGCCCGGCTCCACATGCTTCCTGTTGGAGGGGGAAGGAACGGTGTTCACTGGAGACACCCTCTTCAACGGCGGACCTGGCGCCACTGGCAGATCCTACAGTGATTACCCCACCATCCTCACGTCCATCCGGGAGCGCCTGCTGACACTTCCTCCCGAGACTGTGGTGCGCACGGGCCATGGCGACAACACCACCATTGGAGCGGAGCGGGAGACGCTGGCGAAGGTTTCACAGTAGCCAGCGAATTCGACTAAGGCGCGTCGGGATTACCTGGCGCGCGCCTTAATGGCGTCCGGGACAAAGGAGAGTGGGCCGGCTAAGCAGCACTTCTTACACGGGATTGTTTCCTTCGGACTGCTTATCCGGATCCAGGTCACTGCCGTAGCCACTGGCTGAAGCGAGACCCGCCACTTGCTGCCCTGCATTTGTTTGTCCCGGCGCAAAATCATTCTCTGCGGCGTCTTGGGTGTCGCCCACGGACTCGGGGGCCACATCCTTCCGCAGGTGTTCGTCTGAAGGCAGGCTCTCTGGAGATTCTCTGTTTGCCATCCTCATAGGAAATCACCAGTGACAGATAGGGGCAAGGGCCTCTTTTCCGAGGGGGCGGCATTACAGGGGCAAGGTGGTAGGGGCGGCTGCTCAAGCGTCGGCGTGGAGGAACCGATGCAATGAGTCCCTTACCTCCGAGTGAAGCCCATGTTCGCGCTGATCTGCATCCCTGCCTGCTTCAGCGCCTCAGCGAGTCCCTGCGTCTTCTCCGGATCGAAACGGAAAGCCGGCCCGGAAATACTGACGGCGCCGATTACGGTTCCCACGTGGTTGTACACCGGAACAGCCATGGAGTTGAGCCCGATCTCGAACTCCTCCCGGGCAACCGCGTAGCCATTGCGCGAAACGTCCAGCAGTTGGCTTTCCAGCTTTCCCCTGTTGGTGATGGTCCGGGGAGTCCTGGCAGGCGTTCCGGTTTCCTTCAGGATCCGGTCCCTCTCTTCGGCTGAAAGCGCCGCCAGCAGGACTTTTCCGCTGGATGTAGCGTGAAGCGGCGTGAGACTGCCCACCCAGTCGTAGGTAGCCAATGTTGAGGGGCCCATTGCCTGATCCACATTCACCGCGTAATTGGATCGCAGAACGGCCAGGTTCACTGTTTCCTTGTATTGCTCGGCCAGGTTCTCCAGCACAGGGCGGGCCTCCCGCACCAGGCTCAGCCTGCCCGGAATGGAGCTGGCCAGTCTCAGGATGCCAAAGCCCAGCTGGTACTTTCCGCGCTCGCTGTTCTGATGGACCATCTCCCTGCTGACCAGAGAGCCGAGCAGCCGTGAAGCAGTGGATTTGTGAATGTGCATCTCTTCAGCGATTTCACTCACGCCGGCATGGCCGTCCCGGGCCAGGATCTCCAGCACAGCAAGTGCCCGGTCTACGGACTGCACGCCACCTTGCTGCCCGCCCTCAGCCTCAATGTCCGATTCAGGGTCAGTGTTCGAAGCCATTTTCCACACTCTCGAGTAGTTTCTGCGGTCCGCATACCCGCCAGACGGCCGCCTGTAGGGTTCTCTCGATTAGTTCCACAGTGTCGATCCTAGACCGGGAAATGTGACCAAGCTGACATTCCATTAAGCGAGTTGGTGCGCAGGTCAAAGCCGGCGTTTCTTTGGTCTCCGACCAGGCATTCCGTCTGGGCCCCGGCCGTGCGACACTTGAGAAATCGATCGGCCTGGGGGACCAAGTCAGGAGATTATTGTGGCTGGATGGGCGTACCTTATAGCCGGAATCATGACCGTGGACGCACTCTTGCTGGCACTGGTGCTGCTGAACGTGAACTGGCCAAAACTCCGGAAGCGCAGGTAGGCACTCGCTACAGAACTTTGCGGATGGTCTGCTCAAAGCTCGTAACATGGTGAAGGGCCAGCTCGCCTGCTTTGTCGGCGTCACCCTCAGCCACTGCCTTGAGTAAGTCCACATGCTCAGTGATGTGGCCACTGACCGACGGGACTTTGTCCAACACCAGGCACCAAATACGTGTCGCGAGATTGTCGTAGCGGATCAGGGTGTCTTCGAGGTGAGGATTTGCGGCGGCCTTGTAGATCAACCGATGAACTGTCAGGTCATACCGCATGAGATCCCGGGACTCCGCGGGGCTGGGGTCCATGGTGGCAATGGTCGTGGCCGTGGCCAGGAGCTCCTGCCGCATCGGGGCACTTGCCCTCTTTGCTGCGCGACGTGCTGCGAGCGGCTCCAGGAGTTCGCGGATCTCGGAGACGTCGGCAAGTTCAGTGAAGTCCACGCTGGTGGCGAACGTTCCTCGCCGTGGGTAGGAGACCACCAGATGGTCGATCTCAAGACGTTTGATGGCCTCCCTTACAGGAGTGCGCCCATAACCAAGCTCAGCTGCCAGCTGTCCGTCATTGATGGGCTCGCCGGGCCTGATTTCCAGCATGATCAGCTTGTCGCGCAACTGCCGGTAGGCTGCCTCTGCCTGGGACAGGACGGTATCTTCTGCCGGCGGCAGGACGGGAAGTGCGTTCAAGGGACTCTCCATTCCTCGGTATCTGGCCGAAGCGGAATCTTCGTGAAGCCTACTGACTCTGCTGTGATCCAATCCTAACATCGCGCCTGAGAATTGATATATCAGTCATCTAGCGAAAGGTGCTGCTGCAGATCCTGGCTTAACCCGGTACAGCCCCTACTCTGTCCATAACGACGGCGGCCCGTTACCTTTCGTGCGAAAGATGCCGGGCCGCCGTCGGATTGGTTAAAGCCGTCGAACTCCGCCTGGGGCCTCCGCCGCCGAGGGTTCCCTGGCTGAGCGCAGCGAAGCAAGGGAGGCGGTGGGGACCTATGCCTTGTGCGGAGGCCTCGTCATGGACATCACGTCGAGGGCCGTGTCCAACTGCTCTTCGGTCAGTTCGCCGCGCTCGAGGAAGCCCATGGCCACCACTGTTTCGCGGATGGTCAGGCCCTCAGCAACCGCCTTCTTGGCGATCTTGGCTGCGTTCTCGTAGCCGATGAACTTGTTGAGCGGGGTGACGATGGACGGGGAAGCTTCCGCGAGGAAGCGGGCACGCTCAACGTTGGCTGTAATGCCGTCGATCATCTTGTCGGCCATCACCCGGCTGGTGTTGGCCAGCAGGCGCACGGATTCCAGAAGGTTGGCAGCCATGACCGGGATGCCGACGTTCAACTCAAAAGCGCCGTTGGTGCCGGACCATGCGATGGCGGTGTCGTTGCCGATAACTTGGGCGCACACCATGATGGACGCTTCGCAGATGACCGGGTTGACCTTGCCGGGCATGATCGAGGAGCCGGGCTGCAGGTCAGGGATAGCGATTTCGCCCAAGCCCGTGTTGGGACCCGAACCCATCCAGCGGAGGTCATTGTTGATCTTCATGAAGGAGATCGCGATGTTGCGCAGCTGGCTGGAAGCTTCGATGAGGCCGTCACGGTTGGCCTGTGCCTCGAAGTGGTTGCGGGCCTCTGTCAGGGGCAACCCGGTGTCTGCGGCCAGCAGTTCAATGACGCGCTCCGGGAAGCCTGCCGGGGTGTTGATTCCCGTGCCAACAGCGGTGCCACCGAGGGGAACCTCGGCAACGCGGGGGAGTGAAGCGTTGATCCGCTCGATGCCGTAACGGACCTGCGCCGCGTAGCCTCCGAATTCCTGGCCCAGGGTGACAGGGGTGGCATCCATCAGGTGGGTGCGGCCGGACTTTACGACGTCCTTGAACTCGACGGCCTTCCGGTCCAGCGAATCGGCCAGGTAGCCCAAGGCCGGGATGAGGTCGTTGATGAGGGCCGAAGTTGCGGCGACATGGACGGATGTTGGGAAAACGTCGTTGGACGACTGCGAGGCGTTGACATGGTCGTTCGGGTGGACCACCTTGTCGCTTCCGGCGGAGGTGAGGGCGCGCGAGGCGAGCTCGGCGATGACCTCATTGGTGTTCATGTTCGACGATGTACCCGAACCGGTCTGGAACACGTCAATGGGGAAGTCGCCGTCGTACTTTCCCGAAGCGACCTCATCGGCAGCGTCGGCAATCGCCTGGGCAAGCTCGCCGTCGAGCACTCCCAGTTCTGCGTTCGCCAGGGCTGCAGCTTTCTTTACCCGCGCGAGCGCTTCGATGTGGGCGCGTTCGAGGGTCTTGCCGGAGATGGGGAAGTTCTCCACTGCACGTTGCGTCTGGGCGCGGTACAGTGCGTTCACGGGGACGCGGACTTCGCCCATCGTGTCATGTTCAATGCGGAACTCTTCAGTAGTGGAAGTCATGGGGCTAGCTTAGGTCGCTAGGGCCCTGCACTGAAAACCATGAAGGGCCCCGCTGTCCGCTGTTCCCGCGAGCCGCGCTGGACCCGCCGGAACCCATTTACAGGTCTCCGACTCCGGAAATGAAGTGAGCGCGGCCTTCTGCAAGACTGTAAGAGAGCCCAATGACCGCCACCCGGCCGGTTTCAATTGCGGTGGAAATCACACGCGAACTATCCACGAGCCGTTGCGACGTCTGCTTGACGTGCTCAACCACCATGTCGTTGACCTCGTGCTGGTCGTTCCGGAGTGACGTCAGCACTGAAGGCGTGATCCGCTCCACGAGGTCGCGGATGAAGCCAATCGGCATTTTGCCGGTCTCGACGGCCGTCTTGGTGGCGCTGACAGCGCCACAGCTGTCATGCCCCAGTACCACGATCAGCGGCACGGCCAGTTCGCTGACGCTGTACTCCAGCGAGCCGAGGACGGCGTCGTCAATGACCTGCCCGGCGGTGCGCACCACAAAGGCATCGCCGAGGCCAAGGTCGAAGATAATTTCGGCAGCAAGCCGGGAATCGGAACAGCCGAAGATGACAGCGAAAGGGTGCTGGTTCTCGACCAGAGAGGAGCGCCGGGATGCGTCCTGGTTCGGATGGGAGGATTGACCGGTAACAAAGCGCTCGTTGCCTTCGCGAAGGCGGCGCCATGCCAGCGCAGGAGTCAGATAAGTAGCCACGGCCAATACCTTACGGCGAAGGGGCGGCCGAAGGTGAAACTGTTGCGGGAGGGTTACTGTTCAGGGACTGGACGACGGCGGCCGCCAGCACCGAAAACTCGTCCAGCTGTGCAGCCCCGGTCAGCACCACTGTGGTTCCCCTGTGGACCAGGACCATGCTTTTCTTGCCTTTTCCGGAATCCCGTAACTCCCAGTCCAAGCCTCCGGCGTTCCGTTTTCCTGTTACCGGGGCGTTCTCAACCTGCTGCACGAGCCAGGTCGGATTGGCTTGTACCGTCTGGGCCAGGCCGATAAACGCCTCTTTAGGCGTGACGTAGCCGATTTCCCAAGTGGGCACTCCGCTTTCCGTTCCGGATTCCCACCGCGCGTAATTGGGGCTGTATGTGTCGCCGGGATTGGGAGCCACCGGTGTGAATCCGGCCACATCCGCAGCATTCTGTGCCACTGCACTGACGTTGATGTCGGGCCGGAAACCGTCACTCTTCGGAGCGGGGTTCATCAGGACGATGGGAAGGAACGCGGCAATGCTCACGGCCAGCGCGATGATCATTCCGATAACCGATGCATTGGCCCGTTTCGCTGCTGCAGCGGGGATTACGGGCTTGATCTGGGTTTGGACGGGGGCGTCGGGAGCGGTGCCCGCGGCTGGTGCCGGGGCATTGCTGACGGGCTTGTCCTGCATATCACTCACCCCTCTATAGTCGCTTATTCCCAGGACGTTCTCACACTCGGTCCGTTTGGCGGTGAGATGCTGCCGTATTTCCCGGCCGAGTCATTTCGCGACCTTCGCTTGCGGCCGCGACTATGATCGAAGCAGAGGAATCACCGTACGGACTTCCGGCCGTACGGGTTCAATGATCGCCACTCAAAGAAGAGGTCCACGTGTCACCTGCGTCTATTACCCAGAAGTACTCCACACTTTCTCCGTCGCTCGCCGTCGGGCTGGACGAGCCTGACCGCAACCTCGCCCTTGAACTTGTCCGCGTCACCGAGGCTGCAGCAATTGCCGGCGGCCACTGGGTTGGCTTCGGGGACAAGAACAAAGCGGACGGTGCCGCCGTCGACGCCATGCGTTCCTTCCTTCAGACCGTCCACTTCAATGGCGTTGTGGTCATCGGTGAAGGCGAAAAAGATGAAGCACCCATGCTCTTCAACGGCGAGCAGGTCGGTGACGGCACCGGCCCCGAGTGTGACGTCGCCGTCGACCCCATCGATGGAACGCGACTGACCGCCCTGGGCATCAACAACGCACTCGCCGTTCTGGCCGTTGCCGAGCGCGGTTCCATGTTCGACCCCTCTGCGGTGTTCTACATGGAGAAGCTGGTCACCGGCCCGGAAGCCGCCGATATGGTTGACCTGCGTTTACCGGTGAAGCAGAACCTGCACCTGATCGCCAAGGCCAAGGGTGTCAAGGTCAACCAGCTTAACGTCATGATCCTTGACCGCGACCGGCACCGCCCGCTCGTGGAGGAAATCCGCGAAGCCGGAGCCCGCACCAAATTCATCATGGACGGCGATGTTGCCGGCGCGATTGCTGCAGTCCGTACCGGCACAGGAGTCGACGCCCTGATGGGCATCGGTGGCACCCCCGAAGGCATCGTCGCTGCCTGCGCCATCAAGTCACTTGGCGGCGTGATCCAGGGCCGGCTGTGGCCCACCAGCGATGACGAGAAGCAGAAGGCCATCGACGCCGGCCATGATCTTGACCGCGTGCTTTCAACGAACGATCTCGTTACCAGCGACAACTGCTACTTTGCCGCGACGGGCATCACCGACGGTGACCTCCTCAAGGGCGTGCGCTACGCCAAGGACAAGGTCCTCACCCAGTCCATCGTGATGCGCTCCAAGTCCGGCACCATCCGCTTCGTAGACGGCGAGCACCAGGCGAGCAAGTGGGAAGGCTACGCCCGCCGCTAGGCGCGCACGCTCTGCCCCTCCGCGAACAGGCAGCTAATGACCTCCAACCCAACGGTTGCGGTCATTGGCTGCCGTCTCGCGTTAAGGGCCCGGCGTCGAGAGCGGTTCAGCTCCCGGTTCGCGCGGGGACTTTCCTTCGGAGGGCTTTCGCCTTGTCCCGGGCTTTGCGCGCGAGCTGGTAGGCGGAGTAGCGGATTTTCTTGACCGGGAGATCCCACGTGCCGGCGTAGGCAACTTCGTGGCCGCCGAAGGACTTCTTGAAGGCGGTAAAGCCCGCCCACTTATGGTCAGGTTGGTCCGAGGGGGCCACGCCCCAGAGATCCACGTACTTGAGCCCTTTTTCCTTGGCCTCGGCAATGAGGGTCACCAGCAAGGGGATCCCGGCGCTGAGCTTCCTATGGGTGTCGTCCAGGGCGGCATGGGCGTACGTCCGTGTGTCCGCGGAATCATAGGCCAAGGCAGCTGCGATGGGCCCGCCATGGAGTTCGGCGATGTACAGCGTGGCAGCGCCTGCAGGCATAAGCGAAGCTGCCACCTGCCGCAGGTATTCATCGCTTTGGGGCTTGAAGCCGTTCCGCCTGGCCGTCATGTGGAGGAAGTTAAGAAGCACTCCGATGTCTTCCGGATCCTGCGAACTGCGGAAGGTCACACCCTTTTTGTGGATGTTCCGGTAGAGATTGCGGTTGACCGGCTTCATGGCAGCAAGGATGTCCTTGAAGTCCGGCTCCAGGTCAATAATCCAACTCAGTTCAGGCTGCTGGTTCGTCGGCGCCGGTTCGAGTCCACGACGCCGCAGCAGGGCCTCGGCTTCATCGGAGGGAAGCCCCGCCTTGACGGGCTCGATCCGGACACAGACTGCACCGCACCGCTTCGCCAGCGCCACCAGCGGTGCCAAGGCCTTGTCGAACGACTCCAGAGAATCAGCCACCGGACCGTACGGCGTGTACAGCACCGTCCCGGCCGGATTCTTCTCTTCGATGGCCAGGAAGCTCCAGCCCGGGCCGGACTCCTCATGCACTGCCCTGCCGAGGGAGCGCTGGAAGCCGGCCCACGCAGGGGATTGCAGGAAAGACTCCACGATCACGCCCTCAATGCTGTGGTCACGGCAAAAGCACGGGCAGTTTCCGTCGCCCCGGACACTGGATGGATGTTCACAGGCGCCTCCGCTGCGGGCACATATGCACTCCCGCCTCGGCCGAGGTGAAGATCTCCCTTGGGGGAGTCGAGCAACACAGAGCCGGAAACCACGATGATCAGGGCCGCCCCGGACTGCGCGACCGGCACGGGCTCGGCCCCTGGTGCAAGCACGACATGCTGCAACTGGAACTCCTTGAACGGCGGGCAGTACAGCTCCTGCCCCAAACCCGACAACTCGGGCGCGAGCATGGGCACCGCAACAGCCGAGAAGTCAATGGTTTTGAGCAGTTCCGGGACGTCAATGAATTTCGGCGTCAGGCCGCCGCGGAGGACGTTGTCTGACGACGCCATGACCTCGATGCCCAACCCGTGCAGGTAAGCGTGGATGTTGCCGGCAGGAAGATACATCGCCTCGCCGGGCCTGAGCGAAATGCGGTTCAGCAACAGAGAAATCAGCACACCAGGATCGCCCGGGTAATGCTCGTTCAGCTCAAGGGCCGTGGCGAGTTCCTTCTCGTAGGGCTTCTGGATCAAGCCCGCCTTTACCGCACCGACAAGGTCCCCGACGGCGTCGGAAACGTCCTGGCCTCCGCTGATCAGGCGCGTAAATGCTGCCCTGAGCCCTTCAGATTCCGGGTTCCCCTTCAAGTCCTCCTTAACGTGGCCTAGAACAGCCGGAACGTCCAACGACAGTTGCTCCATGGAACGCGCAACATGCTCCAGCAAAGCGAGGCTGGAGGGAATCGGACGGAATCCACAGAGTGCCTCGAACCCCGTCACCGCGAAGATCATTTCAGGTTTGTGGTTGTTGTCTTTATAGTTGCGTTCCACAGCATTGCGGTCCACTCCGGCAGCTTCCTCCCGGGCAAAACCTTCTCTGGCCTGCTCAAGCGTGGGATGGACCTGCAGGGACAACGGGCTCTCGGCAGCCAGCACCTTCAGGAGGAACGGCAGCCGGGGTCCAAACTCAGCCATGCTTGCAGCGCCGAGGTGGTGCGCGGGGTCGGCGGCGATGAGGGCGTCCAGCCTTTGCATACCTCCGTCGGCCGTCTTCGCGACGGAAGGGGCGCCGGGGTGGGCGCCGAGCCATAGTTCGGCTTCCGGTCCGCCGGACACCGGCCGTCCCAGAAAGCCTGCTATTGCCGTCTTCGAACCCCAAGCGTAAGGGCGGAGGACATTCTCAATTTCGTACAAAACCAGGAATCCCTATCTTTTGCTGCTTCGTATGGCTGCATCGTGTGGCCGGCTTACTGTCGTCGGCGGCCGGGAGGGTTTATAAGGGTGCGCACTGGCCGTTGGTGGCTACGAGCTCGCGGATCGACTGTTCGTCGCCGTTGCGTTTGAACTCATTCAGCAGTTCCGCTGTGATCGGTTGCCCGTCGGGCGTTGTGGTCACAGGTGTGAAGTCCGACGGCGCCGGAGCGGGCTGCGTCAGGGGCACCCCAGTGACCGGTCCCGCCGCCATGGGCCAACCGCCGGAGGCGGCCCGCCGGGCCGGAGGGACCATGGCGTCGTCCAGGGCACCAGCCGACGGGGACGCCTGGCTGCCCAGCAGTTGGCGCACTTTGTCGTGGATAATGCCGAAGTCCGGGACAGTGGAGAAGGAGGCATCAAAGTCCGGCGGGCCGATAGTCAGGCGGGCGACGTCCTGCCCCTTGGCCTTCACTGCAAGATCCACAAAGCTCCCCAGCTGGGAAGCCGAGATGTTGGAGTCCACCACCTTGGTTCCGGCCTCGGCGATGTCCTGGAATTTGGACAAGAGGGTAGCCGGGTCCAATTGCTTCAGCATGGCTTGCTGGACACATTGTTGCCGCTGGATGCGTGAATAGTCGTCCACAAATTCCCGCGACCGGCCATACCAGAGCGCGTGGTGACCATCCAGATGCTGTTCACCTGCAGGAATCCACCCCTCCGGCATGCCATGGATCCCGTTCGCCTCGTCCACCATCGGGCCGCTCATGGGAACCCACCCTCCGGCCTTGATCCTGATGCCGCCCATGGCATCGATGAGCTTGGAGAAGCCCTCCATGTCCACGAGGACGTATGCCTGCACCTTGATGCCGAGGGAGCCCGAGACGGCTTCGAGAGTTGCCTGTGCACCTGGGTCGGACACACCGGGATACAGATCCTGGTGTTCATTGGTGACCTCGGTGTTGATGGCGTTGATGAGGCATTCATTGCCGCAGTCATAGCCGTCAGGGTAAATCTGGCGCATCGGCGAGTCTTCGCTGAACTGTGCGTTCTGCAGGTTGCGGGGGATGGAGATAATGGCTGTCTTGCCGGTTTCGGCGTCGACGCTGATCACGGACAGGCTGTCAGGACGTCGTCCGGTGCGGTCCGCACCGGCGTCACCGCCCATCATTAAGAAGTTGTACCTGCCCTCTGAGGGTTCGATGGCGGGCCCTGTTGCATTGAAGATACTGCCGATGGCGTTTCGGCCGACGTTCAGCAGATAGGCAGCATAGCCCAGGGAACCGCTGCTCAGGACCATGGCAAGTACCAACGCAGCGCCGACGACGGGCCGGACGCGGGGCTCAAGAAGGACGGGACGGATCAGCCGGAGGGTATTGATGAACAAAATGGCCCATCCCACCGCCAGTGCAACCAGGAGCAGGATGAGAATCAGGGATGTGACCGGGTTGGTGACGATTCCGATCAACAGCGTCCGGTTCGTTGCTACCAGGACAAGCAGGAGCACAATCAGCGCCCAGGCTGCCAAGGTCACACGCAGGGCACGCCGGCCCAGTCTGCGGTCGCCGGCAACAATCTGCGCGCTGCCGGGCACGAACAATGTCAGCAGGACCAGGACGAAGGCACGCTTGGTCCTGACGGGAGCCGCTGCACTGCCGGGATGACGTACCGGGTCCGTCAGGGCGCCACCTTGCTGCTCATCCCTGTGTAGTTGGGTGTTGGACATCTTGTGCTCCCTAACGGCTGCCCCGGCGAATGACGTTTCCGTCGGAGAACACTTCGCCGGCTTTCTGGCGGAGGGCCTCGCCCTTGCGGGTGGCGACGTTGTTGAGTTCCTGCGCAAATTCCAGCAGCTCGCCGCGGAGACGGAGGGCGAGTTCATCGGTCCCGGAGGCGAGCGTCCGAACAGCGAGCAGCCCTGCATTGCGGGCCCCACCGATGGAGACTGTCGCTACCGGCACTCCGGCCGGCATTTGCACGATGGAGAGCAGGGAATCCATGCCGTCAAGGGTCTTCAGCGGAACAGGGACGCCGATGACAGGCAGGGGCGTCACCGACGCCAACATTCCCGGCAGGTGGGCGGCCCCGCCTGCACCTGCGATGATGACGCGCAAGCCGCGTTCATGGGCGGATTGGCCGTAACGGATCATTTCGAGAGGCATGCGGTGTGCCGACACAACGTCCGCTTCAAAGGGGATTCCAAACTCTGCCAAGGCATCGGCGGCGGCTTCCATGACCGGCCAGTCGGAGTCCGAGCCCATGACCAGGCCCACAATGGGAACGGGCTGTGCGGTGCCGGAAGGAGCCGCAGATTCGCTGGTCATGAGTTCTCCTCGGAAGTTGCAGCTGCTGCCTGGGCAGGACGCCGGCCGTCACGGATGGTGGCGGCGACCGTCGTCGCGCGTTCCCTGAGGGATTCAACATCCGCCGCCGAGGCGCCCACCAGGTTGACATGGCCTATCTTCCTGCCGGGACGCACCGCTTTGGCGTAGCAGTGCACCTTGGCAGCCGGCTCGACGGCGAGGGCCAGGTGATAGGCCGAATATAGGTCCTGGTTCTCTCCGCCCAGGAAGTTTTTCATGACCGCCACTGCGCCAAGGACGTCGGTGGCGCCGAGGGGAAGGTTGAGGACCGCACGGAGGTGCTGTTCGAACTGGCTGGTCACCGATCCGTCCTGGGTCCAGTGGCCGGTGTTATGCGGGCGCATGGCCAGTTCGTTGATCAGGAAACCTGCGCCTACCCCTGGCGTCTCGAACATTTCCACAGCCATGACGCCGGTCACTCCGAGCTCATTGGCGATGCGGACCGCTGCCTCTTCGGCGGCCGCAGCCACATCGAGCGACATGCCCTGGGCTGGGGCGATAACCTCGTCACACACTCCGTCCACCTGCACCGTGTGCACCACAGGCCAGGCCCGGGATTCACCGTCCGGGGTCCGGGCGACGAGGGCCGAGAGTTCCCTGCTGAAATCGACCTTGGCTTCAGCCAGGAGGGGGTTCATGGCGTCGAACCAATCGCCGGCGGCAGCTGCTTCCTCCGGTGTTGCGATAATCCGCACCCCTTTGCCGTCGTAGCCGCCCCGGGGCATTTTCAACACCACGGGCCAGCCGGTTTTGTCACCGAACTCAGTAAGTTCCCCTACATCGTGCACAGCCGCCCACGCCGGATTAGGGAGCTCTAAACGATCGATGGCGGCACGCATGATCAGCTTGTCCTGGGCGTTAACCAAGGCATCGGGTCCGGGTTGAACGTTGACTCCTGCCTCCAGGAGGGCGCGGAGGTGTTCGGTGGGGACGTGCTCGTGATCGAAAGTCATAACGTCAAGGCCGCGGGAGAACTCCAAGAGGGCGTCCAGGTCCTTGTAGTCGCCGACGGGAGCGGTGGGTACCGCCGAGACTGCCGAAACGTCGTCCCCTTCGGCCAGAACGCGGAGTTCGAAACCGAGGGCGGTAGCTGCAGGGGCCATCATGCGCGCTAATTGGCCGCCGCCAACTACGCCGATTACTGGAAAAGTCACATGTGCCAGCCTACAGAACGGGGGGCCGGTTGCGGACTTCCACCCCGCCACGAACGTGTTTTACGCCTCATTCGTCTGCTCCAGGCGCGTAAAAGGAGGATATTCGGAGTAGTCTCCCAGCCTACCGGGCTAAAATGGACTCTCGGCCCAGTGGCCTAATGTTCATTCAGCCATGGAGGGCCATGTTTTACTCAGTTGCAGAGCGTATCCGGGGCCTTGCCTCGCTCTTCTGGCGCGAGGTTGCCAAGTTCGGTGCTGTGGGCGGTGTGGCGTTTGTTATCGACAACGGGCTGACCTACTACCTCATGCACGGTCCGATGATCGACAGCAATGCAAAGGCCCGGCTGGTAGGAGCCACTGTCGCAACCATCTTCTCGTGGATTGCGAACCGCCTCTGGACGTTCCGCCACCGCCGGCAGGACAACGTGACACGCGAGTTCATCATGTTCGCGCTTATCAATGGCATCGGCATCGGGATCTCCACCGGCCTGACGGCTGCGGCGCAGTACGGCCTCAACATCACTGACAAGAACCTCCTCTTCCTGGCAGGAGTCTTTGGCATTCTGGTGGCAACGGTAGTGAGATTCTTTGCTTACCGGTTCCTCGTTTTCAACAAGGAACTCGACGAAGAGCCGGAGTTCTCCCACGATCACGAGCTCATTGAACTGCACCCGCACGCCCACGAGAAGGAAGCAGTCACTGTGCCGGGACAGGATGCCTCGGAAGCGGGAATCCGGAAGGCCGTCAAGGATCCCGACGGGCCAGGAAAAGTTCTCTGAGTACGTCCGTCCACTGAGCTGCTCTGTGAGTTGAGCCGCAGTGTCAGCTGCCTTGCACGCGCTCGTTGGCGAGGAGCTTGTCCGTAATCTCCACGTCGGTGTGCACCAGAACGACGGACCCATCCTGCCGCCAGGCTCCCAAGGACTGCATCAGGACCTGCTCCAGCCCCTCGCCCGCCTTCACCAAGAGCCGGGCCCCGTTTTGATGGCTTACGGCGAAGCCGTCGAGCAGGTCAGAGTGACGGTAGGTGGTTCCATCAGCGGATGTGACGGCCGGGTCCGTGGGATCGGGATCGGTATGGGGCATAAAAACGTCCCCGTGGGAGCGGACCTCGGCAGCGTAGTCAACGACGCCCGGTGGCAGGTCACCGGGCCAGCGCATGGCCAATGCCGGCAGAGGAACCGCAACGACGGCGTCGTATGTGGCTGAACCTCGTTGCGCTCCGGGCTCTCCGGTGACAAGAAGGTCCGCTTCGCCGTCGTCCAATACGGTGGTCATCCCGAGCTGCCAGGCAGCCAAGGCCAGAATGACCGATTTCCAGTGCGGCGGCAGGTCAAGCCTGAGGCGGGAGCCGGGGCCGGCATCGAGCTCGTCCTGGAGCAGATTACTGGTTTTAGCCACCCAATTGTCCAGTACCCGGCCCGAAAGCTCCACACGTTCTGAGTCGGGTCCGTACCAGGTAAGCCGCGGTGAGGTGGAATGTCCGGAACGCAGGGCCGTCATCAGTTCAGTCGCCGGGATGCTCATAGCTCCCATCTTGCCACGACCCCTTACGGCGTTGAACCGGGACCCAAGGCGTTGAATCGAGACCTGCTGCGGCTGTATTGGGAGGCTTTCCGGGCCTTGAACCGGGATGCTGGGAACTTACTGCGAGACCTCCGACACGTTTAACTTAATAACGTTGGTGGTGTTATTTAACCGTGACCGGAACTTCCCCGGGATGTCGGTAAATGCCTCCAAAATAAGTCAGCATGCTGTCAAAATCCTTGATGCTGCGGGGTCCTGGCAAAAAATTCCCGGGCGTGGCGCGGCGCCGAAACGCGCCTGGCGTTGATTATTATCCCGGACGCCGCTTGACGCACCGCTACTTACACACGTGTAATTAGTTATCGAAAGCCCTTGCGCGACTACGTGGCACACAACCGAGTGCCACAGGATGCAGTCAAGGGCGGAAACATCAGGAAGGGACGCCATGGGGCAAGCTGAGCGTATCCAGGAAGATGCCGTCGTCGCCGGTCAGGCAACGGCAAAATACCGTTCAAGGGGGGTACCAAGCGACTGGTACGTGGATCCGGCTGACCCGGATGCCGCGGAACGGTACGACCAAAGCACTAAAGATTCGCTGCAGGACCAGGCCACAGCATTTTTGGCCGCGCACGAGGCACTTCTGGTGGGGACCCAGAAGCAGGACGACGATCCTCTTGACCCGCCTATGGAGCTGCAGACGCTCCATGCGGGAACCACCGCCCAGCCAGTCTGGATCGGCCTACCCTTCGAGCAAGGCTTCGACGACGAAGGCGAACTCGGATGGCAGACCGATGCGTTGTGCGCCCAAACCGATCCGGAAGCGTTCTTTCCTGAAAAGGGCGGATCAACCCGTGACGCTAAAAAGGTCTGCGGAGCATGCAATGTTCGCTCTCAATGCCTGGAATACGCGTTGGCGAACGATGAAAGGTTTGGCATCTGGGGAGGCCTCTCCGAGCGTGAGCGTCGCCGGCTGAGAAAGCGAGCGGTCTGATTCATCAGGACGTACTGGTCACGGCCGTTGTGGTCTCCCACAACGGCGGTGGCTATCTCCCCCGGACCTTGGCTGCGCTGACGCAGCAGACCCGCCCTGTTGATGCCTTTATTGGCGTGGACACCGGTTCCCGTGACAACTCGGCAGCACTCCTGGAAGAAGCCTTCGGGCAGGCGAATGTCGTCTCCTTCAACGGTACAAAAACCGGTATGGGAGGCGCCATCAGGGCCGGCCTGGCTGCTAAGTCGCCGTGGAACCCGGAGAGCCAAACGGCCAACGAATGGATCTGGCTGCTGCACGACGACGCCGCACCCCATCCTGGCGCCCTTGCCGAGCTGTTGTACGCCGTCGAACGTGCGCCCTCGGTGACGGTAGCAGGGTGCAAGCAATTGGATTGGGACGCCGGCCGCCGCCTCATCGACGTCGGGCTTTCCACCAGCCGCTGGGGTGAGCGACTGACACTTATCGAGATTGACGAACTCGATCAGGGCCAGTACGACGGCAGGACAGATACGTTTGCGGTCAATTCGGCCGGCATGCTGGTGCGCCGCGATGTCTGGGAGGACCTCAAGGGCTTCGACGCTGCCCTTCCGGGAACGGGCGACGACGTCGACTTCTGTTGGCGCAACAGACTTGCAGGCCACCGGGTGGTGGTTGTGCCTTCAGCGAAGGTCTTCCATGTGGCCCACCGCCCGCATGCCTTGGGCAATGCCGCCGCGGCGAGAAAGGCCCAGGTCTACCTTCGGCTCAAGCATTCACAATTGTGGAAGGTTCCCGGGCACGCCATCGGTGCATTGCTGGGCAGCCTGTTCAAGCTGGTGTTAAGCATTGCAGTGAAGGATCCCGGTCACGGATTCTCCCAACTGCTCGCCACCCTGGTTTCATTGAGCCGACCGGCTGCCGTACTGCGGGGCCGGCGCGAAGCTGCACGTACCAGGCGTATCCGTCGCTCCGTCATCAAGGGCCTGCAAACGCCCCGCCGCGAGGTATGGTCGCACCGGCGTTCGCTGATGGAAGCGATTGGCTCCCACGATTCCGACGATGCACTCTCCAACGATCCCCTGGACGAGCAGCCAAGCGGAGATTCAACCGATGACTTTGCCGCTCTAACCACCACAAAACGAGGTTGGGTGGGAAACGGCGCGTTGGCCGTGGTCATCCTGGCCGCCGTCGCTTCAGTGACTGGGCTGGTGACCCTGTTCCAGGCTGAAGCCGTTTCCGGTGGAGCCCTCCTCCCTGTCTCGTCAGGCCTTGCCGAGGTCTCGCACCACGCCTCGAGCTGGTGGATAGGACTGGGAGCCGGTATGCCCGGCCACAGTGACCCCTTCGCGTTCCTCCTGTGGGTGCTCAGCGTCCTCGGCGGTGGAAACGGCAATGTGGTTATTACCTGGCTCGTTTTCCTCGCGATGCCGCTTTCCGGCCTGGCGGCCTGGTTTGCGTCCGGGGGATTCACCGCTCGCCGAAGGATCCGCTTCATCGCGGCGCTGCTTTGGGCGGGAGCCCCGGCCGTTCAGGTTGCGCTGAACCAAGGCCGCCTGGGCGCTCTTCTGGCGCACGTAATGCTGCCATTGCTGGTCCTTGCCCTGTTGCGTGCCACGGGCACCGCAATCGGCCATGGGCCGTTCGGTCTTCCTGCAGAGGGGGAGCCGCGGTTCCGCGAAAATCCGCCCAGCAAGCCCGGAATCAACGGAACTCCCTCCTGGACTGCGGCTGCCGCGGCGGGCCTGGCTTTGGCAGTTGTAACTGCCGCTGCGCCATCACTGCTGTTGCCTTCATGCGCAGTGATAGTCCTGCTGGGCGTCATGTTGCGCGGCCGCGGGAGGACCCTTTGGTGGGCGCTGCTGCCGAGTGCTGTCCTCTTCGTTCCTTTCGGACTTTCTTTGCTGGACCGTCCGCGCGCCCTGTTGGCTGACCCGGGACTGCCCCTTGCATTTGATGCTGCCCCTTTGTGGCAGCAAGTACTGGGACAGCCACTGGAGTTTGACGTTTTTGGCGGACTGTCAGGCCTTCCCGTTTTTTCCGGCTACACCATTCCGTGGGCTCTGCTCCTGGCCATCCTTGTTGGCCTGCCCAGCTTGTTGCTTGCCGTAGCGGCCCTCTTTGTGCGCGGTCGGGGCGCTGCCACAGCCCGAACCCTGTGGGTGGCTGCGCTGATAATGCTCGCGGGAGGCTGGTTGGCTGGCAAGGTTGCAACCGGGGAGTCGACAGGCACCCTCGTGACACCCTTCACTGGCCCGTTTGTTTCTGCCGCTTCCATTGCGTTGCTGGGGGCAGCGGTCATTGGAGCGGAGAGGCTGCTGGCCGTCTCCGAACGAGTTACAGATTTGCCGGGAAGGCGTGTTGCCACCCGTTCTCTGGCCATTCTGACAGCCATCATGCTTCTCGCCGGTCCTCTCGCCGGTCTCACTGCATGGACGGCCCAAAACGTCATGCCCCAGGCCGCCCGTGAGGACGGCCCTGAGCAGGGCCAGCCGCTGGGCACGCCGATGCTGATAGCGGCAACCCAACCACGGATACTGCCCGCGACTGCCATCGACCGCGGTGTGGGGCCGGAACAGACCCGGACTCTCCTGATCAGTACGCAGGAGGACGGCTCCTTTGAGGCCACCCTGATGCGCGGCGCGGGGACCACCCTTGACGACCTGTCCACCATCGCGGCCGCCCGTAACATCATGGGGGAGCCTGGGGAGGAAACGGTCAGGGACGACGACGCCGCCACAGCCTCCCTCCGTACAGCCGTTGCCACCATAGTTGCGGCTCAGGGCGTGGATCCCCGTCCTGAGCTGGAGCAGTTGGGCGTCGGCTTTGTGGTTCTCCGTGCCGCCGACACGGCCGCGCAGCTCACGGCCAGCAGAATGGATGCCGTTCCTGGTCTTGTCACTGTAGGCCAGACGGACGTCGGCTGGCTGTGGCGGATCAGTCCGCTGAACCAGCCAGTCATCGATGCCGCCGACATCGCCCACCGGGTGCGCATTGTTGACGGAAAGGGCTCAACCGTCGCGATGGTTCCCTCCGGTCTCGAGTCCGTCGACGTTCCGGTATCCCCGGGCGAGGAAGGGCGATTGGTTGTCCTGGCGGAGCGAGCCGATGCCGGTTGGAGTGCGTGGCTGGATGGACGACGCCTGACGTCAACTACCTCCGACTGGGCGCAGGCTTTTACACTGCCGCCGCAAGGGGGGCAATTGACCATCCGCTATGAGAATCCGTGGGCATTCCCTTCCGGGCTGGCCCAGGCGATCGTGATCGGACTGACCATCATTCTTGCCATTCCCGTACCCGCCCGCAGGCTGAACTTCGGCCTTTCACGGGACGAGGGCTCGCTGCGTAAGGAACACCAGAATGCATAAGGATGACGACGACGGCGTGCCGCCCCAGGAATCCCCGGGGCTTCCGCCCCTGCCGCCCAAGCCGGAGGGTGCACCACGCAGCGGGCCGGACGCTGATCTGCCGCCCAAGCCGGACGGTGCACCACGCAGCGGGCCGGACGCTGATCTGCCGCCCAATCCGGACGGTGCACCAGGCGCCAAACCGGGGCGGCACAGCAGGGCCGTGCCGTCTGCGAAAGCACCTGGGAAATCGCCACGCAAGCCCCGCAAGCCCGGCAAGCCCGCGAAGAAGGCACCTCGAGTGGGCAGGGACAGCAAAGGATCCCGGCTGAGGGGCTCCGGAAGTACGGTGAAACGTGTCCTGTCAGCTGTAGGCGTCCTGGCATGTGCTGCCGGCATGGTGACTGCGGCGTCCTTCCTTCCTTCCGCCTCAGGGAGCAGGCACATTGACGCGCCCCTCACGGCGGTACCGGCAGGAAGCAAGGTGGAAATCTGTCCGGGACCCGCCCGGCTCCTTGAAGGGACACCGGTAGGAACGGATCCCCAGTTCAGCCCGGAATCCGGTACTGCCAACAGTCAGGTTGACGCTGCCGTTTTGAGCACCAGCGCAGGGAAAGTTCCGGAAAGCCGGTTGGCAGCCCTCGACGGAAAAACTCTGACTGAGGTGTCGAAAGATGCGGAGGCCGCTCTGGCGAAAACGGGTGCTGCTGCCCTCGCGGCCGGTGTTGTGTCCCGGCGGGACGTCGATGCGGTCACTGTGTTGAGCGCCGATGCGCTCAACAACCAGCAGGCGACCGCCAGCGCAGTCATGAGCTACACAGCTACGGACGGCGACCTTCGAGGGTCCGCGGCTGCGGCCTGCCAGGAACCTGCCAACGATTTGTGGCTGGTGGGGGCAAATACGTCGGTGGGCAGGACAGCGGTCCTGAACCTGAGCAATGCTTCCAGCACTCCGGCAACCGTGAGCCTGGATCTGTTTGGCAAGGCAGGGCAAATCCAGGCTCCTGGAAGCCGGGGTCTGCTGGTTCCCCCCGATAGCACCCGCGCCATCGTCCTTGCAGGACTTGCCGCTGAACAGGACAGGCTCGGCGTCCATGTCCGAAGCGTGGGCGGTCCTGTCACCGCCGTAATCCAACAAAGCGTCCTCCGTGGATTGACCCCAGGCGGTGTGGACTTCATAGCGCCAGGAGCGCCCCCGTCAGCCCGGCAGGTGGTGTCCGGCGTGTCCATTCAGGACCCCGCCGACATTAAATCCCAGACGTCAAAGAGCGGCTATGCGGATGCCGGACCTGCGCTTCAATTGGCTGTTCCCGGACCCGTGGACGCCGTGGTGGAGGTCAAGCTCTTTGGCCGTGACGGCCAAAAAGCCTTTCCCAACGGAGGTGTGGTCACCGCGAAGGCCGGCTCAGTAACGGAGGTTTCCCTCGCCGGGGTTCCGGCCGGCCAGTACACGGTGTCAGCCACCTCTGATGTCACCTTTGCCGCTGCGGCACGGGTAACCCGCGGGACCAGATCGGGTGGAGCGTCCGACGTCGCATGGTCACCGTCTTCAGCCAGGCTTGGCAGCGAGCATGTGGTGCCGGTCCCTCGCACGGGGGAGCGGATTCTTGTGTTCGGAGCGCCAGAGGACCGGGCAAAGATCACATACACGCCCATCACCGAGGACGGAAAGATCCGTAAAGCGGGCACCGCAGACATTGCAGGGGGCACGACGGCGAGTATCAAGGTTCCCGACAAAGTGGACGGGGCCGCGGTGCTGGGTTACGTCATCTCCGCTTCCGGTGACCCTGCTTACGGCGCCGTCCTGCTGGGGCAGGATGAAGGTACTGACGTCTCCGTGGTCGCTTTTGCCCCCGGTGCAGCCGGCCAGGAAGAAGTTCCGGTAACCCTGGGTTACTAGTGCTGAACTGCCTCCTGACACCGCATTATTGGCTGCTGGCGTTCGCCATCACCTGCCGGTGTATAGACCTGGAGGCTCAGTACCGCCGCCGATAAACGGGGTCCAATGTCTCGGGCGCCACGCCAAGCATTTCTGCCGTATGCTCCACCACCACGTCGTGAACAAGATCCTGCAGCTCTTCCCTGCTGGTGCAGGCCTGCTCCACAACCCGACGGTAAACAGTGATAACGGGGCCTTCATCCTCTGTGGCGGGTTCGTAGGAGCCCATGGGCGCGGGAGCAGAATCGGCCACAAGTTGTTCGAGCCCTGGCGGGATTTCATCCACTGCAAAGCGGACGCCGTCGAGCGGCTTTCCCCAGATATCATGCAGTCGCTGGGCTGAATCGAGGACCAGCTCATCAAAGCGTTCGGAGCGGGTGCGGTAACCGGGCAGTGTCGGAAGCATCAGTTCCCCGCGGAGGCCGCGCCCGTGCCGGTTCCGGTGCCGCTGCCGGAAGCCCTTGCTGCCGAGGGTTTTGCCCCTTGGGTTGGTGGCGCTGGAATCCTGAAGGCTGGCGTCCTGAGGGCTGGCGGCCTGGTCAGCCAACCGGACCGTAAAAGCCGGATCGTGGTTCGATGACTGCATACACTGACTGTAAACCCGCGGAATCAAATTCGCGACAAAAACGTCACAGTCACGGCCACGGGATTTATCAGGCGGAACGGCCGGCACGGCACGGTGGCAGCCGCGGCGTCGCAATGCAGGGAGCTGGGCTGAAGGGGGAGTAGTCTGTGATGTCGTGGGTGCAATTCGTCAATGTTCAAGATCAGCCTGCCGCCAGTCCGCGGTGGCTACTTTGACGTACGTCTATGCAGACTCAACGGCCGTCCTGGGTCCTTTGGCCACGTACGCTGAGCCGCATTGTTACGACCTTTGCGAGCAGCACGCCGGATCCTTGACCGTTCCGCGCGGCTGGGAAGTACTGAGACTGGCAATGCCCACCCATCCACCCCAACCAGGTCCGGATGACCTCTTGGCGCTGGCACATGCTGTCCGGGAGGCGGCTTCCCGCCCTTCGGAAAAGGAAACGACGCCCGGCCACCGTTCATCCCCAGGCCTCCTTGAAGCTCCCGCTCCCCCAGAGGGTACCCGCCGGGGACATTTGCGAATCCTCCGCGAACCGTCCTGAGGGCAACTGGCGGTACGCTTGAAGCTGCAAATCCGTCAGCTAACTGCGCCCCGCTGCGGCGCCCGCCAGGAGCATCCACCATGCCAAAGATCAGTGCTGAACTGCTGTCTGTCCTGCGTTGCCCCGTCACGGGATCCTCACTCGTACAAGAAGGCGATGAACTCGTATCGACGATGCCAGGGGAAACCGGCGAAATGCTCCGCTATCCCATCGAGGATGGCATCCCGTTGCTCTTGCCGCCCGAACTTCTGCCAGCGGCGACTGCAGCACCGTCGGACCAGCATGACGCCGTCCTTCACACGGCGACTGGGCGCCCGGACGAGCACTAACAGAGCGCCGTGCCTCCTGGCCCCGCCCGGCCACCAACTTTTCCAGTACGTCTCTCCGGCTTTACCAAAGGATCCACATGACTCTCGACTACAAAGTTGCTGATATTTCCCTCGCTGAGGCAGGGCGGCACCAAATACGCCTGGCGGAGCATGAAATGCCCGGGCTCATGTCCCTGCGCGCAGAATTCGGCCCCACTCAGCCCCTCAAGGGCGCCAGGATCGCCGGATCGCTGCACATGACGGTCCAGACCGCCGTTCTGATCGAAACACTGACGGCGCTGGGTGCCGAGGTCCGCTGGGCCTCCTGCAACATCTTCTCCACACAGGACGAAGCGGCAGCGGCTGTAGTCGTAGGCAAGGGGACCGAAGATGATCCCCAAGGCGTCCCTGTATTCGCCTGGAAGGGCGAAACCCTCGAGGAGTACTGGTGGACCGCCGAGCAGATCCTCACCTGGCCGGGCGCAGACACTGATCCGGAGCTGGGACCGAACATGATTCTCGACGACGGCGGTGACGCTACGCTGCTGGTTCACCGCGGTGTGGAGTTTGAGGCTGCCGGAGCAGTCCCGTCGGCTGGCGCGGACGATCCTGAGGAATACGCAATTGTCCTGGACCTGCTCAAGAGGACCCTCACCGAGGATCCGCAGAAGTGGACCAGGATGGCTGCCCGGATCCATGGCGTCAGCGAAGAGACCACCACCGGGGTCCACCGCCTGTACCAGTTGGCGGAGCAAGGAAAGCTGCTGTTCCCGGCCATTAACGTCAATGATTCGGTCACCAAGAGCAAGTTCGATAACAAGTACGGGATCCGCCACTCACTGCCGGACGGACTCAACCGGGCAACGGATGTCCTCATAGGCGGCAAAGTCGCCGTCGTCTGCGGTTATGGGGACGTCGGCAAGGGGGCGGCGGAAGCCCTGCGCGGCCAGGGTGCCCGTGTCATTGTCACCGAGATCGATCCCATCTGCGCCCTTCAGGCGGCAATGGACGGATACCAGGTGGCCAAGCTCGAATCTGTGTTGGCACAGGGTGACATCTTCATTACCACCACGGGTAACAAGGACGTCATCATGGCCGAGCACATGGCGGGCATGAAGAACAAGGCCATTGTGGGGAACATCGGCCATTTCGACAACGAAATCGATATGGCCGGACTGGCCCGGATACCAGGCATCTGCAAAGTGGAAATCAAGCCCCAGGTGCACGAGTGGGTCTTCGCTGATGACTCCTCAGGGAAAGAGAATGGCCGGTCGATCATTGTCTTGTCCGAAGGCAGGCTCCTGAATCTGGGCAACGCCACTGGCCACCCGTCCTTTGTGATGAGCAACTCGTTCGCGAACCAGACCATCGCTCAGATCGAGCTCTTCACGAAGAAGGATCAGCCCGAGGGGCAGCGGGAATACGAGAACCGGGTGTACGTCCTCCCCAAGATCCTTGACGAAAAAGTGGCCCGGCTCCACCTTGGTGCCTTGGGAGTTGAACTGACCGAGCTCTCGAAGGACCAGGCTGAGTACCTGGACATCGACGCTGCCGGTCCGTACAAGCCTGAGCACTACCGTTACTGATCCCAATTCCAGCAATGGCCCCGGACCGATCCGGGGCCATTGCGGTTTAGGCGCAACGCTGGTGCCGGTTTCCCGTTTTGGTCTTGGGCAGTTTGGACGTGGGATAAAATTGGTTCGTCGGCAGTGCACGCTGGACAGATGAGACGGGGGCTGACCATGGGCCTGTCGGGGGACACGGAGAATTTGGCATGACTGAGATCAGCAACCGGAAGACCGGGAAAATCATTGCCGTTGTGGCGATGTGTGCGGCTGTGGCCGCGGGCGGAATAGGAGTCGCAACGGCTCCCAGCTGGGCCGGCCAGGCTATCGCCTCCGAATCCGCCAGCCCCGTCCGCAACACCCCGGGCCTTGCCGCGCCTGTCGTGAAGGCCGTTGAGCTGGGCGTCACTCCTACCGACGGCGCACAAAGCGTCAATCCTGCTGCGGCCCCGTCCGTGAAAGCCATCAACGGGCAGGTAAAGGATGTACTCCTGGTCCCCGCCGAGGGCGGGACGCCTCTTGAAGGTTCCGTGAGCGCGGACGGCACCACCTGGACGGCCGTTGACCCCCTTACCTTCAATACTGCCTACAACTACAGTTTCACGATTGTTGATGAGGCCGGCCGCGAGACCAAAAAGACCCAGACGTTCGCCACGGTAGCGAAGGCGAATGAAGCTGACGCAGCCGTCTATCCGGAGAACGGCGCCACCGTGGGTTCAGGCCAGCCCATCGAAATCGTGTTCAGCGAACCTGTCATCAACAAAGAAGCCATGGAAAAGGCAGTCACCGTAAAGGCCTCCTCCGGGCAGGCCGTTGCCTGGCACTGGTACTCGGACCAGCGCGTCCGCATCCGGCCAGAAACCTTCTGGGCCTCGAACAGCAAGGTCTCTGTGGACATGAAGCTGTTCGGCGTGGATTTCGGGAACGGAATGATCGGCAACTTTGACTCCACGGTTTCCTTCACTACAGGGCCACAGCGCCTCGCCGTCGTGGATGACATCACCAAAACCATGAAGGTCTATTTTGACGGGCAGCTGGTCAAAACGGCTCCCGTGACCCTTGGCGATCCCGAGTGGCTTTCGCCCACCGGATTTGCCGTCATCATGGAGCAGGAGCGCCACTCAAAGTTCAACGCGGGAAGCATCGGGCTGAAGCCCGGCGACAAGGGCTACTACCCGCCGCTAACCGTGGAGTACGCCAACCGGCTGACATCCTCCGGCGTCTATGTCCATCAGGCTCTTGAGTCTGCCTGGGGAGCTGTCGGGAGATACAACGTGTCCCACGGCTGCGTGGGTCTCCTTCCCGAGGACGCTGCCTGGTTCTTCAACAACATGAAGACCGGCGATGTTGTGCAGACCCTCAACACCGGAGCGCCGGCAGTGGAACCGCTTGAAGGCTATGGCGACTGGAACATCCCTTGGGCGCAGTACGCCAAGCGCTGACTGGCGGTCCCTGAGGCGATAACTGACCTGCCTCGGTGAACCGCCGGCTCGTACGATTTCCGCAAACCCATCGGCGGCCACCTGCGGGGTCCAGCCTAGCTGCTGTCCCGCCCGTAGGGCAGGCGGTGAAGCCGTTCTCCGATCCTGTTACTGCGTTCCCGGGCCTTGACCAGGCGGTTCATCTCCCGCTCCCGGCGCTCGGCAAGGACTGCAGCGAGGTAGTCCTCCGGATATGTTCCCGGGGGAGGGGCCGGCGCCACGTGCTCTGCAATTTCCGTTGCAAGGGAGGCAGCCATGCCAATGCGTGAGGCCGGCGCCATTCTTCCGGCCTGCCGCATAAACTGGGCTGCCCGACGAGCTGAGCCATCGGGAATCCGGCCAATATCAGCCAAAGCCACCCAAGACTTCAGATGAGGCGGAACGAACAAGGGCAGGGCCGGCTCGGCGGGTACTCTTCGACGCAATGAGTAAGTACCGGCAAGGATGTCACCGAGGCGTTTGGATTTCTCGTTGAACAGAGCGACGGCGATGGCCAGGCCACCAAACGTCAGGTAGATCTCGATGAATCCGGTCAATCCCCGGATGACGGCGTGCCGGAAGCGGATGGCTCCGCCGTCGTCGCGCACGATCCTTAGTCCAGCCGCCAGCTTACCCAGCGACAGTCCGCGCGTCACCGTCTCAATGGCCACCGGGACCATCACAAAGCAAAACACAACGCTGACCAGAACGACAGTCCGCATAGCAGCTTCGTCGATTTCGCTCCAGAGGGAGGAGATCAGGATGAGGATCAGAATGAACAACACTACGTTGACCAGAACGTCGAGCAGCAAGCCCAAGGAGCGAGCCGCGAAGGAGGCCGGACGCAACTCCAGGACGACTGCCTCGCCCGTGATGATTGAACTCAAAGCCGGGCCCCATCCCTATTAGCAAATCCTGACTCAGCAAGGATCCTGATGTTGACAGTCTATTGCGCAGGCTAGGGTGGTCCCGTGGACATTGATGCGTTTTCTGCGGTCAACAGTGACAAGTGGTCAAGACTTCATGACCTCGCGTACAAACGCAGTCTGACCGGCCAGGAGGCGGACGAACTTCTGCGCCTCTATCAGGTGACGTCGTCGCATCTTTCCCTGCTCCGCTCGGTAGCTCCGGAAAGCGGGCTGTCCGCCACCCTCTCCGCGACCCTCGCCCAGGCACGCACCAGGTTTACCGGTGCTCGGTCGAACTTTATGGACGACGTCGCGAACTTCTTTGTGATTGCACTCCCTGCAGCCTTCTACCGTCTCCGCTGGTTGACCCTCTGGTGCGGAATCGCCTTCTGTGTGGTCGCTGCAGCCTACGCCTGGTGGATCGGCTCCTCGCCCGAAGCCCTCCGGGCCGCTTTTGGCAGCGACGAGAGGGTGAGGCAGTACGTGGAGGAGGACTTCATCAACTACTACTCCGAGAACCCTGCAGCCTCCTTTGCGGGTGCCGTATGGACCAACAACGCCTGGATCTGCGCCCAGGCGGTGGCGCTCGGTATTACGGGCTTCTGGGTGCCGATGATTCTCTTCGCGAATGCCCAGGGCATCGGAGTTGCTGCCGGCGTTTTTGCCTCCGTAGGAAAGCCGGACGTGTTTTTCAGCTACATTCTTCCGCACGGAATGATGGAACTAACGGCGGTCTTCATAGCTGCAGCAGCGGGTCTCAAAATCTTCTGGGCCTGGATCGTCCCCGGTCCCCGCACGCGGAGCCAGGCGGTAGCCAGGGAAGGCCGCTCGTTGATCACGGTGGCCCTGGGGCTTGTCCTGGTCCTGTTTATTTCCGGAATCGTGGAGGGCTTTGTGACGCCCAGTTTCTTGCCTGTGTGGGCAAAACTGGGAATCGGTGCTGCAGTACTGGCCGGCTACTGGCTGTACACCCTTCTGCTGGGGAAGAGGGCTTACCAGTCAGGCGCACGCGGGGATCTCAATGATCAGGATGCCGGCTACTCCGAAATCACCGCTTGATCCTTTTGGGCGCGTGGCCTGCAGCAGGGCGCAATCGCCGCCGGCGTAATCGTTGCCGGAGCGTAATGGTCCCCGAAGGGGTGGCATCTCGCCGGGCGGAAGCCCCTAACGGTAGGCTCGTCAGGAGATAAGTAGCGTTGCCGATTCCCCCGACAGGTAACGCGGAGCCCTATGGAAGCGATGCAGCAGTGACTGAAAAGACACCCACCCCTCCTAACCGCCAGGATCACCATCTTGACTCCTCAGCGGATTCCGACGAGCCCGCGTTCGACTGGATGAAGCCGGCAACGCCAGCTCAGGCAACTCCAGCTCAGGCAACTCCAGCTCAGGCATCTCCAGCTCAGGCAACGCCAGCAAGCGCAGATCCGGCACAGGCTGCTGGCGGTAGTGGAGCCATTAGCGCACCCAAGACCGGTGACCCCGTAACGGACGGATTGTCCCAAGCGGGCAGCAGGGCCGATCGTAAGGCAGCCGAGTCTGCTGCCGAGCCTGTGGCACCAGGCAAGGGCAGCGCGGCTGCCAACGGTGTGGCGACCGCCAACGGTGCGGCATCCGGCAAGGGCAGTGCCCCAAGCAGGGCAGGGTCGCACTTCCGGGAGCCCCTGCCCACCTCCGCGCTGCAAGTCCGTCCTCCCGAGGAAGAAGTACAGCGCAGGAATGCGGAGCGGGAACAGGCGGCGAAGTCCAAGCCCGTGTTGCCCCGCGTCATGCAGGTGGCACTGGCGGTTTTCTACCCTGTCATTCTCCTGGTCCTGGCGGTCCGGGCTGTCACCAGCCCTTTGTTCCTGTGGGTGGAGTACAACAGGCCCGGGTTCCCGGGTGACGGCTATGGCTTCAGCACTGATGACCGGATGACGTACGGTTCCTACACGGTGGACTACCTCGGGAACTGGGCCGGTCCCAGGTATCTCGGCGAACTGGTAAGCCGCAGCGGGGACCAGTTGTTCAAAGACGGCGAGGTCAGCCACATGGCCGACGTCAAACTCGTGATCCTGTCAGCTTTCGGTGCCGGGATTCTGCTGACGCTGCTTAGCATCATCGCCATCATCTACCTTCGCCGCCGCAGCACCGGGGGAGTTCGCCGCGGATTGTTTGCCGGGTCGATTCTCACCCTGGTGATCATCATCGGTCTCGGCGTGCTGGCGTTTCTGGGCTGGGAACAGTTCTTCACCGAGTTCCACCGAATATTCTTCGCCAGCGGATCCTGGACTTTCGCGCTGGAAGACACCCTTATCCGCCTGTTCCCCGGCCAGTTCTGGATAGATGCCGGGATCGTCATCGCGGCCCTGGTCCTGCTGACAGCCATCATCACCTTGATCCTGACCTGGCCAACACGCAAGCGCCGCGGACTGATGTCGGAAGATAAGCCCGCTGCAAACGGAGTGGATGACTCGGCAGGCGCGACGGAGTCCAAGGCCTCAGTAAAAGGCTCCTCGGTGGTCTCCTAGATCCAGGACGGCATCCACATCCGGAACCGCCATTGCTGGTAGGAAATGACCTCGGCGGTCCACACCGGATAGAAGAAGGCGGACAAAAGCACGGCACAGACCAGGAACAGCGCCACGAAGTAGAGACCGGACGTCCTCCTGAGCAGGGTGTCCGTGCGCTTGCCGAGCATCAGGCCCAGGCAATAGACCAAGGCCAGAACCAGGAACGGCTCGAAGGACACGGCGTAGAAAAAGAAGGTGGTGCGCTCCGGGTAGAGGAACCAGGGAAGATAACCGGCGGTAACGCCGGCAAGGATGCCTCCTGCCCTCCAGTCCCGTCTGCCCACCCACCAGAACAGCAGAATCACGACGGCGATCGCCGCACTCCACCAGATCAGCGGATTGCCCACGGAGAGTATGGCTGACGTGCAATTCGGCCCATCACAGCCGGGCGTTCCGGCTTTGGGTGACTCGTAAAAGAACGAAGTGGGCCGTCCCATGACCAGCCATGTCCAGGGACTGGCCTCATACGGATGATCCGAGCTCAGTCCTTGATGAAATTTGTAGGCTTCAAGGTGGTAGTGGGCCAATGACCGGGCCCACCCGGGGAGCAAGCCCCACTCGCTTGAAGGATGGGTGTCCGCCCACCGTCGGTAGTAGGCGTCTTTGGAAAGCAGCCAGCCCGTCCACGTCCCCAGATACACCACGGCCGCCACAGGGACGATTCCGAGGAAGGCAGGGATGCCGTCCTTGATCATCCCGCCGCTGATCCAGCCGCGGATTCCGGCGATGCGTCTGGCATTGAGGTCCCAGAAGACCGTCAACAAGCCAAAGGCTGCAACGAAGAAGAGGCCCGACCACTTGGTGCCCACGGCCAGCCCCAGGCACACGCCGGCAGCCACCCGCCACCAGCGGACGCCCAGCCAGGGACCGGACAAGAGATCGAGTGTGGATGGCCTGCCGTCTTTGGAGGCTGCCGCCTGCCTTCCTAGCCGTACCGCCAGCCGCCGTCGGCCGTCGTCGCGGTCCATCAGCAGGGCGCCGAAAGCGGCAAGGATCCAGAACATCAGGAAAATATCCAGCAGTGAGGTCCTGGACATGACGAGGTGGTGTCCGTCGACCGCGAGGAGGATTCCCGCCACGGCGCCCAATGTCAGGGAACGGAACAGCTTCTGCGCAATCAGGGCGATCAGGAACACCGAGAGAGTTCCCGCGAGAGCGGCCCCGAACCGCCAGCCGAAGGGGTTATCCGGGCCGAAAAGCCACATTCCTGCTGCAATCATCCATTTACCGACCGGCGGATGGACCACATATTCGGGGGTCTCCAGCAGCACTCCCGGGTTCCCGGCGTTGAACGAATCGTTGGCTTTGTCCGGCCAGCTCCGTTCATAGCCACTGATCAGGTACGAATAACCGTCTTTCACATAGTAGGTCTCATCGAAGACCAGGCTCCGGGGAGATTCCAGGCGGACGAACCTCAGGACCCCGGCAACGGCTGCTGTCAGGGCCGGGATCAGCCAGTACCAGAGGCGGAGCGACGGCGGGTAGTCCCGCCAGCTGCGGATCTCCCCAATCAGCCGTTGCCTCAAGGCATGAGGAGTAAAGGCTTCCGAGGGCCGGGCGATCCAATGGTGACCTTCCAGGTTGCGGCCGCCGCCAGGGGGAGTCGTGGCTGTTGGAGCCGCGGGTTCGGCCTCGACGGGCTGCTGCAGGGAGGTCTGAGTCACGTGCCCCATGCTACCTTTTACGGCTGTACTCCTTGGCGGCAGTAGGCTGGTTGATGTGGATCCTCAACTCAGCAATTCTCCCCTCAGTCCTGCGCCAACGGATGCATCTGACGCAGCCAATGAACCGGGCAGCGGAGCCGGGGGCGTGGGCCGAATCGTACTGGCGGCCACGCCTATCGGAAACGTGGGCGACGCATCCTCGAGGCTGATAGAGCTGTTGGGTACGGCTGACATCGTCGCCGCTGAGGACACCAGGCGCCTGCACCGTCTCGTCCAGAGTCTGAACATCACCGTCGCCGGCAGGATCATCAGCTACCACGAGCACAACGAAGCCACAAAGACCGGAGAGCTTCTTGAGCATGTGAAGGCGGGCAAGACCCTGGTGATGGTTACAGATGCCGGCATGCCGTCCGTCTCAGATCCTGGCTTCCGCCTGGTGGAGGGAGCGGTTGCCGCAGGGCTCACCGTGACGGCTGTTCCGGGCCCGTCCGCAGTGTTGACTGCGCTGGCCCTGTCCGGGTTGCCTACGGACAGGTTCTGCTTCGAAGGCTTTCTGCCCCGCAAGTCGGGGGAGCGTGCGTCCCGGCTCGATGAGCTCGATCAGGAACGCCGGACCATGGTCTTCTTCGAGGCGCCGCACCGGCTTGAGCCAATGCTGCGTGCCCTGCATGAACGGTTTGGTGCTGAACGGCAGGCGGCCGTCTGCCGTGAACTCACCAAGACGTACGAGGAAGTGATACGCGGGACCCTGCGCGAGTTGCTGGAGTGGGCCGAGACCCAGGAAGTACGGGGAGAAATAGCTGTGGTGGTGGGCGGGGCGCCGGAAAAAGCACCCGGACAGCCTGAAGACCATGTTGCCGCAGTCAACGAACTGATCTCCCAAGGCATCCGCCTCAAGGAAGCAGTGGCAGCTGTAGCTGAGGACGTCAGGGTCAGTAAACGTGAGCTGTATTCGGCCGTGTTGGCTGCCCGCTGACTGCTGTGCAGGTGCACAGCAGTAGCCGCTTCGCACAGTGCGCAATTTCGTAGACACCCCCGAGAACCGGGCAGTACGGTGGCAGTAATCCAGCTTCTGGCTGAACCCATACCCAACTGCTGACGAGGGAGTCATCGTGACTGTCACTGCACACCACACTGTAACCGCGGAGCGTGAGCGCGAGTTGCTGTCCTCTGTTCCTACTGGACTTTTGATCAATGGCGAGTGGCGTCCGGCTGCGTCCGGGAAGACGTTCGACGTCGAGGATCCCTCCACCGGGAACACCCTGGTCAGCATCGCCGACGCCGGACCAGAGGATGGCGCGGCAGCACTTGATGCCGCCGCTGCTGCCCAGGAATCCTGGGCCAAGGTTCCTGCCCGCGAGCGCGGGGAAATTCTGCGTCGCGCGTTCGAGCTTGTGACGGAACGCGCCGATGACTTTGCCCTGTTGATGACCCTCGAGATGGGCAAGCCCCTGGCCGAAGCCCGCGGCGAGGTCACCTACGGTGCAGAATTCCTGCGCTGGTTCTCTGAGGAAGCAGTCCGGGCTTTCGGACGCTATTCAGTCTCCCCTGATGGAAAGTCCCGGCTCCTGGTCCAGAAGAAGCCGGTAGGGCCGTGCCTGCTGATCACGCCGTGGAACTTTCCGCTGGCCATGGCTACCCGAAAGATCGCCCCGGCGGTCGCTGCCGGCTGCACGATGGTGCTCAAATCGGCGAACCTCACCCCGCTCACCTCCCAGCTCTTCGCAGCCGTCATGATGGAGGCAGGGCTGCCGGCAGGCGTCCTGAACGTCATCCCCACCTCGACGGCGGGAGCCACCACAGGCCCCCTGATCAAGGACTCCCGCCTCAGGAAGCTCTCCTTCACCGGCTCCACTGAGGTTGGCCGCCGTCTGCTTTCGGACGCATCGGAGACCGTCCTCAGGACGTCCATGGAGCTCGGTGGGAACGCACCCTTTGTGGTGTTCGGGGATGCCGACGTCGACGCAGCAGTGGCAGGGGCAATGCTCGCCAAGCTGCGGAACATGGGCGAGGCTTGCACTGCTGCCAACCGTTTCATTGTGCACGAGTCAGTGGCTGATGAATTCGCGGAAAAGTTTGCGGCAAAAATGGCCGGAATGACCACAGCGCGTGGAACCGAAGAAAACTCGAAGGTCGGCCCCCTCATCGACGCCAAGAGCAGGGACAAGGTGCACGAACTTGTGTCCGACGCTGTTGCTGCCGGAGCCGTTACCGTAACGGGCGGCGCCCCGGTGGATGGCCCCGGCTACTTCTACCAGCCCACCATCCTAAAGGGCGTCACGGAGGGCACCCGGATCCTGTCTGAAGAAATCTTCGGACCGGTAGCCCCGATCATCACGTTCGACTCCGAAGATGAAGCCGTCCGTCTTGCCAACAACACCGAATACGGGCTGGTGGCCTACGTATACACGAGGGACCTCAACCGCGGTATTCGGATGGGAGAACGCCTCGAGACGGGAATGCTGGGCCTGAACGCCGGCGTCGTCTCCAATGCCGCAGCTCCCTTTGGCGGCGTGAAGCAGTCCGGTCTCGGGCGGGAAGGCGGTCTCGAAGGCATCGAGGAGTACCTCTACACGCAGTACATCGGCATTGCTGATCCCTACGCGGGATAGCCTCTTCCGCTCCGGCTTCCAGTATCAGGCGTTCCAGCCAGCCTTCCCTGGCTAGCCTTCCCTGACCCGGCGCAGGCCGTCGCGCGTCCTTACCAATGTTCGTGCGGCGGCCCGCCGCCAGGAGGCAACGTTCCGGGAGACTGCACGGAATGGCGTGCCGAGGGTGGACAGCCAGCGGTCCATCACGGCAGGCGGGAGCCACGATGCCCGGAACCTCACCAGCCGCCGCGCATTAGCCCGCAGGGCAGCGATGATCAGGTCTATCCGGGCGGCAGCTATTGCCGCAGGAGTTCCACCGGGCCGGGACTCGCCGGGTGCAGCTTGTGACCGCAGGGGCCGCCCATACTCCCGGCGCTCAAAATCCTGCACCAGCGAATCAACGGCCCGATGGGCTGCACCGTCCCTGCCGTCTTCCTCGCCCAGCGCTCCTGATCGGCGTAGGCGGGCGGAGAAATGGCGGGGAGTCTCGCTGGGCCGCGGCGGTACACCGTAGTCAATGGCCAAATCGCGGAGCTCGGCCCAGGACTGCAGTGCAGCGTCGTCGCTGGCCGCAGGGCCTGGCCTTAGCCGGCGGGAGCGCAGCCCCGTGCGAATCAGCCGCGGCGAAGCCAGGAGCAAGCCGAGCAGCAGGACGCCCAAGGCACCATAGAGAAACGGCAGCAGCTGGAAGCCGGCAGCCCCAGCGGCCCCACCGCTGGGAAGAGGCACCGGTGCGGTGCTGGGAAGCGGTGCGGCGCTGGCAGCGCCTGACGGGATCAGGTCGTCATTGTTCTGGTTCGTACTGGCCCCGCCGGAGATGCTTGTCTCCGAGGCGTAAGCCGGAACCACTCCGCGTGAGGGTGTCGGTTCGAACGGAACCCAGCCCAGGCCTTCGAAGTACAGCTCTGGCCACGCATGCGCATCCCGGGCGTCCACCTCATACTCAGGCACGGCGCCCTGCCCTGCCAGCGAAACTGTCTGCCCGGTTGGCCTGCCCGGGGCATAACCCACGGCGATACGGCTGGGGATACCCTCAAGCCGGGCCATGACAGCCATCGCGGACGCGTAGTGGATGCAGTAGCCGCTCTTTTGGGCGAGGAAATCGGCCAGGACGGACAGCCCGTTGCCGTCATAGCCACCTTGGACAGGCGATTCCAGCGAATAGGTGAACTCTGACGAACGAAGGTATCTCTGGATTGCCAGGGCCTTGGAATACGATGTGTTGCTTTCCCGGGTAATTGTGTCGGCCGTGGTCCGGACGATGTCCGGGACCCCTGCCGGCGGGCGGATGAAATCGTCTGAAATCCCCCGTACAGGAGCGGACGACCTGGCCAGCCGGTCTGCTGTCAAGGTGGGCATGCTGGAGACCACCACGTACTGCTGGCCCCGGGAATTGGTGTCAACGCCCTTGATGCTCAGTGTGGAAGGATCCCAGCTCCACCTGCCATCCAGGCCGTTCACACCCGCAGGTGCATATGGCACAGGAAGATACGGGCTGGTGAATTGCCCTGCGTTGATGACCGTAATGCTGCGGGCCATCTCGGTGGCGCTGATCTCGTAGCCCGGATCCAGCCTTGCCACGCCTCCCCGACGCGTGTCATCACGGTCATCAGGCGCCCACGACTCCCCGTCGAACCGGTCCACCGTTACTGATCTGAGATACAGCGGCGAGGTAGTCGTGGAGGCATACGTAATCCGTCCCTCCCCGGTCGGGCTTCGAAGGCTGTTGCCCAGGCTGATCATGGGGTTAAGGCCACTTGATGAACCCCACGGGTTCAAACGTGACCCTTGCGGAAACGTGCCCCTCTCGAACCCTGGAATCAGTGGTTGCATCAGGAGCGTGGCAAGGAGCGCCACACCGCCTGTCATGGCAGCGCGCTTGAACTGCCCCGGATTCCTGCCCGCTCCCACCTGTAGGCGGTTGGCTGAGAACCACTGGCTGCAACCCACGATCATCAGGTAGCCAGCTGCGGTGACGATGAACGCCAGAAGCCCGACGCTCTGGGGCTTGATCATGGCCGGAACCACCAGGACCGCAAGCAATCCGAGACCGCTCGTGGCGGGCATCCCGAGGGGGACGGCAAGCGCATCGACCAGGATTACCACCAGCCCCAGAACAGCGCAGGTGACCAGTACGATGCCAACGTTGGGGGCGACGGGGGCACTTTCGGCGAGGACTGTTTCCGTGGCCCTGCGCACGTACAGCCCCAGCATCTCCGTCGTTTCGCCGGATGGAATGAATCCGGCGATGCTGTTCCTTCGGAAAAAGGTGAAGGTCAGGATAAGGACCAGGGAGACGAAGCCGCCTGCAGCAACCAGCAGCGGTTGGGCCCGGACCGCGCGCAGCAACGCCATGGCAACCACCACAACAATCACGGTGGTCACGACGGGCATGTACCAGGCCCAGCCGCGCAACACCCCGTTAAGTGACAAGGCGGCACCACTCACGGCCAGCGCCACGGCCGCCGCCATCGCCCAAGGGTAGGGGCCTACACGGCGAGGGGCACCTCGGCCGGGCTCGGTTGGAGCCAGGACCAGCGCCGGTGCTGAGGTGTCTGCCCGTTGTGGCGTCAAGGTCATCGGTCTACTCCTGCTCCACGCCGTACATCAGCGGCCGCGGTGGAGCCTGCGGCATCGCCCTCATCGAATGAGACCCAGGCTGCGGGCAGGGACGTAGTTGCCTTGACCGCGATGGCCCGCCAGCCGCCAAGCCGCAGCGCCTCCAGTGCATCGTGTGAAGCCTCCGGATGATCGGTGATGACGATGGCAAAGGCGTTGGCGCCGAAGGCCGCTGCCTGTGACAGCGATCGGGCTTCCTGCAGGGTCACCTTTCCCAGGATGGCCAGGAGAGGTCCCCGGAGGCGGTGGGCGGAAAGCTTGTCGATCAGTCTGTCGTCAAATGGGCGGGGACCGGTCTCAACCGGGAGGGAGTTTTCCCGGGTTTCCCGGTTCTCGCCATCCGTGTCACTCTCCCTGCGGTCCCCATTTCTTCTCCCGCTTTCCCTTCGGCCGGAGTCCCGGCGGATGTGATGGGAACCTGAAAGCTGGATTGCTGCGAGGCTTTCTGCGACGGATTGCAGTCCGGCGGCTCCGCTGAAGTCCTCAGACTCCGGGTCGGGCGCCGAAGGGGAGTGAAGGAAGGCAGGATCCCCGTGCGCATCAAGGAACCGAAGCACGTAGTTTCGCTCAGCCAGGTGGGCGCTGATGGACATTGCCGCTGTAACGGCCCATTCAAAGGTGTCGCTGGTGACGAGTTCCTGGCCGGGATCTCCATGTGCTCCACTGAAGACCGAACCAAGACCGTTGTGGAAAGCGGTGTACCTCTGATCGAGAATGACGGTGGCTTCCGGCGTCGTGACTGATTCCTCCTGCCGCACCATCAGCTCGCCGTGCCGCGCTGTTGCTGCCCAGTGCACCCTCCGCATGGGGTCACCGTGGCGGTACTCCCGTGTCATGACGTCATCATCACTCGGATTGGCCCGGATCCGCGTGGCGGTCACTCCGTCGCTGCCGCGGGCACCCGCGAGCCCAGTCATGGGCAGTTCGACGGCGGCGGGAGTCACGGTGAGCGTGTCGCCGTCGTCAATGGAATGGCGGTGGAGGGAGAGCCCAAAGGGATCACTGAATTCCGCTGTGACCGGGCCGATGGTGAATTGGCCGCGCTTCCCGGACCGCAGGTGGTACTCGTAGCGGCTGGTTCCGCCGACTGCGGAGCGGGCAGGGAACCGGAATGCCGGGGACTCCCCGAACCGCGGCGGAAGCTTCTCCTCCATGACCACAACACCCGCGCCTGCCCCGGTCCGCGCCACGGCAAGCCTGACGGTTGTGGTGGCGGAGGTTTCAACGGTGGAGGGGTTGAACTCCCGGTAGACCTGGAACCTAGGCTTCAGGATCCTGACTCCGAGCAGCGCCACAAGCGGCAACAGGATGAACAACAGGGCCAATGTGAGGAGATCGCGCCGCCCCATCACTTGCGCGAGCAGGAGTGCCAGAACGCCGGTGGCCAGGAGGCCCCAGCCGCGGGTACTGAAAATGTGCTTGGGAAGGTGATCGAGGAGAGCCAACGTGCGTTCCTGCTAACTGCGGTTCCGCAGGGTTTGCCCCGGATCCAGTCCGCGTTGCCCAGCCAACCTCGCCGCGGAGAGGGCAACATCCTGTTCGACCGGAATTTTGGCGAGGATTCCCCGGATGACGCTTTGCGGGCTTTCGCCGATGCTGGCCGCTTTCCGGTCCAGGATGATCCTGTGCGCGAGGACCGATTCGGCAATACCCATCACATCATCCGGAAGAACAAAGTCCCTTCCTTCCAAGGCGGCTGTGGCCTTGGCGGCCCGCAGCAATTGAAGCAGGGAGCGGGGGCTCGCTCCGAGGCGCAGAAGGGCGCTTTCCCGGGTGGCCCGCCCGATGGCAACCGTATATTCCTTCACGGCCTGGGAAACATACACCTGCTGCACCGTGGTGATCATTGCAGCGACGTCAGCCGCCGTAACCACAGCTGAGACCCTGGCCAGGGGAGACGTTGCCTGATGCGTCTCCAGCATCTCTATTTCGGAGTCTTTATCCGGGTATCCCATGGAAATCCGTGCCATGAACCTGTCCCGCTGCGCTTCGGGAAGGGGATAGGTTCCCTCCATCTCGATCGGATTTTGAGTTGCCACCACCATGAACGGCTCATCCAGATGGTACGAATCGCCGTCCACCGTGACCTGGTGCTCCTCCATGCACTCCAGAAGTGCCGACTGGGTTTTGGCAGATGCCCGGTTGATCTCATCGCCGATCACGATGTTGGCGAACACCGCTCCCGGCCGGAACTCGAAAAGCCGTGAGGCCTGGTTGTAGATCGACACGCCCGTGACGTCCGAGGGCAGGAGGTCCGGGGTGAACTGAATGCGGCTGACGGAACAGTCAATGGTGCGCGCCAGCGTCTTGGCCAGGAGCGTCTTGCCTACTCCCGGCACATCTTCCAGCAGCAGGTGGCCCTGGGCCAACAAAACGGTCAGGGCGAGCTTGGCGGCGTCTGCCTTCCCGTCGATCACAGTGTTGATGGCCGTCAGAATCCGCTCGCTGGCAGCGTGGAAGGCCTCGGCCCGCATCGCTGCGGGCCGATGTCCGTTCACGTGCCCGGCCGCTGCCGCAGCAACAGCCAGGCCCTGCCTTTCGGGAAGCGCTTCATCTACGGTGATGTGTCGCTGGGGGTCCATCGGCAACCTTTCAGCCCTGGGGGAACTCGACGGGACGGCTGGGACAGCCGGCGCCCGCCAACGGGTGTGTGCCTGTCTTGGTACCAGACTACTAACACAACTGCCGGGCCTAACAGAGAGTTCCGGGTAAATCTGGGGACTTGGCCCGGTTAAGGTAGAGGGATGCTCAACCCGCTGACTCCCGTGCCCTTCCGCGAGCCTGGCAGCGACGGTTCCGGCAGACACGGCTACCCGCCCGCGCCCGAACCGCTCCCCGTACCAGTCATGGACAATCACACGCATCTGGATTTCCGTTCGGGATCCCTGACAGTGGATGTCTCTGCCGCCCTGGATGCGGCCGCAGCTGTTGGGGTCCAGGGCGCTGTCCAGGTGGGATGCGATCTTGAGTCCTCACGGTTTACCGTTCAGGCAGTGGAAGGGGATTCCCGCCTCCTGGGGGCGGTGGCGATTCACCCCAATGACGCACCCGAGTACGCCCGGAAAGGGGAACTCGAGGATGCCCTTTCGGAAATAGAAACGCTTGCTTCGCATCCCAGGATCCGCGCCATCGGTGAGACAGGACTGGATTTCTACCGTACGGAGGGGGAAGGCCTTGCCCATCAGCGTTACTCCTTCCGACGCCACATCGATATCGCCAAGCGGCTGGACCTCACGCTGCAGATCCACGACCGTGATGCCCATGACGACGTCGTTCAGGTCCTGAAGGAAGAAGGCGCCCCGTCACGGGTGGTTTTCCACTGCTTTTCCGGCGATGAGGACCTCGCGCGAATCTGCAACAACGAGGGCTGGTACATGTCCTTCGCCGGGACGCTGACATTCAAGAACGCCCGCGATCTCCGGAGGGCACTTGCAATAGCCGAACCGGAGCGGGTGTTGGTTGAAACCGATGCCCCTTACCTGACCCCACACCCGTTCCGTGGCCGCCCGAATGCCAGCTACATGATTCCTTACACAGTCCGCGCGATGGCGGAATTGACAGGCTCCGAGCTGTCCGGACTGTGCTCTGGAATTGCTGCAAATACCTTGCGGGCTTACGGCTCTTGGGACTGAACTGCCTGCCCTCCTGACGGGATGCTGACTATACCGGGTATGCAAAATTCTTGGTTGCTTTATAACGCTTCGGTTACAGTGGACAACTATTAGCCGGGGTCGGGGAAGGCCTTCGGATAATTCACTACTCTCCGTGCCGCACCGTTCGCGCGCGCGGGGAGCTCAAGTGTGGCGGCGCACAGGCGTGCTGCAAGCTTTCGGACGATGTCCGGCTTTGCCCTGAGGGCAATCGAGTTTGCAATAGGCGTGTGCGTTATTCCCCGTGCCCGGATGGTTCAAAAGTTACGGGCAATCGTGGTCAAACTATTCACTTCCGACGGCAAGCTAAGCGTCGTCAAGGTCGGTACACAGCTGGTGGTGCTTGCTGCACTCGTTCTGGGACTCGTGGCCTTTGTCGGCAACAACAAAACAATCACACTGAACGTTGACGGCCAGGTAAGCTCCGTCCAGACGTTCGGAGGCACTGTCGGTCAAGTGGTAAAGGCCGCCAAGGTGGAACTGCAGGCAGCAGACCGTGTATCCCCCTCGGCGGATGCAATGGTTGAAAACGGCTCAGTCATCAACGTCAACCGCGTCAAGGCAGTGAAGATCAACCTGGACGGCGCGGAAAAGACAGTCAGCACCACTTCTGCAAACGTCGAAGGCCTCGTCACCGAGCTTGGGGTGGCCAGTTCATCCTCCGTGTCTGTTCCGAAGGACTCGCAACTGGCCGTCTCTGGATCGTTTGTCACTATCTCCACACCAAAGAACGTAAGCATTGTGGCAGACGGCAAAGCGAGCAAAACCACCACGACAGCCCCCACTGTCGCCGACGTTCTCGAGGATGCAGGCATCGTCCTCGGCGCAAGCGATCGCAGTTCGCAGCCCGCCCACGCCCCGGTTGTGAGCGACATGGTCATCAAGGTTTCCCGGGTTGACGCCAGCAAGACTGCCACCACCTCCGAAGAGATCCCTTTTGAGACCCTGTCTTCGGAAAGCGCTGACCTGCCCAAGGGGGAGAAGAAGGTCACCCAGGCCGGCACCGCCGGCAAGGTTGACAAGACCTTCAAGCTGGTTCTTGTTGATGGACGCGAAGCCTCCCGGACCCTCGTCTCCGAGAACGTCACTTCCCAGCCCGTCACTGAAAAAGTGACGGTAGGGACCAAAGTGGCAGCACCTGTAGCGGCCCCGGCCGGCACCAGCACCGGGGCAGCGGCTCCGGCAATGATGAATGAAGCGATGTGGGACAAGATCGCCCAGTGCGAGTCCGGCGGAAACTGGTCCATCAACACCGGAAACGGCTACTATGGCGGACTTCAGTTCGATATCCAGACCTGGATCGGTTCGGGCGGCGGGGCCTACGCGTCAAATGCCAGCCTGGCAACAAAAGCCCAGCAGATCGACATCGCCAACCGCGTCTATGCGCAGCGTGGACTCCAGCCTTGGGGTTGCGGCTGGGCAGCCACCAGCTGACAAGCTCAAGCAAGTAAAGAAGGCAGGTCCCTTACCGCAGCTGACCACAGCGGTAAGGGACGCAAGGCCGGGCCGGGATCAATCCGGGCCCGGCCTTTCCCGTCTCCACGGCCACGGCCGGCCTGGCCTGACGGGATAGGATACCTAGGTGACTGAACCGACTCCCGCTACGCCCGGCACCGCGGCGCCCGCACCCCTTTTGGGCGCCTCCGACATCCGCAGGCTTGCTGAGGAGATCGGGGTCCGTCCCACCAAGACCCTCGGTCAAAACTTCGTCATTGACGGAAACACCATCCGCCGGATCGTTTCTGTGGCCGACATTCATGCTGATGAAACAGTGCTTGAGGTTGGCCCCGGACTAGGCTCACTGACCCTGGGTTTGCTGGACTCAGCCAAAGCCGTTGTCGCCGTCGAAATCGATCCTCTGTTGGCCGGAAAACTGCCGGAAACCGTGAAGGCGTGGCGCCCGCATGCCGCCGATGACTTTCACCTGGTACTTGCGGACGCCATGAAGGTGACAAGCCTGCCGGTGGAACCGACCGCGCTGGTGGCCAACCTGCCCTACAACGTGGCGGTCCCCGTCGTGCTTCACCTCCTGCAGCACTTCCCAAGCCTTCGGCACGGCCTGGTGATGGTCCAGGATGAAGTGGCGGACCGTTTGGCTGCCGGCCCTGGCTCGAAGACCTACGGCGTGCCGTCTGTGAAGGCTGCCTGGTACAGCAGCATGCGGAAGGCCGGCGTCATCGGCATGAACGTTTTCTGGCCCGCTCCAAAGATCAGTTCGGGCCTCGTATCCTTCACCCGCAGGGAAGCCCCCGTCACGACAGCCAGCCGGGAACAGGTGTTCGCAGTCATTGATGCCGCATTCGCCCAGCGCCGCAAAACACTTCGCGCTGCCCTCGCCGGATGGGCCGGAAGCGCGGTGGAAGCCGAACGGTGCCTGCGGGCGGCAGGCATCGACCCGTCAGCGCGTGGCGAGGTCATAGATATCACTGGCTTTGCCAGGATCGCAGAAGCCCATGCGATCCAGGAAGTGTGAGTTCCTGCGCCCCGGTGTTTCTTGGAGCGCCGCCCTGCCATGCCATAGCTTGGACTCATGAACGCAGTGAGAGGGCGCTTTGCAGCACGTACTGTTCGGGCCAAGGCTCCGGGCAAGGTCAACGTCTCACTGGGTGTGGGACCGCTGCGGGAAGACGGCTATCACTCAGTCGCAAGCGTCTACCTGGCTGTTTCCCTCTATGAAGAAGTAGCCGCCACCAGTACCGCAACCCCTGGGATTACAGTCAGTATTGCCCCCGCCAGCACCCTGGACCTTGACGACGTGGACATTCCTCTCGACGGGCGGAACCTTGCCTATAAGGCTGCGGCGATCATGGCCGATGTGTCCGAGCACTCCACCGGCGTGCATCTGGAAATCACCAAGCGGGTACCCGTTGCAGGCGGAATGGGAGGCGGTTCTGCCGATGCCGCAGCCACCCTGGTGGCCTGCGACGCACTGTGGAACAGCGGACTTTCCCGTGACGAACTCGCTCACTTGGCAGCTGAGCTCGGCGCTGACGTCCCGTTTTCGCTGCTGGGCGGAACAGCTGTGGGGCTCGGCGTGGGCGATGAACTCTCGCCAGCCCTCGCCAAGGCGCAAACGGACTGGGTGCTCGTAACAGCGGATTTTGGCCTGCCGACTCCCGAGGTTTTCCGGACCCTGGACAAGTTGCGCGACGCGGAAGGACTCCCGATTGATGAGCCCACCGCCGTCGATCCCAAGATCCTTAAGGCGCTGCGGAGCGGCGACGCCGACGCCCTCAGCCGGGTGATGGTCAATGACCTGCAGCGCGCCTCGTTTGAACTGGCGCCCGGGCTGCGGGATACCCTTGGACTCGGTGAATCCCGTGGCGCCATCGCCGGCCTCGTATCCGGTTCCGGCCCAACGGTGGCGTTGCTGGCCCGTAATCCCACAGCAGCAGAGGGCCTCGCGGAAGACCTTCGCCACCATGGCCTCAATGCCCAGGCTGTCCATGGCCCGGTATCTGGTGCCAGGATCATCTCCGATACGCTCCTTTAGTAGCTTTTGACAGTTTTGACCTTTTCCTAAGAAAGCAGTTCCCAGTGGCACACCTGCTCGGCGGCGAGAACCTCACGGTCTCGTATGCAACCCGCACCGTTCTCGACGGCATTACCCTCGGCCTGGAGGAAGGCGACCGGATCGGCATGGTAGGCCGGAACGGTGACGGCAAATCGACCCTGATGCGCCTGCTCTCGATGCGCTCGACCCCCGATTCAGGCCGGGTGACCAAGCGTGGCGACGTCAACGTCGGTTACCTGGACCAGAGTGACGTGCTCGACGGCGACCTGACGGTGGGTGCCGCCATAGTGGGGGATCAGGCCGACTACGAGTGGGCCCGCAACCCCCAGATCCGCGAAGTCATGGGAGGACTCGTCTCGGACGTCGACTGGCACGCAAACGTCCATGCCCTGTCCGGCGGACAAAAGCGGCGAGTGGCACTGGCGAAGCTGCTGATCGAAGACCACGACGTCATCATGCTCGACGAGCCCACCAACCACCTCGACGTCGAAGGAGTCGCCTGGCTCTCCCGGCACCTCAAGACCAGGTGGCGGACCAACCAGGGCGCGTTCCTGGTGGTTACCCACGACCGCTGGTTCCTTGACGAAGTCTGCACCAAGACCTGGGAAGTCCATGACGGCATCGTGGACCCGTTTGACGGCGGCTACGCGGCTTATGTCCTGGCACGCGCCGAACGCGATCGGTCCGCCTCCGTCATGGAAAGCAAGCGGCAACAGCTCGTAAAGAAGGAACTTGCCTGGCTGAGGCGCGGTGCGCCGGCCCGGACCGCCAAGCCCAAGTTCCGGATCGAAGCAGCCAATGAGCTGATCGCCGACGTCCCTGAGCCTCGGGACTCCATGGCCTTGAGCAAGATGGCCACCGCCCGCCTGGGCAAAGACGTTCTGGATCTGGAGAACGTCACCCTGGACTTCCTGGGCGGGGAACCCGGCCAGAAACTCTTTGACAACATCACCTTGCGGCTTGCTCCTGGAGAGCGGCTCGGACTCGTAGGCGTAAACGGGGCAGGGAAGACCACTCTCCTGAAGCTGCTCAGTGGAGAGATCCAGCCGACTTCTGGAAAGGTCAAGCGCGGCAAGACAGTAGTCACGGCTGTGCTGAGCCAGGAGGTTAAGGAGCTCGACGACGTCGCCGACCTTCGCGTGATCGAGGTAATTGAGCGCGAAAAGCGCTCCTTCAACGTCGGCGGCAAGGAATTCACGGCCGGACAACTCGTGGAGCAGTTGGGCTTCACCAACCAGAAGCAGTGGACACCGGTGCGCGACCTCTCCGGTGGAGAACGACGACGTCTGCAACTCCTGCGGCTGCTGGTGGGCGAGCCCAACGTCCTCATGCTGGATGAGCCCACCAACGACCTCGATACCGATACTCTCGCCGCCGTCGAGGATGTCCTCGACGGCTGGCCAGGAACCCTCGTCGTGGTCAGCCACGACCGCTATCTGCTGGAGCGCGCCACCGATCACCAGATGGCACTGTTGGGCGACGGCAAGATCCGCGCCCTGCCCCGCGGCGTGGATCAGTACCTGGAACTGCGCGAATCGGCACTCGCCGGTTCCACCATCACTGGAGGCGGCAATCCCGTAATCGCAGCAAGCGGCAGCACCGGTCCGGCGGCGCCCGGAGCGTCCGAAGCTGAGAAGCGGGACGCCCGCAAGGCCAAGAACAGGATCGAACGCCAGCTCGGCAAAGTCAGCCAGCAAGAGGAAAAGATCCACGCGCAGATGGTTAAGAGCACAGCCGACAACGACTTCGACGCCATGGCTGAGCTCAACAAGAAGCTGAAGACCCTGGCGGACGACCGGGAAGCCCTCGAGCTCGAATGGCTGGAAGCCCTGGAAGTCCTCGGCGAATAGTCTCTTCTCATCGTTGGGTGTGGCAGCAAGTGACATCCTCTGCTCGCCCTGGGTGCCTGAACCGGCCCTTCCGCGTCGCTTAGACACAGCACATAGGGAGCGCTCGGTCGCGGGGCGACCTCCGCGCTCCGATGTGCCGCGATGCGCTCCTTTCGGAAGAACCGGTTCCGGCGATGGAAGTCACCTCACGCTGTGGAACGGTCGGCAAGAGCGGTGCGGGGGACCTTCGTGTAGGAGCGCATCGCGTAGGTGCGGGGGAGCGGGGGACGGGTGGATTAGCCCTCGCTGTGGAGCTCTGGTTCCTTTTGCAGGCCTGTGAGACCGTTCCATGCCAGGTTCACGAGGTGGGCGGCTACTTCGCGTTTGTCCGGCTGGCGGCTGTCCTGCCACCACTGCCCGGTCATTGCCACCATGCCCACGAGCATCTGGGCGTACATTGCGCCGTCGGCCGAGCTGAAGCCGCGGCGGGCAAACTCGTCGGCAAGGATGTGCTCCACGCGTGCAGTGACATGGGAAAGCAAGGTGGAGAAGGCGCCCTCCGGCTGGGACGGCGGCGCGTCGCGCATCAGGATTCTGAACCCGTCCGTCCGGTCCTCGATATAGGTAAGGAGGGCCAACGCCGCACGTTCCACCAAAACCCTGGGCTTGGCTTCCTCTGTCAGGGCTTCATTGATGGATGCCAGGAGGATGCGGAACTCACATTCCACTACTTGCGTGTAGAGGCCCTCTTTGGACCCGAAGTGCTCATAGATGACAGGCTTGGACACTCCTGCGGCCGCGGCGATTTCCTCGATCGTGGTTCCATCAAGTCCGCGGACTGCGAAAAGCCCGCGTCCCACTTCAATCAGCTGGGTGCGTCGCTGCAGACCTGTCATTCTGGAGCGCGGGGTGTGGCGGGGCTCCCCGGCCGGCGTGCCGGTTGGGTTCTGTGCCCCGCGGGGAAAGCCTGCGCTCTTGCTCACTGCTCCATCATGCCCTATCAGGCGGGGTGGCCGGGGGAGGCGTCTGGGGTGCTGAGTCGCGTGTGCGCCGACGTTCATGGCAGAATTGATTCTCGTGCCGCGGGGCTTCACTCCGAGGCGCGGTCCGCTCTGGTGTAATGGCAGCACCCCGGCCTTTGGAGCCGTGGAGTATAGGTTCGAATCCTATGGGCGGAACTGCCGCAGTAGCCGGGTCACCGGAAACCCGGGCCGGTATGAAAGCGTGTCCAGTAGGATGATCTTGATGCCGCGACCGGACTGCAGCTCCGGATCGCATGCCGCATCATAGGCCAGCACGAAGCACACTGAACGCGCGATCCACCGAGCAATCTAGCAAGGAGACCCTGTACGTGAGCCCCGTAAATACTGGTCCCGCCGCCGTGATCGTCCTGGCTGCAGGTGCCGGTACCCGGATGAAATCGCGCACACCAAAAATCCTTCACGAAATTGGCGGACGTTCGCTTGTGGGGCACGCCCTCCACACTGCCCGCTCCGTCAACCCGAAGCAGCTGGCTCTGGTGGTCCGCCATGAACGTGATCTTGTCGCTTCCCACCTGAACGAGCTGGATCCTTCCGCGTTGATCGTGGATCAGGACGATCTTCCCGGCACCGGCCGCGCTGTCGAAGTTGCCTTGGAAGCCCTGGACAGCACCGCGCCGCTCACCGGAACTGTTGTAGTCACCTACGGTGATGTCCCGCTCCTGACCGGGGAACTGCTCTCCGAGCTGATCTCGGTCCACGAAGCGGAGGGGAACGCTGTCACCGTGCTGACGGCTGTACTCGACGACGCCACAGGTTACGGCCGGATTCTCCGGGACCTCGATGGAACTGTCGCAGGGATCCGCGAACATAAAGATGCTTCCGACGTCGAGTTGGGCATCAGCGAGATCAATTCTGGAATCTACGCCTTCGACGCAGCAGTCCTGCGGGATTCGTTGCGCCACATCACCACGGACAACGCCCAGGGCGAGAAGTACCTGACCGATGTCCTCGGCCTGGCCCGGGCGGCAGGCGGACGCGTTGCGGCCGTGGTCACCTCGGACCGCTGGCAGGTTGAAGGCGCGAATGACAGGGTCCAGCTCTCCGCGCTGCGTGCAGAGCACAACCGCCGCATTGTCGAGGCGTGGATGCGGGCAGGGGTCACCGTTGTTGACCCCGCGACGACCTGGATCGACTCGACTGTGATCCTTGAGGAAGATGTGCGGCTGCTGCCCAATACCCAGCTTCACGGCGCCACGCACGTGGCGAGGGACGCCGTCGTCGGCCCCGACACCACGCTGACCGACGTGACGGTGGGGGAGGGCGCCACCGTCATCCGGACCCACGGCTCCGGGGCGGTTCTTGGAGCCGGTTCGAACGTCGGGCCGTTTACCTACCTCCGGCCCGGCACCGTCCTGGGCGAGACGGGCAAGATCGGCGCGTTCTACGAAACCAAAAACGTCACGATCGGACGCGGCTCTAAACTTTCCCATCTTGGTTATGCCGGTGACGCTGAGATCGGTGAAGACACCAACATCGGCTGCGGGAACATCACCGCAAATTACGACGGCGAGAAAAAGCACCGCACGGTGATCGGCTCCGGTGTACGGACGGGTTCAAATACAGTTTTCGTGGCCCCTGTCGAGGTAGGCGACGGAGCCTACACCGGAGCGGGCGCCGTCGTGCGGCAGAACGTTCCCGCCGGGGCACTGGCTCTGTCGCTGGCTAAGCAGCGCAACGCCGAAGGCTGGGTGGCAGCGAACAGGCCAGGCAGCGTCTCGGCAAAGCTGGCGGAAGAAGCAGCCCACCGCGAAGATTCCTCAAATACTCCGGCATCAACAGAAGAGGGCAAGCAACCATGACCGAAATTACGGCGCGCGGCGAGAAGAAGCTGGTACTCGCTGCTGGGCGGGCTCATCCCGACCTTGCCCGCGAGATCGCCAAGGAGCTCGGCACAGAACTGCTGCCAGTTGACGCCTATGATTTCGCGAACGGCGAGATCTACGTACGCGCCGGCGAAAGCGTTCGCGGCACCGATGCATTCGTTATCCAGGCGCATCCGGCTCCGCTGAACAACTGGCTGATGGAACAGCTGATCATGATTGATTCGCTGAAGCGGGCTTCCGCGAAGCGCATCACCGTGGTCTCCCCTTTCTACCCGTATGCGCGGCAGGACAAAAAAGGCCGCGGCCGCGAGCCCATTTCGGCCCGCCTGATCGCTGATCTGTACAAAACGGCCGGTGCTGACCGCATCATGAGTGTGGATCTGCACACTTCCCAGATCCAAGGGTTCTTTGATGGCCCCGTGGATCACTTGATGGCCATCCCGCTCCTGGCCGATTACATCCGCACCCGCGTGGACGCTGACAACATCACGGTGGTGTCCCCGGACACCGGACGTGTGCGCGTTGCCGAGCAATGGGCGGAACGCCTGGGCGGCGCACCGCTGGCTTTCGTCCACAAGAGCCGCGACCTCACTGTTCCCAACCAGGCGGTCTCCAAGACCGTGGTGGGCCAGATTGAGGGCCGGACGTGCGTTCTTATCGATGACATGATCGACACCGGCGGTACCATCTCCGGTGCGGTCCAGGTCCTCAAGAACGCCGGGGCCAAGGACGTCATCATCGCCGCCACCCACGCCGTGTTCTCTGATCCGGCCGCACGCCGGCTCTCCGAGTCGGGAGCGCGCGAAGTTGTGGTCACCAACACCCTGCCGATCACCGCCGACAAGAGCTTCCCCCAACTCACAGTGCTCTCCATCGCACCGTTGATTGCCCGGGCCATCCGCGAAGTGTTCGACGACGGATCGGTGACGAGCCTGTTCGACGGCAACGCCTGAGCGCAGCCGGCAACAATTGCCGGCTTTGCCGGCTGACGGCACAAGCCGGCGTCGGGCCCGTTTTCAGGAATCGGGCCCGACGCTGGTAAACTTCTTGACGATACCTTGGCGAGGGAGAGCGGCCGTGAGTTCCGGTAACTTACGGATCAATACCGCAGTCTCCGTTATCGACTGGGTCTGAATCTCCTTCGTGAAGGGCAGCCGCAAAAGGCTGGCCGGCGTTGAAGGTCGCAACAGACCTCCGCCCTTGCTGAACACACAATAGCTTTCAAGGAGATCGACATGTCTGAGCAGAAGCTCGCAGCAGAAGTACGTACCGAATTCGGCAAGGGCTTTGCCCGCCGCGCACGCATGGCCGGCCAGATTCCGGCCGTCATCTACGGCCACGGTGCAGAGCCCATCCACATCACCCTCCCGAGCAAGGCCACCACGCTCGCGGTCCGTAAGGCCAACGCCCTGCTTTCCCTGGACATCAACGGCGACGTTCACCTCGCCCTGGTAAAGGACATCCAGCGCGACCCGATCAAGCAGATCATCGAGCACATTGACCTCCTGACCGTTATCAAGGGCGAAAAGGTCACCGTCGACGTCCCCGTCCACGTGACCGGCGAGCTTGCTCCGGGCAACGTCTACAACCAGGAACTCACCGTCATCTCCCTTGAGGCCGAGGCAACCCACCTGCCCACCGCCGTCGAGGTAGACATCGAAGGCCGCACGGCCGGCGAGCACATCCACGCATCGGACCTGGTCCTGCCGAAGGGCTCCGTCCTGCTGGCCGACGCCGACGCACTCGTGGTCCACATCTCCGAGGCTACCGAGTCCGCTGAAGGCGAAGAGGCTGAAGCCGGCGAGGCAGCGGCCGCTTCCGCCGAGTAGCACAGGCAAGTTAAAACAGTGGCCGGGTCCGGGTGGACCCGGCCACTGCCGTTTCACGGCGTCGCTCTAACCAGGCACTGCTTTAGCCGGCATCGCTTTAGCTTGCATTACCAAAAACAGGGCGTTCGCCAACCTAGGATGGATTTCATGACTGAGACGTGGCTGATAGCAGGCCTTGGAAACCCGGGACCCGGGTACAGCCGCAACAGGCACAACGTGGGCCAAATGGTCCTGGACGAGCTTGCAGCCCGTCTGGGGGGCAGCTTTAAGACGCATAAGGCGAGAGCGCAGATTTTGGAGGGCCGGCTGGGACCCGGGGGTCCACGAGTGGTGCTGGCCAAGCCCCTGAGCTACATGAATCTCTCCGGCGGTCCTGTCTCAGGCCTGGCCGCGTTTTACTCAGTGGATCCGGCGCACGTCGTTGTTGTCCATGACGAGATTGATATTCCCTTTAATACCGTCAAGTTGAAGCTCGGTGGCGGGGAGGGCGGGCACAACGGACTAAGGGACATTTCGAAGGCGCTGGCTACCAAAGATTATCTGCGGGTGCGTGTAGGAGTGGGCCGTCCGCAGGGTCGAATGGACACGGCGGACTACGTCCTGAGGGATTTCTCGACGACGGAAAAGAAGGATCTTCCCTTCCTCGTGGATGAGGCCGCCGACGCCGTCGAACTCCTCGTCAGGGATGGCCTGACAGTGGCCCAACAGAAATTCCATCCGGCCAAAGCGTGACGTCCGGCAGGTCACGGAGAGGCCTCTGAGATGGCAAGGAGTTCGTCCCTTTCAGGGGCGTTACGGGACGGCGTCGGAATGCGCAATTCTTGATGAAATCTAGGTGCCAGCTGCCCTGTTTTACAGTCGGGGCCACGGGGTAGTCTTGCTCCTAAGCGGGGGAAGGTCATAAGCGCCTTATACCCGCCACGCGGGACGTAAGGAAAAGTTCATGTCAATCGAGCCACTCAGCTGGGGACGTGGGTCTACTGGTAGCGCGCTTGCTGATCCAGTGACGTTTGCCGGTCCGGACGAGCATCAAAAATGGTCACTGCCGGCAAGAAGCGCTGATCTCGGCCACATCCGCGCCGCACTAACCGAGGCCGATTCCCTGGGCGTTGTCATCACTGGGGCACGCGGGGTCGGGAAGTCTTCACTGGCCAGGACCGCGGTCATGGAATTGGGTCCCGAAGTCTTTACACTCCAACTGCGCAACACTTTGGCTGGCTCAAAGACTCCGTACGGCTGCCTTGCATTTCTCCTCGCCCGCCTGCCGCAGGCCGCCATGGGATCGCCCACCGCTATCCTCCAAGGCATCACTTCCCTCATCCGGAACGATGCCGGCGGACGGGAGTGCGTCATAACGCTGGACAGCACAGCCAGCCTGGATGACATGAGTGCCGGGGTGCTGCTGAACATCCTCCTGACACGCACGGCGAGGATCATCGCGATTGCCCCGAACATCAGTGATCTGCCGGCGGATTTCCACTGGCTTTTGACGGAGCGGCGGCTCACAGAGGTCCGTTTGGAGAACCTCAACGAAGTGCAGACCAAGCAGGTGCTGCTCTCTTTGCTTGGCCATCGTGTTTCCTCCTCGCTTGTGAGTACCTTCCACTCCATTGTTGGCGGCAACCCCATGCTCCTGAAGGCGCTTGTGGCTGAGCAGCAACTGGCGGGGAACCTTATCCTTTCCGACTCGGTGTGGACGCTGCGGGACAAAGTGGTTCTCGACGGCGGCACCGGGCTCGATGACATCGTCCGGTCCCGCTGGACCCGCGAAACCCCCGAGACACGGGCAGTCATTGAAATGCTGTCCTGCGCGCGGACGGTTTCCTTGGCGAGACTGACCGGCGTGTTCGGCACAGACATCATTGCCGATATGGAAGACGCAGGAGTGCTGAGCGTGGCCCGGTCCGACAACCGCTGGGTGACCCTCAGGGAACAGTACCTCGGTGATGTGGTGCGCTCCTGGCTGAGCGTGGCGCGGCGAAGGGAGTTGCGGACCAGGCTCGTGGGCGACCGTGAGCCGGACGTCTCGCATATGACACTCGAAGAGCTCATAGGCTTCGCGGCGTGGACCCATGAATGCGAGGCCGAACTGCGGCCGCCCGTCGCGCTGGCGGCCGCTGAGGCGGCGAATCAGCTGTTCGATCCGAGGTTTGCACTCACCTGTGCGGGCAGCCTGAAGAAAACGGACGACGAATGGGTGGCGGGGCAGCGCCAAAAAGCGGCATCCTATCTGCTCCTGGATCTTCCGCTGCAAGCCATGGCCGCCCTCAAGGACATCACGCCGACTCAACTGCAAGAACTCGCTGACCTGGACTTCGCTGAAGTTGTTGCGGCCAAATGCGACGTGATGGTGTGGTTGCCAGAACATAAAAGCAAGGTGCCCGAACTCCTGGAGCAGGCACGGGAGCGCCTCGGAGTGAAGCGCGGCACCAGGCTGTCCTGGCCGGATCCGCTGGCTGCGGCCGCTAACCGCATCAGCCTGAGTGAATTCGAATACCACGCCTTCACAGGAAATTTTGGCGACATCATCCAGGACCTCGAAGAGGCGGCCGACCCCCAGCTGAACAATGACCTCTGGTTCAGGATGCAGTCAGCCATCATCCTCATGGAAGCCCTTTCAACCATGGGCCGGGAGATGGACGCTCTGCAGCTCATGCGGATGCTCGGCGGCCAGCTCTCCGACGCCGGACACATCGTTGGTCTCCGCGAAAAGTTCTCGATCCGGGCATTCACCGTGTTGCTTCAGGCAGGCAGGTGGCGGCAGTGCCTGGACCTCGTCAACCCTCCCAGGTCCCAGGACGCCCGTGGCCTCGCTTTCCGGACGTCCGCTTCAGAATTGTCCACGGGGCTTGCCTATGTTTATTCGGGACGCGGAGCCATTGCCCTGGAGTCCCTTCTTTCCTCCGTGGCACAGCTTGAGCTTCGGCCGGTCATGAACACGCTCCAGGCAGCTTATGCGGCAACGGCTTTCGCCTATGCACAGATAGGCGACGCCGGCCAGGCGCGCAAGTACCTTGAAAAGCTCCGCATCTCCCGGGGAGAATGTACCTTCGCGATCAGAACCGTCACCAACTTCTGTGCCGACATGGCAGGCCGGTGGCTGGGGGATGGAGAGGCAACCAACAGGCTCCTCGCCTCCGCACGCGAGGACATTGTCGAGGGCAGGTTTACGTTGGCCGGTATCAGTCTCCTCGGTGCAACAGTTAACGGTTCAGAGGAAGACTTGCGCCTTCTGGAAACCGTGGCCGGGCATCGGCAGGGCCCAATGGCTGAAATGTCGAGGCTGATAGCGATGGGCACCCGGACAAAGGACGCCAAAGTCCTGCTCGCCGGAGGTGAGCTCGCCGCATCAATGGAGCTCGACGTCGTAGAGGCACGTTGTGTGGCCCTTGCAGTTGATTTTGCCCGCATGGCCGGCGACTCAAGCTCTGCCCGGACTGCGCAGTCACGGCTGGACCATCTCTCTTCCACAGTCAGCAGCCTGCCCATTGTCCCCAGCAGCGGAAGTCCACTCCTTACCGCAAGGGAACGGCAGATAGCCCGACTGGCGGGCCGGGGCATCTCCAACCGTGACATCGCCCAGGAGATGGGCGTCTCGGTCCGCACCGTTGAGGGCCACCTTTACCAGGTTTTCACTAAGCTTGGCGTGACGTCACGGGGTGATTTGCCTGGACTCGTCTAGCGGCCGCGTTTCGAAGTCAGGCTCGGTGAACCGGCAACTGACCGGACGCCGGGAGACGATGGAACGCGTCTGCCAGACGATCCTTAGCAAAACCAGCCAGGCAGTTTTTCTGATCTCCGGCCCCGGGATCGGTAAAAGCGCCTTGGTTGAAGCAATCAGTGAACGGCTTACCCGGGACATGAATGTCTTGCGGATCCATGGAAGTTCGTCGCTGGCCAAGGTTCCCTTCGGCGTTTTAGCGCCCTATACCTCCGGATTGTCAGCGGAGGAGGCCGTATCTCCCGTCGCTGTGCTGAGGTCTGTCTGGACCTACTTCCAAAAACTCCGCTCAGCCAAAGACGGCCCGCTCCTGCTGGTAGTCGACGACGCCCATCACCTTGATGACGCCACCGCAAGCATTGTCGTTGACATGGTTTCCGCGGGGTGGGCAAGCGTGCTGGCTACTGGCCGTTCCCGTCCGGGCCTTCCTGCTGCCATGAACCAGCTTTGGTACGACGGACTCGCGGACCGGATCGATCTCCGGCCGCTGACAAAGGAGCAGGTGGCGGAAGCGGTGGCCCATGCCCTGGAAGGCACCGTCCCGGAAAGCACTGTGCAGGCTCTTTGGGCAGAATCAGGGGGTAACCCCTTGTTGCTGGATTGCCTGCTGAACGACGCTATCGAATCCGGGTCCTTGGTGAAGCGGAACGGCATCTGGCTGCTCCTGGGCTCCTGGCCGTCGGGTGGACGTAAGCTCACCGACGTCGTAGCGAAGCAGCTGCAGCGCAGGAGCGCTGAGGAGCAGGAGGCACTGAAGCTGATCGCGCTCTCTGAGCCCGTTCCACGAGGACTTATCGAAGAAGTGTGCGGTGCTCCGGCCGTCCGTTCGCTCCTGGAACACCAGCTGGTGCGGGAGTCACCAGGGGGGTCGGCCGAGCTGAGGCTGTGGTATCCCAGCTACAGCGGTGCCATTCGCCGGATGGTTTCAGCATCAAGAAGCCTCCATTTACGCAAGCAGCTGCTTGAGCATGCCCATCACCACCCCACCACGGCCGAGGGAATGCTGCGGATGGTCAGCTGGTCCCTCGAGTGCGGAGCCGAAGTACCCGATGCGGAACTGCTGGAGGCATCTGTCCTGGCCGCGAGACTGTTCCAGGACTCGCTGGCACTGGAGGCGGCCGCCCGGATCCGTGACCCCGATCTCAGGCAACGCGGGCAGGTTGCCATGGCCAGGGCCCACTACAATCGGGGCAGCTATGAGGAGGCAGCCAGGCAGCTGGATCTCCATTTTGCTGCGGACGGGGAACCTGCACGGAACCCTGGGGATGTGCTCCTCTGGGCCAGCACCCATGCCGCCTTGGGGCACATTCCGGAGGCGTTCCTCGAAGATGCCCGGCGACTCCTGGACATTAACGGTCATGCTGCCAAAAAAGAGGAATTGTCCGATGCCTCGGGCAGCGAGATGCGGCACTGGACTGTCTTGGAACTCTTCGCTCTGAGTGCTGCTGCCGATTACCGGTCGCTTGGCAAATACCTGGATGAATTCGAATCCCTTCGGCCGGGAGAGGATCCAAGTGGAGGGTCGCCGGCAAGACGGGCTTTTATGCTGGCAATGCGGTCAGAAGTGCTTCGTTCGGAGGGACGGTCCGGGTCTGCGGAGAACCTTGCAGCTGAAGCTCAGGCACTCCTTAGCGCGGATGGCAGCGAGCTCTTTTTCTTCCCGGAGTTTGTGCTCCATCGCCAGCTGGGTGCAGCAATGGCCGCCGGACACTGGATAGCAGCGGAGGACTACCTTGGAGCATATACAAGGCAGCGAAGCCATGCACTGGTTACCTTCGGCGGGACTGTTCAAAGCTGGCGCGGCGTTTCCCTGCTGTTGCGGGATCAGCTCGATGCTGCGGGGGCATATCTGCTTCCGGCCGTTGAAGCCCTGCGGGAGAATGACCCGCTTGGCCTGTTGCCCGTGACTCTCGCTGCGGCCACTTACGCCGCTGCCAGGACGGGAGATACCGTGCAAGCCCGGCGCCTCCTTCAGGATTTTGATTACCTGGAAACCCCTGGGAGAGGTTTCGACGCCGAGTACGCCCGGGTCTTTTCTGCTGCAAGCACTGATGTCCTACGGGGCGGTGATGGCGGCCCGGCCACTCTGCTGGCACTTCTTGATGACCCCTCGGTGGTGTCGTCGCCAGGGGCGGAGCTTTTGATCCACGCTGTGGCCGCGGAACTGGGCCATCACGGCGACTACTCCCGGATTGCCAGCCTGACAGAGAATATGGAAGGTACCTGGGCCGGTGCTTGGCACAAATTTGCCGCCGCGCATCTTTCAGGCACCGCTGCGGACTACCTGGAAGCAGGAGAAGCTGTGCACGCGGCGGGACTGATACGGGTTGCACGGAACCTGTTTGCAGCGGCAGCTGACCGTTACGGCACTGCCGGCGATCGGCTTCGGTCACGGGAGGCGGCAGCCCGCAGGGATGATTGTGATCGGGAAGTTCGGGTCACCATTGACATTGGGGCGGCCTCCGAGCCGTCCTCCGGCGTGCAGCTGACGCGGCGCGAGAGGGACATCGTTGTGCTGGCGGTCGAAGGGCTGACTGACAGGCAAATCGCGGACAGACTCATGGTTTCGGTCCGGACCGTTGAAGGGCACCTTTACCGCAGCTATGCCAAACTGGGCATCCGCGGCCGGGATCAACTCGCTTCTGCCGTTCGCCTCTGACCCGTCATCAGGCCGGGAACCACCTGTCCATGCAGAGACAGTAATGATCAGAACTACTTGTTTTTTCGGTGGCGAACAAGTGAGGCATGAGTACACTTGTTCTTCGTACTTCGGCAACTACTGGGAAATGGAGTACTTCGTACTCGTGTCCATGGTCAGGGACTTTCGTAAGTTGGGGGTTAGCACGGGCCCCTAACGGGATACGAAGGACTTCACCATGATTCATACCGACGCCGCCACCCTCTCCGGCCTACGACGCCCTCAGGCTTTTCAGGGCGAGCACGTACACAACGGCATGTCGACGTACTGCAGACAGCCCTTGGTCGATGAGGTTCTGGCGGCTCTGGTGCAGGGCCAGAACCTCGGCGTGGTCTTGGTGGGAGCCTACGGGACAGGAAAGACCTATCTGGCGCGGCAGGCGATCGATCGACTCGACGGGCAGGCCTTCGTTGTTCAAATACGGGGGAGCTCCGCCGCTGATGCCATGCCATACGGCGCCTTGAGTTCGTTGTTGTGCGAACTGGATGAAGACCTGGTCACCAGCCCGTTAGCCGTACTCAGGGGCATAACGCAGCTCCTGCGGCGGAGGGCGGACGGAAAGAGCATCCTCGTGTTTGTGGACAACGTCCAGGACCTCGATGAACTTGCCGCCATGGTCCTCACCCAGCTGGCGGCCAACGGAACCGTGCAGCTCGTCGTCACGTGCCAGGATCTGCCCAAGGCTCCACGTGGAATCGTGGGGCTGTGGAAGGACGGATTGTTGCACCGCGTGGATGTACGACCCTTCAGCCAGCGGGACGTAGCTCAGTGGCTGGAAGCAACACTTGGCGGACCCGTGTCATTGGCCTGCAGCGAGGTGCTCTACAACGCCAGCGGCGGGAACCCACGCTTTCTGGAAGCCATCCTGGACGAGCAGATCCGGGCGGCCACTCTGGTGCATTCCGACGGCGTCTGGGTGCTTACGGGCAAGCCGCTTGCTTACAGCCGGACCATGACAGACACGGTCTTCACTGCGCTGAGTTCAATTTCCGCTGCTGAGAAGCACGTGACCGAAGTGCTGGCCTTGGCGGGAACCCTGACCCTTGACCATCTCATCAGCGTCAGCGATCCGGCGGCCATTGACGCCCTGCAGCAACGCGGGTACGTCACCGTAGTGCACGGCGATCCATCGTCGGTTTCCCTTACGAATGCGCTGATGGCCAACGTTGTCCGCAAGGAAGTGCCGGCAGGCCGGAGCAGGGAACTCCTTGCCGGCGTCGTTGCTTGTGCAGATTTCTCCGTTATGCCCCCTTCAGCAGAATTGTCCCTGGCTGCATGGGCCGTCGATTGCGGGATGCAGCTGGAAGCAGATAAGGCTCTCTACGCTGCAGGCCTGGCCAACCGCTCAGGAAACCCGGCTTTGGCCCTCCGCCTCATTGACTTGCTCCATGATCCGGCAGGGCAGGCTGCAGCTGTGGCGGAAAAGATCAGGGCACTTATCGGGTTGGGGGAGCTGGTGAAGGCGAGGGACCTGGCTTTGGACCCTGCCGCCGTCGCGGAAGCGCCCTTGAGGCGCTGGGCTGACATCATGCTGCTCCGAAGCGCATTGCTGTGCTCCGATGACAGGCCGGAGGGCGATCCGCGTGCGCCGCTGGACGAAGTCCATGCCCGCCTGAAAGCGGAGGAAGCGGGTTCAGACCATGATGCCCACGGTCTGTTGGATATGCGCGAGGAGCTTTCATTGGCCCAGGCGCAGGTTGCCGTCCATGATGGCCGGTACCGGGAGGCACTTTCAGGCCTGACCCGTCTGGTTGATGGTGCGCGAAGCACCGAAGGCCGCACGCTGGCCGCAAGCTTGCTTGCCGCCCTGTTGGCTCTGACCGGGCGCGGGGCCGAGGCCTCATCGCTGATGAGGTCGGTACGGGCGTCTCGCTCCGAAATCGACGTACCACTGCCTGTACACACCTTGCCTGCCTCTGCACTGTTAGGGTTGCTGCCGGCAGCTTCTGCATCCCAGGACGCCGCGGCAGCTGCGGCCGGGTCCAATATCTTCCTTGCGGCACACGGCGCCACCTCACGGGAGCTTGGAACAGGCGTTCTGGACGCATATTGCGGACGATCCGAACAGGCTCTGGAACGATTGCTCCCCGCTCTGAGCCAGCTGAAGCAACTGGATCCTGACAGCACATCCGCGCTGGGAGCAGCCTCCATTGCCTACGTATATGCCTTGAAGGGCGAAAAAGACCTTGCCTTGGAGTACCTGCATACGAGCCAGCGGGAGCAAAAACGGACGTCGAGATGGGTGCTGAGTGTCTGCTCCTACTTCCAGCTGCTGACCTCCGCTGAACTCGCTTCCAAGGAAAAGGCAATCGTGCGGCTGTTCGGGCTCGCGGATGAAGCCCGCAGCAGGCACGCCACTGCCCTGGAACTGATGTTCCTGAGCGCAGCCGTGCGATTGGGCAGTAACGGTGGGACCGAGCGCCTTGTGGCGGTGGCGTCCAGCGTCCAGAGCACTCTTGGCCGGCAATGTGAAGCGTATGGAACGGGACTTGTTCAGCGGAACAGCACCATGCTCCTGGAGGTAGCCAGGGAGGCTGCTACCGCAGGAAATGTGGTACTCGCCAGGGACGCTGCCCGAGCAGCCCTCAAAATTGCCAACGATGCTTCTGACCGGAACGCTATCAGGGCGGCGCAGCAGCTGATCCGGGGAGGTGCGCCGGCAGCAGCGGGAGGCGGCCACTCATCCCTCGGGGAGGGGCAACTGACGGCCCGCGAAAATGAGGTGGCAGCCATGGCCGCCGCCGGGGTGAGCAACAAGGATATTGCAGCCAAGATGCATATTTCAGTTCGTACCGTTGAGGGCCATCTTTACCAGATCTACGGCAAGCTGCAGGTGACCTCACGGGCCGAGCTCAGGGAATCATTTGCATAGCTGACGGGGTCCGACGGAGACTGAGGGCATCCATAATGGCGCTAACGGCAGCATCCACTCCGACTTCGGCCGTGTTGATGACCAGATCCGCATCAGCCGGCACTTCATAGGGCGAGCTGATTCCGGTAAATTCCGGAATCTGGCCGGACCTGGCCCGGGCATAGAGTCCTTTCCTGTCCCGCCCTTCGCACACGCTCAGCGGAGTGGACATATGGACCAGGATGAAGGAGCCTGCCGGAGCCATCGCCCGCACTTCCCTTCGAGTGGAATCGAACGGTGCAATGGGCGCACACACAGCGTCGCCTCCGGAAGCGGCAATCAGCGAAGCGACCCAGCCGATACGGCGGATGTTCGTTTCCCTGTCCTCCTTCGAGAAGCCGAGCCCCGACGAGAGCAACCGACGGACGTCGTCACCATCGAGTAATGTCACAGTCCTCTCACCTGCTGCCTGCAGCCGTTGCGCGAGGGCCCGGGCGATGGTCGATTTTCCCGATCCGGAGAGCCCGGTGAAGAAGACGACGCTACCCGTAGCGCTGCCGGCCCCAACGTGGCCCGATACTGGGTGGCCGGCCCCAACGTGGCCCGATACTGGGTGGCCGGGGACTGACTGGCCGGGGATTGACTGGCTCGGACGATGGCCGAAGCGCGGCCGGTCGATGCCGGCCTGGGATTCATCTGGGGCTGTAAAGTCCAGAAGTACATTAGCGCCAAGGTTCCGGAAGACGAGCTCCTGGATCAGCTCGTCCTGTTTGTCGCCCGAACGGGCCGGCGACCGGAGCACCAACAGCCTGGAACTGGAACCGGGAATTTCAGCGGCGCATTGCTCAAGGGCAGTCATCAACTCCAGCGCTGTATACCGCCCGTGCTGCTGCGGACCGGTCACAGCCACCAGACAGAGGTCTGCGTTGCGGCTTGCGGCGACGGAAACTGTGCGGGCCATCTGGGCTGCCAGCGGGGGCTTGGAGAAGGCCGACACAACTAGCTTCCGGCCAGCAGCGGAAGCCAAGGGTCCTGTTATACGCAAGTGTCTGAGAGGCGGATGCTCAGCTGCCTTAAGCGGACTCAGGGCCCCAGCGAGGTAGATTCCCGTCCCCGGAGCTGACTCGAAACCGGAAACTGTCAGCAGAGCCAGGGGAGTGCCGTCCGGATCGCATAGCAGCAACGCAGACTCCTGTACGGCGCGTTCGCCGACCGAACGGGGCAGCAACAGGGTCACCGCGGTTGGCCAATGTACCGGAATCTTGGAGGGAAGGCAGTATCCGTGGGCCGGAGCGTACAATCCACCCAGAAGGAGCTCAAGCTCATCCAGGGCCCCGTCCGAAAGTACGTGCCACGGAAGTGCGCCGGCTTGGCCGGTCATGGCTGCCTCTCCATCGAGTGAAGAGTCTGAGTGGCCGATGGTGCCGCGCTGCGGCGTTGGCGCATCTCGCTCGTGGCCAAAGCGGGAAAACCTTTCGAACGCCGAATAGCCATCCAGACCAACGGTGCCACCAGGACTGCTACTGCCAGGAATATGGCTGTCGGGAGCGTCTCCACTCCCAGCATTTTCAGGCCGGAGGCAAAGAGGACCACTGCAAGCGCCCTGCGAATGAATCCGCCGTTAAGCCGGCTCGAGAGCTGTGCACCCAAAAAGACGCCCGGCACACTTCCCAGGATCAGGGGAAGCGTCAGCTCGAGGCTGAGCTCACCGAAAAGGGAATGACTGACGGCGGCGGCGGCCACCAAGGGGACAGCCTGTACAAGGTCCGTTCCTACCAGCTGCCCGGCTTTCAGCCCGGGATAAATCATCATCAGCCCGATGATGATGAGCGAACCGGAACCCACCGACGTCATCCCGACCACCAGACCGCCGATCACGCCCAGGACTATGGTTACCAGCGGGCGGGCGGACACCAAGGGACGCGCCTGCGGAAGACCCGTGCCCTGTCCGCTCCGGTCTTTAGCCCGCTCCACGAGCCTCACGTAAGCCCGGACTGCCAGGAGGCCCGCGGAAAGCAGCAGGGCCGCTCCCAGAGCTGTTTTAACTGTCGACTGAACGGCATCTCCTGGTCCGAGCCATTTCAGGATCAACACACCGCAGAAGGCTGCCGGGACAGAGCCAATCATCAGCCACTTCACGAGCTCAAGGTTGACGGTGCCGCGGCGGAAGTGGACTGCCGATCCAACAGGTTTCATGACAGCGCTCGCCACCAGGTCACTGGATACCGCGGCCAGGGGCGGAACCCCAAAAACCAGCACGAGTACAGGAGTCATGAGCGCGCCACCACCCATGCCGGTAAGACCGACCACTATTCCCACGCCGAAGGCGGCGAACACCAGCATCATGTCCATAAGAGCAGATTTTGTCACTGGCGGGACCCGCCGGAAATGCGTAGCGCCGGCGCGGAAAGGCAGTACTTTCGGCGGAGGAACAAGTAGTGTTTGCAGCGCTTTCCATAACCCGGGCGGCGCCGGACAGACCCGGTCTCAGTGCTTTCGAAACACTAAATCAGAAGCCCGGCAGAACCAACAGGTAGTTCCCCGATCCACTGTGCCGGCAGACAGGTAATAGCGGCCCCGTAGTGCGTAAGCAGCACCCCAAAGACGAGTATGGGCTACCCATGTGCGGCAACGCCAGCCCGCCTAGGCTTTTGGTATCAAGTCATCCACGCAACGGGTCCGAAGCAGGTCTCACAATGCGCACCAGAAACCCTATTTCCCCCTTCCTTCCGGTAATTCCCGAATTCGCCCCGCACAGTAATCTGCGGGTCCCCAAGACGGGGCCGACGGCGTTGAAGTCTTCTGAGACCAAGACTTCTCCCCCCAGTCGTCGTCGGCCCCCCAAACTTTCCCCGGCCCGTTAGGACGGCCCGCATGAGTCCCCTGGACGAATCCGCTGTCATGGGCCCAGGCCTGAAGCTGACGCCCCCCCAGCACAGCTATCCGGAACGTCGGAGCTCACGACTGGAGCAATCGCGTCAGCAGACCAAATCCACAGGCCTCAGATGGGCCGGCCGCTATCAGCGGATTCTGTTCATGTCGGATGCGCTGGTTCTGACCGTTGTTGCTGCCGCTGCGCAAGTGGGCAGATTCGGTTTCGCCGACACTGATGTGACCGTCGGATTTTTTGAGGTTGCCTACACCTACCTGTCGATCGGGATTGCGGTCGCCTGGATGGTGGTGCTTGGTATTTACCGCACGCGTGATCCCCGGGTAGTGGGTGTTGGCGCAGAGGAGTACAAGCGCGTCATCAACGCCACCGTCACGCTGTTGGGGCTTGTGGCGATTCTTTGCGCAGTCCTCAAAGTGGACATCGCCAGGGGCTATTTCGCGCTCGCCTTCCCGTTGGGGATCGCGGGACTGATCACTTCGCGCTGGATCCTGCGCCAGTGGCTCACGAAGCAACGGACGTATGGGCACTATTTGTCGCGCGTAATAGTCCTGGGGCGTGGCAAGGACGTCCGCTATGTCATCAACCAGATCCAGAAGAAATCAGGCGCTGCCTACGACGTTGTTGGCGCAGCGTTGCCGCATGCGGAGGAAAGGGAATTCCTGGTCACCGGATCCGGCCCGGTTCCTGTGGTGGCGACCGTGGGTAACATCGTGGACGCGGTTGAACGCCTTGAAGCGGATGCAGTGATTGTGGCAGGACCGGTCAAGGGCGGCAGCAAGTATGTGCAACGGCTGGGTTGGAAGCTGGAGGAGTCCGCCACGGAACTGGTGCTGGCCACCGGCTTGACGAACGTTGCCGGCCCCAGAATCCATTCCCGCCCGGTTGAGGGACTGCCGTTGATGCATGTGGAGCTTCCACGCTACTCAGGAGCGAAGCACGTCCTGAAGAGGCTCCTGGACATCGTTCTCTCCGCCTTGGCCTTGATCGTCCTGCTTCCTGTTTTCGCGGTCCTCGCTGTCCTGATCAAGCGGGACAGTGATGGCCCTGTGATCTTCCGCCAGGAAAGGATTGGCCAGGGCGGCAAGAAGTTCCTGATGTACAAGTTCCGGTCAATGGTGCAGACGGCCGAGGATGATCTTGCCGGACTTCTGGACCTGAACGAGGGCTCCGGTGTCCTGTTTAAGATGCGTCATGACCCACGCGTTACGGATGTTGGACGCTGGATGCGCAAATACTCGCTGGACGAACTGCCCCAATTCTGGAATGTGCTGCTAGGGGACATGAGCCTTGTAGGCCCGCGGCCGCCTCTGCAGCGGGAAGTGGATGGCTATAAGGCCCGGGTTCACAGGAGGCTTTACATCAAGCCAGGCCTGACAGGAATGTGGCAGATCAACGGACGGTCCGAGCTCAACTGGCAGGACAGTATCCGACTGGACCTTTATTATGTCGAAAACTGGTCACTTGCCGGCGACATCATCATCCTGTGGCGGACCCTCAAAATGCTCACCAACCCACAGGGAGCGTACTGATGAAGGGCATTCCGATCGATCTGATGCGGCTGACTTTGCTTGGGGAAATCGCAGCCGTTGCCGGGTCCAGGGCCGATGAAGAGCTTGCCCGCGAGCTGGCTACTGTCGCTGGATCGATGTTGCTCGCCTTCCGGGAATCCGCGGATGGGGCAGGCTTAGCTGGGGATGAACTGCGGGCTCAGGGTGATGCACGCGCCCAGAAGCTGCTGAGCAAGGCCCTGCTTCAGCACCGGCCAGGGGACGCCGTCCTCTCTGAAGAGGCCCCGGACGACCCGGCCCGCCTGTCCGCCAATCGGGTCTGGATCATCGATCCGTTGGATGGAACCAGGGAATTCGCTGAGGGTCGAAGCGATTGGGCTGTGCATGTTGCGCTGCACTCCCACGGCAGATTGACGGCTGGAGCGGTTGCCGTTCCTGCATTGGGCTACGTTACTGGCAGCAAGGCCGGGCTATGGGTACGGAAACCCGGCCGGCAGCTTCGAATCGCCGTTTCCCGCTCACGGCCTCCCCAGTTGGCGGAAGCCGTGGCCGGACGACTCGGCGCAAAACTGGAGCCGATGGGGTCAGCCGGCTACAAAACCTGCGCCGTGATCAGCGGGGAGGTAGATGCCTACCTGCATTCGGGCGGCCAGTTCGAGTGGGATTCAGCGGCACCGGTTTTCGCTGCGCGCCAGGCTGGATTGCACGCCAGCCGAGTGGACGGTTCCGAGTTGCGCTACAACCAGAAGTCGCCGAGCCTGCCTGATCTGCTGATTTGCCATCCTGATATTCGCGACTTACTGCTGGTCGCCATTGCGGACGTTCAGAAAGATCCGTCCGGAAGGGGTTCTCTGGACCAGCGCACATCGGGACAGCCTGCATCAGAACGGCGTCCATCCGGTCAGTCCCGGTTTGGAGATACACAGGATAGGAGAGCCTGATGACTCCCAGAGAGCCGCTCAAGCGCAGGTTGACGCAGCTGGAAGTGCTGGAGTCGGAGGCGATCTTCATCATCCGCGAAGTTGTCGCCGAGACGGACAATCCGGCCATGCTGTTCTCCGGAGGCAAGGACTCCACGGTGATGCTCCATCTCGCCGTGAAGGCCTTCGCTCCAGGATCCGTGCCGTTTTCCCTCCTTCACGTGGATACCGGGCACAACTTTCCGGAAGTCCTGGAGTTCAGGGACCGCTGTGTAGGAAAGTACTTGCTGAACCTCGTGGTGGCCTCTGTCCAGGACGCATTGGACCGCGGCATAGTTCAGGAGGAACCGAACGGCTCGCGCAACAGAATCCAAACGCCTGTACTGCTCGAAACCGTGCAGAAGAACGGGTTCACCTCATTACTGGGCGGGGCGCGCCGGGATGAAGAAAAGGCCCGTGCGAAGGAACGTGTTTTTTCGTTCCGGGATGAGTTTGGGCAGTGGGATCCAAAAAACCAGCGCCCCGAGCTGTGGAGCATCTTCAACGCTGAGGTCCACCAAGGTGAAAGCATCAGGGTGTTTCCGCTCTCCAACTGGACAGAATTGGACGTCTGGGACTACATCCGTCAAGAGGGCATTGATCTTCCGCCGATCTACTACGCGCACCAGCGGGAAGTCTTCGAACGCGGGGGCATGCTGTTTGCGGCCAACGAATTCTGCAGGCCTAAAGACGACGAACCCACGTCGGTGCAAAAAGTCAGGTACCGGACAGTGGGGGATGCGACCCTGACGGCGGCGGTCCGCTCCGATGCCGACACTGTGGACAAGGTGGTAGCTGAGATAGCAACGACCCGGGTCACCGAGCGCGGTGCCACCCGGGGAGATGACCGCGTCAGTGCAGCGGCCATGGAGGACCGGAAGAAAGAAGGCTACTTCTAATGGATCTCCTGAGATTTGCCACGGCGGGATCAGTAGATGACGGCAAGAGCACCTTGATCGGACGGCTGCTCTATGACTCGAAATCTATCTTCACTGACCAGCTTGAATCCATTGAGCGGACCAGCCAGGCCATGGGCTCGGACTACACGGAACTTGCGTTGCTGACCGACGGGTTACGGGCCGAACGTGAGCAGGGAATAACGATCGACGTCGCCTACAGATACTTTGCCACGTCCAAGCGGAAATTTATCGTGGCGGACACTCCCGGACACATCCAGTACACGCGGAACATGGTGACCGGGGCATCAACCGCGGACATGGCAATTATGCTCGTCGATGCGCGGAAGGGGCTGCAGGAGCAAAGCCGGCGTCATGCATTCCTTGTCTCGCTGCTGAAAGTGCCGCACCTGGTGCTTGCCATCAACAAGATGGATCTCGTTGCCTGGTCACAGGACGTCTTTGAGGATATCCGGCATGACTTCGTGGAATTCGCCGCCAAGCTCGATATTCCTGACCTGACGGTCATTCCGCTTTCCGCCCTCACCGGTGACAACGTGGTGAGCCGCTCAGAGAATATGCCCTGGTACCAGGGAACGTCGCTGATGACCCATCTGGAGAACGTTTACATAGCCAGTGACAGGAATCTGGTGGATGGCCGGTTCCCTGTCCAATACGTGATCCGGCCCCATTCAAACCGCTTCCCCGATTACCGCGGGTACGCGGGGAAGATCGCCGGCGGAGTCATGCGCGTCGGCGATGAGGTGGTGGTCCTGCCCAGCGGGCTTCCGTCCCGCATCGCCTCGATCGAGTCCGCAAGCGGACCCGTCAACGAAGCGTTCGCTCCGATGTCCGTCGTCGTACGGCTCGAGGACGACATTGATATCTCACGCGGGGACATGATCTGCAGACCGCACAACCAACCAAAAGTCTCGCAGGATATTGACGCGATGATCTGCTGGATGAGCGAGGAGCCCCTGCGCCCGGGCCAGAAGCTGGTGGTCAAGCACACGACGCGGCGGGCGCGGGCACTCGTCAAGGAAATGCAGTACGAACTGGACATCAACACCCTGCACCGCAACGAACAGGCAGAGGAGCTCAAGCTCAACGCCATCGGGAGGGTTCGGCTGCGTACCACCATTCCGCTTCTCGCGGATGAGTACCACCGAAACAGGGAAACGGGCGGCTTCATCCTCATTGATGAACACACCCTTCGAACAGTAGGCGCGGGAATGATCCTGTCCGTCTGAAGCATCCGCCGGTACGTCACCGGATCATTAAAGAAACGTGGAGAAACGAGACGATGAGAACAGCCAGGTATGGTGTCCGCAATCATCCCGTTGCGCCCGGTACCGAGAGGATTCTGCTGGTTGGATCCAGCGGCGGTCATCTCGCGCAATTGCTGGCCCTTGAACCCTGGTGGGCGCACCAATCGAGGGCCTGGGTAACCTTCAAAACGCCCGACGCCGAGTTCGGCCTGCGGAATGAGCAAGACATCACGTGGGCATACTCCCCAACCACCCGGAACATCCCGAACCTTCTGCGGAACACAAAACTGGCGTGGTCATTGATGCGACGGTTCCGTCCAACCGTGGTGATCTCGACTGGAGCAGGAAGCGCCCTGCCCTTTTTTGCCCTTGCGAAGATGATGCCCACCACGACTGTGTACATCGAAGTTTATGACCGGGTGGACAGCCCCACGCTCACCGGAAGACTGTGCCGGCCATTTACCGACCTGATGTTGGTCCAGTGGCATGACCAGCTGGGACTTTACCGTGACGCCCATGTACTGGGGAGGCTGCTGTGAACGAGGCTCCGGTACATGGCCAGCCTGACAATGCCTCCACTCCGAGAAGCATCAGTGTTCTTGTGGGCACTGACCATCACGAGTTTTCCCGGTTGGTCGACTGGGCTGATGGTTGGGCAGCCGAACATCCGCAGGACAAAGTCACGGTGCAGTTCGGCCACAGCCGGGCACCCGCTTCTGCCGAGGGACACAGCTTCATGTCTCCTGCCGCGCTCGCGGAACTCATGGCCACGAGCGACATCGTTGTTGCGCATGGCGGACCTGCCACTATCTCCGGGGCGAGGGCTGCCGGGCACGTACCGCTGGTGCTGCCAAGGGATCCGGCCCTGGGAGAGCATGTTGACGATCATCAGCAGCGGTTCGCGAGCTGGTCCGCCCAGAGATCGCTGGTCACCAAGGTGGTCTCGGTGCCCGAGCTGCAGGAACGGGTCTCGGCCTTGGCAGGGGAAGGTTCAGGGACCAAGAGCGGAAACCTCGATGGAGCGCGGCAGGGTGACGACGCGGCAAGCCACCTTCCGCTGCTCCTGGAGAAGGCAAGGACTGCTACCAACCGAGCCACACCAGGCGCCCCCGTGGTCTTGTACGTCTCCGGCGCAAGTGCCGCGACGTCGTCGTACCTTTCCGCCCTCAGCCGTGCAGAAGGCGCCGTGATGCTGGGGGACATCGGGCAGTTATGGGAGCAGGGAATAATCAAAAACGCCAACTGCGCCTGCGGGACGGCTTTTTCCTCCTGTCAGTTCTGGCTTCGAGTGGGGAAGGAGGCCTTCGGAGGCTGGGAGGATGTGGACGTCCGCTCCATCAAACGACTGGGGCAGTCCGTCAGGTCTGCTGGAAAGCTGATGCTGGGGGTTTTGCCCTTTGAACCTCCTTTGCTCCGCCGACAGCTCGCTGAGCACTCGTCGTACTACCTTGCTCTGTTCCGGGCAGTGCAGGACATCACCGGAGGGAAGGTGCTGGTATGTTGCGGTGCGGACCCTGTTTTGGCTTTCGCCTTGAGCCACAACCGTGAGATTGATGTGCGGATTCTGTATCTGGCTGGAAGGACGGGGCGGCCAGTGACCAGCGACGACGTCCATGGTTCGTTAGCCGCGAGATGGCTGTCATCGAGGATGGGGGCACAATTCCTCAGGATGCGGCACGTTCCCCGTGCCGTCATCGGGCGCAAGCGTTATCTGAACGACCCCGTGAAGGCCCTGCACTCAGTGGGCCAAGAACTCGAACTCCCCGATTCCTGGCCCGTTCAGGGCGCTCCCCAGGAGTTCCATCCCCTTCTGCGAGAGGACCTGGCGTGAGCACAGTGTCGGTGATCATAGCCACGCGGGACCGCCCCGAGATGCTCAGGGAGGCGATCGCGGCGGTCGCTGACCAGACTTTCGACGGTGAGATCGAGATTATCGTGGTTTACGATCAGTCAGCCCCGGACACCTCACTCCAACTATCAGAGGGCACCAGGCGTGTCAGGGTGATCAGCAACTCCCGCACCCCCGGCCTGGCGGGGGCCCGCAACAGCGGAATCCTGGCTGGCACCGGAGACTATGTGGCCTTTTGCGACGACGACGACTACTGGAAGCCCGGAAAGCTCGCGGCCCAGGTTCAACGCATGGAGACCGATTCCGGCGTCGAGTTTGTCACATGCGGAATTTCAGTCCAGTACGACGGCGTCACCCATGACCGCCCGCTGGGCAGGGACATCGTGACCTTCGATGAACTGCTGCGGGACCGGCATACGGAGCTGCACCCCTCAACTTTTCTGATGCGGCGTTCAGCGGCAATCACTGGTTTTGGACTCGTGGACGAAGAGGTCCCTGGCGGATTCGGCGAAGACTACGAATTTCTGCTCCGCGCCGCCAAGTCCCACGCGATTTCCCATGTTCGCGAGGTCCTGGCGGTGGTCCGCTGGGGTGGACAGTCATTTTTCTTCCGACGCTGGCAGACCATGTCAGACGGGCTGTCCTGCCTGCTCGACAGATTCCCGGAATTTGAAACTACACCTGCAGGCTCTGCCAGGATCCGGGGGCAGATTGCCTTCGCCAACGCCGCTTTGAAGAACCGGCGGATCGCCCTCCTGTGGGCAGTGTCGGCCTTCAGGCGCAACCCCCTTGAACTGAGGGCTCCGCTGGCCATCGCCGTCGCTGCCGGGGTGCTGTCCCCGGACAGGGTGATGGTTGAGCTGCACAAGCGGGGGCGCGGAATCTGACCGGGCAGGGTGTTCGTGGCGGACTACAACGGAAGAGGCGGCAGGAGCATTGCTCCGGCCGCCTCTCCCGTGTCCGCAAGCCAACTGTCAGTCAGTATGCAAACACCCGCTCCACCACACGTACTGAGGCCTGTCCATCGTCCAGCGGACAGAAACGTGAGACGAAGGTCCGGTACCGCTCTGCGTTCGCGCGGTGGTCCTTTTCGAGATTACTCAAAGCTGCGCCCAGGGATTCAGTGTCCCTCACGATGGTTCCTGGGGCCCACTCCTCGTAGTCGTAGTACAACCCACGAACATTGTCCCGGTAACGGGCCAGGTCATAGGGGAAGAGAACTATGGGCTTTCCTGTGACGGCAAAGTCAAAAATGGCTGAGGAGTAGTCCGAGACCATCACATCTGCGGCCAAATAAAGTTCGGCGATATCCGGGTAATTGCTGACGTCGAGAGTAAAGCCTTCGCGGCCAGGCGGCGCGCTCTTCACCACGCTGTGCATGCGGTTGAGGATCACTGTTCCGGCAGGTGTTGCCTTCTCCAGCAGATCCAGGTCCAAGGCTTCAGGATCTTTGAATTTGCCGTCTTGATGGGGAGAATCATCGCGCCATGTGGGGGCGTTCAGGACCACCAGAGCGGAAGGATCCAGCCCCAGCTCCTTGCGTACCTCATCCCTGATCCTGGGCGCTTCGGCCGACTTAAGGATGTCGTTGCGGGGGTAGCCGGTTTCCAGCAACTCCCCCTCAAAGCGGAACGCACCCCTCAGAATGTCGGAGCTACTGGGAGCGGGGGAGAGCAGATAGTCCCATTTTTTGATGTCCCGTTCGAGCCGCTTCTGATGGGCGGCAGCGCCTGGGTAAGTACGGAACTCCTCGTCGAAACCAATGGTCTTGAACGGGGTGCCGTGCCAGGTTTGGAGGTACCTGACCCGTGGACCTTTGACCAAGTGTTTGCTGACCACGTCATTGCTGATGAGGTAGTCGCAGCTGTACAGCCTGGCAAAGTACTCCGGGGTGTGCCGACGCACCCTCGCTACGCCGTCAGGCAAGCGGGTTGATTCGTGCGCTACCCAAACCAGCTTCAGATCGGGGCGAAGCCTTTGCAGGGCCTCGGAAATGGCCCGGGGGCTGTCTGAGTATTTTCCACGCCAGCTTTCAAAGAGAACGGTTTTCTGTTTCATGTCTCGTACCTTTCAGGGGAGGGGGAGTCTTTTCTCGAGAGAAGGGTTTTTAGTGTCGGAAGGCGCAGCTTCCCCCGCCAGAGCCACAGGAGAAAGGCATAAGCCAGGCAGCCGGCGGCGAGGACGCCGAAGAACTCCCACAGGTGTGTCCGCTGCAAGAGGCTCAGGATCAGCAGCGGGATTCCGAGGCAAGCCACATTGGCCACCGCTACCAGTGCCGACCGCCAGCCGAATGGGTCCATGGAGAGGAGCTTCTTGACCCGCTCCAGGGTCAGTAAGTTCTTGAGCAACACTGCGATGCCCCATGCAACTGCAGCACCGACAATTCCCCACAGTGGAATCAGGATCAGGCAAAGACCGATATCCGCCGCCAAAGTAGCCAATGCAATCCATAGACTGGTCCGGCTGCCGCCTGCCATCAGCAACAAGGTGTCCAGTGGTCCGGCAGCAACGCCTACAAGCATGGCGATGCTCATCACAATCACCACCGCTCCGGCACTTTCCACGTTGTAGCCCGCGCCGAAGATCATCAGATAGAAGCTGCCCGCCGCGCCTGTGACCATGTAGAGCGGCCATGCTACTGCCATGCTCCATGCTGTGGAGATCCGGAAGATGTCGGCAGCATCCGCGTGCCGCCCTTTTGCAAGCAGCTGGCTGAACCGGGGTTGCAGGACCTGTTGAATCGCGTGGGTGGCGAACTGGCCCAGGGCCACGAACCGTGTAGCCGCAGTGTAGAGCGCCGCATCCTGCACAGAAAGCAGGGCGGCGATCAGGATGATGTCGGACCGCTGAAGCAGGATCTGGCAAAGACGCGCGATTCCACGGGGCCAGGTGAAACTCCAGAATTCCCGACGCACCATGGCGCGGTCATTCAGCGGCGCCGTGTGATGATCAATACCGCGGCGGCGAAGCATTCGGCGGAAGATCAGGACCGACAACACGCCTGCAATGGCGTAGGGGGCCACCCATCCGGCAGAGAGCAGGAGCACTCCGCCGCCAGCCAGGGCAGCGAGCCATACACCCAGCGGCTGCAGCATAGTGCGCAGGAACTTGTCGATCAGGACGGTGCTGCGTACCGTTCCGAAGGAGCGGGCACCTGCCAACGAAAAATCACCCCAGGCGGCCACCGGCAGGAGCACGGCAAACATCAGCAGGACCAGTGACCCCTGGGGAGTATCCAGGCCGATCAAAGGTGCCAGCTGGCCGGCCAGAAGGGCGGTTCCCAGCGCCAGCACGAGGCTGGTCAGCAGGACTGGCCTGAGGGCGACCGACAGACATTGGGAGATATCGGCAGTGCGGCCAGTCGCCTCGTACCGGAGCATAAAGCGGGCCAGTCCGCTTTCAGTACCCAAGGAGGCGGCGCCCAGCAGTATCAGAAACGCAGATGATGCTGCAAAGAACATACCGGCAGTGGCCTGGTCATAGAGTTGGGTGACCACCACGATGAGACCGAAGCCGAAAACTGCGGAAACGGCTGCCCCGAGGAGGTTGAACACTCCACTGCGTGCAATATGCGAGAGCTGGGCGTCGACCGCTTCAGTGTTCGCCGCTTCACTGCCCACGAGCACTGGCACTGCTGGAGGCGACTGGAACTTTGGCAGCGGCGGGACGCTCTGCTCCGTTGCCGTTCTTCTTGCTACCCGCCATCGGTTTGCCGGAAGTTGACTTGGCGGGACGCGCCTTGGCCGTTTCCAGTACCACGGCTCCAAGCAGGTTCACGGATAGCTCCCGGCAGACTTCAACAGAACTGTTGAGGTCCGTGACCTTGGTAGAGCCATAGGCGATCTCAATAATGACGGATTTGAAAGTGCTCGCCAACAGCTGCGTATTGGGGCTGAGCATAGGACCAGTGACGACCAGCACAACGTCTGCACGGTGGGCCAGGGAGCCAATCAGTCCGATAAGCCGGGGGGTGATCCGGTGGTGTGCAGAGCCTGCTTCCCGGGAACCGCTGCCCAGGACCTGAAGCGTGGGTGACAGGCTCACCAAGGTTTCGTCAACGGCGATATTCTCGTCCAGGAGATCAGCCAGGCCTGGATAATTTGCCCGGACCAAGGGTGGCATGACCAGGCGGCCCGTCGTGTCTACAACGAGTGTCTTGATCCCTGCCTCTGCAAGCGACCAGCCAATTGAGACTGCAGAGAGTGGCTGCGCTGCGTCTTTACCGGCAGTACTCAACAGGATGATATTGCTCCGGTGGAGCCGGGTGAAGTCCAGGACGTTGGCATTCAACCGGTTGAGCCCTGGAACGGCAGGAGGCGGGTTCTTGCTGAACAGGGGTGCAGGCGAGCCGTCGTGCCCATGGTGGGACGCGATGGTGGGAACGTTGAACGCTTTAATTTCCGCTGCCGATCGGATTACCTTGCCCGACTTGGGACGGGACCGTACCAGGGCCAAAGCGAGGGCCAAGGCCAGGCCGGCAAGCCCCCCGGCGACGGTAAGCAGTAGCGGCAGGTTCAGGAAGCTACCACCCTGGAGTCTTGCCGGCGTAATGACCTGTCCCGGATACAACGGCGTAGTGGAGATATCACCCATTTGCGCATTCAGTTGACTCACCTGGGTTGATACGGACTGGACCTGGGTCAGAAGGAGGCTCGCCTCGGGAGATCCGGCTCCAGCCCGGGTCAACCGCGAACTCAAGCCAGAAAGATCCTTCTGGTACCTGGCGACTTCAGCTTTGATTCCCTCCACGCGGCTATTGACCGAATCAGTCGCCCGGGCCTCGCGGAATGCGAGGTAGGACTCAGCAAAGGCTTGTGCCCGCCTTACTGCTACAGCCGGGTCCGGATCCGTGTAGCTGATCTGCAGGATCTGCGTGTTGACGGGAACCACCACGGTGACTTGGTCCAACACATCCTCGACATTGGCGTCCTGGCGGCCAGGGATGGTTTTTGCAACGGCGTCGGACCGCAGTACCTGGGCCTCAGTGTTCAGGTTGATCAGCTGCTCACCACGCGTGCTTGGATAGAACGCGTTGCCATCCAAGGGGCTGAGGAGGATGGCAGAGGTGGCTATCTGGGGCTCGCGTGCGGAAACCCCGGCGGTTGCTCCCAGTACAGCGCCTATCACAGTGAGGCCCAGGATGACCGGCCACGTACGGGCCACTGCGGTGCGGAACAATGCCGTTCGGGTTTCAAAGCCCGGCTCGCGCGTAGGCCGTGTGACCGTGGGTTCTGGTGAGTGATGAGACATGAGACGTTCTCCGGTTCTTTCAGTACTGCGGGAAGATTCTTGGGACGCCCGGGGTAGCCGCGGCGATAGTGGCGGGAGGCGTGGTCAGGGGTTTAATGGCTTTTCCCCTTCCCATCCGGCAGGGCCGGCATATCCCTGGATGAGAGGCCCGGGTTCTTTGCGTCTGTTGGTCAGCCACCGACGTCGGCCGTCCATCCCGCTCCTGAAGGAGCGGACAAAAGCGATCGCAACTGATAGTGCGGCTGCCGCCAAAAACCCCAACAATGCACCGGAGGCGATGTCTACCTCAGGCTGTCCTCGAAGGGTCTGTGTCCGAGGGGCGCGGATGATTTCGCCCGCCACAGTCGACGTAGCCGAAAGGCTGACCACGGCTGCCCGTATATTGGCGGAAACTTCCGACGCATATGTCGACCCGACCCGGCTGTCCGGGGACAGGGGTGTCGACAAGGGGATGGAGGCCTGCAGCCGCGCAAGGCGATCACGCAGGGCCAGCAGTACCTGCTCCCGGCGCTGTTTTAGACCCTCACTACGCACGGCGAGATAGGCCTCGGCCAACGAGGTGACAGTTCTTGTTGCCTGCTCGTCGGATGTCCCCGAGTAGCTCAGCGTGAGTACCTGCGAATTCCTTACGGCTGAAATGCCGACGCGGGATCGAAGGGTTTCCGGATCATTGATCCCCTCTGCCTTGGCCACGGGATCAATACTGCTTTGGGACAATACCAGCGCAGCCTCCGTATCGATCGTCATGCGGCCGGACCGGGGGTCCTCTGTGCCCTCAAAGGTCAGGTAGACCGGCGAGGGCGCCAGCAGCAACGTCACGGAGGCCTCATGGGCGGTAGGCCGGGAAGCAGCGACGGCGGCGCCGGCGGCAGTGCCGGCCAGGGTCCCTATCAGCAGCACAGGAAGGTAGCGGCGACCATTCCGGGTGAAATTGCCCAGCAGGCGTACATCGTTACTGGCGCCGGCGGACATCCGTTGGCGCCAAACCAGTCCGAGAGTCAGCATGATAGTGAAGAACGGCATGCCCAGGGTGTCATAGACGAACATCTGGATGGCGAAAAATAACAAAATGGCTGTCGCCGCAAATTCAAGCGGTGTTCGCGAGCGCCAGTGTGCCAGGAAGCGGGAAATAAAGAAAAGCAGGAAGAAGCACATGCCCACCAGGCCCTGCGAGAATATAACCAGCCAGATGTGACCTTGCGTTCCGAGCGGGGGAACCTGGCAGCCATCGCAGTCAGGCCTTCCACCACCAGCGATCGAGGAAAAGCTTCCCTTCACATCCCGAGTGCTGCCAAATCCAAGTATTGGCGATCCTTCGACGGTGCTGGTTACTGTTTCGATGAGCAGCTCTGTACGGCGTTCGTTGCTGTGGGCGTTTTCCAGCCTCTCTGCTGAAAGTGCTCCCAAGGGGCTTCCGACAAATATGGCGGCGCCAATTCCGAGCGCCACGAGGCTGGCGACGAGCGAGCGTATCCGCCGCTTTGCAATCAGGTAAACGATCAGGGCGCCTGCCCCCACGCCCAGGGAAACCCACAGGCCACGGTTCATCGAATGGACCACCGGGAACGCTGCCACCACCAGGATGATCGGGGCCAGGAGCCGCTTCCAGGCTGGCGCCCTGCCGAACCAGGTCATGAGGAAGAAGGGCAGGTAGATGGAAAAGTTGCTGCCCCACGAGTTGGCAAATTCAAAGGGTGCAATGGGCCGGTACTCTTCCCGGCCAAGGAAGGTGGTCAGGTTTGCTGCGGCCGGATGCACCAGAGGATGAATGAAGCTGTTCGAAGTGAGGGACTTTGGCAGGAGAATCTCTACAAGTGAGGTCAGCTCGAATTTTGGTGCGAGCATGCCAAGAACGCCGCCGGCCACAGTGAAAACGAACATCCAACCGAGCAAGCCGGTTACTCGGCGGGTTGAGGCATCCTCCTCACGGGCGTTTCCGATCCAGAGGAATGCGATGGTGCAGGTTCCGTACCAGGCGAGGCGGTAAAAAAACACCATGAGGCGCTCGGCGCCACCTCCACCAGGAACGCCGCCGGGGGCATCAGCCCAGAGTGCGACAACACTGACGACTACCCAGAGCAGGAACAGGAACCACCAGCCGGTGCCGCGCGGTACGCGGATACGGCCATTGCGCAGTAACTGGATCAGCATAGGCACAGCTAAAACCAAGGGCAGCAGGGCGCTGAGTCCGAGAACCCACCACAGCGGAAATCCGGCCAGCAGAACAACCAACGGCCAGGCATTGTGCTTGGACGGCAGGACCTGGCCGCCCGGAAGCGGAGCAGTTGCCGTCCGAGCCGAATGCTCAGCTGTTGTTGCCATGGGCGTATTCCCCTAACGTGTACGACCCGAGACCTGCATGCCGCAGTCAATGCCGCAGTGCAACGCGTTGAGACCGACTCTAGTCACGTGCGTGCGGCGCAAACACCGTGGAAACTACCTGTTTTGATGCCCGCGAAGTGCCGCCAACTACCTGTTTTCCCGGCTTGGGCAAGGGGTCAATACTTCAGATACTTCGTGTGCGTGTGCCGTCTTTAAGGACGCCACGTTGAAACTTGGCAAGGAAGTCCTAGCAGCTAGGGCTACGGAAAGTAGGAAACGTGCACCGGCCCATCACAAACCAGCCCGGACTGCTCTACGGCCGTTCCGAAACGCCGCGTTGGCTGGTTGCGCTGTGGTCAGTGGTAGCGGCTGCCTTGTGTGCAGGCTTCCTGGCTTTGGTCCCGCCATCACCAGCTGCGGCCGTCCAGCCGGGAACCCAGAATGTGGTGGTCAGCGCGAACGCCAAGCGGGGAACTCCGCACGTACTGGATGGCTACGTGGCCGGCTTCGCCCAGGTGGGCGATCTGACGGTGGCCACCGGAAACTTCACCAGGGTCCGAAACGATTCCAGCACCACGGAAATAGCCCGCACGCACATCTTCGCCTTTACCAGCGCCAACACCATCACCTCCCTCAACGTGGCTGTCAGCGGTGAGATAATGGACGTCCTCGCCGTGGGCGATGGAAAGCATGTGTGGATCGCCGGCTCGTTCAACACCGTGAATGGGGCAACGGCCCGCGGGCTTGCCAAGATCAATGTCTTCACAGGGCAGCGCGACACATCATTTGCGCCTCCTGCCTTTGACGGACGCGTGAACCAGATCCGCCTGCGGAACGGCCTCTTGTACCTCGCCGGACGCTTCATGAAGGCGGGGGAGAGTGCCCGGTCACTGTTCGCTGCGGTGAATCCCACCACCGGAGCCCTGGCTCCCAACGTCTCCCTCAACATCAGCGTTCCCCGGAAGGGGGCGCTGCAGATGTCCCGCATGGACATCACCCCTGATGGAACGCGGATGGTGGGCATCGGCAACTTCACCATGGCCAATGGCCAGTCCCGCAAACAGGTTCTGGTTGCTGATCTCACCACGTCACCGACATCGCTCGCCAACTGGTCCACCGAGGGCTATGCCCCCACCTGCAATCTGGTGTTTGACAGCTATATGAGGGACGTAGATATCTCACCTGACGGGAAGTACTTCGTCATCGTCACCACCGGCTCGTACTACGCCGACACTCTCTGCGACACCGCGGCCAGGTTTGAGACAGGAGCCAGCGGTGCGGACATCAAGCCCACTTGGGTTGACTATACCGGCGGCGATACGCTGACCCGCGTAGCCGTCACGCAAACAACCGTTTACCTTGGCGGCCATCAACGCTGGCTCAATAATCCGTTCGCTGCGGACAGGGTCGGCCCCGGGGCAGTGGAGCGGATGGGGCTTGCCGCCGTCGACGTCCGGAACGGCCTGCCGCTAGCGTGGAACCCCGGCCGCACCCGCGGCTACGGCGTCTACAGCTTTGTGGCCACCGACACCGGCCTTTGGATCGGCAGTGACACCGACCGCATCTCGAATTTCCAGTATCACGGCCGCTTGGCTTTCATGCCGGTCGCGGGCGGGACGCCGCTGCTCCCTGACTATCCGGGCATCCTCCCGGGAACCGTCTACCTGGCCGGTGCAGCTACCGACGACACCGGTAATGCGCTGCCGTCCACCTCCCTCATCAAGCGGAGTTTCAGCGGTACGGCAGTTACGGCTTCCTCCGTGATGGCCACCAGCCAGCCGTTCGGCTCAATGCGCGGCACGTTCATGATTGACAAGAAGCTGTACAGCGGCCGGACAGACGGAACATTCCGGGTCCAGTCGTTCGACGGGACCACCTTCGGCACGGCAACTATTGTCGATCAGCGCGGCCTGACAGATTTCCCGGTTGACGTCGCCAAGATCACCGGAATGTTCTACGATGCCGCCACGTCACGGCTGTACTACACCCTGAGCGGTGATTCGCGGCTCTTCTACCGTTACTTCAGCACTGAGATCAACATTATTGGTGCCGTACGCTTCGTGGCACCGACTAATGTGGCAGGCCCGCTATGGGCAGGCACCAGATCGCTGATGCTGCACGGCGACAGCCTCTATGTTGCTGACTCCACCGGGACGCTGAAGCGCTGGGCATGGAACGCCAACACGGCAGTGGCCGGCGGGACACCAGCCACCGTCTCCGGCCCCACGGTCGACGGGAAGAGCTGGGCTGCTACCGAAGCGTTTATGTATGCGGGGGACAAAGCGGCACCGCCTCCTCCCGTGAACCAGGCACCAAACGCCAGCTTCACTTCGACCTCAGCTGGTTTGAAACTTACCGTTGACGGCTCCGGCTCGTCTGACCCTGACGGCAGCATCGCCTCGCACGCCTGGACGTTTGGTGACGGCGGTACCGCTACGGGCGCGACGGCGTCGCGCACCTATGCCGCGGCCGGAACCTACACGGTAACGCTCAAGGTCACCGACAACACCGGTGCCACTCATTCGGTATCAAAGAGTGTGACAGTCACGGCTGCGAACCAGCCGCCGGTGGCGTCCTTCACGGCAGCCGTTTCGAACTTCACCGTCAATGTGAACGGAAGCGGCTCAACTGATCCGGACGGTACGGTGGCGTCCCATGCCTGGGCATTCGGTAACGGCGGAACTGCAACGGGCGCGACGGCGTCGCACACCTACGCAACTGCCGGAACCTACACCATCACCTTGACAGTCACGGATAACGCCGGTGCCACCAACAGCAAAGCACAGCAGGTGACCGTTCCTGGCCAGACAACGGCCGGGTCGGTGACCTTCAGGGCGGCGTCGCAGTCGAACACCAACAGCACCGCCCCCGCCGTCGCGGTTCCGGCTTCCGCCCAGGTCGGAGACGCCATGCTGCTTTTCGCAACGGTGAACAACACCGACGGGACAGTTTCCAGCCCCACCGGAATCACCGGATGGCAGGTGGTGGGATCGAAGTCCCAGGCCACCATCCAGTCCTTCCTCTGGGCCAGGCGCGTACAGACCGGAGACGCCGGCAAGACGGTGACGGTGCCAATATCCTTGCTGTCCAAGACGGCCCTGCAGCTGGTGGTGTACCAAGGGGTTACGGGCCCCAACTGGCTGGTCGCACAGGCCTCCGAGGTTGACGTGTCGGGAACCACCAAGCACACAACACCGCAAGTGCAGGCCCCAAGTGCAGGCAGCACCCTGGTGTCCTACTGGGCCGAAAAGATCAGCGCCAGCGACACCTGGACGGTGACTGCCCCGCAGATTATGCGTTCCACCACTGTCGGAAGCGGCGGAGGCGCAATCAACTCCGCCCTGAGCGACACAGGGCCCGTCGGGGCAGGAACTACCGGAGGCGTGGCGGCGACGGCCGGGCTGGCTTCCACCAAGGTAGCCATGTGGTCCGTCGTGCTCCAACCGGGAGCCTGACGTGCTCCCGGCAAAAGTCAAGGCAGGGAGGAACGACGTGTTTCGCAAGTATCGGATAGTGATGGGTGCCGTTGCAGCGGCGGCCATCGGCGGAATCATCTGGGCAGGCTCCCAGGGCCCCACGGAAGCTGTTGTTGCGCAGGAGTCTCCTGCCGGAATTTCGGCGACTGAGAGTCCCTCCACGGCCACGTCACCGGAAATTCTGGTTCCGGGACCGATGGCGACGTCGGATGCCGCAGCACCAGCGCCACCTGCGCAGGCGCCTGAAGCGCCGGGACAAGCGCTTGAAGCGCCGGTACAGGCGCCGCTACCTGAGCAGCAGCCGGACAATCCACCACCGGCCAACGTTCCATTGGATGTCACGGTAGACGTGCCTTCAGTAGCGGTCAACGACTGCACGTCGTTGGAGTCCTCCCTGACCGAGTACCAGGAGACAGCGAAGAGTGTGGGGCCCACGGGGTATCGGATGCTTTTGGTCGGACTGGACAATCTGGAGGGCATGGTGGGTTCGCTCGCCAGTTCGGATCAGCAGTACGAACCAGTGATGCAGGTGCTCTCTGATGTACGCCGGCAGTGGAGCTCGGCATTGTCCGCCCACGATGCAGGCATAACCGCTGAAGCCGACAAAGCGTCCCAGGAAGCACAGGCCTCACTGCAGACAGCCAGGGACTCGCTGAAATGTACGTCGTGAGCGTGAGCCGGAACCTATAGACCGAAGGGGCCTTGGATGTCACGGAAGACCACAGCCAATCGAGGGGAATACAGCTGATGAACACCACTGAAGCACCTGTGAAAGTGATTACTTATGGAACCTTCGACATGTTGCATGAGGGTCACCTCAGGCTGCTGCGCCGGGCCAAAGCACTCGGTGACTACCTGATAGTCGGGATTACCACCAGCTCTTACGACGAAACCCGTGGCAAGCTCAACGTCCGTGACAGCATGATGACCCGGATTGCCAATGTGCAGGCAACCGGCCTGGCGGACGAGGTGATCATCGAAGACTATGAGGGCCAGAAGATCAATGACATCCAGCAACATGGTGCTGAGATCTTCGCTATCGGTTCCGACTGGCTGGGGAAGTTCGACTACCTCAACGATTTCTGCAAAGTGGTCTATCTCGAGCGGACGGCCGGCGTTTCCAGCACCCAGTTACGTGCCGAGAAGCTGGGCATCGTCCGATTAGGGATTTCCGGCACGGGGAGCGCAACGAACTGGTTCACGGACGAGGCCCTCAAGGTCAGTGGCCTGGAGATTGAATCGGTCTTCAACCCGAATGCAGCCATCGCCCGGGACTTTGCCAAGAGTAACTCTATTCAAAACCACTTCTCGGACTCCGACGATTTCCTCGCCTCGGTGGATGCAGTGTTCATAGCAAGTCCTGCCCGGTCTCACTACCATCAGGTAAAGCAGGCTCTTGAAAGCGGCGTCCATGTGATGTGCGAGAGTCCCCTGACGCTGAGCCAGAAGGAAACGGCGGAGCTGTACGCTCTTGCAACAGAGCGCGGCAAAGTTCTTCTGGAAGAGATCAGGACGGCATATTGTCCTGGATTCATCCGGCTCGTTGCGCTCGCCCGGAGTGGCTTGGTGGGAACGGTCAAGTGTGTCGATGCCACCTACACAAGGCTGACACAGGGTTTGCGGGCGAATGCTCCTTTTGACGGCAGCGTGTCGCGATTGGCAAGCACGCCGCTGCTGGCCATTTCAAAAATCATTGATTCGCAGCTTCAGGATATGCAGGCTGCCACCTACCCTCATCCTGACGATGGAGTGGACGAATTCAGCCGGATCAACCTGCGCTTCGATTCGTCAATCTCTTCCATCACGGTGGGCCTCGGAGTGGAGAGCGAGGGGCATTTGACGGTTACCGGTACCCGCGGCACCATCTACGTCCCGGGTCCATGGTGGCAGACAACTGACATCTTTGTCCGGTTTCCTGACCCCAGCCGCGATCAGACGTTCCATTTTCCCTTTGCTGGAGACGGACTGCGTTACGCGATTGCTGAATTCGTGTCGATGATCCAGAACAACAGGTTGTCCACGTACAAGATGCGCTCCAAGGACTCCTTGTTCATTTCCGGAGTCATTGAGGCATTTCTCCAGCGACAAGCCCAGGGCGGATCAGACAGCTTCTAATTTCCTGCGGAAGAACTGCCGGCCACCCCGCCAGGGATCCGACGACGAAAGGCGACCGCCCCGGGCGGTCAGATGGGGGATCAGTGGAACCAACTGACACTATGAAACCCTTGCTGGCAACGCTGAGTGACCTGTGGCCCGGATCAACCGGGAGGGTGATATCGGCCCGTAGCCCGTACAACCCCACCACTGAGGTTACGAACGGGGAAGGGTTTTGGGTGGTGCCGCACACACGCGCTCCCCGAATCCTCATTCCAGTCAGCAATGCCCGCGCCGCCTCCTCAGCACTTCATCGCTACAGCGCCGCAATTTCCCTTTCCGAGACGGTGCAGCGGCTGGTTCTGGCTTCAGCCCTTGGCGTTGGAGCAGGACGGGCCCTTCTGCCGGACAGGGTGCAGTTGGACAGTGCGCCGTCAGACACTGTGCCGTTGGACCAGGCGCAGCTGGGCGGGTTTCAGCAGGGCGAAGCAGGGGACAGCAGCATTCTCGGGTATCTGGAGGGCGTCCTGGGCGAGCCGGTGTCGGTCAGCTTGAGCATCGGACCTGCGAGAGCCAACCGTAAACCGGTGCTGCAGGTTTTCGATTCGAAAGGCAGAAGCCTCGCCTTCGTCAAAGTCGGCGATACTGCAACAGCCTCGAGCCATGTCAGCCGGGAAGCCAAGAACCTCGCACTGCTCTCCGCAAAGGATTTTTCCACGCTGGAACTGCCGGCTCTGATCAGTTTCGGTTCGTGGCGTTCCATGACCGTGCTGGTGATGTCCGCCCTGAACACCGTCCCGGCAGCCCGGGGACCCCGCTTTGCAGGGCTCCGGGAACGTGCATTGCTGGAGCTGAATGAGGCCTTTCCCTACGAGGATTTACCGCTCGGTCAAACACCCTTGTGGGTGGGCCTGCGGACCCAATACCTGCAATTGACTGATGGCCCGGTCCGCCTTCGTTTTGGCCAGTGCCTGGACAGGCTGGAAACGGCTTTTCCGGACCAGATATTGCGCGTCGGAGCATGGCACGGGGACTTCACCCCCTGGAACATGGCCAGGCGTCGCGGCAGGCTGCAGTTGTGGGACTGGGAACGCTTTGACGAAGGTGTCCCGGTGGGGCTGGACCAGTTGCACTATCCGCTCAACCTGCATCTCCGCCGGGCCGGCACCACACTGGCCGCCATCCTTGAAGGACTGGAGCTGGGCGCCCCGGGCTTCCGGATCCTGCACCGGCAGGCGCGCGGAACACATGCAGTACTTGGGGCCTACCTGGCTGCGATTTCATTGCGCTATCTGCTGGGCGCGCAGGGTGAAGGCGGAGAAGCCATCAGCACCAAGAGCAGGCTCATGCTGGAAGCACTGGAACTGGTAACAAGCCAAGGGGAGAAGGCAGCGCATGTCCACTAATACTTTTCGGGATTTGTCCCACTGGGCGAGCGGTCACCTCCCGAGCGGAATCGCCGATGCTGCCAGGGCTGCAGCCGAAGCAGCCGGCACCGTAACCGCGGGGCTCCGCATGATGCCTTCCCTGATAATCGTTGGAACCCAGCGCAGCGGGACCACCACTCTGTACCGCCTGCTTTCCGACCATCCGGGCGTGATCCGTCCAACGGCGTCCAAAGGTGTGGGCTATTTTGACCTGAACTACCATCGCGGGCATAGCTGGTATCGCGGACATTTTCCGCTGGCAGCGCTCGGAGCAGGCGATACGCATGGCCAAAAGATCACGTTTGAGAGCAGCGGATATTACTCATTCCACCCACTGGCGATCGAACGGCTTGCCCAGGATATGCCGGCCGTGAAACTGCTGATGATGGTGCGGAACCCGGTCAACCGCACTTATTCCGCTTACCGGCACGAGTTCAATAGGGGTTTTGAAACCGAGACGTTTGAGCGGGCGCTGGAACTCGAACCGAAACGGCTGCAGGGCGAGGTGGAGCGTATGCTGGAGGATCCCCTGTACCAGAGTTACGAGCATCGCCACCATGCTTATCTGGGACGGAGCCAGTACGCCGAGCAAGTGGAGCGGATCCACCGGCTGCTGGGGCCGGACCGGTTGCGGGTGGTGGATGCCGACAGGTTCTTTGCCTCGCCGCATGAGGAGTTTGAAGGCATCCAGCGCTGGCTGGGCCTGCCATTGTGGCAACCGGAGACTGTGCGTCCGTGGAACGAGCAACCCGGCGAACAGCTGGATCGCCGGGTGAGGGACCGCCTCATGGAGCACTTTGTTCCCTATGACCAAAGGCTGGCCGAGCTGACCGGCACAATCCCCTCCTGGCGCCAGTAGCCCGGCAGCGGCGCTATGGGACAGTCGCTATGGGACAATTGAGTGTCTTCTAATTGACACTGCAAGGAGTTTCATGGCTGTAGTAACAACGCCGACCACGCTGGAGCACGCTGTTCCGGCGATGGACAACGCGGAGGTCCTGCGGATCAGAAATGACTTTCCAGCCCTTTCCCAAACGGTCAACGGCCAGCCACTGATCTACCTGGATTCCGGGGCTACATCGCAGAACCCGCTCAGCGTGATTGAGGCCGAGCAGGAGTTCTACGAACAGCGCAATGCCGCCGTCCACCGCGGCGCCCACCACCTGGCGGTTGAGGCAACGGATGCTTTCGAGGATGCCCGCCAGACAGTCGCCGATTTCATCGGTGCCAACTATGAGGAAACGGTGTGGACCTCCAATGCCACCGAGGGCCTGAACCTGATCAGTTATGCGCTTTCCAACGCTGCACTTTGGGCAGCCCAAGGCCGGGGGGACAGGCGGCTGAATGACCTGGGCGTGGGTCCGGGGGACGAAATCGTTGTCACCGAGATGGAACACCACGCCAACCTCATCCCCTGGCAGGAACTCGCCTTCAGGACCGGGGCAACTCTGCGGTACATCCCGGTTGACAATTCCGGAACCCTGGACCTGGAGCAGGCCGCAGAGCTCATCGGGGAACGCACCCGGCTGCTGGCCTTCACGCATGCCTCAAACGTCCTTGGCAGCATCAATCCGGTTCAGAACCTGGTTGCCATGGCCAGGAAGCAGGGCGCCCTCGTGGTGCTGGACGCCTGCCAGTCAGCGCCACACCTGGCCCTGGACGTCAAAACCCTCGACGTCGATTTCGCAGTCTTCTCCGGCCACAAGATGCTCGCCCCCACAGGCATCGGCGTGCTGTACGGGAAGCAGGAACTCCTGGACACATTGCCGCCGTTCCTCACGGGCGGTTCCATGATCACCACGGTGACGATGGAACGTGCGGAATACCTGCCCGCGCCACAGCGGTTTGAAGCAGGTACTCAGCGCATCTCGCAAGCTGTCGCCCTCGCCACGGCCGTCAACTACCTCAGCGAAACGGGTCTTGACCGGGTGCACCGGTGGGAATCTGAGCTCGGTCAACGGATGGTGGCGGGGCTTGAGCGGATCGAAGGGGTCCGGGTATTGGGTCCGGCGGCAGGGGTGGAACGAATCGGTCTGGCCGCTTTTGACGTAGCCGGAGTACACGCGCACGACGTCGGCCAGTTTCTGGACTCACGCGGCATCGCCGTCCGCGTCGGTCACCACTGTGCCCAGCCGCTCCACCGGCGCCTTGGCCTTACTGCAACAACCCGGGCGAGCGCCTACCTCTACAACACCACAGACGACATTGATCAATTTCTGGACGCCGTCTCCGGGGTTCGCTCCTATTTCCGTGTCTGATCACCGGACCACCGAAGGTACTGAACATGAGCCTCGACCAGCTTTACCAGCAGATCATTCTTGATCACTCGAAGACCAGGTACGGCAGCGGACTTTCCGCCACCGCAGCGCCTCAGGGTGCATCAACGGGGCAATCGCACCAGTTGAACCCCGTCTGCGGCGATGAAGTAACTCTCCGCGTCGCCGTCGATCACGGGAAGGTGGCCCAAATTTCCTGGGAAGGCGAAGGCTGTTCCATTTCGATGGCCTCCGCCTCTGTACTCAGCGAAATGGCGGAGGGGATGACCGTTGATGAGCTTCACGAGACGATCGGGGCGTTCAGGGAAGTCCTCAGATCGCGGGGCAAGGTCCACGCGGATCCGGAAATCCTTGGCGACGCAGCCGCATTCGAGGGTGTGGCCCGTTACGCCGCCCGGGTCAAGTGCGCCATGATTTCCTGGGTTGCAGCCGAGGACGCCCTCAACCAGGCCTCATAAGTCGGGCCACCACTACTTCCCGGACCCAACTTCCGGACAAAGGATTGTAAACGAAGTTTGCACGGACGCCTCAACAAAAATGCGCCTGGCCCAATCGGGGCAGGCGCATTTCTGTTGTTCTTGTTGCCGGCTATACCAGCGCAGCAATTCCAATCGCGGCGGTGGCGGCTCCGAGGACCATGGAGACAGTCACCAGCACAATGTGGACTGTGAGGAATTTGGTGGCATTCCCCGCCTCATCGCGTGCCCGTGGGTCTTTCATCACCCGGCGCAGGAACTGAGGCCAGACGGCCAGGGACCACACGCCCGAAATGATCAGGACAACTGACAGCAGTACCGGCAGTTGCACGGGATCAGTGACTTTCCAGCCAGGCCTGTGCCTGCTGGGACTGGATGTTGAGGGCCTTCCCCACCATGGGCTCAGCTGCATCGGCGATTTTTCCGCCGAGGAATGGGACCGAGGAGGTGACGTTGCCTTCGAGCTCAACGCGCGTGCTGCCGCCGTCGGCAACCAGCCGCTGCACGGCGGTGACGTCGAGGGGAGCGCCGGCGATCTTGAGGCTGATGTTGCTCTGACGGGAGCCGTCAGCGGCAGGGGCCTCCCAGGTTTCCAGCTGTGTCACCTTCAGCGTGTCGCCCACGAACTTACGGGCAATTTCCGGCAGGCGGGTGGTGGGCAACGTCCGGACGGAAGTGGTGCTGAACGAGCCGGCGACGTCGCCGTCAACCGTAAAGGATTCCAGGGTCCCGCCGACCAGTTCGCTGGTATGGCGCTGGAATTCCTCATTGACGAAAACAGCTGCTACGAGCTCAACGTTGTGCGGCAGGGTAGTGGAAGCACTCAGTGCCATTGTTCCTCCGTGTGTCAGGAAAGGGGGTGGTCATCGCTTTTTGCCCTCCACATCCTACGGTGTTTGCGGGCGCTCCTCCGCATCGGTATGTGCTTGAGCTGCTGCCGTAATGTTCCGTGACATTGCGGTAAAAATCCGGCTAGGGAACGGTAGGACGGCCAGCCATTTGGGGCTGGAGCCGGCGATGCCAGAAATGGGATTGGCGGACGGGCATGACTGCTGGGGGCGAAATCACTCAGCGTCGCAATACAACCCGGGTGCCTATGCTCCTGTGGCAGGGGTAGGCTGGGAACACCCGGGATTCTCATGAATTTCGGGTTTTCGTGTTGCCTGCATCCCATGAACACTCCAGGAGCTTCAGTCATGAGCCTCAACGGCCCATCCCTCACCGGTCTGCGCCGCGTCCTCGCCGAAGACAGAACCTTCGCCAGGGTCCAGGCGGAGGCGGCCAGGAGCTTTGACGACCGCAGCGAGGACTACCAGATCAGCGCCCCATCAGGACTCAGGGCTGCCCTGCTGGCTGAAATGGCCGACGGCCTGGCAAGGCAAGATGCCAATGGAAACGCAGCGATAGTACTTGCAGTGACCGCCACCGGACGCGAGGCAGAGGACCTGACCGAGGCGCTGAGGGCATATTTGCCCGCGGACTCGGTGACAGAGTTCCCCAGTTGGGAGACGCTGCCCCATGAAAGGCTGTCCCCCCGCTCCGACACGGTGGGCCGGCGCCTGTCCGTTCTTCGCCGGTTGGCACACCCGGAAACCTCGCCCACCGGCCCCTTGCGCGTAGTGGTGGCACCGGTCCGTGCGGTTGTTCAGCCCATCGTGGCAGGACTGGGCGAACTGACCCCCGTTACCTTGGAGGTTGGCCAGGAGCGCTCCTTCACCGATGTCGTGCGAAGCCTCGCCGATGCCGCATATGCCCGCGTTGATATGGTGACCCACCGTGGGGAGTTCGCCGTCCGCGGCGGCATCCTGGATGTATTTCCGCCGACTGAAGACCACCCCATCCGCGTGGAGTTCTTTGGCGACGAAGTGGACCAGATGCGCTGGTTCGCCGTCGCCGACCAGCGCTCACTGTCCGCCCCCGGCGTGCACCATCCCACGGAGCTTCATGCCCCGCCATGCCGGGAAATCCTGATCACGCCATCGGTTATGTCCCGCGCGGCAACGCTCAAGGCGCAGATGCCGGCAGCCGCAGACATGCTGGAGAAGATCGCGGGCGGGATCGCGGTCGAAGGTATGGAGTCTTTGGCGCCGGTGCTGGTGGATTCGATGGTGCCGTTCGTCGATCAGCTTCCGTCCGGCTCGATCTCCGTGGTGATTGAACCGGAAAAAGTACGCACACGAGCCCACGATCTGGCCGCCACAAACGAGGAGTTCCTTGAAGCGGCGTGGTCCACGGCGTCCGACGGCGGGACGGCACCTTTGGATTTGAGCTCTGCGGCCTCCGCAGCGCTCCACTCAGCCAGTTTCCGCTCCCTTACGGACACCAGGACTGCAGCTTTGGCTCACGATGTGTCTTGGTGGTCCATCACCTCCCTTGCCACCGATGAGGAAATAGTGCCGGACATTGACGTCCTTAATCTGCACGCCCGTGAACCTCGCGGCTACCAGGGCGATGTGGCCGAGATGATGGACTTCATTGGATCCCACGTCCGGGACCAATGGCGCATTGTTGTAGTCACTGAGGGCCCTGGTCCTGCCCAGCGGCTGGCGGAGCTTTTCCATGACAACAACATTCCCTGCGCCCGAGTGGACTTGCTGGACAAGGAACCGCAGCCGGGCATCATCGAGATAACAACTGCCGCCGTCGGGCGCGGTTTTGTGCTGGAGGGCCTCAAGCTCAGCCTGCTCACCGAGGCGGATCTGTTGGGGCGGACCTCCGCGGGTTCCACAAAGGACATGCGGCGCATGCCCTCCAAACGGCGGAACGCTGTGGACCCCCTGCAACTCCTCGCCGGCGACCACGTGGTGCACGAGCAACACGGTATCGGACGATTCGTGGAGCTCATCCAGCGGAAGGTCTCCGGCGGCGGAGACGGCATGCGCGAATATCTCGTTCTGGAATACGCTCCGTCCAAGCGCAGAGCCCCGGGGGACCGACTGTTTGTCCCCACCGACCAGCTGGACCAGGTGACCCGCTACGTCGGCGGGGACACTCCGGTACTCAGCAAGATGGGCGGTTCGGACTGGGCCAGCACCAAGTCCAAAGCGCGCAAGGCCGTCAAGGAGATTGCCGGTGAGCTTATTCGGCTCTACTCAGCGCGTATGGCATCCCGCGGCTTCTCCTTCAGCCCGGATACCCCGTGGCAGCGTGAGCTGGAGGAAGCTTTCCCTTACGTTGAGACCCCCGACCAGCTGACCACCATCAACGAGGTCAAGGCGGACATGGAGCGCGAAATTCCCATGGACCGGCTCGTCTCGGGAGACGTGGGCTACGGCAAGACGGAGATCGCCGTCCGTGCAGCCTTCAAGGCGGTGCAGGATGGCAAGCAAGTGGCGGTGCTGGTGCCCACCACGCTCCTGGCGCAGCAGCATTATGAGACTTTCACCGAGCGGTTCTCCGGCTTCCCGCTCCGGGTCAAGCCTTTGTCCCGCTTCCAAGGGACGAAGGAGACCAAAGAGACGGTTGAGGGTGTCAAGAGCGGCGCTGTCGACGTCGTGATCGGCACCCACCGCCTGCTCTCCAAGGACTTTGAGTTCAAGGACCTCGGCCTGGTGATCGTGGACGAGGAACAGCGTTTCGGCGTGGAACACAAGGAGGCGCTCAAGAAGATGCGCACCAATGTGGACGTGCTGGCCATGAGCGCCACTCCCATTCCGCGAACGCTGGAGATGTCGCTGACCGGGATCCGGGAAACATCCACCCTGGCCACGCCACCCGAAGAACGCCATCCCGTGCTGACGTACGTGGGCCCGTACACGGACAAGCAGAGCTCTGCCGCAATCCGGCGTGAGCTCATGCGCGAAGGCCAGGTCTTCTTTGTCCACAACCGGGTTTCCACCATTGAACGGACGGCCGCCAAGATCCGGGAACTTGTACCCGAAGCGCGGGTGGAAGTGGCCCACGGGCAGATGTCCGAGAGCCGGCTGGAGCAGATCATCGTCGACTTCTGGGAGAAGCGCTTTGACGTCCTGGTCTGCACCACGATCATCGAAACGGGCCTCGATATCTCCAATGCCAACACCTTGATCGTCGACGGCGCCGACAAGTACGGGCTCTCTCAGCTGCACCAGCTGCGAGGCCGTGTGGGCCGGGGCCGTGAACGAGCCTATGCCTACTTCCTGTACCCGGCTGAAAAGCCCTTGGGGGAGGTGGCCTTGGAGCGCCTTAAGGCCGTAGCCACCCACAACGAGCTGGGCGCCGGCATGCAGCTGGCTATGAAGGACCTCGAAATCCGCGGGGCTGGAAACCTGCTGGGCGGGGAACAGTCCGGCCACATCCAGGGCGTCGGGTTCGATCTCTACATCCGCCTGGTGGGCGAGGCCGTGGCAGATTACCGCGGGGATGCTGAAGAAAAGGCGGCCGAGATGAAGATCGAGCTGCCCGTGAACGCGCACCTGCCGCACGATTACGTTCCCGGTGAACGCCTCCGGCTGGAGGCGTACCGCAAGCTGGCCGCTGCCGTCAGCTACGAAGCCATTGACGAAGTCCTGGCCGAGCTTGTGGACCGCTACGGCGAGCCGCCGCTGCCCGCGCAGAACCTTATCGCCGTCGCCCGCTTCCGGGTAGGGGCCCGCGAAGCCGGACTGTCTGACGTCGCGCTGCAGGGCAACTTCATCCGCTTCTCGCCGGCGCAGCTGCCCGAGTCCAAGACCATGCGCCTGAACCGCATGTATCCGGGAGCCCAGTCGAAGCCGGCGCTGGACGCCGTTCTGATTCCCAAGCCGAAGACCGCGAAAATTGGTGGACGGGACCTGCAGGACGCCGAAATTCTCGAATGGGCCAACGGCGTCATCCGCAATATCTTCTCTGACGCTCCAGCAGCCCAACTGACCGCGGGCTGAGCCGTGATGGGAGGACACCATGCCGCGTCGGGAGCCGCGGCGTGGGTAGCCATTGCTTCCACCGGTCCCTACACCTTGGGCTGGTATCCGCTGGACGCCACCGGAATCTTGATCGGCGGGATGGCAACGGCGGGAACCGCCTTGGTGCTCGACTGGGACCACCGCCACAGCACAGTGGCCCAGTCGCTGCCTCCGTTGTCGAACATGATCGCCGTCGGAATAGAGAACGCGAGCGGTGGGCACCGGCAGGGAACGCACTCCCTGTTGGGCGGGGCCTTCTTCGTGGTGCTGGCCATGATGGCCGGACAGATCCAGCTGCACACGGACTGGGGGATCCTGTCCGTTGGGGCAGGGCTTCTGTGCATGTTCCTTATCAACATCGCAGCCAAGGCCCTCAAGCTGTTCCCGAAATCGGGCTGGATCACCAACTGGCTGTTTGCCCTCACGATGGCTGGCCTCGTGACCTGGTTCGCACCTGACCAATGGACCTGGCTGCCGGTGTCCATGCTGACCGGAGTGGTGGTCCACATAGTCGGGGACATGATCACCACCGGAGGCGTCCCGCTTCTTTGGCCGATTGTGATCAAGCCGCCGAAATTCCTGCGGAAGCTGCCTTTGCTGAAGGACGTCTGGAAAGCCAATGGCGCGTTTTCCATCCCGCTGCTGGGCCGTGCCGGTTCCCGACGTGAATGGCTGGTCCTGATTCCCGTGAGCGCCTATGGCATGGTGGGCATGTGCATGGCCGCCTGGGCGCTGGGAAATGTGCACTTTCCTGCCGCCCTGGCCTTCGGGAGCAGGTTCATGAGCACCTTGCTGGACTCCGGTTAAACGGCTGACGCCCCGGGATATCCGGGGCGTCAGCGAGAAATCGTGAAATGCTTCTTAGTGCTCGCCGGCCGAATCGGAGCGGCCGAGGATGGTCTGCGGGATCCAGAAGGAGGCAGCGAAAAGGCCCAGGCAGACAGCCATCGGCCAAGGGTTGCCGAGAGTCAGGTAGGACAATGAGTAGATGGAACCCAGGAACAGGGCCATCATGATCACGAAGACGACGACGCTGCCGACTAGGCTGTTCTCGTTCTGAGGGGTCTTGGGGCTATCAACGATCTTGGACATTCATTCCTCCCGGCCCCGAAGGGCTCCAAACATCAAAACATACGGCCCCGAAGGGCTCAAAACATCATCCGAAAAACTCTGGCGGCAGCCGGATGCATCAGTACGCGGATGAACCCTGTTCACCCTTAACGATTGCAATTCCGGAGCTGGCGCCAATACGTGTTGCACCTGCAGCAATCATAGCCTGCGCATCAGCAAGCGAGCGCACGCCGCCGGAGGCCTTGACACCCAGGTCCGGGCCCACCGTCCGCCGCATGAGGGCTATATCTTCCGGGGTTGCCCCACCCCCGTTGAACCCCGTGGACGTTTTGACGAAGTCTGCTCCGGCTTCCACCGCAGCCTCGCAGGCAATGACTTTCTGCTCGTCGTTCAGGAGCGCGGTTTCGATGATCACCTTCAGGATGGCCCCGCCGGCGTGCACCACTTCGGCGACGGCGGTTATGTCATCTACCAGCGTGCCCTTGTCCCCAGCCCTGGCGGCAGCGGTGTTGACCACCATGTCGATCTCGTCGGCACCGTCCAGGACGGCGCCACGGGCCTCGAACGCCTTGACGTCACTGGGCGTCGCACCCAACGGGAAACCAACCACTGAACAGGTCAGCACGTCCGATCCCTTGAGGGCAGTTTTCACAGTCTTGACCCAGACCGGGTTGACGCACACGGACTTAAAGCGGTATTCGGCGGCCTCGGAACAAACTTTGAGGATTTCTGCTTCACTGGCTTCAGGCTTGAGGAGCGTGTGGTCGATGTAGGAGGCGATGTCCCTGCCTGTTCCGGGGGCGGAGGCTCCTCCGGCGGCGGGTGCTCCTGCGGCAGTCCCTGCGGCGGCGCCTGCCGCAGCGGCTTGGTTGCTCATGATGGTCCTTTCCCAGTGGGTGTTTCAGGTGACCATCTTGCCACGTGTCCGGGCAGGGAACCGGGACTTGTCAAGCGGCTGCGGAAACTGACCCCGCCGAGGCCGCGTGGAGCAGTTGCGTTGCACAGACATCCGCGGCGGGATCGGCGGCCACCAGCAGGCCCAGACGGACGCCGTCGAACGAAGCAGCGTCGCCGATAGCCCAAATGCCAGGGGCTGAGGTGCGGAACTCCCTGTCGATCACAATTCCGCCGTCGGCTGTGGTGAGCAGCCCGGCGCTGGCGGCAAGCGCGCTTCGCGCAACGCGCTCTTCCGCCAGCACCACGAGGTCGCCCTGCATGGTGCTGCCGTCTTCGAAGACGATGCCGGCGGCGGGTAGGACGGAGCCTGCAATGGTGGGCACCACAGACGCCGGCCGGAGGGTTGTGCGTATGGGCCGGACACCCCGCGCCCTGAGGACTGCCTCGGCCTGGCCAGCAGCAGCACCAGTGCCCACAAGAATTCCCAAGGGGCGCCGGCCCAGCACCCTGGTTACTTCCTTGACCGCTTCGCCGATCCGGCCGGCGTCGTCAATGGTGGAGTAGCTGAGGCAGCGTGCGGAGCCGTCAACGGGGGAGTGAACGGGGGCTGATCCAGTGGCTATGACCAGTTGGTCGTAACTGAATTCCATGCCGTCAGCCGTTGTCACGAAACGCTGGACCGGGTCAATGTAACTGGCAGGCTGGCCGAAGCGTACCGATACCCGGGGCAGGACGGCGAGCTGAAGCAGCTCGTGCGGAGCGTCGTCCCGGTTGCTGAGTACTGTGATGCTTCCGGCGAAGCGCTGACGGGCGAGCTGGGCCACCAGTGCCTGGGCGGCCGGACCCGCTCCTGCGATGACAATTCTGGGGGCAGGGGTACCTGAGGCGGGCGCGGCCGAGGGGGCGTCAGCGGGTGAAGAAGTTATGGGGGAGAGTGAGGATGCCGGAGCGGACATGTGCAGGCCCTTTCATGGTGCGGCCCTGGTGTGGCCGCAAGGTTCGTGATGGAACCTAGGCTAGACCGTCCATTTTTCGCCCGTGTTTCCCCGCGGTTGCCGAAACGTCCCGCTGCCTGGAGAAAGCACTACGAGTTGTACTGGGTTGTTTACCGGCCGGTAACACGACGCTGTGCCACGGGCCGGAAGCTGGGGAGCTAGACGCGGATCCTGGGGGGCTAGACGCGGATCCGGTAGCCGCGCTTGACCACGGTTTCCACGAGGCGTCCATCGGGCAGGGACGACCTCAACCGGCTGACCGTCATGTCCAGCGCGTGCACCGAGCCACGGAGTTCAAGGAGCTCGGACAACGAATCCCTGGACAGGACCGCCCCGCCCGCGCCGAGCAGGGCGCGGAGCAGCAGGAGCGGTGCCGGAGCCATCTCCACCTGCTCGCCGTTGATCCGCAGGGAACGGCCACGCAATTCCACGTTGCCGGAGCGTGTATCCAGCCTGCGGACATGGTTCAACGCGAGATGTTCAACCACCAGGCGTATCAGGGCACCCATGCGGAACCGCTCCGGAACCAGCGGTGAGAGTCCGGCGCCGATAAGCGGCTGAGCCGTCACCGGTCCGACGACGGCGGTGGTCACGGTGGTCTTCAGGGCCTCGATCAGTTGCTTGTACAGGCCCATTTCATGGGCAGTGCTCCACAATGCGTCCACTGCGGGGGCGCTGGTAAACGTCAGGACATCGAGGTTTCCGCTGCAGGCAGCCTCAATCAGCCGCGGGAGCTTGTCCTCACCCTCAGGCTTGACCCAGCGGTACGGCGTCACGGTGAGGACGGTGGCACCGGACATCCGGAGCCGCTCAAGCTGGCGGACGTCCGTGTAGCCGTGCAGCTGGACGGCGACGGTTTTCCCTCGGACACCTTCGGCCAGCAGCATGTCCACCAGGGTCGCCGTGGTTTCATCGCTGCTGATTCCGACGTCGGCAAGGCCGGCCGCCCGGACAGCGCCGCGCGCCTTGGGCCCGCGGACGAACATCCGGCAGGCAGCGAGCGTCTCCAGGAGTTCGTCGCCGATGCCGAACGAATCAGCGGCTTCGCACCAGCGGCGCATGCCGTAGGCCGTCGTCGCGATACAAAGATCAGGCTTGGCGGCGATGACGGCCCGCGTGTCGTCAATGAGGCGGAAATCCTCCTGGACGGGGGCAATCTTCAAAGCCGGAGCGTGCAGCACCTCAGCACCGCGCCGTTCCAGGGCCTCGATCAGGTCCTGCGACCTCCGGTGGGAGGTCACGCCGATCCGGAAACCTTCCAGGGGCAACTCGCCCCCCTCTGCGGAGGGAAGTTCCTGGGCGCCGGCGGAGGCAAGCGCAGGGTTCGGAAAGGGGGCAACCGTATCTACAGCACTCATGGGGTCTGTCACGATCCCAGCAGCGATGCCGCAAGGCGGTCAAGATCAGCTGACGCTTCGGCATGCCCCCGGTTGGCTTCCCCCACGCGAACCACCTCGCCGATCACCAGAACAGCGGGGTTGGTGCACTCTGCAGCCGCTGACACGATGGTTCCGAGTTGGGCAATGGTGGTCCGCTGGCCGGGCCGGTAACCGCGTTCGATAACCGCCATGGGCATCTCCGGGCTCATTCCCGCCTTTCGGAGGCCGGCGGCGAGTTGATGCAGTGTTCCGATTCCCATCAGCACCACGATGGTGCCACCGAGGCCGGCAAGGTGCATGTGCTCCTTCTCCGTGAGGGGTGCGTGACCGGAAACCACGGTGAACATGTGGCTCACTTCACGGTGGGTTACGGGGATGCCCGCAGCCGCCGGGACAGAGATGGCGCTGGTAACGCCGGAGACCACGCGGACGGGAACACCGGCTGCCACGCAGGCCGCTACTTCCTCGCCTCCACGGCCAAAGACGTAAGGGTCACCGCCCTTGAGCCTGACTACGTTCTTGCCGTCCAGGGCGGCCTCGACCATAAGCTTCTCAATGCCGGACTGGCTGACCGGGTGGTGGCCGGGGCGTTTGCCCACGTCCACCAGCTCGGCCGAAGTCAGCGACGGCAGTTCCTGATACGGCGCCAACCTGTCGTAGAAGACGACGTCAGCGTCCCGGAGCGCTTTGATAGCGGCAACAGTGAGCAGCTCGGCAGTGCCTGGTCCGCCGCCCACCAGTGTGACGTGCCCGTTGGCACCGGCCGAGGGCTCAGTGGTGACCGGGATCCCGTTTTCACGGCACCGCTCCAGGAGCCCATCCCAGCCTGGCTGGCCGTCGTCCACCGCTGCGACCAGGAACGGCCGCTCAGGGAGGGGACCGTCATGGCGTGCACCGTGGGGAGTGCTCAGCCTGGAAATCACTGCCCCGGCAGCCTCATAGCGGCGGACCGCCTGGCGGGCTGCATGGTCGGAGCCCGTGATGAGAACTTCGCGGCCATTGACATCGATGCTGAGCTGCATGGGTTACACCTTGCTTTCAGTGACGGATTCGTTGGCTGACCGGACAGGGATGGAAGCTCCAATGAGCACTTTCCCTTTTTCTTCAGCGGTGGCCGGGCGCATCTGGCCGCGCTCGTCCGGTACGAAGGTGATGGAGTCATCCTTCTGATCGGGGGCGTTGACGAAGGAGCGGAACCGGCGCAGGCGCTCGGGATCCTTCAGGGTGTCAGCCCATTCGTCCACGTACGTGTCCACGTGCTTGGCCATGGCCGCCTCGAGCTCTTCGGCGATGCCCAGGGTGTCCTTCACCACCACGTCCTCGACGTGCTTGATGCCGCCGTCGAGCTCTTCCTGCCAGCGTGCGGTGCGCTGCAGGCGGTCGGCGGTGCGGATGTAGTACATGAAGTAACGGTCGATGTACTTCAGCAGGGTTTCGTCGTCCAGGTCCTTGGCCAGCAGCTGGGCGTGGGCCGGGGTGGCACCGCCGTTGCCGCCGACGTAGAGGTTCCAGCCGTCCGCCGTCGCAATGACACCGACGTCCTTGCCGCGGGCCTCGGCGCATTCACGGGCACAGCCGGAAACGCCCATCTTGAGCTTGTGCGGGCTGCGGAGGCCGCGGTAGCGCAGTTCCAGCTGGATGGCCATGGCCACCGAATCCTGGACGCCGAAGCGGCACCAGGTGGACCCGACGCAGGACTTCACTGTGCGCAGGCTCTTACCGTAGGCCTGGCCGGATTCGAACCCGGCGTCCACCAGTTCCTTCCAGATTTCCGGAAGCTGCTCCAGCCTCGCACCGAACATGTCGATCCGTTGGCCGCCGGTGATCTTCGTGTACAGGTTGTACTTTTCGGCGACGGCGGCAATGACACCGAGCTTCTTGGGGGTGATTTCACCGCCGGCGATGCGGGGAACAACCGAGTACGTGCCGTCCTTCTGCATATTCGCGAGGGCACGGTCGTTGGTGTCCTGCAGGGCGCCGCGGCCGGCGTCGAGGACATAGGCGTTGTGCTGGCTGGCCAGAATGGAGGCAATGGTCGGCTTGCAGATGTCGCAGCCGGCACCCTTGCCGTACTTGGCCATGATGTCTTCGAAGGAGGTCAGTTCCAGGACGCGGATCGCGTCGAACAGCTCCTGGCGGGACAGTTCGATGTGCTCGCAAAGGGCTTTCGAGACCTCGACGCCGGACTTCGTCAGTTCGCCTTCGAGCAGCTTCTTCAGCATGGGTACACACGAACCACAGCTGGTACCGGCCCTCGTGCAGCCCTTGAGCTCGCCGAGTTCCTGGACAGGTGCGTTGCCTTCGCAGGCGCCGCAGCCATTAACGGTGTCGCGGATGGTTCCGGCCGTTACGTTGTTGCAGGAACAGAGGATGGCGTCATCGGGCAGTTCGGTATCGGGCGCCTCTCCGCCGCCGGCGGCAGTGAGGTACGCGCCGGGCTCCGCAGAGAGTTCGCGGCCCAGGAGCGGGCGGAGGCTTGTGTACGGAGTAGCGTCACCGACGAAGATACCGCCCAGCAGGGTCTTGGCGTCATCGGTAGTAACGATCTTCTGGTAGACGCCGCGGGCGGGGTCGGCGTAGACGATTTCGAGGGCGTGCTCAGTCTTGGCGAACGCGTCACCGAAGCTGGCGACGTCAACGCCGGACAACTTCAGCTTGGTGGCGGTGTCAAAGCCGGGGAACGTGGCCTCGCCACCGTGCAGGCGGTCAGCGACGATCTCAGCCATGGTGTTGGCCGGGGCTACCAGGCCCAGGCACATGCCGCCGAAGTTGGCCACTTCACCGATGGCCCAGATGCCGGGAATCTCGGTTTCACAACCGTCGGTGATAACCACACCGCCGCGCTGGCCGAGCGAGAAGATCTGCTCTTCGCCTTCCGCGGCGCGGAAGAGTTCATCGCGCGGGCGGACGCCGATGGCGACGATCACAAGGTCAGCGTCGATGATGCGGCCGTCAGCCATGAGAACACCGGTGACCTGGCCGTCGTCGTCGGACAACACCTCGGAGGGGAACACGCCGCTGTGGACTTCGAAGCCCTTGGCCTTGATGAGGCGGCCCATCGCTTGGCCGGCGCCCTCATCGAGCTGGGTGGCCATCAGCCATGCTGCGCCGTCGATGACGATGGGGGTGGCCCCCAGCTGCTCCGTACCGGCAGCCGACTCAAGGCCCAGGAGGCCACCGCCGATGGTGACCGCTTTGACCTTGCGCCCCAGCTTTTCAGTGAGCTCGGCAATAGCCTTGTTGATGGCCCAGACGTCTTCGAGCGTGCGGTAGACGTGGGTGTGCTCGGCACCAGGGATCGGCAGGCGGGCTGCGTTCGAGCCCGTGGCGACGACGAGGTGGTCGTATTCGTAGCTGTTGCCGGCTGCGGTTTCCACGGACTTGCCATCCGTGTTGATCTTAATGACGCGCTCGCCGGTCTTGAGCTCGAGCGAACCGTGGTCCCACATGGACGCCTCACCCAAGGTGAGGTCGTAGTCGTTGTCCGTGAGTGCCTTGCTGAGAGCCACGCGGTCGTAAGGGAGGTGGGTTTCCTCGGTGAGGACAGTAACGTGCCAGCCATCGAGGCCACGGGCATGCATTGCGTCCGCAAAACGGTGGGCCGCTGGGCCGCCGCCGGCGACCACGACGCGGCGTGGTGTCTCTGTGCTTGAAGTCTGTCCGGTCACTGTGGGCCTTTCGCATGGGCCGCAGACGGTGCTCTGCAGCTTGTCCATCCAGACTAGGCAAGGGCAGTTTCGCTTCAGTTTCCCAATTGTTTCGTGAACTTAACTTCTGCATCACGAACAGATTTCCCGGCAAGTGAGGTCTCTTTTACGCGCCGGACACATTCACTGCATGCCGATGAAACACCCGCCGCCTACTTTTGATGATGTGGCCGCGTCGGCGGTCCGGGTTCCACGGGAAGCAGCATTCAGCAGCACCCACAAAGCACAGACGCTTCCCGCTGGACAGAAGGCAACGTGAGAGGGGCCCGAAAAATGACGGCAGTACTTGAACTTCAGGAAGAAACCACCGCAGCTGCGACAGGTTGGCACCGGGTGTGCCCCATTGCAGAGCTTGAGCCCGCCTGGGGCGAAGCAGCATTGATTGCCGGACGCCAGATCGCGGTATTCCGCACCGCTTCGGACGAGGTTTACGCCGTTTCCCAGGAGGATCCGGCCACCGGAGCCCACGTTATGGCCCGCGGCATCTTCGGTTCCCGCGGAGACAGGCCCACCATCGCCTCACCACTGCACAAAGAGGTCTATGACCTCGAAACCGGGGAATGCTTCGGCAATGCAGAGCTGAGCCTGCCCACGTTCAACGCCAAGGTTGTAGACGGCTACATCGAAGTCGAGCTCTAACAGCAGCTACAGCCCCAGCAGCTGTAGCCCCAGCAGCTACAGCCCCAGAGCCTCGCGGACATCATGCAACACGTTGTCCAGCGAGGCTCTTGCTGCTTGGCGGGCCTCCGGAAGTTCGGCCGCCGATCCCACACTTTGGATCACTTCCAGGTAGCACTTCAGCTTGGGTTCGGTCCCGCTGGGCCTGATGATTACGCGGCTCAGGTCCTTGGTGATGTACAGCAGGCCGTCGGTGGGGGGAAGGTGTTCGCTTCCCTCCGAGAGATCCGTGTACGTTTCAACGGCGGATCCTCCGAATGATTCGGGGGGAGTCACACGGAGTCTGTTCATCATGGCTCCGAGCAGTCCGAGGTCCGCCACCCTGATGCTGAGCTGGTCGCTGGCATGCACCCCGTGAAACAGGTAGAGCTCGTCCAGGGTGTCGAAGATCGATTTCCCTTCAGCCTTCGCGGCGGCTGCGAGCTCCGCGATGAGCACTGACGCGGAAATCCCGTCCTTGTCCCGCACCAGCTCAGGGGCAACGCAATAACCCAGCGCTTCCTCGTAGCCGTAAAGGAGTCCCGGCACCCGCGAGATCCACTTGAAGCCTGTCAGCGTTTTCTCATGGGCATATCCTGCAGCCTTGGCGATTCGGGCGAGTAGGCGTGACGAGACAATTGAATTGGCCAGGACACCCTGGCTCTGCTCTCCTTCAATGGCCTGGCCGGCAAGCCTGGTAACAATGTGGTGGCCCAGAAGGGCCCCCACCTCGTCGCCCCGCAGCATGCGCCAGGCGCCGGTATCAGGATCCTTGGCGGCCACGGCAGCCCGGTCAGCATCTGGATCGTTGGCAAGCACAATATCTGCACCCACCCGTCGCGCCGTCTCCAAGGCAAGGTCCAGTGCCCCCGGCTCTTCCGGATTCGGGAAGCTGACAGTGGGGAAGTCGGGGTCCGGGTGCGCCTGTTCCTGCACGAGGGTGACATCTTTGAAACCTGCAGCATTCAGGACGGACACCGCGGTCTCCCCGCCCACACCGTGCAGAGGGGTCAGGACGATCTTCAGCTCGCGGGCAGGGAATGCCTCCGGCATAGCCAGCGCGGCAACAGCTGACTGGTACTCCGCGATGATTGAGGGATCCAGAATGTTCCAGCCTTCATTGGCAAGCTGCACCGAGTCCAGGGAGCCAACCTCGTTGATCTTGGCAGCAATACGCTCGTCGTAGGGTGTCACGATCTGCGCTCCACGTCCGCTTTCCTCCACCGCGTGGCGGCCGAGGTACACCTTGTACCCGTTGTCCTCGGGCGGGTTGTGGCTGGCCGTGACCATCACGCCGCCGTCGCAATCCAGGTGCCGCACAGCAAAGGCGAGCAACGGCGTCGGCAGGGCCGACGGCAAAAGGAAAGTTTCAATGCCTGACGCCGCGAAGATCGCGGCCGTCTCCTGAGCGAAGATGTCCGAGTTGTAGCGGGCATCGTAGCCGACGACGGCGCGGGGCCGGGTTCCGGGGGCCGCTGTGGAGACGGCGTCGGTGAGGAAGGCGGCAAAACCTGCAGCGGCACGGCGGACTACTACCCTGTTCATGCGGTTCGGCCCGGGTCCCAGCGGGGCGCGAAGCCCGGCCGTACCGAACTGGAGGGTGCCGTTGAAGCTGTCCGTCAGCTCCTGGCGGGCAGCGGGAACGCCATCAGCAACACGCAGGATGAGCTCAGAGAGAGCTGCTGCGGTAGCGGGATCCGGGTCCTGCGCTGCCCATTCACGGGCGGAGTCCAACAGCTGCGGCAGTTCGGGATCGATAGAGGTCATAGGATCCAAACTAGCCCCAAACGTTCATGAAGCCTGCCTCGAAAGCGGGGGAGAACGGTCACAGTTTGGGTCAGTTGTTGGGGACTGACGGTTTCAGGGCTTAAAGCCTGGCGATGATTTCGGCCAGCAGTTTGGAGATGCGGGCGCCTGCCGCGTGGCCGGCCTCAAGGACCTCTTCATGGCTCAAGGGCACCGGGCTGATGCCTGCGGCGAGATTGGTCACAAGGGAGATGCCGAAGACTTCCATCCCGGCGTGCCGGGCGGCAATGGCTTCGAGGGCCGTGGACATGCCCACCAGATCGGCACCGATGCGCTTGGCATACTGCACTTCGGCCGGGGTCTCATAGTGCGGGCCGGTGAACTGCGCGTAAACACCTTCCTCCAACGAGGGATCCACTTCCTGCGCCAGGGCACGGATGCGCGAGGAGTAGAGATCGGTGAGGTCCACGAACGTTGCGCCTTCGAGCGGGGACGTGGCGGTGAGGTTTATGTGATCTTTGATGAGCACAGGAGTGCCGGGAGCCCAGTTTTCGTTGAGTCCGCCGCAGCCGTTGGTGACCACCAGCGTCTTGCAACCGGCGGCGGCAGCAGTGCGCACCCCGTGGACCACGGCGCGGACCCCTTTGCCCTCGTAATAGTGCGTGCGGGCGCCAAGGACCAGCGCGCGTTTGCCGTCCCTTGTCAGCACTGAACGGATGGTGCCTACATGGCCTTCGACGGCCGGTGCCGAGAATCCGGGCACTTCGTCTGCCGAAAGGGTGGCCGTGGTGTGGCCGATCAGGTCAGCTGCACCTCCCCAGCCGGAGCCGAGCACCAGGGCGACATCGTGACGGTCGACGTCTGTCTCCTGGGCGATGTACTCGGCCGCGCGACGCGCAGCGTCAAAGGGATCAGCCTCAAGGGGATCAGTGTTCCGGAAGTCTGTATTACTCACTGGTACAAGTTATCGTGCCGCCGCCGTCCTGCCCAGTAGGGCGATTCCAGCAGCGATTACAGTACAGCGATTAGGGTGGGCAGATGCGAATCGCTGTCATTTCCGATGTCCATGGCAACCTGCTGGCCCTTGACGCAGTGCTGACCGACATTGAAAAGCGCAGCGTGGACAGCATCGTCAACCTTGGTGATTTGCTGTCCGGAGCTGTCCAGCCAGGCCTGACAGCCGACAGGCTCATGGAACTTGACCTGCCCACAGTTCGCGGAAACCACGAACGGCAAGTGCTCGAAACAGAACCGGCAAACATGGGCCCCTCAGACCTGCTGGCCCGCAAGGAGATGACCGAAACCCACCGTGAGTGGTTCAAGTGCCTTCCGCTGTTGCCGAGGGCAATGGACGCCCCGATGTTGCCCGCGCGCTTCTGACCGGCCGCATGTCCCCTTAGCTATCCAGCACGCGTGGTGCTTGGGCCGGAAAGCGCCCGGTATTGGTTGTGCAGGGAGGGATAGGCGAGAATGGATGATTGTGACTACGCATCCTGATTTCAGCGCCCCCCGTATCGCAATCCTGGGTGGAGGTCCCGGCGGCTATGAGGCCGCCATGGTGGCCGCGTCGCTGGGCGCGAAGGTCACCATCATCGAGCGGGCCGGCCTTGGCGGATCGGCTGTACTGACCGACGTCGTGCCTTCCAAGACCCTGATCGCGACGGCGGACCTCATGACCCGGGTCGGTGAGGCGGGGGAGCTGGGCGTCAAGTTCGACGTCGACGGCGGGGATTTTGTGCCAGTCATGAGGGCGGACCTCAAGCACATCAACGATCGTCTCCTGAACCTGGCCCGGCAGCAGTCGGCCGACATCCTGAAGGGCCTGGAACTTCAGGGCGTTCGCATCCTGATGGGCTCCGGGAAACTGGTGGACAACCACACCATCGAGGTCCTCACCGCGGAGGGTACCGAAAGAGTTGAGGCGGACGCCGTCCTGCTTGCTGTGGGCGCCCACCCGCGCGAGCTCCCCACAGCCCGGCCCGACGGCGTACGTATCCTGACTTGGACGCAGATCTACAATCTGGACGAACTGCCGGAGGAACTGATCGTGGTGGGATCCGGCGTCACTGGCGCTGAATTCGCGTCCGCCTATAACGGCCTGGGCTCACATGTGACCCTGATCTCAAGCCGGGACCGGGTGCTTCCCGGATCCGATACAGATGCCGCCCAGGTCCTTGAAGAGGTCTTTGAGCGCCGGGGAGTCAGGGTGCTGTCCCGTTCAAGGGCGGAGACTGTCGAACGTACGGACGACGGCGTCGTGGTCACCCTCAGCGACGGCTCCAAAGTGACCGGCAGCCATTGCCTGGTTTGCGTCGGGTCCATCCCGAACACCGCCGGCGTCGGCCTCGAGGAAGCAGGTGTGGCGCTTACGGAGAGCGGGCACATCAAGGTGGACGGCGTCTCCCGCACCTCGGCCCCCAACATCTACGCCGCCGGGGACTGCACCGGGGTCCTGCCGCTGGCATCTGTGGCCGCTATGCAAGGCCGGATCGCCATCGCGCACTTCCTGGGCGACAGCGTGACCCCGGTCAAACTGCACCAGGTAGCATCCAACATCTTCACTTCCCCGGAAATCGCCTCTGTGGGCGTTAGCGAAGAGGAAGTGGAATCCGGCAAGTACCAGGGCGATGTCATCAAACTCTCGCTGAGAAGCAACGCCCGCGCCAAGATGCGCAACCACAAGGACGGGTTCGTAAAAATCATCGCCCGCAAGGGCTCGGGAACGGTGATCGGGGGAGTGGTTGTGGGCCCCAACGCGTCGGAGCTGATTTTCCCCATCGCCATTGCGGTCAAGCAGAAACTGCACGTCGACGACGTCGCCAGCACCTTTACGGTATACCCGTCACTGAGCGGATCCATCTCCGAGGCTGCACGGCGCCTGCACGTCCACATGTAGTTTGTGGCAGCTTCACCCGACATTGTGCTGCTGCAGCCACATCTCCAGCACTGCCAGTTGCCACAGGGTATTGCTTCCCGCCGGTGAGTATTGGCCGTTCGGGCTGCGCAGGAGCGACTCAATGTAGTCGGACCGGAAGAGTCCCCGCTGCTTTGCCTCGGGAGCGTGGAGCGCATCCTCCACCATGGTGATGAACGGCTCCTCCAGATAGCGCAATGCCGGGACCGGGAAATAACCCTTGGGCCTGTCGATGACCGCTGGGGGCAGGAGCTTGCGGCTCAATTCCTTCAGCACCCATTTGCCTTCGCCTCCGGCCTTGAATTCGGGCGGGCAGGAGGCCGCAAGCGCAACGAGGTCCTGATCCAGGAACGGTACGCGGGCTTCGAGGCCCCACGCCATAGTCATGTTGTCCACGCGCTTGACGGGATCATCAGGCATCAGGACGTGCGTGTCCAGGCGGAGGAGTGCGTCCACTGCTGTTTCAGCTCCCGGGCGGGCTAGTTCTGACTGCAGCTTCCAACGGCTGACATCCGCACCACAGAACCATTCCGGCTCAAGGACTTCCGCCATCTGGGCATGCCTGCGATCCGCAAACGCGGCGGTGAAGGTGTCCAGGGCAGCGTCCCGTTCAACTGTCAGGGCCGGCTGGTGGTAAGCATAGCCGCCAAAAACTTCGTCCGCGCCCTGGCCGGACTGGACCACCTTGAGGTGCTCGGACACAACCTTGGAGAGCAGGAAGAATGCAGTGACGTCGTGGCTGGCCATGGGTTCGGACATTGCATCCAGAGCATCCCCGATCGCGGGGGCAAATTCGGCTGTGGGAATGTGCAGCCGGTGGTGGTCTGTGCCGAATTCACGGGCGATGAGGTCTGAGTACATGAACTCGTCGCCGGATTCCTCTCCGGCCCCATCAAAACCAATGCTGAAGGTGCTGAGTCCCGGCTGGCCCGCTTCCGCCAGCAGGGCCACCAGGAGGCTCGAATCAAGACCCCCGGAAAGGAGGACTCCGACCGGAACGTCGGCCACCAGCCGGCGCTCGACGGCGGTGCGCAACGACGCATGCAGGGCTTCCTGCCAGTCCTCCGCGGTCCAATCGATCCGCTGTGGGTCCCGCACATACGCCGGTTTCCAGTAGACCCGGTCCCGGTGGCCGCCGTCTGCATTGATGATCCTTACCGTGGCGGGAGGCAGCTTGCTGACGCCGCGCAGAATGGTTCGCGGAGCCGGAACTATGGAGTGCCAGCTCAAATAGTGATGGAGCGCCACCTCGTCAATTGACGTGTCGACGCCGCCGCCGGCAACCAACGCCGGTAAGGTCGATGCGAACCGGATCCTGCCTCCAGCCTCGGCAAAATACAAGGGTTTGATGCCGAGGCGGTCCCTCGCGAAGACCACCAGGTTCCGCTTAGAGTCCACGAGGGCCACCGCAAACATCCCCACAAGATGGTGAACGAAGTCTTCCCCCCAGCGGTGGTATGCCTTGAGGATCACCTCCGTATCGCTGGTGGAGTTGAAGCGGTAGTAGGGCGCAAGTTCGCGGCGCAGTGCGTGGTGGTTGTAGATGCAGCCGTTAAACACAAGGGCCAGCCCCAGGTCCTCGTCGACCATGGGCTGGGCGCCGCCATCGGAGAGGTCGATGATGCTGAGCCGGCGGTGCCCCAAAGCCACCCAACCTTCACGCCAGATTCCCTGACCGTCCGGCCCCCGGGACTCCATCGCTGCCGCCATCTTTCTGACTGGGTCGACGCCGGCCCTCACCCCGCCGAAGGCCAGTTCGCCAGCTATCCCGCACATCGAAAACTTCCTCACCTCAAGTGTTGAAGGTACTCAACACACCAGGTTCCGGCAGCTCCCCCCGGGGCTCCGGGGTCGATCCCAGGGGGACCAACGCCAGTTATTTTTATACTAAGCATGCTTATTTCTTCCCTTAACCTTGAACTGCCGGGTTGGGCCCGTCAAGTTTAAATTGAAAAATCCAGTCACTTGTTGGCAGTCATTTGCTGGTAAGAGCCGGACTCATCTCCGGAAATTTGCCGGTACCCATCCTGACTGCAAGGGTGGGACGATGTGAGGTGAGAAAAAGGAGACAGAATGCGTGTAGCAGCCGGGCAGTTCACAGCGGGCAAGGATCCAGCCGCCAACCTTGAGACCATCACCGGGCTAATGGAGCAGGCCGCGGCAGGGGGAGCTGAATTGCTCCTGCTACCTGAGCTCAGCCTCTACGGCTCTCCTGAATCTGCCGCCGTTCTGGCCTCCGTGGCTGAGGGACTGGAAGGTCCCTTCATCAGCGGCATTGCAGCCGTTTCCAAGAAGCTGGCCCTGCCCGTGGTTGTTGGAACCATTGAGGCAAACCCCGCCGGATTACCGTACAACACGCTGGTTGCTGTGGACGCTGACGGCAACATCGCGGGCACCTACCGGAAGATCCACCTGTACGACGCCTTTGGCTACAGGGAGAGCGAGGGCATAGCGCCAGGGGATATCAGTGATCCCTTCCTTTTGACGTTCGGGGATCTCCGGCTCGGTGCCTTCACCTGCTACGACCTCCGCTTTCCCGAGAGTGCGCGCCGCCTCATTGATGCAGGAGCCAACGTACTTCTGATCCCTGCCATGTGGGTTCCCGGCCCGGGGAAGGAAGACCACTGGAATACCCTCATCCGAGCCCGCGCCATAGAAAACACGGCCTATGTTGTGGCGGCCAACCAAACGGCGCCGTTGGGCACCGGATACTCCATGATCGTGGACCCAGCAGGGGTGGTCCTCGCTAATGCAGGGGAAGCGCCTGGGGTGATCTTCGCAGACGTCGCGCCGGAACGGCTCCAGTCAGTGCGGCAACGGGTGCCCTCCCTGGCTAACCGGCGGTTCACCGTTGTTCCGCTGAACGTCCCTCATCCCTAGACTGGCCTGTCCCTCTTTCCTCACGGAATGACCCCTTCCGCTGCTGCTCTCCGGCCCATTTGATACCCAATGGTGACGGTTACGAAACATGGAATAAACAAACCGCTCGTAGCCTTGCTTATGGATGCATGTGGAAGGACAGGGAAATGAGCGCACCGGAAACAACCGTTCGGCCGTTAATTGGGCTGACCACCTATCTGGAGGAGGCTGGCACCGATGGCTGCGGCCGCGTAAGTTCTGCCTTCCTGCCCGAAGCGTATTTCGCTCCTCTCCTGGCTGCCGGTGCCATTCCTGTTCTGCTGCCTCCCCAGCCGGTCCTCGCGGGAGTGGTGGAGCAATTGGTGAGCACCCTGGATGGTCTCCTGGTGCCCGGAGGATGGGACGTTGACCCTGCACGGTACGGCCAGGAAGCCCACCCGGCGACAGATTCCCCACGACGGGCCCGGGACGAATGGGAACTGGCACTGATCCTTGAAGCGATCCGGCAAGATGTTCCACTCTTGACCATCTGCAGGGGCGAGCAGTTGCTGAACGTGGCTCTCGGTGGGACGCTCCATCAGCACCTCCCTGACGTTGTGGGCGACGGCGTTTACCAGCTTGGCGGGCATAAGTTCAATAGCATTCAGGTGGAGGTCAAAGCTGATTCCCTCCTGAACCGTCTGCTCGGCCAAGACTCCGTCACCGTCCCTGTCTCCCACCACCAGGCTGTTGACAGGCTGGGGGAGGGGCTCATCGCTGCGGCCTGGAGTGAGGACCAGATTGTTGAGGCGATTGAACATCCAGGCCAGAGCTTCTGCCTGGGTGTGCAATGGCATCCTGAACAGCTGCCGGAAGAGGAAACGCTGTTCCGGACCTTTGTTGCTGCGGCCCGCGAGCACAAAGTGGCAAAGGTTTTGCATGCGTCCCCGGCTCCGGTCAACATCGTGCAGGCAGGCATCGAAGCTTCTCCCCAGCTCTCGGACGGCTTGGCCGCGATCTAACGGCTAGTCTGACGGGATACTGCACCGGTTCCGGCGAGCAGGTGGCCTATGCCCGGACAATAACGGATGGCGCTACTTTCGCTATCTGTGTGACCTGTACGTAGACCGGTCGGTACGGGGTACCGGAGTGGCCACAGCGCTTGTCGACGCACGGTGTCATGCGGGCGGACGGGTCCCTTGAATCCGGCGATGTCATCATCCTGGCCACCGGGTTCCTGCCCGATGTCTCCTTCCTCCCCGTAGCGGCACTGGATGCATCCGGGATCCCGCTGCACACCAGGGGCGTTTCCACCACCGTCCCAGCCCTCAGCTATGTCGGGCTCGAGCGCCAACGGATGTTCGCCTCCGCCACACTGCGCGGCGTTGGGCCCGACGCAAGGCACGTCCTTGACGCCCTCGATACGGTCGGGGACTGTGTTCAGTGAAGCAGGGATGGAGCATGCAGCTCATCTGGATGGCTAAGATCGTGGATAACTCAGTCAAGCAAGGAGTCAAAAGTGAAGCCCACTTCCAACGACAGCGAGAAGGCCACGTTGGAACTTCTTGAGAACGGCATAGTGTGTCTGACGTGGCAGCGCCAGGTCAGCCTTGAAGTGGCCGACGTTACTGCTGCGATGGCCAGCTTGGACTACTTTTGCCAAGGACTTCCTCACCCGTTGCTTGTCGACATGGGCGGCACTACGAGTGTCAGCCACGACGCCCGTGCAGCATTTTCACTTCCTTCTGTCGCATCCCGGATTGCACTGCTTGGTTCGACTCCAGTTGACCGGGTCATTGCCAACTTCCGCCGCGCCGACTCTTTTCCATGCCCCACGCTCTTCTTCACGGACCGGGCTGAGGCCGTGAATTGGCTCCTCCAGGATTCAACAGCCTGATTGCGTGATCTGCTCCCGCGGGTGGGGGGAGAAGTGCGGCTGTAAGAATGGAGAATGCCCGTAGCCTTCCGATTCGAAGCTTGACTGAAGACCCGGCTAACGTTCTCGACCGTCGGCGATTGCCGGCTGTTCTGCCACCGGTGGCCCAGGTTCCGGACAGGGGCCTCGATCTGAGCTTTCTGCGTGTGGAATCGATGCATGGTTTTTTCACCTACCTTGAGAGGAACCCGAGCCTGTCGCGCCAGGACATCCCTTTCCATGAGATGTCCCATGGTGAATCGTTTCTCGAGCTGGGCAGTCGATCGCTTCCAAGGGCGCTGACTCTGGGTGCTCGACGAACCGGCTCCAGAACGATACCTACGTCAGCTGTAGACCCGGGCCCTTCCTCCTCGCGCCGTCTCATTCACTGATGGCTACTTTCCGCTACCTCAGCTCCGCCTAAACGATTGTGGTGTCCTTACGCCTGCGCCGCCAGATAACAACCACGATCAACAGGACCAGGAGGATGGCCCCGATCACGATCGGCGCCAGGTCCAGCCGCGCGTCTTCTGCCTGCTGCGTTTCACCCGTTCCTGGATTGCCGAAGCCGGTGGGCGTGCCTTCCGACGGCGTCGCGACTCCGGTGGGGGCTGGAGTCACGCCTGTGGGTGCATCCGTTGGTGTTGGAGACGTGGTCTGGGCCTGGACGGCTCCCGGTGCTGAGATGGCCCCTGCGGCGATTGCCGCATGCGCCGGCCCTGCCAGCAGGAGCGAAACCCCCAGAGAAGCCAGAACGACGGCTGTGCGAATGAAATTCCTGGACATTGGTCCTCCTCGTAGTGTTGTCAGCTCGGCTAGAGATCCGCGGAGCGGTTGTCCTTTCTTTGTCAGAGCTCCCGACAGAATGGTCAGCTTGCTTACCATTCTGTCGGGATGGTGCCGGAAATTTCTAGTCCCCTAGGCAATGCTGGTGTTTCGCTTTAACAGTGCCTGGAGCGAAACGACAATGATTCCGGGTGAAACGGCCAGGACGTGCCCTTGGCAAACTCTTTCGGGGGAGCCATCCGCAGCGGGGTGTTCAGGCAGCCGACAGCCACCAATCATCCGTTTCCACCGCGGGCAATAGTTGCCATTCCGGGAATGGGTCCACGGGCATAGGTAGGGCCGGATCCGGATCAAGGTCCATGGGCATAGCTAGATCCTGAGCCTGAGCCTGAGCCTGAGCCTGATGCTGATTCAGATCCAAATCCGGGTTGGGCGCGGGTAGGCCGGTGTGGTCGGGCCAGGTGGGTGGTTGCCAGTCTTGTTGTTCGCTGGGGTACTGCCTGCCTGAGGGCGCGGTCCAGCCGGGTGTTTGGTTTGCGGTGGCTTGGGTTGGCGTCCAAGAGGTGCTGTGTTTGAGGTGGTGGTGTTTCCGGCAGGGTTGGCCAAGGTTGGTGATGCCGGTGGTGCCGCCGTCGGCCCAGGCCAGGAGGTGATCGGCTTCGTTGTCGAGGGAGTGGTTGTGGCAGCCGGGGAAGGGGCACTTCGCATCGCGCAGACGCAGCCATTGGCGCATGGATTTGGGGATCCGGTAACTGGTGCGGCCGATTTCCAGCGGCGCCCCGTCGCGGGGATCGATCAGGACACGGTGGAAGGAATCGGCCCCGTCGGCGACGAGGTCCCGGGCCACGGACGCCGGTATAGGTCCGTACCCGTCCAGCATTGCCGGTTCGTCGGTGGCGCCAAGCAGTGAGAGGACAGGAACGGTGACCAGCACCTGGGCCCGGGGAGAGGGAACGCCCACCGGGCCGCCGCCCACACCCATGCCAAAGCCAGCCCCGTCAATGTCCGCGGGGCCCGGGCTGCGGGTATCGCTGTTGGCCCCTGTGTTGTTCAGGAGCCAGGTGGCGGCGATGTCGGCGCGGAGTTGGGTGAGGGTCCGGCGCTCGGTGGGACCCTGCAGGGCTCTGGCGGCGGTGGTGGTCCGGTCCCAGATCCCGGCGGCTGTCGCGGCTGGCAGGTAGGCCGAGAGCCATGCCATGCCGTCGTGGTCCGGGGTGTATTCCAGCCGCCGGTCCAGGGCGCTCTTGCGGTGACGGGTCTCGATGCTGTCGGGGTGGTGGCGTTCGCGCCAGGTCCGGGCTTTGGTGCGGAACCGGGACGGGACCAGCTCACCGATGTGGCATCCGCGCGCAGCGTCGGGTGAGTCAGGATCAAGGAAGTGTGTTTCCAGTGCGGAAGTCCCGGCCGGGTCCAGGTTGCCGGTTTCATCACACATGATGCGGGCGTGCTGCCACGAAATCGACCCGTGCTGGAGTGCCGTGAGGGTGAGCGGCAGCCCGGTGGTCAGGTGCCGGGCATGGTCCAGGAGCGCCGCGGCGGTACGCTCGCTCACTGTGAGGACGCAGGCGAGCTCTGCAATGGTGGACATTTCCTGCACGGTCGCGTCCCGGGCGGTAACAGAAGGGGAGGCGATTGCCTCCGCGGCCTCGACGTACTTGCCCACCAGGTGTACCTTCAGCGCCGCGGCCTTGGCTTCGAACCGGGCGACCTCGGCCAAGGCGTCCAGGCAGGCATCGAGCTGGCGCCGCAGGGGATCGGAGTCCTGGCCGTAATCAGCATCAGGGCCATCAGCTCCGCCACGGAAATCCGGTCCAATGATGCGCCCAAGAATGGCAACGGATGCAGCAACAGCAGCCAGGGCCTCGGCAGCCTCGAGCCCGCCGGGGGACTCTAAAGCCTCCCCGGTCCCAGCTGTCCACGCCCCCGTGCCTTCCATAGAAAAAGCATCTCAGTCGGGTCTGACATTTAACGACCCCTACGAATGGACCAGACCTACACCCGACCCAGTATCCCAGCCAGGGCCGCCAACTGGTTTTCACTTTCCAGGCCCGCCATGTTGCCGCCGACATCGATGAGAAGACTGACCGAGTCAGGCCTTCCCCCGTATTCGCCCTCAGGCTTCAGCTAATTACCTCAGGCGGCTGCTGCCGCCTGGAAGTGTTTTTCGATGATCTCCCTGATGTCCGAGTGGCAGCCACCGCAACCTGTTCCAGCACGCGTAGAGCCAGACACCTCTGCCACCGTGGAGCAACCGTCCTCGACGGCGTCCTGGATCTTGGTCCCGCTGACACCCGCGCAGCGGCAGACGGTACGTGCGGGGTCGTTGTTTGCTGCGGCAGCCAGGTGATCAGGACCATCGAGGCGCAACATGAGGGACCGGTCGGCCGGGAGTTCGTCGCCGCGCTCGAACAGCTGTACCAGTTCGGCAGCCGTCCGTGGCATCCCCACCGAAACAAGACCCTCGAGAACGCCTCCACGCGTGGTCATCTTCACGTACCGGCCATGTTCAGGATCTGCCCATTGCGCAATTTGCCGCCGGGGACGTCCAGTGACGGCACCGGACGTGAGTACTTCTTCATCCCAGGGCTCCGCTGAGTTATCCCCGGCCACGGCCATATTCAGTCCGCGGGCCTTCAGGATCACGACGCCTGGCTTCTCAGCAGGCAGTTCAGGCAATGCATTCGCCAAGAGGTGGGCACCGGTGTCCCTCAGGTCGGCGGAAACACCGTCGGGCAGGATGCCTTCCGCCGAATCTTCGGCCAGCAGTGTCAGGTACTCAGCGAGCCATTCCGCCTGCCGCCAGCCTGGTCCGATCAGGCCGGAGGGCCCACCGGCATTCCGGCACTCAACGCATGAAGAATCGGGGCATCGCACCTCGGCGCAGTCACCGATCGCGAAGATGTGCTGTTCGTGGTGGGCACGCAGCTTGTGGTCCACCAGGATGCCCACACCGGTCGACAGCCCGCAGCCTTCGGCCAGTTCAGTCCTGGGCCTGACGCCGCATGAGAGCACCAGCAGGTCACCGTCAATGGCCGAGCCGTCGTCCAGCAACAGTGCGGAGAAAGCACCGTCGGGACCGTTGTGTTCGATCCCCGTGGACCTGGCATTTGCGGCCATCCGCACGCCGCAGGAACGCAGGCCTGCGGCAAGGACAGCGCCGCCGCCCCGATCAATGTTGCGGCCCAAGGGGTGGGGCCCGTTGTGGACCACCGTCACGGTGGCGCCTTCCTCTGCAGCGGCCAAGGCTGTCTCAAGGCCCAGGACACCGCCGCCGAGCACCACAACACGCTTGCCTCCGGAAACAGCTTCCAGGAGCACATTGGCATCGCGAAGATCGCGGAGGGCCGTAACGCCTGTTGGTAGGACAGGAGCGGACGGATCAGGGTTAAGCCCTGTCAGGTTTGGGATGACAGGCCGGGAACCAGTGGCAAACACCAGCCGGTCGTAGCCCGGGGAGGTACCGTCGGTAAGGACCACCTGCTGCCTTGCGCGGTCCACGCGACGCACCCGCGTCCCCAGGCGGACATCGACACCCTCGGCAATAAGGCTGGCAGCATCAGCAAGAGCCAAAGCACTGGCGGTTGTCCGCCCGACGCCCAGATCGGCCACCATTACACGGTTGTACGCGGCGTCGTCCTCTTCGCCCACAACGGTAACGTGCGCGAGGCCGCTGCGGACTGCAGGTAACAATTCATCGATCAGCCGGGCAGCGACCGGGCCGAAACCAACTACAACAATGCGCTCGCTCATGAGGCCTCCGTCGTCTGAAGAACAGTGGTCTGAAGTACGTTTTTGGCCAGTTGGACCCATACCTTGTTGAACTTGAACTCCGGCATCCCCGAAATGGGGTCGGTGGCGGCTTCCGTCAGGCGGTTGGCGCTCTCGAGCTCCGGAAAGTGGAAAGGTAGGAAGACCGTTTCGGGCCGGATTGCGGCGCTCAGCTCCGCCCTGCAGACGACTTCGCCGCGTTCGTTGGCGACCGAGACAAACGCACCGTCGGTGATGCCCATGGCGGCTGCAGCGGCGGGGTGGATCTGCATTTTTGCCTCCGGCTGGGAGGCCATGAGCTCCGAGACCCGCCGGGTCTGGGCGCCGGACTGGTAGTGCTCCAGCAACCGCCCGGTGATGAGGGTCATGGTCTTGGCGTCCGGGTCCGGATTTACGGCGGGGGTACGACGACGGCGGGGCGTCACCGGTGTCATGACCGCCTTGCCGTCGGCGTGGGCGAATGCTTCCAGGAACAATCGGGGTGTTCCGGTGCTGCCCGCCGGGTAGGGCCAGTAGGCAGCCTCGCCGCGGTCCAGCATGGCGTAATCGATGCCTGAGTAGTCGGCCAGTCCGCCTGCCGAGGCAAGGCGCAGCTCCTCGAACACAGTCTCCGGATCTTCGCTGTACGTGGACGGAGCGTCCAGTGCCTCAGCAAGCCGCGCCATGATCCAGAGCTCGCTGCGGGCCCCCTCCGGCGGCTGCAGGGCACGACGCCGGCGCAGGACGCGTCCTTCAAGGTTGGTCAGCGTGCCTTCCTCCTCGGCCCACTGCAGCACGGGCAGTACGAGGTCGGCTTCGGCTGCTGTCTCTGACATAAAGAAGTCGCACACCACCATGAAGTCGAGGCTGCGGATTCCTTCGATCACGGAACCCGCATCGGGGGATGCCACGGCGATATTGGAGGCGTGAACAATAAGGCACCGGACGCCGTCGGGCTTTCCCAGCGATTTCAGGAGCTGGACAGCGGGCAGGCCCGGACCCGGGATGAGGGATTCAGGGACACCCCAGACTCCGGCAACATGAGCGCGGGCGGCGGGGTCGGTGATCTTCCGGTAGCCGGGCAACTGATCGGCCTTCTGGCCATGTTCGCGGCCGCCCTGGCCATTGCCTTGACCGGTGAGCGTGCCATAGCCGCTGCGGGTGGAGCCGGGCAGACCCAGGAGCAGGCTCAGGTTGATGGCGGCCGTGGCAGTGTCCGTTCCGTCCACGTGTTGTTCCACGCCCCGCCCGGTGAGGATGTAGGAGCCGCCCTTCCGTGCGCCGTCGGCCAGCCGCCGTGCGGTCTCGCGGATGAGCTCGGCCGGCACGCCGGTAAGGGACTGAACGCGTTCGGGCCAGAAGGCATTGACGCTGCGGACCAGGGCGTCGTAGCCGCTGGTGCGTGCCTGGATGTAGTCGTTGTCCACGAGGCCCTCGTGAATCACCACGTGGGACAAGCCGAGCAGCAAGGTGAGATCGGTGCCCGGCAGGGGCTGCAGGTGGAGCCCGCCGCCGTCGCTGGTAAAGGCAGCCGTGGCGGACCGGCGCGGATCCACCACAATGAACCCGCCGGCGTCGCGCGCGCCCTGAAGGTGCTGCACGAAGGGAGGCATGGCCTCGGCCACGTTGGAGCCGAGCATCAGTATGGTGCTTGCGCCGTCCAGGTCTTCCAGCGGAAACGGGAGTCCACGGTCAACGCCGAACGCGCGCATCCCGGCGGCAGCAGCGGAAGACATGCAGAACCGGCCGTTGTAATCGATCCGCGAGGTGCGCAAGGCCAGCCGGGCGAACTTGCCCAGCATGTAGGCCTTTTCGTTGGTGAGCCCTCCTCCGCCGAAAACTCCGACGGCGTCCGCACCGTAGCGGGCCTGGGTTTCCTTTACTGCGGAGGTGATGAGTTTCAGGGCCTCGTCCCAATCGATGGGGCGGTGGACGCCGTCGGAACCTTTGAGCAGCGGTTCCGTGACACGGCCCGGGTGGGTCAGCAGCGAAGCGGAGGTCCAGCCCTTGCGGCACAAGCCGCCGCGGTTGGTGGGGAAATCCCGACCACTCACTTCAAGGGGCGGGGCTTCAAGAACGGGTAGAGCCGTCACGGGGTCTGACCCCGGCTGTTTAGCCGGGGTCAGAGCCGCTGGGGACTTCAGCGTCATGGCGCACTGCAGGGCGCAGTAAGGGCAGTGCGTGTCGGCGCTTTTGGTCATGTTAGACGTGTCCCATCGCGTTCTGTTTGGCGGGGCGGATGTAGAAGGCCCAGCAGACCAGGAGCATTACAACGTACGCTCCGACGAATCCGTAGAACGCCGGGGTGTAGGAGCCGCTGGCGCTGTTGGAGGCGTTCAGGACCTGCGGGATAACAAAGCCACCGTAGGCCCCGATTGCGGAGACCAGGCCAAGCGAAGCGGAGGCGAGCTTGGCGGTGTGGACGCTGCTGGCACCGGCCTTGGCGGCCCGGCTGGAGGTGGCGAAGATGATCGGGATCATGCGGTACGTGGCGCCGTTACCGAAGCCGCTGGCCGTGAACAGCATCAGGAACAGCGCCAGGAACAGCCAGAAGTTCTTCAGCGGAAGCGTCCAGATCATAACGAGGGTGATGGCTGCCATGGCGCCAAAGGTGGTCACCGTCATCCGGGCGCCGCCCATGCGGTCCGCCATGCGTCCGCCGAAGGGGCGGGCCAGGGAACCAACCAGCGGACCCAGGAAGGCGAGCGACAGAGCGGCAGTTCCGACTGCGATGGAGGAGAAATCGGGGAAGTAGTCCTTGATGAGCTTGGGGAAAACACCGGCGAAGCCGATGAACGAGCCGAACGTTCCGATGTAGAGGAACGCCATGATCCACAGGTGCGGTTCCTTGAGCGCGGCCACCGATCCTGCGATGTCACCCTTGGCGCTGGTGAGGTTGTCCATGTACTTCCAGGCACCAAACGCGGCCAGCAGGATGAACGGAACCCACATCAGGCCTGCGACAGGCAAGTTCACCGTGCCGGCGGCCAGGAGCGTGATGGCGATGGGAACGGCAAGCTGTGCGACGGCGGCACCGAGGTTTCCGCCGGCCGCGTTCAGTCCCAGGGCCCAGCCCTTTTCACGTGCGGGGTAGAAGAAGGTGATGTTGGCCATGGAGCTCGCGAAGTTTCCGCCACCAAAACCGGCCAGCGCTGCGACGAGGAGCATCACACCGAAAGGGGTCTCCGGGTTGGAGACGCACATCGCAAGGCCAATGGAGGGAATCAGCAGGAGGAGGGCTGAGACGATGGTCCAGTTGCGGCCACCGAAGCGCGGGACCATAAAGGTGTACGGGATGCGGAGCGTTGCGCCGACGAGGCTTGGCATGGAGATCAGCCAGAAGATTTCGGACGTCGTGAAGGTAAAGCCTGCCGCGGGGAGCTGGACCACTACGATGGACCAGAGCTGCCAGACGACAAAGCCGAGGAACTCAGCGAAGATGGACCAGTTCAGGTTCCGCTTGGCGATGGAACGGCCTTTGGACTCCCACTGCTCCTTGTTCTCGGCATCCCAGCCGGCGATCCAACGGCCGGAACGGAATTCAAGGGCTGCCGCGTCTGTGGTGCGGGCGGAACCGGGCTGCGCGTCGGGGGACGTGGCAACAGATCCGTGCCACGGCTCGGCTTCAGTTTCAGGCGGAGTGCCGGCGCCGGATTCGGCGGTTCGGTCAACAGTCACGGTGTACCTCCTAAGGGGGATGTTGTACTCCCACGTTAGGGATTGCTCGTTTCGTCAAGCGTCGCCGTTTGTTAACGTGCTGTGACATTTGCCTATCGGGGTGTTTGTGACGGCGTGAGAATTCTGTCCGGGGCCGGGGAACTGCTGCCGGCGCCTGAGACAAAAGGCACAGTTCCGCATCATGGACCTTTCGTCCTATGTCCGGATTCCGGGAACTAATATCTAGGAATACGTATTCCACAGCCGGACGGCCTCGCACCCGCCGGATAACACTGACGAAAGCAGCTTCATGTCTTCCCCATCCACATCAACCGAAGCCGGGTCTTCACTCCCGGTGAACTCGCGCGGGCGCGTGATCGTCGCCAGCCTGATTGGCACCACCGTCGAGTTCTACGACTTCTACGTCTACGCCACGGCCGCCGTACTGGTCTTCCCCAGGCTGTTCTTCCCGGGCCAGAATGAAACCACCCAGCTGCTGAGCTCCTTCGCAGTGTTTGGCGTCGCCTTTATCGCCCGTCCGCTGGGATCCATCGTCTTCGGCCACTTCGGAGACAAGTTCGGCCGCAAGGGCACCCTGGTAGCCTCCCTGCTGACCATGGGAATTGCCACGTTCCTGATAGGTTGCCTTCCCACGGCACTGGTCCCGGGCTGGGGCTTCTGGGCTCCTGCCCTCCTGGTGGTCATGCGCTTCGCCCAGGGCCTCGCGCTCGGCGGCGAATGGAGCGGCGCAGCCCTCTTGGCCACGGAGAACGCCCCCGCCAACAAGCGGGCCATCTACGGGACGTTCCCGCAGCTGGGTGCGCCCATCGGCTTCATTATTGCCAACGTGATCTTCCTTGTAGCCAGCTACATCCTTTCCCCTGCCGACTTCGAAGCCTGGGGCTGGCGCGTCCCGTTCCTGCTGAGCGCCGTCATGGTGATCATCGGCCTTTACGTCCGCCTGAAGCTCATTGAAACTCCGGCTTTCACCAAGGTGCTCGAATCAAACGAAGTGGCCAAGCTGCCGCTTGCCCGGGTCTTCAAGACGAGCTGGCGCCCGCTCATCCTGGGCACGTTCATCATGCTTGCTACCTATGTGCTCTTCTACCTGATGACCACGTTCACGCTGACCTACGGCACGCGCCCAGCCACCCTGGACGCCGCCAAAGCAGCTGCGGAGAAGGCCGGCAAACCCATGACCGAGGCAGCAGCCGCGGCATTCGTTCCCGGACTGGGATTCACCCGCAACGACTTCCTCTGGATGCTGATTGCCGGCGTCGTGTTCTTCGGTATCTTCACCCTGGTCTCCGGACCGCTGGCCGAGAAGTACGGCCGCCGTAAAATGCTGCTGGCCGTGACCGGTGGAATCTTTGTCTTCGGCCTGCTGTTCGTCCCGCTGTTCAGCGGCGGCTTCGTGGGCACCATGGCACTGCTGGTCATCGGCTTCTCCCTGATGGGGCTCACGTTCGGGCCGATGGGTGCGCTCCTCCCGGAACTGTTCCCGACCAACGTCCGGTACACCGGCTCCGCCGTAAGCTACAACGTCTCCAGCATTCTTGGTGCGGCTGTGGCGCCGTTCATCGCCGTCGCCCTCTGGGAAGCTGCTGACGGCAGCCCTGTGCTCGTGGGAATCTACCTGACTGCCATGGCAGTCCTGACCCTGGTGGCGCTGTACCTGAGCAAGGAAACCCGGGACCTGGACTACGAGAACAACGTAGCCTGACGCTCCCGCCCAGTTACTAAAGGACTGCCCGGCGTGTTTGCTCAACACGCCGGGCATTCCTGTATCCGGGCAGAAGTAACCGGGCGGGAACGGCGACGTCGGGCGGCTGCTGGCAGCGGCGGCGTCGTCGGGCGGAAGTAACAGGCGGGGCGGTTTTACCGGCCGTACAGCTTCACGAAATTCCGGAGGATGGTCATGGGCTCGGTCACCGTGAACCGGCGGGCGTTCTCCATCAGTTCCTCGGCGGATTCCGGCGGGAAGTAGCCGGCATGGCGATAGATGTCGATGCGCGTGACCAGGCCGCCGACGTCGAGCTCCGGATGGAACTGCGTGGCGTACAGATTCTCCTTGATGCGGAACATCTGCATCGGGCAGGCGGGCGAGGTGGCCAGCAGGACAGCATGCGGGGGAAGCACAGTGCAGGCCTCCTTGTGCCCGGTGAACGCGGTGAAGGATTCCGGGAGTCCCTGCAGCACAGGATCAACCAGGCCCTCCGGCGTCAGTGTGATGGTGGTCCCGCCCAGCCCCTCGCCATAGGTCCTGTCGATCACCGCACCCTCATGCAGGCCGAGCGTACCCACGCCGTAGCACGCGCCAAGGAAGGGGAAGTCCTCCTCCACCACGCGGTCCAACAGGCGTGCCAGTTCACCTTCCACACGGTGCTGGACCTGGCTTTTGTGCTCCGGGGGATCGCTGGACGTGAACGGGCTTCCGCCGACGATGATGCCCGAATAGTCAGAGAGGTCCAGGGCAGGCAGAGGTCCGGCTTCCATCCGGATCCGCTTCAGCTGTTCCGGATCCAGCCTTCCATACCGGAGGTACGCCTGGTACTCGTCCTCGGCGGCAGCGTCCTCGGCCCGGGAGGCCAACAGCAAAAATGGCTTCACAGGCTAAGTGTGCACGCCGCGCGGGGCGGCAGACTAGTCTTCGATCGTCGCGATTATCGCACCAGCTGAAACTGTCTCCCCTTGGATTGCCGCAAGTCCGGTGATGGTTCCGGAACGGTGGGCAGTGAGTGGCTGTTCCATCTTCATCGCTTCGAGCACGACGACGAGATCACCTTCGACGACGACGTCGCCTTCGCTGACGGCCACCTTGACGATAGTGCCCTGCATGGGGGAGCTGAGAGCGTTGCCGCTCGCCGCTGCAGCAGCGCCACCGGAGCGGGAACGTTTCTTGGCCTTAGCGGGTTTTGTGCTTCCGGAGCCGCTGGCGACGCTGCCCAGGGATGCTGGCAGCACCACTTCCAGGCGCTTGCCGCCCACCTCGACGACAACCCGTTGCCGCTCTCCGGCCTCCTCGCCATCGGTGGACGCCCCGGCTCCGCCCCAAGCCGGAATGTTATTGACGAACCCTGTCTCGATCCACCGGGTGTGAACGCTGAAAGGGCCCTCTGCAGGAGCGAAAGCCGGGTCCGAAACCACTGCGAGGTCGAAGGGGATCACCGTGGGGATGCCCTCAACCACCATCTCTTCAAGTGCGCGGCGGGAACGCTGGAGGGCCTGTTCCCGGCTGGCCCCCGTGACGATGAGTTTGGAAAGCATGGAGTCGAAGTTGCCGCTGATGACGTCGCCTTGTTCCACACCGGAGTCGATGCGGATACCGGGACCAGTGGGATTCTTCAGGGTAGTGATGGTGCCCGGCGCCGGCATGAAGTTCCGCCCCGGATCTTCTCCGGTAATGCGGAACTCGATCGAGTGCCCGCGGACCTCCGGGTCGTCATAGCCGAGCTTCTCGCCGCGGGCCAGACGGAACTGTTCGCGGACGAGGTCAATTCCAGTGACTTCCTCCGAAACACAGTGCTCCACCTGGAGGCGGGTATTTACTTCGAGGAAGGAGATGGTGCCATCCTGGCCCACCAGGAATTCGCAGGTTCCGGCTCCGAGATACCCGGCTTCCTTAAGGATGGCCTTGGAGGATTCGTAGAGCCGCTTGTTCTGCTCTTCCGTGAGGAACGGTGCAGGGGCTTCTTCCACAAGCTTCTGGTTGCGGCGCTGGAGCGAGCAATCCCGGGTTGATACCACCACCACATTGCCAAAGGCGTCAGCCAGGCATTGGGTCTCCACATGGCGGGGGGCGTCGAGGAAACGCTCAATGAAGCATTCTCCACGGCCAAAGGCGGCAGTGGCCTCACGGACAGCGGACTCAAACAGTTCCGGGATCTCTTCGCGGTTACGGGCCACCTTGATGCCGCGTCCACCGCCGCCAAAGGCTGCTTTGATTGCTACTGGAAGTCCGAACTTGTCCACGAATTCGAGGATCTCCTCGGCGGACTCCACCGGATCAGCCGTTCCCGGGACCTGCGGCGCACCCACTTTTTCGGCAATGTGACGGGCCTGGACCTTGTCGCCAAGGGCGGAGATTGCCTCGGGAGAGGGGCCGATCCAGGTGATTCCCGCTGCGATCACCTTTGCGGCGAACTGCGCGTTTTCGGCCAGAAAGCCGTAGCCGGGATGAATGGCGTCGGCACCGGAGCGCTGCGCTACCTCGATCAGCTTGTCCATCACGAGGTAGGACTCAGCCGCAGTGTTCCCGCCCAAGGCGTAGGCCTCGTCGGCGAGCCGGACGTGCAGCGCATCCCGGTCCGGGTCCGCATAGACGGCCACGGAGGTGATCCCTTCATCCCGCGCTGCGCGGATGATGCGCACTGCGATTTCGCCGCGGTTGGCGATAAGGACCTTGGTCATTGAGGCGGGAAGACTACGGGATGCGCTGTGGGACATGGTGGGGAAGGCTCCATTCTTTTCTCAGTGGAGCCTAGCGTGAATTTGAGGTTTCCCGCAGGAATCACGCGTTCGTCCGCAGGTATCAGCCGCAGAACTTGTAGGGTTGCTACAAATTGGCTGGTTTGTTGCTGGCCCACGTCTTTGTTGCTAGCCCACGTCCTGACGCTCGCCGGCAGCTGCTGCCTGACGGGTGGCAAGATGCTCCGCGAGGTACTTCGCGTCCCGGCCCACGCCGGGCAGGCTCGAAGAGGCGGCGCAGTACAGGAATTCTAGACCCAGGAAGTAGAGGCCCGGTGAGGTCTCCGCTACACCCCGGCGCTGAACCGGGACCCCGTTGGCGTCAAGGGCACCAGGTACGTCCAACCAGCTGTAATCATGACGGTAGCCGGTGCACCAGATGACATTGGAGACTTCCAGTGCGTTGCCTTCAGCGGTCAACGGGACACCGTCCTGGATACCCGTGATCCGGGGAACGATCTCGACGCCGGCCGCGGCCAGGTCCCGCATACGTGTGCGGATCAGGGGAGCGGAATGCGTCAGGAAGCCGGGCGCCGCCTTGCGGCCAATGGGTGTATCCAGGTTCAGGATATGCAAGCCGGCGAACCGGACCAGGGGAAGGGCGAACCTTGCTGCATTCCGGCCATGCTTAAAGGGAAGTTCTGCTGAAGGGCTTCCGGACAGCAGCGTCGGGTGGCTCCGGACCACCTCGAAGGCTATCTCCGCCCCTGAGTTGCCTGCCCCCACCACGAGCACCGGTCCCTCCTGGAGTTGGCCGGGGCTGCGGTACTCGGTGGAGTGCATTTGCCGGATGGTGGGTGAGAGGTCCTGGGCGAAGGAGGGGAGCTTTGCGAGTTCTTCCGGCCCGGTGGCTACCACCACGTTGAGGGCGGACCACTGTCGGTCCCCGGCTGTGACGAGGTAGCCCTCTCCTGAGCGTTCCACTTTGTCCACGCGGGTATTGCTGAGCACCGGGAGATTGAAGCGCTGGGCATAGGACTCCAGAAAGTCAGCCTGCTCGTCTTTGGTGGGAAAGGCCAAACGGTCTCCGGGGAAACTCATCCCTACAAGCCCATCAAACTTTGCGGGGGTGAAGAGACGAAGGGAGTCCCACCGTTTCCGCCAGCCATCACCAACCCTTTCGCTGGCGTCGAGGATGACGAAATCCCTTCGTTGGCGGGACAGGAGGTATCCGAGCGTGAGTCCTGCCTGGCCTCCGCCGATAATGACGGTGTCCTTGGTTTCGGGCTGACCGGAAAAATGATTGTTGTTCATGGCAATGCCTCCGAGCTGAGGATGTAAACGGTATGGAGGGGTAGTTCCATGGCTTCACGCTACGTTTCAGCTACATGGCGGCACATCGAGGAAAGTATGTGATGTGCCGGAATGGGGAATGGGTATTTTTATGTACTGCCGGGGAGGCGTCCGGCCAGCCCGTGGTTGTAGGCGTACGCCGTCGCCGCGCTGCGGGATGGCACATCCAGTTTGAGCAGGATGTTGCTGACGTGCCGGGCCACCGTCTTTTCACTGAGAAACAGTGCCGAGGCGATACTCCGGTTGCTCATGCCGGCAGAGACCAACCGCAGCACTTCGGCTTCACGAGGGCTGAGAGGCCAATTGTCTGCCACGGGAGCTGGAGAAACCGGGTTTCCGAGCTGGTCCAGGGAGCTCAATGCCGGCATCGCGCCGAGATCATTGAAAACTGTGCGTGCAGCCGCGAATTCCAGCTGGGCTGATTCGTCGTCGCCCAGTTCCTGAAGTGCCATGCCGAGCTTCAACTGACAGCGTGCTGCCTCATATGGCGCCTCCAGCTGGGACCAGTTGCCCCAGGCACCGCGAAGGGCCTTCACGGCGCCGTGCGGGTCCCTGGAAGCCAACAACAGAATTCCTGTCGAATAACCGGCGAGCGCCATGACCCAGGGCATCCTGGTGGCTTCGGCGAGGGATTCAAGCTCCGCCGCTGCAGCGTGGGCGGCAACAAGATCTCCCGCGGCCACCTCGATTTCGACCATCGCAGGCAGGAGCATCCGGCGTGAGAAGGTCCCCGCCTCCTCGGCTGCCCGTCGGATGAGGGATTGGGCCGCTGCGGGTTTCCCCTGGGCGAGGCGGAGCAAGGCGAGCCCTGGCTGGGGATCGTGACCTGCCTGGTGCGCTTGCCGGTACGAATTCTCGGCTTCGGTAAATTCGCCCCTTAACCGCTGAATTTCAGCCTGCTGGTAGAAGCCGCCGTACATCGCGTTCCGGTCCCCGCGCCGGGACAACTCCTGAGCCGTGCGTGCCGTGGCGAGGGCGTCAGACCAGGCGCCCTGCAGGCAATAGATCTCGGCACGGTGCATCCGGCATTGGCCTTGGAAGGGCACCAGGTCCTTCTGCGAGGAACACCACCGGTCCAGGGCAAGGGTCCATTCCTGGGCGCGGCCGAGGTCAAACGCGAGGTGGCAGCTCTCTATAAGGGCGCAGTAGACGATTCCGGAAGGAAAGGGGCCGACTCCGCCTGACATGACTGATGCCAAGAGCTCATCCAGCAGCGCCATTCCTTCGTCGACCCGCTCGAGCCTGATCAGGGCCTGACCCTGCCCTAGCCTGGAGAGCGCCAGAACGTCGCGATCCTGGAAGCGCTCCGCGATTTGTTCAGCTCGGGCAAACATCTGCAGGGCACCTTCGAAGTCCCGGCCGTACATTTGTGCCAGGGCCTGTTGGACCAGGAGGAATCCCTCGACGGCGCAGGGCTCCGGGTGTTCCTCCACCAGCCGGCGGGCCCGGGCCAACCACCCACCGGCGGCGGCAGGCTTTCCTGCGTACCTGAACTGCATGGCCAGCCAGGCGGCGCAGCGCGCTGCGGCAGGAGCTTCGCCCACCAGAAGGTATTCCTCGTGCGCCTTCGCCAAGGTGTTGATGCCGTCGTCGAAACGGCCCAGCAGCAAGGCAGCGGTGGCCGAACGTTCCAGATCCTCGGCGGGCAATCCGCCTTCCTGGACCGCCAGGGCGAACTCGCTGGAGGCATCCAGCCACCGACGTTCTGCGAAGGCTGACCGGCCGCGGTCCAAAGCGGTGGAAACTGTCACTGTGACTTCTTCCGGCCGGAGCATCGGAACCCTTGTAGCTCCGACCACCTGCCCTACTTCGCTAGGGTACCGCCGCCAAAATGGGCAGGCAACAAGATCAGCGGGTCACCTCTAAGGGTTGGCCGGCCAAAGTTCGGTGATGCCCACTTTGGCTTGCCCCAACAGGACCCGAAGGGTGGAAATGGAAAGCCCGACGACGGCGTGGGGGTCGCCGTCGATCTTGCGGATGAACGCCCCGCCCAGCCCGTCGATAGTGAAAGAGCCGGCACAGTGCAACGGCTCTCCAGTGGCAATGTAGGCGTCGATTTCCTCGCCTGACATCTCCATAAAATGCACTTCGGCCGACGAAACCGCCCCGACTGTGGCGCCGGAACCAAGCGAGAACTCCGGATCGTCGTCGGCCTCGGTGTCCCGGCAGTCCACGAGCCAATGGCCGGTGTGCAGTACGCCTTTGTTGCCGCTCATCCGCAGCATCCTCCGCCGCGCAATGTCCGGCGTGTAGGGCTTGCCATGCGACTCGCCCTCGAATTCGAAGACGGAGTCGCAGCCAATCACCAGCGCACCTTCGGATTCAGGAAGCGAAGCCACTGCTTCCGCTTTTGCCCGCGCCAGGAGCAATGCAGTGTCGTGCGGCTCCGTCACCCCGTAACGGGCCTGGACTGCGTCCTCATCAACGTCCGAGACAAGAACCTCATGCCGGATGCCTGCCTCGCTGAGCAGTTTGGTGCGGGCGGGGGACTGGGAGGCCAGAATCAAGCGGGTCACGGGTTCCAGCCTAATTCACTTCAACACGTGCCTGCTCGGCCTGCTCGGCCTGCTCGGCCTGCTCGGCCTGCTCGGCCTGCTCGGCCTGCTCGGCCTGCTCGGCCTGCTCGGCCTGCTCGGCCTGCGCGGCAACTCTGGCCGGTTCTTTCTGGCGGAGTTTGGCCCCTTCGACGTCGACATCAGGCAGGATCCGGTCCAGCCACTTCGGCAGCCACCAGGCTTTGTCGCCCAGAAGATACATCACTGCCGGGACGATCGTCATGCGCACCACAAAGGCGTCAACGAGGACCCCGAAGGCCATGGCGAAGCCGAGGGGCCTCACCATTGTGAGGTGTGAGAAGACGAAGCCGGAGAAGACGCTGACCATAATGATGGCGGCGGCTGTGACCACGGCGGCGGCGTGACTGAAACCGGTGCGGACTGCATGCTTGGCGCTTTCACCGTGCATATAGGACTCCCGCATCCCTGAGGTGATGAAGACCTGGTAGTCCATGGCCAGGCCGAACAGCACGCCGATCAGGATGATGGGCAGGAAGCTCAGCACCGCGCCAGGGTTCGGAACATCAAAGATCGTTCCCAGCCAGCCCCACTGGTACACAGCGACGACGGCGCCGAACGCTGCCCACAGGGACAACAGGAAGCCCCCGGTGGCCAGCAGTGGCACCACGATGGAGCGGAACACGAGGAGCAGCAGGATCAGGGACAGCCCGACGACGATCGCCAGGTATGGGGGCAGCGCGTCGCGCAGCTTCGTTGAAACATCGATGTTGCCGGCGGTCTGCCCCGTGAGGCCGATGCTTACCCCGGTCGAGTCCTTGATCCCGGCACTTCTACCGCGGAGTTCGGAGACCACCTGGACAGTGCTTGCGCTGGCTGGTCCCTCCTCCGGAATCACTTGGAAGACGGCAGTGCGGCGGTCCTCGCTCAGGGCAACAGGGACAGCGGCGGTAACGTTGTCCAGGCCCCGCAGGATGTCAGCGACGTCGAACTGCTTGGACTGGGCTTCGGTTTCGGTCAGCCCGGCCGGGAACTCGCCCACCACCACGATCGGCCCGGTCATGCCTTCTCCAAAGCTGCGGGCGGTGACGTCATACGCCTTGTATGCCTGGGACTCTACCGGCTCCGAACCGCCGTCGGGCAATGCCAGCCGGAGTTGGCCGGCCGGCAGGGCAAGCACGCCAAGAAGCGCAACGCCGGCCAGCATCGCCAGGATGGGGTGCCGGGTTACGAGGCCGCCCCAGCCGTGGCTGCTCTTGTGCTCTTCTTTTGCGTGGTCCTCTTCTTCGTGCCCAGGTGCGGCGTTGTGCTGTTCAGCTTTGGCCCACCTACGAGCGGAAATCAGCCTCCGGCCGATGAGGGACAGGACGGCCGGGGTCAGGGTCAACGCAACAACGACGGCGACCGCCACTGTTGCTGCAGCGGAGAGACCCATGACGGCAAGGAACGGGAGCCCGGGAACAACGAGGGCGGCAAGCGCGATGATGACCGTCAGGCCTGCAAACAGCACGGCGTTGCCCGAAGTGCCTGTTGCCAACGCCGCGGATTCCTCAGCGTCCATTCCAGCCAACAGCTGGCTGCGATGGCGGTTGACGATGAAGAGTGAGTAATCGATGCCTACGGCCAGGCCCAGCATGAGGGCCAGCATCGGCGAGATGGAACTCATATCAACCACGCTGGTGAGCGCGAACGTTCCCCCTACACCTACTGCCACCCCCACCAGTGCCATGAGCAGAGGCAAGCCGGCCGCGATCAGCGTTCCCAGCATCACGATCAGGACAAGGGCGGCGACGGCGACACCGAGGATTTCGGAGACCCCGAACACGTCAGAGACGTCTTCGGTAATCTCTTTGCTCGCGAAAGCAGTGACACCGGCAGAGGACACCTCCTGCGCGATCTCCTGCACTTCCTTACGGACCTCTGGGTTGAGCGCATTGATGGAGGTCTTGAACTGAACCTGGGCAATGGCCGCTTTACCATCCTCGGAGACAAAACGCATGCCTTCAGAGGCGGCGAGCTGCCGTTTGCCGAGCTCCAGTTGGGCGGCGCCTGCTTCGGCTTCTTTCCTGCCGGCCTCAAGCCGCTGCTGACCGGCAGCGATCTCCGCTTTTTGCTGGCCCAGCTGGGCTTCAATGGCGGATGCAGGCAAACCGGCAGCTGTCAGTTGCTGTTCCGCCTGGGCCAGTTGTGCGGCTCCGGCCTCAAGTTGGGCTGCTGATTTCTCCAGCTGGGCTTTCCCTTCGGCGGCTTTTTGCTCTCCTGCCACAAGGTCCGACTCCGCCTTGTCGAACTGGGCCTGGGTGGCGAAGGGGTCAACAGTACCCTGGACATCCGGAAGCGTCCTGAGCTTGGTCAAAGCCGCCGTTACAGCGTCCGTGCCCGCTTGGCTGAACTGCCCGCCGTCGGCCTCAAACACGACACCCGCGGTGCCTCCGGCGGATTCCGGCAAGTCCTTTTTCAGCTTGTCCAGCATCCGCTGGGTTTCGGTTCCCGGGATCTGGAAGTTGTTGGACATGGTGCCGTGGAAAGCTGCGGCGGAGCCCCCGACGGCGAGCAGCACCGCCAGCCAGAGTGAGATGACGAGCCAGCGGTGGCGGTAGGAGAACTTGCCTAGGCGGTACAGGAGCAGGGCCATGTCAGTGCCGATCTTTGGGGAGAGGAGATGTCTGTGAGGAAGTCATGTCTGAAGGGGAGATTGAAGCTAGGGTGACGTGGCGAAGCCTGAGGCTAGGAGGTCCAAGGAATCAATCATCAATTGACGAAGTGTGGCCATGGAGGCTTCCGAAAGGTCGGGTCCACAACGCCTGAACCAGACATCCATGGCCGCCCTTCCACACGAAATTACCGAGCCTGAGAGGGCGCGAAGAAAAAGTTCATCGATTTCGCCGTCAGTCTCGCCGGCCATGCGCTCACGAGCGGCCTCGATGATCTGTCCGGTGCAGTGGTCCCACGCTTCGAGTTCCGAGCGGGCGAGCTGGTGATTCTGCTGCATCAGGGTGAACAGTTCGGCAACGGGGGCAACGGCCATTGGATCGGCGAGGGCCATCATGGCTTCTTTGGCCGATACGATCACGGGCTCGTCACGCGGGCGCAACCGGAACTGCTGGAGCGCAACCTCCAGGAACTCATGCGTGATGTTCCCGATGGCCGCTTCGGTGCTGGCGTAGTAGTTGAAGAACGTGCGGCGCGATACACCTGCCGCGTCAGCGATATCCTCCACCGTGAAGTTACCCACACCCTTTGTGCGGATGAGCTCCATGGCGGCGCGTGTGATGGCCTGGCGGGTTGCCGCCTTGTTCAGCTCTCGCCGGGAAAGAGGGGGAGTTTCGGCAACAATTACCGGCACGTTTGGACTCACAGCGCTACACTACGTGCAAGTTTGCACTCTGCGCAACTTTGCTTCACAGTCTCCTGACAGTCTCGGGACAGCTCTCTAACACGTCGCCCGCCGAGAGTGGTTAAAGGCCGGCAATCAACGGCCGGCCGCACATCTGAGCCGCCTTCGGGCGGCAGATCCAGGAGAAAGCAATGTCACAGAAGAAGAAACTGACCCTTGGCCTGAGCGCCGCCGGCGTCGCGCTGGTTGCAGGTCTGGGAGTCTCGGGAGCGGCCTATGCCGCCACGACGACGCCGACCCCCACTTCCTCAGCGAGCGCATCTGCGGACGCTTCAACCGACGGTCAGCGCGGAGGCCCCGGCGGTCACGGCAAACGGGGTGGCGGCACCGGCGTGCAGGCGGCCGCGCTGGCTACGAAGCTCGGCGTTGACGAAGCGAAGGTTACGGAAGCCCTGCAGGCCTTCCGCGATGCCAACAAGCCTGATGCCACATCCGGCGACAAGGCTGCAGGCACCAGGCCGGATCGTTCAGCAATGGACGCCGCCCTCGCAACATCCTTGGCACAATCCCTCGGGATTGACGAAGCAAAAGTGACGGCCGCTCTGGAGGAGCTCCGCACCGAGGCGCAGACGGAACGTGCGGCTGCGCTCAAGACCCGCCTTGATAAGGCAGTCACCGATGGCACTCTGACCCAGGCCGAGGCTGACGGTGCAGCCAAGGCGGTGGAGAAGGGAGTAATCGGAGGCGGTCGCTAAGCGGATTTTTCCTAAGGGCACTTAAAGCACAATTCCCCGGGAAGTTCCCGGGGAATTGTGCTGCGGCACTGTGTTGGACGGATTTCCTGGCAGCATCTCCCGGAGGGAGAACTCAGGGGAGAACCTAAGGGAGAAGCCAGTGGAAGTTACGCCTTCGAGGTTTCAAGCTCCTCTTCGCGGGAAGAAGTGCCGCCTGCGGATGACGGGTCTTCCGCCGTCGGGGTGTCGTCGGAGAACGCCTCGCCGTTTCGCGGTGCGTTGTACAGGGTTTCGTCCAGGATGCCTTGACGCTTGGAAACGATCGCGGGCACAAGGGCCTGTCCGGCCACGTTCACTGCCGTCCGGCCCATGTCCAGGATGGGATCGATGGCCAGGAGGAGTCCGACGCCGGCGAGGGGAAGTCCCAGGGTGGACAGCGTCAGGGTGAGCATGACGACTGCGCCGGTGGTGCCTGCTGTTGCCGCGGAGCCGAGTACTGAGACCAGGGCGATGAGCAGGTACTGGCTGAAGTCCAGCTGGATGCCGAAGAACTGGGCCACGAAGATTGCCGCGATCGCCGGGTAAATGGCCGCGCAACCATCCATTTTGGTGGTGGCGCCCAAAGGCACCGCAAAGGATGCATAGGCGCGGGGGACGCCGAGGTTTCGCTCAGCCACGCGCTGGGTCAGGGGAAGCGTGCCAATGGAGGAGCGGGAAACAAATGCCAACTGGACGGCGGGCCACACCCCTGAGAAATACTGCTTGACGGAAAGGCCATGCGAGCGGATCAGGGCGGGGTAGACACCGAACAGCACAAGGGCCAGCCCGATGTAGATAGCGATGGTGAATTTGCCGAGCGATCCGATGGTGTCCCAGCCGTAGACAGCAACAGCGTTTCCAATCAGGCCGACGGTACCCAGAGGCGCGATCCGGATGATCCACCACAGGACCTTCTGGATCACAGCAAGGGCAGAGGCATTGAGCTTCAGGAACGGCTCGGCCTGCTTCCCCACCTTGAGGGCGGCGATGCCGACGGCGATAGCGATCACCAGGATCTGGAGCACGTTGAAGCTGACCGACGTGGTGACAGCGCCGGACTCAGCCACGGTGGAGGTGGCGCCGAGGCCCAGGAAGTTCTTCGGGAACAGGCCGATCAGGAAGGCCCACCAGTCTCCGGACTTGCCGGTGTACTCACCCTGCTGGGCAAGGCCCGTATTGGCGCCGGGCTGAAGGAAAACGCCCAGACCGATGCCGATCAGCACTGCGATGAGCGAAGTGATGGCGAACCACAGAAGGGTGTTCCAGGCCAGTTTTGCGGCATTGGACACTTCACGCAGGTTCGAGATGGAACTGACCACAGCCGTAAAGATCAGAGGTACGACGGCGGTCTGCAGCAGCGAGACGTAGCTTGAGCCAATGGTCTGCAAGGTTGCGCCGAGGCCGTTGGGGCTTGCTTTAGTGCTGCCGGTGTACTTGGCCAGGAGGCCAAGGCCGAGGCCGACGATGAGGGCAGCGATGATCTGAAAACCGAACGAGCCGGCCCACTTGGGCAGCTGGAACCCGGATTTTCCTGCAGGGGCGGGGATGCTTGTTTGAGTGCTCACCCGAATACGCTAAAGGCAGTGCATATACCACCGCGAACGAACGTTGAGAAATGTTACGGGCAGTTCATGCGTCACCGCGCCGATAATCCCCGTGATTACTGGGAGTTCAAGGCCGTTTGTGAAGTTATTCCCGACATTAGTGTGGCAAACGTCTCGGCTGTGGGCTGATCCGGCGGCGTGGCAGTCTTCCGGATGCGTGCGTCAAAGCGACGAAGGAGCAGCACGCGGAGGAAGGCGGCCACGTCGCTGGACTGGACCCGCGGGGTTAGTTAGGACAGGAGGGCGCGCTTCAGGGCGTCGAGGCCTACGGAGCCGATGTTCAGTGCCTTGGTGTGGAAAGCCTTGAGGTCAAAGTCGGGCCGGGTTTCGAGCTCGGCCCTGATCTGCTCCCAGAGTCGCTGGCCCACCTTGTATGACGGGGCCTGGCCCGGCCACCCGAGATACCGGGTGAACTCGAACTTCAGCTGCCCTTCGCTGATGGGGAGGTTGGCCCTGAGGAACTCCAGTCCTTTGTCAGGCGTCCAGGTTCCGGATCCCCAGCGCTCCGGGACCTCGAGTTCCAGGTGAACACCGATGTCGAACACAACCCGGGCTGCTCTCATCCGCTGCATGTCCAGCATGCCCATGTGATCGCCCGGGTCTTTCAGATAGCCAAGTTCCTGCATCAGTTTCTCTGCGTAAAGGGCCCAGCCCTCGCCATGGCCGGAGGTCCAGCAGACGTTGCGGCGCCAGCTGTTCAGCCGTTCACGCTGGTATACGGCAGTAGCGACCTGGAGGTGGTGCCCGGGAACTCCTTCGTGGTAGACGGTGGTGGTTTCCGACCACGTTGTGAACGTGTCTTCGCCTGCCGGGACGGACCACCACATCCGGCCCGGACGGCTGAAGTCATCCGACGGTCCGGTGTAGTAAATGCCGCCCTCGTCAGTGGGGGCAATGAGGCATTCGAGGGTTTTCATGACGTCCGGAATCTCGAAATGCACATCCGCGAGTTCCGCCACAGCCTTGTCTGACAGTTCCTGCATCCACGCTTTGAGGGCATCTGTTCCCTTGAGTTGGCGCGAGGGATCGTTGTTAAGGATCTCCTTGGCTTGTTCAATGGAGGCACCTGGCTTGATCTGTTCCGCAACCCGTTCCTGCTCGGAGATCAGCCGCTGAAGTTCCTGCACGCCCCAGGCGTAGGTCTCCTCAAGGTCCACCGTCGCCCCCAGGAAGGATCGGGAAGCCAGGGCGTAGCGCTCCCGTCCCACCGCATCTTTGGCAGGGGCCACAGGGAGGAGTTCCTGCCGGAGGAATTCCGCGAACCGTGCGTAGGCACGCCGGGCCGCGGCAGCACCGGCGTCGAGCTTGTCCTGGAGCTCCTGAGGGAGAGGTCCCTCCGCCGTTTTGGCCCCTGCCGCCAGCTTGGCGAAGAAGCCGTCCTCGGCGGCGTACTTGCTGGTCTGCTCAATCACAATCTCCACCTGGCGTACGGCGGAAACTTTCCCCGCATCCCGGGCAGCAAGAAGTGAGGCCGCGTAGCCTTCGATCGCTGTGGGAACGTTGTGGGCCCGGCCTGCGATGTGGTCCCAGTGTTCCACGGTCTCGGTGGGCATCAGGTCAAAGACGGCACGAATATCCTGGGCCGGAGACGCGATGTTGTTGAGGTTGGCAACATCCCAGCCGGAGTTGTGGATTTCCAGTTCGAGTCCGAGCCGTTCCTTCATGGCGTCCAGCGTCACGGTGTCGACGTCGTCCACCGGAACCTGCTGCTCAAGGGCAGCGAGCGTGGTACGGGCGGCATCGACAAATTGCTCGATTCCGGCCGGGGAGAAGTCCTGGTATTCGGTCTCGTGGCCAGGAACGCCGAGGGTGATGGCGAAGCTGGGGTCGAGCCTGATGAGGGTGTCAGTGTGCGCGTCGGCGATCTTGTCGATGGCGGTCTGCGGCCGAATGGGAGTGGTTTCGTTAGTCACCCTCATGAGACTAACGGCGCAAACCCAGTTATGAAAGACTTACTGAACCATTAGCAGGGCCTCCGCCGCCGAGGGTTCCCTGGCCGAGCGCAGCGAGGTTTCTGTAGCAGGGGCCTCCGCCGCCGAGGGTTCCCTGGCCGAGCGCAGCGAGGTTAGGGAGGCGGTGGGGACGGATTCAGCCTCGGCTGCGTTTCCAGGCCCCTGGCCCTGGTGTGGGTGCGAGCCGAAGTTGCTGACGCCTGACCCAGCCGCGGACGGTAGGCTTCGCCGGTTCGGCTTGTTCTCCGCCACCGAGTGAAAGCACGACGGCGGTCAGCGCCGCGAGCTCCTCGGCTGTGGGATCGCCTTTTGTCACGGAGAAGAGCGGCGGCGCCAGCGGTGTTGCCGTTCCTTCGCCCTGGCTCCCAGCAGGAAGTTCAGTGCTCATAGCGGGATGTTTCCGTGCTTCTTGGCCGGAAGGCTGGCACGCTTGTCCCGCAGCGCCCGCAGCCCCTTAATAATTTGGACCCTGGTTTCGGACGGCACAATGACGGCGTCAACATAGCCGAGCTGCGCGGCCTGGTAGGGGTTCAGAAGTTCTTCCTCATACTGCTTGATCACTTCTGCACGCTTGGCTTCAACGTCGCCGCCGTCTGCGGCCACAGCTGCGAGGTCGCGGCGGTACAGGATGTTGACCGCGCCCTGCGCTCCCATCACGCCGATCTGCGCCGTGGGCCACGCCAGATTGAGGTCAGCCCCCAGTTTTTTCGAGCCCATGACGATGTACGCCCCGCCGTAGGCTTTCCTGGTGATAACGGTGACCTTGGGAACAGTGGCTTCGGCATAGGCGTACAGCAGTTTGGCTCCACGGCGGATGATGCCCTGGAACTCCTGGTCCTTGCCCGGCAGGAAACCGGGGACGTCCACCAAAGTGATGATGGGAATGTTAAAGGCGTCGCAATGGCGGACAAAGCGGGCGGCTTTCTCCGAAGCGGAGATATCCAGGGTGCCTGCGAACTGCATGGGCTGATTGGCCACGATGCCCACAGTGTGGCCTTCGACCCGTCCGTAGCCAATCATGACGTTCGGAGCGTAGAGGGCCTGCATCTCGAGGAAGTGGGCGTCGTCCACGATCTGTTCAACGACCTTGCGCATGTCGTAGGGCTGGTTCGCGGAATCCGGGATCAGCGTATCCAGCGCAAGGTCGTCGTCGTCGAGCTCGAGCTCCTGCTGGTGCTCCAGCACAGGGGCCTCGGCGAGGTTGTTCGAGGGCAGGAAGTCGAGCAGTTCGCGGACGAACTCAATGGCATCGGCTTCGTCAGCGGCGAGGTAGGTGGAGGTTCCGGTGGTGGCGTTGTGCTGGCGTGCGCCGCCCAGGGTTTCCATGTCCACGTCCTCACCGGTGACGGTCTTGATGACGTCCGGGCCAGTGATGAACATATGCGAGGTCTTGTCCACCATGACCACATAGTCAGTGAGTGCGGGGGAGTACGCTGCGCCACCGGCCGACGGGCCCATAATGAGGGAAATCTGGGGCACAACGCCGGAAGCGTGGACATTGTTGCGGAAGATATCGGCGAACATTGCCAACGAGGCCACGCCCTCCTGGATCCTTGCCCCGCCGCCATCGAGGATACCCACTACAGGGCAGCCGTTGCGAAGGGCGAATTCCTGGACCTTGACGATCTTTTCCCCGTTGACCTGGCTCAGGGACCCGCCGTAGACACTGAAGTCCTGGCTGTACACAGCAACCGGCCGCCCGTCCACCGTGCCGTAACCGGAAACGAGCCCGTCTCCAAGCGGCTTCTTCTTTTCCATCCCAAAAGCGGTGGAACGGTGCACGGCGAGGGCGTCGAACTCGACGAACGAGCCTTCGTCGAGCAGGAGATCGATGCGTTCCCGGGCGGTATTCTTGCCGCGCGCATGCTGCTTTTCGATCGCTTCGGGGCCGGAGGGCTGTTCGGCACGCGCCTGGCGATCGCGGAAATCTGCAATCTTTCCCGCTGTCGTGGTCAGATCGTGGCTCATCAAGTGTCTCCGGCTCTGTAGCTGATAGTCGCTGGCTCCCGGGTGCAGAACTTAAGTAGCATCCACACAAAATCCGGGCCCTGCTGGCTAGTCTAGTAACGTTTTGGACCCGCATGGCTGTAGAAAACCTACAAGGTTCAGTGCTGCGGTCGGCTTGGTCGAACATGTTACTCACCAGTAACATACTTCGGCTAGAGTGTTCCCATGACTTCAAGCAACGTTGCTTCGGGCGCCGCAGCAGAGCCGTACAAGGCCGCCGGTTCCCTTTCTGGCCGAACCATCCTGATGTCCGGTGGAAGCCGCGGGATCGGCCTGGCCATTGCCCTGCGCGCCGCTAGGGATGGTGCCAACATCGCACTGATGGCCAAGACGGGGACGCCCCATGCAAAGCTTGAAGGCACGGTTTTCAGTGCCGCGGAGCAGTTGGTGAAAGCCGGTGGCCAGGCGCTGCCCATCGTTGGGGACGTCAGGAACGACGCCGACGTCGCGGGCGCCGTTGATGCCGCCGTCGAGCGGTTCGGCGGGATCGATATAGTGATCAACAACGCCTCGGCTATTGACCTCTCAAGCACCGATACCATTGATATGAAGCGCTACGACCTGATGCAGGACATCAATGTCAGGGGCACGTTCCTGCTGTCCAAGCTGGCTCTCCCGGCGTTGCGCCGCTCCGATAACGGCCACATCCTGACACTGTCTCCGCCGCTGAACCTCGACCCGAAATGGGCCGGCATGCACTTGGCATACACCATGGCCAAGTACGGGATGAGCCTCACCACACTCGGTCTCGCAGAAGAACTCAAAGCAGACGGCATCAGCGTCAATTCACTGTGGCCCCGGACCCTCATTGATACCGCTGCCATACGGAACATGCCCGGTGGCAGCCACCTGGTCCAGGCCGCCCGTGGACCCGAAATCGTCGCCGATGCTGCCCACGCGGTGCTGACCGGAAGCAATGCAGTCTCAGGTTCCGCTTCCCGGAGCGGGAATTTCTACACAGACGAGGAAGTCCTGATTGCCGCCGGAGTCATGGACTTTTCCCCCTACAGCCTTGGTGTGCCCGAGGAACGGCTTGTTCCTGACATTTTCCTTTGAGCCTGGCGCGCGGAGGCCGCCGTCGACGTGGCAACTCGATAGGATTCAGCTATGGAAGCCCCCCAGTCGGATAACAGCCAGGAACCCGTTGACTTTCCGGAGCACACCGCACGGGGAGTCGAGCGCAAAGGCCTGGACCGGACAGCGCTGGTAAATGAGGATTTCCTGGCCGCCACTGGAATTCCGCAGCTCACCGTGGTCGATTCCACCGGCTCTACGAATGCCGATCTGCTGGAAGCTGTCACGACTGACCCCCGGTCCTGGCCCGACCTTTCTGTATTAACGACCGAGCACCAGACCGCCGCCCGGGGACGGCTTGGCCGCAGCTGGGAAGCCCCGCCGCTGAGCTCGGTGTTGGTCTCAGTGGTCCTCCGGCCTGTAAACGCGGAGGGCCGGCCGCTGCCCACGCAGAGCTACTCCTGGTTCTCGCTGCTGGGAGCCCTGGCCCTGCGCGAGGCACTCCTGGAGACGGCCGGCATCCCTGCTGAACTTAAGTGGCCCAACGACGTCATAGTCCGCGGACGAAAGATTGCCGGGATTTTGGCCCAACTGGGCCCCATGGGGGATGGAGGCGTGCCACCTGTTGTCCTGGGAACCGGGCTGAACGTCACGTTGACCCAGGAGGAGCTTCCCGTTCCCACCGCTACGTCTGTGTTGCTCGAAGAGGCCCAAACCGTAGACCGCACCGTTCTCCTGAAAAGCTATCTTTCCCGGTTCGCCACCTTGTACCGCAGCTTCTGTAACGCCGACGGCGACCCCGCAGCAGGGATGGCGGGTGGGCCATCCCTGCATAAGCGGGTGCAGGGCGTTCTGGTGACGTTAGGCAAGCAGGTGCGCGCCCAACTGCCGGGCGACCACGAAATTATCGGCCACGCCACCAGGCTTGACGAGTATGGATCCCTTCTTGTGGTTGACGCGGCTTCGCACGAGCATGTGGTGACCGCCGGCGACGTCGTCCACCTCCGTCCCTGGACTCCGCCAGGGCAAGACGATTCGAAACAATCAGGAAGCGGTTCCGGGGGTTCGACCGAGAGCGGTTATGCGTAGACAGCTGTTGCCGGGTGAACAGGTGATAGTGGTCACGCGGCCCCAGCCGAGGACTTTGATTATCCCGGCCGCTCTCTTCATTGCAGTCCCAGCAGTGGGTGCCTTCGCAACGGCATGGATCGTCAAAGGGGAACCTGCGAGGATGTTTCCAGTCGTAACCTCCGCTTGGACGTTTTGGCTGGTGACTGCCTGCATCCTGCTTGTCGCCTGGGTTCTCTGCGGGTACTGCCTTCCGCGCACTTTGCGGTGGCAGTCGACGCGCTACACATTGACCAGTCAGCGCATAGTTGCCAAGTACGGAATGTTGCGGCGCAGGGAATGGCAGGTTTCCCTTGCAGCTATCCGGCAGGTGTGGGTGGTTCAATCGGTGCTCCAACGCATATTGCGTTCAGGGAATATATCCTTGGATACCGGGCATCATGATCCAGCGGTGCTGGCGGACGTTCCGGAGGCGGGGAAGTTCCGTGATTTTGTCCTTGAGGCCATCGATGAACTGCCGCCGGCTTCGGTCCTTTTAGAAGAGGACAGCCGCGGAGACGGGCTCGAGGACGTGGACAGATACTGGGAGGGCCGTTCGCAACAGCGGCCCAGGAGACCGAGAGAAGGTGGAAGAGATGAACGCTGGCAGTGAGCACACTGAAGCTGTGCCCTTGGCCTCCGGGCAAACTCAGCCACCGGGAGAGACTCCTGAATCGGCAGAATCACGGGAACGCGAACTCACACACGAAGAAACACCGGAACGCGGAGAAGCGCAGGAACCGGAAGAATCCATTGAACCGGTGGTAGAGGCCGCCACCATCGAAGACGCCGTCCTGGAAACGGCCCCTGCCTCGCCGTTCGCCGAACCTGCTGCTGAGCGCGGTCCCCAATCCGACGCTGCTGATTTCGCCCCCGTGACCGGGCCCCCGGCCACAGGCACTTTCTCGGCGGAGCGTCTGGCGGCAAAAGCCTTGGAAGCCCGGTTGCTCGGCGGTGAGCGAAAGCTGCGCCGGCGTGAAGTCGCGGCCGGTGCAGGTCTCTCCTTGTTGTCCGCGCGAAAGCTCTGGAGGGCCCTGGGCTTTCCCAATCTCGGCGACGAGGACGTCGCCTTTACCGAACGGGACCAGGCTGCGCTCTCCACCGTTGTTGATCTCGTCCGGACCGGAAAGCTGACGGAAGAGGCGGCTATTTCCGTGACGAGGTCCATCGGTCAAATGACCGACCGCATGGTGGTCTGGCAGATCGAAGCCCTTGTGGAAGACATGGTTCATCAGCAGGGGGTTCCGGACGCCGTCGCCCGCAAGCGCCTGGTCAATGAACTTCCGGCCCTGGTGGACGCCCTGGAGGAAATGCTGGTCTACTCGTGGCGCCGCCAGCTCAACGCCGGCGTTCAAAGGCTGGCCGTCCGTGCCGAAGCCGGGCTGCAGGCCAGCGAAGAAGGCCGCGAAGGGGACGAAGATGACGCGCCGTTGCCCTTGGCCCGTGCCGTCGGCTTTGCTGACCTGGTCTCCTATACGAGTCTCTCCCGCCGGATGAACGAAAAGACTCTTGCCCAGCTGGTGCAGCGCTTTGAGAACAAGTGCGCCGAGATCATCTCCGTCGGCGGCGGCAGGCTCGTGAAGACAGTGGGCGACGAAGTCCTGTACATCGCCGAGACGCCGGCCGCCGGCGCAGAAATCTCCCTGGCGCTTGCCGAAGCGTTTACGCAGGATGAGATTCTGCCGGAGGCCAGGGTGTCGCTGGTCTGGGGCCGGATCCTGTCACGACTGGGCGACATTTACGGACCCACTGTGAATCTCGCAGCACGCCTCACCGCACTGGCGGACCCGGGCACCGTACTGGTGGATTCTGTGACTGCCGCCGCTCTGGACAGTGACGAACGGTTCGTGCTGGTCCCGCAGCCCGTGGAGACCGTGCGTGGCTTCGGCGAAATCCTTCCGGTGCTGCTTTCGAGGGGAAGCGGCCGCGGCCTGGTCCTGGACTAGGCCTTGTCCTGGACCAGATCGGGTCCTGGATCGCGGCCGCCCTATTCATACAATTGATGGTCTTATGAGATAGTCGGAGCTGACCGTCGGCCCGATCACCGTGGCCGGCCGCCTCCATTATTTTTTGTTCTGGTCTTTTGGTTGGTCTTGTGCTGCTTTTTTGGTGGCTTTTATTGCGGGGGAATTGTAGGGCTGTGACACATCTGTTCGGCAGGTCTGGGTCTCGTCGGCGCCGCAGTGGGTTTTTTAGTGGGGCTGTTTTTGCGGTGGCTGGTGCTGCGTTGGTGGTTGGTGCTGTGGTTTATCCGGGGTTTAAGACCACTGAGGTGGAGTTGAACGATGGTGGTGTCTGGGTTGTGAGTAAGTCCAGGAATGCTGTGGGGCGGTTGAATTATCCGTCGCGGGTTCTGGATGGGGCGGTGACGCCGGCGAGTACTTCTTTTGATGTGTTGCAGAGTGCCGGGGATGTTTTTGTTGATGATCCGACGGGTTCGACGTTGAATCAGGTGTCGGCGGCAAATATGCGTCTGGGTGGGGATAAGAAGTTGCCGGGGTCCGCGGATGTGAGTTTTGGCCGGGGTGTTTTGGCGGTGACTGATCCTGGTAAGGGGACGGTGTGGGCGTTGTCGCCGTCCACTGTTAATGGTTTTGATGAGGAGTCCAGCGAGCCGGTGGTGGTGGGTTCGCAGGGTTTGGTGTCGGCTGTGGGCGCTGATGACCGGATCTACAGTGCTGATCCGAAGACAGGCAGGGTTTCTGTGACGTCTGTGGATGCGGAGGGTGTGTCCACGGGGGTTCAGGAGAGCACGTGGGAGGCCTTGAAGGGGGCCGGTGATTTGCAGTTGGCTGTGGTGGGGGATCAGCCGGTGGTGTTGGATGCTGGGCGGGGGAAGCTGTTTTTGCCGGGCGGGCGGGAGCTGGCGTTGGCGGATGCGAAGGACGCGAAGCTGCAGCAGAGTGGTCCTGCCTCTGATGCTGTGGCGGTGGCGACTCCGAAGGCGTTGTTGTTGCAGCCGTTGGGCGGGTCGACGGCGAAGACGGTGACCTTCAATGGTGAGGGTGTTCCGGCGGCGCCGGTGCAGCTGGGCGGCTGTGTGCATGCTGCGTGGTCGGGGGCGAACAGGTATGTGCGCGAGTGCGTCAATGACGCTGATGACAAGAACGTTGATGTTCCCAAGGCCAGTGCGTCTCCGGAGTATGTGTTCCGGGTGAACCGGGATCTGGTGGTTCTTAATGATGTGAATTCGGGCAATGTGTGGCTGGTGAACCAGAACATGCAGCTGGTGAACAACTGGGACGACGTTGTCCCACCCAAGCAGACCTCCGACGATGCCGACAAGGATTCAGCAGACGAAGTCCAACAGACCGTCCTGCCAGACCGGACAAAGCCCAACAATCCGCCGCTGGCAAAGCCGGACGTGTTTGGTGTCCGTGCGGGAAAAACCACCGTCCTTCCGGTGCTGGACAACGACACGGATCCCGACGGCGACGTCCTCACGCTCAGGACGCCGGAGGCCCTGAAATCCGGTGCGCTTTCTGCGATCTATGGCGGCACAGGCTTCCAGATTGCTGTTCCCGCAGAGAAGTCAGGCTCTGAAAGTTTTACGTACACAGTAGATGATGGCCGGGGACTCTCCGCAACTGCCGACGTTACGCTCAGGATTGTTCCTGCCGCCGAGAATGCTGCCCCGCAGCAGAAACCAAACCGAAGCACTGCCTTGGTGGTGCAATCCGGAAAGCTCATCAGCCAGAATATTCTGACTGACTGGATCGACCCCGACGGCGACGATCTATTCGCGGTGGGGGTGGCAAGCTCCGATCCCCGCGACCAGGTCAAAATCCGCCCCGATGGCCTGTTGTCCTTCCAAGACTCGGGAACGGCGCCTGGACGAAAGACTCTGACGGTGACGGTCTCGGACGGGTCCAAGGCCGCCGAGGGGAAGATTATCGTCGACGTCCGGGCACCCGGGGCGCTTCCTCCCGTGGCCAATGCAGACCATGTTGTAGCTGTCGCGGGGACCGATACCGTCATCGCACCGCTTGGCAACGACGTAGACCCTCAGGGCGGCTCATTGCGGCTGGCCCAGGCAACGCCTGATGCGCAGTCATCAGCCACCATCGGCGCCGACCAGCAGACCTTCACTTTTAATTCCGCCACTCCAGGGCCCCACTACGTGACCTACCTTGTGACTAATGGTCCCGCGAGTGCGCAGCAACTGGTCCGCATTGACGTGGTGGAGGCAAACGGCCAAGGCGCGCCGGTTGCTGTACGGGATATCGCCTTGCTCCCCACCGGAGGGAACGTCCTGGTGGACGTCCTCGGCAACGATTCGGATCCCTCAGGGGGAGTGCTGGTGGTTCAATCAGTAACTGCCGGCGATGGTTTGCCTGTCAGCGTGTCAGTCCTGAACCACTCGGTGGTGAAGGTTACCGACATCCGGGCTGAAGGCCAGCTAACGATGAAATACACCATTTCCAACGGCAAAGCGTCCGCTACCGGGGAGATAGCAATCCTGCTGGTCCCGGCACCCGAAAAGCTCCAGCCGCCGCAGGCCAAACCGGATGAAGCAATCGTCCGTGTGGGGGACGTTGTCACTGTGCCTGTTCTGGCCAATGATTCAGATCCTAATGGCGGGAAGCTGACGCTGGTTCCGGATCTTGCCCAGCAACCCGACGCCGCCGACGGGCGGATCTTTACCGCTGGAGACTCGTTGCGATTTATTGCCGGCGAGGTACCCAAGACGGTCTACGCCATCTACAAGGTCCGGAATGAATCCGGACAGACAGACTCCCAGCAGGTCACCATCAGGATTGCGGCCAGGGACGATGCCCGGAACACGCGCCCAGAGCCCCGGAACCTCACGGCCCGTGTCGTCGCTGGGATGACAGTGAAGATCCCGGTTGAACTGAACGGCGTTGACACCGACGGCGACTCCGTTCAGCTGGTCGGGATCGACCAGGCGCCTGCGATGGGAACTGCCATTGTGAGGGAGGGATATCTGGAGTTCACCGCAGGAGGTGACTCAGCAGGCACAGATACCTTCACCTACATAGTCCGCGACCGTATTGGAGCGGAAAACACGGGCACGGTGATTGTGGGCATTGCACCGCCGGAGCCGAACAACCAAAAACCGTTGGCCGTCGACGATTCGGTGGAAGTGCGCCCAGGCCGCAATATCGCCGTCGACGTACTCGCCAATGACTCCGACCCCGACGGCGATCCGGTAGCACTGGTGGCGAACGGCTTCGAGGCGCGCCCGGAGCTTCAGGTCCAGGCCGCGGAAGGCTCCAAGGTCCTGCTGACGGCTCCCGCTGTTGCCGGGAATGAAAGCGTTCGTTATTCAATCCAGGATGACAGGAGTGCCAGCGCCGGCGCCGTGATCAGGGTGAAGATCAGCCTTGACGCAGAGCTGAAACCGCCCGTGGCCGAAGATGATCACGTGACCCGGGCTGAAACCCTGGGAAAGTCCGCGGTGGACGTGCCGGTGCTCAAGAACGCCGTGGATCCGGACGGCGTCGCAGCCGAACTTTCCATCGGTCTGCCGGATGGAAATCCGAATGCGCGCGCAGCCGAAGGCAGCGTGGTCGTGACCCTGACCCCACAGGAACAACTCATTCCCTATACCGTCACAGATGCCGATGGCCAAGTGGCCACCGCCGTGATGTGGGTTCCCGGGCAGGCGGAACAGCTGCCTACCCTGGCCAATTCCGATGTAGTGGAAGTGATGGCCGGCAAGGAACTGACCCTTGACCTAAACGAGTACGTCAGGGTCCGGGAGGGACGGTCGCCAAGGATTACCGTGGCCGACAAAGTACATGTTCAGGGTGCGGATCCGTCCAACGTGATCACCTCCAACGGAACCGGACTGCGTTATGCCGCCAAGCCGGACTACGCAGGTCCAGGCTCCCTGACCTTCGAAGTGACCGACGGGACGGGTCCGGATGATCCGGCAGGGTTCACGTCCACGCTGACCATCATGACGCGGGTCATTCCTGACCCCACCGCAAACCACCCGCCCACCTTCAGCGGTACTTCGCTGGACGTACCCAAGGGCGAAACGGCCACCGTGGACTTGCGGGGCCTCGCCAAAGACGTTGACGAGCAGGACCAGGACAAGCTCAAGTTCGAGCTCGACGGTACGCTGCCCACGGGGTTTAAGGCAGCGATTGAAGGAAGCGAGCTCAAGGTCAGCGCGGAAAACTCCGTCGTCCTGGGTTTCGTCGGCAGCATCCCTGTCCGCGTCACAGACGCTCGTTCCCCGGCAGTGAAGGCAACCATTTCAGCTAAGTACGTCGCCTCCAACCGGCCGATGCCCGTTGCCACCGACGACGTCGTGGACAAGGCCAACGCCGGGCGTGCGGAAACCATCAATGTCCTCGCCAATGATTTCAATCCCTTCAACGACGCTGCCCTGAAGATTGTTGCGGCAACCGTGGAAACCGGGTCGGCGGCGGGCCAGCCTTCCGTTTCCGGAGACTCCATTTCGGTGACGCCGGCAGACGGCTTCAAGGGCGTCATGGTGGTGCGCTATACGGTCATGGACAAAACGGACGACGTCTCCCGGCAGGCGAGCGGACGCATCAGGCTTACGGTACGCGACAAGCCGGATGCTCCTTCCGCTCCAGCCGCCACCGACGTGAGAAGCCGGACGGCGGTGCTCAAATGGCAGCCGCCGTCGGACAACGGGTCAGCGATCACCGAATATACGGTCCGGTCCGGCTCGTTCACCCAAAAGTGCGCCACGACGACGTGCACCCTCACTGGCCTGACGAACGACGTCAAGTATGTCTTCACGGTGACGGCCACCAACGAGGTTGACGAGTCCGCGCCATCAGCCCCCTCCAACGAGATCCGGCCCGACGAGAAGCCCTCGCCGCCGGATGCCCCGGCAGTAAAAGCCGGGGATAGGGACATGGTGATCACCTGGCAGCCGGCACAGACCGAGGGTTCCGCCGTGAAGACCTACAACCTGGAGATCTCCCCGCCCCCGGCCAACGGCATCGCCGTCAAAAACGATGTGGCGGGCCTGAACTACACCTGGCCCGGCCTCACCAACGGCGTCAAGTACAAGGTGAGGGCGCAGGCTGTGAACGAGCTTGGCCCCTCCGACTGGGGACTCTATTCGCCGGAGGATAATCCGGCCGGCGTTCCGGGCGCACCCGCGGCCCCAACCTCGGCGGTGGCATCCTCCGTCGGCAACCAGAACCAGCTGACGGTCAACTGGACAGAGCCGAACACCAACGGCGATCCGATCAGGAACTACTACGTCACCATGAGCGGCGGGGACTCAGCGGCTCAAACCCAGACCATCACGGGAACGGTCCGGACCGCCACATTCACCGCCAACAACTCCGAAGCCGCCTACACCTTCACCGTGCAGGCGGAAAACAAGGCCGGCAAGGGAGCCGTCAGCGCGCCATCTGCCCCTCGACGTGCCACGGGAAAGCTCGGGCAAGTGACCGGGGTGAGCGCCACACCGGCCGATACGGGCGGCAACGGCGGGGAGGTCACTATCAACTTCAATCAGCTCACACCGGATCAGCGGAACGGTTCAGCTGCCAACGAGGTGTCCTACACCTATTACGCTACGGCCGACGGCCAGACGGGTCCCATCCTTCCGGGGCAGACGGTGGGCGGCTTCGCCAACGGCAGGGCGACCGATATCACGATCATCGCCCATTCCACCGTGGCGCCCAGTTCGGATGCCAGCACCAAGGCGTCCGTCACGCCCTACGGGGCGCCAGGAACGCCGTCGGCATCCGGAACCAACGGTGGAATGAACCAGAAATCACTGACGCTGAGCTGGTCCTCACCCACGGCCACAAACGATGTCGCCCAGACCAGGATAAGTTTCGACGGCTCGGGCAACTGGGAAACGGTAGCTCCATCAGGCAGCCGGGTTATTAATACCGCGGGCTTTGATGAACGGCACAGCATCCAGGTCCAGACGTTCAATTCACTGGCTCAAGGCGGGCCGATCGCCACTGCCAGTGCCCAATCCGGTCGGATGGGGGAATGGACAACAAGGATGAGCACAGCGGATCCCAACTTTGTGCGGTCCTGTACTTACACCCTTGGCGGAGCAAACTACCGGCCTGCGCCGTACTACGACTGTGACGGCATCAACGCCCATCGCGAGCCGTGGTTCTACGTGGCCGATGCCGACCCCATTGTGGTGCGCTGCTACATCATTCAAAGCGACCATTGGACCCCCAACCCGATCCGAACCTGGTACCGGATAGAAGCCGGCTCAGGGCGGAACGTGGGGCGTTACGTCGTCGCGGGCTCCACGGCGTTGGGAGAACCCGGCGTGCAAGGGGTGCCACCGTGCTGACGGACGCGTTGCCACTTGGCGCCGCGGGAAGTTCTCCCCATCGCAGGCTTTGGAATGCTTGGGTAGGCTGTGGCGGGTAACGGAGAGCCCTGTATCGGGTCCGTCGTGTCCTTTCTGGTCTTTTGGTTGGTCTTGTGCTGCTTTTTTGGTGGCTTTTATTGCGGGGGAATTGTAGGGCTGTGACACATCTGTTCGGCAGGTCTGGGTCTCGTCGGCGCCGCAGTGGGTTTTTTAGTGGGGCTGTTTTTGCGGTGGCTGGTGCTGCGTTGGTGGTTGGTGCTGTGGTTTATCCGGGGTTTAAGACCACTGAGGTGGAGTTGAACGATGGTGGTGTCTGGGTTGTGAGTAAGTCCAGGAATGCTGTGGGGCGGTTGAATTATCCGTCGCGGGTTCTGGATGGGGCGGTGACGCCGGCGAGTACTTCTTTTGATGTGTTGCAGAGTGCCGGGGATGTTTTTGTTGATGATCCGACGGGTTCGACGTTGAATCAGGTGTCGGCGGCGAATATGCGTCTGGGTGGGGATAAGAAGTTGCCGGGGTCCGCGGATGTGAGTTTTGGCCGGGGTGTTTTGGCGGTGACTGATCCTGGTAAGGGGACGGTGTGGGCGTTGTCGCCGTCCACTGTTAATGGTTTTGATGAGGAGTCCAGCGAGCCGGTGGTGGTGGGTTCGCAGGGTTTGGTGTCGGCTGTGGGCGCTGATGACCGGATCTACAGTGCTGATCCGAAGACAGGCAGGGTTTCTGTGACGTCTGTGGATGCGGAGGGTGTGTCCACGGGGGTTCAGGAGAGCACGTGGGAGGCCTTGAAGGGGGCCGGTGATTTGCAGTTGGCTGTGGTGGGGGATCAGCCGGTGGTGTTGGATGCTGGGCGGGGGAAGCTGTTTTTGCCGGGCGGGCGGGAGCTGGCGTTGGCGGATGCGAAGGACGCGAAGCTGCAGCAGAGTGGTCCTGCCTCTGATGCTGTGGCGGTGGCGACTCCGAAGGCGTTGTTGTTGCAGCCGTTGGGCGGGTCGACGGCGAAGACGGTGACCTTCAATGGTGAGGGTGTTCCGGCGGCGCCGGTGCAGCTGGGCGGCTGTGTGCATGCTGCGTGGTCGGGGGCGAACAGGTATGTGCGCGAGTGCGTCAATGACGCTGATGACAAGAACGTTGATGTTCCCAAGGCCAGTGCGTCTCCGGAGTATGTGTTCCGGGTGAACCGGGATCTGGTGGTTCTTAATGATGTGAATTCGGGCAATGTGTGGCTGGTGAACCAGAACATGCAGCTGGTGAACAACTGGGACGACGTTGTCCCACCCAAGAATGAATCCGATGAGCAGGACAAGGACTCAGCCGACAACAACACCATCAACATCCTGCCGGACCGCACCAAACCGAACCGCCCGCCCGAAACCAAGCCTGACGCCTTCGGAGTCAGGCCGGGACGCACCAGCATCCTTCCGGTGCTGGACAACGACTCCGATCCCGACGGCGACGTCCTCACCGCCTCTGTTGGAACGTCCGGCCCCAAGACAGGGAATCTGGAGAACATTTACGGCGGAACAGCATTCCAGGTCAGTATTCCGGCCGATGCCAAACCGGGCGTGGAAACCTTTGACTACAACGCTTCGGACGGGCGGGGACTCTCCGCGGGTGGCAGCATCGCGCTTAACGTTGTGGGTCCGGACGAGAACCGTCTGCCGGTCTTCAAGCGCGGCGAACCCACCACCATGCTTGTGGAACAGGGCAAAACCGTCAGCCAGAATATCCTGACGGACTGGATGGATCCCGACGGCGACGATCTCGTACTGATGGACGCGAAGGCGGACAACGACCAGGACCAGGTCAAGGTGCGGCGGGATGGACTCCTTACCTATCAGGACTCAGGAGCCGCCGCGGGCAAGAAAAACGTTACGGTCACCATCTGGGACGGTCGCGCCACAGTTACGGGCAAGGTAGTTATCAACGTTCAGCCCCCTGGCGCTCTGGCCCCGGTTGTGAATGCTGACCACGTCACCGCCGTCGTCGGCCAGGACCTGGTGATCGCACCCCTGAAGAACGACGTCGACCCTAACGGCGGCGCACTGAGGCTCGCCCAGGTGGAAGCCTCCGGTCCTGCGGAGCCTGGTCCTGTTACCGAAGGCGGCACGTTTACTTTCCGCAGCGGGACGCCGGGGCCGGTTTACCTGACGTATATTGCCAGCAACGGTCCCCAAAGCAGCCAGGGCCTGATCCGTGTCGATGTTGAATCGGGGAAGGACACCGGCAATCCTGTGGCTGTCCACGACGTCGCCCTCATGCCCGTGGGCGGCAGCGTGCTGCTGGACCCGCTCGCGAACGACTCCGATCCTTCCGGGGGAGTGCTGGTGCTGCAGTCGGTATCCATGCCCGAAAACTCCACAGCCTCAGTGAGCGTCATCGACCACAGCGTCCTGCGCATCACCGACCTGGTGGGCACCAAGGATCCCTTTATTTTCAGTTACACCGTGTCCAATGGAAAAAAGTCTGCCACGGGCAGCGTCTCCGTTGTTCCTGTCCCTGCGCCCGCCGTCGTTGAAGCACCTCAGCCCAAGCCGGACGAAGTGAACGTACGCGTCAACGACGTCGTGACCATCCCCGTCCTGGATAACGACACCCACCCGCAGGGCGAAAAGCTCACAGTTGATCCGGTGTTGCCGCAAGAGGTTCCCGCGGAGGACGGGAAGAGCTTCGTGTCGGAGAATTCCCTTCGGTTCATTGCCGGGAGCCAGCCAAAGACCGTCCGCGCCATCTACAACGCCGTCGACCCCGAGGGCCAGAAGAGTGCCGCAGCGGTCACCATCCACATCCTGCCCCTTGAAGGGGCGGAGAACTCACGTCCGCAGCCGCGGAACCTGACGGCGAGGGTGGTTGCTGCCGGTTCAGTTCGGATTCCGGTGCCCCTGGACGGGATAGACCCCGACGGCGATTCCGTACAACTTACGGGAATCGACAGTTCGCCCAACATGGGCACTGCCACGGTCGGCAGCAACTTCATCGACTTTACGGCGGCGGGAGACGGCGCGGGGACCGACACCTTCCGCTACAAAGTGGTGGACCGCCAGGGTGCCGTGAACACCGGCACCGTGACCATCGGTATTGCTCCGCGAGGGGACACCAACCAGCAACCCACGCCCGTGGATGACGAAGTCAAGGTGCGCCCGGGACGCCAGATAGCCGTTGATGCCACTGGCAATGACAGTGATCCTGACGGCGACCTCATCCGCATCCTGACCGATGGTATCGAGGCAGATCCCGCACTGCGGGCCACTGTCAGCAAGCAGAGTGGCCGGATCATCCTGCTCGCACCCTCCGCTGAGGGCACAGTCAATGTCGGTTACACGATTGCAGACGATCGGGATGCGTCGGCGAAAGCCTCCATTAGCGTCTTGGCCGACAACGAGGTACCCCTCAAGGCACCTATCGCCCGCGATGACCGTGTCACCTCCGCGCAGACGTTGGGCAAGACCGCCGTCGACGTTCCCGTGCTGAAAAACGATGAAGATCCGGACGGTGTCGGGGAAAACCTGAAAGTCACCGCCCAGACCGCGACGGCAGCTCCCGGAACCGAAGGCAACATGGTTGTGCAGCTCACCGAGCAGCCACAACTCATTCCCTACGAGGTGGAGGACGTCGACGGGCAAAAGTCCACGGCCATCATCTGGGTGCCAGGAATCGGCCAGCAGGTTCCCACGCTGTCCAAGGATGAAGTCCTCGAAGTGGTGGCCGGGCAGTCGGTCACGGTCAACCTGAATGAGTGGGTGAAGGTCCGTGAGGGGCATACGCCACGGCTGACGCAACGTGACCGCGTCAAGCTCATCGGCGCCGATGGGAGTGACCCCATCGGCGGTAACAACTCAGAATTGAAATATACGGCCGGGGCGGACTACGTCGGACCTGGTTCCATCAGCTTTGAAGTTACGGACGGGTCCGGTCCCGACGATCCGGCCGGCCTCAAATCCACCCTCAGCATCCGGACCAAGGTGCTGCCCGACCCCAACCGGAACAACCCGCCAACGTTGCTCGGAGGGTCAGTGGATGTACCCAAGGGGGATTCGGCAACTACAGACCTGGGCAAGCTGACTGCAGATCCCGACCGGGACGACCTCGAAAACATGAAGTACGAGATTATTGGCGGCAACCCCACCGGGTTCAACACCACCATCGACGGCAAGTCATTGAGAATTTCCGGCAGCGATGGCAGCGATGTCGGCGCTGTTGGAGCCGTGCAGGTGAAGGCAAAGGACCCAAGGGGCCTGGAAGCCACGGCCACGTTCCAGTTTGCTATTACGGCCTCCGACCGGCCTAAGCCTGTAGCCAACGACGATCTTGAACCGAATGCGGCGGCCGGAAAACCCGTGACGGTCAATGTTCTCGCCAACGACTCGAATCCGTTTCCCGAAACGCCATTGACAATCATCTCAGCTGTTACGGAAACAGGCACCGGAGACGTTGCAGTGGCTGGGGGCTCCCTTAATGTCACACCGTCCACTGGATTTACAGGAACCATGGTTGTGTCCTATACCGTGGCAGACAAGACCGAGGAATCCTCCAGATACGCCACCGGCCGGATCCGCCTGACGGTCAAAGACAAGCCTGCCGCTCCGACCACACCGCAGGCCCAAAGCGTCGGTGACGAAAGCGCATTGCTGACCTGGCAGGCGCCGGCCGACCGGGGGTCTCCCATCACCAAATATACGGTCTATGGAGAAGGTGGCTACCAGCAGGATTGCCCTGCAAACACCTGCACGTTGACCGGGCTGACCAACAACACCAAGTACCACTTCCAGGTGACGGCCACCAACGCCATCGATGAATCTGACAGGTCCCCGGCGTCGGCTGAAGTCCGTCCCGACGTAAAGCCCGACACTCCACTCGCCCCAGCGCTGAAGTTCGGCGACAAGGAGCTGACGGTGACCTGGGTGCCGCCGGCCAGCAAGGGTTCACCGGTGAAGTCTTATGACCTGGAGATTTCTCCGGCTCCGGCCGGGCAGAACGCGCAGATCCAAAACCTCACGGCAGCCAGCTACGTCTGGAAGGGCCTTCAAAACGGCGTCGCGTACAAGGTGCGCGTGCTCGCCCGCAATGATGCGAAGGAACCGTCCGAATGGAGCGTTTATTCGGCGTCGGAAGTACCCGCAGGAGTGCCGGCAACGCCCGCTGCGCCTTCAGCCTCGCAGGCCGGTTCCCTCGGAGCGGAGAGCCAGCTCCAGGTCACGTGGACGCCCCCGGCCAACAATGGCGACGCCGTCTCCTCCTATACTCTCACCACGTGGCATGGAGGAGCCGCTGTATCGAGCCAACCGGTGACGTCCGGGACTTCGCAGAACGTGAAGGTGGCCAACTCCGAAGCCGACTACTCTTTTACGGTCTCCGCCACCAACAAGGCGGGGACCAGTGGTGACAGCGCACAGTCGGCACCCATCCGCGCAGCAGGCAAGCCGGACATGGTGGGGACCCCGACCGCTAGCCTCGTCGACACCAATGGCGACGGGGGAAAGATCGATGTGAAATTCCCGGCGCTGACCGCTGCCCAGCGCAACGGGTCTACTGCTGGCGAGATTACATATAAGTACCGGTTGACTACGGGTGGCGGCAGCGGAGACATTCCTGCCGGTGGAGGCGTAGTCCCCGCAGCCAACGGCACCGAGACAGCGGTCGTGGTCTGGGCTGTCTCTTCCCGCAGTTCCACGGCTGGCGATGCCAGTCCCGCATCCAACGCGGTTAATCCCTATGGGCTCGCCTTCGCGCCGACCGTAACTGGGAGCAACAGCAGCGGCGTCGGGGATAGGACTGTTTCCTGGACTTGGACCCAACCCAGCGGCAATGGCCGCCCGGTGTCTGGCTATCAGTACAGGATGGACGGAGGAAGCTGGCAAAACACGCAGCAGCGTTCTTTCTCCGATAGCGTCGGCTTCGGCGAAGCTCATCGCCTTGAGGTGCGGGCCATCAGTGGTGAACAGCCGGGCAGGATTGGCGCGGACACGTCTCGCAGCGGCGCAGAACCACCTCCGCCGGGACCACGAACTTGGGCCGCGGTGGTTAACGTCAACAGCTGCCTGGAGAAGGCAAAAGGCACCGGCGATCACTGGAGTGGCGACGCCTGCACCTCGTACAAAATGCCGCAGGGCTCCAATTTGCAACTGGAATGCTATCGCGACGGCTGGGGATCGAGCCGTTGGTTCTATATCTACAGCAAGGACGGCAACCGCTGGACCAATGAATACCGATTCATCCGGGCTGACACTGTCAATAGTTCGACCTCAGGCATGGGCTCGTGCCCGGCCAGCTACTAACCCGAAATTAGGCGAATTTAGATCAGTTCGCCCGGGAAATTCACCAGAACACGAAAAAAGGAACTACACATGACCATGACAACTGAGCAGGCCGCCTGGTTTGCAGGAACATTCGAGAAGCTCGTTGCCAACGTCGGCCACGCCGTGCTCGGTAAAGCACACGTCATCCGCTTGACCTTCACCGCCATGCTCGCGGAGGGCCATGTGCTGTTCGAGGACGCCCCGGGCACTGGTAAGACGTCGCTGGCCCGGGCGTTGGCGGCGACCGTTCAAGGTTCAAACAACCGCATCCAGTTCACCCCGGACCTCCTGCCCTCGGATGTTACCGGCGTGACCATCTATGACCAGAAGACCCAAAAATTTGAGTTCCACAAGGGGCCGATCTTCAACAACATCGTCCTCGCCGACGAAATCAACCGCGCGTCGCCCAAGACCCAGTCCGCGCTCCTGGAGGTCATGGAGGAATCCCGGGTGACGGTAGACGGCGTCACGTATGAGGCGGGCCGCCCGTTCATGGTGATGGCAACCCAGAACCCGATCGAACAGGCAGGAACCTACCGCCTGCCGGAGGCACAGCTGGACCGGTTCCTCATGAAGACTTCCATCGGCTATCCGGACCACGCCTCCACCGTCCAGATCCTGGGAGGCACCAACCTGAAGGACCGCTCCAAGGACATTTCCCCCGTGATCACCACCCAGGCCATCGCTGACATGGCTGACCTGGCCGCCACCACGCACGTGGACACCGCCGTGCTCGAGTACATCTCCCGGCTCTGCGAGGAGACCCGCAACGCCCCTGAGACCCGCTTGGGCGTCTCTGTACGCGGTGCCTTGGCCATGGTCCGCGCGGCTAAGGTCTGGGCAGCAAGCCAGGGCCGGAACTTCGTTCTTCCGGACGACATCAAGGACCTTGCCGGCGTCGTATGGACCCACCGCTTTGTGATGGACCCCGAAGCCGAGTTCTCCGGAGCCACCCCCGAGGCAATTCTTGCGCGTGTGCTTGCCGACGTGGCAGCTCCCCAGCAGCGGGCAAACGCGTAGCAAAGTCCTTTCAAAAACCATCCCAGTCAGTACGCGATCAAAGGCCTCATTATGTTCCGCAGCACTCCGTTGAACCGGCTTGCTGAACGCCTCCGCCAGTTCCGGCCGGCAGGGCACTTGCTTCCAACAAAAAACGGGGGCAAGCTCCTCCGTCCCTCGGCAGTCTGGACGGAAGCCCTCAGCACAGCCCAACTCGCAGTGGAGCCCGTCTGGCGCGTAGTCCGGGCGCAGTGGCTGCGCTTCGTCTGGCCTGTGCTCTCCATCGTGAGCGTGCTGGGCTGGTCCATTCTGGCTGGGTCCATCCTGCTGTGGGTGGTAGGACAGTCCTTCGGCTGGCAGGAGGCCAAAGCAGCAGCCATAGCGGCCTTCGTGCTCTTCGTCATCGCGGTGGGATTTGTCCTTGGCAGGTCATCTTATGGCGTGATTCTGGACCTCACCCGCACCAGGGTGGCTGTTGGCGACAGTGCGGTAGGAAGCATCGCAGTATCCAACACCTCAGCCCGGGCGCTCTTGCCGGCTGCCCTTGAACTGCCGGTGGGCGCAGCCACGGCCATTTTCCACCTGCCGCGAATGAAACCCGCTCAGGTTCACGAGGATCTCTTCACGATTCCTACGGCGCGGCGTGCGGTCATCGTTGTCGGCCCGGTCCGGTCCGTCCGGGCCGATCCCCTGCACCTGCTGCGGAGGCAGGTTCTGTGGACAGATCCCGAGGACCTTTATGTCCACCCCAGGACAGTGGCTTTGGCCGGATCGGCTGCCGGCTTTATCCGTGACCTCGAAGGAATGCCCACCACTGACCTCTCAAGCGCCGACGTTTCCTTTCACGCGCTGCGCGACTACGTGCCTGGTGATGACAGACGCCATATCCACTGGAAGACGACGGCGCGGACCAACAAGCTGATGGTCCGCCAGTTCGAGGAGACGCGCCGCGCGCACCTGGCCATCTCCCTGTCCATCAACACCGATGAGTATGGCTCCGAGCATGAATTCGAGATGGCCATTTCAGTGGCTGCATCCATTGGCCGCCAAGCCATAAGAGAGCAGCGTGAGCTTGATGTCCTCACCCAAAAAGGACCGCTCCGTTGCGAGACAGGCCGGAACATGCTCGACGACATGACCAGGATCGTTGGCAGCCCGATGCGCAAGACCGCAGTGGACCTCGCCCGCACCCTGGCCGATAAAGTCCCCAATGCCTCAGTCGTGTTCTTCATCGTTGGCAGCCAGGTCACGCCTGCCCAACTGCGATCGGCGGCTGCTTCCGTCCCTGCAGGCGTCCGAAGCCTGGCAGTTCGCCTTCAGCCCGGCGCCGCGCCCTCACGTGCCAACATCGCTGACCTGACTGTTCTCACCTTGGGAGACCTGCCGGATCTGGCCATCGTCCTCAGAAAGGCAGCAGCATGAGCTCCGCCACCGGACTCCGCACCCGGCGCCAGTCCGCAGCACCCGCCCAAGTGTCCCCTTTCCTGGATGGGCGGCCGGTGTGGCACTTCGCCGTCGACGTTGCAGCCCTGACCGTACTCATGGGTCTGGGCGTGCTGGGCTTCAGCCTCAGTTACGGCGGCGACCCTTACTACCTTGTGGCCGGATTTGGTGGAATCGTCCTGGGCCTGGGCGTAGCAGCCCTCAACGCCCACCTTCGGCTTGGCCTGCTGATCACGGCGGCGATTGCTTTGGCCGCCTACTTGGTCCTCGGTACTGTGGTTGCGGTTCCGGGCGCAGCCATTGCCGGGTTCATCCCCACCTTGGATTCATTGCGGACCCTGCTGCTGGGCGTGGTCTTTTCGTGGAAGGACATGCTGACGGTGGGTGTGCCCGTTGGCACCGCCGGCGGGGTGTTGATCGTCCCCTTCCTCAGTTCCTTCATCACGGCCTTGGCCGCGGCCCTTCTGACCTGGCGCTCGAAGGGGCCATACTGGCCGCTGCTGCCGATCCTGGTGCTCTTTGTCACCGGCATCGCCTTCAGCACCAATGCAGGCTTCCTCACGGTGGAACGAGGGATCGCCCTGACAGTGCTGGCCATTGCCTGGGCTACCTTCCGGCGTGATGCCCTGCGGCGCAGCGATACCCGCAAGGTCTCGGTCAACAGCCCGCAGACCGATGCCTCAACCGCCCGCAGAGCACGGACCCGGCGGTTGGCCACGGCAGCCGGGGTCATTGCACTCAGCGTCGGCATCACGGCCCTGGTCTCGCCCATGGTCACCGCTAGCGATGACCGCCGCGTCCTCAGGAACACGATCGTTCCGCCCTTCGACCCGAAGGACTACATCACTCCGCTGGCCAGCTTCCGGACCTTCGTGAAGGACAAGAAGGACGACAAGCTCTTCGTGGTCAAGGGCCTGCCCAAGGACGGGCGCGTTCGCCTCGCTGCACTGGATGCGTTCAACGGAACCAACTACAACATCGATCCCAACAGCTCAGGGAACTTCAGCAAGGTCGGCGACGCCAGATCCATCAACACCCTGGCGGATACCGACGGCATCGTGCCCACCGTTGACTACACCTTGGAAATCACAGTGGAGGACTACCAGGGCTACTTCGTGCCGGGCGGGCGAAAAACCACGGGCCTGAGCTTTTCGCAGGCTTCGAGCAATGCAGCCGCAGGGCTGTACTTCAACTCCGGCACGGATACCGCCGTCACCACGAAAGGGCTGTCCAAGGGAGACTCCTACAGCATCCAGGTAGCGGATCCCGTCAAACTGGAACACGGCCAGCTCACTCAATATGACTTTGCCAAGTTCAGCATGCCGGATGCCGTAGAAGTGCCGCCCGTCGTCGGATCCCAGGCAAATGACCTTTCTGCCGACGCTCCGACCGCCGTGGACAGGGTCCGCCAGATCGAAGCGCATTTCCAGAAAAAGGGCGCCTTCAGCAACGGCCTCATCACCGAGGGCCAGTTGCCCAGTGTCTCCGGACACGGCTCTGCACGGATCAGGAACCTCCTGACAGCCAAGCAGATGCTGGGCGACGACGAGCAGTACGCCGTGGCCATGTCACTGATGCTCCGGCATCTCGGCATCCCCTCCCGGGTGGTCATGGGGTTCTATCCCGATCCCAAGAGCCCTGAAAACGGGGCCGGGGAAGTCAACATCACAGGTAAGGACGTGCACGCCTGGGTTGAGGTCGCTTTTGACCGCGTGGGGTGGGTTGCTTTCGACCCCACTCCGTCTAAGGACAACGTGCCCATCCCTCCGGATCCGGAGAGCAAGTCCAAACCCAAACCCCAGGTCCTGCAGCCGCCGCCCCCGCCACAGGAGCCGGCTGAGCTGCCGCCGGACTCCTCCCCGGACGCATTGGATGCAGATCAGAAGAAGAACAATCCCTGGCTCTTCTGGGGACCCATTCTGGCCGCGATTGGCCTGGCCATGATCCCGATAGGCATCCTTGGGCTGCCCCTGCTGCTGATTGCCTTACTGAAGGGCCGGCGTCGAAAGGCCCGCTTCACGGAAGGCGATCCTGCCCGCCGAGTTGGCGGCGGGTGGAACGAACTCCTGAGCCTCGCAACTGACATGGGTGCAGGAGTGGATCACCGCGCCACCCGGCGGGAATCCGCCGTCGTCCTGGCTGAAGCTTTCCCCGCTACCCAGTCGACTACCACCTTGCTGGCACACCGCGCCGATGCGAGCATCTTCGGCGCGGGGCAGCCGAGCGAAGCGGAAGTCCGGGAATACTGGACCATCGTGGAAGGATCACTCAAGGACATGACGGGAGCTGTGGGTTTCTGGCGCCGCCAGCAGGCCAGGTTCTCGCCGCGGTCCCTCCTTGCCGACGGCAGGACGGCACTCAGCCTGCGCGGGCTGCGGCCGGTCCTGGGGGCCGGGCGCCAGCCTGAAGGAAAGACTGAGCCCGCAGATAAGGCAGAGACCCCTCCGGCCGCTTCTGTACCCTCCGGGAATGTATCCTCCGGGGACGCGCACCCCGGGAACGCGCCAACCGGGGTGGCACCATCCGGCGACGCGCCACGAGGACGCCGCGAACTTCGCGGTCAGTCCAATCCGGAGGACGACGCCACTGTCAGGAAGAACCGCAACGAGTAATGACACACGACGCAGAGCGCTGCCAGCGCTGCCGGCAGCTGATCCGCGCCGGAGCCACTTTTTGCACGGCATGTGGCGTCCCGTTAAACAACAGGGCCGCCAGGAGTACCCGCAACGCGAATCACGGGCAGCAGGCACGGGAGGAGTGGCTGTCCGCGCACCGCCCCTCAATTCCCGGTAATATCCCGATAGTGCCTGGTCAAACAGGGCACAATTCCGGCCACGGAAATGGGGGCCTTGGACGAGGGGGAGAAGCCGGAATGGCAGCACGACTTGAGGTAGTACCCGCAGCTGCCGGTACACGCCTTGGCGCCGCCGTGCTCGACTGGCTTCCGGCCTTTGCCGTGTTGGCAATCAGCTTCACCATCGGTTTCGCTGGCGTGACGCGGACGCTCAGCGGAGGTTTCATCATCTACGACACGTCTACGGTGGTCCTCCTGGGCGGAATCGGCTCGGCTCTCGCGCTCGTGTACGCACTGGTCCTGATGGGGATCGAAGGCCGCACGGGCAACACGCTCGGAAACCAGATCATGGGGATTCGCAGCGCCGATAAGGATGGCTACGCTCCTGGCGCTGGTCCCGTCTTTCTCCGCGGCATTATTACAGGGGCCGGCATCATCCTTGCCATCCTGGCGGCGATTGTGCTGGTAGCCCTGAAAGCGTTCGATATAGCGCTCTGGATCGTTGCTCCGCTGTTCCTCCTCGGAAGCGCGTGGGCTGTCATCGTGGTTGTCTCAAACACCTGGGACAAGAACAGTAACCTCCGCGGGTGGCACGATGCCGTGGCGAAGGCACTCGTGTTCGATATCAAGGCGGGCAGGAATCCTGTCACCACCGGCGGTATCCAGGGCCCTTACAGCTTCGCCCCCCTGGATCTCCCGCCGGTCCAACAGGTTCCGTCCCCGGTTGCCGGAGCTGCCTCCACGGCACCGCAGGTCATAAACGCCCAGCAGCTGAACCTGCCGGGCAGCCAGGCCTCTGAAGCTCCGGCTCCAGGCGGTGCCGCATTGGACCCGAACAAATGGCAGGCCCCTGCAACACCCCAGCCCTGGTCGGCTCCGGCTGCCGGGCAGGCGGCACCTCCGGTCCAGCTGCCGGCCCAGGTCCAGCTGCCCGCACAGGTACACCAGCCTGCCGCTCCAGCTCCAGCGCCAATGGCCCAGGCACCGGCATCCCAGCCGTATTCCGCCGCCGCCCATCCCGATGACGACCACGAGCGTACCCAGCTGAAGGGCGCACAGCCGCCAGCGCCGTTGGCTGTCCTCCGGATCCGACTCGACGACGGCCGCGACTTCGAGCTCGACCGCACTGTCCTGATCGGGAGGAATCCTGCGGCGCATTCAGGGGAGCAGGTCACGCAAATGCTCGCGATTCAGGATCCGGGCCGTTCCATTTCCAAAACGCATCTTCATCTCCTTTCGGACCGTGATGGAGTCTGGGTCACAGACCGGAATTCCACCAACGGCAGTGCCGTCACCACCCCCGACGGCGTCCGCACCCCTTTGCAGGCAGGCCAGCCGGCATACGTCCGCCCAGGTTCCACCGTCCACTTCGGTGACCGCACTTTTCATCTAGGACAAGCATGAACACCGAGCCGGACTCCTCCACACCTCCTCAGCACACCGAACACGGACTGCAGCTGAGCTGCGGTTACGGAACGGACCGCGGATTGCGGCGGGAACTCAATGAAGATTCCTTCATCGCATCGGACCCGGTGTTTGCCGTGGCGGATGGCATGGGCGGCCATGAGGCGGGGGAGATCGCAAGCGGCATCTGTGTTCGTGTCCTGGCTGGAATGCCGCAACTTGCTACAGGCGAGCGAACCGCGACGGCCGCCGTCGTACAGCAGTACCTGATAACTGCAGATGAGCGCATCCGGGAAGCCACGGGCTCAAGGGCAGGCACCACGCTCACCGGTGCCGTAGTGGTGGAGCAGATGGGCCTGCCGTATTGGCTTGTGATGAACATCGGGGACTCCCGGACATATCGGCTCAGCCAGGGCGGATTTTCACAGGTCACCGTAGACCACTCCGAAGTCCAGGAACTGGTTGACGCCGGTGAGATCACCCCGGAGCAGGCAACGGTCCACCCGCGCAGGCATGTGGTGACACGGGCCCTCGGCACGGGCGACGAAACCGAAGCGGACTACTGGCTCCTACCCGTTGAAGAAGGTGACCGCATCCTCATCTGTTCGGACGGGCTCAATGCCGAACTCACCGATGAGCACATCTTCCGCATCCTCAGCACCGTGGGCCACCCCCAGGATGCTGTTGACGCCCTGATCCAATCCGCGCTTCGCAGCGGCGGCCGGGACAATGTCACAGTCATCGTGGTCGACGCCAAGAACGTCTTGAACGACGCCGGCGCTGTCACCACAGCACCACGCACGGTGGTTGCGGCCGAGGAAGAAGACACGCTTCCGCGGAACCTGATCAACGCCGGAATGGATGACCCGCAGCAGGAAAGCCAAGAGGGTGGCGGCGAAAAGGACCCGTCGTCAGGTTCGGGAGCGGATCCGGAGTCAGATTCAGACGCGGGTTCAGCGGCAGTGCCAGAGACCAGGCCAGAGGCGGCGGATACCGACATCGGCCAGGCGCCACAGACCGAAGGCAGCCCTGCCGCCGTCCAGGAAGACAGGGAGCAAGGTCATGGTCTCCAGTAGTTACAGCCCGGGGAGCTGGATCGGTGTTGTCCGGTCCGGCACTGCCGTATTGCTGCGTCCGGAGGCCGACCCCGCGCTGGTCCATTCCCTCTGGGGGCTGTTGGGAAATTCCGCCGAGGTCCATGAGGTCCTCCATGCTGTCACTAGCGCTTCCGGCGGATCTTTGGCCCAGATCCCGTCGTTCGGCATTGTGGACTTCAAGCATTCCCTTCGCGTTTTCCTCCGCGGCGATATCGAGTTGACAGCTCACTTGGCCGAGGGCCCTGTTGAACTCAACGGACGCGATGTCACCACCTGGACTGAGCGTCACCTGGCGGATCCACAGTGGTACACCGTGACGGTTCCGGCCGGGAGTGCCGGAGGCGCCGAGTTGCCACTGGCTGATGGGGTTGTGCTGTTGCAGGGCCTGCGCATGGACCGCGAAGGGGTTTCTGATGTGCAGGTTCCGCTGGCTCGGGTGCCCTCCGCGCTGCTGCCGGAACCCGTTGTGCCCGAACAGCAGATCCTGGCGCGGCAGCTGCCGGAACCGCCGGTCCAGGCGCCGCAGGTGCCGGAACGACCGGTAGAGGTGGTGCCGGAGCTGGTGCCTCCTCCCGCCGTCGTGGTCCTGCCCGAAGGGAACCTGCCGGAAGGGAACCTGCCCGGAGCGACCGAGAAGGTAGCGATTGATCACGGGGTCTCGCAGGAGACCGTAATGGGCATCCACGACGACGATGAAGACTACGACGACGACGACGCCGACGTTGCTGAACCGGTTGAAGAACCTGATTCCGCCGCAGTATCTGATGTGCCCGAGGAGGTCGCCGCCGTCGAAATGACAGGCAGCTACGATCACCTCTGGGAAAAGACAGTGATGCGGAACATCGAGGATGCCGCTGTTCGGGTAGACCCGGATGCCGACGAGGCTGCCCAAGGGGCAAGCACCGGGCCTGCGGTGACCGGCAACGAACCAGCTGAAGAGGACCCTGAAGCAGCGGACCAACCATTGGCCGTCTCCTTCCAAGAGCACGTTCAGGAGCCAGCCCAACAGCCTGCTGAGCCATCAGCCGCGCCGCTCCAGCAGGGCGGTTTGATCGACTCGGTGCCATGGCGCAGCGGTTCTTCCAATGCGTCCTCCGTCTCGACGCCTCCTTCCTTTAGCTCGCCGTCCAATCCGCCGTCCAATCCCGCGCCGTCCAATCCACCGTTCAATGCGCCGTTCAGTGGGCAGCCGAACATACCCGCGTCCAACAACCGGTCCGAGCAGCCGCTCCTGGTGGTAGCGCCAGCGCCCGTCCTGCCGCTGGTGGATGACAGCGACCATGACGGTCAGACCATCATGAAAAGTGATCTGGCCGGGATGGCAGCAGCCGGCCAAGCTTCCGTCCCCGGCAACGGTGACGCGAACGGTGACCGGACAGGGCCCAGGGTCCTCGCCCGTGTTTGCCCGCAAAACCACGCAAATCCTCCTACTCATTCCGAGTGCTCCACGTGCCACCAGCCTCTTCCCGATGATGCAGTCCAGGTCCCGAGGCCTGCGCTGGGCCGGATGCGGGTGTCCACTGGCGAGCTGATACATCTGGACCAGTCGATGATTGTGGGGCGGCAGCCTTCTGTTTCCCGTGTTCAGGGCGGTGTCATGCCCAGGCTCGTCCAGGTGGCCAGCCCGAGCGGAGACATTTCACGTTCCCACGTGGAGGTGAGGCTCGAGGGCTGGCACGTTATGTTATGCGATCTGAAGGCCACGAACGGCACAGTCCTGGTCCGCGAGGGGCAATCTCCACGGCGGTTGGCTCAAGGTGAGATGGCCATTCTCCTGGACGGGGACATCGCTGAACTCGGTGATGACATTTCCTTACGGTTTGAGGAGATCCGTTGAGTTCCAAACGTCCCCCCGCTCCACCACCCCGCATTCCCGGCTTCACCTACGTCAGCCTCCTTGGCTCAGGCGGTTTTTCGGATGTGTACCTCTATGAACAGGACAGGCCCCGCCGCAAGGTGGCCGTCAAAGTTCTGCTCTCGGGCCTGAAAACTGATGGTGCCCGACGACGGTTCGAGTCTGAGGCCAACCTCATGGCTCAGCTGTCCTCGCACCCGTATATCGTCACCATCTTCGAAGCCGAAGTGACTGACGACGGGCATTCTTACCTGGCAATGGAGTACTGTTCCAGGCCAAGCCTGGACATCAGGTACCGTCGGCAGCGTTTCAGCGTGGACGAAGTCCTTGCTGTGGGCATCCAGGTGGCCTCCGCCGTCGAAACCGCCCACCGTGCCGGCATCGCCCACCGGGACATCAAGCCCGCCAACATCCTGGTCACCGACTACAACAGGCCTGCCCTGACTGACTTCGGGATTTCAGGGACCCTGGGAAGCGATGCCGATGAGGACGCCGGGATGTCCATTCCCTGGTCCCCGCCGGAGCAGTTCCGCGACGGTCCGGTGGATGGCATCATGGTGGACGTTTGGGCGCTGGGAGCCACGCTGTACACCCTCCTGGCCGGGCGCTCTCCCTTTGTCATGCCGGGTGCTGACAATTCCCAGCGTGAGCTGATTTCGCGTATCTCCAATATGCCGGTTCCACGGCTGGGCCGCGCCGACGTCCCTCAGTCCCTTGAGCTGGCGTTGTCGACGGCGATGGCCAAGTCCCCGACTTCCCGGTACTCCTCCGCCCACGCCTTTGCTCTTGCACTCCAGCGCATCCAGGCTGAACTGAACCTGTCTGTGACGCCCTTTGAGGTTTTGGAAGAGCCGCAGCACGACGACGGCCACCCGGATGACGGCTTCGAAGAGACCCGGGTTCGGAGCGTCGCTTCGATTGACCCCGAGCTGACCGGCAGCGCTCCCACGTTCCCCGGACGGACCCGCCCCCTCGCCGGTGAACCGACCCGCCAACCAGCCTGGCAACCAGCCGCTCAACCAGCCGCTCAACCGGCCGGGCCGAAGGCTCAGACGCCTACTCCCGTGGTGACTCCGCCACCCGCTTCCCAGGTACCGGGGCAGTTGTTCGCGCCCAAACCCGAGGATCGTACGGAGTCTGGACGGCAGGGTCCCGGCACGGCGTACGCAGCGGGGAACACCACCGGCTACGCTGCGGGGAACAACACCGAACAGGACGATTCGGTCCAGGCAACCATGCTGCGCGGACCAAGGGCGGTAGCTCCGGCCCGGCCAGCCGGCGGCCCTGGCCCACAGGCTGCCCTTGGACAGTACGCAGCAAATGAAGACGTCCGGGATAATGACCTGGCCGCCACGGTCAACCGTCCCCGGGCAATGGGTGAGGCAGATGCCGAGGAAGTTCCCGAGGACACCGGGAAACGGAACCTCTGGCTGGCAATCGCCGGTGGAACCATTCTGGTTGTGGCGATCATCCTCGGAATAACGCTGTCCCAGACGAGGCCCGAACCGCATGTAGTCGCCACGGAACAGTTCAGCCAGCCACCCGCTGATCCCTTGGACGATGGCGTTGTTCCTGACATCGAGAATTTGAAGGCAGTCGATGGAGCACCGGGCAAGGTGATTTTCACGTGGACCAACCCCAGTCCGAAACCGGGCGATGTCTATAAGTGGAATCTTGACGGAGGACCTGTCGAGTCAACCACTGAGCCAAGAGCTGAGATTGTTGCAAACCCGCCGGGGGAGTTCACCTGCATGACTGTGATCCTTGTCCGCAGCGACGGCACTGCTTCCGAGGGAAAGTCGCTGGACGCACGCGAATGCCATTGACTGTAATCGCACGTACCAGCTCATGGAACGCATCCGGTATTGCCCTACGAGGAGGCACGGAAATATGGGGGATCTAGCAATAGATTTCTGTGGCGAGTGGCACGAGCCGTCAGACGAGGACGTCTTCAGCATCGGCCGCGAGGGTGACCTTGAGGTGGACGACAACCCCTACCTGCACCGGAGATTCCTCCAGATCGCCCAATATGACGGGATCTGGTGGCTCAGCAACGTCGGCAGCATGCTCTCTGCCACCGTCGCGGACGGTTCGGGGGGAATGCAGGCCTGGCTTTCGCCGGGGGCGCGGATCCCGCTCGTCTTCAGCCACACCAACGTGATCTTTACGGCTGGTCCGACTACCTACGAGTTTGCCGTGCACCTGAAGACCCCGTCTTTTCGGCAGGAGATCCGGGACGACGAGAGCGGAGGGGATACAACCATCGGGCCCGTGGTCTTTACAGACTCCCAAAAGGCGCTGATCGTCGCCCTGGCTGAACCAATGCTCCGCCGTGAAGGAACAGGCTTCAGCGCCATTCCATCCTCGGCCGCGGCAGCAAAAAAACTTGGCTGGGCCCTGACCAGATTCAACCGAAAGCTGGACAACGTGTGCGACAAACTGGACCGGGTCGGTGTTGCCGGACTGCGCGGCGGAGGCGGGAAGCTGGCTACCAACAGGCGCGCCCGTCTCGTAGAACATGCCGTGACATCCCATTTGGTAACTGTCGATGACCTGTATTTGATCGAAAAGATGAGGGGAGTCGAAGAAGGGTGAGAATCCGACTGACGCTGCGCCGGGACCCGGCCGAAGCTAAGGATCTGGCCGTTACCGTGGACGGCCTGGCCACGGTGGCGGACATCGCCGTCGAGCTCTGGACTGCAGATCCGGAACGGCGAGGCACGCCGGCACCCCCCAACCTCACCCTGAGCATCGATGAAGCCTTTGTGGCCGGCGGCATGACGGGCAACGTCCTCAACAGGACGGACAATCTTTTGGAGTCGGGGCTCCGGCCGGGTTCCGTTGTTTCGCTGACGCAGGTCAGTGAGCAGTTCGCCGTCCCGGGGGCCAACCGGGGTCCGGCCGCGGCAACGCTCCGGATCCTGACTGGTCCCGACGTCGGCCAGGAATTTTCATTGCCCACCGGAACCAGCTACATCGGCCGGGGCCGGGACGTGGACATCAGGCTGTCGGACCCCATGACGTCGAAGCGGCACGCCCGGATTACGGTGGGAGAGACGGTGGAGATCGTCGACACGAACTCCGCCAACGGGCTCATCATGGATGGATTACCCGTCACCAGGGCTACGCTGAACTCTTCAGACACCCTGATGCTTGGAGATACCACCGTGGCCGTGGTGTCCCTGTCACGCAACCAGGCGGCAGCACCGACGTCGCCCCTCGTCGATTTCAACCGTTCCCCCAGGGTGGTGCCGCGCTTCGAAACTCCCAAGCGCGTGCTGCCGGCCGGGCCGAAACGCCCGGATAACCACCCTTTTCCGTTCATCATGCTCATCGCCCCGTTGATGATGGGCACGGTTCTGTGGATCGTGACCCAGAACGCCATGTCGGCGATGTTTATGGCCATGATGCCGCTGTTCATCGTCGGGCACTATGTGGACCAAAGGATGCGCAGTAAGCGGGAGCGGAAGGAACAACTGAAGCAGTTCCGTGAATCGATGGCAGCGTTCCGGCGTGACATCACTGAGCTCCAGCACGTTGAGCGCTCAGTACGCCTCCAGGAGGCCCCGTCGGTCAGCGACACAGTGGACTCCATCTACAAACTCGGCCCGCTCCTCTGGACCCACCGGCCCGAACACGCTGGCTTCCTGGGGATCCGTTTTGGCCTGGGTACTGTTCCGTCCAGAGTTCCCCTTGAAGAACCGGGCAGCAACGACACCGAGCCGGAGTTCATGCAGGAGCTCCAGGACTGCCTGAAGCAGTTCCAGATCATCGAAGGCGTGCCGGTGGTGTCCCAGCTCCGTTCAGCAGGCTCGTTCGGGCTGGCCGGAGCCCGGGGTCTCGTCGACGACGTCGCGCGGGGAATAGTCCTTCAGGCTGTGGGTTTGCATTCGCCCGCGGAGGTGGTGGTCACTGCCATCACCTCGGCTGAGTCAAAAGACCGGTGGGGCTGGCTGCAATGGCTGCCGCACGTCGGATCAGGGCATAGCCCGCTGAACGGGGACCACCTCGCGGCCGGCTCGGCGAGCGGATCCACCCTCCTGGCCCGCCTTGAAGACCTGATCGAGCAGCGCGAGGCGGCGGCCAAGACCCAGGGTTCCCAGTCGCGGCCGGCCATCGAGGCGGACAAAGAGGAACTTCCCGGCCCGGTGTTGCCCTCGGTCCTGGTCATTGTCGAGGATGACGCTCCAGTGGACCGTGGACGGCTCACCCGGCTCGTGGAGCGTGGACCGGATTCAGGCGTGCACGTGATGTGGGTTGCTTCGAGCGTTCAGTCCCTGCCGGCAGCTTGCCGGGACTTTATGGTGGTCGACGGCGATCACGGTACCACTACCGGCCAGGTCCGGCTCGGGCGCCACACCTACCCTGTCAGCTGCGAGAGCCTGGACGCCGAGCTCGCCCAGCAGCTTGCACGGATGCTCTCGCCCGTCGTCGACGTCGGTAAACCTGTCGACGACGAATCGGACCTTCCCCGGGCAGTGTCCTATGCGACGCTGATCGGGAAGGACTTCATGGACAACCCGCAGGCTGTGGCGGACCGCTGGAAGGAAAACAATTCCGTCCGGGCCACGGCCGTCCCCAACCGCAAGGACAACGGCACACTGCGCGCCCTGGTCGGCTCGAAGGGCGTAGAGCCGCTGTACCTGGACCTGAAAAACGAAGGTCCGCACGCTCTGGTGGGCGGAACCACAGGGGCCGGCAAATCGGAGTTCCTGCAGTCCTGGGTGATGGGCATGGCCGCCGCTTACAGTCCCGACCGGGTCAGTTTCCTGTTTGTCGACTATAAGGGCGGCGCGGCCTTCGCTGACTGCCTTCACCTCCCTCACACCGTTGGACTCGTGACCGACCTGTCACCGCACCTGGTGCGCCGTGCACTGACGTCCCTGCGGGCCGAGCTGCACTACCGGGAACACCTGCTGAACCGGAAGAAGGCCAAGGATCTGCTGGGTCTTCAACGGGAAGCTGACCCTGAAGCGCCGCCGTATCTGATCATCATCGTGGACGAGTTCGCGGCCCTCGCCACAGAGGTTCCGGAATTCGTGGACGGCGTAGTCGACGTCGCGGCCAGGGGCAGGTCCCTGGGACTCCACCTGATCCTCGCCACACAACGGCCGGCAGGCGTCATCAAGGAAAGCCTCCGCGCCAACACCAACCTCCGTGTGGCCCTGCGAATGGCCGATGAGGACGACGCCACAGACATCCTTGGCGTTCCCACTGCCGCCTACTTCGACCCATCCATTCCCGGGCGTGGTGCTGCCAAGACCGGTCCAGGCCGCATCCAGGGCTTCCAGACCGGGTATGCGGGTGGCTGGACCACGGAAAAGCCCCAGCGTCCCCAGATCGACATTGTGGAAATGGCCTTCGGGTCGGGGGCAAGCTGGGAGCCTCCTGCACCGGAAAACCCCGTCAAGGAAGAGCCGGCCGGGCCCAATGATATTGCCCGTATGACGGCGAATATCATCAAGGCCGCTGAAGTGCTTGCCATTGAATCCCCGCGAAAGCCGTGGCTGAACGAGCTCGCCACCACCTACGATTTTTCCAAGCTTCCCAATCCCCGGACCGATGAGCGGCTCCTGCTGGGGGTGGCCGACGATCCCGCGCACCAGGACCAACCGACAGTCTTCTATGAGCCGGACCGGGACGGCAACATGGCGATCTACGGAACCGGCGGTTCCGGGAAGTCGGCGGCCCTGAGGGGAATCGCCATCGCCGCGGCAGTGACACCCCGGGGTGGACCGGTTCATGTTTACGGCATTGACTGCGGTTCTTCGGGACTGAAAATGCTCGATGAACTCCCGCACGTCGGCGAGGTCATCAGCGGCGACGACGTCGAGCGCGTAGGGCGCCTGTTGCGCTGGTTGCGGGACATGGCCGATGACCGATCAGCTCGTTTCGCCGAAGTGCGGGCATCCACCATTGTGGAGTATCGCAAACTCTCAGGCAGGCCTGCCGAAAAGCGGATCTTCGTGCTGGTGGACGGTATGTCGGCCTTCCGCGAGACGTATGAGTTCAGCAGGCTGTCTGCGCTCTGGGACATCTTCCTGCAGCTCGCCACTGACGGCCGGCCCCTCGGTATCCACCTTGTGGTGTCCGGAGACCGCCCCAACTCGGTACCGGCGTCGCTGTTGGCATCCATCCAACGGCGGCTTGTCCTGCGGTTGTCTTCTGAGGACGACTACATGTCCGTCGATGTGGCCAAGGACGTTCTGAGCAAAACGTCTCCGCCAGGGCGCGGGCTCCTGGGGAACAACGAAGTTCAGCTGGCCGTGCTCGGCGGGAACTCCAACCTGGCTCTCCAGGCCAGAGAGGTGCACAAGCTCGCCCAGGCGATGCTTCGGCAAGGAGTCGAGAAGGCACCGCAGATCGAACGTCTGCCGGACCAGGTGGACCTGGATATCCTTCCGGCGGGACGTCCGGACGCGCCTGTGATCGGCGTGGACGACGAAACGCTGCAACCCGCCGAAATTCTCGCGAAGGGACCGCTGCTGTTGGCAGGTCCCCCTGGTGCCGGCAGGACTGTGGCCCTGGTAACCATGGCTTATGCCCTCCGCCGCTCCAATCCCAACACGGAGCTCATCTATATCGGATCCCGCCGCTCAGCAGTGGCTTCTCTGCGCGTCTGGAACCGCTCGTTCGTGGGAGTGGACGATGTCCAGGAGGCCCTGGACGATCTTACGGAGTCCTCCACGGGCAATCCGGGGAGCCTCGCCATCTTTATCGAGGGCCTCACTGAATTCACGGACACCATAGCGGAATCCGGCATCGGGCGCCTGGTGACGGCGTCGATTAAGGCGGATCAATGGGTGGTGGGCGAATCCGAAACGTCCACCTGGTCCTCGGCCTGGTCCCTGGCGCAGCCGTTCAAGTCCGGGCGCCGGGGCCTGCTCATCAACCCGGGAGATATTGAGGGGGACAGCCTGCTCAATACATCATTGGGCCGGATCAGCACCGACTTCATTCCCGGACGAGGCTACATTGTGGGGAGGGGCAAGGTGCGCAAACTCCAGGTGGCGCTGCCCCCGGAGGACCGTGCCTACGGGGAGTCAGCCCTCAGCGGGGTGGGTGCGGCCGGCGTCTAACGCAGATCCGGCGGTCGGAGTCCGCTGACAGGAAGGCACGGGAAGTGCTCCGCAGGTTCAAGCGGCGGTCCGGGCCTTCCTGTTTACGGCCTCTAATTACTGCTTTCTGGCGGTCGGACATTGTCAGCCCATTAAGGCAAGATAGGTCTGTGAGCACAGCACCGGGAAATGAAGCACTGGCAGACGACGCAGCACCGGCAGAAAAGGCAGCACCGGTTCAAACTTCCGCCGGCGCGGTACCACCCGAGGACCTGCGGGAAGAGTATGAGGCCCTTGCCGATCAGGTCCGCAAACACCGCTTCGCCTACTACCAGCAGGACGCACCGCTTATTTCGGATGCGGAGTTCGACGAGCTTTACCGTCGGCTTGAAGCACTGGAGGCCCTGCATCCGGAACTCGTGTCCAACGATTCCCCCACACAGGAAGTCGGCGGAGAAGTTTCCGCTGCCTTTGCCGCCGTCGAGCATCTGCAGCGGATGTACAGCCTGGAGGACGTCTTTTCCCTCGAAGAGCTGAGGGCGTGGATCACTAAGGCAGAGGCCTCCGTGGCAAAGCTGGGTGGCAATAACAACGGAAGGCCTAAATGGCTGACTGAGCTCAAAATCGACGGCCTCGCCGTCAACCTCCTCTACAGGGACGGGAAGCTCGTGCGGGCCGCCACACGTGGAGACGGCACCACCGGTGAGGACATCACCCACAATGTCCTGACCATCAAGGAGATCCCCCAGGAGCTCAAGGGCAGCGGCTTTCCCGCAGAAATGGAAGTGCGGGGAGAAGTCTTCATTCCTTCCGACGCCTTCGCGGAGTTCAATGCAGCCCTGATCGAGGCTGGAAAAGCCCCGCTGGCGAATCCGCGAAACGCGGCCGCCGGCTCCCTGCGGCAAAAGGACCCCGCCGAAACCGCTAAACGGCCGCTCCGGATGTTCGTGCACGGAATCGGCGCCCGCGAAGGGCTGGACACCGGGAGCCAATCGGAAACATACCGCCAGCTCGAGAGCTGGGGGCTGCCGGTCAGCCCTTATTTCGAGGTGCTCGACGGGCTTGAGGACATTCTTGAGTTCATTGCCCGTTACGGCGAAAAGCGCCACAAGCTGATGCATGAAATCGACGGCATCGTGGTCAAAGTCGATAACTTCGGCACGCAGCGCGCCCTCGGCTACACCACGCGCGTGCCACGCTGGGCGGTCGCGTACAAGTACCCGCCGGAGGAAGTCCACACGAAGCTGCTGGACATCGCTGTCAACGTCGGCAGGACAGGCCGGGTGACTCCGTTCGGCGTGATGGAGCCAGTCAAAGTCGCCGGATCAACCGTGGAAATGGCAACGCTTCACAACCAGGATGTTGTCAGGGCCAAGGGCGTGAAAATAGGTGACATCGTGGTCCTCCGGAAGGCGGGCGACGTCATCCCGGAAATCGTGGGGCCGGTCCTGGCCTTGCGCGATCTCCAGGATCCTCCGGTCCGGGACTTCGTGATGCCCACCGAATGCCCGTCGTGCGGAACTCCGCTGGCGCCGGCCAAAGAGGGCGATGTGGACATCCGTTGTCCAAATGCGCGTTCGTGCCCCGCCCAGCTTCGTGAGCGTGTTTTCCACCTGGCGGGACGCGGTGCCTTTGACATCGAGGCGCTTGGTTGGGAGGCTGCGATCGCCCTTACCCAACCTGCCGAGCCGGAGACCCCGCCCCTCACCACGGAAGCCTCGCTTTTCGATCTCAAGCCCGAGGACCTGGCGAATGTGCGCATCCGGCGTGAGAAGCGCTCGAAGGGTGTGGGCACCGGAGAATATGAACTGGTGCCGTATTTCTTCTCTAAGCCCACGGCCAAGTCACCCTCGAAACCCACGGCCAATACCGAGAAGCTCTTCAAGGAACTCGAGAAAGCCAAGTCCCAACCGCTGTGGCGGGTTCTCGTGGCGCTGTCCATCCGCCATGTTGGCCCCCGTGCTTCGCGTGCGTTGGCCACTGAATTCGGCAGCATGGACGCCATCCGCCGGGCTTCCGAGGACCAGCTTGCCCATGTCGACGGAGTCGGACCAACCATCGCGGCAGCCGTGACGGAGTGGTTCGCTGAAGACTGGCGCCGGGAAATCGTCGATGCCTGGGGTGCGGCCGGAGTGCGGATGGAGGACGAACGGGACGAATCAACGCCACGGACGCTGGAGGGGCTGACCATTGTTGTCACCGGAAGTCTTGAACATTTCAGCCGGGATGAAGCAAAAGAAGCCATCCTGATCCGTGGTGGGAAAGCGTCAGGTTCGGTCTCGAAGAACACGAGCTATCTGGTCGCCGGTGAAAGCGCCGGAACCAAACTGGACAAGGCGGAGCAACTGGGCGTTCCCGTGTTGGATGAGGAGGGCTTCCGGGAATTGCTGGCGAACGGACCGGCAAAAGCGACGGGCGTGGAACCTGATTCCGCCGCACATGACGCTGGCGCAGCCCCTGCCGGCAGTCCCGGCGGGGACACTGAGCCCGCCGAGGACAACGACGAGATGCAACTCCACGAGGCGGGAGGCGCTCAATGAGTACCGACCATACGCAACTGCTGGAACTGGCCAAGGAAGCCGCTGCCGCTGGTGCCGCTGTCCTGGCCCGCCGGAATGCCGCCGAGCTGAAGGCGAGCAACAAAGGCGCTGCCGGCGACTGGGTGACGGCCTTCGACGTCGCTGCCGAAAACGCGGTCCGTGATGTCCTCGTTCAGGCCCGGCCCAACGACGCCATCACCGGAGAGGAATACGGCACGCACATGCCTGCGTCGCCCAGCGGTTACCGCTGGTCCATCGATCCCTTGGATGGAACCACCAACTTCATCCGCAACATCGTTTACTACGGAACATCCGTGGCGGTCGCGGATCCCGACGGCTTCTGGCTGGCCGGGGTGGTCAACGCCCCTGCCCTGGGCAAGTTGTTTTACGCGTCCAGGGGTCAGGGCGCCTGGCTGGAGGAGGGAGGCCGCGTCACCCGGCTGAACGGCCCCGATCCCGGTCGCCCCGGGCAGATCCTGGCTTCGGGATTCAGTTACGACCCCGAGGTGCGGGCCGAGCAGGCAAACGCCCTGGCCGGCTTTATGGAGGGCTTCGCGGACCTGAGGAGGCTCGGCTCGGCTGCCTTGGATCTTTGCCTTGTGGCTGACGGTACACACGACGCCTACGGCGAGCGGGGGCTCAACGAGCACGATTTCGCGGCGGGTGCGCTGATCGCCGAGGAGGCTGGTTGCTGGGTGCGCCGACCCCGTCTTACCAGCCCGCTCGATGGCGGTCCCTCCCTTGAGGAGCGCTTGTCCGCGTGGACTTGTGCGGGCACGCTGGAAATGTCAGGCAAGTTCCCGCTTTGAGCCTTTGAGCCTTTGAGCCTTTGAGCCTTTGAGCCTTGTGCCGGCGCCGGAGGTGGGGGTCTTGTGCGGGCGCCGGGAGTGATAGTTCAGTCACGGAAATGATGTATTCGCAATAGTAACGGGGAACGCACGATTACCATTGCCACGTGCCTTCGCAGATTCTCATACGCCCGGCTGTCCCCGCAGACTACGATTCCGTAGCCCGCATCACACGGGACTCCTATCTCGCTGCCGGCTACTTTGAAACCGCCGAGCACCCGTATATGCGGCAGATTCAACAAGTAGATGCCCGGGCGGCGGAAGCTACGGTGTGGGTGGCTGAGCGTGCGGGGAAAGTGATTGGCTCGGTGACGTTGGCCGTGGCCGGCGAGCCCTTCGCGGACATTGCCCTGGAGGACGAACTGGAGTTCCGCATGCTGGTGGTGGATCCGGCGGTACAGCGAAGCGGGGCGGGCAAAGCCATGGTGGAGGCCATTCTTGACTACGCAGGCTCCCTGGACGGGATCAAGGGAGTGTCGCTGACCACCGGCATGACCTGGGAAAGCGCCCATGGGCTGTATAAGAAGACCGGATTCCAGCGGGTGCCTGAACGTGACTGGCTGGTCCCGGGCACCGACATAAAGCTGCTCGTTTACCGGCGGGACCTCCCGGCGACCTAAAGTAGTGCCGACTCCATGACCCTGCTGCATCCGGAGACGGCAAACAGCCGTCTGCCGGGATGCAGCACTGCGAAAGGCACAGATGCGCAAGACGTTTGGCTCCGGCTCCGCCTGGGAAAAGATCCTTGGTTATTCACGTGCCGTACAGGTGGACAACACGCTCTACATCTCGGCTACCGCTGCCAGTGGCGAGGACGGGATTGTGGGCGAGGACTTCTACACTCAGACCAAATTCATCCTCGAGAAGCTGGGCGTGGTACTGGCCGATGCCGGGTTTGAATTCTCTGACGTGGTCCAGTCCAAGCTCTACCTGACGGACATCAGCCAATGGGAAGAGGCAGGCCGCGCCCACGGCGAAGTCTTCGGGGAAATCCGCCCCACCCTGTCACTGGTTCACGTGCTGCCGTTCCTTGACCCGAAAATGCTGGTGGAAATCGAGCTTGTGGCCCAGAAGGGTGCCAGCTAGCTTCGCGCAGGCGGCAGTCCGTAGCGGTGTTCGGGCCGGCCGGTGGTGCCGTAGCGAAGCTGGATATCGACCGAGCCGTCATCCGCCAGGGAAGACAGGTAGCGCTGTGCAGTAGCTCGTGAGACGCCCACCCGCGCTGCTACCTCCGCGGCCGAATACTGTTCCCCAGGGACCAGGGACTCCAGAACAGCTGCTTCCGTTGCCGACCGGGGCCGCGCAGACGGGCTGACCTCACCGGGAACCAGCGCGCGTTTGGCCCGCTCGACAGTCTCCTGATCGACGTTTCCTGGCTGGGCGAGGATACGGCGGTAACGGGCATAGGAGCGCAGCTGCTGGGACAGGGACTCCGAAGTGAAAGGCTTGAGCAGGTACGCGAGGGCCCCACGGCGGAAGGCAAGCCGCAGCGATCCGGTGTCCGAGGCGGCGCTCAACATCATGGTGTCGACGTCGAGCTGCCGGAGCAGATCGAGCCCCGATGCGTCCGGCAGGTACACGTCCAGCAGCACCAGATCCGGGCGCAGGCTGTGGATGGCCATGAGTGCCTGGGAGGCAGAACCTACGGGAGCCAACGCCAGGAATCCCGGCACAGAATCCACATAGGCAGCATGGAGTTTGGCCACGTGGAAATCGTCATCCACAATCAGCACCCTGAAATCCTCAGACACCGTTGTCCCTTCCTGATGAAACCGTCATGCCGGTGTCCGTTGTACCCGGGAGGGTAGCCATGAACACCGCTCCCGGTCCTCCGGCTGTACCCTTCTCAAGAACCGTGACGTCCCCGCCCCGCCGCCGGGCCAGCTGGCGGGCGAGGGCGAGGCCCAGTCCCTGGCCCCCGGCCGGGCGAGCCGGCGTCGTCGAACTTCCTGCAGTGGTAAACCCCTCCGAAAACACATCGTCAACGTGTCCGGGGTCCAGTCCGTCCCCGGAATCGGCCACCACAATATGCAGGGTCCCCCCATCCTCGCCCGGGGCATCCAGAGCTTCCACCTCAACCCAGCGATCGGCAGCCGCACCGGCGACGGCCGCATTTACGGCATTGTCGATGAGGTTGCCAAGCACAGTAGTGACGTCCTGGGGATCTGTGACATGTCCACGCACCAGTGTTTCCGGGCCGATGCGCAATGCCACGCCCCGCTCATGCGCTTCCACACCTTTGGCTCCCACAAAGGCCTGAAGATATGGATCCTGCAGCAACTCAGCCTGGTCCACCGGAAATTTCAAAGGGCCCGTCGCCACCAGTTGCCCCAGATACTCCTGTGCCTGCCGGAACTGTCCGATGCTCATGAATCCGGCAAGGGTGTGCATCTGATTCGCGAATTCGTGGCGTTGGGCCCTCAACGCCGTGGACATGGTCCCAACAGCATCTAGTTGGCGTGTCAGATGCTGCAACTCGGTGCGGTCCCGCAGCATGATGACCCAGCCGAGGTCCTCTTTCCGGTGCAGGGCTTTCCGTGCGCTTGCGACGACCACCCGGGCGCCGACAACAAGTTGGATTGCATCCCTCTCCTGTGCGTCGGGCTCCGTCAGTGCTTTCAGCTGGGCGGGAAGCGGGGCCTGGGTCCAAGGAGTCCCGGTCAGATCGTCAAGGTCAAGAAGCCGCTGGGCTGCTGCGTTGAAGACACTGATCCTGCCGTCGCCGGAGATGCCGATAACGCCCTCGTCCACACCCTGAAGGACAGCAACCTGGTCGTGGACAAGGGTGCTGATTTCTTCCGGTTCCAGCCCCAGCGTGAGCCGGTGCAGACGCCGTCGCAAAAGGAACGATGCCAACACGCCGGCCAGGAGGGCTCCGGCCGCGGTCACTCCAATGGGCACAATATCCCGGGCAAGGCTCCGGGAGATGCTCTCCGTGGAATATCCCACGCTCACTTCGCCGACTACAGCCGAGGAGTCAGGGGCAAAAACGGGCACCTTCGCCCCGGCGGAAGGACCTAGCGTGCCTGTGTTCCGAGTGGTCACTTCCTTGCCCGAAAGCGCATCGGAAGGATCTGTGCTTACCTTTTCCCCCAGGCGGTCGGCATCAGGGTGGGCCAGGCGGAGTCCAGTCTCGTCAGTGATCACCACAAAAAGTGCCCCGGTGCGGTTGCGGGCACCTTCCGCCGCAGCCATAAGCGGACCCTTTATCAGCACTGATGCCGGGGGAGTGCCCTCCTTCCGGCTTATGGACTGCACCTCGGCACGGACCGAAGGATCAGAAGCTACGGTTCGGGCCAAGGTGAGCGCCTGGTTTTCCGCCTCGCGGCCTAAACGGTCAAAGGTGAGCCAGGCGTGCATTGCAGCGCTGAGCAGGACTACGAGCAATACGACGCCAAGCTGCAGGAACAGGGTTTGTGTCGAAAACCGCAGGGGAAGACGGGAGGTGGAGCGCTTCATGATCCTCCTGTCGATCCCCTCAATCCAACTGGCCCTTGCCGAACCGGTGCTGAATGCGTCTGCCGCATGGCTGTGAGCTAAATGAGCAAAATGCTCCCAATAAGCAGTATGCCAATCAATTGAGCCAAAGGCACAGCCGTGATCGAGGCCACTATAACGTCTGTATCGCGCATCACACTGTTGTGTTGCTGTTCACAGGAAAAGGAGCCGGCCGTGCTGGTATTACTTGGATTCGCCATGATCGCAGTATTCATGGTGCTGATCATGACGAAGAAGTTGACGCCAGTCCTGGCGCTGATCATTGTTCCCACTGTATTCGGATTGTTTGCAGGCGCTGGCCTGGGCATCGGCGACATGGTCATGGACTCAATGAAGTCCATGACCTCCACCGCAGCGCTGCTGATGTTCGCCATCATCTACTTCGGCCTCATGATCGACGTCGGGCTGTTCGATCCGCTGGTCCGGTTCATCCTGCGCAAGCTCGGCAACGACCCCGCCAAGGTTGTTCTGGGCACGGCGATTCTGGCGGCAGCAGTATCCCTCGACGGCGACGGTTCCACTACGTTCATCCTCACCACGGCTGCGATGCTGCCGATCTACCTCCGGTTGAAGATGAGCCCCGTGGTCCTGACCTGCGTGGCAGGCCTGGCCAACGGCACCATGAACATCCTTCCCTGGGGAGGCCCCACCGCACGTGCCGCCTCCGCGCTGAAGATCGACGTCAACGACGTCTTCGTTCCGATGATCCCGTCCCTGATCGCAGGCCTGGTTGTAGTCTTCGTCTTCGCCTGGCTGCTGGGCCTTCAGGAGCGCAACCGACTTCGCGCAACGGCTCCCGGGATCTGGGGCGATCTTTTGGATCCGGCAGACGCGTTCGGCGGCGGCACCACCCCGGCCCTCGGCGGTTCGGGTTCGACGGGTACATCCGGTGGCGGCCGCAGCGGAGGCAAGGGTGACGGACCTGCCGGCGGAAGCCCCGCCGTCGAGGGCTCAGCAGTTGCTGTCCTGGACCATCCTGAATTGCTGGTTGATGACAGGGATTCAGCCATGGCGGACACCGCACTGGACCCCAACCGCAAGACCTTGCGCCCTAAGCTCCAGTGGTTCAACCTTGGCCTGACCGTGGCCGTCATGGGCATGCTCATCGCTGACCTCGTGCCCCTGCCGTACGTCTTTATGGTGGGCTCGGCCATCGCCCTGCTGGTGAACTTCCCCAGGGTCAAGGACCAGGCCACCCAGCTCATCGCCCACGCGCCGTCCATTGTTGCCGTGGTCAGCATGGTCATGGCCGCCGCTGTACTGACCGGTGTGCTCACCGGAACCGGCATGGTCGAGGCCATGTCTGCCTGGCTGGTGAACATCATCCCGTCCCAGATGGGTCCGTTCATGGCCGTGATCACCGGGATTCTGAGCATTCCGATGACGTTCTTCATGAGCAACGACGCCTTCTACTTCGGCGTGCTGCCCGTTCTGGCCGAGACGGCCAGCCACTACGGCATCAGCGCTGCGGACATGGCACGCGCCTCCATCACCGGCCAGCCCTTCCACCTGCAGAGCCCGTTGGTTCCCGCCATCCTGCTGCTCGTCTCCCTTGCCAAGGTCGACCTCGGCGACCACCACAAGAAGGTGCTATGGCGCACGGCCGTTATTTCCCTCGTGATGCTCGGTGTGGGAGTCCTTACAGGAGCCATCGGAATCGGCTAACCTGAGATTGTCGGCGGCTTGCCGTCTGGCCAGTTGTGCCCGTCTCACGCCCGCTGGGGGTCGTCAGGCGGGCACACTGTTGCCACGTAGACTATGGGGGAAACCAACTACCTTGCAGGGGAGATCCATGGCTGCGATCAACCGTGACGACGTCGCGCATCTTGCGCGGCTGGCGCACATCGAGATGAGTCCTGACGAGCTGGACAGAATGGCAGGCGAACTCGCCGTCATCGTTGACGCCGTGAAGTCGGTGAGTGAAGCCGCCGGCGACGACGTCCCGGCCACGTCCCACCCCATCCCGCTCACCAATATTTTTCGTGAGGACATCGTGGGGCACACGTTCACCGCAGAAGAGGCATTGTCCGGCGCGCCGGATGCCCATGAGAACCGGTTCAAGGTTCCGGCAATCCTGGACGAGGACTGAGACATGACTGAATACAACGCTACCGGTACAAGTGCCACCGAGCTCATCCGCAACTCCGCCGCGCAGCTGGCTGAGAAGCTGGCGGCCCGTGAGGTCTCCGCCGTCGAGGTCACCCAGGCGCACCTGGACCGCATCGCCGCAGTAGACGGCGGCGACAGGGGAGTCCACGCCTTCCTGCACGTCAACACCGAAGAAGCGCTGGCCGTTGCCGCCGAGGTGGACAACATCCGCGCCGCCGGCGGAGCCGCGGCCGAGGAGCTCCACGCCCTCGCCGGCGTGCCCATCGCCGTCAAGGACCTCATCGTCACCGTCGGCCAGCCCACCACGGCGGGCTCCAAAATCCTCGCAGGCTGGCACAGCCCGTACGACGCCACAGTCGTGAAGAAGCTGCGCGCTGCGATGATGCCCATCCTGGGCAAGACCAACCTCGACGAGTTCGCGATGGGTTCCTCCACAGAGCACTCCGCCTTCGGGCCCACCCGCAACCCTTGGGACCTGGACCGCATCCCCGGCGGTTCGGGCGGTGGCTCCGCGGCCGCCGTCGCGGCCTTCGAAGCCCCCCTTGCCCTCGGCACGGACACCGGTGGCTCCATCCGCCAGCCCGGCGCCGTGACCGGAACCGTCGGCGTCAAGCCCACGTACGGTGGCGTTTCCCGCTACGGCGCCATCGCCATGGCCTCTTCCCTGGACCAGATCGGCCCGGTGTCACGCACGGTACTGGACTCGGCCTTGCTGCACCAGGTGATCGGCGGGCACGATCCCTTCGACTCCACCTCGCTGCCGGATCCCCTCGCTGACCTTGTTGCCGCTGCACGCATCGGCAACATCGAGGGCATGAAAATCGGCATCATCAAGGAACTTCACGGCGAGGGCTACCAGGCCGGCGTCGAGAACCGATTCAACGAATCCCTTGAGTTGCTGAAGCAGGCCGGAGCCGAAATCGTTGAGGTCTCATGCCCCAACTTCAAGTACGCGCTGGGTGCCTACTACCTGATCATGCCCTCAGAGGCCTCCTCCAACCTGGCCAAGTTCGACGGCGTCCGGTACGGCCTGCGGGTCCTCCCCCAAGACGCGCCGATGACCATTGAACGCGTGATGGGAGCCACCCGCGCTGCCGGCTTCGGCAACGAAGTCAAGCGGCGCATCATCCTTGGCACGTACGCCCTGAGCGCCGGCTACTACGACGCCTACTATGGGTCTGCGCAGAAGGTCCGCACCCTGATCCAGCGTGACTTCGAGGCCGCCTTCACCAAAGCTGACGTCCTGGTTTCGCCCACTGCACCCACCACCGCTTTCAAGCTCGGTGAGAAGCTGGACGATCCCCTGGCCATGTACCTCAACGACGTCGCCACCATCCCAGCGAACATGGCGGGCGTACCAGGCCTGTCCCTCCCCGGCGGACTCGCCGACGAGGACGGGCTCCCGGTGGGCATCCAGCTCCTCGCCCCGGCCCGTGAAGACGCCCGGCTGTACCGCGTTGGTGCAGTCCTTGAATCATTGCTCGAGGCGAAGTGGGGCGGTCCCATCCTGGCAAGCGCGCCCTCGCTCACGGAGCTTGTCACGACACCCGGAGGTTCACGCTGATGTCCGACGCAATCCTGACCTTCGACGAGGCCATGGAGAAGTACGATCCCGTTCTGGGGTTCGAGGTCCACGTGGAGCTCAACACCAAGACCAAGATGTTCTCCTCAGCGCCCAACGTGTTCGGTGACGAGCCCAACACCAACGTGAACGAGGTGGACCTTGGCATGCCCGGCGTCCTGCCCGTGCTTAACAAGACGGCCGTGGAATCATCCATCAAGATCGGCCTCGCGCTCAACTGCAAGATCGCTGAGTACTGCCGTTTTGCCCGGAAGAACTATTTCTACCCGGACACTCCGAAGAACTTCCAGACTTCGCAGTACGACGAACCCATTGCGTATGACGGCTACCTTGACATCGAGCTCTCCGACGGAACGGTGTTCCGCGTCGAAATCGAACGGGCCCATATGGAGGAAGACGCCGGAAAGCTGACCCACATGGGCGGAGCCGCCGGCCGCATTCAGGGTGCCGATTACTCCCTGGTGGACTACAACCGTGCCGGTGTTCCACTGGTCGAGATTGTCACCAAGCCTATCCAGGGTGCCGGCTCGCGGGCTCCGGAACTGGCCAAGGCGTATGTGGCAGCGGTCCGTGAAATCGTGAAAAACCTCGGTGTTTCGGATGCCAGAATGGAACGCGGCAACGTCCGTTGCGACGCCAACGTTTCGCTCCGCCCGCACGGCCGCGAACGCTTCGGCATCCGGTCCGAGACCAAGAACGTAAACTCGTTGCGCGCCGTCGAACACGCCGTCCGCTACGAGATCCAGCGGCATGCCGCGGTTCTGGACTCGGGCGAGCCTGTGGTTCAGGAAACCCGCCACTGGCACGAGGACACCCGCACCACCACCTCCGGCCGTGCAAAGTCTGACGCCGACGACTACCGCTACTTCCCGGAGCCTGACCTGGTTCCTGTCGTGGCTTCCCGCGAATGGGTTGAAGAACTGCGGGCGACTCTGCCCGAGCCCCCTGCCGAGCGGCGGAGGCGGCTGCAGGCCGACTGGGGCTATTCAGACCTGGAGTTCCGCGACGTCGTCAACGCCGGTGTGATGGACGAAATTGAGGAAACCATTGCCGCTGGCGCCACTGCATCGGTGGCCCGTAAGTGGTGGATGGGCGAGATCGTCGGGCGCGCCAAGAACGCCGACGTCGACCCCGGCCAGCTGGGTGTTGCGCCTGCCACCATCGTTGAGCTGAACAAAATGGTTGAAGACGGCAAGATCAACAACAAGATGGCCACGGAAGTACTCGACGGCGTGCTCGCCGGCGAAGGTACTCCGGCGGAGATCGTGGAGAAGCGCGGCCTCGCCGTGGTGTCCGACGACGGACCCCTCCTTGAAGCAATAGACGCAGCCCTCGCCGCGCAGCCCGACGTCGCTAACAAGATCCGCGGCGGCAAGGTCCAGGCCATCGGAGCAATCGTTGGCGGAGTCATGAAGGCAACGCGCGGACAAGCCGATGCGGGCCGGGTGCGCGAACTGATCCTGGAAAAACTGGGAGTAGAAGGCTAGTCGAAGCTGGAGTCGAAGCCTAACGTTCTTTCCTTCCCAACTGGGTCGCAGTTAACGTTGTTTTGAGCCGTCAAAACAGCAACAACTGCGACCCAGTTGGCTTTGGGACCGGGGAAGTTTGTAGCAGATTGCCGGCTCTGAACTTGCGGCAATCTTGTGTATTCGCCGCTGCTTCCGGTCGTAAACTGCTCACAAGGCGCCGGTGTCCACCCGGCGCGGCGGGAGGAAGTGCCATGGCTACCCAGGAGCCCAGGAACATACGTAAAGCTGCCCTCGTGGGCACCATTGCAGTCGCGCTCACTGGAACGGGAGCTGCTGTCGCATGGTCGGCGGGTGATCCGCCCAACAATGGCCAGTCCCAGTCAGCCTCCCCGCCGGGCCAATCCCAGGACAAGGGACAGAAGAACAGGCCGGACAAAGCCCAGCGAGGCCAGGCCCTGCATAGCGAGACCGTGGTCAAGAACAGCGACGGTTCCTTCCAGACCGAGGTTTCCCAGCGTGGAACGGTGGAATCAGTCAGCGAGAACTCCGTCACCGTCAAGAGCGAGGACGGGTTCAGCCAGACCTACGTCATTCGCGCTGAAACACGGATAGTCAAACTTCCGCCACTGGCAGAGGACGGCTCACTACCCACTGACGAGTCCGGGAAGCGGCTCAAGCCCACCGATGTCACCGCAGCGGACCTTAAGGCCGGCGACACGGTCCGCGCCAAGGGCATCAGGGACGGCGACTCGGTTGCAGCGGAAAAGATCGTTGCAGGGGTAGCCCCGGACGGACCCGGGAACGGTATGGGCTTCGGCAGGGATCATCGGCCCGGCAAGGATCATGCCAAAGGAAACGGCAAGGCCCTGGGCAAAAATCAGGCACCGGGCAATGCACCATAGGTGGAGCGCCTGAGCCACCAGAGCCGCTCGGGACGCGCAAACGGTCGGAGGACACCAAATTTAGGTGTCCTCCGACCGTTTCGGCGTCCTGATGCCCTTTGCGTGTCCTAAACCGGAGACCCGTCCGCGTCAACGAGTCCGTCCATGATCTTTTGGAGCGCATGGCACACCATCATGACCGACGTCCGTTTCAGGTTTTCGGGGCGTGCCAGGATGTCGATCCTCCTTCTGGTGCTGATGCCCTCCAACGGGCGCAGCACGATACCCGGATTCAGTGCCGGCCTGGCTGTGTAGCGCGGTAGCAGGCCAATGACACTGCCGGCGGCCACCAGTGCCGCGACAGTGGAGTAATCGTTGATGCGGTGCACGATGTTGAGCTCGCGGCTTGATGAGGCGGCGACGGCGGTCAGGACGTCCGCGGGGGAGTAGCCGGCGCGGCTGGTCACCCAGGGTTCGCCGGCGACGTCGTCCGTTGTCAGTGAGCGCAACCGGGCCAGCGGATGATTGGCCGGCAGGGCGACGTCGAGAGGTTCCCGGGCGAGCGGGATCACGGCCACCCTCTCCTCAGGCCATCTCGGGCTGTGGTCCATCCGGTGCGCCAGCACCAGGTCGTACCGCGCGGTCAGCGCCGGAAAATCCTGCTGGGCCACGTCCTCGTCGGAGAGCAGCACCTTCGGAGTATCAGGAGCGTCCAGGAGCCGGGCCAGGGGAGCAAACAGAACCTGGCCGGCACTGTGGAAACCGCTCACCGTCACCGGCGAGACCGGAGATGCGTGGTAGGCGCCTATCGCGCGCCGGGCTTCGGCCATGGCGCTGACGACGGCGGCTCCCGCATCGGCCAGTACCTGCCCGGCGTCGGTGAGGACCAGGTTCCGCCCTTCCTTCCGGGTAAGCGGCACATCCAGGCTCTTCTGCAGAGACGCCAATTGTTGGGACACGGCGGAAGGTGTTACCAGGAGCGTTTCTGCCACGGCTTTGACACTGCCAAGGGCACCGAGTTCGCGCAGCATCTCCAGCTGGTGAATTTCCATAAGCATGATTGTATTCCTAAGCAAAAGCTAAATCGTCGATTGAGAAACTCCCGGTTGTGCTAATGCGTTTTTGAGGCTCTAATGAAGGAAGTTCATGGCCTCCGAGACAGGGGCCAGCAAGAGTGGAGGAAGCCAATGAAGGCTCTGTATAAGTCCGGTGCCCATTCCGGGTTCGAACTGGCAGACCGGCCAGAGCCCGAAGCCGGGCCTGGCGATGTCAAGATCCGGGTAATGACCACGGGCATCTGTGGGACCGACCTCCACATCCAGTCCTGGGATGCCTGGGCGCAAAGCATCATCGAAGCCCCGCTCATCCCAGGCCACGAGTTCTACGGCGAAGTGGTGGAAACAGGGGACGGCGTCAGGGACGTCAAGGTGGGCGACAGGGTTTCCGGGGAGGGACACGTAGTCTGCGGGATCTGCCGTAACTGCCGTGCCGGCCGGAAGCAGATGTGCATCCACACCGTCAGCGTCGGTGTCCAGCGCGACGGCGCTTTCGCTGAGTACGTGGTCATCCCCGAAACGAACGTCTGGGTCCATCAGGATCCCTCCGTGACCCCGGAGCTGGGCGCCATCTTCGATCCCTTCGGCAATGCTGTCCACACCGCCCTCAGCTTCCCGCTCGTCGGTGAAGATGTCCTCATCACCGGGGCCGGTCCCATCGGCTTGATGGCCATCGCCGTGGCCCGGCATGCGGGGGCGCGGAAGATCGCCATTACGGACGTCTCGGCTCCACGGCTTGAACTGGCCCGGAAGCTGGGCGTTGACCTGGCCATTGACGTTTCCAAAATGAGGATCAAGGACGCGCAGCAGGAGCTTGGTATGCGCGAGGGCTTTGACATCGGCATGGAAATGTCCGGCCACCCCACCGCGCTGCCCGAAATGATAGACAACATGAACCACGGCGGCCGCATCGCCATGCTTGGCCTTTCCAGCCAGTCCATTGATATCGACTGGGGCAAGGTGGTTACCCATATGCTGACCCTCAAAGGCATCTACGGCCGTGAGATGTTCGAGACCTGGTATGCCATGAGCGCCATGCTGTCCTCCAACCCTGCTTTGCACGCCGGCATTTCGGCCGTAGTCACCGACACCCTCCCGGCCGCCGACTGGGAAAAAGGCTTTGAAATCGCCCGCGCAGGCATCGGCGGCAAAGTCGTCCTCAACTGGACTGAAATCTAAGGAGCACCATGTATTCAGGCATCAAGGACCAGCTGCAGGGCGAGCTGGACGAGATCCGCACCGCAGGGCTTTTCAAGACCGAACGGCACATTGATTCCCCGCAGGGCAACCACATCCGGGCAGGCCAAATCGGTGAGGCAGGAGCAGACGTCCTTAACTTCTGCGCCAACAACTACCTCGGCCTCGCTGATCATCCGGAGATCATTGCAGCGGCGAAGTCCGCCCTGGACGAGCGGGGCTTCGGCATGGCCAGCGTCCGTTTCATCTGCGGCACCCAGGATGTTCACCTGGCCCTGGAGGAGCGGGTTTCCAGATTCCTGGGCACCGAGGCCACCATCCTGTTCTCCAGTTGCTTCGATGCCAACGGCGGCGTTTTCGAATCACTTTTCGGCGCCGAGGATGCCATCATCTCCGATGCCCTCAATCACGCGTCCATCATCGACGGCATCCGGCTCTGCAAGGCCCAGCGGTTCCGCTATGCAAACAGGGACATGGCAGACCTCGAGGCGAAACTGATTGAGGCGACGCGGGGTGAGAAACCGGCACGCAGGACCATCATCGTCACGGACGGTGTGTTCTCGATGGACGGTTACCTTGCCCCGCTGGAGGCCATCTGCGATCTTGCCGAGCAGTATGACGCCCTGGTTATGGTGGACGATTCCCACGCCGTGGGCTTTATGGGAGGCACAGGAGCGGGCACCCCGGAGCACGCCGGAGTATCCTCCCGCGTGGACATCTACACGGGAACGTTCGGCAAGGCCCTGGGAGGCGCATCCGGCGGCTACGTCTCGGGACGCAGCGAAATTGTGGCGATGCTCCGCCAAAAGGCGCGCCCCTACCTGTTTTCCAATTCGCTGGCCCCTTCCATCGTTGCAGCCACCCTCAAGGCCCTTGACCTGGTGGAGAATTCCGCTGAGCTGCGGAGCAAGCTCTTCGCCAATGCCCAATTGTTCCGGAACAGAATGACTGAAGAAGGTTTTGAACTTCTAGAGGGCGAACACGCGATCGTTCCGGTGATGTTCGGTGACGCAGTGGCGGCTGCCAAGGTGGCAGACCGGATGCTGCAGCACGGAGTCTTCGTGACGGCCTTCAGCTACCCGGTGGTACCCAAGGGTGCAGCACGGATCCGGGTACAGCTTTCGGCTGCGCACAGCACTGACGACGTCGAAGCTTGCGTGAGGGCGTTCGTGGAAAGCCGTGAGGCTCTCGCCGCCTGAGCCCCGCCCCGGCGGAATGCCGCCTGAGCTGATGCTGCACTGCGCCAACCGCCACCGTCTGCAAGGATGGAGCAATGTCAGCAAATTATGATGTGGTGATTGTAGGCGGCGGCATAGCGGGGCTGTCACTGGCCTCGGCCCTTGCGGGAAAATGTAGGGTCGCCCTGGTGGAAGCCGAGCAGTCTCTTGCCTATCACACCTCATCGCGCTCGGCCCGGCAGCTGATTCCGAGCTACGGCCCGGCCGTGGTGCAGCAGCTGACTGTCCGTACCCTTGAGCTGATCGCTGCAGAGGATGAGGCCAAGCCCGTCAAAGTCCTCACACCACGCAGCTTCATGCTGATCGGGGATGAGGATACCGTCCGGGCAGAAGCCAGCGGCTCCATGCGCCGGATCAGTCACACGGAGGCCCTGGCGCTTTGTCCGGTTCTTGAACCGGACTCGTTCAGCGCCGCAGGCCTAGATACAGAATCCTTCGGCTGCAATGCCCCGGTGCTTTTGGAGCATCACCGGCAGGTGGCGGAGAGCGCGGGCGTCGACATCATCACGGGAGCGGGGGTTCATTCGGCCCAGCATCTCGGCTCGGGCTGGCAGATCGGGGCCGGACAGGAGGCGCTGCAGGCCGGTGTCCTGGTCAACGCCGCAGGCGCGTGGGCCGATGAGCTTGCTGTCATCAGCGGGGTGGAAAAGCTTGGCCTGCAGCCGTACCGGCGGACGGCGGCGATTGTCGCCGTCGAACATTCACTTCCGGAGAATTGCCCCATGGTGGCGGCAGCCGACGAATCCTTCTACTTCCGCCGGGAGGGGGCCGACGTCCTGGTTTCCCCTTCGGAAGCGGTGCCCAGCGGTCCAGAAGACGCGAAGCCGCACCCCGGAGACGTGGAGACGCTGATCGCGCGGCTGAACTCGGTGACCACTCTGGGGATCAGCGGCGTCAGGACCGCTTGGACGGGTTTGCGGACCCAAGCGGCCGACGGCCTTCCCGTCGTGGGGTTCGACGCCGAGGCGCCCGGATTCTTTTGGCTCGCCGGACAGGGCGGTTACGGCTTCCAGACCTCCTCGGCGATTGCTGAACTGGCAGCGGAGCAGATCCTGACCGGAAATAAGACCGTCGGACAACAGAGTGCCGGACAGCAGACTGCCGGGCAGCAATTAACCGGGGAAGGCAAGCGTCCGGTATCCCGTACAGCTGAAGCCCTGGCCGCCACCCGCTGGTCCATCCGGCGCTGAAGAATTGATCCATGAGCACCCTCGTTACCAATATCGCCGAACTGATGACCCAGGACCTGGAGCACCGCGTCCTCAAGAATGCCGCTGTGGTGATCGAAGGGGAACGTATCTCATGGATCGGCATGGCGGCAGAGGCCCCTGCGGCCGACGATGTGGTGGACGCCGGCGGCCGTGCCGTGCTGCCAGGCTGGGTGGACTCCCACACCCACCTGATCTTCGCCGGGGACAGGACTGCCGAGTTTGAGGCCCGCATGGCTGGCGAAAGCTACAGCGCGGGGGGCATAGCGGTGACCACCGGCGCTACCCGGAACACCAGCGACTACGACCTGACCCGGCTGGCGCTTGGCCGGGTGGCGGAGGCCGTCTCCCAGGGGACCACGTACCTGGAAACCAAAACGGGCTACGGACTGGATGTGGAAAACGAGGCCCGGAGTGCCCGCATCGCCGCCACCGCCGTCGACGAAGTGACCTTTCTCGGAGCGCACCTGGTGCCGGACGGAATGGACGCGGAGGAATACACGGACCTCGTTTGCGGCCCGATGCTGACGGCAGTCCGGCCCTACGTCCGCTGGGCAGACGTCTTCTGTGAGCGCGGCGCCTTCACCGAAGAGCAGTCAAGGCGGGTGCTGAAGGCCTGCAAGGATGCAGGACTGGGCCTGCGCGTCCACGGCAACCAGCTTGGCGAGGGCCCGGGGGTTCAGCTGGCGGTGGAGTTTGGCGCAGCCAGTGTCGACCACGTCAACTACCTGTCACGGGCAGACCTGGACGCGCTCGCCGCCAGCTGGTCCGGGAACACTGGAAACGGACAGCGGGGAACGGTGGCCACTTGCCTTCCCGCTTGCGACCTGTCCACCAGACAGCCCCTTGCGCCCGGCCGCGAGCTCCTGGACGCCGGAGTCCCGATTGCCCTGGCCTCCAACTGCAATCCGGGAACGTCCTACACGAGTTCCATGGCCTACTGCGTGACCACTGCCGTGCTGCAGATGCGCCTCAGTGTCCACGAAGCTGTCCGCGCGGCGAGCTACGGCGGTGCCCTGGCGCTGGGCCGGGAGTCGGGGAACGACGTCGACGGGGAACGGGCGGTGGGTTCCCTCGCCGTCGGCCACCGGGCAGACCTTCACATGCTCAATGCGCCCTCGGCGACTCACCTCGCCTACCGCCCGGGAATCCCGCTGACGCACGCTGTCTGGCGTGCCGGCGCACGGGCTAAGTAAAGCCAGGCCGTGGGGTAGGCCTCTGGACCGGCTAGAAGAGCATCGGGGGAGCGTCGAGCACCGTCTCGTCCACCCGGCGCTCCACCCACTGGCTGAAGGGCTTGTCCAACTCGTATTTGCCGAGCTCGGTGCGGATCAGGGTCCGGACTTCGGCGTTCTCGGGATTGTTGAGGGACTCGAAGTACTCCACAGACCAATGGAACCAACGCATGCAGAACAGCCTCATGGTCAGCCCGTGGGTCACCAGCAGGGCGTTCGGCGCGTAGGAGGGCTTGGACCAATGCCGGTACAGGGTTTCCATGAAGGAGGAGATGCGGTCGTAGACGTCGGAACCTGACTCGCCCTCACGGAACCTGTAGAAGAAGTGTCCGTAGGCGTTGCGGAGCTCCTTCTGGTCCTCGATCTCCCCGGAGATCTGGAAGTTGGCCCAGTCCTGCTCCCTTAGCCGGGGCTCCTCAATGACGCGCTCAACGAGGTTGCCCAGGTTCAGCGCCTCGAGGGTCTGATAGGCCCGGAGGTAAGGAGAGACATAGACGCACACCTGCTGACCGTCGAGCTGACGGCGCACATCGTCCCCGGCCTTCCTGGCCTGCTCCAGTCCTGCAAGCGTGAGGGGGATGCGGTAATCGGGCACACGGTTGTAGATCGAGGTATCGGCGTTGGCAGCCGACTGGCCATGCCGGATCATGATGATTTTCCCGGGCGCGCTCATAAGCCTCAAGCATAGGGGCAGGTCCGGCTTGTACCGGGTGGGTACAGGAAAGAACCAGCAAATGCATGCAAGATAGGAACATGCTGGTGCCATCCCGCCGTCGTCTGCGGATTGAAGTGTTGATTGTCCTGGGCCTCTCCCTGGGCCAGTCCGCCGTTTACTCAGTGGTGCAGCTGCTGGACAAGATGAGCCAGGCGCCGCTGGCCCAGGGCACGTCCACCCTCAACCGTTCCCAAAGTACGCGGGAATACTTCGACCTGACCTACCAATTGCTGGACATTGCCTTTGCCCTGGTGCCGGTGCTCCTGGTCTTCTACTTCCTCACAGAACAACGGCCCGCAGGCCTTCGGGGACAGTCCGCGTTCGGCAAGCTGGGCTTCGACCTGGCCCGGCCGGGGAAGGACCTGCTGCAAGGGGTGGGACTCGCCGCCTTGATCGGCATCCCCTCGCTGGCGCTCTATGCCGTCGGCAGGCAACTGGGCATCACCACCGCCATCATCCCGAGCGCCCTTGACGACTACTGGTGGACCGTCCCGGTTCTGATCCTCTCTGCCATCCGGCACGGGATCGTCGAGGAAGTCATCGTGGTGGGGTATCTGCTCAACCGGCTCGGGAAGTTCGGCTGGAGCGTGCCGCTGGCCATCTTCACCAGCGCCGTGCTCCGTGGAAGCTACCACCTGTACCAGGGCTTTGGCCCCTTCATCGGCAACGCGGTGATGGGAGCTGTGTTCGCATGGCTGTACACCCGGACGCGCAGGGTAATGCCCCTCGTCATTGCCCACGCCCTGCTGGACATAGTGGCCTTCGTGGGCTTCAGTCTCTTTGGCAAGGCAATCGGGCTGGGGTAAGGGCTTAAAGGAATTCGGCCACCATCAGCAAGTGACGTCATTGGCACCCGCTGTTGGCGGCCGAAGTATTGTGGGCAGACTTTGCCCGTGGATATGGGGGAGCTCTCTCCAAAGAACGAGGTAGCCTCCCCACAGTGGCTGGATCAGATGGTGACTGCTCCGATGGGGGTTTCGAACGTGACGGACAGAATCCCCGGCGTTCCGTGCGGTGCGAGCCAGTTTACGGCGACGTCTTCAAGAGGCCTCTCCACGGGCTCACCCAGCCATTCGGTGACCCGCTCGGCTGATCCGGCAATGGTGAGGCTGGACATCTTGACGCTGCTTGGGTACGCGTTGGACGGGTGCAGTGACGGGTCACCTTCCCACTTGAGCATGTAGGGAACCTGGGGATCGGCGATGAGTCCCAGGATGCCTATTTGCTTCCAAACGAGTTCGCGTCCGTCCGGGAATTTACGGTTTCCATTGACGGCCGCACGGCCAAGCCGCTCCTCGAACGGCGCCAGGTCGTCTACTTCGACGCACCAGCCCATCCAGCCCCCGCCAGCCGCCGAGCGGGCCCGGACGGCCTGTCCGAAGGGTGCTTTATCTGATGCCGGGTGGTCAAGGACCTCCACGACTTCAAGGTATTTGTGCCCGGCGAGCGGGATGATCATGTTCCGGGTTCCAAAGCGGGGATGTACCCCGCCTTTCACAGCTTCGACGCCCAAGGCGGACGAAATTCGTTCGGTAGTGGCCGCGAGGCCATCGTTTTCACAGGCGTAAGAGACGTGATCCATGCGCATAGCCTTCATCTTGGCACTTTGTGATGGGCCTCTCAGCTTAGGGTCACCTAACTGCGCTACTATCGCGCGTCGTCGTCGCCCTTTGTCCTCCTGAGTCATATTGCTGTCACAATCTTCGCTATTACGGCACCGTTCTCCGTAGACTTTGAAAAGGTCATGAGTGCCAGCGACAGCCCCGGCTTGCTGGCCGGCAACCCTCCTTCCGCGGTGGGGTGCCCCGGGTGAAGACCTGGCCTGTCAGTCAGCTGATGGCAGGCAAGCGCGTAGAAAAGGTCCTCTTATGACGATTGCCGTCAACCGCACCGGCGTACCCGGAATCCAACTGCCCGGAACCGAACTGCCTGCAACGGAACCCGTTGCGCATCCGAAGAGCGTTCCGGACGGGACTGTCCGGTTTCTCACCATCGGCGGCCTCAAACTCGAAGCCGGGGGCCACCTTCCCGACGTCACGTTGGCCTACGAAACCTGGGGAACCCTCAACAGTGATGGCTCCAACGCTGTCCTGATCCAGCATGCCCTTACCGGGAGCACGCATGTTACCCGCGGTGAGAGCGAGGAGGAAGGCTGGTGGGAACAGCTGGCGGGTCCGGGAGCCCCCGTTGACACCGACAAGTTCTTCGTCGTCTCCATCAATATCCTCGGTGGCTGTTACGGGTCCACGGGACCCTCGACGGTGGCACCCGATGGCCGTCCTTGGGGCTCACGCTTCCCGCTGGTGACGCTGCGGGATACGACGGCGGCGGAAGCGCGCCTTGCTGACGCCTTGGGCATCGGCAGCTGGTATGCCGTGCTGGGCGGCTCCCTCGGCGGTGCCCGTGCCCTTGAGTGGGCTGTCAGCCATCCGGGTCGGGTGCAGCGCTGTGGAGTGATCTCCATCGGCGCGCGCAGCACCGCAGAGCAGATCGCTTTTGCCCAGGCTCAGACTCTTGCCATCCGACAGGACGTGAATTTCAACGGCGGGGACTACTACGGTGGGCCCGAGCCCGAAGCAGGGCTCGCCCTTGCCCGACGCATCGCCCACATCACCTACCGTTCAGCTGCTGAACTGGACACGAGATTCAGCCGGGATGCCCAGCGTGGCGAAAGCCCGCTGCAGGCAGTGTCGTTGGGGGAGCGTGGCCGGTACCAGGTGGAAAGTTATCTGGACCACCAGGGCAGCAAGCTGGTAAAGCGTTTTGACGCCAACAGCTACATTGCCATCACCGAGGCGCTCATGAGCCACGACGTCTGCCGGGGGCGCGGCCCACTCAAGGACGCGTTGTCTGCCGCGACCGCCCAGTTCTTTGTGGCGGCGGTTGACACGGACCGGCTGTACTTTCCTGCACAGTCCCACGAGCTTGCCCAGGCGCTGCCGGGCGACGTTCCCGTCCACGTCATTGAGGCACCGATTGGCCATGACGGTTTCCTCACGGAGATCGGGCAGCTCAGCGAAGAGCTGCGCAGGAGCTTCTTTCCCTAGGCAGGCCTCGAGCGCAGAGTTTCTGCATTTTTGCAGAGCATGTCTGCACTTTTCGCCGTTGAGCCTGCACTGATGTGAGGCCATACTCGATGAATCCGGCGGTTCGTGGTGCAGGTCACCAGCGTCCGCCTTCGAATGGTTCCACGTGGCGTCGATGTAGACGCTGAAGGAGTTCGCATCATGAGTACGGAAAACTCCGCCGCAAGGCGTTTAGAAGAAACTGATATCAAAGCTTCAGGGCTCAAAAAAGTTGTCACCGCCTCCATGGCCGGGACTGTGGTGGAGTGGTATGAGTTCTTCCTCTACGCCTCAGCCGCCACCCTCGTCTTCGGCAAGATGTTCTTCCCGAACTCGGGCACGGAACTGGACGGCATCATCGCAGCCTTCGTCACCTACGCTGTCGGCTTCATTGCACGCCCCATCGGCGGAATTGTGTTTGGCCACTTCGGCGACAAGTTCGGCCGGAAGCAGCTCCTGCAGCTGAGCATCATCCTGGTGGGCGTATCCACCTTCCTGATGGGCTGCCTTCCCACTTTCGGCGAGATCGGCTACTGGGCGCCGGCGCTGCTCGTCTTCCTTCGCTTCGTCCAAGGTTTCGCTGTAGGCGGGGAATGGGGAGGGGCCGTGCTTCTCGTCGCAGAGCACAGCCCCAGCGCGTCCCGTGGCTTCTGGTCCAGCTGGCCCCAAGCTGCCGTGCCGGTGGGCAACCTGCTCGCCACCGGTGTGCTTTTCACGCTCTCGGCAGTGCTGTCGTCCGTTGACTTCTTGGGCTGGGGATGGCGCGTAGCGTTCTGGTTGTCCGCGGTGATCGTCGTCGTCGGCTACTACATCCGAACCAAAGTCAGCGACGCTCCCATCTTCCTCGAGGCCCGTAAAGAAGTAGCCGTCGAGAAAAAGGGCTACGGCGTGGCCGAGGTGTTCCGCCGCTATCCCCGTGGTGTCTTTACCGCCATGGGCCTGCGCTTCGCGGAGAACATCCTGTACTACCTCGTGGTGACGTTCTCCATCACGTACCTGAAGGTGGTTGTCCAGACAGACACGTCACGGATCCTGCTCCTTCTCCTGGTTGCCCACTTCGTACACTTCTGCGCCGTGCCGCTCGTCGGGAAGCTGTCGGACGCCTTCGGCCGCCGTCCCGTCTACCTGGCCGGAGCGATCCTGGGCGGCACCTGGGGATTCTTTGCCTTCCCGATGATGGATACGGCGAACGACCTCATCATCCTTTCCGCGATCACCATCGGCCTGCTCTTCCACGCCCTCATGTACGCCGGACAACCTGCCATCATGGCGGAGATGTTCCCCACGCGGATGCGCTACTCCGGAGTGTCCCTTGGCTACCAGGTAACCTCGATTGTGGCCGGCTCGCTCGCCCCGATTATCGCCACGTCCCTGCTGAACGCCTTCGGCTCCTCCACTCCGGTAGCCCTGTACCTCATGGGTGCATGCCTGGTGACGGCCGTTGCCGTACTCGTCCTGAAAGAGACCCGCGGGATCTCCCTGCTGGACGTTGATGCCGCCGATGCCAGGGGAACAGCGGATCTGCTGGCAGCCGGACGAAAGTAGGACCTGATGCGCGCGGCCGTCCTCCATGCAACAGTTCCGCCCGGCACCGCTCACACCGAGGCAAACACCCTGAGAATTGAGGAGCTGGACCAACCGGAACCCAGGGCCGGTGAGATCGGTGTGGCCATTACGTGCTCGAGCCTTTGCCACTCTGACCTTTCAGTGGTGGACGGGTCGCGCGTCAGGCCTTTACCTATGGCTCTCGGCCATGAGGCGGTAGGGCGGGTGGTGGCCCTCGGGCCGGGTATAGCAGATGTCAGTGTCGGGGACCACGTGGTGCTCGTATTCGTTCCCAGTTGCGGTTCCTGCCGCGCCTGCCTGGCAGGCCGGCCGGCACTGTGTCACCGCGCGGCGGAAGTCAATGGCTCCGGGGACCTCCTCCACGGCGGTGCCTTGCTGAGGACCGCCTCCGGAGAACGGATCAACCATCACCTCGGGGTTTCGGCCTTCGCCGATTATGCGGTGGTTGCACGGGAGTCCGCGGTGGTCATCCCCGAGGACGTTCCGGACACCGTTGCAGCCATGTTCGGATGCGCTGTACTGACGGGAATGGGGGCGGTGCTCAACACAGCGGAAGCGACGCCGGGACAGTCGGTCGCCGTCGTTGGGCTTGGTGCAGTTGGCCTGTCAGCCGTAATGGCTGCCCGGCTGGCCGACGCCGCGCACATCATCGCCATAGACCCGAACCCGGGAAAGCACCAGATCGCCAGGGACTGCGGGGCGACGGCGGCCGGCACCCCTGAAGAGGCGGCACGGCTCGTCGAGGAGGCCACGGGGGATGGAGTGGACGTGGCCGTTGAGGCCGTCGGTTCGGCAGCGGTGATGGGTGCGTGCCTTGACCTGCTGACCAGGGGAGGGGCAGTCGTGTCGGTTGGATTGCCGCATCCGTCGGCAGAGCTGGCTGTCCCGGCGTTGCAGTTTGCGGGGGCAGGGAAACGACTGCTCGGCTCCTATATGGGAGATTCCGTCCCGGAACGTGACATCCCCCGCTACCTCGGTTTCTGGCGGGAAGGGAAGCTCCCGGTCGAGCTGCTCCACACAGACACCAAACCGCTCGAGGAGATCAACGAGGGACTGGACGCCCTCTCTGCAGGCACCGTCATCAGGAGGCTGTTCCGGGCTTAGGTGCGCTCCAGACGCGTTGCAGAGAAGCGCTGCCGGACCGTCTTCAGAGCATGGCAACGAGGCCTCTACACCGGGATTGTTGCTTGTCCTAAAGTGTTTTTATGGACAAGGACGACGAGACTCTGGGCAGCCCGGTTCCGGAACCCGGAGCAGGAATGGACCGCGATCCAGAGGACTGGGTCACGGGTGATGAACCAATGACAGCGGCTCAGCGCAGCTATCTGGACACCTTGGCGAGGGAGGCCGGCGAAGAGATCCCGGCCAATATCAGCAAGGCAGCGGCCTCGAAGCACATCGACAGGCTGCAGAACAAGAGCGGCCGGGTTTCGGGTGGCGACGTTGCCGGGGGCAAGCGGCCAAACTAGCTTAGCCCTTCATGATCTCTGCCCGGCGGGCCATGTACTCCTCCATGGCGATCTCACCATTGCTGTACTGCTGATCCAGTTCAGCCAGTTTTCGTGCCCGGTATCCCTGCGGGGCCGACGGCGGCGGCGGGGTTTCCGGGGCGGAAGGCTGCTGGGGCTGTTGGCGGGCCAGCCACTCCCGATACTCCGGGCTGTCCTCGAAAGGCACCTGGCCGGGCTGCGCGGGCTGACCGGGCTGGCCGGGAGCCTGGTAGCCGCCGGGAGCCTGGTAGCCATTCGGATCCTGATAGCCGTTTGGTCCTTGGAACGGCGGGACCTGAGGCGGTCCATATTGACCCTGGTTGCCGGGCTGGTTGCCTGGTTGGTCGAAGGCGCCGAAAGCTCCGTAATAGTCCCGCTGGGTGTAACCGTCCCTGTACTGGTTGTTCTGGTTGTTCAGCGGGCCAGGGTACTGACCGTTAATGCCCTGATTCTGGTTCCGGCCGCCGGACCTGCGGAACAGGCGGATTGCCACGGGAACCAGAACCCCCAGGATGATAAGCAGGAAAAATGCGTCCACGACGTCACGCCTCTCAGATGTATTCCTTCCAGCTTAACGGCCGGGGAAAGCTACGAGTGCCGTGAGTCCTCGGTTGCAAGGGGGCCTTCACCCGATCCCAGTGGCATGCCGGGTCCGAACACCGGGCCGGGAGTGGGCCGTTTGGCAGTGATTCCATCACCGGATGAGCGGTTACGTAATCGCCGCACCACCCAGGGGACAAAGTACTCCCTGGCCCAGACAAGATCGCCGGTCCGTGCCTCGCGCCAGCTGCGTGGAGGCAATGGTTTCGGCGCGAGCGGTTCCAGCGTGTGCTTGACGTTGAGCGAATCAAGGACCATCGCCGCAATGGTGTGGTGACCGAGCGGCGAGAAGTGCAGCCGGTCGGCGTCCCACATCTGCGGGTCATGCAGCTGCCGCAGTGACCACATGTCGGCGATGATGGCATCGTGCCTCGCAGCCACCGTGCGGAGATTCTCGTTGTAGATGGCCACCTTGCTGCGGATCCGGCCCAACACCGACGATCCTGTGTCCGGGCCGTTGAAGAGCACCACCGTGGCGCCGTCCATGCTGAGGATCTGGACCACTGAGTCCAGCTTCTCCGCCAGGGCATCCGGATCGCCCCCGGGGCGGATGAGATCATTTCCACCGGCCGAGAGCGTCACCAGGTCCGGCTTCAGGGCCAGGCACGGGGCAAGCTGCTGATCCACGATCTGTTGGAGGAGGCGCCCCCTGACGGCCAGATTGGCGTAAGCGAAGTCCTCGTGTCCGCGGCTGAGCTCCTCCGCCATGCGGTCCGCCCAACCTCGATGCCCACCGGGATTGCCGGGTTCGGGATCGCCGATGCCTTCGGTGAAAGAGTCGCCCATGGCTACATAACGGCTCCAGGGATGCGGCTGGATGGGCTCTGGCTGGCTGGAGGCGGCTTCGATTTGGCTCACCTTCATATCCTGCCCTCCAGGTCCAAAGCTACGCCACCGTAGGTTGTTACTAATGGGTAACTGTAAGAATGGACCCATGACTTCAGCCGATAGCTTCCCTGCCCCTGTTGTTCTCTGGTCCAAGCCCGAAGAGGCCCGGGCCGGCAAGCCGCTCCTTGTCCTGTTGCACGGTTACGGTGCCAACGAGCAGGACCTGTTGAGCCTGGCGGACATGCTGCCGGAGGAATTTGTTGTTGCATCCGTCAGGGCTCCGATAGCCATGGGACCGGGTTTCACGTGGTTCCCCTTGACCGGATCCGTCGAATACTCGGTCGACGCCGTCAAGATCGCCTCCTCCTACGTCCTGGACTGGCTCGACGGCATCAAAGGCAACCACCCGTCCGTGACCCTGCTGGGGTTCTCAATGGGCATGGCCATGGCCACCACGATGCTCAGGCAGCGCCCCACGGACTTTGCCGCCGTCGTCGGGCTTTCAGGTTTTGTGGTGGATTCCGGCGACGATCCGGACTTCTTTGATCACGAGCTCGACGGCGGTGTGCCGATGTTCTGGGGCCGGGACCAGCAGGATCCGGTCATCACGCCGGACAAGATCGAGTTCACCATGGGCTGGGTGCGCAAGCACGTAAAACTCACCAAGGTGCTTTACACAGGAATGTGGCACGGGATCAACCAGCAAGAGATCGGCCACGTGTCCGAGTTCCTCACCCACGAGGTCCTGAACAAGTAGCCCCCAACTAGCTCTCGGGGTCGTACCCGAACTCGCGGAGCTCCTGTGGGCAACGGCAGGCCACTGCGATCTTCCTCGCCCACTCGACAGCGTCCTCGCGCGTGGTCAGCTCCAGCACGGTAAACCCACCCTTGAGCTCGGAGCCCGGATAGACATCGGTGCCCACAGACCCGTCGGGGGAGACCAGCAAAGGATCGACTTCCTCATTGATCCCGCCGCCGAATACGTAGACGCCGGCGGCCTTCGCCTCCGCGATCACAGCGTGGGATTCGGCGAAGACAATCGGGAACTCCTCGTCGGTGAGCACCATGGCTTCGCTCGGGAAGGAGATGAGGTATTTGGTCATGACTCGATGGTGCCCCCTGGTTAGCGCATCGTCACCAACGTCCGATGCAAATGCACTAGCGAACGCAGCTAAATGTCGGAAGGCGCGATGATCTGGACAGTGTGCCCGTTGACGGTGACAGTGTCCCCGTCGTGGAGCTGGCGGCCTCGCCGGTCGTCGATTTCCCCGTTGACCTGCACGAGGCCGTTCTTGATCAGCTCCGTAGCCTGCACGCCGTCCTCCACCAGGTTGGCGAGCTTCAGCAGCTGGCCAAGGCGGATCATCTGGTCACGGATGGGAATCTCTTCAATCTCCGGGTTGCTCATACAAGCAATAATGCCTGACGTAGGGTGGATCCGGTGACTTCCGTTCCCCGCCTTCCCCTTGTTGCAGGACTGCCATTGGCTGTTGCCGCCGGACTGGCCATTCCCTTCCAGGGCCGGATCAACGGAGCCCTGGGCACGAAGCTGGACGACGGCATCGCAGCAGCGACGGTGAGTTTCACTACAGGACTGATCCTGATGCTGGTCATTTGCCTGATCCTGCCCAAGGGACGGGCCGGCCTCGCACAGATCCTTCCGGCCGTGAAGGAACGCCGCTTTCCGCCCGTCTATGTCATGGCCGGAAGTATTGGTGCCCTGTTTGTTTTCGCCCAGTCATTGACCATTGGGCTGCTTGGCGTTGCCCTGTTTACCGTGGCGACCGTAACGGGGCAGACCCTCAGCGGGCTCCTTGTGGACAGGCTGGGGATCGGGCCGGCAGGAAAGCGGTCCGTCACCGGTATCCGGATCCTGGGCTCGCTGCTCACGATTGCCGCCGTGGCCTGGGCGGTATCGCCACGGTTCGGGGCGCCGGCGGCTACGGCCACAGGCCCGGCAGGGCCGGGTGCAGACGCGGGATTGAGTGAACCAAGCCAGCTGCTCCTTCCCCTGCTGCTCCCTGTACTGGCAGGCTTCTTCATAAGTTTCCAGCAGGCTATGAACGGCACCGCCACCGCCCACTACGGCACACCCCTGGCCGCCACGCTGGTCAACTTCGTTTCCGGCACCGTGGTGCTGTGGCTGGCGTGGCTGGTGAAGCTTGCGGTCCTGGGTGCAGGCAATGCGTTGCCCGCCGAATGGTGGTACTACCTTGGCGGTCCGATGGGGTGCGTCTTCATCGGGCTTGGGGCCCTGTTGGTCCGCAGCCTCGGAGTGCTGGTGACGGGGCTGGGTATGATCGCGGGCCAACTCCTGGGATCCCTTGGCCTGGACGTGGTCTTCCCCACCCCTGGAACAGTGATAGCCCTCCCTACGGTGCTGGGCACTCTGTTGACCCTCGGCGCAATCGTCCTTGCCACCTTGCCCTGGCCGCGGGGGATCCTCAGAAGGTAGCGTCGCCGGATGGCCACCCGGCGAGCCAACGCGCCGGGAGGCCGGTAGTCTAGGAACCGCAGCTTTTCTGCACAGCTTTCCCGCACGCCCAAGTAAGTAGCATGTCGTTTTGAGGGCTCAGAACCGCATCTACTGCTGGTTGGGGGACTGCGAACCTTGCATCGCCCCGCCCGGCAACCAGCCGGGGATCCGGGGCCAGACCGCGCGGACCGCACCCAGCGGCCTGTAGAAATTGGAGTTACCATGGCAGCAAAATCCGTCCTCGACCAGATCATTTCCCTCGCCAAGCGCCGGGGATTCGTTTTCCAGGCCGGTGAAATCTATGGTGGCTCCCGTTCAGCGTGGGACTACGGGCCCTTGGGTGCCGAGTTGAAGGAAAACATCAAGCGCCAGTGGTGGCAATCAGTGGTCCGCGGCCGTGAGGACGTCGTCGGCCTTGATTCCTCAGTGATCCTGCCCCGCCAGGTATGGGAAGCGTCCGGCCACGTCGACGTATTTTCCGATCCCCTTGTGGAGTGCCTCTCCTGCCACAAGCGCTACCGCGCGGACCACCTCGAAGAAGAGTATGAGGAAAAGAAGGGCCGCCCGGCCGAGAACGGCTTGAAGGACATCGCCTGCGCCAACTGCGGAACACGCGGCCAGTGGACCGAGCCGCAGGAGTTCTCCGGCCTCCTCAAGACCTACCTGGGTCCCGTGGCAAACGAGGAAGGCCTTCACTACCTCCGTCCGGAAACCGCCCAGGGCATCTTTGTGAACTTCAGCAACGTGCTCACTACTTCCCGGAAGAAGCCGCCGTTCGGTATTGGCCAGATCGGCAAGTCCTTCCGCAACGAGATCACGCCCGGAAACTTCATCTTCCGTACCCGCGAGTTCGAGCAGATGGAGATGGAATTCTTCGTCGAGCCCGGCACAGATGAGGAATGGCACCAGTACTGGATGAAGGAGCGCATGGCCTGGTACACCGGCCTTGGCATCCGCGAGGAAAACCTCCGCTTCTTTGAGCACCCGCTGGACAAGCTCAGCCACTACTCCAAGGGAACCACAGACATCGAATACCGCTTCGGGTTCCAGGGCTCGGAGTGGGGCGAGCTGGAGGGCATCGCCAACCGCACCGACTTCGATCTCTCCACTCATGCGAAGGCGTCCGGCCAGGACCTGAGCTACTTCAACCAGGCTACGAATGAGCGCTACACCCCATACGTGATCGAGCCGGCCGCAGGCCTGACCCGCTCCTTCATGGCCTTCCTGGTGGATGCCTACACCGAGGATGAGGCCCCCAACGCCAAGGGCGGTGTCGATGTCCGTACAGTGCTCAGGCTCGATCCCCGCCTCGCTCCGGTCAAGGCTGCCGTTCTTCCGCTGAGCCGCAACGAGGACCTGTCCCCGAAGGCCAAGGACCTTGCCGCCCAGCTGCGCCGGAACTGGAACATCGAGTTCGACGACGCCGGTGCCATCGGCCGCCGCTACCGCCGCCAGGACGAGATCGGTACGCCGTTCTGCATCACCGTGGACTTCGATACCCTCGAGGACCAGGCGGTCACCATCCGTGAGCGCGACACCATGAGCCAGGACCGTGTTTCGCTCGACAAGGTGGAGGCCTACCTCGCCGCCCGGCTGGTGGGTGCCTGAGTATGGCCATTGAGTACAGGGAATGGCGCGACGGCGATGACCTCGCGCTGCTGGAAATGTGGGGAGACCCCGAAACTGTCCAGGCGGGGCAGTTCCGAGGAACGCTCGCACCTTCAGGAAATGCTCCCTGGCGCCGGTGCATCGTGGCCGAAGACGTTGTTGACGGCGTCGCGATTCCGGTCGCTGCAGGCGTGGTTCACGAAGCGTCCCTCCACCCTGAAAGGCTCTGGGCCTACATTGAGGTTGCCCGCGACCACCGGCGGGAGGGCGTAGGCTCCACGCTGCTGACCATGCTGCGGCACGAAGCGAAGGCGGCGCCGTCGGGCGTTTCCAAACTGCGATGCAAGGTGGAGCCGGGTACACCGGCTGCCGCTTTTGCCGCGCAGGCAGGGCTCACTCCCATCCAGCGCTCGCAGCTGATAGTGGTGGAGCCGGCAGCCCTGAAGCTCCCGGTCTTTGGGGACGGTTCAGAGGAAGCAGCGTCCGAGCGGGTGGAGGACCTGGCCACCGGTTCCGTGGAGCTCAGCGACGCGGTTGGGCGGTATTACACGGCCGTCCACGACTGGGACAGCCCGGGGGACCTCGCTGTTTCCACAGTTCAGCGGCTTTTTCTCGATGATCTCAGCGGAGCGCACGGTGCCATCGTGCTGAGGGCTCCCAAAGCGAGCGCCTTCGGGGCCGGCGTGCCTGCCAGCAGAAAAGGCAAACTGCAGGCCTTCGCCATCAGTTATGCGCAGGGCACCTCAGAACCGGGGCAGCCTGTCCAGCCGTCGGACGTCTTTCTGGGCCATGATCCGAAGCTTGCTCCGGATGAGGCGCAGGCGGCCGTACGTGACTTGTTGGCCCTCATCGCCTACCAGTACCCGGTGCTGCTGGAACTGGATGACTCGATGACTGCCTTGCGCGCCGTCGTCGAACCCCTGCTGGAATCGGGCAAGGCCCGCCGGCAGGGCGCCGAGACTTTCGTCGTCTCGGACTAACCGCTTCCGGGGGGCCACTGCACCACGCGTAGAGTTGAAGATATGAGGTCGAACTGCTGATGGGATCCGGACACTCGCACGGCCACACTGAGCATTCGGAGCCAACGCCGGAAGCCATCGCCTCCAGGAGACGGGCCAACTGGCTCCTCGCGGCAGTCCTGGTTCCGCTGACCCTGCTCACTTTGGCGGCCATGGTCATGATGTGGCCCTCCGGCAGCAAGGAAGGGCTTACCCTCGCCAGCCCCTACACGGCCGCGCCAGGAGTCACGTTTGATACCGGCAAAATCCAGCGGGTGGTGGTGGAATCCTGCACCCAGGCCCCCGCCAGCAGCGGACAAGAGAACAGCGGGCAGCAGAACGCAGGAGAACCGCCTGGCGGACAGCAGGACACAGGGGAGCAGAGCGGCGCTCAGCCGTCCCAACAGGGTTCGGACTGCACCTTTGCCTACACCGAGCCGGATAAGGGCGGGAACCCTGTCAAGGTGGTCATCAACCCCGATGTCGTGAAGTCCCACGGCGTCAAAGTGGGTGACAACATCCGTTACCTCAACCTTTCAAACGCCCAGGGTGCCTCCTCAGCCCAGGGAACGCCTGCCTACATCTTCGTTGACTTCGTCCGGACTCTGCCCATCATCCTGCTTGCTGTCCTTTATGCGGTAGTAGTTGTGGCGGTGGCACGCTGGCGGGGGCTACGGGCACTGGTCGGACTCATTGGCGCCTATGCCGTTCTTGTCGCCTTTATGCTCCCTGGCCTGGTCGAGGGCAAGCCGCCTCTTCTTTTGGCGCTGGTAGGTTCCACGGTGATCATGATCGGGGTGCTGTACTTTGCCCATGGTTTCTCTGCCAGGACTTCAACGGCATTGCTGGGCACCATCTTCGGCCTGGTGATCACCGCGCTGTTGGCAGCGTGGGCCACTGATGCAGCCAACCTTGCCGGAGTGGGCAGTCACGACGCCGCCACCCTGAGTAATGTTTCGGCCAACATCTCCATCTCCGGGATCATCCTTTGCGGGCTCATTATTTCCGGGCTGGGCGTCCTTAACGACGTCACCATCACCCAGTCATCGGCTGTCTGGGAGCTCTACGAACTGGCGCCCGAGACCAGTGCCCGCAAACTCTTCTCCTCGGCGATGCGGATCGGCCGGGACCACATCGCCTCCACCGTGTACACCATCGCCTTCGCCTATGCGGGCGCGGCCCTGCCAACCCTCATCATCGTGATGCTCTACAACAGGCCTCTGGGCGAAGCGCTCACCAGCGCCGAACTCTCCGAGGAAGTCATCAGGACCCTCGTTGGCTCCGTCGGCCTGGTGCTGGCCATCCCTGTCACGACGCTTATCGCCGTCCTCGTTGTCAAAGCCACCGGGATAAGGGCAGCGGGCGTCAGGGACGCAAGCAGCCTGCCAGCCTCACGGGCGGGTTCGCCTGCCATAGAACCCGACGACGTCGAGGACACCGGCGCGCTGGCAGCGGCCGCAGCGGTGGCCCGCGGCGATGCGACGCGAGACTCTGGAGAGACTTCAGCACCTGGCAGTGCATCACCTGGCAGAACACGGGACGCCGGAGCAACAGAAGGAACCCGGAGGGGAAGGCGGGCGGCCGAACGGCCCTGACCGGGCAGCAGTCCGCTCCCCAAAGTTTTCATCTGCCAGGTGCACACGCTGCAGCCCGATTTGCCCCGCTTTGAGACAATGGACGGGTGACTGTTGTAGCAACGCCTCCCGCCCCCAAGCTGGAACTCCCTCCGCTGAAACTGGGCCCCATCACGGTGGACACCCCCGTGGTGCTGGCCCCCATGGCCGGAATCACCAACACCGCGTTCCGCCGGCTCTGCCGTGAATACGGCGGCGGGCTGTACGTAGCGGAGATGGTCACTTCCCGGGCACTGGTGGAGCGCACCCCGGAATCGCTGCGGATCATCTCCCACGACGACGACGAGAAAGTCCGCTCCGTTCAGCTCTACGGTGTGGACCCCGTAACCGTGGCGCAGGCAGTGCGGATGCTCGTTGAAGAAGACCGCGCTGATCACATCGACCTGAACTTCGGCTGCCCTGTGCCCAAGGTAACCCGCCGCGGCGGGGGAGCAGCCCTGCCCTGGAAAATCGACCTGTTCACCTCGATCGTCCAGACCGCTGTGCGCGAAGCCTCCAAGGGCAATGTTCCCTTGACCATCAAGATGCGCAAAGGCATAGACGAGGACCACCTGACCTACCTCGACGCCGGCCGGATTGCCCGCGATTCAGGTGTTGCCGCCGTCGCTCTTCACGGCCGCACCGCGGCCCAGTTCTATTCGGGTCAGGCCGACTGGTCGGCAATTGCCCGCCTGCGCGAGGCGCTGCCGGACATTCCTGTCCTGGGTAACGGCGATATCTGGTCAGCCGAAGATGCGGTGCGCATGGTCCGCGAGACCGGAGTGGACGGTGTGGTGATCGGCCGGGGCTGCCAGGGCCGGCCGTGGCTCTTCGGGGACCTCATGGCTGCTTTCGAGGGCAGCGACGAACGGCATAAGCCAGGCCTGCGTCAGGTGGCCGAAGGTGTCTACCGGCACGCGGAACTGATGATCGAGACGTTCGACGACGAATACAAGGCGCTCCGGGAAATCCGCAAGCACATGGCCTGGTACTTCAAGGGCTACGTCGTGGGCAGCGAACTCCGCACCAAGCTGGCAACCGTGCCCACCCTTGAGGTGTTGCGCGGGATACTGGACCAGCTGGACCTCGATTCCCCGTACCCCGGCGTCGACGCTGAGGGCCCCCGCGGCCGTGCAGGCTCACCCAAACAGCCCGCCCTGCCCAAGGACTGGCTGCAGGACCGCTGCATGGACGCCGACCAGTCGCGGGACATCACCGCTGCGGAACTGGACGTCTCTGGTGGCTGAAACCAGGACCACAGCTCCTGTCCTTCCCGGCTATGAAGCCCACGACTTTGCCCGCTGGGTAGAGGAACCGCCCAAAAACACCTACCGCTCGGATTTCGAACGCGACCGGGCACGCGTCCTGCACTCCTCGGCGTTGCGCAGGCTCGGCGCCAAGACCCAGGTGGTCGCCCCGGACACCGACGACTTCGTCCGGACCCGGCTCACCCATTCCTTGGAGGTGGCACAGGTGGGACGCGAGCTTGGCCGCGCCCTTGGCTGCGATCCCGACGTCGTGGACACCGCCTGCCTCAGCCACGATCTGGGCCATCCCCCGTTCGGCCACAATGGCGAATCCGCGCTCAACGAGATGGCGCATTCCATCGGCGGATTTGAAGGAAACGCGCAGACCCTGCGGCTCCTGACCCGCCTGGAGCCCAAAGTGCTGGATGCGGAGGGAAGCCCCGCGGGCCTGAACCTGACGCGCGCCAGCCTTGATGCCGCCGCCAAATACCCCTGGTCCGCCCTTGAGGCACCGGTGATCCATGGGCAGCGCACCAGCAAGTTCGGCGCGTACGAGGACGACCTCCCCATCTTCAACTGGATCCGTGACGAGGCCCCGGAACGGCGCTCGTGCCTTGAAGCGCAGGTCATGGATCTGGCCGACGACATCTCCTACTCCGTCCATGACGTCGAGGACGCCATCGTCGCCGGTCACTTCCAGCTGGGCTGGATGGACAACCCCGACCACCGGGCCCGCGTGGTGGGTTACGCCAAGCAGTGGTACCTGCCCCACAACGATCCCGAAGCCATCGACGCCGCCCTGGCCCGGCTTGAGGCAACGTCAGTGTGGGTCCGGGAGGCAGACGGCAGCCGCAAGGCCATGGCCGCGCTGAAGGACATGACCAGCCAGCTGATCGGGCGCTTCTGCCAGAGTGCACTGGAGACCACCCGTGCCGTCTACGGCCCCGAGGACCTGACCCGGTACAACGCCGAGCTGATCGTGCCGGATGAGACCGTGATGGAAATCGCTGTGATGAAGGGACTGGCCACCACCTTTGTGATGACCACTGAGCACCGCCAGCCCATCTATGAGCGCCAGCGCGAAGTGCTCCATGCCCTCGTCACGGAACTGAACGCCAGCGGTGACCGGCACCTCGAGCCCATGTTCGCTGCCGATTGGCGGGCCGCGGACGACGACGGCGCCCGGCTACGCGTGGTCATCGACCAGGTGGCTTCCCTGACGGACGGCTCCGCGCTCGCGATGTATGAACGGCTCGTGGGCAGCCTGCCCTCGCTTTGGTGACCCGCCCGCTAAAGGCTGTTCCGGCGTCGAACGCCTTTTCCGGCAAGTGGCTGTCGGACCGTCGTACTAGGATGACTCTGTGGCCGGCCTGATCAAACGCGAAGACATTGACGAGGTCCGGCAGCGCACGGACATCAAGGAAGTCGTGGACGGCTACGTGACCCTCAAGGGCGCTGGCATGGGCACCTTCAAAGGCCTCTGCCCTTTCCACGATGAGCGTTCGCCGTCCTTCACGGTGCGGCCGCAGGTGGGCAGGTACCACTGCTTCGGCTGCGGTGAAGATGGGGACGTTATCGCGTTCGTGCAGAAGCTGGACCATTCAACGTTCCACGAGGCCGTGGAAAAGCTGGCAGCGCGTATCGGCTTCGAACTCCGGTATGAGGACGGCGGAACGGGGCCGAACCGCGAAGAGGTGGGCAAACGGCAACGGCTCCTGGACGCCCACAAGATAGCGGACGAATTCTTTCGGGGGCAGCTCCTGACCACGGGCGCGGCCGAGGGGCGCAAGTTCCTCCAGACCCGGGGGTTCGACCGTGCGGCTGCTGAGCACTTCGGTGTCGGCTATGCCCCGCAGGGCTGGGATGCCCTGCTGAAGCATTTGCGCGGGCGGGGCTTCACCGAGCCCGAGCTCAGGCTTACGGGTATGTTTTCCGAGGGCAACAGGGGAATCTACGACCGCTTCCGGGGACGCCTCATCTGGCCCATCAGGGACATCGCCGGCGACACCATCGGCTTTGGCGCCCGCAAGCTGTACGAGGACGACCAAGGCCCCAAGTACCTCAATACACCTGAGACCACCCTCTACAAGAAGTCCCAGGTTCTTTACGGGATCGACCTCGCCAAGCGCAATATCGCCAAAGAGCGCCGGCTTGTGGTGGTGGAGGGCTACACGGATGTGATGGCCTGCCACCTCGCGGGCATCGTGACCGCCGTGGCCACCTGCGGAACGGCTTTCGGCACTGACCACATCAAGATTGCCCGCAGGCTGCTTTCCGACGACGGCAGCGGCGGGGAAGTAATTTTCACGTTCGACGGCGACGCCGCGGGGCAGAAGGCGGCGCTGCGCGCCTTCGAGGAGGACCAGCGGTTCGTTGCCCAGACCTTCGTGGCTGTGGAGCCAACGGGCGCGGACCCTTGTGACCTCCGCCAGACAAAGGGTGATGCCGCAGTCCACGCACTGGTTCAGTCGCGGCGACCCCTGTTCGAATTCGCCATCCGAAGCACCCTTAAGCAATTTGACCTGGACACCGTGGAGGGGCGGGTGCAGGGACTCCGGGCCTCGGCCCCGGTGGTGGCGGCCATCCGGGATGCCTCAACGCGCACGGGTTACTGCCAGGCTCTCACAGGCTGGCTGGGAATGCCCGACCCCAATGAAGTTCTCCGGGTGGTCAATGCAGCCGCCAAACAAGGACTGCAGCCGTCGCAGGGGCCAGGCGTGGCTCCGGCCACCCCGGCCGGAGTCCTGCCCTCCTTCAACCGTCCTGATCCCAGGGATCCCGTCGCGTCCATGGAACGGCAGGCCCTGGAGGTCGCCGTCCAGGAACCCGGGATGCTCGAGGGCGAAACATGGCAGCGTTTCAGCGATGCCCGGTTCTCAACCCCCGCCTACCTCGCTGTTCACGAAGCAATCCGTGCCACCGGACTGGGGTTCGCGGCTGACCCCGTCCGGTGGGTGGAGCAGCTGCGCCAGGAGGTTCCCGAGCCGCTGCGCCCGCTGGTGTCCGAGCTCGCCGTCGTCCCTCTGCCTGCCAGCACGGCAGATGGCGTGCAGAAGTACTGCAAGGACATCCTGGCGCGCCTCTTCGAGCTGCAGATCACCAAGGTCAAGGCCCAGAAGATGGGCCAGTTGCAACGGCTGGACCCTTCGGCTGACCCGGAAGAGTTCCAGCGGCTGAACCGGGAACTCATGCAGCTGGAGATGGAGCGCCGGGCGCTGCGGGCTGAGGCCTGAAACTGTTCCAATTTCGTTTCCACGGCCAGTGTTTGCTAGGCTTATAGCCGCTTCATTCCTCCTTAGCTCAATTGGCAGAGCATTCGACTGTTAATCGAAGGGTTGCTGGTTCAAGTCCAGCAGGAGGAGCGCACAGCCTCCGTCCGGACTCTTCGGACGGAGGCTTTTTCGTACCCCGGCGGGGTATTTATCCCTCCAGGGCTCTCGATTTCCCATAGGGGCAAAAGCTTTGCTAATGTCGTACCTGCTTCATTCCTCCTTAGCTCAATTGGCAGAGCATTCGACTGTTAATCGAAGGGTTGCTGGTTCAAGTCCAGCAGGAGGAGCACACAGGTCCCGCAGCAGGTGAAACCCGCTGCGGGACCTTTTTTGTGAGCTTCTGTCAGCCGGCTTCGCGGAGATTGCGGGGATTGGCGGCCGCCATCGAGGCCATTCAGACAAAATCCATCTCTACCTGCAAAAACCGTTCAGCCTCCGCGACAGCCGCCTGGAAGGCTTCGTCTTCGGTAGGGGATTCCCGGGGTTTCCGCGGGTGCCATTCATGAGGCGCTGAGTGGACGCGGGTGAAGCCGGCGTTGGGCGGAGCGTAGAAGATCCCGAAGCGCTGCACGGGCCACTCCGGGGACGTTTCAGGTGCCACCAGGAGCGCGGCGTTGAAGGCTGGATTGAACCATTGGGCGATAGGACGGCGACGGTCCTCTGTGAAAAGGCCCGCCGCATAGAGGGCGGCTGATTGGGGGCTGGTTTGGCTGCACAGCCGTTCCCACCACAGAGGCAGGATCCCGGTGTCGCACCGCTGCCACGTGGCCGGAAGAGAAGGACGATCCCGCCAGTTGGGCATATACAACTTTATCGCGCATCCGGGCGCAGGGACTACTGGTGGAGCGGACTACTCGCGGTTCCAGGGGCCGGGATTCACCCGGTAGAGCAAGGCCGCTCCCACCAATGCGCCCAGGATGATTCCGAGGGCGATGTTCCCCATCATCCGCCCCGCAAAGAAGCCGGCGACGCCGCCCAGCAGCGCTCCGAGAAAGAGCCCGCGCCCGTTGCGGTGGAGTTTTTGAGCCATGATTTCAGCCTACCCGTGGATGGAAGGGACAGTCCGGGGCCGTACCACCAGCCAGAGGGCAGCAGCGGCAAGCAGGATGCAGCCAGCCTGGACTGCTCCCATGGGCGTGGCGGAATCAACGCCGAGGGCACCCACTACGGGAGAGATGATGCCGGCCAGCATGAAGGTGGCGGCACCGAGCAAAGAGGCGGCCGTCCCTGCCTGCGCGCCATGATTGGCCAAGGCAAGGACTTGAACGGACGGAAACGTGAAGCCGGTGCCCAGGATGTAGAACCACAGTGGTACCAGGACGCCCCACAGGCCGAATCCCAACTGGTCGAAGAGAACAATCAGCAGGGCCATAAAGAACATCCAGGCTGTGGAACAGGCGAGGATCCACTGCGGCGGGACGCTTTTTATGAGGCGTGAGCTTGTCTGCACTCCTGCCACAATTGCCAGCGAGTTGATGCCGAAGAGCAGGCCATACTCCTGGGGACTGAAGTCGTACACGTCCTGGAATAGGAAGGGTGAACCGGAAAGGTAGGCGAAGAGTCCGGCGAAGTTCAGGCCTCCCACCATCAGCAGCCCGACGAAGATCCTGTCGGAGAACAACAGCTTGTATCGCTGTCCTGCCGTCAACCCGGATCGTCCGCGGGCCTCGGAGGGCAAGGTCTCGCGCACCAGGAAGATCGCAGCCACAACCACCACCGTGCCGTAGCCTGCCAGGAAGACAAAGATGCCGGGCCACGGCATCACCAGCAGCAGCTGCGAACCGATAACCGGAGCCAGGATCGGTGCCAGACCATTGACCAGGGCCATCCGTGAAAACATCCGCACCATGGCATACCCGCTGAAGAGGTCCCGGACCATGGCCATCGCCACTACTCCGCCTCCGGCCGCACCTACTCCCATGAGGACACGGAAGATCCCCAGGCTGGTGATGTCCGTAGAGAGCGCAGCGCCCACCGATGCGGCAATGTGCAGTGTCGTGGCAATGATCAGCGGAAGCCTGCGGCCGAACTTGTCGCTGAAGGGACCAACCACCAGCTGGCCGAGGGCAAACCCCACAGTCGTGCCCGTAAGCGTCAGCTGAACAGCCGCCTCGGAAACTCCCAGGCTGGCCTCCAAAGCAGGGAAAGCCGGGAGGTACAGGTCCACGGTGAAGGGACCCAGGGCTGTGAGGGCACCGAGCAGAAGAATGTACAGGATCTTCCGGCGGCGGCTCAGGAAATCGCCGGGAGTGGGGGGAATAGTCACGGAAGTCAATCCTAGGGCCCTGAGAAAACTTCTACAGCGTTGGAGGACGCGCGGCGCGCTGCCGCCCCAGGCCCGTCAACACCCTGAATGATAGTTTTGACAACGGGGGATGCGGATAGTGGCGTCGGCCCGGCACCCAGCGATAGCGGAACGAAGATGGAACCAGTTAGGCGGTACCGATGAGCGGACGTCACAGCGGCCGGACAAGCAACGGACTGCGCCTCACCGCGCTGCCCAAAACCCTGAGGCTTGTTATCAGGCTCTTGCCACGCCAGATCAACGACGAGATCGCCCTCGCCAAGGTGGAGATCAAGCGTAAAGGCATTCAACTTGGCACGGCGGCTGCTTTCTTCGCCGTGGCATTGGTTTTCGCCGCGTTCCTGCTGACGGGACTTATTGTTGCCGCCATTATGGGCCTGGCCACCATCATGCCCGCCTGGCTCGCAGCCCTGATCGTCTGCGCGGTCTTCCTCCTGATCACCCTCATAGGAGCCCTGGTGGGCCTGCGCAAGTTCAAGAAGGCCATGCCCTTGCTGCCGGAAGACACCATTCGTGGATTCAAGCACGATCTCGGAGTGGTCAAGGAGGGCTCAGACTTTGATGCCAGCATCCTGGATCCTTCGCCGGAACAGGTCAAGGCCGCCAAAGCCGAAAAGGACGCGAAGGCCGCCATGGCCAAGGCGGAGAAGGAAGCAAAGGCTGCTGCCGAACCCGATCTTGCTCCCGCCCCCACCGAAGCCGAGCTGCGCCGCCGCCTGACGCAGCGCCGTCACCATCTCACCGGGATCCGGGACGATCTCGGCGAAGAACTCGACGTCAGGGTGCAGGGCCAGGCACTGCTTACCGGAGCCCAAGCGATGCTGAAGGACGGGCAGGCAACAGTTGGAGGCCGGATCGCAGCCCTCACAGAAGCGGCGTCCGCCTCCATCCCCAAGGGGAGTTCAGGCAAGCCGGAGCTGCGATGGAAGCCTCTCGCCGCCTTTGCCGCCTCCGCCGCCGTTTTTCTGGTTCTGCTGCGGAAACTGTTCAAGAGTTAGGACCTGAGCTGAGCTCAGCCATAACGCCGTTGCCGGCATCGAAAGGGTGAACGGATGAAGTTTATCGGCGCTGGTGCCCGGCCGGGACAGCCGCAGGTCGATCACGACCTGATCTTCACCGTCCCCAATATCCTTACCGTCCTGCGCTTTATGGGTGTGCCTCTCTTTGTCTGGCTCGTGCTTGCCCGAAAGGAATACGGCTTTGCCGTGCTTGTCCTGGCGATCATGGGCAGCACCGACTGGATCGACGGGTATATCGCCCGTCGCTTCAACCAGACGTCCAGGCTCGGGCGAATCCTGGATCCGATGGCCGACCGTCTGGCCCTGATCTCAGTTGCCGTCACCCTGGTCATAGCCGGAGTGGTGGAGTGGTGGTACCTCACCGCGTTGCTGGTCCCGGACGCCGTCCTGCTGTCAGCTTCCCTGTTCTATTTCCGGAACCACCCCGATCTTCCCGTCAGCCGCATCGGCAAGATCCGTACAGCCCTGTTGTTGGTGGGCACGCCTTTGCTGGTACTGTCCAAACTGCCCATCCCCCTGACTGAGGTGTATTTCGTCATTGCCTGGGTATTTTTGGGATTTGGACTTCTAGGGCATTGGGTGGCCGCCTTCAACTACTTCCGGGCCATCGTCAGGAAAGGCAAAATGCAAAGCGCCGACGACGGCGGACGTCGCTGATGGTATGGCTGGCGGTTTTCCTTGCGGTATTGGGTGCCTTTTTCCTGGCTTTCGGTGCGCAGCGGCAGGGGAGCGCGGTCAAAGCCGACACGGGCGGGCTCGCCTTGAGCTCGAACGGGTTCCTGCGACTGCTCCGTAACCCCCGCTGGGTATTCGGGCTGCTCCTGCTGGTGGCCGGAATGGCGATGAACTCCATTGCCCTCGTCACTGCACCGCTCACCGTGGTCCAGCCCATCGGGGCCATCGCCCTCGTGATCACCACGGTGGTCAACGCCCGAGACCAGGGCATCAGCATCAACCGGGCCACGGTGGTGGCCATTTCGGCGTGTGTGACGGGGTCCGCACTGTTCGTCCTGCTGGCCGTCAACGTGACCCAGGAAAACCATCATGTGAGTTCCGACGACGAACTCACCATCGTGCTCCTCCTCGCTCTCGCTGTGGGCCTCTTCGGGTCACTGGCAGTTATGTTCAGGCACCGGATGAGCGCTTTTGTGTACATCATCGGAGCAGGCGTCCTGTTCGGCTTCGTGGCCGTTCTGACGCGCATCATCGGCAAGCACCTTCTCGATCCGAACGGGCTGGGACTGCTCAACGTGCCGTGGTACTCGGTTGTGGCAATCGCCGCCGCCGGAGGGCTGGGCTCCTGGTTCGTCCAGAGCGCCTATTCCGGCGGGCCACCGGACCTGGTGATTGCCGGACTCACTGTGGTGGACCCGATTGTCGGGATCGCGATCGGCATTGCCATCCTCGGCGAACTGAGGCCTGATGTCCACGCCGTGATGGCCATTTCGATGGGTACGGCGGCAACCCTTGCTATCGTGGGAGTGATAGCCCTTTCCAGGCACCATCCCGAGGTCACAAAGCGCAAGAAGGACGCGCGGAAGGCCGCGGGGCGGGTCCAGTAGGGCACTCAGCCGACAAGACTCAGCCGGCAACCGGTGCCCCAGGCACCGGCACCCTGCACGGAACAGCGGCTGCCGCTGTCCTCAACGTGAACACCAGGAGCTTTCCACGTGACAATGCCCGATAGCCAAGAAGAGCCCGACAGCCAGGAACCGTTCACCATCCTGATCGCCGCGGATACTTATCCGCCCCACATCAATGGAGCAGCACAGTTCGGCTACCGCCTGGCCAAAGGCATGACCGGACGCGGGCATAACGTGCATGTGCTGGCCTGCCGGCAGGACAAGGGCTCGAGCTACACCGAGTTTCGGGACGAGGCGACGGTCCATCGGCTGCGCTCCCATAAGGTGCCCACCCACGAATACTTCCGGATCTGCTTTCCATGGGAGATCAAGAAGGAAATCAGCCTCCTGTTCGACAAAGTGCAGCCGGACGTTGTCCACATCCAGAGCCACTACATGATCGGCGAGCACGTACTCTACGAAGCCGTGAAGAGGGGCATCAGGGTGGTGGCCACCAATCACTTCATGCCGGAGAACCTCAACCCGTTCATGCCTTTCCCGCAGTGGTTCAAGGACATTATCGGGCGCATCTCCTGGAAGGACATGGGCAAGGTCATGGGTAAGGCGGACGTGGTTACCACCCCTACACCGCTCGCGGCCAAGGCCATGCACCAGCATGCCTTCCTGGGGAAGGTCCTTCCCCTCTCCAACGGCATAGATTCGGCAGCCTACGAGCTCCAGCCGGGGGAAGCCCTGGAGCCAAACTCAGCGCCCACCGTGTTGTTCGCCGGGCGGCTGGCGGAAGAGAAGCATGTGGATGTGCTGATCGATGCTGTGGCAAAGACTCCGGCAGAGCTGAACGTGCATCTCCAGATTGTGGGCGGGGGCGAGGTCAGGCCGGCGCTTGAGGCGCAGGTGGAGCGCCTTGGGCTGAAGGACAGGGTGACCTTCCTGGGCCTGGCGAGTGACGCAGAGCTCAGGGAGGCCTACATTAAGGCAGACCTCTTCTGCATGCCCGGTACAGCCGAACTTCAGTCCCTGGTCACTCTCGAGGCGATGTCGGCTTCCACTCCCGTTGTGCTGGCAGATGCAATGGCCTTGCCACACCTGGTCAACGACGGCGAGAACGGCTACCTCTTCCGGCCCAACGACATCAATGACCTCGCGGCGAAGATATCCCAGGTGCTCAGCCTCCCGGCCGAAGACCGGGCCATGATGGGCAAGGCGAGCCGCGCCATGGTGGAACCGCACAGCATCGATGGCGTCCTGCAGAAATTTGAAGATTTGTACAGGGGCGCAAGCTACGACGACATCCAGGTCTGACGACACCGCGGGTTCAGCGTGGCGTGGGCACCACGCATGCTCGACTACTATTGTTAGAGTGTTTTTGCCCCGGGGCGCGGTCCTGCCTGGACGGTGCCGCCGGGCGCACGGGGCTATAGCTCAGCTGGTTAGAGCGCGGGACTCATAATCCTAAGGTCCTCGGTTCAAGTCCGAGTAGCCCTACTGTTTGAACAGGATGTGAAAAACACACGGGAGCCGTGGCTGATGGTGAGACCATCAGCCGCGGCTCCTTTGTTTTCGGCTCAGCATACGGTATGTTACTGATCAGTATGTTACTCACGGGTAACTTACCGATCGCGGACTCCTGGCCCCCTCCGGCCGTTGCTGACCACATGTGAAGGAACACCATGTCCAAGGCTGCTAATGACATTGACAACCTCCCCTACGCTGACGGTGACTTCTTTGGATTCGAGCAGATGCTCACCACCAAAGAGCAGGACCGCCTTGCCGAAATCCGCGGGTTCCTCGCGCGGGAAGTAAAGCCGATTGCTGTGGACTGCTGGAACCGGGGAGAGTTCCCCATGGACCTGATCCCCAAGCTTGCAGAGATTGACCTCGTCAGCCCGGTGAGGCGCCAAGGTCACTCAAACCTCTTCGCCGGCATCATCCACGCCGAAGTCACACGCGCTGATACATCCATCTCCACTTTTATGGGAGTCCACGACGGGCTGTTCACCGGCTCCATTGAGGCCCTCGCCTCCCAGGAACAGCAGGAGGCCTGGCTGCCCGATATCTACTCCATGAAGAAGATCGGAGCGTTCGGCCTCACCGAACCCCTGGGTGGTTCCGACGTAGCGGGCGGTACCCGCACCACGGCGCGATATGACGGGGGTCAGTGGATCCTTAACGGTGCCAAGCGCTGGATCGGAAACGCCACTTTCTCAGACTGGGTGGTGATTTACGCCAGGGACGAGGCCGATAACCAGGTCAAGGGCTTCATGCTGGACACCCGGTCCGCCGGTTACACCGCCACCAAGATCGAGAACAAGATCTCCCTTCGCACCGTACAGAACGCGGACATTGTGCTCGACAACGTGGTGGTTCCAGAGTTCTTCAAACTCGCGAACGCCAACAGCTTCAGGGATACCAACAAGGTCCTCAAGGTCACCCGCCTGGGCGTCGCCTGGCAGGCGGTCGGTCAGCAGCTTGCCGCCTTCGATGTCGCCCGCCGCTACGCAGTTGAGCGGACCCAGTTCGGACGGCCGCTCGCCTCCTTCCAGCTGGTCCAGAACCAGCTGGTTCAGATCCTTGGGAACGCCGTGAGCTCAATGGGCATGATGGTCCGGCTCTCCCAGTTGGAGGATGCAGGCGTAGCCAAGGACGAACAATCGGCGCTTGCCAAGGCCTTCACTACCGCCCGCATGCGGGAGAGTGTTGCCCTGGGCCGCAGCGTCCTGGGCGGCAACGGGATCGTCACGGACTACGAAATGGCTAAAGTCTTCGCTGACGCCGAGGCCATTTACTCGTACGAGGGCACTCACGAAATCAACACCCTGGTGACAGGGCGCGCCATCACCGGAATCTCGGCAATCGTCTAAGCCGGCAATAATCTAAGGCCCTCGGGCTGTCAGCGGGAGCAGGACGGAGGGACGCATGTCCCTGACGAACGACAACGGGTTGAGGTACTCCTCGCCGCGGCGGACTCCCCAGTGGAGGCACGGCGCGTCCCCGCAATGACCCGCAAGCACCGTGCCGATCACATCGCCCTTGGACACCGCTGTTCCGACCGTCAGGGTGCTTTCCACCGGTTCGAAGCTGCTCTTGATGCCGCCATGGTCGATGGTGATGACCGGCCTGTCCACCACAACGCCTACAAAGGTGACAGCGCCTGACTCAGGGGACGTGACCTGCGCCGGATCTGCGGCTTTCAGGTCCACTCCTCGATGCCCGCTCAACCATGGCTTGTCCGGCGGGTCGAATCCCCGCAGCACCGCGGGCTCGGGAGACAGTGGCCAACTCCAGCTGCCCCGGGGTTCCTCGATGGCCGCTGGAGCGGCGCCTTGACTTGCCAGGGGCGCGGTGAGCAGTATGAGCGCTGCGAGGATTAGTGCTTTCATGACTCCAGCCTGTCCGCCCTCGGGCGGCGTTGTAAGGCGCCGATCCTGCTATGTGGAGAACGTCCTGATGACCCCGGAGTTGGTCTCTGGCAACGAACGCACTGTAGTACACTTGACGGAGCAGTTTGCTGTGCCCTCAACGGTGCCTGCCTTCAGTCCACGCCACGTCCGCGTCCGTGTTCTGCAGGCTGTCATTCGTCGGCACGTCTCATTCAGAGGTGTGGGGGAGCAGTAGCTGACTACGCGCATCCAGCCCTCCGTTTTCTGAAGTCCGGGTTAGTCCGGACTTTCGGCTGTGGAGGATTGCGCCTCTTGCGGTCAGTGCCGGCGACGGTCCTGATGAGAGGAACAAGGGATGCCAGGAGCAAAAGCCCGCCTGGGCAAAGCTAAATCAACCGTCAACTATTGGCAGGGTAAGAGAGCCATGGGCTCTCTCATGAATGACCTGCCGGAAGGAGCGTCGGCATGCCCGTCGTAACTATGCGCCAGCTGCTTGACAGCGGCGTCCACTTTGGACACCAGACCCGTCGTTGGAACCCGAAGATGAAGCGCTTCATCTTCACGGAGCGCAACGGCATCTACATCATCGACCTTCAGCAGTCGCTGTCCTACATCGACCGCGCCTACGAGTTCGTGAAGGCCACCGTTGCACACGGCGGCACCGTTCTCTTCGTCGGTACCAAGAAGCAGGCCCAGGAAGCCATTGCCGAGCAGGCAATGCGAGTAGGCCAGCCCTACGTCAACCAGCGTTGGCTCGGCGGTATGCTGACCAACTTCCAGACGGTTGCCAAGCGTATCCAGCGCATGAAGGAACTCGAAGAGATCGACTTCGACGACGTCGCCGGTTCCACGTACACCAAGAAGGAGCTGCTGCTCCTCAAGCGCGAACTCACCAAGCTTGAAACCAACCTTGGCGGTATCCGCAACCTGACCAAGGCGCCCTCGGTGCTTTGGATCGTGGACACCAAGAAGGAACACCTTGCTGTTGACGAAGCCAAGAAGCTGAACATCCCGGTTGTTGCCATCCTGGACACCAACTGCGATCCAGATGAGGTCGACTTCCCGATTCCGGGTAACGACGACGCCATCCGCTCCGTGAACCTGCTCACCCGCGTAGTCGCCGACGCCGTTGCTGAGGGCCTGATCGCCCGCAACCAGCGCGCAACCGGCACAGCCGAGACCCCCGAAGAGCCGCTGGCTGAGTGGGAGCGCGAGCTTCTTGAGGGCAGCAAGGCTGAAGAAGCACCTGCCGCTGAGGCCGCCCCCGCCGAAGCTGCTCCGGCTGCTGCCGAGGAAGCCCCGGCTGCCGACGAAGCACCCGAAGCTGACGCTGCCAAGTAAGCAGGCATTCAAAGCTTGACCATCCCTGGGCTGCCCGCAGCTCCGGGATTACCGACCGGATGGCTGCTCACTCGCTGAGCAGCCATCTTGTCGGTGACCACAAACACATAATTTTCTAGACAGAGGGGTTCACATGGCCAACTACACTGCCGCTGATATCAAGGCTCTGCGCGAGCGCACCGGCGCCGGCATGATGGATGTCAAGAAGGCTCTTGACGAAGCCAACGGTGACGCCGAGAAGGCCATCGAGATCATTCGCATCAAGGGCCTGAAGGGCGCTACCAAGCGTGAAGGCCGCTCCACTGCTGAAGGCCTGGTTGCCGCCAAGGTCGAGGGCACCGTCGGCGTTATGGTCGAGGTCAACTGCGAGACCGACTTCGTGGCCAAGGCCGACAAGTTCATCCAGCTTGCCGACAAGGTTCTGGCTGTTGCTGTTGAGTCCGGTGCTGCCGATCTCGATACCCTCCTGGCCACCGACGTTGACGGCAAGCCGCTGTCCGAGGTCGTCGTCGAAGAAGGCGCTGTCCTCGGCGAGAAGGTTGTTGTCCGCCGCATCTCCCGCGTGGAGGGTGGAACGGTTGACGCCTACCTGCACAAGACCTCCAAGGACCTTCCGGCCCAGGTTGGCGTGCTCTTTGCCGTTGAAGGCGAAGGCGAAGCTGCCGCTACGGCAGCCCATGACGTCGCCGTCCACATCGCTGCCATGGCACCGAACTACCTGTCGCGCGCCGACGTTCCGGCCGAACTGGTTGAGTCCGAGCGCCGCATCGCCGAAGAGACTGCCAAGGCTGAAGGCAAGCCCGAGGCAGCCATGACCAAGATTGTGGAAGGCCGCGTAACGGGCTTCTACAAGGGTGAGGTCCTGGTTGATCAGGCATTCGCCAAGGACGCCAAGAAGTCCGTGGCACAGGTTCTCGAAGAGGCCGGCGTCAAGCCCGTCGCCTTCACGCGTTTCCGCGTAGGTTCCTAGTCATACATGCCAAGGGGTGGTCACTGCGGTGACCGCCCCTTTTGCATGCACGGATGGCAGCGGCCATTGCCTGGCCAAAGGCGCCGGCAATGACACTTTTGCCGCGCCGCACGATAACCTAGCTCAGAGTTCACCAACGGGAAGGCACCATGGAAACCGTAAACACTTCGCCCCAATCGGAGAAGAACCGACGGCGCGTCCTCCTCAAGCTATCAGGTGAGGTCTTCGGCGGCGGCAAGCTCGGCGTCGACCCCGACACTGTACGCGGTGTAGCCAAGCAGATCGCGGCCGCGGTACCGGATGTTGAGGTGGCTATCGTCGTCGGCGGCGGCAATTTCTTCCGCGGCGCAGAACTTTCCCAGAGCGGGATGGACCGCTCCCGAGCCGACTACATGGGCATGCTGGGCACGGTAATGAACTGCCTCGCCCTGCAGGACTTCCTGGAGCAGGCCGGCGTCGAAACCCGCGTCCAGAGCGCCATCACCATGGGCCAGGTCGCCGAGGCATATATACCGCGCCGCGCCATCCGCCACATGGAAAAGAACCGGGTTGTCATCTTTGGCGCCGGGGCAGGATTGCCGTACTTTTCCACGGACACCGTCGCTGCCCAGCGGGCACTTGAGGTCCATGCCGACGTCGTGCTGATGGCCAAGAGCGGAGTGGACGGCGTCTACACGGCTGACCCCAAAAAGGATCCCAAAGCCCAAAAGCTGGACCGGCTCAGCTACGACGACGCCCTCCGCCGGGATATACGCGTAATGGACCAGACAGCCATGACCATGTGCAAGGACAATGACCTGTCCATGGTGGTCTTCGGCATGGAGGGCGAGGGCAACGTGACCCGTGCCATCCGTGGCGAGGAACTGGGCACCCTGGTCACGCCCTAGCAACGGCTAGGATGTTTTTAGGCCGGGTCCCGCAGGCGGGACGAACAGGCAGACGGAACCACAACCGTGCAACTCGCAGTCAAGCCGGAGTGCACTAATTTTCTGAGGAGAGATCGTGATCGAAGAAACCTTGCTCGAAGCCGGGGACAAGATGGACAAGGCAGTCGAAGTAGCCAAGGAAGATTTCGCCTCGATCCGCACGGGCCGCGCCACTCCGGGCCTCTACAACAAAGTCATCGTTGAGTACTACGGCACGCCCACGCCGCTGCAGCAGCTCGCCTCCTTCGCCGTTCCGGACGCCCGGACCATTCTGGTCACGCCCTATGACAAAACTGCGCTGCGGGACATCGAGCGCGCCCTGAGCGATTCCGAAGTTGGCGCCAACCCCTCCAACGACGGCAACGTCATCCGCATCACCATTCCGGAACTGACACAGGAACGGCGCAAGGAATACGTCAAGATCGTCAAGGGCAAGGGTGAGGACGCCAAGGTGTCCATCCGCAACATCCGCCGTAAGGCCAAGGAGACTCTGGACAAGCTGGTCAAGGACGGCGAAGCTGGCGAAGACGAAGGAAGCCGCGGCGAGAAGGAACTCGATTCCATGACCAAGGCACACGTGGACAGCATCGACGAGCTGCTCAAGCGCAAGGAAGCCGAGCTGCTCGAGGTCTGATGAGTCAGGCACAGCAGGGCCCGGGGGCTCAGCCCCGGGTGCGTCGGATGCAGCGGCCCAACCCGACCCCCAAGGCGGGACGCAACCTTCCGGCCGCCATCGCCGTCGGGCTTGCCATGCTTTTTGCGGTACTCGGCGGGCTGCTGTTCCTGCCGCTTGGCTTTGTGGTGGTCACCACCACATTTGCCGCGATGGGAGCCTGGGAGATTTTCCGGGCCCTCGAAGTGTCGGGAACCAGGATCCCCATCGTCCCCGTGATGACCGGTACCGTGGCCATGCCCATCTCGGCCTATTTCGGCGGACTGGAAAGCCTGCTGTTCGCGATGCTGCTCAGCAGCGTGGCTGTTCTGCTCTGGCGATCCATTGAAAGCGCCGAAGGGTCCGCCCGGAGCATCTTCGGCGGTGTCTTCACGCTCGCCTGGGTACCCTTCCTGATCAGCTTTGCCGTACTTCCGCTGCATGCGACCGGCGGGGCCACTCCGGTGGGGCTGTATGACGACGGCGTGGTGCCGCAAGGTGCCTGGCAGATCGTTACGCTGCTGCTGCTGGTGGTCTCGAACGACACCTTCGGCTACCTTGTTGGTGCGTCCTTGGGGAAGCACCCGATGGCCCCGAAAATCAGCCCGAAGAAGTCCTGGGAAGGATTCGCGGGCTCTGTGGCGGGCGCCATGGTTATCGGGATCCTGGCCAGCATTTTCCTGCTGGGCAAACCCTGGTGGGTGGGTGTGGCCCTTGCCGTCGGTATGGTAGCGGCGGCTACAGCAGGGGACCTTGCCGAGTCGATGGTCAAACGCGAGTTGGGGATCAAGGACATGAGCAGCGTCCTGCCAGGACACGGCGGCATTATGGACAGGCTGGACTCGATCGTGTTCGCTTCCCCTGCCGCTTTCATCCTGTTCGCGGCCTTCGCGCAAACATGACGCGTCTTCGCACCCGTTGTATCCGGCACCCTAGAATGGAGCGGAGCAACCCAGGCTGGACCGCCTTGAAGGACAGAACGTGAGAGTGGACATGCAACGGCAGATACCCGCAACCTTCGACCGTGTAGAGCGGAATAAATACGGTTATAACGCCAAGCAGGTGGACGAGTTCCTGCAGCGCGCAAGGGTCTCGTTCGAAAACCCGCAGGCTGCAGCCTCCGTCATCAAAAGCTCCGACGTCCGTGCAGTGTCCTTTGACCCGGTCAAGGGAGGCTATGCCGCGGACGGCGTGGACGCTGCCCTGGACCGGCTGGAGGACGCTTTCGCACGCAGGGAACGTGATGAACTCATTGCCCAGAGGGGTGAGGAAGCCTGGCTCAGGGAAATCGGAAAGCTCTCGGGGCTCCTGAGGGGACGCCTGCACCGGCCAGATGGTGAGCGCTTCCGCCGGCCAACCAAGTCCCGGACGCGGAGCTACAACAGGATCGACGTCGACAATCTCTGCCATGACCTGATCGGTTACCTCGAGGAAGACCGGCCCCTCAGCGTTGACAATGTCCGCAAGGCCGTCTTTCGTCAGGCATCAGGTCCGGATGGCTATGAGGAAACCCAAGTGGATGCCTTCCTCGACCGCGTCGTGGAACTCATGGCGGCTATCGACTAACGCTCGGATGACTGGCCCTGCACAGCTTGGCGTTCGGCCGTTTGGCGTACCGTCTCGAGCGGGCGCTCCGGGGTGTGCAGGCGGGTCATAACGCGCGAGATGGTTGCTGGCACCCTGCTGCGGGTTGCCCGGGAGGCCAGGACCATGACGGCGAAAGCGGCTGGTACCGACCATGCTGCCGGCTGCGCCAGCCAGAAAGGTGTGGCCGCTGAGCCGAAGATAGCTCCGGCAACCATCGCACCGCCACACAGGACTGCTCCGGTCACCATGCCGGCTATGGCGCCTGCATCTGTCAGGCCACGCCACCAGATGCCCAGCAACAGAACCGGGCACAACGTGGAGGCCGTGAAGGCGAAGACCAGGCCAACACTGCCCGCCAGGGCCAGGGAATCCGTGGAGAACGCGAAAGCCAGAGGCACCGCCGCGGAGATCAGCGCCGCTACCCGGAACCCGCGGACGCTGCCGCCAAGGACATCCTGGCTGATGACACCAGCGAGCGACACCACCAGGCCGGATGTGGTGGACAAAAAGGCTGCGAACGCACCCGCCACCACCAAAGCCGAGAGCAGATCACCTGCTGTGCCGCCTATTAACCTGCCGGGAAGCAGCAGCACCAGGGCATCCGCCTGGCCGCTTTGCGCCAGATCGGGAGCGAACATCCGTCCGGCCAGTCCATAGGCGGTGGGAAACAGGTAGAAGACGGACAGCAATCCAAGAACGATCAACGTTGTGCGGCGGGCTGACTGTCCGTCGGGGTTGGTGTAGAAGCGCACCAGCACGTGCGGCAGCCCGAGGGTGCCGAAGAGCAGCGCCACCAGCAGGGACATGTTCTGATACAGCCCGGCTGACGGCAGCCCGGTGGGGTTGGTGACCGGCTCGGCGAGGGGAGTGGCGCCGGTTCCAGCCAGGACGAGAAGCATAAAAATTACCGGGACGGCCAAAGCCGTGAGCTTCAGCCAGTATTGGAAGGCCTGGACAAACGTGATGGACCGCATGCCCCCCGCCACCACCGTCAGACACACCACCACAACCACCGCCACCGAGCCCACCCAGGAGGGAAGCCCCGTGGTGATACGGATGGTCAGGGCGGCCCCATGGAGCTGCGGAACGATGTACAGCCAGCCGACCATGACAACAATGAGGCTCGTGACCCGCCGGACAGCCTTGGAGTCCAGCCGCGACTCGGTGAAATCAGGAATGGTGTACGCGCCCGAACGCCGAAGCGGTGCCGCCACAAAAAGGAGCAGCATGAGGTAGCCGGCGGTGTAGCCTACCGGAAACCACAGGGCATCTGTTCCCGACAGCAGAATGAGTCCGGCCACGCCCAGGAAGCTTGCCGCCGACAAGTACTCCCCACCGATCGCGGAAGCATTCCACCAGGGCGGCACCGTACGGGAGGCGACGTAGAAGTCGCCGGTGGTCCGGGAGATCCGCAGCCCGTAGAAGCCGATTGCCGCCGTCGCCAGCGTTACAGCAACGAAAGCCGCGATGCCCACCACCGGGTTCATCGACTCATCCCTTATCCTCCGTAAGGTCCCGGTACCGGGATTCGTTCCGCGCAGCGCTCCGGATGTAGAGCCAGGCGCTTATCCCCATCACCGGGTAGATCCCGGCCCCCAGCAAGAACCAGTCAAAGGGGATCCCGGCGATCCTCAGGGCGGCGAGCCCCGGGACCAGACCCAGGAGCACAGGGAAAGCAACGAGGATCAGCAGGAAGCCCGCGGCCACCACGATTCCCAACCGCAACTGCGATCGGATCAGTGACCTCACAAAAACCTGGCCCACCTCTGATTCCTGGGCCGCCTCGCGGCTGTCTGCGGCCGGCCTGGCCGGCGAGCGGGGTGCTGTAACGCGTACGCGGGTCATGTCTGTGGCCGGATCCTTGTGGTCTCCAGCTTTTCCCTGACAGAAGGCAGGTGCCGGCGGCTGATGGAAAGCTCGGCACCGACCACCGTGACGCTGGGCCGCGCAGCCGCCAGCTTCATATGCGTGACATGCTTCAGCGAAACCAAGTAGGAGCGGTGGGTGCGGATAAACCCGGCCTGGGCCCACTGTTGCTCCAGATCGGCAAGGGGGACCCTGATGAGGTAGCTCGCCTCGGCAGTGTGGAGCCGTGCATAATCACCCTGCGCCTGTACGTAGGTAACGTCGTCGCGCCGGATCATCTTTGTGGTGCCGCCCAGATCCACGGTGATCAGCTCCGGGGGCTCCGCGCCGTCCTTGAGCAGCTCACAGATGCGTCCCACGGAACGGGCCAGACGTTCGGCCCTGACGGGCTTGAGCAGATAGTCGACGGCGGCAAGTTCGAACGCTTCCAATGCACAGTCCTCATCGGCAGTGACAAACACGACGGCGGGGGGACGGGAGCTTCGGGAAATCACACGGGCGATGTCCAGGCCGGACACGGCAGGCATGTGGATGTCGAGGAAAACGGCGTCAACATTTTCCGCCTCGAGCGCACGCAAAGCGGCGGCCCCTGAGGAAGCACGGTGGATCTGGCCGATTCGGTCGTCCTTGCCCAGCAAAAAGGCAAGCTCCTCCACGGCCGGCAGCTCGTCGTCAGCGACGAGAACGTTAATCATGGTTCTAGGGTAGTGGGCGCCGGTGGCCCCAGCGACAGCGCAACGGGAACGGCGGAAATGGGCGGGCTGGCGGCAGGTTCGGGAACGGAGTCAGGCGTCGTGGTGGGGTTGTGATTTTGGAATCCGCATGGTGATCAGGGTTCCTTCCCCGGGAGCAGTCTCGATCACGAGTCCGTTGTCCTCGCCGTAGACCTGGCGAAGCCGCGCATCCACGTTGCGCAGCCCTACATGGTCGCCGTCGGTGTGGCCCGCGAGCATTGACCGCAGCTCGTCCGGATCCATGCCGACGCCGTCGTCCTCAATTGTCACTTCGGCGAAAGCGCCGGAGTCATGGGCAGTCAGCGATATGTGGCCGGGCCCTTCCTTGGCTTCAAGCCCGTGCCGGACGGCGTTCTCAACGAGCGGCTGCAGGCTCAGGAACGGAATCACCGTGCTCAGGACTTCCGGTGCGATCTGCAGGCTTACCTGGACCCGGTCGCCGAACCTGGCCCGTTCCAGGAGCAGGTATCGGTCAATGCACCGCAGCTCTTCCGCGAGGGTGGTGAAATCCCCGTGGCGGCGGAAGGAATACCGGGTGAAGTCCGCAAACTCCACCACCAGCTCCCTGGCCCGGACGGGGTCGGTGTTGATGAAGGAGGCGATGGCGTTGAGGGAGTTGTAGATGAAGTGGGGGCTGATCTGGGCACGAAGGGCCCGCACTTCGGCTTCCATGAGGAGGGTGCGGGAGGCATCGAGCTCTGCCAGTTCCACCTGCGTGGCCACCCATTCCGCCACCTCGCCGGTTGCCCGGACAAGACCTGACCCGGCGGAGGGAGCGAACGCAGCAACCGCTCCCACCACCCTGCCGCCGGCCTTGATGGGCGCTATGACGGCGGCAAGCTCTATTGCATCGATGTCCTTGTTTTTGACCCCGCTCCGGCCGTTCCTGGTGGCTCCCGCCTGAACTGCCGCCTCCACAGTCAGGAGTTCTCCAGCCGGGACGACGGCGGTGCGCCCTCCGGACAGGACGTCAGCGGCCCGGGCCATCAGGTGGGGCTTCAGTTCCTCGGCTCCGCCATCCCAGGCCAGAACTCCTGACGTGTCGGTGATGGCCAGCGCCTCACAGCCCAGCAGGCTCCGCAGCTGACGGCTTGCCTTGGCCGCTCCGGATGGGGTCAGCCCGGTCCTCAGATGCTGTCCGGCGCGGGAGGCCGCGTGGAGTGTTTTGTAGGTTGCCCGTTCAGCATCGCTGCCCAACTCGCGGAAGGAGCGCAACACCTTCAGGCCAACGCCCACGACGACGGCGATGGCCAGGGCGATCACGGCAACTGCGGCGGCGGTATAGAGGGGAGAGTCCGGCATGGTGCCAGCGTAGCTGCCGTTTGTCGCAGCATCGCAACCGTTGGGCGACAGATGCGGTACTGGCTCTGGAAGGCCGGCATGGTCACGGGTCACAGTGATTGCAGTCACATTGGCCGGGGGACTCTGGAACCGGTGTGGATGAGCAAGTCTCAACGAGGAGGAATGATGGGTAACGACGCCCAAACCACGGATGCAGCGGAGTCCGTGGACTTCAAGGAAGTCCAGTCGACGGAGCGGTTCCAGGAACTGCGCAAACGTCACCGCAGCTTTGTTTTCCCCATGGCCATTGCGTTTCTGCTGTGGTATTTCGCCTACGTGCTGCTGGCCGACTATGCAGTGGGCTTTATGTCCACGAAGGTCTGGGGCAACATCAACATCGGGCTTATCCTGGGCCTGCTGCAGTTTGTGTCCACCTTTGCTATCACGGGCTGGTACGTCAGCTACTCCAACCGGAAGCTGGATCCGATTGCCGCGGAAATCCGCCAGGGAATTGAAGGCCACGAATTCGATAAGGCAGGCAACCCTGTGAGCGGAGCAGTGAAATGATCGGAATTCCGTCCGCGGTGAATGTCGCCGCCCTCAAGGACACCACCCTGCTGAACATGGCGATCTTCGGCCTGTTCGTAGCGGTCACCATGGTCATTGTTTTCCGGGCCAGCCGCAACAACAAGACGGCCGCGGACTACTACGCTGCCGGGCGTTCATTCAGCGGATCCCAGAACGGCACAGCCATTGCGGGCGACTACTTGTCCGCCGCTTCCTTCCTTGGCATTACCGGGGCCATCGCCATCAACGGCTACGACGGCTTCATGTACTCCATCGGCTTCCTCGTTGCCTGGCTCGTGGCGCTGCTTCTCGTGGCCGAGCTGCTCCGCAACACCGGCAAGTACACCATGGCCGACGTCCTGTCATTCCGCCTCAAGCAGCGTCCGGTCCGCATCGCAGCCGCCATTTCCACCCTCGCCGTGTGCTTCTTCTACCTGCTCGCGCAGATGGCAGGAGCCGGAAGCCTGATTTCCCTCCTGCTGGGCATCAGCGATTGGGGCGGACAAGCTCTGGTGATCATCGTCGTCGGCGCCCTCATGATCATGTACGTCCTGATCGGCGGAATGAAGGGCACCACCTGGGTCCAGATCATCAAAGCGATCCTGCTGATCGCCGGGGCCGGCGTCATGACCTTGTGGGTTCTGTCCATTTACGGTTTCAACCTCTCCAGCCTGCTTGGCGCTGCAGTGGAGACCGCCAACAACCCCAACGTGTTGAACCCCGGCCTTCAGTACGGCAAGTCGGAGACCTCCAAGCTCGACTTCATGTCCCTTGGACTTGCCCTTGTGCTGGGCACGGCTGCGCTTCCCCACGTCCTCATGCGCTTCTACACCGTCCCCACGGCCAAAGAGGCCCGCAAATCAGTGGTCTGGTCCATCTGGCTCATTGGCCTTTTCTACCTGTTCACCCTGGTCCTGGGCTATGGCGCGGCCGCCCTCGTCGGCGCAGAAACCATCAAGTCCGCACCCGGCGGCGTCAACTCCGCGGCTCCGTTGTTGGCCTTCCACCTTGGCGGTCCGCTGCTGCTGGGCTTCATCTCCGCAGTAGCGTTCGCCACCATCCTCGCGGTGGTTGCCGGCCTGACCATCACTGCGGCGGCTTCGTTCGCCCATGACATCTACGCGAGCGTCATCTCCAAGGGCAAGGCGGACGCCGACACTGAGGTGAAGGTTGCCAGGCGCACCGTAGTGGTCATCGGGGTGATGGCAATCGTGGGCGGCATCTTCGCCAACGGCCAGAACGTGGCGTTCCTTGTAGCGCTCGCCTTCGCAGTGGCCGCCTCCGCAAACCTGCCCACCATCATTTACTCCCTGTTCTGGCGCAAGTTCACCACCCAGGGTGCCGTGTGGAGCATGTATGGCGGGCTCGGCTCGGCAATCGTCCTGATCATTTTTTCGCCGGTGGTTTCCGGCGGAGCGACCTCGATGATCAAGGACGCGAACTTTGCGATCTTCCCCTTAAGTAACCCCGGCATTGTTTCCATCCCGCTGGCCTTCTTCCTGGGCTGGCTTGGAACAGTTCTCGACAAACAGCAGGAAGACACCGCAAAGCAGGCCGAAATGGAGGTCCGCTCCCTGACGGGGGTCGGCGCAGAGAAGGCGACCAACCACTAGCCCCCAGCTGCTGACGGCCCGAAGCGACAGGAGCTCCCGTGCACATTGGCGGGAGCTCCTGCCGGTTCTTTAGCCTCTTGACTCTGGTCATAGCCGGCGGCTGGCCTCATTCCACTGGCCCTATCCAGACATCGGTCAACTTGAGCTCGTTCTTTCCCTCCAGAAAGTACTCAAACTCGAGGTCCTGATCATCGCAGGCCAGCACACCCCAGACTTCGGCATACTTTGTTCCGTCCACTTTGTACGAATCCACGAAGTCATACGAAGGCTCGCACGAAGCGCCCAGTTGAAGCTCCTGATGGCCGGCGATGAAGTCCTCCTTGGAGACTTCCTGCTGGAATGAGGAATCAAGGTAGTTGTCATAGGCGTTATCGGTCTCACCGGAAACCATCAGCCGCGTAAAATCGTCGGCCACGTTTTTGGCCTGGTCACTGGTTGCGCCCAGAACGTTGACCAGCAGCACCACCCCCGCTGCTACCAGAAGCACAACGCCTCCCACACTCCCCAGCACAATCCACAGCGCCTTTTTGCTGCTGGCCGGGGGTGGCGGCCACTGGGTTTGGGACTGCGGGTAATAGGGCTGCCCTGGGAATTGGGGTTGCGGCCAGTCCTGTTGGGAGTATGGAGGCTGCGGGGATGGTTGTTGCCAGCCGTGCTGGGCGTATGGGGTTTGTCCCGAGGATCCGGGGACGGGCGCTTGCTGCCAACCCTGACGCCCGCCCTGTTCCGGATGCGGTTCAGGGGGAGACTGTCCCGGATACTGCTTCGGCGATTGGCGGGCATACGGGCCGGGCTGTTCAGAGTCCGGGGGATTGCTCAAGAGGGTGCCTTTCCGGCAGCCTTTTGCGCCACTGCCTGGTGTTCAAGGAGCCGGGGGCGGTCCATGGGTGCGATGAAAATCAGCCTATATCCCGGGCACCCGCACACGCGGCTGTTTCAAGCGGCAGTGCCCGCGTCTTTGTAACTTTCGACTCTGCGATACAGCTAAGCGGATTCCGCCGAATTCCGTTCGAGCAGGGGCTGGATCCGGAAAGCAATCAGCTCGCCCATTGCCAAGGCGGTGTCGGTCCGGTCCACCCCCTCGCAGGACAGGATCTTGCCGTTGATCCTGAACAGGTCCTCGGCGTCAACCGCTACAACCCGAAGGAACAGGTCGGCCGAACCCGTGAGCCCATACCCTTCAAGGATTTCGGGGATCGCGGACAAGTCAACCGCAAGCTGTTTCAGCTTCTGCTGCTGCACGTGGACGGAGATAAAGGCCATCAACGGATAACCAAGCGATACAGGATTGATGCGCCGTTCGAAGGAGAGGAAGACGTGCTTTTTCTCCAGTTGAGCCATGCGGGCCTGCACGGTGTTCCGGGAGAGGCCAAGTTTTTGCGCGAGCGCCACTACAGTCCGCCGTGGATCGCGTGCCAAGGCAGAAAGCAGGCGGGCATCAGTGCCATCCAAAGCTTGCATAATGCGCAACGTTAGCACGGTGCCAGCGCTCCAGACAGTGCACAATGCTCAGTTCAAATTGAAGTGGTTGTACCCCATGAACATTGTGAGTATGGTCACAATTATCCGGGGCAACGGGGCCCGGCGGGCTGGCGCGCACAGGGATCACGAGTTCCTGGACCGCCGGTCACACGACGTCAGAAGGTTGCGTGCAACTATGAACGCAGACGATTTGAGCCAGGGCGGCACCACCGCAGCTGGCCTGGACAACTGGGCAAACCATCACTATCGGACCGGTGGGAACCTGGTCCAGCTGATAACCCCCGGCGGTGAACGCGTCAGCCATCCTGAATACGATGTCTGGGTAAAGGACGTCACCGACGAACAGCTTGCCTCGCTCTACGAGGACATGGTTGTCATCCGCCGCATCGACACCGAGGCCACAGCATTGCAGAGGCAAGGTGAATTGGCCCTGTGGCCGCCGCTTGCCGGGCAGGAAGCCTCCCAGATCGGCTCGGCCAGGGCACTTCGCGACGACGATTTCGTCTTCTCCAGCTATCGGGAAAATGGAGTGGCATACTGCCGGGGAGTGGACCTGACCGATATCGTCCGAGTGTGGCGAGGCAACGCCTCCTCAGGCTGGGATCCCTACTCCATCAACATGGCCACACCCCAGATCATCATCGGTGCACAAACACTCCATGCCACGGGTTACGCCCTGGGGATCCAGCACGACGGCGCGGACAGCGTTGCAATCGCCTACTTCGGGGACGGCGCAACGAGTGAGGGCGACGTCAACGAAGCCATGGTCTTCGCTGCCAGCTTCACGGCACCTGTCGTTTTCTTCTGCCAGAACAACCACTGGGCCATTTCCGAGCCGGTGGGCCTGCAGTCCCACATTCAACTCGCTGACCGTGCAACAGGGTTCGGAATTCCCTCCGTCCGAGTGGATGGAAATGATGTGCTCGCCGTGATGGCTGCAACCCGGGAAGCACTTGAAAGAGCACGGCACGGCGGAGGGCCCTCGTTCATTGAGGCAGTTACCTACCGCATGGGCCCCCACACCACAGCCGACGATCCCACCCGCTACCGTGACGCCAACGAACTTGAGGATTGGGCCGCGAAGGATCCGATGGTCCGCGTCAGGTCACTTCTGGAACGAAGGGAATCCTGGAGCGAAGAGCTGGAAGCCCGCGTCGCGGCCAAGGCTGATGCCGTGGCCCAGGAGATGCGCAGTGGCTGCGTCAATATGCCCGACCCCCAGCCACTCGACGTGTTCAAGCATGTTTACAGCACGCCGCATTCCTGGCTGGAACGCCAACAGGACCACTATTCCCGTTACCTGGCCTCGTTCGGAGACCCCGCACAGGCCGCTTCTGAAGAAGGTGCACGCTGATGACCCAGATGACCTTTGCCCGTGCCATCAACTCCGGCCTGCGCAAATCCCTGGAAAACGACCCCAAAGTAGTTCTGATGGGGGAGGACATCGGTATGTTGGGCGGCGTGTTCCGCATTACCGACGGCCTTCAGAAGGACTTCGGCAAGCACCGCGTTATTGACACGCCGCTGGCCGAGTCCGGGATCATGGGGACCGCCGTCGGGCTTGCCTACCGCGGGTACCGGCCTGTGGTGGAAATCCAGTTTGACGGCTTCGTGTATCCGGCGTTCGACCAGATCGTCTGCCAGGTGGCCAAACTGCACTACCGCACGCAGGGGGCGGTAAAGATGCCCATCACCATCCGCGTTCCTTTCGGCGGCGGCATCGGTTCCCCGGAGCACCATTCCGAATCGCCAGAAGCCTACTTCACCCATACCTCCGGACTGCGGGTAGTGAGTGTCTCCAACCCGCAGGATGCCTACATCATGATCCAGCAGGCCATCGCCTCCAATGATCCGGTGGTCTACTTTGAGCCGAAACGCCGGTATCACGACAAAGGCGAAGTGGATGAGTCCGTGGATCCGGCCTCCGCGCTTTCCATGGAGAAGGCGAGCGTTGTCGCCGAAGGCAAGGACGTCACCCTTGTGGCCTACGGACCCCTGGTGAAAACCGCCCGCGATGCCGCACTTGCAGCTGCCGACGACGGGATTTCCGTGGAAGTCATCGACCTGCGCTCGCTGTCGCCCGTGGACTTCTCCACTGTGGAAGCCTCTGTGCGGAAGACAGGCAGGCTGGTGGTGACCCACGAAGCCGGACAATTCGGCGGTATCGGCGGAGAAATTGCGGCCAGCATCACTGAGCGCTGCTTCTACCACCTCGAAGCCGCCCCTGTACGCGTCACCGGATTCGACATCCCCTACCCCTATTCCAAACTCGAAATGCATCATCTTCCAGACCTGGACCGAATCCTTGACGGCGTGGACCGTGCGCTGGGCCGTCCGAATTCGCTCAGCGGGCTGGAAGGATGACGGCCGCCATGATCAAGGAATTCAGGCTGCCCGATCTCGGTGAAGGTTTGACGGAATCGGAAATCCTCAGCTGGAAAGTGAACGTGGGCGATACCGTAACGCTCAACCAGGTCATCGCCGAGGTGGAAACGGCCAAGGCCGTCGTCGAACTTCCCTCACCGTTCGCCGGCGTGGTTACCGCGCTGCATGAGCAGCCGGGGACCGTCGTGGAAGTCGGCAAGCCGATCGTTTCCTTTGAAATCGCGAACGACGTCGGCGGCACGCCGGCCCCCGTTGATTCAGGCAGTTCAGCGTCTGGTGAATCCGGCCAACCAAGTGAGTCTGCCCAGCCGGCTCCGGCTAAACGGGAGCCGAACCTGGTGGGGTACGGCGCCGTCGTCGAAAGTTCCGGACGCCCTGTTCGGCGGGTGCGGGGCCATCTTGCCGCCGTAAAGGACGCGGCTCCTTTCGTGGACTCGCCGATGCCGCCTGCACAGCGACCGGCTGCCCACGAGCCAGCTCCCGCTGAACCCGCACCCGCCGCGGCTGCTGAAAGCACAACAGAGCGGCCACGCTCCACTCCACCTGTACGGAAGCTGGCGAAGGATCTGGGCGTGGAGCTGGAATCGGTCACCGGGACAGGCCCGGGAGGGCTGATCACCAGAGACGACGTCCGGAACTTCGTGGGCGGCGGAGACCTGCCCGCTGCTGCCCATGCTTTGTCCGCGGCGTCCTACGCCAGGGAAAGCGCCGCTGAGCAGGGCGGCGAACGGGAGGTACGCACCCCCATCAAGGGGGCCCGGAAATTCACTGCCGCCGCCATGGTTTCAAGTGCCTTCACCGCGCCGCATGCCACGGAATTCCTTACGGTGGACGTCACTCCCTCCATGGAGCTGCTCTCCAGGCTCAAGGAAAGCCGTGCCTTTGCCGGCTACAAGCTCACTCCACTGACCCTTGTGGCCAAGGCACTCCTGATCGCCCTGAAACGGAATCCGTCCCTGAACACCCACTGGGATGAGGATGCCCAGGAGATCGTTCAATTCAACTACGTCAACCTTGGCATAGCCGCTGCAACCCCCCGCGGCCTGACCGTGCCCAATATCAAGGACGCGCATTCACTGACCCTGGCCGAGCTGTCAGCAGCCCTGACGGAGCTGACGGATATGGCCCGGGAAGGAAAGACCCGCCCAGCGGACCTCTCCGGTGGAACCATCTCCATTACCAACATTGGAGTGTTCGGCATCGACGCCGGAACTCCGATCCTGAACCCGGGCGAAGCGGCCATTCTTGCCATGGGGGCAGTGCGGAGGATGCCTTGGGAATATCAGGGCGAGGTGGCACTTCGCCAGATGATGACCTTAAGCCTGTCGTTTGACCACCGGCTCGTGGACGGGGAACAGGGCTCCAGGTTCCTGGCCGACGTCGGGTCCATCCTGTCGGATCCCGGCATCGTGCTCGCTATGGTCTAGGTGCCTCCTGCCCGGCGGATCCGGTTAGCTCAGCTTCCGGATCCGGGGCAGGCGGCACCATCAAGGCGGCCATAGCCATGCTTTCCAGGAGAGGCCGGGCGGACGCGGCAGCCATCCGGCGGCCATGGTGGCGCACTGAGTGTGGTGTGGAGTTAATAAGCCCGAACGTGGCGTGGGCGCGCATCCGAAGGTCGCTGGCTTCGGCGCCTGCATGGAGCCGCAGGAGGACATCCACCCACAATTCGACATAGCTGCGCTGCAGGGTGCGTACATTTGCCTGGTCGGATTCCGCCAGGTTGCTGAAATCCCGGTCCTGGACCCGAATGACGTCCGGGTTGCTGAGGGCAAAATCCACCTGGAATGCCACCAGTCCCGCGAGGGCACCGTGGGGGTCGGAGGCATCCGCAACAACCCGCCGGCCGCCTTCCAGCAGGTCCTCGCTGACCGTCAGCAACAGCGCTCCCAAGACAGCCTGTTTGCCCGAGAAGTGACGGTAGACGGCAGGCCCGCTGACACCGGCAGCAGCCCCCAGGTCCTCAAGCGAAACACTATTGAAGCCGTCCCTGGCAAACAAAGCGGCGGCCGCTGACAAAAGAGCCTTACGGCGGCTCTCCTTGGCCTGGCTGCGCTGGGTCCCCGTACCGGCCTTGCCGGCTGACCGCTGGGCGGCCGCCAATGAGTTGGAGCCGGTCATGGGGCTGCGCTGGGCCATCGGGCTGATACCTCCTGAATCATGCGATGTTCCCACCTCGCCAACCTTCAGCGTGTTGGACATCACAGTTAATAGAGACTAACCTAAATTTGAGTTACGCGGTACTAACCGAAATAGCCAGGATGCCCGTAGGCCATCCGGGAACGGAAGCAGTCGATGGAGACACTCGCCAGCCAGGTGGACGCAGCAAGCGCCGCCTTCTCGGCCAATCGGGAGGCTCAGCTTGCCTTGGCCCGTGAACTCAGGAAACGGTTGGCCGTTGCAGCGCTTGGTGGCCCAGAGAAATCCCGCCAACGCCATGTTTCACGGGGAAAGCTGTTGCCGCGGGAGCGCATCGATCAGCTGCTGGATAACGGCAGCCCATTTCTTGAAATCGCCCCGTTGGCAGCCAACGGAATGTATCAGGACGATTCCCCCGGGGCCGGCGTCATTGCCGGCATCGGGCTGGTCCACGGCCGGCACGTCCTGGTGATTTCCAATGACGCCACGGTCAAGGGCGGAACCTACTATCCGATGACAGTGAAAAAGCACCTCCGCGCCCAGGAGATTGCCTTGGAAAACCGGTTGCCCTGCATCTACCTCGTGGACTCGGGCGGAGCCTTCCTCCCCAAGCAGGATGAGGTGTTCCCGGACAAGGAACACTTTGGCCGGATCTTCTTCAATCAGGCCAGGATGTCTGCAGCCGGTATCCCGCAAATCGCTTCGGTGATGGGTTCCTGCACGGCAGGCGGCGCCTATGTTCCTGCCATGAGCGATGAAACGGTGATCGTCCGCAACCAGGGCACCATCTTCCTGGGCGGTCCGCCGCTGGTGAAGGCTGCCATCGGTGAAATCGTCACGGCAGAGGAACTGGGCGGGGGAGACATCCACTCGAAAATCTCGGGGGTCACCGACCACCTGGCTGAGAATGACGAGCACGCGCTGCAGATTGTCCGCGACATCGTTGCCACCCTGCCGCCTCCTGCCGATCCCGCGTGGGAGGTGCTGGCCGCCGTCGAACCCGTGGAGGATTCGGAAGAGATCTACGGTGCTGTGCCCACAGATGTGAACGCCCAGTACGACGTACGCGAGGTAATTGCCCGGCTGGTGGACGGCAGCCGTTTCCACGAGTTCAAGAAAAACTACGGCGCCACCCTGGTGACCGGGTTCGCCCGCCTTCACGGGCATCCGGTGGGAATCGTGGCCAACAACGGTGTGCTGTTCAGCGAATCCTCGCTCAAGGGGGCGCATTTCATCGAACTGTGTGATCAGCGGGGCATTCCACTGATCTTCCTGCAGAACATCTCCGGCTTTATGGTCGGCAAGGATTCCGAACAGGGCGGCATCGCAAAGAACGGCGCAAAGATGGTCACCGCCGTCGCCACCGCCCGGGTACCTAAACTGACAGTCGTCATTGGCGGTTCCTTCGGAGCCGGCAATTACTCAATGTGCGGCCGTGCGTATTCGCCCCGGTTCCTGTGGATGTGGCCGGCCAGCCGCATTTCTGTCATGGGCGGCAACCAGGCCTCCAGCGTCCTGGCCACCGTCAAGCGTGAGCAGTACGAGGGGCTGGGCGAGGAATGGTCCGCCGAGGACGAGGAAGCCTTCAAGGCTCCTATCCGGCAGCAGTATGAGGACCAGGGGAGCCCCTACTATTCCACCGCCCGGCTGTGGGACGACGGCGTCATTGACCCCGCCGATACCCGTACCGTTCTGGGGCTGGCGCTCGACGTCGTCTCCCGCACCCCGCTGCCGGAGACCTCCTTCGGCCTCTTCCGGATGTGAGCCATGACCACCATTGATGACCGAACGCGAGCCAACGACCACAGCGAAGGCCTGTTCGGTAAGGATGCCCTGTTCCCGACAGTCCTCGTGGCAAACCGCGGCGAGATCGCCTGCAGGGTAATCCGGACGCTCCGCAGCATGGGCATCCGCTCCGTTGCCGTGTACAGCGATGCCGACGCCGGCGCCCGGCACGTGCGCGAAGCCGACACCGCCGTCCGGATCGGCCCCGCCGCTGCCTCGGAGAGTTACCTGAAGATCGATGCCATTGTCCGGGCCTGCCGTGAAACAGGCGCCCGGGCAGTGCATCCCGGCTACGGGTTCCTGAGTGAGAACGCCGACTTTGCCCGCGCCCTGGAGGCCGAGGGCATCACGTTCATCGGTCCTGGCGTCGAGTCGCTGAACATTATGGGCGACAAGATCCGCTCGAAGAACCATGTGGCCGGCTACGGTGTCCCGGTGGTCCCCGGTATTGCCCAACCCGGACTCACCAACCAGGACCTGATCGAAGCCGCGGCCGGTGTTGGCTTCCCGCTGCTGATCAAGCCGTCGGCAGGGGGCGGCGGCAAGGGGATGCACACAGTGGAGCGCCCGGACGAACTCGCCGCTACCCTGGCTACGGCAAGGCGGGTGGCTGCCAGCGCTTTCGGCGACGACACCCTCTTCCTGGAGCGGCTGGTGCTGAACCCGCGGCACATCGAAGTCCAGGTGCTCGCTGACAACCATGGCAACGTGATCCACCTTGGTGAACGCGAATGCTCGCTCCAGCGCCGGCACCAGAAAGTCATCGAGGAAGCGCCGTCGCCGCTGTTGGAATCACTCGGCGCCGGCGCCATGGTTCGGGCCCGGATAGGGGAGGCAGCGTGCCAGGCTGCCCGCAGCGTCAACTACAGCGGGGCAGGCACGGTTGAATTCCTGGTTTCCGATGACGCTCCTGACGAGTTCTTCTTTATGGAAATGAACACGAGGCTCCAGGTGGAACACCCCGTCACCGAGATGGTCACGGGTATCGACCTGGTGGAATGGCAGGTGCGGATCGCCGCCGGTGAGGTGCTAACCGTGGCGCAGGACGACGTCGTCCTCAACGGGCACGCCGTCGAAGCGCGGGTTTACGCCGAAGACCCGCAACGGAACTTTCTGCCGTCCACCGGGACGGTGCTCCTGCTGGATGAGCTTCCGTCGGCGGCACCAATTCAGGGAAGCGGCCAGAAGCTTCGGGTGGATTCCGCGCTGATCGAGGGGCTAGAGATTGGCTCAAATTACGACCCCATGATCTCCAAGGTCATCGCGTGGGGGACCGACCGGAAAGCAGCGCTGGACGCCTTGGATGCGGCCTTGTCCGGGTATACCGCCCTGGGTGTGGCGACCAACGTTGAGTATCTGCGACTGCTGATCAATGACCACGACGTCCGGGCCGGACGCCTGGACACCACCCTGATCGAACGGAAAATGCCGGACCTCACCTTCCGCCAGATCGGGGACACCGAACTCATCGCCGCAGCACTCTACGTGCAGGCTCTGGAGCAGGGGAGCCGGGGCAGCTTAGTTTCGGAGGGCGCAGTCCCAGACCTGATTTCGGACGGCACGGCCCGGGAACGAACCGCTTCTGCAAGGAAGGCGGGCAGCCCCTGGAACACCCGCAGCGGCTGGCGGCTGGGCGGGCATGCTCCGTGGGTTGTCAGCCTGGGACGGGGAGCAGGGGAGGTAGTGACTTTCCGCCTCGGTTCTGCAAGCGGAGGTTCCGTGACGGTCCGGGCAGGGAACGGCTCCGAACACGAGGCATCCCTGGACGGCGTCGCTGATGGGAAGCTCGCGATAACCCTCGACGGCGAGAGCAGGCAGTACTCCGTGGCCAAGTCGCCGAGCGGGGACCTGTTCCTGGGACACGACGGTTGGTCTTGCCGGCTCGAAATCCTTACGAGGGAATCCCGGCTGGCCAGGGTCCTGGCTGCGATCCAGCGGGTGGACGGCGTTGCCGATCCCGAAATCCGCTCGCCGATGCCCGGGACAGTGGTCTCGGTCTCTGTCCAGGACGGGGAAGCCGTAGCCGCCGGACAGGTCCTGCTGGCTGTTGAGGCCATGAAAATGGAACACCAGCTGACCGCCAGCACCGCGGGGACAGTGCATATCGGCGTCAGCCCTGGCGATCTCGTGAAAGCGGAGCAGGTCCTGGCCACCATCCATCCTCCGGTCGCTGAAGTCGCCGGAGAGGTATCGGACACCGAATCAACCACACAAGCTGCCATCGCCATGGGCGCCGCAGATACAGAGCAGAGTTAGGACAAGGAAGTCACATCATGGCTGATTTTGAACTCAGTGAGGAATACCAGGACCTCAGCGACACTGTCCGGGAATTTGCGGACGAAGTGGTTGCCCCGGTCTCGGCCAAACACGATGAAGAGCACAGCTTCCCGTACGAAGTGGTGTCCCAAATGGCCGACATGGGACTCTTCGGCCTGCCGTTCCCGGAGGAATACGGTGGCATGGGCGGAGACTACTTTGCCCTTGCCATCGCCCTCGAACAGCTGGGCCGGGTAGATCAGTCTGTGGCCATCACCCTCGAAGCAGGAGTTTCACTCGGCGCAATGCCTGTCTACAGGTTCGGCACCGATGCCCAGAAGAAGGAATGGCTCCCTGCGCTGGCTTCCGGTACGGCGCTCGCAGGATTCGGCCTCACGGAGCCTGAAGCAGGCTCGGATGCCGGCGGAACCAAGACCACCGCCAGGCTGGAGGGCGGCGAATGGATCATCAACGGGAACAAGGAATTCATCACCAACTCCGGCACGGACATCACCCGGCTGGTCACCGTCACCGCCGTCACGGGCAGGCACGAGCGCAAGGACGGGAGCATCAAGAAGGAAATCTCCACCATCCTGGTGCCCACCAGTACGCCCGGATTCAAGGCCGAGAAAGCGTACAACAAGGTGGGCTGGAACGCCTCCGACACTCACCCTTTAACGCTTAAGGACGTCCACGTTCCGGAAGAAAACCTCCTCGGAGAACAGGGCCGGGGCTACGCGAACTTCCTGTCCATTCTCGACGAAGGCCGGATCGCCATCGCCGCCCTCGCCACCGGAGCGGCCCAAGGCTGTGTGGACCTCTCCGTCAAATACGCGAAGGAACGCAGTGCCTTTGGACACCACATTGGCAAGTACCAGGCCATCGCCTTCAAGATCGCCCGCATGCAGGCACGGGCGCACACTGCCCGGTTGGCCTACTACGATGCTGCGGCGAGGATGCTGGCGGGGAAGCCGTTCAAGACCGAAGCCGCCATCGCTAAGATGGTCGCAGGCGAGGCAGCCATGGACAACGCGCGGGATGCCACCCAGGTGTTCGGCGGCTATGGCTTCATCAACGAATTCACCGTGGCACGCCACTACCGCGACTCCAAGATCCTGGAAGTCGGGGAGGGCACCACGGAGGTTCAGCTGATGCTCATCGCCCGCGAACTGGGATTGAAGCCGGCCTGAGAGGATCAACGATGATTGACAAGGTTGTTACCAGTGCAGAGGAGGCCGTAGCCGATATCCCCGACGGCGCCTCCCTCGCCGTCGGAGGTTTCGGCTTGTGCGGTATCCCGGTGGCGTTGATCGATGCCCTCCACCAACGCGGCACCCGGGACCTGGAAACGGTCAGCAACAACTGCGGGGTTGACGACTGGGGCCTCGGCATTCTCCTGAAGGACGGCAGGATCCGGCGGACCGTCAGCTCCTACGTCGGCGAGAACAAGGAATTTGCCCGCCAGTACCTCTCAGGCGAACTGGAGGTGGTCCTCACCCCGCAGGGCACCCTGGCGGAAAAGCTCCGTGCGGGCGGTGCTGGGATTCCCGCCTTCTTCACGAGCGCGGGCGTCGGCACTCAGGTGTCCGAAGGCGGGCTGCCGCAGAAGTACGATGCCGATGGAAGCATAGCCATCGCGTCTCAACCGAAGGAAGTGCGCACCTTCAACGGTGCCGACTACGTCCTGGAGGAGTCCCTCACTCCCGACTTTGGGCTGGTGCACGCCTGGAAGGGGGACCGGCATGGAAATCTCATGTACCACGCAACGGCGATGAACTTCAATCCGCTGTGTGCCATGGCCGGGAGGATCACCATCGCCGAGGTTGAGGAACTCGTGGAACCGGGCGAATTGAATCCCGAAAACATCCACACCCCGGGCATCTTCGTCCAGCGGGTGGTGCTGGCTCCCGCCGTCGAGAAGCGGATCGAAAAGAAGACCGTCTCAGCAGCGTCGGCGTCTTCCACTTCAAACCAGGCAGGAGCATAGCCATGGATCCGAACAGCTCCCAGGCGCCACGTCCGGAAGGTGTCCGTCCCGAATACCGCCGGGCTGCTGCCTCCAGCCCCGACGGCAAGGGCTGGACGCGCTACGAAATGGCCGCAAGGGTGGCAAAGGAACTCCGCAACGGGCAGTACGTGAACCTCGGCATCGGAATGCCCACCCTGATTCCCAACTACATTCCTGCCGGAATGGAGGTTGTCCTCCATTCGGAAAACGGAATCCTCGGCGTGGGGCCCTATCCGGCCGAGGACGAGGTGGACCCGGACCTCATCAACGCCGGCAAGGAAACAGTCACCGTAAATCCGGGCGCCGCATTCTTTGATTCGGCCACCTCGTTCGGAATGATCCGGGGAGGGCACGTGGACGTTGCCGTGCTCGGCGCGATGGAGGTGGCCGCCAACGGCGACCTGGCGAACTGGATGATCCCCGGCAAGATGGTCAAAGGCATGGGCGGGGCAATGGACCTGGTGTTTGGCGCCAAAAGACTGATCGTGATGATGGAGCATGTGGACCGCAACGGCCGGCCGAAAATTGTCCAGCAATGCACGCTGCCGCTGACAGGCAAGGGGTGCGTGGACAGGATCATCACCGACCTCGCCGTCATTGACGTTACCTCCGACGGCCTGGTCCTGCGCGAGCTGGCACCCAACGTGTCAGTTGAGGACGTTGCCGCTGCCACCGGCGTCGAACTCCTTGAAGAGGACCGGGAACTGACGGTATGACGGAGGACCTTAGGGAATCCGAACTGCCCGGGCAGCGGATCATCGAACAGCGCGGGCTGTACTACGACGAACTGGAGACCGGAGTGCTCTATGCACACCGCCCGGGACGCACGGTGACCGAAACTGACAATGTCCTCTTCACCACCATGACGATGAACACGCAAGCGCTTCACCTTGACGCGGCCTGGAGCGCGGGGCAGCCCTTCGGGCAGCGGCTAATGAATTCGATGTTCACCCTCGCCACGGTGGTGGGGCAATCGGTACCGCAGCTGACCCAGGGCACCATCATTGCCCAGCTGGGCCTGACGGATGTCTCCTTTCCGCACCCCCTGTATCACGGCGACACCCTGTACACGGAGACTCTAATCACCGGAAAGCGGCTTTCGGATTCCCGGCCCGGCCAGGGGATCGTGACAATGAAGCACACCGGCAGGAACCAGGACGGGACGGTGGTTGCCCTGGCCACGCGCAGTTGCCTGATGTGGACACGGGACGCCCATCTCAAGGCCCAGGAAGGCCTGCGAACCGAAGTGGAGGGACAATAAATTCATGACGTTTGTGATGGGTCCTGCCCTGCTGTTCTGCCCTGCCGACCGGCCGGAACGCTACCTGAAAGCGGCCGAACGCGCCGACGCCGTCATCCTTGACCTGGAGGATGCTGTGGCGCCGGCAGACAAACAACGTGCCCGGGGCGCCATCCTCGCCCAGCTGGGCGCCAAGGGAGATGTGCCGGAACTCGAGCCCACCCGGACCATTGTCCGCCTCAACCCGGCGGGCACGGACGAGTTTGAGAAGGACCTGCACTGCCTCGCCCACACGCCCTACCGGACAGTCATGCTGGCGAAAACCGAGAATGCGGCCCAGGTCCGGGCACTTGAAGGGTTCAGTGTCATTGCGCTTTGCGAAACCGCAGCCGGAATCATCAGCGCTCCCGCCATAGCTGCCGAACCCAACGTGGTGGGCCTCATGTGGGGTGCCGAGGACCTGCTCGCCTCCCTGGGCGGAACCTCAAGCAGGAACGACGACGGCGGCTACCGGGCCGTGGCCCTGCACTCCCGTTCGGCTGTGCTGCTGGCGGCCCGGGCCTACGGCAAGGAAGCCATTGATTCCGTGTACGTGAACATCCCCGACCTCGACGGCCTGGCTGCCGAAAGCCGCGATGCTGTGGCGTCCGGCTTCAGTTCTAAAGCGTGCATCCATCCCAACCAGGTGGCTGTTGTCCGGGATGCGTACGCGCCTTCCGAGTCCGAGGTCGCCGAGGCCAACGAGCTGCTGGAAGCAGCCTCCAGCGCAGGGTCGGGAGTTTTTCAGTTCAAGGGCAAGATGATCGACGGTCCCATTCTCAAGCATGCCGAAGCCATGGTGCGCCGGTCCGGTACCAGGCCCGTCTCAGGCCGCTAAGGAGCGGAAGACGGGAAGCCAACACTCACGCCCGCTTACGAGCGTCAGTGAAGGTCGAGCACGTTCCAGACGAGCTCCCCTGGTTCGGCGACCAACCGGTGTCCTGGCCAGACCTGGCCCAGGAGATGCTCAGAAGACCAACTTCCGGCCCTGGTTCAAAATTCCAGTACACCGATGCGAGCACGTACGTAGCAATGCGCATGCTCGGCGCCGTAGCCGGCGATGTACGGGACTGGCTCATGCCCCGCCTGTTCGACCCGCTGGGCATCCACAACCCGCAATGGCACCGGTGCCCCTGGGTTGGATAGTCGGCGGGAGCGGACTGGAACTGCGCACAGAAGAGCTCTCAAGGATCGGCCGCCTGCTTCGCGACCGCGGCCGCTGGGAAGGCAAGCAGCTCGTCGACCCAGGATGGGTGGACCGGATGCACAGCTCGTGGGTCGAAACCGGCGGTAGCCCGCCTTCCGAAGGCTACGGCCTCGCTGCATGGAACGGGCCGGGCAACTGTTGGCGGCTCGACGGTAAATATGGGCAGTATGTGGTCATCGATGACGCCCAAAACGCAGTCATCACCATCACGGCGCACGAAGAGTCACGCGACTGGCGCCTAACAGAACTCGCCCACCTGGCACTTAGTGGACGCTGATCCTAAGCCAGTCTCCGGAGCGGGGAGCCGTCGAGCCAGGCCCTGACATCCTCGAACGCCCCACCGAGGAAAGCCCTGTAGCTCTCATGGGTAACGTAGCCCAGATGGGGAGTCAGAACTGTCCTCGGGGCATCGAGGAGCGGGTGCCCAAGCAGAAGCGGCTCCTGATCATAGACGTCGAGCGCGGCTCCGCGGATGTGCCCAGCGTGAAGGGCATCGAGGAGGGCCTGCTGGTCCACCAGCGGGCCTCGCGAAGTGTTCACGAGAACGCCGTCGGGTCCGAGGAGACGCAGTTCCCGTTCGCCCACGATGCCCTCGCTCCGTTCGGAGAGGCGCAGGTGGAGGCTCACGACGTCGGACTTCCGGAAAAGCTCGTCCTTGCTGACTTTCCGTACGCCGGCGGCCGCTGCGGTCTCTTCGGTCAGGTTCTGGCTCCATGCCAGCACCTCCATGCCGAAGGCCTTCCCGTAGGCGGCGATCCTGTGTCCAATCTTGCCAAGACCCACGATGCCCAGCGTCTTCCCTGACAGCTCGAAACCCACGGTTCTCTGCCACCGGCCATTCCGCAGGGAGGTTTCTTCTGCGGTGAGATTGCGGGTGAAGGCCAGCAGCAGGGCCCAGGTCAGTTCCGGGGCGGCAGTGGGGGAGCCGCCCGTGCCGCAGACAACCACCCCCTTCTCTTTAGCGGCCTCCAGATCGATGGCAGCGTTGGCGGCACCTGTAGTGACAAGCAATTTCAAATTCGGCAGTTTTTCGAGGACCTGGCGGGGGAAAGGGGTCCGTTCGCGCATGGCTACGATGACCTCGAAGTCTGACAGTGCAGCGGCGACTGCACTGTCGGAGCCAAGGGGGGTGTTGAATATTGTCACCTCCACCCCGTCGGCGGCCAGGGAACTCCACGGGGCGAAGTCCTCAGCCACGTTTTGGTAGTCGTCAAGAATGGCCAGGCGGAACCTTGTCATGGAGTCCTTCCCAGCGGCCCGGTGGGAGCAGCTGAAGGGGTAGCCGTTGCACGGTTAGTAGATGAATCGATTATGAGGGCACTCTGCATCTGACAGCAGCAGGCGGCGGGTGGAAAGTGATTCCTTTCCACCCGCCGCCTGCACTCGGCGTTCGCTACGCCGTCGACGTTCCTATTGCATCCAATGCCGGAGGTGCCCCTAGTGAGCCGGAGCGGCCTTGACGGCAAGAATCGGGCAGTCTGCCTCGAGCAGTATCTGTTGTGAGGTGCTTCCCATAATCAGTTTCCCGACTGGGGTGCGCCTCCGAAGGCCGATGACGACGAGGTCGGCACGGTGCTGTTCCGCGGCCTGAAGCACCTCTGTGGCGGCATCGTTCCCGCGCACAGGCTGCTGGATGATGTGCTCGATTCCTTCCTTCTTCAGGCGCTGCTCGATGCTGGCGATGTCCTCCACCTGGGCGTAGCGCTTGTCCACGAGGGCGTCCCCGCGGGAGGAGTTGATGATGACGAGGAGCGCTTTGTTTTTTCGCGCCTCGGCGATTGCCGCTTCCAGTGCTGCTGCCCCTTCGGGCGTGGGAACGTAGCCAACGATGATGCTCACTGTTTCTCCTGTGGTCTGTGGTTTGTGCCTTGTGGTCTTCTGGCGTGGAGGGGAGTGGGTACTGCCTACCCGTCGCCGTCGCCCGCATCGCCGCCGTCGGCGCCATCTTTTCCGTCGGAGCGGTGGCCGGCATGGGTGACATTGCCGCGGGTGACGTCTGTCGGTTCGGATCCACGCGTGTCGTTCGCGGACAAGAGGCTGGGGACCGGATGGTTGCGGCGCCAGAGCTTCATCAGCAACGGGAAGATGAGGATGACCGCAATGATGATGTACACAACGACGGCAACTGGTTCACTAAGAAGCCCAGCCGGATCTCCGTTAAACAGCTTGATAGTCCTCCGAAGTTGTTCTTCGATACGCGGCCCGAGGATCACACCGAGGATGAGAGGCAGCACGGGGAGCCCGAAGCGGCGCATCATGAATCCCAATGCACCGAGCACCAGCAGTAGCACCAGGTCGAACGCCTGCAGGTTTACCGAATAGGCGCCCAGCGTGGCGAAGAACAGGATGCCCGCATACAGGTACGGCCGCGGGAGCTGCAGGATTTTTGCCCACATCGGAGCCAGGGGAAGGTTGATGAGCAGGAGGAGGAAGTTGCCGATGAAGAGGCTCGCGATCAGGGCCCACACCAGCGGTCCCTCGCTCTCGAACAGCTGCGGTCCCGGCTGGATGCCGAACTGGATGAACGCTGCGAGCATGACGGCCGCGGTAGCATTCGTGGGCAGGCCCAAGGCCAACAGGGGCGTCATGGTGCCGGCGGCAGCGGCGTTGTTGGCTGCTTCCGGCCCCGCAACACCTTCGATAGCACCCTTGCCGAATTCCTCAGGATGCTTGCTGAGGCGCTTCTCGGTCACATAGGAGAGGAACGTGGGGATCTCTGCTCCACCGGCGGGAAGGGCACCGAAGGGGAAGCCGAACGCCGTTCCGCGGAGCCAGGGCTTCCAGGACCGTTTCCAGTCCTTTTTACCCATCCAGGGACGGCCAACAGGGATAACCTGCAACGGAGTGCGTCGCATGTGGGCGGCCACCCATAGTGCCTCGCCCAGGGCGAAGATGGCCACGGCCACCACCACGATGTCCAGGCCGTCAACCAGCAAGGGCTGCCCGAAGGTGAGTCTTTGCTGGCCTGTGACTTTGTCCATGCCCACCAGACTGATCGCCAGACCGAGCCCCAGGGAAGCGAAGCCCCTCAGTCTCGATGAGCCGAGGACTGCCGTCACAGCAAGGAGGGCAAGAATCATGATGGCAAAATAGCTCGGGGAGCCCAGACTGACGGCGAACTCCACGACGACCGGCGCGAAGACTGCCAGCAGTGCGGTGCCTATGGTGCCGGCGATGAAAGAGCCAATCGCCGCTGTTGCAAGGGCTTGCGCGGCCCTGCCGGCCTTCGCCATCTTGTTGCCTTCGATGGCTGTGACCACCGACGACGATTCGCCCGGTGTATTCAGCAGAATCGAGGTGGTGGAGCCGCCGTACATACCGCCGTAGTAGATGCCGGCGAACATAATGAACGCGCTGGTGGGTTCAAGGACGGTCGTGACCGGGAGCAGCAAGGCGATGGTCATGGCGGGGCCAAGGCCCGGCAGCACGCCTACGGCGGAACCCAGGATGACGCCAATGCAGGCGTAGAGGAGGTTCATTGGCGTCAGGGCGGTGGCAAAGCCGTCCATGAGGGAGGAGAGAACATCCATTTAGAGAACCCCCTTCAGGAGACCGGCCGGCAGCGGGATGCCCAGGCCGAGGTAGAAGCCGTAAAACGTCAGGACGGACAGGGCCACCGAGATGAGGCCGTCACGGATATAGTGCCGGCTTCCGAGGGCCCACGCGCTGCCCCAGAACAGGACTGTTCCCGAGATCACCCAACCGGCCCAGTCAATGAGCAGGATGTTGGCGACGAACGCTCCGACCAGCGGCAGGACGGTTTTCCAGTCGGCGGGATGCGAGAGATCCACGTCCTCGCCGCCTTCGGCTTCACCCTGCCCGCCGCGCAGCACGTTCAGTGCCAGCAGGACGGAGCAGACGATCAGCAGGCCGGCCACGATGTACGGCAGGGTCTTCGGTCCCACCGGATCTGACTGGGAATACGGGGTTACCAGGCGAAGGGCGTCCACCAGGACGACGACGCCCGCCGCCCCGAGCAGGAGGGCTACCCCAAGCTCGGAGCGGCCTTTGAGCCTGGAAGTCAAAGATGGTGAGGAGCTCACGCCAAGCCAAGCTTCGTGAGAACGTCAGCCACCCGCTTGTCCTGCTCGCTCAGGAAGGACTCGAACTCGTCACCGGTGATAAAGGCGTCGGTCCAGCTGTTCTTCTTAAGGGCTTCTTTCCAGCCCTCGGTGCCGTGCATCTTTTCGAGGGCGGCAATCAGCTTGGCCTTGTCGTCGTCGGTGATTCCCGGAGGAGCCACAATGCCGCGCCAGTTGGTGAACTCCAGGTCGATGCCGGATTCCTTCAGCGTGGGTGCGTCAACACCCTCAAGGCGCTCGGCGCCGCTCGTTGCCAGAACGCGGACCCCACCTGATTTGATCTGCTCAAGGTACTCGCCAGCGCCGGAAGCAGCGAAGCCGATTTTGTTGCCCAGGATGGCAGGGAGAAGGTCTCCACCACCGTCGTAGGCCACATAGTTCACCTTGGTGGCGTCAATTCCAACTGCTCCTGCCAGCTGCATGGGCAGCAGGTGGTCGGGGCCTCCCGGGGAGGAGCCGCCACCGACGCTGATGGAACCGGGGTCTGCCTTCCACGCGGCCACCAAGTCATCGATGGTCTTGTAGGGCGAATCCTTGCTGACCATGATGGCGCCGGGCTCTTCGATGAGCTTGGCCAGCGGGGTGGTGTCCGTCAGCTTGGACTCTGACTTGTTGGTGTAGCTCGCGCCCACCACACCAAGGCCCATGAGCATGGTGAGATCGCCATTGCCCTTTTCGTTGACAATGCGGGCCAGGCCCACAGTTCCGCCGGCACCGGCAAGGTTGAAGACCTCAGTGTTGGTTGCAACCTTCTCGTCGTCGAGAACCTTGGCTGCCACGCGGGCAGTGGTGTCGTAACCGCCGCCCGGGGTGTTGGGGACCATGATCTGGAGCCCTGTCACCGGCCCGGCAGCAGCGCCGGGGGTAGATGTATTGGTGGAGCTGCCACCGGTGGCACCGCAACCGGTGGCCATCAGGGCGATGCCGGCGGCGACGGCGGCAATTCGCAATGCGCGGTTCTGGCGCATGGTGTTCCTCTTCTCGCTAAAATGATCAGCAAAACTGACTGGTGATCCGATGCTAGGCCCAAGGGTGATGTGCATCACGCTTTTGTAAGCAGAAAAAGTTAAGTTCATTGCGTTCACGTTTCCGGCGTCCCACTCCCGAAACGCTGCGGTAGAGTTCCGGTAGCCAGCGCGGACACGCACCGGATTACCCAATCGCCGCTACTGCAGAACCAGCAGACCTGCTGAACCACCAGAGGAAACAACCACAGTGACTCGACGTAGAGGAATGTCCCTCGCTGGTCAGTACCTTGTTCTCCAGTTGCTGATAGTCCTTGCCGTCCTGGTGGCCGTGGTGGCCATCTCGCTAGCGCAGAGCGCCGCCGCCTTTGAACGGATCGAAGGACGCCAGGCTTTGTCCGCCGCCGAGGCCCTTGGCAGTAATCCAACAGTTCGCACGCTGCTGCCATCCGCCGAGCCGCGGGAAGGCGCGGCCCTTCCCGCCGTGGCAGAGTCCGTCCGTTCAGTTTCCGGAGCAACCCAGGTTGCGTTGGCCAGGCTTGACCGGACTGTGGTGGCCTCGTCTGATCCAAGCCTGCTGGGCCAGCCCCTGGAACTTGGCGAGAGCCGGGTGTTGCAAGGCAGGTCATGGACAGGGGTTGTGGATGAAGCCGGCAGCGTCTTCCTGTCCGCCCATGTCCCTGTTCTCGACGACAAGGGAGACATGATCGGCATTGCGTCAGTGAGCCGTCACTACCCGTCCATGCTGGAGCGGCTGAGCGATGCCGCCCCGAATCTCCTGACCTACCTCGGTGTGGCCAGTGTGCTGGGTGTTGCCGGATCCCTGCTGCTGGCCCGGAGGGTCAAACGGCAGACCCTGGGCATGGAGCCCAGTGAAATCACCGGGCTGGTTGAAAACCGTGAGGCAATGCTGCACGGGCTGAAGGAGGGCGTGGTGGCACTCGATCCCAATGAACGGATCACCGTGGCCAACGACAGCGCCCGTGAACTGCTGGGCCTGCCGGCTGACTGCGTGGGCAAGAACCTGGCAACGCTCCCGGTGGACGCGGCCTTAAAGGACGTCCTCACCCGCGAGCAGTCAAGCCCGGACCAACTGGTCCTGGTGGGTGAGCGGCTGTTGGTGCTGAACCGGGTGTCCATCCGCTCGCGGGGACGCGACATCGGGTCCGTCACCACGCTCCGCGACCGCACCGAGCTGTCCTCCCTGGAGCGTGAGTTGGGCGCCACCCGGACGGCGACCGATACCCTGCGGGCCCAGGCGCACGAATTTGCCAACCAGTTGCACGTCATATCAGGTCTTATCCAGATCGGTGAGTACGATTCGGTGGTGCAGTTTGTCAATGGCGCCACCCTGGACCGGACCAGGCTTAACGATGAGGTCACCAGTCGGATAGAGGATCCGGCGTTGGCTGCCCTGCTGATAGCCAAAACCAGCCTTGCAACCGAGCGCGGAGTCACTCTGCAGCTGGACCCGGATTCCTTGCTGGGACGCGTGGATGACGCACTGTCACGGGACCTGGTAACGGTCGTCGGAAACCTCGTGGATAACGCTCTCGACGCCGTTACGGGCAGGACGAAGGCAATAGTTAAGGTGTCGGTGGAAGAGGGCGACGACGACGTGACAGTCACCGTCCGCGACTCCGGCCCGGGCGTCTCCCCGGACGCCGCGGAAAAGATCTTCCGGCAGGGGTTTACCACCAAACAGCACAGCAGCGAGGAGGGCCGCGGCTTCGGCCTCGCGCTCTCGCGTGTGGTCTGCCGAAGGCGCGGCGGCGAGCTGTCTGTTGCCAATGATGGAGGAGCAGTGTTCAAAGCGGAACTGAAACAGCGGAGGCTGGAGCTGTGATCAAAGTCCTGATAGTCGACGACGACTTTATGGTGGCGAAGGTGCACGCCGGTTTCATCCAGCGGACCCCTGGATTCGCCGTCGTTGGCGCTGCCCATACTGGTGCTGACGCCATCCTGAAGACCAGGGAGCTGCAGCCCGACCTGGTTCTTTTGGACATCCATCTGCCGGATGTGAACGGGCTTGACCTCATGCTGCAGCTTCGCGAGGTTGCTCCCAGGCTCGACGTGCTTGTTATCAGTGCAGCGCGGGAGGTGGAAACGGTGCGTCGTGCCCTGCGGGGTGGCATCGTCCACTACCTCATCAAGCCGTTCTCCCAAACGGATCTGCAGGAACGGCTGGAGCACTACCGGATCGCCTACCAGGGCCTGGATTCGTCCAAAAACGTCGCAGAGCAATCCGACGTCAACCGCTTGTTTGGGGTAGAGGGCGGTCAGCGGCCTCTGCCGAAGGGCTGCAGCCCGGAAACTTTGGAGCGTGTGGAGCAGGTGCTTGGCTCCTCTGATACTGATCTGTCTGCCGCCGAGGTGGCTGATCTGCTGGGTACATCCCGCGTGAGTGCCCGGCGCTACCTGGAGTATCTCAATGACGAAGGCAGGGTGGACGTGCGGCTCAAATACGGCGCGGGGCGGCCGGAGCGCCGGTACGCCCTTAAGCCGGCTGCCTGACGTTCTGCTTCCGTTTATTGATCCGGTGGCAAAGACAGCGGTGGTATCACTTCGTAGAGAGGTGTCCTGATCCAGCGCTGCCTTGTCTCCCGGTACTCCGCCCGGGTGGAGAAGCGGTAGAGGCAGCTGCGGACGCGCACCCAGCGGGGGCGGGCGCCGTCGAACGGGTCATAACGCAGCAGCTTCAGAACCTGGCGGTCAGCTTCAAGGAGTTTGCCAAGGAAAGCGTAAAACCACTCCTCATGCACAGTGCGCAGGGGCAGGAACCACATAAGCCAGTCCAGCCTCAGGTGGTACGGAGCCCACTGCCTCGGCAGCCTGTACACATCTCCGGGCTTTCCCTTGAAGCCGTACTCGCGCCAGTCGCCATCGTCCGGATCCTCAGTGAGGGTCCCCTCCACCACCATCTCGATGCGCTGCTTTGTCACTGTGCCGAAAGCGCCGTAAGTGTTGACGAGTTGCCAGCGGTTGAAGCTGGCGTTCATGAGCTGGCGATGGGCGAAGAGATTGCGGATGGGCCAGTAGCTCAGCACCACGAGCAGGAGGGAGGCAGCCAAGACAATGACCAGCCACCACAGGGGAGTATCGCTGGCCGCTCCCGCTCCCGCTGCCGAATGCTGTTCCGCGGGGTGCAGGTCCAGCGGAATGGCCGGCACCAGGGAGTGGAGCACCGAATCACTAATCGCGGAAAAGGCGAGCACGATGGGGATCCAGTTGAGCCAGGCGAAGTTCCCGGTGGCCACAAGCCACAGCTGGGTGAAGATGATGATGCCGGCCGCGATGCTCGCCAACGGCTGGGGGGCGAACAGGAAGAAGGGGACCACCAGCTGGGCGAAATGATTCCCGAGGACTTCCATCTTGTGCAACGGTTTTGGCAGGAGGTGCGCCTGCCTGCTCAGCGGGCCCGGCATAGGCTGGGTTTCGTGGTGGTAGTACAGCGCCGTCAGATCCCGCCACTCGCTTCCGCCCCTGATCTTGATCATGCCGGCGCCGAATTCGAGACGGAACAGCAGCCAGGCGAGCAGGATGAGGATCGTCTTAGGCGGCGCAGTCTGGTTGGAGCCAAGGAAGGCCACGATAAAGCCCGCTTCCAGCAGCAGGATTTCCCATCCGAAACTGTAGAAGGTCTGGCCCACGTTCACGATGGACATGTATAGCAGCCACAAGGTAAGGAACGCGATCATGGGAAGCCACGGCGGCCCGAGCTGCGGAAGGCCGGCCACCAGCGTCACGGCGATTGCCATCCCCGTCAGGCAGACAGCCCTCAACAGGCGGTCCGAGTAGCGCCAGCGGAAGAGCGTTGGCATGGCCATGCGTCCATAACGTCCCAGGAACCGGGGAGTGGGGAGCAAGCCGTGTTCGCCCAGCAGCGCCGGAAACTGATTCATGCCGGACAGGAACGCGATGAAGTAAACCGCGGCGATGCCCCGCTGCAGTACTTCCCGGGCAATCCCGTAGTCCGGCGCGTCGAACCAACCCACCCAGTCCACATCATTTAAGCTACGCCGGCTGCGCATACCGTCAATCCTTCGGACTTGAAAGCAGGACAGCCGGGACGGAGCCCCTTCGCAGTGCGGGATACTTGAATCATGCAGATTTCGGGCGCCAGCCATTCCACTTCAGGGCAGCCACGCAGAATTGTCCTCCTCGGGTCCACGGGTTCCATCGGTACCCAGGCGATCGAAGTGGTCGACGGCGCTCCCCACCTTTTCCGGGTTGTAGCCCTCAGTGCCGGGGGCGGAAACCTGGAACTTCTTGCCCGGCAGGCGGTCCATACGGGTGCCCAGGCTGTAGGTATCGCGGATGGCGACGGTGCTGAACTTCAGCGCCTGATCAAGGTTGCCGCCGGCGCAGCGGGCATCGTTGGCTACCAGCCCGAAATCATCACGGGGGCAGATGCCTCCACGCGGATCGCTGAGGTGGAGGCCGACGTCGTCCTCAACGGCATCACAGGTTCCATTGGCCTTGCGCCCACCCTTGCAGCACTGAAGTCAGGCGCCATCCTTGCCCTGGCCAACAAGGAATCCCTGATTGTGGGCGGTTCCCTCGTGAAGGCCGCTGCACGCGAAGGCCAGATTGTTCCGGTGGATTCCGAGCACTCCGCGATCGCCCAGTGCCTGCGGTCCGGGTCGGCGTCAGAGGTTGACCGGCTCATCCTTACGGCCTCCGGTGGCCCGTTCCGCGGAAAGTCCAGGGAGCAGCTTCACGATGTCTCGCCGAGCGACGCCCTGGCCCATCCGACCTGGGATATGGGGCTTATGGTCACCACCAACTCGGCCAGCCTGGTCAACAAGGGGCTGGAAGTCATCGAGGCGCACCTGTTGTTCGATATCCCGCTGGACCGGATCGACGTCGTGGTCCATCCGCAATCCGTAGTCCATTCCATGGTGCAGTTCGTCGACGGTTCCATCATTGCGCAGGCTTCCCCACCTGACATGCGGCTGCCGATCGCGCTCGGAATGGGATGGCCGGACCGGGTGCCGGGCGCGGCCCGCCCGTGTGACTGGACCAAGGCCACCAGCTGGACCTTTGAACCGCTGGACGTCACCGCTTTTCCCGCCGTGGACCTGGCCAAGGATGCAGCCAAGCAAGGGAGCACCTTCCCGGCAGTCTTCAACGCCTCCAACGAGGAAGCGGTGGTGGCCTTCCATGCGGGGAAAATCCGGTTCACGGACATTGTGGATACGATCGAAGCCGTCCTCAGTGAACATTCAGGGTCTTCCCTGCTGTCTGTTGAGTCCGTGCTGGATGCTGAAAAGTGGGCACGTGCGCGGACCCATGAACGTTTAGCTATGAGCAGTCTCTAGGAAGCAGCAGCCAAGCATGAACCCCGTCCTCCTTTTTATCCTCGGTGTCGTTTTCGTGGCCATCGGCATCGCAGTGTCTATTGCGCTTCATGAACTGGGGCACCTGCTGCCGGCGAAGCTGTTCAAGGTTCGCGTCACCAAATACATGATCGGCTTTGGCCCCACGCTCTGGTCCACGCGCAGGGGCGAGACTGAGTACGGTTTCAAAGCCATCCCCCTGGGCGGCTATGTGTCGATGATCGGCATGTATCCGCCCAACAAAGAGGACGGGGCGGTACGTCCCTCCAGCACGGGAATGTTCCAGACCCTTGCCAGCGAAGCGCGATCCGTGGCTCACCAGGAAGTCGGGCCAGGCGATGAGGGGCGTCTCTTCTATCAGCTGCCTGTATGGAAGAAGATCATCATCATGCTGGGCGGGCCAGCTGCCAACCTGCTGATAGGCCTCGTGCTCACAGCCGTGCTGCTCATGGGCTTCGGCATTGCAACTGCCACCACCACAGTTGCCGACGTCTCCAGGTGCCAGGTCAAGGCTGGCGAGACGGTCGATCCGGATTCCCCGGATTGCACGCTCACCCCTGCCGCTGCGGCCGGGCTTAAGCCCTTGGACACCATTACGTCCTTCGACGGCAAACCTGTCACCAGTTGGGAGCAGCTGACCGGCTGGATTCGTGAATCGGCAGGCAGGGAGGTCACCATCACGGTGGAACGCGACGGCGCTCCCGTCACCACTACCGTCACTCCGGTTCTCTCCGCCCGCCCGATCATCGGTGAGGACGGAAGGCCGGCGCTGGACGCTGAAGGACAGCCGCGCTATCAGGAGGTGGGATTCCTTGGCATCGGAGCCCAGACGGCACTTGTTCAGCAGCCGGCGTCCTCTGTGCTGCCCATGGCAGGGGAGAATATACGGCAGGTAGCCGGCGTCGTCCTTAACCTCCCGGCAAGGGTGGCGGGCGTTGCGCAGGCGGCCTTCAGCGAGGAACCACGTGACCCGAACGGTCCTATCAGCGTCGTGGGCGTGGGCAGGGTGGCCGGTGAGGTGGCGGCCATGGAGCAGGTACCTGTTCAATCGAGGCTGGCCGTTTTGGTCGGGCTTCTGGCCGGCTTGAACTTCGCGCTCGCTGTGTTCAACCTGATTCCGCTGCTTCCCCTGGATGGCGGGCACGTGGCAGGCGCCTTGTACGAGGGTGCACGACGGAGGGTGGCCAAGCTCTTCGGCAAGCCGGATCCTGGTGCCTTTGACATCGCCAAACTCCTGCCCGTGACGTATGTGGTGGCGGTCCTGCTCATGGGAATGGGGGCGTTGTTGATTTATGCCGACATCGTTAAGCCCATCAGCATTTTCTGATACCCCTTTAGCCCATTCCTCAGCCGCAAACGGCTGTTTACAAGATATCAGCCAAAAATGATTGATATTTGATTATCAGCCATTTACGGTTGAGGTATGTTCGTTTTGACTATCGACCAGCGCGGCAGCACGGCGGATGTTGATCGCGTCCCATCGCTGCTCCAGGACGTAGCCCCCTTGACCACGTCGGGAACGTTTGAGCGCTCGGTGGGTGATGAAATTCAGGGGGTTGTACAGGATCCTGGCGAAGCTGTGGCAATCGCGCTTCATGCTTTGAGGCGGGGGCACTGGTATGTGGGCATTGGCATGGGTCCAGTGGACATGCCGTTGCCTCAAAGCCCGCGGGAAGGGTCAGGTCCGGCTTTCGTAGCGGCCCGGCATGCCGTGGAGAGGGCTAAGGCCGCCGCCGGCCATGTCCCATTGGCAGTTCTGCCGGGCATGCCGATCCGCATGGAAACTGACGGCGCCCCCACTGCGGACACACGCGCCTCGCACGCCGCTGCTGCCTGCGCCAACGCAGAGGCGGTATTGCGCCTCATCGGGCGGCTGATCCAGGAACGCAGTGAGGCGCAATGGAAAGTGGTCGACACCCTCGCGGCCGTCCAGCAGGGCCGCGAGGCCAAGCATGGCAGCCAGAAAATCGCTGCCCGCCAACTGGGAATCACGGAGCAGTCGGTGAGCCGCGCAGTGCTGCGGTCCGGATGGCAGGAAGAATGGGCGGCAAGGCCTGCCGCTGAAATGCTGCTGGCCCTGGCACACCAGATCATCACGACTGAAGGGACGGGAGCAGACGCGTGGACGCTCTTTGGGTAACGCTGGCCATGGTCTTGGCGGGATTCGCCGGCTGGCCGGTTACCGCGCTGGTTTTCCGCCTCGCCAGGACGATTGATGACAAGGCGGATGCTGGCACCCGTACGGCCCGGAACACTGCCAAGGCAGACGACGGCGACGACCCCTCAGCCGACGTTACCGTTGACGGCGAAATCACGGTGCCGGCCGGACCGTCGAAAGCCGAGGACGCAGTTCCTGCAAGGGATCAACCTGGTACTGGCCAACCTGAAGAGCCCGCACCGGGCAAGGTTGACAATGGAGCCCCTGCAGCCTCCACGCGGATCCTTCGGGGCGGGGCGATCATCGGTATCCTTGAGCGGCTTGCTGTCTGCCTGGCCATTCTGGGAGGACAACCCGTCGCCATCGCGTACGTCGTTGCAATCAAGGGGCTCGGACGTTTTGCCGAGCTGAAAGAGACGCCAGTTGCCGCCGAACGCTTCATCATTGGAACCCTTACGTCCATGTTCTGGGCTGCCGGTATTGCCGCCTTGGCCAAGGTCTTGTTTCTGAGCTGACTTCGGCCGGATGGGTACTCTGGCGGGCGGCGAGATAGGGTAGCCCTATGACTGTTTTTGCTGTTGAGTACGTATACGACGCCGACTCCGGGCAGGTCCGTGATGCCCACCGGCCCGCCCACCGAGAATGGCTGACCGCTCTTGCCGGGGAAGGCGTGCTACTCACCAGCGGACCCTACTCCGACGGTGCGGGAGCCCTGTTGATTTTCAATGCCTCAGACGACGCCGCCTTGAGTGACCTCCTGCAACAGGATCCGTTCGCTTCGGCACAGGTAATTTCGGCCATCCGCATCACCGAATGGAACCCGGTTATCGGCCTGCTTTCAGAGCACGCAGCCTAGTCCAGTCCGGACCACAACCCACACATCTTGAAACAAGGAGTCCACGTGACCTCGGTCAGCCTGGGAATGCCGTCAGCACCACCGCCTGTTCTTGCCCCGCGCAGGAAGACCCGCCAGATCAAGGTAGGCTCGGTCGGCGTCGGCTCCGATTCGCCCATCAGTGTGCAGTCCATGACCACCACGCCTACAACGGACATCAACGCAACGCTCCAGCAGATCGCGGAGCTGACAGCGTCCGGTTGCGACATCGTACGGGTTGCCTGCCCGTCCGCGGACGATGCGGAAGCCCTCCCCATCATCGCCAGAAAGTCCCAGATTCCCGTCATCGCTGACATCCACTTCCAGCCCAAGTATGTCTTCGCGGCCATCGAAGCCGGTTGTGCTGCGGTACGCGTGAACCCGGGAAATATCCGGAAGTTCGATGACCAGGTCAAGGAAATCGCCAGGGCAGCCAAGGATCACGGGACATCCATCCGAATCGGCGTGAACGCCGGGTCACTGGAGCCGGGCATCCTCAAAAAGTACGGCAAGGCCACTCCTGAGGCCCTCGTGGAATCGGCAGTCTGGGAAGCGTCACTGTTCGAGGAGCATGGCTTCCATGACTTCAAGATCTCTGTGAAGCACAATGACCCCGTCATCATGGTGGCCGCCTACGAGATGCTGGCCGAGAAGGGCGACTGGCCTCTGCACCTTGGTGTGACCGAGGCCGGCCCGGCCTTCCAGGGCACCATCAAGTCCGCGGTGGCCTTTGGTGCGCTCCTCTCCAAGGGGATCGGCGACACCATCCGCGTCTCCCTCTCCGCTCCGCCGGTGGAAGAAATCAAGGTGGGCAATCAGATCCTGCAGTCCCTGAACCTCCGCCCACGCAAACTCGAGATCGTTTCCTGCCCGTCCTGCGGCCGTGCCCAGGTTGATGTCTATACACTGGCTGAACAGGTTACGGCAGGACTTGAGGGCATGGAGATTCCGCTCCGGGTTGCTGTTATGGGCTGTGTGGTCAATGGACCGGGCGAAGCGCGCGAAGCGGACCTCGGCGTAGCCTCCGGCAACGGCAAGGGCCAGATTTTCGTCAAGGGGGAAGTCATAAAGACTGTTCCTGAGAGCGAAATTGTTGAGACACTGATCGAAGAGGCCATGCGTATCGCTGAAGAGATGGGGGAGGCCGATGGCGAAGATGCTGTCAAGGGTAGCCCCGTGGTTAGCGTCTCGTAAGGACGGATACCCAGCCGGCACTTCCGTGCGGGTACTGGGCGGGGCCGACACCGCCAAGCTCCAGGAACTCGCCCGGCAGGACGTTGTGGCAAATGTGTTTATCCTCGCGCACCTGGATAGCACGGGAACGGCGGCACCCACCTCCGGTGGAGCGAACGTTTTGGGAGTGTTCGACGGCGAGGACCTGGTGGGTGCGTGCTGGGCAGGCGCTAACCTGGTGCCCATCCAACTTGATCCGGATCTTGCAGGCGCCGTCGCTGCCGCAGCCTATGGATCAGGCCGCCGGTACGCCTCCATTTTTGGTCCTGCCGAGACTGTGCTCGCCATGTACGAACGGCTCGAGGACCTGGGTCAGTTGGCCCATGATGTCAGGGCCATCCAGCCCCTGCTGACACTGACAGGCCCGCCCACAGTGCAACCCGACGTCCACTTGGGCTTCAGCCGGTTCGATGACTTCGACCGCATCCTGCCGGCCTGTGCTGCGATGTTCGAAGAAGAAGTGGGGTACTCACCGTTCCTGGGTGGACGGGAGTTCTACAGCCGGAGAGTTGAAGGACTGATCCGGCAAGGACACTCGCTGGTCCACCTCAACAATGACGGTGAAGTGGTGTTCAAAGCCGAGCTGGGGGCGGTGACCCCGGAAGTAACCCAGGTGCAGGGCGTTTGGATGAATCCGTCGTACCGCGGCAAAGGGCTGAGCGCAGCCTATATGGCCGCCGTCGTAACCCACGCACAGCAGCTCGCACCGGTCACGAGCCTTTACGTTAACGACTACAACAGCCGCGCCAGGGCCACCTACGAACGCGTGGGTTTCCATCAGGTGGGTACGTTCGCTACAGTGCTCTTTTAGCTCAGTCACGGAGTGCTTATCACCGTCACGTCTTCGGGCGGATCCGGCCAGGAAGAGGCCGTTTCACGGACGGGAGCCATGATGAACCAGGCTGCTGCCCTCCTGAAGTGACGCTTTGTTTGCCCGCCCGGCGTCCAGCTCACCCGTCAGGTAGTGCTGGACGTTGGGCGCAACGAGCCGGATGACCTCTTCTTCAGTTGCCGACGCCACGGGCTCCAGCCGGATCACGTAGCGCGTCAGCATCAGGCCCACCATTTGTGAGGCCACCAGGTTGCCGCGTAACCTCACTTCCTCAGCTGTGCCGGGGACCCCTGCCATGATCCTGGACAGAACGGTCCTCGTGACCAGCTCCCTCATCATGGCCGTCTTGGCCTTGGATCCGATGGTTCCGCGAAGAAAGGCAACCAGGCTGTGTTGGGCAGGACTCTCCCAGAGCCGAAGCACGGCCCCGACAATGGCCTCCGCCCGATGCTCAGGATCGAGGCCGTCCACTCCGGCCAGAACCTGGGCCGGGTCGGCCGGAAGTTCCACGCTCAGCGCAAAAAGTTCATCCTTGCCGTTGAAGAAATGGTGAACCATGGCCGGGTCCACTTCAGCCTCGCGGGCGATCTGCCGCAGGCTGGTGCCATCAAAACCACGTTCGGCAAAAAGCTTTCGTGCAGCTCCCAGAATCTGGTCTTTTGACGCGACGCCGCCCTTGCGCCGGCCCCTCCTGACCAAGGGAAGACCCCCGCTCATGGTGTCTGCCGGCGCAATGTCAGCGAGGCGAGGACCAGCACTCCGAGCACAATCGTGCCCATCACGCTGACGTCCTGCCACATCAGTTCCGTTGCCTCCGCGTTCTCCGCCACTTCCCGCAGCGCATCGACGGAGAATGTCAGCGGCAGGACGTTGGAGATTGCCTCGAGGACCTCGTTCATTCTGTCCCGGGCCACAAAGAGCCCGCACAACAGGATCTGCGGTACCACCACCACCGGCATGAACTGGACGGCCTGGAACTCCGTCCGGGCAAAGGCTGAGCAGAACAATCCAAGCGCGACTCCCAGGACCGCGTTGATGACGGCGATCATCACCACCCAGAGGGGACTGCCCTGGATATCGAGATTGAAAATCCAGTAAGCCACGGCAGTAGCAACCAGGGACTGGAGCGCGGCCATGATCGAGAAAGCCAGGCCGTAACCGAACAGAAGGTCCGCTTTGTGGATCGGTGTGGTGAGGAGGCGCTCGAGAGTCCCGGAGGTCCGCTCTCTGAGCATGGTGATGGACGTAACCAGGAACATCACCACGAATGGGAAGATGGCAAGCATCATGAGCCCTACCCGGTCGAACGTCCTTGGTAAGCCTGGCGGGAGGGTCTCGTTTTCATAGAGGAAGTACACAGCGGTCAGCAGCAGTGCAGGGACTACCAGGATGAGTGCGATGCTGCGGCGATCGTGTCGCAACTGGTCAAGAACCCGGCCTGTCGTCGCCAGCATCATGTGTGGATTCATCACGCCACCGTCGCTTCCGACTGCTGAATTACGTGAAGGAAGGCCTGTTCAAGGTCAGCACTTCTGCCTTGACGGCTTAGTTCCTCGGGAGTGAGCCAGGCCAGGAGCCCGCCGCCGCGCAACAGGAGCAGGGACGAGCAGTGGCTGGCTTCCTCCATGACATGGCTGGAGATCAGGAGGGTGGTGCCGGCCTCAGCCATGCCGCGGAACCGTTGCCAGAGATCTGCCCGCAACACTGGATCCAGTCCTACCGTAGGTTCATCCAGTACCAGGAGCTTGGGCTCCGACACCAAAGCGCATGCCAGGGATGCCCTGCTGAGCTCTCCGCCGGAAAGGTCAGCCGCCTTCTGGTGCGCCAAGGCACCGAGGTCGACTGCGTCAATCGCCCGCCGGGCATCCTCGCGTTTCCTGCTGTGCATGGCTCCGAAGTACCGCACGTTCGCTTCCACGCTGAGATCCATGTAGATGCTGGGTGCCTGCGTGACGTATCCGACGTCGTGCCTGAGGCTTGGATGTCCCGCCGGCCTGCCCAGAACCCGCACCGAGCCTGAGGTGATTTTCTGTACTCCGACGATAGCCCGCATGAGCGTTGTCTTGCCGCTTCCAGAGGGCCCCAGAAGGCCTGTGATTTGGCCGGCTGGAATTGAAAAGCTGATGTTCCGGAGGATGTCCTTCCCGTTTCGGGTGACATTTAGCTTCTCGACTTCCACGCCGCGTTCACGGCCATCTGACGGCGGCTCGGCTGCTGCCTGGGACATTTTTCCTCCCGGAAGTACTTCCGTCTGGTGATTAATTCATCACCTGATGAATAAAAGCTAGACCTGACGGGCGTCGTCGTCAACGGTCATTTGCGTTAAGAACTCTTGAAATGGTGGCGGGGATCACATAAGTTTCTACGTAGCCGCGCTGATGGGGCGCGTCGGTCTCTCAGGAAGGAATTCCCAAACATGGCACTTTGCGTTGACCTTGCCACGGCAGTGGATAGGAAGTTAGGGGACACGTCCTAAGGCAACAGCCAGCATTCGGACTGGCTGCCAGGCTGGAGAACGGATGCCATTAAAAGCAGTACCAAGCAGGAACACGCACAGAATTAGTTGGCCTTTCAGGCCGCAGAGCCACGCCACAACAGGATGACCAGCCAAGCTGGCCAGGGGCTTCCTTCAGTTAGGGCGTGGCTCTTCTGTGTCCGGGCAGGTCAAGAGCACAGCCTGCGCATAGCTTAGGCGCCTCCAACCGGTAGATTGGTATCCAGACATTTTTGCCAGTTCCCCCAGAAACGGATACCGACCAGTGGTCCTTCGCCTCTCCAAACTTTTCCTGCGCACGTTGCGTGAAGATCCCGTCGACGCAGAGGTGGCCAGCCACCGGCTACTGGTTCGGGCCGGGTACATCCGCCGCGCCGCTCCGGGTATCTACACCTGGCTGCCGCTGGGCCTGAACGTACTGCGCAGGGTTGAGCAGGTTATTCGTGAGGAAATGGCCGCCATTGGTGCCCAGGAAGTGCACTTCCCGGCGCTCCTGCCCAAGGAGCCCTACGAGGTCACCAATCGCTGGACCGAATACGGCGATGGGATTTTCCGGCTCAAGGACCGCAAGGGCGCGGACTATCTGCTTGCCCCTACTCACGAGGAAATGTTTACTCTGCTGGTCAAGGACCTTTATTCGTCCTACAAAGATCTGCCGCTGAGCATCTACCAGATCCAGAACAAGTACCGGGACGAAGCCCGTCCCCGCGCGGGCCTGCTGCGCGGCCGCGAATTCATCATGAAGGACTCGTACTCCTTCGACGTAGACGACGCCGGACTGGACGCCAGCTACGCCGCGCATCGGGGTGCCTATCTCCGGATTTTCGAGCGGCTGGGCCTGGAGGTTATTCCCGTCGCCGCCACCGCGGGTGCGATGGGCGGTTCCAAGAGTGAAGAGTTCCTGCACCCCACGGAGATCGGCGAGGACACGTTCGTGCGGTCAGCGGGGGGATACGCCGCGAACGTAGAGGCCGTCACCACGGTGGTTCCGGATGACATCGACTTCAGCGCTGCTCCCGCGGCGGAGGTCCTGGACACCCCGGGCACTCCCACCATCGATACGCTGGTGGAAGCATCCAACCAGCTGGTACCCCGCAGCGAGGCCGACGGCGGCGCCTGGACCGGTGCGGATACCCTCAAGAATGTTGTGTTGGCAGTCACCCTGCCAACAGGGGAGCGCCAGATCGTTGTCATCGGGCTGCCGGGCGACCGGGGAGTGGACCTGAAGCGCGTCGAAGCGAACATCGGCCGGTTCCTGCCGGTTGCCGGCGAGATTGGCCTTGAAGCGGCCAACGAGGACGACCTGAAGAAGAACCCGCTGATCGTGAAGGGCTACCTTGGCCCTGGCCTGTCCTTGGACGAACCTTTCCTGGGGTTGGAGGGCGCTGCCAAGCTGCTCTACCTCGTCGATCCCCGTGTGGTCAGCGGTACCACCTGGGTCACCGGCGCAAATGAAGCAGGCAAGCACGTTTACGGACTCGTGGCCGGCCGCGACTTTGGCTGGGACGGCGTCATCGAATGCACCGAGGTACGCGCGGGTGACGAGGCTCCCGACGGCTCCGGCCCGCTGGAGACGGCCCGTGGCATCGAGATGGGCCACATCTTCCAGCTCGGGCGGAAGTACGCAGAAGCCCTTGAGCTGAAGGTTCTGGACCAGAATGGCAAGCAAGTGGTGGTCACCATGGGCTCCTACGGTGTGGGCGTGACCCGCGCGGTGGCCGCCCTGGCCGAGTCCAACCATGATGACAAGGGACTCGTCTGGCCGCGGGCCGTTGCCCCGGCCGATGTCCACGTTGTTGCAGTAGGCCGCGGTGAGGAAATTTTCGACACTGCTGAAAAGATAGCGCTCGAACTTGAGGCCGCCGGATTGGAAGTCATTTACGACGACCGCCCGAAGGTTTCTCCCGGCGTAAAGTTCGGCGATGCCGAGCTCGTGGGCGTCCCCACCATCCTCGCCGTCGGCCGCGGTCTGGTGGACGGCGTCGTCGAGATCAAGGACCGCAGAACCGGGGAGGCCGAGAACGTGACGGTGGACAAGGCCGTTGACTACGTGGTCAACGCCGTCCGCAACAGCCGCTAGCACCTTGGACGGCGTGGTCTCGGGCTTCGAGTCGATTCAGCTTGCAACAATCATCCTGCTGGTCGTGGCGGGATTTGCCGCGGGCTGGGTGGACGCCGTTGTCGGAGGCGGGGGACTCCTCCAGTTGCCGGCGCTCTTGCTGGTGCCTGGGATCACTCCTGTCCAGGCGTTGGCGACCAACAAAATGGGCTCTATCTTCGGGACCACCACCAGCTCCGTTACGTTCTACCGCCGCGTCCGGCCGGATTTATGGACGGCCATCCCCATGGCCGTCATCGCTTTGGCCGGCAGCTTCGGGGGAGCCGTGCTGGCCGCCACGCTCCCGGCCAGCGTCTTTAAGCCAATCATTGTGGCGGCACTGATCGCCGTCGCACTTTTTACGGCCTTCAAGCCCGACGTCGGCAACCTCACCCTGCTGCGCCATGACGGTCGCACGCACTACGTTGTGGCCTGCCTGATCGGGGCTGTCATCGGCTTCTATGACGGGCTGATTGGCCCGGGGACCGGTTCCTTCCTGGTCATTGCCCTGGTATCCGCTATGGGCTATGCCTTCCTCGAAGCCAGCGCGAAGGCGAAGATCGTCAACATGGCTACCAACGCCGGGGCGCTCATCTTCTTCCTGCCGCACGGCTCACTGCTGTGGGGCATAGGACTGCTGCTGGGTGTGGCAAACATGGCCGGCGGATATCTGGGAGCCCGAACAGCCGTCAAGCAAGGGAGCCGCTTCATCCGGATCGTTTTCCTGACCGTGGTGGGCGCGCTTATTATCAAGCTCGGCTACGACGTCTGGCACGACACCTTCGCTTAGGCAGGATCCTTCCCCAATCGCCCTCCCGTACGCAAAAGGGCAGGCGTAGCATGCTCCTATGTCAGCAGGTTCAGAACCATACAGGGATGCGTTGGAGGCGGCCTCAAGGCATGCCACGGAGTGGCTGGCCAGCCTGCCGGGGCGCCATGTCGGGCCAAAGAAAACCGCTGGGGAGCTGCTGGAAGTCTTTGGCGGACCGCTCCAGCACGAAGGCATGGCGGCCGCTGACGTTGTGGAGTATCTCGCCACTCATGCCGAACCCGGACTGATGGCCATGCCGTCCGGACGCTTCTTCGGCTGGGTCATTGGCGGAACGCTCCCCGCTGCCCTGGCCGCTGACTGGATGGTCAGTGCATGGGACCAGAACACATGTATGAGCTATGCGACCCCTGCGGCGGCGGCCATCGAGGAAGCGGCCGGGAACTGGCTTCTTGACCTCTTGGGCCTTCCGCCGGAGTCCGACGTCGGATTCGTCACAGGAGCTACTATGGCGAACTTCACTTCGCTGGCGGCCGCCCGCTGGCGGCTTTTGACGAACGCCGGCTGGGACGTGGAGGCCGATGGCCTCGCCGGTGGGCCCCGGATCCGCTGTGTAGTGGGCCAAGAGCGGCATGCCAGCGTCGACCTGGCCTTGCGGTTTGTGGGTTTGGGGACGCCGGTAGTTGTTCCCTCTGACCGGCAGGGCCGGATTATTCCGGCGGAACTTGACCGGGCTCTCGCTGAGGGAACCGGCCCTTTGCTCGTGTGCCTGCAGGCTGGAAATCTGCATTCCGGAGCTTTTGATCCGTTCAGTGAAGCGATCAGTGTTGCGAGGAAACACGACGCCTGGGTCCATGTGGACGGCGCCTTCGGTCTCTGGGCCGCTGCGGTGCCGGAACTCGCTGCGCTGACTGAAGGCCTGGCCCTGGCCGATTCCTGGGCAACAGATGCGCACAAGAGCCTGAATGTCCCCTACGACTGCGGGATTGCCGTGGTGAAAGACGCAATGGCACTGCGTACGGCCATGGGAGTCAGCACCAGCTACCTGATCCAGGACGTGGATGGTTCCGCCGATCCTTTCGACAAGGTACCCGAGCTCTCGCGCCGGGCCAGGGGTGTTCCAGTGTGGGCGGCCCTGAAGTCCTTGGGAAAGGAGGGCGTGGTTGCCCAGGTCAGGGGCCTGACCGATCGCGCAGCCCAGCTTGCGGAAAGGCTGTCCGCCGTGGGCGGTATAGAGGTGCTGAACGATGTTGACTACACGCAGGTGTCGCTGGCGTTCGGGGACGATGCCACCACGCGTGCTGTCACTGCCCGGATTATTGCCGACGGCCACGTGTGGATGTCCGGATCCCGCTGGCAGGGTAAGGACATCCTCCGGATCTCGGTCAGTAACTGGAGCACCAGCGACGAGGACGTCAACGTAGCAGTTGAGGCAATCGAAAGCGCAGTAGCGGCAGTCCGCTCCTAGCTATCCTGCCCCAGCATTCCAGCGGTCCACCCGGATGGCCCGGCTGACCAGTCGTGGGCTGCACCGGGCTCCGGCAGCTCATGGGCTTTGGGGAGCCCGGAAAGCGTGCGGCCCGCCATTGTGCTGGCGACCCACAGCGAGCGGGCCAGGTCTCCCTCATGACGCAGCCGGGCAGCATAGTGCAAGGCATTGTCCACTTCCCGGGCCACGGCCCACAGGGCAGCGGCGTCCGCGTCCAGCCCAGCTGCCTCACTGAAATCCCTGCACCTCTCCACGAGGCCCCGCTCCGGGTCGCGGGTGGAAAGGTCACCCAGCCGGTTCCAGAGCAATGGCGCCACCGCGAACTCGGCTTCACCGATCATGGGCTGGGGGTCTATTGCCGCGTAGTCGCCTGGTCCCGCCAGTGCCGGGGCGTCCGGGCGGGCCAGGATGTTCAGGAAATGGAAGTCGGTATTGACCAGCACGTCCCTGCCCGAGCGTCGGCCCACAGCGCCCCGTGTTTGGCATACTTCCAAGGCAGCTTCCAGCAGCCATCGTGGAAAGGGCCGGCCCAATTGTTCCCATTCCGCGGCAAGGTCGTCGCTCCAGCGCTCGGCCAGTGCAGCCACATGTTCGAATTCGGCCCATTCTGCGTTGCCGCTGGGGACCAGGCTGAGCTGGCGGACGAGGCCACCCCACACCTCCACGGCAGTATCCATGGGCGCTCCCTGCAACGAGCGGACGGGGTCGAGTCGCTCCAGCAGCATAGAGCACGTTCCGGCGTCGGAATCCAGCAACCGGACTGCACCCCGGCCGTTCCACAAGGCCAGGGCGTGCCGCTCGACGCGGGCTTCGTCGTGCGGATAAGCCACCTTGAGGACCGCTGGAACGCCGGAATTCATCACCGGGATAACAATGGCTCCATGCCCGTTCCACGGCACTGCGCCCTCCGGGAGGTCAAGCTCGAGGTTCCAGTGGACCAGCCGGCCGTGGATCAGCCCGGGAAGCGACGCAAGCCAAGCGCGCCCGGAGCTGGTGGTGCTGTACCTCCGGGTGAGGTCTACGGGTACGGGTACTTCTGCTGACCGGATCATCAGCACCAGCGTAGTCCAGGACCCGGGCCGCGGCCGGGATTCAGACCACGCCGCTGGCTCCCAGCAGGTTGCCGATCGTGAAGGTGGCGGCCAGGGCGAGGGCACCTCCGATGACCACCCGGATGGCGGCACGGCCCTTGGAGCCGCCCCCAATCCATGCCCCCAGAGCTCCCGTGGCCGCCAGTGCAACCAGCACAGCAACAAAGGTAACGGGGACACGGATGTCCTGGGGTGGCAACAGAATGGCAAGCAACGGAAGGATGGCTCCGATGACGAACGCGGATGCCGAAGCGAACGCAGCGTGCCAGGGGCTTACGATGTCGTCCTCGTCAATGTGTAGCTCCGCTGAGAGGTGGGCGGACAGCGCGTCATGCCTTGTCAGTTCCTCGGCAACAGTCCGGGCAGTCTCAACGCTGAGGCCTTTCTGCTGGTAGATGGCCGTGAGTTCGGCAAGCTCCTCCACAGGCTGCTCCTCGAGCTCCCGGCGTTCCTTCTCGATGAGGGACTTCTGGCTGTCGCTTTGGCTGCTGACGGAGACGTACTCGCCCAGGGCCATGGAAATGGCACCCCCGACCAGCCCGGCCGCACCAGCTGCCAGAATGGGTCCCGATGCGGCCGTTGCGCCGGCGACGCCCACCACAATGGCGGCTACCGAAACGATTCCATCGTTGGCGCCCAGGACTCCTGCGCGTAGCCAGTTCAGCCGCTGCGAGAGGTCATTGCCGTGGGGCTCGTTGTCGTGGAGGCTGCCGGGCAGCGGATCATCCATGTGAACAGCAAACCACTGGGACGGGAAGCTTTCCAGTAACCAGGGTCAGATGGTCAGGACTGCTCCGCTGCTGTCTCATCATCGGCTGCTGCCCCGTCATTGCGCAGTCCATCATCGGCTGCTGCCTCATCGGGTAACGTTGGCAGTTGATCAACGTTAAATAGCACGCCAGGCACGGCGCCCGGATCCGCGCCCCACTGCACCGACCTTCGTGCAGCTTCCCAGAGGCCGGCTATCGCCCAGCGGCGTGCCGGTCCTTCGCCCAGGGCCACAAGGTCGGCATAGACGGGCAGGGTTTCCGCTTCGAGGCTCCCCAGCCCGGCGGCGGGAGCCTGCAGAAATTCCGGCTTCAGGGAGTAGCCGGGTTCCTGATGGGGGGTGTCTACGCAGTGCAGACGGCTCAGCTCCTGGGCCTCCTGCAACAGTTGTTCGTGCCGCTCCATCAGCGACGACGCCGATTGCGTATTGGATTTCTCCAGACGGGTCAGCGCCACCTGATAGCCATAAATCGTCTCAGCTTCGGTTTTGACAGTTATGGACAGGGCGGCTGCGAGGAGAGAGCCGCCCTGCTGTCCGAGTCCAGTCTGTCCCGGCTCCCCGGACTGGGCAGAGGGAGAATCTGCTGTTTGGGGTGCCGGAGGTCCTGTCGAGGGAGCCGCTGATGGCCCTGCAGCTGATGAGGAGGCCAGGCAGTTAGGCGTTCCGCCCTTCAGCTGATTCGCGTCTTCCGGCGTCAAGCCTGCAACTGTGACTTCGGGCGCCGGGACGCCCACTGCGCCCGCGAATGCCGACGCTTCAAGCAGTTGGGCAGTACCCACCGCTGCCAGCAGCCTGGCCATCCCGCCGTCGGCCGCTCCTGCGTCACTGGTCCTTTGAAGGCCGCTGGCGGACAAACCGGCCACCAGTTCGCCCGCAGAGGGGGTTGCAACGGTGGCCGACGGCGACGGCGACGTGGCTGAGGGTGCCGTTTCTGAGGGCGGTACGTTGGCCGAGGCAGAAGGATCCGGAGTTGCTGTCGCCGGAGGGAGCAGGGCCTTCGCCTGCGTTGTCAGCAATGTCACAACCCGGGTAAACGCAGCCTGCTGAGCCTCCGGCGCTGCCTCAGCGAGGAGTTGGGCGGAGCTTCGCAGACTGAGCGAAGTTTCCAGGGCCGAGGCGCGGGCCTGCTCTGAAAAGGCCGGTTCAGGCGGTTCTGGAGCGGGCCGCGGCGTCATGGCAACGCCGAGGCTTATAACCAGTCCGGCAACACAGGCAAGGAGAAGGTAACGGAAATACGTGAGCGGCCGTCGCTTTTCCCGGGTGTCGTCTTTCACAACAGACCATGTTGTCATGCCGGTGGGCAACCGCGTGCACCAAGGCCGCTGGAAAATCGTTACGCTAGTAGTCACAACATCATCTAGCGGAAGGCGGCCGGCATCGTGAGTAATGCAGAAGCCACGACTTCATCAGACCGTACCGGGACAGGAACGGCCGGGCCCGCCGCTGCGCATCAACGCGAAGCTCAGCGGCTCCGCGCGCTCCTGGAACCCACAGTTCAGGCGCATAGGCTTTATCTGGAGGATGTTGACATCAACATCGCGGGCTCCAACAGGGTGGTCCACGTAGTGGTGGATTTGCCGCAGGAAGAAACCGGCGGGGTCAGCCTTGACGTCATTGCCGAGATTTCCAAGGAACTTTCCAATGTGCTGGACGAGGACCCCCAGGACGACAACCGTCCTTACGACCTTGAGGTTTCCTCTCCAGGTGTAGGGCGTCCTCTGACGGAGGCGCGCCATTGGTACCGTGCGCGCGGTCGGCTGGTCAAGGTCAAGGTCATCCAGGGCGATGACGTCACGGGACGGATTGTGTCCGTAGACGACGACGGTGTGACGCTGGTACCGGAACTCGCCGTCAAAAAGGGGATGAAGCCGAAGCAGGGCGAACCCGTCAAGATTCCTTTCGACAGGATCCGTCAAGGAAAAGTCGAGATAGAGTTCAGCCACCTCGAAGAGGCTGGTCTGGAAAATGAGTACAACGGACCTTCTGAGGAGGCCTAATGGATATTGACATGAGCGCACTGAGACTCCTGGAGCGTGAGCGTGAAATCCCGCTGGATCTCCTGATTCCCACCATCGAGCAAGCGCTGCTGGTGGCCTATCACAAGTCGCCCGGCGCCTTCGAGAAGGCCCGGGCCGAACTGGACCGCAAGAGCGGTCACGTCACCATCTGGGCGACTGAGATCGACGACGACGGTGCTCCCATCGGCGAGTTCGAGGACACTCCGGCGGGCTTTGGCCGGATCGCGGCCAGCACTGCACGGCAGATCATCCTGCAGCGCCTGCGCGACGTTGAAGACGACAACGTGCTGGGTGAATTCAAGGGACGCGAAGGCGAACTTGTTGCCGGCCTCATCCAGCAGGGAAACAACCCGCACATGATCCAGGTCAACCTCGGCACGGTGGAAGCGTTGCTTCCGCCGCCCGAGCAGGTCCCCGGGGAAAAGTACATCCACGGCAACAGGCTCCGTGCCTTTGTCATCGACGTGCACCGTGGAACCAAAGGCCCGTCCATCACCCTGTCGCGATCCCACCCCGGGCTCGTTCGGAAGCTGTTCGAGCTGGAGGTCCCCGAGATCGCTGACCGGTCAGTCGAGATCGTGGCCTTGGCACGCGAAGCCGGACACCGCACCAAGATTGCGGTGAAGGCCAACATTCCCGGGATCAACGCCAAGGGTGCCTGCATCGGTGAAATGGGCTCGCGGGTTCGAGCGGTCATGACCGAGCTCAATGACGAGAAAATCGACATTGTGGACTACAGCGAGGACCCCGCAACTTTCATCGCAAGTGCATTGTCGCCGTCGCGCGTGAACTCCGTCACCATTACCGATGAAGCCACGCGCTCTGCCCGCGTGGTGGTTCCGGACTACCAGCTGTCCCTGGCGATCGGCAAGGAAGGCCAGAACGCACGTCTCGCGGCCAAGCTCACCGGATGGCGGATAGACATCGTCTCCGACGCCGCCGTCGACCGGAACAAGTAAACAACTGGAACAATTACTTCCAGTGAGGGGCCGGGGGCTGTACTTGCCGCCGGCCCTGTTCCGTATTTACCGTCCACTTCCCGGCCGCGGTTTCAAGACAATGGCCCGAGTGGGGCTAGAATAGACAAGACCGCGCCTATCGGCCGGTGTTCGTGTGCCTGCAGTAAGTCGCCGGCTGCCTAATGGGTGGCGACGGATGATCGGAGGCAGCAGTTATGTACTGGCAGGAAGATATTCGAGAGTGGCAGAAACGCAACGCTTGAAGGATCAGCCCCAGCGAACCTGCATCGGATGCCGAAAGAAGGGGTTGCGGTCAGAGTTACTCCGGCTCGTCGCCGAAGGCAGTGGATCTTCCGCTGTCATCGTGGATGAACGACGCCGGATGGCTGGCCGGGGTGCATGGCTGCATCCCAGCGAAAAGTGTCTGGCCCTGGCGATCAAGCGGCGGGCTTTCGGACGTGCTCTTAACGGGGCAACCGGAACCGCCGAAGTCGAACGCCGGATAACGGCAGGCACGAAAGCCGTGGACACCCCGGTGGCCGCAGCAACAACCGTCCAACCTGAAAGCGGGTCAGAAAACTGATGGAAACCCGATGAGTTCCCAGCGATGAGTGCGCAACGATGACAACTTTGTTGCGCTCTGCAATGGGCCTTCCAGCTGTATGTGCGGCGGAGGCCCGCAGTAAGAAGTAGACGGTTCGTGCCTGGCTCGGTGCGGACCGAGACAGGAGAAATGTGGCCAAGGTCCGCGTACATGAGCTTGCTAAAGAGCTCGGTATTACTTCCAAAGATGCAGTAACCAAACTGCAGGAACTGGGCGAATTCGTTCGCTCCGCCTCTTCCACCATTGAGGCACCCGTTGTGAGGAAACTCCGCAACGCTTTCCCCGGCGCCGCCGCTTCCTCAACCGAAGCCGCCGCCCCATCGAAGGCTGATGCCAGCCCGGCAACTGCACGCCAGGCGCCTGCGCCTGGTCCTGCTGCCCCCAAGGCACCGGCACCTGCTGCTCCGGCACCGGCCGCCAAGGCAGAAGCACCCGCTCCTGCTGCGGCCGCGCCTGCTGCTCCGGCTCCGGCGTCGTCAGCTCCGGTGGCCCCAGCAGCCTCTGCAGCTCCGGCTGCACCAGCCGCGCCTTCCACGGGCGCCAAGCCCGGTGCGCGTCCGGCTCCCAAGGCTGAAGCTCCGGCAGCGCCGGCGGCTCCCTCCCGCCAGGGTGGTTCAGCCCCTCGTCCGGGCGGTCCCCGTCCGGGCAACAACCCGTTTGCGACGTCCCAGGGTATGCCCCGGGGCCGCGGCGGCGACAATGAACGTCCCCCGCGTCCGGGCAACAACCCGTTCGCAACCTCACAGGGCATGCCGCGTCCCGGTGGCAGCCGCACTGAAGGCGACCGTCCCGGCCACGCCGGCCAGCGTCCTGCCGCAGGTGCAGGCGGTCCCCGTCCGGGTGCTCCCCGTACAGGTGGCGCCGGCGGAGCCGGTGCGCGTCCCGGTGCTCCACGCACGGGTGGCGCTCCGGGCACTGGTGGTCCTCGTCCCGCAGGCGCCGGTGGAAACCGGCCCACGCCGGGCATGATGCCTAACCGCACCGAGCGTCCCGCACCTGCTGGTGCCGGTGGACGTCCCGGCGGCGGCGCCCGTGGTCCGGGCCGTCCAGGCGGCGCACCGGGTACCGGCGGTGCTCCGGGTGCCGGTGGCGGAGCTCCCGCTGGCGGAGGCTTCGGTAAGGGTGGCCGCGGTCGCGGTGGCACCCAGGGTGCCTTCGGTAAGGGCGGAGCAGGCCGCGGCAAGCAGCGCAAGTCGAAGCGTGCCAAGCGTCAGGAACTGGAGCAGATGAGTGCTCCGTCGCTGGGTGGCGTGAGCGTACCCCGCGGCGACGGCAACACAGTCGTAAGGCTGCGCCGTGGATCCTCCATCACGGACTTTGCCGACAAGATCGAGGCGAACCCCGCCGCGTTGGTTACCGTGCTCTTCCACCTCGGCGAGATGGCAACTGCAACACAGTCGCTTGACGAGGAAACCTTCGCCCTCCTGGGTGAAGAGCTGGGCTACAAGCTGCAGGTTGTTTCGCCGGAGGACGAGGAGCGCGAGCTGCTCAGCACCTTTGACATCGACTTCGATGCAGAGCTTGAAGCAGAAGGCGACGAAGACCTTGAGGCACGTCCTCCTGTTGTAACCGTCATGGGCCACGTCGACCACGGTAAAACCCGCCTGCTCGATGCCATCCGCAAGTCCGACGTCATGGCGGGCGAGCACGGCGGCATCACGCAGCACATTGGTGCTTACCAGGTCACGCACACCCATGAGGGTGAAGACCGCAAGATCACCTTCATCGATACTCCGGGCCACGAGGCGTTCACCGCCATGCGTGCCCGTGGTGCGAAGGTCACCGACATCGCCATCCTGGTGGTAGCAGCGGACGACGGCGTTATGCCCCAGACCGTTGAAGCCCTCAACCACGCACAGGCGGCCAATGTGCCGATCGTTGTGGCTGTGAACAAGATCGACAAGGAAGGCGCCAACCCGGAGAAGGTCCGCGGCCAGCTGACCGAGTACGGACTGGTTCCCGAAGAATACGGTGGCGACACCATGTTCGTTGAGGTTTCTGCCCGTCAGAACCTGAACATCGACGAGCTGCTCGAGGCCGTGCTGCTGACCGCGGACGCTGCCTTGGACATGCGCGCCAATCCGAACAAGGACGCCCGCGGTATCGCGATCGAAGCCAACCTCGACAAGGGCCGCGGTTCAGTGGCAACTGTCCTGGTCCAGTCCGGTAGCCTGCGCGTCGGCGACACGATTGTTGCCGGTACGGCCCATGGCCGTGTCCGTGCAATGTTCGACGACGACGGTTCTGCACTGACTGAGGCTGGCCCGTCCCGTCCGGTCCAGGTGCTGGGTCTGTCCAACGTGCCGCGAGCCGGTGACACCTTCTTCGTGACAGCTGACGAGCGTACCGCCCGCCAGATCGCAGAGAAGCGTGAAGCTGCCGACCGCAACGCCGCCCTGGCCAAGCGCCGCAAGCGCATCAGCCTGGAAGACTTCGACCAGGCCGTCGCCGAAGGCAAGATCGACACCCTCAACCTCATCCTCAAGGGTGACGTTTCCGGTGCCGTGGAAGCCCTTGAAGACGCGCTGCTCAAGATCGACGTCGGCGAGGGTGTCCAGCTCCGCGTTATCCACCGCGGTGTTGGCGCGATCACGCAGAACGACGTCAACCTGGCGACGGTGGACAGCGCCGTCATCATCGGCTTCAACGTCAAGCCTGCCGAGCGTGTTGCCGAACTGGCAGACCGCGAAGGCGTGGACATGCGTTTCTACTCCGTCATCTACGCAGCAATTGATGACATCGAGATGGCCCTCAAGGGCATGCTCAAGCCGGAGTACGAAGAGGTCCAGCTTGGCACTGCTGAGGTCCGCGAAGTGTTCCGTTCCTCCAAGTTCGGCAACATTGCCGGTTCCATCGTTCGCTCGGGTGTTATCCGACGCAACACGAAGGCCCGCATCAGCCGCGACGGCAAGGTCATCGGCGACAACCTCACGGTTGAGACGCTCAAGCGATTCAAGGATGACGCCACCGAGGTCCGCACGGACTTCGAGTGTGGTATCGGGCTTGGTTCGTTCAACGACATCAACGAGGGCGACATCATCGAGACCTTCGAGATGCGCGAGAAGCCGCGCGTCTAAGGTTCTTTGCTGAGAAATCAGCGCAGTAACCCGGGTCGGGGCCGTTGGATTATTCCGGCGGCCCCTCCCTTTCTAATTTTTCTATTTCCAGGAGGAAGTCATGGCTGATCCGGCACGCGCTGCCAAGTTGGCGCAGCGGATTAAGGTGGTTGTTGCCGAGGCGTTGGGCCGGAAGGTCAAGGATCCCCGGCTTGAGGGCATCACTGTCACTGACGCCCGCGTCACCAACGATCTGCAGCACGCCACCATCTACTACACCGTCCTCGGTGACCAGGTGGTACAGGCGGACGCTGCAAAGGGTCTCGACAAAGCCAAGGGCGTCCTGCGGCAGGAGGTCGGCCGCAACATCACTGTCCGGCTGACGCCCACCCTCGAGTTCGTGGCAGATCAGATCCCTGTCGTGGCATCCAACCTTGAGGAGCTGCTCCGGGCAGCCAAGAAGCGCGATGCCGAGGTTGCTGCGCTGGCTCAGAACGCCAAGCATGCCGGCGATGCCGATCCTTACAAAACAGATGCTCCGCAGGATGATGTGGACATCGATGAGGACGACTTCGACGACGAGGACATCGAGTTCAGCGGCGACAACGAGATCGACGAAGACAACAGCAAGTAGAAGTCTTCTTCAAGACTGTGGCCGGATCCAGACGGATCCGGCCACAGTCAGTTAAACGTGCTGCTCAACTGGATTTGTTGCTCAACCAGTGTGCTGCTCAAGGCACGGTTCAATGGTCTCCTTGCCAAAGGGTGACTATCTGACCTGCCGGTGGTGCGGTGGGTTCCCCGGGCAACGCGTTCACCGTGGCGTAGATGGTGTCGCCCCGAATATCCACATCGGCCGTGAGCATGGCGGTCAGCACCACCCGCTCTTTGCCGGAATGCGCGGAGAACTTCAAAACGCCCTCCCCGAAGAGGGATGCCACGTAGATGTTTCCGTTGTCATCCATGTCGATTCCGGTCGGAGACATGATCTCGTCGGCAAATACCTTCACGTGCCCCTTGTCCGGATTGACCTTGAACACCGCTCCCCGGGAGCCGAGCGCCGGGTCTTCCGGTCCTCCTGGCAGGGAGGTTACATACAGCCAGCCGTCCGGACCGAGCTCCACATCCGTGGGCACCGCTTCGAACCAGTACGTGTGGCCAACAGCGCATGCCGGGAGGCCCGAAGCGGCTGCTGCTTCCTCAGTCACAAGGAAAGGCCGAGGCGGAAGGACGGCAACGGTTTTCGTCTCTCCGGTATGAACATCTACTGAGACAACGCTGTTGGCTCCTGCATCAGCGACATAAATGGTGCTGCCGTAGATGTCGATGCCGTAAGGATGGGAGTCGATTTCGCCTGTGTACGATGCCCGCGCATGCTCCGGCAACAAGGCTGCACAATCCGCCGGCAGGTTTTCGAATCCGTAGGTGATCCCGCCGTCGGCGTTCTCCGTCGTCTCCAGGGCTGCCAGATCCCCGAAGGTCCGCTGCGTACCGTCAGGGTTCAGGGCACGGATGTGTCCCGCAAGGGGAAGACCATCAAAGCCTCCCGCGCCCTGGCTTTCTGCAACATAGATGGTGTCCCCGCCGAGGTCGCTGCCGGCAACGCTCCAGCCCGGGTTGTCGTGGAGCACTGTGCGTTGGCCATTCTTGTCAATTTGAATCAGCTGTCCCAAGAACTGCTCCGTCACAAGGACGGAGCCCCCTGGACCGTCGCCGATGTGCAAAGGACTGAACAGGCCGTCGGCCCAGACTGTCGGTGCGGCAGGCGCTTCATCTTCGGAGGCGTGGGTGGCTGGTGCAGCGATAAGGAGTGCAGCCGCGGTGGTGAGAACCGCAGCGAAGGGTAGTTGTTTTCTCATTTTGTCTCCAATGTCGGGGTGCGAGCATCCAGTACATTGAGACCCTTGTTTTGACCCGTCGACAACGGCGTCTCCCCCAAACGCGAGTAGTTTAGTACCGCACTTCGGGAGATGTCGATGCCTGCGGAAAAGGGTGGTGTGGGGCCTCGGTAAATGCATGGCACGGAAGCCCGGGAAAATCGCCGCCGTCTGGCTATGATCAGAAGATGAGCGGCTCAGGGAATGGTTCAGGTTCCACAGATTATCTGGACATGGCGATTCGCCTTGCGATCCAGAACGTTGCTGAAGGCGGCGGACCATTCGGTGCCTTGGTGGTCACTCCGGACGGTCGGCGGTTCGAAGGGGTCAACCGCGTCACTCGGGACAAAGATCCCACGGCCCATGCCGAGGTAGTAGCCATCAGGAACGCGGCCACCGGTACCGGACACTTTGACCTTAGCGGCTCGGTGCTGTACACCAGCTGCGAGCCTTGCCCGCTGTGCCTCGCCTCGGCTCTCTGGGCCAGGATGGACAGCGTCTACTTTGCCGCGGACCGCCATGGTGCTGCAGCCGCCGGATTTGATGACGCGGTGTTCTATGAATACTTCGCCGGAAGCCGTCCGGAACTGTTGCCGGTCCGGCAAGCAGCCATCCCGACGTCGAACCGTCCTTTCGAGGCCTGGCACGCCCACCGCAACCGCATTGACTATTGAAGGCTCAGTTGACGAGCCTTACAGGGCAACCGGCGCGAGACACGAGACGTAGATGGCTTCTCAACTGATCAAATGCCTGCACTGCGGCAAGACCAACAGGGTTCCTGGTGCAGCCTCGGGCAGGCCCCGCTGTGCCAATTGCAAGCAGGATCTGCCTTGGGTAGCGGTGGCAGGTGACGAAGATTTTGCCTCGGTGGCTGAAGCATCGAGCGTTCCGGCGCTCATTGATTTTTGGGCCGAGTGGTGCGGGCCCTGCAGGATGGTGAGCCCTGTCCTGGATCAGCTCGCGCAGGAGAAGGCAGGCGCGATCAAACTCGTCAAGGTGGATGTGGATCGGGCACCTGGCCTGTCAGCGCGGTTCGCGATCCAGTCCATACCCACCCTAATGGTGATCATCAAGGGCACAGTGGTGGCACGGCAAGTCGGCGCTGCGCCCGCCCCAGCACTCCGGGCCTGGTTGGACAAGGCGCTGTCAGGCGCGCGTAGGTAGTGTCAGCTTCGCGTGGGTAGCGGGTCAGACCCGGGCGGGTAGTCGGGAGACGCCGTCCATCAGGTCCTGGGGCTGACCGCACAGGGAGATCCGGATCCAGCCCTCTCCGATGGAGCCGAAGGCAGTTCCCGGGGCAAAAGAAACACCTTCCTCAGCGAGGAAGCCATGTACCCAGGCCCTGACGTCTCCGCCACTGACATGGGATACGTCCGCCCACAAGTAGAAGGCGCCCTGTGCATCCAGGAAGGGAATGCCCTTTGCCGCCAAAACTGTTGAGGCGGCGTCGCGGTTGGCGCGATAGTGATTGCGGGCTTCAGCCACATAATCCTGGGGTCCGGTCAGGGCGGCAACTGCAGCATACTGTGACGGCGAAGCCACGCAGGACACGATGCTCTCCATCACGTTGTTCATACGCTTCTCCAGCCCTGGAGGGCACACCAGCGCACCGATCCGCAGACCAGTGAGACCGTAAGTCTTTGACAGCGTCAGGGAGGTGAACACCCGCGCTTCTCCAGGCTCCGTGCCATCAAAAACTGCCGGACTCACGTGGGGAACATCGAACGTGAAGGCTTCATAACACTCGTCGGAAATGATCCACAGGTCATGAACCCTGGCCAGCTCCACAAGCTGCTTCATCAGCTCACCGGGAATGACGGCGCCCAGCGGGTTCGAGGGTGAATTGAGCATCAGAACCTTTGTCCTGGGGGAGATCAGGGATTCAATGTCACTAATGCGTGGCTGGAAGTGCTGGTAGGGATAGAGGGGGTACCGGACAGGCACCGCGTGCAAAAGGCTGCTGGTCATTACGAAGGTGGGATAGCCGGGGTTGGGGATCAGGATCTCATCACCTGGACCCAGCAGCAGGCTCATGGCCAGATGCAGTCCTTGCTGTGCCCCTTCCACCACGTACACGCGGTCGCCGGTGATCTCCGTCCCGGTCTGCTGCCGGAACCGGGCGGCGAACGCTTCGCGGAGTACGGGAAGGCCGGCGTTCGGTGTGTAGTTCGTCTCGTCGCGGTCCAGGCACGCCATCCCGGCCTCCAGGACATGGCGGGGAACTGCAAAGCCGGGTTCGCCGATGCTGAGAACCAGCGAGCCGGGAGTACGCCACGCCGCCTCTGTGATCTCACGGATCTGGTTGACGGGAACGTCGCGGACATGCGCGGCAAGCTCTGGCATGAGAGCCATCCTAACGCGGTGCCTGCGGCTTTCCCTGCTGCCCCGATCTGCCCGGGCGTCAGGAGGCGGCAGCCGCAAAGATATACTGGGAGGCGTGCTTTCTGGACTGGTAATAGTGGATAAGCCGCAAGGCTGGACCAGCCACGATGTGGTTGGACGGATGCGGCGGCTCGCCGGTACCCGGAAAGTGGGTCATGCAGGGACCTTGGATCCCATGGCCACGGGCGTGCTGGTGGTCGGAATCAACAAGGCGACGCGGCTCCTGACGTACATCGTCGGAACGTCCAAGACCTATACGGCTACCATCCGGCTCGGCGAATCTACGGTGACTGACGACGCTGAAGGCGAAGTCACTGCGACCCACACCGCAGTGGACGTGTCCGAGGCAGCCATCCGGGCCGGCGTCGTCGCCCTTACCGGAGAACTTGAGCAGGTTCCCAGCAGTGTCAGCGCCATCAAGGTCAATGGGGAGCGGGCCTACGCCCGTGTCCGGTCCGGTGAAGAGGTCACGTTGAAGGCCCGTCCCGTAACCATCCATCGCTTCGATGTGCACAGCATCAGGCCAGTCGACGACGGCAGGGTAGTGGACGTCGACGTCACCGTTGAATGCTCTTCAGGTACCTACATCCGGGCTCTGGCACGCGACCTTGGAAATGCTCTTGGTGTTGGCGGGCACCTGACTGCGCTGCGCAGGACGCACGTGGGTCCTTACTCTCTGGAGCAAGCCAGGACCCTTGAGCAACTGGCAGAGGAACTCGAAGTATTGGAAATCTCCGAGGCGGCCCGCGCCCTGCTGCCTAACCGGCAGCTGAGCGAGGCTGAAACCACTGAGATTTCGTTCGGACGACGGGTACTCGCCGGGCCTGCGGCGGGGACACCAGGTGCAGCCACTGTGGAGAAGCCCGCCGCCGCCTTCGCTCCCGACGGAACGCTCGTTGCCTTGCTGGCCGATGCTGGAAGCTTTGCCAAGCCTGTGCTTGTCTTCGCGCCAGGGAACGGGCTTCCCTACGCCGACGGCAGGGACAAGTAGCTGTGGATGCCTACTTCTACATCATCCTGGTGGTCGGCCTCCTGTCCACGATTATCTGCGTTACGGCCGGCATCCTAAGGAAAGGGCCAAACGACGTCACTATCCTGTCCGTTGCGGCAGTTGAACTCGCGCTCCTCGTCTACCTCATCGGCTCAATCATCAGGGTCACGTCGGGGGAGCCTATTGCAGGTGAGGCATGGGAGTTCTGGGGCTATCTGCTCACAGCGCTCATGCTCCCGGTCGGGGCAATCTACTGGTCCATCCTTGAACGCACCCGCTGGAGCAACTTTGTCCTGGCAGCGGTGGGAGTCACGGCCTTGGTGATGGCCGCCCGAATGAATCAGATCTGGTACTGACGTGAAGGAACCCCAAAACGTGGCAGCACAATCCTCTGGATCTCCAGGCGCAGTGACGGGTACCGGCAAGATGGCGGGCAATACGCGCAATACCGGCCCTGGTCGCCTGCTTATTGCCGTCTATGCGGTCTTCGCCATATCGGCCACGGCCCGCGCCGGCTACCAGATCCTCACGAAGTTTTCCGAAGCTCCACTGGCATACCTGCTGTCAGCTTTTGCCGCCGTCGTGTATGTCATTGCTACCGTCTCGTTGGCCAAACCAGGGCGGACCTGGTTCAAGGTCTCTGTTGCTGCCGTCCTCGTGGAACTTGTCGGCGTCCTGGTGGTCGGCGCACTGAGCGTGTTTGATGCCGTCCAGTTCCCCCACGAAACCGTGTGGTCGCTTTTCGGACGGGGTTACGCCTTCATTCCCTTGGTTCTGCCTATTCTGGGGCTGGCCTGGCTTTACCGCCGGCGGCCTTCGGCTCCGGTTCCGACACCTTCGACCTAAACCTCTTCACGGGACCGGCCAGCCCGTCCCGCCCGCAGCGAAGTCTCGTCGTAATGCCCGAATTAGGGATGTGTTCGCGATCTTGAACTCAGCATCTACTTAGTCGTTTTTGCCTGCTCGCCCTGCCCATGGGTGATATATGTCGCGAGTCCTATTGAGACCATGAGGAGGGCAGAGACCGCGGTCTCAGATCCGATGGATAATCCCGCGGTCATGACGATGGTGCTGATAAACAGGATCACGAAGAGCCACATCGCTGTCCTCATCTCACTGCTTTCTAACAGTCCCTGTCGGGCTTCTTTTATCTCTCAGCCGTTTCTAGTTGTCTTCCTAGCTTGCTCTCTCTTCCAGAGAAGTAAAGGGAGACTGCACAGCTCTCAGACCCCTCTCAGGCAACTCCCCGGGCCGGGCCCCACTTGCAGTTCCTTGGGCGTGAGTAAGTCAGTTGGCTCCGCCAGGGGCAAGCCAGTCCATGGGCCTCGGTCCTGGCGCTGGAAAAGCGGGTGGGGCAGCAAGGTCGGCCGCAACGGCGGCAGAGACAGCTCTTGCTCGAACTCTAGACGGCACAAGGATTCGGATCCGAGGGGTGTCCCCGAAACGGATTCTTGCCCTTTTGATTGGGGCCCTCAAGCCTCCTGCGCTGGAGGGACGAGAAACAGAAATAGAAGCATTCGACCGCCTGGTTGTCAGGACCAAACGCCAGGCCGTTGAGCGAGGGATGCTCCTGTCCGGACTTTGGGGGGTCGGAAACACCGTTCTGTTAAGAACTTCGCCGGCAGGCAGGCAGAGTGCCGTGTAAACGACTTCGGAAAATTAGGTCTAGATTCGCGCGGCGAGTGTCCCATCAAAGGCGTCCCGGTTTCAAGGAAGTGGGACAGACACTGTCTGGTCGTGTAGGCGAGCATGGCTGGTCGTGGTCACTTTGTCAGGTTCGGTGTTGAGGCGATGTGTCAAGTGCTGTGGTCGTCCGGGCGGACTGGTTTAGGCTTTGGTCTTCTTCTTTTCCGATGTGGCTCTCGGCGCGGTGGAGGCCGGCGGCTTCGTAGATTTCGTGTTCGTCGAGGGTTTCTTTCTCGAGGACCCGTTGGGCGAGGGAGTCCAGGCGCCACCGGTTTTCCTGTAGGAGTGTGAGGGCGCGTTGGTGGCATTGTTCCACCAGGGTGTGTACTTCTTCGGCTACGGTGTCGAGCATGCTTTCGGATACGCCCGCGTTGCGGGGGTCTCCTTCTTCGGGGAGGACCTGGACAGGGCCAATTCTCTTGGACATGCCCCAGCGTCCGACCATCATTCGGGCCAGGTGGGTGCTGGTCTGCAGGTCGCTTTCTGCACCTGTGGTGATCACCCCGAAGACGAGGTCTTCGGCGGCCATTCCGCCCAGTGCGCCAACGATCCTGCCTCGAAGATAGTTTTCGTCGTACCCGTACCGGTCGGTGTCCGGGGTGGACAGGGTGACGCCGAGAGCACGGCCGCGGGGAATGATGGAGATTTTGCGGACTGGGTCGGCGCCGGGCTCGAGCATTCCCAGGAGGGCGTGCCCGGATTCGTGGTAGGCGGTGCGTCTGCGTTCGTCGTCGGGCATAACGACGTTCCTGGCGGTACCGAGCTGGATTTTCTCGAGGGCGTCGAGCAGGTCGCGCTGGGTGACGGCGGGGTGCGCACGTTTCACGGCGAGCAGTGCAGCCTCGTTGACGAGGTTGGCCAGCTCTGCGCCTGTCATGCCGGGGGTGATGCGGCTGACCTTGTCAAGGTCTGCGTCGGGGGCAAGCCGCACGTTTTCTGAGTGGACGCGCAGGATTTGCAGGCGGCCGGCCTGGTCTGGAGCGTGCACGGTGATTGAGCGGTCAAACCTTCCGGGCCGGAGCAGGGCAGGGTCCAAGACATCGGGCCGGTTTGTTGCTGCCAGGACAACTATTCCTTCGGATGAGGAGAACCCGTCCATCTCAGTGAGTATCTGGTTCAGTGTTTGTTCCCGTTCATCGTGTCCGCCGACTGTTAGGGAACCGCTCCTTTTGCGGCCGATCGCGTCGATTTCGTCGATGAAGATGATGGAAGGGGCTGCCGTGCGGGCTGCCTGGAAGAGTTCCCGGACGCGGCTGGCACCGACGCCCACCACCATTTCAACGAACTCGGAAGAACTGGCGTGGAAGAACGGGACGCGGGCTTCGCCTGCAGTGGCACGGGCGAGCAGGGTTTTGCCGGTCCCGGGCGGGCCGCTGAGGAGGACGCCTTTGGGTGCTTTGGCTCCGATGGCCTGGTACTTTTGAGGGTCTTTGAGGAAATCAACAACTTCTGAGATTTCGGCCTCCACCTCATCGATTCCGGCAACGTCCTTGAAGGTGACCCGGACCTTTTCAGGGTCCACGGGCTGGAACTTTTTCCCTGCCCCGAAGCCGCCCATGCCGAGCATGCCTGACTGCTTTTTGAATAGCCACAGGTAAAACAGGACTAACAGCGCGATGGGGGCGACGGAGATGAGCAGGTTGGTCAGAACGCCACGTTCATTCACGAGCGGGGTTGCGCGGACGGTGACGTCGTTTTGTTCAAGTTCGCTCAGGAGGTTGTCATCAGCGAAGAGCGGACGTTCGGTGGTGAATTGGACGTAGCTGCTCCCGTCGCTGCCGGGCAGAGGTTTCTCGGTGCGGAGGGTGCCGTCTATGGTCTGGCCCTTGGCGAAGATTTCCGCGACGTTGTTGTCCCGGACCTGTGCTTTGAACTCGGTGTAGGGTACGGACTGCGGCTGGCTCTGCTGGTCCTGGAGTGACAGGGCAGAGAACACGGCGATATACAGGGCAACAATGATGAGCGTGCGCCACCACCGGCCTCTTTTCCCTGGCTCGGGCGAGGTGGGCAGGCCTTCTGTCCGCCACGGCACCTTTGGCCACGACCGGCGGGGCGGGGTTCCTGCATCCTCGCGTGGGCTGTCCTGGCGTGCGGTTGCATCGCTCATGATCCACCTCCGGAATCTATTACGTTCCCGTGTTCACGTTTTAGCTACTCGATGCCGTGCCGTCAACCCGTCCAGCGAGGCTTGGCTGCGGGCCAGCCGTCCCACATCCGAGAAAATGAGACAGCTCCGGCGGCAAGTGCAGAAGCCGGGGACTGTTCTGGCGGCCGATGATGTTCATGCGGCGATGGCAAAGGTCAACGAGGTTGCCGATGGTGTCGAGTACCCGATGTTGATCGATATAGCGAACACCCAAGCGGTGACCCGTGAGGCCAAGTCCGTTTCCAGCGTTCGGTGCGCCGCTTCGCGAATTGCTTCTCCAGACGACCCTTCCGTGACCCGCACCCTGGCTTTTGCGATGCCCTAATCTACACCTGCACTCATTTACAGCGAGGGCCGGTAAATAGCTGCATGACGTCCTCCCATCACGTAAGAGGCCGTGGAAGGACAAGCGATGAAAAGATGGCAGATGCCCATCATCACTCTGCTTTTTGTTGCTGCATTCTGATTCTCAATCTCAACAGGCTTTTAGGAAACACCGCAGTCCCTTGACCAGGTCTCCAGGTCTATCTATCTTCCGTTCGGTCCGTCGAACATCTTTTTGGCGCCGTGATCTGGTTTGCTCAGTGGTCTGCCGCCCCGGTATTCGTAGGTGGAATCACCAGGCCGAAGGGCTATGTTGTGAACCTTTTCGGGGCTGGGCGGTGCCTGCCACACCAGAAGCAGGTGTTCCTCAGTCGACTCCCGGGAAATGGTGTCGAATTCGGACAACCGGCCGCGCGCCATACAGCGGACCCTGTACCAGCCGGGGCCGGCGGTACTCAGTTCCGGCAGCGATGGAGTCTGGTCGAACCCATCCACAGCCAACTGCCCTGTAGGGGAATGAACCGAGACGTCAACGGCCTCCTCCCAGCCGCCGAGGGCAAACTCTGGTTCGGAGTTCAGCAACGACACCCCGACGGTGATGTAACCGGTATCGGTGCCTGTCCGGATGACCGCCCCGGCATCCAGAGGGCACACGAGACCGTTGCAGTCTTTCAGCTGCTGCGGGGAGGGAATCGTTGGAATCCTGTCGTCAACCAGACGGTAGCCGCGATAGCTGATGTCTACCCTGTCTGTGGTCACTGTCATCCGGGCCGCGCCTACGTTAATCGATGATGGAGACAAAGAACGGGCCGCCGGCCGGGATCGGCTGATGCTGGTAGGTGATCGCCGAGAAGTGCTTTTGAAGGCATGCCACGCTCGTTCACCAGCCTCAGCGCTGATAACGTGCACTGGCGGCGGGGAATCTTGGGTTATCAGTTGTGGTCCTGCGTGGGCCGTGGCGGTGGGCGGTCCCTGGCCCTGCCACATTTTGATGAAACCGGGCAGGCTTTTGCCTCGCTCGGATTTGGAGGACAGGACGGACACCGGTGATGGAGGCTCCTTCCAGAACTGGACCAGGTGCCGCTCGACGGGTGATTCCACGACCAAGTCAAAGGCTGTGTCCCGGCCGGTGGCGTGAAGCCGGGCACGGTAGCTGCCCCTTGCATTGCCCGTGATGATGCCGATGTCCTTCATCTCCGAGCCTGTGGGCTCACTGAAGAAGGCTCGGCCCTCGGGGAGCATCAGGGACACCTCGTGGATGTCTTCCCATCCTGACGCGATGACCTCCGGCCTCGCATCGAGGATCTCCACCGTCAAGTCAATGGGCCCTGAATGCACTCCGGTGGAAACCAACGGAACCCTCAACGGAGCCTCCTGCCGCTCGCCCCGCACCGACGCCTGCAGGGCAGCTACACGGTCTGCCGGCGGAAAGGGCGCCACGACGAAATCCACGACATGGCCCGATGCCCTGATAACGAAAGCTGCCGATTCAATCACAGGCCCTGCCTCTCACGCAATACAGCTACGGAAGGCGTTCGCCTCGAGTACCCGCATTGGAACATAGAGAAGGTGTGGAGTACATAGCCAAGCCCTGAACGCCTCCGGCCCTAAGGGATCTTAATGTGAGGGTGGTCCTGGCAGGGTCGTTTTGTCCGTGATTTCCCCCTTGCCCGGAGGCAATGACGAATTCACCCACGACTTGTTTCCCGTGGAGTCGTAGACAGGGACGGGCAGCAGGCTTGCAGGTGGCGGCTGACGCGTCGGTTGCCACCGGCATTTGCAGGTAATCTAAAAGTGTTCCGGGCCCAGAGCGGCCCGGTGCGACTCCATGGCAGGCAGTAAGGCGAGGTTGATGGCCCACATCTGGAACGATCTGACTGAGGTCCCGGCGGACTTCGGCCCCTCGGTTGTAACAGTCGGAAATTTCGACGGCGTGCACCGCGGGCATCAGCAGGTGCTTTCGCAGCTCATCCGGACAGCCCGCCTCAACGGTGCCAAGTCCGTAGCAGTCACTTTCGATCCTCATCCCGCTCAAGTGCACCGGCCGGAATCCGCGCCCGAACTCATCATGGGACTGCAGGACAAACTGGATGCCCTGGGAGAACTTGGCCTCGACGCCATACTGGTCATGAAGTACTCCCTGGAACTGGCGAGCCTGACTCCGGAGGAATTCGTCGAGCAGGTCCTCGTCGGTGCTTTGAAGGCCAGCCATGTGGTGATCGGCCATGATGCCCGCTTCGGTCGAGGCAATTCCGGCGATCTTTCCACCATGCAGGCACTGGGGGAGAAGTTCGGCTTCAACGTCCAGGTCATCAGCGAGTTCGGTTCCGAAGGCTACCCCTTGCATGAGCCCGAAGCTGGGGCAGGCAAGGACAACGGCGACAACGACGGAAACCGCCGCTGTTCCTCCACTTGGGTAAGGGAAGCCCTGCGCGACGGCGACGTCGCCACCGCAGCGGCTGTGCTGGGACGTCCACACCGCATGCGCGGCCAGGTGGTCCATGGCGCAGCAAGGGGACGTGCCCTTGGATTTCCTACCGCCAACCTGTCCTCCGATGCAACTGGCTATATCCCTGCTGATGGCATTTACGCCGGCTGGCTCGTGGACCAGGCGGGCACGCGGTGGCCCGCTGCTATTTCTGTCGGCTCCAACCCCACTTTTGAAGGTGTCAGCCGCCAAGTGGAAGCACACGTCATCGACAGGCCGGAAGAGTCCGCCGATGACTTCGATCTGTACGACCAGACAGTAGTCGTTGAATTTGTGGCCAGGCTGCGGGGAATGGTGGCGTACCGTGGGCCTGAAGCGCTCGTCGAGCAGATGCGCCTGGACGTCGTCCAGGCTCACGATCTGCTTGTGAGGCGCTGATTTCCGGTCCTTGGAAGGAAGGCGGCACCGTGGCTGTCGAGAACAACACCAGAAAGCTGGACAAGGGGATCGTGCGCGATTTCAGCTCGCGCATGAGCTACGCCTCCTACCTGCAGCTGCCGACACTGCTTAGCGAGCAACAGCCTGTGAGCAGCCCCGAACACCACGATGAGATGCTCTTTATCATCCAGCACCAGACCACCGAGCTCTGGCTCAAGCTGGTGCTTCACGAACTCCAGAGCGCGGCCGAGCACCTCCGCGCGGACAAACTTGGTTCGGCACTGAAGGAAATTGCCCGTGTAAAGCACATCCAGAAGACGCTGACCGAGCAATGGTCCGTCCTGGCTACCCTCACACCCACGGAATACGCCCAGTTCCGCGGCTTCCTCGGTAACTCCTCAGGGTTCCAATCCAGCCAGTACCGGGCCGTGGAATTCGTACTGGGCAACAAAAACCGCAAAATGCTGCCAGTCTTCGAATCCGATCCCGAAGCGCACGAACAACTGAGGCTCCTCCTTGAGGCTCCGAGCATTTATGACGAGTTCCTGGCATATCTGCACCGGCAAGGCTTCGACATTCCTGAGTCTGTGCTGAACCGCGACGTCACCCGTGCCCACGAATTCAGCCCTGAACTGGTCCCTGTCTTCAAGTACATCTATGAAAACGTGGTGGACAACTGGGGGGCCTATGAGGCGTGTGAGGAACTGGTGGACCTTGAGGACAACTTCCAGCTCTGGCGGTTCCGGCATCTGCGGACCGTTCAAAGGACCATCGGCATGAAAACGGGCACTGGCGGATCCACCGGGGCTGCCTTCCTGCAGAAAGCCTTGGAATTGACCTTCTTTCCCGAGCTATTCGCTGTCCGGACGGAGATCGGGCAGTGAAGCGACCAACACCGGCAGACGTCCACCAGCACCAATTGGCCGGGCGGACAGCCAGTGATGACAGCCTTTTGGCCCGCGCTAAGCAACTCGACGCAGAGGATCCCCTGGCTGCTTACCGAGGCCAGTTCATCGGCGCGGAGAGCACCTTGTCCTATCTGGACGGCAATTCGCTGGGCCGCCCTTTGAAAAGAACCCCGGAAGATATCAGCCGCTTTATCGAAGAAAGCTGGGGTGGCCGGCTCATCCGGGGTTGGGACGAGGAATGGCTTGACCTGCCGCAGGCCATCGGCGACCAGTTGGGACGCAATGTTCTGGGCGCTGCCCCAGGACAAGTAATTATCGCGGATTCCACCACCGTGGTGCTGTACAAGCTCATAAGGGCGGCGCTTGCAGCCGTCACCGATCCCGGCCGAAACGAAATCGTCCTGGACACCGAAAACTTCCCCACGGACCGATACCTGGTCGAACGGATTGCCGGCGAGCAAGGCCTCACCCTGCGGTGGATCACACCGGATCCAGCCGCCGGCGTCACGGTCGAAGAGGTGCGAGCCGTCACCGGGCCGGCCACCGCCGTCGTCGTCCTGAGCCATGTGGCTTACCGCTCGGGCCACCTTGCGGACCTTCGGGGCATTACCAAAGCAGCGCACGACGCCGGTGCCCTAATGGTCTGGGACCTTTGCCACTCCGCCGGGTCGGTAGAAATTGGGCTGGACGCCAACGAAGTGGACTTCGCTGCCGGCTGCACCTACAAGTACCTCAACGGTGGGCCGGGGTCACCGGCGTTCGCGTATGTCAACGCCGGGCACCTTCCCGGACTGACTCAACCCATCTGGGGCTGGATGGGTCGCAAGGACGCTTTCGAGATGGCTGTCGGTTATGAAGCAGCGCCCGGAATCCGAGGCTTCCTCAGCGGGACACCTGCCGTATTCGCCATGATGGCCATGCGCGGCATGTTGGACCTGATTGAGGAGACCGGCATGGAGGCAGTCCGCAGGAAGTCGTGTCTTCTTACCGCATTTGCTGTGGAACTCCACGACTCGTGGCTTGCACCGCGGGGAGCCCAACTCTCCACTCCGCGGGATCCGGATCAGCGAGGCAGTCACATCACTGTGGACCACCCTGCGTTCCGGGAGATGACGTCGGCGCTCTGGGAACGGGACATCATCCCGGACTTCCGGGCTCCGCACGGGCTCAGGATCGGTTTGTCACCGTTGAGCACGTCGTTCCATGAGCTGTTCGAGGGCATGGCTGCCATCCGTCAGCTCATGGACGACTGACAGGTGAACGATGTCTGACGGTGCAATACGGCCGGCTGCCAGACCAACAACACTTGGGCAGCTTCTGCTCAGACACCCTCTGTTTCGACAAGATTAGGCCGCTGCCGGTAAACTAAACGATGGATCCGGCTGCAGTCCGTGGCGGCTGGTTCCTGTTGTGTCAGGCCTTCTCCGGAAAGTCGGACCAGCATCCCCGGCAGTGAGTTACTGATTCGGGCCTCACGGCACATCTCTAGGAGTTATTGTGGCACTTGACGCCGCTGTAAAGCAGTCCATCATCAAGGATTTCGCAACGTCCGAGGCCGACACCGGTTCACCGGAGGTCCAGGTTGCAGTCCTGACTCAGCGGATCAAGGATCTCACTGAGCACATGAAGGAGCACAAGCACGATTACCACACCCAGCGCGGCCTGCTGGCCATGGTTGGGCGTCGTAAGCGCATGCTGACCTACCTCAAGAACACTGACATTGCCCGCTACCGTGCGCTCATCGAGCGCCTCGGCCTGCGCCGCTAGTCAGACTTAGGGGGCGGCCCTTTCCTGCACGGAACGGGCCGCCTTCTTCACAATAAAATTCAACAGGAGGATCAACCGCATCACGCATTCGCGGTCCTCGGTAGTGATCCCCGGGAACGGCTTCGAAGAACGAAGCCCCGGCCCGTGGGTCTCGATCGATGACCGGGTGCAGTGCAATCCAGTCGACAGATGCTGGGTTGGGTTGATGCGGCTGGACTTCCGTTAAACAAGAAACGGAGGTGACTCTCTTGGAGGGTCCCGAAATCCAGTTCTCAGAAGCAGTTATTGACAATGGCCGCTTCGGCAAGCGTGTAATCCGCTTCGAAACCGGCCGCCTCGCCAAGCAGGCAGCCGGCGCAGCGATGGTGTACATCGACGAAGACACCGCGCTGCTCTCCGCAACCACCGCAGGCAAGCAGCCGCGCGAAGGTTTTGACTTCTTCCCGCTGACGGTCGACGTCGAAGAGCGCATGTACGCTGCGGGCCGTATCCCGGGTTCGTTCTTCCGTCGCGAAGGCCGCCCGTCCACGGAGGCCATCCTGGCCTGCCGCCTCATGGACCGCCCCCTGCGTCCGGCCTTCGTCAAGGGCCTGCGCAACGAGGTTCAGATCGTTGTTACCGTCCTCGCCATCAACCCGGACGAGCTATATGACGTTGTAGCCATCAACGCTTCCTCGATGTCCACACAGCTCTCGGGCCTGCCCTTCTCCGGCCCCATCGGCGGCGTGCGCGTTGCCCTCGTGGCCGACGAGAACGGTTCCCAGTGGGTCGCGTTCCCGAAGCACTCGCAGCTCGAAAACTCCGTGTTCAACATGGTTGTTGCCGGCCGCATCGCTGGCGATGACGTCGCCATCATGATGGTTGAAGCCGAAGCAACGGATAACTCCTGGAACCTCATCAAGGAACAGGGCGCTACTGCCCCCACGGAAGAGGTTGTTTCCGAGGGCCTCGAGGCTGCCAAGCCGTTCATCAAGGCCCTGTGTGACGCCCAGGCTGACCTCGCCGCCCGCGCGGCCAAGCCCACCGTCGAGTTCCCGGTCTTCCTGGACTACGAAGACGACGTCTACGCAGCAGTTGAGTCTGCCGCCGCGGACAAGCTGGCCGCTATCTTCCAGATCGCCGACAAGACGGAGCGCAACGACGCTTCGGACGCGCTCAAGGACGAGGTCACCTCCTCACTTGCCGGCCAGTTCGAAGGCCGTGAAAAGGAGCTCTCCGCTGCATTCCGCTCGGTCACCAAGCAGGTTGTGCGCCAGCGTATCCTGAAGGACCAGATCCGCATTGACGGCCGTGGCCTGACGGACATCCGCCAGCTCACAGCCGAGGTTGAGGTTCTGCCCCGCGTGCACGGTTCCGCGATCTTCGAACGCGGCGAAACCCAGATCATGGGCGTCACCACCTTGAACATGCTCAAGATGGAACAGCAGATCGACTCCCTGTCGCCTGTGACGCGCAAGCGCTACATGCACAACTACAACTTCCCGCCGTACTCCACCGGTGAGACCGGCCGCGTCGGTTCCCCGAAGCGCCGCGAAATCGGCCACGGTGCCCTTGCCGAGCGCGCGCTCGTGCCGGTGCTGCCGTCCCGCGAGGAGTTCCCGTACGCCATCCGCCAGGTGTCTGAGGCTCTCAGCTCCAACGGTTCGACGTCGATGGGTTCAGTTTGTGCATCAACCCTGTCGATGCTCAACGCAGGCGTGCCGCTGAAGGCCGCTGTTGCAGGTATCGCCATGGGCCTGGTCTCCGACCAGGTTGACGGCCAGACCCGCTACGCTGCGCTGACCGACATCCTCGGTGCAGAAGACGCCTTCGGCGACATGGACTTCAAGGTCGCCGGTACGTCCGAGTTCGTCACTGCCATCCAGCTGGACACCAAGCTCGACGGCATCCCGGCGTCGGTCCTTGCAGCAGCACTGAAGCAGGCCCGCGAAGCCCGCCTGCACATCCTCGAGGTCATCAACGCAGCGATCGACACCCCGGATGAACTCTCCGAGTTCGCCCCCCGCGTCATCGCCGTCAAGATCCCCGTGGACAAGATCGGCGAGGTCATTGGCCCCAAGGGCAAGATGATCAACCAGATCCAGGAGGACACCGGCGCTGACATCTCCATCGAGGATGACGGCACGGTCTACATTGGCGCCACCAACGGTCCGTCTGCAGATGCAGCACGTTCCGCCATCAACGCCATTGCCAACCCCCAGGTTCCGGAAATAGGCGAGCGCTACCTCGGTACGGTCGTCAAGACCACCACCTTCGGTGCGTTCATCTCCCTGACCCCGGGCAAGGACGGCCTGCTGCACATCTCCGAGCTGCGCAAGCTGGCCAGCGGCAAGCGCGTGGATAACGTCGATGACGTTGTTTCGGTGGGCCAAAAAATCCAGGTGGAAATCACCAAGATCGATGACCGCGGAAAGCTGTCCCTGTCTCCGGTGGTGGCTGAGGAAGAAGGCGCGGGCGAAGAATCCGAACGCGTTCACGCTTCGGCTCCTTCCGAGGGCGAGGGCGCTGACTCCGAGTAGTCAGCAGCACCAGCAATAACGGCGGGGCCGGTGGATGATCCACCGGCCCTCAGCCGTTAATCCCCTGAACCTTTGGAACAGCAGCCGCTGATAGCATTGCAGGCAGATTTGACCTGCATCATTGAAAGGCCTTAATGACTGTCGTACCCCTGCCGCTCAAGCAGAACCAGCCCGGTGAGACTCTGATCCATGGAGCCGACGGCGGGGCCGTGGTCCGGCGCTCTGTGCTCCCCGGAGGTGTGCGCGTCCTGACGGAGGAAATGCCGGGTCAGCGCTCTGCCACCATCGGGTTCTGGGTGGGGGTCGGTTCCCGGGATGAGGCTCCTGGCCAGCACGGTTCAACCCACTTCCTTGAGCACCTTCTGTTCAAGGGGACCCGCAGGCGTACGGCCCTCGAAATCGCCTCCGCCTTTGATGAGGTGGGTGGGGAATCGAACGCTGCCACTGCCAAGGAAAGCACGTGCTACTTCGCCCGGGTGCTGGACACGGACCTCCCTATGGCCATCGATGTCATTGCCGACATGATCACCGGGGCCGTCCTGGATCCCCAGGAGATGGAGCAGGAGCGCGACGTCATCCTGGAAGAGATTGCCATGGACAGCGACGACCCCACCGACGTCGCCCATGAGCACTTTGTGGCGGCCGTGCTGGGAACTCATCCCCTCGGCAGGCCCATCGGCGGAACCCCTGAAGCAATCATGGCGGTGGCCCGCGACTCCGTCTGGGACCATTACCGGCGCTATTACCGCCCTGACGAACTGGTGATTACCGCCGCCGGCGGACTGGATCACGACGTCGTCTGCCGCCTTGTGGTGGACGCCCTGCGAGTTGCGGGCTGGGAACTCGAAAGTGGCGCGGAGCCCGTCCAGCGCCGCTCCACAGTCCCTGCCCAAATTACCGGCACCGCGGGGTTGCACGTGGTCAAGCGACCGGTGGAACAGGCCAACATCATTGTGGGTTGCCCCACCATCGTTGCGACAGACGACCGTCGGTTTGTCATGAGCGTGCTGAACGCTGTACTGGGCGGCGGGATGTCCTCCCGGCTGTTCCAGGAGGTCCGTGAAAAGCGCGGGCTGGTCTATTCCACGTACTCCTTTGCCTCCTCCTACGCCGATGCCGGCTACTTCGGCATGTATGCAGGCTGCACTCCGTCCAAGGTACGGCAGGTCCTCCAGCTCCTGGGCGCCGAGCTCGATAAGCTCGCCCAGGACGGAATCTCGGAGGACGAACTCCGTAAAGCCGTGGGTCAGCTCTGTGGCGGAATTGTCCTTGCCCTGGAAGATACCGGGTCACGGATGTCACGGCTGGGCAGGGCCGAGTTGGTCTCGGGGGAGTACCAGGACATCGATGAGACCCTTCGCCTCATCAAGTCGGTGACGGCAGCTGAAGTGCAGACGCTGGCGCGCGAGCTCGCCGCGGCTCCACGGACTGTGACCGTGGTGGGCCCATTTGAGGAAAGCGAAACGTTCGGGCTCTGACTCCTTATCGTCGTTGGGCCTTTGGGTTTGACGCTGACTCTCGACTGGCCGCTGACCCCTGCTGCCCACCCCGGCTCTGGCCACGGTCTGTTGCTCTGGACACCGTCTGTTGCTCTGGACACCGTCTGTTGCTGTGGCGATGATGGTGCCATAGGCGGCGCCAGTCGGGAGGAAGCATGGACGGTGGGCAGCCCGGCAAGGGACATTCCGCTCTGGAGGTGTTCCTCGGACACTGGACGGGCGTCACAGAGCTCGCTGCGACCGCCTGGAGTCCGCCGCGGACAGCCCACGCAGAGGTGACCTTCACACGCGCGGCAGGAGGCTTCGCCATCGTGCAGAGCTACCGCCACGTCGAAGCAGACGGCACCCACTTCGAGGGCCACGGAGTCTTCACAGTGGACCCTGACCACCACGAGACCCTGTGGTACTACGTGGACAGTATGGGAGGGCCGCCCGGGACTCCCGCCCGCGGCTCCTGGCATGAAGGAACACTGACGGTTGAGCGTCGCAGTGAGGATGGAACGGCAAGGCACCGTTTCCGTGTCGACGACGGCGTGTTGACGCACACAGCCGATCTCAGGCTCCGGGATGACCACGATTTCCGACCGTTCATGACGTCAGTCTGCCGGCGCGCCTGACTGCTGGACCGCGCGTAACTGACCAACCGCGCCCTCTGATTGCTACGCCTAACCGCCCGCGAAGGGCGGCAGTACATCGACGACGTCGTCCGGTCTCACCACAACGGACCGGTCCCGGACAGCTACCTCGTTCAACAGGAAACTGCTCCGCGACAGGAGGCGCCCCAGCGGCGGGGTCCCGGCAGGCGGCTCGGGACGTTCCACCTTGAGCACGGCGGCGAGGAGGTCCTCTACTGAAGATCCCGCGGGGAGTTCGAAGCGCTCTTCCTCCACACCTGCAGCGGCGCGCGCGGCAGCGAAGTAACGGACGTTCAAGGGTTCAGCCTCCGATGGCGCTCATGCTGCGGTCCGGTTGGACGAAGTCCGGGGCGTCGAGTCCTACATGATCCATGCCGTGCGCCTTGGGCTTGAGCCACATCGCGTCCTGCCACCGTTCGGCGAGCTGTTGATCAGTGGCACCTGCCCGCAAGAGCCCCAAGAGGTCAAACTCCTCCCGCGAGAACAGGCAGCTCATGATTTTGCCCTCGGCAGTGATGCGCGTCCGGCGGCAATCTGAACAGAAGGGCTCGGTGACAGAGGCGATGATTCCGACAGTGCCCAGCACGGGACCGGTGGCATCACCGGAACCAGTGTCCCGCCGTCGTACTTCAAAGCGTTCGGCGGGAGCCCCGTCCCGCGCACGCGGGTCCGGACCCAGGACGTAATCCACCGAAAGCAGTTCGCGGATTTCCGCGGCCGTGATCATGTTCCGGCGGGTCCACCCGTGGTCGGCGTCAAGAGGCATCTGTTCGATGAAACGCAGCTCGTAGCCGCGTTCAAGTGCCCATGCGAGCAACGACGGGGATTCTTCGTCGTTGATCCCGCGCATCAGGACGGCATTGAGCTTCACGGGCCCCAGCCCGGCAGCCCATGCGGCGTCCACCCCGGCGAGCACCCTGTCCAGGAACGGGCGGCGGGTCAGCTGGGCGAAAGTCTCTTCGTGGAGCGAATCGAGGGAGACGTTGATACGGGAAAGCCCGGCCGACTTCAAGGCAGGGGCCTTCTTGTCCAGCCCCACGCCGTTGGTGGTCATCGAAATGGGGAGTTCCGGATGTGCCTTTCGAAGGGCGGAGATGATGTCGACCAGGTCGGCCCGGACCAGGGGCTCCCCGCCGGTGAGGCGAAGTTCACGGACTCCGAGGTGGTCGACGCCGACCCGGACAATGCGGACGATTTCCTCTGCGGTCATCACCGCCTGCTTTGCCAGCCATTCGAGGCCTTCTGCGGGCATGCAGTAGGTGCACCGCAGGTTGCATTTATCCGTCAGGGACAACCGCATGTCGGTGGCACGGCGGCCGTAGCGGTCCACCAGGCCGGGTGCGAGACCGTCCGGACGGGCGCGGGGCAGAGTCGCCCGGTCACCCGGACCGGAGCCACCTTCGCGCGGCTGCGGCATGCCTAGCTGAACACTCATGAAATCAGGCTACGCCACCAGAGGGGCATCCATCACGCCTGTGACTTCCATGGATCTTACGGAATCCCAACGGTTGGCCCTCCAGGTGCTGAAACGGATGCCGGGCAGTGAACGCGAACCTATGCTGAAGACGTGACCAAGTTCCCGGTGCCGGCCCACGAAAGCGGGAGTCCGGCCGAAACAGGCAATCGGCGTATCCTCCTTGTCGAAGACGAACAGATCCTCGCGGATGTCGTTCGGAATTATCTGCTGCAGTCCGGATTCCAGGTGGACGTCGCGGGGGACGGCTTTACCGCTTTGCGGTTGGCGTCCGAGCGGAATCCGGACCTGGTTATCCTGGATCGCATGCTGCCCGGCCTGGACGGCGTGGAGGTATGCCGCCGGCTCAGGCAAAGCATGGAAGTGCCTGTCATCATGCTTACCGCCCTGGGGACCGAAGATGACCGTATTTTGGGCCTTGAAGCCGGGGCGGACGACTACATGACCAAGCCCTTCTCACCCCGGGAGCTGGTGCTGAGGGTCAAATCCGTCCTCCGGCGCAGCATCCAGGCCTTCACTCCGGAACCTCCCGTTGAAATTGGCGGATTTGATCTCAATCCGGCGGCCCGCACCGTGACGCATAACGGCCGGCCTCTTACGCTCACTGTCAGGGAGTTCGACTTATTGGCCTTCTTCCTGCGCCGGCCGAACCAGGCCTTCAACCGGGAGGACCTCATCCGTGCCGTGTGGGGATGGGACTTTGGCGATCTTTCCACCGTCACGGTGCATGTGCGGCGGCTCCGGGAAAAGATTGAACGCGACCCTGCCCGGCCAACGCTCCTCAAGACGGTTTGGGGGGTGGGCTACAGGCTGGATCCCTCAGCCGACAGTGAGCCTAGACTGGCCCGCGACGAGGGTGTTGCAGATGCAGGCCGCTGAGCTGTTCGGCATTGTCGCCTGGGCCTTGCTCTGGGCGGTCGTGATCGGTGGTGCCTCCATGCTGGTCCTCAGGTCCCTGCGCCGGACTTCCCTCGCCATTCAGATTTCCGTCGCCGTTCTTGCGACCGTCGCAGTGTTGACGGCGGGCGTGGTCAGTGCCTTCAACGCGATGTTCATATCCGCCCGCGACCTCGAAGTGATGTGGTACATCCTGGCCATTGCCGCCGTCGTCGCCGTAGCCATGTCCTTGATGCTGGGGGCACGGGTATCACGGAACGCACGCGCGCTGGCTGACGCCGCCCGTGATCTTGGCCGCGGCAAGAAGGCCGGCACAGCCATTCCCGTGATGAGCTCCGAGCTGGCAGCGCTCGCCGACGAACTGCAGCTGAGCAGCAAGAGACTGGAGGAATCCCGTCAGCGCGAGGCAGCCGTGGAAAAATCGCGCCGTGAGCTGGTCTCCTGGATTTCCCACGACCTTCGCACTCCGCTGGCCAGCATGCGCGCCATGGCCGAAGCGCTGGAGGACGGAATGGCAGAGGAGCCGGACACCTACCATCGCCAAATCATCTCCCAGACGGATCAGATGGCAGGAATGGTCAATGATCTCCTGGAACTCTCCAAGATCCAGGCCGGTACCCTGCAGCTGACTTCCGAGCCACTGGACCTGTATGACCTTGCCAGTGATGCCATCGCGGACCTCGCTCCGTTGGCTGCCCAAAGGAATATAACGCTCGACGGCGGAGGGGAACGCGAGTGCCTTGCCGTCGCGGACGGTCCGTCGATGGGTCGGGCCATCCGCAACCTCGTCCTCAATGCGATTCTTTACAGCCCCAGGGACTCACTGGTGCATGTTGAGGTTGGCCGTGAGGGTCAGGATGCAATGGTCTCTGTCAGGGACAGCTGCGGCGGGATAGCCGAAGAGGACCTGAAGCACGTTTTCGAGACCGGGTGGCAGAAGGATCTTGCCCGGAGTCGTGCCGGGCACGACGACGGCACAGTCATGGGCACTGAAGAGAATCAACGCACGCCATACAGCGGGGCGGGGGTCGGATTGAGCATGGTGGCAGGGATTGTGCGGTCACATGGTGGCACGGTAACAGTGCACAACATGGGGGAGGGCTGCCGATTCTCCCTTCGGATACCGGCAGAGGGCTTGAAGCCGGTGGGATTGCCGGGGGACGGAAATCAAGGAGGCTCGCATGGAAAGGCCTGAGCGATGGGCGGCTGCAGCGGGCATCGTGGCCATCGGAGCAGGTGTGGCGGGTGGCGAGCTGGTAGCCGGTTTCCTTAGTCCCTCCCTGACTCCCATGACAGCGGTGGGCGGGGCGGTTATTGATGCCGTTCCTCCGCCCGTCAAGGATTGGGCGATAGCGGTGTTCGGAACCGCGGACAAGCTTGCACTGCTGATCGGCATGATGGTGATCATTGCTGCGCTTGCGGCTGTGGCCGGAGTCGTGGAGCGGCGGCGGCGTTTCGCAGGCGTATGGCTGATCGGCATCTTCGGCGTGGTGGGATTGCTCGCAGTGCTGAGCCGTGCTCAATTCAGCGAACAAGCGCTTGCCGGGCCTCTGGTCGCGGCTGTTCTGGGCGTCGTGCTCCTGCGCCGGTTCATTCAGCAACTACGGGATTGGGAGGCGGCGGAACGGATTTCCGGACAGCCTTCCAGGCGCCGGTTTCTGCAGGGTCTTGGATGGGGAGGAGCCTTTGCGGCTGGCGGGGGCGTGCTCGGAGCGATTCTGAGCGGGGCTGTCGTCGGGGTGAATGACGTGCGGCGGAAGCTGAACCTTCCCCCGCCGCGCTCCGCAGCTCCGCCGATCCCGACCGGGGCCGAGGTGGCCGTGGACGGAGTCGGCCCGCTTGTGACGCCGAATGCCGACTTTTATCGGATAGACACCGCCTTGCGGGTGCCTGCGCTGGATGCCGACGCCTGGACCCTCAAAGTCACGGGAATGGTGGAGCGGGAGGTTCAGCTGAATTTTGCTGAGCTTCTGGCCAAGCCGCTGGTTGAACGTCATGTGACCATCGCCTGCGTTTCCAATGAAGTGGGTGGGAATCTCATCGGCAACGCCTTGTGGCTTGGATGGCCCGTGCGTGAGTTGCTGCTGATGGCCGGGGTCATGAGCGGCGCCGATATGGTGCTGTCCCGGAGCGCGGATGGTTGGACGGCGGGGACTCCACTGGAGGCACTGACGGACAGCAGGGATTCCCTTCTGGCGGTAGGCATGAACGGGGAGCCTCTGCCACTGGAGCACGGGTTCCCGGTCCGGATGATCGTCCCGGGGCTCTACGGCTATGTTTCGGCCACCAAATGGCTCACGGAACTGAAGGTGACCAGGTTCGCGGACGACGTCGGATACTGGACTCCAAGGGGCTGGAGCGAACGGGGTCCCATCAAGATGTCGTCCCGGATCGATGTGCCCACTAGGGACAGGGTGGTGAAGGCGGGCGCCACCATCTTCGCCGGCGTTGCGTGGGCCCAGCACACGGGGATAAGCAAGGTGGAGCTCCGTGTGAACCGGGGGGAGTGGCAGGAAGCCCAGTTGGCCCCGGGGATTTCCCGCGATACGTGGTATCAATGGCAATTGCCCCTGGAGTTCACGCCGGGGCAGTACGAGGTCCAGGTTCGTGCAACCGATCTTGACGGTGGTGTGCAGGTAGAAGAACGCCGGCCCGTCGCCCCCGACGGCGCTACCGGCTATCACACGGTTAGAGTGGTCGTGACGTCGTAGCAGCTCTCACCGAAGGCAGGACAATGGACTCCACCCGGCACCGGCACAGCAGTGTGGAGGGGCACAGATCTGTGGAGGGGCACAGATCTGTCGAGGCGCACAGATCAGCAGTCAAGGATCTGCTGAAACCGCTCACGTCCTCCGGCCGGACAGAACGCCTCCCCCTCCTGGAGGCGCTGGGCCGGGCGCTCGCCGGCGACGTCCACGCACCCCTTGACCTTCCGCCGTTCCCAAATTCTCAGATGGATGGGTTTGCCATCCGCACTGCTGACGTTCCTCCGGGCGGCGCTGAACTGCGGGTGGCAGCTCCTGTTCCGGCAGGTGCCGGCGCATCGATCCTTGAGCCCGGAACGGCCGTCCCCATCATGACCGGGGCCATGATGCCCGCGGGGGCCGACGCCGTCGTGCCCATTGAGCGGGCAGTTCCCGATTCCTTTCCCGTCCCAGGTGCTGACGCTTTGGTCCGCTTGCCCGCCACGGTGGCAGGGACTTTCGTCCGCATCGCTGGCAGTGATGTCGCTGCCGGCCAGCTGGCCCTTTCTGCGGGAACGCATCTGGGACCGGGACAGCTGGGACTCCTCGCCGGACTGGGTATGGCGGAGGTGGAGGTGTATTCGCCGGTGACGGTGCTGCTGATCACCACGGGGGACGAAGTAGTCGAGCCTGGAAATCCGCTTGAACCCGGGAAAATCTATGACGCCAACGGAACCCTTCTGGCTGCCTCGATGAGGCAAGCCGGCCTTCATGTGACCCGCACCGGAATCGCCACGGACGATCCACGGGAACTGCAAGCACTGCTGCGCGAACATTCCCAGGGGATGGACCTCATTGTTTCTACCGGAGGCGTCAGCAAGGGCGCGTACGAAGTGGTCCGCCAGGCCATGGAGGATCGCGACGTTGAGTTTCTCCACGTCGCGATGCAACCCGGCGGTCCACAGGGTATAGGAAGCTTCGACGGCGTTCCCTTCCTGGGGTTTCCCGGGAACCCTGTCAGTTGCCTCGTCTCCTTCGAGATGTTCCTCAGGCCTGTGCTGACCTCGTTGCTCGGCGCACCGGCCGCGCGCCCGGCGGTCAAGGCCCGGCTGGCGGATTCGCTCACCTCGCCTGAAGGGAAGCACCAGGTCCGCCGGGGCACTTTCCTCGCTGACGGCACGGTCAGGCTCGAGGGCGGCCCGTCGTCCCACCTCGTCCATGCCCTGGCCCATTCCAATGCCCTGGTGCATATCCCTGAAGGGACCGCGGCGCTCGCCAAAGGCGCAGAAGTGGAAGTATGGATCCTGTGAACGATCAAGACAACGCCACCGCTCTGACCCATCTGCGCAGCGACGGAACCGCCCAGATGGTGGATGTTTCAGCGAAGGCCGAAACGACCCGCGAGGCAACAGCCACGGCCACCGTCCGCAGCACCGCCGAAGTGCTGTCACTCCTTGGGTCCGGAGGCCTGCCCAAGGGCGACGCCCTGGCGGTTGCCCGGGTGGCCGGGATCATGGCCGCAAAAAAGACGCCTGAGCTCATTCCGCTGTGCCACCCCTTGCCCATCTCCAAAGTGACGGTGGATTTCGAATTGGCAGAGGACTCAGTGATCGTGTTCTCGACGGTCCGGACCCGAGGGGTCACCGGCGTCGAAATGGAAGCCCTTACGGCGGCGTCGGTAGCCGCCCTCAGCGTTTATGACATGATCAAAGCGGTGGACAAGCACGCTGTCCTGACAGACATCAAAGTGCTAGCCAAAAGCGGCGGCAAGAGCGGGGACTGGGCACTGTGAACACTTCCGACCCACATCGCCACGGAGACGTCATCGGACGGAAGGCCGGTGTCGTCATCGCCTCAACGAGAGCCGCGGCGGGCATGTACCAGGATGAAACGGGGCCGGTCATCATTGATTGGTTGACAGAACACGGCTTTGAGCCCTTCCCTGCAATGGTGGTTCCGGATGGGGAACCCGTGGGAGCGGCTATTCGCGCGCTGCTGACCCAGCGGCCCGCCGTCGTCATTACCAGCGGTGGCACAGGACTCAACGCCGACGACCTCACCCCCGAGATGACCCTTCCCCTGCTGGATCGTGAAATCCCGGGAATCATGGAGGGCATGCGGCAGGCCGGCCGCGCGAAGACGCCCATGGCCATGTTGAGCCGCGGCTATGCCGGGGCGGCAGGATCAACATTCATCGTGAACCTGCCGGGATCGCCGAAAGGCGTTATGGACGGATTGACGGTGCTTGATCCGGTCATCGGGCACCTCTGTGATCAATTGGAGGGAAGCAATGGGCATTGAATCCGGCTTCGAGGTGGTACATGCCGTCTTGAGCGAGCAACCCATTTCGGTGGATCAGGCCATCGCCGCTGTTGAATCGGATACAGCCGGCGCAGTGGTCAGCTTCAGCGGAGTGGTACGGAACCACGACGGCGGCAAGGCGGTTGAGCGGCTCAGCTACAGCGCCCACCCCACGGCCCACCAGGTAATGACCGAGGTCGTCGCGCAGCTTGTTGCAGAGTATTCCGCTGACGCGGAGGGGCCAGCCGTGCGGATCTGGGCCGCCCACCGGGTAGGAACCCTGGAAATCGGCGACCCTGCCCTGGTCTGCGCCGTTTCAGCGGCCCATAGAGGCCAGGCGTTCGCGGTGTGTTCGGAACTGGTGGACAGGATCAAGGAACAGGTTCCCATTTGGAAGGAACAGTTTTTCAGTGACGGGACTGTTGAATGGGTGGGCGCAGGTGCCTGATGCCCGGCGGTAGGGTTAACGCCATGACCGAACAACTCGCAGTCGCCGTCCTGGGCGCGAACGGGCGCATGGGCGCCGAAGCCGTTAAGGCAATCGAAGCCGCCCCGGACCTGAAGCTCGTCGCAGCGTTGGGACGCAAGGATTCCCTGGACTCGCTCATTGACTCGGGTGCCGCAGTTGTAGTGGACCTGACTGTTCCTGAGAGCACCGAGGCAAACGTCCGGTTCGCCGTCGAACACGGGATGCATGCCGTGGTCGGTACCACCGGTTGGAACGGCGAACGCTTGGACGCCCTTCGCACCCTCCTGGCTGCCCAGCCTGGTGTCGGGGTTCTTATCGCACCAAACTTCGCGCTCGGTTCGGTCCTTGCTTCCGCTTTCGCAGCCAAGGCCGCCAAGTACTTCGAGTCAGTGGAGATTATTGAACTGCACCACCCGGACAAGGTGGATGCGCCGTCGGGTACCGCAGTCCGCACCGCCCAGTTGATCGCTGCCGAGCGGAACGCAGCCGGTGTCTCTGCAAGTCCCGATGCGACGACCTCGGAGCTCCAGGGGGCCCGCGGCTGCGACGTGGACGGCGTACGGGTCCACAGCGTAAGGCTGCGGGGCCTGGTGGCTCACCAGGAGGTGCTGCTGGGCGGCCCGGGGGAGCAGCTGACCTTACGCCATGATTCGTTCGACCGGGCATCCTTTATGCCCGGGGTGCTGCTCGGCGTCCGAGGCGTCGGCGGCAAGCCTGGCCTGACGGTGGGGCTGGACGGCTATCTGGATCTGGGGCTCTAAGCGGCAATGGCCAACGTCCTCGTGAGTCTAAGAAAAAACCGCACAAAGATCTGGGTGGGTGCTGTCACGCTCCTGCTCGTCTTTTACCTCGTGGTCGCGTTCCAGCGCTCTGTCCTGCTGCTGGGTGATCCCAATCTTGTTGCCAAGGCCATCGGTGCCGGCTACCTGGTGCTTCCCGTTATAGGTGCCTGGGCTTTGATCCGTGAACTGATGTTCGGCGCCCGTACGGAGCAGATGGCCAAGGTCCTCGAAGCCGAAGGCGGGCTGCCGGAGGACAACCTTCCCCGCACGCCTGCCGGTCGGATCATCAGGGAAGCGGCCGACGTCGAGTTCGAGAAGTACCGCGAAGAGGCTGAGGCCGCCCCTGGGGACTGGCGTTCGTGGTTCCGGCTGAGTTGCGCCTATGACGCGGCCGGGGACCGTAAACGCGCCAGGGCGTCCATGAGGGATGCCGTGAAGCTGTTCCGAGGGATACCCGGCTAGCCTGCCGCTGCGCTCGGTTATCAGGGCGTTTCCGGGCGTGTGGAGCCTGTTGGGGCCGCTCGGTGGTGGTGTTCCGCGGTTATTGCGCGGACTCCGGTTATTGGACCCGTGGTGGCTCGTAACGGCCTACTTGGTTTGCCGCGTGCGCAACCCATTCAAGTGGGCCCCGCCATTTGAGGATGGCGAAAAGGGTGCCAAGTAACACAGCAGTGGCCGCATGGGCGAAGTACATGCCATCCTCGGTCCACCCCTGTGGCAGAGTTTGCCGGTACATGGCGGCGACGACCCACACGTGTGCTGTGTAAAGGCTCAGAGTCATGGCTCCGGCGCCCCTCAAAGGGAGCAGAAGGTCCAGGGCAAGCCACTCGCCGAGCCTTCCCAGCAGGAGGCACGCGCCAACAACTGCTGCCGCCACTGCAGAGGTGTGAAGCAGGTCCAAGGTGGTAGCCGAGTGCGGAGCGCTCGAGGCGAGCCACCACCACGACCCGGTCTGCTGTACGCCGGACAGGTTGACCTGAAGCACACTGTCCAGGGGATACGACGGGTCCCTGATCACGTCCTGCAATGCTTCCTTGCCGCCCCAGTCATTCATCATCACCACGCCGAACCACTTGGCCACGACGGCAACCCCGGTTCCAACCGCCAGCAGCAGAACGGGAACCGCCGCTTTGGTGAGGGTGAGCCGTCCGATGACCAGGCCGACCAGCAGGTAGCTGAGCCACTGGGGCACCGGGTAATACCCCGTGAACAACAGGTCACCCAGCAATTGGGCCGGCGTCCCCAGATCCTCCCATTTTGGGTTGTGTCCCAGCTGCAGGGGCGGGGAGGCCGACAGGAGCCAGGGCCTCAGCATAAATGCGACAAGGGGAGAGACCAGGATCCAAGTCCCAGCCATAATGCAAAGGTGCTTCAGGCTCATTCCCAGGAATGGCAGCACGCACAGGAACAATAATGCGTAGTGGACCAGGATCACGGCGACGTTGACTTCCAGCCCCCCAAGGAACAGGCCGACGACGGCGATCACCAACGCCCTTAGCGCCACACCGCGCCTCGCGGCCCACAATTGGTCCCCGGCCAGCGGGCGCTCTTTCCCTGTGGACAGGGCAAGCCCGATTCCTGCCAGCACCGCAAACAGCGCAGCCGCCCGGCCCGAAAACGCCAGGCCCACCCACGTCGGGGTCAGGGCCGCGGTCCGCTCGAAGGTCGGCAGTAAATGGGTGGCCATCATGCCGAGCAGCGCCAGGCCCCGGGCTGCGTCAATACCTGCCAGCCGGCCAGTTGACTGACCGCGCTTGATGGTCCGGCTGGTTGCAGCGGTGCCACGGGAGGTCATGAGCCGATCGTCTCACATCCCGTCCCTGCAGGTCCGGTCGATGCTCGGGACGCGGCCAGGAAGTGGCACTTGTTTTCGAATATATGTTCGAATAGCATGAACGGCATGAGCAGTCCTATGGAGCCGGTTTTTCCTGAGCGCAGTCTCTCTGATCGCGATTTTCCTGAACTTCGCTTCACTGGGCGTGAGCCCGATCCGTCAGGAGTCCTCAAAGCCATGAGTCCCGGTGTCGTTGACTTCTTGTTCCGGCGGCTTGTCGCCGGTGAGTCTTCAGAGGATGTCCAGTGGAACCGGGAAGGCATGGCGTTGGCGGCGCAGCCAGTGGGAGCTGAGCTTGCCCGGAGGCTGGCTGAGACCGATGTGGAGGCGCTGACCCCCACGGAGCTTTTCCATTATGTCCGGGCCGCGCAACGCCTCGCGGCGTGGGCTGAGTCCCTAAAGGAGGAGGCTGTTCAGCGATACTGCGGCGGGCCTGATTCGCGCGATGACGTGCCGCTTGACGAGGGCAGGGACGCCGGTGCCGGCAACAGTGGACGGCGCCGGGGGCGTTCCACCTAGACTGGCGCTGTGACTTCCCCTCTGACCGTCTCAGTCGTCCAGTATCGAGCCCTCCACGGGGGTGTGGCGGCCAACGTTCCTGAACATGTGGCGCTCATTGAAGACGCCGCTTCTCACGGCACCAGGTTTGTCATTTTTCCCGAGCTCTCACTTATCGGCTACTCCCTGGCGCTGCTCCAAGAGCCGCAGCAGTGGATCACCGGTGATGACAGACGCCTGGATCCGATCAGGGAGATCTGTCGTCGGACGGGAATCACAGCAGTCATTGGTGCCCCGTTGGCGGAGGAAAACGGTACGCGTAGGCTTGCCGCACTCGGCATCCATCCTGAAGGAACAATTGATCGCGCCTTCAAATCCCGGCTCCATGGGCCGGAAGTGGAGCTCTTCACGCCGGGCAATGGGGTCAAGTTAATCGAGGTTGATGGCTGGAAGGTGGCCCTCGCCATCTGCTACGACGCTGCGCACCCTGCCCACGCGGATTCTGCTGCCCAAGCGGGAGCCGATGTTTATGCCGTCTCTGCCCTCTACACCGATGTCGAAAGTCACCGGCTGGGTCTGCATCTGGGCGCCCGCGCCATGGACAACAGAATGTTCACGCTGGTTGCCAATCTCGGAGGCATCACGGACCTCGGAACCTCATGTGGGCTCAGCGGATTCTGGGGGCCTGACGGCCTCGTTATAAAACAGGCCGCCGGGATCGGCTCCGAGGTGCTCACCACCACCTTGCGTCACGGTGCGATCGAACGTTACCGCGTCAATTAGCAGGCCTCATCGGCAGCTGGCCGGAGGCTGCGGTGTCGGAGAGCCACCAGCCAGAAGGCGTGTCAGACAGGGAGATCCGCCAGGAAACGATTCACGTCAGAGGCAATCCGCTCCGGAAACTCCCAGAGGAGCATGTGCCCACTCTGTTCGTAGACCAGAAGCCGGGATTGCGGAATCCGCTGCGCCAAAGTTTCCTCGTCCTGACGGGAAAGCAGGTTGTCCTTGCCGCCCCAGAGAATCAGGGTGGGGACAGGAATTTCTCCAGCCTCCGTGGGGGGAACGGCGCTAACGAGTCCAGTGAGGCTGCTCTTCCAGACCTGGGCCGGCACCTTGCAGCCATCACGGACCCGGTCCTCCAAGTAATCCTCGGGAACGGGCTGAAAAAGCGGGAACCAGGAGAGGGAGTCGCGCACCCAGCCTTCAGCTACAGGATCGGTCAGGTGGTCAACTTCATCGGCAAAACCAGTTCTTCCATGGAGGCTCAGCGGGGAGCCAATCAAGACAAGGGCCGCGACCTTCTCCGGATGCGAAACGGCCAGCTGCTGGCCGACATACCCTCCGCTGGAGGAGCCGATGACCGCGGCCTTGGACACCGCTAAAGCATCCAGAAGTCCCGCCAGATCGTCCGCGACCTCGGTCAGGGAATAGCCGTAATCCGTCTTGTCTGAATCTCCGTGCCCGCGAAGGTCAGGGGCAACCACGCGCCGCCCCGTCAGCAGCGGACGCAAGCGATCAAAGCTGCCGCTGGATTCCGTCCAGGCATGAACAAGAAGCAGAGGGGTGTCAGGCAAGTCACCAGGGCGGCCACCGACGTCCCCTTGGCGGTCCTCCATCAGGCACGCCAACGACACCTCCCTACCAAGGCGTATAGAGCGGACTTGCGGCATCATGGCCTCAGTCTAGGAGCCTCCTGGCGGCAACAGAACCTCCTCCGAATCCCCTTGGAAAGTGACACAAGAGCGCTCGCTTCGCAGTCCGTTTGACGTTCATCACGCAGATGCCGTTGTTCTAACACGCCGCAGACAAGGTAACGTTTTTCCTATGGCTGACTCTGACAATCGCTCGCACCGCTTCGGGACCCTCCTGACCGCTATGGTCACCCCTTTTACTTCCGACGGTGAGGTCGACTATAAGCAGGCCGCAGAGCTCGCCAACAAGCTGGTCGACGACGGCTGCGACGGCCTGGTGGTTACCGGAACCACCGGGGAAACCTCCACCCTCACTGACGCGGAGAACCTCGGAATGTTCCGCGCCGTCAAGGACGCAGTCGGAGGCCGCGCCGCCATCATTGCCGGCACCGGTACCAACGACACAGCCCATTCAGTGCATCTTTCCCAGCAGGCTGCAGCCCTCGGGGTTGACGGCCTCCTGATCGTCACGCCGTACTACAACAAGCCCAGCCAGGGCGGCGTCCGCGCACACTTCGAGAAGATCGCCTCATCAACGGATGTCCCCGTCATGGTCTACGACATCCCGGGCCGCTCTTCCATCCCCATCCACCCCGAAACAATGATCCGTCTTGCCCAGCACCCGAATATTGTCGCCGTCAAGGACGCCAAAGCCGATTTCGCTGCTGCCTCACGGGTTATGGCTGAAACGGACCTCCTCTTTTACTCCGGCGACGACGGACTGACCCTTCCCTGGATGGCGATTGGCGCAGTGGGTCTGGTGGGCGTCACAACCCACGTGGCCACCCGCCGCTTCCGCGAACTGATTGACGCCGTCAATGCGAACGACCTGGGAACGGCACGCAAGATCCACCTGGAGCTTGAGCCCGTGGTGCGCGCAACGATGACCCGCGTCCAAGGGGCCGTCGCGGCCAAACAAATTCTTAAATGGCAGGGAGTCCTGCCCAACTCGATTGTCCGTTTGCCCCTCGTGGAGCCGGACGAAGCCGAGATCGAAACCATCCGCGAGGATTTGGCGCAAGGAGGGCTGGTCTTTTCCTGACGGAGTAAGACCAGCACTCTTCCGCCTGGAAAGAAGTGCATTATGACCCAAGTAGCCCTACCCGGCCTTGTCACGCCCCCGAGACTTCCGCAAGGCACCCTTCGCATTGTCCCGCTGGGCGGCCTGGGCGAGATCGGCCGCAACATGGCGGTCTTCGAAATCGACGGCAAGCTCCTTATTGTCGACTGCGGTGTCCTGTTCCCTGAGGAAACCCAGCCGGGTGTGGACCTGATCCTGCCCGATTTCTCCTACATTGAGGACCGGATGGATGACGTCGTGGCTGTCGTCCTCACGCACGGCCACGAAGACCACATCGGAGCTGTTCCCTACCTGCTGCGCCTCCGCAGCGACATCCCCCTGATCGGATCGCAACTGACGCTCGCCCTCATCGAAGCGAAGCTGCAGGAACACCGCATCAAGCCCTACTCCCTCACTGTCACTGAAGGACAAGTCGAGAAGTTCGGCCCCTTCGAATGCGAATTTGTGGCCGTGAACCACTCCATCCCCGACGCTTTGGCTGTCTTTATCCGCACGGCAGGCGGTACGGTCCTGCACACGGGCGATTTCAAGATGGATCAGTTGCCCCTGGACGGACGGATCACCGACCTCCGTCACTTTGCCAAGCTGGGCGAAGAGGGCGTGGATCTGTTCATGTCGGACTCGACCAACGCCGACGTTCCCGGGTTCACCACCGCCGAAAAGGAAATCGGACCCACCCTGGACCGCCTCTTCGGCCAGGCCACAAAACGCATCATTGTCGCTTCGTTCTCATCCCACATCCACCGGGTGCAGCAGGTCCTCGACGCCGCGGTCAAACACAACCGCAACGTCGCCTTTGTGGGCCGCTCGATGGTCCGCAATATGGCGATTGCCGCGAAACTTGGCTACCTGGACGTACCGGACGGCGTGGTCGTCGATATCAAGAACATAGACAACCTTCCGGACAACCGCGTGGTCCTTATGTCCACCGGCTCACAGGGCGAACCGATGGCTGCTCTGTCCCGGATGGCCAACGGAGACCACCGGGTGATCGTGGGCGAGGGTGACACCGTTATCCTGGCGTCGAGCCTCATCCCCGGCAACGAGAACGCCGTTTACCGCATCATCAACGGGCTGCTCAAGCTCGGTGCCGACGTCATCCACAAGGGCAACGCCAAGGTCCACGTATCCGGCCACGCAGCCGCAGGCGAGCTCCTCTACTGCTACAACATCCTTGAGCCGCTGAACGCAATGCCGGTGCACGGCGAAACGCGGCACCTGATCGCCAACGGCAAGATCGCCGAGGAATCCGGAGTGCCGGCCGAGAGCATCCTGCTCGCGGACAACGGCACTGTAATCGACCTCAAAGACCACCGGGCCGACGTCGTAGGCCAGGTCGAGGTGGGGTTCGTCTACGTCGACGGATCCAGCGTCGGTGAGATTACGGACGCCGACTTGAAAGACCGCCGTGTCCTGGGCGACGAAGGATTCATCTCCATCATCACTGTCATCAACCGTGCAACAGGCAAGGTGGTCTCCGGGCCCGAAATCCATGCCCGCGGCGTTGCCGAGGACGATTCTGTGTTCGATGACATCATTCCTAGGATCAATGCAGCGCTGGAAGAAGCAGTGCTCAACCACACGGATCACACAACGCATCAGCTCCAGCAGGTTGTTCGCCGCGTCGTTGGAACGTGGGTCAACCGCAAGCTCCGCCGTCGTCCCATGATCATCCCGGTGGTTCTGGAGGCATAGTCCTCGAAGCACCATCGCAGCTCCAGCAGTTACGAAAAGGCCCGGTTCAGCGAACCGGGCCTTTTCGTATTTTTGACCCCTGGCCTATACCGGGGCTTTATCCCTCGCCAATGCGGACCTCACGAGGCGCTCAAGTGTCGCGAGGCCGTCGGAGGACAGAACCGACTCCAGATGTCCCTGGATGGATGCGACTCCGGCGCCTCTCAATGCCACAACAACACCGTCCTCGGCGGAGATGTCAAGATTGAGCCTGGGCGTGACAAGCTGGTCTCTTTCAGCAACAGCGCTGAAGGTGTTGTAGAAGCCGAGGGCAGCCCGCGTCCCGAACACATCGGTCTGCAGCCGCACACCCTGACGTGGTGCCGGTAACACCTCTACAGGAAGCCCGGCAAGCATCGACAAAATCTGGTGGCTGAGGCAGACGGCAAGCAAAGGCCTGCCCAGATCCAGCCTGGAACGCAGGTGAGCCCGCACCGTCTCGAACCGGACATCGTTGACGTCGCGGGGGTCTCCCGGACCAGGGCCGAACACCACCAGATCCGGCGTGGAAATGTCTGCCACTGAATCCCAGCGCGCCACAGAAGTCTGCAACCCCAAATGACGCAGCTGGTGGGCAAGCATTTCGGTGAACTGGTCTTCACAGTCGATAACCAGGGCCGTGCTGCCGGCGAAGGGAGGATGTTGTTCCCATTCCTGGGCGCGGATCCAGAAGGAGGCCAGCTGGTGATTCCGTTCGGCGAGCGCTTCTGCAACTCCGGGCTGGGCATTCAGGTTAATCGCCGGAGGCAGCGGAGCCGGCGGGATAAGTCCCAGGGCGGCGAGCATACCGGACGCCTTTGCGTGCGTTTCGGCCACCTCGCCTTCCGGAGTGGACAACCGAACGAGGGTGGCCCCTGCTGACACAGTGACAAGTCCGTCGCCGTCGAGGTGAGCAGTGCGGATAAGGATCGGAGCATCGAGTTCATAGGAAACGGCTCCACTCTCATCAGTCCGCGACTCGAAGAACGCCAGGACCCCGGAGTAGTATCCCCGACCGCCATGTTCGTGACGTTCGATAACGGCGCAGGCGTTTTCCATGGGGGACCCGGTGACTGTCGGGGCAAACATTGTGGCACGGAGAACGTCACGGAGATCAAGATCGGTACGCCCCTCAAGCAAATACTCCGTGTGGCTGAGTCTGGACATTTGCTTGAGATACGGGCCGAGGATCCGTCCACCCGACGGGCAAATGCTGCTCATCATCTTCATTTCCTCATCGACCACCATAAAGAGTTCGTCGCTCTCTTTGACGTCGGACAGGAACTTCAGGACGCCTCCGGCAGTCGGGCCTCCTGCCGGGTGCCGGAAGGTTCCCGAGATCGGATTCATCGTCACGAGCCCGTCCCTCACGGAGACGTGGCGCTCGGGGGTTGCTCCCACCAGGGAATGGCCGGGGGAGTGGACGGCGAAGGTCCAGTAGGCGCTCTGCTCTGAGAGGAGCAGGGTACGCATCCACGCGAGCACGGCTGTTGCCGGCGAGACAGGGGTTGTGCCGCTGAACGATCGGCGGATGACGAAGTTGGCGCCTTCTCCCCGGCCGATTTCGTCCCGGATAACACGGCGCACCATCTCCGCATAGTCCTCGTCAGTGGTATCGAACCCCAAAGACTCGATGGGCACTTCAATCGCGGGCAGAATCGCCAAGGCATTGTTCAAGGAGAGGGTTTCGCGCTCCGTCACCAGGAGGCAGCGGAGCGGGGCGCCGTCGTCGGTCGCAGCGAATCCGCGCTCCCGGATCTGACGAAAAGGCACAAGCGCCAGTACGTCACGCCCGCCCCGACTGGCGTCGAGCGGGATGTCGGCCAGCTTGTCCACATCGACGATCCCGCCGGTGAGGACGTCGACGAGGTCTGACTCGTGGCGCCGGATAACGGCGAAAGGAATTGAAGCATCGCCCGAGGATTCGACGATGCGGGAGAGGAGCGAGGTCATTGGCAGTCCCTGAAATTGATTCCACCTCACCGACCGGTGCCGCAAAAAAACGACCGCCTGGCGAGGCGGTCGTGAGCGTAATGGTGCGCGCGTCTGTCCGCCTAAGGGGCGGGCCACCAAGAGGAGCAGGTCGAGAAGCGCATGGGCCGATTGTAGGTGGATGCGTCTTATCCTTGCAAGCCGGGCCGCCGGGCAACATGGATCAGTCTGGCCCGGAAATCCGCGGAATTCCGGCCTGGCTCAGGTAGCGTGGCTGCTATGGCGACACGTACTTCCTCCACGCCTAGAGGAAACCCCCGCAGCAAATCAGGCACTGCCTCCGGCCGGGGCGCAGGCTCCTCCGCGCCCAAAACCAGCCGGTCCACCAGCGGGGCAGCTGCCCGGACCCGGCAGATGCCTGCTGTCGTTCCCCAGCAGCCGTGGCCCGTGCGGATGCTGTCCGGTGCGTGGTTGGGGATCGGCCACCTCGTTGGGGGCGGCGTGCGCCGGATAGGACATGACGTCAGCGATCTGGCACCAGAGGACCGCAGGGACGGAGCAGCCCTCTTCAACCTCGCTCTGGCTGTTTTCATCGCAACGTTCGCATGGTGGGGGATGCAGGGCTGGTTCCCCGATGCCGTCTACGCCGTGGTCAACGGGACCTTTGGCTGGATGTCACTGCTGCTGCCGCTGATGCTGCTGGTTTGCGCCGTCCGTCTGTTCCGCCAGCCGGCTGACAGCCGCGGCAACAACCGGATCGGCATCGGCTTCCTGATCATGACCTTCGCCGGATCGGCCCTCGCGCATGTCATCGGCGGCCAACCGACCGTGGCGGATGGCTTCGAAGGCCTGAGGCAAGCTGGCGGAATGCTGGGATTCCTGGCTGCCTCCCCCTTGGCCGCCATTCATGTCGCAGTGCCGCTGGTGGTCTACGGGCTCCTGACATTCACTTCTCTGCTGATCGTTACAGCAACTCCCTTTGGAGCGATTCCGCGCAGGCTCAAGGGCGCCTACGAACACCTCATGGGCATCGATCTCCAGGAGCCAGGGGACCATGCGGACGGTCATGACCGCAGCTACCTGTACGGGGATTCAGCGGCGGAATCACCGAAGAAGAAAAAGCGCATGCGGCTCTTCGGCAAAGACCAGGACGCCGACGCCGGCCTGGAAGGCTATGTCGGGGACGAAGCCTTTGAGACCCCGGTCATCGACGACGACGAACCCGGCTCCAAGGGTGACAAACGGTCCGCCGCCGCGCCAGGAGTCCGCCGACCCACCCAGGCTGAAATCGCCATCGAAAAGATCAAGGCGGCCCAGGGTCTTGGCTCCCGGACTGACATGGGCGCGGAGAACGCTACCGAGGCCATTCCCCTGGTGACGCCCGGCATGGTGGCCGCAGGATCCCTGAATACGGCCTCGTCGAACCCATCAGGTGTTCCGGCGAACCCCGTGCCGGCGAATCCGGTTGCACCCGCCCCTCCGCCCACCCCCATCCCGCAGCGCACGGAGCAGCTCTCGCTCGCGGGGGATGTCACCTATACCCTGCCGTCGTCGGACGTCCTGACGCCAGGCTCCATCCCCAAGGAGAGGACCGAAGCCAATGACGCCATTGTGGCCTCGCTGACCGAAACGCTCAACCAGTTCAACGTGGAGGCGCAGGTCACCGGCTTCAGCCGGGGACCCACCGTGACGCGCTACGAAATCGAGTTGTCACCCGGGACAAAGGTGGAGCGCGTCACCGCCTTGTCGAAGAACATCTCTTATGCAGTGGCGAGCTCCGATGTGCGCATCCTGAGCCCGATTCCCGGCAAATCCGCTATCGGTATCGAGATTCCCAACACCGACCGCGAGACGGTATCGCTGGGTGATGTGCTCCGCAGCCAGAATGCGCGCCGTACCGACCACCCCATGGTGATGGGTGTTGGCAAGGACGTCGAAGGCGGCTACGTCGTCGCGAACCTCGCGAAGATGCCGCACCTCCTCGTCGCCGGCGCTACCGGCGCGGGTAAGTCATCATTCGTGAACTCCATGATCACGTCGATCCTGATGCGGGCCACGCCGGACGAGGTACGTATGGTCATGGTGGACCCCAAGCGCGTGGAGCTTACCGCTTATGAGGGCGTACCGCACCTGATCACGCCCATCATCACCAACCCCAAGAAGGCGGCGGAAGCACTGCAGTGGGTGGTCCGCGAAATGGACGCCCGGTACGACGACCTCGCCAACTACGGCTTCAAGCACATTGACGACTTCAACAAAGCAGTCCGTGCCGGGAAGGTCCACCCGCCGGTGGACTCCAAGCGTGTGATCCGTCCCTATCCGTATCTGCTGGTGATCGTGGATGAGCTCGCCGACCTCATGATGGTGGCTCCCCGCGACGTGGAAGATTCCATCGTCCGCATCACACAGCTTGCCCGCGCCGCCGGAATCCACTTGGTGCTGGCCACCCAGCGGCCGTCCGTGGACGTTGTCACCGGCCTGATCAAAGCCAACGTGCCGTCCCGCATGGCCTTTGCCACCTCCTCTGTCACCGACTCGCGCGTTGTCCTTGACCAGCCGGGTGCGGAGAAACTCATTGGGCAGGGCGACGCGCTCTTCCTGCCGATGGGAGCCTCCAAGGCCATGCGTGTACAGGGCGCGTGGGTGACGGAATCCGAAATCCACAAAGTTGTTGAGCACGTCAAGGGCCAACTCCAGGCGACCTACCGGGACGACGTCGCCGCGGAGGCCCCCAAGAAGCAGATCGACGACGACATCGGCGATGACCTTGAGGTGCTGCTGCAGGCTACCGAGCTGGTGGTGACTACCCAATTCGGTTCGACGTCAATGCTCCAGCGCAAGCTCCGCGTCGGGTTCGCGAAGGCGGGCCGCCTCATGGACCTGCTCGAGTCCCGGGGTGTAGTGGGTCCGTCGGAGGGATCGAAGGCACGCGATGTCCTGGTTAAGCCCGATGACCTCGCTCCTGTGCTGGCAGCAATGAAGGGGCAGGAAGCCCCGGCCACGCCTGATTCACACACGGCGGCCCTGAGCGACAACGCCAATGCCAACATCGCCCAGGGCGGGTATGCCGAGGACCTTGTCGCTTCAGACCTGGAGAACCGCACCCAGAACGTTGAGTATTACGACGGCGCCGATGGCACCCCGGACGACGAAGACGGCTCCGAGGACGCCTGGTCGCTCACCGGACGGTAGCCTAGGAGGGTGACTAGCACCGAGGCCCACAGCGCCGGTTCCTCCTCGGGAATCTGGAATCTGCCCAACATCCTGACCATGCTCCGGATTGTGTTGGTGCCATTCTTCGTGTGGTTCCTCGCGGCCGATAACAGCAGCCACGGTCTCTGGCGCTGGGCAGCCGTAGTGGCGTTCGCCGTCGCGATTTACACCGACAAGCTCGACGGCGACATCGCCCGCAGCCGCGGCCTCGTGACCGACTTCGGAAAGATTGCCGATCCCATCGCCGATAAGTTGCTCATCGGTTCGGCGCTGGTGATGCTGTCAATCCTGAACGAACTGCCGTGGTGGATTACCATCCTGATTCTTGTCCGCGAGTGGGGTATTACGGCCCTGCGTTTCTTCGTCATCCGCTACGGAGTGATTCCAGCCTCTCGAGGCGGGAAGCTGAAAACCGTAGTGCAGACCCTGGCCATCTTCCTGTACGTCATTCCGCTGGCGTCCCTGGCGCCATGGCTGGGACTCCTCGCTCTGGGAGTCATGCTCGTTGCCGTCGTTATCACGGTCTGGACTGGCGTGCAGTATGTGGCGGAAGCGCTTAAACTGCGGGCACAGGGTCTGCCTTCCAAACGGCAGCCGGACGGGAGCACGTCATGAGCAACCTTCACAGAAGTGCCGAAGCCGCCGTCACAAAGGCGAGGGAACATGGCCTCACCGTCGCGACGGGTGAATCGCTCACCGCCGGCATGATAGCAGCAGTATTAGCCGATACTCCCGGCGCATCAGCCATGCTGCAAGGGGGCATTGTCGCCTACCAGAACGCGGTCAAGAGCGCTGTCCTTGGCGTATCGGCAGAACTCTTGGCCGAAGTTGGTTCGGTGGATGGCAGGGTTGCGGAAGCCATGGCAGCAGGTGCCCGCACTCTCTGCGGTGCCGATATCGGAGTATCAAGTACAGGCGTCGCCGGCCCCGATCCGCATGACGGCAAAGCGGTTGGCCGGGTGTTCATTGGCATCGCTACAGCGGCAGGTTCCTTTGCATCATCGTATGACTTCGAAGGGAACAGGGCCGAAATCCGCGGACAGGCATGTGCGGCGGCGCTGGAACAGTTGTTGAAGGCGCTTCCTTCCTAAAGCTACCGGGCGTAAAGTTGCCGGGAACAAAAATTGAAACCCAATAGTTGTTACATTGTGTCGCCTCCGGATCGCGGAGGCGCCTAGGATAAAAAGACCACACTGGTTCCCCCGAGTGGAGAACCTGAAGTATGAGGGAGCAAGGCGATACAGATGGTAAAGCAGCCCGTATCCGTAAACGGCGTTGTCCGCTGGAAGGATGTGGGCCTCGCCGATCAGGCTAAGAGCGAACAGAAGGAGCGCAAGATGGTTGTTCTTCGTCACGAAATTGGTGATGTCCTTCGCGATGTCCGCCAGCGCCAAGGCCGTACCCTCCGCGAAGTCTCACACAGTGCCCGCGTTTCGCTCGGCTACTTGAGTGAAGTGGAGCGCGGCCAGAAGGAAGCCTCTTCGGAGTTGCTTTCATCGATCTGCTCGGCCCTGGATGTTCCCTTGTCCGGCATGCTCCGCGAGGTCAGTGACCGCGTGGCCATTGCTGAGGGAGTGGCAGTACCGGACACCGTCCCGCAGGAGTTCTCCCAGCGCTATGGCCGTGACCTTGACCGCGAGCTGAACACGGACCTTAACGACGAACTCACCACGGGTCTCCTGTCAGGCGCCCGCTGATCCGTTCCGGCCTGGGCTGTGACCCCGGATCTTGAGGTTCCCGGACTGACTTCGGGATCCCATGACTTCATATCGACTGTTTGATTAAAAAGGGCCTGCCGCGCTTGCGTCAGGCCCTTCTTTTTCGCGTTAATTTTTGCGCCGGACCCGCTACTGCGCCTGGTCTCTCTTCGATTCGTCCTTGGGGAAGCCATCCCGCTCGTAGGTGCTGTTCAACTTCGCAATGTAGCGTGCCAGAGTCTGCAGCTCCGAGATCGGCCATTCCCCCAACCGTTCCCGGAACACCTGATTGCGCGCGTCCTGGACCTGATGCATCTTCTCCTCGCCACGGGGAGTGAGCCGAATGGACTGTGCGCGCCCGTCCACAGGATCGGCTTCCTTGAAGATAAGGCCGATGCTCTCGAGAAAGGCAATCTGCCGGCTCACAGAGGGTTTTCCAACGCCAACGCAGGACGCCAGATCGGTCAGGCGCATTGGTCCTTCCCTCCTGATGATGGTCAGGAGGCCGTACGCCGCAGGCTCCATGTCGGGGTGGACCTGCCGGGAGAGCTGCGCCGAGACCGAGCGTGCCCTCCGCCAGAAAAGGCTCAGCTGCTGTTCCACGGACTGCAGGGCGGCGTCGACGTCGTCGGCGCCCGTAAGGTCCTCGGGCGGAACTGGGCTGTCAACTGGGTTGCTCATGGCAACAATTCTAGAGTCAGGGTCCGTGAGAGACTCTATTGGTGCGGATCAGTGAATTTTGGCGGCTTATGGACGATGAATTTGGCGCCGGTTACTCACGCGTCCTGAGCAGTTCGTTGGTGCTGGCTGCTGTTGGTGGACGAACGGCGGACCAGGCCCTGGCTGCCGGCGTCAGCCCCCGAGCCGTGTGGCTTGCGATCTGCGAGTTGCAGGATGTTCCCCAGGAGCGGCGCCTCGGCAGGGACATCAGCCCGCGTCGCGATTAGCACCGGCTGACACGCCGGGCCCTTGTTCGAATATCTGTTCGGGTAGGACTATGCTTTTTTCAGAGGTTATCCACATAAGCGATGTGTCCCGGCCATAATGTCGGTGGATGCAATTAGCGTCGTTGATGACAAAGAAACGGCCGCTGAGGCCACTCCAAAGCGAGAAAGCATTAGAGGTGTGAACCATGGCGGCAGCCCCGGATCGTGAAAAGGCGCTTGAAGCAGCGCTCGCGCAGATTGACAAGCAGTTCGGCAAAGGCTCTGTCATGCGCCTCGGGGACGAGGTCCGGGCGCCGATTGAGGTTATCCCCACGGGTTCCATCGCGCTGGATGTTGCCTTGGGAATTGGCGGGCTGCCCCGCGGCCGCGTGGTGGAAATCTATGGACCGGAATCATCCGGTAAAACCACCGTCGCACTGCACGCTGTGGCCAATGCCCAGCGCCAGGGCGGCATAGCTGCTTTTATCGACGCCGAGCACGCCCTGGACCCCGAGTACGCCGCGAAACTGGGAGTCGACACCGATGCCCTCCTGGTTTCCCAGCCGGATACCGGAGAGCAGGCGCTCGAAATCATGGACATGCTGATTGGCTCCGGTTCCCTGGATGTCATTGTTATTGACTCCGTGGCAGCCTTGGTCCCGCGGGCCGAAATCGAGGGCGATATGGGCGACAGCCACGTCGGCCTTCAGGCACGGCTCATGAGCCAGGCCCTCCGGAAGATCACCGGGCGCCTGAGCCAAACCAAGACCACGGCGATCTTCATTAACCAGCTGCGTGAAAAGATCGGTGTCTTCTTCGGGTCACCGGAAACCACCACAGGTGGTAAGGCGCTGAAGTTCTATGCCTCCATCCGAATCGATGTCCGCAGGATCCAGACGCTGAAGGAAGGCGCGGATTCAGTCGGAAACCGGACCAAGGCCAAGATCGTCAAGAACAAGATGGCGCCCCCCTTCAAAATCGCAGAGTTCGACATCATCTACGGTCAGGGGATCTCCCGTGAGGGCGGCATCATCGACATGGGTGTCGAGCACGGAATCATCAAGAAGTCCGGCTCCTGGTTCACCTACGACGGCGATCAGCTCGGCCAGGGTATGGAAAACTCGCGACGCTTCCTGCGCGACAACCCCGAGCTTGCCGCCGAGCTGGAAAGGCTCATCAAGGAGAAGCTCGGCGTCGGAGTGAAGCCTGCAGCAGAGACTGAAGCCGCACCGAAGCTCAAGGCCGTTGACGGCTTCTAATCGCCCCATGGATCCGGCTGCGCTTGATGCGGAGCCGGATCCAGCGTCAGTCGCCCGCGCCATAGTTTTGCGGCAGCTGACCAATTCGCCCAAGAGCCGCCTTCAGCTGGCCAGGAAGCTCGCCGAGCGGAACGTACCCGAGGACGTTGCGGAGTCGGTCCTTGACCGCTTCGAAGAGGTGCGCCTGGTTGACGACGCTGAATTTGCTGATGCGTGGGTACGAAGCCGCTCCCAGTCGCGAAAACTGGCACGTGGCGCCCTGAAAAGAGAGCTTGCGGAGAAGGGCATCGATTCCGAGACGGCGTCCCAGGCGCTTGAGCAGATCACTGATGAGGCCGAGGAATCCACTGCGCGGGAACTTGTCATGCGGAAGCTGCGCGGCTCCGGCCAGCTCCAGGACCGAAGCGAACGCGACAAGGCCACGCGGCGGCTCGCGTCCATGCTTGCACGCAAGGGCTACAACCCGTCCGCAGCCTTCAGGATTGTCGGGGAGGTCCTCGATTCGGCCGGCGATCCCGGCCTGGGCTGAGTTGAGGACTGATTCCCTGACTCCCGGCTTCCAGGGCAGGGAGAATGGCCATGACAGACCGCCACGAGCAGGCAATCGTTTCAACCGTTACCCTTAATGGGTGAGTTTGACCATTCCTTCGCCGGCAGCCGGCACCCATTCCACTTCAGCCGCTTCTCCTCTCCCGGAAGGGGCACTTCCTCGTACCTACGAGGTCCGCACCTTCGGTTGCCAGATGAACGTTCACGATTCAGAACGAATGGCAGGGATGCTTGAGTCTGCAGGGTACGTTCCGGCTGGGGCGGAACAGGCTGATGTTGTCGTGTTCAATACCTGTGCAGTGCGGGAGAACGCTGACAACAAGCTCTACGGAAACCTGGGCATGCTGGCTTCTGTCAAAGAAGCCAATCCAGGAATGCAGATCGCTGTTGGTGGTTGTCTGGCTCAAAAGGACCGCGAGACGATTCTCCGAAAAGCGCCCTGGGTGGACGCCGTCTTTGGCACACACAACGTCGGTGCCCTGCCGGCTCTGCTGGAACGGGCACGGCATAATAACGAGGCCCAGCTTGAGATCCTGGAATCCCTTGACGTGTTCCCGTCCACTTTGCCTACCAAGCGTGACTCCGTGTATTCGGGGTGGGTGTCCATCTCGGTTGGCTGCAACAACACCTGCACGTTCTGCATCGTGCCCGCTCTCCGCGGCAAGGAGAAGGACCGCCGCCCAGGCGATGTGCTGGCAGAAATCCAGGCCCTTGTTGATGACGGCGCCATCGAAGTGACCCTCCTTGGACAGAACGTCAACTCTTATGGCGTCGAATTCGGGGACCGGCAGGCATTCTCGAAGCTGCTGCGGGCTTGCGGCAGCATCGAAGGCCTGGAGCGGGTTCGATTCACTAGCCCTCACCCCGCTGCGTTCACTGAAGACGTCATTGATGCCATGGCCGAGACACCCAATGTGATGCCGCAGCTTCACATGCCATTGCAATCAGGGTCGGACAAAGTACTCAAGGACATGAAGCGGTCCTACCGGTCCACGAAATTCCTGGGAATCCTGGACAAGGTCCGCGAAAAGATTCCGCATGCAGCGATCTCTACCGACATCATCGTCGGATTCCCCGGTGAGACGGAGGAGGACTTCCAGGCAACCCTGGATGTCGTTGAGAAGTCACGCTTCGCTACAGCATTCACCTTCCAATACTCCAAGCGGCCCGGAACGCCCGCCGCTGACCTGCCCGACCAGCTGCCCAAGGCTGTTGTCCAGGAGCGCTTCGAACGGCTCACCGCTTTGCAGGACAGGATTGCGGCGGAAGAGAACGCGCGGCAGCTTGGCAAGCGCGTCGAGGTGATGGTGACAGCCCAGTCCGGACGCAAGGCAGGGGAGACCCACCGGCTTTCCGGGCGTTCCCAGGACCAGCGGCTAGTACACTTCACCGTTCCCGAAGGCGCAGAAGCTCCCCGTCCCGGTGATCTTGTCACAGTCACCATTACTGAGGCCGCTTCTTTCCATCTGGTCGCTGACCCGTCTACTCCGGAGGATTACCGTCTGCGCCGCTCCCGCGCTGGCGACGCCTGGGACAGGTCCCAGGCAGACTCCTGCGGAGTTCCCGCCCCTTCAGGGAAATCAGGTAAGGCCGGAGTCTCCCTGGGAATGCCCTCTCTTCCCATCCGCGGACGCTAGGGAATGTCAGCCCCGCGTACTGGTACAGCAAACGTCCCCGCCGGCGGCCCACCTGTGATCGCTGTCGTGGGGCCAACCGGCTCCGGCAAGTCTGACCTGGCCGTGGAGCTGGCCCTGGAACTTGACGGTGAGGTCATCAATGCCGATTCCATGCAGTTCTACCGGGGCATGGACATCGGTACAGCCAAGATCAGCGTGGAAGAACGCAGGGGAGTGCCCCACCATTTGCTGGATACCCTCGATGTCACCGAGGAAGCCAGTGTTTCGGACTTCCAGCAGCAAGCCAGAGCGGTGATCGACGCGATTCATAGGCGCGGAAAGAGAGCCATCCTCGCCGGTGGCTCCGGACTTTACCTGCGGGCTGCATTGGATGTCCTGGAGTTTCCCGGTACTGATCCCGCCATCCGCCGACGCCTTGAGAACGAGGCCGCGTCAGAGGGAGAAGCGGGCCTGCGCTCCCGCCTTGAACGGCTGGACCCGGTATCGGCTGCACGCCTGGGAGACACCCGCCGGGTCATCCGCGCCTTGGAAGTCTATGAGTTGACCGGCCGCCCTTTCAGCTCCTACATGCCAAAGCGCGAGTACATCAGGCCCGCGGTGCAGATCGGGCTTGAAGTGGATCGGGAGGTTCTCCGCGCCCGCCTCGCCCAGCGTGTCCACAGCATGGTGGAGAACGGCCTGCTGGAGGAGGTACGTCGGCTCGAATCACGCGGACTGAGGCAGGGGAAAACCGCCTCCCGCGCCCTCGGGTACGCCCAGTTCCTGAAGGTACTCGACGGTGTCAGCGACGTTTCGGAAGCCTCGGAAGAGACCATTGTTGCCACCAGGCAATTCGCCCGCCGTCAGCTGACATGGTTCCGGGCCGATCCCCGGATCGCTTGGCTGGACTGGCAGGATCCTGCGCTGCTCGAGAAGGCGGCCGCTCTCTCTACGTGAGGCCCTTCAGCGGATTCATGCCGGACTTCCGGGAGAAAGGGATCCGGCGGACGGTTTTACAGCGAACACGACCAAGACGGTAACCTTGGACCATGAATGAAACCCTTGAAGAGACCCCCGCTCACGCTCACCAGGGCCTGAGCGGCATGGCGTTCTCGAAGGGGCACGGCACGGGAAACGACTTCGTCCTGATAGCTGATCCGGCCGGCGCGTGGCCTGTTGGCCCTGAACAGGCAGCCGAACTGTGCGATCGCCACCGTGGAATTGGCGGGGACGGCCTGATCCGCGCTGTTCTGTCACGTTTCCTTCCTGAAGGCCGGGACCTGCTGGTCCATCATCCGGACGCCGAATGGTTCATGGACTACCGAAACGGTGACGGCTCCTTGTCCGAGATGTGCGGCAACGGAGTACGTGTTTTCGTGCATTTCCTCATCGCCCAGGGACTTGTCCGTTTGGACGAGGGAGCCTCATTGACGATTGGGACCCGCGGAGGCGTGAAAGTGATCGTCCGCAGCGGTTCCGGATACGCGGTGGACATGGGGCCTTGGGAATTCATCTTTCCCGAGGATGCTGCAGCCCGGGCAATGGACTCCCTCGTAAGCGCAAGCGGACTGGAGGTGGCCCGGCCTGCTCTCTCCGTCAGCATGGGAAATCCGCATACAGTGGTTGCCCTTGCAGAGCTTTCCGAGCTCGAGGCGACCCAGCTGTTTACCGCCCCTCACGTGGATCCCACCCCTCCCAACGGCACCAACGTCGAGTTCGTAGTGCCGTCCGAACCACTAGTTCACGACGGTGTGGGGACCATCACGATGAGGGTTCACGAGCGGGGTGTCGGAGAAACACAGTCGTGCGGGACGGGGGCCTGCGCAGCAGCTGTCGCGATCCGGCACTGGGCCGGCGAGGGCGCTCCGAATGCGTGGAACGTCACAGTTCCCGGCGGCGTCGTCGGCGTGAAGTTTTTCCCCGGGCCCGACGGGCGCGAGCACGTGGAGCTTAGTGGTCCCGCCGTCATTGTTGCTAGTGGGACGCTTTCCTGACCTTCAGCATCCGGAAGGACTTCGAGGTACTCTCACGGGTAACCGTAAAGGATGAATCAAGCTCTGCTGCAAGCCAGCGCTGCAGTGAATCGGAACCGAGGTTTTTCTGGACCACCAACCAGGCGGAACCACCAGGGGCCAGCCGGGGCAGCCAGCGCAGTAACAGCGAATGAAGCTCGTCCTTACCGATCCGGATCGGGGGATTTGACCAGATGGTATCGAAGCGGAGGCCGGGATCTACCTCGTCCGGCAAGCTGGCCCGGAGATTCTCCAGCCCGAGTGCCGCGGCGTTCTCGTTCGTCAGGGTCACACACCGCTCGTTGACATCTACGGCGTAGACGGTTGCATGGGGTGCTCGCAAAGCCATGGTCAGGGCGATTGGACCCCAGCCACAGCCGATATCCAGCAGGTTCCCTTGTGGAGAGGGCGCCGGTACCTCGGCAAGTAGAACGGCCGTTCCCTTGTCAATACCTTCCGGGCTAAAGATCCCCGACGACGTGTGGAGCTTCCGCGTTTCACCGGCAAGTTCGACCGTCAGCGGCTTGCGGGTGAACGGCCCCGCCGGCTGGGCGCTGAAATAGTGTGCAGACTCCATAACTGGCCAGATTAGTTGCCCCGCAGCTGGATGGGAAACCGGGGCTTGGCCCGTCTGCTATTCTTTAATCCATGTTCTTGATCTTTGAGTAGCGGCGATTCGGCCCGGCGCAGGCGCGTTGGCATCCTAGCCCGCCTGACGCCCAGCTTAATGTCCCGCAGCGATGCAGGTAAATCCTTCCGCTTAGCGCGCTCAGCACCAGTGCTTTCAAAGTCAATGAACCCCTTCAGACGAACTCTCCCGGACTCACACACCCAGCTACCGTTCTGGGTCCGGAGCCTACGTCTATGAAGCAGAGGCGAATGATCCGACTGGCAGATCAACTGGGCGCCCGACCCCCATGGAGTCCATCATGATCTACCTAAATATCTGACAACCCCCACTGGAAATCATTCAGCCGTTCCCTTTCCTGGGAACCGCCGACACACAAACGTCCCAAACCATACCTGCCACGGCACCGCTGCCGTGGCCATCCGGAGGAACAATTGACCAGCAGCCGTCAGCCCACCGCGAATACAGCACCACAGCCCGGCAAAGGGCACTATTCTGAAGATGTACAACCTCTTAAGGAGACCATGACCAGTCAGCACAACACCGGACCAGATTCAGCCGCCCAGGATATGTCCCCCGAGGAGATCCAGGCTGTAATTGACCGGATTCTCGCCAAGGATGTACCTCCCAGGAACGTCCGGAAGGCGGACGAGGACAGCAAGGCTGTTTTTGGAAGGGCGCAGGCCATTTCAGGGCTCAACGACGAGCACACCAGCTACGACGGTGATCAGCAGGATCTTGAGGAACGACGCGCACTGCGCCGTACCGCAGGCCTTTCCACAGAGCTGGAGGACGTTACCGAAGTCGAGTACCGGCAACTTCGGCTCGAACGGGTGGTCCTGGCGGGGTTGTGGTCAGAAGGAACCCTGGCCGACGCCGAGAACTCCCTTCGGGAACTGGCAGCACTGGCAGAAACCGCCGGCTCAGAAGTGCTGGACGGCCTCGTTCAGCGCAGAGCCAAGCCCGATCCCGGAACTTTCCTTGGCTCAGGCAAAGCCCTTGAACTGAAGGACATTGTTATGTCCACGGGGGCGGACACCGTTGTGGTCGACGCCGAATTGGCTCCATCACAGCGGCGCGGCCTTGAAGATATCGTCAAGGTCAAAGTCATTGACCGTACCGCGCTCATCCTCGATATTTTTGCCCAGCATGCCAAGAGCCGCGAAGGCAAGGCCCAGGTGGAACTGGCCCAGCTCGAATACCTGTTGCCGCGCCTGCGTGGTTGGGGTGAGTCCATGTCCCGCCAGGCCGGTGGCCAGGTGGGTGGGGCAGCGGCTGGAATGGGTTCCCGTGGTCCTGGTGAAACCAAGATCGAACTGGATAGGCGCCGGATCCGGACACGGATGGCGAAACTGCGGCGGGAAATCGCCGCCATGAAGCCTGCGAGGGAGACCAAACGGGCCAACCGCCGTCGTAATGCGGTTCCGTCTGTTGCGATTGCCGGATACACCAACGCCGGCAAGTCCTCGCTGCTCAACAGGCTGACCGACGCCGGAGTCCTCGTGGAGAACGCGCTTTTCGCCACCTTGGATCCAACGGTCCGTAAGGCCGAAACCGCCGACGGATTGGGTTACACCCTGGCCGACACCGTGGGTTTTGTGCGGTCATTGCCCACGCAGTTGGTGGAAGCGTTCCGCTCTACGCTGGAGGAAGTGGCCGATTCCGACCTCATCCTCCACGTAGTGGATGCCTCCCATCCGGATCCCGAAGGCCAGATTGCGGCCGTGCGCGCGGTTTTCAGCGAAGTTGATGCGCGCAAGGTCCCCGAGATCGTCGTGCTGAACAAGGTAGACGCTGCTGATCCATTCGTGGTGGAGCGGCTGAAGCAGCGCGAACCCCGGCACGTTGTGGTTTCCGCCAGGACTGGCCAAGGCATTAGCGATCTGCTCAAAGCCATCAGTGACTCCATCCCCAGGCCAAGCGTCAAGCTGGAACTGCATATCCCATATAACCGGGGTGACCTGATCAGTAAACTCCACGAAACAGATGCTGAAATCCTTACCCTGGATCACGATGAGCATGGCACACGTGCCGTTGTGATGGTCCGGGAAGGTCTTGCCGCTGAGCTGGAATCCTTCATCAGCAATGACTGAAGCGGATCCGGAGGCGAATGCATCGGCCAGTGAGCGGTTTGTGGTTGAACTGCTCGACCGGGCTGTCTCCGGAATGGGCGGCGAGAGCCGCACCGGTCAGCACGAAATGGCCCGGCAGGTGGCGCGCGCAATAGACAGCGGCGACCACCTGCTGGTCCAGGCAGGAACAGGGACCGGTAAGTCCCTCGCCTACCTGATTCCTCTCATCGCCCACTCGCTTGTCAGTGACAAACCCACTCTCGTCTCGACGGCCACATTGGCCCTGCAGACTCAGATTGTGGGAAGGGACTTGCCCAGGCTGCTGGAAACAATAACTCCGGCGCTGGACCGGCCTGTGAAGGTGGCGCTCGTCAAGGGCCGAGCCAACTACGTCTGCAGACACAAGCTCGAGGGCGGTTTCCCATCCGAGGAGCCGTCTGAGGGGCAGTTGTTCTCTCTGGGAGAGGACACCAGCGTGCCTCACTTTGCGGCAGCCATGGGTGGTCCTTCGTCCCAACTGGGCAAAGAAGTGGTCCGGCTGCGTGACTGGGCGGAAAAGACCATCACCGGCGACCGCGACGAGCTGATGCCAGGCGTGACCGACAGAGCCTGGAGGCAGGTGTCCGTCACGTCAATGGAGTGCCTGGGGGCGCAGAAATGCCCCATGGCGGCCGAGTGCTTCAGTGAACTGGCCCGTCAAAACGCCGCCGAGGCCGACGTCGTTGTCACTAACCACGCCATGCTCGCCGTCAGCGCTTTCGAGGGCCTGGCGGTGCTTCCTGAGTACGATGTTGTGGTGGTGGACGAGGCCCATGAACTGCAGGACCGGGTCACGGGTGCAGTCTCCGGGCAACTCTCCGTTGCCATGGTCCATGCGGCGGCATCCGGAGCGCGCAAGAATACGGGCATCACCGTTGACGCCCTCAACTCCGCGGCGGCCAACCTCGAAGTTGCGATTGCCGGGATCCCCAGCGGTCTCCTGCCCAGCGGGCTCAACGACGAACAACTCGACTGTGTGGACCAGCTCCGCGACGCATGCCGCGCAGCGCTCTCCGATTCCAAGGGGGACAGTTCCACCACGGCCGACGGCGGGCGGCAGCTGGCGCGCTCCCGCCTCCTGGTGATCTTGGAATTGTGTGAACGACTTATCGCAGCGCGGGAAAACGGCGAAGTGGTGTGGATTTCCCGAAACAGCACCTTTGATCCGCAACACGGTTACTCCGCACCCGATGACGCCTCGCCGGCTTTGATCAATGTGGCGCCCCTAAGCGTCGGAGGCCGGCTCCGCGAGGGACTGTTCGAGGGACACACCGTCGTGCTCACATCCGCTACGCTCGCGATCGGCTCCGCCTTCGAACCTGCGGCGGGCGGCCTTGGTCTCGTGGGCCCGGGTGCGCCGAGCTGGACCGGCATCGACGTCGGCTCTCCTTTCGACTATCCGAAACAAGGAATTCTCTACGTGGCGGGTCATCTTCCGAAGCCGGGTCGGGGCACCTCACCCGAAGCTCTCGATGAGCTCGAAAAGCTGATTCTTGCCTCCGGGGGCGGGGCGCTGTGCCTGTTCTCCTCACGCCGGGCAGCGGAAGACGCTGCGGAAGCCCTGCGTCCCCGGCTCGACATGAGCATTCTCTGCCAAGGTGATTCAACTATGACGGCGCTGGTCCGGCAGTTTGCGGATGAGCCTGACACCTGCCTGTTCGGCACCATGTCCCTTTGGCAAGGAGTGGACGTTCCTGGGGGCTCGTGTCGCCTCGTAGTGATCGACAGGATTCCCTTTCCGCGTCCTGATGATCCCCTCATGACGGCGCGCTCCCGGGCGGCAGCAAAGGCAGGCGGCAACGGCTTTATGTCTGTTTCCGCCACCCACGCCGCCATTCGGCTTGCCCAGGGTGCCGGCCGCCTTATTCGTTCGACAGGGGACAAGGGCGTGGTCGCCGTGCTGGACTCACGGTTATCAACTGAGCGATACGGCAATTTTCTGCGTGCTGCCCTGCCGCCCTTCTGGCCCACCACCGACCCTGCGATTGCGGTGGCGGCGCTCAAACGGCTGGCCGAGGAAACGCGCGTGGCCAGTACCTAGCTGGAGCGCGGGTCCTAGATGGAGCGCAGGACTGAGACCACTTTGCCCATAATGGTGGCATGATCGCCCAGGATGGGCTCGTACTGCGTGTTCTGTGGCAGTAGCCATGTGTGGCCGTCCCGTTGGCGGAACGTCTTGACTGTCGCTTCATCGTCCAATAGCGCGGCCACGATATCGCCGTTGACTGCGTCGCTCTGACGGCGCACAACCACCCAGTCACCATCACAAATCGCGGCATCTATCATGGAGTCTCCCGCTACCTTCAGCATGAACAGCTCTCCGTGGCCAACGAGCTGGCGGGGGAGCGGCATAAACTCTTCGACGAGCTGCTCGGCGAGAATAGGACCGCCTGCGGCGATGCGCCCGACCAGGGGGACCATGGCGGTGTCTGTTGCGCCAGCGAGTTCCGTTACCGGTTGACGGCCTACACTCCTGAACCGGTTTGGCTTTTCCGGCCGTGAAGGCTCCGTTCCGCCTTCTTCCAGGGTCAGCGGCATCAACACTTCCATGGCGCGCGGACGCTTCGGATCCCGGCGCAGGTAACCGAGTTTCTCCAGCTGGGACAGCTGGTGGGTCACGCTGGACAGGCTCGCAAGGCCGACTGTGTCCCCGATTTCACGCATGGATGGGGGATAGCCGTTGTCATTGACCGACCGTTGAATGGTCTCCAGGATTCTCTTTTGGCGAAGAGTGAGGCCCTTGGGCGTCCGGGCATTCTGCGAGGCCCCTGCGGTGGCCTTGCTGCCCGCGGCTTGTGCTGCCATTTTCGCCAACGCCTTTCCATTTCTCCCGGCTTCTGAGCGCCAGCCGCCGGGAACGTTCTGCCTGAATGTCAGACCCTGCTGATCAACTGCAGATGTGGTTGTCCTGATCAATGTTTCTTTGATCAAACCTAGGCCAGCCAAGGGAGTTTTTCAAACATTTGTTCTAGTGAGTCTCGACAATGTTCGATCATAGATGCTAAAACTTAGTCAGTAAGGTTCGAATATGTGTTCTAGTCGGTTTTCTAGTTTGCTTGCTCCGGTCGCCGAATTCGTTCAAGCGTTCGAAACCGGAGGCCGGTGGCAATGAATACCTTGCCATCAATGAACACGACGGGCAGCACAGTATGGTCCAGGAGGACGGTCATGTCAGCTACATCCGCGTTCCACGAGTTCTTTCCGCAATCGGTCTCCGGGGAGTCTCAGTCGGCGACGACGCTGCACAGTTCCCTCGCCCCGCAGAGGCCCGCTCTCTATGAGCCCGAAATGGCACCTGCCGGTCACGGGGCCCGCGCCCACGAAGAAGACAGTGGCTACGGTGCTGGCACCCCTGGTCAAGCCCATGGCCGGGTGCAGGCACCGCTGCGGCTTACCCGGCGCGGATGGATTGTCCTGGTGGTCTTGCCCCTTATGCTGCTGGCTGCCTTGCTGATGTCGCTCTCGGGATTCCTTACGTCTCCGGCCAAGGCAGCTGACACCGTCGCCGAGCTCTCCCTGACTCCCACTGTGACCGTCACCGTGCAGCAGGGCCAATCCTTGTGGGCCATCGCCGGCACTGTTGCACCTGAGCGCGATCCGCGGGATGTCGTGGCTGACATCGTGCAGTTGAATAACCTCGATGGAGGTGCGGTCAGTCCGGGGCAGCAGCTCTTTGTCCCCTCCGCGTGAGCCCTGTCCTCGAGCCCGGCTTCGCCCGGAGGCGTCACAGTTTTCCGGCCCCGGCATCAGGCACTTAAACTGTTCTGGTGACTGACCAGCTAGCGCGCTTGAACCGACTGCCACTCCGCGACAATCTCCGGGGCCTGACGCCTTACGGTGCGCCGCAATTGGATGTGCCCATCCTGCTGAACGTGAATGAGAACACTCACGGCGTGCCAGAGGATGTTCTGAAGGCCATCTCCGAGGCCGTAACCGCTGCAGCCGCCGGACTGAACCGGTATCCCGATCGGGAGTTCAGTGAGCTCCGGTCAGCCCTGGCCGAGTATCTGGGGCATGGGCTCGAGGCCGAAAATATCTGGGCAGCCAATGGATCCAACGAAGTCCTGCAGCAGACACTGCAGGCTTTTGGCGGACCTGGCAGGACAGCTTTGGGCTTTCCCCCCACGTACTCCATGTACCCCTTGCTTGCCAGCGGTACTGACACCGAATACGTTTCCGGCCTGCGCGCTGCCGATTACGGGCTAAGCGCAGAGTACGCGGCCGAACAGGTCCGGGAGCTTCGACCGAACGTAGTTTTCCTGAGCTCACCTAACAACCCCACCGGAACCGGCCTTGGCCTGGACGTAGTGAAGGCTGTCTACGAAGCCGGTGAGGAGAGCCGCACCATTGTTATCGTGGACGAGGCCTACCACGAGTTCGCACACGATGGTACTCCCAGTGCACTCACGCTCCTCCCCGGGCGGGAACGCCTGATCGTAACGCGCACCATGAGCAAAGCGTTTGCACTGGCCGGAGCCCGGCTCGGTTACATGGCGGCAGCGCCTGAAGTCACTGATGCCTTGCGCCTGGTCCGCTTGCCATACCACCTGTCAGCGGTCACCCAGGCAACAGCCCTTGCCGCCCTGCAGCACCGGGAAGCGTTGATGGCCGACGTCGAGGACATCAAAGCTCAACGCGACAGGATTGTCTCGGAGCTGACACGAATGGGCCTGACACCTGCCGCTTCCGATTCCAACTTTGTTTTCTTCGGGGGACTGGAGAATCCGCACGCAGTCTGGCAGGCACTTCTTGATTGCGGAGTCCTGATTCGCGACGTCGGCATTCCCGGACATTTGCGGGTGACGGCAGGAACAGAGGCCGAGACCACAGCATTCCTTGAGGCACTGGAGCGCATCCTGACAAGGCAAACCGCAGTACCGGCCTAAACTTGAACCAAGACCCAGAAGCCCCACGCTTTCAGGCCCTTCTTCCTAAGGACATATCACCATGAGTAACCCTGGATCCATTGCTGCCGCGGCACGGACTGCGCGAATGGAGCGCGCGACCAGTGAATCCTCTGTACTGGTAGAGATCAATCTGGATGGATCCGGAACATCGGACATCGATACTTCGGTTCCCTTTTACGACCACATGCTCACGGCACTCTGCAAGCATTCCCTGATCGATATCACGGTCAAGGCCACCGGTGACACGCACATCGATGTCCACCACACAGTGGAAGACGTCGCCATCACCTTCGGAGAAGTCCTGAAAGTGGCCTTGGGTAACAAGGCAGGTATCCGGCGTTTCGGAGAAGCGACCGTTCCCCTTGATGAAGCGCTGGCGCACGCAGTCGTGGACGTCTCCGGCAGGCCTTATCTGGTCCACGGCGGCGAACCTGCCGGCCAGGAATACCACCTCATTGGCGGCCACTTCACAGGCTCACTCACCCGCCACGTTTTCGAAGCCATCACCCTGCACGCAGGAATATGCCTTCACATGAACGTCTTGGCCGGCAGGGACCCCCACCACATTGTGGAGGCACAGTTCAAGGCGTTCGCCCGGGCACTGCGCGCGGCCGTGGAAACCGATCCGCGCGTGGACGGAATCCCATCAACTAAGGGGGCATTGTGACCGGAAAGCTCATCCAGGACGGCGCGATCCTTGATCCGGACGCCGCCGTCAAGCCCTCCTCGCCGGAGGGTAAGCCCACCGTCACGGTCCTGGACTACGGCTCGGGCAATGTCCGCTCTGCTGTCCGGGCGTTGGAGCGTGCCGGAGCCGAAGTAATCCTGAGCGCCAAGCCCCAGGACGTACTGAACGCCGATGGCCTGGTGGTCCCCGGCGTCGGCGCTTTCGAGACCGTTATGAACGAACTGAAAGCCGTAGACGGTATTCGGATGATCGGCCGACGCGTAGCCGGCGGCAGGCCCGTCCTGGCCATCTGCGTCGGACTTCAGGTGTTGTTCGAAGCCGGCGTTGAGCACGGCACAGAGGCCGAAGGAATGGGTGAATGGCCTGGGAAAGTCGAGTTGCTCCCGGCCGACGTCGTGCCGCACATGGGCTGGAACACGGTCAAGGTTCCCGAGGGTTCGCACCTCTTTGAAGGTGTCGAGAATGAGCGCTTCTACTTCGTTCACTCCTACGGCGTCCAGACCTGGGACTTCGATGTGATCCAGCCGCGGATGGCTCCGCCACTGGTCACCTGGTCCGAGCACGGGGCACCTTTCATTGCCGCGGTTGAAAACGGCCCTTTGGCTGCCACGCAGTTCCACCCCGAGAAGTCCGGTGATGCCGGTGCCCGTCTATTGCGTAACTGGGTCAACGGCCTGCGTCATGGGCGGCGTGCCGAGGCTCCTGCTTCCGCAGAAGCCGCTCCCGCCAACCCCTCTTCAGCTCAACCTGCAGCAGACGCATAGTGTGGTCCATAGTGCTGATGGGCCTCGCCGGGTTGCTGGTCGGCGGGGCGTTGTCCTTCCGGCAACAGAAAGCACCACGCTGGATCCAGGTGGTGTTCTATACCCTTGCTGGAATGGCGCTCCTGGCCGCCTACATGCTGACGCTGCCTGCCGCCTGACATCACAGCCGGCTACATTTCCTACTCCGCTCCACCACCCTTGAGGACCATGATGAACGACGAAACCCCGCTGCCGGTACTTGAACTGCTCCCGGCCGTTGACGTAGTGAACGGCCAGGCCGTACGACTGGTCCAGGGCGAAGCAGGAAGCGAGACCAGCTACGGGACTCCGCTCGAGGCTGCACTGAACTGGCAACAGCAGGGTGCCGAGTGGGTTCACCTTGTTGACCTCGATGCTGCCTTCGGGCGCGGCTCGAACTCGGAGCTGCTGCGGGAAGTCGTTGGCAAGCTCGACATCAAAGTGGAACTTTCGGGTGGGTTGCGGGACGACGAATCACTGGAGAGGGCCCTGGATCTGGGTGTCGCCCGGGTCAATCTCGGGACCGCCGCCCTCGAAAACCCGGAGTGGACGCAGCGTGCCATTGACCGCTTCGGCGACCGCATCGCCGTCGGGCTTGACGTCCGGGGCACCACCCTTGCAGGCCGCGGCTGGACGAAGGAAGGCGGCGACCTGTGGGAGGTACTGGAGCGGCTTGAGGCGGCCGGTTGCGCCCGCTACGTTGTCACTGACGTCACCAAGGACGGCACGCTGCAAGGTCCAAACGTGGAACTGCTGCGCAAGATGGTGGAGAAGACCCGCAAGCCAGTTGTCGCTTCGGGAGGAATCTCGAGCCTCGAAGACCTTAGGGTGTTGCGTTCACTTGTTCCCCTGGGCGTCGAAGGAGCCATCGTGGGCAAGGCCCTCTATGCCGGTGCCTTCACCCTGCCCCAGGCGCTCGACGTCGCCGGCCGCCGCTGACAGTGGAAGGCACACCCGGCTCCCGGCCATTGCCAGGCCATATCGCTGCAGCCCTGGCCGGTGCCGGGGGCGCCGCCGATTCGGCGGGCCAGCCGTGGACAGGGCGCAGCCTCGCCGGTGAGGATGCCCGGATCCACAACTTTGAGGACGACGACGGCAAAGCCGACGCCGGGTACCTCGCCGCCGTTTCCGCCATGGTGGCGGGTGCCGGTGACGAAGATGCCATCGTGCAGGCCTTGGCCCATGCCAGGGTTTTTGTTCCCATAGTCGCTCAGCTGGGCGAAGAGGGGCAGGGCGCTGCAGGGCTCCAGGCGGACAAACAGGCAGACATGGCACTCGTGACGCTGAAGGCTCCTGACGGGCGCACCGCATTGCCGGTTTTCTCCTCTGCCGAGGCGCTCCACGCTTGGCATCAGGAGGCCAGGCCCGTTGCGGTCTACGCTGCCAGGGCTGCCTTATCCGCAGCCGCCGAAGGCGCGGAACTGATGGTGATGGATCCGGGCTCGGAGGTCACCATAGTTGTTAGGCGGCCTGCGGTCTGGGCGTTGGCTCAACAACTCCCCTGGTCACCGTCCTATGCCGACACAGATGTAGCGGATGCTGTGGCAGCAACTGCCTCTGATGTTCCCCAGATTCGGCGCATCGAGCTCCACCGTGGCGGGGGAGTAGGCACCCTGACATCCGGAGGGCTGCAGCTCAAAGGCGGCGGTGCAGGTCCGGAGCTGCGCATCGTCCTGTACTTGGTGGACGGGCTGGACGCCGCCGGAGTCCAGGAACTGGTGGCAGGCTTGAATGGCGCCTGGGCCCGGAATGAATTGCTGGCCGAACGGGTTGACTCCATCGAGGTCAAGCTGCGGCGCGCAGTAGAGTAGCTTTCGGTCAGGGGATGGATCCTCCTGCCGCTGGCAAGATTAAGGATGTAACCCGTGAATTTCGCTCTGTACAGGGAGCTGCTTGCTGTCCGGCCCGTCCGGCGACTGTTGATCGTCGGAATGATCGCCCGCATTCCACACTCAGCCGCCGGGGTACTTCTTACCCTGCATATAGTCCTGTCTCTGGGCCAGGGCTACGCCGCCGCCGGGGCTGCCGCCGCCGTCATGACCATTGGCATCGCCGTCGGCGCGCCATGGCGTGGCCGACGCGTTGACACTGTCGGCTTGCGGAAAGCTCTGATACCTTCCGTGATTTCGGAGGCCCTGATCTGGTCGGTAGTGCCTCACGTCAGTTACGAGTGGCTGCTGCCGCTGGTCTTTGTGGGCGGACTGTTCACGCTTCCGATCTTCAGCGTGGTACGCCAGTCGCTCGGAGTCATGGCCACCGGCGAGCAGCGCCGCACCGCATTCGCCCTCGATGCGATCTCCACTGAGATGGTTTTTATGATCGGCCCCGCCGCGGGAGCAATTGTCGCCACCAGCGGATTCTCCGTTCTGGGGCTCACGGTGGTGGGAATAACGACGTCGGCAGCGGGACTTTTCCTGATGTGGTTCAACCCGCCCACCCGAAGCGAAGCTGCCGACGAGGACTGCGCTGCCGAGCAGCAGCAGGCAGCTGAACTGGCTGTCGTGGCTGCGGCCCCCGCCCACGTTCAGGAGGCGGCGGCCGGGTTGAAGCCGGCGAATTCCGGTGAGCGGGCCCCGTCACGCCTCAGGGGTGCCGTCGCGCGCAACTTCACCTGGTTTACCGCCTCAGTGGCCGCGGTCTTCTCGGTCGCGGCCGGGGCCGGAATGGTCCTGAGCGGAACCGACGTCGGGATCGTCGCGTTGCTTGAGACAGGCGGTCACCAGGCCGAGATCGGACTTGTCTTCTTCTTCTGGTGCGCCGCTTCGGTGGCCGGTGGTCTGATCTATGGAGCCATGCACCGCCCGGTTTCCCCCTTGGTCCTGCTGCTGGGAATGGCTGCCCTGACCATTCCCATGGGCTTCGCGCAGGATACGCTGACGCTCGGGCTCCTGTCACTGCTGCCGGGTCTCCTTTGCGCTCCCGTCTTGTCAGCTGCCTCGGAAAAAGTAGCTGACCTCGTGGACGAGGCACGCCGGGGCGAGGCAATGGGCTGGTACGGCTCCGCCCTCACCGCCGGCGTCGCTCTCGGCGCCCCGCTGGCCGGGCTTTTCATCGACGGGATCGGACCCTCCGCAGGTTTTGTCGCCGTCGGTGTGGCAGGCGTAGCCATCTGCCTGTTGGGGCTTCTGCTCCAGCAGCGCCGCCGGAGCCAGGCGGCGTCGTAACCAAACCCCGGTTAAGTGACCAAACGACGACGACGGCGACCCGAACCTTAAAAGGTGGAGGGCCGCCGTCGTGGTCAGTCAGCAGTAAATGCTGTGTGTCAGGGGCAAACAGTAGTGGCTAGTTGACCGGCCCGGTGTACTTTTCTCCAGGGCCTTTGCCAGGAGCGTCCGGGATGGTGGATTCCTCCCGGAATGCCAGCTGAAGTGAGCGCAGCCCATCGCGCAACGGACCCGCATGCTGGGATCCGATTTCCGGCGCCGCTGCCGTGACAAGGCCTGCCAGGGCGGTAATAAGCTTGCGGGCTTCGTCGAGGTCCTTCAGTTCTGCTGCATTGTCCTCGGCGGCAAGGCCCAGCTTCACGGCTGAAGCGCTCATCAGATGAACTGCGGCAGTGGTGATCACCTCGATTGCCGGCACCTCGGAGATGTCCCGGATCTGCTGGGCCACATTGCCCTGCTCATTCGCGGGCTCATACACGTGTGAATTACTGTCTGGAGTGCTCATACTGGTAAGCTTGTCACAGACCGACTGGATGTCGTTATTTTGCTATGGATGCCCATTCCCGCCAACGTGCGGAGAACGGGTATCTTTCTGTAGAATTGGCATCTAGTTTGCAAGCGGAGATCTCTCCCACCCGCGTCAGCCGTTTTCCACGAGGAACTTTCCTTGTGGCAGCAAGGTTGCCGGGTAGCGGTCGGGCGTTTCAATCAGGCGATTGCCTGTTCGAAGCGCGTGCCACCTCACCCTTGAGGCGGGCACATCCGATCCTCGAGGCCTTCGATTGCTCCGGCAATTGGGGGCCTTCTCTATTTGCCGGTGGAGTACTCATCACAACCACAGGAGCTTTAACATTAGCGAGCCAAGAATCAATGAGCGTATCCGCGTCCCCGAGGTGCGGCTGGTCGGCCCTGCAGGCGAACAAGTAGGGATCGTCCGTATTGAGGACGCGCTGCGTTTGGCTGCCGAATCCGATCTGGATCTCGTTGAAGTTGCGCCGCAGGCAAAGCCTCCGGTGTGCAAGCTGATGGACTTCGGCAAGTACAAGTACGAGGCTGCCGTCAAGGCACGCGAAGCCCGGAAGAACCAGACCAACACTGTTCTGAAGGAAATCCGTTTCCGTCTGAAGATCGACACCCACGACTACGAGACCAAGCGGGGCCATGCGCTTCGTTTCCTCGGTGCCGGGGACAAGGTCAAGGCCATGATCCAGTTCCGCGGCCGGGAGCAGCAGCGCCCGGAGATGGGTATCCGCTTGCTTCAGCGCTTTGCGGATGATGTTGCCGAGGTGGGTGTGGTTGAGTCCAGCCCGCGCATCGACGGCCGCAACATGGTCATGGTTGTTGGTCCGCTGAAGAACAAGGCCGAAGCAAAGGCAGAAGCACGCCGTGCAACTCAGCGTGCAGAGGCCAAGGCGCAGAACGAAGCCAAGGCTTCCGGCCGCGTAGACACCAGCGGCGAAAACCAGGATTCCCTGACGCAGACCTTGGGCGATCTTCTGCCTGAAGGTTTCCTGTCTTCAACCGATGAAACCACTGAAGGCGTTCAGCCGGAGGCAGTCGAAATCGATGGTGAAGATGCAGTCCAGGAACAGCAGGCATCCGCTCCCGACGCAGGGAACGAGGCTCCCGTAAAGGAGGCCCCGGTGGAAGAGGCGCCTGCCCAGGACGCTCCCGTCGCTGAAGCTCCGGCTGTCAAGGCTCCGGTAGCTGAAAAAGCTCCGGTGACTGAAACGGTGAAGGAAGAAGCCGCCGAGGCTCCCCGTCAGGCTGCTCCCAAGGCACCTGCCCCGAAGCGCGAAGCACCGGTTGCACCTAAGGCATCACCGGCCAAGGCTCCCGTTGCCAAGGCTGCGGAAGCCCAGGCGCCTGCCTCTGAGGCTGCTGCGGCTCCCAAGCCGGCAGCAGTACCGTCGCCGCCGAAGCCAGTGGCCCGGCCAGCGGCACCGAAGCCTGCTGCACGGCCTGCAGCCCCCAAGGCTCCCAAGCCTGCGGGGAAGAAGACCAACTAGTTCAAAGCTGCAGAGGCATTGCTTCCGCAGTAAGCAACCAGCATGCCGCTCCACAGGTGGCTGCTCGAAAGAACTGCAGACATTGTCTGCGGATACGTAAGGAGATCGGTTCCCATGCCGAAGATGAAGACCCACAGCGGTGCTAAAAAGCGCTTCAAGCTGACCGGCAGCGGCAAGCTGCGCCGCCAGCAGGCCAACCGCCGTCACTACCTCGAGCACAAGTCCTCGCGCCTGACCCGTCGCCTTGCCGGCGACAAGATCGTCTTCAAGGGCGACGCCAAGGTCATCCGCAAGATGCTCGGCATCTAATTTCCAAGTTCTCTGGCTGATGCCCCCTGGCAGCAGCCAACTACCAAAAAGCCTTCTCAGGCCGGCCGGGTTTCCGGCAGTAGACGCTTGGGATCAGAATTCTAAAGGAGTACGCACGTGGCACGTGTGAAGCGGGCGGTAAACGCCCACAAGAAGCGCCGGGTTATCCTCGAACGCGCCAAAGGTTACCGTGGACAGCGCTCACGCCTGTACCGCAAGGCAAAAGAGCAGCTGCTGCACTCGTTTGTGTACAGCTACGGCGACCGCAAGAAGAAGAAGGGCGATTTCCGTCGCCTCTGGATCCAGCGCATCAACGCTGCATCGCGCGCCAACGGCCTTACCTACAACCGTCTGATCCAGGGCCTCAAGGCCGCTGAGGTCGAGGTTGACCGCCGTATGCTGGCCGAACTCGCAGTGTCCGACGCCAACGCGTTCGCCGCTCTGGTGAAGATCGCCAAGGACTCCCTGCCTGCTGACACTTCAGCTCCTGCCGTCAAGGCAGAGACGGCACCTAAGGCCGCAAAGGCCAAGGCCGCCAAGAAGCCGGTTGCTGCAGCCGCTGAGTAATTCAGGAACTGCTGGCAACAGCAACTAAAGTTCTTGTATGAACGAAACCGGGCGCCCGCAAGTCTTTCCACTCTCCAATCCCCGAGCTGATCGGGTGAGGGATGTGGCAAAGCTTGCAGGGCGCCCGGCCCGTTTAAAGCGGGAACAGTTCCTCGTTGAAGGGCCGCAGTCCGTCAGGGAAGCCCTTGTCCTCCATGCAAAACGAATTGCAGCCGGTGAGCCGGGGGTGGTGCAGGAGGTTTTCGCCAGCGAGGCATGCCTCGACCGTTATCCCGAGTTTGATGAGCTGGCCGAGGGTACCAGCGCCAGGCTCGCCAGTGACGAAGTCCTTGCAGCCATGGCAGATACAGTCAATCCGCAGGGCATCATCGCCGTCTGCAGTTTTATTGATGTGAGCCTCGAATCGGTTCTCGAAGCCTCACCACGGTTGATCGCTGTTCTATGTCAGGTCAGAGATCCCGGAAATGCGGGAACAGTCCTTCGGGCGGCTGATGCAGCCGGCGCCGACGCCGTGGTGCTCACCCAGTCCAGCGTGGACGTCTACAACCCCAAGGCCGTTCGTTCGACTGCCGGTTCCCTCTTCCACCTGCCGGTTGTGCTCGGCGTCGACGTCCAGGACTTCGCGGATCATTGCCGGGAGCGTGGAGTCGGAATCCTGGCGGCGGACGGCTACGGACAGCTGAACCTTGACAAGCTGCAGGACGAAAATGCAGCCCGGCGTCTTGGCCTGGGGGAGGTCCCCTCTGATTACCACTTGGAACGGCCCACAGCCTGGCTCTTCGGGAACGAAGCCCAAGGCCTGTCAGAAGAAGAACTTGCCCTGGCTGATCATCGGGTGGCCGTGCCGGTGTACGGGGCAGCGGAAAGCCTGAATCTTGGCACTGCCGCTACTGTCTGCCTCTACGCGAGCGCCCGGTCGCAACAGCGGGGATAGTCGCTTAAACAGTGGCGGGGCCGCCTAACAGCGGGGATAGCCGCCTAAAGAGCGGCGGGGCCCACCTGGTGGTGAGCCCCGCCGCTGATCCGCCCTGACGTTGAGCCGTCAGAAGCTCTTAATTCGTTGGTTATGTAGTGGTTTTGTTGCGGCCGGTGATTGCGCCGTAGATGCCGGCTACGACGAGGCCGCCGACAATAGCGAGGATCCAGGAACCAAGGTTCCAGAATTCCATCCGGCCACCGCCGAACAGAAGGTCGCCGATCCAGCCGCCAACAATCGCGCCGACGACGCCGAGCACAAGACTGGTTACCCAGCCCCCGCCGACTCGCCCAGGCATTACTGCCTTGACGATTGCTCCAACAATGAGTCCGAGAATGATCCAGCCTAGAAAGCCCATTTCTCCTCCTACATATTCGTCGGGATTCCTTTACAGCTCCCGATTATGGCTTCAAGCTAACACACCGCCTGTACCTTGTCAGTATGCTTATTTTTGCCTTCTGGGGCTGTCTGAGCCTGCCTCCGGGTGGCATCAGGGACTGCAGCGTTCTACCCGCCTTGAGGGGCAGCTAAGGGGCCAGCGGCTTTTTCCGTTCGAGGAGGCCACTCAGCAGGGCTACGCCCAAACCGAGGACGGCCAGGACCGCGCCCACCAAAGCCGGAGCCACGTAACCCCAGCCCCAGGCGATGACGAGGCCGCCAAGGAATGCCCCGAGGGCGTTGGCAACGTTAAGGGCAGCGTGGTTCAGGGATGATGCAAGCGAGGGTGCGTCCGGTGATGCATCGAGCAGCCGGGTTTGAAGCGCGGGGATGAGCAGGGAGCCCGCGGCGCCGACAACGAACACCATAATCAACGCGGACCACGGCCAGTGAGCGGCAATGGCATAGACGACCAACGCCACTGCAATCCCCGGTAGCACCCAATAGATGGTGCCCATCACTGATTTGTCTGCAATCCGGCCGCCGATGATGTTTCCTGCCACCATCCCTACCCCGTAAAGGGCAACCACCACTGGCAGCAGCGAGGCCGGAATCCCTGCCACCCCCGTCATGGTGTGGGCAATGTAGGTGTAGGTGGCAAAGAAGCCGCCGAAGCCGACGATGCCGATCAGGATGGCAAGCCACACTTGGAGACGCTTCAACGCGCCGAGCTCCCTGCGGATGCTCGCATCGGCATGAGCTTTTTCAAACGGGACGTACTTCCAGAGGCAGGCGAGGGTGGCGAAGCCGATCATGCCGACGAGGACGAACAGCAGACGCCAGCCGAAGGTCTGACCCAGCCACGTTGCGAACGGAACGCCCACCACGTTGGATATGGCCAGGCCGGACATCACCATGGAGATTGCCCATCCGCGCTTTGTAGGCGCCACCAGGGAAGCAGCGATGACGGCTGCGACTCCAAAGAATGCGCCATGCGGGAGCCCGGCAGCGAATCGCGAGACAAGCATGGTGCCGTAGTCCGGGGCAACATATGAGGTGAGATTTGCCAGGGTGAAGAACAGCATCAGTCCCATCGCCAGGTACTTCCGCGGAAGCTTTGCGCCCACCGCGGCCAGCAGGGGAGCTCCAATGACCACGCCCAGAGCATAAGCGGAGATCAGGTGACCTGCCTCAGGAGTGCTGATGTTGAGTCCAAGCTCCACTTCCTTCAGCAGGCCCATCATGGTGAATTCCGTCACTCCGATGCCAACACCACCCATGGCGAGCGAGAAGATTGCCCAAGCGAGCTGCCTGCTGTTGAGCCTGGGCTTGAGGGCGGGGAGGGTGGTGGCGACGGACATAAGCCTGCTTTTCACGAGACAACGATGGACGGCGCGGCAATGGCACCAATAAATCAGATTTTAGCTGCTTGGGTATAACTTCGACCCTGCGAGGCATATTCCCGGAAAGGGTGGGCAGCTGCTTCTCCATTGTCCCCCATAGACTGATGCGGTGACTGGACTGATCAAAGTGGTGGGCGGAGCCGTCCTGGATTCGCTTGAAGAACCGACGCGGCTGCTCAGCGCCCGCCGTACGTCGCCGCCGAAATACGCCGGTATGTGGGAGTTCCCCGGCGGCAAAGTGGAACCTGGCGAGTCAGCAGAGAACGCACTGCATCGTGAGTTGAGGGAAGAACTCGGCATAGGGGTTCGCCTGGGCGCAGAGCTTCACTCAGAGCTGGAGGACGGGTGGCCGCTGAACCCCAACGCCTCAATGCGGGTGTGGTTCGCCGAAATCACTGAGGGCGTCCCGGCCCCTCTGGAGGACCACGATGAATTGCGCTGGGTGGAACTTGGTTCCGAGGCCCAGGCGCTTGATCTTCCGTGGATTCCGGCCGATCTTCCAATCGTGCGCAGGCTGCTGGAAACAGTGGCCCAACAGGCCAGAAGTGGAGTCAGAACAACGTAGGCTGCGCGGGGGCGTGGCTTTGACGCTGAGTGCGAACGGCTGTTTCCGCTTCCGCGCCGGGAATAAGGCCTGCCGGATACTGCGCTTCTTCGTCCCTGGCATCAAGTGTGCCGGCCGACTGAGCCCCGATGTCCTGAGTGGCCCTGGCCTCCATGTCCCTATGGCTGAACCCTGAAGCGTCAGTGAAACCGTGCAGCTTTTTGAAGTATTTGACCCGGCCCGCGAGCCACATCCGGTATTCCTTGGACGCATACGAACCTGAGGCATACAGGCGGCCGTATTTACCGGCAAGTTCCGGGTGGTGAGCTGCGATCCACTTCATAAACCATTCTCTTGTGCCCGGTTTCAGGTATAGCGCCCCGGCGGTAACCCCGGTTGCGCCGGCCTGCGCGAGCGAACTGAAGAGGTGGTCCAATGCCTCGTCGCTATCGGAAAGCCACGGCAGAATGGGCATTGCCATCACTCCGCAGGGCAGCCCCGCTTCCCGCAGACGCATAACCAGTTTCAAGCGTGCCCGGGGCCCAGGGGTTCCCGGCTCGATAGCCTCTGACAACTTTTCGTCCGTCATGGCCAGGGAGATGCCTATGCCCACTGGTATCTGGGTTGCGGCACGTTTGAGCAGCGGTATGTCCCTGGCGAGGAGCGTGCCCTTGGTAAGAATGGATAGGGGAGTGCCCGAGTCCGCCAACGCGCCGATAATGCCCGGCATGAGCTGATAACGCCCTTCGGCCCGCTGGTAAGGGTCCGTATTCGTGCCCAGCGCCACTTGGTGATGCCCCCACGAGGGCTTGGCCAATTCCCTTCTGAGGACCTCGACTGCGTTGATCTTCACTACCACCTGACTGTCAAAGTCACGGCCGGCGTCGAAGTCCAGATAGGTGTGGGACTTGCGGGCAAAGCAGTAGACGCAGGCGTGACTGCAGCCACGGTAGGGGTTGATGGTCCATTCGAAGGGCATCCGGGATCCGGCAGGTACCTTATTGAGGACCGATTTGGCGGCCACCTCGTGAAAGGTAATTCCCGCGAATTCAGGCGTGGTGACAGACCGGACAAGCCCGGCGAGAGGCAACAAAGCGTCGGACGGCACGGCTGTGGGAGCTAAGTCCTTGTTGCCGTCTTCAGCAACCGGAGTGATTGCCTGTGCGTCCCATCTCATACGTCTATTCGAATCTATGTTCTAATGAAAGTCAAGGTGCGGAAGGGATCTCAGTCAGGGGAGCGCAGCTCCCACATGACGTGGACCTGTGCATTGACGCTTGTTTCCCCGGCTTCCACCGTCAGGGAGTCTGCGGCCATTGCCCTTTCCATTTTCGCGACGGGAATCGGGATGGACGACGACGGCTGCTGAGTGAGTGAAACCACCCTGCCCAGCACAGTGCCCGAGAGCGCTGCGTATTGTTGCGCTGCTGCGAGGGCGTCCTTCCAGGCGGCTTCCCGTGCCCGTGCCTGGACGCCTGCAGGATCGGTGAAGCCGCGTTCCAGGCCGTTGAGCCGCACATCGTTTCCCCCCGCCTCAACGGCTGCAGCGATAGCTTCAGCCGAACGCGCAAAGTCGCGAAGGCGTACTTGGAGAATGCTGCTAGCGATGTATCCCGTCACGGTCTGCCCATGGCCCTCTTGCCAGACCAGGTCAGCCCTGACGTTCAGGCCGGTGGTGCTGATGTCCGCTGCACTGACGCCGAATTTGCGGAGCGAAGCTGAAATCTGCCCTGATAATCTTCCTGCGTCGCCATAAGCAGCAGCAACATCCTGGCGATGGCAGTCAACGCCGATCGACAAGGTCAGCAGGTCCGGTGCAGCTTCAGCCGTGCCGGTGCCGGTGACCGAAATGGTCCTGGGAAGGCTCTTCATGGTTTTGCCTCACTTTTCTTCTTGGCCGGGCCGCTTGCTGGCAGGCACACTTCGACGGGGCTTGCCAATGAGGTTGATCCGGCGCCGGTTCTTGGTCAGGCTTCGGTTGCCGGTCCGGCGGTACCGATGTGACTCCACGTACCCGCCGGCCTCAAGGCCGGCCATCCGCTCAAAGATGTTGCCGCTCCCGACGCTGCCGGTGCGCACGAATGACCAGCCCGCAGCAAGGAAGTACAAGGGAAGAAACGGCAATCCGAGGCACCACGCGTACTGCGTGCAGTGCCGCTCCTCGTGTCCAAGCAGCACCGGGTTTCCCCGCACCTGCCCGGCACCACCCCGGAAGAGCACCACATTGCCGACGGCGAACGCCCCGGCAACGGGCAACCGGGGCCGGTAGCCGGTGGCGATGACCAGTCCACGTGGTCCCTTACGGATACCGCATCCCGCGAAGCGTGCCAGCACCAGACCCAGGACGGTAGATCCATTGAGCAGGTTGGCAACCTGCCGGAGCCGCTGTGCTGGCGTCATGTGGCCATGGTAGCGAACGCAGGAAATGGAACAATCAGGTTCAGGCCAACCGCTGCTCTCTACTAGACTGGGAAGGAGCGCGTCCCGGACTAAATCCGGTACGCCCCGCCCTTTGTTGTTTTGCCGGGACCTTCATCGGAGCCGTCGAACAACTTGTCAGTGCAGAGACTATTGCCGGACCGGACAGGCCCCGGTGCAATCAGGCACTGACGCCATCCGACTCGTAGCTAAGAACAGTAGATGACTGAAACTTTGCCGGACGCTGCCATCCCGAACCCTCTGGATGAAGCTGCCATCACTGCCGCCGTTGAAAATGCCATTGCCGCCATCGCCGCCGCGGCCACCCTCGAGGAGCTTAAGGCTGTTCGCCTGGCCCACACGGGGGAGAAGGCGCCTCTCAGCCTTGCCAACCGTGAAATCGGTTCACTGCCGAAGGACCAGAAGGCTGTGGCCGGGAAGCTTATGGGTTCCTCCCGTGGACGGGTCAACCAGGCGCTCGCAGCCCGTACAGCGGAGCTTGAGGCAGAGAACGACGCCCGGATCCTTGTTGAGGAAACAGTGGACGTCACGGCTGCACCGCGCCGTCGCCGTGCCGGTGCCCGTCATCCGTTATCCACCCTGCAGGACCGCGTCGCGGATATTTTCGTGGGGATGGGCTGGGAGATCGCTGAAGGCCCGGAAGTCGAATCCGAATGGTTCAACTTCGACGCCCTTAACTTCAAGCCGGACCACCCTGCCCGCGAAATGCAGGACACATTCTTCGTGGAGCCACCCGAAGCCCACCTCCTGATGCGTACGCACACTTCACCCGTGCAGGTCCGCTCCATGCTGGAACGCGATCTTCCCATCTACGTGCTGTGCCCCGGCAAGGTGTTCCGCACTGATGAACTGGACGCCACCCACACCCCTGTTTTCCACCAGTTCGAAGGCCTCGCCATCGACAAGCACCTCAGCATGGCGGACCTACGCGGTACCCTGGAGCACTTTGCCCGGCAGATGTTCGGTGACGAAGCCCAGATCCGGCTCCGCCCCAACTACTTCCCGTTCACCGAGCCGTCCGCTGAGCTGGACATTTGGCACCCGGGTGCCAAAGGCGGTCCGCGCTGGATCGAGTGGGGCGGCTGCGGCATGGTCAACCCCAACGTCCTCAGGGCAGCAGGCATCGATCCGGACGTCTATTCAGGTTTTGCCTTCGGCATGGGCATCGAGCGGACCCTCATGTTCCGCAACGAGGTTGGCGACATGCGCGACATGATCGAAGGCGATGTACGTTTCAGCGAGCACTTCGGGATGGAGATCTAACAGTGCGTATCCCACTTTCCTGGCTGCGTGAATTCGCGCAGGTACCGGCCGGAGCCACGGCCGAGGACGTTATGGCCGAGCTGGTCAAGGTCGGTTTTGAAGAAGAAGCAGTCCACCGGCCTACAGACACCCTTCAGGGTCCCATCGTGGTGGGCCAGGTGCTCAGCCTCGTAAAGGAACCGCAGTCCAACGGCAAGACCATCAACTGGTGCCAGGTCCGCGTTGTCCCCGAGGGACGGGAACAGACCCTCACCGGTGACGGCATTGATCCGTCAGGAGTGCAGGGCATCATCTGCGGTGCCCACAACTTCGTTGAAGGGGACAAGGTGGTGGTCACGCTGCCCGGCGCTGTGCTGCCCGGCGACTTCCGCATCTCCGCGCGCAAGACCTATGGCCACCTCTCGGCCGGGATGATCGCCTCCGTGCGCGAGCTCGGAATCGGCGAGGATCATGACGGCATCCTCGTTCTGTCCCGTATTGGCCTTGACCCTGAAATCGGTACGGACGCCATGGAGCTGTTGGGGCTGTATGACGAAGCTGCCGAGATCAACGTCACCCCGGACCGCGGCTACGCATTCTCCATCCGCGGTGTTGCCCGCGAATACGCTCACGCCACGGGAACTGCTTTCACGGACCCGGCTGCCAAGGTGCATGCACCCTCGGAGCTCGCCGGTGGTTACGGCGTCAAGCTCAACGACGACGCCCCCATCTACGGCAAGCCAGGTTGTGACCGTTTCGTCGCCCGCACTGTGCGTGGTGTTGACGCTTCCCGGCCGACGCCGCCGTGGATGGCTGCGCGCCTGCGGCTGGCGGGTGTGCGTTCCATTTCGCTGCCCGTGGACATCTCCAACTACGTCATGTTTGAACTCGGCCAGCCCCTGCACTTCTATGACCAGGACAAGCTGTCAGGCGAGATCGTGGTCCGGCGTGCCGTGGCGGGGGAGACGCTCACCACTCTCGACGGCAAGGAACGCGCGCTTGATCCTGAGGATCTGCTGATCACGGACGATTCAGGCCCCATCGGCGTCGCGGGCGTCATGGGAGGAGCATCCACCGAAGTCTCCGAGGCCACGTCCACTGTGCTGATAGAGGCCGCGCACTTTGAGGAAGTCTCGATCGCCCGCTCACGCCGTCGCCACAAGCTGCCGTCCGAAGCGTCGAAGCGTTTTGAGCGCGGGGTTGACTGGCAGGTGGCGAACATCGCCGCCCAGCGTGCGGTCGATCTGCTCGTGGAGCTTGCGGGGGGCACCGCTGACGAGGCGGGTACCGACGTCGGAACCGCGCCGGACGCCGTGTCCATCGCCCTGCCGGCGGCTTTCGCCGCCGAGCGGATCGGCATCGACTTCACGCAAGAGCAGATCGTCACCTCGCTGGAGGACCTCGGTGCCGCGGTTGAGAAGTACGACGGCGGCTGGCGGGTCACGGCGCCGAGCTGGCGCAATGATCTGGAAACCAAGGAAGACTTGTCAGAGGAGATTGCCCGTCTGGTCGGATACGACCAGATTCCTGCAACACTTCCGGTAGCCCCTCCAGGCCGCGGCCTGACCCGTGTGCAGCAGCAGCGCCGGAGGCTCATCCAGGCCTGCGCCGATGCCGGGCTCACTGAGGTGCTGGCCTACCCGTTTGTTTCGAAGGCGGCGAACGACACGTTCGGCGTGCCCGAGGAAGGGGCTCCCCGTCCCGCGGTCAAGCTCGCCAACCCCATCAGCGAGGAACAGGGGTTCCTGCGGACGTCCATCCTTCCCGGACTCATCGAGGTAGCCAAACGCAACCATTCACGGGGTTTCCGCGACCTCGCTGTTTTTGAAGCCGGGCTGGTGTTCCTGCCGGCCGGCGAGGTGGGGACAGCTTCCATACCGCCGCTTGGCGTCAAACCTGCCGATGAGGTGCTGGATGCGCTGTACGAAGGCGTTCCGGACCAGCCGCTGCACATCGCCGCGGTGTTGACCGGGCACGATTCACCGGCGGCAGCCAACCACACGCCCCGTCCCTGGGACTGGGCAGATGCGTTGGACATAGCCCGCCTCGCCGGTGACGTCCTCGGGGTGGAACTGGTTGTCAGCCAGGGGAGGCACCAGGCTTTCCATCCAGGCCGTGCAGCCCGCCTGTCACTGCGCTCCGGAGAAATTGTGGGTTACGCCGGTGAGCTTCATCCGAAGCTGCTTGCGGCGCAGGACATGCCTGAACGCTCGGTAGCCGTGGAAATCAACGCCGATGTCCTGTTCGAGGCAGCGGCTGATGTGATCGTGGCCCGGCATATTTCAACGTTCCCCGTAGCTACCCAGGACGTGGCCCTCGTGGTGCCGCAAGAGGTGGCTGCAGATGAGGTCCTGACTGCACTCCGTGAGGGTGCCGGGGAACTGCTGGAGGATGTAGCGCTATTCGATGTCTACGCCGGCAAAGGCATCGAGGACGGCAAGAAGTCTTTGGCGTTCAGTCTCCGCTTCCGCGCCGCTGACCGCACCCTGACGGCGGAAGAAGCGTCGGCTGCCCGTGAGAGCGCTGTTGCCCTGGCCGCCAGCCGGTTTGGTGCCGTTCAGCGCTGATTCGTCTCAGCCATGACACCGAATGCAGAAGATCCCCCGCAATATTGCGGGGGATCTTCTGCGTTCAGCACAGCTACATGCCTATAAGGGTGGATGCTAGGGAACCAGCAGTACCTTCCCGGTGGTGCGCCGGCCTTCGAGGTCGCTGTGGGCCTGATGGGCATCCTTTAGCGGATAGGTGGCGCCAATCCGGACCTTGAGGTTTCCGTTGGCTGCGGCGGCAAAGATTTCCCCGGAGCGCCAACGGCGTTCTTGCGGATTGCCGAGGAAATGAGCCAGCGAGGGGCGGGTGAGCGTCAGCGAGCCGGCGGCATTCAGCCGTTGTGGGTCGAAGGGCGGAACAGGGCCGGAGGCTGCCCCGAAAAGCACCAGTGAACCCCGGGTGCGCAGGCACGAGAGTGAGCCATCAAAAGTGTTGCGGCCGACGCCGTCGTACACGGCGTCCACCCCTCTGCCGCCGGTCAGTTCGCGGACGTGGTGCGGAAAGCCGACGTACCGCAGGACTTCGTCGGCGCCTGCTTCCCGTGCCAGCTCTTCTTTAGCATCGGACGAGACTGTGGTGATGACGCGGGCGCCTCTCTCCTTGAGCAGTTGGATCAGCAGCAGGCCGACGCCACCTGCTCCGGCATGAGTCAAAATGGTGTGGCCCGGCTCCACCCTGAAAGAGGAATTGATCAGGTAGTGGGCCGTCATGCCCTGCAGCGGCAGGGCGGCTGCGGTGAGGTGATCAACGTTGTCCGGCACAGGCAGAGCCTTAGCGGCGTCGAGCACTGTATAGCCGGCGTAGCAGCGGGAGCCTTCTGCCGTGGCGACGCGGTCTCCCACGGCAAGGTCGCTCACTCCTTCGCCAAGTTCCTCCACCGTACCCGAGGCTTCGGAGCCTGGAGTGAACGGAAAGGGGACGTTGTAGGTGCCGCTGCGGTGGTAGGTGTCGATGAAGTTGACGCCGGCTGCGGCAACCTTGACCAGCACCTGGCCAGGTCCCGGCTGCGGGCGGTCAACGTCGGCGTATTCCAGGACCTCAGGTCCGCCCGGCTGCTGGGCGAGGATGGCATGCGTCATGGGAACTCCTTCTCCGGGCAGGGACTTCCTGTGCCCGGGTCGTGAATCCCATCCTAGGTATCCATGACGGTCACAGCGAACACGACCGTAGGTGAGGCAGGCGCGCAGGTGAGGCGCGGGTTAAGAAGGAGCCGGCGAAGCGGGAATCAGTACCGGCGGGTAACAGTAGCCATGGGGCACTCAAAGTGACGCCCCGCTGCCAGTCCCACGTCATTGAGGTAGCGCACGATAATTCCATACGACTGAAGCAGAGTGGTTTCGGTGAATGGGATATCGTGCTTGTCGCAGTACTGACGAACGATCGCGCTTGCGCGGTGCAATTGGGGTCGGGCCATGTCCGGGAAGAGGTGGTGCTCCACCTGGCGGTTGAGGCCGCCCATGAGGATGTCCATGAAGCGGCCACCGGAAATGTTGCGGGACGTCAGGACCTGGCGGCTGAGGAAGTCAACGCGGCTGTTCGTGGGCAGGACGGGCATGCCTTTGTGGTTCGGAGCAAATGATGCGCCCATGTAGAAACCGAAAACGACCAGTTGAACGGCGAGGAAGGCAAACGCCATTCCAATCGGGAGGAATGAAAAGGCGAGGATGGGCAGAATGCTCAGCCGGACGACGAGGATGGGCAGCTCAACCCAGCGGTGCGTCACCTTGGCGCGGCGGAAGACGAACTTGACCGAATCGATCTGAAGGCCCAGGCCTACGAGCAAGAGAAGCGGAAAGAAGAACCAGCCCTGCCTGCGGGTCAGCATGGAGGACAGCCGTCCCTGTCGGGAGATCGACTCCTCGACATGGAAAGCGATGGGGCTGTCCATGATGTCAGGATCCTTGGAAATCACATTGGGGTGATTGTGGTGGGCACCGTGCTTCTGCTCCCACCAGGAGTAACTCATTCCGGCGACAGAGGTGGCGAGAAGCCGTGCCGACCAGTCATTGGCACGGCGTGAAGCGAAGATCTGCCGGTGGCCGGCCTCATGCGCCAGGAAGCTTAGCTGGGTGCAAATGACGCCCAAGGCTGCGGCAATCAGGAGCTGGAACCAACTGTCACCGATCAGGGCGAAACCGAACCACGTTGCGGTCATCAGGAGGACGAGGCTGGAGAAGACTGTGACGTAAAAACCGACACGGCGCTCAAGCAGGCCTGCGGCTTTGACGCTCTTCAAGAGTTCGGAATAGCTTTGAACAACCGGGTTTGCCTTCACGACACGTGATTTCGGGCGCTCAGAGGTGATGGTTGGGGTCATAGATGTCTGCCTTGCCATTGTTACGGGCAACGCTGCATCCGACACTCGGCCTGCACGGTCTGGATCACCCTCCACCCAGCATACGCTGTCCGGCCAGCATCAATCGTCGTTTTGCTGCTTCGGTCACCGAAGAGAGCGGGAAAGGCCGTGCATAAATATCGAGACATATGCATAGTTTTGCTGTAGGGTCGTAGTATGACTATTTCTGTTGCCGTCTCAGGTGCCAGTGGCTACGCCGGTGGCGAAGTCCTGCGTTTGCTTGCCGCTCACCCGGACGTGACCATCGGGGCAATCACAGCGCACAGCAACGCCGGTTCCAGACTAGGCGAATTGCAGCCCCATCTCCATGGCCTTGCCAGCCGGATACTGGAAGACACCACTGTCGAGAACCTTGCGGGCCACGACGTCGTTTTCCTGGCGCTTCCGCACGGCGCTTCTGCCGAGATTGCAGCAAAACTGCCGGGAGGCACGGTGGTGATCGACGCCGGCGCGGACCACCGTCTGGAAGACTCGGCCGCGTGGGAGAAGTTCTATGCGTCCACCCATGCAGGCAGCTGGCCATACGGCTTGCCGGAACTTCCGGGTCAGCGCGAGGCCCTTAAAGGCGCAAAGCGCATTGCCGTCCCGGGTTGCTACCCGACGTCCGCTCTCCTGGCACTCGCTCCTGGCTTTTCGAATAACCTGCTGCAGCCTGACGACGTCGTCATTGTCTCGGCGTCCGGGACATCGGGCGCCGGAAAGGCGGCGAAAGTAAACCTCATCGGTTCCGAGGTCATGGGCTCCATGAGCCCGTACGGGGTGGGTGGCGGGCACCGGCATACGCCTGAGATTGAGCAGGGCCTGTCCAAAGCGGCGGGCGAAGCTGTGACCGTCTCCTTTACTCCCACCCTGGCTCCAATGAGCCGCGGCATCCTGACTACCGCCACGGCGAAAGTCCGTGCCGGTGTGACAGCTGAGGACCTCCGCAGGGCCTGGGCGGATGCGTACGACGACGAGCCTTTTGTCCATCTGCTCCCTCAGGGCCAGTGGCCCTCCACCAAGTCCGTTGTGGGATCCAACCACGCGGCCATGCAGCTTGCGTTCGACGAGCACACCGGCCGCGTCATCATCACCTGCGCCCTGGACAACCTCACCAAGGGGACAGCGGGCGGAGCAGTACAGTCCATGAACATTGCCCTTGGCCTCCCAGAGACCGCCGGCCTCAACCTGCAGGGAGTCGCACCGTGACCATTACCGTACCCAAGGGGTTCCGCGCTGCTGGAGTCACAGCAGGCCTGAAGGCGTCCGGTAAGCCGGATCTCGCCCTGGTGGTCAACGACGGGCCGTCGAAGGCGGCAGCGGCAGTGTTTACGAGCAACCGTGTGGCCGCTGCGCCCGTTCACTGGTCCCGGGAAGTGATAAAGGACGGGCGGGTGGACGCCGTGATCCTCAACTCCGGTGGCGCAAACGCCTGCACGGGTCCCCAGGGATTCCAGAACACGCACACGACGGCGGAGAAGACAGCTGAGGCGCTGTCCCTGTCGGCCACCGACGTTATTGTCTGCTCTACCGGCCTGATTGGCGAGCACTTGCCGATGGACAAAGTCGTGCCCGGTATCGATGCCGCTGCGTCGGCCTTAAGCGACGAGGGCGGCTCGGACGCAGCAACCGCCATCATGACTACGGACTCCGTCTCCAAGCAGGCGGTGTTCATCGGCCAGGATGCCGAGGGCAATGAATTCGCCATCGGAGGCATCGCCAAGGGGGCCGGCATGCTGGCACCCGGGCTCGCCACCATGCTGGTGGTCCTCACCACTGATGCCGACGTCCCGGCGGAAATGCTCGACGTCGTCCTGCGGGACGCCACCAGGGTCACGTTTGACCGGGCAGACTCCGACGGCTGCATGTCCACCAACGACACGGTGGTGCTGCTGGCTTCCGGTGCGTCCGGCGCGGTACCCAGCGCCGAAGACTTTGGTGAAGGATTGACGAAGGTCTGCGCCGAACTGGCACGGAAACTCATCGGCGATGCTGAAGGCGCCAGCCACGATATCGCCATCAGGACCTTCAACGCTGAGAGCGAGCGGGACGCTGAAATCGTGAGCCGCGCCGTCGCCCGTTCCAATCTCTTCAAAGCAGCGATCTTCGGCAAGGACCCCAACTGGGGCCGCGTGCTCGCAGCCGTCGGGACCACCGATGCTGCGTTCGATCCGGACGAGCTGAACGTTTCCATGAACGGTGTCCAGATCTGCCAGAAGGGCAGCATCGGGGAGGACCGCGGGCTTGTGGACCTTGAGCCCCGCGAAGTCCTGGTGGAGATCGACCTCCAGGCAGGCGGCGCCGAAGCCACCATTTGGACCAATGACCTCACCCACGACTACGTTCACGAGAACAGCGCCTACTCCAGCTAGGGAGAAACAGCAGCAATGAACACCCAGACCCGTGAACCCACGGCGACCAGCGCGGCCCAGAGCAAGGCTGAGACACTCATCGAGGCGCTGCCCTGGATCCAGCGTTTTGCCGGCACCACCATGGTGATCAAATACGGCGGAAACGCCATGGTCAACGAGGACCTTCGCCGGGCTTTTGCCGAGGACATTGTGTTCCTACACCATGTGGGCATCCACCCTGTAGTGGTGCACGGAGGCGGCCCGCAGATCAACGCGATGCTTAGCCGGCTCGGCATCGAGTCGGAATTCAAGGGCGGCCTGCGCGTCACCACCCCCGAAGCCATGGACGTGGTCCGTATGGTGCTGACGGGCCAGGTCGGCCGCGAACTTGTGGGCCTCATCAACTCCCATGGGCCTTATGCCGTTGGCATGTCCGGGGAAGACGGCGGACTGTTGCGTGCGGTGCGCACCGGAACGGTGGTGGACGGGGAAGAAGTGGACCTGGGCCTCGTGGGCGAAGTCGTGGGCGTGAATCCGGAAGGCATCCTGGACATCCTGGCAGCAGGCCGCATTCCCGTGATCTCCACTGTTGCTCCTGAAATCGCCGACGACGGTACCGGGTTCCAGACCACCGGCCAGGTCCTCAACGTCAACGCTGACACAGCCGCCGCCGCCTTGGCTGAGGCGCTGGACGCATCGAAGCTGGTGATCCTCACCGACGTTGAAGGCCTCTACGCCAACTGGCCCGACCGGAGCTCACTGATTTCTTCACTGACCGCGTCCGAACTCCGCAAGCTCCTGCCGTCACTGGAGTCGGGCATGATTCCCAAGATGGGGGCGTGCCTGAAGGCGGTCGACGGCGGCGTGGGACAGGCGCATATCGTGGACGGCCGGCTTCCCCATTCCATGCTTCTGGAAACCTTCACCACCGCCGGCATTGGTACCCAGGTTGTTTCGGACGAGGACATAAACGCATGAACATAGTTGAGAACGCCACGGAACACACTGCGGCAGGACAGGCGGCACAGGGACAAACAGGGGTGGAATCCTCTCCGATCCGGGAGCTCGTAGCAGCCCATAGCAGCGGCGCGGAATGGCTGGCACGCTATTCGTCGTCCCTCATCGGCGTCTTCGGAACTCCCCAGCGCGTCCTGGTCCGTGGAGCCGGTTGCCTTGTGTGGGATGCGGACGGGAAGGAGTACCTTGACCTGCTGGGCGGCATCGCAGTCAATGCCCTGGGTCATGCACACCCCTTCGTCACCTCGGTGATCTCAAGCCAGCTCGCCACCCTTGGCCACGTCTCCAACTTCTTCACCAGTCCCACGCAGATCGCGCTGGCTGAGAAACTGCTGGCAGTCACCAACGCCCCCGCGGGTTCGAAGGTGTTCTTCGCCAACTCCGGCACTGAAGCGAACGAGGCAGCCTTCAAGCTGGCCCGCCGCAACACCGGCACCGAAGGAAAGCCACGGACCAAGATCATCGCGCTTGAGGGTGCATTCCACGGGCGGACCATGGGCGCCCTGGCTCTCACGGCGAAGGAAGCGTACCGTACGCCATTTGAGCCGTTGCCGGCCGGAGTCGTCCACGTCCCGTTCGGTGACGTGGATGCGCTTCTGGACGCCATTGACGAGTCGGTCGCCGCTGTCTTCCTGGAGCCAATCCAAGGCGAAGCCGGTGTCAGGCCACTCCCGGCCGGCTACTTGCAGGCTGCCCGGGAAGCCACCAGCAAGGCCGGCGCCCTGCTCATCCTCGACGAAGTCCAGACCGGTATCGGCAGGACCGGAAAATGGCTGGCCAGCGAGGACGCAGGCATTGTTCCTGACGCCATAACCCTGGCAAAGGGGTTGGGTGGCGGGTTCCCGGTTGGTGCACTGATCACCTTCGGCGAGCTGGCGTCGTCGCTCCTTACGGCCGGCCAGCACGGAACCACCTTCGGGGGAAACCCCGTGGCGACGGCGGCTGCCCTGGCGACGTTGCACACACTCGAGCACCAGCACGTCCTCGAAAACGCTCGGGTGGTAGGTGAGCATCTGCGGCTGGCCCTCGCCGGCGTGGAAGGCGTTACTGAAGTGCGGGGCGAAGGGCTCCTGATCGGCTTCGACCTCGACGCCGACATTGCTCCTGCGCTGGTCACAGCCGGCCTCGAGAACGGGTTCATTGTCAACAGCCCGGGCCCGCGTACCATCCGCCTGGCTCCGCCGCTCATTCTCACCGTCGAACAGGCCGACCGCTTTATCAAGGCCCTGCCCGTGCTCCTAACCATCGCAAAGGACGCCCAGTGACCACCACGCGCCATTTCCTTAAGGACACCGACCTCACCGCGGCCGAGCAGGCTGAAGTGCTTGATCTGGCCATCCGGCTGAAGGCCGCGCCCTACAGTGCCCAGCCGTTCGCCGGTGAAGGAAGCGGCCGCAAGACCGTTGCCGTGATCTTCGACAAGACGTCCACCCGGACACGCGTCTCCTTCGCGGCGGGTGTGGCGGATATGGGCGGCAACGCGCTGATCATCAACCCAGGGGAAGCACAGATCGGCCACAAGGAATCGGTGGAAGACACCGCCAAGGTCCTCGAACGCATGGTCTCCACCATTGTGTGGCGAACAGGAGCGCACTCCGGCCTGGTTGCGATGGCGGAAAATTCCAGCGTTCCGGTCATCAATGCTCTGTGCGATGACTACCACCCCTGCCAGCTCCTGGCCGACCTCCTGGCGGTGAAGGAACACAAAGGCGAGCTCAAGGGTCTCACCATGAGCTACCTCGGTGACGCCGCCAACAACATGGCCAACTCCTACCTCCTGGCCGGAGTGACAGCCGGAATGCACGTCCGCATCGCCGGCCCGGAAGGGTACCTGCCATCAGCGGACATCGTGGCAGCCGCCGAGAAGCGCGCTGGAGAGACCGGCGGGTCGGTCCTGATCACCACCGATGCAGCCGAAGCGTTGGCCGGGTCCGATGTCGTCGCCACGGACACCTGGGTGTCCATGGGACAGGAAGCCGAAAAGGAAGCCCGGCTGCAGCTGTTCCGGGAGTACTCCGTTGATGAGGCAGCAATGCAGCACGCGGCACCTGACGCCGTCGTCCTTCACTGCCTGCCGGCCTACAGAGGTTACGAAATCTCTGCAGGAGTCATCGACGGTCCCCAGTCGATCGTCTGGGACGAGGCGGAAAACCGGCTGCACGCCCAGAAGGCGCTGATGGCGTGGCTGATGCACCAGTCCGGACTGGCCGTGGTGGAAGGCCTTCCGCCGGTGACCAGGGACGGCAATTAGTGTCCCTTCCCTCTGTTTCACCTGGCGCCAGCCCCGCCACTAAGACGGCCCGGCAGGCCCGCATCATCGCCATCCTGACGGGGGAGTCGGTCCGTTCCCAGGCAGAGCTGGCAGCACTGCTGGCGGACGACGGCGTCCAGGTCACCCAGGCGACGTTGTCCCGTGACCTCGTTGAACTTGGAGCCGTCAGGGTCCGCGGCAAGGAAGGCGTTCTGGTGTACGCGGTGCCCGGCGAGGGCGGGGAGCGGGCAGCCAAGAGCGGCGTCACCCAGGAAATTTTGGACAGCCGTCTCGCACGGTTGTGCGGGGAACTCCTGGTCACGGCCGAAGCGTCGGCCAATATCGTGGTGCTCAGGACGCCACCGGGGGCAGCCAACTTCCTGGCATTGGCCATCGACCATTCGGTGATGCCTTCCATCCTCGGAACCATCGCCGGCGACGACACCGTCATGCTGGTGACGCGTGATCCTGAAGGCGGAGCCGAACTTGCTGCCCGGTTCCTTAGATTGGCTGATGAAGCAGGCCAATGAGGTTTAGCGGGCGGACCCCTAAGCTGTAAGCAGACCAGCCGTGCGACCACTTGACGGCTAACCAACAAACAACAACAACAAACACAACTGAGGAGCATTTCCGTGACTGAGCGTATTGTGCTGGCCTACTCCGGTGGCCTTGATACTTCCGTAGCCATCGGCTGGATCGGTGAAGCCACCGGTGCCGAGGTCATCGCCGTGGCAGTCGACGTCGGACAGGGCGGCGAGTCCCTGGAGACCATCCGCCAGCGCGCACTGGGCTGTGGGGCTGTCGAAGCCTACGTTGCCGACGCGAGCGACGAGTTCGCCAACGAGTACTGCGTCCCCACGCTGAAGGCGAACGCCCTCTACCAGGGCCACTATCCGTTGGTTTCTGCCATCTCGCGTCCGGTCATCGTCAAGCACCTCGTCAAGGCCGCCCGCGAATTCGGCGCCACCACCGTTGCCCACGGCTGCACCGGCAAGGGCAACGACCAGGTCCGCTTTGAAGTTGGCATCCAGACTCTCGGCCCGGACCTGAAGTGCATCGCCCCTGTCCGCGACCTCGCCCTGACCCGCGACAAGGCCATTGCCTTCGCCGAGGAAAAGGGTCTGCCGATCGAGACCACCAAGAAGAACCCGTACTCGATCGACCAGAACGTCTGGGGACGCGCCGTCGAAACCGGCTACCTCGAAGACATCTGGAATGCCCCCACCAAGGACATTTACGACTACACCGCCACCCCGGAGTTCCCGCCGGCCCCGGATGAGGTCACCATTTCGTTCGAGGCCGGAGTGCCGGTGGCGATCGACGGCGTCAAGGTCACCCCGCTGCAGGCCATCAAGGAACTGAACCGCCGCGCAGGCGCGCAGGGGGTGGGCCGCATCGACGTCGTGGAGGACCGCCTGGTGGGCATCAAGTCCCGCGAAATCTACGAGGCACCGGGCGCGATGGCCCTGATCACGGCCCACAAGCACCTCGAAGACATCACCATCGAACGCGAGCAGGCCCGCTTCAAGGCCACTGTTGGCCAGCGCTGGGCCGAACTGGTCTACGACGGCCAGTGGTTCTCCCCGCTCAAGCGCTCCCTGGACGCTTTCATCGAGGACACCCAGAAGTACGTCTCCGGCGATATCCGTATGGTCCTCCACGGCGGCCAGGCCATCGTCAACGGCCGCCGCTCCGAGACCTCGCTGTATGACTTCGACCTCGCCACGTACGACACCGGCGACACCTTCGACCAGTCCATGGCACGGGGCTTCATCGAGCTCTGGGGCATGTCTGCAAAGGTTGCCTCCGGCCGCGACATCCGCGTCGCAGGACAGTGAGTCAGCAGCAGGGCCCACGAACGCAGGGGTCCCCGTCCGAGCGCAGCGAGGTTGGGGAGCGTTCGGGGACCAATGAAGGCGCACTGTGGGGCGGCCGTTTTGCCGGCGGCCCCGCGGATGCCCTGGCAGCCCTGAGCAAATCCACTCACTTTGACTGGCGGCTGGCACGCTATGACATTGCCGGCTCGGTGGCGCACGCCCGCGTGCTCCACAAGGCCGGGCTGTTGGACGAGGCCGAGCTCAAGGGCATGCTGGCTGCGCTGGCACAGCTGGACGAGGACGTGGCTTCAGGGGCCTACCTGCCAGCTGAATCAGACGAGGACGTTCACGGCTCCCTGGAACGCGGGCTGATTGAGCGTGCCGGAACGCAGCTGGGCGGAAAGCTCAGGGCCGGACGTTCACGCAACGACCAAGTGGCAACGTTGGGACGGATGTTCCTGCGGGACCACGCCCGCATCATCGCGCGGGGAGTGCTGGCCACCATCGACGCCCTCGTCGACCAGGCCAAGGCGCACCAGGGCGTGGCCATGCCCGGCAGGACCCACCTTCAGCACGCCCAGCCGGTCCTGCTCAGCCATCATCTCCTGGCCCATGCCTGGGCCCTGATTCGTGATGTGCAGCGTCTCCAGGACTGGGACAAGCGGGCAGGTGTTTCGCCGTATGGTTCCGGTGCCTTGGCGGGTTCTTCATTGGGACTGGATCCGGAAGCCGTTGCTGCGGACCTTGGCTTCTTCTCCGCAACCCATAACTCAATCGACGGCACCGCTTCCCGCGATGTCTTCGCCGAGTTTGCCTGGGTGACGGCCATGATCGGAGTGGACCTTTCTCGGGTTTCGGAGGAAGTGATTTTGTGGGCTACCAAGGAGTTCTCCTTCGTCACCCTGCATGATTCCTATTCCACCGGATCGTCGATCATGCCGCAGAAAAAGAACCCCGACGTTGCCGAGCTGGCTCGTGGCAAGGCGGGACGCCTGATCGGCAACCTGACCGGGCTGCTGGCCACGCTCAAGGGCTTGCCTCTCGCGTACAACCGCGATCTGCAGGAGGACAAGGAGCCGGTCTTTGACGCCGCCGACACCCTCGAGCTGCTGCTTCCGGCGGTCTCGGGAATGATCGCCACCCTGAAATTCAACAAGGAGCGGATGGAATCACTGGCTCCTCAGGGATTTGCGCTCGCGACCGACATTGCCGAATGGCTCGTGCGTCAGGGCGTGCCGTTCCGGGAAGCGCATGAGCTTTCCGGCGCCGCCGTCAAGCAGGCCGAGAGCCGCGGCGTCGAACTCTGGGACCTGACGGACGAGGAGTACGGAGCCATCTCGGAGCACCTCACTCCCGAGGTACGGACCGTCCTCAGCACGGAAGGTTCGCTCAACAGCCGGAACTCCCAGGGCGGGACGGCGCCGGCCGCCGTCGAACGCCAGTTGAAAGCCCTCGAAGTGGAAGTTTCCATGGTCAGGGCGTACGCCGGCTGACCAGGCCACCAGTCCGCGCGAGATGGCACTTTGCAGCAGTATTCTTCGGGATAACTGCCGTGAAGTGCCATCTCGCGTTTAGGATGGCGCAATGACCACGATCACAACTGACGATCTCCTCGTAGAGCTCCATAAAGCGGCCGATGTCGTGGACAGCCTTGCCGCCAAGCTGAGCGAGGAGGACGTTCCCGCCCCCTCCGAACTGCCGGGATGGAGCCGTGGACACGTGCTGGCGCACATCAGCGGCATAGCGAACGCCATGGCCCGCCAACTGGAGTACGCGGCCCGGGGCGAGACTGTGGAACTCTATGACGGCGGCTTTGAGGGCCGGAACCAAGCCATCGATATGGCGGCCAGCCGATCCTTGTCGGAGCACCGGTCAGCCCTCGACGCCGCCTTGGAGCGCGTCCTGCGCGCCTTCGATGGTCTAGCAAAGCTCGAGGGTTCAGGGGAGGCCGGTTGGCAGGCTCCCATCTCGTACCGCGGCGGCGTGGTGTACGACGGCGGCCTGGCCCTCTGGCGTGAACTCACCATCCACGCCGCTGACCTCGGTATGGGCCGCGGTCCGGAGACCTGGAGCAGGAACTTTTGCGGGCACCTGTTCGATTTCCTCGCTGCGCGGGTTCCCGAGAATCAGCGGTTTGTGTTCCAGCCGCTCGGTCTGCCTCCCATCACTCTTGGTTCCGGAGGGAAAACAACGGTGGTCAGCGGCATGCTGACTGACATTGCCGCCTGGCTTGCCGGCAGGACTCCTTCGCTGGGCAGCCTCAGGGCTTCGGCCGCCGCTGACGGTGTGGACCTCCCGGAGCTTCTGCCATGGCCTGCAGGCGTTCCGGCAGTCCGGTCCTAGACCTTCAGTAAAGAGCAGAGCCAGCAGCCAAGTGCGGAGCCCGCAGCAAGCCTCACCTGGCCTCGCGCGCCAGCAGACTTTCCTTGACAGCAAGGCCCCACCGGAAGCCGCCCAACGTTCCGTCGGTCCTGATCACCCGGTGGCAGGGTACAAAAAGGGCTGCAGCGTTGAACGCACATGCGCTTGCCGCCGCACGAACAGCCAGCGGATTCCCGGCGAGCATGGCGTACTGGGCGTAGGTAACCGGCTTACCCGGGCTTACGGTGCGAAGCATGTCCCAGGCGTGGCTGCGGAAAGGCCCGGATTTCTGCAGCACCGGAACGTGCATGGCCGGATCAGGATCTCCTGCGTAGTAAGCCTCCACGGCCTCAGACACGGAACCCATCTCCCGGACGGCAGCGAATTCGGAGGGACGCAGCAAGGGGTGCACCTGGCCGGTCAGTTCGTCGGGCTCAGCAGTCCAGCCGGACGCGAGGACTTCGCCATCCCGGGCAATGATGGTGAAGGGACCGTCTGGGGTGGGCAGGGTCAGAAGCTCGGCTTTCATGATTTCACTTTCGTTGCGGTGGCGCCTGTGCGTGTTAGGGGAGAAGCGGACGACGCGGCCCGCCACAGGTGCATCGTGGCGTAGGACCGCCAGGGGCTGACTTCCCGGAAATCCGGGGTATCGGCGTACTGGTTGGTCACAGGCCGGTTGGCCGCAAGGGAACGGATTCCGTTGCGGACGGCAGCATCATTGGCCAGGAAAACATCGGGCGCGCCGATTACGCGCATGGCCACGTATCCCACGGTCCACGGACCGATTCCGGCCAAGGGCAAGAGCTTGTCCGCAAGGCTGGCGAAGTTGTCTCCGTAGCCAAATGTAAGATCGCCTGCTGCCATGGCGGCTGTAACCGACACCAGTGAGTCGGTCCGCCGCTGAGGGCCCTTGAGTAACAGGGGCGCTGACTCTGACAGTTGGGCCGGCGTTGGAAACAGGCGATCAAGGCCATCGCCGGGCAGGGAGGTCTCGCTGCCGCTTACGGCCAGTTGAGTAAGGGCGGTCCTGGCTGATGCCACGGTGATCTGCTGGCCCACCATCGCCCGAACCAGCAGTTCCTGGGGGTCCACGGCGCCGGGCAGACGTATGCCGGGGGCTTCGGCAACGGATTGTGCGAGGCGGGGTTCTGCCGCCAGCGCTGAGTCCACTGCCCCGGGGTCGGCGTCGAGATCCAGGAGCCGGCGCACCCTGCTTAACAGGACTGGGAGGTCGCGGAGATCCACGGCACCAATGGTGAGAATCAACGGATGGCCGGGGGCGCCGTCGTCGTACTCCACCTTGAAGCGGGCATCACCGTGCTGCAAGCGGAGCGTTCGGACGTAGGAAGTCTGCGTGCCGGCCTCTATGCCTGGGATCGCACGCACGGCCAGGAAAGTGAAGATGTCGGGATTGAACGGTTCCCGATAGGGGAGTTGGAGCGTCAGCGCCGTAGTGGTGGCCACCGGAGCCTTCTGCTGCCTGGCTGTGCCGCGGAGAGCTGTCGGGGTCATATCGAAGACCTCCACAACGGTGTCGTTGAACTGGCGCACGCTGTTGAAGCCCGCGGCAAATGCAATATCGGCGAACTTCATCGACGTCGACACCAGCAGTGTCCTTGCTGTCTGTGCCCTGCCCGCTCGCGCCAGCGACAGGGGCCCAGCACCGAGTTCTGAGGTGAGGATCCTGTTGAGCTGGCGGGACGAGTAGCCCAGCCGCGAGGCCAGCCCTTCCACTCCATCGCGATTGATGACGCCGTCATTGATGAGGCGCATCGCCCGTCCTGCTACGTCCGAGCGCATGTTCCAGGCGGGGGTTCCAGGTACGGCCTCCGGAAGGCAGCGTTTGCAGGCCCGGTAACCGGCTTCGTGCGCAGCGGCCGATGTTTCATAGAACGTCACGTTCTCAGCCTTGGGAGTCCTCGCGGGACAGGACGGCCGGCAGTAAATCCCCGTCGTCCGGACGGCGGTGAAGAACTGCCCGTCGAAACGGGGATCGCGGGCGTCTATTGCCCTGTACCGCTGCCAGAAGTCCATGTCTTCATCCTGTCAGCTCCGGGACAGCCGGGCTAGCGGAATTCGGACATGGCCGTGGGATGCCAACCGTCCCATCTTTGTTAAGGTTTTGACCATGAATGCGAGCCAGCCCACCGGTGCTCCACAGCCGACTCCGGTGCGCGAGGTGCTTTCCGCCGATCCTCGGCATGTTGCACCTTTGCTGTTGGGAGCGGTCCTCACCCACATCAGTCCGGCGGGGACGGTCTCTGTCCGGATTACAGAGGTCGAGGCCTATCTTGGCCCTCACGATTCCTTGCATCCTGATCCCGGATCGCATACTTTCCGGGGCCTGACACCCCGGAACGCGCCAATGTTCGGCCCGGCCGGGCATCTTTACGTCTACTTCACCTACGGCATGCACTACTGCGCCAACATTGTCTGCGGGCCTGACGGTGTGGCATCCGCGCTGCTGCTGCGCGCAGGGGAGGTGGTTGCCGGTCAGGACGTTGCCCTCGCCCGGCGGCCCGCCTCCAAAACGCCCGTTGATTTGGCCAGCGGCCCAGCCCGCCTCGCCACTGCACTCGGACTGACGACGGCGGACAGCGGCAGGGACGTCCTCAAGGCGCCCTTCGCGCTGGAACTGCCTGCCACCCCTGCCTCCGCCATCAGTGCCGGACCCCGCGTAGGTGTCGCCGGCGCCGGCGGAACCCATGAATATCCCTGGCGGTTCTGGCTGACCGGTGACCCCACAGTCTCCCGCTACAAGGCCGCCAAGAGCAAGGCGATCACCGGGAAGTCGGCCAGCACCCAGTAGGGTGGATGCGTGAATCCAAGCGAGCCAGTTACCACCCGGCGCCCCGTCCCTGTGGACGAGCTCATCACGAGCCTCTGCATCACTGTGCCGGACTACCCGAAACCCGGCATCTCCTTCAAGGACCTCACTCCCGTTTTTGCCAATCCCACAGCGTTCAGGTCCGTCGTCGAATCTTTGGTGGAACCCTTCAGGGGACAGTTCGACGCCGTCGCGGGAGTGGAAGCCCGCGGTTTCCTGCTGGCTGCCGCAGCCGCCTACGCAACGAATACAGGAGTGGTGACCGTCAGGAAGGCCGGGAAGCTTCCCCGGACTGTCTTTGCCGAGGACTATGCCCTGGAATACGGCACGGCAACATTGGAGCTGCACACCTCGGATTTGCCGACCGGAAGCGGGGTGCTGATTCTCGACGACGTCCTCGCAACCGGAGGCACACTCGGTGCGGCCACCCGGCTCTTTGAACGATGTGGCATCCATGTGGCCGGGATCGGAGTGGTGATGGAGCTGGGCGAGCTCCGTGGACGGTCAGCCCTGACCGGTCACCGGGTCCGTTCGCTACTGCGCCTGTAGCAAGCGCGTCATCTCACACGCGGGCAACGGATTGGTTGTAGAATGTTAGGTCTGTCTTTTGCGATAGGGGAACGTCTCGATGCTCGACGCTGATTTAGCCCATGAACGGGACTACGTAGCTGGGTTGTATGCCCGTTTGGATGAACTGCGCGAGGAAAAGCGCGCCCAGCTGGCGCAAGTGCGCCGTGCCGGCGCTGTCGGAACCATGCAGAACGTGTCCGAGCGTGATGCCTTTGCCGCGCTCTACGAAGACCGCCTGGCGCAGCTCGACGCCGTCGACGACCGCCTCGTGTTCGGCCGGCTGGACCTTGACTCGGGTGAAGCCCAGTACATCGGGCGCATCGGCCTCACCACTGAGGATCTCCAGCGGCTCATGGTCGACTGGCGGGCACCTGAGGCGGGCCACTTTTACCAGGCCACCGCCTTTGACCGGCAAGGCGTACGCCGCCGTCGCCATCTCATCCTTCAGGGACGGGAGGTACGCGCCATCGAAGATGATGTCCTCGACGCAGACATGCTGGCTGACAACGCGTCCTTGCAAGGGGAGGGTGCGCTCCTTGCCGCCCTCGATTCAAAACGCACCGGACGCATGTCCGACATCGTGGGCACCATTCAGTCCGAGCAGGACAGGATCATCCGCTCCACCATTTCCGGAGCCTTGGTTGTCCAAGGCGGTCCGGGCACCGGTAAGACGGCTGTGGCACTGCACCGCGCCGCTTATTTGCTGTACACGCACCGCGACCGGCTGAAGACTGCAGGCGTCCTGCTGGTCGGCCCGTCGTCGTCCTTCATGAAGTACATCGAACGCGTCCTCCCATCCTTGGGTGAGACCGGCGTCGTGATGGCCAGCCTCGGCAGGCTGATGCCGGGCATCAATGCCATAGGCGAGCCGGAAGGGGACGTCGCCGCCCTCAAGGGCAGCCTGGAGATGGCTGAAGTGGTGGCCAATGCAGTGGCCAACCGTCAACGGATTCCAGCGGAGAACCGGATTCTCGAGGTGGACGGCCGCAAACTCGTTCTCACTCCCCGTCAGGTCCGCCGTGCGAGGGACAAGGCCCGTGGAACCGGCAAGCCCCACAACGAGGCCAGGGTAACTTTCGTGAAGATCCTGCTCCGGGAGCTGACGGAGCAAATGACCGAGCTGGTCGAAGCCGGCAGTATCGGCAACAACGCCGACCGCTCCTACCTTGCGGAGGATGTCCGTTCCGCAAGGGACGTCAGGATCGCCCTGAACCTGTGCTGGATGCCCATGACTCCGGAAAAGCTGGTGGGCGAACTGCTCAGCAAACCGGCAATCCTGGAAGCGTGCACCCCAGGCTTCACCCCAGAGCAGCGTGCCCTCCTCTTGCGGCCCGCGGATTCTCCCTGGACAGAATCTGATGTGCCGCTGCTGGACGAGGCTGCGGAATTGCTCGGCGAACTGGACGCCGCTGCCGGCCGTGGACTGGCCCAGCAGGAACACGACCGTGCCCGCGATCTCGCGAATGCCCGCCAAACGCTGGTGAACATGGAGACTGCCGGCGTGGACGTTCTCATGAGCGCCGAGGAACTGGTCGACCAGAACCAGGAGCGCGAAGCCCGGCTTACCGCGGCCGAGCGCGCCACCAGTGATCGAACCTGGGCGTTTGGCCACATTGTGGTGGACGAGGCACAGGAGCTGTCGCCCATGCAGTGGCGCCTGCTGGTTCGGCGGTGCCCGCTCAAGTCCTTCACCATCGTAGGTGATATCGCCCAGACCAGTTCCGTTGCCGGCGCGAAGTCCTGGCAGGGAGCGTTGGAACCTCTCTTCGGCGACCGCTGGCAGCTCGAAGAGCTGACCGTGAACTACCGGACGCCGTCCCAGATCGCCGAGGCCGCCGCGCGGATGGCAAATGCGGCTGGCCTGGTGGTGTCAGCGCCGAAGGCTGTCCGCGAGGGCCGCTGGTCACCGATCATTGACGAGGTGGAGCAGGGTGCCATTGTCAGTCGTCTTGTGGACGTACTCCCCGAGGAACTGGAAGCGCTCGACGGCGGACTGCTGGCAGTGATTGCCGACGGTCCGTTGCTCCCCGAAGCCACAACCGCACTGCGCGCCGCCTATGGCCGCAGGGTCGGAACCGGCGCGGGAAGTTACGAACAGGACATTGTGGTCATCAGCCCGCGCGAGGCAAAGGGCCTGGAGTTCGACGGCGTCGTGGTTCTGGAACCTTCAGCCATGCTCAACCATGAGCACGGCCGCGTAGGCGATCTCTATGTGGCCATGACCCGGCCCACCCAGCGGCTGAGACTCATTGCATCAGCAGGGATACCGGCCGGCATCGAAGGCTGAACCCCGGCGCTGCTGACCCGTCAATCCTGCTAACTTAGATCACGTGTCACAACTAACTGATCTTGAATCCCAGCAGAACGATCCCAGCTTCGCCAACATCTGGCAGGAGCTGAAATGGCGCGGACTTGTCCACGTATCCACCGACGAAGTGGAACTTGAAAAGCTCCTCGCCGGTGACGCGATCACCTATTACTGCGGATTCGATCCCACTGCGCCGAGCCTCCATCTGGGCAACCTGGTGCAGTTGTTGCTCATGCGCAGGCTGCAGCTTGCCGGCCACAAGCCTCTTGGGCTTGTGGGCGGCTCCACCGGCCTTATCGGTGATCCTCGGCCGACAGCTGAACGCACGCTGAACACCAAGGACACGGTGACGGAGTGGGTGGGATACCTTCAGGCCCAGGTTCGCCGGTTCCTGAGCTTTGAGGGCGCCAACGCGGCCCGTATGGTCAACAACCTGGACTGGACTGCCCCTTTGAGCGCTATCGACTTCCTCCGCGATATCGGCAAGCACTACCGCGTAGGCACCATGCTCCGAAAGGATGCGGTGGCGTCCCGGCTCGGTTCCGAAGAGGGCATCAGCTACACCGAGTTCAGCTACCAGATATTGCAGGGCATGGACTACCTGCAGCTGTTCCGGGACTACGGCTGCATACTCCAGACCGGCGGTTCGGACCAATGGGGCAACTTGACGAGCGGCACTGAGCTTATCCGCAAGGTTGAGGGGAAGCATGTGCACGCCCTGGGAACACCCTTGATCACGAACTCGGACGGAACCAAGTTCGGCAAGAGCGAAGGCAACGCGATCTGGCTGGATCCGGACATGTGCAGCCCGTACGCCTTCTACCAGTTCTGGCTGAACACCGCTGATGCGGACGTTACAGCACGATTGAAGGTCTTCACCTTCCTGAGCAGGGCTGAGATCGAGGCACTCGAGCTCTCGGTGGCGGAGCGGCCCTTCGCACGCGAAGGGCAGCGGAAGCTGGCGTATGAGGTCACGTCACTGGTTCATGGCATGGAGGCAACCGAAAAAGTCATTGCCGCCTCGGCTGCGCTGTTCGGCAACGGCGATCTCAGCGCGCTCGATGAGAAGACCCTCGCAGCAGCCACGTCAGAGCTTCCCTCCGCGAAGATCGACGACGGCGGCCTCGGCATCATTGACCTCCTGGTGGCTTCAGGGCTTTCCGATAGCAAGTCGGCGGCCCGGCGCACCGTAGGGGAGGGGGGCGCTTACGTGAACAACGCCAAGATCTCCGATCCTGAAGCAGTGGTTGCCCATGAGCAACTGCTCCACGGCCGCTACTTGTTGCTGCGACGAGGCAAGAAAAACCTGGCAACAGTCGAAGTCGAGGCTCGCTGAATACACGGCACCACCTGGTCAAAGAACCACGCACAACCTGAACAGGGCACGCTCCTTTCCGCCGATTTGCACGGCCGGAGAGGAGCGTGTAATGTCTTCTGAGTCGCCGCCGCTGAGTGGTGACAGACCCCCTACAAATGAGAAGCAATTCTTCATGCGCAAGGCGCACAAAATGAAAAATTGTTTCAAATTATGCTGGGCGGATTCATTGTAAACGGAGTGAATTTCCGGAGAATATCCGGATTTGCAAAGTGAAAATGAATCAAATAAGCTGGAAACATCGCAGCGAAGGAATGCGAAACAAAAGAATTTGAAGTAATTCAAATAAACATTGTTTCGAGAATTATTCGAATGTGTCTGTTGTTTGAGAACTCAATAGTGTGCCAAGTTTGTTGATACCAATTGTTTTATTGATTGGTTGAATTGGCCAGGTTGTCCACCCCGTGGATGGTCTGGTTTTTTTGGCTGGTTTCAAATTTTGTGCGGCCGGGTTTCCGCGTTTTCCCGTGGTTCCTGGTTGTGTTTCGTTTTTGTTTTACTTCAACGGAGAGTTTGATCCTGGCTCAGGATGAACGCTGGCGGCGTGCTTAACACATGCAAGTCGAACGATGAAGGGAGCTTGCTCCTGGATTAGTGGCGAACGGGTGAGTAACACGTGAGTAACCTGCCCTTAACTCTGGGATAAGCCTGGGAAACTGGGTCTAATACCGGATATGACTCCTCATCGCATGGTGGGGGGTGGAAAGCTTTTTGTGGTTTTGGATGGACTCGCGGCCTATCAGCTTGTTGGTGAGGTAATGGCTCACCAAGGCGACGACGGGTAGCCGGCCTGAGAGGGTGACCGGCCACACTGGGACTGAGACACGGCCCAGACTCCTACGGGAGGCAGCAGTGGGGAATATTGCACAATGGGCGAAAGCCTGATGCAGCGACGCCGCGTGAGGGATGACGGCCTTCGGGTTGTAAACCTCTTTCAGTAGGGAAGAAGCGAAAGTGACGGTACCTGCAGAAGAAGCGCCGGCTAACTACGTGCCAGCAGCCGCGGTAATACGTAGGGCGCAAGCGTTATCCGGAATTATTGGGCGTAAAGAGCTCGTAGGCGGTTTGTCGCGTCTGCTGTGAAAGACCGGGGCTCAACTCCGGTTCTGCAGTGGGTACGGGCAGACTAGAGTGATGTAGGGGAGACTGGAATTCCTGGTGTAGCGGTGAAATGCGCAGATATCAGGAGGAACACCGATGGCGAAGGCAGGTCTCTGGGCATTAACTGACGCTGAGGAGCGAAAGCATGGGGAGCGAACAGGATTAGATACCCTGGTAGTCCATGCCGTAAACGTTGGGCACTAGGTGTGGGGGACATTCCACGTTTTCCGCGCCGTAGCTAACGCATTAAGTGCCCCGCCTGGGGAGTACGGCCGCAAGGCTAAAACTCAAAGGAATTGACGGGGGCCCGCACAAGCGGCGGAGCATGCGGATTAATTCGATGCAACGCGAAGAACCTTACCAAGGCTTGACATGGACCGGACCGGGCTGGAAACAGTCCTTCCCCTTTGGGGCCGGTTCACAGGTGGTGCATGGTTGTCGTCAGCTCGTGTCGTGAGATGTTGGGTTAAGTCCCGCAACGAGCGCAACCCTCGTTCTATGTTGCCAGCACGTGATGGTGGGGACTCATAGGAGACTGCCGGGGTCAACTCGGAGGAAGGTGGGGACGACGTCAAATCATCATGCCCCTTATGTCTTGGGCTTCACGCATGCTACAATGGCCGGTACAAAGGGTTGCGATACTGTGAGGTGGAGCTAATCCCAAAAAGCCGGTCTCAGTTCGGATTGGGGTCTGCAACTCGACCCCATGAAGTCGGAGTCGCTAGTAATCGCAGATCAGCAACGCTGCGGTGAATACGTTCCCGGGCCTTGTACACACCGCCCGTCAAGTCACGAAAGTTGGTAACACCCGAAGCCGGTGGCCTAACCCCTTGTGGGAGGGAGCTGTCGAAGGTGGGACTGGCGATTGGGACTAAGTCGTAACAAGGTAGCCGTACCGGAAGGTGCGGCTGGATCACCTCCTTTCTAAGGAGCACCTACAGTCACCTTGCCTCATGTATGTGAGTGTGGAGGGGTTGTCAGGAGTAAAGGCCCATTGCGCAGGCGATTGTTCTGCGGTGGGTGCTCAAGGGTGGAATATCAACGAATAGGTGCCTGGTGGCACGGGCCGGTTATTAGTACGGATCCTGGTTGCTCTTCTCCTTTGTTGGGGTGGGGTGCGGGGTTCAGGAAGGTTTCCGGTGCGGGTTGTTGGGTGGTGTTTGGCACACTGTTGGGTCCTGAGGCAACAGGGCCGGGGGAAGGGGTGACTCTTTGTCCGGGTTTGTTTGTTTCTGGTTTCCTGGTCGGACCGATCATGCACGTTTTTTGCTCCCTTTGGTGGGGGTGTGTGTGGGGTGTGTGGCATGGGGTTGTTGTTTGAGAACTACATAGTGGACGCGAGCATCTTTTATAAGAAGCAATTTCCAAGAATATGAACCTGGATCTGTGCTGCGGATGTGGTTGTGCTTTTCCCTTCGGGGTTTGGTGTGGCTGTGTTTGTGGTGTGGTTTCCATAGGTTCTCTCGAAATGTTTTTTTGATCTTTTGTGGTCAAGTTTTTAAGAGCACACGGTGGATGCCTTGGCATTAGGAGCCGAAGAAGGACGTAGGAATCTGCGATAAGCCTGGGGGAGTCGATAACCGGACTGTGATCCCAGGGTGTCCGAATGGGGAAACCCCGCCAGACGCGCGAGTGATCTGGTGACCCGCATCTGAACACATAGGGTGCGTGGAGGGAACGCGGGGAAGTGAAACATCTCAGTACCCGCAGGAAGAGAAAACAACAGTGATTCCGTTAGTAGTGGCGAGCGAACGCGGATCAGGCTAAACCGTTCCATGTGTGATAGCCGGCGGGCGTTGCATGGTCGGGGTTGTGGGACTTTCCGTTCTGTCTCTGCCGGGACAGTGAGGTGAGAGTACGGGCATAGGTGAACGGTCTTGAAAGGCCGGCCAGAGAGGGTGTGAGCCCCGTAACCGAAATGTTGTGTACCGCCTGGAGAGTATCCCAAGTAGCACGGGGCCCGAGAAATCCCGTGCGAATCTGTCAGGACCACCTGATAAGCCTAAATACTCCCTAATGACCGATAGCGGACCAGTACCGTGAGGGAAAGGTGAAAAGTACCCCGGGAGGGGAGTGAAACAGTACCTGAAACCGTGTGCTTACAATCCGTCGGAGCAGCCGCAGCTTGCTGTGTAGTTGTGACGGCGTGCCTTTTGAAGAATGAGCCTGCGAGTTAGTGTTACGTCGCGAGGTTAACCCGTGTGGGGAAGCCGTAGCGAAAGCGAGTCTGAACAGGGCGTTGCAGTGGCGTGATCTAGACCCGAAGCGAAGTGATCTACCCATGGCCAGGTTGAAGCGACGGTAAGACGTCGTGGAGGACCGAACCCACTTCAGTTGAAAATGGAGGGGATGAGCTGTGGGTAGGGGTGAAAGGCCAATCAAACTTCGTGATAGCTGGTTCTCCCCGAAATGCATTTAGGTGCAGCGTTGCGTGTTTCTTGCCGGAGGTAGAGCTACTGGATGGCCGATGGGCCCTACAAGGTTACTGACGTCAGCCAAACTCCGAATGCCGGTAAGTGAGAGCGCAGCAGTGAGACTGTGGGGGATAAGCTTCATAGTCGAGAGGGAAACAGCCCAGACCACCAACTAAGGCCCCTAAGCGTGTGCTAAGTGGGAAAGGATGTGGAGTTGCGAAGACAACCAGGAGGTTGGCTTAGAAGCAGCCATCCTTAAAAGAGTGCGTAATAGCTCACTGGTCAAGTGATTCCGCGCCGACAATGTAGCGGGGCTCAAGTACACCGCCGAAGTTGTGGCATTCAGATTTTTGCTAAGCCCTTGTGGTTCAGGCGTCTGGATGGGTAGGGGAGCGTCGTGTGGGCAGTGAAGTCGCGGTGTAAACCAGCGGTGGAGCCTACACGAGTGAGAATGCAGGCATGAGTAGCGAAAGACGGGTGAGAAACCCGTCCGCCGAATGATCAAGGGTTCCAGGGTCAAGCTAATCTGCCCTGGGTAAGTCGGGACCTAAGGCGAGGCCGACAGGCGTAGTCGATGGACAACGGGTTGATATTCCCGTACCGGCGAAAAACCGTCCATGCTGAACAGGGGATACTAACCGCCCGAGACCTGACCGATCACCCTTGTGGTGTGAGGTTTTTGGTGGAGCGCGGGACCTGATCCTGGGAGGTAAGCGTATTAACAGGTGTGACGCAGGAAGGTAGCCGAGCCGGGCGATGGTTGTCCCGGTCTAAGGATGTAGGGCGAACGGTAGGCAAATCCGCCGTTCATGATGCCTGAGATCTGATGGGACTCCCGTAAGGGGGGATTCGGTGATCCTATGCTGCCTAGAAAAGCATCGGCGCGAGGTTTTAGCCGCCCGTACCCCAAACCGACACAGGTGATCAGGTAGAGAATACTAAGGCGATCGAGAGAATTATGGTTAAGGAACTCGGCAAAATGCCCCCGTAACTTCGGGAGAAGGGGGGCCCCCATCGTGATGGACACTTGCTGTCCGGAGCGTGCAGGGGCCGCAGAGACCAGGGGGAAGCGACTGTTTACTAAAAACACAGGTCCGTGCGAAGTCGCAAGACGATGTATACGGACTGACTCCTGCCCGGTGCTGGAAGGTTAAGAGGACCGGTTAGCCGCAAGGCGAAGCTGAGAATTCAAGCCCCAGTAAACGGCGGTGGTAACTATAACCATCCTAAGGTAGCGAAATTCCTTGTCGGGTAAGTTCCGACCTGCACGAATGGAGTAACGACTTCCCCGCTGTCTCAACCATAAACTCGGCGAAATTGCAGTACGAGTAAAGATGCTCGTTACGCGCAGCAGGACGGAAAGACCCCGAGACCTTTACTATAGTTTGGTATTGGTGTTCGGAGTGGCTTGTGTAGGATAGGTGGGAGACGTTGAAGCCCGGACGCCAGTTCGGGTGGAGTCATCGTTGAAATACCACTCTGGTCACTTTGGACATCTAACTTCGGCCCGTAATCCGGGTCAGGGACAGTGCCTGATGGGTAGTTTAACTGGGGCGGTTGCCTCCTAAAAAGTAACGGAGGCGCCCAAAGGTTCCCTCAGCCTGGTTGGCAATCAGGTGTCGAGTGTAAGTGCACAAGGGAGCTTGACTGTGAGAGAGACATCTCGAGCAGGGACGAAAGTCGGGACTAGTGATCCGGCGGTACATTGTGGAATGGCCGTCGCTCAACGGATAAAAGGTACCTCGGGGATAACAGGCTGATCTTGCCCAAGAGTCCATATCGACGGCATGGTTTGGCACCTCGATGTCGGCTCGTCGCATCCTGGGGCTGGAGTAGGTCCCAAGGGTTGGGCTGTTCGCCCATTAAAGCGGTACGCGAGCTGGGTTTAGAACGTCGTGAGACAGTTCGGTCCCTATCCGCTGCGCGCGCAGGAAATTTGAGAAGGGCTGTCCTTAGTACGAGAGGACCGGGACGGACGAACCTCTGGTGTGTCAGTTGTACTGCCAAGTGCACCGCTGATTAGCTACGTTCGGATGGGATAACCGCTGAAAGCATCTAAGCGGGAAGCTCGCTTCGAGATGAGATTTCCATACACCTTGTGTGTGAGAGGCCCCCAGCCAGACCACTGGGTTGATAGGCCGGATGTGGAAGCGAGGACTAACGACTCGTGAAGCTGACCGGTACTAATAGGCCGATAACTTACACCACACACCACCCCCGCAAACGAACTTCAAAAGCGTTTGCACCCAGGGGGCGGTAAAAAGAAAACAAGACTGCTTGCGTCCACTATGTGGTTCCCAACCAACAAACCCGCACCACCGGTTTGCTGACAAGGGAACACAACTGAATAACAACACCACACCTGCCCCCCAAAAGGGCAGAGAGAACATGTTGTAACCACCAGATTTCCCACCCCCCACAGGGGTACGGGACACAGGGTTACGGCGGTCATAGCGTGGGGGAAACGCCCGGTCCCATTCCGAACCCGGAAGCTAAGACCCACAGCGCCGATGGTACTGCACCCGGGAGGGTGTGGGAGAGTAGGTCACCGCCGGACAACCATTAAAAAAGGGTCGAGAGCCCCAACCACACACGGTTGGGGCTCTCCCTCATTTAAAGCAAATGGTGCCATCCGCATAAAAGCGTCCAGGCTGTCAGGGAATCAGGGATGAGAGGGTAACAAACCCGTAGCCCTGGCCGCGAAGCCCTTCAATGATCTGGGGCAGGGCATCTGCGTCCAAAGTGGACCTGTCAGTCGGATGGGCACCTACATGCATCAGCACTATCCCACCGGGTGTAGCGGCCGCCAGGACGCGGTCCCGTACCGAGGCTACGGAACGTCCGCCGCTGGTTCCCTGCCAACCGAGAGAATCAACAGTCCAGCGGAATGGAACGTATCCGGCGTCGTTGACCACCGCGATATCCGCTGCTGTACGGGCGCCAAAAGGGAAACGGAACAATGGCCGTGTTCCCCGGCCGCCAGCGGCCTTGATCGATGCATCTGCCGCAGCCAGTTCAGCCACTATCTGGGCGTCAGTCAGAGCGGGGAACTCCGGATGCGTGTTGCTGTGGTTTCCAACAGGATGCCCCCCAAGGACCATGCCCTGTACTGCACCTGGGTAAGAACGGGCGAAGGCGCCTGTGATGAAGAAGGTGGCGTCGACGTCGTACCTCACCAGAGTGTCCAGAATGGAGCGTGTACCAGCGTCAGAGGCGCCGGCGTCAAATGTCAGGGCCACCACTTTCTGGTTCGTGGGGATGCGCTCAAGGTCTACACCCCTCCAGTGGTTCGGGACAACATAGGAAGGCGGAACGTTGATCACCAACGGTGGCGGGAAGCCTGCCAATGTCCACTCTGCATAGGTGATGGGACGGTTCTCCGTGGGACCCGCATACCAGATGGTTGGGCTGGTGTATTCCCGGTAGAACTGGTCGCCTGATACACGATTCACCACGCGGGGCGCCGGGAAGCCTTGTTCACTCCACTGTGCGTAGGTGATCGGGGTACCCCTTCCTCTGGCAAGGTCGGACATTCGGGCAATGGATGATGTCCAAGACAGCTTCAGGAATCCCTCATTGCGCCGTGCATCAAACGGTTGGAATCCGGAATCTGCCCACTCGGGATACGTGAGAACGTGGCGAACTCCGCCTGGCTCCTCAACCAGGATCTGGGAGGAGGTACCCCACTGGTAGAAGTAGCTCCCGCCTACGTACGCCACATCGCGGGGCTGCGGCTTGCCTGCATTTTGCCAGGACTGGAGGCTAAGGGGTTCCCACAGCCATGAAGAGGGGTCCTCAGGATCGAAGTATGTTACTGCGCTGATAGTCGGCGCCCAAGAGTACTTTACGTAATCTGTGGGGGCAGGTTGAGGCGTGGGAAATCCCGCTGCAGCCCATTCCTGGTAGGAGATGTGCCGGACGGATGAACCACTCGAGCTGACCTGATAGACGGCGCCGTTGTAGCCAAGTACGTAGTACCCATCGGCGATCGGAGCGGCCCTGGCGGTGTCGACCGCTCCAAAGCCGAGAAGAACGAGGGAGAGAACAGCGGTAAAGGCCGTCAGCCGTTTTCTGATTGTCATGGTCGTTCCCCAGTAGCAGGGATCCCGAATTGGGATATAGCTCATTCTATCGATTTGCGCAAGATGTGAAATTTCTTTTGTGAATCTGTTCGCCAAACTAGGCATCAATTCAATAACTTCCGGTTTCTATCTTCTGGCCTGTGCAGCTGTTGGGGTAGCCTCTAGTTCTGGCTTAGGGCCGGGCTGCAAAAAAAGAGCCTGGAACTTTTAAAACTGCATTTTTGGGGGGCGTGGTTTGGTGAAATCTCGGAGAAGCTGGGGCGCAATTGTCCTTTTGGCTCTTTCACTGGTGCTGACATCGATACAGCCGGCGGCAACCGCCCCACCGAATCCAAGCGGCGAACCTACCGTTGCAGCCGAGCCCTCCTTGGCCGAACCCGCACAAGACCTTCCCAGCCCAACAACCGATCCTGCCGAATCGACTCCGTCCCCTTCGCCAACGTCAGTCGAACAAGCGCCTTCAGAGGCGGAGGAGCCCTCCCCAGCCCCCGCACCTGAAAATTCCCCACCGGCAGCTGGCCCATCACAGTCCATCCAGAGCACGCCGGATACCGAGGCGATGTCCCCGGGAGAGGCTGCTATCGAGGCCGAATGGCAGCGCTTGGGGGGAGCTGCAGGAACATTGGGAAGCGCCGTCAGTGCAACGGAATGCGGGCTGTCGCAGAACGGGTGTCGCCGTCAGTTTTCAAACGGGAAAATTCACTGGACAAGTGCAACCGGTGCCGTGGCGACGAGTGGTGCAATAGCAACTGCGTGGGCTACCCATGGTGAAGCTTCAGGCCGCCTGGGGTATCCGGTGGAGTCCTTTGCCTGTGCACCAGGGGCCACCACCTGTCAGCAGTCCTTTCAGTCAGGCTTTATCGTCTGGAGTCAAGGCATAGGCACCTTCGCCGTTTATTCGCCGTATTCGCGCGTATGGACGTCGTTCGGGGGCTCCGCTGGCCGCCTTGGAGTACCCGTCGGAACGGAAGTTTGCGACTCATCCGGAGCAGGTTGCTCTCAACAGTTTCAGCGCGGACTGATTATTTGGGTGGCAGGGTATGGCACATCTGCTGTCCATGAGCCTTACCAAAGCGTTTGGGCGGCCAGCGGAAAAGCAGCCGGAAGGCTCGGCTACCCTGTCGGCAACGAAGTGTGCAGCGCGAACGGCAGTGGATGTGCCCAGCAGTTCCAGAAGGGCTATATTGCATGGGTCCCGGGTGTCGGCACCACTCTGCTGGCGGGCATTTATGCCACAACGTGGTCCCGCCATGGCGGTGCCGCCGGACCACTTGGTTATCCCGTAGCCGCTGAAGTCTGCGGCTTGGTCAAGCTCGGTTGTTTCCAGCAGTTCGCGAAGGGGGCGATCTATTGGAACTCAGGCAATGGTGCCTATCCCGTTTATGGAGGATACAGCCAGATCTGGAGTAAATACGGACGGGAGGGAGGCCGCCTGGGGTACCCGGTCTCGTCAGAAAAATGCGGGCTGGCGGGCTCCGGTTGCGTTCAGTCATTTCAAGGCGGCTATGTCTACTGGGCCGCGGGCATAGGATTCCATTCCGTATACGGCGTCTACGGTCAGGTGTGGGGGTCCAAACGCGCCCAGGACGGAGCTCTGGGCTACCCGGTTTCCGAAGAAGAGTGCCAAAGCACCAGCTGCACCCAGCGATTTGAGGGTGGGTGGATTCAGTGGATCGCGGGTCAGGGGGCCGGCCACAGGTACTCCGAGTGGGGATATTGCCGGGCACTGAATGTTGGAGCCACTAAATATTCCGGTGGGGGAGCAGCCCGGGTTGCCTTCGCGGTTTCCCAAGGCTACAGAACCACTCCTGTTACATTCACCAACTGCGTGAAGCGGGACGGCAAATACGTTCACGACTGGACGGCAGCAGGTTATGCCGGCGAGAGCGGATTCGCCCCGCCGGGTGCTGCCACCGGGCCCACCACGGGCAAGTATTCACCGACGGGGTCCTACTCGATCACCCTTGCGTTTGGACTTTCCAACCCCGGTACTTCCTTGCCCTACCAGACACTGAATCCATACTCCCGCTGGGGAGGGCGCCTTAATTCCAACTACAACAAGTACTTCGAATCAAGCGCCGACATTTTTCCGGATGAGAACATGTGGTACTACGCCACCAGACCCTCCGGTGACTACCGCCAGGGCGCGGTCATCAACTACAACAGGCCTCCCGATTCCGAGATTGTTATGAATGCCGGCTTCGCGATCTTCCTGCATGCCAACCCCGTGCCAACTTGGGGCTGCATCTCCCTGACCGAATCAAATGTCGTACGATTCCTGCGTACGGCCAGTTCCGGGGATCGGCTGATCATGGGAGTAAGCAATGACGTGTTCGAATAAGGGAACAATGCGACGACGACGGCTTGCCATGTCTGTTGCCGCATTTCTCCTTTCCGGTGCAGCGCTTGCGGCCTGTACCGGACCGGGGTCGCCCACTCCGGGTGGCAGTCCCGGTCCTTCCGTCTCCGGGACTGATGCTTCCAGTACTCCTGCGGCATCACCAAGCCCCACCGGCACCAGCCAGATCGGCAAGGACGGCCGGACCGTGGAGCCTGGAAAGTCAGCTGATTCCTGCTCTGTGTTGTCGGAATCGGTCTTGCGCACCGTCCTTGGCTCCTGGGCAGGGTCACTACAGGCCGGCCAGGGTGAGGTGTCGATTGACCGGGACGGTACGTCAATCGATGCCTGTGTCTACCCGCTTGCGGCAGGGAGTGGCACCGACAACAGCCTGATTGTTGAACGCCGAACCTTCGCTTCTGCACAGGCACTTCAAACCAGTGGTCCGTTTACCATGCTGATGAAACCCGAGCCCCTGTCCGGCTTGCAGGGTGATGCACGGTATGGCGTTAACTCTCTGTCGGGCAGCACGGAGTACGTGGTCGTCTCGGTATCGGGAACCAGCCTTTCCCGACTCCTCCTCTCAACTCCTGCAAGCGGTCCGGGGCCGGGGCCTGACGAGGCTAAGAGGATGCTGGTGGACCTTGCCCGGCAGGCGGGTTTTTAGTCCCTGGCTATGATCATGGTCACTGTTGGACCTTCCGTTCTGCTTGCGGTGCCCACTATGCCTGCCCTCGCCTAGAATTGCATGAGATGTACGGACTTCGAAGCGCTTGAATTCGGGTTGCGTAGGACGACGAACACCGAGAAGAGCGGCTGCGATTGCGCCAGTGGTCAGCTCGCAATAGGAGGACTCCATAATGGCTGAGCACAACGGCGGACACCGCGGCGGAAAAGATCGCGGCGGTTCCAGCGGACGGGGTTCTGGTGGCCCCTTCCGGGGAACCAATAATTCGGGCGGAGATCCACGCGGATTCCGTTCCCGCGAGGATCGTGACGGCCAGGGCTCGCCGTTTGGTGACCGCCAGCGCCCGCAGGGCGACGCCGACCGTAAGCCTCCGTTTGGTGATCGTGATCGTAAGCCGCCGTTTGGTGATCGGGATCGGAAGCCTTTTGGTGATCGTCCGCGTCGTGAGGGTGATGGTGAGCGTCGGAGTTTCGGTGGCGATCGGGATCGGAAGCCGTTTAGCGGTGGTGCTGATCGTGATCGTAAGCCGCCGTTTGGTGATCGGGATCGGAAGCCTTTTGGTGATCGTCCGCGTCGTGAGGGTGATGGTGAGCGTCGGAGTTTCGGTGGCGATCGGGATCGTAAGCCGTTTAGCGGTGGTGCTGACCGTGATCGTAAGCCGCCGTTTGGTGATCGGGATCGGAAGCCTTTTGGTGATCGTCCGCGTCGTGAGGGTGATGGTGAGCGTCGGAGTTTCGGTGGCGATCGGGATCGGAAGCCGTTTAGCGGTGGTGACCGGGATCGTAAGCCGCCGTTTGGTGACCGGGACCGTAAGCCGTTTAGCGGTGGTGGTGACCGGGACCGTAAGCCGTTTAGCGGTGGTGGTGACCGGGACCGGAAGCCTTTTGGTGATCGTCCGCGTCGGGAGGGTGATGTTGAGCGTCGCAGCTTCGGTGGTGGCGAAAACCGCAGACCCTTTGGCGACCGTCAGGACCGTGCCCCCAGAACCTTCGATCGTGGCGACTCAGGCCCCCGCCAGTTCGGGCGAGGCGACGAGGCCAGGGACCGTCCGGTACGCGTACCGAATGCCCGCGACCTGCGCAGCGCGAACCGTCCCGATCGGGAACGATCGCCCCAAATCGACGAAGATGTCACAGGCCAGGAACTTGATCGGGCCACCAAGCACGAAATCAAGACACTCGAAGCCAACAGCGCCGAGTGGGTGGCACGCCACTTGGTGATGGCTGGCCGGCTCATCGATGACGAGCCCGAACTGGCCTTCCAGCATGCCCTGGCTGCAAGCCGCCGGGGCGGAAGGCTTTCAGCGGTGCGCGAGGCCGTGGGACTCACGGCCTATGCTGCTGGCCACTATGGCGAGGCGTTGCGGGAATTCCGGACCTACCGGCGCATCAGTGGATCCAATGTGCATCTGCCGGTCATGGCCGATTGTGAAAGAGGGCTGGGCAGGCCGGACAGGGCCCTGGACGTCGTGCGGTCCGAGGAAGCCAAGGACCTGGATGCGCCAGGCAAGGTCGAACTGGCCATCGTGGCCGCAGGTGCCCGCTCTGACCTGGGCCAGTTGGACGCTGCCGTGGCTGAGTTGGAGATCCCCCAGCTGGACATGAACCGGGCCTTCTCCTACAGCCCGCGCCTGTTCAGGGCCTATGCGGATGCTCTGGCTGCAGTCGGCCGTGGTGAAGAAGCTGAGAAGTGGCAGCGCCAGGCTGTCGTGGCCGAGAACGCCCTGGGCCTTGGCGCCTCTGAAGAGCCCGACATCATCGATCTTGGCTGGGACGAGGAAGAGGAAGCCCGGCAGGACGAGGAATTGCGCCGTCTGCATGCCCGCCAAAACGCGGAGACGACGGAAGGTGCGCAGGGGAGCACCAAGGCAGCTGAGGCTGAACCGAGGCCGGCGACAACAACGTCTGCCCCTCTAGAACTCGACGAAGGCTCAGACGACGCCGAGTCCGACTACTTTGAGTCAGATGACGCAGAGTCGGATGAGGATTCAGTCGAAGAAGATGTCGAAGAGACCGAGACCAGTGCGTCGGAAACAGCGGACGACTCCGAACGCGTGAACCGCACAGAGGACTAGACCCTATGCCTTCCGCTTCACTCATTTCGATGTTCGACGCCCTGCTGTCGGATCTGGACGGTGTGGTGTATGCCGGTCCGCATGCAATCCCCGGTGCCGTAGAGGCCCTCGGGAAGCTTGAAGGTGAAGGCGTGGGCCTGGGTTATGTCACCAACAATGCCTCCCGGACCCCTGCCCAGGTGGCTGCTCATCTGCGCGAACTCGGGGCTCCCGCGGAGGACCATCAAGTGGTGAGCTCATCCCAGGCGGCAGCAGAACTTTTGTCGGGCATGCTTCCGGCCGGCTCACGGGTGCTCGTGACGGGTAGCCGTGCCCTTGCCCATGAGCTTGAACTCGTTGGGCTTATCCCCGTCCACAGTGCTTTGGAACACCCCGTGGCCGTGGTTCAGGGATTCAACCCGGAAATCGCCTGGAAGGATCTTGCCGAGGCGTCATACGTAGTGGCGGGCGGGGCGCTCTGGGTGGCAACGAACACAGACATGTCCATTCCGCAGGCGCGGGGGATCGCGCCGGGGAACGGCACCCTGGTTGCCGCCGTGGCGTCGGCCACAGGGCAGAAGCCGTTGGTGGCGGGCAAGCCGGAAGCTCCCTTGTTCCATGCAGCCGCCAAACGGATTGGCTCTGAGCGCCCGCTCGTCGTTGGTGACCGCCTGGACACTGACATCCTCGGGGGCAACCGGGCCGGCTTCGCCACTGTCGCCGTCCTGACCGGCGTCGATACACGGGAGTCGATCCTGGCTGCCCGGGCTGAGGAACGCCCCGCGTATCTCATCAACACGTTATCTGAGCTTTATGAGCCCTACCCGGACGTGGAGCGACGTGACGGAAGCTACTATTGCCGCCGATCCCATGCAGTTGTTGACGGGAACAGCGTCAGCATCAGCGGGGACCGTTCTGATGTGGATTCGTGGCGGGCCGCATGCGCAGCGTGGTGGGCCGCGAACCCCGGAGCCACAACGGCAAAGGTGCCAGACCTCGAATGGCTTGATCATTAGACTGGTGAAATGACCGAGCTGAACCAACCGCCAAACCCTGTCGCCCACGCGGAAGCCCGCTGGCCTCAGGCTCCCAGGTTGCAGGCCTCCTCAGATCCGGGCATCAATGATCCGGGCACCAGTGACCAAGACGTGGACAAGGCCCTTGGGCTGCTGAACAAATTGCATGAGCTGGCGGTGGCAGAGCACGGGGTTGTTTACGCCCAACTGCACGATGCCCTGCTGGAGGCGCTGAACGCCGAGGTTCTGAATGCTGACTCGCAAGCGCCGTCGGACGCCCGCTTCCCATGACCCGACTGGACCAGATGCTTGTGGCCCGAGGGCTGGCAAGATCGCGTACCCATGCCGCGCGGCTCATCGTTGAAGGAAAGGTGAGCTCTGGCGGGACCACCCTGTCAAAGGCTTCCCTCCAGGTCGAGGAACAAACTGAACTAAGCGTGGCCGAGGCGGCGGAGGATCTCTACGTCAGCCGCGCCGCCCATAAACTGGCCGGCGCGCTCACGGCTTTCCCGGAAATTGTCGTCCGCGGAAAACGCTGCCTGGACGCAGGAGCGTCCACGGGCGGCTTCACGGAGGTGCTGCTCAAGCACGGTGCAGCACGAGTGGTGGCAGTCGACGTCGGGCATGGACAGCTGGTGCCGCAACTTCGGTCAGATCCGCGTGTAGACGTCCATGAAGGGCTCAATGTCCGCTACATGAAGGCTGATGATATCGGCGGCCCGGCGCAGCTGACTGTGGCCGATTTGTCCTTTATCTCCCTCACCCTGGTGGTTGAACCGCTGGCGGCCTGCACAGAGCATGGCGGAGACATGGTGCTCATGGTCAAACCCCAGTTCGAGATCGGCAAGGACAGGCTGGCCCGGACCGGTGTGGTCAATTCCGAGCTGGAGCGGCGCCGGGCAGTGGCTAAAGTAGCGTCGGCTGCCGCAGAGTCGGGACTGGAATTGCGGGGGCTGGCAGCCAGTCCCTTGCCCGGCCAGGACGGAAACGTTGAATACTTCCTGTGGATAAAACGCAGGATGGTTCCAGACTTGCCTAAGATCGAAGGGCGTGACGCAGCTGTTGCCGAGTTGCTTGGAAGTATTTGGCCGAGTCCATTAAAGAACCACTAGAAAGCGGAACCCGATGAGCAGGCGTGTACTGGTCCTTGCCCACACCGGCCGCGAGGAATCACTGAAAGCTGCATGGGAGGCTTGCGAACAGCTCCATTCCTCCGGGATTGTGCCTGTGATGCAGGAGTCGGAGCTTGGCGACATGGAGCGCTACTTCGGCCGGCTGGAACACCCTGTTGAGGTCCTCCATGATCACATCCAGCTGCCCGATGTTGAACTTGTTATGGTCCTCGGCGGAGACGGAACCATTCTCCGCGCCGCTGAACTTGTCCGTGAAGTGGACGTGCCGCTCCTGGGCGTCAACCTGGGCCACGTTGGTTTCCTTGCCGAAAGTGAACGGGCAGACCTCGCCCAGACTGTTGAGTGGATCGCCAGCAGGCAGTACACCGTGGAAGAGCGAATGACCATCGATGTTCAGGTCTGGGTCCGCGGGCAAAAGATTTGGCACACGTGGGCGCTCAACGAAGCTGCCATCGAAAAAGGCAACCGGGAGCGGATGCTCGAAGTGGTTACGGAAGTGGACGAACGCCCGCTGACCACCTTCGGGTGCGACGGCATTGTGCTGGCAACCCCTACCGGCTCCACTGCCTACGCTTTTTCCGCCGGAGGGCCCGTGGTGTGGCCGGAAGTGGAAGCCCTCGTGATTGTCCCGATCAGCGCCCATGCCCTCTTTGCCAAACCGTTGGTGGTCTCGCCCCGCTCGAAACTCGCTGTCGAAGTTCTGGGCCGCACTGACGCTCAGGGAGTTCTGTGGTGCGACGGGCGGCGCTCCGTTGATCTCCCGCCCGGTTCGCGGGTGGAGGTTACCCGGTCGGCAACACCCGTACGGCTGGCCCGGACCCACCCCACGCCGTTCTCAGGACGGCTGGTCCGCAAGTTCGAATTGCCCATCCACGGCTGGAGGGGGCCTGTACCAAAAGCGGAATCCGTTCACACCGGCCCCATCCCCATTGTCCGTACACCCAAGCCGATGCCTTTGCCGCCGACGCCGTTGCCTTCAGCTTCCCGGCCGGCAATTTCTTCGGAAGAACATCCGGAAGAACCGCCGGCAGCCCCCGACCCCACCACTGCGAGGTGAATCGTGCTTGAAGAACTGAGAATCCGCGATCTCGGCGTCATCACGGATGCTACGTTGCCGCTAGGCCCCGGGTTGAGTGTCGTGACCGGCGAAACCGGCGCGGGTAAAACCATGGTGGTTACCGCCGTCGGTCTTCTGCTGGGGGCAAGATCAGACGCCGGTGCCGTCCGGAGCGGGGCAAAAAGTGCCACCGCTGAGGCGGTACTGAAGCTGGAAAACGGGCATCCCGCCGTTGTGCGGGCGCTGGAGGCCGGCGCAGACGTGGAGGAGTTCGACGGCGGCGCTGAACTTATCCTCGCCCGGCGCCTGGGAGCGGACGGCCGCAGCCGTGCTTTCCTTGGCGGGCGGGCCGCCCCGGTCGGCGTCCTCGCCGAAATCGGGGAAACCCTCGTGGTGGTCCACGGCCAGTCGGATCAAATCAGGTTGAAGGGCGCTACCGCCCAGCGTGGTGCCCTGGATAAGTTTGCCGGTGATTCCCTCACTGCTCCGCTCGCCACCTACCAGGCGCTGTACAGTCACTGGAAGTCCATCCAGGCGGAGCTCGATACGCTCCGCAGCGCCGCCCGTGACAGGCTGCGTGAAGCCGAGTCGCTGGAGATCGCCTTGGCCGAAATTGATGAGGTGGATCCCCAACCAGGTGAGGACGAGTCCCTCAAGGCCGAGGCCGTGAAGCTGGCCAATGTGGAAGAGCTGAGGATTGCCGCGAATACCGCGCACCAGGCTCTTATTGCGGAGGACTTCGGCGATTCCGGTGACGCAACCACCTTGGTGGATGCAGCGAAACGGACCCTGGAGCATGTTGCGGAGCACGACGCCGAGCTGGGTGCGGCCGCTGCCCGGCTTGCCGAAGTCGGCTTCCTGCTCAACGACATCGCTACGGAGCTGGCCAGCTACCAGGCGGGACTGGACTCGGAGGGGCCGGAGCGGCTCGCCGAGATCGAGGACCGGCGGGCCGCATTAGCCAAGCTGGTCCGCAAGTACGCACCGAGCATCGACGAAGTCCTGGTCTGGGCCGAAAACGCCCGGGTCAGGTTCGACGAACTCCAGGACGATTCCACGCGGATCGAGGCGCTCGACGCCGAAGTTGTCCGCGCGGAGGCCGAATTGAGGAAACAGGCAGCAGCCATCAGCAAGATCAGGGCCAAGGCAGCCAAGGATCTTTCAGCCCGTGTCAGTTCCGAGCTGAAGGCGCTGGCCATGGCGGATGCAACGCTGGTCATCAACCTCGAAGCGGGCGGACAACTAGGTCCCTTTGGCGTGGATGAGATCTCGTTCCTGCTTCAGCCGCATGCGGGAGCCCCTGCACGTCCTCTCGGCAAGGGCGCCTCCGGCGGTGAGCTCTCCCGCGTCATGCTGGCCATCGAGGTGGTGCTGGCCGCGGTAGATCCCGTGCCGACGTTCGTCTTCGATGAAGTGGATGCCGGCGTTGGCGGCCGCGCGGCCGTGGAAATCGGGCGCCGGCTGGCCATGCTGGCCCAGCATGTCCAGGTGCTGGTGGTGACCCACCTGCCCCAAGTGGCGGCTTTCGCTGACCAGCACATCCGCGTCACCAAGACCTCTGTACGCGGCTCCGACGGCGCTACTGCCACTGGATTCACCTCCAGTGATGTGCAGTTGCTGGACGCATCCGAACGGATCAAGGAGCTTGCGAGGATGCTGGCGGGGCAAGAGGACTCGGAATCGGCACAAGCCCACGCGAAAGAACTCCTGGAAGACGCCCGCCTCCTGCCCCAGCGGGCTTAGCGGGGAGCCAGCACCCGGATGGCCCTGGCCATCATGGCGTGCACCACGAGCGGATGCAGAACCCTCACGGGCAGGAAATAGAGACGGCCACTCCATCCCTTGAACCGCACGGCCGTGGTGACCCGCAGAAGCTTTCCTGAAGCATCCATGGCCACTCCACAACGGAAATCAAGGTGCTTGTCGTCGGCGCTGATAAGAGCTTCTTCACCAACAACACTGGCCACGGCGAAAATGTCTTTCGGTGCCGGTTTGACTCCGATCAAGGGCACCAAGGCTTGGCGGATGCCCAACAGCCACTTGACCCAGAGCGGGACGCCGGCGACTGAAAAGATCGTCTCTGCCCAAAGCCGTGGTTCCACAGGGCTTCCTGCAGGCACTGGGAGAACAATCACATCGGCATAGTCCGGCACCGGAATCGATGCGAGGGCCAGCGACACGAAAGACGGAGGGAAAGTTGGCGTTTGGCTGCTTTCATTGGGCGGGTTTACGGGATCCGGCGTCGTCACCCCTTGATCGTAGCCGTCCAAACAAGCGAGACTTGAGGCTTTGGGGGAACAACCGGATGGACCCGTGGAAGGCGCAATTGATGATAGGCTCGAATTCCGTGGTGCAGCGATCAAATTCCCGTGTAAATTCCCGGTTCCCGGGCTCGTCCAAGACGACCAAACACATCTTCGTCACCGGTGGTGTGGCGTCCTCGCTCGGTAAGGGACTGACGGCTTCAAGCCTCGGACACCTGCTGCGGGCACGCGGTTTGTCTGTAACAATGCAAAAGCTGGATCCCTATCTGAACGTGGATCCCGGCACAATGAACCCGTTCCAGCACGGTGAGGTTTTTGTCACCGACGACGGCGCTGAGACAGACCTCGACATCGGACACTACGAGCGCTTCCTGGACGAGAACCTTGAGGGTTCGGCCAACGTCACCACCGGGCAGATCTACTCCACTGTTATCGCCAAGGAACGCCGTGGCGAATACCTGGGCGATACTGTGCAGGTCATTCCCCACATCACGGACGAAATCAAGCGGCGCATGCGGCTGCCGTCCGAGGGCAAGAATGCCCCTGACGTCATCATCACCGAAATCGGCGGGACCGTCGGCGATATTGAGTCCCAGCCGTTCCTGGAGTCAGCACGCCAGGTACGGCAGGACATCGGCCGGGGCAATGTTTTCTTCCTCCACGTCTCCCTGGTCCCGTACATCGGTCCGTCCCAGGAACTGAAGACCAAACCGACCCAGCACTCGGTGGCCGCGCTGCGCTCCATCGGCATCCAGCCGGAAGCTATCGTGATCCGGTCGGATCGGGAGGTGCCGCAGCCCATGCGTGAAAAGATCGGCCGCATGTGCGACGTCGATATTGACGCGGTCATTGGCGCCCCGGATGCCCCCAGCATCTACGACATCCCCAAGACCCTTCATTCCCAGGGCCTGGACTCGTACATTGTCCGAGCCCTCGACCTGCCGTTCAAGGACGTGGACTGGACCAGCTGGGACAAGCTTCTGGAAGCTGTACACAATCCCAAGCACGAGGTCGAAGTTGCGCTTGTGGGCAAGTACATTGACCTTCCGGACGCCTACCTTTCGGTGACCGAGGCCCTCCGAGCAGGCGGGTTTGCGAACGACACCAAGGTAAAGATCCGCTGGGTTCCATCGGACGAATGCGAGACGCAGGAGGGTGCAATAACTTCCCTCGCCGGCGTCGACGCGATCTGTGTTCCCGGCGGCTTTGGAATCCGCGGCCTCGAAGGCAAGCTGGGCGCCCTGACTTTCGCACGTCAGACCAAGCTGCCGGTCCTGGGCCTCTGCCTGGGGCTGCAGTGCATGGTGATTGAATATGCACGCAACGTGGTGGGGCTGGAAGGCGCTTCCTCCAGCGAGTTTGAACCCGACTCCAAGCATCCTGTCATTGCCACCATGGAAGAGCAGCTCGACATCGTTGAAGGCAAGGGCGACCTTGGCGGCACGATGCGGCTCGGGTTGTACGAGGCCAAGCTGGACGAGGGCTCCGTTATCGCAGAGACCTACGGCGTCACCACGGTCAGCGAACGGCACCGCCACCGCTACGAGGTCAACAACAAGTACCGGGCACAGATCGCTGCTGAAGGGCTCGTCTTCTCAGGCACCTCTCCTGACGGCAAGCTCGTGGAGTTCGTTGAACTTCCCCGCGAGACGCATCCGTACTACGTGGCCACGCAGGCCCACCCTGAGCTGAGCTCACGGCCTACCCGCCCTCACCCACTCTTCGCGGGTCTGGTGAAGGCTGCGCTGGACCACCAGCAGGGAGCCACCACAAAACGTAATACAGTGGGTGCTGAGGCACCGGTCCGCAAGGAAAAAGCGGACAGCGTGGTGCCGGCCAAGTAAGCCCAGCACGACAAAAGGACGGCGCGATGCCTCATATATCTGAAACCCCCAACGCTGCACGGCAGGTTTCGGATGTACCGAGTCCGCGCCGTCTTTTGTCGTCCCGGACCGTCTATGAGGGCCGCATCTGGGATGTTGTCAGTGACAGCTTCAAACTGACCGACGACGGCGATGCCCTGACCCGGGATTACATCGACCACCCCGGCGCGGTGGCAGTGCTGCCCATGAACGACGCTGGCGAGGTGCTGCTGATCAAGCAGTACCGGCATCCGGTGGGAATGGACCTTTGGGAGATCCCGGCGGGACTGCTGGACGTTCATGGCGAGGACTTCGTTGTGGGTGCCGCCCGTGAGCTGGCCGAAGAGGCGGATCTCGTCGCAGAAACCTGGAACGTCCTCGTTGATTTCTTTAATTCTCCAGGTTCCTCGAGCGAGGCCATCCGCATCTACCTTGCACGGGACCTGACCGCTGTACCTCACCACGAACTCCACGTCCGCACTGACGAGGAAGCGGAAATCGAACTGCACTGGACCTCCCTGGACGAGGCCGTTGAAGCCGTGCTGGATGGCCGCCTTCACAACCCTTCCGCCGTCGTCGGAATCCTTGCGGCTGCAGCTGGCAGAGGTAATGACTTTCAGCACCTCCGTCCGGCCGATGCACCGTGGCCGGCTCACCCCAGCCAGCGCTGATGTCCGACACTGCGACGGTTGAGGGGGCGGAAGCACCGGACAGCACTTCACAGACGCCACGGCCACCGTCCGCAATCGATCGGGGTGTCACCGACTACCTGCAGCACATGGGCGTGGAACGAGGACTGGCGGTAAACACCCTGTCGGCTTACCGGAGGGACCTTTCGAGGTACGCCAACTACCTTGCGTCGGCCGGCGTCGCGCGCCCTGACGACGTGACGCGGCGGCACGTGACGGCGTTTGTGCAGGCATTGTCGGATGGCTCTGATGGGGGATCGGTGCTCGGTGTCCGCTCGGCCGCGCGGACAGTGGTTGCGGTACGCGGGCTGCACAAGTTTTGGGCGCTTGAAGGAACGACGACGGCGGACCCTGCCAGTGATGTGCACCCGCCTATGCCTGGCAAGCGGCTCCCCAAAGCCATCAGCGTGGAAGAAGTAACGCGGATTCTCGAGGCAGCGGCAACAGACACCCCCACAGGCCTGCGCGACCGCGCGCTCCTGGAGTTCCTGTACTCCACTGGTGCGCGCATCAGTGAGGCAGTGGGGCTCGACGTCGACGATATCTCGCTGCAAGGAGCGGACGAGGGGCCGGCCATCGTGCGTCTTTTTGGCAAGGGATCCAAGGAACGTCTGGTGCCTCTGGGTTCCTTTGGTGCACGGGCACTTGATTCGTACCTGGTCCGGGGACGCCCCCTCCTGGCGGGCAAGGGGAGAGGGACTCCAGCCTTGTTCCTGAATGCGAGGGGAGGGCGGATCAGCAGGCAGAGCGCCTGGACCATTCTCAAAGCAGCGGCAGAGAAAGCCCGGATCACCAAGGACGTCTCACCGCACACGCTCCGGCACTCCTTCGCCACCCATCTTCTGGAAGGCGGGGCTGACGTGCGGGTGGTCCAGGAACTTCTCGGCCACGCCTCAGTTACCACCACCCAGGTGTACACGCTGGTGACAGCGGATACCCTGCGCGAAATTTACGCAGCGGCGCATCCCCGCGCGCTCGGCTAAGCCGGGGATATTGTTGGGGGTATGACCTCCGCGCCTGTTACGCTCTGCTTCCTCCTCCGCGATCTTGAGGGAGTAGGCACAGAGGTGCTGCTGGGGCTCAAGAAGACCGGCTTCGGGACCGGCAAGATCGTCGGTGTGGGAGGCCATATCGAACCCGGCGAGTCGGCAGCTGAAGCTGTGTGCCGGGAGGTTTACGAGGAAACCGGAATTACCGTTCTCCAATCCGATCTGCGGCCTGCAGGCAAAGTCGACTTTGTTTTTCCGGCCCGTCCTCTCTGGAACATGTCGGCAATCCTCTTTACGACCCGTACCTGGCAAGGAGAGCCGGCCGAAAGCATTGAAATCATCCCCGAATGGTTTCTGCTTGAATCCCTGCCGCTGGAGCGGATGTGGGCCGACGCCGAACACTGGCTTCCGCTCGCTCTCACCAAGGGTGACGTCAACGTTGTGGTGACGCTCAACCCGGACAACGAGACAGTTCAATCTGCGGTGACAATTTCCGAGTTTTTGTAACCATCCCCTTCGGGCTGGAAACTACACATTTAGCCTGCGGGTCAGGACACTACGTTTCACAGGGGGAAAGCGTGCTTTCAGAGCGCGAATTGGCGTTTATCGCCCTTCACAAGGACAACTATCCGCGCGTCTACACGTTCGTCCAGCGAAGAGTGAACGATCCTGAGCTCGCGCAGGAACTGGCCGCGGATGTGTTTCGGGTTGCCTGGCAGAAGCAGGACGAGAACGTCGGGGTTGCCGTCACCTGGTTACTGACCATCGCCCGGAACCTTATCGGAAATGCCTATCGCAGCCGCGAGCGGCAGCAGGCCCTGCAGGACAAGCTCAAACACAACGTCCGAACACGCTACGCGGCGGACGACGACAACGCTCCCGTCCAGGAAGCGATGGATGCCATGCGCGAGAAGGACAGGGACATTCTCCAGCTCGCCTATTGGGACGCGCTGACCATGGCGGAAATCGCCGCCGTCCTGGGATGCAGTGAATCCGCAGCCAAGGTCCGGCTTCACCGTGCGCGTACTGCGTTCCGGAAACTCCTACCCGCCAGCACCGAATCCGTCACACAGAAGATGGGCGCCTAACATGGATCCGATCAAGAATTTGATTTCAGGTACGGACCCGATGAAATCGGATCCGCACCCCGTTCCGGACGGGGAAGAGGCCTTGCGCCGGATGTTTTCGGAGCCGGCAGCATTTACCGATACCCTTCCGCCGGTCGCTTCCCTTGACGCGGCCCGTCGCCGGCCGGCAAGGCTTGCCGGCCTGTTGACCATCGCTGCCGCAGCCGTGACCGCGGGAGTGCTCGTGACCACAAACCTGGGTGCGCTGACTGCACTTCCCGAACCCGCCAGCACGGCTACTGTCGAAATTTCGAATGAAGCGACGACGGTTCCGGCGTCGACTGCAACCGCTACTCCCAGTTCAACCCCCACCCCCACGCCGACGGCGGCCCCCGTCGCCTGGACCAAGTTCACTGACGCCTCAGGCCAAGCCACCTTCGAGCACCCGGTGGGTTGGACCGTCCAGGAAACACCTGTCGAGGGTGGATTCGCGTCGGGGTACTGGGGCAGCAACATCGTGGTGCTGAACGAGGCAGGCAAGGTGATGGGCAAAATGCAGGAATCACCACACGCTGCCGGTTACATGTGCCCCGAGCCCAAGCCGTACTACACGCTGGACTCTGTGGTCCTGGACATTCCGCAGAAAGCGGCGAAACTGAAAGAGATTCCCCGGGGCCCTTCAGAGTTTGCCTTCCGGATCATCCAGTCCGACAAAGTGTATGGAACCATGGCTCTGAACGATCGTGAATTAGTTCCTCCGTCGGCTGTCTGCGCCCTTTACAACAACTTTCTCGGACCGGAAGACGTTCCGCTTGTCACCTTTGGGGATACGTGGTCACTGCAACAGGACGGAGAGAACGCTCCAATGACCTTTGCCTCCGTTGCCGAGGCCGAGGCCTACATGCAAACGCAAGAGTACAAGGACATCAAGCGGATGCTCATCTCGCTCGAGTTGAGATCAGTGAAGAAGCCGGTGACGTGGAAGAACTACACGAGTCAGAACGGGCTTGGCAGCTTCGACTATCCGGACAACTGGACCATCGCCAGCCGGGAGGACGGACGCTACTCGGATGTAGTCAACGAGCAGGGCCGCACTTTGCTCACCCTGGGCTTCGGACAAACCCGCAATGTACCTAATCTTGTTTCCCCGTGCCCGCCCTTTACGGTCCTGGACAGCACCCCTATGTCCTTCCCGAGCAGCAGGCAGGGGGAGCGGGCCATTCCGCCACAGTTTATCTTCCGGGTCTGGGACAACAGCGCGTATACAAACTCCGGGATGTACGCGCCCTACAGTGCCAACCTCGGCATAGCTGACGAGAGCTGGGGCGTGAATGGCACCACGTGCGATCCCCAGAATGTTGTTAGCGGCCTTCCGTCTGGCGAGTACTTCTTCGCCCAGAACTATAACACCGGGGCCGCATCCGACCTGAAGTTCTACTCCATGGAAGAGGCTCGTGCCTACATGGAGACCGAAGAGTTCAAGACCCTGAAGCGGATCGTGACGTCGTTGAAGATCAACGGCTAGCGCAGCACTCAAGCAGTACGACGCCGGCCCGGTCACCTGTGAAGGTAACCGGGCCGGCGTCGTACGTGGAATAGCAGGAACTACGGGACGTGCCGTTCCTCGGCACCGTTGTAAAGGCTGAGCGGACGGATCAGGGAGTTGGATTCCACCTGCTCCATAATGTGCGCGGTCCAGCCGGTGATGCGGCTGGCCACGAACAGGGGAGTGAACGTGGCGGTGTCAAAGCCCATGAGGTGGTACGTAGGCCCTGCCGGGTAGTCGAGGTTCGGCTTGATGCCCTTGGCCTCCTCCATCGCCGACTCAAGGCCGTTGTAGAGGCCCAGGAGCTCCGGCCGGCCATAGTGCGCGATCATCTTGTCGAGCGCTGCCTTCATCGTTGGCACGCGGGAATCGCCATGCTTGTACACGCGATGGCCGAAGCCCATGACCTTTTTCTTTTGAGCCAAGGCGTTTTCCATCCAGGTCTTAGCCCTGACTGCCGCTTCTTCCAGGGACTCCTCCGGACGGATGCCGATTTCATCGAAGGTGTGCATAACAGCTTCGTTGGCGCCGCCATGAAGAGGGCCCTTGAGGGCGCCGATGGCACCTGTGACAGCAGAATGAAGATCGGACAGTGTGGACGTGATGACGCGCCCGGTGAACGTGGAGGCGTTAAAGGAGTGCTCGGCATACAGGATCATCGAGACGTTGAACGCCTCCACCACCTCCGGCACTGACTCTTCACCGAAAGCCATCCACAGGAAATTCGCCGAGTAGCCCAGATCCTCCCGCGGCTCGACGAGCGCCTGGCCGTGGCGCCGCCGCTGATCGTAGGCAACTACGGCCGGCATTGCGGCAAAGAGGTCGATTGCCTTGGTCATGTTGGCCTCCCGGGACGAGTCCTCGGCAAGGCTGTGGCGGGCACCCATCACCGATGTGGCAGTCCGGCACACGTCCATGGGATGCGCGGTGGCGGGCAGGGCATCGATAACTTGTTTGACGACCGGGTCAAGTGCCCTGCCCGAGCGCTCCCTTGCCTTGAACCCAGCAAGTTCATCGGGCGTGGGGAGCTCACCATTCCAGAGCAGGAACGCAACTTCCTCGAAGCTGCACCTGGCGGCGAGTTCCTGTACCGGATATCCCCGGTAGAGGAGCGAATTGGTGTCCGGGTTGACCTTTGAGACTGCGGTGGTGTCCACCACGACGCCGGCGAGGCCCTTTTTGATCTCTTCTGCAGCCATGCTGAAAACTCCTTTGTTTCTTTGAGACGCTATTGGCCCTCCTGGGCCGGCAAAACCGGTGGGATCCGGGTGTCAGTTCTTTCCGGGAATCTGGAAGTTGAACACACCGGTGTCGAAGCGGTTGTAGGCCTCATAGTCCACAAGGTCGTACAGCCGCGCTCGGGTGAGCATGCTCTCCACCTGTGCCTCCTGGGTGCCGTCAGCCTTGATCGTCTCCAGCGTACGCTCCGCAGCACCCATGGCACTACGGAGGAGGGTCACGGGATAGATCACTATGTTCACGCCGACTGCCTGCAGTTGTTCAACCGTGAACAGCGGGCTCTTGCCGAACTCAGTCATATTGGCCAGGATCGGCACGTCCACGGCTTCCCGGATGGCCTTGAACTCGCCCAGGTCCTTCATGGCTTCCGGGAAGATCGCATCGGCGCCGGCTTCCACCAGGGCTACGGCACGGTCCTGGGCAGCTTCAAGGCCGTCAGTTGCGCGGATGTCCGTACGGGCCATAATCAGGAAGTTCGGATCGCGCCGGGCGTCGGCTGCGGCCCGGATCCTTTTGGTGGCGGTGTCGAGGTCCACTACGTTCTTGCCATCCAGGTGTCCGCAGCGTTTTGGGTTGAACTGGTCCTCAATGTGGCACCCGGCCAGGCCAGCGTTTTCCAGCTCCTGGACAGTGCGGGCAACATTCATTGGCTCGCCGAAACCCGTGTCTGCGTCCACAATGGCCGGAAGCTCCGTCATGCGGGCAATTTGGCCTGCTCTCGTGGCTACTTCCGTCAAGGTAGTGAGGCCGATATCAGGCAAGCCAAGGTCATTGGCGAGTACGGCACCTGAGATGTAGACCCCCGCAAAGCCCTTCTCCTCGATCAGTCTCGCAGAAAGGGGATTGAAGGCTCCGGGGAACTGCTGGATCGTTCCTGACGCCAGGAGTTCGCGGAGCCGGATCCGTTTCTGCTCGGGGGTGGTGTGGGAGTACAGCACTCAGAACAGTCCCTTCGGTGCCGCGGCGAAATCAATGACACCAGTAGCCGCAGTGATGTTCAGCTGGTCAAGCTCTCCGGCGGCCAGCTCCGGAAGCCTTGCGGCGGCGTCGAGGAAGCGGTCGATTTCTTTTTCGTCCACCAGCCCTGCAGCGAGAGTGCGGAACTTGGTGATGTACTGCTCGCGGGCAAACGGCCGGGCGCCCAGGGGATGGGCGTCAGCGACGGCGATTTGATCGGTGACAATGGATCCGTCGGTGAGGGTGATTTCCACAGACCCGCCGAACGCCTTCTCGGAAATATCCAGGGAGTGGTAGCGGCGCGTCCACTCGGGGTCCTCGACGGTGCTGACCTTTAGCCAGAGTTCAACAGTGTCCGCGCGGCGAGCCCGCTCCGGTGCGTACGAATCCACGTGGTGCCAGCTGCCGTCCTGCAGTGCGACGGTGAAGATGTAGGGGATGGAGTGGTCCAGGGTTTCGCGGCTGGCATCCGGGCTGTACTTCTGCGGATCGTTGGCTCCGGAACCGATCACAAAGTGCGTGTGATGGCTGGTCTTGATCAACACTGATTTCACGTTCGCCGGATTGGTTACTTCAGGGTGCTCGACGTGAAGTTTCCGTGCCAGGTCAATCCACGCCTGGGCCTGGTATTCAGCAGAATGTTCCTTGGTGTAGGTGTCCAGGATGGCCCGCTTGGCTTCACCGGCCTCGGGCAACGGCACCAGGTAGGAGGCTTCGGGGCCATCGAGCATCCAGGCAATGACACCGTCTTCGCCTTCGTAGATCGGCACAGGCGAGGTCTGGCCCCGCATAGAACGGTCCACGGCTTCAATGGCCATCTTGCCGGCAAAGGCGGGGGCGTGGGCCTTCCAGGTGGAGATTTCGCCCTTACGGGACTGACGGGTGGCTGTGGTGGTGTGGAGTGCCTGGCCCACTGACTGGAAGATGGTCTCGACGTCGAGCCCCAGCAGGGTGCCGATGCCGGCGGCGGCAGAGGGGCCAAGGTGGGCCACATGGTCAATCTTGTGCTTGTGGAGGCAGATCGCCTTCACCAGGTTTACCTGGATCTCGTACCCGGTGGCGATCCCCCGGATCAGATCCTGCCCGCTGGAGCCAACGTGCTGGGCCACGGCCAGGAGGGGCGGGATATTGTCGCCGGGATGAGAGTAGTCAGCGGCCAGGAACGTGTCGTGGTAATCGAGTTCCCGAACCGCCACGCCGTTAGCCCAGGCAGCCCACTCGGGGGAGACCCGCTCGTCAATCCCGAACACCTTCGCTCCCTTGCCACCGGTGCTGGGACCGTGGGTCAGTGCCTGGGCCCTTGCCGCCACAATGGGAGCCCTGTTCAGGGAGGCAACCGCAACGGAGGCGTTGTCGATGATCCTGTTGATCACCATGGCCGTGACGTCATCGGCCACAGCGACGGGATCTGCCGCAACCAGGGCGATCTTGTGGGCCAGCTGCTCTTCGCGGGGCAGTTTTTCCTCGCTCCGGTAAACGCGGACGTGGTGTTCCTTGACCATGGGGCTCCTTCTAAAGAGGTGTATGCGTGGCTTTGACGTGGGAGAGACTGCGGTGCAGGTGGAGCATGGTGGCCGCTTCGGCGAGGCGGGGATTGCCTGCGGCGATAGCCTCGGCAATGGCGGCGTGCTCGGCAGCGGCGGAGGTGAGCCGGCCGGCGTCGTCGGCTGCCAACCGCCGGACACGCACCAGATGTACGCGTAAACTGCGCATGGCCTGTGCGAAGTAAGTGTTGGTTATGGCTGAGTCGATCGCTGAATCAAGGCGCCCCACCAGACCGTAGTAGTCGTGCCGGGCAGGGTCATCGGCCTGAATCAAAGCGGGAGCACCCATGAACTCTGCGTGGAGTTTCTGAAACGCGGCGGGATCACCGCGTTCGGCAGCGAGGGCAGCGGCCCGTCCTTCCAGGGTTTCCCGCAGTTCGAACAGCTGGTCGATATTTTTCAGTGAAATGTCGGTGACGACGACGCCGCGCCCTCCTGACGCCGTCGTCAGTCCTTCAGCGGTGAGGCGGCCGAGGGCTTCCCGGAGGGGTGTCCGCGAGATGCCCAGGCGCTCCGACTGCTCGACTTCTCCGAGCACGGTGCCTGGACGAAGGCGCCACTCGATGATGTCGTCGCGCAGGGCCTCATAAGCCCGATCGCTGGCCCGCATGATCACCCCGCCTTCATCCTGATTTACCTTCAGTGTATACACAAAAGGGGCGGTATCGGGAGAAAGAACCGGAGTTCTCGTATCGGCAACAGCTTTTGTATACAGAGGGAACCTTGCGGCTCGGTCAGCCGCGGGTCCAGCGATACTCGTTCTCGGGTCTCCCGGGCGCTCCGTATCGCGGCGCTCGCGATACCGATCCTGCGTCCGCCAGATACTCCAGGTAGCGCCGGGCAGTCACGCGGGACATTCCCAGCTCGTCCATCACTTCACTGGCGGATACAGCAGCATCTTCCTTGCGGAGAAAGTCCTTGACCGAGTCCAACGTGGATACGGACAAACCCTTGGGTAACTGGAGTTCCGACGGTGTCCGCAGGCTTGCGAAGGCCTGATCGACGTCGCTCTGGGAGGCCCCGGTTTTGGTTTTTCCGTCGTCAGATGATGCCAGCTGCTCGCGGAAGAGTCTGTAGTTTGTGAGCTTCTCGGCGAAGGTGGCGTACGTGAACGGCTTGATCAGATACTGGACTACTCCAATCGCGACGGCGCTGCGCACGATGTTCAGCTCCCGTACGGCGGTAATGGCGATGATGTCGGAAAACAGGCCGGAGGACCGCATCCGGCGGGCTATGTCCAGCCCATGAAGGTCCGGCAGATTCATGTCGAGGAGCACCAACTCCACTTGGTTCCCGGCAGCGGAAAACTCCGCCAGGAGCCGGAGCGCCGACTGCCCGTCCGGGGCTGTCCCTGCGAGTGAGAATCCGTCGAGACGTTGCACATAGGCGGCATGTGCAGCGGAGGCGATTGGTTCGTCTTCGACGACGAGCACGCGGATATCGCTCAAAACTGCTCCTTAGTACCCGAGGGCAGAACAACGCGGAAAAGCGCACCGCCCGGGTTGGTGATGGTCAACGTTCCACCCAAACGCTGGACTGCTTGACGGACCAGTGCCAGTCCGATGCCCCGACCGTACTTGCCGGGTGCCTTGGTGCTGAAACCATAACTGAAAACGTCATCTACAGATCGTGGATCAACTCCGCTACCAGTATCCTGCACGGTGATCTCCAGACTCTCCCCGGTGGAGTGCAAAGCCAGCTCTACGCGTTTGGGGGAGGGGGCTTCAGCGGCGGCGTCGATGGCGTTATCCAACAGATTGCCGAGGATGGTCACCAGATCCTGGACGGCAAGGCCGGCAAGCTCTGTTGACCCCTTTGCGTCAAGGACCAGTTCGACGCCGCGCTCGTGCGCCTCCGCGGCTTTACCCATAACCAACGCGCTGAGAACAGGCTCCTCAACGGAATCAACCAACTCGTCAGTGAGCTTTTGGCTGAGCTCGAGGTCTTTGGTGGCGAAATCCAGGGCATCTTCCGTTCGTCCCAGTTCCATCAGGGAGACCAGCGTATGCAGCCTGTTGGCGTGTTCGTGGGTCTGGGAACGAAGGGCAGCAGATAATGTCCGCATGGTTTCCAGTTCGGAACCAAGGGACTCAATTTCCGTCCTGTCACGGATGGTGGCCACTGTGCCGAAGACCTGGTCGCGCTGGCGGCCCTGGGAGGGTGGCCCAAGTGCCGGACCCTGGTTTACCACGAGGATGCGGGAGCCCGTCAGATGAATTTCGTCGTGGGCCAGCCTTCCCGATTCGAACAATGTCTGCAGGCTTGACGCCAAAGGCAGCTCAGAGAGCGACGGCGGATCGCTCGGATCGCCGTCAGTTTCCCTTGGGGTCAGCCCCAGGAGTTCCGCTGCCTGGTCGTTGTACATCACCACTTTGCCCTTGCTGTCAATCAGGATGACTCCTTCGCGGACTGAATGCAGGACAGATTCGTAATAGGCGAAGAGCTGCGCGAGTTGTTCGGGCCCCCAGCCGCGGGTGACCCGGCGCAAATACCTTCCGAGGAGCCACGACGCCACCGAACCGCCCACCAGGAGCGCGAAAGCGATCGCCAGAACGGCTGGCAGGCGCCCCGAAACCGCGACATCCACTGTCCGCACCGTTACGCCGGCCGAAACCAGGGCCTTGACGTTTCCCGCAGCATCCTTGACGGGCGCAATTGTGCGCACTGAGGGGCCCAGTGTCCCGGCGGTGACTTCTGTGTAGACACTCCCGGCCAGGGCGGCGTCAATGGAGCCAATGTAAGGGCGCCCGATTTCTTCATCCCGGGGATGGGTCCACCTGGTCCGGTCAGGAGCCATGATGGTGATGAAATCAGCGCCGGCGTCCCTCATGACATTAAGTGCATATGGCTGGAGCGTGCCTGTGGGATCCGGTGTGGCCGCCGCCTCCAGGACCAGCGGGTTGTCTGCTATCGCCGTCGCCACTCCAGCCATCCGCCGTCCCGCCTCTGCATAAGCATGATCGCGCGCATCAAGGAACGTTGCCGTGCCTACGATCGCGGTGAGGGCAAGCACAAACAGCAGGTGCGCCACGAACAGCCTGCGGGCAATGCTCCATTTGTGCCTCATGGGTACCTTTCATGACCAATATGAACGCAACGGTGAGCCACATCACTATGTACCCAATGATGGATATCACACCGGACCGACGTGAAGAGCTCAGAGACTGTGCCGAACGTCTTCCAGATTATCCATAAGGAGACACATCATGGCTTCTCAAAGAGGAGAGTCAGCAGCGCCTGCCAAGGCCGCCCGCAAGGGGCTGGACAAATCCCATTACCTTTACATTGCCGTCATCGCCGCCGTTATCCTGGGCGCCCTCGTCGGTTTGCTGTTTCCCGAAGTTGGAAAATCGCTCAAGCCGTTGGGCGATGGCTTCATCAAGTTGATCAAGATGATGATCGCTCCGATTATCTTCTGCACCATCGTGCTGGGGATCGGCTCCATCGCCAAGGCTGCAACGGTTGGCAAGGTCGGCGGCCTTGCCTTGGGCTACTTCGTCATCATGTCGACATTCGCCCTGGGCATCGGCCTGGTGGTGGGCAACCTGATCCACCCGGGCGAGGGCCTGAAGCTGGCGCCGTACGACCCCAACAAGAAGGCTGAAGTAGACAGCACTGTCGCCTTCCTCCTGGGCATCATTCCGGGCGACATTCCGGTCCTGCCCACTCTCTTTGCCGCTATCCTCGTCGGTTTCGCACTGCAGAAGATGGGTGCCCAGGGCGCTCCCGTTCTCAAGGCAATCGGCCATGGCCAGGCGGTCGTGTTCCGGATCCTCATCATGATCATGTGGCTTGCTCCGGTCGGTGCCTTCGGTGCTATCGCTGCTGTCGTCGGCGCCACCGGCTTTGCGGCTATCGTGAGCATGTTCACGCTTATGGCGGCCTTCTACGTCACCTGCGCACTCTTCATCGTTGTGATCCTGGGTGGGCTGCTGCAGGCTGTTTCAGGCGTAAACATCTTCCGGCTCATGAAGTACCTGGGCCGCGAATACCTGCTGATCTTCTCCACATCGTCCTCCGAAGCGGCGCTTCCCCGCCTCATCGCAAAATTGGAGCACTTGGGTGTTTCCAAGCCTGTTGTTGGCGTCACCGTTCCCACGGGCTATTCATTCAACCTCGACGGCACCGCGATCTACCTGACCATGGCGTCGCTGTTCGTTGCCAACGCCATGGGAACGCCGCTGGACCTCGGAGCCCAGATCTCACTGCTCATCTTCATGATCATCGCTTCCAAGGGCGCAGCCGGTGTGACCGGTGCCGGTCTGGCCACGCTGGCCGCAGGCCTCCAGGCCCACAAGCCGGAACTGCTCGGTGGCGTCGGCATGATCGTCGGCATCGACCGCTTCATGTCAGAAGCCCGCGCCTTGACCAACTTCACAGGCAACGCCGTGGCAACGGTCCTCATCGGAACCTGGGTGAAGGAAATCGACGGCGGCCAGGTTGAGCGCGTGCTCTCGGGTGAAGAGCCGTTCGACGAGACCACCATGATCGCCCATCACCACGAGGTCGAGGAAACAAAGGGCCAGGCCGTTCCGGCCACCGTCTAGGAGTCCCGGCAACACCCTCAACATTTCCTACGGAAGCCGCCCGAACAGCAGACGCTGAGCGGGCGGTTTCCGTATTCCCGTCGGCAACCTTGAAGCTATACCAGAAGGTAAAGGCGCGGGCAAGGGGGCGTGTCGTGGTTCGTTGAATACCAGGCGCGGCGCTGTAACCTTGGGAAGAAGCAGGATCGGCGCTGGGAAGCCAGCGGCAGGAGATCAGCGGCAACAATCACCGGAAAAATGCGCCGGCAATAATCACCGTCATCGAAAGTGTGGATAGATACGTGAGCAGCGAACACGGTTCAGCAACTCTGGAAGGCATGGACCTCGATCTGGAAGACGCGGTCATGGGTCCCACAGGACGCCCCCACCGTGAGTTTCCGGAACCCGCCCCGCTGACATCCCACGGGCCGGCGCGTGTGATAGCCATGGTGAACCAAAAGGGTGGGGTGGGTAAAACCACCTCCACTATCAATCTCGCCGCGGCCCTGGCCGAGTACGGGCGGCGCGTCCTCCTGGTGGACTTCGATCCCCAGGGCGCCTTGTCCGCGGGCCTCGGCGTTAACCCGCATGAGCTCGACCTGACCGTCTATAACGTGCTTATGGACCGCAAGGTGGACATCCGCGATGCCATCCACCAGACAGGCGTGGAGAACGTTCACCTGCTCCCGGCAAACATCGACCTCTCCGCGGCCGAGGTCCAGCTGGTTAATGAAGTCGCGCGTGAACAGGTTCTGGACCGGGCGCTGAAGAGCGTTGAGGATGACTACGACGTCGTTCTCATCGACTGCCAGCCCTCTCTCGGCCTGCTGACCGTCAATGCCCTTACTGCGGCCCACGGCGTTATCATTCCGCTGATCTGTGAGTTCTTTGCGCTGCGCGCTGTGGCCCTGCTCGTGGAAACGATCGACAAGGTGCAGGACCGGCTGAACCCCAGGCTCCAGGTGGACGGTGTGCTGGCCACTATGTACGACGCCCGGACGCTGCACAGCCGTGAGGTCATCACGCGGCTGGTGGAGGCCTTTGGGGACAAAGTCTTCGAAACCGTCATCAAGCGTTCCATCAAGTTCGCCGACGCAACCGTAGCCGCTGAACCCATCACCAGCTACGCAGCTAACCACATAGGCGCTGATGCGTACCGGAACCTGGCCAAAGAACTGATCTCGCGCGGTGGCGCACCCTAGCCACCGATGACCACAGCAGTCGATGTTGCGGAGACGGGCGTAGCTAAGAAGCCGGGCTTCGAAGTGCGCCTGGCGAATTTCACCGGCCCTTTCGACCTCCTCCTTGGTCTTATCTCCAAGCATCAGCTTGATATCACGGAGGTGGCGCTGGCAACGGTCACCGATGAATTCATCAAATACATCCGGGGGCTGCAGAAACTCGGCGAGGAATGGGCCCTGGATGAGGCCAGCGAATTCCTGGTGATAGCCGCAACACTCCTTGACCTCAAGGCAGCCCGGCTCCTTCCTGCTGGAGAAGTCGAGGACGACGAGGATATTGCCCTGCTCGAGGCCAGGGACCTCCTCTTCGCCCGGCTCCTCCAGTACAAGGCCTTCAAAGAGGTTGCCGGCCTCATCAATTCAACACTGGAACTGGAAGCAGGCCGCTACCCGCGGCAGGTGGCACTCGAGGGCCATTTTGCGGCATTGCTTCCTGAACTCGTCTGGCGGCATACTCCCGAACAGTTCGCTGCCCTCGCCCAGTCGGCCCTGAAGCCAAAGGATGTCCCCGCTACCCAAGTGGGCCTTGCCCACCTTCACGGCTCTACTGTGAGCGTCAAAGAGCAGGCAGAGATCATCGGGCTGAAGCTGCAGCAGGGAAAGCCTCTGTCTTTCAGGGCCCTGATCTACGATGCCGAGTCCACCCTCGTGGTGGTGGCCCGCTTCCTGGCGCTGCTTGAGTTGTACCGGGACAAGGCGGTCGGATTTGACCAGCTCCAGCCGCTGGGCGACCTGACAATTCATTGGACGGCTGATACTGCTTCCTGGAGCAGCGAGAATCTGAGCGAAGAATATGAGGAACAGCCGTGAATGAACCGGTTGCGGCACCCGATCAGACGGGAAACGACCTGTCAAAACTCCCGGGCGGCGCCCGCGCAGCTTTGGAAGCCGTTCTGATGGTTATCGACCAGCCGGCCACGCCCACTGAGCTTGCTGCCGGGCTCAACCTGACCGTCGACGTCGTCGAACAGCTCCTGGCGGAACTGCAGCGCGAGTATAACGGCTATACTGTTAAAGCCCCGGACATGGACGATGCCAGCGATGCTGGCTTCGGAACCAGCCCCCGGGGTTTTGAATTGCGGAGTATCGCCGGAGGCTGGCGGATCTATTCCCGCGCAGAGTTCGCCGATCTGGTCGGCAGCTTTGTGCTTGAAGGACAGACAGCCAGGCTGACGCAGGCGGCGCTTGAGACGCTCACCGTCATCGCTTACCGCCAGCCCGTTTCGCGGGCGAGGGTGTCTGCAATTCGTGGGGTTAATGTTGACTCCGTTGTGCGGACCCTCACCCAACGCGGACTGATTGAGGAGTCAGGAAACGACCCCGAATCCGGGGCCATCCTGTACCGCACAACGTCGTATTTCCTTGAACGCATGGGAATCGGCTCGGTGGCTGAGTTGCCTCAGCTTTCACCCCATCTTCCGGGGCTTGAAGGCATAGAAGAATTTTATGATGCCGGAAGAATGTAGGCCGCTCAGGCCTGCGCGAGAGTAACCACAAGGGCAGAAAGATTCTGCACGGCTGGCTAGTGTGTTGAAGAGAGATACACAGTTCGGCCACATTAACGAAGGACGGGTCATGACACAGGCGGGACGCCAGGGTTCACCACGTAGCAGTTCAGGACGTAACAGTTCAGGACGCAATGCAGGACCACGCACTGGAGCGCAGCGTAATGCTGGCCAGCGCGATTTCTCCAAGGGCGGCGGAGACCGCCCCTTTAAGCACCCCAAGCCCCGCGAGGAGCGCTTCATCGACCCCGATGAGCAGCCCACGGGCAGCGCCCCGGCGGGCAGGGGAACCGACGCAGCCAAGTCGGGTGATTGGAAGACCGGTGCGAAGCCATCGGCCAGGAAGCCTGCCGCCCGGAAGCCCGGCGCAGGAAAAACTCCCGGCACACCCGGGGCGCTGAAGCCCAAGCCGCGGACGGGTGCACAGAATTCCGCGGGCCCGCGCGCCTTCGGCAGCGAACGCTTCGGCCAGAACCTTGGGCCGGTGCGGAAGCCTGCCCGAAAACGCGGCCCGCGCAACGAAGTACCCCAGTCAGAGCTCCACGATGCCGACGGCATCAGGCTGCAGAAGGTCATGGCTCAGGCCGGCGTCGCCTCCAGGCGCGTGTGCGAGGAGATGATCGCTGAAGGCCGCGTGGAAGTCGACGGCCAGGTTGTTACCGAACTCGGCGTCCGCGTCGATCCCAAAACTGCAGTCATCCACGTGGACGGCCTGCGCATCCAGCTCGACGAGTCCCTCGTGTACATGGTGTTCAACAAGCCCAAGGGTGTTGTTTCCACGATGGAGGATCCCGACGGACGCCCGTGCATCAGCGATTTTGTCCGTAACAGCCATGGCGAACGGCTGTTCCACGTGGGCCGTCTCGACGTCGCCACCGAGGGTCTGTTGCTGCTGACCAACGACGGCGAGCTGGCGAACCGCCTGACACACCCTTCCTACGAAGTGCCCAAGACGTACCTCGTCCAGGTGCGGGGCCCTTTCCCCCAGGGAGTCGGCGCCCAACTGCGTGCCGGCGTTGAGCTTGAGGACGGCATTGCTTCTGTCGACTCCTTCAAGCTGGTGGATTCCACACCCGGCCACGTGCTGATCGAAGTAGTACTCCACTCCGGTAAGAACCGGATCGTGCGCCGACTCTTCGACGCCGTGGGCTTCCCTGTTCTCCGGCTTGTCCGGGTCAAGGTCGGTCCCATCGGTCTGGGCGACCAGCGCCAGGGCAGCATCCGGAACCTGGGCAAGCAGGAAGTCGGCCACCTGCTGGCATCAGTGGGGCTCTAAGGAATGTCGGCATTCGGTACTCACGGGCGCGGCCATCTGAATGGCCCCGTGGTGGTGATTGGTACCGGGCTGCTCGGTACCAGCATCGGTCTTGGCCTCCGCGGCCGGGGTGTCCCCGTTTTCCTTTCGGATCCGTCACCTACCAACCAGGCAGTTGCCGTTGACATCGGGGCAGGGCTTCCCCTGTCCGGGCTGGGAACGGAGCAGCCCGAACTGGTGGTGGTGGCTGCTCCTCCGGACGTTACCGCCGATGTCGTCGAACGTGCCCTGGGGGACTACCCCGGGGCTGTCGTCGTCGACATCGCCAGCGTCAAGGCGGGGATCCAGCAGGAACTGCGTCGTCGTGGCGCAGACCTTGGCAGGTACGTGGGCACACATCCCATGGCCGGACGGGAGAAAGCCGGGCCGGTTGCGGCAAGGGGTGAACTTTTCACGTCCATGCCCTGGGTCCTGTGCCCTTCCGAGGAAACTCTGCCCGATGCCCTCCTGACGGCGCACGCGCTGGCGACAGATCTTGGGGCCATTGTTTCCCAGTTCGACGCCGCTGAACACGACGAAGCTGTGGCTTTGGTTTCGCACCTGCCTCAAGTGATGTCGTCGCTGCTGGCCAGCCGCCTGCAAGGTACCCCCCTGCACGCCCTTTCGCTGGCCGGAAACGGTCTGCGTGACACCACCCGCATAGCAGCGAGTGATCCCACCCTCTGGGTTCAGATCCTTGGTGCGAATGCGGAGAAGGTCGTGGAAATTCTTCACGGAGTCCGCGAAGACCTTAATCGCCTCATCGGCACGTTGGAGGATCCGCTCGCTCCCGGAGCGCGCCTGGACCTTGCCCAGCTGATCAGCGAGGGCAACGCCGGGCAATCCCGCATTCCCGGCAAACATGGCGGCCCGCCGCAGGCATATTCCTGGCTTACTGTCCTTGTGGATGACCGGCCAGGCCAAATCGCGCGCCTCCTCACCGAGATCGGCGAGATTGGCGTTAACCTCGAAGACCTGCGCCTGGACCATTCTTCAGGGCAGAATGTTGGCATGGTGGAATTATCCGTTCTGCCAAACAAGCATGATTTGCTGATCGAGGCACTCAACGACCGCGGATGGCGGGTACTTCAGTAATGACACAGGAACTCATCGATACATTGCCTGCGCTGCGGCAGGGCCGGGACCTTGTTGTGGCTATCGACGGTCCGTCAGGCTCGGGCAAGTCAAGTGTGAGCCGGGAAGTGGCACGCCGACTCCGCCTTGCCTATTTGGATACCGGCGCAATGTACCGGGCACTTACCTGGTACTGCCTTGACCAGGGCATCGACCTGGAGGACCGGGCCGCCGTGGAGCAGGCAGCCGAGGAGTTGCCGTTGGCAATCAGCACGAGTCCGTTGGAGGAATACGTCAGGGTTGGCGGTGCGGAAGTGACCGAGGAGATCCGGGAGCCCGCTATTTCCGCGGCTGTCAGCGCTGTTGCAACCACCCTTGGCGCCCGCACCGAGCTGATCCGGCGCCAACGTGAACTCATCGAACAGCACCACCGGCGCATCGTGGTGGAAGGCCGGGACATCACCACTGTTGTGGCACCAGGCGCTGAAGTCCGGATGCTTCTGACCGCAAGCGAAGAAGCAAGGCTACGCAGACGGGGCATCCAGCTCGGCGGCTCACAGAACGAGCAGGAGCTTGCCGCCCAGGTGACGCATCGGGATGCCAAGGATTCCACAGTTGTGAACTTCACCCAGGCCGCCGACGGCGTTGTCACCCTTGACTCCTCAGACCTCGACTTTGACGGGACCGTGGACGCCGCCCTCGCCATCGTCACCAAGGCACTCAACCGTGACTAAGCCCGGACTTCGGGCCGGTCTGAGCATGGCATGGAGCCGACCCGTTGGTTGGTTCCTGACCCATGTCCTTTACCGCACCACAATCCTTGGCCGCACCAAGGTGCCGTCGACCGGTCCGGTGATTTTCGCGGCCAACCACATCAGCTTCCTCGACGGGCCTCTGATGTTCGGTGCGGCCCCACGGCCCATGCACATCCTCGTCAAAAAAGAGTTGTTCACCGGCTTCCTCGGACAGGTTCTCCGCGCGTCCGGCCAGTTGCCGGTTGACCGCGCGGGCGACCGCCAAGCGCTCCAGCTCAGCAAGAACATGCTCGACGCCGGCCGGTGCGTAGGCATACTTCCCGAAGGAACCCGGGGGAGTGGGTCAGCATCCTCGATCAATAATGGTGTGGCCTGGCTGGCGCTCAATTCCGGTGCAACGGTTGTGCCGGTTGCAATTCTCGGCACCAGGATCACAGGCGAGCACCTCGACGCCTTGCCCCGGCCGCGCAGGCAACTTCACGTCCATTTCGGTGAGCCCCTCCACATTGCCCGCAAACCCGGCGAGACCGGGCGTGTTTCAATGGACAGGGCGGGGATCGAGATCCGTGCTGCGTTGGCGCAGCACATCCAGCAAGCAATTCAAGTCAGCGGGCAGTCTCTGCCCCTCGCGGATTCCCCGCAAAAACGTTATGAAGCAGTAGCCGGGACGCCGGCAGACCACCACTAAGGAAAGTGCAATGAGCGATACGACTCAAACCTCCGGCAATTTTGGCCCCGGCGAAGACGAATACACGCCCACCGGCACGGACCAGGTGGCGGAGAACCTTGCAGCCCTGGACGACGACGAGGCGGAGGTCCGCGCGGCCTCCCTTCGGGCCGGGCTGGAAGACTATGACCTTGATGAGGAAGACGCAGCCCTCCTTGACGGGCTCTACGCGGATGAGGACTTTGACGGACCGGTCAAGCTGGATCCCGTTCTAGCCATCATCGGCCGCCCGAACGTGGGCAAATCCACACTGGTCAACAGGATCCTTGGTCGCCGTGAGGCAGTAGTAGAGGACACCCCCGGAGTCACCCGTGACCGCGTGATGTACTCGGCGCACTGGAATGGCCGCAACTTCACCATTGTGGATACCGGCGGCTGGGAGCATGATGCCCGCGGTATCCACGCCCGGGTTGCAGAGCAGGCGGAGATGGCGGTGGAGCTGGCTGACGCCGTGCTCTTCGTAGTTGATTCCGCGGTCGGTGCTACAGCTACCGATGAAGGCGTTATGAAGATGCTCCGGAAGAGCAAGAAGCCGGTCATCATGGTGGCCAACAAGGTGGATGACTTCGCGCAGGAAGCAGACTCGTCAACACTCTGGGGCCTGGGATTCGGCGAGCCCTACCCTGTTTCGGCGCTTCACGGCCGCGGTGTGGCAGATCTTCTTGACCACGTCATGGATACGCTCCCGGAGTTCTCCACCATCGAGGGCCTTGAGCGCTCCGGTGGCCCGCGCCGGGTCGCGTTGATCGGCCGGCCAAACGTCGGCAAATCTTCACTGCTCAACAAGTTGGCCGGTTCGGAGCGGGTAGTGGTGGACAATACTGCCGGTACCACCCGCGACCCCGTCGACGAATTCATCGAGCTCGGCGGCAGGACCTGGCGTTTTGTCGACACCGCTGGCATCCGCCGCCGGCAGCACATGGCCCAGGGTGCGGATTTCTACGCCTCCCTGAGGACCCAGGCTGCGCTCGAGAAGGCCGAGGTTGCGGTGGTGCTCCTGGCAGTGGATGAGGTGCTCAGCGAGCAGGACGTCCGCATCCTGCAGCTGGCTATCGAGTCCGGCCGCGCACTGGTCCTGGCATTCAATAAGTGGGACCTGCTGGATGACGAGCGCCGGAAGTACCTGGAGCGTGAAATTGACCAGGATCTCGCCCATGTGGCCTGGGCACCCCGCGTAAACATCTCAGCGAAGACCGGTTGGCACAAAGACAAGCTGGTCCCTGCCCTTGACGTGGCCCTTGAGAGCTGGGACAAGCGCATCCCCACGGGCAGGCTCAACGCCTTCCTTGGTGAGCTAGTCGCGGCACACCCGCACCCGGTCCGCGGCGGCAAGCAGCCCCGTATTCTCTTCGGCACCCAGGCGTCGAGCCGTCCGCCGAAGTTCGTCCTGTTCACCACCGGCTTCCTGGACCCGGGATACCGCCGCTTCATCACCCGCCGCCTGCGCGAAACCTTCGGCTTCGAGGGCACCCCTATCGAGGTCAACATGCGGGTGCGCGAAAAGCGCGGCAAGAAGCGTTAATCTGGACACACCTGGCCGGTGATGCCCCTTAGGTGTCACAGGCACCCTCCGGAATCGTGTAAGCTTTTGGAGGTGGTTCGGCCGGACTGCTTAGATGAAATTCTCAGATCTCATCGAAGCGGAGAACGGCGGAACTGACGGGCTGTAGCGCAGCTTGGTAGCGCACTTGACTGGGGGTCAAGGGGTCGCAGGTTCAAATCCTGTCAGCCCGACCAACCAAAAACCCCGTCGATCCTTCACTGGATCGGCGGGGTTTTGTTGTGTCCGCGGGATTCTGACAGTTCCCCTGTGCGTCAGGAACTTCGACCGCGCGCCCGGCTTACTTCAGGAACTTTGAAGTTCGGCGATCCGCGAGAATTTTCCCTTTGGTCTGGCAGGTGGGGCAATATTGCAGGGCTGTGTCCGCGAAAGAAACCTCCCGGACCGTATCACCGCACACGGGGCATACCTGACCTGCCCGGCCATGGACCCGCATTGTGCTTCGTTTGGCGTCCTTGAGCTCGTTTGGAGCCTTGCCGACGGCCTCGGCCACGGCGGCTCCCAGCACTGTGTGGATCTGGTCATAGAGCACCTGGACTGTAGGCCGGTCCAGGGACTTGGCGACGGCGAAGGGTGAGATCCTGGCGGCGTGCAGGATTTCGTCGCTGTACGCGTTTCCTATGCCCGCAATTGTTCCCTGATTACGCAGCACTCCCTTGATCTGGTGCGGGTTCGAGGCCAAGATCGCGGCAAATGTTTCGAAGTCGAAAGAAGGATTCAGCGGATCCGGCCCGAGGGTGGCGATACCGGGCACATGAAGGGGGTCCCGGACAACGTAGACGGCGAGGCTTTTCCTTGTCCCTGCCTCAGTCAGGTCGATACCGATGTGCACGTCCGGTCCACGCGTCAGGGCAAAGCGTGCGGCAATATGCCCTTTGCCCATACGGAGCTGGGTTGAAGTGGGCGATTCCGTGTACCGCAGCCAGCCGGCCTTCGCCAAGTGGAAGACCAGAAAGATGTTGCCGGCATCTATGCTGATGAATTTTCCATAGCGTTGTACTCCCTTAATTTCCCTGTCCTCAAGAGCCGAGTAAGGCGGATCGGCCGTCTTGAGCACGGCGAAGGAGACAACCTGAAACCGCGTCATTACTGCACCACGAAGCTGGGAGCCCAGGAAGGCAGTCAGCCCGGCCACTTCGGGGAGTTCTGGCATGTCACCACTGTGCCACAGGGAGGTCGCAAAATCAGCGGCCTTCGGAGGGTTTGATGTGCCTATACTTTCAGCGGCGGCTTGTTCAGCAGGCTTCCGTTGACATTGGTGTTTGACCCGATGAAAGGCCCCCTGATGAGCAACATCCCGGAAGACCTCTCCTACACTGCGGAACACGAATGGGTCTCGGCGCCCAATGCCGACGGCGTTGTGCGCGTGGGAATCACGGACTTCGCGCAGGACGCACTCGGCGACGTCGTCTACGCGCAGATGCCCGAGGTAGGAACAACGGTGAAGGCAAACGACGTCGTTGGCGAAGTCGAATCAACCAAGAGCGTCAGCGACATTTATGCACCGGTCACGGGCGAGGTGGTTGCCCGCAACGAATCGTTGGACACCGATTCGGCCCTGATCAATTCAGATCCTTACGGCGACGGCTGGCTGATCGAAGTGAAGCTGGCGGAACCTGACGCGGTTGATTCACTACTCAGTGCAGCCGAGTACGAACAACAGGTAGGCTAAAGATTACTGGGCAGCGACGTCCGGCCATTGAACTTTGATGAGCGTCTGATTCGAGCGATCGATTTGGATGTTCGATTGAGTAATCGATGGCCGGACGACGCGCCGCAGATCGGATGTGCCAGGCATTTCCGGACGAGACGGGTTGTTTGCAGGCGGGGCGGCTGCAACGGATGAGGAGGAACCATGGTTGGCCATGAACGTCACCGAGCCAGAGGTATTTTCGGTAAGGGTGAGACGAAGTCGTCGGAAACCACCTCCATCAATCTCACCCCTGTTCGGGATGAGCCGGCCATTGCTCCGCAGTTGTCCCGCGAGGAGCGGGCCGCCGTCGAGGCCCTGCCTCACGGTTCTGCCCTGCTCGTAGCACACAGCGGTCCAAATGCGGGGGCAAGATTTCTGCTGGACTCGGATGTGACCACGGCGGGACGCCACCCTGATGCGGACATCTTCCTCGACGACGTCACGGTCTCTCGCCGGCATGTGGAATTCCGCCGTACCGATCGCAGCTTCGAAGTCGTTGATACGGGCAGCCTCAATGGAACCTACATTAACCATGACCGGGTCGACGCCCTTGAGCTCAGGTCCGGAGACGAAGTCCAGATTGGAAAATTCCGTCTTACGTTCTACCTGAGCCCTGCCCGCGCAGGCCAGGGCTGATTACGGAGTAGTTGCCTGTGGCCATGGCACAGCCGGAACGGCGGGGACCGCAAGTCCTGAATATTGGGGAAGTGCTGGCGCAGCTGAGCGATGACTTTCCCAATATGACCGCGTCGAAAATCAGATTCCTTGAGGAAAAGGGCCTCATCAATCCGCAGCGGACTCCTGCAGGATATCGGCAGTATTCAGACGGCGACGTCGAACGGTTGCGGTTCGTACTTGCTCTGCAGCGCGACCAGTACCTGCCGCTAAAGGTGATCAAGGATTACCTTGACGCCATAGACCGGGGGGAACGCCCGGACAACATGCCTCCGGGCGTCAATGTGTCCCCCCGCATCGTTTCGGATGACCTGGCAGTGGAACTGCAGACACGCGTTCGCCGCCTAAGCGAAGACCAGTTGCGGGCGGAGTCAGGGGCAAGTGTTCCGCTCCTTCAGTCACTGCTGAGCTTCGGACTCATTTCACATGTCAACGGCACCTTCGATGAACACGCCCTCCAGGTAGCGCGGGCTTGCGTCCAGCTGGAGAGCCATGGACTGGAACCACGGCACCTCCGCCCGTTCCAGGCCGCCGCGGAACGTGAATTCGGACTGGTGGAGCGGGCCGTTGCCACCCTCACCTCACGCAAGGATGCTGCGTCGCAGGCACGCGCGGCCGAAGCGGCCCGTGAGATCAGTGACATCTGCCTGTCCTTGCATCGGGCGCTTGTTCAGGACCGAATCTCCCGGATGGACATCTGATGATAGAAGTAGAGATCGTCGGGGTGAGGATTGAGCTTCCCTCGAATCAGCCACTGGTTCTCCTGCGGGAGATCCACGGGGAACGCCATGTTCCTATCTGGATCGGAACTCCCGAGGCCAGTGCCATAGCCCTGGCCCAGCAGGGCGTTGTCCCGCCACGCCCCATGACCCACGACCTCCTCATTGATGTCGTGGAGACCCTCGGCCACAGCATCGTCAGCGTCAACATCGTCGCCGTTGAGGACAACATCTTCTACGGACAGCTCCAGTTCGAGAATGGCAGCACCGTCAGCTCCCGGGCATCGGATGCTTTGGCTTTGGCTTTGAGGGCAAAATGCCGCATCTGGTGCGCCGACTCTGTGATGGAGGAAGCCGGGGTCCGGATCACTGAGCATGACGACGGTGAAGAGACCGATCCGGGCCCCACAGTAGACGAGGAGCGCGAATTACGGCGCTTCCGTGAGTTCCTGGATGACGTGGAACCCGAGGATTTCGACGGCTGAGGTCACGCTAAGGTTAAAGCTCAGCCTGAAAGTTTCGACACGCTCTTCCAAACACCCCTACATCTTTGACCTCGCGCCTCCACAGGCTTAACGTCGAAGATACAAGTTCCCATTGCATACAGCAGCCGCGCAAGTCACACTGGAATGTGCAGCCGCGGCAGAATTACACGGATGGATTTTTGTTCGTGCCGCTGTGTTGCAACTTCCTTGGGGGAGCAGATGACAAGGAGTGTCCACGTGAGTCCTAAAGGCGAAGCAGGCGAGCTAAAGCAGCCCTCGACGGCTGGCGTTGCCCTGCCCGCAAGCGGTGCCCAGGGCCTCCTCTTCACCGAGGACCTTCCCGTCCTTGACGAAGATGCAGGTTACCGTGGCCCTACCGCATGCAAGGCAGCGGGGATAACTTACCGTCAACTGGACTACTGGGCACGCACAGGATTGGTTGAGCCGGCAGTGCGGGGTGCAGCCGGTTCAGGCTCCCAACGGCTTTACGGTTTCCGTGACATCCTGGTTCTCAAGGTGGTCAAGCGACTCCTGGATACCGGAGTTTCCCTGCAGCAGATACGCACTGCAGTTGAACACCTGCGCGAGCGGGGCGTCGAAGACCTCGCGCAGATCACTCTCATGAGCGACGGCGCCAGCGTTTACGAATGTACTTCTGCCGACGAAGTTATCGATCTTGTCCAAGGCGGCCAGGGCGTATTTGGTATCGCAGTCGGCCGCGTCTGGCGCGAAGTGGAAGGGAGCCTCGCGGCACTGCCCAGTGAACATGCCACGGAGTCCTTTCCCGACGACGAACTCAGCAAGCGCCGGGCCGCGCGGAAAATCAGTTGACCCCGCTGGCAGCTGAACTGCCGGGCTCGAAATTGCGCGCAGGTGAGCTGCTCGGATTTATTTAGACAGCGACGGCGAAGGCCGCCTTCCACCAGGAAGGCGGCCTTCGCCGTCGTACATCAGAACATGATTACCCAGAAGGCGTTTGCCGTGCCGTCCCTGGAGACGTACCTAACGCTTCGCCCGCCTCTGCGAGTCCTCCCCGGCGGACAGAAGGTTCTGCAGCAGCGCGTCGTAGAGGGCTGATGAGTTCTTGGCTGAATCTCCCGGCCAGTGGTGGACTGCGTGGGCCGCGCCCTGAATCTGTTGCCAGTTGGCCTGCTCCGGGATATGGGGGGTCAGCAGGAGCTTTCCGAACATGGTCTGCATCTCGGCCAGGCGGAACGCATGTTCTGATGATCCGCTGCGAACCCTGTTTGCGACAATGCCGGCGGGGGAGAGGCCCGGAGCAAATTCCTGCCGGAACAGCTGGATGGCACGCATGGTGCGCTCTGTCCCGGCAACAGAAAACAATCCGGGTTCTGCCACAAGAGTTACCTTGTCGCTGGCGGACCATGCCATCCGAGTGAGGCCATTGAGTGAGGGCGGGCAGTCAACCAGGACAAGCTCGTAATTGTCCGCCGTCGCCAGGACATGCGAAAGCCTTCGCAGATCGCGGCGGCCCAGGTCAGGGCGGTCATAGATACCCGTGTAGGCCGAACCCACGGCCACGTCCAGCACGGGCGCGGCGGCACCATTCGCGGGGGTGCGCTTGAGCCAGCCGCTGGGCACGACGTTGTCGCCCAGCCGGGCGCGCCTGGGACTCTTGAGCATTCTCCCGATGTCCAGCTGACCGTCAGGCTGGACGCCCATGGCTGTGCTGGCGTCGGCGTGCGGATCAAGATCCACAACGAGGGTCGGGATGCCGGCGGCGAGTGCCGCAGACGCCAGTCCGGTGGTAACGGATGTCTTACCGACACCGCCTTTGAGGCTGCTGATGCTGACTACTTGCACTGAAAAACCAATACCTAACGCCGGTTGCCGTGTTGGGGTAGAGTCGGCTTCGGCGTGTCCCGAAGCCCGGGGCGACCGTGCGCCGCCCAACTCATCATATGTTGACCTGGAGTCAAATCCTGCTTTATCCGTCCCCGAGGCGGGGAAGAGGCCTGATCCCGGTTGTCCACGGCGCTTCCGCTGGCGGTTCCGCTGCAGATGGAGTCCGACATGACGGATAATTCTGTGATAGCGGACACAATGATTTGTCTTTGAACGTAACCGTCTTAGACACTGTGACCACCTACCGATACACCCGCGATGATGCAGGAGAAGTATGTTTTCGAAGATTCTGGTGGCAAACCGCGGTGAAATCGCTATCCGCGCCTTCCGCGCCGGCTATGAGCTGGGAGCCAAGACAGTTGCTGTATTCCCCTATGAGGACCGCAACTCGATTCACCGCCAAAAGGCGGGCGAGGCGTATCTGATCGGCCAAGAGGGTCACCCCGTCCGGGCGTATCTCGATGTTGATGAAATCGTCCGTGTGGCCAAGGAATCCGGAGCAGATGCAATCTACCCCGGGTATGGCTTCCTTTCGGAGAACCCTGACCTGGCGCGGGCAGCCGAAGCGGCAGGTATCACGTTTGTGGGCCCACCGGCCGACGTCCTTGAACTTGCCGGAAACAAAGTGGCAGCACTCCAGGCAGCACGGGACGCGGGCGTGCCGGTGCTGAAATCCAGCGCACCCTCGAAAGACGTTGACGAGCTCATCGCCGCTGCGGACGAGATCGGGTTCCCCATCTTTGCCAAAGCCGTGGCCGGAGGCGGAGGGCGAGGCATGCGCCGGGTGGACACCCGCGAGGCTCTCCCGGAGGCCTTGCAGGCAGCCATGAGGGAAGCCGACGCCGCCTTTGGCGATCCGACGATGTTCCTCGAGCAGGCTGTCCTGCGCCCCCGTCACATTGAGGTGCAGATCCTCGCCGATGCGGAGGGGAACGTGATGCACCTCTTCGAACGCGACTGCTCCATCCAGCGGCGGCACCAGAAAGTCATCGAAATCGCACCGGCACCGAACCTGGACGAAGGGATCCGGCAGGCTCTTTACCGCGACGCCGTCAAGTTCGCCAAAGCACTCAATTACGTGAACGCGGGTACTGTTGAGTTCCTCGTGGACACAGTAGGCGAGCGGGCCGGCCAGCACGTTTTCATCGAAATGAACCCCCGCATCCAGGTGGAGCACACGGTCACCGAAGAGGTGACCGACGTCGACCTGGTTCAGGCGCAGATGCGTATCGCGTCAGGCGAAACGCTGGCCGACCTTGGCCTTTCCCAAGACACCGTGCAGCTCAAAGGCGCCGCCCTCCAGTGCCGGATTACCACCGAAGATCCGGCAAATGGATTCCGGCCAGACGTCGGGAAGATCACTGGCTACCGCTCTGCCGGCGGCGCCGGGGTCAGGCTCGACGGCGGCACGGTCTACTCGGGCGCGGAGATCAGTCCGCACTTCGACTCCATGTTGGTCAAGCTCACCTGCCGCGGGCGCGATTACCCTGCGGCGGTGGCACGGGCCAAGCGGTCCCTCGCTGAATTCCGTATCCGAGGCGTGTCCACGAACATTTCCTTCCTTCAGGCTGTCCTTGAGGATCCCGACTTTGTTGCGGGCAATGTGGTGACGTCGTTCATCGACGAACGCCCCGAGCTCCTGAAGTCCCGTGTTTCAGCGGACCGCGGAACCAAGCTCCTCACCTGGCTTGCCGACGTCACCGTCAACAAACCCCATGGGGAGCTCACCGTCCACTCGGATCCCGCGTCCAAGCTTCCCGTTGTAGCCGGGTCAACGTTCCCCGCAGGCTCGCGCCAGCGGCTGCTGGAACTCGGGCCCGAGGGCTTCGCCGCGGAGCTCCGAGCACAGCAGCCTGTAGCGGTCACGGACACAACCTTCCGTGATGCCCACCAGTCGCTGCTGGCTACACGTGTGCGGACCCGGGACCTGGTAGCAGCGGGCCCCGCCGTCTCCGAGCTTTTGCCCCAGCTGCTGTCTGTAGAGGCTTGGGGAGGGGCTACCTACGACGTCGCACTCCGCTTCCTCGGCGAGGATCCCTGGGAGCGGCTTGCAGCCTTGCGGAAGGCGTTGCCTAACATCTGTCTCCAGATGCTGTTGCGGGGCAGGAATACTGTCGGCTACACACCGTACCCGGAGGAAGTAACGGTGGCGTTCGTCAACGAAGCTGCCGCCACGGGTATTGATATCTTCCGGATTTTCGATGCCCTCAATGACGTCAGCCAGATGGCTCCTGCCATCAAGGCTGTGCGTGCCACGGGCACGGCTATCGCTGAGGTTGCACTTTGCTACACAGGCGACATGCTGGATCCGAATGAGCAGCTGTACACGCTGGACTATTACCTGGATCTGGCAGGGAAGATCGTCGACGCCGGCGCCCACATTCTGGCAATCAAGGACATGGCAGGCCTGCTGCGCCCTGCCGCTGCTGCACGCCTCGTAACGGCGCTCCGGGAACGTTTCGGCCTCCCGGTCCACTTGCACACCCATGACACTGCAGGCGGCCAGCTCGCCACGCTGCTGGCGGCCGTGGAAGCGGGAGTCGACGCCGTGGATGTCGCCTCTGCATCGCTGGCCGGAACAACCAGCCAGCCCTCAGCGTCAGCCCTCGTGGCGGCCCTTGCGCACACTCCGCGCGATACCGGGCTGGACCTCGCCAAGGTGAGCTCGCTGGAACCCTACTGGGAAGCCATTCGTCGGGTATACGCCCCCTTCGAGTCGGGACTGCCCGGTCCCACAGGCCGTGTTTACCAGCACGAGATTCCAGGCGGGCAGCTTTCCAATCTGCGGCAGCAGGCAATGGCGTTGGGGCTTGGTGAACGGTTCGAAGCCATCGAGGACATGTACACCGCCGCCGACCGAATCCTCGGGCGCCTCGTCAAGGTGACTCCCTCATCAAAGGTTGTCGGGGACCTTGCCCTGCACCTCGTCGGCCTCAATGCAGACCCCGCGGACTTCAACGAGAACCCGCAGAACTACGACATCCCCGACTCCGTCATCGGGTTCCTTTCCGGCGAGCTCGGTGACCCGCCGGGTGGCTGGCCCGAACCCTTCCGGACCAAGGCACTTCAGGGGCGCAGCATCAAGGTCAGGGATGCGGAGCTGAGCGCCGCGGACAGCGCGGCTTTGCAATCCGATTCCCAGACCCGCCAACAGACGCTGAACAGGCTCCTTTTTGAGGGCCCGACCAAGGACTACCTCAAGAGCGTCGAAAGCTACGGCAATCTGTCGGTCCTGGATACCCGTGACTACCTGTACGGCCTGCAGCGCGGCGAAGAGCATGTGATCCAGCTGGAGAAGGGCGTGCGGTTGATAGCCTCCCTGGAGGCAGTCTCGGAGCCCGACGAAAAGGGCATGCGGACCGTGATGTGTACCTTGAACGGCCAATCGAGGCCCGTTATGGTCCGCGACCGTTCGGTGGTCAGCAACGTCAAGGCAGCTGAAAAAGCGGACACTTCGCAGCCGGGGCACATAGCGGCTCCATTTGCCGGCGCTGTGACTCTGACTGCCAAGCCGGGGGATGAGGTCAAGGCCGGCGATACCGTTGCAACCATTGAGGCCATGAAGATGGAGGCCTCGATCACTACTCCGCTGGCTGGTACCGTGTCGCGGGTTGCGATCAACAGCATCGAGCAGGTTCAAGGCGGGGATTTGCTGCTGGTCGTCGAGTAGAGACCAGGAGCGAATTAGAGCCCCAATCCGGAGCGTGTACGGGTTAAGCTGGGGCTGACGGAAGACTGTGGGGGCGGTTCTTGTACCGCCCCCACTGCCTGTTCCAAACCAAAGGGAAGTCATGACTGACACGAACACGCCCAAGCCAACTCCCCGGCCTGTCCGGAGTCCAAGGACCAAGGCCGCCGCTGCGCAGAAACCGCCCGCGAAACCGCCCGTGAAACTGCCACCTAAGCCAGAACCCAAGCCTGCAGCCGCTGAGGATGCTGCTTCAACCGTGGCGTCCGAAACGTCATCGCTGCCCGCCTCTGCCCCAGAAGCTCCGACGTCCCCCGAACCTGCGGCTTCGCCGGCCGTAATACCGATGCAGGAGGACGAGATCTCCGTGCTGGCTGTGACGAAAGGCCAGGAGTTTTCGACTGCAGTCTCCCTCGGATCCTTCACCACGTTGTCCGTCCCGGCGACCACCGCCGAGGGAATGCCCACTGTCACCGCCGGTCCCTTCCAACAGGTCACCACTGAAACCGCCTCAGCGGAAACCCTGACAGACGGGTTGCCTGCGGGGGAGGCAACTCCCGTCTCTGTCGGGGAGAACCCGGCGTTGGAGGCCGCACCTGTGGAGACCTCTGCTGACGGTTCCCAAGGCGGGCGGAACAATCCCATCAGCGAGCGAAGGGAGCGGGCTGAGGGGCCCGAGTCAGCGGCATCCCTGACTGCTGACCGCCTCCTGAATAAGACCGCAGCCACCCCCGTGGGCGGCTGGCGTCTGTGGCTGTACAACGCAACAATGGGCTACGTCAACGTAGGGGATTCGGACAGGGTCCGCATCCAGAGGGCCACAGAGCACCGCATCGCCTCACGACTCGGGGACAGAACCCGCTACGTTCCTGTGCTCTCCCGCAAGGGCGGTGTCGGTAAGACAACCGTCACCACGCTATTGGGAATGGTCCTGGCCGAGTTGCGAGAGGACCGCGTCATCGCATTGGACGCAAATCCTGATCGTGGCACCTTGTCGGACCGCTCACCAGGACGAGCGGACTTCACGGCACGCCAACTGGTCAAAGACCGTTTTACAGTTGATTCCTTCGCCCAGCTTTCCAATTACACCGCGCGGGACGGTTCGCGCCTGGACATCCTGGCTTCCGATGCCGACCCGATGGTGGCCCATGCGTTCGACGACGCGGATTATCGGGCAGTAACCGACATCCTTGGGCGCTACTATTCGATCGTGCTGACCGACTCCGGCACTGGCATGGTTCACTCCGTGATGAAGGGCACCCTGGAAAAAGCCGATGCCGTTGTGCTGGTTTCAGGCGGAAGCGTGGATGAAGCCAGGCTTGCGTCCGAAACGCTGTCCTGGCTTGAAGCCCACGGACGCCACGACCTGGTGGCAAAGGCCACGGTAGTGATCAACATGGCTGCCGGTGCCGGGACCCTGGTCAACGTTGACGAGATAGAACAGCATTTCCTGTCCCGGGTCAAAAACGTGGTGCGGATTCCCCACGACCGTCACTTGGCAGAAGGATCCAAAATTGACCTTCGCCAACTGCGGCCCGCCACAAGGGCAGCTGCAGTCGAACTGGCCGCGCTGGTGGTGGAGGAGCTTCAGCAAAACTGAGTTGCATCCCCCTTGAGTAGGCTCACAGTCTGCGCAGGCCCCAGGCCTGCGCAGGCTGACCGCTTTTACACGTGAACTTACCTTTTAGGCGTGAGTCGGGCGGGGAGCAGCGTACATTTCGTCAATCACGGAATCGAAGTCCTTCATGACCTGTGCCCGCTTGACCTTCATCGAGGGAGTCAGGTGACCTGATGCCTCCGTGAAGTCCGAGGGAACAATCCGGAAGGACTTGATGGCTTCGGCCTGCGAAACTGAGGCGTTGGCGTGGTTGATCAGTTCCTGGACGGCCGCCCTGACCACCGGATTCTCAGTTGCGTCCTGGAGGGTTGTGGTTGCGGGCAAGCCATGGCGCTGGAGCCACCCTGGCAGTGCTTCCTCATCCAAGGTCACCAGGGCTCCGATGAACGGCCGGTTGTCACCCACTACAAGAACCTGTGACACAAGCGCGTCGGCCCGGATCTGGTCCTCGAGCATTGCCGGAACAACATTCTTGCCACCAGCCGTGACGATAATTTCCTTCTTACGTCCGGTGATGGTCAGGAATCCCTGGTCATCGAGTTGGCCGATGTCGCCAGTACGGAACCAGCCGTCCACGAAGGTCTCGGCAGCCAGGTCTTCGCGCTTGTAGTAGCCGCGCATAACGCACACGCCCTTGACGAGGATTTCGCCGTCGTCGCCAATTTTCACCGTGTTTCCCGGAATCGGTACGCCTACGGTGCCGATCTTAATCAGATCCGGAGTGTTGACCGAGACGGGCGCGGTGGTCTCTGTGAGACCGTAGCCTTCGAGAATCTGGAGACCGATGCCTTGGAAGAAGTGTCCCAGACGCTCGCCGAGCGGGCCGCCTCCGGAGACAGCGTGTGCCACGTGTCCGCCCATCGCTGCCCGGAGCTTGCTGTAAACGAGCTTGTCGAACAGGGCGTGCTGGAGCTTGAGCCCAAGCCCAACGGAACCCTCCTGCCGGGCACGGGAATACTTGATGGCCGTGTCCGCGGCCCTGTGGAAGATGGCGCCCTTGCCGCCGTCCTCCGCCTTGGTCAATGCGGAGTTGTACACCTTCTCGAAAACCCGGGGCACGGCCAGGATAAAGGTGGGCTGGTAGCTCTGGAGGTCGGGGAGCAGGTGCTTGATGTCAGGAGTATGGGCGACGGTAACACCGGCCGCCACGGCCAGGACGGAGATAAACCGCGCGAAGACGTGCGCCAGGGGCAGGAACATGATCGTCTTGGCGTTCTCGTTCACGATCGTGCGCAGCGAGGTGGCCAGTGCATTCTCGGAAAGCTCCACGAAGTTGCCGTGGGTCAGCTCGCAACCCTTCGGCCGGCCGGTTGTTCCGGAGGTGTAGATAATGGTGGCGATATCACTCAGGTGTGCCTGGCTGCGCCGGGCCTCCAGGTCTTCATCGCTCACGCCGGTTCCAGCCGCCCGGAGCTCGTCAAGGCCGCGGCCCTCAAGCTGCCAGACGTGTGTGAGCGCCGTCAGGCCCTCGGAGGAGGCCGCCTGCCGGATGATGTCCTCGTGGTGCGCCGCTTCTCCAAACGCTGCCACCGCTCCGGAATCACCCAGATTCCAGGCCACCTGCGAAGGCGATGACGTCTCATAAATGGGAACGGAAATGCCACCGGCGAACCAGATCGCAAAATCAACGAGCGCCCATTCATACCGTGTGCGCGACATGATGCCTACGCGGTCCCCGGCGCCTACTCCGCTGGCGATGAGGCCCTTAGCAAGGGCGGAAACGTCAGTCAGGAAGTCCTTTGCCTTGACGTCCTGCCACTGCCCCGCGGAGTCGAGGCGCGAAAACAACGAGGGGTTGGATGCCTTGGCTGCCTGACGCAGCACGAGGTCGGTGATGTTGCTTTCCGCAGGCACATTCACGAGGGGCGGGACACTGTATTCGCGCACGATAGCTCCTTTGATATCCATAAGCCCGCAACGGGGTGATCTAAGACTAATACGAGGCCCTCAAGAGTGGGCCCAATTTAACCTACTAGCCGGTAACTTTATGATTAACGCCATGACGGCCACCGGCAGCGTGGTCTGCGCGCCTCGGGAATCAGGGCTAATAGAGTGGACCCATGCACACAGTCCCGCCCGCACCCTCGTCCAGACCCTATCGCAGGACGGCAGCTTGGCGGAGTCCGAAGCCGTACCGACAGGATTCAGTCCTTTCGGGCATCTCCGGCCTTGGCCTGCGGGAACACTTGAGGCTGGGCCGTCGGGGCCTGGCCATCGGCGTGGACATCGGCGGAACCAAAGTGGCGGCCGGCGTCGTGGACGCGGAGGGAAGGATCCTCAGCCAGGCGCGACGTTCCACTCCCGGAAATGACCCTCGGGCAGTTGAACACGTGATCGTCGAGCTGGTGGAGGAACTGGGCCAAGGTCACCGGATCCGTTCGGTAGGGATCGGGGCTGCCGGCTGGATGGACCTCGACGGTGGGACTGTGCTCTTCAGCCCCCATCTCGCCTGGCGGAATGAGCCCGTGAGGGAGAACCTCCAGAGGCTCCTCAGACGCCCCGTTCTGCTGACCAACGACGCCGACGCTGCCGCTTGGGCTGAATGGCGGTTCGGCGCTGGCCAGGGCCAAAGCCGGCTGGTCTGCATCACCCTGGGAACAGGGATCGGCGGAGCCATGGTGATGGATGGGCGGGTGGAACGGGGACGGTTTGGGGTAGCGGGGGAGTTCGGGCATCAGATCATCATGCCGGGTGGCCACCGCTGTGAGTGCGGAAACAGGGGCTGCTGGGAACAGTATGCTTCCGGAAATGCCCTCGGCCGCGAGGCCAGGGAACTGGCGGCTGCTAACTCCCCCGTGGCCCAGGAACTTCTGAAGGCTGTGGATGGGGCGGTGGAGGACATCACCGGTGTCATCGTTACCGACTTGGCTAAATCCGGCGATGCCACCTCCCGGGAGCTCTTGGAGGACGTGGGGGAATGGCTGGGTTTGGGCCTGGCCAACCTGGCTGCTGCGCTCGATCCCGGGAAGTTTGTGATCGGCGGAGGCCTTTGCGACGCCGGCGAGCTGTTGGTGGCGCCTGCACGGAAAGCCTTCGCCCGGAATCTCACCGGCCGGGGCTTCCGTCCCGCCGCGGAAATTGCCCTGGCAGCCCTCGGGCCCAACGCCGGATTGATTGGCGCGGCCGACCTATCGCGGGTCAGCAGCCGCATGCATGGCTAGTACCTGATGAAGCGCTAGTACGCTACTAAGGGCTGGTATTAACTAGACGCGGGCGCCGTCGTCGTACTCGTCTTTGTCCTTGGGCAGTTTCATGATCAGGTAAATCACCGAAACAACGAACACGGCAACTATCCCCAGAATCGCCAGGAGCGGTGCGGAGCGCCAGAACATGGCTGCGAGCAACAAGGCAACCGGTCCGCCTATGGCGCCTACCCAGGCCAGCATGGTCAAGGGATCGACGCCGGCAAGGCTTGGCGGCTCCTCCGGTACGAAACCATGATCCTCGTCTTCTACTTCATAGTCCCGCGGGCCACCTGGCTCCGAAGGGTCTGCTGCATCTGCCTTGTTCTGTGGAGCGTCGGCCGCCAGCTGGCGTTCCGCGGCGGACGGCTCCGTTGGCGCAGTGCCGGAAAGTCCCAGGGGGTCGAAGTCGCTGAACGGACGTGTGGATTTGTTACCTTCATTGCCAGTGCTCTTGGACAGCTCCGTGTCACCATGCTCCAGCCTTGATACCAGATCCAGCCACGCGGCGTCGTCCGGATTGGTGCCCGGATCCGGCGAGTTGGCATCAGGTTTTGTCATGGAAGCTGCCCTTCAGGTGCGCCGGGGAGTGCTCGCTCCCCGGAAGTCAGGAGGACGTCCTGGATAAAAGCAGAGGAGCCCTGGAAGATTTTGTCGGCGTCGTTGTCAAGGGTAGCCACGTGGTAGCTGTTCTCCAGCATGGTCAGTTCCAAGGGGGCATGCGTCAGTCCACGCCTCAGAGCAGTAATGCTGTTATCGGAGACCACATGGTCCACCGTGGAGCGGAACACGCGGACCGGGGCGGTTATCCTCGGAAGGAGCCGCACGGTGTCCTTGAACATCCTGTTCAGCTCGTGAGCGGCGGCCACAGGTGTCCGGGCATAAGCGCCTTCGTCGATCCCGGGTTTCAGAATGTCATTGGCAATGGCGGGGGTGCTCTTGAGCACGAACTTGAGAATGCCGGCAATCGGGGCCCGCGGATCGTCAATGACGAGCCCGGGATTAACGAGGATGGTGCCGGCGACGGGCCGTGTCGCGGCAACACGCAGCGCTAAAGCTCCGCCCATCGACAGCCCGGCTGCAAAGACGTAGTCGCATTCGCTGGCGAGTTCGCGATAAGCCTCATCGTAGGCAGCATGCCAGGCCTGCCAGCGCGTCCGTGCCAGCTCCTGCCAGCTTGTTCCGTGACCGGGAAGCAGGGGAATCCGGACGGCATACCCCTGTTCAGCCAGGGCTGCGGCCCAGGCGCGCACTCCATGGGGACTTCCGGTGAAGCCGTGGGACAGCGCAACGCCCACTCGAGGTCCATTACCGGTGAAGGGGCTGACGAACGGGCTGTGATCCGGGAAGCTGCTCATGATGTCTCCGAGGATACTTCCTTGGCCGCGTTCTCCAAGAAAAACTTCACTGACCGTTCGAAGATCACAGGGGCGTCAACGTCCAGGGTCGCCACATGGCCGCTGCCTGCCAAAGGGACCACCTCCAACTGGTCTGTCCCCAAACGGCGTCGGATCATTTCCAGGGAAGAGGGCGGCACCACAACATCCTTCTCGGACTTGAACACCAATGCAGGTGCGGTGATCCGGGGCAACCCCCGGATGGCGGAGGTGAAAAGTTTCCTCAGCTGGTGCACCGCGGCGAGCGGTGTACGGGAGTAGTCGCCGTCCTGGGTCGCGGCCGCCGTCGGATTCTCTTCTTCAATCGGAACGGTAGTCGGCTGGAAGTACTTGAGGATGCCCACATAACGGGCCCGGCGGTCATAGAAACTCAAGCCGGGATTAACCACCGCGACGCCTTTTACCGTGTGGCGGGAGGCCGCCAAGAGCGCGATCGCACCACCCATGGACAACCCAGCCACGAAGCATGCTTCCGTGCGGGCCGCCAGTTCAAGATAAGCGGCCTCGTAGCTGCCATACCAGTCCCGCCAGCCGGATCGCGCTAGTTCCCGCCAATGCGTGCCGTGCCCGGGAAGCAGGGGAACCGAGACCGCGAAGCCCTGTGCGGCGAGGTGCTCGGCCCAGGGCAGGACGCTGAGGGGGCTGCCCGTGAAGCCGTGACAGATAGCAATTCCGATTCTCGCGTTGGGGCCGTGACCCGGGTAGCTGAAAGCCGCGGGTACCGGTTGATTGCTGCTTTCTGTCATGTGCCCATCGTGTCACTGTTGGGGACAAATCTCACTAGAGTAGGGTTGCACTGAAGTCCCGGTCACACCCGGAGCAGGGTTGGCCGGCTGCCCTCCGGAGAGGTACGACACGTGTTCTATTGGGTCATGAAAAGGATCTTTCTGGGTCCGGTTCTGAAGCTGCTGTTCCGCCCCTGGGTGAAGGGTCTGGACAACATTCCCCACGAAGGCGCGGCAATCCTGGCTTCAAACCATCTGTCGTTTTCCGACTCTATTTTCATGCCATTGATGGTTCCGCGGCCCGTGATTTTCCTGGCCAAATCGGAGTACTTTACGGGTACCGGGTTGAAGGGAAAGCTCACCGCTTTGTTTTTCCGGCTAACCAACCAGCTGCCAATGGACAGGTCAGGCGGCGCAGCATCCGCGCTCTCCCTCAACGCAGGGATGGATGTCCTGACCCGTGGCGGGCTCCTGGGGATTTACCCCGAAGGCACCCGTAGCCCTGATGGGAAGCTGTATCGCGGCAAGGTGGGTGTCGCCAGGCTGGCGCTGCAGGCGCGGGTTCCGGTCATCCCCGTTGCGATGATTGGTACGGACAAAGTGCAGCCCATAGGGAAAAGAATGCCGCACATCCGCCGCATCGGCATGATTTTCGGGGAGCCGCTGGATTTCAGCCGCTACTACGGACTGGAGGATGACCGGCTCATTCAGCGGTCCGTCACGGACGAGATCATGTATGAGCTGATGCGGCTTTCCGGCCAGGAATACGTGGATGAGTACGCTGCCACCGTGAAACTTGCGCTCGCCGCAAAGGCCAGGGAAAAGAGCGACGACGGCACTGTGGACAGCACTGCAGACGGCACTGTGGACAGCACTGGAGACGACACTGGGGACAGCACTGCAGGCGACACTGCCGACAGCAAGAGGGACGGCATGAGCGACGGAACCGACGACGGTACACCCGGCGAAGCAAAAGTGTGACGGTACTCTCGGTGCGAATGACGTTTGCTGTGCCCCGATCAGTTCAGCGGCAACTACTCTTGTAGTGTGACTGAGCTATCTTCAAAATCTGCCTCCCCTGTTCCCGGCGTAACTGTTTCCGGCGCATCATTGCCGGGGAGCGCGATGACAGCCACTGCCCAGAGCGGCGCTGCTGACTACCCGGGACTGGACAACTGGCGGAACCTGCCGGTTTCCCAGCAGCCGAGCTGGCAGGACAAGGCCGTGTTCGACGCCTCGGTCCGGGAACTGTCAGTCCTGCCACCCTTGGTTTTCGCCGGCGAAGTGGACATCCTTCGTGAGCGGCTGGCTGCCGCGGCCCAAGGCAAGGCGTTCCTTCTCCAGGGCGGGGATTGCGCTGAGACCTTCGAGGCAGCCACGGCAGACAAGATCAGCGCCCGCGTGAAAACCATCCTCCAGATGGCCGTTGTGCTTACGTACGGGGCTGCGCTCCCTGTCATCAAGATGGGCCGCATGGCCGGTCAGTTTGCCAAGCCCCGATCGTCCAACGATGAAACGCGCGACGGCGTCACCCTTCCGGCGTACCGCGGGGACATTGTCAACGGTTATGACTTCACGCCCGAGTCCCGGGGCCACGATGCCAGCCGGATGCTCAAGGCCTATCACACGTCCGCGTCGACGTTGAACCTGATCCGGGCCTTCACCCAGGGCGGTTTTGCAGATCTTCGCCTGGTCCACCACTGGAACAAGGGGTTCACTGAGAACCCGGCGCACGCGCGCTACGAGTCCCTGGCACGGGACATCGACCGGGCAATCCAGTTCATGGCTTCTTGCGGTGCCGATTTCGAGGCCCTCAAGCGGGTGGAGTTCTTCGCCAGCCATGAGGCACTGCTCCTCGATTACGAAAGGGCGCTGACCCGCATCGATTCAAGGACCGGGCTGCCCTACGACACGTCAGCTCATTTCCTGTGGATCGGTGAGCGTACCCGCGAGCTTGATCACGCCCATATCGACTTCCTGTCGCGGGTGCGTAACCCCATTGGCGTGAAGCTTGGCCCGTCCACCTCCGGTGATGACGCCCTGAGGCTTATCGACAAGCTGGATCCGAACCGAGAGCCTGGCAGGCTGACCTTCATCACCCGCATGGGCGCAGGGAATATCCGCGAAAAGCTCCCTGCAGTGGTCGAAAAGGTTACGGCCTCCGGCGCCCAGGTTCTTTGGGTTACGGACCCGATGCACGGGAACACAGTCACGTCTCCCAACGGCTACAAGACACGCAACTTCGACGACGTCATTGACGAGGTGCGCGGCTTCTTTGAGGTGCACCACAGCCTCGGTACCATTCCAGGCGGCCTCCATGTTGAAATGACGGGCGACGACGTCGCGGAGTGCCTGGGTGGAGCAGACCCGATCGATCAGGAAGCCTTCCTGGACCGTTACGAGTCGGTGTGCGATCCCAGACTGAACCACATGCAGTCCCTAGAGATGGCATTCCTTGTAGCGGGTTCACTGTCCAAGCGGTAGCACCCGCACGGCCCCCGCATCGGCTGGCGTTGAGCCGGCGGGGGCTCTGGACTATCGCCCCCGCGGGCACAGGCCCCCGCGGGCTTTGAATCGACGACACCGCTTAAACAACGGTGAGTGTGACCACAGACCCCTCGGGAACTTCGGTTTCAACCGGGTCCTGGTCCCTTACTGTGCCGAAGAAACCGCCAAGGATGTTGTTGATCCGAACTTGGAAGCCCAGTTTCTCGAGGGCTTTTCGGGCGTCATCCGCCTGCTTACCGATGAAACTTGGCACTTCCACAAGCTTCGGTCCCTTGGAAACAGTGAGCGTTACGGACTGCCCCTTGGTCAAAGTTCCGGAGGCAGGTGCCTGGGCCGCTACAGCTCCCTTGGGGACGTTTTTGTCGTTCACCGTCTCAGGTGCGATAACCGCCTTCAGGCCGGCTGCTTCAAGAGTCTTCACGGCCTCGTCCTGGGATTTCCCCCTGACATCCGGTACAGGGATGGGCTGGGGCCCCTTGGAAACGGCGAGACTGACAGGCGTTCCCCTTTTTACGGCAGTTCCCGGTGCGGGGTCCTGCGCCAGAACGGTTCCGACCGCGGCGGTTTCGTCGAACTTCTCAGTGACGGGACCCAGGGCCATCTCGGCCTCGTTGAGCGTTGACTTTGCCTCGTCCAGTGACTTTCCTGTCATCTCCGGCAGGGGGAACAGCTGGGGTCCTTTGGAGACGAAGAGGGCGACCGGCTGGAATTTTCTGATCTCCCGTCCGGCTTCAGGCTCGGATCCCACCACCAAACCGGAAGGCACGTCGTCGTCGAACACATCCTTGGTGCTCGACTGAAACCCTGCCGTGCCCAGAAGTTGCTGCGCCTCGGCCACTGTCTTGTTGGCCACATCCGGAATGGTGCCCGGCGAACCAGGGCCCATACCGAAGAACCAGCCAGCCCCCGTAGCCAGAACAGCCGCGATGACCAGAACCACGATCCACAGCGCTCCGCGGCGTCGCGGATCCCCTTCCCGCAAGCTGCGGACGGGAGTGGCTGCGGCGCGGTTGCGGGCGCGCTCGTCGTCCCGCTCCAGCTTCCTTTGCTCCCGCTTGCTCAGCGGCCTCACAGGAAGTTCGGGATCTTCGGGCAGCCCGACGGACCCGGAGGCTTTCAATGCAGCCGGTGAAATACTGGCTGGGAGCACCGTGGTGGGATTGTTGGTGCGGGCAATAATTTCCGTCGGTTCCGCAGCCCCGATAACCACTTCCGTTGCTTCTTGCCGCCCCCCTGGTTCCTTCACTCCTGATACGGCGGCGTTGTCCCTGCGTGCGGCCGGCGGCCGGAGATCCAGTTCCGCATCGCTCAAATTGGTGCGGATGTGCCGTAATTCGGACAGCAGGGCATTCCCGTCCACCGGCCGGTTCTCCGGGTCACTTGCGGTGCACCACTGGACCAGTTCATCCACTTCCGATGCCAGGCCGGGAACTTGGGCCGACGGCGCCTCGACTGTCCCGTGGACATGCTGATAGGCCACCTGGATGGGAACATCGCCCTCGAACGGCTGTTTGCCAGTGAGCATCTCGTAGAGCATGATCCCGACTGAATAGATGTCGCTGCGGGCATCGGCTGGCTTTCCCAATACAAGCTCAGGGGACAGGTAGGCCACCGTGCCGATGAGGGTTCCGGTGCTGGTCGACGTCGTGACGGCCCGCGCAAGTCCGAAGTCACCGACCTTAATGCGGCCGTCGTCGGCTATCAGCACGTTTTCCGGCTTGATGTCGCGGTGGATCAATCCTGCCATGTGGGCGGCGGCCAATCCTTCCGCCACCGGATCGATCAGTGCCAACGCCAGCCGGGGGGAGAGGGCGCCCTTCTCATTCAGGACGTCGCGCAGGGTATGGCCCCTGATGTATTCCATGACCAGGTAGGCAATCTGGCCGTCCGTGCCCTGATCGAGAACCCCGACGACGTGCGGGTGGGACAGTTTTGCGGCTGCTTTGGCTTCACGCGCGAGCCGGTCCAGAAAAGTGTCGTCACTGACGAAGTGCGGGTGGAGCACTTTCAGGGCTACATCCCGCTCCAGCCGCTGGTCAGTTGCCACGTAAACCGTGGACATTCCGCCGCGTGCCAGCCGGGACTTCACCTGGTAGCGATTGTCCACCAGTGTTCCAACGAGATTGCCCGACCCATGTTCCTGCACCCTACGATCCTAATTGGTGCGAAGAAAGGGTCCGAATCGACATGCGATCCGAACCCTTTCTGAACTGCCCACGGGGCTGATCAGGTACTGGAGGAACTAGGAAAAATTCTTTTGGTGAGCCTTGATGGAAGCAACGTAACTCTTGGTGTCCTCGTACATTCCGTACTTACTGACAGAGTACTGACCCTGGTAGTAGCCGGCTATGGCGTGGTCAAGGTCCTTGCTGGTCTTGATCAGCTGGCGGATGATGGCCACTCCGGCGGTGGCGTTGTCATAGGGGTCCAGCAGATTGAGCTTTCTCCCCACGAGATCCGACGCCCACTCGCCTGATGACGGGATGACCTGCATGGTGCCGATGGCGTTGGCAGGTGACACTGCCCGCTGGTCGAATCCTGACTCCTGATGGGCGAAGGCCAGGGCAAGCGAAGGGTCCACGCCCATCCGACGCGCAGTATCGGCCACAATGGACCGCATTTGTTCCCTTGACGGGACCGGAGAGGCGTTGAGGAGTGCTTTGTTTTTGTTGGCGGAGTCCACAACGGCCGGGGGATAGGTAAAGCCGAGGAAGGTGCTGGGCACCAGTGGTGTAACGCTTCCCACCGGCTGGACGTCCGACCCCGGAATAGCCAGCTTGTTGCCCGGATAGATGACACTGGTCATTGTCAGCTTGTTGGCTGTCAGGAGGCCTGAAAGCTTGACGTTGTGCTTGGCTGCGATGGCGGACAGAGTATCGCCTGACTTGACGGTATAGGAGCCGGGGCTGGATGGAGCCGGGGTGGCAACCGGAGAGCCGGCAGGGGCAGGAGACGAAGGGGACGGTGCGGGGGCGGCCCCACCAATTTTGATTTTTTGGCCAGGGTAGATGATGGAGCTCATATTCAGGCCGTTCCAGGAGAGAACGTCGGAAAGTTTGACGCCGTGCCGTGCAGCGATTGCTCCGAGAGTGTCTCCTGGCTTTACCGTGTACACGCTGCCGCCGTTTGAGGGAGCCGGAGCGGGCGTGGCGTCAACCTTTGGTGTGGACGCAGACGAGGCAGAGCCGCCCAGTTTTATCTTCTGACCGGGATAAATGACGGTGTTGGCCTGCAAATTGTTCAGCCTGAGAACTGTATTGGTATCCAGACCATACCGCCGGGCAATTGCACTGATCGTGTCACCCTTGACGACCGTGTATTCGGCCGGAGCCTGTTGTTGCGTCGGGCGGAGTGCAGACGGCATCGCGGTGGAAACCGCAGCGGCGGGAATGGTGGCAGCCTTTGCTGAGACTTCCGCCTGCAGGGCAACGGCACGCGCCTGCATGGCGGCGGCAAGGGTTGCGGGGACGGCCTTGGGCCGATTTTCCGCAGCAGCCGGCTGGGCCATCGCCAAGGATGAAAGTACGACGGCGGGAAGGGCTGCAGTTGTCGCCGCCATCATGGGGAGGCTCGGCCGGGCTTGCTGCTTTGGCGATCGGAACGTCGTCATTGGGAAAATCCTCTTCTAGGCGGCGAAATACTGCGGATGCCCTTTTGTTGCTGATGATGCCTGTGTGACTAATGATAGTTCTGTTACTAATGTGATCAATGTGAATCTCTCACAAATTGCCAATTAGCACAAGAATTGTGGTTTTTTCGGAATCACTGACATTTTGGGAGTGTTGCAGGAAGAGCAGTGCCTTGGCGCCACGTCAGGAGCCCATTGACTAGGCGCAGTGCCTCCCGCCGTGGCAACCTTGATCCGTGAGTAATGTAGAAAGCCTCGTAGGCGAATGGCTGCCCTTGCCCGATGTGGCGCAGCTGCTTGATGTGTCAATTACCAAAGTGCATGGCCTGCTCGATGAAAAAGCATTGGCAGCCCTAAGGGTTGGGGATCGGCGAATCCGGTCCGTTCCTGCGGCATTTATTCAGGACGGCCACGCCGTTGAAAGCCTGAAGGGAACTATCGTCGTTTTGTCTGACGCCGGATATTCAGACGAAGAGCTAATTACCTGGCTGTTCACTCCTGACGAGTCCCTTCGTGGCCGGCCGATTGACGCGCTTCGCGAAGGCCGCAAGACAGAAATCCGCCGCAGGGCCCAGACGATGGCCTGGTAACTGGCCTCGAGGCCGGTGCGGCCTGGGTGGAATTCTACTTAGGCCGCCCGGCTGACCGTGGCTTCTGCGAGTTTGCGCAGTGCCGTTTTGGGCAGGTCCTCCAAGGGGAGCAGGTCCAAAGCGGCGAAGGCTGCGGCACCAAACTCGTCGATAAGCACCTCGGTTGCCTGCAGTGCCCCGCAGTCAACAATGATGCGCCGGATCTCTGCAACGTCTTCATCAGTGAGATCCGGCCGGCCAAGGCGTGAATCAATAAAAGCCGACTCCTGAGGCGTGGCCAGATCCAAGGCGAACGCGACCAGGACAGTCCGTTTGCCTTCCTTCAGATCGTCCCCGGCGGGTTTTCCTGTAGTAACAGGATCCCCGAAGACGCCCAGGACGTCGTCGCGCAGCTGGAATGCCTCTCCCAGCGGGAGGGCGAAAGCCGAGTACCCGCGGAGCAATTCCTCCGAGGCTCCGGCCAGAGCTCCGCCGAGCGCCAGCGGATGTTCGGTGGAGTACTTGGCGGATTTGAACCTGATGATTGATTGTGCACGGGTCACGGCACCCGCCCGGTCCCGCAGCGGTCCGGCTACTTCCTCCAGGATGTCCAGGTATTGGCCGGCCATGACTTCAGCCCGCATCAGGTTGAAGATCAGCCGTGCCTGGCTTCCCGACGCAGCACGTTCCCCGATGTCTGTAAACGACTCCTCGCTGAAGGACAGGCAGAGATCGCCGGTAAGGATGGCTGCAGCATGGCCAAAGCGTTCACTGTCCAGTGACCAGCCCTGATCCGCGTGCAATTGGCTGAAGCGGCGGTGGACACTGGGTCCGCCGCGCCGGGTATCGGACCGGTCGATGATGTCGTCATGGATCAGGGCAGCGGCCTGGAACAGCTCGAGGGCCGATCCGGCAGTGACAACTTCCGTGGCAGAGGCATTTCCGCCGGCCCCGCGCCATCCCCAGTAACACATCAGCGCCCGCAGCCGCTTGCCGCCCGTCACCAAGTTAGCGATGGAGCCCATGAGCGGGTCGATGTCCTGGGAAATAGTGGACATGATGCTTTGCCGCGAGGTCAGGAAGTCATTTAGCTTGCCGGCGACTGCGGCGACAAAGGCCGTCTGCTCCAGCCGCAGCTGTTCCGCTGTGGTCACTTGGCGGACTCAGGGGAGACGTTGGCGCCGATCGTGAAGGTTGACACCCCTCCGCTGTGAACCACCGCCACGTTGATGGTTTCGTTCTCACCCCGGAGGAAGTCCTTGGAAGCTACAGTTTCTACCGACTCCCCGGGGACGGCTTTGAAGCCCTGTGCTTCCAACTCCTTCGTGTAGAAGGCCAGGACATCAGCGGCCGGGACCCCAACGCTGCCGACCATCGCCGCCGTCGCGGGGGTGCCTGTCTTATCGAAACTGCTCGAAACAACTTTTGCTCCAGGCATCAGTGGCAGCAGCTTGGAGGGAAAACCTTCGACAAGCGCTCCGACCGTTGCCGATGGCGAGGGCGAAGCCGAAGGATCCGGTGAAGCCGGAGCCGATGCTGTCGCAGCAGCCGATCCGGTTGACGTTGCGGTTTGGTTCGAGGCGGAGGGCTCGGGGGAGGAGCCGTTACCGGGAGCCGAGGGAGTGCACGCGGCCGTGGCAAACAGTGTTGCGGCTGCCAATAGTGCAAGGCCTGTTGGTTTCAGCTTTCCCATACCCTTCACAGGTACTCCTTCTAGGGTCGACGCCGGATTCAGCCTCCAGTTTAGTCAGTCCCCGGGACTAGGATTGAGCTGTGGTGCCGGACAACAACCCTCAGCCGCCCGGAGCAGCTCTTCGGGAACTCCGGCGCAGCAGCATTATGCACGTCGATATGGACGCCTTTTTTGTCTCTGTGGAGCTCCGGAGCCGGCCTGAACTAGTGGGAAAACCGGTGATTGTCGGGCATCCTGCTGACAGGTCCGTTGTGCTGTCAGCCTCTTATGAGGCCCGCTCATTTGGCGTCAAGTCCGCCATGCCCATGGTTGTGGCGCAGAGAATGTGTCCCCGTGCGGTCATCATCGAGCCGCGTCACAAGCTCTACTACGAAGTCTCAGCAGAGCTGATGGGGATCTTCGAATCCATCACCCAGCTTGTGGAGCCGCTAAGCGTCGATGAGGCCTTTCTGGATGTCGGGGGTGCTATCCGGCGTCTCGGCTCACCCCGGGATATCGGTGAACTTATCCGGCTCAGGGTCAGGGAGGAGCTGGGCATTACCGCCTCCGTCGGAATTGCCGCCAGCAAGTTCGTTGCGAAGATTGCCTCCACGCGATGCAAACCGGACGGGCTCCTCCTTATCCTTCCGGAGGAAACCATCCCGTATCTTCACAGCCTCCCTGTGGATGCATTGTGGGGAGTTGGAGCGAAATCAGTCGAAGTCCTCGCCCGAATGGGCATCAGGACAGTCGCTGACGTCGCGGCAACCCCGGTGCAATCGCTCAAGAAGGTCCTGGGAGTATCCGGAGAGCACGTCCACCGCTTGTCCTGGGGAATCGACCCACGAGTGGTAACCCCGGTGAGAGCGGAAAAGAGCATAAGCGCTGAGGAGACTTTTGCCGAAGATACGGCCGACGACGCAGTGCTGCGGCGGGAGTTGCTGAGGCTTTCCCACCGGACGGCAGCGAGACTGCGCAGTGCGGGTTTAGTGGCCAGGACAGTGGCTCTGAAAATCCGGTTTGCAGATTTCTCCACCATTAGCCGCAGCCGCAGCGTGACCACACCCATTGACAGTGCCCAACTTCTTTACGGTGTGGCGGGTCAATTGTTGGATTCGCTCGGCAACCGCCCCATGTCCGTCCGGCTGATAGGGGTGCGCGCCGAACACCTTGAGGAAACAGGGCAGACGGCATTGCAACTCAGCCTGGACCGGAGGGAAGACAACTGGCGTTCCGCCGAGCAGGCACTGGACAGGGTGACCGGGAAATTTGGCAGTAAATCGCTCCTTCCGGCGCGGCTCCTTGGCCCCAAGGATCAACCGCGCTGATCCGCACTGGCGGACGCCTGTAAATACCACAGGTCCTTCCCCGGTATCTTTCAGAACCGGGCGCAACAAACTATCCTTAGAGGTACATAGATTTCGAACGTCTGGACATATTGAACTCTCAGCCTGAACCCTCCGACAGTCCCCTCGACCAACTTGATGTTCCCGGAATTCACCACAGAAGGTGGCCGGGAACCTCAGACGCACGTTGGACGTTGAGGGATGAGAGGCAAGGGCCGCGAACAGTCCCGACGCTGGCCGACTTAAGGAGGTCGTGATGCCGCTCTCGGAGCACGAACAGAAGCTGCTGGAGCAGCTGGAGAAGCAGCTGCATGAGGACGATCCAAAGTTTGCCAGTTCCATGGGCTCGGATCCTGGCAGAACATGGTCTACCCGGCACATGGTAATTGGCGTGCTGGCTACCTTGGCCGGTGTGCTGCTGCTGTTAATTGGCGTATCAGTGCAGATTATCTTCGTCGGGGTCCTCGGGTTCGTCGTGATGGGGGCGGGCGTCTATTTCGCCACCATGCGGAGATCAACCGGCAGTGCGAACGGCCGTCAAGGCCGAAAGCCGGGGAAACCCCGCAGCTCATTCATGAATGGCTTGGAAGAAAGGTGGGACGAGCGGAGACGCGGCGACTCCTGACCGTGAATCGCTGATTCCCCACTTTCCCCCACACCGCGTTTTGTGCGCTGGCGTAAAGGCAAGATAAAGGACCCGCAGAGTCGGGTCCTTTTGCTTTTAAGGCCTCCTGCCTCCGGAGGGGCTGTTTGTCCCTCCACTTCTCCCCATGCATGAAAAACCTCGGATTTCTGCGGAAGTTGCCCTTGACAAGCGCCGCACGCTTTGCCGTGTTGCGTTGACTGTGGGGGAATGTGGAGTAAAGTGGAGGATGTAAGAGGGTAGTGGCAGCACAGGGGACGTGCAGCTTCCGACGACAGACGGGCGGTGGGGCCAGGTGTTTCTTGGCACGCACTCACCACGTCTGGACGAAAAGGGGCGGATCATCCTCCCAGCGAAGTTCCGCGAGGAACTTGCCAGCGGCTTGGTTCTCACTCGAGGCCAGGAACGCTGCATCTACGTCTTCAGTGAGCGTGAGTTCGGAAGAATTCACGAGCAAATGCGGGAGGCGCCCATCTCCTCCAAGCAGGCTCGTGACTACATCCGGGTCTTTCTCTCTGGAGCCTCGGACGAGGTACCTGACAAGCAGGGGCGCGTGACTATTCCTCCCGCGCTTCGGGCATATGCAGGTCTCGGCAGGGAACTGGCAGTCATTGGTGCCGGATCCCGCGCAGAGATCTGGGATGCCCAAGCCTGGAATGAGTACCTGGCTGAGAAGGAAACCTCCTTCTCGGAGACCGACGACCCCATTCCGGGAATTCTTTGAGTCCCTGGCTTGGGCTCCCGGGCTCGAGTGACCCGATCACGTTTCTTGAACGAGATCTCCAGCCGCCCATCGGATGGTCCTCCTGGCTTACTTCCCCGAAGTCAGGCGGACAGGACGATAGGCGCGGATGGGGATCTGGCTCAAGAAGCACACGCAAGGACCATGGCAAGGAAGGACGAAGGTATGACTGATCCAGACCAGGCGAAACCGACGTCCGAACGCCACGTGCCGGTCCTAAGGGACCGGTGCATCAATTTGCTGGCTCCTGGATTCGAAGCAGCACGCCGCCGCGGTGAAACCCCTATCGCCATTGATGCAACCCTCGGGATGGGCGGGCACTCGGAAGCGATGCTGCAGCGCTATCCCGACCTCCACCTGATTGGCATAGACCGGGACGAAGAGGCACTCGCTCTTGCAGGTGAGCGGCTGAAGCCCTTCTCCTCCCGCACTGACCTCGTCCATGCCGTTTACGATGAGATTCCTGAAGTTCTGCAGGACCTTGGGGTGGTGGAAGTCCATGGGATCCTGATGGATCTGGGAGTTTCGTCACTGCAGCTGGACGAACGGGAGCGCGGATTCGCCTACTCCTTTGACGCTCCACTGGACATGCGCATGGATACCAGCCGCGGACAGACCGCAGCTGACATCGTCAACGGCTACAGCGAAGAAGATCTGGTGCGGATCATCCGCAAATGGGGCGAAGAAAAATTCGCGGGCCGGATTGCCAACCGGATCGTGGCCGCACGGGCAGAAAAGCCATTCGAGACCACAGGGCAACTGGTCGAGCAAATCCGCTCTGTGGTGCCCTCGGCTGCGGCGAAATCAGGGGGTCACCCCGCCAAGAGAACCTTCCAGGCTCTCCGAATTGAAGTCAATGAGGAACTGGAAGTGCTTGAACGTGCTGTTCCCGCCGCAGTGGAAGCGATTGCCGTGGGGGGACGTGTGGTGGTGATGTCCTATCACTCGCTCGAGGACAAGATCGTCAAAGCTGTCTTTCAGGCAGGTTCGAAGTCGTCAGCACCGCTCGGCTTCCCCGTGGAGCTGGAACAGCACAAACCCGAGCTCAAGACCCTGACCAAGGGCACCGAGGTGCCCACTGCCGATGAGATAGCCGAGAACCCGCGTGCGGCCTCAGCCCGGTTGCGCGCAGTTGAACGTATCAGAGCCAGGAGATCAGCATGAGCACCGCAGCAGCCAAGAACTTTCCAGTTGTCTCCGGCAGCTCTGCCCATTCCCTGAACCCCCGGTCGGTGACCGGGATTAAACCAGGCCAAGGAACCAAATCCCGGACGCCCCTGTCCGTTGTGCGCTCCATGCCGTCCAAACGACGCGCCCCATTTGTCGTATTGTGCTTCGCGTTGTTGGCAGCTGCGCTCATTTTGGTCCTTGTGCTGAACATCCAGGTCTCGACATCGCAGTATCAACTGGTGCAGCTCAAAAGCGAGCAGTCCAGCCTGATGAAGCAGAACCAGGATCTGACACAGCAGGTGCAGAATTACGATGCTCCACAAAACCTGGCAGCGAAGGCCACGGAACTGGGCATGGTTCCCTCGTCAGGCAAAGGCCAGATTGACTTGTCCAACCTGAGCGTCACCGGAAAGGCATTACCGGCGACCAAGGGGGCAAATCCCGGCGCCGTCATCGCCGCCCCTGCAGTTGCCGGTCAGCTGGCCGTCGTTCCGCCTGCAAGTGCGAATGAGCCGCTGGCCGTCCGGAAGCCGGATGGCGCGCCCAATGCAGGGGCTTCCGCTTCTGCGGCCCCTGGCGCAGCAGGGCCGCCCGCCCAGGCCGTAAGGCCACCTGCTCCGGTAGCTGCCGCTCCGGCAGCAGAGCTTCACGGGGGATCGGTGCCGGCACCGCAGCAGAAGACGCCCGGCCAGTAGAACATCCCGGCCCGGGCAGCCCAGACCACCCACGGATAACCAGCAAGGATTCGATTGTGGCGCGAAGCACCGGCAAATCGGCAGCCAAGAAAGTGGCGAGCCCCACCAGGCGCCTGCGGTTGGGTTTAGGCCTGATGCTCTCGCTGCTCCTTGTGGTGGGCGGAAAGCTGTTCCTGGTTCAGGGCCTGGACGCAGGGGGATTGGCCCAAGCCGCGCTGAACAACAGACTCAAGCCCACGGTGCTGCCCGCTGAGCGCGGAAGCATACTCGATGCCAACGGTACTGTCCTGGCCAGCAGCGTCATCCGCTACAACGTGGTGGTGGACCAGAAGCTCAACACCAAAACAGATTCGTTCCCCCGCCTCGAAACCGTAAACGGCGAAGAAAAGTATGTGGACGTATCCCGGGACCAGGGCATCTCCGAGCTCGCCGCCGTACTGGGCAGGGACTCAGAGGAGCTCAAAGCGGCACTCACGGGCGATCAGAGATATTACATTGTGGCCAAGGATTTGAAGCCGGATGTTGAAGACAGGATTTCCAAGCTGGGGATTCCAGGAATCGTAACCGAAGGAACCAGCAAACGTGTTTACCCGAACGGTCCGGTGGCTGGTGGAATCGTCGGATTCCTCAAGGACGGAACCACGGGGCAGGCCGGCCTGGAGCAGACGCAGGATGAGATCCTGAAAGGCACTCCGGGCAAGCGGCTCTTTGAAATTGGAGCCGATGGATTGAGGATTCCCGTCGGCGTGGACAAGTTCACTCCTGCCCAGGACGGCAAGGACATCAAACTCACCCTCAATTCAGACCTCCAGTACTTTGCCCAGCAGGCGATCCAAAGCCAGACTGACAAGCTCAGCGCGGAATGGGGCGTCCTCACTGTCCTGGATATCAAGACCGGAAACATCGTGGCCATGGCTGATACGAATGCTCCGGATCCTAACGACCCCGGAAAGGTTGATGCCAAGGATCGAGGTGTCAGGTCCGTTACGGCGGCGTATGAGCCGGGTTCGGTGGAAAAGATGATCACCGCGGCCGCCCTCATTGACGAGGGCAGGTCCAGCCCCCTCGAAAAGTTCACCATTCCGCCGTCGTACAGCGTGGACGGGCAGACCTTCAACGACTCATTTGACCACGGCACCGAGGACCGCACGCTGGCCGGGATCCTCGGCTGGTCCATGAACACAGGAACAGTAATGGCTGGTCAGCGGCTGACCAAGCAGGAACGCTATGACTGGCTCAAGAAATTTGGCATCGGCGAGGCTCCTGAAATCGGATTGCCTGCAGAAGCCAAGGGCATCCTGACCCCTGCTGACCAATGGGATGACCGGCAGCAGTACACGGTTCTGTTCGGACAGGGCGTCTCGCAGTCAACTCTTCAGACCGTCCGCGCTTACCAGACGATCGCCAACGACGGAGTGATGCTGCAGCCAAGGCTGATCGACAGTTACCTCAGTCCTGACGGCACTGAGGAAAAGGTGCCTGCCAAACCGGCACGGGAGGTCGTCTCCAAGGAAACGGCCCAACAGGTCCGGGACATCCTCGAAAGCGCCGTAACCGAAGGCCAGATCAAGGATGCGGCCATCGACGGTTACCGCGTCGGTGCCAAGACCGGAACGTCGGAGTCACCGTGCGATGACGGCAAGTCCGGCTACTGCGGCTACACCGCGTCCATGGTCGGAATGGCGCCGATGGACAATCCGCGGTTTATTGTTGAAGTGGTCCTGCAACGGCCCAAGGGCAGCATCTACGGAATCACCAACGGTCCGGTGTTCCGTTCCGTGATGAGCCAGACGCTGCGGACCTACAACGTCCCGCCATCCACCGGCGAGCCCGCCCGGTTGCCGCAGTACGCCAAGTAGCACGTCCACAACCGCATGTATTCGGGGGCACACTCTCTCGCCCGGGGTGTGATCAACTAGCACCAACGGAGATCACTTGTCAGAGCTCAATGCCCATGCCGCCAACACCGGCCAGAATGCTCCCGCTCGGGACAACACAAATCGGGACGAAACAAGCCGGCACAACACAACACGCGGCTCTTTCCGTCCAGCCTCCGTCAGTGCCGTGGCGCTTGGAAGCCTGGGGGAGGAAATAGGCGTGGTTGTCCCCGAGGCTTCGGTGGCCATCCCCGTCACGGGCATTTCCCTCAACTCACGGACAGTGGAACCTGGGGACGTCTATGTGGCATTGCCAGGCGCTACACGGCACGGCGCCGACTTTGTCGGGCAGGCCGTTTCCACCGGTGCCGTGGCGGTCATAACGGACGACGCCGGTGCTCGCCAGCTTGCCCTGTCGACAGACATCGATGTGCCGGTGCTGATCGCAGAGGACCCCCGCTCGCTGGTGGGCAGGCTTGCTGCCCACGTCTACGGGACCGGCGCAGGCAATGAGGGCACGCCCACCGTTTTTGGAGTGACGGGTACCAACGGCAAGACTACGACGACCTACTTCATCAATGCCCTCCTCAGGAGCCTTGGCATGACGCCCGGGCTGATCGGGACCATTGAAATTCTTGCCGGCGGCGATCCCATCCCCAGCCTGCTGACCACCCCGGAATCCACCGACGTGCATGCGCTCCTCGCGTTGATGCGGGAGCGCGGACTGGACGCAGTCTCCATGGAAGTTTCTTCCCACGCCGTTTCCTTCCACCGCGTCGACGGCGTCATCTTCGATGTCGCCGGGTTTACAAACCTCACCCAGGACCACCTGGACCTGCACGGCACCATGGAGGATTACTTCCTCACCAAAGCTCAGCTGTTCACGTCCAGGCACGCCGCGGCCGGTGTCATCACGGTGGACGATGAGTGGGGCCGGCGGCTCGCGAGAACGGCAGACATCCCGGTCGTCACGCTCTCCACGCAGGTTGGTCAGGGGGCCGCCTATGCTGACTGGAACGTGGTGGAAGCCGTTCCCCGCGGACTCGGCACAGGCTTCAGGCTCCAGCACCGTGATGGCAGGGAGATCCGGGTGCACACAGGATTACCCGGCACCTTCAACGTGTCCAACGCGGCATTGGCCGCCATCATGGTGCTCCAATCCGGCGTGGACCAGGAACGGCTTCAGCAGGCGCTGGACGCTGCTGACCCCTTCAGTACTTCGGTTCCGGGCCGCATGCAGCTCGTGGCGACGTCGCCGGCCGCCGTCGTGGACTTTGCTCATAACCCCGATGCCCTTTCACGTGCCCTGGAGGCGTTACGCCCGTCAACCCCTGACGCACGTCTGATCGTGGTTTTTGGTGCAACGGGGCAACGGGATAAAGGCAAGAGGCCTACAATGGGTGCCATTGCGGCGGGGTCTGCGGACATCGTCATAGTCACGGATGACGACCCCCACGATGAGGATGCAGCCGCAATCCGGACCGATGTCCTTGCCGGTGCGGCAGCCGCGAAAGAAGCTGAAGGGCTGGATTGCGCCATTATGGAGAGCTTCCCCCGCGATGTGGCGATACGGCAGGCAGTTGAACTCGCCCGCCCCCAGGACACAATCCTTGTTGCAGGCAGGGGGCATGAGGTCTGGCAGGAAGTACGGGGGGTCAATCTTGCGCTGGACGACCGCGAGGAACTCCGCGCCGCCTTGACAGCCCGTGGATTCTCGGCTCTCGAAGACCAGCGGATAGAGTCCTAAACCGAGATGATTGCATTAACTGCGGCTGAAATTGCCAACATAACAAACGGCCGCCTGGCCGCCGATCCCGCCATCAAGCCACTTTCTGTCGTGACTGATTCCCGCGAAGCCTCGCCCGGGTCCCTCTACGTCGCGAAGCCGGGGGAAAACGCGGACGGGCATGATTTCGCTGGCGCGGCCTTTGATCGTGGCGCTGTGCTCGCGCTCGTAGAGCATGACATCGCGGACGCCACCGGTAGGCCGTATCCCGCCGTCGTTGTGTCCGACGCCGTGCTTGCCATGGGAGCGCTGGCCGCGGAGTCCGTGCGGCGAATCCGCGCATACCGTGAGGCCGCGGGCGCCAAGCTGACGGTCATTGGCATCACAGGCTCAGCCGGCAAGACCACCACCAAGGACCTGCTTGCGGGGGTCCTGGCCACCGAGGGTAAAACGGTAGCGCCGCAGGGCTCCTACAACGGGGAGGTCGGCGTTCCCCTCACCGTGTTCAAAGCCGATTTCGAAACCCGGTACCTCGTTATCGAGATGGGGGCCACCGGAGTCGGGCACATCCGCTACCTCGCAGACATGGTCCACCCGGACATCGGAGTGGTCCTTGGAGTTGGAACAGCCCACGCAGGAGAATTCGGCGGCGTGGAGAACATTGCCAAGGCCAAGGGGGAGTTGCTGGAAGCACTTCCTGAGGCTGGTATCGGCGTGATCAACCTCGATGATCAGCGGGTGGCCGCCATGGAGAACCGGACGTCATCTTCGGTCCTGGGGTTCTCGGCACAGCCCGACCGGCAGGGCAGGAAGGCAGACGTACAGGCGGTCAACGCCGAAACCAGCAGCGCTGGAAATCCTGAGTTCCTGCTGTCCCTTCCTGGGGAAAGCCAAGGGTTTCCGGTGTCAAGCCAGCTGATCGGGGCTCATCACGTCACCAACCTGCTGGCCGCTGCCACAGCAGCCCACGCTGCAGGCATTGCCGGACCGCAGATTGCCCGTTCCCTCAGTTCACAGACGGCTGTCAGTCGGTGGCGGATGGAACGCACTGAGCGTCCCGACGGCGTTACCATCATCAACGACGCCTACAATGCCAACCCTGAGTCCATGCGGGCGGCCTTGAGGACCCTTGCGGACCTGGGGCAAGGGCGGCGCACCTGGGCAGTCCTTGGAGCCATGCTTGAACTCGGACCCGACTCGATCCGCGAGCACGCCGCCGTGGGCACGCAAGTGGTGCGGCTGAACATCTCCCGCCTTGTCGTGGTCGGCAGGGAGGCCCGGTCATTGTATGTTTCAGCGATCCAGGAGGGATCCTGGGGCGACGAATGTGTTTTCACCGAGACCGCCGATGAAGCGTACGATCTGCTCCAATCTGAACTCCGGCCCGGGGACCTCGTTCTCTTCAAGTCCTCCAACAGCATCGGACTAAGGCACTTGGGCGATCGGATAGCATTACCCCCACATGCTCCGGCAACTGCCACTCCAACCACCAACGAAGGGAGCGAACTGCTGTGATCGCACTGCTGATCGGCGCTGGCCTGGCCCTCCTGTTCGCATTGGTGGGTACCCCGCTGTTCATCCGCCTGCTCGTGCACAAGAGCTACGGCCAGTTCATCCGGGATGACGGACCCACGTCCCACCACACCAAACGTGGCACGCCAACGATGGGCGGAACGGTGGTGGTCTTTGCAGTCATCCTGAGCTATGGGCTGACCCACCTCATCATGTGGATGATGAATCCGCGTTCGCCCGGACCCTCCGCGTCAGCGCTGTTGCTCCTGTTCCTTGCCGTCGGCATGGGCCTCGTGGGCTTCCTGGATGACTACATTAAGATCTCAAAGCAGCGGAGCCTGGGCCTGAACCCTGCCGCCAAGCTCATCGGCCAGGGTGTGGTGGGCGTCGCGTTCGCCATCATGGCATTGGGATTTCCGGATGCGGACGGCGTCACCCCTGCATCAACTCATATTTCGCTGGTACGTGACATCCCGTGGCTTAACCTCGCCTTCGGTGGCACGGTCATCGGCGCTATTCTCTTCGTGATCTGGTCGAACCTGATCGTGACGGCGGCGACCAACGGCGTCAATCTGACCGATGGGCTCGACGGGCTGGCCGCGGGGGCTTCCGTGATGGTCTTCGGCGCTTACACCGTTATGGGAATCTGGCAAAGCAACCAGGCATGTGGCTCGCCACGACAGGCCGGCGCCGGCTGCTATTCGGTCCGTGATCCGTTGGATCTGGCCCTGCTCGCGGCCATCATGAGCGCTGCATTGGTTGGCTTCCTGTGGTGGAACACCTCGCCGGCCAAAATCTTTATGGGGGACACGGGATCGCTCGCCATTGGTGGAGCTGTGGCCGGCTTCGCGATCCTTTCCCGCACTGAACTTCTTCTGGCCTTCATTGGAGGCCTCTTTGTCCTGATCACGCTGTCAGTGATCATCCAGGTGGGCTATTTCAAGGCCACCAAGGGCAAGCGTTTCTTCAAAATGGCTCCGCTGCAGCATCACTTCGAACTCAAGGGATGGGCCGAGGTCACTGTGGTGGTCCGGTTCTGGATACTGGGAGGCCTATGCGTGGCCGCTGGCTTGGGAATCTTCTACGCAGAATGGGTAGTGCTGCTGTGAACGCGCTGATCCGTGGACTGAACCCCGCAGCCCGGTCAGCGAACCTGTTGAGGCTCAAAAGCCTTGTCAGCTGGGATTCAGACTGGGCCGGGCTCCGTGTCGTTGTCACTGGCATCGGCGTATCCGGTTTTGCGGCAGCCGACACCCTCATCGAACTGGGTGCAAGGGTAGTCGTCGTGGATGCCTCAACGAGTGCAAAGGCCCAGGCCCAGGCTGACACCCTGAAGATCGTCGGCGCCGTCGACGTCCTCCTCGGGGAAGATGCCGTTCAGTCCGTACCCAGGGTGGACGGCGCGGTACCTGACCTTATTGTTACCTCGCCCGGCTGGAGGCCTGACCAGGCCCTCCTGGCGGCTGCTGCGCGCGCGCACATCCCCATCTGGGGCGACGTCGAACTCGCCTGGCGGGTACGTGAACGCGCGGGGCGCAAGACGGCGGAGTGGCTTGCCATCACCGGCACCAACGGCAAGACCACCACTGTGGGACTGACAGAGTCCATGCTGCAGGCTGCAGGGCTGAAGGCCATCGCCGTGGGAAACGTGGGAACGCCCATCCTGGATGCACTCCGGGACCCCGTGGAATACGATGTCCTGGCCGTCGAACTCTCAAGCTTCCAACTGCACTGGAGCGAGTCAGTTTCCCCTCTCGCAAGCGTGTGCCTCAACGTAGCCGAAGATCACGTTGACTGGCACGGCTCGTACGATTCGTACCTCGCGGACAAGGCAAAGGTCTATGAGCGGACCCGGGTCGCCTGCATCTACAATGCCGAACAGGTCGAAACCGAAAGGATGGTTGAAAACGCAGACGTCGTGGAAGGCTGCCGTGCCATCGGTTTCACCACAACGACCCCTGCCGTCAGCATGCTCGGTGTGGTTGAAGGGCTCCTGGTAGACCGTGCCTTCATAGCCGAACGCAAGGACAGCGCCGCTGAGCTTGCTGCCCGATCCGATCTCGGCCCGGTTGCGCCGCGCCACATGGTGGCAAATGCCCTCGCCGCCGCCGGCCTCGTGCGGGCGTATGGTGTGGACGCGTCGGCAATCCGCCAGGGCCTACGGAACTACATCCCCGGCGATCATCGCATTCAGCTTGTGGCCCGCTATAACGACGTCCTGTGGATCAATGATTCCAAGGCCACCAACCCCCATGCTGCTGCGGCATCGCTGGGGGCTTTCCAGAACGTCGTTTGGATTGCGGGCGGGCTCTCGAAGGGCGTCAGCTATGACGACCTGGTGCGGGAAAATTCGCACCGCCTCAAAGCTGTGGTCCTCATAGGGGAGGATGTGGCTGACCTATCGGCCGCCCTAGAGCGACACGCTGCGGATGTTCCCGTGATCAGGGCTGAAACGGGTGACACTGACAATACGCAGACTGCCGGAACGGGTGGTGCCTCCACGGGTTCCGGGCCGAACTCCGGCAGGTACGTGATGGCGAAAGCCGTTGCGGCGGCGGCCCAGATCGCCTCACCAGGCGATACCGTGCTCATGGCGCCGGCGGCTGCTTCCATGGATCAGTTCTCTTCCTACGCTCATCGTGGCGACGCTTTCATCGAGGCCGTTAGCGAGCTCGTGGAAGGGCAGGCCCGGACCGGCGAGGAGTAGGAATGGCCAGCACGCCAATACGCACCCCCGGAACGGCCGGCGGGTCAAAGCCGCGGCAGGCTTCGACGGCACGGCAGGCCAACACATCTCTTCCCGTCAAAGTCCGGAATGCATACCGTCGCTTCTGGTCAGTACTTGAGGGGACCGGAACGTCCCGCAACGGCTCCACGTATTACCTCATCCTCGGTTCCACACTGGCCCTTACTGCCATCGGCATCATGATGGTCCTTTCTGCCTCAAGCGTGGAAGCGATCGCGGCAGGGGAATCACCCTATTCCGCTGCCCTCAAACAGGGCATGTTCGCCGTCATCGGCCTGTTCTTTATGTTCATCCTTTCGCGCGTTAATGTCGTCTGGCTCAAGCGTTTTGCCTGGCCCGGAGTGGGCATTGCCCTCGTCCTCCTCATCCTGGTCCAGGTAATCGGCGACGAGGTCAACGGCAACAAAAACTGGATTGATCTGGGCGGCATCACTTTCCAGCCCTCCGAGGCAGCCAAGCTGGCGCTGGCCCTTTGGATGGCCACCGTACTGGCGATGAAAAGGAAGCTCCTCCACCGCTGGCAGCACGCCCTGATCCCCGCTGTGCCCCTGGCCGGCATCATCATCGGTCTGGTTGTCCTGGGCAATGACCTCGGCACGGCCATGATCATCATGATGATTACTGCTGCGGCGCTCTTCTTTGCCGGCGTACCGCTTTACCTTTTCGGCTTAGCTGGACTGGTTGGAGCCGCAGGCACCGCAGCCATGGCACTCACCAGCTCCAACCGCATGTGCCGCATCACGTCCTGGTGGACGGGCGGGGCGTGCACCAACGGCAGCGATGCCAACTACCAATCCACGAACGGCCTCTACGGCCTGGCCTCGGGAGGCTGGCTGGGAGTGGGGCTGGGCCAGAGCAGGCAAAAGTACAGCTGGATCCCGGAAGCCCACAACGACTTCATTTTTGCCATCATCGGAGAAGAACTCGGCCTCGTCGGTACCCTCGTTGTGCTGATCCTCTTTGCCATTCTCGGTGCAGCCATTTATCGGGTTGTGGTCGCCCAGGAAGACATGTTCCACCGGGTACTGGCGGGAACCATCATGGTCTGGCTGTTGGGACAGGCGACCGTCAACATGGCCGTCGTCACAGGCCTGGCTCCCGTGATCGGTGTGCCCCTGCCATTTATTTCCTACGGTGGCTCGGCCTTGCTGATGTCACTATGCGCCATCGGCGTAGTCTTGTCGTTGGCGAGGGCCCAGATGGCACCCGGTATCCAGCCCAAGCGGCTGCTTCCGGGCCAGGCAAAGGCCGGTCGCATAAACTCCCCACGAAAGCGGAAATAGCATTCCAATGAAGCCGAAGTCCTCCTCCCTGTCCGTGGTCCTTGCCGGCGGTGGAACGGCCGGGCATGTCAGCCCGCTCCTTGCCATCGCCAACGCCCTGCGGAAAGCCCGTCCAGAAGCCAGGCTGCTCGCCGTCGGGACGCCAAACGGTATGGAAACGCGGCTTGTCCCGGCTGCAGGAATTGAACTTGCGACCATAAACAGAGTCCCGTTTCCGCGCAAGCCGTCGCTGGATCTCCTCCGCCTGCCTGCACGTCTTGCTGCGGCAGTAGGGCAGGCGGGGAAAATCTTGGACGATGCCGGTGCCGACGTTTTGGTGGGAGTCGGGGGTTACGTCTGCACCCCGATGTACCTCGCTGCCTGGCGGCGCAAAATCCCGATCGTCCTGCATGAAGCCAACACAAGGCCCGGACTGGCAAACCGCATCGGTGCCCGGCTCAGCAACCATGTCGCAGTCGCCTTCGAGCAGACAAGGCTCCAAGGTGCACGGCATGTCGGAATGCCCATGCGTCCGGAGATCTCCGGGCTTGACCGGGCATCAGCGCGGCGGGCGGCGAGGTTGTCGCTTGGGCTGGACCCTGAGCGCCCTACCCTCATCGTCACGGGTGGTTCCTTGGGCGCCCAGAGCATCAACCGCACCATCGCAGCATCTCTTCAGGCATTGGCCGCTGCGGGCATCCAGACGCTCCACATCACCGGCAGGGGAAAGTCCCTGCAGGATTCGAACGGCCGGCGGTTAGAGGCAGCGGGCTACCTGCAGATCGAATACGTGGACGGCATGGAATCCATTTATGCTGCAGCCGATCTGCTCCTTGCCCGCGCCGGAGCCGCCACCGTTTGCGAGGTGGCCGCGGTGGGTTTACCGGCTGTATTTGTTCCCTTGCCCATCGGGAACGGGGAACAGGCCCTGAATGCCTCCGGCCTGGTGAATGCCGGAGCCGCTCTGTTGGTAAACGATAAGAACTTCACCCCCGAGTGGGTCAGCAAGGAGATCATTCCGTTGCTGTCTGATACGGAACGCCTCGGCCGGATGGCCTCACAAGCCCAACAACTTGGTATCAGAAACGCCGACCAGCTGATGGCCGGCCTCGTCCTGGAAGCGGTAAACCGATGAATCAACCAGGGCTGATGACTGAGCCGCGGAAGCAGGAATCCCTCGGCAAGGTCCATTTCATCGGCATCGGAGGAGTTGGAATGTCAGCCGTTGCCCGGATCATGGTTGCCCGTGGGGTGGCGGTGAGCGGTTCCGATGCCAAAGATCTTCCTGTGATGGCCGAGCTGGCAGCTGCAGGGGCGCGCATCGCCGTCGGGTATGGAGCGGCAAACCTCGGGGACGCCGACACGGTGGTCGCCGGATCCGCCATCCGCGAGGACAATCCCGAGCTTGCAGCAGCACGCAACCGGGGCATCGCAGTGTTGCATCGCTCGCAGGCGCTGGCTGCGCTGATGGGTGACGATGACGTGGTGACGGTTGCCGGCACGCACGGAAAATCGACCACTACCTCCATGGTGACCGTACTGCTCCAGGGGGCCGGGCTGGACCCATCCTATGCAATCGGTGCCAACGTACCCGCCCTCGGCGTCAATGCCGCCCATGGGGCATCCAAAATCTTCGTTGCCGAGGCGGACGAGTCTGATGGCTCCTTCTTGAACTACCGGCCACGGATCGCCGTGGTGACCAATGTGGAAGCGGATCACCTGGACCATTACGGCACACCGGAGGCAGTCTATGAATCGTTTGACCGGTTCGCGGCGCTCCTTCCGGATGATGGTTTGTTGATCGTCTGCGGAGACGACGACGGCGCACGCGCCCTGGCTGAACGGACAAGGGCAGGAGGCGCAACCCGGGTCCTGCTCTACGGAACTGCTGAGGACTGTGAGGTCCGCTTGCATCACGGCGGTCCGGACGGCATCTGGTTGTCAATGCCTGAGGGACGCTTCAAGCTGGACCTCAAGGTGCCTGGGCTGCACAATGCCCTGAACGCGACAGCGGCCTTTGCCGTGGCCCGTGAACTTGGTGTCCGACCACAGCTGGCAGCCACGGCCCTTGCTGACTTCTCCGGTGCGTCCCGGAGATTCGAATTCAAGGGTGAAGGCCGCGCCGTCCGGGTATACGATGACTACGCGCATCACCCCACCGAGGTGCGCGCGGCATTATCGGCCGCCCGTTCGGTGGCCGGAGCCCATAAGGTGCATGTGCTCTTCCAACCTCATTTGTTCTCCCGCACCCGGGAGTTTGCCCGCGACTTTGCAGAAGCCCTCAACCTGGCCGACACCGCCCTGGTGCTGGACATTTATCCGGCGCGCGAAGATCCTATCCCGGGCGTCAGCAGCCAGTTGATTGCGCAGTACCTTCAGGCAGGCGGCAGGCTTGTAGGGGCCGGAACGGAAGCAGTATCCCAGTTGACGGCGGCGGCCCGACCCGGCGACGTCATCCTGACAGCCGGTGCGGGGGACGTCACAGCTTATGGCCCGCTCATTGTGGAGGCGCTGAGTGGCTAGCACCCGGAGGCCAACGTACAAGCCCTCCGGCAGCAAGCCAAGCTCTGGTAAACCACCCGTTGGCAGCCCGCAAGCCAGTGGTGACCGGAAACGTTCCGGGATTATTTCTGCATCCAAATCTGCGGATGGCCCGGGCGATCAGCCCTCCGCGCCACTCCCGGACAATGTAGTCAACTTTCCCGAGCCCAGGGCCAGGCGGATCAGGCGGAACATCATCATCACGGCCTGCATCGTTGCAGCGCTGGTGGCCGGTCTACTCGCGGCCGCCATCTACTCCCCGGCGCTTGCGGTCAGGACCATCACGGTGCAGGGCACCAAGATGCTGACAACTGAGCAGATCAAGGCGGCGTTGGAACCTCTGGAGGGCAAGCCCCTGCCGCAGGTAAGTGACTCCGAGGTCAGTGCATTGCTCCAGCCACTTGTCCAAATCAAGGGTGTTACGACGCAGGCCAGGCCTCCTTCAGGGCTGCTGGTCCAGGTTCAGGAGCGCGTCCCGGTGGCACTCCTGAAGCAAGGCGAGACTTTTCAACTAGTTGATATCGAGGGCGTCCAGCTCAGCAGCACCACGGATCCGTCCAGTATCCAGCTACCCGTCATCGACGGCGGCGCCGGGGCCATGGGAAAGGATCTGTTCCATGCCATCACAGGTGTGCTTGGTGCCCTCCCGGCCGACGTACTGAAAAAGCTTTCAGATGCCTCGGCAAAGTCCGTGGATGCCGTTGAGCTCAAGCTCGTGGACGGGCAAACCATCGTCTGGGGAAACGCGGGGGAGAAGGAGCTCAAAGCGAAGGTGCTGGAGGCGCTGCTCAAGGCACCGGCTGACCCGAAGAACCCGGTCAGTGTCTACGACGTCAGTGTCCCCAGACACCCCGTAACCCGCTAAACAGCACTATTTCGGGGGTATTCCTACGACACGCGGTAGTGGTAATTGAATGTGGCAAGCAGAGGAAATAGCGTCACAGGCATGAGTTAGTTGACATAACTATAACCCTCAGGTCGAGGGTTAAGGTTGAAAGCTTCAAGCTAGACTCCATCAGGTTTCGCATCAGGACACGAACAAGGGACACGTAACGTGGCAGCTCCGCAGAATTACTTGGCCGTCATCAAGGTCGTCGGCATCGGCGGCGGTGGCGTGAACGCAGTCAACCGCATGATCGAGGTAGGTCTGCGGGGCGTGGAATTTATCGCGATCAACACAGATGCCCAGGCCCTGCTCATGAGTGACGCTGACGTCAAGCTTGACGTTGGACGCGAGCTGACCCGTGGCCTCGGCGCCGGGGCGAACCCCGAGGTCGGCAAGCAGGCCGCCGAGGATCACGCTGACGAAATTGAAGAGGTCATCCGCGGCGCGGACATGGTCTTCGTCACCGCCGGCGAAGGCGGCGGCACAGGTACCGGTGGCGCCCCCGTTGTGGCGCGGATTGCCCGTTCCCTCGGTGCACTGACAATCGGTGTTGTCACCCGCCCGTTCACCTTCGAAGGCCGGCGCCGTGCAGGCTCGGCCGAGGCTGGAATTGACGCCCTCCGCGACGAGGTCGACACCCTGATCGTCATTCCCAACGACCGCCTGCTCTCCATCAGCGACCGGAACGTCTCTGTCCTGGATGCTTTCCGCTCTGCCGACCAGGTCCTGCTGTCCGGTGTCCAGGGCATCACCGACCTGATCACTACCCCGGGCCTGATCAACCTCGACTTCGCCGACGTAAAGTCCGTGATGCAGGGTGCGGGGTCCGCGCTGATGGGTATCGGTTCCGCCCGCGGCGAGGACCGCGCCGTCAAGGCCGCAGAACTCGCCATCGCGTCACCGCTGCTCGAGGCATCCATTGACGGCGCCCACGGAGTGCTGCTGTCCATCCAGGGCGGCTCCGACCTTGGGTTGTTCGAGATCAACGAAGCGGCCCGCCTCGTACAAGAGGTTGCCCACCCGGAAGCAAACATCATCTTCGGTGCGGTTATCGATGATGCCCTGGGGGACGAAGCCCGCGTAACGGTTATCGCAGCGGGTTTCGACGACGTCAAGGCAACCTCCCCCTCCATGGACCAGACGCCTGCGCAGGCAGCACCGCAGCGGCCGGCAGTGCCGGCATCCGCTCCGGTTGGAGTACCGGCGCAGGCGCCGTCGCCTGTGCAGGCCCAGCCGGTGCACGCCGGGATTGGTGCCTCCGGCCTGAGCAACTGGGGTCAACAGCGGCACTCCGCTGTGCCCGCCGACTCAGGCTTCGACGTCGACCTCCCCTCGGTTGTGGAACCGGACCTCTCCGGGAGCCATTCTGACGACCTGGACGTCCCCGACTTTCTGAAGTAACGCCGGACGTCCTGAGGTGAATCGGCTTCCTGGGGTGACGTAGGCTTAGGCTTCGTGGTAACACGGGGCGCACCCGGCGCCGATCTATTGCTTGAAGGTGTTCTGATTGTTTTCGTGGCGAACCGAAGTCCGTCCCGGCACGTGGGTGGCCTTCACTGACGCCGGGGCGGGGAACCTGGCGTTGCATGTGGGTGATGATCCTGCTGAGGTCAGGCGTCGAAGGGACCTGCTGGAAGCGGCGTCGGGGATCAAACCGCGGCGTTTCCAGTACATGAATCAGGTCCACGGCAGCGATGTCCTGTTCTTGGAAACCCGCGCTGAGGCAAATGGCACAGCCGTCCCTACTGCCGATGGCCTGGTCTCGCGCGGGATGCCCCTGGCGGTGATGGTGGCTGACTGTGTCCCCGTCGTGATGGTGGCTGAGCCGCCGTCGGGTACAGGCTCCCTGCCGATTCTTGCCGCCGTCCATGCCGGACGCCCCGGTGTGGCGGCGGGAATCGTGCCCGGGGCGATTCAAAAGATGCGCGACGCCGGTGCCGCGGACATCCGGGCCTGGATAGGACCCTCGATCTGCGGCTCGTGCTACGAGGTCCCTGGCAGCATGAGGGATAGCGTGACCACCACCGTTCCGGCGGCGTGGTCGGAGACCTCGTGGGGGACGCCCGGGCTGGATCTTCCGGCAGGCGTAAGGAGCCAATTGGAAGCTGAAGGCGTCGCAATCGAATACTCGGGACAATGCACACTGGAGAATGAGTCACTGTATTCCTACCGCCGGAACCGGCACACTGGACGGTTTGCGGGATTGGTATGGACAGATGACTGATCCCTCAGTGCACGTGGACGACTCCAGAACCTCTCAACTCCGGGAACGACTCAATGCGGTCCGCCTTCGGATCGGGAAAGCAACAGCAGCGGCGGGACGTACCGCTGCTCCCGAGCTGATTGTGGTCAGCAAGTTTCATCCCGCCGAGGATGTCCGGCGCCTGGCCTCCTTGGGTGTCATGGACTTCGGAGAGAACAGGGATCAGGAAGCAACAGAAAAATCAGCTCTGCTGGGAGACCTCCCGCTGCGGTGGCACTTTGTGGGCCAATTGCAGAGCAACAAAGCCAAATCAGTGGTGCGCTACGCCCACGCAGTCCATTCGGTGGACCGGCCTCAAATCGCCGGCGCCTTGGCTAAAGCTGTTGCTGCACACCTTGAGGGCTCCGGCCGTGATCCGTTGAAGTGCTTTATTCAGGTCAATCTCGATGACCATCCCCAGGGCCACCGTGGTGGTGCCCTGCCTGCTGACGTCGAGTCCCTTGCCGACCGCCTGGCAGACCTGGAGGGCCTTGAGCTGGCTGGGCTGATGGCCGTGGCGCCGCTTGGCGGTGACCCCCGGCAAGCCTTCGCGAAGCTGGCAGGAATTTCTGCGTCCCTGACCTCAGTCCACCCTCAGGCGACAGGCATTTCCGCAGGGATGAGCCAGGACCTTGAAGCGGCAATAGAATTCGGGGCGACACACCTCCGAATTGGTTCGGATATTCTCGGTTCGCGTCCGGCGTTGGGGTAGCGTCAAAGTACTGGATGAGAATGGCGGGGATTCCGGTACTGTCAAGTCAATTGAGCTGCCCGCTGACGGACACGATAGGAGTCGACCATGGCAGGCGCTCTGCGCAAGACAATGATCTATCTTGGGCTCGCTGATGGCGACGAACACTACGAGTCTGAGCATCACACATCGCACAAGGGTGAGGACAATTCGATGGAGCATGACCGCGAGGAACGCCGCGCACCGGCACCTGTCCGCGAGGTCTCCCGGGAAGCGTCCTACGCCTCCGAAGAGGAGTACCGTGCCCCAGTGACACCTATTAAACGTGCGGCATCGAGTCGCGAAGAAAGCTCCGGGCTCCGCCAGATCACCACAATCCATCCGCGGTCCTACAACGACGCCAAGCTCATCGGTGAGAGTTTCCGTGACGGCATCCCCGTCATCATGAACGTCACCGATATGGGGGAGGGCGACGCCAAGCGGCTCGTCGACTTCTCTGCCGGCCTCGTCTTTGGACTTCGGGGGAGTATCGAGCGGGTCACCAACAAGGTTTTCCTCCTGTCGCCCTCATACATCGAGGTCATCGGGGACGACAAGAAGGCCAGCGAGACCCAAGCCAGCTTCTTTAACCAGAGCTAGAGCAGCCCTGTTATCGGTGCCGGACAGGTCCGCCTGTGTGGCATCTGTGCTGAAATAGACAAGACGACTTCTACAGGACACCTCGGTTTCCGGAATGAACATGGAGATATGAGTTAGCTCATGGGAATTGTTTTCGGTCTTGTCTACCTGGTTCTGTTGTTCTTTTTGGTGGCGCTGATCATCCGCCTGGTTTTTGACTGGGTCCAGATGTTTGCCCGGGAATGGCGGCCCCGTGGGGCCGCCCTTGTGGCTGCCCATGGTGTGTACTCCATCACAGACCCACCCCTGAACCTCCTGCGGCGGTTCATTCCGCCTTTGCGGCTTGGCGGGATCTCCCTGGATCTGGGATTTTTGCTGTTGTTCATTGCGGTGAGCATCGCTATGGCAATCGTCCGGGGTTTCGCGTAATTTTCATAACAGCTTGCGGCTGGCAAGCGGCCCCGAAAACGGGTCACTAAGCCGTGAAAAAACTCTGGTTTGACACTGACGTGTTGAATTAGAGGAACGAGACCATATTTAGGTACCGTAGTTTTGACGGCCGGAAGGCCGCCGACTAACTAGACCAACGAGGTGACCAGATGGCTTTGACGCCAGAAGACGTTGTCAACAAGCGCTTTCAGCCGACCAAGTTCCGCGAAGGCTACGACCAGGACGAGGTTGACGACTTCCTGGACGAAATCGTCGTCGAACTGCGGCGCCTGAACCAGGAGAATGACGAACTTCGTAAGAAGCTCGCAGAAGGCGGTTCCGGCTCGCCTGCGACGTCTACTGTCGCGGCTCCCGTCGTAGAGAAGGTTCCGGCCCCCGTCAAGGCGGACAAAGAAGAGTCCCGCGCCAAGGCCGAAGCCGAGGCGAAGGCTGCTGAAGCCGCACGCAAGCAGGAGTTGGAGAAGGCTGCAGCTTTGGCAGCGGTTCCCGTAGCCGCTCCTGCTGCCGGTGGCATCACGCCAACGGCTGAATCCGCTGCCGGGCTCCTGGCCATGGCTCAGCAGATGCACGACAAGCACGTTGCCGACGGTGAGCAGCAGCGTGACAAGATCATTGCGGAAGCACAGATCGAAGCCAGCAGCCTCGTCAACGACGCGCAGGAGAAGTCCCGCAAGGTCCTTGGTGCACTTGAGCAGCAGCGGTCAGTGCTGGAGCGCAAGGTTGAGCAGCTCCGTGGATTCGAACGCGACTATCGCTCACGCCTCAAGGCCTACATCGAAGGCCAGCTGCGCGACTTGGACGCCCGTGGTTCTGTGGCGGCGCCGGAAGTCGAAGCCAACAACTAATGTTGTAAGAAGTATTCTGAAAGCCGGTGGCTGGGGATTCCTTGGCCGCCGGTTTTTCCATTAAGTCCATCGACACGAACCCACGACAGCACCTGACAGGTCCGTACCCGCGGTCCGTCTCCCAGCGCTTCGCTGGCACCGGAATGAAAGCCCTCATGACTGACGAACTCGCCCCTGACGCTGCGCAACCGTCCCCTGCCAAGCCCAGGCCGCGACGGCTGCGGCTGCTGTCCCTGTTTGCCGGTTTCGCTGTATTCGCCTATGTCTTTGACCAGCTGACCAAACTCTGGGTAACCAGCACGATGGTAGAGGGCGAACGCATCCCTGTCCTTCCCCCGCTGCTTCACTGGTACTACATCCGAAACTCCGGGGCCGCCTTCTCCATTGGCGAGAACGTAACCTGGGTTTTCACCATCATCATGTCCGTGGTCTCGATCGCCATCCTTTTCCAGCTCCGGCGGTTGGGTTCGGCCTGGTGGGCACTGGCCTTGGGGCTCCTGCTGGGGGGCGCACTGGGGAACCTGACGGACAGGCTCTTCAGGGAACCTTCGTTTGCCATGGGGCACGTGGTGGACTTCATTCAGTTGCCCAATTTCGCCATCTTCAACATTGCTGACTCGGCGGTGGTTTCCGCGGTGGCAATCATCTGCATATTGACCCTTAAGGGAATAGGCCTTGACGGGTCGCGCCACATCCACACGAACACCAAAAAATCGACGGATCACAGTGCCTGAACGCGTTATAGTGCCCCTTGAGCTCGCCGGGACTCGTGTAGATGCGGGTCTTGCCAAGCTCATGGGCATCTCCCGCTCACTGGCCGCCACCCTCATCGCCGAGGGGAATGTCACGGCGGCAGGCAAAGCTGTCGGAAAGTCCCTCAAACTCTCGCCCGGCACCGTACTGGACGTCGTCGTGCCTGAACGGCGGGACCCCCTTGAAGTCGTGGAGGAATCCGTGGAAGGCCTGAAAATCCTGCTGGACGACGACGATTTTGTGGTCATCGACAAACCCGTAGGAGTCGCTGCCCACCCGTCTCCGGGATGGGTCGGTCCCACAGTCGTGGGTGGCCTGGCCGGTGCCGGCTACAGGATCTCCACGTCCGGTGCTCCTGAGCGGACCGGTATCGTCCACCGACTCGACGTCGGAACGTCCGGCGTGATGGTGGTGGCGAAGACCGAAGATGCCTACACAGCCTTGAAGCGTGCCTTCAAGGAGCGAACCGTCGACAAGGTCTACCATGCCGTTGTCCAGGGCCTCCCTGACCCGTTGGCCGGCACCATCGACGCACCGATTGGCCGGCACCCCGGTCACGACTGGCGCTTCGCCGTGATTGAGGACGGGCGTCCTTCTGTCACCCACTATGAGGTTCTCGAAGCGTTCGGGAAGGCATCGCTGGTGGAAGTCCACCTCGAAACCGGACGCACCCATCAGATCCGCGTCCACTTTTCGGCGTTGCGTCACCCCTGCGCCGGCGATCTGACATACGGCGCCGACCCCCGGTTGGCGGCCTCCCTGGGGCTGACCCGTCAGTGGCTGCACGCCCGCCAGCTTGGGTTCGATCATCCCCGGACGGGGGATCGTGTCACTGTGACCAGCGAATATCCGCAGGACCTGGCTCACGCCCTGGAGATCCTGGATTCGGGCCAAGCCTGAAGCAGGTTGTCCGACGTCGGCACTAGAATGATTCGGTGACTTCCAGCAACGACTCGTTTGTCCATCTCCACAACCACACCGAGTATTCGATGCTGGACGGTGCCGCCCGGCTTGGCGACCTCTTCAGCCACACCAAGGAACTGGGGATGAACTCCCTGGCTACCACCGACCATGGATTCGTTTTCGGAGCCTTCGACTTCTGGAATAAGGCCCGCAATGCGGGAGTGAAGCCCATCATCGGCGTGGAGGCCTACCTGACACCGGGTACGGCACGCCAGGACAAAACCCGTGTGCGCTGGGGCGATGGCGGCCGCAATGACGTGTCAGGCGCAGGTTCGTACACCCACATGACCCTGTGGGCCGAAAGCACCCAAGGCATGCACAACCTGTTCCGTATGTCCTCGCTGGCATCGCTGGAAGGCTATCTGTACAAGCCGCGCATGGACCGGGACCTGCTACAGACCTACGGCCAGGGGCTGATCGCCACTACTGGATGCCCCTCCGGCGAAGTCCAGACAAAACTCAGGCTGGGCCTGTACCAGGAAGCCAAGCAGGCGGCATCGGATTTCCGGGACATTTTCGGTGCGGAGAACTTCTTCTGCGAACTGATGGACCACGGCCTCGACATCGAACGGGCCATCCAGGGCGACCTCATCAAGCTCGCCAAGGAACTCGGCCTGCCCATGGTGGCCACCAACGACCTGCATTACACGCATGCAGAGGACTCAGCCAGCCACGCGGCACTGTTGTGCGTCCAGTCGGGTTCCACCATGGCCGATCCCAAACGTTTCAAGTTCGACGCCGACGAGTTCTACCTGAAGTCTCCGCAGGAGATGCGGGCCATCTTCAGCGACCACCCGGAGGCCTGCGACAACACCCTGTTGATCGCGGAACGGTGCGATGTCGAGTTCAATACCAAGGCCAACTTCATGCCAAGGTTCCCCGTTCCTGAAGGTGAGAACGAGGAATCCTGGTTCGTTAAGGAAGTCGAAGCCGGGCTGCAGTACCGGTACCCGAAGGGCATCCCCGATGCCGTCCGCAAGCAGGCCGACTACGAGGTCGGCGTTATTGTGCAGATGGGGTTCCCCGGCTACTTCCTGGTGGTGGCCGACTTCATCAACTGGGCAAAGAACAACGGCATCCGGGTGGGTCCCGGCCGCGGTTCCGGTGCAGGTTCAATGGCAGCCTATGCCATGAGGATCACGGACATCGATCCGCTGGAGCACAGCCTGATCTTCGAGCGGTTCCTCAACCCGGACCGCGTATCCATGCCCGACTTCGACGTTGACTTCGATGATCGGCGGCGGTCCGAGGTTATCAGGTACGTCACTGAGAAGTACGGTGATGAGCGCGTGGCCATGATTGTCACTTACGGCACCATCAAGGCCAAGCAGGCGCTGAAGGACTCCTCACGTGTCCTGGGCTATCCCTTCTCCACCGGCGAACGGCTGACCAAGGCCATGCCCCCGGATGTGATGGGCAAGGGCATCGCCCTCGCCGATGTGCACAATCCTGAAGCCAAGCGTTATTCGGAAGCGGATGAGCTGCGCGAGCTCCTGAAGTCGGACGCCGACTCCCAGAAGGTCTTCGAAATGGCCCTGGGACTTGAAGGGCTGAAGAGGCAGTGGGGCGTACACGCTGCCGGCGTCATTATGTCCTCGGACCCTTTGATCGACATCATCCCGATCATGCGCCGGGAGCAGGACGGCCAGGTCATCACGCAGTTCGATTACCCCACGTGTGAAGGCCTCGGCCTGATCAAGATGGACTTCCTCGGGCTGAGGAACCTGACGATCATCACCGACGCCGTGGAGAACATCAAGCTCAACAAGGGCATTGACCTCGTGCTGGAGGACCTTGAGCTCACGGACAAGGCCTCCTACGAACTTCTGGCCCGCGGTGACACTCTCGGTGTTTTCCAGCTCGACGGCGGGCCCATGCGGTCGCTTCTCAAGCTCATGCGGCCGGACAACTTCGAAGATATCTCGGCCGTGCTGGCGCTCTATCGGCCCGGACCAATGGGTGCCAACTCGCACACCAACTACGCATTGCGTAAGAACGGGCTCCAGGAGATCACGCCCATCCACGCAGAGCTCGAAGAGCCGCTGGCGGAAATCCTGGGCACCACGCACGGCCTGATTGTGTATCAGGAGCAGGTCATGGCCATCGCCCAGAAGGTAGCCGGATACTCCTTGGGCCAGGCAGACCTCCTCCGGCGCGCGATGGGTAAGAAGAAGAAGGAAGAACTGGACAAGCAGTTCGAAGGCTTCTCCCAGGGCATGCGTGACAACGGCTATTCTGACGCCGCCATTAAAGCCTTGTGGGACATCCTGCTTCCCTTCTCCGACTACGCCTTCAACAAGGCACACACCGCCGCGTACGGGGTGATCTCCTACTGGACGGCCTATCTCAAGGCCCATCACCCGGCTGAGTACATGGCTGCCCTGCTCACGAGCGTTGGTGATGACAAGGACAAACTGGCGATGTACCTGAACGAATGCCGGAAGATGGGCATCACTGTGCTTCCCCCGGACGTCAACGAGTCCAGCGTTAACTTCACCCCCGTGGGGACGGACATCCGCTTTGGCATGGCCGCCATCCGCAACGTTGGTGTCAACGTGGTTGAGGCCATGGTGGCTGCCCGGGAAGCAGAGGGTGCCTTCACCTCATTCAAGGACTATCTGCTCAAGGTTCCGGCCATTGTGTGCAACAAGCGGACCATTGAGTCGCTGATCAAGGCCGGGGCGTTTGACTCGCTGGGGCATCCACGCCGAGCACTGGCCATGATTCATGAAGAGGCCATCGATTCCGTCATCACACTGAAGCGCAACGAGGCGATAGGCCAGTTCGACCTCTTTGCCGGCTTCGAGGACCAGGAGCCGGAAGCGTCCCTCACCACCGAGATTCCTGACCTGCCGGAATGGGAAAAGAAGGACAAGCTCTCCTTTGAACGAGACATGCTGGGCCTTTACGTCTCGGATCACCCTTTGCAGGGCCTGGAGGGCTTGTTGAGCCAGCACGCCGACCAGACCATCACATCAGTGATCGGTGAGGACGGACCCAACGACGGCGCCATCATCACTATCGCCGGCATGATCACGTCTTTGAGCAGGCGCATAGCCAAAGCCAGTGGAAATGCCTACGCCCGCGCCGAAGTGGAGGACCTTGGCGGATCCATGGAGGTGATGTTCTTTGGCCAGGTATACGGCCCCATCGCCTCAGTGCTCGCCGAAGACCTGATCGTTGTGGTCAAGGGCCGGCTGCAGAAACGCGACGACGGTGCTGTCACGCTGAACTGCATGGAGCTGTCCGTCCCGGACCTCAGCGATAACATGAACGGTCCCGTTGTCATCACCATGCAGACCCATAAAGCAACCGAAGCTGTCGTCACCGAACTCGGCGATGTGTTGCGAACCCACCGCGGAACGTCCGAGGTCCGGCTGCTGCTCCAGGGGGATACAAGGGTAGAGGTGATGGGCCTGCCGGTTCATCTCCGGGTCAACCCGACGCCGTCGTTGTTCGGGGACCTGAAGGTGCTACTGGGGCCAACCTGCCTGGACAACTAGTGCCGAGTCAGTCCGAATCAGATCTCATAATCCAGGGGGACGGGCTGGCCATATCCGCCCGAGTGGTAGAGCAGCGGCGAGCCATCCTCGCCCACCTGGCCGTCCACGACCTCAACGACCACTACGGCGTTGTTCTCGAAGGAGAGCCGCATCTGGATCTTGCCGATCAGCCAGCCCGTCACATCCTTCAGAATAGGCACGTCGTGTGGTCCGAGCGCCCAGTGGTCGCCCTCGAAGCGGTCCTTGGTTCGTGCGAACCGGTCAGCGAGGGGCTGGTTTTCAAGTCCGAGCATATGCAGCCCGATATGCGAAGTGTTCGCCACCGCGGGCCAGGAACTGGAGCTGCGGGCCATGTTGAAGGTGAAACGGGGCGGCTTGGCCGAGAGCGAAGCGACTGACGTTGCCGTGAAACCGAACGGAACGCCGTTGTAATTGACGGTGATAATGGACACACCGGCAGCGTGGCGGCGGAACATTTCCCGGAACATGCCCTCGAAGGCTGCCTCATTTGGGGCCACTGTGATCGAACTCCCTGCTTCTGAACGTAAAAATCCCGGTTCCCAGCCTATCCGGCGCTGCGGGAGATCGTTCCGCCGGTGCCGGCCGCTCCCCGGTTGTTATAGAAGGGCGATCCTTTGTTAGCGTTTCCCTCATGAAACAGCCAGCGACGCCCCGCACCGCTCCCCGTAGGTGGACCGCGGTCATCGCGCCGGCGCTCATCCTGCTTGCCGGGATCCCGCTCGGCGTCGCCTGGTGGCTGCTTGCCCCCAGCGGCCTTAATCTCCTGAGCGGAGATCCCGGGCTGGCATCCGGGATGAACACCACCGGATGGCTGCCCCGGGACCTGGTCCTGGCCGGGCTCCTCCTCTTGGGCGGGTGCATGACCGGAGTACTGATTTCCGGAAAGGACGGGCCGACAGTCCGGAACATAGTGATCGCTGTGCTTTGCGGAGCGGTTGCATCGGTGATCGCCTGGCGGGTGGGGATCCTCGCAGCAGAGTGGTGGGGAACGGCAGAGGATGCATCAGCTAATCCAAGCATCGCTTTCTCGCTGCGGGCCTACCCGGTGCTTCTTGTGTGGCCGGCCGCCACAGCGCTGTCGGTCTTTGTCGTCAATCTCGTGAGTCTTATGCGCCGGCCGGCAGAGATCGCTGACTGACGCTTTTGGTTGCCTTTGTGTCTTCGTCCTGTCGGCGGCGCGGCCCCGCCGGAGTTAGCCCGTAAAATGTTCGGGTGACCTCTTCTCCAGACACCACCCAGAGCGCCCCTTCGCCGACGCTGAATTTCCGCAGCGTTGATCTCCGGGGTCAGGTTCTCTCCTTGGCCGAGTTGCGTACGGCCATGCCGCGTGCGCAGGGCAGCACTGCCGACGACGCTGAGCAGAAGGTACTGGAAATCATCAGCGACGTCCGCAGCAGGGGATTTGATGCCCTCAGGGACCTGGCCAGGTTATTCGACGGCGTTGAGCAGCGTCATCCGAGGGTCGCGGCGGAAGAACTGCAACGCGCACTGGAGAACCTTGATCCTGAGGTCAGGTCCGCTCTCCAGGAGTCTATTAGCAGGGCACGCCGGTTTGCGGAAGCCCAACGGCCGGCCAGTATCGACGTCGAGCTTGGCGAGGGGGCGGTCGTAAGCCAGAACTGGGTTCCGGTTGCCAGGGTGGGCCTTTATGTTCCGGGCGGTCTTGCCGTCTACCCCTCTTCGGTGATCATGAACGTTGTGCCCGCGCTGGCGGCAGGAGTCGAGTCAATAGCCCTGGCCTCGCCACCCCAGAAGGATTTCGGTGGGCTCCCGCACCCCACTATTCTTGCGGCAGCTGCCCTGTTGGGCATCGACGAGGTGTATGCCATCGGTGGTGCCCAGGCCATCGCCGCGTTCGCCTACGGAATTCCCGGCGGGTCCACAGGGCCTGCACTCGATCCGGTAGATGTGGTGACCGGGCCTGGAAACATCTTCGTGGCTACAGCAAAGCGCCTGGTGAAGGGGGTAGTCGGGATTGATTCCGAGGCCGGAACCACGGAAATCGCCATCCTCGCAGACGCCAGTGCTACTCCGGCCTTGGTGGCAGCGGACCTGATCAGCCAGGCGGAACACGATCCCAAGGCCGCTTCCGTGCTGATCACTGATTCCGAACCCCTCGCCGCCGCAGTCCGTGCAGAGCTTGCATTGCAGGTCGCTGCCACAAAGCACAGCAACCGTGTGCGTAAGGCGCTCTCGGGTCCCCAGTCCGGAGTGGTTCTGGTCGACGACATCGGACAAGGCATCGCCGTCTGTGACGCTTACGCTGCCGAGCACCTGGAGATCATGACGGAGGACGCTGCATCTGTAGCGGCGCGTATCCGCAACGCGGGGGCCATCTTCGTGGGAGATTTCAGCCCGGTGAGCCTTGGTGATTACTGTGCAGGATCAAACCACGTCCTTCCGACCAGCGGCACGGCCGCGTTCTCTTCCGGCCTCAACGTCACCACTTTCCTGCGTGCTATCCAAGTGATCAATTACAGCAAATCAGCACTGCGCGATGTCAGTGGCCACATCCTTAGCCTGTCGGATGCAGAAGACCTCCCCGCCCACGGCCAGGCGGTAACAGCGCGTTTCGCGGATTAGTCCAAAAAGCAAAAGCAGGCGGCCGATTGCCCTTGCTTTTACCATATGTAGTAATTACAGCCTTGTTATTCCGCTAGATGTAGTCGTAAACTGAAGGCGGACGAGGGGAGAACCAAACGTGTATTGTCCGTTTTGCCGTAACCCTGATTCCCGCGTGGTCGATAGCCGGATGGCCGACGACGGTTCTGCCATTCGCCGTCGTCGCCAATGCCCTGAATGCGGCCGCCGCTTCACGACAGTGGAGACAACAAGCCTGTCCGTGATCAAGCGCTCCGGTGTCGGCGAGCCCTTTAGCCGGAGCAAAGTCATCAACGGCGTTCGCAAAGCCTGCCAGGGCCGTCCTGTCACCGAGGATGACCTGGCCATGCTGGCGCAGGAAGTCGAGGAGACCATCCGCGCATCCGGCGCAGCCGAAATCGACGCGCACGAAGTTGGTCTTGCGATCCTGAGCCCCCTTCAGAAGCTGGACAAGGTGGCCTACCTGCGGTTCGCAAGCGTGTATCAGGCGTTTGAATCCCTGGAGGACTTCGAGTCCGCCATTTCGCTGCTCCGCCATGAAGCGGAAGTGGAAGCGAAAAGCGCTCAGGGGAAGAGCACGGAGACCAGCCAGCTTTAGACTCCGGTGGTGGCCGCGGAGGGGAAGCCGCGGCCGCCGCCGGCCCCTACTTGACGAGCTTGTGCTTCAGTGCGATTTCAACCGCTGCGCCAACAATCCCTGCGTCATTCTTCAACACCGCGGGAACGATCGGGGTGCGCAGTTTCAGCCTTGGCAGGTATTCATCCGCCCGCTTGGAGATTCCGCCGCCGACAATAAAGAGTTCCGGGGAAAAGAGGAACTCGACGTGGGAGAAGTACCGCTGCAGCAGCACGCTGTACTCTTCCCAGCTCAGTCCATCCCTTTCACGTGCGACAGCAGAGGCTTTCGTTTCGGCGTCAAAGCCATCGATCTCCAGGTGCCCCAGTTCGGCGTTGGGGACCAGTTTCCCGTCGAAGATGAATGCTGAACCGATTCCGGTACCCAGCGTGATGACCAGGACCGTGCCCTTGACGTTTTCACCGGCTCCAAAGCGGGCTTCGGCAAGGCCGGCCGCGTCAGCATCGTTGATCACTTCCACGGGCCGTCCCAGGCGCGCAGTCAGCATGCCGTCGATATCGGTATTGAGCCAGGACTTATCAACGTTGGCTGCCGACAGCACCATCCCGTGCTGGATGATGCCGGGAAAGGTGACACCCACGGGGGAGTCCGGGGCCGGGGCGTGGGGCTGGGTGGCGAGTTCCTGGACCACCTGGGCCACCACTTCGGCAACCGCGGCCGGTGTGGCCGGTTGGGGTGTGGGGATCCGAACCCGTTCGCCCAGGAGTTTGCCTTTCTTCAGGTCGACGACTCCGCCCTTGATTCCGGTGCCCCCAATGTCGATTCCGATCAGCGGGGCATTTTTCACGGTTTTAGCGTCCTTCTTGGCCAATGGGCTTCCGTTCGTGGCAGGTTGCGGGCTAGGGGATCAGCTCGGCGGCTGAGGTGGTACTGGGCTATCAGGGGAGTGTGAGGATTTCCGCGCCGGTCTCAGTCACCAGGAGCGTGTGTTCAAACTGTGCGGTGCGTTTACGATCGCGGGTCACTACTGTCCAGTCGTCCTCCCACATGTCCCACTCCACAGTCCCCAGAGTGAGCATCGGCTCGATGGTGAACACCATGCCGGTCTCGATCACTGTGTTATAGGCGGGAGCGGCGTCGTAGTGCGGAATGATGAGGCCTGTGTGGAAGGCTTCACCGACGCCATGGCCGGTGAAATCCCGAACGACACCGTAGCCGAACCGCTTTGCATAGGACTGGATGGCCCGGCCGATGACATTAATCTCACGGCCCGGGGCGACAGCTTTGATGGCCCGGTTTAGCGATTCCTGCGTACGTTCCACCAGAAGCCGTGATTCCTCGTCGACGTCGCCCACGAGGAAGGTGTAGTTGGTATCGCCGTGGACGCCGTCGATGTAGGCGGTGATATCGATATTGAGGATGTCCCCGTCCTGAACGCGGGTGCTGTCAGGGATCCCATGGCAGATGACTTCATTAAGCGAGGAGCATAGGGACTTGGGAAAACCGCGGTAGCCCAGTGTTGAGGGGTAGGCACCATGATCAAGAAGGAACTCGTGGCCAACTCTGTCCAGCTCATCGGTGGTGACACCTGGCCGGATATGCTTGCCCACCTCGACGATGGCCCGCGCAGCAATGCGGCTGGCAACGCGGATCTTCTCGATGGTCTCAGCGGATTTAATCTCCGAACCCGTGAACTTCGCAGGCCCGGGCTTCCCCACATACTCGGGCCGGGGGATCGACGCGGGAACCGGCAGCTGGGGACTCACGGTTCCCGGTATGAGGGTGCCGATGGGTGCAGTCGAGGCTAGGGAAGGCATAGATTGATCATATAAGGCGCCGTCGTGGGCCAAGTAACAGAATCGGCAATGTAACAGAACCGGAAACGGAACCGAACAGTCAGCGAAGCCTCAGCCGATCAAGTTACAGGGCTCACGAAGCATTGGAGCCACGTGGAGCGGATGCGGGGAAGGAACCATGACCGAGTACTGGTACAACGTCAACACCCACGAGGTGGAAGAGGACGCGATGTCTGACTGGAGCCAGCTGATTGGCCCGTACAAGACGCGCGAAGAGGCCGAACACGCGCTGGAGAAAGTACGGGCCCGTAACGAAGCGTGGGAGAAGGACGAAGAGGACTGAACGCCCCGGCTAGAAGCTGTGCTCCGGCCCGGGGAATTGGCCGGAGCGGACGTCTTCACCGTACGCACGGGCTGCATCGCTCAAGGTAGTGCGGAGGTCCGCGTACTGCTTGACAAACTTGGCCATCCGGCCGCCCCGCAACCCGGCCATGTCCTGCCACACAAGGACCTGACCCGTGGTGGCATTGCCGGCACCGATGCCGATGGTCGGTACGTCCACTACCGCGTCTACGGCGGCGGCCGTGTCGGCGGGCACCATTTCCATGAGTACACAGAAGGCGCCGGCCTCGGCCAAAGCAGTTGCATCCTCGATGAGGCGCTTTGCGTCGTCGCCACGCCCCTGCACCCGGTAGCCACCCAACGCATGCTCGCTTTGGGGTGTAAAGCCAATGTGCGCCATAACCGGTATTCCGGCCTGGACCATGGCCCGCACTGTTTCAGCGTAGAACTTCCCGCCCTCAATCTTTACGCCATGGGCAAGCCCTTCCTTGAGGAAGCGGACGCCGGTAGCTACAGCCTGCTGGGGAGAAATTTCGTAACTGCCGAACGGAAGGTCAGCCACCACAAGGGCACGCTTTGCGGAGCGCGCAACGGCACGGCAGAGCGAGAGGAGCTCATCCACGGTCACGGGAAGGCTGGTTTCGTTTCCAAAAACGTTGTTTGACGCGGAGTCACCTACCAGGAGTACTTCGATGCCGGCTTCATCAAAAATCTCCGCCGTGTACTGCTCGTAGGCAGTGAGCATGGCAAAGCGCCGGCCTTCGTTCTTGGCCTGCTGCAGATGATGGGTCCGGACCTTCGGAAGCCGCTTGGGAGCCGTCTCCGCAGTTGGCCCGACAGCGGGGACAGGCCCGTTTCCGTAAGGGGCAGGTACTTCTGCGGGCATGCTGGAATCGGAGCTGTTGCTTGTGGCCATGGCTAGAGCGTAATGCGATACCAAGCGTCCTAGCTACTGGCCCGTAGCCGCCAGACAGGTGAAAAGAGTCACACCTGGCGCGCTGAGTGCGGTTAGCGAGGCCGGGAATACCCGGCTTACACCCCGAATCGGTGACTTATAAAGGCTCTCCGTGTTAACGCTGTGTTACGCGGGGCACTGGCTCCCGCATCAGGCCGGAATGCTTAGTAAAGTGAATCGTGAGACTGCCGCCGGCTTCCGAGACACCCGGGGCACGCACGTTGAACCGGAGAAGAGGCCATCATGGACCGCCAGCAAGAGTTTGTCCTGCGGACGATCGAAGAACGTGACGTTCGATTCGTGCGTCTCTGGTTCACCGACGTCGTGGGTTCGCTTAAATCTGTGGCTCTGGCTCCGGCTGAGGTTGAGGGGGCCTTTGAGGAAGGCCTGGGTTTTGACGGGTCAGCAATCGAAGGCCTCGCCCGTGTTTTCGAATCAGACATGCTGGCCCAGCCGGATCCTTCAACCTTCCAGATCCTGCCGTGGCGTGGTGAGACTGAGCAGACGTCAAGAATGTTCTGCGATGTCCTGACGCCCGACGGCGAACCTTCAGCCGCCGATCCGCGTAACGTCCTCAAACGCACGCTCGCCAAGGCAGCGGACATGGGCTTTACCTGCTACACCCATCCCGAGATCGAGTTCTATCTCCTCAAGTCCCAGGAGCCTGGCCCCGACGGTGCTCCCGTACCAGTGGATGAGGGCGGGTACTTTGACCACGTCCCGGGCGGCGTGGCGCAGGACTTCAGGCGCACCGCCGTGACGATGCTGGAATCGGTGGGGATCTCGGTCGAGTTCAGCCACCACGAAGCAGGTCCGGGGCAGAACGAAATCGACCTTCGGTATGCCGACGCCCTGCAGACCGCTGACAACATCATGACCTTCCGGACCGTCATCAAGGAAGTAGCCCTGCAGCAGGGTACCTACGCCACGTTCATGCCCAAGCCGTTCACCGATCACCCGGGTTCCGGCATGCACACGCACTTTTCACTGTTTGAAGGCGATACCAACGCTTTTTATGAAGCCGGTGCAGAGTTCCAGCTGTCCAAAACGGCCCGTCAGTTCATCGCGGGAATCCTCAAGCATGCGCCGGAATTCACGGCGATCACCAACCAGTTCGTCAACTCCTACAAGCGGCTTTGGGGCGGGGGAGAAGCGCCCAGCTACCTCAGCTGGGGCCACAACAACCGTTCGGCCCTGGTGCGGGTTCCCTTGTACAAACCCGGAAAAGGCCAGTCCGCACGGATCGAGTACCGCGGAATAGACTCCGCTGCCAACCCCTACCTTGCGTACGCCGTGCTGCTTGGGGCTGGACTGAAGGGCATCGAAGAAGGGTATGAACTGCCGGCAGCGGCGGAGGACGACATCTGGTCGTTGAGTTCTGCAGAACGCCGCGCTATGGGACACGATCCTCTGCCCGCAAGCCTCCACGACGCCATCCGAAGCATGGAAGATTCAGAGCTGATGCCGCAGATCCTTGGGGAACAGGTTTTTGAGTACTTCCTCCGGAACAAGCGAGCCGAGTGGCAGGATTACCGTCTCCAGGTGACCCCCTACGAGCTGCAGCGCAATCTCGGTATTCTGTAGGGCGTCGCGATGAGCCTTGCCCGTCGGCTGATTTCCACCGGCTTCAGCGACCTGGAAAAGGCCGAACGCTTCCTGGCCATGCCGGAGTTGGAAGGCATCCACCCGGACGTCCTGTTTGCCGGATTCCAGCTGTCCGCCAGCCCGGACACTGCGCTTCAATCCCTTGTTCGTCTCCTTGAGAAGCATCCGGAGCTCAGAACCCTTGCTTCCGGCGATCCGGACACCAGTGAAGCCCTCTACCGGGTCCTCGGTGCCTCGGAGGCCCTCGGGGAATTCCTGATCCGTCATCCTGAGCATCTGGACGCCTTCAACGTGAGGGTCAGCCCTGAACCGGCAGCCGCTGATGCTGCGGAACTCCGTGAGCGGCTGCTGCGCTCCGTGCAGGCGGACTCCAGGTCGGCTCGGCCGGTGGCGGCTCTGACCGGGCCGGAGGCGTATGAGGCGCTTCGCACTGCCTACCGCCGGGGAGTAGTGGATCTCGCGATCAAGGATCTCTGCGCAGCGGATCCGCTTGATTTCATGCCGGCTGCAGGAGGGGAACTGGCCGATCTTGCCGGTGCCGCTATCGAGGCCGCCCTCGCCGTGTCCCGGGCGGAAGCGGCGGAACAGTATGGCTCGTCCGACGTCGCAAACGTGGGCCTTGCGGTCATCGGGATGGGGAAGTGCGGGGCGCGGGAACTGAACTACATTTCCGACGTCGATGTCATTTACGTCATCGAGGGCGGATCCTTGGATGACGCCCGATCCAACACCATCGGCACCGCCCTGGCCACAGGAATATCACGGGCCATTTCCTCGGTGGGACGTGAACCCGGGTTGTGGGAGGTCGACGCCAACCTCCGGCCAGAGGGGAAATCAGGTCCCCTCGTGCGGACTCTGGCGTCCCACGAGAGCTACTATGCGCGGTGGGCGCAGAGCTGGGAGTTCCAGGCGCTCCTGAAGGCACGGACCATCGCCGGGGACACCGAGCTCGGTGCGAAATATGAGGCGGCTGTGTCACCGCTCATCTGGGCTTCGGCCGGACGTGACGGTTTTGTCGAGTCTGTCCAGGCGATGCGCAGAAGGGTTACGGAGCACATCCCGCCGGCAGAGGAACAACGGCAAATCAAGCTCGGGCGGGGCGGCCTGCGCGACGTCGAATTCACCGTGCAGCTTCTGCAACTTGTGCACGGTAAGTCTGATGAGACGCTCCGGCACAGGGATACGACGTCGGCCATCGCGGCTTTGTCCGCTGGTGGCTACATTGGCCGCTCTGACGCTGCGGGGTTTGACCATGCCTACCGGTACCTGAGGGTCCTTGAGCACCGCATCCAACTGTTCCAATTGCGCCGCACCCACCTGATGCCAGTGCGGGAGGAAGCGCTGAGGGCTCTGGCCAAGGCGATGCTTGGTCCCTTTTCCCGGGAACGTCCGCACCCCGACACGCTGCTGGCCGCCTGGCACAAAACCAAGCGGTCAGTCCGCGAACTCCACGATCGCATCTTCTACCGGCCTCTTCTGAACACGGCGGCCAAGCTCAGCAGCGAAGATGCCCGCCTTTCACCGGAGGCGGCCCAGGCACGGCTTGCAGCCTTGGGTTATCTCGATCCCCAGGGGGCCATGCGGCACATCGAGGCCCTGACTGCCGGGGTCAGCCGCCGCGCGGCGCTCCAGCGCCATCTGCTGCCCATCCTCCTGGGATGGCTCGCCGAAGGAGTTGATCCCGACGCCGGCCTGCTCGGCTTCCGGCGCATCAGCGAGAGCCTCGGTACCACTCATTGGTATCTGGGCATGCTGCGAGACTCCACAGCCGCGGCCGAAAGGCTCTGCCACGTACTGTCCAACTCCAGGCTGATCGCGGACCTGCTGGAGGTCTCGCCGGAATCCGTGGCCTGGCTGGGCTCGGAAAAGGACCTCACACCGCTTGGCTTCGATGCACAGTGGCTGGAAATCACCTCCAAGATGTCCAGGCATGCGGATCCGGAGAGTGCCATGCGGCTGATCCGCCTGATCCGCCGACGGGAAATCCTGCGCACGGCAATCGCTGACAGCGCAGGGCTCCTGGACCAGGACCAGGTGAGTGTCGCGCTGGCTGAGACAGACCGGGCGGCTATCGTCGGGGCGCTCCGGGTGGCGGAAGGCATCGTATCCTCCGAAGGTCCGCTCAAGACGAGAGTCCTCGTCGTGGCCATGGGCCGCCAAGGCGGACGTGAGATCGGGTATGGCTCCGATGCCGACGTCATGTATGTCCATCGGGGCTTGCCCGGCGTTCCGGAAAAGGAAGCCCAGCTGCAGGCTGCCCAAATCGTGGGGCACATCTCCAGCCTCCTGACTCAGCCGCTGAAGCCGGCGATTATGGCCGAGAGGGTCCTGCAGGTCGACGCCGATCTTCGTCCGGAGGGTAAGAGCGGGGCGATGGTCAGGTCCCTGGACTCCTACGCGGAGTATTACCGCCGGTGGTCCCTGATCTGGGAGGCCCAGGCGCTGCTGCGGGCGCGGCCAATCGCAGGAGACGACGAACTTGCCGCCGATTTCGTGAGCCTCATCAACCCCATTCGCTATCCGGAATCGCTTTCAGAGCAGGACATCCGCGAAATCCGGAGGGTGAAGGCCCGTGTCGAATCCGAGCGGCTGCCCAGGGGCGCGGACCCGGCCAGGCACCTCAAACTAGGCCGCGGCGGGTTGAGCGATGTGGAATGGCTTGTTCAACTGCTGCAACTGCAGCATGCCGCCCATCATCCCGGGCTCCGGACCACCTCCACCATCAAAGCGCTGGAGGCCGCCGGGTCCCTCGAGCTCATTGGAAAGAATGACGCTGAACTGCTGCTGAAGGCATGGCGGCTCGCGAGCCGGATCAGGTCTGCAAACGTGATCTGGAACGGCAGGGCCTCAGACCTCCTGCCCTCGTCCCGGCGCGACCTTGAAGCAGTGGCGCGTTGGTGCGGTTACCAGCCAGGCAACGCCGCTGCCTTGGAAGAGGACTACCTGCGCGTGAGCAGGCTCGCCCGTGGAGTCTTTGAGAGGATATTTTACGGGCAGTAGGCGAGCGGTTTCCCAGGACATCTTAGGTGCCCGCCAGCGGCTGCGAAAGGGCTGACACGCACAATTCAGGGTGCTAGTTTGAGCGGATGGCAACCCAAATTTATCTGAATCTTCCCGTCAAGGAGCTCAATCGGAGCGTCGAGTTCTTTAGCGCGCTTGGATTCTCCTTCAACCCGGATTTCACGGATGAGAATGCCACCTGCATGATCATCAACGACAACGCCTTCGTCATGCTCCTGGTGGAGGGCTTCTTCAAGACGTTCACGTCCAAGAGCATCGCGGACAGTACGGAGACCACTGAAGCCATCATGGCCTTCTCAGTCGACAGCCGTGAAGCCGTGGACGAAACCGTGCGGAAGGCCCTTGCGGCCGGTGGAAGTCCATCCCAGGAGGTCAAGGACTACGGCTTCATGTACAACCACAGCTTCCAGGACCCGGACGGCCATCTCTGGGAAGTCATGTGGATGGACCCCGCCGGTCCGCCCGCAGACTCTGCGGAGGAATAGCTCCCAGCGCGGACGACGGCGGCCGGCACAGGCCGCCCGTTCGGTAACCTGATAGGCATGCACGCTTTCGTCTGGCTTATCCCCCTGAAGAGCCTCGACGCAGAGGGGCGAGCCATTCAGCTCGGCGAAGCCGCCCAATTGGAATTGGCGCCAGGTCAGTCAGACTTGGTCGGAGACCCGCTGCGGATGATGCTGATGGGGCTGGCAGAAGAGTCCCGGTTCCCCTACGTCGTGGAATCCGATGGCCGGGCGGTCGGAGTTCTGACGCTTCAGGTGGGAGCGGCACGGCTGGCTGGCTGGGCAGACGATCAGAGCGCCTGGCTGCTTCGGGGCTTCCTCATCCGCAGGGAGGACCAGGGAAGGGGCTTGGGCACCCTCGCAGCCCAGGCGGCCTTCCAGGAAGCAGGGCGTTTGTCTGCGAGGCTGGGCGGCGGCGAGACCGGCGTTGTACTTTCAGTGAATGAGGGCAACCCCGCCGGACAGGCCGCCTACAAAAAAGCCGGGTTTGAGGATCAGGGCGCTTATCTGGGCGGCGCAGCAGGCCCTCAGCGGACCATGTACAGAGCGTTCGTCCGCTGAATCTTGCCCTGGCCCCTTGTGGCGGGCATACGTCAGGTTGATTCTCTTCATCACCTGAGTACCGTGGGCTTGTGGCTGGATAAACGCGCGTACAGGTTACTGGTGTTTCGACTATGGGATGTGACTTACCTTCGGCCCATGAGTGGAGCTCAAAGGGACAGGGGTGCCACAGCGCTGTTTGGCATCAAGGGTGGTGTGGCCTGGGTGGCTGAAGATGTTTTCGTAACGCGAAGCAACGGAGATCTGCTGGTGGAGCTTTGGATTGGCCCGCGGGTGGTGTCCATCCTTGTCCATCCAGACAGCGCAGGATACATGCAGGCGATCTATGCGAAGCTCGCTGAGCTTGCCATCGACGACTTCCCCCCGATCCGCGTAAAGCGCACAGAGTCAGGGCCCTGAAGCGCACACAGAGTCAGGGCAAAGAGGTTCAGACAAAAGAAAGTCCGCACGTGCTGCCGTTGCCGGCAGCGCGTGCGGACTCTCTGCGGACTGAACCATGTTCAAGTCCCTGTAATGCTGCTACACGCCGTAGTAGAGCTCGAACTCGTAGGGGTTCGGGCGCAGCGACAGCGGGCGGATTTCGTTCTCGTACTTGTATTCGATCCAGGTGTCGATCAGGTCCTGGGTGAAGACGCCGCCGGCCTGCAGGAACTCGTTGTCCTCGGCCAGTGCGGTCAGTGCTTCTTCAAGCGTGCCGGGAGCCTTCGGGATGTCCTTGGCTTCCTCGGCCGGCAGCTCGTAGAGGTCCTTGTCGATGGGAGCAGGCGGTTCGATGCGGTTGCGGATGCCATCGATACCGGCCATCAGCTGGGCAGCGAATGCGAGGTAGGGGTTGGACGAGGGGTCCGGAGCGCGGAACTCGATGCGCTTGGCCTTCGGGTTGGTGCCCGTGATGGGGATACGGATACCAGCGGAGCGGTTGCCCTGCGAGTACACCATGTTGACAGGAGCTTCGAAGCCCTTGACCAGGCGGCGGTAGGAGTTCACCGTCGGGTTGGTGAAGGCGAGGACAGCAGAAGCGTGCTTCAGCAGACCACCGATGTACCAGCGGGCGGTGTCCGAGAGTCCGGCGTAGCCCTTCTCGTCGTAGAACAGCGGGTCGCCATCGTTCCAGAGGGACTGGTGGCAGTGCATGCCTGAACCGTTGTCCGCGAAGACCGGCTTGGGCATGAAGGTTACTGACTTGCCCCAGGCGTCAGCGGTGTTCTTGACGACGTACTTGAACTTCTGGAGGTCATCTGCCGCGTGAGTCAGAGTAGTGAACTTGTAGTTGATCTCAGCCTGACCGGCCGAGCCGACCTCGTGGTGGCTGCGTTCGACTTCAAGGCCTGCTTCATCAAGTGCAATACACATGGCATCGCGGAGGTCAGACTGCTTGTCAGTGGGGGAAACCGGGAAGTAGCCGCCCTTGACCGGGGTTTTGTTGCCGAGGTTCCCGCCTTCTTCTTCACGGCCGGTGTTCCAGTGAGCCTCTTCAGAGTCAATCTTGTAGAAGCTGCCCTGGGGCGTGGACTGGTACTGGACGTTGTCGAACACAAAGAACTCGGCTTCGGGAGCAAAGAACGCGGTGTCTGCAATGCCGGTGGAGGCGAGGTAGGCTTCGGCCTTTTCAGCCACGCCACGCGGGTCGCGGTGGTAAGGATCGCCGGTCCGCGGGTTCACGATGGAGAAGTTCAACGCAAGGGTCTTCTCCATGCGGAACGTGTCCAGGAAAGCGGTGGTGACATCGGGGATGAGCTGCATGTCGGACTCTGCGATGCCCTGGAAGCCGCGGATGGAGGACCCGTCGAAGAGCTGCCCGTTGACGAAGAAGTCAGCGTCAACGCTCTTGGCGGGCACATTGAAGTGCTGCTGGACGCCAGGGAGGTCGGTGAAGCGAATATCAACGAATTTAACATCTTCGTCCTGGATGAACGTGAGGACTTCGTCCGCAGTCTTGAACATCTATGCTCCTTATGCATGTGGAATAACTGGCTGGAAAGCCAAACTGTCCAGCGCAATACAACAGCGGGGAAAGCGAATCGCCGTCCCCGTTCATAGCTCGCTAGCAACTGTTAACACCCTAGGGATAAGGGATTTCTCTGCTGTGTCGGCTTTGTTTCCGGCAGGTTACAGACGCGCCTGCTATGTAAACGGTAATGGGCGTCCACACTGTGGTCTACCTGCTTCCACACTGTGAGCGCCCAGGGTGTCACGGGGATGAGGGCGGAGCACCCGGCGCCTGGGAAGCCGATAGTCTTGTTCAGTGGTTGATCGAAAAGACATAGGTTCATGGCTCAGTGGGCCCGATACTTCGGGAACGTCCAAATATCCGGGGGAACGGCTTAATTTGCCCGAATCAGGCCCGGGTTCCATTGCGCGGGCGGGCCGACGCATCCTCGGCATCTGCATTGATTGGGGAATCGCCCTCCTCATCAGCAACTTTGCCTTTGCGGGTGATCCTTGGGCCACTCTGGCCGTCTTTGCCGCCGAGCAGATCCTGCTGGTTGGCACGCTGGGCTACAGCATTGGTCACCGCATCGCCGGAATCCACGTCACCAAGCTCGGCGGCGGGCCCGCGGGACCCTTGCGGGCACTGGTCCGGGCCCTTCTGCTGTGCCTGGTTATTCCAGCAGTAATTTTTGACCCCGATCAGCGCGGCCTGCATGACAAGGCGATGAATACGGTACTCGTCCGCCTGTAAAGCCGGCCCTCCCGGCCCCGCAGGCTTGGGTGCCAGTATGTGCCGTCGGCGTGGCCGATCAGACTCCGGCTTCCTGGAGTGCGTCCGCTGCCGGGGAAGTCTCCGCTGAAGCCGTCAGGTAACCGCGACGGTCAGCCCATTGTTCAAACACCAACGTGGCAAATGGCAGAACCGCGGAAAGTCCCGCGAAGAGCGCCACGAGAAACGGCCAGCGCTGCAGGCGCCACAGGATCAGCGCGGCGATGCAGTAGCCGATGAACAGGCCGCCGTGGATTGGTCCGGCAATCTCAACTCCCAGCTCGGTAATTCTCAGCACCCATTTGAGGAACATTCCGATCAGCAGGGCAGCCCAGCTGAAAGCTTCCGCCACCGCGAGTATTTTGAAGATCCGGATTACGGCAGGTTTCGAGGGAAGTTTCATGTGCGGGTTCTCCGATTCAAGGGTGGCGCGTTCAGGGGGGCAGGCGAGAGGTTGCTGCCGCGGCAAAAGGAAACGCCCCGGTTGTGGCGAGTTGGCCGTTACCGGGGCGTTGCGGTCCAGCTAGCGGCCGCGTGCTGCTTTGCGGTCAGGACGTGCTTTGTAGGGATCGATACCCTTCGGGATCGGGAGACGGTTTCCCAGCGAACCAATCCGCTTCGATACGGCGCTGACCTCGATCTTGGTGAGCTCCTTGTTCAGCTTTCCCATTTTCTTGGCGACTTCGCTGAGGGGGACCTGACCCTCGCCCCGGCCGCTTTGGATCACGTGGACAGGAACGTTGGGAAGAATGCGTGCGAGCTTCTTACGCTCGGCCTCGATCAGCGGCTTCACACGATGAGTGGGCCCTTCGCTGACCAACACGACGCCCGGGCGCCCAATGGCCCGGAAGACAGCATCCTGCGTCCTGGGGTTAACAGCTACCGGCTGCTCTTCTGTGATCCATCCGCGCTTGAGTGTGCCCAAGGCGGCCCCCGACGCTCCGGGCTGGTTCTCAATCTGTGCAAACGCCGCGCGCTCGGCGCGGCGGGACAGGATCAGCGTTGCCCCAAGGAGACCAAGAGGGATGCCGATGATGAGTCCGGTAACCCAGTTCTCCAGCCAGAAACCGACCAGGAAGCTGACAGCGACGACGCCAAGGAATACCAGCAGCATCAGCCACGGCACCATGGGGTCGTGGCGCCGGGTCATTTGGAAGACCTCGCCGATCTGCTTCAGACGGCTTGGCTTCTTGACCTTCGCTGCTTTGGGCTTACGTGAAAAGAGGCCACGTTTCGGCTCATCGGAGGATGCCGGAGTGGTGTTGCTGGAATCAGGGGATTTCGCCATAGTGCCTCAATTCTACGTGATTGATGGCTGAGGGCCGGACGCCGGGAAGCCCGGCATCCGGCCCTCAGCCACTGCGCAATTGTTCGGGGTGCGGTTCTAGGAGCGGGCTGCGATGAGCGAACTGGCTTCCTGGCGGGTGCTGCCGGAGCTCTCGATGTGGGCGAGCTCGGCCGGGATTTCCCAGCCCTTTTTACGCATTGCGGTTGCCCAGAGACGGCCGGCGCGGTACGAGGACCGCACCAGCGGTCCGCTCATGACTCCCAGGAAGCCGATCTCATCCGCTTCCTGCTGCAGGTCTACAAACTCCTGCGGCTTGACCCAGCGGTCCACCGGAAGGTGGCGTTCGCTTGGCCGCAGGTACTGCGTGATGGTGATGAGGTCGCAGCCGGCGTCGTGCAGGTCCCTGAGGGCTTCGGAAATCTCTTCCCGTGTTTCGCCCATTCCGAGGATGAGGTTCGACTTTGTGACCATGCCGAGCTTACGGCCCTGCGTGATGACGTCCAGCGAACGGTCGTAACGGAACGCCGGCCGGATGCGCTTGAAAATGCGCGGTACGGTCTCCACGTTGTGGGCGAACACCTCAGGCTTGGAATCGCAGATCGCCTCGATGTGCTCCGGCTTTCCGGAGAAGTCCGGGATCAGCAGTTCGACACCGGTGCCCGGGTTAAGTTCATGGATCTTGCGGACTGTTTCCGCGTACAGCCACACGCCTTCATCTTCGAGGTCGTCGCGCGCGACGCCCGTGACCGTGGCGTAGCGCAGTTGCATCGACTGGACCGACCGCGCAACCTTGGTGGGTTCGAAGATGTCCACCGGCGAGGGCTTCCCTGTGTCAATCTGGCAGAAATCGCAGCGCCGGGTGCATTCGGAGCCGCCAATCAGGAAGGTCGCTTCCTTGTCCTCCCAGCATTCGAAAATGTTGGGGCAGCCTGCTTCTTCACAGACGGTGTGGAGGCCTTCCTTCTTCACCAGGTTCTTGAGGTTAACGAATTCCGGTCCCATTTGGACCTTCGCTTTGATCCACTCCGGTTTCCGCTCCACCGGTGTGGCCGAGTTGCGCTGCTCGATGCGCAGCATTTTCCGGCCTTCTGGTGCCAGTGTCACAGTAGAGCTCCTTCGGGAATCGCAACTAGGGCGTCTTCATTCTTGCGCAGTTCTTCCGTGATCCGCGAAACGAGATCCGCCGGAGCTACGTCTCTGCCGATTTCCTGGGCGATCGTGGTCACGCCGGCGTCAGTGATACCGCAGGCAATGATCTGGCCATAGGGTGCCAGATCGTTGTTGCAGTTGATGGCAAAGCCGTGCATTGTCACGCCGTCGCTGACACGGATCCCGATCGCGGCGATTTTGCGGGCCGGGCCCTTCTCGTCCTGGTCGATCCAGACACCTGCCCGTCCCTTAATTCGTTCCACCTTCAGGCCGTAGTCCGACAGAACGGCGATGATTACTGCTTCAAGGCGTTCCACATAGTCGCGGATACCTGCAGGGTTCTTCAGCTTGATGATGGGGTAACCTACCAGCTGGCCCGGACCGTGCCAGGTGAGCTTGCCCCCGCGGTCTACCGGTACCACCGGTGTCCCATCGAAGGGACGTTCATGTTCCTCAGTACGCTTGCCCGCTGTGTAAACGGGGGAGTGCTCGAGGAGGAGGACTGTGCTGGGTGCTTTGCCGGCGACGACGTTGTCGTGGAGTTCGCGCTGGATTTCCCAAGCACGCGTGTAGTCAACGAAATCCGGGGCCAGACCCAGCTGGGAAAACTCAAGAGTCATGCCTAACAGCTTAGACCCCGTCCGCCGTCGTGCCCGGTTCTGTGCTTAAGCTCTCACCGCAACAGAGGGGGCTGTGGATAACTTCTGCGGGATTCTGCGGAATCGGCTATTCCTTGACTATGGATAAATTCCAGCGGGCCAGGCCGGAGATCAGCATGGAAACTGGCGGGGAATCGTTCGTTACGCGCCCTGCCCTGGCTGCCGCCGACATTGGGGACACAAGGCCTTTGGTGTCCGGCTACGAGGTGGGGCGTCAACTGGGCAAAGGCGCTTCAGCTGCCGTCTGGCTCGTCAGCGAGAAAGCGACGGGCCGCAGCTTTGCCCTGAAATGCATGGAGGATGCTTCTGATGACGTCTCCAAAGAGGAATCCATTCGCCGTGAGATCCGTATCCTGTCGGCCCTGGATCACCCCCATCTTGTCAGGGCGTACGACGTCGTCAGGCTCGGAGGCGTTGGTGACGGCAGCTTGGGTCTGGTCATGGATTTTGCCGCGGGTGGCTCTCTTGCTGAACTGGTGGCAACACGGGGAAAGCTCACTGTTGGCGAAACGGTCACCGTCCTGACGCCTATGGCCCAAGCTCTGGCATACCTTCACAGCCAGGGATTCACGCACTCGGACGTCTCACCGGGCAATGTCCTGTTTTCCGCAGAGGGTAAGCCTCTGCTGGCAGACCTCGGTGTCAGCAAAATGGTCGGGGATGCCGTGGCCGTTTCAGGACACGGCACCTTGGGCTTCAAGGATCCTGCACCGGACCACACCCTCAGGGCCGGACTTCAGCCGGAGCGGGATGTATATTCCCTTGCCGCTGTCGGTTGGTACTGCCTGACCGGAAACCCGCCGCCGAAGACTTCCCGCAGGCCCCCTCTGACACTTTTGCTGCAGGATGCGCCGCCGGAGCTTGCAGCGGCGCTTGAAGCCGCACTTCATGATGAGCGACGACTGCGCCCCACCGCACGCGAGTTCGCGACAGCAGTGTATCGAAGCGCGGAAGCAGCTCCTGTCGATCTTGCCGCCTCCGTCCACCCCACCGTGATTCCGGAACTGCTGACGCGAAGGAGCCTGCCTCCCCAGGATCATCCTTTGGTCCGTTTCATCGGGTACAGGGAATGGATGCGGCGGTACCGGGAGTGGAGGCGCCGGTTCCCAAGGCATCCGGCACGCAAAGGACCTCCTTCCGGTCCGGCAAATCTTTTGGAGTCGCGCCCATCGGCAACAGCCAGTGCAAGTCAGGAGACCAGGCGTGGACGGCGGACAGCCTGCAGGCGAAGGAGTCCCCGGCCGCTTCGCCTTGCCGGCATCGCCCTGCTGCTGTTGTCGACAGGCGCGGGTATCAACTGGTGGCTGCCCGAAGTTTTTGGGGCTGCCTTGGCCTCCTGGCCAGAAGCAGGGATTGTTTCACCGCGGGCCGGGGGAGCCGGCGATGAGGCAGGCTCCGCTGCAGAGAGTTCCGCTGGCGTTCCCGGAAACCTCCCAGCGGAAATGCCTCAGGAGATCCGTGAGCAGATTGATTCCAGCGCGCCCGACCAGGCGGCGCGGGGGTTAGCCTGGCTGCGATCAACAGCATTCAGCTCCGGCAGACACGAACTGCTGAACCAAGTCAATGTTAAGGGTTCCGATGCGGCGGAGGCTGACGCCAGGACTGTTGCGGTGCTGGCCAGGTCCGGCCACAGGCTGGCAGGTTTCACCACCACACTCTCCAAGGTAGACACTGAGCGCGAAAGCACGGCCGATCGGGCAGTTCTCAGCATTACTGCGTCCACATCCGCCTATCAGGAACTGGATGCTTCAGGTGCTTTGGTGGCCAATCTGGCGGCCGGCGGTGAGGAACAACTCCGGCTGGTCCTGCTTCTGGTGGACGGCCGATGGCGCATTCAGGAGATCCTGCCTCCCACCTGACGGCCTGCGATCCATCTGGCTGCGTCCTTCACCGATGGATGTTGCCATTGGAAACCGGCTGACGTGAGCACCACGGGATCGAGCCGCTGGCTTGCCAGCAGGAGTTCATCCGCCAGCTTGCCCATGCCGAGGCGCAGGAGGGGCGCTGGAACCCTCAAAAGCGCCGGCCGGTTCAGCGCGGACCCCAGATGGGAAATAAGGGAGTGGAGCTCGGCCGCGTGCGGTGCTGCCAGATTGACGGGTCCCGCGAGCGGCGACCGAAGAAGGAACGAAAAGGCGGACACGACGTCGGGAAGGGTTACCCACGGCCAATACTGCCGGCCGTTGCCCAACGGGCCTCCCAGCCCGAGCCGCAGGAGCGGAAGCAGCTTGCCCAAGGCTCCTCCAGCCGGGCTGAGCACTACTCCCGTCCGCGGTGTGATTACACGGACACCGTGTGGGGCTTCGGTGGCTGCCGCTTCCCATTCGAGGCAGAGCCTGGCCAAGACTCCGCTTCCGGCCGGTGATTCTTCGCTGAGGATGGTTGCGCCGGCATCCCCGTAGTAGCCGGAAGCCGACTGGCTGATGAAGACGGAGGGCGGAGACCCCAGCTGTTTCATTCCTTTGACAAGGGTTCGGGTGGACAGGACCCGTGAGGCAGACAGTTCCCGGATCCTGGCATGAGTCCAGAGCCTGTCACCGATTCCCGCGCCAGAGAGATTGATGATGGCGTCTGAACCCTCGATGGCACTCGGGTCGAGAACACCCTGCGAAGGATCCCATCGTATTTCCGAGGCTGAGGCGGGCGGCCTGCGAACGAGGGTCCGAACATTGTGACCGTTCCCGCGGAGGCTGCGGATCAGTGCGCTTCCAATAAGCCCTGAAGCACCTGAAATGACTATCTGCATGTGCAATCTCACCACGGGAAGACGTCCGCCGGATGCGTGTCAGTCCATGACAGTTGAGTGCAGGACTTTGACTATGATCAACTGATGACCTCTTCGAGCTATTTACGTTTCCCGCATCTGCACGGCGACCTGATCACCTTCGTGGCCGAGGACGACGTCTGGATTGCACCTCTGGGAGGGGGCCGCGCCTGGCGGGTCTCGTCTCTTCAGTTGCCCGCCCGCAATCCCCGGTTCACTCCGGACGGCAAGCGGCTGGTGTGGACAGTGGTGCAGGGTACCAACCCGGAAGTGGTCACGTCCGATGTCGACGGCGGCGGTTACCGTCAGTTGACGTACTTCGGACACGCCACCACGCGCGTCAAGGGATTTACGGCAACCGGTGACGTCGTCGTCACTAGTGCTTTCCGCCAGGCTGAAGGGCGTCATACCCACGCCTACAGTGTGCCCTTGGATGGCGGCTGGGCGGAGGAGCTTCCGTTCGGGCCAGTAGAGTCCGTGGCCTTTGGCCCGGAAATCGGCGACGAGCGGCCGGTCGTGCTGGCCAGCGTGTTGTCGCGGGAGCCCGCCTGGTGGAAACGCTACCGTGGCGGAACAGCCGGCAAACTGTGGATCGATGATGACGGAAACGGCGAGTTCGAAAGGCTTCTTCCGGAGATTGACGGGAACCTTACTGACCCCATGTGGGTGGACGGACGGATCGCTTTTCTGTCAGACCATGAAGGGTACGGGAACCTGTATTCAGTGCTGCCGAACGGGGCTGACCTTCGCAGGCACACGGACCACGAGGACTTCTACGCCCGCCACGCGGCCACTGATGGAAAGCGCATCATCTTTGAATCGGCAGGCGAGCTGTGGGTTCTGCCTGACCTTGCCTCGGAGGCCGTGAGGCTGGACATCTCGCTGGGCTCGGCGTCCCAGTCCCGACGCAGCTCGCTCCTTAAGACAGCGAAGCATCTTGGGGAAGTGATTCCGGATCATACGGGAACATCAAGCGCTGTTGAAGCCCATGGAACCATCCACTGGCTCCGGCACAAAGACGGCCCCTCGCGAATCATTGAAGCCACACCCGGAGTGCGTGGACGGCTTCCGCGGCCGCTGACGGATGGGCGGATCGCCTATGTTGCTGATCATGGCGGGGTTGAGGCCCTTTACGTTAAGGCCATCGCCGGCCTGCTCGTCCCGGCCCCGGCCGGGATTAAGGCCGCCAAGGCCAATTCCGGGCAAAGCAAGGGAACCGTGCTGCCCAGCCCCGTGTCGGCTGCCGGCCTGAACCGCCCGGTTGGGGCGGGTCATGAGAGCCCGCCTGCCGGCCACCCGGCTGAAGGCCGCCAGCACGACGCTTTTGAGGATGCTGATGTTGCTGGCGGGTCTGCCGGGCCATCGGCTGCTTCGAGTGTCCCCGCGACACAGGCCTTGCGCATTGACTTCCCGAAGTCCACACGCGCCAGCGCCCTGGAGGCCAGCCCGGACGGACGATGGCTCGCCGTGGGCACCGCCTTTGGCGACGTCTATCTGGCGGACACCCGTGCGGGTTCTTTGTCACTCGTTACCAGCATCGGCGAGGGCACTATAGAAGGCTTTTGCTGGTCGGCGGACTCCTCGTGGCTGGGGTGGTCCGAGCCGGTGACCTCCTTCGGATCCCGGAGCCGGATCAGGATGGCCCGCGTTTCGACTGATCGCATGGAAGTCATCAGCGTCACTGATGGGCGCTTCCGGGACGAGTCGCCGTCGTTCACGCCTGACGGTAAGTTCCTCGCGTTCCTCTCCAACCGCAGTTTTGACCCTGTTTACGACGGACATTCCTTCGACCTGTCCTTCCCGAGTCCCATTAAGCCCTATCTTGTGGCGCTGGCAGCCGATACACCTTCGCCTTTTGGGCCGACGGTGGATCTGCAGGACGGCGGCGAAGCGCCGAATGCAGACGGCGACGAGCAGAAGACAGGGGGAGCGGACTCTCCGGAGGTCAGGGTGGACCCGGACGGGTTGGCCCACCGTGTGATCAGCGTCCCCGTTCCGCAAGGCAACTATTCCGCTCTCTCGGCAACCGACGGTGGGTTGCTTTGGATGGACAGCCCCCTTGCCGGAGCGACGGGGGACGGCAGGGCAACGCTCGAAGACAAGAAACCCACGCCTCGGCTGGTGCGTTTTGACCTGAGCACCCGCAAGGACGCCACGATCGTCGACTCGCTGGACCGTTACACCCTGTCCGGAGACCGGAAGAAGGTGGTATTCGTCCACGAGAAAGCCGTCAAGGTCGCGCCGTCAGGGGCCAAGGCGGATGAAGAATCCGGCAAGCTGGTCTCCGTGGATCTGGGCAGGGTCCGGGTGCTGATGGATCCTGTGAGTGTTTGGGCACAGGCTTTTGATGAAGCCTGGCGCCTGCAGCGTGACTTCTTCTGGGCTGAGGACATGGCCGGCCAGGACTGGGAGTCCGTGCACAGCCGGTATCGCCCTATTGTGGATCGTCTGGGGTCACACGATGATCTTGTGGACCTCCTGTGGGAACTCCACGGTGAACTTGGCACGTCACATGCCTATGTGCGTCCGGCCGCTGTCACCGAAAACGGCAGCAACGGGCAGGGCCGCCTGGGTGCCGATCTCGCCTTCACCGGGCAGGGGTGGGAAATAACCCGGATACTCGCCGGTGAATCGTCGGATCCCCTCGCCACGTCACCATTGACACGTCCAGGAGCCGATGCCAAAGCCGGGGACGTGATCCTGGCCATCGACGGCGTCGAACTTTCTGAGACTCTCACGCCGGCCATCCAGCTGGTGGGCGCCGCTGGACGGGCCGTGGAGCTGACCATCCTCAACGGCGCCGGTCACGGTGACGCGACAGGACACCAGAGACGGATCGCTGTAGTTCCAGTGAAGGACGAGGAGCGGCTGCGCTACCAGGAATGGGTAACCGCCAACCGGCGCACCGTCAGGGAGGCCTCTGACGCTACCTTTGGCTACCTCCATATCCCGGATATGATGCCGAATGGATGGGCACAGCTGCACCGGGACCTGGACACTGAAACGGCCCTTGACGGGCTGATAGTGGATGTTCGCCGGAACAGAGGTGGACACACATCACAGCTGGTGGCCGAGCTTATCGGACGCAAGGTGACGGGGTGGAGCATGCCACGGGGAGAGAAGCCCCGTACCTACCCTCACCATGCCCCGCGTGGGCCGGTTGTGATCCTCGCGGATGAATTTGCCGGTTCCGACGGCGACATCATCACCCAGGTTTCGAAGCTGCGAGGAATCGGGCCGGTTATCGGCACCCGGACCTGGGGCGGCGTCGTGGGCATCGACAACCGCTTTACGCTCGCCGACGGCACCGGAGTGACACAGCCCCGGTATGCCACCTGGTTCAGCGGGGGAGTCGGGTGGGACATAGAGAATTTCGGTGTTACCCCTGACATCGAGGTAACGTTCCCGCCCCATGCCTACGCGGCCGGACGCGATCCGCAGTTGGAATATGGCATCGGGGCATTGAAAGAAATGATCCAGGAGCTCCCCACGGACCGTCCGCCGCTTCGGGAAGGTTACCGTCGGGTGGTCCCTGCTCCATTGCCTGCCCGGAAGCAGGCAGACTGACTTCGAGCCGACGCCAAAGGCCCCGTCGGGCTGATGTCAGGCTTTCCTGACTATCAGTTCAACGGGGCCTTTGAGCTGTCCCAACCCGGTGCGTCACGGCTGCGGCGCCCGGATCAGGAATCTTCGTGATGCCTTGTGATCAGGAAGAGGCGAGCGTCGCCTCCAGGGAGATATCGATACTGGCCAGCGCGCCGGAAACGGGGCAGCCGGTCTTGGCTTCCGCGGCGATCTTTTGGAACTCTTCTTCGGAGATGCCCGGAATCTTGGCATTGACGGTGAGGTGGCTTCCCGTGATTCCGGTGCCGGGAACAAACGTTACCGCAGCCGTGGTGTACAGCTCCTCGGGGGTGTGCCCGGCCTTGGCAAGCATGTTGCTGAAGGCCATGGAGAAGCATGACGAGTGGGCTGCGGCAATCAGTTCCTCTGGGCTTGTCTTGCCCTCGGCCTCTTCGGTGCGGGCCTTCCAGGTCACGTCGAAAGTGCCCAGTCCGGAGCTATCCAGTGTCGTTGCGCCTGAACCCGTCATCAGGTCGCCGTTCCATACAGTGTGTGCGTTGCGTGTTGCTGCCATGTCCGCTCCTCAGCTTGAATTGGTACCGGGTCAGGCCTGGGGCCTTTCCCTCCGGGTCAATCCTATGGATTCCCGAGTTGAAGTGCAGCAGTGTCCGCTGTTAGAGGATTGTGAACTAATCAATTGAGGACGTGAATCCCTCGCTCAGCCCGGAGACAGGACGCAGAACTCCTTGCCCTCGGTGTTTGCGAGGCACCCTCCATGGCACATTGCCGTGTCCGACGTCGGCGTCAGTGGCCCCCAAGGCACACAGACGTGGTGGCGAGATCGAGGTGCACGCTGTACTTCACCGTTTCGGGATCAGGAACGGTGACGACGTCGACGCAGACGGCCGCAGGGTGCGGCCAGTCGTAGCCGCTGGGTTCAACATTCGCAGTGCCACGGCACCTTTACCTATACCCGGGCAGCCCCAACCCTGAGAACAGGCGCCGGAGACATGCCGGGGAGATGTTGACCTAGTTCCAGAGAGTTGCAATGGCAACGTTCAGGAGGGCAAGTCCGCCCACGCTGTGTGCCAGTCCCTTGCTGACTGGTTCGCCTTTCTTGAACTTGCGGCTACCGATGAAAGCCAGGACGGCGACCACAAGGGCGATCACGATCTTGACGCCGAGCTTCATGTAGTTGGCATCCCTGTCCAATGCCGGGATGAGACCCATCATCACGATGCCTGTGAGGAGCTGCAGCGCGGCGCCGTCGAACTGCCGCGGGTGGACCGTTGGCTTTTTCATGTTGCCGATCCAGATGCCGACGATCATTGCGGCGCCAACGATGTGAAGGAAGACCATGATGTCAAAGACGATGTTCATTGCATCAGTCTAGTCAGAGAGTTCTACGGCCTGTAGTAAGGCGGTCGCGCGTTTCGCTTCCGGAAACTACAGGTCAAACGACGACGGCGGCCCTGGCTTCTGGTGGATGTTCCACCGTTGCCCGCGCCGCCGCCGTGCTTGAAATGTCAGCCCTGCTGAGGGTTAGAGCCCCAGGTCAGACTCGAAGGCACCTGATTCGAGGCGTGCCTTCAGGGTCTGCAGGAAACGACCTGCATCTGCTCCATCGACCAGTCGGTGATCGTACGTCAGGGAGAGGTACATCATGGAGCGGATGGCCAGTGAGTCATCGCCGTTCTCATCAGTGACGACTACAGGCCGCTTGACGATGGCTCCAGTTCCCAGGATGCCGACCTGCGGCTGGTTGATGATCGGGGTGTCGAACAGTGCGCCGACCGATCCGATGTTGGTGATGCTGAACGTTCCGCCGGAGAGCTCGTCCGGGCCGATCTTGCCGTTGCGGGTACGGTCGGCGACGTCGGCAATCTTGCCGGCAAGGCCGGCGAGGTTCAGGTTGCCGGCGTCGGAGATGACAGGAACCAGGAGGCCCTTGTCTGTGTCCACGGCAATCGCCAGGTGCTCGGCGTTGTGGTACGTGATTTCCTGCTTTTCCTCGTCGTAGGCTGCATTCAGCTTCGGGTGCTGCTTCAGCGCCTCGGCAACAGCCTTGGCGATAAAGGGCAGGAACGTCAGCTTCACGCCGTTCTGCGCCTGGAAGGAGTTCTTGGCCTTGAGCCGGAGCTTCGCAACCTTCGTCATGTCCACCTCGTGGACCTGGGTCAGCTGGGTCGAAACATCAAGCGACTCGCGCATGCGCCGGGCGATAACCTGACGGATGCGGGGCGCTTTCTGTACCGTACCGCGGAGGGAAGCAGCGGCAGCCGATGCAGCTGACGGGGCCGATGCGGCAGGTGCGGCAGGTGCGGCCTGTGCAGCAGCCGTCGCAGGAGCAGCAGCCGGAGCTGCACTTGCTGCCTTCGCTTCTGCTGCATCCAGCACGTCCTGCTTGCGGATCCGGCCTCCGACGCCTGTTCCCGTGAGCGAGGAGATGTCCACACCCTGCTGGTTGGCCAGTTTGCGGACCAGGGGAGTCACGTAGCCGGATTCTGCAGCCGGCTCGGTAGCCGCCGCAGCAGGAGCCTGAGCCGGTGCGGGTGCGGCGGCGGGTGCCTCCTGCTTGGCTTCGGCAGCGGGTGCCGGTGCAGCAGCAGGAGCGGGTGCCTCCTGCTTTGCTTCGGGGGCAGGTGCCGGTTCCTGTGCCGGGGCCGCAGGGGCGGGTTCCTGTGCCGGAGCCGCGGCTCCGGAACCGATGACAGCCAGGACGGCGCCGACCTCGGCGGTCTCGTCCTCGTTAACACGGATTTCCTGAAGGGTTCCGGCCACAGGCGACGGAATTTCAGTGTCCACCTTGTCGGTCGAGACCTCGAGCAGCGGCTCGTCAACTTCGACGCTGTCACCGATAGCCTTGAGCCAGCGGGTCACCGTACCCTCAGTGACGCTTTCGCCCAGGGCCGGAAGTGTGACTTCATGGCCCTCGCCGCCAACAGCCGGTGCAGCTCCAGCTTCCGGCGCCTGAGCCGCCGGGGCTGACTCAGCGGCAGGCGCCTCTGCGGCAGGTGCTGCCTGCGCTTCAGCGGCCGGTGCCTCAGCCTCAGCAGCGGGTGCTTCCTCTGCAGCGGCCGGAGCCACCGCGCCGTTCGAAGAAGAGCCGTCCCCGATTCGGACCAGGGGCGCACCTACTTCGGCGGTCTCGTCTTCGGCAACGAGAATTTCCTCGATCACACCGGCGATCGGAGAGGGGATTTCGGTGTCTACTTTGTCAGTGGATACTTCGAGCAGCGGCTCGTCCACTTCTACCCGGTCACCTACCTGCTTAAGCCAGCGCGTAACGGTTCCTTCAGTGACGCTCTCACCGAGGGCGGGCAAGTTAACGGATTCAGACATATCGTCCCCGTTCTCCTTATTGATCTTTAGTGCGGATGGTTGCTGCTGCGTTGTTCGAGCTTAGTGCACGCAGCAGTTACTGCCGGGTGCACTAAACCCTGTTGCCTTGCGGGATGATTAGCCGTGAAGGGGCTTGCCTGCCAGAGCAAGATGGGCCTCGCCCAGTGACTCATTCTGCGTCGGGTGGGCGTGTACCAGCTGGGCCACGTCCTCCGGGTAGGCTTCCCAGTTCACGATCAGCTGGGCCTCGCCGACCTGCTCGCCCATGCGCGCACCGATCATGTGGACACCGACGACGGGGCCGTCCTTCTGGCGGACCAGTTTAACGATGCCGCTAGTGCCCAGGATGGAGCTCTTGCCGTTGCCGGCAAGGTTGTATTCCTGGGTCTGGACCTGGTCGTCGCCGAACCTCTCCTTGGCGGCCTTTTCCGTGTAGCCGACCGTCGCGATTTCGGGATCGCAGTAGGTGACCTTGGGGATGTTGACATCCTCGACGATCACTGGCTTCAATCCAGCGATTTCCTCGGCCACGAAAATGCCCTGCTGGTAACCGCGGTGCGCCAGCTGGACCCCTGGGACGATGTCGCCAATGGCATAGATGTTGCCAACGCCGGTGTGCAGGCGCTCGTTGGTGATGACAAAACCGCGATCAATGGTGACGCCGGCGTCCTCGTAGCCGAGGTTGGCAGTAACCGGTCCGCGACCGACTGCTACCAGGAGCAGTTCGGCCTCGAAGGTTTGGCCATCGACCAGCGTGACCTTGACACCGTTTTCGTCCTGCTCGACTCCCTGGAAGAAGGTGCCGGTGGAGAACTTGATGCCCCGCTTCTTGAAGGCACGCTCAAGGTGCTTGACGATGGCGGCGTCCTCGTTGGGAACCAGCGAAGGCAGGCCTTCGACGATGGTGACGTCAACTCCGAACGACTTCCAGACTGAAGCGAATTCGACGCCGATGACGCCGCCGCCCAGAACGATGACGCTCTTCGGGATGTAGTCCATGGTCAAAGCTTCGTCGGAGGTGATGACGCGTCCGCCGATTTCCAGCCCCGGCAGAGAGCGGGAGTACGAGCCTGTGGCCAGCACGATATTCTTGCCCTTGTAGGCTGTTCCGTTCACGACAATGGTGTCGGTGCCCTGGAGCTTGCCTTCACCCTCGATAACGGTGATGCCTTTGGACTTGATGAGTCCCTGCAGGCCCTTGAATTTGCCGGCGATGATGCCGTCTTTGTAGGCGTTGACCGCAGTCATGTCGATGCTGTCAAGGGTCACGTTGACCCCGTACTTTGAGGCATCGCGGGCATGATCTGCCAATTCAGCGGAGTGCAGGAGTGCCTTGGTGGGAATACAGCCGTTGTGGAGGCAGGTTCCACCAAGCTTGGCTTTTTCAACCAGCCCAACAGTGAAGCCGAGCTGAACAGCACGCAGGGCGGTGGCGTATCCGCCGCTGCCACCACCGAGTACCAGGATGTCGAATTCTTGCGCAGTTGCCTGATCGGCCACTAAAACGCTCCCTCGCGTGAACGATGACGCGAGAGTACGCATCATCTGGTCTTGGAACTTGTTCTGCCGTGATTATGCCAGCAGGCAGGTTCTCTTGCATTTGTGACTACCAAAGTTCACCTTAGCGAACCACTTATCCATGCTCCACCTTGGAGCGGCGTTTGTGGAGCGCTTGTGGTCAGTGTCACGCAGCTTTGTGTCGAAGGGATCAGAGGGCCGGGATGTTCAACATCGGCGGACGCGGGGGCGATGGCACACCTGTCGCGGGCCTGCGAAGGGCTGGGCCATCAATGGCTTGCCCGCCAGCAGACCCGCGAGGAAGGCGGATCACGGTACAGCCCGGCTTGATCCAGGCGTTGCCGACGCCCCCCAAAGCTTGCGCCGGCACACAGACTTCGTTCCAGGCCCCCATCATGGCTGGCCGGGAATCATTGGTACCTAGACGAGGGTATGCGCAACCGGGGTCTAAAACAATATGGTTGACCGGTTTATGGGCGATCGTTATTTAGCTGAGATAAGAGCCGCGAGAGCCATGGGGTCCTCGTCATAGTCCTCGTGCATGATTCCGGGCAAAAGGATGGACCACATCTCTTCGATGCGTTGCATGACGTCCCGCCGGTCGGTCAGGATCCCGGACACCATCTGGACCCCTGTGAAGGAAGCGACCAAGTAGCGCGCAAAGGCGGCAGCAGTAACGGATGACCGGATCTGCTTCTCCTCCCGGGCCTGTTCTGCCAGATGTCCCATGGCGTCGATCCAGTCCTCATAGGGTCCGCGCACAGGTTGTCCGAAAGCGGTCGCTTCCAGCGTGAGTCGGATGCCGGCCCTGACTACCGGTTCATGGATGAGCTTGAGTCCGAACGCCCGGCACATCAGGATCATCGTTGTCAGTGCCGGACGGCTTTCAGCCAGGATGGCCTGGCCCTCCGCGAGAACTATCCGGTGCTGTTCTTCGATCACTGCACGGGCAAGGTCTTCCTTGCTTTGGAAATGAAAGTAGAGGGCTCCCTTAGTCACTTTGGCCGCCTGGGACACCTGGGTCAGGCTTGCGTTGCCGTAGCCGTGCTCTTCAAAGACGGCAGCCGCGCCTGCAATGATCGCCTCACGGGTTGCTTTGGCGCGATCCTGAAGGACCATTTATTGACCTCAACTCTGTACGAAGCGTTCTCCGGCGAAATTCCCCGCCCCGTGCCTGCCGGCGGACTTCTGATCCTAACAACATGAATGTTTTAGCTTTGCCCCTCAGTTTTAGAGACGCTCAAGCGTTTTCAGGGGGGTGCCTCACCACGAGGACCAGCCCGGGTGGCAGTCGAGTGTGCCGGTTGCAGTCTCTCCCGAAAACCGGCACACCCGGATCAGTAGTCCAACTAGGCTGACGCGGCCAGGAGGTCCTCGGCATAGGCAACCAATGTTCGGACGGTGCAGCCGGTGCCCTGTTTGGGGGTGTAGCCATAGGGACTGCCGTTGTTAAAGGACGGGCCGGCAATGTCGATGTGGGCCCATGGAATAGGCTCGCCGTCCTTGCCCTTGCCCACGAACTCCTGCAGGAACACCGCTGCGGTCATCATGCCGCCGTGACGTTCACCGATATTGGCGAGGTCGGCAACCTGGGAGTCCAGACTGGGGCGCAGTTCTTCGGGCAGCGGCATCGGCCAGACCAGCTCGCCGGCGCGGTCGGCGGCGGCCTTCAGCGGCGCGGTGACACTGTCCGATCCCATGACGCCGGCCGTCCGGTTACCGAGTGCGATCAGTTGCGCGCCTGTCAGTGTTGCAACATCAATGATCGCGTCCGGGTACTCCTGGCTTGCCGCGACGATACCGTCCGCCATTACCAGGCGGCCCTCGGCATCGGTGTTCAGCACTTCGACGGTCTTGCCGCCAAACATCTTCAGGACGTCGGCGGGACGGGAGGCAGCGCCTGAGGGCATGTTCTCGGCAATGCACAGCCATGCGGTCGCCTTGACCGGCAGACCGAGCCCTGCGAGCGCCAGGACTGTGTTGAGTACGACGGCGGCGCCGGCCATATCGCTCTTCATGTCACCCATGCCAAGGGCCGGCTTGATGGAGATTCCGCCGGTGTCGAAAGTGATGCCTTTGCCCACCAAGGCAATTTTCGCCGTCGCCTTCGCCGGAGAATATTCGACCTTGACCAGGCGCGGTTGACGGGCAGAGCCCTTGCCGACGCCCATGATGCCGCCGAAGCCTTCCTTCTCCAGACGCTTTTCGTCCCACACCGTCACCTTGACAGGCAGGCCCTTGGACAACTCCTTCACCGCCTCTGCGAACGACTCCGGGTAGAGATGGCTTGGCGGCTGGTTGACCAGGGACCGGGTTGCGTTGACTGCCTTCCCGATGAGTGATGCCCGTTCTAACGCGTGGGGGAGTTCCTTGTCGCCAGCGAGTTCGGTGAAGATGACTGCGGTCTTCACCGGGTCCTTGAGTCCGTTTTTCTCTGAACGGTGCTCGGTGAAGGAGTAGGCGCCGAAGGAGGCACCTTCTGCGATGGCAGCGACGTCGCCGAGGGCCGCCGTCGGGAACGCAATAGTGACGCTGGAGAGCCCGGCGAGCTGGCGGACAGCTGACCCGGCCGCCCGGCGCAGTGACTCCTCGGAGATCTTCTGGCCATCGCGCACTTTGCCCAGGCCGGTCAATACCAGCAAAGAGGCACCTGTCTCGGGAAGGCCCGGAAGACGGAGCAACTGGTCTGCGGCTCCGGTGACCCCGAGAACCTTCAGCGATTCGGCGAGGGCTTCGGCCGACTTCGCCGTCAACGGGTTCTCAAGGAGGACGGGACCGTCCGGTCCCTGCCCCACGCCGATGACAAGGGCTTCGCTGGGGGATTTTTTCAGGTCCCGGGCGATGGCGCTAAGTTTGATCTCAGTATTCTTGACCACGAGGATCAGTCCTCAATTCTCTGTGATTTCTTGGCAGGGAGTACATGTTGGGTGCCCCTGCCGGGGGACCGGCCAGCATCCGTTTGTGACGCAATCCGGAGTCTTCCTGCCGGATATTGGGCCAGTTCCGATCGTAGCCTCTCACTGGGGTGCGTACTGAATTCCGTGAGATGTGCGGCACATCGGGCGGGAGGAATGCTTGGCGCTTCTTCGACGTTGTAAAGATTAGTCCGGCGTGCCGGTCCTCCGGCCCGCCCCGTGCGGTGTCCCTCCTCCCCACCGCAACCGTGAAAGGAACATGCCATGCTTGAACGGATATCCGGCTCGCTGCTGGACCCCCATGCGCTTTATGCAAGCGACAGCGAGCTGTTCCACGACCCCGCGAACCGCGGGTTGGACATGGTCATGGGGTTCACCGGCTTTGCCGATGCCGGTCATGTGGTCAAGCAGATCACCACCGAACTCCTCGAAACGCTGGAATCGGAACCCGTGGCTGTCTTCGACGCGGACCAGCTCATCGACTACAGGTCCAGGCGCCCGCACGTCAGCTTCGTGGAGGACCATTTGCAGGATTACCAGGCACCGAGCCTCTCGCTGTACAGGCTTGTTGATGGTCTGGGAAAGCCGTTTCTGTTGCTGGCAGGGTTCGAACCGGACCTTCAGTGGGAAAGGTTCGCCCGTGCAGTGCTGCACATTGTGGAGCAGCTCGAGGTAAACCTCGTCACCTGGATCCACTCCATTCCCATGCCGGTACCGCACACCCGGCCCGTGGGAGTAACGGTTCACGGCAACAGGCCGGAACTCATCGAGGGCATTTCGGTTTGGAAGCCCACAGTTGAGGTGCCCGCCGCAGTGGGTCACATTCTCGAACTCAGGCTGACAGAGGCCGGGCGCAAGGTGGCTGGATACGTTATCCATGTTCCCCACTATCTCGCCGAGGCGGAGTATCCTCCCGCGGCTGTCGCAGGATTTGAATACCTCGGCGCAGCGATGTCGCTGATGCTTCCGACGGACCGGCTTCGTGAAGCGGGTCGTGAAGTCGGGAGGCAGATTGCCGAGCAGATTGAGGCGTCTGAAGAAGTGCAGAATGTCGTGTCGCGTTTGGAGTCGCGGTATGACGAGAAGGCTGAAGGCACGGTCCGCCGATCGCTGTTGGCCGACGAGAACGACCAGCTGCCGAACGCCGATGATCTTGGCGCGGCAGTGGAGGCCTATCTGGCCAGCAAAGAAGCGGGTCAATAAATACGACTTATCCGGCCCGCAGGCATAATGGAGTGGTGACTGCACCCCGCGCCTGGCTCATCTGGACCATCGGTGTCTTCGCGTACCTGGTAGCTGTCAGCCAACGGACGTCCTTCGGTGTGGTTGGCCTGGAGGCAACAGAACGGTTCCATGCCAGCGCCGCAGAGATTTCCTTCTTCACTGTCCTGCAGCTGCTGGTGTACGCCGGCCTGCAGATCCCGGTCGGGATTTTGGTGGACAGGTTTGGGTCGCGGGCCATGATTGCAGGCGGCGCCATCCTGATGTGCCTGGGTCAGCTCCAGCTGGCATTTGCCGTCAACATTCCCGGCGGTGTCCTCGGTCGTGTCCTGGTGGGCGCAGGAGACGCGATGACCTTTATTTCGGTGATCCGGCTGATTCCTTTGTGGTTTGCGCCGGCGCGGGTTCCCCTTATTACCCAACTCACCGGGATGTCAGGGCAGCTCGGCCAGCTTTTCAGCGTTGTGCCGTTCGCTCTCATACTTCATTTGGCAGGCTGGACCCCCGCATTTCTGACGTTGGCGGGAATGTCCGGAGTCGCCGTCGTCCTGGTACTGGTCCTGCTGAGGGATCTGCCCGCTGGACATCCCCGCTCCGACAAGGTCCAGGGACTCCGCGCCACCGGAGCGTCCTTATCGCGGGCCTGGCGCCAACCGGGAACCAGGCTGGGCCTCTGGAGCCACTTCACCATTCAGTTCAGCGGCACGGTATTTGCCATGACCTGGGGTTACCCGTTCCTCATCTCGGCCCAAGGTTTGGACACCGGTGTGGTTTCCGTCCTGATGGCCGTGTACGTTGCCGCGGCTATGGCTACCGGCCCGCTCATCGGCAGGTTCGTCTCGCGGCATCCGTTGCGCCGCTCAACAATGGTGCTCCTGATCGCGGCGGCCACAGCCGTCGCGTGGGGAGCCGTGCTGCTGATGCCCGGCAGGTCGCCCCTCTGGCTCCTGGCGGGACTGGTGGTGGTGTTGGCGATCGGCGGACCTGGCTCCATGATCGGATTCGACTTTGCCCGCACGTTCAATCCTGCCCACAGGATAGGAACCGCGACAGGCATTGTTAATGTGGGTGGATTCATTGCCGCCCTTGTTTGTATCTACTTTGTCGGACTGGTCCTGGACCTCCTCTACTCCACCGGATTTTCGCGTGGGGAACTGTACGGCCTCGAGCCTTTCAGGATCGCACTCAGCGTCCATTTCCTGTTGCTGGCGTTCGGTGTCAGCGCGGTCCTCGTCTGCCGGGGCAAGGTCCGGCGTCAGCTGGCGGCACAAGGCGTGGTTGTTCCGCCGCTGCTTAAGTCCATGGCAGAGCAGCGGCTGCGGAATGAGGAAAAGCGGCGCACACCTGGCTAAGGGGTGTGCTGCCGGGCGTCCATTCCTCCACAAGGCCCTGCCGGTTTGGTTATCCGTGTTCCCGTCTCGGTTGTCCACATAGCCCAAGGCAGGTCTCCCGGAGGTGGCTGTTGCTTCGTGACGCTGGAGGCATGACAAAAGACCATCTCACTATCAGCGGTCCTGAAGATATCCTTGGCTTCATTCCCCACACGCTGGGCTATTGGCCGAGCAACAGCCTGGTGGCGATGACCATGCAGGGCAAACGACTGGGGGCGACGCTTCGGGTGGATCTTCCGCCTAAGGATCAGTTGGAGTTCGGGCACTATGCCGAGGCTGTGGGCACCTACCTTGAGGCTGACGAGGCCGCCGACGGATCATTGCTCATCATCTTCAGCAATGACGGTTGGGGCCAGCTCACCGGGGACACGCGGCACCATGTGTCCACCGGGCCTTTTGAGAGTCCAGCTGCCCCGCACTCCGGGCTGCTTGCCGCGGTGGAAGAAGTCCTTGACTACTCAGGCATGCCTGTCAGGGACGTGTGGCTGGTCGGCGAGGACTACTGGCGGAACGCCGGCTGCGCTGACGACTCCTGCTGCCCGCAGCCGGGCCGGCCCCTGGATGAGATCCGCGACAGCCGTTTGAACGCTGAAATGGTCTTCCGGGGGAGCAGTATCGGCCCAAACCCGGACACTCCGGCGGGACGCAGTTCCCAGGTCAAGCAGGGCGCTCCGGATCCGGTAATGGCAACGGCCCAACTGGCATGGGCCGGAACGTTCGCCCGCCGCAGCGCCAGCCGACAGCAATTCGACGCCGTCCTGGAGGCCTGGAATTCGGTTCTGGCGGCGGTGCCAGCCCAGCTGCCGCCACCGGAGGTATCAGGCTTCCTTCGCGCTTCGCTCTGCATCCCGGCCTGGCGCGATGCCGTGCTCGTTATGGCCGCGGCTGGAGCTGAGGCGGCAATTCAAGGTGCTGAGGAATTCGGTGTATTCCAGGCCGATGACGATGAACACCCGGACGGACCCTATAGTCCCCATATCGCCGGCTCACTTCCCGGCACCGCTCCTGCGGCCGGACGAGGCCCGACGGCGGAGGCAGCCCCACCATCTGCGGGAGCGTCCGTCCCGAACTACGGCGAAGTGCTCCTGGGTTTGGCGCCGCGACGTCCGGATTGGACATCGATGGACAGCCTGGAAAGGCTGCTGGTGCACCTGGATGAACCGGGCGGCGGGGAGGCTAGCGCGGCTGCCCTCACAGCGCGGGGGTGGATCGAATGGTGCCGGGGCCGGGGCTCATATGCCCATTCGCTGCTCGGGCAGGCAGCAGACATCCTCCCTGGCTACAGGCTCGCGGGTCTGTTGAACGAGGTGGTGCGGCGGGGCACTGTCTGCGGGTGGGCGGCACGAAGGGAGGCTGCCTGGCAAAAAATTGGTTCTGAGGCTGCCTGAGCAGTTGAGCTCGCTGCCTGCGAGCGTCTCCGGAAAATGCGGTAACAAGGGATTCATGAGGGGTTGATTCGGAAATCCGTGAGACAATGGATGCCGAGACCCGGTTGGGTCCGTGAATCAGGTGCGAGCCGTGTACCCCGAAACGGGAACATTGCAGCCATCCCGGCAGTTCTACTTAGTGGCCCTGCCGGCCGTGGTTGCACCTGATGTGAATCACGGACTTGACAGGGTCATAGTGGTGTTGCCCGTATGGTGATTCCACAGACCGCCGCTAGAAAGGTTTTCTGTGACCCCGTCTTCCGCGAAGAAGGAACCCGCCGACCAGGCCGAATTGTCTCCAGAGGAGAAAAAGGCGGCCACGAGCGCGAAGCGTGCCGCCACCCGAGCAGCCAACAAGGCTGTCAGAGGCGGCGATGACGCCGTGTCCGCAGCCGAACCCAAGAAGCGCGGGCCTAAGCCCGGCGCCAAAGCGGCAGCGGAAGCTGCCGGTAAGTCGCATGACGACGATTCCGATGACGTAGACGTCGAGGAAGACCTCGACGACGTAGTCCCTGATCCCTCAGAACTCACCGAGGAAGGCGAAGAGGGTGCCAAGGCTGCCGGTGCCGCCACTGGTTCCGGATTTGTTTATTCGGATGCCGATGATGACGACGCCCCGGTCCAGCAGGTCATGTCCGCCGGTGCTACAGCTGACCCCGTCAAGGACTACCTGAAGCAGATCGGCAAGGTGGCGCTGCTGAATGCAGAGCAGGAAGTCGACCTTGCGCTGCGCATCGAAGCCGGACTCTTTGCCGAAGAGAAGATCAACGCCGACGACGGCAGCATGGATCCGAAATTCAAGCGTGAGCTTGAGTTCGTGATCCACGATGGAAAGCGGGCCAAGAACCACCTGCTGGAGGCCAACCTCCGCCTGGTTGTTTCGCTGGCCAAGCGCTACACAGGCCGTGGCATGCTGTTCCTGGACCTTATCCAGGAAGGCAACCTGGGCCTGATCCGTGCTGTTGAGAAGTTCGACTACACCAAGGGCTTCAAATTCTCGACGTATGCCACGTGGTGGATCCGCCAGGCCATCACCCGTGCCATGGCTGACCAGGCCCGTACCATCCGCATTCCTGTGCACATGGTTGAAGTCATCAACAAGCTTGCCCGCGTGCAGCGGCAGATGCTTCAGGACCTCGGGCGTGAACCCACGCCGGAGGAACTGGCCCTTGAACTGGACATGACCCCCGAAAAGGTCGTTGAAGTTCAGAAGTATGGCCGCGAACCCATCTCGCTGCACACCCCCCTCGGTGAGGACGGCGATTCCGAGTTCGGTGACTTGATCGAAGATTCCGAAGCGGTGGTTCCTGCTGACGCTGTGAGCTTCACGCTGCTGCAGGAACAGCTCCACTCCGTTCTGGACACCTTGTCCGAGCGCGAAGCCGGTGTTGTAGCCATGCGCTTTGGCCTGACAGATGGTCAGCCGAAGACTTTAGACGAAATTGGCAAGGTCTACGGCGTCACGCGTGAACGTATCCGCCAGATAGAGTCCAAGACGATGTCGAAGCTGCGCCATCCGTCGCGGTCGCAGGTCCTGCGCGACTACCTCGACTAAACGCGGCCGCCCAACGCAGTCCGAACTAACGCTAATGGCCTCCGTCGGTATCACCGATGGAGGCCATTGCTGTTCCCGGCTGTTCCCACCCCGCTGTTCCGGCTACCCTGGTTGGGCGAATCCCGCCTTCCCTGGGCCGGACAAAAATCAGGGCTCCTCCAAGATGGAGGAGCCCTGACGTGATCAGTGGAGCTGCTAGTCGACTGGAACCGGTTCCTTCTCGTGAAGCCGGCTGGTCTCGTCGTGCCAGTCGGAGCTCAGCGGCTTCAGGGTGGCTTCGACCGCGCGGGCGTGGTGGCCGCAGAACAGCAACTCACCGCCGGAGGAACCGAGAACAACCCGGACGTATGCCTGTGCCCCGCAACGATCGCACCGGTCCAGTGCGTTTAGCGTGCGGTCCGCTACTGCTGTTGTCATTTCGGCCTCCTTAGTAGATCGGTAACTCTATATAACCAGCATTCGTTGCTGATCCACGGCAAGGATTGATCAAGTTCGCTGTCCGCGTATCACAGGTGCGTAACGAGTCGTAGCGTTACGAAGCCTCAGGGGAGTGGCAAACAGGGGCAGGCGGGCGGGGCGACTACCCTAGAGAGAGCATTTCCACCCCCAGCTATTCCGTCACTGAAGGAGTTCACCACCCGTGACACCCAGTTCTGATTACACTGCCCGGCACCTCTCCGTCCTGGAAGGCCTGGAGGCCGTCCGGAAGCGTCCCGGCATGTACATCGGCTCAACTGACTCCCGCGGACTGATGCATTGCCTCTGGGAGATCATCGATAACTCAGTTGACGAAGCCCTGGCCGGATTCGGCCATGACATCAAGGTCATCCTTCACGCTGATAATTCAGTGGAAATCCACGATGACGGCCGCGGTATCCCCGTCGATGTCGAACCTAAAACAGGGCTCAGCGGCATCGAGGTGGTCTTCACCAAGCTTCACGCCGGCGGAAAGTTTGGTGGCGGCTCCTACACAGCATCGGGCGGCCTTCATGGAGTCGGCGCTTCAGTGGTGAACGCACTGTCAGCCAGGCTGGACGCCGAAGTGGACAGAGGGGGCAAAACGTACCGTATGTCGTTCCGCCGGGGCGAGCCTGGCCGGTTCCGGGATGTCGGACCAAAGCCGGACCCGTCGGCTGTGTTCGAACCTTTCGTCGAAGATTCAGTGCTGGACATCATCGGCAAGGCCAAGCGCGGGGTTACCGGGACGCGGATCCGCTACTGGGCCGACCGTCAGATCTTTACCCCGGATGCGCGTTTTTCCTATGAAGAACTCGCATCACGTGCCCGCCAGACGTCATTCCTTGTCCCCGGACTGAAACTGACAGTCCGGGACGAGCGGCGCCTTCCCGGTACCCCGGGTGAATCAGGGGCACACGAGGAGGTGTTCCACCATGACGGCGGCATTTCAGAGTTCGTGGAGTTCCTCGCTGCCGATCCGGGCGTGACTGACGTCTGGCGCCTCCATGGCTCGGGCAAGTTCAAGGAGACAGTCCCGGTCCTTGATGAACGTGGTCACAGCCAGCTCGCAGAAGTTGAGCGGGAATGCGAAGTGGACGTTGCCCTGCGGTGGGGCATTGGCTACGACAGCACCGTCCGCAGCTTCGTCAACATCATTTCCACACCAAAGGGCGGAACCCACCAGTCAGGCTTTGAGCAAGCCCTGGTGAAGACGTTCCGTAAGGCTGTTGAAACCAATGCCCGCAAGCTCAAGGCGGGGAACGACAAGATTGAGAAAGACGACATCTTCGCAGGACTGACCGCCGTCCTGACGGTCCGCCTGGCCGAGCCGCAGTTTGAGGGCCAAACCAAAGAGATCCTGGGCACCTCCGCTGTCAGGGCAATTGTGGCCAAGGTCGTGGAGCGGGAAGTGACAGCGCGGCTCAACTCTGCCAACCGCAACGACAAGGCCCAATCGGCGCTCCTGCTGGAGAAGATCGTCAGTGAGATGAAGTCGCGGATCTCGGCCCGGGTGCACAAGGAGACCCAGCGACGAAAGAATGCGCTGGAGACGTCGTCGATGCCAACGAAACTCGCTGACTGCCGGACAGACGACGTCGAACGCTCGGAACTGTTCATCGTGGAAGGGGACTCGGCCCTCGGAACTGCCAAACTGGCTCGTTCGTCGGATTTCCAGGCCCTTCTGCCGATCCGCGGCAAGATCCTGAACGTACAGAAAGCTTCGGTGGGCGACATGCTCTCCAACGCCGAGTGCGCTGCCCTCATCCAGGTTGTGGGGGCCGGGTCAGGCCGCAGCTTCGACATCAGTGCTGCCCGCTACGGAAAAGTCATCCTGATGACGGACGCCGACGTCGACGGTGCCCACATCCGCACCCTCCTGTTGACGTTGTTTTTCCGGTACATGCGGCCGATGGTGGATGAAGGCAGGGTCTTTGCCGCTGTACCGCCGCTGCATCGTGTGGAGGTCATCAATGCAGGCCAAAAGGCCAACGAGATGATCTACACGTATTCCGAGGCCGAGCTTCATGGGCTGCTGGCGAGGCTGGCGAAGGAAGGCAAGCGCTACAAAGAGCCCATCCAGCGTTACAAGGGTCTGGGCGAGATGGATGCCGAGCAGCTGGCAGAAACCACCATGGACCCGCGGCACCGCACGCTGCGCAAGGTGGGGATAGAGAACGCCAAGCACGCCGAGGAGACCTTCGACCTTCTCATGGGATCTGACGTGGCTCCGCGGAAGGACTTTATTATCGCCGGTGCGGCAAGCCTGGACCGCGAACGTATTGACGCCTGAGTCCGTCTTACTCCGCCTGAATCCGCCCGGGAAGTTTCCGGGCGCAGGAGGGCGCTAGCCAAGCAGGCCGGGAACAATCAGTAAGGCGGTGGGAACAGCAAGGAGCAGCACGCAGGCTGCGAGAACCAGGCCACGGAATGCAGCGGAAAGCGGTGGTTCGGCCGACAGCAGCCGGCTGACGCGCGTTGCCGTGGTCCTTGCCGACCCTGCACCTCCGGTTGCGCCTTCAGGCTGGGATTCGCCGTCCGCCGCAATCTGGCCGGTGAATCCGGAACCGGCGTTCGGGGCAGGAACCGGTCCGCTTGCCACGATGGCGATTGCCTTGATGAGCGTGGCTTTGCTCTCCGTCTTAAGGGCGACGTCGTCGGCCAGCATTTCGATGAGTGAGTTGACCGCTTCCTGGGCCAGCCGGGTGGTGGGCAGCCAGGGGAGAGCCTGCCGCCACGCTGCGAAAGCCCACAACAGAAGGTGGTGCCGCTGGTTCAGATGCGCGTTCTCATGGTTGAGGACGGCTCGAAGCTCCGCAGGCTCCAATGCTGACATCAGTCCGTCTGACAGGACGGTGACCGATCGCGCTCCGCCCGGAAGGCAGTAGGCAACAGGGGAGTCGTGACTGATCACGACTGTTCGGGGCCCATCTGCAGAGGGAGACGCAAGAAGCGCCAGGAGCTCCCGATGCCGGCGGCGCTGGCGTTCGATCCGGTAGTACGTCAGCAACAGAGTAAAAACCAGGTGGGCGGTCAGCAGAGCCGCGGCGGACAACGCGAAGATGTGCCAGAAGCCCAGCTCGGTGGTGGGAGCGTTGTGCAGGACCATGGCCGCCAAGGCGCTGAGTCCTGCCAGCAGGTTGTCCCCGAGTGGTTCCAGGCCGTAAACCAGCATTGCGCCGATCATGGAGAGGCCGCCGGCCAAGGCTATTGCCTGCCACAGCAGCATGGCGGTAAACGGCGAACGGGCAGGCCATCGCGCACGGGAAAGAAGGATAGGCACCGGCCACGCCAGCGCTATCGCCAGGACCGCCAGAAAATACGAGGTCCAGAACATGGCCTGCTAAATGTGGCCGAGCAGCTTGCGGAGCGTTTCAGCTTCACTTTCAGTGACCGATCCAATGAAGCGGGCGAGGACTGCTTCGCGGTCCGGGGCGGAGCCAAGGACCTCATGCATGAGTTCGGCCGTGTGGTCTTCCCTGCTGGAGACCGCTTGGTAGCGGTGCGGGCGTGTACCGCGTTCGCGCTCCACAAGCCCCTTCTTCTCCAAGCGGGAGAGCACAGTCAGCACGGTGGTCACGGCTAGATCCTTGCCCACGTGGCCGGCTGATCCGCCCTGCGCCTGTGTGCTCTGAGCCAGCAGATCACGAAGCCTGTTTGCAGTGGCTGCCTCCTGGCCCGCCCAGAGCAGGTCCATCACTGCCCGTTCCAGTTCCCCAAGACTTGCCATTCGTACATCCTTCTGGTCCCGCCGGCGCCCGGGCCGGGTTTTCGGCCAGGGCGCGAATCTTAAAAGCTTCTGCTCCAAATCTACCCGGTTTCCCGCTTTCTTTCTACATGAGGTAGAACACCCCTCCCGCGTGTCGCCGGCATTTTTTGCTGTTTGAAAGCGCAGCTTCCAGACTTCCTGGATTTGTTCTACACTTTGTAGAAGTTAGATGTTCTACGCCTTGTAGAAGTTTCAACCGTTGATAGCCCGGCCAACAGTAGGGACCGCCTTGGACGCCTTGGAAATCGCACGCTGGCAATTCGGAATCACCACCGTCTACCACTTCATGATGGTGCCCCTCACGATTGGTCTTGGTCTCGTGGTGGCGCTGATGCAGACACTGTGGCACCGCACTGGAAAGCCCGAGTACCTGCGGATGACCAAGTTCTGGGGCAAGCTCTTCCTGATCAACTTCATCATGGGGGTTGCCACCGGCATTGTGCAGGAATTCCAGTTTGGAATGGCATGGAGCGAGTACAGCCGGTTTGTCGGTGATGTGTTCGGCGCCCCGCTGGCCATGGAAGCACTGCTCGCCTTCTTCGTTGAATCCACTTTCCTGGGCTTGTGGATCTTTGGCTGGAAACAGCTCAAGCCGGCCGTGCACCTTGCCTGCCTCTGGATTGCCGTGGTGGGCTCCGTTTTCTCGGCGTACTTCATCATTGTTGCCAACAGCTGGATGCAACACCCGGTTGGCGTGGAGATGATCAACGGCAGGCCCGTGATGACGGACGCCTGGGCTGTTTTTACCAACAACACAGCGCTGGTCGCAGTTCCCCACACCATCTTTGGTGCCCTTGCAGTGGCAGGAGCTTTCCTGCTGGGGATCGCCTGGTACCACCTATGGCGGCGTCGGCATGACGGTATCGACACCGTGGGGCCTGACGGAAAGGTCATCCCCGGTCAGGCTGACATTCCCGGCCGTGATCTGACTGACCACACCGTCTGGATCCGCTCGCTGCGGATCGGTGCCGTGGTGGCTATGATTTCGTTCGCCGGAACTGCCCTGACGGGGGACCTGCAAGGCAAGCTGATGTTTGAGCAGCAGCCCATGAAAATGGCCGCGGCCGAAGCAGCATGCCATGACGGGACCGGCTTCTCAGTCCTCAGCGTCGGGAACGTCGGCTCTCAGGACTGTGACGATATTGTCGCCGTCATCGAAGTCCCCGGCATCCTTTCCTTCCTGGCCAAGGGCGATTTCACCACCGAGGTCAAGGGCGTCAACACACTCCTCCCGGAATACCAGGCCAAGTACGGCACCAACCTTCCCGACAACCCCATTTACGGCGACCGGGCCGGCCAGGAAATTGAGTATGTGCCGGTGATGGAGGTGACGTACTGGGGCTTCCGCATGATGATCGGCTTTGGGGGGATCGCGGCCTTCGCGGCGCTCCTGGCGCTTTGGGCCACCCGGAAGGGAACGGTTCCGGCCTCCCGGGGCCTGATGCGCCTCGCCGTCTTCGGGATCCTGGCACCATTCGGAGCCAACGCCGCAGGCTGGATCTTCACGGAAATGGGCCGCCAGCCATTCGTTGTGGCACCCAATCCCGATCCCAGCGGCATTGACCAGGTGTTTATGTTTACCGCCGCTGCTGTCTCGCCCGGGGTTTCCGCCGGGGAGCTCCTGACATCCCTGGTGGTCCTGGCCTCGATCTACGCGGTGCTGCTCGTGGTGGAGGTGAAGCTGCTGGTGAAGTACATCCGCGGTGGTGTGGCTTCGGCCATGCCGGAGCTCGTGGATGGACGGATACATGGAAAAGATCCCGCCGACGACCACGAAGGCCCGGGAGCGTCCGGCTCCACCAAAGAAAGCGCTCCGGGCGATGTCCTGGCCTTCGCCTACTAGGAAAAGCAGAGGAATCTGAGCATGGAATTGCTACCCACCATCTGGTTCGTCGCCATTGCTTTGTTGTGGACCGGCTACCTCTTTCTTGAAGGTTTCGACCTTGGCGTCGGCATGCTGATGAAGCTCTTCGCCCGCAACAACACCGACCGGCGCGTGCTGCTCAATACGATCGGGCCGGTCTGGGACGGAAACGAGGTGTGGCTCCTGACAGCGGCAGGTGCAACATTCGCAGCCTTCCCGCTCTGGTACGCCTCCCTGTTCTCTGCCCTCTACCTGCCACTTCTTTTGGTCCTTGTGGCGCTCATCTTCCGCGCTGTCGCCTTTGAGTACAGGGGAAAAGTGGACACTGAACGTTGGCGTGCCCGCTGGGACGTGGCGATTGCCGTCGGTTCGTTCCTGGCCGCGTTTGGCGTCGGTGCGACTTTGGCCCTGACCACCACAGGCCTTCCGCTCAACGCAAACGGGGACCGGGAAGGCGGCCCGTTTGCCTGGTTCAGCGGGTACGCGCTGCTCGGGGGATTCGCCGTCGTGGGCTTCGCGATAGTGCACGGCCTCGCCTTCCTGGCCCTGAAGACCGACGGCGGTGTCAGGCACCGGGCACGGCGCTGGTTTGTCCGGCTTTTGCCTGTCCTGCTGCTGCCCATGGCCGCGTGGGCGGTAAGTGTCCAGCTGCTCAGCGGCGAACCCTGGACGTGGGGTGCGGTTGTTATCGCGGTGGTTGCGGCCGTCCTGGCCTGGAGGTTCGCGCGGCGCGGCTCCGAAGGCAAGGCCTTCCTGGCTCTTGGCGTCTTCCTCGTGACGGGCACTGCCTCAATCTTCGGTGCTGCGTTCCCTGTGGTACTCCCGTCCACCATCAGTCCGGACTTCAGCCTCACGGTGTTCAATGCCTCTTCATCCCATTACACACTGGGGCTGATGAGCGTTGTTGCCGCTGTCGGGCTTCCCCTGGTCCTCGCTTACCAGGCGTGGACCTACTGGGTATTCCGGCGCCGGGTCAGCGCCAGCCACATCCCCGAGGCGCACAGCTTCCTTCCCGCGATTGCTGCCAAAGCCCTAGCCACCAAGGACTGATCCGCTGTGAGACCCAGCTTTCCCCCGGGACCGGCCACCAGGTCCGCCATCTACCTCCTGGGGCTCCTCGCCGCCCTGAAGGCATTGTCTCTTGTGCTGATGGCCCAGGCAGTTGCCTCTGTACTTGCCGGGTTGATGGCCCACGACCCGGCCTGGGGCCAGCAGTTGGCCTGGGGAATGGCCGGCGTTGTGCTGCGCTCGCTCACCACGTGGGCCCAGTCAGTCGCGGCCCGCCGGGCGGCATTGGGCGTCAAGGAACAACTGCGGTCCGAGCTCTTGGAGCGGGCCCTCCGGACCGGGACCCGCGGTGCCGGCCCCTCAGATGGGGGACTCGCCATTCTGGCCACTCGGGGACTGGACGCCCTGGACAGCTACTACACCCAGTTCCTGCCGGCGCTGGTCAATTGCACCGCGGTTCCTCTCCTGCTGGGGGCACGTATCCTCTTTGCCGACTGGATCAGCGCGGCAGTCATTGTGCTCACAGTCCCGCTCGTACCCGTGTTTATGGTCCTGATCGGCCGGTACACGGAAGATCGTGTCAGGGATGCCCAAACGGCACTCGCTCGACTGTCCGGGCACATGCTCGAACTTGCAAAGGGCCTGCCCGTGCTGGTTGGCCTGGGACGTGCCACTGCCCAGAGGAAAGCGCTTGAAGACATCTCGGATGAATACCGCATCCGCACCATGGGGACACTGCGCACCGCGTTCCTCTCCGCTCTGGCACTTGAACTGATTGCTACTATCTCCGTAGCTGTCGTGGCCGTGTTTATCGGAGTGCGCCTGGTCCACGGGGAGATGCCGCTGGAGGCGGGGCTTCTGGCACTGATCCTGGCCCCGGACTGCTATCTTCCCCTGCGCGAGCTGGGCACTGCCCATCATGCGAGCGACGACGGCCGGGCAGCGCTCGCGGAGGCCACGCGGGTCCTTGACGCGCCACAAGCCGTACCGCTGAACGCGGACCACCATAGGAACGACGACGACGGCGGTCCGCCAACCGTCGTCGTCCGTGATCTGGAGGTGATGTTCAGTGGAAGAGACACTCCCGCCGTCGCGCCACTGTGCTTTGAGGCGGCAGCCGGGAGCATCACTGCCCTGGACGGAGTAAGTGGCGCAGGAAAAAGCACTGTGCTTGGCGTGCTCGCAGGAACGGTCGGAAACAGTGGTTCCACCAGAGTCCTTGGCGGAATAGCAGGCTTCAACCGTGGGGATCTGGCATGGGTGCCACAGCACCCTGTCATGGTCGCACCGACCGTGCGGGATGAGGTGGAGCTTTATCTGACTGCTTCGCACAAGGGTGTCCTGCCCGACGCCGAGGGCATTAGAGAATCTGCGGAGCGCTGCCTCGCTGAAGTGGCGGCGGCCCACCTTGCAGGCAAGCATCCGGCCGAGTTGAGCCCAGGAGAGCTGCGGCGCGTTGCGCTGGCCCGTGGACTGGCCAGAATCGAAGCGGGAGCCTCCCTGCTGCTGCTGGATGAGCCCACAGCGCACCTGGATCCTGAGACAGCTTCCGTCATCAACCACGTCATCCGGGCACTGCGAGGCCGCGTGACAATCGTCCTCGTCGCCCATGATCCGGCCACTCGACAGCTGGCCGACAAGATTGTTCACGTGGCACCTGAACCTGGCGCCCGGGCGGATTCACACGAAGCAGAGGCTCCGGTTGCAGAGTTGCCGGCAGCTGAGCTCGGTTCCGGCGCAGTCTCCTCCGTCGTCTCTACTGCACTTTCCGCCCATTCCGTAATGCGCTCCAGCTCCAGCTCCATCCCCGCAGTCACAGAGGGTGCGTGGAGGGGCAGTACCTTCCGGGCATTGCGAAGCCTGCTCGCCCCCGAAGCGCTGAAGTTCACCTCAGCGGCGGTCGTCGGAGTGCTTGCCTCGCTCTTCGCCGTCGCGCTCGCAGGGCTGTCCGGCTGGTTAATCATCCGGGCGAGTGAGCAACCACCCATTCTGTATCTGCTCACGGCCATCGTTGGCGTCAGGTTCTTCGGCATCGGCCGTGCCGTCCTGCGTTACTGTGAGCGGCTGCTCCTGCACGATGCCGTCTTCGCCGCATTAACTTCCCTCCGCGGACAGCTGTGGGAATCGCTCAGCAGACGGGCGCTGGCGGTCCGGAAACTGCTGCAAGGCGGCCAGGTGCTTGGTTCTGTCATCGACGACGTCGACACCGTGCGTGACCTGCTGCCCAGAGTTGTACTGCCCCCGTTGACCGCAATCGCTGTGGCTGCAGCGGCTGTCCTGTCTACCGGACTCCTGCTGCCCGCGGCCTTGCCTGCCACGGCAGTTGCAGCCCTGTTGTCGCTGCTGGTTTCTCCGGTTCTGGCGCTCCTTGCCGACAGGATGTCATCCCGCACGGAACAGCGGCTTCGAACCGGGGTGCTCCGGGATGTGGCGGCAGCGCTGGATGCCCGATTTGAGCTTCATGCAAACGACGCCACAGGACCTGTTCTCTCGGTGATCCGGGACGCTGACCGTGCTGCCACGGCGGCCTCGCTGCGCTCGGCTTGGGCTGAGGGCCTCGGGCAGGCCCTCACCGTTCTGGCATGCGGGGGAGCGGCCCTGATCTCTGCCGTGCTCGCCGCACCGGTTGTGTTGGCGGGGGCTGTGGAACCTGCGACGGCGGCAGTTGTTGTTCTGCTTCAGCTGGCGCTCGTGGAACCGTACTCCGCCATAGCAAGCTCAGTCCGGCAGTATCCCGCCCTCCGCTCGGTACTGCAGCGCACCAGCGGAGCCGGGGATTTGGCTGGTTCCGACGGGGAGAATCCTGCCGGTGGGGACAAGTTTGGGATGAACCCTGCCCGGGCCGCAAAGACCAAAGATGGTCTGGTCCCGGTCCGCGGGCGCACCGGGGATCGGGCGGGAGTCGAATTGGATGGCCTTACCGCAGCCTGGCCGGGAGGGCTGCCGGTTTTTGAGGAGTTGTCAGCCGCTGCCGAACCCGGGACCTGGCTGGCTGTCACCGGGGCCTCGGGATCCGGTAAGTCCACGCTGTTGTCCGTCATCCTTGGCTTCCTGCCGGCCAGGCAGGGCGGCGTTCTCGTCACCGGAAAAGTGGCGTGGTGCCCCCAGGAGGCGCATCTTTTTGACTCCACCATCAGGGGAAACCTGATGCTGGGACTGCCTGGTTCTGAAAACGAAAACTCGAAGGGTGAAGGGGCTCAGCGTCAGACTGCGGACGCTGCGATGAAGGCCGCCCTTACCGCGGTGGGCTTGGCTCCGCTGATGGACAGGCTGACTGAGGGCCTGGACACCAGGATCGGGCCGTCCGGGTCCTTCCTGAGTGGTGGCGAGCGTCAGAGGCTTGCGGTGGCCCGCACGCTGATGGCCGGGGCGGACGTCATTCTGTTGGATGAACCCACGGCGCATCTGGATGCCGCATCGGGACGGGCTATGCTGGCGGACCTTCGTAGCGGGCTGAAAGAAAAGACAGTTGTTTTGGTGAGCCACAACCCGGCCGACATCCACTCGACTGACCACGTCATCCGTCTTGAGGAGCACGCGGGCCGTACTACGAGGCCTATTCTGGCGCGGGCAGGAGCAGGAGGCTAGCCTGTTGCCATGGATCACGACCCTGCCACTTACCGCAATCCACCCCGGCAGGCCGGAATACTGCCACGACTGCTGTCATGGCGCCCGGCCACGCTGCAGGACCTTGATTCCTGGGCCGGACTGATTGAACGGACTGCAGCCGTGGAACAGCCCGTCTGGTTCGAACGGCGGGAGGACCTGATCCAGATCCTGGAGTCAAAGAAAAACCACCCTGCAGCCAACACCATCATCGGTGTGGACGAAGAGGGGATTCCCCGGGCGTACGCACGCATCACCAAGAACCCGGACGGGGACAAGGCCTACGGTTTTGGCTGTGTGGATCCGGAGTGGCAGCGAAGGGGGATAGGAACGGCCCTGCTTGGCTGGCTGGAGACACGGACCGTAGCCAGGTTCGCGGAGGACCTGGCTGCCAACGGAGGTGGCCCGGACCAAAGCCCCGTGTCTCGGCGCGCGCGTCTTCGCCTCCATATGGAAGAGCAGCACCGCCACCAGGCCGGACTGTTCGACCGGATCGGGTTCGTCGTCGTCCGTTACTACAACGAGATGCACCGGCCGCTGAATACGCCGCTGCCCGATTCCTACCTCGATAGCGGTCTGGAGCTTGTGGGGATGGTGCCGCACCTTAGCGAGCCAGTGCGGGAGGCCCACAACGATGCCTTCCGGGACCATTGGGGGAGCGAACCACGGGACGAGGAATCCTGGTCGGATACTGTGAACGGTCCCTTGGCGCGCCCGGACCTCAGTGCCGTTGTCCTGGACCCCCTCACCGGAAGGGTTGCAGGTTATCAACTGGCCACGCATGATCCTCACATTGCCGTGATCCGGGGTTACACCGAGGGGTACACGGATTTGCTGGGGGTCAGGCGGGAATATCGCGGCCGGGGCATCGCGAGTGCACTCCTTGCAGACGCCATGAGAAGGTTCGCGGCGGCCGGGATGGATAAAGCTTCCCTGGATGTCGACTCGGAGAACCCGACAGGTGCCCTCGCGCTCTACACGAAGATGGGCTACGCCGTTGTGAACCGAAGTATGGCGTGGGATAAGGAATTGTAGGCGCAGTCAGCCATACAACGTTGTAATATTTTGAGCAACGGCACTTCTTTCGAACACAAATAAGGGGAACCTCCATGGCAGCGACACTTCATGACGTTGCACGGGTGGCAGGAGTCTCTTTCAAGACGGTCTCAAATGTCATCAATAATCATCCTCACGTGCGCCCAGTCACCCGCAGCAAGGTCGAGGCGGCCATCGCGGAATTGGGCTACCGGCCCAATCTGGCGGCGCGGAGCCTGAGATCCGGCCACACGGGTGCCATCACCCTCGCAGTTCCGCAGCTCAAATTGCCCTACTTCGCCGAGCTCGCCGATGCCGTCATTGCAGCCGCCGAGGCGAGGGGCCTCGTTGTACTGATCGAACAAACAGGTGGGAACCGCGAGCGCGAACTTGAGGTCCTTTCCAGCCCGCGCCTGCAGATGTCGGACGGGTTGCTGTTCAGCCCCCTGGGACTCGGCGAAGAAGACTCCGCCCTGGTGAAGTCTGACGTGCCGATGGTCCTCTTGGGCGAGCGCATTTTTTCCGGCGACTGCGACCACGTCACGATGCAGAACGTAGCTGCAGCCCGGGCTGCCACAGATCACTTGCTGGACCTGGGCCGCAGCCGCATAGCCGTGGTGGGTGCCCACGACGGTGAAGTCATCGGCTCGGCAGGGTTGAGGCTCCGGGGATACCGTGAAGCCTTGGCGGCACGAGGCATAGCCTATGAGGATTCCATCGTGGCCTATATGTGGTCCTGGCATCGTTCCAACGGTGCGGCCGCGATGCGCGAACTCCTTGCCAGGGGAGTCACTTTTGATGCTGTGTTCGGCATGAACGACACCCTGGCGCAGGGTGCAATGCGCGTACTCCAGCAGGCGGGTTGCCGGGTGCCCGAGGATGTGGCCATCATCGGGTTTGATGACCTGGACGAGACACGCTATTCATTGCCAACGCTCAGCACTGTGGACCCGGGCCGTGTGGAAATTGCCGAGACGGCCATCCGGGTGCTCCTCGAGCGGATCATGCACCCGGACGGCTCGGCTCCCCAGGAAATCGAAACCACCTTCAAGGTGGTGGCCCGGGAGTCCACCCTGGGCCAGGCGGCTGGTCCAGCGATTCCGCATTCGCGGCCCTAGTCCCAGCCGGTAACGGGCCAGCCGTCCACCCACTGCAGGTTGAGCAGGCCAAGGCGGAAAGCGCCGTCGAGCTTGGCATCGTAGTAGTGGAAGGCGAGCGTGTCCCCGGAAACAGACTGTCCGCCCGGGCCCACCCTTTCATCAGCCGTGGTCAGGACAGGGGTGCCGCCGCCGTCGAGCAATGCCACACCATCCTGACCGATATATGGGCCTGTCACCTCTTCGGAACGCCCCACTGCAATGTTGTAGGTGCTTTCCAAGCCCTGACAACAAAAGTCTCGGGAGACGAAGAGGTAGTAATAGCCGTCCCGCGGCAGAATGTACGGCGCTTCGATGGCGTTGGGCGGCGATTTCCTGTCGGCAATGCGAACCGGTTCGGCCGTGTTGGCCCGGAGGCCTCCCGGCCACTTCAGTTCCACGAGCTGTATCCCCGTCCAGAAGGATCCGAAGGCCATCCAGGGAGTGCCGTTGTCATCCTCCACGATGCCGGCGTCGATAGCGTTGAAGTGCTGGCCCCCCGAAGAGATCACTTCGCCCTTATCAACCCACTGGTAGCCGGGCTCCTCGGGGTCCAGGGTGGTGTTCGTGGCAAGGGCAATAACGGAGTTGTTCTTGCCGAAGGTAGACGCCGAGTAGTAGAGGTACCAGATGCCGTTGTGCTCGTAGAGCTCGGGGGCCCAAAGGTTGTCCACCCCAGGCACGGCCTTCTTCAGCCACTCGGGTTTCTTCTGCCACACCTCGCCCGCGTAGGTCCACTCCTTGCCGTCCTCGGAGCGTCGGATCTGGATGTTTCCGTCGGCCGTCTGACCGTTGCCCGTCGAGTATACAAACCAAGGACCGCCTTCTTTCCCTGCAACAAGGGCGGGGTCGTGCGTGAAGAAGTCCCCGGTGAGCTCTTTTGTGCTTCCTTGAGCTGCCGCAGCGTCTGTCCCTGCTGTCGTACAACCGGACAGTCCCACTGCCACGGCAAGTCCTGCGGCCAGCACCGCTGCCAGCGCCCATTTCGTGCGGCTGGCTGCGGTGCTGGGCCCGCGTAACAACCCCATTAGGCGAGCGCGACGGCGGACCAGGACACCGGAGGCAATGTCACCGTGAGCACACCGTCCTCCAGGACAGTGCCGTTGAGCGGTTTGAGACCGACGCGGTTCTGGTCCTGGAGCGTGTTCCTGGCGTAAACGTCCTCATCGTGCAGAGTGACAGCCTCGCTGATGACCGTGGCATTGAGTTCAGCCACCCTGACCGTAATGTCGATCGCTTCCGTCTGGCTCCGGTTTACGAGGAAAAGTGCCGACTGTCCGGTTCGGGCGTCGGCGGTGGCGACGGCATCCACGAGCTGAGCTTCTCCGTAAACGGCGGTTGTATAGGTTCCGGCATCGATCCGGGGCCGCAGTACCTCGCCACGAGCCAACCGGGACGTCACTGAGAAGGGGAAAAACGTAGTCTGCCGCCAGGCGGCCCCACCCGGTTCTGTCATGATGGGGGCGATGACGTTGACCAGTTGGGCCAGCGACGCGGACGCCACCCGGTCATGATTCTTGAGCAGGGTGATCAGCAGGTTACCGAACACCACGGCGTCGGCCACCGAATAGACGTCCTCCAGCTGGCGGGGCGCGTGGACCCATTCCTCATTCACCTCGTCGGAGGCCTGGTGCTCATCGAGGTACCAGATGTTCCACTCATCGAAGGAAAGCTGGATGGTCTTCTTGCTCTTCAGCTTGTGCTTGACGTGGTCGGCGGTAGCCACCACAGTCTCGATGAAGTACTGCATGTCCAGGGAGGATGCCAGGTACGAGCCGAGGTCTCCGTTGCGTTCCTGGTAGTAGGCGTGGCAGGAGATGTAGTCCACATAGTCGTAGCTGTGCTCAAGGACCACGCGCTCCCACTCGCCGAAGGTCGGCATTGAGGAACTCGAAGAGCCGCAGACCACCAGCTCGAGGTTCTTGTCCGCGGTCTTCATGGCAGATGCCGTTCGTGCGGCCAGCTTTCCATAGTTGTCAGCGGACATGTGGCCTATCTGCCACGGTCCGTCCATTTCGTTGCCCAGGCACCACATGCGGATGTTGTAAGGGTCCTTGGCACCGTTGGCGATGCGTTGTTCACTCAGGGTGGTGCCGGAGGGGTGATTGGCGTACTCGAGCAGGTCCAGCGCGGCATCAATCCCGCGGGTACCGAGGTTGACCGCCATCATCAGCTCTGAATCCGTGAGGGCGCACCAGCGGGCGAACTCGTCGATCCCCACCTGGTTTGTTTCCAGGGAGTGCCATGCGAGGTCCCTCCTGACAGGCCGCTGGTCCCTGGGCCCGACGCCGTCTTCCCAGCGGTAGCCGGAGACGAAGTTGCCACCGGGGTAGCGGATGGTGCTTGAGCCAAGTTCCTTGACGAGGTCCACAACATCGAGCCGGAAGCCATCATCGTTGGCTGTAGGGTGGCCGGGCTCGTAGATCCCGTCGTAGACGCACCGGCCCAAATGCTCCACGAACGAACCGAAGATACGGCGGCTTACAGGGGCAACGACGGCAGAACGGTCAATGGTAATCACCGACGGGGCGACCGCGTCCAGCTGGACGGTGTTGTCCGGGGTGTCCGTGTTGCCGACTTTGGTGCTGGCAGGAGAAGTCAATTGTCTGTTTCCTATTCTGTATAACGTTGTAAAGAGTGGCCGGAGCATCCGGGGCCACACAGCATTGCAGATCCGGCTAGTAGGAGGGTTCCAAAGCGCTTAGATGCCGTCCTACGAGCCACCCGGAGAGCAAAAGCGGGAGTGAAGCGCCCATCAGCGGGACCAGAACGTTTATGCCTGCGAAGACAACGGCCATTGCCACGTAGCTGGCTATCAGGGATAGGCCAAGCAGGGGAGAGGCCAAAGGAAGCATGAACGCCAGGCGCCACGTCCTGAACACGGTGTCGCGGTAGCGCGTACAGACATCTACGGCGGTCCCGGCTGCGGCCAGCGTGGCTGCCCCTGCAACCACTGAGAGGACCAGCAACACTGCCAGGACCGGGGAGGACCCTGTTGTCGGTGCGGTTGGGTCCAATGCTGCGGAATGGAGCGAAGCGGAGCTCACCAGGGACAGTCCGTTCAGCACAAGAACGGCGGCTGCAACCCAGAAGATGCTGCCCACCTTGTTGGCGTGAAGAAACTGGGAGCGATAGGCCGTGATGAAATCCCTGACGGGGTGCTCACCCAGGGTTCCCGTCCGCAGCCGGGCGAGCATGGTGGACGCGGCCACGGCCGAAGGGAAGAGCCCGGGAACAACACCCCCCGCCAGGACTCCTGCCACAAACAGCAGGTTGATCAGGACCAAATTCACGGCAAAGTCTAGCCAACTCATCAGCCGGCCAGCCCAACCCAAGGCTTCCTCGTTCATGGTTACGACTCCTTGGTCCCGGACCAGGCGACGCCGTCCTTGTCGATCCCACTGAAGGAGAGCGCCGCTTGACCCTTTGACCAGTCCCAGGAGGCAAACACCACAGAGTCCACGTCAACGCCATCGAGTTCGACGCCGTCGATCTCAACGCTGACACGGACCATCACGTTGGACGGCGATCCATCCGACGGCACTGCGGCATCGGCCTCCAGTTCCGCCGCCACAGCGTTCACCAGCTCCGTGGATGATGGATCCAGGCGGATGACCCGCCACTTGCCGGAAATCACCTGGGGTGTCTTGATCACCTCCTCCGCCTCCCCGGCGAAGGGCTGGGGTGATACAACGGGCCAGCCTGTTTCCGTAAAAAACAGCCGTCGGAGCTGTACCGTGTGCTGGGACGGGTCATCGGCAAAGCGGACATGATGCACCATGAAGTGCTCGTCACCTGCTTGCCCCGGGCGGGTGAAAACAGAATTGTGGCCAGGTGCGAGCCAACCGGTGTCGCCGTCGAAACGGTAGCTTCCCAGCACCTTGGTGCCTATGGAACCCGGTTCTTGCTCAAGATCCGTCATGGCAGCGCCATTGAAGTCCCGATAGGGCCCGGTAATCGAGCCGGCGACGGCAATCCGCACGTTGTAGGTGCCGAAGAGGGAATCATAGGAAGCGAACAGGACATACTTATCCTCTTCCGGACGGTACATGATGTAGGCGCCTTCGATGGCACCTTCAACCGAAAGCTGGCGGCACGCAATGAGCGAGCCGAGGTCACCATCTCTGATTGGCCTGCCTGTGGACCTGTCGAGCGGCAAGGTATAGATGCCGGAAAAGAACGATCCGTAAGTGAGCCAGGCTGCCCCGTCTGCGTCGAAGGTCACTGCGGCGTCAATGGCGTTCTGTGTGTGCTCCCCGCTCCGGGTAGCCACTACAAGGCCAAGGTCCTCCCACGGCCCAGAAGGGTCAGGTGAAACGGCCAGGCCTATGGCCGACGTGTTCGATCCGAAGGTGGAAGCCGAGTAGTACATATGCCACCTGCCCTCATGCCAGCGGACAACTTCGGGAGCCCACAATCCCTGTGCTCCCGTCCAGTCAAAAGCCGGACCCGGAACGCCGTCGAGCGCTGTTCCGGCATAACTCCAGGTAACAAGGTCCCTCGATGTCCGGATGTGCACCCCCGCGGGAACCGATGCCGAATTCGCGACAGCATCGGTGGAGTACATGTAGAAGGTTCCGTCATCTGACTGGACCACAGTTGGGTCATGGGCGTGCCGGCCACCCCACGTTGCGGACACTCCGGTGGGTTCCGGGCGCATTGGCTGCAGCCTCTGGGGGATGACGCCGGCGCTCACCCTTTGGCCCCCGTCAGTGCGATTGATTCAATGATCTGCCGCTGGAAGACGACAAAGACGATCAGGACCGGCAGGAGCGCCACGAAGGAAGCAGCCATGATGAGGGGATAGTCCGTCTGGATGGCGTACTGGGCGTTGAAGTTGGCAATGACCAGCTGCAGGGTTTGTGTGCCTGGTGAGTTGAGGTAGATGATCGGCGCCAGATAGTCATTCCACATGGCCATAAACCAAAGAATGAACTGTGCCGCAAGGGCAGGCCTCACAGCCGGCAGGATCAGTGTCCAGAAAATCTGCAAGTAGGAAGCGCCGTCGATTCTGGCCGCCTCCACGATAGAGTCCGGCACGCTGTTGAGGAACTGACGGAGGAAAAAGATCATGACGATGTTTCCAAACAAACCCGGCACGATCAAGGGAAGCAGCGTGTCCACCCAGCCGATGCTCGCGAAAATGGTGAATTGGGGAATCATCAGGGTGGGAAACGGAATCATCAGCCCGGCCAGCAGCCCAAGGAAGATGGCGTTTTTGAAGGGCATCCGCAGTTTCGCGAAGGCAAAGGCAGCAAGGGCAGAGGTCAGGGACCCGACAATCGTCACGGAACATGCCACTATCAGGCTGTTCTGGATGCCGCTTAGCAACGGCCCGGCCGTCCAGATTCTGGCGTAGTTTTCCCACACGAAAGGATCCGGGATCCACTGGGGCGGGAGCTCGAAGACGCCCTCGCGGGTCTTGAGCGAGGTGGAGAAGGTCCAGGCGAGCGGAGCAATCATAATGACGGCTCCAAGGAGCAGGATGATTCCAACCAGGATGTTCCCGGGGTTGGTCCTGCGTTTGCTGCGTTGGGGCACGACGGCGGTTGGGCTACCGTCGCTGCTGCCCTTGCCGGACCCCTCGGGGATTCTGTGGACCGGTTTCAGGGGCGCTGGGGTGATGACGCGCTGTGTCGACATGGCTGCCTGCCTCAATCGATCGAGAACTGGTTGCGGCGGTTGAGCCGGAACTGGATGAAAGTGATGATGAACACCAGGAGCCCCAGAACCACGGACATGGCGGAGGCGTAACCCATCTGCAGGTTGTCAAAGGCTTTTTGCCAGATGTACCAGACGATGGAGGCGGACTCGAATTCCGGGCCGCCCGTAGGGGTCATGATGTTGATTTCAACGAAGATCTGGCTGCCTCCGATGATGCTCGTAACAATCAGGAAGAATGTGACCGGCCGGACCATCGGGATGGTGATGTGGCGGAACTGCTGCCACGGGCTGGCTCCGTCCAGGGATGCGGCTTCGTAGAGGTAGCGGGGGACAGACTGCAAAGCTGCCAGGTACAGCAGCATTGAGTAGCCCAGGCCCTTCCAGACGGCCATGATGATGAGGGCAGGCTTGACGGTGGAAGTGTCTTGAAGCCAGTTCGGCCCGTCGATGCCGACCAGGGACAGGCCTTGATTGATCAGTCCAAAGTCTCCGTTGAAGGCCCACTGCCAAAGGATGGCTACTGCCGCGATGGAGGAGATGACCGGCAGGTAGTACACAGTCCGGAAGAAAGTTGTGCCGCGCATCTTGCGGTTCAGGGCCAACGCAAGGGCGAGGGAGATGACAAGGCCCACGGGAATGCCGATCATCATGTAAAACGTGTTCCACAAGGACTTCAGGAAGTACCGGTCCTCGAACATTTTGACGTAGTTGTCGACGCCCTTGAACTTGGGACTCGAAATGCCGTTCCAATTGGTGAACGACGCGTACACGGAGAACAGCAGCGGAAAAAGTGTAAACAACAGGAACCCGATCACCGGGATAGCCACGAAGAGCAGGGCGGCCAGGTGTTCCTTCCGGTGGAGCCTTGAGCGGCGCATGGTCATGGACATCGGCGGATCCTCTTTGATTTGGCGGTGATGAGAGGTATGGGAGGGGTGCCGCGGCTGCGCTCGGATGCAGCCGCGGCACCGGTCTTGGGGACCGTGGGTGAGGTCAGCCGATACCAGCCTGCTGGTTTGCGGCATCAAGGAACTGCTGCATCCTGGGCTGTGCTTCCTTCAGGTAGTCCTTGGCCGATTGTTTGCCGTCCAGCACAGGCTGGATGTTGGTGAACAGTTCGTCGTACCACTCTGCGTTGTAAGTGTTTCCACCCGGAAGTGCCCGTCCGTAGTCCTTGACGATCTCCAGGAACTCAGCCTTGTTGGCCGGTTTGGTGGTGGTGTCGGCGGCCCAGGTCTCGGCCATATCCTTCAGGTTGGGGATCTGGATGCCGGCCTTTACCAGCGATTCCTGTGCCTCTTTGTTTGCTGTCAGGAATTCAACAAGCTTCACGGCTTCCTCGGGATGCTGGGTATTTTCCGATACTGCAATCCCCAGGGTTCCCGTCCAAGTCGCGGGTTTGCCTGTCTTGCCGGCAGGGTAGGGGATGACGTCCCAGTCAAAGCCAAGCTTCTGGTAGGTGGACAGGTCCCACGGCGCGATGGGGAAGAACCCGATTTCGCCCTTCATCCATCGCTGGTAGGTGTCAAGGGTCTGTGCCTCTGCCACGGAAGGAGTTACGCCATGGACGTTCTGGAGGTCAGCGAACCACTGCAGGGTCTCGGCGAATTCAGGGGTGTCCACCGTGACTTTGGTCCGGTCCTCGTTCAGCCAGTCGCCGCCGTTGGACCATACAAAGGGCTGGAGATTCCACTGGACGTTCAGGCCGTTGCCCCACTGATCCAGGCTGCCGTCACCATTTGTGTCGGCCGTGAGCTTTTTGGAGATGTCGACGAACTGGTCAAAGGTGTAGGGCTTGTCCTTGTCCGGCAGTGGAATCCCGGCTTTTTCGAACATTGTCTTGTTGTAGCCAAAGGAAAACGGTCCGACATCCTTGGGCAGGGCGTAGATGGCTCCCTGGCCTGTCAGTTTGCCGTCGAAGCGGTAGCTGTCTACGCCGTATTCCCAAATGTTGTCCAGGTCAATGGTGTCTGACTTCTCTACATATTCGGTGATGTCTTTGACAATCCCGTTCTGCACGTACGCCTGTACATCGCCAGGACCGATGTAGAACACATCTGGAACCTGCTTGCCGGCGATGGCGGCCTTCAGCTTGGTGGCGTACTGATCAGCGGTGGTAACAATAATGTCGACGTCGACGCCGTTGTCCTTTTCGAATTGGGAGACAGCCTGTTCGTACGCCTTTTTTTCGTCCTCTCCGCCTCGGAACATAAAGGTCAGCTTCTTTTCGCCGGCTTCTGCGCCGGTGGGGGCGGAGCAACCGCCGAGCATAAGACCGGCCGCGGCAACGAATGCCAGGGCTGCGGCCATGGGACGTGACTTCTTCATCACGTAGTCCTTCCGGTTGGTATTACGATGAGGGCCAGCGGTCGGCGTCGAGGCAGACCGGCATCCGGGCCCGGATGATTTGCAACGTTGTAAGAAATATCACACGCGCCTTGCCCCTGCGTCAAGACTGTCGCTTCAGGAATTGTTCACGCTAACTTCTTTTGATGTCAGGGCGCCACTTGCGCCATGTGCGGCTGCTGTAAAACCCCTTGACTCCTCGGAACCCCCATGTCATATTCATCGTTACAACGTTGCAATTTTTCTGCCGTCCAGTGCATCCTGCGTCGCGGAACCTACCCGTCAAGCCAACTTTCGGAAGGAACACGTGATGATGAAGTCACGTCTGTCACGTCTTTGGGGTGTGGGGCTAGTCGGCCTGACAGCTCTGCTCAGCCTCTCCCTGACGGCCTCGGCGCTGCCGCCCGAAGCCGTGAAGCCAGTGAAGGCAAGCCCGTCGTCCTACCAACCGACCAGCGCACTAAAAAACCGTGCCACTGAGCGGCAATCCGTCCAGGAGGACTTGCCGGGCGGCAAATCCGTCGTGGGGGAGACCTCGCCCATACATGACCCGGCGCTGATCATCGATAATGATGGCACCTGGTACGTGTACTCCACAGGACTCTTGAATCGTGAAAACGGCGGGACCATCCAGATTTGGTCCTCGCACGACGCCGGCACTACCTGGCAGCGCGCGGGCTTTGTCTGGGACCGGATTCCAACATGGATTGATGAGCACTTCGCAGACGGCCAGCTCCCGGACAACCTTTGGGCTCCGGAGATCGTAGAGAACGACGGAACGTACTATCTGTACTACTCGGCCTCGCGCTTTGGCGGCAACAAGTCCCTGACGGCACTGGCAACCAACACCACCCTGGACCCAGCCGACCCGGATTACGAATGGGTGGACAGGGGACTGGTGGTGGCATCCCCAGTGACCGGGCTTGATCCCAATAACCCGAACAAGACGTTCAACGCCATCGACGCCGGGATCGTCGAAGATGCTGACGGTACGCCGTACATGGCGATCGGATCCTTTTGGTACGGCATTTTCCTGGTCCCGATCGAGTGGCCCAGCGGCAAGCCGGTGGCGAACTGGGAGTCGAAGACGGTCAATATTGCGGACCGCTTCATGGCGGGCAATCCCATTGAGGCGCCCTACATCACAAAACACGGCGAGTATTTCTATCTCTTCGTTTCCTTCGGCTTCTGCTGCCGAGGAGCCGATTCCACGTACGAGGTGGCCGTGGGAAGGTCCACGTCCGTCACCGGTCCCTATCTGGACAAGGATGGCAAAGACATGTTCGGTGGCGGTGGCTCAACGGTGTTGGACAGCCACGGTGCAGTGAACGGTCCTGGTGGTCAGTCCGTCTTCGGTGACTACCTGGCCTTCCATTATTACGACGCATCCAACGAGGACATTCCGTATTTCCCCACCTTGGGTATCCAGAAAATTGCCTGGGTGGATGGTTGGCCGGAATTCAACCAGACGGTCGGCGTTCCTGCGATTACTAAGCAGCCGCGGCCTGTCACGGCAAATTCCGGTAAGCCGGCCGTCTTCAAAGCGACGGCGACCGGTGTGCCGGGACCCGTTGCAGTCTGGGAATCGTCTTCGGACAACGGTGTTACGTGGAAAGCGGCGGGCGGGAAAGCCGGCACCAAACGAACTGACGAGGGTACGTACGTCTCAAGCCTGGATCTTACGCCCGTGACCGCTCGGCAGGACGGACTCCTGATTCGCGTGGTGTTCCGGAATGCCCATGGCAAGGCGGTTACGGAGCCTGCAAGGCTGACTGTGACCGGCTAGCAGTGCCGGGCGTGGACGGCGCTGCCAAACCGTCCACGCCTCAGGACCCACGCCCTGGGCTGATGTTGTGGTTGAGGCGGAAGATGTTCTGTGGGTCATAGCGGTCCTTGATGCCCATGAGCCGCTGATACTTATCCTGCCCGTAGGCCTGGCGTGCTGCGTCATCCTCTCCGGCGTGGAGTTCGGCTCCGAGGAAGTTGACGTATTCACCGTGCTCGGCAAAGGGGAGCATGAGTGCATGGGCCTTTCGGGCGAACGCGGTAAGCCGTTCATCCTCTTCCGGATCGCGCCAAAATCCGTAGACGTTGAGCCAGTAGCGGGGTGACCGGGTCGGGAAAGCAGTAGCGTCCTCCGGCACACGGCCAAAGGCGCCTTCCATGTGATGGATGTCGATCCCGGTCCCATGCCAGGTCACCTCGGAGGCGAATCCCACCAGGACCTTTATCACTTCCTCGTCCAGCCGTGAGAAGGACACGTTCTTCCAGTATCCCCGTGAGCCTTTGGGAAAGACGGTATCCATTGCGCTCTGCCATTCGACCCACCGGACCGGCCCCACCTCCTGCTCATCCGGCGGCGCCTCCACTGCGAGTTGCTCCACCAAATCGAGCCCGGTCTGGTGGGTCTCGCCAAGCCAGGCAAATCCGATGATCATCCATGGTTCGTCGCCCATCCCGAACTCCGGTGGAAGTACCAGAAAAGAGATGATCGGGTTCATTTCCTCGGGCAGACCGCGCGTCCACGAACTGAAGGCGGCCAGGGCTTTCTCCCAGTGCGGGGGACGATAGAAGAGATTCCCGCCCAGGAGCGAATCAGGAAGCCGGTGGGCCCGGAAGGTGAAGGAGGAGACCACTCCAAAGTTCCCGCCGCCGCCTTGCAGTCCCCAGAACAAGTCAGGGTTCTCCTCCCTGCTGGCGCGAACGTGCTCCCCTTCGGCGGTGACGACGTCGGCTGATTGCAGGTTATCCAGGGTCAGTCCATAGGAGCGCGTCAGCCAGCCGACACCTCCGCCCAGGGTCAGTCCTGCTATACCGGTGGCGCTGATCACACCGAGAGGAACTGCCAAATCATGCAGAGTTGTCGCCGCGTCCACATCAGCGAGGGTTGCCCCGGGCTCGACAGTCACGAGCTGTTGCTGCGGATCCACCGTCACGTCGCGTAGTTGACCCAGGTCCAGCACGAGGCCACCATCGACCGAGCCGTGGCCTGCGACGTTGTGCCCGCCGCCCCGGACGGCGAGGGGCAGGCCGGATTGCCGGACGGCGTCAAGCACTGCGTCGATGTCTGCCGCTGCTCCGGCCCGGGCGATGGCACGGGGACGGAGATCGACCATTCCGTTCCACACGCGACGCGCATCCTCGTACTGCGGATCCTGCGGCTCGATCAGCGACCCGGAGAGCCGGCGACGCAACTGCTGAAGTGCATCATCGACTGTGGATTCGTGGTCACCTTGATGAAGTGTTGTCATCGATTTCTGCTTTCGCACGAATGGATGAACCCTCAATCGGGGATTGAGGTGACGTCGCTGAGCAAACTTTGGCCCGCGGCGTTGCCCCGAGTCTAGGATTACCGCCGTGGCCGGTCAACGATTGCTGAGGTCAATCCGACAACCAGTTCAAAGCCCATCCATCCACAGCTCACCCCGTTCACGACTCACCCATCCACGTCGTGGAGATGATGCACCACGTCATGAAGGAAGTACTGCGCCAGTGTCAGGACAGTGAACTCCGAACCGTTGCTGCGGATGCCCAGGCGGCCCCATTGGTCCTGACGCACTCCGGCAAAGGACTCAGCCACCTGGTGCCCCTCGGCTGTCAGCTCCGAGCTGACCACAGCAGGATCTGCGTTGGCGTAATCCTTCTCGATGGCTGTCTTGTCCTGGTCCCAGTTCTCGAAGCGGGCGTTGTCCTCCGTCAGCATCTGGTTGAGCCTGCGGTCAAAGAGGCTGAAGACGTCCCGCACATGGGAGGCGTACTCAAGAACAGACCAGGTGGCGTCGTCGGGCCGCTCTGCCACGTCCGGGCGCCGTAAGGCTGCCCGCCACCGCGGGAGCATGTTGGTCACTGTCCCCGGAACGGTGGAAGGAGTCACCGTCGAAGCATCGAATCCGCACTCGGGGCAGGGCCGGGACAGCACCCAGGTCCAGTCTTTTTCATCGGGGATGATAGGCATGCCAGTAGTCTAGGGCCCGGAAGGTGTTGGGCTCAGGAAGCAGCCTCGGCGGTGTCGGACCACGTCATGCTTGGGCCGATCGCGTCGATCGCTTGCGACAACGGAATACCTGAACCGTCCCGCCGGCCATGCTCCTGGGGAAGGGACCGTGCCACTCCGGCCAGAGATGATGCCCTGGCGGGACCGTGTCCTGCCCACCCAAGCAGCAGGACGTCTTCCCCCTTGAGGAAGCGGTGCGCGCGGACGCCTGCTGTGGCACGCCCCTTCACCGGATATTCAGTCAGCGCTGTGACTTTCGCCGTTCCCGGCGCTGTGCCGGGAAGGGCACCGTTGGTGCCTGCAATGGTCACGACGACGGCGTCATCGTCGTCCGGACGAACGGTGCCGAAGTGCAGGACTTCGTCGCCGTCGGCCAGCTTGATCCCGGCCATGCCGCCTGCCGTCCTGCCCTGCGGACGGACAGCACCAGCGGTGAACCGAAGCAGCTGCGCCTGGCGGGTCACAAAGACGAGATGATCGTCGTCGGCGGCGGACTCCACCCCAACCACGGTGTCCTTGTCCTTCAAAGTGATGACTTCCCAATCCTCGCGGTTCAGCGGGTAATCGGGCTGGACACGTTTGACCACTCCAAGCGCCGTGCCAATGGCCAGCACTTCATCCAAGGGAGCGAACGCCACCAGCGACTCGCCCTTCAGCAAGGTGATGAAGTCCTTTGCAGGCACCCCGCCTGCGAGGTTGGGAAGGCCTGAAGTCGGAGGGAGCACCGGCATGTCCATCACCTGGACACGCAACATCCTGCCCAACGAGGTAACTGCTGCCACCTCACCCCGGGCAGAGGTTTTCACGACGGAACGGAAGACGTCGTGCTTGGTGCGGGGTCCTGTCTCTGCGAGTTCGTCCCGGTTGGACGTCCTGGCGATCTGGCCTGAGGCTGTCAGGATCGCCCAGCAGGGGTCGTCGGCGATTTCCAAGGCCAGCGGAACGGCTTTGCCTTTGGCCCCCGGACCGGCAGAAAGGGCTGCGGCAACGGTGGGGGAGACGGCTTCCGATTCCAGCAGCACCGTCCGCCGAGGGGTTCCGTACTTCTCCGCGATCTCCGCCAGCTCGCTGGACACGAGGTCCCGGAGCCGCTCGTCCGAAGCCAGGATCGCCTCGAGCTCCTCAATCTCACGCCGGAGCTGATCCTGCTCTTTTTCGAGTTCGATGCGGGAGTATTTGGTGAGTTGCCGGAGCCTCAGTTCCAGGATGTAATTCGCCTGGATTTCGGAGAGGTCATAAATCGACATGAGGCGCTCACGGGCCGCTGACGCTTCATCCGAGGAACGGATGATCTGGATGACCTCGTCGATGTCAACGATGGCAATCAGCAGGCCTTCGACCAGGTGCAGCCGGTCCTTCTTCTTCCCGAGCCTGAAGGCGGTGCGCCGTCTGACCACGCTGATGCGGTGATCAACATACACCGACAGAAGCTGGAGGAGACCAAGGGTTTGCGGCTGACCGTCCACCAGGGTCACGTTGTTGATGCCGAAGGAGTCTTCCATCGGTGAGTAGCGGTAGAGCTGCTGCAGTACGGCGTTGGGGTTAAAGCCGTTCTTGAGCTCGATGACCAGCCGCAGCCCGTGCTTCCGGTCGGTCAGGTCCACAACGTCACTGATGCCCGTCAGTTTCTTGCTGTTGACGGCATCCTTGATCTTTTCGATTACTTTTTCCGGACCCACCATGTACGGCAGTTCCGTAACCACGAGGCCGGTGCGTCGGGCTGAAAGCTGCTCGACCTCAACTCTGGCCCTGGTCTTGAACGAGCCGCGCCCGGTGGCGTAGGCATCCCGGATCCCGTCCAGGCCGACGATCCGTCCGCCGGTGGGCAGATCGGGTCCGGGGACGAACTTCATGATGTCAGCGAGGGTGGCGTCCGGGTTGGCTATGAGGTGACGGGCCGCGGTGATGATTTCCACGAGGTTGTGCGGAGCCATGTTGGTGGCCATGCCGACGGCGATACCGGTGGCACCGTTGACCAGGAGATTCGGGAACGCCGCAGGCAGGACCTCGGGCTGGGTCAGCTGGTTGTCGTAGTTGGGGATGAAGTTGACCACGTCTTCGTCGAGGTGGTCGGTCAAAGTCAGTGCGGCGGCCGCAAGGCGGGCCTCGGTGTACCGCGGAGCCGCAGGGCCATCGTCGAGCGATCCGAAGTTGCCGTGGCCGTCAATGAGCGGAAGCCGCAGGGAAAAGTCCTGTGCCATACGGACCATGGCGTCATAAATGGCAGTATCGCCATGGGGATGGAGCTTGCCCATCACTTCACCAACGACGCGCGCACTCTTCACATGGCCACGGTCAGGACGGAGGCCCATCTCGCTCATCATGAACAGAATCCGCCGCTGAACAGGCTTCAGGCCGTCCCTGGCATCAGGAAGGGCGCGTGAATAGATCACCGAGTAGGCGTACTCAAGGAATGAGCCTTCCATTTCGGAAGTGACGTCAATGTCAACAATGTTCTCGGTGTAGTCCTGCGCTAATGCGGCTGCGGCGGGAGTTTGGCGGCGGGCCATGGGGCTGGAGGTTCCTCTGTATCTTGCGGGTTAGTACCTGTATAAAACTACTGATCAAGTCGCGGCGGTGCGCCGCGGGAGTTTTTGGCTAGGCTAAGCCTATGGTGGATCAGCCCGGGGACGGCGAATATCCGGAATATTGGGAAGCCGATGTCGTCCTCAGGGATGGTGGGACAGCTCATCTGCGCCCTATTCATCCCTCTGACGCGGACGCCGTGCAGACCTTCCATACCGGGCAGTCGCAGAATTCAATCTACATGCGTTTCTTCGCGTTCAAATCCCGCCTGAGCGCCAAGGAGCTCAAACGCTTCACCGAAGTCGACTACCAGGACAGGGTTGCGCTGGTTATTACGATTGGCGGCGAAATAATAGGAATCGGCCGGTACGACCGGCTTGATGATCCGGTGGAAGCGGAAGTGGCCTTCAATATCGCCGACGCCCACCAGGGGCGGGGCATCGGTTCAATCCTGCTCGAGCACCTGGCGGCGGCCGCTCGGGAAAAGGGAATCCGCCGGTTCAGTGCCGAGGTCCTGCCGGAGAACCGGAAAATGCTGATGGTCTTCTCCGACGCCGGCTATGACGTAAAGCGTCATTTCGACGACGGCGTGGTCAGCCTCGAATTCAATATCGACCCCACTGATAAATCCCGGGCAGTCATGGAATCCCGCGAGCACCGTGCCGAGGCAAGAAGTATCCAGGAACTGCTCGCGCCGTCTTCCGTTGCAGTTATCGGCGCAAGCCGTAAATGGGGCTCTATCGGCTATCAGCTCCTCGAACACATAATCGAAGGCGGGTTCACCGGACCCGTTTATGCCATCAACCCCGAGGCACTTGAGCTGGCCGGCATGCTTTCTTTTGGCAGCCTGTCCGAGGTCTCCGACGCCGTGCGGCTGGCCATTGTGGCCGTCCCGCAGGACGAGGTCCCCAAGGTGGTCGACGAATGCGCCGCTGCAGGCGTCAAGGGGCTGGTCGTGGCCACCGCCGGCTACGCCGAGGCTGGCGAAGCAGGGCTGGCCAGGCAACGCGAACTGGTGCGGCAGGCCAGGGCCAACGGCATGCGGGTTATCGGTCCCGCCTCCCTGGGGATCGTGAACACCAACCCGGCTGTGTCCCTCAACGCTTCAATGGCGCCAAGCCTGCCCCTGCGGGGAGGGCTGGGTCTGTTCAGCCAGTCCGCCGCTATCGGAGTCTCTCTCTACGCGGCCTCCAGCCGCCGGCGGCTGGGAATGTCGACCTTCCTCTCTGCAGGCAACCGGGCGGATGTATCCGGTAACGACATGATGCAGTTCTGGGAGGACGACGCCGATACCGCTGCCGTGGGCCTCTATCTGGAGTCGATCGGTAACCCGCGCAAGTTTTCGCGTCTCGCCCGGCGCCTGGCGCTGACCAAGCCGGTCATCGTGGCCAAGTCCGGTTCGATGGGCCTGCAACTGCCGCCTGGCCACGCGGTCCGGACCACCCAGGCACCCGCCGGCGCGCTGGACGCGATGATGCGGCAGGCCGGAGTGATTCCGGTGGAAACGATCGAACAGCTGATGGACGTTGCCCAGGTTGTTTCCCGCCAGCCGCTCCCGGCAGGACCGGCCATGGCAGTGGTCAGCAACTCCCAGGCTCTGGGGAAGGTGGTGGCGGACAGCGCGACGGCCCATGGGCTCACCGTGGAGCACACCGTAACGGACGTGGACCTGGACTCAGGGATGTCTATTGCCCTTCCTGCCCTGCGTCGGACGCTGGCCGAATCGCTGGCTGCAGAGTCCGTTCATTCGGTGCTGGTGGCGTTGCTGCCCGCCCGGGGACTGACGGTGGAGAACCTAGCGGAGGTGCTGGCAGAGTGCTCAGCTGCGGCCGGCAAGCCTGTCATCGCCGCGTTCACGGGCATCCTGGATCCCTCGGTTTACGTGGAAGGGATGGTGGCAGCCGAACAGCCGGCCAGCCTTCCCTTACCGTGCTTTTCCAACCCCGAGGCGGGCGTGGCGGCCTTGGCTGCCGTAGTTCGCTATGTGCATTGGGTAAACCGCGATCAGGGGCTTTTCGTGGAGCCGGCAGGCTGCGATCCTGAGGCTGCCCGCGCAGTACTGGACGGGTTACTCCACGGCGTCCGCGGGGAGCAGCTTGTCCAGTTGGATCAGTCCACTGCGGCGCAACTGCTGGGGCATTACGGCATCGGGGTAGTCCCGTCAGAAGAATTCTCCACCCTGGATGAGGCGGTTGAAGCCGCCGGGAGGTTGGGCTGGCCGGTGGCCCTGAAAACAACGGATCCCACCCTTCGGCACAGGCTGGATCTTGGCGGCGTCCGGCTGGACATCCAGAACGCCGACTCGCTCCGCCGGAATATCCAGGAGATGCAGCGGGTGCTGGAGCCGTATGGCTCCACAACCCTGGAGGTGCAGTCCATGGCGCCGGTGGGCCAGGCGTGCACGTTCCGCGCCATCGAGGATGCATTGCTGGGACCGGTCATTTCGTTTGGCCTCGCGGGCGACGCCGTCAACCTCCTGGATGACTGGGCCCACCGGGTGCCTCCGCTGTCGGCGTCGGACGTCCGCGAGTTCATTCGTGCCCCGCGGGCAGCCCTGAAACTCTTCGGATACCAGGGACTTCCCGCCGTGGATGTTGCGGCATTGGAAGACCTGGCCGTTCGCTTGACGATGCTGAAGGACAATCATCCGGAGGTTGCCCTCGTGGAGTTCAACCCGGTACTCGCAGGCACCTCAGGGCTCTCCATCCTGGCTGCAGACGTGCGGATTGCCAACGCCTCCAAGCGCACGGATACGGCCCGCAGGATCATGCTGGGATAGGTACCGCACCGCCGTCCTGAACGCCCGCAGTTAGCAACTCCCCAGCCGATCTGTGAAAATGGGGTCATGAGCTCCCAGCCTCCCACCTCGAAGCCGCAAACGCCCGTGACCGGGAACCAGCCAGGCCAGCAGGTCCCTCATTCCCACAGCTCACACAACCACAGCGTCCAAGGACAGAGCCTGGAGGGAGCGCTTCAGCAGGCCGGTTTTTACCCCCGGCTCGTGGCCGACGTCGTTGATGACGCCCTGGATGGGCGGGACTGCGTGGCGCACCTTGTCCATCTGGAAACGCACTTCGATCGGGCCGAAGTACGCCGGCACATCACAGTGCTGGTCCTGACCGACGACATGCTGGTCATCACCCATGTGGATGATCAGCAGCTCGACGAAGCCGGCGAGCAGATCGTAGCCCAGATTTCCACCGAGTCCGTGCCCGTCGCGCAGATCCGGTCTGTCGTGCTCAGCTACATGTACGCCCAGCCGCAAAACTACAAGTCGTCGGATCCCGTGCGGGAGGTGACTCTCTCGATCGCCTGGTCCGGGGGCCAGCGCCTCGACGTCGGGCCGGCCAGCTGTGGAGATCCACAGTGCGAAGCCGATCACGGCTACAGCGGAACCATTGCCCAGGAGGACATTGTCCTTCGGATCAGTGCCGAAGCCGACGGGCTGCAGGCCGTCCAGGACGCGAAGCTTTTCGCCCGTGCTCTGCGCGCCGTGAACACCGGATCTTCCACTCCCACCGCCCATGCAGGCTCGGCTCACCCTCGACCCAGGATGGGCGTTTTCGGCAACCGCCTCAGCCGCGGGCACCAGCGTTAGGATGGCGCCTGCGCAAAGTCCTGGCCCGATCCCTGCGACAGCGCCGCCGCTTCCGTCGGGTGCTCTCTCCCTTCCTTCCGCCCCGGCCTTCGGAAGCCGCTCGGTTGCCGAAGTGTTTCCCAGCGCAGCCGCCAGCCTGGGCATCGAGGGCTTTGACAATCGTCTCAATCTTCCGCAGGGACAGCGGATCTGCGTCATCGTTGCTGATGGCCTGGGACGCAGCCTGCTGAAGCAAAAACTTGCCCACACACCGTTCCTGCGGAGCCTGGTGCTGGCGGGTCAGGGCTCCGTTCCCGTGGTGCTGGATGCAGCCTTTCCTTCCACCACCGCTGCTTCCCTTGCCAGCCTCGGGACAGGGCTTGAGCCCGGCCAGCACGGCATGGTGGGCTACGACATCCTGGACCCTGACCAGGACAAAGTGGTCAATATGCTCGGAAATTGGAACTCCTGCGTGGACCCCCAGACGTGGCAGCCTTTCCCGACTGTCCTGGAGCGCGCGGCAGAGCACCTGGACGTGATCACCGTCAGCCTTCCCCAGTTCACCAGTTCGCCCATGACCCAGGCCGCCCTGCGCGGTGGCCGTCACGTCTCGGGAATCAGTGCCCATGCAAGGACAGAGGCCGCTGCTGAAGCGATGGAAAGCACAGATCGGGCCCTCATGTACTTCTACGTCAATGAACTCGACAAGGCAGGCCACAGGCATGGCTGCCAGTCCCCGCAGTGGGAGCACCAGCTGGAAGAACTGGATGCCAGTGTCCGCAGGCTCAGTTCCACCTTTCCGGCCGGCACCACAATGCTCCTCACTGCAGATCACGGGATGCTGGATGTCCCAGAGTCCCAACGGCTCGACTTTTCCGCAGATCCGGCCCTGATTGCAGGCGTACGCCATACAGCTGGTGAGCCCCGGATGCTCCATCTTTACGTCGAGCCCGATCTCGGGCAAGAGGGGCGGGACCGGTTGCTGGCAGCCTGGCGTTCCAGATTTGGCGAACGCATCTGGGCTTTTACCCGTGAGGAGGCCATCGCCGCCGGACTATTCGGCAGGGTTCGCGAGCAGGTGGTTCCCAGGATCGGCGACGTCATGATCGCCGCAAGGGACGCGCTGGCCCTTTACGACACCCGCAGGGTGCGGCCGACAGCCCTGGAGGTGGTTGGTCAGCACGGTTCATTGACCAAAGCCGAACGTGAGGTTCCTCTTTTGTGCTTCCGTGCTCAGGGCAGAAAGGGCAGGCGTGGCTGAACTCGTCTTTTTCTCGGGAACCATGGACTGCGGCAAATCGACGCTGGCCTTGCAGATGGACTACAACCACCGTGCGCGAGGCAGGGGCGGGGTCAGATTCAGCCGCAATGACCGTGCCGGCGGTTCCCGTATCTCGAGCCGTTTGGGCCTTGAAACAGACGCTGTGGAAGTGCTTGATTCCACAGATTTCTGGGACGAGGTAGTGCGGCGCAGGACCAAAGGCGGCCGCGTTGACTATCTGATCTGTGACGAGGCGCAGTTCTATTCGCCTTTGCAGGTGGAACAACTGGCCCGTGTTGTGGACGAGATGGACCTCGACGTTTTCGCCTTCGGCATCACCGCAGATTTTCGTACGAGGTTGTTTCCCGGCTCCCAGCGGCTCATTGAGCTTGCCGACCGCGTCCAGGTCCTCCAGGTGGAGGCATTGTGCTGGTGCGGGCGGCGGGCCACCCAGAATGCCCGCACTGTTGACGGAGTCATGGTCGTGGAAGGGGAGCAGATTGTGGTCGGCGACGTCGACCGGGGAATTGGCGGAGGAACCGGAAGTACAGACTCACTTCAGCCGCCGGTGGTGGGGTATGAAACGCTATGCCGCAGGCACTACATGCGCCGGGTCACTGCCCACGGCGCCAATATCCTGGCCCAGCATGACCAGCTTCTGCCGTTTGATACTGATGCCTGTGTCTGGAATGCAACAGGCTTGCCGCCCGCAAAGGACTCCTAGGAGCAAAGCGCTTTTTTGCGGCGCGATCCTTTCAATCCCCGCGGGTTCCGAACACAATCTCGTCCCAGCTCGGGACGCTTGACCGCTTGGGTTTGGATGGTTGCCGCTCGGGCTGGTCCCCGTCCCGCTCACGGATTCCCTCCCGCTCGCGGTTCCCTTCCCGTTCCCGGGTGCCTGCGGAATCGCTGGCGGAGCGGCGTCCACCACGCCCTCCCAGCAGCTCGTCGAGCCCGACACTTTGCATGCCGCCGGCATTTCTCGTCGCTTGGCCAGGAGCGGGATCACGTGAACCATTTCCGCCGGATTCATGGCCCGGACGTGAAGGTGCACCGCTCAGACCCTGCCCACCACTGTTAGCTGTCCCACCGGCACCCCCCGCATTGGCGGCACCGCCCGCATTGCCAGCAGCGCCTACGCTGCCGGCACCACCTGCGCCGGGGCGGCGGGGACCAGGAACGATGGTGATCTCCCGTGTATCCGTACTGACGCCGTCCTGCAGCTTCAGGGAATCTTCGTCATCGCTCTGCGGGCGGGGGGCGAGGCTGAGCCGCGACAGCATGGACACCTTGGCATCCCGTTTGCTGTCGTGGAAACCTGAACGTTCTGCCGGCCTGGCTGCGTCCTTTTCGACTTCCGGCCCTGCCGCTTCGGGTTCGCCGTCAGCTTCAGGAACTACTTCCGAAGGCCTCGGATGAGCTGCGGGAACCCCGCTGGTCAGCAGGAGCGCCAATGCGTCGTCGCTGTCTTCGTCAACTCCGAGCCGTTGTCCCCGGCGGGAGCGCAGCATGTCGAGCAGCCCGTCGGAGTCTTTCCCCTGCTTTCCGGCAGCGTTCCGGCCCGCGCCGGCATCGGTTTCAAAATCAAAGGGCCGGTCTGAGACGGCAGAGAGCCTGCGGGTGGGAAGGGGTCCGTCCAACGGTTCCAGTTCGCTCAGCTGCTGGGCCCAGCGGTTGGCATTCTGCAGAGACTTCCTGCTTGGACTGAAGGTCCACATCGCAGGGGGCTCCTCGCCGATGTTCGACGGTCCGCCCGTTCTTGCCTCGAACCTTGCAACCACTGTCCAGGTTCCGTCCGGCCTGCGCCAGGAGTCCCACTCGACAGTGGAAGGCTCGACGCCATGGGCGGTCAAGCGGTGGGCAACCATCTCGCCGAGGGAGGCCGGGTTGTCCCCAAAGGCTGAGCGATAGATGTCATGGCCGGGAGCCGGAGCTGCGACTTCAATCTTGCGGGCTTGCTGGGCGACGTATTCGCGTTCGGCAAGCACCGGCCCCTCATACCGTTGCACCTTCGCAAGGGGTATTCCGGACAAATCAGCAACTTCGGCGGCCGTTGAACCGCTCCTGATTTTGGCCTGGATATCACGTGGAGACATGGCAATGGGCGCGGTCGCTGCACGCGCTGCGGCGTTCGCGGAAGTGCGGCTGGCCGCGACACGGAGTGCTTCATCGATCGGCAGCCGGAACATCTCGCCGCCGGTGCCGCTCAACAGGAGATGCTCTCCGTCGTCGTGGACGCCTACAAGCCTTAGATCCTGCATACAAATCCTCCACCCTGGCATTACTAACAATCGAAACTCTGCCACTCGGCGGGACCAATTGCTGTTAGGACGGAGGGCGCGCCGCGATTTTCCGCGACTTTCCGCCCCTTGCCGGGGTTCGGAAAAAGGAGCGGCGGGGCTCTGGCATTCCCATTGCTCTTAGGGAAAAATAGCGCGGAAATCGGGCACAAAATCCGATGGCGCAACGTTTACATCGGTGAACCGGCCACAGGCTCCCCTGGGGCCGGGGATCCAACCGAACCAATGCGGAGTGTGAGCAAACAAATCATGGCGACAGACTACGATGCGCCAAGGAAGACAGAAGAAGACCTCAGCGAAGATTCCCTTGAAGAACTGAAGTCGCGGCGGACGGACAAGCCAACCGCGGTGGTGGACGAGGATGAATCTGATATTGCCGAGGGCTATGAACTCCCCGGCGCAGACCTTTCCGGGGAAGAGCTCCTGGTTCGTGTCCTGCCTCCCCAGGCGGACGAGTTCACGTGTGCGTCCTGTTTCCTCGTCCGGCACCGGTCCCAGGTGGCCCGGGAGAAGGACGGAATGAAGTTCTGCAAAGAATGCGAAGGCTAGGCGGGCCAGTTATCGCTGAAGTGCCGCCAGCAGTTCGTCGGGGCGCCTGGTGGACGCAAGCCAGTAGGGAGTCCGGTCTGACGGATCAGTGATTTCGATCCGCACCACGGGGTCCACCCACCCCCGGATGCAAAGGTAAGCGAGGCCGTTCAGCCGCACCCCACGTTCCGCTGTAGCTTCTTTGCCACGGAAAGCTGCTGCATCCCCGACGAACTGTCGTTCTATGGTCGCGCGGCCCACTTGGAGGGTTTCAGGCGTAACGGTAATGGTCGGCGTCGACGTCATCAGCATGACGGCCATGATCACAAACAGGACCGCGGCCGCCGTGAAGCCGGCAGCCAGGCTGATAGGAGCAAATACGAGGATGCCCGCACCGGCCAGTCCCACCGCGATAAGCCAGATCCAAAAGGTGGGCCAGAGCTTTTCTCGGAAAAGTACAGTGGCGCTGGGAGTGCTGTTGGGAGCAGGCGAACCTGCGTTGGATTCCGGCATGAGCCAAGCTTTCCACTTTTCGCAGGCTAATTCATCTTTGCCCCTCCTTCCTGCCACGAGCGGCGGCTAGGCCGATTTCCGGCTCGGACGATAGAGTGAGTGACTGTGACTGATGAACTAGCAGCGGTGCGGACAGTGCCCGGAGATGCGCCGGTGGATCCTTCCTCGTCAACCGGTAAGAGGACTTTGACGGTACAGCTGAAAATGCTCGACGACGGCCTGGAGGCTCCGTCGTATGCCCACCCCGGAGACGCGGGCGCCGACCTCCGCTCCCGTGAGGATGTGGTGTTGGCCCCGGGTGAGCGCCGGTTGGTTGCCACGGGAGTGTCAATTGCCTTGCCTGAGGGTTACGTCGCCCTCATTCATCCCCGTTCGGGTCTCGCCACGAAGCACGGCCTGACCATTGTTAATGCCCCCGGAACCGTCGACGCCGGCTACCGGGGCGAGATCTCAGTGACGCTTCTGAATACGGATCGTGAACACGCCATTGAATTGAGTCGCGGCGATAGAATTGCACAGATGGTGATTCAGCGCGTTGAGTATGCGGACTTCGTTGCTGTAGGGGAACTCAGTGATTCTGTCCGCGGCAGCGGCGGCTTCGGCTCAACCGGTGGATTCGGTCAATCCCCGGTGTAATCCCCACCCAGCGGCAGGGTTTCAACGAAGCAGCAGGTTTCAAAGAAGCCGGGCGTCGGCACCATAACCGGCTCTTAGCAGCGCGGACAGGTGTCCTCCCCACGTGGGACAAGAACAACTAAGGAGACAACCCCATGGTTTTTGGGCGTGGCAGGAAAGCCAAGAAGGAACAGGCGGCAGAGTCCGCAGAGTGGCCGGAAACCGACGACGGGACCTCCGAAGGCGGCGAGGAGTCAACGGGTCCACGTTCCAGCGGCCCGTTCGATGCCGCCGAGATTGAGAGCCAGGACGGCTACGTTGACCTTGGTGCTCTCCTTATCGCGCCCACAGAAGGGCTTCAGCTTCGGCTCGAGGTGGAAGAGGCCACGCAGCGGGTAGTCGCTGTCACCATGGACCTCCAGGGGTCAAGCCTCCAACTCCAGGCATTTGCCGCCCCCCGTTCGGAGGGCCTCTGGGATGAGATCCGCGAACAGATCGGTCAGTCCGTCAGCGGCCAGGGCGGTCAGGTGGAGGAGGTGCAGGGCAGCTTCGGGACGGAGCTTGTTGCCAAGCTTCCGGCCGGTCAGGCCGATGGCAGCCGAGGCTACCGGGTGGCCCGATTCATCGGAGTGGATGGCCCCCGCTGGTTCCTGCGGGGAGTCCTGGGCGGGGAGGCCGCCGTCGACCGTGAAGCTGCAGCCGCCCTTGAAGGGCTCTTCCGGCAGATCGTCGTCGTTCGCGGTGATAACCCGATGCCGCCGCGGGATCTCCTGCAGTTGCGGCTGCCCAAGGACGCCACCACGACACCCCAAGGCGCCCCCGAATTCCAGAAGCCTGAACGCGGACCTGAGATTACCCAGATTGGCTGATCACGCGCAGGTACCGGAAGGCCCCGTCCTGTCAGTGAGTGAACTGCCGGAGAGGGGGAGAGTGGTGTGTCACGGGTTCATTGAATCAGTGACATTTGTTCCCGCATCCGACGTCGCGTCCTTTACGGCAGTGGTCCGGGACCGCCATACGGTTACAAAAAGCGCCGGGTTATTGAGCACTCTTAAAAAGTCCGTTGATTCCTCAGGAGCAGAAAGCAAGGTAACGGGGGCGTCTGCACTTCCCGCCAGGTTGCGCGTCACCTGGCTCGGCCGACGCCGGGTCCCCGGCATCGCTGCCGGCGTAGAACTGCAGCTTCAAGGGATGCTGACCCTCCGTGACGGCCTTCCCACCATGTTCAACCCCCGCTATGAAATACTTTCCCGCCAGGAGCACGAATGACCGAGTCCGAAACGCCGCCTCCGGCCCCGAATTCATCCCGGGCCCCCAAGCCGACAGAGGAGACGCCGCAGGAACCGTCCCAGGATCCGTCGCTACCCACGCCGGTTTCAGGCGATCCTGCACGCAATGTGGATGGGACTCCTCCACCAACCGTCGCGGCTCTTGCTGAGGGCTATGCGGCAAAGGCAGGACTCCACCGTCACAGCGACGGCCGCATCAACGTCCTCAAGACCGCGGGCGGGGTCCAGGGAATTGCGGAAAGCATCCTTCCCGGGCTCGTTTTCCTGGTGTCTTTCACGATCACCGCGAATCTGACGGTTTCCCTGGTCGCGGCCCTGTCAGCAGCCGCCCTCTTTACCGTAGCGAGGCTGATCCAGAGGCGGCCGCTGACCCAGGCCTTCGCCGGCGTTGTGGGCGTAGGAATTTCAGCGTGGCTTGCCAACACCACGGGGAAGGCCGAGGACTTCTACGTCCCTGGCTTCTTCACCAACGCCGCGTATATCGTCGCCATGATCGTTTCCATCGCGATTAAATGGCCGGTGGCCGGACTGCTGTTTGGATTCATCCGCAACGAAGGGCTTGATTGGCGCAAGGACCCGGTACGCGTCCGGGCTTACTCCTTAGGCACCTGGGTAATAGTCGCCGTGCTCGCGCTTCGGCTCCTGGTTCAGGTTCCCCTGTATTTCATGGGGGGCGAGGGCCTCGCGGCATTGGCCACCATGCGGCTTATCATGGGCGCGCCACTCTACATCCTCGGCATCTGGGTGGCCTGGCTGATAACGAAGCCTGCCCCATCGCCTGAGACAGATAGCGCTCAGCCCTCGAAGCCGTCGTCCTCGGGGGCCTGAACAGCCTCCGGAGCCTGATCAGCGCCAGCGGAATATTCTGCCGGGCCTTCCTCTTGATCGTGGGCCGACTCAGGGGACAACAAGGCACGCAGTTCATCCTCGGCTGCGATGGTGGTGACGAAGAACAGTTCGTCGCCGCCGTCGATAACGTCATCCCGGGTGGGCGTGATGGGTGCCTGGTCGCGCAAAATGGCCACCAGAGTGGAATCCTCAGGCCAATTGATGTCTCCAACGGTCAGCCCGATGGCATAGGAGTCGTGGGGCACAGTGAATTCAACCAGTGACGACACTCCCGTCTGGAGCGTGAGGAGCCGGACAAGGTCCCCGATCTCCACAGCTTCCTCCACCAGCGCGGTCATGAGCTGCGGGGTGTTGACTGCTACGTCCACTCCCCAGGAATCATTGAACATCCAGTCGTTCTTGGGGTTGTTGACCCTGCCAACAGTGCGTCCAACACCGAACTCCGTTTTGGCCAGCAGTGATACCACCAGGTTGACCTTGTCATCGCCGGTGGCCGAGACCACAACGTCGGCATCTTCGAGCCTGGCATCCTGAAGAGTGCTGAGCTCGCAGGCGTCACCAACAAGCCAGTGCGCCCCACGCAACCCGCTTCGGCCGATCACCTCCGGCTTCAGATCAAGAAGCAGGATTTCGTGCTTGTGGGCCAGGAGTTCGCGGGCAATCGAGGAACCAACACTGCCTGCTCCAACAATGACGACTTTCACTCAAGACTCCTTCACGGGTGCTTTGGCAAGGAGGTGCGCCACTTCGGCACTTCGCTCCACCCGAAGCATGGCGTGGACGGTATCACCGTCCTGATAGGACATTGCGGGCGTGGGGAGAACGCCCTCCCCAAAGCGGGTCAGGTAGGCGATCCTGATGTCCGCTGCACTTTCGATCTGGCTCAGGGACTGTCCGATCCACGCCGGATCCAACTCAATTTCTGCCAGGACGAGCCTGCCAGAGGGCTCGCGGAAATCACCCGCCAAGTGCTGTTCTGGCAGTATGCGCCTCAACACCTGGTCCGCACTCCAGCGGACCGCGGCAACGGTGGGGATTCCCAGGCGCTGGTAGATCTCAGCCCGGCCAGGGTCATAGATTCTGGCCACAACATGCGGGACATGGAACGTTTCCCGCGCGACCCTGGTAGCCAGGATGTTGGAGTTGTCACCGCTGGACACCGCGGCGAAGGCATAGGCTTCAGCCACCCCGGCCTGTTTGAGGGTCTCCCTGTCGAACCCTACTCCCGTGACTTTGCGTCCGGAGAAGCCGCTGCGCAGGCGCCGGAAGGCGCGGTCGTCCTGGTCGATGATGGCCACCGAATGGCCGGCATCCTCCAGTGTGTGCGCCAGCGTCGCCCCTACACGTCCGCAACCCATGATGACGAAGTGGGCCACCGGTTCCTCCTCAATGCTGAATCCTGCTGCCTGTACGACTCTACCGGCAGCAGGAGCCATGGCCGGGCAGCTGGGGCAGGCAGGGAGACGGGTCACATCAGCAGGACAGTCCGGGCCGTCATGACATCACGCGCGAATCCGACTAGCTTTGTCTGGTGCTGACAATTCTGAATGCCGCCAAGAGGGTGCTGGTGGGGAGGCCCGTCCGGAACGACCGCCTGTCTCCCACACTGCTGCCGAAGCGGATTGCGCTCCCCGTCTTCGCCTCCGACGCCTTGTCATCGGTGGCGTATGCTCCGGATGAGATCCTGCTGACGCTCGCGCTGGCCGGGGTAAGCGCCGTCGCATTTTCCCCTTGGGTTGGGCTCGCCGTCATGGTGGTGCTGCTCACTGTGATTGCCTCCTACCGGCAGAATGTCCATGCCTATCCTTCAGGGGGCGGGGACTACGAGATTGCCACAGTGAACCTGGGCAGGTATGCAGGCCTGACCGTCGCGTCCGCCCTGTTGGTGGACTATGTCCTTACACTGGCCGTTTCCATGTCGTCAGCAGCTGCCTATCTGTCCACCACTGTTCCTGCTCTTCACGGCCAGCAGGCGATTCTGGCCGCCACTGGCGTTGCTCTGCTTGCTCTGATCAACCTGCGGGGCGTCAAGGAAGCTGGAACTCTTTTCGCAGCGCCTACCTATATCTTCATGACGGCCATTCTCGGTATGACCGCCGTCGGCGTCTTTCAGGCCGCCACCGGGCAGCTTGGCGAAGCTCCCTCCGCCGGTTTCACCATTGTGCCGACCGAGCACTTCGACGAGGGCCTCGTGGGACTGGCGGGTGCGTTCCTGCTACTCCGGGCCTTTTCATCCGGGGCAGTCGCCCTGACCGGTGTAGAGGCGATCAGCAACGGCGTACCAAGCTTTCAGAAGCCAAAGAGCAAGAACGCGGCAACCACACTCCTGATGGTCGGAGTCTTCGCCTCGGTCATGTTCGCCGGCGTCATCTACCTGGCCAATGCCACCAAGGTGAAAATTGTCTTTGACCCGGCCACCGAGCTGCTCCTGGACGGCAAACCGCTGGCAGCCGACTACATCCAGACTCCGGCCCTGGGCCAAATCGCCCAGACGATCTTTGGCATCGGGTCCTTCCTCTTCTTCGTAGTTATTGCCGCCACCATTCTGATCCTGGTTTTTGCGTCCAACACCGCTTTCAAGGGGTTCCCCATTCTCGGCTCCATCCTTGCCCAGGACGGCTATCTGCCCCGCCAGTTGCGCACCCGCGGCGATCGCCTCGCCTTCAGCAACGGTGTCCTGGCACTGGCGGCCGGAGCTCTGGTCCTGATCTTTGCGTTCAACGCCGACGTCACCAAGCTCATCCAGCTCTACATTGTGGGTGTTTTCATCTCCTTCACCATGAGCCAGCTCGGAATGATCAGGCACTGGGGCCGGGAGCTGAGGCGCGTAAGGGACAAGGCCGGGCGCAGGCGGATCATCAAGTCCCGGATCCTGAACACCATTGGATTCGTCATGACAGCGCTGGTCCTGACGATCGTGCTGATCACCAAATTCGAACAGGGGGCGTGGCTCGCTCTGCTTGCCATGTTCGTGTTGATCCTCATCATGTGGAGCATCCGTGCCCATTACGACAACGTGGCCAAGGAACTCGCGTTGGACGAAGACTCGACACCGCGTGCCCTTCCTACTCGGGTCCACGCTGTCCTCCTGGTTTCGCATGTGCGAAAACCCGTGCTGCGCGCGCTGGCATACGCCCGGGCCTCCCGCCCGTCACGGCTGGACGCCGTCATTGTGGACATCAGTCCGGAGGAAACCGCCCAGACGCTCGCTGACTGGGAAAAGCTGGAGATTCCAGTCCCGTTGACGGTGCTGGCCAGCCCCTACCGCGAAACCATCACGCCCATCATGGACTACATCACGAACATGCGGCGTGATTCCCCCCGCGACCTCATCGTGGTGTACATCCCGGAGTACGTTGTCGGTAAATGGTGGGAACAATTGGTGCATAACCAAACGGCATTGCGCATCAAGACCCGGTTGCACTTTGAACCGGGAGTCATGGTTGCCAGCGTTCCCTGGCAGCTGAAATCATCTGAGGAAGCCAAGAAACTGCAGGATATCCAATGAACCACGCCACCAAGACCCGCACCCCGGCGGACCTCGTCGTCGACGTCGGGCCTGTGGCCCATGGGGGCCATTGCGTCGCCCGGCATGAAGGCCGCGTGGTGTTCGTCCGGCATGGAATCCCCGGCGAAAAGGTCCGGATCCGGCTGACCGACGCTGGGGAGTCCGCCAAATTCTGGCGGGCCGACGTCGTCGAGGTCCTTGAACGGTCCCCTGACCGCGTTCCGCACTTCTGGCACGTGGCAGACTCACTGCGGTCCTGGCCGCATGGACATCCTCCGGTAGGCGGGGCCGAATTCGGCCATATCTCGCTGGAACGACAGCGGCGGCTCAAAAGCGAAGTGCTCGCCGAACAGCTCAAGCGGCTCGCCGGCGTCGAGCTTGTCACCGAAGTTGAACCGGTAGGCGGTACTGCTGCCAACGCCGGAACTGCTGCCCCCGCCGGCGTCCCCGGGCTCGCCTGGCGCACGCGGGCGAGCTTTGCCGTCACCGCCGGGGGCAAGCTCGGCATGCACGCCCACCGCTCCGACCAGGTGATCTCCATCCAGGACATGCCGTTGGCCGTCGAGGGCATCACTTCGCTCAACCTCTGGGACATCGATCTTCAGGGGATAGAGCGGGTGGAGGTGGCTGCCCCGGCCAACGGATCACGGCGGCTGGTGCTGCTGGCGCCCGCCCCCGGAACCAAGGCAAAACGGATCAGCGCGATCATTGCGCAACTCCCTGACGACGTTTCCGTAGCGTCAATTGACCCCGTCACTGGCGATCTCAACCAGCTGAAGGGCCGCACATGGGTGCAGGAGTCTGCCGCCGGCCATGAGTTCCGGGTGACCGGAGAGGGGTTCTGGCAGATCCACCGGGATGCACCTGAAACGCTGGTGGGAGCAGTGACCGGGTTCCTGCACGACGGCGGGTTCCTCGAGGCCGGAGCTGTAGTAGCTGATCTTTATGCCGGTGCCGGCCTCTTTACCGCCGCATTGGCGGACGCTGTAGGCACAACGGGTTCCGTGCTTTCGGTCGAGGGTGCCCCCGGCACCAGCCGGGACGCGAGGAAGAACCTGCACGGCGCTCCTCAGGTGGAGATCGTTCAGGGAAAGGTGGAGCGGGTGCTTCGCCACAAGCCAAGGAACTTCGACGCACTGGTTCTTGACCCTCCCCGTGCCGGGGCAGGTAAGGCAGTGGTCCACCAGCTGGTTGACGCGGCCCCGCGGGCCATCGCGTATGTGTCCTGCGACCCGGCGTCCTTTGCACGTGATCTCGGTTACTTCCAGGACAGGGGCTGGGCCCTGCAGGAGCTACGGGCGTTTGACCTTTACCCCCACACCCATCACCTGGAGACTGCGGCGTTGCTGACTCCGCGGGGATGATGCCACTAGGATGAGCGTAGTAGTCCCGCGTCGCGAGCCGTAATCACGGCTGACCTCCTGCAATTCTTAAGTCCTTGACTAATTAGCAGTAATTAGGAGGACCTAACTAGCAAGCGGTCTACCGCGCGACAAAGATGAAACTGTTGCGAGAGGAGTCCTGCGATGAGCACAGTGGACAGTTTCGGTTCAAAAGGCAAACTTAATGTAGCCGGAACCGAATATGAAATTTTCCGGTTGAACTCCGTTGAAGGTGCAGAAAACCTTCCGTTCAGCCTCAAGGTATTGCTAGAGAACCTGTTGAGGACCGAGGACGGCGCGAACATCACTGCCGATCACGTCCGTGCCTTGGCGGGTTGGGATCCTGACGCCCAGCCCGAAACAGAGATCCAATTCACACCGGCCCGAGTCATTATGCAGGACTTCACCGGTGTGCCCTGCGTAGTCGACCTCGCCACCATGCGCGAGGCCGTCAAGGAGCTGGGCGGTGACCCGAAGAGGGTCAACCCGCTTGCTCCCGCGGAAATGGTTATTGACCACTCCGTGCAGATCGACGCTTTCGGCAACTCCGGCGCCCTTGAGCGCAACATGGAGATCGAGTACCAGCGCAACGGCGAGCGGTACCAGTTCCTTCGCTGGGGCCAAACCGCATTTGATGACTTCAAGGTGGTTCCGCCGGGCACCGGCATCGTCCACCAGGTCAACATCGAATACCTCGCACGCACTGTTATGACGCGCGAAGTCGGCGGCGTTCTTCGTGCTTACCCCGACACCTGCGTTGGTACTGACTCGCACACCACCATGGTCAACGGCCTGGGTGTACTGGGTTGGGGCGTTGGCGGCATTGAGGCCGAAGCAGCGATGCTCGGCCAGCCTGTCTCGATGCTGATCCCGCGGGTTGTGGGCTTCAAGCTAACGGGATCCATTCCCGCCGGTGCCACCGCCACGGACGTCGTGCTGACCATCACCGAACAGCTGCGCAAGCACGGTGTTGTTGGCAAGTTCGTGGAGTTCTACGGCGAAGGTGTGGCCGCGGTGCCCCTGGCCAACCGCGCCACCATCGGAAACATGAGCCCGGAATTCGGTTCAACCGCCGCAATGTTCCCGATCGACGACGTCACACTCGACTACCTGCGCCTCACCGGCCGCTCGGAGGAGAACGTGGCGCTTGTGGAGTCCTACGCGAAGGAACAGGGCCTCTGGCACGATCCTTCCAAGGAAATCAGCTTCTCGGAGTACCTTGAGCTGGACCTGTCCACGGTTGTTCCCTCGATCTCGGGCCCCAAGCGTCCCCAGGACCGTATCGAACTCACAAACGCCAAGGACGAGTTCCGTCACGACCTCCTGAACTACGTCTCCCATGCTGCCGACGCCGGCACGGTGGATGAGTCGCTCGAGGAGACGTTCCCGGCCTCGGACGCTCCGTCGTTCACCCAGCCCGACTCCCACGTGACGGATACGGACCGCGAACCTCCGGTCTACTCCGCTGCCCACGGAGCAGCCGGCCGGATCTCCAAAGCCGTTTCCGTCAAGACGGCGGATGGCCGCGAGTTCGAACTTGATCACGGTGCTGTCGCCATCGCCTCGATCACCTCGTGCACCAACACGTCCAACCCGTCGGTCATGCTGGCCGCCGCATTGCTGGCCCGCAACGCCGTCGACAAGGGTCTCTCGGCTAAGCCGTGGGTCAAGACCTCCGTCGCTCCGGGCTCCAAAGTGGTCACCGACTACTACGAGAAGTCCGGCCTGACGCCCTACCTGGAGAAGCTCGGCTTCTACATTGTGGGTTATGGCTGCGCTACCTGCATCGGCAACTCCGGACCGCTGGAAGCCGAAGTGTCGGAGGCCATCCAGGCCAACGATCTTTCCGTTACCGCCGTGTTGTCCGGAAACCGCAACTTTGAGGGCCGCATCAACCCCGACATCAAGATGAACTACCTGGCCTCGCCGCCGCTGGTCATCGCCTACGCCCTGGCCGGCACCATGGACTTCGACTTCGAAACCGATGCCCTTGGCCAGGACGAAGCAGGCAACGATGTGTTCCTGAAGGACATCTGGCCCAACCCGGTCGAGGTCCAGCAGGTTATCGATTCCTCGATCGACAAGGACATGTTCGCCCGTGGCTACGAAGGGGTGTTCGACGGCGATGACCGTTGGAAGGCCCTGGACACCCCCGCCGGTGACACGTTCGCCTGGGACCCGAGCTCCACATATGTCCGGAAGCCCCCGTACTTCGAGGGCATGAAGGCACAGCCTGAACCCGTGACTGACATCTCCGGGGCACGAGTGCTGCTGAAGCTCGGCGATTCAGTCACAACGGACCACATTTCCCCAGCCGGCTCCTTCAAGTCCGACACTCCCGCCGGCCAATACCTGCTGGCCAACGGTGTGCAGCGCAAGGACTTCAACTCCTACGGCTCACGCCGAGGCAACCACGAAGTCATGATCCGCGGTACGTTCGCCAACATCCGCATCAAGAACCAGCTGCTTGCCGGCTTCAACGACGGCGCCGGGGTTGAGGGTGGCTTCACCCGCGACTTCACGCAGGCTGATGGGCCGCAGGCCTACGTCTACGACGCCGCGCAGAACTACCAGGCCGCCGGTACTCCGTTGGTTGTCCTGGCAGGCAAGGAATACGGTTCAGGCTCCTCGCGTGACTGGGCAGCAAAGGGCACCGCGCTGCTGGGTGTCAAGGCAGTCGTTGCCGAGAGCTACGAGCGCATCCACCGCTCCAACCTCATTGGAATGGGCGTCCTGCCGCTGCAGTACCCGGCAGGGGAGTCAGCGGCGACGCTGGGCCTGACGGGCACGGAGGTTTTCGCGGTTGAAGGTGTAACTGCCCTCAACGAAGGCACGACGCCCAAGACTTTGAAGGTCACAGCCACCGCTGAAGACGGTTCAGTGAAGTCCTTCGACGCCGTCCTCCGCATCGATACCCCGGGTGAAGCGGACTACTACCGCAACGGTGGCATCCTGCAGTACGTGCTGCGCCAGATCTCCTCCAACTGATCAGCACACATTGAGCTGTACCAGGTGAGCGCACCCAGCTGAGTCCCCAAAAACGGGGGAAACAGAGTGAGCGCAGAGCCGCACCACCGAAGGCCCCGGCCGGTCCAAGACCGCCGGGGCCTTCGGCTGCTGCGGCACGCCGCTTGAGTCCGAGGCGTTAGAGTTAAACGGCATGTCTATCATCCGAAGGAGGGGCCGTTGGGTATTTTGGAAACCATCCGGGATCCGCAGGACCTGAGTAAGTTCTCTGGCGAGCAGTTGGAACAACTGGCGTCAGAAGTCAGGAGTTTCCTGATCGGCAGCGTCTCACAGACCGGCGGCCATCTCGGTCCCAATCTTGGAGTCGTGGAGCTCACCATTGCCGTGCACCGGATTTTCGACTCCCCCCGCGACAGCATTGTTTTTGATACCGGACACCAGTCCTATGTCCACAAGCTGCTGACCGGACGCCAGGATTTCACCACACTGCGCCAGGAGGGCGGCCTCTCCGGCTACCCGGACCGCGCTGAATCCGAGCACGACATTGTCGAAAGCTCCCACGCATCTTCTTCCCTCTCCTGGGCCGACGGAATTTCCCGCGCCCGGCAATTGACAGGCCAAGGCGACCGTTACGTCGTCGCGGTAGTGGGCGACGGCGCCCTCACCGGCGGCATGGCGTGGGAAGCCATCAACAACATTGCCGCCGACAAGCGCCGCCGCGTGGTGATCGTTGTTAACGACAACGGTCGCTCCTATGCAGCTACCGTGGGCGGCTTCGCAGACTACCTGGCGTCGTTGCGTCCCACCATCGATTCCTTCCGCGCTGCGCCCGCCTACGAAGGCGCCATGGACTGGTGGAAGAAAAGGCTGCAGAACGGCGGCTCGCTGGGCCAGTTCACGTACCGGAGCCTTCATGCCATGAAGAAGGGCGTTAAGGACTGGTGGGCCCCGCAGGGCATGTTCGAAGACTTCGGCATGAAGTACATCGGCCCTGTTGACGGCCACAACCTCCAGGCCATGGAGCACGCCCTCTCGACCGCCAGGAACTACGGGGGACCGGTCATTGTGCACGCCATGACCGAGAAAGGCCACGGCTACGCTCCCGCCCGCGCCCACGAGGCTGACCAGTTCCATGCAGTCGGGATCATCGACCCTGAAACAGGGGAGCCCACGGATCCCGTCGGAGCCAAGTCCTGGACCTCCGTTTTCGCCGACGAAATCGCGGATATCGCTGATGAGAGGCCGGACATTGTCGGCATCACCGGCGCCATGCTCATTCCCGTCGGGCTGCACAAATTCGCAGAGCGGCACCCGGATCGGGTCTTCGACGTCGGCATCGCTGAACAGCACGCGCTGACATCTGCTGCCGGAATGGCCTTCGGCGGGCTTCATCCTGTTGTGGCCGTCTACGCCACCTTCCTCAACCGTGCCTTTGACCAGCTGCTGATGGACGTTGCACTGCACAAGGCAGGCGTCACCATCGTGTTGGACCGCGCTGGAGTCACCGGCCCCGACGGGGCAAGCCACCACGGCATGTGGGACATGGCCATGGTGCAGATCGTTCCGGGACTGCACCTTGCTGCCCCCAGGGACGCCACGCGGCTCCGTGAGGAGCTCCGTGAGGCCGTGGCCATCAACGACGCCCCAACTGTGGTCCGGTACTCCAAGGGCAGCGTGGGTGCCGAGGTAGAGGCTATCGAGCGGCTTAGCGACGGCGTGGATGTCCTGGCTCGCCGCCCGTCCGGCTCCACAGAGAACGATGTCCTGATTGTCAGCGTCGGCGCCATGTCCGAACTTGCGCTCGATGTCTCCAACCGGCTCGGTGCCCAAGGCATCAGCTCTACCGTTGTGGATCCCCGCTGGGTGCTTCCCGTCCGCCGGTCCATCGTGGCCTTGGCGGCACGGCACCGCCTGGTGATCTGCATTGAGGATGGCGTTCGCGCCGGCGGTGTGGGTTCGCGGATCCGGCAGGAGATGCGTGCGGCCGGAGTGGACACCGCACTGAACGAGGTTGGCTTGCCTGTAGAGTTCCTGGATCATGGCTCACGGAGCCAGGTCCTTGCCCGCGTGGGGTTGACTGCCCAGCAGATAACGCACGACGTCGTGGCTCAGGTTCTGGGGACCAAGGTGCCTTTCGCGCGTCCCCTTCCCGGCCAGGAACACCCCACTACCGGCAGCCTGCCGAAACTGTGACACTCCACGAGCGCATCCCCCCGGACAGCGTCCAGCGGGGGGACCTGGTAGTGGCCAGAAACCGCAAGTGGGACGGTGGTGCCCACTGGGTGGTCCCGGGCACCTATCTGGGCGAGGACCCGCACGGCTGGTGGATCTTCCAGCCCGCCGGTTCCTTCTGCTCGCGCCCTGGCGCGGCTTTCCACGCGCAGTCTGACGCCGTGCTGCTGGTTCCACGGGCAGGCGAGTATGTGGCCACATTTTATGACGACACGTACCCCGGGGACTTCAGGGTGTACGTCGACTTGGCGCTTGAGCATGGGTGGACCAGCATCCGGCCCGGGACGGTCGAGTTCCACGTTATCGACATGGACCTGGACGTCATCAGGTCAACCAAACGCGGCGTCTACGTGGACGACGAAGACGAATTCGACGAGCACCGCGTCAGGATGGACTACCCGGCTGACGTCGTCGAGCTCCTCCTGCGCGAAACCGAACAGCTTTACCAGGCCGTGAAGGCACACCACGCACCATTCGACGGCTCGGCCGTGGAATGGTTCAAGAAGGGACGGGCATGAGCGGAATCATCCGGGTTTATAAGCGCGACGACGAGGGAATCCTGAATTTCAGGGAGGCCTGGTTCGATGAGGACTACAGCCAATTGGTCATGAACTACGGCGTGGTTGGCCACCAGAGCAAAACCGAAGAGACAGACGTCGCCGATGCCGAGGCGGCCGAGGGACTCATGGCAGCCTTCGCCGCCCAGTGCGGAGAGGACGGATATGCGGAAATCCCCGATGAGGAGCAGTTCTGGGTGGTGGCACAATATGCCCTGAAAACCAAGGACGGCACCGACCGGGACCGTTATCTCGAGGAGAAGGCCAAAGACGCGCTCATCAGCCACCTGGCCTGGCGGGGGCTCGGCATTGTGGACCGGTCCGAATTCGGGAACTCGAAGCTTAATATTTTCTGCCTGTGTCCCGATGTGAACAAAGCCGTAAACGCCATCAAGGTGTGCATTCGCGGCGAAGATCTGGACTTCACCAAGCTCAGTATCGGCGCCGCCCCGTTCACTGATCCGGAAGCTTTCAGGCTCAAGCACTCGCCCAAACCGGCTTCGGGCTTTACCCTCTAATAGGGGGTATCAAACCACTGGAAGGGATCTGTTATGACGCCAAAATCCATCCAACCAGGCCACACACCACTGCCTCAGGGCATAGGTGCCCCGGCACGAAGGGCCCTCGCCCACGCGGGCGTGGTAACCCTGGAGCAGGTAGTGCAGTTCGGTCACACGGACCTGACAAAACTGCACGGGATGGGCGTCAAGACTATGGCCCAACTGGAAGATGCAATGGACGAGCACGGACTGACGTTCCCTTCCCGCCAAACGGGCTGAGCACCCCGCCGCCACACGTTGGGCGGGCGTCCGGGCCGGCGTTATAGGGTGAATTCATGACTCAATATCGCCGGCTTGGAGCCTCCGGACTCACTGTCTCCGTCGTGGGACTTGGCTGCAATAATCTGGGGCGGGCAAACACCCTGACCGAATCCCAGGAGGCAACAGACGCCGTCGTTCATGCCGCGCTCGACGCCGGGATCACCCTTTTCGATGTCGCCGACGTCTATGGGCGGGATCCCGGCCTCAGCGAGACGATGCTGGGCAAGGCATTGGCGGGCCGGCGGAACGACGCCATAGTCGCCACCAAATTCGGTCTGGACATGCGGGGCGCCAACGGCAAGGACTTCGGTGCCCGGGGCTCCCGCCGTTACATCGTCCAGGCGGCAGAGGCTTCCCTCCGCAGGCTTGGAACGGACTGGATCGACCTCTACCAGTACCACACCCCGGATCCGCTTACTCCCATTGAGGAGACACTTGCCGCCTTGGACCACCTCGTCACCAGCGGCAAGGTGCGGTATATCGGCCACTCCAATATGGCCGGATGGCAGATTGCGCAGGCCGAATACGTGGCACGGAGCCTGGGCGGAGCGCGCTTCATCTCCACGCAGAACCACTACAACCTGCTGGACCGAAGGGCCGAGCTCGAGGTCATCCCGTCCGCGCAGGCCTTGGGCCTTGGCGTATTGCCGTATTTCCCACTGGCCAATGGCCTCCTCACCGGGAAGTACGGTCCAGGCGATGCCCCGGAGGGTTCACGCCTGAGCCATACCCGGACCCATCTGGTTCACGAGGCCGACTGGGACCAGCTCAGCAGGTTCAGCATGTTTGCCGCGGAACGGAGCCTCAGCGAAGTTCAGGTTGCTTTCTCATGGCTGGCGGCGCAACCAGGAGTGGCAAGCGTGATTGCCGGTGCCACCAGGCCTGAACAGGTCCGCGAAAACGCTGAAGCCGTTGCATGGGTGCCCTCGGCCGGGGAACGCGCTGAACTGGACGACATTTTCCCGCTCACCCCAAAGGTTGCCCTCTTCTGATGCGGCAGCTCCTGGTTGACGTTGATACCGGCATCGACGACGCATTGGCGCTCGTCTACCTGCTGTCCCGCCCTGAAGTGCACATCCGGGCCATCACGTGCACCGCGGGAAACGTCGGTGCCCGGCAGGTGGCCCTCAATAACCTCGCACTGCTCGAACTTTGCGGCGCCGAGAACATCGAGGTAGCCATCGGAGCAGAGGTGCCGCTGGAGATTCCGCTTCGCACCACGGAGGAGACCCACGGCCCGCAGGGGATGGGCTACGCGGTGCTGCCTGCTCCGGCCCGGAAGATCTCCCAACGGCATGCTGTGGATATCTGGGTGGAGGAAGTGCGTGCCCATCCCGGTGAGATCACCGGCCTTATCACCGGACCGCTGACAAATTTCGCGCTTGCCCTTCGCCGCGAGCCGGAGCTGCCTCACTTGGTCAAGGGTCTGGTGATCATGGGCGGATGTTTCAACTATCAGGGAAACACCACGCCCACCGCCGAATGGAACGTCTCGGTTGATCCGCACGCGGCCAAGGAGGTCTTCGCCGCCTACCGGGGCGTTGCCCAGGACAAGCTGCCGATAGTCTGCGCCCTCGAGTCCACGGAACGGATTGAGATGCGGCCCGAGCACGTCCGGCGTTTGGGGGAAGCCGCCGGAGTGCCTGAGCCAGAGCTGGTACTGCCGGAGCAGCCGGAGGGCCAACGCAGCCAGTCAGCTAATCCACTTGTGGCGTGCTTGTCAGATGCCATCCGCTTCTACATGGAGTTCCACCGCCTCTATGATCAGGGGTTCATCTCCCACATGCACGATGCCTTCGCCGCTGCGGTGGCGGTGGGACGGACAGAGTTCAGCACCAGGCCGGCAACCGTTCATGTCGAAACCGATTCCCGGCTGCTGATGGGCACCACGGTGGCAGACTTCAGGGGCATCTGGGGCGAGCCGCCGAATACCAGGATCGTCTCGGGCAACAACCCCGCGCAGTGCTTTGATGAGCTGATCAGTTCCGTGGGCCGGCTGGCGGCGAGCCGGTATCATGGTACCCGCGCCGAGGTGACATAGGCGGATCGTTGTGCCCTGCCAGTGCCCGGAATCCCTGCGTACCGGCCCCAGCCAAAGGAACCACCATGTCGCAGCAGTCCCTTACTCTTCCCGCTCCTGGTGCGGCGGCGGACAAAAAACGCCGCCTGCTTGAGCTTCTGGGTGCCGCTTCCATTGCGGCCACCTTTATTTTCCTGGTCCTTGCCCAGCCGTCGGATATCGCCAACGGCGTGGGGAGTGCCTCCACCCTCGTGGCCTTGGGCGGATTCCTCCTCGGGGCGATCCTGCTGATCCTGGGCGTGCTCCCGACCCTGCCCACGTCCACGCTGGTCCTTATCCCGGTTGCGCTGGTCCTGAACATTGCCTTGGGTCAGATCATGGGCACCACCGGCCTGCCCTTCTACTTCGATGCCATCGGCACCGTACTGATAGCTGTCCTGGCCGGACCGGCGGCCGGAGCGGCCACGGGGGCTTTGAGCAGCATCGTATGGTCCTTCTTCAACCCGACAGTCCTGCCGTTTGCGGCAGGAGCAGCCCTCATCGGGTTCCTGGCGGGCATGGCGGCCCGTTACGGTTTGTTCCGCCGCTTCTACCTGGCTCCGGTTGCGGGATTCGCCACAGGCATCATCGCCGGTGTGGTCTCGGCTCCCATCGCGGCGTTTGTTTTTGGAGGCACTTCCGGAGCCGGGACCGGTGCAATTGTCAGCGCTTTCCGTGCCATGGGGGACACCCTCCTCGCAGCGATCACCAAGCAGGCCCTGATCTCAGATCCGATGGATAAGGCCATCGTGTTCGCGATCGCCGCCCTCCTGGTTTACGCCCTGCCGCGCCGGGCCACCTTCCGCTTCCCGTTTGTGCGCCGCTTCAAGGTCCTCGCCGGCAAGGCCCCGGTAGCCGCTTCCTAGCCCGTGCTTTCCCGCCTCAATCCACTCACCACCCTCGCTGCTTCCGGCGCCGCGGTCACCCTCACGATGGCGGCGTCGAACTGGCCGGTGTCCGTTGCTGTTGTGGCGGCTACCCTCGGTGCGGGCGTGGGCGCGGGGGTCCTGCGCCGGGTCCTCGCTGCCTCCGCCGTCATCCTCTTGCCGCTCTGGTTCTCCCTGCTGGTACTGCACGGACTGTTCTTTCCTGAGGGTCGCACCGTCCTGGCGGGATGGGGACCGGCCCGCATCACAGTTGAGGGGCTGGCGTTCGCCCTTGAGATGGGAACGCGGACCACAGCCTGTGTCCTGGTGCTGTTGCTGTTTTCCTTCGTAGTGAACGTTCCGGAGCTTGTGGCGACCATGACCACTCGCAGGATCCCGCCGCAGTTCGGCTACGTACTCGCATCCACGCTCACGCTGGCCCCGGCCATCACGGATCAGCTGACCAGGATCCGGCAGGCCCAGGAAGCCCGCGGATTGGTCCTGGGTGGCAGCCTGCTCCAACGCCTCGCCGCTGCACGTTTGCAGATGGTTCCGTTGGTCCTGGCACTCATCCAGGACGCAGGGGAAAGGGCCCATGCCCTTGACGCGCGCGGGTTCAATTCTCCAGGCCCCAGGAGCACGTATCGTGAGGTCGCCGATTCCCGGGGGCAGCGGACATTCCGCCGTACAGTTCTGGGGCTGGCTGCTGCGGCCGTGATCCTGAGGCTGGGAGCTTCCTGGCTTGGCGTGCCGGTTCTTCCCCCGCCGTTGGAAGGAAACGCATGACGACGCCGGTTCTGGACGCCTGCATCGAAAGTTTCAGTTTCCATGGGGAGACAGCACCGGCTGTGCATGGCGTAGGCCTCACGGTGCAGGCAGGCACGCTGACGTCGGTGCTGGGCGGGGCCGGCAGCGGCAAATCAACGCTCGGCCGGCTGCTTGCAGGCTGGCTCAGAAGTGGTGATGGCCAACTGAGGGGACGGTTGACGCTGAGCGGGGACGGCGTGCCCAATGGTGCCCAACGGCTTGACTTCGCCGGAACCGAGGACGACCCGAGGATCAGTCCCGCAGCGTGGTCCAGGCACGTGGGCTATGTGTCCCAGGACGCCGCTGCAATGCTTTCCGGGATTCGTTCCACAGTGGCGGAAGAACTCGCATTCGGGCTGGAAAACCGCGGCATGGATCGCGATAACATGCATCGTCGGGTAGCTGACGTGGCCGCGCAAACAGGTCTTTCCCCCCTGCTCGACAGGGACCCGGGGAGCCTTTCCGGAGGCGAGCTGCGGCGCCTTGCCATCGCCTGCTGCGTGATCACAGACCCGGCGGTCCTCATCCTGGACGATCCCTTGTCCTCCTTGGATGGCGAGGGCGCCGAACTGATTCGGGACCTCATCGCGGGGCTGGTTGCCCGGGGGACCGCCGTCGTCCAGTTCGGACAGGTGGCGGGCCGCCTTTTCCTCCAGGCCACCCACTGCCTGGTGCTCGACGGCGGTACGGTCGCTGCCCAAGGTATGCCGGCTGACGTGCTACTCAGCCGGGGCCTGGCAGAGTCGGGCGTGGTGGTGCCATCGGAGGCAGTGCGCCACGGACGTTGCCGTCCTGAAGCGACGGCCCCGGAACCGGAATACGGGAGCGCCGCGGCCGCGAACAAGGTTTCCCCCGGAGCCGGAACCGGAGCGTCCAGACTGAGCTTCCGGAACGTCACTTATTCCCTGCCCGGCGGGCAAGGCGGGCAAGGCGGGCACCGTGCCGTCCTGGCCGAAGTGGATCTGGAGGTAGGACCAGGCCAGACTGTGGCCATTACGGGGCCAAATGGAGCCGGAAAATCCACGCTGCTGCGCCATATCAACGGGCTGCTGCGTCCTGAGCGCGGGGAAGTGCTGGTGGGAGGACTTCCCATCAGGGGAAAATCCACGGGGGTCATTGCCGCAGACGTCGGCCTGCTCTTTCAGCATCCGCGGGACCAACTGTTCGAGCGGACCCTGGTGCGGGAAGTGGCTTTTGGGCTTGACCGACTGTTTGGTGCCGAAGCGGAGGTACGTGCCATCCAGGCGCTGGAGGACGTGGGCCTGGCAAGTGTTGCCTCGGCCCATCCCCACGATCTGCCGGCGTCAGGCCAGCGCCTTCTCGCCCTGGCCACGGTTCTTGCGCGGCAGCCCGCCGTCATCGCTTTGGACGAACCAACGGTGGGATTGGACCGTCACGGCCTTGCCCACCTCGAAAGAGCCCTCGACGCGGTCACACTCCGGGGTGCTGCTGTCCTGATCGTCACGCACGATCTCGCCTACGCCAGGACAGTAAGCCGGCGCGTGCTCAGGCTGCAGGCTGGAAGGCTCCACGAAATTTAGGAGCCTCCCACCCTGCATCCACGGTCCATTCGACCGGTCCTTTAACCGTCCTAAGACTCCTGGTATCCCTGGGCGTCAGGCGGGACGGGAAGCAACCCCGGGTGCGAGGAAGCGCTTGCCATTGACCCGCTCGGAGGCGCCAACCCGGTCAAGATACGGGGTGATACCGCCCAGGAACATGGGCCAGCCGGCGCCCATGATGACGCACAGGTCGATGTCCTCCGGGCCTGCCACCACTCCTTCGGCAAGCATGAGCCCGATTTCCTCGGCAAGGGCGTCCTGAGTGCGGCGCAGGACTTCCTCGGCAGTGGCAGGGGAGGAGCCAAAGGACATCAGGGCCAGCGTTTCCGCCGGGATGACCGGTTTGCCGTCGGGGCTCGTCTTCTCCGAACCTGGCGCCCAGATGGATTTTATCCCGTTGTCGATGAGCTTCTGCAGGTTCTGCGACACGGCAAAACGGTCACCGAAGGCGGCATGCAGCGATTCCTGGACATGTTGCGCAACAGGCAGGCCCACCATGGCCCCCAGGGTGAAGGGAGTCATGGGGAGGCCCATGGGCCGCAAGGCGTTGTCAGCGACTTCGGCAGGCGTTCCTTCATCGAAGGCAGCGGTTACTTCACCCATGAGGCGCAGGAGGATGCGATTGACGACGAAGGCAGCCGCGTCCTTGACGAGGACGGCGGTCTTCTTCAGGCCCTTGGCGAGTTCGAAGGCGGTGGCCAGCACGGCGTCGTCGGTCTTGGGTGCGCGGACAATTTCCAGCAGCGGCATAACGGCCACCGGGTTGAAGAAGTGGAAACCGACCAGCCGCTCGGGGTGCAGCAGGTCCTCAGCCATGGCCGTGACGGACAGTGAAGACGTGTTTGTGGCAAGGATGCAGTCCGCTGAAACGATGGCCTCCACTTCCGCAAAGACCTGCTTCTTGACGTTGAGTTCCTCAAAGACGGCTTCGATGACGAAATCAGCGTCGGCGAAGGCTTCCTTGGAAACGGAACCGGTCACCAGGGCCCGGGTACGGTTCGCTGCGTCGGGACTGATGCGCTTTTTTTCCAGCAGCTTGTCCACTTCGGCGTGGACGTAGCCTACGCCCTTGTCCACCCTGGTCTGGTCGATGTCCGTCATAACAACAGGCACCTTGAGTTGGCGTGCGAACAGCAGGGCCAGTTGGCTGGCCATCAGCCCTGCACCCACCACACCGATCTTGGTCACGGGACGGGCCAGTTTCCGGTCGGGAGCGCCTGCGGGGCGCTTGGAACGCTTCTGAACCAGGTCCAGGAATGCGTACACCGTGGACCGGAATTCATCGGTCTGCATGAGGTCTGCAAGCGTATCGCATTCCAGCTCCGCCGATTCCTGTTGCTGCATGGTGCGGTTGGCTTCCATGATGTCCAGGACCTTGCCGGGCGCCGGGGAAGCGTTGGAGGTTTTTGCCGCCACAAAGGAACGTCCTGCCGCCACGGCGGCTTCCCAGCGTCGGGCAACATCCGGGTCAGCGGTGTTGACGGCGTTGGAGCGTTCAGGAGTGACCTCGCCTGAAATGACTTTCGCTGCCCACGCAATGGACTGTTCCACAAAGTCGGCAGGCTCGAAGATGGCATCCGCTACGCCCAGTTTGAAGGCCTCGGGTCCGGAAAGGCTGCGATTGTTGCTGAGGGGGTTCTCGATCATGACCTTGACGGCATTTTCCGGGCCGATGAGCCGCGGCAGGAGGTAGACCCCTCCCCAGCCAGGAACCAAGCCGATGAAAGCCTCCGGCAGGGCGAGTGCCCCCGCACCGGTGGAAACTGTGCGGTACGTCGATTGCAGGGCAATCTCGAGCCCGCCGCCCAAGGCGACACCATTGATGAAGGCGAAGCTTGGGACGCCCAGATTAGCCAGCGTGGCGTAAACGTCGTGGCCCAGTTGGGCCATCCACAAGCCATGTTCCCGGCTGTCCAGGGATTTGACGGCGGAGAGGTCCGCGCCGGCGACGAGGTAGTACGGCTTTCCGGTAACCCCGACGCCGACGATCTCACCGCGGGCTGCGCGTTCCCGCAGGCCCTCAAGAACCGTACCGAGTTCCACGAGAGTGTTCGGTCCCAGCGTGGTGGGCTTGGAGTGGTCGAGCCCGTTATCAAGGGTCACCAGGGCGAACGTGCCTGGACTTTCACCTCCTCCATTTCCTGCTGCAGCCGGCAGTTGAATGTCCTGGACGTAGGAGTGGGTGACTGTCTCGTTCGGAAAAAGTTCGGCAAGCTTGCGGAAATCTGCGGCGCTCATGCTGCGGCTCCAGTCTCGGTAGTGGTGCTGGTTACTTCAGTGTGGGCGTCATTGCCGGGACGCGTTCCGCTGTAGTTGGCGTGGTGCGGATTCTCCCAGATAACTGTCGCCCCCATGCCCAGGCCGATGCACATGGTGGTCATGCCGTAGCGAACAGAGGGGTCTTCCTCGAATTGGCGTGCCAGCTGGTTCATGAGCCGGACTCCGGAGGAGGCCAAGGGATGACCCACGGCGATTGCGCCGCCATAGCGGTTGACCCGGGGGTCGTCGTCGTCGATCCCGAAATGGTCCAGGAAACTGAGGACCTGCACCGCGAAGGCCTCATTGATTTCGAACAGCCCGATGTCATCAATGCCCAATCCTGCGTTCTTGAGGGCCTTTTCAGTGGCAGGGACAGGTCCGATGCCCATCACCTCGGGCTCGACGCCGGCGAACGCATAGGTAACAAGGCGCATCTTTACTGGAAGGCCCAGTTCCTCAGCCGCATCGGACGAAGCGAGGATTGCTGCAGTTGCGCCGTCATTGAGTCCGGCAGCATTGCCCGCCGTTACCCGCCCGTGGGGACGGAAAGGCGTCCGCAGCGAGGCGAGGTCCTCCAGCGAGGTGCCCGGGCGTGGCGGTTCGTCGGTGGAGTGGAGAGTCCAGCCTTGGCCCGGTTTCATCGTTGCCACGGGGACCAGGTCTGGCTGGATCTGGCCCTTTCCGTAGGCTGCTGCCAGTTTGTTCTGGGAGGCGACGGCGTAGGCGTCCGTCCTGTCCTTGGTGATGGCAGGGAAGCGGTCATGCAGGTTCTCCGCTGTGTTGCCCATATTGAGTGCAGCCGGATCCACCAGCCGTTCGGACATGAAGCGGGGATTGGGATCAGCCCCTTCACCCATGGGGTGGTTGCCCATATGCTCCACACCGCCGGCGATCACGACGTCGTACGCGCCGAAACCGATGCCGCTTGCAGTGGTGGTGACCGCCGTCATGGCGCCGGCGCACATACGGTCTATGGCGAATCCCGGGACGGTCCGCGGCAGACCGGCAAGCAGGGCCGCTGTCCGGCCAATGGTGAGGCCTTGATCGCCTGTCTGGGTGGTGGCTGCGATCGCCACCTCATCTATGCGGGCTGCCGGCAGCGAAGGGTTACGCCGCATAAGTTCCCGGATGCACTTTACGATCAGGTCGTCCGCGCGGGTGCCGGCATAGATGCCCTTCTCTCCGGCGCGGCCGAATGGTGTGCGGACACCGTCCACAAACACTATGTCCCTGATGTTCCGGTTGATCCGCGGATTACCGCTGCTTTGGCTCACGTGCTACTCCTCATCGAGACATGGGTGCCGCGGCACTGGTCCGGGGCCGAAATGGCCACAGGCAGCAGTGAACCGGGCGACAAGTGAAACCTATGTTACTCGTGAGTAACTTAGCTTGCAAGGAGGAGTGGCCTTAGCGGGCCGCCGCTGGACGCTCAGCCGTTATCAGGCCACTGCGGGACCGTCTGTGTTGCCTTTTACAGTCGGGCCTTCCTTCGGCTCCTTGAAAGGCAGGGGCTGAGGATTGAGGAATGCTTCAGTGATGAGTGGCGACACGATCCCCACCTGCCATTCACGCGCGCCGAGCCTGCGAAGCTCTTCGGCGATAGAGGACTCATCCATCCCGGCCGGGGGGCGCCATGCCACCCGCCGCAGGTAATCGGGAGTCAGCAGATTCTCCACCGGTAGCTTGAGCGTATCGGCCGCCTCCTGCAGCAGGGGCCGGGCGGTTGCAAGCCGCTGGGCCGCCTCAGGATCCCGGTCCGCCCAAACACGGGGAGGTGGCGGCGCATTGGTTGGCAGGTGCAGGGGAGGGAGTTCCTCAAGGTTCCTGGCAGTGCTGATGCAGCGAAGCCAGCGCGGCGCTTCCCGTTGGGCAGCCCGGCCATGGAAACCCTTGGTTCCCAGCAACTGCGGCACTGTCGAGGGCATGGCTTTGGCTGCAGCAACCAGCGCTGAGTCAGGGAGGAGCCGGCCGGGGGCAACGTCGCGCTTGCGTGCCAGTGAGTCCCGTTCCACCCACATTTCCCTGACTGCGGCGAGCTGCCGGCGGTCCCTGATCTGGTGAAGGCCGGAGGTTTTGCGCCAAGGGTCAATCCGCGGCGGCGCCTGGCCGTTAGCGAGGATGGCGGCGAATTCCTGTTCCGCGAATTCGAGTTTGCCGTCTGCCTCGAGCAGGTCGATGAGCTCTTCCCGCAACTCCGTGAGCACTTCCACGTCCAGTGCCGCATACCTGAGCCATGGTTCGGGGAGCGGCCGTGTGGACCAGTCCGCGGCCGAGTGTTCCTTGGCCAGGCCAAAGCCCAGCAGCTGCTCGATGACGGCGGCAAGGCCTACCCTTGGCAGGCCCGCCAGCCTGGCCGCCAGCTCAGTGTCAAAGAGTTTGTCGGGCCACATGCCCAGTTCCGAGAGGCAGGGCAGGTCCTGGCTGGCCGCATGCAGGATCCATTCGACCCCCTGCAGGGCGTCGTTGATGATCCGCAGGTCCCCAAACGGTTCCGGGTCGATGAGCCAGGTTCCGGAGCCTTCGCGGCGGATCTGGACAAGGAAGGCGCGTTGCCCGTAGCGGAAGCCTGAGGCGCGTTCGGCGTCGACTCCGGCAGGGCCCGTACCGGCGGCTATCGCGGCGGCACAGCGTTCCAGGCCGGCGGGGGTTTCAATAACGAGCGGCACCCCGTCACGGGGGGAGTCAAGGTCTATGACTTCCGGGACGAGGCTGTCGAAGCCTTCCACCGTGATGTGCGGGTTGATGTCAGCAGCCGGGACGCCGGCTGTGGTGTGTTCCGGAATGTTAGGGGTCATGATTCCAACAGTTTACCGACAACGCACGGCCGGATGTCCTGCGCCCTCTCCATCACTGCCAATGGGTCCGCCTGCGTGGCAGGGCAGACACGCCGTCGGGCAGTGGCGGGAGGCCTGCAAAAGTACACACCATGTCCGACCACGCCTCCAGATGGCTTCGGACGTCCGACGAGGCGGGGGTCCAGGAGGCCCGGAGTTCGATATCGATTGACTCCCGGCGGTCAGCGAGGGTGCCGAAGCTTTCGGACAGGACGCGGGTGGCAGTTCCCCCGGCAGCACGGTAGGGCGCACGGTGGTTTTCGAGGGCCTCTACCAGCCACGTCCAGGCCACGGAACCGAGCATTTCGTCGTTTCCCATTTCCGGTTCCAATTGGGCTCGGATGTACGTCACGATGCGGAATTCCCCGTCCCAGACAGCGGAGCCGTCGGGGTCGTAGAGGAGGATAAAGCGCCCGGTGGCCAGTTCGTCGTCGGGCTCCTCGCCGCCGGATGCCCTTGAAAGGGCTGCGGCAGCCGGTCCATGGATCGACGCTGGTCCCGGACGATGGCTTGGCGCCATGACTTCGGCGCCCAAGGCAACAGCGTAGGGTGCCAGCCGTGAAGGCGCGGGGATCTCATCGAGCCGAAGTTCACTTCTGCAACGAGCTTTTCTAAGGGTCCCCAGAGCGTGGAGAAACTCTGCAGGAACCTGGGCGAGTGCGTTCACCTTCGCAGGGTACGCAAGGGCCGCAGCATTTTCCTGCAGGCTCGCCGTCGTGGTTCTTTGATCAACCGGCAGTCAACTCCCGCTTGATGGCGGCGATGAAGGAGTCCACGTCTTCTTCGCTGGTGTCGAATGAACACATCCATCGGACCTCCCTGGTTGCCTCGTTCCAGTCATAGAACCGGAAGGATTTCCGCAGCCTGTCCGCCACTCCTGCAGGAAGGACAGCAAAGACCCCGTTGGACTCGGTTTTTTGGGTGGGTTCGACGCCGTCAATATCCTCCACCCCAGTGCGCAACCTCGTTGCCATTGCGTTTGCATGGGCCGCCGACCGAAGCCACAGATCGCCTTCCAGCAGGGCAACGAACTGCGCGGACAAGAAGCGCATCTTGGACGCGAGCTGCATGTTCATTTTGCGGAGATAGATCAAGCCGCTGGAAGCTTCCGGATTCAGCGACACCACCACTTCCCCGAAAAGCAGACCGTTCTTAGTTCCGCCAAACGAGAGGATGTCCACGCCGGCGTCGCGCGTAAAGGCCCGCAGCGGAACCTGGAGATGGGCTGCCGCATTGGCAAGGCGGGCTCCGTCCATGTGCAGCTTCATGCCCTTGGCGTGGACGTGATCGGCAATGGCCCGGACCTCCTCAGGCGTGTAGCAGGTCCCCATTTCAGTGGTTTGGGTGATGGACACGGCCAGCGGCTGCGCGCGGTGTTCATCTCCCCACCCCCACGCCTCGCGGTCGATGATCTCGGGAGTCAATTTGCCATCGGCCGTGGGCACCGCGAGCAGCTTAATGCCGCCCACCCTCTCCGGGGCGCCGTTTTCATCCATATTGATGTGGGCTGTGGCGGCACAGATCACTGCGCCCCAGCGGGGCAGGAGGGACTGCAGGGAGAGAACGTTGGCCCCCGTTCCATTGAAAACAGGAAAGCATTCAATGCCCTCACCGAAGTGCTTCTCCATCAGCAGCTGAAGCCTGGCCGTGTAGTCATCCTCACCGTAGGAGACCTGATGCCCGCCGTTTGCCGCTGCCAGCGCTGCCAGGACTTCAGGGTGCACACCGGAGTAGTTGTCCGAGGCGAAGCCGCGCACCGACGGGTCGTGCAGCTGCATCTGCCCCGGTTCCTGACCCGCGGTTGAAGTTTCGGCGGCGGCAGAGGCGGGAGAAGTCTCTACTGTGGATGTCATTGCTTTGGTCACACTTTCATTTTAGGGATGCGCGGGGAGGTGTGTCCTCGAAGGTGCCTGCGAGGACAGACTGTGAGAAAGGCAGTCAGAAAAGGGCCGCCCCGACAGGGAAGGACAGCAGTCAGGGAACCAGCAGGAGTTTCCGTCCGTTTAGCTCCACGGCGTCCTTGCGGAACAGGTCAACGGCGGCGGCAGCGAGGTCCCGGACGTCAGTGAAGCCAGGGAAGGTGCGCTGCGGCGCTTTTTGGCGCATGGCGTCGTCTACCAGCGCCTTGACCACAAACACGACGGCGGCACTGCGGAGACCGGCGTTCTCGTCCTTATCTGCTTCAAAGCCCTGGGCAATAGCCATAGTCCAGGCTTCAGCCGCCGCTTTTGCCGCCACGTAGTTTGCCGTTGCGGCGGTGGGGGAGTTCACTGCGGTGGATGACACCATGGCGAAGCGGCCTGTGTCCGATGCTGAGAGGTCGTTGTAGAACACCCTGGAAACGTTCCGGAGCGTGGTCACGGCACTGCGTTCCAGGAAGTCCCAGTCCTCGTCCGTCTGAGTGGTGATGCCCTTGGCGCCGCGCCATCCGCCGACAAGGTGGATGACGCCGTCGATCCCGCCATGGGCCGTCGTGACATCCGAATGCAGTGCCTGGACCTCTGCCAGGTTTACGAGATCACAGACGAGGGGGATGACCCCCTCGCCCGCCTGGGCAGCTGCAGCGACAATCCGTTGTTTGTCAGAGCCCACAGTGAGGACCCTGAAGCCGGCGTGCCGCAGGGCCTTGGCAGTCGCCACCCCCGAGGCTCCGCTGCCGCCAGTGACCAGTACCTTCAGTGTGCGTCCGGATCTCATAGGGCGTTCAAAGCCTCCGTGCTGGATGTGATGGTGGACGTCCCCGTCATTCCTGCAGTCGATTCGATGATGGGCCGCATCTTCTTCTCCAGGGCTTCGTAGAACATGGACAGGGGGAATTCGTCGTCCAGCACCTGGTCGGTGAGTCCACGGGGTGGCCCGGCGAGTGGCAAAGCTTCCGGCCCCTTGGCCCAGACAGATGCGGGGTTAGGAGTCACGGTACCGGATACGAGCTCATAGGCTGCCAACCAGTGTGCTGTTTTGGGGCGGTCGATGGAGCGCCAGTACAGCTCCTCAATCCGGAGCCCCAGCTCGATGACCACCTGGGAGACTTCATCCCAGTCGATGCTGAGGCTGCTGTCGGTCCAGTGCAGCACACGGTGCTGGTGCATCCAGGCAAAAAGGAGCTGCCCGCCGAGGCCGTCGTAGTTGCGGACACGGCTGCCGGTGATGGCGAAGCGGAAAATCCGGTCGAAGATCACGGCGTACTGCACGAGCTTGGCATGCCTACGGGCTTCGGGGCTGGCTTTTTCGTCCTTTTCAATCTTTACGGACTCCCGGAACGCTGTAAGGTCACAGCGCAGTTCCTCCAGGGAGTACAGGAAAAACGGCATCCGCTGCTTGATCATGAAGGGGTCGAAGGGGAGGTCGCCCCTCATGTGGGTCCGGTCGTGAATCAGGTCCCACATCACAAAGGTTTCCTGCGTCAGTTGCTGGTCTTCCAGCAACTCCCTGGCTTCTGGCGGAAGCTCCAGCGAGGTGATTTGGGCGGCGGCGCGCAACACCTTGCGGAACCTTGCGGCTTCCCGGTCAGCAAAAATTGCTCCCCACGTGAACGTGGGTGTTTCCCGGACGCCGACTGTTTCCGGGAACAGGACAGCTGAATTGGAATCGTAGCCGGGGGTGAAATCGAGGAAGCGGATGGGAACAAAAAGCCTGTTTGAGTACTCGCCGCCCTCGAGGTCGGCGATGAACTCCGGCCAGATGACCTCGATCAGCACGGCCTCGACGAGACGGCTGCTGCTGCCGTTCTGCGTGTACATGGGGAAAACGACCAAATGCTGAAGCCCGTTTTCCCGGTGCTGCTGCGGCTGGAACGCCAGCAGGGAATCGAGGAAGTCAGGCACGCCAAAGCCTCCGTCTGCCCAGGCATCGAAGTCCTGTACGAGGAGTTCCAGATAGGCCGCGTCGTGGGGGAACGACGGCGCCAGGGCCGTGATGGCGCCGACAATAACAGCAACATGAGCCGCCGCTTCAGTGTGGTGGGCCCCCTCAGGAACGGAGCCGTCCATTGCCTGCAGGGACTGCAACGCTGTGGCTGCAGTCTTCAACCGGATCCATTCCGGGTGGGTGGCAGTGACAGGTGCCGGAGACTGGGAAAACACGGTCGCCTGGACGTCGTCTGCTTTTTCCTGGTTTGCTTTGCCCTCGGCTGCGCCGGTGCTTGTGATGACGGGAATGCTCATGGTGGCAGTGGCCTTTCTGATCGCTGGTGCTTCTTCGGCGAGCGTAGCAACCAATCAGATGCTCTAATCCCAAAAGCCATCAAGCATAAGAGACTCTTGCGCAAGGTGCGCAGAAAGGGTGATCCAGATCAAGCGCAAAGCTGGCTGAAACCGGGCCGGCTACTCTTCAGCCCTGTTCGCTATTGACCAACCGCAGCGAAACTGAGTTGATGCAGAAACGCTGGTCCGTGGGGGTTTCGTATCCCTCGCCCTCGAAGACGTGCCCCAGGTGCGAATCACAGGTGGCACAGCGCACTTCGACACGGTCCATTCCCATGGTGCGATCGTGGATGTACCGTACTTTTCCCTCCGCCAAGGGAGCCCAGAAGGAGGGCCAGCCGCAGTGTGAATCGAATTTTTCCTTGCTGGTGAACAGTTCCGTTCCGCAAGCCCGGCACTGGTAGACGCCCTCGGTGTGGGTATCCCAGTATTCGCCGGTGTAGGGCCGCTCGGTTCCGGCCTGGCGCAGCACCCGGTATTCTTCGGGCGAAAGTTCCCGGCGCCATTCCTCGTCGGTCCGGGCCACAACGGGCGCCTCGCTGTTGCCGTGGTCTCCTTGAGTGCTCATACTTTGGTCAACGTCTAGGAGTCGCCGATAAATCCCGAACCTGCATAGAGATGGAGCACAGGCAGTCCCAGCCTGTCCTGCGCCTTGTTGGCCCAGTCCGTGTGGAAAGTGTCAGCTATTGCGTGCGGACGGGTAATCACCACAGCCTGGCTGGCACCGAGTTCCTTAACCTTGGACACAAGTCCGTCGACAGCGCGGCCGTCCACAACCTCGCCTGTCACGCCCGCGCCCACTCCTGACAGAGCGGCAAGGGATACAGTAAGGGTCTCAGCGGCCTCTGCACGTTCAGACTCGGGATCGGGAGTGTGTGCTGTCAACTCCCGGAAAGCCTTGGCGATCTCCAGCAAGGACAGGTGCTCGAGGAAATCTACGAGCATATGGCGCTCGGTATTGGCCGGAACAAGCACCACCAACGGAATATCACCGCCGTCCACAAGGCGTTCAATGTTGACGCGGTCATCCGCACCCAGCGGTTCTTCCGTCATGATGACGATCGGATCGTTCATGACCTCAGCCTAGTCCGGCCGCATCATCGCCGCAGTACATACGGCTGCGGCATGTCCGGAATATGTCAGATGTGAGTTACCGGTAAGAATGGTTGCATGGCATTCCCGATGCGCCGCCCGGACACCTCCCGTACTTCGCTGCGCGCATTACTGACCCCTTCAGTAACGGGAACCGCGACGACAGGATCGAAGTCGCTCGGTGCCAAGTGGGCTCTGGGGGGAGTCATTGCAGGTTCCGGCCTGGCGGGTCTGATGGGGGCTGGTTCCTCTGCCCTCGCCCTGTATTTCGCACGGAGGGTGATCACCCCTGCCCGGATCCGTGACGAGAACCAGGAAATCCTTGCCGTCATTCGCGAAGGCAACCAGCAACAGGTCATCCTCGACGCAACTGATGACGCCATTGTGGAAGGGGTCTACGGACTCTTTTTCGACACCGGCCGCGGCCATGCCCGGATCGGCAGGATCCTGTCGTATTCGCCCGCAGAGCGCACGGTGCTTCGCGAAGTGGAGGCGGTGTACAGCGGTGACCTTGCCACTGCCCGGCGTGGCTGGTGGAGCGGCGTTGCCTACCCCGATCCCGCCGATATCGGCCTCCCCTCAAAGGAGGTGCTGATTGATGTCGACGGCGGATCAGCGCCGGCCATCATGGTTCCGGCCGGGCCTGCAACGGACATCTGGGCCATCATGGTGCACGGCCGGGGAGCTACCCGGCAGGAGGGATTACGGGCCGTCCACACAGCGAGGGAGCACGGCCTGACCAGCCTCCTGATCTCCTACCGGAATGACGGCCTGGCACCGTCGGCACCGGACGGACGCTACGGGCTCGGCTCCACGGAATGGCGCGACGTCGAGGCCGCTATTACTTATGCCCTCTCCAATGGCGCCAAAGAGGTGGTCCTTTTCGGTTGGTCCATGGGTGGGGCGATTTGTCTTCAAGCCGCCGATTTATCGCGGTATCGGCACCTGATCCGTGCCATGGTCCTGGATGCTCCTGTCATCAATTGGGTGGAGGTCCTGGCGCACCATGCCCAAATTCATCGGATACCGTCCGGCGTCGGCCGGTATGGCCAGCTGATGATGAGCCACCGCCTCGGCCGAAGGCTTACGGGACTCGCGGCTCCGGTGGACCTGAAAGCCATGGACTGGGTGGCGAGGGCTGTCGAGCTGCGGACGCCCACCCTCATTATTCACAGTGTGGACGATGAGTATGTGCCCTACGGACCTTCGGCAGAGCTCGCCGAGAAGAACCCCGAGATGGTCACCTTCGAAAGCTTCAGCCGGGCCAGGCACACCAAGGAATGGAACGTTGATCCTCAGCGCTGGGAGTCGCTGGTTTCGGCATGGCTACGGCAGCAGCTGGCGCCCAGGACGAACCCGGGAGTAATAGTTCCGGGAGCCGTAGGGCCATAAGGGGCTGGCCCTAAGGCACGGCCTTAGGGGCGGTGGCCGGAGGGACTAAGGGCCCTCTTGACAGTGCGCACACGCTGATAGGTATCCTTTTTTCAATCCGCACAATCGATTGCGCTGAGAGAGGGAAGTGAGCGTGGAACAGGTCAAGCTGGAGGGCGTGGTCACTGCTGTCGTGACGCCTTTTAAGGACGACGAATCATTGGATCTCGCCTCGCTGAAGTCATACGTCGATCACGTCGTGAACGTTCCGGGAGTAAACGGGATTCTCACCTGTGGGTATTCGGGTGAGGTCACGAGCCTCAACCGGGAGGAGCAGTTGCAAGTTGTCCGTGCAGTCGCCGAGGTGGTCAATGGCAGGATTCCAATCCTGACGGGAGTGGAACCCACGTCAACTAAGGACACCATCGCCTTCGGCAATCAGCTCAAGGATGCCGGGGCGACGGTGCTCCAAATCAACACGCCGTTCTACAACATCCTTCGGCGGGGGTTCATCAACAATGAAGACGTCGTCGTGAAGTTCTTCCAGGACCTCGCGGAGGGCATCGATATGCCAATGACAGTCTTCCAGTATCCGGTGTCGTCCGGAGTCAGCTACCCGGCAAAGACCATTGCCCGCCTGGCCGAGATCGAGCATGTTATCGGCATCAAGGAAGCAACGTCCATGGAGACCTACGAGGCCGACTACAAGGCTGTGGAAGGCAAGACGGCAGTTTTTGCTGATAACAACACGTACACCCTGCTTGGCATGCTGCTGTATGGATCGCAGGGATCCATGGTGGGCATTGGAAACGTTGGCGTTCACCTGTGGACCGAGCTCTACCGACTTGTATCAAGCGGGGAGCACACGGCGGCCGTCGAGCACATGAACTCCAAGATCGTGCCTCTCATCAACACTTTCAGCCGGGACCTGGGGCAGACCAAATTCTCTTTCATCGCCCGGGTGAAGGAGGCGCTCGTTCAGATGGGGCTCATTCCAGGGGGAACAACGCGGGCACCCGAGCCGGCCGTCACACCGCAGGACAAGGAAGAGGTTCGTTCAACGCTGATCAAGGTAGGTCTGCTCACCTGAGCGTCGCGTCCGCCGTCGACAACCGGCTGGGCGAACCCTCATGAGCACCTGTGAATCGTCTACACGGATCAAGTGCAAGGAGAGGAACATTGCGTACCAGAAAACGCGGCATTGCTGCAGCGATGCTTGCCGCCACAGCCCTCGTTCTCACGGCATGTCAGGGCGGCGCTCCCGGAGGGGGCAACTCTGAGGAGATTCGCGAGCGGAAGCTCGTCTTCGCCCTGATTACTCCAGAATCATTCCCCTATTTTGACGGCGCCGAAAAGTTCAAGCAGGTAGTGGAAGAGAAGACCGGCGGCAAGATCACCGTTGATGTCTTCGCTGGCGGACAACTGGGCCAGGAACGTGATATCAACGAGTCGATTTTGGATGGTTCGATCCATATCGGCGTGGGCGCCGGAGCGCTCGCAACTCTGGCGCCCGTGATGAACCTGCTGGAACTGCCGTTCCTGATCCAGGACCAGGCCCACATGCAGCGCATCGTTGACTCGCCGGCCGCCGATCAGCTTGCGGAGCGTATCCGCAACGAAGGCCGATTCCATGTGCTCGACTGGTTCAGTACGGGAGACAGCTCCATTCAGACTGTGGATGTCCCGATTAATGAACCCTCCGACCTTAACGGACTAAAGCTGCGGTCTATCGAGAACCCCGCGCTGACCGACGCGCTCAGGGCGTTGGGTGCGAACCCCACGCCAATGCCCTACGGGGAGGTCTACACCGGGATCCAGACAGGGGTCATCGAAGGTGCAACCCTTGACTGGGGCTCCGTCAACTCACTGAAGCTCTTCGAACTGATCAAGCATGCCACTGCTCCGGAGGCGGCATTCCTCGCGGAACCTCGTCCGGTGATAGTTTCGGCAGATTTCTGGGACACGCTGAACCAGGCTGAGCAAGACGCTATCTCCGAGGCCATGACCGAGGCAGCCACCTACGAACGCCAGTTCTTCGTCAACCTGCAGGAGGACGCCATCGCAGCGGTCAAGGGCGCCGGTGTACAGGTTTCCGAGATCAATGAGCAGGCCTTCCTTGAGATTCTCGAGCCCGTCTGGAACAAGTGGGCAGCCGATCTGGATGCAGAAGAGATGCTGAAGACCATCCGGGATTTGAGGGAATGACCTTAGAACCTGCCCGCAAGGCCGAGAGCGGAAGCGACCCACCCTCCCGGTCCACCCCCGGGGCACGCGTGGTGAAGGGTCTGGATCGGGTTCTCGGCCTGGTGGACCAGGTCCTGCTCTGGGTCTGCAGCCTGCTATTCGTCGGCGTCGTGGGTGTGGTGCTCTCAGCGGTCTTTTTCCGGTATGTCCTCAACGCCTCACTGAGCTGGGGCGAAGAGCTGGCCCGATACCTCTCAATCTGGCTGGTATTCCTGGGGCTTGCCTGCGCACACCGGCGCAGTGAGCACCCCGCGCTCCAATCCCTGCTCGGCAGGATCCCCGGTTTCAGCCCCGAGGTAGCGAGGAGGATCGGCGAATTGATCACGGTCCTCGTGAGCTTCGCTGTGGTCTGGTACGGGGCCGAGGGGACAGCTGCCAATTTCGATCGGAATCAGGTGAGCCCGGCGTTGCAGATCCAGATTGCGTGGGCCTATCTCGCAATTCCGGTGGGGTTTGCACTAATGGGTTTGCAAGGGATTGTCCGCATGTTCTCGACGGTACCTCCTCCGCCTGCCGACCCTGAATTGGAGGAGATCTGATGCCTGGCATTTTGATTGGCGGATTCGTTGGCCTGATGTCCCTGGGTGTCCCGTTGGCGATTGTCATCATCGGAACCGGCCTCATCTACATCATGCTGGCAACCCCTGCGCCGTTGACTGTAGTTGCACAGCGGCTGTTCGTGGGAATGGACGATTTCACTCTGATGGCCATTCCACTGTTCGTTCTCGCCGGCTACCTCATGAATGAAGTCGGGCTTACCGAGCGGCTCGTCCGGCTTACGCGGTATCTCCTGCGAAAGATTTACGGGGGACTGGCCCAGGTCGCCGTACTGGTATCAATGGTCTTCGGCGGAGTCAGCGGTGCTGCAGCAGCCGATCTCGCGGCAGTTGGCATCACCATGATTCCCGAGATGCAACGGGACGGATATAAGCGGGAGTTCTCGGTGGCAACGATTACGGCCGCTTCCCTCATGGGTGCCGTTATTCCGCCCAGCATCCCGTTTATCATCTATGGCGTCCAAAGCCAGACTTCCATCGGGGACCTGTTCATCGCCGGCATCATCCCTGGAATCCTGATCGGTGTCACCGTCATGATCACCAACTTCGTGCTTCTGAGGCGGCAGGGCTTCGTTACCCCGAAATTGCGGCCCGACCAGGTGCTGGAGGGAAAAGACCTGGCGATTTCTGTCCGTGACGCGCTCATTGCGCTCTTTATGCCCGTACTCATCATCGGCGGCATCCTCGGAGGAATCTTCACCCCAACCGAGGCGGCGGCGGTGGCCGTTTTCTACGCTCTCATCGTGGGGCTGGTGTACCGCACACTGAACCTGGAGAAAGCCCTCCATGTGCTTCGTGCATCGGTGATCATGACCGCCACCGTCATGATCATCGTGGCCTCGTCGTCCGTGCTGAACTGGGCGCTGGCGTATTCAAGGCTGCCGGGCCTCGTAGCGGAACTGATGTTGTCGATTACCGACAGCCAGACCGTGTTCCTCCTGATTGCGCTGATTGTGTTGCTGCTGGTCGGAATGCCGCTGGACCCGGTTCCTGCCATCATCATCGTTACCCCTGTGCTGTTGCCCGCCGCAATCAGTTACGGCGTTGATCCCGTGCACTTCGGAGTCGTCACCGTGCTCGCGCTCACGCTCGGACTGGCCACTCCGCCTGTGGGAGCGAGTCTCTTCGTGGCCATGTCCATCAGCAAAGTGCCGATGGGACGCCTCTCGGTGGCCGTCACGCCATTTATCATCGCGCTGCTGGCACTGACAGTCCTCATTACCTTCGTGCCCCAGATCTACAACTGGCTCCTGGTTGGGGGATAGCCCCTGCCGTGTATCAGCTTCCTCCAATATGTCTGGTCACGCTAGGAGCGGGAGAACAGTGACGACTCCCTGGGAATCAGCTCGGGAGCTTTTACGATCGATTCGACAGGCTCACCGTTCATCAAAGCCAGGAGAAGGTCGACGGCGGCGCTCCCCATGTCCAGCAGGGGAACCCGGACGCTCGTGAGGGGGATGGGAAGGAGCGAACTGACTTCCGAGTCGTTGTAGCCAACCACTGCGATATCCTCAGGGACAGCGAGTCCTCGTTGGCGCGCGGTGGCCATGGCGGCGAGTGCACTGATGTCATTGACCGCAAAGATAGCTGTCGGGCGATCGGGGAGGCTCAAGAGCGCTTCAGCAGCATCGCCAGCCGACCCGGCATCGAAACGGCCCTCCTGCGTCAATTCAGGATCGAGGGGCAGGTCTGCTTCCTCCAATGCACGCCGATAGCCGCGCGCGCGACTGTCCGCTGTGCTGACGGTCAGCGGACCGCTGATGTGGCCAATGCGGTGATGGCCCTGGTCAATGAGGTGGCGGGTCGCGAGGTAGCCGCCAAGTTCGTCGTCACCGGTCACTGCCGGGTAGGCGCCGGACTTGCGGTTGAGCAGGACGAACGGAACACCTCGTCGCTCTATCTCCGCCAGGTATTCGTCATGGATCTTTGCTGTGGCAAGGATGAGGCCGTCCGTTCGTCTGTCCATCAAACCCTTGATCGCGGCATTGCCTTTTCCTCCGACCTCCGCTCCCGCCGTCAGTGTGTCATAACCGAACTCCGTCGCGCGGATCTGCGCGGACTCAAACATCTGGGCGAGCACATAATCGGTGAAGCGGGGAATCGCCAGTCCGATCATCATGGCCCTCTTGGTACGCAGGCTTTGCGCCCACGGGTTGGGTTCGTACCGCAGTTCAGCCGCGGCTTTATGGATGCGATCAACCGTTTCCTGCGGTATCCGCGACTCCTGCAGACCGTTGAGGGCTCGGGAGACGGTAGAGGGATGCACGCCTGCCGCTTCCGCGATGTGCTTGATTGTCGTCTTGCGATTAGTTGATTCCATGCTCTCTCTTTCGCCCAACTTCATTCGCATTCACCACATCCAAATGTACTGCTGCCAGGGATCTTGACCCCTGGGGTTCTTCGTTTGTATATTAGCGCAAACGATTGTGCACTATGGAAGATCCAGTCCTTGGGGTAGTCACGGAGGAAGCAAAATGCCTTTCGTTATCGGGGTCGACATCGGCGGAACATTTACCGACGTCGTCGTTCTTGATCGAACAACCCAGCGCGAAGTGATCGCGAAGTCGCCCACCACGCCGCTGGACCTGATGGAAGGGCTGCTCGACGGCGTAACGAGGGCTGCGGAACAGTTCGGGCTTTCATTGACCGAGCTGCTGTCAGAGACCGAGCGCTTCTCGCATGCAACCACACAGACTACGAATGTGATGTTTACCTGGCAGCTGGGTGCAGTGGTCGGCCTTCTGGCCACGAGGGGCTTCGGGGACGAAATCCTCATTATGCGCGCACGAGGCCGCGTGGCAGGGCTTGGGCTCACCGAACGCCGCCACTTGCGGGCGACTGATAAACCGCGTCAGATCGTCACGCGGGAAAGGATCGCTGAACTTCCCGAACGGGTAGACCGGTCGGGGCGGGTTATCGAGCCTCTTCGGAGGGAGGATGTAGAGTCCGGCGTCCGGAGCCTCCTTGCCCAAGGAGTCACGTCGTTCGCGGTCACGCTGCTTTGGAGCCATCAAAGGCCCGCGCATGAGCAGCTGGTGCGCGAGGTGATCCGTGACTTAGCGCCGGACGCGCACGTCTCATTGTCGAGTGAGATCTCACCGGTTACGGGGGAATACGAACGCACATCGACAACGGTGGTTAATGCATTCATTGCGCCGACCCTGGAGAAGTACCTTGAGCGACTGAACCAGCGCCTCACGGCGGAAGGCCTGCGCGTTCCCATTCTCATTTTCCAGGCCGGGGGAGGAGTGAGTGACATCCCGTCTGTTCTCCCTGTGAGCACCATTGAATCCGGGCCCGCCGGTGGAATGGTTGCTGTGCAGAAGCTGGCCGCTGCGATGAAGCAGGAGCGCGTCATCGCGACAGACGTGGGTGGTACTACCTTCAAGGTTGGCCTCATTGTTGATGGCCGATGGTCGATGGCCCCGGAAACCATCATCAACCAATACACGCTGCTCTCGCCCATGATCGACGTCGTGTCCATCGGTGCCGGCGGTGGAAGTATCGCCTGGGAAGACGCCGGGCGCTTGAGGATCGGTCCGGAGTCTGCAGGGGCATCACCTGGGCCGGCTTGTTACGGCTGGGGAGGTATGAGGCCAACGGTCACCGATGCGGACGCCGTGCTCGGCTACCTTGACCCCACACGGTTCCTGGAGGGGCGGATCCAGTTGCGGCTCGATCTGGCTGAGACCGCAATCAAGGACTACATCGCCGATCCACTCTTCGACGGGGACGTTGTGGCGGCAGCGGCAGGGATCCGGCAAGTAGTGGACTCGCAGATGGGGGATCTCATCCGCAAGGCAACACTTGAGCGGGGTTATGACCCCCGTCAGTTCGTACTGGCAGCGTATGGCGGAGCGGGACCTGTGCACGCGGCGTCTTATGCCAGGGCAGCCGGAGTGTCCCGCTTGGTGATTCCGCTCAGTGCGACTGCCTTCTCCGCCTATGGGGTGGTGATCTCGGACACCATTCGCACCGTTCAGCGGTCCATCAGCACCGAGGCCGGACGCGACGACGAGGTACTGGCCAGAAGCTTCCAAGACGTCGCTGAGAACGCCATCGCCGCGCTCAACGCCCAAGGCGTGGCCACCGAGCGGATCAGCATCACACGGTGGGCGGATATGCGCTACGAACGGCAACTGCATGATGTCCGCGTGCATCTTCACGGAAACGGAGCAGCCGGTGGCTCAATCGTGGATGCCTTCACCAAAGCCTTCGGCGAGCGCTATGAAGTGTTGTTCGGGAAGACGGCCCGGCTAAAGGATGCGGTGCCTCGTATTCTCCGGATAGGAGTCGATGCAACTGCCGCCAGCGGGATCGAGGTGGGGCAAGAGGGGTCCGCTCCTGTCATAACGCAGCTGGACACTCCGATGCACCGCCGTGACGTCTACTGGCCTGAGGCGGGTGGCTGGATATGCACTGCCGTCTACTCCGGCAACCAATTGGAGATTGGCCACGACTTTTCGGGACCGGCAATCATCGAACAACCGGGTACCAGCGTCGCAGTTCCCCCAGGAGCGACTGCGCAGGTCGACGAGCTGCGCAACCTGATTATTTCTCTCGAGGCTGCAGGAGAAACTGATGACTGAAAAAATTGACCCGGTGCTGTTCGAGGTGGTGTGGCACCGTTTGCTTGATATCACCGAGGAAATGGGCATCAAGTACATGCGCACCTCCGGGTCGCCGATCCTGGTCGGCGCCTATGATGCCAGCACGGGCATCACGTTGCCCGACGGGAAGCTGGTTGCCATGGGCCCGTACATCTCGACCCAGGCCCACGTGCTAAGGCTCATCGTGGGCTCAGTCATCAAGCAACGCGAGCAGCATCCAGGCATCAACCCGGGGGATATGTTCATCTGCAATGACCCGTACCTGGGTGCCACGCACCAACCGGATGTCGCCACTGTCGCTCCGGTCCACCATTCCGGAGAGCTTCTTGCCTGGGTGGGTTCGTCCGGCCATTGGCTCGACATTGGCGGCAGCGAACCCGGGGGATTCAACATGACCGCCAGGTCGGTTTTCGACGAGGGGCTCCGCCTTCCGCCGACGAAGATCGTTGAAGCCCACGAGATTCGGGAGGACATCGTCGACCTCATCATGGCCCAGGTGCGCGAACCCTTAGCCGAACTGGACCTACGGGGGCAGCTTGTGGCCAATGAGGTCGGGCGCACGCGATTGCTGGAGGTTGCCGACGAGGTAGGGCCCTCTGTCGTTAATGAGGTAATGCGTCGCGGCATCGGCCACGTTGCCCGGCGGATGCGTTCCCGTCTGCGGTCGCTGCCGGACGGTCAGTGGCGCGAGGTGCAGTATCTGGACCACGACGGGCATAGGCAAAACGTCCGTAAGATCGTTTGCACCCTGACAAAGACAGGCGACCAGCTGACCCTGGACTTTGCAGGCTCCGACGCGCAGGTCGAGGGCTTTGCCAACACTGCGTTCGGAGGGCTTCGGGCGGCCGTCTTATCCGGCGTCTGCATCGCGCTCGGATACGACCTGACATGGAATGACGGCGTCGCCGACTGTGTCGAGATCAAGGCCCCGCCCCGAACCATCGTGACTGCCGAATTCCCCACGCCGGTGTCGATGTCCACCATCTCCGCAATCATCGTGACGTTGAATCTCGTGCTCGTCGTGTTGTCCCGAATGCTTCTAGCCAGCCCAAAGCACCACGAGCAAGCCATGGCCAGCTGGTGTGCGACCTCGCTTGGCGTCTCCATGGTGGGAGTCAACCGGGACGGAACGTTCACTGTCGCCCCGGAAGCAAGCCACTTTGCCGCCGGAACAGGGGCAAGAACATATGCGGATGGAGTCGATACCGGCGGGATCATCATCAACACCACCGCGAACATCCCCTCGATTGAGGCGACGGAGGACGCCTACCCGCTTTTGTACCTGTTCCGTCGCCAACTGACTGATTCGGGCGGAGCCGGCCGCTTCCGGGGTGGAGTGTCAGGCGAGGTTGCGATTGTTCCCTACGAGGCAAAGGGCCCGCTGTCGACATCTTTTGCCGGAGTCGGATCGCTGACCCCCAACGCCATCGGAGTGGCCGGCGGGCTGCCCGGCGCCACCGTACGCTACCTTCGGTTCCTCGACGCCGCCAGGCTGGACCAGGGGACGGAAAACACCGGTCTCGTCGGCACGCTTGAGCAGATCGACGGTGAACGGACGGTTGGCCCGCTGAACAGTTCGAAGATCCAATTCGGTCCAAACACTGTCGAGTATCACAACTGGCAAGGCGGAGGCGGATTCGGGGATCCGCTGGACCGGGATCCGGACAAAGTGCTCAAGGACGTTCGAACGGGGCTTGTCTCCGCGGATGAGGCAGCCAGGACCTACGGCGTTGTCCTGACAGCCGGAAGAACCCCCGAGCTGGACCGCGAGCAGACCGACGTCACGCGAGAGGGACTCCGAAAGCAGCGTCTGGGCAGGGCCGTGCCCTTTGTTGAGAAGCATCCGCTCCCGGGGGTGCAATCGATGCCCGCCAGTGATCCCGAAAGTGCTGTTGAACGTGAGGCGGTGCACTACTGGGACATTATTGCCATCGATCACGGGACGGACACCATGGCTTGTGTCAGATGTGGCACCACTCTCGGCCCGGCCGCTGCCGACTTGCGGCACGGCTGCGTTTGCGAAGAAGTGCCCGCATCTGTGATCGGCCCCATTCGTGGAGAGGACTACGTCGAGGGGGACGAGGTCATGGTTGCCATCCGGTCGTTCTATTGTCCGGGTTGCGGGCGGCGGCTTGAAGCAGACCTCGTCGTCCCCGGCGGCCCCGGTCCCTCCGCCAACATTTTGCGTGGAGGGGTGATGAGCGCATGAGTGAGGGCACCATGGCAGAGGAGTGGCTCGCCTTCGGCACGCCTGCAATCTCCGACAGCAATGGGCGCCAAGGGGTGCTGTCCTCCCGCATCCGTCCCCAAACGGTCAGCGGACTTGTTGGCCGTGCTTTTTGTGTGCGGGTAGTGGTGGGGGACAGCGGTTCCCTGCACCAGGCCCTGGAGGTTGTGCCCTCGGGATCCGTGCTGGTTGTGGATGCCGGCGGTTTCGCTGACCGTGCAGTATGGGGAGAGGTTCTGACCGTTGCTGCTCAACATCGCGGAGTGGTGGGGGCTGTTATAGACGGGGCCGTCCGTGATGTCGCTGCAATCCGTCGACGTGGCTTTCCGGTCTACAGCGCAGCCATCTCTGCCGCCGGGCCGCACAAGGCATGTGGGGGCACCTGGGGCGCAGGCGTTTCGTGCGGGGGAGTCAGTGTGAACACAGGCGACCTCGTAGTGGCTGACGAGGACGGCGTGGTTGTCGTGCCGTGGGAGCTGCGGGAAACCGTTGCGGCCTCCACCCGCGCCACCCTCAAACGTGAACAGAGTCTCATGGCACAGATCCTGGACGGCCTCAGTACGGCCGAGTTCTTCGGCCTGAGGCCTGGCCACGTCACTAAGGAAGACGCTGCTGTTACCAAGGGAAGTACAGCAAGCGCCGCCCAGTCAGGAGAAACAAGATGAGAATTGCACGGACAATGTTCGACGGCGGCCCCGAGTTTATCGTCAGCGATGAGTCGAGCACATGGACGCCTCTGACCTCGCTCGGACTAAGCTACCCGGACACACGGGCACTCATTGAAGACATCAACAATGTACACAGCAGGTTGGCCGGCACAACGCCCACCCTCGAGGTGGCCCAGGAAGAGCTTCTCAACCCCGTCGTTCGTCCCGGCAAGATTCTGGCCGTTGGCCTCAACTACGCAAGCCACGCTCAGGAAACGGGAGCCGTTCCGCCCGAGAAGCCCCTAATTTTCGCGAAGTACTCCAGTTCGCTCAATGGACCTTTCGCTGATGTCGTCATCGGTCCGCGGGTAACGGATCAGGCCGATTATGAAGCCGAACTGGCGGTCATCATCGGCAGGCCGGCGAAGCGGGTCAGCCGCGAGGATGCCGCTTCCCACGTTTTTGCCTATGCAGTGGCCAACGACGTATCCTCCCGTGACGCTCAGAAGTCAGACGGGCAGTTCTCCCGCTCGAAGAGTGCCGACACGTTCTGCCCGATTGGCCCGTGGTTGACGACGGCAGAAGAGATTCCAGATCCCTACAACCTGAGTGTCACTTCCACCGTGAACGGGGAGGCCCGGCAGACTGGTTCCACCGCCGACATGATCTTCAACATCAGTGAGCTGATTTTCTATCTGGCGACCACCATCACTCTCGAAACCGGCGACGTGATTCTTACTGGCACACCACCCGGTGTCGGCCTCGGATTCAAGCCTCCCCGTTTCCTCCAACCCGGGGACGTTGTGGAATGCGGCATCACGGGGCTCGGCACCATCCGCAACAGGTTCGCCGTCGATTAGAGGACCGGGACCAACCATCGCAGGTACCCTTACCTAACCGTCCTGATTCGTGCGGAGATGGCTCCGGTGAGCCGGATCAGGTCGTGGGGATTCAGCTCGATGTCCAGGCCCCGCCGGCCACCGGAGATGAGCACTGTTTCCTGTTCCAACGCGCTGTCGTCAACCACGGTGCGGGCCGCCTGGCGCTGTCCCAGGGGTGAAATCCCGCCCAGTACATAACCAGTACGGCGTTCGGCGACGGCGGGATCGGCCATGGCGGCCTTTTTGCCCCCCAGTGATGCGGCCATCGCCTTCAGATCCACATTGCCGCTGACGGGAACCACTCCCACGGCCAGCTGCCCGTCGACGTCGACCATGAGGGTCTTGAACACCTTGGCCGGGTCAATGCCCAGCGCCTCGGCGGCTTCCATACCGTAGCTCGCCGTGGCGGGATCGTGATGGTACGGATGCAACACAAAAGCAACACCGGCCGCAGTTAAAGCAGCTGTGGCCGGTGTTCCTTGTGAAGCCTGTTTTTTTGCCATCCGCTGGTGCGGGCTCAGCCTTGGAAGCGGGCTGAGGCCGCAACTTTACGTTTGATGCGGCCCAGCATTGCCGTCATGCCCCTCATCCGCAACGGGGTAATGGCGCGCGTGAGTCCCAGTAGCTCCGGCATGTCATCCGGTATGGCCAGGATTTCCTGAGCGGACAAACCATCAAGTCCCTCATGGAGGACACCGGCGAATCCCCGAGTGGTGGGAGCTTCCGGTGGCGCCTTAAAGTACAGCCGGACGCTGTCCGGAGCACCGCCGTCGCCCTTTTCCGTCTCGATTGTCAGGAACAACGGTGACTGGCACTCCACCACCTGTTCGAGCAGTTCAGGGTGGTCCTTGAGATGCTCGGGCAGTTCCGGAAGTCCACGTGAGAACTCCAGGAGCAGCTGGAGCCGCTCAGGTTCGGTGAGGGCCTGGAAATCATCAACAATTTCCGCAAGGGTGGCGGGGAGGGAATCGGTATTCATCAGTTCCAGCTTACGCAGTATTTGCAGGGGAGTGGTGTGGGCTTTCCCCGGCTAGTTCGATGCCTCTGCCGTTGCCGGCCGTGAAGAAGGAACAGTGCCGCGGTCTGCACCCTTGACGATCGGAACGCGGACAGCGTTCCCCCATTCAGTCCACGACCCGTCGTAGTTGCGTACGGTGTCAAACCCAAGAAGGTACTTGAGGGCAAACCAGGTGTGGCTGGAACGCTCGCCAATACGGCAGTAGGCCACGACGTCGTCGCCCGGGGTCAGACCTGCTTCTCCGAGATACAGCGCTTCGAGTTCTTCGCGGCTGCGGTAGGTGCCGTCCGGTGCAGCTGCGCGGGCCCAGGGAATGGAAGCCGCGGTGGGGATGTGCCCGCCGCGGAGCGCACCCTCTTCAGGGTAGGCAGGCATGTGCGTGCGCTGCCCGGTGTACTCCTCAGGGGAGCGGACATCGATCAGCGGCTTGCCCAAGTGGGCGAGCACGTCCTCCTTGAAGGCGCGGATGGGGGCGTCATTGCGCTCCACTACGGGGTAGTTGCCCGGAGCCGGGGAAGGTACGTCCGTGCTGAGTTCACGGCCTTCTGCGATCCACTTGTCGCGGCCGCCGTCCAGCAGGCGAACATCCTCGTGGCCGAACAGGGTGAAGACCCACAGGGCGTACGCTGCCCACCAGTTTGATTTGTCCCCGTAAATCACCACAGTGCTGTCCCGGGAAATACCCTTGGCTGCAGCGAGGGCAGCGAAGGCCTCGCCATCCACGTAATCCCGGGTGACTTCATCGTTCAGGTCGGTGTGCCAGTCGATCTTCACGGCGCCCGGAATGTGACCGGTTTCGTAAAGAAGGACGTCTTCGTCGGACTCCACCACCACAAGCCCGCCGTCACCCACGGCTCCGGACTCGATGGCCGCGGCGAGCCATTCGGTGGATACGAGCCGCTCCGGGTGGACATAGCCGGAAAATTTCTCGTTCTGTTCAACGGGGTAGGGCATTCTGATGGCCTTTCATTGAAAACGGTCAGTGGGTCCTGGCCGGGCACGGGTTGTCACGGCAGCCGGACCTGCTCCAACACTAGCCACGCCCCCGGACTATTGCTTCCCTCCGTTAACACAGGGACATATGGCCTTCATCACGTGGCGGCTGCCGTCAGGCCGATACCGGTATTCTTTCTGGGGACAGACCAGCAGAACGGACCACCTTGGTACAGATCGAACAGCTCGCCGCGCGCACTCCGGCGGTTTCCGTGGATGACCTCCTCAAGGGGTTTTATCCTTCGCCACGATTCGGCGCGGTCTCCTTCGGCAGCTACCGCCCCGATCCTTCCCAGCCAAGCCAGGCGGCAGCGGTCCGAGCCCTTGAAGGTTTCGCTACCGGCGTCGGCGCGCGCGACGGCGACGGCCTCTTCAAACGGCTCTTTGGCAAAAAGGACACCTCCCGCGCCGGGATCTACCTGGACGGCGGATTCGGTGTCGGCAAGACGCACCTCCTGGCGTCCCTCTGGCACGCGACGCCAGGCCCGAAAGCCTTCGGCACATTTGTTGAGTACACCAACCTCGTGGGAGCGCTGTCCTTCCGCAAGACCGTTGAAGCGCTCAGCCACTACAAGCTCGTCTGCATCGACGAATTCGAGCTGGATGATCCGGGCGATACCGTCCTCATGTCGCGGCTGATGCGGGAGTTGGCGGACGCCGGCGTCAAGCTCGCAGCGACGTCTAACACGCTTCCCGGTTCCTTGGGTGACGGGCGCTTCGCCGCCGTCGACTTCCAGCGCGAGATCCAGGTTCTGGCCGATCAGTTCGACGTGGTGAGGATCGACGGCGAGGACTTCCGCCACCGCGGTCTGCCGGCGGCGCCGCTGCCTTTGCGTAATGACGAACTGAACCATCACATGAGGGCAGAGTTCGACGGCAAGACTGTGGCCAGGGATGACTTCAAGACCCTGATTGCCCACCTGGCCGGCGTCCACCCGAGCCGCTACCGGCAATTGATTGACGGAATCGACGGAGTGGTGTGGCGCGATGTGGACACCATCACTGAACAGGCAGTTGCCCTGCGGTTCGTGGTCCTGGCCGACCGGCTGTATGACAAGGACGTCCCCATCCTGGCCAGCGGTGTTCCGTTCGACCGCCTCTTCACCGAGGAAATGATGACCGGCGGTTACATGAAGAAGTACTTCAGGGCAGTCTCACGCCTGACAGCCCTGGCCCGCGAGGGTCAAAACCACGAGCCTTCGTGAAGGCTGTGCCTTCCTAGGCCCTGTTAAACGCCGAAGGTGCCGGCGCCGCCTCTCGGCGGGACCGACACCTCGCTGACGTACCTAGTTGGGTCAGAGGCCCTGCTGCCGGGGTTCCCCGGCTACAGGTGGCTCACCGTCGACGTGGGGATCATCAGCTGCAGGCGCCGCGTTGGGCGTCCCGTTAGCTTTGTCCACGAGGCCGGCTGCACCTTGCTGGGCGGAATCGATTTTGTCGGCGTACTTGCCACCGGTCTTGGTATCGATGAAGTCACCGGCTTTGCCGATGCCGTCCTTGATGGCTTCTTCCTTGCCACCAATAAGTTGCTGAGCCTTGCCCTTTAGATCGTCAAGTAATCCCACGGGCACCTCCCTTCAGTCGCGGAGCCAGATCGCTCCTGGCCTTTCGATCCTAACCGGGGAGTATGGAGGTGCCAACCGTTTGGGAGTGTTTTAACAGCAAAAAAAGCAGCTCCGGGGGAGCTGCTTTCGTGGGTGGGCGATACTGGGATCGAACCAGTGACCTCTTCCGTGTCAGGGAAGCGCGCTACCGCTGCGCCAATCGCCCGCGCAAAGATAACGCGGTTTAAAAGAAAAGAGAGCGGACGACGAGATTCGAACTCGCGACATCCACCTTGGCAAGGTGGTGCTCTACCAGCTGAGCTACGTCCGCACATGTAGATCGTTACGCCTCAGAGGCGTTCTACAACAAGCAAAATGAATTGCTCTGGTGGGCGATACTGGGATCGAACCAGTGACCTCTTCCGTGTCAGGGAAGCGCGCTACCGCTGCGCCAATCGCCCATTGCCATCCAGCCTGAACCGGAAACCATGGTTTTCACCGAGGTGGGTACGGGATTCGAACCCGTGTATACGGCTTTGCAGGCCGCTGCCTCGCCTCTCGGCCAACCCACCGTGTTAGCACGGTTCCGAAGAACCCTTGCCGTGACAGTGTCCTGCGAGCGGACGACGAGATTCGAACTCGCGACATCCACCTTGGCAAGGTGGTGCTCTACCAGCTGAGCTACGTCCGCAGTTTGGAGGGTTGATTCCGTGCCCTGACGGGCATTTCCTCGCGTTCCAACGAGTAAAAACTCTATAGGAGGTTCAAGGATTCTCCAAATCGCTTTCCCGCCCACTGACATGGACCCCGCTGCTTCCTTGATTTCTAGGGGTTTTGGCTAATTACAGCGGTGTAATTCCCGCTGCTTTTGGCGCAGTCCGGAAGTGGGATAATGGTGTCAGGCAGCCGATTTCTATAATCGACCGGACTGGGCTAGCATTCAAAGGCATCAGGGGCGATTGGCGCAGTGGTAGCGCGCTTCGTTCACACCGAAGAGGTCACTGGTTCGAACCCAGTATCGCCCACCCCGAAGGCCCGTTCCGTTATTGCAACGGAGCGGGTCTTTTTGTGTTTCTTACTTGTGGTCCAGACGGTTTCAGTGAGCTGGACTTCCTGTCGGTCCTTTGTGAAAGAGTTGAGATATGACCGCTCCACTGCTTGCCCACGCCACTGATTATGGCCGCATGTACGCCCGTTCCACTACCGCGGACTTCTCTGTTCCATCCATCACCACCGTCATAGGGCAACAGCCCCATGGCCTGGATGGATGGTTCGGCTATATGGGTGCGAGCAGCCTTGCCAGCGACCCCCTGCTCCCGGGCATTCTGGGCAGTCCGGCGCAAGTAAGGCAGGCGGTCAACAGGGCCGCCAAGGCAGCGGAGGCCTACCGCGATGTCGCTGCGAAACGTGGTGACCGTGTTCATGACTACTGCGAGCAGGTGGCCCTGAGGGCGCTGGGCAAGCCGCACCGCATGAAGGAAACGCGCGAGGCCCTGGCAGCCAACGGCGAGGAAGCCTTTGCCGCCCGGTTTGATGAATGGTGGGAGCTGTACCGCGTTGAGCCCATCGCTCCGGAGATCACAGTCTGGAACCAAACAGTGGGCTATGCAGGAACCCTGGATCTGGTGGCCCGCATCAACGGCCGGACCTGCCTCATCGACTACAAAACCAAAGGCACCACCAGGGATGGAACGGTCAAGCCCCTGGACGACAAAGTGGTGATGCAGCTGGTGGCGGGAATGAAGGCCGAAGAGAGCCTCGTAGACCCTGTAGCCGGCGAATGGGAACCCTGGAAGCACGGAGAAGCACCCGTGCTCCTGGCCGTGGCCCTGGGCGAGACCGAAGTGCGTCCCTCGAGGGCCAACCCCGAGGTCCTTAAGCATCACTGGTGGAAGTTCTGTGCTCTCCGGCGTGTTTGGGAAATGGCCGCCGACACGGGAAGCGCCGGAAGTGCGCTGCTGCCTGTTGCCCCGCCGGTGTCCCACCAGCCAGCCACACCACTGCCTTAGCCGACACCTCGTGCCCCTCCTGACAGATGCTGCATCTAAACTGGATGGGATCCCGTACCTCTCCACCGTGAGGAAAGACTGCCCATGGCCATTCTGAACATCCGTATCATCGGGGATCCTGTGCTCCGCACCGTGGCCGATCCCGTGACGGACTTCGGACCGGAGCTGGGAAAACTGGTCGCTGACATGGTCGAAACCATGGAGGATGTTGACGGTGCAGGACTCGCGGCTCCGCAGGTCGGAGTAAGCCTCCGCGTTTTCACCTACCGGATCGGCGGGGTTGAAGGGCACATCATCAACCCGGTGCTGGAAAACAGTGACGACTTCCAGGAGGACGAAGTGGAAGGTTGCCTGTCCATTCCCGGGCTTGGATTCCCCGTCCGCCGTCGTCGGGCCACCAAGGCATCAGGCGTAGACCTGAACGGCAACCCGGTCAGCGTGGAGGCTGACGGCATGCTCGCCCGCTGCTTCCAGCACGAGACTGACCACCTCGACGGCGTCCTTTTTACGGACCGTCTTGAGGGAGAGGACCGCAAGGCTGCCCTTCGCGCCATCCGCGCCGCCAACTACCACTCCGTTGCGGAACAAACCACCGCGAAGCGGGCACGGACTGTCGGTTCCAGCTTTGGCATCGGTTCCGGAACAGCCGGATGAGGGTTCTCTTTGCTGGAACACCAGCGGTCGCAGTGCCTTCCCTGGATGCTTTGCTTGGTGCCGGGTTTGACGTCGTCGCCGTGCTCACGCGACCCGACGCACCCCTTGGCCGCAAGCGCGTGCTGACCCCCTCTCCGGTCGCAGCCCGGGCCGCGGAACTCGGAATTGACGTGATTCACGCAGCCAAGGTGGATGCTGAAGTCACCGCCAGGATCGCGGACCTGAAACCCGAGGTGGCGGCTATCGTGGCCTACGGCGGGCTCATACCCCGCGCGGCTCTTGACGTCCCGCAACACGGCTGGATCAATCTGCATTTCTCGTTGCTGCCGGCCTGGCGTGGTGCCGCACCGGTCCAGCACGCTGTCATCGCCGGTGATGACGTGACCGGGGCCGTGACCTTTCTTCTGGAAGAGGGCCTGGACACGGGTCCCGTTTTTGGCACGCTCACCGAAAAGGTACACGACGACGACACCTCCGGCGAGCTGCTGGAGCGGTTATCGCACAGCGGAGCCGTTCTCCTCGCCCAGACTCTCTTGGCAGTGGAAGCCGGCGCCGCTGCTGCCGTGCCCCAGAGCGGCGAGGTCTCGCTGGCACCCAAGCTCACCATTGACGACGCCCGCCTCGATTGGCATCAGCCCGCTCTCGCGGTTGGCCGGCGTGCCCGGGGCGTGACTCCTGAGCCGGGAGCCTGGACAACATTTGAGGGCCAGCGTCTGAAGCTGGAGCCAGTGGTTCTCCGCCCGGATACCCTTGACCTGGAACCGGGCCGCGTCGCCCTGAGGGAAAAGGCTGTGCTGGTAGGAACAGGCTCGCACGCTGTGGAATTAACGAGGATCCAACCCTCGGGCAAGAAAATGATGGCCGCCGCTGATTGGGTGCGCGGACAGACTTCAGTGGAAAGCATGGTGTTCGAATGAGCGGGTCCGGCACAGGCGGCAACGGCCGTGGCCAGCGCAGCGGTGGGCAACGGAGTGGTGGGCAGCGGAGTAGCGGCGCCGGCGGCAGCCAGCGGAACGCGCAGGGCCGGGAACGTAACCGGACATCGCAGCGCAGTTTTACTGAAAACGCACCTTCCCAGCGCACGCGCCGTGCCGATCCCGCCCGCCTGGTGGCTTTTGAAGTGCTCCGGGCCGTTGCGTCCGAGGACGCCTATGCAAACCTTGTCCTCCCCGCCCGCATCCGGCACCATGGGCTGGACAAGCGCGACGCGGGTTTTGCCACCGAGCTCAGCTATGGCGCCCTCCGAGGTCAGGGGACTTACGACGCCGTTTTGGCCCGCTGCGTTGACCGTCCCCTCGACCAGCTCGATCCGGCAATCCTCGATGCCCTTCGGATCGGAGCCCATCAGCTGTTGGCGATGCGTGTCCCTGCGCACGCTGCCCTGGATCAGACAGTCGGCCTTGCCCGCGCTGTTATCGGAGCCGGGCCGTCCGCACTGATCAATGCGGTGCTGCGGAAGGTTTCTGCCCGCAGCCTTGATGAATGGCTTGAGGAGCTCCTTCGGGACGAGACCGACGAAACCGCCATTGCGTCAGTCCGCCATGCCCATCCGGAGTGGATCGTCAGGGCATTGCGGCAATCTTTGGTGGCGCACGGCCGGCCGGTAACGGAAATCACCGGGCTGCTTGAAGCGGACAACGCGGCTCCTGTGGTCAACCTTGTGGCATTGCCCGGCTTGGGGAGCCTCGACGAAGCGCTGGAGAATGGTGCGATACCCGGTGAGCTTGTTGAGGACTCGGCACTTTCCAGCGGAGGAGACCTAGGCAGGCTGGCATCCATCCGGGAAGGCAGCACCAGGGTCCAGGACGCAGGTTCCCAATTGGTTGCCCGTGCGCTGGCCGCCGTCGATCTTCAGGGAAATCGTCGAGGCGCAGGCCGGGACATTGCTGGGCACGCTGGTTCCGCCAGCGCCGGAGAGGGTGAACTCTGGCTGGACCTCTGCGCAGGACCCGGCGGAAAGGCAGCCTTGCTGGGAGCCCTCGCCAACCAGAGGGGTGCACGCTTGCTGGCCAACGAACCCCTGCCGCACCGGGCCAAGCTGGTCCGCCAGGCATTGTCGATTGTGCCGGACGACGTGTGGGAAGTCCGCACCGGCGACGGCCGGGAGCTCGGCAGCGAACAGCCCGAGACGTTCGACCGCATCCTCGTGGATGTTCCCTGCAGCGGTTTGGGAGCCCTGCGCCGCCGTCCGGAATCACGCTGGCGCCGTTCTCCGAAAGACCTCGCAGACCTGGGCCCCCTGCAGAGGGATTTGCTCAAGTCGGCTTTGGCTGCGGTCCGGCCCGGCGGAGTGGTGGCGTACGTGACCTGCTCCCCGCACCCCGCCGAAACCACCGCCGTGGTCAGCGATGTCCTCCGCAAGCGTGATGACCTTGAATTGCTGGATGCCGGAGCTGTGCTGGACAACGTGAGCCTGACCGGGCACTTGGAGGCCGGGCATGAGGGGACGGCGCAGTTGTGGCCTCACCTCCATGCCACTGACGCAATGTTCCTTGCCCTGATCCGGAAGAAGTCCTGACACCGGGATTGCCAGGCAACATCCATCCCGCAAGCACCTTCAACTGAAAACCGCCGGCCGTTGTTGGCTTGGCAGCGCCCTTACTGTGAAAGGACTCCCTCATGGCCCAGTGCTGTATCAATCCCAGCATCCTCTCTGCGGACTTCGTGAACCTCGAGGCTGAGCTTCGCCGCATCAGCAACGCCGACGCCGTCCATGTTGACGTTATGGACAACCACTTTGTTCCCAACCTGACGATCGGCCTGCCGGTGGTGCAGCGGATCCAGGCCGTGAGCCCTGTGCCACTGGACGCCCACCTGATGATCAACGACCCCGACCGCTGGGCCCCGGCGTACGCCGACGCAGGCGTGGCTTCCGTGACCTTCCACGTCGAAGCCTCGATCGCCCCCATCAAACTTGCCCGCGAATTGCGGGCAAGGGGAGCGAAGGCAGGAATGGCCTTACGGCCGGGAACCCCGGTGGAGCCGTACCTGGACATGTTGCCGGAACTGGACCTGCTCCTCATCATGACCGTGGAGCCGGGCTTTGGCGGCCAGTCCTTCCTGGACCTCACGCTGCCCAAGATCCGCCGGGCACGGGCTGCCATCGACGGCGCGGGAACGGGCGTGGCCTTGCAAGTGGACGGCGGCATCACGGAAGAAACCATCATCAGGGCAGCTGAAGCCGGAGCGAATGTCTTTGTGGCAGGTTCCGCAGTTTATGGCGCCGAGGACCCGTCGGAAGCTGTGGAGCGGCTTCGGAAGGCCGGCAGCCGCTAGCCGTCGGTGACGCCCTCGGTTACGGCGAAAAGAATTCTCCCTGTGACGCATTCTGACGGGAATACCCGGGCGGACAGTGAGGTTGTGACAGAATAACAACACACAATACGTGCTCCGGGGTCGGTGTAAGTCCGAACCGGCGGTGACAGTCCGCGACCCGCGAGCCGGTGCTTTCTCTTTGAAGGTGTCCGGCGGACGGTTGAACCGGTGAAATTCCGGTACCGACAGTTAAAGTCTGGATGAGAGAAGCACGTACGGCTGTTTCTGTGGCGCTTACATGCGCCACGGATTTTTGCTGTCGTATACCCCCGGAGCCCACGCGGTTTTCGAGGGAAGGAACGACGCACAGGTGCTCTCAGACGGTGAATTCACGCAGCCTGAAATGGCAGCAATGGAACGCGCCTTGGCAGAGGCCCTCAAGGGACCCCGTGGGGTTAACCCCTTGGTGGGAGCGGTAATCCTCGATGCCGCCGGCCGCCAGATGGCAACCGGCTATCACCGCGGAGCCGGAACTCCCCACGCCGAGGCTGACGCCATTGCGCAGGCGGGATCGCAGGGACTGGATCTGTCAGGTACCACCATGGTGGTCACCCTTGAACCCTGCAATCACTGCGGCCGCACCGGTCCCTGCGCTCAGGCAATCATCGATGCAGGCATGGCCAAAGTCATTTATGCCGTCGATGACCCGCATGATCCGGCTGCCGGTGGAGCGGCCACCCTGCTGGCGGCGGGAGTTAAGGTATGTTCAGGCCTGAACGCCGAGGGCGCCTTTGACCTGAACCGCAGATGGTTCGAGGCCGTACTGTCCAAGCGGCCTTTCGTCACCCTCCACATCGCCCAGACCCTCGACAGCAGAATTGCGGCCCAGGACGGCACCAGCCAGTGGATTTCAAGTCCGGAGTCGCTGGCCGACAATCACAGTACCCGCGGCCGGATTGATGCGATCCTTGTAGGCACCCAAACAGTTCTGATCGACAACCCCCGGCTGACAGCCAGGAATTCCGCCGGTGAGCCCGAAGGCCGGCAACCACTGCGGGCTGTCATGGGGCTCCGGAGCATTCCCGAGAATGCCGCTATCCATGGAGAAGAGGGCCGCGTACTCCATCTCGCCACAAGGGACCCCCGGCAGGCCCTGGACACCCTCTTCGCTGCCGGAGTGCGCCATCTGATGGTGGAGGGCGGTTCCCGCATCCTCAGCGCTTTCCTGGCCGCCGGGCTGGTGGATGAACTGATTATTTACCTGGCACCCACGTTGCTGGGGTCCGGCACCGCAGCGCTGGGCGACCTCGGCATTACAACGCTGTCCGATGCCCAGCATTGGGAATGGGATCCCGCCGGAGGCGGAGCCGTTCAGTCCCTTGGCCGCGACCTTCGGCTCCATCTTCGTCCTGCCGGCTCAGAAACATCAGCCGGCTCCGCCATCACCGAACTTTCCAAGGCAACTTCAACCGATTCAACCGTGCACCTGACAGGTGCCGGCAGCACAGCAGGAGGCTATTGATGTTTACCGGAATTATCGCCGAACAGGGCAAAGTCCTGTCCTTGGACAGGGGAGAGGGCAGCGCAACCCTCCGCCTGCAGGCGCCCGGGACCACCGAGGGCCTCGCTCTGGGCGGATCCATTGCAGTGAACGGCGTATGCCTGACTGCGACTGAGATAGCGGGCAAGGAGTTCAGCGTCGACGTCATGGGCGAGACCCTCCTCAGGAGCACGATTGGCCAGCTGCAGGCGGGGGACGCCGTCAACCTTGAGCGGTGTGTTCCCGCTGGCGGCCGCCTCGACGGCCACGTCGTCCAGGGCCACGTGGACGGTGTCGGCAGTCTGGTGGAACGGGAATCCCTGGAAAACTGGGACCGGCTGAGGTTCGAAGTGCCGTCCGGTCTTGCACGGTATGTCGCCGAAAAGGGCTCCATTGCGGTCGACGGCGTATCCCTCACCGTTAGTGCCGTCAGCCCGCCGCAGGAGCCGGCGCCCTGGTTTGAGGTCGGACTGATCCCCACCACATTGGCAGAGACCGGTCTGGGAGCAAAGAGCATAGGGAGCCCGGTGAATCTGGAAGTTGATGTGCTGGCAAAGTACACGGAGCGCCTGTTGGCGTTCTCGCTGCCGGCGGCACGGGAGCAATCCGCATCGGCGCCGCAGGCAGTAGACACGGGGGTCTCGCTGTGAGCCCGGCCTCCACTGCGGCCGGCCCTGTGGATCTGGGCGCTCCTGTCGAATTGGACGTTGTTCCTGCACCTTTGGACAGCATTGAAGAAGCCGTACGGGCCATCGCCGCGGGCCGACCGGTCATCGTGGTGGACAACGAGGACCGCGAAAATGAGGGCGACATCATTTTCGCGGCGGAGTTTGCCACGCCGGCTCTCATGGGCTGGACCGTCCGCTACAGCTCGGGCGTCATTTGTGTTCCCCTCGACGGTGCCCGCGCTGATGCCCTGGCGTTGCCGCCGATGGTTGAAGTCAACGAAGACTCCAAGGGAACTGCCTACACTGTTTCCTGTGATGCGGCCGCCGGCGTGACCACGGGAATCTCGGCCTCAGACCGTGCCCTGACTGCCAGGGTGCTGGCCGATCCGGCCAGCCAGCCTGCCTCGCTTACACGTCCCGGGCATGTTTTTCCGCTTCGTGCTGTTGAGGGTGGTGTACGGGAACGTCCGGGCCATACGGAAGCGGCTGTTGAGCTGTGCCGGCTGGCGGGACTGTCGCCCGTGGGTGTGATTGCAGAATTGGTGTATGACAACGGAGAGATGATGCGGCTGGATGGACTGCGCGTTTTTGCTGCAGAACATGGCTGCCCGCTCATCTCGATCGAGGACCTTGTGAGCTATCTGGGCAATGGGGACCACAGTAGGCGGGCATCGGTTCCGGCCGGAAAAGAGGAGAAATAATGACGGCTTCGAAGGCTCAAAAGGCAGCTAACGGCGCAGAGCCCCACCCGGTCAGCGGTGGCCCGGTGGTCCAGCTGCCCAGCGAGTTCGGCGGTTTGGTTGCCCAGGCGTGGATTGACCTCGAAACCGGTGCCGAGCACCTGGCAGTGAGCTCTCCCATTCCGCCCACCGATGGGCAGGCACCCTTGGTGCGGCTGCACTCGGAATGCCTCACGGGCGACGTCTTCGGGTCCTACCGCTGCGACTGCGGTGAACAGCTCGCCTATGCGCTGGAGATGATCAGCGAATACGGCGGGACGTTGCTGTACCTCCGCGGGCAGGAAGGCCGCGGCATCGGCTTGGCCAACAAGATCAAGGCCTATGCCCTCCAGGAAGCCGGATTGGACACCGTAGAAGCAAACGAGCAGCTGGGTTTGCCGGTTGACGCCCGGCGCTACAAGGCTGCGGCTCAGATCCTGGCAGAAATGGGCCTCACCAAAATCCGGTTGTTGAGCAACAACCCGGACAAGCAGAACAGGTTGGCCAAGGCCGGAGTGACAGTGATTGAGATGGTTCCTACCGAGGTTCCCTCACGGGAGCAGAACATCCGGTACCTGCAGACCAAGAAGGACCGGATGGACCATCGGCTCGTCCTGGGACCTGAGTCAGCTGCCGTTGCAACCATTGCCCCCGGTATGGCCCCCACCCCCTTTGACCACGAACAGGACTGAGCCGGCCTCTGCCTGAACTGACCCAGGCTGAGCTGTCTCGTCAAAACTGAACACCACGACTCACCACAACTACTGAACGGAACCTCGTAATGAGCGGACACGGCGCGCCCGAAATCGACTTGACCACCCTGAATCCTGACGAAACGTCACGCCTGAAACTGGCGATTGTTGCTGCCAGTTGGCACACGCAGATCATGGACGGCCTGCTTGACGGTGCGCTCCGGGCTGCCAAAGAGGCCGGCATCAGCGAGCCCACCGTCCTGCGGGTACCCGGCAGCTTCGAGCTTCCCGTTGCGGCGGCCCGGCTGGCGCCACACTTTGACGCCGTCGTGGCCCTCGGTGTGGTGATCAGGGGAGGCACGCCCCACTTTGACTACGTCTGCCAGGCCGCCACGATGGGCCTTACCGATGTCAGCGTCAAAACCGGCGTCCCCGTTGGATTCGGTGTGCTTACCTGTGACACGGAACAGCAAGGCCTGGACCGGGCCGGCCTTCCGGGTTCCTCCGAGGACAAGGGCCATGAAGCCGTGACGGCAGCCCTCGCAACGGCAGTGACCCTGAGCCAGTACCGGCAGTGAGCCCTCTGTGCTTTCTGTCACAACGCCGTCGTCATGCTACGGCCCGGCAGGCGCTCTCCAGCCTTGAGCAAGTAGGCTGGAGGGCGTGAAGAATTTCGAGACGCTGTTTGCAGAACTCAGTGAGAAGGCTGCAACACGCCCGCCCGGCTCCCGCACGGTCGCTGAATTGGAGTCCGGGGTCCACGGCATCGGCAAGAAGGTTGTCGAAGAAGCGGCGGAAGTCTGGATGGCTGCTGAGTACGAATCCGACGAAGCAGCCGCTGAGGAGATCTCCCAGCTGCTCTACCACCTGCAGGTTCTGATGCTTGCCAAGGGACTCAGCCTGGAAGACGTTTACAAGCATCTTTAGCCGCCCCGCTGCGGTCATACCCTGCTTGAACCGATTCCGTCCCCACCCAGAAAGATTTTCCTCCATGCTGCGAGTTGCCGTTCCCAATAAAGGATCCCTGTCCGAAGCCGCCTCCGAGATGCTCGCCGAGGCAGGCTACCGCCAACGCCGCGACGGCGGCCGCGAGCTCGTGCTGGTTGATCCGGACAACGACATTGAGTTCTTTTTCCTCCGCCCGCGTGACATCGCCGTGTACGTAGGACAGGGAACGCTCGACGTCGGGATCACTGGCCGGGATCTTCTGTTGGACGCCGAGGTGGAGGCTGAGGAGCTGCTCGGCCTTGGGTTTGCCGCCTCCACTTTCCGCTTCGCTGGGCCCGTGGGTGACTTCGACGCCGTCGAACAGCTTGAGGGCAAGCGGCTCGCCACGAGCTACGACGGACTGCTGCGCGGATACCTCGCCGAGCGAGGCATCAACGCCAAAGTGGTACGGCTCGACGGCGCCGTCGAGTCCTCCGTGAGGCTCGGCGTCGCGGACGCCATTGCCGACGTCGTCGAGACCGGGACCACGCTCAAGGCTGCCGGGATGGAAATCTTCGGGGAACCGATCCTGCTCTCCGAGTCGGTACTCATCGGCCGCAAGGGTGAAAAGAATCCTGCGGCCGATGTCCTGATCCGCCGTCTTCAGGGTGTCCTCGTAGCCCGCCAGTACGTTCTGATGGACTACGACATCCGTAAGGAACTGGTGGAAGAGGCAGCCGCGCTGACCCCCGGCCTTGAGTCTCCTACTGTCTCCCCGCTGCGCGACTCTGACTGGGTGGCAGTGCGCTCCATGGTGCCGAAGAAGGAAACCAACCGGATTATGGACGAGCTCTATGACCTGGGTGCCCGTGCCATCCTTGTCAGCAGCATCCACGCCTGCCGCATCTGAGCGCCTCGTCCAAAGAGTTTCCTTTATGAATTTTCAGGAGTAGTCATGGCTGTAGCCGTACGCGTCATCCCCTGCCTGGACGTTGATGCCGGCCGCGTGGTCAAGGGCATCAACTTTGAAGGCCTTCGCGATGCCGGAGACCCAGTGGAGCTCGCTCACCGCTACGACAATGGCAGTGCCGACGAGTTGACGTTCCTTGATGTCACAGCGTCCTCCGGCAACCGCGAGACCACCTTCGACGTCGTGCGCCGGACGGCCGAAGAAGTGTTTATCCCGCTGACAGTAGGCGGCGGCGTGCGGGGCGTTGCTGAGGTGGACAAGCTTCTGCGTTACGGAGCAGATAAGGCGTCCATCAACACAGCCGCTGTGGCACGCCCGGACGTGGTGGATGAGATTACCCGCCACTTCGGCTCCCAGGTGCTGGTGCTGTCCGTGGATGCACGACGCAACCGCCCCGGTTCCAAACCCACCCCGTCCGGCTACGAGGTGACGACCCACGGGGGCCGTCAAGGGACTGGAATCGATGCCATCGCGTGGGCCAAAGAGGCAGCGGACCGTGGCGTGGGCGAAATCCTGCTCAACTCCATCGACGCTGACGGAACCAAGGACGGCTTCGACCTGGAGCTCATCCGTTTGGTCCGTGCGGCGGTGCGGGTGCCCATCATCGCCTCAGGCGGAGCCGGCGAACCGGCGCACTTTCCACCGGCCGTAGCCGCGGGAGCAGACGCAGTCCTGGCCGCATCAATCTTCCACTTCGGGCCAGATGACATGATTTCACAGGTCAAGACGGCAATCCGCGAAGCCGGTTTCGAAGTCCGCTGAGCCGCTGGCCCACCCACCTGAAGGAAAGCGCTACAGGCCGACTTCTGCTGACTGGAGGAGCGCAACGGCGTCCGGCTGGCCTTCAAATGTTACGAGGGCGTGTTTCGTCCGGCCGTGCGCATGCATCAGCAGCTCACCGGGTTCCCCCACGATCGCAACTGAAACAGGCGCGCGCTTGGCAACGTGCCGCGGGCCTGAAGGGCGCACCAGCACCACGCCGAGGTCCACGCCGCGGTACAGAATGGCAGCGCGCTTAACGAGTTCGTCCCAGAGCGCGTCCGAGTATTCGGCGTCCAAGGCGCGGGGAGCCCAGCGGTCAACTGCGCGGCGGACGTCTTCGGTGTGGACGAAGTACTCAATGAGGTTCGAGCTTTCGTCCAGCGCCGGAATATTCATGGGGGAGAGAACCGGAGGACCTGCGCGGAAGGTGTTGACCAACCGGTTGTAGTCCTCAGTGGTCTTGAGTTTGGCGGCCAGTTTCGCCGTCGCTTTGTCGGAGGCCTTTGCCAGGCCCTTGAACAGGAGCCCCAAGCCGACGGCGGCCTTCCGCTCACGCAGATAGAGGTGCGCGGCGAGATCGCGGGTTTGCCATCCCGTGCAGAGCGTGGGGGAGTCCGGACCGGCCGCCAGCAGGGTCTCGGCCAGAACTTCTCGGGACGGTTCGACGAAATGCATCACTTGTGAAAGTAGCACGAGAGGGCGGGACACGCGCAGTGGAACCGCCGCCTCGGTTGTTGCTGATCTTCACACTTTCGGCAGGCACTAGACTTGACCTGATGTCTGAGCAGCCCGCCCCCGCCCCGCGCGCGTCAAACCCGCCCGTTTCCACGCCTGTAGCCGCATCTGGTTCATGGGCTGGTTCGTCGCCACAGGCCAGTGACCTTCCGGCCGGAATCGCCGCTGCCCTCAAGCGTGACAGTGCCGGCCTGGTGGCCGCCGTCGTGCAGCAGTTCGACACAAATGAAGTGCTCATGCTGGGCTGGATGGACGATGAAGCACTCCAGCGGACCCTGAGCACCGGTCGGGTGACCTTCTATTCCCGCTCCCGCCAGGAGTACTGGCGCAAAGGAGACACGTCGGGTCATGTCCAGTGGGTCAAGTCGGTGGCATTGGACTGTGACGGAGACGCCCTGCTGGTCCGAGTGGACCAGGTAGGCGCGGCCTGCCACACCGGAACGCGCACATGCTTCGACGGCCGCGAACTCGACGCCGTAACAGGCAGTTCCTCCTGACCAGGACCTGCAGCACACCCCCTACTTTCAATTGCCACTCATAGAACAGGCGGAGAACCATAGCCATGCAGGACCTTGGAGTCATCAGCCCGGGCCTGGAAGAGTTCCGCGAACTCGCAGGCCATAGCCGCGTCATCCCCGTCCGGCTGAAGGTCCTGGCGGACGCTGAAACGCCGATCGGCCTCTACCGCAAGCTCGCACAAGGACAGCCGGGCACCTTCCTCATGGAATCCGCGGCCGTGGGCGGCTCCTGGTCCAGGTACTCCTTCATTGGCGCCAAGTCCCGGGCAACCCTGACCACCAAAGACGGCCAGGCGCACTGGCTCGGCGAGCCACCGAAGGGTGTCCCGGTCGACGGCAACCCTGTGGACGCTGTGCGGGACACCATTGAGGCCTTGCGGACTGACAGGTTCGAGGGCCTGCCCCCCTTCACGTCCGGGCTGGTCGGCTTCCTCGGCTGGGAAACGGTGCGCCACTGGGAGAAGCTCACCAGTCCGCCGGAGGATGATCTCCAGCTGCCCGAGATGGCGCTCAACCTGGTCACCGACATGGCAGTTCACGACAACACAGACGGCACAGTGCTGCTCATCGCCAATGCCATCAACTTCGATAACAGCACCGAACGCGTCGATGAGGCTTGGCACGACGCCGTCGCTCGGGTGAAGGGGCTGCTGAGCAGGGTCAGCGCCCCCGTGCAGCAGCCCGTCTCGGTCCTGGAGCCTGCAGCCTTGGACTTTGCATCCAGCGTGCAGGAACGCTGGAACGAGCCGGAATATTTGGCCGCCATCGACCGCGGGAAGGAAGCAATCGTCGACGGCGAAGTCTTCCAGGTGGTCATTTCGCGCCGTTTCGAGATGGAATGCGGGGCCAGCCCGCTCGACGTCTACCGCGTGCTCCGGAACACCAACCCCAGCCCGTACATGTACATCTTCAGCCTCCAAGATGCCGACGGGCGTGACTACTCGATCGTGGGCTCGTCGCCGGAGGCACTCGTCACCGTCAACGGCGAGGAAGTCATCACCCACCCGATCGCGGGATCCCGCCCTCGGGGCAAGACCGTGGAAGCGGACAAGGCACTGGCCGAGGAACTGCTGGCCGACCAAAAGGAGCGGGCTGAGCATTTGATGCTGGTTGACCTCTCCCGTAACGACCTCTCCAAGGTCTGTGTTGCCGGCACTGTGGATGTCACCCAGTTCATGGAGGTGGAGCGTTTCAGCCACATCATGCATCTCGTCTCCACAGTGGTGGGCAACCTCGCCCCCACGGCCAAGGCCTATGACGTCCTGAAGGCTACTTTTCCGGCGGGAACGCTTTCCGGTGCTCCGAAACCGCGTGCGCTGCGCCTGCTGGACGAACTCGAACCGCACCGCCGGGGCATCTACGGCGGAGTGGTCGGCTACCTGGACTTTGCCGGGGACATGGACATGGCCATCACCATCCGTTCAGCACTCCTGCGTGAGGGCCGCGCCTACGTCCAGGCCGGCGGCGGGATCGTGGCGGATTCGGTCAATCCCACCGAAGCCCTCGAAACGGTCAACAAGGCCGCCGCCCCGCTCCGGGCAGTCCACATAGCGGGCTCGCTCCACAACATCCAGGAGGAAGGCGTGCCCGTTCCAGGCAGCTTCCCGCCATCGCCGGCCGCTACAGGTCCGGGCGTCTGATGCGCCGTCTCGACAAGTCCGGCGGCGCCAGTGCTGCTTCCGCCTCGGGCTCCACAGAAGGCGGCGCCGACTCCACCGCTACGGGAACCGTGGCGGGAGGAACCGGAACCAGGCCCATACCGGCCTGGGCACGAAAACCGTCCATCGTCATGATCATTGCCCTGATGGCGCTGGCCGTCGTCGGAACCACCACCCAGACCTGGATAACCGTCCATTTGGATCCCGCGCAGCTTGGCCAGGCGGTCAACAGCCAGGATGGCTTGCCGGTCCAGGGGAGTAAAGCGGCAACAGCGGTAACAGCACTTGCGCTCGTCGCCTTGGCCGGCGGCCTTGCGGCCTCGATCGCCGGCAGGATCGCGCGCTGGATTATTACGGGGATTGTGGTCGCCGCTTCTGCGGGAATCGTGGCGGCGGCCCTGACGGTCCTGGCTGATCCGCTGACTGCGTCCCAGGGCGCTATAGCCGCAGCAACCGGCATTTCCGGAAGTAACGTCCAGGTGAGCGTCACGGCTTTCCCGGCCCTCGCCGTCGTTGCCGGAGCAATGCTGGGGTTGGGCGCCCTGCTGATAATCCCTGCGAGCCGGTATTGGAAGGCGCGCACGCGGTTTGACGCTGCGGCTGGCGGCACAAATCCTGAAGCTTCCGGTCCGGCTGACGAGATTGACAGCTGGGACCGGTTGTCAAGGGGCGACGACCCCACTTGAGCCGATGTCCAAGGCAAGGACAAAAAATGGCAGAATGTAAGCAGTATTCATCCTGAGGAGATTTCCATGAGCAAAGCCACTGTTTCCGCATCCAAGTCAGGTTCACCGGCAGGCGCCTCCGCCGCCGATGCCAACCTAGGCGTAGACCACAGCATCGAGCTTGGTCATGGCAACAGCCCGGCAGCGTGGACATGCGTCATCGTGATGCTCGTTGGTGCACTCATTGCCTCCATCGCGTTCGTCATTGCCAGCACCCCCATCTTCATCGCCGGCGGGATCGTGATGCTGGTCGGCCTGATCCTCGGTTTCGCGATGCGCAAGGCAGGCTACGGCGTCGGCGGCAGCAAGCTGAAGAACTCCGGCCACTAGCAGTGACAGTTCTCGATGACATCAACGCCGGTGTTAGGGAGGATCTGGAGGCACGGCGTCGCCTCGTTTCCCTTGCAGAACTGAAGGACCTCACGTCTGCAGTCGCCCCTGCCCGCGATGCCTGGGCGGCCCTGGGCGGAAACTCCGCCAGCCGCGAACAGCTCAAGGTCATTGCCGAAATTAAGCGGCGCAGTCCCTCCAAGGGGGACCTCGCCAGCATCAGTGATCCTGCCGCGCTGGCCGTCCAGTACGCCGACGGCGGAGCTTCAGTAATCAGCGTCCTGACCGAACAGCGCCGCTTCAACGGCTCCCTTGCCGACCTCGATGCCGTCCGGGCAAGTGTCGATATCCCGCTGCTCCGCAAGGACTTCACCCTGGACGAGTACCAGATCTGGGAAGCCCGCGCACACGGGGCGGACATGGTGCTGCTTATTGTGGCAGCCCTTTCCGATGCCCAGCTGCAGGAGTTCAGCGCCTTGAGCACGGAACTGGGGATGAACGTGCTCGTGGAAACGCATACGCCCGAGGAGATCGAGCGGGCTGTCGCGGCGGAGGCGAGAATCATCGGCGTCAACGTGCGCAATCTGAAGACTCTCGACGTCGACCGTTCCGTTTTTGCCTCCCTGGTAGGAAGCATTCCGGCAAGTGCTGTTATTGTCGCCGAGTCCGGCGTGAGGGGCGTCGACGACGTCACCCATTACGCCGCTCACGGCGCCAACGCGATCCTCGTCGGCGAAGCCCTGGTCAGCGATGCGACACCGCGGGAGCGCATAGCCGAATTCACAGCGGCCGGCGCTGAAGCTATCGCCGCCCGCGTCTGACAGCGAGGCACTCCGTTGCAGGCGGCCGTCTGCAGCGGTCTGCCACCGCACGACACTTTGCCGCACGACACCTTACGGCGCACGACGAAGAGCGCTGAGCGACACAGAACACTGAGCACTACATAGACACTGAAACAGTGGAACAGGATGGTGAGACTGATGGTCGACGCACCAACAGCCGGCTCTGACAAGGATGCCGTGGACGCATTCCTTCAAGGGGGACCGTCGCTGCGCCATGCACCCGGCCCCTACTTCGGCTCCTACGGCGGGCGCTGGATGCCGGAGTCGCTGATCGCCGCCCTGGATGAGCTTGAAGATACCTTCGAGAAGGCCAAGGCCGATCCCGACTTCATCGCGCAGATCGCGGACCTGAACAAGAACTACTCAGGGCGTCCCTCGCTGCTCACTGAGGCCAAGCGGTTCTCCGCTCACGCTGGGGGAGTGCGGGTGTTCCTCAAACGCGAAGACCTCAACCACACCGGCTCACACAAGATCAACAACGTGCTGGGCCAGGCGCTCCTTGCCAAGCGTATGGGCAAGACCCGCGTGATAGCCGAGACCGGTGCAGGCCAGCATGGTGTTGCCAGCGCCACTGCCGCCGCTTTGCTTGGCCTCGAATGTGTTGTCTACATGGGTGCTGAGGACTGCCGCCGGCAAGCGCTGAACGTGGCCCGGATGGAACTGCTGGGCGCCACGGTCATCCCTGTCACCAACGGTTCACAGACCCTCAAGGACGCCATCAACGAGGCGCTCCGTGACTGGGTTGCGAACGTCGGAAACACCCACTATCTGCTCGGTACTGCCGCCGGGGCCCACCCGTTCCCCGCGCTGGTCCGCTACTTCCATGAGGTCATCGGCGAGGAAGCCCGCGCCCAGATCCTCGACCAGACCGGCCGTCTGCCGAATGCCGTCTGCGCGTGCATCGGTGGCGGATCCAATGCCATCGGGATCTTCCACGGTTTCCTCGATGACCCCTCCGTGAAGATCTACGGTTTTGAAGCAGGCGGCGACGGCGTCGACACCGGCCGCCACGCAGCCACCATCACCCTCGGCAAGCCCGGCGTCCTCCATGGTGCCCGCTCTTACCTGATGCAGGACGACGACGGCCAGACCATCGAGTCCCACTCCATCTCAGCCGGACTGGACTACCCCGGCGTAGGACCGGAGCACTCCTACCTTGCGGACATCGGACGGGTCAGCTACGAGCCCATCACCGACAGCGAGGCCATGGACGCCTTCCGTCTCCTGTGCCGTACAGAAGGCATCATTCCCGCCATCGAGTCAGCGCACGCCCTGGCCGGCGCCATCAAGGTGGGGCAGCGGCTCGCCGCAGGAGACGGTGACGCCGAAGGTAAAGCATCGGACAAGATCGTGCTCGTAAACCTGTCCGGACGCGGGGACAAGGATGTGGCGACAGCCGCTGAATGGTTCGATCTCCTGGACAAGGATTCCGCAGAAGCCGAGATCGGCAAAGAGGGAGAGCAGCTGTGAGTACCGTTCAGGACATCACCGGCACCAGCAAATCGGCAGCAGCCATTGATAAGGCGCGCGCCGAAGGCCGGGCGGCACTCATCGGGTACTTGCCGGCCGGGTTCCCAAGCGTTGAAGACACTATTGCCGCCGGCATTGCCCTCGCCGAGAACGGTGCCGACCTCATTGAGATCGGCATCCCGTATTCGGACCCGGTGATGGATGGCCAGGTTATCCAAGCAGCCACCACTGAGGCCCTGGCCAAAGGCTTCTCCGTGCGGCAGGTGTTCGACGTCGTCGCCGGCATCACCAGCAAAACCGATGCGGCAGTACTGGTCATGACCTATTGGAACCCGGTGATCCGGATGGGCGTTGAGGAGTTCTCCCGCCGCCTCTCTGAAGCAGGCGGAGCGGGCCTCATCACCCCGGACCTCATCCCTGATGAAGCAGCCGAATGGATGGAAGCCTCCGACAAGTACGGGCTGGACAGGGTTTTCCTCGTCGCGCCCTCCTCATCGCCTGAACGGATGCGCCGCACTGTCGACGCCAGCCGCGGTTTTGTCTACGCCGTCTCCATCATGGGTGTCACCGGGGCAAGGTCCTCTGTCAGCAGCGCCGCAAAGGATGTAGTGGCTGCAGCCAAAGCGGCAGGCGCCGAACGCGTATGTGTGGGACTCGGTGTTTCCACCGCTTCGCACGTCCGGGAAATTGCTGAGTACGCCGACGGCGTGATTGTGGGCACGGCGCTTGTGGCCGCCATCCGCGACGGCGGTGTGGACGCGGTTGCCGCGCTCACCAAGGATCTCCGGACCGGACTTAACAGGGAAGAAGCCTAAATAATGCAGACTGTCCTCCACGCTGCCGCCCTCGTGCCGGCAAGCATCCCGAGCCCGGACTGGTCCGGCTTCGATATCCCGCTGCCGTGGGGGTCACTCCGCATCCATGCCTACGCCCTGTGTATCCTGGCAGGCATCATTGCGGGCCTATGGCTCACGTCCCGACGCTGGAACAAGAGAGGAACGCCGGAAGGCAGCCTGTGGGACATCGCCATCTGGGCCATTCCCTTCGGCATCATCGGCGGACGCCTCTATCACGTCTTCTCATCCCCGGATGCCTACTTCGGCCCGGGCTTTGACGGCACAGGGGACCTTTCCCTGATTCCGCAGATCCAGCGTGGGGGCCTGGGGATCTGGGGCGCCGTGCTGCTGGGCGCAGTCGGTGCCTGGATCGGCTGCCGCCGTGCAGGAGTGAAGCTCACCGCTTTCCTCGATGCAGCTGCACCCGGACTGCTGCTCGCTCAGGCCATCGGCAGGTGGGGAAACTACTTCAACCAGGAACTCTTCGGCAGCCCCACCACCCTGCCTTGGGGTCTCCAGGTCGACGCCGATAACGCGAATTTCCCGCCCGGGATGCCTGCTGACACGCTCTTTCACCCCACGTTCCTGTACGAGTCATTGTGGAACCTGGTTGGCGTGGCCCTCCTGCTCATCCTGGACCGGAGGTTCAACTTCCGGCGTGGGCGGCTCTTCTGGCTCTACGCCATGTATTACACCCTGGGCCGTGTGTGGATCGAAGCCATGCGCATCGACGACGCCGAGCAGATCAACCTGTTCGGCATTACCACCAGGCTCAATGTCTGGACCAGCATCTTCGTGTTTGTTGCGGCACTGATCGTCTTCGTCGTTCTGGGCAGGAGGAAGCCGGACGAGCCGGACACCCCTTATCTGGACGGCCGGAGTCCTGCGGACCACGCCGCAGCGGCAGTTGAAACAGACGAATCAGGTGACGTCAAAAGCATCCGGAATGCGGACGAGGATGTCTCAGATAGTGAAGCGCGTGGTAATCTCCCTGATAACCAAAGCGATCCAGACCGTGCTTCCTCCAGGGAAGTGGCGGACAAAACAGCCGGTGGAAGCACTTCCCTTCAGGAAAAGCAGCCGGCCGCAAAGTCCGCTGATGAGGTTACGGAAACCGCGCCGGAGGCTGGCAGCACCAAGTAGGCCAGTAACGGCATAGCAGGGCATCAGAGTTACCGCTCCGAGAGCCCGCTCCACAGCGTCGTGGCAAGAGGGCCCGCCCTGTCAGCACACAGCTGCTGACCGGTCAAGCCCGGGTCTGGGACCTGCGTAACTGTTAGTTGAGCAGGGCCCTCTGGCCTACAATTCCAAGTACTAACACTTTGTTGTTCCCATCACAGTGGTGCGCAAAGTGGGGCCAACGTTGTCCCTTCCATACGCACGATCAGGAGGAAGGACGTCTCCCATGACCCAAACTCTTCACAGCCCCAACTGGTCAGAACCAAGCCAGTCCCAGGCGGCCATGTCGCCGTTCAAGCGGTTCGCCATGCTGCCGGCGTCCGGCGGTCTGTACAACGCTGAGCAAGAGAAGGACGCCTGCGGCCTCGCCATTATCGCTACGCTCCGCGGTGAACCCGGCTACGACATTGTTGATGCTGCACTGACTGCCCTGCGTAACCTGGAGCACCGTGGCGCCGTGGGCGCGGATGAAGGTACCGGCGACGGCGCCGGCCTCCTGATGCAGGTGCCGGACGAGTTCTTCCGCGCTGTCACTGACTTCGAACTTCCCGCTCCCGGGCAGTACATCGTGGGTACAGCCTTCCTCCCCGCCGAGCAGCGGGAGTCGGACGCTGCCAAGGCCGGTATTGAAGGGCTTGCTGCAGATGAGGGCCTGACAGTCCTTGGCTGGCGCGAGGTTCCCATCGTGGCTGATCTGGTGGGTGCCATGGCCCGTGCCTGCATGCCGTACTTCTCCCAGCCTTTCCTTGCCTCCAGCACCGGCGAGCAGCTGGACCGCAACGAACTCGATGCGCGTGCCTGGCGGATCCGCAAGCGCGCCCAGAACAAGTTCGGTGTGTACTTCCCGTCGTTCTCGTCCCGGACCATCGTCTACAAGGGCATGCTGACCACCGCCCAGCTGGAGCCGTTCTACCCCGATCTGTCGGACAAGCGATTCAAGACGAAGCTGGCGATCGTCCACTCGCGCTTCTCCACCAACACGTTCCCCTCGTGGCCGTTGGCACAGCCCTTCCGCACCATCGCCCACAACGGCGAAATCAACACGGTCAAGGGAAACCGGAACTGGATGCGTGCCCGCCAGTCCCAGCTGGCCAACCCCTTGCTGGGGGATGCCCCCGAAGAGCTGTATCCCATCTGCACCCCGGGTGCCTCCGACTCCGCTTCATTTGACGAAGTAGCCGAGCTGTTGTGGCTCTCCGGCCGCCCCATCACGCACTCCATCATGATGATGATCCCGGAGGCCTGGGAAAACCACGCCACCATGGATCCCGCCCGCAAGGCGTTCTACGAGTACCACTCCCTCCTGATGGAACCGTGGGACGGCCCCGCAGCCGTGTCTTTCACTGACGGCAACCTGGTCGGCGCCACGCTGGACCGCAACGGCCTGCGCCCCGGCCGCTATTGGATCACCGAGGACGGCCTGATTGTGTTCGCCTCCGAGGTAGGCGTCATCGACGTCGAAGCTTCCAAGGTGGTCAAAAAGGGCCGCGTTTCTCCCGGCAAGATGTTCCTCGTGGACACCGACGCGGGCCGGATCATCGACGACGCCGAGGTCAAGGCCGAGGTAGCCGCCGCCAATCCCTGGGCCGAGTGGGTCAAGGACAACCTCATTGACCTCAAGGATCTTCCCGAGCGTGAGCACGTGGTCCACACCGCAGCCTCCGTCAACATCCGCCAACGCACGTTCGGCTACACCACCGAAGAGCTGAAGATCCTGCTCGGCCCCATGGCGCGCACCGGAGCCGAGCCTCTCGGTGCCATGGGTTCCGACACCCCTGTGGCTGTTCTGTCCAAGCGGCCGCGCCTGCTGTTCGACTACTTCGTGCAGTCCTTTGCCCAGGTCACCAATCCGCCGCTGGATGCCATCCGTGAAGAACTGGTCACGTCCCTGACGTGTGCCATCGGCCCCAACGGAAACCTGCTGGACACAAAGCAGGTCCGGCAGCCGCAGGTTCAGTTGCCGTTCCCGGTGATCAACAACGATCAGCTGGCCAAGATCGCCAACATCGAAAGCCCCGACGGCGACAGGGTTGCCATGAAGGTCCGCGGGCTGTACCGGCCCGAGGGCGGCGAAAACGCGCTGCGTGCCCGGCTCACTGAAATCTGCGAGCAGGTTTCGGGTGCCATCAACCGCGGTGTGCAGTACATCGTCCTTTCTGACCGTGACTCGAACGCGCAGTGGGCCCCCATCCCGTCGTTGCTGCTGGTCAGTGCTGTGCACCACCACCTGCTGCGCAGCGCCAACCGCACAAAGACCGCTCTCGTGGTCGAAGCGGGCGACGTCCGCGAGACGCACCACGTTGCCGTTTTGATCGGCTACGGTGCCTCGGCCGTCAACCCGTACCTGGCCATGGAATCCGTGGAGCAGCTCATCAGCTCCGGCGACGTCCTCGGTGTCACTCCGCAGGACGGCGTTTACAACCTCATCAAGGGCCTCGGTAAGGGCGTCCTGAAGATCATGTCCAAGATGGGAATCTCCACTGTGGCCTCCTACACGGGAGCCCAGACGTTCGAGGCCCTGGGCCTTGGCCAGGAACTCGTGGACGAATTCTTTTCCGGAACGCATTCCCAGCTGGGCGGCGTCGGGCTGGACGTCATCGCGGCGGAAGTTTCGGCCCGCCACCAGATGGCCTACCCGGAGAACGGCATCGAACTGCCGCACCAGCCCCTGCTGGGCGGCGGCGAATACCAGTGGCGGCGCGACGGCGAACCCCACCTGTTCAACCCGGAGACGGTCTTCCGCCTACAGCACGCCACGCGTGAGCGGCGCTATGACATCTTCAAGTCCTACACCAAGGGCGTGGACGACCAGTCCGAGAACCTCATGACCCTCCGTGGCCTCCTGAAGTTCAAGTCAGGGCTGCGTCCGGCGGTGCCGCTTGAGGAAGTGGAGTCCGTTTCGAGCATCGTCAAGCGCTTCTCCACCGGCGCGATGAGCTACGGATCCATTTCCAAGGAAGCGCATGAAACGCTTGCCATCGCCATGAACCGGCTGGGCGGAAAGTCCAACACCGGTGAAGGCGGCGAGGACGTTGACCGCCTCTTGGATCCGGAGCGCCGTTCCGCGGTCAAGCAGATCGCCTCAGGCCGTTTCGGTGTTACAAGCCTTTACCTCACCAACGCTGACGACATCCAGATCAAGATGGCGCAGGGTGCCAAGCCCGGCGAAGGCGGCCAGCTGATGGCGCAAAAGGTCTACCCCTGGGTTGCCCGGACACGGCACTCCACCCCTGGTGTCGGCCTCATTTCGCCGCCCCCTCACCACGACATTTACTCCATCGAGGACCTCGCCCAGCTCATTTATGACGCGAAGCGCGCCAACCCCTCGGCCCGGGTTCACGTCAAGCTCGTCTCCGAAGTGGGGATCGGCACGGTTGCCGCCGGTGTAACGAAGGCGAAGGCCGACGTCGTACTGGTTTCCGGTCACGACGGCGGTACCGGCGCCTCGCCGCTGAACTCGCTCAAGCACGCCGGTGTTCCCTGGGAACTGGGGCTTGCTGAGACGCAGCAGACACTGATGCTCAACGGCCTCCGCGACCGCGTTGTGGTCCAGGTGGACGGCCAGCTCAAGACTGGCCGCGACGTCGTGATCGCCGCGCTGCTCGGCGGCGAGGAGTTCGGCTTCGCAACGGCTCCGCTGGTGGTATCCGGCTGCATCATGATGCGCGTTTGCCACTTGGACACCTGCCCGGTGGGTGTCGCTACCCAGAACCCCGAGCTCCGCGCCCGCTTCAACGGCAAGCCGGAGTTCGTGGTGAACTTCTTCGAGTTCCTGGCTGAGGAAGTCCGTGAGATCCTTGCGGAGCTTGGCTTCCGCAGCCTGGAAGAGGCGATCGGCCATGCAGAGATGCTGGACACCCGTGAAGCCATCAACCACTGGAAGGCCGAAGGCCTGGACCTGGATCCGATCCTGCACGGCCTCGAGTTCGACGACGACGCGCCGCTGCGTAACCTGACCGGCCAGAACCACGAGCTGGACAAGCACTTCGACCAGCGACTGATCACCATGGCCACCGAGGCTCTTACTGACCGCAGCCCGGTCAGGATCTCGCTCGACGTCATCAACACTGACCGCTCGGTCGGAACGATGCTGGGCCACGTTGTGACCAAGACCTTCGGTACCGACGTCCTTGCTACCGACACGATCGACATCAGCCTGAAGGGAACCGCCGGGCAATCACTGGGCGCGTTCCTGCCTGCCGGCATCACGCTGCGCATGTACGGGGACTCCAACGACTACGTCGGCAAGGGTCTCTCGGGCGGACGCATCATTGTGCGACCGGACCGCAGCAACATCTTCCAGGCAGAGCGGAACGTCATTGCCGGCAACGTGATCGGTTACGGCGCCACCAGCGGTGAAATGTTCCTCCGCGGCCAGGTCGGCGAACGCTTCCTGGTGCGGAACTCCGGTGCCACCGCCGTCGTCGAGGGAATCGGCGATCACGGCTGCGAATACATGACCGGTGGCCAGACCCTGATCATCGGCCGGACCGGGCGGAACTTCGGCGCCGGAATGTCCGGCGGAACGGCCTACGTGCTGGACCTCCAGGTCGCCCGCGTCAACAAGGACGCCCTGGAGTCGGGGGAGCTGCAGCTCCGCGAGCTGGACGCAGAGGACCGTGACATTGTGCACGGACTGCTGGTCAAGCACGTCGAGGAGACCGAATCCCTCCTTGCCCAGCGGTTGCTCGAGAACTTCGACGACACCGCTGCCCGTATTACCAAAGTGCTGCCGCGTGATTACGCGGCCGTCCTGCAAACCCGTCTTGACGCCATCGAAGAGGGCCTGGACCCCGACGGCGAAGAAGTATGGTCTCGAATCCTGGAGGTGACCGGTGGCTGATCCACGCGGATTTCTAAAAGTACGCCAGCGTGAGACTCAGCCACGCCGTCCCGTTCCCGTCCGCATCATGGACTGGAAGGAAGTTTACGAGGCCCAGGAAAAGGGTGTCCTCAAAAGCCAGGCCGGGCGCTGCATGGATTGCGGCGTCCCGTTCTGCCACCAGGGCTGCCCCCTCGGCAACCTGATTCCCGAGTGGAATGACCTCATGTGGCGGGACAAGGGCGAGGAAGCGATTGAGCGGCTGCACGCCACCAACAACTTCCCCGAATTCACCGGCCGCCTGTGCCCCGCTCCCTGTGAGGCGTCATGCGTGCTGGGCATTAACCAGCCCGCCGTGACCATCAAGCAGGTGGAAGTCTCCATCATCGATGAGGCCTTCGACAACGGCTGGGTCAATCCGTTGCCCCCTGCCCGGCTCACGGGCAAGACTGTGGCAGTGGTCGGCTCCGGCCCGGCAGGCCTTGCGGTTGCGCAGCAGCTCACTCGGGTTGGCCACACTGTGGCTGTGTACGAGCGCGACGACAAGATCGGCGGACTGCTCCGCTACGGCATCCCCGACTTCAAGATGGAGAAGGAGCAGGTTGACCGCCGTCTTGAGCAGATGAAGGCCGAGGGTACGCGCTTCCGGACAGGCGTTGCAGTCGGTGTCGACGTGACCTGGGAACAGCTCCGGCGCCGCTACGACGCCGTCGTTATCGCCACGGGTGCCACCGTTCCCCGCGACCTGCGCATCCCCGGCCGGGAACTCGAGGGCGTTCATTTCGCCATGGATTACCTTGTCCCCGCCAATCGCGTGGTTGCAGGGGAGGCCGTGGAGAACCAGATTCATGCCAAGGGCAAGCACGTGGTGATCCTCGGCGGTGGAGACACCGGCGCTGACTGCCTCGGCACGGCTCACCGTCACCAGGCAGCCTCCGTGACCACGCTCGCCATCGGCAAGCAGCCGCCGGCCGAGCGTGCGGGGCACCAGCCCTGGCCCACCTTTCCCACACTCTTCGAAGTGGCAAGTGCCCACGAAGAAGGCGGGGAACGTACGTACCTGGCCTCCACGGTTGAGTTTGTCGGCGAGAACGGCAAGCTGACGGGCGTGAAGGTTGCGGAGACGGAATTCGTCGACGGCAAGCGCCTCCCGAAGGCCGGAACCGAGCGGGTTATCCCCGCAGACCTCGTGTTCCTGTCCTTGGGCTTCACGGGTCCGGAACCGGCCGGTATTACCGAGCAGGTCCACGCGGATTTCGACGGACGCGGCAACGTGGCCCGCGATGGCTACTACATGACCAACACCGACGGTGTGTTTGTTGCCGGAGACGCCGGGCGCGGGCAGTCACTCATCGTGTGGGCCATCGCAGAGGGCCGTGCGTGCGCGGCAGCTGTGGACAAATTCCTGATGGGAAGCACCATCCTTCCCGCTCCTGTGGCTCCGACAGACCGGGCAATCGCCGTTCTGTAGCCACATCCGCGGGCAGCGGAAATTCATCTCCGCGACAGCTTAATCAACGCAACACACTACTAGGGTAGGCATATGAGACGCGCAAAAATTGTTGCCACATTCGGACCGGCTATTTCCAGCTATGAGAACACCCTCGCGGTGCTGGAAGCCGGCGTTGACGTGGCCCGGATGAACATGAGCCACGGCGATTACACCGTGCACGACAATACCTACGAGAACGTGCGCAAGGCCGCTGCGGACCTCGGCAAGGCCGTCGCGATCATGGCTGACCTCCAGGGTCCGAAGATCCGCCTGGGCCGTTTTGTCGACGGACCGCACGAGCTGCACGTGGGGGACACCTTCACGATAACCACCGAGGACGTCCCTGGTACCAAGGACATCTGCTCCACCACGCTGAAGAGCCTCACCGATGACGTCAACGTGGGCGATGCGCTGCTGATCGACGACGGCAAGGTGGCCCTGCGCGCTATTGAGGTCGACGACGTCAAGGTGGTCGCCCAGGTGACTGTCGGCGGCATGGTCTCCAACAACAAGGGAATCAACCTGCCCGGTGTTGCCGTCAACGTTCCCGCCTTGAGCGAAAAGGACGAAGACGATCTCCGCTGGGCGATGCGCCGTGGAGTGGACCTGGTTGCCCTCTCCTTCGTTCGTGATGCCTCCGACATCAAGCGCGTTCACGAAATCATGGACGAAGAAGGCCGCCGTGTGCCGGTCATCGCCAAGATCGAGAAGCCGCAGGCCGTGGACCAGCTTCACGAGATCATCGACGCCTTCGACGCCATCATGGTTGCCCGTGGTGACCTCGGCGTTGAGTTGCCGCTCGAGGAAGTGCCCATCGTGCAGAAACGCGCCATCGAGTTGGCAAGACGCTGGGCCAAGCCGGTCATCGTCGCCACGCAGGTGCTCGAATCCATGATCGACAACCCGCGCCCCACCCGCGCGGAGGCCTCCGACTGCGCCAATGCAGTGCTCGACGGCGCCGACGCAGTCATGCTTTCCGGCGAAACCAGCGTTGGCAAGTACCCGATCGAAACCGTCAAGGTGATGGCCCGCATCATCGAGTCCACCGAGGTTCACGGACTCGAGCGCGTTCCTCCGCTCGGTACCAAACCCAAGACCCGTGGTGGCGCCATCACGCGTGCCGCCGTCGAAATCGCCGATCAGCTGGAAGCAAAGTACATCTGTACGTTCACCCAGTCCGGTGACTCCGCACGCCGCCTTTCCCGTCTGCGCCCCATCAAGCCGGTGTTCGCGTTCACTCCAGTGGAGCACGTCTGGAACCAGCTGGCACTCACCTGGGGCATCCAGCCCGTTCTCGTGCCGATGGTTGGCCACACTGATGAAATGACTGCCCAGGTTGACCGCAGTCTGCTGGACATGGAACTGGTGGACGACGGCGACCTCGTGGTCATCGCTGCCGGTTCCCCTCCCGGAAAAGCCGGTTCAACCAACTCCCTGAAGGTTCACAAGGTAGGCGACCTCGCCGACACCCCACGCCAGGGCGAAGCGGTCAGCAACAAGGAGAAGCTGGGCCCGTGGCCGGAGCGGAAGCAGAAGGCCTGATACCTTTGCGGTGTCGGCGCTAAACAACTAAGGAGGGTCCCCGCCAATTGGCGGGGACCCTCCTTAGTTGTTTTAGTCTGATGCTGTTTAGTTGACCTGGTTGATGATGGTTTCGGCCACTTCGCGCATGCTCAGGCGGCGGTCCATGGAGGTCTTCTGGATCCAGCGGAAAGCTTCCGGTTCTGTGAGGCCCATCTTGGTGGTCAGGAGGCTCTTAGCGCGCTCTACGAGCTTGCGGGTGGCGAACTGCTCCTGGAGGTCGGATACTTCACTTTCGAGGGCCTTGATCTCCTCGTGGCGGGACAGCGCGATCTCCAGGGCGGGGATCAGGTCAGCGGGGGTGAAGGGCTTGACCACGTAGGCCATGGCTCCGGCGTCGCGGGCACGCTCCACGAGTTCCTTCTGGCTGAAGGCCGTGAGCAGGACCACCGGGGCGATCCTGGCCTTGACAATCTTTTCGGCGGCGGAGATGCCGTCCATGACGGGCATCTTGACGTCCATCAGGACGAGGTCCGGCTTCAGTTCCTCTGCGAGCTGCACTGCCTTTTCGCCGTTGTCCGCTTCGCCGACGACGTCGTAGCCTTCGCCGCGCAGGATCTCGATGATGTCGAGGCGGATGAGTGTTTCGTCTTCCGCGACTACAACTCTGCGCGCCGGCTGGGATGTGGGGTTTGACTCCGTCTGTTCTGACACGGGATCTCCTTGGAAAGGTACGGCGGGAACATGACCATTTTAGGTTGCGCTCCCGCCAGTACTCGGACGTACATGGTTCGTTGCGGCGGCGTTGGCGCGATTCTGGAATTCAGCCTATCTGCATGTAGAGTAATTCCGCGCACTGGAAGTTATCGCGTTGCTCTCACCCTCGCGTTGAGACTACGATTGTTACTTCGGTGTGATCCGCGCCCGAGTGGCGGAATTGGCAGACGCGCCGCACTCAAAATGCGGTATCGAAAGGTGTGTGGGTTCGAGTCCCACCTCGGGCACAGCAGATCCCCTCGTCAGAGGGGATTTTTGCTTTAACGTGTGTACAAAGCTTGTGGTGGTGTGCCTCTGACGCTGGTGTGCGGGCTGTGGGCTGGCCGCCGCTTGGCCTATTCAGGTATGTCGGTGGCGGGTTCAGGGTCCTGGCTGGTGGGTCCTCCGCCTGCTGTGGCTGGGTTTATGCGGTTCCTTTCTTGGTTGTGGCGGGCCTGGTTGGCCGCTTTCCTGTTCATGGTCCGCGCCTATCTTGATGACATGACTTGGGGCAACTTTTTCTAAAGTTTCTTCCTGACTGCCTGCTCCCACTCGTCTAGACGATATGAGGCAGGAGGGGCTCGCTGCCGAGGGGCGGTCCTTCTGAATGCCATTGTCGCCGGGGCGGATCCGGATCGCCAGGTTCGTGGGGGCGCTTGTAAAAGTGTAGTGGCGTTCCGGATCCTGGTCCCGGCGCTGATGGCCTCTGCCAGAAGGACCAGGAAGTGTGGCCCGAAGGGGCTGGAACCTCCTTTTCAAAGCAAGGCGTGGGTTGCCTGCCACACTTGGCGGACAGGTAGAGCCACATTTGAAAATTGGAGGTTCCAGCTATGTTCGAGCGTACAAGCGTTGGCTTGGATGTCCATGCCCGTACCGTTGTCGCATGCGCGTTGGACGGGCAGACCGGTGAAGTCATTCCGCACCGGATGACTCCGGACCATGGCGAGATTCTTGCCTGGATCGTATCCCTGCCTACCCCGGTGAGGGTGGTCTACGAGGCCGGCCCGACGGGTTTCGGTCTGGCCCGGTTCCTGCTCGCGGCGGGGATCGACACGGTGGTCGCGGCTCCGTCCAAACTCCAGCGCCCGTCCGGGGACCGAGTGAAGACCGATGCCAAGGACGCACTCCATCTGGCCCGGCTGCTGAAACTCGGCGAGATTACGTCGGTCAGGATCCCGTCAGCGGACCAGGAAGCGGCGCGGGACCTCGTGCGCGCCCGGGAAGATGTCCGCGGGGATCTGATGCGGTCCCGGCACCGGATCTCCAAGCTCCTGCTTCGCCAGGGCATGGTGTATTCGGGCGGGCAGGCCTGGACCGGAACCCATCAGCTCTGGTTGGCCCGGCAGCATTTCGATGCCCCTGCCCGGCAACTGACCTACGAGTCTTCTCTTGAGGCGATGCACGAGATCTCGGACCGCCGCGACCGCCTCGATGAGGCGATCACTGCGATGGCGTACGGGAGCGAATACACATCCGTTGTCCGGGCGCTGCAGTGCCTGCGGGGAATCTCGACCCTGACTGCCTTCGGATTGGCTGTGGAGATCGGTGACTGGCATCGCTTTACCGGCGCCACGATCGGGGCTTACCTCGGGCTGGTCCCGGCAGAGCATTCATCGGGAGCGTCCCGGTCTCTGGGCTCCATCACCAAAACCGGCAACACACACGCCCGCCGGCTGCTCGTCGAGGCAGCCTGGCACCACCGCAGACCATACGACAACCCGTCACGGCTGATGCGGTCCCGGTGGGAAGAAGCCAGTTCCGAAGCACGGATCCGCGGCCATGCCGGGAACCGGCGCCTGCACAACCGCTGGATCGGCTACCTCGAACGCCGTAAGCGTCCGGTCATCGCCAACGTCGCCGTCGCCCGCGAGCTCGCCGGCTGGTGCTGGTCCCTGGCCACCGGCGCACATCAGGCCGAAGTCGGCCCCCGCTCGACAGCTTCCGGCCCCTGATCCAGGGGGCAAGGAAAAACCCGGGAAGTGAAAGTCGTGAGTGGTCCTTGCAGCGCGTGGAGTAAACCCGCGATACACCTATGGGCAACCGGAATGGCCACGCCCGTCATTGCTAGACCAGCGGTAACCTCCAGCCGAACACTTCGTCCTGCGGTAACCAACCCGCGCATATCAGTCTGACCGCGCCGTCGCCAACGACACGCTGACCACACACCAACGCCCATCCCGGCCACAAAGGGAAGCGGTCCCAGGCAACTCAACCCCGGGACCGCTTCCCCATGCCTATTGACAACGCAGGACTACATATCAGGTGTGTGGGCCGGTAAGGACATTTGTCGCGCCAAACGTGGTGTGGACATTGTCCACACTTAAATCTGCTTTTTTACACTTCGTCAGGGCTGGCTTGCTTCTCTCTTCTTGCCCTACACGAATTCATTGACGGCACATGGGTCGAACGACATGACTACCGCCGAGCAAAGTTCTGACGGAGGGCTGCTGCCTCGTCCAAGGGGCCTTCTTTGTCATAGGCGTCCGGGTGCGAGGTCGATCGGGAGGTGCGGGCAGGTGCGTTCGGCGCCGTCGTGCCGGGGAGGTCCACGCGGAGAGTGGCGCCAATGTGGCTGGTGTCCAGGGTGAGGCAGACCAGGCTTTCCTGGGGCCAGAAGCCGAGGGTGTGTCCGATGAAGCTCAGTAGGTCTGCGGGGGACTTGATGGTGAGCGTTTCCATGATTCCGTTTCCTTGATCTCCTTGCCGGTGCTTGATCCCGGCCATTGGATGGAGGCGTCGTTCTGATAACGGAGTCACTGCTGGGATCAGGGTCCGGAGTGCAACTTGGGGAACCGGCCGAAGCCGGGAAATTTCGTAAGGAGATAAGCGACGCAGGAGCGCCGAACGAAATTTTGTGACGCGGCCGGCGCTTGGCGCCCTGGTTGCGCGGAGGGCCCGCCCAGCGATGATCGAGTATCAGAATGACAAACAGCGATGATGCTTTGGCTGTTCATGGACACGCAGGGACGGGGCAGCATCACGCAAAGTGGTGAGTGTGCCGTGGCGCAGTTAGAGCCATCAGTCTTCGACCAACGCATCCATGATGGAAAGCTCGCACGGCACCCTGAAAGTGTCTCCGGACCCCCTGCTCAGGCAATGGCTTGTCGAAGACCCGTTCGCCCTCAGCATTCAATGCCGCAGCACGAAGGCCAGCTATTCCTGACCTTTAGGTCCAGCAATCGAACTGGACTAGGAAACAGCGAGCGAAAGGCAACGGGGGCAGTGAAGTGGGCGGTGTCCGGTCAAAGCCGCTAGTCGATAGACCATTGGCCCGGAATGGGCGGTGCGAAGTAGGACAGGTCAGTCGGACCTAATCACACCAAGCAGCATAGTCCGGCGCCTCAGACCAGGCAGCTTTCGTAGGCGGCAGTGACGAGTTGCCCGGCCCCGTATTCTCTTAATCCCGAACGATTTGCAGTTGTGAGACCATCGGTTGTTAGACGGCATTTCGAGACAGCCCGTATCCGTGTCGCCTCCGGATCTTGGAAGTCGGCGGGCATTGGGCGGCTTGTCTCATTAATCGATCGTATTTGAGACGGACTTTTATGGATCGCAGAACCTCACTTGGCACCTCGGCGAGACGCCTTTGCGGGCTGCGTGAACGCTAATCCGAGGTCACGCGGTTCGAAGCGATATTTCATGGCAAGTCAGGGAAGACTCAGAGCACGCCCTAGGGGCACCTTTCCCTGTCTCACGCTAACAGCAGATTCGTTCCATAGCAGTACCTTGCGACCTCGCGGCGCCGCGCACCCCAAGGTGCGTTACGGATCTACGCCACCTTCTGGAATCTCAATGGAAATAAACTGTGGGGGCACCCTCTCGCTTAGCCAAACAAGCTCATTGCCGCGGTGAAATTGAATTCCTTCCCGGCTCGCAGCTTCTGCCGCAATTCTTAGAATTACTGGGTGCTGGGCCTTCCGCTTTCCTACCAACGTTGCCGTCTTTATGTCCTTCGACATATGAACGCGTTGGCGCCCCATGGGGAGTAGGCCCTCCGCCAGTATGGCCTCTAGGCTTAACGGGGAGGTGCCATGGTATAGGACGGCTGGCGGGGGGTCGCTGGACATGGAAATCTCTTGAGGAAGGCTGTGGCCGTACAAGGCTCGAATTTTGTCGCCGTGGATCTCGTGGCGGCGTTTGGCGGATCCCTCAACCATCGTTCTTAAGTCGGAGAGTTTCAGGCCTGACCAGAGAGGGGTTTCGGCTCGAAGGGCAGATATTAGCTCGTCTAGCCGCACCCACCCTTCTTCATCGGGCTCAAGCTCATAGAGCCAGGGCTCATGACGGAGCGCGTGTGAAACTGCTTTGCTTAGCTTTTCAAGATCGACCACTTTGGGCGCTCCATATTCGGTAGCTCCACAGCTCCCTTAAGCCACAGTTGTGGCGAAGGTTGTGAAAGCAATCTTCATTTTGAGCCAGTGAATCAGAAAATTCGTGCAGAGGACGCGTTATCTAAATTCAAGCATGTCGTCGATGGCGACGTGCAACCATGTCGAAAAATCCGCATACTCTTCGCGTCTCTCCCAACCTGGAGAGGCAAAGTCATGAACGATCGATACTTGTCCCGTTTCCAGGTCCCAACATGCCACATCGTCATTGTCTTCCCGGCGGGCGAAGGGAACCAACCTTCGCTGCGGATATCGTTCCTTCAGCCCAACGTAGCGGGTCCGAAGATTCTCTCCTGTTATGACCCACCACGGTTCCAGAGTCAGCAGGTCCAGTTCGATAAGCCGAAGGAACTCCGGGGGATAGTCAAAGCCCGGCGGTAGTTCTTCTCTTGCCAACAGCGCATTATCCATCAGTTTCCCGTCCATCCTGTGACTGACGATCCCGAAGGATATTTGCTCCTATAGATAGAGCCTTGCTTTCCAATCCGTAGTCTCACAGCGTCTCCCCAGGTCTCCGGGATCCCCTTCCTCGTCGTCAGTCTATTGGCTTGTATGGGCGATAGTTGTTCATCGAAACCCCTTATATTGGCTCGCACATTAATTCCTGCTCGGTGGGCCGCTAAGAGCCGTGTGTTATCGACTGTGGTCAACCCACCATCAGGCATCCTCACAGCGTCGATTGCTTCCCCACGCCAACCCTTGGCTTTCATGCTGTCTATGATTTCCGCAGCATCATTGACAGAAGTCTGGCTGAACCGGATCGATGAAGGTGGAACAGAAGCAGAGGGCGGCATGCTGACGCGCGCCAGATTGCTTTGTCCAAGGCTCTTGCTATATTCCGCGCTTTTAGCAGCGGCTTGTCGGGCGGCTGCGATGAGGCGGGGTGCCGCGGTGGTGGCGGCATTCCTCGTGGCAGTTGCGGCGTTCCCGATCCATCTCCCAAGGTATGGGGCTGCTTTGCCAGCGACGGCGCCTACGGCCCCGCCGAGGATTCCGCCGGCTGCGCCCCATCCTGCGGCTTGGGCCATTCCTGACCAGTATTCCTGTTGGCTGGGTGCTGGCTTGTTGCCCAGGGCCACATCGACGGCGTTTCCTGCAGCGTAACCGGCGGCGGCGCCGATGGCTCCTGCCGCTACTGCCACGCCTATTCCGCAAACTACGCTTGCAACGCAAGCGGTGGCGGCAGTGACAACGACTGCCGTGACGACCACGGCCGTTACGACGTTGGCGATTGTTCCAGCGTTGTCGTGGACCCATTTTCCGATGTCGCCCCAGGAGAAGAGACCTGAGGGGTCGGAATGGTTGATCGGGTCGTTGGCCGAGTAGGCATAAGGTGTGAAAGCGGCGGAGTTCTCTGTGTCCAGTAGGGGGTCCGGGGCGGTGAATACTCCGAGAACGGGGTCAAGGTCCCTAGCCCCAAGGTGGGTAAGGGCACTTGCGGTGTCCGCGAGACCGGCTATGTAGCCGTTGATGGCGCTGAATCCTGTGGGGTTGGCTGCGTTGGAACCTACCCCCGTAGCGGCTTTTGGCGCTACTGAGTATGCTCCTGAGCCGGTGGCGGTTTGGGTTGCTCCTCGGGCCAGTCCGGAGGGGTCGGTGAAACGGGAGACGGCCTTTGCAAGGGTTGCACCGTCAGTTGGTAAGACGACGGTTTGGGCGGTGTCTATGCCGTCGCTGACGAGGAACATGAGCTTAGATGCTCCGCCTGCTGCGGTGCGTTGTGCGACTGTTTTCCCGGCGAAGCTGTACGTGCAGGTCGCTGTTTTGACCCCTCCTGGGCTCGAATGGGCGGTGACTGAACCCAGCGTCACGGTCGTTCCGCTGCCGTCGACGAATCCGACGAGGTTTCCGCCAGCATCGTAGTATCTGGTGCCTGTGCTGCCGGCTGTTCCTGCGGCTGGGGCGGGCGGGGTGCCGGCCCCAGCGGATGGGTTGGGATTGGCGGGGAGGGTGGAGGTTCCGGTGCTTGTGGCGATGAGTCCGTCCGGTGTGTAGGCAAGGGTTTGCCCTGAACGCCCTGTCATCCGCCCGGCAGCATCCCAGGTAAACGTGGATGTGGTTGGTGCTCCGGAGGCGGGGGTGGAGGTGAGGCTTTGGAGCCGGTGCGGGCCGGGTTGTCCTGTGGCCGGGGGAAGGTAGTAGCCGGAGGTGTCTGCGAGGAGGTGGACGGTGCCGTTGGAGTTGTTGGTGAAGGAGACCGTTCCGTCCGCCCCGACGGGGGTGATGGCGAAGTTGGGTGTGGTTTGTCCTGCTACGAAGTTCACGTTTGAGGTGGACGGTTGGGGGGTTCCGCCGGCGTAGGCGGTGATGTTCCCGGCTGTGGTGGGGGCGGTGACAGTGATGTTCAGTGCGACGGCGGATACACCGGTGGCGGGGATACCTCCCTTGCCGGTGACTTTGAGCCTGACGGTCTGCCCGGCTCCGACCGGTCCGGTCACCCCGCCCGTTCCGTTGCGGGTATCGAGTTGGCGGAAAGGGGTTTTCGCGTCAAAGGCCCCCGGATCGGTGGGGGTACCGGCGAGGTAGTAGCCGGAGGTGTCTGCGAGGAGGTGGACGGTGCCGTTGGAGTTGTTGGTGAAGGAAACCGTTCCGTCCGCCCCGACGGGGGTGATGGCGAAGTTGGGTGTCGTTTCCCCTGCAACGAAGTTCACGTTCGAGGTGGACGGTTGCGGAGTGCCGCCGGCGTAGGCGGTGATGTTCCCCGCTGCGGTGGGGGCGGTCACGGTGATGTTCAGTGCCACGGCGGATACGCCGCTGGCGGGGATACCTCCCTTGCCGGTGACTTTGAGCCTGACGGTCTGCCCTGCTCCGACCGGTCCGGTGACCCCGCCGGTTCCGTTACGGGTATCCAGTTGGCGGAAAGGGGTTTTCGCATCAAAGGCCCCGGCAACGGTAGGGGTACCGGCGAGGAAGTAGCCGGAGGTGTCCGCGATGAGATGGACGGTGCCGTTGGAGTTGTTGGTAAAGGAAACCGTTCCGTCCGCCCCGACGGGGGTGATGGCGAAGTTGGGTGTCGTTTCCCCTGCAACGAAGTTCACGTTCGAGGTGGACGGTTGCGGAGTGCCGCCGGCGTAGGCCGTGATGTTCCCATCAGCAGTGGGGGCGGTCACGGTGATGTTCAGTGCCACGGCGGATACACCGGTGGCGGGGATACCTCCCTTGCCGGTGACTTTTAGCCTGACGGTCTGACCGGCTCCGACCGGCCCGGTGACCCCGCCTGTTCCGTTACGGGTATCCAGTTGGCGGAACGGCGTCTTCGCGACGAACGCCCCGGCTGCGGCCGGGCCTCCGGGGTAGGTGTAGTTTTCGGTGCTGGCCAGGGCACCTGCGGCGTCGAATCGTTTGACCTCGGAGCGGTCACCAGAGGGTGTGTAGCCGTAGGTCTGGGCATAGGGCGCCAGCCCCCCGAGCCCGGTCACCGATGTTGATGCCGGGGTCGGGATGCTGGAGCAGTTTTTGGCCGCGGGTGTCCAGACGGCTGCGAGCCGGGAGGCGTAGTCGTAGTTGTAGCACTGGTAATCAGCCGGTGCTCCCGGCCGGTTTGCGTAGGAGAGCTCCCGGGCAGTGAGTTTTCCAGACGGCGTGTAGGTGTAGCTGGTCGTGCCAAGGTCCGCGACGGCACCCTTGGCCCTGTTGGTCGCTGACTGGTTGGCCAACCGGCCGGTGGTGGCGTCCCAGGAGAAGTACTGCTCGTTAAGCCCGGTTGTGTCCGCCGTGGTGCTGTTGATGTTTCGGTCATACTGCTGGAACGTCGCAAGGTTGTTCAAATGGCTGTATTCGGTGCCACCGGCAATGGTGTCGCCATTCTGGTTAGCAATCGACGACGGGTTTTCGAAGGAGTCATAACCGAAGTTCAGCGTCTCTGCGGGCAGACCGCCAATGGCGGGGCTGACTTGAGTTTTGACGTTTCCGGTGCTGGTGTACGTCTGGGTGGTGGTGTAACTTCCCGCGTAATTCGTGATGGATGCGGGAAGCGTCGTCGTGGTGGTGCCGGGCAGGTAAGCGGCGTTGTACCCGGAGACGGCTGTGGTGACGGCCTGGTCGTAGTTCGGCCCGTTGTACCGCGTGGCGCTGCTGACTTGACCCTTCTTCTCACCGTCGTAGGTGATTGTCTGCAGTGTGCGTGTTGTCCCGCCAGCTGGCGTGACAATCGTTGCTGTTTTGCGGTCCAGGTTGTCGTAGGTGTAGGAGGTAACGGTGCCTAAGGTGTCGGTGGTGGAGGCAGCGCGTCCTGTCGTGTCGTAGGTGGTGGAGAGCGTGCCGGTGTCCGGGTCCGTGGCGGAAACCTGGCGGCCGGCCGGGTCGAAGGACCAGGTCCACTGGTTGGACGCTGTGTCTGTCATTGAGGTCATCTGGCCGAGGGCGTTGTACCCGTAGCTGGTGACATCCGGCGTTCCCGAGGCCACAGTGCCCTTGTAGAGCAGACGGCTGGTGACGTTGCCTTCGGTGTTGACGATGGTCCGCGTTGCCGGTTCGTTTCCCGGTCCGGTAGTGGTGGACGTGTCCACGCCTGTGTAGGTGATCCGGGTGGTCCAGAGTTCCTGGTTATCCATGGTCAGGGCCTTGACGGTGGTGATGCGCCCTGCACCGTCGTAGTCGTACTGATCCGAGGACGGGACGGCCACGTTCGGGACCATAAGGGTCCCGCCGGGGTTGGTGGAGTAGTAGTAGTCGTTGTTGACGAGTCTCTTCGCACCATTGTTGTTGTAAAACGTATCGGCGGCGATGGTGCCGCCCCCCGGTGAGGGCTTTTGTGTTTGGCGTACCCTGCCGAGCCCGTCATAGATCTCGTAGCTGCTGATGGCTTCGCCATTGCCGTTGATACTGGTGTGAATAACCGAGGAGGGTGCTGTCTGGGAGATGGTGTAGCCCGTAGCCTCGGTCGGAACTGCGTTGGTGGCTTTGGGCCGCATGGGGTCCCACACTCCGGTCACACGTCCCGAGGCGTCGTACTGGTAGCTTGTGACGTTGCCGTTTTCGTCCGTGCTGGTGACCTTGTTGCCCCGGATAGCTTCGAAGGCGGTGCTGGTCTTCCAGCCCAACGGGTTGGTGGTGGTAGCTGATGTTGGCAGCCCTGAGGAGGGCGTGTAGGCCACCGAAGTTGTCCGTGCCGTGCCTGTTGAGTTGTCCGTTGAACTGACCGGCCGACCGAGAGTGTCGTAGGAAGTGGATGGACCGGTCTGCCAGCTGGTGACTGTGGTTCCGGAGACAGCGGTGGCGATGTCGGTCCGGGCGGTGTTGCCAAGGGCTGGGGCCTGGTATCCACTGGCGCCCGGGACCGCTTCGGTCGATCCGTCGTAAAGGGTCCTGTTGGCTTTGAGAAGGTTTCCCGCAGGGGCGCCTGTACTGGTGCAAGGGCCGGCGTACGTGCTCGTGGTTGCGGGGAGGGCGAGCAGGTTGGCCCCGGGGTTGTCGGCGTAAGCGGTGACGGTGCAGGTTCCTGGGGAGCCGCCGGCTTCTCCGCTGTCGGAGACTGAGGTGGTCCGGCCTAGTCCGTCGAAGTAGTTCGTGCTGGTTGTGGTTCTGGTGCCGCCGGTGAGGCTGCTGGCCAGGATTTTCTTTTGTGATTTGGTGCCGATATGGCGGGCCTGGGCGGCAGGTGTGTTGGCGCTGCCTGTCGCCGTCGCCTCGGAGTACCAAGGCATTGTGATGGTGCTGCTTAGTCGAGGCCCGCTTTCGCCGAGGAATTTTTCGGTTTCGACAGCGGATCCGGCCAGCCATGGGGAATCGGTAATGATGCTGCCGTCCGAGAGGGTCACGCTTGAGGTTATGGCCCCGCTGCTGTTGGCCGGCGTCCCGTCGCGGCCGCGGAGATAGGTCGTGACCGCTGACGGGTTCTGACCGGAGGAGCCGTTACCGGAGATTGTTTTGACCTTGGCCCAGCCGGCGTTTACGGACCAGGTGATCTGGGATCCTCCTGCCCCTGCGACGTATTTGGGTCCGGCGTACTTCCAGGCAGGTGTGCCCTGGTACTCGTAGCGGCTGATCATGTCCAGGCTTCCGGAGCCGCCCGGGCCTGCGTTGGTGGACACTGAAGCGACCGGGTAGATGTGGAAGTAGTCCATCCTGGCGGGCTGGGCGATCGGGGTAGTCGGTGCCCACCATTGTGGGAAGCAACGCTTGGTGTTGGTTTCAGGGGATGCCGGAAGGTTGCTGGGTGAACATTCGGGTGCCTGGTAGGTGACGGCTATGGAGGCGCCCGTCACGGTCTTGATCGAGGAGATCCGGTAGCGGTCCAAGGGTGCGAGACCGTCCACGACCCAGACACGGTTCTGCAATGTCTGGCCACCGAAGACAACCGGCGGATCCGAGATGGCCCCTCCGACGCCTGTGGCTGTATTGGCTCCCTTATGGTCGATGGAACCAAGCCAGAGGGCAGGCTTGGTCAGGTCACCAGGGTCCGGCATCGAGTGGTGAAGGGTCCAGACGTCAACGTCCTGATACGCGGTCGGACTGGTTGCCGTCCGGGTGGTAACCGTGAGGAGTCGCTGGTCTGTGTAGAAGGTCGGTGAGTACACCGTGCAGGTCCCGGTGGACTGGCAGGCGAAGCCGGAGGGGATGTCATTGCCTGCTGAGCAGTCAACCCCGGTGCACCGCCCCGTGTAGGCCATTTCGACACGCAGGGGAGCTGCGCTGTCCAGTTCACTTCCGGTTCGCATACCGTAATCGACCCGGACGGGCCGGCTGGCACGGACATAGCTGAGCCTGGCCCCTGTTCCGGCTTGGGCTGAGTAGCTGTTGGTGTCCTGCGTGTAGTAGATGGCCTGGGAGTTGCCGTGAACGTCGACGACGTAGTCCAGGTTCCAGGCGTAGGCCTGTTGGCAGAGGGATGCGGCGAACGTTCCGGCGGCGCAGGGCTGGGATGCGTTGGCAGCACCAACAGGGACGGTGTCGGTTGAATTGGTGCTGGCTTTGCCCGCTGCCCAACCGGGCAGGTGGTTCCTTCCGAAGAAGTACTGTGTGCCGTTGACGTCGGTAAGTTTCCAGTAGCCGCCGTCAAAAGTGCCGTTGGAACCGGCGGCCGTGAGGTACTCGACACGGGTGTTGTCATCGTTTTGCAGCCGGAAAGTCGGGGTCAGTGCGTCCTTGTCCTTGATCACCGTACCGGAGCGGCCCCCGAAGGAGATGGTGAACTGCTGACCTGCCGGGGATCCGCAGAGGTCGTAGGAATCCGGTACCCCCTGGTCCATGCAGGAGCCGAATCTCTGGGTGATGGAGCCCGTCCCGGCCAGGGACCACCCGTCACCGACGACGGAGGCCTGGTTATTGGTGGCGCTGGTCAGCCCGTCGATCGAGGATGAGTCGTACGCCAACGCCAGGGACGGCGTCGGTCCGGCTGGTGCCTCCCGTGTGCTGAACGGGTAGCTCCACGTGAACGCACCGGTCTGGCCCGTGACGCCCCACGCCCCGGAGGATGCCCCGGGCAGCCCTGTGAAGTCGCCCGAGCCCTTCTCGTTTGCAGCCGGAGCCGCCATCGGCGCCCCACCGAAGACGGCGTTCTTGATAGTCAGCCCGTTCTTGGGGGTGGCTGCACTGGCTGGTTCGCCTTCGATGGTGGCGGGGCCGGTACCCTCCACCTTGCCCTGGGTCTTTGAGGGGTTCTCGCCGTTAAGGAACGGGCGGGGCGCCGCTGGTGTGGAGTCCCCGGACCAGGGACTGACGTCAACTGAAGTGACGTTGTCCGTTTTCGGTGGCGTCCAGTCCCTGGAAGCGTCAGTGACAATGGCGAACAGTCCCGCACCGGACACGGCAACGGCCGCGCCGACAGTAAGGACCAGTGTCCTGTAGCCGGTGATGCTTCGAAAGAATATCTTGCTCATTTCAGAACACCTGTCGTCTTGTTCCCGGCCGCGTCTTTGAAGGAGTCTTGAGCCAGAGTGAATTGCTCTTTTGTGAGGACCGCCTGTGTCATGACCGGATTCAGGATCTGCCCCTTGAACTGTCCAGACCCACCCGCTGCGGCTGCACCCAGCAGCACTGGCTGAGTGGAAGGGGAAGCTATGTGGGTCCCCGATGTTATGGCCGTGGTCCAGGTCGCCGTGAATCCGGTAGTGGTCGAGGTGATGCGAAGTTGCCGGTTGATCCTGTCGTAGACGGCAGAGACAAAAGTCCATTTGTTGGCCGGCAGCGCTTCGGGCTTCTGCACGAATTCGCGGCCGGCCCCGTTGGCTCCGGTCCACGTATTGAACTCGACGAACCCTCCCGGGTTCAGCCACAGTGCCGAGCCCTGGGAACCTGTCCCGGCCATCTGGGTAAGCATCGCCTGGATCCCGGTGGTGACAGGTGTAGTTGGGCAGAACCAGCCTGAGACACTGAAGCTTTGCGAGGTGTCCACGGCGCGTTCAACGGTGGTGGCGTAGTGCCCCGGAGCGCTGAACTGCAGCACCGTGCTGCGTTCAGGCGCGGTCGAGTCTGCGGGCAGGCCGCCCTGGCACGAAGTTGCTACAGGTACATGGTTGCTGGTCTCAATGTCCACCCACGACGCCCCGCCCAGGGTTGTAACCGGCAGGAGCTGCGAAGGAGCGGGGGCAGTGCTGCCCATATTGAACAGGTATGACACGGGGGCGCTTTTGACCTGGGTGTTGACGTTTCCTGCATGGTCGAAGGACCAGACCGTCAGCCTGCTGGTGTAGTCGGTGGCGCCGACCGTGACTGTCGCCGTCCGGCCATCGGCCGGGCATACCACGACGAACTCGTTGAACCTGCCATCGCAGGCGACGTTAGCCGCGAGTGTTGGAGCTGTGTCGCCGCGCGTAAGGGCGTACACGAATCCCTTGATCGCGAAGGCATCCGAATTGGTCAAACTGAAGGTGTAGGCGTTCTGCCCCACGACACCGGCCGGGTCAGTGTGGGCTGAGTCAAAGACCGCCGGAGGCGTAATGACCGGGGCCTTTGGGGGATTGGTATCGACGCTGAAGTCGTAGCGGACCTTCGATGAAACCGAACCGGCCTGGTCCGCTATCTGGAAGTCAACGAAGTACTTCCCCGTCGTGAGATCCGGATCACTGGACCAGTCTCCGGCCCAGCTTGCCGTACCGCCGCTGCCGGGAACATTGATAGGGCCCCTCTCCATGGACCATACCGGGGAGCCGTCCGGGCGTTTAACGGCGATCCACACCGCTATGGAACCGCCGGCATCCCCGTCGGGGTCCGAGGCATAAACGGAGAAGATCGGCCGGCCGAAGCGCGTGATTCCGTTCTGGACCCCAGGGGCCGGACAGTTCGCGGCGCAACCGGTCATGGCGGTGAGCTTCGGCGTACTGGGCGGGGTGTTATAGGTAACGATCATGGAAGCGTCGTTCCCGAAGCGCTTCCAACCCAGGGGATCACCTTCGTTCCCTGCCCTCAACATCACCGTCCACTGGCCGACAGTGGAGATGATGTTCTTCGCCGAGCCCATGTCGAATCCCACAGTCCCTGCCGGGCACGACGCGGAGTAGCCCATGGCTGCATTCCTGGAATCCGTCTTGGCGACCAGCCCTGGCTGGTTATTCCACGTCGTGGACGGGCTGACGCCACCGGTGACGTAGGAGTCCACCGCCGTGGCGGTGCAGGACGATGACCATTTCAAAGCGGTGTTCATCCGTGCGGCGAGGATCACCTTGCCGGACATCGGTTGGGTAGCGAACTGGTAGTAACCGCGTGTCGTGTGCGATACCCCGTCAGGGGCCCAGCTTGAGGGAAGGTACCCGACGTGGACCGTTGCGTCCGTGTATTGCCCGTTCCAATACGAAACGCCCGGATAGGCGCTATCGACGTACACGTATGAGGTCCTGATCACGCCCCAGTCCGGGTCCACGAACAACGGAAACTTCAGATCTGGTGTATTGAGAATCTCATCCATACCGAAGACTTGGGTCTGTTTCCCGTTCTCAGTCCCCAGGCTTAGCGCGAACGGCCTTGCAAGGCCGGAGCCACCCGGATCGGAGGCCGAGGCCCCTTCCTGGGATGAGTCCCACCACTGACCCTCAGCCGTGCGGAGTTCAACAGCACCGGTGTCCTTGCCGAGGGCAGAAAGCCCTCCGTCTCCGTCATCGCGAACGCTAACATTCTGGGCATCGAGCTGGATGCGCATTGCAACCACCCGCGGGTCCTTGGCCGCCTCAGGTGTTGCGATTTTCAGGACCTGGGACACGCCGGTTCTGTGGGCGATCTGGATCAGGTCAACGCCCGGAAGAACCGACGGGTAGGTCGCGGTATCGCCCTCGACTCTGGGCTCGGGCAAGGGACCGAAGGGCCACGTCTGCTTGATTGAGTGCCCGCGGCCGTTATCAAGGGTGGCCATCGTGGTGGAGGATTTGGCGCCGAGGCTCACTCCCACCGGCACCATTTTGGGAGCCAGGACCTTCACGCCGGCCTGGTCCTTCCAGACAAGATCAGTGGAGATATCCTCCCAACCGTTGCCGGACTGCATCCGGACCGGTTCGTTGCTGATGGTCCTGGTGAACGTGCCATCCGGATGGGCCACCGTTTGCTCGGTCGGAGTTGTCGCGGACTCGACAACAACATCGGCTCCCTCGGAGGACGCTTGGTCGCTGGCGATGTCCTCCGCCGTCAACGCTCCCATGAGGGGAACATTTCCCGAGGGTGCAGCCGTGGAGGCGGCAGGAACAGCCGCGGTCACGAGACCGGCGGCGAGGATCACGGAACAGAACGCGCTCAAGGGCGAGGAGAGGGGATTTCCCACGTGAGAACTTTCCAGAAGAAGGGAAGTGTGCGGGGTTCCCAATAAAGTCCGTTTACCCATTACACGGAATATCTGAGAGAAAGCTACACGGCATTTGGGCATGCGCGCAACAGCAAATTCGTGACGAAAAAATGTTACAAATCTGCATCAATACACGGAAATTAGTCAGTTTCCTTAGGGTTTATCGGCCGGGTCGGAACGGCAAAAGAACTCACCAATACAAATTCCGCTTGTGAGGATCCGCCAAGCCCTGTCGGTCGACAGGACGATACCGAAAGTTGTATCTGTGACGGGCTTTTGTGGCGGGAGTTTTGGGATAACAAATGGCACGGTCAGGTTACGCAGGACTCCACGGGTCCCGAAGGTTGGGGAGCGTCCCAACGTGGCGGCCCACGTCCAAGGAAATGGGACGGCCGAGTTGCGGGACGTTGATGCAGGTACCTGTCTGTCCTGCTGGATAGGATCGAGGGCATGGCATCCACCCGAGATCTTGCGCTCCCGTCGGCTACACTGACCTGCTCGGCGAGCTCAAGAATCAGGTTCGGGCCGCGCGCACTGCGGCACTGCGGACAGTCAACACACAGCTCATCGAGCTGTACTGGTCCATCGGCCGGGCGATCCTGGAACGTCAGGAGGTCGAGAGGTGGGGGAGCGGGGTCATCGGAAGGCTAGCGGATGATCTCAGGGCGCAGTTCCCCGAGATGAAAGGCCTTTCGCGTTCAAATCGTTTCTACATGCGTGGGTTCGCCGCAGCTTGGCCCGACTCAATTGTCCAACAGCCTGTTGGACAATTGCCCTGGGGCCACATCACCGTGCTGCTGGATAAGCTCGACCGCCCGGATGACCGAACAAAACGCTGGGGCGCACCGGGGCGGCACCCTCGAACTTTGTCCAACGGCTTGTTGGACCAGACTCGGAACTCGCACAGCAAGTCGCCAAAGACCCCTACAACTTCGAGTTCCTGGGCCTGTCCGGCGAAGTGGCTGAGCGCGACCTGGAGAACGCCCTGACCAGCAGAATCACCGAAACGCTGCGTGAACTCGGCCCGGGCTTCTCCTTCGTCGGCCGGCAGGTGCACTTCGACGTCGACGGCGACGACTTTTATGTCGACATGCTATTTTTCAACATTGACCAGTCCCGGTACGTCGTTGTTGAGCTCAAGACTGGAAAGTTTCAGCCCGAATGGGCAGGAAAACTCAACTTCTACGTCGCGCTTGTAGATGACATGCTCCGACGCGAGCACCACAACGAAACCATCGGCATCCTGATCTGCGGCACCAAGAACGACCGCAGCGTCAGGTACAGCCTGGGGCGATCCATTTCGCCCATGGCGGTGGCCGCGTACACCTACGACAAACTTCCCCCGGCTGAACAAAAAGCCCTTCCCGACGAAGGACATCTGGTCGCGGCACTTGAATGGGCCGAACCTGAGACGAATATCGCTGCCGATTGATCCGTCACGATCCTGGGAGAGGTATCCGCAGATAGTGTCCCATGTCCAAGGATGTGGGATATGCCCAAATCAGGGTAAAGAGCTCGTCGGCCGGCATCGGACCCTAACCATCAATGCCATGACGATCAGGCGAGATGCCGAAGGCTCCGCCTATTCGGATCTGAGCTGCTTCCGCTGCAACTTTGTCGGCCCTCATTGGGCGAGTGGGCAGCGCGAGAGGGAAGATGCCTTTGCTTGCCGTCGTTGTTTCGCCGTCTTCACAGATGACAGATCACCTGCTCATTGTGGCTTGGATGCCGCTCCCATAGATTGACCTCATGGACACGCCCGAGGAAATGGACGATTTCGAGCGGCTGCAGGATCTGGTCGCAGAGATGGGCGACATTAAGGGTTTTCTTGATGGCATGACAGGCTTGGCTGCTGACGCCTTGACCCGTGGATCCGGGACAAGAATTGAGTGCGCAGTGACTCTCAAGCGCCGAAAGCGCTCCAATACGATCGCTGGAAGCAGTGATGACGCGATCATCCTGGACGGTATCGAGCAGCGCCTAGGTGACGGTCCATGCCTTCAGGCGCTCCGTACCGGAACGCCCGTGCTGCTGGGAGATGTGTCCTCCGATCCGCGCTGGTCCCAATTCGCCCAGGAGCTAGCGGACAAGGACTTCCGCAGCGCCTTGGGCGTGCCATTGGATCTGGGTGGTAACGCTTCGGCGTTGTTGAATTTCTTCGCCGTTGATACGGGCATCTTCAACGAGGACATAGTGGCCGAAGCCCAGCGCTTCGCCGACGTTGCCGGCCGCGCCTTGCGCCTGGGCGTACGGATCGCCGCTGCAGAACTCAAGGCCCAGGACCTGAGCGCCGCCCTGGACTCGAGGACAGTCATTGACCTGGCCCGCGGCGTCATCATGGCGCAGAACCGCTGTACAGCCGATGAGGCATTTGAAATTCTTCGACGGGTTTCAAGCAACCGGAACGAGAAGCTGCACGACGTTGCCGGGGGAGTCATATCAGGCATCACAGGGACCACCGGGAAAACCCATTTCGAGCCATGACCTATCTTCACTGACTGAATCGAGTGGCTCTGGTGGTCATCAGGGCCCACTCGGTCCTTCAAACAGATGATGGCAGGACGGGGCACGTCCAGCAACACGGTTGGAGATGCGCTCCCGGGTGAGGCACCGGGATTGTCCGGAAGGAAGCTAATGCACGCTGGAAACCTGTCCATTACTGGGTGACCGGCTCTTGAGTGCCCTGCATATGCTGGCTAAAGAAGGTCCGCCGAAAATTGGGGGAATCGACGGACCTTCCGATGGCACGCTACAGGCATGGAATTTGGACTGCGAGTGGACGAAAGCCAAGCGTTCGCCACGGCCTGACGAGGCTGACGAAGTTGAGTGGGTTCCAGCGACCGGTGTCCCCTCCGCTGAAGCGTCCCAATTCCAAGGAAATGGGACGGACGGGAGTGGAGCGTTTAGGGCACGGCGGATTCATGCGGTCATTGCAACAGGAGTCCTTCGATCAGTTTGATCGGTTTTTTGAACTCTAGTCGTTTGCGTGGCCGGTCGTTGAGTTCCTGGGCGACCCAGTCGAGGTCTTCGGCGCTGTGGATGCTCAGGTCGGTGCCCTTGGGGAAGTACTGGCGCAGCAGGCCGTTGGTGTTTTCGTTGATGCCGCGTTGCCAGGGTGAGTGCGGGTCGCAGAAGTAGATGTCGATGCCGGTGTCCATTTTCACGCTCTTCCAGGCCGGCATTTCGATGCCCTGGTCCCAGGTGAGGGAATGCCTCAGTGCTTCGGGGAGTGTCTTGATCTTCGCTGCCAGGGCGTCCCGCATTTGTTCTGCTTTATAGCCATCGGGCAGATGAACGAGCATCGTGTAGCTGGTGGTTCTCTCCACGAGGGTCCCGATCGCGGACTGGTTGCCTTTGCCGATGATGAGGTCACCCTCCCAATGCCCTGGCACTGCACGGTCCTGAACCTCGGGGGGACGTTCGGAGATATTGATCATCCCCGGGATCCGGTTCTTCCGCTGGCCGGCCTTCCTGCAGGGCTGCCTGAGTGCAGTCCGGTGCGTAAACACGCGGCCAGATCACGGTTCAGGGCTCCGCGGGACTGAACGTAGAGGGACTGGTAAATGGTCTCTGGTGACACCCGCATCTCCGGCTCATCGGGAAACTCGACCCGCAGTCGTCCTGCGATCTGCTCAGGCGAGTACTTCTTTTGCAGATCCTCTTCCACCTTCGCACGCAACACCGGGTTCGTGTGCAGTTTCGCCGGTTTGGGCCGCGAAGCGCGCTCATACGCCAGTGCGTGAGCCGAGGTCGCCCGGTAGGGCAACCCGCCCACCGAATTACGCCGAAGCTCCCTGGACACCGTCGAGGCAGACCTGCCGATCACTGCCCCGATCCGGCGCAACGAATGTCCCTGGCCGCGCAACACCGCGATCTCTTCACGCTGGGCAAAGCTCAGGCACCTGCCCTTCAAATCCCGGCCGCGGCGTGGCCTGACACCGCCCGCCTCGGACAGGACCCGGCGCCCGGTCCGCCTGTTCGAATTGATCGGCACAACAGCATCGGTGATGAAATCACCAGCCTGCATCCCAGCCCAAAACAGCTGCAGAAGATCCGGTCTTACGTAAATCGAATACCGCGCCATGACAACACCCATCCGCTAAGTGTTGCAATCACCGCAAGAACCCAAGGCACCTTCACCGGGCACATCCTTCAGGTTAAGCAGACCGTTACTGCGCGTGATGAAACTGGCACAGCACAGCGCTGGATCGTAAAACGCCGACGAGACGTGTTCACACTCGCGTCGACATAAGAAACAGGTGCTGCGAAACTCCCATAGAGCGTTCCCTGAGCGTGCCGTGCCTACGCTGGGAAGGCATCTGCAAGACGACACGCGCCAGAGGCCTCGGTGAAGCTACCTCGATCCCGATGGATGAATAGCATGAGGTGTGACTGCGCTCAGCGGAGGGTCAAAGGTGGTCAGGTGCCGAACGGTAGTCCTGCTCGGTCTCTCTCTATTCGCGACGTCTTGCGCTGGAATGGGTCCTGAAGGCCCGGGCGCCGAAGGCAGCCCCGCGCCCACGCGTCAGGCGAACCCTGCACTTCCCACTGGCCCACCGGTCAGTCCAGAAGCTTCGCCTGCGGGTGGAGGTATCGCTCACGCGGCCAGCACACTGAGTGGGGAGCTGGCTGGCGATCCTCGATTTGCCTCAGTCGAAGTGACAGGCCAGAACCGGATTCTTGTTTATTGGCATGGTCCGGTGGACTCGAAGCTTAGAGACCTAATCAGCCAGTTTCCGAATGTCGACGTTGCAGTCATCTCAGCCCCCTGTTCTCCAGGCAAGCTTAACGATTTTGCCAGCGAGCTGCTGGCCTCAGACCCGGCTGTGAACATTACCTCGGTATCGCCGGACGGGTCGCAGCTCACAATCACGCTGGATGAATCGGCCAAGGGAGTATCGGACGTTGCAGGCCTGGAGCGCAAGTACTCAGAGACAGTTGGCTGCCCGGTCAAAGTGGAATTCGGTGGTGTGACCCCAGCTGGCAGTTAATCCGCATTCGATACTGAACGCATAGCTGACGCCCGACTGCGACCAGATAACCAGCACCAGCGAACGCGAGCAGCAACGGCAGAGGGAGGCCATCGCACGCATCTTCGGCAGGAGCTAGGCGGGCGCGACGTTACGGGCCTTTGGTGCAAACTGACGTCCGTGCGACGGAGGAGTGCCCCACATTGAGTGTCCCGGTTCTAAGGAAGTGGGACGCCATCCTCAGCTCTTGTTGATTGCCTCAGCCCTGGGTCAGCCAGAGCATCGCGTCGTTCCTGGAGGTGAAGAATCGCGTGGGACATGGCGGGATGTGGACACCAAGGAAGAAGTTTGCCAGGACCCGGTCAACGGGGCTGGTCCCAAGCAGCGCGATCCGGGACGCCGCACAGGGGATAGAGAAAACAGCACGTGCATGACGATGAACGGACTCCGTGGTTGCCATGTCGACCAGCATCGGATATTCCGACCCGTTGCCGACCACATTAACCGCAGCCATAGCCGCATGGGCGTCGACGGCCTCAATGTGCACTTTGGCGTTCCATACGAGGTGAATTATCCCGTCGGCCCCGAGCTTGACGGTACCTTTGCCGCCCTCGACCGTTAAGGCTTCCACTGCCCCTCCTAATTGCGCCTGCACCGCTCACATATCGGGGACGAGGCCCGTCCGGCCGATTTCCGGTCCTACACAATGCTTACAGGGGAGACGGCAGAAGGAACCGTTCTTGGGAAATCCTTAGTCAACCCTTCGGTGATGCTGCGGAAGGGCCGGGAAATCGGGACTTGTTTAGGCCTGATCGTCGCTGTACCAGCCCGGAGGTGCGAGTCCTCCACGGATCTCAGCAACTGAATGTTTGGTGCGCCCGCACATGGCCTTCGGGTATCGTCGTGCGGGATTGCTTCCGACAGGAGGGTAGGGCCCAATGGGCAAGAAGATGCGGCCGGATCACCACGACGACGCCTATCGGGCTTTCCAGGCTCAACGCTGGGCCTACGAAGCGGAGCTGGAGGAACTCACGGGAGAACGCGGAGCGATATCCTCCCGGTCCGGGAGAAGCGAAGGGGCCGGGACGGACACATTCCCGCCAAACTCGAATCCAGGGCGACGGCCAAAGAAGACTTCCCGACGACCTTCCCGCTCGGGGGCGCCTGTAAAGGAAAAGAACCGTGCCATCTGCCCGGTTTGCGGGGCGGCGGTGGGTGAGTCGTGTTTCGTGCTCACGGATAAGGTGTTCAGGGAGCTGTCCAAGACACACACATCGCAGCAGGCGAATACACCTCGGCAGCAGACTGCACGGCCCGTTCCGAAGGCTCAGATCCGAGACCAAGGCCCTATCGAAAATCGCGGCATCGAGGAACGTCAGGCCGCACCTGCTCCGCAGCCCCGCACCAACCCACGCGTACTCTTCGGCGGACCTGCTAAATCCATGGATGAGATGCGGCAGCGGCGCCGTATCGACAACGGCTTGTAAAGCGCCGAGACGCTGTGGGAAACCTCTGGGATCAAAGGTCTGACGCGAGGGGCTTAGTCGGGTTTCGTTCAGACCACGCGTTCGCCCTGGCAGGTCTTACACTCTCTACGGCCACCGATGTGGCCGTTGCATTGTCCCGATTCCTAGATGTGGGACGGTCTTACTTGCGCCGGCCTAACGGTCGTTCAGGCGATGGCGGCGCCGGCAGAGCCGATGAGCTATTGGCCGTGCGTTGGGTTTCTGCCAGCGGAGCGTGTTGGGGCTGTGGTGGGCAGAGTCGCTGCACAAGTTCCCGGAGCTGGTGGGGGCGGAATGGTTTGGTGAGGTACGCGTCGGCGCCGGAGGCCACGCCGTTGAGTTCGTCTCCGGGTTCGGCCCATGCAGTGATCATGATGATCGGTGCCGTTGAGAGTGCCCGGAGGTGGTGTGCCACGTCCAGTCCGTTGACGTCCGGCAGGCCCAGGTCCAGGGTGATGAGGTCGAGATCAAGTGTTTCCGCTGCCCGGAGCCCTGCGGCGCCGGTGGCTTCGGCGTGCACGGTGAAGCCCATCCCTGTCAGGAGCGTGGAGAGCAGGTCCCGGATGTCCTCGTCGTCCTCGATGACGAGGCAAACGCGGGAATTCATCTCGTGAGGCGGTGCGAAACGGGGCGGCAATGCCAGGGGGCTTGCCGCGATGTCTGCCGGGACGGCCGTGCCCCGGACGGTGTGACTGGCCGCGTTCCGTCGGATGACGACGGCGGTGACGTCGTCCTGTGCGGATTCGGCCGGGGCCAGGCGCATCAGGGCGGCACATGCTTCGTCGGCGTCGGAATGCCGGGAGGTGGCGTGCCGCACGGCCTCGGTGAAGTCCTCCACTGTGGAAAAGGCGTCGAGCACGCCGTCGCTGACGACTACTAGCGAATCGCCGGGGGCCAGCGTCAGGTCCGCTACTGTCCATGCTGCGTCCGCCCAGGCACCTACCGGGGGGCCGGAAGCCGGTAGCCTTTGAGCGGTCCCGTTTGCCGTGAGGTGGAGGGCAAGGCCATGGCCGGCATCGACATAGCTGACGGTGCCCGTACGGGAATCCAGGCGGGCATGGAACATTGTGGTGAAGGACCCGGAGAGGGCCAGGTCCGCGGCGATGGACCGACTCGCAGCCTCGAAGGCGCTGCTCAAATCCGGTTCATAGCGCACTGAACGCATCACGGCCCGGACGGTGGCGGCGACGAGCGCGGCGCCGATCCCCTTGCCCATGGCGTCGGCGAATGTCAGGTGCAGCCCCTCCGCGGTCTCGTACCAGTCGTAGAAGTCTCCGCCCACGCTGCGGGAAGGGCGGAAGGCGCCGGAGATCTCGTAGCCGGTCAGCTGCACTTCTACCCGGGGCAGCAGGCTTTGTTGGACGTGGGCCGCCCGGTCAAGTTCCTGTTGGGCGGCAGGATCGGCTGCGGGAGTGCGTGTCCGGCGGAAGAGGGCATTGATCCGCGCCTGGAGTTCGCGTGGACTGAAGGGTTTGTTGAGGTATTCATCGGCGCCATTGTCCAGGCCCCGGAGCTTGTCCAGTTCGTCATTCCTCGCGGTGAGCATGATGATGAACGCGTCCGAGAACTCGCGCAGCCGCCTGCAGACTTCCATGCCGTCCATGTCGGGAAGGCCCAGGTCCAGCGTGACCAGTTCGGGTTTTCCCGTCCGGACTGCCTCGATTCCCGGCAGCCCGGAGGCCGCTGCGGTGACGTGGAAGCCCTGCTTGGCAAGGACGCTGACCAGCAGGCCGCGGATGTCCGCATCGTCCTCGATCACGACGGCCCGTCTCAGTTCAGACATGGATGGCCTCTTCTCCCGTTAAAGTGTATTGACAAATATGTCATATCCCGAAGGAATCCGCGCTCGGACTGCTGATCTGGATTGGATGGATTGTCCGTCTATCACGTGGAGGCTGTGCGCCATCATCATCTGCAGAGGGCGGGGAGCCCCCGAACCCGTCAGTGAGGGTATTGGTCCTCCGGTTTGTCAGTCGGGGTACGGGTTCGGCTGAGTTTCCAGAAGTTGTCTCCGTTGCGCCGTTCGTAGGTGAGGACGTCTACTGCGGCTTTGGCCATGGCCAGGCCGCGACCGGTTTCGGCGAACGCGTCCGGCATGCAGACGGCGCCGATGTCGACATTGGCGGTGACTCCGTCGTCCTTGAAGTGTGCGTCCAGACGGTCCGGGTAGACCTCGAGGATGAGGTTGCAGTTGACGAGTCCCTCCTCCGTGCTGTGCTGGACGATGTTGGCCGCGATTTCGATGACGGCGGTCTCAAACATCATTCGGTCCACTTCGGATACGTCCGTTGAGGTGGCCCACATGTCCGCCAGCAGGTTATGGACCTTGCCCAGGCATTCCGGGTCGGTGCAGGCGTGCAGTTCGTGGACCTGCAGGCGTCCGTCCGCGCTCACCGGAAGCACTCTTCCACGGTCTCGTGAGGGTGGAGGATCTGGTCCAGGTTCGTCAGTTGCAGCACGGTCAGGACCTGGGCCTGGGCGCGGGCGATGCGCAGGTCCCCGCCGGCGGCGCGTGCGGTCTTCAGTCCCGCGATCAGGGCTCCTAGTCCGGAGGAGTCCATGAAGTCTGTGTCCGCGAGGTCCACCACCAGGTGGGAGCGGCCGTCCTGACGGACAAGGTGGGCCACCAGATCCCGCAGCTTGGGGGCGGCGACCATGTTCAGGCGGCCGCTGGTGCGGATCACGGCCCCGTCGCCGTCGGACAGTTCGACGTCAAAGTCCATCATTTACCTCTTTCGTTCCGGTGAATCCTTGGTAAAGGGCGGCGCGGATGATCACGCTGAGGAGCACAAGGTCAAAGATTACCCAGGCGATGTTTACGAGGGTACCGGCGGGTGCGCCGAGTCCGGTGAACATTCTCACGAGCCCGGTGATGGCGGCAATGACCAGGGCTGTGATTGCTGCGAGCTGGGGTCGGATGAGGGACCAGGGCGGACCGTTGCCCTGGCGGGTTTTGGGTGTGACGGCGAATCCGAGGTCGCGGCCGAAGAGGACGTTGGCTGCCGCCGTCGTGCAGGCTTTGATCCAGATGGGGAAGAGGGCAATGCTGTACTGCTGTCCGCGCCAGGTTTTTCTGCCACGGGCGGCAACGAAGAACAGGAGCTGGTTCGCGACCAGGAACGGAATCAACCTGGCGAAGAAGTCAACGCTGAACGCATCCACCGGCAGTACTCCGAAGCACAGGAAGATGATGGGGGCTGCGATGTAGACGACCGCGGCAAATCCCGAGAGGTAGCTCCACATCGTGGAGAAGTACATCAGTCGCTGCCCGGCGCTGAGCCCCTTTTGCAGGAGGGGATTTTCGCGGAGGAACACCTGCATGGTGCCCTGGGCCCAGCGCAGCCTCTGGGTCAGCATGGTGCGCAGGTCCTCTGGGGCGAGGCCTTTGGCCATGATTTCGTGGTGGTAGACGCTCTCCCAGCCTTGGGCGTGGAGCCGCATGCAGGTCGCCATGTCTTCGGTCACTGAATTAGTGGCCAGCGGCATGACGGGAATGGCTTCGCCAGAGCGGTCGACGTCCAGGGCCTGGACCATTTTCCGCACTGATTTTATGGCCCCGATGGGTGACCAGTCCCGTTGCGCCAGGCGGTCGATGGCATCGTCGTCGACGAAGCCGGCGGTCCTGCCGTCCCCGGAGAGGCGGGCGATCTCGTCCAGGTCTGCCTGCAGGGAGGCGACGTCGACCGCGACGATGCTCCGCGCGGCAGCGTCGACCTTTCGCTGGAAGTCATAGGTGATATTCGCGACCGGTTTATTCTCGTGCAGTTCCTTCCGCGCGTCGCGGACAGCGAGGCCGACGTCGTCCAATGCCTGGGCCACGTGGGCGCCGGTGACGGCATGTTCGCTGCGTGCCTTGGTAATGACCTTGTCGGCGGCTTTCAGGGTCTGCTGGACTGTGGTCCGGACACCTTGGACGTAGCCTGTGATTCCGATCTGCATGAGGGCTTCGCGCCGGATCATGGCGTTGGAGCCGCAGAAGAACGCAGCGTTCCAGCCGTCCTTGCCTTGCTGGATGGGCCCATAGAACAGGGGTGCCTGGCTTCCGAGGATGTCGTCGTCGGTGACGTTGGAGAACCATTGCGGCGTCTGGACGAGGGCGACCTTTTCGTTGTTGAAGTGCCCCAGCATGCTGCCCACAATTCCCGGCTCCGGGACTTGGTCCGCGTCCAGGATGAGCAGGAACTCGCCCTCTGTAGCGGTCAGGGCGTTGTTGAGGTTGCCGGCCTTGGCATGCCTGGGAAGGTTCTTCCAATCCGGGGACCGGGTGATGTAGCCAATGCCGGCGTCTTCAGCAGCCTGCTTCATTGCCGGACGGGCCCCGTCATCCAGAATCCAGGTCTGGTGTGGGTAACTGATGCGCCGGGCGGCCAGGGCCGTGGTCATGACTAGGTCGGTAGGCTCGTTGTAGGTGGTGATGAAGACGTCTACAGTGAGGCCCTCGGGCGGGGCAGGCGGGGTGTCGCGGACCCGCAGCTTCCACATGGTGAGCCCGAAGAGGAAGGCGTCGATGAGGCTGTAGGTTTCGACCATGACCAGCGGCACGCTGATCCATGCTGCGGACCAGTTCACCGAGAACAACCAGCGCCACACCATGTAATTCACGCCCAGAATCAGGGTCAGTACGGTGAGGACCCGGACAATGAGTTGGTGGTTCAACGGTGCGGCCTTTCAAGCTTTGGTTCCGGTTATCGCCCCGCACCTGCTGCAGCAGAGTGGGTGCGGGGCGACGGCGTCGGCAGTGGCGCGGAACTAGCGGTCAGCGTGCCGCCAGGGCCGTTTTAAGGGCGTTGGCCGAGCTCGTGGAGCTGTTGATCCGCCAGTCGACTTCCTTATTGTGGTGGAACCAGACAAAACCGGTGACATCGGGCTGGGCCGCCAGGTAGGAGACCAGGGCGGTGTTCCAGTCTGCCTTGGACCCTCCAGTCTCCGCGGACGCTGTTTCGGAGATGATGATCGGCTTGCCCGGGGCCAGGTTGCGAAGCGCAGTCAGGCCCTCGCCGAACAGCGCAGAGGGCAAGGTCCAGGAGCTCCATGATTGGGACGTGCCCCAGTTGTAGCCGTCCAGGCCAACAATGTCGACGTAGCCGGCGCCGGGGTAGAGCCCGGTGAGCGGTGTGGATCCCCAGTACGGAACGTTCGGAGCCCAGACCCACTGCACATTGGTGGCACCGGTGGCGGCGACGACATCGTGGACGTGGCGCCACGCGGCTACGTAGTCTCCGGGGCCATTGCCGTTGGCGGCTTCGGCCCAGGGGTACCAGTTGCCGTTCATTTCGTGGGCGAACCGCAGCATGACGGGCTTGCCCCAGGTCCTCAGGGCATTGCCCCACTGGGCGATGTAGGTGTCGAAGTCCCCGGCAGTGATGCGGTCCAGGGCGTACGCCGGCTGGTTGGCACCGTTTCCGCTCCACAGCCAGGGCTCCCAGGTGATCAGGCTGGTGGCGCCGCGGGCATCGACGGCGTTCAGATCCGTGATCGGTGCGGCCTGGCTGAAGTCCTTGTAGGACATAACGATCGACGGGCTTTCATTGAGCAAGGTGGCGACGGCGTCGAGCTCGCTGGTTGCCAGCGGACCGCCAGGGGTCGACACGCCGAACCTGAGCGGATCGGAACTGGTCGGCGGGGCGGACGTTGTTGTGGACGTCTTCGTCCGGGCGGCCATCGTCATCGGCTCAGAACCGGCCGCCACACTGTCACGACCGGCATTGAGGGAGGCCGGGCTATACGTGGCGGTATACGCCGCGGATGCCGATGCCTTTCTTGCCGTGGCTATCACGACCACGTTTCCGTCGGTTGTGATCGGGATGGTCACATCTGCCGTGAAGGAACCGTTTGCCTCGGTGGTGAATGGGACGCTCGATGAGCCGGCCGTCACAGTTCCGGAAGACTGCCGCGCAAAGCCGCTGCCGCTTACCGTCAGGGATGCCCCAGCCGGACCCGCTGAGGAACTCAGGGTGATCTCTGCCCGTCCTGCAGCCTGCGATGGCACCGCGACGCCCAACAAAACAACCAATGGCAGGACCAAGCCAGCCATCACGAGCCCAACTAATCGATTCTTACGCACAAACACTCCCCAGCATCGATGAAAAATGAAGCCCCAGTAATGGGGCAAAGAGTTCCGGCCTCGGTGGCCCTCGACGGGAACGGGCCGTGACACGCGTTCAACTAAAGCCGCAGAGGCGCTCCCAGTCGTTCCCCTTCCCAAATCCCATGCTCCAGCGGGTTGGAAAAGGAGCCCCAGACCATGATCGCAAACCGTAGGGGCCACGACCCGGAACCGGAAGGAATCCTAGGTAAACCCTGTGCACGTCCTGACGAAGCTTGGACAATCTTGGGCAAACCCTGCGCTGCCGATTCCGATCGCGGAGGTGCCGCATCCGGGCAGCACGAGCAGTTCTCAGCGTCACCAAGGGAAAGCGTCGCCTGCCGCCGAGGGGAGTGGCATCTCGAATCGGTGGCCGACCAGGCCGGGAATCTGCTGGCCGTCATCGGCTTGGAGCTGACGACGGCGCTGCTTGCTTCCACGGTGATAGCCCGGTTGCGAGCCACGGAACGCGCAGCACACCCCCTTCACTGAACCCTCTGCTTCACTGTGAACGCCAATAGCAGAATGCTGCCCACCGTCAGATAGCATCGGCCCATGAGCGAAATTGGGGGCGCTGCTGATGCCTGACAGATTTCGTTGGGTCCCCAGACGTGCGTCCCTAACGTTCGGCCGGGAGGATGTTCTGGTTGCCGCGGAAAGTGTTGTCAGGGTCGAAGTCTCGCTTGACCCGGGACAGCAGGTGATAGTTCTCCGCGCCGTAGGCAGCTACGATCCTGTCCTGGCCTTCGTTCCCGATAAAGTTCAGCCATACGCCACCGGTGGTATGCGGTGCAATTTCCTGCCGGAAACGCTTCACCCAGGCCCTGGCCTCCTGACCGCCTTCTGGGGTTTCGGCAAGGCCGAAGGGATGACTCACCCACGTCGCGTTCCGGTGCTGAAGCGGGGTTTGGGCGGCGGCAGGGCCGCCGACAGCTCCGCCCCAGTGGGCGATAAGCTGCTGCGAATGCGGGCCGGGCAAGCGGTTCGCCGATTCCACAAAAAGGTCTAGGGCGTCGTCGCTCAGTTCATTGTGATAGTCGGCGCTCCAGTAGTTGTAGCGGTTCGGTGGGTCATCGATCATGCACTGGAAGTCGGCATATGCCATCGGTTCCACAAGGTCAACGGCCGGTTCCAGTTGCCGGAAAGGCGCTGCGTGTTCGACACCTTGGTCAATGTCTCCGGCGTAGAGATAGGCCACGGCCACGGCCATTTTGCCCACCATGCCTTCAGGGACAAAGGGCTCCGGAGGGGCTGTAAGGTAGACGAGCGCGCTGCCCACGCTATTGGGGGCCGCCAGCGCTGCATCCCTGTAGCTCCGGGAAACCTCCGTCGCGGATTCGCCAGGCCAAAACATCAGCCCGGCCTGGACTGTGGGCCCTAATTCGTGCATCTTGAAGGTAAACGACGTTGCCACGCCAAAGTTTCCACCGCCTCCATGCAGCGCCCAGAAAAGTTCCGGGTTCTCATAGGCACTCGCCGTCACCCGATCTCCCTTGGCCGTGACCAGGTCCACAGAGTCGAGACTGTCGCAGGCAAAACCAAACGAGCGTTCCAGCCATCCCGAGCCTCCGCCGAGGGTAAAGCCGGCCACACCCGTCGTCGAGGCCCGGCCGCCTGTCACTGCAAGTCCATGCTCCTGCGCCGCCCGATCGAATTCGCCCCAAGTAGCGCCAGCACCAGCGGTTACCGTCCGATTCTCGGGATCCACGGAGATGGCTTTCATGGGACGGACGTCAACTACCAGTCCGCCGTCGTTAGTGGACATGCCGGCCACCGAGTGACCGCCTGCCCGCACCGCAATATTGAGGTTATGGTTGCGTGCGTAGGCGAGAGCTTCGGCCACTTCCCCTGGCGTCGCACATTGTGCGATTACGGCCGGGTGCCGGTCGATCATCGCATTGAAGACTTTCCTGGCTTCGTCGTAGTCCGGACTATCGGGCCTGATCCAATCCATGGCGACACTCCTTCACGCTCGCGGCCCCCGCCTCCACCGACAGGTTACGACTTTAGGGGCTGCCAGACTAGGCTGGAAGCTTAGGGAAAACCATTCACAAGTCAGGTTTGTTCGTATGTCGCCGGGCGATGCCCCCTCCCAACGATCACGATAGTGACATAGCGGATGTCGCTGTTCCGAAGGCGCGTCTCATTATCTTGATTTTGTCGTAAGCCATGACGCTGAGCTTTTGACGCGCCTTGAGGATGCGTGACCGAGTACCTCGAGATCGAGGACGCGCTGCAGGTTGTTGACCGGTACGGTTTTCATATCCGCGACATCGGGCTCCTGGCCTCGGCACTGGCGCGGCCGGCTACTACGGTGATGGGGCGGAAGCCTATCCCCGGTTAGCGATGAAGGCGGCGGCGCTCATGGAGTCGGTGGCGCTCGTTGCCCCGCGCCTGTTCTGCACGCTCGCTTTCCGCCTGGTGGCCCGCAAACCGCTGTGCGCGGATGGAATGCCGCCGCCGCATGTGCAGTTCGGCTGCTGATCGAGCTTCTTCTCACCGGAGCGGGTTGGGGGCGGTGCTCTCATTGCCCCCAACCCGTCCCTGTAGCTAGGCGCCGATCTGGCGGACGAAGTGGTAGGCCACGACGTGCCCGGCGTACGTCAGCGGAATCATGTCCGTCTCCGCGTCGAAAGTTGACCCGTCCTTGCGCTTGCCGCGGAAGCGGAAGGACACCGGATACTGCAGGCCGCCGACTTGGTGCTGGTAGTGCCAGACGTACAGTGACCGACTCTCGTCCGCGATGAACGTGCCGGCGAAGTCGTCGACCTCCTGCCACTCGCGGACGTCATACCCGAACATGGCGGCCAACCGCTGGTTGCAGATTTTGTGCTGTTCGTTGAGCCAGAGGTAAACGCCGTCAGGGCTTTGCTCGAAGACCGGTTTGAAATGCCCGGCCAGCTCTGCCAACGCGGTTTCATGCGACACGGTCATCGTAAGGCTCCTTTCACTTGCCACCACGGTAGGAGGGCGACTTTGCTTGGTCAAGCCCCGAGGGGCTTCGGGTCCCGAAAGCCCAAACACACGGTTGCCCAGGAAGTAGCCCGCGTATTTGGCAACATCCCTTCGCCTGGGGAGCAGAGTCATAGAGATCGAGAGACTTACGTAGTCATGTCGGCGACCAACTCGGCGAGCTGTTCGATTCCCACTTGTACTCACCCAGGTAGTAAATGTGGAAAAGGTGTGTGGACAATGTCCACACTTTTAGCTTCGGACTGGGTCGTACATCGGCCGGATGGGCTCGGATCCGGTATGTTTTCTGGAGTTCCCTGTTTTTGCAAGGGTTGGAATACGGTTCGAGTCCCACCTCGGGCACAAGAGATCCCCTCGTCAGAGGGGATTTCGCCTTAACGTGTGTACAAAGCTTGTGGTGGCGTCCCTCTGACGCTAGTACGCGGGCTGCAGCCTAGCCGCCGCGATGGCCTATTCAGATGTGTGGGTGGCGGGGTTAGGGTCCTGGCTCATGGGTCCTCCGCCTGCTGTGATCTGGCTATTCGTTCCTTCCTGTTGTGGCGGCCTGGTTGACCGCTTACCTGTTCATGGTCCGTGCCTGTCTTGATGACATGACTTGGGCCAACTTTCTTTAAAGTTTCTTCCTGACTAGCTGCTCCGAGTCGTCTAGGTGCGCGGGGTCGGTAGGCCGTTTGTCGGGCCAAAGGTGGTGTGGACATTGTCCACACTTACGTCTGCTTTGTTCCCGGCGACGGAGGTGCGCCGAAGGAAAATTAGGGTACGAGCGGCACTGCGCCCCTGATTGCTCAGGGAGCCGCCAGCGCCGATTGAGTTCAGTACCGGTCTGACCTCAGCTTTGGGTGCAGTTCAAGGTGAAGGCAATCAAGAGACCGCGTTGCGCAAGCTCTACTCAGGATCTGTTCATACCGGTTCTGGCCACATCGAGACCAAATTAGGCTGGACAGATGAGTGCCCTGCTTCAATGGATCGGCGGCATTACAAGTACCTGAGCACTAGTACAGCCAGGATAACGCAGGGCGCCACCGACATATCCGGCAAGCAAAAATTGAGCTCTGGACCCATCAAGGTTTTATCGGCCGACGCAGCCTGATGGCCTCCCGTTGCTATGGGAACTTCCGAGCACCGGTTGTCAGTATTGGATGACCTGAATTACTGATTTGAAGCTGTGCTGTTCGCCGGGGGCGAGTCTGATGCCGTTTCCTCCGACGTTACCGGGCTCAACGCAGAGGAATGATTGCCAGTCGTCGTCGCCCAGGTCGGGTATGGAGCTGGCGCCTCCGGCGCCGGGGTTCCAGAGAATCCTGCTCCTGGCATAAGGCGAGTACAGGATGATGTCTCTGTTGTTGGCGTCGTCATGAACAGTGATCGCTCTCGAGCACGAATACACCCGGTCGAGGCCTTGCTCTGTGAAAGTTATGGCTGGTTCCGAAGTGCCGGCCGTGCTGTGGTCTGTGAACGGACTGTGGGCGAGTCCTGAGATACGGACGCGTCTGATGTCTCCTACCTGCAAGTAGGGGTGAAGCGCAGGTTCATAGAGGGCGGGCTGATCGCCTAAATGTGTCACCTGCAGCGTCATGGTCAGGTACTGGCCGAATTCTGCTTGAAAGCGCGCCTGGAAGGGGTGCGCCCATGCGGCAGCCTTAGCGGTGGTGATCTGGTAGTCCAGGTGGAACGTCAGTGTGACGTGTTCCGGGTTTTGATCGACGCTGGTTAGCTGCCACGGAAGCGTTCTGGCGATGCCGTGGCGGGGTGCTGCTTTGCTGCCGAACCAGGGCAGGCAGATGGGGATGCCACCTCTTATGGGATCGGAGTTGAGGAACTGGTTACGTGAGCCGAGCCAGAGAACGGGTCCGGTGTCCTTAGGGCTCCATTGGACTATTTGGGCACCTTGGAAGGACACCTGTCCTGTTCCCCACAGCCCGGACACCTTGAGTGGCTGAAACGGATGATCCTGGTCAAGCGTTCGGGCCCGCTGTGCGATCATGACTGTTTGATCCCGTCGGCCCACACGGCAAGCACGTTATATCCCTGATCCAGAAAGACAAGGTCGGCTGCTTTGCCAGCATGGAGGCTGCCAAGGTCTTCCCGGCCGACCAGGTGAGCGGGTGTGGCGGTAAGTGCTTTGATAGCCGCTTGGGGCTGGAGGTTGAGCACGGTGACGGCGTTCCTGAGTGCGGTGTCCTGGGTGAGGGTGGATCCTGCGATGGTCTTGGTTCCTGTCAGCACGGCACGCCCTGCATTGACGGTGACGTCCGCGCTGCCCAAGCGGTAGTGACCGTCTTTAGCCCCTGTTGCTGCCATGGCGTCTGTTATCAGGGCGATGCGGCCCGGAGCCGCGGCGAAGGCCATTTTTGCTACGGCGGGGTGTACGTGGATGCCGTCCAAAATCATTTCGAGGTATGCGGTCGGGTAGCCGAAGGCGGCTACGACGGGGCCGGGTGCACGGTGATGGATGCCAGCCATGGCGTTGAAAGCGTGGGTGAGCAGGGTGGCGCCCCGGGCGAAGGCTTCCTGGGTAAGGTCCATGTCCGCGTCAGTGTGACCTACTGCCACGGTGACTCCCGCGGTGACGAATTCTTCGATTGCTTCCAGGGCGCCGGGCAGCTCCGGGGCGATGGTGATTTGACGCAGGGTGCCGCGTGCTGCGTCGAGGAGCTGGGCTATTGCTGAGGGGGTGGGAAGCATCAGGTTGTCAGGCTTGTGTGCGCCGCATCGGGCGGCGGCGAGGAAGGGACCTTCGAGGTGTGATCCTAGGATCAGTGAGTTGGTGTCCGCTAGCTCCGCAATGGTGTTGAGGCTGCAGCACAGCTCGTCAAGAGGCGCGCTAACGAGGCTGAGAACGGAACGGGTGGTGCCGTGTGCCCGGTGGACAGCCAGTGCCGCCAGGATGTCTTCGGGTTCGCCGTCGAAGGATGCTCCACCGGCTCCGTGGCAGTGCAGGTCGATGAAGCCGGGGACCAGGATCCCGTCGCTGCCGTCGACGACTTCCCTGGCTGCGTAGGTGTGCCAGCTGGTTCCCGAGCCGGTTGCGGTTATGGTGCGGTCCGTAATGGCCACCCATCCGTTCTCCACCGCCCCGTTCCCATCCAGGAGGCGTGCGCTGTGCAGGATAAGGTCGCAGCGAACAACCTTCACCTGCGGGGCGCCCTTTCCTGGGCCAGGTTTTCCGAGAGCATGGGACTACCGCTGCCAGACGGGCAGGTTCTCGGCAACATATTTGTAGTAGGCGCTTCCTTGAAGTTCTGCCGCTGCCTCTTCATCCACGATCACCGTGGCCCGTGGGTGCATTTGCAGCACCGAGCCGGGGCACATGGCGCTGACCGGGCCTTCGACGAGGCCCGCGATGGCCCTTGCCTTGGAGCTGCCTTGGGCGATCAGCACGACTTCCTTCGCGTCCATGATGGTGCCAAGCCCTTGGGTGAGGCAGTGGGTTGGGACGTGGTCAGGACTGTCGAAGAAGCGGGCGTTGTCTTTGCGCGTCTCGGGTGCGAGCGTCTTGATACGGGTGCGGGAGCTCAGCGATGAAGTGGGCTCGTTGAAGCCGATGTGTCCGGTGGAGCCGATCCCCAGGAGCTGAAGGTCGATTCCGCCGAAGGCTGTGATGCTTTCCTCGTAGCTGGTGCAGGCAGCTTCGAGATTCGTGGCAGTCCCATCCGGTACATGGACTCGTTCCGGGTCGAGTCCAAGTGGCTTTGTCACTTCGCGGTCGATGACTGCGTGATAGCTCTGGGGGTGGCTGGGGGTGAGTCCCACGTATTCATCCAGGGCGAAGGCCGACAGAGCTGCCAGGCCTTCGGGGCGTCGGGCGGCCAATTCCTGGTAGACGGGGAGTGGGGAGGATCCTGTGGCGACGCCGAGGACTTTCATGCGGCCGTTCCTGAGGCGGTGCTCGATGATGTCTGCTGCGTATGCGCCGATGTCGGCGGAGGTCTTGAGGATGGCGATTTTCATGGGTGTCCCTGGTGGTTCCTGAGGTTGGGTGTCTGCTGCAGGTTTGTGTCTTCTCCCGGCGGTAGTGGCGCTTCGGCGGCGGCATTTTCCGGGCTCCAGCCGCTGCCGGCGTCCGGGGAGCCAGCTGCCTGGAAGCCGAGGATTGCGGCCCCGATTTGTCCTGCACGTGGTCCCAGCATTGATTTCCGCAATGCCGGCGGGGCGCGCCAGGCGAGGAGCGATGACATTGTCTGTTCTAGGGGGTGCAGGAGTGTGTCGCCGGCTTCGGAGAGTCCGCCGCCGATGATGATAGTTCCTGGGTCGGTGAGCAGGGTGAGGGTCGACAGGGCGAGGGCAAGGGCGTGGATCCCTTCATCCCAGATGCGTGTACCGGTGTTGCCAGCCCGGCCGGAGGCGATGTCGGCGGCGGTCATGGCAGGGTCTCCTCCGTGGCCGCGGTATCTGCGGACGAGGCCCGCGCCGGAAAAGTAGGCTTCGAGGCAGCCGCACTGGCCGCAAGTGCATGTTTCGCCGTCGGGAATGACGGGGATGTGGCCCAGTTCTCCGGCGGAGTGGGTAGCTCCTTTGAGGATGGTGCCGTCGGTGATGACTGCTGCCCCGACTCCGGTGCCGATGGCGACAAAGACGGAATTCTTGCCTGGAGCCGATGGCAGGAGGCGGGCTTCTGCCAGCCCGGCGGCGCGTGCATCGTGGCTGATGAGAACGGGGAGGCTGAATTCTGCGGACAGCAGGTCCGCGACGGGCATGGTGGTCCAGCCCAGTGATGAGGCATATTCGACAATGCCTGTGTCGGAGTTCACCAATCCTGGAGTTCCGACGCCTATACCGACGGGATGCAGCCCGCGCTGGAGCGATTCGGCCTTCAATACCCTGAGGATTTCCAGTGTGTGATCCATAACACCCTTACCGGGGCGGCCCGTGGCTATGGCGCGCGTGACGAGGGTGCGGCCGGCGGTATCCACGACGGCGCCCTTGAGAGTGGTTCCGCCGATGTCCAGGGCAAGGGCCACCTGCCGCGAAGCGGAGTTGGTGGGCAACACTGATGCTGTGCTCATGGTGGGTCCGCGCTACAGTTCCGCGGCGAGGATTTTTCCCGTGCTGGGCGTGCCCAGTTCAGGTTGGGCACGAAGCTCAATGTGGGTGCCGTGCTTTTCGAGGTCCAGGATGTGGATGCGGTTGGTTCCGGTGTGCAGGAGAGGTGCCGGAGCGTAGAGGGTGACCTGTGGCCCGGCCTCCTGGTAGCGGCCAAGGAGGAATCCGTTGACCCAAACGAATCCCTTTCCGAAGCCCGGGAATGCCAGGAAGGTATCGGCAGGTGCGTCGATGTTCAAGGTTGAGGAGGCGAGGCGTTCGAGTTCCTCTGCTCCCCATCCCGCCAGCGGAATGGGAGTCTGGGTCCAGTTGAAGGTGCGTCGCTGGTTGATGAGCACGCCGTCCAGGATTCCCTTGCCGTGGCCGACCAGTGGCCCGTAGTTGATCCTGCCCCGGCTCTCGACCAGGACCTCCAGTTGAACGGTTGATCCTGTCCCGGTGAGACTGAGCCCATCGGCGGCATTCTGGTCATCGAGAATTCCGGCGAAGCTGCCGTCCACCCAGATGTAGGCGCGGTCCGCGAGGCCCAGGATCCGCAACGGGGTTTCCGCCGGCTCGTCCGGCCTTCCGGGAAGGACGGGGTGGGAGGTGTACAGAACCATCCCGGCGTCCAGTCCCAGTTGCTCAAAGCTCAGCGGCCGCACGCTGGTGACGGGATGGGCTGATTGGCGCAGGAGCGGGAGCAGGGGTTTGCCCGCGGCAACGGGGACGGACTGGGCCGGGAGCACAGGTGCGGGTTTGAGAAGTGCGGGCGGGAGCGGCGGGGGATTGGAGATTCCCTGGGCGCGGAAGAACTCGGCCCGCAACGCGTGGTATTTCTCCGTCAGGGCGCCGTTCTCTGCGATGGGGGCGTCCGAGTCGTAGCTGGTGGTGGTTGGCTGTAGTTTCGTGCCATCGTGGTTCGCACCGGAAAACAGCCCGAAGTTGGTTCCGCCGTGGGCCATGTAGAGGCAGATGGAGCCGCCGAGATCCAGAATTTTGCGGACCTCGCCGCAGGTTTCACTGATGTCGCGGACGTGATGGTTCTCCTCGCCCCAGTGGTCAAACCATCCTCCCCAGAACTCGACATTGAAGAAGGGCTCGCCGGGCCGACGGCGTTGCCAGGTTTCCACTGCTTCATCTCCGCGGGAGCCCAGGGTCGCAGCCGCCCAGGTGTCTTCCAGGGCGCCGCCGTCCAGGAAGTAGTCCGTCCCGCCGTCGGCCGTGAACAGCAGTTCAGTGATGCCCCGCTGTTCAAGTGCCAGCCTGTTCCAGCGCATGTATGCGTGGTCGTCGCCGTAGCTGCCGTATTCGTTCTCGATCTGCACGGCGACGACGGGACCACCGTGGGCGGCCTGCCGCGGCACGATGATCGGCAGCAGTTCATCCAACCAGCTTTCGATTGCGCTGGTGAACACCGGGTCCATGCACCGCAACCCGATGCCGGGGAGACGTGTGAGCCAGGCCGGTAGTCCTCCGTTGTCCCATTCCGCGCAAATGAACGGCCCCGGGCGGACGATGACGTCCAGGCCGATGCCGGCAGCGGTGTCGATGAAGGCACCCAGGTCCCGCCAGCCGTTGAAGTCAGGTGCGCTGTCCTTCCGGGGCTGGTGGAAGTTCCAGGCGACGTAGGTGTCGACGGTGTTGGCCCCCATCGCCTGGAGTTTGAGCAGCCGGTCCCGCCACTGGTCGGGGTGGACCCGGAAGTAGTGGATGGCTCCCGCAAGGATCCGGTGGGGCTGGTTGGACCGGAAGAGCTGGGACTTTTGGTAGCTCAGGATGGGCTCGGGCAACGAAATTTCCTTACGGCTGCAGGACGTGCTGACTGCGCATTGACTCTTGGGCGTGGCTCGCGTCAGGCGGTGTGGGAGAGGACTTCTGCTTTGACCTGGTTCAGCAGGGGCCTGCCTGCTGTGAACCGTGTGACTTCCCGGTACGCGGCCTCTCCGAGCCTGTACAGCTCGTTGCCCTGCGACCCGGCGATGTGTGGGGTAAGCACAAGGTTCGGGGCGTCGAAGAGAGGTGATTCCTTCGGCAGCGGGTCTGGGTCCGTGACGTCGATGACAGCATGGAGCCGGCCGGACTCGAGTTCGGCCGTCAGTGCCGAGGTGTCCACCAGGGACCCGCGGGCGGTGTTGATCAGCGTGGCGCCGTCGCGCATGAGGGACAGGGCGTCTTTGTCGATCATGTGGAAGGTTTCGGGGACTTCAGGCGCGTGGAGTGTGACTACGTCGCAGGTTTCCAGCAGGTGTTCCAGGCTGGTGGGTTGGGCGTCGTGGATGCCTTGTTGCACGAACGGGTCGTAGAAGAGGACGTCGATGTCAAAGGGGGCGAGCAGGTCGATGACCCTTCGGCCGATACGGGAGGCTCCGACGATGCCGACTTTGAGGCCGTGGTTGCCCCAGCGTGCAGGCTCCACCTCGAAGGGTCGGTATTTGCGGCTCTGCGTATATCCGTGGGCCAGTTCCAGGACGCGCTTGCCGGAGAGGAGAATCATGGCCAGCGTGTATTCAGCCACCGGCAGGGCGTTTGTGTCTGCGCCCGAGGTAACCGTGATCCCGCGGTTGAACAGCTCGTCGGTGGCAAATTCCTTGACGGAGCCTGCCGTGTAGATGACGGCTTTGAGGTGGGGCATCCGGTCCAGGATGTCTTCGTCGAGCTGGGGGCATCCCCAGCAGCCGATGATGAGTTCGATGTCCTGCAGGGGGTAATTTGCTGCGTTGGCTTTGGTGAGCAGGGCCGGTTGCAGGTCCACTACGGTTTTGAGGTCCTGGAAGACTGATGGTGTGAAGAGTCTTTCAGGGAGGTCGTTCTCCATGGCGAGGACGGCTTTGGGCCGTCGCGCCTGGGGCAGGTGCTGGCTGGTTGCTATTTGAGGGCTCCTGATCCGATGCCGGCTTTCCAGAACCTCTGCAGGGAGATGAAGAGGATGATGACCGGGATGATTGTGACGAGTGAGCCGACGACGACGAGTTGGGCGTATTCCGGATCGGCCAGTGTCCTGCCGTGCCAGGAGTAGATGCCCAGCGCTGCGGGGAAGAGGTTGGTGTCGCTGAGCATGACCAGGGGGAGGAAGAAGTTGTTCCAGATGGCGCTGAAGGTCATGAGGAACAGGGTGACGATTCCGGGCTTCATTAATGGGGCTGCGATGGTGAGGAAGGCCCGGAATTCACCGGCGCCGTCCAGGCGTGCGGCCTCGATGATTTCTTTGGGCACGTAGCTGGCGCTGAACATGCGGGCCAGGTAGACGCCGAAGGGGCTGGCGATCTGGGGCAGGAAGACGCCCCAGAAGTTGTTGACCAGGCCGAGGTTGGAGGCGAGCAGGTACAGCGGCATGGTGGTAACTGCTGCGGGAACGAGGACACCTACCAGGACGAAACCGAACCAGCGTTCTTTTCCGGGAAAGTCGAATTTGTCGAAGGCGTGGCCGGCGAGGAAGGAGACGGCGACTGAGGCGCAGGCGCCGAGGCCGGCGTAGGCGGCGGTGTTGGCCATCCAGCGCAGGAAGGTTCCGTTTTCCCAGGTGAAAAGCTGGATGAGGTTCTCGATGAGGTTGAATTCGGCGAAGGAGAACCCTGCGGTGCCGTAGAGGTCTGAGGTGTTCTTCGTTGATGCGACGATGAGCCAGGTCAGCGGCAGCAGGGTGTAGAGGCAGAACAGTCCCAGCATGATGTTTACCGCGAGTTTGGAGGACCACGCGCTCCTGGTCTGGCGCTTCCTGGGTGCAGCTGCCGGGGGCAGGGGTGCAGGCAGGGCGATGGTGCCGCTCGTTGACGGTTGTGTTGTCAGGGGGCTCATGATTCCACCTTCGATCCGAATTTGGTGACGCCCCAGGACAGCGCTCCGATAAAGACGGCAAAGAGCAGTGCTGTTGCTGCCGCGTAGCCGAAGTCGTGCTTGTCGAAAGCGGTCTGGTAGATGAACATGTTCGGGGTCCAATTGCTGTCGATGGATGTTGCCCGGCTCTTCAGGAGCAGGGGTTCGGCGAAGAGCTGCATGGCGCCGACGACGGTGAACAGGGTCGCGACGCTCAGGGCGCCCATGATCATGCGGGCTTTGATGGCGAAGGCTGTGCGGATGGCTCCGGCGCCGTCGACGGTGGCGGCCTCCAGGACCTCCTGCGGAACGGCCTGCAGGGCAGCGTAGAAGAGAATGACGTTGTAGCCGGTGTGCAGCCAGATGGTGATGTTGGACAGCGAAAGCAGGGCGGCCAGGTGGCTGCCCATGTCCCAGCCGGCGCCGGTGCTTTCGTAGATCTCCACCAAGGGGCTCACGCCGGGGGTGTAGAGGTAGACCCAGATGACCGCGGCGATCAGGCCGGGGACAATGTTCGGCATGTAGAACGCCAGGCGGAAGAAGGACTTTGCGCGTGCGGCGGCGGAATCCAGCAGAAGCGCAACGACCAGGGACAGTCCGATCATGACGGGGATGTAGAAGAGGCAGTAGACGGCGATGTTCAAAAAGCCTGCCAGGAAGGCCTGGTCCTGGAGGGCGCGGGCGTAGTTGGCCAGGCCGTTGAAAACCCGTGCTGTCCCGCCCAGGCCCAGTCCGCTGGACTTTTCGGTGAAGAGGCTCAGAAAACCTGAGTAGCCGATTGGTGCGATGGTGAACGCCAGGAACAGCACGAAGAACGGAGCCAGGAACAAGAAAGCGTGTTTGCCTGACCGGCGGCGTGAACGGCGTATGACGGTGGAGCGGGCCGTTGTGGTGGCGCCTGTCATGACTTTTCCCTTCGAATGGGTGGCACTGTGGGGCCTTGGCCAGCCCGCCGCCTGGGGGAAGGCGGCGGACTGACCAAGGGGGTCTTTACTTGATGGAGATTCCGCGGTTCTTCAGTTCAGAGACCGTGGCTTCCTGGGTGGGTGCGAAGATGTCGGTGAGCTTGGTGGTTCCGGCCTTCACCTTCGCGCTTTCGTCGGTGAGCTTGGCCAACGTGGTGGCCGTGCCCGGTCCCCAAACCCAGCCATCGGGTACTGCTGCCAGACCCTCGGCGGCTACGTCGTAGATGTTCTGGCCGCCGAAGAAGTCAGGGGCGAAGGCAGCGGAGGCGGCCTTGCGGGCTTCCTCGTTGACCGGGAAGACGGTGGAGGTGCCTCCGGCGATGCGTGCTTTGATGCCCTCAGGGTTGGTGGTCATCCACTCGATGAACTTCACGCCGGCTTCTGCCTTGGTGCTGTTCTCAGAGATTCCGAAGGTCGAGCCGCCGTAGAGCGCCGAAGCAGGCTCTGAGGTCGGTGCGGGCACCGGCGCGACGCGCCACTTTCCGGCCTGGTCTGCGTAGGTGGCCTGCAGGCCGGCGCCGTACCATGAGCCGCTGATGACGGAGAGGAGCTGACCGGCTGCCTGCTTCTGCTGCAGCACCGGGGCATCCCCGGTCCAGAGGAGTTTGGCGTCAACGAGGTCCTGCTGGACCTTCAGCGCTTCCTTGGTTTCCTCGGTGTCGATGTCGACCTTCCAGGAATCGCCGTCGAGCGCTCCCCACTTGGCGCCGTTCTGCCAGGCGAGGGCTGCGTACAGGGCCGGGTCGCCCACCGCGCTGGCCCCGAGGCGGACGTTCGGATCCGCGGCCGCGACCTTCTCGGCCGCGGCCTTGTATTCGTCCCAGGTCTTCGGCACCGCGATGCCGTACTGCTCGAAGAGGTCGGCCCGGTAGTACATCTGCAGGACGCCTGCGTCCAGCGGAACGGACCAGGTGGATCCGCCGAAGTTCACCAGGGACTGGGTTGATTCGGAGAAGCTGTCCTTGACGAGGTCACCGGCTTCATTGCTGATGTCCTTCAGGACGCCCTGGCTGGCCATTTCGGCGACGCGCGGGTATTCGACGGTGATAACGTCCGGTGCGTTTCCTGCCTTGACCTGGTTCGTCAGCTGCGGGTAGTTGTCCTTCGAGCTTGCGACTTCGTTGAAGGTCACGTTGACGTCGTCCTGGGCGGCGTTGAATGCCTCAACGACCTGCTTTGAACCCTTCAACCATGACGAGAAGGTGATTTCCACCGTCTCCTGCTCGGTGGATGCAGGCGATGCGGTGGTACCCGCTCCTGTTCCCGAGCAGCCGGCGAGGAGTGCTGCTGAGAGCATTCCCGCTGCAATGACGATGCTTGGTTTGCGACTGCGTGGCATAAAGATAACTCCTAGTAGATGTGGCCCCACTCACAATGCTGAAACACCAAGACTGTCCAGTCAAGCGCAGATGAACAAAACGATCTCTTTTTGTGCCCAAACGAAAGAAACGAAAAAACGAGACCGCCGCCGCCCTTCAGGCAGGCCGTTGGAACACGAAAAGAGGCGGCCGGATCAGATGATCCGGTCCGCCTCTTTGGGCAGGTGGGTGCTGCTGGTCTTCTTTGTTAGACGGCGATCCGGAGCGTGTCCGAGGTGGACGGCGATACGGAGGTGGTGCTGTTCCCCTGGTAGGTCGCCACCACTGAGTACGTTCCCTTGGGAAGCGGGGGCAGGGTCACCAGCCCCATGCCATTGCTGTCGACGGTTCCGGTGGCCGTGAACTCTCCGGCAGTGACCACAATGGGGCCACCGAGGTTCGCGCTGGCGGAGGAGACGCTGATGGAGACGTCGTACTCCTGCCAGGACACACCGGTCTTACGCTTCACCGTCGCGGTGGTCGTTGTTGCGTAGCGGACCGTTGTCGGGGATGACGCGGCCGAGGCCCCAAGCCCGTCTTCTCCCGTTGCGGTGACAATAGCCCTGATCTCCTGGCCCTGGTCCGCCCCGACCAGGGTGTAGGCCGGGGCGGTGGCTCCGGGGATGTCGTCGCCATTGCGCTGCCACTGGTAGGAGAAGGTCAGCCCTGTTTCGTTCCAGGTCCCCTCTGTGGCACTCAGGGTCTGTCCGACATCGGGTTCCCCGGTAAGGGCCGGGGCCGCAAGGTTCTTCGCGGCGCCGGGCTGGTAACCGTTTAGGTTTGCCATGTCGATCGTTGCCCCGGACACAGTGACCGATGATCCCTCGGTGGCGGCGGTGGGGATTGAGGTTCCCTTGCCCGCGGCCAGGACGATGTCGAACTCGGCGCTGGTGCCTGTCCGGGTGATCCGGAAGGAACCATCGGTGAAGGAGGGGGTGGCTCCTTCGGCGTTCTGCAGCCAGCCCCGCAGCCAGGACCCACCCTTGTGGAAGGTGAACTGGATGTTCGTGCCGATCGTTTCGAAGTTCACCGTGACGCCGGCTTCGGGGGCCAGCTGCCAGGCCCAGGTGTGGCTGGCGGTGTCGGTGAAGCGGTCGTGGAAGGCGAGCAGGGCATCTGCGTCGCCGTGGTCGGTCAGGTCCACTGCCGCTTCGCGCGTTGCTGAGGCCACCTGGAAGTTGCCGCTGCCGTCGAGCGAAACGTAGCCGCCGCCCTGGCTCTCGTAAGACCGTGAGGCCAGCGTGCGGCCATTGCCCTCCGCCTGGCCCGGATTGTTGTCCACCAGGACCCGGGAGTACTTGTTGGCCGCGGTGACGGACTTTGCCGGCTGGGCCGCCCAGTTTGCATCGTGGCTGATCATCGAGATCCCGAACGTTTCGTCCCCTGCCCAGCCGAGGTGGGAGTGGTTGCGGTTGTTCAGCTGGACCAGGACGTCGTCCGCGTCAAGGATGCGGTTGCGGAAGGAGTAGGACCCAGCCTCGTCATCCAGGATTGCCGCGTACACCTTGGCCGGGTCGTATCCCTCCCCGGCCGGGATCGCCTCGGGCCAGTCGATCAGTCCCTGGGTGATGAAGCCGGGGGAGTAAAACGGGCTGGTGGAGCGGTGGCCGTTGACCCGCTCGAAGATCTCAATCATCGGGCTGAGTTCGCCGGGTTTGGCCTGGCCCAGGTACAGCGGCCAGGCAGTGGAGTTGTTGGCTGCCGCAACACCCCACTGAAGGCGGTTGTTGGGCTGGCGCAGGGAAACCGTGTGCAGCAGGAGGTTGGCGGTCTCCGGCGTCATCCATGCCTGCTTCAGGACGTCAATTCCGACGTCCAGGCTGCCGCGGATGCCGGGCATGGACATCATCTGGGTGTAGTCGAGGTATTCCAGTCCCTCCTGGAACCAGCCGTGCTCGGTGTGGGCGGCTTCCAGGTGCTGGCGGAGCTGGTCCACCAGGGTGCCGATCCGGGCGTCCCGCATGCCGTAGCCGGCATCGCTGCGGACGGCCAGGTGTTGGGCGAGTTCGGCGCCGCGCACGACGCCGACCCAGTTGCTGGCTTTGTCCGGCAGGATGATGTTCGGGTGCCTGGCGAATTCGAAGAAGACGGCAGTCCGCTCGAAATATTCGACAGCGAAGGCCCGCTGGGCGTCCGTCCAGCCGTTGTAGGCCCAGTCGTACGTGACCGCCAGCTGCGATACCGGGTTCGCGGTGTCCAGGTCCTGCTTGGCGGTGAATGGGGTGGCGTTGGCGGAGGCGACGAAGGCGTCGTAGGCCTTGGCAGCGTATCCCGCATCGCCGGTGACCTGGTACACGAACGCCGCTTCGCGTGCGTACCTGTCAGCGGACGAGCCGAAGGTGGCCATGCCGCCGTCGACCCTTGCCTTGATGGTCTTCCACGCGTCCTGCGGTGTGCCGGGAGCGCCGATGACGCGGTTGATCTTGGCCAGTACGTCGGTGGTCAGGCCGATGCGGGGGTGCGGCAGTGCGGCCCGGGAAGCGGTGGCAAGGATGGCGCCGCCGGCATCAACGAGGGCGAAATGGCCGGCTGCATCCTGGGTGGATGTACCGCCGAAGCGGGTCAAGTCCATGGCCGCGGCCCGTGTGGAGGAAAGGTTGGCTGCAGTGATGGGTTCGGTGTGGGCGACGGCCTTGAGCGGGAGCGGAGCGTTGCCGGCTGCCCGCCAGCCGAGGTGAGTGCCGGCGGGGTCCGTGGTGACGCTGAGGTAGCTCGTGGCTGTGGTGTCAGCGACGGGGGAGAGGATCCTGCTTTCGTTGGTGCGGGCCACTTCTGCACCCGAGGCATCGCGTGCGACCACAACGTACTTGTACTCAGTGGAAGGTAGCCATTCCACGTCCGTGGCCTGCAGGAGGCTGGCCGGGACGGTGCGGATCAGGGTGGATGCGTCAGCGGTGAGTGGTAATCCGGCCGGTCCTCGATGGATGGCGAAGCTTGCCGGTGTCCCTGAGGGGGCAGCAACGGTCCAGTTCAGGCCGATGTCGCCGGCCTCCGTGGTGGCTGTCGTTAGACCGGCAGTGACCGTGGAGGGGGAGATCCGGATGTCGTCGATGTCCATGGTTCCCTGGACTGCGTCGTTGAAGGCATGCAGCCGGATCCTGGTGGCGGCCGCCGGGACGGTGAAGAGGCCTGAGGATTTCTGCCAGCCCGACGTCGGTGTGTTCCGCCCGATGAAGGTGGAGCCACCGCCGCCGTCGAGGACGTCGATCCGCAGGCCCGCCTTGCCGGCGCCGGAGATGGATCCGATTCGGCTGAAGAATTCTGCCTGAAACGTGCCCCCGCCCGGGGGGAGGGTGACGTCCTGCGTCAATGCGAGCCGGCTGGAGGTGGTGTCGGTGCTGATGCGCAGCGCATTGGTTCCGGCGTAGCCGTCCGTTTTGCTGACCGTACCTGTTCCGGCCGCGTTCCAGCGGCCCCAGGCGTCCGGGTTAGCTCCGGCGTACGCCTCGAAGCCGCCATTGGTGGCCAGGTTTGAGGCTTCATCGTAAACGGAGAGGTCGATGTCATCGAGCTGCATTGAGCCCTGCATGCCGTCCACCATCGGCTCGACGCGGACCGTGGTTGCGCCTGCGGGGACGTCCAGGTGTGCGGTGACCTGCCGCCACGCGGTGGCGGCATCGGTTCCCAGGAACTGGGTGGGCGTGCCGGGGAAGGTCACGCGGACGCCCGCCCTGCCGGTGCCCGTGAGGGTCCCTTTCTTCTGCCAGAACGTCAGGCGCAGCTTCTTCGCCGTCCCGGGCACCGCAGCGTCCTGGACGAGGAAGCCACGGCTGGTCGTAGTGGCGGTGGCGATCTGGACAGCGCCGCTGCCGTCCCGACCGGGAACCTGGGTGTAGGTGGCGGTACCGGAGGGCGTCCACGTCCCCCATGACGTGGGCCCGGATGGACCGAACGCCTCGAAGGAGGCGTTAGTGACCAGATTCGAGTTGGCTGCCGTGGCGGTTGGACCCGCCAAGGTGGTACTCAGGGCAACAACGGTCAGTGCCGCCGCCAGTTGCCGCATTCTCTTCAGAGCGGGTTTCATATTCTTCCTGGGGATAGGCCCGCCACGCGGGCAGGGTGCGGGTCCCAAAAGGAAACACCATCGCAGGACCCAACCCATGCCATAGGGGCCGGATAAACATGGAGAAACAACGCGGGCCTGCATGTGGTGCACGTCACTACTTGGGGATTTCGTGATGCTACAGGCCAGCGCGCATAGGATCAACGAAACAGATCATATGATCGCCTTTTCCAAAGCCAGCGCGCTCCTGTACGCCTAATTCGCAAAGTTCTTCCGCGTTCTGTGCTGGTATTACTCGACCGGTCGGCAAATCGTGGGAGTATGATCAAATTGATCAATCAGTCATTCGGAGGGATTTGCGTTGGCGCGGAGTGTGACAGAGAGACGGCAGGCGATTCTGGAGATCGTCCAGAAGGAAGGCTCACAGGTCGTTCTGGAGCTGGCCCAGCGGCTGAAAATTTCCGCTGTGACGATCCGCCGGGACCTGGAGGAACTCGCTGCGCAGGGTCTGGTCCACCGGACGCACGGTTCAGTTGCCCCCGCCGCCGAACCCGCATCGATGGCACTGGACGAGCCAAAAACGATCGGTCTGGTAGTACCGCACAGCAACTACTACTTCGACGGGGTCATCGCCGGCGCCAAAGCCGCTGCGGCATCAGCAGGAGCAAGGCTGGTCCTTGGCGTCTCGGACTACGACAAGGCCACAGAAATGCACCAGGTCGCCCGACTCACGAACAAAGGCGTGGACGGGCTGCTCATCGCCCCCACCCCCGATTTCATCACAGGCGAACTCGACGCCGAGCAGCAGCAATGGCTGGTGTCCCTCTCGGTTCCTGTCGTCCTGGTCGAACGTCCCGTCGCGTCCACGGGCGTAGCGTCGATCCTTGACTCCGTCAGCTCCTCCCACTCCGCGGGAGCTGCCCTCGCAATCCGGCATCTTGCCGAACTGGGCCACCGCAAGCTCGTCAGTGTCATGATCTCCGGCCCCAACACCCCGCAGGTCCGGCAGGGATACTTGTCCGCTGTGGAGTCGCTGGGCCTGGAGTCCCTGGGGGTCATCGACGAAGGTGGGGCAGGCTCGGAGGATGCCGCCGAGCTGCTTCTGCAGTCCGTTCGCGACGGCGCCACAGGTATCTTCGTCCACAACGATCAGCTCGCTGTGCGCTGCATGATGTGGCTGGAGGACGCAGGCATCGACGTCCCCGGAGAGGTTTCCCTTGCCGGCTACGACGACGTCATCGCCGGAGTAGCCCACGTTCCACTGACCGCCGTAGCACCCTGGAAAAGCGTGGTCGGTCACCGGGCGGTCCAGCGGCTTCTCAGCCGGATCGCCGAAAGGGAACCTGCAGGGAATTTCGGCCGATCAAGCGAACCAATGGCCACTGAACACGTCGAGTTCGTCCCGCGGCTGCATGTACGTCAATCAACAACCCAGCCCTCGTTCGAGACCAGCGCCGCAAGCCGTGGATAGGATGACCGGAACCGGCCCAGGACGGGACGTATGAAACTCGCTTTTTCCTCCCTCGGCATGCCCGGGGCGTCGTACTGACATCCGCAGGGTGCCTCGACAGAGTGCTAGGCCTAGACGGGTTCGGTGGGCGCTCCCCCGTCAATTTTCGAAGGCCGATAATGGACGTTTCGTCACGACGCGGAAGACATGTGATTCCGCTTTAAAGCCAGAAGGGTGGCAAAAAGAAGGTGTGGACAACGTCCACACTTTTCGCTTCGGACTGGGCCGTACATCGGCCGGACTGGGCTGGATTCGGTATGTTTTCGGGAGTTCCCACTGTTTGCAAGGGCTGGAATGCGGTTCGAGTCCCACCTCGGGCACAGCAGATCCCCTCGTCAGAGGGGATTTTTGCTTTAACGTGTGTACAAAGCTTGTGGCCACGGGTGCCTCTGACGTTGGTGCGCTGGCTGTGGCCTGGCCGCCGCGGAGCCTATTCAGGTGTGTGGGTGGCGGGTTCAAGTCCCTGGCTAGTGGGCCTTCCGCCTGCTGTGTACTGGGGCTATGCGTTCCTTTCTTGGTTGTGGCGGCCTGGTTGACCGCTTACCTATTCATGGTCCGTGCCTATCTTGATGACATGACTTGGGCAACTTTTTCTAAAGTTTCTTCCTGACGGGCTGCTCGGGGTCGGCTAGGTGCGTGGGCCGGTAAGGCCATTTGTCGGGCCAAAGGGGGTGTGGACATTGTCCACACTTAAATCTGTTTTTAACACCTGGTCCGGTTGGCTTGCTCCTCTCTCGCAGCCCTATACGAATCATTGATGGCAGGTGGGCTCAGCGACATGACTACCGAAGCAGGACTGTCGCTTCGTCCGTGAACCTGTAGGAGGCCTGGTTGGCCTGAGCGTGCGTTAGGGCCGGTCGATCGGGAGCTGGCAGAATTGGGAGTCGACGGTCTTGTCCCCCCCCAAGGCAGTGCCGCGTAAACGGTGGCTGGCCAGAGGTGTGAAAGACTGGGGAGACTTGCAGCGAGGGCCGGACACCGGCGAAGGGCTGGCAGGCAGCATCCAGAGATAGCGCCGTCGCAGGAGTGGGGTACATGCGTGGAAAGCATGTATCAGAAAGCAAAAAAATCCGTGGACTGCAGGTCGACGGCCCCTGTAGTTAGATACCTTCAAGGCCCCCGGCCTTTAGGCGGTGTGTCTATCGGTATCCCAAAGGGCGCATTTCCCAGTTATCGTGGTGGTCGAAGCTCGAGAAAACGAGCTCTTCCTCGTGCTGCTTCAGCTCAATAATCCCGGCCGGGGGATTCCCTTGGTTCACATGACTGCTTACAGCGTGTGCTCAAAACCGGGGATGCTTCTAGTGGCACTCTCAATGAGCGAACGGATTATGGTGTCGACATTTGTGGATGGATTGTTATCCGGAAAGAACTTGCCGTCTCGGTCATGGCGCTGTCGGAGTTGCTGGGAAAAGACCTCCGCCCGTTCAAAGTTGCCTTGTATCTTGTCCAGCACGACATGCTTGTTGTTGCGCCCAGTGGTCAGTTCCAGTCGCTTGGCCTCAGCCTGAATCTGGGCGGCTTCACAATATCCGCCGTAAGCACGGTCATGAAGCACAACGAAAAGTTCGAAGCATGGGTTGCTGATGATCAAGTCAATGCCCTCGTTTGAAGCCCCATCAATTAGGTCCAGCAACTCATTGGTGAAGTCATCGGTATCAGTGACCACCCACACCTTCCGGTAAACATTCTGGCGGTCATTGTTCCGCCTTGCTTCGAGCCGATCCTCGTCGCGAAGGTCAATCGCACGTTTCAGAAGCAGGGCCGGGTTCCTGCCCTTTGACTCGACGTCCAGTTTCAGCGGGGTGTTTGACAGTGACTGCCTGATGTATTCAAAATACTCGCCCTCGGTCATCCCGCCAGCCACAATGAGAAAACGGTCTCGGGGCTGACGGGTTGCTGTAGTGCGGCCCTTTGAGCGCGGGCCAGCGAACTTTGATTCGTGTCTCCTGCCCATGCCTAGTTAGCCATGTTGAGAGGCAAGTCGGTTAACAGGGCTGATTCCAGAAAACTGGGGCTCGGAAGTCCTCCATAGCGACCCATGATGTAGTTCCTGAATATGTTTTCATCGGGCCGAATTTTGTATTCAGTCAGGCTAATGAGATAGGAGGCATTCTTCTTGTCCTTCTCAACCAAATAGATCTGATCCCGTTCCAGCAACGGATGCTCCAGCGTTCCCTTGGAAAGCAGGGCAACATCGTGAGTGGTAAAAATCAACTGTGCCTGACGCTTATTGATCGTTTGGCTTTTGAACATCGACACGATTTCCGCCGTGAGAACACTGTGAAGGCTGCTATCGATTTCGTCCACAATCACCGTTCCACCCGTTTCAAGCGCCTGCAGGCACTTCGACACGAGGGCTATGAACGACTTGGTTCCCTGGCTCTCGTATGCCATAGGGAAGGGCGTCGAGCCCGTGGGTGATTTGTGCGAAAGAATTAGTTCTCGCCTGATAGGTGACGTCAGTTGCCCCGAACTGCGCTCCGCACGCAATGCCCCATTTTTAGAGAACGTGTAGTTCAACCGCCCGACGAGCCCGCCACCATCTGGAGTTTGTGGAACTTCTGTCTCCTTGACTTCGATTCCGTCAATCCCAAGATCGGCTTTTGAGAGAATCGTCAACAGCGACTCTTGGAAGGAAGGATCGTGCAGCAGACGATTCTGAACCCGCAAGTGCTCAAATTCCCATTGCTGGGAGTCATAACAATGGAGTTTCTGGGTTATCCAGTGGTAGGCAGGCGTCAGTTGGGATGATGCTCCCAACTGGGAACCGGCGCTGAGCGTCAGTGCGTTAGGACGGGATTGAACTGCCTGTTTGAGTTCTGCTTTCATCCCTTTGAAAGAGGGACCAAACCGAATGTCATCCAAGTCATCGCCAAGCCCGCGCTCAAAAAGCACAGTCCGGTGGGCAGATTTGTATACGTACAAGTGTTCTGTAAGAATACGCGACTGATCACAGGAGAAACCGTAAACATATTCAAGATCGTCATCGGCTTTGAATTCTATTGAGAATTCTGTGGGCTGGGTGATGAACTCGGGATCCAGCAGGAACGGCATGATCGGGATGGCAGAGTCTGGCTCCCAACGTGTGTAGGAGTTCCTTACCGCCGTCTGGACCGTCCGCAGCGCTTCATACAGAGTGGATTTTCCGCTCGCGTTGCTGCCGAATACGGCCATGATGGGCGAGACCTCGGACCAGTCTTCCGCGGCAACATCTTTGGGACGCTTGCCCGTTCGATACAGATTCAATGTTGCTGGGTCTCGCAGGCTTCGAAAATTTGCGACCTGCAGTTTTAAAAGCATGACGGCCCTTCGTCTGAGTGCTTACAGGGTAAACACTAACGCGTTTGACGAACGAAACACCATTCTGTGCGGAAAATTCGTAAAAAACGCTGTTTGCTTTGCCCTTAGGGTTGATCAGTCCGACCTGTACCCGGAACTCGTCTGCGGCTTGGGCAGGGAACTGATTACCTCAATCCCTGTGGCGCTCGAAGCTGTCGTCTCCCGAGTTGCCGGACGAAGCGACTCAGTCAGGTTCGCGGACAGACTCGTTGAAGGCGTCAACAGGCACTGCCGGCTAATCAATGGTGACGATGTCTGGCCAGGCCTGTCACGACCGAAGCCCGAGTTTTACGACTAAAGCCGAAAGGACGGTGCTTTGGTGCGCTTCTTCCTCGTTGTCGCAGCTTTGCCGGACGTTGGCTCCTAGAAGGCGAGGGGCTGGCCGGTATCGCAGACTCGGCCTGTGCAGCCGACATGAGGCTGATCATGAGCGCGAGCCGGGTTACACGATGAGCCTGATTGGTCACAATCAATGACGTCAGATGATGTTAAATTACGCGGAAGCTTGAAGTATTGAATTGCGGGGCAGCCTTAACTGAGAATCGGGCTTAACTGACAATCGCGAAGGGATTATTCAAAATGCAGGTTAGTGCAATCGGAGTCGGCGATAGTTGGGTGGTGGGGGACCTCGCACTCCTTGTGCTAACAGTGGAGCTCCTTTTCTTTGTCTATGCAGCGGATTGTCCGGCCGTAGGGTTATGGCCGTCGCCGTATGCCAGGTATGGGCGCGCCGCAATGTTTGCTCAAGACCAGCCGTTCCGACCCTTTGGCAGTAGCATCACGGCGATGTGAATGTAACGCTATTGGGCGAGGCTATGGCCAGGTCAGAGAACAAAGCGGAGTTCTTTGAACCTTCCCTCCGCAGTTGCGGCACGCAAATGGGCGCGGGGTGGCATTGGCCCCTCCTAAGCACAGGCACTCCCATCAGGCATAGAGAGGACACAAGTGGAGGGATCCCTCTACACGATCAGGCTAATCTCCGGGAAGACAGTGCTGCCCCCCGGGGGTGTCGCCTGGCACTTCGCCGCGTGGAACGATGCTGACGAGAAGATCCGTACGTTCATCGAGCGAACTGTAGGCCGGACTTTGCGCCAGGGAGAGAGATTCCCGTTGGAGCTTGCTTTGATTCATCGCCCCGACAACGACTACAACCCAAATGCCGTTGCAATTGCAGCACCGGCCAGCTTCGGCGGGGACCTGGACAGCAGGTTCTTCGGATATCTCTACGACCACCAGCTGCGAGAGATCGGTATGACCCGGCTTCCCGATCTCTCGGAAGCCGCGGAGGGTGGAGAAATCAGTTGCACAGAAATCGCAAGCCGTACCGGACTGGAACTGGATCTAACGGAACCAGAGGAATTGGCAAATGCCATCGACAAATTTCTTGACTACGATGGAGCGCCGCCACGGGAGCACTCTCAGCCTTCACAGGAGACTAGCGACAATCAATTGCCGTTGTTGACATATCCAGCGGTGCAGGGGCTCGTTGGAGCCTTGGAAGTGGCGGCAACTATGAGAGAAGACGGACGCCAATTACTCGTTAGAGATCGTGTCTCTCACCGGCTGATAGGTCATGTTGTCCGCGGCTACCTGCTCCTTGAAGATGAACGAAACCGTGCCCTTGTCACGGAGTTGCTCACGGCTGAAGGCGTACATGTCGCCAAATCAATTTCTGAACCGGCAGTCCCTTTATCGTTAGAGTGGCCTATAACCGCGGAGCCAAATCTTCAGGTCGACCCGCACCCGGAGGTCTATCGCTTCCATTCAACGTCAACGTTGGCTCGATACAATCCGAAAACACGCAAATTATGGGTCGAAGACAGTCGGCTAGTCGGCCCCGCTCTCTGCTATGCAGCACGCATTGGCTTAGAGATCGTAGAAGTAGGCCTGCCAAGGAAACCCTGGACATTGGACGATGAAGTCTCCTTCCGCGAGCTACAGAACTACGGGCTGCGGAAAAAGCTGGAACGACGTAGGGAAAAGGCTGTGAAGCCTATGATCCGGAAACTTTCAGACTCAGCGCACGCCGCAGGTCTGGAACGGCTGCTCTCCAAGGGCGCCATTGAGTCACAAAAGTTTCAAATCATGCAAGGAGCCCTGACCGAGTCAGCAAACTCATTCCGACTTCACGAACCATTTGTGGCCGCGCGGACACAACTATTCGGCGTTCACAAGCTAGAGGCCAGCGCGCAAAGTTGCCGGCTCTGCGGGCAACTCGGATCAACATTTAAGGCGGCCATCTGCGCGGAACCCCTAGCGTACTGTCATCAATGCCTAGGGTTTGCGTTCATGGGAGTCTTCGAGGATCGAGGGCGGGCGGTCTCCGCCCTAAGAATACTGGGAGAGCTCGAATTCAACGATGCCCCGATGCTCGAGGGGCAATTGGAGCGCCTGCATCTCGACCCGGCTCACCCGGCAACTCCAGAAACCATCGACAAGCTGCTACTGCTGAAATTTGCCGTCAAGCGTGGAAAGTTTCCATGGACTCTCCTCCTCGAGAAAACGGGTTTAGCCGAAGCCGGACTTCGATTGAGCCGAGGCACACTCGTCCGTGCACGCGACGGTCATCGATGTCTGTCCTTGGGGGAGAAAGCCGTCTGCGACTTCTTGCACCAGTTTGAGATCAGACACGATCGTGAACCGCCTTACCCAATGGACGCGGACTTCAATCGGTCTGGTCGCCGAAGAGCCGATTGGATTTTGGGAGACGGTACTTTAGTGGAACTGTGGGGACTGCCTGACGATCCGGCGTATGCGGCGAAGATGCTGCAAAAACGCCAGCTCGCCGTACGCCACAACTTGAGGCTATTTGAGCTCACCGTCCGTGATCTCGCTCGGCTGCCTGTCGTCTTCGCCAAATGGCTGCCCCCTATGGAAACCGAAACGACGTCTTGGATTTGGTCCCCTGTGGCGAAAAAAGTGGCCCCCGCGCCCAAAGCGAACGCCACCACTGCCCACGGCAGAAATGCCTTCAACACCGCGGCACGCCAAAATCGACTATCACGCTGTCATCGAGCTGTAGAGCTTCAAAACCTCGGACTCAGTAGCCGGGAAATTGCGCGGAGACTTCAAGTGAGCACTGAGAGCGTCAAAGAATTGCTGCGTGACGGACGCTTTTTCTCCAATCCAGTATCCGACCAGGATCGTCTCCTGCGCGCCGGTGCAGCAGTCACAGCCCGGAATCGTGGATACACGAAAATGCAGTTTCAAAGTGAGAACGGCTTAACGACGGCGAAAGCAAATGAAGCGTGGAAAGACGCGGATGTGCTTGCTCCCGAATCGGCCTAGAGCACCTAGTTCCACCAACGACCAATGTTCAGTGACCACGACCGATGACCGGTCCCTTGGACTAGCCGACATGTATGCCAGCGAATTTCTGTTGACAAAGCTTGACATGGTGTAAACCTGCGGCGTGTTAGTAGTTCCCTTTCAGGGTGCCAAGCAACTCTCATTCCTTGCGGGGGCTTCATGCCGCCTTCCTGCCTTAGCGCCCGCGGACCATGCCGTGCTGGCATGCTGGGGTTCGTTGTCCGTGCCGATAGCTACAGTGGGGGTTATTCCGGCAACTTCCCAGGAGAACATACATGCCTTCGACCTATACCGCAGAGCTTGATCAGCTACTCGGCTTGGCCTTTTCAATGCACTCATCACCTGGATCCTACGCGTTTGTGCTTGGGGCGGGGATTTCAGTACCGAGTGGAGTTCCCTCTGCATGGGCTGTCCAAGAACAGCTGATCCAAAAGGTTGCAGCCGTGGAGAACGAATCGCCGACGGATCCGTTCGAATGGTACGCCCAGCGGTTTGGTGTTGAACCGTCGTACGAGTCCTTGTTGGAGAAGCTGGGGCCTACACAAGTCGAACGCCAGAAGCTTCTTCGCGGTTTCTTCGAGCCGGACGAGGAAGAGCGTGAACAAGCTCTGAAGCGACCTACGCAAGGTCATCGTGCGATAGCTAGGCTTGTGCGGTCCGGGGAGGTCCGAATTGTCCTGACGCTCAATTTCGATAGGTTGATGGAGGCGGCTCTCCGCGAGGAAGGTATCGAACCTGTCGTCGTTAGCCATCCCTCTGACATTCACGGGTTGCCGCCGCTCCATACCCTCGACGCTCTCGTCGTCCACCTGCATGGTGATTACCTGAATCCGACCGCGATGCGAAACACGCAGCAGGAACTGGCCGGTTACGAATTGCATGTCGATCAGTTTCTGGATCGGATCACTTTCGACTACGGGTTCGTGCTGGTCGGCTGGTCGGCATCGTACGATCCGGCACTCGTTCGAGCCCTGAGTCGTAGCCCTCGTCGCATTTACACGCCGTATTGGATTGAGCCGAGAGACCTCAGTGAATTGGCTCAGGGCCTACGATCTGCGCTCGGCGCCGTCAAGGTTTCGTCGACGGCGGATGCTGCCTTGGGGAATTTGGCTGACGCCGTTGACTCGTTGAAGGAGCGTGCTGCGAGGCACCCTCTAGCCGTAGCTGCCGCGGTAGGCACTGCCAAACGCTATCTTTCAGGCAAAGCCACCGCTATCGGGCTTCACGATCTCATCAAGCAGGAGCTTGACCGGTTAAGAAATCAGAACGATCTCCTTCAAAGTCACACTGGTGAAGAGTCGCCCGACGGCGGATACCGCGCGATGGTCGCGCGAGTGGAGGAAGCAACCTTCGTGCCAACTGCTTTGCTGGCCACTGCAGCCTACTGGGGGAGCGAGTCCACTGACCGCTGGTGGATTCCGGAAATTCCCAGGTTCGCCGGACAAGCCAGAGGAAGTGGACTCACAGATGTTCTTCGCCTCCAGATGATTTGCGCAGGCCAATTTTTATACTCCACAGGCGTGGCGGCAGTTGCCTCCGGACGATACGAACTGGCTCGATCACTCATTCGCATGCCGATTCCGGCCCCACATGAGGGAGTCAGGCTGGCTGGAGACGCGCTGACACCCGAAACTATAGTCTCGAGTGCAGATTCGCCAGCCAAGCTGCTGTTTCAGCGCCTCGAGCCAATATTCGTTGAACATCTGGCTACCGGAAAGCAGCAGTTCGACGATTCGTGGGAGGCATTTGATTTTCTGAGAATCGTAGAAATGACGCTGCAACGCGCCGGTTCCCAGGTGGCCGCGGACAAGCTTCGAGCGTCCAACGTCGCCCTTGCGGCCGTCAAGGAGCGAATGGCCGAGGCCAATGCTTCTAACGATGCCGATGAACACGACGAGGCGTCGTCGGCGCTCCGGTCGGCGATGCAGGCAGCCGACCGGGCGCTTGGACAGTACGCTGACATAATTCCAGTTTTCCGCCCCTACCTACGGGTCCAGCACGCTTCCCGGGGTATGGCACATCGTTCTGTCGTGGGGGGAAGAATTCTTGGACAGTTGGAAAATGAGGGCCAGTCATCGCCGCTCTTGATTGCGGGATTTGGCGGGGGTGATCTTGAGCTGTTGATTGCCACGTGCCAGGCAGTCGATTTGGCGATCGGTCGAGTGGGGCATCAGGCTGCCATGGCCAGCCTTCCGCGTGGAGGCGGCATCGTTCCGGATTACTTCCGAATCGGGGATCTCTAGACGCCGTGCGATTGGACGATCGCTGTTTGCCCGAACTGCGTTGGTCACTTTTTCGTCTGTTCAGCGTGAGTATTCTGCGAGGGTCCTGTTGCCTGCGTACACCAGACGGTCGACGAGGTTGAGCCAGTTGCTTCCAGCTCCTCGTGCGTCGGCCTCGGGCTTGATCTCCACCAGCCACTCGTCCATCGGCGCATAGGAGACGAGCTGTCGGTCCGTCCGCGAAAGGCACATTGCGTCAAGCCAACTCAGACCTTTGCTCAACTGCGTGTTGATTGGGAGTTGGCGCAGGAACCGGATGAGCTCGAGCAGGCATGAGGATCTGCCGGCCGAGTATGGGAGCCACCGAGGAATAAAGTCCAAGAGATCGTCGGGTTTCACCCACTCGAAGGCGTGGTGGCCGAGCTCATCATGCAGTGACTGGGTAGTCCCAGGATGATTCGGAAGAAGGTGGCTCAATGCGTAGTCACTGAAGCCGACTGCCTGGTCGTAGATGGCCCTGTTCGCTTCCACCTGGTCGAGGACGTGTGCGAATAGGGTCGGCCAAACTTCTCTCGCCGCCTCAGCGAGCTCTTGGGTCTCTGCTCCGACCGCGGCCAAGTCCCGCAGGAACGCGCTGAACATGTCGCTGGCAGGGGCAAGGGCCGTGACGTACTCAAACAGCAGGTCGTCGACTGGGTCCGCGCGCGACTGGATGTGCAGCAGTGCCCGTGCCGCGGAAATAGTCTGGGCGCCGCGGTCGTCAACAAAGTAGCCGTCGTCGGAAAGCTCCTGGGTGACCATGGCGTGTGCCTGTGCCTTCAGGAGCGCTTCCAGGTGCTGTTGGGCGATCTCGGCGACGCAGGCGCTGGACGAGGAGGCGCGCCCGAGCGCGCGGATGGTCGCACTGAGGCGGGACGTCTCGAGCCTCTCCGGTGCAATCACAGGAATTCGAACCATGACGTCGCCGGTTACCATGACTTGGGGGAATTGCTGAAGCGCGTCATCGAACTCGCCGATTTCGCAGAGCCGGGCGAGGTCGAGCACCCACTGGTAGGCGGTCAGATGCAGACATGGGTCCCCTGAGCACGGATGCTCCCAGATGGTGTCACACGCGCGGGAGAACCTCAGGCAGGTGTCCGTTGCTGCGAGTGGACCGAGGGCCGAGGCCGCCGCGGCGACATCGTCCGGGGTGGCACCGGCCTTCTGGAGTTGTTCGGCAAGTTCAGGAAGAAGCAGGTGCGGGATGGCTGCGGCGGCGGCTCCTCGCGTTCCAATGTCGTTCTCAAACCTGAGTGCGTCGCTGTCGCCTGCGGCGTCCTGCGCAGCCCTTTCGAGGATGCCCAGGATGGAAGTGATCGCGAAGGAACTATTCTGGCCGAATGCTTCGGGATTTCCTTCCGCGGCGCTACGGATTGCGGCTGATGCAACGTAGGCGAGTGCGAGGAACGGGTCGGATGCTGCGAATGCAGGTGGGTTGTCGTGCAGCTCCTTGACCAGTGCTAGGTCATCCGCAATCTCAGCCGGAGTTGGCGGCGTCCAACCTTCTTTCTGCTGTCGTGCCGGAATCCAGTACTTGTTCTGGAGCCCTATGAGGAGGTTGCCACGGGCCATGTCGGCTCGCAGCGGAGCGAGCTCTTCTTCAATGATCCTGGGCTCCTTGACCGAGATGAGGACTCCGCCCTCTGTGGGCTGGGTCGTCATGTTGCCTGAGTCGAGCGCGGCTGCCCAGCGCTGGACGGTGGATTCGCCAGCGTGAAACTGGGCGGCGTTAGCGACTAGCTTAGTGCCCAAGTCTCTGAGCTCTTGTTGGCGCTCTGGGCCGGCGGTTACCGCAAGGAACCCTACGATGTCGCGCAGGTACCACTTACGTCGTTCGGGATTTGTGATGCCGTCATCGGGCGCGCGCATGAATCCAACGGTCTCATGAGTTGCTCGGATGGAGTCGAAATCCCACACGAGCGGCTCGACAAGGTAGCGATCAAGCACCTTCGGGTCGTCGGCTAAGTGACGAATGGTGGCGCCGACAATGAGTGCAGGCATGGCCAGGTTCTCGCATCCGTTCAACAGCACTGTCGCCACATTTCCAATCGCAGCCCCGTCGGCGACCATGCGGTCGACCCACCGTTCGACCGCCTGGAGTGCGCTCATGCACGGGTACGGCCCATTGGTATTGCCTCGGTACCATCCCCAGACGTTGCTGTCTCCGACGTAGGCTCGCTCGGTGCCGTCGATCCCAAGCGTGAACTTCGAGCCGGCAGCGACAGCTCCTGAGCCGTCCTCAGCGAGGCAACGGATGTTTGCTGCATGGTTCAGTATCCGGTTCACGACCGGAACCCAGTCTTTGTGCTGACTCATTCGCATCAGAACCCAGAACGACCCATACCCGTGGTTGCTCAAACTTTGGAAGCCGCGTGTCTGGTGGTCGCGTATGCCGTTCCATAGGCTCGAGCCGCTACCGCCCCGGTTGTCGATGTAGTAGGCCTCGGTGAGCTGGAGGAGGAACTTGGGGTCGTACAAACCGAGGCTCCATGCGCTCCAGTCGAGGTCGACTGCCGGCTGGAGTCTCGACGGCGAGTGTTCAGCCACCTCGGACAGGCAGGCGCGTACATCCTCGTTGATATCTGGGCCGAGGAGCGCGACCAACTGGATGTACCGCTCCTGGGTAATCTGCCAGTTCAGGGTACTTTGGCGTCGACTCTTGTTCGTGTAGCCGACAAAGACGTTGAACACGACCTCTTCCTTCGACTCCGTGGAGCTTTCTACGGGAGCGGTCGGCGGGTGGTGGTTCCGCCAGTGGTCAAGTAGGAGGTCTCTTAGAGCCATCCGGGTCGGGTTGCCCGTGGGCAACCCGATCACGATGGCGGAGTTGAGCCATTCGCATACAAAACGGAACACTTCGTCGTCCTGGTGCCACAGCTCGTTGACCTCCTCGATCAGGAGGCGCACGACCGGCTCACCGCGTGGCACGTCGACCATGTTTTCGTGCCGCTGATGGAGCGAAACGACTCTGACGAAGGTCGCGAGAATGTCGTCCGAATCGGCGGCACCTGCGTCAAGGATGTACCGGAGAAGGTCGTACGCGTTCGGCATCTCAAGTACAGCTTCAAGCGGTACGTCCTTCCAGCGGGCCGTGGAATCGTCACCGAGGGCGTCGAACTGGGCCATCAGTGCCGCAAGCTCAGCATTGGGATCGTCCGCACCGGTGAGCTTGCCTTCGCATGCGAGCTTGGCCGCGGACATCGACCATCGCATGGGTCCGGATGTTTTCAAGGTTTCTGTGATGGATGGTGACCGTACCAAGCGGACGGCTGTCGCGAAGCGACGGACTTCTTCGTGCGCGAACTCAAGCTCGGCTTTGCGCAGGTTCTCTGGCGCCACCAAGAGGTCGGCCCGCAGAGCGTCGAGCGCGGCATGGTCAGGGCGAGGGGAGGTTCTCTGGGCCTCCGGCAGTTCGAGCTCGGCCTCGCTCATAGCCACCAGGGCTTCGCTACGCGCTGTCGCTGAACTCCCGCCTGCTGCGCGGCCGATGAGGTTCTTCCAAATCAGCTCAAGACAGCCCCAGTTATCCAGGGGCGTAGTTACCGTGCTGCCGGTCCGAGCTAGAAGATCAACGATCGCCAACCGCCGATACAGCGACTTGGCTGGCAGGTTGCGGAGCGCGCCGGCGATTGCCGGTACCTCCTCTCGTACGACATGTAACTCAGCGTCGTCGAGCCCGGGGACCTCGAACTTCCGAGGCTTCGAGTAGATGCCGATTAGTGTGCCGGCGGCATCCTCAGCGGCGGTGTCGGCGGCGATCAGGATCAGGCCGACATCGGCAGCATGTGCGGCGTCCGCGAGTTCTCGCAGGAGCGGAGCACGTCCTTCGATTGTTGCGTCCGCTGCGTCGACGATGAGGAGGCGCGATGGTGCCGACATCTCGCTGAGTAAGTCGGCGAGCGGCATACCGAGGTCCGATGACAACGCCGCGACGCTGCCGCGGGTCCTCCGCAAGTTGAGGACGACAAACTGAAAGTCGTCGTCGGCTGCGGCAAGCGCCGAGGCGGCCGACAGCGTCAGAGCACTCTTGCCGGTTCCTGATTCACCCGTAATCAGGGCTGCCCTTCGGGTCGTCCCGGCGAGAACGAGCTCAGCTTGGACAGTCTCCCGCAGCTTCGTGCGCGGGAGGTAAACCCCATCCGGCAAGTCGTGGCGGACGGCAACCATTGCAGAGTTTTGTTCGACATCGAGCTGCGCCCATGAAGCTTTTGATCTTCCGGCATGGGGTGCTAGTACGGAGTGGAGTTTGCGTCGAAGTAGGGGAAGATCAGCCACCGAGCCCTTCTGATCGAACTGAGAGGCCCCGGCCGACTGGAGATCGTTGCGGACATCAGAACCACTTTTTCCTGGCCGCGCGAGTGGGTTCAGCCGGTTGCCTATATCCACCCAATCCGATTCGTCGTCGGACTCGACGCGGAAGTTTAGGATCCAGAGTCGCCTGAGAAGCGACCAGACAAGGCTCCGGTGTTCGTCTTGGGTTGTCTTCGGGCGAGCCGTCTTCACCAGCCCGGTCAGATGGTCGTATCGGTTTGCGTGGCCAGCGTGACGCTTCGGCTCGTGTACTTGAAGGTGGAACTCGGCCTCGGTCGCGTTGTCCCGCGCGAGGGAGGCGAGGAGCTGGACCTCCTTCTGTGCAGGTGTCATCCCTGCAACGGCCACCGCGACGTATGCGCGCTCGTCCTCGCTGAAGGTTTCGACCTGATCCAGGAGCGCCCCGACGAGCTCCGCAGTCTTCTTATGGCTCTTGATGAACTTCGGGGCACGCCGGGCGGCGACGTGAACAACAACCCGGGCTTCGCCCCTTTCAGCCTCTATCCGCAGATCATCAACAGGATCCGTGGGGTTGGTCTGGAAGGCAAGCTGAACGACCGGCAGCTCATCGGTTTCCTGGCGGCCTGCGCCGAGTAGCATGTCGGCAAGGTAACTGGTTGCGACCCGATGACCAAGAGTGCTGCCCCCACCACCACCGGCGTAGGGGCTAACCACCGCCACCTCGTCGCCATCATTTGGCGCAGCCTGTTCGCGCGTGGTTTTATCGTCCGCCATGGCCCTAGTTTGCCAAGTCACAAAGCGGTCGGTCTAGATGGGCTTCAAATGAGGCTGATAGGCGGTGTTGTCGCGGAGCATGGCGCACCGCATTTCTTATCAGATTGGTCACCAGCGCTGTCGCTGCTTCCGTCACCTCGGCAGTGTTTAGGACTGAGCTTGAACCGCGTCCACGTGGACGCCGTAACTGTCGCTTTTACAAGCCTGGGTAGTCAGGGCGCGATGGCCTTGAGGCATCAGCCGCTTTCTGAACATCCCACTCTGAGGGATAAACCGAACAGTAAGGTTCGGGCTGACCCCATCGTCCAGCCCTAACTCCAAGTGCGATGGATTCCTTGTCAGAATTTTCCCTAAGGTAGCCGTCCCACAACTGCAGCAGCTTGTCGGAAATATCGATGTCATCAACGACGAACGTGGAATGAGGTTTCAGGTCCGGATTACCAGTGCCTCTGTAGGTGATGACGTGACCTTGGAATTCATCGTGGATATAACTTTGGAAGCGTGGCAGCAGCTCGACGAGCTGAAGAAAGTTTGCACTGCTGACACTCCGCAGGTCCGTAAGCTGGATCGTTGCAGTTGGCAGCGTACGTCTGAGGGAAAGCCGACCCTTCCGTTTGAACCCATCCCGAACCTTTTTAAGTTCTCTCCCTACCAGGAACTTTAACAAGGCCATGCTCAGTCCTGGCACTACTCCAGTCGCTGCCCCGATGCCATATACTCCACAACGAATCGCTGGAATACGCGCCTTGTCGTTTAAGTAGGTGACGCATATGGCGGCTAGATCGTCGGCCTCCGGCGTTAGGTCCGTACCATCGACCATGACAGCTACGTTGACGTAGCCCGCTTCCTGAGGAAGCGACTTGAACTTCGCTGGTGAATCATCTGTAGCTGCCATTGGTCCACTTTCCGGGCTGATTGAAGTTGCCTGACACATTCATACCGTATTTCCCGGATGCCCATTTGTGGGCCAATGACCAGCCGGGCTTGTTGCGGAGGCTCAAATTGTGGTCGATTGTTGGTCGCAATCTGAACCGGGTCGGCGCAGCCTGGTTCATCGACGAGCCCTGACGCTCGCTGATAACAGCGGTCTGCATCTCATTCACGATGTGAGCACAGGGCAATGTGGCGAGCCGGTACGTCCACTTTGTCACCGGCGGTAGATAATCTCTTCTCAGAAGCGAACCGCAATCGAGTTGGGGGATAACGATGGCTGAACAGTTCGACGTAAACAAGGCCATAGAGGGCATTGGCAAGGCCTTGCGAAGTGCGTCGACGCAGATCATCGAGCAGGTTGAAAGCGTCAAGGAAGCCGCCAAAGACACAGTCGATAAAATGGCAGCGAAGGCGCCGGACGCCTACGAGGAGGCTATAGCGGAGTACAACGTGGCCTTCGCCGCGATGAGCGACAGGGGACTTTCGCTCTTGCGCCAGCGCGAACGGTCAGCGGACCTGATCGAGTTCGTCGAGCTGCTGGTGAACAGTATCGCCAACACCCCAAAGTCGTTCGAGACGTCTTTCGGTGAGATCGGCGTCCACAAAGCCGAGTTCCTGGATGCGGAGGAGTTCGCCCGGAAGGATCTCGAAGCTGCCCAGCAGTCTGCTGCCGGCGCGGGCGCTGGGTTTGCCGCGGGAGCTGCAGTCGCGAGCGTAGCGCCAACGGCCGCCATGTGGGTCGCCACCACTTTCGGAACTGCCTCAACTGGTACCGCTATCTCCGCTCTCTCCGGAGCCGCTGCGAGCAACGCCGCTCTTGCCTGGCTTGGAGGCGGCGCCTTGGCTGCCGGAGGTGGAGGCACCGCGGCCGGCGGCGCATTACTGGCGCTGGCCGGCCCCATCGGATGGACGGTCGCAGGAGCCACCCTCCTCGCGTCAATCGCGCTGTTCGCCAAGAAAAAGTTCGACAATCTGGCGGCAAAGCAGGAGGCGCTTGCTGCAGTGAAGCGAAACTCTGCGACGCTCAAAAGCGATGATGCACAGATCGACGACCTCCTCCAGATGACAACCACGCTTCGCGTAGAGCTGGTGAATGGCTACCGGGACGCACTGCCGTACTTTGGCGCAAACTTCCTTTCGCTCTCCGATTCCCACCAGAAGAGGCTGGGAGTCCTCGTGAACAACACGAAGTCGTGCGCAGCCCTGCTAAGTCGGCGCATCGAGCGGGACGCACCTGATGACTGACATGCCGAAGCTCATCGGGAGCAACCAGGAGCAGGCGGTCGCTTCATGGGTGAACTACCTAAATCAACTCCGCATTGACGACCTACTGAGCTCATTCCGCCAGCAGGACGAGAACCTCCTGAACGCACTCACCAGCATCGATGAAGCTATCAGGAAGATCGACCTCGAAGTGGTCACCGCCAATCGCGGCGGACAGGACGGGATGCACGGCTTCATCGCCGAAATCGCCGAGGTCGGTATCAGCAATGCCCGGCAACAGATCCTCGGCCATGAGCCCGTCCACCAATGGGTGAACAACAACGGACCCGTGGACCTGCTCCGCAGCGGCGTGGAGATCCAGCAGAAGTTCGTCGCAGCGGGCTTTTCACTAGGAGCGCTCACTGAGCACCTCCAGAGGTATCCCGACTACGTGCAGAACGGCGGGAAGTACCAGATCCCCGCTGATCACTTCGAGGTGATCAAGAAGCTGTACTCTATGCCGCCCGAAGAAGCAGGAAAGCTCCTGTCGCGCAGCGGCGACGGCCCCTCCTTCAAGGACTGGCAACGGATCGATGCGTTCTTCCAAGAGGGATCGATCGGCTTTGAAGCGCTCGAACCATCAACGCTCAAGTACCACGAGGTACAAAGGGGCGTTTACGAGTCGACCATGGCGGCCGAGGAAACCTCCCTCCTTTCTACCGACCAGTCTCTTCGTGGCAACGCCTATCGGGAGAGTCTGCCAAACCTGCAAGAAGGAGCTACGGCCACAGTTGCAGCTGCCCTGATTGAGGGCGGGACAGCTTTCGTGCTCGCAGTGGTCGCCAAGCGTCGGGAAGGCAAGCGGCTCAGAGAGTTCAGCGAGCAGGACTGGCTCGACATCGCAGGGGAGACCGGCTTCAGCTTCGTCAAAGGCGGAGTGCGAGGCCTCAGCATCTACGCGCTGACGAATTTCACCGCCACGTCAGCAGCTGTCGCAAGCTCAATCGTCACCGCCGCCTTCGGTGTCGCAGAGCAGGCGAATAAGCTCCGCTGTGGCGAGATCGACCAGCTGGAGTTCATTGAGAACGCGGAGCTCGTCGCCCTGGAAGCCGCAGTGAGCGCACTGTCTTCTTTTGCCGGCCAGGCGCTCATCCCAGTTCCAGTCCTCGGCGCCATTATCGGCAACACGGTTGGCACCTTAATGTACAAGGCGGTCGCATCGTCCCTCTCGAAGCGAGAGGCCGAGCTGATCGAGGGCTATCTCGACGAGCAGCGCGTGCTCGACGAGCAGCTCAGCGCCGAGTACCAGGAGCTCATAGAGAAGTTGGACCAAGGCATGTCCGGCTTTCTCGGATTGCTTGAACGAGCCTTCTCGCCTGACGTGGAGGCCGCGCTCTTTGGATCGGTCGAGCTCGCACGAGGAGTCGGCGTGGCTTCAGACGAAATTCTGGACTCCGAGGAGAAGGTTATCGCCTACTTCCTCGACTAGTTTGTTGCAGTCGAAACTTCGGGGTCCAGAGCCCTGCAGATCTCTTCCAAGCGGTCTAGGTATGTATTGAGGCACTCCACTCTTCATCAGACCTGGACTTCTTGCAGCTACTGCTACTCCCGGGGTTTGCGAACGCCAATAGATGATATGTCGTGGGGTGCGCTCTTCGACCTCGTTTGGAACTGTTGGCGGTCGTTGGATTTGGGCATCGTTCGGATAGGGGACCAGCCGCTGGGCATGAGGGGCCGGAGTGCAACTTGGGGAACCGGGTCCGATTAAAAAGTTCGTGAGGAAATAAGCGAAGGAGGAGCGCAGAGCGAAGTTTTTGATCGGGGCCGGCCCGGGAGCGCCCTGGTTGCGGAGAGGGCCCGCCCAGCGATGATGGATCATCAGAACGGCAAGCAGCAGCGATGAAGCATCTCCTCATTGGTTTACCTGCGGGCTGGACTCTGGTCATGCCATTGCCAAGGCTTCAGGACATGAATGCGTGTGAGAGGTGAAACCACCACCATCGTGCCCTGCGAGTCCTCGCTCATGCCGCGCCACATCCATCTGGCACCGACAACGACTGATCTCGGCAACGATCTAGCGCAGGTCTGTGCGCCAGGTGATGCCCATCTCAAACAGCATGGGGCTGGCATGAAACTGCCGCGCCTCCGGAGGGGTGCGGCAGTCGAAATGGATGTACCAACTGGGCAAAAAAGAAGTGTGGACAATGTCCACACTTTTGGCTTCGGATCGGGTCGTACATCGGCCGGACTGGCTCGTATTCGGTATGTTTTCGGAACTTCGCAGTGTTTGCAGGGGCTGGAATGCGGTTCGAGTCCCACCTCGGGCACAGCAGATCCCCTCGTCGGAGGGGATTTTTGCTTTAACGTGTGTACAAAGCTTTGGGGCGTTCCCTCTGACGCTGGTACGCGGGCTCTGGCCTGGCCGCCGCGGTGGCTTATATACGCGGTGGCTTATATAGATGTGTGGGTGGCGGGGTCAGGGTCCTGGCTGGTGGGTCCTCCGCCTGCTGTGGAGCGGTTGCGTGGTTCCTCCTGTCGGTTCTGTTGGGTTGGTCGTGGGTGGCCAACGCCTATTCATGGTTTGGGGTTGCGGGCACAACATGACTGCGTCGGCTTTGGTAAGAAAGTCTTCTGGGGGCTCGTCTTAGACGTTCGCAGAAGCCCTATGTGCTCGCTTTGTCTTGCCAAAGTGGGTGTGGACATTGTCCACACTTATGTCTGTTTTTAGCACCTGGTCACGGTTGGCTTGCTCCGCTCTCCTAGCCTTACAAGCGTTCGTTGACGGCACATGGGTCGAACGACATGACTACCGCCGAGCAAAGTTCTGACGGAGGCTGTTGCTTCGTCCGAGGGGCCTTCCTTGTCATAGGCCTCGGGGCGCGGGGTCGCTCGGGACCGTCGACTGGCGAGCCGACGGTTCTTGGACAGCGGGGCATGAAAGCCCAATTGATTAGGGAGCTTCAAGGCCCCTCTGCCGTCCGTCACGGTGTTTGTCGTCGAGTTTCTGCATTCTGCTAACGGCGCGTGCGTAAAGCTGCATTCGTTCAGCCATGGCCATCATCCGAGGGCGGCGGATGATGGGGCCCTTTGCCTAAGTGCGCTCCGACCAGCGGATCAGCACATGTCGCGGAGGGTCATTTGCGCGATATCCACGATTTCCGCGTCCAACCGGTTTTCTCCGCCTTCGACGTACGGGGCGGGCGGATAGGTGATGGCTATACTCACTTGGCGGTTGCCGTCGGCGCTGGTCATAGAGGCGGTGCCGTATCCGAGGATGTCGCCCGGGTGGCCGAAGGCGAAGCCGTTCGTGCAGGCGTCGTTCCAGCGCCACAGGCCCAATCCATAGAAGGAAGCGTCGGCTCCTTTCATCTCGTCAACGGTGGCTGGCTTCAGGAGTTCGCCCTGCATTAGTGCCCTGTAGAACGTGTTCAGGTCCGAAACGGTGGAAACGATACCGCCTGACGGTGAGCCAATTTGGTACGCGGGGTATGTAACATCCACTAGCTTGGCGTCTATGAGTAGGTAACCGTGGGCCATGTTCGGGGGTGGCGGTCCAGCTGCTGTCATGGACGTCCCCTTCAATCCCAGTGGCTCAATGATGTCCGTCTTTATGACGTCGCCGATGGGTTGCCCCCGAAGCTTTTCCACCAGCATTCCCAGCGCAACGTAGTTCGAGTGCGAGTAATCGGTCTCCGGGACAGGGCCGTTCGTCCACGGCGTTTTTGCAGACGAGGAAAGCCGTTCTGTGAGGCTTAGCCTCGTACCAAGTACCTCGTTCAGGGGCTTGGATGCGAACACGTCCCGGGTGTACTCCGGCATCCCTGATGTGTGGTTCAGGAGTTCGCGGATGGTGATGGGCCCGGGAGGACGCATGAGGCCATCGAAGTCGGCCAAATGTTTGCGGACCGGGTCATCTAGTTTGATTTTGCCTTCCTCAGCAAGTTTTAGGACAGTCACGGCAACCATGGACTTCGTGACGCTGGCGATTTCTACAGGATCTGAGAGTTGCACGGGTTCTTTGCTCTCCAGGTTTCGGACGCCGATCGCCTGGGACCATTCCTGGCCGTCTTTCCTGACGTGGATCAGGACGGCTGGTGCGCCGCGTTCGATCATGGCCTTGCCGAATATTTCAAGTTCCGAGTAGGGGTTGGGGGATGCAGATGGCTGCTCGGGCGGATTCGGAGCCGGTGTGCAGCCTCCAGTACCAACGATCATCGCCGCTGCGGCCGTGAATGCCACCAGCCGCAGGAACGGTGGTTGAAGCCGGAATCCCGCCATGGCATCAGATCCTTTTGTGCCTGCCGGCATTTGCGCCGGGAATCGGCCATACCTGCCAGAATCCTCATGTTCCTCACGGGATGCCCGGTGGTCAATAGCCGGCCGATCGGCGCGACCGTCGGGATCCTACAAGGGAGCGCTCCGCCCTCTGGGGATCCTGTTGTGGCTCTCTGGGCGAAATCCGTGGACGCGGCGAATTCCCGGCACCGCCGGTAAGCGGGACTTCTGGTTTCAGGTTCGTCTTGTGTCAGGCATAACGCTGTTCTAAACCTGTAAACAAGGGGCCACGCGAACGGGCAGGAGAAAACGTCCCTGCCAGCGATTAGATCTCCGCAAGTCAGAAGCGAACGCGGGCGCTGGTGTGCAAGTAGAGGCGAGATGCGCCAAGGCGCCATATTCGACCGTTTTTGAATACTGCTTAACGCTTTTGGGAGGGATGGTTAGCCCGGTCTCTTAGTTGAGTGGAAGTCCGAAGTGGTGGGTGTAGCTCGTCGCGTTCATGGACTTGAATGGTTCCTCGCATGTTCCCGTTATTGCTGAACAAACCGAGATACCCGGGCCGATCAGGCTCAACTCTTCAGGCCCGGCCCAGCCGTAGCGCTGCTTGAAACCGCGTTCGATCTTGACCGCTGCCCCGGTCGCCGTCTCGACGATCAGGTCATAGGCCGGGGCGTACCAAAACCGGCCACCAGGGCTGAGGGCACTGCCGAAAGCCGTCCGGTCTCCATAGGAAGAGTGGACCGATGACAAGACAGTTCCGTCAGCGTTCTCGAAATCGATGCGATCCTCCCTCTCCACCGCCCAAATGTCTCCGCTGACATCGGCAACGGGCCGGTCGCTCAGTTGAGGAACTTCGCCGGCGGCCCACCGCCAAACCCACACATCCCCGGTGGCCCCTCCACCTGGGGAGCTTGCGTAGTAGACGGCGGCATCATCGATTGATCCGTAAACCACACTTTTTTCGGCGGGTAGAGACGGGATTGGTGCCTGGGCGAGCACCTCCCCGGTGCTTGGACGGACGACGACGATGTCCCCGCTGTATGCGCCCCTTTGGACCCAAGAGACCAGGTCATGGCTGGGGTTACCGACTATGTCCCGAATGTCCCGAAACTCGCCCCATTGACGGCCCGCGCGGGTTTCTTTGGGTTCCATCCAGGCGAGCTCCCTGCTGCCGTGTTCCCAGTCTGCCCAAAGAAGCCTCGACGTCTCGGCATCCACATAGACCACACCAGTGGATGTCGTTGTGAATGACGCCACGCGAGCCGGTGGCCATCTGTTTTCCCCGACATATAGGTTTCCCGCATCCGTGTAGAACAGGGCATCAGGGCCCCAGCCTTCGCGTGCGGCATCAGATAATTCAGATTCCGAAGTCGAAGGCACCGGAAAGGCCGAACCGGGAAGCGGCCTCTCCCCATCCGGCTCCTCATAGGTGCAGCCGCCGACCCAAAACGTCAATCCCAGGCTGATAATGAGCGCCGCTACCCGCTTACGCCCTGATTTACGACTCCACACCCCGCTGCTCGCTTCCACACCTTCACCTTCGAGGGGTGTCATGGAGCTCATCGATCCACCAAGCCGCTACAGGGTTACTGTGAGGCCCCGCAGCCGGGTGGCCCCGCGGGCGGCCCGAGATGGGATGCCGTCGCCTCAAGTCTCCTCCGGCACAGAACCCGTGACAATGAAGAGTTGTACGGGGCCAAATTTTGGGGCAGCTTTTCACTGCCCGGTTGTCACTTTCAGAAGGTGACGGCACAAACCTTCCCGTGTTTTCGGGGGTCGTGAAGACTTCTGAACGCTGGCTTGTCGGTATCCCTCTGCACAAAGGTCCTTTCTGCTCGGTACTCCTGTTCCCAAACGAGGGACGCGTGCACGCCGATCCTGTTCGAATTGAGCGCGAGGGAACATCAGACGATGACGGATTCCCGTAGGAATAAGCCCAGGAGTCGGGCTGCAGTGATCGGGTCGATGGGCGGTGCGGGTTCTGAAAATGAAGTGTGCAGATGACTTCTGACATTTTGTGCAGTCGACTTCTGGAACTGACAGCCCGGCCCAGCGATGATGGATCATCAGAACGACAAGCAGCAGTCATGAAGCATCTCCTCATTGATTTACCTGCCGGCTGGACTGTGGTCACCCATTCCCCAGGCTTCCGGCCATGAATGCGTGTGAGAGGTGAGACCACCGCCATCGTGCCCTGCGAGTCCTCGCTCATGCCGCACCACCTCCATCTGGCACCGACAGCGACTGATCTCGGCAACGATCTAGCGCAGATCTGTGCCTCAGGTGATGCCCCTCTCAAACTGCATAGGGCCGGAAAAGATGTGTGGACAATGTCCACACTTCTCGCTTCGCGCCGGGTCGTACATGGGCCGGACTGACCGGTCGTTGGATGTGTTGGGGCTTCTGATATCGGAGTCAGTGCTGGGTAATAGGCGCCGGAATGCACTTGCGTACCGGCGGGTCAGGAATTTTCGAGAAGAAATAAGGGACGGAGGAGCGCCGAGGGAAATTCCTGGCTAAGTCGGAGCTGACTTAGAATGGCTAGAGGTCTTTGCCATTCAGCTGAAATCGACATGCCCTTGGAGTTCGTTCAACGCCAGTTGAGTGGTACGGCGGGCCAGTTCGCCGCCAAGACCTTCACCTGTCACCGGGAGCAGTGCCCGGGTGAGAATAGGGCTGAGGAGCAGGTCGCATACCCAGTCGATATCGAAGCCGGATCCCGATATCTCCCCCCGCTCCACCGCGGCGCTAACCACACCGAGAACTACCGCCCGTCGCGGTCGGATGAATTGTTCAGCATACAGCTCTCTGACATGAGCGTCGGTGCGCACGGATTCGAGCAGTCCGGGAAGATTGTTGCGCATCAGAGGATCTGCAAACATGGCGACCTCATCATTTTGGAGCCGGAGCAAATCTTCAGCCAAAGATCCGGTGTCGACCTGTGCCTCAGTCCCGAAGCGATGTCTGATCACATCAAACGCCAAATGGGCCACGTTTCGGTATCGGCGATAAAAACTCGGACGGGTGGTGCCGACCTCGCTGACAAGTCCATCAATGGTCAACCCTGAGAATCCCTCTGAGGTCATAACTCGTTCAGCCGCCTGACGCAGCGCATCTCCGATCTCACGATCTTGGGGGCGGCCACGCTTGATTGACATCTGATGAGCCTATCAACCTTGGGAAGCACGTCTGAGTTACCGGGACAAGCTACTTTTGTTTAAAGGATAGTCTGTAAATAAATGCGGCCCGTAAGAGGGTTGTGGGGACAAGAAGGAGGGCGCACCTTGGGGGCTGCCGCCAGTTCGATGCTGTTAGAAGACGCACTTGGGCCGTCAGAGGGGCGCTACTTTGGCGCGGGCTACAGGAACGTTCGTCACGTGGTCTCCGAGGAGCCGCTGGTTTCACCAGGAAACGGCGAGAACAAGTGGAGGGGAGAAGTCGCCTATCCCCTAAATTGGTCGCTCAATGCTGATGGGACAGAGCGGGCGCCTCATCTCAGTTCAGTGGACGCAGTTGTGCTCCCCTTACTTGCAGTTGAACGCCAATATCAAGACGCCTCGATGGCAAGCCTGATGCCGCATCGTTGGGTGAGGAAGCTGGAACTTCGCGGAGGGAGAGTGCCGTGGACAGACCTCGCTCGGGTACCGCTTTCCTTTTCAGCTTTGCCCACGCTCCGGTTCCAGGAAAGCACAGAAATGCAAGCCACCGTGGGAAACATGCGCGTCCGTATAGAACTTGTAAAAGGACGGTGCTCCAACACCAATCTGACCCCAACGCCTACCGTTGCGTTTCCGAGATCCGTTTATGCTGGAGGCTACTGGCCCACTGACTCCCGTTCAGTAATTACAAATTTCAGTTCGGACAGCCGCGCCATCGAATCTGAACATGAGCTGCTCCATACTCATGTCACGAGCGCGGCGCCTCAAGGGCTGGGGACCCAGTACTGGCCTGCGCCCACAGCCATTGAATATCTGGTGACCATGGGGCAACTGACTCAGGCCCTCGTATATCGAGTCTGCGAGACCAACAGAGCAACAGTGGGGAATCTTTGGATGCGTACATTGCGAATTTCGATGCCGTTTCAGCCCACAGCCAACAGTCTTCGCTATCGGGCAAGGACAAGTATCGAGCAGGACTCTGAGATCACCATAGGTCATACTCGCCTGCGCACGCTTCGGGTCACTTCGCGAACCTCCGATGGGGTCCAGGCAGAGGCATCGTTAGCTTTCGTCTGCGGGGCAGCCACCGACATTGGTGAACGATGAGTCAGCGGCGCGGGGCTCTCCAAGGGACTGCGGATGAATATCCTACAATCCCTATGGCCCTAACAGGTGGTGTAGCCAGATGAATGGTTCTGACCTAATTCTTAGACCAGAGCTGATCCTTCAGTCAGCCGCACAGATACTCACGCAGAATAGATACTTGGATGTGTGCCTTGATGATGTGGCAGCTGAGGGCGGGTTGCCGCTATGTGACGTCGAAGCCACTTACGGAAACATGCGCAGCATTGCTATCGCCATTCTCGACGCCGAAGGGGCAAGCATGCGTATCGCCCAACAAGTCGCCATTTTACGTGCCCAAGGCCAACCTCTTGACGTCCTGAGGCACACCTTTCGAATCGTAGGCCGCAATATGCAAACAATGCCCGTGGTACGTGCGGGTATGCGCTTGGCCATCGAATCACACGAGCAATTCCCTGAACGCAATATCGACCCCTATCGGACTTGGCGGGCTTTTATCCTCGCCCAACTTTCGGACGCTAGGGATCTGGCAATGCTGAATCCCGAAGTTGATATTGAGGCCGTCACGTGGCTTCTGGTTTCCTCAGGCATGGGAACGAAAGAGCTTGTCAGCTTTACAGGTGCTTGGGACGAGGTGAGCCAGCGCCTCGATGTAGCTCTGGATACTGTGCTGGGCCTAATCAGCACCAATTCCGAAGGACAGGCAAATGGGTTCCCTACGCCTGTATGAGGATCATCCGGCGCCTATTGAACCTATTGCCAGTAGCGGACTCAGCGCTGACAAAATCGGACCGGATATTGGACGTGTCATCGGGAAAACTAGCCATATACACGGGGTGTATATCTGCAGTGTATAGTTCAGGCATGGACAACACACAAACCCTGTTAGGGCTACTGGCGACAGGCCCGAGTTATGGGTACGACTTGAAGCAGAGTTACGATCGCTTTTTTGGGTCGAAGAAGCCGCTGGCTTTTGGCCAGGTGTATTCAACTTTGGGTCGACTGATCCGCGACGGCTTGATAATTGCTTTAGGCCAGGAAGCCGGAATCGGACCCGAACGAAAAAGGTATGAAATCACAGCCCCAGGCCGTGACCACGTGAACAAATGGATGTTCACTCCAGAGGTCCCGGCCCAGCGGTTGCAGAGCAATCTTTTCGCAAAAACCGTCATCGCACTGCTATTGGAAGATGACGCTGACCGTCTGCTAGATGTGCAACGAACGGAACACATGACACGTCTTAGGGAACTAACAAGTGCAAAACGGGGTGCCGATTTAATGACGGTGTTGTTGTGCGACTACGCCCTATTTCACATCGAAGCGGATCTGCGCTGGATCGATCTTACTGCGGCGAGATTGACCGACCTTCGAGGACAGGTGATGAGCGCGTGAATGAGTTGACCGATTCCTCCATCCGTCCCATCTTGAGTGGGCGCGCGCTGCAGATGACATATGGCCAGACAAAAGCGCTCCGAGACGTGGACATCGACATCTATCCAGGTGAAATTCTCGCAGTAATGGGACCATCAGGGTCTGGAAAATCAACGCTCTTGCATGCCTTGGCGGGGGTAATTGTCCCTGACGAGGGAGCCGTCTCGTACGACGGAACTGACCTCACCCGTCTAAATGAGGCCAGGCGGGCACAGCTGCGACTAGGAGATTTTGGGTTTGTGTTTCAGTTTGGACAGCTTCTGCCGGACCTCACGGCGCTCGACAACATCACGATTCCTCTCCTCCTTTCCGGAGTGAAGCGAAAGCAGGCGCTTCGCGAGGCTGAGAGTTGGTTGACTCGATTGGGCCTGGACGGCCACGGCAATAAACGTCCCGCTGAACTCTCCGGAGGGCAAGCCCAACGAGTCGCAATAGCGCGGGCGTTGGTCACTGGACCACGGGTAGTCTTCGCAGATGAACCGACCGGATCGCTAGACTCGCTTGCGGCAGAAAAAGTGATGGTAACGCTAACGGAACTGGCGAGGTCACTGGGAACAACAGTGGTCGTGATTACGCATGATCCGCGGACTGCATCCTATGCTGACCGCGAGATTATCGTTCGGGACGGTCGAATCACTGCTGGCCAGTCTGTAACGGCGGTTTCTGCATGAGCGTCGAAGTCACCAAGCTTCTTGTGGCCGGCAATCAGGAATCAAAGTGGCGTTTGGCGGGAATCTCTTCCGGCGTGGCTGTTGGTGTTGCCCTGTTCTTGCTGCTGTTGGGCTCATATAACGGGCTCATCGAACGGGACCAGCGTTCAGCTTGGACGCAACTCTCCGGTGCCTCGGCGGAGCCGTTGACCACAGGGGTTAGCGAAGTCGGAAGGGACCAAGTACTTGCCGCTGTTTCATATGACTACTTCGAGGGACGCATAATTACCCGAATGAATGTCGCCGCACCTCAGGGAGCTTCGCTGTCGATCCCTGGAACCCGGCACATCCCGGAGCCGGGCATGTACCTGGCCTCTCCGGCTCTTGCCGACATGATTGGCTCCGTGCCGCCTGACGAGTTAGGGCAACGGTACGGGAACTCGATGGGAGCCTTGCCGGACGGTGCCCTTGCGAGTCCCGATTCACTAGTCATCGTCGTCGGCCAGACACTTGACGAGTTAGCGGCCGCTCCCAGCGTGATGGTGGTAAGCAACTTTGAGGGCAGTGCCTTCGGCGGGAACCCCGCTTATCAGACCGTCGCCGTGATCGGAGGGATAGCCGTACTGATCCCGGTTCTCCTCCTAGTTGGTATTGTTGCTGACTTGGGAGCCACCGAACGGCGGGAGAGGTTCGCGACTCTCCGCCTGATCGGGGCGACACCGCGTACAGTCGCCCGGATAGCCGCAACCGAGACGGCGATCACCAGCTTCGCAGGGGCCCTCGTGGGTGTGGTTTTGGCCCTTTTTTTCGTTCCTTTGGCCGCTGGGATCTCCATAGACGAGGGTTCGTTCTTCCCCTCTGATCTTTTCGTGGGCCCTTTGTCCACCGGAGTCGTCGTAGTCGGAACCGTTCTGGCCACTACGCTCGTGGCGTGGCACCGCACACGACGCGCGGAAATTGGCCCCTTGGGCAATTCGAAGCAGCAGCATGAGCGCAAACCAAGACTTGTGACGTTGCTACCCCTCGCCGTTGGTGTGAGCAGTATGGTTTCCATCGGCGTTGCTAGCACCAACAAACTGAAGGTCCCCCACGCTGATTTGGTGCTCATCGCGGGTTTCATCCTGACGACCATAGGTTTGCTCTACGCGGGCACATACATCACGTACATCATTAGCCGAGCGGCACTACGTTTTGCACGCGGAGCTGCGGGAGTTATAGCCCTGAACCGGATTTCCAGGACTCCCCGCGCAACGTTCCGATCTGTAAGTGGCCTAGTACTGGCTCTGTTCTTGGTGTCAGTAATCGCCGCGTCGATCACGACCGTGCAGCAGGAGAGCGGACCTGTCGACGATTCGCAACACCTGTCAATGTCCACGCTCATAGGGCCTATCAGCACGCACTCTGCGCCACCCGAAAATGAGCTCGCCCAACTGGAGCAGTCACCAAGTATCCAACATGTTGGCCTCGGCTACTATCACCGGAGTCTTGGTGGACCCTTCTTTCACCGGGCTGATGCGGAAGCATTAGGACTTATCCCGTCTACGAAAGGCGATGGTATCAAGCACGCTGAATTCGTCGAGCTGAACCCGGGCTTCCTAGGAAACGAGGCCATCACAGCTGCTGAAGCCCCCCACGTCGACCCGAATGAGCTCAGCCAGCCCATCGTCCTTATGGAGACCGATGGTACGGAGGAAGGATTAGAGCGGGCACGGACCGCAGCTGTGGCCAGCGGAATACCTTTTGTAGATTCACCGCGCACGCGGGGTGAGGCGCAGTCAACGGATATGATCAGCATTGCGCGCAGCTTCGCAGATTTGGCAAATCTGGCGATCTTGGTGGCAACGCTTATCTCGGCGATTTCACTGGCTGTGGCGACCACGGCCGGCATTCTTGATCGGCGACGGGTTTTCGGCCTCTTGCGGCTCACTGGAATGCCGGCTCGAACCCTGCGGAGAATCATCGTTGGTGAAACGGCACTACCACTTGCTAGTGTTTTCGGCGTCTGCATCTCGCTAGGCTTCCTTGTGGCCTGGGCAATCCTCGCTGGCCTGACCGAGGGCAGACGAACGATTTCCTGGCCTGACCCCGCTTACTACGCTGTTCTGGCGATGAGTATCCTTCTAGCCGTTTTGGCAGTTGCCGCCACTTTCAAGACCGCCCGAAAAATTACCGAGAACCACACCACGCGCTTCGAATAGGATCGCCGGACCCATACTCCAGCACCACCCTCTTAGATTCAGGGATTTCCAGGTGCGTCCTGGATTCTATCTCTCGCAATCTTTACGTTACGGACCAGTTTGTAAATTTATGAAACTGGGAATAGTCTGTGAACGTTCGAGGGAGATGCGCACTTCAAACGGAGTGTTTGCGGCCCTTATTTAGCGAAGGCGGAGCTTATGCAGACGAAGATCAAAAAGATCGCTCTTGGGGGCGCTATGGCTATCGGTATCGGAGTCGCAGGACTCAGTGTTGCTGTGCCTGCTCAAGCCGCGACCCAGTATCCGGGCGGCGGCACGTGGAACTATGGAAACTCCGTGGGGTGGAACTACTCGGACTTTAATATCGGATATAACCATGCTTCGACGGTTGTCTGTGGAGCGAACTCTGACAGGAAAACTGCAGGACCCGGGTCATGGTCCAATGCTGGACTCTGGGCAGCCAGCGGCTGCAACTACTACTACAGCTACTAGATCCCAGACGCATGTTCATCGCTGCTTTCTACCGACGCCCAGTCGATAGCAGACCAGCTCTCACCATGAGATAGAACAGGCCGATATCGGCTGCTCCATGCCGACAGGACAAGGAGCAGCCGATATCGGCTCGCACCACACATACCTAAATGGCCCACCCTGACGGGATTTCGCGTGTTTATTAGAGTTGCTCATCCCGTGCTGAGAATCAGCATTATTTCTGCCGTGATATTCGCCATCGTCGTAGTCTTCCTGTCCTATCAAATGAAGGACGCGAGCATCCCGCCGGGAACGCAGGGCCAATTCGCGGTGACCCGCAGCTCCCTTACCCAGCCGGAAGCCATAGCGGCCATCGACACGGCTGCCCAGAAGCTCAATATCAATGTCTACAAGCGGGGAACCAATCCTGCTCAGGTATCAGCCGCCCCCTGGTACTTCTCGTTTATAGGTAATTCGGAGAGCCACAACAAAAACATGGGGGTACACGGCTACCCCGCCTTTGACCCATCACGGTCGCCATCCACAATTAGCGGAAGTGAAATTGGCAACCAGGGTGTCACCGGCTCATACACAACGACAGCCGGCGGCCCCGTACTCAAATCTCTGCTCGTGGCCCTAGACACCGCCAGTATCGAAAACGAGATCACGAGTGAAACGGCCCTTGAAACTTTTCTTCGCGGCGTCCTCACTACTTCATCAGCACCCATTCTGATCGCACTACTTTTGGCATTGGGTCTTAGCGTCTTCTATACCGCAAGCTATAACCGCAAGTCGTCTGGCATTAAATTCCTGCACGGCTATGGAACCGTCCGACGCGCGGCCGCTGAGTTGTTTGCCTTCAGCCGCCTTTTTTTCGTCGCCGGGCTGGCGCTATCAGCGTGCACAACCGTCTTCCTGCTCTTGTATAACGGGCTGAATCAGTATTTTCAGTTCATGGCCTGGTTGCTGGCCTCCCTTGGAGTCATCTACATTTTCATGCTCCTGGCCTATGCTGCGGCATTGATTGCCTTACCTCCATTGAGAATCGCGCAGCTACTCAAGGGTGAGAAGCCCTTGACGCAGCTGGGGATGGCCGCGGGACTTACACAGGCGGTGAGCCTAGTACTCGTATATGCAGTCGCAACCACGGCATGGACAAGCTATTCGACTCTGACCAAGGATGAGCTGAGCCTTGAGCGGTGGGCCGGCGAAGAACACTCCGTCACCATGCAAATCAACCCCTACACACTCAACGACCGGGATTCAAAGAATATTGACCCAGCCGTTCGCCAGGTTTTTCGCGATTTCCTCCCTACGTACACCGAGATGGATTCTCAAGGCATGGCCGTGTTGAGTGTTCACCCCCGACAGAATCCAAATCAAACTGAGGCGAGAGGGTTGAGCCCGTACAACCCCGAAAGTGGAAACAGCCTGATCGTCAACAATACGTACCTTGACAGAAATGCGGTCTTGGATGAATCAGGTGGGCGGATCATCGCTTTGCCCAAACAACGCAATCACATCGAGCTCCTCGTGCCGAGCAGCGCGAAAAGCGACACTGCCCGAATCGTCAACGAGTTCCGAAACCTGAATTGGCACACGTGGGAACTCGGTACCCCGATGGGCACGCTTCCGCCAGTGGACATATCTGTGACCTATACGAAGGACGGCCAAGATATCTTCAACTACGGCGATACAGCAGACATGAAGAGCTGGATCCAGCGGGACCCGGTCATCGCTGTAGTGACAGAGGCATCTGATTTCTTCAGCGGCTGGTATCTGCTAACCGTAGCCGCGAACAGCGGGCAGATAACGTTCACGGAACCAAAGGAATTGGACAATGCAGTCGTGGCTTCCGGTTTGGACAAGCACCTAGTTGGAGTCAGTTCCTCCAGCATCAGGGCGCTCGAAGAGTTGGATAAGCGCAAGACAGAGATGGCCATGCACCTAGTTAACATTGCCGTTTCCTTCTTGGTTCTCTTGCTCTCGATCAGCATCCTGGCTGCGATTTATGTCGACCGCAATAGAGTGTCCGTCTTTCTGAAGCATGTTCACGGGTGGACCTACTTTAGGACTCATGGTTTTTACGTGCTCATCAATGGGATGGGCGGTGCATTAGCACTTTTGGTAGCCACAAATACGATCAGCGAGCTGGCCCGTACTGAACGAACGCTAGCGCTGCTGATTGGAGGCATCCTCCTTGTTTTCGCCCTTACCGGGGTAATGGTCGCCGTCCAAGCAGATGAAAAGAAGACTCGAGGGGACTATGTCAAGCGATCGTGAACCACAACTGCTGAATTTGGAGAAGACAGAGATGAAACGAACGATTGCTCTTGACCCGATTTCTATCAAGGCGAGCGGAATAGGAAAGCAGTTTGGAGATCGCAATTTGTGGAACGGCATGTCGTTCACCATCCGTGGTGGTGAAATGGTCGCCATCTCGGGCGTCAGCGGTTCCGGCAAAACTACGCTCCTGAACTGCATCGGCCTCCTCGAAAAAATCAGCACGGGCTCTCTAACCATCGGGGACCAGGATGTCTCAAAAATAAGAGGGGCAGGCCGGCGAAATTTCTTCCGGAAAAAGCTGGGGTATCTATTCCAGAATTTCGGGTTAGTCGACTCGTGGACCGTGGATCAGAACCTGGATGTCGCTTTGGCCTACTCAAAGTTGCGATCAGCTGAAAAGGTACGGGAAAAGCTAACTGCGCTCGAGCGAGTTGGCCTAGCCGATCTTCAGCATGAAAAGGTCTTCAAAATTAGCGGGGGTGAACAGCAAAGAACTGCTTTGGCTCGATTGTTGCTCAAGCGTCCGTCGGTGATACTAGCCGACGAGCCTACCGGGTCTCTCGACCGAACCAACGCAGACACTGTGATGAGAATTTTGAAGGAATTTCAGGCGAATGGCGCCATGGTTCTCATTTCTACTCATGACCCTCGAGTTGTTGAGCAGTGCGATCGGACGATTGCTCTGAACTGACGCCGAATGAGGCGGCTCGCAGGAGTGAACCTAAAGTGATCGGAGCGCAGGACCCTTCTACCGTCGGGGCAAAGTCCTTGTCCGGGTGTTGCAGCTGATACGGAGGCTGGCGGTGCCACTGATCACCGATCGGTCCCCGCACGCGCGGCTCGCGGGGTTCCAGGGCTCGTGACCCGCAGACCACATAGCGGAACCGGCCTATTTCGGCCCGGCGAGTTCTCTTCGCTGGAAGTCGCGCAAATGCCCGCACCTAAACCGGGAGGGGCAATTGCTTGCTCAATGTCGGCACATAAGAAGTGTGGACGTTGTCCACACTTTTGGCTTCGGATCGGGTCGTACATGGGCCGGACTGGGCGGATTCGGTATGTTTTCGGGAGTTCCCTGTGTTTGCAAGGGCTGGAATGCGGTTCGAGTCCACCTCGGGCACAGCAGATCCCCTCGTCGGAGGGGATTTTTGCTTCAACGTGTGTACAAAGCTTGTAATGGCGTCCCTCTGACGCTAGGTTCGCGGGTTGTAGCCTGGCCGCCGCGGTGGCCTATTCAGGTGTGTGGGATGGCGGGGTCAGGGTCCTGGCTAGTGGACCCTCCGCCTGCTGTGTAGTGGGGCTATGCGTTCCTTTCTTCGTTGTGGCGGCCCGGGTGGCCGCTTACCTGTTCATGGTCCGTGCCTGTCTTGATGAGATGACTTGGGGAACTTTTTCTAAAGTTTCTTCCTGACTGCCTGCTCCCAGTCGTCTAAGTGTGTGGGCCGGTAAGGACATTTGTCGGGCCAAAGATCGTGTGGACGCTAGCCACACTTAAGTCTGCTTTTTAGCACCTGGTCACGGTTGGCTTGCTCCTCTCTCCTAGCCCTACAAGCATTCATTGACGGCACATGGGCCGAACGATATGACTACCGCCGAGAAGAGTTCTGACCTGGCGCTGTTGCTCGTCCGAGGGGCCTTCCTTGTCATAGGCGTCCGAGCGCGAGATCGATCGGGAGGTGCGGGCGTAGGTGCGTTCGGCGCCGTCGTGCCGGGGGAGGTCTACGCGGAGGGTGGCGCCGACGTGGTTGATGTCTGGTGTGAGGCAGACCAGGCTTTCCTGGGGCCAGAAGCCGAGGGTGTGTCCGATGAAGCTGAGCAGGTCTGCAGGGGATTTGATGGCGAGCGTTTCCATGATTCCGTTTCCTTGATCGCCTTGCCGGTGCTTGTCCGGCCATTGGATGGAGGCGTCGTTCTGATAACGGAGTCACTGCTGGGATCAGGGTCCGGAGTGCAACCTGGGGAACCGACCGAAGCCAGGAATTTCGTAAGGAGATAAGCGACGGAGGAGCGCCGAACGAAATTTTGTGGCGCGGGCGGGGCTTGGCGCCCTGGTTGCGCGGAGGGCCTTGCCCAGCGATGATCGAGTATCAGAATTACAAACAGCAAAGATTTGCTTTGGCTGTTCATGGCCTCGCTTGGAGGGGGCAGCAGTGACGCGAACTCGTGAAGGTGACTTGGCAGTTAGCAGCATGGGCCTCGACCAGCAGCCCACTGCGTTCATGAGGGCTACGAGTTCTACCACGACCGGTGGGAAACGTAGCGTGGCCCGTTTCGTCACCTCCTTCACCACAGCACTAAGTGACATTGAGGGCCTCATCACCAAAGTCTGCGACCTGACCTGGGAAGCAGTTACACAACAAAGCTCAGGCGTGTGACTGGTAGTTTCTACTGGCGCTTTTTCAATGTTCCGGTTGGCTATTGTGACTTGCGTGGGGTTTGAGCCTTTAGCCAAAACAAGAAATCCGCCCCCCTATGTGCTTACCGGTCTGGCGGTCAACGTCCTCGTGATGTGCTGTTCAGAGGGCGGCTGTGGGTGTCAGTGCTTCTGTTGGGTTTTCCTCAGTCGTGACGCCGGTGCTGAAGCCGGCGATTTCGATCATTTTGGTTCGTTCGTTGGGGAGGTCGTTGGGGTGGTGGAAGACAAGCATGGTTTGGGTGGGGGAGGGGTGGAAGAACATCCCGTGCCCGCCGTCTTCGGCCCACAAGGGTTCGGGGTCGTGGTCCCAGGGACCTTCGATGGTGCCGTTCCTGGACCTGGCCAGGCCCATGGCATAGCCATCTTTTCCATGGCTGGACCACAGCATCACTAGTTCGCCGGTGTCTGTTTTTTGGAGAAAGGGCCCGTCAGTGACGTAGTTGGGGGCTTGCGGGGACCCGCCGGGCAGGGGAGTGCTCCAGGCTGCTTCGGAGGCGTTGAAGAGGAAGTACGGCAGGCCGGTTGTTGTCTTCAGGTTCGGTGAGAGGCGCTGCGCGTAGATAGCGCCGTCGTTGATCTGAAGCCATTCGTGGCAGAAGACTATCCAGGGTCGGCCAGTTTTGTCGATGTACAGGGTGCCGTCCAGGCACGCCCAGTCTGCGGGAGTGACAGGCCCCTCGCTCCAGGGCAGGTACGGCCCTGTTGGCTCGTCGGCTTTGAGTACCTGGGTACCGCGGTGGCCGTGGTCGTCAGCGAAGGTGGCGAACATGAAAAAGCTGCCGTTGTATTCGTAGACTTCAGGGGCCCAGAACTGTGTGGTGCCCCAGAAGTGCAGGGGCGGGCGGAACGCGGCGATGGGCCCGTCCCAATTTTGCAGGTCGGAGCTGGTGTAGCAGTCAAAACCGGTGCCCGGGCCGGTCCAGGGCTGATCGTCGGTGGTTCCAAACAGGTAATAGGTGGACCGGCTCGGCAGGTGCAGTATGAACGGATCCCGGATGCGGATGTTCCTGAGGTGATGTGTCATGCGTACGTGTCTCTCGTGTGGAAGGGCACTGTGGTGCGCGCGGCCAGGACAGGCGTCTGTCCTGGCCGCGCACTGCAGGGGCGGTTAGCCGATGCGGGTCAGGCGCAGGTCATCGCATGCGCCGGCACTGGATCCGTCGTTCTTGAAGCAGTAGATGCTGGCGCTGGTGACGTTTGTTCCGGTGGTGAAGCGCACGCTGGCGGGAGCGAACGCTGACCCGCTCACACGCTGGAATGTTTCGGCTGAGCCCATGCCCTTGACGCCGAGGGAAATTTCTTCGCCCGGTGCTGCGCGGAGGAAACCGCTCAGCACGTAGCTGGCGCCTGGGAGCAGGCCCGTGATGCTTTGGTTGGCGCCACTGTTGGTGGCTGCGGTCAGCAGGCCGTAGGTTCCGGTGTTGGCCGCTGAGGTTGACACGGCTGCGCCGCCTCCGCTGAGTGTCCAGGGGGTCAGGGAGCCGCTTTCGAATCCCGGATTGTTGGCAAGGTTCGCGGGCGAGGAGATTGCCTGGACTGCGAAGTTGTCACAATACCCTGCTCCGCCGCCTGCGTTCTTGTAGCAGTAGATTGTTGCGCTGGTGTTGGACATGCCAGTGGTGAAGAACGCACTCTGCTGCGCCCACCCGGTTGAGGTAGTGCGGACGTAGGTTTCGGCACCGCCGAAGTCCTTGACCCCGAGTGCGATCTGCTCTCCGACCGTTGCAACCCTGAGGGAGGCATTGAGCATGTAAGTGGTGTTTGGGCTCAGGCCGTTGATGGTCTGCTGGATGCCGCTGTTGGTTGGGCCGGTTTGCACCGCTGTGGTTCCTGCCGCAGGTGATGCGCCCGTGGCCTGGGATGCAGTGCCATTGCCCGAGATCGTCCAGGAGGACAGGGTTCCGGTTTCAAAGCCGGGGTTTGAGACGAGTGTCCCGGTGCTTTCGAAGGCGCCGATGGTGGGCCTGGAGGGGAGGGGTGTTCCGCTGAAGTCCCTGCCGCCGTTGTTCGCGATTGTCACCCCGGCGTTGATGGCAGGGGAGGAGGGGCGGATCTTGAACGAGGCGGACCCGGCGGAGGTCTGGGCCGGGGTGGGCAGCGGCCCGGAAAGCTGCGGGTCCAGGGTGATCGTCCCGGAGTTCGCAGGTTCGGTGGAGTGCCGGTTCCCGTACATGATGTTGTTGGCGTAGGTGGAGCCGCTGGTCTGGACGTAACCGCCGGTACCGAAGTTTTGGACAAGGTTGTTCCGGAAAAGGAAAGACCCGGAGGTGTTCACGCCGCTGCGGCTGCCCACGACGTAGGTTCCCCTGTCGGAAGGAATGAAGATGGTGTTGTTGTAGATGTCCGGTTGGGCGGTGCTGCTTCCGGATTTGTTCGGGATCGAGCCGGCGAAGTGGATGACGTCACGTGGCCCGTTCCAGGCCGGCTGCAGAGGGCAGCCGGTGGTGTTGGCGTCGTCTTCGCTGACGTTGTAGCGGACGATGGTGCCGTCGGAGGGAACCCGGGAGGTGGGTTCGTTGGAGACGCTGATGGGCGGCATCATCAGGATGAACCCGCCGCGGTTGTTGCGGCCGTAGTTGTACTGGACGGTGGTGTTGTGGTTGCCCCAGTCCACGTCGAAGCCTTGGCCGTCGGCTTCGTTAACGTTGCACACCACACTGTTGCCCTGGACCAGGGTGTCGCTGGACCCTGCCATCCAGATCCCGGCAGAGGCGCCGTTGCAGTAGTGGCCGCTGGGCGGGCAGCCGTTGATGGACTTCGCGCCACCGAAGGCGGTGTCGTTGCCTTCGATCAGGGCTCCCTGGCCTTTGACGACGAGGATGTCATCGCCGCCGGAGTAGCGGATGGTGTTGCGCTGGATTTTCACCCCTGTACTTAGGCCGGTGCCTTCCCCGTCATGATCGGGGGTGATGGCGACGGCAATTCGGTCAACGTTTTCAAAGGTGTTGTCGCTGACCTGGATGTCGTTCCAGGTGGAGATGGTGCTGGTGTGGTTCGTCTGGACGCCGACGCCGGCGTTGGTGGAGTACCAGCCGCCGGACCAGCCGCTGATGTTGCGGATGGTCATGCCGGTGATCTTGAGGTGGTTGAGCGTGGTACCCGAAGAGTTAATGGCGAGGATCCCTGACCTGTAGTCAGGGCTGCTGGCCTGGTTGCGCAGTTCAAGGCCGCTGATCTCCCATTGCTGGACGTTCTGCAGCAGAATCACGGTGCCTGTTGCTCCGGCGGCGTCGAGGATGGGTTTTGCACCCGTACCGTAGCTGCCCAGAATGATGGGATTCCCGCTGGCGCCGGACCCTTTCGCGATGAGTTGGCCTGTGCACGAGGTACCGGCCCGGACGTTGATCCTGTCGCCCGCCCCGAAGGTCACGGCGTTTACGGAGCTCAGGGTGTTCCACGGGGATACCTGCGTTCCTGAGCCGTTCGCTGATGCCGAGCAGTCAAGGAAGTAGCTGCTGTTCACTGCACTGGCAGGGGCGGCCCCTGCCAGGCCTGCTGCCGCACAGATTGCCGTGGCTGTCAGTGTGGCCAGCAGGCGGACCCGGGAAGGCCTTCGCCTGAAGTAGCGGGTGTTCAACGGCATTGTCGATTTCCTTTCATCGGAGGGAGGTGGTGCGAGGTGTTACTTGACGGCGCCCATGGTCAGGCCGTCCACGACCTGGCGCTGGAGGAACATGAAGACGACCAGCAGCGGGGCGACGCCGAGCAGGGCTGCGGGGAACAGCACTGTCGGATCAATGGAGTAGGTGCCGATCAGCGAGTACGCGTTGACCATCACGGTTTTGAAGGCAGGGTTTTGCAGGAAGACCAGGGGAATGATGAGGTCATTCCAGATGGCGAGGGTCAGGAACGTCGCCAGAGTCGCGGTGATGGGGCGCAGCAGGGGGAAGAGGACGGTGAAGAAGATCCGGACCGGGCTTGCACCGTCCAGGGCTGCTGCTTCCTCGAGCTCGATGGGGATCTGACGGAAGAAGCTGGTGTAAAAGAAGATGGCCACCGGCAAGTTGAGTGCAGCGTAGGCCAGGATGACACCGACGTGGCTGTTCAACAGGCCAAGGTCGCGCTGAAGAAGATACAGGGGTGCGATCAGGACGAAGACAGGGATTGTTGATCCGGCAATGAAGAGCCGGTACACCCACGAGGTCCAGTTCCTTGACACACGGGCCAGTGGGTAGGCGGCCAATGCCCCGAGAAGGATGGTGGCCAGCAGGGAGAAGACCAGGATGAGGATGGAGTTCAGCAGCCCCAGCCCGTAGTTCATCTTCTGGAAGACAGCTGCAAAATTGTCCAGTGTCAGGGAGGTCGGGAACCCCAGCGGGTCGTTGGCGACGTCCTGACTGGTCCTGAGGGAGGTGAGCAGGGTGAAGAAGAACGGAACAACGATCGCGGCAACCACGATGACCAAGGCGATGTTCCCTGCCCAATAGGCGGCGGCACCTCCCGGGCGGGGGCGTCTGGGGAGCTGGGTTGCCCGCGGTTGCAGGGGTTGAGGGCTGAAGGTGGCCTCTTGTGCTTCTGTGATGGGGGCGGTCATTTAGATCAGGTCCTCTCGACGCCGCAGGATCGTTTGGGTTCCGGCAGCGAGTACGACCACGACAACCAGAAGGATGATGGCGATAGCGGTTCCGTAGGCGAAGGTGCCCTGACCGCCGAAAGTTTGCTGGTAAATGAGCAGGCTGAGAGTGGTCGATGATCCGGCCGGACCACCGCTGGTCATCACCAGGGGCAGCTCGAAAACCTTCAATGAACCGATGAGGGACAGCGTGACGTTGACAGTGAGTGCGGGGGCCAAAAGAGGCCATTCGACGTTCGCGAACTTCCGCCATCCCGAAGCGCCGTCCACCCGGGCTGCGTCCAGGAGCTCTCCAGGCAAACCGGTGTATCCGGCGAGGAAGATTGCGCAGGAGTAACCGGCGAACATCCAGATGTTCACCACCGCAATGGCCCATATTGAAGTGGAGGGATCCCCGAGCCATACCCGGGTCAGGGAATCAAGACCCACGCTGCGCAGCATCGTGTTAATCGCGCCGTCGCGGGCGTAAAGGTACGTCCAGACGAATGCAGCCATGACAGCGGACATCAGCGTGGGCAGGAGAACGAGGATGCTGGCCATCCGGCGTACCCGGAAGCGGTAGTACAGGGCCCGGGCCAGCCAGAGACCCACGCCGTTCTGAACAATCACCACAACGACGGCGTACAGGACGGTCCGGAGGAGTGCCCCGGTCACCACTGGGTCAGCGAAAGCATCGATGTAATTCTCGGCTCCAATAAATTTCCCCGGATTCCCGACCTTGCTGTTGGTCGTGCTGAGCGAGAATCCCTGAAGCAGGGGGTAGATCACGATCAGCAAATAAAGTGCCAACCCTGGTGCGAGGAAGAGGAAGGCCGTCATAGGCCGGCGATGGATCACGGGTTACTACCTTTGGAAGTCGAAATGGAAGCCAGGGCCGCGCTGCATGAAGCAGCGCCGCCCCCGGTTTGACTGCTGCGGTTTACTTCTTGTCCCGCAGCTTGTCGAGGTCCGACACGTACTGGTTCACATCCACTTGGCCAAGCCAGAGTGCCTGGGTTCCCTGCTGCATTTGCTTCTCCCCGGCGGCTGTAAACCAGCTGTCCGAGGGCAGGATGCGGTAGCGCCCTGCGTCGACCGCTGCCACGAAGTCCTTGGTGGCCGGCGTGCTGGGGGTCTTGCCGTCCTTGAACGGGGTTACGGCGTTCTCCGCCTCGACGAACGGAGCAGCATTGGTGCTGTCCGACCAGAAGTCCACGTACTCCTTCGCGGCGTCCTTGACCTTGGACTTGGCGTTGATGCTCCACATGGTGCCGACAAACAGGTTGGCCGATGACTCCTGGCCCTTGTCGCCGGCCGGCCACGGGATGAACACGCTGTTGATCCCGGCCTTGGTTACAGCTGACTGGTTCCATGCACCTTGGAACCAGAAGGCACTCTTGCCGGATGTGAAGTCGGCCAGGCCTTGTCCCCACTCATCAACTCCAAGTTCGGTGGAGAAATCCACGAATCCCTTGCTCTGGAGCTCCATCATCTGATCAGCTGAGCTTTTCCAGTCGCTGAAGGAAGCTGACCCGTCAAGGAACTTCTTGTCCCAGTCCGGGTCATCCTGGTACACCTTGGTGGCCGCGATCGCGTTGACGACTGATGCGCCGGTCCAGCCGCCTTTGTTCGGCAGCGAGATCGGTGTGATCCCCGCGTCCTTGAGTTTTTGTAATGCGGCCACGAAGTCGGGGTAAGTCGCTGGGACCTCGTTTACCCCTGCCTTCTTCAGCAGATCCAGGTTCGCGTACAGATCAATGCCGATCAGTTCCATTGGCAGCGCGTACGTCGTGCCTTCTTCCTGGATGAAGGGGCTTACTTCCGGGATCACCGAGTCGGACCAGTCGTTGCCGCCGAGGTCCTCCAGGTACCCGGCGGAACCCCAGTCCTGGACTTTGCTGGAGTCCGTCATAATGACATCGGCGCTGTTGCCGGCGAGGAGTTCAGGTTGGACTTTCTGGGTGTAGGCATCGTTGCCCGGCACGTATTCGAACTGCACGTCGATATCGGGGTGCGCTTGCTCAAAGGCGGTGTTGACCTTCTCCATGTTGGCCGGTTCAGCATCGCCGCCCTTCCAGCCGTACACCTTCAAAACAGTCTTGCCATCACTGGCGGTCGCGGCTCCGGACTGTGAAGAACAGCCCGCAACACCAACCACCGAGGTCAGGGCGATAAGGGCAACAGCGATACGGCCGGCACGCCGGACCTTCGCGGTTACGGTGGCCGAGGCCAGAGACTTGGAATCCATAATTTCTCTCCTTCGAGACATTTGTCACGTTCCAAACACGAAGACTTCCCCTATTGGGTTCGTCTGCGTACGGGGGGTTTGTAGCGTTCCAAACGGATGTTTCTAGCCTCGGGAGGCTATCAAATGACTGACTGAGGGTTTGCACCGTTCCAAACCGTGATTTACATCATGATTGTGCTGTCGTGCCTTGTCAAGGCCCGGAGCGGACCCAAGAGGCACAGACATCATATGTTACGAAGCTTCTTACACCTTTAGCGGCGAGATCCATACTTGATATGCTGCAAATTGGCCATAACATCGGATGTATTAGACGGGTGTTCAGGCTACGACCCCGGGATCGCATAATCAACATGGAGCAATGACAATGACGCAAAATCGCCCGGACCTTCTCGGTGCGGCTGGTGCCTCTGCTGCGGGTCTGATGGCCACCTCCGTCGGTGGCGGAGTATCACCAGCCACAGCAGCTGAGGTCCTGGCAACAGGAACGGGGTGGGACACGCAGGCTCTGCTGCAGAAGCTGGTCGATATGCGTTTCGGGATGTTCAACCACTTCAACCTGGGCACCTACACGAACGAGGAGTGGGCCGCGCCCAACCAGAATCCTGCGATCTTCGCACCGCCGTCGGTGGATACCGATCAGTGGGCCGATGCCGCTCTTTCGGCGGGGATGAGCTACGGGGTGCTCACCACCAAGCACCATGACGGATTCGCGCTGTGGCCCACCAAATACGGCACGCAGAACGTCATGAACTCGGGCTACAAGCACGACGTCGTCAGGCAGTACGTGGACTCGTTCCGCTCCCGGGGCCTGAAGGTGGGCTTCTACTTCTCCATCTGGGACCGTACCTATCCCGTACAGGCCACCGGCGGATACCATGTCAGCGACCCCGCGGCCGGTGTCGACTCGCCCCAGATCACCTATGTGCTGAACCAGCTCAGAGAACTGCTCACCGGCTACGGCGAGATCGAAGTCCTGATGCTCGATGGCTACGCCTGGCAGATGGGCCACCAACAGGTCCCGATGCAGCGGGTCCGCGACCTGGTCAAATCCCTCCAGCCCAACTGCCTCATCATCGATATCTGCGCGGTCCTCACCCCCTGGCTGGCCGACGGGATCTTCTGGGAGGAACCTTTCGGGATCACCGCGCCAGCCGGGAATACCTGGGCCGGGATGCAGGGCCAGACCATCAGCAACGGCTGGTTCTGGCACCCCTCCACCCCCACCGAGGCACTGATGTCCAGGGACGCCATCATCACCCACCTCACCGAACTCGAATCGAGGTGGACCTCCTTCATCCTGAACTGCCCACCCAACCGCAACGGCAAGCTGGACCCCAACGTGGTGGCCCGTCTCGCCGAAGTCGGCGCGGCCTTCTCCCCCAACCCGCGCGGCGCGCTCCCCGCCCAGCCCCTGCGCGCCGAACACCTGATCACACCCGTGGCCGCCCACGCCACAGCGTTCCGTGAGCCGGAACCCCCGTACTACGCCATCGACGGACGCGCCGACAACAAACTCCAGACCTGCTGGTCCACCTGGCCCGGCACCGGCGAACTCGCCATGCCCGTATCGATAACGCTGGATCTGGGCGGTGTGTACACCGGTGTGACCACGCTGGAGTACCTTCCCAAGCAGTGGTCCCGCGAAAACGGCACCGACGGCGACGTGACCTCCTACGAGGTCTCCACCAGCGCCAACGGCGTGACCTTCACAACCGTCGCCTCGGGCACCTGGGCCACCGGCCCCACCCCGAAGCTCGCCGAGTGGGCCCCCGTCACCGCCGGATACATCCGGTTCACCGCGAAGGCAGGCTCCGGCGGCTACACCAACGTCGCCGGCCTCCGGGTCGGCGGCCGCACCGCAAAGCCCGCCCGCCAGTCCTTCGCCGTCGCCCCCAACCGCGCCTACAAACTCATCAACCCCGCCAGCGGGAAGGCACTGACCGTACTCAACGGCTCCACCGCCAACAGGGCCGCCGTTGTCCTGGCCCCCGACACCAACGCGGCGAACCAGCGCTGGACGCTGACCACCGACGTCGACGGCTACTACAAGCTAAGGGACGCCAACAGCGGAAAGGTCCTCGAGATCGGTTTCCGCTCACGGACCATCGGCGAGAAGGCAGCGATCTATACCAGCGCCAACGTCCTGCAACAGCAATGGGCAATCACGCCCATAAGTAACGGAAAAGTGGCCCTTACCAACCGCTTCTCCACCTATGCCCTCGGCCTCACCGGCGCAGCCACCACCGACGGAACCACCACGGAACAACAGCTCTACCGAGGCTCCGCCCACCAGCAATGGGCACTCGTCGACGTCACCTAAACCGGCCTCAGCCCGACGAGGCCCGCCGGACAACGCGGATCATGCACCGGTCGATGACCTGACTACCAGCCGGAACGGAACGTCGACCTGCTGGGGCGGGGAGAGAGGGTCCTTGAGCCTGGCGCTGAGGAGGGCGAAGGCTTTGTCCATCATCCAGGTCCGGTCGATGAACACGCTGGAGAGTGAGGGGTTGGCGAATGACGACTCCTCGATGTCGTCCACGGCAACGATGGCCACCTCGGCAGGTACTGCGATGCCGCGCTCAGCCAGGGTTTTCATGGCGCCTAAGGCCAGAAGGTCATTGGCGCAGAAGATGGCGTCGATTTTGTCGCCCCGCTCCAGGAGGGCAGCCATGGCAGCCTCTCCATCTCGGCGTGTCCAGTCCTGGACGTAGCCGATCGGCGTTGCTTCGACGAGCCCGGCTCCTGCCAATGCCTTATGGAACCCCTCTTCGCGCTCGGAAACGACGAAGGGGTCCCCGGTGTCTTTGTGTCCGATCATCGCCACGTGCCGGCGCCCCTGCTCAATCAGATGCTGGGTTGCCAGCTTAGCGATGGCAACTGAGTCGATACCGACCCGGTCCACACTTTTGAGCTTGGAACGCTCTCCGAGAAGGACCAGGGGCATCCCGCCGCGCCGTTCCTCAATCTCCTCATCCGTGATGGTGGAGGGGCTGAAAATCAAGCCGTCAGCGGCCCCCAGGTTCCATGCGTCAGCAACTTCCCGCTCACGCAGCAGATCATTATCTGTCTGCTGAACAATGAGCTTGAGCCCGTGCCGTGAGGCTGCAGCTACAGCAGCTCTCGCAACTTCGGCGAAGTAGGGCTGGGCAAAGTTTGGTATGGCCAGGGCCACCACGCCGGTGCTGCCCGTGACCAAGTTCTGCCCGATGGCCAACGGCCGATACCCGAGCTTCTCGATCGCATCATAGACCCGCTTGCGAACCGACTCCCTCACGTGAGGCTGGTTCCGGATCACATTTGACACCGAGCTCTTGGAAACACCTGCCTCAGCGGCAACGTCATGAAGGGTGATCCGCCCTCTAACCATCACACACAACCTTTCTGCTGAATCGAGACTACCAACATCTTGGTGGAACGTTCCATACGGCAGGGTCATGTTGAAGGGCGCCGCGAATTTCCGATGTTTGAATTTGTGGCAGCTCCGTTTTGGTAGCCGAAAGAGCCCGCTGCTGTAACTGGCATGCACGGTTATTCGTCAGCCGGGAGTTAGGACCGTCTTTTGACGGGCGTGGCGAAGCTTCTGTGCTGAACCGTACCTAATAGGCGCTACCGTTGTGCAATGCCCCAAGATTCCGTCAGCTGGCGAGAGCGCGATGCGGCCGAGCGGAAAGTGCTCATCAACGCATGGGAGGAGGGCTATGTGCGTGATCTCCTTCCCCGAACTTTGTAGGTATGAAGGACGGCATGCAGCAGGACCACCCTGAGCTAGAGCTGTCGGCGGCTCGTCGGACGCTTCTTCGGTTGATCAATATCGGACTGGTTGGAACCTACTTCCTGGACTCGGACGACTTGCTGACAGGCAAAGCCGCATGGACTCCATCGCGTCCTCTGAAGCGTGGGATACCCCGGACAGCGGCGGACTTTGTCTCTTCCGGACGCCACTCGGGCAGCAAGCGCTAGGAATCGGTTGACAGGAAGTAGGCACCTCGGTCACCGGTCAGTGCCACATGCTACTCCCGTGCTTTAAGTGCCGATAATGGAGATTCGTCAAGCTGTTCCGATGGCGTCAGGTGAGGCGCAGGACGAAGTGTGTTCTGGCCCTTGAGGGGTCAAGGCGGGGAGGACTTGTGCGGCGTTGACGGGGATGGAAACGGAGGGCGGCGGCCACAGCATTCAGGACAGGCACCGCGCCTTGTTTCTGGATCGTTGTTGCTCCTACGCTGAAGCCATGCCCATCTTGATGGCGAACGGTGTCGGCCTATATTACGAGGTCCACGGCGAGGGAGTGCCTGTCCTGGGCATCCACGGCACGCCCAGTTCGGCGCTGATGTGGGAAGACGCCGCCGGGCGGCTCGCCCGTAACAGCAGGTGCATCATCTACGACCGCCGGGGCTTCTATCGCAGCGGACGGCCCGATCAGTTAGGCGCCGTCGATCTCGCCGATCACGTTCAGGACGCGGCCACGGTGCTGGAGGTCTTGTCCGCAATCCCGGCGGTGGTGATCGGTCGCAGTACTGGCGGTTTGATTGCGCTGGAACTGGCTCGCCGCCACCCTGAGATGGTCAGGACACTCGTGCTGCTCGAGCCAGCAGTGTTGACACTGCATCCGGACGCTGCGGCGTGGGCGCAGCAGCTGCGTCGGGCGGTGCTGGACGCAGCGGAGGAAGACCCCTCTTCAGCCTCCGAAGTCGTGTTCCGGGAGGTGCTAGGTGGTGAGGCGTGGGAATCGTTCCCCGGCCCGCTACGCGAGCACTTCACTGCAGCAAGCCCTGCCGTGCTGGCCGAGATCAGGGGCAGAGGCCTGGACCTGAGCCGGGCGCCGCTGGAGTTGAGCGAAGCGGACGCCGGTCAGATACGGCAACCGACCCTGGTCGTTTCCGCGGAGGACTCCCCGGAAGCCCTTCACGCCGTCAACCGGCGCCTGGCCGATCTGCTGCCCAACGCGGAGACGGCACTCGTGGCGGGCGGACACATCATTGATCCGGCCGGGCCCGCCGTGCTGGACTTTCTCCGCAGGCATCTGCCGCCCGGATCACCTGGGCAGGCCTGAACGGACTTGCCGGGTCGCTGACCGGCCCCGGGTTGCCTTTCATTGTGCAAGGAGTTCGCTGCAAAACGCCCCGGTCGAAAGGATCCGCCTGCCTCCGCGCCCTTTAAGGCGCTGAGCTCGTTGACAATCGCAGTCCACCCTGTGGTGCTGCGCGAGGACTTTATCCGCGGAGAACTCCTGGAACCGTTCCGGCGGCCGGGAGCGCTGCTTGAAGGTCTGCGTTGTAAAGACCGCGGGCAGAGATCTGCGGCCCCAGCCATCCGGCATCCCGCAGCGAAAACCCGCACAGTCTTTTGCCTGCATCTTCTTGGACAGCCGCCGCCGGCCCGGAAGCCTGCTTTCGTCGTCATCGATCTCCAGTTCGGTGCTGCTGGTCAAGCGGGCCGGTGGTGACCGGGGATTATGTTGGCATCGACAGGAGTGTCGCTGCCCGGTGATGTCGAGCTCATTGGGTGCGGAAGGCTGTCATCGCCGCCTCCCGGCACCGGGGGAAATCGGATGGAGCGACCACGGTATGCCGCGGTTTCCCTCGGTTCTACCAGTGCATCTAGGTTAGGCCGAGTTGCTCTTGCTGGCTCGCCAAATCGTAGTAGCGGCGTTCCTCAATGATCTTGCCGGACTCGTCCAGGCGGCTGAAAAATGCCATGGGGAATTCCAGCCACCGGCCCGTTGCCGGGATCTCTTCTGCGCCAGGCAGCTGGATGGACCCGTTGTGGGTACCGCTGATTTTTCCCTCGGCAGCGACCATGCGATCGTCGACAAGCATGCTGGTCAGAGAGAATTCAAGGTCAGGAAAGGCCCTGAGGAACGTCGCCACGTCCTGTTCTATCGCGGCGCGGCCGCGCAGTGGCTCGGGATACTGGGGATCGACGACGACAGCGTCATCTGCAAAGTAGCTGGCAAAGGTAGGGCCGTCATGGGCGTTAATGGCCCGTGACTGCGCCTCAAGGGTCTGCCGGCCATCCATCGCTTGGTCTCGGCCCTCTTCGTCATGGCTCTGGGTGGTCAGTAGAGTCGTGATGAATCTACGAATGAACATGTGCTTGCTTTGCCGTGGACGTCGACTCCGGCGAAATCCGGCTCAGCACCGAACTGCCGCCCACACGCCGAACGAGCCCACCGGCGTCGAGGGCTGAGCCGCCGGTCCGCCGGTTCCTACTCGTCGGGGCTTTGGGCGGCGGCGGTGTCAGTGCCAACCGGCTGCACCGATGCCTCCGGGATCCACACGATATCCCCGTGCTCGGCATTGGCCCCGCGCGCCAGGACGAACAGCAGGGACGACAAGCGGTTCAGATAGCGCGCGGTCACCGGATTGACCGTATCCGGATATTCCTCGACGGCGATCCAGACCGCCCGCTCGGCGCGCCGGACCACGGCCCGGGACATATACAGCAGCGCCGCCCCGGCAGTGCCGCCGGGGAGCACGGTGCCGCTGACGCCATCGGAATCCGCGGCGAAATGTTGTGCGGCACGTTCCAGCCGGTCGATATGCCCCTGGACAATCCTTGCCCGCGCCGGCTCCCGCCGGCTTAACGGGACGGAGAGGTCCGCCGTAAGATCGAAAAGGTCGTTCTGCACGCTCGCCAGCATGGATGTCAGGTTGGTTGGCAGACCGCCGATAGCGACGGCGACGCTGATGGACGCGTTGGCTTCATCGCACTCAGCAGAGGCGGCAACCCGTGCATCCCGCTTGGCCACGCGTCCGTGGCCGCCGAATTCCGTGTATCCGTCGTCTCCGTCCCGCGTGTAGTCAGCGGGCTCCGGGGCTGGGGATTCTTCACTGGCAGTCATGCCGGCAACTATACTGACGAAGGACACGCGGCGAACAACTAGCTATCCTCCCGGACGGTGGACTGCACAAGGACCCGGCATAGCCCACGATTTTGTGAGGAGTCCGATGAACCATCATTCAAACGACGACCAGGACCTGGAGGAGCGGCTGGGGGAACCCGCATCATTGCCGCCGGCCCAGGGCTGGGCGAGCGTTGACAAGACGGTCTTCGGCGTCTCGGCCGGGATCATTCTGGTGCTCATCCTCCTCGGCGTATTCTTCACGGACGCCGTGGGGGACGGCGCCGCGGCGGCCCTGTCCTGGATCACCAGCACCTTCGGCTGGCTGTTCATCCTGGGCGCCTCCGGATTCGTCGTATTTTCCCTGGTCCTGGCCTTCGGCCGCTACGGACGGATCCCACTCTCCTATGAAGGCGAAGCGACAGAATTCAGCACCCTCTCTTGGGTCGCCATGATGTTCAGCGCCGGCATGGGGATCGGACTGATGTTCTACGGTGTGTACGAACCCGTCACCCATCTGGCTTCCCCGCCGCCCTTTGTCGACGTCGCGCCTGGCAGCCCGGAGGCCGCCAGGACCGCCATGGCCTACACGATGTTCCACTGGGGTCTGCATCCCTGGGCGATTTATTCCGTCGTCGGGCTGGCGCTGGCCTATTCCACCTATCGGATGGGCCGAGGCAACCTGATGAGCGCCCCGTTCCAGTCCCTGTTTGGCCGGGAACGCATCGAAATGAGGGGCTGGGGCAAGCCCATCGACGTCTTGGCCATCATCTGCACCAAATTCGGTACCGCCACGTCGCTCGGTCTCGGGGCGCTGCAGATCGCTGCGGGCCTAGCGCTGCTGCGCACCGGCAAATTCGAGGAAGACCCCACGGCCGCGGTGCCGATCATCGTGATCTGTGTGCTGACCGTCGGCGTGGTGATCTCCGCCGCCAGCGGTATCTCCAGGGGCATTAAATGGCTGAGCAACACCAACATGGTCCTGGCCGGAGTCCTGCTGCTGTTCGTCTTTGTGGCCGGCCCCACGCTCTTCATCTTGGATCTGCTGCCCTCTGCCATCGGTGCCTACTTGACCGAGTTAGTCCCGATGAGTTTCCATTCGGCTGTTTTCGGAGGCAGTGACTGGCTGGCCAGTTGGACCATCTTCTACTGGGCCTGGTGGATCTCCTGGACCCCGTTTGTCGGCACTTTCATCGCCAGGATTTCCCGCGGGCGCACTATCCGGGAATTCGTCCTGGGCGTACTGCTGGTGCCCACCGCCGTCAGCATTGTGTGGTTTGTCATCTTCGGCGGAGCCGGCATGAACCAGCAGCTGAACGGCGTGGACATCGCCGGCACCGGCAGCGAGGCGGCAGGGTTCTTCGCAGCCCTGCAGAACTACCCTTTCTTCATCGGGGCGGCGCTGGTCGTTATGGTTCTGACCGCCGTTTTCTTCATCAGCGGTGCCGACGCCGGCGCCCTGGTTCTGGGGACCTTGTCCACACGCGGCAGCAAGCATCCCTGGAAGCCGCTGGTGATCTTCTGGGCCCTCCTCACCGGCGCCGTGGCCGCGGTCCTGCTGGCCGTCGGCGGGCTCGCCGCCCTGCAGACTTTCACCATCCTGGCCGCCAGCCCGTTTGTGCTGATTATCATCGGGCTCTGTGTCGCACTGTACGCTGACCTGCGCCGCGACCCGCTGCGCCAGCGCCGGCTCGGCCCGGTTCGGGGAACGACGGGGCTGCAGGCAGCCGTCCCCTTTAGCGAGGCGGCCATGGTCGAAGCGGAAGAAGGTGCCGAAGCGGCCGACGACGACGGAAGCGGGACAAAATAGACACCTTCACCGCCCGCTTGTGGAAGCGGATCTCGGCCGGATTTGCCCAGGGCGCCCCTCTTGTTGGGCGTCAGCCGAGCTGGGCGCGCCGAGAACCAGGGGCAGCGGAACTATGGAGCTGCCTGAGTGGGCCACTTCCGCCCACTATGCTCCGACGTCGCGCCTGTGCAGCGCAAGTGCGCTGAGCAGGACCAGTGCCGCCGAGATGCTCCAGCGTCGATCGGGGTCTCGAGGGTGGTCACCCCGTTGATGTGGCTGTAGGTCCCGGTGAGAATCGATGGACGGCCAGGAGAGCAGAGCGCGTTCGTCGCGAAGCAGTTTTTCAGCATCCAGCTATCGCGGAGGGCCGATTGGCGGCAAGCCCGGTCCGGAAGACTCTTGGAGCAGAAAACAGAACAGCCCCACCCCCCTGTCTGGGGAAACCGGGAGCTTCGGAAGCAGCGTCCTGGAGTGAAATGGAATGTTGAAGCCTGTGCTCTATTGGCGCCGATAACCGGGGGCTCTTGTCATCTCGAAGGGGATATCCGGGGATGCCATGCACAGGTTGGCCTTCAGGATTATGAATGGTCCCTGATGGCAAATACTCATTGAGACAAGGGAATGTGATGCTGGGCAACTGATGAACCATCAGCCCTCTGTCGAGGAGACCGACGAAGCCGTACCACATGATGGATAAGACGGCAGCAAAGCAAAAAGCGTCTCCACGGTTTCGACATAGCCATTGCCCCCATGGGTAGGACTTCTTTCTTCCCGTGTTGATCTTGGTCTGTGCTGGTTCGCGGGTCGCTCCCACCGGAGGGGACTCCAACGATCAGGAGAGCGGTGCTGTTCGTCGATCGGGCCGCCATGGCATGGAACAGATACAGGCCTCTTCGTCAAGGAGGCCTGCATCTGTTTTACGGTTGGTTTGTGCCAGTGCCGCTTTAGGTTAAGGGGAGTGCCCCTTCCTCTTCCTGGCTGGCTTTGCGGCGGCGCACGAGGCTCAGGCTCCCGCCTGCTGCCAACTGTAAGCCTGCGAGGAGCAGGAGTGCGTTCATGGCGGGAGATCCCGTGTTGGCCAGGGGACTGGCAGCCGGTGTCTCCGGGAGCGCGGGGGGTGTGACCGGGTTGGTGGTGCAGAGCGGGCTGTCGTGAGTGCAGTTTGCATCAGCGCCGAGGGCGTTATGAGCATGCCGGCGCTGGGCGTATTTCGGCTTTTGGCGGTTCGAACTGGACGATGGAGAGGTTTGATGAAGCCAATGCCTGGGCGGCCGCGAATGGCAGGCGGCCCCTCACAGTTCTGAGCAATTACTTCGGCTTGGCGGAGGCCTACGATGTCCCGTGGGCCGGATGCCGCACTGCTACCGACCCGGAGTCCAAGCGTTGGCTCACAAACGTGACGTTGCGCTCCTGCCCTGATCTTCCCAGGCCCGCGGGTTTTTCGCCCGCGCGAACCCTGACAACCTCAGTGACCCCGATCTCGTACGTTGTTTTTACGGCGATGCGAACTTTGAACGGAAGCGCCGGGCTGAACAGTTGGCAAATGAATTCGGAGTGCCGGCTACGGCCGTGGCGTTGCCCTACGTGCTGGCCCAGCAATTCCCAACCTTTGCATTGGTTGGGCCACGGTCAATCGCAGAGTATCGCGGCACGATGACGGGTCTGGGCATCGAACTAAGTGAGCAGCAAACGTCGTGGCTGGATCGACGCAGCGGGCCAAACGAGCGTTAGCTTAGCGTTGTGGGCCAGTCCGGAGGAGCAGCACTTCGTGAACTTCCTCAAGGGACGCCGCAATGAGTGCGCGGTCCACACCCGCGAGGTACTGGAGCACCAAGCCGTCCAGTGCCGCGAACAGCGTCCGTGCCACGATCTGCACGTTGGTGGTGACCCCGGACGCGGTGAGGCCATCAGCCAGGGTGTTGACATAGTTCTCATAGAGGGCGGTAACCGCGTCAGCCAGTTCGGGCCGCCGCCGCGCCTCGAGGATCATCTCGTATTGGAAGACCTGCAGTTCCGGTTCGGCCAGCAATAGCTCCAGGAGTGACTCTGTGAAGGAATGGCCCACGGCTGCCGCTTCCCGCAGCTGGGACGCGTTGATGGACTGGTCGGCCGCCCAGTCCAGGGCCGCGGCGATCAACGCATCGCGGGTTCCGAAGTGGTGGGCCACCAGTGTGTTGTTCACACCGGCGGCTTCCGCGACCGAACGATATGTGAGCCCACGCAGGCCTTTGGTCGCCACCACGCCGACGGCGGCGCGCAGCAGGGCTTCCTTGCCGGTTCCGTATTTGGACGGAGCGGCAGGACCGGCGGAGCTTTTCATATGCCGAGTCTAGCCATTGCTTCCGGCTTCCCTGCAACGCCTCTTGACTTAAACTAAGCAAGTGCTTAGATTCATCTCAGTGGTGATGTGGATCACTGATTGGCGATTCTGCGTTGCTGCCTCACCTGAAATTCCCTTACCGCCCCGGTTCAACCGCCGGTAAGGCAAACCACTGGAGCCCAATGTGCCGGAAACCCCTGCTTTCACCACTTCGTCCGCCCTCGACCCGAACAAGAATGAACCCTTCGAACTCGGCCAGGTCCAATGGGTCCGCCGCTTTGGAGAGGGCGGCCGTACGGACCTCGCCTGCGGATACTGGCATGTCACTCCGGCGGAGGCGCCCGAACCCTTCGATCTGGTGATTCATGCCGACGAGACGATTTCCCTTGTTGAAGGACACCTCCGCATCGAGGTGGAGGGCCGGGACTCCTATGATCTCACCGCCGGATCCGCAGCGTCCTTCAACAAAGGCGCCCGCACCAGGTGGGAAGTGCTGGCGCCCACCGTCGAATTCTTTGTGTATTCCTAGGTGGTGGCCGTGGACCACGAACTGTACGACGTTGTGGTGGTTGGGGCCGGCTTCGCGGGGCTCACGGCCGCCCGCGAGCTCAGCAGGCAGGGACTGTCCGTCCGTATCGTGGAGGCCCGCGAGCGGATCGGCGGACGTACCTGGCTGGACCGGCGGCTGGGGCGCGACCTGGAAATCGGTGGCACCTGGGTGCACTGGACCCAGCCCTATGTCTGGGCTGAGCTGAAGCGCTACGGCCTGGACACCACGCCCAGCCCTGAACCGGAACGGGCCTTCTGGTGGGCGGACGGGCGCCGCCATGAGGGCGGGCCGGACGAATTGCTCCGGCTCATCGGCGGGATGAATGGCGAATTCGTGAAGTACTCCCGCGAGTACTTTCCGGAGCCGTTCAGGCCCCTGTCCCGCAACAATTTCAAGGCAATCGACCATGTGTCCGTCCAGGACCGGATCCGCCAGCAGTTCCCTGCCGGCGCCCAGCGCGACATCCTGGAGTCCTTTTGGGCATTGAACTTCAACGGTCCGCTGGAGAATGCGGCCCTGACACAGGCCCTTCGCTGGGTCGCCCTGACCAACGGAGACTGGGCGGTCAGCTTCGAGGCCTGCGCCACCTATAAGATAGTCGGCGGCACAGCTGCCCTCGCCGACGCGATCCTCGCTGACTCCGGGGTCGGCGTCGAACACGGTTTCACGGTGGACCGCGTGCACGACGCGGGCACGTCGGTGCGCATCCGCAGCACCGATGGGCGGACCGTTCGCGGGCTGGCCGCGATTATCACCATTCCTCTGCATGCGATGCAGGCGGTGAACTTCGAGCCGCCACTGTCGGCCGCCAAGACCGAAGGAATCCGCCTCGGCCAGGTGTCCAAAGGAACGAAGGTCTGGATCAGGTTGAAGGGAGACCACACACCCTTCGTGGCCCTCGGCGGCGCCGACTGGCCCCTGAACTTCTTCCAGACGGAATACGGCATCGATGGCGGCGCCATTGTGGTGGGATTCGGACCGGACGCCGCAAAAATCGACGTGGAGGACGCGGCCGCGGTCCAGGAGCAGCTGGTGCGCCTTGTCCCGGACGCTGAAGTCGCGGGAGTGGCCAGCCACAACTGGGTGGAGGATCCGCTGTCCGGTGAAACGTGGCCCATGCACGCCACCGGATTCCTGTCGACCCACCTCGCAGTCCTGCAGTCGGCCCATGGCCACGTCCGGTTTGCAGGCTCGGACATCGCCAACGGCTGGGGTGGTTTCATCGATGGCGCAATCGAGAGCGGCATGGAAGCCGCCCTCGCAACTGCTGCTGCGCTTAGGAACAACAACTGATCGCTGCACGACAAGGCGAACCACCTGCCCGCTGCGATGCTGGATTTCACGGTACCTGCCCCCTAGGGTGGCACCCTTTCCCCAACACTCATGACCGTTAAGAAGGATCCAATGAGTATTTCGAATTCCGAGTCCCGGACCACTGAAGCCTCTCCCCGCACCGAGCATTCAACCGCCCTTCGCGCCGGCAGTATCGGCGTCATGGGCATCCTGTTCTTTGTCCTGTCCGCCCAGGCGCCCCTCACTGGGATCGTCGGGGCTTCGCCGCTCGCGGTTGCACTCGGCAATGGCGCCGGTGCCCCCGGTGCCTATCTGATTGTCGGCATCGTAATCGTGATCTTCGCAGTCGGCTTCGTCGCGATGAGCCGCAGAATCCAGGCGAACGGCGCCTTCTACGCCTATGTGACCGCCGCCTTCGGGCGGAAGATCGGCGCCGGCACGGCCTGGCTGGCCCTGCTGGCCTACAGTACAGTCCAGGCAGCGATGTACGGGCTCTATGGTGCCGCGTTCTCCGGCCTGCTAGCCTCAACCGGACTGGACATCCCCTGGTGGCTGCTGGCTTTGGTCACCATGGCCGGCGTACAGGTGCTGGGTTCCCTCAACATCGAACTTGGCGCCCGAGTGCTGGCCCTCCTGGTGGGGTTGGAAGTGGCCGTCCTGCTGATGTTTGGCTTGACCGTCCTGTTCAGCGGTGGCGGTCCCGAAGGCCTCAGCTTGGCCGCGTCCTTCTCGCCGGAAGCTATTGCCTCCGGCGCCCCGGGGGTGGCCATCATGTTCGCTGTGGCCTCCATGTTCGGCTTTGAGTCCACGGCTATCTATTCTGCAGAAGCCAAGGATGCGCACCGCACGGTGGCGCGGGCAACCTATTTGTCCGTCAGCGTTATTGCTGTTTTCTTCTCGTTCATCTCGTGGATGCTGGTGAGCTACTACGGCCCGTCCCAGGTGATCGATGCCGCAGGCGCGGCACTGGAGTCCGGCGATTCAACCGCCTTTGTCCTGACGCCGATGGTGGAACTTTTCGGGCCTTGGGCGGGAGTCACCACGGGCATCCTGCTGGTCACCTCCCTGCTGGCGGGGATCATTGCCTTCCATAACGGCATCAACCGCTACCTCCATTCCTTGGCACTCCGCGGTTCCCTGCCCGCAATCGTTGCCCGGACCAACCGGCACTGTGCACCCGCCACGGCTGCCTGGATCCAGACCGCTTCCGCCGTCGTACTGGTGGCGCCCTTCGCGCTGCTGGCATTGGACCCGGTCCTGACTCTTTTCTCGTGGTTCAGCGGGCTGGCTGTTGCGGCACTCCTGGTGCTGTACATGCTCTGCTCCATCGCCGTCGTCGGCTTCTTTCGCAGGGAAAAGGCCACGGGTCAGCTTTGGCAGACCCTACTGGCGCCGGCGCTGGCGTCCGTGTTGCTGGCCTGGGTCCTGTATCTGGTGGTCAGCAACTTTACGTCGCTGATAGGCGGCAGCGCAGAGACCGCAAATGCCCTGTTAGCAGCGGTCCCGGTGGTGTTCCTGGCCGGTGTACTGGTGGAAGGCCGGGTGGAGCGGCGCAGCGGGGCTGCAGTCATGGGGGACTCCGTCAGTTAGGTGCGCCTGCAGCGAGGTAGGCAACTGCGGCATTGGCCCGGCTCGGATTACTCCGGGCCGGGTCATTTGCTTGCGGCCGGTGATTTTCCCAACGCACGACGGCGGCTGGTTGCTTGCCGCCAGACGGCGGCGGTTGTTGCGGCGGGCGGCCTGGTCAGCCTGCGCGGCGCCAGTCGCTAGGGGAAACGCCGAAGGCGTCGCGGAAGATGCGGCTGAAATGCGCTGCGTCGAGGAAACCCCAACGGGCAGCGACAGCGCCTACTGACCGCCCGGCATGCAGCGGATCCCGCAGTTCGCGGCGAGCGCCGTCCAGTCGCTGGCTTCTGATCCAGCTGGCCACGGTGGTCCCTGATTCATGGAAGACGTTGTGCAGGTGCCGCGTGGAAATGAAATGTGCGGCCGCAATGCTCGCCGGTGACAGCAGTGGATCGGACAGGTTGGCCTCGATGTATTCCCGCACCGACACGGCAAGGAGAGCCTGCGGCTTCATTTGGTCCGGGGCGATGTCCATTTCGGCGTGCAGCATGGTGGATACAAGGTCCAGGGCGTTTGTGGCCAGCCGGGAACCGCTGGGACCGCTCAGGACGTCAAGGTTCTCGGACAGCTGCCGAATGAACTGCCCCACAATCCCGCTGAGGCCGGTGCTTCCGGCCATTCGGACTGCGGCGAGCTGGCCCACGTAGTCCGTGGGCAGCGAGAGGGCATCGCAGGGGAACATCACCACCATCATCCGCGCCTCTTCCTCGAAGGCGAGGGTATAGGGACGGTTGGTGTCATAGATGGCGAGGTCGCCGGGCTGGAGCAGGGCCTCGCGGTTGTCCTGGATCAGCAGTCCCGTGCCCTCCAGCTGGAGGTTGAGCTTGAAGTAGCGTTCAGTGGCCCGGGCGATCAGGGCGGGGGTGCGGTGGACCTCGTGGGAGGTTGCGGTGACTTCAACGACGGACATCCGGTCCAGCACGCGCAAGCGCATCTGGCCGCGGAACCCGTCAATGTCTTCTGTCCTGGCGCTGAGCGGCACAAAGGACTCCGCTACGAGGTGTTTCCAGTGGTCGAACGTCAGCGCGACGCTGGACCTGACGTTCTGGCTGGCGGGCTGGACTGCAACTGGCATGGATGTTCCTGACGACGGATGGCCGCATAGCGTGGGTTCCCCCATGGATGTGTCCTGGGACACAGTCCACTCAGGTTAACGCCGGAACAGGTCTTTTTTCAACAGTTGTCGAAAAAAGAATCTTTTACTGGAGTGCCAATTGAAGCGTGCGGGGGGCCTCCGGGTAGGGGTGGGCTCAGTTGGCCACCAGGGCCAGAAATCCCTCGAGCTGGTCTGGAAGTCGGGGGCCGGCGCTGGAACCGGCGCCCAGTGCTGCCCCGATCTGTGCACCCAGCAGCATGTTCAGGAGCTGGCTCGCCACCGTGTCGTCGTCGACGGCGGCACTGACGTCCCCAGCCTCCCGCGCCTCCGCGAGATATTGCCGGATGGCAGCAAGCCATTCCTCCATGGACTTCTGGTGGATCTCCGCCTTCTGGGGATCGTTGATCGCCTTCTGCCAGAACGGGATCACTATCCGCGCTTCGTTGACCCGTTCCTCGTCCAGCGGGAGCACCTCCAGGCAGAAGGCCCGCAGTGCCGACAGTCCGGTTTTACCTTCCGTCACTGCGGCGATGCGCTGGTTGGTCCTGTTGAAGACGTGCCCGAATGCAAACTCCAGAAGGGTGTCCTTCGTGGGGAAATATGGTTTGAGCGCCCCGTTGGCGAAGCCTGCCTCCAAGGCAATCTCCCGCATGGTGGCGCCTTCAATGCCGAGCCGCGCAATGATCCGCCATGTGGCATCCACCAGTTCCAGCCTGCGCTCGTCATGGTCAACTATTTTCGGCACCGCGTCCACTCCCGGGGGAAATATTTTCGCTCAGACTCTTGTGAGCCATCTTACGGATGCTTATTCTCTACAAGTATAGAAAATAAAAACCACGACCGCCACGGTCCCGGACAAAGGTCATTCATGACGCTTGCAACAGCTGACACAGCTTCCCCGTACCGCCTGGCATCAGCTGGCGAGATCACAGAGGTCCAAGCCATCCTGCGCTCCGCCGGCCACCTGGGCCCGGAGAAGCGCATCGCCTACCTGGGCCTGCTGGATCCCGCCCGGGTGACGGTCGCCGTCGGGACTGCCGACGCCGATGCTGCCGCTGTCGCGGGCTCCGTCGGGGACCGGCGCTTCCGGATCTTTATCCATGACCTGACCGGCGGGGCGCCCGTGGACGTGGTGGTTTCAACGTTCATGCGGGAGGTCGTGTCCGCCGTCGAACTCGATACAGCCGTCACGGGAGAGCTTCCCGTCCTTGAAGAGGAATTCGAGGTGGTCGAGTCGCTCCTGGCCACCGATAACCGCTGGCTGAAAGCGCTGGGAGAGCGGGGCCTCGACGTCACCAAGGTCCGCGTTGCCCCGCTCTCGGCAGGGGTGTTCGAGTACCCGGAGGAGAGAGGCCGCCGGATCCTTCGCGGCCTGGCGTTTGTTCAGGATTTTCCGGAGGACAGCGCCTGGGCCCATCCTGTGGACGGCCTTGTGGCCTACGTCGACGTAGTCAGCAAGGAAGTCACGCAGGTCATAGACCTCGGCGCAATGCCCATCCCGTCCGAGCACGGCAACTACACGGACCCGGAGCTGACAGGGCCGCTCCGCACCACGCAAAAGCCCATCAACATCACCCAGCCTGAAGGCCCCAGCTTCAAGGTCATCGGCGGCAACCACGTCGAATGGGAAAAGTGGAGCGTGGATGTCTGCTTCGACGTCAGGGAAGGCGTGGTGCTCCACAACGTTGCCTTCCAGGACGGTGACCGCATGCGGCCCATCATCAACCGGGCCTCCATCGCCGAGATGGTGGTCCCGTACGGCGATCCGTCGCCCATCCGGTCCTGGCAGAACTACTTCGACACCGGCGAATACCTGGTGGGCCAGTACGCCAACTCCCTCGAACGGGGCTGCGACTGCCTTGGCGACATCACCTATCTCAGCCCCGTGATCAGCGACGCGTTCGGCAACCCGCGCGAGATCCGCAACGGCATCTGTATGCACGAGGAGGACTGGGGCATCCTGTCCAAGCACACTGATCTTTGGAGCGGCATCAGCTACACGCGCCGCAACCGCCGGCTCGTGATCTCGTTCTTCACCACCATCGGCAACTACGACTACGGCTTCTACTGGTACCTTTACCTCGACGGCACCATCGAATTCGAAGCCAAGGCCACCGGCGTCGTCTTCACCAGCGCGTTTCCGGAGGCCGGCTCGGACAACATCTCCCAGCTTGCACCCGGCCTTGGGGCGCCCTTCCACCAGCACCTCTTCAGCGCCCGCCTGGACATGGCCATTGACGGCTTTACCAACCGCGTGGAGGAGGAAGACGTCATCCGACAGTCCATGGGGGAGGGGAACGAGCGGGGCAACGCCTTCTCCCGCAAACGGACCGTGCTCACCCGCGAATCCGACGCCGTCCGTGAGGCTGATGCTCAAGCCGGCCGGACCTGGATCATCTCCAACCCCGAATCCCGCAACCGGCTCGGCGAGCCCGTGGGCTACAAGCTCCACTCGCAGAACCAGCCCACGCTGCTGGCGGATCCGGATTCGTCCATTGCCCGGCGGGCCGCCTTCGCCACCAAGGACGTGTGGGTCACCCGCTACGCCGACAACGAGCGTTACCCGACGGGCGATTTCGTGAACCAGCACCCGGGCGGAGCAGGCCTGCCGGCATACGTGGGCCAGGATCGTGAGATCGATGGCCAGGACATCGTCGTCTGGCACACCTTCGGCCTCACGCATTTCCCGCGCGTGGAGGACTGGCCCATCATGCCCGTGGATACGGTTGGTTTCAAGCTGCGCCCTGAAGGCTTTTTCGACCGAAGCCCGGTCCTGGACGTGCCCGCCAGCTCCAGCGGATCAAGCGCGGCGGGCAGCTGCCACAGCGCTTCCGGCTCCAGCGCCGGCTCCGCCAGTTGCCACGGCTAGGGAAATTCCGTGACATTTAGACGACGGGTCAGCATCAGCGGGCCCGTCCTGCATCCGCGGTTGTGCGCCCTGCTGGTGACCGGCTCCAGTGCCGTGCACGTATGGCTTGCGTTCCAAAACCAGCACGGCCCTTGGCTAGGTGCGCTGATGACGGGCCTGGCGGCTGTGTGCCTGCCTTGCGCCGTCCATATCTGGCAGCACAGTCGTGTAAGAGCCCTGCACCGGGTCATGGTTTGTGCCATCGTCATGGTTGCCCTCCACGGGATGTTACTGGTGGGCGGTGCAATCGGGAGCCACACTCACCCCGGTTTGCCGCCGTCGAACGTTCACGGCGTCAGCGGCGACGGCGGACTCTTGATGGTCATCGCGCTGGAAATAGCGACGGCGTTGCTCGCCGCAACCCTGGTCGCCCGCCTGCGCTCTGTTCCCCGCGTTTACATTCCTGCAGATTCGCCAGAGCGTTCTGCATCTGGGCTAGTCGCGGAGAGTCAAGTGGCGTGCGCGCAAGTACAACGAGGTGGGCCCCGGGCTCACGCTGGAGTCATGTCATCACTACTGAAGGGGTTGAGTTCGCGTTCTTGAGAATACTGCGGATCTGGTACTGGTCAATGGAACCATCGCTACCATGGATACCGCCCAACCACTGGTTTCCAAACTGGCGGTGAAGGACGGCAAGGTTCTGGCGGTCGGCCATGATGCGGAGCTGCCATGCGGGCCTCAGACCCGGATTGTTGATCTCCACGGCTCGTTTTTGATGCCAGGCCTGCTCGACGTGCACAACCATCAGACCGGGGAGCCGTCAAACTCTCCGGCCCTGCCCACGAGGATCCTCTGCTGATCGATCTGGGCGCATTGAATGAGGAGCAGGACTTAAAAGCCCTCGTCGCCTCAGCGGCAGTGCCGTGAGCTAGGCCGAGCACAGGCGTTGGCCGAGCGGGGCGCCGTCGAGCTCTACCGGGACCCCACGTGTCCGATGACGAGCTCGAAGAGTATGTTCGCAGGACAGTCATCACCTACCACCACCAGGTCGGAACCTGCAAGATGGGTGTCGACGTCAACGCCGTTGTTGACCCTCGGACGCTAAGGGGCCGGGGCCTTGCGGGGGTCCGTATAGCAGACGCCGCAATAATGCCGTTGGTGACGACAGGTAACACGAATGCGCCGACAGTCATGATCGCCGAGCGGGCTACGAAGTTCATCAAGGAACAAGGGAGCCGCCACGCCGAAAGGTGACGCTTCCCCTTCCCTTCAACTCCAGACCACAAAAGATGCCCCCGTCACACAACGGGGGCATCTCGTCGTTGCCAGACGCTTGTGGCGGTTTTAGCCGTTGATAACCTGCGGTACGCCGAGTGCTTTGAGCCCTTCAACACCGAACTCGAGGCCATAGCCGGATTGCTTGGCTCCGCCGAACGGGATCCGGGGATCTACAGCGCCATGCTTGTTGATCCAGACGGTTCCCGCCTGGATGCGTGCGGCTACCTCCCGCGCGGCAGAAAGGTCGGAGGACCAGACAGAGGCGCCGAGACCGACGTCGAGGCCGTTAGCCTTTGACACGGCGTCGTCCAGGTTGCTGTACCGGATGATCGGCAGGGCCGGGCCGAACTGCTCCTCGGCCACAAGTGGGTTGTCGTTGTCGATATCGGCTACCAGCGTGGTGGGGTAGAAGTAGCCGGGCTGGTCGGGGTCGGGGTTACCGCCGATCAGGATACGTGCCCCGCTGTCGCGGGCGGCGTCCACGAGGCCGGCCACAATGTCGTACTGTGCTTTGTTCTGCAGAGGGCCAAGTACGTTGTTCTCGTCGATGCCATTACCCATGGGCATTGCGGCCGCGACGGCGGTGAGTTCTTCGCAGACGGCGTCGTAGACATCGTCGTGGACGTAGAGGCGCTTGAGGGCCGCGCAGGTCTGGCCGGTGTTGATGAAGGCGCCCCAGAAGAGGTCCTGAGCGATGGCTTTGGGATCCGCGTCGGGAAGCACGATGCCAGCGTCGTTGCCGCCGAGTTCCAGCGTGAGCCGTTTGACGGTGTCCGCGGAGGACTTGATGATGGCCTTGCCGGTGGCGGTTGAGCCAGTGAACATGATTTTCCCGATGGCGGGATGCTCGGTCATGCGGGCACCGACTTCGCGACTGCCGCAGACCACGCCCAGGAGGCCTTCCGGCAGCTCCTGGTTAATGACGTGGATCAGGGCGAGCACGCTGAGCGGCGTGTATTCGGACGGCTTGACCACGACGGCGTTGCCCATCCGCAGGGCAGGCGCGATCTGCCAGACGGTAATCATCATGGGCCAGTTCCAGGGCCCGATGGCCCCTACGACGCCGATTGGCTTGTAGTGCAGTTCGGCGCGGGTCTCGCCGTCGTCCACGATTGTTTCCGGGTCCAGGGGGATGGTGGCGGCCGTGCGCAGCCAGGCGGCGCAGGCGCCTACTTCGAAGCGTGCGTTGGGTCCGTTGAGCGGTTTGCCTTGTTCGCGCGAGAGAAGCTGGGCGAGTTCTTCTGCTGAGCGCTCGACGGCGTCGGCTGCCTTGAGGAGCGCGGCGGACCGGCCGTCGTGGCCCAAGTCCGCCCAGCCTGATTGGGCTGCCTGGGCGGCGTCGATTACCTGCTCAAGATATTCGAGCGTATGGACGGGCGCTTCGCCCACCGGTTCGCCTGTTGCAGGATCAAAAATCGTCCGCGTGGTCTCGGAGGTGTCAGAGATGGACGCGAGAAGTGCATCGTAGGATTCCATGGGTTACTCCACTTCGAGTAGGCAGCTGAGCACGGCCGGATAGCCGATCAGGTTACTGCAAGTCTGGTTCAGGTTCTTGGCAGCTACCTTGTCTTTTTGTGCAGGACGCTTGTCATCAAGGGAACGACAACGCGCTCTCCCGATTCCGAGCTGCTCACTGGAAATCCGGCAAAACTTTCAACCAAGAAAGAAACCTGTAGGTTTTCCTATACGATATGCGATAGCATGATTAACATCACAGAGACGTGGCCGCGAGGGCACGTCCAAATCAGGAAAGGACCTGAAATGGCCATCAGCGACAAGACCGAGCATGACTCCGACACTTCACCTGTAACTACCACGAACGAACATCCTGGCCGCCGGGGGCTGATCGCCGGCGCAGCAGCCGGCGCGGCAGTCTTTGGACTGACCCGGCTCATCCCGGGAGCAGACGGGGGCGCGGGCGCCACCGGCGCGGGCTCCTCTGCCGACAAGGAACCCTTGGTGGACAAGTGGCGGCGGACAAAAGAGGCAAACCTGGGCTGGGAATTCTCCACTCCGCTGATGCAGTTCCGCAACTCCGCCGGTGAACCGGACGGGTTCAGTGTGGAGATGGTCAAGATGATGATGGCGGATCTGGACAAAGACATAAAGATCAACTTCACGGAAATGCCCTTCGCGCAGCTTGTACCCGCGCTGGTGTCAGGCAAGGTTGAAATGCTCGAACCCGTCACGAATCTGCCCGCCCGGGCCAATGAGGGCCTGTTCGCTGACATCCCTGCGAACTATGCACCCATCTACGCGCTGCGTAAGCCCGGGAGCACTATCGAAACGGATGAGGCTCTGAACGATCCCGCTGTGAAGATCGCCGTGATCCAGGGATCCTCCCAGGCATCAATTGGCGCCCAGCGTTATCCGAAGGCCACGTTCGTTGCTCTGGCTGACGCGACGGTGGCGATCGCAGAGGTGGCTTCCGGACGGGCTGACATTACACTGGCCTCAATCTTCAATGTCATGAATGGGCTTCGAAACAACCCGGGCCTGACCGTCCTGCCGGGCGAGCCCCTTTATGTGGACGTTAACACTTTTCTGTTGCCTCATGGTGACTACAAGTCACACATCTGGATTTCGAACTGGCTGCGGCATCATGCCGGACGCGGAACGATCGCTGCGCTTTGGAACAAATGGGTCGGCGACGCGCTTCGGAGTGAATTCAAGCTCCCGGTCGTGACCGTCGGCCCAGGCGGCGGCCTCATACAGGTCTAACCCGAACGCTGGCCGCCCAATACGCACATAGGAAATAATGCCTGATATGAATTGGGGCGCAGTCCTCAGCCGGTATGACCTCTTCCTTGCCGGAGCCGCAGTGGACATCTACATCGCGCTGGCAAGCTTCGCCCTCACGGTCGTCATTGGACTTTGCCTGGCCTCGATGTCTCGCGGAAACGGGTTTTCCCGGACCGTCTCGTACATTCTTGTCCAGATCATCCGAGGAGCGCCGCTGTACGTCCTGCTGCTGTGGGTCTACTTCGGCGTGTCTCAGGTCATCGGAATCAACATCCCACCTATAGCCGCCGTGATCATCGCTCTCGGCATAGCAACCTCCGGGGTAACCGCAGAGGTCTTCCGGTCCTCGTTCCTTGCCCTCGACAAGGGACAGGCGCTGGCAGCAAAGTCCTTTGGCATGACACGGTGGCAGGCCTACACATCGGTACTCTTCCCCCAAGCGATCCGCATCGCTTTGCCCCAGTTGGGAAACGTTTTCGTGATGCAGCTCAAAGGAGCCACCTACGCTGCTGTTATCGGTGTCGCGGAGGCCGTCTTCGTGGCCCAGGAAATCTCCACGAGTCTGTTCCTGCCGTTCGAAGCCTATGGGGCACTGGCAATAGTTCTGGTCCTGATGGCTTTCGCAGCCTCCTTCGCCTTCAACCTCACTGAACGGAGGCTAAAGATCAAATGACCGACTGGTTCGAGAAGCTATGGTCCACCTGGGGTCCCGTCCTGGGCTCAACAGGGGCAATTTCTGAGGGCATTTACATCACTCTCGCTGTATCATTCGCATCCTTCGGCCTCGCTTGTGTTGGTGGCCTGGTTTTGACTCTGATGCGTTTGAGCGGGCTGAAGTGGCTCGAAAGGACGGCATTCACTCTGACGCAAATCTTCAGATCGCTGTCGGCCTATGTCTACGTCCTCTTTATCTACTTCGCACTGCCTGCCATCATAGGCGTCCCCATTCCACCCATCGTCGCAGGCATCATTGGCCTCACTATCCTCAACAGCGCTTACATTGCCGAAATCCTCCGATCAGCGCTTTCCAGTGTCGGAAGCGGGCAGCGCGAGGCTGCAGCCGTCCTGGGAATGTCCACGGGCCGCACCTATACGGACATCATCCTGCCGCAGGGAATCCGCGTGGCCATACCGTCCTTGGTGAGCCAGCTGACCATCATCCTGAAGGATTCGTCCATCATTGGCGTCATCGGTGTCGCTGACATCATGTACCGGGCCAGCCACACGGCGGCGTTGACGTTCCAGTACTTCGAGTACTACACGCTCGTCGGACTCATGTATGTGGTGGTCGTGTTCATCCTTACCACCTTCAGCTCCTGGGTCGAGAGAAAGCTGCGCATTCCATGATCACGTTCGTGGACACCACTCATCAAATCGAAAGGTTCTCATGCGTTTCCAAGGAAAGGTAGTCCTGATAACAGGAGCTGCCGGGGGTCTGGGTGAGGCGTCCACCAGAAAGTTCGCCGCGGAAGGCGCCAAGCTGATCCTCACAGACCTGGACCAGGAGAAGGTAGAAACTCTCGCTGCCAAATGCAGAGCCGAATTCGGTTCATCTGTGGTGGCATTGGGCGGCGACATTGCCCAAGAAAGTGTCGTGAACGATGTAGTGGCTGCCGGCCTGTCGGAGTTCGGCAGGATCGACGTCCTGTTCAACAATGCGGGAGTCAATCCGACAGGAAACGTTGTTGAAACGAGCCTTGAAGTATGGGATCTGACGATGAATATCAATCTTCGGTCCGCGTTCATGATGACGTCCCGCGTTGTACCGGGAATGGTCAGAGCCGGCGGTGGGGTGATTGTAAACACCGCGTCCATTGCCTCCTTCAAGGCATCGAACAACGAAGCCGCCTACAGCGTTTCCAAAGCCGCGCTGCTGCAACTCACCAAAGTGACCGCCCGTGACTTCGCCGGTTCGAACATCAGGGCCAACGCAGTTTGTGCTGGCATTCTCGAAAATTTCATGGCCGATCGGAAAGCTATCTCATCGGACGAGATGATCGAGAATCGCCGGAACCGAGTGCGGGAAATTGTCCCTTTCAAGCGAGAAGGACGCTATGAGGAGATCGCCAACGTTGTGGCCTTCCTGGCCAGCGACGACGCCTCCTACATCACAGGAGCAGCGCTGACAGCGGACGGTGGACTCACCGTATGAAAGGGGCCCAAAGCCATGACTGATCCGCTAGTTAGGAATGAGGATGAACTCATGACTGATGAGGACATCGAAGCCGGCGAGTTCAAGCCCACGCAGGAACCAGATGCGCAGCCGGCGGCGACCGAGGCGCGGGTGCCAATTATTTCCCTTCGAAACGTCCGGAAAACCTATAACGCAGGGACGCCCAAGGAAGTGACTGTCCTCAAAGGCATCAATCTGGATATCTATCCGGGTGAAGTAGTGGTTTTGGTCGGTCCCAGTGGCTGCGGAAAGAGTACCCTTTTGCGGTCCATGAACCTCATCGCGCCCCCCGACACCGGAAGGATAACTTTCAAGGGCAGCACGTGGTCCAACAGCCAGATTGATTTTTTCGACTTCAAGGCCCGACGGGCAGAAATGCGGGCCATCGCCGCATGGCGAATGTCCATGGGCATGGTATTTCAGAGCTTCAATCTGTTCCCGCACCGGACGGTGCTGCAGAACGCAATGATCGGTCCGCTCCGGGCCAAAAACACCGACCGGGCTGAGGCAGAAAGGCTAGCGCTGGCCGGGCTCCGCAAAGTGGGCATGGAGGATAAGAAGGACTATTTCCCCAGCAGCCTCTCCGGCGGGCAGAAGCAACGGGTTGCGATTGCTCGAGCCCTCGCAATGCAGCCGGAGGTCATGCTCTTTGACGAAGCCACGTCCGCCCTGGACCCGGAACTGCGGATCGACATTCTCGAGGAAATGAAACAGCTCGCCTCCGAGGGAATGACCATGGTGGTCGTAACACACGAACTGGCGTTCGCGAGGGAAGTAGGCAGCCGGGTGATCTTCATGGAGAACGGCCAAATCACAGAGGACGGACCGGCAAAGGAAACCATCGACAACGCCACCCATCCCCGTTTTATCGAGTTCCTCCGTGCGCTTCACCACTGACCCCGGAAGCGCATCTGCCTTGATGAACGGAATACCCGCCCTGGTACAGGGCGTGCCGAAAGAAGCACCCCGATATCCGACTAAAGGAAGAACAGATGATCAGTGTTAAGGGCGTATCGAAGTCCTATGGGGACGTAGAGGTCCTGACCGATTGTTCCCTCCAGGTGGAGAAAGGGGAGGTTGTCGTAATCTGCGGCCCCTCGGGTTCGGGCAAGAGCACCTTCATTAAGACCCTGAACGGATTGGAGCCAATCAACTCCGGATCCATAGACATCGCGGGCTTCACGCTGCAGCCAAGGAAGAAAGTGCCCCGGAAGCTGCACTTCAACGTGGGAATGGTGTTCCAGCACTTCGAGCTTTTTCCGCACCTCACAGCACTGCAGAACGTGGCTCTGCCGCAGGTCAAAGTACTCCGTCGGAGTAAAAAGGAAGCGATGGAGCGCTCCGCGCAGCTGCTGGCCCGTGTAGGCCTGGAGGCGCACGCAGACAAGTACCCGCAGAGCTTGTCCGGAGGGCAACAGCAGCGGGTTGCGATAGCCCGCACCTTGGCCATGGACCCAAAAATCATGCTTTTCGACGAGCCAACCTCTGCGCTTGATCCAGAGATGGTTAACGAAGTACTTGCTGTGATGACCGGTCTGGCAAAGGAGGGTATGACTATGCTCTGCGTTACCCATGAAATGGGGTTTGCCAAACGAGCGGCCGACCGGGTGGTTTTTATGGACCACGGCAGAATCCTGGAGGATCTTCCTGTCGAAGATTTCTTCACCAACTCAACCACACAGCGTGCCCGCGACTTTCTCTCCAAAATCCTGGTGCTCTAGTTGCCACACTGCTGTATGCGAAAGGGATTGCGGCACGAGTTCAGTTATCTAGTCCCGGTTTCATCCTATAGGATTTCCAATTGTTCTCGACTATTACTGAAGGAACAGCACCATGAGCAGGCGTACATATGACCTAGCGGTGGTCGGCTCTGGCGGAGCGGGCCTCGTTGCAGCCTGCGCGGCAGCTGACCGCGGTCTTTCGGTGATCGTGCTGGAATCAACAGATTTCCTTGGCGGGACCACTGCCTTGTCGGGCGGCCAGATGTGGATTCCCTGTTCGCCCGCAATGATCCGTGAAGGCTTCAGTGATTCTGCCGACGCAGCAATGGCCTACCTTCAGCGGGTGACGCTTGGGGTATCCCCAGCGGCCAGTCTGCGGTCTTTCTTGGAAAATGCACCCAAATTCGTCACCTACCTTGAGGATGAGCTCAACATACCTGTCGTTAATATTGACCGCCCCGACTACCACCCGGACTGGGCCGGCGCGGCGATGGGCCGCACTGTTGAACCCCTACCCGTTCCGGCCCAGGATCTCGGCGCCTGGAAGGAACGAACACGTACCTCTCCTACAAGGCGTCCCCTCACGGGGCCCGAGACCCGCACTGGGATAGACAACGTTCTCGTGGCGGAGCGGGAAGCGTCGGATGTGCGGACCCAGGGATCCGGACTTGTTGCGGGACTCGTAAGGGCGGCCTTGCGGCGTGGCGTTGAACTGCGAACCCTCGCCCGGGTCACGTCCGTTAGCCGGTTGGCTGGAGACTTCGTGCTCGGCATGGAGGAAGGGGAGATCGTGGCCCAGAACGTCGTCCTCGCCTCAGGCGGTTTTGCCCGCAGCGCCGATCTTCGGAAGGACTTTCTTCCGCCCGTGGAGATTGTTCCGACGGCTGCTCCCGGTTCGCTAGGGGACAGTCTCCGGCTGGGCACGGCATTGGGAGGCAGGCTACGCGGAATGAGCGAAGCCTGGTGGACTGCCGCCGCATCTATTGAGGGAGAGACCATCGACGGCGTAAGTCTCCACAGGAATGTGGTTCGGGAGCTCGCCTTCCCAGGCTCGATTTTAGTGAACGCGGCCGGCGTCCGCTTCGTAAATGAGGCAAGCTCCTACAACGATCTGGGCAAGTCGTTCTACACGTTTGACGCTGCGGGTCATCGGTTCCCCAACCAACCCGCATGGCTCATTTTCGATGCGAACTTCAGGAGCACCCGATCCATAGCAGGCATCGGGCCCTCGGCACCGGCGCCCAAGGAATTCATCGAGGCGGACGGTCTCTCATCCCTTGCCCGGAACTGCGGCATCGATGCCGCAGCCCTGCACCTGACTGTGGCAGAGAACAACAACTCAGCCCGAACCGGAGCGGACAGAAGGTTCAGCCGCGGCGCAAACGCGCACGACCGGTTCAACGGGGACCAAGCGCATCAACCCAACCCGTGCCTTGGCCCCATCACTGAACCGCCGTTCTTTGCCGTGCCCATCACCCTGGGCGCAAATGGCACCAAGGGGGGTCTGGTCACCGACGAATTTTCACGTGTACTTGACCACCGCGGCGAACCTATCCGTGGCCTTTTCGCCGCTGGCGAATCCGCAGCCGCCCTCATGGGCCCCGGCTATGCCGGATCCGGTGCCTCTCTCGGTCCGGCGCTGACATCCGCGTTCACCCTTGCAGTCAAGCTTTCGCCCCCCGCCCCGGAGTCCATGGGCTCCCACGCAGGCATGATGACGAGGACGGAAAGGGCAGGACAATGAACAGCACTGCAGACACGGTATCCGGACGCCCGAGCGTAAATGAAGTCGTAGTACTTGGCTCTGCCGGTGGCCCCACACCCAAGCCCGGCCGGCGCCCGGTATCGCATGCCCTCGTCATCGATGATGGGGTGACGGTCATCGACTGTGGAAACGGCACGGTCAACCAATTTGTCACCGCAGGGCTGGATCTGAGCAGGCTCAGACGGATTCTCATAACGCACCATCACATCGACCATGTGGCTGACGTCGCCATGTTGCTGCACTTGGCGTGGTCTCAGCTGGACAGGGTTATCCAGGTCATCGGGCCACCGCCCTTGAAGAGACTTTTCGAGCTCCATTACGAAGCTTTCGAATTCGACATCCGCTCCCGCATGGATGACGAAGGACGGAAGCATCTGAGGGAGTTTGTCGAGGTCATCGAAATCGAGGCGGATGCGATCATTCAACTTGGCAATGCGGTGATCACCGCGGTGTTGGTTGATCATCAACCGGTGCCTTATGCCTTCGGCTACAGAATTGACCAGTCGGGCCTGAGTGTGTGCTTCTCAGGGGACACGCGGCCCTCCAATTTCCTGGCCAGGCTCGCTCAGGACGCGGACTTGCTCGTCCACGAAACCACGTATCTGGCCAACGCTGCGGACTACCTCAGCCCAGCGAGGGCAGCCCGCGTACTACCCCGCATGAATTCAGTCCACAGCGACCCAACGGGCGCCGCCCGGATCGCGGCCTCTGCCAAGGCGAAAGCCCTTCTCCTTAGCCCCGTCGGCACCTTCGGACCGGTGTCAGACGAGGAAATACTGGCCGAAGCCGGCGTCGAGTTTCCCGGAAAGACCTGGGTTGGCAGCGACTTCCTGCGAGTCCCACTTCCCATCAAAGGAGAGATCTAAGTTATGACCACGTACAACACCGGCGGCGAAGCCGTCGTCAACAGCCTTAAGGCGAACGGCCTGACCACCATTTTCGGCTTGCCTGGGGTACAGAACGACTGGCTCTACAACGCCTTTTATGACGCGGGAGAGGACATTCGCGTGATCCACACCCGTCATGAGCAGGGCGCCGCATACATGGCTCTGGGCCACACCATGGCCACGGGCAAGCCAAGCGTCTGCAATGTTGTGCCGGGGCCAGGCGTACTAAACGCCGGGGCGGCGCTTGCCACTGCGTACGGCCTGAATGCAAAGATGCTGTTCCTCACTGGTCAGGTCCCGCAGAAGATGATTGGCCGAGAAATGGGAACGCTGCATGAGGTCCCGGACCAGCCTGGGCTCCTTCGTTCCCTGACAAAGCACTACGACAGGGTCACCCATCCAGCAGAAGCGGGAACCAAAATTGCGGCTGCCATCCGCGCCCTGAACACCGGACGGCCCCGTCCGGCTGCGATTGAGGTGCCGATGGACGTGCTGGAGCATCGTGCTCCGGTCCCGGACCGGTTCCCCGTCGCTGACGGTCCCCAAGACGTCATCGATGAGGAAGGAATAGAAAAAGCCCTCTCCATCCTGGCCAACGCCAAGAATCCCATGATCTTCGTCGCCAACGGGGCACAGGATGTCTCAGCTGAAGTCACACGGCTTGCTGAAATTCTTCAGGCACCCGTGGTCGGCTACCGCACAGGACGCGGCATCGTCGACAGCCGGCATCCCCTAAGCTGCTTCCTGCCCGAGGCCAAGCCCCTGTGGGCCGAGACTGATGTGCTCATCGCTCTGGGCGGCAGCGCCCGTTCAGCTCTCCAGGGCTGGGGGAGAGGTGCGCGCAAGGTGATCCGGATCGACGTCGACCAGACTGTCCACGGCCGCTATGGCCAGCCCGATGCGGCAATCACGGGGCGCCTCGAATCACACCTGCCGGTCCTCATCGAAGGATTGGAAAAGAGAGGCATCCAAAATGCCGACATCACCGAGCAAATGACACTGGTGCATAAGGAGTGGCAGGAACGCAGCGCCGTACTGGACCAGCAGACCGCCTATCTCACTGTCATTCGCGAGGCGCTCGGCATTGATGGCATCTTCGTCGATGAACTCACCCAAGTCGGCTTTGCCAGCCGCATCCTGCTGCCCGTCTACAAGCCCCGGACTTTCATCTCCACCGGCTATATGGGCACGCTCGGCTATGGCTTCCCCACTGCCCTGGGAGCCAAGGTGGCAAAACCAGACAGGCGCGTGCTTTCGGTGACAGGCGACGGTGGTTTCATGTTCGCCGCAACGGAGTTGGCAACTGCAGTTCAGCACAATATCGGACTGGTCACGGTTCTTTTCAACAATTCCCAGTACGGCAACGTCCAGCAGATGCAACGGGACCTTTACGGTGGAAAGGTGATAGCCACCGACCTGGTTAACCCGAACTTCGAGCAGTTCGTCACGTCATTCGGAGCCTCCTACGGACGTGCCACATCGCCGCAGGAACTGGCCCCGGTACTCGAGAACGCCTTCAGGTCCGGCAAACCCACTGTGGTGGAGGTTGTAGTCGGCGACATGATCAGCGTGGACCAGTTCCGGTGACGGGAAAACCCGTGACAGACAAACCGAAGAGTCCTCCGGCTCCATACCTTCACGAACTGTGGAGCAGAATCGCAGGGCTCCGCTGTATCGTCGTCGTCGGACTGCCCGGTACAGGGAAGAGCCTCCTCGTCCGTGAGATCGCGGCGGCAGCCGACACAGACGGACGCCCCAGCACCGTCATGCAATGGGACGTCTCGCGAGAATCCTGGGACAGTCACCCTTCGGCGTCGGCTACATATCCCGAAATTGATGGCGTCACCCATGAGGGCATCCGAACGGCGATGGGCACTTGGGTCCGGGAGGCCGTCGGAGACTGGTATTCCCAGCACGCCGACAGGGATGATTTGCTCATCGTCGAAGCCCCACACATCGGCGGTAGGTTCTCAGAACTCGCCCACGTCGTTGACGACGTGGCCGAACCAGGCCTGCGAGGGCCGGGCACGCTATTCGTTCTGGTGGCCCCTACCAAGGACCTTCAGCTGAGGCTGAAAAGCCAGCGAGCCGCGGACATGGAGAGCCAGGGGGAGGGCTCGTACGAAAGTAACAACGCCTCGCCGGATCTCCTGGATGAGCTCACGAACTCGTTGCGTGGACCGGCCCAGGAGCTGGGGATAGTGAGCACCTCCTCCACCGGATACGACCCGGAGCTATACGCAGAACTCATGCAACATGTTCTGCGGCACAGAAACGTTCTCGTGTTGCGCCCGGACCAGCTCATGAAGGTTACTGGATCCGTCTACGCATTGGGAGACAAGTCCAACAGGCTCTGGGCAACGGAAGAACAGGTTCAACGGTCCTTGGACGGTGTTGAATCCATGTCACAAAAGGAACTGGTCCAACATACGAGCGACTGGTTCCGCTCGTAGGCGTTGGCCGTAGGAAGTAGGCCCTTTGCCGGTCATACAGCCTGCGTTGGAGTAGACAGCTCGAGCTTGGCAGCGACCCAACGAAAGAGGCAGGCCGGCCCCTTAGGGCTGCCTCGCCGTTTTTAAGAATTGGAATCCAGTTAGGCTGCGCTGCGATTGCTCAGTTTCTCCTGGACACGGCGTACCAGGACCAGCGTGTGCTCGCGGCTTATCTCTTCGAGGTTAGTGTCGGCTTCGCCGTTCTCGATGGCGTCGATGATCCGTGTATGGAAGCCGATGGTTTCCTTACCCGCAGATAGTCCCAAGGTCTGAATGATGATGCCGCGTTCGCGGGCGAACACCAAGCTGCTGACAGTATCGGTCCATTGGGAGAGCCGCTGAAGCTCCCGGATCAGGAGAACATTGGGGCAGCGACCATGAATCATCTCGTGAAATTGACGGTTCAGCGTTGTCCATGCTTCAAAATCGAACTCCTCCAAGGCGCCCAACAGCTTACCGTTGGTCTCGCGGAGCGCTGAGATCTCCTCACGGGACAGCAGGGGGGCTGCGGCGCGGGTGGCGTACGCCTCCAGGACGGCTTTCATCTCCATAAGGTTGAACCAATGTGTCTTATCAAGCTGAACGATGGAAGGTCCTGAGTTTGTCCCGTATTCAACCAGTCCCTCGGCTTCCAGCCGACGAAGTGCCTCCCTGATGGGGGCCTGGCTGACGCCGATGTCCTTGACGAGGTTGTCGATGATCAGACGCTGTCCGGCTGCATACTGAGAGCCCACAATGCGTGTCCGCAATATTTCATGGGCAAAGTCGACCTTAGACTGGACAGCTGTCATGTTTCCCTCTCGGAGCAACTTTATGGACGAAATCAAGGCTCATGGTTTGCCCGTTTCCGCGTCAGCAACAACAGCCGACAAAGCGTATAGCTAATCCTATGCGATCGCCTTGATTTTCAAAGAGGATCGTAGAACTGCCTTTACGCATCGCTGGTTAGACCTTTCGTCACGACTCTGTCCAAGGCTGCAATCGTAGCGTTCACCTGTTCCGGGGTTCCTACCGTGATCCGAACGCTTGAAGGATCCCCCATGGCGTTACCGGGGCGTACGATAATGCCCTCCGCCTCAAGCGCTTCGGTGAACGCCTTCGCGTCACCTACTCGCACGTAGACGAAATTCGCGTGTGAGACTAATGGCTCAAATCCGAGACTGCGGAGGCCTTCGGTAAGCTCGTTGCGGCCATGCTCATTTAGCCCCACACGGCGTTCCAGCTCTTCTCGCTCTCGCAAACTTGCCAATGCCGCAGCCTGGGCCACGCTGGACACTTCGTAGTTGCTCTGCACCTTTTGAACAGCCCCGATGATTTCGGGCGAGCCCACCAGGTACGCGACCCGCAGACCCGCCAGGCCGTAGGCCTTGGAGAACGTCCGCAGCGTGACCAAGTTACGACGCTTGAAGTCCCTTTCGGTGATGGTGTCCGCGTACTCCGGAGACTTGGCGTACTCAAAGTAGGCCTCGTCCACGACAATTGTGACGTGCTCCGGGACGGCCGCAATAAAGCTGAGCAGCTCTTCCCTGCTGACAATGCCGCCTGTGGGATTGTTCGGGTTGCAGACGTAGACGATGCGCGTTGCATCGCTGATAAGACCCAGCATAGAACCAAGATCGTAGCTCCCATCCTGGCGGACAGGTGTACTGAGCGTTGTGGCGCCCTGCTTTCGGGCGTCCAGGGCATATGCATGGAAAGTGGGTGCGGAAACAACGATGTTTGTGCCCTCATCCAGGAGCGCTATTGAGAGATGGTGGATCAGTCCGATCCCGCCGGCCCCAACGGCAACGTCTGCGATATCTACCCCAAGCATGTCAGCGAGTTCTGCGCGAAGAGTGCGGAAACCTGACTCGGGATACAAGTTGGCCCGGCCTACTTGTTCCAGTGCAGCCTTGGCAGCCGAGGGGAATGGGCCATACGGCCCTTCATTCGCAGCAAGACCCAGCAATTCGAGAACTGCGCCCTCCCCTGCTGCGTCACGGACGCTCCTGCCTGCACTGTAGGGCGGGAGCTCCTCGATCGCTGCCCGAATCTTTGGACCCGAGCCGGTTTCTGAAATAGCGGTTTGCATATTTACCCATCCCTAAATCTCCTATAGACTTTCCTATACGATTCTATACACGCTGAGGAAAAAGGACAATGGCTGAAATCGCAGAGTTGAACCGCATCTTCGCCGGAGGGCGCTGGACTCCCGTCACCGGAACAGACATTATGCATGTGTACAACCCCGCGGACGGCAGTCGCATCGGCCAGGTCACGGCTGCAAGTGTCCATGACGTGGAGCACGCCAGCCTCGCCGCCTCAGAGGCATTCGCGGGCTGGCGTGACACCGCGGTGGGCGAAAGGGCGGCCGTCGTCGCCCGTATCGCTGACGGCCTCGCTGCCCGGGCAGAAGAACTTGCCGACGGAATCACACTGGAAGTGGGCACACCCCGGCACAAATGTGTCCGAATGCAGGTCACTCCTGCCGTCGAAACGTTCAGGAGCGCGGCAAGGCTCGGACATCAAGTGCTCGTCGATGAACAACTGGACGCTACATGGATCCGCAAGGTGCCGGTCGGCGTGGTGGCCTGCATCACGCCGTGGAACTACCCGCTCTATCAGATAGCCTCAAAGGTCGCCGCTGCACTCATGGCCGGCTGCACCTTAGTCCTCAAACCAAGCGAAGTGGCACCAACCAACGCAGCTATCCTCGCCGACGTCGCCTCAGCAGCGGGCCTGCCGCCAGGAGTTTTCAACGTGGTCTTCGGGAACGGACCCACCACAGGAGAGGCTCTCATAAGCCACCCGGCAATTGACTTCGTCTCCTTTACAGGATCCACCCGCGCCGGCGCCAGAATCGCCGCCATAGCAGGCCAGCACATCAAAAAGGTATCTCTGGAACTAGGCGGAAAGTCAGCAAGCCTGGTACTCCCCGGCGTCGACGTTCAGCTGGCAGTAAGCAAAACCCTGGAAAAGAGCTTTCAAAACTCAGGTCAGACCTGTGCCGCTCTGACCCGACTCATCGTTCCATCAGAGGCCCTCGCACAGGTGTCCGCGTCACTCAAAACTCAGGTTGCTTCCTTCCCCGTTGGCGATCCCTCGAAAGCCAACACGGTGCTCGGGCCTGTCGCAACCGCGGACCAGAGAGACAAAGTGCTTAGCCTGACAGCCGCCGCCCGCGAATCCGGCGCTGAACTCCTTGCTTCCGGTCCAGTCTGGGGCGACCCCGCAGGCTTCTACGTTCCGGCTGAGGCCTACCTAATCACCGACGCCGACGGCGGACTCGCCCAGGAAGAAGTGTTTGGACCGGTCCTGGCCGTAGTGCCATACAGCGACATCGACGAAGCAGTGGCCATGGCAAACAATTCCCCTTACGGACTCAGCGGTGCGGTATGGGGACCCGACTCCGCCGAGGCGGGCAAGGTCGCTGCACGAATCCGTACCGGGAGCGTATCCATCAACGGTGCGGCCACACATCCCGATGCGCCCTTCGGTGGGTTTCGGATGTCCGGTTTTGGCAGGGAACGGGGGGCCTATGGCATCGAAGAATTCCTCACGACCCAGTCACTCCACTTCTAACATCCGCAGGCAAACCAAACAGTTGAGGAGAATCCAGTGACGAACAACCGAACGAAATCGGGCGGTTACGTGCCAACCCGCTACGAGGGCGGGTGTGAAGAAGATTGCCAGTTCTGCAGCGGCCCCGAAACAGACTAAGAGGCTAGCCGCACGTTCGCCTGCAGCTCCGAGGTGCTTCGTGGTGGCAAAAAGGAAGTGTGGACAATGTCCACGCTAGTGCATGGGCTGTGGCCTGGCGGCCGCGGTGGCCTACTTAGGTGTGTGGGTGGTGGTTTCCGGACCCTGGCTAGTGGGCCTTCCGCCTGCTGGATTGCGGGGCCATTCATGTCTCCTTTCTGGCTTGTTTTTGGTGGCCGTGGTTGGCCTTCCACTTATTCATGCCCTGGGTTGCGGTGGTGACATGATCTGCAGGTAGTTTCTTGACGTTTTTTCGCCGGTTCGTGCCCTCTGTGCTGTTTGAGCGGGGGCGGGCCGCTATTTGTCCGTCCAAATGGGGTGTTGACAGTGTCAACACCGGTCTACAAATGATGCAGCGGTTGATCAGGTGCCCTCTCCTTGTCCTTTTCTGCTGACACGAGTTCATGCAGCCAGAAGGTATATGCCATATGACCTTGGGTTGGTTCTTTTGCGCTCATCGCCAGGTCCGGGTGGACGGTTTTCGACGTGACTGCCTGATGGCGGCGAGGGCGAGGAAAGCTGAGGACGTCGGCTGGCGTTTTGATGGTGAGCGCTTTCATGTTTCCTTCTCCTTCGAACGCGGCGCGGGCGTTGTGCCCGGTCGTTGGATCTGTTGGGCGTTCTGATACAGGAGTCAGTGCTGGGTATAGGCGCCGGAGTACAAACTTGAGGTGCCGCCGATGGTCAGGAATTTCTTGAGGAAATATGCGACGGAGGAGCGCCGAGGGAAATTCCTGATTTAGCCCGGCGCTTGGCGCCCCGGGTTGCGTGCAGGTGCCGACCAGCGATATGGAGCATCAGAATGACAAACAGCCCTGATGCTTTGGTCATTCATGGACGCGTAGAAGGACAGCAGCATGATGCGAGTGTGTGTGGCCGACCAGCTGCAGGAGTCGACTCCTGCTCGTTGCCGGTCGCAATGCACGTAGGGCTCATCGACTGATCCAGTGGCTAAGCCGAAATGGACCCTATATCCCGCTTCGGTGCCAGGGCGTGGGTAAGCAGCTGACGTGACCGGGGCATGCTCGCGGAGAGCTTTTGTAATTTCGTAGTGGAAGCTTGGGCGGTCATCCGCTGCCCAGGCCTCGTAGAACTCGGCCTTTTCGAACAGCCTCCGGTTCTGGTCGGTGGGCCGCAGCCATAGGATCTTTCCGTCGTCGGTGACGGCGTCGACATGGCCGCTGCAGACAGGACTGCCATGGTGGCGGATTTCGATGGTGGCTCCGTGCAGGAGGGTCCAGTCAGTAATGCGCCTAAGCTCCATTGGCGGCTCGCCCTTTCGGTGTTGGTTTGCGATGCTTGAGCTCAGCGCACGTAGTCGGCGCCTGTGATATCGATGGTGGCGCCCGTGGTGTGCCGTGAGCGGCCCGAGGCCAGGAAGGTGATGACCTCGGCGACATCCTCCGGCGGGGTGACCTCCCTGAGTGGAAGGCCTTGGAGTATGGATCTTTCTGGGGTGAGGTGGGCGGCGATGTCTGGGGCAACCCAGCCTGGTGCGATGGCGTATGCAAGGACGTTTTCTTTGCCGTAACCGCGGGCGATGCCTTTGGTCAGGGCGAGTAACCCGCCCTTGGCTGCACCGTAGGTCAGACGATATGAGGCAGGAGGGGCTCGCTGCCGAGGGGCGGTCCTTCTGAATGCCATTGTCGCCGGGGCGGATCCGGATCGCCAGGTTCGTGGGGGCGCTTGTAAAAGTGTAGTGGCGTTCCGGATCCTGGTCCCGGCGCTGATGGCCTCTGCCAGAAGGACCAGGAAGTGTGGCCCGAAGGGGCTGGAACCTCCTTTTCAAAGCAAGGCGTGGGTTGCCTGCCACACTTGGCGGACAGGTAGAGCCACATTTGAAAATTGGAGGTTCCAGCTATGTTCGAGCGTACAAGCGTTGGCTTGGATGTCCATGCCCGTACCGTTGTCGCATGCGCGTTGGACGGGCAGACCGGTGAAGTCATTCCGCACCGGATGACTCCGGACCATGGCGAGATTCTTGCCTGGATCGTATCCCTGCCTACCCCGGTGAGGGTGGTCTACGAGGCCGGCCCGACGGGTTTCGGTCTGGCCCGGTTCCTGCTCGCGGCGGGGATCGACACGGTGGTCGCGGCTCCGTCCAAACTCCAGCGCCCGTCCGGGGACCGAGTGAAGACCGATGCCAAGGACGCACTCCATCTGGCCCGGCTGCTGAAACTCGGCGAGATTACGTCGGTCAGGATCCCGTCAGCGGACCAAGAAGCGGCACGGGACCTCGTGCGCGCCCGGGAAGATGTCCGCGGGGATCTGATGCGGTCCCGGCACCGGATCTCCAAGCTCCTGCTTCGCCAGGGCATGGTGTATTCGGGCGGGCAGGCCTGGACCGGAACCCATCAGCTCTGGTTGGCCCGGCAGCATTTCGATGCCCCTGCCCGGCAACTGACCTACGAGTCTTCTCTTGAGGCGATGCACGAGATCTCGGACCGCCGCGACCGCCTCGATGAGGCGATCACTGCGATGGCGTACGGGAGCGAATACACATCCGTTGTCCGGGCGCTGCAGTGCCTGCGGGGAATCTCGACCCTGACTGCCTTCGGATTGGCTGTGGAGATCGGTGACTGGCATCGCTTTACCGGCGCCACGATCGGGGCTTACCTCGGGCTGGTCCCGACAGAGCATTCCTCGGGAGCGTCCAGGTCTCTGGGCTCCATCACCAAAACCGGCAACACACACGCCCGCCGGCTGCTCGTCGAGGCAGCCTGGCACCACCGCAGACCATACAACAACCCGTCACGGCTGATGCGGTCACGGTGGGAAGAAGCCAGTTCCGAAGCACGGACCCGCGGCCATGCCGGGAACCGGCGCCTGCACAACCGCTGGATCGGCTACCTCGAACGCCGTAAGCGTCCGGTCATCGCCAACGTCGCCGTCGCCCGCGAGCTCGCCGGCTGGTGCTGGTCCCTGGCCACCGGCGCACATCAGGCCGAAGTCGGCCCCCGCTCGACAGCTTCCAGCCCCTGATCCAGGGGGCAAGGAAAAACCCGGGAAGTGAAAGTCGTGAGTGGTCCTTGCAGCGCGTGGAGTAAACCCGCGATACACCTATGGGCAACCGGAATGGCCACGCCCGTCATTGCTAGACCAGCGGTAACCTCCAGCCGAACACTTCGTCCTGCGGTAACCAACCCGCGCATATCAGTCTGACCGCGCCGTCGCCAACGACACGCTGACCACACACCAACGCCCATCCCGGCCACAAAGGGAAGCGGTCCCAGGCAACTCAACCCCGGGACCGCTTCCCCATGCCTATTGACAACGCAGGACTACATATCAGGTGTTCGGCGTCGTCACCCCGATGCGCGGAGCGGCTGGTGACGTTGATGATGATTCCCCCGCCCCGCTCCCGGAACTCCAGGATTGCCTGCCGGCAGAGATCGGCAGGAGCCAGAAGGCTGAGCTCGTAGTTCGCCTGCTAGCCGTGCTGCCACGCGCCAGTGTCGTCAATCTCGGAGGCCAGCCACGCGCCGGCGTTGTTCACCAGGACGTCTACGCCGTGCCGCCATTGGGCAGCCTCGTCCCAGACCCTGCCGCGCTCGGCCGGCTCACTGAGGTCCCCTTGGACAAGCTTCACACGGTTACCGAGCCGATCCGCTGTGGCCTGGGCGGAGTCTTTGTCGTTGCCGTAGTGCAGGACAACATTCGCACCTTCGCGGTGAAGCGCGAAGGCGGTCGCCCTGCCGATGCCGCGGGAGGCGCCGGTGACCAGGACAGTCTTCCCGGCCAACATTCCGGCGCTCATGCGACGGCCTGTGCGCCAGTGATTTCGACGACGGATCCGCAGATATAGGGCGCCTCGTCAGAGGCGAGGAACGCTACGAGCGCGGCGACTTCTTCCGGCTTGCCGATGCGCCCAAAAGGTACCAGTACGTCGAGGTCGGCGACCGTGCGGCCGCTGCGTGCCAGCCCGGCTTCGAGCATGGGTGTGCGAACTTCGCCGGGCGCGACGGCGTTGACCCGGACGTTGTACTGGGCGTAGTCGCGGGCCAGGTTCTTGGTGAAGGCGACGACGGCGGCCTTGGAAAAATCCTCGACGGTGCATGGGTGTTCGCGGTAGCGGGACCGCAAGTATGCACTCCTGGAGGCACTCCGCCAAGATATTAGCTCGGTGAGTGCTGCCCGGGAGAACTCGAATGTCGATGATGAGCATGATCCGGAGGGCAACACTATCGCTTTCGAGTTGTTCCAGGCTACCGCGCTGTTGGAGCAAAGCCGGACCGGGCTGGGGCAGATCGAGGCCGCTCTTGGGCGGATTTCCGATGAAGTTATGGATTCGCGGCATTGTCCTATGCATTATTGCGGCGCCTGTAGAGGGAGGAACGCCGTTTGGGGTACACGATGTGGCCCTCGGGCAAGGAGCTCAACAAACGCTCATGAACGATCTGTCCTGTTCATGGCATGCCACAACCGTTAACGGGCGGTCGATTGGTCGCGACTTTGCGCAGGAGGTGCCGCCGGTCCGGATGTGGTATTTGGCCACGTTCCTGCCCAAGGTAGTTTGCCCGGCCGTAACATGGAAGCAGACACATGCGCCGGCTTGGCAAGTTTGCTGGAAAAGGACTGGAGACGTTGCCGATCGAAACACTGCCCGTAGTCGACTTCTCCCGATTGAACGCGGGCGCGGAGGAGGCATCCCGGTTTCGTGATGAACTGCACGACGCCATGCATGAGGTCGGTTTCCTGTATCTGGCCGGCCATGGCATCCCGCAGGAGCTCACGGACGCCATGCTGGACGTGTCCCGCCGCTTCTTTGAGCTGCCCGAAGAGCAGAAGCTCGCGATTGAGAATGTCCACAGCCCGCAGTTTCGTGGCTACACACGGGTCGGCGGGGAACTCACGGAGGGTGCAGTCGACTGGCGCGAGCAGATCGACATCGGGGTAGACAGGCACGTGGTGGCGCCGGGCGCGGGGGTCGCGGATTATTGGCGCCTGGAGGGGCCGAACCTGTGGCCGGAGGCGCTGCCGGAAATGCGGGAGATTGTCGCCGAGTGGATGGAGCGGCTAAGCACGATCTCGTTGGCTCTCCTGCGGGCTCTGGCGGTGTCCCTCAGAGTGCCGGAGGACATTTTCGATGAGGCCTTCGCCGCGCGGGCTTTCCCCGTGCTTAAGGTTGTACGGTATCCGGGATCATCCAGCGAGGAACCCAAGCAGGGTGTGGGCTCCCACCGTGACGGCGGGGTGCTGACGCTCCTCTTGGTGGAGCCCGGGAAGGGTGGCCTCCAGGTCGAGTACCAAGGTACTTGGATCGACGCACCTCAGGTGCCCGGAACTTTCGTGGTCAACATCGGCGAGATGCTCGAGCTGGCCACGAACGGCTACCTGAAGGCGACCCTGCACCGCGTGGTCTCGCCGCCTCGCGGCACGGACAGGGTCTCCCTTCCGTTCTTCTATAACCCGGCACTGGACGCGAGGATGCCGCAGCTAGCGGTGAGCCCAGAGTTCCAAACCAAGGCGCGCGGCCTTTCGGTTGACCCAACGAACAGCCCGATTCTGGAAACCTACGGTGATAACGCTCTTCGCTACCGGCTTCGGGCCCACCCGAACGTTGTCGCAGTGCACCACGCGGACCTGATGAAACGCTGACTGGGTACGTCCCGTGTGCATTGTCCACATCCGGGCCTTGCGGCTCTCGCACAAAAGGATCATTCCCAGGACCAGACACCTGATTCCTACCGATACACCGCGACCACGATCTTGAACGTCGCGCGCCCAGGAGACCCGATGCGAGGCCCAGGATGCGCATTCCGCCCCCACTGTTGCCGCAGTAGGTTGAGGAGGACTGATCGCGGGAGCCGCCACAGCAGCACAGGTAGGGGCGCGGCGGGTGTCAGAGATGGCTTTGCGCGCTGCGCGGCATGAACCGTGCGCTCCGTGCAGGTTCCCGTAAAGGACGTCCATTGAACGCCAAGGAACGACAGGCCGCCGTCGACCTTCTTGCCATCACCGATGATGCGCAGCCCCTGCTGGTCGTGGGTACCGGCTCATACATTGGAGAAGGCTTTGACTGCCCCAAACTGGATATCCTGTTTCTTGCAGCGCCTGTGTCATTCAAAGGCAGATTGGTCCAGTACGTCGGCCGGGTTATCCGGCCATACTCGGGGAAAACTGTGGCGACTGTTCACGAACATACGACGCACCCGTGCTGGCAGATCCTGAGCAAGCGGGCGTCAGGGTACGTCTTACTCGGTTTGGGAGTGGCTTCAGTCGATGGCTGCCAGGATGATGTTGAGCGCATCCTCCGGAGTCGAGCCCGGTACGTTCATCAACGAGCCGCTGAATCGGTGTTCGGCTGTGCAAAGCATCGCAATCTGAGCCCCGTCCTTTGTAGCGGTCCATCCGGACCATCCGCGGGCCAGAACCCATTCCGCCTTGATGGTGACGCCGCCGGGTACGAGCTCGGTGTCGTTGGCGCAGAGTCGTTTGAACGTGGGGAGCTCATGGCTGTCACCCGTGAGGTCCCCTCGGGCAAGAGTTGCGGCCGGGGCACCAGTGAGGTCGCCGGTGACCGCCGTGTAGACGCACATACTTGATGCCGACGGTGTGGTTGATCCGGCCGGGGGCTGGACCCGAGGCAGGTTCGGAAACTTCACAAGGTATGTCTCGCCGGCATCACAGAACTGTGCGGACGGCAGCCCTGTTGTCGGCACCCGTGTCGGCGTTTCGGCAGAGGGGTTCGCTGTCGCCGACGCTGAGGTGGCTGCGGAGGGCTGTGGATCTGCTGGCTGAGTGGTGGTCACGTCCGCGGCCGGCTGCTGGCCCCCACACGCGGACAAGGCAAGTGCTGTCAGTGCGGCGGTAAGAACCGTGGCGAAGCGTTGGTGCATGATTTCCCCCCAAGTCATCTGCGATGGTTCACAGTAACAGCAATGCTGGACTTCAACGCGGGCGCCTTCATTCTTGACGAGGTTCCCTGCGCCGGGATGTTCCGCCAGGAGGCGTGCCATGAGTCGGGTGATGGTGTATTCGACGGGCGGCCGAGGACGATGTCGTGGCCGCGGTAGTCTTTGCCGCGGAACTCCGTCACTGTCGGGACCATGATGCGGATCTGGACACCTGCATCACGGAGGTCCTTGAGTTTGGCTGCCGCCGCGAAGGCGTGCGGGTAGGACGCGAACTTTCCCCACGAGGAGTACCGGGGATGCCCCAGGACCACCGATCACGTCACCGCAGGTATACCTGGTTTGTCCGTGAGTCTCGGGGGGGGGGGTGGCGGGGTAGTTTCACCCCAGTCCGCAGGCCCTCGGCTCGGTGGTCAGCAAAGAGAGGACAATAGCAGCCCCGTGAAGTAGCGCTGTGGGCCCCCCGGCCCTGGCCCCCCTGCTGGCCACCCTGGCCGAGTGGGTCAACCGCTTCTCGAGAAGCACAGCGGCCAGATGTTCCGCGTGGACAGCCGCGAGCTCGAGCTCCCGGGCATCACCACGCGGATGCGACCGCTCGTTGCCCCGCTGATGTTCTACACATTCGCGTTCCGCACAGCGGCCTACAACGCCGCTGTGCGCGGATACTCGCTGGAGTGCCGCCGCTACATGTGGCAGTTCGCCTGCTGATCGAGCTTCTTCTCACCGGAACGGGTTGGGGGCGGTGCACTCATCGCCCCCAATCCGCCCCTGTAGCTAGGCGCCGATCTGGCGGACGAAGTGGTAGGCCACGACATGGCCGGCGTACGTCAGCGGAATCATGTCCGTCTCCGCCTCGAAAGTTGACCCGTCCTTGCGCTTGCCGCGGAAGCGGAAGGACACCGGATACTGCAGGCCGCCGACTTGGTGCTGGTAGTGCCAGACGTACAGTGACCTACTCTCGTCCGCGATGAACGTGTCGGCGAAGTCGTCGACCTTCTGCCACTCGCGGACGTCGTACCCGAACATGGCGGCCAACCGCTGGTTGCACACCTTGTGCTGTTCGTCGAGCCAGAGGTAAACGCCGTCAGGGCTTTGCTCGAAGACCGGCTTTAAATGCCCGGCCAGCTCTGCTAATGCGGTCTCATGCGACACGGTCATCGTAAGGCTCCTTTCACTTGCCACCACGCTAGGAGGGGGACTTTGCTGGGTCAAGCCCCGGGGACTCCTGGGTCCTGAAAGCCCAAATACGCGGTTGCCCAGGAAGTAGCCCGCGACGGCTGCCCTTCGCCCATGAGCAGGGGCGTAGAGATCGAGAAACCACGTGGTCAGGTCGGCGACCCACTCGGCGAGCTGTTTCGATTTCGCACTTTTACTCACGCAGGTAGTAGTCGATCGAGTACATGAGGGACTGTAGCAAGCGAGCGGACCGTCATAGACAGAGATTGCAGTCCCACCTTTGCCAAGTCAACCTTCTAACCTCTAAGCATGAGCGAGTCATAAATTTCCCGGAGATGCGGTCCTGAAGCGCCTGTCGTAGTGTCCGGTAGCCCATCCCCTGTTGTGCGTCCCGCAAGAAGTTGCCTGGGTTGAACGGTGATCGTTGCTGACACCTTGTGATGTTGGCTCTCGCCGGCATTCGACCCTAGAACGGCTGCACTGGCGCCCCTGAAAGTCGGCGACTAACGCTACTGAAACTCACCGACACAGCCAGTGCGTTATGCCAGGAACCCCTCAAGCGATCGCCGTCGACACGCCAGCGCGAGCGAAGACTAACGTCCAGCTGCCCCATGGCCCTTGCTTCCTACACCTACGACGCCCTTCCAGCGGATGTTCGTCAGGACCTGCCGGACGCTGACCGGCTCACGGCAGCGCTGGACTGGACCGAGGCGGATGCTGGCAGCTGAACATGCCGTTCCGCGGGGTTGTCAGCTCTCGGTGTTGCTGTAGCTGAATAGTGTTCCGCTGATTGCCTTGTCGAATGGAGTGGCAGTGGCGCCAAGCTTTTTCGTGATTTTGCTGCTGTTCACGATGAATGGCTCCTCGAACTGGTACAGCCCTATAGGCTCGGGAAGAAGAAGAAGGCCCGCCGACAATTGGGGGATCGATGGACCTTCCGCTGGCAGGTTACGCGGGTGTAATTATGACTTCGAGTTGAAGAAAGCGGAAGACACGGCAGTCGGCTGTCCAACTGCCCGGGACTGTCCCAGAACCAAGGAGTGGGACTGCTAGGTCGTGGATAGGACAGCGTTTTCGCGGTGCCGGTGGTAGTGCCGGGTGGCGCGGGCTCGGTTGCCGCAGGCTACCGAACACCATTCGCGCCGCGGGTGAGTCTGCACGAAGTAAAGCACGCATCCTGGTGCCATGCATGCTCGCAGTATGGGGGCGTCGGGGGCGGTGAAGAGTTCGACAGCTTCAGTGCTGACGACGGCCAGGCTTGCCGCGACGGGAGAGCGTGTATCGGACTGTTTGCGGCCGAGGGTTCCGGCTTTGATCACTAGATGTTCTGCTGGGGCTCCGGTGCCGAGGCGTTCGTTGATGACGTCGACTGCTTGGGTGATGTCTGGCATTGCCGACTCCGCCAAGACCCGGCGGTCCTCGGTGGCAAAAGCTGCAATACGGCGAAGCGCGTCCCGGAGGTCCCGTGCCTTCTTCAATTCCACTGTGGTGGGCGGTACGACTGCGGTGAGGCCGACCTGCTCGAGCCATGCTGCTAGGTCGCCGGTGTCCTTGAGGTCGTCGCATATCTGCCCGCGGTCCGCCCAGATGGTGTTCATCAGACGAACGGGTCTGGGCTCATCCGGGAGGACCCAAGCGCGATCAGTGTCAGCCATATCAAGAGTATAACGCATAAGGAGTCTTGCATCCGTTAGAAATCACTGCTAGCTTCTCTAACGGATGCAAACGCACCAACCCGTTATAAAAGTGCTCCTGAAAGGATCACCATGACCGCTCTTCCGCTCGTTGACATTGACACAACCGATTCCCGCCGCGCCGAACTGCTGGGGACGGTGAAGAGCCGGTTGGGAGTCGTACCAAACATGACGAAGGCGATGGCCAACAGCCCGGCCCTTCTTGATGCCTACCTGACGATGTCCCAGGCGTTGAGCCGCGGCGTCATCGCAGCGGCTACCCGCGAACGGATTGCACTGACCATCGCGCAAGGCAACAGCTGCGATTACTGCCTTTCGGCACACACCTATCTCGGCGAGCATGTTGGCAAGCTGTCCGTCGAGGACATTAAGGCCGCTCGCCACGGCGAGAACATCGACCCCCATGTCAACGCACTGCTGGCTTACGCAGCCGCGCTGAACGAGGGCGGGGGCCTGGTTGATGAATCTGTTGTCGGAAGGGTTCGCGCCGCTGGCGTGACCGATGAAGAGCTCGCAGAAGTTGCCGGTCACGTCGCTCTGAACGTGCTGACTAACTACTTCAACAAGGCCGCCAAGGTCGAGATTGACTTTCCCGTCGTCAACGCCTAAGAAGGCTGCAGTTGTTTACGGCGTCGAGCGCAGAGAAGTGTGAGAGGGGACGATCCGCCGGCCAAGGCTTTGGAGCGGTCCGACCGAGAGCTCCTTATGTCTATTGGGGTCAGTTCGGGCCCTGACTTCCGATCTTTGAAGCCCGCGCACGGGCGGTGTCGATGTACCGAAACCGCCCGTGCGCCTCTCACCTTCAACTTCACCACCCTCCCTGCGAAAGGAAAAACCATGACGAGACCCCCGCTACCACCTTTTACCGACCATACTGCCGCGCAGAAGGTCCGAGCCGCCGAGGACGCTTGGAACTCCCGGGATCCGGAGAAAGTGTCCCTTGCCTACACTGAGGATTCCCGCTGGCGGAACCGCTCCACGTTCATCACCGGGCGGGACGAGATCGTGCGTTTCCTCACCGCCAAGTGGGAGCGCGAGCACGAGTACCGGCTGATCAAGGAGTTATGGGCGTTCAGCGATGCGCGGATCGCCGTACGGTTCCCGTACGAGTGGCAATCCGAGAATGGGGAATGGTTCCGTGCCTTCGGCAACGAAAACTGGTTCTTCAACGCCGAAGGGCTAATGGCCCAGCGGCACGCCAGCATCAACGATGTTCCCATCCAGGAGTCAGAACGACTGTTCCACTGGGACCGTTCCGGACCTCGCCCGGCTAACCATCCAGGCCTCTCCCAACTTGGCCTTTGACCTGGGTAGGACGAGATAACCCGATTACTGATGAAAGCATCTCCAAGATTCACTCTTAGAAGGGATGGATTGAAGACGCTGGAAGCAGGCCCTGGCAATGATCTATGCGGTGCCTGCCCAGGAATCTCACCCACCGAGGCGTCCACAACCAAAGGAAACGGGACACCCCTGAGACCGAGCGGACAGGTCAGCCGGCAACAAGAATGCTACTCCCGGTGCGGTCAACGGCGGGATATACATACTTCCGGTAGTATCCCTTCCTTGGGACAAAAACTGACGACAGTTGGCCATCAGCCTGGTAGGAACGAATGCCTGAATTCGCTGTACTGATCTACGCAAACGACTCCTTGCACGCACCTAAAGCCACGAAAGAGGATCTCAAGGAGTGCGACGAGCACTTCGACTCTCTCGTCGCCACGGGTCGCATGCACATCGCGTATGCGCTCACGCCGCGGGACCATGCGCGCACGATCCGAGCGGCCGGCCCTGCAGACGGCCCTTATGGCGCCGGCGGTGACGTCGTCGCCGGATTCTACATCCTGAACGCGACGGATATCGACGAAGCGCTGGACCTGGCCCGCAAAGATCCTTCCATCCTCACCGGCGGTGGAGTGGAGGTCCGTCCTGTGCACAGCGGCGGAGTCGTCGCCCCTACCTGAGGGAACGCTGTCGAATTCCACCCATGCCGTTCGTTGCAAAGGTGACTTGGCCGCCAGAAAAGCGGGGAAGTGTCCCAATGGGAGGTCCCGTTTCCAAGGGTGTGGGACGAACCTACCTCCAGGCCATGCCGGAAAACGCGGAGACGGCCGGCGTTGACGTTGTGATCGTGACTTGGGTCTACCTAAACGGAGAGTTTCAGCCATAGACGAATTCTATGAGCACCGCTACTTTACCGCTCAGTCGACGCCGGCGGATCACCTTATTGAGACTGACGGTTTGGACGTGACTCAGATCGCGTCGGTGGTTCTCGCGGTCTTACCTCCAAGCAGGCAGTTAGTCTTAGCTTCACGAGATGCTTTGGGGGAGTAGAAATGAATCCAATTACTGTTGACGGCGGCAAGGGCACTGTGGAACTCGACTCCGATGGGGTTCTCCACCTTGTGTGGAAGCCGGAGACTGTTCTGGCGGCCGATGATGTTCATGCGGCGATGGCAAGCGTCAATGAGGTTGCCGACGGTGCCGAGTATCCGATGTTGATCGACATAACGAACACCCAAGCGGTGACCCGTCAGGCCAAGTCCGTTTTCAGCGTAAAGTGCGCCGCTTCGCGAATTGCCTTGCTTGGCTCAAGCCCGGTCAGTCGTGTCATTGCCAACTTCGCTATGGCACGGCGGACACTCCCGTGTCCCACCCGGTTTTTCACCTCCCGCGACGAGGCCATGAACTGGCTTCACCAGACACCCCACGCCTAGATCCGCGAGAAGTCTTCCGTCCAAGGCGTTCCGGTTCGAAGGGACTGAGCCGGCAGCATCAGCGGAGTTTTTTCGTGCATTCTCCGGTACTGGAAGTCATTCCGTGGCGATGAGTTCGACTTCGAAACCGTGGGGGTTCGCCAGGGAAGCGGCATAGTGCCCCGGCCCGCCTGCGTGCGGGTACTTGTCCTGGAACAGGGAGTCCCAGCCATTTGCCGCGGCTTCCTGGACGAGGGCATCGACTTGTGCCTCTGTTTCCGTATGAAACGCAAGGTGATTCAGACCGGGGGAGGTCCGTTCATGGACCCTGCTGGATAGATCCGCCTGTTGCTGTGATAAATATTGGGTCGAGCAACGTGGGGCGCTCTGCGTTTAGACCAATTCCCGACTGACGTCAAGGGCCATAGTGGGCGGACGAAGCATCGCTGGCCTTTGACTCGCTTGTTCAAAAACGACCGTTTTCGGACCGGTTTGGTTCAGCGTGAGGATAAGGCCACAGAGCGCGTGGATCCGGCGATCTTCTGTTGGTCAATTGGATTCGAGCATCGTTTCTGAACAGGGGGGCGGATGTACGTTTGAGACTGCCGTTCCCCAAACGGAACGGCACAGCACTCAGGCTGGAGATTGCCACCCGGTTGAACGCGTTGATTGTGATTGCCACCCATTCCACTGCGGCTATCTGGTCGTCGTTGAGTGCTGCCGCGTCGTCTTGGCGCAGGGAGAGTCGGCCGGAGATCAGGGTGGTGCTCTCCGCGATGGCAAGGGCATGTCGCTCTTCTGGGGTGAAGTACTGCGTATCCCGCCAGGCGGGCAGGACGGCGAGTCGATCCTGGGTTTCGCCGTGAGTGATGGCGTCACGGATGTGCATTCTAAGGCAAAACGCGCAGCCGTTGATTTGGGAGCAGCGAATCTTGACGAGCTCGATGAGGAGGGGTTCCAGTCCTGCTACGCCGGCGGCGGTAGAGGACTCGTCGTTAAGGAGGAGCAAGGTCTTGTATGCGCTGGTACGGCTTGGTTCAAGCGAATGTGATTGCCCATGGTGGTCTGCTTTCAGAAAGTATTGCCTTCTATCGAACAAGCTGGGGGAGGGGTGCCCTCCAACGTCCTCTGTGAAGGGCACCACTCTCTGTCCGGTTACTGCTGGTTCAGCCATTCTTCGAAGCGGGTGTTATAAATGGTCGCTTCGTTGCCAGGAAGCAGTTCGCCATCCTGGAGCAGGGCGTTGAAGTAGCGTGCGTTGGGGTCGGTGACGACCTCGCGGGGGTCGCTACGGAAGCTGAGGCCCTTGCGGATGAGCTCGTCGAGACCGAATCGCTCTGGGCCGGCGACCTCAACGGTGGCATTTTGTGGACTTCCGACGGCGGTACGGGCAACCGCGGTGGCCACGTCCTCAGCGGCCATAGGCTGGATCAGGGCAGGTGACAGACGAACAGTGTTTCCCTCGGTCGCGGCCTGGGCGATGCTCTTGACGAACTCAAAAAACTGCGTCGCATGAACAATCGAGTAGGGCAGGCCTGATTCCTTGATGAGCTTCTCTTGGGCGATTTTCGCCCGGAAGTAGCCGCTCTCAAGCAGGCGCTCGGTGCCCACGACCGACAGCGCGACGTGGTGCCGGACACCGGCTTCCTTCTCCGCGGCGAGCTGGTTGCCGGTAGATGTAGTGAAGAAGTTCAGCACTGCTGCATCTTCAAACGATGGCGAGTTGGACACGTCGACTACAGTGTCGGCTCCCTGGAGCACGTCCGCGAGACCTTCGCCCGTGAGGGTGTTCACACCCCTGTCAGGGGAAGCGGCCACTGCTTCGTGTCCGTGTTCGCCGAGCTTGCTGACCAGTTTCGAGCCGATCAGGCCAGTGCCGCCGATAACTACGATCTTCATGATCTTCCTTCCGATAAGTGACGTAGAGGGATGCAGCTACATCCGTCCACCAGCTATGACCGGGTACCAACACAATCTGTGACAACCTGAGCAGGGTGGTCCCGTCCAAGTCCGGGTTCTGCCTCATAGTCGTGCCGTTCATAGGCTCACAATGGCCGTCGGTCAGATGCCTGCCCCTGTAACGCCGGAGAGACTATGACCTCACGTTCAGCCACTCTTTGAGCGTGATGTCCCCGATGCGGGTTTCACCGACGGGAACGATGCTCGTCTCTTCAATCCGTATACCGAAGTAGCCGGCTTCGGTATCAATAACCACTGGGCGGGAATCATTGCGGGCCGCGAGAACCCGCGACACGAATTCATTAAGTCCTGCGCGCTCAGGGCCCGCCATCTCAAGGACGCCGTCAATCGCAGGCGAGACCGCCGTCTCCGACACAATGCGAGCAACGTCCGCAGCAGCCATCGGCTGCATCAGGTAACTTGTCGCATAAACGGACCCGTCGCGTGTTCCGGCGTCAGCGATCATCGGGATGAACTCAAAGAATTGAGTAGCCCGCAGAATGGTGTAGGGCACTCCGCCTTCTCTAACAGCCTTCTCCTGGGCAGTTTTTCCGGCGAAGTAGCCGACGCCGATACGGTCGGTTCCAACGACCGACAGAGCCACATGATGCCGCACGCCGGCCCTTTTCTCGGCGGCGAGAAGATTGCGGGATGAAGTGGAGAAGAAGGGAACGACTACCTTCTCATCGAACTCGGCAGTGTTTGTCAGGTCGACAACTACGTCCGCCCCCACCATCGCCTCATCCAATCCCTGGCCGGTCACCGAATCCACTCCGGTAGAAGGGGACGCCGCTTTCGCCTCATGGCCCTGACTGCTTAGGATCTCCACAACCTGCTTGCCGATCAGGCCAGTGCCGCCGATAACTACGATCTTCATGATCTTCCTTCCGTTAGTGGCATACGGAATGTGTGGCATTCCGTCCACCAGCTATGACCGGGTACCAAATCAATCTGTGACAGCCTTGGAAGATTGCGCGCTAGTTCAGCGCCGTATTTCGTAAATCCGGTGAGCTTGTCTGGGCCAACTTTGGGAGCAGTTGAAAAGTGCCATACGGCAGAATCCGTGATCCGATCAGCTTGCTTCCCTCTTCTGTCCGGGCTGCAATGCCGTCACCACGACGACCAGCGCACACACAACCGCGATTCCGCCCACCACGCCGACAACCCCGATCGCACTGACGCTCGCCGGCATCACCAGCACCGTCCCCACCGCTGGCAATATCAGCGCCGGACGAATGGCTGGCCGGGTCGTGAGCGGCGAGCCGCAAAATGGCGAAGTGCCAATATCCCCATTGGTACGATTTGTCACGATTTGCAGACAACGCGTCACCCGCGGGGTGTAGGAAGTACAGCCATCACAGGGAGAACAACAACGCGAGGCCGGCCGCAGAGACAGCAATCAGGTATACGCTCACGCCGCCGGATCTCAATTCAGCGGCCACTCCATTCGATGGGGCCAGCACGCTTTCACCGAGCAGAATGATCGCGAACAGGCCATACCGCTCGGCGATATGATGCGGGCGCCAGCTGCTGTGACCTGTGCGTTCGGCCCATAACGGAACGGTGAGCTCCAAAATAGCGAGCATCACGAACGCGACGAGCTGCAACTGCCCCGACAAAACCCCGCCTGCTGCAACACCAACCGCAGGACCCAGCCCAGTTGAAGGACCGCGAACCCGACTGCGTATCGGAACGCCGTCCGGCGGCTGGGCGGATCCTCAATCGCAGCCCGTAGCCATTGGGCGATCAACCCGACGCGCATCACAATGAAACCAAGAGTGACCGCCAGATAGTCACCGTCGTTGAATGCCGCGGGCACACCTGCACCCAGCAGCAGCACACCTCCCATCTGCAGCATCGTCATCAGCCGGTAAAACGCATCGTCCGTGTCGAACGCGGACGCGAACCAGGTGAAGTTCATCCATGCCCACCAGACCATGCTGGGCCCGGCTAGTCTCAGACATTAGCGGCGCCACATGACCGGCTCAACCCTCGTCACGCCGGAGAGCTTGTCCGGATTCATCGTCCATAAAAGCCGATCAATACCATCGGCAGACGCCGTGAGAGTCACCACAGCAAACACCACCCCATCCTGCGCCAGCCGTGCTGAAGGCTGGCCATTAGCCATGAAGAGCTCGGTATCGACACCATCCCAGAAGCGCGCCGCGAATGCACGGTAGTACTTCGCGACCCGTTCCCTGCCTACAACAGGGAACTTGGAAGCCCGAACCTTACCGCCGCCGTCGGAGTAGCTGATGACGTCCGCGGCGAAGAGTTCTTCCAGCGCAGTCAGGTTCCCGGTACGCGCCGCAGCTAGGAATGCTTCCAGCAGACGCCGCTGCTCGCTGACGCTCACCGCTGCGCGTTTCTCCTCGGCAAGGCGTTTGCGCGCCCGGCTGACCAACTGACGGGCATTCGCTTCTGTCTGTTGGATGATCTCCGCAATCTGCTCATACGGGTAGTCGAATGCTTGCCGCAGCACGTACGCGGCCCGTTCGGTCGGTGACAGCTTTTCCAGTATCAGCAACACGGCAAACTCAAGCGCTTCACCATTAACGGCGCCCAGTTCAGGGTCGGCGCTTGTCTCCACCGGCTCGGGCAGCCAAGGACCGACATACGTTTCACGACGGACACGTGCCGACTGCCCCACATTGATGGCAAGACGGGTGGCGGTGGTCGCCAGGAACGCCGGCGCATTCCGGACAAGGCTGCGATCGCATGTCTGCCATCGAACCCAAGTCTCCTGGACAATGTCCTCCGCCTCGCCGACGCTGCCGAGCATCCGGTAGGCAATTCCGAACAAGCGAGAACGGACCTCCGCGAATACCGTCGACGCAGTCTCTAATTCGGCGGCTGACCGCGCATCGGCATCCATGCGCCCAATATTACTGCTCTAAGGATTGGACCCCGGCCATGAGTAGGCCATACGACGCCGGGCCATCTGGCGGTATATGTGCCAATCCTCACTCGACGAGTTTGTCCGCGGTTGCGACCTGGCGACGCATGAGCGTCACAATCTCGTGCGATACAGGCGCGATGCCTTCGTGCTCGACGCCACGAGCAAGAGACCAGACAAGATTGACCTGCAAGCTTGAATCAAGATCCGGATAGTCGCTGCGGTTATGACAGCCGCGTGTTTCACGGCGTTCACGGGCAGCTTCAGGCGTCGCACGCGCCGCAAGAGCGGCCGACTTCAAGTCGAAAGCGTGTGCAAACCCAGGGCCGTTAATCTTGTTCCGAGCTCAATAGGAGAACCACATTGAACGTTATGTGCATCACTGACATGGAGAAATAGACATTCGGATGCTGTTTATAGACATTCCCTTGTTTAGGGCGCTGTCCAGACCGTACCGGGGCGGCAACAGTTAGCCCGTCCCGTGTCCTACGGCCCTGAGCTGCGGCAGGCGCCTAAGTTGGTTGGACACGTGAATAGGAGAATTCTCGAATGTCACTTGCTCCCCACCTCGCCGACGGCCAACGATGCCAGGTACTCATCGGCGGACCGACCTACGCCCATCCGACCCTCCTCTTTGAGACCGACGAACTCCGGATCGAAGCACCGAACTGGTCCCTTGACGGCAGGAACCTTTACCTTAACGGTGGCGGCCTGCTCTGGGCACTGGATGTCGCAAACCCGGAAGCCGGTCTTCGGCCGATCATGTTCGATGGGCTTCCAGAACTGAACAATGACCACGTGCTGGACCCGGATGGAGAACACATATTCCTTTCGGCGAACGACGGACACATCTACCGCGCTGCACTCAACGGGGGTGCGGTCGAGCAGATGACGCCCAACGACGGTATGAGGCACTTCCTTCATGGAGTCTCGCCGGACGGTAAGCGCCTGGCCTACGTTGAACTCAAGGAATTCGGAGACCACGGGAAGCTTGCGGTATTGCCAACGTCGGGGGGCGAAGTATCTCGCCTCGATACCGGATACGGGCACATCGACGGCCCCGAATGGTCCCCCGACGGTCAGTGGATCTACTTCAATACGGAAGGCTTTACCAACACCCCAGGGCACGCTCAGCTGGCACGGATCCACGAAAGCCGTGGAACAATCCAGCGTCTCGTCACCAGCGAGACGGTCGATTGGTTCCCACATCTGTCCGCTGACAATCGCGCTGCCGCCTACATCTCATACCCAGCCGGAACACTGGGTCACCCTGGGGATCTCGACGTCGAGGTCGTAGTCGTCTCTCCGGGGGATTGGTCAAGCCCAATTCAGCGCTACCCGGTCTTCGGCGGACAGGGCACGATCAACGTCCACAGCTGGTCCCCAGATGGCACACGTTTCGCTTTTGTGGCCTATCCGATTGCCTGAGATCCATTCGCCTCCGATAGACGGCGGTGTGGAAGTGGTCGCAGGGGTTAGCCGGCATCGCGCCACCGAATGTGTAGCTCGAATGCGCATAGTTACACATGGAAGCGTCAACTCTCGCTGGCGGAATGAATGTCCGAATGCCAAACTCCACGTAGGTCGGCTTGTGCTTAACCGTATGCTTCTCCACTCGGACTTTCCCCCATTCGAGAATCATAAAGCGCATGGCCACAGAATCTGCCGTGTGGAGCCCCGGCTAAAGTGGTTGGTGACGGAAGGCAGGTTCCATGACCGAAAGTACGGACACCGGTATGGCCGGGACGGTCCTGCGCGAGCGCTACCGGGTGGGGGAAGTGTTGGGCCACGGCGGCATGGGAACCGTCCACCGCGGAACCGACCTGGTCCTCGACCGGGAGGTGGCGCTGAAGATCTTCCGGGACGACATCACCGACCCGGAGGAACTGGCCCGGCAGCAGTCGGAAGCACGGATGCTCGCGCAGATGAACCACCACGGCCTGGTCACGCTCTTCGACACCGGAACGCTGCTTCGCGGCCACCGGGAAGTCCCCTTCCTGGTCATGGAACTGGTTTCCGGAACCGACCTTCGCCGGCATCTCGCAGCCGGACCGCTGACCGGCGCGGAAACGGCGAGGCTCGGCGCCGAACTCGCCGAAGCACTGAACTATATCCACCACCGCGGCGTGGTGCACCGCGACGTGAAGCCTGCAAACATCCTGCTGACCCGCTACGCGGCAGAGTCGCCGTTGCGGCCCAAGCTCGCCGACTTCGGCATCGCAAGAATGCTCGACGGCGCCCGCCTCACCGCTACGAACATGGTCCCCGGAACAGCGGCCTACTTGAGCCCGGAGCAGGCCCGCGGAGACAAGGTGGGACCGCCTGCGGACGTCTACTCCCTGGGCCTGGTGCTGCTGGAAGCCCTTACCGGGACCGTGGCCTTCCCTGGCCCTCCGCTGGAAGCCGCCGTTGCCCGGCTCTCCCGCGGTCCTGACATTCCTGATTCCCTGGGCCGGCGCTGGAAGTCCCTGCTCACCGGCATGACCTCCCGGGACCCGCAGGACCGCCCGGACGCGGCAAACGTGGCCGCAACATTCGGCACCGCCGGCGACTGGTCTATTCCGACCGGCGCGGCGCCGGCAACAGAATCGATGGCGGCTGCACCTTCCCCGGCCACCCGGGTCCTGAACTTCACCAAACCTCCTATTCCTCATCCCCCGGGCCAGGCGGGTCAACAAGGCCAACCTGATCCGGTCGGCAAGAAGGCGGCGGGAGCAGCCACCCGGTTGCCCGCCCTCGCGGACAGCCAGGCAACCAACGCCACGTCCTGGCACCCGGCACCCACCATGCCGTCACGCAGCCCGGCCTCGGCAGAACCGAAACCTGCCCGGCAGGGTCCGCGGGAGAAACTGGGCCGCCTCCGGGGCCGCCGGCTGTGGCTCCTGGCCGCGGCCGCCGTCGTCGTGGTTTTCCTCTTGGCCGTGCTGCTGACATCCATCCGGCAGCCTGCGCCCGCGCCGGTGGACACGTCCACGTCGGCAGTCCCTGGACAGCTCGGCGAACACTTCAAGGAACTGGAAGAAAGCGTCACGCCATGAACCAATGCCCAAGAACGCTGACTGCTGTCCTGGCCGCCTGCCTTGGCCTTTTCCTCCTTGCTGGCTGCTCGGCCGGGCCGGATCTCGACGGCGGTGTGGCCGCGAACCTGCAGACGCGCGTGGCTACGGCAAAACAATCCGCCGCGGAGCAGGACTACCCAGCAGCACTGGCCCAGCTCGAGCAGCTGGGCCAGGAGGTCACCGCAGCTGCTGAGCAGGGAAAGATGTCAGGGCAGCGGAAGGACCGCATCGAAGCCGCCATCAGCACCATCAGGACTGACCTGGAAGCGGCCATGACCCCCGCTCCGGCACCAACTACTCCGGCCCCGACCGTCTCTGCACCTGAATCTTCACTCACTGAAGAGCAGCAGGAAGCGCTGGAGGACGCGCAAAAGGAAGCCGACAAGCAGCGTGAAGAGGCCCAGAAGGAGGCCGAAAAGCAACGCCAGAAGGCGGAGGAACTTTCCGAAGAGCAGCGAAACAACGGCTGACCTAAGCGAGCCGTGTGCTGCCTGCCTGGAAAACGCTGATTGGCAGCAAGTCCGTCAAGCCGGACGGGCCACCGACGAACAAGCAGCCGTCAAAGTCGGACGGGCCACTTAGGAGCAAACCTACTTAACGGCGATCAGCTCGATCATCCGGATGTTCGGGTCCCCTGCCAGCATTGCCGGCCCGTGTTCGCTGAGCGCGGTTGGAATAGCGCCGTTGAGGTGCGCCTGCCGGTCCTCCTCAGTGTCAAAAGTGTCAAAGATGCCCAAGGTGGTTTCGCTGGCGCGGAAGGCATACCAAGTACGCGTGCCCGGTTCGTCAAGCACGATTTCACGGCCACCGTTCAGGAAATCCCACACTTCCTGCTCCTTCCCGGGCTTTTCCTCAACCATCAGTTCGATGACATCAAACGCGTCCGCGTTCTGGATCGCGTTAGTGGTCGCTTCGACATGCTCCCGGATCACTTCGGGCCCACGAGCTACAAAGTCGGAAGTGTTTCCCCAGGCCGGAGGATGGCGAGGGTCGTCGCCATGCTCTGAATGGCAGACTTCATACTGTCGTCGTCGGCAGCGATAATCCGCCCGTCGGGCAGACTATTAGTATTCCTTGTCACGTCGGCTCTCTTTCGCTCGGTGAACACCACATCACGCATTGGGTCCGTTGCCTGAGATGGTCTAGGAAACCATGTCCCTTGGGTGGCGGCTGTTGCATGTTGGATACGTTGGGATGCGCCTTCCTGCTTCGCCCTCCGTCAAAGTGAACACACCTCATCCTGACGTCACGACAAGGCACCAAAGGCGTCAGTATAGGGCCCGTATTCTTATTCTTGACGACTAGACGGAAAGTCCTAGAGGTCAGTCTGACATTTATTTTCACGCGCAACCTGGACCACCCCTTATAGCTACTGGACCGATCCCAGATGTGTTTGAAAGGCTCTATATGTCCCTGCAACAGCGGCTTTTCAAAGGAGAACTGTGACCGACAATCAAGTACCAGCAGTTGTTGAGCCCATTCCGAAATGGCATGAGTTCATGGTTCCGGTTCTTCGGGTGCTTTCTGACGGCAAACCGCGGGGCCGCCGAGATCTACTTGCAGCGGTGCTCGATGAAGCCGGAATGACAGAGTCGCAACGGGCAGTGATGCTCTCCTCCGGCCAGTCCAAAGCCGAAAACCGGATTGGATGGGCGATGTCGGATCTGACGCGGGCAACAGCAGTTGCCAAGCCCGAGCGCGGCAGCTTCGTCATCACCGACCTCGGCAGGGACCTGCTGCGTAAGAACCCTCACGTCATCACCCAGGACATCCTCAAGGAAATCCCGGCCTATCGCGACTACGAACCCCAGCGACAGAACGTCTCGAAGGCCGACCCGGTGGACATAACGGTCGAAGATTCGGAGTTGGATCCGATCGAACAGATCGAACGCGGCATCCAACTACTGCGGGCGGATCTGGCAACGGATCTGCTCAAGCGATTGCAGGAGCGCCACCCGGACCTTTTTTGAAGAAGCGGTAGTGAAACTGCTGCTAGCGATGGGCTACGGCGGAGCCGAAAACCGCGGGCGGCGCATCGGCGGCTCCGGCGACGGAGGTGTGGACGGTGTCATCGACCAGGACACGCTGGGCCTTGACCAGATCTATGTCCAGGCCAAACGCTACGCCCCTGACGTCACCGTTGGCCGCGAAGCGATCCAGTCTTTCGTCGGGGCGCTGGCCGGCCGTGGGGCCACCCGCGGGGTATTCATTACCACCAGCCGCTTCTCCGCCGGGGCTCTCGAATATGCTAAATCCATCCCCACACGGATCATCCTCATCGACGGCAAGCAGTTGACCGAACTAATGATCCGCCACGGAGTAGGCGTCCAAGTCGCCAAAACCTACACCGTCGCCGAAATCGACGAGGACTTCTTCGAATAGACCTGCTGAGTAAGTCGCTGCAGCGTCTAAATGCATCACGGGCACGGGAAATATTGCTGTCCTTAAAGCCACGTAGAACAAACACGTGGAACAAATAGGGCAGCAAACCGACAGAAGTCGTTAATGGACCATATGACCGTTCTTGATGCGACCCTGCGCTGCTTGGCTTCCTCGGCCGCTCCAGAGCGCGAATAGCTCTTAGTGCAGGTCGATTCCGCGATCGTGGCTTCCCGGTCCTGGTGTTGACGAGTGATCTCCACGGTGTATCCGGCCGATTCAAGGGCAAGAGTCATCTTCCGCACAGATGCTGCGAATGTTTCGGGGTGTGCTTTCGGTGCAAGGCAAAAGGTCCACGTCCGTGGACACACAATCGATCACGCCATGCTCGGCCAGTGCCTGACCGCCGGCAAGGAGGAACCCGTCCTCAGAGAGAACCGACAGGGCAATCTCCGCCGCTACCCGTTGAGCGTGGTCCATGAAGGATGTTCCTTGCGTTCGCAGTACGTAGGCAGTTGGGGGAGTGCTATTTCCCATGCCCGTCTGCACCTGTCCGGAAGCCGTAAGGAAGGCCACAGGTCACCAGCCGTCCGGCATTGACGATCCGGCAGATTTCCTCGATTGACCCCGAGTTCTGCAGTGTCAGCTGGTAGAGCGCGCTGCAGCTACCGTCATCTTCCACGAGGTAGCGGCTGTCCGGACCCCAGTCCAGATGAATCGGAAGCTCACCACCCCGGAGGAAGGTCCCTGCAGATCGTACAGGGCGTCCGGAACCACATACACCAAGGAATCCGCGAGGGTGTGTCTGGACTGAACATGATTGGCAGATTCGGTCCTGGAAACGTAATTGCGCAGGCCTGCCCGAATGAGTTCAGAGACGGTAGTGCCGTCTCTGGCCGCCTTTACGTGTGCTTCCTTCCAGAGCGGGTCTTCGATTCGGATGGTATGCCGTGTCGTGCCGGCTGACATGCTGCGCTCCTGAGTCGCTGCTCTTTTGGACCAGTCTGGGGGTGTCATGACACGTACGGAAGGGCATGAAGCGTTGGTTTGTCGCCGGTTTTTCCTCGTTTTCTCGGAGTAGGGCAAGTAGTTGCAGATCAAAGACGAGTATCCAGCACTGTTACACCGTCTGCCTGCTGTGGGGCAACATGGGGCGCATGTTCGGTCAGTTGGGGGATGACAGGGTCGCCCGCAGCATTGTCGGCACAATCGAAGGGTTACCCATGAAAGTCACCACGACGGGACGTTTCGCGGCATCGGCAGCCTCAGCGCTACTGCTCACCTCCATCCTCTCAGTCCCCGCGCCGGCGTCCGCCCCCGCCTCAGCCACGACCCGGGTCAGCGTCGCCAGCGACGGCAGCCAGACCAACAACAGCGACAGCGGGGTCCCCGCGATCAGTGGCGACGGCCGCTACGCCGCCTTCGAGTCGTATGCGACCAACCTAGTGCCAGGCGACACCAACAACCTTCTGGACGTGTTCCTGCAGGACCGGGACACCGGCGGCACCGAACGGGTCAGCGTCGGCAGCGACGGCAGCCAAGCCAGCGGCAGCCAAGCCAGCGGCGGCCATAGCTCCGCTCCCGCGATCAATGCCGACGGACGGTACGTCGCGTTCGGGTCGTTGGCGGACAATCTGGTGCCCGGCGACACCAACCGCACCAACGATGTCTTCGTGCGCGATCGCGTGACGGGCAGCACCGAACGCGTCAGCGTCGCCAGCGACGGCAGCCAGGCCGAATACGCGAGCTTCCAGCCTGCGATCAGTGCCGACGGCCGCTACGTCGCCTTCTGGTCTCAGGCGGACAACCTGGTGCCCGGCGACACGAACCGCGCCTCCGAGGTGTTCGTGCGTGACCGCGTGGCGGGCAGCACCGAACGGGTCAGCGTCGCCAGCGACGGCACCCAGTCCGACAGCGGTCACAGCCTCGTCCCCGCGATCAGTGCCGACGGCCGGTACGTCGCCTTCTGGTCGTTTGCGAGCAACCTGGCAGCGGGCGACACCAACGGCGTCCAGGATGTGTTCGTGCGTGACCGCGCGACGGGCAGCACCGAACGGGTCAGCGTTGCCAGCGACGGCGGCCAGGCCACCGGCGGCGTCGCAGGCGGCAGCATCAGCATGCCAACGATCAGTGCCGACGGCCGCTACGTCGCCTTCGAGTCGTTGGCGGAGAACCTGGTGCCCGGCGACACCAACGGCGCCCACGATGCGTTCGTGCGTGACCGCGTCGAGGGCAGCACCGAACGGGTCAGTGTCGCAGCCGACGGGGGTTCGGGAAGCGGCAGAAGCGTCCAGGCCGCGATCAGTGCCGACGGCCGCTACGTCGCCTTCGGGTCGTTGGCGGACAACCTAGTGCCGGGTGACACCAACGGCGCCTACGATGTGTTCGTGCGTGACCGCTTGACCGGCAGCACCGAACGGGTCAGCATCGCCAGCGACGGCAGCCAGGCAAACGACCTCAGCCTCGCCCCCGCGATCAGTGCCGACGGCCGCTACGTCGCTTTCGCGTCGTTTGCGAGCAACCTGGTGCCCGATGACACCAATGGCACCGCCGACGTGTTCCTCCGCTACCGAGATGGCGGTGCACCCAGCGACACCACGCCGCCGACCCTGACCCTGCCCGACCCGATCACCACAGAGGCGACCGGCCCGGCCGGCACAACCCTCCCATACACCGCCACTGCAACCGATGACACCGATGCCAACCCGGCGGTGGCTTGTGGACCCTCCTCCGGATCCAGCTTCCCCCTCGGAGGCACCACCGTGACTTGCACCGCAACCGACGCTTCCGGCAACCAGGCGACCGGCAGCTTCACCGTCACCGTGATCGACACCAGCGCACCAGCCCTGACCCTGCCCGCTGACCAGACCATCGACGCCACCGGCCCCTGGGGCGTCGCGGTTAGCTACACCTCCACCGCTACCGACACCGTTGACACCAACCCTGCGGTGACCTGCGCACCCCCGTCTGGATCCGTCTTCCCGCTCGGGGCCACCGCCGTGACTTGCACCGCAACTGACGCCAGCGGCAACCAGGTCGCCGGCAGCTTCATCGTCACCGTGGTCGGCGCCTCTCGGCAGATGGAAGACCTCGAGGCGCTGGTTCGTTCCTACCGGCTCACGGCCACGGTGGAGACCAGCCTGCTCACCAAGGTCATCAGCGCGCAGGACGCCTTAGCTGCCGACCGGACCGCCGCCACATGCAGCAAGCTCGCCGACTTCCTCGGCCAAGTCGCCGACTTCCACACGGCCCGAAAGCTCAAAGCCACGCAGGCCACGGAACTGATCGCGGAGACTACCTGGATACGAGCAGTCCTTGGCTGCTGAACATCCGAGCAACCGAGACCGGACGCCTGCCCGGGGGATAGCCTAACCAATCGAGGCAGCAGCTAGGAACGCGGCCATGAATCTGGGCCGGCCCTGTGGGCCGGGCCCCGGATCTTCGTGAGCCAGGGCATAGGCATTTACTTGGAGTCGGAAGTCCCCATGCTTTGGGGCGCAGCACTGACTTGAAGTGGGTCAAAATCGGTCAGGTAGTGTGTGTTGACAGTGTCAACAGAATCGGCGTCGGAGACCAGATGCCGGGCGAACACTTCGTGCCGAGCTCGAAGGCCGGGGTATCCGGGCGACGAGCCTGATCAACAACGCCGGCTTCGGTAGCCATGACGAGTTCGGCGACGAGGACCCCGAGCGCCTCCAGAGCATGATCGCCTTGAATGTCAGTTCCCTCGTGGACCTGAGTCACGCGTACTTCGATTCACTGAAGACCGGCAAGGGGGTGCTCATCAATGTCGCGAGCCTTCTCGGTCTCCAGCCGACCCCCTATCTCAGTGTGTACGGGGCCACCAAGGCGTTCGTCCTGAGCTTCACAGAGTCGTTGTGGGAGGAGGCTCGCGGCTCCGGACTCGGCGTGCTCGCAGTGTGTCCGGGTGCGATGCAGACCGAGTTTTTCGACGCCGCAGGCAGTCAGTCCGCCGACTACGGCGCCGCCAGGGCGACACCGCAGCACGTTGTGCGGATGGCGCTCGAGACGCTCGACCGTCGCTTCGCGCCGCCGTCGGTGGTGACCAACGGCCGGCCGCTGGCCATCGCAACCAAGTTCCTGCCCCGCCGGATGGTGGTGCAGGCCATGGGCCGGATGGCACGGCCAGCTCAGCATGTCTAACAACTCCACCCACATTGACCGATGCCCACTCCCACCAGCAACGAGCAGACCATGTGTACAAAACCCCCAGAAGTGCGGACACGGACGTAGCATTTTTTCGCATGACTTGCACGAAGCGCGCGAAAAAGGACGATACGGCGTCTTTCATGGTGCTTTTCCTGCTCATGATCGGAGCCACCGGCTTTGTGGTCAGAGTTATGATCAGCCGGGTTCTCGGCAAGGGCCTGAACATGACGCTGATCGTCAACGCCGTGCGGCGATTCTCTAGTCCTCCCGCATCGCTACAGAGGAGCCCTGCCCAACGGGGCTTTCCGTCGCTGGTCATTGTGAAGGATCGGTGGGACGGTCATCTCGAACCGCTGGTCCCAGGGCTAACCGGTCCCTTCCAGAAACCTGACATCGCCTGCTCGACGCCTGTGTCGAAAGCACCGGTCGCGCTGGCCCGAGAGCCAGCTCAATTCTCAGGGAGACCCTGTCAGTACCTCTCATCACAGGGTCTCCCTCTTCCCTGCGGGATGGGGTTTGCTGGATGCGAATCATTTCGAAAGGACCAACTCACATGGGCATCAGCATGATGATCGCACCACTGACCCGCACCAACGCCCGTACTCTCCAGCTGGCGACCGCGTCCTTAGCCTCTGCTGCCATGCTCACCGTGTTCTCCGCCGGTCCCGCTCAGGCGCATCACGGGTTCGATGACTTCGACACCGCCCGCCCCTACTACATTGCGGGTACCGTCTCGGAGGTCCGATGGGGCGAGCCACATTCCTTTTTCACTCTAACCATCGACAACGCCCTGCCTGCTGACACCCCTGAACTGGATCTGCCCGAGCAGCTCCAGGCTCCCGAGGCCAGCGGCCCAATCAACGAGGCTCCGTCCTACAGCGGTTCCCATGAAGAACTGGCGGTCGTCATCGCCCCTCCGAGCTACACAGGCAGATGGGGTCTTGACCGCCCACTCGTACACGGAGAGAGGGTCGAAGCGGTCGGGTACATCGGCCTGAGCCATACCGATGAGTTCCGTCCGGTCGTGTTCTGGTTCGAGGACGGCCGCCCGGTAAACCAGGTGCTTGGTAGCCAGCTGCCTGCGACGCCGCTGACGGCCCCGTATCCCGACCGCGCCGTGGGTGCCGCGCCAGGCGCGGAGGAGGCCAACGAAGCCATCTCGGGCAACGCGGATTCCGACAACATCACACCGATTGCGGTGTGGGCAGTGGTCGGCGGCGCACTGGTGGCCGTCGTCGCGGGTGGGGCCGTTTATCTGCGAGCACGCACGCGTCGGCTCTAGGCGCCAGTCATGAGTGAAATCCTCTCCTGGCTGGAAGACGGCTGGCTCGCCGAGGCTGTCCGTGGCACGGACTACCTGTATCCGGTCCTCGGGAGCCTCCACATCATTGGTATCGCCCTCCTCATCGGTCCGGCCGCGGCCTTCGATCTTCGGCTGCTTGGACTGGGCCGGCAGACGCTGCGGGTGACGACCGCTGCCAACCATCTCCTTCCCCTGTCACAACTCGGATTCATGATCGCAGCGGCCACCGGCGTGGTGATGTTCCTGTCCAGCGCGACCCTCATCGCCGACCGGGGCAGCGCCTTATGGAAGCTCAGCCTCATCGTGCTCGCAGGCGTGAACATCCTGATCTTTCATAAGCGCACCTACCGCGGCGTGGCCGACTGGGACACAGGCCGGTCAACGCCCGTAGCTGCGCAGGTCGCCGCAGTCATCTCCCTCACATCGTGGTCAGGCGTCACAGTCGCGGGAAGCCTCTTGGCCTACACCTGATTCGGGCAACACCCAAACCGTGGCGACCGCGCTGGGGGCGCCATGGTCGGTGGATCGCCGCTGCGAGCTACCACGACGGCGGTCGCTTGGCTTTTGAGCCGGATGGCATGCTTTACGTCACCGCCGGTGATGCGCGACGCGCGAGAGCCCGGACCTCGATTCCCTTAACGGAAAGATGGCGGAGCGCTGTCAGGCGTGAATTTCAGCCGCACGGGCGATACGGGGGGATAGGGGTACTGCAAGGGACTCCCACGGGCGGTTGGGTTGGCTTAGCGTTGACGACATGGACAACCGAGCGGAAGTACGCGAATTTCTCCTCTCGCGGCGCGCTCAGGTCGCCCCTGAGCAGGTGGGATTGCCTGCCGGGACGAACCGGCGTGTCAGCGGCTTGCGCCGTAGCGAGGTAGCCACATTGGCTGGTTTGAGCGTGGAGTATTACACCCGCATGGAGCGCGGTGCGATCAGCGGGGCCTCGCCGCAGGTGCTCGAGAGTATCGCCAGGGCTCTGTGCCTGGACGACGCTGAGCGGGCCCACCTGTTCGACCTTGCTCACGCGGCCAGCCCGGTTGCACGACCGCCGCGGCGGCGGACCTCGAAGTCCTATGTGCCGCACCAGAGCCTGCAGTGGGCGCTCGATGCGATCACGGCTGGTCCGGCATTTGTTCGCAATGGCCGTATGGATCTGTTGGCGGTCAATCCCTTGGCACGCGCCTTCTACAAGTATTGCTATGACATGCCGGGCCATCCGCCAAACATCGCCCGGTTCACCTTCCTTGATGAGCGTGCCTATGAGTTCTACCCGGACTGGGATGCTTTCGCGGAGGTGACTGTCTCCATCCTCCGCACGGAGGCGGGCCGGGACCCGCACAACAAGGAGCTCCATGACCTCATTGGTGAGTTGGGAACCCGCAGCGAGGAGTTCCGCAAACGATGGGGTGCCCACAACGTCCGGCACCACGGCACTGGCTTCAAGACGTTCAATCACCCGGTGGTCGGAGAGATGACCCTCGCGTTCGAAGGCCTGGAGATGGCTGCTGAGCCCGGCCTGACACTCACGATCTATACCGCGGAGCCCGGGTCCCCGTCGGCTGAGCGCATGCAACTACTTGCGTCGTGGGCGGCGAGCGAATACGGAGACTCCGTCCGGCCGGCACCCGAAAGGACACACACGGACGGCTGACGACGGCGGTGCTGCCGCCGCTGAACGCCCCATGACACTCCGAGCTGCACCGTACAAGAGTGCAGCCTTTAGGCCCCGATCAGCGGGACATTTCGTCCTGCCTACGTGCAAGAAGGAAGAACACCATGAAGACTACGATCGCGATCATCGGTGCAGGACCTGGCCTTGGCCTCGCCTCCGCCCGGCGCTTCGGCGCCGAAGGCTTCAACGTTGCTCTCCTTTCCCGTACCCAGGAAAAGGTCGATGCGCTCGCCGCGGAATTAGCCGACGACGGAATCACCGCCCGCGGTTACGCCGCCGACGTCCGCGATACTGAGTCGCTCAACGCCGCCCTCACCAGGGTCGCCGAGGAACTGGGCGTCGTCGAAGTCCTCCAGTACAGCCCCGTGCCATCCAGGGAATATCTGCGGCCCGTTCTTGATACGACACACGAAGAATTGCGCTGGGCGCTCGAATTCTCTGCGCTGGGCGCGGCAGCCGCGGTCAAGGCGGTACTTCCCGGCATGCGCGCCCTCGGCAGAGGAACAGCCCTGTTCATCAATGGCTCCAGCGCCGTGCGGCCCAATCACAAGTACGCCGGCACCTCCGCCGCGTTTGCCGCAGAATCCGCGTACGCTCAGATGCTGCACGACGCTCTGGCGCCCGAAGGAATCCATGTTGCGCAGCTCATTATTCCGTTGGGGATAGGTGGAGGCGACCCCGCCCACGAGCCGGCTGCCCTGTCCGAGACACTCTGGGGCATCTATAGCGATGGGAAGGACTTCCGCACCTTCGTGACACCGCTCGACTGAGCGCCCTAACAGCAAGGAGAAAAGTGTCCCGCATCCTCGTTACCGGTTCCAGCGACGGGCTAGGACGCGCCGCTGCCGAAGCGCTGCTTGACGACGGCCACGACGTCGTCGCACATGCCCGCACCGCCCACCGGCTGCCTGCCGTTCATGACCTCCTCGACCGGGGCGCACAGGCTGTGGTGGGTGACCTGGCCAAGCCCGACGACTTACGTCGTCTGGTCAAGCAAGCAAACACCTTGGGGCGCTTTTGACGCAGTAATCCACAACGCCGGCGTTATCGGCGGGCCGTCCCTCTTACCGGTGAAGGTCGTCGCTCCCTTCGTCCTTACGGCGGAGATGCATCGGCCTGGGCGGTTGATTTACCGCATCAGGCCGTAAACGATGAACGTTTCCAGGCGGCGCTCCTCGGCTCGCTGGCCGACTACACGGGAAGCAGGATCCAAGGATGACCGGCATGAGGATCGCCACTGCTGTGCTGTGGCTCTGCAGCGGTGCCGCCAGCTGCGTTACCGGCGTCGCGCTTCCTGTCGATGGTGGCTACACCGCGTAGGAGCGGTAGCAGCTTTGGGGCCGTCCTGTGTGGAATGAACTTTCATTGGCGGGACGGTTCACCGTTTTAGGGGTCCCTCCCAGTGCCCGTAACAACAGAGGCTCCCCCTGTTGTTTGCCGACTGCTTTGCTGGAATGGACCAAACTTTCACCTGACTCGAAGGGGAACCATCTCCCATGCGCCTGAAGAAACTCATCTTGGCTGCGATCATCGTGCCGGCGTTGCCCCTGGCAGGGTGCAGCACACCTTCGAACGGTCCTGGCTCCGCCACGACGCCGGCGCCCTCCCAGCCAGAACTAACTTCGGCGGCCGCCGTGTCATCCGCGTCCTCGCCAGGTCCGTCCTCCGCCAGCGCCGCAGACAGCACCAGGATCACCATCCGGATCGATGGCGAGGCCGTGACCGGAACCCTCTCAGGCAACTCGGCCGCACGCTCCCTGATCGAGCAGCTTCCGCTGACGCTCTCCTTCAGCGATCACGGTGGGCAAGAAAAAATCGCAAAGCTTCCGGAGCCCCTTTCGCTCGGCGGCGTACCCGCCGGTGATGATGCAGATCCACTGACCATCGGCTACTACGCGCCTGACCAGGCCCTCGTTCTCTACTACGAGCACGTCGGGTACTTCCCTGGAATCGTGCGGGTCGGATCGTTTGACGACCTCGCCTCGATCCGGGACCGGACGGGCGAATTCACCGCCACGTTGGCCTCCTCAGACTGAGCGGGAGCCCCAGCCACTCCGAATACTCTCCCTAAGAACGGAGCCGTTTTGACTCGAGCAACCCTTCAGGATCCCGTGGGCGAAGCACCCTTCGAGGGCCTGACCCACGAAAATCTCGGCACCTTTGAGGATACGAAGGCATCGCCACGGGAGGGCGATCTTTCCGTCCGGGCCGGGCGCTTTCCCTGGGCAGCCCTGCTGGTCATGGCCCTGATGGGATTCATTTTAATTGCCACCGAAACCATGCCCGCCGGCCTATTGCCGCAGATCGCTTCGGGGCTGAACATCACTGAGGGGACCGCCGGACAGTTCGTCAGTGCCTACGCCCTGGGAACAGTGATTGCGGCAATACCCGCAATCACCGTGACACGTGGCATACGCCGGAAGCCTGTTTTCATTTTTGGAATCCTCGGTTTCCTGGCAGCGAACCTCATTACGGGGTTCTCCGCTGACATCATGCTCTCCCTGGGAGCGCGGTTCCTGGCGGGTGCATTTTCCGGCCTGCTGTGGGGGATGCTCGCCGGCTACGCCCGGCGCATCACAGCTCCTGAACATTCCGGCCGTGCCTTGTCTGTTGCATCCCTTGGAACGCCCATAGGCCTGGCAGTGGGAACGCCCTTCGGTTCGTGGCTTGGTACGACCTTTGACTGGCGTTGGTCCTTCGGCGTGCTCTCGATCCTGACGATCGTCACCGTCCTGCTCGCCGCCATCCTTGTGCCGGATGCACCAGGTCAAAGGAAAGGGACTCGTGTGCCGCTGGTCCGCGTCTTCGGCATCCCGGGCGTCGCAGCAGTCCTGGCCATCATCGTCGCGTGGATGCTTGGGCACAACATCATGTACACGTACATTGGCTCCTATCTCCGCACGGCAGGCTCTCAGCTCTCGGTCGACGTCGCACTCCTGACGTTCGGTGTGGCGGCCATCGCCGGAATTGCGTTCACCGGTGCAGTGATCGACAAAGGCCTCCGACGCCTGGTTCTGCTGAGCCTCGGGTCCTTCATTGTGGCCGGCGTAATCTTCGTTGTGGGTAACGGGTCATTGGCGGCAGTCCTTGTAGCGATCGTCCTGTGGGGCATCGCCTTCGGAGGCGCAGCAGCCCAACTGCAGACGGCCATCAGTGCGGCAAGCGGCGAAAATGCCGACGTCGCCAACTCGATGCTTGGCGTAGCCTTCAACCTTGCAATCTTTGCCGCCGCTGTGGCAGGTGCAGTCTTGATCAGCAACTTCGATGGTTTAGTCCTGCCGATCGTCATGGCCGGGCTTGCTGCTGCTGCTCTCTTCGTCGCAGTTGCCGCGCGAAGAACCGCGTTTCCCACATAGGCAAGCTGACAAGTGGGATGGTCAGCTCTGGACGCGCCGGCGGAAGTCTCTAGGGGTTTCTCCGGTGTCGTTGAGGAAATGCCGGTTGAAGTTGGACAGGTTGGAGAAGCCGACTTCGTAGCAGATGGTGGAAATGGGAGTGTCCGTGGCTTCGAGGAGGCGTCGGGCGTGGGCAAGGCGTAGTTTGCGCACGAGGTCGCTGAAGTTCTGGCCGGTGGCGCGCTTGAAATACTTCGAAAAAGTTGGCTCGGACATTCCTACCAGGGACGCCGCTTCAGACATTCTGACGTCGCCGGTGTGGTTGTTGAAGACGTATTCGAGAATTATATCGACGACGGCGGCGGCCTGTCGGTCCAGCTGGGGCCGGAACCACTCATCTGCGAGGTAGAGACGGTCTTCAAGCGGGGCGTGGGCCAGGACAGCGAACAGTTCGAACAGGTGACGTAGCCGGGACAGCCCGTCAGATACGCCCATGGCTTCTATGGACACCGCTGCATTCTGCGCTGTCTGGCCCAGGAACTGGATCCCCCGCGATGACTGATCCAGGAGCAAATGGAGTTCGGCCAGCTCGGGTATCAGGGCGGCGCACTGCTGGACCCATTTACCGTCGAACTGGATGACGGCGTCTCGCCGTTCCAGGACCTCACCGGGCTGGAGGTCGCTGACCCAGTCGTGGGGGAGTCCGGACCCGATGAGGGCAACATGGCCCGCTTCAAAGGTGCCGATGTGGTCACCCACGATGAATTTTCCTGTTCCCTTGCGAATCAGGTGGATCTCATATTCGGGGTGGTAGTTCCAGCGTGCAATGGGACTCGGATAGTCGTGTTCATGCCATCTTACGGAGTGGTTTGGATCGGTCGGGATGACCTCACGGTTGGCCTGCATCCCGAGAAGGCGTTCGGCAAGCCTGGCCGCAGCGCCATCGACGGAGCCGGCGTCAACTGAAATGGCTGTGGCCATGGCAAGTCTCCAATATCATGCTCAAATCTTCGAAAATAATGCTTATGAACTGTGGACAGGACGGATGCCGCTCGTTCCTATGATAGCGCTGATGCCATTGCCACAGCCGGAAAATTTGTATCAGAAATTGGAAAGAGGGGCGCTAGTTGTGCCCTATCCCACACGCCTAGTCTTGAAGTACATCAGCGAGGCATGTCCCCCTACTTAGTCTTTGCCTCGCGCTTCAGCCCACCGCCTGACACAGCAGTCAGCGGATGGGTTGTGCACCCCCTGAAGAACAAAGGAGTCCTTAAATGCGCCCGAAAATTCGCGCTGCCACCCTCGCCGCTGGTGCCCTGACACTGGCCCTGGCTGCCTCAGCCTGTTCGGGCGCCGGCGGAGGCACGTCTGCCGGTGACCAGAACAGTATCAACGTCCTGATGGTGAACAACCCCCAGATGGAGGACCTGCAGAAGCTCACTGCCGATAACTTCACCAAGGAAACCGGCATCAAGGTCAACTACACGATCCTGCCGGAGAACGATGTACGCGCCAAGATCAGCCAGGAATTCTCCAGCCAGGCCGGCCAGTACGACGTCGCCTCCCTTTCGAACTATGAGATCCCGTTCTATTCCGCGAACAAATGGCTGGCACCGCTGGATAGCGTGGCCAACGACGCCGAGTTCAACCAGGAGGATATCCTTCCCGCCTACACGGCATCCCTGACGGGAGAGGACGGCAAGCTCTACGGCGAACCGTTCTACGGCGAGTCTTCCTTCCTGATGTATCGCAAGGACATCCTGGACGCCAAGGGCCTGACCATGCCGGAGAAGCCCACCTGGGACCAGGTGGCCGAACTTGCAGCCCAGGCTGATGGTGCCGAGCCGGGCATGAAGGGCATCTGCCTCCGCGGCCAGCCGGGTTGGGGGCAGGTCTTCGCCCCGTTGACCACCGTGGTGAACACCTTCGGCGGCACCTGGTTCGACAAAGACTGGAATGCCCAGGTTAACTCCCCGGAATTCGTCGAAGCCACCAAGTTCTATGTGGATCTGGTGAAGAAGCACGGTGAAGCCGGCGCGGCGCAGGCAGGGTTCACAGAATGCCTGAACAACATGAGCCAGAGCAAGGTGGCCATGTGGTACGACGCCACCTCCGCAGCAGGCGCCCTCGAAGCCGATGGATCGCCCGTAAAGGGAAAAATCGGTTACGCCCAGGCTCCCGTGAAGGAGACGGATTCCTCAGGTTGGCTCTGGACCTGGTCCTGGGGCGTGCAGGCAGCGTCCAAAAAGCAGGATGCTGCTGGCAAGTTCATCGCGTGGGCCAGTTCCAAGAAGTATGAAGAACTGGTGGCGTCGAAGCTGGGTTGGGCCAAGGTTCCGTCCGGCAAGCGCATCTCCACGTACGAGAACGCCGAATTCCAGAAGGCAGCCCCGTTCTTCGAAGCAGAACGTTCCGCCATTGAAAACGCAGACCCGAAGAACCCGGGCGTGCAGGAACGTCCGGTCGTCGGCATCCAGTTTGTCGGAATTCCTGAATTCGCCGACCTCGGCACAACTGTCTCGCAGGGCGTGAGTTCGGCCATCGCCGGACAGGGGACTGTTGAGGACGCGCTGGCCAAGGGCCAGGAAGCCGCTCAGAAAATCGGCGACAAGTACAAGAAGTAACCACCCACCAACCGGAGCTGTGGCCCGCCTGCGGGCGGGCCACAGAACGGCAGGAGAACATGATGACTACCGCAACAGCGCGCGTGGCCCGTCAAGGACACAGCCCCCTCAAACCTTCCAAAGACGCCAGGGCCCGTGAACGCGCCGCGGCGTGGGCACGGCGCGCGCCGCTGCTGCCTGCCCTGATCTTCCTCATCATCGTCACGCAGCTTCCCTTCGCTGCCACCCTGATCATTTCCTTTATGAACTGGAACAGCCTGCGCCCGGACCAGACGGGGTTCGCCGGTTTAAGCAACTACGTGGAAGTCCTCACCAACGCGGACCTGCGCCAAGCCATCTTCACCACCGTCATCCTCACGGTCTCGGTTGTCCTGGCCAGCCTGCTCATCGGGCTGGTCCTGGCACTGCTGCTGGACAAGAAGTTCATCGGCCGCGGACTTGCCCGCACGCTGCTGATTGCCCCGTTCCTGGTGGTTCCGGTTGCTGCCGCCTTGGTGTGGAAGCATGCCCTCCTGAACCCGACATACGGGCTGATCAACGGAATCCTGACCTGGATCTGGTCACTCTTTGGAAGCAACACACCACCTCAGCCGGACCTACTCTCACAGGCTCCGTTGACGGCCGTTATCCTTTCCCTGGTCTGGCAGTGGACGCCTTTCATGATGCTCATTCTGCTGGCCGGTCTGCAGTCCCGTCCCATGGACACGGTGGAAGCTGCCCAGATGGACGGCGCAAGCCCTTGGGAAATCTTCCGCCACTTGACGTTGCCGCACCTTCGCCAGTACCTGGAACTGGGCGGCCTGCTTGGCGCCATCTACATCGTCCAGAACTTCGACGCCGTCTTTACCCTCACGTCCGGCGGCCTGGGCACAGCGAACCTGCCGTACTCCATCTACCAGACGTTCTACTTCGCCAACGAATACGGCCTGGCCTCAGCTACCGGCGTCGTGGTTGTCATCGGCACGATCATCGTTGCCACCTTCGCGCTCCGCACCGTTTTCTCGCTCTTCAAGAAGGAGGCAGCACGATGAGCATCCACACTCCTGCCGCACCCAGCAACTCGGACCATGCCCGTTCAACATCGCCCACGGCCCTGAACACCGGCCCCGGCCGGCGCGGGTTGTTCACATCCGGCCGCGGCAAGTCGCGGATGGATCCCACCCGAAACAACACCGCCGCAGGCATGGCCGCCTGGCTGCTGGCCCTGCTGTTTGTCGCCCCGGTCCTGTGGATGGTCCTGACGTCCTTCCACTCCGAGACGGACGCCGCGACGAATCCGCCATCCCTTTTCGCGCCCCTGACCCTTGATGCCTACGAGGAGTTCTTCGGCGCCAGTTCCGGCGTCAGCCCGTGGCCCCCGCTGATCAACTCGGCTACGGCCTCTGTCCTGTCCACCGTCCTGGTGCTGGTCCTGGCCATCCCGGCCGCCTACGCGCTTTCGATCAGGCCGATCAAAAAGTGGACAGACGTCATGTTCTTCTTCCTCTCCACCAAAATGCTGCCAATCGTCGCGGCTGTCCTGCCATTGTTCCTCTTCGCAAAAACCATCGGCGGGCTGGACAACATCTGGTTCCTGATCCTGATGTACACGTCCATGAACCTGCCCATCGCAGTGTGGATGATGCGCTCCTTCCTTGCTGAAGTCCCGGTGGAAATGCTCGAAGCATCTCAAATCGACGGAGCAGGCCTCCTCCTGACACTCCGCGCGGTGGTGGCTCCCGTGGCGATGCCCGGCATCGCCGCCACTGCTCTGATCTGCTTCATCTTCAGCTGGAACGAACTGCTCCTGGCCCGGGTCCTCACCGGCGTCATGGCCGGGACGGCGCCGGTCTTCCTGACCGGCTTCGTTTCCAGCCAGGGCCTGTTCCTGGCGAAAGTTTGCGCCGCGGCCGTCGTGATCTCCCTTCCCGTTCTGTTTGCAGGGTTCGCCGCCCAGGACAAACTCGTCCAAGGCCTCTCCCTCGGTGCGGTCAAGTAACCGCACATCACCGCTCCCATACACAGAGGATTTCTCCTAATGACAACACCTATAACCCAGGCTCCGTCAGCCGAAAGGGCAGCGCTTCCCCAGACGATGCGGGCGTCCGTCTTGAGGCGCCAGGGCGATATGGCCATGGAAACCCTGCCCCTCCCGAAGCTCGACGCCGACCAGGTCCTGGTGCAGGTCGCCGCCGTCGGGGTCTGCGGCAGCGATGTCCACTACTACGAGCACGGCCGTATCGGTGACTACGTTGTGGACCATCCGCTGATCCTCGGCCACGAACTCTCCGGCCGGATCGCCGCCGTCGGCACCGCCGTCGACCCCTTCCGCATCGGCCAGCGTGTCGCGGTAGAGCCTCAGCGCCCCTGCCGCACCTGCAAACAGTGCAAAGCCGGCCGCTACAACCTCTGCCCGGACATCGAGTTCTACGCCACCCCGCCCATCGACGGCGCGTTCGCGGAATACGTGGCCATCCAGTCCGATTTCGCCTATCACATCCCGGACAGCGTCAGTGACGAGGCAGCCGCTCTTATCGAGCCGCTCTCCGTCGGTCTGTGGGCCTGCGAACGCGCCGACATCAAGCCCGGCAGCCGGGTTCTGATTGCCGGTGCCGGGCCCATCGGCATCATTGCGGCGCAAGCTGCCCGTGCCTTCGGTGCGGCCGAAATCTACGTTTCCGACATCGCCGAAGACCGGCTCGCCTTCGCCCTCGAACACGGGGCAACGCATGCGCTCAACCCCAAGACCGACACGGTCGAGGGGCTCGATGTCGACGCGTTCATTGATGCATCCGGCGCGCCCCAGGCGGTCCGTTCAGGCATCAAGGCCGTAAGCCCTGCAGGCAGGGTCATCCTCGTCGGCCTGGGGGCGGATGACGTCGAGCTTCCCGTCTCCTACATTCAAAACCGCGAAATCTGGCTCTCGGGCGTGTTCCGCTACACCAACACCTGGCCCCTGGCCATCCAACTCATCGCCGACGGGAAAGTGGACCTGGACATTCTGGTAACCGGCAGGTTCCCCCTTACTGAATCCGAGGACGCGCTTAAAGCCGGCAAACAGACCGGTCAGCTCAAAGCAGTCGTCTACCCGGGCCGCTGAATCCCAGCATCAACAGCCCAATCCAAGCACCGACCTGCGAGGAAGCAGCCATGTCATCACAAGGGAACGACCACCAAGCAAAGCTCTCCGACAGTAAAGCCCTGGTCACTGTCATCGGTGAATCACTTGTCGACATCATCGAAGACCCCCGCCGAGGGAAGGCGGCATGCGAGACCCATCCGGGCGGCAGCCCTCTGAATGTTGCCGTCGGCTGCGCCCGGCTGGGCCTTCAGACCCAGATCGTCACGCACTTCGCCGATGACGCTTTTGGCCAGTTGATCGCCGAGCACCTGGAGAACAACGGTGTCGAAACCATCGTCGGCGGTTCTCAACCCACCTCAACAGCTGTGGCGACTTTGGATGACACAGGAGCCGCCAGGTATACCTTCGCCATCAGCTGGGACATAAACGGCGCCTCCGTCCCCATCCTGGCAGCAGCGAAAAGTTCCATGCACGTCCATACCGGGTCCATTGCCACCATTCTGCCCCCGGGCAGCACCTCGGTTATGGGACTGATCGAAGAGGCCCGCCACCACGCCACGATCAGCTTCGACCCCAACTGCAGGCCTGCAATCAGCCCAGACAGGGCCATTGCCCGGAAGCAGGCGGAGGGCTTTGTCGCCTCCAGCGACATCGTCAAAGCCAGCGATGAGGATCTGCGCTGGCTCTACCCGGACAGGACCCTGGAGGAATCGATGAACGCATGGCTGGCTCTGGGCCCGGCCCTGGTGGCATTGACCCGCGGTGCCGACGGCCCGGTCCTCCTCAGCCAGTCCGGCAGGGTTGATATCACAGGTGACAAGGTGGCGGTGGCAGATACCGTCGGAGCAGGAGACTCCTTTATGGCCACGCTGATTTCCGGGCTCGTACAACTTAACGCACTCGGCGCGGCAGCCCGCGAGCGCCTCCACGGGATTACCCAGGACCAGCTTCATGCCTTGGCACGGTATGCAAACGAAGCTGCTGGCATCACCTGCTCCCGCCCGGGCGCAGACCCGCCGGGACTGGCTGATCTGGGCCCGCTGGCAATCCCATCGTCCTTCCTCGAAGCGTAGGCACCCATGCCACTCCTGAGTAACTACACCCTGCCCGGCGTTCCGGGCCCGATCAGCCAACCGAGATACAACAGGTCAAAACTGACAGAGGGAATTGTCCACTTCGGAGTCGGCGGCTTCCACCGCGCGCATCAGGCCATGTACCTGGACCGGCTCATGAATGCCGGAAAAGCCCTTGACTGGGCCATCTGTGGAGTCGGGGTCCTGCCCGGCGACGTCCACATGAAGAAGGTCATGGACAGCCAGGACTGCCTTTACACCCTCACCGTGAAGCGTGCCGACGGGACCAGACAGGCCAGAATTATTGGCTCAATCATCAACTACCTCTTCGCCCCGGACAACCCCGAAGCGGTAATTGAGAAGATGGCCTCTCCCAACATTCGTATCGTCTCCCTTACCGTCACCGAAGGTGGATACAACTTCCACCACGTCACCGGAGAATTCGACGCGGACAACCCCGACGTCGTCCACGACCTTCAACCAGGAGCCGTGCCTCGGACGACCTTCGGTCTCATCACTGCAGCCCTCGCCCGCCGAAGGCAGCGCGGACTGGCCCCCTTCACCGTGATGTCCTGCGACAACATCCAGGGCAACGGCAACGTTGCCCTGGAAATGTTTACCGCCTTTGCAGCCCTCAAAGACCCGGAACTTGGCGCGTGGGTACGGCGGAATGTCCCTTTCCCCAACAGCATGGTCGACCGCATCACCCCCGCCACCACCGGCGAGGACCGCCTGGCCGCATCACGGGAATATGGTGTCGATGACGCCTGGCCGGTTATCTGCGAACCGTTCGAACAATGGGTCCTCGAAGACCACTTCAGCCTCGGCCGGCCCGCGTTGGAGGACGCCGGCGTCCAACTTGTCACCGACGTAGAACCGTACGAGCTGATGAAACTCCGCCTGCTCAACGCCAGCCACCAAGGCATGTGCTATTTCGGCCACCTCGCCGGCCACACCTATGCCCACGAAGCCGCCCAGGACCCATTGTTTGCCCGGTTCCTGCTCGACTACATGGACAAGGAAGCAACCCCCACATTGGAGCCCGTACCGGGAATAGACCTCGACAGCTACAAGCGAACTCTCATTGAGCGTTTCTCCAACGAGCACATCAGGGACACCCTCGCCCGACTGTGCGCCGAAAGTTCCGACCGCATCCCCAAATGGTTGCTGCCTGTCATCCACACGAACCTGGAACGGGGCGGGGAAATACACCGCTCGGCCGCCATAGTGGCCAGTTGGGCGCGTTACGCCGAAGGTATTGATGAGCAAGGAAACACCATCGACATCGTCGACCGGCTAAAAGAACCGCTGATGGCAGCTGGTGCACGCCAACGCGAGGAGCCCTTGGCGTTCATCTCCAACCGCCAAGTCTTCGGCGACCTGATCGACAACGAGCAGTTCGTCCGGGCCTACACCGAAGCTCTGAACAATCTCCACAATGGCGGGGCCAGGGCGACTCTGGAATCTCTTACTTCTCAGCCCTAAGCCGGAGGAAACCAGGCGTTCGTGCCGGCAATTTGATCCCGAGCGGGCATGACAGCAGTCCAGCAGAGTTCCCGGGGGCCCTGACAGTACCCCTCACAAGAGGGACTCCCACAGGTGGTGGGGGTGTGGTGTGCTCGAAGGGACGACGAAGTCCATCAAGTTACGTAACCGACGAACACGAGGATGAATACATGAGCACGGACTCCACCGCACACAACACCACGACTCACGGGATCCAGGTTGCGGGCTTCTCCCGCCGGAACCTGATTAAGCTAACAGGTGCCGGCGCGGCGGCCGTCGGCCTCTCCGGCGCAGCAGGGCTGGCAGGAGCGGATCAGGCTTTCGCCGCTCCCGCTTCCCGCAAGGATCTGGAACCCGGCGATACCTCCAATGGGGCAGACAACTTCTACACCAGCGACCGCGTCACGGTGCGGAAAATCTCGTTCAAGAACCAATTCCAGATGAAGGTAGTGGGCAACCTGTTTGTCCCGACCAATCTGGACCGCAGGACACCCGGCCCGGCGCTGGTGGTGGGGCATCCCATGGGCGCTGTAAAGGAACAGAGCGCCAACCTCTATGCGACCAAGATGGCCGAGCAGGGATACGTCACTCTTTCCTTCGACCTCTCGTTCTGGGGAGAGAGTGCAGGGAAACCCGGCAACGCGGTCTTACCCGACGTCTATGCCGAAGACTTCAGCGCCGCCGTCGATTACCTGAGGGCACAGCCGTTTGTGGATAAGGAACGTGTCGGGGCCATCGGGATCTGCGGCAGCGGCAGCTTTGTGCTCAGCGCCGCGAAGCTCGATCCCAGGATCAAGGCCATCGCCACGGTGAGCATGTACGACATGGGCGCCGCCAACCGCGACGGACTGCGCAAATCCGTCACCCTGGAACAGCGCAAGGACATCATCGCGCAGGCAGCTGCGCAGCGGGACCTCGAGTTCGCCGGCGGCGCGATCCAGTACACCGGGGGAACACCCGACGTCCTCACCCCGGAATCTACAGCAGTGGACCGGGAGTTCTACGACTTCTACCGCACCGCCCGCGGATACCACCCCAACACCACCACGCATCCCACCCTGGCCACCAACCCCAAGTTCATGAACTTCCACCCGTTCGCGGATATGGACCTCCTCTCGCCGCGGCCGCTGCTTTTCATCGCCGGTGACCAGGCTCATTCGAGGGAGTTCAGTGAAGAGGCCTACCGGCTCGCCACAGGCCCGAAGGAACTCTTCTGGGTCCCCGGAGCGGGCCACGTAGATCTTTACGACCGCGTCGGCCTTATCCCCTTCAACAAGCTCACGGACTTCTTCCAGACCAAGCTCTAATCAGCACCGTCACTTCGCCGATGGACGTCGGGACGGCGACCCCCACACGTCCTCCACGTCCGTCGGCGAAGCTCGGGCTCGGATTCGGTATGTTTTCGGGAGGCTCACCGTTTAGAGGGGATGACATCCCCCATTGCCCTGGAGGCAAGATGCGCCACCACGGCTTTGGCCATAGTCTGGCCAAGTGGATACCAACACCGTGAAGTCCGGCGAACAGGTCGACAGGCAGTCGCGCATCCTTGAAGCGGCACTGGGTCTGCTGTCACGCCACGGCATCGCAGGAGTCAATATGCGGGCAGTGGCCCGTGAAGCCGGCGTCGCACTCGGGCTCGTGAACTACTACTACGAAGACAAGTTGAGCCTTATCCGTGCAGCCCTGCACCGGATTGACCAGCATGACCTGATGCTCGTCGCGCCTGACCCGGAGTTACCCCCCGAAGAACAGCTCCGGAAGGCCCTCCGTCGCGTCGCTGGCCCGGACCTCCTGACCACCCAGTACCTGTCCCTGCGTCTCCATCTGTGGGCGCTTGCTCAAGCCCATGAAGACTTTGCATCCATCAATGCGGCAGCGTTCGAGCGCTATCTCGACGGGCTCGCCACGCTCATCCGAAATGCCAGGCCCGAGCTTTCCACTGAGGCGTGCAGGGAACGGGCAGCTGACATCGTCGTCGTGCAAAACGGGATGTGGTTAACAGTGCTCCTTGGTGTTGACAAGGAATCCATCCGGCGGAGCATCGCCCGCACCGAAGAGATCGCACTCGCCGCTTAGCGCTCCAACACTCATTCGCGGACGTCGAAACCGTCCGCCGCGGCAAGGCCCTGCCCTGGTCTTTTCATGACCAACGCTCGTCATATTCAATGGCGGGGCGCAGTATTCCCAACCATTTTGCGGTCCGTTGTTTCGTCGTCGTTAAATCTTGAACATTTGTTCAGTCGAACTATTGAACACTTGTTCAAGGTGCACTACTGTGCATGGATATGACCTACACCACACCGCCGCATTCAGGTCGTTATCGGCCTATTGCCCGTAGCGGTGCGTATCCAATAACTCAGGGATCTACAAGGCTTTTCCGGGGCATGGCGATCTATCGCCAGCCCCCGCACGAAGGACCACCAGCTCCAGCGGCAAGTTCTGCATACAGCTAGAAGGAGAGTTTCCAGCATGACAAAAACCCACTACGACTACGTCATCGTCGGCGGCGGAAGCGCGGGTTCCGTTCTCGCCAACCGGCTGAGCGAAGGAGGCCAGAGCAGCGTCCTCGTCCTCGAAGCCGGACGCAGCGACTACCCCTGGGACCTTTTCATCCAGATGCCCGCCGCGCTGACGTTTCCCAGCGGCAATCCGCTCTATGACTGGCGGTACGAATCGGACCCGGAGCCCTTCATGGGCGGCCGCCGCGTGGCCCATGCCCGCGGCAAGGTCCTGGGCGGCTCAAGCTCCATCAACGGCATGATCTTCCAGCGCGGCAATCCCCTGGACTACGAGCGCTGGGGCGCCGACTCTGGAATGGAAACGTGGGACTTCGCCCACTGCCTGCCCTACTTCAATAAGATGGAAAACGCCTTGGCAGCGGACCCGGACGACGAACTGCGCGGACACGACGGCCCGCTGGTCTTGGAGCGCGGACCGGCCACCAACCCGCTCTTCCAGGCGTTCTTCAAGGCCGCCCAGGAAGCCGGCTACCCCCTGACGGACGACGTCAATGGCTACCGCCAGGAGGGCTTTGCGGCCTTTGACCGCAACGTCCACAAGGGCCAGCGCCTCTCAGCTTCAAGGGCCCACATCCGCCCTAACACCAGCCGTCCCAACCTGACGGTCCTGACCCGGGCGATGGTCACCAAGGTCAACTTCAAGGGCACCATGGCCACCGGCGTCACCTACCGCCGCAACGGACAGACCCATCTGGTCAATGCCGGCGAGGTCATCCTGTCAGGCGGCGCCATCAACACCCCGCAGCTGCTGCAGCTCTCCGGCGTGGGCGAAGCCGCACACCTGGACTCCCTGGGTATCAAGCCTGTCGTCAACCTACCCGGCGTGGGGGAGAACCTGCAGGACCACCTTGAGGTCTACATCCAGCACGCCTGCACCCAGCCGGTGTCGATGCAGCCGAACCTGGACCTCTGGCGTTACCCCCTCATCGGCTTGCAGTGGCTGCTGGGACGCAAGGGCCCAGCGGCTACGAACCACTTCGAAGGCGGCGGGTTCGTCCGCTCCAACGAGGACGTTGCGTACCCCAACCTGATGTTCCACTTCCTGCCCGTGGCTGTGCGCTACGACGGCCAGAAGGCGGACGCAAAGCACGGCTACCAGGTGCACATCGGCCCCATGTACTCCGATGCCCGCGGCACCCTGAAGATCAAGTCCACCGACCCCACCGTCCATCCGTCCATGCTCTTCAACTACCTCTCCACTGAGCAGGACCGGCGCGAATGGGTGGAGGCCATCCACGTGGCCCGCGATATCCTGGGCCAGTCCGCCATGATGCCCTTCAGTGGCGGGGAGCTCTCACCCGGGCAAAGCGTCCGGACTGACGCCGAAATCCTGGACTGGGTGGCCCGGGACGCCGAAACGGCCCTGCATCCTTCCTGCACCGCCAAGATGGGCCCGGATTCCGATCCGATGGCGGTGGTGAACCCGCTTGACATGTCAGTCCATGGAACCCAGGGCCTCCGCGTTGTGGATGCCTCGGCCATGCCGTACGTGACCAACGGCAACATCTACGCCCCCGTTATGATGCTCGCCGAGAAGGCCGCCGATCTGATCTCGGGGAAGGCGCCGCTGGCCGCCCAGCATGCCGAGTTCTACCGCCACGGGATCTCTCCCCTTGAAAAGGACGGCACAGAGCGTAACAGTGCCGGTACTGCACCTGCCCCCGCGGCTAGGGCCCAGGCATGATCAATGGACCGGAGAAGGAGAAACAATGACCGCCACAGTTGAACAAACCCACGACACGGGGAAGACGCAGGATGCCGTCAAGGGCCTGTACATTGACGGCGCCTGGCACCAGGCATCCGACGGCGGGACAACAGTTGTGCGCTGCCCTGCGGACGGCCGCGAGGTTGCAGTTGTCGCCTCGTCCACCGTCGAGGACGCGGAGCGGGCAATCGCCAGTGCCCGGGCAACGTTCGACGGCGGTGCGTGGCGCCGGCTGACGGACATCGAACGCGGCGAAGTCCTGCTTCGCATCGCCGGGCTGCTTGAGCGGGACAAGGCGGCGTATGCCCGCGCCGAGGCGCTGGACACAGGCAAGCGCCTTGTCGAGGCCGAATACGATATTGACGACATTGCCGCATGCTTCCGCTACTACGGCAAGATAGCAGGCCTCGATGCGGGCAGGGTCATCGATACGGGCCGGCCGAATGCCATCAGCCGCGTGGTCTACGAACCGCTTGGCGTCTGTTCCCTCATCGCACCATGGAACTACCCGCTCCTCCAGGCGGCCTGGAAAGTGGCACCGGCACTCGTCGCCGGAAACTCCTTTGTGCTCAAGCCCAGCGAGCTCACGCCGTCGACTTCCATCCTGCTTATGGAAACGCTGGCAGAGGCCGGGGTTCCCGCCGGCGTCGCAAACCTGGTCACGGGAAGCGGATCGAGGGTAGGTCCTCCCTTGAGTTCCGACCCGCGTGTGGATCTCGTCTCCCTGACCGGAAGCCTGGCCACGGGCCAGACGATCATGGCGGCCGCCGCGGAGACTGTGAAGCGCGTCGCCTTCGAGCTCGGCGGAAAGAACCCCAACGTCGTCTTCGCGGACGCCGACTGGGACGCCGCCGTCGACAATGCCCTGACAGCTGTTTTCCTGCACTCCGGCCAGGTCTGCTCGGCCGGGGCGAGGCTCGTCGTCGAGGAGACAATTGCGGAGCGCTTCGTTGCCGAGGTGGTGGAACGGGCGAAAAGGATCCGGATGGGCGGGCCGTTTGATCCCGACGCAGAAACGGGCCCGCTGATTTCCGCCAAGCACCGCGAACAGGTTCACGCCTACGTCCAGGCCGGAATCGCGGAGGGCGCCGAGCTCCTGTGCGGCGGCTACCTCCCCGACGACGGGACGCTCGCGGACGGATTCTTCTACCCGCCCACCGTGCTCGGTAACTGCCGCTCGGGTATGAGCGTGCTGCGGGAGGAGTCATTCGGCCCGGTGCTAACGGTGGAGACGTTCCGTACCGAAGCCGAGGCCGTTGCCATAGCCAACGACACGGAGTATGGCCTGGCGGGGGCGGTCTGGACATCTGACGCGTCGAAAGCGCAGCGCGTTGCGGGGGCCCTCCGGCACGGAACAGTGTGGATCAATGACTACCACCCGTACGTCCCGCAGGCGGAGTGGGGCGGTTTCGGCAAGTCCGGCATTGGCCGTGAACTTGGCAGCGCGGGCCTCAACGAATACCGCGAGGCAAAACATATCTGGCAGAACATCCAGCCGGCACCCAGCGGCTGGTTCGGCTCGTCTCCGGACGGAACGGGGGCGGTTCCGGCCGAATAGGCAACGGCTATTGGGGGAACGGCCGGGCGCTGCCCAGCGCGGTGCCCGGCCCTGATATAAACCCGCGTCCAATGGCGGCCGCGGGTCATCACCATCGTGCTTTTCTCACTTAGGAGCTCAGATGTTAGAACCCACAAAGCGTGCAGACGCAAGCGGCATGGACGAATTCGGCTATGCCCAGACCCTGGACCGCAGCATCGGCAAGTTCGCCAGCTTCGCGGCAGGCGTCAGTTACATCTCCATCCTCACCGGCGTATTCCAACTCTTCTACTTTGGTTTTTCCATGGCCGGCCCTGCCTACGCGTGGTCTTGGCCCCTCGTTTTCGCCGGCCAGCTGATGGTGGCGCTCTGCTTCGCTGAGCTGGCCGGCCGCTACCCTGTGGCGGGTTCGGTGTACAACTGGGCGAAGCGGCTCTCGTCAGGGACGTTCGCCTGGCTGGCCGGATGGCTGCTGCTCATCTCCTCGATCGTGGCGCTCGGAGCCGTGGCTCTTGCACTGCAGCTCACCCTGCCCCAGATCTGGTCCGGTTTCCAGATCATCGGCGACGGCACCGGCACCTACGATTTCGCCCTCAACGGCGTGCTGCTCGCCAGCATCATGATCTCCATTTCCACCATCATTAACGCCTTCGGCGTGAAGCTGATGACCAAAATTAACAGCATCGGCGTTTTCGTGGAGCTCGCTGCGGCCGTGCTCCTCATCCTGGCCCTTGCCTGGCATGTGGTGCGGGGGCCGGAAGTCCTTTTCAGCACCGCAGGCTACGGCATGGACCACGACCTTGGCTTCTTCGGGGTGTTCCTCATCGGCGCCATGGCCTCGGGTTACGTGATGTATGGCTTTGACACCGCCAGTTCCCTCGGCGAGGAGACGAAGGACCCGAAAAAGACAGCCCCCAAGGCCATCCTTCGTGCAATCACGGCGTCCTTCATCCTCGGCGGCCTGATTCTCCTTGGCGGACTCCTGGCCGCACCCGACCTCAACGACCCCAAGCTGGGCGCTGCCGACGGCGGCTTGCAGTACATCGTGCTCTCCGTGTTGGGAGGCCCCTTCGGCAAGGCGTTCCTGGTGTGCATCGTCGTGGCCGTGACCGTCTGTACCCTGGCCGTTCACGCCGCTGCCATCCGCATGATGTTTGCCATGGCCCGGGACAACAACCTGCCCTTTAGCCGCCAGCTCAGCAAGGTCCATCCGGAGCGGAAGACGCCAACGGTGGCGGCCATCGTTATCGGAATCATTGCCATCATTCCATTGATCGTCAACGTCTCCCAGCCGGCCATCTTCACCATTCTTTCGAGCATCAGTATCGTCCTGATCTACCTGTCCTACCTGCTGGTCACCGTTCCGCTGCTCCGCAAGCGGTTCCAGAAGAAGTGGCCGCTCGCGGACGACGACACCGAGCCCGGCTTCAGCCTGGGCAAGTGGGGGCTGCCCGTGAACATTATGGCGGTGCTGTGGGGCGGCGCCATGACCGTGAACCTGATCTGGCCCCGCCCGGAAATCTACAACTCGGTGCCCCCGTTTGAGTGGTACCTGCAGTGGGGCGGTGTCCTGTTTGTCGGCGCCGTCACCGGCGGCGGGGCGCTCCTCTACCGGTTGAAGATCAGGCACCAGACCGGTGTGCTGGCCGCGCATGCGGCGCCTGCCTCCGTGGACCCTTCGGAGGGCTCAGCCTCAACGGGATCCCCTGCTGCCACCGGACTCGTTTCGCCCCCCGCTCACGCCATGGCGGCGCACTCCTCTCCGGACATGGGCGGTGAGGCTCCCGATGAACTGGCGGTCCAGGGTGCCACGTCAGGGAAAGGTCCGGGGTCATAGCGGGGTTACCTTTCGGAACTAGGCACGACGGCGGGGCGTAGTCACCCTGCTCAGGCATCCCTTCGCCGGCGTACGGCGGAGGGATGCCTTTCCGGTGGGATCGAGTACTAAAGTGGATGCATGGCTCCCAGCCGCCATCCGCTCGACGACCTGCGCGAAACCATCGGCCATCTGGCCGATCAGCTCAAGCTGCCCGGTTCAGAGCGCGTCGACGACCTGGTGGGCGATCTCCTTGGTGCGAGGCCCGGGCCGGCGCGACCGCTGTCCGAGGTGCAGGCCGAGCTCGACGCGCTGGTCGGACTGGAGACCGTAAAGGAGCAGGTGCGGGCCCTCGTCGCACTGCTCCAGGTCCAGGCCCGCCGTAAGACGCACGGCCTGCCGGAGGTGGCCACATCACAGCATCTGGTGTTCCTCGGAAACCCGGGCACGGGGAAGACCACCGTGGCGCGGCTCCTGGCCGAGATGTACCGCGCGGTCGGACTGTTGCAGAAAGGCCACCTGGTGGAGGTTGACCGTTCGGGCCTGGTGGGGCAATACGTCGGCGCGACCGCCATCAAGACGGACCGGGTGATCCGGCGTGCGCTGGACGGCGTCCTGTTCATCGACGAGGCCTACGCGCTGGCCCCCGAGGACGGCCGGATGGACTTTGGCCCCGAGGCGATCGAGGTCCTGCTCAAGCGGATGGAGGACCACCGCCACCGCCTGGTAGTGATCGTGGCCGGGTACCCGCGGCTGATGGAGTCCTTCTTGCTCTCGAACCCCGGACTGCGCTCCCGGTTCGCCCGTGAGATCACGTTCCCCGACTACTCCGTCGACGCACTCCAGACGATCTTTCATCAGATGCTGGCCCAGCACGAGTACACACTGGAGCCGGGTGCCGACCAGATGCTGCGCCGCATTTTCAAAGGGCTTCACGCGGGCGAGGAGTCCGGCAACGCACGGTTCGCCCGCACGCTGTTCGAGCAGGCGCTCAACCGCCAGGCGCTGCGGCTGTCGCTCGACGAGGAACAAAGTCTCGACGCGCTCGATCGTGAGGCCGTCATGACGCTCACAGCGGACGACATCGTCGAGGCCGCGCTGGCCTTGGGCGAGGAGCCGGAACCGGCGTCGGAACCGACGCCGGAACCGGAGCAGTCACGCTGGTGGCGCTGGCAGGTCTGACCGGCCCTAGCGCAGCTGGAAACGGCTAGGCATCGATCACCAAATCAGTCAGCGCGGTGGAGCAGCAGGGCAGGAACTTGCCTGCATCGATCTCCCGTGCCCGGATCCCGCCCTGGTGGTTCATCTCGACCTCCCCGGAAAGCTTGACGACCTTGCAAGAGCCGCACATGCCTTCCTTGCAGTTCGCTCCGATCCTCACGCCCGCACGCTGGGCCACCCCGAGGATGTGTTCGGCAGGGTCGACACGCACATTGATGCCGGTCCGCAGGAATGACAGGGTGAGGCTTCCCGTTCCGACCGTGTCGAAGCTCGAAGCGTCAGGAGTAACAGCCTCCTGCTCAACGTCCGAACCAGCGTCGGAAGCTTCTGATACGGCCGGATCGGCTGTTTCCAGCGGCAGACCCGTGGCCTTCAGGGTTCCCTCGGCGTCGTACCCTGGCTCGTAGAGTCCAAACGCCGTGGGCTGGCTTTCGTAGTACTCCTCGGCGGAATCGGCGATTTCCTCCGCGATTTCCTCTGCAATGTCGGCCGCCAGCGCGAGCTCCGCCTGGTATTCAAGGATCGTCTGGCGATCTCCCGTAAAGAACTCCATGTGGATGGACGTGTCGTCGACGCCCACCTTCCCGAGGAGCTCAGTGGCAGTGTTCAGGTAGCCCTCGGGGCCGCAGGCATAGACCTGGCGGCCGTTGGCATCGGGGGCCACGTGGTCGAGCATGGCGGCCGTCAGCCTTCCGCTGAGCCCTTCCCAGTCCTCGGGTTTGCCGCGGTCGCCCAGGGAGTAGAAGACCTTGATGCGCGAGTCCACGGAGGCGATGTAGGCGAGCTCCTTGTTGAAGGCAAAGTCTTCGGCCGCAGCTCCGTGGTAAAGCACCACCACATCGGCCTGTCCGGGAAGGGAGTGGATGGTCCGCACCATGGACATGATGGGGGTGATGCCTGCTCCGGCGGCCAGCAGGAGGTACCGTGCCCGCCGGTCTGCATCGGGCAGGTGGAATGCCCCCACCGGTCCGAGCATCTCAAGGACGGTGCCGGGTTTGATGTTCTCGTGCACCCATGGTGAGACCAGACCCGTGGCATCGCGTTTGACCGTGATGTCGAAGGTCCACGGCTTGGTGGGTGCGCTGGACAGCGAGTAGCTGCGGTCCGCCGGATCCTGGTCCTCGCCATTCACGGGGAAGGCAACATTGACGTACTGGCCAGCACGGAACGCCAGGGGCGCACCGTCGGAGCGGCGGAACACGAAGGTCATCATGCCGCCCACTTCGGGAACAACCTCGACGCATTCGGCCATGAACTCCTGCGGATGCCAGGGACCCAGGGCACGGGCCGCACTGGCTGGTCCCTCGGTGCTGCCCATGACCCTGTTCCACGGCATCTCAAGACCGCGGATGCGATGTGGTTCGTGGACTACCGTCTCAGTGAGGAGTTCCGTCATGCCAGGTGCTCCTGGACACGCTGCACGTACCAGTTGATGAACGCCTCAACCTGGTATTCGCTCTTCATGTACGGGCCGGGCTCGTAGGCGGGGCTGCCGGCGCCCTTCTGGCACAGCTCCACGAACGCCTTGTCCTGCAGATTTGTCTGCTTCCAGGTGTAGGTGAGTTTCTCCAGATCGTAGTCGACGCCTTCCTCGGCGTCGTCTGCCACCAGCCAGGTGGTGCGTACCAGCGTCTGGTGTTCGTTAACGGGGAAGACGGCGAAGGTGATGACGTGGTCCCCTTGGAAATGGAACCAGCTGTTGGGCTGCAGGTGCATCGAGCAGCGGCCAAGGCGGAAATCCGGCAAGTCGCCGAGCAGCTTTTTGGAGAGCCGGCGCCCATCGGGCGAGAACGATTCGCCTTCTCCGTCGAGTGATTCCCGTGAGATGCGGATACCCGCGATGCGTGTGTCGAGCTCCTCGACGACCTCGTAGGGAAGGCCATAGCGGCGGCAACGTTCCTCGAGCGAGGACTGTGCTTGCTTGTTGCGGTCCCATACTTCTTCAAGGTGGGCCGGGATCAGGCCCTCCGTCAGGCCCCAGGTGGGAAAGAGGGAGCAGGCGAGCTCCGGGTGGCCGTCGCAGTGGTAGCACTCACGGTTGTTCTCCATGACGAGCTTCCAGTTGCCCTCCTCGACGATGTTCTGCTGATAGGCGATTTTCGTCTTCGACAGATCGTGGGGTGCGAGGTAAGGCTCGAAAATCTTAGAGGTTTCGTCAAAATCCGCCGGCGGTTCGTCCGCAATACAGACGAAGATGAGTCCGGCCACCACGCGGCTGTGGGCGCGCTTGAGGCCGAAGCAGCCCTTGTCGAACTTGGTCTCCCCAGGCGCCGAGGCATGGATCAGATTGCCTTCGGGGGAGTAGGTCCAGGAGTGGTAGCCGCAGACCAGGTTTCCCGTTGACCCCGCGGGCTCAGTCAGGACGCGGGCGCCGCGGTGGCGGCACACGTTGTGCAGGACGTTCACGCCGCCGTCGTCCTTGCGCAGCACGATCAGGGAGTAGGGCCCGTAGTCGACGGTGATGTAGTCGCCCGGCTCCGGGAGTTCGGCGATGCTGCCGGCAAAGATCCAGTGCTGGCCAAAAATGGCCTGCATGTCGATGTTGAAAATCGTCGGGTCGGTGTAGAAGGGGGCATCGAGGGAATATCCCACGCGCCGGAAATCGAACAACTCGTTGATTTCCGCCAGCTGCTCGGCAGGCAATGATGAGGCGAGTTTTCCGCGTGAATTGAGGGGCAAGACTGGAGCAGACATGTGTTTCCTCCCGGGAGGCGTGGATAAGCGGGCGATGCGTTGCGACCACGGCTTGCGTCGGTGCAAGCGGCGTTGTCGAAAACCTTGTATTCACGAGATTAGGGCCGATCGATCTGCAGCAAAAGCGCAACATTTGGCTGATAACCGTGCACAATAGTTGCATGATCGATCCAAGGCTCATCACACTCCGGGTGTTTGCCCGATCCGGCACCATAGGCGCAACCGCGGAGCTCACAGGTTATTCTCCTTCCGCCGTCTCAGCGCAATTGCGGGAGCTACAGCGCGTGCTTGGATTGCAGCTGCTGACGAAGGACGGCAGGGGTGTGCGGCTGACCACCACGGGCCGCTTTCTCGTGGAGGGCTCGGACACCCTCATTGCCGAATGGGAGAGCCTGCGCGCTGCTGCGATGGAGGCCGGCGACCAGGTGCAGTCCCGTTTCGGTCTTGGTGGATTCTCCACGGCGGCCGCCCAGTTGCTCGCGCCACTGGCGGCCACCCTGCGCTCAACGCGCCCCCTGCTGGAGGTGCAGGTACTCGAGGCAAATCCGGCCCGCTGCTTCGACTTGTTGGTTGCCGAGCGAATCGACCTCGCGGTCATCGTCGCCATGCAGTCCGACACCTATGTTGAGGACGATCCGCGCTTCGAGCAGACCGTTCTGCTCGACGATCCGCTTGACGTGATCATCCCCTCCGACCATCCGTTGGCATCGCGGGAATCGGTGACGCTCGAAGAGTTGGCGTCGGAACCCTGGATCACCGAGGCCGCCGGTTCCACCTACCATTCCCTGTTCACCGCGGCGTTCACGGCCGTCGGGGTGACGCCGCGGATTGCCCATGAGGCCGTTGAATGGGAAACCCAGATCGCCTTCGTTGGTGCAGGGCTGGGGGTGGGCCTGCTGCCGCGATTGGCACCCCTGCGTGGTGCCGAAAACGTGGTTCGACTGCGCATTACTGGCAAGGGGAAGCCTGCGCGCCGAATTGTCGCTGCGGTGCGCAGGGGCAGCATCGCATCCCCCCTGATCCAGGAGTCGCTCGGCATCCTGCAGCTCAGGGCTGATCGGATCCTCGCCGCCAGACCCGAAGATTGAACTTTGAAATCGCATGGTCAAGATTCGTCGCCGACGGGCCAGCGAATCACTGCTGCCGGACGACTGTCACACAAAGGAGCAGTTCCGGGCGATGATCATCGCCCGGAACCGCTGGGGGATTTAGCGGATGCCTTCTTTGCCGAAGGCGATGACGTCCTTGGCGTTGGTCTTGTCAATGATGCTCGGTCCTGTCAGGACCGCAGCGCCGCCGCCGATCTTAAAGCCGCCGCGTTTGTTCTGCCAGAGGGCATCCACAGCACCGTAGCCCTGAAGCCATGGCTGCTGGTCTACTCCGAAGAGAAGCTTGTCATCAAGAATGGCCTGGGCGAGGTCGGCGCTGATATCCACTGAGGCAACTTTGACTTTGTTGCCGGTGGATTCAACCACACGCATGGAGGTCACGGTGAAGGGTGCGCCAAGGGCGACGACGACGTCGGCGCTCGAGGTTGCCTGGATTTTCGCCGTGAGGGTGGATTCCACCTGGGTCATGTCCGTTCCCTGCACATAGAGGTTCTCGGTGGCGGGGAGCTTCTCCTTGATACCGGCACATCGGTCTTCCAAGCCCACGTTGCCTTGCTCGTGGACCATGCAGACCGGGTGCTGGATCCCCTCGGCGGCGAGACGTTCCCCAACAGCGCGTCCTGCCTGCTTCTCGTCGGAACCGAAGTGTGTAAAAGCGCCGACCTCGGCGAAAACATCCGCCCCGGAGTTGATGCTGACCACGGGGATGCCTGCTTCCTGGGCTTTCTTGAGGACGTCGCGCAAAGCATCGGGCTTCGCGAGCGTTACGGCTATGCCGGCAACTTTCTGGTCGATGGCCTGCTGGACGAGTTGGGCCTGCTTGCCACCTTCCGGATCGGCGGTGTAAAGCAGCTCCACATTGTCCTTTGCAGCGGCTTCCTCTGCACCTTTCCGGACGACGTCCCAGAACGTGTCACCTGGACCGGCATGGGTAATGAAAGCAACTTTGATACGTTCCGTGGAGGCCACTTGCCCGCCTCCTGAAGCGCCGCTCTCGACCGGACGGCCACCGGTTCCCGAACAGGCACCCAGTAACAGTGTGGCGGCGGCCAGCACTGATATGGCTCCCAGTTTCTGTTTCATGATTTTCACAACGAACTCCTTTGTTGGTGTGCACTTTTTGTTTGGTTAGGCGAGCCCGCCAAGGAAGGGAGCCCCGGCCCAGGCGGCACCCAGGTCACATGGACAGGACGGTGGCGCGGGCCCGGTTCAGCGTTGCGGCCGCGAATTCCAAGCCTTCAACGCGGCCCAGCTCGGCATCCTCATGTTCGATGTTGACTGCCATGTCGGGGTCAATTTCCTGGAGGACGGCCAGGAAGTTGGACCAGAATTCCACGGGGTGTCCTTTTCCGACGGAGACGAAGTCCCAGCTGGAATTCCGGGGCCACTCATTGACGAAGTACCGGCCGCCGATGTTCGTGCGTTCTTCTTGGGCCCCAAGCCTGCGAAACCGGTCATCCAGTACCCCGTTGATGGCGCAGGCAGGATTGATGCGGGTGTCCTTTGCGGCAGCGTGGAAGACCACATCCCCCAAGGCGCGGGTTGCTGCGATGGGGTCGATGCCTTGCCAGAACAGGTGGCTGGGGTCCATCTCCGCTCCGACATGTGTTGCGTCCGTGCGTTCGATAAGGCGCAGCAGGGTCGCGGGATTGAACACAATGTTGTGCGGGTGCATTTCGATGGCGACCTTAACGTCCGCCTGAGCTGCCCTGGCGTCAATGTCCCGCCAATAGGGGACCGCGAGGTCCCATTGGTAGTCAAGGATGTCCAGATAGGCGCTGTCCCACGGATTGACTGCCCAGTTGGGGGCCGTCGCGCCAGGATGGCCGCCGGGTAACCCGGACATTGCGACGACGCGCTTCACTCCGAGGAGGCCGGCCAAGTCGATTGAACGCTTGAGGTCCTCGGAGTGCTTGTGCTGCACAGCGGGGTCCGGGTGCAGGGGGTTCCCGTTGACGTTAAAGCCGGTCAGCTCAACTCCGGCGGCAACAAACAGGTCCAGGTAACGGGCGCGGGCTGCTGCTGACGCCAGGAGCTCATCGACCGGCAGGTGCGGGGTTCCAATGAATCCACCCGAGTTGATTTCGGCTCCCTCCAGACCCACTGCGGAGATGGTTTCCAAGGCCGACGACAGATCCCGGTCGTGAAGGATCGCGGTGTAGACGCCCAGCTTCATGAGAGCACCACTGTCTTTCCTCCGGCGTTGGCCGACTCAACCACACCGGCGAGGACCTGCATATTGTGGAGCCCCTCATTGAAGCTGGCGCACCGCGGCAGCGATTCGTCTTCGCTGAAGCCGGCGACTTCGTCAAGAAACGCCCGGGCCTGGAACGCGAAGGAATCGTTGACGCCGAAGCCCACGCCCGGTGTGTCCATCGCCAGTCCGCCCGAGATGTACGGATGTTCAGGTCCGAGAAGAACGTGGCGGAATCCGTTATCAGGCCCTGCCGTTGTGGAGTCAGCCAGCAGAAATTCACCGGTCCTGCGCTGGTCGAAGCTGGCCGAGCCGTTTTCGCAGAAGACCTCGAAGGTCAGGGTGTTCGGGTGGCCGTAAGCCACCCGTGAAACGTCGATGGTCGCCGGGGCTGACTCGAGCTGTAGGGAGAAGTTCGCATGGTCCTCGTTGCCGACGTCGCCCCTTTCAGCACTGACATCCTTGTTGCCATGGCCGCTGGCATTTCCCCGCGGAAACGGTCTGGTGGCAATTACGGTGGACAGACGCCCGCCCTGGACACTGAGGGCCGGGCCGCCAAGGAATTCGGCGACATCGGTGATGTGGCTTCCGATGTCCGCCAGTGCACCGCTGCCCGGTGCCCCTGTGAAGCGCCAGCTCAGGGCGACCGCGGGATCTGCTGCATAGTCTGTCCAGTACCTGCCGCTGAAATGCAGGACCCTGCCGAGGCTGCCTGAATCAATGAGCCCCTTGATGGCGTTGATTGCCGGGGTTCGCCGGTAGGTGAATCCCAACCGGGCCACCCTTCCTGACTGCTGAGCCGCTGTGGCCATTGCCCGTGCGTCGGCTTCCGTATCCGCGAGCGGCTTCTCGCAGAGCACGTGCTTGCCTGCGGCCAGCAGTCCCTCCACGATCGGTCTGTGGAGGTGATTGGCGACGACGACACTCACCGCATGAATGGAAGGGTCCTCTGCGATGGCTTCCCAGGAGGTTTCGGCGCGGGAGTATCCGAACCTTCGGGCGGCAAGCTGAGCAGCTTCAGGGTTGACGTCGGCGATGGCGATCCGGCGGATCGGTGGGAGCGAAGGGGCATAAAGCGCTGGGGCAGTTGCGTAGGCCTGGGCATGCGCCCGGCCAGCCATACCGGCACCAATAACGGCCACGCCAATCTCTTGAATCATGGTGGAACTCCTGTCACAGTATGATGTGGCTCCTACTTGGAGCGCTCCAAGTGAAAGGTAATCTGGGGAATGAATGTTTGTCAATACAAAGTGGCGGGTAGTCTGGCTATCAAATGATCCAGACGAATTCACAGGGGGAGGGGAGCCGCCATCGAAACCAGGAACAACAGGCAGCGGCCAGCGAAGGTCACCATCAACGATGTGGCGGAACGGGCAAAGGTCTCCAGGTCCCTGGTGTCACTGGTGCTTCAGGACTCCCCCCAAGTCCGCGCCGAAAAGCGGGACGCTGTGTTAGCAGCCATCAAGGAACTTGGATATCTGCCTAGCGCTGCTGCCCGTTCCCTTGCCGGTGGGCGGACGGGCATCATCGGGCTGTTGGTCGACGATCTCTCCAACCCCTGGTATGTGGACCTGGCGAGGGGACTGAGGGAAGGGCTGAAGGAAGAGCATCTCCGGATGATCGTCGGGGATCCGCACTTCTTCACATTCCCGGGAGAGAGCCGGATCAGTCCCTTCCTGCAATTGCGTGTGGACGCGTTGGTCATAGCCGGAGACGTCGACGAGGCAGATCTGCTTGAAAAGGCAGCCAAGAGTATTCCAACAGTGGTGCTTGGCTCGCCATCGCGATCCATGTCTCACGCGGATTTGGTGGTCAATGACGACCACCTGGGAGCCAGGCTCGCCGTCGAACACCTTATTGACCTTGGCCACCGCAGAATCGCGCATATCTACGGAACCAGAAGCGAAGCCGCGCAACGCCGCAACGAGGGTTACCGGCAGGCTATGGCCGGCCACGGGCTGGCGGACCACATCATGATCGCCGCGGCCGAAGAAATGACCGAGCACAGCGGAGCCGCGGCCTGCCTGGAACTGATGAAACGGCCTGACCGGCCCACTGCCATCTTTGCTGCAAACGACATGATGGCCGTTGGCGCCCTTACTGCAGCCGATAGCCTCGGCCTTCCTGTTCCGCAAAGGGTCTCGATCGTGGGGTACGACAACACCTCGATCGCCAGCATCGGTCGCATCGCACTTACCACCATTGACAACGTCAGCTACGAAATCGGGCGCCGCGGAGCTGAGCGGCTCAAGCTCAGGATGCAAGGCGGAACAGCCGCTCCGGTCACGGAAATCCTGCCACCCCGGCTTGTACTGCGCCACAGCACAAGCCGGCCCCTGTAATTGCTGGAGACCGCGAGATATCGAAGCGCCAGGCCGTCAAGTGCGGCCAACAGCGTCCGTGCCAGTAGCTGCACGTTGGCACTCACCCCCGCTTCCGTACCGTAACTTCTGAGACGATCTACAGGTGACCAGAGAAGACACTCGCTCTGTTATCGCCGCCGGGCGTCGTCATTCTGTTGGGGTGACGGCGGATGGACTGGTGCTGACTGCGGGCATTTCTGAAGCGGGGAGTGCCGGGTCGACGGGTGGAGCGGCATCGTCGCAGTAGCAGTCGGAAACGTCCATACGCATCGAACACTGGCCGATCACACACCGTGGGACTGCGCGCAGACGATACCGTCCTCGCAGCCCGTTGGAACAGCGACGGGAGTGCGACGTCTCGTCGTGGAGTGACGTCGTCGCCGTCGCTGCCGGCTCCACCCACACGCTCGGACTTCGCGCGGATGGGTCCGTCTTGGCAGCCGGCAACAACGACGACGGTCAGTGTGGCACCGCGAACTGGCACATCACGTGAGGGCCTAGCGAACCGCCATGCTTGGATCCAGTTGCTCGATGCCCTGCGGAGTCACCAAGACTACGCGCGCCGTAGGGATGTCGTAGAACAGACCTGTGGCTTGCAGATCACCAGAAGCCATGGCCGGACCGGTGACTGGGTGCTCTTCCAGCTTCCGGAGCTGAACCGCGACGTTCACCATGCTGAGCTGGTCGAGGCGGCTGTACCCCTGCGCCTCAGCAGCCACCGCCACAGGGTGACCGCCAAGGAGCTCACGATAGCTCGGCCGTGCGTGCTCCAGCCATGCATCAAAGCCGGCACCCAAAGCGGCTGTAGAAGCCCCCTCCGCGTCGGCAACAACAGCCTTCATGGCGCCACAGTTGGAGTGTCCACAGACCACGATCGAGTCAACGGACAACCCTTTGACGGCGAAGGACAATGCCGAATCAATCGAGGCATCCCGACCGTCACTACACACGACGTTCCCGATATTCCGGAGTGTCAGGAGGTCGCCGGGGCCGCTGCTGGTGATGAGGTTCGGATTGACCCTCGAGTCCACGCAGGCGACGAACAGTGTGTCCGGGTTCTGACCTTCAGTGAGGTCCTGCACCAGCGGGCGCACCTTGTCCGCGTGCCGGCGATGGTATTTATCGATGCCCAGGAGGATCGACCGCAGTGGCAGCGACGCGCCGTCGTCGTGCCCCGCTTGATGAGCAGCGCCCGGCCGTGCCGGCTGCCAGGAAGTCCGGGGCGGCAGCGGGAACTCCCGGGGGTCCTGCCGCTGGGGAGTGTTGTCCGCGGCATCGCGGAACGCGGTGGTGCCGTGCTCCTCGAGAGTTACGGAAGCTCCGGTATTCCGATGCTGCATCTGCCAGGCAACCAAGGCCTCACGGAAGGCGTGGTCGAGGTAGTCGGCATTGAGCTCGACGACCGCATCCTCGCCTGCGGGCACAGAATGGAGTACGCGATTGAGTCGCGGCAGGGCGAAGAAGCTGCAGGACCCTGCGATGGTGACGCGCCACGGCAGGGAGCCGGCTGAGGGTGCGTGTGCGTGGATCTGCGCCCGGAGCACGCGCCACAGCACGCAGAGAGCTGCGAGGGCCAGCCCGATGATGACGCCTTCGAGCAGATTGAGTATGACGACGCAAGCCAGGGTGACTACGTAGACGAGAAGGTCACCGGTGCGCAGGCTTGTTTTTATGTCGGCGACCTTGATGAGCTTCGCACCGATGACCAGCAACAGGCCCGCCAGCACTGACAGCGGAATCAACTGGATAAGGCCGGCGAACAGGGCAGAGAACACGAGAACCCAGACGCCGTGCAGTATGGCCGATACCCGGCTCTTGGCGCCGGCCTCAACATTGGTGGCGCTGCGGACAATCACACCGGTAACCGGGAGGCCGCCGAGCATACCGGAAACCAGGTTGGCGGAGCCTTGCCCCACGAGCTCGCGGTTAAGGTTGGTGCGCGCGCCGGCATGCATCTTGTCCACGGCAACTGCGGACAGCAGGGATTCGATGCTCGCGATCAGGGCCACGGTAATGACGGCCATGGCGGCGGCACGCCAGTTACCGTCTGGCAAGCTGGGCAAGGCAACTGCGTCGAACAGCGAACCGCTGAAGCTGATGCGCTCGACGTTGGGTGCCACCGGCACGGACAGTGCAGTGACCACGACGACGGCTGCCAGGGGTCCGGGGATCCTATGCACCGCGGCTGGCAGGTACTTCCAGCCGAGGAGGACGGCCACAACCGCCAAACCGAGCAGTGCAGAATGCAGCTCCACGTTGATGACGGCTGCTGGCAGGCCAGTCAGGTTCTCTACGGCGGAACCAGCAGCATGGCCGCCGAGCAGTACGTGAATCTGCTGCAGGATGATCGTGATGCCAATACCGGCGAGCATGGCTTTGACCACCACGGGCGATACTGCCAGTGCGGCCCGCCCAACGCGGCTGATGCCCAGCAACAACTGCACGACCCCGGCTCCAGCGGTGATCGCGCAGGTCACTTGCCAGCCGAACTCGTCAACCAGACCGGCAACGACGACGGTGAGGCCGGCAGCCGGGCCGCTCACCTGCAATGGGGAGCCACCCAGGCTGCCCGCGACAAGTCCGCCGATGGCTGCTGCGATGAGCCCCGCCATGATCGGTGCTCCGGAAGCAGCGGCAATACCGAGCGAGAGGGGGAGCGCGACAAGGAAGACCACCAGGGATGCGGGGAGGTCGGCCCCGAGATTGCTAAGAAGGCTGGCCTTGCCTTGCCTGGTTGCCTTCTTGCCGGGCGGGCTGTGAGCGTCGTTGGGGACGGCGGCGGAATCTGACGAATGTGGCATTAGGTCTCCTTGGCTCGCGAATGATGACTCCTCCAGCCTAGAAAACCTGTCACGTGAGGTGACAAGGCGATGTGACCGGTGTGACAGGATTTGTGAGCAAGGGCCGTCATCTGGGGAACAATAGGAACCTTTTAGGGGTGCTGTGCGTTGGACGCTCTCGTCCGGTAACCCTCATCGAAGGTAGCGACGCAGATGACATGCCAAGGCTGTGGGTAGCCGTGGCGTTTCCAAGTTCAGCCGGTTGAGGCGGTATCGTCGTGGGCCGCTCCGACAGGTTTGGACTCCGGTGAACCCCGTTGGCGAAGATAGATCGAGAGCACCACCATGGACCCCACGGCAAGGAATTCAGACTGCCAGTTCTGCAGGGTTCTGTTCCAGAATTCCGGAGAGGCCAGATACTCCCTCCAGGGAACGGGGTCCTGGAAGTTGGCCAGCTGTTCTTCGTTATAGGCGCTGTTCCCGGTAAAGGACTGGACCAGCCAGGACAGGACGAAAATCACGCCCATGGTCAGGCCCAATGAGTTTGCGAAGAGTACTTGGCGCCAGCCATTGATCCTGGCCCAGGCCGGTGACTTCTCGTTGCTGTGCTCGCCGACGAGTTGATCTTCATCTGATTCAGGGCCGGTCTGGTCCAGTTCTTTTGATTCGGGCGATCCTTTTTGGACCAGCCAGATGGTGGCCATGATGTACAGCAGGAACTGCAGGTACTCGGACTGCCAGTTCTCGGAGACATCCACTGCAAAGCTCGATGAGGTCAGGTATTGGGCGAGGCTGATTTCCTCGAGCCCGGCGGATATCTGCTCTTCGTTGAACAGCAAGTGACCGGACAGGCCTTGTCCGAGCAGGGCCAGCAGGAAGATCACTCCGAAGAAGAGGCTCAAGCCGTTGTTTCTGATAGCTGTTTTCACGTTCTTCCCCTATCCGTGGGCAAGCCCGACGGCGGCCATGTAAACCAGCCCGCCCAGTATCAGGATCAGGTAAAGCGCAAAGCTCCAGCGCATGCCTACTCGCCTCCTACTTCGCACTTGTATGGCTGTTCTCCTTGGGGCGTGCAGCCGGCGCCAGTGATTTTCCAGCCGGAGCCCGAGGAATTGAGGAACACGGCATCATTTTCGAACTCGACGATTGCGTTCCGCCCATAGATTTCAGTCCGCACCGGTGCTCCGGCGTCGTCCAAATCCAAGGATTTCAGTTGCTCCTCACATGTGCTTTCCCCGCCCGCTTTCTCCAGGGTCTCCCGCCCCAACATCGAGCAAGCGGCGGCCGTGTTTCCGGAAGTGATTTCCTCGCGGAACGACGAGGCCGCCTCGGCGGCTCCGCTTCCCTCGGGTGCGCAACCCAGGATGGACAGCAACGCCAGCACCAGCACTCCACCCACTGTCCCGTTGATTCCTGGTGCCCTCTTTGACCGGGACACCGGTAGCATCTCGCTCACACATCCTCCTGACAGTGGCCGTAACTGTTCCTAAAGGAGAAGTACCCAAAAACGGGCATTTTCCTCACGACGGCGGGATCCGCCGTCGTGAGGTGCCGTTTTCTGCCGGCCCGAAGGTCAGGGCGTTTTAGCGGAGCATCATTCGGGCAGTTCCATTTGGAAGCCGCAGGCGCATCTGAGAACGCGGGTGGAGAGGTAGACGTCCAGGGCGTCAGCGGCAGCGCCTTCTGTGGATAAGGGAGCAGACAGTCTGCGCAGTTCCGAGCCTGCCTTTTCCATTGGTTGTCCGCAATGCATGTAATCGCCGCCGAATATGAGCACTTCACCTGTCTGATCAGTGTTGGCCAGGACCAAGGACACGTCGGCAACCCCGGCAGGGTGTTCGTCGAAGCGTCCGCATCGGCTGCACGTGTAGGACACCATGACCACATCGGCAGGATGATCAGGAAAATGCGTGACCGCTGAGATGCTGAGACGGCGATCGGTGCCGCAGTTGAAGCACATCACGGGCAGCACGCGGGGCGGTTGGCCGGCGCCGTCACTGCGGAAGCCCGGTGATCCAAGTGACATGATCATGCCCCCAGGGGGAATTCCGTGTGGGGAGCGGGGGAGGTGGCGTCGTGAAGGAACTTCTGGAAACGGGAGGTCGCCATGTCAGGCTCTTTCCTGGGGTGCACGATGGGCCGCCGTGAGGCTACAGCAGCGCTACCTCCAGGCGGTGCACAACGCCGGGAGTGGTTCCTCTGCGGAAGAACGCTGACACGCAGGAGGCCTACATCGAAAATACCCCGTGTGGGCCCGTGCTGTATAGAGCGGTCCGGGCCGGTAGATCACCGCCTGAGTTCATCTCGTCTCAACGGTGGTGGGGGCCGGTGGTGGGGGAGGTCGGTTCCGGGACCGCCGTTAAGTGCTTCGGCCAGGAAGGTTGAGACGAGTCAGAGCCCCTCAAAAAGGTCTGACAGCAATGGACTGCCGGGCGGCCTCGGAGGCCACGCCATGACCGAGGATTCCCTGGATACGATTCTGGCCCACCGGCGCTCGTTCACCCCGGGGTCCACGATGACGTGCCGCTGGGATTTGTGCTCTAGCAGGCCGGCGACTATCCGGTGCGCTACGTGGCTCGTGTCCACGTCAATATCGATCAGTTCATCAGGCACCGGACGCAGATGATACTCGCGGGCAGGGTCCCAAGGCTCCAGGCCCTGTTGTTGTCGCGTCCGGTTCCAGCGTTCGAAGGTTGACGCGCGCAAGGCCCCATGGACGAGTCGTTTCAGACCAGGGCCCGGCACCTGTCGCGCCCGTGTGAAGGCTTCATCTGTAGCCCTGCCGACGGCGATATGGTCCCGGTGTCCGGTGATTCCGTCGGGCCCAAAAGTCACCACTACCTGTGGGCGTTCCTGCAGGAGGATCGCCAGAATCCTCCGTACCAGCTCCTCGAAACCCACTTCCGCCACATGCCCGTCCGCGTAGTCCAGCCATTCGTGCCGGTCCGGAATTGTGCCGTGGGCCCGCCAGGCATTGACGCTTTCCTTCCGGCGCCACGCACCTAGCTCGTGAGGCGTGGTTGGGACGCCCTCGGCGATCTGCCCGGCCCCACCGTCGGTCGCAAGAAGCAGACAGAACCGGAACCCCGGATCGTTCTCATGCATGGCAATCGAGCCCGCGCAACCGTAGGCATCGTCGTCCGGATGCGCAACCACAACTGCCAGCGAATGTGGTTCATCCATACGAGAGAGGCTAAACCTCTATGACTCAGAACAACAGGTCATTGGCCAATGGTGGGATTGAGGAAGGTTTACCCGAAGGAGACCGGCCATGGGTGACCCTTTGCGAAGCTGGGACTCACGTAGCACCCGATCCGTATGGCCGCGTGATCGCCTCAAGGAAATGACCGTCAGGATCCGCGAAGTAGACTCCACGTCCGCCGTCGTTGTGGTTGATCTGCTGTGGGCGGGACCGTCCCGGGTCTGCCCAGTAGGGGATGCCCTGGGTCTGGATCCTTGCGAAGAGTCCGTCGAAGTCCTCTTCGCTGACCAGGAAGGCGTAGTGCTGCGGAGTGATGGGCCGGTCCGCCGTGGCGAAATCGAGGGCCACGCCGTGGTCGAGGGGCACGGTCATAAATGACCACATTGCTTGGGGTTTCGGCAGACCGAGCACGTTTGTGAGGAACTCCGCCGATCGGCGCTTGTCCGTTGCATAGACGATGGTGTGGTTGAAACTGACCGTCATGATGACCAACTTTGTGGATTGTCAGGCACTGTGGACCGGCAGCACCAGCATGTAACCGGTGGGTAGATTACTGCTCCAGCGTCGGGGCTCGCGGACGACGAATTGCGTGGCCAACTGCTCAGGAGTGAGCAGGGAGTTGGGTGCAGGGGAGGGTCCCCACGGATCGCCGCCGTACGGGTAGAGCGGATCCTGGACTCGGATGCCCGTGATGGCGAACTCCCGGAACTGGCCCGGATGGCCGAGTGACTCGAAACCGCTCATCACTGAGACATGGCGACCACGCCACAGGACCAGCCCGACCGGCCGGTCCGTCTCGACGATGGCGCGAGCAGCCGTCTGCAGTGCTTCCTCGTAGTCGGCGATGCTAACGACCGTGTACGGTCCCATTCCAACTTCGTTCAGCACCTGCGCCCAGCCCAGGGGGTTGGCGCCGTTGAACGAGTTGGACGACCGTGCCCGGGCCATCTCCCACAGCTCGCCCTGCTGAACGCTATCGGCCCATGTGCCGGCTCCCGTGTCGTCGATGAGGTTGTGCATCATCTGGATGCTCGCCGCCACACACCACTCAAAGGTGTACTGCGGCACGTAGTCCCCCTCCTGGTAGAGGTTGAGGGCGAACGGCTGGGGGGCCGGGGGCGGCGTGGGAACCAGTGTCGGGGTGGGGGAAGGAGGCGGGGGAGGAGCAGTCACGTTATCGACAGCGGCCGCCGGTGCCGAGGCGGTCTGGCTCGGTCGATCGGTGGCAGCCTCATCGAGGCTGACAGCCGGCACGCATGCCGAGAGGAGGGTGGCTGGGATGACGAACCACGCCAGAAGACGGAGCTGGGCACCGGTCATGATCAATCCAGTTTATCGCGGCGGGAAACCGTGGTGCAGGCCCAAGTTCCCCCTCCTCTACCTAGTGGGTTAACGGACGACGGCGGCCAGTCACCTTTGGTGACCGACCGCCGTCGTAAATTAAGTCTGGCGACAATGGCGCCTAACTCTCTCGGCTTAATAAGAGAGGGCGCAGAGGCTCAAGAAGCGGGGCGCCAAGCGCCACGCTGCTTGAGAAGCGCCCGAACGCTACCAGCCGCGTTCGGCGAGGCGGTGCGGCTGCGGGATCTCGTCCACGTTGATGCCGACCATTGCCTCGCCCAGGCCGCGGGAGGCCTTGGCGATGACGTCCGGGTCGTCGAAGAAGGTGGTGGCCTTCACGACGGCCGCGGCGCGCTGGGCCGGGTTCCCGGACTTGAAGATACCCGAGCCGACGAACACGCCGTCGGCGCCAAGCTGCATCATCATGGCCGCGTCAGCGGGGGTGGCGATGCCACCGGCGGTGAACAGGGCCACAGGAAGCTTGCCCGAAAGCGCTACTTCCTTGACCAGTTCGTACGGTGCCTGCAGTTCCTTGGCGGCCACGTACAGCTCATCCTCGGGCAGCGAGGAGAGCCGGCGGAGCTCGGCACGGATCTGGCGCATGTGGGTGGTGGCGTTGGAAACGTCGCCGGTGCCGGCCTCGCCCTTGGACCGGATCATCGCCGCGCCCTCGTTGATGCGCCGCAGCGCCTCACCGAGGTTGGTGGCACCGCAGACGAAGGGAACAGTGAATTCCCACTTGTCGATGTGGTTGGTGTAGTCCGCCGGGGTCAGGACCTCGGACTCGTCAATGTAGTCCACTCCGAGGGACTGCAGGACCTGCGCCTCCACAAAGTGGCCGATGCGGGCCTTGGCCATGACCGGCACGGACACCGCTTCGATGATCTTGTCGATCATGTCAGGATCGGACATGCGGGACACGCCGCCCTGGGCACGGATATCGGCCGGAACGCGTTCGAGCGCCATAACTGCAACGGCACCGGCGTCTTCGGCGATGCGGGCCTGCTCGACGTTAACGACGTCCATAATGACGCCTCCCTTGAGCATCTCAGCCATACCGCGCTTGACGCGCTTGCTGCCCGTAGTGGAAAAGAAGGTGTTCAAGATTCTCCTTGTGGTGAACCAACAATCGTGGATGAAAAACAAGCCCGGCTTCGGTGGAGGGCAGCACTTGTTGAAAGAAGGGGTGCCTTCCAATTGGAGGGCACCCCTTCTGGGCTATCAAACTTTAGGCCTGAGCCCTGGGAGCCCGCCCCTAGCGCAGTGTTTTGAAGGCCCGTCCCAGTGCTTCGAGGAGGCGGTCGGCGTCGCTGCTGGAGAACGGCAGCGGGGGGCGGAGTTTCAGAACATTGCCTTGAGCGCCACAGGCGGAGATGAGGATCCGTTCTTCCCTGAGCTTATTCACGATCCCGGCGGCTGTATCGCCATCAGGGGTCAGCGTGGAGCGATCGGTCACCATATCGACTCCTACGAATAAGCCGCTTCCGCGGACTTCGGCAACCTGGTCCAGACCCTGGGTGAGGTGCTTCAGTTCGGTGATGATTTTTTCGCCGACTTTGAGGGCGTTTTCTATCAGTGATTCCTCGCGGATGACGTCCAGGACGGCTTGGGCGGCGGCGATGGCTACGGAGTTTCCGCCGAAGGTGTTGAAGTAGCGGATGTTCTTGCCGAACTCTACGAGGAGTTCGGGTTTGAAGATGGCTGCCGCGACGGGGATGCCGTTGCCCATGGGTTTGCCGATGGTGACGATGTCCGGGACGATTCCGTGGCGTTGGAAGCCCCACCATTGGGCACCGGTGCGGCCGAAGCCTGGTTGGACTTCGTCTGCGATGTAGAGGCCGCCGGCGGCGTGGACTTCTTCGATGATGGGGTTGAGGAACCCTGTGGGGCCGGCGAAGACGCCGTCGGAGGAGAAGATGCTGTCGGCGATGAAGGCGGCGAGTCCGATGCCGTGCCGGTGGAGGTCTGCGATGGCGGCGCGGACCTGGTTGCGCAGGTGGTCTTCGAGGGATCCTTGATCGGAGGAGAAGCGCAGGGCGTCGGGGGCGTCGATGACGCGGACGTTTGCGCCCAGGGGCACGCCTGCGCCCAGGGAGGGGGAGAATGATGCTACTTCGGTGGTGAGGCCGTGGTAGGCGCCGGAGGTGACGATGATGCCTTGGTTGCCGGTGGCGTATTTGGCTACGCGCATGGCGAGGTCGTTGGCTTCGGAGCCGGTGCAGGTAAACATGACGTGGCCAAGTTCTGCGGGGAACGTGGAGAGCAGTTGCTCCGAGTAGTCCAGGATCGATTCCTGGACGTAGCGGGTGTTGGTGTTCAGTATCTGCATCTGTTCGTGGACAGCTGCGATGACTTTCGGGTGGGCGTGCCCGACCGAGGGAACGTTGTTGTAAACGTCGAGGTACTCGTTCCCGTCACGGTCAAACAGCGTGACGCCTTTGCCGCGGACGACTTCCAACGGGGTGTCATAGAAGAGCCGGTAGCCGGGTCCCAGGCTCTGGTCACGGCGTCGGATGTTCTTTTGCATCTGAGCCGGTAGTTCACCGAGGCGGTTGGGATCAAACCCGTTGACCATGGGTTTGGAGGGCTTGCGGATGATCTGGGAAGAGTTGTCCATGATTTCTCCTTGGTGGCTAGCGGGTCTGGTTGAGCGTGAGAGGCAGGGTTGGCGCCTGGGCTGTGGCTGTGGCGGCGAGTCGGTCCCAGTCCGGCTTTGAGTGGGAGAGGAGATAATCGCGCCTTTGAGGCAATTGACTTGCCCGCCATTGTGTTATTAGTGCCCGCAGGAGGAGCCGGGCCGGGGCTGAGACGATAAGGGCCTCCAGCTCATGGTCGGGCAACGGACGAATGCTCAGGTAGCCATCCACGATGCGAAGTGCCTGTTCCCATGGATTGGCCGGGTTTGTTCCGAGGAGGTTGGCCATGGTGACGCTGATGTCGAAGATCACGGGGGTTCGCACCACGTCGCCGAAGTCGATAATCCCTATCACGTAGTCCAGTCCGTCCGGGTCAACAAGGACATTGAACGGGCTGAAATCCCCATGGACAACCTGGGAGGTGAGGGTGTCGAGAAGCGGAACCACCTTCTGGTCGAACTGATCGAAGATGTCTTCGGCCAGGGAGCGTTTGTGCTCATCATCAACGTAGTCAAGCAGCGGACGCATCCGGTGAAAGTGCTTGAGGTCCCACAGGAGCAATCGGTCCGCACGAGGGTGATCGAAGTCCTGCAAAGCAACGCCCAGACGGGCAAGGCTAGAGCCGACCAACTCAAGCTGACCCGCTGTGGCCTCGTTGGTGGCGAGCAAATTTCCAGGCATGAAGCGCATAACCCGGAGTACCCGGTCAAAGGGTCCACCAGGCGCGGGGATGAGGACTTGCGGGTCTCCGGCGAGGCTCCTGATAAGACGCTGGACCGGCAGTTCGGGGGCAGTCCGTTCCAGATGCTCCATGCATGCCGTCTGCAGGTGGACGATCACCGGATCCTCATCAGGTGGCGACACCTTAACCAGATAGGTTTCTTCTCCGTCCCGGAGCCGGAAAGTGTCGTCTTTCTCGGTGGGGATCCGAACAAGGGTCCCTTTCAGCCCGTAGGACTGTTCAAGGAGCTCAAAAACAGTCGAGTCGGCGAGTTGAGACTGCTCCGCCAGGAGACCACTCTCCGATGCCACGGCATCGATAAATTCGGAGTCGGTACTGACGTTCATGTCGTGGGCTCCTGCCGGTAGGGATTGATGTCTAGCTGCATAACTGTTCAACAGTTCTACAGCGAGTATGACATGACGCCAATCGATCTCGCAAGGATTCGAACTGCGCAGCGGATGGCCGTGTGGTCTCGCTTTAGGGTGAGATCGCCCTCGCACTCGTGTCAACTGTTCAACTGTTGACAGAAACTGAAGTGGGGATTTAGAGTCGACGTGTTGGGCGGCCGGTCTTCACTCAAGGAAGCCGTGGAGCCCAGACACCTCATAAAAGCGGAAGGCCACATGCAGGCCTCTCAACCTTCAATGAACGGACGAATCATGGCAGACTCCAACCGGCCGAAGTACATCTCTTTTGATATCTACGGCACACTGATCAACTGGAATACTGATTCCACTACCCTCCGGCTTCTCGCGGGCCGTCTGCCCGAAGAGCAGTGGCCTGCTTTCAAGAAGGTCTTCCGCGGTTACCGGTTCGACGAGGTCCTGGGTGACTACAAGCCTTACGAGGAGATCCTTCAGAACTCCTTTGACCGGGTATGCAAGTTTTTTGGCATTGGGCCTACCCCTGGTGCGGGCGCAGAGTTCGCTGATGCTGTTCGCAGTTTTGGTGCCCACGATGACGTGCCGGCTCCGCTGAAGCTCATGGGCGACAACTACAAGCTGGTGGCTCTGTCCAACGCCGACGACAGCTTCCTGGAGATCAGCATTCCGAAGCTCGGTGCTGAGTTCCACGCTGTGTTGACCGCTGAGCAGGCGCAGGCCTACAAGCCGCGGTACCAGGCCTTCGAGTACATGCTCGATACCCTGAACGCCAAGCCGGAGGACTTCCTGCACATCGCCTCGCACACCCGCTACGACATGCATCCGATGCATGACATGGGCTTCCGTAACCTCTGGGTGCTGGACCGTGGCTATGACCCGATCACCGGGGGCTATGACTACAACGCAGTTAAGTCCCTGGACGAGATCAACAAGCACCTCGGTCTCTAAACCGGCTTCGAGGCGAAAGGCCAACCCGTGAAACTTAACCCCTATTGGCTGGACACTGCCGAACCATCCGGGGACTACCGGCGAACGCCGGTACTGGAGAATGTCGACGTCGCCATCATCGGCGCTGGCTTTACCGGACTGTCAGCGGCTCTGGAATTTGCCAAGCAAGGCGCGAGCGTTGCCGTTTTCGAACGCCACACCGTGGGTTGGGGCGCGTCGGGACGCAACGGGGGAATGGCGACTACCGGGTTGGCCATCGGTTTCGGCACGGCCGTGAAGCGGTATGGAAGCACGCGTGCCGTGGAGATGTTCCAGGAATACAACGACGCCATCGACAGCATCGAGAAGCTGGTGCATGACAATGGCATCGACTGTGACTACGAACGCCACGGGAAGCTCTCGCTGGCCTTCCATAAGTCCCACTATGAGGGCTTCCTGAGGTCGCAGGAGAAGATGGCCTCCCTGGCCGACCACCATGTCACTGTTATCCCGAAGTCCGAGATCCACAGTGAAATCGGAACCGACTTCTACCAGGGGGCCATGCTTGACCCACTGGGAGCAGGCTTGCATGTGGGCAAGTTCGTGCACGGCCTGGCCGGAGTGGCTGTTGCAGCCGGAGCTGATATTTGCGAGAACGCTGCGGTGACCGAGCTGAAGAAGGTCTCCGGGACTGTGCATGACGTGCACACCACCCGGGGCATTACCCGCGCCAAGCAGGTGCTGGTGGCCACCAGCGGCTACACGGGCAACGTGACGCCTTGGCTGCAGCGCCGTCTGATTCCGGTGGGAAGCTTCATCATCTGCACCGAGCCTTTGCCCGAAGACGTGGTCAACCGTATCCTGCCGAACCGGCGCATGGCGTCGGACAGCAAGATGCTCTGTTACTACTTCCGGATCACCCCGGATAACAGGTTGCTGTTCGGTGGCCGTGCCCGGTTTGCTCTGTCCAGCCCGGATTCGGACGTTAAGAGCGCGGAGATCCTCCGCAAGGCCATGCTCGAACTCTTCCCGTACCTCTCCAACGCCAAGGTGGACTACATCTGGGGCGGACTGGTGGACCTGTCCATGGACCAGATGGTTCACGCCGGTATCCACGACGGGCTTTACTATTCCTTGGCGTACAGCGGGCATGGCGTGCAGATGGCTGCGCACATGGGTAAGCGGATGGCCCATTACATGGCCGGCGATAAGTCCTCGAATGTGTGGGAAGACCTGAAGAATCCTCCGGTGCCGGGCCACTTCGGCCCGCCGTGGTTCCTGCCCTTCATCGGCGGAGCCGCAAAAATCATCGACCGGTTCAGCTAGGCCCACGAAGGAAATCCCATGCTTCCATCCATAAACGCTCTTGACGCGGGCCAGGAATCAGCCGGAATCACCGGAACCGCAGACGGGCGGGCAGAGGTCATACAACTTCCGGGCGGTGCCTTCTTCGAAGGTCAGTGGCAGACCTCGGAGTTGACCCTGGAGGTGCGGGATCCTGAGGATGGGTTCCTTTTGGGGCTGGCGTGCAGTTCGACGGCGGCGGATGTGGGCCGGGCAACGGCTCACATCCACCGCCACCTTCAGGCGGACGAGTGGCCGCTCCGTTTGCGCCGGGAGGCGCTGGAGCGGGCGGTGGTGTTGTTGGGGGAGCAGGCTGAGCGGTTCGCCAACATCATTGCCGCTGAGAGCAGCAAGACCATCACCGAGGCGGAGCGTGAGGTGCGGCGTTGCGCCGAGACCTTGCGGCTTTCCGCCGCTGCTTCTGAGGAGCTCGCGGGGGAGACCCTGAGTTTTGAGGACAGTATGGCCGGGGCTGGCAAGATCGGCTGGTACAACCGGAAGCCGGTGGGGATTGTCGCGGCGATCACGCCGTTCAATGATCCGCTGAACCTCGTGGCGCACAAGCTGGGCCCGGCCATCATCGGCGGCAACGGGGTCCTGCTGAAGCCCTCCACCCGCACCCCTTTGGTCGGGCTGGCTTTTGTCCAGCTGCTGCTGGAGGCGGGTGTCCCGTCGGGACGGATCGCCGCGATCGTCACCGGCCCCGGGGTGTCCGAGGCTGTTGTCACTGACCCGCGGGTGGACCTGATTTCCTTCACCGGCGGCCCCGCGACGGCCGAACGGATCGCCGCCGCGGCCGGGGCGAAAAAGATCCTCTCCGAACTCGGCGGGAACAACGCCACGATCGTGTGCGCGGACGCTGACGCGCAGGCCGCGGCGAAGGCCATCGTGGCCGGCGCGTTCGGAGTGGCGGGGCAGAACTGCCTGTCCGTGCAGCGCGTTTACGTCCACACTTCCTTGTTCGATACGGTCCTGGAGCTGGTCACGGCCGGGACGAGGGAGCTGCGCACGGGGCCGAAGCTTGACCGGTCCACCGACGTTGGCCCGCTCATCTCCGAAGCCGAAGCCCGGCGGGTAGAGGAATGGGTGGACGAAGCCACGGCCGCCGGGGCAACCGTCCACACCGGCGGGATCCGCCGGAACGCCTACTACGAACCGACCGTCCTGACCGATGTCCCCTCCGACGCCCGGGTCATCCGGGACGAGGTCTTCGGCCCGGCGGTCAGCATCCTGCCGTTCATCGAGGTCCGGGACGCCGTGTTCGAAGCGAACAACACCGAGTTCGGCCTCCAGGCCGGGGTCTTCACCCGGTCCATCGACCTGGCCCTGGCGGTAGCGGAGAAACTCCACGTCGGCGCCGTGGTCATCAACGAGACGTCCGACGTCCGGATCGACTCCATGCCCTTTGGCGGGTTCAAAAAATCAGGGGTAGGCCGTGAAGGGGTCCGCCACGCGGTCCGCGAAATGACAGAACCGAAAAACACCATCATCAACCTCGGCGAGTCACAGGCCCGCTGGCAGGTCCTCGGCGGCCTGACCGAAAGGACCACACCATGACTAACTACACTAGCGCCGAGGTAACAGCATGAGCCCCGTGCCCAGGCGGCCGGTCGTCGCGGCCCTCTACCGCGAGGCCCTCCCGCCACGCATCGCCGAAGTCCAGGAACTCGCAGAGGTCCGCCTCACCAAAGCCGACGGACTCGCCGAAGCCATGGACGGCGCGGACGTGCTCTACCAGTGGCACTCCTTCTCACCCGCGCTGAAGGAGAACTGGGCCGCCGCGTCCACGCTGGAATGGATCCACGTCTCCGCCGCCGGCGTCAGCCAGCTCCTCTTCGACGAACTCGTCCACAGCAACGTCGTCTACACCAACTCCCGCGGAGTGCTCAGCCGGGCCATCGCCGAGTTCGCCCTGGGCTTCGTCCTGGACATGGCCAAGGACTCCCACGGGTCCTACCGTCTCCAGCAGGAACAGCGCTGGCAGCACCGGATCACCCGCAAAATCCAGGGCCAAACCGCCCTCGTGGTCGGCACAGGATCCATCGGCCGCGAAATCGCCCGCCTCTTCCGCGCCGTCGGCATGGAAGTCAGCGGAGCCGGAAGAACAACCCGGCCAGGAGACGCGGACTTCGACGTCATCCACTCCTCCCGGGACCTGGCCCGCGTCGCAGGAGACTACGACTACCTCGTCCTCGCCGCGCCGCTGACCGCCGACACCACCGGCCTCGCAGGCGCCGACGTGCTCGCAGCGATGAAACCCTCAGCCCGGCTCATCAACGTAGGCCGCGGCCAGCTCGTGGACACCGCAGCCCTGACCCACGCGCTGGCCACCGGCTCGATCGCCGGCGCCGCCCTGGACGTTGTGGACCCCGAACCGCTCCCCGCCGGACATCCGCTCTGGAGCATGGAGAACGTCATCATCACCCCGCACATGAGCGGCGACACCGAAGACTACCTCGACGACCTCGGCAAACTCTTCGTCGACAACCTCAAACGCTACTGCAACAACGAACCACTCGAAAACATCGTAGACAAACAACTCGGATTCGTCCCCGCACCCTAACCGGCGCTGCGCGTCAGAACTTACTTTGCTTTATGCCTCTCGGCGATAATGCCTCGGATGGATTCCCGATACTGGATGATCGTGTCTGAAATGACCTTCTCCGCCAGTACTGGGTCACGTGAGTCAAGTGCGTCAACAATGTTTTGGTGCTCAGATTCGAGCGTATCCGGGTCCTCGTACTCGTGATGCTCGATAGAAAGCACAAACATGAAGTACCTCAGCTCAGTCACCAATTGCTGATAGAAGGTCCGCAATTTCTGGCTTCCGAGGAGTCCGACTATCGCGCTGTGAACCGCAAGGTCCTTCTCGACAATCTTGAATGGGTCTCCACTCTTCAAAACTGCCCGGAACTCCTCCATGGCGGCGTGAACCTCGTCCATCGAGGTGCTTTCGGAGATACTCCGTGCGGCTGTGGTCTCCAGATGGTATCGCGCGTTGTAGACGTCCATGATCTCCGCGTCGGTGGGGTCCCAAACGATGGCGCCCTGATTTGCGCGATGACGAATGAGGCCGCCCGCTTGAACTATGCGGACGGCTTCACGGATAGTGTTCCTGGAAAGTCCAAGGTTGTCCGCGAGGAGACTCTCCCTCAGACGTTCGCCTGGCTTGAGTCCTCCACTAAGAATCATGGCTGTGAGACCATCCGCGACCTGTTGCACGGTAGATGAATGGACTATCTTAATCTGCTCAACCATGCCTTCATCCTACATGCGTGGTCAACTGTAGTGCAGTAGACCACCCCATAGGGCAGGACCTTCTTTTGCCGTTAGTTCACCTGAGATGTGCTGGCCACGGCTTGTTTCTCCTTGGTGCTGAGGTCGTGAACGGCTTTTTGCATATGTTGCCTGAGGGCTTTATTAAGTTCTTCCCTACTGCCGGTGTCGAGCAGGTAGAGGATGTTCTCGTGTTCCTGGATCAGGGTCTGAGCCTGTGGGTAGGCGATTTCCAGGTTAAGGATGCACATGGTTGATTCCGCGGCCAAGGTTTTGTAGATTCGCGTCATTCTGCTGTTACCGGCAGCCGCGACGAGGGTGGTGTGGAACTGCATGTCCAGTTGGGCCACCGCTTTCCAATTGTTTGCGTCAACTCGCCTTTTCATGTTCCGGAGAATTGTTCTCAGGGCCTGGCAGGTGGCCTTGATGTGCTTGGGACTGCTGCTGAGCAGGTTATCGGCAGCGTTGGTTTCCACTGCCTCACGCACGGCGTAGATTTCCTTGCTGTCCTGGGCCGTTAGTTCGAGCACGCAGACGCCGTGGTTACGCCGGTTGGTGAGGATGCCTTCCTGGCACAGCCGCTGCACGGCTTCCCGGACGGGGCTCCGGGACGTGTTCAACTGGACGGCCAGAAAGGATTCATTGATCTGTTCTCCGGGGCGGAACACCCCCTGAATGATTTGTTCGCGCAGCTGATCTGCGATCAGCTGCGCTGTGGGCCTTCCCTCCAAGCTGAACAGGCCTTTGGCTGCTAGTGATCCTCTCATCTGAACTGAGGTCTCTAGATTGCTATTGCGGTGTATTTGTATTCAAGGAATTCCTCGATGCCGATCTTTCCGCCTTCGCGTCCGAGTCCGGATTGTTTGATGCCGCCGAAGGGGGCGATCGGGTTGGAGACGAGGCCGGTGTTGATGCCGACCATTCCGACTTCGAGTTCGGCGGAGAACCGCAGGGCCTTGGCGGTGCTTTCGGTGAACACATAGCCCACCAGGCCCCATTCGGTGTCGTTGGCCACGCGCAGCACCTCGTCTTCGCTATCGAAGGTGGTGATCGCGGCTACGGGCCCGAAGATCTCAGTGTTCATCAGGTCCGCGTCCAGGCTCACCTCGGTCAGGACGGTGGGGGTGTAGAAGTAGCCGGGACCTTCGGGACGGTTTCCGCCGGTGAGGACGCTGGCGCCCTTGGCGAGGGCGTCGGCGACGAGGCTTTCGACCTTGTCCAGGCCCTTCTGCTCGATCAGGGGACCGACGTCGGTTCCGGCCAGGGCGCCGTTGCCGACCTGCAGTTCGGACATTTTCTTGGCGAACTTCTCGCTGAATTCGGTGACCACTGAGCGGTGCACGAAGAAGCGGTTCGCTGCGGTGCACGCTTCACCCATGTTCCGCATCTTGGCCTTCATGGCCCCGTCGACGGCCTTCTCGATGTCGGCGTCGGCCAGGACGATGAACGGGGCGTTGCCGCCCAGTTCCATCGAGGAACGCATCACGTTCTCCGCAGCCTGCTTCAGCAGGATCTTCCCCACCCCGGTGGAGCCGGTGAAGCTGATCTTGCGGGCGATGCCGCTGGCGGTCCAGTTCTCCACCACGGGCGCGGCGCTGGCGGTGGTCACGACGTTCAGCACACCGTCAGGAAGGCCCGCCTGGCGGAAAATGTCCACCAGGGCAAGGGAAGTCAGCGGGGTCAGTTCGGCCGGTTTGAAGACCATGGTGCAGCCGGCCGCGACCGCGGGGGCGATCTTGCGCGCCCCCATGGCCAGCGGGAAGTTCCACGGGGTCACCAGCACCGAGGGACCCACGGGTTCCTTGGTGATCATGATCCGGGTGTTGCCGTCCACCGAGGTGGTGTTGTCCCCGCCGATCCGGACGGCCTCTTCGGAGAACCAGCGGAGCATCTCGGCCCCGTACACCACCTCACCCTTCGCCTCGGCCAGCGGCTTGCCCATCTCAGCGGTCATGATCGCAGCGAGGTGGTCGGCGTTGGCAATGACCAGCTCAAAGGCGCGGCGCAGGATGTCCGCCCGTTCCCGCGGCGTGGACTTGCCCCACGCTGCCTGGGCGCGGCCCGCTGCCTGGATGGCCAGGGCAGCATCTTCGGGACCACCATCGGCGACGTGGGCAATGACTTCATTTGTGGCCGGATTCTCAACAGGGAACGTCGCCCCGCTGCTGGCCTTCTGCCAGACGCCATCTATGAACAGGTCGGTGTAGAGGGTACTGGAATCAAATGAAGTGCTCATGTCACGCTTTCAATGATGGAAGGGAAAGGGCTACCAGGTCAGCTGGTTTTGAATCGTTGGGGACGCACAAACTCCAGGCCGTCGAAAGATCGTTTGCCGAGGGCTTCGTGTGCAGCGATTTCGCCGAATCCTGTGGCATTTTTGAAGCCGCCACCGGAGAAGCCTGTGGCACAGTAGATCCTGCTTCCTTCTTTGACCCTACCGAGCAGGGGGTGACCGTCCGTGGTGAAAAGGTCTGGAAAGGCGTCCGACCGAACGATGTTGGGAAGCAGACCGGGGAAAAACTCGGTGACGGTTTCGGTGGTCTCGATAATTTCTGCGGGAGACAGTTCTCTGGGCACGGCGTCGGCGTCCGGCGTCGGTCCTCCGCGGCCGTCCAGGGTTGCCTTGACCGTAACCCCATCCACGGCGGGCGCCCCATACATGGAGCGGTCCTCGTAGATCCGGATGAAGACGGGGAAGTTCTCGGGGGTGAATTCGGCTCCGTCTTTGGCGACGAACCAGGTCAGGAAGACGCGCTTGGTCTGGGTTGCCGCCTTCAGGTAATCGGGCATCAGGCGCTGGGACCAGCCGCCGGAGGAGACGATGACGTTCTCGAAGGTCCAGGACTTCCCGCCTGAGGTGATGACGACGCCGTCGGCGGTTTCGGTGATGCTGTCGATCGGGGTGTTGCTGTGGACTGTCGCGCCGTTGGCCTGGGCCGCAGCAACTGCCGCCGTGACCGCACGGTCGGTGCGCAGGGCGCCGCCGTTGGGGTCATAGACGGCGACGTCATCCGGGCGGAGGTTGTGCTGGGGGTAGCGTTCGGCCATCTCTTCGCGGCTGAGGATCTGGTGCTCGGCGCCGTTCGCCCTGGTGGTCTCCAGCAAGGCCGCGATGTAGGGCCCGTCCGCGGTTCCGATCGAAAGCCCCCCACAGCGTGTGAGGATGTTCTGGCCTGTTTCAGCTTCGAGATCGGTCCAGAGTTCGCGGGAGCGTTCGAGGATGGGGTAGAAGTCAGGCAGTCCGCGGTACAGCATACGGAAGAGCCTGGTGTCCCCGCCCACGGCGCTGCGGCCATGGGCGGGAGCATGGGCTTCGAATCCCGTCACGGAGTCGGACAGCCGGGAGGCCTGCCAGAGCGCCATGGAACCGATGCTGCCCAGGCCGATGACGGCGAGTTTTCCATCCACGGTTAGAGCACCTGTTCCAGGAAGGCCTGGGTGCGGGGTTCCTGTGGGTTGGAGAGGACTTCGCGGGCGTCGCCGCGTTCGACGACGTAGCCGTCGTCCATGAAGACCAGGGAGTCGGCCACTTCGCGGGCGAAGCCCATCTCATGGGTGACCACCACCATGGTCACGCCCTTCTTCGCGAGGTCCTTCATGACGGCCAGGACTTCGCCGACCTTTTCCGGGTCCAGTGCGGAGGTGGGTTCGTCAAAGAGCATGATCTCCGGATCCATCGCAAGGGACCGGGCGATCGCGACGCGCTGCTGCTGCCCGCCGGAGAGCTGGGCCGGGTAGTAGTCCCCGAACCCGGCCAGACCAACGCTGGCGAGCAGTTCGTGCGCCCGCTTGGCCGCCTGTTTCTTAGCTGCGCCCTTGACCAGGACAGGTCCGGACATGACGTTTTCCAGGGCGGTCATGTTCGGAAACAGGTTGAACGACTGGAACACCATCCCCACCCTGGTGCGCTGCTCGGCGAGCTTCTTGGGACTGTGTGCGTGGTAGGCGTGCGCGGTCTCGTAGTAGCCGAAGTCCTCGCCGTTGACTTTCAGCACACCCGAGTCGACGGTCTCCAGGCCGTTGATGCAGCGCAGGACGGTGGACTTCCCCGAGCCGCTGGGGCCGATGATGCAGCAGATCTCTCCGCTGGCGATTTCCAGGTTGATGTCTTTGAGGACTGTTTTGGGTCCGAAAGACTTCCGGATTTTCTGGGCAAGAATCGTTCCGTCGGTGCTCATCGGAGGTTACCTTCTTCCGGTTCGTCCAACACAACAACTTTCTTGGCCTTCCGGGGGAGCCTGGAGGTTGCGCGGGAGTATTTCTGTTCGAGCTTGGACTGCGGGTAGCTCAGCAGCAGCGTCATCACGAGGTACCAGAGGCTGGCCACGATAAGCAGCGGGATAGTTTCGTAGGTGCGGGCGTAGATGAGCTGGGCGCTTTGGAGCAGTTCCGCGACGCCCAGGACACTGACGAGGGAGGTTCCCTTGAACATGCCGATCACCTGGTTGCCGGTGGCCGGGATGATGGAGGGCATGGCCTGGGGGATGATGACCTTGCGCATCTTCATCGCACCGCTCATGCCGAGGGAGTCGGCGGCTTCGATCTGGCCCTTGCCCACCGAGGAGAACCCGCCACGGATGATCTCGGCCATGTAGGCGGCTTCGTTCAGGGTCAGGCCGACCAATGCTGCGGTGATGGGCGCCATCAGGGCGTTCGTGTCAATTTTGGTGCCGATGTCGGTGAACGGGATGCCGATGCTCAGGTCCGGGTACAACGCGGAGACGTTGAACCAGAAGATCAGCTGCACCAGGACCGGCGTGCCGCGGAACAGGGTGATGTAGACATTCGCGGTGGCCGCGATCGGCTTGATTTTCGAGCCCCTCATGATTGCCAGGCCCAGCCCCAGGAGCGTTCCGAGGGCCATGCTGGCAAAGGTCAGGAAGAGTGTGAGCATCAGCCCGCGGATGATTGTGTCGTGGGTGAAGTACTGGGCGACAATGCCCCACCTGAAGTTCGGATTCGTCGAAACCGAAGCCAGGATGCCGATGCCGATCAGGCTGCACACCACCCAGGCGACGTACTCGAAGGTGCTGCGCCGCTTGAGCCTTGGCTTGAGCGCTGAATCCGTCCCGGTCATTATGGTTCCGCTTCCTTGGGGAATCGTTTTCAACATAGGGTCACCCACTAGCGGATTGCGGCTTCGGTGATGGCTGATTCGCTGAGGCCCCAGTGCTCGAGGGCTTCTTTGTATTCGGGGGTTTCGAGTACCGACTGGATGGCTTTTTGCAGGGCCGGTGTCAACGGGGAGCCCTTCTTCAGGCCCATGGCGACGTTGGTGTTGGTGCGGGTGTCCATGCGGGGTTCGAGGATGTGGAAGTGGTTGGGCTGCTGCTCGTTGGCCCAGGCCAGGGCGCTGGCGTCGTAGAAGACGCCGTCGATGCGCTTGGAGTCGAGCTGGGTGAGGGCTTCCTGGACGTTGGGCAGGGTGATGCCGTTGATGGCGGGCTGGCCCTTTTCCTCGCAGGTCCATTTGGAGACGTTGGGCAGGTGCTTGAGTTGCTGGGTGGAGCCCTTGGTGACGCCGATGTTCTTGCCGCAGAGCGTCTCGTTGGTCAGTTTGAGCGGGTTGCCATGGGGTACTGCCACGGCCGAGCCGCCTTTGAGGTAGTTGATCATGTCCAGGACCTTGAGGCGTTCTTCGGTGGCGGACATGGTGGTGGCGGTGAAGTCGTAGCGTCCGCCGTCGATGCCGGGAATGATGGTGTCGAAGGCGGTGTTTTCGAACTTCAGCTTCAGGCCGAGTTTTTTGGCGACGAGGCGGGCGAGGTCGGGGTTGAGTCCGATCGGGGTGGAGTTGTCTTCCGCCAGGAAGGTCATCGGCGGGGAGCTGAGGTCCATCGCGACGGTGATTTCGCCCTTGGTTTTGAAGGACTCGGGCAGCAGTGCGACCGCGGCGGCGTCGGGCTGGACGCCTTCTGAGATGTCACGGGTGTTCTGTGTCTTGGGCAGGTCCGTGGCCTGGGTGCCGGTGGCCGCGCCGCCACAGGCAGTCAGGGCCAGCAGCACAGCAAGTCCTGCGGCCGCGGTCTGGATCGTGTTTCTGGTCTTCATGGTGCTTCCCTTCAATGGGTTCAGCGGCAAGTGCCGGCCGAAGGTGCAGTCTTTCCAATGCCTGCCGCTCGGCGTCATCATGCAATGTGCGAGGGGCGGCGATGTAACTAATGCTTCATGTGAGCTGTGACTCAGCTCTCGTTCCGTAAAGCAATAAAACCCTGCTTTTCGTTCAATGTCAACAGTTGAACAGTAAATGTCTCAACTGTTGAACAGTACTACTATTGCAGCTTTAGATGTGCTCGATAAAACGACTAATTCAAGAGCTGGTCAGCATCAATTCCCTGAGCCGGGACTGGGCCAGAGCCAGTCCCGCATACGCTGCTCCCCGGGCCACCGATAGTCCGGCCACTTGGGATACGACCCTGATCTCCGGGACGACGGGAAGGCTTCGCGCGAGTCGCCCGCGCGCCTCGGGGAGCACTTCGTCCACGAGCGGACTTAAGCGCCCCACAAAATACACGGATTCCGGGTCCAGGGTAACTGCAACGGCACCGACGGCGGTCACGATCGCCGTCGTAAACGCCTCCACCACTTCCGCGCGGGACTGCACTTCGTGCGGTTGGGCCCAGAGCGCTTCGATGCCCGCCAGGCCCAGTCCCCGACCCTTGGCGAATCGGAGGAGCCCCTTCGTGCTCAAGAGCCCATCGAGGGTTTCGTTGCCGACGCCGGAAAAGAGGACAGCGCCCAGATTACCGAAAGCGGGTGTCCGCCCCTGCGCGATCTCATGATCCCTGCAACTGGCGAAGCTCAGCACAGTACTAAGCATGAACAAAGCTGCATTCCCGATGCTCGAGTCATCCTTCAGGATTTCGCGTAGGGACGCACTGGCATCGCTCTCAAGGACCACCGGAGCTCTCAATCGGTCTTCAAGCGACTTCTGGAGCAGCGAATTCATCAAGATCTTGCTTGATTCTGATCCTGCCGACGAGTTGCTGCCACTGACAAAACGGCCGGGCAGTGCGGCAACAATTTGGCGCAAAGGCCCCTCGGCGGAATCACTTGTCTCCACAATCAAGTCCACCAGCCACTGGGCAGTGATCGCGCCATCTTTCCCCTCGAGGCTGGGAACGATCACGTGCCTCACCTCGCGACCTCTCAGATCTGTTACCAGGACACAAGTGGTGCGCGCTCCGAAAGCGATGCCGACAATGTGCCCTGCTGTACCGGGTACATCCAAATAAATTGAGCGCCGGCCGCGCCGCACTACCGCATCCACTCCCTGCTCGACGACAAAACCGTCAAGAAGAAGCTCATCCACCTTCCGGGACACAGTCGGCTGGCTCAAATGCGTCAATTCGATAAGCCTGCTACGAGTCAAAGGCGCCTCTGAAAGAACCGCGTCAAGAACCGACGCCTTGCTGTAGTCACGTGCCGAGGGGTTGCTACTCATAGCCCAACCTTAAGTGAGTCTGCACGGCCAGTCTGTTCGGGTTTAGTGCAGTGTTTTGAAGGCGCGGCTTATTCCGTCGAGGAGGCGGTCGGCGTCGGTGGTGGAGAAGGGCATTGGGGGGCGGAGTTTGAGGACGTTGCCTTGGGCGCCGCAGGCGGAGATGAGGATGCGGTCTTCGCGGAGGGTGTTGACGATGGTGGCGGCGGCGTCGCCGTTGGGGGTGAGTGTGGTTCGGTCGGTGACGAGGTCGACGCCGATGAAGAAGCCGCTTCCGCGGACTTCGGCGACCTGGTCCAGGCCTTGGCTGAGGTCTTTGAGTCCGGTGATGATTTTTTCGCCGACTTTGAGGGCGTTTTCTATCAGTGATTCCTCGCGGATGACGTCCAGGACGGCTTGGGCGGCGGCGATGGCTACGGAGTTTCCGCCGAAGGTGTTGAAGTAGCGGATGTTCTTGCCGAACTCTACGAGGAGTTCGGGTTTGAAGATGGCTGCCGCGACGGGGATGCCGTTGCCCATGGGTTTGCCGATGGTGACGATGTCCGGGACGATTCCGTGGCGTTGGAAGCCCCACCACTGCTCACCGGTGCGGCCGAAGCCTGGTTGGACTTCGTCTGCGATGTAGAGGCCGCCGGCGGCGTGGACTTCTTCGATGATGGGGTTGAGGAACCCTGTGGGGCCGGCGAAGACGCCGTCGGAGGAGAAGATGCTGTCGGCGATGAAGGCGGCGAGTCCGATGCCGTGCCGGTGGAGGTCTGCGATGGCGGCGCGGACCTGGTTGCGCAGGTGGTCTTCGAGGGATCCTTGATCGGAGGAGAAGCGCAGGGCGTCGGGGGCGTCGATGACGCGGACGTTTGCGCCCAGGGGCACGCCTGCGCCCAGGGAGGGGGAGAATGATGCTACCTCGGCTGTCAGGCCGTGGTAGGCGCCGGAGGTGACGATGATGCCTTGGTTGCCGGTGGCGTATTTGGCTACGCGCATGGCGAGGTCGTTGGCTTCGGAGCCGGTGCAGGTGAACATGACGTGGCCAAGTTCTGCGGGGAACGTGGAGAGCAGTTGCTCCGAGTAGTCCAGGATCGATTCCTGGACGTAGCGGGTGTTGGTGTTCAGTATCTGCATCTGTTCGTGGACAGCTGCGATGACTTTCGGGTGGGCGTGCCCGACCGAGGGAACGTTGTTGTAAACGTCGAGGTAGTCATTGCCTTCCTGATCAAACAGGATGACGCCCTGGCCACGAACGATTTCCAGGGGGGTGTCGTAGAAGAGCCGGTAACTCGGCCCGAGGCTCTGGTCACGGCGTCGGATGTTCTTCTGCATCTGAGCCGGTAGCTCACCGAGGCGGTTCGGATCAAAGCCGTTGATCATGGCCCGGGACGGCTTCCGGATGGTCTGGGGGTTATTGCTCATGATTTCTCCTTGGTGCTAGCGGGTCCAGTTCGGAGCCCAGTGCATCGGTTCGAGCTGAGTTGCGGTTATTTCATTCACTATGAATCTAAATGCCCACTGTTCAACTGTCAACAAAAACGCGAAAACCAACCCTCCGAACCTATTGTGGATTGTTGACAATCGGCTAGACTGACCATGTGCATTACCAACCGAGGACGGTACCCGTCCGGCCTCTTAATAAAGGAATGTCATGAAGAAACGTCGTCCCGCTGCTTCGACTCTCATTCTCGAGGAACCATCACGCACTGGTCATCACTGCCCAACAACCGGCTGGTGGTCGGCTAGTGGTGATCCGGGCGACGCGAGGTTCATCATCAGGGGAGAGGTAATGCCTGCATTGAGCGGCACCCCTGCGTCCTGGACACTGACAGGGGCGGTTGGCGGAAGCCGGGGGCTGGGACTCGAATCGGCGCTCCACCTAAGTTCCTAGACTCAGGAGTGCCCAGCTTCGGGTGAGTTTGTTGCAGGACCTGGAAGTGAGGGAGCAGGGGCTTCGCAGGGGGCGTCTGATTGCCCTGCTGCCGAGACAGCATCCGGACTAGGATAGCCCGAAACGAAGCGGTGGACGGGGAGTGGAGGACGCGGCGATGCACCCGGATGTGACCGAAGGTCCCGGAAGCGGGTATGCCCCAGTCAACGGAATGCAGATGTACTACGAGCTGCATGGTGCCGGCGGCACACCGCTCTTGCTCCTGCATGGCGGGCTGTTCGATATCCAGCAGCAGTTTGGGGCATTGATCCCAAGCTTGTCGGCCGGACGCAAGGTCATCGCCACGGACTTTCAAGGTCACGGCCGAACCAACGACATCGACCGTCCACTGAACACCCCCGACCTGGCCTCCGACGTCGTCGGGCTCCTTGCCCATCTGCAGGTCCGGGAGGTCGATGTGTTCGGATTCAGCGTCGGCGGCGCGGTTGCACTGCATCTTGCCGTCAACCGTCCGGACCTTGTGCGCAAACTCATTGTCTCGTCGGTGTCATTTCGCCCCGACGGCGACCGGGGCGGAAACGCCGAAGCGGTTGCTGCGATGACAGTCGATATGATTGCCGGTACCCCAATGGAAGAGCGCTATCTGGCTGTTTCGCCGCACCCGGACCACGAGCATCTCCAGGCGCTCTTGGACAAGCTCGGAGGCTACGATGCGGGTGCCACAGGCTGGAGTGACGACAAGATCCGCGGCATTGCCGCGCCCACACTGATCACCGTCGGTGATTGCGACATGGTCAAGCTCGAGCATGCGGTGCGTTTCCTTCAGCTGCGCGGGGGAGATGTGAACGGCGACTTTGAAGGAGTGCCCGCTTCGCAGCTCGCAGTGTTTCCCGGCACAACACATTTCTTCGGACTGGCAAGGACCGAACTGGTGCGGGATGTTGTAACCACCTTTCTGGATTGACGACGACGGCAGCTAATCTTCCGCTACTGGGTCCGCGTCGAGAAGGCTTCCCAGGAGGTTGAGAGCTTCGGACAGCTGGAGGTCGGTGACTGCGCCATACCCTATGACCAGGCCGTTCATTGGGGGCCGGTCGGCGTAGTAGTCAGCCAGGGGCACCACTCGGATGCCCTGCTCGAGAGCTTTCGCAGCCACAGCTGTAGCCTTGGGTTCCTGGAAACGGATAACAGCATGGAGCCCTCCCTCAAGAGCGCCGAGCTCCAAGTCTTCGCGGGCCCCGAGGCGGTCGATAAGCAGGGCACGGCGGTGCGAGTACTCCCGACGCGCGCGCGTGACGTGGCGTGAAAGTCCTCCCCCTTGGATGTAATGCGCCAGGGCTGATTGCAGCACTCCTGCCACAGGCGTGTCCAGGGCTTCACGTAGTGCTTTCAGCCCGCGGCCCGATTCGCCGCGAACCACGAGGTAACCGCAACGCAGCCAGGGGCTCAGGTTCTTGGAAAACGTTCCCAAAAGTACTACTTCAGCATTTGTGGGAAGTGAGGAAACGGCAGGAAGGGGCATTCTGCTGTGACGGAATTCGCTGTCGTAGTCATCTTCCAGAACGAGCACATTGTGTTGGTCGGCCCATTTCAGGAGCCCCAGCCGTTCCTGGACAGCCATTCGGCCCCCGAGTGGATACTGGTGGCTGGGCGTTATGAGAACCGCGTCCGGAATGTCCGTGAGTGCGGCCAGCTGTGAAGTTCGCAGACCGTCTTCGTCCACCGGAACAGTCTGCAGCTGAGCGCCAGCGGCTCTCATGACGCAGCGGGCTCTTGGGTAGCCGGGATCCTCCAGCAGGATGCGCGGATCAGCTCCGCGGGTGCGCAGCATGGACACAATCAGGTGCAGGGCATCACTGGTTCCGCCAGTGATAATGACATCTTCAGGTTCGACGGCGAGGCCCCGTGACACCGCCAGATGCCCTGCGACAGCTTTCCTCAGCGCGACCGTTCCAAGTGCCGGCGGCAGGTGGGTGTTTCCCTGTTCCGATAACGCCTTTTTCCAGGCATTGCGCCATTCGCGGTCCTTGAACGGTGACCCTGATGGCCGCCCGGGAGTCAGATCTATCAGGTCAGCCGTCTCGGGGCCACGGCTGGGATGCTGCTCCTTTTTTGGGGGTCGTTGGATGTCGGGCCGGACGGCCACCGTGGTCCCGCCTGCTCCGCTGCTCTCGAGGAACCCTTCCCCGGACAGCTGCTCGAATGCCCGGACCACCACACCCCGTGAAATGCCCAATTCTGAAGCCATCCTGCGGGTAGCAGGAAGGGTGTGGTCGGGTTGGAGGATTCCGTTGAGGATGGCGGCACGCAGTTGGCCGGCTACTTGCGCGGCCAAGGAAACAGAGCTGTCCCTGTCCAGATCGATGGGAATTTCGGCTTCACTCATTGGACCTCCAAACTTGGTGATTCTTGGACCTAGTGTAGGACCAAAGCCTTTGACAGCATGAAATCGGTAAGTACCTCACGCTGCGCTCTGGCCTCGGCCTGCACAGCCCGATGAAAGAAGGACTCCGTGTTCAACGGCCTCAGTGCATTCCCCCTCACTCCCATGCAGGGTGAAAATGTCGACCTCAAAGCTGTTGCCCAGCTGGTATCCCGCGCAGCCCAGGCCGGAGTGGACTCCCTGGGTGTCCTTGGTTCGACGGGGAACTACGCCTACCTGTCCCGTGATGAACGGCGGGCCGTCCTGGAGGCGTCCGTGGATGCCGCTCATGGCGTTCCTGTCTTGGCCGGTGTAGGGGCAGTACGTACCCGGGACGTGTTTGCACTGGCAGGGGATGCGCAGGCAGCAGGTGCATCTGCCTTGCTTCTGGCTCCAGTCTCCTACCAGCGGCTCACCGAGGCGGAAGTATTCGGCCTGTATGAGCAAGTCGCCGCTGAAACAGCCCTTCCGATCGTCGTCTACGACAACCCGGGTACAACGGGCTTCACATTCTCGGACGATCTTCACGCTCGCATCGCAAGGATCCCGGGAATCGCGGGGATAAAGATTCCACCACCCGCTGCCGGTAAGGTTTCCGCCCGGATCGGAGAGCTCCGCTCCCGGCTGCCGCAGGGAACATCCGTGGGGATCAGCGGGGACTGGGTTGCGGCCGAGGCGCTGCTGGCCGGCTGCGACGTCTGGTATTCGGTGATTGCAGGGGTGCTTCCGCTACAGGCCAAGGCCATCGTGGATCATGCCTTGGCCGGTCGCCGCGAGCTTGCTTTGAAAGCGTCGGCAGAGCTTGAGCCGATGTGGCAGTTGTTCCGAACTTACGGCAGCCTCCGGGTAACTGCGGCCCTTGCAGAAGACCTCGGAATCGTAAGGTCTTCAGCGCTGCCGCTACCCCTGCGCGGGCTGGACAGCGAGGGCAGGGAAAAGGTTGCACAAGCCATCCGCCAGAGCGGGTTGAAGGCATAACCAGTGCGAGTGACTTGGAGGAGGGCACCGTGAGTCTTCTCGGTGGAAAAAGCCAGACCCGGAAGGAGACGGGAAAGTCCACGGTTTCCGGAGGTCTTGCACGTTACGTCCTTGCGGCCACGTTGGCCCGCAGCGCAGACGGCGGTGCCGTCGTCGCCATCGTCCTGCTCGTGACCACCAGCGGCGCCCCCGGATGGGTGGCCGGGATCCTTGGTGCGTGCATCACGGCACCGCATCTCTTTGGTCCCCTCATTGCCAGGCGTCTGGACACCGCCCGTGATGGCCGAACGGTGATCGCCTTGGCCTGCATTGCGCATGGTGTCACCCTGGCTGCTGCTGTCCTGCTGTACCCGGTGACACCGCCCATCGTGCCGGGCGTACTGCTCCTGGTCTCCGGGCTGGTTGGCCCGCTCCTGACCGGTGGCATCAGTAGCCGCCTGGCAGCTATCGCCGGCAGTGACAGAACAAGCCAGCGTCGGGCTCAGGGGTGGGACGTTGCCACTTACGGTATCGGCGGCACCATTGGGCCTGCGCTGGTGGCGGCTGTCTCGGCGTGGGCGGATCCCGCCATCGCGGCACTTCTCCTTGCCGCATCAACAGTTGTTGCGGCCGCTGTGGTCTGGCTCTTGCCCTATTCGCCGCCTGCAGCTGTTCCGTCGGACGTTCCCCGGCCGGGCCAGACACTGCTGATGATGGTCGGAAGCGGTCCCTTGCGCCGCACGCTCTACCTGACTGTCGTCGTCGCCCTGTCTGTCGCAGCGCTGCCCATCACCGCCGTCGCGTCCACTGGGATGCTCCGCGTTGAACCGGCTGCAGCCGGGATACTGACGGCAGCGTACGGGCTGGGCGGACTGATCGGATCCGCGGGCGTCATGATCCGGCCCATGAGAACCGATGCGGACCCGCTGATGACCGGGCTCGGTGCTGCCGTGGGTGCTGCCCTTTGCGGGGCAGCGCTCGTCGGAGTATTTCCGGCGGCCATCGTGGCCTACGCTTTCGCTGGGCTACTCAACTCCTGCTTCTTCGCCGCAACCCTGGCAGCGCGAAGCGAGTACGCACCTGCCGAGGCGCGCGGTCAGGTGTTTGTCTGGGTGGGTGCCTTGAAAATTACCGCAGGATCGGCCGGCACTGCCTTGGCCGGGGCGATCATCGCTCCTGCCGCCCAACTCCCTCTGTTCCTGGCATCCGGACTCATCACCGTGGCGGTCGCCGTTTCGGTCCTTGACCGCTACTGGAGTCGGACGGCTGGGCGGTAGGCTTCCGGCGTTAGTTTTCCCCGAGCGTCCTGTCAAGGGCGCTGAGGATGTCGTCGATGATGTCTTCCGGGTCCTCAAGGCCGATCGAAAGACGCAGGTGACCATACTTGTGGAAAGAGGCCGGGTAATTTTCCGATCCTCCACGGGCGTCCGGGCCCACGTGCACAATGAGCGTCTCATCGTGTCCAAGGGACACCGCGGAGGTGATGACCTGCAGGTTCTTCACAAAGAGGTTTTGGGTGTCCGAGTCTCCTTCGATGGCGAACGCGAGCACGCCGCCGTATCCGCGGCCAGCGAACTGTTTGCCGGCCAGTTCGTGCTGTGGATGGGAGGCCAATCCGGGGTAGAGCACGTAGGCAATCCGGGGTTCGGATTCCAGGAACGCCGCCACTTTCTCGGCGCTTGAGAACTGCTGCTTGAGGCGCAGCGGCAACGTCACGGAGCCGCGCATGATCATCCATGCGTTGAACGGGGAAATCACGCCACCGGCATCCACGATGGCGTCGTGCCGTATGTGCTGGACCAGCTCGCGTCGCCCGATGACCACTCCGCCCATGGCATCGCCGTGGCCGTTAATGTATTTGGTCAGGGAGTGGATGACCAGGTCGGCCCCGTCGTCAAGCGCGCGGTAGAACGGTGCCGGCGTGAACGTGGCGTCGATGGTCAGCAGTACGCCGGCGTCTTTGGCGATGGCTGCCAGTGCTGCGACGTTGGCCACCTTGGTTGTCGGGTTCGCAATGGTTTCGGCATGGATCAGCTTTGTGTTGGGACGCACAGCAGCCCGTACTGCGTCGAGATCATCGGCGTCCACGAACGTCGCCTGAATACCGTATTTTTCCGGAAGAAGTTCGCCGAACAGGCGGTACACCGCTTCGTACGTCACATTGGAGACCACAACGTGATCGCCTGATTTCAGCAGGGTGAAGAAGACGCCGTGCAGTGCCGCCACACCAGTCGCGAAGGCGGCGGCAGCTTCAGCGCCCTCCATGGCCGCGAGCTTGGTTTCAAGAGCCACCTGGTTGGCGCCGGCGTTTCGCGTGTAAACCAGCCCTTCGTCAACACTCGACCAATCCATTGCGGAGGGGTCGTCCGGGAGAACATAGGAATTTGCCATGACCAAGGGCGTGCGGAGCGCGCCGGTACCTTTGTCGATGCTGTTTCCTCCATGGACCGCCCAGGTGGAGTCATGGACGGAGGCCCGGTTGTGCTTATCAGGGGTTCGCTTCATTGCTGTGGCTTCCTTCGGAAAGTATTGGGCTTCACTGAGCGGACTCAATGAGGTGCTGAGTGGTGACGACGTCGGGGCCAAGGCGGACGATGTGTGTTGTCAGGTCTTCGCCCGCGGCGAGGAGGGCTTCGGTGGTCATTGGCTCGAGTGCGTCGAGGATAAACAAGGCTGTGGTGGTCTCGTCGCGGAGTTGAGTGCGCCGGCCCTGACGCCAGTTCCAGCGGCGGCAGGTCACGCCGTCGTCATCACACCAGACCACCTCACCTGGATCCGGGTATTCAGTCAGGGGCGCTCCGTTTGCCACCGTGTCGAACGGTTCCTGACCCGTGGCACGGATAAGACGCGGTGCCCCGACGTAGCCTGCGAGGTCTTCGCCGCCGAGCGGAATCTGGTGCAGCACCGAGACAGCGTTATAGAGGTCGGTGAGCCTGTTGACCCTGGGGAGCCCGGCATCAGCGCGGCGGACCAGTGCTTCGAGGCTGTTACGGGTGCGGTTGGGCTTAGCTCCAAAGGCTTGGTACGCCTCCCGCCATGCTGCGACGTGGGGGAGGTGTTCCACTTTTTGCTCCGCGAATGCCATTTTGGCTGCTGCTTCCGCCTGCTCCAGCAAGGCGATGCTGGCGTCATCGCTCGGTCCCGGCACGAGTCCGTCGACGGCGATCAACAGGGCACGGTAGTCGGGCCGGAGCTCGAATACCGCAGGCTCGACGTGCCCTGCCTTGAGGATTTCCTGGAGTGCTTCGGCGTTACGCATTGCCGGCCTCCCTATGCTGTGACCCCACGCCGCGCTCGAAGACGGCGAGCGAGAACCTCGCCGGTTCGGTGCTGTTGTTGGCGTATGAGTGGGCCACATCCCCGGGGAAGGTTATCGAATCCCCGGTGTTGAGGGCGACCGTTTGGTCCGCGACGCTGACTGCGACTGAGCCTTCCTGAACCTGCAGGAGTTCTTTCGTGCCGGGCGTGTGAGCCTCGCTGGTGTGCTTGTCGCCCGGGCCGAGGATCCAATCCCACAATTCAACAATTTCGGGAGGTTCTGTCCCGGCTACCAGCACGCCGCGGCCGCCGGATTCGCTGCTCCATAGGACTGCACCCTCACCCTTCCGGATCACCTTGACGGCCTTGGGTTCGGGGGATTGGACCAGATCAGGGAGACCAATTCCGAGGGCATCGCTGATTCGCAGCAGCGTGCCCACGCTGGGGTTCATGGTTGCCTGTTCCACATTGATGATCATGCGACGGCTCACGCCTGCCGCTTCGGCCAACTGGTCCAGGGTCCAGCGGCGGGCCTGACGTTCCTGTTTGACCCGGGCGCCGATTGCGGACGCCAGGGACGCTATGCTTGCATTCATACATGCAGCATAATGCACTCATAGTGCACTTTCAATGACAGCTACCCGCCCAAGGCCGATTTGCCAAGGTTGGCCCGGTTCTAATGCTGGAATCCTCGACGGTGCCCGGTGTTGGGGGTAGCCTGCAGACCATGGTGGACATGGCACGTTTCCGGGTCCTTCTCGAGGGAGAGCGGGACCAAAAAGATGCCCTCCTGAAGGCACTCCGCCGGGACATCGGCTCGGTGAGTGCAGCCCGGGAGAACTCCAATGTTGATGATGAGCATGATCCCGAAGGCAGCACCATCGCTTTCGAGCTTTCCCAGGCCACTGCACTCTTGGAGCAAAGCCGGGCGGGACTGGAGCAGATTGAGGCAGCTCTTGCCCGGATTGCCAATGGCAGTTACGGACTCTGTGCAGTGTGTGGCTCTGCCATTCCCGAAGGCCGTCTTGAGGCCAGGCCCTGGACACCGTTCTGTATCGAGCACGCTTCTGGAAGGTCCTGAGTCACTGCGGCGGGGGAGGGCGGTTTGGGAACGAACCTGTGGATAAACGTTGCGGTTATCGCTCCGAGCAGGGACAGGAGGAGCCAGGGAGCGAATGCCGTGATTGAGGGCGTGTAGGCGAGTTCGTAAAGCGGGGCCAGGGCGGTGTTGCCGATGACGACGGCGAGCCCTCCGGCGCTGGCGAGCAGCCCGTAATAGGCCCCGGTGGGACGTCCGGCGGAAAACTCGAGTACAAGTCCCATCGCTATGGGTGTCACGCACATGTTGCCGAGGGCAAGACCTGTCACCAGTACGAGGGCCGGCAGCATCGGCAGATCGGCTGGCGGTGCAATGATCGCCAACGCAGCGACGGAAGCGAAGCCCGTGGACTGGAGGGCAAAGCCGAGGGGGAGCGCTGTTTTAGGTCCGGCCTTGCGCATTAGCCGTGCAACAGGCCATTGAAGAGTGATTGTCAGGACGGACGCGAATGCAAAGACTATCGCCAGGGCCTGGATGCCCGCACCGCTGCGTTCCAGTTCTACGGGAAGGCCGAAGTAGAGTTGATTGGCCGCCAGGAGATTGACACTGTAAAAGGCAGCGAACCCGATGAACCTTTTCTCCCTTAGGCAGGACCAAAGGCCAGACGACTGTGAATGGCCGGACAATTCGCTTGAGGTTTTGGGGGCTTGAATTTGAGGTTTGGGGATGAACAGCCAAAAGACCAGCGCCATGACGGTGAACACGGCGGCCCCAGCCAACAGGGCGGTATCAAAGCCGGTATGGAGCAGCAGGGCTCCCAGCAGAGGACCAACAACCGTGCCTATCTCCCCGAACACCACCACCAAGGCAAAAAGCGATGATCTGTTGTGCTGGTTGCCCCTGCCGCTGCGAGCGGCGTCCTCTTTTGTTCTACCTTCCCCGGCATCCGCCTTCCGGGTAGCGCCTCCCTGGGAAGCGGCCGCCACGAGGCTTTGAAGGGCGGGTGTAAACAGGGCGCCGCCAATGCCTGTGATGACGGCACCGATCAGGAACAGCGGGAAGTCCGAGGCCCAGGCCAGCGTCAGGAAGCCTGAAATCCGCACCAGGCAGCCGGCGATCATCGACTGCCGTGCTCCCCACCGGTCCGCGATCACCCCGCCGAAAAGGAACATGCCCTGCTGGGCGAAAGTGCGCGCACCAAGGACGATTCCAATTGCCATCGCGCCCATGCCGAAGTCGTTCCGCATAGCGACCGCGAGGAACGGGACAACGGCAAAGAAGCCGATGTTGAAGATGAGCGGGCTTGCCAGCAGTAGCTGAGGGGCAGGCTCAACCCTTACCGGGCGCCGGGTGGGTTTTGCGCGCAACTTTCGCGCCGCCGTCGGCCTCATCTGTTGCTGCCTGCTGGGAGGGCGGGGAACATGACGGATCCTTAGTGGAGAGGGGGTGGGATGTCCTCCCAGCTTATCAAGAATGATTCGCAATAATACGGATATGGCGGTATATGACAACAGGGGTGCATTCCAGTTGGAAGACACCCCTGCGGTAATACGAAGCAACCGGCCCGTTCTCGACGCCGGACCCCGGGCTACGTTTCCTCTGGACTTTCAGCGCTAAGCGCGTTACGGAACTGGCCGCCCATCTCCTGACGAAAGGCGTCGAAGTCGCCGTCTAAAGCAAGTCCAGCCAGTCTCTCGTGCTCAACGGCGATTTCATGGAGGTCGCTGTAAGTAGGGTGATCGACTGCGAAGTAGAGACGCAGCTTGTTCTCCCATCCGTTCCAAAGAGCTTGCAGGGCTGAGTTCCCCGAGAATTCGTAGAAGAGCCTGTGGAAGCGAAGGTGGGCGTCAACGCTGGCCGGGATATCGTGCGTGTCCGTGGCCCGGTAAAGTTCCTCGATGGTTTGCTTCAGCCGAAGTTGTTCAGGGCCGCGCAAAGCCGGGGCCGAGAGCTCAGCAGCGTAAGGCTCCACCAGTAAACGGATTGCTGCGATCTCGGCGACGTCGCGGGCACTCACCTCCACAACAAATGATCCCCGGAAGGGGATCTTTACGACCAGCCCTTCTTCCTCAAGCTTGGTCAGCGCCTCACGCAGCGGGGACCGGCTGATTCCGAGATCGGCAGCAATGTGTGTCTCGCGCAGCTGTTCCCCCGGGGGCACAGTTCCATCCAGGATGGCTGTACGGAGCACGCGGTACACGCCGTCCGGCGTCGTCGTCCGTTGTTCCTGCCACTTGAACTTGCCGTCCATCATGCCGCCCCTCTTGTCGATTGTCGATTATACAGCGCGTTACCCAAGTATTCTGGGATACTGCGCCTGCTGAGTTGCGGCGAGGTCCTCAACGGCTTTTTGCATATGCCGCTTGATCGCAGTGAGGAGACCTTCCCTGTCGCCGGCCTCCAGGAGGTCCACGATATTTTGATGTTCCTCTACCAGAACCTCCCTCTGTGCCTGGGAGAAATCCATGTCGAGGTTACACATTCTTGATTCAGCCGCGAGTGTCTTGTAGATACGGATGAAACGGGAATTTCCCGCGCCGGCAACGAGGGCTGAGTGGAACTGCAGCTCAAGGCCTGCAATTGTGTGCCGGTCTGAAGTGGCCACCTGCTTGGCCATTTCACGCACAATCTCCTTGAGCGCGTCACAGGTGTCTTTGATCTGCCGCGGGCTGCCATCCAACAGCCTGCCGGCCGCGGCGGAGTCGATGGACTGGCGGGCCTTGTAGATCTCCCTAAGGTCATGCCTTTCAACGTGGGAGACAAACAATCCGTGATTGCGCCGATAGACGAGGATCCCTTCCTGGCATAAACGCTGCAGTGCCTCCCTGACAGGACTTCTGGACATGTTGAGCTGGCTCGCCAGGAAGTATTCATTGATCTGTTGCCCGGGGCGGATCGATCCCTGGACGATTTGTTCACGCAGATGATCAGCGATCAGCTGTGCTGTGGGTCTTTCCTCCAAGGCAAACAGTTCTTCTGGTGCCACCATTGACATCCCACTCATCTCACGCTTTCTTCATAGTGCAGCTTTTTGTGGCTGCAGGTTGGCCTAGCTCGTCTTGAAGCGTTCGGGCCTGACGAAATCCAGACCATTGATGGTTCCTTTGTCGAGCGCTTCGAATGCTGCAATGTGGCCATAGCCCGTGGCGTTTTTGAATCCTCCGCCGGAGAAACCTGTGGCGCCGTAAATCCTGCTTGACCCGCCGAACCAACCCAGCAGCGGGTTCCGGTCCTTCGTGTAGAGGTCGGGGAAGGCATCGGAGCGGACGATCGTCGGATTGAGACCGGGGAGGAACTCCAAGATCGTTTCGGTGGTCTCGGTGATTTCTGCGGGGGTCAGTTCCCTCGGTACTGCGTCAGCGAGAGGAGTTGGCCTTCCGCGGCCGTCCAGGGTGGCTTTGACTGTGACGCCGTCGACGGCCGGTGCACCGTACATGGCGCGGTCCCCGGAGATCCGGCTGAAAGTAGGGAACCTTTCCGGGCCGAACTCTGCTCCGTCTCGGGCAACGAACCAGGTCAGGATAACCCTGCGCGTTTCCGTGTGCGCCTTTAGATAATCAGGCATGAGGCGCTGGGACCAGCCACCGGAGGAGACGATGACCTTCTCGAAGGTCCAGGACTTATCACCCGAGGTGATAACGACGCCGTCGGCCGATTCGCTGATGCTTTCGATCGGGGTGTCGGTGTGGATCGTTGCGCCGTTGGCCTCGGCAGCAGCGACCGCGGCGACGACAGCGCGGTCAGTGCGAAGGACCCCTGCGTTCGGGTCGTAGACGGCGATGTCGTCCGGACCGAGGTTGTGCTGCGGGTAGCGTTCGGCCATCCCCTCGCGGCTGAGGACTTCGTGTTCGGCGCCGTTGGCCGTTGTGGTTTCCAGCAGGGCCGAGAGGTAGGGCCCGTCTTTGGCCCCGATGGACAGGCCGCCGCAGCGGATCAGGATGTCCTGTCCTGTTTCTGCTTCCAGTTCAGCCCACAGATCCCGTGAACGCTCCAGGATGGGGTAGAGGTCAGGCAATCCACGGTAGATCATGCGGAAGAGCCGGGTGTCCCCGCCCACGGCGCTACGGCCGTGAGCAGGTACCTGGGCTTCGAACCCGACGACGGAATCGGACAGGCGGGAGGCCTGCCAGAGTGCCATGCTTCCGATGCTGCCCAGTCCGATGACTGCCAGTTTTCCGTCCATGTTTAGAGCACCTGTTCCATGTCGGGTTTGCTTCTTTCGGTAGTTATTTGCTGAATGGACGGCTATTAGCGGATTGCGGCTTCGGTGATGGCTGATTCGCCGAGGCCCCAGTACTCCAGGGATTCCTTGTACTCCGGGGTCTCCAGTACGGACTGGATGGCTTTTTGCAGGGCCGGTGTCAACGGGGAGCCCTTCTTCAGGCCCATGGCGACGTTGGTGTTGGTGCGGGTGTCCATGCGGGGTTCGAGGATGTGGAAGTGGTTGGGCTGCTGCTCGTTGGCCCAGGCCAGGGCGCTGGCGTCGTAGAAGACGCCGTCGATGCGCTTGGAGTCGAGCTGGGTGAGGGCTTCCTGGACGTTGGGCAGGGTGATGCCGTTGATGGCGGGCTGGCCCTTTTCCTCGCAGGTCCATTTGGAGACGTTGGGCAGGTGCTTGAGTTGCTGGGTGGAGCCCTTGGTGACGCCGATGTTCTTGCCGCAGAGCGTCTCGTTGGTCAGTTTGAGCGGGTTGCCATGGGGTACTGCCACGGCCGAGCCGCCCTTGAGGTAGTTGATCATGTCCAGGACCTTGAGGCGTTCTTCGGTGGCGGACATGGTGGTGGCGGTGAAGTCGTAGCGTCCGCCGTCGATGCCGGGAATGATGGTGTCGAAGGCGGTGTTTTCGAACTTCAGCTTCAGGCCGAGTTTTTTGCCGGTGGCCGCGCCGCCACAGGCAGTCAGTGCCAGCAGGACAGCAAGCCCCGCGGCGGCCGTCTGGGCTTTGTTGATGGTTTTCATGGTGTTCCTTCTAAGGGGTTCGGGTGAAAGGTTGAGTGGGTTATTCGTGGAGTCCGGCGAGTCTGCTGCCGAATTTTGCCAGGAGCGAGGTCTTGGTGGAGTCCCTGCGCTCTTCCCACTGGTCAGCAAGTCCGAAGAGCCGGTACATGCCGTGGACACCGAGCCAGCGGAGGGGTTCCGGTTCCCACTTCCGTGAGCGGTAGCCGACCCAGGGGAGTGTTGTCCGTTCCGTTTGGTGTTCGAAGGCGAGCTCCGCGAGTGTCCTGCCGCCGACGTAGGCTGCCGTGACGCCGTGCCCGGCGTAGCCGGTGGACGATCCGATCCCCGCTGCCTTGTCCCAGTGCACGCCCCCGTTCCAGTCACGAGTAACCCCGAGGACTCCGGACCAGGCGTGATCCACTTCGAGTTGGATACCCGGGAAGAAGGAGCGAAGCTTTGTAGAGATCAGGTCAATGGTGGACTGGGGTGTTGAACCGGCGCCTCCTGTGCCTGAGCCGTAGCGGTAAGGCGCTCCGCGGCCGCCGATGGCGATGCGGCCGTCCGCAGTTCGCTGCGAATAGATGAAAGTGTGCGCGGAGTCGTTAAGGCACTGCGGCCCGTTCCAGCCGATCTGCTGCCATGCCTCTTCCGACAGCGGCTTGGTCACGATCATCGAGGAATTGATCGGTATCAGGGTCCTGCTGCCCAGCAGCTCTCCGGAATACCCTTCCGTGCAGATGAACGTCTTGGCCGCGGTCACCCGCCCGTTGTTCACAGTGAGGGTCGTGTTCTCGACGCTGCCGACCCGGCTGCCTTCGTAAATGCTCACCCCCATCGAGGTCAGGGTCTCAGCGAGACCGTAGACAAGTTTCGCCGGATTTATCCGCGCGCAATGCTTATAGAAGAGCCCGCCGTGGACGGTGGAGATGTTGATCTCGCTCTGGAACTCGTCCCGGTCCAGCAGGTGGACATCGTCTTCGGTCAGCCCGTACTTCCAGTCGGTGTCACGCCTGGTCACGAGCCGGCCCAGCCCCGCCTTGGTGTGGGCTGCGACGAGCGCGCCGCCCTTGTTCTGATCCGCATCAATGCCCTCGGCCCGGAGAATATCCAGGACGGAATCGACGCCGGCGACAAACTCCTGCTGCAGTGCGATGCTGGCTTCCAGCCCTCCGCCGGAGGCGCGTGCGAAGGTGGCCCGGTTTCCTGGGGGCATTGCCGAGAGCCAGCCGCCGTTTCGTCCGGAGGCGCCGTAGCCGATCTGTTCTGCCTCAAATACCGCGACTTTGAGTGATGGTTCGAGTTTCTTGGCGAAGTACGCAGCCCAGAGGCCGGTGTAGCCGCCGCCGACAATTGCCAGGTCTACAGAGTCCTGACTGGTGAAGCGGGGGTAGGTTGGCCTGGTGTCCGCCAGTCCGGCCATCCAGAAGCCAAGATCTCCGTTTCGGGGTGTTGCCGCAAGCGCTGTCATGAGTTGTCCTTATTTATCTGGGAACGGTTGTGGTGTTCAGGCTGCGGTGTATCCGCCGTCGACGGGCAGGACCGCTCCGGTGATGTAGGACGATTCCTTCGACGCCATGAAAAGGATGGCGTCGGCGATCTCTGCGGGGGTGGCCAGGCGCTGGAGCGGAATCTGCCCCTCGCGCTGGGCGCGGTAGGCATCGGGGTCCTCCCTGCGCTGGAACGACGCTTCGATGATCGGGGTCGCAGTCAGACCCGGAGCGACGACATTCACACGGATGTTCCGTGAGGCCCATTCGATCGCGGCGCCCTTCGCCAGCATGATCAGGCCTCCCTTGGCCGCGGAGTACAGGACTTCATCGGGCTTGCCGACCATGCCCAACCGGGAACTGACGAGGACGAACGAGCCCCCCGTGGCGGGCATCAGCGGCGCGAAGTGCTTCATCACCAGGAACGAGCTGAGCAGGTTGCTGTGGAGGACGTTTTTCGCATCCTCGTAGGCCATCTCTGTCAGCGGGCCGCTTACCTGCAGGCCGTGGTTGAGGACGACGACGTCCACGGTGCCGAAGGACTCGGCGGCCTGGCGTGCAAGGCTTTCGACAAATGCCTCGTCATTGAGGTCTCCGGGGACATACAGGTCCTCTGGCTTCGCGTTGTCGAGGTGCTCTCTGCGGCCGGTGAGCAGCAGCCGGGCACCTTCATTGCGGAAGTGGGAACAAACTGCTTCCCCGATTCCGCTGTTGGCGCCGGTGACCAGGGCGGTGGTCTTATCAAGTCTCATGTCAGACATTCCTTCGTGGGCTTTAGTTCGGGGTGGTCAGTTGAGGAACCCGCGGGCGTCGACGGGCCACCGTTCCAGGGTTGTGCCGGTGCTGTCGGTGACGATGTACTCCTCGAAATTGACCACCACCGGGCAGACGTGGTTGGGGACCACGGGAAGCACCGTGCCGACGCTTGGGCGGAAGTCTCCGCCGGGCAGGGGGAGGAAGCCGTGGTATTCGTTGAGCCTGGACAGGACGGCGTTAGTGCCGGCAATGGCGCCGTAGCCGATCTCGGGGTTGCCTTCGCGGCCGAGGGCTTTGGTGCCGATGTCCAGGATGACCTGATCGGGGACCCAGTCGCTGACCACGGTGCCGGCGACGAACAGCGCGATCTGATCCGCGGTGCAGGCACCGAGCCTGGTGTTGTTCAAGTCGTTGAAGACGTACTCGCCGGGCCGGATCTCGGTGATGACGCTGTTGGTGGCGAATTCCACGGTGGGTGTGGAACCGGCGCTGACCACCTCAGGGGTGATTCCGGCTGCGGTGAGGCTGCGCACCGCCGTCACGAGCGCGGCATCCTGGTCACTTGCGGCACGCTTGCGGGCATCCGGACCGGCGCTCCCATGGCCCGGATAGGTAAAGACCCCGGCCGGCACCAGGCCGCGCTTTCGCGCGGCCAGGGCGAGATCGCCTGCGGCCTCGGGAGCAGCCCCGGAACGGCGGGCACCACAGTCGACCTCGATCACGACCTGCAGCAGCCCTGGCTCGTCCCCCATCGCATCGGCGAGGGCGTTGATTGCCGCGACGTTATCGGCGCCGACTCGCAGCCGGGTGGTTTCGGCGAGTTTGCGGATCCGGGGACCTTTCGTTCCGGCGGCCCAGACCGGGTAGGCGATGAAGATGTCGTCGAACCCGGCGGCTGCGAAGACCTCTGCCTCACCGACGTTGCCTGCGGTGATTCCGACCGCCCCGGCTTTGACCTGGCGCCGCCCGATTTCGACGCACTTGTGGGTCTTGACGTGCGGCCTGACGTCGAGGTTCTGAGCGTTGGCGAAGGCCTGCATGCGGTCGATGTTCTCCTGCATCACGTGCGCCAGCACGATCGGTGAGGGGCTATCGATTCGCTCGAGGAGAGCCTCGAGTGCTGATTGAATGCGGTTCACGCTGTACTCCTCACGATTCTGTGAATGGTTGATCGAGGGTAGGGATCTGACCTCCTCGGATGCTGATTGTTCGGGACCCGCTGCAGCGGGTCCCGAACAACATCGCCGTCGCGCGTTGCCGCCGTCGTGCCTGTTACTAAACTGCCGTGCAGATCATCTGGATCTCTACCGGCGTGTTCAGGGGCAGCCCGGCGACCCCGATCGCAGTGCGGGCGTGCCGACCGTTCTCGCCCAAGACCTCGATGAGCAACTCACTGGCCGCGTTGGCGACCTTTGACTGCAGACCGAAGCCCGGCCCACTGGCCACGAAGACCAGCATCTGCACGATCCGGACGCGGTCCAGATCGCCTACCGCCTGCACAGCGGCAGCCAGGCAGTTCAGCGCGCAATGGCGCGCGAGCTCTCGCGCCGTCTCCAGGTCCACGTCCCGGCCCACAACGCCCTGTCCCAGCAGCACACCGTCCTTGAACGGCAGCTGGCCGGAGATATGGATGCTGGAGTCCACAGCCCTGTGGTCCACGTAGTACGCATTATCAGCGAGGACGGGCAGCTCCAGGCCCAGGGCCCCGAGACGATCTGAAGCCCAGTGGCCCTTTACGGTTTGTGGCAGTGGCAAACTCATCTGTACAGGTCTCCCTTAGGAGGCTGCGGGGCGCGGCAGGCCGAAGAGGACGGGGAGGTCGGCGATGTCGGTGATCCGCTCGTAGCCGAGCCAGTGCTCGTCGTGCTCGAAGCCGCGGTCGACATACACCTTGTTCTTGATGTCCATGATGGCCGCGGGGCGGTGGTCGTACACCGGGCTCGCGGACACGTGCACGATCTCATCCGGTGTCACGCCAAGCTTGTCGAACATGTACTCAAATGCACCGAGCCGCGGCTTGTACATCCCCATCTGCTCGGCGCTGATGATGACCTCGAACGGGGCCTTGAGGTTCTCTGCAAGTTGCACAGCATGCGCGGTGTCGCTGTTCGTGATGATGACCAGCGGAACCGCCTCAGCCAGGCGGTTCAATGCCTCTGTGACACCCGGGTACGGCTGAAAAGAGGGGACAATCTCATAAACCGCCCGTGCGTCAGCCGCATGGAACTCCAGACCGAGCCGACGCGAGGCGCGTTCCATCGAGTCGGCGACAATCTGGTGGAACGGCTTGTACTCGCCAGTGCACTCATCGATGCGATACGCCTTGCAGGCCCGCAGGTAATCATCGGCGATCTCAGCCGGCAACCGGTTACCCAGGACCTTACGGATCGCATCGTTGATAGCGAATTTGATCAGCGTTCCGTTCATGTCGAACGTAGCGAACTTCGGCTTGGTTGCGAATTCGAATGCCATTTCATCCTCCAAATTATTGACGTTTCGTCGATTGTCGACGACACATTGGTTACTGCGTCGATTGTCGACGATACGCGCTTGGTTGGGGGGTGTCAACGATTCATTGTGACGCTTTGGGGAAGAAGGAGCAGGAGTACGTAGTACGTAATACGTCAGGGGCAGCATGATCAGCGACGACGGGGACGTGGTGACCGACTGGTGCATCCAGGGCCTCGGCTTGATTATGCGCTACACGTGGCACGTCAACCCGCTGATCCTGCAGGGAGTACTTCAGCAGGTCCTCCCGGAGGTCCAGACGCCCAGCCCCGGACCATTACGCTAGACCTTTAGTCGCGCAAGGCCGGCGTCCCCCGGACATGCGGGACATGCCGACCTGGAAGAAGCTGTCTGCCGGTGCACGAAGCCGCTTCGATAGGAAAATTTGTGAAATTTGTCGTCATATTTCGGACCCCCTGCAGTTGGCAAAATGACTGTGGGCCACGAGCTTTCGAAAATCACCGGCTTCAGACTTTTCCAACAAAGATGCACACGTGTACTTCGTTGAGTTCCAGGCTGATCTGGAGGAGCGGCTGAGCCGGAACGAAACGGAATTCAGGTTGTCACACAAGGCATCCAAGCGGGATATAAAAAGTTCCAGGAAGCGTTTGTTGGAAGACGACAAGAAATACAAGCTGAATTCTGACGGCGGTTCTTTCATCAAAAATAACTACCTCAAAATAGATAACACGAACTTATCTGCACTCGAAACTGCCCGGATAATTGCAGACGAACTCGCATTCACGCCGAAGATCGGATGACCGACGAGCTACGCGCGCCGGTAGAACAGATGCTCGATGCCGCGGACGCCGAACTGACCTCTGAACGCGGGTACATCCCAGCTGCAAGCACCAGGTCAAGCGCGCAGTCGACTGCAGGGATGTCCGGGGGCCAGCGTCGAAACGCGAGTGCGATAGACGCGTACTGATCCAATAGAGTAGGATTGTCAACAATTCACGATCCACTGGAAGGAAAAATCATGCGTCCATACGTATACGTCCCTGCCGCTGAGGTTCAGGGCGAACTCGAGCCTAACGGCTACCGCGCCGGCTACGACTCAGGTGACCCCAAGACGGCAATCCTGAAGTTCGACACCGAGGTCAAGACCGGCGTCTGGGAGTGCCAGCCTGGCGGCTGGGACATAACCCCCCGCGAGGACACCGAGCTCTGCTACATCGTGAGCGGCCGCGTGACCGTCACCGACAACGCCACCGGCAACGTTTATGAAGTGTCTGCCGGCGACGTGGTGGTTCAGCCCAAGGGCTGGACGGGCCGCTGGGAGGTCACCGAGACCATCCGCAAGGTTTACTGCCACGGCTTCGACTGATCGTCGTCTAACCTCACGCCGTGCTAACGGGCCGTACCCTCATTGAGGGTGCGGTCCGCCTGCGTCTCCGGCACTGCAGCAGGATCGAGTCGCGTCGTTGAGCGCTCCAGCAGCCCGGACGGGCCGGTGACCTCTCAAATCACTCGGCCACTTTCGGATTTGCCATTGCGTCGCATCCTTGAGGGATCTGCGGCCGCTCTGTCACCATCCGCTGCGGGTAGGGGTATGCCCTTGCCGTGAGTCTTCGGGCATCGGCATTTCGGCCCGCAGCCCCAGGAGCCGGATGGGGCGATCCGGCTCGATCTTCGCCGCGAGGTCGAGGGTGCGTGCGAGCACTTCTGCCGGGTCCGACGTCTGGGGGATCCTCCGGCCGTACGTCTTGGTGAGGAACGGGGCGTAGCGGACCTTAAGCGTCAGCCCGATCACCGGCCGCCCCTCGGCCGCGACATCTTCCAGGACCTGCGCCGCCAACTCCCTGACGGCGTCGTGAATCTGCCCGGACTCAGTCAGATCCCGCTGGAAGGTGGTTTCGCGGCTGTGCCCGCGGGCCACCCAAGGCGTGTCATCGACTGTCCGTGCGCCGTCACCCCGCCCGAGCTGGGCATACCAGGGGCCCATCTTCGGACCGAACTCGGGGACAAGGTCATCAGGATTGGACGCTGCGAGCTGTGCAACCGTCTCTATGCCGAGCGTGGCAAGGCGACGCGACACCCTCGTACCCACGCCCCACAGCTCGATCGTCGGCCGGCTCCCCATGACCTCGAGCCAGTTAGCATGCGTGAGCCGGAAGACGCCGGCTGGCTTGCCGAACGTCGTCGCAACCTTGGCACGGACCAGAGTGTCACCGATGCCCACGCTGCAGTGCAACCGGGTCTCCTCAAGGACCGCCTGCTGCAATCGCCGGGCGTACGCCTCGGGATTCTCCGTCAGCACCCCAACGAAAGCTTCATCCCAGCCGAGCACCTGGACCGTGGCGCCCGGTTGCGAGTGGAGCACCGACATGACTTTTTCGGACGCAGCGAGGTAAGCATCAGCGTCCACGGGCAGGATGACGGCGTCGGGCACTTTCCGTGCTGCGATGCGCAGCGGCATTCCCGAGCCGACGCCGTACTTCCTTGCTTCGTAGGACGCCGTCGAGACTACCGCCCGTTCCGTCGGATCACCGCGGCCGCCAACGATCACTGCCTTCCCGGCAAGCTCGGGCCGACGCAGCACTTCGACAGCTGCTATGAACTGGTCAAGGTCCACATGCAGCACCCATGGTTCGCTCACAGCCCCAGTCTGCCCCGGGAGGGCGCTCCGCACCACCGTTTATCTGCAGTCCCTCTTCGATTCGGAAGCCATTGATTGCTGAGCAGACGCCCTTTTGAACCTCCAAAAGGGCACCTACTCAGCAATCGACGCTGAAGGAAAGTGAGCTATCCGGTGACGCCCGTGAGTTCGTTAGGCGTCTCTTTCAGGGTGCCCGAACCGGTGATCTTCCCTGACTCGATATCCACAGCATGGATAGTATTTTTGGACGGTTCCGTGATGAAGGCTGTGTGCTCATTCACGAAAACCGTCGGCCGGGGATCCTGCCACTTCAGAGGCTCTTCCCAAGGCGCAACCACCGGGATGGTCTTGGTTACCGCTGCAGTCTTCGGATCGATGACGTGGAGGGCGCCGTCTGTGCCGAGCACCAGACCTTCACCGTGCGGTCCGCGGGCCAGTGAGCGGAAGCTGTAGCTGGTTCCCAGGTCCACCAGAGTGAGTTCCTTGGTCTTGGTGTTGATCAGTGAAATCTGTTCCGGGCGCTCAAGTTCGGCATCCTTCTCCTGCTTGTAGTCGCCCAGAGTCACCTCGGATTCCTCGGAGCCAGCCTGGTTACCGATGCGGCCGTACTTGGTAGGGCTTTCCAGTTTGGTGATCTCGCCCTTCGAGTAAATCAGGACCCCCGTCTGGCAACCGATGACCACCGCTTCTCCGGAGGCCGCGGCTTCGCCGTGCACGCCCGGGCAGTTCTCGTTCCTGGCGATTTCCTTGCCGTCCTTGTCGAAGACAACGATGCCGGGGCGTTCTTTCTCGTTGCCCAGGGTGAGGACCAGTTCGCCGTTGGAGAGTTCGACGGCGACACCGTGGTGGGCTTCCGCGGCCTTGTGGATCTCCGTCTTCGGCTGCCCGTTGGCTAGGCTGCTCGATTCGAAAATGGTCACCTCTCCAGTTCCATCGCTGAAGAGGATGGTCTTGCCATCGTGGCGGACCACGTGCCCCGGCTTGCTAGCGGGGAAGTTGATGTCCGTCATGGCCGGGGCTTGGGCATAGTGCTTGTCGCCCTCGCTCCACGCACCGGTATCCAGCACCTTGAATCCCTCGGTGGTGGCGATGATGACGTGGCGGCCGTCGCCTGCGGCGTTTACACGGTTGAAGCCGTCCATCGGAAAGTCGCCGAGGACCTCGAACGTCTTCCCGTCGAGGACTTTGACACCGCCTTCGTAGGTGGTTACGAGGCGGGCGACCGCATCGGCAACAGTGGACGCGCTGGCTGACGGGATCGTGGTGCTGCTCCCGGCCGGGGTGGCGTTAGCTCCGCAGCCTGTGAGCAGCAAGCCTGTGACGGCCAGGGCTGTTACTAGGCGGGCGGGTGTAGTGCGGTAATGCATGCGTGTTTTTTCCTTTTCCTATGGGTTGACGAGTGATCACTCAAGACAATGCTTTGGTGATGCGCTCAGTGTTGGACCGCATCATTTCGAGATAGGTGTGTGCACCGGATCCTTCTATTCCCAGAGATTCAGTGAAGAGTGGGACCACGGTGATGTCCTGCCCAGCTTCCGCGGCGAGCACTTTCGCCAGGCGTTCCGGTTGGGAGGAATCTGCGAAGATTGCAACCACGCCTGCTTCGCGGATCTTGCCGGTGAGGTCGTTGAGATCAGCCGAACTGGGGGAGGCCAAGGTGGTTCCGCTAGGGATGACCGCTCCGATGACATCGAAACCGAATCGCTGTGCCAGATAGCCGAAGACGTGGTGGTTGGTGATGAGCTTGCGCTTGCCGGGATCTATGCTGGCGAAACTTTCTTCCATTGAAGCCTCAAGCTTGTCCAGCTCTGCGGCATAGCTGGCCGTCTGGGAGCGCACGGCCGCGCCGTCAACTCCGTCCACGTGCTCCACGATGCTGTCCGCGATTGCCTCAGTGGCCAGCGCTACCCGGGACGGGTCCGTCCAAAAATGTGGGTCTGCAGCGCTGTCACCGTCATCGTGGGTGAAATTCAGAGGTTCGACGGCGTCCATGGTGGCCAGCGTGGGGACGCCTTCTGCCGCGGCGGCCTCCACGTGGTTGAGGACCCCCTCCTCCAGGCCTGCGCCGTTGTGGATGACAAGATCGGCGTTCTCGATGACGGCGGCCTGCTGAGCTGAGATGCCAAAGGAGTGCGGATCGGCATTAGATTCCATCAACACCACGACCTCCGCCTGGTCTCCTACCAGGTTGCGGGTGATGTCGCCCAGGATATTGGTAGTGACGACGACGGCGGGCCGCTCTGCCGTTGCTGCCGAACACCCGCTCAGCGCGAGGCCAAGCGCCAGAAGGGCCGCGGCCGCCCTGGCTGCTGTGCCGCGCTTCACAGTCCCGTCTCCAGTACGACGTCGGCGGCGGGAACGTTGAAGGTCCGGGCGACCCGGAGCCCGTCCGCGTAGTCGATTTCGCGGACTGTTGAACCGGCAGGGTCGCTGAGGTAGGCCCGTGCGGCGTCAATATAGAGCTGCGGGATGGTGCCTTCTTGTGCCGAAAGGGGTTTGAGCATTGCCGCTTGGGCGGTCACTTCTCCGGAGGACGGATTGATGGTCATCAGAGAACCGTCGACGCCGAGGGCCAGCACGCGTTTGGTGTCGCCCACGGCTGAGGCAGCGACCACCGGAAGGGGAGTCTTCAGGTATTTCCAGGTACGTTTTGACACGTTCAGGTGCCATACGCCGCCGTCGCCTGCAAACGCGGCGAGTTCGTTGGAGCCCGGTCGGTGAGCAAGACGTGTTGCGGGGGGAATGCCGGCTGCGTCGGCAGGGTACACGATCTTCTCCGCCTCGAACTTGCCGTCGTCCTCGGTGATGAGCAGGGCACCATCCTTGCATGCCAGCACCACGCCAACCCGGGTAGTGGCATGCGCTAATGAACCGGCGCACTGCTGTTCGCCGAGCACCACGTTGTTCTTGGCGTCGCGGACCTCCACTGCGCCGGCAGCGGTGCCCTCGCCTGCAATGCTGGCGACAAAGTGCCCTTCGTAGGGGATCACAAAGCCCTTGTGAGCCGTGGTGGTGATACGCGCAGCTTCGACGACAACGCCAGAGTCCAGGTCCTTGTGCTCGTAGATGGAAGCGTAGCCACCGGATTCGGAGAACACCGCCAGGGAAATGCCGTCTCCGGCCACAACACCAGGATCCGGAACGGTGATGTTGCCCACCTGACGGGGCTCGGAGCTGTAGTAGTGCATGTGGTCACCGTGGTCCACCGTCCACGCACCGGTATCGAACACCTTGACGGCGTCTGACGTAGTGACCAGCGCGTAACGGCCATCCTGCTGGACGGCGTCGATGGCGCCGAACGTCCCGGCGTCGACCGTCTTTTCAGTAAGGAGGGAGAGCAGTTGCGATTGCCCGGTTTCCCGGTCGAAGGTAAGCAGGCCGGTCTGCGGCTCGCTGTTCTCCTGTGCCCCTGCGATATAGCCGTGGGGCGTAGCGTCGGTTGTAGGAGCGGTTTGGTTGCCTGGGCTGTTACCCGCGCAGGCAGAAAGCAGCAGCGGGAGGCCAAGCAGAAGGGAAGAGAGTTTACGGGTGGTGCGGTGCACTGGAAAGGGGCTCCAATTCTGGCTCTGATACGGGGGTGAGGGGGGAAGCGTCTGCGGGTGCCGGCAGGACGTCTTTACGGACGGTGGCGCGGGGGATCGTGGCATCCTTGCGGACCGCGGATCGGGCGAGGGCGGAAACGAAGTAGGACAGGGCCGCAACGAGGGCAATGGTTGCGCCGGCGGCGGTTGATGCGTACCAGGAGATCCAGAGACCGGCGACCACGCTGGCGACGCCGATCACGGAGCCAAGGATCATGACCGTCCGGATCGTCTTTGCCCACACCAGGGCAGCCGCGGGCGGAGCGATGAGCAGGCCAAAGACCAGGAGTGTTCCTACGACCTGGAATGACGCGGCCACGGCGAGGGTGATCAGGCACAACAACACGAAGTGGGCGAGCCGGGGCCGCAGCCCAAGGGTTGCCGCCTTCTGCTGGTTGAACGCTGCCGCCATGAACGCGCGGTGGAAGACAGCAGCCGCTGCCAGGACGAAGATCCCAACGACCGACAGCACCATAATGTCCGTGGTTCCAACGGCGAGGACGTCGCCAAAGAGGGTGCCGGTGAGATCCACAGCGAATGAGCCCGAGGCCGACACGATGATTACGCCGAGCGACAACATCACCACGAACAACAATCCGATGGCGGTGTCCTGGGAGACCTTGCGGTTCCGGGTGATGGCGGAGACCCCGGCCGCCGTTGCCGCCGCGCTCAAGGCTGCACCAAGGATGAGGTTGCCGCCCAGCAGTGACGCGATGGCGATGCCGGGCAGCAGCCCGTGCGACATCGCGTCGCCAAGGAAGGCCATTCCCCGTACTACCACCCAGGTTCCGACGACGGCGCAGACGACCGCGACCAGGGCGCCGCCGAGCACGGCGCGTTGTACAAATGAAGCGCTCAGGGGATCAAATAACCATTCCATCGTCGCTCATCGTACACTAGCTAATGAGACTTATTCGCAATAAGAAAAGAGACGAAATGTCTTCGGTGATCTTCAGGAACGCTGGATTTGCCTACCCGGACAGGCAGGCTTTAGCCGACGTGTCGCTTGGCTTCGAACCGTCAACCCACACCGTGCTGACGGGGCAGAACGGATCCGGGAAGTCAACACTGCTCGCGCTCACGGCGGGGGTGCTGCGGCCGACACAGGGAACAGTATCCGTCACCACCACACAACGGGCCGCTTTCGTCATCCAGCAGGCGCGGACACCTGAATCCATGCCCTGCACTGTCCGCCAGGCAGTGGAAATGGGCAGATGGCCGCACCGGCGCGGATTACTGCCACTGCGGGCCCTGGACCGGCAGGTGGTCGCAACGGCGATGAAGAGAATGGGGATCGCGGACCTTGCCAACCGTCAGCTCAGCGAACTCTCGGGCGGTCAGCACCAGCGGACGCTCGTCGCACAAGGGCTGGCGCAGGAATCGGACGTCCTCATCCTGGACGAGCCCACGGCTGGCCTGGACCGGGCAGCATACCAACTGATCAGAACAGCGATTGATGAAGAATTACGGCGCGGTGTGACCGTCATTGAGTCATCCCATGACTTGAGGGATATCGAACGCGCGGGCAGAGTCATCACCCTCGATCGGGGACGAGTCAGCTCCGATACCCGGCAGAAGCCGCCGACGCCGTGATTGGACGCGCAGGGCGCCCCGCAGGATTGCCTGCGGGGCGCCTGGATAAGACAGGGGGATGGGTGGCTAATTCTTTTGTCCGGGCACCTCGGTATCGATATATGACCCGGGGCGGCTAACTGCGCGGACGTCCCCCTGGCAGCCGCACTTGGCGTCGATTTCCAGCCGGACTGTAACGGGTTCGGCATCTTCGAGGCTGACGGTGAACGAGGTGTTGCCTTCACCTGATATGCGAAGGACCTTTTCTTTTTGCTGGGAGTCGCGCATTTGCTTCCGTTCTTCTAAAGGCAAGAGGACAAGGGGAGGCCGAAGATCCTGACACCGGAGGGCCAGGATCTTCGGCCGCCGTATCTAGTTGGTTCTGTCGTTCCCCGGGCAGGGTGTCCCGTCCGAACAACCGTCGTGGTGTTCATGCCTGGTAACGAGGTCGAACTGGACATGGCCGTGTTGCTCCACGCCCGTACGGATCGCACGTTCCATCACATTGGTGGCCAGACGTTGCCGCAGCGCCAGCGGGTCGCGGCGGAGGTCCTTGACGAGGGCGAAGCACAGCAGCAGCATCACCACCACGAAGGGAAGGGCGGCGACGATGGTGATGCGTTGGAGGCCGGACAGGGCCTCCGAGGGCACGTCTCCGCCCGCCAGGAGCATGACGGCGGCGACGGCCCCGGTGAGGGTGCCCCAGAAAATGACCACTCCGCGGCGGGGTTCCTCGGCGCCGTTGGAGCTGAGCGATCCCATCACGATGGAGGCCGCGTCTGCGCCGGTGATAAAGAAGATCCCTACCAGGACCATTGCCAGGACGATGACTGCCGCGACAGCCCAGGCCGGCATGCCCAGGTTCTTGACCAGATCGAAAAGGGCGCCGTCGAAGCTAACGGACGGGACGCCGTCGACCATGGTGACCAGGCCGGGCGTGCCGGCCTTATCGGCTTCCTGCTGCACATGGAAGGCGGTGCCGCCGAAGATGCCGAACCAGATCACACTGACGACGCTGGGCACCAGCAGCACGCCGGTGACAAACTGCCGGATGGTGCGCCCGCGGCTGATCCGGGCGATGAACATGCCCACGAAGGGTGTCCAGGACACCCACCAGGCCCAGTAGAAGATGGTCCAGCCAGACATCCAGCTGCGCAGCGCCTCGTCGCCCACCGCTTCGGTTCGGGAAGACATCTCTGCCAGGTCCCTCGCGTAGTCGCCGACTGCTGCGGGGATCAGGTTGAGAATGAAAAGGGTGGGTCCTGCCACGAAGACGATCAGGGCCAGGATCACGGCCAGGACCATGTTGATATTGGAGAGCCACTGGATTCCGCGGCTGATGCCGGAAACCGCGGAAGCGACAAAACAGGTTGTCAGGACGGCCACGATGGCCACGAGCACCGGGGTGCCGATTTCTCCCACCCAGCCGTTGGACGTCATGCCGCTGCCGATTTGCAGGGCGCCGAGGCCCAGCGATGCCGCTGTGCCGAAGAGCGTGGCGAAAATGGCAAGGATATTGATGAACTTGCCGACCGGACCTTCAACTACGCGGATGCCGAACAGGGACGTGAAGGCGGCGGAGATCAGCTGTTTGCGGCCCAGGCGGTAGGTTCCGTAGGCCATGGCTATACCCACCACTGCGTACATGGCCCACGGGTGCAGGGTCCAGTGGAAGATTGACGTGGCCATTGCAGTCTGGATGGCAGCCGGGGTGCTGCCGTCAACGGTTCCCGGCGGCGGGGAAACGTAGTGGTAGAGAGGCTCGGCCACGCCGTAGAACATCAGGCCGATGCCCATGCCGGCGGCGAACATCATGGCCACCCAGGAGACGGTGCGGAATTCGGGCTTCTCGCCGTCCTTGCCCAGCGGGATGTTGCCGAACTTGCCCAAGGCCAGCCACAGCACAAAGATGACGAAGAGGGAGGCCAGGACCATAAAGAGCCATCCGGTGTACTCCATAACCCAACCCAGGGCGCTCGTCGAGGAGGCTGAGAGGCTGTCCCGGCCAACGAATCCCCAGATCACGAAGGCGACGGCAATGGCGCCTGTGATCCCAAAGGTGACTTTGTCCAGGGTGAGTTTCGTCTTCCGGCGTGCCGAAACGGCCTGCTCGGTTTTGGCATTGCGAAGCTCTTCCAGGATCTGGTCGTATTCTTCTGAATCCGGCAAAGTGCTGGCAGTTCCATCCTCAGGGATGAGCACGACTGCGTCGATACCGTCCTCTGAAGCCAGTTCCTCGATTCTTAGCCTATCCGCGTCAGCTTCGCTGACGGGAGGTTTCTTGGGGGGTTTTGTGTCGCTGTTTATAGCCATGATTTGGTCCTTTGCTTGGGAGTCATGGACTGCGTGTTTTAGAGGTGACCGTTGACCGTCAGTCCGGCAGGAAGGTTGGGGGTTCCGTGGATTCGGTGATCATGATGTCGCCGTTTGTGACTTTGACCTCATGGGACCGGACGGGCAGTTTGGCTGGTGGGGCATTGATTTTCCGGTTTGCGGGCAATCGGCGGAGCCGTGCCAAGCCGAAGTGCCAACCCTGGAGCGAGTTCACTGAGCGGGCAGGGCTTGTGCACGTTGCACCTTTCCAGGGTCGGGGAACAGATAGCGAATGCTGCAGGGGGAACCTCTATAACGTTCCGCATGAGACAACAGAATTCGCGCTAAGCAACAGCGTGCGCCTCGTCACACTCAATGTCAAGATATTTCTGAGCCTCCAAACCACCCTGGACAGTAAGCGTGGCCCTACGTCCCATGTTGCAGATGCTGACAGCTGTTGCGTAATGAGCAATCGAGATGACTTTGGAAGGGTCACTCTGTAGAGACACCAGCAGTCGTGGGAGCTTCCTTGGCCGACCTGTCGGTAGCAAGGGCCGCCCGCGGGGTCTTGAGCTTTGCGGCCGCCTCAGCGGAGCTCCTCCAGCGCATCAACCAGCAGGACTTCGACGCCGCCAGGGTGCGGGGTCACCGTTGCGTGTAGCCCATTTTCTCGCTGATCCGCAGTCCCGCTTCGCGGAGGGATGTGATGAGCTCGGGGACCTTTTCGGCGTCGAAGCGGAAGGCCGGTCCTGAAATGCTCACCGAGCCAACTACTGCGGCCACGTGGTTATAGACCGGAACAGCAAGAGCGTTCAAGCCGATCTCGAGTTCCTCTCTCGACTCCGCATACCCGTTATGGGCGACATCCAGCAACTGCTTTTCCAGTGCTTCCCGGCTGGTGATGGTGCGGGGTGTGCGGGCAGACAGGCCAACCTCATCAAGGATCTTCCGGCGTTCATCGGCGGGCAGCGCTGCCAGAAAAACCTTGCCACTGGAAGTGGCATGGAGAGGGGTCAGGCCTCCGACCCAGTCGTGCGTGGCCAGGCTGGAGGGTCCAAGCGCCTGGTCAACGTTGACGGCGTAACCTGAACGCAGGACTGCAAGGTTGACCGTTTCCTTGCTCTGATGCGCCAGATCCTCCAGGATCGGCCGGGCCTCCCGCACCAGGCTGAGGCGGGCGGGGATGGAGGCTGCGAGGCGAAGGATGCCGAAGCCAAGCTGATACTTTCCACGGCCGCTGTTCTGCTGGACCATTTCAGAGCCCGCAAGGGATTCGAGCAGCCGAAAGACGGTGGACTTGTGAACGCCCATTTCCTCCGCGATGTCACTCACGCCTGCATGTCCGTCGCGTGAGAGGATCTCGAGGATCTGCAGGGCACGGTCAACGGACTGCACGCCGCCAGCCTGCCCGTTTGCATTCTTTTGGGCGTCAAGGTCATTTCTGGCCATGATCCACACCTACGTCTTTCTGTGGCCAAACAAGAGGCTGAAAACACCCGCCTTGTGTTTGATCCTAGACCGGAATGGTTAGACCCCCGCAATTCCCCTGTTACAGCGGAAGCATGTGTCCGTTCACTCTTGCGGCCTAGATGACGTCAAAGCAGGACATGGTTCTCCTCTCGGCTCACGTTCTGCGGGCGGCCCAGCCTGTCCCTGCCGGCATAGATATTCAGGCTGTGCCCCCGGTTGAAGCCAACCAATGTCACCCCGGTTTCGACGGCGAGCTCGGCGGCCAGGCTTGACGGCGCACTCACGGCAGATAAGACAGGAATGCCCGCCATAGCTGCCTTCTGGACAAGCTCGAAGGAGGCCCGTCCTGAAACCTGAAGGACGGTGCCGCTCAACGGCAACAGGTTCTGGCGTAACGCCCAACCTACAACTTTGTCCACTGCGTTATGGCGTCCAACATCCTCACGGAGACAGAGTAACTCCGGGGTGGTGCCGTCCACTTTGAACAGGCCGGCCGCATGCACGCCGCCCGTCTTATCGAACACCGCCTGGGCTTCGCGAAGCCGCTCCGGGAGTTCGGCGAGGACATCCACGGGAATCCGCAGCGCGTCACGGGACGGGTCAAAGCGAAGGGTCTTGCGGACGGAATCGATCGAGTCCGTCCCGCAGATGCCGCAGGAGCTTGAAGTGTAGACATGCCGCATGGTGTCGGGCATGGGAACATCCGGTCTCAGCTGGGCATCGATGACGTTATACGTCTGTTCTGCCCCCGCATCTCCGCTGCAAAAGCGCAGTGATACCAGCTCGGAGTGGGAGCTGATGATGCCTTCCGAAACCAGAAACCCCGCCACCAGGTCAAAATCGTCCCCAGGGGTCCTCATGGTGACCGCGAAAGAGCGGCCGCTGATACGGATTTCCAGGGGCTCCTCAGCGGCAAGTAAATCTTCTTTGAACCGTACCGGGTATTCAGTGCCGGATCCGTCGAGGTGGAAGCGATGGATCCTCCGGCGTTGAGTCATGCGTGCCATGTGGTGCTCCGCACTCGGTTGGCGGTGGACAGGATCGTGTTGTTGGACTTTGTCCAAGGGAGCGGGAGCACAGAAACCGTCTCGCCGGACAGGACTCCGCCAGGGGGAACAGCCATGACACCATCAGCTGCGGCCAGTCCACGGAGCATTCCGGGGCCGGTGTGCGGGACGGGAAAGGCCAACCCCTCGATGAGCCTGAAGGGAATCAGGCGAGTACGGCCGGGGCAGGGATCAACGTCTGCTGCAGACGTCACCTGCCCGATGGCGGAGAGGGACCTTCCTCCCAGTGCATCCAGCAGTGGTGCACCAATACTGATGAGGGCCATCATTGCTGCCAAGGGGTTGCCGGGCAGTCCGACGACGAAGCGGCCGCCCGGCAGCCCGGCCAGGACAGCCGGGTGGCCGGGGCGCATGGCGATGCCATCCAGCAGCAGGTGTCCGCCGAGAGCGGCGATGGCATTGCGAAAATGATCTGTCCCGGAACATCCGGTTCCACCAGTGGTGATGGTTACGTCCGGCCTTGGTCCGGGTAATGTTTCTGAGCCGCCCAATGCCGTGAGCCATTCACCGTAGGAATCCCCGACGCGCAGGGAGCCGGCGGGTGTGCCGCCCAGAAGGGAAATGACTGAGCCCAGCTGGGGACCAAAAGCGTCTCTGACATGTCCTGGTTCCGGAACACCCGCCGTCACTACTTCGGCACCGGTCAGTACGATTCCAACCAGCGGTTTGCCCTGCACCTGGAGATGGTCATGGCCGGCCACGGCTGCGAGCGCAACGTGGCCGGGGTTCAATTCCGTACCGGCGGGGATCAGCACTTCACCGGCCGCAGCTTCTTCGCCGGCAGGACGGATATGGCGGCCCTGACCCGGCTCACCGTGCTTTGCAGCGTCATTAAGCCGCAGGAGAGTGTTGCCTGCAGCGTCTTGGTGAATCTCCCCGCTTTCTTTGCGGAGTATCGACGTGGCACCGGCAGGTACCAGCCCGCCTGTCGCTATGACGCCGGCACTCCCGGGTAGGAGAAATTTCCTTTTGTCGGTAACGACCCATGGACCGCATCCGCTAATGGCCCAGCCGTCCATGGCAGAGGAGTCGTAGTGGGGGAGCTCCTGCAGGGCGGCGACGTCGCGGGTCAGGGTGCGGCCTGCTGCCGATGAGAGCGGGACCTCCACCGGTGCGAGCGGGGCAGCGCAATCGAAAGCCAGCTGGCGCGCTTCGGACCAGGTGGGGGAGGCATGCTCGGATGGGCCCCAAGCAGGGAGCAACTTCGATGTGCGACTGCTCATGGTGGTTTCCTGGACGAGCAAAGGTGCCCCTTTTCTGAAGGTAATGATGCACTGAAAGGTGGGGCCGGAGAATGTGGGATCGCACCATACGGTGCTTGCCCCGATCTCCGGCCCCGTTAGCGGCCTGCTACGCCTTGACGTATCCATTCGGGTTGAGCACGAACTTAGTTGCCGAGCCGGCGTCGAATTCCGCGTATCCGCGCGGCGCTTCATCGAGCGGGATTGCCTTGGCGTTCACTGCCTTGGCAATCTGCACCTTGTCATGCAGGATGGCCATCATCAGTTGGCGGTTGTACTTCATCACCGGGCACTGGCCAGTGGTGAAGGACAGAGATTTCGCCCATCCGGTTCCCAGCGACAGCGAGAGGGACCCGTGCTGGGCCGCCTCGTCGATTCCGCCGGGGTCACCGGTCACGTAGAGTCCCGGGATGCCCAGGGCGCCACCTGCTGCAGTGATGTCCATGAGGGAGTTCAGCACAGTGGCCGGCGCTTCGTGCGAGGCGTCCTTGCCGTGCCCGCGGGCTTCGAATCCGACTGCATCCACGCCACAGTCCACTTCGGGCACGCCGAGGATCTGCTCAATTTGGTCCTTCGGGTCACCCTTGGAGACGTTCACCGTTTCGCATCCGAAGGACCTGGCCTGAACGAGGCGGTCTTCGTTGATGTCTCCGACAATGACGACTGCCGCACCAAGCAGCTGCGCACCGACGGCGGCCGCCAGGCCCACCGGACCCGCGCCTGCGATGTAGACAGTGGAACCGACGCCCACTCCTGCCGTGACTGCTCCGTGGAAGCCAGTGGGGAAGATGTCCGAGAGCATGGTCAAGTCCATGATCTTCTCCAAGGCCTGGTCCCGGTCGGGGAACTTCAACAGGTTCCAGTCTGCGTAGGGAACCAATACGTACTCCGCCTGGCCGCCAACCCAGCCGCCCATGTCCACGTAGCCGTAGGCGCTGCCGGGCCTGTCGGGGTTAACGTTCAGGCAGATACCTGTCTTGCGTTCCTTGCAGTTGCGGCAGCGGCCGCAGGAGATGTTGAAGGGCACGGAGACGATATCGCCGACCTTAATGAATTCGACATCCGGGCCGACTTCCACCACCTCACCGGTGATTTCGTGCCCCAGGACCAAGTCCCGCGGCGCCGTGGTCCGGCCGCGCACCATGTGCTGGTCCGACCCGCAGATGTTGGTGGTAACCGTGCGGAGGACCACACCGTGGCGAACCTTCCGGCCGACATTGGCGGGATTGACGCCGGGTCCATCCTTAAGTTCGAACGTCGGGTAGTCGGTATTGATGATCTCGACGACGCCGGGTTCCTTATAGGCAACGGCTCTGTTTCCTGACATGGACACTCCTTTGGATACGGGGGTGGTGCTGGGATTTTGATGCCAGGCCTGCCTCACGGTTGGCCCTGCACTGGTCCGGTAAATCGCCGGAGTGCCCCGTCACCCGAAAACGGTGCTTCGATGTACCTCCCCAGGCGTCAAAAACCACCGAAGCACCCTTCACGGGAACGGGACAGCTCATACTTCGCGAAGACGAAGACTGTCAGCGGGATGCCGTACCGGTCATGCAAAGAGACTGATATTTTTGCATGACAACTAAAGATATATCAGTTATATCGTAGAGTAGCCCTAAGGCAGTGTCCAGACATTTCTTACCGGCTGCGAATGAGGCTCAGTGCCTCAGCACGGGCGGCGGGCAGGCGTAGTTCGCCGCGGACTGCGGAGGTGATGGTCTTTGCCCCTGGCTTACGGACGCCCCTCATGGACATACACAGGTGTTCGCATTCGACCACCACAATCGCGCCCAGCGGACGCAGTGATGAGACCAGCGCGTCCACCACCTCGGTGGTAAGTCGCTCCTGTACCTGCGGGCGTCGCGCAAACACGTCCACCAGCCTGGCCAGTTTGCTGAGGCCGGTTACGAGTCCTTCTGCCGAAGGGATGTAGCCCACATGCGCCACGCCATGGAACGGCACCAGATGGTGTTCACATGTGGAATAGAAAGCGATGTCCTTGACGATGACCATCTCACCGTGACCCAGGTCAAACGTCCTGTCCAGGACTGCCAGGGGATCCTCATGGAGCCCGCCAAACGTTTCCGCGGCGGCGCGGGCCACGCGGGCGGGAGTGTCCGCCAGTCCGGGCCTTTCAGGATCCTCTCCGATGGCCAGAAGGTATTCTCGAACCGCCCGTTCCACCCTGGGCCCGTCCACCCCCTTGGCCTCTGTCGTTTGTGTGCTCAGGCGGGCGCTCACGGTTCAGCGCGTTCGAGTCGGATGATGACGGACTTGGAGGTGGGCGTACCGCTGGTGTCTGCTACTGAATCAAGCGGAACGAGGACATTGGTTTCCGGATAGTAGGCTGCCGCGCATCCCTTCGGCGTCGAGTAAGCCACGATGCGGAAGTTTTCGGCCCGGCGTTCCGTCCCTTGGAATTCGGAGATGAGATGCACCATGGTCCCGTCCGTGAACCCCAGTTCCACTATGTCCTCGGCGTTGATCATGACGACGCGGCGCCCGCCATGGATTCCGCGATACCGATCATCCTTGCCGTAGATAGTGGTGTTGTACTGGTCGTGGGATCGCAGTGTCTGAAGGACCAGCCGTCCCGCAGGGACCCTGATGAATTCGAGGTCATTGCCTGTGAAGTGGGCCTTGCCTGAAGCGGTGTCGAACTCCCTGGCGTCCCGGGGCGGGTGGGGGAGGATGAACCCGCCGGGGTTCTTGATTCGTTCCTCGAAATTCTCAAAGCCGCTGAGGACGCCCTCGATGTGTTTTCTGATAATCGAGTAGTCGTCCCGCATGGCGAGCCAGTCGGCTTTCGGGGTGTTGGGCAGCGGGTGGTTTGCATTGTCCGTGAACAGCTTATGGGCGAGGTTGCACACAATGGCCACTTCGGACTGCAGGTGCTCGCTGGCGGGCTTAAGGCGTCCGCGGGAGGCGTGGACCGCACTCATGGAATCTTCCACGGTCACTCTCTGGTCGCCTGTGCGTTGGGTGTCCTTCTCGGTGCGTCCCAGCGTCGGAAGAATCAGGGCGCGACGGCCCGTCGAGACGTGGGAATGGTTCAGTTTTGTGGAGATCTGCACGGTCAGCCGTGTGTTTGCCAGCGCCTGTTCCGTAACCTCGGAATCCGGGGCCGCCCGTACGAAGTTGCCGCCCATGCCGATAAAGACCCGCACCTTTCCGTCCCGCATGGCGCGAATGGCAGCCACGGTGTCGAACCCATGGGCCCTGGGGGAGAGGAAACGGAATTCTTCGTCAAGCCGGTCGTGGAAAGTCTCCGGCATCTTTTCGAAGATACCCATGGTCCTGTCACCCTGGACGTTGGAGTGGCCGCGGACAGGGCAGACGCCGGCTCCGGGCTTCCCGATGTTGCCCTGCAGAAGCAGGACGTTGACCACATCACGAAGGGTGGGTACCGAGTGCTTGTGCTGGGTCAGGCCCATGGCCCAGCAGACGATGGTGGCGCTGGAGGCCAGCAGGCGTTCACCCGTGGACTGGATCTGTTCCAGTGTGAGTCCGGTGGCTTCCACGATGTCGTCCCATTCGGCCTTTTCAAGGTGCCGCAGATATTCGTCAATGCCCACGGTGTGGTGCTTGATGAATTCATGGTCCAGCACTGTGCCCAGGCCAGGGGTCTTGCGCCCCTGCGCTTCGGCTTCGAGCAGGTACTTGCCAAGCCCCTGGAAGAGGGCCTGATCGCCACCTGCGCGGATCTGCAGGAAGTCGTCGGTCAATTCGGTGCCCATCACCATTCCGGAAATGGTCTGCGGGTTCTCGAACCGAAGCAGCCCGGCCTCGGGAAGCGGATTGACGGAGATAATGACGGCGCCGTTCTTCTTTGCCTTCTCCAGGGCGCTGAGCATGCGGGGGTGGTTGGTGCCTGGATTCTGACCCGCCACGAAAATCAGGGACGCAGTCTCCACGTCGGTGAGGCTGACGGAACCTTTGCCGATGCCGATGGTTTCGACCAGTGCTGAGCCGGATGATTCGTGACACATGTTGGAGCAGTCCGGCAAATTGTTCGTCCCGATGCCCCGGACGAGCAGCTGGTAGGCGAAGGCTGCCTCATTCGACGTCCGGCCGGAAGTGTAGAAGACCGATTGGTCGGGGTGATCCATGTCTCTGATTTCCTGGGCGATCAGCTCATAAGCGTCGTCCCAGTCGATTGGCCTGTAGTGGGTGGCACCTTCGTCGAGCAGCATCGGATGCGTCAAACGGCCTTGTTGACCCAGCCAGTAGTCGTCGCGCATCTTCAGGTCGGCAATCGAGTGCTGCGCGAAGAATTCAGGGGTGACACGTCGGCGTGTGGCTTCTTCTGCAACTGCCTTGGCACCGTTCTCGCAGAATTCAGCGGCATTGCGCTTTTCGTGCTCAGGCCAGGCGCAACCCATGCAGTCGAACCCATCCACTTGGTTGACTGCCAGCAGCGTTTGGACGCTGCGCAGCGGGCCCATCTGCTCGAGGGAGATCTTCAGCGAGTTAACGACCGCGGGGATGCCGACGGCCTTGGACTTCGGCTTCGTCACGCTCAGTTCTGACTCGTCGATATTGTGCTTAGGGGCTTTGGAAGCCATGGGGTCTTCCCTTCAGATCTTCGCAGGAAACAGTGGAGTGGTGGCATTGCGCCGAGCCAGCGTGGCGGTGGGCTGCAAGGCCGGCAGACTTTGCAGGAGGCCAGGCAAGCGGCTGAGGTCATTGAAGGTGTAGACATGGAATCCGGCAAAGAGGGGATCGCCCGCCAATTCCTGGTGGACCTCCCGAATCAGGCGTCCGCTGTCGTAGCTTAGGAAGTCGTCTCCGCGCATGAGTGCTCCCGCCATCCCCGTACCCCGGGCAAGCTTGAGAGAGCGGCCCACCCCGAGGCGTGCTCCCATGGACACCAGCTTCCTGATGGAGACTGGGCCGGGGACTCCAACCCAGACGGGTAACTCCAGGCCACTAGTGCGGATTGTCGTGACGTACCGGCTGATCGCCTCGGCTGAGAAGCACATTTGCGTGACTATGGACGACGCAAAAGGTGCTTTCGTGTGCAGGCTGCCGCTGAGTTGCTCCTGGCTGAGTTGCGGGTGGCCTTCAGGGTAGCCGGCAATGCCTATGGAGAAGTCAGAAGAATACGCCTTAACCGCCTCAAGAAGTTCTCCACTCCACGAGTAGGGACCTGCAGGCGTTCGCCGGTCCCCGGCAACAAGAAAAAGCTCGGAGACGCCCGCTTCCTGGAGCGGCAGAAGCAGGGAATGCAGTTCTGCCTGGCTGGTGATGCTGCGGGCAGCGAGATGGGGAACTGTGTGATAACCCTTGCGTGCCAGGTTTACTGAGGCTTCCACCGTTCTGCCAGGCCCGTGGTGGGGGAGACACGTCACGCTGACGGAACTCTTCCTGTCAAAAGCCGTGGAGAGTTGCTTGAGGAGATCGGCAGACGGAACAACTTCCAGCCGTACCCGCGCAACAGCTTCGTTGCTCATTGCTCTCCGTTCTTCCACGTCACAGCAACAACCGCTCGGGCGGATCGCATTTATCCGACATTACGCGACTCCTCTCCTGACGAAGGCACGCGACTGTTCCCGGGCGGCTTCGATCGTGTGAAGGAGAAGCAGGGACGTGGTGACTGACCCGACCCCGCCCGGAACTGGAGTCAGTGCGGCAGCAACGCCACGGACGCTGGCTTGATCCACGTCCCCTACGAGGGACCCGTCCGGAAGGACGTTGGTGCCAACGTCGATCACCACGGCCTCGGGAGAAATATGGCTACTGTTTAGCAGGCCGATGCGCCCGGCGGCAACGATCACGACGTCGGCCGTCCTGGTGTATTTCTCGAGCGGCCCTGACCTGGAGTGGCAGACGGTTACGGCGGCGTCGCGTTCCAGCAGCAGCAGGGACAGCGGTTTTCCAACAACGGCCGAGCGTCCAATGACGACGACGTTCCGGCCCGCCACCGGGATATCAAAGTGGTCAAGGATCTCGATGACGGCGCGGGCCGTGGCGGGCGCGAACGAGGGCTGGCCGACTGCCAGGCGGCCGAGGCTCAGTGGATTCGCGCCGTCGATGTCCTTTTCAGGGGCGATATGTCCAACCAGGGCATCTGCATCAACGCCGGGCGGTAACGGAGTCTGCAGGATGATCCCGTGCACCGACGGCTCGGCGCTGAGGGCTTTCAGGACACTGGCCAACGCCTGTTCTGTCGCGTCGTGGCCCAGGTCCACGATCCGGCACGTGATGCCGGCGTTTCCTGCAGCCCGTTCGATGGACCGAACATACCAGTGAGCGGAGCCGTCGTCTGTGGCCACAACAACTGCAAGCGTCGGGCGCAGGCCTTCGGTTTCGAGGTCCCTTGCGTCGTCGTGGGCCCTCTGTTGCATGAGCCTGGCGAGGGTCCGCCCGGAGAGGAGGGTGGTGTTCAACCGAGGATCCTTTCGCGAACGCGCTTGGCGAGCGAGTCGGCGGCCAGGATGACTTTTTCCTCAAGGCCGTCGGTCTGGTCAGCCAGCCGGGACCGGGCTTCGGTGTCCTTGATGGCAACCACATTTATGTCGATATTGACTCGGGCAGTCGTGGCGGCTGCCCGGGCTGCATCGACGGAGGCGGCGACGTCACTGATCACGTTGCTATTGGCCACCTCGAAAAGTTCCGTGGCAAGATCCACCACATCGCCGGCAAGGAGGATCAGTTGCGCGGGCGTTTTCGCGGCCAGGATGAGTGCGTCCTGGACGGATGCCGTTCGTGCGGCCTTGAGATCATCAGTACTGGTCGGGAGCTTGTACGCATCGATGACACCCTGGAACGCATGCTGGTCGGCGTCCGCGAGGCGCAGCGCCTCGACCACCAGCCTGTCGGCAGAGGCGATGACCCTTGTCACGAGTTCGGCATGCTGCTCGTATTTCGTCCCGGTGGTGTATCTGGCAACCATTCCGACGAGTGCCGCTCCCTGGGCTGCGTGGAGCGCCGCGGCTGCGCCGCCGCCGGGGGTGGGTTGACGCGATGCAAGACTGGTGAGGTAGTCGTTTATTGTTTCTGAACTGATCATGTGTCTTCCTGGGCTGTCAGCCGCGGAGCCTGGTCATCGTGGGGTCGTACAGCGGATCGGCCGTGACTGTGGCCTGGATGCGCCGGCCAAAGTATTCGATCTCGACAGAGTCACCAATGGACACAGCGGCGGGGAGGTACGCGTACGCGATCGGCTTGGCTACGGTATAGCCGTAAGCGGCGCTGGTGACGTAGCCGACTGCCTGGTCCTTGTAGAAGACAGGTTCCTTGCCCAGCACGATGCTGCGGCCGTCGTCGACGGTCAGGCAGCGAAGGCGGCGGGCGGAGTTTTCCTCGGTCCGGCCTTCCAGCGCTGCCTTTCCGACGAAGTTTTCCTTGGCCATCTTCACGGCGAAACCAAGTCCTGCTTCCAGGGGGTCATGCTCGGTGGTCATATCCGTGCCCCACGAGCGGTAGCCCTTTTCCAGGCGCAGGGAGCTGAATGCGGCGCGGCCGGCAGCGATTACACCGAACGGCTGCCCGGCCTTCCAGAGTGCATCCCACAGGCGCTGCCCGTTGTCTGCACTGGTGTACAGTTCCCAACCCAGCTCGCCGACATAGGACAGGCGCATTGCCGTGACGGTGACGCCGCCGATGACCACCTTCTTGGACCGGAAGTATTTCAGGCCGTCGTTGGAGAAGTCGTCGCTGCTGACCGTGCCAATCAGGTCCCGGGCGAGGGGTCCCCACAAGCCGATGCAGCACGTTCCGCCAGTGGTGTCGCGGACCTGGACCCAGTCACTGGCGCTACCGCTTTCCGTCTGGTGGCGTGCGGCCCGCTCAAAGTAGGCGGTGTCGATGTTTCCGTTGGCTCCGAGCTGGAAGGTGTCTTCGCTCAGGCGGGCCACGGTGATGTCGCTTCGGATCCCGCCTGCGTGGTCCAGCACGAGGGTGTAGGTGACGGCCCCCGGCTTCTTGGTCATGTCGGCGGTGGTCAGCTCCTGCAGCAGCTTCATTGCTCCGGGGCCGGAGACCTCAAGGCGCTTGAGCGGAGTCATGTCGTACATGGCCACCGCGGTGCGGGTCTTCCAGGCTTCGGCCGCGGCGATGGGCGAGCTGAACATCCCGGACCAGGCGTCACGTGCCGGCGGCTGCCATTCGTCAGGCATCTCCTTGAGCAGTTCGGCGTTGGCTTCGAACCAGTAGGGGCGCTCCCAGCCGCCGCCCTCCAGGAAGAAGCCGCCCAGCTGCTTGTGGCGGGCGTGGAAGGGGCTGACGCGAAGGTTGCGCGGAGAGAGCTTGGGCTGCAGCGGGTGCAGGACATCGTAGATTTCCACGAAATTCTGCTGGGAGGTCTCGCTGACGTACTCGGGGGTCAGCTGGACCTCTTCGAAGCGGTGGATATCGCAGTCGCCGAGGTCAATCTGCGACTTTCCGTCCACGAGGAGCTCTGCCACGGCACGGGCGATGCCGGCGGAGTGTGTGACCCACACGGCCTCGGCAACGAAGAAGCCGTCCACTTCCTTGGACTCGCCCACCAGGGAGCCGCCGTCCGGGGTGAAGGAGAAGATGCCGTTGAAGCCATCCTCGATTTCGCTTTCACGCAGTGCCGGCAGGATCTGCTTGGTTGCTTCCCACGCGGGAAGGAAGTCATCCAGGGTGAAGTCCAGGCGGGAAGGCATGTTGTGTTCGCTGATGCTGCTGGGCTCGTAGCTGCCCAGTTCGTCCAGGTCCACGGGCATGGGTCGGTGTGCGTAGGAGCCGATGCCGTAGCGCTCGCCGTGCTCGCGGTAGTAGAGGTCCTGGTCCTGGTGGCGCAGGATGGGGAGCTGGGCGCCGTTGGGCAATTCGTTCTTGCCCTTCTGGGCGGGAACCGGCGTGGTCTTGACGTACTGGTGGGCCAGCGGGAGGAGCGGGACGGACATCCCGATCAGCTCGCCAACCTTGGCGCCCCAGAAGCCCGCGCAGGAAACCACGATGTCCGCCGGGATCACGCCATCGGCGGTCTCGACGCCGGTGACGCGGCGGTTGGACTGTTCGATCCCGGTCACCGCGGTGTTGCCGATGTACTTCACGCCGGCTGCTTCGGTGCGCTTGATGAGCAACTGGACTGCGCGGGCAGCCAGGGCCAGGCCGTCGGTAGGTACATGGAGGCCGCCCAAGATGTCTTCCTCGTTGATCAGCGGGTAGAGCTCCTTGCACTCTTCGCGGGAGAGGATCTTGCCTTCGATGCCCCATGCAGCCGCATAGCCGAGCTTCCGCTTGAGGTCTGCCAGACGGGTTTCCGTGGTAGCAACTTCAAGGCCGCCCACCTGGTTGAAACAGCTTTGGCCGTCCTCCGTGAGGGACAGGAGCTTTTCCACCGTGTACTTGGCGAAAAGTGCCATGGTCTTCGAAGGGTTCGTCTGGAAAACGAGGCCGGGGGCGTGGGACGTGGAGCCGCCGGGCATATTCAGGGGGCCCTGGTCCAGGACAGTGATGTTGTTCCAACCCCGTGTGACCAGTTCATCGGCAAGGTTCGTGCCGACGATTCCCGCTCCAATAATGACAATGCTTGGCGTCGAAGCCATGTGGTTTCTCCTGCTGGTTTTCGTGTGTGTCTGTGCTGATGGGGTGGCGGGGCTTACCGGAACACGACAGTGCTGGTCTGATCCAGCAAAACACGGTGCTCGCAGTGCCACCGTACGGCGCGCGACAATGCCAGGGCTTCCGCATCCTGCCCGACTGTTGAAAGTGCGGTGGGACCGTAGCTGTGATCCACGCGGATGACTTCCTGTTCGATGATGGGCCCTTCGTCCAGCTCGGCAGTCACATAGTGGGCTGTAGCACCGACCAGCTTGACCCCACGATCGTACGCCTGGTGATACGGGCGGGCGCCCTTGAATCCAGGCAGGAAGGAGTGGTGGATGTTGATGGCACGGCCCTCAAGGGAGCGGCATAGGTCGTCGGACAGCACCTGCATATAGCGGGCCAGCACCACGAGGTCGATGTCATATTCGTCAATGAGATCCAACAGGCGCTGTTCGGCGTCTGCCTTTGTCTCTGGTGTCACCGGGACATAGAGGAAGGGGAGGCCCGCTGCCTCAGCCATTGCCCGGTGGGTTTCATGATTCGAAACTATCAGGACAATGTCGCCGCCGAGGCTGCCACCGCGCCAGCGGAAGATCAGGTCATTCAGGCAGTGCCCGAACTTTGAAACCATCACCAGGACGCGCTGCTTCGTCTGGTCATGGAAGCTGAACTTCATCTCGAAGCGGTCCGCGATCGCGTTGAACTCCGCTTGAAGCCTCTCAGGCGTGTAGTCAGGGGAACCCGAGAATGCGGTGCGCAAATGCAGTGTCTGCCGGAGTCCGTCGTCGAACTGCTGGTGCTCGTCGATGTTGAAGCCGCGTTCGAAGAGAAAGGTAGTGACCGCCTGGACAATCCCGGCGCGTTCGACGCACGACAATGTGAGCACGAACTTCTGGGCCTTGCCTTCCAAGCGGGGCTCGGTCTGAGCCAGGGTGCTGGTTGATAAGTCTGTAGCCACTAGAGCCATGTCATCTCCTTTAGATATATTCTGAAATCGTGAACTGATATATTAGGGTTGGCATCAGCGTATACTGGTCGGTGGGCGAGGTCAATAGCCTATTTGCTCCAACAGAAAGGGGTCTGGTTATGGCAGTGGGAGTCTTGGCTATCGCGGAGGATACCGTCAAGAAGTCGCTGGCGGAAGAGGCGTATGAGCGCATCCGCGACCGGCTGCTGATGCTTGACATTAAGCCGGGTGATCTTCTCAATGACGACCACCTCGCCAAGGATCTTGGCATGGGACGGACTCCCGTGCGGGAAGCCCTGAAGCGGCTTGAGCTTGACCGACTGGTTGTTTCGTACCCGCGCCGGGGAACTTTTGCCACACGCGTGGAGGTAACCGACCTTGCTTTCATTTCCGAAATCCGGACTCAGCTTGAACCACTTGCGGCCGCTCGCGCTGCGCGGGTGGCCACAACAGGGCAGCGGGAGAAGCTGCACGCTGTGATGCAGGCGGTTGAGTCCTTCGATACGCAGGCCGCCTCCGTCGTCGAAACCCTGAGGTTGGATGCAAGTGTGCACCAGGGGATTTATGCCGCTGCAGGCAATCCCCACCTGGAAGATGTCCTGATCCGGTACGACAATCTGGCAACGCGCATCTGGTGCATGGTGCTCGATCGCCTTCCTGATCTCGCCCACCACGTTCATGAACATGTGGAACTGCTCGGAGCAGTGATTGAGGGGGACGAGGCCCGGGCCGCGGATCTCGCCAGAACACACGTCAGCGGCTTCGAGGATGCCGTCCGCAGGGCTCTTTTTACCTAGTCCCAATCTCACCTCTCCAGTTGTCACCCGGAAGCGCGGCCCTCAAAGCCGCGCTTCCGGCGTCTCTGCACCGACCCTAAAAATCTGTTGACACCCATAGCTGCCCGTAGCATACTGGGAGCTACGCAACTAATATATCAACAGGATATTAGGCAACAGCTAGGGAGAAATGATGGTCGACGTTCTGACCCGCACGCTCGCAGAAACCGATCCTGCGATCCACGCCGCTGTGGAGCAGGAACTCCTGCGTCAGCAGGGTACGCTGGAGATGATCGCCTCCGAAAACTTTGCGCCCACTGCCGTGATGGAAGCCCAGGGATCGGTACTGACCAACAAGTACGCCGAGGGCTACCCGGGCAAGCGGTATTACGGCGGCTGCGAACACGTTGATGTGGTCGAACAGCTCGCCATCGATCGGCTCAAGTCATTGTTCGGCTCGGAATTCGCCAACGTGCAGCCCCACTCCGGAGCCCAGGCCAACGCAGCGGCCATGTTCGCCCTGATCCAGCCCGGCGACACCATCCTCGGGCTGAACCTTGCACACGGTGGCCATCTGACGCACGGCATGAAGATCAACTTCTCCGGCAAGCTCTACAAGGTGGTCCCGTACGGAGTCCGCGAAGACACCATGCTCATTGACATGGCTGAAGTGGAGCGCCTGGCCGTAGAGAACAAGCCCCGGCTGATCGTTGCTGGCTGGTCCGCCTACTCCCGTCAGCTGGACTTCGCCGAATTCCGCCGTATCGCCGACCTGGTGGGTGCCTACCTGATGGTGGACATGGCACATTTCGCCGGCCTGGTGGCCGCAGGACTCCACGCCAACCCCGTCCCTCACGCCCACATCGTTACGAGCACCACACACAAGACCCTTGGCGGTCCGCGCGGCGGAGTCATCCTGACCAACGACGCCGACATCGCCAAGAAGGTAAACTCCGCGGTGTTCCCGGGACAACAGGGCGGCCCGCTGGAGCACGTCATTGCCGCGAAGGCAGTTGCGTTCAAGCTTGCTGCGGAGCCGGCGTTCCGTGACCGTCAGGAACGCACCCTGGAAGGCGCCCGCATCATCGCCGAGCGCCTGCTGGCTGCTGATGTTGCCGAGTCCAACGTCACTGTGGTCAGCGGCGGGACCGACGTGCACCTGGTCCTGGTGGACCTGCGGAATTCGGAACTGGACGGCCAGCAGGGCGAAGACCGCCTGCACCGTATCGGGATCACGGTCAACCGCAACGCCGTCCCCTTTGATCCGCGTCCGCCGATGGTCTCTTCCGGGCTTCGAATCGGCACGCCGGCACTGGCCACGCGTGGGTTCGGGAAGGCAGAATTCACCGAGGTCGCAGACATTATCGCCGCAGCCCTCAAGCACGATTTCAATGAAGAGACCGTGGCAGAACTCCGGCAGCGGGTTGAAATCCTGGCCGGGAAGTTCCCGCTCTACGCCAACCTTTCCTCTGACGCGATCGAGGTGGCATGATGGCCGATCTGCTTCCGGAGCATCCGGATTTCCTCTGGCGGAACCCTGAGCCCAAGTCCTCCTACGACGCCGTGATCGTTGGCGGCGGCGGGCATGGCCTGGCTACCGCCTACTTCCTCGCCAAAAACCACGGCATGACCAATATTGCCGTCCTCGAAAAGGGGTGGTTGGCCGGCGGGAACATGGCCCGGAACACCACCATCATCCGGTCCAACTACCTGTGGGACGAGAGCGCGGCCATTTACGAGCACGCCCTCAAACTCTGGGAAATACTGCCGGAAGAACTCGAATACGATTTCCTCTTCAGCCAGCGCGGCGTGATGAACCTCGCCCACACCCTGGGTGATGTCCGCGAAAGCATGCGGCGCGTCGGAGCGAACAAACTCAACGGTGTGGACGCGGAGTGGCTGGATCCGCAGCAGGTCAAGGAACTCTGCCCCATCCTGAACATCAACGACAACATCCGTTACCCCGTCATGGGCGCCACCTACCAGCCCCGGGCAGGCATCGCCAAGCACGACCACGTGGCCTGGGCCTTCGCCCGCAAGTGCGACGAGCTGGGCGTGGATATCATCCAGAACTGCGAAGTCACCGGTTTCCTCAAGGACGGCAACAAGGTGGTGGGCGTCAAGACCAACCGCGGCACCATCAACACCGAAAAGGTGGGCCTCTGCGCCGCCGGGCACAGTTCGGTCCTGGCCGAGATGGCAGGCTTCCGGCTTCCCATCCAGTCCCACCCGCTGCAGGCGCTGGTCTCCGAGCTGCATGAGCCGGTCCACCCGACAGTGGTCATGTCCAATCACGTGCACGTCTACGTTTCCCAAGCACACAAGGGCGAACTGGTCATGGGCGCTGGCGTGGACTCGTACAACGGTTACGGACAGCGCGGGTCCTTCCACGTGATCGAGCACCAGATGGCGGCCGCCGTCGAACTTTTCCCGATCTTCGCCAGGGCCCACGTACTCAGGACCTGGGGCGGAATCGTTGACACCACCCTGGATGCCTCCCCGATTGTGGGCATCACGCCTGTGGAAAACATGTTCGTCAACTGCGGCTGGGGCACCGGCGGCTTCAAAGGTACCCCTGCCGCCGGCCTCACCTTTGCGCACACCATCGCCACCGGAACGCCGCACCACCTGAACAAGCCGTTTGCGCTGGAGCGGTTCGAAACCGGCGCCCTGATCGATGAACACGGCGCAGCCGCCGTGGCCCACTAAGAAGAGAGTCCGGTCATGCTTCTCATTTCATGCCCCAACTGCGGCTCCCGCGACGAAACCGAGTTCCACTACGGCGGCCAGGCCCATGTGGCCTATCCGGAAAACCCGAACGAACTGAACGACCGCGAATGGGCCGAGTTCCTGTTCTATCGGGACAACACCAAGGGCGCCTTCGCCGAACGCTGGCTCCACAGCACCGGCTGCCGCCAGTGGTTCAACATGGTCCGCGACACAGTCACTTACGAGATCCAGGCTGTCTACCCGATGGGCTCGGCCCGGCCCGCAGCCGCCCCGCCGGCCGCCGAATCCGGAACCGCCAGCACCGCCCCGGACAGCACCACAACAGGTACTGCCGGGCCCAGCATTGCTGCAACCAGCACCGGCACAAGTACTGCATCACCCAGCACCACCGCCCCGGAAGGAGCAACAAAGTGACTTCCCAGAAAGCACGCCTCACCGCCGGCGGCCGGATCGACCGCACCATTTCCTGGCGTTTCACTGTGGACGGGGAGGAGTTCACGGGCCACCCGGGGGACACCCTCGCCTCCGCCCTGCTCGCCAACGGCCGCATTGCCGTCGGCAACTCCCTCTACGAGGACCGGCCCCGCGGCATCATGTCCGCCGGGGTTGAGGAATCCAACGCCCTGGTCAAGGTGGAACCGCGATTCCCCGGCCACGTTGCAGAATCCATGCTTCCCGCTACCACCGTCACTTTGGTGGACGGATTGAACGCCGGCCTGTTGAACGGCCTGGGCCGCCTGGATCCCGAGGAGGACCGCGCGGAATATGACAAAAAGTACGTCCACACCGACGTCCTGGTGATTGGCGGCGGCCCCGCCGGCCTGGCCGCAGCCCGCGAAGCCGTCCGCACCGGCGCGCGGGTCATGCTGTTGGACGACCAGCCCGAACTGGGCGGTTCTCTGCTTTCCGGTTCCACGGCCCCCGAACTGGCTCAGATCATCGAAGGCAAGCCGGCCCTTGAATGGGTGGCGGACATCGAAGCCGAACTCGTTTCCGGCGCCGAATCAACCGTCCTGAACCGCACCACCGCCTTCGGTGCCTACGATGCCAACTACGTCATCGCCGTCCAGAACCGCACTGATCACCTGTCCACCCCGGCCGCGCCCGGCGTGTCCAGGCAGCGGATCTGGCACATCCGTGCCAACCAGGTGGTGCTGGCCCCGGGCGCCCATGAACGCCCGCTGGTCTTTGAGAACAACGACCGCCCCGGCATCATGCTCGCCTCGGCAGTTCGCAGCTACCTCAACCGCTACGCGGTGGCCCCCGGACAGCGCGTGCTCATCAGCACCACCAACGACAGCGCCTACGCCCTGGCCGCCGACCTGCGGGCCGCCGGCATCAGGATCGCCGCCATCGTTGACGCCCGTCCCAAGCTCACGGAGGTAGCTGCTGCCGCCGTCGAAGCCGGGACGCGCGTATTGATCGGCAGCGCGGTGGCCGCCACCGCCGCCGGAACGGATGGCCGGCTGGACGGCGTCACCGTCCGCAGTATCAACGACAACGGCGAACTCACCTCTGGCATCGAAGAGATCGCCTGCGACCTGCTGGCAGTCTCCGGCGGCTGGAGCCCGCTGGTACACCTCCACTCCCAGCGGCAGGGCAAGCTGCGCTGGGACGACGACCTGGCGGCCTTTGTGCCCAGCACCGCTGTCCCGAACCAGCAGATAATCGGCTCCGGCCGCGGCAGCTTCGAACTCCAGGACTGCGTCGCCGAAGGCATCTCCGCAGGTGTCGCGGCAGCCGTTGCCGCCGGCTTCAGCCCGGGAAATTCAGCCGCAGCCGACGAGCCTTTACCGATCGGCGAGCCGAAGGCGTCCGCCCCCACCCGGCAGCTGTGGCTGGTTCCAGGGCAGAGCGGCACTCCGGATGACTGGCACCACCACTTCGTTGACTTCCAGCGGGACCAGAGCGTCGCCGACGTCCTGCGCTCCACCGGAGCCGGAATGCGGTCCGTGGAGCACATCAAGCGCTACACCTCCATCAGCACCGCAAATGACCAGGGCAAAACCTCCGGCGTCAACGCGATCGGGGTCATTGCCGCCGCTCTCAAGCATGCAGGGGAAGCATCCCGCGGCATCGGCGACATCGGCACCACCACGTACCGGGCTCCCTTCACGCCCGTAGCGTTTGCGGCCCTGGCCGGACGCCAGCGTGGCGAACTCTTCGATCCCGCCCGCGTCACGTCCATTCACCCCTGGCATGTGGCCAAGGGCGCCCTCTTCGAGGACGTCGGACAGTGGAAGCGTCCCTGGTACTACCCGCAGAACGGCGAGGACATGGACCAGGCCGTCTTGCGTGAATGCGCAGCGGTCCGCGAGTCCGTCGGCTTCATGGACGCCACCACGCTCGGCAAGATCGAAATCCGGGGCAAGGACGCCGGCGAGTTCCTCAACCGGATCTACACCAACGCCTTTAAGAAGCTCGCGCCGGGTTCTGCACGCTACGGCGTGATGTGCATGGCAGACGGCATGATTTTCGACGACGGCGTGACCTTGCGCCTGGACGAGGACCGCTTCTTCATGACCACCACCACCGGCGGAGCCGCGAAGGTGCTGGACTGGCTCGAGGAATGGCTGCAGACCGAGTGGCCGGACCTGGACGTGCACTGCACCTCGGTGACGGAACAGTGGAGCACCATCGCCGTCGTCGGGCCAAAATCCCGCGCTGTCCTCGCCAAGGTGGCACCGGAACTCGCCGCCAACGGGGGACTGGAAGCAGAAGCCTTCCCGTTCATGACGTTCCGCGAGACCACCCTCGCCTCGGGCGTACGCGCCCGGATCTGCCGGATCTCATTCTCCGGTGAGCTGGCGTACGAGATCAACGTCCCGGCCTGGTATGGGCTGAACACCTGGGAAGCCGTCGCGGCCGCCGGCGCCGAATTCAACATCACCCCTTACGGCACAGAGACCATGCACGTGCTCCGTGCCGAAAAGGGCTACCCGATCGTTGGCCAGGACACCGATGGTACGGTCACCCCGCAGGACGCCGGGATGGACTGGATCGTCTCCAAAGCCAAGGACTTCATCGGCAAGCGCTCCTACGCCCGCGTCGATGCCCAGCGCGAGGACCGTAAGCACCTGGTCAGCGTACTGCCCATTGACGGCAGCATCCGGTTGCCGGAAGGCACCCAGCTGGTGGAAAAGGGCATCCCCGTGACCCCGGCCTATGGCCCCGTTCCCATGCAGGGATTTGTCACTTCCAGCTACCACAGTGCGGCCCTGGGCAGGTCCTTCGCCCTGGCACTGATCAAGAATGGCCGCAACCGGATCGGCGAAACCCTGGTGGCCGCCGCCGGAAACCAGCTGGTGGATGTTGTTGTGGCGGAAACCGTACTTTTTGACCCTGAAGGGACCCGCAAAGATGGCTGAAACAGCAGCACCCAAAACCTCCCCTGAGACTGACCTGTCGCTCCGGACCAGTCCGGCTGAGCTGCTCAGGCAAGCATTTCAAACCGGCTCCGTGCCCGGCGTTGTTGAGCTCCGCGAAATCACCTTCCTCACCATGGTGGGCCTCCGGGTTCCCCGCGACACCGACGCGGCGGAGCGGATCGCATCGGTTACCGGCGGTCTGCCCGCGACGTGCGGGGCCGTGAGCGGCACCGGCGACACCTCCGTGCTCTGGCTCGGGCCCGAGGAATTCCTGGTGGTGGCCCCCGTGGAAGCCCACGAATCCCTCGGCGGCGACCTCATCCAGGCGTTGAGGGAAGCCCTCGGCGACGGCGCAGGCCAGGTGGTGGACCTCTCCGCCAACCGCACCACGTTCGAACTCATCGGGCCGCGGTCCCGTGCAGTCCTGGAAAAGGGCTGCTCCCTGGACCTTCACCCCCGCGGGTTCAAGGCCGGAACGGCGTTGTCCACGGAGATCGGCAACATCCCCGTGGTCCTCTGGAAGACCGGCGATGAGAGTTACCGGATCCACCCACGTGCCTCGTTTGCAGAGTTCCTGGGCCGCTGGATCCTGGATGCCATGCGGGAGTATGCCTCTCCTGAGGTTCCCTAATGGCCCTCAGCGTCCTGGATCTCTTTTCCGTTGGCATCGGGCCGTCGTCCTCACACACTGTCGGCCCGATGCGGGCTGCCAAGTTGTTCGCCGACGGGCTAAAAGACGACGGACACCTGAGCTCCACCACACGGGTCCAGGCCGAACTGTTCGGCTCCCTGGGGGCAACGGGGCGCGGCCACGGCTCGGACAAGGCCGTGGTCCTGGGCTTCCAGGGGCTGGACCCGGAAACCGTGGACACCTTCACAGCTGATGATCAGGTTGCTGCCGCTGCGCTCGATGCTGAGCTGTGGGTAGGCGGGGACCACCGGGTGGACTTCAACTGGGACGAGGACGTGGTGCTGCACCGGCGCAAGTCCCTCCCGGCCCACCCCAACGGCATGACGTTCCGTGCCCTGGACCATGCCGGAGAGCTACTCAGCGAGCGAAGCTTCTATTCTATTGGGGGCGGCTTCGTCGTTGACGGGGACGCTGATGCCGGTGACCGCGTGGTTGCCGACTCCACAGTCCTGCCCTACCCGTTCACAACAGCCGACGAACTCCTGGCGATCTGCGGCCGCGAAGGCATGTCCATCTCGGACGTCATGCTCGCCAACGAGGTAACGTGGCGCAGCGAGGCAGAGCTCCGTGAGAAGTTGCTGCGGCTCTGGGCAGTCATGCGTAAATGCGTGGACAACGGCTGCGCGGCGGAAGGAATCCTTCCCGGCGGCTTGAACGTCAGGCGCCGCGCGCCGTCGTTATTCCAGACCCTGACGGCGGATACCGGCGTCACCGACCCGCTCCGGGCGATGGAATGGGTGAACCTGTTCGCGCTGGCGGTCAACGAGGAGAACGCGGCCGGGGGCAGGATTGTTACCGCACCGACCAACGGGGCGGCCGGAATCGTCCCCGCAGTGCTGCACTACTACGTGAAGTTTGTCCCGGGAGCCAGCGACGACGGCGTGGTCCGCTTTCTGCTGGCGGCGGGCGCCGTCGGAATTCTGTTCAAGATCAATGCCTCCATCTCCGGCGCCGAAGTTGGCTGTCAAGGTGAGGTTGGTTCAGCCTGCTCCATGGCCGCAGCCGGGCTCTGCGAGGTGCTTGGCGGCTCACCCGAACAGGTGGAAAACGCTGCCGAAGTGGGCATCGAACATAACCTCGGCCTTACCTGCGACCCCGTGGGCGGCCTGGTGCAGATCCCGTGCATCGAGCGGAACGCGATCGCAAGTGTCAAAGCCATCAATGCCGCCCGCCTGGCCCTTCACGGCGACGGCATCCACAAAGTATCCCTCGACAAGGCCATCAAGACCATGAGGGAAACCGGAGCGGACATGAAGGACAAATACAAGGAGACTTCCAGGGGCGGCCTTGCGGTGAACGTCATCGAATGCTGATCGGGTGAAGTAACTCGGGTGACCGGTAAGGGCGGAGTCATGTTGGATATGGGATCAACCAGTATTGGTGCCAGGCGTGGATTGCGTAAAGACTGGGCCCGGTTGACCGGCCGCACGGTGGAGGTATGGCTCCTGGGGGAACACATCATGACCGGTGTTGTGGACCAGGCTTCGCCAGACGACTCAGTCCTGTGGATCGCGGCCGCCGGAGCCGAGACGCGGAGGCTTTTCGATAGGCGGACGGGATACCAGATCTGGGTTTAGCCAGGCGCCCGGGGCCCCGGCGTCCACTGACCCAAGGGTCAAAGGTCGATCGAGGCCATGTTGGCCTCGTTGTGCCGTTCCCCAGCCGCCGGTTTGAGCGCGTTCAGCCGGTCCAGCTGGTCCCCGCTGAGTTCGATAGCGTCGGCGGCAGTGTTCTCCTCAACCCGGGAGACTCTACGTGTGCCCGGGATCGGGGCGATGTCGTTGCCTCGCGTCAGCAGCCAGGCGAGGGCGGTCTGCGCCGGGGTTGCTCCGACCTCGGCGCCGATAGCCGTCAAACCTTGCCCTCGGAAATTCGGTTCGAGGGGTAGCAGGTTCGGGTCAGGAGGCCGGGCGCCCGGGCCACTCCTTGCCGGCCCAGGGGTCGTAGTCGGCGATGAGTTCCTCCTGGGATGGACGCTCCCTCTCGGGGACGTGCTGCAGGTTCACCCGCACCCGGTACCAGAGCGAACTCGATCCGCGCATGCCGTCGACGAGCACGTCCGCGGGATGCAAGAGAGGGACCATGTCGGCATGACTGGCCTTCCATTCCTCTAGTGCCGCCAGCGCTTCTGGCTTCGTTTTGGTGCGGGCCACCTCGATGAGAGGCATCACGGACTGCCGGCGGCCGACGCTGTCACCACTGCGTGGTGGTTTTTCGGCGGGACCCAGCTCGGCTGCCAGGGCGAGGAGTCCATCGAGTGTGCCGACGGCGTCGTCGATTCCGGTGTGAGGGTCGCCCAAGGCGGCGAAACGCTCCGGCACGGTACGCACGGTGAACTGTTCCGGCCGGGTGGAACGGACCTCGTCCCACGAGAGGGGCGTCGATACACGGGCGTCGGGAAGAGGCCGGACAGAGTATGCGGATGCCACGGTGCGGTCCTTCGCGTTCTGGTTGAAGTCGACGAACACACTCTCGCCGCGTTCCTCTTTCCACCACCGTGCAGTGGCAAGGCCGGGAGCACGGTTCTCCACCTCACGGGCCAGGGTCTCGGCGGCCAGCCGCACGTCGCGGTAGGACCACTGCGGCGCGATGCGCACCAGGATGTGGAGCCCCCGCGATCCGCTCGTTTTCGGCCATCCCACCAGCCCGACGTCGTCGAGCACCTCACGTGCGACATAGGCGACGTCGACGATCTGGGACCAGTCGACCCCCGGCATCGGATCGAGGTCGACGCGGAGCTCGTCCGGGTGCTCGAGGTCCTCGGCGCGAACGGGGTGTGGGTTGAGGTCCAGGCACCCGAGATTCACCACCCACGCCAGGCCCGCGGCATCCCGGATGACAGCCTCCTCCGCTGACGTTCCCGATGCGTAGCGCAGGGTGGTGGTGTCGATGAAGTCAGGGTGGTTTTCGGGCACGCGCTTCTGAAAGAACGGCTCAGAATCGATTCCCTTCGGGAAGCGCTTGAGTACCATGGGGCGGCCGCCGGCACCGCGCAGCGCGCCATCAGCGACGGCGAGGTAGTAGTTCACCAGGTCGAGCTTGGTTAGCCCGGGTTCGGGGAACACCACCTTGTCCGGACTCGAGATACGAACTTCGTTGCCCGCGATACTGAGGATTTCGGCCGGGGTCTTCGAGGGGTTCATGGCGCCACGCTAGCAACGATCGCATGTCCCAGCCAGAGCTTTTGCGCCACAACCAAAATTCACTCGCCGGAAGGACCCGCTGGAGCCTTGAAGGCTAGCGGGGGCCCAGGTAAAGGTGCTTAGGTATTGCTGTAGTGGTCAACCCAACAGAGGAAGAAGCCGCGGCAAGGTTTTTCCTGACCAATTCGAAGGAGACGGAATATGAGTGAAATGACAGAGGAAGTCCACGCCGAGCACAGCCTTGCGGAGCACCAACACGGCGGCCCGGACTGCGCCCATGAGACCGTGGAGCACGGAGACCATGTGGACTACATTCATGACGGTCACCGGCATGCCGAACATGAAGGCCATTACGACGAGCATTGATCGCGGAAAACGTACTCGTTAGATACGAAGGGACCGGCGGCCGTCACGGCCGCCGGTCCCTTGCATTGGGTGTTTATCTTCACCAGGAGCCATCACACACGGCTAGATACTGGTTGGCGGGCTGACTATCCACAGAACCTCAGCCGGGAGAGTGCTGGTGTTCGTTAATCTGTGGGGCAACGAGGACATGTAGTCGATACTGTCGCCCTGCTGCATTGAATGAGGCTCCCCATCCAGCTCTATGACAATCTCGCCCGATACTACGTAGAGAATCTCCTGCGAGTCTCCGTGCGTATAGGGATCGTCTCCGGTCGACGCTCCGGGCTCAAATTCTCCGGCATAGACCTCGAGGTGGCGAAGGGGTCGCTGCGAGATCAGAAACTTGTGTATTCCCGCATTGGTTGACAGTTCCGGGCGCGCTTCCCTGCGCAACAATCGTGGTGAGCCTGCGGGTACTTCCTCAAAAAGATCTGCAAGCGTCATTCCTAAAGCGGTTGCGATCCGCCGAAGCACGCCGATGCTGGCATTGGTTAGACCGCGCTCAAGCTGGCTAAGAAACCCCGCGGTGGTCCCGGTTGCTTCGCCTAGTTCCTTCAGCGACATACGCCGTAAAGAACGAAACTGGAGAACCCGTTGACCGAGTTGGGCTTGAGAAAGATCAGTTTCGCTGGTCATGGGGAAACTTCCGGTTTGCCTGTACTAAACAAATATTTAGCTGAATAGCCAGGAACAGTCTGGCTCCGGGGCCACGAAGCTGTCAAGGTGACAGGCACTCCTGTTGACACTGCCCCGAGGTAGAGCCCACACTGTTAGCAATTAGTGGCACTAAACTTTTGTTTAGTGGAATGGACTCGAGTTTTACAGGATCTCCGCTCTCCGGCGCCGCGTGTCCGAACGGGTGGAGCTGCCGAGAACCGCAAAACCGCTCTGACGCGCCATTGAACCGCTCAACCTGCTTCAACTCTCATCTTCTAAAGGAACTGGTTATGACAACGTCAACAATCACTCTCATCAATCACTTCATCAATGGCTCTGAAACAGCCGGCGAAGGTAACCTCACGCGTCCCGTCTTCAATCCTGCGACTGGTGCTGTTTCGGGGGAGTTGCGGTTGGCGAACCGTGCTGACTTGGACGCGGCGGTTGCTGCGGCGCGGGCCGCTGCGGATTCGTGGGGTGATATTTCGTTGGCGAAGCGCACGGGGGTGTTGTTCAGGTTCCGTGAGCTGGTGGCGGCCCATGTTGATGAGCTGGCTGCGTTGATCACTGCCGAGCACGGGAAGGTCCTTTCGGATGCGAAGGGCGAGATCGGGCGGGGCCTGGAGGTGGTGGAGTTCGCGTGCGGGATCCCGGAGTTGCTCAAGGGTGATTATTCGGACCAGGTCTCTACTGGCATTGATGTGTTTTCGTTCCGGGAGCCGTTGGGGGTGGTGGCGGGGATCACGCCGTTTAACTTCCCGGTGATGGTGCCGTTGTGGATGGCGCCGATGGCGATCGCGACCGGGAACGCGTTCATTTTGAAGCCCTCGGAGCGGGACCCGTCGGCGTCGATGCTGATCGCGAAGCTGTGGAAGGACGCCGGCCTGCCGGACGGGGTGTTCCAGGTCCTGCACGGGGGCAAGGAAACGGTCGACGGGTTGTTGACGCACCCTGATGTGGACGGGATCTCCTTCGTCGGCTCCACCCCGATCGCCCAGTACGTCCACGAGACCGCCACCAAACACGGCAAGCGGGTCCAGGCCCTGGGCGGGGCGAAGAACCACGCGATCATCCTGCCCGACGCTGACCTGGATAACGCCGCCGACCATCTCGCCGCGGCCGCGTTCGGTTCCGCCGGGGAACGCTGCATGGCCATCTCCGTCGCCGTCGCCGTGGGGGACGCCGCTGAACTGCTGGTCAAAAAGGTTCAGGAGCGGGCCCTGGCCGTGAAGGTGGACAACGGGACGGTGCCCGGGGCGGAGATGGGCCCTGTGATCACGCCGGAGTCCCGGGACCGGATCGTGCGGATCGTCACCGAAGCCGAACAGGCGGGGGCTGCGATGGTGGTGGATGGCCGGGACCTGGTGGTTCCCGGGCATGAGGACGGGTTCTGGGTGGGCCCGACAGTGATCGACCACGTCAAGGCCGGGATGACCGCGTACACGGAGGAGATCTTCGGGCCGGTCCTCGTCGTCGTCCGCGTCAACAGCCTGGATGAGGGGATCGCCCTGATCAACGCCAACCCGTACGGGAACGGCACAGCGATCTTCACCTCCTCCGGTGCGAACGCCCGGAAGTTCCAGCGCTCGGTGGATGTGGGCATGATCGGGATCAACGTGCCGCTGCCGGTCCCGGTCGCGCACCACTCCTTCGGCGGGTGGAAAGCCTCACTGTTCGGGGACAAACACATCTACGGTCCCGAAGGCGTCTCCTTCTACACCCGCGGCAAAGTCGTCACCTCCCGCTGGCCCGAACCCACCCACGCCTCCGGCGCCTCCTACAACTTCCCCTCCAACTAATCCCCACCGCCACCCTCGCCTCGCAAGCTCGGCAGGGAACCCTGGCGGCGTGGGCCCACCCAACGGTTGCTGAGCAGATGCCCTTTTGAGCCTCCAAAAGGGCATCAACTCAGCAACCGGCTCAAGTGGCGGACTCCTACACCTAGTCCGCAACACAACTTCCTCTGAATTGCTAATGATAATGGTTTGCATCTAGTGTGATGGGTCGAACCGTACGGATTTGCAACACAGAAGGAACTGGAAAAATGGGTTGGCAGAAGTTGAGGGTGGCGGGCGCATCCGCCGTTGCGTTATTGATGATGGCGGGGTGCGCGCCTGCAGGGAATGAGAGTCCTGCAGCCGACCAGCCACTGAGGGTGGTGGGCCAGTTCGAGCTGCACAGCCTGGATCCGTCTACCGCGGGTGGCTTCTTCACCCGACTGCAGGTGGTCGAAACCCTGGTGGACGCAGACGTTAAGGGCGTCCTCCAGCCGGGTCTCGCGGAAAAGTGGGATGTTTCCGCTGACGGGCTGTCATGGGGATTCACGCTGCGGCCGGGCGCCCTCTTCCACGACGGTACGGCGGTCACGGCCGAAGCGGCAGCCGCCTCGCTCAACATCGCACAGGGCAAGGCCGGCACTCCGCTGGCGACAGTTCCCGTCAAGGGGATCTCTGCCGCAGGTGATTCTGTCCGCGTTGATCTCACCAAACCTTATGCGCCGCTGCCCGCGGTCATGGCACACACAAGCACCCAGATCCTCGCGCCAAGCTCCTACGGCGCGGACCGGTCGGTAACGAAGGTGGTGGGCTCCGGCCCCTACAAGGTGAAACACATTGAGCAGCCGGCCCACATTGACGTGACTGCCTTCGAGCAGTGGCAAGGCAAGAAGCCTGCGATCTCCGAGGTTACCTACCAGGCCGTCGGGAGATCTGAGAGCCGGGCGCTGATGGCCGAAAGTGCCCAGTCCGACGTCACCTTCGGAATGGACCCCACCAGCCTCCAACGGATCAAACAGGCAGGCAAGCTGGACATTGCCGCTGTGACCCTGCCCCGCTCGATCCTGCTCAAGGTCAACGCCGGACACGAGATGCTGGGCGACGTCAAAGTTCGGCAGGCCCTGAGCCTGGCGCTGGACCGGGAAGCGATGGCCACAGCACTGCTGCGGGACCGCGAGATGGCAGCCACCCAGCTCTTCCCGCCCTCGCTGCCGGAGTGGCACCAGGAGTCGGCCGCACCATTCACCCATGATCCCTCCGAAGCCCGGAAACTGCTGGTTGAAGCCGGATGGACCCCGGGGAACGACGGCATTCTGGAACGCAACGGCAAGAAGTTCTCCGTCGCCCTGCGCACGTTCCCGGACCGCCCCGAACTGCCCATACTGGCCACAGCCATCCAAGCCAAGCTGAAGGAAGTGGGGATTGCCCTCGACGTGAAAGTGGGCAACTCCAGCGAGATTCCGGCCGGACACAAGGATGGCTCGCTGGAACTGGCACTTTTCTCGCGAAACTACGCACTCGTTCCGGATGCTTTGGTAACCCTGGCCGAAGATTTTGCGCCTGCAGGTTCGGACTTCGGCGCCATGGGCTGGAACGATCCAGCCCTCACCTCAGCCTTGGACGCCCTGGCCAGCGGCAAGGATACGGACAAATCGGTGGAGAACCGCCAAAAAGTAACCGAGATCCTGCAGACCCAGCTGCCCGTCATCCCCGTGGCATGGTATCGCCAGAGCGCCGTGGTCAGCCCCCGGGTTGCAGGCCTTGTCCTGGATCCGCTCGAGCGCTCTTGGCGCCTGAGCGACCTGACCTGGGCGAAGTAGGAAGGGCAAGCATGACTTCCTTGGCTACCAAAGCGCCTACCAAACCCGGCAGCTCCGCCGGTCCCTCTCTCCGTCCGGCACTGGGCACTACAGCACGGGTTCTAGGGCGCCGGGCACTCCAGGCGGCGGGAGTAGTTGTACTCGTCTCCACGGCGTGCTTCGCTATGGTGCAAAGCCTCCCCGGGGACATCGCATTCCGGATTGCCGCCGGCAGGTACGGTTATGACCAGGTGACTGCCGCGTCAGCGGACAGTGTCCGCGCTGAGCTGGGCCTTGACCAGCCTGCGTGGCTTCAGTTCCTGGACTGGCTGGGCGGCTTAGTGTCCCTGAACCTTGGCAATTCCCTGGTCACCGGAGCAAGTGTGGCGGGAGAGCTTGGACTCAATCTCGGCAGCAGCCTGCAGCTCGCTGCAGTTGCACTGATCCTTGCCTTGATTGTTGGGACGACGGCGGGAGCCCTGGCAGCTGCCCGGCCGGGCGGCATCCTTGACCGACTCACCACAGTTTGGGTGTCTGCCACGCGCGCGCTCCCACCCTTCCTGCTTGGACTGGTCCTGATACTGCTGTTTGCGGTCCATCTTGGCGTGCTGCCCGCAGCGGGCCATGGAGAAGCGAACAACATCGTGCTTCCTGCGGTAACACTCGCCGTCGGCCTCTCCGGGCTCTTCGCAAGGGTGACCCGCGACACGATGGCAAACATCCGGCAATCGGACTACGTCCGTTTCGCCGCTACCAAGGGTCTCGGCAGCTGGCTTGTGTTCCTGCGGCATATCGTCCGGAACACCGGCGTCACTTTGATTGCCTACGTGGGCGTCCAGATCCTGGTTCTCATCGAAGGGGTTGTGGTGGTGGAAAGCCTCTTCGCGTGGCCCGGACTAGGGCATGCACTCGTCCACGCCATCTTCTGGCGGGATATCCCCATGATCCAGGCCGCAGCATTGGCACTCGCGCTCCTTGTGGTCGCCATGAACACTCTCGTTGACCTCGCAACAGCGGCTGTGGATCCGCGGCCCCGCCACAAGGAGGCAGTACTGTGACGAACGCCGTCGCCATGCAAGAACTTCTTCCCGCCCCGGCCCGGGATTCCAAACTGCCGAAGTGGCTGGCTGGCCGTACGGTAACGCAGCTCGTTTCGGCCGGACTGCTGGCCGTCCTGGTCATTTTCGCCGTGGCCGGGCCGCTGATCTGGCCGGATCACGCTGTTCAGGACCTTTCCCGGTTCCTTGAGGCACCGGGCGCCAGCGAACCGCTTGGGCGTGACCACCTGGGCCGCAGTGTTATTGCGCGGCTGGCCCACGCCACGCAGCTATCTCTCGTGATGGCGGTGTTGTGCGTCATTGCTGCCCTGCTCTTCGGATCCCTCGCGGGCATAGCTGGTGCCTGGCGCGGCGGCTGGGTCGATTCGCTGCTGCACGGCCTGTCCGAAGTCTTCATCGCACTCCCGGCCCTGCTGGTGGTTCTCGTCGTCTCGGCCATCGCCAATGGTGACCTCTGGACTCTGTGCCTGGGGCTTGCGCTGGCCCAATGGGTGGAGTATTTCCGCATGGTCCGCGCCCGGAGTGGCCTGGTGCTTGCGGGTCCGGCTGTGGAAGCCGCCGGCCTGCTCCAGCTCGGCCCGGTCCATGTCATCCGCCGGCACCTTCTACCGGAGTTGCGGCCACTGCTGACCACCATGGCAACCTTCGGCGTAGGATCCGCCATCCTCGCACTCTCCACTCTGGGCTTCGTGGGGATCGGTGTCCGCCCGCCGACGCCCGAGCTGGGATTGATGATCACCGAGGCGTTCCCGTTCTACCACGAAGCACCCTGGATGGCGTTGGCGCCCGTCCTGGTTCTCACGACCATCCTGATCGGGCTCTTGGGCCTGCGAAGCAAGGAGTCCCCAGCATGAGCCTGTGCCTCAACGACCTTATAGTCAGCCACGCCGGCAAAGTACTCGTCGAGACCACCCAACTGGACTTCCAGCCAGGCAAGCCCGTAACGATTGTCGGGGAGAGCGGGTCCGGGAAATCCCTGCTTGCCCACGCAATAATGGGCACCCTCCCGCACAACCTCAAAGCAGAGGGAAGCCTGGCTGTGGACGGCAAGGTGTACGCCGTAAGCGACCAGGCGAACAGGCGCAGGCTCTGGGGACGCACCATGTCCCTTCTTCCCCAGGAGCCTGTGCTTGCCCTCGACCCCACAATGCGGGCCAGGGACCAGGTGGCTGAGGGCGCTCCCACCTTCAGGACGAACAAACAAGGTTCCCGGCGCGCAGCCGACGCCCTGCTGACCTCCCTGGGACTGAAACACGCTTCGACAGCGTTCCCGCATACCCTCTCCGGCGGAATGGCTCAGAGAGTCGCCTTCGCCGCCGCAACCATCGGCGGAGCTCCCGTTCTCATCGCCGACGAGCCATCCAAGGGCCTGGATCAGCGCGCCCGAGCTGAACTGGCGGAGCTGTTAAGAAGCCATATCAACAGTGGCGGCATCCTGCTCACCATCACCCATGACCTTGATCTGGCCCGCGAGCTCGGCGGGGAGGTCCTGGTCATGAAGGATGCCCATATTGTGGAGAAGGGGGCGGCGGGTGAAGTCCTCGCCAATCCGGCGCACCCCTACACCCGCCGTCTTCTGGCCGCCGAACCCTCACGTTGGCGGCATCAGTGGATGAGGAACACGGACGGGACCGAACGCGCCGACGGTGCGGTTGGAGGGCCCATCGAAAGTTCGGGTGCCGTGCTGGTGTCCGGTGCTGGCCTCGGAAAATCATTCGGCGGTCAAGAGCTCTTCACTGATCTGTCCCTGGAAGTCAGAGCGGGGGAGCGCGTCGCATTAAGCGGCCCCAGCGGCAGTGGAAAGACAACCCTTGGCAATGTACTGCTCCGGCTCCTCCCGCCCGACGCCGGAACTGTTCAGCACTCAGATCTCCTCCAGCGGGGCCGGCTCCAAAAGCTTTACCAGGACCCGGCCTTGGCCTTTCCCGCACGTGTATCGCTGGCGGACTCGCTGGGTGACGTGGTGCGTCGCCACGGACTGGACCGCGCACGCCTTGAGGAACTGATGGGCTCACTGCGGCTTGCCCCCGAGCTGCTTCACCGCAGACCAGGGCAGATATCGGGCGGGGAATTGCAGAGGATCGCCATCATCAGGTCCATGCTGCTTGAGCCCGTCCTCATGTTCGCTGATGAGCCCACCTCCCGCCTGGACCTCATCACCCAGGAAGAAACGATGATGTGCCTGATGGAACAGGTGGACAAGCTGGATTGTGCACTGGTGCTGGTAACGCACGACGACGCCCTTGCCGCCGCCGTCACCACCCGCACCATCGCGTTCGGGGCGCAATCGCCGGTGACAGTGCCTGAATTGGAGTTGTCAGCACACTAAGAACGCACGGTGGGGACAAGGGATGCAGGAATCTGCATCCCTTGTTGTTCTCGTCACATGTGCCGTACAGTATTGGATCAGAGCCGTTTCAACTATAGAAACATGAATTCTATTATAGAACAGGCTCCGTTGATTCAAACAGCCACACAGTGAAGTGAGGAAAGCCAGTGCAGTTCCACCACCACGGTTATGTATCCGGAGACCCGCGCGTCCAGCCGGCTGCCGGCGTCGGCATAAACCGGCCGGCAGATCTTCCGGACGAGATCGACGTGCTGATCGTCGGCACGGGACCTGCCGGCATGCTCACAGCTGGCCAGCTGTCGCAGTTTCCCGGTGTGACGACGCGAATCATCGAGCGTCGTCCCGGGAGGCTCGCAATTGGGCAGGCCGATGGCATCCAGGCCCGGAGCGTGGAGACCTTTCAGGCCTTTGGCTTTGCTGAGCGGATCATCGCCGAGGCATATCGCATCACTGAAATGGCCTTCTGGAAGCCCGACCCCGCTGACCCGGCCCGGATCGTCCGGACAGCCCGTGCTGTCGACGACGCGGCCGGCGTCAGCGAGTTCCCGCACCTGATCGTCAACCAGGCCCGTGTGCTGGATTACTTCGCCGAGTTCATGGCGAACTCACCGGCCCGCATGTCTCCGGACTTCGGCTTCGAGTTCCTCAGCCTCGAGGTCACCAATGATGGGGAGTACCCGGTCGCGGTGACACTTCTCCAAACGGCAGGACCCAATGAGGGGCAGGAGCGCATCGTCCGGGCGAAGTACGTCGTCGGCGCCGACGGTGCCCGCAGCAAGGTGCGGGCATCGATCGGCTGTACCCTCACGGGGGACCAGGCCAATCATGCCTGGGGTGTTATGGATGCCCTCGCCGTCACGGACTTCCCTGATATCCGGACTAAGTGCGCCATCCAGTCAGGCGCAGGCGGCAGCATCCTGCTGATTCCCCGGGAAGGCGGGCACCTTTTCCGTATGTACGTTGACCTCGGTGAGGTGGACCCGAAGAACAAGGGCGCAGTGCGCGGCACCACCATCGAGCAGATCATCGGCAAGGCCAATGACATCCTCTACCCCTACACGCTCGATGTGCGCAACGTCGCCTGGCACAGCGTTTACGAGGTGGGCCACCGCCTGACTGACAGGTTCGACGACGTTCTCCCGGACGAACGCGGCACCCGCACGCCACGCGTATTCATCACCGGCGACGCCTGCCACACTCACAGCGCGAAGGCCGGCCAGGGCATGAACGTCTCCATGCAGGACGGCTTCAACCTCGCCTGGAAGCTCGGCCACGTGCTTGAAGGCCGGAGTCCGGAGAGCCTGCTGTCCACGTACTCGGCCGAGCGGCAGGTGGTGGCGAAGAACCTCATCGACTTCGACAAAGAGTGGTCCACCATGATGGCCAAAAAGCCCGAGGAGTTTGAACACCCCTCGGACCTCGAGGACTTCTATGTCCGCACCGCCGAGTTCCCCGCCGGCTTTATGACCGAGTACGCACCGTCCGTACTTGTCGGTGGCTCTGAACACCAGGACCTGGCCACCGGCTTCACGGTCGGGAAGCGCTTCAAGTCAGCTCCCGTGGTGAGGGTTGGGGACACAAACCCCATGCACCTCGGCCACCACGCAACGGCGGACGGCCGCTGGCGCATCTATGTCTTCGCCGATCCTGCCACCCCGTCCGGTAAGCAGGAAAGCGACCAGCAAGGAACCGCTTCGCCTACTGAACAGTTCGCCGAGTGGATAGCGAACTCGCCGGAATCGCCGCTCGCAGCCACCCCGGAGGGCGCGGATCCTGACGCATGGTTCGATGTGAAGGTGATCTACCAGCAGGAGCATGCCGGCATCGATATCGGCGCAGTTCCCGCTGTTTTCAAACCCCAGGTCGGACCGTTCAAACTCACCGATTACGAGAAGGTCTACGCGACGGATCCCACGGCAGACATCTTCGAACTGCGCGGCCTTGACCGGGGCGGCGTTGTCGTGGTGGTGCGCCCGGACCAGTACGTGGCGAACGTCCTGCCACTCACGGCAACGGCGGAGCTGGGTGCGTTCTTCACGCCTCTCCTGCAGAACAGGCAACCAGCGACAGTCCGTCCGGCGGAGCACCCCGCACCGTAACCAGGCTGCGCCCGTCCAGCTCTCGACCTGTGGTGCGTTGCTCGCTAGTCTGGCACCCAGCGGCGTCGATTCCCGGCCATCACGATCGACGCGCAGGCAGAGGCGGCACCCGGTCGCCGTTCATGCGAAGGAGCACACCATGGGAATCCTCTCCGTTGACCTGTTCATCACCCTCGACGGCGTGTACCAGGCGCCGGGCGGCCCGGACGAGGATCGCGAGGGCGGCTTCGAGTTCGGCGGCTGGCAGGGCGCGTATTTTGACGACGAGACCGGGCAGGCGATTGGCGCCGGAATTGACCGCATGGACGCGCTCCTGCTCGGGCGCAAGACCTACGACATCTTCGCCGGATTCTGGCCGACCAGGGGCGGCGATGACCCGATTGCGGTGACGTTCAACGCCCTGCCGAAGTTCGTTGTGTCGCGCTCCCTGAAGGATCCGGAATGGGAGGGAACGACGCCATTGTCGGACGTCGCGGAGGTGGCGGGGGTGAAGGACCGGTTCGACGACATCCACGTCATCGGCAGCGGGCATCTCGCACGATCGTTGCTCGAGGCCGACCTCGTCGACCGGTTGAACCTCTTCCTTTACCCGCTCACCTTCGGATCAGGCAAGCGGCTCTTCGCCGATGGCACCGGGGTGCCGGCTGCGTTCCGGTTCGCTCAGCCGCCCCAGGCGTTCCCCAAGGGCGCGGTCTCTCTGGTCTACGAGCGGGCGGGGGCACCAATCACCGGCGTCGATATCAGCCAGGGGTAGCGGCAACGCGGGTGGCCGGATACGCCCTACGCCGACGGTGCCAGTTCGACGCACTCAACAGCATAAGGTTTGATCGCCGATCGCTGGAGTGGGCGACGCAGGTGCATCTGGTACGGCCCGTCCGCTACGGTGGCACGCGGATCCAACTGCACAACCAGGAGTGGTTCAGTGCGGGTGGCATCCAGCCGCACCACCATGCCGTCACGCCGCCCGTCCACAGACAGCGGGGTCGCGGGCTCCACCGCGGTCTCGTTGAGACGTTCCTGATGTTCCTGCCCCGCTGCTAGGAAGAGGATTCCATGGGCAACCCCGATGACCCTCAACGGGATCAATGCGTCAGACGGCGGAAGTTCCGGGGAGAGTTGGGGTTGCACCTGCTGGTCCAGCGCAGATGACGCCTTCTTCAGGACCACATCGCATTCCATGCACCCGTTTCGTTCTCCGACATCAGCCAAGAGGGTCACGTGCAGGCCCCTGGGTGCCTGGTCCCATGCATGGGCCACAACCCGGCACCACGCCCCGTGGTACTCCATTCCGTACTTTATTACGTAAACCTGATCCTCGCCGAGGATTGGCATCCCGTCCTGTCGAGCGGCGGGCTCCACAGACTTTAATTCGCCAAGGCCTCTGGCACCTGCAAGGTTTTTTTGGCTGGCCTTGAGGTACTTGCGGACCAACGGATTGCGTGGCCGTTCTGGTCGTGGCACGGCTTGTGGGCCTTTCTTTGCGGCGGTGCGTCACAATCGCACCTTGTTACTGAGCCCCTATATAGCTTGCTGGGTCGCTGACGAAATAGGAAACGGTGTCCACATTGCACCTCTATTCCAGAAAATTTTCGTCAGGTCCGGACCCTGTCCGCGGTGCGAGGTTCTCACTACACTGGGACGCATGACTGAGCAGGAACCGGTCCGCCGCAGGGCCGCTGAAGCTCCAGAAAGCGATGGGATCCGTCTTGAGGAGACGGCCTTAAGCTCCACGCAGGTCGAGGACGGTGACGCTCCGCACTTAACTGATCCGGACGCCGTCGACACATCCTTGCGAAGTCCGGCCCAGCGTTTCCGCACATTCGCCGGGATCCTGGTCAACACGGCTCTGGCCAACATCACCACCAGCTACCTGTGGTTCGCACTGACATTCTGGGTGTATCTGGAAACGCGCAACGTGATCGCCACCGGGGTAGTCGGCGGTGCGTACATGCTGTTGATCGCCCTTTCCAGCATCAGCTTCGGCACTTTCGTGGACCGCTACCGCAAACTTGCTGTGATGCGCTTTGCAGCGGGCTTCACGCTGGTGATGTTTGTGTTGTCCGGAGTCATGTTCCTGCTGACGCCCACCCCGCAGTTGCTGGACCTTACACAGCCGTGGTTCTGGCTGTTCACCCTGATCATCCTCGTTGGCGCAGTTGTGGAGAACATGCGCAACGTGGCTCTTTCCACCATTGTCACAATCCTCATCGAGCCGGACCGGCGGGCCAACGCCAACGGAATGGTGGGCATGGTGCAGGGACTGGCGTTTATCGTCACCTCGGTGCTCTCCGGATTGTCCATCGGGCTCCTGGGCATGGGCTGGACTGTCGTCGTCGCCGTGGTGCTGACCGTGCTGGCCTTCGCGCACCTGCTCACTCTCCGCATGCCGGAGGAAGTTCGGGTGGCCTCCACGGACGCGCACGGTGCGTTCGACCTGCGCGGTTCCATTGCCGCCGTGCTGGCCATCACCGGACTCTTCGCCCTCATCCTGTTCTCCACGTTCAACAACTTCATCGGCGGCGTGTACATGGCACTGATGGATCCCTATGGCCTGGAGATGTTCCCGGTTGAAATCTGGGGAGCCGTCTTCGCGCTGGGATCCACGGGCTTCATCATAGGAGGAGCGCTGGTGGGCAAGTTCGGACTTGGGGCCAACCCGCTGCGAACCATGCTTTGCGCGGTGGTGGTCATGGGGGTCCTCGGTGCTGTCTTCACAGTGCGGGAGTGGGCCTGGCTGTACATCGCAGGAATCTGGCTATACCTGGTTCTCATCCCTGTCGTGGAGGCTGCGGAGCAGACGGTCATCCAACAGGTGGTGCCGCTGCAGCGTCAGGGCCGGGTGTTCGGATTCGCCATGGCATTCGAATCCGCTGCAGCACCCATCACCGCGTTCCTTATTGCGCCGATCGCCCAGTTCTGGATCATCCCGTATGCCCGGTCCGAGGAGGGCGCTGCGCAGTTGGCCCCACTGCTGGGCGAGGGCGTCTCCCGCGGCATCGCCCTGGTGTTCCTGATCGCGGGGATCATCATGGTGGTAGCCGCCTTGCTGGCCTTCCTGACCCCGGTGTACCGCCGGGTTTCGGCGTCGTACATGAAGGCGGCCGTAGAGGCGAAGGAAACCGCGAACGCGGACTCTCCGTCCTCCGGGTAAGCAATCTGACGCTTACGGCATGACACACGCGTAAGGGCGCGCGTCCACCAGATCAAGGAGATGGCTATGAGCGAGACAACGGCAGGCACATCATCAGCGGAGCCCATGGTCGATCTGGTCATCTCCCTGGATGGGTATGCATCGGCGGAGGGATGGCCCGGTTGGTGGGGCCTGGAGGGGCCCGAATACCTGGCATGGCTCGAGCAGGACCCTGCAGGCGCCACCGACCTGGCCGAACTCCGCCTGTGATCACGGGACGCAGCGGGCGGGATCCGATCTATGACGGCTATCCCGACGTTGCGCTTGAAATGGTGGACAGCAGGACTTTCGACGGCCGGCTCCAACTGCGTGAGTACATCCCCACAGTCCTCGCCGGTCCGCCGGGCGGCCCATCGGTGTGAGTCAGTCGGCAAGAGCACTGCCTTCGACCTTTTTGGGGGATTGGTTCGCCATGCCGGCGCACTTCGTCGCTTCTCTAAGAGTTGTGTGAATCGATCCAGGACCAGCGGTGCCATCGAATGATGTCCGCAACCTTTCGCCTGCATCAGGGGAACTGTCCCAAAGGATTCAGGGCCTTGCCAAAAGTACTATAAAGCCCTTGGAATGCGCTTTACTTCGAATGGATCCCTCCATAAAACGCTTTCTTAATGAATCGAATCAATAGAAGTTTCAATCTGGCAGCACAGCTCACATTTTGGAGACAAGGCCTTCCTTGGCGCGAAATTCCAGGGCTTGTTGACACGCTCCCAAAGCATGCCCTAGGTTGTGATCACGTTCACAATGAATCGATTCATTACAAAGGAGTAACCGGCATGGACGACACGTACACGCATGGCGTCGACCTGCGCAGCAGTCCGGCTGCCGCCGATGATCCTGTCCCGATTCTGGAGCTTCGCGGTATCCATAAGGCTTTCGGAGCAGTCAAGGCCCTCCGGGGCGCCAACCTCAGCCTCCTCCGGGGGCAGGTTACCGCCCTCGTGGGCGAAAACGGGGCCGGGAAGTCAACCCTGGTCAAGACTCTGGCCGGCCTTCATCAGCAGGACCAGGGCCGCGTCCTCCTGGATGGCGAGGAGGTTTCCTTTCGGGATCCGCTTCAGGCCCGCGAAGCAGGAATCGCCGTCATCTACCAGGAACCAACAATGTTTCCGGACCTCACTGTGGCCGAGAATATTTTCATGGGCCGCCAGCCCCTCGGGCGTTTCCGGCGGATCGACAGAAAGCAGATGCGGCGCATGGCCGTGGAGCTTTTCACCCAGCTTGGGGTGCGGATTGATCCTGACCGCATTGCACAGGGTCTTTCCATTGCCGATCAGCAGGTGGTCGAAATTGCCAAAGCGATCTCCCTGGATGCGCGTGTCCTGATCATGGATGAGCCGACGGCGGCATTGAGCGGCGTAGAAGTCGAGCGGCTCTTTGCAGTGACCCGGACGTTGCAGGACAGGGGAGCGGCAGTGCTGTTCATTTCGCACCGCTTCGAGGAGGTCTTCGCTCTCGCCGACTGGATAACGGTCATGCGCGACGGGGCGCACGTCGTCACAGCACCCGCCGCTGAGCTCACCGTTGACCAGGTCATCCGCCAAATGGTTGGACGCGACGTCGCGTCCCTGTTTCCCAAGCAGGACGCCGAGATAGGCGACGTTGCCCTGGAAGTCAGGAAGCTAAGCCGAAAAGGCGTTTTTCACGACATATCTTTCACCGTCAATGCCGGCGAGATCGTGGGACTGAGCGGCCTGGTGGGAGCAGGGCGTTCAGAAGTTGCGCGGGCTATTTTCGGCGTGGACAAATACGATGCCGGCGAAGTCCTGATACGCGACAAGCCGCTGAAGCCACTCTCTCCGAGTGCAGCCATGGCAGCAGGTATAGGTCTGGTGCCCGAAGACAGGCGCAAACAGGGCCTCGTTATGGAACTGCCTGTGAGCCGCAACCTGACGCTCACCCTGAGGCATAAGCTGAGTCGCTTTGGGGTGCTGACCAACCGCTCCGAGGCCGCAACCACCAGGGATTGGGCAAAAAAGCTTCAGATCAAGGCAGGCTCGCCGAATTCACCTATTTCGACGCTCTCCGGAGGAAACCAGCAAAAAGTCGTTCTCGGCAAATGGCTGGCCACCGGGCCGAAGATCCTCATTATCGATGAACCCACCAGGGGAATTGATGTAGGCACAAAATCCGAGGTGCACCGGCTTATTTCCGAATTGGCGGGAAACGGTCTGGCTGTCCTGATGATCTCCTCAGAACTTCCGGAAATCCTCGGGATGTCTGACCGGGTCCTGGTCATGCACGAAGGCCGCATCACCGCGGAATTGAGCCGCGGCGAGGCCACCGAGGAGACCGTTATGACTGCAGCCACCGGCGTCGATTCCCCAAACAAGGAGCCACAAGCGTGACCACACTAGCCCTTCAACGCCAGCCCTCGCTGGCTTGGCTGGGGACCCTGACCCGCTCCCGGGAATTCGGCGTCTTCCTCGCCCTTGCAATTCTCATCGGAGCAACAGTGGCGGCAAACCCGCGATTTCTCAGCGCCCAGAGCACCAAGGACCTGCTCCTGAATTCCTCCATCCTGGTGATTCTCGCTGTTGGTCAAGCAGTGGTCATCATCACCAAGAACGTCGACTTGTCGGTGGGGGCAGTGCTTGGCCTTACGGCCTTCGCGACGGGAAAGATTTTCATCGCACTGCCCGAGCTTCCCGTCCTGGCGATGTTGGTGATCGGCATTGGACTGGGAATGCTGCTGGGGGCGCTGAACGGGGCGCTGATTGCCATTGCCAAGGTTCCATCCCTGGTTGTCACTCTTGGCACTCTGTACATCTTCCGCGGTGTTGATTTCGCCTGGGCGCAGGGCCAGCAGATCAGCCCGTCCAACCTTCCCCAGGCCTTCCTGGATCTCGGGAGCGGATCACTTTTCGGGCTCCCCTATCTCGCGCTCATTGCGTTGGCCGTCGTTCTTTTCTTGGGGCTTTACCTGAAGAACATGCGGTCCGGCCGCGAATTCTATGCAGTCGGGTCAGATGATCTCGCTGCGCGGCTTTACGGCATCGGGGTGGGCAGGAGGGTTTTCATTGCCTTTGCGGTCTCCGGCGCTCTGGCCGGACTGGCGGGTGTCATTTACGCCGCAAAGTACGGAAACCTGGACGCCACGGCTGGTCAAGGCCTGGAACTTAACGTTGTGGCAGCGGCCGTCGTAGGCGGAGTAGCGATCGCAGGCGGCGTTGGAACGGTGTACGGGGCGGCAATAGGTGCCGTTCTTCTGACCACCATCACCTCTGCCCTGCCGGTCCTGGGAGTATCCCCGTTCTGGCAGCGGGCGATGATCGGTGCCCTGATTCTGGCATCGATTGCACTTGACCGTTACCTGGCCCTGCGCACTGAGCGACGGCTGAGAGGACACGACACCCATGTTGGCTGAAACCGCACCACAACCTACGGCAACCCGGCCCGCCGCTTCCCGCTGGGGCTTCCTCCAGGGCTGGGACACGGCCATCATCGCCGCGGTCCTCCTCAGCATCCTTGTCGCTTCAGTGACGGTGGACGGCTTTGCCTCACCCCGCAATGCAGGATTTCTTCTGATAGACATGATCCCCATCCTGTTGCTGGCACTCCCGATGACGCTGATCATCCTCACGGGGGAGATTGACCTTTCGGTTGCCAGCATCGCGGGTTTCATCAGCTGCGTGTTTGGCGCTCTCTGGAGCGGCGGGCTCCCGCTGGAAACCATCATCCCCCTGTGCCTCGTGCTCGGCGCCGTCTCCGGAGCCGTGAACGGATTCCTTGTCTCGGTTCTGGGGTTGCCGTCACTCGCGGTGACTATCGGCACCTTGGCTCTCTACCGGGGACTGGCCTTTGTGGTCCTGGGCGACCAGGCAGTGACGAGCTTTCCCCGCGTCATCACCGCCGGCCTGCAAGCCAAGATTGGAACAACGGGCATTCCGGTCTGGATCATCCCCGTACTGCTCCTGGCTGTTGTCTTCGGAGTGATCCTGCACTTCACCGCCTTCGGCCGGTCACTGTTCGCCATCGGATACAGCGAAGACGCGTCGCGCTTTTCCGGGATCACCGTGGCACGGACAAAGTTCTGGCTCTTCGTGGTCTCCGGCGCCATCGCAGCCCTGGTCGGCATCTGGTGGACCCTGCGCTACGGAAGCGCACGAGGGGACAACGCCACCGGCCTGGAGCTGTCAGTCATCGCGGCCGTACTTCTGGGAGGCGTGTCCATCTTCGGCGGGAAGGGCAACCTGCCCGGGGTTATCGCGGGTGTGGCATTGCTGGCCATCCTCCGCAACGCCCTCCAGCTGGCAAGCGTCCCGGAGGACACGCTCTCAATGTTGACCGGAGGACTGCTGATCGCTGCGGTGGTCGCTCCAAATGCAATCACCTGGGCCCGTTCGGCCCGAAAGAGGCCTCTCACCACTTAGTCCTTACCACCCACTTGCAACAAAGATGTTCAACCCGAAAGGCACCACCATGAAATTCAGTAAAAGAGGAACCAGCCGCGTCGCACCGGCCTATCTCGCCGTCGTCACCGGCCTTACCCTGGCCCTGACAGCCTGCGGGGGGACCACAGTCAACTCAGGATCCACCGCAGATGCCGGAGGCGGCACGTCAACGGCCAGCGCTGATCCGAACGCTCCGCTGAAGGAGGGGCTCAAAGTGGCGTTCCTGCCCAAGCAGCTGAACAACTCCTACTTCACCGTCACCGACCGCGGCGGCAAGACGGCGGTAGAGGAGTTCAAGGGTGACTTCTCCGAGGTCGGTCCGTCCGAAGGCAGCGCTTCGAGCCAGGTGAGCTACATCAACACCCTCACCCAGCAGGGCACCGAAGTGATCGTCACCTCAGCCAACGACCCGAAGGCCATTTGTTCGGCACTCGATGAAGCCCGTAACGCCGGCGCGAAGGTTGTAACCTTCGACTCAGACACAGATCCCGAATGCCGCGACGTATACGTAAACCAGGCAACGTCCGAAGGTATTGCGTCAACCCAGATCAAGCTCATTTCCGAGGCCATCGGAGCCGAAGGCGGCGAGATCGCCATCCTCTCCGCCACAGCCAACGCCACGAACCAGAACGCCTGGATCGAACTTATGAAGAAAGAGCTCCAGAAGCCTGAATACTCCAAACTGAAGCTGGTCTCAACTGTCTACGGGGACGACAACGCCCAGAAGTCCCAGCAGGAAGTCCAGGCGCTGCTGCAACAGCACCCGAACCTCAAGGGAATCATCTCGCCCACCACGGTTGGCATCGCGGCAGCCGCACAATACCTGTCCGGCTCGGAGTACAAGGGCAAAGTCCAGCTCACCGGTCTTGGATTCCCCAGCCACCTCAAGGAATTCGTCAAGGACGGCACCATGAAGTCCTTCGCCCTCTGGGACGTTGAAAAGCTCGGCTACCTCGCTGCCTACACAGGCGCCGCTCTCGCATCCGGCCAGATTACAGGCGCAGAGGGAGAGAAGTTCAAGGCCGGCACCATGGGCGAATTCACCATCGGAGCCAACAAGACCGTCCTGCTCGGAGATCCCACGGTGTTCACCGCAGACAACGTGGACAAGTTCAACTTCTAAGACAACAGCCGGCCGCTTCGAGCTGCCGGTGGCTGCAAACCCGGATCGGGGCCCCTGCCCGCAGTGGCCCCGATCTGAGCCCCCAGCCCTGTCCATCCTTCATCCAGACGTACCGCGCACGCAGAACGGATAGATCCACTCATGAACAACACGACGACGGCGCTGGGCAGGCTCGAGGAGCTTGCTATCGAGGTTCCCTCTTGGGCGTATGGGAATTCGGGGACCCGTTTCCGGGTGTTTGGGACGCCGGGGACTCCGAGGACGATTCAGGAGAAGATCGCTGATGCGGCCATGGTCCATGAGGTGACGGGTCTGGCGCCGACGGTGGCGTTGCATATTCCGTGGGACAGGGTTGATGATTACGCGGCGTTGAAGGAGTATGCGGCCGGCCTGGGGATGGGCCTGGGGACGATTAATTCGAACACGTTCCAGGATGATGAGTACAGGTATGGTTCGCTGACGTCCTCGGATGAGGCGGTGCGGCGGCGGGCCATTGAGCATCATTTTGACTGCATCGACATCATGCACGCTACGGGTTCGCGGGACCTGAAGATCTGGCTCGCTGACGGGACCAACTATCCGGGCCAGGATGATCTGCGGGGCCGGCAGGACCGGTTGGCGGAGTCCCTGCAGGAAATCTACGCGCGGCTGGGTGAAAACCACAGGCTGGTACTGGAATACAAGTTCTTTGAACCGGCGTTTTATCACACCGATGTCCCGGACTGGGGGACTTCCTACGCGCAGGTGCTGGCGTTGGGGGAGAAAGCGTTGGTGTGCCTGGATACCGGGCATCACGCGCCGGGAACCAACATCGAGTTCATTGTGATGCAGCTGCTGCGGCTGGGGAAGCTGGGGTCCTTTGACTTCAATTCCCGTTTCTATGCCGATGATGACCTGATCGTGGGCGCGGCTGATCCGTTCCAGCTGTTCCGGATCATGGTCGAGGTCATCCGCGGCGGAGGATACGGCAAGGACTCCGGTGTGGCTCTGATGCTGGACCAGTGCCACAACCTCGAGGAGAAGATCCCCGGGCAGATCCGCTCGGTGCTGAACGTGCAGGAAATGACTGCCCGGGCGCTGCTGGTGGACCGTGAAGCCCTCGCCGAGGCGCAGCGGGCCGGGGACGTCCTGGCCGCGAACGGCATCTTCAACGATGCGTTTTACACCGACGTCCGGCCTCTATTGGCCCAGTGGCGTGAATCCCGCGGGCTGCCCGCGGACCCGCTGGCCGCGTTCAAGGCCAGCGGCTACCAGAAGAAAATCAACGAGGACCGCGTCGGCGGCCACCAAGCCGGATGGGGCGCCTGAAAACCATACAAACCGATAGCGACGCCGGCCAACCTTGTCGGCTTGGTCCACGCGGGAGTGGTAGGGCCGTGGTCAGGACTTGAGTCATGACCACGGCCCTTCCCTATTCCTAAGCTTGGGCCAGTTGCGGGTACAGAGCCTCGATGGGGGCGCTGAGCCCGGCCTTGAGCTGCACGGATGTCTCGTCCGCGAGAACCTCGTACTCGCCTGCTTCGACTGCATCCAGTACGGTGCTCACCAGATCAGCCGGATCGGTCTTGGGATCGGTGCTGTGCGTTGCCATGGCGGTGTCCACCCAGCCGACGTGGACGCCCACGACGTGCACTCCTTCGGGGGCGAGTTCCAGGCGCAGTGAGTTGGTGGCCGACCAGAGGGCTGCCTTGGTGGCGCTGTAAATGCCACCGACGGCGTACCAACTCATTGCCGAGTGGATGTCGATTATGACGGCTTCGTCCCTCGCTGAAAGGATCGGTGCGAAGGCCCGCGCGAGGAACAGCGGGCCGAGGAAGTTTGTCTCCACGTTGTTCCGGATTTCCTCATCGGTGTGAGTAAGGATGCCGAAGCTGACCACGGACGCACCGGCGTTGTTGATCAACACTGTGATGTCCCCCGCTGCCTCGACAGCTGCCTGGATGGAAGCGGGATCTGTGACGTCCAGGGTGAGCGGGACAATGCGCTTGTCGTCCCAGGTTCGGGGGGTACGGGCGGTGGCGTAGACCTTGCTTGCGCCGCGGGCGAGGGCATCATGGACGAAATGGGTTCCGATGCCGCCGTTTGCTCCGGTGACCAGGACGACTGCTCCATTAAGTGAAGGCATATCACGAACTTTCTGGTTATGAGTTGTCTCCGCAACTACAGCTGCGGAGATAGGTCTGCCACCGTTGGCCGGTTTTCCCCGGGCGGAACAAGGCGGTCCGCTCCCACGACGATGACTATACTCATAAGCGAGTGCAATCAGTTTAAATTCCCGACGGGTTGTACTGATCGGTTCTACTCCGCCGACGGTCGCTTCCGCTGCTGTTTGGTCGCGGCCCGCTGTTCTTTTGCGGCCAGGCGACGGCGGTTCGATGCCCGCGTGGGTTTGGTTGCCCGGCGCGGAGCGGCCTCGGGAGCAAGAGCCTCCGCCACGAGGTCGGAAAGCTTGGCCAGTGCGATCTCGCGATTGCGCAATTGGGAGCGCCGCTCGGAAGCTGTCACCGTGACCACGCCGTCGACGAGGCGTCGCTCGAGCCGCGTGAGCAGCATCAGCCTTTGAGAATCTGAAAGAGCTGCAGAGTTTACAACGTCCCACGAAAGCTCAACGCGGCTGTCAGAAGTGTTCACGTGTTGGCCGCCGGGCCCGGACGAACGGGAGAACCGCCAGTTCAGTTCCGAGGTGGGAACCGTGAGCGCGGGCAACACCTCAAGATCCATGCATCCAGCGTCGCACAACATTGGCGGCAATGGACGCACCCGCATGGGGGCGCGCTAGCCGAGCGTTCCGGCAGCAGGGCCAGTGGACCGCCGCGAAATGAGCTCTGAAGCCAGGACCTCACCCGGCAGATGGGGGATGCCGTTGATCTGCCCAAGCAGCTCGTGGACTGCGGCGCGCCCTTGCGCGGCGAAGTCGACACGGACAGTGGTGAGGGGCGGCATGAAAAAGGCGGCTTCCGGGATGTCATCGACGCCCGTCACGCTTATGTCGTCAGGAACCCTGAAGCCGCTTTCGGAGAGTGCGAGTATGGCACCAAGCGCCATCTGGTCATTTGCCGCCACAATGGCTGTGGCCTGGAGATCCCGGGACACCAGCGAGATAGCCTCGTACCCGGACCTGGCGGACCAGTCACCGAAGACGATTCCTTCGGATTGGAGGCCTTGTTCTGCTATGACCGACTCGAAGGCCCGCGCGCGGTTTCGGGCCGCCGGAAACGTGGTAGGCCCTGCGATGTGAAGGAACCTGCGGTGACCGAGGGATGCCAGGTGCTCAATGAGAGCTGGAAAGCCAACGGTGGTCAATTGTGAGGGCCGGCCACTCAGGGCGTCATCCTCTTCGGCCCCGATGTACGAGGGAACGCGGAATTCGGTCCTCTCGAAAGCCTCCCTCATCTGGTCGGTCGAGGCCAGGCCAAGGACACCGGCAAGATCGTGCTGCATCACGAGGGCCAGTGCTTCCTCGATCGAAGCGCGGTCACTTACATCCAGAGTGACGATGTCGAGCAAGTATCCGGCCTCCTTGGCCGCGGCACTTGCGCCTTGCAGGACCTTACTCGGACCGAAATGCGCTATTTCATGGGTGAGGGCGCCTATCCGATGCGATTCACCGGTGGTCAGTGAGCGGGCCGACAGGTTGGGCCGGTAGTTGAGCTTCTCGAGTGCATCGACAACCCGCTGTTTTGTTTGAGGCCGGATACCCTCAAAGCCGCGCAGGAAGCGGCTGACCGTCTGATGGGAGACTCCTGCTGCCGCGGCGACGTCGTAAATGGTGGCCTGTCTCGTCGCCGGCGACGCCTGCACAGTGGCCTGCCCTGCTTCCACCACCTTCGCGGCCCCCTCGTCGTTCATACGGTCCCCAATCAGCGTTCCTGTGGCGGCTCCTGCCACTCTAATGGAGTTTACCGGAAACATTTCTCTCCGAAGGTCTATGTTTCCGGTAACATTTAGCGCTAACATGCAATGAACCTTCCCGCACCAAACCCAACGGAGTGTTTCTGAATGCAACCGTCAGTCCCCGCCCCTATGCCCAGCGGCATCCTCTTTGGAGCGGCCTACTATGCCGAATACCACATGGCAGACCGGCTCAAAATAGATCTTGACCTGATGAAGGAAGCCGGATTCAACGTCATCCGTGTGGGCGAGTCAGTCTGGTCGTCCTGGGAACCCCAGGACGGAGAGTTCGACGTCGAATGGCTGACACCTGTTTTGGACGGCGCCCATGAGCGGGGCATCAAAGTCATCCTGGGCACCCCGACTTATGCAGTTCCCCCGTGGCTGCAGGCGGCTTACCCGGAAATCGCGGCCGAACGCAGCACGGGTATCAAAATACCCTGGGGCGCACGGCAGGAGATCGATTACTCCCACCCCGCGTTCCTGTTCCATGCAGAACGCGTCATCCGCAAAGTCCTTGAGCACCACGCCACGCATCCTGCAGTCATCGGCTTCCAAGTGGATAACGAGCCCGGGCTGGAACTCATCCACAACCACGGTGCCTTCACACGCTTCGTGCGGCGGCTCAAAAAGCAGTACGGCGACGTCGAGACCCTGAACCGCGAATGGGGCCTCACCTACTGGTCCCACCGGATAACAGACTGGTCCGAACTCTGGCGCCCGGACGGCAACACTTTCCCCCAGTACGATCTCGCCTGGCGCCGTTACCAGGCCGATCTCACCACCGAATTCATTGACTGGCAAGCGGACCTCGTGGCGGAGTATCGGCGAAGCGACCAGTTCATCACCACGTGTTTGCAGTACCCTCGCCGCGGCCTGGACGACGAACAGCTTTTCGCCAGGCTCGACATCGCAGCAGGCAACCCCTACTACGGCATGCAGGACCACCTTGACGGGCTCCAGGAGCTTGACCAGCCCAACTACTGGACCACCACGGGAGTGGCAGGCCTCTTCCGGCAGGCTGACCGGCTCTACGGGTCCAAGCAGGGAAGGTACCTCGTCACGGAGACCAACGCCCAGACCATCGGCGCCGCCGAAACGAACCTGCCACCTTACCCGGGTCAACTGAAGCAGTCCGCTTACGCTTTCATCTCCCGCGGTGCCGCCATGATCGAGTACTGGCACTGGCACACCCTGCCGTATGGAGCCGAAACGTACTGGGGAGGGGTTCTGCCCCACAGCCTGGTGCCGGGACGGGTCTATACGGAACTCGCTGAACTGGGATCCGAACTCGGGAAGATCGGAACGCTGCTGGACGGGTATGAGCCGGACGCCGACGTCGCCATTCTGTGGTCGAACCCCAGCCGGTTTGCCATGCAGTTCATGCCTCCCTTTGCTGCTGACGGTCAGCCTGACGGGGAATCCTACGAGCACATCATTGACGCGTTCCACCGTGGGATTATCGACTCCGGCCGGCAGTCGCGGGTGCTGCATCTCCCGCAGGCGGCGGCCCTCGGGGCAGCGCAGCTGGTCAAGCAGTTCCCGGTACTGGTGGCGGCGGGCGTCTATATCGCCTCGGACGATGAACTTGAGCTGCTTCGGGAGTATGCCGAGCTGGGCGGCCACCTCATCCTCGGCGTGCGCACCGGGTATGGGGACGAAGAGGCGCGTGCCCGGGTCGCCGTCGCACCTGACCGCCTTCATGAGGCTGCCGGCGTGCGATACGAGGAATTCTCCAACCTGGAACGGGATGTGACAGTAAACGGTGCCGGCGCTGAACTGGAGATTGACGGTGCGTCGTACGCCCGGCTGTGGGTGGACGGGCTCATCCTGCAGGGCGCCCAGTCGCTGGCCTCTTATGAGCATCCCCGCTTCGGTGACTTCCCAGCGGTAACAACGCAGATCCATGGTTCCGGCCGCGTGACTGTTGTCGGGTGCGTGCCGTCTCCTGCCCTCGCCAAATCCATTGTCCGCTGGGCCGTCCCGGACGCGTCCTCGTCCCTAGCGGGGGAGGTGGAGCGTCCGCTCACAGTTTCCTCGGGCTCGCTGCCCGACGGCCGCCGGGTGTGGTTCGTCTTCAACTGGGGGTGGGAAAGCCGGAATGTGACGCTCGCCCAGAGGGTCAGCGACATCGCCGTCGATGCCGTTCATGAGGCGGGAACAGAGCTTTCGCTCGCTGCATGGTCAACACGTACTTTCATCAGCCAGTGAGCTGGTCCGGGTCAGCCGGATGCCGCTCCGAAACATCAGCAAGACCAAAAATCACAGAAAGAGTAACGATGAAAAAGGCACCAAAAACAGCAATGACGCTGGTGAGCAGCGCCGCAATGGCCGCACTGCTCCTTACCGGCTGCAGCAGCTCACCCGCTGGAACCCCCACCACGGAGACCGTCTCGCAGGACGAGATCGACAAGGCGCTCACCACCCCCACCAAACTGACGTTCTGGACCTGGGTACCGGACATTGAAAAAGAGGTGGCACTCTTCGAAAAGAAGTATCCCGCCATTGACGTCACGGTTGAGAACGTGGGGCAAGGACTCGAGCACTACCAAAAGGTCCGGACGGCGCTGCAGTCCAAGGAAGGCGCTCCGGACGTTGTACAGCTTGAATATCAGTACATTCCGTCCTTCACCCTGACGGATTCGCTGCTGGATCTAGCTCCCTACGGGGCAAAGGACATCTCGGGCGACTACGTGGACTGGGTCTGGAACCAGGTCTCCACCGACGACGCCGTCTGGGCTATCCCGCAGGACATCGGACCCATGGGCAACCTGTACCGAAGCGATATTCTCAACCAGGCAGGCGTCACCGAGGCCCCAAAGACCTATGAGGAGTACGCGGCAGCGGCCCAAAAAGTAAAAGACTCAACGGGGTCGTACATCTCCAACCTTGCCACCAACGACCCCGCGCAGGTTGTCGGACTGTTGTGGCAGGCCGGGGTTAAGCCTTTCGGCTACGACGGCGACAAGACGGTCAGCATCAACGTCAACAGCGCTGAATCGAAAAAGGTTCTCAGCTACTGGCAGGACCTGGTTCAAAAGGATCTCGTTTCCACTGACGCTGACTTCAACGACCAGTTCTACCAGGGCCTCGCCGGCGGCAAGTACGCTGGATGGCTCACCGCTGCCTGGGGCCCGATCTTCCTGCAGGGCACGGCCGCTGATACCTCAGGAAAGTGGAGCGCTGCCCCGCTGCCGCAGTGGGATACGTCCAAGGAGGTGTCAGGGAACTGGGGCGGCTCCTCCGACGCGGTGCTGTCAACCACTAAGAACCCGATCGCTGCGCAGGAACTGGCAAAATTCATCAACCATGATGAAGAGTCAACCACCATGTTCGCGAACGAGCAGTTCCTCTTCCCCGCGTCCAAGAAGGTTCTCGAAAGCCCCGAATTCAGCGGGAAAGCCGTGGAGTTCTTCGGCGGTCAGAAGGTGAACGAGCTCTTCGCCGACATCTCCGGAACCGTCGACACCGAGTTCGCGTGGCTTCCGTTCACCGAGTACGCCTACTCCCAGTTCAACGAGATTGTCGGCACAGCCATAGGTGAGAAGAAGGACCTCAGCGCAGCCCTTGACCAGTGGCAGGACGTACTCGTCAAGTACGCGAAGGCCCAGGGGTTCACCGTCAAATAAGACGGCCCGGAGGCGTCGCTGCCAGCAGTGGCGGCGCCTCCCACCCTTCCCATCTCTCTAAGTAAAGGATCAGCCGTGGCCATAAGGTCCATTCCCGCGGGGAAGACGGCGGGCGCACGCAGCGCCAGACGTTCATCCGTCAGCAAGCGCAGGCAAACGACCGCCGCCTACCTCTTTGTGCTGCCGTTCTTCGTGGTCTTCGCTACGATGCTTGTCATCCCGCTCGGATATGCGGGCTACCTCAGTGTGTTCAAGAACCAGCTCGTCGGCGGACTCTCATTCATCGGCCTGGACAACTACATCCAGGCTTTCTCAGACCCGGACTTCCTGGGCGGGATTGGCCGGATGCTGATTTTCCTGCTCGTTCAGGTGCCTATCATGCTCGGCGTGGCACTGTTCCTGGCCCTCGGACTCGACAGCGGACGGGCACATGGTGCCAAGGCGCTGCGCCTCCTGTATTTCATGCCCTACGCCGTCCCCGGTGTAGTGGCGACGCTGATGTGGGGATACCTCTACGGCCCAGATTTCGGCCCCATCTCGCAGCTGTTCCGCGCAGTCGGCCTGGAATCCCCGAATCTGCTCAACTCCCAGAACATCCTCGGATCGATGATGAATATCGTCACGTGGGAGTTCGTGGGCTACAACATGATCATCCTGTACGCGGCCCTCCGGTCAATTCCTGCTGAACTGTACGAGGCTGCGGCCATCGACGGCGCCAGCCAGTACAGAATTGCGTGGAGCATCAAGATCCCCGCGATCCGCCCGGCGATCATGCTGACCGTCATTTTCTCGATCATCGGAACTTTCCAGCTGTTCAACGAGCCGAGTCTGCTCGACGCCATCGCCCCCAGCGCCATCACCAACGGGTTCACCCCGAACTTTTACGCGTACAACCTCGCGTTCGTCAACCAGGACGTCAACTACGCCGCAGCGGTGGCATTCCTCCTCGGGGCGATCATCGCCGTCGTCTCCTACGTCGTCCAACTGGGCACGCAGCGCAGTGAACGCAAGCAGCGAAAGGCCGCACGATGACCAACACCCAACTCGCTCCCGCCACAGGAAAAACCCCGGCTCCCGCTCCATCTCGTGGTGGGAAAGTACGTCGCGGGCAAGAACGCAGCATGCCGCTGACCATCATGTTGTGGCTGTGCGCGCTCTACTTCCTTCTCCCGTTGTTCTGGCTGCTGATTGCCAGCACCAAGGACAACTCGGATCTCTTCAGCACCTTCGGGCTTTGGTTCGGGCAGAGGTTCTCCTTGTGGGACAACCTGGTGTCTGTGTTCACGGTCCGCGATGGCCTCTACCTCCGGTGGACGTTGAACACCGTTCTCTACGCCGGCGTGAGCGCGGTCGGAGCCTCCTTGATCGCCACCATGGCCGGCTACGGATTCGCGAAGTACTCCTTTCCCGGATCACGGGCCCTGTTCAGCATTACCCTCGGGGCCATCATGATTCCGCTCACCGCTTTGGCATTGCCCACTTATTTGCTGTTCAACGCGGCCAGCCTCACCAACACCCCCTGGGCCATCATCCTTCCCTCACTTGTCAGCCCGTTCGGGGTTTTCCTGATGCGTGTGTATGCCGCCGACGCGGTCCCGGACTCAATGATCGAAGCCGCCCGTGTGGACGGAGCAGGGGAATTCAGGATCTTCTGGCAGGTCTCCTTCCGTCTCCTCGGCCCAGGAGTTGTCACTGTCTTCCTCTTTGCGTTGGTAGCCACCTGGAACAACTACTTCCTGCCGCTGATCATGCTGAACACGTCATCGCTCTATCCGCTGACAGTCGGACTGGCACAACAACAGTCCGCAAGCGCCGCTGGTGGAGGCGCCCAGGCGCTGTTCTCCACTGTCATCACGGGCTCACTCATCAGTGTGGTGCCACTGATCATCGCTTTCCTGTTCCTCCAGCGCTACTGGGAAACCGGTTTGGCGACCGGGGGAGTCAAGGAATAAAAGGATTCTGCGGCCTGCCGCAGAGTCACCAGACCAGATCCCCAAAGGAGGGGCTATGAAGGAAAGAAGAAGACTAATGAAGGCTCTAGGAGTCTTTGTTGCGGCGGCGTCATTGTTGACGCTGCCGGTGATCAGTGCCCAGGCTTACGCGCCGGAGGGCGGGGTTGTCTATCAGGTCCCCAGCGAACAGCCGTGCCTGAAGGGACGTGGCAACTGCGCTATCTACGTGAAGTCGGCGCAATTGCCGAGCGGGCGGCTCGTGGCGACGTTCGAGAAGTCGACCGTTGTAGCCGAGTCCCAGGGAGCTGCCGGACAGACCCTCCCGGTCTATAAGAGCGACGACCAGGGCACGTCCTGGCAGCCGCTCTCAGAGGTCAAGGCGCCTGCCTATCTCTCGAGCGACCCGCAGTTCGCAAAGTACACCAGCAACTGGGGGAGCCCCTACCTATACACGCTGCCGCAGGACGTCGGGGACCTGAAGTCGGGCACATTGCTCCTCGCGAGCACCGTTACGGGTGAGGACGCTTACTACAAGGAGCACAAGGCGGCCGATCCGAACTGGGTGCCGACTAATGACGGCGACCGCTCCGACATGGCCCTCGCTCTCTTCTCCAGCACCGATAGCGGGGTGACGTGGAACCTCGTCAACGTCATTGCGACCGCTGGCTGGCAGGGTGGCAGCGCAGGTGCGACCGGGGTGAACATCGCCGCCGCAAACACGAACAGGCAGGTTGATCCCATCTGGGAGCCATATCTGATGGTGCATGCCGACAAGCTCGTTGCCTACTACTCCGACGAGAACGACTACCTCGGCTTCGATCCGGCCACCGGCGTGCCGATCCTCGATCCGAACAACGGCACGGCTCCCGATTCCGAGGGCCAGATCCTGGCGCACAAGACCTGGGACGGCAGCAGCGCATCCTGGAGCGCGCCTGTCGTTGATGTCGCAGGATCCACTCAGAACATGGGCAACGGTAAGACCCAGATAGGCGGGGGACGCCCCGGCATGACCACAATCGCGCAGACGACCGACGGCAAGTGGCTCCTGACGTATGAGTACTGGGGCGGCGGAACCAACGTCAAATTCAAAATCGCCGATGACCCGCTGAAGTTCCATGCCGCCAGTGATTTCGATGGCAATGAGATCACCGGGTTGCCCGTCGACGCCGGTTCCCGTTCCCTGGCACAGGGTGGCAGTCCGGTCCTGATCACTCTCCCGGACGGACGGATCGTCTACAACGCTGCCAGCAGCGGAAACGTGTGGGTCAACGAAAGCGGACGCAGCGATGGCGCATGGACGGAATACCAGACCCCCGTCGGAGCCGGCTACACGCGCAACCTTCAATACGTGAACGGCACCGGGCGGGTGGTTATCCTGCAGGCGAGCTGGGGCGGCCCCGGCAGCCCGGCCGTGATTCGCTTTGGTGAGGTGGACCTGGGAAACTCCGACGGAACCTACTACCGGCTGGTGAACCGGAAGACCGGCCAGGTCATGGGCACCGGGAACAACACCAACGACGCCAACATCGGCAACGCCAATGTCCCGGACGTCGTCCTTGAAACGGCCGACGCGGTGCAGAACCCGGATACCCAGTACTGGCATGTGGTCACGAAAGCAGACGGCAATAAGACACTGCTGAATAAATCGGGCGGCCGTGAAGCGTCTATCTGGACAGCAAACGCGACAGTGGGCCAGCGCATCGGACAGTGGGTGGACAATAAGGCCGCGGGCAGCTGGAACGTCATTGACAACGGCAATGGTTACTCCCGCCTCCAGGCCGTGAAGAACACGAATCTGTATTTGACCGGCGGTGCTTCCGGGTCCCCGTTGACGCTGCAGAATTCGGCTACCGACGGTTCCCAGGAGTGGCAGCTTGTGGCAGAGCCGCGGCCGCTGGCTAAGACCCTGGTGGGGGCGCAATCAGGTAAATGTCTCGATCTGAAGTCCTTCGCGACAAGTGATGGCGCTGTGGTTGATATCTACACCTGCAATGGCGGCGCCAACCAGGACTGGACGCTCGACTCCTCCGGGCAGCTGGTCAACGCACATTCGGGCAAGTGTCTGGATGTGAGCGGCCACTCAATCTCAAATGACGCCTTGGTGCAGCAGTGGACCTGCACCGGCGCCTCCAACCAGAAGTGGACGCACAACCCGGTGACCAGACAGCTCATCGGGCAGCAGTCCGGCAAGTGCCTCGACGTCAAAGAGGGAGGCACCACAAATGGCTCCCGAGTGGTGATCTGGACTTGCGGCAGCCAGACGAACCAGCAGTGGACTATGCGTTAGGAACAAAAGGGTTGGTGCGGGTTCTTCCCAGGAGGCCCGCACCAGCCGCAATGCCCCGAGGGAAATGGGTGTAGCGGGGATTCGTGATGGCTCTGGCTACACTTTCAGGTGGTCCGCGGTTTCCGGATAGTCTGTCGGGATGAGCACATCGGGGCAGTCACTCGTATCAGCGCCACCACCATTCCCCGTTGATGGGATGTGGCCGGTTCTTCGCACGGTAATGGCTGTGGCACAAGCTCCCCTCAATACCATCGCCGAGCGGCTGTTCGAGGCTTTATTGCCATATTCGGGGGGCAGCTCGCTGGTCATTTTCACTGAAGACTGCACCGGGCGTCCGCAGAAAAAGGCGGGGGAGGAAGGGATAATTTCCCGGGTTTCCATCCCTGAACTTCAGAGTTTGCGGGCATCCCTGACTGACGATCAGCCTTGGTACGGGGACGCTGAGATAGCAGTGCGGCACCGGCCGGTTCTCGCCATGAGACATGCGCCCAGCAACGCCCTGCTCGTCATCACCGATCCCTGCCGTTTGGAAAGGGTTGCGGCCGACCCGTCGTTGGAGCTGATTCAGTACTTCTGGCAGCTGGCCGCGCAAAGGATTCAGGAGAAGGTCAAGGACGCTCCGCCGTCGTACTTGCTGGAATCCCGGGCGGCATCCGCCGAGCGCATACGCGTAACGGGGGAACTGGTGGACCAGCACTCCACCACCCTGGAAACACTCCTGGCGGCCCTTCGGTCAACTTCACTGAACGATGCCGCGGCTCGCTCAACGGTCACGTCACTGACCGCCAAGGCACTGGTAGGGCTGCGCACGCTGAGCGACCGGACCGCCGATCTCGTGGAGGAGCCGGTGGCAACAGCTTTTGAGCGGCTGCGGGAGGATCTTAGGCCACTGACCCGGTTCAGCGGCATCAGCGTCCAGTTCATCGAACCGCCTCTGGGCGGGAGGGCCCTGCCCGGAGAGGTCGCCCATGCGGCGAGGGCGATTGTCAGGGGATTGCTGCTGGCAATGATGGAACAGCCTGAGGTCCGGAGGGTGCGGGCGCAGTGGGACTGCGATGGAGAGAACCTCCTAATAAACGTGCGCGACGACGGACTGGGCGCCCTCTCGGCGGAGGACCCCGGAATTGGCCGGCTCGACCGGCGGGTCCAAGCACTGTCCGGCCGCATGCAGATCGATGTCATGACCGGCTGGGGCGCCGACGTCAGCGTCACCCTGCCGCTGGATCCACCGGCAAAGCCGGCAGGTGATGTGGCCGCTTGGAATCTCGCTGCCCGCGAGCTGGAGGTCCTTCAGCATCTGGCAGCAGGTGAGCGCAACCGCACCATCGCCTCCGCTCTGAACATCAGCGAGAACACGGTGAAGTTCCACGTATGGAACCTTTTCAAAAAGCTCGACGTCGGCTCACGCACCGAGGCCATCGCGCTGGCCCACAGCCATGGCCTGCGCTGAACCTGGGATCATCAATGGGCTCCGCGGATTCTCACCTATCCCTTTGGGTAGATAGTGAGTTCGAGGTGCCGAATAGTATTGCCGCTAAGTCACTCTCTGAGCGGGCCAGCCGGTCCGACCGACGCCGACGGGTCAGTTCATCACGTCGCGCAGCCATTGTTCGATGGTGCGCGGAGTAAGTCCCAGCAGCTTCTGGGCGGATCGGTCCTCGGGGATCGGTTCGCCGAGCTGTGTCTGCCGGTGCTTGTAGGACTCCACCACGGGTATGGCTGCGTCTGAGCCGAACAGCGGAGTGATGAGCTGACCGTACTGGTCGGGGGCGATGCTCTTGAACCGGACGGGTGCCCCAAGGTATCGGGAGAAGCCCATGGCGAGGTCTGCGCCAACCAGACCGGGCAGAGCGCCGACAGAGACAATGCCTGTTACCGAATGGTCCACAAGCAAGCGAACGACGACGTCAGCGACGTCCAGATGTGAGCTCCAGGACGTGATGTAGTCCTCCCGGAGCGGGTAGTGCAACAGGCCTTCCTCACGCGCTGGTCGGAAAGTGACCGGCAGCAGCAGGTTCTCCAGGTACAGCCGCGGCTCGACGATGGCATGGGACACATCGCCTTTAGCGAGCTCCCGCACCATCACATCCGCGGGGCTGGCGCCGTCGCCGGTCATCTCCACCCTGTACCCGCTGGTGGAGAACACCACGCGTCCCGGCTTTGCCAGGCGGATCGCCTCGCCGATCGCCTGTGCGTAGGCAATCTGATCTTCGCGGCGCCCGATCGGGAGATGAATGAACACTCCCTCAGCACCCTCATAGGCTGCTGCCAGGGAGTCGGCGGAGCGGAAGTCGACCGCCACGGCCGCAGCGTTCGGCATCTTGGAGGTGTCACGGACAGCGGCCTTGGCCAGGCATCCGGCAGCGGTCAGAGCGGAGAGGACGGGGGACCCTTGGGCGCCGGTGGCGCCATGCACGATGTAAACCATGACCCCATTACTGCATATGGTGCATCGGTTACATCAACTGCAGTATTGCGTCTAACATCGTTTTTCATGAGATTTGATCACTGTTCGCTGGATGAATGCGGCGTGGCGCGCTTCCTGAGTCTTCTCGACGGACCTTGGGCCACGTTGATCGTGCGTGAGCTCCTCAAAGGCCCGCATCGATTCAGCGAGCTCTTTGGCGCCCTGCCCGGCATCAGCGCCCACACCCTCACCAGCCGGCTCCGCAAGTTCGAACGGCACGGGCTGGTCACCCGCACCGCCTACGCCGAAATCCCGCCTCGAGTTGTCTACGAGCTCACTCCAACCGGGCAGGAACTCCGCCGAGTGCTCGAGGCAATGAACGACTGGGCGCTCACCATCCCCGACAGCGCATTCGACCCCGTTACGACTGATTCCATCTAAACGGAGTCGGAACTCCAGGCCCCGGCCTCCAACGTCAGCCGGTCCGCGATCCCGGCTTCAGTGAACGCCTCGACGAGTTCCTCACGCCCTCCACGGAAATGCGCCCAGCCTTCGAAATGGGCAGGGACGACCCGGCGCACGCCAAGCAACTTTGCGGCTTGGGCCGCCAGGGCGTTGTCCATGGTGACGAGTGCACCATCAAGCACTGGCTTATGCCTCACCCCGCCAATAAACAGCACTGCAACATCAATCGGCCCAACCCGCTCGGCAATCTGTTAGGGGCAAGGAAGCGTTGTCACCGCTGACATACACACTGGCGTGCCCGGGAGCGGTGAGCAGGAAACCGATGACGTCGCCGGCAACATCCTCGCTCCCCTCAGGGCCGTGCAGGGCGGGCATGGCGGTGACAGTTACAAGCATTCCATCGGGCGCCTCAAGCGTGGTCTTTTCCCAAAACTCAAGGCCCTGCGCGGAGCCGCCGAGCCTCCGCGCCCCGCTGGCTGTCGTTAGGGTTACGGGCACCTGAGCCAGGAATTCCCGCCCCGACCGGTCGAGGTTATCGTCATGCTCGTCATGGGACAGAAGGACTGCGTCAACCTTGCCAAGGTTCTCCGGGCTTGCGGGGGAGCGTTCGGTCTTCACCAGGGAGAACCCGGGGACTGGAGTGGGATACTCGCCCGGTTCGTCAAAGGTCGGATCCGTCAGTAGGCGCAGGCCGGCATAGTCGATGACCACTGTAGGGCCACTGAGCACTCGGATCGGGACGTCCAATTCGGCACTGTGTGTCGTTGTCATGTGATGCTCCTCGCGGGGTAAAATCATTCCACGGAAAGTATTCCTTGGAACAGAAATGCGCCGCCAGCCCTTACCGTCAGGTAACGGCTGGTCGGCATGGGTGGGATGGATAGGTGTGAGATGCCCGATCTGAAGGGGCTGTACCACGATCTAGTGCGGTTTGAGACTGAGTTGTGGGCGGTCGTCGATGCCCGGTTGCGCAGTGAGTGTGATCTCCAATTGACCTGGTTCGAGATAATGCAGCGTTTGGGGAAGGCTTCAGGTAAGAGAATCCAGGACCTGGCGGGCGATTTCGCCATCAGTGTGGGTGGCACCAGCAAGGTAGTGGATCGCATCGAGGCCGCGGGATACTGCAGGCGTATTCCCAATCCGGATGACCGCCGCTCGGCCCTCCTGGAACTTACCGAGGAAGGCAGGATCAAGCTCTCACAGGCCCTGCCGGTATTTGAGGATGAACTGGATCGGCGGTTCCGCCCGGTCCTGGGATCGGCGGAACTCGAACGCATGGAACTGAGCCTTCGGCTCCTGCGCGCCAGCGCCTTTTCGGAGACCGGGCGGGCGGCCTAGCTCCGCTTAGGCCGCCGGGGGCGGGCATTGAGAGGATACCGAAATGGTGCCCGCTGTTGCCCTGCAGTCGTGCGAAGCCGGCGCCGGCGGCATCCGTAACCGGTTCCATGAGCACCTCGCCTCCGAGTTCCTTGGCCCGCTCAATAGTGTCGGGAATGCTTGCCACGAGCACGTAAAACACAGCGTAATCGGGCAAGCGGCCAGCGTGATCGAAGATTCCACCGACCGGGCCCGAACCCCGCCACCGAATTCAGCGCGGGACCATTCGTAGCTCTCTCCTGACTGCCCCGGGGGGCTTGATCGACTTTCCCGTCCTGACCGTCGGGCACCACTTGAAGTGACCACCACCGGAGGGTCGGGACTGATCACCAACGTATCAGATATAGTTGCCGAGGAATATAAATCGGGAAGTTCGAAGATGCCGGAGGAACCATGAAGACAGCTCAGGAGTTGCCCGCCGATGGCCATCAATGGATGCCTCCGCTGGCAATCGAAGTGCGGGGAGCGAAGGTTCACAACCTAAAGGATGTGGACGTGACTGTGCCGCTTCGGCAGTTGGTCGCCATCGCGGGGGTGTCCGGTTCGGGCAAGTCATCACTGGCCATGGGTGTCCTGTACGCAGAGGGATCGCGCCGCTATGTGGAAGCACTGTCCACGTATACACGCCGACGGATGTCGCACGCGCCCAGGGCGGCGGTAGACAGTGTCAGGCATGTCCCGGCCGCTCTTGCCCTACGCCAGCGGCCAGCCGTTCCCGGAGTGCGGAGCACGTTTGGAACGTCCACGGAGTTGCTCAATGTTCTGCGGCTGATGTTTTCGCGTCTAGGGTCCCACGTCTGCCCGAACGGGCACCGCCTGCAGCCGACCATTGACGTGGCCGCGAACAAGGACCTGGTGTGCCACACGTGTGGGGTTGAGTTTTATCCGCCGGGCGCTGAAGTGCTTGCGTTCAACTCCGACGGCGCGTGTCCCGGTTGCTCGGGGACCGGCATTGTCCGCGACGTAAATGACGCCGCGCTGGTGCCTGACGAGACCAAGTCCATTGAGGACGGCGCGGTGGCTCCTTGGTCGATGTTCGGGCTGACCGTGATGCCGCAGGTGGTCGCTGAGTTTGGTGTGCGCACATACGTGCCGTACTGCGAGCTCACTCCCTGGGAGCGGGAGGTGGTCATGCACGGGCCCGAGGAGAAGAAGCATATTTCGGTGCCGTCCAAGAACGGCAAGCTGTTTGAACTGAACTTCACCTATAGGAATGCGCGTCTGGCCGTCCAAGAGGCGATGAATAAGGCGACGACCGAGCAGGGCCTGTCCCGGGTGAACAGATTCATCAGCGCCCAGGTCTGTCCGAGCTGCCACGGCTCACGCCTGAGCGAGCAGGCCCGCAGAAGCCAGGTCACAGGAAGGAACCTGGCGGAGGTGACAGCGATGACGCTTGACGAGATCACCGCGTGGGCGCCCACCGTGGAGGAAGCCTTGCCGGCAGAGATGCGTCCCATGGCCCGGAACCTCGTTACGAAGCTGCTGGAGATGGGTGAGCGCCTGCTCGAACTAGGCTTGGGATATCTCAGCCTCGACCGGCCGGGTTCCACTTTGTCCACAGGGGAGAGGCAACGCGTGCAACTGGCACGGGCGGTCCGCAACGAAACGACAGGGGTCCTCTACGTGCTGGACGAACCCTCCATCGGCCTGCACCCAGCCAACGTTGACGGACTGCTGGGCGTGATGAGGGACCTGCTGCGTGACGGCAATTCTGTGGTGTTGGTCGACCACGATGTCCAGGTGCTCCGGGAAGCAGACTGGCTGATCGAGATCGGCCCCGGCTCCGGAGGCGAAGGCGGAACGATCCTGGCCACCGGCACAGTCAAAGATCTGGGCCAGAACCCCGAGTCCCTGGTGGGCGGATTCCTCACTGGACGTGAGGCAGCTGTCATCCGCAAGCGCACCGTCGTCGAGGAAATCTACAATCGTGGCCGCATCCGCTTGAGCACGTCGCCGCTACACACTGTTCACGCCCTGACGGCAGACATTCCCCTGGGAAGACTCACGGCAGTGACCGGCGTCTCGGGCTCCGGAAAGACCACCCTCATCCTTGACAGCCTGGTTCCGGCAGTCCATGCAATAAGCGAGGGTTCAGCGGTTCCCTCCCACGTAAGGAGCATCGACGCTCCCGGCATCACCCGGGTGTCCACCGTAGATGCCACTCCGATAGGTATAAACGTCCGTTCGACTCTGGCCACATACAGCGGAGTTATGGATGACCTCCGCCGCCTGTTCGCCTCCCTGGACGCAGCAAAACGTTCCGGGCTAAAGGCTGCAGACTTCTCCTACAACACCGGTTCGCTGCGATGCCCACGCTGTGAAGGGACCGGCCAGATCATCCTCGACGTGCAGTTCCTCCCGGACATGGACATCGCCTGCCCGGACTGCAACGGCACCCGCTATGCACCGCAAGCAGAGCTCATACGGCGCTCATCCTCCACTGACAGCGGCCAGCCCACCAGGGAGTTCTCCCTGCCGGAGCTGCTGGCAATGACAGTAAAGGACCTGATCGTTCACCTGGGTGATATCCCGAAGGTGCGCACCAAACTGCAGACTCTCCTGGACCTGGGACTGGGCTACCTGACCCTTGGTGAAAGCACTCCGACACTCTCAGGCGGTGAAGCGCAGAGGTTGAAGCTTGCTTCTGAACTTCATCGAAACCAAGCAGGAACCCTCTTCGTTCTTGACGAGCCGAGCGTAGGCCTGCACCCGCTGGATGTCCGTACTCTGCTGACCGTGCTACAGCGACTGCTGGACAAGGGGGCCACGGTCATCGTCATCGAACACGATCTGGACATGATTGCCAACGCGGACCACGTCATCGACATGGGCCCCGGTGGCGGCAGCGCCGGTGGAACCATCGTCGCCACCGGCACCCCCGGGCAGGTTGGCGCCAACGTCAGGAGCGAGACCGGGCGATACCTTAGGCGGCTTAGCCTCTGACACATCAGGTGGCTTCATGGATCCACACGGTCATGTCTGCCTGGCCACGGTTCGCCCAGGAAAAGTAAGGTACAGCCGTCAGCGCCAGCGGTGCAGGGTCAGTTGGCGACGTCGGATAGAGGTCCCCGTCATCGGATGAACTGACGGCAGTTGCTGCGGCATGCAGAGTGACGGCTCCGGTTCGGTCGTCGGTAACTGCCGCCAACTCGCTGGACCGGGGCAGGGTAATAGTGCTTACCGGCACGGTGTGGTCCACGCCTTCAAGGCAGTAGACAAGCGGTCCCCAGGCCAGAGACACTTTGCCGATCGCCGAGGCGACATTGGCGTTTGCCCAGGTCCGCCGGGGAGCAAGATTCAGGTCCATGATCAATGTGTCGCCGTCATCCCAGGTTCGGGCCAGGGATAAATAACCGTCACGAACATCCGTTGTGTCCAAGGGCAGGCCGTTGAGCGTGGCCACTGGCCTGCTCCAAGACGGGATGCGCACTGAAAGGGTGAAGGCCACTGCTTCTGGTGTGCCCACGATGATCTCCGTTTTGCCGTGTCGTGGGTACTCGGTTATCTGCCGGAGGGTGATGTCGCCACCGTCCAAGGAGAATTGTGCTGTGCCGGCGATGAACAGATTGATCAAAGCTTCGCTGCTCCCTTGGGAGTAGGCGTACCGTCCGAGCTCGCTCAGGAGCCTGGCCAGGTTTGGCGGGCAGCAGGCCACGCCGAACCATTCCTGACGGTGCACACCGCCCTTGCTGGCAAGGGGATTCCCATAAAAGTAGTGCGTTCCCTCCGCAGAGGCGCCACTCAAGACTCCGTTGTAGAGGGCACGTTCCAGGACATCTACATACCCTCCGTCGTGACGTGTGTTGGCCATCCGTTGGGCCCACTGGACCAGGCCGATGGCGGCGCAAGTCTCAGCGTAAGCATGTTCGTTCGGGAGGTCGTAGTCGGGGCCGAATCCCTCGATGGAGTGGTCCGAGCCGATGCCGCCAGTGATGTAGAGCTTTTTGCTGGTCAGGTTCTCCCAGAGCACCTCGCAGGTTTTGGCGAGTTCAGTATCGCCGTATTCGGCTGCAAGGTCAGTCAGAGCGGAATACATGTAGACAGCCCGCACCGAATGCCCGACTGCCTCCTCCTGAAGAGCGACAGGTTGATGGCTCTGGTTGTATTCACGGAAACGCTGGACTTGCCCGGGCCGCTGGGGGAACATTCCGGCGAAGTAGCCCTCGTTGCCACGGCGCTCCTTTTCAAGGTCGAAGTAGAACGGCTGCTGCCCGCGGCTTGTGATCAGCTGATGGCTCAGTTCGAGATACCGGCGCTCCCCGGTGGCACGGTAGAGCTTGACCAGGGCAAGCTCGATTTCCTGATGCCCGTCGTAGCCGCCTTCACACTGCCCTCCGGGGCCGAATGTGGTGGCAATGAGGTCCGCATAGCGTCGGACTACCCCCAGGAGACTGGTTTTGCCCGTGGCCTGGTAGTGGGCAACGCCGGCTTCAATAAGATGCCCGGCACAGTACAGTTCGTGGCCGTCCCTCAGGTCGGTGAACCGATCACCCGGGCGAACCACAGTGAAGTAGACGTTTAGATAACCGTCCTCCTGCTGGGCGCCGTCCAGAAGCTCGATCGCCTCGTCCACGGCAGCTTCAAGTTCCGGATCCGCGGAAGTGGCCAGGCAGTAGCTTGCGGCTTCGATCCATTTGGCTACGTCGCTTTCCCAGAAGATGTGTGGCTCAGGCTCCCCGGTCTTCCAGGCCAGCTTCAGTGCTTCAAACTGACCGCCTTTGCGCATCTGCTCTTCCTGCTGGGGCAAGGTCCGGCTGCGCACCACTTCACGTTTGGGCGACCAGAAGCGGTCATCGATAACTACAGCCGCAAGGGGCAGCGGAGACAGGGGGCGCCCGGTCCGGGCAAAGGCTGGGGATGCCATGGTTTTGATCCTTCGAAATATGAAAAAGCCTTTCGAAAAGCTTTTCGAAAGGCTTTTCGAAGCTCAAACGTAGTAGCGTGGATCTGCAGCTGTCAAGGGAAAGGGAAGCGTTCATGGGAGTTCAACCATCCGCCACGGCACCCCACAAAAGCCCAACGCTGGCAGATGTGGCAGGTGCCGCCGGAGTTTCAATAGCGACCGCTTCAAAAGCGCTGAGCAATCGTTACGACGTCGCCGAGGCAACGAAAGCGCGCGTCCTCAAGGCTGCCGAGGAGCTTTCGTTTTCACCGAACCTCCTGGCCCGCGGCCTGCTCGGTGGCCGAACCCAGTCTGTTGGAATCATCACGAGCGATCTTGAAGGCCGGTTTTCACTCCCGATCATGATGGGAGCTGAAGGCGCCATGGCCGCAGACAGGTCCACGGTACTGCTATCCAATTCGCGGGGAAATCAGGAGCTGGAACTACACCACGCCAAAGCGCTATTGAGCCGCCGCGTCGATGGCCTGCTCCTCGTCGGCGATGCTCCCGAGCCCAGGCCGCCGCTGCGCCTTAAGACAGCCGTACCCGTCATCTACGTCTACGCTCCGTCATTGGATCCCGCCGACACATCCTTCGTCTGCGACAACGCTGCTTCCGCAAGGTTGGCCACTGAAAGGCTCATCAGCGCCGGACGTAAAAAGATTGTGCACCTGGGAGGTCCAGTGCAGTCGTTGGCTGCAATTGACCGTGCCGAAGGCACGCGTCTGGCTGCAGCTGCAGCGGGACTGGAACTCGTTGGGGGCGAACCTGCGATGGGGGATTGGCACGAAACCTGGGGCTGGTCCTCGGTGCATCGGCTCCTCGATGCAGCCAAAGAATTCGACGCGCTGGTCTGCGGTAACGATCAAATTGCCCGTGGAGCAATGGACGCGCTGGAAGTGCGGGGGCTGAGCGTACCCGGAGACGTTGCATTGGTTGGATTCGATAACTGGTCAGTGCTGTGCGCGGATGTGCGACGACCGTTCTCCAGCGTCGATTTGAACCTGGACGGGCTCGGGAGTGCGGCCGTCCAAGCACTCATCACGCCCGGCGCACTCGTTGCGGGAGTCCATAAACTCCCCGGCCTCATCGTGGACCGGGGGAGCATTGAGTGACCTTTTATTCCTGAATCAATAGAGGAAGCCTCTGCCGATTGGTAGAGGCTTCCTCTCTTTGAGGCCGATGCCGGCTGCCCCCCTTGACAGAATAATGACTGACCTCATAATTGAGTGAGCTCGTCTATTTGATTGGGCCGCATGCCCATTCACTCAACTTCCACCAACCAGGAGCAGGCAGCATGAGAGCGTTCGTCATCAAGGAGTACAAGGGTCCACTCGAGGAATCGGATGTTCCCGAGCCAACGGTGGGGGAGCGTGATGTTCTCGTGCGGGTGCAGGCTGCAGGCCTGAACGTGCTCGATGAGAAGATCCGTGCGGGCCAGTTCAAGCAGATCCTGCCCTACAGGCTGCCTTTGATTCCTGGCAATGATGTGGCCGGAACCGTAATCCGGGTAGGCGCCGCCGTACTCGCATTCAAGCCGGGGGACGAGGTTTACGCCCGGCCGGATCAGGACCGTATCGGCACATTCGCCGAGCGGATCGCCGTCGACGAGGCTGATCTGGCTCTCAAGCCGGAATCGATCAGTATGGAGGAGGCCGGATCCTTGCCCTTGGTGGCATTAACCGCATGGCAGGCCCTCGTTGAGCGCGCCAATGTCCAGCCGGGACAGAAGGTCCTCATCCACGCCGGCGCCGGGGGAGTCGGTTCGATCGCGATCCAGCTCGCGAAGCATCTGGGTGCAACCGTCGCCACCACCGCAAGGGCCGGGAACCTGGACTTCGTGCGCGGACTCGGCGCAGACATCGCCATCGACTACCGTGGCCAGGACTTCGAACAGCTTCTGAGCGGCTACGACCTTGTGCTGGACAGCCTCGGCGGCGAGACCCTTCAAAAATCGCTGCGGGTGCTGCGGCCCGGCGGTATGGCAATCGGGATTTCCGGACCTCCGGACCCGGCATTTGCCCGTGAAGCAGGCCTGAATCCGCTGCTGCGCCTCGCCATCACAGGCCTCAGCGCTGGCATCCGCCGTCAGGCCAGGAAGCTGGGCGTCAGCTACGAGTTCCTGTTCATGCGCGCCAGCGGTGACCAGTTGCGCCAGATCACCGCCCTCATCGACAGCGGTGCACTGCGCCCTATCGTCGGAAGGGTTTTCCCCTTCGACCAGACTGCCCAGGCCCTTCAGGGCCTTGAAAAGGGCGGCATTCGCGGCAAAGCAGTCATCAGCAACAGCTAGCCCTGCCTGGAACCAGGCGAGCACGCCCCTCGCACAGCACAATCAACAACTTTTCCCATAGGAACACCATCATGAATACCTTGAATGAACCCGTCGTAAGCTCTTACGCCAATGCACCGGCCCGCACAGTCAGCGCGGGAGGCGTCAGCTACGCCTACCGTGAGCTCGGCCCGAAGGGCGGCATCCCCGTCGTCTTCTTCGTGCACCTCGCCGCGACCCTCGACAACTGGGACCCACGCATCGTCGACCCGATCGCGAAGAACCGCCACGTCATCACCTTCGACAACCGCGGCGTCGGCGCGTCCACCGGCCAGGTGCCCGACAGCGTCGAGGCGATGGCCGACGACGCCTACACCTTCATCCGAGCACTCGGATTCGACAAGATCGACATCTTCTCGTTCTCCCTCGGCGGCGTGGTCGCCCAGGCCCTCGTGGTCAAGCACCCCGAGCTCGTTCGCAAGCTCGTGCTCACCGGCACCGGGCCCGCCGGCGGCAAGGACATCGACAAGGTCGCCGGAATCACGTACTTGGACATCCTGCGCGCGAGGCTGACCCGGTCCGACCCGAAGGAGTTCCTCTTCTTCAACCGCGACGCAACCGGCAAGCCGGCCGGCAAGGCGTTCGTGAAGCGGCTCCAGGAGCGCACCGTCGACCGTGACGCCCCGGCCACGGTGCAGGTGCTCCAGACGCAGCTGAAGGCGATCAAGAAGTGGGGCCGCTCGGCGCCCGCCGACCTGTCGAAGCTCACCCAGCCCACCCTGATCGCCAACGGCGACAACGACCGGATGGTGCCCTCGGTACTCTCCAACGACCTGCACCGCCGCATCAGCGGATCCGAGCTGATCATCTACCCCGACTCCGGCCACGGCGGCATCTTCCAGTTCCACGACCGGTTCGCGCCCGTCGCGGTTGAGTTCCTCGCCCGCTGAGCCGGCATCCGAAGTCACCCGAAGGAAAAGCCATGACCACCACAACTCCGTACACGAAGAAGCCGTTCGCATCATCGATCCTGCTCTGGATGCGCACCGACCAGCCCCGGCAGGCCGGCATGAACCACTGGAAGGGCCCGCACGCGAAGCTCCTCTCGGATAGCCCGGGGTTCGATGAGTACCGGCAGAATCATCTCGCCGCCTCCAACCCCGGGCTCTGGCCCGCAACCCCCGGCGTCGAGACCACGATTCCCGCGGACCGCAGGATCGACGGCGTCGCCGAAGTCACGTTCCAGTCCGCTCTGTCGCCGCTGTTCGGCAGGAAGCAGACCCGCCTCGCCTACAAGGACGAGATCAACGTGTTCCGGCGCACCATCCTCTATGCCGGGCCGCCGAACTCGACCCGCTGGTACCACGTCGCCCGGCCCGGCGAGCAGACCGGGGCTCGAGCCCTGGTCTATCTCAGGAGACGAGACGGAGTCGGCACCCGACAGTTCCGGAAGTACATCGCCGACGAGCTCGTGCCAGCGCTCGCGAAAACGAGCATACTGAGCGAGCTGCGAACTCAGGTGTTCATGCCCTGGAACCAGAAGCTCTGGGACTCGCCGGATGTCGCGCACGACAATCCCACCGACCAGCGGCTCCACGCCTCGCTGACCCTCGGCTTCGCCGACGCATCCGCTCGGGCGGCGTTCTTCGACAGCGATGACGTCAAGAAGCCGTCAGGGCCGCTGTCGGCATTCGCCTCCGCCGTGCACGCCTACGACCTCTCCGACGCGCTGACCTTCGTGAAGGACGGGCGCATACTCCCGCACTACGAGGCGTAGACGCCGGCGGTCTTCCTCGGTACCAGGATGGCTGCGTGAAAGAATGAACGAAGGCAGATTCGAGCTAAACAGTTCTGACTAAGCTCCGTAACCAGCAAAATCAGAATACTTTTCCGGAGGAAACGTAATGTCAGTCACCCCTCAGCAGGTTGGACGGCGTGAGCGCAACAAGCAGCACAAGCTCGACCGCATCACGGCAGCCGCCCTGGAGCTCTTCTCCGAGTATGGTGTGGATGAGGTCACAACCCAGCAGATTGCAGACAAAGCCGACATCGGCACGGGCACCCTGTTCCTCTATGCCAAGACCAAAGCGGAACTGCTCCTGTTGGTACAAAACTCCACCTACGCCGATGCGCTGGTCACGGGCAGAGCGGCCGCCGAGGGGATCCCCGACGTACTTGAGGCGGTCATGGCGATCGTCCGCCCGGTGGTGGAGTGCAACCGGAAACAGATCGACAATGGCCGGACGTATCTCCGGGAGCTGGTGTTTGGCGACCCCCAGGAACCACACCACCGCGATGCCCTCACTCTGACCGTTCAGACCGAGGAAGCCATTGCCGGTGTGTTGGGGCGTGACCCGCGCGTCGGGCCCGGCGATGCTGCAAAGCTCGCGCACATCGTCTCGGCCATCATGTTTGTCAGCATGGCGGCCACCATCAACATTTCCAGCTCTGTCGACGAAATCCTCACTGAGATCAGCGAGCAGGTCCGTGTTCTCTTGCCGACGAGCTCATCCTGAACTCCGCGTGTGGAATAGCCGCACGTTCAGGAGAGCATTTTCACGGGAGCACGGCCGCAACCGCGCTGATCTCCACAAGCGCACCGGGTACGCCCAGTCCGGCTACGCGTGCCCCGGTCACCAAGGCGGGTTCATCGGACGCGAGCTCTGAGGCGATTGCCCCGTAGGCTGCTGCGAGGTCGACTCCGTCCACAAAGAGCACTGTCCATTGCACGACATCGCCGAGAGTCGCGCCCGCCGCTGCGAGGGCCTTTCTGACGTTTTCGAGGGCGCGGGCAGACTGCATGGCCACGTCGCCTGCACCGACGAGCGAGCCGTCGGCGTCGACAGCGTTCTGTCCGCCGACGTAGATGGTGGTCGCGTCAGGGGGCACGATGGCCACGTGACTGAAGGCCGGGCTTGAAACGAGTCCCTCCGGCCGGATTCGTTGGATGGGTGCCATGCCGGTTATGCCTTGAGCTCAGGTGAGTTGCGAGAACATGTCGTTCCCGCTGGCCGTCGTGGCAGGGACTTCCTGGAGAACATCCCAGTGCTCGATGATTTTGCCGTCGTCGCTGAAGCGGAATATGTCAACGCCGGCAGAATTGAACGTTTTGTAGTGCGAATGGACTGCGATGAGATCACCTTCGGCGATGACACGGTGAACTTCGACGTCGACGGGACCGAACTGAGCGAAAAAACTTTTTACAGCCTGCAAACCATCGCCGAGCATCGGATTGTGTTGCTTGTAGTTGTCCACAATCAGCTCACCGAAAGCTTCCGTGTCACCGGCTCGAAAGGCGTCGAAAAGACGTGCCACGGTCTCTTTGTTTGACTCTGTTGATGTCATGATTGGACCTCCTGCCGACCCGTTTCGCTCAAAGGTTACGTGCGGATGGCACCGCCGACAAGAGTTCCGCTAAGCCTTGGCGAACCTTTCCGTCAGCCTGGGACGCCTACAGTTACCTGTTCGCCGTTGAAATATTCGAGCTGCCAGCCATCAACAGCGTGGTGGTGGGCGAGGTTCAGAGTGGCGTTGTCGATGCTGTGGAGTGTGCGGCCAATGGCGCGGCTGAGGCTTACACGGAGGAGCGTGCCGTGGGCGATGACAAGGACACGGCCGCCTGGAAATTCCTCGGCCAGTGCTTCCAGGGCGCCCAGCCCGCGGCGGGCAACATCATCCTCCGTTTCGGCCCCGAGGTAGCCACCGGGGATGCGCAATGCGTCCAATTCGGGGCCGGCGCACAGGCCTTCGGCGGGTCCGAAGCTCCGTTCGGCGAGACCAGGCACCCGCCGGGTCACGTGGAGCCCCAGCCCCGCGGCAATCAGGTCGGCTGTTTCAGCGGCACGGCTCAGCGGTGAGGATACGATCACGTCCCATTCGTAGCCGGACAGGACAGCGACGGCGTCACATGCCTGGCCACGGCCGACGTCGTTCAGTGGGATATCGGTGGCTCCCTGCAGCCGGCGCTGCGCGTTCCAATCTGTTTGACCATGGCGGACGAGGGCGAAAGTCGTTAGAGTCACGCGTTCATTCTGCCCCGACAGGGGTGCATGCGCCCAAAGAGAGGCGCGTTCTACGCCGTATGGTTACAGTGCGTGAGCTTTCATATCACGTCTTCGCGGCTTTGGCTGCGGCCTTTGCAGCCTGTTTGCTGGCGCGCACTTTTCTCAGCGATTCCTGGTCAACGATGTCGGCGACAGAAAGAAATGCGTTCTCCTGGCCATAAGTACCAGCAGCCTCACGCCAGCCTGCTGCCTGAAGCCCCCGCTGTTTGCCGAGCAGCGCCAGGAAGATCTTCGCCTTTTGCTCTCCGAACCCCGGCAATTCCTTCAACCGGCGGAGCACTTCCTGTCCATCGGGTTCGTCCCGGGTCCAGATGGCAGCCGCATCCCCATCCCAGTCACGCTGAATAGTCTCGGCGAGCGCCTGGACCCGGCCGGCCATGGAGCCGGGGAAGCGGTGGATCGCAGGACGCTCTTTGAAAACCTCAACGAAGCCCGCGGGGTCGTATTCGGCGATTGCGGCCGGGGCCATTGATCCTATGCGTGTCCGGATCTTTTCGGGTCCGGCAAATGCGGATTCCATGGTCACCTGTTGGTCGAGCAGCATGCCGACCAGGAGTGCGAAGGCGTCATTGCTGAGTAGCTGGTCGGCGGCTGAATCACCGGTGATATGCAGTTCCATGCGCCCATCCTCCCATGGGCGGTGTTTCGGAGTCAGGGGAAGTTGCACTGAGTTACAGCGCTTGGCGTTCGATTGCATGGCCGAGGCTGGTGATCAGCCGCGCTATTGAATCCTCAGGAGTGGGAAGGGCGCCGAAGACCTCCCGTTGTCGGGTAGTGTCGGCGACGTACCGGCCGGTCTGGAACCAGTCGATCATCGAACCGAGGTCCTTCAACATGGGGTTCACAGGCCCAAGGACGGTGCTCATTGTGCGGACGTATCTGGCGGGGATCGCCTGCACCTTCATCCTCTTGCCGAGGAGCCGTCCGGAGATCTCGGCCACCTGCTGCATGCTTACCGGCCGGTCCCAGCCGATATCGATCCGCTGGCCTTCCACGCCGGGAGCATCCACTGCCGCTGCAAGACAGCCGGCAACGTCAGGCGTCAGCACGAACGTGACCGGAATTCGCGGGTCGCCGAGCCACCGGAAGCGTCCATTGGTGACCGGGTCGCCACCAAAACGGGTGACCTGGTCGAAGAACGCGCCGGGCCGAAGCGCCACGAACGGTATGCCCAAGGCCTCAAGCCGGTCCTCGGCCAGCTTCTTGTGCCAGAAGTGCGGGACGCCGGGAGTCTGGTCGCAGGTAAGGATGCTCGTCAGGACGAATCTGCGGACCTTGGCGACACTTGCGGCCTCGACGAGGTTGGCGTTGCCGACGATGTCGGTTTCGGGTGTGTCACCCTTCCGATGCCGCGTATAGCCCGCCGCCGTGGTGATAACGCAGTCGACGCCGTCCATCGCCCGCCGCAGCGAGCCCGGGATCATCATGTCCCCACGGGCAATGGTGGCCCCGGCGGCTTTCAGGCGGGCCGCATCCGAGCCGACACGCACGAGGGCTCGGACCTGCTTTCCTCGCGCCAGCAGCTCGGTCACAACCTGACCTCCCAGCATACCGGTGCCGCCCACCACCAGGACGGGTCTGTCGTCACTCATCGCAGGACGTCTAGTTCCGTTGTCACGTACTCATAGCCCGTTTCGCGGGGAATACCCGACTGTCGGGACCGTTCTGTTTTCCCATACACGTAGTGTCGCAAACCCCGGGGCCCTTGTCCTGCGAACGAAGAAAGTCCACCGGGAATACATGACTGCGCATGTTGTTGTACCTCAGGACAATGAAAGGCGGACATCATGCAGTTCGGTATATTTTCGGTAAGCGACGTTACAAAGAACCCTGTTACAGGGGAGACCCCCAGCGAGGCAGAGCGCATCCAGGCGCTTCTGCGGATAGGGCAGAAGGCAGATGAGGTTGGACTTGACGTCTTTGCGATAGGGGAGCACCACAACCCTCCGTTTGTATCGTCGTCCCCCACGACCCTCCTCGCGGCGGTTGCTGCGTTGACGAAGCGGATCATCCTCAGCACATCAGTCACGTTGATGACGACGAACGATCCCGTCAAGCTGGCCGAGGATTACGCCATGCTCCAGCACATCGCCAAGGGACGGCTGGACCTGATGGTCGGCCGCGGCAACACAGTTCCCGTGTACCCGTGGTTCGGCAAGGACATCCGCAAGGGGCTTCCGCTCGCGCTCGAGAATTACAACCTCCTGCACCGGTTGTGGCGTGAGGACGTGGTCGACTGGGAGGGTGAGTTCCGCACTGCCCTCCAGGGCTTCACCTCGACTCCGCGCCCGCTCGACGACGTTCCGCCGTTCGTCTGGCACGGTTCCATCCGGACCCCTGAGATCGCCGAGCAGGCCGCCTACTACGGCAACGGCTTCTTTGCGAACAACCTGCTCGCTCCAAACTTCCACTTCAAGCCGCTAGTGGACCTGTATCGGCAACGCTTTGAGCACTACGGGCACGGCACTGCGGCGCAGGCGATTGTGGGGCTGGGCGGCCATTCGTTCATCGCCAGGAATTCCCAGGACGCCGTCAACACCTTCCGTCCGTACTTCGAAGGCTCCCCGATCTACGGCCACAGTTACGGCCTCGAGGACTATATGGAAAGCACCCCGATGAGCGTCGGGAGCCCTCATCAGGTGATTGATAAGACCCTGTCCTTCCAGGAGGGTTTCGGCGACTACCAACGCCAATTGTGGGTGGTTGACGCGTTCGGCCTCCCGATCGAGCAGGTACTTGAACAGATCGAGATGCTCGGAACTGAAGTGGTCCCGGTCCTGCGTAAGGAAATGGACGCGCGGCGCGCACCGGGCGTTCCCGATGCCCCCACTCATGCCAGCCTGGTGCAGGCCAAGTACGGCGCCGGTGCTCCCCGTCAGCCAAAACCCCGCGCCAACCGCGGTGACAACCTGACCGGCAGTTCGCCTTACCAGGACAGCGATCCGGATCTGATCGCCCGCTTCCCGACGGTGGTCTGACGATGACACGCGACGCCCGCCTGGCCAACGAGGCCTGGGAAGCGCTCTTCCGGGCGCAGACAGCGATCGTGAGGGAGCTCGAACAAAGCGATATCTGGGCCGATCTTCCGCCTCGCGACTACGGCGTCCTGTATGCCCTCTCGACCGCACCGGAAGGCAAACGCATCACCGAACTGGGTGAGGACGTGCTCCTCACCCAGCCCGGATTGTCGAGGCTGTTCGTCCGCCTTGAGAAGAGCGGGCTGGTCCAGCGGTTCAACGATCCTGACGATAAGCGCGTATCCCGGATGCGGCTCACGCCTGCCGGTGCCGCTCTCCAGCGCAGGGTTGGAGCCCGGCACGCCATGCAGGTCGCCGACGCGATGACCCGAACGCTCGACGCCGGCAAGCTCGCCTTGCTGCGGGATCTGTGCCGGGAACTCGCAGCAACACCACACCCCTCAACAGCCCCAAAGAACGGACCCCACAACCATGAGCGCTGATCCAGGCCCAACCCGGGCTGCAGTTTCTCTCGTCGTCGTCACGGCGGGGGTCAGTGAAGCGTCGTCGACCCGTATGCTGGCAGACCGCCTGGCCGGGAAAACCACCGCCCTGCTGGCTGAACGGGGCGGCTCCGCGCGGGTTCGCGTCATTGAGCTGGCTCCCCTCGCCATTGATATTGCCCGCGCCACCACCGCAGGTTTCCCCGGCAGCACCATCGAAGAGGCCATGAAAACACTCTCGGAGGCCGACGCAGTCATCGTGTCGACTCCCGTCTATAAGGCCAGTATCAGCGGTCTCCTGAAATCCTTTGTGGATTTGATCGACAACGACCTCCTCATCGGTAAGCCCGTGATGATCGCCGCCACGGCAGGAACGGCACGTCACGCGCTCGTCGTCGACGACCATTTGCGCTCACTCTTTGCCTATTTCCGCGCCTTGACCCTGCCCACATCAGTGTTCGCAGCGCCCGAGGATTGGGGCTCGCCGGCATTTGGCGAACGGATCGGACGCGCCGCTCAGGAACTCGCCCAGGTCATCGGTACGGGCGTCGGCCGCGCTATCGCGGACGCTGCCTGGAATGGCTACCAGCACGAGTTCGCCAGCCGGGCCACGAGGGCTGCGCAGACCACCCAGGACCTCGACTTCGACTCCACACTCATGCAGCTCGCAGCAGGCGGGTCGGGCCGAAACTCCAACGCTCAAAGGTCGCACCCAGACAGCGGCTCATAGCTCTCGAAAGTAGTAAAGCAGCGGGTCAGTCCGATTCGGTTCGGTGTTTCTGAACCCCCGGGCTTCGTAGAACCGGCGTGCCTCGGTATCGTCGCCGTCAACGTTGATTTCCAGCAGTTCGCCGCCCCGACGGCGGACCAGGTCGCAGGCTTCGGTGAGGAGCGCACTGCCCAAACGTCGGCCTCGTAAGCCGGGACGGACGTAGAGCTCGTCCAGGATCGCAACGGGGCCGTCGGACCAGACGTTGGGCCGGAAGCTGAGCACAGCGAGTCCGGTTGCCGGCTCGCCGATGAGCAATGCGACCAGATCGTCCCCGGGCAGCAGGTACGTCAGGCGCCTTTTCAAGGCGTCGGGGCCGGGGGTGGGGGTGTCGAACTCGGTATTGAAATCATGTAGCAGTCGGGCAACGGTTGCGGCATCGGCTGTAGTGGCCCGCCGGGGGATCCTAGCGCTTGCAGACTCATCAGCAGTCACTGCTTCATCATCCTCGGCCCGTGACCCGGCGTCCACAAGTAACAATCCTCATTGCTGCGTCTCGTGATTTGTCACGATGTCGTGCGCAGCTGCCCATTCGCCCACATCCCTGCGTTCAATGGCCGCTGCCATCATCTCCGGAAACAGATCTGGCGTGCAGGCGAAGGAAGGGACTCCGATGCCCGCTAAGGCGGCGGCATGGTTTGCGTCAAAGGTCGGGTGGCCGCTGTCGCTCAACGCCAGCAGGGCTATCATGGTGGCTCCTGATCCCACGATGGCGGCGGCCCTTCTCAGCATCTCCTCGGCTATGCCGCCCTCGTAGAGATCACTGATGAGCACCAGGATCGTCTCGGTGGGCTGGGTGATCTGGTTCTGGCAGTAGGCGAGCGCCCGGTTTATGTCCGTTCCGCCGCCGAGTTGCACGCCGAAGAGCACGTCCACCGGATCCTCGAGGTCCTCTGACAGGTCAACTACTTCCGTGTCGAAGACCACCAAGCGGGTGCGCACTGACCGAAGCGAGCTCAGCACAGCCCCGAACACGCTGGAGTACACCACCGACTCGGCCATGGACCCGGACTGGTCGATGCACAGGATGATCTCGCGTTGTACTTCCGTGCTGCGCCGTGCAAACCCGACCAGCCGCTCGGGCACGATGGTGCGATGTTCAGGCTGGTAGTGCTTGAGGTTGGCCGCGATGGTGCGGTTCCAGTCGATGTCCCGATGGCGGGGGCGTCTGGTCCGTGCCGCTCTGTTCAATGCTCCGGAAACGGCTTGAACTGTTTTGGAGCGCAGCCGCTCCTCGAGCTGGCTGGTCACTTGGCGGACCACCATCCTGGCGGTCTCGCGGGAGTGCTCGGGGATAACCCGGCCGAGCCCGATGAGCGTGCTCACCAGTCCGATGTCCGGCTGCACGGTGCGCAGCATCTCCGGTTCCAGGAGCAGCTGCCGCAGGCCGAGCCTCTCCATGGCGTCCGCCTGCATCACCTGAACTACGGAGGAAGGGAAATATCCCCGGATATCGCCGAGCCAGCGGGACACCCGGGGACTGGACGCGCCCAGGCTTCCCGGGCCCTTTTTCGGAGGCCCGTACAGTTCATCCAGGGCACGGTCACGGAGCTGGTCGGCTGCCGAGAGGGCTACGCTTTGGCCTTCGGCTGTTGTGACGCCGTCAGCTCCATGTCCGCCGAGCACCAGGCGCCAGCGGCTGAGCCTGTCGCGGCCATCAGAGTTCGTGTCAGTCACGATTTCGTCTTCCATCCCAGGTACCTCGCCATCGTGCGGATTGCCGGCCCCGCGTCTGCCAGGTCAAGCGCCATCGTGTTTGCAGTCTGCCTGAGATCATCAACCCGGCTTAGCTGCTCGCCGATCTCGCGCCGTTCTGGCGGGCCGAACAATGAAAAGGTTCTTCGCAGCAGGGGTAACACGTCGGCAAAGACTTCGTCCTGTACCCCGGTGATCCATTCATCGACGATCTGCAGCACGCGCCGGTCGTGAATCAGCAGCACGGCGTCGCCGGACAGCATGCCATCGAGCCAGGCGGCGGCTTCCGGGGCGGGAGTGGCGATGGAAAGCCGACGGCTGAGCCTGGCCGCAACCTGGTCCCTGTCCACCAAGCCAGCGTCCAGCAACAGCCTCGTGGCGCGCCCGGCGACAGCTCCGTGGATCCGATCCGAACCTGAAACAGCGGCCAGCGCCCGGTGCCAGTCGTCCAGCGGCAGCTCCGGCAACAGTGACAAACCATGCTGTGCTGCGTCAATGGCCCGTCTCATTACTGCAGCGGCTTCATCGTCCAGGCCGGCGCAAGCTACCGGCAGGCCAACACAGGCCCGCACCACAGTCGTGTCAAGAATTTTCCGCACTTCCGTAACGTCCACTTCGCGTACGTTGCCGTATCGGCAGGTCCGGGCCAGAGGGGCAATGGTCTCCAGCAGCGGCGGAACATCCTGCTGCAAAGCGGCGCGCTCTGCGAGGACCGACACTACGGCGCTGATCCCGTCAGGAAGATCGGCGAGGAGACAGCTTGCGAGCAGGTCGCTGAGTTCGGTGAGGCCAGTGGCAGCCTGGGCGCGTTCGGAAACATATGTTGCGGCTGCTGAGGCAACGGTGGTGCCATAGCGGCTGGCTTCCACCACGGCGACAGACAACTCGGGCTCCCAGCGCAGTGTCCACGCCTCCTTGAACGTGCCTGTGGTCCGGCCGGTTTCACTGGGGATACCCCAGTCCACTCCGAGCAGCGCCAGCCTGTGCAGCAGTACCGAGCGGGCCAGCTGATTCGGCTTGCGCAGGTCGATCGTCAGGACTTCTTCCATTGCACCGGGTTTCAACCGCAGCGTGCGCTGAGTGGCAGCGAGATCAGCGGCCAGCGGAACGGTGGGCGCTGACTCCGGCACGTTCCCCAGCTCAAGTCCGACCGTGATTTCGCGGTGCACCAGGGCCAGCGGCAGCGGTGAGCCGTCACAGAGTACGGCCTGCGCGGCATCGTCCAATTCAGTGAGTCCGGGGCTAGGCCGTCCACGTACCGCAGCCAAGGCATTTGCCATCCGGGTTGCTTCCACGACGGACGCTGTGGACGCGTCGAGGTTTTCCCTGCGCAGAGTACGGGCAACGCGGACCAGCCAGGTGGTGGCCACATCTCCGGTGGAATCTTTCCCAGTCCAGTGGGCGAACAGATGCTGATACCAACCGGGCGCGGTGACGCCCGCACCGTATCCGCTGCGCAGACTGAGTCGATCCGAGGTCCACGGCACCCACGTGACGGAAACTTTTGCTTTGGGCAGGCCTGCCAGCAGCTTGTTGTCGGCGGAAACCGGGGGAAAGCCGGCGGGGAGCAGCGCCGGGGCGTGGTAGGCACCGCACACCACAGCAATGGTTCCGTGCCCTTCACGGATGGCAGCGCGCAGGAGCCGGCGCATGGCAGCCTCCCGCAGGTTGTTCTCCTTCACATCCGGGTGGTCACCGGGCCTGTTGTCAACCGCCCGGATTTCCGCAATGGCGTCGGTGATGGCAGCAAACCGGTCCACGGGACCTGTGTTCCGGTGCTCGATTGCGTCCTCCCACCAGCGCTCGGCGTCGGCGTAACCTGCAGCCTCCGCCAGCATCGCAATGGCGTCGGGACGGTATGGCTGTTGCACGTCCACAACAGGACCTGCGTCTTCAACGGAAGTGCCGCCGTCGTTCTCTGATAACTGCGGTTCGGCGGGCACAGCAGCCAGGTGCAGCGCGAAGGTGTGCGCCGCGGGCAGGTCAATTGCGCGCACCTCTGTTCCGGTCGACAGGGCCCAGCGGATGGCCACCCACTCCGGGGAGAAGCTCGCCAGCGGGTAGAACGAGGCCAGCCGCGGCTGGTCATCCACGTAGATCAGCCCTGCCACGGGCGCCGTCATCTCCGGATCCGAGAGCAGCGGCAGAACCTGGTCAAGTTCCGGCGGACCCTCAACCAGCACCAGATCCGGGCGGAGGGTTGCCAGGGCTTCGGCGACCGAGTGCGCGGAACCGGGACCGTGGTGCCGGATCCCCAGGACGTGGACGTCTGTCACGGATCGGTTCGTGTCATGGGAGCGGTTCGACGGCGGCCGCTTCGACGGCGGTCAATTCGGGGTCTCAAGGTCACGGCAGGCACGGTAGAGGTCTTTCCAGTCCGGACGGTTGCGCACGATTGTCTCCAGATACTCCTGCCAGATCACCCTGTCCTGCACGGGATCCTTCACCACAGCGCCCACCAAACTTGCGGCGACATCCGGTGCCCTGACGGTTCCGTCACCGAAGTGCGCGGCCAGCGACAGTCCGTTCGTCATCACAGAGATAGCCTCCGCGGTGGACAAGGTGGCTGACGGCGATTTGAGCGTTGTCCGCTGGTCCTGTGTTACCCCGGAACGCAGTTCCCGCATGATGGTGACCACCCGGCGGATCTCGGAGAGTGCCGCCAGATCGGCCGGAAGCTCCAGGGCCGTGCCGAGGCTGCGGACCCGGGTGCTGACGATCTCCACTTCCTGGTCAAGGGTGTCAGGAAGCGGCAACACCACGGTATTGAAGCGCCGACGCAGTGCCGATGAGAGGTCGTTGACTCCCTTGTCCCGGTTATTTGCCGTGGCGATGACGTTGAATCCCTTGCGCGCCTGGACTTCGGCATTCAGCTCAGGGATGGGCAGGATCTTCTCGCTGAGGATCGTGATGAGGGAGTCCTGCACGTCCGAGGGGATGCGGGTGAGCTCCTCCACCCGCACCAGGCTTCCGGTCTCCATAGCGCGCATCACCGGCCCGGCGACCATTGCTGCGCGGGACGGCCCGTCGGCCAGCAACCGCGCATAGTTCCAGCCGTACCGCAGTGCCTCTTCCGGGGTGCCCGCGGTGCCCTGAACTATGAGGGTGGACGTACCCGAAATGGCCGCGGCCAGATGCTCACTCAGCCACGTCTTCGCAGTGCCGGGTACCCCTAGCAGCAGCAGCGCCCGGTCGGTGGCAAGTGATGCCACGGCGATTTCCACGAGGCGCGCCGAGCCCAGATATTTCGGAGTGATCTCGACGCCGTTGGGCAGAGTGCCGCCGAGGATGTAGGTGGCCACTGCCCATGGCGAGAGGCGCCAGCTGGGGGGCCGGGGCCGGTCGTCCGCAGCGGCCAACTCCCTGAGTTCCTCGGCATAGGCGTCCTCGGCGTGGGCGCGAAGAACGTCAGTAGGGGAGTAGGCATCGGTCATCGGAAGGCCTCCGTCAATGATTGTCGGAATGATTGGTACTGTACGACATCACGCAGCACCCGGCGCCGCGCGGCGTCCTCGTCTGAGCGCTCGAGCAGCCCGCGGCACTGATCGGCCAGGTCGAGCGGAACCGCCAGGGGCAGGAACCCGGCCAGCATCGCGGCCAGCTGGCCGCCGTTCTTGGCGGTGACCAGTTTGAGTACTTCGTCAGCCAACGGCCGGGCCCATGGCCTTGGCACGTCCCGCAGCAGTGGGACCAGTGATATTGGGTTCGTGCCGCCGTCGCGGATGTAACGCACGAGTGAGAGCTCGCGCTCGCGGTCGGGCAGGCAGTTCAGCAGTCGCACGTCCTTGCGGACGCTGAACAGCGCGCGGACCCAGTCGAGGTCAGCCCGAAGCACCGCTGTGTCGAGAATCGCGTTGATGACCCGGGTTTCGCCCTCCAGCAGTGCAATGGTTGCCGCTGGACTGCGGCCGGCCGCCGTCGTCCACACGTCGAGGGGCGCACCTCTGATGATCGTTTCCAGCCGGCCGAGCCGGTCCGGTTCACCGGTGCGGGGATCCGGAGCAATCCCGTCGCGCAGGGCCGCGGCATCCGGCTCAGGAGGAAGATCGATCTCGAACTGCTTGCGCAGCAAGCCTTTCACGCGCAGCAGCGGACGCAACCGGGCCTCCATCCTGCGGGCGCGGGCGCTGGCGGGGAGCCTGTCCAGCAGGGTCGCAGCCACCTCCCGCACACTCTTCGCCTTGTCGTCCAGGGCCATTTCAAGCAGGTCTTCGTCTTCCGCCTGGATGTTTGTAGCGAAGGTGCCCAGGTGGGTGGCGCGTTCCCTCGCGCTGAGAGTGTCCCATTGCGTGCTCAGCAGGTCGCGGGCGGCCCCGGGGTCGGTTCGCCGGAGCCGTTCGATTTCTACGGCGGCATCGGCAGTCCCAAGCTCTGCCCAATCAGTCGCGCTGCCAGGAGAATTCGCAGAAGACGGGACTGCCTCCTTGGGCCGGGTGATGTCCTGAAGCCAGCGGCCCCGGGTTCCGATCGCAGGCTGCAAATGCTCTTCAACACCTGGCTTGGTGTCAGCGAGGGTGAGCAGAGCCGGGAGCAGCCGGTGCGGTACTCGCCGTCGGGACTCCTTGGCGAGCTGCAGCCAGTCCGTCACCAGTTGCGCCCGGAGTTCCAGGCCGACCGGTGGCTGGGTGAGCAGCAGTTCCAGCAACCGGGCGGCTTCACCGGAAACTTCGGGGGCATCGTCAGGCGGCGCTGCATCATGGTGCCGGTACGCGGTGTCGATCGCTCTATCGAAACTGCTGGGGCGGCGAACTGCACGGGTGATGACGTCGGCCAAAGCTGCCTGGTCGAGCAAAGACTCCTCCCGCGACAGGCCATCCGGCGGGCGGAAACCCAAATCTTCGGGCGGCGACGGCGGTGAGTGCCTTCCCGTGCCGAGAAGCGCAGATGTCCGGAGCTCAGCCAGCCAGCTCATGGGGTCATCACAGCTTCGCCGACGACGACGGTCAGCGGCCGCACGCGGCCCTCCTCCAGTTCGCCGAACAGGTCGACAGGATAACCGCCGGTAAGTGCCAGCAAGGAGTCCAGGGACGCATCGACAATTGGCAGGGCGTCACCAGATCCATCACGCAGCCAGCCGGCGTCACCAGCGGAGACCCGGACCCCACTTAACAGCACCGGATAACGCCCGCGCCATGGCGACAGAGCGACGGCCACCGATTCCTGTTCCAGAGCCTGGGCAATGCTGCAGCCCTCACCCAGGCTGCGGGCCAACCCGCGGGGTGCAACAGGGGTGGTAAACATGGCCCGCTGCGGTGCCGAGCCAGGGTACAAAGCGACGGTGACGTCCAACTCCGCCCCGGCCAGTTGAGGCGTCGCGAGTGCTTGACCCTGGGCAGCAAAATCGAGGACGACGGCGACCTTCCCGCCGGGTCCGCGAATCCAGGTGCGTTGTTGCTGGAGGCGCCCGTCATCGCTCCGGTGTGCGCCGAGAACCAGCCATGGACCAGGCAACGCCCCGGTACCCTGAACTTCGGCGGTGGCAGTGGCCCATCCCACGGCCACCCGGAGGTCCGCAAACTCGTCAGGGGTCAGCTGGTCCCTCATGCCCCAGGCTTTGGTGAGAGCCCACCAGCGACCTGCGTGAAACAGCAGATAATCGGCCCAATCCGTGCGGGCGTGCACCTCAGATCCCATGGTGCGTACTTGATCGGCCAGACCGGGGAGCTGTGCGTCGACCAGGCGGGCAGCTACAGCATCCCACCAGGAGTACGGCTGGTTGCGGGCGCCAGCCAGCCCCGTCCGCACCAGATCGGTCAACCAACGGGCAAAGTCCGCGATCCCGGCATCCATCAGCGCCAATCGGTCAGCCAGCCTCTTGGCCTGGGCTACTGGGTCCGGCTGCTGCCCGGACTGGCGACGTTCCCGGTCTGCGGCCCGGTCCTCCCGCTGCTTTGCCCATTCCTGGGCGAAGTCAGCGGTCTCCTCGCCGGCGTCGGCCGCCTCGCCCCTGGCCCAGAGGATAAGCAATGCCAGCGCGTGCTTGCACGGGAATTTCCGGCTCGGGCACGAGCAACGATAGGCAGGCGTAGCAGTGTCCACGCTCACCTGGTAAGGGGTCTTTCCGCTGCCCTGACATTTGCCCCACACCAAAACATCATTGCTGCCGGTATCGGACCAAGGGCCCGGATGAGCCAGCTTGCGGGCAGCCGCCAGAGAAGATTGATCCGGGGCAGCGCCGATCACCCTCTCCTCGCTCCAACGCACCATGATGCTCATTGTGCCCGATGCGTGGGGCACTGCAAGGGAAGGATGGCTGTGTTGACGGCCCAAGAGGCAGGGCAATGTCGCCTGGGCCGTTCGGTGTCAGCGAAATTCGGGGTTGTCGGCCTCGAGGACCCGCTTGAGATTGGTGAGGAAGCCGGCGTTGCGCTTGCGCATCATTCCGCCGGTGAAGGGCGCCACGATCCGGAGCATCCCCTTGGGCTCCATGTCCAGGCGGCGGGTGATCCGTGAACCGCCGTCCTCGGGCACGACAGTGAGTGTCAGGACGGGCTTCATATTCCCCATCTGCGAGGTGAGCACCACCTGGCGAGGGGGTTCGTACACAGTGACGGTACCTGTCCCCTCGGACTCTCCCATGAACGGCTTGAACCGGGTCCGGAACGTGGCGCCGGCACCGGGTCCGGCCGGTCCTGTGGCGTCGTATTCCGCGTCGAGGATGTCCGTATGCCACTGCGGGTCGTTGCGTATGTCCGATACAAAGGCGAACACCTGATTCACCGGCCGGTGGATCAACTCGGTGCTCTCGATGCTGATCATCACCCCTCCTTAGCGGACCGTGCTGCGGTTGAAGCCGGCAAGGTGCTCCGGAAAGTACCGCTCCGGAACGTGCGGGGCCGACCATGGCTCCAGGACCTCGGCCAGCCGCTGCGACTTCTTGCCGTAGTACTGCTCGAGCTCGATCTTGTCCATCCAGTCCAGCCCGGCACGGAGGTGGTTGCTGATCAACTCCATGTGATTCAACATGGAGTCGGCGTCCGGGTGGATCTGAACGCAGGTAACCCTGCGAGTGGCCTCATCGATGTAGAAATTGAACGAGATGAGCCGCGGCTCATTGATCTCATAGAACTCGGCCTGCTCCGCCAGGTACTTCCGTGCGTCCTCAACCTTTCCGTCCTTGATGGTAAAGCTGCCGACGTAAACGAATGTTGTGTTCATGGTGTCTCTCCTTCTTTTTTATACTTTCTGTGGACCGCTTTCCTCTAGGTTCTGCCCCGCTGCTAAAGCCTCGCTAAAGGTTGGGAAGGGCCTGGGTAGGGCCTCGGTAAAGCGGAGTTGCGCGGTGCTAGATTGGTGTGCGGAAGGAACTGGCGGGGAGGCTGGTGGTGGAATTCCGGATCCTCGGACCGATGGAGGTTCGCGATGGAACCCGGCGCCTCGACGTACCGGGCGGACGAGCCCGTGCTCTCTTGGCGATACTGGTCCTTCATGCGGGCAATGCCGTACCAGCCGAGCGTCTGATCGACGAGCTGTGGGGCGAGCAGCCGCCTCCGACCGCGAGCACCGTCATTCAGTTGCATGTGCTAAAGCTGCGCAAGCTGCTTGAGCCTGACCGCGAAGAGCTGGGACGGCCCGCACTGCTGGTCACTCAGGGAAGTGGCTACCGCCTCGCCATCGAGCCGGAGGACGTTGATGCCGGTCGATTCAAGCAGCTCATCGATCAGGCCGCCAGTCAGCCTGCGGAGCTCCGCTCAAAACTCCTCAGGGACGCACTGGCTCTGTGGCAGGGCCCGGCGCTCGCTGACTTCACCTATCATCCGTTTGCCCAGAGCGCCATTGCCGCCTTGTCTGAACTGCGCCTGGCGGCGCTCGAGGCGCGGATCGAGGCCGACCTCGAGATGGGACGGGAGCAGGGCTTGATCGCCGAGCTTGACGCGCTCGTCGCCGAGCATCCGTTCCGGGAGCGGCTGCGTGGCCTGCAGATGCTCGCCCTATACCGGGCGGCTCGGCAGGCGGACGCGCTCGCAGCGTACCGCGCCGCCCGGGATCTGCTGGTGGACGAGCTCGGTGTCGAACCTGGTCCCGACCTGCGTGCGATTCATGACGCGGTGCTCCGCCAGGACCCCTCGCTCGGGCGGCGGCCCCCGGCACGCCCCTTGGGAGGTGGCTGGCTGCCCGACGAACGCCGCATGGTTACGGTCATCGGCATCGAGATGGTGCCGGCCTCGGAGGATTCCGAGGACGTGGATGCCGAGGCACTGGCGACAGCGAGCGCACGCGTCAACGCGGTCGCTGCCGATGTTTTGCACACCCATGGGGCGCGTGTCGAGCCTGTCGTGGGTGGCCTGATGGTGGCCTTCTTCGGTTTCCCGGTCGCGCACGAGGACGACGCCGTGCGGGCGGTCCGTGCCGCCGTCGAGGTCCGTGACCGGATCGCGACGGCGGACGAACCGGTCGTTCGCCATGCCGCGCGCGTCGTCGTCGAGAGCGGCGACATCGTCGTTAGGGGGTCGGGCGGGTCGCTCGCGGACATGGTGTCTGGTCCGGCGGTGACCTCTGTCTTCCGGCTCCAGCGCGTCGTGCGGGACGGCGACGTCGCCATCGGCCCTCGGTCGCTGCAGCTGGTGCGTGGTGCGGCCGTTGTGGTCCCCATACCAGGTGCGGGCGCGGCGTGGCGGGTCATCGGGATGATGGATGACTCCCACGGCCGGCTCCGCTTTGACTCCAGGGTGGTGGGACGTGCCGAGGAGCTGGCCAGGATGCGTGCTGCCTTCCGCTCGGCCGTGCGGTCCGAGCGGCCGAAGCGATGCATCGTGGTGGGCGAGGCCGGGATCGGCAAGACACGGCTCGCCGCCGACTTCGCGCAGAGTGTGGACTGCGATGCTCTGGTCGCGTGGGGCCGCTGTGCGTCATATGGCGAGGGAATCACGTTCCTGCCGCTCCGGGAGGCCCTCCTCGACGCCGCCGGGGAGGGAGGCTGGCCGGTCTTGGCGGAGCTCGCACCCGAGGAGTCTGCGGTGGTGGCCACCGGGCTGGGTCTTGACCATCGCACGGTTACTGTTCCCGCCGTGTTGAATGCGGCCGTGCGGTTGCTGGATGCACTCTCCGTCGCGCAGCCTCTTGTACTGGTGTTCGACGACCTGCACTGGGCCGAGCCAACGCTGCTCGACCTTGTCGACGACGTTGTCGGATCCGGGAACGGCAGGCTGCTCGTGCTGTGTCTAGGCCGCCCCGAGCTGCTGGACCAGCGCCCAGAGTGGAACGACGACGCACTTGTCCTCGAGCCGCTCCCCGCCGATGATGTGGCGATGTTGGTGCGGGGCCGGGCGCCCGGGATCGACGACGACGCTGTCACCACGATCATCGACCGTGCCAGGGGCAATCCGCTGTTCGCGGAACAGCTCCTGGCGGCGCAAGGGGAGGCGGACCTCGACGCGCTCCCGGCGTCGCTCCGGGGCCTTCTCGCGGCCCGGCTGGACCGGCTTGGACCGGGCGAAAGAGACCTTCTGAGGGTAGCGGCGGTAATTGGTGATGACTGCAGCCGTGATGCCCTGGCGGCACTGTTGCCAGAGGAGGCCACTGTGTACGTCGAGCGGCATCTCTCCACCCTCGAGCGGAGGAGGCTGCTGACAAGCGGCAACGACGGCGTGGTCCGCTTCGGGCATGTACTGATCCGGCTTGCAGCCTACCGCTCAATGACCCACCCCGACCGGGCCACGCTGCACCGAGGCTATGCTGAGTGGCTCCTGGACGACGCCCCGCAGCAGCCACCCGAGCTCGACGAAGTGGTGGGCTACCACCTGGAGCAGGCGGTGCTAAGCCTCCGGGCGATCGGCGCCATCGACGAGTCGCTGACAGCCCAGGCAGTTGCGCACCTTTCCCGCGCGGGGAAACGCGCCGTCGCCAGAGTCGATGAGACCGCTGCCCAGAACCTGCTGTCCCGGGCCCGAGCCATGATGGCCAGCGCGGACCCGGAGCGGGCGGCGCTTACCCAGAGCCTGGCCGAAGTGGACCTTGTACTCGGCCGGTTCGCAGAGGCCCAGCAACTCCTGCTCGAGATGGCTCAGGATGCCGCCGCCGCGGGGGACAGTGTTGCCGCACAGGCGGCCCGGCTCGAGCACGCCCGCATCCAGTTCATCATCGGTCCGGATCCGGTGCCGTTGTCGTCAATCGAGCGGGAAGCCACCCAGGCGGAATCGTTTTTCTCCGTACGCAACGACAAGGGAGGCCTCTGCCGTGCAATTTTTCTCCGGGCCTGTGTTCGTCTCAGGCAGGGGCGCCTCATCGAGGCGGAGCGGGCTTTCCGCGCAAATATCGAGCTCGCCGACCGGGCCGACAGCATGCGGGAGCGGATGGCCAACCGCTGGGTGCTGGCAGAGGCGCTGACACTGGGCCCGGTGCCGGTGCGCCAGTGCCTTGCCGAGATCGACTCCCTCGCTCTCCCAGGGATGGAGCACCCCGGACTGCTGATCCATGCGGGCGTCCTGTACGCGATGGATCGCCGCTTTGACGAGGGCCGGGAACTCCTGGATCGCGCCCAGCGGGCTGTGCAGGAGGCCCTGCACGCTCCGCGGCTGCTCATGTTCGTGGCTGCGGCGCGGGCAGCGGCCGAACTTCTCGCCGGCGACCTCGACGCGACCGAAACCGCCCTGCGAACCTGGCTCGACAGTGCTCGACGCACCGGCGAGCGCGAAAAATTGCCAGTGGCTGCCGCCCGTCTGTCAATGCTGCTGAACAAAACGGGGCGCCCGTCCGAGGCTGCCGAACTGGCCGCGCTGGCAACCGCGACCACACCGGCGGAGGGCGTGGAGGCACACGCTCTCTCTGTAGCGGCTGTCGCCGGAGTCGCGGCCTCAGGAGACCCGGGTAAGGGACTTGATCTTGCCCTTGAAGCACTTCGATGGGCGCCGGCAGAGATGCCAAACCTCCGCGGCGACATGCACCGGACCCTGGCCGACGTCTACTTCGCCAAAGGGGACATAACCAGTGCTGAGGCCGCACTTGCGGATGCTCGGCGCTGCTATCAGGCCAAGGGGAACCTGGCGGCCGTCGCTCAGCTGCCTTGAGGCAGCAGAGTTCCTCCAAAGCCGGTGGCTCTTGGCGAAGGGTTGAAGGCCATCCGGGCGCGGCGTAAAGTCCCTCGAACTACCCAAGAGAGGAACCGATGATGGGACAACTGGTTGTTCAGCAATTCGTCACCGCAGACGGATTTGCAGCAAACGCCAACAACGAGTTCAACGCCTACGAGTTGCTCGACGGCGGCACGGCCGAGTTCGACCAAAACCAGCTCACCTGGCTCGACACTGTCGACGCCATGGTGCTTGGGGCAGCCACCTACCGGATGTTCGTGGAGTACTGGCCCACTCCTGCATCAGAGGGGGAAGTTATTGCGCCGGCTTTGAACGGGCTCCGCCGCTTTGTGTTCTCCCGGCAGCTCGAAAAGGCACCCTGGGGAGATTATCAGGAGGCAACCATCGAGTCCGGTGATGCCGTCGAGGCGATCCGCCGGATTAAGCGCGAGATCGCGGGCACCATAGTTCTCTGGGGCAGCCTGACGTTGAGCGAGGCGTTCTTCACCGCCGGGGAAGTTGACGGCGTGCGGCTCGTTGTGATGCCCGTCGCCATTGGGGCAGGGCGGGGCGTGTTCCCTGCGGACCAGGACCCCATCCTGCTGAACCTGCTGAGCGCAAAGCCGTACGACAAAGGGCTGATGGAGCTCGAATATGGAGTCAGATCCCGGTAGAGGAGGAATTCCTCCCGGACCACCGTGGTTCAACCCAATATGCCCCTACCCGCACGGATATCCATTCTCGACCGCGCCAACACCAGGGTTGGGTTTTCCGCCTCCGAAACCCTGCATAGGGTGCTGGACCGCGCACGGCTTGCCGAGGAACTCGGCTACCACCGATTCTGGGTAGCCGAACACCACGCAGTGCCTGGCATCGCCGGATCAGTCCCATCCGTGCTGATGGCAGCCATTGCCGGCCGGACCCGTTCCATTCGAGTCGGTTCAGGCGGCATTATGCTTCCCAACCATCAGCCGCTGGTGGTGGCAGAGCAGGCGGCAACCCTCGAGGCCCTTCATCCCGGACGGATCGACCTTGGTTTAGGCCGCTCCGTTGGTTTCACACAGGCCGTCCGGAATGCCCTGAAGAACGGGAAGCAGGACGCGGAGCGGTTTGAAGATGATCTGACCGAACTCCTCCGTTACCTGTCCGGTTCAGCACCCGTCACTGTACGCCCCCGAAACGCTTCGCTCCCTCCGGTTTTCGTGTTGGCCACCGGATCAGGGATCGACATTGCGGCCCGGGCCGGCCTGGCGGTCGTCTTGGGAGGACCAGCGCCGTTCCGAGCCGATCAGAGCGGAAAGATACCGGCATTGGAGAGATACCGGGCCCGGTTCCGTCCGTCACGCTGGTTCGACAGGCCCTTCGTTATGGTTGCTGTCAACACTGCTGTGGGCTCGAGCCGGGATGATGCCCGGAACTTGCTGCTGCCTGAAGCGATCTCGCTCGCGCGGTCCCGGACCACCGGCGAATTCGAAGCCCTCGCGCCGGTGGACGACGGTGAGGAGAGCCGGCTGACTTCCCGGGAGCAGACTGCCGTCGAGAGCAGCCTCTCGACGTCGATTTATGGCACCCCCTCCGAGGTGCGGAGCCAGCTTGAGAGCCTGGTGGAGAGCGCCGGAGCCGATGAACTGCTGGTCACGGGAGGGGCTTTCGACGTCAGTGGCCAGTCAGAATCCGACCGGCTGTTGGCCGGGATCTTCTCCCGAAATGGCCATACGGACGCCGAAAGCCTTAGCGACGCCGGTCGAGGGCTTCCAGGAGCCTTCTGACGGAGCCGCCGAGGTTCCATTCGGTGGCCAGACGTTCAAGTTCGGCGCGCGAATCGCCGAGAACGGGATGCAATTGCGCGCCCGCCTCCTCGAGCGTCGGCAGCTTCAGGTCACGCACGACGTTTACGACGGTTGGCGCCACCACGAGATAGTCAGCAGCCGCGGCGAGCTTCGAGCGAACCGGCGCGGACAGCCCGCTTCCCGGAATCAGCGCCGCCTCCAGCAGCCCTTCCAGCGTGCCGTACTCCTTAAGCAGCGAGGCTGCTGTCTTCTCGCCGATGCCGGCAACGCCGGGCAGCCCGTCGGAAGCATCGCCGCGGAGGGTGGCGTAGTCGGCGTACTGCTGGGGCAGCACACGGTACTTGCCCACGATGACGATCTCCGTGATGACTTCCAGGTTTTTCATACCCCGCGCGGTGTAGATGACGCGCACCTGACGGGCGTCGTCGACCACCTGGAAGAGGTCACGATCGCCTGTCACCACATCGACCGGGAGGTCGGCGTGGCTGGCGTAAGTGCCGATAACGTCGTCGGCCTCATGCTCGGGAGCGCCCACGACTGCGATGCCGGCGAGCTCCAGTACCCGGCGGATGAGCGGAAGCTGCACCTCAAGGGCATCGGGCACCACCTCAACATCGGCAGCTCCTGCCACTACCTCGGCGACCCGGTGCGACTTGTAGGTGGGGAGGAGGTCTACCCGCCACTGCGGACGCCAATCGTCGTCCCAGCACGCAACGAGATGCGTGGCGTCATAGTCGGTGGTCAGCCGGGCAATCATGTCCAGGAGACCGCGAACGGCGTTCACCGGCGTGCCATCAGCGCGGCGGATCGTATCGGGCAGGCCGTAAAAGGCGCGGAAGTACAGCGACGCAGTGTCGAGCAGCATCAGGCGGTCAGGCATAACTGATCCTGACACAGATCGGCGGTCAGGTTTCGTACGCTCCCTGGATTTACGGCAACCGTGACGGTTTCAGCAGGGTGGCCCTGCCGGCCAGTGCAGGTTCGAGGCGCACAGGGCTGAGCAGTGTGGCTTGACCCCGGTGCAAGATGCCACCCGAAAGCGGCTGGCAGCGCAAGCCCCCGCGCCCCCGCATCGCCGCGTGTGCTCCCGGTGCGAAAACTTTGTCCATCCAGGCGCAAGGGTGGGCAGGCCGTCCACCCCGTAGCCGCACCAAAGCTCCGTGCGATTCCAACCCGAACTCCTCGCCGATAAGCGGGGCGAGATGAGCGCCTCTGAGCACGATATTGCGCCGCGTCAGGAGTGGATCCAGCGGCCCAACTCCCAGGTCCAAGGCAATGGATTCGAGAGCCTCGACGGCGAACAGCGTCACTGCCGCATCCATGTGGGCGGCTTTGCCGAAGAACCGATCACCGACAATCCCTTTTCCGGCCACCAGTTCCACCCTTTCGGCGTCTGAAGTTGGGACGTCCGCGGCGCCGTCCTTCGCCCGACCGAAGTAGGCGTGTTCCGGAGACACGAGCAGGTGGATGATCTCGACGTCGTACCTGTAGCTCTTCACCGCTCAAACCCCTTCCATCCCGTCGGCCCTCTTCCATGCTAAGTGGCCGATGCCTCTCCGGAGCGAGAGCGGGGACTCCCATGCGGACTCTGCAGGGGTTGTTGGGCATAATCTCCCTAGCGGTTGTTTCCACGAGAACACGGAGAAAGGCCAGCGAATGACTTACGAACTATCGGTCTGCACCGAGATGCTCTTCCGCGAGTTCGGCGAGCCGATGTCGCTCCCGCAGCTGAGGGCTGTCAAAGAGTCCGGCATCGACGCGGTGGAGTTCTGGTTCTGGCGCAACAAGGACGTAGACGCGATGGAACGGGCTTTGGGAGAAACAGGACTCTCGACCGTCACCATGGTCAGTGAGCCCCAGAGCCGTGCTGTTGACCCCGCGCGGCTGGACGAGTTCGTCACGGCTGTGACGGAGTCGCTCCCAATCGCGCAGCGGCTTGGGATTCCCAATCTTGTTCTGGTGGCGGGGGAGACCCGGGAAGTTGCCACCGATGTCGGGCAGAGGAAGGCTTTGACCGATGCTCTGCGGGCCGCTGCACCCTACGCGGAGGAAGCTGGAATCACCCTGGTCCTCGAGAACCTGAACAGCCGGATTGACCACGTTGGCACCTACCTCAGTTCAACCCCGCTGGCGCTTGAGATCCTTCGCGACGTGGAGTCGGCCAACGTCAAAATGCTCTACGACCTCTACCACTCTGTGATGATGGATGAGGACCCCGCAGATGTTCTCGCCGGCTCTATTGAGCTCATAGGCCACGTCCAAGTGGCCGATCACCCCGGCCGCCACGAACCGGGATCCGGGCTTGTGGACTGGAAAAAACAGGTCCGCACTCTCAGAGAGCTGGGATACCAGGGAGGCATCGGCCTCGAATACACGCCGTCCACCGGTAACTCAGCAGAATCCCTCCGCCACATCAGGGATGCAGTCGTGGATGTGTCCACTGCCTGACACAACGGCGGGATTGCCCTGCTCAGCCGGGATTGGCCAGGCGGGTACACGCATCCCAGAATCGCTTTCGGGCTTCCGGGTCCGAACCCATGCCCGGAGTAGGCATTTCCTTGCCCTTGGACCAGACCCTGCCCGAGACCGCAGCCGCCTCCGGGGCCGTCGCTAGCCAAACGGCGGTGTCAACGGCCTTGTCTGCCGGCTTGCCGAATTTGTTGGTTATCCAGCGGAACGGCCCGCCGACGTCCTGAAGCAGGGCTGTGTCCTTGACCAGGCCGGGGTGGACTGCATTTACAACGACGCCCGTTCCTTGTAGCCGTTCCGCGAACTCCTGGGTCAGAAGCACGCGTCCGAGCATCGTAGGAGGTGTCGAGCGCAGGTACGAGTACTTGCCTTTCGCGGTCTGGAGGTCGTCGAAGTCGATCTTCGTATTCGAGTACCGCGATGCGATATTCACCACCCGCGACGTGTTCACATTGCCGTCGGTAGGGCCGAACCCTGAGGCGTCGGCGCCGTCTCCGGTGGCCGCAGCCCTTTTGAGTGCGTCCAAAAGCAGGTTTGTGAGGAGGAAGTAGGCCATGACGTTGGTGGCAAACGTCATCTCGAGCCCTTCGGGGGTTACCTGCCGCTCCTTGCGGAACACCCCCGCAGCATTCACCAGTACGTCGAGTTTGTCGTGCCGGGAAAGGAACTCGCTTACCGCGGAGCGGATGGATGCCTGGCTTGAAAGGTCGCAGGCAAGCGGCTCTAGCTTCGCTGTGGGAACAGCCATCCTAATGTCCTGCATCGCCTCTTCTGCTCGGGCGGTTGAGCGCCCTACAACCGCCACCGTAGCGCCTTCGCCTGCCAACGCCGTCGCGATTGCCTTGCCGATGCCACCCGTGGCTCCCGTCACGAGCGCCACCCGTCCGTCCATGGATGGCATTGTTGTCTCCTCGGTCAGGCGATGCTCGCCCTGAGGGCGACGACGGTCTGAATGGTCCGCTCCAAGGAACCGGACCTAGCAACATCCCAGCACGATTCACTCAGTTTGGCGAGGGGACGGTCGCCGGGACACCGGGGCTGCTGAGGCGGGCCCGGAACAGCGGGCAAAGCAAGCGCCGGTGGTCCGGGCAAAGCCAACGGTGGTTAAGCTGGTTACATCCGGATAATCAGCTTGCTGATGAAAGGAGTGTGGGTGCAGTGCCAAAAACCGGAAAGAATGATCACGCCCGCAAGGAAGAGCTTCCCTCCACCCTGCAACGCTCTGAGCAGAAAGCCCAGGACACCTTCGCCAAAACATACGATGCTGCCCTCGAAAGCTATGACAATGACGAGAGCCGGGCAGCCCGCGCTGCCTACGCATCGCTCAAGCACAGCTACGAGAAAGTGGGGGACCACTGGGAGCCGAAGAGGAAACGTGGCCCGTCCGACAAGCGCGCGGAGGAAGGTATCGATTCCTCCGTACCCACCGCCGGAGGCGTGGATGCGAATGCCTCGAAGGAGCACCTCTACAAGCGGGCCCGGGAACTGAACGTCCCGGGGCGTTCGAAGATGGACAAGGATCAGCTGGTCAAAGCGCTGCAGAAGGCCAACGACGCTGCAACGCGGAAGGCGCGCGCGGATTAAGCCGTCTTGATATCGATATCACCGCTATTCGGGTAACCTTTCGCTGAGACATCGAAGCCGGACCACTGGGGCGGAACAATGAGGATAGCTAAGAACGAGCGGGTGCCCGTCATTGCCGACGTCGCACGGCTGGCTGGGGTATCTGTGCCGACGGTTTCGCGCGTGCTGACCGGGAACATCCCCGTCAGTGAAGAGCGCCGGAAGCGCGTACTGGATGCGATTAAGGAGCTCCAGTACCACCCGAGTCCACTGGCCCGGGCCCTCAAGAGCGGTAAGCGGACAATGGTTGCCATTTTCGCAGCAAGCACGGAATCCTTTGGTTACGCCTACACCATTGCCGGAATTGAAGAAGCGGCCAAGGCTGCCGGCTATACGATCGTCATTTCCGCGGTGAAGTCTCCCGATCCTCCGGATGTTCAGGCTGCCCTGGAACTGGTCCTGCAACAGCAACTCGCCGGCATTATCGTATTGGACTTCGACCCCTCGGCAGCTGAAGTGCTCCAACAGCTGCCCAAAACCGTTCCCACCGTTGCCGCGTCAGGATTCCAGGCCGGCCAAGCGGGCTTCCCCTACGCTTTCATCGACGAATATGCTGCCGGACGCCAGGCAACGGAGCATCTGTTGGGGCTCGGGCACCGCACCGTCCACCATCTGGGTCTCTTCCCCCTCAGTCAGTTCTCAGGCCGATACCAAGGCTGGAAGGACGCGCTCACCGATGCCGGGATCGCCCCTCCAGCTGTGCTCGAAGCCTCCCGCGCCGCGCACTCCGGGTACCAGCAGGGTCTTCGGATCGCCTCCGACCCTGACATCACCGCGCTGTTCTGTTCCAACGACGGCCTGGCTGTCGCTGCCATGCGGGCACTCTTGGAGAAGGGAATCCGGGTGCCCCAGGACGTTTCCATTGTCGGCTGGGACAACCAGCCTTTCAGTGAATTCACTTGGCCCGCCCTGACCACAGTAGCCCCGGACTTCAAGGGCCTGGGCAGCAGAGCGTTTGGTTTGCTGCAGCAAAGCCTGGCGGTTCCCGATGCGGTTCAGGACTCCACAGCTGTGCCGCTCCTGCTGGAGCGCGAGTCGACAGCCTCTGCAAACGCACGCCGCAGCGCAGTCTCGCCACCCACCTTCATAGAACCTTAATTCCCAAGGTTTGGGATTGCGCTATCCCAAAGCATGGCCTAGCCTGATATCGATATCAGTGATGCGGATCTCACACCAGGCAAATCTGGGCGATTTCCGCTTCCACTGACCCCCACCCCTACCTTCCCGGCAAGGGTTTGGACTGTTAGGCAGGATAACGATTTCCCTGTTGTTCCATCCAGATCCCCGCGACCTACATCATCTACATTCAAGGGAGAGTGCCATGCAAGATAGCATGACGGCCCAACAAGGGAGACCAGCGGCGGCTGACCTGTCCTCTCGGAGTGCCCCGTCCGCCCGCAAGCCGCAGACGAAGCGCACGCGCAGCCAGCGGTCCCGGGGCTCCGGAGTGTTGCTGCTGCTGGCCGCTCCGGGAATTGCGTGGTTCCTGGTGTTTGCGTACGCCCCGATGGCCGGATTGGTGGTGGCTTTCAAGAATTTCGATGTCAGTCAGGGCATTTTCGGCAGCCCCTGGAGTGGTCTGGATAACTTCAAGTACTTTGTCGAGAGCGGGGATGCTCCGGCGATTGTCCTGAACACCCTGGTGCTGAATGTTTTGTTCCTTGCGGCGACGCTGGGGGCAGGGCTTGCCTTGGCGATCATGCTCAATGAACTGCGCGCCCGCGTCTTTAAGAAGTTCATGCAGTCCGCCATCTTCTTCCCGTACTTCGTCTCCCCGATTGTCATCAGCATCATGCTGCAGGTCATTCTTGCCGGGGCTGGCGGGCATGGGGGAGCAGTCAATGACGCCCTGGGGATTTTCAGTCTTCCGGAGGTGAGCTGGTACACCGAGCCCGGTCCCTGGCCCTGGATCCTCACCATTGTCAAGGTCTGGCAGCTGGGCGGGTACATGTCGGTGATCTTCCTCGCGGCCATCACTGCCATTCCCGAAGATGTTTATGAGGCCGCAATGCTCGACGGCGCCAGCCGGGCCAGGATGGCGTTGTCCATCACGCTGCCGCTGCTGAAGCCAACAGCGGCCATCCTGATAGTGCTCGGCGTCGGAAGGATCTTCTACGGCGACTTCGGCACCATCTTCGCAATCATCGGCGACAACGGCACCTTGTTCTCCACCACCGACGTGATCGACACCTATGTATTCCGTTCGTTGAGGACCATCGGTGACTTCGGCACCACGGCCGCCATTGGACTGTTCCAGTCGGTTGTCGGGTTCATCCTCGTCACGGCGGCAGTACTCATCCAGCGCCGCTACTCGAAAGAAAGCAGCATCCTGTGAGCACATCCATAACCCCGAAAATGATCCCGGTGGACATCCTGGAAGCTGATATGACTGTGCCCCGGCGGCCGCGACGGACCCTGGTCAAAGCAAAGACGCCGGCGCCGCGTACTGGTGATTCGCTGAGGTCCGGGCCCGGCCGCCGCAAGAGACTGCGCATTGAACCGTTCACGGCTGTGAGCTATGTCGGAGTTACCGTCTTTGGGTTGTTCGCCCTTATCCCGCTGTGGATGATCGTGGCAGGATCGCTGACCGCTGAATCCACCCTGGCCCGCAGCGGCTACAGCTTTTTCCCCGAACCCTTCTCGCTGGACGCCTACGTCGCGATCTTCTCCGGGACGGCGGTATTCGAGGGCTACGCGGCCACACTCTTCATCACCTTCATCGGCACGGCGCTCTCACTCAGCGCGACGGCCTCCTTGTCCTGGGTGATTGCCCGGGGCATGCCTCGGATCAGCCGGCCTCTAACGATCTTCGCGTACCTTCCGATGCTCTTTACCGGCGGACTGGTGCCCCTGTACCTGCTCGTCACCCAGGTGCTGCACCTGCAGAACAACTGGTTCGCCGTCATCCTTCCGCACATGATGGCCCCGTTCCTGGTATTCGTAGCCGTCAGCTTTTTCCGTCAGCTTCCGGAGGAAATCCTCGACTCCGCAAGAGTGGATGGCGCCGGCGAGCTTCGGGTGTTCTTTGAGATCGTTCTGCCTTTGTCTAAACCAATCCTGGCTGTCATCGGCCTGTTCTATGCCGTGTCCTACTGGAACGAGTGGTTCACGGCGATGCTGTTCATTTCCGACCCGGACAAATACCCGCTCCAGCTGATGCTGCAGAACCTCATTGCCAACGTGACTAATGCAGCAACGCTCCCCGGATCAGGTTCCGTGGCCCCGATCTACCAGCTGCGCCTGGCCCTGACAGTTGTGACCATCGGCCCCATCCTGCTCGCTTATCCCTTCGCGCAGCGTTACTTCGTCAAGGGACTCACCCTGGGCGCGACCAAGGGCTGAGCCACAGACCCCACCCATCAGTTTCTCTCCGTTCCGTCTTCATCACCCACCAAGAGAAGTTCCCTGGCCCGCCGGTGCCAGCGTACAAAGGAGTGCACCACATGATCGCTAACCCAGCAGTTTCCCGCCGCGGTTTCCTTGGCCTAGCCGGAGGCCTCGGCGTTGCAGCGGCACTCGCCGGCTGTGGCACGTCCGGCAATTCCTCGGGCGGCCCCGTTACGGGAACTTCGACGGCGGTGCTCCCCAGCACCGCCCCAACCAGTTGGAATGCGGTCCTGGCCAAAGTCAACGGCAAGCTCAAGGCTGATCGGGGTTTCGAGCTGGATGCCCAGTTCATCAACTGGTCCAACTACCAGCAGCAGTCGTTGCTGAAGTTCACGGCCGGTGAGAAGTTCGACTCGGCCCTGCAGGCGCTGTGGCTGAACATGGCCCAGTTGCAGCAGAGCGGATCACTTGCCGACCTCACCAGTGAAATCCCCAAGTACAAGAACCTCAGTGCCACCTTGCCAACGAAGCTGCTGGAATCCAACAGCTGGGACGGCAAGCTGTGGGGCATCCCGCAGGTCAACAGCGCAGCCCGTGTCCAGCACTTCGTCATCCGCCAGGACCTCGCCGACGCCCTCGGCTTCTCCACCATCACGGACTTCGAACAGCTGGAGCGTTACTTCTACGCGGTGAAGCAGAAAAACGACGGCACCGTGGCTTACGGCGCGGCATCCAACAGCGGCTACCTCCATGCGCTGCCGGTGCCCACCGGTATGTTCAACGCCACGTCCTGGGAAAATCCGGACACCATTGCCCGGGCGTTCAGCGGCAAGGGCATGTTCTTCATGCTGGCCAAAGACGCCGTGAAGACCGGGTCCTCCGCCCCGACGCCGTTCTGGGACGACGAAGGGGTGGTGGAGGCGTTGCACCGGATCCGCAAGTACTACAACGACGGCATTATCAACGCCGACGCCTTGAACACCGACGCCGCCACCCTGAAGAGCCAGTGGACGGCCGGCAAATATGCTGCGGGTTGGGCCATGACGGACGGTACATCCAGCAACACCCTCAGCACGCTGCAGAAAGCTGTCCCCGCTGCCGCCCTCGCGAACATCATGCCGCTCAAGGACGGGTTGTCGGCCAAACCCAACCAGACGTTCCAGGCCGACAACATGGTGGTAGTCAATTCCAAGGGCGGCAACCTGGACCGGACGATGCAACTGCAGGACTGGCTCTCCATCAAGGAGAACCACGATCTCATCTCCTACGGCATCGAAGGCACCGACTGGGAACCCGCTGACGGCAACAAATTCAAGCCCCTCAGCGATTATGCCTTTCCTGGCTACGCACTGTCATGGCGGGCCAGCCTGGAGCGGAAGTCGCTCAGCATCAGTGCCACCGAAGAGAAGATCTTCGAATGGGCCCAGAACTTCGACAACTTCACCGTCGATCCCTTCGCGTCCTTCATTCCTGACGCCACCCCGGTTAAGCAGCAGGTTGCCGCCATGACCAACGTCATCACCCAATTCGCCAACCCGCTCTTCTATGGCGTCGTCGACGTTGATTCCCAACTCGCCAAACTGAAGAAAGCCGCAGACGGCGCCGGGGTCGCCAAACTCCAGGAGGAGATGGACAAACAGGCCAACGCCCACCTCAAGAAGGCCTGACTCGTCCCCCTCCTGAACCCACTCCAAGGACCCAATAAATGAAAACAGAGAAGTTCGAATTCAGCCGGCGCAGTCTTCTGCAGTCTGCAGGACTCGCGGGAGTAGCCGCAGGCGTCTACCAGTTCGCCTTCATGGACGCGGCGCAGGCGGCCCCGTCTGTGAAGGGGGGCTACCAATCGTCCACAGTGCCAGGCCCCGGGCGTACCCTCAGTCACCCCGGCATTCTGCATCGCGCCGAGGACCTGGAGCGGATGAAGAAAGCTGTGGCGGCCAAAGAGTCCCCGATCTACGACGGCTTTCTGGCCATGGCGGCGAACCCGCGCTCCTCGTTTTCCTACAAGGTCCAGAACACCGGCCAGATTCAGTCCTGGGGGCGGGGACCGTCAAACTTCACAGGCCAGTCAGTAGGGGATGCCGCAGCGTCCTACCAGAACGCGTTGATGTGGACTCTGACAGGAGACCGTCGGCATGCTGACAAAGCGCGCGACATCCTCAATGCCTGGGCGCGCAGCCTGCAGTCCATCACCGGCGCCGATGGGCAGCTTGGCTCAGGACTTCAAGGTTTCAAGTTCGCGAACGCTGCCGAGCTGCTGAGGCATTCAGGCTACAACGGCTGGCCCGAGAAGGACTTCCAGGCCTGTGTGGATTCCCTGCGAAGTGTCTGGTACCCATCCCTGTCCGGCTATGCGCTCTTTGCCAACGGGAACTGGGATGATGCAGCACTCCAAACAATCCTTGCCATAGCCGTTCTGAGCGAGGACAGGGTGATGTTCGAGAATGGCCTCCGCTTTGCCGCCTACGGCTCGGGTAACGGCTCAGTCCTGAACCGCGTGGTCAACGAATCGGGCCAGGGGCAGGAGAGCGGGCGGGACCAGCCCCACGAACAGCTTGGCCAGGGCCTGCTCGGATATTGTGCGCAGGTTGCCTGGAACCAAGGCGTAAACCTTTTTGGCATGGCGGACAACCGGATCCTCGCGGGCTATGAATACAACGCCCGTTACAACCTCGGTTTCAATGACGTTCCCTTCGTGGCCGACCTGGACCGCACCGGCAAATACTTCAAGCAAACAGTTTCACCGACAGGGCGCGGGCAGCTCCGTCCCATCTATGAACTGGCCTACTCCCACTACGTCAGCCGCCTGGGACTTTCCGCCCCGGGCACCAGCGGGGTTGTTTTTCGAGGGGCCGGCGGAACCAGGGTGATTGAAGGCTGGCATGAGGATGACCCGGGCTGGGGAACCCTGACCTATGCCCGCCCGGCAACGCCCATCGGAGTGCCTGCATCCGCCCCCGGCCTTCCCAGTGGCCTGCGCGCATCCGGGACCGGCGGCGCCGTATCGCTTTCGTGGGTGGGTTCCGTTGATCCCGTCAGTGGCGCAACTGCGAGCAGTTACAGCGTCAAACGTACCGAGCACCTTGGTGGAGACTTCACCGTGATTGCCTCCGAGGTGCCGGACACGAAATACGAGGACCGTACAGCACGTTCCGGGCGTACCTACTACTACGCCGTCACAGCTGCGAACGAGGCAGGAACCAGCGAAGATTCAGCGGCGGTAGCGGGCACAACGGGACTTCCTGACGCTTGGGCAACCGCAGCAATCGGCACTACCTCCGGTGCAGGGGACGCGCTCTTCGACGGCGTACGCTTCACCACCGAAGACCACGGAAGCGACATCGCCGGAAATGCCGACAGCTTCCGGTTTACCTATACCCGCCTCCGGGACGAAGGGGCTGTCATCGCCCGGATTGTCCATCCCCTCAGTTCCCAGTACGCCAAGGTCGGGGTGATGATCCGATCATCCCTCGATGCGGGGTCGGTGCATGCCGCAATGCTGCTGCAAGGCCTGCCGCTCCACACCTGGAGCGGCGTCTGGACCACAAGAACAGCAACGGGTGGTCCCAGCAATGGAAGCGGCAGCGTTCCCGTGCCGCCCACCCAGCAGCAGGCAATTACCGCCAAGGCCGGCTTTCCCATCATGGATCACGGGTCGCTGCCGGAGTCGGCTACTCCCTTGGCAGCCCCGTATGTTGAAGGTGCAGGCGACGGTTACCGCCTGCGCATGCCGTACTGGGTGCGGATCGTCCGCACGGGAAAACGGGTGGCAGGCTCCATTTCCCCTGATGGAAAATCATGGACAGAAGTTGGTTCGTTGGAGATGGATCTTCGAGGCGACGTTTATGCCGGCCTCGCCAGTTGTTCATGTCTTGGGGACCTGGAGTCCGGAACCTCAACGTTCGACAACGTTTCTGTGGGCCGGTGGTCAGTGCCAAAACCAGAAGGAATGGCGCAGGGGCTTTCAGCGTCTGCCAGCGTGTCTGCGATTGAACTTTCCTGGAGCGACCCCGATCCGGCAGCAAGATATGTGGTTAAGCGCTCGGAATCGCCCGACGGGGACTATAAGACGATAGCGGCCGACGTCGGACCGGTCGGTTTTGGTGTGCATCTGAGCTATTCGGACCCCAGCGGCGTTCCCGGCCGTCTCTACTTTTTCAAGCTGGCCAAGACCAACCTTTCCGGCGAAGGGCCGGACTCGGAAGCCGTCTCAGCCACCATGCCCGAGGCGGTTGCACCTGCCATGCAGGCCGCCGAGGCCTTTGCGACCCTCGGAGCCGGTTTTGAATACCGGATCACGTCAACGCCTGCTTCCGGCCGGTACTGGGGGCGGAATCTCCCGCCTGGGGCGATCGCCGACCACAGGACGGGCGTCATCTCGGGAACGCCCCGGTTAGCGGGCGTCTTCGAGTCGACTGTGGGAGCTGGATCCTCGTCGGCACCACTCAGGATCACGGTAGGAAAGCCTCTGCCATCCCCGTGGAGCTCAGCAGATTTCGGCGACCTTGTGCTGGATGAACGCATGCTCGGCCCTGTGGGTGTTGTTGCCCTTCATGTGGCAGGTGTCGCCCATGAGAATCAAGGACAGTTCGTTGTCCGAGGTGCCGGACCTGGACTGAACGTCAACAACCAGGGAATGGTTGCCCACGTGGCGCACCAAACGGTGCAGGGAAACAAAACGATCACTGCCCGCGTTGCTGACCGGGTAGATGCAGCCCAGGGTTCACGAATAGGCGTCATCATGTCGAAGTCGCTTTCCCCGTTCGACCTCATGGCTGCGACAGTCCTCGCCCCGGCCGGAGGAGGCGAATTCATCCGTCGTCCTGTGGTGGCTGGACGCGCCACCATCACCGGCGGCGCTAGCGGGACGTGGGTGCGGCTGGTACGAAGGGGGAACGTCTTCACGGCGGCAGTTTCAGTGGACGGCATCACCTGGACCGGTCTGGCCGAGCAGGAGCTGCCGGGCTTCGGCGACGCGCCCTACTACATTGGGCTTGTTGTCTGCTCCGGGAGCCAGCGCCTTCTCACCAAGGGGGTCTTCGAAGGCCTGGAAATTTTCTGACGAGCAGCCCGAAGGCGGTTCCTAGCGGCCGGTGCGACACGCGAGCAGCCGGTTTCTGGCGGCGTTGAGTGTCGCACCGCCGCGTAGTAACGTGGCCCACACCTTCAACTCGCATCACTCTGACTCGGGAGAAACCATGCCTTATGTGAGACGTCGATTGGCTGCCGTCACGGCAGTGTTGGCTATGAGCGTCACGAGCGGTGCGGTCGGGAGCCCCGCTTTTGCCGATCCCCGGGAGACTGAAAAGACCGCAACAGCGACGGGGTACGGCGGCGCTGTGAGCACTGTGGACCCGGAGGCGTCTGCTGCCGCAATCGAGGTTCTCCGTAAGGGCGGAAACGCTGCGGACGCGGCCGTCGCCGCAGCGGCAACCCTGGGCGTCACCGAGCCATATAGTGCGGGCATCGGCGGCGGAGGCTACTTCGTTTTCTACGATGCGAAGACCGGGGAGGTCAGTACGATTGACGGCCGCGAAACCGCGCCGGCCGCCATGCCCAACGACGCCTTTATCAACCCGGCGACCATCACGCCCGCCAACCCCACCGGCAGCCCTTACCGCTTCACCCCTGAGCTCGTGACATCCGGCGTCTCCGTGGGTGTTCCGGGGACTCCGGCCACCTGGGAGCGGGCCCTCGAGCGGTGGGGCACAGTGAAGCTCTCCGAAGCACTCAAGCCGGCAATCAAGGTAGCTACGCGCGGTTTCGTGGTTGACGATACCTTCAGGCAGCAGACCCTCGACAACAAGCTCCGCTTCGAGGCCTTCACCTCAACGAGCGGCCTCTTCCTGCCCGGTGGGGATGCCCCCGCCGTCGGCACCGTTTTCCAGAACCACGACCTCGCCGAGACCTACCGTCTACTGGCCCGCCATGGCATGAACGCCTTCTACACAGGCCCGCTCGCGGAGCAGATCGCGGCAACCGTTCAGAACCCGCCGAAGTCGCCCACAACCTCGCTGCCCGTCCCTGTGGGGCACATGACGGCGGCGGACCTTGCCGGCTACCGGGTGCTGGACCAGGCGCCCACCCATGTCAACTACCGCGGCTATGACGTCTACGGCATGGCGCCCTCCAGCAGCGGCGGCACCACTGTGGGAGAGTCCTTGAACATCCTGGCCCAGTTTGACCTCTCGTCCAAGGACATACCTGCTGCCTACCATCACTACCTCGAAGCGAGCGCCCTGGCATTCGCGGACCGCGGCAAGTATGTGGGCGACCCGGCGTTTGTGGACGTCCCGACGGCAGAGCTCACCGATGCCGTCTTCGGCAAGGAGCGCGCGTGCCAGCTCAATCCGCTGCAGGCTGCCACGAAGCCCGTCGCACCCGGCGACGTCACCGGATACGACGGCGTGTGCCCCGCTCCAGCCGCGGCGCTTGCCGATGACAGCGACACTGAGAACATCTCCACCACCAACCTGACTGTCTCTGACAAGTGGGGAAACGTGGTTGAGTACACCCTCACGATCGAGCAGACCGGCGGGTCCGGCATCGTTGTACCGGGGCGCGGATTCATCCTCAACAACGAGCTCACGGACTTCACTACCGTGTACAGTCCCACGGATCCGAACCGGATCGAGCCAGGGAAGCGCCCGCGCTCATCAATGTCGCCCACCATCATCCTCCAGGACGGCAAGCCGTTCCTTGCACTCGGCTCGCCCGGGGGATCGACGATCATCACCACGGTTCTGCAGACAATTCTGAACCGTGTGGATCTGGGGATGAGCACCCCGGAAGCTCTTGCGGCACCGCGGGCATCGCAACGGAACACCGAAAAGGTCACGGCAGAACCTGAGTTCATTGCGGCATACGGAAGCCAGCTGACGCCCTACCGGCACCTGTTCACGCCGTCGGGTGACGCGTTCACCTCGGCAGCACAGATCGGCGCAGCGACAGCTATTGAGTTCCTGCCCGACGGACGCACGGTTGCCGCGGCTGAGCCCGTGAGGCGCGGGGGCGGTTCGGCCATGGTGGTCAAACCGTCACCGTAAGCGCCGGGCCAGACCTGCAAGGGAGAGCTCCCGCCTAGTCCTCGCGATCGATCTGCAAGTAGCTAAGGCCACTCAGGTCGAGCCAGAACTGGGTGGGAGTCTCCACCAGGCGCAGGAGGACACCCTCGCAGGATTTGCAGCGCACAACGATTCCCGGGCCGTCGGCATAGACCGACGCCTCTCCGAACGCCCGGATGGCGCCGCAGTGATTGCAGCGTCCGATCGCCGCAATGATGTCAATGCGGAAGAGTTCCCAGAGTGCGCCTGCTGCCGCATTTCCGTCGAGATGAGGGATTGGGTTGTGTGCGGTCCCGGCAATGTCCTGGTCCTCGATGCGCAGATCTTCAGCGCGCCCGTCATCGGAGCCGGGTGCACTTGAGTTGTTGTTGACAGTCACGGCGTCCCTCCCGTTCCGCCGAAGCGTTCAGTCTTGATGGACGCCGCCGGATAGCCTGCCTGCACGAGCCACTCTGCGACCGTCTCAACAAAGACTGTTTGACCACAGATGAAGAAGTCCGGCATATCGTCAGCAGGAAGCATCTTCGCCAACAGTGTTTCTGCCGTAAGCCTTTTTGCAGCAGTTGGCCAGCCCGGGGGGGCTTCGCGCGTGTAGACGTAGTCGACACTGAGTTTGGGGGATTCCCGACTCAGGGTGAGCAGCTCCTCCCGATAAAATGCGGATGCCGGTGATTTGAGTGAGTAGAGCAGCTGGAATTGTGACGGATTCGGAGATGCCTCATGAGCCCGGATCATCGACATGAGGGGCACGACGCCGGAACCTCCTGCTATCAGCTGAACCGGGTTGGTGTTGGTCGGCCGCCAGACGAACCAGCCTCCTACGGGTCCACGGATTTCCAGCTGGTCTCCGACCGCCAGGTGCCTGACCAGGTAGGGTGAGACCTCCCCGTTAGCCAGTTCGTCCACGGTGATTTCGAGGAGCTCGTCCATGCCAGCCGTCGCCACCGAGTAGGACCGGACAGCTGTGTAGCCGTCATCCGCCGTAAGCCGGATATCGATATGCTGGCCGGCGAGGTTGCCCATCAGGCCGTCCACCCGCAGCCCGATGGTCCTGGCTGTTTCAGTTTCCAAAGTCCCGCTGACAACGTCCGCGACGCGCCACAAGGTGCTCATGCGTTCTGCCTCATGAGTAGCGTTCTTCCCGCCAGGGGTCGCCGTACATGTGGTAGCCGTTGGATTCCCAGAACCCTGGAATATCGTCCTGTGTCAGCTCGATGCCATTGATCCACTTGGCGCTCTTCCAAAAGTACAAGTGAGGCACCAGGAGGCGGGCAGGTCCTCCGTGGGCGCGTTCAAGGGGGTGTCCATCGAATTCCCAGGCCACCCACCCGCGGCCCTCCAGAAGGTCCTGCAGTGGAACGTTGGCCGTATATCCACCGTAGGAGTGTGCGGTGGTGAACTCCGAGGTTGTTTCCACCTCTTCGAACAAGGTGTCCAGCGATACCCCGCGCCACGTCGTCCCAAGCTTGGACCAGCTTGTCACGCAGTGGATGTCGGTCCGGATCTCGACTTGCGGAAGGGCCATAAAAGCATCCCAAGACCAGACGTGCCGCCGTCCCTGCTCGGTGGCAATGAAGAATTCCCAGTCCTGCGTAAGGATCTCAGGTGCAGGGCCCGCCGTCAGTACAGGAAAGTCGGCAGTCTCGTGTTGTCCCGGTGGTAGCGCCGGATTGCCGGTCTGGCGTCTCCCATGAAAGCCGGACGAAATAATGCCCATCATGTACCTCCGCTACGGAGCTCCGCCGGTCGGACTGCGATCGGTTCCCCAACGATATGCCAACGGCCAGAGAGTATCCAGACATTCACGGGTTCCTCGTCGTGACACGCTGAATGAGCGCGTCGAGGATGGGCAGTTGGCCCTTCACCAGCTTTAGCCGTGCTTCATGCTCTCCTATCCAACGCGCGTCGTCGATCTCGGGAAACTCCCGGACTGTGCCGGATCCTTTAGGCCATTCCAATGAGAAGGTGTTACTCACAACGCGCCCTGGATTGAAGTCGGATTCCGCTGAGAAGGCCGTGATGAGCTTTCCCGAGGGTTGCCGGAAGATGCCAAGTTCGACGTAATCAGCGGGCGGCGCGGGGCTGCCCATTTCCTCAGCAAACTCGCGCAGCGCAGCTGCCAGGGGGTTTTCGTCGTCGAGGTACTCGCCTTTGGGAATGGACCACGAATGATCCTTCCTACGGGCCCAGAAGGGTCCGCCCATGTGGGCAATCCATATTTCCAGCTCGGATGATTTGCTCCACCGGTACAGCAGGAGGCCTGCGCTGCGGACCGTCACTTGCGCTCCCGACGAACGGGGCTAATCAACAGTCACTGCGATGCGCTGCACCTGATTGTTCGCCAGCCCCTGATAGTTCCAATTTTGCTCAAGTGGCTGCACTGCCCCCGTTGAATCCGTGGCCCGGCACGAAAGCTCGTGTTCGCCAGGATCCGCCACCCAGGGCAAGGACCAGGAGCACCAGGCAAAAGGTGCGGCCGGCGGTTTCAGCTGGGCGTCGCTCCACTTGCCATCGATCCCTACTTCCACCCGCTTCACGGCACCCTCCCCGGACCACGCCCGGCCCTGCAGCAACACTGGTCCATGCGGAAGGATCCGCCGGCGCGTGAAGAAGTCCGGAATACCCGGAGGGACCATCAGGGAACGCACCTGGATCCTCGAAACCGGCGTGCCGGCGTCGTCCGCGTCCTCCTGGTAGCGGTACGCGACCGACTGCTGGAATCCCTCAAACGGCTGCCTCAGGACCTGGATGGATTCGAGCCATTTGACGCTGGTCATGCCGTACCAGCCCGGCACCACGAGCCTGAGCGGGTAGCCGTGCTGGGGCGGGAGTTCGCTGCCGTTCATGGCGTAGGCAAGCACGACGTCGGGACGCATCGCCTCCGCCATGGGCAGGCTCCGTGCATAGCGCTGGGGAACGCCTCCCTGGACGCCAGAGTCCATTCCGGTGAACAGTACCTCGACGGCGTCGGAGTCCACCCCTGCCTGGGCCAGCAAATAGGCAAGCGGAACTCCTGACCATTCCGCTGTTCCCACCCCCTCGAGCACCCAGGGCTGGCTGAGGGGCCGGGGAGTGAGCAGGGATCGCCCGTTGCCGGCGCACTCCAGGGTCACGGGGATGCTGATCATCGGGTCCCTGCGCAGTGCAGCCATACTCAGCTCCACGGAACGCTCCACCGCTCCGCCGATCCGCAGGTGCCAGGAGTTGATGTCGATGAAGGGAATGTCGAAGTGGGTGAGCACGTAATGCAGGCCCGGGGGAGTGATGTCCCTCTGCAGCGCCTCCAGCGGCATCGAGTGGTTCCTGGCTGACAGCTGCAGTTCCTCGGTTGTCAGCGGGCCCAGGGTGGGGGGCGACGCGTGCGGCATCGGTTGGGGCGGCGGGACGGGGGTTGCCGAATTCGTGGACTGGGAACGGGGTAGCTGCTCGGTCATGGCGCTGCGATTCTGCTCAGGACCGGCCCCATTGATGGCCGGTCTTCCGTTGAACACAGGTCTACGCCGCCACGCGTGGAGGGTCAAGACCGCTGCTCAATCCCGCCACGATATGAACGGGTGTGTACGACGGCGGTGATTGCCGCCGTCGTACACGCTAGTCCCATAACGGTCAGGGCGAGGGCATTCCAGCCAAGCGACTGGAAAACGAGTCCGCCTGCCCAGCCGAGGAGACTGGAGCCGAGGTAATAAGCGAGGTTGTAGAGCGATGCCGCCTGTGCCCTGCCGGACAATGCGATCACGCCCGTCCAGCCTGCTCCGATGCTGTGGGCCGCAAAAAAGCCGCCGGTAAAAACGAGAAGTCCAATCAGGATAAGTACCAGTACTTGGGTCAGCGTCAACGCCAGCCCTAGGACCATCAGGACAATTCCTGCCAAGAGAACGTTCCGCCGGCCGAACCTCAGGGTCAGGCCTGCGGCCCAGCGCGAGGAGACTGTCCCTGAGAGGTAAGCGAGGAAAATCAGGCTGATGACGGTGGCGGGCAGGCTGAAAGGCTCCCCTGACAAGCGGAATCCCAGATAGTTGTAGACGGCCACAAAGCCGCCCATCAGGAGGAAAGCCTGAACATAGAGCACCAGCAGGCGGGGGTTCCGGCTGTGACCGGCAAGAGTCTTGAATGCTGCCCGAAATCCGGCCGCCGGTTCCGCCGCAAACCCACGTGCCCTGGGTACCAGCACCAGGAACAGCACGGCCGCCACTGTTGCCAGGACAGACACAGCCAAGGCTGCCGCCCGCCATCCCCAGAGCTCACCCACCGGCCCTGCCACCAGCCGGCCGGCAAGTCCTCCCAGCGTTGTACCTGCCACGTAGCTTCCCGCGGCGAGGGCTGCGTGTGCCCGGTGGACCTCCTCGTTCAGGTAGGCGATGGCGATGGCAGGAATGCCACCCAAAGCCATCCCTTCGAGCAGTCGCAGGCCCAGCAACATGGGGAAGGTGGACACCAGCGGGACCAACAGGCCCAGGACGGTGGCTGCGCAGATGCCTATGGACATGGCCCGTACCCTCCCGATCCTGTCGGCCAGGAAGGACCATGGGATGACTGTGACTGCCAGTCCGACGGTGGCCACGGAAATCGTCAACGCCGCCTCCGCTGCCGTGATGCGGAGTTCCGACGCGATGATGGGCAGCACTGCCTGGGTGGAGTAAAGCTGGGCGAACGTAGCCACGCCCGCGAAGGCCAGCCCGGCCAGGGCTTTGCGGTACCCAACCGAGCCCTTGGCGTGCCCGTCCCAGGAGTGTACGTCCCAGGAGTGCCCGTCCCAAGAGGGGACGGGATTTGAGGGGACGGCGGCGTGCGTCGGAACGTGTGGCATGAATCCAGCCTAGGTTTTGCAAAAGGATGCCTCCAATGCATGATTCTCATAGAATCAATCGCACAAGTGGATTGATTCCAGAGCGGGACGGTAGCCGTGACTATTGAACACAAACAACTGGTGCAGCTTCTGCCGCTCCTGCCGGTGCTTGCGGAATTGGGGCGGACCCAGCACGTCACCGAAACGGCCGAACTGCTCGGCATTCCTCAATCCACTGTCAGCCGCGCGTTAGCCAGAGCGAGCGCCGTTGTGGGCACGGAACTGCTGATCCGCGAGGGCCGTGGAGTGCGGCTGACGCCCGCAGCCCGGGCGCTTCTGCCCTACGTTGAGGCTGCCATCAATGAATTCCAGACGGGACTGGACGTGGTCCGCCATCAATCGGAGGTGGTGCGGGGCAGGATCTCGGTATCCTTCCAGCACACCTTTGGGGAGGCGACCCTGCCGCTGCTCATCAGCGCATTCCGGAGCCGGTATCCGCAGACAGCGTTTGACCTTAGCCAGGGGTCCAGGGATGGCTGCCTTGCTGAGCTTGCTGCCGGTACCGCCGACCTTGCCCTCACCGCCCCGGTGGCACCAGCCACGCGCACCATCGGTTCCGCTGCCCTGTATCGCGAACCGTTGCGCCTGGTGGTTCACCACCAACACCCTCTCGCGGGCCGCCGTCGAGCGCGCCTTGCTGACATCAGACAGGACCCTTTTGTCGCTCTCGGCCCTGACTATGGCTTGCGCTCACTCACTGACGCCCTGTTCAGGGAAGCGGGCTTCCGCCCCCGAATCGCCTTTGAAAGCCAGGATTCCCATACGGTCAGAGGACTGGTGTCTGCGAACCTGGGCGTCAGTATCCTGCCGCCCGACGGGTTGGAGCCAGCCCGGGATGTTTCGCCCCACACGGGAAACCTGGGGTGGGTCGATGTTCCCTTGGAGTCCGGGCTTGCGTACCGCGAAATCGGACTGGCGTGGCGGGAACGGCGGGGCGGCTTCGATGCAGAACCCGATCAAGTGAGGCTGTTCCGGGAGTTGGTGCTGACTGAGGGTCCGGGCCTGCTGGCAGGGCTGGTCCGGGCCCGGTCCGGTAAGGAGACTGACTCCCTTTCACCGGGATAACACTCCGTGGCGGGCGCATTGAGCGGCCCAGCCAAGCGGCGTCACCTGAACCTTCATCCGACGGCGGCAGCGACCGCAGTAGCGCGGAGGTTCAAGTTCCAGCTGTTCCCGGCAGCGAAGGTGAGGATCCCATGCCGGGCCGGCGACGCCGTCGTCGGGCTCCCCGCACTGCCCGCAGAAGCTGCCGGCGGCCGGATCCAGGTGGTCCGAGTGGGCCGGTACGCCGGCGCTCACAGTGACTTCTGGAGTTCCTTGATGGGCATATTCAACTCGACCAACAGGCTGAGGTCCGCTGTTGCAGGACGGCCCAGGGTGGTGAGGTAGTTGCCGACGATGACGGCGTTGATGCCGCCCAGCAGTCCTTCGCGGGTGCCTAGGTTGCCGAGGGTCAGTTCGCGGCCCCCCGCGTAGCGCAGTACCGTTCTGGGCATGGCAAGGCGGAACGCGGCGATGGCGCGGAGGGCATCCTTGCCGTCCATGATGCCTTGGTTTTCCAAAGGGGTCCCGGGCCTCGGATTGAGGAAGTTCAAAGGGACTTCGTGTGGTTCAAGTGCGGCGAGCTGGACGGCAAGTTCGGCGCGTTGCTCCAGGGATTCGCCCATGCCGATCAAGGCTCCGCAGCACAGTTCCATGCCGGCGGCCTTGACCATGTTGCAGGTTTCCAGCCGCTCCTCGTAGCTGTGGGTCGTCACCACTTCTGGGAAGTAGCTGCGCGCCGTTTCCAGGTTGTGGTTGTAGCGGTGCACCCCCCACTCCGCCAGCTGGTCAACCTGCCGCTGGGTCAGCATACCCAGCGAGCAGGCGATGTTGATGTCCACGGCTTCATTGATCCGGTCAATCGCGAACTTGATCTGGTTCATGAGTTTGATGTCCGGGCCACGGACTGCGGCGACGATGCAGAACTCGGTGGCGCCGGTGGCGGCAGTTTCCTTGGCGGCTTTGACGAGTTCCGGGATGTCCAGCCAGACACCCCGCACAGGAGAGTCGAACAGGCCTGACTGACTGCAGAAGTGGCAGTCTTCGGGGCAGCCTCCGGTCTTAATCGAGATGATGCCTTCCACCTCCACGTCCTCGCCGCAGTGCCTGAGCCGCACTTCGTGGGCGAGTTGCAGAGCAGCGGGGAGGGTTTCGTCAGGCAGGCTCAGGACGTCCACGAGCTGCTCCTGCGTCAGGCCCCGGCCCTCCTCCAGGACTTGCTTGCGGGCGACCGCCAGGATTTCGTAGCTCGTCGGGAGGTTTGGCTGAATCGTCATTGATGGTCCTTTGCGCTGGCTGCTGATTTCCCTCACAGCCGACGCTAGTTCCCCTGCACTGCCGGGATTTTGTCGGGTTTCTACAAGCCTGCAGCCGGGACTTTGGGTGCGCCCAAACCCCGACCCTCGCTCACGTTTCGCGGGTTTTTGGGGACGCTCGCTCACGTTTCGCGGGTTTTTACCGAACGCTCGCTCACGTTTCGCGGGTTTTTTGGGGACGCTCGCTCACGTTTCGCGGGTTTTTTGGGGACGCTCTCTCACGTTTCGCGGGTTTTTTGGGGGCGCTCTCTCACGTTTCGCGGAACAGGTCCGATGCCGGTGACCTAGAAGGCCCGTGAGCAGAGCCCCTCCCGCATTCAGGATGGCACTCCGTCAGGAACTTTCAATCCGGTCTGCGACGATCCAGAGTTCATCCTGCTGCGCCTCGTGCCAAGTGAGCATCACCAGTTCGCCTGGCATAAGCTCAGGATCTTCGTTCTCTCTGGACGATGCAGGAGAAATGGGCGAAGCACTCTGCGGCTACGCCCTCAATCTCTATCGACCCCCACCCCTGATCTGCGTGCCAGGCCTTTACGCTTCCCTTGCCAAGAGGCTCATCCATTTCACTGATACCAGCTACGCCCGACAAGTCGGCGCCATTTTCCGTGGGCCATATCGGGAACGGCATCGTGAAGGAGCGTCGGCACAATACCCGCGAGACGTGAAGGAGCGTCGGCAGTCAGGCGCCCTGCTCGTCGTCGAACGCGGGAAGGAAGCGCCGGTTCCTAATGCGGGACTCGCCGAACTCGAGGGCTAGGGGTTCAATCACCCACGATCCGCCGCCCCTCGTCTTTGGGCGGCCGACGGCAACATGCGGAGTCCAACGCGGGTACCGGAAGCCAAGTGCCCGGGAGCTAAGGATGAAGTCGTCGACATTATCCACGAGCAGATCCTCCAGTAATTCGTGAAGCGCCTTCACGAGGGAGACCTGGAAGTCATGCACATGAGCGGGCACGTCCACCTCGAGGCCGCTCACATTCCCGCCGCCCAGCACGATCAGTCTCTCGGCCCATCCGGAAAAGCTTCCCAGCACTGGCAGCGACTGCAACCAGGCCACAGTCTTATGCGCAGCAGCCTCTGTACTGGTGAGCCCTTTGGTCCAGTCGGCAACGTCCTCGCTGAAGTCTTCAAGGACGCCAAGGTGCAGGAGTGTCATGTGCAGGCCCTGCGGCCGGCGCAAGGCGTCGACGTAGCGGCCCAAGTGCTCATAGTCTGAGGATCCCCGGCCGATGCTCAGGACCGGAACCTCTACTGTGATGCGCGGAAGGACCTGCACAGGAATCCCGCCCCCTGCTTCGAGCTAGTTCGACATTCCAGGGTGGACCGGAACGAAATCTATACCGGCTTGCACCTTCTTCTTTGGGCCGCGGGAGTATCCCTTGGCGTCCAGGTGATTCTCGGCACGATACACAGCCAAGGCTTCGTCGTAGGCCTCATTCAGCCGCGCGCCGGTGACTGCTTCCTCGCTCCCGTCGGTGAATGTGATGGATATGGCGGCGCTGGCGGGGAAGTGCCTGTTCATCCGGATAAAGCCTTCGGAGTCCTGCTGGAGATTGATCAATGGTCTTCCCGCTTTCATGTTGGATGACCTCCATTCTCGCCCATGTGGCAGTCGTGCTGAGATCGGGGATCAAGATTGCGGGCACAATGGACGGATGACCTTCGATCTAGCTGTCATCGGCGCAGGCCTGGTTTTTGCCGAGTCGCTGGGGGAGCTCACCGGGGCGCTGCGGGCGGGAGGTCCGGCCGGGACGGCCGTGGTCCAGGCTCCTCCGGGCACGGGCAAAACCACGCTCGTTCCGCCGCTGCTCGCCAACCTCGCGTCCAGTCAGGCTCCAGGCCAAATGCGGGCCGGGGGCCGCCATCCGCGTGTTGTGGTCACCCAACCGCGGCGGGTGGCTGCCCGCTCGGCAGCCCGCCGCCTTGCCTCATTGGATGGCAGCCGTGTGGGCGACCGCGTCGGATACACCGTCCGCGGGGAACGCCAGTCCGGTCCCGGAACGCTGATCGAGTTTGTCACGCCGGGGATCCTGCTGCGCCGTCTGCTTGCGGACCCAGGGCTCGAGTCGGCCGACGCAGTAGTCCTGGATGAGGTCCACGAGCGGGGGTTGGAAACAGATCTGCTGCTCGGCATGCTCGCCGAGGTCCGACAACTCCGGGGCGACCTCACGCTGGTTGCCATGTCCGCAACCCTGGACGCGCCCCGGTTCGCCGCCCTGCTTGGAACTGCCCAGGACGGGAACCACGACGACGGCGGGCCGGCCCCGGTGGTCGACTGTCCGTCCGCACTGTACCCGCTGGAAGTAGAGTGGGTGCCGGCGGCTTTGCCGCGGCTGGACGACAGGGGAGTCACGCGCGCTTTCCTGGACCACGTGGCGGACACCGCCGCGGCCTCGCAGGCCCGGGCACTGGCCAAAGACGGGGGCACCGACGCACTGGTGTTTCTCCCGGGGGCGTGGGAAGTCTCCTACGTCGCCTCCCGACTGCGGGCCAAGGTGAGTGCGGAAGTCCTGGAGCTTCACGGGCAGGTTAGCCCGGCCGAGCAGGACCGGGCGGTCACGGGACGGAAACCCGGCGGCCCCCCGCGCATCATCGTTTCGACGGCGCTCGCGGAATCGTCCCTGACCGTGCCCGGGGTCCGCCTCGTGATCGATGCCGGGCTCTCCCGTGAACCGCGAAGGGACGCAAACCGCGGTATGACGGGACTGGTCACCGTGTCCTGCTCCCGCGCCTCCGCCGATCAGCGCGCCGGACGTGCGGCCCGCCAAGGACCCGGCCAGGTAGTCAGGTGTTACGACCAAAAGACCTTCGGCGCCGCACCTGCCCACCAGACCCCGGAGATCGCCGTCGCTGATCTGACGGGTGCCGCTCTGGTCCTTGCCTGTTGGGGTTCGCCCGGCGGCCGGGGGCTGGCACTTCCCGATACGCCACCCCCAGCCGCCATGGACGACGCCATGGAAGTCCTCCAGGAACTCGGTGCCGTTGGAACCGATGGTCAGGCCACCGATCTTGGCAAGGCTCTGGTCCGGATACCTGCTGACCCGCGCCTCGGGCGTGCGCTGCTGGATGGAGCGGCTGCCGTGGGACGCCGGGTTGCTTCAGAAACCGTGGCGGTCGTTTCCGGCGACCAGCGCCCTCCCGGAGCGGATCTTACCCGCCTTCTCACCATCCTGCGGAGCGGCCAGGACCCGGCTGCCCGACGCTGGGCCGAGGACGTCCGGCGGATGGAGGCGATTGTGCGTGAGGGAGCATCCGACGTCGTGCCTGAACCACTTGCGGCGGAGATCGCCGCATCGGCGAGCGCGGCAGAAATGGTGGGCTTCGTCGTCGCCCTCGCATTCCCGGATCGTCTGGCGCGCCGTGTCCCCGGCCCAGGTCCGGACCGGTACCTGCTCTCATCCGGCACCAGGGCCGGTCTACCTGCCGGCAGTGCCCTGGCCGGACACGAATGGCTGGCAGTAGCCGAGGTGTCGCGCGCCCAGGGCCGCGACGCAGCCGGTACCGGCGCCGTCATCCGTTCCGCCGCGCCGCTGTCCCAGGAACTGGCGGAGGCCGCCGGCCGGCATCTTCTGAGCGAAACGGTAGAGGCGCAGTTCAGCCAGGGCCGCGTCACGGCGCGGAAGGAAAGCAGGCTGGGAACCATCACGTTGACGTCGACGCCGGTGCGCCCCTCAGCGGAAGAGGGGCGCACGGCTGTGGCGCAGGCATTGCAGAAGGATGGACTGGGAACCATCGGATGGTCGACGGCGGCAGAGGGATTGCGTCGCCGCCTCGCCTTGCTGCACCGGGAAGTCGGCAGTCCCTGGCCTGACGTATCCGAACCGGCTCTGCTGGCGCGGCTGCAAGAGTGGCTGGCCCCCGAACTGGAAGCACTGGCAGGCGGAACGCCGACCAACAGAATGGACCTGACGGAGCCGTTGCGGCGACTGCTGCCCTGGCCCGAAGCTGGGCGGCTGGGCGAGCTGGCGCCGGAGTGGCTCGAAGTGCCCAGCGGTTCCCGGGTTCGGATCGACTACCCGGCCGTGGGAGACGACGACGGCCGGCCGGTGGTTGCGGTCAAGCTGCAGGAGTGCTTCGGCTGGGCTGAAACACCACGTTTAGCGGGAGGCAAGGTGGCTGTCCTGTTCCACCTGCTTTCGCCAGCCAGGCGGCCGTTGGCTGTGACGGATGACCTTGCTTCCTTCTGGTCCGGTCCTTATACACAGGTCCGCTCCGAAATGCGGGGGCGCTATCCGAAGCATCCCTGGCCGGAGGATCCGTGGGCAGCTCCCGCCACCGCGAAGGTCAAGTCCAGGATGTGAGGCCAGCGTGGGCCAGTCCGGCAACGCTCCTTCACGTTTCGCGGTTGAAATGCGGACGCTCCTTCACGTTTCGGGGTTGAAACGGGGACGCTCCTTCACGTTTCGCGACAATCTTCCCCGAGTTGAAGGAACCCCCACTGAGGTAGATTGCGATTTCCTTGCGAGAGGTGAAGGAGGGTCGGCGTTTTGGGGGCGAAAGGTGAGCGAGGGTCGGGGTGAAGCGGGATAGCCGGCAGGAGGTGCTGCCGGCTATCCGGGCTCCTAACCCTTGACCACCATGATCCAGCTGACCTGGACGTCGTCGGGGCTGGTGGGTGCCAGATTCACCTTCAGTTTCCCTTCGCCATCAGGGGAGTGCCCGGCGTATTTCATCGTGGTGTTGGTTCCGCTGATCCGCCTGCTGGCATCAACCACGGTGCCGTTGATGCTGATTTTGGCGGCCCGGTTCGGCGCATACTGTGCCCAGGGATCGTAAAGCCCCACGTAAACGGTGTAGGCGCCGGCCTCAAGGTTGCCGAACACATAGCTGACGTCCTTCCGCGCGGACTCCTTGGTCACATACCGCAGGGTGCCGAACATGTTGTCGCCGCCCACGGTGGCTGTGCCTGGATTGTCATAGCCCCATGTCTTGCCGGTTCCGGGATCAGCTCCCAATGGCTGATCCTTAGTCGAATTTGAGAGCGCGCCTGCTGCCGATGCCGCACCCCGGATCGCGGCGTAATCAGCGGTGTCAGTCGACCCCGGATCTGCGAAGTAGACCAGCCCGGAAGGCACCACCAGGACGGTGTAGCTGGCGGTGCGGCCGTTGGAGGCGAAAGTGGCAGTCACCGTCGCCGAGCCCGGTACTGAGAAGTCTGCGCCGGTCCAGGTGACTGCCGACGTCGTCGAACTTCCGTTCTGCGTGACAACGGCGGTAGCCGGCAGCGCGGACGGCCCCGATCCCAGCGGAACGCTGGCTGGCATAGCCATATCCACAGTGAACTTGCCCCGGTTCTCCAGGTCTGCCAGGGTCCAGCGGTCCGTCCAGCGGAAGCTCAGGTCACCGTTAGCCCCGAAAGTGAGCGGGAGCCAAACCATGGGTGAGTTTCCGAGGTCCGAAGGTATCCACCGGTCGCCCATGTAGATGAATTTTCCTGCCGCGGGGTCAATCGGGATCACTGAGGTGCTTTGGGTGCGGAAGGTTGTTTCCGAGCCGGGCCCAACGGCGGGGCTGCCGTGCTGCGTCCACGGCCCGATGGGCGTGGGGGACGTCGCGTACCGTGCAGGGTTGGGATCCCAGCCGGTAGCGCCCGAGGTGATCAGGTAGTACGTGCCGTCGTACTTGAACATGGCGGGAGCCTCACGGGCCACGCCCTGGAAGTTACGGCTGAAGTCCACCCCCTGCACCGAGCGGTGCCACGGGACGTTCAGGTACATGTAGCTGGAGTTCAGCCGGGACACATACATGGTCCGGTTCTCTTCACTGGAATAGATGATGTAGCCGGTGCCGTCATCGTCCTTGAAGAGGTTCATGTCGCGGGCCATTCCCAGTTGCGACGGGTACTGGTTGTTCGGGTTGTCCGCGGAAATCCTGTCGAGGCGGTAGCTGTCCACGTAACGGAACGGGCCGAACGGGGAGTCCGAGACGGCGACACCAGCGGTTGCCTTGGCGTACTGCGCATTCGAGGTTGTTGACGGACCATCCGTGTGGACCCAAAGAACCCACTTGCCGGTTGACTGGTTGAACATCACCTTCGGCCGCTCAAGGACGATGGCGCGGCCCACGGCGTTGCCCGCACCCTTGCTGTCCAGGTCCCTGAACACGGCATCTTTTTCGTGCCTTGTGTAGTCAGCGTAGAGAGCGGTGAAGTACGGATCTGTGTCCAGCTGGGCGCGGGTTTCTGCGGTCTTCAGGACCAGTCCTTCATCCTTCCAGTTGTAGAGGTCGTACGAGGAGTAGCCGTGAAGGCCAGCCATGGGCTGGTAGCCCTGAGTACGGTCTTCGCCGTACCAGTAGTAGATGGTCCGCCCCTGCGCGTCTTTGGACGGGATCACCTGGCCTCCGTGGCCCTGAATGGCGCGGCCATTGTTATCGAGCCAAGGCTGGCCGGGGTTGAAGGAATCGTAGGTGACAAGCTTCCTCAGCCCGGCGGTTGCCGCCCCAATGGCCTCGTAGGCTGCCTTGTTGGCGGCCGCGTCGGCCGAGCCAGTATCCACCAGGGACTGTGCCGCGGCCAGCTTCTCCCTGAGGGCAGCCACTGAGTCCGCCGCATACAGGGACGCTTGTTCGGGAGTAAGCGTCGCCTGGCGGATTTTCTCTGCAAGCAGTTCCGGTGTGTAGTCCAGGGGCTGCCTGATCACGATGAAGTTCAGGGCCGGATCGTGGAACGTGTTGGTGCGGCCGGCCTGGCTGTGGGCCTGCAGGCTGAGCATGCCGTCGGTGACGGCCACGCTGTTGAAGGTCTTCTCCAGCCCTGCGCTGCTCGTGGCTGCAGTTCCGAGAATCTGGCCTTCCGCCATCAGGTCCAGCGTTCGTCCGGCCCACCCGCCGGGCAACTTGAAGCCGAACGTGACGTCGTAGTTCCCGTTGGGAAGCGCGAAGTCGTACTTCACTGCCCGGCTCGAAAGTACAGAGCCTGCGGGCGGTGCGTCGTACAGGATTGAGTCGTATTTTCCGAGCGTGCTGTTGGTGTTGCGTTTCGGATTGGAGAAGGCGTCGGAAACGAAGCCCCAGCTGCCGCCGGTCTTGGCGTCGGGCCCGAAGGCCTGGTCCGAGCGGGATTGATAGATTCCCATGGTGTCGCCGGGAGCAACTTTGTCTGTCACAGTGGCTCCGCTGTTCGCGAAGTAGAGTGCGCCGTCGGCCGCCACCAGTTGTTCGAGGCTGGGTTTCGCCAGCGGGACTGACTCCTCGGCCAATGCGGGTGACGCCGGCACCAGCAATGCGGCTCCGACAGCGGCTGTCAGCGCCGCGCCCACAATCCGCCTCCAGTGATGTGGCCGCCGGGAGTGGAATGCCACCATGCAGGCTCCGGACAGCAGCAGGGCTGCACCCGCAAGATACGGCACAGCTCCATACGTCACGGCTGCAGTTATAAAGCCGGTCATTCCATTCGCCGGATCCAGGGGCGCACCGCTTGCTGGCGAACCAGGAAGAACGACGGCGGCAGGGGCGCTATCGTCATCCGGTCGGGTAAAGACCACGCTGTGCGCTTCCCCGGCGGCCATCGCCACGATCCTGGGTCCGTACCCCGCCGGAACTGTGCTTTGCGCCGCGTTGTTGTCTCCCCAGGCGTAAATTTTTCCTGACTCGGTGGAGACGAGGCTGTGGTAGCCGCCAGCCGCGATTGCCGTCACCTTTTCGGAACCAAGCTCAGCCGGCACGTTGAGCTGCCCGTAGGTGTTCGAGCCCCACGCCAGCACTGCCCCTGTATCAGTGAGAGCCAGCGAGTGTGTCACTCCGGCGGAAATGGCCTTGATGTTCGCTGTGCCTATAGCTGCGGGAAGCTCGATCTGTCCGTAATCGCTCCTGCCCCAGGCAGTCATCTTGCCCTCGGCGGTCAACGCCACGTTGAACCCGGCGCCCGTGGCTATTTGCTTTATGGTTTGTCCTGCCAGGGATGCGGGAATCTGGTTCTGGGCAAAGGCGTTGTCACCCCAGCCCACCAGGGTTCCGTCCGTTTTGAGTGCCAGAGAGTTGCTTCCGCCCGATGAGATGGCAGCAACTCCGGTGCGGGCCGCTTCGGGAACAGTTGCCTGACCGGACGCATTTCCGCCCCACGAGACTACTTTCCCGTCCGTGCTGAGGGCGAGGGAGTGGCTGGCGCCGGCGGCAATCGCCATAAACTTCCGCTCATCGTTAAGGGGTACCGTCGACTGCCCCTGCACGTTGCTGCCCCATGCTGAGAGCCGGCCAGCGCTGGTAAGAGCAATGGTGTGGCGGTTTCCCGCTGCGAGGGCCTTCAGGGGTTGCCTGGCGAGGCTTTCAGGGATGGTCGTCTGGCCGGCAGCGTTGGAACCGAAGGCGAGCAGGAAGGAGCTCTGCGGCGGGGGAGTGGGAAGCTCGGTGGCATGCACCGTTGCAATGCCAAGATGGCCGGTGGCCACCATCACGACTACGGCCAGGGCGGCCCTGACTCTGGGTCTGATCATGATTGGTTCTCCAGGTGCGTGCGGTCTTGTTTGCCGGGTGCGTCGTCGCACCCGTTTGTCCCGCCCACAGCTAATCCTGCGGTTTCCCCCAAAACAACAAAAAGCACACTTTCGAACTGAAATGATCACAGCAGAACACCAGAACACCCAGTGCAAGCCCGGCTTGCTGGAATCGATGCCAAAGCAAAGACCCACCTTGGTTAAGCCTTCGGGGCCCCTCTTGCTGTTCAGGTGCCTCAGGGTGTCCAATCCTTAACAAAGACAAAAGGCGCACGGACACGCAGGAGATGCACATGTCGGGAAAAGGAGCAAAGAGCCCGGCGAGAAGTTCGGGCCGGGGCAATGGGGACCCGCGCCGCTCGGACGCCTCCACCTGGTCGCCGGCAGAGCGCCCGGAGCAAATCCGCAATGTTGCCTTGGTGGGGCACTCGGGCGCGGGGAAAACGATGCTGGTGGAGGGCCTGCTGGCCGCGACCGGTGCCATCACCAGGATGGGTTCCATAGCCGACGGCACCACCGTGAGCGATGCCGATCCCTCAGAGATCCACCAACAGCGCTCAGTGGCTCTCGCCGTCGTGCCCGTGGTTTTTGACGACATCAAAGTGAATCTGCTGGACACTCCCGGCTACCCGGACTTCACTGGTGAGTTACGTGCAGGGCTCCGGGCGGCGGACGCAGTGCTTTTCGTTGTGTCAGCCGTTGACGAGATCGACACCGCCACGATCGCACTCTGGGGGGAATGCGAAGCCGCCGGGATGCCGCGTGCGGTGGTGATCAGCCGCCTCGATCATCCGCGCGCCGATTTTGACGCAGCCCTGGCGGCCTGCCAGCAGGCGTTCGGCGATTCCGTACTGCCGCTGTACCTGCCGCTGCCCTCTGGCGCCGGCTCGATCAGTCTGCTCGGCCTGTTGTCGAGGACCGTTTCGACCTACACAGACGGCAGCGCCGAACGCCAGGTACGGGAAGCCGACGACGGCGAACTGGCCGAGGCGGATGCGGCTCGCGGAACGCTCATCGAAGGAATCATCGCCGAAAGCGAGGACGAAACGCTGATGGAGCGGTATCTGGCCGGTGAAGAGGTCCCCCTTGAGGTCCTCGTCGCCGATCTGGAGACCGCCGTCGCCCGTGGTTCCTTCTTCCCAGTGCTGGCCACCGCCGCTGAATCCGGTGTCGGAATGCTGGAAGTGCTTGAGGTCCTGCGCGGCGGATTTCCGTCCGGGGCGGAGCGGGAGCTTCCGGTGGTCAGGCAGGTCGACGGTACCTCCACAGTGGAGCTGACTTGCGATCCCAAGGGGCCACTGGTGGGGGAAGTGGTGCGGACCACCATCGATCCGTTCCTGGGACGTGTGTGCCTCGTGCGCATTTTCTCGGGCACGCTGCGGGAGGACTCGGCAATTCACGTAGGCGGGCGGGGACTGGCGGATCGCGGACACCTCGATCACGACAGCGACGAGCGCATCACCCACTTGTACGCGCCCATCGGCGCATCCCTGCGGCCTGTGCCTTTCTGTGTTGCCGGTGACATTTGCGCGCTGGCAAAACTCGGGAATGCCGAAACCGGTGACACCATTTCCTCGCGTGAGCGGCCGTTGCTGGTGGAGGCCTGGGATATGCCCGAACCCATGATGCCTGTGGCCATCGAGGCGGCTTCCCATGGCGACGAGGATGCCCTTGCGAAAAGCCTCGGCAAGGTTGCCGCCGGGGATCCGACCCTTAGGGTGGAACGCAACTCCGAAACCCATCAGCTGATCCTGTGGTGCATGGGCGAGGCGCACGCGGAGGTTGTGCTGGACCGGTTGAGGGAGCAGGGTGTAAAGCTGCAGACAGTGGAGGTGGTGACTCCGCTGCGCGAGACCTTTGCGGCTCCCTCGGCTGGCCACGGCCGGCATGTCAAACAGTCCGGCGGCCATGGGCAATACGCCGTTTGCGACGTCGAGGTGGAGCCGCTGGACCGCGGATCCGGCTTTGAGTTTGTGGACAAGACCGTTGGCGGCGTGATCCCGGGACCGTACATAACGTCTGTGGAGAAGGGAGTCCGGACGCAGATGCAAAAAGGGGTAGCAGCCGGCTTCCCTGTGGTGGATATCCGCGTCACGCTCGTGGGCGGCAAAACCCACAGCGTTGACTCCTCCGACGCCGCCTTCCAGGCCGCGGGCGCGCTTGCCCTGCGGGAGGCGGCTTCGGCCACCCGCATTCAGCTGCTTGAGCCGGTTTCAGCCGTGACTATTACCGTGTCAGATGACTACGTCGGTGCCGTTATGAGTGATCTGTCATCGCGGCGGGGGAGACTAACTGGAACAACGTCCGTCGGAGACATGACCGAGATCAGCGCCGAGGTTCCGGACCAGGAGTTGCTGAAGTACGCCGTGGAGTTGCGCGCCCTGACCGCAGGCACTGGACGCTTTAGCCGCCGGTACGTCCGCCATGATCCGGTCCCGTCGAATGCGATTCCGGCATCTGTGAAAGCCTGACGCTTCCCCCCCCAAACGGAGATCAGCGGCGTGCGGCTCGGCTCAGCAGCAGTGCGCGCAGGCGGTGAAGGTGCGGCATGATCCCGTAAATGACGATGGGAACCGCAACTGTGGCCAGCACGAAGGTCCGCAGTACAGGATGCAGGATCCCGAGCCACTCTCCGAAAGCCAGGTTGATGAGGGTCAGGGTGGGGAACACAGCCAGCCAGATCATCAGCGCGAGCTGATGTTTGTTGGGCGGTGCGGGACGGGTTGACGTTGACTGGATGGACATAGGTTCTCCTCGGAGTCTTGCAGGCAGTGGGCGGGACGAAGTGGGGAAGGGCAAGTTGCTGCCTGTCAAAATCCCCTGTTGAAATCGCGGACGGCGTTTCGGATGTCCTCCTCGACGAGGTCCGCGTTGATGGCCATGGCTGCGGCGGATCCTTCCCCGGCGGCCGTGATCACCTGAGCTCGAGGGTTGGCAACATTCCCGGCTATCCAGACGCCGGGAACAGTGGTGCGGCCGCTACTGTCCCGGACGGCCCAGCCTGCCTCATCCAGTTCGCAGCCGAGACCGATGAGGAGGCTGTTGTTCGGGATGAAGCGCGGCGGCACGAACAGTGCGTCCCGTCGGATGATGGCCCCGTCTTCCATTTCGACGCCGGAGAGAAGATCGTCCTCAACGACGACCCGTCTGACATCGCCTTCGACGATGCCTATCGACCGGGCAACCAGCTCCGAGCGGTGAACGTTGGTCAGCGATTCAGCGGGCACGAACAACACGACATCCTTGGCCCACTGGCGGACGATCTGGGCGTAACGGACCGCATCCGGTGCGCCGCCCAGAACACCTAGCTGCAGGTCACGGACTTCATAGCCGTGGCAGTAAGGGCAATGCAGAACGTCCCGCGCCCACCTGTTGGTCAGGCCCGGAATGCCGGGCAGCTCGTCCTGCAGCCCGGTGGCTACCAGAAGACGCCGCGTCGCAATCCGCCTCCCGCCGGAAAGCAGCGCTTGGAATCGAGACTTTCCGCAAGCAACGAGATCTGTTACCTCACCGTTCAAGACGTGGGCACCGTAGCCCGTCACCTCCTGGCGGGCAATCACCAGAAGCTCGGCGGGAGGCAGGCCATCGCGCGAAAGGAACCCGTGCATATGGGAGGCAGGGGAGTTGCGTTGCGCCCCTGAATCCACCACCAGAACCTTGCGTCGGGCTCGGGACAACACCAATGCGGCTGACAGTCCTGCAGCGCCGCCGCCCACTATGACTACATCAAAATCGTTCATGTCTCCAAGGCTGGGCCCCGGGTTCCTGTTCCGACAACAAACGTTGCTGTTTCCGGGAAACGAAGGTTGGATGGTTCTGTGAATGACACGACGAAATTGATTGCTGCGGCGCTCGATCAGGTTGGAGTGCGCCTCAAACGACTACGAATGCAGCGTGGCGTCACGCTGACCGGTCTCTCCGCAGTTACCGGTATCTCCAAGAGCACCCTGTCGCGTCTGGAGACAGGGCAGCGCCGTCCAAGCTTGGAGCTGCTCCTCCCGCTGGCCCAGGCCTACCGCGTGCCATTGGAAGAGCTGGTGGGGGCACCCGAAATCGGGGACCCCCGGATCCGTCTCAAACCCCATAAGGCGAACGGCCGGACAGTCGTACCGTTGACCCGACAGCCGGGCGGGATGCAGGCCTGGAAAATAATCATTCCCATCTCCAAAGCCGACCCGGACCTCAAGGCTCACGAAGGATACGAATGGCTGTACGTTCTTTCCGGCCGTATGCGACTGCTTCTGGGCAGCCATGACCTCGTCCTCCGGGCAGGTGAAGTAGCAGAATTCGATACCCGCGTACCTCACTGGTTCGGCAGCACAGGAGACCAGCCGGCAGAAGTTCTGAGTGTATTCGGAGGACAAGGGGAGAGGATGCATGTACGTGCCAAGGCCAGCAAAGAGTGATTATGGGCGGGCCTGGCTCGCCTCATAGTGCTGCTCAGGAATGCCCGCGGAGAAAATCTGCCACAGGCTTCGCGAGCGATGCCCCCACTTCTTCAGGGCTGCGCTTGAAGCCCTTGATAGCGAAGGAATGGTCTCCGCCCTCCACCCAGTTCAGCGTCGCCGCGTCACCGATCCGTGCGACTACAGACTCAAGCAAGGCAGGCGTCACGAAGGGGTCACCCGTTCCCTGGAGGAAGAGCATGGGCAGCGTGAGGCCGTAGAGGTGCTCGTCCCGGATCTTCTCGGGCTTTCCTGGAGGATGCAGGGGGTAGCCGAGGTAAATCAATCCGGCAGCCGGCATACCTTCGGCAACCGCCATTGACGCCATCCGCCCACCAAAGGACTTGCCGGCCGCCCACAAGGGCTCACCTTCCGAGTGTTTCGAAGCGACGTCCATGGCCGCCCGCCAAGCCGCGATCGCCGTCGGCGGCCTGTCCGGGAACTTCTTACCGGCCTCGCGGTACGGGAAATTGAAGCGGAGGGTGGCAACACCCTGATCACCCAGGGCGGCCGTGAAGCCGACCATAAACGGATGATCCATGCCGGCGCCGGCGCCGTGGGCAACCACGAGTGTCGCGAAGGAACTGTCAGGACGTCCGTAAGCCGCGGAAACTGGACTGTCACCAACGGAGATGGTGAGGGGGATTTGGGGGACGGGCATGCCTCAATAATGCCTGAACCCGCTGCCCGGCCGTACCCAACTCAAAAGAGTGTCTGCCATCCACACGGCAGATCTGCTGACGTGGCTACTTCTGCGGGGTAGGTTGTTCCCATGGCGAGCGAAGCAACCACCCTCACCGTCGACGGTCCGAACGGTCCCCGGGAGATGCGGATATCGAGTCCCAGCCGCGTTCTCTGGCCGGAGCCTGGCATCACCAAACTGGATCTGGCCAACTTCATGGTGGACGTGGGGGAAGCCTTCGTCAGGGCAAATGGCGGCCGCCCCATTACGCTCCAGCGCTTCTCGGAGAATATCGACGGCGAACAGTTCTTCTCAAAGAATCCTCCCAAGGGGGCACCGGACTTCATTCGGTCCGTCAAGGTGGTCTATCCGAGCGCGCGGACCCATCCCCAGGTGGTCATCGACGAACCCGCGGCGGCTGTCTGGGCGGTGCAGATGAACACCATCGTTTTCCACCCCTGGCCGTCCCGCGCGGATAACTCGGACAACCCGGACCAGCTGCGGATCGATCTGGATCCTCAGCCCGGAACGGACTTCGACGACGCCGTCCCGGCCGCGATCGAGCTGAGAACTGTGCTGGCAGAAGCCGGGCTTACTGCGTTCATCAAAACATCCGGGAACCGCGGCCTGCATGTGTTCGCCCCCATCGAGGCCACCCGGGAATTCCTGGACGTCAGGCACGCGGTCATTGCAGCGGCTCGCGAACTTGAGCGCCGCATGCCGGACAAGGTCACTACGGCCTGGTGGAAGGAAGAGCGAGGCGTGAAGGTTTTCGTGGACTTCAACCAGGCCAACCGTGACCGCACCATGGCCGGGGCTTACAGTCCTCGGCCCCTTGCCCATGCGCCGGTCTCCTGCCCGATTGAATGGGATGAACTGGAAAGCGTGGATCCCAGGCAATTCACCATCCTGACAGTTCCCGAGCGGTTGAAGACAACCGGTGACCCCTGGGCGGATATGCACTCCAAGCCGGGGAACATCGACACCCTCCTGGGCTGGTGGCAGCGCGATATCGACGCCGGTCTGGGTGAACTCCCGTTCCCTCCGGATTATCCGAAAATGCCCGGTGAACCGCCCCGGGTCCAGCCCAGCCGGGCGAAAAAAGCTGCCGGCTGACAACCCGCTGGACAGGCACGGAAAGTGTCTGTGAGGGTCTAGGAACGGCACATGAATTGGGGCACCATATGAAGTGTTCCCAGCCCGCCGCGCTGCTTTGTCGCCGCCCGGGCCTCCGCCAGACTCCAAGGAGATCCCAAATGCCAACCCGCCTCAACCCCTACCTTGGCTTCCGCGACAACGCCCGCGAAGCTATGGCTTACTATCAGTCAGTCTTCGGCGGGGAACTCACCATGAGTACTTTCGGCGAGTTTCAGGCCAGCGAAGATCCTGGTGAGCAGGACAAGATCATGCACGCCATGCTCACCACAGATTCGGGAATGGTGCTGATGGGGGCGGACACACCTAATGGCATGAACTACAACCCGGGTGACAACTTCTCTGTCTCCCTCAGCGGTGAGGACGAAGCTGAACTACGGGGTTACTGGGACCGGCTTTCTTCGGACGGTATGGTCACAGTCCCGTTCGAGCCGGCTCCGTGGGGTGACACCTTCGGCATGTGCACCGACAAGTTTGGTGTTTCCTGGTTGGTCAATGCCGCCGGGGCGCCGTCCGCCTAGCAGTTATCGTCCGGCTACCACAGACGCCGCCTTTGTTGCCACAAAGTAAGCATTGAAGGGGTCCTCCTCCAGATCCTTGACCTCTATATGCTCGAAGCCGGCGTCGCGAACCATGGACTCGGCCAGTTCGACACCCCAGACCGTTCCGAGGCCATCGCCGCCCTGCGACAAGGAAACCGATGTGCAGTGGGTCGTGGAGACGGCGTAAAGGAAGGTTGCCCAGGGGAGCCCGATGTTATTCTCAAGCCTGCTCGAGGCCTTGATGTCCACCATCAGGAACGTCCCACCCGGGCGGAGTGCTTCGTGGATATTTCTGAGGACGGCGGCGGGATGTGCCTGATCGTGTATGGCGTCGAAGACTGTGACCAGGTCAAACCCGTCACGGATATCGAGTAAGGCGACGTCACGGGTTTCGAACCGGACATTGTCCAGTCCCAGCCGGGAAGCTTCGGCGCGTCCTGCAATCAGCCCTTCTTCGAAGAAGTCGTATCCTGTGAAGTTGCTGGCGGGAAACGCCTGGGCCATGAGGTTGACGGCGTGTCCGGCACCGCAGGCAATATCGGCGACGTCGATCCCGCTACTAAGGCGGTCTATACAGCCTGACAATGGAAGGATGGTGTCGATCAGGGAAGCGTCATGGACCGAGCCGCTGTCGGCCGCCTGCAACTGGACAAAGCCGGGGTAGTCCTCATAGCCAAGGCCGCCACCGATTTTGAATCTTTCCGCAATCTTTCCGGAAACGGCACCCATCAGCGCGACGTACTGCAGGGTCCGGGCAAGGTTCTCCACCCCCGGTCCGCTGACCGAGGGTGTGACGGCAGGATCCAGCAGATACGTGCGGGAAGCGGGTTCATACTGCACGATCCCGGCGGTAACCATGCCGCCGAGCCATTCCCGCACATAGCGCTCCTGCAATCCTGCTGCATCGGCAATCTGCTCACTGGTGGCAGCCGGCAGCGTCGCGAGGGTGTCAAAAAGGCCTGTTTGGTGGCCAATACTTGCGAGCACCGCCGCGGCCCCGTCGTTAAGGATGTCCACCAACCTCTCGGCGGCGGCCTCTGTTGCCTCAGCAGTGACGCCGGATTCAGCGGTTATGGCAGAACCCTGGATTGTTGGCTCTTCGAGCGTGGTCATGATGGTCCTTTCTCGGCTGTTGGACGGACTAATGAATCCGATACCTCGAAAGTACGTGCCTGGACCCTGCCCCTTCGTCGGGCATCCGCCTCATCTTTTCCTGTCGGGCATGGGTCAAATCATGCAGAACAGCGGTCCTTACCAGCCGGCAATGTGAAGCTTGACCAGGTCATCAGGATTTGATCAGCGCGGCATCCGACGCGGGAGGCTGTGTTCACTTGCCCAAGCGGCCGCCGCGGTCCGGCTTTCCACACCGATCTTGGTGAAAATATTGGCCAGGTGCCGCCCCACCGTTTTCTCGCTGATGACCAGCGTGTGGGCGACTTGCCGGTTGCTGGCCCCGCCGCAGACCAGCGAGAGGACTTCGCTTTCACGTGCCGTCAGTCCGCCCGGTGCGGGTCCACCTTCGACGCGGTCGACGTCTTGGATGGCCCCAAGCTGCCGGTAGATCGCCAAAGCAGTAGCAAGTTCAGCGTCGGCAGCATCAGGTTGGTCCAACTGCCGCCGGCATTCCGCCAACAGTTCGTGGATCTTTGCGGTGCTGTAGCGGAAACGCTGTTCCCGGTAAGTCCGGGCAGCCGAATCCAAGTGGGGAACCGCCTCAGCTGCCCGGCCTGTGGCGAGAAGCACCGCGCCGCGGGCATGCCGGGCCGAGGCCTGGATTCCCGGCGAAGCGTACTTGGCTGCGACGCGTTGGAGGTCGTCAGACCAAGTATCCGCCAGCGCCCGGCGGTCCTGGGCAAGCGCGAGTTCCACGGCCGGCAGCAGCAGGCGTGCCCGTTCCAGCGGGCCGCTTTCACCGATCGCTGCCCTCAGCTGATTGAGCGCGAGGTCGTGTTCGCCGGCGGAGTCATGAAGCAGTGCCTCTCCGGGTTGCGGGTCGACGCCTACATTTCTTGCATCGGCATAGGCAGCGAGCGCGCCCTGGACATTTCCCCTGAGGCGCCTGACTTCGCCCAGTTCGTAATAGCCAGCGCCTGCCATCCAGCCGTGCGCATCCACGAGTTGGTCACTGCGGGGACCTATCTCCCGTTCCACGGTGTCCCAGTCGCCTTCCGCACTGATCAACTGAAGGTGGTGAATCCTGGTGACTCCGGCATAGATAAACGTGGCAGACAGTCCGGCGGTCCAGCGGTCCAAAGCGCTGTTCCAAGCGCGCATTCGGGAAAGGTCGCCAAGAATATGGCACAGATGCACAACCGTGCAGTAGATGTCTCCTGCCCAGATGGGGGACATGTCGCCCGCCAGAACAGAAAGCATGGCCTCGTCCAGCTCCTTGAAGCCCGACTCCGTCTGTCCTCCGCGAACGAGGGCGAGCCCGTTCAGCACACGGGCGAAGGAGGCCAGAGTGGGGTTGTCCAGCAACTCGGCGAGGTGGTCCAGCACCTCGGCTGCCTCCCAGGCCGGGCCGGGATCTTCCTCCAGGTCTATGGACTGGGAGCATTCCAAATACAGAAGGTATCCATACTCCGCTGTTTCCTGATTTTGCTGCACCAAGCGCCTGGCACGGTTCATCCACCCGGAAGCCACAACGATGTCTCCCCGGGTTGCCCACTGCAGGGACAATTCAATGGCTTTCATCGCAGCAGCAGAGTGATCTCCGGTTCCACTCAGGCGTCGGTAGACATGCTCCCAGTGGGCAAGCGACTCCGGCACTATTCCCAGCCACCAGCCGGATTCGGCGAGGACTTCCAGCTCCGGAGTCTCCAGTTCGGAACTGCTTCGGGCAGCGAGCAGATCGCGGCGGGCGGTATCCCAGTCCTTGCGGACAAAGGCGGCTCGCGCGCTGGAAATCAGGTCCGTAACTTCGGTCATGTCAGTGGGCTTCCGGATGGTTCCTCCAGAGTACTGCTCGCCCGATGAGCGGGAAAGAGAACCAATGAACCTCAACTCCGATGACCTTGGGCCCTTTACGGAGGGCCGCAGTGGCGGGAAGCTGGAGTGAGAAGGGCAAGCGGAGAACGTCATGGAAGACAGCCAAAACAGGGGATCCAAGATGACCGACGTCACTGTCAACCCAGCAGTTACGGCGGAGATCCTTGCGCTTGCCCGCCCTCTCGCTGGGCTGCGCGACCTCGACGGCCTGGTCCGGCGCTCTGCAGGGTGTGAGCTCGTGGCCATTGGTGAAGCGTCACATGGAACACATGAGTACTACACATGGCGGTCACGCCTGAGCATCCGGCTGATCGAGGAGCAGGGCTACAACTGGATAGGCGTCGAAGGTGACTGGCCGGACTGCTGGCGGATCAACCGGTGGGTCAAGGGGCAAAGCGGGCTCGACGTCGGAGTGCACGCCTTGCTGGCACGCTTTGAAAGGTGGCCTACGTGGATGTGGGCCAATGAGGAAGTGGCCGGGTTCCTGGACTGGCTTCGCGGCTGGAACATGGAACGTCCGCTGCCTGAACGTGTCGGTTTCTACGGTCTCGATGTCTATTCACTGTGGGACTCGCTGCGTGAGACCATCGGCTGGTTGGAACTTCATGCTCCGGAAGCTGTGCCCGCAGCCAAACGCGCCTGGCATTGTTTTCAGCCGCATCATGAGGATCCGCATGAATATGCGTGGAAGACACGGCTGGTTCCGGAAACCTGCGAAACCGACGTTGTCGCGCTACTGGAGGAAGTACGGAAGCGTGCGCTCGCCGCCATGGACCACGACGACGCTTTTGACGCCTTGCAGAACGCCGAAGTGGCGGCAAACGCCGAGCACTACTACCGCACCATGGTCAACGGCAGCCGCGACTCGTGGAACATCCGCGACCGCCACATGGCAGACACCATTGAGCGCGTCCGTCAGCACTTGGGTCCGCCGTCGAAGGGGATCATTTGGGAGCATAACTCTCACATCGGGGATGCCAGGGCCACCGATATGGCGCGTAACGGACTGGTGAACGTTGGCCAGTTGATCCGGGAGCGGTACGGGGCGGACCGGGTGCTGCTGGTCGGGTTCGCCGGCTACGGCGGTACCGTGGTTGCCGCCGATGACTGGGGGTCCCGCGAACAGGTTGTCAGAGTGCCCGAGGCACGGACAGGAAGTCATGAATATCTGCTTCACCATTGCCTGGGTGTGCCTGCCATCCTGGAATTCGGCAGGAACCGTCCCGGACCATGGTTGTCCCGGAGCCTTGGCCACCGGGCCATAGGCGTCGTCTACAGTCCGGAAAGCGAGCAGGCCAATTATGTTCCGACCGTGATGGGCGGCCGGTATGACGCTCTTATTTGGCTGGAACGTACGGGGGCACTGCGCCCGCTCCACCATGAGGGTCCACCCGTCGGGCCTGAATTCGAAACTGAGCCCAGCGGCTTCTAACCGCTTGGAGGCCGAATGCTGCCCTTAAGCTTCCCATACGCGACAGTGGCCCGACGGCGGTCCGCTAACTGACCGGGCACTCCAGATCGTATCGGCGTCGGACTGTCCGGCAGTGGTGGTTCCCCGGGAATTTGTGCCGGGGCAAGCGCGGTGTGGTTGTGGGCGTCCGGAACTACTTCAGCTGTCCGCGGATCTCCCCGCTTGGGACGGCTATTGTATGGACGTTCACGTAGTAGTCCCGCGGGTTGGCCTCGATTGCGGCCAAGAGCGTTGAATCCACAAGAGTGCAATCGTTCTGGTTCCAGGACGTCCCCTTGCCCACTTCGAGCGGAATGACCACGGGACCGGCCATATTGCGCGGTGCGATGTGAATGTGTGCTGCGGACACATCGGCCGACAGGTTCTGAACACGCAACCGGTAGCAAAATTCCCCATTGACGATCTCATAACTGAAGAATCCATGGGCACGGGAGTTCGGAGCGGGGGTCTCTTGTCCAACATTCAGTGGAATGGCGGCTCCATCACCAAAAGGCGCCGCTGTTGCAGCGCCAACGTTGGCAGCGGCAAGGGCAGTTACGGCAGCCAAAACGGCCATGGCACGGAACCTGGTCGAGTGAGCGTTTAGCATGATCGTTTCTCCTTCGATTAGCCCCAGCAACGTCACGGTACGCCCGCTGGGAAGCAGCGCACAATGGCTTCACCGCCTATGTTTTGTCGTGATGCTGTTGACGCGTACGATCTATAGGGTTTCAAGCCTGCTTGCTGAACCGTACATACCCCGGTGAACTCCCCGTGAACTGTGCTGTTCGGCTTTGGGCAACGGGGAGTGGAACTGCTGACCGTCGACTCTGCAGATTGGGCAACAGGTGGATATCACCTTCATGGTGGCGCTGGTTATAGCGCTGGCACTATTTTTCGACTTCACCAACGGCTTTCACGACACAGCCAATGCCATGGCTACGCCGATCGCCACAGGGGCCATCAAACCCAAAACGGCAGTGGCACTGGCAGCCGTTTTGAACCTCGTGGGCGCGTTCCTCTCCACGGAAGTGGCCAAGACTGTTTCGGGAGGAATTATCCGGGAAGGCTCCGAAGGCATCCAGATCACTCCGGAGATCATCTTTGCCGGGCTCATGGGAGCCATTCTCTGGAACATGATCACCTGGCTCAAAGGCCTGCCGTCCAGTTCCTCACACGCCCTCTTCGGCGGCCTCATCGGCGCCGCGATTGCCGGCATCGGGTTGCACTCGATCAACTTTGAATCCCTGATGCAAAAAGTGATCCTTCCGGCGATTTTTGCCCCGGTCATTGCGGGCGCTGTGGCTTACGTCTGTACCCGCCTGGCCTATGCGCTGACCTCCAGGCACGATCCCGAAACAGGGGACAAACTGACGCAGAAGCGCGGCGGCTTCCGCACAGGGCAGATCTTCACTTCCAGCCTGGTGGCACTCGCCCACGGAACCAACGATGCGCAGAAGACTATGGGCATCATCACCTTGGTGCTGATCGCCGCAGGAACCCAGCCCACGGGTTCCGGGCCGCAGTTCTGGGTGATTGCTGCCTGTGCCTTCGCTATTGCAATCGGCACCTACGCCGGCGGCTGGCGGATCATCAGGACAATGGGTTCTGGGCTGACTGATGTTAAGCCCGCGCAGGGGTTCGCCGCTGAAACCAGCACGGCCTCAGCCATTCTTGCGTCATCCCATCTGGGGTTCGCCCTGTCCACCACGCAGGTGGCTTCGGGTTCAGTCATCGGTTCAGGGCTTGGCCGCAAGGGAACCTCGGTGAGGTGGGCGACGGCGGGGCGGATCGCCATCGGCTGGCTGTTCACCCTCCCGGCTGCCGGCATCATGGGTGCTCTGACGGCCTGGCTGGTCAGCACCGGCATGGTCGGCGTCGTCATCGCTGGAGCCGCAGGATTTGCCTCAGTGCTGCTGATGTACTTCGAATCCCGCAAATCCCACGTCGGCCACCACAACGCCGTCGAGGTTGAGGAAGCCGGACACGCCGTCAGGTTCCAAAAGACGAAGGCGGCAGCGGCAGCACGGGCGAACAAGAAGAATGGCGGCCAGAAATGAAGTGGTTGGAGCTTTTGATGGTGGGCGGAGCCACCCTGGTTGCGGCAGTGACAATTGTGGGACTGTACTCCCTTGGAGTCCGGCTGACAGCCATAGCCGGAGATGTTACTCCCGAGGCCCCCCGGTGGGTTCAGCCTCTGGCCTACATCTGTTTCGGACTCTGCGGCCTGGCAGTCCTCTTTGGGCTGTACCTGATCATTCCGTATTTCAGCAAGTAGCTTTAACCTGCCGGTCCGGCGCCAAGAGGTTCGAAGGCAGTATTTGAACCCGGACCTGAAGTGATTAGGCTGGGGCCATGTCGAGTCTCCAGTATTACGTCGGCGCCTCCCTTGACGGCTTTATCGCAACTCCCGACGACGACCTTTCCTGGCTCCTGCAATTCGACGGTTTCGAAGGCGGGAAGGAGAGCTATGACTCCTTCATGGAGGGCGTCGGCTGCATCGTCATGGGAGGGGAGACCTACCGGTGGCTGCTGGAGCACGAGCCCGGCAACTGGCCTTATCCCACCACACCTTGTTGGATTTTCACCCATCATGAGGGCACGGTGCCCAAAGACGCTGATATTACCTTTGCCCACGGCGACGTCAGGACATTTGTCGGCGATCTGAAGGCAGATGCCGATGGCAAGAACGTGTGGGTGGTGGGCGGAGGTAACCTCGCAGCGCAATTTGCCGATGCCGGCCTGTTGGATGAACTGATTGTTTCGGTCATCCCCTTAATTCTTGGCGATGGCAAGCCGCTCCTGCCGCTGCGGAAGCCTACGCCACCCTTGGAACTGGTTTCCTCAGCGGCACTGGGGCGCGGCGTAGTGGAGTTGCGGTACCGGCTAAATTCCTGATCAGCCGTCGATATCACGTATGAGGTTGGTGATTCGCGCAGTCGACAACCTCCGGCCCTGCTCGTCAGTCATGACGATCTCGTGGGTGGTGAGCGTGCGGCCCAGGTGAATGGCGGTACAGGTTCCCGTCACCGTACCCGCGGAGGTGGACCGGTGATGGGTAGCGCCGACCTCGATTCCAAGCGCCTGCCTCCCGGGACCTGCATGCATTCCTGCTGCAAAGGATCCCAGGGTCTCGGCGAGGACAACGTGGGCCCCGCCGTGCAGGATACCCGCCACTTGTGTGTTGCCTTCCACGGGCATCGTGGCCACGGTGCGTGCCGGACTCATCTCGAGAAAGCGGATGCCCATCTTGACCACCAAGGCACCGATTCCGTAGCCGCCGAGCCAATCATGCAGTTCCTCGGGGATTCCGGCTGAGGTCAGTTCGTCCGCAAACCGGTGGGGCGTGAAATTGTCCATCATGCCAACTAGGCTGGCACCTGTGAGTGAAACTACCAAACCGGCCCCCTTCCCGTTCGAAACCGCTGACCTTCAGGACGATGCTGCCCTGAAGGCCAACGCCCCTGCTGACGCAGCCCTGCCCACTGACGCTGCCTTGCAGGACGTGAAGGTCCCGCCGCCCGGTGATCGTTCTGTTTCGGCCACGGAAGCCCCTGTGATTCCTATTACCGATCAACCGCGCCTCCTGGTCCTGGACGGGCACTCGATGGCCTTCCGGGCTTTCTTCGCCTTGCCGGCGGACAAGTTCTCCACGGCAAACGGGCAGCACACCAATGCCATTCATGGATTCACGTCCATGCTTATCAACCTGATCAAGGAACAGAAGCCCACCCACGTCGCCGTGGCCTTCGACGTATCGGATGACACCACCCACCGTAAGGCCGAGTACAGCGAGTACAAGGGCGGCCGCAATGAAACTCCCAGCGAGATGAGCGGCCAGATCGACCTCATCGACAAGGTCATGCAGGCGTGGGGCATCAAGACCATCAAAATGCCGGGTTATGAAGCTGACGACATTTTGGCAACACTCGCCGCGATGGGCGAAAAGGCCGGTTACGAGGTGCTCCTGGTGACAGGTGACCGTGACGCATTTCAGCTCATCACCGACAACGTTTTTGTGCTTTACCCCAGGAAGGGCGTCAGCGACATTCCCCGGCTGGACACTGCCGCAATTCAGGAGAAGTACTTTGTGACGCCCCCGCAGTACTCGGACCTGGCCGCATTAGTGGGGGAGTCCGCGGACAACCTCCCAGGCATCCCGGGAGTTGGCCCCAAGACGGCAGCCAAATGGATTAACCTCTACGGCGGACTCGAGGGGGTCCTCGAAAACGTCGACGCCATCGGCGGCAAGGTAGGGGACGCGCTCCGCGAAAACGTGGAGGCCGTCAAACGCAACCGGCGGCTGAACAGGCTCCACACAGACCTTGATCTCCCGCTCACATTGGACGATCTCGCGGAACCGCGCCCGAACGAGGCCGCACTTGAGCAACTGTTCGACGACCTTGAATTCAAGACCATCCGCACCCGGCTCTTTGCCCTCTACAGCAGCGACGAATTGGAATCCGCCGAGCGCGAGAACATCGACACGCCTGACTTCATCACCCCCTCCAGTGCAACGGAGCTGAGTGCGTTCCTGGCTGCAGGCGCAGGCAAGCGGTCCGCCGTCGCCGTCGACCTGGTGCCCGGCAGGATCGGCGAGGACGCCGCCGCGCTGGCCATCGTCCGTAACGACGCCGCCGTCTATATCGACCTCGCCGCCCAGGATGCTGCAGCCGAAAACGTCTTGGCGGATTGGCTGCGGGACGAGCAAGCACCGAAGGTCATGCATGGCTACAAGGCGGCGTTGAAGGCATTGTCCAGCCGTGGCCTGGGCCTGGAAGGGGTGGTGGATGACACATCAATTTCCGGCTACCTCATCCAGCCGGACCGCCGCACCTATGAGCTCTCCGAACTGGCCCAGCACCACCTCAACATCAGCATCTCGCCCGAGACCGCCAAGGCGGGCCAGCTTGAGCTGTCGTTCGACGGCGACGACGCCGCCGCTTCCGGTGCACTGGTCCAGGCAGCCGCTGTGGTGCAGGCGCTGAGCCGGCACTTTGAATCCGAACTCAAGGAACGCAAGGCCGAGGACCTGCTCACCACCCTGGAGCTGCCCGTCAGCCGGGTCCTTGCCGATATGGAACTGGCTGGAATTGCCATCGACATGCCGCGCCTTGACGAGCAGCTGGCCGATCTCTCCAAAGTGATTGACAACGCCCAGGAGCTGGCCTTCGCAGCGATCGGGCATGAGGTGAACCTTGGATCGCCGAAGCAGCTCCAGACTGTCCTGTTCGAGGAACTCCAGCTGCCGAAGACCAAGAAGATCAAGTCCGGTTACACCACCGATGCGGCGTCGCTCAAGAACCTGCTGGAGAAGACGGGGCACGAGTTCCTGGTTCAGCTCATGGCCCACCGCGAGTCCTCGAAACTGCGCCAGATGCTGGAATCTCTCAAGAAATCCGTCACGGACGACGGCCGGATCCATACCACCTACGCGCAGAACGTTGCAGCTACGGGCCGGATCTCGTCGAACAACCCCAACCTGCAGAACATCCCCATCCGCAGCGAGGAAGGCCGACGGGTCCGGGGCATCTTCGTGGTCAGCGACGGCTATGACTGCCTGCTCTCCGCCGATTACTCGCAGATCGAGATGCGAATCATGGCGCACCTCTCCGGGGACGCTGGCCTCATTCAGGCATACAAGGAAGGGGAAGACCTGCACCGGTTTGTCGGCTCCAACATTTTCCATGTCCCTACCGAAGAAGTCACCAGTGCCATGCGTTCAAAGGTCAAGGCCATGTCTTACGGACTGGCCTACGGGCTGACGTCCTTCGGGCTCTCGAAACAGCTGGAGATTTCCGTCGATGAGGCGCGGACGCTTATGAAGGATTATTTCGACCGCTTCGGCGCCGTGCGCGACTACCTTCGCGGAGTGGTGGACCAGGCCAGGGTCGACGGCTATACAGCTACCATCGAAGGACGGCGCCGCTACCTCCCGGACCTGACCAGCACAGACCGCCAGCTTCGCGAGAATGCGGAGCGCATCGCACTGAACTCGCCCATCCAGGGATCGGCCGCGGACATCATCAAGCGGGCAATGCTCGGAGTGCAGTACGAACTCGAGGCCCAGGGGCTGAAGTCACGGATGCTGTTGCAGGTCCATGATGAGCTCGTCCTGGAGGTAGCAAACGGCGAACGGGCTGCGGTGGAGAAGCTCGTGACAGAGCAGATGGGTGCAGCGGCCCAGCTGACTGTTCCCTTGGACGTACAGATTGGCGTGGGTTCCAGCTGGTACGAAGCCGGGCACTGAGTCAAAAACCAACAGCAGGCATTTTAGAGGGCCGGCGCGCGTCGATCGTGCGCCGGCCGGTAACCGAACTTGGGGAGAATCACGTGGTAGAGAACTATGAAGTAAGGCGATTCCGGGCAGCCGAAAAGGACTCTCCTGACTATTCAAAAAGCACTGACTGGATGCGCGCAGTTGAGGACGGATTCCACGATAACCGGCGCAGCGCGGAGTTCGTGGACAAGATCATTTCCATGTACCGGACGGACGACCGCGAGCTGACTGGTGTTTACCAAACAGGTTCCGTTCCGGTCCATTCCCTGGCAGCTGACATCCCGGTGGCGACGTTCGGGACGCTCTTGAAGACGCTGAACACCGGCTACGGCAGGCAGTTGGCCACGCGCCTGGTGACCGCGGTTACGGTTCGGGGCACTCACCGCCGTCGCGGGCTCTTGCGCCGGATGATGACGGAGGACCTGACTGCTGCGAAGTCGGAAGGGCTGGCCATGGCGGCCCTGACTGCCTCTGAGGGGTCGATCTATGGGCGCTTTGGATACGGCGTGGCTACGTTCGAACGGAGCATCAAGGTGGATACCGGCCCCAGGTTCCAATTGCGGCACGTGCCAGCAGGAACCGTGGAGATCGCGGATCGAAAGGTGCTGCTCGATGTTGCGCCACGGGTGTTCGCGGACGCCCATCATCTTACGCCTGGCTCGATCGTGCGCCAGGAAGGTTACCGCCAGCGGGTTTCCGGAGCTTACGGGCATGATGGTGCCGAAGACCCGGGGATCAGGTGCGCTCTCCATTACAACTCCGACGGCGAGATCGACGGCTACGTCTCGTACAAGTTTTCCGGGTGGGAGACAAAGCCCTACACCGTGAACATTGTGGACCTGGTGGCAGCTTCCGACGCCGCCTACCTGGATTTGTGGAAATTCCTGGGCACCATCGACCTCATCCAGCGCATCAGCTGGGAGGAGGCGCCGGTGGACGACCCCCTGGGCTGGGCACTTGAGGATCCGCGGTGCATTGAGTCTTCAGACCACCGGGATATGCTCTGGCTTCGCATCCTCGACGTCGCGGGCGCGCTCACGGCCCGCCGCTACTCGGCTGACGGCACGCTCACTCTCAAGATCTCGGACACCTTGGGTTTCACCTCGGGCACCTACCGCCTGGAGGTTCGTGATGGGGAAGCCGGCCTCACCAACGCCTCGGCAGACCAGGCACCGGACCTCACCCTGGACGTCGCCGAGCTGGGTTCCATCTATCTGGGAGCCGTTTGCCCGGTGACCCTTACCGCGGCAGGAAGAATCGGGGAGAACACCCCAGGGGCAGCGCTCAAGGCGCGGCAGATGTTTGCTGTTGAACGCTCGGCGCACTGCATGACGCACTTCTAAATCCGGTACCACCGTGCGCCCCGCAGCGATTCCGTTGGATCGCAGCAGGGGCGTATGGGGAGGCATGCGTCAGAGTTCCGACGGCGGATCGCACTGGTTCCGGGAGTGGTCTCCCTCCTTGGGCACGAGTCTGGCCATGGTCACCCTGGCTACTTCGCTCGTTGCCATTCCGTTGTCCGGCGCTCAACAACTGGACCTGTCACGCGGGCAGCTGACTGCTTGGGTCATGACCATCTATACGTTGCCATGCTTAGTCGGCCTGGTTCTGTGTCTGCGGTTCAGACAGCCGCTCCTCCTGACGGGGAACATCTTCGTCCTCATTTTCATCGTCTCCCTTCAAGGCCGGCTTCCGTTCGCGGAACTCGCCGGGGCTTCAATGGTTGCGGGAGTTGCAGTGGTGGCTATCACGGCCCTGGGGCTCGCAGACAAGCTGGCACGCCTCATCCCCGAGCCAATCGTGGTCGGTCTCCTGGCCGGTTCCACCCTCCCATTTGTTGCCGACGTTTTCACTGTCATGGGATCCGAACCCGTGGTGATTGGCCTGGCATTCCTTGCTTACCTCCTGGGCAGAAAGTATCTTGACAGCCGGGTTCCGTCAGTTTTTCTTGCAATGGTGGTGGGGATTACCGCTGCTGTGGCGTTGGGCCGATTCGCGCACGCCGGAGGAGACACTTTCCAGCCCCTACCGGCCCTAACGCTGCCGGTTTTTACCTGGGACGCAGTCTTGACGGCCACTCCGGTCATGGTGGTTCTCATTGTCCTTCAGTCCAACGTTCCCTCCCTGGTCTTCCTGCAGAACCAGCTCTACAGTCCTCCCGTTCGAACAATGGACTACGTCAGCGGGATCGGAACTATATCGGCATCCTTCCTGGGCCCTTCAGGACTTTCTCTTTCGCTTCCGGCCACAGCAATTGTCGCCGGGCCCGATGCCGGTCCTCACCGATACCGCTACAGAGCCGTCATCCTGACGTATGTCATCTTCCTGGCGATGACACCTCTTGCAGGCTTCGCAGCCGCCGCCAGGGTGGTCCTGCCGTTGGAACTGCTGGTAGGAATCGCCGGGTTGGCAGTAATTGGGGTTTTGGGCATGGCCCTGAAGCGGATCACCACGGGTCCTTTGACGCTGGGGCCGCTGATCGCGTTTGCGGTGGCCGTCTCTGATCTGTCCATGTTCGGCCTGGGGCCCTATTTCTGGTCGTTGGTCTTCGGCGTTGCAGTTTCTGGGCATTGGAAGGGGAAGGCGTCAGAGCCCTTCGCGAGCAAGCGCCGGAGCGCAAGTCCTGATAGCTGCCCCTTTTGACCCCGCTTGGCGGGTACGACTAGAATAAACGGGCGTGTACTACGTGCACGTATCTAGAATCCACAAAATCAGGATGACCCGGCAGTTCCGCGTGTTCTGCCGTTTTCCAGTCGTGCGTTCCATAACGTGTGCCTGGCGGTTTGCCTGACCGACTAACTATCCACAACGGAGCCCCTACTACATGACCATCACCTCCACCGAGAAGCCCGGTACCCCCGTAGTCGCGATTAACGACATCGGTACCGCTGAGGACTTCCTCGCAGCAGTCGACGCCACCATCAAGTACTTCAATGACGGAGACCTCGTCGAAGGTACCGTCGTCAAGGTCGACCGCGACGAAGTTCTGCTCGACATCGGTTACAAGACCGAAGGTGTCATCCCCTCCCGCGAGCTGTCCATCAAGCACGATGTTGATCCCGGAGACGTCGTCTCCGTTGGCGATCAGGTCGAAGCCCTGGTGCTCACCAAGGAAGACAAAGAAGGCCGCCTGATCCTCTCCAAGAAGCGTGCTCAGTACGAGCGCGCCTGGGGCGACATCGAGAAGGTCAAGGAAGAAGACGGTGTCGTCACCGGTACCGTCATCGAGGTTGTCAAGGGTGGTCTTATCCTCGACATCGGTCTGCGCGGCTTCCTGCCGGCGTCCCTCGTCGAGATGCGCCGTGTGCGCGACCTTGCTCCGTACATCGGTCAGCAAATCGAAGCCAAGATCATCGAGCTGGACAAGAACCGCAACAACGTTGTGCTTTCCCGCCGTGCATGGCTCGAGCAGACCCAGTCCGAGGTCCGCTCCACGTTCCTCAACAAGCTGGAAAAGGGCCAGGTCCGTCCCGGCGTCGTTTCCTCCATCGTCAACTTCGGTGCATTCGTGGACCTTGGTGGCGTAGACGGCCTCGTTCACGTTTCCGAGCTGTCCTGGAAGCACATCGACCACCCGTCCGAGGTTGTCGAAGTTGGCCAGGAAGTCACCGTCGAGGTTCTCGAGGTCGACCTGGACCGTGAGCGTGTTTCCCTGTCACTCAAGGCTACGCAGGAAGACCCGTGGCAGACCTTCGCCCGCACGCACGCCCTTGGGCAGGTTGTGCCGGGTAAGGTCACCAAGCTGGTTCCGTTCGGTGCGTTCGTTCGCGTCGAAGACGGCATCGAAGGCCTGGTCCACATCTCCGAGCTCGCAGTCCGCCACGTTGAACTGGCTGAGCAGGTTGTCTCCGTTGGTGACGAGCTGTTCGTCAAGGTCATCGACATCGACCTCGAGCGCCGCCGCATCTCCCTCTCCCTCAAGCAGGCTAACGAGGGCGTTGACGCCGAGAGCACCGAATTCGACCCGGCTCTCTACGGCATGGCCGCTGAGTACGACGAAGAGGGCAACTACAAGTACCCGGAGGGCTTCGACCCGGAGTCCAACGAGTGGCTTGAAGGCTACGAGAACCAGCGCGCAGCCTGGGAGCAGCAGTACGCTGACGCCCAGACCCGCTGGGAAGCCCACAAGAAGCAGGTTGCCCAGCACGCTGCTGACGACGCTGCAGCTGCAACGTCCGGTGACAGTGACTCAGGCACCACGAGCTACTCCTCCGAGCCGGCTGCCGCCGAGAACAACAACAACGCCGGCACCCTTGCTTCGGATGAGGCTCTCGCAGCACTGCGCGAAAAGCTCACCGGCAACTAGTCTGCCCGCTGACCGGCACACGAGAGTGAGCTGATCCAGCAAACGAAAGGTGGCCGTCCCCGTTAGGGGGCGGCCACCTTTCGTTAAACGCTTGGAGTTACGGATCAGGCGATCTGGCCCGAATGCTTTCCTTCAGGGAGCGAGTATCTGTGGTTATCCATCGACCCACTCTGTGCCGCCGCGAACCAGGGTGGCTGCGCCGGACGTGAGGGTGGCGATGCGGTCTGCTGCTTCAGACAGCGCCTGGGGATCATCCTCCAGGGCCAGTGTCAGAACAGCCGCGGAGGCCTCATAGCGGGTCTGTGCCAGGAGATAGCCGCTGTTGCGGAGTTCATTTTCCAATCGGCCGGCCTGGGCATGAGCCACGGCAACGCTGCAGAGCCTCAGCCTTCGGCGTTGCACGAGCGGAGCCTTGTCCAAGGCCGTGGCGACCGAGTCCGAATAGGCGCGGACCAATCCGCCCGTCCCCAGGAGGATACCGCCGAAATAACGGACGACGACGGCGGTTACGTCGCTTAGGCCTGTACCTCCTGGTGCGGTCTCCCGTTTCAGCAATGCCTCGAGCATGGGGATGCCGGCGGATCCGGAGGGCTCGCCGTCGTCATTGGAGCGCTGGACGGTGCGATCGGCGCCCAGCACGAAGGCTGAGCAGTGGTGCCGTGCATCGTGGAACTCCTTGCGGAGTTCTTTGATGAGGGAGCGGGCGGCGTCCTCAGTGTCCGTACTGCGAAGAACAGTGATGAACCGGGAGCGGCGGATTTCAAGCTCGGAGCGGAAATCACGTCCTTCCGGCAGCGTTGCATAGGACGTTGCCCTGCCTTCCACCGGATCAGCGTCGTTCAGCACCGCATCAGTTTAGTCTGGTGGAGTGCTGAAGATTGGATTGACGGGCGGAATCGCCTCGGGGAAGTCAGTGGTGGCAACGCGCTTGCGTGAGCTCGGAGCAGTTGTCATCGATGCCGATGCGCTGGCCCGTGAAGTGGTCGAACCCGGAACCCAGGGCCTGGCCCGGGTGGTGGATGCGTTCGGGCCCGGGATGCTGGGGGAGGAGGGCCGGCTCGACAGGGCAAAGCTGGCCGCCGTCGTCTTCGGCAACCCGCAACAGTTGGCGGTCTTGAATGGCATTGTCCATCCCCTTGTCAGGGAACAGGCGGCGGCTATGGCCACTGCAGCGCCCCAGGGCGCAGTTGTGGTCCAGGACATCCCGCTCCTCGTCGAGAGCGGCCAGGGGGCGGCTTTCCATCTGGTGGTTGTGGTCGATGCTCCCGACGACGTGCGTGTCCGCCGCATGATGAAGTACCGCCAAATGAGCGAGCCGGAAGCAGCTGCCCGGATGGCGGCTCAGGCGTCCCGGGAAGTCCGCCTCGCCGCAGCGGACGTCGTCCTGGACAATTCCGGCCCCCCAGAGGCGCTCCTGCAGCAAGTAGACCGCTTATGGCGGGACAGGCTGGTTCCCTTCGCGGAGAACCTGGAGCATGGACTCCGGGCTCCCCGGACGGGAGGACCCGTCCTCGTGGCACCCAATCCGGACTGGAGCAGGCAGGCTGCCCTGCTGATGGCCCGCATCAAGGCAGCGGCACCGGATGATGTGGTGGCCATTGACCATGTCGGCTCCACTGCCATCCCGGGCTTGGAAGCCAAGGATGTCATTGATCTTCAGCTCGCGGTGGAGGACCTGGAAACCGCCGACCGTATTTCGCCGCTGCTCGCGGGCGCTGGTTTTCCACCTTTTCCTGATGTCTTGGCCGACCACCCCAGGCCGTCCTCCCCGCATCCCTCCGAGTGGCGGAAAAGACTGCACGGCAACGCTGATCCGGGCCAGGATGTGAACCTCCACATTCGGGCGGTCGGCTCCCCGGGATGGCGCTATGCGCTGTGCTTCCGCGACTGGCTCAGAGCAGATGCCTCAGCGCTGGAGGCGTACCGCGCCGAGAAGCGCAGGGTGGCCGCCCTCCATGCGAACGACACGTCCACGGTTGGCTATGCAGTGGACAAGGAAGCCTGGTTCACGGAGGTCGCCGACCCGGGGATGGAGCGGTGGGTGAAGCGCAGCGGCTGGAGGCCGCCGTCGTACGCCTCAAGGGTGAATACATAGATTGCGGACAGTGCCTGTCCTGAGGCGCGCTTTCCATGTCCCTGGCCGGCGGTAGATTAGAACCATGAGTCTTGCGCAGGAAATTAACCGTGTCGTGGCCCCGTTCGAGGTCATCAGTGAGTTCAAGCCTGCCGGTGATCAGCCGGCAGCCATTGCGGAACTGACGGAGCGCATCAGGAACGGCGAGAAGGACGTTGTGCTGCTGGGCGCGACGGGTACCGGCAAGAGTGCCACCACGGCGTGGCTGATAGAACAGATCCAGCGGCCCACCTTGGTGATGGTGCAGAACAAGACCCTTGCGGCCCAGCTCGCCAACGAATTCCGGGAACTGCTGCCAAACAATGCGGTGGAGTATTTCGTCTCCTACTACGACTACTACCAGCCCGAGGCCTATGTGGCGCAGACGGACACCTTCATCGAGAAGGACTCTTCCATCAATGAGGAAGTTGAACGGCTCCGTCACTCAGCTACCAACGCCCTGCTGACCCGCCGGGACGTGATCGTTGTGGCAACGGTTTCCTGCATTTATGGCCTTGGCACCCCCGAGGAATACATCGCGGGAATGGTGACGCTCCGCAAGGGAGCCGAAATGAACCGCGACGATCTGCTCCGGAAGTTCGTCTCCATGCAGTACGCGCGCAACGATATGGACTTCCATCGCGGCACTTTCCGGGTCCGCGGCGACACGGTGGAAATCATCCCGATGTACGAGGAACTGGCCATCCGGATAGAATTTTTCGGCGATGAGATCGAGGCCATCCACACCCTGCATCCGCTGACCGGAGAGGTGATCCGGGACGAAGAGGAAATGTATGTCTTCCCGGCCTCGCACTACGTGGCGGGACCTGAGCGGATGGCTCGGGCGATCAAGCGAATCGAAGACGAACTCGCGGAACGCCTGCAATTACTGGAAAGCCAGAACAAGCTCGTGGAGGCCCAACGGCTTCGCATGCGGACCACTTATGATCTGGAAATGATGCAGCAGATGGGCTTCTGCAACGGCATCGAGAACTACTCCGCTCACATTGACGGCCGCGCCCGCGGGACCGCCCCCCACTGCCTCCTTGACTACTTCCCTGATGACTTCCTGCTTGTTATCGATGAATCCCACGTCACCGTGCCCCAGATCGGCGCGATGTATGAGGGCGACATGTCGCGAAAGCGGAACCTCGTGGACTTCGGCTTCCGGTTGCCGTCAGCAATGGACAACCGGCCGCTGAAATGGGACGAGTTCCTCGAACGAGTCGGCCAGACCGTCTATCTGTCCGCCACTCCCGGCAAGTACGAACTCGGCAAAGCCGACGGCTATGTGCAGCAGATCATCCGTCCCACCGGTTTGATCGATCCGGAAGTTATCGTCAAGCCCACCAAGGGCCAGATCGACGATCTCCTGGGCGAAATCAAGACCCGCGTGGAGAAGAACGAACGTGTGCTGGTCACCACGCTGACCAAACGTATGGCCGAGGACCTCACTGACTATCTGCTCGGTCATGGCGTCAAGGTCCAGTACCTTCACTCGGATGTCGACACGCTCCGGCGTGTGGAACTGTTGCGGGAGTTGCGCATGGGCAGCTTCGACGTCCTGGTGGGCATCAACCTCCTTCGCGAAGGCCTGGACCTGCCCGAGGTTTCCCTCGTGAGCATCCTGGATGCAGACAAGGAAGGCTTCCTTCGCTCCGCCACGTCACTCATCCAGACAATTGGGCGCGCCGCCCGTAACGTCTCCGGTCAGGTCCATATGTACGCGGACCGCATTACCGACTCCATGGCGAAGGCAATCGACGAAACAAACCGGCGCCGGGAGATCCAGGTGGCCTACAACACCGAAAAAGGCATCGACCCGCAGCCATTGCGGAAGAAGATCGCGGACATTACTGACCAGCTTGCCAAGGAAGACGCCGACACCCAGGAGCTCTTGAACAACAACCGCCTGGCAAAGGGCGCCAAGCGTGGAAAGCCTGCCGGAAAGGGTCCGGCCACTGTCAGGGCGGACGGCCTGGCTGCTGCTCCGGCAGAGGATCTCGTTGGTCTGATCGAACAGCTGACCGAGCAGATGCATGCTGCCGCAGCCGAACTGCAGTTTGAACTGGCTGCACGCATCCGCGACGAAGTCGGGGACCTGAAGAAGGAACTCCGCCAGATGCAGGCCGCCGGGCACGCCTAGCGGGCGCTTCTCGATATCGCTTAGGTCACGTTTAGGTCACGTGCGCTGCCCAAAGGTCACGTCCGGGTGACGGGCACGCGGGACGGTAAGGTAAAGTTGTTCTGACGTAGGGGAGTATCCCAAGCGCTACGAACGTCAACACGCAAGGCACAGACGCCTTGCCGGGTGTAGCGGGCGGCCATTCAGCACAAAGTGCGCGGTCAGCCGGAGAGACTTACACCATTTTTTTGTACCCTGCGAAAGGTAGCACCCGTGCCCACACTTCCCGTCTGGTTTGAGATCGGTTCCTTCATCGTCCTCGGTGTCATCCTGCTTTTCGACCTGCTGCTGGTGGTTAAGCGGCCGCATGAACCCTCGATGAAGGAAGCCGGCCTGTGGGTCACCTTCTACGTCGCATTGGCGCTCGTTTTCGCCGGATGCATGTTCGCGTTTGCCGGTCCGGAATACGGCGGCCAGTTCGTAGCAGGCTGGGTAACGGAATACAGCCTCAGCATCGATAACCTCTTCGTCTTCATCATCATCATGGCCCGCTTCTCGGTGCCCCGGAAGTACCAGCAGGAAGTCCTCATGGTGGGCATCATCATCGCCCTCATCCTGCGAGGCATCTTCATTCTGCTCGGCGCCATCGTGATCGAACAGTTCAGCTGGGTGTTCTACATCTTCGGTGCCTTCCTGCTGTGGACTGCCTGGAAGCAGGCCACGGACGAGGGCGAGGATGAGGAAGAAACCGAGAACCCGCTGATCGCCCGGATCCGCAAGGTGCTTCCCATGTCCGAGAAGTTCGACGGCGGCAAGCTGCGTACCGTGGTTGACGGCAAGAAGGTCTTCACGCCGATGCTCATCGTCTTTGTGACGATCGGCATGACGGACCTGCTCTTCGCTGTGGACTCCATCCCGGCAATCTTCGGCCTGACCCAGAGCGCCTTCATCGTCTTCACGGCCAACATCTTCGCCCTGATGGGACTCCGTCAGCTCTACTTCCTGCTCGGCGGGCTGATGAACAGGCTCATCTACCTCAAGCACGCACTCTCGGTCATCCTGGCATTCATTGGCGTCAAGCTTATTCTCCACGCCATGCACGTCAATGAGCTTCCGTTCATCAACGGCGGCCACCACATCGAATGGGCACCCGAGATCCCCACGTACGTCTCCCTGGCAGTAATCGTAGGCACTATCGTGGTTGCGGTCATCGCCAGCCTTGTCAGCTCCAAGGCCACCAAGGCAAAGCTGGACGCACGCCTCGAGGAAGACTCACGGAAAAGCCTGAGCGACGTCGACTAAGGGTCACGCCCCACAGCATTGAGATTCATCTGCAACCCCGGCCACTCCCATGGCCGGGGTTGTTCTTTTTCAGGGGCATGCAGCCGGCACGCCGAGCGGCCTGTCAGGTTGTGCCCTTGCGGTCTATGCTCTGAGAATGGCTACCTCCTCCAAGGCCGAACCCACTGTCATACAGGTACAGCGCCGCACAGTCCTAATCCTCGGATCGGCACAGCTTCTTAGCGCAATCGTCACAGGAGCCACCGTTTCCATCGGCTCCCTGCTAGCAGTGGACCTCTCCGGTTCCAACGCCTGGGCAGGGTCTGTGGCAACCGTGATGACCCTTGCGGCTGCGCTGGCGGCCTTGCCGCTGGCCTCACTCGCCGATCGCCGGGGACGACGGATCGGCCTCGTCTCAGGGCTTGCCACCGCCCTCGCGGGCACGCTGCTGATGGTGCTCTCAGTTGTCACCGGAATTTTCGTGCTGCTCATCCTGGGTGCTGCCGGGGTTGGAGTGGGCGCAGCCTCGAACCTTCAGGCCAGGTTTGCCGCCGTCGACCTTGCCGACTCAGAACACCGCGGCCGCGCCCTGTCGGCGGTGGTGTGGGCCATAACCGTCGGCGCCGTTGCCGGGCCCAACCTGATCCAGCCAGGGGCCGTCGTCGGCCAGGCGCTGGGTTTGCCGCCCATCGCAGGGCCATTTGTTATTTCAGCGGCCGGACTCCTTCTGGCCGCAGCCCTGCTGCTGGTGGGACTCCGTCCTGACCCGCTGCTGCTTGCGCGGCGATTGGCAGCAGCCGACACCGCCCAAGCCGCCGATGCTGCCCAGCAGGCGGGTCCGCCTTCCGCGGGCCAGCAGACACCGGGGACTGCCAGGCGCGGTTCGCTGGCTCGGGGGCTGCGTGCCGTGCGGAGCTCACCTGCGGCAATCCTTGCCCTTGCCGCTGTGGTGGGTGCCCACGCAGTGATGGTCGGCGTCATGTCCATGACACCCCTGCACCTGCAGGACCTGGTGGCGGGGCCCGGGGTGTCCCATTCCGATCATTCTGCCGGCGGGGATGTCCTGGTGATTATCGGAATCACGGTTTCCCTGCACATCGCGGGGATGTTTGCCCTGTCCCCTGTGATGGGCTGGCTGACGGATAAGGCCGGGCGGATCCAAACCATCGCCTTGGGATATCTGACACTTGTAGCGGCCGTCATGGTTTCCGGTCTCGGCCACGCCTCCACCACATCAGTGGCCATCGGACTGGTTCTCCTGGGGCTAGGCTGGTCGGCGGCAAGCATCGCAGGATCAACCCTGCTGGCTGAGAGTGTCAGCCCGGGGGAGCGGATCGTCGTTCAAGGAACATCGGACATGCTCATGGGTATGGCGGGCGCTGTGGGCGGGGCATTCTCAGGCCTTGTCCTGAGCTGGGTGGGCTATCAGGGACTCAACATGGCTGGCGGGCTGGTGGCTGCGGCCGTGCTTGCCGCCGCCGTTGCCAGGATCCTCGCCGAAAGGACCAAGACCCAGCAGGGCAGCAAGATAGCCTCTGGTTAGGGCGGGGCCCGAACGCAGCGTCGGCACAGACAAGCCGGGATAAGCCGGCTGAAATCAGCTGCGGATGGCTGACAGGGCGGCGGGCCGGACCGACCGGACCATGCCCAGGAGCCGCCGGAAGATGGCCTCGCCGTCGTCGGCAATGCCATCGTGGTGGAAGTCGGCTGTCTCCCACACCTGGAGTCCGCGCACGGCGGCCGCCGTCTCTAATGAAAGCTCCCTGTCCACGTAGATATCCTCCGCGTACACGGCAGCGGCCACAGGCGTGGTGTTGGCGGCCAGGCGGACAGGGTCATACAGCTGCTTCCAGTCGCTTTTTCGGGCCAGGAGCTCCGCCACAGCCCGCAGGGGTACTAACGACTGGTCCTGCTCGAAATACCACGGGTACACCATTTCGCCAGTAAGCAGGACAGGGTCAGCATCAGGAAGGAATTCAGGAAACTCCCTAAGGACCCGCCAAGCAGCCCAGTCAGTTGGCCCGCCCTGCCCATAGATCGATTCATGCATCAGGGCATAAAGCGGACCGGACGCCCTTGAAACCAGGGAATATACCTGCTCCAGGAACGTGTCGGACAAGCGGTCGCCGTCGGGTGTGGACGAAAAAGCGTCTTCCAAGAAATGGTGGAGCGCATCCATCCGGGTATTGCCGCCAAGGAAAGACCCCACCATCTGGAGACGTTCCACGCTCAGGCGTTCCCCGCTGGGAAGCCGCTCGTCCTCGCGGGCAAGATGCCGGGCAATACGTTGCAGTACCGGACGGTCCTCGGGATACCGGGTGAAGTACTCGGCATTCCGGGCTGCGACCCGGGGGAATGTTGCACGGTAGACACGTTCAGCCGGTCCGGACAAGGGAGGAAGCCCTCCGGTGATGAGGACTTCCCGCAGACCGGCAGGTGCCTGGGAGAGGTAGCTCAGGGCACAGAAACCGCCGTAACTCTGCCCGTAAACTGTCCAGGGACCCGAACCGAGGGCAAGCCGGATTGCTTCGGCGTCCGCCACGATGGAATCTGCCCTGAAATGGGTCAGGTACTCAGCCTGGTCCTGGGGATTCCCGCGGAGAGGCAGGGTGTTCCGGTCAATGGGGGAGGAGAGTCCCGTTCCCCGCTGATCCAGCATCAGGATGCGGAAATCCTTGGCCGCTGCCTTGCTCCAGCCGCCCAGGGAGGTGAAGCGGTTGCCCCTGCCGCCGGGCCCGCCCTGAAAGTAGATCAGCCAAGGCAATTCTTCGGCGGCTTCCGGACTGTGGTCTGACGAGACATATTCCCTGGCGAAAACGGTGATCGTTTCACCGTTATTGCCGCTGCGAAAGTGGTCGAGCGGAAGCTCAAAGAAGTGCTCGGTGGTCCGCATGCCACGGAATTCGTGCCTCGCCTTGACCAGGTGCGGGACAGTGGCCGCGAGCTTAGCCACCGATCCTGGCTTCCTGCCGGGCAAAGGCTTCCAAGGCATTACCCGTGAGGCGGAACGTGGACCACCCGTCCATAGGCACGGCCCCGAGTTTCCGATAGAAGTTGATGGAGGGCTCGTTCCAGTCGAGCACGCTCCACTCCACGCGCGCATAGCCGCGTTCGACGGCGGTGTCGGCCAGGTACTGCAGCAGCGCCTTGCCGTGGCCTTCGCCCCGGGAATCCGGAGTGACGTAGAGATCCTCAAGGTAGATGCCGTGGACACCCTCCCAGGTGGAGTAGTTCAGGAACCAGACAGCGAACCCCTGCACATCGCCGGCCTCGTTTTCAGCCATGGTGGCGAATACGCTTGGCTGCTCGCAGAAGAGCGCCGCCGTGAGCATCTCCGGGGTGTTCCGGACGGCGTCGGGTTCTTTTTCGTAGATGGCCAGGTCGTGGATCATTTGCAGGATGGCGGGAACGTCGCTTGCCGTGGCGGGCCTGATTACACTCATGATCCGAGCATACTAGGGCAGTCAGAGCCTGTTGACGTCCGTCACCCGGACAACAGCCGTCCCTGTTTCGTCGGAAGCGGCGAGGTCCACTTCGGCCGAAATACCCCAGTCGTGGTTCCCGGCGGGATCGTCAAAGATCTGCCTGACCTTCCAGACCCCCGGTTCCTCGGTGATGATCAGGAGTCCCGGGCCGCGGGCATCCGGCCCCGTACCGATGTCGTCGTGCTCGTCGAAGTAGTCGTCCAGGACATCTTCCCAGCGGTCGGCGTCCCAGCCGGTGCCGGCGTCGAGCTCCCCGAGGGCACTGGCGGCTTCATCGGCGAAAAGTTCCACCCGGCGGAACATCTCGTTCCGCACCATAACCCGGAAGGCCCGGATGTTCGAGGTCAATGAGGGAGGTGGCGGCGGGGGAGCGTCGTGCGGAGTGGGCGCGGCGCCGGAGGTGAGCTCCTCCCATTCGTCCAACAGGCTGGAGTCCACCTGGCGGACCAGCTCACCGAGCCAGGCGATGAGATCTTCCAGGTCCTCCCTCAACGCATCCTGCGGCACCGTCTGGCGCAGGGCCTTGTATCCGTCTGCGAGGTAGCGGAGCACAATGCCTTCAGAACGGGCCAGCCCGTAGAACTGAACGAATTCACCGAAGTTCATGGCGCGTTCGTACATGTCCCGCACCACGGACTTCGGTGCCAACTCGAAATCGCCGACCCATGGTGCTGCCTTGCGGTAAACGTCGAAGGCCTCGCCCAGGATCTCCGCAAGCGGCTGCGGATAGCTGACTTCCTCCAGCATGGCCATGCGCTGGTCGTAGTCAATGCCGTCAGCCTTCATCGCGGCCACCGCTTCGCCGCGCGCCTTCTTTTGCTGGGCGGAGAGGATCTGGCGGGGCTTTTCGAGTGTGGCTTCGATGACGGAGACCACGTCAAGGGCGTACGACGGCGACTCCGGATCAAGCAGTTCAAGGGCCGCGAGGGCGAAGGGGGACAGCGGCTGGTTCAGGGCAAAGTTGGCCTGCAGGTGCACTGTGAGCCGGACACTTCTGCCGTCCGGACCCTGTTCGTGTTCAGGGATGCGTTCCACTACGCCCGCGGCCAGCAGCTCCCGGTAAATACCAAGGGCCTTCTTCATGAGCTGCAGTTGCGAGGACCTCGGCTCGTGATTTTCGGTCAGGAGGCGCCGGGTGGCGGTGAAAGGATCACCGGGCCGTTCCATCAGGTTCATCAGCATGGCGTGGGTCACGGCGAAACTCGATGTCAGGGGATCGGGAACAGACTCAACGAGGCGCTTGTACGTGGGTTCGCCCCAGGAGACGAATCCTTCCGGCGGTTTCCGCTTGACCACCTGCCGCAGCTTCTTCTGGTCATCTCCGAATTTAGCTGTTGCCTTGGCCATGGCTTTGATGTTCTCGGTGACGTGTTCGGGTGCCTGGACCACCACGGTGCCTGCTGTGTCGTAGCCTGCCCTGCCTGCCCGGCCCGCTATCTGGTGGAACTCCCGGGAATTGAGCAGCCGGGTGCGGACGCCGTCGTACTTGCTGAGCGCGGTCAGGAGCACTGTGCGGATGGGGACATTGATCCCCACTCCCAAGGTGTCGGTGCCGCAGATGACTTTTAGCAATCCGGCCTGCGCCAGTTGCTCCACGAGGCGCCGGTACTTCGGCAGCATGCCGGCATGGTGCACGCCGATGCCGTGGCGCACCAGGCGGTTGAGGGTTTTTCCGAAACCCGCAGCGAAGCGGAAATTCGCGATCAGCTCCGCGATCTTGTCCTTTTCATCCCTCGTGCAGACGTTGATGCTCATGAGGTTCTGGGCGCGGTCGATCGCTTCCAGCTGGCTGAAATGCACGACGTATACCGGCACCTGCTTGGTGGAGAGCAGCTCCTCCAGGGTCTCGTGAACGGGGGTCTGCTGATAGTAGTAGTGCAGCGGAATGGGGCGTTCAGCGGAACTGACGGTCGTCGTCGGGCGTCCTGTCAGTTCCGTCAGGTTGTCCTCAAAACGGCTGACATCACCCAGAGTTGCAGACATCAGCAGGAACCGGGCCTGGGGAAGTTCCAGGAGCGGGACCTGCCACGCCCACCCGCGCTGAGGGTCGGAGTAGAAGTGGAACTCGTCCATGATGACGGCGCCCAGGTCGGCTTCCGCGCCCTCACGCAACGCGATGTTGGCGAGGATTTCCGCTGTGCAGCAGATGATGGGGGCGTCCTGGTTCACGCCGGAGTCCCCGGTGATCATGCCAACATTATCTGCGCCGAAAATCTCGCAAAGGGCAAAGAACTTTTCTGAAACCAGGGCCTTGATGGGCGCTGTGTAGTAGCTCCGTTCACCCCGCGCCATGGCCTGGAAATGCGCCGCGATCGCAACCAGGGATTTTCCGGATCCGGTGGGCGTGGCCAGGATGACATTGGCGCCGGCCGCAAGCTCCATGATGGCTTCATCCTGGGCCTCATACAGCGCCAGTCCGCGGCTCTCCGTCCATTCCACGAACCGGCTGTACAGCACGTCTGCATCCGGACCTGCTCCTGTGGAAGAAAGTGCGGAGGGAACGGGGAGCTGATCAACGAGTTTCATTGCCTTCCAGCTTAGTGCCCGCTGCTACGCTCGCTGTTACGGAGACGATGGGGAGCGAGGCACTTATGAAGTGGGATCCGGCGAGGTACGTGCAGTTCGGCGACTACCGCAACAGGCCGTTCTTTGATCTGGTGGGGCGCATCCGGGCCGAGAAACCCCGAGTGGTGGTGGATCTTGGATGCGGCCCGGGTAACCTCACGGCGACCCTCGCTCAGCGCTGGCCTAAGGCGGAAGTGATCGGGCTGGATTCCTCTGAAGAAATGCTGCGTCATGCCGCTGCCGAGACCGTGCTGCCCAACCTCACTTTCAGCCTCGGCCAGATTCCGGAATGGGTGCCGTCTGGCGCGACCAACGTTGTGGTCACCAACGCAGCCCTCCAGTGGGTGCCCGGTCACATGGAACTGTTGAAGAAATGGCTGGACGCCCTTGAACCCGGGGCGTGGTTTGCCCTGCAGGTGCCCGGCAATTTCAATGCACCCTCCCATGCCCTGATGCGTGAACTTGCTGAATCGGCGTCCTGGGCGGACAGGCTGTCTGGAATTCTCCGCCACAGCGACGCAGCGGGAGAACCTGATGAATACCTGGAGGTGATGCTCGACGCCGGCTATGAGGCTGACGCTTGGGAAACCACTTATTATCAGGTGCTTCAGGGGGAAAATGCCGTTCTCGAGTGGGTCCGGGGTGCCGGGCTCAGGCCCATATTGGCGGCGCTGCCGCCCGACGAAGCAGTTGAGTTTGAGTCCGAATACTCTGCCTTGCTTGACCAGGCGTACCCTGCCACCGGCCATGGCACCGTATTCCCGTTCCGAAGGACCTTCGCGGTTGCCCACAAGCCTGCCTGAGTTTCCCTGTGGAGGCCCGGACGATTCTCTTCAAGGGCAGGACAGCGGCTTGTTCAGGCAGAAGTACGCTGATCTAATTCTCATCATGGAGATAACACTGTGAGTGCCGCTGAAGCGTTCCCCGGAACGTGGAAACCCAACCACAGCAGCTCGGTGCCGCTCTTCGAGCAACTGCGGCTGAACGTTATTGAGCAGGCCGACGCCGGCAGGCTTGCGCCTGGCACGAGATTGCCAGCGGTACGGAGCCTTGCTGCTGAGTTGGGCGTGGCTCCCCATACAGTCGCGAGGGCCTATAAGGAACTTGAGGCCGCAGGTGTGGTGGCCACTCGCGGCAGGAACGGCACGGTGGTGTGTGCCCGCGATGATGCCTGGAGCTCGCTTTCGGAGGCTGCCGCCGAGTACGCGTCGAGGGCAAAAGCACAGGGGGCCAGCTTTGCCGCTGCCGTGCAGTTGCTGGCTGCGGCCTACGATGCGGAATAATGGCAGGTCATGGAAATTCGAAGAAGTTTTCGATTAGCATTAGTGGGTGCCTAAAGCCGTAGCTGAAGATCCAGCCGTTGATGTCCACTCTGCCGTAGCGCCGCTCACCCGTGCCACGCCGCTCCGCCCCGACCTGTCGCGCCTCATAGTCAAGGGTGCCCGGGAGCACAATCTGCAGAACGTGGACCTGGACCTGCCCAGGGACGCCATGATCGTTTTCACCGGCCTCTCGGGCTCGGGAAAATCCTCCCTGGCCTTTGACACCATCTTCGCCGAAGGGCAGCGCAGATACGTCGAGTCGCTCTCCGCGTACGCCCGCCAGTTCCTGGGTCAAGTGGACAAGCCGGATGTTGACTTCATTGAAGGCCTCTCTCCCGCCGTCTCCATCGACCAGAAGTCCACGAGCAAAAACCCCCGGTCAACGGTGGGCACCATTACCGAAATCTACGACTACATGCGTTTGCTCTGGGCCAGGGTAGGCCGTCCTTATTGCCCCACCTGCGGCGAGCCGGTCACCAAGCAGACCCCCCAGCAGATCGTGGACCAGTTGCTCGAGCTGGGGGAGGGCACGCGGTTCCAGGTATTGGCGCCGGTGGTCCGCGGCCGTAAAGGCGAGTTTGTTGAACTCTTCAAAGAACTCACAGCCAAAGGGTATTCACGCGCCCGCGTTGATGGCGAACTCGTGCAACTGAGTGATCCCCCCAAGCTTGGGAAGCAGTTCAAGCACACCATTGAAGTCGTTGTTGACCGGCTCGTGGTCAAGGAAGGCATCAGCCAGCGGCTCACCGATTCCATCGAAACGGCCCTGGGTCTCGCTGAAGGCAGGGTACTGGCCGAATTCGTGGACCTGGATCCTACGGATGACGGCCGGCTTCGAGCGTTTTCCGAGCACCTCGCCTGCCCTAACGAACACCCTTTGGCCATCGACGAAATCGAACCGCGCTCGTTCTCCTTCAACAACCCCTTTGGTGCCTGTTCGGCGTGCAGCGGCATCGGGACCAAGCTTGAGGTGGATGAGGACCTCATCGTCCCGAACACTGAGCTGTCACTTTCCCAGGGCGCCATCGCACCCTGGTCGCTCGGCACAGCCACCACGGAGTACTGGAACCGGCTGCTGGAGGGCCTGTCCCATGAACTTGGCTTCTCCATGGATACGGCCTGGGAAGACCTGGCCCCCGACGTACGGCAGACCGTCCTGCACGGCAAGGACCACAACGTCGTGGTGCAGTACCGTAACCGCTTCGGCCGCGAGCGGAAGTACAGCACAGGTTTTGAAGGTGCCATCCAGTATGTGCACCGCAAGCATGGCGAGACGGACTCAGACTGGGCCCGTGACCGCTACGAGGAATACATGCGGCAGATCCCGTGCCCTGTGTGTAACGGTGCCCGCCTCAACCCTGCCTCACTGTCCGTGCTCATCAACGGCAAGTCCATTGCCGACGTCGCCGCCCTGCCCATGCGCGAATGTGCTCACTTCCTCAACAACCTGGTCCTGACCGGCCGTGAAGCCCAAATCGCCCACCAGGTGCTCAAGGAAATCCAGGCACGGCTGACCTTCCTTCTCGACGTCGGCCTGGAATACCTCAATCTTGAACGGCCTTCTGCCACGCTGTCTGGAGGCGAGGCGCAGCGTATCCGCCTGGCGACCCAGATCGGCTCGGGCCTGGTGGGGGTGCTCTACGTCCTGGATGAGCCCTCCATCGGGCTCCACCAGCGGGACAACCGCAGGCTGATCGAGACTCTCACCAGGCTCCGGGACCTCGGGAACACCCTGATTGTCGTTGAGCATGACGAGGACACCATTCAGGAGGCCGACTGGATCGTGGACATTGGACCAGGCGCCGGTGAACACGGCGGCCAGGTTGTTCACTCCGGTTCATACAGTGCCTTGCTCGAAAACAGGAAGTCGCTGACCGGTGACTACCTTTCCGGACGCAAATCCATCGACGTTCCGAAGAAACGCCGGAAATACGACAAGAAGCGCGAACTGAAGGTCATCGGCGCCAAGGAAAACAACCTGGTGAACGTGGATGCAGCGTTTCCCCTTGGACTGATGACTGCAGTAACAGGGGTGAGCGGTTCAGGAAAGTCCACCTTGGTGAACGAGATCCTTTACAAGGTGCTCGCCAATAAACTCAACGGGGCCAAGCAGGTTGCCGGCAGGCACAAGAGCGTCCAGGGCCTTGAGCACCTCGACAAAGTGGTGCACGTGGACCAAAGTCCCATCGGCCGGACACCGCGCTCCAACCCCGCGACGTACACCGGAGTGTTCGACAACATCCGCAAGCTGTTCGCCGACACCACTGAGGCCAAGGTCCGGGGTTACATGCCTGGCCGGTTCTCCTTCAACGTCAAAGGCGGACGCTGCGAGGCGTGCTCAGGCGATGGAACGCTCAAGATCGAGATGAACTTCCTCCCGGACGTCTACGTGCCTTGCGAGGTCTGCCATGGCGCCCGCTACAACCGGGAAACGTTGGAGGTGCACTACAAGGGCAAGACCATCGCAGACGTGCTGAACATGTCCATCGAAGAAGGCGCTGAGTTCTTTGCAGCCTTCTCGCCTATTGCCCGGCACCTGAACACCCTGGTCGACGTCGGCCTCGGGTACGTACGCCTGGGGCAGCCAGCAACCACACTCTCCGGGGGCGAGGCGCAGCGGGTCAAGCTGGCGGCCGAGCTTCAAAAGCGGTCCAACGGGCGCAGTGTCTATGTCCTTGATGAGCCCACCACGGGACTCCACTTCGAGGACATCCGTAAACTCCTCCTGGTGCTCCAAGGCCTGGTGGACAAAGGCAATACGGTGATTACCATCGAGCACAACCTCGATGTCATCAAGAGTGCCGACTGGATTGTGGACCTCGGTCCCGACGGCGGTTCCGGCGGCGGGCAGGTCATTGCCACCGGCACCCCGGAGCAGGTCGCAAGGTCGAAGGACAGCTACACCGCCACCTTCCTGGCCGAGATCCTCGGGTAACGCCCCGCACGCTCAGCCAGAGACCGTTCGGCATCGGGTGGGGCCGCGATATATTCCGTACTTGGAATGCGAGTTTCAGGCTCGTGCGCAGTCGTGAGAAACTAAGCCGGTGACTCATTCAACAGTGCCTGTAATCTTCGACCTGGACGGCACTCTTGTCGACCCTGCCGGTGGTATCACCGACGGCATCGCCGCCGCTTTGACTGAGCTCAACCTTGAGGTTCCGGAACCGGAAGAGCTCAAAGCGATGATCGGTCCGAAGCTGAGTGATTCTCTGTTGAACGTCGCAGGCGTCCCCGAAGGGCTGCTCCCGGAAGCCATCAGGCTGTATCGCGCGTACTATCTGGAGCGCGGCATTGCCCAAGGCCGGCTGTATCCGGGCATCGGCGATTTGGTCGAAGCTTATGCATCGGCCGGCAGGCCCATCGCTGTTGCCACCCAAAAACCGGAGGGCCTGGCGCGGATTGTGCTGGAGCATCACGGGATCGCTGAATTCTTCAAGGCCACCAGGGGTTCCGCAGCAGACGAAACGCTTGAACAGTCGGGTCCACGGGGCAAGAATGCAATTGTCGCAGCCGCGCTGGCGGATCTGGGTACCCAGTCAGCAGTAATGGTCGGCGATCGCGCCCAGGACGTGGCAGGCGCCCTGGCCAACGGACTGGACTGCATCGGCGTTGGATGGGGGTTCGCCTTGGACGGCGAACTGCAGGACGCCGGCGCCATGGTAATCGTCGATGACTCGGCTGCCCTTGCCGCGACCATCAACAGACTGGATGAAGTCCGGACAGCCATTCTGAATGAGGTGCACAACGATGGCATTGTTTGATGCAATCCGATGGACTACTCGAGGCCTCATTTCAGGATCGTGCCGTCCCACTGTCATCGGGCTGGAAAACGTTCCTGCTGACGGCCCCTTTATTGTGGCACCCAATCACTTGTCCTTCCTGGACAGCGTAATTGTCCAGGCGTTGATGCCCCGTCCGGTGGCCTTTTTTGCGAAGGCAGAATACTTTACAACCGGCGGCGTTAAGGGCCGCGTCATGAAGTCATTCTTCGAAGCCGTTGGCTCCATCCCGGTCGAGCGTGGCGAACAGGCCGCGAGTGTCCAGGCGCTGAAGACCCTGCTGGACATCCTCGAATCCGGAAAAGGAATCGGCATCTACCCGGAGGGAACACGCTCCCGGGACGGCATTTTGTACCGGGGACGTACAGGAGTGGGCTGGTTGGCTTTGACCACCGGCGCTCCCGTTATTCCGGTGGGGCTGATCGGAACCCAACACCTTCAACCTGCCGGCCTCAACGCGGTCAAGCCCCAGCATTTCACCATGAAGGTGGGGGAACCTCTGTACTTCGAAAAGACGGGCCCGGACCACTCCCTTCCGGCACGGAGGCAAGTCACCGATACCATCATGGACGCCATCGCCGCACTGAGCGGCCAGGAACGGGCTTCCGGGTATAACCAGAGCAAGATCACCGACTGAGCTGGCAGGCCCTACCGGCTCCATCCTTAAGCCCTTGGCGTAGCAGCCTCTCGCGAACGTGCGTTTGACTTAGTTGTCGCGGCGCCTCAGTAGACTGGTTCAGTGGCAGATCCATCAAGTTACCGTCCCCAAACGGGCGAAATTCCGACGAATCCCGGCGTTTACCGGTTCCGGGACCCCAATGGGCGGATCATCTACGTCGGCAAGGCCAAGAATCTGCGTTCACGGTTGAATTCGTACTTCGCGAATCCCGGTGGCCTGCTTCCAAAGACCCATGCCATGGTCTACGCGGCGAGCAGCGTCGAGTGGACCGTGGTGGCCAGCGAACTTGAATCCCTGCAGCTTGAATACACCTGGATCAAGGAGTTCAAGCCCCGGTTCAACGTGGTCTTCCGGGACGACAAAACGTATCCCTACCTCGCTGTCACCATGGGAGAAAAGTACCCGCGCGTTCAGGTCCTGCGGGGCGAGAGGCGTAAGGGGACCCGCTATTTCGGGCCTTATACCGCCGGGGCAATCCGCGAAACGATGGACACGCTGCTGCGCGTCTTTCCGGTGCGCAGCTGTAGCGCAGGTGTCTTCAAACGTGCCCAAGCCAGCGGGCGTCCTTGTCTGCTTGGTTACATCGATAAATGTGCTGCGCCCTGCGTCGGCCGCGTCACTCCCGAGGAACACCGGGCGCTGGCGGAGGACTTCTGCGCCTTCATGGGCGGCGAAGCGAAGAAGTTTATTTCCCGGCTTGAAAAGGACATGGCCGCGGCGGTCGCAGAGCTGGATTACGAGCGCGCGGCCCGGCTGCGGGATGACATCATCGCCCTGAGGAAAGTTTTCGAGCGGAACGCCGTTGTCCTTGCGGAGGACACCAATGCCGACATTTTTGCCCTCCATGAAGACGAACTGGAGGCCGCTGTCCAGGTGTTCCACATCCGCGGAGGGCGTGTTCGTGGCCAGCGGGGCTGGGTGGTGGACAAGGTCGAGGATTCCACAACTCCTGACCTGGTGGAGCATCTCCTCCAGCAGGTCTACGGCGAAGACGGCGAAAGCGAAGGGCGGATCCCCCGCGAAGTGCTGGTACCCGAAGCGCCAAGCAACAGCGAGGAGCTGGCGTTGTGGCTGGGCGGTCTTCGCGGAGCCAGAGTCGATATCCGCGTTCCCCAGCGCGGCGACAAGGCTGCGCTGATGTCGACCGTCAGAGAGAACGCAGAGCAGGCGCTCAAGCTGCATAAGACCCGCCGTGCCGGGGACCTGACTAACCGTTCCCTGGCATTGCAGGAACTGCAGGAAGCCCTGGATCTGCCGGTTGCCCTTCTGCGCATCGAGTGCTTTGACGTTTCCCATGTTCAGGGGACTAATGTTGTGGCCTCAATGGTGGTGGTGGAAGACGGTCTGCCGAAAAAGTCCGACTACCGCAAGTTCGCTGTGACCGGGCCTGCAGCTGCTGACGACACCGCAGCAATGCATGACGTCCTGACCCGCAGGTTCCGGCATTACCTCCAGGACAAGACCGCCCAGGTGGAAGCTGCTGAGCTTCCCGGGCACCAGGCCGCCGTCAACGCGATGGCTGATGCTGCAGTCCTGGATACCACCACGCCCGTGCCGCGGGCGAAATTCGCGTACCCGCCCAACCTGGTGGTGGTCGACGGCGGAAAGCCCCAGGTCAATGCTGCCGCACGCGCCTTGGCCGATCTTGGCATCGATGACGTCTACGTCGTCGGGCTGGCGAAGAGGCTCGAAGAAGTCTGGCTTCCGGACAGCGATTTTCCGGTCATTCTTCCCCGCACCTCAGAAGGCCTGTACCTGCTGCAGCGGATCCGTGACGAGGCGCACCGCTTCGCAATTTCCTTCCATCGGCAGAAGCGCGGCAAGGCCATGACAGTTTCCGCTCTGGACAGTGTTCCGGGCCTGGGGGAGTCCAAACGCAAGGCGCTCCTGGCCGAGTTTGGCTCCGTCAAGAAAATCAAGGCGGCCACGGCTATGGAACTGACAGCCGCCAAGGGGATCGGTCCGTCCTTGGCTGAAGCGATAGTCACGCACTTCACCGGGGATGACGGGTCCGCCGACGCCGTTGCGCCCGCAGTGAACATGACCACCGGGGAGATCCTGGAAACTTAGCCCGGCCAAGGAATCTTGGCTAGGGTAAGGAACGGGACAAAGATACGTGCAGCTGCGCTTGAACGGCGCGGCAGAAATGGGGCTGAACTGATGGCAGAGTCGACGACAGGATCTGAAGCTGATCAGGACGGATCCTCGCCGGTCAAGCCTGTGGAAGCGGAGTTGCTTGTAGTCACCGGAATGTCAGGGGCGGGGAGGAGCACCGCAGCTGACGCATTGGAGGACCACGGCTGGTATGTGGTGGAGAACCTGCCTCCGCAGATGCTCGGAACCCTTGCTGAGCTCGTCTCGCATGCACCCCAGTCCATCCCTAAGCTCGCTGTAGTCATGGACGTACGCAGCAAGGCCCTTTTCGCGAACATCCGCAGTGCCCTTGGTGCGCTGGAGGCGAGCGGCGTCACCTTTCGCGTGCTGTTCCTCGATGCGAATGACAACGTGCTCGTCAGGCGTTTTGAGCAGGGACGGCGGCCCCACCCCCTCCAGGGCGGAGGCAGGATCCTTGACGGCATCGCCGCCGAGCGGGAGGTTCTGCAGGAACTGCGGGACTCCGCCGACGTCGTTCTGGACACCTCGGAGTTCAACGTCCATGGGCTCGCGACGGCCATCACAGAATTGTTCAGCGAAACGGGTCCGGTGGCCCTCCGCCTCAACGTCATGAGCTTCGGATTCAAGTACGGCCTCCCGGTGGACGCCAATTTCGTGGCCGATGCCCGTTTCATTCCCAACCCCCATTGGGTTCCTAATCTGCGGCCCCACACCGGGCTCGACGAAGACGTGAGCGACTACGTCCTGGAGGCGGATGGCGTGAAAAACTTTGTTGATCGCTATGTTCTGGCCCTGGAGCCCGTCCTGGACGGCTACCGGAGGGAGAACAAGCACTATGCCACCATCGCCGTGGGCTGCACAGGAGGGAAACACCGTTCAGTAGCGGTCGCCGTCGAACTTTCCAAAAAACTTGCCCAGTATCCCAGGGTTACCGTGACCACGACGCACCGGGACCTGGGTCGCGAATAATGGGTCTTCTTACCGGTCCCTTGCCTTTGGTGCCGCCAACCGGCGGCACGGGAGGCCAGCAGAAAGGCCCCACGGTGGTCGCACTGGGCGGCGGCCACGGGCTGTCCGCCTCGCTATCCGCACTCCGGCTTCTGACCTCGGAGCTCACGGCCGTCGTTACCGTCGCGGACGACGGCGGATCCTCCGGGCGGCTCCGAGAGGAATACGGCGTGCTTCCCCCCGGAGACCTGCGTATGGCCCTCTCAGCCCTGTGCGACGATACAGATTGGGGCCGGACCTGGCGCGACGTCATGCAGCACCGCTTCAGCCCCGTCAACGGCACCGGCGGTTCGCTGGACAGCCATGCAATGGGAAATCTGCTCATCGTGACCCTGTGGGAACTCCTCGGGGACACCGTGGCCGGGCTGAAGTGGGCGGGTGCCTTGCTTGGTGCCCGGGGGCAGGTTCTTCCCATGTCAAGCGTGCCCCTGACTATCGAAGGTGATGTCCGGGTTCAGGCTCCGGATGGCAGCACGGTCCTGCACACCGTTCACGGCCAGGCCAAATGTGCCGTCGCCGGTTCACTGGACCGGGTCCGTTTGCTGCCCGCAGGCGCCCCCGCCTGCACGGAGGCACTGATGGCCATTGAACTCGCTGATTGGGTGGTCCTCGGGCCCGGGTCCTGGTACACCTCTGTCCTTCCCCATCTCTTGTTGCCCGAAATGCGCCAGGCACTGTGTGATACTCCAGCCAAGCGGTGCCTGACCATGAACCTGGCAACGGACACGAAGGAAACATCGGGAATGTCCGCTGCTGACCATTTAAAGGTCGTGCGTGCCTACGCTCCTGAGTTCACCGTTGATGTTGTGCTCGCCGACCCCGCTTCAGTGCCCGATGTCAAGGAATTTGAGCAAGCGGCCGGGATGCTGGGAGCCGAGGTGGTCTTGGGTAAAGTAGGGGCGTCGAGCCGCCGTCCGATCCATGATCCCCTGCGATTGGCAACGGCGTATAACGATATTTTCGGGAACAGTTAGGAAGGCCTCATGGCACTGACAGCATCGGTCAAAGAAGAACTGTCCCGTTTGGACATCAAGAAGTCCTCGGTACGCAAGGCCGAAGTGTCAGCAATGCTGCGCTTCGCCGGGGGACTCCACATTATCTCCGGCCGCATTGTGATCGAGGCGGAGGTGGATCTCGCATCCACTGCGCGGCGACTGCGCGCGGCTATCGCGGAGGTCTACGGCCACCAGAGTGAAATCATCGTCGTGTCCGGCGGCGGCCTCCGCCGCGGGAACCGCTACGTCGTCCGCGTGGTGCGCGATGGCGAAGCCCTCGCACGTCAGACCGGCCTCCTGGACGCCCGGGGCCGTCCCGTACGGGGATTGCCTTCAGCCGTGGTCAACGGCTCGGCCGCAGACGCGGAAGCGGTGTGGCGGGGTGCCTTCCTGGCCCACGGCTCGCTCACGGAACCGGGCCGGTCCTCATCCATGGAGGTGACGTGTCCTGGACCGGAATCAGCATTGGCGCTTGTTGGTGCAGCGCGGCGCCTCAACATCCAGGCCAAGGCCCGCGAAGTCAGGGGAGTGGACCGGGTGGTGATCCGCGACGGCGATACGATCGCAGCGTTGCTCACCCGCATGGGCGCACACGACGCCCTGATGGTGTGGGAAGAACGGCGGATGCGGAAGGAAGTCAGGGCCACTGCCAACCGGCTCGCCAACTTCGACGACGCAAATCTGCGCCGTTCCGCCCAGGCAGCCGTCGCCGCGGGGGCAAGGGTAGACCGCGCTCTGGAGATCCTCGGGGACGATGTTCCGGACCATTTGAAGTACGCAGGCGAACTCCGGGTCGCTCACAAACAGGCCAGCCTGGACGAGCTTGGCCGGCTTGCCGATCCGCCTATGACGAAGGACGCCATCGCCGGAAGAATCCGCCGGTTGCTGGCTATGGCGGACAAAAAAGCGCTTGACCTGGGTATTCCCGGGACGGAAGCCAATGTGACGCCTGAAATGCTGGACGAGTAGGCCCGCCCCTAGAATCTAGAACGGACGATGGAAATACCCTGAACCAACCGGAGGTTATGCCCCTCGGGAGGCCACCGGAACGTCAGGGTTCAGCCACCGCAGTTTTCCGGGTGCTCAGCCATCCGGATGCACAATCCGAGAGTTACCGAACCGGACAACCCGTCCACGACATTGGAGGATTTTGTGACCGAGTACGTACTGCCCGAACTCAGCTACGACTATGCAGCGCTGGAGCCCCATATCTCCGCCCGAATCATGGAGCTGCACCACAGCAAGCACCACGCCGCCTACGTGGCTGGCGCCAACAACGCCCTGGCACAGCTTGCCGACGCCCGGGACAAGGGTGACTTCGCCAACATCAACAGGCTCTCCAAGGATCTGGCCTTCCACACCGGCGGGCACGTCAACCACTCCGTGTTCTGGAACAACCTCTCCCCGGACGGCGGCGACAAGCCTGAGGGCGAGCTGGCAGCAGCAATCGACGACGCCTTTGGGTCCTTTGACGCCTTCCGCGCCCAGTTCTCCGCCGCAGCCCTGGGCCTCCAGGGCTCAGGTTGGGGTTTCCTGGCCTACGAACCCGTTGGCGGCAACCTTGTCATTGAGCAGCTTTACGATCAGCAGGGCAACGTTGCGCTTGGCACCACCCCGCTGCTGATGCTGGACATGTGGGAGCACGCCTTCTACCTGGACTACGTCAACGTCAAGGCTGACTACGTCAAGGCATTCTGGAACATCGTCAACTGGGCCGATGTGGCTAAGCGGTTCGAGGGCGCCCGCGCCAACGCAACCGGCCTCATCACCCTCGGCGTGTGATCAGGACTACACGCGCTTGTAACAAACTTCACATTTAGGTTGATTCTGACCGAATCGTGGAAGGTCGGCCCCCGCACTTGCGGGGGCCGACCTTCTTAAACGTAAGATGGATCACGGAAGGCGGTTAGCCTTCAGCAATGTGGCTGGTCGCCCTCCGATCTGGTAATCATCTCTGCCCAATGGCGTGCGGGATCTGTTAGTTGGCTTTGAACGCCCGACTCAACTAGGTGTGCTTGCAAGAGCACCAAGGAGACTACAAGTGACGACCCGTATTGGTATTAATGGCTTTGGCCGCATTGGCCGCAACTACTTCCGCGCAGCCCTCGCGCAGGGCGCTGACCTCGAGATTGTTGCAGTCAACGACCTCACCAGCCCTGAAGCACTGGCCCACCTGCTCAAGTACGATTCCGTCGGCGGCCGGCTCAAGGAAACCGTTGAGGTCAAGGACGGCAACATCATCGTCAACGGCAACGCCATCAAGGTGCTGGCCGAGCGCGATCCCGCCAACCTGCCCTGGGGCGAACTCGGCGTCGACATCGTTATCGAATCCACCGGCTTCTTCACGAAAGCCGCCGCCGCACAGAAGCACATTGATGCCGGTGCCAAGAAGGTACTCATCTCTGCACCGGCCTCTGATGAGGACATCACCATCGTGATGGGTGTCAACGACGGGCTCTACGACTCGGCAAACCACAACATCATCTCCAACGCTTCCTGCACCACCAACTGCCTTGGCCCGCTGGCCAAGGTCATCAACGACGCCTTCGGCATCGAACGCGGCCTGATGACCACCATCCATGCCTACACCGCTGACCAGAACCTGCAGGACGGCCCCCACAACGACCTCCGCCGCGCCCGCGCCGCCGCCGTCAACATGGTTCCGACCTCCACCGGTGCCGCAAAGGCGATCGGCCTTGTCCTGCCGGAACTCAAGGGCAAGCTCGACGGCTACGCCATCCGCGTTCCGGTCCCCACAGGTTCGGCCACCGACCTCACCGTCACGGTTTCCCGCGAGACCACGGTCGAGGAAGTAAACGCGGCTCTGAAGAAGGCAGCTGAGTCCGATGAGCTGCAGGGAATCCTGACCTACACCGACGAACCGATCGTTTCCTCGGACATCGTTGGCGACCCCGCTTCCTCCATTTTCGACTCCGGCCTGACGAAGGTCATTGGCAACCAGGTCAAGGTTGTTTCCTGGTATGACAACGAATGGGGCTACTCCAACCGCCTCGTGGACCTGACGGAGCTCGTGGCAGCGAAGCTGGGCTAGGGTTAGCTACATGACATTTCACACCCTCAACGAACTGATCGCTGAAGGTGTCCGCGGGCGGTACATTCTTGTCAGAAGTGACCTGAATGTGCCGCTCGACGGCTCTACAGTGACTGACGATGGCCGTATCAAGGCCTCCCTTCCGGTCCTGGCAAAGCTCACGGACGCCGGTGCCCGCGTGCTGGTAACAGCCCACCTTGGCCGCCCCAAGGGCGCTCCCGAAGAGAAGTACTCGCTTAAGCCAGCCGTAGCGCGGCTTGCCGAGCTTGCTTCCTTCAACGTCACCCTTGCAGAAGACACTGTCGGGCAGTCCGCCAAGGAGCTGGCTGGCTCCTTGCAGGACGGCGAAGTCCTCGTCCTGGAGAACGTCCGGTTTGATGCCCGCGAGACCAGTAAGGACGATGCCGAGCGCGGAGCCTTCGCGGACGAGCTCGTGGCGCTTACGGGAACCAACGGCGCGTTCGTCGATGACGCCTTCGGTGCCGTGCACCGTAAGCACGCGAGCGTTTACGACGTCGCCACCCGGCTCCCGTCGTATCAGGGCGACCTCGTCCACACCGAAGTGGAAGTCCTCCGGAAGCTCACCACTGACACGCAGCGGCCCTACGTTGTGGTTCTGGGCGGCTCGAAGGTTTCCGACAAGCTTGCGGTGATCGACAACCTCATCGGCAAGGCCGACACCATCCTGGTGGGTGGCGGAATGCTGTTCACCTTCCTGGCCGCGGAAGGGCACAAGGTCGCCGGCAGCCTTCTGGAAGAAGACCAGATCCCGGTTGTCCAGGAGTACCTGCGGCGGGCGGCAGACGCGGGAACCGAATTTGTGGTGCCGAGCGACGTTGTCGTGGCAAGCAAATTCTCCGCTGACGCCGAGCACCAGACCGTGCCTGCTGATGCCATCGAAAGCAGCAATTTCGGGGCCCAGGGTATTGGCCTGGACATTGGCCCTGACTCTGCAGCTGCATTCGCCGATCGCATCAAGGCCGCCAAGACCGTTTTCTGGAACGGACCTATGGGCGTCTTTGAGTTCGAGGCGTTTGCCGCGGGTACCCGGGCGATCGCCGAGGCCCTGACCATCACGGACGCTTTTACAGTTGTCGGTGGCGGGGACTCCGCAGCCGCCGTGCGTACCCTCGGTTTCGAGGACAGCCAGTTCGGTCACATTTCCACTGGCGGCGGCGCCAGCCTGGAATACCTTGAGGGCAAGGAACTCCCCGGCCTGAGCGTTCTGGACCGCTGATTTTGCTCCGGCCGGCAGGGCACCTGTGGGTGCCCTGCCGGCCGTTTACATGACCATGACTTTTGGAGAAAACGTGACAACGTCAATGAACGGCACCTTCGACCGTACGCCCCTGATTGCTGGCAACTGGAAGATGAACATGGACCACGTCCAGGGCATCACCTTGCTGCAGAAGCTGGCGTGGACTCTTTCCGATGCCAAGCACGACTACAACCGTGTCGAGGTGGCAGTGTTCCCTCCATTCACCGACCTTCGTGGCGTCCAGACCCTCGTCCAGGGCGACGAGCTGGACGTCGTGTACGGTGGCCAGGATTTGTCCCAGTTTGAATCGGGTGCCTATACCGGCGATATCTCCGGCCAGTTCCTGAAGAAGCTCGGCTGCAAGTATGTCCTTGTGGGCCACAGTGAACGACGGACCGTCCACAACGAAACCGACGACGTCCTGAACGCCAAGGTCAAGGCTGCTTACCAGCATGGCCTTGTTCCGATCCTGTGCGTGGGTGAAGGACTTGAAATCCGCCAAGCGGGCACCCACGTAAGCCACACGCTTCAGCAGCTGCGTGCGAACGTGGAGGGCCTCTCGCCGGAGCAGGCCGCCGAACTGGTTGTCGCTTACGAACCCGTCTGGGCCATCGGAACAGGCGAGGTTGCCGGGCCGGAGGACGCACAGGAAATGTGTGCGGCCATCCGTGCCGAACTTGCCACCATCTTCGGGGACGAGATCGCCGCCAAGATCCGGCTCCTCTATGGCGGCTCGGTCAAGGCCAACAATGTTGCAGCCATCCTGAACGAACCCGACGTCGACGGCGTGTTGGTGGGCGGCGCAAGCCTTGATCCTGCCGAGTTTGCTAATATTGTCAGGTTCGAGAGTCACCTGCTGACGGATTAGTCCGGACACAGGTCAGGCTCCCGCAATTTCCATCTTCTGAAAGGCCGTCGTGGACGTTCTTCATGTCATTCTGCAGATCCTCCTGGGCATCACCAGCCTCCTGCTGACGTTGCTCATCCTCCTCCATAAAGGACGGGGCGGTGGTCTGTCGGACATGTTCGGTGGCGGTATGAGCTCCGGACTCAGCTCCTCTGGGGTGGCGGAACGTAACCTGAACCGGTTCACCGTCATCCTTGGCGTCACCTGGGGAATCGTCATCATCGCTTTGGGCCTGCTCATGCGGTTCACCGCGGGTGGCGACTCCTAGGCATAGCCAGGCCCGCGCCTCTTTCCGCATCTTCACCACCCGCCGGCGCTGACACCATCGGGAACTCCGCCTAAACTATGGCTGTTGACGTTTTTATGAGTCGCCCAGCCGAGTAACCAGGAGTTCCCGATGGTGCATGCTGCTTCAGGCTTCAGGGGCACCCGTGCCGGTGCCGCAGAGGGCTTCGTTCCCAAGAATCAGCCCGGAACTGCCGTCGGCGAGAGTTTGCCGCGTATTCGTGTCTCCTATTGGTGCTCTAAAGGACACGAAACGCGGCCTGTTTTTGTTAAGCTCCCGGAGGATCAGATCCCTGTGGTCTGGGACTGCCGCCGATGCGGCGGAACGGCGAGTCGGGGACAGTCGCAGCAGGAAGCCCCATTGGAAGAGCCTGAGGACGGCTACAAAAGCCACCTGGAGTACGTTAAAGAAAGACGCTCCAGCCAGGACGCCGAAGACGTCCTGGCTGGAGCGCTTGAAAGACTACGCGCTGGCGGGACTCTTCCGGATTAGCTGCTCCGGGACCCGCGAGGCGGCGTTCTCGTCGATGAGCCAGAGAGTCCGGGAGCGGCCGGCAGGACCAGCTGCCGGGACCTGCACCGGATTAGCGCCGGCCAAGGCCAGGCCCACGGCTCCGGCTTTGTCCTCGCCTGCAACCACCATCCAGACTTCCGCTGCTGTGTTAATGGCAGGCAAAGTCAAGGAAATCCGCTGCGGCGGCGGCTTGGGTGAATTCCGGACACCCACCACGGTGAGTTCCTTCTCCCTGATTCCTGCCTGTTCGGGGAACAACGACGCAACGTGCGCGTCCGGTCCTACCCCCAGAAGGAGGATATCGAACCTCGGAAGCTTCCCTGGCGTCTCCGGACGGTCATCCGAGGCATCTGCCGCATGCTCAGCTGCAGCGGCTTCTGCCAGCCTTCTGGCATAATCTTCAGCCGCTTCCTCCGGCGTCGCAAACTGCCCAGTGGACCCCGGCTCGTGAACCCTGGCAGGATCCACGCCTATGTGCGATAACAGGGCAGCGTGCGCTTGGCGGGTGTTCCGGTCGTCGTCGTCGGCGGCCACAAAGCGCTCATCGCCCCACCAGAAGTTGACCTTGGACCAGTTGACTGCCGGGGCAGCGGCGGAATCGGCAACGGCCTTGAGGGTACCGATTCCCACTGTGCCTCCGGTGAGGACGACAGTCGCCTCGCCGTATCGGTCCTGAACGTCCACAAGCTTGGTGATCAGGCGCGCAGCGATCGCCGCCATCAATACGGAGGAGTCAGGATGAATACTTACTCTGGGCTCAGGCCTCACTTGGATGGACACTCCTTGGATTAGTAAGTGGAAGTCCAATAGTAATCACTTCACCGAACACATCGTCTGGATCCAGGCGGCGGAGTTCCTCGGCGAGGCAGTCCTTCAGGCTCCGGCGGGGGAGGGAGATCCGTTGTGCGGGCTGCCCTGGCTGGGTGAGTTCCGCAACGGAAAGTCCCGGCCTGAACAGCTGTACGTCCCCGCTTGCCCTGCTGAGGCGTACGCGTCGGATGCCCGTGCCCGCGGGATCGGCAACTATGGTGACGGGTGCGTCCAGCGCCAGCGTAAGCCACGCGGCGAGGAGCAGCGTGCTGGGGGAGTCGGAGGCTCCCTCGACGGCGATGGCCGTAACCGGAGAGGAGTCCACCTGGTCCAGGACTGCCGCGAGTTGGATCCGCCAGTTGGTGAGGCGGGTCCACGCGAGGTCCGTGTCGCCTGCCTTATAGGTTCTGCGGATGTTCTCCAGGGCCGTAGCAGGATCGGGCTCGTTGGCGGAGTCAGTAATCCTGCGGTGGGCAATTCTGCCGATGGAGGTGTCGCAGGCGCTCTTGGGGGCACCGTGCGGCCACCACGCGACGATGGGGGCGTCCGGCAGCAGCAGGGCCGCCACGAGGGATTCGCTTTCCTCAGCCAGTTCTCCAAAGCCCCGCAGCACAATAACCTCGGAGGCTCCGGCATCCCCGCCGACACGGATCTGGGCGTCCAGCCTGGTCGGGGCGGAGGCTCCTGCGTCGGCAAGCACGATGATCCTGCAGGGGTGTTCCCGGCTGGCTTCGTTGGCCGCCTCGATGGCTTCTTCCTCGAGCCCGGATTTGGTGACGACGACGAGCGTCAGCACCCGGCCCAAGGCGATGACGCCCCCCTGCTCGCGCAGGGACATGATCTTTTTGGAGATTTTCGAGGTGGTTGTGTCGGGAAGATCTACGATCATGGCCTTCTCCAGGTTCGTCCGTCGCGGGCAAGCAGTTCATCTGCCGAAGCAGGTCCCCAACTCCCGGGGGCGTACGGCTCAGGCTGTTCGTTCAGGCCCTCCCAGTACTCTTCGAAGGGGTCCAGGATCTTCCAGGACAGTTCCACTTCCTGATGCCGCGGGAAGAGCGGCGGCTCGCCCAGCAGCACGTCCAGGATCAGGCGCTCGTAGGCTTCCGGGCTGGACTCCGTGAAGGCATGGCCGTAGCCGAAGTCCATAGTGACATCCCGGACTTCCATCTGCGTGCCCGGGACCTTGGAGCCGAACCGGATAGTGGCGCCCTCGTCCGGCTGGACGCGGATGACTACGGCGTTCTGACCGAAATCGTCCTCGGCATGGTCGCGGAACAGCAGGTTCGGCGCGCGTTTGAAGACGACGGCGATCTCGGTCACGCGCCGGCCCAGGCGTTTGCCGGCACGAAGATAGAAGGGAACGCCGTTCCAACGCCGGGTGTTGATGTCCACGCGGATGGCCGCGTAGGTCTCAGTGGTGGAGTCTGCAGGGATGCCGTCTTCCTCGAGGTACCCGAGGACCTGTTCCCCGCCCTGCCAGCCACCGGCGAACTGACCACGCGCGGAGTGCGTGGAGAGATCGTCCGGCAGTTTGACGGCGGCGAGGACCTTTTCCTTTTCGGCACGCAGATCATCGGCGTTGAAGGAAATGGGCTCTTCCATGGCCGTCAGAGCAAGGAGCTGCAGCAGGTGGTTCTGGATGACGTCCCGGGCTGCCCCGACGCCGTCATAATATCCAGCCCGGCCGCCGGTACCGATGTCCTCTGCCATGGTGATCTGGACGTGATCCACGTAGTTCGCATTCCACAACGGCTCGAACAGCTGGTTCGCGAAACGCAACGCCAGGATGTTCTGCACCGTCTCCTTGCCGAGGTAGTGGTCGATCCTGAAAACGGCGTCCTGCGGAAACACGGACTCCACGATGTCATTGAGCTGACGCGCGGATTCGAGATCGTGCCCGAACGGCTTCTCAATGACCACGCGACGCCAGTTGTCCCCGCCGGCCTGGGCCAGTCCGTGCTTGGACAGCTGCCGGCACACCTGTTCGAAGGCTTTCGGCGGGATCGAGAGGTAGAACGCATGATTGCCGCGGGTTCCGCGTTGTGCATCGAGCTCGTCAATGACGTCACCGAGCCGCTCAAAGGCCGCGTCATCGTCGAATTCACCCTGTACGAAGCGGATGCCTTCAGACAGCTGGTTCCAGACCGCTTCATCGAATGGAGTGCGGGAGTAGGCCTTGACTGACTCCTTTACTTCCGCCGCAAAGTCCTCGTTCTCCCACTGACGGCGGGCAAACCCCACCAAGGCGAAGCTTGGCGGGAGCAGCCCGCGGTTGGCGAGGTCGTAGACGGCCGGCATCAGCTTTTTGCGGGCGAGGTCTCCGGTAACTCCGAAAAGCACCAAGGAGGAGGGCCCGGCAATGCGGTTCAGACGACGATCACGCGGGTCCCGCAGAGGATTCCGCAGGGCCCCACGCGAGAATGGAGCCGGCCTTCTGCCGCCGTTTTCAGTTTCTGGCATGGTAGCTCGGTGCCTTAGCTTTCGAGTCGGGACGCGGCCTGGCCGGCCAGCGCAGCAATGATCTCCTGCAGCTGCTGCACACCGGCTGCACGATCAGTGAGGTGGAGGCGAAGGACCGGGCGGCCATGCTCGCTCAGGACCTGTGCGTCACCGGCAGCCTGCGCGGCAATGAGTTCGCCGAACGTGAAGGGACGCTCCGGAATGGGGAGATCCTTTGCCGCCGCAGCCGTAACCTGCAGGAAGACACCGATCGCCGGCCCGCCCTTGTGGAACTGGCCCGTGGAGTGCAGGAACCGGGGTCCCCAACCGAACGTGACGGGACGGCCGCTGACGGCTGCCAACTGGTCCCGGACAGCCTCGAGGGACGCGAAGGCCAGGCGGTCAAAATATGCCTGCACGCTAAGGTAGCCGTCTTCACCCAGCTGGGAAAGCAGGGACGTTACAGCATCGGCGGCCGTGGCAGAATCGCCAAGCCACTCCCCGCCGCGAACCTCGATAACCCCGTCCACAAAACTGGCCGGAGTGGGTTCGGGCTGGGCGTCCAAGAGACCGCGGGCAGCAACCTTGGCAGCTTCAACGTCGGGCTGGTCGAAGGGATTGATCCCCAGGAGCCGGCCGGCAACTGCCGTTGCGAACTCCCACACCATCATCTGGGTGGGGAGACCGCCGGCGATGGCAACTTCGTTTTCCCCAAGTTCGACGTCGGCGTCCGCGGCCACGAGCCGCACCACCAGAACGTCTTCGGCACCGCCGGTGACCTCAGGTGATTGCGGTCCAGCAACCACGGGAAGGACGCCCGTCCCGAGCTTGCCCGTCGACTCGGCGATCAACTGCTCTGCCCAGTCTGCGAAACCGACTATTCCTGAGCCGTCCTCAGCGATGACGATTTTGTTCCGCAGAGGTGTGGTGCCACCAAGGGCAGCGCCGAGTGCAAGGCCGATGTTTTCAGGCGCGTCGTCATTGAGGATTTCCGCGGCTTCCTCAGCTTCGTCGAGGAACGCCTGGATATCGACGCCGGCAAGTCCGCAGGGCACGAGCCCGAACGCAGTCAGGGCAGAGTAACGCCCACCCACGTTGGGATCCGCGTTGAACACCTGCCGGTAGCCTGCTTCGCGGGAAGCCTTATCAAGAGGGGAACCCGGATCGGTGACGATAATGATCCGGCTCTTCGCATCTAGCCCCGCCTCGGTGAAGGCCTGTTCGAAAATGCGTCGCTGGGAATCTGTCTCAAGCGTTGAACCTGATTTGGAAGACACCACAATTGCGGTTTCGGTGAGCCTGTCGGCGAGGACAGCACTGACCTGTTCAGGGTCGGTGCTGTCGAGCACACTCAGCTCGACGCCTGCAGTTCCTGCCATGACCTCCGGAGCCAGCGAGGAGCCGCCCATCCCACAAAGAACGATCCGGGTGATGCCCTCTGCACGAAGTGCGTCCCGGAGTTCCAGGATCGGGGCGACCAGTGCTTGTGAAACGGTGGCGGCCTCGACCCAACCCAAGCGGACAGCAGATTCGGCTTCCGCATCAGGACCCCACAGGGTGTGGTCCTTTGCAAAAATGCGGCTCGCTATCCGATCCTCAACGAGGGTGGGGACGTGCTGTTCAAGGGCCTGGCGTGCTGCGCCGGTGGCGTCGTAGCTGAGTGTGCTCATGATGGACTAGGAAGCCTTCCGTGCAGCGGCGAGGGCGCCCTCGACGTCGGCCAGCAGTTCCTTCCAGCTGGCGACGAACTTGTCCAGTCCTTCGGACTCGAGGAGCGCGACGACCTCGTTGTAGGAGATGCCCAAGGCATCCAGGGCGTCAAGGGTGGCGTTGGCTTCCTCGTAGCGGCCGGTGATGGTGTCACCGGTGATCACTCCGTGGTCGAACGTGGCGTCGAGGGTCTTCTCGGGCATGGTGTTAACAACGCCGGGAGCGACGAGTTCGGTGACGTAGAGGGTGTCCGGGTAGGCCGGGTCCTTCACGCCAGTGGAGGCCCACAGCGGGCGCTGGGGGAGGGCACCGGCATCGGCGAGCAGGGCCCAGCGCTCGGTGGAGAAGAGTTCTTCGTAGACCTGGTAGGCCAGACGGGCGTTCGCGACGCCGGCCTTGCCCTTGAGCGCCTTGGCCTCGTCGGTGCCGATCGCGTCGAGGCGCTTGTCGATTTCGGAGTCGACGCGGGAGACGAAGAACGATGCCACGGAGTGGATCCTGGAGAGGTCGTGGCCGTTGTCCTTGGCCTGCTCCAGACCTGACTGGAACGCGTTGATCACGGCGCGGTAGCGCTCGAGGGAGAAGATCAGGGTCACGTTCACGCTGATGCCCGCGGCCAAAGTGGTGGTGATCGCTTCGAGGCCCTCAAGGGTCGCCGGGATCTTGATGTGGACGTTGTCCTTGTTGACCTTCTTGTACAGGTGCTGGGCCTCGGCCACGGTACCGGCGGTGTCCCAGGCGAGGCGGGGATCCACCTCGATGGAGACGCGGCCGTCAACACCGTTGCTGGCTGCCGCGACAGGGGCGAAGAGGTCGCAGGCGTCGGCGACGTCGGTGGTGGTGATTTCGAAGATGGTCTCTTCGATTGACGCGCCGGCCGCTGCCTGCGCGGCGATCGTGGCGTCGTAGTCCGTGCCGGTGGTGATCGCGGCGTGGAAGATGGACGGGTTCGTGGTGACGCCGACGACGTTCTTCTCGTCGATGAGCTTCTGCAGCGTGCCTGTTTCCAGACGTCCGCGGGAAAGGTCATCAAGCCAGATGGAAACGCCGGCCTCGGACAGCTGCTGTGTGGGGGTAGTCATTTTTTTATCTCCTGGAATTCGTGTTCAGGCCTGCAGGCCAGCGAGGGAGTCCTTGGCGGCGGCGGCAACAGCCTCCGCGGTGATGCCGAACTCCTGGAAAAGGCGCTTGTAGTCAGCGGAAGCGCCGTAGTGCTCGAGTGATACGGAGCGGCCGGCGTCGCCGACGAACTCCCTCCAGCCCAGGGCGAGCCCGGCTTCAACGGATACCCGGGCCTTGACGGCGTCGGGCAGCACGGATTCACGGTAGGCCGCGTCCTGCTTGTTGAACCACTCGACACAAGGCATGGAGACAACGCGGGCTGCGATGCCTTCGGCCTGAAGGGCTTCGCGGGCCTGGACGGCCAACTGGACCTCGGAGCCGGTACCGATGAGGATGACGTCGGCCGGGACCGTTGCGCCGTCCTTCGAGGCCTCGGCCAGGACGTAACCGCCCTTGGCGACTCCCGCCGTCGAACCGAAGGTGTCGCCGTCAGCGGTGCCTTCGCCGCGGGCGTACGTGGGAATGTTCTGGCGGGTCAGCACGATGCCGGCCGGGTTCTCGTGGTTCTCCAGCATGGTCTTCCATGCCGCAGCCACCTCGTTGGCGTCACCGGGACGGACAACGTCCAAACCAACGATGGCGCGCAGTGAGGCGAGCTGTTCTACAGGCTGGTGGGTGGGACCGTCTTCACCCAGGCCGATGGAGTCATGCGTCCAGACGTACAGCGACGGAACGCCCATGAGGGCACCGAGGCGGATGGCCGGACGCTGGTAATCGCTGAAGATCAGGAACGTACCGGAGAACGCACGGGTCTTGCCGTGCAGGGCAATGCCGTTCACGATTGACGCCGCGGCATGCTCGCGGATACCGAAGTGGAGCACGCGGCCGTACGGGTTCCCGGACCAGGCGTCAGTCTGCTTGGACGCGGGGATGAACGACGGCGAGCCCTCGATGGTGGTGTTGTTGGATTCAGCAAGGTCTGCGGAGCCGCCCCACAGTTCCGGCATGACCGGGCCAAGCGCGTTGAGCACCTTGCCGGAGGCTGCGCGTGTGGAAACGTCCTTGCCGGCCGGGAAAACGGGAAGTGCGGCGTCCAGGCCCTCGGGCAGTTCGCGGGCTTCCACACGCTCCAGGAGCGCGGCGTTTTCCGGGTTGGCTGCCTGCCAGGCGTTGAAGGATTCTTCCCATTCCTTGCGGGCCTCCGCGCCGCGGTCCACTACAGAGCGGGCGTGGGCCAGGACTTCCTGGTCAACGTCGAAGGACTTGGCCGGGTCGAAGCCCAGAACCTTCTTTAGCCCTGCTACTTCTTCCGCGCCCAGGGCGGAACCGTGGATCTTGCCCGTGTTCTGCTTCTTCGGGGCGGGGTAACCAATGATGGTACGCAGCGAAATGATGGAAGGCTTCGACGTTTCGGCCTTGGCGGTGAGCAGTGCCGAGTACAGCTCCTGCACGTCTTCCTTGTATTCGCCGGTCTTGGTCCAGTCCACGCGCTGGGTGTGCCAGCCGTAAGACTCGTAGCGCTTCAGCACGTCCTCCGTGAAGGAGATGTCGGTGTCGTCCTCGATGGAGATGTGGTTCTCATCGTAGATAACAACAAGATTGCCCAGTTCCTGGTGACCCGCCAGCGAGGAAGCCTCAGAGGTCACGCCTTCCTGGAGGTCGCCGTCGGATGCGATAACCCAGATGGTGTGGTCAAACGGGCTGGTGCCGGCGGCAGCATCGGCGTCGAACATGCCGCGCATACGGCGCTGCGAGTAAGCGAACCCAACAGAGGATGCCAGGCCCTGGCCCAGCGGGCCGGTGGTGATCTCCACGCCGGCGGTGTGCTTGTACTCCGGGTGCCCGGGGGTCAGTGAACCCCAAGTGCGCAGCGCCTCCAGGTCCTTCAGCTCCAGGCCGTAGCCGGAAAGGAACAGCTGGATGTACAGGGTCAGTGATGTGTGGCCCGGGGACAGGATGAAACGGTCGCGTCCCAGCCAATCAGGATTCCGGGGATCGTGGCGCATCAGCTTCTGGAAGAGAAGGTATGCGGCAGGCGCCAGACTCATGGCCGTCCCGGGGTGGCCGTTGCCCACCTTCTCCACGGCATCCGCGGCCAATACCCTCACGGTATCCACGGCGCGTTGGTCCAAGCTGGTCCATGACAGTTCTTGCTCTTCCAAATGTGGCACGAAAACCGGGCCCCTCTCTGTGCTGACGGCAATTGGTACGGCCAGGCCGGAACAGGGCACATGATGGCGCCTGCTGCAGTGTGTACCAGCCGTTCACCATTGAAACGTTGATCTATCTTCAGTCGCATGGCAGAGGGGGGAATACGCTTTCCAGCGCTACCCCTTGCGTGCTGATCTGGTGACAGCTTAGCCCTAATCCACACCCTGGTCAGCGTGAATCTCACTAAGTGGACTGAATTTTCCTTATATGAATCACCGTATAGCAGGGAGGTTGTGAGAATCAGTTAACCTCCCTGAATCATTGGCAAAGTCGCAGGAAAAACCCTCCGGCGAAGCCACAGGCAAAACAAACGACGCCGACGGAATGGCAAGTGAACAATGCCGGCGGTAGCTCCACGGTATGATAATCGAAGGCCGCCGAAGGGGTGCGCAGGCCCGTTTTGCGGGTCCCGCCATTGAGGTCCACCGGAAATAAACCGCCAGACAGAACAGAGTGACTGCACCGTGAGTACAACCGATACGCCTCTCAACGCTGCCCGGCTTCCGGGGAAGGCAGGCATCGCCCGCAAAGCGAAGGCGTACGTGGCCCTCACCAAACCAAGGGTCATTGAACTTCTCCTCGTCAGCACCCTTCCCACCATGATCTACGCAGAGCGCGGCTTCCCCTCGGTTGGGCTCATCCTCGCGACACTGGTTGGCGGAGCCTTCGCCGCGGGCAGTGCGGGCGCTTTCAACTGCTACATCGACCGCGACATCGACAAACTGATGCACCGCACCGAGAAGAGGCCTCTCGTCACGGGCGAGGTTACCCCCCGTGAAGCGCTGGTTTTCGCGTCTCTCCTTGGCGCCGCGGCGATTGCCATCCTCTGGTTCGGAGCAAACCCGCTGTCCGCCTGGCTGGGCCTCGGCGCCATCCTTTTCTACGTGGTCATTTACACCATGATCCTGAAGCGGCGCACTGCCCAGAACATTGTGTGGGGCGGTGCCGCGGGGTGCTTTCCCGTCCTGATCGCCTGGGCTGCCGTGACAAACACCGTCGAGTGGCCCGCCGTCGTTCTCTTCATGGTGATTTTCCTGTGGACGCCGCCGCACTACTGGCCGCTTTCCATGCGGTATGGCGAAGACTACCGGAACGCCAATGTGCCCATGCTTGGTGCCATCGCCGGCGCCAGGGTGGTTTCTGTCCAGGTGGTCCTTTATGCGTGGGCCATGGTGGTGTGTTCACTGCTGATGGTCCCCGCCGGCGGCGCGGGTTGGGTTTACACAGCAACCGCCGTGCTCGCAGGTGCATGGTTCCTCTCTGAGTCCCACGCCCTCTACAACAGGGCGCAGGCCGGAGACGTTTCGAACAAGGGTGCCATGAAGGTTTTCCACGGCTCCATCAGCTACCTCACCCTACTCTTTATCGCCCTCGCCATTGATCCGTTCGTTGGCACGGCATTGATGTCCGGCTAGCCCTCCCAGACGCTCCCTCACGTCTCGCGGCTTAACCCCAAACGCTCCCTCACGTCTCGCGGCCTAACCCCAAACGCTCCCTCACGTCTCGCGGCCTAACCCCAAACGCTCCCTCACCTTTCGCGGCTTAACCCCAAACGCTCCCTCACCTTTCGCGGCTTAACCCCAAACGCTCCCTCACGTCCCGCGGCCTAACCCCAAACGCTCCCTCACACGATCTGAGCGAGCGTCCGGCACTCAGGCACAGAATCTGAGCGAGCGCCCGGCACTCAGGCACAGAATCTGAAGGAGCGTCCGGCATTTAGGCGCAGGATCTGAAGGAGCGTCGGGTTATTTAACTGGGCTTGAGCGAGCGAGGTCCGCGGCGTTGGTTGCTGCGATCATCAGCAGTGCCGCGCCGAGCATGTGCATGCCAACCAGCAGCGCTGGGATCCCGTTGTAGTACTGGCTGAAGCCAATGACAGCCTGCAGCACAGTTACCGAGAGCAACAGGAAAACGGCGGAGCGGAACGGGCCGTTGATCTTTCCCTGCAAGACGAGATACAGGGCCAACAGGGACCCCGCCGTAATCAGGTACGCCGGCACTGCATGGATGTGCGAGAACAAATCCCAGTCGAGGTTGTTGCGGGGGGCATCGGCATCGCCGGCGTGTGGCCCGGCCCCCGTCACCACAACTCCCAGGCACACAGCAACAGCAGAGAAAAGGGCGACGGCGGCCATCAGCGGGCGCGCCACGCCAGGCAGAGGGGCCAGCTGTATTGAGCGGAACCTGCCCGTCCTGCCATAGGCCCGGTTAACCAGCAATGTTGCCAGCACCACCAACCCCATGGAGACGAGGAAATGCAGGCCCACAACCCACGGGTTGAGCTGGGTGAGGACGGTGATTCCGCCGATGATGGCCTGCGCCGGGATGCTTGCCAACAGTCCGAGAGCCAGGAGGAACAGATCGCGACGCTCCTTGCGCAGGTTCCACAAGTACACCAGCATCAGGGCCGCAACGGCCGCCAGAGCGAACGTGAGGAGCCGGTTGCCGAACTCGATGAAGCCGTGGAGCCCCATCTCGGGGGTGTTGACCAGGGAATCCTCGGTGCAACGCGGCCAGGTGGGGCAGCCCAGGCCCGAGGATGTGAGCCGTACGGCACCTCCGGTCACCACCAGAATCGTCTGGCCGATGAGGGACAGGACCGCAAGGCGGAGCACCGTCCTGTCCACCGACACGGGGAGCTTGGAAGTAAACCGGGACACGATCCCGGGGAGGCGCGATGCCGTACTCACAGGTTTCTCAATTCCACTTGAACCAACGGGCCGCTGCTGCGCCGGCGACGGCCGTCCACAGCAGCAGGACAAGAACGGCCGCGGTGTTGACGCGCCCATGCAGCAATGCGTCCCGCAAGGCCTCACCGAGGGCGCCGGACGGCAGGAAGTGCACTAGGTGCTGGGCCGGGCCGGGCAGCCGTTCCGCCGGGATGACGATGCCGCCGAGTGCCCCGAGCAGAATCCACAGCAGATTGGTGATAGCCAGGGTGGCTTCAGGACGGACAGTGCCGGCTACTAGAAGGCCAAGGGCAGTGAAAGCTGCTCCGCCCACCACCAGCAGGACAAGGCCCGGGAGCAGGCCTGCCGGGTTGGGCTGCCAGCCCAGGATCGCGGCTACTGAACCGATCACCAGCACCTGCAGGGCGAGGACTGCCAGCACCGCCAGGATCTTTCCAGCGATGAGCCCGGTCCGGCCGAGCGGCGTGGTGGACAGGAACCGCAGTACGCCGTAACGGCGGTCGAATCCTGTGGAAATGCCTTGACCCGTGAAGCCTGTGGACATGGCGCAGAGGGCGAGGATGCCCGGCACTGCGACGTCGACCCGGCTCCCGCCGAGCCCGTCCAGCAGTGGTGTGACGGTCAGGCCCACCAAGGCCAAGAGCGGCAGCACGATGGCAAGTATCAGTTGTTCGCCGTTGCGGATCATGGTCAGGGCCTCATAGCCGCCTTGAAGCGCGATCCGTTTGAACAGAGGCGCGGGGGCGCCTCCGAGCGTCTCGCTCATCGGATATCCCTTCCGGAAATGTCCAGGAATACATCCTCGAGGCTGCGGGCTTCCAGGTTCAGGGAGCCGGGCATGATGCCGCGTGCTGCCCACCAGGCGGTGAGGGCGGCAAGGTCCTCGGGGGTGAGCGCACCAGTGGCGGAGTAGCTCCCGGCCCTGCTCTCCCTGACGTCGATTCCTGCAGGAAAAACACCAGTGAAGTCCAGGCCTGGCCGCGCCTCGAAGAGGAGGGTTCGGATGTGGGGCTGGGCCGGGTCGGGTGAAACGTTCCGCTGCAGCAGTTGCGCCACCGTTCCCTGCGCGACGTTCCTGCCGGCGTCAATGATGTAGACGTAATCGGCGAGACGCTGTGCGTCGTCCATAAGGTGGGTTGTCAGGATGATTCCCATCCCGGCCGAACGCAGTTCGGTGATGAGTTCAAAGACAATGTTGCGGGACTGCGGATCCAGGCCGGCGCTTGGCTCGTCAAGGAAAAGCACCTCGGGCCGACCCACCAGCGCGGCCGCGAGGGCGAGGCGCTGCTTCTGCCCCCCGGAGAGCCGGCGTACGCTGGTTCTGCTGAAGGTATCGATTCCCAGCCGCTGAATCAGCTCGTCCAGAGGCCAGGGGTTCCGGTACATTCCCGCTATATGGCGGAGTAACGGGATGGGACGGGCCGACGGCGGCAGTCCACCGTCCTGCAGCATCACACCGACCCGGGAGCGAAGGCCGGCATCAGCCGTATCGGGGTCCTGCCCCAACAGGGTGATAGTTCCACCAGTGCGTTTTTGAAGGCCCTGTGCGCATTCAATTGTGGTGGTTTTGCCTGCGCCGTTGGCGCCCAGGAGGGCAGTGACCTTGCCGCGCTCGGCCACGAGGGACAGGCCACCCACTACCCGGAGCATCTTGCCATCCAGGGCCGGGAGCGGACCAACGTCCTTGACTAACCCGTCTATGGACAGAACAGTGGATTGGGGGGATTGCACCAAAGCATTCTACGTGATGTAGTAGCAGTGCACTCAGTTCAGGTTCCGGGGTGTCCGAGGTCACACTGAGGCGGCGAGCAGGCCAGCCTAGCCTTACTGGATGCCGGGACTAAATTACGACATTATTATGTTGTGTATTCCATGAGCTCATCCACTTCTGCGCGCTTGATCAGCCGCAGCGCGCCAGCAGGCGTGCCGGCGGTGCTCCAAGCTGTTCCGGCTTCGGCAATCGCCGAGGCTGAGGACCGTACCCGCGACCGCGTTCTGAACGCCGTTCTGGAGCATGGACCGGTGAGCGCCGCTGAGCTTGGTGATCTCCTGGGCTTCACCCCGGCTGCGGTCCGCCGCCACCTTGATCACCTCGCCCGCAGGGGAGTGATCGAAGTAAAGCGCGTGGCCAGGGCCGGCGCCGGTGCAGGCCGTCCCGCCCGCCGTTATGTTCTGAGCTCACAGGGCCAATCAAGCCTCGGCGACGACTACTTGAACATTGCAAGCTCTGCACTCAAGCAGCTTGAGAACATGGCCGGCTCCGAAGCGGTCCGCGAGTTCGCCGTCGAGCGTTTCTCGGATATGGAACGCCGCTATGCGCCGGAAGTTGAAGCAGCCGGGGCTGATATCACTGCAAGGGCGCGGGCCCTGTCCGCGGCCCTCTCCAGGGACGGTTACGTTTCATCCGCAGCTTCCGTTGAAGCCAAGGCGCCCCTTCCCGCCGCGCTCTCCAGCGTCCAGCTCTGCCAGGGCCACTGCCCGATTCAACAGCTCGCTGCCCAGTTCCCGGTGTTCTGCGACGTGGAAACCGAAGTTTTTTCCCGGCTGGTAGGCGTTGACGTGCGCCGCCTCTCCACGTTGGCCCGCGGGGGGCATGTCTGTACTACCCATATACCTACGGGTCGACCGGCGGTTCAGGGGCGGGAAACACCCGCAACACCCCGAACCTCAGAAGTATTGCCGGAAAACCCGGACGAAGTATCCAACCATCTGCAAGAAAGGCCGTGATGACGGACCAACTATCAGAGAAAAAGGTTGCTGACTCTACTGTGATTTCGGAGATTCTGGAAAAGAATCCCGAGCTCCACGGAATCGGCACCTACGAGTACGGCTGGTCCGACAAGAACGACGTCGGCGCCAACGCCCGCCGTGGGATCAATGAGGACGTTGTCCGGGACATTTCGGAGAAAAAGAGCGAGCCCCAGTGGATGCTGGACCTCCGCCTCAAGGGCCTGAAGTACTTCGACCGCAAGCCCATGCCCACCTGGGGTGCGGACCTGTCTGGCATCGACTTCGACAACATCAAGTACTTCGTGCGGTCCACCGAGAAGCAGGCCACCAGCTGGGAGGACCTGCCGGACGACATCAAGAACACGTATGACAAGCTCGGCATCCCCGAGGCCGAAAAGCAGCGGCTGGTCTCCGGCGTCGCCGCCCAGTACGAGTCCGAGGTCGTCTACCACCAGCTGCGTGAAGACCTTGAAAAGCAGGGCGTTATCTTCCTTGATACTGATACTGCGCTGCGGGAGCACCCTGAGATCTTCCAGGAGTACTTCGGCACCATCATCCCTGTGGGTGACAACAAGTTCGCATCGCTGAACACGGCTGTCTGGTCCGGCGGTTCCTTCGTATACGTGCCCAAGGGCGTCCACGTAGACATCCCCCTGCAGGCATACTTCCGCATCAACACGGAAAACATGGGCCAGTTCGAACGCACCCTCATTATCGCGGACGAAGACTCCTACGTTCACTACATCGAGGGCTGCACCGCGCCGATTTACACCTCCGACTCGCTGCACTCAGCCGTTGTGGAGATCATCGTGAAGAAGGGCGCCCGCGTCCGCTACACGACCATCCAGAACTGGTCCAACAACGTGTACAACCTGGTCACCAAGCGCGCCATCTGTGAAGAGGGCGCCACCATGGAGTGGATCGATGGCAACATCGGTTCCAAGGTGACCATGAAGTACCCTGCCGTCTACCTCGTGGGAGAGCACGCCAAGGGTGAAACCCTGTCCATCGCGTTCGCCGGCGAAGGCCAGCACCAGGACACCGGCTCCAAGATGGTCCACATCGCGCCGAACACCAAGAGCTCGATTGTGTCCAAATCTGTGGCCCGTGGTGGAGGCCGCGCGGCCTACCGCGGCCTGGTCCAGGTGCGCGAAGGTGCTAAGCACTCCGCTAACACGGTCCGCTGTGACGCGCTGCTGGTGGACACCATCAGCCGCTCTGACACGTACCCGTACATCGACATCCGCGAAGACGATGTTGTTATGGGACACGAAGCAACGGTGTCCCGGGTCAGCGAAGAACAGCTCTTCTACCTCATGTCCCGCGGTATGCGCGAAGACGAGGCCATGGCGATGATCGTCCGCGGCTTCATCGAACCAATTGCCCGCGAACTCCCGATGGAGTACGCACTCGAGCTGAACCGCCTGATTGAACTCCAGATGGAAGGGTCCGTCGGATAACGATGACTGAAATCACCACCGAAAAAGCGCGAATCGGCGCGCCCTCAGCCCAGCCGTTCATCAACGGTTTCACCGAGGAGGGCGAGAGCCTTTCGCCCATCAATTCCACTGAATCGAAGGCGCCGCTGGCTGGAGCTTCCGCCAAGAGCCACTCCCATGGCGGCGGCGTCGGGATTCCCGACAGCTCACGGGCCGGGCGCCTGACGTCCTACAACCTCGCCGACTTCAAGCCGCTTACCGGCATGGAGGAAGACTGGCGCTTCACGCCACTGAAGCGCCTTCGCGGGCTCCACACGGACGCCTTGACCGGAACTGCCCCTGAGGTGCTTGTCACAGCACCCTTGGGAGTCCTGGTGGAAACGGTTGACCGCAACGACAACCGCATCGGTTCCGCTGCGATTCCTGAAGACAGGGTTTCGGCCAATGCCTGGGAGAACTTCACTGAGGCTACTGTCATCACCGTGCCTGCTGAAGCCCAGGTAACGGATGAAATCAGTGTCCTGATCACCGGCCAAGGTACCGAGGCTTCTGCACAGCACATCGTCATCGAGGCGAAGAAGTTCTCCAAGGCTGTGGTGGTCCTTGACCACCAGGGCACCGCCGTCGTCTCGCAGAACGTCGAGATCCTGGTAGGGGACGGCGCTGACCTCACTGTCATTTCCCTCCAGGAATGGCATGACGATTCCGTGCACGCGTCCTCACAGCAGGCAAAGCTTGGCCGCGACGCGAAGTTCAAGCACATCGTGGTGAGCCTTGGTGGCGACCTGGTGCGCATGACCCCGTCAGCACGCTTCACCGCCACCGGCGCCGAAGTTGAGCTCCTGGGCCTGTACTTCGCCGACGCCGGCCAGCACCTTGAGCAGCGGCTGTTCGTTGACCACTCCGTGGCCAACTGCAAGTCCAATGTTCTTTACAAGGGTGCGCTGCAGGGCAAGAACGCCCACACCGTCTGGGTAGGCGACGTCCTGATCCGTAAGGAAGCAGAAGGCACGGACACCTACGAGGCCAACCGCAACCTGGTTTTGACGGACGGCGCCCGCGCCGACTCTGTCCCGAACCTGGAGATTGAAACCGGCCTGATCGAGGGTGCGGGGCACGCAAGCGCCACCGGACGTTTCGACGACGAGCACCTGTTCTACCTGATGGCACGCGGAATCTCCGAAGAGGTTGCCCGCCGGCTGGTGGTTCGGGGCTTCCTGAACGAAATCATCCAGAAGATCAAGGTGCCGGCGCTCGAGGAGCGCCTCACTGCCGCGGTTGAGCGCGAACTCGCCGCTACCAATAACTGAACGGGTACGGAAACCACCACATGATTGAACAGCCGAAGGGTGAGCTCGTCTGCAGCGCCAGTGAGATCAAACTCAAGCAGGCACTGCGGATCCTGATCGACGACTACCCCGTCGCCATCGTGAAGGACTCGATGGGTGACATCCATGCAATTGGTGACACCTGCTCGCACGCGGACGTCTCTCTTTCGGAAGGTGAAGTCGAGGGTTGCATGATCGAGTGCTGGGGCCATGGATCCCAGTTCGATCTCCGCACGGGAGAGCCCCTTCAGCTGCCTGCCTACGACCCGGTACCGGTTTTCGCGGTCACCATCGAGGGCGACGACGTCTACGTGGACTTCACCAACGTACTCAATGGCGCTGAGGCCCCCAACTTCAGCTAACCGCCAACCGCACATCAAAAACTTCAAGCCAAGAAACCGCACCGCCGCCGGAGGGCATGGTGCAGAGGAGAACAAGACACATGTCTACTCTTGAGATCAAGGACCTGCACGTCAGCATTGACACCGAACAGGGCACCAAAGAGATCCTGAAGGGCGTTAGCCTGACCATCAAGACCGGCGAGACCCACGCCATCATGGGGCCCAACGGCTCGGGCAAGTCCACGCTGGCCTCCACCATTGCCGGCCACCCCCGCTACAACGTCACGGGTGGCACCATCACCCTCGACGGCGAGGACGTGCTGGCCATGAGCGTTGACGAGCGCGCCCGGGCAGGCCTCTTCCTCGCCATGCAGTACCCCGTGGAGGTCCCCGGCGTCAGCATGACCAACTTCCTGCGCACCGCGAAGACCGCCATCGACGGCGAAGCACCGTCCCTGCGTCACTGGACCAAGGACGTCAAGGCTGCAATGGCCCAGCTCCGCATCGATGCTGACTTCACGCAGCGCAACGTCAACGAGGGCTTCTCCGGTGGCGAGAAGAAGCGCGTCGAGATCCTCCAGCTGGAACTCTTCAAGCCGCGCTTCGCCATCCTCGACGAAACCGACTCAGGCCTCGACGTCGACGCGCTCAAGGTTGTGTCAGAGGGCGTCAACCGGGCTCACGCCGAGGGCAACATGGGTACCCTGCTCATCACGCACTACACACGGATTCTGCGCTACATCAAGCCGGACTTCGTCCACGTGTTCGTTGACGGACAGGTAGTCGAAGAGGGTGGCCCGGAATTGGCCGACCGACTCGAAGAAGAAGGCTACGACCGCTACGCTAAAGGCGCCGGGGCAGCGAGCATCGCAGCCGCGGCAGCAGCAGCACAGGCCTAGTAAGGACCAGTCATGACCGAAATCAATACCGCCCGGACGAGCCTTGAGGATGTCGAAGAGGCCCTCAAGGACGTCATTGACCCGGAGCTCGGGGTTAACATTGTGGACCTCGGTTTGCTCTACGGGTTGAAATACTCCGACGACGACGGCGCACTGCTGATCGACATGACGCTCACAACCGCTGCGTGCCCGCTGACGGACGTGCTCGAAGAGCAGGTCGGCAAGGCCCTGGACGGTGTTGTGGACGAATGGCGCCTGAATTGGGTGTGGATGCCGCCATGGGGTCCGGAACGGATTACCGATGACGGCAAGGACCAGATGCGCGCCCTCGGGTTCAACATCTAGATCCCCACCTCCTCCCTGACCTCGCTTAGCTCGGCCAGGGAACCCTCGGCGGCGGAGGCTCCTGTTGAGGAGTTCGACGGCGGCCCGTCACCTTCCCGCGAAGGTGACGGGCCGCCGTCGTGCTTAACGCTTAGTTAGCGTTCAGAGAGTTGCGCCCGAGAAGGTATCGCATTGGTTGATGTCGCCCGTGGAATAGCCCGTGTAGAACCACCGCTGGCGTTGTTCGCTGGAGCCATGAGTCCAGGCTTCGGGGGTGACCCTTCCCGTTGCGGCCTCCTGGATTCGGTCATCGCCGACGGCAGAAGCGGCGGACAGCGCGTCCTTCAGGTCGTGTTCGGTCAGTGGGTCCAGGAAGGGCTGGCCGGAAACAGGGTCCGGCTGAGTGGCGTGGTGCGCCCAGAGGCCGGCATAGCAGTCAGCCTGCAGCTCCACACGGACAGCCCCTGATTCAGGCCCTTGCGGATCCTGCTGGGCGCGGTCCAGGTAACCCAGCACGTTCTGGACATGATGGCCGAACTCATGGGCCACAACATATTCCTGGGCAAGCGGGCCGCCTGATGAACCGAACCGGTCCACGAGCTCCTGGAAGAAACCCGGGTCGAAGTACGCCGTGGTGTCCGCCGGGCAATAGAACGGCCCCACAGCTGACGTGGCCGCCCCGCAGCCGGTGTCTGTGGCATCCCGGAAGATGACAGTTTCAGGTTGCGGGTACTGCCGGTTGTACTGGGCAAGGTAGGACGGCCAGAAAGCGTTCAGGCTGTTCACCGTACCGACGATCCGGCAATCAAGACGTTGGTCCGCGTCCGCTCCGCTCCGGCAGGCCGGCGCGGTTCCCTGGCTCTGGGCTGAGGGGTCCTGTACGGTTCCCCCGAGGCCCTCCAGCAGTTGAGGGTTAACACCGAACAGAAGCGCCAGCAGAAGAACGATTCCCCCGCCTATGCCTCCGCCGATTTTGGTGCCTCGCCCCATGCCCCTACGGTCCTGCACCTGTGATGGATCCAAAGGGACATCGTCATTGAAACTCATAACGTCACAATAGTCCGGCCGGGCGGTGAGGGAACCTTGCTGCGGCGGTAAAGTGGCTCTGATGCCTTTTCTCGACCAACTCCAGCGCTGGGCCAATGAACGTCCCGACGAAACCGCCATTGTTGTTGGCGGCCAACGGCTGACCTGGGAGTCCCTGCAGAAGCTGGCGGCTGACCTGGTACCGGAATCAGCACAAGTGACTGTGCTGACGGAGGGGAATTCTGTTGAATTTGTGGCCCGTTTCGCGGCGGCGGTGGCGGGGGAGCGGCAGTGCGCCGTATTGGATCCGTCCTGGCCGGAGCATTTGCGGAGGGAGGTCCGGTCGCGCCTCGGCGCACCGGCCCCGGCGTTAGGAATGGCGCTTGCCGACGGCCCCGCAGACTCCAGCTTCCTCATCGGCATGACTTCCGGCACCACGTCTGTTCCCAAAGCCTTTACGCGGTCGCGGCAATCCTGGGTTCGTTCCTTCCAGGCCTCCATGGCCTTCTTTGGACTCGACGCAGCGGATAAAACCATGGCCCCCGGACCGCTGGCATCGAGCCTGAACCTCTATGCTCTGTCCGAATGCCTTTACTCGGGTTCCGAGTTCCATACCCTCGAAAGCTTTGACGTCGGGGATGTCCACGCCGCCATCACCCACGACGGAATCACCCGCCTGGTGCTGGTACCCACGATGCTCAGGCTCCTGAGCGAACGCGGCCTCCTAGGAGGCGTAGATGCCTCCGGAGTCCGGAGCATCATTTGCGCCGGGTCCAAGCTGGACGCCCGGACCCTTGAAGCCGCCCGGAGGTGGGCGCCGAACGCCACCCTTTTCGAGTACTACGGTGCCTCGGAACTGAGCTTTGTCTCCGGACTGGGCCTCGCTCCAGGTCAGACCCCTTCGCCGGGCGGGTCCGGAATCGGGCGCCCGTTTCCCGGGGTGGAAGTCCTGATCATGGACGACGACGGCGGAATCCTGCCCGACGGCGCCGACGGCAACATCTGCGTGCGAAGCGGCATGGTGAGCAACGGCTATCTGTGGGGAGACGACGGCCAGGCACTTCGGCGCTTCGGCGACTGGTTCACGGTCGGCGACCAGGGCTACCTGGCGGACGGGGAGCTGCACATCCTGGGCCGCCGCTCGGACATGATCATCACCTCAGGCAAAAACGTCTACCCGCATGAGGTGGAACTGGCTCTGGCTTCCGTGCCGGGAGTCGCAGCCGCGGTAGCTGCGGGGATGCCGGACGATCTTCGCGGTCAACGTGTTGTGGCCGGCATTGTTCCCTCCCACGGCGGCGTCACTGCCACACAGGTGAAAACAGGGCTCGAAGAGGTACTGGCCCGCGACAAGCGGCCCATTCAGTACTACATCCTGCCCGAGCTCCCGTTGACTGACCGCGGCAAGGTCAGCCGGCAGCTTCTGCTCGACTGGATTGGCGAGGGCGACCGGAAGGCCCGACGGCTTGTCTGAAACCGGAAACGACGATTCCCGCGGTGTGACCGCTCTTCCTGACGATCGTCAGCCGGTGATTATCGAGGCCCGGCGCACACCGCTCTGCCGCTCAGGAGGAGCACTCAGTTCCCTGCGTGCTCACGAACTGTTGGCGCCCGTGCTGGCCGCCCTGCTGGCGGAATCCGGGCTGAGCGCCGACGCTGTCGCTGACGTGGTGGTGGGCAACGCTGTAGGAGCGAACGGAAATGTTGCCCGGCTGGCCCTGCTGGAGGCCGGACTGCCTGTGTCAGTGCCGGGAGTCACCGTTGACCGCCAATGCGGTTCGGGTCTGGACGCGATCGTGCTCGCCTCCCGCATGGTGGCCGCAGGCGGCAACGGTGCCTACCTCGCTGGCGGCGTTGAGAGTATCAGCACGGCCCCGCTGCGGGCCCACCGCGGGATTGCGGGTGAGCCTGAATTTTTCAGCCGGGCACAGTTTGTGCCGCACAGCTACGGGGACCCGGACATGGGCGTTGCCGCCGACAATGTGGCAGTGCGCTATGGCATCAGCCGGGAACGCCAGGATGCCTTCTCGCTGGAAAGCCACCGCCGCGCCCTGGAAGCGGCAAAGGCCGGATTCTTCGAGTCCGAAATCCAACCCCTCCAGAGCGCCGGCGGCAGGACCGGCACCGGCATCGTCAAGGACGATGACGGGCCACGCCCCAGGCTCACCGCCGGCGTGCTTGCAAGGTTCCCTCCGGCCTTCAGCACCCAGGGAACTGTAACTGCAGGCAACTCATGCTTCGACGCCGACGGAGCAGCCGCCGTCGTCATCACCTCCCTCCAACGGGCACGTGAGCTGGGGGCCCGGGACGGACTCCTGGTGCTTGGAACGGATACTGCAGGCGTGGATCCGGAGTTATTGGGGATTGGGGCGGCTTCCGCGGCTGCCAGGCTCCTGGCGGCTCAATTCGTCACAGCCCAGGACCTGGACCTGGTGGAATTCAATGAGGCCTTCGCCTCGCAGACGCTGGCCTGCCTCGATCTGCTGGGCCTGGATCCGGGTCAGGTGAACCGGGACGGGGGCGCACTCGCGCTGGGCCATGCCTATGGTGCTTCCGGGGCCGTCCTCGTGACCAGGCTGCTGGCCCAGTCCCGCCGGAGTCCAGGACAGGAGAGGCTTGCCCTTGCCATGATCAGCATTGCCGGAGGCATGGGGACAGCGGCTTTGTTCCGCTATGGGGCTATCAGCTGACAGGCAGGGGCAATGCCGCTGGCCTGATTGCTTGCAGCGGGCGTCAGTGGTCGGCTTCGCCCAGGCCGCGCGCTGCAAGAGCGTCACCCGTCTGGCGTGCGAAGGCCACGGTGGTGATGAAGACGGGAAGAATACGTGCCCTCGGGTTCCGTTCAAGCCCCCGCGCCCGGGCAGAGTTCCGAACATCTGAATAGGCGCCGGCGATGTACGGGATACTCCTGAGCATGATGGCAATGGTCAGGGCGAAGCGTTCAGGGTCAGCCCCGAAGCGCTGGAACGGACGCGCCGCGCTGCCCACACCGTCGAGGAGCCGTTGAATGGGTGTGGTTGCCGTCAGCAGCGAGGCAGCCACAATGCATACCAGAATATTCAGAACGATCCGCCCCGCTGTCGGTGCCCCCAACTGCCACCACTGGAACAACCCGATCACCAGCAGGACCGGCAGGACGGGACGCACGGCACGGAAAAGTCTCCGGACGCCCGCGCCGCTGACCAGAAACAGGGCGCACATGAGCGCCAGCACGCCTGCCGACACCGCCCAGTCCACAATCAGGAATGACGCCAGGCCGCAGGCAAATACGCCCAGGAACTTCAGCCAGAGGGGTGCCCGGTGGATCGGAGAGGTCCCCGCCACGTAATTCACCAGCAGGAAGTTAGAACCGCTCACGGATACTCCCCTCACGGATAGCCCCGAGCGGTTCCCGGGCTTCTTCCCCAACCGGTGCTGCCGGCGGAAGCGGGGGAAGGGAAGCTGCGGACAGCTGACGGTAATGCGCGACGGCGGCACTTGGGGCGCCGTCGAACACTATCCTTCCGTCATCCACCACAAGGACCCGGTCCATGTCCTGAACCAGGTCCAGGTCATGGGTGGACATCACCACCTGCTGTTCCAGTCCGGCAATCGTGCGCCGAAGGAGTTCCCGGTTGCGAAGGTCCAACAGGGTGGACGGTTCATCCAGTACCAGCACAGACGGCGCAACAGCCAACACCGTTGCGAGGGCAAGAAGTTGCCGTTCCCCGCCGGAGAGTTCATAGATGCTTTGGTCAGCAAGGGGCAGCAATCCAAAGCGCTCCAGGGTTGACTCGGCGATGAGGCGGCGTTCGTGTGCGTTCCGGATGGAACGCCTAAGTGACAGCTCCACGTCCTCCCGCCCGGTCGGCATCACGAGCTGGGAGAGCGTATCGGTAAAAACAAAACCTACCTCCCGGCGAACAGAGCGGACGTCTCGCAGGGTGTCTTTGCCCTTGACGGTCACTTTGCCCGAGCTGGGCTCCACCAGGCCATTCAGAAGCCGGAGCAGGGTTGACTTCCCCGAACCGTTTGCTCCGATCACACCCACACGCTGCTCAGCCAGCGTCAGGGATATCCCGCTGAGCAGCACCTTGGACCTCTCGGCCCCATCGACGACGACCTCGACCCTCACTTGGTCCAGGACTATCGAGTTCACGGCAGGCGGCTCTTGCTCCTGGCCGGACGCACGAGGAGGTCGGGGAAGGCTTTGTGAAGGGCGAGGGCGATGGTCACAGCGAGGACGTTCTTAATGATGTCACCGGGGTAGAAGGCAAGGTCGGCAAGGACAGCCTTCGACAGTTCGAGCTTGGCGTTGACCACCATTCCCAGCACGCCCAGGGCGTGAACCAGCACGATGCTGCTGACCATGCAAGCGCCAAACAGCAGGACACCCCGGTACTTCACTGTGCGCTGGATGATCACGACGGCGAGCCAGCCCACCGCGGCGGCAGCCAGCGGGAAGGCAATGATGTAGCCCGCCGAAGGCCCCGCCAGAATACCCAGGCCGCTGCGCCCGCCGCTGAAGATGGGCAGCCCGGCCAGGCCCAACAGCACGTAGAGCCCGACTGCGGCAAACGCACGTCCCGGGCCCAGCACCAGTCCGGTGAGCATGACCGCCAACGTCTGCAGGGTAATGGGTACGCCGAGCCCGCCGACGGGAATAGCGGCAATCAGAGCCGAGCCGGCAACGAGCGCGGCGAAAACAGCGATGAGACCGAGATCCGTCGCGTTCCAGCGCTTGCGTTGCACGGGCGAATGAGTGGTGACGGCATTGTCAGTTTGGGTCATGGTGAATCCTGTTCTCGGGTGCAGGCAGAAGCCGCCGGCACAAAACTACGTCTGGATTCTGACGATACGTCCCGCCGACTGCGCGTTTTTTGTAGGGGGTCTACTAATCCCGGGGCGCGGCATTGTTCTTTGTGAGAGCATCCGCCGAGCATGGGGCACCAGGAGGATTGTTTCCGGTGACCTCTGCGTTTCAGGCGGCGCTGGCCCTGCCGGTAGACTGGTAGAGGCCGTTCTCTCGGCTACCTGCCCCGGCCCCAACAGATCCTATCCGTTGTGCTGCGGCGTTCCCTGTTGTGAAAGGCATTACCTGCTGTGATTACCGTCCAGGATCTTGAACTGCGCGCCGGCGCCCGTCTCCTTATGGACCAGGTGAGCTTCCGGATCGACAAGGGAGACAAGATCGGCCTGGTAGGCCGGAACGGTGCAGGAAAGACCACTCTGACCCGAGTCCTGGCGGGGGAGGGCTTGCCGGCTGCGGGAAAAGTAACGCGCAGCGGTGAGATCGGGTACCTGCCGCAGGACCCGCGCACCCCGGACATGGAACAGCTGGCGCGCGACCGTATCCTGTCCGCCCGTGGCCTTGACGTCGTGGTGGGCAAACTCAAGCAGGCCCACGAGGATATGGCCAGCGATGACGCCACCATCCAACGCAAGGCCATGAACCGTTACGACCGTCTGGAGGCCGAGTTCCTCGCGGGCGGCGGCTATGCAGCCGAGGCGGAGGCAGCGTCGATTTCCTCAAACCTCGCTCTGCCGGACCGCATCCTCAATCAGCCGCTCAAAACGCTTTCCGGTGGCCAGCGCCGTCGCGTTGAGCTGGCCCGGATCTTGTATTCAGGCGCCGAGACCATGCTCCTTGACGAACCGACAAACCACCTTGACGCCGATTCCATCTCCTGGCTGCGCGACTTCCTCAAGAACCACCAGGGCGGGCTGATCGTGATCAGCCACGACACCGAATTGCTGGAAGCCACCGTCAACAAGGTCTTCCTGCTGGATGCGAACAGGGCGCAGATCGACTTCTACAACATGGACTGGAAGCGCTACCTGCTCCAGCGTGAGACGGACGAGCGCGCGCGTAAGCGCGAACGAGCCAACGCCGAGAAGAAGGCCCAGGTCCTGTTTGACCAAGCCAACAAGATGCGGGCCAAGGCAACTAAGGCTGTCGCCGCGCAGAACATGGCGAAGCGGGCCGAGCGCTTACTGAAAGGCCTGGAGGCTGTGCGTGAAAACGACCGCGTGGCTGCCCTCCGGTTCCCCGACCCCTCGCCGTGCGGGAAGACTCCGCTTACCGCCGAAGGCCTCAGCAAGTCCTACGGCTCACTTGAGATCTTCACCGACGTCGATCTTGCCATCGACCGCGGTTCCAAGGTCGTCATCCTCGGCCTCAACGGCGCGGGCAAAACCACACTGCTCCGCATGCTCGCTGGCGTCGACAAGCCCGACACCGGTGAAATTGTCCCCGGGCACGGGCTGAAGGTGGGCTACTACGCCCAGGAGCATGAGACGCTCGACGTCGAACGCACGGTCCTGCAGAACATGCGCTCTTCTGCTCCGGACATGCAGGATGCCGAGGTGCGCGGCATCCTCGGCTCGTTCCTGTTCTCAGGGGATGACGTCGACAAACCGGCAGGCGTCCTCTCCGGCGGCGAGAAAACCCGCCTCGCCCTGGCCACCATCGTGGCTTCCAGCGCGAACGTACTGCTCCTTGACGAGCCCACAAACAACCTGGACCCTGCCAGCCGCGCCGAAATTCTGGGTGCGCTGCGCAACTACAGTGGCGCCGTCGTTCTCGTCAGCCACGATGAGGGGGCAGTCGAAGCCCTCAACCCTGAGCGTGTGGTTCTGTTGCCGGATGGCGTTGAGGACCTTTGGAACGAGGACTATCTGGATCTGATCACGCTGGCCTAGCAGGCCCTCGCTCTCAAACCAGCACTAGTACCGAAGCGCAGCGTTCGGGATATTGTGGGCTGAAGTCTGCCCCGGTAGGCTGGGGCGGAGGTCAAGCAGCGGCCCATGACTCTTCCTCACAGGGGTAAGAAACATGGACCGTGAACTGTGTGTTGACCCATCCCACCGAATCCTGCGCATAACACTAAGGCGTCGCGCCGTGCTGCCCCCAGACGGACAGACGTGAGCGCAACATTTGAACTCCTGACCGACGACACTGGCCAGTTCCGGGTGGTGCTCCTTTCGGAGCATCGCGAAATTCTGGCTGCCTCCGTGCCGTATGCAGATAAAGCACGGGCCGCCGCCGGAATAGCAAAGGTCCGCGAGATCGCCGGAACGGGCCTCATCGTCGGAGCGAATTTGTCCTTCGATCAAAGACGAAAATGGAAGGTGTAATGAACCTCAAAGATGAGTGGGAAAGGCTTGATTCGGAGACACGGACGTGGCTGCTGGAGAATCCTGGATGCGTGATCCTCCCGCGAACCATGTCAGCCAGGATCCGCAGGGACGCCAGCGGGAAGATTGAATGTGACCGGCACGGCCAGATCCCGCTCTCCAGGGAGGACCTGGACTTCATTCGGGAGAAATCAAGCAGTGCCGGTTCGGTCACGTCGGAGCACCGGTTCTTTGACGCAAACCAGCCCTGACATCGTTGGCAGCGGTCTCAGCGGACGTCCATAACCTCCGCGTCAGTGATTCGCTGCAGGTCCCGGTAGGTGATGGAGAACATGGAGTTGTGGTCTCCGGCTCCGGCCCAAAGGATTTCGTGCTGCTCGAGTGTGGAGTCCAAAAGGGTCCGTATCTTGCGGGGGTGGCCCAGCGGCGCTACTCCGCCGACTTCCTGCCCTGTGTGTTCAAGGACGAAGCGGGCTGTGGCACGTCGTATCCGCTCGGAGCCCAACTGTGATGCGACGTAGTCCGTGTCCACCCGCGCGGCTCCACTGGCAAGGATCAGGAGTGGGCCGCCGTCGAGTTCGAATACCAGACTGTTGGTGATGGCCCCGAGTTCGCAACCCAGCACCGATGCTGCAGCGGACGCCGTGGGCACCTTAGTCTCAAAGACCTTCACCGTGTCCCGGACGCCGGCTTCAACCAGGGCTCGCTGCACATTGGCAACGGCGTCCGGATTCATCGCAATTACTTCCTCTCAGTAGCCTTGCGCGTCCAGGATGGCATCTTCCTCTTCCTCTGAGGTTGCTTTCCTGGCTTTTCGGGGGAGCGGACGACGACGGTGCTGCGCTACGGCGGCGTGCTCGACGTCGGTTTCGGTCCCTGAGTGTCCTGCCAGATCGTCTTCGGCGTCAAGCGCCGCGTTTCTTGCCTGCTGTCTCGCCGCGTAGCCGAAACCGACGAACATCAGGATGCCGAACGCAAACCACTGCAGGGAGTAAGAGAGGTGCGTGCCCTCCTCCACAGACGGTTTCGGGAAGGCGACTGGCATGTCTGCTGTCGGAGGAGTTTCACTGGCGAGTTGGCCGTAAGCGCCCGTCATCAGGGGATAACCGAGCTCTGCTGCGTAAGTGGGGAGATCGATGCTGGCGAGCTGGCCTTCCGGGGCGCCACGTTGAAGTTGCGGTTCACCTGCCTTGAGGCGCACCACCACTGTGACCTTTCCTGCAGGAGGGGCCGGTATGGCATCCGGCCTGCCCGGATTGTTGTTCCCGATGGGCAGCCAGCCGCGGTCCACCACCACCGTCTCACCCGTCTCAAGCCGGAACGGGACGAGCACCTCATAACCGGGCTGCCCGTTGAGAGGCCGGTTGCGCACAATCCGTTGGCCCTGATTGTCGTAGGAGCCCTTCAGCTCAACCTGCGCCCACTCACGTTCCGGATCAAGGTGCTCAAACTGGTCCCGGGCTTCTGAGAAGGCCAGGGGTTCTGCCGAGTAGTTGCTCGTCACCCTGTTGATCTCTGCCAGGGTCTCGGCCCGCCTGTCCATCTGCCAACGGCCCAGAAAGACACAAGCCGATGCAAAGACTGCCGCCAACACCAAGTAGCCCAGCCACTTGCTGGAAAAGAGAAAGCGGTACATTCAGTGGTCCCTGCCTGCCGGGAGATTTCCGGGACCCGAAGGAAGTTCACCAAGTTCCAGGGTTTGCTTCCAAAGTCCCCGCGTCTGCAGGTATTCCTCAAGCCAGGTCCGGTGTTCCTCGCACGCCAGCCAAATCTTACGCCGTTCCGGAGTATGAATTTTTGGATTGTTCCAAAGCAGCTGCCACGAGGCTGCTTTACGGCAACCCTTCCGTGAACACCTGGCCTCGGGGATAGCGGTGTCGCTCCCGGCAAGATCAAAAATACTCATGAAGCTCCGCGGTCCTCGCCCTCTACGTTGTCCCCGTTGTCTTCCAGGAGTTCGCCCTGCAGCACCACAACCTGGTCATCACCGTCCGCAGCCTTTTGCGTCGGTTCCGGCATGTCTAATTCCGCCAAGGGAGCTGATTCCAATAGTGAATCGCTATGAATTTCCGCCTTGTCGCCGCCATTTGCAATGACAACAGCAATCCAAGGGAGGAACACCGCACCGGCAACAGCAATGATCTTCAACCAGCCGTCCAGAACGAAGACGAGGATAAGGCAGACCATACGGATACCCATCGCCACCGCATACTTGATCATCCGCTGACGCATCTCTTCAGAATGTGCCGTGGCGGCATCGGTGATGCTGTGTACCTCGGCGTCACCTGAGGCGTTGTCCGGCTCCCTGGATGCCCGGGAGGCCCGTCGGTGTTCAAGTGTCACGGCTGAATAATCACACTCCAAAGGCTTGCTTCAATTCTCTCACCATCGGAAGGACCACCCAAACGGGGGCTAAGATCGGAGGCGGTAAACCCAGCCCCCACCGCGGTGCCGTGCGCCGCAGAAAACCGGAGACCCACATGACTGAAGCAGTACCCGCTGGCCGCAGCGTCCTCATCACCGGGGGAAACCGCGGAATTGGCCTTGCCATAGCCGAAGCGTTCCTGGCTAATGGTGACCGGGTGGCCGTGACCTTCCGCAGCGAGTCAGACCTTCCGGCGGGGATCCTCGGGGTCAAGGCGGACGTAACGGACGAGTCCTCGGTGGATGCAGCCTTCACTGAAGTCGAAGCCGCCCACGGACCTGTTGAGGTGCTGGTCGCTAACGCCGGCATCACCAGGGACACCCTGCTGATGCGAATGAGCGAGGACGACTTCACTTCTGTCATTGATACCAATCTCACCGGCGCCTTCCGCGTCATCAAGCGGGCTTCAAAAGGCATGATAAAAATGCGGAAGGGTCGTGTGGTGCTCATCTCCTCCGTCTCCGGCCTCTATGGTGCGCCAGGCCAAATCAACTACTCCGCTTCGAAAGCCGGGCTCGTTGGCATTGCCCGTTCCCTCACCAGGGAGCTCGGCTCCCGAGGCATCACGGCGAACGTGGTCGCACCCGGTTTCATCAACACCGATATGACCGCTGAACTCCCTGAGGCGACCCAAAAGGACTACCTGACCAAGGTTCCCGCCGGCCGTTTTGCTGAAGCCACGGAAGTCGCCAACGTGGTCCGCTGGATCGCCGGGGATGAGGCTGCTTACATCTCCGGTGCTGTGATTCCGGTCGACGGCGGCTTGGGCATGGGACACTAGCCCGGGCCCCTTCCGACCAGGACTTCTGACCGCCTTTCCTACCGGGACTTTCTGCTCTAAGCACCGCGTCTCTCCGGGTGTGTAATGGGCGTATCGACCGGCCCCCAAAGCAGAGGCCGGATCCCGAGGAGGAAGACAATGGCCGATCTCAAGTGGGCGCCGTCAGACGTCATGGAACCCATCCGGCGGTTCCTTGACGGCGATCTCACATTCTCATCCATTCGGGTGGAGCAGTATATGGAGGGCGACAGCATGGTGGTCAGGGCTGAACTGCCGGGCATCGATCCCGAGCAGGACCTTGACGTGTCAGTTGCCGACGGCATGCTGCAGATCAAGGCTGAGCGCCAGGAGAAGTCTGAGCACAAGTCCAAAAACAGCTACCGTTCTGAATTCCGCTACGGCTCGTTCAACCGGAGCATCGCACTGCCTCCCGGCGCCAGGGAGGAAGACATCACTGCCCAGTACAAGGATGGTGTGCTGGAAGTGCGGGCACCTGCCAAGGAGCCGTCGGAAGGCGGGGAGAAGCGCAAGATCCGCATCGATCACAGCTGACCCCCCTCTGGACAGGGAAAAGGTCCCGGGTGCCACAGGACTAACGGCGCGGGCGGGCGGTCCGGCCTGCCTGCGCCATTTCCTGCCGCCAGCCAGTGCCCGTGAAAGCCGGAGAGAGAGCCTGGCTCTGAAACTAGGGCGGGCGTCCTTCTTTGTCGAGGTCGCACAAGCGAATTCATGCGGGCCGCTGGCATGATGGACTGCGGACGAACTGACTTCAGACATTTGTGACAAAAGGAGCTTGTATGGGACTGCTGGACAATAAGACCGCCATCGTGACGGGTTCATCACGGGGTATTGGTGCTGAGGTTGCCAAGTACTTGGCGGCAGAGGGTGCCGCCGTCGTCGTGAACTACCGGCAAAAGGCTCCCAGGGCGAACAAAGTGGTGGCTGAAATCGAGGCTGCCGGCGGGAGGGCAGTTGCTGTAGGCGCGGATCTGACCAGCCAGGAGGGTGTGCAGGCCCTAGTTACAGCCGCGATGGAGAACTTTGGCTCCCTTGACGTGCTTGTCCTGAACGCCTCCGGCGGAATGGAGTCAGGCATGGAGGAGGGCTACGCGCTGAAGCTCAACCGCGATGCACAGGTCAACCTGCTCAACGCAGCTGCACCGCTCATGGCCGAGGGTTCCCGTGTGGTTTTCGTTACAAGCCACCAGGCGCACTTCATCGACTCCGTCGCCACCATGCCTGAATACGAACCCGTGGCCAGAAGCAAGCGCGCCGGCGAAGATGCACTGCGCGAGCTGGTGCCGCACCTGGCTGAGAAGGGTATCTCCCTCGTAGTGGTATCTGGGGACATGATTGAGGGAACCGTCACGGCGACCCTCCTGGACCGCTCAAACCCCGGTGCTATTGAGGCCCGCCGCGCCGAGGCAGGCAAGCTGTACTCCGTCTCGGAATTCGCTGCTGAGGTTGCCAAAATGGTGACAGCCGAGGTCGAATCCGGTCACACGGAATATGTCGGCGGCGCCGACTACTTCGGCAAGACCCTAAGCTGATCCCAGGAAGTTCCTGATCTCTACGGCGGGGCTGGTTTTCTGTTTGCAGTGCCAGCCTCGCCGCAAGGATTCTCACACTCCGGCTATGTACCGGACTGCATCAAGGTAGGGCATGTTGATCGCGGAATCAGCGACGGCCCGTACGGCGGGCTTTGCGTTGAAGGCGACGCCGATCCCTGCCGCACCCAGCATGTCCAGGTCATTGGCTCCATCCCCGACTGCGATGGTATTTTCCATCGCCACACCATCCGCCGCAGCCCATTCACGCAGGTACTTTTCCTTCGCTGCACGGTCGATAACGGCGCCGAGGACTTTCCCGGTCAGCGCGCCGTCCACGATCTCCAATTCGTTGGCGATCCAGTGGTCAAGGCCCAACTCTTCGGCGATCGGCTGCAGGATCTGGTTGAATCCGCCCGACACCACAGCAACTGCATGGCCAGCTGCTTTGAATGCGGCGACCAGCTCGGCAGCACCCTCGCTAAGCCTCACTTCGGCCCGCACGGAATCGACGACGGCGGCAGGCAGCCCGGTGAGTACAGCCACCCTGGCGTGAAGGCTTTGCGCGAAGTCCAATTCACCCCGCATGGCCGCTTCCGTCACTGCAGCCACTTCCTCCCGTTTTCCGGCGTAGGCGGCCAGGAGTTCAATGACCTCCTGTTGGATCAACGTGGAGTCGACGTCCATGATCAGGAACTTCCGCGTCGCGTTCCGCAATGACGCCGGAACGATCGCAACGTCCATGGTTTGCGCGCTGGAGCCGGCGATGCTTTCCCGAAGTTCGGCGATGTCCGAGGCCATGCCCTGCTCCATAGTGAAGTCGATCGTATGGACTTCGTACCGGCCATCTCCCGCGGTGGATTCGGCAGCCAGAGTCGCTCCCGATTCAACCAATACCGAACGCAGCTGCTCAAGGCTGTCGGAGGACAATTTCAGGCCGTAGCTGACCGCAGTCACGTTCGGAGTCATGCCTGTAATCTTAGTCAGCGCCGGTGCACAGCCCGAATTCGTTTCGTTCAAGGTCCGGTTATCAGTCGCCCCCCATTTTGTCCTAGTGTCTACTCCTATGAGTGATGTTCTTGAAATGGCTGCTGTCAGCGTTGTCCGTGGAGCCAAAACGCTTCTGAACAAAGTCGACTGGCAGGTCAGGGAAGGCGAGCGCTGGGTCATTCTGGGCCCAAACGGAGCCGGCAAGACCACTCTGCTCCAGATCGCGGCAGCCCGGCTTCACCCCACGAGCGGCATGGCCGGAATCCTCGAGGAGATCCTCGGTGCAGTAGACGTCTTTGAACTGCGCCCCCGGATCGGGTTGTCGTCCGCTGCCTTGGCCAACCAGATCCCGGAACACGAAAAAGTCCTCAACGTGGTGGTGACCGCGGCCTACGGTGTCACCGGCCGGTGGCGCGAAGGCTACGAGAAGGATGACGAACGCCGGGCCTTCACCTTGCTCAACGAATGGGGGATGGGCCCCCTGCTTAACCGCCCCTTTGCTTCGCTGTCCGAGGGTGAGCGGAAACGGGTCCAGATTGCCCGCGCCCTTATGACAGACCCCGAACTCCTGCTCCTGGACGAGCCCGCAGCGGGCCTGGATCTGGGCGGACGTGAGGACCTGGTTCACCGCCTCAGCGAACTCGCCAAGGACGACGCCGCGCCAGCCATCGTGCTGGTCACGCACCACCTCGAGGAAGTACCTCCCGGATTTACTCACGCCATGCTGATGCGGGACGCAGCTGTGGTGGCTTCCGGCCCCATCCAGGAGGTCCTCACCGCCGAGCACTTGAGCAAGACCTTCGGATTGCCGCTGGATGTGAGTGTGAACGCCGGGCGCTACACCGCGACCGCGCGCCGCTAAGCGGCGGTTAACAGTCACAGCGTGGAGTTTCTCAGCGGTATCTTTATCTTTTTGGCCGGCTTATGGGCGGGAACCATCAACAGCGTTGTTGGTTCAGGCACGCTGGTTACGTTCCCCGTGCTGATCGCCCTGGGGATGGCCCCTGTGACAGCATCCATCAGTAATGCCACCGGTCTTGTGGCAGGAAATGCCGCCGGGGCCTGGGGTTACCGCAAGGAACTGGTAGGCCGCGGAAAGCAGCTGCTTAGGCTCTTACCTGCCTCGCTCCTCGGAGGAATCACCGGGGCCTGGTTGTTGCTGCAGCTTCCAGAGCAGGTCTTCCACTATGCCGCGCCCGTGCTGATAATCCTCGCGCTGCTGATGGTTGTGTTCCAGCCGCGGCTCCAGCGGTGGGTCCGGGAGCGTGAAGAGAATCCGGAGCACGCCCTCCGCGACAAAAGCCACGGCGTCATCCTTCTGGTGCTGGTCTACCTTGCCGGCGTCTATGGCGGCTACTTCGTTGCAGCCCAGGGCATCCTGCTCGTGGGCATTCTGGGAATTTTCCTGACGGGCACAATACAGAACGCCAACGCCATGAAGAACATCCTGGTACTCGGGGTGAACATGATAGCCGCAGTCTCCTATCTGATCTTCGCCTTCGACAGGATCAACTGGACGGCCGTCGGCATCATCGCCGTCAGCTCGGTCATCGGCGGCTATTTCGGGTCCAACGTCGGCCGCAGGCTTTCCCCTACGGTCCTTCGAGGGGTTATCTTCACCCTGGGGCTGGTTGCCTTGGGCTTCATGATCGCGAATCTGCTGGAATAATCGGGCAGTGACTTTCCATTACCTTGAATCCGCGGATGACCCGCTGGTGTCCGATTACACCCAATTGACGGATGTCCACCTCCGCAAGATCCGGGAGCCTGCCGAGGGTATGTACATCGCGGAGTCCTCGCGGGTTCTGAGAAGGGCTCTGGCCGCCGGTCACCGTCCCAGATCTTTTTTCCTGGCGGAGAAATGGCTTGCCGATCTCAGCGACGTCTTCGAGCAGTATCCCGACGTGCCAGCCTTCATCGGAAGCGCGGCCCTGCTGGAAGCGATCACCGGGTTCCACCTGCACCGCGGCGCCATGGCTGCCATGGAACGTCCTGCGCCCGTCCCGCTCAGTGAGCTGCTCGCCGGCGCACGCCGAGTGGCGGTCCTTGAAGACATCGTGGACCACACCAACGTGAGTGGATACAAAGTACAAAGGCAGGAAACCGCTCATCTTCGAGGACGATCGAGGATCGCGGTCCTTGAAAACCTTACCGACCATACGAACGTAGGAGCGATTTTCCGCAGCGCGGCAGCCATCGGTGTCGACGCTGTACTGGTCTCGCCCGAGTGCGCCGACCCGCTGTACCGACGCTCCATCCGGGTGTCGATGGGCACGGTGTTCCAGGTGCCGTGGACGCGAATCGAGTCGTGGCCTGGCGATCTTCAGGTCCTCAAGGAGGCAGGCTACTTTGTGGCCGGCATGTCGCTTGGCGAAGGGGCCATTACACTCGATGAGCTGGTCGCCCAGGACCATCCGAACCTGGCGCTGGTCTTCGGAACTGAAGGCGATGGGCTGAAGCCGGAGACTGACCACATGCTCGACGCGCGCGTAACAATTCCGATGATGAACGGTGTCGACTCGCTCAACGTCGCTGCCTCGTCGGCTGTTGCGTTTTATGCGACCAGGTAGCGGCTGAGCGTGACTGCAACCATCTGACCGCGGTGTCAAAGGCAAATACTAGGCCAGAATATTCTGGTTTCTGAGGCGAACCGCGAGTCAGAGGACTATTTGCCACCCCCCCCCGGCACCTGCAGGGTGTGGCATGAGCGGGCGAGCGCTGGGCCTGGGCCTCAACGGCTACCTGATTGATGTCGGGGCCGGCATCCAGCAGACCCTGCCGAGCTTTCATGGTCTGGGGCCTGCCGAGCTCTGCGCTCAAGGAGGCGCAGGAGGGGATCACCTGCTCTTCGTCGGCCCTCCAGGGTATGTCCTAAACCATGTATGTGAGGCTTCACCTCTTCCACGAGCGTCGCTTACCGCAAAGTGCGTAACCTGCCAGGTGGTGAGCAGAAGGATCCTTAAATGAGCATCCGGCATGTCAACTGACATACCGGATGTCCATACTCATGAGGGCTGGAGAAAGTATTGCTCCTGTCCTATGCGATTATTTAGTGGGAAGCGCTGCGGGGGGAGGTGTCGGGACGGCTTTGTAGGAGTCGAGGTACTGGGCGTCGAGGATGGCATAGTCCAGGCCCCATTTCTTAAGGATCTCCTTGTACTCGGGCGAGCTGGCGAGGTGCTTTATGGCCTGTACCAGGGCCGGGGTCAGTTCAGAACCACCTGGCAGCGCCATGGAAAGAATGGTTCCCGGTATTGTGGCCCCCAGTTCCATCTCATTCGGATTCTGTTTGCTCGCCCAGGCCGCACCCGGTCCATCAGCGTAGGCGGCATCTACCTGGCCGCTGCGCACCTGAAGAAACATCTCTTGCCCATTGGGGACGGAAATGAGGTTGATGGGGGCTTCCCCTCTTGCAACACAGTCGGCGCTGTAGGCCGGTCCCTTTGTTACTTGCTGGATGCTTCCCAAAGTCACCGCGATCTTGCGCCCACACATGCTCTTCTCACCAATGTTGAGTGGGTTTCCTGGCTTGGTGGCAATGCCGTACCCGCCGCGGGCGTAGCCGACCATGTCGATTACTTTCAAACGGTCCACGGTCACACCCATGTCGGCGATGACAGCATCAAAGCGTTTGGCCTGCAGTCCTGGGATGAGTGCATCGAAGGTCGAGCTCTTGTAGGCAATCTGGATGTCGAGGATCTTTCCCAGTGCGCGTGATATGTCCGCGTCCATTCCGACAAACGTCTTCCCGTCTGAGCCGGTAAACGAGGTGGGGGCATTCGTTGGGCTTACGCCGAAAACGATAACTCCTTTTTCGCGGAGGTCCTTGGGTACCAGCGAGGCAGCAGGCTCGTAGGCCTTGATTCCGTCAACGCTGGTGTACTCCTTCACGGACTTGGGATCGGCTGGTTCCGGCATCGCCCCTTGAACCTCAACTTGTTTCTTTGACGCGCCGGACTCGGTCGATGCCGCGGTGCCTCCGCATGCTGTCAGAGCCAGGACAACAGCGGCCAGCCCTGCACTCAACAGGAGCGGGCGATTCTTGGTCGTTTGAAGTTTCATAGTGATCTTGCACCTAACTAACGAAAATGGGGATTGGAATATTGCTAGAGCGCCGGCTGGGAGTCTTCGGTGACTTCCCAGCGAACGTTTTAGAGAACTTGACTGAGAAATTCTTTGGTCCGGCTATTTTTGGGATGTAGCAGCACTTCGGCCGGGTTACCTGTTTCGACGACGACTCCGCCGTCGAGGAATACGATTTCATCACCCACTTCCCGGGCGAAGCCGATTTCGTGAGTAACGACGACCATGCTGGTTCCTCCAGTGGCCAGTTCCTTCATGACCTCCAGAACCTCACCGACGAGTTCGGGGTCAAGGGCGGACGTTGGTTCGTCGAAAAGCATCATTTCGGGGTTCATGGCCAGGGCTCGGGCTATGGCGACCCTTTGCTGTTGCCCGCCGGAGAGCTGGCTTGGATAGTAGTCAGATTTGTTTTCGAGGCCCACCCGCTTCAGGAGAGCGTGGGCGCGTTTCACTATCTCGCTCTTGTTTTCCCTTTTAACCCAGCCAGGGGCAACGCACACATTTTCGAGAGCGGTCATGTGAGGGAAGAGGTTGAACTTTTGAAACACCATTCCGATTCGGGCCCGTTGACGGGCGATTCCGCTCTCATTCAGTTCGTAGTACTTGTTATTTTTGAGTTCGTAACCCATGCGTTCACCGTTGACGAAAATGCTTCCGCCGTCAGGTTTTTCCAAGAGATTCACGCAGCGCAAAAGAGTTGATTTGCCTGAGCCGCTGGGTCCCAAAAGGCAGACCACGTCTCCGCGGTTCATTGAGAAGTCGATTCCTGACAATACCGGATTGTCACCGAAGTGTTTGCGCAGATTCTTGACTTCGAGAACTTTATCGTAAGTCATCAGTTGTTGTTGCTTTCTTGTAGGGCCACAATTGGCTGAGCTGTTTCCCGTTTCAACACAGCATTCCGGGGCGTGAATCCTCGTGCGAGACGCTGTTCGATTCGGCTCTGGAAATAGCTAAGGATCGAAGTGATGATCAGGTACCACAGTCCGGCGACGGTCAACAGCGGAATGGTTTGGTAGTTGGAGGCGTAGATCAGCTGCGCACTGTGCAGGAGATCAGCGATACCCACCACACTCACGAGGGAGGTGGCCTTGAGCAATGAAATGACCTGGTTACCGGTGGGGGGAATGATCATTCTCATGGCTTGAGGTATGAGAATCCTGAGCGTATTGAGCCTTCCCATGCCGAGGGCTTTCGCCGCTTCGGTTTGGCCGGAATCGACGCCCAGGAATCCGCCCCTCGTAATTTCAGCCATGTAGGCTGCCTCGTTGAGGGTCAGGCACAGGATGGCAGCAACAATGGGCGTCATGACCACATTCGTGTCCACCTGCAGGAAAGTCAGACCGAACGGAAGCTCGACGCCAAGTGTTGGGTAGAGTGCAGACAAATTGAACCAAAAAATCAGCTGAACAAGAACGGGCGTGGCCCGGAAGAACCACACGTAAAAGCCTGCTATTGAATTGAGCAGCTTGTTCTTTGACATTCGCATAACACCGATGACGCCACCGAGCACGGTCCCCAGCACCATGCAGACCGCTGTCAGCCAAAGAGTCAGCAATATGCCCTCAAGAATAGTCTGGGCGGTGAAATACTCAGCCACTACATCCCAGCGAAGATTCTCATTCAGCAGGACGGAAATAAGCATTGCGAGGGCCAACCCCGCCACAATGATCGAAGCCACAATTTTCCCGACATGGCGTTGACGGACAATGGGAAATGAGTCTTCGGGAACCTCGCTCCGATGCGCCGGTTCCTGGCTGCGATTATTTTCTTTGCTTTGAACACTATGCATAGTTATCATGCCTTACCTGCGTGGGAGCCGATCGAGCGCGTGGGCTCCATGAATTGAAATTTTCTATCTTTTTTCCCCTGAACCATGTCCGCTGCGATTCGTCCGATTCCCGGGCACATCTTGAACCCGAATCCCGCAAAGCCGTTTGCCAGAAGAACACTTTCGCTGCGGGGCAGGAAGCCGAGGAAAGGAATCCAGTCATCCACATAGAAATCTGTCCAGGCACATGCCCTTATCGGACTCTTGCTGAGTCCCGGAAAATACCTTGCGACGTGTCTTTCCATGTCTTGGATCTCATCCACAGTCTGGCCGCGGAAGTAGTCATCGGGTCCGGCCATATGCGTGGGCGCGCCGCCGGGAGCGATCTTTACTGAACCTCCACCATCAAGGCTCGGCGCTCCATAAAGGGTCCCGTCATCAACCAAACGCTGAAAGACAGGAAAGTTTTCTGCGCTGAAGTCATGCCCGGGCAGGGGGCTGAACCAAGTCAACTTGATACGGCCGGCACGGCTTTTGTCCCGAAGCTCAGAGGGGAGATTGTCCCCGGACCAAGAACCGGTGGTCACGATTGCCTTTTTGGCAGTCCACTCGTTTTGCCCATCCGTCATCACCACACCCTCCGCCGAAGCGTGCTTAATGGAGATCTTTGAATAGTCCCGGACCTGGGCTCCGAGATGTCTTGCGCGAGCGACTGCCGTCAGAACTGCTTGTTCGCAACGAATGTATCCCTGGGTGGAATCAAACATTCCAATCTCGCCCTGGTCAAGCAGGTGCTCGGGGAAGCGATTCTCCATGTCCAGCCCGCTGAGGTACTCCATCTCAAGACCGGCCTTTTCCGCTGCTACTTGAGCGGCAACCATCCGTGAATCACCCGGACGGCCAATCATGAGGCCTCCAGTTTCGGTTAGGATTTGGACGTCCGAGAACTCCTGAAGGTTCTCCCAGCGACTGCGAGCCATATCTATCACGGGGTTGTACTCCGGACCGCTGGTCTGCATCCGCCGGAACAATCGTGACTCGCCTCCAACGGCACCCCGATCATGGCCAATCCCAAACTGTTCAAACCCGACGACATTTAAGCCGTCCTCAGCGAGCTGCCAGAGCGCCATGCTCCCCATGGCCCCCAAGCCGATCACGGCAACGTCGAATTCCGTATGCATAACATTCCTTTTTGCTGTTCCAGCTCAAATGACCAAGGGGATGCAGCGTGGGTGTCGCTGTCACATCAGTGCGCCTATCTCCGATTGAAGCGCGCAAACCCGAGGCCCCATACCTTGCTTTGATCGCTTGCATTGCTCATGCGCCGAAGGTTCTGGGGCGGCGGAGCGTCGTTATGTAATGGTACTCACAGACCACTTGGTTCGACAAGATTGTCGGACATGTTTTTTCTTTTGTTTCGATCCCAGCGCAAGCTGAGCGCATAGTCCTGCTAGCGCTTTGGGCTCCGGCCCGCCTGATCCACCAGTTCGGTCAGCCATGGGCGGTGCCCCTGATGGAACACCATCCCGTCAGGCAGCCCCTGTACTCCTGGCACGGAATTTGTGATGCCGATGGTGATGCGGCCGCCTGCCATGGGAGCGTTGCCGATGTGGAGGTCGCCATAGGACTCCGGGAGGACCGGGTCCATCCATAGGCCCCCTTTGGAAACATCTGCGTCATACCGCATGAGGCTGGTTACAAGCATGATCGGTGTTGTCGCTGCCCAAGCCTGCGGTGAGCACGCCGTTGGATAGGGCACAGGCTCGGGAAACTGGTGCCGGCTGAATCCGCAGAACAGTTCGGGCAGCCGGCCGTCGGAGAAATCGGCGGCCTCAAGCAAGGCGGTGGAGATCCGTTGTGCCTCCTTGACAAAGCCGCAGCGCAGCAGGCCGGCTGCGATGATTGCGTTGTCGTGTGGCCAGACCGAGCCGTTGTGGTAGCTGGCTGGGTTGTACGCGCCCATGTCGCTGGCCAACGTCCGGACGCCCCAGCCGCTGAACATTTCCTGAGACATAAGCCGTTCGGCGACGAGCGGTGCCTTGTCCTCATCCACGATGCCGTGCCACAGGCAATGGCCCATATTGGACGCACACGCGTCGACCTGCCGCTTCTTCCCGTCGAGGGCCACTGCATAGTATCCGCGGTCCGGCATCCAGAACTGTTCGTTGAACCGCTTTTTCAGCTCCGCCGCGCTGGCGGCGAGTTCATTGCCTCTAGCTGTGTCGCCGGCGTCGTACGCCATCCACGACCGCGCCATGTAGGCAGTGTAGACGTAGGCCTGCACCTCGCAGAGGGCGATCGGCGGCTCGGCCAAGGTGCCGTCGGCGAAGTTGATGCCGTCCCAGGAGTCCTTCCAACCCTGGTTGATCAGCCCCTGGGGGTTTAGGCGTTCGTACTCGACGAACCCGTCTCCGTCCTTGTCCCCGTAGTCCCGGATCCAGTCCATGGCCCTGTCCGCGTGGGGCAGGAGAGCGGCGATGGTGTCCGGGGCAAACCCCCAGCGGCTGACGTCCCCGAGCAAGCAGACGAACAGGGGAGTGGCGTCGACGCTTCCGTAGTAAACGGACTTCCCGCCCAGGGACAACCCGCTGGAAACATCGAGCCGTACCTCGTGCAGGATCTTGCCCGGTTCCTCCTCGCTCACCGGATCCACCAGGCTGCCCTGGCGGTCAGCGAGCGTCTGCAGTGTGCCCAGGGCCAGGGATGGATCGACAGGCATCGCCATCTCGGATGCCCACAGCGCGTCCCTGCCGAAGAGGGTCATGAACCAGGGCGCTCCGGCGGCCACCACTACGCGGTCCGGGTGGTCCGGGTCCTCTATTCGCAGGGAGCCCAGATCGTCGTAGCTGCGCCGCAGTGTCCGTTGGATGGACTGGTTTCCCATCTGCAGCACGGGAATCTTCGCCACCCATTCCTGTCGGCGTAGATCGCGGGGGGACAATCCGTCCCCGTCAGGGTGGACAAACGTCGCTGCGGAAAATGCTCCCTCGTTGTTGGGCACCACGGTCAGGACCGTGCTCCAGTAACCGTGCGGCGGAATGGACAGCCGGTACGTGAGGGTGCTCGGTGCAAGGCTTGCTCCGGGTGCGTGGACGGTGATGCCCTTCCGGACGTCCTGCCAGGCGGCCCGGATGGTGAGATTGTCGGCGTCGACTTGGCTGGTTTTGTTCCAGCGCCGCTGGATCCGAGCCTCCTTTACCTCGAAGAGGTCCGCGAAGTCCGCTTCGATTCTCAGGGCGATCACGCATTCAGCCTCTTCGCGGGAGTGGTTGCGGAGGGTGATCTGCTCCTGGACGCCGGCCCCCACCTCACGTAGCCGCTCCACGATCAGCGGGCTGTCTGCATATCCGTCGGAACGGTGAACGCGCCCGGCAAACAGCGCGCGATAGGGCTCCAGGGTCAGGGCTGTCAGCGGCTCAAGCGGCAGGCCGTTGATGGTCAGGCTCCAACCGGACAGGATACGGGTGTCCTGGACGAAAAGACCGTGTGGTTGTTCGGAGTGCATGTCCCCGTTCTGCAAGGAGATGCAGAAGGACGAACCCTCGACCAAGGTGACAGTACCTACCCCGATCGCACCGGCGGCAGTATCAGCATTCCATCCGGCCATTCCAGCGCCTCCCACACATCACATACAGCGTGCCTTGGCCCTGTGGTCAAGCCACTAGCATCCTTTGATAGACGCTACGCTTGCTTGCCATCGCTTGCCAGACCTCAAGTTGCAGGCCATCCCAGGGGCGGAAGGTCGGTCCGATGGCGGGAATTTCGCCCGTCAACCGGATGCGATAGGCCAGGGCAATACCCGGCAGGTGGACTGATGATCTGCAGGGCTTTGGGAGGGACCTGTTGGTGGTCTCCGGCAGGTGTGGAACTCTGGACGTGCTGTCGGTGGGTCACCACAGGATTGCAGGCGTTGTAGACTAGGCCCGCTGTGAAGCAGACTCTGAGCAGCCGTTCAGCCTCTCTTCGGGACTGTCACCGCCCGCTGTTCCGGGACCATCATGTGCTCGTCGTGTTGGTGGTAATGGTCCTCGATCGCTCGCCGTGCAACCGAAACATCACCGCCCGCTATGGCTTCCAGGAGCTCAAGATGGCGTGCGGTGGCTAATTGGCCGGGGTACGGCACGCCCGGACGCAAGAGCGGGACGGTAATCACACTAAGAAAGGGCTGCAGTCGTTGCCACGTATCCAGAAGCCAGGGATTTTTGCTTTCAGCCACGAGCGAGCCGTGGAACTTCCGATCGAGTTCCCAGAGGGCGTCCCAATCACGAGGAAGCTCGAGCTCTTCCATCGCTTCAGCGCTTTCGCGCATGACGTCCAGAGTCGCGGTGCTGACTGGGAATTGAATGCTCTTTGTTGCCTGGAGTTCAAGCATGGCGAACACCTCGCCCAGCCCTATGACATCGTCATAAGTGAATTCCCGTACGGAGAATCCTCTGTGAGGTTCTCCAACGACGAATCCCATTGCGGCAAGGCGCTGCAGGGCCTCTCGGATGGTGCCTCTGGACACCTTGTGCTCTTCCGCCAGGGCGACTTCCGCGAGCCTTTCGCGGGGATACCTCAACCCCAGTAGGATCTCATTTCGCAGGCTGATAGCCACCGCCTCAACCCGGGTGGGCTTAGCCGTGCGGGAATCGATTCCTGCACGCAGTACGTCGGTCATTGTCGGCACTCCTAGTCTGTTTACGATACGGACACGACTCGGTACAACCGCGGCCTGCATCACCAATTACACCAGTTGTTTCGCTGTCCCTTCTCCATCCTGCTCCCAGTTGCTGAGGCAGTCGTGAGGATTTCCCGGCCAAGGGAGTTCCCGGCCCTGGTCGGAACTTATCGGCGTCGCTGACGCGTCCACATCCTTAGGGCGTGCAATACATGCGATCAGATCCCCTTCGTTCGCCGCGAGACTGGACAGCCCATACAGGAGGACTCCTGAAATGGGAGACCTCGCCTCTTGAAGTACGGTCCCGAACGGATCCTCAACGACCCCCAGTAACGCCCCGGCGTCGATGAATGAACCCGGCTTGACGTTGCTGTACCACAGGCCCGGGACCTCACACATCACGGCTTGATTCTCGAAAACAGGCAGCGGCTTCCTCTCTTCTCGGCCCAGTTCCAGCAATCCCGCGAAGCCCGCAGTTCGACGCAGGCCCTCGTGCTGGATCGCCACTTCTGCCGCAGACCATCGGCCCTCTCCGCCCACTTCAATCAGTGTGGACGGGATCCCCGCTTTGGCAGCGGCCCGAATGCTCGAGCCCTCGGCTTCGAACAGCACAATGCGCGGCACATCGAACTGATCAGCCAGTTCACGTGACAGATCGTCCACATCCGCAGTTCCCACCGGGCTCACGCCGGCAAAGCTTTCCAGAGCCTCGGGAATATCGCCGCTGTGGCAGTCGACGTAGTAGTCTGCGCGGGAAATGACGTTGGACCACAGCCAGAAGGCAAGACGGTCGGTGCTGCCGCCGTCCGGGTTGCCGGGGAAAGCACGGTTGAGGTTCTTGCCGTCCATCGGGTTGACGAATGCACTCCTGCCCTGAAAGGAAAGGGGACTGGACTGAAGCGAGGCGATTACCGTTCCTTGAATAGCGGAAGCATTTAAGCCAAAAACGAACTCCCGCACGGCCACCATGGACACGTACTCGCCCCCGTGGATGCCTGCGGTAACAGCAAGGACGGGGCCGGGCCGTTCCCCATGCACAATGACTACCGGAAGGCGAAGTGTCCTTCCGTGGATCTCGACTGAACAGTAGCCCGCCGCCGTGGTTCCTGGGTCAGCAACCACGGCCCCTACGCTGAAGGCCTCATGTGCATTATTCATGTCGGTTCCAGTAAATGTCGGGCCTTTAGCTCAGTGGCAAGGAGGTTAGTTGGGAATCTGGTCCAAGGAATCGGGCCGGATTCATGAAGCTGACGTCAGTGGCAGTCGTTCCGTCTATCACCAGGTCCGCGGCGATGGCACCCAGCGCGGAGGCCATCTTGAAGCCGTGGCCCGAGAAGCCTACTGCCGCTATGACACCTTCCATTCCCGGCACCTTCCCCAGCAGGCCTGTCCCATCGGGAGTATAGCCGTCAGCACACAGGGCAACCCGTACCGGTTCCGGAACGAGACTCGGAATGTACTCTGCTACCCATGCTCGTATGGTATCCAAATACTTCGGGTCCCAAGAGAGGGGTTTCTCCATGGACTCGACTTCGTCCATGTAGACGCTGCCGGCGACTTTAACCGTCCAACCGTCTGCACTTGGGAACCCATAGAAACCAGCGTCGTGGATTCTGCGCATGAACACCGGTAAACCTTCCCGGCTGATTGCAGACGGATCCGAGATGGGGAACCATGTCAGGACCTGCGGCCGAACTGAGAGATGAACGCCAAGTTCCTTGCATACGGCTCCGGCTCCGGTGCCCTGGGAGATAATCACCCTGGAGGCAACGATCTCTTCCTGATCGGTCCGGACGATGTACCGGTCACCATACGGCTCAACTGACTGCGCCTTACGGTTTCCCAGGAACTGCGCGCCGAGCCTGGCCGATTCCACCAGCGCGGTGGCCACTGCTTTCTCGGAATACACGTAGCCGCCCTCAGGGTCAAAGAGTGCCACGTCTGTGTCCCTGATCACGTGTTCGGGATATTTTGCCCTCGCCTCATCGCCCCGGAGGGATTCATAATCTAGGCCACTGGTTTTCCCTGCCTCGATGAGCGATTCGAGTAAAGGATGGTCTTCATCAAGCATTGTGACGAAGCCTGTGGTGTTGAGCAGGGGCATTCCGCCGATTTTTTCCAGGTCGCGCCACAAATCCTGCGACCTCTGCAGAATCGGTGTGTAATGCCCGCCTTCCGCGTACACCTTGCGGAAGAGGCGCGATTCCCCGGCGTAGGCAGAAAAGGGCCCGGGTATCGAAAAGCGGTCCACGCCAATGACCTTCAGTCCGCGAGAGGCAAGCTGCCAGCTTGCCATGCTCCCTACAGAGCCGACTCCAACAATGACAACGTCCGTTTCGAGGGTAGTCATGGCTTTACAGCCCCTTTCGTGAAGAGCTGTCGGACATTTCACACCAACCGGCGGTTGGCTTGCATCCTCGCTCCGCTGTCCGGGCATGGAACGTGACTAGGGGTGGGGTGATCATGCTTTGACTTCCTCCTGTGATCGCAGATCAGAACCTGGCATTCAAACATTGTCCTTCATTATTGTCGGACAACGTGTATGATCGTCACTGTAGCACCTTGCAGTTGGATTCGGAACGGGCGACTGGAAGAGGCGGGCACGCCCCCATTGAGGGCGTCAGCGGGCTCAGGAGATTCCTGGTGCTACAAAACTTTTTCTCAGGCCAACAGAGGTTGGCGTACATCTGCGCGGGCAAAGCTGCCCGGAATATGGAGTGATCATGGTCAAGGCGACAGTATTGAACGACACGACATCGGTAAATCTCGGAGAGCATGTAGCAAAAGCGACCAGTTCAACACCGGGACAGACCGAGGTGTCCTTCAAGTTTTGGGAAGACAATGGTCTTCGCACCGGGGTGTGGGAGGCCACGCCGGGCACATTCACCAGTACGCGCGAGGGATACAACGAGATCTGCCAGATCCTCAGTGGAACGGCAACCATCACCGACGAGAATGGCAGCTTCGACATCGGACCGGGCTCGCTGTTCGTCACTCCAGCCGGCTGGCGGGGCAGCTGGACTGTTCATGAAACCCTGCGCAAGATGGCGGTTGTTCAGGACCTCCCAGCCCAGCCGGCTGACTAGCTCTTCGACCATCCGTGCTTGCCGCTGCCCATCAGCGGTGGCGGCCCATCCAAAGACCAAGTTCAGTTATGCAGGACAGAGGACCTCATGCTTTCATCAACCACCGTCTCCGGAGCGAACACTGAACCAGTGGCAGCACGCCCGGACAAACGCTCCAGATATGCCGACGTTCCCGGAGGAGCCTTCTTCGAAGGCAAGTGGCAGACCGCCGGCCTGACCCTTGAGGTCAGGGATCCGGAAGACGGCCGGTTGATCGGGCGGGTATGCGACTCGACGCCACAGGATGTGAGGCGTGCCATAGACCACATTCACCGCCACCTCCAGGCAGACGACTGGCCGTTGCGGTCCCGTCGACAGGCGCTTGAAAAGGCAACACAATTGCTGGCTGAACAGTCTGAGCGCTTCGCAAACATCATTGCGGCAGAGAGCAGCAAGACCATCACCGAAGCAGAGCATGAGGTCCGCCGCTGCACTGAAACCCTGCGGCTTTCCGCGGCGGCTTCGACCGAGCTGGCGGGCCGGACACTGGGCTTTGAGGACAGCGTGGCTGGGGGGAACAAGATCGGCTGGTACAGCCGGAAACCGGTAGGAATCATTGCGGCCATCACGCCGTTCAACGATCCCCTCAACCTGGTGGCGCACAAGCTGGGGCCTGCTCTCATCGGAGGCAACGGCGTCGTACTTAAACCCTCCGGCCGCACCCCCCTGACGGGGCTGGCCCTGGTCCAGTTGCTGCTCGAAGCTGGCGTGCCGTCAGGACGGATTGCCGCTATCGCCGGTGGTCCGGGCGTTGCCGAAGCGCTCGTCACGGATAGCCAGGTGGACCTGATTTCCTTCACCGGTGGTCCCCAAACGGCGGAACGCATCGCCGCTGCCGCCGGCGCAAAAAAGATCCTCTCCGAGCTCGGCGGCAACAACGCCACCATCGTCTGCGCCGACGCGGACGCGATCCAGGCAGCGGACGCCATTGTTGCCGGAGCATTCGGGGTTGCGGGGCAGAACTGCCTTTCCGTGCAGCGTGTCTACGTGGACATCTCGCTGTTCGAGCAGGTCCTCAAGCACATTGTCCGCCGGACCAAGTCCCTCAAAGCCGGACCGAAGCTGGACCGGAGCTCCGACCTGGGGCCGATGATTTGTGAGGAGGAGGCGGAACGGGTCGCGGAATGGGTGGAAGAGGCCCGGGCGGCGGGGGCGACTATCCACGCGGGAGGCCAGCGCAGGAACGCCTACTACGAGCCGACGATCCTGACCGATGTACCGGCAGAGTGCAGGGTGATCCGGGAAGAAGTATTCGGTCCCGTGGTCAGCATTATTCCGTTCATTGAGGTCTCAGATGCCATCTACGCGGCCAACCAATCTGACTATGGACTCCAAGCGGGCGTATTCACTCAATCCCTGGACCTTGCGCTGGCGATCGCCGACAAGCTGCACGTGGGCGCAGTGGTCATCAACGAGACCAGCGACGTCCGAATCGACTCCATGCCCTTTGGCGGATTCAAGAAATCCGGTGTAGGGCGGGAAGGCGTACAGTACGCCGTCCACGAGATGACCGAACCCAAGAGCACAATCATCAATCTGCGCGAACCGCAGGCGCGTTGGCAAGAGCGGGTTGGGTTCCCCGATGCATTGCAAGCAGCCACTGCTACGACCGCAGGGCTTGCGTCATGACTGCCGCCCCGGAACGCACCAAGCCGGTAGTCGCGGTTCTCTACCGAGATGTCCTGCCGCCACGTCTGGCGGAAATCCAGGAGCTCGCCGACGTCCGCCTAACCAAGGCCGACCGTCTGGCCCAAGCAATGGACGGCGCGGACATCTTGTACCAATGGCACTCCTTCTCACCTGCCCTGCAGGAGAACTGGAATGCCGCTGCGGGCCTGAAATGGGTCCACAACCGGGCAGCAGGAGTAAGCCAACTCCTTTTCGATGAACTGACCCGGAGCAACGTCGTGTACACGAACTCCCGCGGAGTGCTCAGCCGGGGGATCGCAGAGTTTGTGCTCGGTTTCGTCCTGGACATCGCCAAGGACATGCACGGGTCGTTCAGGCTGCAGCAGCAACAGCGCTGGCAGCACAGGATCACGCGAAAGATCGAGGGCCAGACGGCGCTGGTAGTCGGCACAGGTTCTATCGGTCGTGAGATCGCGAGGGTTTTCCAGGCGGTTGGGATGAAGGTCAGTGGAGCAGGGCGGACAGCCCGGCCAGGCGACGCGGATTTCGAACAGATCTATTCCTCAAGGGATCTGGTGGACGCCGTTCACGACTACGACTACGTGGTGCTCGCCGCGCCGCTAACCTCGGAGACCAGCGGCTTGGTGAGCGCTCAAGTCCTTGCTGCTATGAAATCTTCCGCGCATCTGATCAACGTAGGGCGCGGGGAACTCGTTGATACCGAGGCGCTGACTGAGGCTCTCACGTCAGGATCCATTGCCGGAGCGGCGCTGGACGTTGTACATCCGGAGCCTCTGCCTGAAGGGCATGCTCTGTGGAGCATGAAGAATGTCATCATCACACCCCACATGAGCGGTGACACGGAAGACTACCACGACGATCTTGACCGACTTTTTATCGACAATCTTCAGCGGTTCTGCAAGGGCGAACCGTTACGGAATGTCGTAGACAAGGCCCTTGGATTCGTCCCTTCGGAGTAGGGATGAGTCGGGCGTTGCTGCCGAACTTGCGTTGCCGGATGTTCCCCTCCCGCTACTCCCGCGGGCGACCTGGTAGAGGTTTCAGTTGACGACAGCTTCCACTGGCACGGCTTCACCGGGCTCTGCGCAGCCCCGGAAGTTGCCAAGCAAAGCGCCAGTGTCGCCCGTCTCGAACTCCACATGGGTAGGGACACATCCGGCTATCACGAGGAACCTTCTAATACCCCCGAAACAAGCAGGGAAAGGCATTCCACTATGTCAGTTGAATCTTCGACCCCCGTGAGGTGCACCAGCCGAGCCAAGAACGGTGACTCTGATCGGCCCAAGCCGCCGAACTATAGCGTGGGTGACCGCGTTGTCTTTGAGTCAGAGAGGCGCACAGGATCCGGGGTTATCGATGACCTCATGCCTGACGGTTCTGTTGTATGGGTCTGGTCCGACGATGCCATGGGCAGAAAAATGATCTTCGGCGCAGACGCCCTGTCAGTACGGCACGAAGAGCGCCCGCACGAGCAGCATACCCGTTCTAACTAGGAGATATCCGCATGTCCACACAAGCAGTTGCACACGTCGAGGTACTGGTCGGCACCCAGGAGCAACTTCATGAGCTCCTCTCAGATGCAGAAGCCGCCCTTCTCCCGGCTGCCTCGGCAGAACGCTCCGCCGGCATCCTGGTCACCCGACACAGTCCCCGCCGATACACAGTGGCCCTTAGCCACGCCGTTCCCTTCGGAGAAACTCGAGAACACGCCCGGGACTGACCGTTCCGCGCACGTAGACGGGGTGGATGCAGCCAGCACACTCAGCTCCCCTCGCCGGCTATTTTTTTCAGAAGACCCTCCATTCGTGTGGGCATGACCTCCAGAACTGAGATCACCGTGCTGGTGCGCTGAATACCCTCAAGTCGCAGAATTTCCGTATTGATCCGATGAAAATCCGTCGTGTCCTTCGCGAGAACTTTGGCCACAAGATCAGCATCACCAGTGGTCGCATGAACTTCAATCACTTCGGGAATCGTGAAGAGCCCGGCCTGGACCAAATGGCTTTGGGTTTGCATCACTGAGATCGAAACGAGCGCTGTCAGGCTGTACCCCAGAGCACTCGCCCTAAGCCGCCTGGTAAAAGGGCCAAGAACTCCTCCTGCCTGCAGCCGGGCAAGGCGGGCGTGAACTGTATTTCTTGCCACCCCCAGCGACCGCGACAGGGAAAGGGCACTGGCATCGGGCTCCTCATCCAGCGCGAGGAGAATCCGGGCATCAAGCCGATCGATCTCAAAACTTCTCATAGCGGTTATTTTGGCAGTAAAACGGCTGAATAGTCTACAAAAATCCCAGCCATAGATAGGTATCTTGCGCATGAATCCCTCAGTCCCGATTATTTCTGGTATGACAAACATCACCGAAGCCAACGTTTCGGTCATCGCCGCCCAGCCTGCTCTGCGTTCAGAGGTGTCTTCGCTCCCGGCCTATGTACCCGGCGTCCGGGCCGAAGCAGCAGCGATGGCGGCTCTGGCGAGTAACGAAAGCCACTTTGAACCCCTGCCCTCTGTACTGAATTCAGTGTTTGACGCGGCGCACGCCTTGAACCGGTACCCGGACACCTCTTCATTCGCGCTGCGTGAGCGGATTGCCGGCCAACTCGCGGCCACTGTTGACGAGGTTACGGTGGGTCCCGGCAGCCTAGGGGTTTTGAACCAGATCATCTCCGCCTTCTGCAGCCCGGGGGATGAGGTGGTCTTTCCCTGGCGGTCTTTTGAGGCCTATCCGATCCTTGTTCAGTTGGCCGCGGCCACCCCCATCCCGGTACCGCTGCTGCCTAACGAAGGTCACGACCTTGAAGCGATGCTTGATGCGGTGACGGAACGGACACGCGTCATTATCGTGTGCACGCCCAACAATCCGACAGGGGTCCCCGTTTCCCATTCTGAGCTTGAGGGATTCCTCGTACGCGTACGGTCCGACATCCTGGTTGTTGTTGACGAGGCCTACATTGAATATGCGACGGCCGCAGACACCCCGGACACCCTGGCCCTTTACCGGCGCTATCCCAACGTCTGCCTGCTGCGGACTTTCAGCAAGGCTTACGGTCTGGCAGGGCTGCGCATCGGCTATGCTCTTGCCGGCAGCCACCTCTCCGAGGGACTGCGGAAGACTGGCCTTCCGTTCTCTGTTAGCGCACTGGCCCAAGAGGCCGCCGTCGCTTCCCTCGACGCCGAAGGCGAGATGCGTACCAGGGTCCAGGCCGTGGTCAGCGAGCGGGAAAGAGTCCTGCAAACGCTTGGGACGGCCGGGTGGGACCTTCCCGAAACGCAAACCAACTTTCTCTGGATGCGTTGCAACGATCAGGTCCGCGAAACGCTTGTCGACGCCTTCAAGGCCGCCGGAATTCTGGTGAGGGGATATGCCAGCGATGGAGTACGGATCTCCTTGGCGGATACCGAGGCAAACAATCGGGTGCTGGATGTTCTGACCAGCCCTGCCCTCCTCGAAGCTCTCCGATAGCCCATCGAACGTCCCCGCGTCCGTCCAGCCAGCCCAGCCGGACGATCTGCTCCCGGTTCCGCAGGCAGCATGCACGGGCAGACATCAAGCAACTTTTTAGTAAGGACAAAGCATGACGACAGGCAATCACCCAACGGTATCCAGTGCGGTGGCCGACGTCCTGGCCGAGCGTGCCGGACACTTGTTCGGTCTCATGGGAAACGGCAACGTCCACCTCATTAGCCAGCTAACCCGCCAGGGCTTTCCGTTCACCTCCGCACGGCATGAAGCCGCAACGGTCGCGATGGCAGATGCCTTCTACAGGGCCAGCGGAAAAATCGCAGCCGCCACGACCACATACGGCGCTGGATTCACCAACGCCTACACCGCGTTGGCCGAAGCCCGGCTGGCCCGTATCCCCTTGGTGCTTATTGTCGGTGACGCCCCAAGCACAGGGATTCGGTCATTCGACATTGATCAGAAAGCCGCTGCCGAAGCGGTAGGTGTCACCACCCTTGTGGCCCAACCTGCGGACGCCATCGCCATGGCCCAGCGGGCCTTCGACCTTGCCCTGCGCACAGTGCAGCCGGTGGTACTTGCCATCCCCTACGACCTGGCCACCGAACCCCTGCTGGAACAGGTCGAGCTTGAACCCCTGCCGAGCAAAACTGTTTGGGCTCCCGGAAGCGGGGAACTGGACCGCGTCGCCGCGGTTCTGCGCGCCGCGCAGCGGCCTCTCCTCCTCGCCGGCCGCGGCATCCTGCTCGGCGATGCCGTTGAACCCTTCAAGGAACTAGGGGACCGTCTGGGTGCAATGTTCATGACATCCGTCATGGCGACCAACGTAGTGAACAGCCCATGGAACCTCGGCATCACCGGAGGTTTCGCCAGGGACCACACACTGGATCTGGCCCGCCAGGCCGACGTCGTGCTCGTCGCCGGCGCTTCACTGAATTCCTTCCAGCACCGCTACGGGACGCTGTTCGGACCAGAAACCAGAGTCATCCGGGTAGACAACGAGCCAGAGAATCCCCACCCGTATGTCGACGATTACATCCGGGCCGACATCGGTCCCTTCCTTGAAGCCCTTCTCGGCCGCACTCCCGCTGCGGAGGAAATGATGACGTGGCGGTACAAGGCGAGTGAGGTCAGCGACGAATCCTTCCGCTCACTGGGGCCCATCGAAGATCCGGTCGAGTTTGGCCCGGACGGACGTTTGAATCCCCGCGCCGTAGTGGCTGCCCTCGAACACATCCTTCCAAAGGAACGGTCGGTGGTCATGGATGGCGGTCACTTCATGGGATGGGCCCCGATGTACCTCTCAGTCCCAGACCCGCAGGCGATGGTCTTGGTGGGAACTGCGTTCCAGTCGATCGGCCTCGGTTTCAGCTCAGCCCCGGGAGTGTCGGTAGCCCGGCCAGACCGGACCACGGTGTTCATTACCGGCGATGGCGGCGGCCTCATGGGTCTGGCCGACTTCGAGACCTTCCTCCGGGCCACCCGGAAGGGTGTCGTCATCGCCATCAATGACTCGGCCTACGGCGCTGAACTACACCAGTACGCATCCAAAGGCCTCGACCCCGCAGCAATGCTCATCGATGAAGTCGATTTCTCTGCCATAGGACGAGCTCTGGGCGCAGCAGGCCACAAGGCACGGACACTTGCCGATCTGAGCAAGCTCGAAGAGTGGCTCGCTGCACACAACGATGGCGTGTTCGTCCTGGACGTCGCAGTATCCCAAGGGGTTGTCGTCGAGTGGATGCTGGCTTCCCTGGCAGCTGTCACCCCAGCGACCATACAGGAGAAGACCGTCTCTCAGTGAGCTTCCACAGCGAGCCATGGACAGGAGGCATAGCGATCGGCACGAGGACCTCTGCGAGGCGTTGGCTCGCCGGGCTTTGGTGGATGCTTGGCCTGCATGGATAGGTGTGAATTCGCTATACGGAAATTTGAGAGTGCAAGGACCAACTAGATAGCGGCCATGAACCCGGCGACAAGACCCGCAGCCATATTGCCGTCTGAGCGATATCACGAACGCTCGCATACGAGATATTGATGAACGAAAGGTGGCCTTCAATGGCAACAAGCAGCTACATCTATGACGGGATCCGGACTCCCTTTGGGAAGTTTGGAAAGTCCCTCGCCGGCGTCCGGCCTGACGATCTTGCGGCAGGCGTTATCCAGGAACTGGTTTCCAGGCATCCTGACCTGAAACCGGAGCGGATCGATGACGTCATCCTCGGGGACAGCAACGGTGCAGGTGAAGACAACCGGAATGTTGCGCGAATGGCTTCATTGCTCGCGGGATTGCCCACATCAGTGCCCGGCACCACGCTCAACCGGCTTTGCGGATCGGGCTTGGAAGCCGCGATACAGGGCAGCCGCGCCGTAGAGATTGGGGACGCTGAGCTGGTGCTCAGCGGCGGCGTTGAGTCGATGAGCCGCGCTCCATGGATCCTCCCGAAGCCGGAACGGGCCTACCCGGCCGGCCCTGAAACCCTGCACAGTTCCACTATTGGTTGGAGGATGGTCAACCCGGAGATGCCCGAGGACTGGACCGTCTCCAATGGAGAAACAGCGGAAATCCTGGCCGATCGTTTCGGTATTTCCCGGGAAGCGCAGGACGAATTTGCAGTCCGCAGTCACCGCCTTGCCGATGAAGCCTGGAACGCCGGCATCTTCGACGACGAGGTAGTTCAAGTACCGGGAAGCCCTCTTCCCCGCGACGAAGGAATCCGTGCGGGAACGACCGTCGAGGTCCTCGCGTCACTCAAACCAGCCTTTCGCAGCAACGGCTCCGTCACAGCCGGGAACTCATCACCCCTCAATGACGGGGCAGCCGTCGTGTTCATAGGCCGCGAGGGAGCGCTCACTGCAGAGCCGCTGGCCAGGATCGTCTCCCGGGGAGTCGCGGCCGTTGACCCGAACATCTTTGGTATCGCCCCGGTTGGGGCCGCGAACCAGGCCCTCGCACGGGCAGGGAAGACCTGGAATGACGTCGACATCGTCGAACTCAACGAGGCCTTCGCGGCGCAGAGCCTGGCGTGCCTGAGCCTGTGGCCGGACCTGGATCCGGAAAAGGTCAACATCCACGGCGGAGCTTTGGCTATAGGGCATCCGCTGGGTGCTTCCGGGGCTCGAATACTTCTTCACCTCGCCCGGGAACTGGAGCGCAGGGGCGGTGGAATCGGCGTTGCTGCGCTCTGCATCGGAGTGGGCCAAGGCCTCGCGGTCGTACTCGAGCGCTGAGGACCCGACGGACAGCCATTGGCCACCGGAAACGTGGTCAGTCGCAGCAAAAGATGCTTCCTCAGTCCATCGGGCGGTTCGCTGTGCGTGGTGCTGGTGGGTCGAGTTGGACGGCCACCTTGCCGCCGTCGTGGCTGCTGCTCGCCCTCAGCGAATGATGCATAGGAACCGCTTCGGCCGGACAACCTCGTCCTCCACCTGCCAGTCGGAGGGAATCGCGAAACGCTCCACCCGCGAGAGTATGTTGGCAGTGACTTTGTCCTCGGCGGACCGGACCAGAAAATACCCGGGGCTCCAAGAACCAGGATCAGTGCCAGCCCGGTTCTGAGCTTCACTGGGGGAGCCGGGAAGTCCATGCTGGGCCCAAAAGGCCTAAGCACAGCCCTCTGCCTTCCTGCAGGCAGATGCGTGGAGATTCCCCGGCTCTAAGTCGCAACTGGCCGCGCAGCATATTGCAACACCTACCAACGTCGGCGCGATCTTCCGTTCCGCCGCTGCGTTGGGGATAGACGCTGTCCTGATTTCCCCGCGCTGCGGCGACCCCTTGTACCGGCGAAGCGTCAGGGTGAGCATGGGGACGGTCTTCCAGGTGCCCCTGGGCGAGGCTTGAATCGTGGCCCGGGGACCTGGCAACGCTCCGGGACAAGGGCTTCACAGTTGCGGCCATGGAACTGACGGATGACGCTGTGGACGTCGATGCCCTGGCACGGAAAAACCCCGACCGGTTGGCCCTGGTACTGGGCACCGAGGGTGCCGGCATGAGTCCGGAGACACTTGCCGCCGTCGACCTGGCAGTAAAAATTCCAATGCGTGCCGGCGTTGACTCCCTCAATGTGGCGGCGGCATCAGCGGTGGCGTTCTGGGAGTTGCGCACCCGGCCCCTGACGTCCGGGGGCAGTTCGTCAGCCCTGCGCTTATCAGGTAGTATTGATAGCTGGTTGTTCTGCGCCTTCAGGCGTGTGTCCTGCCATCCCATTCATACCTGGCAGCTGGCCAAATCCAGTTGCGTGAACGAAGGTCCCATTATGAAGTCTGATATTCACCCGAAGTACGAAGCTGTTGTTTTCAACGACCTGGCTTCCGGCGTCAAGTTCCTGACCAAGTCCACCGTGTCTTCCAAGAAGACCATCGAGTGGGAAGACGGCAACACCTACCCGGTCATCGACGTCGAAATCTCCTCCGAGTCCCACCCGTTCTACACGGGCAAGCAGCGCATCATGGACTCCGCAGGCCGCGTCGAGCGCTTCAACGCTCGCTTCAAGGGCTTCGGCGGCAAGAAGTAACACTTCTCCCCAGAATTCTCTGAAAAAGCCCGCACCGGCAACGGTGCGGGCTTTTGCGTTCCTGGGGCAGGATGGGAGGTATGACTTTCCAGCCTGAAACCGGCCCCGCAGACGACCAGAGCGACGGCGGTTCCCGCCGGCATGGAGAGTACAAGGTGCCCGGCGGCAAACTCGTGGTGGTGGACTTCGACGTCCACAACGGCCGCCTTGCCAACGTTTCCGTGAGCGGGGACTTCTTCCTCGAGCCGGACGAGGCCCTGCTGGACATCAACAGGGCCCTGACCGGGCTGCCCGAGGACGCGGGTGCAGGCGACATCGCATCGGTGATCACCGCCGCGCTTCGGGAGGATGCAGCACTTTTCGGTTTCTCGGCCGCAGCGGTGGCCGTAGCGGTCAGAAGGGCCCTGGCGAAGGCGACCTCCTGGTCCGACCATCATTGGAACGTCATCGCACCCGTAATCCTGCCGACGCACGTCAACGTTGCCCTCGATGAAGTCCTCACGGAGGAAGTAGGAGCGGGACGGCGGAATCCCACCCTGCGGTTCTGGGAATGGGAAGAACCGTCCGTTGTGATCGGGAGCTTCCAGTCGGTGCGGAACGAGATAGAGCCCGACGGCGTTGCGCGCCATGGCGTAACGGTGGTCCGCAGGATCAGTGGCGGGGGAGCGATGTTCATGGAAGCAGGGAACTGCATCACCTACTCGCTCTACCTGCCTCAAACCCTGGTGGACGGCATGAGCTTCGCCGATTCCTACAGCTTCCTGGACGCCTGGGTCCTGGCGGCATTGGAGAAACTCGGTATCAGTGCCTTTTATGTGCCCCTCAACGACATCGCCACTGACCAGGGCAAAATCGGCGGGGCAGCCCAAAAGAGGCTCGCGAACGGCGGAATGCTCCATCACGTCACCATGAGTTACGACATCGACGCAGACAAGATGGTGGAAGTGCTCCGGATCGGCAAGGAGAAACTCTCCGACAAAGGAACCCGCAGTGCCAAGAAACGGGTGGATCCCCTCCGCCGCCAGACCGGACTGGCCCGCCGCGAAATCATCGAGGCGATGATCGAGGTCTTCACCGAGCGCTACTCGGCAACCCCTTCAGAGCTGACTAAAGCGGAACTCGAGGCGGCGCACCAGCGGGTGGAAGCCAAGTTCGGCACGCACGGATGGCTGCACCGGGTTCCGTAGAAAATCCTGCCGTTCTCAGCGGTCAAGACGGCAGTCACGGAGCAACCGACGCTGTTTTTGCTGCACGGGCCTGGGCCGCGAGTGCACGATGCAAATGGCTCCGCTGCTCCATAATGATCCGGCGAAGTGCTGCGGGGACTCCTGCCCGCCGGGCGAGCCAGTCGTCGGCGCGGACAATCACAGGATGGGCTTCCGGATCAGTGATATTGCCACCAAGGTCCTGCCCCAACGGGAAGAGTCCGCGGACGATCCGCGTGGCTATTTCGATGCTTCGTTCGGCCCACACTTGCTCCAGGCAGGAGAAGTAGGGCTCCACATAGTCATCCAGAAGCCCAGCCGGTGCCGTATTGAAACCGGCGATGGTGGCGCTGAGGAGTTGGTTGGACAGTGAGCTTCCGTTGACTGCCTGGTCCCAGGCCACTGCCTTTGCTGCCGGCTCAGGGCGGGCCGCCATGGCAGTGGCATGCCCGGCACGCCCTGATGCCGTTTTATCCCGGGCCAGTTCGCTGTCCAACTGCGTCGGGCCGGCCTGCCCCTGGGCAGCCAGGGCGTGCCAGAGATTCCAGCGAAGATCAGCGTCAACGGCCAGTCCCTCCGGCACGGAACTGCCCTCGAGGAGGTTCCTGAGCAGTTGGAGCTGCCCGGCGTCCCTGCGACTGATCTCGGCCACGATGCGGGCCCATTCGAGCTGCTGGTCCGAGCCAGGAGCCGCCGCTTGTAGTTCAGCCGCGGCAGCAGCCAGAAACCGGCTCCGCGCCGATTCCCTGTCGATCGCCGGGATGTAACGCTCCAGGGCGGTACCTGCATTGTTCAGCACCGTCGACAGAACACCACTGCCGGTCTCTGACGGCGCAAAGGCAAGCACGGCGTCAACGTATCCGGCTGCCGGGGCGACGCCATCGCGCGCAGAATCCCACAGGGCGGTCCAGCAAAGGGCCCGTGCCATGGGGTCAGGAATGGTATGGAGGGAGGCACGAACCGTGGCCTCGGAGGCAGGATCGAGCCTGACCTTGGCATAGCTCAGGTCATCATCATTGACCAGCAGGAGTGCCGGCCGACGCTTGCCCTCAAGCTCGGGAACATGGGTCCGGTGCCCTTTTATGTCAACGTCTATGCTGTCCGTACGCACCAAGGCGCCAGTGCCGTCAAAGTCGTAGAGGCCCAGCCGCAGGCGGTGCGGCCGCAGTTCTTCATGTCCCGTCACAGGGTCCTCCGCCTCCTGGACGAGGTTCACAGAAGCGAGGACGCCGTCGTGCTCCTCAAACTCTGCCCGGACGGTGGAGATCCCGGACGTCTGGAGCCACTGCTGCGCCCAGGTGCCAAGGTCACGGCCGGAGGCTGTGCTCAGGGCGGCAAGCAGGTCAGTCAGCGAGGTATTTCCGAAAGCATGATCCCGAAAGTATTGGCGGGAACCGGCAATGAAGGCGTCAAAGCCCACGTATGCCACGAGCTGTTTGAGCACTGAAGCGCCCTTGGCATAGGTGATGCCGTCAAAGTTCTGTTTCGCCGCTTCGAGGTCGGGGATGTCTGCGACGATCGGGTGCGTCGTGGGGAGCTGGTCCTGGACATACGCCCAGGCTTTGCGTTTGTTGGCGAAATTCACCCAGGCGGTGTCCCAGTGCGTTGCGCGGTCAACACCGAGAGTTCCCATGTAATCCGCGAAGGATTCCTTGAGCCACAAATCGTCCCACCAGCTCATCGTGACGAGGTCGCCGAACCACATATGGGCCATTTCGTGGAGCAGCGTATTTGCCCTGCCCTGATACTGGGCATCGGTGGCGCGGGACCTGAAAATGTAATTCTCCGTGAAAGTCACCAGTCCCGGGTTTTCCATCGCGCCCAGGTTGTATTCCGGAACGAAGGCCTGGTCATATTTGCCCCAGGGGTACGGGTATCCGAAGAGATCGTTGAAGAATGCCAGGCCACTCTTCGTCAGGCGGAAAAGTTCGGCGGTGTCAAAGGATGCAGCCATCGACATTCGGCAGTACAGCGCCAGGGGGATCTCGAGGTGTGTCCCGTCGCTTGCTGCGCCACTCCAGTGGTCCACGGCACGGAAATAGGGTCCGGCGAGGACTGTGGTGATGTACGTGGACATGGGTTTTGTCGGGGAAAAGTCCCAGCGGCTCGTGGCGGGGTCTCCCGAAAGGGGCACGGAGCTGCTTTCGGCGCCGTTGGACGCCACAAGCCATCCTGTCGGCGCCAGGACGTGGAAGGTGAATTGCGCCTTGAGATCAGGCTGTTCGAAGTTGGCGAACGCTCGCCTGGCATCGGCAGGCTCGTACTGCGTGTAGAGGTAGCACTGGCCGTCTGCCGGGTCGAAGAAGCGGTGCATTCCTTCGCCGGAACTGCTGTAGAGGGCCGTGCCGGTGACTGTTACCTGGTTCTCCGCCTCAAGGTTGTCCAACCGGATCCGCGCGCCGTCCACGACGTCCCCGACGAGCAGGTCCTTGCCATTCAGCACAACGCTGTGGATTTCCCCGCCAATGAAATCAAGGAAGGTGGATGCTCCGGGTTCGGACGCGGAGAAGCTGATGACGCTTCGACTCGGATACCCGGCAACATCGGGGTTTGGTGCCTGCGAGACATCCAGCGAAACGTCGTAGCTCCGGGTAGTGATCAGGGCTGACCGTTTTGCCGCTTCATCCCGCTGCAGATTCTCATTTGACACCCAGCTATTGAATCACGACAGCATCACGACAGAATCATGAGCAGGGCCGCACCGAGCCCCAGCACAGCAATGAGGAACCACGAGGCAAGAGCCGCCAGCAGCGCTCTGGAGCCGGTGTGGAGAAGCGTCCGGATCCGCACGGTCGATCCGAGTCCGAAAAGAGCCATACCGAGCAGGAGTTCCTGAAGCGCATTCCCCACGTCCAGCCATCCCGGGGAGAGCCATCCTGTGGACCTCAGGACCATCATGGCCAGGAATCCCAGTACGAAGAGGGGCACCAGGGGAGGGAACGCCCCGTCGCCGGATACAAAACCACCGGCGGCGGCACCCGGCAGCTTTCTGGAGGCCCTCCTGGAGGCAAACCGTTGCTGGAGTCCGGCCGCGGCAACCATTGGGGCCAGCAGGATGACCCTTGTCAGTTTGACGACGACGGCGATTGCCAAGGCGGACGTTCCTGCCGTCTGCGCTGTTGCCACCACCTGGCCAACGTCGTGGACTGATGCGCCCGTCCAGGCTCCGAAAACCTCGGGGGAGAGCCGCAACGGATGGGTCAAAAGCGGAAGCACTCCGATCGCCAAAGTACCGCACAGGGTCACGAGCGCCACGGGCAGGACGGTGTCCACGTGACGGATACGCCGGACGGCAGCCATGGCTCCGATGGCCGAGGCGCCGCAGATGGAGAAACCGGTGGCGATCAAAAGCGAAGCCTCCCTCGAAAGCCTGAATATTCGCGATATGCCATACGTGCCGGCGAAGCTTGCCAGGACTACGGCGGCGATGAGCAGCAATGCGGTCCAACCAAGGCCGAGCACCTCTGGCACACTCACTTTGAGGCCGAGGACCACAATTCCCGCCCGCATCAGGTGCTTGCCGGAAAAGTCCAGGCCAGGCCTCGCACGGCCAGCCACCCAGGTTCCCGACCCGGGGAAGTTCGCGGCAAGAAGTCCCAGGACAACAGCCAGTGTCATGGCCGGGAGGGCGGGGATGACGGCGTGCAGGGCGAAGGCGGCAGCCACCGCCGGCAAGCCAGTCAACAGTCCTGGCAGCAGCCTCGTGAGCTGCCATCTCGTATGACCGGCAGGGAATGCGGAGAAACTGGGCGGTGGCACTCACCTACCATGCCGGAAGGGTGCAGTAAAACACGAACCGGGCTCAGGTCCTCAACACGCCACAATGGGACGCGGTAATGATTTCGCAACAAAAAGATGGTTGGCTATTGGACATGTCTGACCTATTCCAGGATTACTCCGCAGCCGCAGGGCGCAGCGGCGCCTACGACGAGATGTTCGCGCCCGGCCAGCTGGCGCGCGAATCATACGGTCAGGTGGCTGACGCGCTGAGCGAATTGTCCCTCGCCGATGTCAGCGCCCGTGCGGATTCGATGGCAAGGACCTTCCTGGACCGCGGCGTGACGTTCGACTACGCAGGTGAGGAGCGGCCGTTTCCCCTGGACATCGTCCCCCGGGTAATCCCGGCAGATGAGTGGAGCGTCCTCGAAAGGGGAGTGGCGCAGCGGGTCCGCGCCCTCGAAGCATTCCTCAACGACGTCTACGACAAAATGACGGTGGTTGCGGATGGCGTCATTCCACGACAGCTGATCACCACGAGCGCTCACTTCCACCGCCAAGTACACGGCTTCGAGCCCGCTGGTGGCGTACGCGTTCATATCTCAGGCATTGACGTGGTCCGCGACGCTGAGGGGACGTTCCGGGTGCTGGAGGACAACGTACGTGTCCCCTCAGGCGTCAGCTATGTCCTCGAAAACCGCCGGGCGATGGCGAAGGGGCTTCCCGAAGCCTTTGGCCAGCAGCTCATCAGGCCGGTGGAGGAGTACCCGCGCCGTCTCCTTTCTGCCCTGCGCAAGACCGCACCGTCCGGCGTCGACGATCCCACAGTTGTTGTCCTCACACCGGGTGTCTTCAACAGCGCCTACTTTGAGCACACCCTGCTGGCCGGCCTGATGGGTGTCGAGCTCGTTGAGGGCCGTGACCTGATCTGCCGCGGCAACAGGGTCTACATGCGTACCACTGCCGGCGAACAGCGCGTGGACGTGATCTATAAGCGTATCGACGACGAATTCCTGGACCCGTTGCAGTTCCGCTCGGATTCCATGCTCGGCTGTCCCGGCCTGGTGAATGCTGCCAGGGCAGGCGGAGTGACCATCGCCAACGCGGTGGGCAATGGAGTGGCCGACGACAAGCTTGTCTACAGCTACGTTCCGGACCTCATCCGGTACTACCTCAACGAAGAACCGGTTATTGCAAACGTGGATACCTTCAGGCTCGAGGAGAAGGAAGCCAGGGAACACGTCCTGGACCGGCTGCACGAGCTGGTCGTCAAACCGGTAGACGGTTCGGGAGGAAAGGGCCTGGTCATCGGTCCGGACGCCTCCAAAGACGAACTTGAGGCACTTCGCAAACGTGTCATCGCCGACCCCCGCGGCTGGATTGCCCAACCAGTGCTTCAGCTGTCCACGGTTCCTACGCTCAGCGGTGATAGGTTTGGTCCCCGGCACGTTGATCTCCGCCCTTTTGCTGTCAACGATGGCGACGACGTCTGGGTGCTCCCCGGCGGTCTCACCCGTGTGGCGCTCAAGGAAGGGTCGCTGATCGTCAACTCCAGCCAGGGCGGCGGCTCCAAGGACACCTGGGTGCTCGCGGATTCCCCACAGGTCCCCGTGGAAACCCTGCCGCGTCCCACTATTACCGTTCGCGAACGCGTATCAGTCTGGCCCGTGGAAAGCAACTGGCGCGATCGCCAGAGCGAGCAGCAGCAGCAATGAGCCGGACCGTTGACGTGAACGTACTTCCCCCAACACAGATTTCGGACCCGCAGGAGGTAACCGCGAATGCTTAGCCGAATTGCCGAGTCCCTTTTCTGGATCGGGCGCTACGTCGAACGGGCAGACGGTACAGCCCGCATCCTTGACGTCCACTTGGAGCGGCTTAACCACCTGCCTATGGAGGAGCAGCACAGCGTCGCCCAGGCGCTACTGGCCGTCATGGGTGCCCGGCCTCAAAGCGAAGAGTTCGGGCTCAACGAGCTTCTGCATGCCTTGGCTTATGACAAGCACAGTGCCACCTCCATCGCCGGCTCCCTGGGAGCTGCACGGGAGAACGCCCGGCGCGCCCGGGAGACTGTCTCGTCAGGACTTTGGGAGAGCCTCAACACCACGTACTACGGGCTCAACCAGCACCGTAAAGACGTCGTGGGGACGTACCGTTTCTGCAACTGGGTGCTGGAGCGTACGGCCATGGTCAGCGGCCTCGCTGACACCACCGTGAGCCATGACGACAGCTGGCTGTTCCTCGTCCTTGGCAGATCCCTGGAACGCGCCGATATGACTGCCCGCATGCTTTCCACCCGGGATGTCCTGTCGGCCGGCATGTCCTGGGTCAACATGCTCCGCTGCGCCGGTGCCTATGAATCTTTTCTCCGCACCCGGCGGGCGGCCTTCGGCGACCAGCACGCCGCCGAATTCCTGCTGCTGGACAGGTTGTTCCCGCGGTCCATTGTGTACGCGCTGCGAGATGCCGATGAATGCCTTGCCAAGCTGGATCCGTCAGCCCAACGTGTCGGATTCATCAACGACGCCCGCCGGATCGTGGGCCAGGCGCGCACATTCCTGGAGTTCCACCGCACTGATGACCTGATGTCCGAGCTGCCCGAACACATGGAGCGCGTCCAGAAGGCGGTCTCCCAGGCATCGGACGCCATATCCCGTAAATACTTCAATCAGGCGGACGAACTTGCCTGGGTGGGAGAAGTTTCATGACCCGTCTCACGATCGTCCACAAGACCGGCTACAAGTACAACAAGCGGGTCACGCTGTCCTACAACGAAGCCCGGATGACGCCACTGACTGATCCGCAGCAGGTAGTCCTGGAATCGTCCATGAAGGTCTCTCCAAGCCAGGCCGCCGTCAGCAGCTATCGCGACTACTGGGGTACCCGGGTCACAGCGTTCGATGTGCAGATGCCGCACGAGCATCTGGAGGTCCTGTCCACCACCACGGTAGAAATCCATCGGGTGGAACGGGTTCCGTCCGAAGCTGACCTCGTTGGCTGGGAAGTGCTGACCGAGTCCGAAACGCTGAACAGGTTCAGCGACTGGATCCCGCAGTCCCAGCTCACCGGACCGGGAACCGAAGTCCTGGGCATCATCCCCGGTGTCGTCGCCGGCCTCTCGCCGCATGAAGCGGCCCTTGCCATCTTTGAATGGATGCGCGGCGAGATGACGTACATGAAGGGCACCACTGGCGTGACCACAAACGCCGAGGAAGCCTGGACCCAGCGCCAGGGTGTGTGCCAGGACCTGGCGCACCTCGCGATTGGTGCACTGCGCAGTTGCGGTGTCCCCGCCCGGTACGTCTCCGGTTACCTTCACCCTCGTTCGACGGCGGAAATCGGCGAGGCTGTGGCCGGCCAGTCCCACGCGTGGCTGGAGTGGTGGGACGGAGAATGGCGCAGTTGGGATCCGACCAACCATAAGCCGGCGGGCGACTTCCACGTCACCGTTGCCCGGGGCCGGGACTACCGTGATGTACCGCCCCTGAAGGGGATCCTGTCAGGTGGCGGCGGGTCGGCACTCAATGTCAGCGTGGAGATCACCCGGTTCGCCTGACTCGATGACTGCTGCTTAGCTCTTCGACGTTGTCGTCCTGTTCGGAGGACTGCAGGAAACCCGGCACGGAGTATTCTGACACCAGAGGCGGGGCACAGTTCCGCCGCAAGGAATTGGGGTCGGAGATGCATGAGGACGACGACGCCGCCCAGCCATATGTTTCAGGGAGCCTTCGGATCGAAGACCTCCTGAAGGATTTTGTTTCCAGGGCGGGCGAGCTTCTCCAGTCTCAGGAACGGATGGCAGGGCTCCTCGAAGCAGTCGTAGCGGTAGCCGAAGACCTCAGCCTGGATGCCGTGCTTGAGCGGGTTGTTCAATCCGCCTGCCGGCTCCTCCATGCCCGTTACGGCGCCCTCGGTGTCATTGGCGAAAATCAGGCCCTCAGCACCTTTGTCAGTGTGGGGATCGACGGCGAACTGGAGCGCCAGCTAGGCCCGCCTCCCATAGGGCACGGCGTGTTGGGCCTCCTGATCCGGGATCCGCGCCCCCTTCGCCTCCACGACCTCCGGCAACATCCGGAGGCTTACGGTTTCCCTGAGCACCACCCGTCAATGCGGACCTTCCTGGGTGTTCCCGTACGGGTCCGTGGTGTCGTTTTTGGCAACCTGTACCTGACTGAGAAGCACGGTGGCGGTGATTTCACGGTCGAGGATGAGGAACTTGCGATGGCGCTGGCCGCCGCCGCGGGGGTGGCGATAGAAAACGCCCGGCTCTACGACGACGCCCGGCGTCGGGCCCTGTGGCTGGAGGCGTGCATGGAGGTCTCGGGCCTGATGTTGGGCAGCGACCACTACTACTCCTCTGGAGGCCTGGATCCTATTGCCGACCGTGCCCTCCACGAATCCGGGTCAGTACTGGCTCTCATCGCTGCGCCCTCGGAGGATGGGACCGAATATATTGTGGCGGGCGCCGCGGGTAAGCACTCCGCCCAGTACCAGGGCAAGCGGCTTGAACTCGACGTTAAGAAGCTCGAGGGCGTGCTTCATGGTGGGGATCCCGTTGTTTTCGACAAGACGGCCGAAGTGCTTGGCCCTGTCAGCCTGACAGCGAAAGGCCCGCTCCTCGCCGTCGCTCTCAGTACCCAGGGCGCGCATCACGGGCTGTTGTTGCTGATGCGCGACGGCGGCCAGGGTCCGTATTCCCGCACGGATGTGGAGATGGGAGCAGTGTTCGGATCCCACGTTGCGCTGGCCCTTGAGTTGGCGCGCGTCCACAGACTCCGGGAGCAGCTGATCGTATTCACCGACCGGGACAGGATTGCCAGGGACCTGCACGACCTCGTCATCCAGCGGCTTTTTGCCGCAGGCCTCAGCGTCCAGAGCCTCAATCGCTTTACGGGGGATGCCCGGGCGCTGGAACGCATCCGTGCCATCACCGGAGAGTTGGATGAGGTCATCAGAAGCCTTCGCGACACCATCTATTTCCTCAGGACAAGCGGAGGGGAATCAGAGCCCCTCAGCAGCAGAATCCGTCAACTCGCCATGAGCGCAGCCAAGTCATTGCCCTTCTCACCCGGCCTAACTATCCGGGGACCGGTGGATTCTCTGGCAGGGGAGATTGCGGACAATATAGTCGCTGTGGTGTCGGAGGGACTGAGCAATGCCATCCGGCATTCCGGTGCGGGATCCATCGAGGTCTCGGTGACTGTCGGAGACGGACGGGCTGTGGTTGCCATTGCTGACGATGGTATTGGTTTTACCGAGCTCAAGCGACGAAACGGCCTCACAAACATGGAGGACCGGGCGCAGCTGATGGGCGGCACCTGCACGATCTCCAGTGGAGAAGGAACGGGCACCAGGCTGGAGTGGTCAGTACCCGTACAGCCCGGCCCATGAAGTCCCGTTTGAAGGGTGGACTCTTACTTGCCGGGTGTGGTCCCGGGAGAGGCCATGGCGGTTTTGTTCGCGGTTTTATTGGCGATGTATACGGCGGCCTGTGTGCGGCGTTCGAATCCGAGCTTAGCCAAAAGGGACGAAACGTAGTTCTTGACGGTTTTTTCCGCGAGGAACATTTCCGCTGCTATTTGCCGGTTGGTCAGGCCGCCGCCAACAAGTTCAAGAACGCGCTGTTCCTGTGGGGTCAGCGCGGAAACATTAGGGTCTGGCGGGGAAAACGAGACCAGTTTCTGAACCGTACTGGCAACCACGCCGTGCTCGAACAGTGACTCCCCGGCAGCGGCACGCCTGAGCGCTCCGATGAGATCCGTCCCGCCGATTTCTTTGAGGACGTACCCCCGGGCTCCTGCCAAGATCGCCCCGCGCAAGGCCTGCTCGTCGTCGTAACTTGTCAGGATGAGGCAATTGATCGTCGGATCGATTGAGCGGACGTCCCTGCAAACCTCAATGCCTGTGCCATCGGGAAGCCTGGCATCGAGAACACAGACGTCAGGCCGCAGGGCCGGAATGCGTCTGGTCGCCTCCACAGCGGAGCCCGAACTGCCCACCACCAGAAATCCTTCGTCCTCCAGCAGTTCCTGGAGGCCGCGTCGTACCAGTTCGTGATCATCGAGAATAAAAACCCGGATCAGGTCCGGTGCCTGGGCTGGTACATCTGATGGGCTGTCTTGACGAGGAAGCATGATCCTTCTGTCCGGCCACGTTGGCCATCTCCGAGTGAACAGGACTTCCGCTGCTTAGGGGCTCACGGAAGGCACTGCGATGGGGCTTCATTGTCGCCGCCCGATGAAAAAACAATAAGGTTCCCCGTCAGGCTCTGCAATTCTCGGTCACCGGAGATTGGCGGACAAGGGCCGTTGGTCCTGCTATTCAAAAGTGGATCGACGGCATCGGTGACCCTGATGTTCCACCCGTTATCTACTGCACCCTACCGGTTTCTGCCGAGCGGGGTCCGGGGACCCACGCCTCTTGTCGGTTCACCAGGGACTTGGCCGGTAATCCTTGAGGAAGACGCCGTATTGGTCCTCCCCGTTCTCGCCCATCACGATCGGATCGTAGACACGGGCGGCGCCGTCCACCAGGTCCAAGGGTGCGTGGAACCCTTCCTCCATCAAGCGCACTTTAGTGAAGTGGGGGCGCTCATCCGTTATCCAGCCCGTATCCACTGCAGTCATCAGAATGCCGTCCGTTTCCAGCATTTCCTGAGCACTGGTGCGGGTCATCATGTTCAGAGCAGCCTTGGCCATGTTCGTGTGGGGGTGGCCGGGGCCCTTGTACGCACGGGAGAACTGCCCCTCCATCGCAGAGACGTTCACGATGTACTTACGGTGGGCAGTCGACCGCTTCATGGCCTCACGGAGCCTGCTGACGAGCAGGAAGGGCGCCGTCACGTTGCAGAGCTGAACCTCAAGCATTTCCAGCGGATCCACCTCGTCCACCACCTGGGTCCAGCTGTTGATGGTCGCGAGATCGGGGACCAGCCCGCCGGCGTCGATCGCTGTTCCTGATGCGATCCTCTCCAATGACGCGGAACCGGTGGAGAGTGCAAGGGACGTAATGGCATCGCCGGCAAGGACCGGATGCTCCAGAACACTGCTTGCTAACGCCAGCGGATGTTTGTCATGGGCGTGGCCGAAGGTGACAAGCTCCGGGCCGCCGTTGGCGGCCTCCAACGCAACAGGCAAGGCCTCGTCCTCAGCGTCCACCAGCGGCTTGTAGGCGTTTCCGGTCCGTCGGACGGTCTGTGCGGCGTTGTTGATGATGATGTCCAGGGGACCGGCTTCATTCAATGAATCCGTCAGTGCCATCACCTGGGACGGGTCACGCAGGTCAATGCCCACTATCCTGAGCCGGTGCAGCCAGTCCCCGCTGTCCTCCATGGCAGCGAACCTGCGGGCAGCATCCTTGGGGAACCGGGTGGTGATGGTCGTGTGGGCACCGTCCCTGAGGAGCCGAAGCGCAATGTACATGCCAATCTTCGCCCGGCCGCCGGTCAGGAGTGCCCTGCGGCCGGTGAGGTCGGTCCTGGCGTCCCGTTTGCCATGGTTGAAAGCGGCGCACTCGGGACACAGCTGATGGTAAAAAGAGTCCACCTGGGTGTAGTGCTGCTTGCAGATGTAGCAGGGACGGGACCTGATCAGGTGCCCTGCCACTTTGCCAGTGGCAGAAGGTTCCAGTTTGTTGCCCCGGGTCTCGTCATCTATCCGGTCCGGGGCTGCAGTTGCAGTTTGCGCAATCACGGCCCGGTCTGCTTCGGAGATCAAATCCCGTTTGGTGACCCGGCGGTGCCTTTTGACAGCTTTGAACATTTTTCCGGTGGCGCGGCGCACCGAGACATAGTCCGGGTGCTCTTCGTCATAGGCGTGAATGGTGTTCAGAACCTTGAGGCAGGCCTGGATTTCCTCAGGCGTCAGATCGGGGGAGTTCATTGTTCCGATTTTACAGCCTGAGGAGCACCGGCCTGCCCTGCTTCAGGTATGGGCGTCTTTCACGAACGCGTAGTGACGGATTCCTTGGCGGACGCCGGGGCAACTGCTCCTGCGGCCTGGACCTCAGCGGCCTTTTCGACGGATTCCCGGACCTCCGGATAGTTCTCGGTCGCGGCCTGCACAGCATTGGGCACAAGGTGCAGGTTTGCTGCGGCCAGTGCCTTCTCATCGTCACCCGGTTCGGGGACCTGCTGGCCCTTGGAGAGCACGGTAATGCCGGATTCCGTGACCTTAAAGCCGCGGGCCCGGTCCAGTTCGGGGTCCAGTCCGATGGTGGCGCCGGCAGGTACCTTCACGTTCTTGTCGAGGATGGCGCGCTTCACCACGGCGCCTTCGCCGATCTGCACCTTATCCATCAGAACCGAATCCAGGACGCGGCTGGCGGTGCTCACGTAGACGTCGTTGGAGAGCACGGACCCCTCGACAATGCCGCCGGAGATCACCACGCCGCTCGCGACGATTGAATCCAAGGCAGTACCGACCGCGTTGTTGCCACCGCGGACGAACTTTGCCGGCGGCGAGATGGTCTGGCGGGTATAGATGGGCCATTCCGAGTTGTAGAGGTTGAAGACAGGCAGGGGCGAGATGAGATCCATGTGGGCGTCGTAGAACGAATCGATAGTTCCGACGTCCCGCCAGTATGTACGGTCACGCTCAGTGGAGCCCGGGATGTCGTTGAGGGTGAAGTCGTAGACTCCGGCTTCTCCACGGTCAACGAAGTAGGGGATGATGTCCCCGCCCATGTCGTGCTTGGTGTCCAAACGCTCCGCGTCGACCTGAAGTGCATCCACCAGGGCATCCCGGTCGAACACGTAGTTGCCCATGGAGGCAAGGAACTGTGTGGGATCAGCAGCCAGGCCAGGAGTGCTGGAAGGCTTTTCCACGAAAGCCGCAATCTTGCGGGGATCGTCCTGGTCAACTTCGATGACGCCGAACTGGTCCGCCATGTTCAGTGGCTGGCGGACGGCAGCGACGGTGGCTTTGGCCCCGCTCGCAACGTGCGATTCCACCATCTGGGCGAAGTCCATCCGGTACACGTGGTCCGCTCCAACCACGACGACGATGTCGGGGTTGGCGTCGTGGATCAGGTTGAGGGACTGGTAGATGGCGTTTGCGCTGCCAAGGAACCAGCTCTTGCCTACGCGCTGCTGCGCCGGAACCGAAGCAATGTAGTTCCCGAGTTGCGTAGACATCCTCCACGTCTCGGAGATATGTCGGTCAAGGCTGTGGGATTTATATTGAGTGAGAACCACGATCTGCAGGTATCTGGAATTCACCAGATTCGACAATGCAAAGTCGATGAGCCGGTAGCTGCCTGCAAAAGGAACCCCGGGTTTGGCCCTGTCCGCCGTAAGCGGCATGAGGCGGTTTCCCTCGCCGCCTGCAAGGACAATGGCCAAAACTTTCTTATTCAACGGCATGTGGTCGCTCCCTGTACGCCTTCGTCACTCCCCAACAGCCCGGTAAGCCCGGACTCCTTCACACTAGAACAGTTAAGCGGGAACGACTACCTTGGGTAGCGTGCGTATAGACATTGTGACCAAAGAATTCCCGCCTGAGATCTATGGCGGCGCCGGAGTCCATGTGGCTGAACTGAGCCGTGTGCTGGCCCAGCACGTGGATCTTCAGGTGCGGGCCTTCGGAGCTCCGCGGGACGCCGACTACCACGGTGCCGGAGTGACTTCCTACTCCGTCCCGGACGATCTTGGGGGTGCTAATGCTGCCGTCCAGACCCTGGGCGTCGATCTGCGTATAGTGCCGGACATTGCAGGTGCGGACCTGGTCCATTCGCACACGTGGTATGCAAACATGGCAGGCCATCTGGCATCCCTGTTGCACGGTATCCCGCACGTTCTTAGCGCCCACAGCCTCGAGCCGCTGCGCCCTTGGAAAGCCGAGCAGCTGGGCGGAGGCTACGCATTGTCTTCGTGGGTGGAAAAGACTGCCTACGAGGCAGCCGCCGCCATCATCGCCGTCTCTGAAGGTATGCGCCAGGACATCCTGCGCAGCTATCCCGACGTTGATCCTGAGAAGGTCAAGGTGGTGCACAACGGCATCGATGTCAGCCTGTGGAGCCGGGACGAGGGCACCGATGCCATTCGGGCTCTCGGCATTGATCCTGAGCTGCCGAGTGCGGTGTTCGTGGGACGCAACACGCGCCAAAAGGGCGTGCCATATCTGCTTCGTGCCGCGGCCAAGCTCCCTGCCGACGTCCAGCTGGTCCTCTGCCTTGGGGCGGCCGACACGCCCGAGCTTGCAGCGGAAACTGCCCGGCTGATCGAGGAACTGCAAAAGCAGCGCACTGGAGTGGTGCTGGTGGAGCGAATGCTTCCCCGCCATGAGCTCATCCAGGTCCTCAGCCATGCAACCGCCTTCGCCTGCCCCTCCATCTACGAGCCCTTGGGAATCGTAAACCTCGAGGCGATGGCCTGCGGTGCCGCGGTTGTGGCAAGCGCAACGGGCGGGATTCCCGAGGTTGTCCAGCACGGGGAAACAGGGCTGCTTGTTGAGCTGGAGCAGGTCACTGACGGCACTGGAACCCCGCTGGATCCGGAGAAGTTCGTGACAGAATTTGCAGCCGCCCTTACAGAGGTGGTGTCGGATCCGCAGCGCGCCCGCGCCATGGGCAAGGCCGGCAGGCTCAGGGCTGAGCAGCACTTCTCCTGGGAATCCATCACGGAAACCACCCTTCAGGTTTACCGCTCTGTACTGTCCTGACGTCAGGCGTCTTATTCGCCCGGCTCGCGTAACATGCGCGACCGATCGGGGTAAAAGCTAAACGACGACGACGGCGCCGTTCCCCTCAACAGGGGAGCGGCGCCGTCGTTGTCTGCCGGGTAAATTGCCGGAATTGTGTTGGAGTCAGCTCTGCGTTGGCTTTCCACCCGACTGGCGCGAGAGGATGGCTTTCTCGTCAACAGGCGCCTGGCCGCTGGCCCGCTGCCTCCGGAAATAATCGCGGGCTTCGTCTTGGCGGGTCTTCTCAGCGCCCGTCGCAATGGCTGCACGCAGATGGTCGGGGCCGTAGCCGAAGGCGTTAACCAGGTCCAGCGCGTGGGGCCGGATCTTGATAAGCAGCCGGTTGATGTAGTCGCCCACAGTGCGTCCGCGCTGCATGGACAGCCGGCCGTTCATCAGGTACCAGGAGAGGTTCTTCTCTATCAGCGAGAGGCCGAAGAGATCACGAAGCCAGGTAAGCACAGTTTTGGTGCCCGGATCAGCTACCTGGCTCAGTGCTTCCGTAAACGCCTCCCACTGGAGCAGCTCGGCATGGGCCTGTGCCGCGTCGATCAGATCGTCCTGGTGGAGGTTGAAAACTGCCGCGGCCTGGTGCTGGGGCAATTTGTTGGCACCCTTGAGCGCTGAACCCACCTCGGCAACCATCGATTGGACGCGCTCGGTCAGCAATGCGCGCTGGCCCTCTTCGTGCCGAAGCGCTATTGCTGCCTTCTGGGGTGATCCGGTGTCGGCCACGAACTGTGCCACCTGGCGCAGGCCGGTGCGGTGGATCGCGACGTCGGCCGCCTGGCCCACGACATACCGGGCCAACACGCCGAAGTCCACGTTGCGGAATTCGTTCGCGTAGTCGGCGAGAAGCCGCTTGGCAACAAGCTGCAACAGGACAGTGTTGTCGCCCTCGAACGTTACGTAGACGTCGAGATCTGCCCGCAGTGACGCAAAGCGGTTTTCAATCAGGAAGCCGGCCCCACCACAGGCTTCGCGGCATTCCTGCAGGGTGTCCAGCGCGTGCCATGTACTCAAGGGCTTGAGGGCAGCGGCGAGGGTTTCCAGATCCTGGCGGTCCGCGTCGGAATCATGGGCGCCGGAGAAAACGTCGTCGAATTTCTGCAGCAGCTGTTCGTGCGCAAAGCTCGCGGCGTACGTGGTTGCCAGACGGGTGAACAGACGGCGCTGGTGCCGTTGGTAATCCAGCAGAACCTCCTCCTCCGTGGGCGAGGAGGCATTGAACTGGCGTCGTTCTGTGGCGTATTGGATAGCCGTCTTCAGGGCAACCTTGCTGGCCGCCACTGCGGCACCATCAAGGGACACACGTCCCTGGACCAGGGTTCCAAGCATGGTGAAGAACCGGCGGCCGGGGCTGGCAATGGGAGAGGTGTAGGTCCCGTCGACGTCGACGTTTCCATAGCGGTTCAGGAGGTTTGTACGAGGGATCCGGACGGCGGAGAAGTGTAGACGGCCGTTGTCGATGCCGTTGAGCCCGCCCTTGACGCCGTCGTCCTCACCACCGATGCCGGGAAGGAACTCTTTGGTGTCAGGATCACGCAGGTCGACATAGAACGCATGAACCCCGTGGTTTACGCTCAAAGTCACGAGCTGGGCGAACACCACGGCACCCAGGCCATCAATCGCCGCATTGCCGATGTAGTCCTTCCAAGCCGCCCTGAACGGTGTGTTGATCACGAATTCCTGGGTGGAAGGCTCGTAGGTGGCAGTTGTGGCGATGCTGGCGACGTCCGAGCCATGGCCGGTTTCTGTCATCGCAAAGCAGCCAGGAATGTCCAGGTTCATAATGCCGGGCAGCCATTTGCGGTGGTGCTCCTCAGTGCCCAGGTGCATCACCGCGGAACCGAAGAGGCCCCACTGCACACCGGCCTTGATCTGCAGCGACGGATCCGCCGTCACCAGCTCCTCGAACCCTGCGATGTTTCCGCCGTGGTCATCTGATCCACCAAGCGACGCTGGGAAGGCACGATGGACGGCACCGTTGTCCACGAGGTAACGGAGCTGGCGGAAAGTACGTTTGCGATGCTCTGTGTGCGTAAGGCCTTCAGTTTTGTGTAGCTCGGGACGGGCAGAGAGGTCCCGGGCCTGCCTCCGGATGTCCGCCCACTTGCCCAGGAGCTGTTCGCCCAGCGCGGCAACATCAACGGCCGGGTGGCCCGTGATCGCCCGGGGTGCACTGACAACTGCGGAGTTGGCGCCGGCGCGGTCCACTACTTCTGTCATGTTTGTTCCTTCTGTTTTTCTGGCAACGTCCTGAAGAGTTTTGACAGGTTCTTCTACGTTTTTGATGGTGGCTTGGACAAAGCGAGGGTGGTGGTTTCCAGTTCCGGAGCTATTCCGACGCATAACCAGGAGGTGATTTGCCGCGCCATGGTCTCTTGGTCGGGCTTGTCGGGTGAAGCAGGGCTCGCCAGCCACTGTTCACCCGCATTCCTGACCAAGCCAATGGCCGCATTCGGCCAGTAGCCGATGACGGCCTCCTTGCCGGTGCCTCCACCCAGATGCGCGCGCATCGGGCGGGCGATCATGTCGCTGATGGCTTCAAAGAAGTGGCCCAGAGCGCCCGCTGTGGCAATGGCAGCCCCGGTATGGTCCGACTCGGCAGCGGAGTATTTCGTGACAAACGTGTAGACACGGGGGCTTGTTTCAGCCATCTGCAGGTACGCCGAAACCATTGCGAACAAACCCTCCCGGGGTGTCTGCGCGCTCTGGGCGGCCTCCTGAATGCGGCGCTGCATCTGGTTCAGGACCACCTCTCCAACGGCTTGCTGGAGTCCTGCCTTGTCGCCGAAATATCGGTAAAAAACTGACTTCGAGGTGCCGGCTGCAGCAGCGATTTCCTCCATAGAAGCGTCACTGCCCAGCGCGTGAACCGCCTTGCGGGCGGATTTTATGAGTTCACGGCGCCGCTCCTCACGATGGGTCTGCCAGCGGGAAGCTCTGCCGTCCACGGCGGCGTCGGCAGTCTTCTGGCCCTCTACTGAAAGGATGTTCACGATACCCAGCGTATCAGGTACGCTGGGTATCGGTAATCAGCTTCGTTTGAAGGAGAGAGCACATGTCCGAGACCGGACGCGAGGAACCATTCGTTCAGCCAGCCCAGGGGATTCAGAGGCAGCTACGGAAAGCCGTGGTGGTCGGCGGCAACCGTATTCCGTTTGCCCGTACCGGAGGCGCGTACACGAAGTCTTCAAACCAGGACATGCTGACGGCTGCCCTGGATGGACTGATAGCCCGTTTCGGCCTGCAGGACGTGCGGATCGGTGAAGTGGCGGCGGGTGCAGTCCTGAAGCATTCGCGCGACTTCAACCTCACCCGTGAGGCAGTTCTGGGATCCCCTTTGGCAGCAGAGACGCCCGCTTACGATGTGCAGCAGGCTTGCGCAACAGGGCTGGAGACTGTCCTTGGACTCGCCAACAAGATCAAGCTCGGGCAGATTGACTCCGCCATCGCCGGCGGCGTGGATTCTGCCTCAGACGCCCCGATCGCAGTTAGCGAAGGCCTCCGTGAGGTCCTCCTGGACTTCAACCGTGCCAAGACCCTTCCGCAGAGGCTCAAGGTATTAAGCAAGCTCAGGCCCAGAGACCTTGCGCCGGATGCGCCGAACACCGGCGAACCGCGGACAGGACTCTCAATGGGTGAGCACCAGGCGCTTACCACTGCTCAATGGAAGATCACGCGGGAAGCCCAGGACGAGCTCGCCTACAACAGCCACCGCAACCTTGCTGCTGCCTACGATGCTGGTTTCTTCGACGACCTCATTACCCCATATCGTGGTCTGACCAGGGACTCGAACCTGAGGCCTGACACATCCCTTGAGAAGCTCGCTACGCTCAAGCCTGTGTTCGGCAAGAGCCTTGGCTCTGAGGCGACCATGACTGCCGGTAACTCCACACCCCTGACGGATGGGGCTTCCACCGTGCTGTTGGCCTCCGAAGAATGGGCCGATGCCCACGATCTTCCTAAACTGGCCGCGGTCGTTGACGGGGAAGCGGCTGCTGTCGACTTTGTCCATGGCAAGGACGGACTGTTGATGGCTCCCGTATTTGCCGTCCCGCGACTCCTTGCCCGGAACGGGCTTACGCTCGATGACTTCGACTTCTTCGAGATCCATGAGGCATTTGCAGGAACGGTGCTGAGCACCCTGGCTGCCTGGGAAAACGAAGAATTTGGTCGCAACCGGCTTGGCCTGGAAAGTGCCTTCGGTGTTGTGGACAGGTCCAAACTCAATGTGAACGGCTCATCGCTCGCCGCAGGCCACCCCTTCGCCGCCACGGGAGGACGCATTGTGGCCTCCCTCGCCAAGATGCTGTATGCCAAGGGCCAGGTGGATGGACGGCCCGCCCGCGGACTCGTCTCGATCTGTGCTGCAGGCGGCCAAGGCGTTGTGGCCATACTGGAATCACGCTAGGGGGAAGCAATGACCGATACCTACACTCAGTTCGTCAGCAGCGGGCCAGGCCGGAAGATTGCCCGGAAGATCGGGCTGCCGCAGCCGGTGATCCTCCGACGGCACAAACCCGGGCAGCCGCTGATCCCTGGCCCCGTCCTCATCGAAGGTTCAACCAAGGGGGCAGATGAACTTGCATCAACGCTCCTGTCCTGGGACATCGACGTCCGCCGGCACCCCGTTCCAAAAGAACGCCTCGGCGCGGTCATCCTGGTCCTGGACGAGCTGACCCACCCTGATGACCTGGAAAAACCTGTCCTCACCGCCGCAACCTCCCTCAGGGACCTCACTCCCAACGGGAGGGTGATCACGGTCTCCCGGCATCCTGGAAGCGCCCCCGACGCCGCCACAGCGGCGGCCCGTCAAGGAGTGGACGGATTGCTGCGCTCCCTGGCCATGGAGCTACGCTCCGGCACCACTGGGAACGGCGTCCTCCTGGCGGACGGCGTGTCCACCACCAGCCCGAGCGTGCTGGCTGCCGTGCGGTTCCTCCTTTCCGGAAAATCCGCCTTCATCGACGGTCAGACCCTCACGGTTCGTTCGTCGTCGGGCAAACTTCCCGACGACGTCGAGAAACCGTTGGCAGGGAAGGTCGCCGTCGTTACCGGGGCGGCACGCGGCATCGGCGCTGCCATCGCCCGCACCCTTCACCGCGACGGCGCCACCGTCATAGCCGTGGACGTTCCGGCGGCCGGCGACCACCTTGCCGAGGTCGCGAATGAGGTCCACGGAACCGCCTTGCAGCTGGACATCACACGGGAGGACGCGGGGCAGAAGATCATCGATCACGCGGTGTCTCGCTACGGCCACCTGGACATTGTGGTCCATAACGCCGGCATTACCCGGGACAAGCTGCTGGCGAACATGGACCACAGCAAGTGGTCGTCTGTTTTGGCCGTCAACATTGCAGCACAGCTGCCTATCAACGACGCATTGCTGGCATCGGAGCACTTCCGCAACTCCCCGAGAATCGTGTCGGTGGCATCCACTAGCGGAATCGCGGGAAACCGCGGCCAGACCAACTACGCCGCTTCCAAAGCCGGCGTCATGGGGATGGTGAGGGCAACCGCTCCTTTGCTCGAGCCATACGGGGGCACTATCAATGCTGTCGCCCCCGGCTTCATCGAAACAGAGATGACCCGGCGTGTTCCGTTAGTACGGCGGGAAGTTGGGCGAAGGATCAACTCCCTGAGGCAGGGCGGCCAACCCGTTGACGTCGCCGAGGCCATTGCGTTTCTGGCGAGTGATGCGGCTGGGGGAATCTCCGGCGAAGTGCTTCGGGTATGCGGGCAGAACATGGTAGGGGCATGAGCGATTCGGGCCCCGTTGTCATGGGGGATATGCCGTCCCTGTCAAAACTCTACGTCAACGCCGCCGCCACGGCTGCGCGGCGCCGCCTGCTCGGGACGGACCTGGGTACAGCTTTGCCGGAAAGCAGCCATGAGGTGCGAGGGGTGAAGGTCGACGTCGAGAAACTCACCGCCTACCAGCATCTTATTGGCGAGCCCGCCACCGACGTGCTGCCGGCGGGATTCATTCATGCGCTTGCCTTCCCGGTGGCTATGAGCGTTATGAACCGGGATGACTTTCCATTGCCGCTGCTGGGCATGATCCATCTGCGGAACATTGTGGAGCAAAGAAGGGCCATCAGTTTTACGGAACCTCTGGATATCACGGCCTCAGCGATGAACCTTCGGGGCCACCGGAGCGGCACGCAGCTGGACATGGTCGCGGAGGTCCGCACGGGAAAACGCGACCACGTCCTGTGGCGGGGAGTCTCCACCTATCTGGCAAAAGGCGTCTTCCTGCCAGGTATAGACAAGCCATCGGCCCACCCGGCCCCTGCTGATTTCAGGCCTCCGAACCCGACTGCACTATGGCAGCTTGGCGTGGATACAGGCAGGGCGTACGCCGCTGTCTCAGGTGACTTCAACCCCATTCACCTCAGCGCCTTGAGCGCCAAGGCCCTGGGTATGCGCAGATCCATTGCCCACGGGATGTACCTCGCTGCCAGGGCGCTGGCTGATGTGGGGGCGGTCAAAGGCGAGGCCTTTAACTGGGACGTCTCCTTTGAAGCGCCGGTTTTCCTTCCCGCGCGGGTGGCCCTGGATATCAGCACCATCCAGGCCCACGGGGGCACATGGGAGCGGTCTGATTACGTGGCATGGAGTCCGAAGGCCGGACGGAAGCATTTCAGCGGCTCAGTCACCCTCCGATGACCCCGGTTGTGCTTCGATCTGTTTTACTCCTGATTTGAGCACACGCAGGATCCTGTGCAGGCTCAGCAGAATGGATTCAGCCGCGCTGGGCGCGTCCGGATCCGTCTCATCCGAGGCCAGATGTTGCGCCAGGGTAAGCACTGCCGTTTCGGCCTCGTCCCGCAGTTCTTCGAGCCGCTCAGAATCCCCTTCCTCCACTGCCAGAAGTAACGCCCCGACCGCCGAAAGCGCCTTACCCAAGGGTTCGCTATGGGGGAGCGGAATGACAAAGAGCGTGTCCTGGTCCCAGATAACGTCGGCCAGGACCTCAGTCATGTCCTGGACATGGAAGGTTATCCGTTCCAAATCACGGAGGTTTCTGTAGTCCAGGTTCACGTCCCTCGGGTGGAATTTCCGCCGCGGGTTGGCCCGGCGGCTCGCGTCGGCCTTTTCCACAGCAGCCCTCAGCGAGCGGGCCGATCGGGAAAGCTCATCCGAACGGCGGGACCAGTCCTCATGCTCGGGAGGCCATTTTTCTTCCACAGCCTCCCCCATATCCGAGATTTGTTGAGCCAAGGCCCTCCGAAAGTCTGCCAGGCTCACGGCCATGGCGTTGAAATGAAGGGGCGGGAAGACCAGCAGGTTGACGGCAATGCCTACGGCAACACCGGCACCCATCTGCAGGAGGTAACCGAATGAAAAATCATCAGGGTTGTGCCCGCCCACCAACAGCACCAGCAAGGCGGCAGTCGGGATCCAGTCCCGGCCGGCGCCCAAGCGGGGAAGGCCCGCAAGCATGATGCCAAGGCCCATGACCACCGCAACTGTAAGAGGGGATGGCTGGCCGAGGCTCACCAGCATGAACGCCAGGCCAATGCCAAGCCCAAGCCCGATGAGTGTTTGGAGACCCTGCCGCATGGAACCCGCGACGTTCTCGTACATCACCACGAGGGCGCCGAGGGGGGCGTAATAGGGGTATTCAGCAGCGGAGCCGGGCATCCACGGGGCAATCAGGAAGGACAGGCCCGCCGCCAACGCCGCCTTTGCTGCAAGCTGGAGGCGGGACACGGCGAATACCCCTGACACGCCGTCAGTCACCAGTCCCCACCCAGGAATCCGCGCGAACCCCCGGCCTCGTACTCTTGGTATTTGTGTGCTCATCTGGCCCCACCCTAGGGTGGGCCCTTAGATGTTACAAATGGATTAACCTGCTAGCTCCTGATAGCTGCTTCTCCAGAGTTGGAAGAAGCAGCGGCCGCTTGGCGAACTGCGTGGGCGAGACGGTGTGCCCGCCCCGGTGTCCGCCCTTCTTCCTGCCGCCTGGGAACGTATCCGAAGCCGATGCCGTACGCAGGGTCGGCAAATCCAAGCGCTGCATTCGCTCCCTCGTGCCCGAAAGCGCGGTAGCTGCCGAAGTCCCGGCTCGGGTGAGACTTCATGAACCCGACGGCGAAGGCGTTGTCCAGCCCTGATGACCTGTCCAGACCCCAGACTTGTTCCTGTGTCATGGCGCTGATGGTGGCTTCCGTCAGGAACGCCGCACCGCCGTCGACCCCTGTGCTGGCGGCGGCATACAGGCGCGCCAGTCCCTCGGCCGACCCCACACCTCCCGCGCTGCTCATGCCGTTTGCCCGGATGATCGTGTGGTTGGGAAGCTCCATAATTGAGCTGACTCCGCTGTTGCTGTTCAGGCCCTCCAGGCTCAGCGGGTCCTGCCACGGCAGGCTGTCATCGACGTCGTACAGAACGTCACGGTAACGCGGCTCCTGGTCCTCAGGGAGGCCAAGGAAAAAGTCGATGTTAAAGGGTAAGCGCAGGCGGGAATCGTACAGTTCCTGAAGGGAAGTGCCCGCGGTCCGGCGGCAGAGTTCCTCCATGAGGATCCCGATGGTGAGGGCGTGATATCCGAAGGTACTTCCCGGTCGCCACAGGGGTTCCGCAGCAGCCAGCCTTTCAGCGGCAGCTACCGTCGTGAACTCGTCCAAGCGAAAGCCGCCTTCAAGACCCATTAGCCCAGCCTGATGTGACAGGGCTTGGGCCACTGTCAGCCGGTCTTTGCCGTGGGCGGCGAATTCGGGCCAGTAATGGGCAACAGTTTGTTCAAGGTCCAAAAGCCCGTCCTGCAGCAGAAGCGCAACCACGCAGGCAGCCACTCCCTTGGTGCAGGAGTAGGTTCCGGTGATGTCGCCGGGAGCGAAATCGGGGCCGCCCACCAGATCCAGCACCTTGCGCCCATGAACGTAGGCCGAAAGCTGCGCGCTATAAAGAGGGTCCTCGGAGAGGAACGATTCGAACAGGTCCAGTACGCCCACGAATTCGGGGTCCGCGAGTCCATCTGAAAGTTGCATGGATCCAACATACTCACAGATCCACGGGGATCTTTTTCACCCGGCCCCGTGCCGGGGAGGGACTTCCTCTCCTGCCTTCACCGGACCGGGCGGAGTGCCATTGCCAAAAGGCCGGCCTCCGAGGGACTCACGCCCGTGTTTGGTGAGCCACCCCGAAAGTTCCGGGCCTCGGGGGACTATGCCGGTGGGATTGATGTCCTCATGGACGATGTAATAGTGCTGCTTGATCTGTACGAAGTCGATGGTGTCTCCGAAGCCCGGGGTTTGGAACAGGTCCCGCGCATAGCTCCAAAGAACAGGCATCTCGCTCAGTTTCTGGCGGTTGCATTTGAAGTGCCCATGATAGACAGCGTCAAACCTGGCCAGAGTGGTGAAGAGTCGGACGTCGGCCTCAGTAATGGAATCACCCACGAGGAACCGCTGTCCCGCCAATCGGTCCTCCAACCAGTCCAATGCCGTCCACAACCGGTCATAGGCGGCATCATACGCTTCCTGGGATCCGGCAAAGCCACAGCGGTAGACCCCGTTGTTGATTTCGGTGAAGACCCTTTTGTTCACCTCGTCTATTTCCTGCCGAAGCTTTTCCGGATACAGGTCCGGGGCCCCGGGGCGGTGGAACTTGCACCATTCTGTGGAGAAGTCGAGAGTGATCTGCGGAAAATTATTGGTCACCACTTGGCCGGTGGAAATCTCTACGACGGCGGGAACGGTGATGCCCCGCGGATAGTTGGGAAAGCGCTTGAAGTACGCCTCCTGGAGCCGCTCGATGCCAAGAACAGGGTCCCGGCCGCCCTCGTCCAGGTCAAAGGTCCATGACCGGGAGTCGTGCGTTGGCCCGGGTTGGCCGAGGGAGATGACCTCTTCCAGGCCCAATAGCCGCCGCACAATGACCGCACGATTTGCCCAAGGGCAAGCCCTTGCCGCGATGAGCCGGTAGCGGCCCGGCTCCACCGGCCACCCCGGTTCACCATTCGGCCCGGCTGCACCATCGGAGGTGATGCGGTCCTCAATGTAATTCGTGTCCCGTCTAAATTCACCACCCGTAACGTACGCACCCTTGGTGCTGAAAGCCGGCGAGGTGGTGGAGTCCGTGCTCTGACCTGTTTCCTGGCTCATCTCTACAGACTAAACCCGGGTCCCATGGGAGCGGCAAGCTGCGGGAAGGTCAGGGAATTGCGGTCGCGAAGACTTCTGCAATGGGTTGCCAGGCAAAGAACCAGGCGGCGCCCACCACGCTGGTAAACAGTACGATCCACACTCCGGAGGGGATCGAAGTCGCCCGATACAGCAGGTAGGCATCTGAGGTGGCCAGCTGTTCCCTGCGTCTGAAGTGTACGTGGATAAGTTTTCCGAGGTCCCGTACCGCGGCAACCAGCAAGGCCAGGCCCAGAACGATAACCAGGTGGCTGTTCAACTCCGGCGGCACGAAGAGAACCAGGGAGCAGGCCAGCAGGATTCCCGCGGCCATGATCAGCACTCCCACTGCGTTGCGGATAAAAAGAAGCGCGGCCAGCAGGATGATGACGCCAACGGACATTGCAGCCGGACCCCAACCGTTGAAACCTGCCCAGACCAGGGAGGCTCCCACCATCGCCGGCACCGGGTACCCCCAGAATCCGGACCAGATGGCAGGGAAGCGGCCACGGCTGAAAGACACCGTGGTTCCTGAATGATTCAACCTGAGCCGGATGCCGCCCAGGCGCTGACCGCTGGACAGCGCCGCAAAGGCGTGGCCCAGCTCATGGACAACAGTGGCCAGGAGTCCGAAATATCTCCAGGTGGCCCTGGGCACTGAAAGCACAATTGCCACCGCAATGACCACAAGGAGTTCTGTAACGGGCACGACGGGAACGGCTGCCTGGGAGAATCCAGTAACGATCCGCTCCCACAACATCTCCAGCAGGTTCATTCGGAAAAGAATTCGGAGTCAGCCATAGGGACTTAGGCTAGCGCGGGCGACCCCCGCGCGTCTAAAGCTGTGGCTCGTCGCCCCAAGTCCCTGATTCTTCAACGGCCTGCTCCGGCTTGTGCTCCTGGCCGGGGTCTCCGCTTCCCACGTAGGCAGCAGGGACAGTTCCTCCGGCATGAGCCTGCTGTTCTTCCCGGATATTGGCTGGTTTCGAGGCTCCCGCTGGGGGGCGGCCTTCAGGATCAGCAGCGTCCTCGGGAGGCTGCCCGGCGTTGTCACGTTCGTTCACGGAGAACCTCTCTGGGCTGGAGGATACGGATCATCGTGTAGCAAGCCTACCGAGAGCCAATAGAGTAGGGCCATGGCGGATCACACGGGAACTGATCAGACGGAAAACTCGCAGGCGCTGCTCAGGGAGCTGGCAGCGGCCCATGGAGTCGGAACAGTGTTCCAGGGCTGGGATGGTGCAGAACGGAAGGTATCTGATGCCACACTGAAAAGCGTACTTGGTGCCCTGGGAATCAATACCGATACTGATGACGGGCTTCGAAGAGCAATTCACGACGTCGAACTGGCACCATGGCGGAGGATTCTGCCGCCCGTGGTGGTGATCCGGGAGGGCCAGGAATTCCATGTCGAGGTACACGTACCCCAGGGAAAGGGCGTCCGGGTCTCCGTAACGAGCGAAGATGGCCTCCACCACGACGTCCTTCAAAAGGATGATTGGGAAGAACCCCGCTTAATCGATGGCATTCCCACCATTCGGGCAACCTTCGCCATTCCCGAGTACCTGCCCCTTGGCTGGCACACGTTGCACGCGGACGTCGAAGGCACAACTGCCGAGTGTGCGCTGGTGGTCACTCCGGAAATTTTGAAGACAAGTGTCGACCTGGCCCAGAACCGGAGTTGGGGTTTGCTGGCCCAGCTGTACTCGGTGAGATCCAGCCGCTCCTGGGGGATCGGAGACTTCAGTGACCTAACGGATCTGGCGGCAATTTCGGGCGAGGATGGGGCTGGCTTCATCCTGGTCAACCCGCTTCATGCAGCCGAGCCCCGCACGCCCATAGAAGACTCACCCTATTTGCCTACAACCAGGCGCTTTTTCAACCCTCTCTACATCAGGGTGGAGGAGATCCCGGAGTATGCCTATCTCGAGCCGGGCAGCCGGGCTCATGTCGAGAAGTATGCAGCCCAGCTCTATCCTGCTAACCAGGCAAGCGACCTGCTGGACCGCAATTCCAGTTATGGTGCCAAGCTGGCAGCACTGGAACTGATTTTCGACGTCGCGCGCAGTGCCTCGCGATCCCGTCAGTTCAAAAAATTCTGTGCAGATCAAGGAGACGGACTCGCTGACTTCGCGCTCTGGTGTGCGCTTGCTGAAAGGCTTCACCCTTCGGCGCCGGAGTGGCATGCTGAGGCGGCCTCACCATCCACCCGCTATTCGAACGAGCAACGTAAGCTGCTGGCAGACAGGGTGGAGTTCCACAGTTGGCTGCAATGGATTTGTGACCAGCAGTTGGAGTCCGCACAGCGTGCAGCCAAGCAATCTGGCATGGCACTGGGCGTCATCCACGACCTCGCGGTAGGCGTAAAGACAAACGGCGCAGATGCCTGGATGCTCGCAGATGTATTGGCGCACGGAGTGACGGTGGGCGCTCCTCCCGACATGTTCAACCAGCAAGGGCAGGACTGGTCCCAACCCCCATGGCATCCGGCCAGGCTTGCCGAAGCAGGGTATGCACCCTACCGGGACATGCTCCGAACCATCCTCCGGCATGCAGGGGGCGTGCGGGTGGACCACATCCTGGGCCTCTTCAGGCTCTGGTGGATTCCGCAGGGGAGCGGACCCGAACAAGGAGCATACGTCTACTACGACCACGAAGCACTGATCGGGATCCTGGCTCTTGAAGCCCAGAGAGCGGACGCTGTGGTGATTGGTGAGGACCTTGGTGTCTTTGAGCCTTGGGTCCGGGGCTACCTGTCGGAGCGGGGGATTTTCGGAACCTCGATTCTGTGGTTCGAGCAGGACGCCCACGGACCCTTGGGACCCGACCGATACCGGCAGCAGTGCCTGACCAGCGTCAATACCCATGATTTGCCTCCGACTGCCGGTTATCTCGCCGGGGAACACGTAACCCTCCGCGAATCCCTTGGCCTGCTCCGCCGTCCAGTGGAGGAAGAGCGGGAAGAAGCGGCAGCTGAACAGGAGGCCGTGCTGGCCCTTCTTCGCCAACAGGGGGTGCTCCAGGACTTCCCTGATCCCTTGGACTTGCAGGAGCAACAGAAGCAGGCCCTGCTACAACATGAAATCCAAAGGATTGTAGAGGCCTTGTACGCCTTCACTTTGCTAACACCGTCATCCCTTTTGGGTATTGCCTTGGTGGACGCTGTGGGGGAGACCCGCACGCAGAACCAGCCCGGAACCCATGAGCAGTATCCCAATTGGTGCATCCCGCTGGCAGGTCCGGACGGTGCTGTTCTGATTGACGATTTGGAAGAGAACTTGCGCTACCGCTCATTGGTTGACGTCGTGAGAAACAGGCTTCAAAAGGGGGCCTGACGGCGGCCTGGAAAATTGCCTCTGTTGACTTCCTCACACTTGCCCCGTCCTTGCATTTTTCGGGCTTCAGGCAGCCCCATACTGGATCTTGAGCGGCATGGCGGCGCTGTTGAGCGAGTGAGGGATTTCGTGATGAAGAAGGAATATGTTCCAGGAGCGGCAGTAGCTGGGGGCGTCGTCTTGTTCTGGCTGGTTGGTCTTTTGGGTGGATTTTCCTTTCTCAGCAATCCGAAACCGCTTCTAACCACGCTGACCTGGCTGATGCTGGTTTATGTAGCCGTCGCGGCCACGTTGATTGCTGGTTCTCTAGCGGTGGCGGACCTCGTCCGTCGCAGGTTGCGCAACAGGCAATAGTCAAGGTTTCCCGAGGGCCCTCAGAGGGTCCAGGTACCCGTCTAAGGGCTCTTCCTCCCTTCCGTTCGCAGTCCTAAACTGAAGGCATCAGCAGCCGGCGTCGGCCGGCTAAACGCAGGGGAGGGACCAGCATGGGACTCGGCGACAAGATGGAGAATGCCGGCGAGAAAATGAGCGGTCAGGCCAAGGAAGCAACAGGCAAGATGACCGACGACGAGCGGCTCGAAGCTGAAGGTGAAACAGACCAGACCAAAGCGGATCTGAAGCAGGCAGGCGAAAAGATCAAGGACGCCTTTAAGCGCGACTGAATGACATTGATACCGGGGGTGCTTCCAGCGAACGGGAAGCACCCCCCTATTTTTGCCCTGGCGCCGAACCAAACCTGGTGCGTGTGAACGGCAGCGCGGGCGGGTCGCGGGACGAAATACGGTGCACCGGCCCATGATCCGACAGAATAATGAGGGCACGTGGATTATTTGGGGGATGCCGTCTTTCGACGGAGCTGCAGCCCGGAGTCCTTGGGCTACCTCACCATTTCATCGAAAGGCACCACCATGACCCATCCTCCCGCTGAGAACCCTGCGGATAACAGCGAGTCAACAGCACCGGTTTCGGGCCAATCAGCTCCGGTCGGGTCACCGTACCCGCCGCAGGCACCACCCCAGTACCAGGCTTACCCGCCTGCCGCGCCGCAGTACCAGCAGCCTCCCGCTGAACAGCCCCAGTACCAGGCTTACCCGCCTGCCGCGCCCCAGCAGTATCAGGGCCAATACCCTCAGATGTCCCAGCAGCCTCCGATGCCAAACCCGGCCTACGGCTATCCGCAGCCGAAGTCCAAGATTGCCGCCGGGCTCTTGGGGATTTTCCTCGGCGGACTCGGCATCCACCGCTTCTATCTTGGGTACACCACTATCGGAGTCATCCAGCTTGTCCTGACAGTCGTTCTGGGAATCTTCACCTTGGGCCTGGTAGGGCTTTGGGGCGTCGTGGAGGGCATCATGATTCTTGCTGGTGCGAGCTACTTCCAGCGGGACGCCAAGGGCATCCCGCTGCGCGAGTGATTCCGACGAATCAGCGTTAAGCCGGGGAGCACCAATGACACAAATCATCTATGACAGGAAAGAACAGCTCGAGCAGATAAACGCGGGGCTGTTGCAAGGGGAGACGGTATACGCGGTCTACGACTGTATCGGCGTCGGAACAGGCTTTGTCGGCATCACGAACATGCGCATCATCCTGCAGGACAAGAGCTTCGTGGGAAACAAGGTCGCGGTAGTTTCCGTGCCCTACAAGAACATTCGCTCGGTCTCCATGCTGTCCAACAAATCCATGCTGGGCCGCTTCGCATCGTCCTCAAGCATCGGGATCGATACAGGCGGCAGCATCAAAGAAGCCGATTTTCGCGGTGACGACAAAGCTAAGCACGCCCACGATCTGATTCTGTGGAACGTGCTGCAAACAAGGTAGAGCTTTCCGCAAAGGGGCGGTCGGGTGAACCGGCCGCCCTTTGTTGTGCGGGCCCCGTGTTAGCGTGCCTTGCTTATGGGCCCCTTGCCTCTCTAGACGGTGCCACCAGATGACTACGGAACGTCTTCCTCCGCCAAGTCCTCCATCGACTTTGGCGTCTGGCGACCGAGGCGTCGGTCCAGGGCGACACGCAGCTTCGCTGCCGCCGCCCGCACGCGCTGATCAGACGCTACTGCCGAGGCGCTTCTGGCGGCATTCGGCCTCGCAGGGCGGATTTCGACGTCCTCGTCCTTTTCAATCACAGACCTCCAGGCAACGTCGAGCAGCCGCAACTCTTCGTCCCGGGCCAGCTCGCTCTGGCTGAGGACGGAAAGGGCTGACAAACCAAGGGCCTTTACATCGGCGTCGCTGTCCAAGGCCCTGTCCATTGCCCACTGCGTGCGCCGCCACCATTCTGACCGGCTGTCAGCATCAGACTTCTGCGCCAAGGCGAATGCATCGGCTTGGGCTTTTTGGCGCAAGGTCAGGAGCCCGATGACTGCTGCGGCGACAGCAGCAAAGAGGATAGCAAGCGGTCCCAACGCGGCGACTATCTCCCACCATTGGGCTGAAGCAGGCTGAGCGACGACAGTGGATGCGGCGATGGATGGTGAAGGTGTCACAGGGACAGCCTACGGTGGGCCGGGGCGCCAGTTCCGCAACGGCGCATGCGGTTCCGGACTGCGTGCTTACTTACTGGCTCCTGGGGCAGAACTCCCCAAAGTTCTTCTGGGCCACGGCCTGCAGCTCACCTTGTTTCTCGACATCGGGCGAGTCCTTGGCCGATTCGTCCGTCAGTTCCACCAGCGCCTGCACAGTGGACTTGAGGTCATCCGAGGAAACGGGCCCAATGGTCCGAATCTGGTTGGCGAGGTTGACCGCCCCGGTCTTGCCGGTCGGAGGGTTCGACATAACGTCACGGATCCGCTCGCAGGTTTCTGCATTGGTTAGTTGCGGGTGTGCGATGCAGGCTGAGGCTGAAAGTGTGAGCGCGGCAGCAAGTAGGGCTGTGGTGAGTTTCTTCATGATTCCCTTATTGTAAGCAGGGCTGGGCCCGTTGGGAGATCGTCGACGACGGGGCCTTCGTCGCGTTCCTCATGGCCTTTCTCGTCGTGACCTTGACTGCGGCCTGGGCGGCGTGGGCTCTTATGGGGCGGATCCCGGGCCGGTATGCTGCTGGCGTTGGCCATCTTGCCGGTGGAAGCGGTTTTCTGGTTTGGTTTTGCCCTACCGTTTCCGTGGCTGATTGGTGTCCTTCGGGCGGCGCTTCTCATCCGGACATGGAGGTCCTTAGAGCCAAGATGAACGAGTTTTTTCCCGAGCCGCCGGACACTCCTTAGACCCCATCCGCAAAATACCGACCAGACGCAACGGGCACCTTCGGTGCTGATCAAAACGAGGAGCATCATGTCACTGAAAGAACGGCTGCACGGCGACGTCGTCGTCCACATGAAAAACCGCAACAAGGTAGCGCTCACCACAGTGCGGAACGTCCTTGGCGAAATCGAAACCCGCGAGAAGTCTGGCAAAACGCCGATTGAACTCGACGACACCCAAGTGACGTCGCTGCTGCAGAAGGAAGCGGCCAAGCGCCGTGACACGGCCCGCATCTACTCGGAGGCCGGAGAATCGGACCGCGCTGCTGCGGAAATTGCTGAAGCGGAAATCATCGAGGCTTACCTGCCCAGGGCACTGACACGTGATGAGGTGGAGGCTATCGTCGACGAGGCGATCACAGCCTTGAAGGCCGAGGGACAAGAGTTGTCCATGCGCTCAATCGGGGCCGTCATGAAGCCTGTCACCGCCAGGGTAGCAGGACGTTTCGATGGCAAAACCGTCAGCGAGATCGTCCGCGGCCGACTGGCCTAGTCGAGCCCGAGGAGCACGCGCAGCACGAGGAGTGTCTTGAATTTTCCTTGTGAGCGCCAGCGAGCCGCGTATTCTCGTAGCTAGAACAGCGAGCCTGGGGGAGTGATGACAGAGACATCAACCGAGGAGCCACAGACTGTTGAAGACGGCGGCTCCCTTGAGCAGGTCCATGTCCCCGCTTGGGAGGCCAAGTACAAGCTGAGCGAGAACCCGGAGGAGCTCGCCCACCTTGTCTGCTGCCGGGACCTCGACTGGCGTCAGGCCATTTGTGGCTACATCGAGGAAGAACCGACACTCATGTACGAAGCGGACAACATCTGCACGATGTGCATTCAGACGGCCGAAAGCATGGGATCGGTCATGGGATCGCGCCGGTGCCCCATCGACAACCAGGAATGTCCACCGGAGGACGAGGTCGACAGGATGATTGCGGAGCGCGCTTCCAGGACCTGATTTTCCCGCTGCACGACCAAGGTAATATCCTCACACCCCGGCGTCGCCCGCATGCCGTCATCCTGATACAGACAGAAAAAAGCCCCGGAAAATCATTGATTTTCCGGGGCTTTCCCTTTGTGCGCGGAGGGGGACTTGAACCCCCACCCCCTTTCGAGGACTAGCACCTCAAGCTAGCGCGTCTGCCATTCCGCCACCCGCGCAGGTGGTAATTCGGAGCACGATTTCCGCCCTTCGGCGGTTCGCTTCTCTCCGAAGCAGCGAGAAAAACTCTAACACGAACTCTGGGGAAAGTTGGAATCGGGACGAATGGGGCCCACTGGGTAGGCTTGGGACCACGAGCCCACCGATTTGAGGAGAGAGCCATGACTGTCATCCGCCCCGAGGACGAAGTCGTCCGGATCTGCCAGGAATTGATCCGGATCGACACGTCCAATTTCGGTGACGGTACGGGCCCGGGAGAGCGGTCGGCTGCCGAATATACGGCCGGGCTCATAACAGAGGTCGGCCTGGAAGCCGAGATCTTCGAATCCGCCCCGGGCCGCGCCAACGTGGTGACCCGTATTGCAGGAGAAGACCCCTCCGCCAGCGCACTGGTGGTCCACGGCCATCTCGATGTGGTGCCGGCTCTCAAGGACCAGTGGAGCGTGGACCCTTTCGCGGGCGAGCTGAAGGATGGCCTGATTTGGGGCCGCGGTGCGGTAGACATGAAGGACATGGACGCCATGATCCTTTCAGTCATGCGGCAGTTTGCCCGGACTGGCCGTAAACCGAAAAGGGACATCATCTTTGCGTTTTTTGCTGATGAAGAGGCCGGCGGAACCTTCGGTTCCCGCTACGCCGTCGAGCAGCGCCCTGAACTCTTTGAGGGGGCCACGGAGGCTATTTCCGAAGTAGGCGGTTTTTCGGCCACTATCGGGGGGCAGCGAACCTACCTGCTGCAGACGGCCGAAAAGGGGCTCTCCTGGCTTCGCCTGGTGGCGCACGGACGGGCAGGGCATGGCTCCCAGATCAGCACCGACAACGCCATCACGCGGCTGGCCAGCGCTGTCTCGCGCATCGGCGAGTACCAGTGGCCGATTGAGCTGACCCCCACCACCCGGCAGTTCCTCGACGGTGTGACCGAACTCACCGGCGTCGAGTTTGATGCCGACGACCCCGAGCGCCTCCTCAAGGAACTGGGAACATTGGCGCGCTTCGTGGGAGCCACCCTCCAGAACACAAGCAACCCGACGCTACTCAAGGGCGGCTACAAGCACAACGTCATCCCCGAGTCCGCGGAAGCCCTGGTGGACTGCCGGACCCTTCCCGGGCAGGAAGACCAGGTCCTGGAGATCGTCCGTGACCTTGCCGGCAGCGGAGTGGACGTCAGTTACGTTCACCAGGACGTATCACTGGAAGTGCCGTTCGCCGGAAACCTGGTGGACTCGATGATCGACTCCCTCCACGCAGAAGATCCCGGTGCGAAGGTCCTTCCGTACACACTTTCCGGAGGGACAGACAACAAGGCCCTCAGCAGGTTGGGGATTGCCGGCTATGGCTTCGCGCCACTCCAACTGCCAGCTGACCTGGATTTCACGGGAATGTTCCATGGAGTGGACGAACGTGTTCCCGCCGACTCGCTGAAGTTCGGTACCAGGGTCCTCGACCGACTGCTGACCACTTACTGACCCTTACGCATGCTGAAGCTCCAGTCACCGAAGGTAGAACCGTGATGATCGATGAGATCCTGCCGGACAGGCTGCTCGAACGGATCCGGAGCCGCGCCGCCGGCTACGACCGGGACAATTCGTTCTTCTACGAAGACCTGGACGAGTTGCGCGACGCCGGCTACCTGAAGATTTTCGTGCCCGTGTCCGACGGCGGCCTGGGCCTTGGGCTGGAAGCGGCAGCCCAGCTGCAGCGCAGGCTCGCAACGGCGGCTCCTGCTACAGCCTTGGCAATCAACATGCATCTCGTCTGGACCGGAGTGGCTTACGTCCTGGCAGCAAGAGGTGACAATTCCCTGGATTTTGTTCTCCGCGAGGCGGGGGAGGGGGAGCTGTACGCTTTCGGCAATTCAGAGGCAGGTAATGATGCAGTCCTGTTCGACTCCATCACCGAAGCCCTTCCGCAGCCCGCGGGAGGATACAGCTTCACCGGCCGAAAAATCTTCACAAGTCTGTCCCCTGTCTGGACACGGCTCGGCATCTTCGGCAAAGACAGTGGAGCCCGTGATGGAGAGGGCGAACTGGTTCACGGCTTCATCCATCGTGACACTCCCGGATACAGGATCCTGGATGACTGGAACACGCTCGGCATGAGGGCCAGCCAGTCCTGCACCACCATCCTGGAAGGTGTCTACGTACCGTCTGAACGGATCTTCCGGAAGCTACCGGTTGGCCCCAATGCGGACCCTCTGATTTTCGCCATCTTCGCCTGCTTCGAAACGTTACTCGCAGCCGTCTACACCGGCATCGGGGAACGCGCTTTGGCACTCGGAGTGCAGGCAGTTAAGCGCCGGACATCATTGAAGAATGATGGCCGTCTCTACTCGCAGGATCCCGATATTCGCTGGAAGGTGTCAGCGGCGGCAATGGCCTTGGAACGCCTCTACCCGCAATTGCAGCTGATTGCGCACGACGTGGATGAGAAGGTGGACTACGGAAGCCAATGGTTTCCCAAACTCGTGTCCCTCAAAGTGAACGCCACCGAAACCGCCCGGGAAGTCGTGGACGTGGCCATCAGGGTCTCAGGCGGCTCAAGCTATTTCAAGGGAAGCGAACTGGAGAGGCTCTACCGGGATGTGCTGGCCGGGATGTTCCATCCGTCCGACGACGAGTCGGCTCACAACACAGTGGCGAACGCATGGCTGGGACCTCTGGAGAGTTTCTGATTCGCTCTCGGGCAGCAAAGGATCACCCGTCCTGCTAAACCGTTCGCTGCACCTGGGTCACCCGGCGTCGCAGCCAGAACCGTCTTCCGCCGCCCACATAGAGGCGGCTGCGCTCTAATTCCCACTTGCCGTACTCGGAATGTTCAACAAGTCTCCGCCGGGCCTCAGGCAGCGAATCCTCAGGACCAATCGTCAGTACGAGGTACTCGTACTGCCTCACATAGTCCCGCTCGCGTTCGACGGAGCTGCGCAGAAAATGTTCCTTCATTGCTCTCCATTTTCGTCTTTTTCCGGCTAACGTGAAGTCATGAGCATCGATCCGCGTGTCGCGCTTCAGTCTTTGACCACTGCTTTGGAAGAACACCTGATCGCAGCCTCGGCACGGCGGGGTGAGGGTGACCCCACGGTTGAGGCTGCTTTTTTTGCTGTCGCTGATGCTTTCGAAGTCTACGACGATTCCCTGTATGAAGCGTACGGAGAAGTGACGCCTCTGGAAGTTATCGATGAGGTCGAGGACGATGAGGATGACCTCGAAGAAGACGTGGACGACGACGATCTTGAGATTGTGGAGTCCGACAGCTAACTGCGCGGAGATCGGCAGCTAACAACGTCCGGCAGCTAACTGTCAGGACGCGAGAGAAACATCTTCCAGGGCGCGGGCGATCTCTGGCGGCAGGGGAGCCAGCTGGGATGCCAGGATCTCCTTCAGCTGGACAGGAGTGCGCGCACCTACCACCGCACTTGCCACTCCATTCTGGGCAATCAGCCAGCTCAGGGAAACGTCGACGGGAGTCCTGCCGAGGCCCCTTGCCGCCATGGCAACAGCTTCGACTATCCTCGATGACTCCGGCTCAAGATACCGTTCCACATAGCCGGCAAGCCTTTTTTGGGCTGCACGGGAATCTGAGGGGATGTGGCCGCGGTATTTCCCGCTCAGGACGCCACGGCCGAGGGGCGCCCAGGCCAGAAGACCCAGGCCTGCGTCCTCAATGGCGGGAAGGAGCTCGTCCTCAGGCCGGCGTTGCAGGAGGGAATACTCTGACTGGTTGGCGACCAGAGGGAAACCCGCAACAGCTGCCGCCTTGGCCGTTTGCCAGCCGTTAAAGTTCGACACGCCCGCATACCTTGCGCGGCCGCTGCTCACGGCGAACTCCATGGCCGAGAGTGTTTCCTGGAGCGGGACATTGGGGTCCCAGGCGTGCGCAAACCACACATCGACATAGTCGGTGCCCAGACGTGCAAGGCTGGCGTCAAGCCCCGACAGCATTCCGCTTCGGGAGGTGTCCACCCGGCGCCGGTCATCCGCCGTCGAAAGTCCCGCTTTGGTGGAGATGACCACTTCGGAGCGGGCGACGACGTCTCCCAGCAAGCCGCCAAGGACCGCCTCTGCCTGGCCCTCTGAGTAGGAGGCCGCGGTATCGATCAGCGTCCCGCCGGCATCAACGAAAGTCCGGAGCAGCTCAGAGGCGTCCTGCTCATCGGTTTCACGCGCCCAGGACATGGTGCCAAGAGAAAGGGCGGACACGCGCAACCCACTGTTGCCGACATAACGCTGCTGCATAGCAGCAAGCTTACGGGGATTCCCCAGGTGCAATGACGTAGGGTCTATAAACGTGAACTGGATTGAAGCGGCCCTGCTGGGCCTTGTACAGGGACTGACGGAATTCCTCCCGATCTCCTCAAGTGCCCACCTCCGGATTGTCGGTTCCTTCCTGCCTAACGCCGCAGATCCCGGTGCAGCCTTTACCGCCATCACGCAGCTCGGTACCGAGACTGCAGTGATCGTCTATTTCTGGCGCGACATCGTGCGGATCATGGGTGCCTGGTCAGGATCCCTCCGGGGCAGAGTCTCGCGGCAGGACCCTGATGCCCGGATGGGTTGGCTGGTGATCCTCGGCAGCCTGCCGATCATCATCCTGGGCCTCCTGTTCCAGGACCAGATTGAGTCGGTCCTGAGAAGCCTCTGGATCGTGGCAACCACCCTCATCGTCTTCGGGATGATCCTTGCCGTCGCTGACGCCGTCGGCCGCCAGCAGACGGACCTGACCAGACTGACGTACAAGCACGGCATTATCTACGGTTTCGCCCAAGCAATGGCCCTGATACCAGGCGTTTCCCGATCCGGTGGGACCATCACCGCCGGACTTCTGATGGGGTACACCCGCGAAGCCGCCGCCAGGTACTCGTTCCTGCTCGCCATCCCCGCTGTTTTCGGAAGCGGCCTGTACCAGCTCTACAAAGTGGTCTCCAAGGACGGTGTGTCCGGTCCCTATGGATTGCCTGAAACTGCCCTTGCCACCGTCATTGCGTTCGTCGTGGGCTACATCATCATCGGCTGGTTCCTGAAGTTCGTCTCAACCCGGAGCTACCGGCTGTTTGTCTGGTACCGCATCTTCCTTGGAATGGCACTGTACTTGCTGCTCGGTTTCAACGTCATCAGCGCCTAGCACTAGGCTTGGGCTGTGAAATCCTGGAAATCCCGTCCTGTCCCACAGCTGCCCGGGCGTATGCCCACCGTTCAGCTTTTCGACTCGGCTAAAGACTCCGTTGTTGCCTTGGATGGGCCGGGGGAGCCGTCGATGTATGTCTGTGGCATCACGCCATATGACGCCACCCACATGGGGCATGCGGCCAGCTATGTCGCTTTCGATCTCCTGAACCGGGCGTGGCGGGACGCTGGCAAGCGGGTCTCCTACGTCCAAAACGTGACGGATATCGACGACCCTCTTCTGGAACGCGCCACCGCAACAGGGATGGACTGGAGAGACCTGGCTGCCAGCCAGATCGAGCTCTTCCGCTCCGATATGGAGGCCCTCAACGTCCTGCCGCCGGATCATTACGTTGGCGCCGTGGAAGCCATCCCCATGATCGTCCCCGCCATCGAACGGCTGTTGGAGCTCGGACTCGCCTACCGCGTTCCAGGAACCGCCGGAGAGCCCGACGGCGACGTCTACTACGACGTCGAGGCGGCCAGTAAGCATTCGGTAGGAGCGGACGCCTGGACCCTCGGTTCCATTTCAGGCCTCGGCGAGGCCGAGATGTTGGAGCTGTTCTCTGAGCGGGGCGGCGACCCGGGGCGCGCCGGAAAACGGCAGGCATTGGACCCGCTCCTCTGGCGCGTGGCCAGGGAGGGTGAGCCCAGCTGGGCCGGAGGGGAACTCGGCCAGGGAAGGCCGGGTTGGCACATTGAATGTACCGTCATCGCACAGCAGTACCTGCCGGCTCCTTTTACCGTGCAGGGCGGCGGATCGGACCTGATTTTCCCGCACCATGAGATGGGCGCCGGGCATGCCTACTCGCTGTCCGGGCTGCCCCTTGCCCAGCACTTCGCCCATGCCGGCATGGTGGGCCTCGACGGCGAAAAGATGAGCAAGAGCAAAGGCAATCTTGTCCTGGTTTCCAAGCTGAGGGCCGCGGGGGAGAAGCCTTCCGCCATAAGGCTCGCCATCCTGGCACATCACTATCGCACTGACTGGTCTTGGACGGAGGCGGAATTTGCGGAAGCGAAAGCCAGGCTTGCCCGCTGGACGCTGGCTGTTTCGGTAGCACCGGAAGGATCCGGAGCAGGCCTGGTAGCCGCAGTGCGGAGTGAGATGTCGCAGGATCTCAACGCACCCGGTGCCCTGGCAGCTGTTGACCGCTGGGCAGCCAGCGCCCTGGACCTACACGAATCGAAGCAGCGTGATGACGCGGAACTCCAGGGCGAAGGCTCAGAGCTGGATGCGGCGCTGATAAGCGACGCACTCGACGCCTTGCTCGGCGTCCGGCTCTAAACCTCTAGGGCTTGTCCTTGCCGCGACGCTTCAAATAACGCTCGAACTCACGGGCTATGGACTCCCCGCTGGCCTCAGGAAGATCGGCGGTGTCCTTCGCCTCCTCGAGCTGGCGGACATACGCGGCAATCTCCGGGTCCTCGGTCGCGAGCTCGTCCACACCCCGCTCCCACGCGTCAGACTCCTCGGAAAGTTCGTGGGTATCCAGGGGAATCTGCAAGAGCTCCTCGATACGGTGCAGCAGGGCAAGCTGCGCCTTGGGGGAGGGAGCCTGTGCAACGTAGTGGGGCACCGCCGCCCAGAGGGAAATTGTAGGCAGGCCGGCCAGCAGGGCAACTTCCGCAAGTACGCCCACTATGCCCACGGGTCCTTCGTACTGGGAGGCCTCAAGGTCCATCCGCTCCCGCAGCGCATTGTCATCGGTGGAAGCGCTGACGGGGATCGGCCGGCTGTGCGGTACATCGGCCAGCAAAGCTCCTACAAGAACCACGTAGTCGACGTTGAGGGCTTCGGCGTGTACCAGCAGCTCTGCCGTGTAGGCGCGCCATTTATATGACGGCTCTGTGCCCTGCACGAAAATGATGTCCACGTTGGTGTCGGGCGCACTTGCCTTGTAGATCCGCGTTGATGGCCATTTGATCTTGCGCTCACCGGATTGGGTACGCCGGATAGTGGGACGGGTGAACTGGAAATCGTAGTACTCGTCCGCATCAATGGCGGCAACCTTCTTGCCGTCCCAGAGCTTGTTAAGGTAGCGAAGCGCATCGCTGGCGGCTTCTCCGGCGTCATTCCAACCTTCGAAGGCGGCAAGCATCACAGTGATGCGCTGCCCTTCGGGCACAGGCTGCAGCAACCGGTCCGGTTCGACCGTACCCTCCGGCGCCGTGATGTCTCCGTCAAAGCTATTCATTCCTTCACCCTACGTCCAAGAGCCGACGCTACGCATTGAATGAATCGCTGCGAATCAGGATGAAACCAGAGGGGAACCGGGAACCTCAGTCCGGAATTCGCCGAGGGCGTAGCGCGGATAGCCGGCCATTCGCTCCCCGTAGACTTGAAGGCATGCGATCATCAGCCTCCCCGCCCGTACTGAAAGCAGCATTGTGGGACATGGATGGCACCATCGTGGACACTGAGCCCTACTGGATCGAGGCCGAGTATGCGCTGGTGGCAGCCCACGGTGGTGAGTGGTCGCACGAACAGGCGCTCCGGCTTGTAGGGCAATCCCTGGTTTTCTCGGCCGGCATACTGCAGGAGGCCGGGGTGGAAATGTCCCGCAGGGACATCATCGACACCCTGACCGCGCAGGTCATCAGCAGGGTACGGGAGACCGTCCCCTGGCGTCCCGGGGCACGAGAACTGCTGGAGCAGATGCACGCGGCGGAAGTCCGCTGCGCACTGGTGACCATGTCTGAAGGACCGCTGGCCCGGGAAATAGTGGCAAGCCTGCCCAGGCCTTATTTCGAATTTCTCATCACGGGTGACACCGTGAGCCGGGGGAAGCCCCATCCCGAGGCCTATCTGAAAGCCATTGAGCTCCTCCAACAGAATGATCCCGAACTGACGGCAGATGACTGTGTTGCGCTTGAAGACTCCGAACCGGGAGTGGCCGCAGCCGTAGCATCCGGAGCCGTAACTGTGGCCATTCCACACATCATGGCCTTGGCGGAAGATCCCCGCCATGCCATGTGGGACACACTGGAAGGGCGCAGCGTCGCGGACCTCGAGCAACTTGTGGACCGTCGGCGGAAATTCCCGTTGGCCCCATTTCCGGTGGAATCCGCAGAACCAGGGAGTAACAGCGTTGACTGAATCCACAACAGGTTCCCGTAACGGCCGGCGCAACGGGTTCGGCGAGGGTATAGCCCTGGGCCGAATCGCGGGAATCCGGGTGGTGCTGGCCTATTCCTGGTTCGTCATCGCCGCATTTACAGTTTTTGTCTACGGGCCCGTCCTTGCGCAGGATTTCCCGAGGCTCGGAATGACCGCGTACTTCGTGGCGTTGGCTTACGCCTTGCTCTTGCTGTTCAGTGTCCTGGTCCACGAGCTCGCCCACGCGCTGACCGCGAAGATCTACGGATGGTCCACGGACAAGATCGTGCTGAACCTCTGGGGCGGGCATACGAGTTTTGAAGAATTCACGCCGACGCCCGGCCGGTCCCTGATAGTTGCTCTGGCTGGCCCGGCGGCCAACTTCGTGCTGGCTGCCGGTGGCTGGGCTGTGATTTCCGCAGGATCACTGACGGGAGTCGCCGATATTCTCATCAACATCTTCACATGGGCCAACTTCGTGATTGCGATCTTCAACATCCTCCCAGGGTTGCCGCTGGACGGAGGCAGGCTGGTTGAGTCAGCTGTCTGGGTTGCAACGGGAAACCAGGCAAGGGGCACCATCGCCGCGGGCTGGTCGGGGAGGTTGATCGTAGTCGCCCTCATCGCCTTGTTCGTCGGCCTACCAATGTTGCGCGGCGAGCGGCCTGACATCACCCTGATGATCGTCACAGTTCTGGTGGCCGGTTTCCTATGGGTTGGTGCTTCTGCTGCCATTCAGCAGGGCAGGCTGCGGAGCCGCCTGCATCTGGTGGCCGCAGCCGCATTGGCCGAACCCGCCGTCGGCCTCTCCGAAGCATCCACGGTGGCGGACGTCCTGCGTCTTTCACCGGCCGGTTTCCCGGCGGTGGTCCTGTGCGGGAGCGACAGGCGTCCCAAACAGTTGGTGGATCCTAAATCTGTAGCGGCGGTCCCGACCGGGGCAGAAGCAAGTACCCCTGCCAGTGCGGTCTCCTACAACCTCGAGGACGGCGCCTACGTTCTGGAATCGGACAAGGGCCAGGATCTGCTCCAATACCTGTCAAAGCTAAATGGCAGCGAGTATGCCGTGATCGATGACCATGGCATAGTGACAGGCGTGTTGCACAAGCACGCCGTTTTGGACGCGATCACAGGCAGGAAAGCCCAGCGCAACGGGCGCAGATAGGCAGGAACCGGTAGAGTTACCTGCCGGCCATGAAATTGGGCAAGAGCACAATCACCACCAGGCCCGGCTGCCTGGTGCCGGCGCTCTCAATGAGCAGCCAGACAGCATTACAGGAGCGAGGAACAGTCCATGAGCAGCGATCACGCCGCCACCGGTACCACCACAGCCGAAAATCCGGGCTTGGGTACGGCAAGTGCCGAGCCGGTTGGTGCCGCGAGGCGCCGGGGCCCCTTCCGCGAGGGTGAGCGCGTGCAGCTGACTGACGAACGTGGCCGGATGAACACCATCACCCTGGAGGTGGGGGGAGCATTCCACACCCACCGTGGATTCCTGAACCACGATGAGATCATCGGCAAGGTTGACGGCTCGGTAGTGACCAACAACGTTGGCCAGCAGTACCAGACGCTTCGACCGTTGCTGTCGGACTTTGTGCTGTCCATGCCCCGTGGAGCCGCGGTGGTTTACCCCAAAGACGCCGGGCAGATTGTGACCATGGCTGACATCTTCCCCGGCGCCCGGGTGGTTGAGGCGGGCGTGGGCTCCGGAGCCCTGTCCATTTCGCTCCTGCGCGCAGTAGGGGACAACGGCTACCTGCATTCCTTTGAGCGACGTGAGGAATTTGCCGATATTGCGCGTGGAAACGTGGAGACAATTTTTGGTGGTCCGCATCCGGCATGGCAGATCTCCCTGGGCGACTTCCAGGAAGAAGTGGTGCGCAGTGAAGCCCCCGGCTCCGTTGACCGTGTGGTCCTCGACATGCTCGCACCTTGGGAGTGCCTGGACGCTGTGGCAACGGTTCTTGCCCCGGGTGGTGTGTGGATCAACTACGTTGCTACGGTGACCCAGCTGTCCCGTACCGCTGAGGCCATCCGGGCAGACGGTCGCTTCACAGAACCCGACGCCTGGGAATCGTTGGTGCGGGGATGGCACCTGGAAGGCCTGGCCGTACGCCCGGACCACCGGATGGTGGCGCATACCGGCTTCCTGCTGGTAACGCGCAGGCTGGCCGACGGCGTCACCGGCATCTCTGTGAATCGTCGTCCCTCCAAGACGGAGTTCAACGACGAGGACGTCAACGCCTGGACTCCGGGCGCGGTGGGAGAACGTCTGGTGTCTGACAAGAAGCTGCGACGGGCTGCGCGTGACGCCATTGCCGGAACCAATGTGAAGGACGATCCAAAGATCACGAACTAGTCCGTATTTCGGAAAGCTTCAGCAGACCTTGCGTTGTTGGGACTATGGTCTTAATAAGAGCGCAAGAAGGGGCTGATGATCATGGAGATGCCAAACAACGAATCAGGACGGACGCCCGCAGGGGACACGGCAGGTCCAGGAGCCGAGGACGGTGCACGTTACGGCGCCAGCGAACTTTCGGTCGCTGACCGGCAAATCAACATTCTGAGGGACAAACTCCGCCACATCGACCGCCAACTCGCGGCAGCAACGCAAAACAACACGAAGCTCGTGGGCATGTTGGAAACCGCGAAGGCCGAGATTCTGCGCCTGAAGAACGCCCTGGATCAAGAGGGGCAGCCTCCTTACAGCTTCGGGACGATTCTCCAGCTCAATCCGAAGCGGCAGGCTGCGCCGGGCAGTTCCACGCAGGCCGTCACCGAGGAATCGGTAGACATCTTCAACGCGGGCCGCAAAATGCGCGTGGGGATCAGCCCCTTGGTCAACATCAACCAACTGGCCGTCGGCCAGGAGGTGCTGCTCAACGAGGCACTCCTGGTGGTGGCGGGGCTCGGCTTCGAGCGTGCCGGCGACCTCGTAACGCTCAAGGAAATGCTGGGCCATGACCGCGCCCTGGTGGTTGGCCGTGCCGATGAGGAACGCGTCATCCGCCTCTCCGGTCCGCTGATGGCACAAAAGTTAAGGGTCGGGGACGCGCTGTCCATAGATTCCCGTACCGGTTACGCACTGGAAAAGGTTCCACGTGCCGAGGTTGAAAACCTGGTGCTGGAGGAAGTCCCTGACATCACATACCACGATATCGGCGGGCTGGGTCCACAGATTGAGCAGATCCGCGACGCCGTCGAACTCCCGTTCCTGCACCCGGACCTGTACCGTGAACACGGCCTTAAGGCCCCCAAGGGGATCCTCCTGTATGGCCCTCCCGGTTGTGGCAAAACCCTCATTGCCAAGGCTGTGGCCAATTCCCTGGCCGCAAGGGCTGCCGAGCGCACCGGGAATGTGGATCTCAAGAGCTACTTCCTGAACATCAAGGGTCCGGAACTCCTGGACAAGTACGTCGGCGAGACCGAGCGCCACATCCGGCTCATTTTCTCCCGGGCACGGGAAAAGGCCTCCGACGGCAGCCCCGTGGTGGTGTTTTTCGACGAGATGGACTCCTTGTTCCGTACCCGCGGAACCGGAATCTCCTCGGATGTCGAGACCACCATCGTTCCCCAGTTGCTGAGCGAGATCGACGGCGTGGAGCGGCTGGACAATGTGATTGTCATCGGCGCTTCCAACCGCGAGGACATGATCGATCCAGCCATCCTGCGGCCGGGCCGTCTTGACGTGAAGGTGAAGATCCATCGGCCGGATGCCGAGGCGGCAGCGGACATCTTCTACAAATACATCACCACGGACCTGCCCTTCCACGCCTCAGACCTTGCGGAGCACAATGGCGATGTCCAGGCCACGGTTGATGCCATGATCCAGCGCACAGTCGAAGCGATGTACTCCACGGACAAGTCCAACGAGTTCCTCGAAGTGACGTACGCCAACGGTGATACCGAGATGCTCTACTTCAAGGACTTCAACTCAGGTGCGGTAGTCCAGAACGTTGTGGACCGGGCCAAGAAGTACGCCATCAAGGATCTGCTCACCACGGCCCAGAAGGGCATCCGCATAGATCACCTGCTCCGAGCCGTGGTTGATGAGTTCCGCGAACACGAGGACATGCCGAACACCACGAATCCGGACGATTGGGCCAGGATTTCAGGCAAGAAGGGCGAGCGCATCACCTACATCCGTACCATTGTCCAAGGCAAGGCAGGCCAGGAGCCGGGCAAGTCCATCGAAACGATGCCCAATACTGGACAGTACCTGTGACAGCCCGCGCCGAACGCGCTCCAGGTTCTGCCCTGCCGGCGGGCGGCGCCATGAGAGTGATGGGTTCGGAGACAGAGTACGGTATCCATGCTCCCTCTGCGCCTGGAGCCAATGCCACCATGATGTCCGCCCGCGTGATCCAGGCCTACGCCCAGGTCACCAGGCAGCGGGCGGCCGGGGGAGCGGAGACGCGCTGGGATTACACGGACGAGGAACCCCTGCACGATGCCAGAGGCTGGACCGTGGAACGCACCTCTGCCGATCCGAGTCAGCTGACGGACCAGCCGCCGGTCCTCGATGCGGAGGCCATCGCCATGGCCTACGGTCGTGACGAGCTGGACCACGACGGCGACGACGAATCCGGCTCGCTGCTTATGAACATGGTTCTCGGGAACGGGGCCAGGCTGTATGTGGATCATGCCCACCCTGAATACTCCAGCCCCGAAGTGACCAACCCGCGTGATGCGGTGGCTTGGGATGCTGCCGGTGACCTTGTGGTTCTGGCGGCAGTCCGGCGCCTGGCCGCTGACCCCACCCTGCCGCCGATCAACCTGTATAAGAACAACACTGACAACAAGTCAGTCTCCTATGGCTCGCACGAAAACTACCTCATGCCGCGCTCCGTTCCATTCGGGGACATTGTCAGGGGACTTACGCCGTTCTTTGTTTCCCGGCAGATTATCTGTGGAGCGGGACGCGTGGGCCTGGGGCAGGACAGCTCCCGGCCTGGCTACCAGATCAGCCAGCGTGCCGACTTCTTTGAAGCCGAAGTGGGTTTGGAAACTACGATCCGGCGCCCCATTATCAACACCCGCGACGAGCCCCACGCCACAGCCGACAAATACCGGCGCCTGCACGTGATCATCGGTGATGCCAACCTCAGCCAGACGTCGAACTACCTGAAGTTCGGTACTACGGCGATGGTGCTTAGCCTCATTGAGGCGGGCCTGGCCCCGAAAGTGGAAGTCCACGAACCAGTAGCGGCCCTCCAGACTGTCAGTCATGACACGTCCCTAACAGCCACCATCCGGCTTCTGGACGGCCGGCGGGTGACAGCCCTGGATCTTCAATGGATGTACCACGAGGCGGCCGCGAAGCTCTCGCAGGATGCCGGAGTGGCGGATGCGGTGGACGGCGACGGTCACACGCACGCAGTCCTTGAGCGCTGGGCGGCAACACTCAGCCAACTGGACAACGACCGCGACGCCGCCGCTTCCTCCGTGGAGTGGCTCGCAAAACTTTCACTGCTGGAAGGTTACCGGCAACGGGACGGGCTCAACTGGGACAACGCACGCCTGGGACTGATCGATCTGCAGTGGGCGGACATCCGCCCTGAAAAGGGTTTGTACCACCGGCTTCTGTCCAGGGACCGTATGCAGCGCATCGTCGATGACCAGGCCATTGCCCGTGCGGTGGGTGAGCCGCCGTCGGACACAAGGGCGTACTTCCGGGGACGCTGCGTCAGCAGCTTCAGCAAAGACGTTGTCGGGGCCAGCTGGGACTCCGTCATCTTCGACGTTCCGGGTTACGGACGGCTCCAACGCGTACCCACGCGGGAACCGCTCCGGGGCACTGAAGCACTCACCGGCGGACTGTTTGCCCGTCATCATGAGGCTGCTCCCTTCCTCGCGGAGCTCCTTGGACTGGGCACCACTCCGCCACCGGGATAAAGCCACCCGCAGGGGCCTCCGGCGTGGCACTATTGGCTTACAGGATGTCCCTGGAGGAATTGGGGACTCTCAGAAGGAGGAACAATGGCAGGCCAGGAGCAGCAACAACCGCAGTCACGGGATAGTGAAGTTGACGAGGACATCCCCGCAACCCCTCCCGCTCCTGCTGAGGCCCAAGCGTCAGCCGCCACACAAGGCGTTGACGACCTTCTGGACGAAATCGACGGAGTCCTCGAATCCAATGCTGAGGAATTCGTTCGGGCCTTCGTCCAAAAGGGTGGCCAGTAAGCGGACGCGCGCCAGTGCCCAAAGGGCGAGGAAAACGTTGATTCACCACGTTGAAGGAGTGCAGCAGTGCAGGAAACTACAGCCAACCAGGTAGCGGCCAATACGACGTCATCGTTCACCGAACACCTGCAACGCGACAGGCCCGGACTGCTGCCCTTCAACAATCCTCTTCCAACGGCGCAAGCCGGGTCCGCCCAGCCGCTGCAGGTTCCGCACGCCACCACTATTGTTGCCCTGACGTACGCCAGCGGCGTGCTCATGGCCGGTGACCGCCGGGCCACCATGGGAAACATCATTGCCAGCCGCCACATCGAAAAAGTTTTCCCCGCAGACCAGTACTCGGTCCTTGGTATCGCCGGTACCGCGGGGATTGCCATCGATATCACCAGGTTGTTTCAGGTGGAACTCGAGCACTACGAAAAAATCGAAGGCACGTTGCTCAGCCTGGACGGCAAGGCCAACAGGCTGGGCGCAATGATCAGGGGAAACCTGCCCATGGCTTTGCAGGGGCTCGCCGTGATTCCACTGTTTGCCGGCTTCGACACTCAGGCGGGAGTGGGGCGGTTGTTTTCCTACGACGTCACCGGAGGGCGCTACGAGGAACAGGAACACCACACGGTAGGATCCGGCTCCATGTTTGCCCGCGGGGCGCTCAAGAAACTGTGGAGTCCAAACATTTCCGAGGATGACGCGATCCGGGTGGCTGTCGAATCCTTGTATGACGCGGCCGACGACGATTCCGCCACCGGGGGTCCGGATCCTGTCCGGCAGCTATGGCCGGTGGTGTACACGGTGAACCGTGCAGGTGCCCGCCGGGTCTCTGAGGCCGTCCTGGCTGAAGCCGCCCAACGGGTCATAGAGTCACGGGCTTCGGCTCACAGGGAGTCCTGAGATGACCCAGCAGTTTTATGTATCTCCCGAACAGCTGATGAAGGACCGTGCGGATTTCGCACGGAAAGGGATCGCACGCGGCAGGTCCGTGGTGGTCATCAGTGGCGCTGACGGGATAGCTCTTGTTGCCGAGAACCCCTCGCCTTCCCTCCACAAGATCGGCGAAATCTACGACAAGATCGCCTTTGCCGCCGTCGGAAAGTACAACGAGTTCGAAAGCCTCCGTCAGGCAGGTGTGAGGTATGCGGACGTACGGGGGTATTCCTACGATCGTGAGGACGTTACCGCAAGGGGCTTGGCCAGCGTTTATGCCCAAAGCCTCGGGGCGGTCTTCACAGCTGAACAAAAACCCTTCGAGGTGGAGCTCGCTGTCGTGGAGGTGGCCAGCCGCCAGGATGAGGACCATCTGTACAGGCTGACCTTCGACGGTTCCATTGCGGACGAAAAGGGTTTTATCGTGATGGGTGGTCAGGCCGAACAGGTCTCGGCAGCCGTCGAAGCAGGCTGGCAGCGGGAACTTGACCTTGCCGGCGCAGTCCGGTTGGCCATGCGCGGTCTTGTCACTGATAAGGACGCCTCGGCCTTGCCTCCCTCGGCTGTTGAAGTAGCGGTCCTGCACCGGGAGTCGGAGACTGCACTCGGCACGCGCCGGGCGTTCCGCCGCCTTGGAGACGCCGAGATCGCGGAACTCCTAGGTGAGGGGAACTGACATGGACAAGCGGATTTTTGGCATCGAAACGGAGTTTGGAATTTCATACTCCAGCCCGGATTCACGGCCCCTGGCTCCTGAGGAAGTTGCACGCTACCTCTTCCGCAAAGTGGTGAGTTGGGGCAGGTCCTCTAATGTGTTCCTCACCAACGGTTCCCGGTTGTACCTGGACGTCGGCTCACACCCGGAGTACGCAACGGCTGAATGCGATGACCTGGCGCAGTTGATAGCGCACGACCGCGCCGGCGAGCTGATCCTCGATGACCTGGTCGATGAAGCCCAGGCCCGTTTGGCCGCCGAGGGATTCAACGGCACGGTCTATCTCTTCAAGAACAACACAGACTCGGCCGGCAATTCATACGGCAGCCATGAGAACTACCTGATTCCACGCCGTGGCGAGTTCTCCAGGCTTGCGGAAATCCTCATCCCTTTTCTGGTTACCCGCCAACTCATTGCCGGCGCCGGAAAAATCCTGAAGACTCCGCACGGGGCGACCTTCGCTTTCTCGCAACGGGCAGACCACATCTGGGAAGGTGTTTCCTCCGCCACCACCAGGTCACGGCCCATTATCAACACCCGGGACGAGCCTCATGCGGACGCCGAATTCTATCGGCGCCTCCACGTCATTGTTGGTGATTCCAACATGTCGGAAACCACTGCGCTGCTCAAAATAGGTACTGTGGACCTGCTTCTCCGGATGATCGAGGCCGGGGTGATCATGCGAGACATGCGAATGGAAAACCCCATCCGAAGCATCCGGGAGATCTCCCACGACCTCACTGGCAGGGCCCTGGTCCGACTCGCCAACGGCAGGCAGCTCACGGCCCTGGAGATCCAGCATGAGTACCTGAGCAAAGTCACCGCCTTCGTCGCCGAGAATGGCGCCCATAATCCGCACGTGCCGCTGATCCTTGATCTGTGGCGACGGACCCTCGATGCGATCGAGAGCGGTGACACCCGGACCATCGATACCGAAATTGACTGGGCCATCAAGAAAAAGCTGATGGACACTTACTGTGGGCGCCATGGCCTCGGACTGGACGCTCCCCGGATCGCCCAACTGGACCTTACCTACCATGATATTTCCCGGTCACGAGGGCTCTTTTATCTGCTCCAGTCCAGGGGAGCCACACGGCGCCTGGTAGGGGACATCGATATCAAAGACGCTGTGGACGCCCCGCCTCAGACCACCAGGGCCAAACTACGTGGAGACTTCGTCCGAAGGGCCCAGGAGCTGGGCCGGGACTACACCGTTGACTGGGTTCACCTGAAGCTGAACGACAGGGCGCATCAGACCATTCTGTGCAAGGATCCGTTCCGGAGCATTGACGACCGGGTGGATGCGCTTCTGGACTCTATGGGCTGATACCCAGCTTCAGGGGCTAAGCTGGATGGGGCCGTTGTACGGCCACCATTGTTCTGCCGCAAGCGTTATGCCGGCATGACGTCCATCTTGCCCCGACGAAAGTTCTTACGTGCGCCGAATACTAGCAATTCTCATTCCCGGGCTGCTGCTGCTGACCGCGTGCGGCGGATCAACTGCCGCACCCGAGCCAACAAGTCAATCCGCGGGTGAAACAGCAAAGCTCGACACCCTGAAGCTCACTGAAAATGGAGACAAGAAAGCGCCGGGTGTTGAATTCACCAAGCCGCTGGATGTCACAGAACCCACTGTAAAGGTGGTCAAGGAAGGCGATGGCGAATCAGTCAAAGCCAGTCAGATAGCCGAAGTGTCCATCCTCGCCCTCAGCGGCAAGGACGGTTCCAAGCTGGATGACACCTTCGAGGGGGAGCCGCTGCCCATCGAACTGAATGAAGAGTTCAAAACAAGCAACCCCGCCATTTACAACGCTTTCGTGGGCGCGAAGATCGGCTCCTATCTGGCAATCGGCATCCCGGGACAGGCTGCAGCCCAGGGCGGAGAGGCACAGCCAACCCAACTCCTGGTTGTGAAGATGCTGTCCTCCAAGGACGCCCCGCCGGTTTTGGACAAGCCAGAAGGTGACACCGTCACGCCTCCGGCAGGCCTTCCCACTGTGAAGGAAAACGACAAGGGTATCCCCGAGATTAACGTCGACGGCGTTGCGGCCCCCAAGGAGCTCATCTCCCAGGACCTCATCAAGGGCAAGGGCCAGGAAGTCAAGGCCACCGACACCCTCACCGTTAACTACGTGGGAGTGACCCTGGTAGGCGGCACAAAGTTCGACTCCAGCTTCGATCGTGGCGAGAAAGCCAGCTTCCCCCTCAACGGCGTTATCAAGGGCTGGACACAGGGACTGACCGGGAAGACGGTCGGATCCCGCGTGCTGTTGGTCATTCCCAAGGATTTGGCGTACGGCGACAAGCCGCAGGGCGAAGCCAAGGGCGACCTCGTGTTCGTCGTCGATATCCTCGGCGTCAAGTAAACAATCCTCAAAGTCCCACCCCGAACAAAAGGAGCAACCATGTCATTTGGTCAGCGTGATTTCGACCGCCAGAAGCCGGAAATTGACTTCCCTGAGGGCGATGTCCCTACTGAACTGGTGATTACCGACCTCATCGAGGGCGACGGCGCCGAAGCCAAGCCGGGAGACACCGTATCAACGCACTACGTTGGTGTTGCCTGGTCCACCGGTGAAGAATTCGATGCGTCCTGGGGCCGTGGAGCTCCGCTGGACTTCAAGGTGGGCGTCGGCCAGGTCATCCAGGGCTGGGACCAGGGCCTTCTGGGCATGAAGGTCGGCGGCCGCCGCCGGCTGGAAATCCCCTCAGAGCTTGCCTACGGTTCCCGTGGCGCCGGAAGTGCTATCGCCCCCAACGAGGCGCTCATCTTCGTCGTTGACCTGGTAGGCGTGCGCTAAGCAGCGGTAAACGGGTGGGCCATCAGCCCACGGAGCCTGGAAGCGCGGTAACAATCGGAGCGGTATTTCCGATTGCGGCCGCGCTTCCTGCGTTTCAGCAAACGGTTTTTAGTAACGTTGATGGGGTGTCCGCCTCACGTACTGAACGCCTCCTGAACCTGCTCATCGCCCTCCTCAACACCCGGTATGGGCTGCGTCGCAGTGAGCTCCGCGAGAAGATCTATCACGACTCGAGCAGCAGCGATGTCTCTTTCGGGCGGATGTTTGAGCGCGACAAGAATGATCTCCGGCAGTTCGGATTCGATGTGGAAACGGTGACCGACAAGGGTTGGGGATCCGATGACCCGGCCACCACACGCTACCGGATTGGCAAGGAATCAAACCGCCTGCCGGATGTCAGCCTTACGTCGGAAGAGTGCACCGTTCTTATCCTTGCCTCCCAGCTATGGGAGCAGGCTGCGCTTGGTTCGGCCGCGCTCAGTGCCATGCGCAAGCTGCAGGCGACGGGTGAATTGTCTTCCGCGGCCGAACTTCCCTCTGGCGTACAGCCACGCATCAAACCTCCAGGCCAAGCCTTCGAGGACCTGGTCGCGGCGATGCACTCCCAGCATCCGGTGAGCTTCCGCTACCTGGCTGGAACAACGGGAAAAGAAGAAGAACGCCTCGTGGAGCCCTGGGGGCTCGGCAGCCGCTTTGGCCAATGGTACCTCGTGGCCTTCGACCGCTCCCGTAGGGCCCAACGGTACTTCCGGCTCTCGCGTTTCACATCGGCCGTCACGGTGCTTGAAAAGGACTCCTACACGCCACCTGCTCGCTTTAGCGCCCGTGCTGAGCTCGACAAACTCCCCGAACTGCCGCTCAGGACAGCTGTCGTGGATGTGCGTCAAGGGCGCGTGCTCGGCTTGCGGAAGAAGGCAGCACAGGTGTTTGACGCTGACAGGGCAGATCTCGGGGGACAGGAGCCGGACCAGGACACGGCAGCCCAGGCAGGAACCCCCGACGACGGCTGGGACCGTCTCCGGATTCCTTACCGGGACTCGGAGGTACTTGGCGAAGAACTCGCATCCTATGGCCCCAACGTCCTGGTCGTATTGCCGGAGGAATTGAGGGAGTCAGTCCGCAGGCGGCTCACAGCAGCCGTGGCCTTCGCGGCCGCACCTGTGCCACCGATCGAGTTCCCGGATGACAACGCTGCCAAGCGGACACGTAAGCGCACCTCGGAGGACCAGTTGCAAAGGATGCTACAGCTGGTGCCTTTCCTGGTCCATAACCAGGGCCTGCATATCCGCGAGGTTGCCGACCGCTTTGGAGTGACCAGGAAGGAACTGGAGGACGACCTTCGGATTCTCATCTGTTCAGGTTTGCCGGAAGGGTATCCGGACGACCTGCTCGATATCCAGTGGGAGGACGACCATGTCTACATCACCCAGGACCTGGACCTGAACCGTCCTGTCCGCTTCACGATTGATGAAGCGTGTGCCCTCCTTACCGGCCTCGAAGCGCTCAACGGATTGCCGGAACTTGCCGAAGGAAGCGCCTTGGAGTCAGTAACGCTGAAGCTGATGGCAGCTGCGGGGGAGGAAGGCCTCAGGGCTGCCTCACTGGCAGGGCCTGAAGTCAGCCCGGGTAACTCCGCACATCTCCAGACCGCCAGGGACGCGATTGAATCCCGCAGACAGCTGAATCTGGTCTACCTGTCACCGCAACGCGACTCCTTCTCGGAACGCGATATTGATCCTCTGCGGCTCTATTCCCTCGACAACACGTGGTATCTCGAGGCCTACTGCCACTCGGTCGAGGGGCTCCGCAACTTCCGCCTGGACCGCATCGAGAAACTCAGTCCAAACGGACGGGCTGCAGCTGACCACGGCGAGGCTTCAGAAGGGTTCCCCGTCAAGCTTTTCACCCCGAACGACGACGATACGCTGGTCACGGTGCAGCTCACCAGACAAGCTGCGGGCCTTGCAGAGGACTACTACGCGGAACGGACAGCGCCTCTTACTGAAGGGGGAAAAGAGGCCGGACTTCTGGCCGAAATCCGGTTTGGCAGCACAGAGTGGCTGCCGGCGTTCGTCGCTCAGCATGGCGGGGGTGTACGGATCCTGAAGCCTGACGAAGCAGGTGCGACGGCACGGCAATGGATCGAAGCGGCCTTGGCCAACTACGACGGTTAGACTACTCAGCATGCCTTGGTGGTCCTGGATACTTCTTTGGATAGCGCTTGTTGCGCTGTCCCTCCTCTTCTATGCCTTTCTGGGCTTCCGGATCTTCCGCCAGATCATGGCCACATTGAAGGAACTTGGGGAGGCCGGAAGCCGCCTAGGCGAATCCGGCAACCGGTCCGGCAGTTCATTCACTGACGTGGATCCTGATAGCACTAGCGACGACGGGCAGGATTCCGGAAGGCTGACGCAGTCCCTGCCACCGGGACTTGCTGTCTTCGCTTCCCCGGAGCAGGTGCGGCTCGAGTATCACGCGGGGAAAGCCGCCCGCCAGGAAAGGCGCCGTGCCAGGCGTGTTCAGCGCAAGGCGGACCGCGGGCAGCCGCAACGGCTGCGCGACATCGAATTCAGTTAGACGTAGGATGTATCTAAACGAAAGGACCTCCCAACATGAGGCTTGAAGGCTGGCATCTCATCATCATTATTGTTTTGGCTTTGGTGCTTTTTGCTGCACCACGCCTGCCCGGCATGGCCAGAAGCCTTGGGCAGTCGATGCGGATTTTCAAGTCCGAAGTCCGGGAAATGAAGAAGGACGGAACCCCGGAAGCGAAAGACGGCTCTGAGCCCGTCGAAGGCAAAGTGGTGAACCACCCCCGCACCAACCCCACAGACAACCGCCCCGCGGACGGTACCGACGTTCCGCCGTCGAACCGCGCCTAAGTCCAGATGGCAGTAACCATGGGCCGCCGATCCAACCCTGAGGGGAGGATGGCGCTGCTTGATCATCTCAAGGAACTGCGGAACAGGCTGTTCAAGTCCGCAATCGGCGTCATCCTCGGAACCATCATCGGTTTTCTGGCTTATCAGCCGATGCTCGCCGCACTGATCAAACCCATCGTTGACCTCAACGAAAAAGAGGGGCGCCAGGCCTCGCTCAACTTTGACGGCGTGGCCAGTTCCTTTGATCTGATGATCCAGGTGTCGGTCTTCCTGGGCCTGATAGTTGCCAGCCCTGTGTGGCTTTATCAGTTGTGGGCTTTTATCGTTCCTGGCCTGCATAAGAAAGAGCGGCGCCTGGCGCTGTCCTTTGTGGCAGCGGCAGTTCCGCTCTTCGTAGGAGGGGTAGTGCTGGCCTGGCTGGTGCTTCCCAACGCTGTCCGTGTACTCACGGACTTCACGCCCAGCGGGGGCTCCAACTTCATCAGTGCGCAGGTTTATCTGGCGTTCGTCCTGCGGCTCCTGCTGGCGTTCGGCATTGCCTTCCTCCTGCCCGTCGTTCTTTTTGGACTGAACCTCGCGGGAATCATCAAGGGGCAGCAGCTCGTCAAAAGCTGGCGGATCACCGTGTTTTTGGTGTGCCTGTTCGCGGCTATGGCAGCCCCTGGCGCTGACGCCATGAGCATGTTCTACCTCGCCGGACCTATGCTTGCGCTGTTTTTCGCCGCCATCGGTCTATGCCTCCTCAACGACCGCCGTCGGGACAAGAAGGCGGCAAAACGCGCTGCCGAGACCGAAGCCTCCGCCAACATAGCAACCCCGCGGACTGAACTGGGCAATCTCTAGCTCTCCGCCCACTAGGCTTGATGCATGTCCTCCATATCCGGGCCCCAGTCGCCATCCGAGCTCTACCGGGCCAGCGTTGAACGGACCGCCGAAGCCAATACTTACCTGGGCGGCTTTGTCCGTTCCCTGGAGTTTGAGCTGGATGACTTTCAACGTGTTGCCTGCAAGTCATTGCAGGCCGGCCGGGGTGTGCTTGTTGCGGCACCCACAGGCGCCGGGAAAACCATCGTGGGGGAGTTCGCCATCTACCTCGCGCTGCAGCGCGGCCTGAAGGCGTTCTACACCACACCGATCAAGGCACTGAGCAACCAGAAGTACTTCGAGCTCTCCGACAAGTACGGGCTTCACAATGTCGGCCTGCTGACCGGGGACACGAGCATCAACGGTGACGCGCCGGTTGTGGTGATGACCACCGAGGTGTTGCGGAACATGCTTTACGCCGATTCCGATTCCCTTGACGATCTTGGCTACGTGGTGATGGACGAGGTCCATTATCTCGCTGACCGTTTCCGTGGGGCCGTCTGGGAAGAGGTGATCATCCACCTTCCCAGCGAGGTCCAGGTGGCCTCGCTCAGCGCCACCGTCTCCAACGCTGAGGAGTTCGGAGCGTGGCTCGACACTGTCCGGGGCCAAACCGACATCATCGTTTCAGAGCACCGTCCCGTTCCCCTGTGGCAGCACGTTATGGTTGGCCGGAACATCGTGGACCTCTTCGCAGGTGAAACGCCCTTCGACGAAATAGCGCCCTCGGATGCCGACGCCGCGGAGCCGGTGCTTTCTGCAGAAGCGGCAAGCCAACGCGGCTTTGAAGTGAACCCTGAGTTGCTGTCCATGGCGAAGGCCGAGAGCCAGATGAACTTCCGCGGCCGGTTTGGTCACGGCGGCCGCAGCCAGCGTCGCCAGCACGGGCAGCAAGGACGGGAGAACGCCAGTGCCCCCGGCGAGCAGCGAAGCCCCGTGCGCAAGGCCAGCCGTCCCCAGGTCATCGCCAGCCTGGACCGGCAGGATTTGCTGCCCGCAATCACTTTCATCTTCTCGAGGGCAGGCTGCGACGCCGCCGTCGCACAGTGTGTATCCGCCGGACTCTGGCTGACCACTGAGAAGGAACAGCGGATCATCGCCATGCGCGTCGACGAAGCGGGCCAGGACATTCCTTCGGAGGACCTGGACGTGCTGGGATTCTGGAGCTGGCGTGACGGCCTCCTCCGGGGACTGGCCGCCCATCATGCCGGGCTGCTGCCGACTTTCAAGGAAGTGGTGGAGAAACTGTTTGCAGAGGGCCTGGTGAAAGCCGTCTTCGCAACGGAAACCCTTGCCCTGGGTGTGAACATGCCTGCACGTTCAGTGGTGCTGGAAAAGCTGGAGAAATTCAATGGTGAAGCCCATGTGGGTATCACCGCCGGTGAATACACCCAGCTGACGGGTCGTGCCGGGCGGCGCGGCATCGACGTCGAGGGTCATGCCGTAGTGCTGTGGCAACCAGGGACCGACCCGGCGGCGGTAGCGGGCCTCGCATCCCGGCGCACCTACCCGCTGAACTCCAGCTTCCGTCCCACGTACAACATGAGCATCAATCTTCTGGCGCAGTTCGGCAGGCCCCGGGCGCGTGAGATCCTCGAATCTTCCTTCGCCCAATTCCAAGCCGACCGTTCCGTCGTCGGACTGGCCAAGCAGGTGCGCAGCCGGGAGGAATCGCTGGCCGGATTCCGCAAATCCATGACATGCCACCTCGGAGATTTCACCGAGTACGCCCGCTTGCGCCGTGAATTGTCCGACGCCGAGAACGTGGCGGCCCGCGGCCAGTCCCGAGCCCGCAAATCCCTCACCGAAGACTCGCTGAGCCGCCTTCTTCCCGGCGATGTCATTGACGTACCCACAGGAAGGGCTCCGGGATTCGCCGTCGTGCTGAGCTCTGACCACACCTCCCGGGAACCGAGGCCGGCGGTCCTGACCATGGACCACCAGCTGCGGCGGATCGGAATTCACGACCTCGAGGGGCCGGTTTCGCCCGTCACGCGCATCCGGATCCCCAAGTCCTTCAACGCCAAAGTGCCCAAATCCCGCCGCGAGCTAGCTTCCTCCGTCCGCAATGCGATCCGCGAAAATCGTCCGCCTGCTCCTGATAGCAGCAGGCACCACGACTTCGGGCGGGCCGCGGCGCTTCCGGACCAGGAACGGAAGATCGCCGAGCTGCGTCGTGCCTTGCGGTCCCATCCCTGCCATGGCTGCAGCGAGCGGGAAGACCATGCGCGTTGGTCTGAGCGCTGGTGGAAGCTGCGCCAGGAGACAGACGGCCTGATACGCCAGATCCAAGGCAGGACCAACACCATTGCGAAGACCTTTGACCGGGTGTGCGACGTGCTGTTCAGCTACGGATACCTTGAAACGGCTGAATCCGGCAAAGTAGTGATCGGCCCCGACGGCCAACGGTTGCGCCGTATCTACGGGGAAAAGGATCTGCTGATCTCCCAAGCCCTTAGGCAGGGGGCATTCGACGACCTCGATGCAGCAGAGATCGCTGCTTTGGCCAGCATCCTCGTGTTCCAGGCAAAGCGCGAAGACCGTGGGCTCAGGCCCAGAATGCCAAGCGTTTCATTGGAAACTTCAGTGGATATTGTGGTTCAGGAATGGTCCGCACTGGAGGACACAGAGGAAGCAAACAAGCTTCCGCTGACAGGAGAACCCGAGCTGGGGCTTATGTGGCCTATCTTCAAATGGGCGAAAGGCCGCCATCTCCAGGAAGTCCTCAGCGGAACCGATCTGGCCGCCGGTGACTTCGTGCGCTGGGTCAAGCAGGTCATTGACCTCCTTGACCAGCTGGCCAAGATCCCGGGCCTTGATCCCCGGATTGCCAGGCTCTGCAGCGAATCAATCACTTTGGTGCGCCGCGGCGTCGTCGCGTATTCCACTGTCGCCTGATCCGCCTTGCCTACAGTTAGCGTTCCTTCGTCCGCGGTTTCTGCCGGTCGTTAGCCGTCAGTTTTCACTACCAGATTCAGGAGTAGTTCATCCATGTCTGACTCATCGCCCGGCTCCTCGTCCCAGGAGCCGGCAAAAAGCAAGCAGGCCCAGCGGAGGGTGACGATGTACCGCAACGGCTCTGTCTACACCGCTGCCGATCCATTTGCGACTGCAATGCTCGTGGACGAAGGAACCGTGGCCTGGGTGGGCTCGGAACAGGCAGCATCCTCCATAGCTGACGATTCCATGGAAATCATCGATCTCAAGGGCGCGCTGGTCGCACCAGGCTTTGTAGATTCACATGTCCACCTGACCGAGACTGGAATCGCCCTGGACTCTCTTCAGCTGGATGGGGTCCGCTCGGCCGGAGAACTGCTCGACGCCGTCGCGGCTTGGCGCGGCACTGGGACCGTCATGGGGCACGGTTGGGATGAGAGCGCCTGGCCTGACGGAACCCTCCCCAGCAGGGAAGAGCTCGAGCGGGCCTCAGGGGGCAGACCGGTTTATCTTGCGCGGGTGGACGTCCATTCTGCGCTGGTCTCCTCATCCCTGGCCGCTGTGGCCAATTTGTCATCCCCGCACTCTCCGGAAGCAGGGGCCAACAGCCAGGTGAAACGGGAGGAGCATACGGCCGCCCGTTTGGCAGCCCGCGAATTCCCGGAGGAACAGATCCGGGATTTCCAGCGCAGGGCCCTTGCCGAGGCCGCAGCTAATGGCTATGTGGCCCTCGCTGAAATGTCCGCCCCGCACATCGGCGCCGTAAAGGACCTGCAGCTCGCAGTGGGCTGGAACGAGGCAACGGGACAGGCCTTCCCCGAGATTCTCGCCTACCGCGGCCAGCTCGCCGAATCCGAAAGAGACGTTAAGGCCATTCTTGATGGACTTGGCGTTACCGTCCGGGGACTCGCCGGGGATCTGAACATCGACGGGTCCATCGGGTCCAGGACGGCTGCTCTTCGCGCCGACTACAGCGATGCACCGGGGGAGCGGGGCACCAGGTACCTCTCCGTGGAGCAGGCGGCCGCGCACATTGCAGCCTGTTCAATGGTGGGCATTCAGGCTGGCTTCCACGTAATCGGAGACGCAGGGCTGGACGCCGTGCTGGAAGCCTTTGACCAGGCTGCCGCGGAGGTTGGCGATCAGCGCATCCGGGCGGCAGGACACCGGCTTGAACATGTGGAAATGGCTGACCCGTCGGCTATCGAGAGACTTGCCCGTCACTCCATCACAGTCAGCGCCCAGCCGGCTTTCGATGCAGCCTGGGGCGCCGAAGGGCGCCTGTACCAGGAGCGGCTCGGTTCACGCCGCCTGACCATGAATCCTTTCGCTTCGCTGTATGCGGCGGGAGTGCCTGTCTGCTTCGGAAGTGACAGTCCGGTCACTCCGCTTCGCCCCTGGGACAGCGTGCGGGCCTGCCTCGAGCACAGCAACCCCGAACAGCGAATCTCTGCACGGGCAGCATTCCTGGGGCACACCCGGGCAGGCTGGCGGGCCGCGAAGTACTCCAACCCGATGGCTGGCCAGCTGGTTCCTGGGGCACCCGCGAGCTTTGCAGTATGGGAGGTCGAGGAATTGATGGTCCAGGTAGCAGACGGCCGTGTACAGTCCTGGAGCACCGATCCCCGGGCCAGGACACCGCTCCTGCCTGCCCTGGACACCGGGGCCAGTCCCGTGTGTCTCCAGACGGTCCGCGCCGGCCATGAACTCTATTCCCATGACAGCCTCCGCGGTTAGGCCTGTGTTGCCCGGACGTACCCTTACGCTGGACGCCCTATAATAGAAAGTTGCGCCTGCAGCTCGGCTTTTCGCCTGATCTTTGCGCGCTCTGACCGCTCCCATCAAGGAAAGGCCTCGCTGTGCGTGTCCTCACGATCATCCCGACCTACAATGAGCTGGAATCCCTGCCAAAGACAATCAGCCGCCTCAGGGCTGCAGTCCCGGCCTCGGATGTACTGGTTGTTGACGACAACAGCCCGGACGGCACCGGGCAGCTGGCGGATGGCCTGGCCGCAGAGGATTCCCAGATCCACGTCCTCCATCGCGAGGGCAAGGCAGGACTCGGAGCGGCGTACATCGCCGGCTTCAAATGGGGACTTGACGCCGGTTATGACGTCCTCGTAGAAATGGACGCCGACGGCTCCCACCAGCCGGAACAGCTTCCGCAATTGCTGGAAGCGTTGGAGCAGGGTGCCGATTTGGCCATGGGATCCCGGTGGGTTCCTGGCGGCAGCGTCGTCAACTGGCCGCTGTACCGGCAGGCCATTTCGCGCGTCGGGAGCACCTATGCGCGGCTTATGCTGGGCCTGAAGATCAAGGACGTCACCGGCGGCTACCGCGCCTTCCGCCGCACCACCCTTGAAAAGCTTAACCTCGATGAAGTGGCCTCGGTTGGCTACGGCTTCCAGGTGGACCTTGCCTGGCGCGTTGCGAAGCTGGGACTCACAATTGTTGAGCGACCCATCACCTTCGTGGAGCGCGAACTCGGGGACTCGAAGATGAGCGGGAACATTGTGGTTGAAGCGATGATCAACGTCACGCGTTGGGGTCTCGCCGCCCGTTGGCAGAAACTCACCTCAGGGAAAAGCTCCGCCTCCTAACTACGCTCGGCCGCCTAAGTAAACCTGGGCAGACTCACGACAAAAGAGAGCCGGACTCCCTCGTCGACTAACGATGAGGCAGCCCGGCTCTCTTTTGTTCTCGGTTCTTTGTGCCCTGTTCGGTTCAGCCCTTAGGCCGAGCGCCGTTCTCCACGGCGTTCGCGCAGAATCGTGAGTCGGTCCTCGAGGATCTGTTCCAGCTCGGGAAGGGACCGGCGCTCCAAAAGCATGTCCCAGTGGGTCCGGACAGCTTTTTCATTGCTGTTAATGGGGCGTTCGCCATCCACCAGGAGAGCTTCCTTGCCCGTTTTCGACACCCATACCGGAGGGATTTCAGCTTCCGAGGAGAACGTGACGAAGACCTGCTCGCCGTCCTCGCAACGGTACTCAACCCGCTGGCGGGGAGCCGGTTCGACACCGGATTCCGTCTCCATGCTTTGTGCGCCGAGGCGCATGCCCCGCAGGCTGCGATCGCTCATGATTTCTCCCTTTGGTCGGTTCGCAGAGCCTGGCTCTGCGCTAGCCGGAGGTAAGTGACAGCCCCCGGACTACGGTTTGCACTACGTTGCATCGTTAACTCCAACGCTTTCCGCAGCATTCTTGTTCCAGCCTTATTGAACCGGTCGGACAAATATCCTATTATACGGTTTCTTCTACAGCCAAGCAAAAAGAGCGAAGCAGGAATTAAGCAAAGGAGGAGTTGCCCGCTTCCGGGCAACTCCTCTTCTTAAAGCCCCTAAGGACGCTCCACCGCCTGTTTTTCTGTGGCCGGTCTTGCAGGGGCGCCGGCGCCGAAGAGGCCTTCGGAGTCCATGTTTGTCCCACCCAGGGCGTTGCCGATGCCCTTGAGTGCCTCGCCCACTTCGCTGGGAATGATCCACAGTTTGTTCGAGGATCCTTCCGCCAACTTGGGCAGCGTCTGCAGGTACTGGTAGGCCAGCAGCTTCTGATCAGGGTTGCCCTTATGGATTGCGTCGAACACCTTCTGGATCGCCTGGGCTTCACCGTCGGCGCGCAGGATGGCGGCCTTTGCGTCGCCCTCGGCCTTGAGGATGGCTGCCTGCCGCTGGCCCTCGGCGGTGAGAATGGCCGACTGCTTGGTGCCCTCGGCGGTGAGGATGGCCGCACGCCGGTCCCGTTCGGCACGCATCTGCTTTTCCATCGAATCCTGGATGGAGTGGGGCGGATCAATAGCCTTCAGTTCCACGCGTGAAACGCGGATGCCCCAGCGGCCGGTGGCCTCGTCCAGCACGCCCCGCAACTGACCATTGATCTGGTCGCGGGAGGTCAGGGCCTCTTCGAGGTTCAGGCCACCGACGACGTTACGCAGCGTGGTGGTGGTCAGCTGTTCGACTGCCTGGATGTAGTTGGCGATCTCATAGGTTGCAGCCCGTGGGTCGGTCACCTGGAAATACACGACCGTGTCGATCGAGACCACCAGGTTGTCTTCGGTAATCACCGGCTGCGGGGGGAAGGAAACCACTTGTTCCCGGAGGTCCAGCAGCGGGAGCAGCCTGTCGACGAAGGGGATCAGGATAGTAAGTCCGGGGTTAAGGGTGCGCTGGTACTTTCCGAGTCGTTCCACCACTCCTGCCCGCGCCTGCGGCACAATCCGCACCGAACGTACAAGCACGATAATTACGAAAACGATCAGAACCAGCAGCACGATCGTGACTGCGATATCCATACATCTCCTTCATTCCCCAATTGTTGTATTCAAAGCTGAATACGCAAGCGCGGTCTCCCGGCGGATGCAGGGGCCGTTCACACTGTTTTGCTCCGGCAGCGATGCCGGTGGCGATTACTGTACGGGTTCCGGCTGAGGAACGACGACGGCAGTGGCTCCTTCGATGGCGGACACCACCACGCGCTGGCCCGCCTCAAGAACTCCGTCTTTGGAGCGGGCACTCCACACGTCGCCCCCGATCTTGACCAGACCGCCGTCGGAACTAACCGATTCCATGACCAGCGCTGATTCCCCGATAAGGCGGTCCACGTTTGTCCGCTGTTCGGCTGGACCCTTATGGAGGTGTTTGAGCGCCACCGGCCGGACGAGGCCAACCATGAGGAGTGACACGACGCAGAATACGATGATCTGCAGCCAGAGGTCGGCGCCGGCAAAATCTGCCACCAGGGCAGCAAGGGCGCCACCGCCGAGCATAATGAAGAAAAGGTCCAAGGTGAGCATTTCCACCACGGCAAACGCCAGGAAAACGGTCAGCCACAAAGCCCACCAGTTCTCGCCAAGCCAATCAAACATGTAGCTCCCCCTTCGTCGCCGGGACCTGCGGGAGCAGACCCTCAGTAACTGTGATTCCATCGTAGTCGGAAGCCTGAGGGGGAGGGGAGAGTCCGGGAAACAGGTATAGAACGTGGCCAAGTCGTTATCTTGGACACTCGGGATTCAGGAGTTGAGGAGTTAAGGCCGGGGTTCAAAAGCGGTGATCCGGAAACGGGCAGAAACGCTCGTTTGGGGCGGCAGGGAGGCCAGCAGGTCAGGAAGCGCCGCTCGGTCCAGATGGTGCCCGGCCGGCCCCATCAGCGCCAGATTTACGACGTCCGCCGCTGGCAAGCTCAAGTCGAGGTCTAACTCCCGCGTGGACAGTTCGCTGAACGCGCTGTCCAGGGAGGTTGCCAGCCGTTCCTCCTTGGCGGGCTCGAGTCCCAGCATTCCGGTTGTTCCCGCCACTTCGGCCAGGTGACCCGGTCTGGGCGTTACCACTATGAGTCTCCCGCCCGGGCGCAGGACCCGGGCGAACTCCGCGGGGTTGCGTGGAGCGAAGACGACCGTGACGACATCGACTGACCGATCCGCCAGCGGAAGCGGTTGCCACACATCGCAGACAATGTTGATGGCGCCCGGATTCAATCTGGCAGCGCGCCGCAAGGCGAACTTGGAGATGTCCAGGCCGATGGCTTTTGCGGGGAACCTGTCAAGAATCGCCCGCAGGTAGTGTCCGGTTCCGGTGCCGGCGTCGAGTACAGCAGGGTTGGCCGCAGCGAGGGCCGGCGCGGCGGTGTCCGCGATAGCGAGCGCCAGCCTGTCATAGTGCCCGTGAGACAGGAAATCGCTGCGAGCGGCCACCATATCGGCGGAGTCCGCCTCGAAGGCAGTTCCCTTGCCCACCAGGAAGTTGAAGTATCCCTGCCGGGCGGCATCAAAACTGTGACCGGCGGGGCACCTCAGCGTTGACCGTTCTTCGGTTCCGTAACCCAGTGCCTGCCTGCAGACGGGGCACAGCAGCGAGTGGACGGCGTCAGAAGGCATAGCCCCATCTTAAGTGGCCCGTTCATCACTAAGGTGTTTCCCACCCTTCGACCGAACTACTAGGCTCGCAAGAGTGAAACCAGAACACCTGCCGCTGCTGAATTCCGTATCTGCCCCCACCGTCCATCCCGACGGCACGAGGGCCGTCGTCTCCGTTGTCCGTCCGGACCTCGACGCTGACACCTACGTGGGCCAGCTTTGGAGCATCTCCCGGAATCCCGAGAGACTGCCCCGGAGACTCACACGCGGGTTCCGCGACACGGCCCCGGCGTATTCTCCGGACGGGCGGGTGCTGGCGTTTCTCCGTACGTCACCTGAGGGGAAGCCCCAACTGCATGTGGTGGATGCGGCCGGAGGAGAGCCGCAGGTGATCACCAACGCGAAGCTTGGCGTCTCCTGCTTTGCGTGGGCGCCGGACTCGCACCGGATAGTATTCGGTGCCAGGACCCCGGAGGAAGGCCGCTACGGAACAGTCGACGGCGTCTCACCTGCCGCAGAGGACGCCCGCCTCATCACAGATTACAAGTACCGGATGAACGGCGTGGGCTACACCGCCGATAAGCCGCTTCAGTTGTTCCTGGTTCACGTCCCGGATCTTGACGACGAACCCAAAGTGGTGCGCGCCGGCCGTGCCGCCCAACAGAGGAAAGTGGCCGCGGATCCGGCGGATCAGCATGCTTCGAAGGATCAACCAGACCTGCCGAAGGACGAGGCAGTGCCTCCCGCCCGGCAGCTGACTTCGGCGCCTGTTGACCACGAAAGCCCGACGTTCAGCAGCGACGGAAGCACCATCTACTTTGTGGCGGCACTCCACGAGGGAAGCGACGGCGATCTGGCCACCGGTATCTATTCCTTGCCCGTGGCGGGTGGGCAGGAACCCGTTCCTGCGCTACCGCTTGACGGCCCGCGGCAGGCAATCCACAGCGTCAGGCAGAGCCGGGACGGCAAGTGGCTCTTCTACCTGGCCCAGGATCTGGGCACATCCGGCCTGGACTTCGTGGCCCGGAATACCGCCATGTACGTTATTCCTTCGGGCGGTGGTGACCCTACATGCATGAGCGACGTCGAGAACATGGATCTGGATACAGGCGCCGGGCTGCTCGAACCCCAGGGGGACGATTCGGTGCTCGTCCTGAACAATGCCCAGGGCACTGTGGAACTGCTGGAATTCGGTGCCACCGGCAACCACGCGCTCGTGGTCCACGGGGACCGGGTGGTTGTGGGCGCGGGGTCGGGAGGAGGCTCGATCTTCGTCACCTTTGCGGATTCAGCCACTGCCGGCGACGTGGCCATCCTTGAGGCTGGCCAACTGCGGTTGCTCACCGATTTCTCAGCGCGGCTGCGGACCGAAGCCGGCATTATCGAACCCCGGGAACTCACCTTCACTTCCCCGGACGGTCATCCGGTACACGGCTGGCTTGTTATGCCTCCGGGCAAGGGGCCCCACCCGGTGCTGCTCAACATCCACGGCGGGCCGTTCGCCCAGTACACGGTTGGAATTTTCGACGAGGCCCAGGTGTATGCCGATGCAGGATACGCCGTCCTGATGTGCAATCCGAGAGGCTCGGCGGGCTATGGCCAGGCCCACGGTCGTTCCATTAAGGGAAAAATGGGTACCGTGGATATGCAGGACGTTCTGGCGTTCCTCGACGGCGCATTAGAGAAGTTCCAGGAACTGGATTCCTCCGCGCTGGGCATCATGGGCGGCTCCTACGGCGGCTACCTGACCGCATGGACCATCAGCCAGGATCACCGTTTCAAAGCGGCCATTGTGGAACGGGGCTTCCTTGATCCGGTCAGTTTCGTGGGCTCTTCTGACATTGGGTGGTTCTTTGGTGGCGAGTACACGGGACCAACGCCGGAGGAAATAGCCGCCCAGAGCCCCATGGCCACCATTTCTGCGGTGCGTACCCCCACGCTCGTGATCCACAGCGAGGAGGACCTGCGGTGTCCGGTGGAACAGGGGCAGCGGTACTTCACGGCACTCAAGCAGCAGGGAGTGGAGGCAGCGTTCCTGGTCTTCCCGGGGGAGAACCATGAACTTTCGCGGTCCGGAACGCCCCACCACCGCAAGCAGCGCTTCGAACACATCCTCCGCTGGTGGGCGAAATACCTCCCCGTGAAGGCTTGATCAGTCGGGCAGGAACCCGAGTTCCTGCCGGGCCCGGCTGATGTCAGGCGCCATCCAGCGAAGCCCGTATTCCTCGTTTGTGGTGAGGGAGCGGAGTTCGGCCTTGTCTACATACAAGGTGCCATGCAGATGGTCGGTTTCGTGCTGAACGATCCGGGCCTGCCACCCGGCGTACTCTGCTTGCATTGCAGCGCCCTGCGGCGTGGTGTACGTCAGCTGAACGCGGTCCGGCCGGGACACCACCGCCTGCAGGCCGTTGAGGGAAAGGCAACCTTCGTAAAAGGCTGCCCGTCCTGCGCCTATGGCTATGTATGAGGGATTGAGCAGTACAAGAAAGTCCAGGGGTACTCTCCCGCGAAGGCCGGCAATCTCAGGCTCGACGTCGAACGAGTCTTCCGCCACGGCAATCTGAAGCGGGATCCCGAGCTGCGGGGCAGCCAGACCGACTCCGGGAGCGTTATGCATGACCCGGCGCATGAGGTCTATCAGGGCGGCCAGTTCCTCATCTGTGAGCTGTCCGTCGTAGCGGGCGGCGGACTGGCGCAGTGCAGGATGCCCCACTTGGACGATCGGCGGAAGTCCCTCTGATGCCAGGATGGTTTGAACGGTCTCCCGTATCTCGGCGGGACTGGACGGTGTGGGAACTGAAACCTGGGCCATACCAAGAGCCTAATGCGGCTTAGCCCTGCTGCGGTCCGCAGGTAGAGGTGACGAAATCGTGAATGCGTCCCCGAAGCTCGGCACCAGCGTCAACTTTAAAGACTCCCTGCTGCCCAGCCACTGTGATCCGCAGCGGGAACAACGTGCCCACTTTGTCTTCTGCCACCGCATGCGGATCGCACCGGGCTGGACGGATAACCAGCCGGAGCTCGGAGGACGGTCCCCCCTCCCGCACCTCCACATCTCGCGGCCAGGGCTGGGAAGGTTCTTCGGCGATGAGCGGTGTCCCGTCGATCTTCTCGATGGTCAGGATCCTCTGATGGCTGGGCGGCTCACCAGCGCGCTGTGTGCTCCCGCTGTCGGCTTGGGGCGAGGGCTTGGGGAGTATGCGGATACGGACGACGGCGGTGCCGCCTTTGTCAGCAGCGTCCAGTTCCGGTACAGGCCGGAACTCTGCAATGGCCTCCGCCGCCTTGCTGACGCATTTTTCCATATTGTTCCGGGTCAGGACTCCATGGGGATCCACAGGTTCAAGTGTCGCTTGCCCGGGCACCGCCGGCCGCGTGGTGATCCGAAGCGTTGGTTTGTCACTTGGAACGTTTGTCGGGTCTCCCGTCAGTTCACCGCCGCGTGTGCAGGTCGCCTCAGGAAGCTGCGCGGGAAGGCTTTTGGTCTGCCGTGGCGGAAGTTCGATGCCGCCGGCGTCGGGATTCCAGGTGATGGCAGCGCTGAAAAGACCACTGTGAAGGGAGGCGTCCAGTACAGTCACGGGTTCAGGGGTGTTGTTGGTGAGCTGTATTTCGATGATTTGCTTGGAGTAGTTGTCCCTGAACTGGTTGATTTGTGCGCTTATGGCCGGCAGCCCGCTGATTGCAGCGGACGATGCAGATCCGGAGGAAGACTCAGAGACGGAATTTGGACCGCCTTCAGGCCCGGGACCAGGGCTGCAGGACGCCAGGGTCACGAGCATCGTCAAGGCGACGGTTGAAGCAGGGGCGGACTTGAACCGCCGTCGTGAGGTCAGCGGTGCGCCACTCATCCCTGAAGTCTAGGCCGTTGGACGACGCCCCGTCACTGGCCTGCAGTGCTGCCGGTTCAGCCGGATAGGGAAGATGGCTGGGTGATGCGCGATTCCGCTAGGGTCGTTTCATGACAGATAAGGACCCCTTGGTTTTAGACCCCTTGACGTGCGTGCTCGGCTTTATCCGGACGCTTGAAGGAGGAGGCGGCGCAGACGACATCAGGCCTTTCCTTGCTGACGGGTTTGTCCTCGTCGAAGCGCCGCACGTGCTGGCGCCAAAGGGTTCGACCAAGACCCTGGAGGACGTCCTGTCAGGAGCAGAGAACAGCGGGGAAGTGGTAACGGGCCAGCGCTTCGAGGTGAACCGAACTACCTGCGAAGGCGGCCGCGTGGTCATCGAAGCGGACTGGTCAGCGACCCTCCGAATGGACCTTCCGTACTGGGACTCCGGCGAAATCATCAGGGCGAGGACCACCTCGGTTTTCGAGGTAAGTGGCGGCCGGATCCTCAGTCAGGACAGCTACGACTGCTACTTCACCGGCAGCTGAACCCCATGCGCAGGCCCGCTATTCAGTGCATGGTAAAGCGCCGCGCCACCCAAGCGTTGACTGCTGGAATTCCTGCGACATCGCCCAGCACCCGGTTGCGCACGGCCAGCAGGAGCGGGGACACCGGGCGGCCCAGAGCCATATTGATCTCGGCCTGACGCATTGCCTTAGCCGACGCGCGCAAGCGTGAGCTTTCGTAAGCACGCAGCTCACCTGCCACGGGTTGCCCTTTTATTGCCGCCACAATGATGGGCGCGAGCGCTGCAGCATCAAGCCATCCCAGGTTCATGCCCTGACCCCCGATGGGACTGACCTCATGGGCGGCATCTCCGATCAAGGCTGTTCTGCCATGGATCAGCCGCACGGCTCGTCGTGACCGAACGCCGAATGGGCTGAGCATGCTGTTGGTTTCGGGATCTATGGGTATTCCCGTTCTTTCGTACACCAGATCAGCTAACATTGCAGGCTCTGCTTGTGGCGGCAGGCCAGGCATCCTGACTACCCAACGGCGGAGGGAGCCGGGCAGCGGGAACGATTCGACGATCCCCTTCGCTGCAAGGAACAGCACGGCATCTGATCCGAAGTCAGTGGAGTCCAGGAAGTCCCCCATCAAGTAGGCGTCCGGATAGATCTTCAGCCGGGTTGGAATGCCCAGGAATTCCCGCATACTGGACCGGACGCCGTCGGCAGCGATGGCCAGCAGCGAGGTGTGCCTGGATGAGTCGGAAGCGGAGGCAACGTTCAGCGTGACGGTCCGTCCGTCGTCGTGCATTCCCGTGACAGTGCAGCCGCGCTGCAGCGCTGCCGGATCCAGTTCCCGGAGACGGTCCTCCAGTATCGCTTCCGTCTGTTCCTGGGGCAGGGAAAGGACAAACGGGAAGCGGCCCGAGAGCCCGTCAAAGGACATCCCGGCCACCGGCCTGGCGTTTCCGATCGCGACGCCGTGATGGATTTGGACTCCCGTGGCCACCAGTCTGGACGCGACGCCGATCCTGTCGAGGGCTTCCAGAGCGGGCGGGTGGATCCCGATGGCACGCGAAAATGGCGATCTGGACAATCGTTGCTCCAGCACCCGCACCGCCAAACCGTGACTTACCAACAGGGATGCAAGATACAGGCCCACAGGGCCACCGCCGACGATCAAAACGTCAATCAACGTTCAGTGCCTCGGGTAATTCAGGCTTCCTGTAATGCAGGACCGCTCTAAAGGGAAAACGCCGTTCGGCCATCCAATCCGGGGGAGTGAGGGCGTTGAGCTCGTGGGGTGTGTAGCTGCGCCGGATGGACGTGAGCCCATCCTGCCGGATGAACGAATGCCTCAAAGGCAATGCCGCCACGGAGAAGATGGCATGCGCCGCCACACTCCGGCGAAGGTCGTTGTGGATGACAGTTCCGCCGGACAACGACGCTGACTCCGCCAGGAACTGTTGGAGTTCGGCCGAGGGCACATGATGAAGGACGTGGTTGGAAATCACGATGTCGAACGTAAGCCCTTCGGACACAAGCTCGGAGGACAACGCCTGCCGGAAGGTAACGCCAGCTGTTGCGGGCCGTTCGGCAGCGAACCGGTAGGCGCGCTCATCGGGATCGATCCCCGTAACCAGCAACTGTTTGCCGTCCCGAGCAGCCCACTCCGCGAGCAACACCGGGATATCGCCCCCTCCACACCCAATGTCAAGAAGGGTGGTGGGGGCCGTTGCCGATAACCGGGGCAGCACCTCTGTCCGGTAAATCCTGCGCCAGCCCGAAACCAGTCTGTTAACCAGGGCGAATTGTGCGTAGGTGTTTTCCAGGCGGACCGGATCGCAATCGCTTGCATCCATTTCCTCGACGGCGTCAGCCGCCCGCTCCCGCAGAAAGGCCATGTCCGGCTCAGACAGGAAAGGTTTGGGCCAGTGCACCCAACGGCGTATCCATAGCCATTTCAGCCGACGCCGTTTCGGCTCCTGCAGCAACCCCGGCTGGAGCATCAGTGCATTGCGACGAAATCTTGGTGAAGAGAGCACTCTCCACCGTTAGGCCGGGGCCGAATGCCATGGAGCAAATTCTTTCGTCGCCCGGTTCGGCCGGAAGCTCCAGAATGTACTTGAGGACGAACAACACGGTGGCGCTGCTCATGTTTCCGTAGTTTCGCAACGTCTCGCGGGCAGGAATCAGTTGCTCATCGCTGAGCTGCAATCGGCTCTGCACCTTGTCCAGAATGCTGCGTCCGCCAGGGTGGATTCCCCAGTGCCTGATGTTCGTGTAGGGCTTGTCGCGAAGGGATTTCTCCCGGGATAGCAGCGGCTCCAGGGCGCCGATAATGTGATCGTCGATGATGTGGGGGACGTAGTTTCCCAGGACCATCTCGAAACCCTCATCGCCGATGTTCCAGGCCATGGATTCCTCGCCGACGGGCGTTAGAACGGTCTCAAAGTGATCCAGTTGGAGCAACGGTTCGGCGTCTGGGATGTCCCGTGCCGTGACAACCGCGCCCGCCGCGCCGTCGGCGAACAGCGCTGACCCCATGATCGTGTCCGGGTCATTGGACGTCCGGACATGAAGCGAGCACAGCTCGGCGCAGACCACCAGTACCACGGCCTCCGGATCCGCTTCACAGAAGGACTTTGCTGCCCGGAGTGCTGGAAATGCTGCATAGCATCCCATAAAACCGAGGTGGTACCGCTGGACCGAGGGATTCAGGCCGAGGGCCCGGACGATCTTATAGTCCGGGCCAGGATTGAAGAATCCCGTACAGGAAACCGTCACGAGGTGGGTGATGTCCTCCGGTCCGATCCCGGCACAGGCAGCCACGGCAGCATCTGCGGCCTCGATAAACAATTTGGTAGCTTCCCGCCCGAAGATGTCATTCCGGACCTTGGTGCTGGGCCTGAGCAGGAGACCGGTGCGTGGATCGAAGAACTGGGGGTTGTCGGAGCGGATTTCCATCGTCAGTTCGTCAACGGCTGTGTAACGGGTGTCTATGGCCGCCGAGTCGAAACAGGTATTGACCAGCCTCGAGCCGAGCCTGGTGAGCCCCGGCTGGGCTGCAAAAACCTCCCGTGCTTCGGACTGGATAAGGATGGTCGGCGGGACTGCAGTTTCCAGGGACCTCAGGTAGACCGTCATGGGTTCATTGTTAGTGAGAGACGGTGGATAAAACAATGCGAGGAGGCGGCCATTCATCCGGAAAGATGAATGGCCGCCTCTCACTTGGCGCGTGTTAATCTCTAGTGCGTGATGGTCGCTGCCCGGAAATTGTCCAGGATGCTGCCGGACGCCTGCGAGGTCAGGATGCCGGCCTTGCCCGCCTTACCGGCAAAGAACTGCACGTCGGCTGCCCGAAGCTGAACAGCAGCAACAACATCTCCATTCTTGTAGATGGTGACAGTGCCGTCCACGTAGCTGGCGGTGAGGACGTCACCTGCAGCGAACGGGGCCAGAACGCCGGCGTAGGAGTACCACGGCTTTTCTGCACCCAGGGTGGACACGCGCACCGATTTTGTGGGTGCGTCGTACACCACTGAGACTGCGCCCGAGAGGAACGGCTTCCCGGACTGGGCCTTGAGCAGCACACCCTGAACCGACTTCGGTGCGATCGACTTCAGCGTCAGGGACGCCGTCTGGTCTGCACCGAACGTGTCGGCGTAGAGCAGGGCGCCACCAAGGAGCGGACTGAGGGCTTTGTCCTTGATGACGTAGGACTGGCGTCCGTCCTCACCGCTCCAGGAACGGCCCACAGCTCCATTTGCCCGGTCAAAAGTGTCCAGCACGGGGGCGTTGACCGTAAAGGAACGAACGACTTCGGGGGCCGCGAGGAACCGTTGGTTCCCTTCCTGCTTGGCAGTGATGGTGCAGGTTCCGGCTCCTGTCAAGTGAACCGAGTTGCTTTGCAACGTGCAGGAACCTGCAGCAGAGAGCGTCACAGGGAGACCGGAAGTGGACGTTGCACTGACTGCGAAGTCAGCGTCCCCGAGCGTCATGGTTGCAATCGATCCAAAGGAGATCGACTGCGAAGCCGGCGCCGGGACGTCCACGATTCCCTGGGTGGAGTTGCCTGCTTTATCGATTGCCCTGAACTCAACAGTTGCCGCTGTCCGTCCTGCGGGAAGGGGACCGGAGTAGGGTACCCACTCGGCGGCGCCCACACGGTAGTCAAGGGCAGCAACGCCCGAGTAGGAATCTTCGGCGGTGAGGGTGAGCGTCCGATCGTCGTCGAGGGTGGCAGCCGTTTGCGGTGCTGTCCTGTCGATCTTCAGCGCGATGGATGCTTCCACGGACACGTTCCCGGCTGCATCTGTCGCCCTTGCCTTGACAGTGTGGGCGCCGTCGGATGCCACCTCAAAGGAGTGGGTGTACGGAACCCAGGCACCGTCGTCGACCGATACTTCAACGCTGGGAGCCGTTGCAGAGTTATCACTGGCGGTGACATTCACCATGACAGGACCCAAGTACCAGCCGTCAGCACCGTTCGGCGCTGCCGGCTCAGTGGCGGCCGTAACGGTCGGGGCAGACGTGTCGGCGAATCTTGGCTCCACACTCTCGAGCGTGGGAACAACCGGATTAATCGATCCGTCGGCGGCGAAGGTCAGCCGGTCAATGGTGGTTTCCCGGTGCATACCGTCGCCGCCTGGGATGGCGAAGCGGTGATACACGATGTACCACTCGTCCGTGCCCGGCACCTGGACGACCGAGTTGTGGCCGGTTCCAAGGATGCCGAGTTCAGGTTTCTTCTCGAGGATGACGCCCTTGGACGTCCAGGGACCGGTGATGCTGCTGGCGGTGGCGTATCCGACCCGGTAGTTCTCACTCCGGGTGTCGTCGATCGAATAGGTCAGGTAGTAGGTGCCGTTGCGCTTGTGCACAAAGGCGCCTTCCCTGAACTGGGTCAGGCCGCCGATGGTCTTGATGTTCGCGGGGTCATAGGAAACCATGTCCGGGTTGAGCGGAACATAACGCGCAGTACCGTTGCCCCAGAACAGGTAGGACACGCCGTCGTCATCGGTGAATACAGCAGGGTCGATCTGTTGGGCGCCGCCGAAGGCCGCCTTGTTTACCAGGGGCGCGCCGGAGTCAACAAAGGGGCCCGTTGGAGAATCAGCGACGGCGACGCCGATGTTCTGACCGGCGCTGAAGTACAGGTAGTACTTGCCGTTCTTCGTTGCAGCTGCCGGCGCCCAGGCATTTGCATGCGTCCAGCTGACGTTGGCGAGATCCAGCACCACGCCTTCGTCTGTCCAGTCCACGAGGTTCTTGGATGAGAAGACGGAGAACTTCGTGCTGCCCCAGGAGGCAATTCCATCGGTCGTGGGGTAAATGTAGTACGTATCTCCGTAGACCACGATGTTCGGATCAGCTGTATAGCCGGGCAAGACCGGGCTCTTCATTTCCAGCGCTGAGAAGGTCCAGTCCGCCGTCGAACCATCAGGCCCTGTCACCGTGTAGGTGACCGGCTTGCCGAGGTCCGCAGTCACTCCGGAAGCCGGGCTTGAGACAGCCCCGGGAAAGAGGCTGAAGGTGGGCGAGAGCTTGCTCAGATCCGTTCCCGGTTTGACGGGATAGGTAACCTTCCTGTTTGTGCTGTCGACGATGGGCGCCACCTTCAGAAGGCCGGCGTCAGTAAGCGAAACGTCTCCCAGACCGGTCTTGTCGCCCGAGATGTTCATTACTTCCTCCGCTGACAGCGCCCGGTTGTAGATGGCGAATTCGCGGAGGGAGCCGTTGAGGGTTTTGTCTGCTGTGTAGACGGACTTACCGAGGTAGTTCGACGTGGTGCTGCCCAGTCCGATGTCCGCGGGGTTCAGTGTGGCGTTCAGGTTCTCGCCAACCTTCTTACCGTCAAGGTACACGGTGGCGACAGTGCCCTTAAGTGTGTAGACCAGGTGCTTCCATGAATCACGGGGGAGGGCTGCTGTGCTGTTGGCAAGCTGTTCCGTAGTCCAGTTTCCGGAGGCGATACCGGTCTTGTACACCGAATTGCCCGTGGCGAACAGATACCCGTTACCCACCCCGGCGGCGTCGGTGTTGCCGAATCCGTAGATGAAGTAGGATCCGCTCTGGGAGGCGTTCACCAGGACGTCTGCTTCGACCGTCACGTCCTGGATACCGGAGAGGATGTTGTCGGGGACGTCGACGTAACCGCCGGCGCCGTCGAGCTTGAGCGTGCCGTCGGGCTGCCAGCTGCCGCCGGCGACGATCTTGCCGTTGAGGCCATTGCCCGAGGAGTCTGTGACGTCCGTTCCTGACGTCTGGTCAAAGGAGTAGCGGAGGATCTCTCCTTTTTCATTGGCGGGAACAGGTTTTGGTGTCTGGCGAAGGGCATCCAGCTCAGTTTGGGTTACCGGCAGAACGGTTCCGTGGCGGGGGCTGGCCGGCAGGTCATAGTTTGTGGACAGCTTCCAGCTGGGGGTTTCCAGGCTGGTGCTTTCGAGCGGGATGTAGCCGCGTCCTCCGAACTCGTCAAGGAAGAGGTAGAACTTCTCCTCTGTGTTGGACTTGAAGACGGTGGGGCCTTCGACCGCTGCCGTTCCGGCGTTCTTGCCGATGCAGGAGCTCTGCAGCGCCCAGTTCCTGGGGCTGGTGGTAGGAAGGTCGACGGCGAGCAGGTTGTTGGACTTTTCCTGCATGATGTCGACGCAGCCCGAAACACCCCCTTCATCCTTGGTGAAGCGGTAGAACGTGTCCTTGTCCCTGATGACCGTTGAATCAATCACTGAGGTGCCCGGGTCGTTCCAGACCTTGGCTTCAGAGAAGGTGCGGAAGTCGCGGGTTGTCGAATACATCATCTTGTTGACAACCCCGGCGGTATGTCCCGGGTCGGATTCTGCATAGATCTTCGACGCCCAGAACACAACGTAGGCGCCGATACCGGCGTCGTAGTAGGCCTCCGGAGCCCAGGTATTGCCGGCCGTGTCCGGGGAAACCTTCACATGCCTTTGTTCGGACCAGTTTTTGAGGTCGTATGATTCCCAGACCTCAAGGTATCGGCTGCCTTGGCGCTGGGAGGAGTCCCAGGAGGTTCCGCTGCCAATGGAAAGGTCTGTGGCGATCATGTAGAACTTGTCGCCTTCGGGGGAGCGGATCACAAAGGGATCGCGAAGGCCTTTGGTGCCCATGGTGGAGGTGAGGATCGGCTTGCCGCCATTGGTCTCATCCCAGTGGAGGGCGTCGTTGCCGCGGCTGGCGGCCATGAAAATGTTCTCTCCAGCCAGGCTGTTCCCCGTGAAGTAGGCAAACGCGTATCCGGCATAGGGTGCGACAGTTGGCTTGGCCTTTACATGCGCTGTAAATTCTTTCGACCCCGTCGCTGTTCCGACCTTGAGGTTGGCTGTCAGGACGACGTCGGTATCCACTAGCGGGCGGTTAACGATACCTGTGGTGTCAATGATCGAACTTGCCGACTGCCACGTTACCGTTGCCTGTCCGCTGGTTGCCGGGAGAGTGACATTGCCGCGGACGTCGTCGAGGGCGGGAAGGGACAACGCAGTGATGGCGGCTGCCAGCTTTTCTTCATCTGACTCAGCGGGGACCACGGTAGCTGTGAATGTCTTGGTTCCGGAGGCGTCGCCGCGGGTGATCGTTGCCGTCACGGTCACAGTTGCCGGACCCTGCGCCGCGTTGGGCCGCGTCACCGCTCCCGTGTTGGAAATGATTGCAGGGTCGCTTGATGACCACGTCAGGGTGGAACCATTGACGCCGTTGGCCGGCAGGGACAGGTTGCCTGTCACGGCCGAGAGGTCCCCGAGAGTCAAGGCTGTGACATCCCGTTCAACCCGGAGTGCGTCGCTTGGTGCGATCGCTGCTGCGACCTCGCTTGGAGTGAGAGCGGCATTATAGATCCGGAAATTCCGGACTGACCCGGACAGGAATTTGTCGGCTGTGTATACCGAACGGCCGAGGTAGTTCGCCGTCGTCAATCCGTTGCCGATGCTGCCTGGCGTGATGGTGATGCCGGTTTTCTGTCCCACCTGTACGCCGTCGAGGAACAGTGTGGCTGTTCCATTGGCCAGCGTGTAGGTGATTGTCTTCCAGACGCCGCGCGCCAAGGGCTGGTTTTGGGAAAGTGTCTGCTCCGTGGACCAGTTGCCCGAGGCGATAGAGGTGCGGTAGCTGTCACCAGTGGTGAACAGGTAGCCGTTGCCGGCGTTCGACGTCGTATTGCCGAGGCCGTAGATGAAGTACGGAGTTGCTTGGGTTGGTGCCATCAGAACCTCGGTGCTGACGGTAATGGCGGACAGTCCCTGCATGATGTTGTCAGGAAGGCGGACATAGTCGTTGACGCCATCCAGCTTCAGTCCTTCGCTTCCCTTCCACGTGCCGCCATTGACGACCGCGCCGTTCCGCCCCTTTCCGGAGCTGTCCACAGCCACGCTCCCGGTGCTTTCATCCAGGTTGTACTGCAGGACGAGCCTGGGGTCCGGAGTGGTCTCGGCCAGCGCCGGGACCAGCGGGGTCAGGACAAGCGCCGAGGCTATGGCCCCCGCGGCTGCCGTTCTGGTGAGCAAACGTAAGGGTCGCATCGTTGCGCCTACTTTCCGTGCCCCTGATTGAACGGGGCATTCTTGTGGGTAATTTCGTTGCAGGGGGACGGCAGCCGTGATTGGCCTGTTGTTGTCCGGCTTGCCAGGGGTGTGGTGAAGTCCGTGCGGTGGAATGCGTGCTGTTGATCGGCGCGGCGGCAGTGTCATGTACTGCCGCCGCACGGACGATCAGGTGAGCGGGGGCTCAGTACTGACGGGTAGGCAGGGCCTTGATGGCCTGTTCCTGGGTGAAGGTGGTTTCTTCGGTGACGACGCGCTCGGGGACTGTTTCGCCGGCGAGGACCTTCTTGGCGAGGTCCATGAGCTGGGTGCCCAGCAGGGGGCTGCACTCGACGATGTAGTTGATCTTGCCCTGGCTCAGGGCGGTCATGCCGTCCTTGACGGCGTCGATGGTGATGATCTTGATGTCCTTGCCCGGGACCTTGCCGGCGGCTTCGATGGCTTCGATGGCGCCGAGGCCTTCGTCGTCGTTGTGGGCGAAGACGACGTCGATGTCGGGGTTGTTCTTCAGGAACGCCTCCATGACCTGCTTGCCGCCGCTGCGGGTGAAGTCACCGCTCTGGGAGGCGATGATCTTCAGCTTCGGGTCCGCCTTGATGGCCTCTTCGAAGCCTTCCTTGCGGTCGTTTGCCGGCGCGGAACCGGTGGTGCCCTGGATTTCGACGATGTTCACGGTGTCTGTGGCCGCCTTGGACTCAGCAACGAGCCACTCGCCGGCCTTCTTGCCTTCGAGGACGAAGTCCGAGCCCAGGAAGGTCTTGTACAGGGACTTGTCGGCCGAGTCCACGGCGCGGTCCGTGAGGATCACGGGGATCTTCGCGTCCTTGGCTTCCTTCAGGACGGTGTCCCAGCCGGATTCAACCACGGGGGAGAAGGCGATAACGTCGACCTTCTGCTGGATGTAGGAGCGGATCGCCTTGATCTGGTTTTCCTGCTTCTGCTGGGCGTCGGAGAACTTCAGGTCGATGCCGGCTTCCTTGGCGGATTCCTGAACGGACTTGGTGTTGGCGCTGCGCCAGCCGCTTTCCGCGCCGACCTGGGCGAAGCCCATCACGATCTTCTTCTCAGCGCCTCCGGTGCTCGAAGCGGCCTGGCCGCCACCTCCGCAGGCAGTAAGGGCAATAGCTGACGCGGCCAAAACGGCTACTAGAGATTTCTTAAACACAACATCCTCCCGGAAGCGTTAGTTACATGCAGGCGGGAGACCCCAACACCACCGTTGCTGCAAACTGAAGCAGGTTCGCTCTGGCGATAAGTGTGAACGCTAACAAACCCGTCCGTCAAGTAAGTTAGATCACATTTCGGTGACGTGAAATGTCGGGGGAGTGCTGTGGGATGGGGAGCGGAGTTGCGCCTTGGCCGATGTCAGACGGGCTTAGACTGTGCGGGCCGAGCGGAAGCTGTAGGAGCGTCGAACCACCGGACGTCGCGCTGAGGGGCGCTGTTTCTGAGATGGTTCCGGGGTGGGCTTTGGGCAGAGATCCTGGATCAGGCCGGTTCCGGCGCATTCACGTACATCTTTGATTGCCGCGGCAGCGTGACGTTTGTCAGCGAACTTCTCGGAGACGGCGAGCACAACTCCGTTGGGGGCAACCAGCCTGAACCGCACCTGCGATTCGGCATCCATGAATACCTCGAATGATCCTGCCATGAACTTGCTCCTTCCAGGCAACTCTGCCTTTGAATCTTGGTGGGCACATGCCTGGCCAACGTTCGGCGAGAAATGATTACTGATCTCGTCGAACCAACCGGTCGGTCCGTGTCCAGTGAAACGGCAGGCAGCCCCGCAACGATGTTTCCAGAACGGGGTGGAGTCCATAAGGGACAAAAGTCCCGGATTGTGTGAAAACAGGGTGTACTGAAGGATGTTTGCCCCAATCATCAGCCCCTTCCAAACTGGCATGCGTGGTATTCATGGGCCGGGAGTTGTCCGTTGCGCTGACGAAGAGGGTTAGTTCTCGTTGTGGTGGGGCGAGCTGGGCTGATGGCACTCTGGCGATCCATGACACCAGGCCTCACAGTAGGAACGGACGAGGTTTTCAACCAGATCGATAGGCGGGAGGAATGAGCGTGAACGGCGACCGTTGTGTGCTGGTTACAGGTGGAGCGCGAGGGATCGGCAGATCCATTGCGGAACATCTGTCGGGAGCGGGCTGGAACGTTGTGGCAACTTTTTACACAGGTCTTGACGAGGCCAGGGAACTCAGCCGCACTCATGGTGTTGAAGTGCGTCAGGTGGATCTGACCGACAGATCCGCGTCCCTACTGTTCGCTCGGCGGATTCGTGATGAATTTTCCTTTAATGCGCTGGTCAACAACGCGGGCATCCTGGTGAAGGAATCGATTGAGGAACTTGACTTCGAGGCATGGGACGAAACTTTTGAGGTGAACGTCACCGCTCCGCTCATCCTTGCCCGAGAAATAGGCCTCCATATGACAGCCGGGGGGAGCATCGTCAATATCGCCAGCATCGACGCGTTTATCGGATCCTTTCGCAGTATCGCCTATTCAGCCAGCAAAGCAGCCCTTCTCTCTGTCACTCAAAGCCTTGCCAATGTCCTTGGGCCCCGCGGCATACGTGTCAACGCAGTAGCTCCTGGATGGGTAGACTCCGGTATCCTTCCAGAGTCTTACGCGGCGGCAATCCTCACCCCACTTGGGCGCAACGGTAGCCCGGATGATGTTGCCAGTGTTGTCGCTTTTCTCCTAAGTCCAGAGGCATCCTTTATCACCGGCTCGTCCGTCGTGGTTGACGGAGGCTACTCAAAGGTGGACTACTTCATGAAGAAGGAAAATGATTCCCTGGCGAATTAGTCATGGAATAGGAGTTCTCGCAGCTGCTTCTACTTCTCGACCCTTAAACGCCGATAATCTACATTATGTAAAGTAATGGGTTTTCCTGGTTATGGCATGCGACTGTGCGCCACGCTGTCACCAACCGGCGACATCCAGGATGCGTTCCGCGACGCCCCGGGGTGTCAGGTCGTCGACGTCGATGACGACGTCGTCCAGTGCCGCGTCATCGAGTGCACGCGTGAGACTCTCGTAGCCGGCAAGAAAGCCCTCAAGCTCCCATGGCGCGTCGACCGCGTGCCGTCGACGCAGCCGTTCCTCCACCACTGCCCGGGACGTACGCAAGCGGACAAGCGGTGCCCTTTCAGCGTCCATGACACGCACACCGTGCGAGAGAGCGACGCGACATCCGTCCAGATGCTCCCGATCGGTGAACACGTGCGCAACGGCAATGCATTGAACACCGGCCGCCCAGTATGTTTTGCTCACCGCGGCGAGGTTCGCGCGAGCCGTACGGCCGCCCCAGGGATCGTCAGTCGGGCGCGGCCAGAAGAGCGCCAGCTCGTCGAGATCGACGAAAGCGTGGGAGACACTTCGCTCCCCCAGTACGGCACCAAGTGCCTGAAGCGCAGTTGACTTTCCGACCCCGGACGAGCCGTTGAGCAGCAATGCTCGCGAAGTATCGATCACAGATTTACACCGACTCCGCCGCATTGATTGATCTGCCTTGCTACGTCTTCCGCCGAAAGCTCGTCCGTATTGATAATCGTGGCACCGTTAGGCCGGAGTCCTACAGCTCGAGCCTCCGCGATCGAGGCGGCCACCGCCGCGCGGATGCCCAGGTCATCGAGTCCCAGGCGGTGATCGGCGGCAAGAGGTGGCCCGCCACCCGCAGCCCGGGCGCGATGACGTGATTCAATCACGTCATCGGAGGCATCGAGCCAGAACAGGTGTGCAGGCTTTGCAATAGCGGTGAGCGCGCGCGCCGTCAGCGGATCCGCGGTTATGAGCACGTGCCGAATCCCGCGACGGGCCATCACTGCCGCGAGGGCGGCCGAGTTGGCCGCGCGCAGTGACGCGGCCTCCGGGGCGCGGGGGTCCGCCCCCAGGATGCCGACCTGGTAGCTGTCGACGTACCCGGTACGTTCGCCTGACCACATGCGCTGCAGGAAGGCCAGGAACCCCGTTGTCGACAGCCCGACACCGCCAGCGCCTGTTATGAGAGTCACCGTGGGCTCCGTATCCATTACTGGTGGAACGGCCAGCGGCGTGTCGAGGCGCTCCGAGCGGGCTAGACGCTCGGAGCCCTCGAGCAAGGTCCCGGCGACCTGGGACGGCGACTGACAGGTCGTATCGACCGCCACATCCACCCAGGTCGCGTCGAAGCTGTGGGCATATTTGACCGAATCGGCGGCGAGTTCCACGTTCCATCTACGCTGCTCCACCCGGTCCACCACCGTCTCGTCGGAGGCGTGCAGATGAACGACGAGAACAGGCGGGCGTCCGCCGACAGGCAACAAGCGAGCGAGGTGAGCCGCATCGTCCACCATGCCCGCCACGATGAGGATCGTCGCTCCAGCACGTTGGAAGATCGGTCCGAGCACCGCGAGTCCGTCGGCGATGAATTCGTCCTCAGTCGCCTGGACGCCTGCCGCGTTCCTCAGTTGATCGGCATCCACGAACGCGGCAGGCACGTTCCGACGCTCAAGCGCTTGCTGAAGCTGCCAGCCTACGGTTGACTTGCCGACCCCAGACGTACCGACCAGCCAGACGATGGGAATCATGCGATAAACAGTATCGAGTCGAACGGGGGAAGCGCATGGCCTAGGGGATGACTGTTGTACCGTATGGACACCGAAAGCTCCACAAATTCAGTGCACTGGTCGTTTGGCCAGGCTTTGATGTCACCACTCCGCCGCGTCAAAGCTGCTGCTCGCGGTCAGCCACCACAGTACTGCCGACCAGCTCCTGGAGAGCCCCATCGCGAGCGAACACGGGAATCGTTCCGATGGGCGCCGGGAGGAGGACCACCTGTCCCCCGTCATATATGTCTCCGCTGGCGAGGTCCGTCCACCGTGCCACCACAGGGAAGTAGACGCTGCGTGAACGGGCCTTGGACTCCACGACAGGCGCCACAAGGAGGTCGTCGCCGAGAACGAACTGATCCGTGACGTCCCATGTGTGAGGATCGTCTGGGAACTCGGGGAAAAGGTGTTGCGGCCCCAGCCGGTCTCCAGGCCTTGTGCACCACTCCCCCGCCGCGCGGTTCCAGATCACCATGGGATCGGCGGCTCCATCCTGGATGGGGTCACGGAACAAAGGTTTTGGAATCTCACTCAACATCCACCCCCGCACGCACAGCTGCCCTCGTAGCGGTCCTCTATCTTCTTCTCTTGGCCCTCGTCAATCTCCACGGCGAGGATATCGTTATCCTAGCGAGGCAAACATCACGCACGGAAGGAGGAGGCTGCCGGGCGGTCAACGAGCCGGCTGAACATTTCATGTGAAGTGGTCAGCATAGACAGAGCCATAGCGGCGCCTCCTGCTGCACCTGCTTCCGGACCCCCACCAAGGTCCGAGACGACCACTTCCAAGGCGGCCGATGGGGTGAGAGCGTAACGACCAATGCTCTCCCGCAGCGGGTCCAGCACAACGGCTCCGGCCAGCGACGTTTGGCCGCCCACCACGATCCGCTGCGGGTTGAGCAAGTTGCACATGCTGGCCAGCAGCCGCCCCACCACGGATCCTGCTTCGGACAGAACATTCTGGACAGACCTGTCTCCCGCGGCGTTCGCGGCAAGCACATCATCCATCGTCGCATCCGCACCTAAAGTAGCCGCCAGGCGCTTCAGTATGGCAGGAGTACCTGCGAAGAGAACGAGGCATCCGTGATTTCCACACCTGCAAGCCGGCCCGTTAATGTCTATGGAGGTATGGCCCAGCTCTCCGGCACCTCCGCCGGATCCCCGGTAAAGTTCCCCGCCGAAGAGGAAGCCGGCTGCTATTCCGCTGGACATGCTCACGTACATAAGATCCCGAATCCCCTGCCCGGCTCCCCACTTGGCTTCCGCTATCGCTTCAAGGCGGACATTGTTGTCGATGAAGACAGGAACGCCGAGGCGGCGGTTCATTTCCTGGCGCGCATTGATGCCGTGCCACGGCTGGTCAGCCAGCGCCCCGTGCACGATGCCATCCACCGGGTTGATCTGCCCCGGCAGCCCGATCCCGACGCCGAGAAGGTCATCACGGTCTCCGCCGCCCTCCTTCAGCGCGCGGTCCAGGAGGTAGACGGCTGCTTCAGCCCGGAGCTGCCAATCATCCTTAGCGCCGATGGCCACCTCGGCCGATGCCACTTCATTGCCCATCAAGTCCGTGATCCGGACGCAGATTCTGTCGAGCACCTGGCTCATGCCTGCAATCCAACCCGCATCCGGGCTGAACGCGAGCTGGTCACCCGCCCTGCCGTCCACTTCGTCCCCACTCTCAACCCGCTCCGACAGCTCCACAAGCACGCCGCGCTCCATCAACTCGCGCGTAATAGTGGTGATGGTGGTGCGCGAAATACCCAAACGCCTTGCCATCTCGGCACGGTGCATGGGACCTTGGCTGACCACCAGGTCCAGGACATGCAGGGAGTTGGATAGTCGGAGGTTGCGGAGGGAGCCTCCGCTTCGGGCTGAATTCACTCCCTCATTATGTACGACCCTCCGTAAGAAAGAAAGACTTTGTGTAAAGACTCTTGACACATCGACGTGAGGGCCCTCACACTGAGTCGGGGATCGGTCCACTCCATTACACACCTCGGCCTCTCAGGCCCGTAGCGATGAAGGTACGTCAAATGAATGTACAAAAGCATGTTTCACGCCGCAGTCTATTGGGCGGCGCTGCTCTGTTCGCCGGCTTTGCAGCCACAGGGGGCGCGCTGACCGGATGCTCGGCGAGTGCGGCGGGCGGAGGTGCCGCCAAAAAGCCCGGAGGCCTGACGATTATGGGCAATCCCGGTGAAATCACCCAGGAGGTCATCGATGCGTGGGTTAAGGACCATCCCGATGTACCCATCACCCTGATCAAGGACGACCCAACCCGGCTAAACGCCATGATGGCCGCGGGAACCCCGCCGGACCTGGCCAGGAGTCTGGGGGCCATCAGCACTGCCAACCTTGCAAGCCGCGGCCTTGCCTTGGACCTGGACCCGTATCTGGCAAAGTCGAGCACACTTAAGGAATCCGACCTGGCCAAGATCAACGACGTCTGGCGCTGGGACGGAAACAAGCAGGGCAGCGGACCGCGCTACGGCTTCGTCAAGGACTGGTCCCAGGATTCCATGTTCTGGTACAACACCGAAGCCTTTGGCGCGGCCGGCATTCCGCTTCCCACCATGGACAAGCCGCTCACGTATGACCAGCTGCTTGAATACGCCGAGCCCATGACAAAGCGTGGCGGAGGCAAGGTGGAACAGTATGGGCTGTTCGCCACGGCCCCAACCATCGAGGCAATCTCTTCCATGGTGGCAACCACCAACGGGCGTGTATTCAACGACGATCTGACCAAGGCGGACTTCACAAGCCCTGAGGCCATGCAGGCACTGCAGTGGCACATCGATGTGGCCAAAAAGCAGGTGGGCTACACGCTCTTGGATCCGAATCCGGACGGCTGGGACTGGCCGCCGTTTGATGCCAAGAGGACTGCAATGGCGTTGGCCGGCTACTGGTTTGGCGGCATGGTGGCAACGAATCCCAAAACCGCCGAGTTCGCCCGTCTCGCGCCTGCCCCGATGATGGGCTCAAAGCGCGTCAGCCCCACCACGTCGGCCACAGGCTACTGGATCTCCTCCAAGACTGCCATGAAGGACGAGGCCTACGCGTTCCTTGAGTGGTATTGCTGCACCGGGCCCAACGCCAAGGTGAGGGCCCAGACTGGCGTGGGGCTGCCGGCCGTCACGGCTTTGGCTTCCGAACTGCCGCAGTCCCAGCCTTACCAGACTGATGCACTGAAAGTGCAGCGCAACGAAGAGCAGTACCTGGAGGTTCTTCCCTTCAGCCCTTATGCCCAGGCGGTAGCTGTTAGCGCTGCCATCGCTGAACTCTTCCCCCGCGCAGTGAAAGGCGAGCTGTCTGCTGGCCAGTTCGCGGACCAGGCGACTACTGCCGTCAACGATCTCCTCAAGCAGGGCATGGAACTTGCCGGCAAGAAGGGCTGACGCAGGTGAGTACTCTCTCTCTGGCTAGAGCTGTTCGCCGAAAGAGCCGGCGGGGAAACGCCGGCTTCAGGGGTTCGGGCACGTTCTACGCCTTTATCTCCCCCTGGCTGATCGGAACAGTGCTCCTGACGCTGTTTCCGCTGGGCTATGCACTGTGGATCAGCTTCACCAACTGGGATGGAATAGCACCGAATCAGAACTGGATTGGGCTGAAGAACTACACAGATGCGTTGAGTGATCCGCGCATGTGGGCCAGCCTGCAGCGTACCGGCGTGCTCGCTCTCGCCATTGTGCCCATCACCATCTGCGGAGGACTGGGACTGGCGCTGCTCCTGAACGAAAAGGTCCACTGGCGATCAGGCCTGCGGATGCTCGTCTATCTGCCAGCCATCGTGCCCCCCGTCGCGGCGACGCTGACCTGGAAGCTGCTGTTCGACCGTGACAGCGGCGCCATCAACGGCGTTCTTGCGATCTTCGGTGCGGATGCGGTGAGCTGGATGAGCGGAAACACGGTGTTCGTGGTCCTGTTGGTGGTCATGCTTTGGGGCATTGGCGCCGGCGTGCTGATCAACCTCGCCGCCCTGCAGGATGTTCCCGCAGAGCTTCATGAGGCCGCGCGGCTGGATGGGGCAAACGCCTTTATGGCATTCTGGCACGTCACGCTTCCGAGCATCTCGCCGGTGCTTCTTTTCCAGGTGATCACTACCACCATCGGCGTCCTGCAGACATTCGTCCCGGCGCTCCTGTTGTCGCCGGCCAACGGGCCGGCGGCCATCACAGCCGTACCTGAAGCGAACCGGATCTTCATGGTGGACGTCTACGCCCAGTACTTCGCGTACTCCAAGTACGGGTATGCGTCCGCGATGCTTTGGCTCTTCTTCCTGGTCATCCTGGTGGTCACCATCATTACGTTCAAGATCGGCGGACGCACTGTGTTCTACGCCGTCGATCCCTCCAAAGAAGGGAAAGAGGGATGACGCTCATCGGTCACCGCCCCCAAACGGAGTCCCAGACCGCGCCGCCGGAACCACCTATCCGGCAAAGCCGGGAACGCAAGAACCGGGTCGCCTTCGTGATCCTGGTTGTGGTTTGCGCCATGCTCTTCCTTCCGGTCCTTTGGCTCTTCCTGACGGCTTTGAAGACGCCCCAGCAGTTGGCCTCCGATCCCATCACCTGGATTCCCACTTCGCCGCAGGTGCAGAACTTTATCGATGCCACATTAGTCCTGCCGTTCTGGGCCTATGCCGCCAATTCCCTCTTCCTGTCCACGGTGACCGGCGTCCTGACCACCGTCAGCTCCGCGCTTGTCGGCTATGGGTTCGCCCGCCTCAACGGCAAGGGAAAGAAGGTCCTCTTCGGGATCCTGATCGCCATGATGATGACACCCCCCATCATCACCCTCATACCCACCTACCTGCTGTTTGCGAAGGTCGGGCTGGTCGGCACCTACTGGCCGTGGGTCTTGTGGGGTATGGCTGGCGCTCCTTACCTCATCTTCCTCTACCGCCAGTTCTTCGCCCAGCTTCCCCGCGAACTTGAGGAGGCCGCCATCCTCGACGGCTGCGGACGGCTGCGCATCTTTGTGCAAATCTTCCTCCCGCTCTCCAAACCCGTCGTCATCACCGCTTTTGTTCTTTCCTTCAACGGCGTATGGGGCGACTTCATCGCCCCCCAGCTCCTGCTCAACCAGGACAACACCACGCTGGCGGTGGCCATCACGACCGGCTATGTCAACTCCCAAGGGTTCCCGGTCAACAACCTGCTGGCAGCCGGCGCCGTGCTCTACGTCCTCCCCGTTCTCATCATGTTCTTTTTCGTCCAGCGGTCCTATGTCAATGGGTTCGCCACTTCAGGCATGAAATAGAAGATTTCTCCTGTATGAAAGGCCTGACCCTGTGAAAATAACGGACTTGGAAGTCCTAACCATCGACGACGGCGGTGCCTTGATGATGGTTGTAGTGCACACCGACGAAGGAATCTTCGGCGTCGGAGAAGTCGGGCTTCGCTCACGCCAGCTGGCCGTTCGGGGAGCCCTGGAGCACTTCAAGCCGCTTCTCATCGGCAACGACCCCTTCCGCACAGAACACCTGTGGCAGGTCATGTCGCGGTCCGGCTTCTACCCCGCGGACCGCGTTCTCGCCTCTGCCATCTCGGCTGTGGACATTGCCCTGTGGGATCTGAAGGGCAAGGCACTGGAGATTCCGGTTTATGAGTTATTGGGGGGAGCAGTCCGGGACCGGGTGAAGTGCTACCGGCACATCTGGGGGGCGGACCATGCCGAACTTATCGACAATGCGCGGAAGGCCTTCGAGCAAGGCTGGACGGTCGGGCGGCTCTCGGTACCGTCTGAAGGGGATTTACTGGAACCCCGCGCAGCTACCCGCCATGCCCTTGCCGAAGTGGCAGCTGTACGGGACGAACTCGGAAGCGAGTTTGAGCTGATCCTGGACGTGCACACCCGTTTGGAACTCCCCGAAGCCACGACACTGTGCCGGGAACTGGAGGGGGCCAACATGTACTTCATCGAGGATCCGCTGCGCTGGGAGAATCCCGACATCTACCGGACCTTGCGGCAACGCACCTCCGTTCCGCTGGCCGCAGGCGAGCAGGCGGCGTCCAAGTGGGAAATCCGGCCGCTTATTGAGCACGACCTCATTGACTACGCCCGTTTCGACATTTGCATCGTGGGAGGTTTCACCGAGGCGAAGAAGATCGCCGGCTGGTGCGAGTCCCACCACATCCGTACGGCCACCCACAACCCGTTGGGGCCAATCGCGACGGCGGCATCATTGCACCTGAACATGACCCTGCCCACCTTCGGCATCCAGGAGCAATACCAGCTTCCGGGCACCGAGGCCAACGACGTATTCCCGGTTCAGGCAACCATGGACGGGGAATGGATGCGCCGTCCCGAGGCACCCGGCCTCGGATTGGAAGTGGATCTTGATGCTGCGCGGGCCCATCAGATCCAGCCACCTCCCATGCCGCAACTGCGTAGACTCGACGGATCATTCACCAACTGGTGAAAGGGCAATTTATGGTCTCAGGGGCAGACGAAGGAACAAGACGTCCTCTCGTAGTGGTTACGGGCGCGGCCGGGCACGTCGGGCAACTGACGTCCCAGGCCCTCGCCGGACGCTACAGGCTCAGGCTCATTGATCGGGACTGGCCCATACGCGATTCGCAGGACGTTGAGGACGGGAGCGAACGGTTGGCCTTGGACCTAACAGAACGCGACGCTTGGGACGCGGCGATCGAGTCCGTCGACGCCGTGGTCCACCTGGCGGGAAATGCTTATCCGGAGATCGAGGCGCGGACCGCCGTCGAGGGCGGAGCCATGCTCACGGCAGGGCTGGCAGCCGCGGCGGCGGGCTCCGGCGTCAAGAGGATCGTGTTCGCCAGTTCCATCCACACCATGGGTCTGTATCACCGTGAGGCGCAGTACCCCATCCGCCAACACTGGCCTCCCCGGCCCTGCTGTGAATACGGCGCCGCCAAAGTGTTCTCTGAGAACCTGCTGGAAATCCTGACCGAACGGACGCCCGTCTCTGTGGTGAGCCTGCGGCTGGGCCTGACCGGCTACGCTCCGGAGACTACTGGCTACGCCTCCCAATGGCTGGGTCCTGGGGACTACGCTCAGCTGCTCCGCGCCTCGTTGACGGCTCCGATGAGGTACGGAACGTACGTGGGAGTGTCGGCCGCGGCCGCCCAGAAATGGGACCTGACCGAAACAATCAGGGGCCTCGGATTCCGCCCCAGTGACCCCACACCCGCCCCCGTAGCTTCAAAAACCGGGGAGAACCAGGGTCATCAACATTGCCTCATGTTCCGCCCGCCAACCCTCCCGCCTTCACCTGACCATGCAGAGGACTAACCCATGGACGACACAAGCTCCAAACTGCTAACGAGCCTGCGGGATAAGAAACTGCTCGCCATCATTCGCGGAAACAACGCGGAAGCCTGCTTCAACACTGCCATGACGCTGATCGATGCGGGGATAACAATCCTGGAGGTATCCCTCACCACTACGGATGCCCTCAAGCTCATCAGACAGATCCATGAAACCGCTGCCGGGCGGATCCTCTTGGGGGCCGGCACAGTCCTTACACCCGGGCAGGTGCATGAAGCCCGGGACGCGGGCGCGCAGTTCATCGTCACCCCCTGCCTTGCGCCCAGCACAGACGCCGCATTCAAACTTGGACTTCCCATTCTCGTTGGCGCGCTCTCACCTGCCGAGGTTTACACCGCAGCACGTGCAGGGGCAACGGCAGTGAAACTGTTCCCGGCAAGTGTTGGGGGCCCCTCCTATCTGAGAGCACTGCGGGACCCCTTCCCAGACATCGAATTCATCCCGGTTGGAGGCGTTGACGCCGAATCTGTGACTGAATACCTTCAGGCTGGCGCCCTCGCCGTCGGAGCAGGCAGCCCGTTAACACACGATGCACCCCGAGGCGGGAGCCTTTCTGAACTCGGTAACCGCGCCCGGAAATTCATCGCCCTCACGCAGGCCGCCTCCGCCCAAAGCCGCCACGCGGAAGGCAGACGCCAATGGACGTCTTGACTTTCGGCGAGACCATGATCGCGCTCAGGGCAGACCGCCCACTGGCCCTGAGCCCGAACATCACCGCCACGATAGCCGGTGCGGAATCCAACGTGGCCATTGCTTTGGCCCGCCTGGGGCACAACGTCCAGTGGGCGGGGCGGATCGGGGAAGATGCTGGCGGGGAGCTGATCCGCCGGACCCTGCGGGCAGAGTCAGTGGGACAGGACCACGTCACCACGGACCCCCAGCGCCAAACCGGAATTCTGATCTTTGAGCAGCGGCTGCCGGATCTCACCAGGGTGGGCTACTTCCGTCAAAACTCGGCCGCTTCAATGATTGGCATCGATGACCTTTCTCCCGCGCTGTCCAAGGGCCCGCGCATCCTTCACCTGACAGGAATCACGTCCGCCTTGAGTCTGAGTGCGGCGGAGACAGTCCTTCAGGCGGCATCCGCCGCCCATGCAGCAGGGGCAACGGTAGTTTTCGACGTGAACTATCGCGGCAAGCTCTGGAACAGGAAGCTTGCGGGCGACACATTGCGCAGGCTTCTCCCGTTCGTTGACATTGTTATTGGCTCCCCTGACGAGCTGACGCTGCTTTCGGATGACGCTGGCGATGATTCCTCAGATACAGCCAAGGCGCTCATCACCGGCGGAGTGCGTGAACTCGTGGTGAAACTGGGCGCGGACGGTGCCCGGCTGTACGACGAGAATGGCACCGTGCACTCCCCTGCCCGCGAGGTCACCGCCGTCGACAGCATCGGAGCCGGTGATGCCTTCACCGCCGGCTACATCTCCGGTTTGCTGACCTCGCGCCCGGCGGAGGAGCGGCTGTTCCTGGCAAACACCCTCGGCGCGTTCGCCGTCGCCAGCAAGGGCGATTGGGAAGGCCTGCCCACATTGTCAGAACTACCCCTGCTGGATGCCGGAAACGGCACAGCAATCCGATGAAAAGCAGAAACCTATGACTCCGGCAAAAACTCAAGCTTCAACTCACGAACCTGCGAATTACCATCCTGACTGGAAGGTCTGCAACGAAACGCCGCTGGAACTCGGCGAAGGACCCCGGCTGCTGCCTGACGGCCGCGTCCTTGCAGTCGACATCCTTCGCGGGCAGCTCTGGCAGGTGGATCTGGAGTCCCCGGACCAGACCGTACTTCTGCAGGAACTTTCTGTTCCGCTCGGCGCTATCGCACCGATTTCCGGATCGGAGACAGCCCTGCTGGCGGCTGCCGGTGACGGTATCGCAGTGCTCGACGGCGGACTGGTCACCTGGCTGGCCGGACCGCAGCGTAACAGCGCGTTCTCTGCAGCGGACCCGTTCACAGCTGCGCCTGCCGTACGGATGAACGATGCTGTCTGCGACCCCGCGGGCCGATTCTGGACCGGAACCATGGCCTTGGATGCCGCCCCGGGGGCGGGCTCCCTGCACAGGGTCGACTCCGACGGAAGCATCAGGACCGTCCTCACAGGCCTGACGATTCCCAACGGCCCCGCGTTCACAGCCGACGGGTCCCTCATGTATCTGGCCGACAGCGCGGCAGGCACCATTACGGCTTACCAGGTGGACACCGAAACGGGTTCGCTCGGGGACGGGCAGGTTTTCGCCACCGTCTCCGGCGGGAGCCCGGACGGCATGATCACAGACACTGAAGACCACCTGTGGGTTGCAATCTGGGGCGTGGGCCGGATCCACCGTTACCGCCCGGACGGCAGCATTGAGCGTATCCTCCACGTGCCGGCGCAACAACCGACCAGCATCTGCTTTGCCGGCGAAGCCATGACCACGCTGGTGGTTACAACCGCAGCCATCGACCTGGACTCTCCGGGAACCTTCGACGGGCTGATACTGTCGGCCGACGTCGGCATCAGCGGCCGTCCAACACCTTCCGCGAGGATTACGGCGGCTGAAGGAGCATCGTAGTCCGCCCGGATAGTGCAGCACTCTCCGCCGCGATTTTGAAGGTTTTGGAACAGTTGTCCCGATCGGCGTCGCTCAACGGCGGCCCGGTGCCACTAGTCGTTGTCCTGATCCCCGCTCTCCGTACTGACCACCTGGAACGAGCTGTTCAGTTCCACTTCGACCCGGCTGCCGTTTTCCAACTGGACGTTCACCTCATAGGAAGCATCATCGTCCGTTTCAGCACTTGTCACGGTTCCAGGCCCGGTGTGGGCGATGGCGGCATCACTGGCCTGCTGCAAGGTGGTTCCGGTCAAAGGCTGATCTTCGCCGACGGTGCTTGCAGCCACCGCTGCAGACGCTCCGCCGATAGCAGCTGCTGCGGCGGACGCTCCGCCGATAGCAGCCGCCGCAGACGCCCCGCCGATAGCAGCTGCCGCAGCAGCAATGCCGATGACCCAAAGAGTTTTTTTGCCCATCACAATCTCCTCTTCTGTCTCCCCCATTCCGTTCAAACTTATACCCCCAGTTTCATCCCACGGCTACCCCATCGACAACAATGCCTGGCGCAAATCTCAGCCAGATCACAGCATGCCGCAACCAGCGCATAGCGGGGTTCTTTTTGGTTCCTCGCGCCGTGGGATGGTCCGCCACGTTCATGTGACTGACCTGAGCAATATGGCGGGGGGTTTGTTTCTGACGTGCTCAGGACGCATTCTTGGAGCATGGACGCCGGTAACGTGACCGAGCACATGGGCAAGGTGCGCACGCGGTGGGGTGTGCGCAAGCGGGCCACGGCCACAGCAGTTGCCGTTGTGGCCGGGGCGCTGCTGCTGGGCGGACTGATCCTGCTGCTGCTTCTCCAGAAATCTTTGATTTCGTCAACGGAGACCCTGACGCAGCTGCAGGCCGAGGACGTGATTGCCCATATCGTTGAACAGGACCTCAATGAGGCTGTCGCGTACGTTAGGTCCGCGGGCCGGCCGGGCTACTACATACAGATCCTGAATCCCGATGGATCAGTTCTTGCCTCGTCCGCAAGCGCCACTGCAGCGACGCCATTGACCACGCTCCGTCCGGAAGCCAAGCAAACGCTTTTTGAGCGTGTTTCCGGAGTGGATAGCCTGTTGGACGATGAACTCTTCGTTGTTGTTACGGGCGTTGAGGAGGACGACAAGGTCTTCACGGTTGCTGTTGCCGCATCGGTGCAGGTCCAGTCCGAGACACTTGCCACCGTGGCTTGGTTCATTCTAGGAGCAGCACCGCTGTTGGTTGCAGGGGTCGGCGTCGGGGTCTGGGTACTCGTGGGGAGGTCGCTGCGCCAAGTGGAGCGGATCCGTGGCCAAGTCGCAGGAATTGACTCCCTAAGGCTCGGCGAGCGTGTTGAGGTGCCTCCAACTTCCGATGAGATCCAGGCCTTGGCGCTGACAATGAACATGATGCTGGACAGGCTCCAGGCTTCAGACCGGGAACAGCGACGATTCATCTCTGATGCAGGGCATGAACTTCGCAGTCCCTTGGCAACTCTCAGTGCCGCGGTGGAAATCGCTGCTGCTGATTCGTCCGGGGCCACATGGAACGAGATGAAAGAGGTCCTGGCAGGGGAAACGGCGCGGATGCGCTACTTGGTCGAGGACCTGCTGACCCTAGCAAAGACCAACGATGGCGGTCTGCGGCTGGAGCGGGCAGACGTTGATCTGGATGACGTTCTTGATGAAGAGGTCCGGCGACTGCGCTCCACCAGCAAGCACAAAATCGAAGCCCGTCTTGAACCGGCCCGTGTTACCGGCGATGTGCGGCGCCTCGGCCAGGTCGTCCGGAACGTCCTGGACAATGCGGAGCGGCACGCGCTGTCGCGGATCCGCATCGAACTGCGCAACTCGGGCGATCGTGTCCTTCTCACGATCGACAATGATGGTCCGCCCGTACCTGTTTCCGATCGGGAGCGGATCTTCGAGCGGTTTGTCCGGCTTGACGAGAGCCGATCCCGCGAAAGCGGTGGCAGCGGTTTGGGTCTGGCCATCGCGGCCGCCATCCTCAGCGCCCACGGGGGCCAGATTCTCTCAACGGAAGCTCCCGGCCACATTTGCCGGTTCGAACTGGATCTCCCCCGGCAGGAAGAGCCGCCTGGGCAAAACCGGCATCAGCAGCTCACTGTGCCACAGGACCAAGGGGACCCTCTGCGGCAGGTAGGTCGGCGCTGAGCATGTACCCCATTCCCCGGACAGTCGTGAGGGTTTGCAGGCCGAACGGTGTATCGATCTTCCGCCGCAGATATCCCACATACACCTCTACGATGTTTTCCCCGCCCTCAAAGGCAGAATTCCAGACATTCTCGAGAATCTCCGACTTTGAAATCACTTGTCCATGCCTGCGCATCAGGTAATGCAGCAGCCCGTATTCCTTAGCCGTAAGGACGAGGGGAGTCTCGCCGCGGCGAACACCGCGGCCGGCTGGATCCAGGCTTAAGCTTCCAACCGAAAGGACGGCCGGCCGCACAGGCGCCCCGCGACGCATCAATGCCCTTATCCGAGCTACCAACACACGGAAACTAAAGGGCTTGGTCAGGTAGTCGTCAGCCCCGAGATCGAATGCGTCCGTCTGGTCGTACTCACCGTCCTTTGCCGTCAGCATCAAGACGGGAGTCCAGATCTTGTGTTGCCGGATTTCCTTCAGCACGTCGTAGCCGTTCTTCAGCGGCAGCATCAGATCCAGCAGGATCACATCGTACGGATTGTCCAAGGCCGCTCGCATGCCGCTGACCCCATCGTGTGCCACATCCACCGCGAATCCCTCATTGGACAGCCCGCGGCGAACCGTTTCGGCCAGTCTCTTTTCGTCTTCAACAATCAAGATCCTCATGGCTGTTCCTCCCATCGATACCTGCGATTCGGTTCGTGCTCGGGTCCGCCAATACTCCCCAGTATCCGGCAAAGATTTCGTAGGTTCGGCGGCCAAAGAGGAACGCGTCCGCGCCGCCGTAGATCTGATTGAGATAGTTCCCGGCTTCAGCATCTAGAAGCGGTAAGGCCCATCCGCCACGCTCGAACCCGCCGCTGCGATCCTCGTCAGGTCCACCGAGCCCCTGCATCACACACCATCCACGGAGACGTTGGTGGTGGTCGTCAATCTCATTGTCGTGTCACCTCGTGGAATAACGGCCGCGGCCGACTCCCGGATCCGCGTTCTCTGCATCAGACAAGCACACTTCGTTTCGTTTATTAAGCCCCCGGGTGTCCTCGATGCCGACCGTTGCTCTCCGATCTCCAGGCCGCAATAACCAGGAATTTCACCGTCACGCTGAAGAAGGCTCCATCAAGGCATCTTGCCCTGGGGCGTGCACCGATAGCCATCCACGTTTTGCCAATTTTAGCGAGGCCCTGCGTCTGTGCGCCTGAAAACGGGAAGGCTGCTGAGTCCCACCTCCAGCTCAACCAGCCCCTCGCCGTGTTCGGTCCCATCGGCGCCTACCCATGTTCCGCCCGGGAGCACCACAATGCGGCGAACCGCGCCCCGGGCAAGGATCGGCGCCACCAGTATCCGATCGCCCAGGAGGAACTGATCCTTCACATGTTCGAAGCCAGGGAAGTGGTAGGCAAGCGGGCGGATGACCGGTTCGCCGGTCTCTGCGGCATGCTCGGCCAACGCTCGGATTTCCGGGAGCAGTTCCTGGCGTATTGCGACGGCGGAGCGCACCGCGGCGAGGTGCTCGTTGTCCAGCACACGGCTCGGTGATATGGAGAACTGCATCATCGGGAACAGGGCTGCGCATTGGGCGTAGCGTACGAACTGTTCCTGGTCCACGGCGGTGCCTGGCGCGAAGGCAGTAAGTTCACCCCCACCCACCATGTCTGCGCAAGTGAATGCGTGGCCGATGAGGCCCTGGGCGAGGCCTTCCGGAATGAGCGAGAGCAATCCGTCGGTACCCCACGTTGGAGGTTTGTCGTGCAAACGCTGGGCAAGTGGCTGTCCGCCCATCTTCCAGCACGCCCTGTACTCATTGAACCCGTAGTTGAGGCCAAGCCTCGCATAGGCCTCGCAGAGGTCAACCGGGCCGTTGCCGTACACTGGCCGGTCGCCGTCGCGGTAGTCCCGCAAGTCCCCGGCATCGAATTTGAATCCGTCAACGCCGTATTCGTCCCGCAGGGCATCCAGATGCGACAACAGCCACTTGCCTGCCTCGGGATTGGTTACATCAAGAAGGGCACTGAAGCCGTTCCACCACTCCCGCACGATCACCTCCCCGTCCGCACCGGCGAGCAGCAGGCTGCGTGACCGCAATTCACGAAACTGATCGCTGTCCGGGCTGATAAAAGGTACGAGCCAGAGCATTACGTGAAAGCCTTTGGCATGCAGCTGCTCCACCATGGCAGCCGGATCCGGAAAACGAGAGGCATCGAACCGCCAGTCCCCGTAATCGGCAGACCAGCGGTCGTCGATCATGAGTACACCGGGTGGGAATCCGGCGTCGAGCAGTCCATCTACATAGGCGAGCACGCCCTCCTGGGTAGGCGCATAGGGCATTTCAATCCAGCTGTTGTATTGCGGACCGTCGAAGAGTTCGTGTGCCGGCATCCGGCCCGACGGCGGGAAGAAGCTCCTCGAGGCCAGAAGGAAGGCGTCCTGCAGTGTCCCTCCGGCAGCCTCGAAGAGCTTAGCCCCGCCGTCGGCAGTTAGCTGACCGTCCGCGAAGGCGAAGGCAAAAGGGCTCTCCGACCATAAGACCCTGCCCCTGCTGGAGACGAGCAAGGGCGCCGACTGGTTTGCCCCCGCGCTCGGATCATCTGCGAAGCCGGCGTTCACGGCCAGATCCCGTCGGTGTGGGCTGAGTCCGAAGGGCATGGCCTGCCCATCGGCGACGGCGCCGCCCCACCAGTGCTCCCCCGGCAGCAGCTCGACGGTAATCATCGCAGCGTTCTTGGACACTAAAGCTCCTGAAAAGGGTCGGAAGATGGAATGTTACTACTGAATGCTGCCCCGAAAGCAGCCAGGGCCGCATCGCCTGCCTGCAGGCCGTCACCGCCGGAAGGGCTGGCTTCCAAACCGATGACGCCCGAGTAGCCGGCATCCTTGAGCGCTGCTGCGACTGCGCGGTAGTTGATTTCACCGGTGCCGGGTTCAAACCGCCCCGGAACATCCGCCACCTGAATTTCGCCTGTCCAGGGCAAAGCCGCCCGGACGAGTTCGATCAGGTTTCCCTCCCCGATCTGGGCGTGGTAGAGATCCAGCATCATCCTCACGTTCGGGTGGTCAACGGCCGAGACCAGAGCCAGGGTGTCCTTCGCCCGGGCCAGGGGTATTCCCGGATGGTCAATGATGGTATTCAGGTTCTCCAGTGCGAACGTCACACCGTGCTTCTCACCCAGGAGCGCAAGCCGTTCGAGTGTACGCAGGGCGGTCAGCCACATCTGCCCTGTAGAGCGGTGAACCGGGCGAACAGCCAGGCCGCCCTCTCCCAGTTCGGCCGGATGGACGACCATTCGCTCGACACTTAGTTCCAGGGCTGTGGGAATCAGCTTTTCAGCTGAAGCAAGTACTTCGTCGGCGTCGTCCGGGTCGATCAGGCTCCCGCCAAAGTAGCCGCTCATGGAAGAGAAACGTGCGCCAGTGGCTGCAAGCGCGCTGATGTCCCGTCCCCGGGTGTCCCACAGTTCCACCTCGAAACCCTGTTCGTGAATACGCGTCACACGTTCGATCAGGGGCAGATGGCCATAAACCATCTCAGCGCAGACAGCCAGGCGGAAGCTCACGCGGTCTCCCCCACCGGGTGGAACTGCGGCTCAGCCGGAACCAGTTCAGCAATCGTTGCAACGTCCACCGGCATCCCGGATTCAGCAGAACGAAACGCCGCCAGCGCCACAGCCAAGGCGTTGCGGGCATCAGCCCCTCCCGGACGGTTTTTTGCCTTCGCCTGGACACCGTCCCGGCGTGCTTTCACCGTGTCAACAAAGTCACTCAATTCCGCTGTATAGGCCTCGCGGAAGAGGTCAACGTTCAGCCGCACGGTCGCAGCGCCTATGCCCGCAGCGGTGTAAGTGGTCGCACTGGACTCCTGTGGTCCGCCCGCCGTGACCATTCCTGCGGAACCAAACACTTCACCGCGGACGTCATAGCCATAGAGGGCGTTGAAGTTTGCCTCGGCCACGGCAATCGCTCCGTTGCTGTAGGTGACGGTGACCACGGCGGTGTCCAGCAGCCCTCCCGCCTTGGCTTCCCGGGCCACGAGGGCGTCGGCGACAGCATGGACACGGACCGGAACGGCGCCCGGATTGAGCCAGTTCAGGGTGTCGAAATCATGGATGAGCGTTTCCAGAAAGATTGTTCCGGGTGCGATGCGCTCCGGGTTGCCAATTCCGGCGGAGGTGCCCGGATCCCGGGTCAGGGAGCGCATCAGCTGTGGTGTGCCCACTACGCCGTCGTCAATGAGCTTGCGTGCAGCGGCGAAATCCGCCGCATAGCGGCGGTTAAACCCGAACTGAACGTTGACTCCTGCCGTGTCGGCCGCATTCAGGGCTTCATCGAGTTCCTCAACGGTGCGCCCGCCGGGCTTCTCGCAGAACACATCCTTGCCCGCGCGAGCAGCGGCCGCGATCAGGCCGGCATGGAAGCGCACAGGTGCGGCAATCAGGACGGCATCGATGTCCGGGTCGTTGATCACATCGGCCGGATCCGCGCTGATCTTGCCGACTCCCAGCCTGCCGGCCAAGGCTTCAACCGCCAGAAGATCCGGGTCTGCAACCGCGTCAAGACGGGCAGCAGGTATCCGGAGGGCAATGGACTCCGCGTGGAAGCTGCCGATCCAGCCAGCGCCGATCAAGGCGACCCGGACAAGCTTGGCGTCCTTTACCGGATGCTGAAGATAACTCATAAATACTCCCGTGCTCATGACACTAGATCGTTCTAGTCCGTCCATGTTGGCACGCCTCCCGTGTGATGTCTAGATCGTTCTATATACTGAAGGGGAGGAGGAATATGAAGGAAGAACAGCGCAGGCCGACTCTGATGGACGTTGCCCAGGCGGCAGGTGTCTCGCGGGCTTTGGTCTCCATCGTGATGAGGGGTGCACCAGGCGCGGCTGAATCCACCCGGCAAAAAGTCTTCCAGGCCGCCCGGGAACTCGGTTACAGGCCGGACAGCCGGGCCCGGTTACTCCGCAGCAGCCGCACAAAATTGATCGGTCTCAGTTTTTCCAGTTCCCAGCCCTTCCATGCCGAAATCGTGGATGCGGCATACGCGCAGGCCAGTTCACGTGGATACGAAATAGCCTTGAGCGCTGTGGCCAACGGACGGACCGAAACCCGCGCCGTCGAATCCCTCCTGGATTTCGGCTCGGAAGCACTGGTCATGATCTCGCCGACCCTCACCGCAGAGGAGCTTGGCCAATACTCAGGTCAGGTGCCTGTCGTAAGCCTCCTGCGTAATGACGTTGGTGAGCTTGTGGACTCTGTCAGCAGCGACGATCGCGCCGGCCTCCGCCTTGGCGTGGAACACCTCGCGGGTCTGGGCCACCGCAACATAGTCCATGTCGACGGCGGTACAGCAGTGTCGACCCAACAGCGCAGGGAAGCCTTTCGCAGCGAAATGCAGGGCAGAGGGCTCGAGGCGACAGTCATCCCCGGCGGGCCAGGTGAGGAGGACGGATTGCGGGCAGCCCGGTCACTCCGGGACAACCTGCCGACAGCTGTCATCGCCTTCAATGACAGATCGGCCCTCGGCCTGATCGAGGGCTTCCGAGCAAGCGGCCTGCAGATTCCTTCCGATGTGTCTGTTCTCGGCTATGACGACAGTCAGTTGGCCCGGCTCAGCTATGTGCAATTGTCGTCCGTGAGCCAGGACGCGCCGCTGCTGGCCGCGGCCGCCGTCGACCGGGCCGTGGATCGGATAGAGGGAACCGCGGGTCCTGCCCATGTCGTGAGAACTCCCCATCTCGTTATCCGCAAGACGACTGCCCTTCCTCGGGCCTAGCTCACATGACTATTCCCCCGAAATGGCAAATGACGGGGCGCCAGATTACCCGCAGGTAAATTAAACCTTTCCGGCTGACCAGACGCTCAGCCTCCCCATGCCGAAATTTACCGCGCCCGCGGGCATTTCTCCCTTGGACGCTTCCAACCAAGGACAGGAGGAAAAGTCGAAACGGATCGGAAATGAAGTGCCGCCCGCGCTGAAACATTCCACTCCTAGATTGAACTCAACGGTTCGAAGCAGGACCGGGAGGCCAACCGTTGCCTCGAGGCAACGCGGAGTAAGAAGCAGGTAAATAGTGAAGGTTTCGGTATCTAAGCGCGCTCTCCTCCCAATGGCTGCGGCAGCCATGGTGACTGTACTGGCTGGTTGCGGCAGCCAGATCGGCAGTCCGGCTTCCGCCGGATCCACCACCGGCACCGGCAGTTCCTGCGTTGATACCTCAGGCAGCAGCGTCAAGGTGGGCTTCATCAATTCGCTGTCCGGGACTATGGCGATCAGCGAAAGCACCGTATTTGACTCCCTCACCCTGGCCGCCGAGGAAATAAACGCATCAGGCGGTGTTCTGGGAAAACAGCTCCAAGTAGTCAGTGAAGACGGAGCCAGCGAACCCACCAAGTTTGCTGAACGGGCAGGGAAACTCATTCAGCAGGACTGTACAGCAGCGGTGTTCGGCGGCTGGACCTCATCCAGCCGCAAGGCCATGCTTCCCGTCTTCGAAGCCAACGACGCCCTGCTGTTTTACCCGGTCCAATATGAAGGACTTGAAGCGTCCAAGAACATCTTCTACACCGGCGCCACCACCAATCAGCAGATCATCCCGGCGCTGGACTACCTCGCGGAACAGGGCACGAAGTCCATCTTCCTGGTGGGCAGCGACTATGTCTTCCCCAGAACCGCCAACAAGATCATCCAGGCCTATGCGGCCGCCCATGGCATGAAGGTTGTCGGGGAGGAGTACACACCGCTGGGATCCACCGAGTTTTCCACCATCGTCAACAAGGTCCGCGACTCAAAGGCTGACGCCGTCTTCAACACCCTGAATGGTGACAGCAATGTGGCCTTCTTCCGCCAGTACAAGAGCGTGGGCCTGAATGCGGAGAGCATGCCTGTGGTCTCTGTGTCCATCGCCGAGGAGGAGGTTCCGGGGGTGGGATTGGACAACGTCGAGGGCCAGCTCACCGCCTGGGACTACTACCAGACCCTTGATACGCCAGCCAACCAAAAGTTCGTCGCAGCCTTCAAAGCGAAGTTCGGCGAGGCCCGCGTGACCAGCGATCCGATGGAAGCGGCCTATACGTCGCTGTACCTATGGAAAGCAATGGCAGAGAAAGCCGGCTCGTTTGAGGTGGACAAGATTCAGGCGGCGGCCGACGGCGTCACTTTCGAAGCACCCGAAGGCCTGGTCACCGTCAACGGAGAAAACAACCACATCACGAAGACACCCCGCATCGGCAAGGTCAATTCCAACGGGCTGATTGACACGGTGTGGTCCGCGCCGAAGGCCGTCGAGCCTGATCCCTTCCTGACCAGCTACGACTGGGCAAAGGATCTGGCCAAGTAGCCCTTTCCGGACCGCATAGTCAACAGAAGAGAGGCCCACTGGAATGGAACTCCTGATCGGACAGATGTTTGCCGGGCTGAGTCTCGGCTCCGTGCTCCTGCTGGCGGCACTTGGACTGTCACTGACCTTCGGGCAAATGGGCGTCATTAACATGGCCCATGGCGAATTCATGATGGCGGGTGCATACACAGCCTTCGTGGTGCAGCGGAGCATTTCCGACGCCGGCATTTCGCTCCTGGTGTCCATTCCAGTGGGTTTCCTGGTCGGCGGGCTCATGGGATTGGTGCTGGAGGCCGTGCTTTTGCGGCGCATGTACCACCGCCCGATGGACACCCTGCTGGTCACTTTTGGTGTGGCCCTGATCCTGCAACAAGTGGCCAGGGATGTGTTCGGCGCACCGAGTGTGGACGTCCGGGCCCCTGCCTGGCTCCAAGGGAACGTCGAACTGCTCGGCTCCCCCATTCCCCTTACCCGGCTTTTCATCCTGATTCTGTCCTTGCTCTGCCTGGCTGCCTTGGCGTTCCTACTCAGGGGAACCCCCGTGGGACGTCGCATCCGGGCCGTTGTCCTGAACCGCGATCTGGCCGAGACGAGCGGGATATCCACCCGCCGGACAGATCAGCTCACGTTCTTCGTTGGATCGGGGCTGGCAGGGATAGCCGGGGTAGCCGTTACCCTTATCGGCTCAACCAGCCCCTACCTTGGCACCAACTACATCGTGGATGCATTCCTCGTGGTCGTCGCGGGAGGGGTGGGGCAGATCAAGGGCGCCGTGATTGCCGCTTTTTCACTCGGCGTCCTGCAATCTGCCCTCGAATTCAGCACAACCGCCAGTATTGGCAAGGTGCTGATCCTGGTGCTGATCGTGGTGTTCCTGCAGCTGCGGCCTCAGGGAATCTTCAGTCTCAAGACAAGGAGCCTTGCATGAGGGAACTTATTCGCAGTCGTTGGGGTGTGCGGGCCGGATTCGTACTCGCCGCCGTGCTTCTGCTCGTTGTGGCACCCTCCATGCTGTCGGTCTTCAGCCTCGGTTTGCTGGGCAAGTTCATCTGCTTCGCAATTGTGGCTGTCGGAATCGGTCTCGCCTGGGGGCGGGGTGGCATGTTAACCCTGGGCCAAGGCGTCTTCTTCGGCTTGGGCGCTTACATCATGGCTATGCACATGAAGCTGGCGGACGCTTCCCTGTTTGGTGGGACAGGGGTACCGGACTTCATGTCCCTTTATGAGAGCGGTGACGTACCGGGTTGGTGGGAGCCCTTCCGCAGCCCGGCAGTCACACTGCTCGCCGTGGCACTGCTGCCAGGACTGATGGCCCTTATTCTGGGCCTCGCTGTCTTCAAACGCCGTGTCAAAGGCGCCTACTTTGCAATTCTGAGCCAAGCTTTGGCCGCAGCCTTCGCCGTTCTCCTGATTGGTCAACAAGCAACCACAGGAGGCTCCAACGGTTTGAGCGGATTCAGGTCATTTTTCGGTTTTGACCTCCAGGACCCAGCCAACAAGGTGATGCTCTATTCCATTGCCGTGATCCTGCTGCTGCTGATGATGGCTGCCGCCCGGCAACTGATGCACAGCCGGTTCGGTGAGTTGCTGGTAGCCGTCAGGGACCAGGAGGAACGCGTCAGATTCCTCGGGTATGACCCCGCGACCGTCAAGACGGCTGTGTATGTGTTGGCCGCCGCAATGGCCGGAATAGCCGGTGCGCTGTTCGTCCCCATAGTTGGCATCGTCTCGCCGGCCGATGTCGGCGTTGTCCCCTCCATCGCCTTCCTGATCGGCGTGGCGATCGGTGGCAGGGCAACCCTTCTGGGACCCGTATTGGGGGCTTTGGGTGTTGCCGTCACACAGACCAGCCTTGCCTCGTCCTTCCCATCGTTCTGGGTCTACTTCCAGGGCCTGCTTTTTGTGCTGGTGATCGGGTTCCTGCCTGGCGGACTGGCCTCAGTTCCCGGGGTAATGGCCAATTTGATTAAACAAAAAAGGGCGGGTGTACGAACGGAAGCCGACGGTGGTACCGGCGCATTTTCCGCTAAGGGCGGCGTCCCTCTGCCGGGACCTGATGAGTTAGACGTGAAGACAGTAGTTATCCGGGAAGGGGCCAACCGATGAAGTCTCCAGTGTTGCTGTCCCCGGACGAGCCGAACGCAGGAGGACTCCCGACAGGACAAGCCCAGTACCTGAAAATCCGGAACCTTTCCGTCGTCTTTGATGGTTTTGTTGCAGTGGACAAGGTCAACCTCGACGTCTCACCAGGTGACCTTCGCTTCCTCATAGGGCCCAACGGGGCAGGAAAGACAACGGTCATTGATGCCATCACCGGCCTCGTTCCCGCCTCCGGTTCGGTCAACCATACAGGCACGGAAATTCTGGGCCGGAAGGTTCATCAGATCGCCCGCCTCGGTGTGGGGCGTACCTTCCAGACAGCCAGCGTCTTTGAGAATCTCTCCGTATTGCAGAACCTTGATATCGCTGCCGGCTCAGGCCGCAGAGCCCTGGAGCTTCTGCGGCGCCGCAGAAAGACCGAGCCTGCCGTCGAAGAGGCGATGGAGCTTGTAGGGCTGGGTCATCTGGCTGAAAAGCAGGCGGGCGTGCTCTCGCACGGGCAAAAACAATGGCTGGAAATTGGAATGCTCCTGGTCCAAAATTCGGACCTGTTGTTGCTTGATGAGCCCATCGCAGGGATGAGCCAGGATGAGCGGAACGAGACCGGAGAGTTACTCCGGAAAATAGGGGCCAGCCGCATCACCTTGGTCATTGAGCACGATATGGACTTCGTCCGGGAATTTGCCACGTCAGTAACTGTCCTCGCCGCCGGGAAGGTCCTCAGTGAGGGCAGTGTCGCCGAGGTCCAGGCAGACCGGAGAGTGCAGGAAGTCTATCTGGGCAGTGCCAAAGAGGGAGGCGAGTAATGCTTGAAATCACAGGTCTGCAGGCAGGCTACGGCCGCACTCAGATCATCACCGATGTGAACATAAGCGTTCCGGCAGATTCGGTGGTTTCCATCCTGGGTCACAACGGTGCCGGGAAGACCACACTGCTCCGTTCCGTCGTCGGGCTCCTTAAGCCGATGAAGGGCACCATCACCTTGGATGGGGAGGACATAGCTGGTTTGAGGCCGCATCAGCGGGTTTCCCGTGGCATGGCTTATGTTCCCCAAGGCCAACAATCGTTCGGGCAGCTGACGACTCTGGAAAACCTGCAGCTCGTGGCCGACGGCCGCAAGGATGGAAAGCGGCTTGTGGACGAGGCTCTGGATATGTTTCCCGTTCTTCGGCCTCTGCTCGAGCGGCGGGCAGGCTTGCTCTCGGGTGGCCAACGGCAACAGCTGGCGATCGCGCGGGCCCTGATCACGGAACCCAGATTGCTCATCCTGGACGAACCCACAGAAGGTATCCAGCCGAATGTTGTGGCTGAGATTGAGCAGACCGTCATCAATCTCGGCCGCCGCAGCGGCATGCAAATCCTGCTGGTGGAGCAGCACCTGGGCTTCGCGTTGGAGGCGGCTGACAGCTACTACGTGCTCGCGTCCGGAAGGGTCAGTTCCAGCGGCGAGGGAGGGGCCGGCTCAGCGGAACGGGTGCGGGAGGCGATGCTGATCTAGCCCGGCAGAAACCAGTCACCGACGGCGTCAGCCTGCTGGCAGGTGCGTTAGTCGTGCCACCAGCCTTCCCAAGCGCTCGAAGTCAGTTGGCCGCTTGGAAAGGCTGTGGCATTCTCCGGGCCCCCGGAGTGGGCGTCGTCGTCTTTGCCACGGTAATCGAGAAAGAGAGTAAGGCTGCTCGCAAACAACATCAGTATTTCCTTTCATTGTTTTCTTGGACCTCGTTGTCCAACTAGGCATCAGCGTAACCTCGCAATGTTTCCTGACCTCGACGCAACGTTTCGTGTTTGTATCAATGTCCTCACCGCGGGCCTTTCTCCCGTGGTTTAGCGACCCGGTAAACGGGTGACAGCCTGGGTTGCCCGGTTAGGGTCCCGCTGATCTTGTGCTGCTGCAGGAGCAGAAGCAAGGATTGGTTATGGACCTGCGGTTGAGGGCGAGGACACTGCTACAGCGGGACGATCTGGCGTTGGTCGACCTATGGATCCAGTACTGGACCCATGGCGGAGATTGTGATCCTTTTGAATTCGACGCCTTTATCCACGACTTGTTGCCCGTTTCCTGGTTCGACATGCGTGCTCTTGCCTGGGCGATTGATGACCTCGCCTATGAGACGAGCAGCTAGTAATGGCAGGGTGCCTGAGAGCTATGGACAGGACCGCGCGGCGTCAGTAAATTCGAAGAAGGATCCCTCACGACAGGCGTGGCGGATCCTCGTTCCCGGCTCCGGTGCGCGGCCGGGAATTGGCGGCCACTGCAGCCGAGCGGTGGCACAGTATGCACACCCGAAAAGAGCCGATGATGGCGTGCACGCGTAGTCAGCAGTCCGGGGGGCAGTGACCTTGGCCAGTTATAAGTATGCAACCGGTGGTACCGCAGCGCCGATCGCTTCCCCACAGGTGGTGCCCAAGCGCAAGGGCAGCGTCATCGTCAACTGGATCACGTCCACAGATCACAAGACGATCGGCTTTATGTACCTGATCTCGTCCTTCGTGTTCTTCTTACTGGCAGGGGTGATGGCTCTGGTCATCCGTGCCGAACTGTTTGAACCTGGAATGCAGATCGTGCAGACCAAGGAACAGTACAACCAGCTCTTCACCATGCACGGCACGGCAATGCTGCTGATGTTTGCAACGCCATTGTTCGCCGGTTTCGCTAATGTCATCATGCCCCTGCAGATCGGCGCCCCGGACGTTGCCTTCCCGCGACTGAATGCCCTCGCATTCTGGTTCTTCCTCTTCGGTTCGACGATTGCCATGGCCGGCTTCATCACCCCCCAAGGGGCGGCTTCATTCGGTTGGTTCGCCTATGCCCCCCTCAACAACACCACCTTCACCCCGGGGCTTGGCGGTGACCTGTGGGTCTTCGGACTGGCGCTCTCGGGTTTCGGCACCATCCTCGGAGCCGTTAACTTCATCACCACCATCATCTGCATGCGTGCACCCGGCATGACCATGTGGCGTATGCCGATCTTCACCTGGAACACGCTGGTGACGGCCATCCTGGTGATCATGGCGTTCCCGCCGCTGGCCGCAGCACTGTTCGGGCTGGGCGCGGACCGCAAGTTCGGCGCCCACGTCTACAATCCGGAAAACGGCGGCGCGATTCTCTGGCAGCACCTGTTCTGGTTCTTCGGCCACCCCGAGGTGTACATCATCGCCCTGCCTTTCTTTGGCATCGTGACTGAGATTTTCCCCGTTTTCAGCCGCAAACCGATTTTCGGCTATAAGGGCCTTGTATATGCCACCATCGCCATTGGTGCCCTGTCCGTAACGGTCTGGGCGCACCACATGTACGTTACAGGCGCGGTCCTGCTGCCGTTCTTCGCCTTTATGACGATGCTGATCGCCGTTCCCACCGGCGTGAAATTCTTTAACTGGATCGGCACCATGTGGGGCGGGTCCATCACGTTCGAAACCCCCATGCTCTGGAGCATCGGGTTCCTGGCAACGTTCCTCTTCGGCGGCCTGACAGGCATCATCCTTGCTTCGCCGCCGCTGGACTTCCACCTGTCCGACTCATACTTCGTGGTAGCGCACTTCCACTACGTGGTCTTTGGCACTGTTGTGTTCGCCATGTTCGCCGGCTTCTACTTCTGGTGGCCCAAGTGGACCGGAACAATGCTCAACGAACGCCTCGGCAAGATCCACTTCTGGATGCTGTTCCTGGGCTTCCACAGCACGTTCCTCATCCACCACTGGCTGGGCGTTGAAGGTATGCCCCGCCGCTACGCGGATTACATGCCCCAAGACAACTTCACACTAATGAACCAGTTCTCCACCTTCGGTTCATACCTTCTCGGAGCCTCCATGATCCCGTTCTTCTGGAACGTGTACATCACCTGGCGGGCCGGGGAAAAAGTGGAGGTGGATGACCCCTGGGGCTTTGGCGGCTCACTCGAGTGGGCCACGTCCTGTCCGCCGCCGCGGCACAACTTCACCTCACTGCCCCGGATCCGCTCCGAGCGCCCCGCGCTGGACCTTCATCATCCGGAGATCCGCGTCCGGGAACATGAGCCCACGCATTCTCCTGCAGCGGATGTCCTGGGCGCGGCTGACATCGGGGAGAAGGACGTACGCAGCCCAAATCCCGATGAGTAGGTCGAGCTAAGCCCGGGCGCTATTCCAGGCCCATGGCGTTCCGGACTTCATTAAGAATCTGGTGCATGCTTGTCTCCGCTGTCCTTGCATCACCAGAGGCAACAGCGGCAGCAACCTCTTCGTGCGCTCGCAGAGCCTCAGGGCTGGGATGAAATGGCATCAGGCCTTGTCGTGTGCGGCTTGTCAGCACTTCTTCCACCATGCTGTCCAGAGCTGAGAACATCTCATTGCCACAGCTGTTCAGAAGCAGACGGTGGAACGCTATGTCTGCGGCCAGGAACGACTCCTGATCCCCTGCTTCCCCGTACTGGCGGAGCTCCGCCGCCAACCCTGCCAAGCGGCTTCGTTCTGTTGAACTTGCCCGCCGGGCAGCCCCGGCCGCTGCGATAGGTTCGACGGCGATACGCAACTCGGTCAGACTGCTGTATTGCTCAGCCCTGCGCTCGGAAGCGAGCCGCCACCGTACCAGTTTCGGATCAAAGACGTTCCAGTGCGCCGGCTCCTGAACGACAATGCCTACTCGACGGCGGGAATACACAAGGTTCATTGACTCGAGGACCTGCATGATGTCACGCGCCAGGGTCCGCGAAATTCCGTACTTCTGCTGGATCTCATCCAGGGTCAGGCGGCGCCCTGGAGCCAGTTCTCCAGACGCTATTGCCTCACCCAGCGAATCCAGGACTTTTTGGTGCAACGCGGGAGCAGCCGCATTGGCCATTGCCCCGCTCCCCTGTGTCGCCGTCGACATCGCAGTCCTCTCGTCTGTACTGGATCTGGCAGCCAGAAACAGCACTCCTAGAATACCCGACTGCCGCTCATAAGGTATGACCTGTGTTACAAAAGATGCTACCTATTAGCTCCAATGGTGCTATCTTATTTCGGAGCAGCTTCCTGCTGCCGAGCATTACCAAGCCAGCGTCGTCTTCTACGGAGATCAAAACAATGAAGTGTCCTCCTACCCACCTTGTGGTTATGGGCGTTGCCGGTGCTGGCAAGTCCACCATCGCCGAAGCTCTTGCCGAAGCGCTTGGCTGGGCCCGGGCAGAAGCGGACGAATTCCACCCGCCGTCGAACATCAGCAAAATGAGTCAGGGCGTCCCCTTGGAGGACGCTGACCGCTGGCCGTGGCTGGTTGGCATCCGGGACTGGATGACGGCCGAAGCCGAAGGCGGCAACAGCACAGTGTTAACCTGCTCCGCCCTGAAGCGAAGCTACCGTCGCCTCTTGTCCGAGGCGCACGGCCGTGTTGCTTTCATCCACCTCGACGGCGATGCATCCCTTTTGGCCGAGCGGATGCGGGGACGGGAAGGCCACTTCATGCCTACAACCCTGCTGCCCAGCCAGCTGGCAGCGCTGGAACCGCTGGACGCCTCAGAACTGTCAGCCGGCAGCATGCGGTTGGATATCGCGCAAGCCCCCACACAGCTCGTTCAAACGGTCATAACGGCCCTCCGCCTGCACGATGACGAAGCAAGTATCCACACCCCTGCATAAAGCCCTCATTCCCAGACCTGTTTCAAAGGAGAATCATGACCATCGAAGGATGGACCCAAACGCTCGGCGCAGTTCCGCTGCTGCTGATAGCGGCTGCGGCAATCGCCGTCCTGCTGTTCCTCATCATCAGGCTGCGGATGCACGCACTCATTGCGCTCATCGTGGTGAGCCTTGCGACAGCCTTTGCCACAGGCATACCCACGGACCAAGTGGTTCCAGTGCTGGTCAACGGCTTCGGCACCACGCTGGGAACGGTGGCGCTGCTCGTCGGGCTGGGCGCAATGCTCGGACGCATTGTTGAGACCAGTGGCGGTGCCAAGGTCCTTGCCGATTATCTGATCGGGGTCTTTGGTGAAAAGCGGGCGCCCTTCGCCTTGGGGCTGGCGTCGCTGATCTTCGGCTTCCCCATCTTTTTTGATGCCGGGCTGGTGGTGATGCTGCCGGTGGTCTTCGCCGTCGCGCACCGCCTTGGCGGGGGTGTCCTGCGCTACGGCTTGCCTGCCGCCGGGGCGTTCTCTGTGATGCACATCTTCCTGCCGCCACACCCCGGGCCGGTCTCGGCGTCCGCTTTCTTCGAAGCAAATGTTGGCCTGGTGATGATTGCCGGCCTTATCGCGGCTATCCCCACCTGGTATGTGACGGCCTACCTTTACGGTCTCTGGACCGGCAAACGCCTGGTACTCCCGGTGCCGGAACTGCTGGGACATGCTTCGGCGGCGGCCGAAGCGAATCCGCCCCGGTTCCGGACCATCATTGGCTTGCTGCTGCTGCCGCTCCTGCTGATTTTCGTCAACACAGGACTCAGCACCCTGGCTTCCTCCGGGGTCTTCGATGAGTCGGTCAAGGGTGAGTATTGGTTCCAGCTTCTCCGCACTTTGGGAGAGACTCCTGTGGCGTTGCTCATTGCCGTGCTGGTGGCACTGTTCGTCCTCGGGGCCAGGCGCGGAACTCACGGCGGCGACCTGGAAAAGCTGCTCGAATCCTCCCTGGGCCCGGTCTGCTCGGTCATCCTGATCACGGGTGCCGGCGGCATGTTCGGGGGTGTGCTCCGGGCATCAGGGATTGGATCGGCTCTCGCCGGCGTTCTCGGGAACATTGGAATCCCGCTCATCGTGGCAGGTTTCCTTATTTCTGCCATCCTCCGCATCGCCCAAGGATCCGCAACGGTGGCCTTGACCACAACGGCAGGCCTGATCGCCCCGGCCGTTGCTGCCGCAGGGTTGAACGGGATGCAGGTCGCAGCCCTCGTCATCGCTGTTGCTGCCGGCTCTGTAGTCGTCTCCCACGTGAATGATTCAGGTTTCTGGCTCGTGGGACGATTCTTTGGAATGGATGTGAAGACGACGCTGGCTACGTGGACGGTGATGGAAACCCTGATTGGTGTGATGGGGTTCGCGATCGCCTCCGCCATCTTTGTTCTGGCGGGGCTGGCAGGTTAGTTACAGGCTGGGCGGGTCAGCTCAGGTTCCTGCATAGGCTTTCTCCAATGCCGCAATGTCCAGCTTCTGCATCCCAGGCATGGCCTTCATTGCGCGTTGGACTCCCTCAGGATCCGATCCGCCCAGCAACTCGCCCAGCCTGTCGGGAATGATCTGCCAGGACACTCCGAACCGGTCTTTCAACCACCCGCACTGGCCTTCTTCGCCGCCGTCGGAAAGGTTGTCCCAGTATCGGTCGACTTCTGCCTGGTTGGCACAGGGCACCATAAAGGAGATGGCTTCATTGAAAGTGAAGCCGGGGCCCCCGTCCAGTGCGGTGAACTCACGGTCTCCCAACTCCAACTGGACGGTCATAGCCTCCCCTGGTATCCCGGGGCCCTCATCTCCGTATCGGGCAACTTCCATGATCCTGGAATCTTCGAATATTGAGGGCATACGGACGGACCGGCCTCCCCTGTGCATGTGACCAGAGCCTAGTCCGGCGGCAGTTGGCTGACCAGCCCTACCGTGTTGCCTTCACTGTCCTTGATGAAGGCCATCCATTCCTGGGTTCCTGCTGGCCCCAGCTGTCCGTCGCCGTGGTTGAAAATCACACGCGGTTCGCTCACCACTTCCACTCCCCTGTCCCGCAGCCGTTCGATGTCAGTCCGGACATCCTGCACGGCGAGATAGATGAGCGACGACGGCGCGCCCCGCTCCAGCAGAAGCCGGACGCCGTCCAAGTCGAAGAACAAAAGACCCGGAGGGTCAAAGAGCCCTGTGGGCCTGGTACCCAGCAGTTCCGAATAGAAAGAGGCTGCGCGATTCAGGTCGTCGGCCCTTTGCGCGACTTGCAGCAGGATCACTTCTTCCTCCAAGGCGTGGTTGTGCCGGATTCATGCCTAGTGTTGATCTTATGACTTCCCCTCACCGGACCCCTGTGCCAACTACAGCTGCCAAGACATCTGCCTCAACTGTCATTTGGGCCGCCGCCGCGGACACCATCCTGATTCTCGTCTTCGCCGCTTTGGGCCGGGAGGCTCACCAACGTGGCGACGTCATCGCCGTAGTCCTGCTCACTGCCTGGCCCTTCCTTGCCGGTGCAGCAGCCATGTGGCTGATGATGCTCGCTTGGAAGGCGCCCTTTTCGCCATGGCCGGCCGGAGTGGGCATATGGCTCGGCACGGTAGCCATCGGGATGCTGCTGCGGGCGCTGACCAATCAGACAGTGGTGGTGACGTTCATTATTGTCGCCTTGGTGACCCTTGGGGTTTTCCTCCTGGGCCACCGGATTGCTGTTACAGCCTTCATGCGCCTTCGCGCCCGCCAGAGGCAGATGCACTAGGCTGGGCAACACAGATTCAAGGGCCTGCCGGAACGGCAATGGCGCAACCGATCCGGAAGGGTTCGCAGTGATCACCGCTTTTGTCCTGATCAAAACAGACGCCTCACGCATCCCGGAAACGGCGGAAGAAATCTCCGCGATCCAAGGCATCAGCGAGGTTTATTCGGTTACCGGCGAGTGGGACCTCATCGCTGTAGCCCGCGTTTCCCGCCACGAGGAACTTGCGGATGTCATTGCCGACAAGCTTTCCAAGGTTCCGGCAGTTGTCCATACGACAACCCACATGGCTTTCCGCGCCTACTCACAGCACGATCTCGACGCAGCCTTCGCGTTGGGTTTCGAGCAGTAGAACCAGCTAGCCCTGGCTGAGGGCAACCCAGCGATCCAGCACGGCGGCAGCCGCACCGGAATCAACAGCGTCCTCCGCCTTGACCAGGGCTGCGCCCATCCGCTGCAGCAACGGCCCCTCCGCGGTCATATCAAAAGCCACCAGGCCAGCCGCGGCGTTCAGCAGCACGGCGTCCCGCGCCGGCCCCTTACTGCCTGAAAGAACCTGACGCACGACGGCGGCATTGGCCTGGGCGTCTCCGCCACGGAGTTCCTCCATCGTCGCCGGACGGATCCCGAGTTCGCGGGGATCAAAGGTTTCCTGCTCCACCTGGCCGTTCCGGATTTCCCAGACGGTGGACGGCCCTGTCGTGCTCAGCTCGTCCAGGCCGTCGTCGCCGCGAAATACCAGACCGCGGCTGCCCCTGCGCGCCAGCACGCCCGCTACCAGCGGTGCCATCCGCGCGTGGGCCACGCCCACGGCGGACGCTTGTACTTTTGCGGGGTTGGTCAGTGGACCAAGGAAATTAAAGGCCGTGGGTATGGCAAGTTCCCGGCGGGGAACAGCGGTGTAGCGGAACGATGGATGGAACACCTGGGCGAAGCAGAAAGTGATTCCCGCCTCTTCAGCATTCCTGGCCACACGGTCAATGGCCAGATCCAGACGGACTCCGAGCGCTTCGAGAACATCAGCGGAACCGGAGGAAGATGAAGCAGCCCGGTTGCCGTGCTTAACCACGCGGGCACCGGCTCCAGCTGCCACAAGGGCAGCCATGGTGGAGATGTTGATGGTGTTCAACTGGTCTCCGCCTGTGCCCACGATGTCCAGCTTCTCGCCGGAGATACTGATGGGGTTCGCGTGAGCCACCATGGCTTTCACCAGACCGGTCAGTTCATCAACGGTTTCGCCCTTGGCCCTGAGCGCCACGAGGAATCCGGCTATCTGTGCAGGGGTCGCCTCCCCGGACATGATGTTGCCCATGGCCCACTCGGTATCTTCTGCCGTGAGGTCCGTGCGATGGATCAATGCCGAGATGAGCCGGGGCCACGTGTTAACGGGCGGCTGCGCAGATACCTGTGAAGTCACCTCCTGATGCTATCGAGGCGAATGCTGCCAGACCAATGTGAACGCAGTCGGGAACTTTTTCGCGCGAATTCGCGTCTTTGTAGAAAAAGTCCCCGGAAAACCCGGTTTGCGTTGGGCAGGACGAACTTTTGCAGACATAATGTCTATGTGACTGCTGCGACCCATGCCCCCAGTACCCCGGCGCACCCGACGCTCAACCGCCCGAATATGGTTTCCGTAGGAACCGTGGTCTGGCTGTCCAGTGAGCTGATGTTCTTCGCCGGCCTCTTTGCCATGTACTTCACCTTGCGTTCGACATCCGGAGGGATGTGGGCCGAGGAGACTGCCAAGCTCAACTTCCCCTTCGCCTTGGTGAACACCATCGTCCTTGTGGCGAGCTCGTTTACCTGCCAGATGGGTGTTTTCGCTGCTGAGCGCCTGCAACCGCGCCGAAGCGGTGGAGCTTTGCAGTTCACCCGCTGGGGAATGAACGAGTGGTTTACGCTGACGTTCCTTATGGGTGCGTTCTTCGTTGCGGGGCAGGCCACTGAATACGCGATGTTGGTCTCCGAGCATGTATCGCTCTCCTCCAACGCCTACGGTTCGGCCTTCTACATGACCACCGGCTTCCACGGCCTGCACGTCATTGGCGGACTCATTGCCTTCCTCTTCATCATGGGACGTTCCTTCGCCGCGAAAAAGTTCGGGCACTTCGAGGCAACGTCGGCAATTGTCACCTCGTACTACTGGCACTTCGTCGATGTCGTGTGGATTGGCCTGTTCATGGTCATCTACGTGCTGAAGTAGCCCGACTTGACTCTTTTTCTACAAGAGGCAGAATTTCAAGAAGCGGCTCCCGGAGCCGGCGCACCATCGAATAAAGGAACCACCACGTGAAGGCACTCTCGCAGAAGCGACGTCACCCACTGGCCGCAATAGCATTGCTGTTGATGGGCCTCCTGGTCACGGGTGGGCTGTACGCCGTTGCCACCACCATGAACCAGGCCAAGGCTTCCACCACAAACTTCACAGAGCAGGACACAGAAGAAGGCGGAAAGCTGTTCGCCGCTAACTGTGCAACCTGCCACGGTATGGGTGCAAGCGGAACGCAGGATGGCCCTTCCCTGGTGGGCGTCGGTGCTGCTTCTGTCGACTTCCAGGTAGGCACCGGCCGCATGCCGATGCAGATGAACGGTCCGCAGGCGCAGGAAAAGCCGGTTCAGTTCAACGAAGAGCAGACCCGTCAGCTCGCAGCCTACGTTGCCAGCCTCGGCCCCGGCCCGTCCATCCCCGAAGCCGGACTCCTGGACGAGAAGGGCAATGCAGCTGAAGGCGGAGAGCTGTTCCGCGTCAACTGCGCCATGTGCCACAACGCTGCTGCTGCCGGTGGTGCTTTGACCAGGGGCAAGTACGCACCTCCCCTTGCTGGGGTTTCCGGCCAGCACATCTACGAGGCCATGGCTACGGGTCCGCAGAACATGCCCGTATTCAACGACGCGAACATCTCCCCTGAGGGCAAGCGCGACATCATCACCTACCTGAAGCAGATCGAAAACAACGGTTCGCCGGGTGGAGCAGATCTCGGGGCATTGGGCCCGGTTGCTGAAGGTCTGTTTGTCTGGATCGCCGGTCTCGGCGTCATCATTGCCTTCACCATCTGGCTAACCTCCCGGACGTCATAGCTGCCGCTCCGGACCACGTAAGAATTTCCGCCGATCAGGCGGATAGGAATTGAAAACTAACTCGGCACCGACCGAGACGAGAGAAGGATGAGGCGAATCATGGGCAACCATAGTGACGGCAGTCCGAACCACTCGGGCACCGTAGCTACGGCTGGTCAGAATGAGGTGGAGAAGTTCCAGGATCCTGGACTTCCTCCGCATCGTTTGCGCCTGGCTGACACGGACCCGCGGGCCGCGAAACGAGCAGAACGGCAGGTAGCCTTTCTGTTTGGCCTTTCGGTCGTTGGCACCTTTATCTTCCTGGTGGCGTATTTTGTCATCGATTTGGGGGAAGGCTCCGGCGCCACCATCGCGGACATCCGGCTGCAGAACGCCCTGCTGGGACTGGGTACCGCCTTTGCCATGCTTGGCATCGGCACCGGCATTGTCCATTGGGCCAAAGCCCTTATGCCGGACCATGAAGTATCCGAAGAGCGTCATGCTGTCCGCCTCGAGGAGGACCGCCAGGCCGCCGTGCGCATCGTCGACGACATTGTCGAGGAAACAGGCATCAAGCGCCGGCCGCTGATCCGCAACACCCTCCTTGGTGCTGCTTTCTTCGCCCCTTGGCCTGCAATCGCCATCTTTGGTGACCTCGGCCCCCGTCCTGACAAGGCCTTGGCCCACACCATGTGGGCACCCGAGGACGGCAAGCTCAAGCGCCTCACCCGTGACCCCGATGGAACCCCGATCAAGGCAGCGGATGTCACCATCGGTTCCGCCTTCCACGTCATACCTGAAGGCCTCAACGAACTCCACGAAGGCAAACTGAACGAAAAGGCCAAGGCCGTCGTTCTGTTGATGCGCCTGGATCCTGAGTCCCTGAATCCCTCGCCGGGACGCGAAGATTGGGGTTACAACGGAATCGTTGCCTACTCCAAGATCTGCACCCACGTCGGGTGCCCAGTTGCCCTTTACGAGCAGCAGACGCACCACCTGCTGTGCCCGTGCCACCAGTCAACCTTTGACCTGACGAAGGAATGCAAGGTTATCTTTGGCCCGGCCAGCCGTCCTCTCCCCCAGCTGCCAATTGCAGTTGATGACGAGGGCTACCTCGTCGCTACGAGCGACTTCAATGAACCTGTAGGACCGAGTTACTGGGAGCGTGATGAGCATGAGCGCAGCATCAAGAGCTGAAGCCCCCGCCTACGTCGCTAAAACAAAAACCGGCCGAATCACGGACTTTGTAGATGAGCGCGTTGGCGGCTCGGGCATCCTCCGGGAATTTGGCCGCAAGGTATTTCCGGACCACTGGTCCTTCATGTTCGGCGAAGTCGCCTTGTACTCCTTCGTCATCCTTCTTTTGTCGGGCACCTTCCTCACGTTCTTCTTCGACCCGTCCATGGCGGAGACCCATTACGACGGCTCCTTCACCGGGCTGCAGAACGTCGAAATGTCCGTTGCGTACAGCTCGTCGCTGGACATCTCCTTTGATGTCCGTGGCGGTTTGTTCATGCGCCAGGTACACCACTGGGCGGCCCTGCTGTTCGTGGCCTCGATTGCCGTTCACATGCTGCGTGTGTTCTTCACGGGCGCCTTCCGCAAGCCCCGTGAACTCAACTGGGTTGTCGGCGGAGTCCTGCTGATCCTCGCCATGGCCGCCGGCTTCACCGGTTACTCACTCCCCGATGACCTGCTTTCCGGCAACGGCCTGCGCATCATCGACGGTGTTATCAAGTCCATTCCGGTCATCGGAACATACATCTCGTTCTTCCTCTTCGGCGGGGAGTTCCCGGGCACGGTCATCATCGGCCGGCTCTATATGCTGCACATTCTGTTGGTCCCGGCCCTGATCCTGCTCATGATTGTGCTGCACCTCTTTATGGTGGTTGTCCACAAGCACACGCAGTACCCCGGTCCCGGCCGCAATGACGGCAACGTCGTTGGCTACCCCCTTGGCCCTGTCTATGCAGCAAAGGCCGGCGGGTTCTTCTTCATCGTCTTCGGTGTTATCGCAATGATGGCAGCGTTCTTCACGATCAACCCGATCTGGAACTATGGCCCGTACGACCCCTCCCCTGTGTCTGCAGGCACCCAGCCTGACTGGTACATCGGCTTCGTTGACGGGGCCCTCCGCCTGATGCCTGGCGTCATTGGTGACTTCCACTTCGAGTACGTGATCTTTGGCTATGTCCTGACGCTCAACGTGCTGCTGCCGGCACTGGTTCCTGCCGGTATCCTCTTCACGGTGATGTTCATGTATCCGTGGATCGAACGGTGGATCACCAAGGACAACCGCGAACACCACGTTCTGGACCGTCCGAGGAACGCACCCACGCGTACCGCAATCGGAATGGCCGGCTTCACCTGGTATTGCGTCATGTGGGCGGCTGCTGGTTCTGACCTCATTGCGACACACTTCAATGTGTCCCTGAACGATGTCACCTACTGGCTGCGCGCGCTGTTCTTCATCGGCCCGGTGCTCGCCTTCATCGTCACCAAGCGTGTCGCGCTCGCCCTGCAGCGCAAGGACCGTGAGATCGCACTCCACGGCCGCGAGACAGGACGTATCGTACGTCTGCCCCACGGTGAGTTCATCGAGGTCCACGCTCCGCTGGACGAGTACAAGCGCTACAAGCTGGTCGGTTTCGAATCGCCCGCACCGCTTCCGGCTGTTCCCAACGAGCACGGAATCGTCACGAAGAAAGAGAAGCGACGTGCCGCTCTTTCCAAGCTGTTCTTCGAGGACCGCGTTGCTCCGGCCACACCTGCAGAGCTTGAAGCAGCCCATGGCCATCACGGGCAGCACGAAGCTGTAGAGGCGGCAGAGGAACAACGGAGCCTCACCCACTAGTAGCGGTCACAATCGCTACAATTGCTTTGAACCACGTAAGGCCCGGTCCATTGGACCGGGCCTTACGTCTTTGCTTGGAGCTGAGTTTCTTGGAACGTGCTGCTATTGCTGCCGGTAACCCGACGCATAGTTCCGCGTGGGCCGCACCCCTGGACGCTGCAAGGGCACCCAGAGCTTATAGCGGTCAGCACGGTAATACGAGACGGAATAGTCCACCATCGCCCTGGCAACGAAGGCGTGGCGCTGGATCTTCAGCAGCGGCGAGCCGACTTCAACATTGAGAAGACGCGCAGTTGAAGGAGTGGCTGCCGTCGCCTCAATCATGTCCTCGCCCCATTCCATGACGAGTCCGTAGCGTTCACTCAGGACGTTGTACAGGGACGTGGGTGGCTCACCGTCCAGCAGACCTGGGACACGGTGGGCGGGGATAAAGTTCTCGTCCACGCTCATCGGCTCATTATCGGCCAACAGGAGCCTTCGGAACCGGACCAGGGCCGTCCCTTCCTCCAGCTGCAGTTCACGGGCCAGGAAGGCGCTGGCTGCAATCTGCTCGAAGCTCAGGACTTTGGCTGCGGGAACCATGCCGCGGCGTTGCATCTCTTCGGTGTAGGACGTGAGCTTAACCTGGAGGTCGAGCTTGGGCCTGCGGACGAAAGTACCGAGACCCACCACGCGCTCAATAACCTCCTCCCCCACGAGAGCATCAATTGCCTGCCTGACAGTCATTCTTGCCAGCCCAAACCGCTCCGCCAGATCTCTTTCCGAGGGGAGCGCTGAACCAGGCGGGCACGAAGAACCTATATAGGCCCTGAGTAGTTCCCGAAGCTGAATGTAGATGGGAATGCCGCTCTTACGGTCAATGTCCCCGACGATACGGGCAGCGTCAGAAGGCATCAGTGGGGCCCTTCCGATAGTTTTTCATGAGACAAGCCTAGGCCAAGACAGGCAAAGGTCTAGACCACCCCTTCGTCTCGAATTGCACGCTCTGAAGGGAGCACGGCTACCCTTGGATTGGTTGATCAAACAGTGGCTGTGTGCCGCTGCAGAGAAGGAGTTGCGATGCCAGTGCGTAAGGCGATCGTGGAATCAGAAATAGGGCTCCATGCCCGGCCGGCAGCGCGGTTTGTACGGGCTGTCACGGAGACGGGGCTTCCGGTGACCATCAGCAAAGCAGGCATATCCCCGGTGGATGCGCGCTCCCTCCTGGAGGTCATGACGGCGGACTTTGAGTGCGGGTGTGAGGTTGAGCTGTCTGTGGACCCGGAAGCCCTCCCCGCAGGGTTCCACCTGGCAGACGCCGAGGGCGCGTTGACGGCCCTGGGCGCGCTGTTGGAGGCGATGGGAACGGACCAACGGGTGTCACGGCTGCCTGCCCTTGCGTCGGATCAAGCGGCCATTTCCTGACTTGATCTCTGCGTGACCGGCATCATCCCGGAGGCAAAGGTATTAAATGCAGCGGGCCCCACCAAAAGGTGGGGCCCGCCGTCGTACATCTATAACACTTATGCCTAAAGGCTAGTGTGCGTGGTCGCCTCGGCTGTACTCGAACACCCAGCCAACGAGGGCTACTGTGGCAAGTCCGGCTGCGATGAACACAATCCAGAAGCCAACAGCAAGGCCCAGGAAGCCAGCCGCACAGGCCAGCCCCAGTACGAGCGGCCACCAGCTCCAGGGGCTGAAATGACCCTGTTCCCCGGCGCCTTCATGGATCTCAGCGTCGGCCCGGTCTTCCGGCCGCAAACCGACCCGCTTTCCAGTGAAGCCAAGGTAGGCACCGATCATGCCGGCAAGACCACCCACGAGAAGAATCCCAAGGATGCCCACCCACTCAGACCAGTGAGTGAGGAAACCGTAAATCAGCGAGACCGGGACGAAGAAGAAGACTCCGGCTCCAAATATCCATGATTCGATCTTCACTTTGAGGTGTCCTTCTGGTCGGCGTTACCGAGCGCCGCCGCAGCGGGTGCCGGAGACTCAACGGTGTGGGATTGGGATAGCTCCGGGTGGTGCAGGTCCAGTGCGGGACGCTCCGACCGGATCCGCGGCAGCGATGTGAAGTTGTGCCGCGGCGGCGGGCAGGACGTCGCCCACTCCAGCGATGCTCCGAAGCCCCACGGGTCATCCACTTCGACCTTCTCGGCGCTGCGCCAGGTGATGTAAACGTTCCAGAAGAACGGAATCAGTGACGCACCAAGAACGAATGAGGCAATCGTGGAGAACTGGTTCATCCAGGTGAAACCGTCCTGGGGCATGTAGTCCGCATAGCGGCGCGGCATACCTTCAACACCCAGCCAGTGCTGGATAAGGAACGTGCCGTGGAAGCCCAGGAACAGGAGCCAGAAGTGGATCTTGCCCAGGCGTTCGTTCAGCATTTTGCCGGTCCACTTGGGCCACCAGAAGTAGAAGCCTGCGAACATGGCGAACACAACAGTACCGAAGACGACGTAGTGGAAGTGCGCTACCACGAAGTACGAGTCTGAAACATGGAAGTCCAGGGGCGGTGAGGCCAGGATGATGCCCGTCAGGCCGCCGAAGAGGAACGTTGCCAGGAACCCGATGCTCCAGAGCATCGGTGTCTCGAATGTGATCGACCCGCGCCACATGGTGCCGATCCAGTTGAAGAACTTCACGCCGGTGGGAACTGCAATCAGCATCGTCATGAAGGCGAAGAACGGCAGCAGAACCGAGCCGGTTACGTACATGTGGTGGGCCCACACGGTCACAGAGAGAGCAGCAATGGCGATCGTTGCGTAGACCAGTCCCTTGTAGCCGAAAATCGGCTTGCGGCTGAAGACCGGGAAGATCTCCGAGACAATACCGAAGAACGGCAGGGCGATGATGTACACCTCGGGGTGGCCGAAGAACCAGAACAGGTGCTGCCAAAGCACAGCTCCGCCGTTCTCCGGGTCGAAAATGTGTGCACCGAACTTCCGGTCCGCACCCAACGCGAACAGCGCTGCTGCCAGCGGCGGGAACGCCATCAGCACGAGGATGGACGTAACAAGGGCGTTCCAGGTGAAGATCGGCATACGCCACATGGTCATGCCGGGAGCACGCATGCAGATGATGGTGGTGATGAAGTTGACGGCTCCGAGGATGGTGCCGAAACCCGAGAGCGCCAGGCCGAACACCCACAGGTCGCCACCGATGCCGGGGCTGAAAGTGGTGTTGGACAACGGGGCATACGCAAACCAGCCAAAGGACGCGGCGCCCTGCGGTGTGATGAAGCCTGACACCGCAATGGTGGAGCCAAACAGGAAGAACCAGAAGGCCAGGGCATTCAGTCGCGGGAAGGCAACGTCCGGGGCGCCAATCTGCAGGGGCATGATGACGTTGGTGAAGCCGGCGAACAATGGCGTTGCAAACATCAGCAACATCACGGTTCCATGCATGGTGAAGAGCTGGTTGTACTGTTCCTTGGTCTGCAGGATCTGCATACCGGGTTCAAACAGTTCTGCACGGATTAGCAGCGCCATGACGCCACCAAAGCAGAAGAACACGAACGACGCGATCAGATACATGTACCCGATGGTCTTGTGGTCGGTCGAGGTGATCCAGTTGACGACGATGCGTCCCTTGGAATTAGGAACTACGGGAGCTTCAAGGATCCCGGCGGGCGATTGAGTGTACGTAGCCACGGTCGCTCCCCTTACTTAATTTCGTTCAGGTTGGGATTGCGGTCGTACTCTTCGCCGAGGAGCCCTGTGTTGCCGTCCTGGCGCAGTTTGTCCATGTGGGCCTGGAATTCGGACTCAGAGACAACCTTCACGCGGAACAGCATTTCGGAGTGGTATTCCCCGCAAAGCTCGGCGCACTTGCCGTCGTAGGTTCCTTCTTTGGTGGGCGTGAACCGGATGTAGTTGGTCCTGCCCGGGATCATGTCGCGCTTCTGGAGGAAGGCCGGGACCCAGAAGGAGTGGATGACGTCGCGGGCGTTGAGTTCCAGGTCAACAGACTTGTTGACCGGCAGGTAGAGGGTAGGAAGCTTCTCCTTGTCCACTTCCTCACCGGTCAGGTGGGCCTGGACGCCTGCTTCGTGAAGGTCTTCATTGATGACCTCGCCAGCCTTGTAGTTGAAGTCCCATGCCCACTGCTTTCCGCGGACATCAACCACGACGTCGGCCGGCTGGGACCTGTCATCGATCGCCTGCTGGTCGCGGTCGGTGAAGTAGAAGAACACAAGCACCATGAACAACGGAATGGTGAGGTAGAAGACTTCCAGTGGAAGGTTGAAGCTCGTCTGCCGGGGAAATCCAACCGTGCCCTTTCGGCGACGGTAAGCGACGATGCACCAGATCATCAGACCCCACGTGATGGCGCCGACGATCAATGCGGCTATCCATGAGTTGACCCAGAGGTCCATGATTCGGTCAGTGTGATTGGTGGTGCCACGCTCGGTGGGCAACCACCCCTTCTGTACCTCTGGTGAACATCCAGTCAAAGCCAACGCGCCGGCTAATGCCAAGCCTGTGATCGAAGAGATCTTTTTGCGTCGGCTGCCGGTTCGGTTCTGCGAACTCACAGACGGCCCTTCCTACTTGTTGCTGTCGCCCGGGCTGTCTAAACCCCCGGGCACACGAAAAGTTTTACTACTCGGTGTAGAGCTTACCGCTCCCCGGGGGTTTTCGCCCACATGACTGCACCGTGCGTCGGCGCCGGTTAAAACCGGTCACCGGGGCACGGTGAAGTGGATTGTATTTCCGGTCAGTGGAACGAATCGCCGCAGGCGCAGGAGCCTCCGGCATTGGGGTTGTCGATGGTGAAACCCTGCTTTGCGATGGTGTCCTCGAAGTCGATGCTGGCACCGCTGAGGTAGGGAACGCTCATCTTGTCAACCACTACCTCGACACCGTCGTAATCGCGTACGGCATCGCCGTCCAGGATCCGCTCGTCAAAGTACAGCTGGTAAATAAGCCCTGAGCAGCCGCCGGGCTGGACGGCAACGCGCAGTCGAAGGTCGGTGCGGCCTTCCTGCTCCAACAGGCTGCGGACCTTGCCGGCGGCGACATCGGTCAGCTTGACCTCGTGGCTGGCCAGCTCCTCGCCGGTGATCTCCGTGGATTCGATGCTGTTTTCATTGGTCGTAGTACTCATTGGCCTACCTTCTTGCAACATGGTGGCGACCAGGCTGTCGCCTTGTCCGCCCCGGGGAAACGGTATGGGCTATAGCTAATGCTACGTCGCGCAGTGCTCTAGCTCTAACTTCAGACGTAACCGTTCTTAGGACCTGAATGTTCCCGGAGGCTGATTCGCGGGCCCTGGTCACTCCCTTTAAGCCAGGCCTTCGTGATTGAGCGTTGCCAGCAGGAGGGCCTCTGCGACCACCGCATTGCGGAAATCACCAAGATGAAGGGACTCATTGGCGCTGTGGGCCCGGGAATCCGGATCCTCGACACCCGTCACCAGGATCTGGACGTCCGGGTAAAGCTCGGTGAGATCTGCGATGAACGGAATAGAGCCCCCGATTCCCATCTCAACAGCAGGGACACCCCATGCCTCACCCAAGGCCCACATTGCCTTGCGGGCTGCTGCGGAGCCGGTGTCCGTGAGGAAGGAGCTCCCCTGTTCCCCGGGCGTGAACACCACGCGCGCGCCGAAAGGAGGCTTGGTCTCGACATGTTTCCGGACGGCCTCCATGGCCTGATCGGGATCCTGGCCGGGAGCCAGGCGAAGGCTGAACTTTGCTTTCGCCCTCGGCAGGAGGGTGTTGGAGGCCACGTCCACTCCTGGTGCGTCAAAACCGATGATGGAGAGCGAAGGCTTGGTCCACAACCGGGACGCGATACTTCCCGTACCTGCGAGCCTCACGCCGTCGAGCACTGAAGCGTCGGCGCGGTACTCCGCCTCCGTGAGGTCCACGGCCACCTCGTCCCGGCCCACCAAACCTTCAATGGCGACATTTCCGTCCTCATCATGAAAGGTGGCGATGATGCGGGACAGCAGAGTTGGTGCGTCGAGGACCGGGCCACCGAACATACCTGAGTGGACGGCATGTTCGAGGACCTGGACTTCCACCGTGCCGTCCACCAGCCCCCGCAGGCTTGTCGTCAGGGCAGGGATTCCGACCTTCCAGTTGCTGGAATCGGCAACCACTATGACGTCCGCATGGAGCAGCTCACGATGCTCTTCGAGGAAGGCCCTGAAAGTGGGGGAACCGGCTTCCTCCTCACCTTCAAAGAAAAACGTGACTCCCAGTCCGAACAGATCCGCCAGAACGTCTGAGACGGCGGAATAGGCCGCCAGGTGCGCCATGATTCCTGCTTTGTCATCGGCGGCACCGCGTCCAAAGAGACGGCCATCACGCTCGACGGCGGTGAAGGGCTCTGATTTCCACAGGCCCGCATCCCCGGGGGGCTGGACGTCGTGATGCGCATAAAGGAGGATTGTTGGCTTGCCGGGGGCGGCTTTCCGGCGAGCGACGACGGCCGGTCCGCCAGGCGTTCCATCCTCCTTGTCGCAGCGGAGGATCTGGACGTCGCTGAGGCCCGCATGGCTCACGAGTTCCGCAACATGCTTGGCGCTGCGATCCAGTTCTGCCGGATCAAAGCTCGGCCAGGCAATCCCCGGGATACTCACGAGGTTCTTGAGTTTCTCAACAGTTGCCTCAAAAGCATCGTCCACTGCACGTTTGAGATCTTCAATCCGGGCTTCGTCCAGGGGCTTACTCGAGGTCTGTGAGGGCTGGGCGGGAGTTGATGTCATGGCCACACACTACCTCTGTACTAGACGACAACAAACCGACCATCACCCGCTTCTGGTGTCTGGAAATTCAGGCCCTGACAGCGACCTGCGGGGCAGCAGTGACCGCTCGGATGCAGAACATCAGTGGCACCGCCCTCAGGGTATTCTGTAGTGGTGTTTGGACGTAGAAAAGAAGCGCCATTGGCGCAAGACGTAGTTGATCAGCAGGCTGCCGAGGCTGAGGCCCGGCAGAACGCAGCCGTTGGCAAGGGCACGCCGACGCCCAAGCGCAAGGCACAGGAAGCCGCACGCAAGCGGCCCTTAGTGCCTGAAGACCGTAAAGCCTCAAAGGCCGCCGAGCGTGCTGCCGTCCAGGAACAGCGACTGAAAATGCGCCGCGCCCTGGATACCGGCGATGAGAAGTTCCTGCCGCTGCGCGACAAGGGCCCGCAGAAGCGTTACGCGCGGGACTACGTGGACGCACGCTTCAGCCTGGGCGAGTACCTGATGTTCGGAGCTCTTGTATTCGTCATCGTGTCATTGCTCATCCCTGCAAGCAGCGAACTGATGGTCTACGTCCTCGTAGGGTTCTGGGTCATGTTCCTTGCAGTTTTCGTCGACGTCTTCATCCTGTCCAGGAAGCTGCGGAAGCGCCTCACTGAAAAGTTCGGTGAACCGGAGCGCGGAACCGTCTGGTACGGGTCCATGCGCTCCCTGCAGTTCCGAAAGCTGCGCCTCCCGAAGCCGCTGGTCAGCCGGGGCGAGTACCCCTCCTGACTCCCGTCCTCTCGGTTTGATGGTTGGAACAGGGAAAGCGAAGCCCCGGCGGAAAATCCGCCGGGGCTTCCTTTATCTCCTCGAGGCTGTCGCTACCAGCGGGCAATACGCGCTTTCCCGGATCTGTTCACAATTTAGCGAGCTGCCTGTTGATATGGGCTGCCCAGAACGGTCCTTCGTAAAGAAAGGCCGTGTAGCCCTGGACCAACGTTGCCCCGGCGTCCAGCCGCTCCCGGACGTCCTGGGCTGTCTCTACTCCCCCGACGGCGATGAGCGTGAGCTTCCCTTCAGTCGCTCTGCTTAGCCGCCGCAATACATCCAAAGACCGGCTCTTAAGGGGGGCTCCTGAGAGACCGCCGGCGCCGCAGGCAGCTACCTCCTCCGGAGCGGTGGCAAGACCCTCACGGCCAATGGTGGTGTTGGTGGCGATGATGCCATCCAGTTTCAGGTCAAGGGCGAGGCGGGCTACGTCGTCGATATCCTCGTCGCTAAGGTCAGGGGCAATCTTCACCAGCAGCGGGACGTGGCGCCCTGCCGCCTGGTCTGCCGTCTCGCCCACTGCTTTCAGCAGCGGTCGGAGAGTCTCCACATTCTGAAGCAGACGAAGGCCGGGAGTATTCGGGGAGCTGACGTTCACCACCAGGTAATCAGCTGCCGGCGCCAGATTCCGGGCACTGATGAGGTAATCCTCCGTGGCCTCTTCCAGCTCCACCAGCTTGCTCTTGCCGATATTGACGCCGATGAGGGGCCGCACTCCGGGATGCCTCCTCTGCAGGGCTGCACGCGCGGAGCGCAGGCGGGGAGCCACCGCTGAGGCGCCGTCATTGTTGAAGCCCATCCGGTTTATGACCGCGCGGTCCTCGATCAGGCGGAACAGGCGGGGTTTTTCGTTACCCGGCTGCGCCTGTCCCGTGATGGTTCCAACCTCCACATGCCCAAACCCGAGCTCGCTCAGCGCCTCGATGCCAAGCCCTTCCTTGTCAAAGCCTGCAGCGAGGCCGAAGGGCGACGGGAACGTCAGGCCGAATGCCTTTGTTTCCAATGAAGGTGCGGGAGCTGTGAATTTGGAGAGTACCTTGCCCACACCGGAAGCGTGGACGAGCCGGATGGCACGGAAGCCGATTTTGTGGGCGCGTTCGGCGTCCATCCAGGAAAAGGCCAGCCGAAAGAAAGTTGGGTATACGCGCATGCCTCTAGTTTTCCGTCTCGAGGGGCCCAGACCAAACTGGACGGGCCTCTCCACTCCCTGACTTCCCTTTGGATGCCTAGGCTGGTGCCATGGAGTGGAGACCAGACATCCTGGGTGCTGACTTCCAGGCGTACAGCTTCCAGGCACGGGGCGACGACGGGACAGAGCGGACTGCCACCCTTATCCGTTATTCCCCTGCCGGTGTTGAAGCGGAATTACCCCTTCAACGGCGGGCTATCCTCTTCCTGCATGGCTGGAGCGACTACTTCTTTAACGTTGAACTTGCTGCCTTCTGGTACGGCAAGGGATTTGAATTCTTCGCCCTTGACATGCACAACCACGGCCGAAGCCTGCAGGAGGGGGTTCCAGGAGGATATGTCGCTGACCTTGCCGATTACGACGCCGAAATCGCCCAGGCCATCAGCATTATCAACGCGCTCGGACCGCGGGATTCCCCTCCGCCGTCGTTGACCCTGATGGGGCATTCAGCCGGCGGGCTGGTGGCCGCCCTGTGGGTGAGCCGACATCCGGGAGCGGCAAGCCAACTGGTCCTCAACAGCCCCTGGCTGGAGATGCACGGCAGCACCCTCGTCAGGCGCGTCGCCTGGACCATGGTGGAACCAATCGCCCGTTTCAAGCCCGAAGCCGTTCTCCGCCTCCCCGAACGTGGTTTCTACTGGCGCAGTATCAGCAACACCGCTGAGGGCGAATGGGCCCTCGATGACAAGTACAGGCCACCCCTGGCATTCCCTGTCAGGGCAGGCTGGCTGAGTGCAGTTCTGGCCGCACATGCGAAGGTGGCCCGCGGCCTTGGTATCGAAATACCCATACTGGTCCTGCTCTCCGGGGCAAGCGCCAACGGCCTCTTCTGGACCGAGGAGATGCGCAGGACGGACGCCGTGCTCGATGTCAACGCGATCGCCATCCGTGCCTTGGCACTGGGAAGGTCTGTCACCCTTGAACGCATCGAGGGTGGCCTCCATGACGTGTTCCTCTCCCCGCCCAAGGTTCGCGAGGATGCCTATGCGCGTCTTTCCCGTTGGATCCGCGGATACGTCCAGGATCAAGATCAATAGGCAACCGTCAGGAGGAGGCATGGTTCGGTGGTTGCCTCAAGTTGGGGCCTACGTTGCGGCGGCGTCCACTGCGCCACCGTAGCGGCGGTCCCGCTGGGCGTAAATTTCCACGGCGTCCCACAGGGTCCGGCGGTCAACGTCAGGCCAGAGCGTATCCATGAAGACAAACTCCGCATAGGCCGACTGCCAGAGCATGAAATTCGACAGCCGCTGCTCCCCCGAGCTTCGCAGGAAGAGGTCGACGTCAGGCAGGTCAGGCTCGTCCAGGTACTTCTGAATGGTCTTCTCGCTGATGGCTGAGGGCTTGAGGTAACCGGCCGCCACATCCTGGGCAATAGCGGCGACCGCGTCTGCGATTTCCGCCCGCCCGCCGTAATTAACACACATGTTCAACGTGCAGGTGCTGTTGCCGCGGGTGTACTCCTCGGCTTCCTCAAGTTCGCGGATCACTGAACCCCAGAGCTTCGGGCGGCGGCCGGACCAGCGCACCCGCACGCCCCAGTCATCCAGCTGGTTTCGCTGGCGACGCAGCACATCCTTGTTAAAACCCATCAGGAACCGGATCTCCTCGGGCGATCGCCGCCAGTTTTCCGTCGAGAACGCATAGACGCTCACGTGCTCTATACCCAGCTGGATGGCTCCGGCCATCACGTCAAGCAAGGCGGGTTCGCCGGCCTTGTGCCCTTCGATTCTTGGCAGGCCCCGCTGGTTGGCCCAACGGCCGTTGCCGTCCATGACAATGGCCACGTGGCGCGGGATGAACTCGGCAGGAATGGCCGGTGGGAGCGCTCCGGAAGGATGGGGGTAGGGGCTGATCACTGGAGCGGTTCGTTGGCGGACCGTTTTTCTTTTATTTCCCAAGGCCAAGTTACGTTCGCTCCACATGTTTGAGGGATTTCAGTACACGTTCAAGATGCCACTGCAGGTAGCTTGCCACCAAACCCGCCGACTCCCTGCGGTGGACGCTCAGGGACGCATCCGCCGTCGTCCAGTCACCTGTCAGCAAAGCACCAAGCAGCAACACTGTCTCGGCCGCCGGCGCCGGGGAACCCGGCGGGCGGCAGTTTCCGCAGACCATTCCGCCCAAGGGAGCGGAGAAAGCTGTGTGCGGACCTGCGGCGCCGCAGCGGGAACATTGCGTAAAGCTTGGTGCCCATCCTCCGGTGGCCAGGGCCCGGAGCAGGTAGGAGTCCAGGATCAGTTCGGGAGAATGGTCACCGCGGCTCAAGGAGGCCAGCGCACCTACCAGCAGGTTGTACTGCGCGGTACCCGCTTCGCCGTCAACGTCCGTCAGCTTTTCCGCAGTTTCGGTCATGGCGGCCGCCACGGTGTAACGGCCGTAATCTGCGGCAATGTTTCCGCCGTAGGCACCCTTAGCGACTGCCTGCGTGACGATATCGAGCGAACGTCCGGAGATAAGCTGTAGATCGGCGACCATGAACGGTTCCAGCCGCGCGCCAAAGCGGCTGCTGGTGCGCCGTACGCCTTTGGCCACTGCACGTACCTGCCCGTGATGCTTTGTGAGCAGCGTGATGATGCGGTCAGCTTCACCGAGCTTATGGGTACGCAGCACTACCGCGTCATCCCGATAGGAGCGCGCCGCAAATGATTGGTTGACCACAGCTAATCTTCGCACCGTCCTGGCCCAAACAGGCCGGGAGTCAGGGTGTGCCGCGGCATAACTGCTGCGGCACACCCCGGGGCTCTCAGGCTTGGGCTGGGATTCTCAGGCTTGCGCGTCTCGGATGGCCCGGTTTACGGCAGAGATGACAGCCTTCAGTGAAGACATGCTGGTGTTCGAGTCGATGCCAATTCCCCAGAGGACCCGCTCCCCCACTGCAGCCTCCACATAGGCGGCTGCCATCGCGTTTCCGCCTTCAGACAAGGCGTGTTCGCTGTAGTCCAGAACACGCACATCCACACCGTCTCCGCTCAGGATGTTCAGGAGGGCTGCGATGGGGCCGTTGCCGGTTCCGGTGCGGCGGACCTGGACACCGTCGATGTTCAGGGTGGCGTGCAGTGTCATGTCACCGGACTCGTCGACTTCGGTGCTGAAGGAGCCGAGGGAATAGCGTCCCCACTGGTTGCCGGATTCGGTGGAGGGGAGGTACTCGTCCTGGAAGAGCTTCCAGAGCTGCGCGCCGCTCACTTCGCCGCCCACGGTGTCCGTCTGGCGCTGAATGACTCCGGAGAATTCAATCTGGGCACGTCGGGGAAGATCCAGGCTGTGCTCGTTCTTCAGCAGGTACGCGACGCCGCCCTTGCCGGACTGGGAGTTCACGCGAATGACGGCTTCGTAGCTGCGGCCCAGGTCCTTAGGATCCACGGGCAGGTACGGGACCTGCCAGGTGAAGTCGCTGACGTCCTTGCCGGCTGCCGCGGCTTCTTTCTCCAACGCCTCGAATCCCTTTTTGATGGCGTCCTGGTGGGAGCCTGAGAACGCAGTGAAGACCAGGTCGCCGCCGTACGGGGAACGCTCAGCCACGGGAAGCTGGTTGCAGTACTCCACGGTTCGGCGGATTTCGTCAATATCGGAGAAATCGATCATGGGGTCGATGCCCTGTACGAACATGTTCAGGCCCAGCGTCACGAGGTCCACGTTGCCGGTCCGCTCGCCGTTGCCGAACAGGCATCCTTCGATGCGGTCGGCGCCGGCCAGATAGCCCAGTTCGGCAGCGGCAACACCGGTGCCGCGGTCGTTGTGCGGGTGCAGGGAGAGGATGATTCCCTCACGGGGGTGCAGGTGCCGGCTCATCCACTCAATCGAGTCCGCGTAGACGTTGGGCGTAGCCATCTCCACGGTCGCGGGCAGGTTGATGATGACCTGGCGGTCGGCCGAAGCTTCAAAGACGTCAGCGACCGCATTACACACCCGCACTGCGTATTCCAGCTCGGTGCCGGTGAAGGATTCGGGGGAATATTCGTAGGTCACGGCGGTATCAACGAGGGTTTCCTCGTACTTTTTACACAGACGGGCGCCTTGAAGGGCGATGTCCAGAATCCCGTCCTCGTCCTGGTTGAAGACAACGCGCCGTTGCAGGACCGACGTTGAGTTGTACAGGTGGACGATGGCCTGCTTGGCGCCGACCAGGGACTCGTAGGTCCGCTCGATCAGGTGTTCACGGGCCTGGGTGAGCACCTGGATGGTGACGTCGTCCGGGATGTGGTTGCCTTCGATGAGCTGGCGGACAAAGTCGAAGTCAGTCTGGGAAGCGGAGGGAAACCCTACTTCAATCTCCTTGTAGCCCATGCGGACCAGCAGATCAAACATCTTCATTTTCCGGGCCGGGCTCATGGGATCGATCAGTGCCTGGTTGCCATCACGGAGGTCAACGGCGCACCAGCGCGGCGCATTGGTGATTCTCTTGTCCGGCCAGGTGCGGTCCGGCAGATCGACGGTGATCTGCTCGTGGAACGGCAGGTAGCGGTGGACGGGCATTCCGGAGGGCTTTTGTGCGTTTCGCATCGGTATCGTGGCCTTTTCTGGTTCTTGATGAAAGGGTGGCCGGGCAACACAAACTCCGCAGCGAGGGTGGCCTTGAGCTAGATTGCGTCTGAGGCCTCGCCACGGCAGCTAAGAAGGAGCAGTTCTGCGCGCACCATTTCACAGTAACACGGGTGCGTAAGATGAAGGAGCAACACCCTCCGCAACGTCCACTATGCAGACGCTGTACCGGTGACCGCGCCGGCTGCAGCCTCACCTGAAGGAGCACCTGTGCCAAACTCGGGGATTGCCCTGTCCAACATCGACCATAGCGTCCGGCCGCAGGATGACCTGTACCAGCACGTGAACGGGGCCTGGCTCAAGAGCACCACCATCCCGGACGACCGGCCGCTTGAGGGAACCTTCACCGCCTTGCGTGACGGATCGGAACTGGCCGTCAGGGGAATCATTGAGGAAGCCGCCAACCGGGGAGCTGAGGCGACCGGGATAGAACAGAAAGTCGGAGACCTCTACAAGAGCTTCATGGATGAAGAAACAGTGGAGGCCAAGGGCCTGGAGCCCATCAGGGAACGCCTGGCAGCTGTTTTCTCGACAACGTCGTCCGCGGAGCTTATTGCACTGGCAGGACGCCTCTTCCGGTCGGACGTCAGTGGACTCTTCTACATTTACCCCGCCCCCGATGCCGGCAACCCTGATCGGATCCTTCTCTACACCGGGCAGGGCGGTCTTGGCCTTCCCGACGAGTCGTACTATCGGGAGGAGAAATTCGCTCCGATAGTCAGCGCCTACCGCGAACACGTCCAGACCATGCTGGGCATGGCAGGGATCGCGGACCCGGAGGGAGCTTCTTCACGGGTGGTTGCTTTGGAAACAGCCCTTGCCTCCCACCACTGGGACAACGTCACCCTCCGTGATCCGCAGAAAACGTACAACCTTAAGAGTGCAGAAGAGGCCAGCCAGCTCTTTCCACTGATTGGCACGTGGTTCGATGCGGCTGCGATCGCACCTGAGAAACGCACGGAGATTGTGGTGAGCACGCCTGATTTCTTCGTCGGTGCGGCATCCCTCCTTGAGTCCGAGCCCCTTGAAGCCTGGCAGGAATGGCTCGCGATGCGCGTGGTTGGTTCAGCCGCCCCTTACCTCTCAGCACAGTTCGTGGATGCGAACTTCGCTTTCTATGGCACAACCATCAGCGGCACTCCACGGAACAAGGACCGCTGGAAGCGGGGAGTGGCCGTCGTCGAGGCCTCACTCGGCGAAGCGGTGGGCCAGATCTACGTTTCCCGGCACTTCCCTGAGTCCCATAAAGCCAGGATGCAGGCACTGGTCTCCAACCTGATCGAGGCCTACCGGTGTAGCATCACGGACTTGCAGTGGATGGGCGAGGAAACCAAACAGGAGGCGCTGAAGAAGCTGGACGCATTCCGGCCGAAGATCGGATACCCGGACGAGTGGATCGATTACTCGGCAGTGGAGATCGATCCCTCGGATCTCCTCGGCAATGTGGAACGCGCGCACAACGCAGACGTCGAACGGCATCTGGACGAAGTGGGCAAGCCGGTGGACCGGAACAAATGGCTCATGACACCCCAGACGGTCAACGCCTACTACCACCCCATGCTGAACGAAATTGTCTTCCCAGCGGCCATCCTGCAGCCGCCGTTCTTCACTGCGGACGCTGATGACGCCGTCAACTATGGTGGGATCGGCGCGGTGATCGGCCACGAGATCGGCCACGGATTCGATGACCAGGGGTCGCAGTTCGATGGCGGCGGAGCCCTCCGCAACTGGTGGAGTGAGGATGACCGAAAGGCGTTCGAGGCTCTGACGGCCAAGCTCGTAGCGCAGTTCGATGCTTTGTCCCCCTTGGCCGCGCCGGAGCACAAAGTCAATGGCAAGCTTACTCTCGGCGAGAATATCGGTGACCTTGGCGGGCTGACCATCGCCTACAAAGCCTACCTCCTCAGCTTGAACGGTGAGGAAGCGCCAGTCCTTGATGGTTTCACCGGAGAGCAGCGCTTTTTTGCTTCCTGGGCTGCAGGCTGGCGGCAGGTAATCAGGGCAGAAGAGGCAGTCCGCCGGCTCGCTACCGATCCCCACTCCCCCAATGAGTTCCGTACGAATGCCATCGCCAAAAACCTCGATGCCTTCCACACGGCGTTCGGGGTCACCGACCAGGACGGGATGTGGCTTTCTCCCGAGGAGCGCGTCAGTATCTGGTAAACAGCCACCCGCTGATACCGACGGCGCCTGAAACAGACGGCGGCGGACCCCACTACGGGGCCTGCCGCCGTCGTCGTTCCTAGCGATCGGTGTGGCCGTTTGCGTACAGAGGCTAGCCGTCGATGTAGGGAGGATTGACCTGCTGGCAGACGGTGTCCCCAGCGGTCTGATTGACGATGTCAGGCGGAATGTTGACCGAGCCAAACTTGGTGCCCGTGATGAAGTCTGCGCCCAAGTACACCTGCACGCCTACCACGCCGAGTGAAGGAGCCACCTGGGCGGCCGGGATACCCAGCAGGGCTGCAATGTCGGCGGCAACGTCCGCATACTCGGCCCCGTAGTAAATCATGGTGGTATCTGTCGGTTCGGCAACAAACTGGGTCGTCTGGGTAAAGCCTCCACCAACTATCGCCTGGACAATCTCCTCTGCCCGTGCCGGCAGGCCGGTACCGTTTGCTACGGATACCGGCTGAGCGGTCTTGTCGTAGGCCGGCGGGGCAGGTGCGGGCGGAGTCGTTGCCACAGGGGGCGTGGTCCCCGTACCGGTGGGGGTTGGCGTGGGTGACGGACTGGCCGTCGGATCAGTGAGGTCAATGTCATTTCGCAGGCCCGCGAAAAGCTGGGACGCGTCCGGCTGAGCCAATTGCAGTCGATTAGGGTCGCTGACGGCCTGAACAGTCGGGGTCGCGACGAACGCTACCTTGCCCACATCGATGGTCTTGAGCCGGTTGCCGATGGTGATCAGGGCGGGAACGGAGGCCAGGCCGTCATCCACGGTGAGGTTCTGCGTGACAGTGTCCGCGATCTGCAGCATCTTTCCGGGATCGGAGAGGGTGCCGTCGTCCTTGATCTTGCGGGTCAGAGAGGACAGGAAGCCCTGCTGGGCCTTGATCCGGCCGAGGTCACCGCCCGTTTCGAAGGCATGGCGCGTCCGGAGGAACGCCAGTGCCTGCTCACCTTGGACCTGGGAAGTCCCCTTCGGCAGGCGGAGGCGCGAGTCGGGATCGAAGACGGGGTCGCTGACGCAGACGTCCACGCCGCCCACCACGTTGGAGAGCTCCTTCACAGCGTTGAAGTCAGCCATCATGAAGTGATCGATCTCCAGACCGGTCAGCTTGTTCACGGTATCCACGGCACAACCGATCCCGGCCTGGGCCATGGCTTCGTTGATCATCGCGCTCTGTCGCTCGGGGTATACGTTTCCCGTCTTCTGGTCCGTGCACTCGGGAATGTCGACCAGGAGATCCCTGGGGAAGCTGATGACGTTGACACGTTTGTTGTCGGCGGAGATGTCCATCATCATCATGACGTCGGACTGTCCGTAACCGGACGAAAGATCGGCGGCTCCATATTCCGAGTTCTTCCCGTCGCGGGTATCTGAACCAAGGATGAGGATCTGCATACGGTCAGTCGCGTCGTTGACGGGGTCTTCAGTTTTTTGGTTACCCGCGCCCAAAGGCGCCTTTTCGATATTGGTCTGCAGTCGGATAAACCAGAAGGCTGCAAACGCAATTCCAGCCACCAGGGAAACTGACATGATGACGGTCGTTACCTTAAGCCAGACCGGCATGTGGCGGGTAGCACCAAGGTGGCGGGCGGCACCGAGGCCGGTATGTTCCGAGTGCCTGGCGGCGGCGTCGGAGCGGGACCCGTTGGGCCTGTCTGCGCTGTCATCGCGGCCTTGCACCACTGAATGTACCTTCCTGTAAAAACATGATCCGCCCTATCTTAGGGGCTGAGACTGGGAAAAAGCCGGGCGTGCACGAACCGCCGCGCTGGGAAGCGGGCCGTTCGCAGGACGCGTCAGAAACCGAGCTTGACCAATTGCTTGGGATCCCGCTGCCAGTCCTTAGCGACCTTCACATGGAGATCCAGGTAAATCCGGGTGCCCAGCAAGGCTTCGATGCCCTTTCGCGCGTTGGTGCCGACTTCCCTCAACCGCGCACCTCCCTTGCCGATGATAATGGCCTTCTGCGACGGACGCTCCACGTACAGGTTTACCCGGACGTCAAGGAAAGGGCTGTCTTCCGGACGGCCTTCCCGTGGAACGATTTCGTCCACCACAACAGCAAGCGAGTGGGGAAGTTCATCCCGCACGCCTTCAAGGGCCGCCTCACGAATCAGCTCGGCCACCATGACGGCTTCCGGTTCGTCCGTCAGTTCACCATCCGGGTAGAGCGGAGGCGACGGCGGCATGTGGCTGATGAGGACGTCAGCGACCGTGCTCACCTGGAAGCCGTCTGTTGCCGATACGGGCACGATGTCTTTCCAGCCCTCTTCCCCCAGGACAGTCCGCCCAAGGGCGGCGACGGCCAGCAATTGCTCCGTCAGGGCCTGCCGGTCAACCAGGTCTGCCTTGGTGACGATCGCGATGATCGGCTTTTTTCCGACGGCGGCAAGCTGGGCGGCGATGAATTTGTCGCCGGGGCCGATTTTTTCATTCGCCGGAAGGCAGAAACCAATGGCGTCGACCTCGGCCAGGGTATCGGCCACGAGGTCGTTGAGTCGTTTGCCCAGCAGCGTGCGGGGGCGGTGAAGCCCCGGTGTGTCCACAAGAATCAGCTGGGCGTCCTCACGATGGACAATGCCCCGGATGGTGTGCCGCGTTGTCTGCGGCTTGGCCGAGGTGATGGCAACCTTTTTACCCACCAGGGCGTTGGTCAGTGTTGATTTGCCTGCGTTGGGCCTTCCGACCAGAACCGAGAAACCGGCCCGGAAGCCGCCGTAGGCATCCCCGGCATCGGCCTTATTCTGCTTGCTCACGTGGCACTCCCTGTTGCGTTGATTCGGCCTCGTCGAGAAGCTCGTTATGGTCAGTTTCTTCCTTTGGCACCGGAGCCGCAATGATGTGGCTTACCCGGTTGCGGCGGCCCTCGAGGCGGTCAGCCCGGAGCGAGACGCCATCCACGGTTACGGCGCTTCCAACGATCGGAACCCTCCCCAGGGCTTTAGCCAGCAGGCCACCTACGGTGTCCACTTCGTCGTCGTCGAGTTCTATATCAAACAGCTCACCGAGATCATCAATGCTCATCCGGGCGCTCACGCGGAAACTGCCGTCACCGAGCTCAACGGCCTCGGCCGACTCGGTGTCGTATTCGTCAACGATTTCGCCCACGATTTCTTCAATGAGGTCCTCCAAGGTCACCAAACCCGCGGTGCCGCCGTACTCATCAATAACGATGGCAACATGGGTGGATTCCTTCTGCAGCTCGCGGAGAAGATCGCTGACCTGTTTGGACTCCGGAACGTACCGGACTTCCCGGGCGAGGTCATCCACGGTAGGCGGTTCATCGTCTGGCCCGAGTTCGTGCAGGGCAGCGGCGACGTCCTTCAGGTAGATGATTCCCAGGATCTGATCCGTGTTGTCCCGGATCACTGGCATCCTGGAATACCCCGAACGCAGGAAGAGCGACATTGCGCGCCGAAGGCTGGAGCCGGCGTCGATGCTGACGATGTCGGTCCGGGGAACCATGACGGCACGGACCAGGGTGTCGCCAAAATCGAATACCGACTGGATGAGTTCCGCCTCGTTGTCCTCAATCACATCCGACTCAGTTGCACGGTCCACCAGCTCGCGGAATTCCTCTTCACTGAAGAAGGCTTCATCACCGTTCGATGATCCTGGGGCCACAGCGCTTCCGAGCTTCACCAGCCAACCGGGAATGGGACCAAGCACCCAGCACAGGGAACGGATCAGCGGCGCAGCGAACCTGACAACTTCCCCCGAATGGACCCGACCGAGCTGGCGGGGGGAAACACCCACGATGACAAAACCCACAACCGCCATGATGCCCGTGGCGGCCAGCCCGGCCAGCCAGATGCTGTCGAGGATGCTGTGGAGCAGGACGGCAACCGCCACAGCTGCCGCCATCTCGAACCAGACGCGCCAGAAGCGCAATGCCCGGATGTGCGAAACGGGCTGTGCCAGGATGCGTTTCAGTGCCGGATTACGGGTCCTGAGCAGAGCCTGCTCGGCGTCGTGCCGGGGAAGAAAATTGAATGCGGCTTCTGCTGCCGTGAGCAGGGCAGCCATGCCCAGGAAGACCACGGCCATGCCCACAAGAATCAGGGGCGTCACTGAGTCGTCTCTACCGGGGCCTCTTTGCCGGTGAACCCGGTCAGAAGCTCTCGCTGCAGGCCAAACATCTCAGCCTTTTCCTCAGGGTCCTCGTGGTCATACCCCAACAGGTGGAGGATCCCGTGAGTGGCGAGGAGCAACATCTCGTCCTGCGTCGAATGCCCTGCATTGCGCGCCTGGACTTCAGCCACCTGCGGACAGATGGCGATATCTCCGAGCATGCCCTGGGGCGTGGGCTTATCCGGCGTTCCTGGGGTCAGCTCATCCATGGGCACCGACAGGACGTCAGTGGCGCCGGGTTCGTCCATGAGCTCGATGTGCAGCTTTTCCATGGCTTCTTCGTCCACAAGCAGAACCGACAGCTCCGCTTGGGGATGAATGAAGAGACGCTCAAATATGTAGCGTGAAAGGGCCACGAGCTGCTCCTCGTCCACTTTCACTCCGGACTCATTGTTAATTTCTATGCTCATGAATGCTCCGCCCGCTTCTCGCGAGGCACCGTGTGCTTGACCCGGTTCCGCTGGACTTCGTCCCAAATGCTGTAAGCGTTGACGATGTCACCGACAAGCCGGTGCCGTACGACGTCGGAGGCGTCCAGCACCGAGAAGTTGACGTCATCGATGCCGTGCAGGATCTCTTCGACGATCCGCAGCCCTGAACGGGTGCCGAACGGAAGGTCCACCTGGGTGACGTCTCCAGTCACCACCATTTTGGAGCCGAAGCCGAGGCGGGTGAGGAACATCTTCATCTGCTCAGGGGTGGTGTTCTGTGCCTCGTCAAGAATGATGAAGGCGTCATTGAGTGTGCGCCCGCGCATGTACGCCAGGGGCGCAACTTCGATGGTGCCCGCAGCCATGAGCCGGGGGATGGACTCGGGGTCGATCATGTCGTGCAGGGCGTCGTAGAGGGGGCGCAGGTACGGATCGATCTTGTCGCTGAGGGTCCCGGGAAGGAATCCCAGCCGCTCCCCTGCCTCCACGGCAGGTCTGGTCAGAATGATCCGGGTGACTTCTTTCTGCTGAAGCGCCTGGACCGCCTTGGCCATGGCCAGATACGTCTTGCCCGTACCCGCCGGTCCGATCCCGAAAATCACGGTGTTGGCGTCTATGGCATCCACGTAGTTTTTCTGGTTCAGGGTCTTCGGCCTGATGGTCCTCCCCCTGCTTGAGAGGATGTTGTGGGTCAGCACCTCAACAGGGTTCTGCAGCGACTGGCTCCGGAGCAGGGTAACGAGCTGCTGGAGGACTGCCGGCGTGATCACCGTTCCCCTGGCCACCAGGCCGTTGACTTCGTTCAGGAGACGGAGGATCCGCGGAACGTCATCTGCGGGTCCGCTGAAAGACAACTCATTACCGCGGACGTGGAAGTCGACGCCGGGAAACTGGTCCTCGATGAAACGCAGGGCTTCGTCATGGCTGCCGAGTGACTGAACCATCTGTTCTGAGTTCTCAAAAACAATGACCTCTGTCCGGATGCCCGGAAGGGTGTGGGGAAATTCGCTGGGGGTCCGTTCGCCGGCGCTGGTCCGGGACCTTCCGTTCGCTGCTTCAGTCATAATGATGGCCCGCGGGCCTCTGGTCCCCTCCAGTTTGGATTCGTTGGGTCGGCAACTCCCGGCTCAGCCGAGTCTTCTTATCTTACGCCAGAGACGCGTCCCTCACGCAGCCCTGAAGTGACCGCGGCTACAGTTCCGTGACGTGTTCCCGCAATTAGGTATCAACTTCGTATCGTCCTCATATCGTTCCCGTTGCAGTTGCCGGCCCGGACGGTAATCCTGAGAGGCAGCGGACGCCCGTGTGTAATGCTGGAAATGGCGGTAAACGGCGCACACTTCACGCACCCGCCGCCGCAGAAAGAACTATGGGAAAGAGCCGACCAATGGAGAAGCACCCGACAGGGAAGGGGCATGTTCGCGCTGCCCTCCTGCCGCTTGTGCTTGGGGCCGCCTTGGCCCTGTCCGGTTGTATTGCCGATCCCCAGCCGGGCCCCACCGACGGCGGTAACGCGGCCGTGTCGACGTCGGCTCCGGCGACGGGCGAGCTGCCCACCACAAGCGCCCCCCTCGAGACAACAAATGCATCCAACAAGGCTCCCGTCTACTGGGTGGGCCGAAGCAATGACGACTTCTTTCTTTACCGCGAGTTCCGGGATGTCCCCTCCCAGGAAAACCCTGTGACGAGTGCCCTCCGGGCCATGATGTCGGAAGAACCCCTGGACCCTGACTTTTTCACGCCGTGGCAAAATCCGAAGGAGCTGGCCACTTCCATTTCGGGGAAAAACGTCATAACCGTGGACGTTTCCGCTGATGCGTTCAACAGCAACCTTGATGCCGACACGGCCGATCGCGCAATCCAGCAGCTTGTATACACGGCGACGGCAGCAGGAGCCAGCGCCGGACTCATTGACAGCAATCAGCAGCTTCAGGTTGTGGTGCTCGTGGACGGCCATACCGGCTATCTGGGCTTTGACCACGTCAGGCTGGGTGCTCCCATGTCCCGGAGCACAGGAATGGTAGCCCCTGTCTGGATCATCGATCCCCAGGAAGGAACTGAACTTCCGGAGGGCGTTGTGAAGATCAACGGGCGAAGCACCAGTCCCGGCAACAAGCTGCGCTGGCGCATCCTCCGGGTGGAGGGAAACAGCGACAAAACGTCATATCTCAGCGGGGAAGTCACCGCCTCCGCCGATCCTTCCCAATCGGGGATCTTTGCTTTGTCAGTGAACCTGGGCCCGGGCAAATACGAACTTCGGGTGTCCCAGATCCTGTCCGCGCAAGGCGATTCCGAAGTCAGTGTGGACAGCCGCGGCTTTATTGTCCGCTAAGGCAGTGCCTCCACTAAGCCGCTGCCATTCAAAGGCTGTTGCTACCAGCGGCCCAGCACATCGCTGGCCAGGACGGTAGCGGCCGGGCCCGCCGTGGAGGAACGCAACACATGATGGCCAAGCAAGGCGGTTACTGCCCCGGCATCGCACAGCTTTGTCACTTCCCGCGGGCTGATTCCGCCTTCCGGGCCGACAATCAGCAGCACTTCCCTGGCCCCGTCACCATCAACGTCACCATCTCCGGCTTCCCGGCCGGAGTTGGAATTGCGCCACGTTTCCAGGACTTGCCGCAGGGGCCGCACAGCATCCTCATGGAGGATGATGGCGAGATCAGCCGCCGCGACAGTCCGCTGCAGACCGGCAGTGTCAACGGCGTCGCGTACTTCGGGGATCCACGCCCGTCGTGCCTGCTTGGCTGCCGCCGTAACCACTGATTGCCATTTGGCATGGGCCTTAGCCGCACGCTCGCCTTTCCAGCGAACAATCGAGCGTTCGGCCTGCCAGGGAATAACAGCATCAATTCCCAGCTCGGTGGCGGTTTCCGCTGCAAGCTCATCGCGGTCCCCCTTTGCCAGTGCCTGCACAAGGGTCAGCCGGATACCGGGCGGGTCCTCAACCTCCAGGGTCCTGCATTCCACGGTCAGCTCGGCTGGAGCGGCGGCGGTGACTATTCCGGTCATGCGTTTTCCGGAACCATCCGCAATATCTACAGGCTCCCCCACCGCCAGCCGTTTGACTGTGACAGCGTGACGGGCTTCAGGTCCCTCGAGAATAAAGTGTGAACCCGGTTGTTGTCCGTCGAGGGTTCCTGCGGGGGTAAAAAAGACCGGGTTGCTCACTGCTACAGGTTACCGAGCCGGTCCCGCAGTTTCGCGAAAACCCCGCCGCTGGCGGCCAGTTTGCCCTCGGTGAACTGTTCCCCCCGCAGCTTGGCCAGCTTCCTGAGCAACTCTTCCTGTGCAGGATCCAGGCGCGTCGGTGTTTCAACCTGCAGGTGCACCTTGAGGTCCCCGCGGCCGTATCCCCGAAGGTGGGTGACTCCCAGGCCGCGGAGCGTAATGATCTCGCCGGACTGAGTCCCGGCCTTGACGTCGATCTCCTGCTCACCGTCGAAGGTCTCAAGGGTGATTTCGGTGCCAAGGGCAGCAGCAGTCATGGGGATATTGAGGGTGGCATGAAGGTCGTCGCCTTCACGCAGGTAGGTGGAGTCTGCGTTGACCCTGATCTCCACGTACAGATCGCCAGAGGGGCCGCCGGCTGGACCTGCTTCTCCTTGGCCGGACAACTGGATCCTTGTACCCGTGGCCACGCCCGCCGGAACCTTGACGGTCATGGAACGGCGGCTACGGATCCGGCCTTGGCCGTTGCACTCGTTGCAGGGGTCCTTGATGATCGTCCCGAAGCCTTCGCAGGAGCCACAGGGAGCAGCGGTCATGACCTGTCCCAAAATGGAGCGCACGGCACGCTGCACTTGTCCGCTTCCGCCACAGATGTCGCAGCGGACCGGGTGAGTGCCGGGGCGGCAGCACGAGCCCTCGCAGCTCGGGCAGGTTACAGCGGTGTCGACTTCGAGCTTTTTGTTCACACCGAATACTGCATCCCGCAGGTCGATGCGCACGCTGATGAGCGCGTCCTGCCCCCGGCGCACGCGGGAGGCAGGTCCTGCTGAACCGCCGGCGCCGAAGAAGGTGTCGAAAATGTCTTGGAAAGCGAAGCCCTGGCCCGCGTAGCCGCCGCCGAAGCCGTTGTCCGTACCGTTCTCGTTACCTGTGGTGTCATACACCCGCCGTTTTTGCGGGTCCGACAGCACTTCATACGCGTGGGTCACTGCCTTGAACTTGTCGGAGGCATCAGGACCAGGATTCACGTCCGGGTGCAGGGTGCGGGCAAGCTTGCGGTAGGCCTTCTTGATTTCCTCGCCGGTAGCCTCCGGCGAGACTCCAAGGACGTCGTAATGGCTGCTCAAAGTTTGTGTCTCTTCCTGGTTGTACTGCCTGTGATACGAACGCGCTGTCTAGGAACGCGGCGCCCTGGATGCGGGCGCAGAAATCTCGTGGGACGATCAGCCGCCAGGGCCGAGGATCCTGGAAAGATACCGGGCGACTGCCCTGACAGCAGCCATGCTGGTGGGGTAATCCATGCGTGTCGGGCCGAGAACGCCGATCTTGGAACTGGAGTCCGGCCCGTAGCCAGTGGCCACAACGGAGGCCTCGGCCAGGCCGTCGTACGGGTTTTCGCGGCCGATGCTCACGGTAACCCCACGGGGATCCTGGGCCATCTCGCTCAGCAGCCGCAACATCACCACCTGTTCCTCGAGCGCCTCCAGAACGGGGCCGATACTCAGGGGAAAATCGACGTTGGATCTGGCAAGGTTGGCTGTGCCGGCCATGACCATACGTTCTTCGCGGCTGCTGTGGGCGAGTCCTTCCAGTCCCCGAGCCAGAGCCTGCGCAACGTTGCGGCGGGACGGTTCGCAGGAGGCAACCACGCTGGGGAGAACGTGGGGCAGCTGACTCAGGGGCGTACCGGACAGGCCCATGAGGAAACGGGTCCGCAGGGCAGCCAAGGCTTCATCGCCCAGATCCTGCCCCGCATCGATAACCCTTTGGTCTACTTTCCCGGTATCAGCAATCAGTACGATCAGGACCTGCCGCGGCGCCAACAGGACAAATTCGATGTGGCGCACCAGTGCCCGGCTCAGATGCGGATACTGCACGACGGCGACCTGGTTGGTCAGCTGTGACAGCAGACGGACGGTACGCTCCAGGACGTCGTCGAGGTCGTCGGATCCCTCGAGGAGAGACTGGATGGCCCGCCGTTCTGCCTGTGAGAGAGGCTTGACGGCAGAAATCTGGTCCACAAACAGCCGGTAGCCCTTGTCGGTGGGTATACGGCCGGCGCTCGTGTGGGGTGCGGTAATGAGGCCTTCATCTTCCAATGCAGCCATGTCGTTACGGATGGTCGCGCTGGACACACCGAGATGGTGCCGTTCCACGAGAGCTTTTGAGCCCACCGGTTCACGTGAATGGACATAGTCCTCCACGATGGCACGCAGCACTTCAAGTTTGCGTGGTTCACTCACTGTCCACCTCCGATCTCCTGTGCGGCAGTTAGCACTCGACATGCCTCAGTGCTAACCAGTCTAATATGACTCAACGCGTTGTTAGCATTGGTACCGCTCCCGGCGAAACTCCGGCAGTGAACCGGCGCGTGCAGATTCCAGAAGCCACGAGCGGATTCCGACTGAAAAGCAGAGTGGCGATGACTTACCAGGACTGGGGCCCGCAGGACATCACTGCCCCCGCCAAACGTGAACTCCCTGGCGTTCCGGTGGAACGGGGAATGGTCCTTGAGGACGTCCAGTCAGGGTGGGTAGGCGCCGTGACAAGGGTCGAAAAGTCCGGTGGCATGCACCTTGTGGCCCTCGAGGACCGGAGGGGAAAGTCACGGTCCTTCCGGCTGGGCTTCGGTTTCCTGCTGGACGGTCAACCCATCCGCCTCCTTCCGCCGGCGCCCCGCAAAAGCGCTGCTTCCGCCGGTCCTCAAAGGACAGCATCCGGCTCGGTGCGCGTGGAGGGCCATCGTGCACAGGTCGCGAAAGCAAGCCGCATCTGGGTCGAAGGAAAGCACGACGCCGAACTCGTGGAGAAGGTTTGGGGTGACGACCTCAGGATCGAAGGAATCGTCGTGGAACCCCTCCACGGCATTGATGACCTGGCAGGGGCAGTGGCGGCGTTCCAGCCCGGGCCCAACCGGCGTCTCGGGGTGCTGGTGGACCACCTGGTTGACGGTTCCAAGGAGTCCCGGATCGCACAATCGGTAATGTCGTCCCCCGGGGCGGCAGGCAACGTGCTTATTGTCGGACATCCCTACGTTGACGTCTGGCAGGCAATCCGACCCGGCGTCCTCGGGATCGAGCAGTGGCCTGCTATCCCCCGGGGAATGGACTGGAAGACAGGTATTCTGGCCGCCTTCGGCTGGCCCCACTCAACCAAGGAAGACATCGGCCTCGGGTGGCAGAAACTCCTCGGAGCAGTACGTACCTATGCCGATCTTGAAGCATCCCTTTTGGGCCGTGTGGAAGAGGTCATCGATTTCCTGACGGCTCCATAGCAACCGGCTTCGTGGGGCTACCCCGCGAAGCCGGCCGGAAACCAGTATTCTTGGAACGGCGGTGGCTTCCTGCAAGCCTCCCCTGCTATTCCAGGCACCAACGCACCACTGCAATCCAAAGGACGTAACCGTGGCAGAAGACGCACGTGAACACAGGGACGACCATGCCGGCCAAGGCCAGTCCCAGTACCATGGTGTTCCAGCCAACGCGTTGCCCTTGACCGCCAGCGAGGACCGTCAATGGGCAACACTGGCTCACTTCGGCGGCATCCTCGGGTGCGTTCCCGCACTGCTGATCTACCTGATCTTCAAAGAGCGGGGCCCCTTTACGGCCCAGGAATCCAAGGAAGCCCTGAACTTCACGCTCCCTCCCACCATTGCCGCAGTCATAGCGAACATACTGGTGATGCTTCCGGTGGTCGGCAACATCTTCGCCGTGCTCGCCACCGGGATCTGGATCGCCTTGACGTGCTTTGCCGTAGCCGCCGGAATTCACGTCAACCGGGGCCAACCGCACCGCTACCCGTTCAATCTGCGGTGGATCAAGTAGCGCCAGCCGCAGTTAGTCCGGCAGGACCCGTCGAACCACGGCGTCCGCAAGCAACCTGCCCTTGAGTGTCAGGACGAGCCGCCCCTGAAATGCGGCTGCGGCGTCCACCAGTTTGTCGGCAATGAGACCGGCAACAGCGTGACGACCGGAAGCATCCAACGCTGCGATGTCCAGGCCTGAGGACAGCCTGGCCTCCAGCATGATTCGTTCCACGCTCCTGGTGCCGGCGTCAAGGGTTTCGCGTCCGGCCGCCGGCGACGCGCCTGATGAGAGCCGAGCGGCATAGGCCGTGGGGTGCTTGACGTTCCACCAGCGCACTCCGCCGACATGTGAGTGGGCGCCGGGTCCGATCCCCCACCAGTCATCACCACGCCAGTAAGCCAGATTATGGCGGCAGGCCTGCTCCGCGGTGCGGGACCAGTTGCTTACCTCGTACCAGTGCAGGCCGGCCGCGGAGATCAGTTCTTCGGCAAGTTCGTACTTGGCGGCATGATCGTCGTCGTCAATTCCCGGTACTTCCCCGCGGCGGATCTGGGCCGCGAGCTTAGTGCCCTCCTCAACGATCAGCGCATAGGCGCTGATGTGGTCCGGCTTGTACGATAACGCCGTTTCGAGGGACACCCGCCAATCACCCATGGACTCGCCCGGGGTGCCATAGATGAGATCCACGCTGACTGCCAGACCGGCGTCGCGCGCCCATTGGACGGCCTCGGGAACCCTGCTGGGGGTGTGGGTGCGGTCCAGGACTTTGAGCACGTGAGGCACGGCCGACTGCATGCCGAACGACACACGCGTGAATCCCGCGTCCGCCAGGAGTTGCAGTGACTCGGGAGTCACCGAATCAGGGTTGGCTTCGGTGGTGACCTCGGCGCCTGGTTCCAAGCCCCATTCCGAGATCGCCGCCTTAAGGATCCGTGCAAGATCATCGGCCGGCAAAAGCGTGGGAGTCCCGCCGCCGAAGAAAACCGTGCCCAGGCGGCGCGCAGGCAGCCCGGAGCGTCTTATGGCCTCCGCTGCAAAGGCCACTTCCGAAACAGCTGTCGCTGCATAAGCGTCCTGGGACGCTCCCCCGCCGAGTTCCGTGGCCGTATAGGTGTTGAAATCGCAATAACCGCATCGGACAGCGCAAAAGGGAATGTGGACGTAGAGCCCGAAGGCCCGTTCCCCCGCCCCCTCAGTTGCCTGAGGCGGCAGAAGACCGTCCGACGGCGCGGGGTCGCCGAGAGGGAGCACGCTAGGCACTTGTGCGGCCTCCGATGGTTCCGGCCACGATCATCACTACTTCTTTGCCTTGTCCTTGGACTCGTCGGTGGTGAGCGCGGCGATAAAGGCTTCCTGCGGAACCTCAACGCGGCCCACCATCTTCATGCGCTTCTTGCCTTCCTTCTGCTTTTCCAGAAGTTTGCGCTTACGCGTGATGTCACCGCCGTAGCACTTGGCCAGCACGTCCTTGCGGATGGCCCTGATGCTTTCCCGGGCGATGATCCTGGAGCCGATAGCCGCCTGGATGGGGACCTCGAACTGCTGGCGTGGAATCAGTTCCCGCAGCTTGCCGGTCATCATCACCCCGTAGGCGTAAGCCTTGTCGCGGTGGGTGATGGCGGAGAATGCATCCACCTGTTCGCCTTGGAGCATGATGTCCACCTTGACCAGATCGGCAACCTGCTCACCGTCGGCCTTCCAGTCCAGGGACCCGTAGCCCCGGGTCTTGGATTTGAGGATGTCGAAGAAATCGAAGACGATTTCGGCCAGGGGCAGACGGTACCGGATTTCCACCCGGTCCTCGGAGAGGTAGTCCATGCCTCCCATGATGCCGCGCCGGCTCTGGCACAGCTCCATGATGGCGCCGACGAACTCGTTCGGCGCAAGGATAGTGGCGGAGACCATCGGCTCGCGGACCTCGGCGATCTTCCCGGTGGGATACTCGCTGGGATTGGTGACGTGGACCACCCTCTTGTCCTCGAGGGTAACCTCGTATTCAACGTTGGGGGCCGTGGAAATCAGGTCCAGGTTGTATTCGCGTTCGAGGCGCTCGCGTGTGATTTCCAGGTGCAGCAGACCCAGGAACCCCACACGGAATCCGAAGCCCAACGCCGCGGATGTCTCCGGCTCGTACACCAGGGCGGCATCGTTGAGCATCAGCTTCTCAAGTGCATCGCGCAGCACGGGATAGTCCGTGCCGTCCAACGGATACAGGCCGGAGAAGACCATGGGTTTGGCATCCGCGTAGCCGCTGAGGGATTCCGCGGCAGGCTTGGCAAGGTTGGTGACGGTATCGCCGACCTTGGACTGGCGGACGTCCTTCACACCGGTGATCAGGTAGCCAACCTCGCCGACGCCCAGGCCCTTGGACGGCGTGGGCTCCGGGGAGCTGACACCAATTTCCAGGAGCTCGTGCGTGGCGCGGGTGGACATCATCTGGATCTTCTCCCGCGGGTGCAGCATGCCGTCCACGACGCGGACGTACGTCACCACCCCGCGGTAGGTGTCGTAGACGGAGTCGAAGATCATGGCACGGGCCGGGGCATTCGGATCGCCCACGGGGGCCGGCAGGTCGCGCACGATTTTGTCCAGCAGGGCCTCCACACCGGCGCCGGTCTTACCGGAGACGCGCAGCACGTCGTCAGGATCGCCCCCGATCAGGTTGGCGAGCTCGGCGGCGTACTTCTCCGGCTGGGCTGCCGGGAGGTCAATCTTGTTGAGCACCGGGATGATCGTGAGGTTGTTTTCCATCGCCAAGTAGAGGTTTGCCAGGGTCTGTGCTTCAATGCCCTGCGCCGCGTCCACCAGGAGCACTGCGCCTTCGCAGGCGGCAAGGGAGCGCGATACCTCGTAGGTGAAGTCGACGTGGCCAGGGGTATCGATCATGTTCAGCGCGTAGCTGGCACCATCGAGTTCCCAGGGCATGCGCACAGCCTGGGACTTGATGGTGATGCCGCGCTCGCGTTCGATGTCCATACGGTCCAGATACTGGGCCTTCATGTCGCGGGATTGAACGACGCCGGTGTACTGCAGCATGCGGTCGGCCAGGGTTGATTTACCGTGGTCGATGTGGGCGATGATGCAGAAGTTCCGGATGATGGCCGGATCTGTCGCGGCGGGCACCGGTGCGGTGCGGGCCATGGGAGACACGCAGGGTCCTTACTGTTGGCTTCTGTTGGCGATACTGATGGCTTGCAGGGAACACGGCGGCCGCAATTTGTCCGGCTGCCTGCCACTTCTCTGAATTTATAGTCTCCCACGTTCGGCGGTCCGGCGGTGCATCCTTTCCGGGAACGACGCGGCCGCCCGTCTCACAACGCCGGAAAAGGGGCCGCACCCATGAGATCGCGGCTGTATGGTTTTCTCCATGGCCCTGAACTTCCGCTCCATAGGCGCAATCGTCCGTTCATCCTTGCGGCTTCTGAATGATCGCGGGCGCGTGGCGGCATCCGGGAAGCCGTCCGAAATCCGAGGCCGTTCCAACCCGGCCTCAGGTCTTTCATCTCCTTATCGCGGCGACTTCACCGGCACGGCCGACTTACGGTACTCCCCCTCCCCCGACGGCAAGCCGGATCCAGGCGAAGTGATCTGGACCTGGGTACCGTTTGAAGAGGACCACTCGCAGGGAAAAGACCGCCCGGTGCTGCTGGTTGGCAGCCATGGAGGTTATCTTCTGGGCGTTATGCTCACCACCAAGGACCATGGGAAGGACTATCGCCGGAGCGGCGACTACGTTGACCTTGGCCCTGGAAGCTGGGATCGGCAATGGAGGCCCAGCGAAGCGCGGCTAGACCGCATCCTGCAGATCAACCCAAAGGATATTCGCCGCGAGGGCGCCATCATCGACGCCGGCAGTTTCGTTCTGGTGGCTGACGCCCTGAAGGGGCGACACGGCTGGAACTAGTCCAGGAATCGCCACAGGTTCAGCCAATCTGCTAATATTTATAGCTGTGTGTCCGTGCAGGTCGACGGCCACTGATGGTTGGCCGCCATAGGTATCCCCACGCCGCTCAGTCAATGGCCAATCTGAAAGCCCTCTAGACCATTTCCGCATTAAAAAGAGAGTTCACACGTGGCTAATATCAAGTCCCAGAAGAAGCGCATCCTGACCAACGAGAAGGCTCGCCTGCGCAACAACGCAGTCAAGTCCGAGTTGAAGACTGCCATCCGCGCCGTCAACACCGCCGTTGAGTCCTCTGACAAGGATGCCGCTGCCGCTGCACTGGCAACTGCCGGCCGCAAGCTGGACAAGGCTGTCAGCAAGGGAGTTCTTCACAAGAACAACGCTGCAAACCGCAAGTCGGCGATCTCCAAAAAGGTCAACGCACTCTAAGGTTTTCCAGTTCACCTGAACTGATGATTATGGTCGGCGCCTCCGGGTGCCGGCCATATCCATTTAAAAGCTATCCGTACAGGCCAGTGCTCAAATAGCGCAGGCCGGAATCGACGATAACCGTGGCCACGGTGGCTTCCGGCCCAAGGCGCTTTGCCGCTCGCAGAGCCGCAACAACATTTCCGCCTGACGAAGTTCCCGCAAAAATCCCTTCCTCTCGAGCAAGACGACGGCTCATGGCAACTGCTTCCTCGGACGACACCTGGTCGATCATGTCGACCTCCTCCGGTTCCCACAGCGGCGGAATAAAACCGATGCCGATCCCTTCTATCCGATGGGATCCTGTGGGCCCTCCCGACAGGACGGCCGACTCCGCCGGCTCCACAGCGATGACCTGAAGCCGTGGTTGATGGCGCCGAAGGGCCCGCGCCGCGCCGTGGATGGAGTGGGCGGTGCCGACGGACTGGACAAGAGCATCTACCTGCCGGCCTGACTGCAACCAGATTTCCTCACCCAGTGCCAGGTAGCCGTTGATGGCGTCGTGATTATTGAGTTGGTCGCAAGCCCAATGGCCCGGCTGCACGCTTACTTCGCCTGCCCTGGCAATCATGGCCTTGATCAGCTTCTCTGTGATCCGTCCTTGGTCGCTTGCCACGTCCTCGACGATTGCTCCGAACGCCTCCATGGTGCGGCGTTTCTCATTGCTGAAGGCGTCGGAGAAGACGACGTGAAGCTTGTAACCCTTCGCTGCGCAGATCAGGGCCAGGGAGATGCCTGTTGTTCCAGCTGTGTATTCGACGACGGTATCGCCGGGCCTTATGTCGCCACGTCCCTCAGCACCGTTAATCGCGGCCAGCGCCATCCTGTCCTTCATGCTGCCGGTCGGGTTCGCCCATTCAAGCTTGGCCAGTATCCGTGCCGATCCCGTGGGGACGACACTTTTCAGCTCAATAAGGGGTGTAGAGCCAATCGCGGTCAAGACTCCGGTACGGGGGGCGGTTATGCCTTCCATTTCCTTCGTCTCCTCGTTGAGAAAGCGCTTCGGCGCCATGCAGATAGCGGTAAGCCGCTGAGGGAGCAAATATATCCGGTCAGGCGCAATTTGCCTACGCAGTTTTCTGTGATCACACGTCTGCTCACACGGGGATGAAGCAGGATTCAAGTATCCACCCAGAACAGGAGAACGGTCATGGAACTGAATGAGATTCTTAATCGCACCGCCGACCGCATAGTTGCCGACGGAACCCACTCCGAATCCAGGATTCTGCACGCGATGGCATCGGCTGCCGGAATACTTAACCCCGGCGCATCAGAGGCGCTCATTGATTGGAACGGATCGGAAGTTGCCCGGCTTAGGGCGTTCGGCATCCTGCATGGCGTTTTGCTTCGAGACCTCGCGGCGAACGAGCAGATGTACCTCACGGCAGAACTGCTCAATGGTCACGCTCTGGAGCTCGCGGCGTAGCGATTGCTAGATTGTGATTGTGCTGTACGTACGTTTGATCGGGCAACTGGGCTTGGAGCGCGATGGCCGGCCGGTACCTGGTCCCCGAGGGCATAAGACCTGGGCAGTCCTGGGCCGGTTGCTCCGTTCGTCCGAGCCCGTATCCCGGCAGGTCCTCGTGGAAGAGCTGTTCAGCGAAGCCGACGATCCAATGGGGGCCCTGCGATGGTCGCTCGCGGAGTTGCGCAGACGAATGGGCAATGCTGATGCCCTCAGGGGTAACCCGATCTCCATTGCGGTTGGCAATGATGTGACGGCGGATGTCTGGGAGGTCGCCCGGGGCGCGATCGGGGACGATGAGATTCCCGAGGGCCAGTTCCTGGAGGGGATTGAGGTCAAGGCATCCGTGGCCTTTGAGTCATGGCTCCTGATCGAGCGTCAGCGGGTCGACGGCGAGGTGCTGTCGACCTTACGCCAGAGGACGCTGCGGGCCCTGTCGGGGCGACAATTCGAACGCGCAGTCGCCCTCGCCGGCGCAATGGTTCGGCGCGCCCCACTGGAGGAGGGCCCCCACATCCTCCTCATCAAGGCCCTCGCCTCAGCCGGCCGGGTGGAGGCAGCCGTTCGACAGGCGGATGCAAGTGAAGCCTTGTTTTCCAAGGAACTTGGTATTGCCGCGACGCCGGCAATCAGGGCCGCAGCGCGCCCCGCCCTATCCGCACCCGTGCCTGGTGTCTCGGCACGGGCGTCGGCGTGGTCACTTTGCGAGGCGGGTCTTGCGGCTGTCTCCGCCGGCGCGGCGGACGCCGGTATTGAATGCCTGCGTGGCGCATGCGCAGCATCTGAGATATCGGGCGACAGGGAGCTGTTTGGCCGATGCTTGACAGAGCTTGGCACTGCTCTTGTGCATTCGATCCGAGGTTACGACGACGAAGGCGCCGTCATTCTGGCAATGGCTGTTGATATGGCGCTGGCAGCTGGAGCAGAACGGATCGCGGCCAAGGCCTTGTCGGAACTGGGCTATGTCGACCTGCTTGCGGGCCGCCGGACGAGTGCCGCTGACTACCTGCGGGCAGCCGGCCGGCTCGCGACAAACGACGCGCCGCTGATGGCGGCACTGGCAGGGTTTGAAGCCATGAATCTCAGTGACTGGGGCAAGCTCGAAGCGGGCCTGGGAAAGTTCATGGAAGCGGTCGAATTGAGCCGCAGCGCGGGAGCTGTCCGCCGTGAATCATGGAACCTTGGTGTCGGGGCACGGACCTTTTTCATTCTGGGGCGGACTGAAGAAGCTGCGGAGTGGGCAGCTCGCTCCTGTGAGTTGGCGAGGCGCGAAAACTGGACGGCATTCCGGCCATGGCCGGAAGCGTGGCTGGCCCATGCCCGCCTGGCCCGCGGTGAGGACCCCCGGTTGGTACGCGAGACCGCTGAAACGACCTTTGCCTTGGCACGGCAGCTACAGGACCCTTGCTGGGAGGGGCTCGCGGCAAAGACCATAGGACTCACGCACTTGGAGGAGGGTGATCCGCGAACCGCTCTGGAATGGATGAAGAATGCGGGTACTCTATGCAGCCGGGTGACAGACTCATACACATGGGTTGAAACGGACGTATTGCTTGCCGAAGCGCAAGCCGCGCTGGGCCTGGGAGAAACCGATCGGGCAGACGCGGTGGCACGGCGTGCTGTTGCCGGCGCAGCCAAGGGAAGCATGGAGGATCTGCTTGAGCGCGCCATGGGACTACTGGCTACTCTTCCTCGCTCAGCTGCGTGACAGACAAGCAGCGCCGGACGCACCGTCGCCTGTGAGTCACGCGAATCACCAACCTCTAACGTCGGCCTACCGACGTCGCAATGACCGTAACAGCATGCTCGACGGCATAGACGGGATCCCGCGACAGCCCCTTCACCTGGGCATCTGCCTCCGCGGTGACCTGGATTGACCGGACAAGGCCTTCAGGAGTCCAGCGACGGACATCCCGTTGTGCCTGCTCCACCAGCCACGGTTGCATTCCCAGCTGCCTGGCCACCTGGGCAGACGATCCCTGGGCCCCGGCAACCTTGGCCAGGGTGCGAAGCTTCGCTGCAAGGGCGGCCACCAAAGGCACCGGATCCGCACCTGTGGCGAGGGCGTGCCGCAATGTGGACAGTGCCAGCGGCGCGTTCCCTGCCATCGCTGCATCCGCGACTTTGAATGCAGTAGCTTCAACGCGACCACCATAGTAGCGGTCAATCATGTCCTCATCCACGGCGGAAGCTGCATCGGAAATCAGTTGGCTGCAAGCCGCTGCCAGCTCTGCCAGGCTGGCACCCACCGCGTTTACGAGCGCCTGTACTGCGGCGGGCTCGATCCGGCGGGAGGCTGCTTTGAACTCCGCCACCACAAAGGCCGTCTTGTCCGCCTCTTTCTTGAGCGGCTGGCAGTCAACCATGGGCCATCCCCCCGACTTCACGGCGTCGAGCAGTTTCTTACCGCGGTTTCCGCCGCTGTGGCGCAGCACCAGGACGGCATCGGGCTCGGGATGGGCCAGGTAGGCCAACGCGTCCGCAAGGAACGCGTCATTCATGGACTCGAGCCCCTCGATCTCAATGAGTTTCCGCTCCCCGAACAGCGACGGGCTCACATTCCTGGCAAGGGACCCTGCTTCGTAGCTGCCGGCATCGAGTCGGGTTACTTCAACATCCGGTTCCGCGCCCCTCACCAGGGAACGGATCCTGTCCATGGCCCGGGTTCCCAGATATTCTTCGGGACCGGAGATCAGTACCACGGCGGCCGGTGTTACATCCCGCCAGGTTGGCGTGTTCGACGCCGGCGTCCTGGATGACGCCTGGGTTGCGGCCACTCTTGGTTCCTCCCGGAATTAATTCTGCGGACTCTAAGCCTGCCACGGTGTCTCCGGACCACCAAGCCCGGCTGGAGCCCGCTCTTGCCGGATTGCCAAGGACCTGCATCGGCCAACCAGTCCAAGTACCTGACGAGGGCAGCGTGGACGTGCAGCAGCTTCTTTCCTGCAGTCACTGGATGGAATACCAGCCACAGTCCCGGAATGCCCAGGCAGGACAGGAGAAGCATCGTGGAGAGGCCGAATGCCCCTTCGGGCCAAGGCAGTGAGGCTCCCGGCAGGGATGCGAAGAACAGGGCCGTGCCCGCGACGCAGTTGGCAAAGAATCCGGCAATGAAAACCAGTATTCCTCCGGCCAGCGGGGCAAGAGGCAGCACGGGAACGGCCGCGGTTCCCAGGATGGTGACCGGGCCGACGAACGGCGAAGCAACGATGTTGGCAATCAGTGCGTAGGACGAGAACTGGGGTTGCAACAGGACAATCACCGGGCTGCAGAGAAGTTGGGCGGATAACGGAACGGCCAGCCCGGCAGCAGCCCAACGCGGCACGACCCGGGGTGTCCATTTGACCAGTTGCTGCCCGATTGTCACGATGCCCAGGGTGGCGAGCACTGACAGGACAAAGCCGTAACTGGCTCCAAGTGCAGGATCAAAGAGCAGCAAGCCGATCACCGCCAGGCACAGGAAAGTGAGTCCCCGGCCGGGTCTCCCCCCGGCCAACGCCGTCAGTGCTATCGAGCCCATGAGGGCTGCTCGCAGGACGCTGGCGTCCGGCCCCACCACAAGGACAAAGAAGCCGAGGCCCGCCAGCGCGCATCCCGCAGCTATTCCGCGTGGCAGCCGGAAACTACGGGCCAGCAGAAGCAAGGCGCCAAGAACGAGGCTGCAGTTGGCCCCGCTGACAGCTGTCAGGTGGGTCATCCCTACTGTCTTCATGGCAGTATTCAGTTCGTCATCGAGGCCACTGGTGTCTCCGGTCACCATGCCAGGCAGCAGCCCCCGGGAATCTCCTGGCAATGCCGAGCTGCTTTCCCGGAACAAATCCCTGAGTGCGTCCGGGCCATGGTTCCAGGGACCGGCCGGAGCCAGGACAACGGGAGGCGAGGTGCCGGACAATATCGCCGCTTCCGCCTGCCCGCCGTCCGGGGATCGCAGCTTGCCTGTGGTGCGGAGTCGCTGGCCGGCCCGCAGATGCTGCCACTCTTCACCCCCCATTACCAGCAATTGTGCACGGGCGTGGATGACATTGCCCTTGGCGGTCAACGAGTGTGCTGTGACGTTGGTGGCCCATCTGTCACCGGCTCCGGAGCCGCCGGGACCGGCCAGCCTTCTGGGGGATGCCTCGACCGTGAGTTCGGCTGTGACGGCCGCTTTCGTCGAGATGGCATCTGCCAACGCGGCGTCATGTCTCTGGCTTGACGCTCCGGCTGAGTGGCCTGCGACAGCAGCGGCCAGCAAAAGGGAAATGGCCAGAGTTATGATAATGCTGCGTCCGGGAGGCTGCCTGCCGCGGCGGAGCCTGACCCGGGTCCGCCCGCGCTTCCTGCCATGGAAATCCCCCCGCCACACCCAGGCCAAGAGAGTGCCCCCGACAACGACCAATCCTGCGCTGAGGACCACCAGTGCAGCGGGCACCAGCCAGAGACCCGCAACGGCCGTTAGCCACGTAATGACCGCCGCAGGCAGGAGTCGAAGGTCACCGCGTCTACGGGGTTCCGGACTGCTTCCGGTACCGGCGTCGGAGGCGTAGGCCACCCGCAGCCTCTCCAGGATGTTTTTCTGCCAGGCTGCCTTCGGTGAGAGGGCTGCAGCTCGGGTACGGACTGGGGCAGGGGGATCCGGTTGATGTCCAGGCTGAACGGCCGCATCAACGTAGCGCTTCCACGGACTTACATGGGTCATAGCAGCGCCCGTCAGACCGTAACGAGAAGCAGGAGGGCTTCCAGCATTTTCGGTCCCACCCCGTCCACGGCATCAAGTTCCTCCACAGTCTTGAAGTTCCCGTGCTCCTTTCGCCAGTCGACTATGCGCTGGGCGAGCACGGGGCCGACCTTGGGCAGGGTATCCAGTTCGTCCACCGACGCGGTGTTGACATTCATCCTGTCCGTTGTTGCCGCCCCGGAACCGGCAGCATCTCCATCCGCATCATTTACCGGGTCAGCGGAGAGCTGTTCGCCCACTAAAGGTACGTGCACCTTCTGCCCGTCTGTCACGACTGCCGCGAGATTAAGCCGGTCCAGGTCTGCACCGGGCAAGCTTCCGCCCGCACCCCGTATCGCCTCGTGAATCCGGCTGCCGGTGGGTAGTTCGACCACGCCCGGTGTGTGCACAGCTCCCGCGACATGGATCACGATCTCCACTCCGCCTACCTCTTTTCCCTCGTCCGCGGCGCTTTCCGAGACAGAGGTTCCGGAATCCGCCGCCGGAGGACTTTGGCTTGCGCCGGCAGCACTGGATACGGCGCTGATCGGAACTACCTGAGGGCTGTTCGCTGCAGCCGACCACCAGAACCACCCGGCCAGAATCACTGCGGTGAAGGCAACCAGCAGACCGGCGCGCGGACCGGTCCGCCATCGGGTGCGCCTGGGCTGCCGGGAGTCTGCGCTTTCCACAAAATCATGCCCGTCCACAAAAGCGGTCCCGTCCAGGAGACCGCCAGCTTCCGGAGAACCGTTCCCGGCGAGTACGCGCCGGGCCCGGTCAGCGCTGGGGGCGGCTCCCGGATTCCGACGTGACATGGAAACCACGCTAGGAGAGTGCCGCGGACCAGGACAGCCGGCGTCGCCCTTATGTGGAAAGCTTTCCCCTCGGTGACTTCCCCTTCGCGGGCGCCGTGCCCTGGTCCGGAGACAAGGCGTCGTCGGCGTCACTTCCCTCACCGACGATGACAGCCAGCACGCCGAGTCCTGCGTGGGCGGCCAGGACGGCGGGGAGTGAACTGATCTGTACCGGGGCTACACCGTCCAATGAGGCGGACAACCGGCGGGCCAGCTGCTCGGCCTCCCCCGCGTTGCCGAAGTGGTGCACGGCTAACCGCGCCTTGCTGGCCCCGCGCTTTCGGACATCAGCTGCAACCAGCTCCTCAAGCCGTGCGACTGCCCTAGCTGCAGAGCGGACCTTCTCGAGCGGGATGATTCTGCCATCCTCGACTCCCAGCAACGGCTTGATCGAAAACATGGTGCCAAGGAGCGAAGCTGCCGTCCCGACCCTGCCCCCGCGCCGCAGCTGTTCCAGGCTGGGGACGTAAAAAAACACCTTCGTGTGGGCCAGCCGTTCCTCCGCTGAGCTTCGGACCTCGGCGGCAGACAGCCCGACTGCGGCAGCTTCCACGGCACTTTGGACGCCCATCCCCTGGGCCATCCCGACGGTGCGGGAATCCACCACTTCCACAGGGATCCCCACCCGTGTGGCGGCAAGCCGTGCGGAGTCAGCGGTTCCGGACAGCTCACCCGAGATATGGATAGAGACAACAGCCTCAAACCCCCGTTCGAGGGCGGCCCGATAGGCCTGTTCGAACTGCCCCGGGGACGGCCGGGAGGTCTTGACTGCCTGCCCTGAAGCCAAGGCCACCGCAATTGTTTCGGCGATGTCGTCTTCACCTTCGCCGTAGATCTCTTCGCCCACCATTACAGGCATGGGGATGACACTGAGGCGGCCATCTGCCAACGCATCAACCCACTCGCGCGGCAAGGCAGCTGCGGAGTCCGTTACAACGGCCGTACGCACCACGGCAGTGGGGACTGCCGGCGGACCTCCAGGCCGGTTGACACTTCGAAGGCGAACAAGCCGATCCCTCAGCCAAGGCCAGCCCGCGCGTTCGCGTTCTGCCACCAAGCACCTCCTGAGATCAGATCGGCCCCCGAACGTACCGGAGGCCGATTACCCGGCTAGGCCGGGACGATGTTGACCAGTTTAGGCGCACGAACGATCACAGTGCGGATGCTCTTGCCGTCAAGTGCCCGCTGGACGTTCTCCGAGGCCAGCGCAAGCTCACGCAACTCGTCCTCCGAGATACCCGGAGACACTTCCAAACGGTCCCGGACCTTGCCCTGCACCTGAACCACGGCTGTGACCGTTTCCTGTACCAGCAGCGTTTCGTCGTGCGCAGGCCAGCCGGCGTTGGCTACCGAGGCGGGGTGGCCGAGGACGCTCCACATATCCTCCGCCGTGTAAGGCGCGAACAGGCTCAGGATCACAGCTACCGCTTCCGCTGCTTCCCGCACTGCGGGATCAGCGCCACCGGCACCGGAATCAATGGTCTTGCGAGTGGCATTGACCAGTTCCATGAGCTTGGCAACCACAACATTGAACTTGTTGTGGTCCAGGAGAGCTGCGGCATCAGCAATGGCGCGGTGCGTCACTGAGCGCAGGGCACGGTCGCCCGAAGCGGGAGCCACCCCCGGCTCGCTGGCAACATCCTGGGCAAGGCGCCATGCACGCGCCAGGAATTTAGCGGATCCCGACGGCGAAACATCGGCCCAATCGACGTCGTCCTCCGGAGGAGAAGCGAAGATCATGGTCAGACGGACGGCGTCTACACCGTACTTGTCCAGTTGCTCGCCGAGGTCCACGCCGTTGCCCAGGGATTTGCTCATGGCCTTTCCGCCGTTGAGGACCTGGCCTTGGTTCAGCAGGGCGGTGAAGGGCTCGCTGGTTTCGATCATGCCCAGATCATGGATGACCTTCGTGAAGAACCGTGCATACAGCAGGTGCAGGATGGCGTGCTCGACGCCGCCCACGTACTGTCCCACCGGCATCCAGTCGTTGATCTTTGACGGGTCGAAAGGTCCCTCGGTGTAGTGCGGGGATACGAAACGCAGGAAGTACCAGGAGGAGTCGACGAAGGTGTCCATGGTGTCCGTGTCCCGTTTGGCAGGACCGTGGCACTCCGGGCACTCAACGTTGACCCAGGCTTCGGCAGCGGCAAGCGGCGACGTCCCTTTTGGATTCAGGTCTTCGCCGCGGAGGTCTGCCGGGAGGGTGACGGGGAGTTGCTCATCGGGAACGGGCACCTCGCCGCACTCCGCGCAGTGGATGATGGGAATAGGCGTACCCCAGAAGCGCTGGCGGCTGAGCAGCCAGTCCCGGAGCCGGAAGTTGACGAACTTCTCCCCTGTCCCCTGTTCCTCCAGCATGCTGATCGCGGCCGGAATCGCTTCAGCCTTGGGCAGGCCGTCGAGGACACCGGAATTGATCAGCGTGCCCTCGCCCGTTGTGGCGGTGCCCGAGACTGCAGGGTCCTCCTCGCCGGTATCCAGCACGGCCCGTACAGGCAGGTCAAAAGTCCTGGCGAAGTCGAGGTCGCGCTGGTCGTGGGCAGGGACGGCCATAATGGCGCCGGTGCCGTAGTCCGCCAGGACGTAGTCCGCCGCCCAGACCGGCAGCTTCTCGCCGTTCAGCGGGTTGACGGCGTAGCGGCCGGTGAAGACTCCGGTCTTTTCGCGCTCAGTTGACTGGCGCTCGATCTCAGTAAGCGCCTTGACCTGCTCGCGGTACGCCTCAAGGGCGCCGGCGTGTTCTTCAGTGACGAGTTCGACAGCGAGAGGAGCGTCAGCGGCGACCACGAAGAAGGTCGCACCGTAGAGGGTGTCAGGACGCGTGGTGAAGACTGTGACGTCCTTGGCCGGCTTGCCGCCGTCGGCCTCGACGGCGAAGTTGACGTGGGCTCCCTCGGAGCGCCCGATCCAGTTCTTCTGCATGGCCAGTACCCGCTCAGGCCAGTGTCCGCGCAGCTGCTCCATGTCGTCCAGGAGCCTGTCCGCGTAGTCAGTGATCTTGAAGTACCACTGGTTCAGCGATTTCTTGGTGACCGCGGTGCCGCAGCGCTCGCAGGCACCGTTGACCACTTGCTCGTTGGCCAGCACGGTCTGGTCCTTGGGGCACCAGTTGACCGGAGAGTCTTTGCGGTAGGCCAGGCCCCGCTCATAAAACCGCTTGAACAGCCACTGCGTCCAGCGGTAGTACCCGGGATCGGAGGTGTGCAGGCGTCGCGACCAGTCGGCCGAGATGGCATACCGCTTGAAGGATGCTGCCTGGGTGTCGATGTTGGCGTAAGTCCACTCGCTCGGGTGGGCGTTGCGCTTGATGGCAGCGTTCTCGGCAGGCAGGCCGAAGGAATCCCAGCCGATCGGGTGAAGGACGTCGTACCCCTTCTGGCGCAGGTAGCGTGCGACAACGTCGCCCATGGCGAACGCTTCTGCGTGGCCCATGTGGAGGTCCCCGGAAGGGTAGGGGAACATGTCGAGCACGTAGCGGCGCTCGCGGGAGCCGTCGTCAACCGGCGTGAAGACCTTGAGGTCTTCCCACACCTGGGGCCATTTGGCTTCCATGGCCGCAAAGCTGTAGGCACCCTCTTCGGGTCCGGCCATCGCGGCTGATACTGTTCCGGTGTCTGTTTCCGGCTGAACGCTCACTGCTGCCCTCTTCTGGTCTGTACCGCTTTTCGTACGGCCGGCTTCTGTCCCGCCGGGCCCTTCGATCCCCTGCTGTCCGCGTCGATGCCGGTCCACCAGCCCCAGACACACGAAAGCCCCTCGACAGGGAGGGGCGGCCGCTCGGCAATCCGAGTCCTCGTCGGATGCCGGGCGGCTAGCTAAGCATAAGGATCGCACGCATAGCTCTACTTTAGCCTCTCGCGCAGGCTCACGGTGAACTGAGCAGGGAAACGCCCGGGGCGTGTGCCCGAAATAGTCTGGAAACTATAATTCTATTGCGATTTCCCGAGCTGCCACAGCACGTAATCTCAACCCGGAATTACGTACTTTCAAAGCAAAAACAAGTACTGAGAGCAGCTGGCTCGCGAGTCTCCAAGTACCGGACTAAGTACAATTCCGGATCTCGAGCACAAGTATTTCTTGCGCGTAATGGCGGGCCTGAATTGCATAATTTCTTCACTTGCAAAATCCATTAAATGGGAACATTATTCTCGTAAAGATCTCCTGGGGGATTTCGCAATGGTCTCGGGTTGAGGAGCCTGACATGTGTGCATTGCGCCTTCCGTATGAGCCGCCGCGGTTTAAAAACCAGACCGCGTGCTGCACCCCCAACATCCTTGAAAAGGGTTAGCCATGTTTGGCTGGGTGACCCGTTTCAGTATGCACTTCCGAATCCTGGTTCTCGCCCTTGCGGCAGGCCTCATTACTTATGGTGTGGTGAACGTTCCCCGTATCGCTGTGGACACCATGCCCGAGTTCGGCCCCGCTCAAGTCGAGATCCAGACTGAGGCCCTCGGCCTCTCCGCTGTGGAAGTTGAGCAGCTGATTACCGCTCCGATGGAGGCCGACCTCCTCAATGGTGTGGCTTGGCTTGACGAGATCCGTTCGAAATCCGTCCCGGGACTCTCATCAATCGAACTGGTCTTCGAGCCAGGCACCGATCTCCTGCGGGCACGGCAGCTGGTCGCAGAGCGGATGACCCAGGCGCACGCTCTGCCGCAGGTCTCGTCGCCGCCGCTCATTATGCAACCTATGTCCTCCACCAGCCGTGTGCTGATGGTCCGGATGAATTCCAAAGAGCTCTCCGGCATTGACCTCTCAGTCCTGGCGCGGTGGAAGATCAAGCCGCGGTTGCTCGGCATTCCCGGAGTAGCCAACGTATCCATCTGGGGCCAGCGCGAGCAGCAGCTCCAGGTTGAGGTGACCCCGACCCAGATGCGCGACAAGGGCATCACCCTGGAGCAGATCGTCAAGACCACCGGCAATGCCGTCTGGGTCTCGCCCTTGAGCTTCCTCGAGGCGTCAACTCCCGGCACTGGCGGCTTCGTGGAGTCTCCCAGCCAGCGCCTCGGCATCCAGCATGTCCTCCCCATCCGCACCCCGGCCGACCTTGCGAAGGTCAGCCTGGAGGACTCGGACCCGCCAATGCTCCTGGGCGACATTGCCCAGGTCAAGGAAGACCACCAGCCATTGATCGGCGACGCCATTGTGGGGGAGGATGCCGGCCTGATGCTTGTAGTGGAGAAGTTCCCGGGCACGAGCGCCGTGGACGTTACCCAGGCAGTTGAAGCCGCCCTCAAAGACATGGAGCCCGGCCTTACGGGCGTTGAGATCGACTCTTCCGTGTTCCGCCCCGCAACCGCCGTCCAGGATTCAGTAAACAGCCTCGGACTGGCCCTCCTGATCAGCCTGCTGATCGCCGTGGCGCTGTTCTGGCTGCTCTTCAGGTCCTGGCGGGTAGCCGTAATCGCACTCGTGGCCATCGTGACCACGGTCATGACGGCGGGGGCGGTGCTGTTCGTCCAGAACGCAACCCTCAACATCACGGTACTGATGGGCATTCTGCTCGGTGCCGCTGTGATCGTGGGCGACATCGTGGAGGACGTACAGGCCCAGCGACGACGGCTCCTGGTCCCCGAGGCCACGGAAACCAAGACCACCCCGAGTCCACGTATCGCAGACATCGCCCGGAGTGTCCGCACGCCGCTGCTCCACGCTTCGCTGATCATGGTGATCGTCCTCATTCCGACGCTCTTCCTGACGGGAATCGGCGGCTCGTTCTTCTCGCCGCTGTTCTGGTCGCTGGTTCTGACCCTGACCGCCTCATTGTTCGTAGGCCTGTCTGTCACGCCGGTGCTGGCGCATTTCCTGCTTCCGCGTCAGATGGCACCCCGCAGGAACCTTCCCATCGCCGGACGTGCGACGGCGTACTACGACCGCGCGCTGGGCGGCGGGCGTTCCCGGAGAACACTGGCCATCGTGGCCGTCGCTGTCGTTGGGGTCCTTGGCCTCGCTGCCGGCTCCCAGCTGATCGGCAACCGGCCGATCGTTCCGACGATACCGGACCGTACGTTGCTGGTTCAGTGGGACGCGATTGCAGGCACGTCCAATGAAGAAGTCCGGAGGATCGCCTCAAGGGCCTCCGAGGAGCTGAAGGCCCTCCCGGGCGTGTCCGGAGTGGGTGGCCATATTGGCCGCGCCATTTCCTCAGACCAGGTGGTCGGCAACAGCTCGGCCGAGCTGTGGGTGTCGATCGCCCCGGACGCAAACTTTGGGCAGACGGAGCAGGCGATCCGGGACGTGGTGCAGGGCTACCCCGGCATCGCTCACAACGTCCTGAACTACTCGCAGCAGACCATTGGCGATATGCGCAGCACCCTGGAATCGGGCTTCGCGGTCCGGGTCTATGGACTGGAGATGCCGATTCTGCGCGAAAAGGCCGAAGAGGTCCGCACCGCCCTCCAGAAGATCGATGGCGTCAGGAACCCTGTCGTCAATGCCACGGACATGAATCCGATCGTTGAGGTCGAGGTCAATCTCGAAGCTGCCCACAAGGCTGGCATCAAGCCCGGCGACGCCAGGCGCGCTGCGGCGACACTCATGCAGGGCATCATCGTCGGCAACCTCTTTGAGCAGCAGAAGGTGTTCGAAGTCGTAGTTCGCGGCGCGATCGGGGTAAGGGATGACCTGACCAGCATCCGTGAGCTGCTGCTTGATGCTCCCAATGGCGGCCACGTCCGACTGGGCGAGATCGCCGACGTGCGGATGGTCCCCAACGAAGTTGTCATCCAGCACGATGACACCTCGCGGCGGATCGACGTGGTGGCCGACATCAGCGGACGCCCGCTGGCAGACGTCCAGCGCGACGTCGAAGCTGCAATCAAGCAGATCCAGTTCCCGCTCGAATACCACGCAGAGATCCCGGCCAAGTATGGCCAACTGCAGGCTGCGGACACCTTGCTGCTCTGGCTCGGAGCGGCTGCCCTCCTGGGCGTCCTGCTTCTGCTCCAGACCGCGGTGAGGAGCTGGAAGCTGGCCTTCGCCCTCTTCCTTTCACTGCCGGCGGCGCTGGCGGGAGCGGCGATCGCAGGATGGATCGGAGCGGCAACGCTGTCCTGGCTGTCGCTGACAGCCCTCGCGGCAGTCCTGGCCATCGCTTCACGCAACGCGGTGCTGCTCTCAGCGCGGGTCGACGAACTCTGGCGGGAATCCCAGCAGATGTCCCGTGCCAAGGTCGTCATGAGTGCGGCCCGGGACCGGGTATCGCCAATCCTGAAGTCCGCCCTCATCACGCTCCTCGTGCTGGTACCGCCAGCAGTGCTCGGCGGCACAGTGGGCCAGACCCTGCTGGCACCGATGTTGCTGATCATTGCCGGCGGTCTCGTCACCACAACGCTCGTGGGGCTCTTTGTGTTCCCGCTCCTGACGCTCTGGTTCGGTCCCCGTACCGCCCCCGAAGAGTGGTCGGAAGTCTATGAATCGGAAGTACCCGTTGCTCCTGTTATGCCAGAAAAGGTGGAAGTATAATGACCAGCCGACAGCCCCTGCGACGCCTGCCAGTGGCGGCCGCTATCTGTGCAGCCCTGCTGTTTTCCCTGCCGGGCTGCACTCAACCCGCAGCCAAGGCAGAGTCTGCTTCCGAAACGCCGGCCACAGTGGAAAAGAATGCCACCACGGGCATAGCACGCATCACCCTGAGCCAGCGCGCCATTGATCGGCTGGAACTCCGCACAGACACTGTCAAGCCGGCCGCCGGCGACGCAGGCCTCCTGATCCCCTACGGTGCACTTCTCTACGAGGCCAACGGCAAGACCTGGGTGTATGTTAACCCCGCCCCGCGGGTGTACGAGCGCCAGCCCCTTACCGTCACCAAGGTGGAGGCCGGCGTGGTCACGGCCAGCACGGGTCCCGCCGTAGGGACAGCAGTGGTAACAGTAGGCGGACCTGAACTGTTCGGCGCCGAGTTCAATACGGGCAAATGACATGCGCCGGATAGTAGCGGCCAGCCTGAGGTTCAGATCGATCATCATTGCGATGGCGGCGGCGCTGATGATGGTGGGTGGGACCCAACTCAGCAGCGCCTCGGTGGACGTATTCCCCGAGTTTGCGCCGCCGAAAGTCGAAGTCCAGACAGCCTGCCTCGGACTTACCGCCGCCGAGGTGGAAGAACTGGTATCGGTTCCGCTGGAAGAGGCCTTCAACGGCATCGACGGCCTCGACCAAATGCGGTCCAAGTCGGTACCCCAACTCTCGTCCATTGTGCTGGAGTTCAAGAACGACATGGATCTGCTCACCGCCAGGCAGTTGGTGTCCGAGCGGATGGCGAATGTAATTCCCACGCTGCCCACCTGGGCGTCGCCGCCGATTATGCTGCAGCCGCTGTCCTCCACCAGCCGGGTCATGAAGATAGGGCTGTCCTCCGACACGCGGTCCCTGATCGAGATGTCAATGATTTCCTACTGGAAAATCAGGGCTCATCTGCTCCGCGTTCCGGGCGTGGCAAACGTAGCAATCTGGGGCGAACGCCTCCAGATGCTTCAGGTGCAGGCTGATCCGGCCAGGCTGGCAGCCCACAATGTCAGCCTCGAAACCGTGATGAATTCCACCGCCAATGCCCTCGACGCTGGCCTGCTCCAATATTCCGACAGTGCCATGATCGGCACAGGTGGTGCCTTGGAGACGCCCAACCAGAGCTTGGGGATCACGCATGTCCAGCCCATCAAATCACCCGCGGACCTGGCCAAGGTGACGCTGGAGGATCGGGAGGGACTGCCTCCCCTCCGGCTGAGTGATGTGGCAAATGTGGTGGAGGATCACCAGCAGCTGATCGGTGACGCAGTCATTAACGGCGGCCCGGGTCTGATGCTGATCGTGGAAAAACTGCCATGGGGCAACACCCTCGAAGTGACGCGGGGGGTGGAGGAGGTGCTGAAGCAACTCGAACCCGGTTTGAGCGGGATCGCGGTGGACACCGCTATCTTCCGGCCGGCGACCTTCATTGAGGAATCCCTCGGCAACCTCGGCGTAGCCCTGCTGCTTGGATGTCTGCTGGTCATCCTGGTGTTGAGTGTCTTCCTCTTCCAGTGGCGGACGGCCCTGGTCAGCGTGCTGGCCATCCCGTTGTCATTGATGGCCGCGGCGCTCGTGTTGTATTGGACAGGCGGCACTATAAATACCATGGTGCTTGCGGGGTTGGTGATTGCCGTCGGAGTGGTGGTGGACGATGCCATCATCGACGTCGAGAATATCGTCAGACGGCTCCGGCACCACCGGGCCAGTGGCGGGACCGGAAGCACAGCCAGGGTGGTGGTCAACGCTTCGCTGGAGGTCCGCGGACCGATTGTGTACGCCACCCTGATCATCGTCGCCGCCACTGTTCCGATCTTTTTCCTGGACGGGCTGACCGGGGCGTTCTTCCGGCCACTGGCCACCTCTTACACCCTCGCGGTAATGGCGTCCATGGTCGTGGCGCTCACAGTGACGCCGGCAATGGCGTACATCTTCCTCCGGAACGCCAAACTGGAGGACCGGGATCCGCCGGTGGTCAGGGTTCTGAAACGCTGGTACGCCAATGCGCTCCGGCCCATCGTCCGCCGGCCCGTTCCGGGGTACGTTGCCCTGGGTGCCTTGGGCGCCGTCGGCATCATGGCCGCGCCGCTCTTGGGCCAATCACTGCTCCCGTCCTTCAAGGAGCGTGATTTCCTGATGCACTGGCTCACGCAGCCCGGCACGTCCAACTCCGAGGAAGTCCGCGTCAGCGAACTGGCCTGCAGGGAACTCATGACGATCCCTGGGGTGAACAATTGCGGGGCCCACACAGGACAGGCATTCAACGCCGATGAGGTGGTGGGCGTCTACTTCGGTGAGAACTGGATCAGTGTTGACCCCTCCGTCGACTATGACAAAACCCTCGCGGCAGTTCAGGAAGTGGTTGACGGCTACCCCGGAATCGTACGGGACGTCCAGACCTACCTCAAGGAACGCATCCGTGAGGTCCTGACAGGCACTGGTTACGCTGTGGTCGTCCGCGTGTACGGCGACGACCTTGCCACGCTGCGCCAGGAGGCTGACAAGATCAAGGAAATCCTGGGCGGCATTGACGGCGCCATCGGTGCGAAGGTTGCCCTCCAGGCAGATATTCCGCAGATAGACGTGGAAGTGAATGTGGACGCCGCTAACCGCTACGGGCTCAAACCGGGCGATGTGCGGCGTGCCGCGGCCACCATGGTTGCCGGTGAAGAAGTAGGCGACATCTACCGGGAAGGCAAGGCCTATGACGTCCAGGTATGGAGCCCACCGGAGACCCGGACGAGTGTCACAAGCATCGAGAACCTTCCGCTCGATACGCCGAGCGGGACCAAGATCCGGATGGCTGACGTAGCCAAGATTTCCATCAAGCCCACGCCCAATGTCATCGAGCGTTCGGAGGGATCCAGGCGCATCGATGTCAGTGCCAACGTCAAGGAAGGCGATCTGGCGAAGGTCGTGGAAAAGTTGAAGTCCGAAATGGAGTCGGTTGAATTTCCGGTCGGCTACAGCGCGGTTGTCCTCGGCGAATATGCAGAACGGCAGGCCGCTTCACAACGCCTGCTGCTCTTCTCAATTGGCGCCGTCATCGTCGTCTATCTGCTGCTTCAGGCTTCATTCAGAAGCTGGCGGCTGGCGACCTTGGCCATCCTGACGCTGCCCGTGGCCCTCGTAGGCGGGATAATCGCCGCCCACCTCAGCGGCGGAATCCTGTCCCTCGGTTCGCTGGTCGGCTTCCTGACGCTGATGGGGATCGCAGCCCGCAACGGCATCCTGCTCATCAACCACTGCCAGCACCTGGAGCAGTTCGAGGGTATGCCCTTCGGACCGGCACTGGTGCTGCGGGGGGCCTCCGAACGCTTGTCCCCGATCCTCATGACAACCCTCGCGACTGCCCTGGCCCTCGTGCCCCTCGTCGTGATGGGCACCCTCCCGGGCCACGAGATCGAGCACCCCATGGCGGTGGTGATCCTGGGCGGCCTCGTCACGTCGACGCTGGTCAACCTGTTCATCGTCCCCTCGCTCTACCTGCGCTTCGCCAAGCGCGGCCGAGGCGGTGAACGCGAGCCCGAGAAGCCGGAGCTGGTGCCAGCGGTTTAGAGATCATCATTGCACTCAGCTAAGAGACGCACCGCAATTCAGGGCAGAGAGCGGGAGGGTGGCATGTCGTGCCACCCTCCCGCTCTCTCAGTTCACCTGCTTGTCCGGGGAACGTCGCCTATTTGCGTAAAGCAGCTCAGCGCACGTCCTCGTCGACCCAATCCATGGACTTGGTCACAGCCTTCTTCCAGAGCCGCATCTGCCGGTCCTGTTCGGCCTGGTCCATCTTGGGCTCCCAGCGCTTGTCTTCGGACCAGTTCGCCGAAAGCTCGCCGAGATCCTTCCAGAAGCCGACAGCGAGCCCGGCAGCATAGGCAGCGCCAAGGGATGTCGTTTCCACCACCTTGGGCCGGATCACCGGGACGCCCAGAATGTCCGCCTGGAACTGCATCAGCGCATCGTTGGCGACCATACCGCCGTCGACCTTCAGTTCAGTCAACGGCACGCCTGAGTCAGCGTTAACCGCGTCCAGTACCTCGCGGGTCTGGAAGGCCGTCGCCTCCAAAGCTGCACGGGCAATGTGGTTCTTGTTCACATACCTCGTCAGGCCAACGATGGCGCCCCTGGCATCCGAACGCCAGTACGGCGCGAAGAGTCCCGAGAATGCGGGGACGATATACACGCCGCCGTTGTCCTCCACCGAGGCTGCCAGGGTTTCCACCTCTGGGGCGCTGCTGATGAGGCCAAGATTGTCCCGCAACCACTGGATGAGGGAACCGGTGACGGCGATGGAGCCTTCCAGCGCGTAATGCGGTGCCGCATGTCCAAGTTTGTAGCCAACCGTGGTCAGCAGGCCGTTCTTGGAATGGACGATCTCCTCCCCTGTGTTGAAGATGAGGAAGCAGCCGGTGCCATAGGTGTTCTTCGCTTCGCCGGTCTGGAAGGCGGCCTGACCGAACGTGGCAGCCTGCTGGTCGCCCAGGATGCCGGCAACAGGAACTTCACGCAGCAACTGGGAGGTGTGCACGGTCCCATAGACCTCCGAGGAGGACTTGATGGCGGGCATCATGCTGGCCGGGACCCCGAATGCATCCAGGATCTCCTGATCCCACTGCAGCGTCTGGAGATCCATGAACATGGTCCGGGAGGCGTTGGTGACGTCGGTGACGTGCACGCCGCCGTCGACTCCTCCGGTCAGGTTCCACAGCACCCACGCATCAGTGTTTCCGAAGACAAGGTCACCCGCTTCGGCCTTGGCCCGCGCGCCCTCGACGTTGTCGAGGATCCACTTGATTTTCGTGCCGGAGAAGTATGTTGCCAGCGGCAGTCCGACCTTCTGCTTGAACCGTTCGGGACCTCCGTCCCTGGCCAGTTCGTCCACGATTCCCTGGGTTCGGGTGTCCTGCCAGACGATGGCGTTGTATACGGCTTCACCGGTTGTTTTGTCCCATACGACGGCGGTTTCGCGCTGGTTGGTGATGCCGACGGCGGCGATGTCATGCCGGGTCAGGTTCGCCTTGGAGAGGGCAGAACCGATGACTTCCCGCGTGTTGTTCCAGATCTCGGCGGGATCGTGCTCCACCCAGCCGGCCTGCGGGAAGATCTGCTCGTGTTCCATCTGGCCGGAGGAAACGATGTTGCCGCTGTGGTCAAAGACCAGGGCCCGGGTGCTGGTGGTGCCCTGATCGATGGCGATTACGTACTGGTTCATTGTGACGTCCTTGTCTGTTGTTCAGATGCTGTGCAGTTGCGTTTGGAGGATGGTGGAACGACCGGCGGGACTTTCAGTCTCAAGGTGCCGGGTTATGACGCCGCGGTGGCGATGATCGGAACCACGGCAGCGACGAGGCCGCCGAGGGCGCCACCCACGAGAGGACCTACAACCGGAACCCAGGAGTAGCTCCAGTCGCTGGAGCCCTTGCCCTTGATGGGAAGGAGCGCATGGGCGATGCGGGGGCCAAGGTCGCGGGCAGGGTTGATGGCGTAGCCGGTGGGGCCGCCGAGGGAAACACCGATGCCTACAACGAGGAGTGCCACTGCCAGCGGGCCGAGGCCTGAGGGAGTGCCTCCGAAAGTGAGGATGACGAACACCAGCACGAAGGTGCCGATGATCTCAGTAACCAGGTTCCAAGGGGTGGACCGAATGGCAGGACCTGTGGAGAATACGGCCAATTTGCTGGCAGGCTCGGGCTCGGCATCAAAGTGCTGCTTGTGGGCGAGCCAGGCGACGACCGCGCCCAGGAAGGCGCCGACCAGTTCTGCACCAAAGTAGGTCAATGTTGAGAGGACATCAACGGGAACGCCTGGTGCATACTCGCCCTTGCCATTGACCAGGAGGCCCAAGGTGACGGCCGGGTTAAGGTGGGCGCCTGATCTGGCTGCCACGTAGACACCGGCGAAGACTGCAATACCCCAGCCCCAGGTGACCATGAGGAACCCGCCGCTGTTGCCCTTGGTGCCCTTGAGGGCCACGTTGGCAACAACGCCGCAACCCAGGAGGGTCAGCATTGCGGTTCCGAACACTTCGGAAAGGAAAACTATTCCAAGAGACATCTTCGACTCCATCTATTTTCTGTTGTCAGCCCTCGCGGGTTTGAGGGACTGTTTAGGCTGGCAGCAATGCCGAACTGCCGGCCGACGGCTGCACCGGAAGCAACTTCAGCTTCCGCGCAGTCCTTGCGCCCGAGGTGACCCGGGCACGCAAGATAATCAGGTCACCAGACTATGGACCTGGACGCCGTGGAAACGGTTCAGGACCTCCTGGGCGTGGCGGATCTCGGTAGCACGCGCTGCAGCATCCCAGCCGAGAGGTATGGCGAGGACATCAGCAATTTCATTCAGCAGTTCGCCCGTTACGAGTCCTCGAAAAGCAAGCGATGTGCGGCGGATCAGGATGTCCACCAGGTGGCCGATCTGTTCATGCCGTGCCATGAATTCAAGCTCCCTGACGCTGAGCTCGCGGGTCGAGTGCAGGAGCCGGTCAGGCCCGGCATCGAGGTAGGAGATTACTTCTTCTGCCCTGGTGCCGTAGCGAGTCAGCAGCACTGCGGCCCGGTCAGCGTCGCGGCCGGGAGACATGTGTGCCTTGATCCACTTCTGGACTCCAGCCTCTGTCTCAGGGAAACCTGCGCCGCCCCCGATGGCGAGTTTCGCCGTCGAGATCCTGCGTTGCCTTCCCAGCTCAGCGAGCACGTCATCGCTGAGATGCTCCGCCAGTGCCCGGAAAGTGGTCCACTTGCCGCCCACCAGGCTCAAAACAACACCGCTGTTGCTGCCCGCGACACCCTCTGGGACCTGCTGCGTTGCCTGGCGTTCAATCCGGTAGTCGCGGCTGACGAATCCGGGCTGCGTTTCATCATGTCTAGGCAACGGGCGCACCCCGGAGAATGTGTATACGATCTGGCCGCGGTTGACTGTGATGTCCGGGAAAACATGTCCGATCAGATCGAAGAAATAGTCTATTTCCGCATCGGTGCATACCGCGTCCCGGGACATATCTGCGTGGATGTCGGTGGTGCCGACCAGCACGCGGTCCCCCATCGGGTAGATCAGCACGATCCTGCCGTCGGTGTGCTCGAAAAAGATCTCTCGGCCGTTGCATGCAGCAAGCAAATCAGGGTGGTCAAGGACAATGTGGGAACCCTTGGTGCCGCCCATAAAAGCTGACGCTGCGCCCATAGCCTGGTTGGTCAGGTCAACCCACGCTCCGGTGGTGTTCACAATGACGTCGGCTGTGAAGTCGAACACCTCACCGGTCAGCTCATCCCGGAGCTGCACAGTGGTGCCCGATTCAGCCGTGGCAGGCTTCTTGCCGACAAGGGAAAGGTAATTGCTGGCCCTGGCGTTTGCCTCAGCGGTGCCTGACTTGCTTCCGCCACCGGCTTTTTCGCCATCCTGAAGCACATCCAGGGTAAGACGCTCCGGGTTATGGACTGAGGCGTCGAAATAGGTGGCGGCATACTTAATGCCAGGATGAAGCATGGGGAGCTCAGCCAAAGCGCGTTTTCGCCCACGGAACTCGTGGCGCGGGACGTTGCCGCCGTCGCGGGAAAAGGAATCGTAGAGGGTAAGCCCTGCCTTGATCAGGAAGGCCCCACGTTCCTTGGGCTTGCCCTGCTGCTTGTGAGTGAGGAAGCGCAATGGCGCGGCCAAAATCCCCGAGAAAGTGCTGAAGATGGGAATGGTGGTTTGCAGCGGCTTCACGTAGTGCGGAGCAATCCGCAGGAGCCTGTTGCGCTCCACCACGGATTCCCGGACGAGGCGGAACTCGCCGTTTTCCAAGTAGCGGATCCCGCCATGGATCATGTGTGATGAAGCTCCGCTTGCCCCCTGGCAATAATCGCCGCGCTCCACGAGCGCCACGTCCACGCCCTGGAGTGCAAGGTCACGGAAAGTCCCGACGCCGTTGATGCCTCCTCCGATGATGAGAACCTGGGCGCGGGGCCGCTGACGCAGGCTCTCCACTGTTGGGCGATGCCGGGGGGAGGCTTGGTGGCCAGGTGTTTCATTGCGTCCCAAAACAACTCCTTTGGGTTTGGTCCTATGCGGCGCACCCACAGGCACGGCGCCGTTCACCACTATTCTTTGGAGTAATGGAAAATGGAGTCAAGCACTATGCACAAACGTGCAGATTGGATCTCTAATGCCTAACTCACGGCACGCTGACGCGCTGAGGGCCGCACAGCTGTACTACATGCAGGACCTCACAATGGACGCCATCGCCAGGGAGTTGCGAACGTCCAGATCAACGGTCTCCCGGCTGCTTTCCGCCGCCCGCGACACCGGCCTGGTCCAGATCCAGATCCGCAGCCCCTTGGACACCGGGCCGGAGCTGGAAAGCATCATCCGAAGCGAATACAACGTGGATGTGCACGTTGTCCCGGTGCTGGAATCCCTGAACGAAGCGGAAACACTGGACCGTGTTGCCATGCAGGCTGCCAGGACCATCGGCCCGCTGGTGGATTCCAACGCCATTATCGGCGTCGCGTGGGGCTCAACGTTGAGCGCCGTGAGCAGGCACCTGACCCGGAAGATCACTCACGACAGCGTCATCGTCCAGCTCAACGGGGCCGGAAACATGCACACCACCGGCATCACCTACGCAAGCGACATCATGCGACGGTTCGGCAGTGCTTATGGTGCGCGGGTGGAGCAGTTTCCGGTTCCCGCGTTTTTCGACCATGCCAGCACCAAGACGGCCATGTGGAATGAGCGCAGCGTGCAGCGGATCCTTGACCTGCAGTCCCGCATGGGCATTGCAGTGTTTGGTGTCGGCTCGGTGGATGCCGACTACCCGAGCCACGTTTACGCGGGCGGCTACCTCGATGAAAATGACCTGAAGGTCCTCGCGAGTTCTGATGTTGTGGGTGATGTGGCCACTGTATTCTTTCGGGGCGATGGTTCTTCGGATGGCATTACGCTCAACGAACGCTCCACTGGGCCCTCGCTGGCGCAGTTACGCCAGGTCAGGCGGAGGATCTGTGTGGTGTCGGGAGCGTCCAAAATTAACGGGTTGCGCGGGGCGCTCGCTGCGGGACTGGCAACCGATCTGATCCTGGATGAGGCCATGGCCCGGCGGCTCGTGGCCTCAGGGAACATGGCTTGATGCGGCATGACGGAACGCAGTCTGAACCTTACGAGTCGGTAGAGTCGGTGTTATGAAACCTGTCCCCCGCCTACAGCTCAACAACGGCGTGCTGATCGACCAATTGGGCTTTGGGCTGTACAAAGTGCCGCCGCCGGATGCGGCCGGCCTGGTCACCATGGCCCTTGAAGCCGGCTACCGCCATTTCGATACAGCCGCCATGTACGGCAACGAGGCGGGCGTCGGAAGGGGCATTGGTTCCTTGTCCGGATTTCAGGGCCAGGAACGGGGCAGCGGAGCGGGAACGCCATCCCTCTCACGCCAGGACCTGTTCATTACTACCAAGGTGTGGAACGAGGACCATGGCTACGACTCCACGTTACGCGCCTTCCAAAAGTCCATGGCCAGCCTTGGACTGGATTACCTTGACCTTTACCTGATCCACTGGCCCTGCGCCCGTCGGGGACTCTATGCCGGAACGTATCGTGCCCTGGAGACCCTCTACAGGGAGGGAAAAGTGCGCGCCATAGGAGTCTCGAACTTCCAGCCGGCGCATCTGGAGCACCTGCTGGAAACGGCAGAAGTCATCCCCGCCGTGAATCAGATTGAGCTCCATCCCTGGCTCCAGCAGGAGGAACTGCGCGAGCAGCACACACGGTTGGGGATCCGCACCGAAGCCTGGAGTCCGTTGGGACGCGGCAAGGTGCTCCAGGACCCGGTGATTCTTGATCTTGCCTCTAGTCATGGAAGGACTCCCGCGCAGATCATCCTGCGTTGGCACCTGCAGCTGGCGAACATCGCCATCCCCAAGGCCAGCTCCTATGAACGGCTCAGGGAGAATCTGGACATCTTCGACTTCAGCCTGGAATCGTCAGAAATGTCCAAAATCGCGGCCTTGGACCGCGGTCAGCGCACAGGCTCCCACCCGGACAACGTGAACTAGGATTCAAAGTCATGGAACAAGTGGACACGGACACCGGCCGGACTCAGCCCCTCTTCAGCCCTCAGCTCGCCGCCCGCACCCGCGCCGCTGACGTCGACGTCGACGGCGTGAGGGTGGCGTATTGGATTTACGAGCCGGTCCAGGTGACGCCCGAGACCCGGACAATCCTGGTGATTCACGGTTTCCGTGGAGATCACCACGGCCTCCTGCGCGTTGCGGACCAGCTCTCGGAAATGCGGCTGATCATGCCCGATTTGCCAGGCTTTGGCAGCTCAGAGCCGTTCAGGTCCCTGGAGCACACAGTCGAGAATTACGGCCGTTTCATCAGCGGATTTATGGCTGCCCTTGGACTGGGCCGGGACACAGTCCTGCTGGGTCATTCATTCGGTTCCATTGTTGCCAGCCACTTTGTGGCATCACATCCAGGCACTGTCCGTGAGCTGATTCTGGTCAACCCGATAGCCAGTCCGGCATTGGAAGGGCCGAAGGGTGCCATGACCAGGCTGGCCGTCTTTTATTACCAGCTTTCTGCCAGGCTTCCCAGCAAACTCGGACTCTTTATCCTGCGGAGCCAGATCATTGTCAGGATCATGAGCGTGGCGATGGCCAAAACCAAGGACAGGCAATTGCGGCGCTTCATTCATGCCCAGCATTCCGCCTACTTTTCGGCCTTCGCCAACCGGCAGAGCCTTCTCGAATCCTTCCGTGCGTCGGTGGGCAGCAACGTTGCCGAAGTGGCCCCTGCCCTTGGGCTACCTGTGCTGCTGGTGGCGGGCGAGAAGGACGAAATCGCAGTCCTCCCGGACCAGCACAAGTTGCTGGCGCTTTTGCCCGATGCCCGCCTGAGAATCATCCCGGGCGTTGGCCACCTCATCCACTACGAAACCCCAGTACCCGCGGCCGGGCATATCCGCAGCTTCCTGAAGGACCATGCCTCGTGAAAATCGTGATTGACGCCCGCTTCACCCGCACGGATCACCACGACGGGATCAGCCGCTACGGTTCAAGCCTCATCGCAGCGCTGGCAAAGATCAGCGACGTTTCGATGCTGATCAGCGACCCCCGGCAGCTTAAGTTGCTTCCTGACGTCCCGTACACCCTCATCAACAGCCCGCTCTCCCCCGCTGAGCTCTTTGTCGCGGCGAAAGTCAACCGGCTGGGGGCCGATGTGGTGGTCTGCCCGATGCAGACCATGGGCTCATGGGGCCGGAACTATGGCTTGGTGCTCACCCTGCACGACCTGATCTACTACGAACACCCCGCTCCTCCCGGTTTCCTTCCTGCACCCGTCCGCGTCCTCTGGCGCCTTTACCACAAAGCCTTCTGGCCGCAACGGCTGCTGCTGAACCGGGCTGACATCGTGGCAACCATCAGCCATACCACTGCATCACTGATCGCGAAGTACCGTCTCACCAAGAGGCCGGTCAGGATTGTGGGCAACGCCCCCCAACACGGGCACTCCCCCCGCGACGTCACGGCAGGTTCCGATAAGAGCCTGCTGTACATGGGCTCGTTCATGCCCTACAAAAACGTGGAAACGATGATCAAGGGCATGGCTGAACTGCCTGGCATGACGCTTCACCTCCTGAGCCGTATCACTCCCGCCCGCCGGGCAGAGCTTGAATCGCTGGTGCCCCACGGGACGGACATTGTGTTCCACAACGGTGTGACGGAAGACGAGTATGAGGCCCTGCTCTCGCGGGCTACGGCACTCATCAGTCTTTCCAAGGCCGAAGGCTACGGGCTCCCGCTTGTGGAAGCCATGTCTCATGGAACCCCCGTAATAGCCAGCGACATCCCAATCTTCCGGGAAGTCGGCTCGGACGCCGTGACGTATGTCCATCCCGATTCCCCGACCGAGTTCGCAGCCGCGGTCCGTGCCTTGGAGGATCCTTCGGCATGGGATGTGCAGTCACGTCGCTCTGTTGAGAGGGCGGCGGAGTTCAGTTGGGACCACTCCGCACGGCAGCTGCTGCAGGTGGCAGAGGAAGTGGCCGGCCAAAGGCAGCGGCGGAGCCGGACCAGCCTTTAGAGGCGGCGTATCCCCGGGGTGCCCGACTGCGGGTTAGAGGACGTCCACACCGTCCAGTCTCAGCTGTACGGGGTCGTCGTTCCGTTTCGCAGCCGCAGCCGCCCTCGCTGCCCTCATGGCCTTCGTGGCTTCAGTGGCTTGAGCATAGGGAATGAACAAAAGGGTCCTGACGTCTGCTTCTGTTTCCCTTGACCCCACACCGGCGGCTGATGGCCCGGCAGGTGATGGCACTGCGGCCGCCAACACCAAAGGAGCGGGCCCCGCTGTACGCAGCACAATCCCCAGCCTCGCGAGACGCTGCTCGACGGCTTCGACAAAGTGCCCCACGGCAGTCCTGCCTCCCGTGATGGAAGCGATGCGCACGGCCGGTGGCAACTGGAGTTCGCGCCTCAACGAGAGCTCTCGTGCCGCATAACCGCCGGAGTCCCATCTCAAGAGGGCGCCGACGGCGGCAGCGTCATCGGCTGTGATGACCACCAGCCCGCCCTCGGTTGATGGGCGTACCAGGGCAGCAGCGTTGAACCATCGGCGGACAGCATCCTCACCCGCGCGGAGGCTTTCCCGCCGCAGCAAAGAATCGCCGTCCAGCAGCAAGGCGGCCGCGTACCCATTTTCGGCTACTGGTTCCGCGCCGACGGTGGCCACCACCAGGGCCTTGGCGTCCGGGACCGTGGCCTTGACCTGATCCGCTGATGATGTGATCACCGGAGCTCCTGGAAAAGCACGCCCCAATTCCTCAGCAGTCCTTAACACCCCCGTCGCACCGCGGCGAAGATGCCTCCCGCCACAGTGAGCGCATTGCCATTCGGGCGCCGGGGCGGAGCACCAGCGGCACTGCGGAACAGCGGACGGGCCACTGGCCCCAGCAATGGCCAACGGTCCCTGGCAGGCTCCGCAACGTGCCTGTTCGCGGCATCGCTCACACGCCAAGGACGGCGCGTATCCCGTGCGCGCCACCTGCACCAGGACCGGCCCTCTCTGGAGCCCTTCCTTGGCCGCACGCCAGGCAGCACCGGGAAGACGGGCAATCCTAGCGAGAGGATCGCGCTCTTGCTCGTAGCTGTCCGCCGTATTCAAGACGCGCGGCACAGTGCGGCGGACCTCCCTGCGTTCAGCTTCCACTGCCCTTGCCCAGCCCGACTCCACCAGTCGCTGGAGTTCTGTGCTGCGCGTATGGGCAGCAAACAGGCACGCCGCATTCTCCTGCCCCGAGCGCAAGAGCAAAATCTCCCGCGTGTGCGCATAAGGTGAGCGTTGCTCGATATGGAGGTCATCGCCGTCGTCCCAGCACACCACCAGCCCAAGGTTCTGCACGGGGGCATAGGCTGTGGAGCGGGTGCCGACCGCCACGCGTGCGGATCCTGTCAGGAGGCGCAGGTAATTGCGGTAGCGCGGCGTCGGCCCGTCTTCGGCACTCAGGCGTGCGACGTCTCCGGGTGGCAGCACCTCCAGGAGCGCTGCCTCCACCCGATCCAGGTCGCGGTAGTCAGGAACAACCACCACGGCGCCCCGGCCGGAGGATCTGACAGCTGCAACAGCTTCCGCCAGCAGTCGCGGCCAGCCTGCAGCTCCAAACCCCTGCAGGGCGCTGAGAACGGCCTTGGGTGATTCGCCCGCCGAGAGATGCTTAAGGAACGCCGTAGCCGTGCCATATGTAGCCCAGTTCCCGGACGGCTGATATCCAGGAACTCCGGATTCAGGGCCCTCAGGACGTTCAGGGAGCCCAGAGAGCTCCTTTTCCAGCTTGGCCACGCGCGGCGGGATGGCAAGCCTCAGGACATCGCTCACCGTCCCGGCGTACCTTGCAGCAACACTGCCGGCAAGCCTGGCCAGCGCAGGGGTCAGGACGGCGACGTCGGAGACAACCTTGTGCAGCGGTACCAGTGAGTGCCCGGCATCCGACTCTGCGACCCGTTCCAGGAGATACCCGGAGAGGTCCTGCCCGTTGAATTTCACCTTGACCCGAACCCCTGGCTGCGCCGCTTGATCCAGGGTTGCCGGAACGCTGTAATCGAATGGCCTGTCCAGATGTGGCAGCGGCGACTCGATAAGGATCCGCGCCACTGGCAATTCCGGAGCAAGATCCGGATCAGCCGGTGATGGACGTGGCACCAGCGGCGGAAATCCCTGTAGCAGCGAAGGCTGGACAGACTCCGGAGAATTCGGTTGTCCACTCATAGCCATGCTTCCGCCCTCGGCGACGTTTCTCCTGACTGCCGTCATTTTTCCTTGCCTCCCCTCGGCATCGCCCATGTTTCGCCCGTATGCAAGCACTGCAGCCCTTAAGGCATGCAGCCTGCGCGGCCTGATGGCGGGCCAACTACAGCCAACCACCAGGCACTGACATTTGCAGGGACGTTCTCAGCAGGCGAAGCCCGGGAGGAGGGTCAGGCGTTGAAGAAGGCCTTCAGTTCCTCAACCCGGTCCAGCCGCTCCCAGGTGAAGTCAGGGTCATCCCGGCCGAAGTGGCCGTGAGCAGCCGTCTTGGCGTAAATGGGGCGCTTCAGGTCGAGCGCATCGATGATAGCCCGCGGGCGGAGGTCGAAGATCTCGGCGATGGCTTCGCCGATCCGCGCAGGGTCCACCGTTTCGGTCCCGAAAGTTTCTACATAGGTACCCACGGGCCGTGCCTGGCCGATTGCATAAGCGATCTGGATCTCTGCCCGCTTAGCCAAGCCGGCCGCAACCACGTTCTTCGCGACCCAGCGCATGGCGTAGGCAGCGGAACGGTCAACCTTCGACGGGTCTTTGCCACTGAAGGCGCCGCCGCCGTGGCGGGCCATTCCCCCGTAGGTGTCCACGATGATCTTGCGTCCGGTCAGACCGGCGTCGCCTACGGGGCCGCCAATAACGAAAGCACCCGCAGGATTCAGGATGTTGACCGTACGCGAAATATCAAGGTTGGCAGTCGCCAGGACGGGATCGATGACGTACTCAACCAGATCGGCCCGAAGCTGCTCAAGGCTTGCACCCTCAGCGTGCTGGCTGGAGATGACAATGGTTTCCACTGAGACCGGGCGGTCGCCGTCATACCCGATGGTGGCCTGCGTTTTGCCGTCCGGGCGGAGATAGGCGAGCTGGCCGTTCTTGCGTACTTCCGTAAGCCGTTCCGAGAGACGGTGGGCAATCCAGATGGGAACCGGCATGTACGAAGGCGTTTCGTCGCTGGCATAGCCAAACATCAGGCCTTGGTCGCCGGCGCCCTGGAGGTCGTAGTCGTCCTCCTGGCGGCCTTCGCGGGCTTCCAGCGAATTGAAAACCCCACCTGCAATGTCGTTGGACTGTTGGCCGATCGACACTGACACACCGCAACGGGCGCCGTCGAAACCGTTGGCGGATGAGTCGTAGCCGATGCCAAGGATGGTCTCGCGGACAAGCTGCGGGATTTCAACGTAGGCGTCTGTCGTGACTTCACCGGCCACGTGGACCAGGCCGGTAGTGGCCATGGTCTCTACCGCTACCCGCGATTCCGGGTCTGCAGCCAGCAGCGCATCGAGGATCGCATCACTGATCTGGTCGCAGATCTTGTCGGGATGCCCTTCAGTCACCGATTCAGAGGTGAAGAGGCGCAAGGCCGAAGGCGCAGGATGGGATCCGGGAAGGTGCAGCGGTAAAGTCACTCAACTACCTTACTTGTTGGGATACGGATGGTTGGTGACATGTTTCCCCAGACTAAGGAGAACATGGGGGCTAAGGAGACCATGGGCTGGCCGGACATGGACAAGTCTAGGGTCGCGGATAAACCCGGCTCAGTTCCGTACTGATCCGGTCAATCACGGCTGAAGCGACGTCAGCCTTCGAACCGGACGCAGATTGCGGCTCCGAGCCGGCACGGGAGAGGATAACCACTGAATTGTGTTCCCGGCCAAAGACCTTGCCTTCGCCGACGTGGTTAACCACCAGCAGGTCACACCCTTTGCGTTGAAGCTTGGCGTTGGCATACTCAAGGACGTTGCCATCAGCATCACCGGTTTCCGCGGCAAACCCCACGATGAGCTGGCTGCGGGAAGAGCTGTTCCTGACTTCAACGACCTCTTTCAAGATGTCCGGATTCCGCACCAGGGTAATCACTGGGTCCTCGGTGTCGTCCCGCTTCTTGATTTTTGTCTCAGAGACCACGGAAGGGCGGAAGTCTGCCACTGCCGCGGACATGATCACGACGTCGGAACCCGTCGCCTCCCGCAGGACTGCTTCGCGCAGCTGCAGCGCCGACTCCACCTCCACCAGCTCAACCCCGGGAGGCGCTGGAACATCCATGTGCGCGGCGATCAGCCGGACCGTCGCCCCTGCGTTGAGCGCTGCAACAGCCAGAGCCACTCCCTGCTTTCCGGAGGAGCGGTTGCCGAGGAAGCGGACGGGGTCCAGCGGTTCCCGGGTTCCCCCCGCGCTGATGGTTACGGTTCGCCCGGCTAAGGGCAATACGTCGGATTCCGTAAGGCCCGCCGGGGAAACCGGCTGCCCCTCGGCCGCCTCGGCCAGGGACTGCGTAAGCGCCATGGCTGCTTCGAAGATGGCCTCCGGCTCCGGCAGACGGCCAGGCCCGGAGTCAGTCCCTGTCAGCCTTCCGCTTGCCGGTTCCAGCACTGTCACTCCACGGGAACGCAGTGTTTCAACATTCGCCTGCGTCGCCGCATGCTGCCACATCTCGGTGTGCATGGCCGGAGCCATCAGGACGGGTCCGCTTGCCATGAGCAGGGTGTTGGTGAGGAGATCGTTGGCAATGCCATGGGCCGCCCGCGCCAGGAGGTCCGCGGTGGCCGGAGCGACCACTATCAGGTCAGCCTCGTGTCCCAGACGAACGTGATTGACGCTGGGGACGTCGTCGAACACGCTGTTGCTGACCGGGTTTCCCGAGAGCGCTTCCCACGTTGCCACTCCGATGAAACGGCTGGCGGCCTCGGTGGGGATAACCGTGACATTGTGGCCGGCTTCAGTAAAAAGCCGGAGGAGCGATGCCACCTTGTAGGCGGCAATCCCTCCCCCGACTCCGAGGACTATGCGCACGTGACCTCCGTCAACAGGCAGTCTTTAGGTTCTACTCTGCAGGTTCGATCGGCGAGGAAACCAGTTTGCCTTCGTTGATTTCACGCAGGGCGATTGAGAGTGACTTCTCGTTCAGCTTGGTATCGACCAGCGGGCCGACGTACTCGAACAGGCCCTCGTGAAGCTGGGCGTAGTAAGCGTTGATCTGACGTGCACGCTTGGCACCGAAGATCACCAGGCCGTACTTGGAATCAGCAGCCTCCAGCAGCGAATCGATCGGCGGGTTGATGATGCCTTCAAGGTTCGTGGACACGAATTCTCCAAATTCTAACGGGCTGACTTTTCCCGGCGCCTAACGCGGGTTCGGGACCAGCCCCATGAGTGAAACAAGCTCGTCCGCTGCCCGTCGAACGTCATCATTGATGACGGTGTGATCGAACTCCGGTTCAGCGGCAAGTTCTAGTTTAGCGGTTTCCAGCCTTTGCTGCTGTTCGTCCGCTGTTTCGGTGCCGCGTCCCACGAGCCTGCGCACCATTTCCTCCCAGCTGGGAGGAGCAAGGAAGACGAATTTGGCGTCGGGAACGGCCTGCTTTACCTGCCGGGCCCCCTGCAGATCGATCTCGAGGAGAACCGAGCGCCCGTCGGCGATAGCTGCTTCAACAGTGCTGCGCAGAGTCCCATAGCGGTTCTGTCCGTGCACTACTGCCCACTCCAGGAGTTCCCCGGCCTCGATCAGGGCGTCAAACTCTTCCGGGGACTTGAAGAAGTAGTGAACGCCGTCCTGCTCGCCTGGCCGGGGCGGGCGGGTGGTTGCCGAGACTGAGAGCCACACGTTGGGGTAGTTGTCCCGTATGTAGGTGGATACGGTGCCTTTGCCAACAGCAGTGGGGCCTGCGAGGACTGTCAGTCCGGGATTCTTGCTCACGTATTCCTTTGAGGCGGTATGCGGATGGATCTGTTTCTCGTTCGTAAAATCTACCAGCGCCTCGCGCTGGCGGGTTCCCAGGCCCTTCACCCTTCTCGAGGCAGCAATCCCCAATTGCTCCAGTAGGTTGCGCGCCGTTACTGCGCCAACGCCAGGCAGGGACTCAAGGAGTTCGGTGACCCTCATCCGTGCGATCGCGTCGTCCTGGGTTGCTGCATTCAGGAGCTCATTGACGGAAAGAGTTCCGGCCTTCAGTTGCTCCTTAGCGGCGGCGCGTGCGGCCCGGGCGGCGGCTGCCTTGTTCAGGGCCGCCACCCGATCCTGTTGCGTCAGTGCCGGCAGGCCCATCAGGCGGCCCGTAGGCCTTCAAGGGTGGCAAGGGCAGCGTCCCGAAGGGACGTGAGCCCCGGACCCGCTTTCAGGATGTCCCTGCTGGATGTCCCGAGGACCTGCGCGTACGCCGGTCCGAACGTTCGGCGGAGGTCAGCTGGTGTGGCACCTTGGGCACCGAGGCCGGGAGCCAGAATGGGGCCCCGGACCGAGGCGAGGTCCAGGTTGAGGTTGGACAGGGCGTTGCCCACTGTTGCGCCGACCACCAGGCCCACAGAGCCCAAGGACCTCCCGTAGCGGGTGTTCTCCCCCGCTGCGGCCTCAACAATGCGTCGGGCGACCGAATCGTCACCACCCACGTGCTGGACGGATGCGCCTTCAGGATTGGAGGTCAGCGCCAGGACAAAGACGCCGCGCCCATGCTCGGCCGCCAGATCCAGGGCCGGCCGCAAAGACTCGAAGCCGAGGTAGGGGCTGAGGGTAACCGAGTCCGCCGCAAGCGACGAGCCGTCCCGCAGCCAGGCATCAGCGTATGCGGCCATGGTGGATCCGATGTCACCGCGCTTGGCGTCGGCGATGGTTAGCACGCCCTCGTCCCGCGCCACGGCAAGAACTTCCTCCAGCACCGCCATGCCGGCCGAACCGTGACGCTCGTAAAGCGCCACCTGCGGCTTTACCGCGGCAGCGAGCGAACCGACCGCCTCCAAGGCCTTCAGCGAAAAGCGCCTCAAGCCAGCGGCGTCGTCGTCCAGTCCCCAGCTCTTCAGCAAAGCCGGGTGTGGATCAATGCCGACGCATAGCGGGCCGCGCTCGGCCATGGCTTGGCCCAGCCGGGAGCCAAAGGACTCCCGGCTGGCCGTGATTGCTGCCTCAGGCTCAGGCATTCTTGGCTGCTGCTTCCTCGGAATCCCTGGTTTGCGAGGCAAACAGTGCAGCAGCGTGCTCCTGAAGGCTGGTAACCGACCACTCATACGTCCGCAACGCCTCAATGGCCTGGACGGCTGCATTAAACTCGGCCACCGTCGTGATGCAGGGGATGCCGATGGACGTTGCTGCGGCGCGCAGTTCGTAGCCATCGCTGCGGGCTTCGCCGCCGGAAGGCGTGTTGAAGACCATGTCAATTTCACCGGCAATGATGAGATCGGCAATGGTGCCTTCGCCCTCGGCGCTGCTTCCTTCAGCGACCTTCCGAACGGGGGTCGCCTGGATTCCGTTGCGCCGCAGGACATCAGCAGTGCCCCCCGTGGAGACAATTTCGAAGCCGAGGTCGGAGAGGCGCTTGACACCCATGATCACCGAGCGCTTGTCGCGGTTCGCCACGGAGACAAAAATCTTGCCTTCGGTGGGTAGGGCGTTGTTGGCGGCTGCCTGGCTCTTGGCGAAGGCAGTGTCAAAGTGCTTGTCGATCCCCATGACTTCGCCCGTGGAACGCATTTCCGGGCCGAGCAGCGAATCCACAACTGTGCCCTCCGGCGTCCGGAACCGGCTGAAAGGCAGGACCGCTTCCTTGACCGAGACGGGAGCGTCCAGGGGAAGAGTGGAGCCGTCACCGCTTTCGGGCAGCATCTTGTAGGCGCTGCGCAACTGGTTGATCGTGATGCCGGTACCGATCAGTGCCGCGGCCTTCGCCATCTGCACTCCGGTTGCCTTGGACACGAACGGCACTGTACGGGAAGCGCGCGGGTTGGCTTCGAGCACGTACAGGACGTCGGAGGCCAGGGCGAACTGGATGTTGATGAGACCGCGGACACCCACACCTTCAGCGATGGCCCGGGTGGCAACCCGCACCCGCTCGATCACGTTGTTGCCCAAGGTGATCGGAGGCAGCACGCAAGCGGAGTCACCGGAGTGGATCCCGGCTTCCTCGATGTGCTCCATGATGCCGCCGAGGTACATGTCCTTGCCGTCATAGAGGGCGTCGACGTCGATCTCGACGGCGTCCTCAAGGAAGCGGTCAATCAGCACCGGATGATCGGTGGTGATTTCCGTGGCGTTGGCGATGTAGCGGGAGAGGTTGGGCTCGTCGTAGACGATTTCCATCCCGCGGCCGCCCAGCACGTAGGACGGACGGACCAGCACCGGGTAACCGATTTCATCGGCGATCTTCTTGGCGTCGTCGAAGGAGACCGCGGTCCCGTTCTTCGGCGAGATCAGGCCCGCTTCGTCCAGCACCCGGCTGAAGGCGCCGCGGTGCTCAGCGAGGTCGATCGCTTCCGGGGACGTGCCGAGGATGGGCACGCCGGCGTCGGCAAGCTGCTGCGCCAGTTTCAGCGGCGTCTGGCCGCCGAGCTGGACGAAAACGCCCATGACACCGCCGGTGCGCTCCTCTGCCGCGATGACTTCGAGGACGTCCTCGAGGGTCAGCGGTTCGAAGTACAGCCGTGTGGAGACGTCGTAGTCGGTGGATACCGTCTCCGGGTTGCAGTTGACCATGACGGTCTCGTAGCCGGCCTTGCGCAATGCCATGGAGGCGTGGACGCAGGAGTAATCGAATTCGATGCCCTGGCCGATGCGGTTGGGGCCGGATCCGAGGATGAGGATGGACGGCTTGGAGTGCAGCGCCACCTCGTCCTCTTCGTCGTAGGAGGAGTAGTGGTACGGCGTGTAGGCAGCGAATTCAGCGGCACAGGTATCCACGGTTTTGTAGACCGGCCGGATGCCGAGGGCCTGCCGGACACCCCTGACTACGGCCTCTGAGTTGTGGGTCAGGCTGCCGATCTGCTCGTCGGAGAAACCGTGGCGCTTGGCCCGCTGCAGCATCTCCTGCGTCAGCGCGGTGGACGTCCGGATCTCGCGGGAGATTTCGTTGAGCAGCTGCAGCTGGTCCAGGAACCAGGGATCGATCTTGGTGGCTTCGAAAAGTTCCTCGACGCTCGCGCCCCCAAGCATGGCGCGCTGGACCTGGTGGAGGCGCTCCGTGGTGGGCCGCTTGGCCTTTTCGATGAGTTCCGGGACTTCCCATTCAGGGACCGAGCTGAAGTCCAGCTGCGAACCCTTCTGCTCCAAGGACCTCAGTGCCTTCTGCAGCGCCTCAGTGAAGTTGCGGCCCATGGCCATGGCCTCGCCCACCGATTTCATGGTGGTGGTCAGGGTGGGGTCAGCGGCCGGGAACTTCTCGAAGGCGAACCGGGGCACCTTCACCACAACGTAGTCCAGCGTCGGCTCGAAGGAAGCCGGGGTCTTCTGCGTGATGTCGTTGGGGATCTCGTCCAGGGTGTAGCCCAGTGACAGCTTGGTGGCGATCTTAGCGATCGCGAATCCCGTCGCCTTGGAAGCCAGGGCGGAGGAACGGGAGACGCGGGGGTTCATTTCGATGACCACAACGCGGCCGGTGTCCGGCTCAATGGCGAACTGGATGTTACAGCCACCGGTGTCCACGCCCACTTCACGGATGACGGCGATAGAGATGTCGCGCAGGCGCTGGTATTCGCGGTCAGTGAGCGTCAGGGCAGGTGCAACAGTGATTGAGTCACCGGTGTGGACGCCTACGGGATCGAAGTTTTCGATGGAACAGACAACAACGACGTTGTCGTTCTTGTCCCGCATCATTTCGAGTTCGTATTCCTTCCAGCCGAGGATGCTCTCTTCGAGCAGCACCTCGCTGGTGGGGCTGTACTGCAGGCCCTGGCCAACGATCCTCAGCAGGTCACCCTCGTTGTAGGCGAGCCCTGAACCGAGGCCTCCCATCGTGAAGGAGGGGCGGACCACCATCGGGTAGCCAAGGTCTTCCGCGGCCTTGAGTGCTTCGTCAATGGTGTGGATGATGTGGCTGCGTGCTGATTCGGCACCGCAGCGCTCCACGACGCCCTTGAATTTTTCGCGGTCTTCGCCGAGTTCAATGGCAGCGATGTTCGCACCAATGAGTTCCACGTTGTACTTCTCGAGTACACCGTTTTTGTCCAGCGCGATGGCCGTGTTCAGTGCCGTCTGGCCGCCAAGGGTGGGCAGTACCGCGTCGGGGCGTTCCTTCGCGATGATCTTCTCCACAACCTCGGGGGTGATGGGCTCGATGTAGGTCGCGTCGGCGAACTCGGGATCCGTCATGATGGTGGCGGGGTTGGAGTTGACCAGGATAACGCGCAGGCCCTCCTCCTTGAGGACACGCAGTGCCTGGGTGCCGGAGTAGTCGAATTCAGCGGCCTGGCCGATGACAATCGGGCCGGAACCGATGACCAGGACGCTCTTTAGGTCAGTTCTCTTGGGCATTACTTGTTGTCCTCAGTCTTGTTTTCGTTAACGTTCTGGGCGTCGCCTGCGGCGGAGTCTTCGGATTCCGCTGCCTCTGGTCCCTCAGAGAGGTTTGCCGTTTGGCCGTCCCGCTGGCCAGCCATCAGCTGGATGAAACGGTCGAACAGGTACGCGGCGTCGTGCGGACCGGCGGCAGCTTCGGGGTGGTACTGGACCGAAAATGCCGGGATGTCCAGGCACGCAAGGCCCTCGACGACGTCGTCGTTGAGGCTTACGTGGCTGACCTCAACACGTCCGTAGCGCTCCTCGGGAGCCATGGTGGCTCCGTCCAGGGGTGCATCGACGGCGAAGCCATGGTTCTGGGACGTGATCTCGACCTTGCCGGTGCGGCGGTCCATCACAGGCTGGTTGATGCCGCGATGGCCGTACCGGAGTTTGTAGGTGCCAAAGCCCAATGCCCGTCCCAGGATCTGGTTGCCGAAGCAGATACCGAAATAGGGAAGCTTCTCATCCAGGACCGAACGCAGCAGTTTGACCTGCTTGTCGGCTGTCGCGGGGTCGCCGGGACCGTTGGACATAAAGAATCCGTCCGGGCTGACTGCGTTGACTTCCTCGATGGTGGCCGTGGCAGGCAAAACATGGACGCGTACGCCGCGTTCCGCGAAGCGCTTGGGAGTCATCGCCTTAATGCCAAGGTCGATGGCGGCAATGCTGAAGCGCACCTCGCCTTCCCACCCGTGATCCTTGGGCTCTACGACGTAGGCTTCCTCGACGCTGACCTCTTCGGCCAGGCGTGCTCCCTCCATGGGAGCACTCGCCAGCACCTGGTCCAGGAGCTCCTTGTCCGTGGCAGTGGCGGCGTCGCCGGAGAAGATGCCGGCGCGCATCGTTTTGTGTTCGCGCAGGTGGCGGGTGATGGCACGGGTGTCCACGCCCTGGATGCCGACGATGCCCTGCTCGATGAGTTCCTCGTCAAGGGACCGCTCAGAGCGCCAGTTCGAGGGACGGCGGGCCGCGTCGCGGACAATATAGCCGGCCACCCAGATCCGGCGGGATTCGGCGTCGTCGCTGTTCACGCCGGTATTACCGATGTGCGGCGCTGTCTGCACCACAAGCTGGCGTGAGTAGGACGGATCAGTGATTGTCTCCTGGTAGCCCGTCATGCCCGTGGCGAAGACTGCTTCGCCGAGCGCGGTGCCCTGGGCGCCATAGCTGCTGCCGCGGAAGATCCGTCCATCCTCCAGTACCAGGGCGGCACCGGTGGCCTTCGAAATCGCTTCTGTTTCTGTCACTTCTGTTGCCGTCACATCTTTACTTTCCACTATCGGCATCTGCCTGGGGGCCTGCCGGGATTAATTCTTGAAATACCTTGAGAAGCGCTGTCTTATCTTCAGCGCGCCGGGTGCGGAACCCGGTGTCCAGTTCGTGGTCACCCAGCATCCAGCTGATGATGAGCAATCCGTCCTTTTCAACAAATTTGCCTGCCATCCCGCTGTCGAGCCGGATACCGGTGAGATTGCCGGCGGGGATAAACAGGGGGCCGGCCCCGGTCCGCTCGAAAAGCGCGCCCTCAGGGTGCGCCTGCAGGACGGCGTTGGTTCGGATTCCCAGCCCGTGGACGGCGATGCGGTCCAGCCAGTCACCGGCCGTTGTGGTGGTTACGTATTGGCCCTCGGCTTTGGTGATTGCGGGGTCCAGCCGGGCAGGAACGGCAGGCAAAGGTTCGACGTCGGCCTGCCGGCGACGGCGGTTGCGCCAGCCGATTCCGATCATCACGAAGATGACGGCCGCCACGGCGAGCATCCCGATTCCGGGCAGTATTTTGTCCATCAGAGGCCGCTCACCGGACCAGCGGCCGGTACCGCCTGCTGCACAGCGGCAGTGTTGCGGTAGGGCGTGTTCAGCTTGCCCTCGAGAACCGTGGGATGGCCTTTGAAGAACGTTGCCACGACCTTGCCCGGGAGTTCCCTGCCGGCAAAAGGAGAATTGCGTCCCATGGTGGCCATGGTGGAGGGGTCAACTGTCCAGCGCGCGGCGGGGTCCACCAGAATGATGTTTGCTGGTTCGCCTGTTTCGAGCGGGCGGCCCTGATCTGCCAGCCGGCCTATGGCCGCGGGAGCCGTGGAGGTGACCCTGGCGAAATCGGACCACGACATCAGCCCGGTTTCGATCATGGTCTGCTGCACCACGGAGAGGGCAGTTTCCAGGCCGGTCATGCCCATCGCAGCCTGTGCCCATTCGCATTCCTTGTGTTCGCTGGGGTGCGGGGCGTGGTCTGTACCCACGACGTCGATGGTTCCATCGGCAAGGGCGGCACGCAGAGCCTGGACGTCGGCGTCAGTGCGCAGCGGCGGGTTCACCTTGTACACAGGATCGTAGCTGCGGACCAGCTCGTCCGTCAGCAGGAGGTGGTGCGGGGTGACTTCGGCCGTGACGTTGATGCCGCGCGCCTTCGCCCAGCGGATGATCTCAACAGACCCTGCCGTGGAGACGTGGCAGACGTGGAGCCGGGATCCGACGTGCTGGGTCAGCAGCACATCGCGGGCAATGATGCTTTCCTCGGCAACGGCCGGCCAGCCTGCCAGTCCCAGGACTGCGGAGACGTCGCCTTCGTTCATCTGGGCACCCTCGGTGAGCCGGGGTTCCTGCGCGTGCTGAGCTACGACGCCGTCGAACGCTTTGACGTATTCCAAGGCACGGCGCATCAGCACGGGATCATGGACGCAGAGGCCGTCGTCGGAGAACATGCGCACCTGCGCACGGGAGTCAGCCATGGCGCCCAGCTCCGCAAGCTGCTCGCCGGCGAGTCCGACGGTGACGGCTCCTACGGGCCGGACGTCCACCCAGCCCGCTGTCTGGCCAAGGCTGTGGACCTGCTCCACCACTCCGGCGGTGTCTGCCACGGGAGTGCTGTTGGCCATCGCGTGCACGGCAGTGAAACCGCCCAAAGCCGCAGCCCGTGTCCCTGTTTCCACTGTTTCCGCATCCTCGCGGCCCGGTTCCCGCAGGTGGGTATGGACATCCACCATGCCCGGCAGTGCAACCAGGCCCTCGCCCTCAATGACGGTGGCGCCATCAGCGTTGATGTTGACACCCCGGTCCACGATGAAGCCGTCCCGGATAAGGAGGTCTTCCTTGGCACCATCGAGAATTGCGGCACCCCGGACGAGGTATACGCCGTTGTTGCTTGCCATCAGTTGCTCTCCTTGCTCAAATTGGCGGCTGGCTCGCGGGTTTCCCCGGAGAGCAGCAAGTACAGGGCAGCCATCCGGACGGACACGCCGTTCCGCACCTGTGAAAGTACGGTGGAACGGTGCGAGTCGGCAGCGGCTGCAGAAATTTCGAGGCCCCGGTTCATGGGGCCGGGGTGCATGATGATGGTGTCCTTGAGCCCTATACGGTCAAGCGTACGCAGCCGGTTGTCATCGAACCCCCACCGGCGGGAGTATTCCCGGGTTGAGGGGAAGAATGAGGCATTCATCCGCTCGCCCTGGACACGCAGCATCATGACGGCGTCGACGCCTTTCTCAAGGGTCTCATCGAGGTCATAGCTCACGCTGCAGGGCCATTGCTCGACGCCGATGGGCAGCAGAGTGGGGGGCGCAACCAAGGTGACCTGCGCTCCCAGCGTCCGGAGGAGCCATACATTCGACCGCGCAACCCTGGAGTGCAGAACATCGCCGGCGATGGCCACGCGCATGCCCTTCAGGTCACCTCCCGCTGACGGGAGTCCACCGAGCTTGGCCCAGTGCCGGCGCATGGTGAACGCATCCAGGAGTGCTTGCGTGGGGTGCTCGTGAGTACCGTCGCCGGCGTTGATCACCGCCGCATCAATCCAGTCCGTTGCTGCCAGGCGATGCGGTGCGCCGGACGCCCAGTGACGGATGACGACGGCGTCGGCTCCCATGGCTGCCAGGGTCTGCGCCGTGTCCTTCAGCGACTCGCCCTTGGAAACCGATGATCCTTTGGCTGCGAAGTTGATGACGTCGGCGGAAAGCCGCTTGGCTGCGGCCTCAAACGAAATCCGGGTCCGTGTGGAATCTTCGAAGAACAGATTCACCACGGTGCGGCCACGGAGCGCCGGGAGCTTTTTGACTTCGCGCTCCCCTACGGCGGCCATCTCTTCGGCAGTGTCCAGGATACGTTTTGCGTTGTGCAGGCTGAGATCCTCGGTGGACAGCAGATGCCTCATGCGCCTGCCTCAATAACGACCTCGTTGACGGGCCCGCCATCCCGGGAATCAGTTTCTTCGAGCCTTACACGGACTTTCTCTGCTGACGAGGTGGGCAGATTCTTGCCCACGTGATCGGCCCGGATGGGGAGTTCCCGGTGTCCGCGGTCGATGAGGACCGCCAATCGGACAATCCGGGGGCGGCCGAGGTCGATGATCGCGTCCAGGGCTGCACGAATGGTGCGTCCGGAGTAGAGGACGTCGTCTATGAGCACAACAACCTTGTTATCGATTCCGGTGAGCGGAAGCTGAGTGGGATATGGCGGCCGGGTTGGCTGATGCGAGAGATCGTCCCGGAACATTGTGACGTCCAGTTGGCCAACGATGGCGGCGGGGTCGACGTCGGGATCGGCGGCTGCGATTTTTTGCGCCAGCCGGACCGCGAGTGGGTAACCACGCCGCGGGATGCCGAGAAGCACCAGATCCCGGGAGCCTTTGTTGGACTCGAGGATCTCATGGGCGATACGAGTGAGTGCACGGTCGATGTCCGCCTGATTGAGTACAACCCTGGCGGGCACGGGTGCCTGTGTGACAGAAGCCAACGCTCGTCTCCCCTTTCCCCGCCTCACGGGACGGAATTAAAAAAGGAACATTTGCCTTCCAAAATTACCACACCGGCTGCCCGAGCCTGACCCGCCAGGGAGTGTCCCTACCCACACTTACGGCCCCTTCCGGCTCATCCAACAGCTGCAGTTCCCGTCTTTGCGCCGGGCTGTCTGCGCATGGTCCCTGGAGCCCCTAGGCTTTTGTTCATGACCAGCAACCAGCCGTGGCAGGATCCGTCCGGCCGAAATCCGCATGCGCACCAGGTCCCCTTCAGGGCGGAAACGAACCCGACGTGGATGGGAAGGGTCCAGCCGCAGAACTACCGGCAGGCGCCCGTCAACCCTGCCGGAGCGGTCAGCCCGGTGGTACCGCCCGCGTTGCGGGTGGAATCCCGGCGCCGCGCCTCTGCGGGGGTCCTCGGACTTGTGCTTGGTGGCGTGGCCGTGGCCTTCATGGGCCTGTTCCTGGTCCTCCCGTTCCTGGTGGGCAATACAGGCATTGCAGGATTCGTCATTGGTTTTGTGGCTTCGCTGATTCCCCTGGGCGCCGTCCTGCTGGCCGTCTCTGTCATAGACCGCTGGGAGCCTGAGCCGAAGCGGCTGCTGATTTTCGCGTTTATGTGGGGCGCGATTGGCTCAATTTCCGTCACCCTGCTCATCCAGCCTTATTTCCCGCTGATTGCACCTCCACCGGCCGGAATGGACTTCCTGACATTCGCTGTGACAGTCAGGGCCCCTGTCGTGGAAGAGTTTGCGAAGTCCCTCGGGCTGCTCCTGCTCCTCTTGCTGGCGCGGAAGCATTTTGATGGTCCAGTGGACGGCATCGTGTTCGCCTTCACCATTGCAGGCGGGTTCGCTTTCACCGAAAACATCCTCTACTTTGGCCGGGCCATTGCTGAATCCAGCGACCCCGGCAGCGACCTCGCCCGTGTGTTCTTCCTCCGCGGCGTCATGTCTCCCTTTGCCCACGCCATTTTCACGGGGGCCACCGGCCTCATCATGGGACTCGCTGCCCGCCGCTGGCACCATGGGCTGTCAGTTCTGGGCTTCGTCTTTGGGCTCATCCCAGCGATGATTCTGCACAGTCAATGGAACAGCATGGGACAGAATTTCCTCACGCAGTACATCTTCGTCCAGGTACCTATTTTCGTGCTGGCCATCGTCGTTGTGATCCTGCTGCGTGTTGCCGAGAACCGGCTCACGCGCCAGCGCCTGCTGGAGTATTCGGCCGCAGGATGGTTCACGCCTCCCGAGGTGGCCATGCTGGCCACAGCGAGCGGGCGCCGCTCCGCCATCCGCTGGGCGAAGAGTTTTGGCCGAGGGCACCAGATGAAGGCCTTCCTGCGTGCCGCGACGCAATTGGCGTTTACGCGGCAACGCATCCTCAGCGGACGTGACGTCCAGGGCCACCAGCATGATGAGCAACGTCAGTTACGCGACATCGTCGCCTTGCGGGCTGCAGTCGCAGGCTGAGAAACAGGCCACACGGGGAAGAAACGCCTCCGGCCGGCCGCCTCGAACCTGACCATGCAGCCCGGGCATGCAGCGGAGTTCGCCCGCTACGTCGTTGGGCGGAGTGGCTCGTCCGGCATGAGGGACAGAAAAGCCCCGGCCAGGGTTGAACTTCTCAATTCCTGGTCGGGGCTATCCGGGAGGTGCTGCAGGTTATGCCAGCAGCGATGGCTTCAGCTGCTGGAGCCGGCCCAGAAGGCCATTGATGAACGACGGCGATTCATCGGTCGACAGCGTCTTAGCCAACGCCACGGCTTCGCTGACGGCAACACCGTCAGGAATGTCGTCGTTGTAGAGCAGCTCCCAGGTGCCGATCCGCAAAATGATCCTGTCCACCGAGGGCATCCGCTCCAGGGTCCAGCCCTGGGAATAGGTTTCGAGGAACTCATCGATCGCGCTCTGGTGAGAAACCACGCCCTCAACGATTTCGAGGGTATAAGGATTGACGATCTGGTCGGTCTTTTCGCGTCGTGACCTCAGGACGTCGAACGCTGAAACGGAACGCTGCTCCGCCTCAAAAAGTACATCAAGAGCCCGGTTCCGGGCTTTACCGCGTGCACTCACTAGTCGTTGACCCGGCCAAGATAGCTACCGTCACGGGTGTCGACCTTGACCTTGGTGTTGTTCTCCACGAAGAGCGGGACCTGGATCTCGTAGCCGGTCTCCAGGGTTGCCGGCTTGGTACCGGCTGAGGAGCGGTCGCCCTGCAGGCCCGGCTCCGTGTAAGTGATTTCAAGAACAACGCTCGGCGGAAGCTCAATGTAAAGCGGCGTGCCTTCGTGGATGGCGATGTTCACCATCTGGTTTTCCAGCATGAAATTGGTGGCGTCTCCCACCGTTGCACCGGTCACGGTGATCTGGTCGTAATCCTGGGTGTCCATGAAGACGAAGTCCGGGCCGTCCTGGTACAGGTACTGGTAGTCCCGACGGTCCACTGTGGCTGTTTCGATCTTGAGCCCGGCGTTGAAGGTCTTGTCCACAACCTTGCCGGACATAACGTTCCGCATCTTGGTGCGGACGAACGCGCCGCCCTTGCCAGGCTTTACGTGCTGGAACTCGATGATGTTCCAGAGCTGGCCCTCCAGCTTCAGGACGGTACCGTTCTTGATGTCGTTAGTGGTTGCCACTGATTTCCTCTGGTTTCTCTGTGACTGGTTCTGGCTGCCAGCCGCTTATGCCAGGCAGGCACGCCAAACGGCCCGCCAGCGCGTATTTATCAAAAATCCAAAGACCATTCTACCGGTACAGCGGACCCGTCAGGTTCTGGCTCCTTAGCAGGCCATCTCAAGGACGTTCCGTGCGCGCTGCAACGCCACAGTGGAGCTGTAGATCAGCGCAGCGTCGGCCGCTTCCGCGACGCGAAGGTCCAATGCCTTGGCGAAGGCGTCCACTGCCGATGCGGTGTTGCCTGCTGCGTAGTAGGCACGTCCCAGATGCTGAAGGACCACGGCTTCCCGCGGGGTGCCTTGCACCTCTGCCAGCAACTGCTTATACAGTTCAACCGACCGGTCGAAACGGTTGGAAACCCGCAGCACTTCAGCCTCAAACGTCCGCAGGCGGAAGGATTCCGGATCCTTATAACGTGCTTCAGCCAGCAACTCGGCTGCATCAGCAGGATGGCCCTGGGCGAGAAGGACAAAGATCCTGTCGGAAGGGTCAGTGGACGCGGCCAACGCTGTCTGGCAAAGTTCTTCATCCACGATGTGGGGCGTGAGTGTGTCCGGGTTGATTTTGATCCCGGGAAATCCTGCATCGGGCCATTCGCTGGTTCCTCCAGTTACCGAATACATCAGGAGGCAATCTCCTGGTAGGCGGCAAACAGCAGGGAGGTATCGGGAACCTCGAGGATTCCCGGACGCCCGACGCCGTCGAGCACCACAAAGCGCAAAAGGTCACCACGGGACTTCTTGTCCCGGCGCATTCCGTCCAGAAGCCCTTGCCACCGGTCCCGGCGGTACGTTACCGGCAGTCCAAGGGTTTCAAGGATGCTGCGGTGCCTGTCGGCCTCCGCGTCACTGAGCCGCCCCACGCTCCGGGACAGTTCTGCAGCAAACATCATGCCGACGGAAACGGCTGCCCCGTGCCGCCAGGAGTACCGCTCCACCAGTTCGATGGCGTGGCCCAGCGTGTGCCCGTAGTTAAGGAACTCCCTGGATCCGGATTCCTTGAGGTCCTCGGAGACCACTTTGGCCTTGACTGTGATGGCCCGCTCGATGAGTTCACGGAGCACTGCCGACTCCGGATCCGTGACAGCCTCCGGGTCCTTCTCCACGAGGTCCAGGATGGTGGGATCTGCGATGAACCCACATTTGATGACCTCGGCCATTCCCGAGATCATCTCGTTCCTGGGCAGTGTGCTCAGGGTGTCAAGGTCCACCAGGACGGCGGCGGGTGGATGGAAAGCTCCCACAAGGTTCTTGCCCTCGGCGGTGTTGATGCCCGTCTTACCGCCAACGGAGGCATCCACCATTCCGAGGAGACTGGTGGGCATGTGGACAACCTTCACCCCGCGCAGCCAGGTAGCCGCGACGAATCCGGCAAGATCAGTGACGGCTCCGCCACCAACAGCAACGATGGCATCAGAACGGGTGAAATCGTTCTGGCCCAGGACCTGCCAGCAGAAAGCGGCAACCTGAATGTGCTTGCCTTCTTCGGCATCCGGAATTTCAGCAGTGAGCGCTGTGAACCCGGCAGCAGTCAGCTCATCACGAACGGTGTCGCCGGTCAGCCTGAGAGCGCGCGGATGGATGACGAGGACCCTCTTTACCCGCTCCCCCAGCACCGCGGGAAGTTGATCGAGCAGGCCATGGCCCACAACGACGTCGTAATTCTCTCCGGCCGACTGGCCGGTGACTTTGATGACGGTTGATTCGTTACTCACTGCTCAACTTCCTCTTTCACGGCTACGTTTTCGGGTACAGCCGGTGCCGCGGCCGTTTCCTTCGCGATTGATGCTGCCCCTTCGGGGAAGTCACGCAATGCTTCCTCCAGACGCCGGCCCAGCTCTGAAACAGAACCGTGCCGGACGTCAAAGACCAGATCGGCGAGCCGTTCGTACACCGGGCGCCGGGTGGTGAAAAGTTCCATCCAACGGCTCATTGGATCTCCGGCCAAAAGGGGGCGGCCGGAATTCCTGGCGATACGTTCCGCGACCGTTTCCGGATCGCATTCCAGATACACCACCATGCACCGGGCCAACAACTGCTGGGTGCCGGAATCCAAAACCGCTCCCCCACCCAGTGAGATCACTGTCGGGGTTCGGGCGGCCTCCTCAATGACCCTGGCTACTGTCCGGGCTTCGATCTCCCGAAAAGCATGCTCGCCGCGGCCAGCGAAAATATCGGCGATGGAACCGTGATTTTCAACAATCAGGGCGTCCGTGTCGACGAATGGCGCGCGCAGTTGCTTGGCGAGCTGTTGGCCAATGGCCGTCTTCCCGACCGCCATTGGCCCGATCAACGCAATGGGCCCGGGAATACTCAACCGGGCTCCCTTACCAGCCGGCACTACTGGCCGATCGTATCCAGGGCCGCCGGGATGCTTTCCAGGTAACCCTTGATGTTGCGTGCAGTTTCAGCCACCGAATCTCCGCCGAACTTCTCCGCGACGGCCTCCGCGAGAACCAAGGCCACCATCGCTTCAGCGACCACTCCGGCAGCAGGAACCGCGCAGACGTCCGAACGCTGGTGGTGGGCCTTCGCAGCCTCGCCGGTGCTGACGTCAATTGTCTTGAGTGCCCGAGGCACGGTGGCAATGGGCTTCATCGCGGCACGGACCCGCAGCACGTCGCCAATGCTCATGCCGCCCTCGATCCCGCCTGCACGGTTGCTTGTGCGGATGATTTTCCCGTCGATGTCCCTGACGATTTCATCATGGGCAGCCGAACCCCGGCGGGCTGCGGTCCGGAAACCGTCGCCCACTTCCACACCCTTAATGGCCTGGATGCCCATGAGCGCCGCCGCGAGGCGGGAATCCAAACGACGGTCCCAGTGGACGTAGCTGCCCAGTCCCGGCGGGAGCCCGTAGGCCAACACCTCGACGACGCCACCGAGCGTTTCGCCCTCTTTGTGGGCAGCATCCACTTCGGCGACCATGGCGTCGGACGTCTCGCGGTCAAAGCAGCGAAGAGGATCAGCGTCGAGTGCAACGACATTAGCCGGGACCGGCAGAGGCCTGCCTTCGGGTACTGAGACGCTGGCGATAGCAACAGTGTGACTCACAAGTTCAATGCCGAGTTGCTTGAGGTATTGCGAGGCCACAGTGCCAAGGGCAACACGAGTGGCTGTTTCACGGGCGCTGGCGCGTTCCAAAACCGGACGGGCCTCATCGAAGCCGTACTTCTGCATACCGGTGAAGTCGGCATGGCCGGGGCGCGGCCTGGTCAACGGTGCGTTGCGGGCCTGGTCGGCCAGCAGCTCGGCGTCGACGGGATCAGCAGACATGATCTGTTCCCACTTGGGCCACTCAGTGTTTCCGACCTGGATGGCGACGGGCCCTCCCTGGGTCAGCCCGTGACGGACGCCACCGAGGATGGATACGGCGTCCTGCTCGAACTTCATCCGGGCGCCACGCCCATAACCGAGGCGGCGGCGTGCCAACGAGTCGGCTATCTGACCGCTGGTGAGTTCAACACCTGCGGGAACGCCTTCAATAATTCCGACCAAGGCCGGACCATGGGATTCACCGGCAGTCAACCAACGCAACATATCTTCCATCCTGCCACGTATGGCGGTTACAACACCCGTCGGGGTGCCCCGACTGAGTCACACATCACATCTATGACTTTCTCATTGACATCGGCGCCACGGCCGGTGAAGAGACGCACTTGCTCGGCCGCCTGATAGATCAGCATCTCAAGGCCAGGGACCACCCGGCCCCCCGCGTTCTGCCATGCTGCCGCGATCCGGCTCGGCCACGGATCGTACGCGGCGTCCAGCAGAACGCCGTCACACGACAAGCCGAGTCCGCTCATCTCGTCCGCCAGGGCGTCAGCGCCGCGGGGAGGCAAAGTGGATATGACGACGTCGGCAGCGGCGACGCCGGATGCGGCCTCTGAAAAGGGGAGCACCTGGATGTCCAGCCCAACGCCGGCTGATGCTGCCTTGACCTCAGCTCCACGGTTCACGTCACGGACAAAGACATCCGCCGAGGCAGCACCGAGGTCTTTCAAAGCGGCGACGGCGGCAGCAGCAGTGCCACCCCCGCCCAGGATTACTGCTGATGGCGCTGGAGGGCTGCCGGCGTGACGGACGGCATTGACGATGCCGGCGACATCGGTGTTGTAGCCGATTCTGCGGACGACAGACCCGTCAGCTTCGAACACTACGGTGTTTACCACCTTGAGGATCTGAGCGATTCCTCGAACCTCATCCATTTCATGCAGCATCGCTGATTTCAGCGGCATGGTCACTGAAAGCCCGCGCCAGTCCGTTTCCGAACGAAGGGCGGCCATAAATGCGGGAAGGGCATCTTCCGTGACATCAATGGCTGAATACGAGATGTCCTCGTCCAGGAGGGCATACGCCGCCCGGTGGAGTGCCGGCGACTTGGAATGCGAAATGGGGTGTCCCAGTACTGCAGCCCGCTGGCTCATACGCAGCGGCCCGAATTTGCAGCACACCATTCGTTGTACTGCTCGACGTAGACGCTATGCTCCGCCAACGTCTTCGAGAACTTGGTTTCCTTCGTGTCCAGATTGATGGTCACCCAGTACAGGTAGTCATTTGCCTTGGGTTTCGCAGCAGCGTCAATGGCTGTCTTTCCCGGCGAACCGATCGGTCCCGCCGGCAAGCCGACGTTGGCGTACGTGTTGTACGGATTCGACTTGTCGGCCTTCTGCTCTTCACTGATGTGGAAGCTCTTGATGCCCAGCCCATAGGTGACCGTGGCATCGGACTGGATAAGCCCGTTGGTCTCTGTGTTGTCCTGCTTCAGACGGTTGTAGATGGCACCGGCAACGTCTCCATACTCGGCCTGCCCGCCTTCAGCCTGGACGATGCTTGCAACGGTTACGACGTCGTATTGTTTCTCGGGATCCGTCACGCCCTGCGCCTTGAGCTCGTCCACTGTCGTGGAGACAAGCTTCTGCACGATTTCCTTGGCTGTTGTGCCAAGGGGGAAGCGGTATTCGCCGGGAGCGAGGAAACCTTCAAGATTCTTTGCCTTGGCGCTGACACCGAACTGGGCGGGGGAATCGCTGAGCGCCTTTAGTTCAGACTCAGGAATTCCGGATCCCTTCGCAATGGCGGCAAGTGATTCATCGACCCGCAGCCCTGCGCTCAAGGCGAAGTACATCACCTTGCCTTGGTCCTTGCCCACCAGGATGGCCACCGCATCGGTGTTCTTCATCTGCTGGCGGAAAACGAAATCGCCAGGACTGAGCGTCCCGCCGTCGGCCTCAAAGGCTGACGCGAAAGTGTCTGCGTTCGCAACGATTTTCTCGCTCTCGAGCCTTGTGGCGACGGACCGTACGCCCTCTCCGGGCTGGACCGTAACGCTCACCTGACCGGTGCCCGGCCCAGGGTAATCCGCCACCTTATCCATTCCCAGCAGCGGCTTCAGGAACTGCGCACCGACCACCAGCGCGGTGACGAAAACGGCCAGCGTGAGCAGCAAGGCGAGAAAGCGACGGCGGCGGCGGACTTTCTTCGAAGGGCCCTTCTTCACCACCGGCGTATCAGCGAACAGCGGGTGGCCATGCGCGTCCAGATGATGGCCGTGCTCATGCGCGTGCTCGTCCAGCGGATGACTGTGCTGGTCCAGATGATGGGCCTGTTCATCCGCGTGATGGTGTCCGTCCAGGGCCTCGTCATGGAAATGGTGTGCATCGGCCCCAACATGGTCGTCGAACTCGTGGTGCCCGTGACCGCCATGATCGGGCACGGGCTCCGAGAGCTGTGTGAAGTGCGAGGCGCTGTGGGTCGCCGGCAACTCCCCCACGGTGACAAGCTCATGACCTTCCTCGTTGTGAATTGGCTCATTGTGAAGGGGCTCGTCATGCACCGGCTCCTGATACACCGGCTCCTCGTGCTCCACCGGCACCGGCTCCTGGTACACGGGCTCCGAGTGGTAGATGGGCTCGTCCTGGACGGATGGCGGCTCCGGTGTCGCTGCGGGAACCTGCGGACTCTCAACGGGAGGAGCCGGCACCTCGGGCAGGGGCCTGCTGGGAGGATCTTCAACGTAAGCTTGGGGAGGCACGGCATCCTGGCTCTGTGTTGCCAGCAGCTTTTCCCGGGCTCGCAGTTCCTTGCGGGTCAGAGGGCGTCCGAGGTCACTGAAAGCATCACCTGAGGACTCGTCACGATCGACCGGGCTCACTGTAGCCTTCCATGTTCTGAAGATTGCTCGTTTTCTCCAAGAACAGTCCTACCAGCGTCCTCCGCTGTGGTGTCCCCGGATTGCCCCGCACGGGAAACCGCGTAAACGCGGCTTCCAACGTCCGTTCCCCTGGCCTTTTGCATATCAATTGCGTGCTGCAGAATACCTGCTGCCGCAACCTGATCAACCACTTTACGGTGGTTACGGCTGCTCATGCCAGCCGCGTGAAGGTCGCGGTGCGCCGTCACCGTGCTGAGTCGCTCGTCAATAAGGCTCACCGGGACCTCGAAACCGCTACGCTCCAGAGCCTCTACCAGGAGGCGTGCATAGTCCTCGGCCATGCGCGCCGAGGCATGTTCCTCCCCCTTGAGCGTGCGGGGCAGACCCACGAAAATCTGCACCGCCCCCAGTTCCGCAGCGAGACCGGCGAGAATCCTGACGTCGATATTCTTCTTGGCATTGCGTTCCAGGGTCCTGAGCGGGGTGGCCAGTATCCCGTCACGGTCGCAGACAGCGACGCCGACACGAACCGTGCCGACGTCCACCCCCAGCTTGATGCCGTGGGGGTAATCGCCGCCTGCTGCTTCCTGATTCATCTGCAGCCGCTACCGCCGTGTAATGGCGTCCACGACGGCGATCAGAGCGGCCTGGACTTTACCCGCGTCAGTGCCGCCACCTTGGGCGACGTCGTCCTTGCCGCCACCGCCGCCACCGAGGATTCCTGCAGCGAGGCGCACCAGTGCTCCCGCTTTGATTCCAGCCTCGCGGGCTGCCTCATTGGTAGCGATCAGAATAATGGGGCGCTCGTTGCTGACACCGGCAACTGCAACGGCCGAAGCCGCAGAACCGAGGCGCGTGCGCAGATCCAGGGCCAGGCCGCGGAGATCGTCGGCACCGCTCACCTGGCCGGCGTCGTGGGCAATCACCTTGATTCCGGCGGCATCCCGGGCCGTTCCGATGAGCTGCGCGGCCGCTGCCGTCAATTGCTCCTTGCGGAGCTTCTCGAGCTCTTTCTCGGCTGCCTTCAGCTTTGCGAGGGTGCTCGCGATGCGGTCCGTCAGCAGTCCGGACGGGACCTTGAGCATTTCGGTCAGCTCCGTCACGAGGGCGCGCTCGGCGGCCAGGTGACGGAAAGCCTCCATGCCTACGAACGCTTCAACGCGCCGGTTTCCTGACCCCACGGACTGCTCGCCCAGTAAGGACAGGCTACCGATCAGGGAGGTGTTGGGAACGTGGGTTCCACCACAAAGCTCACGCGACCAGGCGCCGTCGATCTCTACAACACGCACCTCGCTGCCGTAGTTCTCGCCGAAAAGCGCCATAGCGCCCAATGCCTTGGCCTCTGCCAGCGGCATAACCTTGGTCTCCACCTGGAAGTTGTTCCGGATGGCGATGTTTGAAACTTCCTCGATCTCGGAGCGCGTGGCAGTGCTGAGGCCTTCGCCCCAGGCAAAGTCAAAGCGAAGGTAGCCTGCCTTGTTGTAGGAACCGCGCTGGACGGCCTGCGGACCAAGGATCTGGTGCAGCGCTGCATGAACGATGTGTGTTCCGGTGTGGGCCTGCTCGGCAGCATGGCGCCGCTCCCGGTCCACGGCGGCCTGGACGAGGGCGTCAGAGCTGATTTCCCCTTCACGCACGATGGCCTTGTGCACGCTGAGTCCCTTGAGCGGACGCTGGACGTCCAGCACCTCTACGACGAACCCGTCGCCCGTGATAAGGCCGGTATCAGCAGCCTGGCCGCCTGCCTCAGCGTAGAACGGCGTCTCGCCCAGCACCAGTTCGATCTCGTCGCCGGTAGCGGCCTGGGACACCTTGGCCCCGTTGGAGAGGATGCCACGGACCCTGGACTCCCCGTTAAGTTCGGTGTAACCAGTGAAGACAGTTTCGCCTTGCGCCAGCAACTCCTGGAAAGCGCTGAGATCCGCGTGACCGCCCTTCTTACCCTTGGCGTCGGCCTGGGCCCGCTGGCGCTGCTCAAGCATGAGCTTGCGGAACTCAGGCTCGTCAACCTTCAAGCCGGCTTCTTCAGCCATTTCAAGGGTGAGGTCGATCGGAAAACCGTAAGTGTCGTGGAGGGCGAAGGCGTCCGCCCCGGACAACGGTCGTCCCGCGGCCTTGGAATCCCTAACGGCGTCCTCCAGGCGGGCAGTGCCGGAGGCGATGGTGCGCAGGAACGCCTTCTCTTCGGCGTAGGCAATGCGGCTGATCCGGTCGAAGTCGGTCTCCACAATCGGGTAGACGCCCTTCATGGCGTCACGCGATTCCGGCAGGAGGTCAGGCAGGCAGGCCTTTTCAACACCAAGCAGCCGCATGGAGCGGACGGCACGGCGGATCAGTCTCCGCAGAACGTAGCCACGTCCCTCGTTCGAGGGGGTGACGCCATCGGCGATCAGCATCAGGGCCGACCTGATGTGGTCGCCCACGACGCGCATCCGGACGTCGTCGGTGTGGTGGGGGTCCTCCGGCGTCTCCGCCGAGGTGTACTCCTTGCCTGACAGCTGGGCGGCCTTGTCGATGACCGGGCGGACCTGGTCGGTTTCATACATGTTCTCGACGCCCTGCAGGATCATGGCGAGGCGCTCCATGCCGAGGCCGGTGTCGATGTTCTTCTTGGGCAGTTCGCCCACGATGTCGAAGTCGTCCTTGGAGCGGACGTTGTCGATCTGGTACTGCATGAACACAAGGTTCCAGATTTCCACGTAGCGGTTCTCGTCGGCGATGGGTCCGCCTTCAACGCCGTAGTCAGGACCGCGGTCGTAGTAGATTTCCGAGCAGGGACCGGCGGGGCCGGGCTGGCCGGTGTGCCAGTAGTTGTCAGCCTTGCCCATGCGCTGAATGCGGTTGGCCGGAACGCCCGTGTTCTTCAGCCACAGGTCCTTGGCCTCATCGTCTTCTTCGTAAACCGTCACCCACAGCAGTTCCGGGGGAAGTCCATACCCGCCGTCGTCCACGCTTGTGGTCAGCAGTTCCCAGGCGAACTTGATGGCGTCTTCCTTGAAGTAGTCGCCGAAGGAGAAGTTGCCGCACATCTGGAAGAACGTCCCGTGGCGGGCGGTCTTGCCCACTTCCTCGATGTCGCCCGTACGGATGCATTTCTGCACACTCGTGGCACGGGCATAGGGGGCTTCTTCACGCGCCGTCAGATACGGAATGAACGGCACCATGCCCGCGACTGTAAACAGCAGGGAGGGGTCGCTGGAGACCAGGGATGCGGAGGGAACCGCGGTGTGGCCTTTGCTGACAAAAAAGTCCACCCAGCGCTTTGTGATCTCCTGCGACTTCATGAGTTTTTTACGTACCCTTCTTGCTTCACTGCATTTGGTTCGCGTGACCGCTTGATCCGCGCAGCAGCTCCTAACGGACCTGCCGATATCTAGTTCTTCTCCGGCTTCCACCGGCCAGCGCCAATCTAGCGCCGGACGATGTCTTCCACATCGATTCCGAGCGCTGAGCGGAGCTCGGATTCGCGTTCCTGCATCCCGCCGCGGACGGCGTCCGCGAAGTCGTACAGCCCGTCGGTGAGGCGTCCTACCGCACGATTGAGGCCTTCAGGCCCCAATGCTGACTGTGCTTCCGTGACTTTGCGAAATGCGATGACACCGATGGCAACGCCAATGCCCATCCAGATAATTCTCTTCATTTTATGTTCTCCGGGTGCATTCAGCGGCTGCGACGGCCGGTTGCGGGCTTCTTGCGGGCAGACAGGGCCGTGCGGACGCCGTAGCTGAACGCAGCAACCTTAATGAGAGGAGATCCGACCGTAGCGGCCAGGAGGGAGGAGAGCGCCGAGATGTTCGCTGAGGCGTCGGAGACGTTGGACGAGATACCGTCCACCTTCTTCAGCTGCTGGTTGGTGGTGGAGACAGTCGCGGTGACTTCGTCCATCAGCGGCGTGGCGCCGTCGCTGAGGGAGCGGATGGACGTGCGGACTTCATCGAGCACCCGGCCGAGCTTGAAAATGGGTACAGCCAGCAACAGCACCAGGACTGCAAACACTCCGGCCGCGATCAGGCCGGCAATATCGCCACCAGACATAGACGTTCATCTCCTTCAATACTGTGAATGCTGCGGTACTTCCGAGGTATTGCTGCCGCACTTCCAACGATCGTCTGAGGAACCCAGAACCTGTGGAACGAAGCCGGCCGCAACCGCGGAACTCCCCCAAGTACCTTACATACAAAGAAGCCCGCGGCGCTTGCCACGGGCTTCTTTGGGTACGCTGCCGAAAAATTTAGCGTGCGTAGAATTCGACGACGAGCTGCTCTTCGCAGGTTACGGGAACCTCAGAGCGCTTCGGGCGGCGAACCAGGCGCGCCTGCAATGCATCCAGCTTGACGTCCAGGTAAGCCGGGACGATGGGCAGAACGTCGCGGTGGGCGCCGGCTGCTGCAACCTGGAACGGAGGCATGGTCTCGCTGCGGCTGTGAACGTGGACCAGCTGGCCCTCGGCGACGCGGAAAGACGGGCGGTCAACGCGGATTCCGTCAACCAGGATGTGGCGGTGGACAACCAGCTGGCGGGCCTGGGCGATGGTGCGGGCAAAGCCAGCACGCAGCACGACGGCATCCAGACGCATTTCGAGCAGTTCGATGAGGTTTTCACCGGTCAGGCCCTTAGTGCGGCGTGCTTCTTCGAAGGCACGGGTCATCTGTGCTTCACGGATACCGTACTGGGCGCGCAGACGCTGCTTTTCGCGCAGACGTACGGCGTAGTCGGAGTCCTGCTTCTTGCGGGCACGGCCATGCTCACCGGGGCCGTACGGGCGGCGCTCCATGTATTTGGCGGCCTTGGGGGTCAGAGCGATGCCGAGTGCACGCGAAAGGCGTGCGGTACGGCGAGCACGAGTGTTGTTAGCCACTTGTGTCCTTCCAATATCTGCGGTGTGTCAGTGTTACTGGCCTCCACGATGGAGAGCATCGGCCAACCGCTGCCTTTTGCTACTGGGCGCAGGGCACAGTCCAAACAAACCGGCATTCCTGCCGAATCAAGTGGATTGTGCGTCCGTGCCTTGCCAGACAACGAACTATCCTACCACGGGAGGGCTGTCACTCGCCGCGGATGATCTTCCTCAAGCGCTCCAGCCGAACGGCAATCTCGCGCTCCGAGCCGTTCGCCGTTGGTTCATAGTAGTTCCGTCCTACCAGATCATCAGGCGGGTACTGTTGCGTGGCCACCGAATGGGGTGCGTCATGGGCGTACTTGTAGCCCTGGCCGTGCCCCAACTGCTTGGACCCGGGATAGTGTGCATCCCTCAGGTGTGCCGGTATTCCATTGCCAAGCCCGGCCCGGACATCGGCGATTGCCTTATTGATACCCATGTAGGCGGCATTGGATTTTGGCGCTGTTGCCAGGTGAACCACTGCTTCCGCCAGGATGATCCGCCCCTCGGGCATCCCGATGAGCTGCACGGCCTGGGCAGCAGCCACCGCTGTCTGCAAAGCCGTGGGGTCTGCCATACCGACGTCCTCCGCTGCCGAAATAACGATGCGGCGGGCAACAAAGCGGGGGTCCTCCCCTGCTTCCAGCATCCGCGCCAGGTAGTGCAGGGCAGCGTCGACGTCCGAACCCCGGATTGATTTGATGAAGGCGCTGGCAACATCGTAGTGCTGGTCCCCGGCCCGATCATATCGGACAGCAGCAACGTCCAGTGCCCGCTCCGTGTGGCGCAATTCAACCGAGATAACAGAATCGACGTCGGTATCGGCGTCGTCGGCATCACCAAAGGCCACTCCGGCTGCTGCCTCAAGCGCAGTCAGCGCCCGCCGGGCGTCGCCACCCGAAAGCCGCACGAGGTGCGCCCGCGCTTCCTCGCTCAGTTCCACTTTTCCATTCAGCCCCCGGACATCCGCGACCGCCCGGAGCAGCAGCCCTTCAACATCGGCGTCGGTGAGTGGCCTGAGCGTGAGCAGCAGTGATCGGGACAGCAGCGGGGAAACCACCGAGAAGGACGGGTTCTCAGTGGTGGCGGCGACCAGCACCACCCAGCGGTTTTCGACGCCTGGCAGCAGCGCATCCTGCTGAGCCTTGTTGAAACGGTGGATCTCGTCGAGGAACAGAACGGTGGTTGTCTTGTAGAGATCCCTGGCTGTCAGCGCCTCCTCCATCACCCGGCGGACATCCTTGACCCCAGCAGTAATGGCAGAAAGCTCGACGAATTTCCGGCCAGGACCCCGGGCAATGACATGGGCAAGAGTGGTTTTGCCGGTGCCGGGAGGACCCCAAAGGATCAGCGAACTTGGCCCGGCCGGCCCCGACGCATTGGCACCTGCCGCGAGCTGCCGCAACGGCGAGCCCTGGCCCAGGAGATGCTGCTGCCCAACTACTTCGTCCAGGGTCCGGGGTCTCATCCGAACTGCAAGGGGGCTCCGTTGCGACGGCGTCTGGCCCCCCGGCCGGGAATCGGGAGTGGCGGAGTCCGCGTCGTCGTCGTCGCGGTCTTGCCCTTGCCCAAATAAATCATCCACATAGATAGGCTACTCATAGTTTCATCACGCGGGTTTCCTGCATGTGAAGCCGTGGACAAGCCGGGCAATGGACAAGGGGATGCAGCAATGATCGAGAACGGTCCGGCAACCGGACGCCCCGGCATTGCCATGCGGACCGCCTTCGTTGCAGGCCAACGGCTGACCGGCTGGGTGGAACGGTTCGAGGCGAGCCACGGTGCCGTTCAGTTGGAGGAGCTCGACGCCGGCCTGCAGCTGAGGGCCGCGGACGGCTCCGCTGCCCTCTTGCAGCCGCCTTGGCCCGCAGACGGACGTCCCGGCAAGGGCGCCGATCCGGTTGCCAGGATGGCTTCGCTGGCCGCACAGTCCCGCAGCCTCGGACTCGTACTGGTCCGTCGGGGCGGTTACGCGGCTGCGTCGGTCCGGGAGGGGCGCGTGGTTCTGTCAAAAACCGGGACACGGCATGTGCAGTCGCGGACCGCTGCCGGAGGTTGGTCACAGCAAAGATTTGCCCGGCGCCGCGCCAACCAGGCTGACGCCCTCGTCGAAGCGGTGGCGGACCATGCCGCAAGGATCTTCCAGGGACAGGCCGTCGAGTACATTGCCCCAGGCGGGGACCGGACCCTGACCGACCTGGTGCTGGGAGAGCCGGCCCTCAAGGAGTATGCCCGGCTCCCCCGCCTGGCTTTTATGGATGTCCCGGATCCCCGTGCTGACGTGCTCAAGAAAGCAGCGGCTGACTTTTGTGCCATCAGGATAGTAGTGTCAGATCCTCCCGGAAGCTAGCAGCATCAGCACCCCGTCAGATGCCGCTTTGGCCGCTCTTGGCGGTATACATAGCGGCCAACTTCGGTAAAGCCTGCCCGCCGGTAGAGCTCCTGACCGGCAGGATTCGACGCTGTGACCATGAGCCAGTAACCCGACAGGCCATGGGACCGCCCTTCACCGAGCAGGGCGTTGATGATCCTGCGGGCATAACCCTGGCGGCGGGCGTCCGGCCGGGTGGCCATGCAGTAGAACCCGCCGTAACTGCCCACTAAGGCAAGGCGTCCGACGGCGGCCGGGACGCCGTCGTCGTCCCTCACCAGCGCATAAAGGGCGGGGCAGCCCGTGAGGATCCTGCGCGCAACGGCCAGCTCCTCCAACCCGCCGCGGCCATCAACACTCCACCACAGCTGCAGCCATTCCTCCGACGGATCCGGGAGGACTTCGATGCTGGTCCCAGCTGCTGCCCGGTTGGAGGCCGAACCGAGGTGCATAACGAGGGTTTCAGATTGCCGCGTGTAGCCTGCGGCGTCGAGCAACGCATGCAGAGACTCATGCCGCTGATGCCGGCGGTCGCGTAGGTCTTCTGCCAGCTGGTAAATGACGGGGAGCCTGTTCCGCCGGTACCACTGAACGGCGTCCCGCATCGCCGCTGATTCATTGGCCGCGGTGTCCCTGACCCAGATCGAGTTGGCACGCTGGGTGACGCCGGACGCCGCCCGGAACACCCACTCTCCGGTGTCCTGCCGTTCATGGGCCGGCCACGCGGCATCCATGAGTGCCTCCAATTCAGGCATTGCGGGACGGCCAGTCACCTGTGCGGCTACTTCGCTTCGGGTTTCTTGGCCTCGGGCTTGAAGTCGACGCCGGCTTCCTTGCGCTGCTGGGGCGTGATGGGAGCAGGAGCTGCCGTCAGGGGGTCGTAGCCGTTGCCTGTCTTGGGGAAGGCAATGACGTCGCGGATGGAGTCAACGCCGGCCAACAAAGCGACCACGCGGTCCCAGCCAAAGGCGATACCGCCGTGAGGGGGCGCCCCGTACTTGAAGCCTTCCAGCAGGAAGCCGAACTTCTCCTGGGCTTCCTCGTGGGAGAGGCCCATGACCTCGAAGACGCGCTCCTGGATGTCGCTCTGGTGGATACGGATGGAACCGCCTCCGATTTCGTTGCCGTTGCAGACGATGTCGTAGGCATAGGCCAGAGCAGATTCGGGATCGGTGTCAAAGCTGTCCATGTACTCGGGCTTCGGCGAGGTGAACGCATGGTGCACAGCGGTCCAGTTGCCTCCGCCCACTGCAACATCGCCCGATGCCACGGCAGCCGCGGCCGGCTCGAACATAGGGGCGTCCACCACCCAGGCGAAGGCCCAGTCGTTGGGGTTGATGAGACCGGTACGATGCCCGATTTCGACCCGTGCCGCACCCAGCAGGGCGCGGGCCGATGACTTCTCGCCTGCAGCGAAGAAGATGCAGTCCCCGGGCTTGGCGCCTGCGGCGTCAGCAAGTCCCGCGCGCTCGGTCTCTGTGAGGTTCTTGGCTACGGGGCCGGCCAGTTCGCCGTCCTCCTTGAACAGGACGTAGGCAAGGCCCTTGTGCCCACGCTGCTTGGCGAACTCCTGCCAGCCGTCCAGGGTGCGGCGCGGCTGGGAGGCGCCTCCCGGCATGACGACGGCGCCCACGTACGGAGCCTTGAAAACGCCGAAGTTGGTGTCCTTGAAGAACTCGGTGAGCTCCGTCAGCTCCACTCCGAAGCGCAGGTCCGGCTTGTCAGATCCGTATCGCGCCATGGCGTCGTTGTAGGTGATCCGCTGGATCGGAGTCGGGATTTCGACGTCGATCAGGCGCCATAGTGCCTTCACGATGCTTTCGCCTAGCGCGATGACGTCATCCTGCTCCACGAAGCTCGCTTCGATGTCCAGCTGGGTGAATTCAGGCTGGCGGTCCGCGCGGAAGTCCTCATCGCGGTAGCAACGTGCGATCTGGTAGTACTTCTCAAAACCGCCGACCTGCAGCAGCTGCTTGAAGAGCTGGGGAGACTGCGGCAGTGCGTACCAGGATCCCGGGGCCAGGCGCGCGGGAACCACGAAGTCGCGGGCGCCTTCCGGCGTCGAACGCGTCAGCGTGGGCGTTTCGATCTCGACGTAACCGTCCTGGTGGAGGAGTTCGCGTGCCACGCGGTTGGCCTCTGAACGCAGGCGGAGGTTCCGGCTGGGACCAGGGCGGCGCAGATCGAGGTAGCGGTGCTTGAGGCGTGCTTCCTCGCCGACTTCGACGTGCTCATCGATCTGGAACGGCAACGGGTCAGAGGTGTTGAGGATCACGACCTTTTCGGCCATCACCTCGATTTCACCGGTGGCCAGTGCGGGGTTTTCGTTGCCTTCCGGGCGCTTGGATACCGTTCCGATGACCTGAAGCACGTATTCGTTGCGCAGTCCGTGGAACACCTCTTCTTCACGGACCACCACCTGGGCAACGCCGGAGGCGTCACGCAGATCGACGAAGGCGACACCACCGTGATCACGTCGGCGGCCTACCCAGCCGGCCAGGGTAACGGTCTGTCCAATGTGCTCGGAACGAAGGGATCCGAGGTCATGTGTGCGCAGCACAGCACGCCTTTCTAAAGGAGAACGGAAGCAAAAACAGAATCAAGTTGACTAGGATCATTGCGGGAATGATCCCGTCCGAGTTTACCCGTTGGAAAGGCCTCCCCACCTCCATGCAGAGCCACCGCCAGTTACAACGCAGGCTGGGCGTGTTCGACGCCACGTCCATAGGCCTCGGCTCGATGCTTGGCGCCGGAGTTTTCGTTGTGTTTTCTCCGGCGGCTTTATTGGCCGGTGAACAGCTCATCTTCTCGGTGGTCCTTGCCGGGGCGATCGCGTATTGCAATGCCGTGGCATCGGCGCAGCTTGCCTCGGTTTATCCGGCAAGCGGCGGTACCTATCTGTATGGGCGGAAGCAGTTGGGCGAATGGCCAGGATTTATTGCCGGCTGGGGCTTCGTGACAGGCAAGACGGCGTCATGCGCCGCAATGGCCCTGACGTTCGGGCACTACGTGGCACCGGATTATGCGATTCCGGTAGCCATTGCTGCTGTGGTGGTGCTGACTGGAGTCAATCTGCTGGGCATCACGCGGACAGCGCTTCTCACCCGGGTCCTGCTCGCCATCGTCCTTGCCACGCTGGTGTTCGTGGCCATGGCAAGCATCATGGGGCCGCATCCTGTAGCTGCCGGCTCCGGCGAAGGTCCGGTGGGCAACGCCTGGGGAATCCTTCCCGCCGCGGGCCTGATGTTCTTCGCCTTTGCAGGGTACGCCCGGATCGCCACCCTGGGCGAGGAGGTCAAGGACCCAGCGAGGACTATCCCGCAGGCCATTCTTGCGGCCCTTGCCGGTGCCTTTGCCATCTATTTGGTGCTTGCATTGCTTTTGATGGCCCACCTGTCCGTTGAGCGGTTGGCCGAATCCACGTCGCCGCTGCTTGACGCGGTCACTGATTCGGGGCTGAACGCCGGTGCACCGTTAGTGCAGGCAGGAGCGGCAGCGGCCAGCCTTGGCGCCTTGCTGGCCTTAATCACCGGGGTGGGCAGGACAGCCCTCGCGATGGCACGGGAGCGGGACCTGCCCCGACCGCTTGCACGTATTGGCGGGAGTCACACAGTCCCTTACGTCGCTGAACTTGCTGTCGCGGGCGCTGTTATTGTCCTGCTGCTGACCACCAATGTGCTGACGGTGGTCGGGTTCTCAAGTTTCGGAGTTTTGATTTACTACGCCGTCACCAATGCATCAGCCTTCACCATGGCCAACCGTCCGGCGTATGGACCCAAATGGCTGAACGCCGTGGGGTTCGCCGGCTGCCTCATCCTGGCAGTGACGCTCCCGCCGGCCTCAGTGCTGGTCATGGTTGTGGTCCTTGCTGTTGGCCTTGCTGGCCGGTATGGGGTGCTCCGGCTCCGCAAGCGCAGAGCCGTGAGCAACCCCTCCAGCTAGGTCCTGCCAGTTACGTGCGGTCCACCTGGACCTGGAGATCCTCTTCCGGGGGCATCCAGGTCTCGGGGGCAACACTGACCTGTTCGCCCGTGCGGATGTCCTTGACCTGGTGCTTGCCGTCGTCGTCCGTGAACCAGACAAACGGGATTCCCCGACGGTCCGCAAATTTGATCTGTTTGCCGAACTTCTCCGCCTTCGCCGCTACCTCAGTGGAGATACCGCGGCTGCGCAGCAACGCGGCAACGTCCTGGGCCGTGTCCCAGCTCTCATCGTTGTTCAGGGTCACCAGCACAGCCGTTGGGACGGACCGGGATGCCTTGGCCAGATCCTGGCTGAGGATGCGGGAAACCAGGCGCGTCACACCGATGGAAAGTCCGACGCCGGGGAACTTCCGGCTGCCCTTGCTGGCCAAGGCGTCGTAACGCCCTCCGGAGCAAATGGAACCAAGCTGCTCGTGGCCAACAAGGACCGTTTCCACCACTGTTCCTGTGTAGTAGTCGAGCCCGCGGGCAATGCTGAGGTCTGCCACTACCTTCCCCGGTGCGCGCTGGACGGCAGCATCTATGACCTGCTCAAGCTCGCTAAGGCCTTCCTCCAGCAGGTCATCGGTGACGCCCAACGCCCGAACCTGTTCCACAAACGATGTGTCTTCCGTGCGGATGCCAGCCAGCTTCAGCGCTGCTTCGGCCTGCTCCTTGGTGGCACCAAGCTCGTTTTGGAGCAACTCTGAGACCTTGTCCGGACCGATCTTCTCCAGCTTGTCGATGCTGCGCAGCACCCCCGCGGTATCTGTCAGGCCAATACCGCGGTAGAAGCCCTCCGCCAGTTTGCGGTTGTTGATACGCAAGCGGAAGTCGGGGATGGGCAATGCGTTCAGTGCCTCTGCAATGACCAGTGCTATCTCGACGTCGTAGCGGAACGGCAGGTCGCCGTCGCCCACTATATCGATGTCCGCCTGGGTGAACTCACGGGCGCGCCCCTCCTGGGGGCGCTCACCGCGCCACACTTTTTGGATCTGGTAGCGGCGGAAGGGGAAAGCAAGGTATCCGGCGTTCTCCACCACGTAGCGGGCAAAGGGAACCGTCAGGTCGAAGTGCAGTGCCAGGGCATGCGGATCAGCTTTGCCCGCTTTTGCCTCGTCGCCTTCTTCTTCCTGGAGCCTGCTCAGCCCGTAGACTTCTTTGTCGATCTCTCCCTTGCGCAGCAACTGCCCGACAGTTTCCACGGCGCGGGTCTCGATCGAGGAGAAGCCATGAAGCTCAAAGACCCGCCGCAGGGTATCCAGCACATGCATCTCGACCAGCCGCTCCTCGGGAAGCCACTCGGGGAATCCGGACAGGGAGGCGGTGCGTGCCATGGGGGATTTTCTCCTTAGGTAAGCAGGGCGGCCGGTACCCCCGGCGCAGTATTCCTCCCGAAACGGGCGGGAAAGGGCGGGAGTCCGGTCAGACATGCATAAACTATGTGCGGCAGTCAGTTTATGCTTCCGGCGCCTGCAACTCTAATGCGGCAGGTGCCTGCTATTCGGCTGGCCACTCTGCACCTGGTCTAGGGACGCTTGCCATTGGCACGCCTGACGCCAGCACGACACCCAGGAGGACTTTTGGCGGCCAGTTCACGCAGTGCCCGCGAAACCAAGCGACGCATCCAGCAGATGGAAGCGAAGCGAGAGTTGCGCCGGGAGCAGGAAAAACGCCGCAAACGGGACAATATCCTTGCGGCAGGCGCCGGTACCGCGGTGCTGATCCTCGCCGTCGTCCTCCAGCTGACGGTCTTTTCCAGCAATCCCACGGAAGAGGAATACGCCGCGGCCCAGGCCGGCCTCACCAGCCCCTCGGCTACTGCCTCCGCCACTCCTTCAGCAGCTCCCACCAATGCCGAGAACATCCCCAAGCCAGAGACGGCGGCCGGCAAGGTGTTTACGGGAGAGCTCGCGCTTAACCGCGGCACGCTGGGTGTTGAATTCGACGGCACCAAGGCGCCCCAGGCGGCAGCCGTGTTCAAGTCCATGGCTGACGAGAACTACTTTGCCGGGACCAGCTGCCACCGGCTTACCACAGCCGAGAACTTCGGCGTCCTGCAGTGCGGCTCCTCCACCGGCGACGGCCAGGCGGATCCCGATTTCAAGTGGGGTCCGCTTGAAAACACCCCGGCCGACAACAAGTACCCGGCTGGAACCATTGCCGTAGCCCGAGGCGGGGATAACGCCTACAGCAACGGCCGCCAGTTCTTCATCGTCTACAAGGACACCGAAATTCCGGCAGACTCGGCAGGCGGCTACACCGTGGTCGGCAAGGTTACGTCCGGGTTGGACGTAGTGTCGAACATTGCTGCGGCCGGCCTCAAGCCTGGTGGCAACCCAACCGACGGCGCACCTGTGGAACCAGTCACGATAGACTCGTTTTCTCTGAAGTAACCAACTCCGGCCAGCGGCCGGGGCAGCATTACCTGAGCAGTTCCCTCCAAGCGAAAGACTTTTAGCGGTGACAGACAGTCAGAAATCCGACGAAACATCAGCTGCCGACGCAAGCGAATCCACGGTTCCCGTAACCGTCGATGCCATCAGCGACGCCGCCGACACCACCCCAGCCGAGATTGCCTCAGTCGAGGAAGCTCCAGTTGAGGAAGCTCCTGCTGCAACCGCCTCAGTTGACGCGGCTCCGGCAGAGGAAGCTCCTGCTGAGGAAGTTCCCGTAGAGACCGCCTCGGTTGAGGAAGCTTCCGCAGACAAGACTCCCGCTGAGCCCGCACCTGCGGTCGATGCTGCTCCGGCGGCCGACGCTTCTCCTGCAGCTGCGGTACCAACACCAAGTCCCACGCCGCGTCCTGCTCCCCGGCCTGCGCCTTCGCCGGCGGCGTTTGCAGCCCGGCCCAAGACGGCTCCGTCAGCCGTTGCGCCTGCCCCCGCACCCGCTCCCCCAGCGACGTCGCTGGCGGAGGCTGCGCGGTGGGGCCGGGTGGAAGGCGACGGACAGGTTTTCCTGACCGTCGACGGCGTCGAGCATCCGGTCGGGCAGTTTCCCGGTGCGACCGACGACGCAGCACTGGCCTACTTCGCCAAGAAGTACGACGACATCGTGGCGCAGATCGTTCTCCTGGAACAGCGCGTCAGTTCCAAGGCTCCTACCGCGGACATGCAGAAAACCGTGTCACACCTGCGCGAGCTCTTGGCAGAGCGCAACATGGTGGGCGACATCAGGTCAGCCGAGAAGCGTCTTGACGCCCTGTCCGAGCAGATTGCTGCCTTGGAAAAGTCCGAGAAAGCAGAGCATGACGCCGTCCGCGCTGCAGAGTTGGCCGCACGGGAGGCCATCGTTGCCGAGGCCGAGGAAATCGCAGGACACGATCCTTCCCAGATCCAGTGGAAGACGTCCAGTGCCCGGATGAACGAGCTGTTCGAAAGCTGGAAGGCCGCGCAGAAGAGTGGTGTCCGGCTTGGCCGCAGCAACGAGGACGCGCTCTGGAAGAGGTTCCGTGCAGCACGTACGGTCTTTGATCGTCACCGGCGCGCCTACTTCTCCCAGTTGGACAGCAACAATTCCGCTGCCAAGTCGGTCAAGGAAAAACTCATTGCAGAGGCTGAGGCTCTGTCCTCTTCCACCGATTGGGGCTTCGCTGCTGGGGAATACCGCCGACTGATGGATGAGTGGAAAGCTTCCCCGCGGGCCAGCCGTAAAGATGATGACGCTCTGTGGGCACGCTTCCGCGCCGCCCAGGATGTCTTCTTCTCCTCACGTCAGGCTGCAAACGACGAGATCGACCAGGAATACAACGCCAACCTCGCCGTGAAGGAAAGCCTCCTGGTCGAAGCCAACGCCTTGCTCCCCATCACGGACCTGGCAGCTGCCAAGAAGGCGCTCCAGTCGATCCGTGACCGTTGGGAAGAAGCCGGCAAGGTTCCCCGTGGCGACATGGGCCGGATCGAGGCCGGGCTCCGCAAGGTGGAGGACGCCGTCCGCCACGCCGAGGACGAGAACTGGAAACGATCCAACCCGGAGACAAAGGCACGCACCAACAGTGCCCTGTCACAGCTGGAGTCCGCCATCGCCTCCCTCAAAGAGGACCTCGCGAAAGCCGAGAAGGCCGGTGACCAGCGCAAGATCAAACAGGCCAAGGAAGCCCTTGAGGCGCGTCAGGCCTGGCTGGACCAGCTTGAGCGTTCCGCGAACGAACTCGCCTAACGTTCTCAAACATCGGAGCGCCCCGCTCAGATTGAACTGCCTTTAAGGGACCAGTTCAGATTCTGGACGGGGCTCTTGTCTTCAACCCGGCTCGGGTCTCCCCCCGGCTCCGCCCCCCAAATCTTCAATGATGACCAAGGCCCCAGGTACGCGCCAGGTGTAGTGCGACCGGCAAAAGGTCGGCATGGCCGGCAACCAGTTCGTCCTGGCGGGACGTTCTTGTCCATGAAAATTCCGCAATGATGTCCGCTTCCCCGCCCCGGCGTTCTACGTGGGTCCACGGCCTTGGCGGGAAATCATCGGCGGTCGCTACTCCCAAGAACCAGCTGCGCAGGTGAATCTCGGGCTTATACTGGCGCATGTCGTAAACGCTGTCCGCGAAATGGAAAAGGGGCAGCCCGCGGCCTCGACCTGTCTCTTCCTGAAGCTCTCTAACGGCCGCCTGAGGAGGGGTTTCTCCCGGTTCAATCGTCCCGGCCGGTACCTGCCTGCCCGCTTCGGAATGACGGGGCTGGATAAACGTGATGTAGTGATCAAGCTGCTGATTGAAAACATACATCGCAACTTTGCCCTTGGTGGGCAGCTCAGCCGTAGCGGGCATACTGAATCGAGTCATTGAGACAGGATATGCCTCCGTGGAAGTCTCCTCAGAGCCTCAATCCGGGTTTTCCACATAACCGCTGCCGGGACTGTCCCGTTCAAGCAGGGCACGGGAAGATTGCTCAATGGCCACCACCTCCCGTTTTTCGCCCCTGGCAGGCTCCTTGGGGAGTGCAGCTACGCCGCCTTCCGTGGACGCTGCCGCAACCGTATCCGCGGAGCTGCTTTTTCCCGGCCGGCTGTTCTCCTGGCCTGAGCTGCAGGCCATGGCGTCCGACGGCGTGCTGACGCAGCTTTTCCAGCGCGGTTACCTTTTGCCCGGGACACCTGAAACACCGCAGTTGAGGGCAAGGGCTGCGGCGTTCGCAGTGCCCCAGGCAATCAGGCAACGGGTGGTGGCGGGCCGCATGACTGCTGCCTGGATCTATGGGTGCGCTCCCGAACCGGATCGCCTGGCACTGCTTGTGGATGCAAAACGTCGCGTGTCCAGCCTTCGATCCACTCGGGGATGCACCTTGCACGAAGTCCGGTTGGGCCCGTGCGATGTGGTCAGTCTTGGCGGATTACTGGTCTCCACTCCCCTGCGCACAGCGCTGGATATAGCACTGCACGTGGAACCGGTTCGGGCAATCCCGGCCCTCCAGGAACTGCTGGATCGTCCCGAACTGAACGTACGGCTGCGCCTGCTGGTCCTGGCCATTGAGGCAACACCAAGAGTTCCTCACAAAAAGGCGGCCTTGGAGAAGCTCAGCCAGCTCACCGGCAGGTCAGGGCAAGGCAGGGCCGGGCTAGTTGCGGCGCCTGTTGCCCGTGGTCCTGTAAACGTCGAAGACGCCGTCGATTCGCCGCACGGCACTCAGCACGTGGCTGAGGTACTTGGGGTCACCCATTTCGAAGGCGAACTTGGAAATGGCCACCCGGTCAGTTGAAGTATGCACGCTGGCCGCCAGGATGTTGACGTGATTCTCAGACAGGACCCGGGTAACGTCCGAAAGCAGCGACTTCCGGTCCAGCGCTTCCACCTGGATCTCCACGAGGAAGACGCTGGACTGGGTCGGAGCCCAGTCCACTTCCACGATCCGGTCGGGCTGGTCCTTCAAATCCGAGACGTTGGTGCAGTCGGTCCGGTGCACCGATACACCGGAACCGCGGGTCACAAAACCGAGGATCGGATCCGGTGGAACTGGCGTACAGCAGCGCGCCAGCTTCACCCAGACATCCCCCACGCCGCGGACAATGACACCGGAATCGGAGAACCGGGCCTTCGTGACCTGAGTGGGGATGCTGACTTCGGCGAGGTCATCGTCGGGGCTTTCTTTCCCGCCCAGGCTCTCAACAAGCTTTTCCATCACGGACTGGGCCGACGTATGCCCATCCCCCACCCCGGCGTAAAGCCCGGAAATGTCAGCGTATTTCAAGTCCTCGGCGACGGCTGCCAAGGCGTCATGGGTCATGAGCCGCTGCAGGGGAAGGTTTTGCTTCCGCATCGCCTTGGTAAGAAGGTCCTTTCCACGGTCGATGGCTTCTTCCCGGCGTTCCTTGCTGAACCATTGACGGATCTTGTTCCGTGCCCGCGCGCTCTTGACGAAATGCTGCCAGTCCTGGCTGGGACCTGCCCCCTCAGCCTTGGAGGTGAAGATCTCCACCCAGTCGCCGTGATTCAGTTCACTGTTGAGCGGCACCAGCTTGCCGTTGACCCTGGCGCCGATGGTGCGATGGCCCACTTCTGTGTGCACTGCGTAGGCGAAGTCCACGGGGGTTGAGCCGGCCGGCAACGCCATGACCTCACCTTTGGGAGTGAAAACGAACACTTCCCGGGCGTTGATTTCAAACCGCAGTGAATCGAGGAACTCGCCCGGATCTGATGTTTCCTGTTGCCAGTCGACCAGGGAACGAAGCCAGCCCATGTCGCCGTCGCGCGGGCTTCCAGGCCCTGCTGCCGTCCTGTTCGGCTGGTCCTTGTACTTCCAGTGAGCCGCGACGCCGTATTCTGCCCGGCGGTGCATCTCGTGGGTACGGATCTGGATTTCGACAGGCTTCCCGCCGGGACCGATCACTGTGGTGTGCAAAGACTGGTACATGTTGAACTTCGGCATGGCTATGTAGTCTTTGAACCGGCCGGGCAGGGGGTTCCATCGGGAGTGCAACGTGCCGAGTGCCGCATAACAGTCGCGGACCGAGTCCACAAGGACCCGGACGCCCATGAGGTCGTTGATGTCGTCGAAGTCTTTGTCGCGGACAATCATCTTCTGATAAATCGAGTAGTAATGCTTGGGCCTGCCTGTAATAGTGGCCTTGATCTTCGCCGTCCGCAGATCCTCAGTGATCTGGTTTCGGATGACGCTCAGGCTCTTTTCACGTTCCGGGGTCCTGTCCCCCACCATGCGGACGATTTCCTCGTACACCTTGGGGTAGAGGGCAGCGAAGGAAAGGTCCTCAAGTTCCCACTTGATGGTGTTCATGCCGAGCCGATGCGCAAGCGGCGCGAAGATTTCCAGGGTTTCCCGGGCTTTCCGTGCCGAGGATTCGGCCGAAACGAACCGCCAGGTGCGGGCGTTATGCAGGCGGTCTGCCAGCTTGATCATCAGGACCCTGATGTCCTTGGCCATGGCCACAACCATCTTGCGGACTGTCTCGGACTGGGCGGCCTCGCCGAAGCTGACTTTGTCCAACTTGGTGACGCCGTCTACCAGCATCGCCACTTCCGGCCCGAAATCCGCCTTGAGATCAGCCAGGGTGTAGGGCGTGTCTTCTACAGTGTCGTGGAGCAGCGCTGCGGCGAGGGTAGCACCGCTGAGGCCAAGCTCGGCCAGGATGGTTGCCACGGCTACGGGATGGGTGATGTACGGATCCCCGCTTTTGCGCTTTTGGCCGCGGTGACTGCGCTCGGCCACGATGAACGCCCGCTGGATAAGGTCAAAATCTTCTTTGGGATTGTTCACCCGCACGGTTCGCAGCAGCGGTTCGAGGATGGGCGAATACGTGATGGCGCCCCTTCCCGTCAGCCGGGCGAGACGGGAACGCGTACGCTCCCGTCGTCCCGGGAACGTCTGGCGCAGGCCGGGATTATCGACGGGTACGCCCGGTCCGGGGCGCACTGAGGCCACCACGCCAGCCTGTGGAGCCTGGCCCGGATCGGCATTTCCGTCTGCCATTGCCGCCGACGTCGAACGTTCTTCCAATGAAGCACCCCTCACGACCTGTTTAATTATTCCAGTCTATTCCCGCAGCAGGACACTTCGATAACCAGGTGCAAACGCCAATGGGCCGGGCAGCGTCATTGTGACGCAGCCCGGCCCATCCAAAAAACAACAATCAGGCGGAAGCTGTTTCCGAGGAAGCGGAAGCAGCAGCCCTGGCGGCAGCATCGTGGCGGCGGTGTTCCACCCTCTTGGCCTGGCTGACGAGCTGTGGCTCCCTCTCCCGCAGCCATGCGTACAGCGGCGCGGCTATGAAGATGGTTGCCGCAGTGCCGATCAGGATCCCGACAAACAATGCCAGGGAAAGGTCGCGCAGGGTTCCGGCCCCAAGCAAGCCCGCACCGATGAAGAGGATGGCACCCACAGGGAGGATCGCCACCATCATGGTGTTGATGGACCTTACCAGCGTCTGGTTGACGGCAAGATTGACCTCCTCAGCGAAGGTCCGGCGGGTGGAGGCATCAAGGTCGGCAGTGTTCTCGCGGATCTTGTCGAATACCACCACGGTGTCATACAGCGAGTAGCTGAGGACCGTGAGGAACCCGATGATAGCCGAAGGGGTCACTTCGAAGTCACTGAGGGAGTAGACGCCCGCCGTGATGAACATCGTCACCAACATGCCTGCGATGGCCGACAATGACATCTTCCAGGTGCGGAAGTACAACGCCATCAGGACAGACGCGAAGGCGACAAACACCAGCAGGCCCACCAATGCCTGGCGCGTGACGTCAGCGCCCCAGGTGGGACCGACGAACGTGGAGGTAACTTCGTTGTCCGTGACGCCGTAGGCGGTGGTCAACCCCTCCTTGATGGCCAGCGTCTCTTCATCGGTCAGTTTGTCTGTCTGGATGCGCATGGTGGTACCGGCAACGTTCGCTACACGGGGAACGCTACCCTCGACGACGTCCTGGACCGCCTTGGTTCCCAGCGTGGTGTCGGTGTTCTGCACGTTGGATACCGTGAACTCGGACCCCCCGCGGAATTCGATACCCAGATTGAAGCCGCCCTTGACCGCCGGAAGCAGGATGGACAGGGCAACTGCAACAGCAGCTATGAGGAACCAAATCTTCTTGGAACCGACAAAGTCGTACGAGCGTTTGCCCGTGTAGAGCTCATTGCCGAAATTTGCGAAAGTATTGGACATTTACTTGCCCTCCTTGGCCGAGCTCTTGGAGGAACCGGCGAGCTGCTCCTGCTTTTCCGCGTGGCGGCGTTCTGCAATGGTCATTCTGCGCTCTGCTTCCGCAGCAGCGCCGGCGTTCTTGGCACGAACAGCTGCAGGCCTGTCCTCGGGGCTCCGTACCCGTCCGGCACCGCGATACAGGGGAACAGCGCCCAGCCGCTCCGGGTCAAGACCCGAGAATCTGTGGCCCTCGCCAAAGAACTTGGTCCGCGCGAGGAGCCGCAGGGTGGGGTGCGTGAACATGAAGACCACGATGAGGTCAGCAATGGCGGTCAGGCCGAGCGTGAAGGCGAACCCACGTACGTTGCCGACTGCCACGAAGTAGAGCACCAGAGCCGCCAGCAGGTTCACTGCCTTGGACGCAAGCACTGTCCGCTTGGCACGCTTCCATCCGTTTTCCACGGCCGAGACAAGTCCCCGGCCTTCACGAAGCTCATCACGGATTCGTTCAAAGTAGACAATAAAGGAGTCGGCTGTCTGACCGATGGCCACGATGATACCGGCGACGCCTGCAAGGGACAGGCGGTAGTTTTCTGTCCAGCCCAGGATGGCTATGGCCAGGTAAGTGAGTGCACCCGCCACTACCAACGAGGCGATGGTCACGAGGCCCAGTGCCCTGTATTGGAAGAGGGAGTAGACCACCACCAGGAGCAGCCCGATGACACCTGCCAAGAGGCCCATTCGTAGCTGCTCACCGCCAAGGGTCGCGGAAATCTGCTGTTCACTCTGGATTTCAAAGCTGATCGGCAGTGCACCGAAACGCAGCTGGTCCGAGAGTGCTTTTGCCGTCTGTTCAGTGAAGCCACCGGTGATCTGCGGGCGACCATCAGTGATTACGGCCAGGGATCGCGGAGCGGAGATGACCTGGTCGTCCAGCACAATGGCGAACTGGGACTTGGGATCTGAACCGGCTTCGCCGCCTGCCGCCGTATAGAACTGGAAGAGGCGCTCGGTAACTTCCTTGAACTTTGCAGTGCCTTCGGCGTCGAACTGGATGTTGACAGCCCACTCGTTGGTGACGGCACCCTGGGCACCCTGCTGGAGCTGGAAGGAGGAGGACTCGATGTTGGAGCCCTTCACTTCGACCGGTCCGAGGATGTACTTGATGGCAGGCTGGGCTGCCGTCGCGGGCTCACACGTGACGAGAGGCTTCGCAGGATCAGAGCGCTCTTGCTTGTCCTGTGCGGGGTTGTCGCAGTCAAGCGCCTCGAACTGCTTGTAGATCTCCGGGGTTACCCAGTTGATGTCACTGCCGTTGGCGGGCTCGGCAGTGGGCTTGGGCAGCTTGTCCTCCGGTGTCTGCTGTTCGGCAGGAACCGGAGCACCCGGACCAGCCTGCAGTACAGGACGGAAGTTCATGTCTGCGGAAGCCTGGATCAGTGCGCGGGTCTGGGAGGACGGCGTGCCGGGAAGGCTGACCACAACGTTCCGGCCCGACTGCGTGCTGATTTCCGCTTCCGCGACACCGGAGCCGTCCACGCGTTGGCGAATGATGGCTACAGCCTGGTTCAGCTGCTCTTCATTGATGTCCGAACCGCCCTCAACCTTGGGCGCCAGGATCATCTGGGTGCCGCCCTCGAGGTCCAGTGCAAGTTTTGGAGCCCAGCTCGCTTGGCCGGCCATGGTGCCGCCAGCCAGGACAGCCGTGAGGACTGCCAGGATAACGCCAAGCCAGACCAGCACCCGGAGTGCTGAGTTTTTGGGGCCAGTTCGTGCCATTGTGGATCTTTCTATTAATTACGGAGGAGCCGCCGGCAGGTGCTTTGCAGCACACTTACCGGCGGCGGCCCGCAGCCGTAGGATCGTTACTTTGCGGGAGCTGACGGAACGTTGGACTAAATGTCCTTCTTGCCCTCGTCATTGAGGCGCTTCCCGGCCTCGTCAGGAGTCTCCACAACCGGGTTGGGAGCGGCATCAGTTTCCTGGGCGGTGAGGGAGGAAGCGTCATCGGGAACAGCTGTGGGCTCTTCATCCGTAACGGGAGGCTCAACGATTTTGGTCACGGCCTGGCGGTGCACTGTTGCCAGGTGGCCCGGAGACAGCTCCAGGACAACCTTGTTTTCGGCATCGTCGATCGAGACAATACGGCCGAAGAGACCGAAGCTCGTCATGACCTCAACCCCCGGTTCGAACTGCGACTGCAGCTTGGCCTGCTGCTGCTGCGTCTTCTTGTTGCGGCGGAACATCATGAAGATGAAGAGACCGAGCATCGCGAACAGCAGGATGGTCATGAAGTCGATGCCGCCGCCGGCCTGCGGCTGGGCCTGGGCAGAGATATTTCCGAACACAGGAAAATTCCGTTCTGTACTTGCGTCACTGTTTTTCAGCAACGTCCGCTTCACTTCCATCTGCCCGGCAGGAGACCATGCCGGCGGGCGACTCATTGGAGCCGGCGCACAGAAATAAAGACCCGAACGTGCCGAGCGTCATACCAGTCTAAAGGGAAACACGCGGCAGCGGTGCTATTGACCGTTCCGAATCCACTCGTCAGTTGGATCCTGGCCAACCTGGGCGCCGTCGAAGAGATCCAGGGGCTCCTGGCCGAAGGCCCCGGGAGGGATGGCAAACCCCAAGTGCGTCCACGCCGGTCCCATGGCGATTCGGCCCCGGGGTGTACGCCCGAGCAGCCCTTCACGCACAAGAAAGGGTTCGGCGACCGTTTCCACAGTCTCGGGTTCCTCCCCCACGGCGATAGCCAGAGTTGAGAGGCCCACCGGTCCTCCGCCGAATTTGGTGATCAGTGCTTCCAGGACGGCGCGGTCCAGCCTGTCCAGGCCTCGCGTATCCACTTCATACATGTCCAGTGCGGCCGAGGCTGCACGCGCGTCGATCTGGTCAATGCCGTGCACGAGCGCCCAGTCACGGACACGGCGCAGGAGCCTGTTGGCTATTCGCGGCGTGCCCCGTGAACGGCCCGCGATTTCGCTGAAGCCCGCCGAATTTACTTTCAGATCCAGGAGCCCGGCTGAACGGCGAAGTACAAGTTCCAGCTCCTCCACGGAGTAGAACTCAAGGTGGCCAGTGAAGCCGAAGCGGTCCCTAAGGGGGCCGGGAAGGAGGCCTGCGCGAGTCGTGGCGCCCACCAGCGTGAACGGCGGCAGCTCCAGTGGAATAGCTGTGGCACCGGCTCCCTTGCCCACCACGATGTCAACCCGGAAGTCTTCCATGGCCATGTAGAGCATTTCCTCAGCAGGCCTGGACATGCGGTGGATTTCGTCCAGGAACAGTACTTCCCCCTCCGAGAGCGAGGACAATATTGCTGCGAGGTCACCGGCGTGTTGGATGGCCGGACCGCTGCTGATCCGCAACGGAGCGTTCATTTCAGACGCGACGATCATGGCGAGGGTGGTCTTGCCGAGTCCGGGCGGCCCGGAAAAGAGTACGTGGTCGGCGCTGCGTCCTCGCATCCGCGACGCTTCAAGGACCAGCGACAGTTGCTTGCGGACACGGTGCTGCCCCACGAAATCGTGAAGGTTCCTCGGGCGGAGGGCGGCTTCAATGACCCGCTCTTCCGGCTCTTCGCCCCCGGTGACCAGGGAGGGCTCAGCCACGGCTGCCTACTCTGTTGCCAGCGCGGGCGCCGTCCTGGCCCAACCAGCGCAGCGTGGTTCGCAGAATTTCCGCCACGTTGCCCTTTTCCGCGATTTCCGGTGAATCGGCCAGGGCCTTTTCGATGCTGGCGGTGGCGTCTTTTTCGGACCATCCCAGGCTGGTCATGGCTGCGACCACCTGGCCCTTCCAGGCGGTGACCGTAACGGCAGCAGGCGCAGCTCCAATGGGCGTCCCGTGCGGGACGAGTTTTCCGGCCAGCTCCAGCACGATCCTGCCAGCAACCTTCGGACCGATGCCCGGCACCTTGGTGAAAGCCTTGCCGTCGCCTGAGTGCGCGGCCACGCGGACGGCCTCGGGGTCGTGGACAGCCAGGACCGCCAACGCCAGCCTGGGACCAACACCGCTGACGCTCAGTAAAACGTCGAAGACTTCGCGTTCATCATCGCTGGAGAAACCGAAGAGGGTCAGGGAGTCCTCACGGACGATGAGCGATGTGAACAGCTTTCCTTCTTCGCCCTGGCGCAGCCTGCTGAGTGTCTGGGGTGTCGCGTTGACGCTCATGCCGGCGCCATTGAGGTCGATGACGGCACTGGACAGTCCGACGTGAGCTACTGTTCCGCGGAGAAAACTGATCAAGGCCGGGCTCCTGAAATACCACCGGCTTAACCGGTTATCCGAACATACTTACGAATACCCTAATACCCGAACGACTAACATCCATTCACCGTGCACGGCGCGCCTTGGCCTCCGCTTCAGCCCATGCACGTTGTGCCGGGGTGAGTGACAGGCTTCCCGGACCCGTCGTGGCCACTGCAGCCCCGCTGCCCGCCCGCCAAGCGTGGGTTATGGCCAAGGCCAGCGCATCTGCGGCATCGGCAGGACGGGGCGGAGCGTCAAGCCGCAGGATCTTGGTGACCAGTTTGGTGACGGCCTCCTTATTCGAGGTGCCACTGCCTGTCACGGCTGCCTTAACCTCCGACGGCGTGTGGAGGGCTACCGGTATTCCCCGCCGGGCCGCGGCGGCGATCACCACTCCGGACGCCTGTGCCACACCCATGACGGTACTGACGTTCAGTTGCGAAAAAACACGCTCCACCGCCAGGACATCAGGTTCGTAGCGGTCCAGCCAATCATCGATCGACGTCGCGATCAGCAGCAGTCGCTGGTCCAGCGTCTCACTGGGCGAGGTGCCCACAACACCCACGGCCACCATGGTTGCACGGCGGTTTTTTTCAACATCCACGACGCCAATACCGCATCGCGTGAGCCCCGGATCTACCCCCAGTACGCGGAGCAAAGCCCTAGATCACTCGGCTTCCAGGGCGGCCTGTACTTCGTCACTGAGGTCAGCGTTGCTGTAGACGTTCTGAACGTCGTCGAGCTCTTCGAGCGCGTCCACGAGCTTCATGAACTTCTTGGCGGCGTCGAGGTCCAGCGGAACCTGCATGGACGGCACGAACTCCGCTTCGTCGGTGTCGTACTCGATTCCGGCCTCGGTGAGGGCATCGCGGATGGCCTGCAGATCCGTGGGCTCGGAGTGGACCTCGAAGGTGTCCCCGTTGTCCTTGACTTCCTCGGCGCCGGCATCCAGCACGGCCATCAGGACATCGTCCTCGCTGAGGCCGTTCTTGGGCAGCGATACAACGCCCTTCCGGGAAAAGAGGTAACTGACCGAACCGGGATCGGCAATGGTGCCGCCGTTGCGGGAAATGGCAAGCCGTACTTCGGAGGCGGCACGGTTCTTGTTGTCCGTCAGGCACTCGATCAGCAGGGCCGAGCCTTGGGGGCCACGGGCCTCGTACATGATCTCTGTGTAGTCAACCGTTTCACCGGTGAGGCCGGCGCCGCGCTTGATGGCCCGGTCAATGTTGTCAGCCGGGACGGAGGTCTTCTTTGCTTTTGTAACGGCGAGTTCCAGGCTCGGGTTTCCGGCAAGATCCGGCCCGCCCATACGAGCTGCGACTTCGATGTTCTTGATCAGCTTGGCAAACGACTTGGCCCGCCGGCTGTCGAGGATGGCCTTCTTGTGCTTGGTCGTCGCCCATTTGGAGTGGCCTGACATGCTTTACGCTTCTCCTCTGATCATTCGAATAAACAGTTCGTGCACACGCTTCTCCCCCGTCACTTCCGGGTGGAATGAGGTGGCCAGCAGTTGACCTGAACGCACTGCAACAATTCTAGCCTTCCCGTGCAGGGCCTCGGAGTGGGCGGCGTTGGCCGGTTCCACCTGCGCCAGCACCTCCACGGCCGGGCCTACCCGCTCAACCCACGGACCACGGATGAACACTGCATGCACGGGAGCAACGCCGGTACCTGTGGCACTGAACTCGAGTCCCTTGAACTCAAGGTCGGTCTCAAACGATTCGCGCTGGCGCCCAAAGGCGTTGCGGCGGACCGTCATGTCCAGCCCGCCAAAGGTCTGCTGGGGATTCCCGGACAAGTCCTTTGCTGCATCGGCAATTTCGTCCGCCAGCAGGATCATGCCGGCGCAGGAACCGTACACGGGGAGCCCGCTGGCAATCTTTTCCCGCAGCGGCTCAGTCAGCTCGAAAATCCTGGCAAGTTTGTCAATCGTGGTGGACTCGCCGCCTGGAATGATGAGGCCGTCCAGATCGTCGAGTTCCTTCGGCCGCCGGACTGCCACGCCCTTGGCGCCGGCGTCTTCGGCGGCGTGAAGGTGCTCCCGGAAGTCACCTTGCAGCGCCAGGACGCCGATGCGAAGGCCTGCGCCTGCTCTTGATGATTCCTCTGCTGACCATGAAGAGGACAGCGATGAACCCCGCGCGGAATCCAGCGAAAATTCCTGGGAAGTGGGATTGGTCATTCATCCAGCATAATCTCCCGCAAGCGGCTCCTGACGCAGCAGGGACAAGGCCCGGCAAGAGTGCATGCCTGTGCTGGGATATATTCGGAGCATGTTTTTCTTCAGCGTCCCCCTTGGAAAGCTCGTGCGCCGGGTCACCCGGCTAAGGGGAGGCGGCTCGGCTTTTCCCGGCCTGGTGGTCGAAAAAATTGACCCCGGTTTTATGGCGCGGACGTTGACCACGCTCCCCCACGGCGTGGCCGTCGTCAGCGGCACAAACGGCAAAACCACCACAACCAAAATGGTGGTGGAACTGCTGGAAAGCCAGGGGCTGACGGTCTTCACGAACCGCACCGGCAGCAACTTCACCCGTGGCGTTGCGGCCGCCCTACTGGGAGAAGTGGACTGGCGCGGACGACTTAATGCCGATATCGCTGTGCTGGAGCTTGACGAAGCCCATGCGGTTCATTTTGTGAACAGGGTTCCACCGCGTTACAGCCTGCTCCTGAACGTGCTGCGCGACCAGCTGGACCGGTTCGGAGAGATCGACAAGACAGCTGAGCTGCTGCAACACGTTGCTTCCAAGACCACTGGCACGGTGGTGCTCAACCGTGAGGACCCGAGGGTGGCCAGGATTGCTTCTGCACTGGCCCAGCCGGGGTCCGGCGGACCCGAGGTCCGCTATTTCGGTCTTGATGACTCACTCTTGAGCACCTTTCCCAATGACGATGACATGCGTGCCGGTCCCGGCAGCCCGGTGCCGGTTGTACCGGAAAGGCCGCATGCCGACGTCGTGCTTCGCCGCGTGGGTGTGGATGACGCCGATTTTGAGTACGACGGCGCGATCGTCACCACGCATATGAAGCTTCGCGGCGTGTACAACATCTTCAACGCTGCCGCTGCCCTCACGCTGGCCCGTTGCATCGCAGGGCAGGGGTCCGGTCCTACGGACCATGAGTCGCTGCTGTCGGCGCTTTCCAACGTGGCCCCTGCTTTTGGTCGGGGCGAGAGCCTGATTGTGGACGGGCTCCCCCTTGACCTGGTCCTGGTCAAGAATCCCAGCGGCTTCCGGCTGGGTCTCAAGTCGTTCCCCGCAGGGGGGTACGCCACCATGATTGCCATCAACGACAATTACGCTGACGGCCGCGACATGTCATGGCTCTGGGACGTCGAATTCGATTCCCTTCGTAACAGCGGCGTCGAGCAATTGAGCGGCTCCCGTGCCTACGACATGGCGCTCCGGCTTCAGTACGACGAGGTCCCTGTCGGCGAGGTCAACACCGACATCACTTCCGCTCTGGCAGCCTTTATCCGGGACGCCAAGGACCAGCCGAAACGGATATTCTGCACATATACAGCGATGCTGGCCATCCGCCGGGAGCTGTCCAAGATCACGACCGTGGAGGTGGTCTCTTGACGCAGGAGGCTTTGGAGAACAAAGGCATCATTCGTGTCGTGCAGCTGTATCCGCGGGACATGAACATCTATGGCGACTGGGGCAACGCCCTTGTCCTGAAACGGCGCCTGGCCTGGCACGGCTACACTCCGGAACTGCTCGAATACAACGTGGGCGACGACTTCCCGGACGATGCGGACCTCATCGTTGGCGGCGGCGGGCAGGACAGCGGGCAACTGGTTATTCAGGCCGATCTCCTGAGCCGGGGGTCAAGGCTGCAGGAACTTGCCGAGGATGGCACGCCGATGTTGCTGATCTGCGGCATGTACCAGCTCTTTGGCCGCTTCTTCAAGACGCGCACGGGTTCAGTCATTCCCGGCATCGGCGTCCTGGACGTGGAAACACACGGCACAGACGAACGGCTTATCGGAAACGTGAAGGTCGAATCCGAGGAGTTCGGGGAAATCCTTGGCTACGAGAATCACAGCGGCCAAACCACCTTGGGTCCCGGCGTCCGCGCTCTGGGGACCACGGCCAAGGGCACCGGAAACAACAGCAGCGATGGGCAGGAAGGGGCCCGCTACAGGAACATTGTGGCCAGCTACCTTCATGGTTCACTCCTGCCCAAGAATCCGGCCATCGCCGATTTCCTGATCCGCACCGCCGTCGAACGTAAATACGGAAGCTTCACAACCGGTGAACCGGATGACCGTTTCGCAGTCCTTGCGAGGGAACACGCCGGGCGCAGGCCCCGCTAGCTCACCACCTCGCGCTCAGGGCTCCTTGCTGATGAGGAGTTCGTGAGCGCCCGCTGTTGCCGCTCCCATCGACTCCACGACCGTCTTGGTCCGCTGGTGTGTTGCGGCGTCCTCGGCCGGTGTTGCACATGGTCCTTGCGGCGCGTCCGAAGCAACCGAGCACCACCTGTAAGGGTCACGGACAATAACCGAGGGGGCCCAGGCAAGATCTGCCGCAGTCCATTTTCCGGCAGCGTCCTGGCTGAACTGCGCCCGGACCAACAACCCCTCGTTGTTGACTTGGTACCAGGGCGACAACTCCGTAACGCCGTTGCCCAGACCGTAGACAATCCACGTTCCTTTGTACTGCTCGATCGGCAGGACGGAGTGGGTGTGATGCCCGTAGATCATAGTGAATTCGCCGCTGTCCACCAGTGCATGGGCGGTCTCCTGCTGCTGGGCGTTCGCCTCGCTGGCGTATTCATCGCCTGCGTGCATGACTCCCAGCACGATGTCTGCACCCATGGTTTTGGCCTTCTTGGCCTTGGCGATCATGGTGGCTGCGTCGAGCATGTCCACCTGCCATTCCTGCTCCGGAATCTGGCCGTTGAGCCCATAGGTGCCGATGATGACGGCAATGTTCGCCGCCGGTGTAGGGAGGATGAGAATTCCCTGCGCCTCGGCCTCCGTCCGGTACGAGCCGGTGTGCTTCAGCCCGGCAGCGTCAAGGGCATCCAGAGTGCGGACCAGGCCCTCGGTTCCGCGGTCAATGGTGTGGTTGCTGGCCGTGGTGCACGCCTGATAGCCCACCGCTTTGGACGCGGAGATGATCTGCGGGGGAACGTTGAACGACGGGTAGGCCGAGAAGGGGCCATCAGGACCGGCTACCGGAGTCTCCTGATGGCAGATTGCGAGGTCGCTCCGCTGGATATACGGCCGCTGACCTTCCAGGAGCGGAACGAAGTCCAGCCCTGGCTTTCCGGCTGCGGCTGCGTCCTGCTGGGCTTGTTGCCACAATTGCGTGTGCACAAGCATGTCGCCTGTGACCAGAACAGAGGCGCAGCGCAGCGTGGGGCATTCCGGGCCTTTGCCGGGGGTCGGCGTCGGAGTGGGTGTTGGGGAAGGTGACAGGGTCGCCGGGGCCGCCGCTGCCGACGTCGTTGCCGACGTCGTTGCCTCACGGTCCTGGTCGGCGATCACTCCGCAGGCTGCCGTCGAAACCATGAGCGCCGCTGCGGCTGAGACCGCGGCGAGCCCATGGGAAAGTTTCCTGGAATTGCTTGACATGTTCGACATCCTACGGCGAACGCCGCCGATGCTGGTCAACCATGCCGCCGCGTGAAATTGTTGCTTCATGACGAACCCCCTTCTGACACCCAGCCCTCTGCCCTTCGGCCTGCCGCCCTTTGCCGATATCGCGGAAACCCACTATGGGGAAGCGATCCGGGCCGGTCTGGCGGAGCAGCTTGAAGACATAGGGGAAATCGCCGCGAACCCGGAGCCGCCAACGTTCGAGAACACGGTTCTGGCGATGGAGCGCAGCGGTGCCCTCCTTCAACGCGCGGCGGCCTCCTTCTTCACGCTGGTTTCGGCACACGCATCAGATGCCATCCGCTCCCTGGAGACAGAAGTGTCACCCCTGTTCGCGGCGCACCAGGACGCAATCTACATGAACAGAGCACTGTTCGAACGCTTCGATGCGTTGAAGACAGAAGGACTCGACGACGAATCGGCGCGGCTGGTCCAGGAGTACCTCAAAGAATTCCGGGAGTCAGGGATCCAGCTGGACGACGCCGGGCAGGAAAGGCTCAGAGAAGTCAATGCGGAGCTCTCCCGCCTTGGCACCGAGTACGGCCAACGCGTGAAGGAAGGTATGAAGCAGTCCGCCTTGCTGCTGGAGGACGAAGGTGAACTGGCAGGGCTTCCCGCCGATGACATTGCCAATGCAGCGGAAGCCGCGCGCCTGGCCGGACATGAGGGCAAGTTTCTCCTCACCTTGATCCTGCCGAGCAATCAGCCGGCAATGTCAGCCTTGGAAAACCGGGCCGTGCGCCGCCGGCTGTACGAGGCATCTGTCAGCCGCGGGATCAGCGGCGGCAGCCTTGATGTCCTGGACCTCGTCAAGGACATGGTGCGGCTGCGATCTGAAAAGGCTGCCCTGCTGGGCTTCGGAAACTATGCAGAACTGACTGTGGACCGTCAGACAGCCCCGGACTTCGAAGCCGTGCAGTCCATGATGAGAAGGCTGGCTCCGGCTGCTGTGCGGAACGCTGACGAGGAGGCTGCTGCGCTGGCGGAGATCGCAGGCCACCGGTTGGAAGCATGGGATTGGGCGTACTATTCGGCCCAAGTGAAGAAGGACCGGTATTCGGTTGATGACCAGCAACTGCGGCCCTACTTTGAACTGGACCGGGTGCTGACAGACGGCGTGTTTTTTGCAGCCACCACCCTTTACGGCGTCACATTCCACGAACGAAACGATCTCCCGGGCTATCACGAGGATGTCAGGGTGTGGGAGGTCCGGAACGAAGACGGCTCTGAGCTTGGCCTGTTCCTGGGCGACTACTACAGCCGTGAATCCAAGCGGGGCGGCGCGTGGATGAACTCGCTGGTTGAACAATCGGCCCTGCTTGGGAGCAAGCCTGTGGTCATCAACAACCTCAATATCTCCAAGCCTCCCGCTGGCGAGCCGACCCTCCTCACCCTCGACGAGCTGCGTACCGCTTTTCACGAGTTCGGCCACGCGCTCCACGGCCTGTTCTCCAATGTCACCTTTCCCCGGTTCTCAGGCACGTCAGTGCCGCGGGACTTCGTTGAATACCCCTCGCAGGTCAACGAAATGTGGATCATGTGGCCCGAAGTCCTGGCCAACTACGCCCGGCACCACGAGACGGGCGAGCCCCTTCCCCAGGATTTAGTTGACCGGCTTAAAGACGCCGAGCTTTGGGGGGAGGGTTTCGGCACCACGGAGTACCTGAGCGCCGCCCTGCTTGATCTCGCCTGGCATGTACTCGACGCCTCTGAGGTTCCTGCCGATCCCTTGGAATTCGAGGCGAAAGCACTGGCTTCTGCCGGCGTCGCCCACACGCTGATCCCGCCGCGTTACAGGACCGGCTATTTCCAGCACATCTTTGCCGGAGATGGCTACTCGGCCGGCTACTACTCATACATCTGGAGCGAAGTGCTCGACGCCGACACCGTCGGGTGGTTCAAGGAGAACGGTGGATTCAACCGGCAGAACGGTGAGTTCTTCCGCACTGAGCTGCTGGCCCGGGGAAACAGCCGGGATCCCCTTGAATCGTTCCGCGCATTCCGCGGCAGGGACGCCCAACTGGAACCCCTCCTCAAGCGCCGCGGCCTCGAGTAACGGTCCCCCCTTAAACAACGACGCCGGCCCGCCACCAAAAGTGACGGGCCGGCGTCGTGGCTAAAAGAGCCGATGCAACAGGCGGGGGTGATCCGGCAGCGTGCGTAAAAGGGGCCCCGTGCCCAGGCTCACCGCGAAGCGGCCTGGCAGGGCACGGGGAATAGCACGCAGAGGATCAGCGCCGCCAGGCGCCCCACAAAGAAGAGGACTACCAGCCGCGTTCGGCGAGGCGGTGCGGCTGCGGGATCTCGTCCACGTTGATGCCGACCATTGCCTCGCCCAGGCCGCGGGAGGCCTTGGCGATGACGTCCGGGTCATCGAAGAAGGTGGTGGCCTTCACGACGGCGGCGGCGCGCTGGGCCGGGTTCCCGGACTTGAAGATACCCGAGCCGACGAACACGCCGTCGGCGCCAAGCTGCATCATCATGGCCGCGTCAGCGGGGGTGGCGATGCCACCGGCGGTGAACAGGACCACAGGAAGCTTGCCCGAAAGCGCTACTTCCTTGACCAGTTCATACGGTGCCTGCAGTTCCTTGGCGGCCACATACAGCTCATCCTCGGGCAGTGAGGAGAGCCGGCGGAGCTCGGCACGGATCTGGCGCATGTGGGTGGTGGCGTTGGAGACGTCTCCGGTGCCGGCCTCGCCCTTGGACCGGATCATCGCCGCGCCTTCGTTGATGCGCCGCAGCGCCTCACCGAGGTTGGTGGCACCACAGACGAAGGGAACAGTGAATTCCCATTTGTCGATGTGGTTGGTGTAGTCGGCCGGGGTCAGGACTTCGGACTCGTCAATGTAGTCCACTCCGAGGGACTGCAGGACCTGCGCCTCAACAAAGTGGCCGATCCGGGCCTTGGCCATGACCGGGACGGAGACAGCTTCGATGATCTTGTCGATCATGTCAGGATCGGACATGCGGGACACGCCGCCCTGGGCACGGATATCGGCCGGAACACGTTCCAGCGCCATTACTGCAACGGCACCGGCGTCTTCGGCGATGCGGGCCTGCTCGACGTTAACGACGTCCATAATGACGCCGCCCTTGAGCATCTCAGCCATACCGCGCTTGACGCGCTTGCTGCCCGTGACGCCGTTCGCCGACGAGCCGGCTTCGCTGCTTACATCAGGTGTAGACACAAAAACCCCTATGGGTAGATAGATGTTACTTTGATCCGGATTCCCGATCGGTGCTGACGGCACGCAAAACCAGCATCGCCACACCGGATTACCGGATCCATTGATTCAGGTATTCCTAATACTAGTCCCCCGTGGCTGAGGGGCTTAATTCCTATGACGGACAGCGGCAGACCGCTGGTCCAGTGCGGGTTAGGTGCAGGTTCAGGCGGGGTTGGGATGCTTTAGGCGGGCTGCTCGAACGCGGTGCCTGCCTCGTCCAGGGACTGCCGCCGGACGGTGACAATGCGCTGCACAATAGTCACAAAACTTGCGGCGGCGAGCACAGCCAGGGTCACCAGCAACACAGCCTGCGGCAGACCGAGCCCGGTAAATCCGGTCACAACCAGCACAGACACCAGCCGCTCCGCACGTTCGGCAATGCCGACATTGGCGTTGAAACCCAAGGACTCAGCTTTGGCCCGCACATAGGAAACCACCATTCCCAGCACAAGGCAGATCAGGGCGCCAATGCCGATTGCCGTGTTGGCTCCGCCCATAAAGAACCAGATGGCAAGTCCGGCGAACAGCGCGCCGTCGGCTATCCGGTCCAGCGTGGAGTCAAGGAAGTTTCCCCACCGGCCGCCCTTGTCCGCAATCCGGGCCATGATGCCGTCAACCACATCGGAGAAGATGAAGGCTGTGATGAAGATCGTCCCCCACCACAGCTGGCCAATGGGATAGAAAACGAGGGCTCCCACCACCGCGCCTGCTGTGCCGAAGATGGTGACCGCGTCCGGCGATACTCCATGCTTCAGCAGCCAACGTGCCAGCGGGGTGAAAAGCCTGGTGAAGAAACCACGGGCGTGTCTGTTAAGCACCTTGGTCCTCCGGCCATGCCTCGGCAACCTGTTGGCGCACCTCGTCCAGCGTCTGCGTGATGGCTTTGGTCTGGGCGATGATCGGGAAGAAATTTCCGTCCCCGCCCCAGCGCGGCACTACATGCTGATGCAGGTGACCCGCGATGCCGGCACCTCCCACCACGCCCTGGTTCATCCCAAGATTGAATCCTCCGGGGTTGGCCACTTTCCGCAGAACCCGCATGGCCGTTTGGGTCAGGGCGGAGAACTCGGCGGTTTCCTCTTCAGTGAGGTCTGTGTAGTCAGGGACATGCCTGTATGGGCAAATCAGCAGGTGTCCGGGATTGTAGGGGAACAAGTTCAGTACCACGTAGTTGCGCTTCCCCCGATACACGATCAGGGATTCCTCGTCGCTGCGCCCTGGTGCGACGCAGAACGGGCAATCATCCTGGTTTTTGAACTGGTGCTGCCCACCCTTGATGTAGGCCATACGGTGCGGAGTCCACAGGCGCTGGAACGCGTCCGGAACTCCGACCAGGCCGAAGTCGTCAGTCACCCCGGCGTCGCCGGAATAGTCCGCGTCCGCGCCTGTGTTCTCCTGCACGCTCTACCCTTCCGGTTTCCGCTACCTGGTCCGGTCGCGGACAGCGTCGACAATGCGGCGGACAGCCTCAGCAACCGGCACCCCGTTATCCTGACTGCCATCCCTGAACCGGAAGGATACTGCTCCGGCTTCAGCGTCTTCGCCGCCGGCGATCAGGACGAACGGGATCTTGTCCTTGCTTGCTGTGCGGATTTTCTTGGGGAACCGGTCTGATGAAATGTCCACCTCGGCACGGATGCCGGCCGCCTTAAGCTGATCCACGACGTCGAACATGTAGTCGTTGAACGCTTCCGCCACCGGGATGCCAACAACCTGCACGGGCGCCAGCCATGCCGGGAACGCTCCGGCGTAGTGCTCGGTCAAAACACCCATGAACCGCTCAACCGAGCCGAACAGGGCACGGTGGATCATCACGGGGCGCTGGCGTGTGCCATCAGCGGCCTGGAACTCAAGTTCGAAGCGTTCGGGCAGGTTGAAGTCCAGCTGGATGGTGGACATCTGCCAGGTCCGGCCGAGGGCGTCTTTGGCCTGTACCGAGATCTTGGGACCGTAGAACGCGGCTCCGCCCGGATCCGGAATGAGGTCCAGCCCCGAGGCCTCGGCGACTTCGGCGAGGGTCCGGGTGGCTTCTTCCCAGGCGGCGTCCTCACCGACGAACTTGTCTTCGTTCTTGGTGGACAGCTCCAGGTAGAAATCATCCAGGCCGTAGTCCTTGAGGAGACCCAGCACGAAGTTCAGCGTGGTGGTGAGCTCGTCTTTCATCTGCTCGCGGGTGCAATAGATGTGGGCGTCGTCCTGTGTCATACCCCGCACACGGGTCAGGCCGTGCACCACACCCGACTTTTCATACCGGTAGACAGACCCGAATTCGAAGAGCCTCAGTGGCAGCTCGCGGTAGGACCGCCCGCGGGAACGGAAGATGAGGTTGTGCATGGGGCAGTTCATCGGCTTCAGGTAATAGTCCTGGCCTGGTTTGCGGACCGTGCCGTCCTCGTTGAGTTCCGCGTCAACGTGCATTGCCGGGAACATGCCGTCCCTGTACCAGTCCAGGTGGCCTGAGACTTCGTAGAGGTGCCCTTTGGTGATGTGCGGGGTGTAGACGAACTCGTAGCCCGCATCCACGTGGCGCTGGCGGGAGTAGTCCTCCATGGCCTTGCGGATGATGCCGCCCTTGGGGTGGAACACCGGCAGGCCTGAACCCAGCTCGTCGGGGAAGGAGAACAGATCCAGTTCGGCGCCCAGCTTTCGGTGGTCGCGGCGCTCCGCCTCGGCGATGCGCTCCTGGTAGGCCTTAAGGGCATCTTTGGTGGGCCAGGCTGTGCCGTAGATCCGCTGCAACTGCTGGTTATTCTGGTTGCCCAGCCAGTAGGCGGCCGATGACCGGGTCAGGGCGAAGGCATTGGAGATCAGCTTGGTGTTTGGCAGGTGGGGCCCGCGGCAAAGGTCGCACCAGACGCTGTCGCCGCTCTTGCGGTCAACGTTGTCGTAGATGGTGATGTCGCCAGCACCGACCTCGACATTAACCCCCTCGCCAGCGTCGGCGGCGTTGTTCTTCTTGCCCAGCAGTTCGAGCTTGTAGGGCTCATCCTTCATGGCTTCACGGGCCTCGTCCTCGCTGACGACGCGCCGGACGAACTTCTGGTTCTGGTTGACGATCTTAAGCATCATCTTTTCAAGCTGACGCAAGTCTTCGGGCGTGAAGGGCTCCTCAACGTCGAAGTCGAAGTAAAAACCGTCCGTGATGTACGGGCCGATTCCGAGCTTGGCGTCAGGGCGAAGCTGCTGTACGGCCTGGGCCATGACGTGGGCTGTCGAATGCCGGAGGACGTTCAGTCCATCAGGGGAATCGATGGTGACGCCTTCAATAACCGCACCTTCCGGCAGCGGCTGGTCCAGGTCCTTGAGTTCGCCGTCAACGCGGGCTACAACGACGTCGCGGCGCTCAAAAAAGAGTTCCGCGCCGGTGGTCCCGGTAGTCACCTTGGTCTCTTCGCCATCGACGATGAGGGTGATCTGCTGGGCATCTGACACGGGTGTCTCCTATTCATGTTGAGGCTTCGTAGCTTGTGGCGTACGGGGACCACAGCCAGCCTCGTCCATCGTATCGGTTTCTGGGCAGCCCCCGACGCAGCTCAGCTGCCGAGCCCGGTGATGGCCAGGTTGCGGGCGATCCCGTCCAAAGGCCCGGCCTGGCCAAAGGTCACCTGGTCCTCCTCGGTGCTTGTAGTCAAGCTGTACTGGTTTTGATCCGCCGGCGGGAAGGGGAGGGTTTCTATCCTGCTGAGGTCCCATGCCATGCTGGCACTCAAACTGATCCCCCTGGGTCCGGTCCTGCGGGTGGTTCCCCGGATCAGGAGCAGGCGTGTTCCAAAGAGCAAAGGACCGGCCAATTCCTGCGCCTCGTGGAAAAAGACAGAATCCACGCATCCAGTGCCGTCATCGATACTGATGAAAACCACACGGCGGCCTCCCCTCATGGGCGGTGTCTGGGTGGCGATCCGGACACCGGCCACCAGCACCTCAGTACCGTTACGAAGGCCAAGCAGCTTGTCGGCGGTTGTTACCCCCAGCCGGTTCAGGAGTGGCCGATGGCTCTCCATCAGGTGCTCACTGACGTCCACGGCCATCAGGTCAAGTTCTGCACGGACATTCTCCACCATGGTGGGAGCCGGTAGCCCCCGCTGGAGATTGTTCAGTTCCACGTCCCCTAAAGGCAGAGCAAGTTGCCCTTCAATGACATCAACGCCTTTCTTGGTAGGACGGCTCTGAAGGTTTTGCAGATGAAGGACGAGGTCAGCACGGTTCGTATCATTTACGGATTCACGGTGAAGGGAATCAAAAGCACCCAGTTGGGCGAGCCGCTTGATGCCAGGTTTGGATAGGCGTGAACGTGCCCGCAAATCCGCCAGGGACTCGTACGGTTGTCCGGCAACGATCCTCTTAAGCTCTGAGGCCGACAATCCGAAGATGCCCTTGAGGCTTAGCCGGATCCCCAGCTTCCCGGCATGCTCCCCCGACTCAACCCGTTCTACCCGGTATTCGGCTTTGCTCCTGTTGATGTCCAGGGGAAGGATGGGGATTCCCAGCCGCCGGGCTTCCGCAACAAGAAGCCGCTTGGGGTACATGCCAGGATCATGTTCCCAGAGCCCGGCAAGGAACGCTTCCGGATGATGCGCTTTCAACCAGGCCGACTGGTAGGTGGGTACAGCAAAGGCCGCCCCGTGAGCCTTGCAGAAACCAAAGCTGGCAAAGGATTTCAGGGTTCCCCAGACCTTGTCCACCACTTCGGGGGAATAGCCTTTGGCTTTGGCCTCGCGGCGGAAAAACTCTTCCACTTTGAATTCCAAGGCCTCATTTCCAAGCACGCGGCGGAACTCGTCAGCCCTGGCAAGCCCGCACCCTGTCATCACGTCCAAGGTCTTCAGGATCTGCTCATGGAACACCGTGACTCCATGGGTTTCCTGCAGGACAGGCTTCAGATCAGGATGGGGGTAAACCTCTGGTGAAAACCCATGCCGGTGCTCCAGGAAAGGCCTGACCATGTCCGACTTCATGGGCCCAGGCCGGAAAAGCGAAATGTCGATGATGAGGTCATTGAAATCCCGGGGGGCCATTTTGCCTACCAGTTCCCGCTGCCCCGGAGATTCGATCTGGAAGCAACCAAGAGTGTGGGTACTGCGTATCAGCTCATAGGTTGGTTCATCATCCAAGGGCACTGCATTGAGGTCTATATGCCCGTCATCAGAGATGTAGGCAGGACCATTCCCGTCATTGCCAGGAGGATGCGAACCAGCTGCTGTTACCTCTGCCTTGGAGGGATGAAGCCGGATCACTTCCCGGACCGCAAAGGCCATGGCGCTTTGCATCCTGACCCCCAGGACATCGAGCTTCAGCATTCCCATGGGATCCATGTCGTGTTTATCGAATTGGCTCATGGGTAATCCCAGTCCGCTGGGCTGGACCGGGGTCCGGTCCAAAAGGGTGGAATCGCCCAGGATCACTCCGCAGGGGTGCATGGAGATGTGGCGAGGCAACCGGTCCAGTCGTTCAGTGAGATCAACCAAAAGATCAAGCTGCTGGTTTTCAGAAAAATCCCGCTCAACCCGGCCAGCGAACTCCCGTAGTTCCGGCTTCTCAGCAAGGGCTTCGCGGAATTTACGCGCGGAAAAGCGCCACAGCTGTTTCGCGATTTCGCCTATTTCGCCGTCGTCCATTCCAAGTGCCATGCCTGCATCCCGGACAGCACCGCGAGCGCGGTACCCGTTTTGCATGCTCATCAAAGTGACCCGTTCAGCCCCGAACCGGTCAAAGATTTTCCGGTAAACGTTGTGCCTTTCGGCGCTTTCGACGTCGATGTCAATATCGGGAAGGGTCGCCCTGTCGCCGGAAAGAAACCGTTCAAATACGAGGTCGTGCTGGAGGGGATTCACCTGGCTGATATCAATAAGGTAGTTGACCAGGCTTGAGGCTCCGGAGCCCCTGGCCGCCGCCCTGACGTTCATATCCAGGATCATGCGGGAAACTTCGGCAACGGTGAGGAAGTAAGAAGCAAAGCCGAGGTTTCCGATGATCCTTAGTTCATGCTCCAACCGGGAGCGCATTTCAACTTCCTGCTTTCCGGAGATCCCCGGGAAGCGGCGGCCGATCCCGGCCTCACACCGCTGGATCAGTTCCACTAAAGGATCACCGGCGATGCCGATGACGGAAGTTTCAGGAACAACCGGTTGCTTCCAGCCCATGTCGGAGACTGGATCCATCCGGCAACGATCCGCGAGCGCCTCCGTTTGAGCCAGCAGTCTTTTCAGGTCAGCTGTGCCGTACCCCGCTGAGTGGATGATTTCTTTTGCCAGCTGCACCATGTGCGCCTTGGACTTGAACCAGCCTTGTCCTGTTGGTTGCAGAAGGGGGGCTGAGGAGAGTTCAGGAAGTGATTTCAGTGTGCGGGCGGAATCGAGGACATCTGCTGTGGCAGCTCCATCCTCTTCGCAGTACCTGACGGCGTTGGTCAGGACGGCTGGTACATGGTGTTCGGCGGCGAGTTTGAGCATGCGCACAGCATGGGCAGTGCTCAGTGGGGCTCCTGGGGGGCTTAGCTGTGACACGACTTCGGCCACTACTGTTCCCTGGGGCATTGCTTCCAGCCAGCGCTTGAACAAGGTGCGGGGAAGTAGGTATTTCCGTCCTCCCATGGACCGGCCGACGTCGGAATCAGGTCCGATGAGAACGGTCAGGACCGGTTTCAAAGTGTCGGGATCCAGTGTTCTGGATGCCAGCTCCGCCCTGGTCACTGCGACAGGGACCACTCCCCCTGCCTTGCCTGTTGTCCTTGCATGGGCGTCGGAGATAAGCCGGCAAAGGGCACGGTAGCCGGCTCCGTTGTTGTGTCCATGGGCGAGGACAACAACCCGGCCCGAAAGCTGGGTGCGGTGATCGCCGTCGTCGTCAAATACTGCGAGATCAACTCCCACTACCGGATCGATGCCCGCAGCCATGCATGCCTTTAAATGTTTGACTGTTCCGTACAGCCCGTCCCTGTCGGTGCACGCCAATGCTGTTGCCCCGTCAGCCGCGGCTGCACTGGCAAGTTCCTCCGGCCAGGAGACTCCGTAGTGTGCGCTGAAGGCAGTGGAGACGTGAAGGTGGGTAAAGCTCATGCTGTTTTTGGTGCTGTTCTTGGCTGGAGGGCATCATGGATGCGCAGCAGCCTCCAGCGCCCGCTGCCAATATCGCGCGACAGGTCCAGCGTTAATGGTTCCTGCGGCACCCCCGGTGAACGCTGATCTTCAGCTTTGACTTGCACCCGCCAGATTTCATGGTCTACCAGTCCCTTGCCTGCCCCCAGGGGTGCCCTTTTTTCCTCTGCCCACCATTGACGGCGTTCAAACCAGCGCACCGGTTCTGCACACACGGTGTAGCGGCACCCTGCCCAGAAAAGGTTCAAGGGCTGGCCTTCAGGAGCGCATTCCACCTCTACACCCTCACTGAATATCCCCATGGATGCCTCCGTGCAACTTTCTTACAGCTTCCTTGCAACTTCTAACAACTTCCTTCTTCGAATATATCTTCGAATACTTTCAGTCTACGCCCGAGGCATGACAAAACCTAGGTCGGGGGTGGACGGAAGGGGAAGCAGAGAGCAGGATGGAGCCATGAGTTCCAATGAAGCACTCCTGAGAAACGCCAGCATCGCCGCCAAGAATTCACATTTGGTGGCGACTTTCGATATTGATGGCAATATTCCGTCGTCGGGCGCCTACGTCGTGGGGCTTGTTGCGTCCACTCCTGACCTGTCACATCAACGAAGGCTTGGAATCGAGTTCATGAATGGCGAGGCAGTCTCGTTCTATGCCTTCAACCATGACGGCACCGAGGAGAACTTCGACCTCGACGGAGTGGAGCATTCAGGCAATACCATCACAGGGCATTTTCCCCTGAGCACCATAATGGGTCTCGGCAAGGGGCATCTGATATCAGCCTTCAGCGAAGCCGACGGGCGGGAATTCCAGGCAGGCGTTCAGGTCCAGGAATCTCTCTGAAGCTGAATCAGTCGTTGTTTTCCTGGACTTTGAGTTCCAGTTCGATGAATTCGGAGATCATGGTCCGGTAGGTCGTTTCCACCAGGCCGGGATCAATGCCCTTCTTTTCGGCCGCGAACCGGACGTGCTCGATGATGCGCTCCACCCGGCCCGGTGCGCGTACTTCCGCACTGTCCCCTTTTAGCGTCCCGGCGATGCGGATCAGACGTTCCCTGCGGGCGATGAGGCTGACGATCTGCTCGTCCACTTCGTCCACGGCCACGCGCACGGCGGCGAGCTGTTCTTTGTCGGCCTGGGCGTTTTTGTCGAGTCCGTATTCTGTGGGCATGTGACTGACAGTATCTAAGGATGCAACCCGAGTCGACTACATTTCCCTTGGCGCTGGCCGCGTACAGGTTTAGAACAGGCTGGCCAAGTCTGAAACGCGTGTCTTGGATTCACTACCACCAGAACGCACATAGGGTCGGTACATGGACAAGGAACATACCGGCGAGCTGGACGGGCAGACCTCTATCAACGAGCTGCTCGACGAACCGGTCGGCCATGCTCACATCCAGATGGCGCTGCCCCTTCATGTCCAATTCTCCGCGGGGAAATTCGTACGCCTGTAGGGAGGAGCAGCTGCCACTTTTCGAGGTTGCCCACAGCGCCGAATTTTCCCGTGGAGCGGAACGCTCTCATTGTGCTGGGATGTCATGTAAGAATCGGAAGATTGACTGCACCCCCCCTTGGGCGCACTGCACCACGACGTCGAAAGGTCCTGGTAAGGCGTCTTAGAACGTGCCGATCCCATTCTGCGTTGGTCAACATCGAAGAATCGAAATTCTTGACCAGAGGAACCAGGTAACTGACGTAGTTTTTGTTTTTCATGATTATTCGGAACTCTATCGCCCCCTGGTTGGAGTGGCGCCGCTGCGCTTCTCTGGCTGGCACAAGAGGCACGGCATAAACTTGGGATGTTCACGTGGCGATCGCGGTTTGCGGATTAAGCGTGCGTCAGAACGGAGAGCGCCATGCTCAAGATCCTCATGTGCAAACTGAACTTGCGCCATGCGTGGCACATAGAATCCGCAGAGGACGGCAGCGGCCGCTATAGGCGCTGCACGCGGTGCGGTAAGTACGACCGCGACAGGGACGGCAGCGGCTTTATGCACTGACACCGGCATCCGGATTTCGACGGCGGCTCGACAGACCTCCCGTTTGGCTTTCGCCATACTGGTTCGCAGTGGGAACAAGGCCTGATACGCGCGACTGCTCGCCGACGCACTGCCAGCCGGCCACGCACCCCTGCCGCTCGCCCGCCTCGTCGCGTCCTTCTCCCCTGCCGAGCCGCCGCAGGGACGTCACAGCGTGTATCCATCGTAGTCAAAGTCGAAGACCGGCAACCGGGCCGCAACGATGAAAAGGGGTCTTCCGCAGATGTTTCTCCACGCGTCTTCGGTTCCTACCCTTGGGCGCATCCTCGAGGAAATCCATAAACTCCTCGATTTCTTCGCCCATGAGGGACCCGTCGTCCCCATCTTCACCATGGACTTCCAACAGGACCGGCCACACCGGCGGAGGGTCGTCATGGGTACAAAACGCTCTGACGTAGTAACTCACGGCCACGAGGATACCGTCCAGTCAAGCGGGATGACATGACTTCCTTCAGACGCGACGTCAAAGGCAATCAATTCGGCAGTATTAGACTTCTGAAGATGTTTCCACCTGGGTTATCGATGCTTTGGGAATCGACAGAACCACAAATCGCGCTGAAGAACAGGTTTGGCCTTGGCAGCTTCGACGAAGCAGCCGGCTGGCTCACCAAGGTTCTCGCCGAATCCTGGGCGATTGAGGTGAAGGCCTGCGAGCGAATCATCATCAGCGACCACAACGCCATCGCCTGGATCAGCACGGACCGCGGACGCTTGGTGGCGAAGTGGTCCCGTGATGAGGATCAGTTCGTCAAATTTTCCGGAACCGCAGATCTGCTGGCTGCGCTGCACAAAGAAGGGCTGCCAGTGGCGCCCCCGCTGGCGGCCACTGACGGCAGGCACCGAGTGATCTTCGATTCCTCGTCCGTCACGGTGCAACCTCATATAGACGGCGACCTGCTTGACGTCACTGCTGACACAGCGGTCCGAAAGGCCGGGGCCTCTCTGGCCCGCTTGCACTGCGCTTTGGCAACGCAGGGAGACAGCCGGTTGACCAAGCTAGGGCGACACACTGGTGGAACGCTGGATTTGCGGCGGCGGATAGGGACCTGGCTGCAGCATGCGGACATCGGGAGGGCGCCGGAAGCGTCAGCAAGACTTCGTGACCGGATAGCGTCGCTGCCGCCGATCGACAGCGATCCGCAGCTGATCCACAACGACTACAGGGCCTCCAATTTGCTCACCTCTGGTACAGGGGTCATCGCCGTTCTCGACTTCGACGAGGTCGCCCTGGACTACTGCGTCAGCGACCTCGCGTACGCTTTCGTCTTCCTCGGAACCCGGTTCACCAATTGGCAACCAACACCGCCCAGGGTCCGCGAGGCCCTTCTGCATGGATACGAAACAGTGAGGCCACTCACACAGCTTGAACGCCAGTGGCTACACATTCTCGCACTATGGCAGGGAATCAATGCAATCCCCCCCGGCGACGATCCGGCGGGGTGGGCAAGGGCTGTGTGATGTCCCTCCCGCAGTCGGCTATCGTGGTGCCATGCCGAGCCGATTAGCTGTTATCGCCATCGACGCGATCCACCCACAGGTGGTGGCCGAATTCTGGTGTGCCGTCCTTGACTGGCATGTTGTTGACGAGGATACGGACATCATCAGCATCGGACCGCAGGATGGGAGCTCGCCTTCCATTGACGTCATCGCGGTGCCCGAAGGCAAGACCGTCAAAAACCGGCTGCATTTCGACCTCCGGGCTGACGGCGTGTCCACCGCGGAGGAGCTTGAGCGCCTGCTCGCCCTCGGCGCCCGGCGCACAGACGTGGGTCAGGGGCCGGACGTCAGTTGGGTGGTTCTCAGCGATCCCGAGGGAAACGAGTTCTGTCTGTTATCCCGATCCGTCCAGGATGTCGAAGGCGAGACCTGAGTCTCACCTTCCGCCCGGCGCCAACGTCACGGTCTGAATACAAAAACTCCCACAGCCCCGGAAGTTCTATCCCGGCACTACGATCAGCCCTAATCTTGGATTCATAAGCATGCTTTCGATTATTTAGGGGTGGTTCAAGTGAAAAACTTGTCCGTGCTCAGCCTGGCCGCAGCTGCCGCCGTCGCCCTGTCCTCCTGCACCGGAGGTGGCGGTTCCGGCACCACCAGCCCCGGCAGCCCTACCCCGACAGAGGCGCAAAGCAAGGTCTACAGCCAGGAAGAACTCCGGGATCTGGTGTCAGGAATGAAGGACGACGACGGGAACGAGCTCCGGCTCTACTCCCCGGAGCAGGTCGACCAGGGTGAGAGGATTGCGCGGCTCCTGATGGGTACAGCAACCGTGAATCCCGGCGGCTGCAGGTCCATTGCCACCGCCGGGTTGCTTGAAAGCGTGGAAAACGGCGAAGTAGCCGTGGCAGTTTCCGAAAGCGAGGAACCCCGCACCCTGTCAGCACAGTCCGGCCCGGGAGGACCCGACGCCGAGTCACTGGTCAGGGACATCCGGGGAAAGATGGGCGAATGCGCCCAATTCACGGTCGACGTCGCGGGTCAACGGCTCGATGTCAAAAGTGAAGAACTCCAGGCCCAAACTCACGCGGACGAAACGTTCGCCACCCTCAGCACCCGTGGCGAAGGCACATCGGACATGCTGATGCAGGTTTCAGCCGGGAAGGACAGGCTGCTCGTCGTGGCTACGAAGAGCGGTGCCTCCCTTGGCGACGCCGATCAGAAGGAACTGGAGAAACTCATTAACGATGCCCTGGACAAGGCCGACGACGGTTCCTCACCGACAGCCACAAGCTCACCTACCAGTACGGTAACTGTCTCCCCGTCCCCGACAGGGTCCGGACCCGACAACACAACCGAGCCGTCGCCGTCGGGCACGGGAGGGGCGGGAGGCAGCAGCTGAGCCGATAGAGTCGGCGTATGTCAAAAGCTGTGATTTTGGGAGGAACCGGGGTCATTGGACAGGCTGCGGCGCGCCGGTTTCTGGCCGCCGGCTGGCAGGTCGATGTGTGCAGCCGGAACCCTGACCGGATGCCGGCGGATCTGGCGGCGAACGGTGCACGGCACAGGATCCTGGACAGGGCCGATGCTTCATCACTTCGGTCAGTCCTGAACAATGGCGCCGATCTGCTGGTCGATTGCCTTGCCTTTACTGCCGCAGACGCCCGGCTCGTGATCCCGTTCCTTGGGTCCGTCGGGTCGACGGTAATGATCTCAAGCAAGGCTGTTTACGTCGACGGCGACGGCAGGCACGTCAACTCTGAGGTGCGCCCGCAATTCAACAGCCCCATCTCTGAGACGAACCCGACGCTGGCTGCAGGGAGCGGTGACTACAACACCGCCGAGGGATACGGCCCCAACAAAGTAGCGGCAGAACAGGCCTTCCTCGCCAGCGGGAGTCCGGTTACCGTCATCAGCGCCTCAAAAGTTCATGGCCAGGGTGCCGCTCCCGGACGCGAATGGTTCTTCGTGAAGCGGATCCTGGATGGTCGATCCGCTATTTTCCTCCGCAACGGCGGAACGTCAATCGATCACACCAGCGCTGCCGTAAACCTCGCAGCACTGATCGAAACTGTCGCAGGGCTGCCTGGATCCCGCGTGCTCAATGGAGCAGATCCTGATGCGCCCACTGTCCTGGAGATTGCGCGCACCGCTGCCGGACATTTCCGGCACTCCTGGGCGGAAGTGCTATTGGAAGAGGACTCCACGTCCGACGTCGGACGGACGCCTTGGGATACCGCCTCGCCAATCGTGCTGGATATGAGCGCCGCCGCCAAACTCGGTTATGTTCCCGTGGGAACGTACGGGCAAACCGTGTCCGAAACCCTCGATTGGCTCGCTGGCGCCTTCCGCAAGGATGGTACAGGAGCCCAGGGCCTGCCCTTCTTTGAAGGCCGCTTCGACTACGGTGCCGAAGATGAGTACCTAAAAATACTCACGCATTGACGTCGAGGTCCCGCGGGGCTGCCGTGCTCTCGCGGACCACCAGGCTCGTGGGGACGAGGACCATGCCGGGTTCAGTGGAATTACTCCGGATCTGGTGGAGGATGTCGTCCACGCAGCGGTGCCCCACCTGCGCGAAGTCCTGGTGAACTGTAGTCAGCGGCGGGCTGTAGGACGACGCTTCCGGCACGTCGTCGAATCCCACCAGACTGATGTCCCCAGGGACTGCCTTGCCCTTCTCCCGGAACGCCCGGAGGACGCCAAGAGCCATGTGATCGTTGGCGGTGAAAACAGCCGTGCAGCCCTCCTGCCCGGCGAGCCAGAGTCCGGCTTGGTACCCCGACTCGGCCGACCAGTCTCCCCGCACTACCGGCGGGAGGTCCTTTCCGTGAGCCAGCAGGGTTTCCCGCCAGGCCTGCTGGCGCCGGCCGCTCGCGAATGATTCCTCCGGTCCTGCCACATGCCAGACAGTCTGATGTCCCAGGCCAAGGAGGTGCTCCACGGCCTTGTGCGCGCCGTCAGCCTGATCCGTATCCACCACGCTGTACGACTCACCGGCATTGGAATCCACGACGACCACCTTGACTCCCGGGGGCACCGAGACTGTGGCGGCATCCAGGAGATGGATCTCCATGATGGCGATAACGCCGTCGACGGCCAACTCCCCCATTCGTGAGAAAGCCCCCTGAACCTCTGCCTGAGTTGGTGCTGTCACCGGGATAAGCGTGATGGCGTAGTCCTTTTTGGCGGCATGAACGGCGATGGCCTCCAACGTCCTGACGTTACCGATCGAGGAGAGGGAGAAGAGGATAACCCCGATGGTGCGGAAGCTGCCGCGTTTCAGGGCACGGGCAGCGCTGTTGGGCCGGTATCCGAGCTCGTTCATAGCGGAGATGACCTGCTGGCGGGTCGCCTCAATGACATCCGGGCTGCCGTTGGAGACCCTGGAGACTGTCTGCGACGACACACCGGCAAGCTCTGCCACATCGGCCATGGATACCCGCCGCTTCCGGTCACCGGCCGGAGATCCCTGCTGGACTTCCGTGGCAGCAGGGCGAGGTTGACCAGACTTTGTGAGCATGCCAACATCGTACCCAATCATGTTTACGTAAACACCACATTACGAGCCAACGCATGTTTACGTAACCAAAGCCCTGCTTCCACTCATTTGAGAACGCAAAGGACCTTTCATGACAACGGCGTCCCCTACGCTGGCCGCGCCCGCGGCCTCCGCTGCATTCGAGCGGAAACCCCGCCGGAGATCTTGGGCAGGATGGTGGTTTATTGGCCCTTTTATGGCGGTGTTTGCCCTGGTATTCCTCGCGCCAATCACTTACTCGATCTACCTGAGCGTCTTCCGGAACCAGCTCATCGGCGGGACCACCTTCGTCGGCCTGGACAATTACGTCCGCGCCCTGACTGATCCGCAGTTCTGGTCTGCCCTGGGGCGGGTCTCACTGTTCCTCACCGTCCAGGTACCGGTGATGCTCTTTATCGCCCTGCTTGTGGCCCTGGCGCTGGACAGCGGCCGCTTGTACGGGAAGTCCTTCTTCCGCATCTCGATCTTCCTGCCCTACGCAGTACCCGCTGTGGTGGCTGCCCTTATGTGGGGATTCATGTACGGAACACGCTTCGGGTTGGTCGGGAACATCAACCAGGCACTCGGACTGTCCCTGCCGAGCCCGCTGTCCGCCGAACTCGTCCTTCTCTCCATCGGGAACATCGTGACGTGGGAGTTCATCGGCTACAACATGCTGATCTTCTTCTCCGCGCTTACGGTGATTCCGAAGTCACTCTACGAGGCAGCCGAAATCGACGGGGCGGGGCAGGTCAGGGTCATTACAGCCATCAAACTGCCGGCCATCCGGGGCGCCATTGTGGTTGCGACGATTTTCTCCGTCATCGGGAGCTTCCAGCTCTTCAACGAACCGAGCATCCTCAAAAGCCTGTCGCCAAACACCATTTCCACATACTTCACCCCCAACCTGTACGCCTACTCCCTCTCCTTCTCGGGCCAGCAGTACAACTACTCCGCCACAGTTGCCATCATCATGGGCCTGCTCACGATGGCAATCGCCTTCGCCGTTCAGGTTCGCGGCATGCGAAAGGAACACTGACCATGAGCGCCCCCACGGCCACCCGCCCCGGCACCATCCCCCCGTCCGGACGATCCGCCTCCCCAGTGCGCCTCCGGTCCTCCCGTACTTCCCCGAAGCGCCGACCGCGGAGAAGCATAGGGCTGACTCTCGCCATGGGCCTGGTTCTCCTCTACAGCCTTGCGCCGCTGTTCTGGCTGCTCGTCAACTCCACCAAGACCCAGGAAGGGCTCTTCAGCTCCTTCGGCCTCTGGTTCGACAACGACTTCGCCCTGTGGGACAACATTGCCCGTACTGCCACGTATGACGGCGGAATATTCCTCCGCTGGCTCGCCAACACCGTCCTGTACGTGGTCCTCGGCGCCGGCGGTGCCACCTTCCTTGCCGTGCTTGGCGGCTACGCGCTCGCGAAGTTCGACTTCCCTGGCAAGAGGGGTGTTTTCGCCGTAGTCATCGGCGCAGTCGCCGTACCAGGTACAGCGCTGGCTGTTCCGACCTTCCTCATGTTCAGCCAAATGGGCCTGACGAACACTCCCTGGGCCGTGATCATTCCCTCCCTCATCTCCCCGTTCGGCCTCTACCTGATGTGGACGTTCGCCTCTGAAGCGATCCCCACCGAGATCCTGGAGTCCGCCCGCATTGATGGAGCCAGTGAAGTGCGCACGTTTTTCCAGGTCTGCCTGCCGCTGCTGACGCCGGGCATTGTCACTGTGCTGCTGTTCACGATGGTCGCGACGTGGAACAACTATTTCCTCCCGCTGATCATGCTGAAGAACCCGGACTGGTACCCCCTCACCCTTGGCCTGAACGCGTGGAACGCCCAGGCCGCCACCGCCGGAGGTGAATCAATCTTCAACCTCGTCATTACCGGATCGCTGCTCACCATCCTGCCCCTCATCGCCGCCTTCCTGCTCCTGCAGCGCTATTGGCAGTCCGGACTTTCGGCCGGAAGCGTCAAAGAATAACGTCCTCCTCCCACCATGGGTCCGTCGCAGCGGGCTCCCCAGAACGCACTCGGCACCACCGCGCTCCGTACATGCACCACTAACGCAAGTAGAAGGAAGACCATGAATAAAACTTTGACCCGTCGCGGCCTGCTGCAAGGTTCGGCAGTCGCAGCAGCACTCGCACTGGGCCTGACCGGCTGCGGGGGCGGCGCCCCCGCAGCCCAACAGACCGTCAGCAGCAACGCCGTCGAAGAAGCCCTTCAAAAGGGCGGCAAGCTCACTGTATGGGCCTGGGAGCCGACGCTTAAGAAAGTCGTAGAGGGCTTCGAAGCCAAGTACCCCAACGTGGACGTTGAACTCGTCAACGCCGGTACGGGCAATGACCAGTACACCGCCCTTCAGAACGCCATCTCAGCAGGATCCGGCGTCCCTGACGTTGCGCAGATCGAGTACTACGCACTCCCCCAGTTTTCGCTTGCCAAGTCTGTGACTGATCTCTCCCAGTTCGGCGCCTCGGAATTGAAGGACACCTTCACGCCCGGCCCGTGGGCTTCGGTGCAGGCCGCAGGCGGGGTTTACGGGCTGCCGATGGACTCAGGTCCCATGGCACTGTTCTACAACAAAGAGGTGTTCGACAAACACGGGATAGCCGTGCCCAAGACCTGGGACGAATTCCTGGAAGCCGGCCGCGCCTTGAAAAAGGCGGATCCAAACGCGTACATCGCCAACGACACCGGCGATGCGGGCTTTACGACGAGCATGATCTGGCAGGCCGGCGGAAAGCCGTACAAGGTGGACGGCAGCAACGTCACTGTCGACTTCTCCGATGAAGGCTCCAAAAAATTCACCGAAACCTGGCAGAAGCTTATCGACGAGGAACTCCTGGCTCCCGTCGGTTCCTGGAGCGATGAGTGGTACAAGGGCCTTGGCAGCGGCACTATCGCCACCTTGCCCATCGGTGCCTGGATGCCCGGCAACCTCTCCTCCGGTGTGGCCGAGGGAGAAGGCAAATGGCGCGCGGCGCCCCTTCCCCTGTGGGAGGAAGGCGGCAAGAGCAGCTCCGAAAACGGCGGAAGCTCACTGGCCATCCCGGCCGCCGGCAGCCAGGCTGCCCTTGCCTACGGCTTCCTCAAATACTCCAACGTCGATGACGGCGTGAAGACCCGCATTGACGGCGGCTCGTTCCCCGCCACGGCAAAGGAAATCTCTTCCCCCGAGTTCCTCAACGCGGAATTCAAGTACTTCGGCGGCCAGCAGGCCAACAAGGTCTTTGCCGAATCCGCTCAGGACGTGGTCCAGGGCTGGTCCTACCTGCCGTTCCAGGTGTACGCCAACAGCATTTTCAACGACACCGTTGGCCAGGCCTACGTCTCCGACACGAAACTCACGGAGGGGCTGACGGCCTGGCAAGAGGCCACGGTCAAGTACGGCTCCGAGCAGGGCTTCACCGTAAAGGAGTAGCTGAAACACTGGGGGGCGCGGGCATAACACCCGCGCCCCCACTTTTTAATCAGGTTTTTTAATCAGGCACGACGCCGGTAATCACGCGTCGCGAAGCGCCAGGGCTGCCTGGACAAGCGCGGCATGGGTGAGGGCCTGGGGAAAGTTGCCGAGCATGGCTCCAGTAGAAGGATCGATTTCTTCGCTGTACAGGCCCAGCGGGTTGGCCACACCCAAAAGCGCTTCGAAGAGTTCAGTGGCTTCGGACCGTCTGTCGGTGAATGCCAGGGCCTGAACAAGCCAGAATGAACAAGGCAAAAAGGCACCCTCCGTTCCCGGAAGACCATCCCGGCCTGGCGGATAACGGTAGAGGAGCGGGTAACCTGCAGACAGTTCCTTCCGAACGGCGTCGACTGTTCCGTTGACGCGGGGCGAGTCTCTTTCTTCAAGACCGATGACCGGAAGAACCAGCAGCGCGGCGTCCAGGTCAGAGGATCCGAAGGTACGGGTGTAGGAGTTCAAGATGGGGTCGAAACCCTTACTCCTGATCTCGGCGGCAACATCGTCCCTGGCCTTTTCCCATCGCAGTCGTTGCGACCGGCGAAGAGGATGGGTTTCAGCGATCCGGAGGGCGCGGTCCAGCGTCAGCCATCCCATCATCTTGGAGTGCACATGGTGGGATGCGTCCGCCCGGATCTCCCATATGCCGGCATCCGGATCCCGCCAGTGTGAGGCTACAAGATCGGTGAATCCCCGCATTGCCCTCCAGGTTTCCGAATAGAGCCGCTGACCGCTTTCCACAAAAAGCCAGGCGGCATCCAGGACCCAGCCGTAGCCGTCCAGCTGGTGTTGGCTTGCAGCCGCATTGCCTGTGCGGACCGGCGCGCTGCCCGCATATCCGGGCCACTCCTCGAGGATGCGTTCACGAGGGACTCGACCCCCGGCCAAAGTCAGCAGGGCAGGCAGCCGTGGCCGCTGGAGCCTGCTGGCGTGCAACAGCCAGCCGAGGAAGTTCACAGCTTCAGCTGACTTTCCTACGCCTAGGAAGGAACCGACCCCAATGCTCGCATCCCGTGGCCACGCGTATCTGTAATCCCAGTTGCGTATCCCGCCCACCGCTTCAGGCAGTGACGTGGTGGGGGCCGCAACAGGCGCCCCTGAGGGAGAATACGTCAGCAGCCGAAGCGTGAGCAGGCTCCTGAGGACAGCCTCGCGGAAGGGAACCGTGTTGCCGCTATCGATCCCGTCCATCCAGTCGCGCCAACGGAGTTCGTCGGCTTCGACCAGATCCCAGGCTGTTGCCGGGTTGACATAGATAAGCGGCTCGCCGTATGCCACAGCCATGACGAGTGTCACCGGCTGGCCAGGTGTGACGGTCAGTGACGCGGGCTTGCCTGGTTCCAGCTGCAGCTCTTGGCTGCAGCCCAGGGACAGAGCCAGGGGGCCCCATTCGCAGACGAGATGCGGTCCGGGGCGGACGCGCGGGCGGCGGTGTTTTTCGCCAAGCCGGGGGTCGAAGTTCACCACTGCCGGCATGGGCGAACCTTCTGCCCGGAGACGCCTGACCAGAATAGTCGTGGGCAGCAATTGGCCGGACACCTCGGACACCATTGCCTCAGTGAGAACAAGGCGACCTTCTCCACGGCTCCATACCGTTTCCAGGGTTGCACTGTTGTGGCGGTATTGGCGCGTCACCCGCCGTGCAGGCAGGACGGGTCCGGCCAGAAAGGTTCCTGCTTCGGCCCCACCGAGGAGTACGCCGAATACAGGTTCCCCGTCGAATGAGGGGACGCAAAACCAATCTATGGCACCGTCTGCCGAGACAAGGGCCGCCGTGCGTGTATCGCCCAGCAGCCCGTAATCTCCAATGGGCGGGTAGTTCAGTCCTTCCGGAACTCTGTTTGCCGGCTTCACGATGCCCTCAGCAGGAGTCCGAGCACAGCGCCGTAGATCACATGGGCGACTATGGCGACAGCCGGCGTCTGAATGCCGTAATTAAGGCCCAGCAAGCCGGGCGGTTCCAGCACAGCGGTACTGGACGGGCCTGCCCTCGTGGAAGCCATACGGGGGTGGATTGCCGGCAGGAGCGGCAGGATCACGGTCAGGGCAACCGCTACATGCAGAAGTCCAAGCACTGCTCCGAGCCACCAGGTTGCCTGGCCAAGGAGGGTGAATACTGCGGCGTAGCCCAAGGCGAAGACCTGGCCCGCGGCGAGGTGGATGAAGAAACCAGCGATCCGCGCGCGGTCCGGATCAGGTGTAAGCAAGGAGCCGAGCACCAGCGGCAGGTCAAGCCGCGTCCAACCAGCCATTTGCGCGACGATCATGACGACGGTCAGCGCGGTGGTTGCGAGCAGACCGAACAGCGCCCAGCCTTGCCAGTCCATCTCAGTCGCCTCCACTGACATCGACTCTTCTAAAACAAGTTACTTTGACTTTAGAACGCCTTACTCGTGCAGTCAATCATTCAGCGGGCGGCGGCAGAGCAGCTAGAACAGAGCCTCCGCCGTCTCGATCGGTTCCACTCGCTGGATGAGTTCGGCGGAATCGTTGCGCACACTTCCCACGGGGGCGCCCACCGGATCGATTCTCCAGCCCTCCGCCACCCGGTGGGCCTGGGAACGAACCGAGTGGACCAGCGCCGCCGGATCAACAGCTCCGGGGCTCAGCCATTCAGCCATGGCCGCGGCGCTCATGGCCACGGGAACCCGATCATGAAGCGCGGCCAGCTCCCCCAAAACCGGCTCTTCGGATCCTTCCCGCCGTGATCCTTCCGTCTTGGAGGACGTTGTCAGGATGGAGGTCGAGAGGATCCAGCGAGCCGGATCACCCGCGGCCTTGGAAAGGTCCCTCCACCATTCGTACACCCCGGCGAAGACCATTCCGCCGTCGTCGGCCGCTCGCACGTAGTACGGCTGCTTGCCCTTGCCGGAGCCTTTCCATTCGTAGTAACCGTCGGCCGGTAACGCGCAGCGCCTGGAGGTAACAGCTTCCCGGAAGGCGGGCTTCTCCAGGACTGTTTCGCTGCGGGCGTTGATCATCTTGGCGCCGATGCCCGGATCTTTCGCCCACGAGGGAACCAGACCCCAGCGCGCCAAATGCAACTGCCGTGCCACGCCGCCATCAATAAGCCTTTCCAGCACAACGGGAACGTCAGTGGTAGGAGCAATGTTCCACGAGGGCCGCACCGTAAGTTCCTGGTCCAGCTCAGCATCAAACCTGGCAAGAAGGTCTCCCACGGCCCGGGCCATCACATAGCGTCCACACATCCGATCAGCATGCCATCACTGCCCGTCCGGTGTCATGTAGGGCCCTCAAGAGCAAAGGAATACCGGCCTGCAGGTTACCGTTGAAGCAAAGGAACCCCCTGATTGAAGGAGAAACCCGTGGACTTTACCCCGGAAGACGGCACCATCACCATGTTTTCGACCACCTGGTGCGGTTACTGCAACCGGCTGAAGAAGCAGCTTGATGGTCAAGGCATCGGCTACACCGAAATCAACATCGAGGAAGTAGCAGGCACCGCCGAACTCGTGGAGCAACTCAACGGCGGCAACCAGACGGTCCCCACCGTCCTGTTCCCGGACGGCACCGCGGCCACCAACCCCTCACTTGCAGAGGTCAAGAGCCGGCTCGGGGCCCTGGCGGCGCTCTAGGAAAGTGTCCGCCTGAACGTTAAGGCCGGACGTTAGGGGTGGACGCTTGCGAAGGCCCCGAGGTTCAGGCCTGTGTAGCCGCCATAGGTATTGATGACAGCTGCCTCGATGGCAGGCACATCAAGGCCGGGTACCAGATCGTTCACAGCTCCCGCCGTCCTGGGATCCCAGTCGAGCCCCAGGGCGGCGTAACTGGCCGTGAGGACCTCGCGGATCGGCTCTGAATTCTCCACCACGATCACCGAGCTGAACAGCCACCCGCCCGACACAACACGCTGTGCTGTGCCGATCAGCTTGACCTGCCTGCCAGGATCATCGGCAGCCTGTCCGTGAACACTGAACTCCCCGGGGCAGTACTCCCCTGGTATCTCTCCGACCGCGGCCTGCACGCCGACGCTGCGCAGAGCCTCGGCCAGAAGCTCACCAAAAAATGCAAACCTTCCCTTTGCCCCGGCAATGGCGTCCCGGTGCGGTTCCACGTGATCAATAATCAGGGTGCCCTCGTGATAGGCAGCGGCCCGCCCCCCGGCCCGGCGGACCAGCGGTTCGAATCCAAGTTTCCGGCAGGCCTCAGCGGCGGCCTCGAATCCGGGGAGGTTGGCATCCCGTTGGCCGAACGCAACTGTCGGTGCGGGGCGGTAGAGCCTGAGGCTTGGGCCGACCTCCCCGGTCTTGACCTTGCCAAGGAGCTCGATGCCAAACTCCAGGTCCCGCGCCGCCCCAAGCGACTCCTCCTGCCGGAACACTGTGAGCGTCGGCGGCGGCCCGTCTGTCATGGGGTTTTACGCAAGGTCAGGATCTGTTCTGCCCGGCCGAAGGGACCCTGGAGATCGTGCAACACCGTTGAGGTCAGCCCAATACCGTCGGCACCGAAGGAGACGGCGTTATCCAGCCCCAGCCACTCACCCGACGGTTCGCGGTACATATGAATCTGCAGGTCCACATTGGGAAAGGCATAGCTACCGGCGCCGGGGGGCACCCGTGCGGCGATGCCATTGGCTGTGTCTACCAGGCCAATGAGCCGTGCGACATCGCCGCTGTCCACTGCATTGGTCAGCGGATGGGACGTGCGGAGCCACACCTTGCCGGACCCGGGACGATGCCCCTCCGCCACCCGCATTTCCAGTGAAGCGATAAAGCCGCCCGGCCAAACGCTGGCGCCGTCGTAAGGCTTGCAATCCTCTAACGCGGGGATCGGGGTCTCCTCGATGGCCGCTACAGCTGAGGTGTCGCTTGTCATCATCCGCCAGGCCGTGGCCCGGATTGCAACGCGGCCGCCTGCCACCAGCTCGGCCTGGACCAGCTCAATGGTCCGTCCCGGGCGCAGGGTTGTTGTAACGATGCTGAATTCGCCGCCGGGAATCAGTCCCAGGATCTCGTAGCTGAGACGGGCCATCCTCAATCCGGTCCGCGGCTCGTGACGTTCCAGGCATTCCGCCATCAGCCCGGACGCCGGAGCCATGTGCTGTTCATGCTCATTCCAGGCACCCTGGGCGTGAATGGTGGAGCGGAAGCGTCCGCCACCCAAGGACTGGTAGTAAAAGTCGCCTTCGGCAAGTTCCGGGAGAGCAGCAGTCAACGGTGACCCTTTCGCCTCGCTGTTGCAGATTCCAGAACACACTATCTCTTTCCGCGGCGTCCTTCCGCCGTCGGTGGCCGATGGGGATCGCCGTGACCGCCGGGACAGGCCTTGCACACCCGGACGCGCTGAAGACATTTCCGGCACGCACGCTTTTGACTGGGTAGACTCGGTGACTGGTTTCCTATCCAACTTCCCTCCGAAGAGGTGCTCACCCTGATACGAGTCATCAGCTACAACCTCCGGAAGCACAAGGCCAGCGGTGAACTGCTCAACCTGACCCAGGACTTCGAGATCGACATCCTCTGCCTGCAGGAGTGCGACACGACAGACCTGCCCGAAATCCTGGGGCCTCTGCATCTGGCCGATGCAACCAAGGGCAACCGCCTGGGCCTCGCCATCTATTACAGGATGGACCGCTTCGCCTCGCATGAAACGAAGACGTTTGCGCTGAAGAAGTCCCTTCACGACCTCGTGCTGGCGCCTGCCCACGAGCGGCTGATCGGCATCCGCGTCACGGACAAGGAGACCGACCACGAACTGGTGATTGCTTCGTTCCATGCGGCTCCCCTGACGGCGTCAAATTCCTTGCGGCGCAACCAGATTCATGCCGCCCACGCCGAACTGCTCGGCATGGGGGCCGGCCTGATGACCCTGATGGTCGGCGATTTCAATTACCCGTTCTTCACCAAGAACCTCACCGAACACATGAAGAACTCCGGGTATGAGTTGTCACTCAGCGACCGTCGAACGTACACGCGGTACAAGGTCTTCAAGGGTCACTTCGACTTTGCGACGTCGCTGGGGCTCAACATCGAAAGTGTTGAGACCCTGCCCCGGGGCGCTTCGGATCACCTGCCCATCCTCGTCACGGCGCAGTACGGCGAAGACTACGGGCCCATCCAGGGGATAACTGAGTCCTGACGGGCGTCCTCCAGCAGCCTCGCCCGAAGTTCAGGCCAGGATGAAGCGAAGCCCGGGTGAAGCTCCTTTTGGTGGACCGTATCGAGTGGAACCCATTCGAGGGCAATACTCTCGGGATCGTTGATGGCGGGTTCGAAGGGCTCCAGCGCGCGGGCTACCACTGTTGTGTAGGACCAGTAGCCGATGTCGAGCACTGATGTGAACAGAACCTCCACACCGTCAGGGGGAACGGCGGCTTCCTCGAACGCCTCACGGAGCGCACCCTCCACCGCATCCTCGCCTTGATGCAGGGCTCCGCCGGGCAGGCCCCAGGTACCGCCGCGGTCGCTCCAGACCGCTCTGTGCTGCAGCAGGATGCCGCGCGCAACGTCATGGACCAGTACGCCGGCAGCACCGAAACGGCCCCAATATCTGCCGTGCTCCCCTTCCACCCAGGCGTCGCCGGGGTCACGGGGACCAGGACGTCGGGGCGGACCTTCTGATGGCTGGTGAATGGATCCGTTCATTCAGCAGGTGGCTGTTTACGGTCGACGACGAAATCCCCGCCGGGAAAGACGATAGTCTCGTGACCGTCGTCGAACCTCACCTGGTACGGTGGAGCGCCGTCTGCCCCGCGGACTTCGATGATTTGGCCGTGCCGGTCCGCTAACTCGACGGTCTTGCCGCGGATGGTGATGCGGTCGCCTTGGGTTGCTTTCATGGCAATTTACCTCCCAGCCATAGAGTACTTCGCGCCCATGTGCCGGGGGAACAGGATGCTGACAGGGAATCGCGGCCCATGGGAATATGCCCTATGACCGTCCGGCTTTTGTTGGTTTCAGACACCCATGTCCCTGTACGTGCACGGAAGCTTCCGGAGCAGGTGTGGGCCGCGGTAGCCTCCGCCGATGTGGTTTTTCATGCCGGCGATTGGGTGTCAGTGGAGTTGCTGGACGAGTTTGAGAAGCGCAGCCGCCGGCTCGTTGGCGTCTACGGCAACAACGACGGCGAGGACCTCCGCCTCAGGCTGCCGGAAACCGCAGCAGTCACTCTTGAAGGCGTCCACTTCGCCATGATCCATGAAACGGGGCAGGCCGCGGGCCGTGAGCAGCGATGCGAAGCATTGTTTCCGGAAGCGGATGTCCTCGTCTTCGGACACAGCCACATTCCCTGGGACACAACGTCGCAACGTGGCCTGCGCTTGCTGAATCCAGGGTCGCCAACAGACCGCCGTCGCCAACCAGTGTGCACCTACATGGCCGCAACCGTGGCTGACGGAACGCTCTGGAACGTGGAACTGGTGGAGGTGCAGCGAAGAGCTTCGCCGGAACGCACGAGAACTACACGTTGAGGCAGTCCGACGGGATGACTGTTCTCGACGTTGAGATCGATGTGGACGCGGACAGCGACGACGAGTTCGTTCAGATGCTCAACGACCTGTGGCCTAAGGCTCTGGACAAGCTTAAGGCAATGTGTGAACGGGAAGCCTCCCGCTAGTCCTGCAGCTGGCTGCGGCGAAACCGCAGTTCACGCTGGGCACCACGCAGCGGGGACCCGGAAAATGGCAAGGAATCCAGATCGATGGCAGTCGCGGCCGTTATCGCCAGACGGTTGGCTGACGCTGCTGCCTTGTCCGGCAAGCCGATGGATGCAGCAAACTCCGCCCAGTGCTTGGCCTTAAGGTTCTTCGTCTTCCCGGCGACCGGAAGGGCAAGGCTGTCATCCCCATAAACCAAGGTGCAGGGGATGTCATAGATGGGAGCCATCACAAAGCCCCTGCTTCCGCCCAGGATCGCGAGGTTCTTGGCGTGGAGGTCTCCGTTGCCAGTGAGCCAGGCGAAGACGAACTGCAGATACAGGTTACGTCCCGCCACCATCGGTGCCTGGCAGATCCGCATCAGGGCCGTTGCCACGTCTTCGGAGTTGACGGCGTACTTGGAAGCGGGCGGGAGGCCTAGAACCTGGGTTCCGTCCTCAAACGGCAACCGGACCCAGCTCCCGTCCGCACTCTTGACCCTGTCAAAGCGTTGCACGAGCAAACCCGGAAGCCCGTTCCTGTCCGAGATCACCGAGCTCACCGCCACCGGAATCTTCAGTGCCCTCGCGGCTGACAGGTGCATTGACTCGTTCACCACTAGATGCGGATGTTCCGGCGGATCAAGCTTGAGCAGATACCGCTGGCCCCTCAAAGCCAACGGCGTGGTGAGCATGGAGGCACTGGTCTTCCGCTGCACCCCTGGGAGTCCGTGAAGATCCACAACATCCGCCAAGGCGGAGAAATCGAGCTCCTCGGGCCGGGTGGTATCGGCCAGGGGCGGAGGTTCCTCCGGCAATGCACCAGCCGGAACCACCTGCACATCGCCGGGGACATCTGCTCCCACTGCAAGCAGGAGGGTCAGTTCGTCGTCGAAGCTGGTCTTGGCGGCGTTCTTCAGCACGGTCAGTCGGTGCCCTTCGGGCAGCAGCCCCGCGAAGAAGGGAGGCAGGGCGCCGGCAGGGGTTTCTACAGGCGTTTCCGACAATGGCAACGAGATGGCAACTGGCAGTCCCTGTCCGTTCAGGTACTTCCGCTCGTAGGAGAACCTCACGCCGCCGTGATCAGTCCTTGCGAGTTGACCGGCAAGAACGCCGTTCTTGTAGACATCGGCCGTCCTGACGAACTTGAGCTGCTGCAGATCCTGCGGCATGAGCGGCGCCGTCATTCTGCCGCCAGATGGAGCCCAAGCACATTGGCGATCGCTACGACGGCCCGCAATGACGGGTTTCCCGTTGCCGTTTCCAGGCCACGCACGGTCCGTTCAGACGTTCCGGCCAGATGCGCGAGGTCTTCCTGAGTGAGGCCCGCTTCTTTCCGCGCAGCACGAATGCTTGACGCGATGGACTGAACGTCCTCCATGGTTTCGCTCCTCAAAGGCCTCCGATAGGGGCAGAATTTTGCCGGTTAGGGCATCTTGTACTCCCATCGTTCCCTAAAGAGGGCATTTCGGCAATATTTTGCCGAATTAGAGGATCGGGTGACGCTGGAACATATCCCAAGCGCTAATCGGCAGGATACTACCGTTTTACTTGCTGCTCAACTCGAGGCGTCCTTCTCGATCTCCTCGGCGAGATCATCGACGTCTTCGGGGCGCATCTCTATGCCTGCCTCATCCAGACGCTCTTCAAGAACATGGCTCACGTCATCCTGGACATGGCCCAGCCTGACATCGTCGCGAATATCCTCGGCGATTCTTTCCACGGTTTCAGCGCTGTCTTCACGAGCAGGGCGGGCGGGATTCCCCACGTCCAGGCCCTCTGTTACGCCTGAAGGAACATCTCCGGTATCGGCTGCAGAATCACTCATACCTCATGGTGGCCGGACACCGGAACAGGGTCAAGAAGCCGCGAATAGGAGGATCAACCGTCGTGGAACGAGAATTCAAGTCCTGGTCCGTTTTTCGCAGTTTCCCCAACAACACGTGAGATAGCCGCCCTGACTGCCAGTCCGCCGTCGGACATCTCCTCAGCGTTTTCAAGCGCCAGGCTCGCCCTCCGGACAAAGGCGGTCCAACTGTCCGCGCTCCGTCGAAGCTCGCGAAGTTGGGAGAGTATGGCCGCCCGCCGTAGCCACTTGTCGGGGTCCCGTGCCCAGCGGTCCAGGACGCTGTCGGCCCGCACGCGTCCCAGTACGTCCAACCCTGTCACCAACGGGCCAATCACGTCGACTGCAAGCGGATCCACCAGTTCAGGCAGGCGTGAGTCCCGCACAAAGCCCTCAAGCCGTGTCAGATCGGTATTCTTCAAAAGACGGACATGGGATTGCAGGAGGACTATCGCAGCCAGCCGACGCTCGAAGACCGGGACTTCCCATAGTTCGGAGCTCAGCGCAGTGATCTCGTCATGGGTCAGGCCACGGTATCGGCGGGAAGCATCGCGGATCGCGCCTCGGACAGCGCCAACAGAGGCGCCATAGAAACGCAGGTCACCACCTAAGCGGTCCTGTGCATCCTGCGCCCGGTACCAAGAGCCCTCCCGTTGCAGGGCGGCGTCCACGAATTCGCCCGGATCAGTCACGCGTCCATTCTCGCTTGTTGGCGGAGCCGTGGCACACTCGGTTCCATGCGTGAATTCGTGGTCCTCGGCACCGCCTCCCAGGTCCCCACCCGGACCCGCAATCATAACGGCTATCTGCTGCTGTGGGACGGTGAGGGCCTGCTCTTCGACCCCGGCGAGGGTACACAGCGCCAAATGATGCTCGCAGGCGTTTCGGCCACCCAAATCACCCGCATCTGCCTCACCCACGTCCATGGCGACCACTGCTACGGCCTGCCGGGAGTGCTTTCCCGGATGGTCCTGGACGGCGTCCAGCACCCGGTTCATCTGCACTTTCCCGCTTCCGGCGAGGACGTGGTCCGGGCCCTGGTATCCTCGCCTCCCCCGGCCTTGATCTTCGGCTGCGTCCGCACGGCGCCAACGCAATGGTGGCTCCTGGCCTGGAGGTGCGGCCGCTCAACCACAGGATCGAGACATACGGCTACCGGCTCGTGGAACCCGACGGCCGCACCCTCCTTCCTGAGCGGCTGGCCGCGGCTGGGATTTCAGGACCCGAGGTCGGCCGGCTCCAACGGGAAGGACGCCTGGCCGGCGTGCGTCTGGAGGACGTCAGCGTGCCGCGGCCCGGGCAGCGCTTTGCTTTTGTGATGGACACGGCAGCGTGCGCTGGGGCGGAGGAGCTTGCCGACGGCGTCGATCTGCTGGTGGCGGAGTGCACGTTCAGTGACGACGACGCCGCGCTCGCTGAGCAATACCGTCACCTCACAGCCGGCCAAGCTGGTGATCTGGCGGCCGGCGGGGACGTTGGCACTCTCATTTTGACGCACTTCTCAGCCCGCTACGAGGACGTCGCGCCACTGGCCGGGCAGGCCAAAGCCCGCGCAGGCCGGACCACCGTCCTAGCCGCGAACGACCTCGACCGGATCCCATTTCCCAAGAGGCAGCGGGGCATGGCCGGCTAGCGGAGCACTGCGTCTAGCGGAGCTGGATCAGCCCCGCATTCGTAGGGCGGAAACCGCAGGCCTCGAAGTAGAAGCTCTTGAGATGATCGTCGAAGTCAACATGTAGCCATTCACAGCCGGCCGCCTTAGCTTGCTCCGTTGCCACGGAGACGAGTTTCTTGCCAATGCCTTGGCGGCGCGCTCGATCCGCGACCAACGTGTCTTCAATGAACGCGTGCACCTGTCCATCCCAGATCACATTGACGAACCCCACCAGACCTTGCTCGTCGCGTGCTGTAACCCAACCCAGGCTGAAGCGCGCGAGCATGCCAGTCCAATCGTCGTCGCCGGGTTCATGGTTGAAGCCCTCTGCGTGCAGTTGGTTGATCTCTTCGTTCTGAAACGTGCCGCGCCATTCCAAGGTGGTCATGCTGAACAGCATTGCAGATAGATGCTTGCTCGCGTACCGTTGCAACAAGTTCGTGAACGTTCACGTTTCGCCCGCACGGCGGGATTCAAAAACTGCAATCCGATCCCAAATGCCGTTGAAACCGCCAAGCCGAAAAGAAGAATCGAAACCTATGTCGCTTGCTCCGCTTCTGGATCAACTCCCTACCAAGGCCCTGCGTCATGCCCGCCTTGGAGTCAACGTACTGTTCTTCACCAACGGCGCCATCTTCGCCAGCCTTCTGCCGAGGTATCCGGAGATCAAAGCCGATCTCGGGCTGACGAACGCTGCCTTTGGCTTCGCCATTGCTGCTTTTCCGGTGGGCGCGGTCCTGGCTGGCCTGAGTGCAGGCCCGCTGGTTCGCCGGTTTCGTTCTTCCAGAGTGGCAATCGTCGCAACAGTGCTGTCCTCGCTGGGGATCCTCCTCGCGGGAAACGCTCCAGCCTGGGTGGCCCTTGCCGTCGGTCTTTTCGTCGCCGGCGCGATGGACTCCATCACGGATGTTGCGCAGAACTCCCACGGCCTTCGAGTCCAGAGGCTCTACGGAAGATCGATTCTTAACTCCTTCCATGCGGTCTGGAGTGTGGGGGCTGTAATGGGAGGCCTCCTGGGTGCCGCTGCAGCAGGGATGGCCCTACCCCGTCCCCTTCACCTCGCCCTGGCGGCCGTGATTTTCAGCCTCATGGCTGTTCTTTCCTACCGGCTGCTGCTTCCCGGGCAGGAACCAGCCGAGCCCGCCGCGGAAGGGGATGTCCGCGAAGGGGATACGGGCGAAGGCCCGCCCGGCGGGGACGCGAAGCGATCGGATGGTGCCTCAGGTCAATCCATGGCCAAGTACGGAGTCCTTCTTGCGCTGGTGATGATCGCCTCAGCCGGGGCGCTCGTAGAGGACTCGGGCAGCACCTGGTCTGCCATTTACCTCGCAGGTTCCCTTGAAGCCTCTGCCTTTATGGCAGGCGCTGGTTTTGTGGCCTTGCAGGGAATGCAGTTTGTGGGCCGGATACTGGGTGACCGGATGGTGGACCGCTTCGGTCAGCGCGCCGTTGCGCGCACCGGGGGCTTCATCGTCTTGCTGGGAATGGGCTGCGCACTCATGTTCCCCACAGTTGTTGGGAGCGTCATAGGATTCGGCCTTGCGGGATTCGGTGTTGCCACCCTTATCCCGGCGGCGATGCACGCTGCCGACGAACTGCCCGGGTTCCGTCCGGGCGCGGGACTCGCCATCGTCAGCTGGTTGCTCCGCCTCGGTTTCCTCTTTGCACCTCCCCTCGTCGGTGCCATTGCAGATGCCTCTTCCCTGCGCCTCGGCCTGGTTGTTGTCCCCGTCGCAGGCCTGCTGGTCATCGTCTTCGTCCGAGTCCTTGCGCCAAGGGCCACACCTCTGGAATAGCCACTGAAGGGCCGCAGGCCCAGGCTGGCTCAGGTTCCGCAGAAGGTCCGGTAGGGGCCGAAGTCCACGGGGGCGGGGGCTGCGTAGCGCTCCAGACCAGGCCGCTCGTCGTACGGGTCGGTCACCGCATCCAGGAGCTGTTCGAGCGGACCCAAGTCGCCCAGCGTCGCAGCCCCGAGGGCTTCTTCAACGAGATGGTTGCGGGGAATATACACAGGATTGACCCGGTCCATCGCGTCAGCGTCCGGGTGCAAGGCACGCCAACGCTCTACCCAGGCATCGAATGCCGCCAAGTCCAGAACCATGCCCCGCGCCGGCTCAGCCTGGCCGCGGGCGCTCTTGCCGAGGTTCCGGAAAAACGATGTGTAGTCGACGCGCCCCTCCTGAAGGAGAGCCAGGAGCTCATCGACGAGAGGCGACGTCACGTCGTCGTCCACCTCCTTGTGCAGGCCCAACTTGGCCTTCATGCCAGCCAACCAGGCGGCGCTGTACTGTGAACGGAACGCCTCAAGTGACTCCACCGCCAGGGCGACGGCCTGGTCCTGATTGTCGTGCAGAAGGGGCAGCAGGGCCTCCGCAAGGCGCGCCAGGTTCCACTCGGCCACAAGCGGCTGGTTGCCGTAGGCATAGCGTCCGGTCTGGTCGATGGAGCTGTAAACCGTGGCGGGGTCGAACCCCTCCATGAAGGCGCAGGGGCCATAGTCGATGGTCTCGCCTGAGATTGTCACGTTGTCGGTGTTCATCACTCCATGGATGAACCCCACGAGCATCCACTGGGCGACGAGGGACGCCTGTGCCGCTGTCACGGCCTGGAACAGCGCGAGGTACGGGTTCTCGGCCTCGGCCGCCTCAGGGTAATGACGCGCGATGGCATGATCGGCCAGGCGGCGGAGCAGGTCGACGTCGTCCGTTGCCCGGGCATACTGGAAGCTGCCCACGCGCAGGTGACTGCTCGCTACGCGTGTGAGCAAAGCCCCTGGCAACTGCTTTTCGCGCTGAACCGGCCGTCCCGTTGCCACCACGGCGAGGGACCGGGTTGTGGGGATGCCAAGGGCATTCATGGCCTCACTCACGACGTACTCGCGCAGCATGGGACCGACTGCTGCCAATCCGTCACCACCGCGGGCGAACGGTGTGCGCCCCGAGCCTTTGAGGTGGAGGTCGCGAAGCCGGCCGTTGGCGTCCACTACCTCCCCGAGCAGGAGTGCCCGTCCGTCGCCGAGACGGGGGCTGTACCCGCCAAACTGGTGGCCTGCATAAGCCTGCGCTACGGGAGTGGCATCCTCGGGAAGGCTGTTACCGATCAGCAGAAGCAACCCGTCGGAACTCCGCAGGCTGGTGGGATCGAGGCCCAGCTCAATGGCGAGGGGCTCATTGAGTACGAGGAGCTTCGGGTCAGAGACTTCCTCCGCCTGCCAGGGAATGGCCATTTCAGGCAACTCACGGGCGAAGCGGCCGTCAAAAGCGACGTTTGTCTGGGCTACAGAACTCATCTATAAAGACTACCTTCGGCGTCCTAAGAGCTCGACGACGGCGTCCGCCGGACGCATCCGCAACGCCGGCCCGTGCCCCGGCAAAATCAAGGAGGCATCGACGTCGGACAGGCGCCTTAGTGCCTCCCGAACGTCGCCGGGCCGGCTATGGAACATGGGATGCAGCATCTGAACCACACCTGTCTCCTTGCTCACCGGATGGCCCGTCACCAGGGCATCACCCGTAGCCACCGCCTGGGCGCTGGGCAGCCAGAAAACAGTGTGGCCCGGTGTGTGGCTAGGAACAAGTACGGCCCGCGGCGAGCCGGGAAGCGCCAGGAGCTCATCGGCGGCCCATGCTCGTGCCCTGGTCGCAGGCTCTGCGGACAAGGCGCCGGCCCTGATAACGTGCAGCATCCAGCGGAAGACCCGGGGCCGCCATACCCGTCGCAGGACCTGGCCCAGCGTCACCTGGTGTTTTTCCTGACCGCGAACATGCGCCTCCTCCTCCGGACTGCAGAGGATCGGGGTGCCGTACTCCCTGGAGAAATGGGCAGCCGAACCTGTGTGGTCAACATGGCCGTGAGTGATCAGCATCGCCTTGGCCTCTGCAGACTCGAGACCGACGTATCTGAGCGAGGCCAGAACGTGCTCGAGATCCCGAGGGTAGCCGCCGTCGATGAGGATGAAGTCACTCCCCTCACGAACAATGATCCAATTCGACGCCGGGCCCTCGACGAAGAACACGCCCTCCGCTGGCTCCGTGATCCTCTGATCGGGGAGCCAATTAGCATGACGCATGGCGTACTCCTTGAGTTTGAGGTGGCGTAGCACTGTTAATGCTCACGGGACACCGCTTTAATGTCAGAGCCTCCTGGAAGACTCTGTCCATGGGGGATATTCAGGGGTCGACGGCGGTACTCGCTTTGGCGGGCAGCCGCGGCACGTCTGTGGGCGATGTGCTGTCGGCCTTGGCGGGGGTGCGTCCCTGCGGTGACGGTGCCGGGCTCATTGGGCAGTTGCGGGACCTGGAGGACCTGAAGTCCGCCGCGGCAGCGCTGCAGGCCCGCATCGCCGTGGCTTTCGACGCCGACCAGCGCCGCACCCAGCGGGCGGCCGGGGTGCCTGCTGCCGAACTGGGCAAGGGCGTGGCCGCGCAGATCGCCCTGGCCCGGCGCGAGTCCCCCGCCCGCGGCGGCCGGCTCCTCGGCCTGGCCAAAGCCCTCGCCACCGAAATGCCCCACACCCTCGCCGCCCTGCAGACCGGACAGCTCAACGAATGGCGCGCCACCCTCCTGGCCAGGGAAACAGCCTGCCTCACCGCCCAGGACAGGTGCGCGGTCGATGAAGAACTCGCCGCAGACACCGGAGCGCTCTCCGGGCTCGGGGACCGCGCCCTCATCGCCGCGGCCCGCACCGCCGCCTACCGGACCGATCCCCGCTCCCTGGTCACCCGCGCCGCGAACGCCCACACCGACCGGCACGTCAGCCTCCGCCCGGCCCCGGACACCATGACCTACCTCACCGCCCTGCTCCCCGTCACCGCAGGCGTCGCCGTCCACGCCGCCCTCACCCGCCACGCCGACACCCTCACCACCACCAACACCGGCACCGGTGCCGGCACCGGTGCCGGTGCCGGTGCCGGCCCGGATACCCGGTCCCGCGGGCAGATCATGGCCGACACCCTCGTCGAACGGATCACCGGAACCCCCGGCGGGATCACCGGCATCGAAATCCAACTCGTCATGACCGACCGCACCCTCCTCCAAGGTGACAGCGAACCCGCACGCCTGCCCGGCTACGGCATCGTCCCCGCCCACTGGGCCCGCACCACCATCCACCCCACACACCTGCAGCCCACGGACTCCGGGCAAGCTCTCAAGGCCACTCCCGACACCGGCCCCAACGCAAACAAGCCCCTGAACGTGTGGCTCCGCCGGCTCTACACTGCCCCGGCTACTGGCGACCTGATCGCCATGGACTCCCGCGCCCGGCTCTTCCCACCCAGGCTCCGCCGCTTCATCCAGGCCCGGGACCACACCTGCCGCACCCCCTACTGCGACGCACCCATCCGCCACGTGGACCACGTCATCCCCTGGCATCAAAACGGTACCACCACCACAACCAACGGCCAAGGCCTCTGCGAAGCCTGCAACCACACCAAAGAAACCCCCGGCTGGACCACCCACACCCACCCCGGCCCGCGACACACCACCGAACTCCACACCCCCACCGGCCACACCTACCACTCCACCGCCCCACCCCTCCCCGGCACACCACCGATGGGTGTAGCTGAACCCCGAACACCAATACCCGACTCATCACCACCCCGGACACCACCACATGACCGGCAGCACACCCCTGCCTTCCGCATACGGCGAGAACTCCGGCATCGAGCTAAGGCACTCAAACGAGCCCGGAATTCAGCGGTAATCGCTGCCTGAAGCGGGTAGGGACACCGCGGCGGGGAAGAAGAAGTTAGAAGTTAGCCGGCCAGGAGAGATGCACGTGGGCTTCGCTGGCGTCAGCTCGCCCGTCCCCGCCTGAGGTATTCCAGGAGTCGGTGACAAGGGCGTTGTTTGCGACGTCCTCCAGGGTCACGGATATTCCCTTGCTGGCCAGGCCGGCTTGCAGTTCCTGACGGGCTTTGATAATCGCCTGATCGCGTGTGTGAGGTGCGCCCGTGGCATCAGAATAAGGAACGGTAACTGTCCAATATGCGATCATGGCCCTTACTTTGACAGCCGGTCGATCAAAACTCAACACCCTAACGGTGGCCGAACTTGTGGTTGGCCGAACACCTCAGACGTACCTGCCGAACCAAGCCAGAGTGTCGTTCCAAGCGGCAGTTGCCTGCTGCTCGTTGTAGCGGTCGGAGGTGTCATTGTGAAAGGCGTGGTCGACGCCCGGATAGACCTTGAGCTCGTGGCGGACATCAGCGGCGGCCAGGGCATCTCGAAGAGCTGGCATTGCTCCGGTGATCCGTCTATCAGCATAGACGCCAAATACAGCCGGCTTGATGTCCCGGACCTTCTCCAGATCAGGAGCAGGCCCGTAAAACGCAGACGTTGCCTTCAGCCCAGGCAATTCCGTCGCTGCGTGCCACGTGATGCCTCCGCCAAAGCAGAAGCCAGTCATGGCGATCCGCTCAGGGTCAACACGCCGTCAACCGCGGTTCTCGTGGCAGATCAGCACAGCTGGTCCGGTGGCCCCCGCATCCGGATGCGCAAGATAGCCGCTGACGTCGGTTTTGCTGGAAGGAAACCGCACCGTCGTCGTGATCAGGCCTGGGGAACCTTCAGGGACCGAAAGCGGACTTTTTGCTCCCGGCACCGCTCCACCGGGAGCGGTACCTGTCCCCGTGGGCGACGAGGAGGATTCCGGTGTCGGCATCGGGTCCGTGCTGCGCGGAACTTCATTCGGCATGCAACCGACCAGGAGCATTGCAGCCGAAGCTTCCGCCATACTCCCAGTGATAAACGCAACCCGCCTGGTGAACGTGCGTTGCGTCATCTCACCGGCGCGGTAATCATCGAAGAATTCCTCGATGAGATACTTTTCAAACTTGCCAAGCTGGAGCATAAGGAACCTCCTGGAGTTGCCGCATATCCTCCTCCGAAGCACCTTCTACGGCAAGGCATATTGAGGCTGCCTCAAGCAGAGAAGGCGTGAATCAGGGCATCCCTAACGGCACTGACACTTTCCTTTTGCAGTGCCGACGAGCGGGCAATTGCGACGATGCTGCGGTGTGTGTTGCCGGGAAGCTTCGCGACGGGACTGTCTGTGGGCCGGAGGCCCATCATGAGCGGCGTGGCCAGCGTAATACCCACACCGGATTCCGCCAGAGCGATCGAAACGGCAGTATCCGTCACCGTGTGTTGCACTTTTGGCTCTATGCCGGCTTCCGCGCAGGCGAAGCGGCATGCCCTGCCGAAATATGTCTCGACCGGGGGGAGCACCCAGTCTGTGGCGTTGGCGTAATCCACCAGCGCGCTGCGGTCATTGGCAATGTCCATGGCTTCGGGAGGAAGCACCATCAAAAACGGCTCGTGGTGGAGTACTTCCACCTTCACGCCGCGGAGAGGTGGTTGGGGCGCGTTCTGATAGCTCAGGCCCAAGGCTATGTCGATCTGGTAGTCGAGGATCGCCTGCGGCATTATTTCGACGTCGACTTCCGTGGCTTGGATGACGACGTTCGGGGACGTTTTTCGCAGATGCTCGATGGCAGGGCCTATGGCCGAAACCGCTGCGGATCCAAAGACTCCGACCGAAACCACGGTTCTCTGCTCGGACTGGGGTCCGCTAAGGGCAATCGCAGCCTTTCGTTCGTCCTCAAGGAGGACGCGGGCATGCCGAAGCAGAGTCACGCCTGCGTCGGTAAGGGTGACCCGCCTGCCATCGCGGGCAAAGAGGGAACGCGGGAGCCCAGCCTGAAGTGCCGCCATCTGCTGGGACACAGCTCCGGGAGTTAATCCCAGTGCTTCGGCCGCTGAAGTCATGGTGCCCACCTCGGCCACCACTTTGAAGGTCTTAAGCTGCTCGAACGTCCACTTCATATAGCAATTCTATACAAACCGTTGACAATCTATCGATTGACCTAAACAGCCGCCACGTCGAAGCTGGATGAAGGGAACGGTGGAAGGATCAGCATGCAGACAAAGCACGTGGACAATGTTGTTCCCCTTGTGAGGTCCTCCGCATGCCCACTACCCGCAGCAGGAGATGTCATTATTCTCGGCGGCGGAATCATGGGAACCAGCATCGCCTTTCATCTGGCTGAGGCTGGAGTAAACAACCTCGTCCTGGTCGAGCGTCACGCGCTCGGATCGGGATCTTCTGCGAAGCCGCTTGGCGGCGTGCGGGCAACGTTCTCAGATCCCGGCAACATCAAACTTGGCCAACGCAGCCTTGAAGCTTATGAACGGTTCGGCGAGAAGTTCAAAACTGACATCGGCCTCCGTCAGGTGGGCTATCTCTTCCTCTGCCGGAATGAAGCTGAGCTTCTGCAGGTGGAAGACAGCACGCACATCCAAAATCGTCTTGGCGGCTCGAGCCGGATGGTTTCCCCTTACCAAGCTCATCAAATCAATCCCTTCATTGATCCGCAGGCGCTGGTCGCTGCCTCTTACTCCCCGCGGGACGGGTTCGCTCAGCCTTCCAAGGTGGTCCGTGCCTATGCGGAAGCCGCCCAGCAACTGGGAGTGACCATCTGCCAGGATACGGAAGTCCTGGACATCGACGCCTCTGGTGGTGAGGTAAGGGCCGTTCATACCAACCGCGGCTCGATCCTGACTTCCACAGTCGTCTGCGCGGCCGGTGCCTGGTCAACCAGGCTGGGAGCGATGGCCGGCGTTCATTTGCCAATTGAGCCGGTCCGGCGCCAGATCGGAATGACTCCGCAGGGGGCCAAAGCACTCCCCACCGTTCCCTTCACCCTTGACCTCTCCACGACGCTCTATTTCCACAACTACCTGAACGGAATGCTCTTGGGGATTTCGAACCAGGACCAGGAACCGGGGTTCTGCCGGGAGTTCGACTACCAGTGGCTGCCGGCCTTCAACACCGCCGCGGAAGTTGTAGCGCCGTCCCTGGCAAACCGGGAACTGGAAGTCGGCTGGGCAGGACTCTACGAAAACACTCCGGACCACAATGCCATGATCGGTAGTTCCGAAACTGTGGCCGGGTTCATGTACGCCACAGGGTTCTCGGGCCACGGTTTCCTGCAGGGGCCGGCGGTGGGCGAACTTATCCGGGACATGTATCTGGGGAGGGAATCTTTTATGGACCCGGCCCATTTCAGCGCCGCAAGGTTTGCTGGCGAACTCTCCCGGCTCAGGGAAGTACACATCATTTGAGCCGCTCAGGCAAAGCGCAGCACCAGAAAGGACAACAGCCCATGTCAACCACAACCAAACTGCAGCTTTGGGAACTGCGGGCCGAATTCGCCCTTCGCCTGGCGACGCTTTACGGCAATGAAGTTCCGGCCTACAACACCCTCGTGGACGTCTCACGGGAGGTCAACGAGGACTTCATCCGCCAAAACGGGCAGGATGCGGAACGGCTGGGGAGCATCCAGAGGGTTACTGCAGAACGCCATGGCGCCATCCGGGTTGGGTCAGCCAGGGAACTTGCCCAATTGGCGCGGCTCTTCGCAGCCTTCGGCATGTATCCGGTCGGCTTCTATGACCTACGGGACGCGTCCAAAAGCTCAGTTCCAGTTGTATCGACGGCCTTCCGTCCTGTCGATGGCGGCGAGCTGGCCAAGAACCCGTTCCGGGTGTTCACCTCGATGCTCACTCACGACGACCGGCGGTTCTTCGATGAGGAAACCCAGAAGCTGCTTGAGTCCTTCATTGCAGCCCGCACACTGTTCAGTGAGGAACTTCTTGAGCTGGCGGACACGGCGAGCGCGGAGAAGGAATTGGCGGCGGAAGAGGGCACCCGTCTTCTGGACCTTGCGACGGCGGCTTTCGAACTTTCCCGGAAACCTGTCGACCATGACTGGTACTTCAGACTCGAACGCATCTCCGCGGTGGCGGCGGATATCGGCGGCGTGCGGTCCACCCACATCAACCACCTCACACCGCGCGTCCTGGACATTGATGACCTCTACGCCCGGATGGAAGCCCGTGGAATCGCCATGATCGACGAGATCCAGGGTCCGCCGAACTGGGAAGGACCGGACGTCCTGCTCCGCCAGACATCCTTCCGCGCCCTTGCCGAGGAACGGAGCTTCCGCCATGCCGACGGCGGCGTCCGCCCCGGATCGCTCCGCGTGCGCTTTGGAGAGGTAGAGCAGCGCGGCATCGCTTTGACCCCACGCGGCAGGGACATCTACGACAGGATGGTGGCCGACGTCGACACTCGGCTCGCCGAGGCCCCGCCGGGGGCAACCCGGGTAGAGGTGGCCGAGCAGGTCTGGCGCAAGATCCTTCCGGACAGCGAAAAGGAACTCGCCCTCCAGGGCTTGGGGTATTTCACCTACCGCGTGGCCGCTCCGCGACAGTCCATTGCACAGCCATCCGCTTCCCTGCGTGAGCTCGTGGAGGCAGGCGTCCTGATCCCCGAGCCCATCGTCTACGAAGACTTCCTGCCGCGCTCGGCGGCTGGGATCTTCCAGTCGAACCTCGATGACGACGGCTCGCGTGACGAGGAACAACTGGGCACCCCCTACGACATCCACCGCCTGTCAGAAGTTCTGGGAAGCAGAATATTTGATCCCAATGATCTCTACGCAGCGCAGCAATCTGAGTCCGTCAAAGAGGCCGAGCGCCAACTCGGCGTCACCATTACCGGCCTCTCCTCCTGACCCGCCCCTACCGAAAGAAGGCAATCATGACCACCCTCATCTCCTCCATCCCGGCGACTGCTGAAATCGCCGAAGAAGTTCGCAAGAGCCTCGAGGCAATCGGAGTCGATCCGGCCTCGGTCATCGGGACGCACGAAACACGCTCCCCCATTACAGGGGAAGCCATCCTGCACACCAAAGTCCATAACGACGTCGACATCGAATCAGCCATCGCTCAAGCCGCGGAAGCCTTCAAGAGCTGGCGCAATGTCCCGGCTCCTGTCCGCGGGGCGCTGATCAAGCGCTGGGGTCAGCTGCTGACCGAGCACAAGGAAGATGTCGCCACCCTCATCACCGCCGAGGTCGGGAAGATCCGTTCCGAGGCCCTCGGCGAAGTCCAGGAAATGATCGACATTGCTGACCTTGCGGTCGGGCAGTCCCGTCAGTTGTATGGCAAGACAATGCCCTCGGAGCGGCCCGGTCACCGCCTAGGGGAAACCTGGCACCCGCTCGGCGTGGTCGGCATTATCTCGGCCTTCAACTTCCCTGTTGCCGTGTACGCGTGGAACACTGCCCTCGCCCTGGTTGCCGGAGACACGGTTGTGTGGAAGCCTGCGGACGCAACACGCCTGTCCGCCCTTGCTGTCGACGCCCTTCTGGCACGCGCAGTCAAGGATGTTGGAGCGCTGGATGGAATCCACCAGCTGATCCTGACCGATCGTGTGGGCGGACAGAAACTGGTTGAAGATCCGCGCATCGCTCTCGTCTCAGCCACTGGTTCCGTGCGCATGGGCAAGGAAATCGCGCCGATTATCGCCGAACGCTTCGGCCGCGTCCTGCTGGAACTTGGCGGCAACAACGGGGCAATCGTGGCGCCCTCGGCGGATCTTGACCTTGCCTTGCGCGGCATTGTGTTCTCGGCCGCCGGTACAGCGGGCCAGCGCTGCACGTCACTCCGCCGGCTCATCGTTCACTCATCGATCGCCGACAGTCTTGTCAGCCGGATCGTGGATGCCTACCGCACGCTGAACATTGGCAGCCCCACCCAGGAAGAAACCCTGGTGGGACCGCTCATCAACGCCAGCAGCTTCCGGGCCCAGCAAGCCGCGCTGGCTCAGGCCTTGGCCGAAGGCGGCGAGGTGGTTTACGGCGGCAACCGCGTTCTCGCAGAAGACCAGCCCGGTGCTTTCTACGTCGAACCGGCGGTCGTACGCATGCCGACCCAAACCGCCGTCGTCCACGACGAAACGTTCGCCCCCATTCTGTACGTCATGACATACGACTCCCTGGATGAGGCCATCGAGATCCACAACGCTGTTCCCCAGGGCCTGTCTTCGGCAATCTTCACGCAGGATCAGGGCGAAGCCGAACGGTTCCTCTCGGCCAGCGGATCCGACTGCGGGATCGCCAACGTCAACATTGGAACGTCCGGAGCCGAAATTGGGGGCGCCTTCGGCGGCGAAAAGGAAACCGGAGGCGGCCGCGAGTCCGGCTCCGATTCCTGGAAGGTCTACATGCGCCAGGCCACCAACACCATCAACTTCTCCGGGGAATTGCCGCTCGCCCAAGGTGTGAAGTTCCTCTAAGGGAAACCATCCATGACCAGTACCAGGGAACTGGCTCTGTTGTACCTGACGTCCTTGAGCTGATGGACACCGACCAGGCGCTTAGCTGGGCGGCACGCTCAGCGGTGAACACGGCGTTGGATCACTGAAATACGGTTCCTTGGACAAGCAACTGGATCCTGCCACGCGAGCTGCGCACCTGAGCATAGAAAAGGCCTTTGACCCGCAGGGAATCCTTACCCCTGGCCGCGGGGTGTAAGCCGCTTGCTAGCGGTGCTCGGTTCTCCAGGTGCACATCAGGGCTGCGGTGCCGCGGGTGCTGTCGCCAACGGAATCCGCGCCGCAAGTGATTCCGAATGTGACGGATCCGAAAGGTACGTCCATGCCGGCCGAATGTCCGGAGCCTTCATCGGCAGTCGGAGGGGCAACTGGGGTGACATGAACTGTTCGGTTCAGCACCGGTACTGTCTGGCACCCAGTCAGAAGCAGCGCCCCCGCTGCCAGGAGAAGGGCTGCTGCTCTCCGTGCGGACGGGTTTTTCCTCAGTGAGCTGGGGCTCGAAATCAGCCCCCGTACTGTCAACACAACTGCGGGAACCTGGGTTCGGGACAGGTGTCCGCACCGAATGGTTGGAGTGAACTTCGCATATGCAAAAGCTGTGTAGGACGCATTTCTGAAGCTTATGGGAAGGGACTGACAATAAGCCGGGGATTATGCCCCACCGGGGCGGCCGCCGAGTTCGGAGCTGCTGACATCCTGGTGGGCGAGGCGCCGCAGCGCCGCGAGAATCGGTTCGTAGAGGGCTGTGCCGAGCACGGCGTACTGGATCGCAGCCTTTGCGTCGCCGGAAGGAACCTGAGCAATATCAATCTGCGCAATGGCACGCAGGTGCTCACCATAGCCTTGCAGCCTTTCCGCGCTCATTGGCATCCCTACAGACTCGGCAGCAGCGAGGGCGCGCTCGAGCTGGGCAACAGCGGGATACGAGGGGTCGTAGATCCAACCGAGCGTCTCGATCGCCGATCGCGCCCTCGCGAGGTCTTCCACGTCGTCCTCGGCATAGGGCGGAAGCGCCGCAACGGCCTCCCCAAGCGTTACATACAGGTCGGTCCGTGGGGAGTCGATGAGGCCCAGCACCACTTTGGTCTTCGCGACGCTCAGCCCCACGACGTCTGTCAATGCCCGGATCAAGGCGAGTCGACGGACGTGGTCCTCTCCATAGAGCGCCGACGTCGCGCCGGTCGACTCGCCCGGAGGCAGCAAACCCTCACGCAGGTAGTACTTCACGGTTGCCACCGGCACGCCGGACCGTTCGACTATCTCTGACATGCGCAAAGTGTTCCCCTTGATTAGATAGTTCTAATATCCAATACTGGATACTATGACTATCCAACCACAAACTGTCCTGCTTATTGGAGTCCTGCTGCTGTTCCTTGTGACCGTGGAGTCGGGCGGATACTTCCTCACGAAGGTTGTACGCCAGCACGTTCCGGCGAACGACCTGCAGAAGGGCTTCTTCCGCGCGGGCCACGCCCACGCGGCGGTGCTGCTGATGCTGAGCATCTTGATCCTGCTGGTCTTGGACCAGGTTCAACCAGTGACGCCGCTGGAACTCGTCGCGCGCAACGGCGTGCCCCTCGCGGCGATCCTCATGCCTGCGGGCTTCTTCCTCTCCGTGACGGGCAAGGATCCACAGCGGCCCAACAGGCTTATCGCCCTGTTGTGGCTTGGTGCTGCCAGCCTCACGGCAGGCCTGCTCGCTGCCGGGATCAGCCTGGTGATAGCCGGAGCCAGCGGACTTCAGGGCGTGGCCTCTTGACGCCGTGAGCTAGTGGCTTTTTGTGCCCCACAATTCCGGTTCCCCACCGGCGGGGCCTTCAGCTACGTGGGAGGCGATGACCCGCCAGGCCGGGCCGACAAGCTGCACGGATCTGGGGTTCTCTACAACCCGGACCCACCCCGGTCACCAGGCACATGTGGACGACACCACTCCGTTCGCAACGTCGTCGAGGCAATCGACCGACCGCGCGCTTAGCCCTTGACCGCCCCGGACAACGCGAACGATCCGCCGGCCCCGCGCGCGACCAGAACGTACAGGACCAGGACCGGCACCGAATAAAGGATGGAGAATGCGGCCAGCTGGCCGTAGGCGATGGCTCCATGCTGGCCGAAGAAGCTGAAGATCGAAACGGACGCAGGCTGTTTCGACGGGGACAGCAGGAGTATGAAGGGCACGAAGAAGTTGCCCCAGGTCTGGATGAAAACGAAGATGAATACCACGCCCAGGCCCTGGCGCATTAGGGGCAGCACCACGGTGCGCAGGGCCGTCAGCCCGGAGGCACCGTCCATCCAGGCGGCTTCTTCCAGCGAGACGGGCACCGTGTCCATGAAGTTCTTGGTCATCCAGATGGCCATTGGCAGGGCCGTTGCCGCCATAAAGAGAACGGTTGACGGCACGGAGTCCAGCAGCCGCAACTGGACGAACAGGCCGTAGACGGGAACCATGATCGCAGTGATGGGCAGGCAGGTCCCGCACAGGATCGAATATAGGAACGGCTTGTTGAACCTGGACTGGAACCGGGAAAGCGGGTAGGCGGCCAGCACGGCAGCCGCCAGGGTCACCGTTGCCGTCCCTCCGGAGAGCAGCAGGCTGTTCCATAGCGGCCTGAGCAGCAACTCCGGCGTGAGGACCGCCGCAAAGTTGGTGAGCGAGGGGTTGGCGGGCAGCTGTGTCTGGTAACCGGCGTTGGTATCCAGCGAAGCGAATACCAGCCACAGTAACGGCAGCAGAAAGCAGGCGCCGATCAGCAGCAGTGCGGCATCTGCCGGAGCACTGGCCCTGCGGCGTTCCGGCGGGGTTAACCTCCGGTTAGCGGTCCGCCGGGCCGCCTGTTCCGCCGTCGTCATCGATTGGCCCCCTTGAGCAGCCGGACGTATGCAATCCCGAACACCAGGCCCAGGACAATGAGCACGGAGGCGATGGCGGTGCCGTAGCCGATGTCGCCGAACTTGAAGGCCTCCTGATAGGCAAGGACCGGCAAAGTGGTGCTCGCATTGGACGGTCCGCCGGCCGTCATCACCCAGATCAGGGTGAAGACCGCCAACGTCTGGAGGGTCACGAGCATCAGGTTGGTGGCAATGCTGGACCGGATCAATGGCAGCGTGATGAACACCAGCCGCTGCCGGTTGGATGCGCCGTCCATGAGGGCGGCTTCGGAGATCTCCTGCGGCACGTCGGCGAGGGCCGCCCGGTAAACCAGCATAGAGAAAGCGGTGCCGCGCCAGATGTTGGCGAGCACCACGGCCACCATGGGGAACGCGTACAGCCAGTCGGCACCGGCCCAGCCCGCACCCGCGAGCAGCTGGTTGAGCGTCCCGTCCTTGCTGAAATAGGCGTAAGCGGCGAAAGCAGCAACAATCTCGGGAAGCACCCAGGCCGCCACCACGGCGGTTCCCACGACGGCGGAAACGGGCTTCCGGGCACGCGTCATCAGTCCGGCAATCAGCAGTCCCAGCAGGTTCTGGCCTACTATCGCGGACGCCACCACGAAGACAACCGTCAAGACAACTGAGGCCGGGAACGCGGAGTCGGTCAGCAGCCGCGCGTAGTTGTCGACGCCGGTCCAGGCCGGATTCCTGGCGTTCCGGCCGGTAAGGGCCGCATTCGTGAAGGAGGCGTGGAAGGACCACAGGACGGGCGCCGCGAGGAAAAGAAGGAGCAGCAGGACGGACGGCACAACCGGCAGCAGCCGGAGCTGCTGCCGGATGGACTTGCGTGCACTCATGCGTTATTTCTGCAGAACCTTGGCGTCACCCACCAGGTCCCTGACTGTCTTGTCGTATTGCTCGGCTGCCTCCCGCGGCGAGAGCGTACCCGTGATCACTGCTTCAGTGGCAACCTGCACGGCCGCGGAGATCCGTGGGTAGTCCGCTGTTGCGGGCCGGTAGTGGGTGACGGAAACGAGTTCTGACACGTCCTTGACGAACGGGTTGGCCGCCAGATAGTCGGGTTCGGCGGCAACGTCTGACCGGACTGCGATTTGGGAACTCGCAATGGTGAACGCCAGTGAGTTCTTCTTGTTCAGGGCCGTTGCAAGGAACTGGAACGCCTGGTCCGGATTCTTGGAGTCAGCACCGACGGCCAGGGTCCAGCCGCCCGACATGCTGACGCCGCCCGGCTCCTGGCCGCGCTGGGTGGGGAACTTAGCCACGCCCATATCTTCGGCGTAGCCTGCCCACTCGTAGCTGCCGCCCTTCTGCCAGAACGACGGCGAGTAGGAACCTTCCACGACGGCCCCCATTTTGCCCTGCGGCAACCATTCGCCGAAGACCTTCTTCCAGACATTCGCGTCGAGCGCCTCGGCAGGCGTAACAGCCAGTTTTTCGTCGTAGAGGGTTTTCAGGAAGGCCAGCGAATCGGTGAAGCCCTGCGAACCGACCACCCACTTCTTCTCCTGCTGGGCATACAGCTCACTGTCCGTGCCATACAACAGCTCGTAGAAGCTTTGCATCACGCTACCTTCACCGGACGCCTTGCCGGCGTACATGTTGAAGGGAACCACGGACGGATCCGCAGCCTTCATTTTGCGGGCAGCGTCGAGGATTTCATCCCAGGTCCGGGGCTGCCAGGGCACGGCGATCCCTGCCTTTTGCAGGACCTTCTTGTTGTACCAGATGCCGCGGGTGTCAGTGCCCAGCGGGACAGCGTAGATTCCGCCGTCGTCACCGGTGCCGGCAGCTTTGACGGCTTCACTGTAGGCTTTCCAGTCGTCCCACTTCTCGAGATAACTGTCCAGCTTCAGGAGGTATCCGGCGTCGACGTCCGATCGCACTTTGAAGGTGTCCTCGTAAAAGACGTCAGGTGCGGTTTCCGGGGACCTCAGGGCCAGTGCAAGCTTGGTGCCATAGTCGTCGTCGTTCGCCTCGATGGGCTGCAGCTCAACGGTGGTGCCTTGATTGGCAGCTTCAAAATCCTTCTTGGCATCCTTGAACAGGGTGTCGAGGGCGGTAAAGGAGTCTGTCTTTTGGTAGACGATCTTCAATGTCCGGTTTTCTGCGGCCGGCTGTTCCGGGGAACAGGCCGATGATGCCAGCAGCACTGCCGCAGACAACAGTGCCACGAGTAATCTGGCAGGGCGGTGCATGACGCTCCAATCTTCGAGCGGCTGCAGCCCCCAATATCCTCCAGCTGGCCCCAGCCTGTATGCAATTTCAGTTGAATATCACCCACAAACAAAGCGGCGGGAGCCGGTCCTCAGCCTTCAAGCACTCAGATAAAAAGAATAGACCGGGAAGAACCTGGGAATCATCGATTCTCTCGCGCCGGAACCCGTGTCCTCCAGGGCGTGGTCGTTGGACCTCTCCCCTGAGTCGTTCCCTGGTTTGACTGTCATCGACATTCCCGCACTGCTTGGCACCAGCTGGCCCCCTCTAGCCTTCAGTTTCCGACCACCCAGGAAAGCTTGCGGCCGCCCCTGGAAGTCCAAGCAGCAAACGCGCCCCGAAGTAGGACGTGAAGCGGTGCTGAAAGTGGCCAAGCGAATAAGCTGGCCAAGTTAGTTGGCCGCGCCAATCAAAGAAACACAAGCTCGAGGGTAGCTACGATCCTCTGCCTCAGTCCATGCGAGGATCCCCCTTCCCCAGGCTGGCCATCATCGCATCGGTACTAAAGCCGGCACGACTGGCGGGTACAGTCGCGAGCAACCAGCCCTCACATCTTCAGCCTTGCGAGTCCTGCCTATTTGCGAACTCCGCCAATGAGCGAAGGGTTGGCACCACGATACGATGCCGCGGTGCCAACTGCTGCGTCTTATTGCCCCGAGCTAACAGGGGAACTAGAAGTCCCAGTCCTCGTCCTCGGTGTTAACAGCCTTGCCGATCACATACGAGGATCCTGACCCCGAGAAGAAGTCGTGGTTCTCATCCGCGTTCGGGGACAGAGCCGAGAGGATGGCCGGATTCACATCGGTGACGGAAGCCGGGAACATGGCCTCGTAGCCCAGGTTCATCAGCGCCTTGTTGGCGTTGTAGTGCAGGAACTTCTTGACGTCTTCGGCCAGGCCAACGGAGTCGTAGAGGTCGTGTGTGTACTGGACTTCGTTCTCATACAGCTCGAAGAGCAGCTCGAACGTGTAGTCCTTGATCTCCTGCTTGCGCTCCTCGGAAAGTCCCTCGAGGCCCTTCTGGAACTTGTAGCCAATGTAGTAGCCGTGCACTGCCTCGTCGCGGATGATGAGGCGGATCAGGTCAGCCGTGTTCGTCAGCTTCGCCCGTGAGGACCAGTACATGGGCAGGTAGAAGCCCGAGTAGAACAGGAAGCTCTCCAGCAGAGTGGAGGCTACCTTGCGCTTCAGGGGGTCATCGCCCTGGTAGTAGTCCATGACGATCTGAGCCTTCTTCTGAAGGTTCTCGTTCTCGGTGGACCAGCGGAATGCCTCGTCGATCTCCTTGGTGGAGGCCAGAGTGGAGAAGATGGACGAATAGCTCTTGGCGTGCACGGACTCCATGAACGCGATGTTCGTGTAGACGGCCTCTTCATGCGGGGTGATGGCGTCCGGAATCAGAGAGACAGCGCCAACGGTGCCCTGGATGGTGTCCAGCAGGGTCAGTCCAGTGAACACACGCATGGTGAGCTGCTGCTCGTCCGGGGTGAGCGTTGCCCAGGACTGAATGTCGTTGGACAGCGGCACCTTCTCCGGCAGCCAGAAGTTGTTGACCAGGCGGTTCCAGACGTCAACGTCCTTGTCGTCCTGAATACGGTTCCAGTTGATGGCTTCGACGTGCGTCAGCAGCTTGACCTTCTCGGTCATTTCGTCCCCTAAAGGTTGGGTTTCTTCTTAAGGTAAAGCGTACGACGGCGGGCGGTGGCCCGCCGTCGTAATCAACCGATTTCGGTTACAACATACACGAGACGCAGTTTTCCACCTCGGTGCCCTCCAGCGCGAGCTGGCGGAGACGGATGTAGTAGATGGTCTTGATGCCCTTGCGCCACGCGTAGATCTGCGCCTTGTTGATGTCGCGGGTGGTGGCGGTGTCCTTGAAGAACAGCGTCAGGCTCAGGCCCTGGTCCACGTGCTGGGTGGCAGCGGCGTAGGTGTCGATAACCTTCTCGTAGCCGATCTCATACGCGTCCTGGTAGTACTCCAGGTTGTCGTTGGTGAGGTAGGGCGCCGGGTAGTACACGCGTCCCAGCTTGCCTTCCTTGCGGATTTCGATCTTGGATGCCACCGGGTGGATCGAGGAGGTGGAGTTGTTGATGTAGCTGATGGAGCCCGTGGGCGGAACAGCCTGCAGGTTCTGGTTGTAGATGCCGTGCTCCATGACCGAAGCCTTCAGTTCGCGCCAGTCATCCTGCGTGGGAATGTGGACGTTCTTGAAGAGCTCCTTGACCTTCTCAGTCTTCGGAACCCATTCCTGCTCGGTGTACTTGTCGAAGAACTCGCCCGAAGCGTACTTGGACTTCTCGAAGCCGCCGAAAGTCTGGCCGGTCTGGATGGCCAGCTTATTGGAGGCGCGGACTGCGTGGTACACAACCGAGTAGAAGTAGATGTTGGTGAAGTCCAAGCCCTCTTCGGAGCCGTAGTGGACCCGCTCGCGGGCAAGGTAACCGTGCAGGTTCATCTGGCCCAGGCCGATGGCGTGCGACTGGTCGTTGCCCTTGGCGATGGAGGGCACCGAGGTGATGTTGGACATGTCCGAAACGGCTGAGAGGGACCGGATGGCCGTCTCGATGGTCAGGCCGAAGTCCGGTGAATCCATGGTCTTCGCGATGTTCAGCGAGCCCAGGTTGCAGGAGATGTCCTTGCCGGTCTCGGCATAGGAGAGGTCGTCGTTGTACGTGGTGGGCTGGGAGACCTGGAGGATCTCCGAGCACAGGTTGGACATGATGATCTTGCCGTCGATCGGGTTGGCCCGGTTCACGGTGTCCTCGAACATGATGTACGGGTAGCCGGATTCGAACTGGATCTCGGCGAGGGTCTGGAAGAACTCGCGCGCCTTGATCTTGGTCTTCTTGATCCGGGAATCGTCCACCATCTCGTAGTACTTCTCGGTGACCGAGACGTCAGAGAACGGCATCCCGTAGACGCGTTCGACGTCGTACGGCGAGAACAGGTACATGTCCTCGTCCTTCTTGGCCAGCTCGAAGGTGATGTCAGGAATCACGACGCCGAGGGAGAGGGTCTTGATGCGGATCTTCTCGTCCGCGTTCTCCCGCTTGGTGTCCAGGAACCGGTAGATGTCCGGGTGGTGGGCGTGCAGGTACACCGCTCCGGCACCCTGGCGGGCACCGAGCTGGTTTGCGTAGGAGAAGCTGTCCTCGAGGAGCTTCATCACAGGGATGACGCCGGAGGACTGGTTCTCAATCTGCTTGATGGGCGCTCCCACTTCGCGGATGTTGGTCAGCGCGAAAGCCACGCCGCCGCCGCGCTTGGACAGCTGCAGGGCCGAGTTGATGGAGCGGCCGATCGATTCCATGTTGTCTTCGATACGCAACAGGAAGCAGGACACCAACTCGCCGCGCTGGCGCTTGCCTGCATTCAGGAAGGTAGGAGTCGCAGGCTGGAAACGCCCCTCTATGATCTCGTCCGCCATCTGGAGGGCAAGCTGCTCGTCGCCTCGGGCGAGGTGCAGGGCCACCATGCAGACGCGGTCCTCGTAGCGCTCCAGGAAACGCTTGCCGTCGAACGTCTTCAGCGTGTATGAGGTATAGAACTTGAATGCGCCAAGGAAGGTTTCAAAGCGGAACTTCTTCTGGTACGCGCGCTTGTAGAGTTCGCGGATGAAGTTCATCGTGTACTGGTCGAGAGTTTCGCGCTCGTAGTACTGGTTCTTCACCAGGTAGTCGAGCTTCTCCTCAAGGTCATGGAAGAAGACCGTGTTGTTGTTCACGTGCTGCAGGAAGTATTGGTGAGCCGCTTCGCGGTCTGCCTCGAACTGGATCTCTCCGTTGGGACCGTAGAGGTTCAGCATCGCGTTCAGTTCGTGATAGCCGAGGCCTTTGTAGGCAGCCGGCAGCGCCGGCTTAGTGGGGGCGACGGCGGTTACTTCTGTGTCTGCGACAGTCGTGTCCAAAACTTGTCCAATCCTTGGTTGACCAGGCGGACGTCGTCTGGCGTCCCCATAAGTTCAAATCGATAGAGGTGTGGGACCTTGCACTTGGCGGCGACGATGTCGCCCGCCATGCAGTAGTTGTCCCCGAAATTCGTGTTTCCCGCGCCAATAACCCCGCGGATGAGGTTCCTGTTCTGCGGATTGTTGAGGAAACGGATAACCTGCTTGGGAACCGAGCCCTCTCCCCCGGTCCCGCCATACGTTGGCAACACCAGCACAAAAGGTTCAGTAGCGACCAACGGACTCTCGCTCGCGTAGAGCGGAATCCGCGCCGAATCCCGTCCAAGCTTGTCGACGAAGCGCTTGGTGTTCTCCGACGTGGAGGAAAAATAGATAAGTGCGCTGTGAGTGGTGTTGACGGCCTGTGCTCCAACCCGAGCATCGGCCATTGCCAGTGCTGCCATGGGAGTCACCTCACCTGTGCTTGTTTCGGGCGCTTGAGCCCGTGCTATGCGACGGAGGAAGTGGCCAGCATGGCCAGTTCCTCGATCTTGTCCGGACGGAAGCCGGACCAGTGATCCTGGTCGGTGACCACAACTGGTGCCTGCATGTAGCCGAGGGCCTTCAGGCGCTCGAGGGCATCCGCATCCTGCGAAATGTCGACGCTCTGGTATGTGATGCCCTTCTTGTCCAGCGCGCGGTATGTCGCGTTGCACTGAACACAGGCCGGTTTCGTGTAAACCGTAACGGTCATGGTCCCTGTCCCCTTTGTTGAACTCTTCGTTATCCGTAGGCCGCAACCGGAACTGGGATTCCTTGTCCGTTACTGCCCCTGGTTCAAGCTGCCTGAGCCACACTGAACCAGTTTGTTGTCTTCGCTGATTCCCCGATCAATCAGTAACTCGATACTACATGTAGTGCACGTTCCTCTGCGGAACCCCAAGATGATGTATTACAAGTATGTCATTTAATGCACCGTTAATCCACAGGCAAGGTCCTTCAAAATGTCCGTATTTCTCCTGTTTTGGCGGACTTAATCCACACCCTGTGGAGTACTTAGCCACATTTAAACCCCAGCGTGTCGCTTCGTGGACGGCGTGTCGCGGCCCTCCCCTTGAAACGCTGGACGCCACTGTTGCCCTGGCCTAGGGTCGAACCACCTGCACGAGCCTGCAACCGATAAGCCTGGAACCGACAAGGAAGGCCGAGTGGCCATGGCGAAATTGATCTACAGCGGGATCACGTCCCTCGACGGCTACATAGCGGACCGCGATGGAAACTTCGACTGGAGTGCTCCGGACGAAGAAGTCCACACGTTCATCAACCACAATGAAGGGCTCGTTGGCACGTTCCTCCTGGGGCGCCGAATGTACGAAGTGATGGTCTGGTGGGAGACTCTTCAGCTAGACGACGAGCCCCCTGCCATACGGGATTTCGCCCGGATCTGGAAGCAGGCGGATAAGGTGCTCTACTCCACTACGCTCGACACCGTATCCAGCACCAGGACCAGAATCGAGCGGAGTTTCGACCCCGCAGCAGTCCGGCAGTTGAAGGAAACGGCGGACCGGGATATCTCTGTTTCCGGTCCGGTTCTTGCTGCCCAGGCCATCAGGGCAGGGCTGGTGGATGAATACCGTGTCTATGTCACGCCCATGATCGTCGGAGGGGGCAAGCAGTTCCTGCCCGACGACGTCCGCCTTGGGGTCGAATTGCTGGAGGAGCGCCGCTTCGCCTGCGGCGTGGTCTATCTCAGGTACCGCAAAAGGTCCTGAAAAGAACGCTTTTGACGTTCGGCGGGTGACCCCACCCGCGACGCATCCCTCCCTTCGCCTTGGCCTTTCTAACTTGCCTAGGGTTCGTAGCCCTTCACCCTTGACGTGTCTCATGTCACGCTCTAAATTGGTAAACAGTAAACGGTTAACCGTAAACCGAGCGCCAAGCCAAGAGCGACGGAGGAAGTAGTCAACGATGACGAGCCTGCTTTTCACCAATGGGGAACGCCCCATATCCCAAGCAGAGGGCTTGGGCGCCCAAGTGGTTTCACAGTTGCGCCACGCAATCGTGGCCAGCGAAATCCCTCCCGGAACTCACTTGGTTGAGTCGCAAGTGTCCGCCAGTTTCGGCGTTAGCCGCGGTCCCATCCGCGATGCCTTCCGTCAGCTCGAGGCGGAGGGGCTGGTTGAAAGCCGGCGGCGGGGTGTCTTTGCCGTGGGCCTCCGTGCCTCAGATGTTGAGGAGCTCTACGAGCTGCGGGAGCTTCTCGAAGTCAAAGCTATGGAACTGGCCTACGGAAAATCCGAGGATGCCGACTGGGAGCCAGTGCTGCAAAGCCTGGAGGCCATGAAGGACCGTGCACAGGCGAAGGATTCTCTTGGATTCGCCCGAGCCGATCTCAGCTTCCACTCGGCGTTTTACACAGTTAGCGGCACCAAGCGATTGGAGAGTATGTGGAAGCAATACGAACCCACGTTCTCGGTGATGCTTCAGCTGACCAATGCTGAAGAGCGCGACCTTGAACCCATCTATCAGGACCACCTCGATCTCTATACAACGCTGCGCGAGGGCGAGCTGCAAAAGGCTGTGGACATGCTTCGACTCCATTTGCAGGGTTCCCGCGACCGCCTAACCAAGGCCTTCAGCCGGCTCCACAACGAATCCTGAAACAACGGCTCTCAGAGCCAAGCACCACCCGCACCGCAACAACAAGGAAGTTGGATCATGAAAAAGTCTCGCAGTCTCACCTTTGCCAGCGTTTTTTCCGCTGCTGCCCTCGCGCTCACAGCATGCCAGGGAGGAGGTGGCGGAACCGGTGGTGCGCCCGCTGCGGCTAACTATCCGGAAAAGGACATCACCTTCATAGTCCAGGCTGCGGCTGGTGGCGGTTCCGACCTTGCCTCCCGCGCCCTCGCTGCCGAGCTTGAGAAGGACCTCGGCGTGTCCGTAATCGTGGAAAACCGTCCAGGTGCTTCCGGTTCCACAGCCATGCAGTACGTTGCGGATGCTAATCCTGACGGCTACACCATCGGCTTCGTCCCGGTGGAAATCTCCATGCTCGGACACCAGGGCTTCGACGTCGATCCAGCGAACTATGACTTCCTCGGACAGATCATGCTCGCACCCGGCGTCGTTTCTGTTCCCACGGACAGCCCCATTAAGACACTCGACGACCTGGTGGCTGCCGGTAAGAACGAGCCGCTGAACATGGCAAACTCAGGCCCCGGTTCGATCTGGGAAGCAGCAGAGCTGGGCCTCGCCGAAGCCACCGGTGCCCAGATAGTTCCTGTACCGTTCGACGGCGGTGCCCCAGCAGTTGCAGCCGTCATCGGCAAACAAGTGGACGGGGCAGTAGGCGGGACCTCTGAATCACAGGCTGCGCACAATGCCGGCCAGATCCGTGCCCTCGCTGTGCTCCACAACGAGCGTCACCCGCTGATCAAGGACGTCCCCACCGCAAAGGAACTTGGATATGACCTTGAATTCGGTGGCTGGGGTGGTGTCTATGCTCCCAAGGATCTGCCCGCTGAAGTCCGTGACCGCCTTGCAAGTGCAATCGAGAAGTCAGCCAAGTCAGAAGGCTTCATCAACACGATCTCCAAGGGCGGGGCTCTGCCGGTCTACAAGTCGCCTGAGGACTTCACTTCCTTCATTGACAGCGAGTACGAGCGCTTCGGCAAGCTCCTGAAGAAGAGCTGATCATGAACGCCAGTCCCCTCAATCGCCGGGACCGTAAGGCCGAGGCGCAGGTGCCTAACGGCGTCGAGCCGGCTGGTATGACTGTCGCGCCGGGCGAGGAGGCAGAAGCACCGGTTGCTTCTGCCTCCGCCAGCCCCTCAAAGTGGCTCGAAATCGCAGTGGCTGCTGCCGCCGTCGGCCTCACAGCCGCGGTCTACCTGCTGGGCGGGGCCATCGAGCTTCGGATTGAACAGCCGGGCATGACGCCGCGGTCCTGGCCGCAGTTGCTGGGCGGACTGGGACTTGCACTCTCCATCGTGCTGCTGCTCATCGCTGTTCTCCGTCCGCCACAATCACGATCCGAACTCGAAGCCTCCACCCGGCCAGGATGGCTGCGGCTGCTCCTCACAGTGGCCGCCACCATCGCGTTCCTCGCGGCATGGCCCCTTCTCGGCTTCGTCTTTACGGCCCCGGTGTTCATTGCCGTGGTGACCGCCATTGGGGGCGGACGGGGAGTCCGGGCGCTGCTCATCTACCCGGTTGTAATGGCAGCCCTGATCTATGCCCTGTTCAACCTACTGCTGAAAGTGCCGCTATGAATGCTTTGGAAGCTGGACTCAGCGCCGTCACGGATCCCGTTACCCTGCTGTGCCTGATCATCGGCCTCGCCGTGGGAACACTCGTGGGGGTCTTCCCAGGTGTCACCGGATCGATGGCCGTCGCACTGGCATCCGGATTCACGCTGACGCTGGAACCCGTGCAAGGTCTTGCGGTACTCCTCAGCATCTATGTCGGAGCCAACTATGGGGACCGCGTCCCGTCCATCCTGGTCAACACCCCCGGAACTCCGGCGGCCATAGCCACCACCTTCGACGGCTATCCGATGGCGAAAGATGGCCGTGCGGGATTGGCTCTTGTCATCTCGTCGATCGCGTCGACCGTGGCCATCCTCGTTTCGATCGTTGTCTTCATCGTGGCGGCGCAACCTGTGGCCGCGGTCGCCTTGAACTTTGGTCCAGCGGAAATGTTCGCACTCGTGGTCTTCGGTTTGACCATCATGGTGTCTATCTCGTCGAAATCCATTATTAAGGGGCTTCTCGCGGGCATCGTCGGCCTGGTGCTCGGCGCCGTCGGCCGGGACCCGATCACCGGGGACCGACGATTCACTTTTGGCATCAATGATCTTGCCGGTGGGCTGGACTTCATCGCCATCATCATCGGCCTCTTCGGTATCGCGGAGCTCTTTGACCAGCTCCTCACCCACCACGAGCACAAGATCAAGCCCATTTCCTCCTTGGGGAGGTGGTGGCCCAACAAGGCGGAGTACAAGCAGATGGGCAAGCCCATGGCCCTGGGCACCGGCATAGGTGTATTCGTGGGGGTCGTGCCGGCTGCCGGCGGGGATATCGCCGGCCTGATCGGCTGGGACCGGGCGCGGGCAATCTCGAAAGAAAAGGACAAGTTCGGCAAAGGCTCCATCGAAGGCATTACCGCCGCAGACAGCGCTTCCAGCGGCACGCTGGGAGGATCCCTCACCACCACCATGGCATTGGGTATCCCCGGTGATTCCGTGATGGCAGTGATGATCGGATCCATGGTCATCTGGGGTCTCCAGCCCGGGCCGCAGCTGTTCAGCAACAGTCCTGAACTCGTGGTCTCGATCGCGGCAATCATGATCATCGCCACGGTTGTCTCGCTGATCGTGAGCCTAGTGCGCATGCGTGGGATGGTCAGGCTCATGGATTTGCCGAACCACTACATTTGGTCAGCCATCCTGATTTTCTGCCTGGTAGGGACCTACACCGTCACCAACAACATGTACACCGTGATCGTCATGCTCATAGCCGGCGTCATTGGCCTGATCATGAAGCGGACCGGGTTCCCCGCCGGCCCTGTAGTGCTGGGGCTGCTGCTTGGTCCCCTGGCCGAATCCAACCTGCGCCGTGCACTCCTGATCGATGGTCCTGAGATCCTCGTCACCCATCCCATATCCTTGGTGCTGCTGTTGCTGGCCACTGTCTCGTTGGCTCTGCCCATCATTGCCAAGGTTCGCAGTGCGCGTCAGGGCATGGGCGGCGCTGCCTCCCTCGAAGAACAGCTCGCAGAGCGGACGCGGCGGGAAGCAGCCGGTCAGGTGACGGAAAAGAAATGAGTACTGCCACCATCACCTCCGGGGTGGCGCGTGAGTGGGTGGCGTCCCCGCACCATGCGTTCGGGAGGCTGTGGCGCCAGTGCCATGCATCAACAGTGCTCGCTATTGGAGATCGGCTGTTGTGCGCCTGGTTCGCTGGAACCGAAGAGGGCACTGCCGACAACCGGATCTGGAGCTCCAGACGTGACAGCGACGGCATCTGGAGTGAGCCGCGCATCATCGCAGGGACTACCCACATTGCCCATTGGAATCCAGTGCTTGCCCTCGCCCCCAACGGCGAAGTCTGGCTTTTCCACAAACGCGGGGATCGCATCTCCTCCTGGAGCACCTGGGTGTGCACAAGCACAGATGAAGGCACCACCTGGGGCGAGGCCAGGGAACTTGTTCCAGGTGACAGCGGTGGGCGCGGACCGGTTAAGAACCCTCCCATCCAGACGGCGGACGGAGCTTGGCTGGCACCGGGCTCCACCGAGAAGTGGGATCCCGCCGGGGCTGTATGGGAGTGTTTCGTTGACCGCTCCACTGACGGCGGCTCGACGTGGACTTCCTCGCCCATTCCACTCCCCCGCAATGGGCTTACAGGTGCAGGGATCATCCAGCCGGCGCTCTGGGCCAATGGCAGCTCAGTCGGCGCGCTGATGCGGTCCACCGAGGGCCGGGCCTACGTCTCCTTCTCGGACGACGGCGGACGGACCTTCTCGTTTGCAGAACCGAGCGCGCTGCCCAACAACAACAGCGGCCTCACGGTGGCCCGGTTACCTGACTGGACCCTCGCCTGCGTCCACAACCCCACCAACGCAAACTGGGGCTCACGGTGCCCACTTGTTGTCTCCGTCTCCGACGAAGGCCGCCACTGGGAGCCTGCCGTCGTCGTCGAAGATGGCCTGACGCCTTTGGACGGCTTTGAACCAAGCCTCCCCGGAGAATCCGCCACGGGCTTCCAGCCTAGGGATGAAGGAGTGCGCACGGACGGTACCGGCGAATACTCCTACCCGGCCGCGGTGGTGCTCGGCGAGGATCTGATCATTACCTACACCTGGCAGCGCAGGGCCATTGCCTGCGCGACCGTACCCCTCAAATTGTTAACCGACCCAGAACAACAGCATTCTGAACCACACCGAGAGGCTTCCTCATGACCGCGCAGATTATCAGCGCCCTCCCCGTTCCCTTCACTGCCGAAGGCACCATCGAGTGGGACAGCTACGACGCCCTGCTGCAACGCATTTCCCCGCATGTGCACGGAGCCCTGGTTGCCGGAACCACCGGCGAGTTCCCGGCTCTGGACGACGACGAACGGCTCGAAGCCTTCCGCCGCGCCTGCCTGGTTCTCGGCACGGAACGCGTGATCGGCCACATCGGCCACCCCAGCCTCCGCCAGGTGGTCCGGCTCGGCAAGGCCGCCGCGGCACTCGGGATTACCCGGATGGCAACCCTCAGCCCCTATTACCTGCCTGCCGATGACGCCGCCGTCGTCGAATTCTTCCGCGGCGTTACAGCTTCCCTCCCCGGGATCGATCATTACGTCTATCTCTTCCCAGAGCGCACAGGCATCACCGTCTCCACTGGTGCGTTCCGGGAAATCATGGCACTGCCAGGGGTTCGCGGCACAAAACTCTCGGGAGCTGCCACCTTGGATCTGGTGGCCTATTCCGCTGAGCTCCAACCCGGGCAGGAAGTATATTCCGGCGACGATTCCACCCTGCCGCAGGTCCTTGAAAACGGCGGCACTGGAGTGGTGTCCGGCGTGTCCGCTGCATTCCCGGAGACCTTCGCCCGCCTCGCCGCTGCCCTCGACGCCTCCCCGCAGAAGGGTGACGGAATTAGCGACGAAGCGCAATCCGTGCAGAAGACCGTAGTGGAGCTGGTCCGCTTGGCTGGGCCGTCCATCATCCGCCTGAAGGAGGCGGTCTCGGTAAACGTCGACGGCGAATGGGCCTCGCGCATGCCGATGCCGGCAATCGATGACTCTCTGCGCAGCGAGCTCCACCAGGCCGCTGCCCTCAATTCCTGAACCCTGCGAGCGCCTAAACCGTTCCAAACCCGAGGAGATTTACGTGACCACCTACGCATTCCCCGAGCAGCTCCAGTTGCCGGCCCTTCAGGAAAAGACCGTCTACACCGTCGCAAGCGGGGACCTCCGCCTCAGCGCCAACACGGCCGGCTGGCCCACCCAGCAGAAGCTGGAAGCGGACTTCTCCGCCGCCGTCGAACGCTTCGGTTTCCAGGTCCACCGGGCACACGAAGTGGATCCGGAGACCGGCCACGGTTTCATCGACAGCCAGCGCGCCGGGCTGGAGGTTTTCCGGAACGTTCCCGCCACGGCTCCCCTGGTGGTGGTTGATGCCGTGTGGCAGTACAGCCATCATGTGTTGGCCGGGCTGCGCTCACACCAGGGACCCATTCTGATCGTGGCCAACTGGGCCGGCGATTTCCCGGGCCTGGTCGGCCTGCTGAACCTGACCGCTTCGCTGACCAAGGCAGGGGTGGCGTACTCCTCGCTGTGGAGCAAAGACTTCACTGACGAGTGGGCAACGGAAAAAGTGGGGGAATGGCTTGAAACGGGCACTATCCGGCATGACGTCAGCCATGTTCGCGATCTGGGAGGGCTCCCGGACTCCGACGAGGCACGATTGGGCCAGGCCCTGGCACAGCAGCTGCGGCAGGAAAAGGCCATCATCGGCGTGTTCGATGAAGGCTGCATGGGCATGTACAACGCAATCATCGACGACGAGCTGCTGAACCCGCTGGGTATCTACAAGGAGCGCCTTTCGCAGTCGGGACTGGTGGCCGAAATGCGGAAGGTTGCCGATGATGAGGCGCAGAAAATCCGTACCTGGCTGGACGATGCGGGGTTCACTTTCCACTTCGGCACTGACGACGCCACTGAACTCACGGAAGCCCAGGTACATGAACAGCTGAAGATGTACATCGCTGCAATGAGGATTGCGGACGACTTCGGGGTTGACGCGATCGGCATCCAGTACCAGCAGGGCCTCAAGGACATGACCCCGGCCTCGGACCTGGTGGAAGGGCTGCTCAACAACGTCTCCCGCCCGCCCGTGCTATCCCGGGACGGATCCCGGGAACTGTACGAAGGAGCGGCGCTGCCACACTTCAACGAAGTGGACGAAGGTGTGGCTGTAGATGCGCTGGTCACCAACCGCATCTGGACGGCCATGGGCCTGGATCCTGCCACCACCCTTCATGACATCCGCTGGGGTGAGGAATACGACGGCGAATTCGTGTGGGTCTTCGAGATCTCCGGTTCGGTTCCTGCCTCGCACAATGGCGGCTACGACAAATCCCACGGCCTCAGGCAGCCCGCTATGTTCTTCCCCAAGGGCGGCTCCACACTGTCAGGGACATCGAAAGCCGGCGAAATTGTCTGGTCCCGGGTTTTCATCATGGACGGTGCACTCCATGTGGACCTTGGCCGGGGCCACGCGATTGAGCTGCCTGACGAAGAAACCCAACGTCGGCTCAATGCGACAAACAAGGAATGGCCCATCATGCACGCGATACTCCATGGCGTCTCGCGCGACCAGCTCATGGCGCGGCACAAGGCCAACCATGTGCAGGTCGTTTATGCGCCCGACGCGGAGACTGCAGACAAGGCCCTGGTGGCCAAAGCCGCCCTCTTCCAGGAACTGGGCGTCCAGGTGCACCTTTGCGGCGACGTAAACCTTTAGGGGATCCGTCATGGCGGACGTAGTACTCGGCGTCGATATCGGCACCTCCAGCAGCAAGGGCGTGCTGGTTGACCTGGCCGGCAATGTGCTGCGCAGCGAGACCCTGGAGCACCGGGTCGATCGGCCGCAGCCAGGCTGGGTCGAAATGGACGCAGGCGTGTGGTGGGAGGAGTTCGTGACGATCGCCCGCAGCGTCGTCACGCCCGAGGATTCTGTTATCGCCGTCGGCGTCAGCGGGATGGGGCCGTGTGTCCTTTTGGCCGACGCCGGCGGCACTCCCCTGCGTCCTGCGATTCTGTACGGCGTGGACACACGGGCCACCGTCCAGATCGCGGAGCTGACGGAACGCCTCGGCGGCGCGGACAAGATCCTGGACAGGTGCGGCTCCGTGCTGTCTACGCAGGCCGTGGGTCCGAAAATCGCCTGGATAGAAGAACTCGAGCCGGAGGTTGCCCGGGAAGCACGGATGCTGTTCATGCCGGCTTCCTGGCTGGCGTATCAGCTAACAGGCGAATACGTACTTGATCATCACTCGGCCAGCCAATGCACGCCGCTCTACGATGCCGGAGCCCTCGACTGGTATCAGCCCTGGGTCAAGGAGATTGCACCGCGCCTTGCCCTGCCGCCGCTGCGCTGGCCCTCGGAAGCAGCCGGACAAGTGACGGAGGAGGCGGCCGCACAGACCGGGCTGCCCCAGGGAATTCCGGTGATAACGGGGACCATCGATGCCTGGACGGAATCGGTCAGTGTTGGAGCGCAGGAACCGGGTGACCTCATGCTGATGTACGGCACCACCATGTTCCTCGTCCACACCACGGCCAAACGCATCGCCGTGCCGGAACTGTGGGGAACCGTGGGCGCCTATGAGGGGACGCGTTCCCTTGCGGGCGGGATGGCGACGTCGGGAGCGATCACCAGCTGGCTAAAAGAACTCTTCGGTGCGGTGGATTACCCGCAGCTGCTTGCTGAAGCAGAAGAGTCCGGGCCTGGTGCCAAAGGCCTGCTCATGCTGCCCTACTTCGCCGGCGAACGGACGCCCATCGCCGACCCTGAAGCGCGCGGGATTATGGCTGGATTGACCCTCACCCATGGCCGCGGCGATCTCTACCGGGCAGCGTTGGAGGCTACAGCCATGGGCGTACGCCACAACATCGACAGAATGGAGGAGGCCGGGGCCTCCATTGATCGACTGATAGCCGTTGGCGGCGGCACGCAAGGCGGGCTGTGGACCCAGATTGTCTCCGACGTCACCGGACGCGAGCAAATTGTTCCGGCCAAAACCATCGGCGCGAGTTACGGTGCAGCTTTCCTCGCAGCCCAGGCCGTCACAGGGCGGTTTTTCACGGGCACCGCCGGTGAGGCTGGTACAGCCGCTTCGATCGCTGAATGGAACCCCGCGTCCCATGTTGTATGCCCGCAGCCTGCGCTCAGGCAGAACTACGACGAGCTCTATGGCCTGTACCGTGAACTGTATCCGGCAACCCGTGAGCTTCAGCACCGCCTGGCGGAGCGCCAGCAGCGCCTGTCCAGCAATCGCGAAGCCCACCATGAAGCACCCCCAGCAACGCAACATTAAGGGAAAAGAAGCCATGACAATGTCAAAGGGAACTGTTGCCGTTGTCGGCTCCATCAATACCGACCTTCTGCTGATGGTGGACCGCCTTCCTGCAGCGGGCGAAACCGTCTTGGGCACTGGCGGGACACTTTCGCCGGGCGGGAAAGGCGCCAACCAGGCGGTCGCTGCTGCCCGCCAAGGAGCCACGGTGCTGATGGTGGGCGCGGTGGGCAGTGATGCCAACGCCTCCGAAGCAACGAGGCTGCTCCAGGACAGCGGAGTGAGCCTTGAGCTGGTAGCTGCAGTTGAAGGCCCCACCGGGTTGGCGGTGGTGAGCGTGGACAGCAACGCAGAGAACAGCATCGTGGTGATTCCCGGGGCTAACAATCACGTGGATGCCACGGTGGTATCGGCTGCGCTTCCTCGCCTGCGCTCGTGTGATGTGATAGTGCTCCAAGGCGAACTGCCTCTGGCCACGACGGATTTCACGGTCCGGGAATTGCGGGACTCGGAAGTCCTGATTGTTTTGAATCTTGCTCCGGTGATCCCCCTTTCAGCCGAAAGCATCCGCTCGGCTGACGTGCTGATCGTTAACGAACATGAGGCCATCGAAGCCCTGCGGCTGCTCACCAGGGAGGCAAAAGTCCAAACGTGGCCTGAGATGCACGACGACGATTTCATGCACGACGCCGACGCCGTGCGGAGCGGGTTGGCCCTGGCGGACTCGCTGGTTTCCGCAGGCGTTCAATCCGTCGTCGTCACGCTGGGCGCCCGCGGGGCAGTCGTCGGCGAGACACGGGGCTCCGTCCACGTTCCGCCGGTAGCCGTTGATGCGGTAGACACGACCGGCGCGGGCGATGCTTTTGTAGGCGCCGTTGCTGCCGGACTGGCAGAAGGTTTGAGCCTGCACGCAGCTGCGGAATTGGCCGTTGCTGTCGCGGCAGAATCCGTGGTCTCGTACGGCGCCCAGCAGTCGTACCCCTGGCGGTCGGGAAGTTCACCGGCTCTGAGCTAACGCGCCGCGTCTTTGAACTAGGATGATCGGACGGCGCGTTGCATCAGCATGTCTGGTGCAAGTAGGTAGCCAAGGAAAGGACTTCTGATGGTCAACCCCGTCCACCTCCGCACCCTGGTCGAAGTGGTTCGGCTGGGATCTTTTGCGGCGGCCGCCACCCGCCTGGGCTACACGGCGTCCGCCGTCTCCCAGCAAATGTCTGCCCTGGAGCGCGACACCGGGGTGGACCTGTTCCATCGTTCAGCCAAGAGCATCCTGCCCACCGAGGCTGCAGTGGTGATGACCCGGCATGCTTCCAAAGTGCTGACTGACATTGAGGCTCTCATGGCAGCAGCCACCAGGACGCACGATGTCACGAGCCAGGAACTGAGGCTTGGCATCTTCCCCAGCCTGGCCACCTACGTTCTCCCCAAGATCCTGCAGAAGCCGGCCTGGAAAGATCTCGGCATAGACCTGCGCGTCTCGGTGGCAGAACCGTCACAGACGATCCAGGGCCTGCGGACCGGCGGCGAGCTGGACCTGGCCCTCGTCTATCAGGTGGGTCAGTCCGGGCTGGCCTGGCCCCACACTTTGAACCGCCAATGGATCGGTGACGACAACTTCAGGGTGGTGCTCCCTGCCGCCTGGGGAATCCGCACGGACGCGAAAATGGCCGCTGACCACCTGTCCGAGATGCCTTGGATCGTGCACCATCCGGGAACCAGTGACGCCACGGTTATCGAGCGGCTGTTCGCCGGCTGCAACCTGCATCCGCGAGTAGTGGCGTACAGCGACGATTTCCATGCGAGCCTGGAGATGGCCGCTGCGGGACTCGGCGCCGCCCTTGTTCCGGAGCTCGCCCTCCTGCGCCAGCCACCGGGCGTCGTCGTGCTCGACGTCCCTGAAATCCGACTTGCCCGGAACGTCTTTGCCCTGTTGTTCAACGAAAAGAAGACCGCCCGCGTCCAGCTCTTCGTGGATCTTCTGGCCGAAACACTCAGCAGTCTGGGCGCGAAGGGGAAATAATCCCGGATGCTGGAAATACGGTGCTTTTGGGGGCTATGTTGAACTCATGAACAAGGTAGCGAGCCAGCACTTTGGTGAGATTGAACTGAATCACGGCCGGGATCACAATATCGCGGCCAGACACGAGCTGGCGGGTCAGACCCTTGAGCTGGACCTGAACATCAACGCACATGACCATTTCGACGAAGCTGCCATGCACAAGGTGGACTACCGGCTGCGCTTCCTTCCCGAGCTCGTAGACGAGGTGCGGGACATGATCGCCATCGAACTTGAGCAAGAAGGAACCAGCCCCCAGGAATACCTCCGCTTCCACAGCAACGCACTCAAAGAGGAGCACCTCCAGAAGGTGTTCGGCGTCTCGGATAAGAGCGAGCTCACTAACGCCGTTTTCCTCAAGGCGCTGAAACTGGGCCACGTAGGGATCTATCCTGGGCAACCTGAGCGGTATTTCGTCCTCGATTTCACCCTCGGCCAGCACTTCACTGATGAAGTCCTGGTTGCCTCGGCGGATGAAGACGGCGTAGTGGACGACGAAATCGTCTGGGAGTCCTGACCTCAACCAGTCACGTTAAGTACGACGCCGGCCGGTCACCTTGTGAGGTGACCGGCCGGCGTCGTACTTAGTCAATTACTACTTGGCGGTTTCCAGCAACTCGGCGCGAACCGTCTTGGTGGCCTCAACCAGGTTGCGCAGGGACTCTTCAGTTTCGGCGTAGCCACGTGTCTTCAGGCCACAGTCCGGGTTGACCCAGAGCTGGCGGGACGGGACATGCTTGACGGCGGTGCTCAGCAGTTCGGTGACTTCCTGCTTGCCCGGAACGCGGGGCGAGTGGATGTCGTAAACGCCCGGGCCAACACCGCGGCCGAAGCCATGGGACTCGAGGTCGTGGACGACCTCCATACGGGAGCGGGCAGCCTCGATGGAGGTGACGTCCGCGTCCAGCCCGTCGATGGCGTCGATGATGGCGCCGAACTCCGAGTAGCACAGGTGGGTGTGGATCTGTGTTGCATCCGCAGCTCCGGCTGTGGACAGGCGGAACGAGTTCACGGACCAGTCAAGGTAAGCGGCCTGGTCTGCCTTCCGAAGCGGCAGGAGCTCGCGCAGTGCGGGCTCGTCCACCTGGATGACCTTGATGCCTGCGGCTTCGAGGTCGGCGATCTCGTCGCGGAGTGCCAGGCCAACCTGGTTGGCGGTCTCGCCCAAGGGCTGGTCATCGCGGACGAAGGACCAGGCCAGGATGGTGACCGGACCGGTGAGCATGCCCTTCATCGGCTTGCTGGTCAATGACTGGGCGTACTTGGCCCATTCCACCGTGATGGGGGCGCTGCGGGTGACGTCCCCCCACAGGATGGACGGACGCGTGCAGCGTGAGCCGTAGGACTGGACCCAGCCGTGGACGGTTACGTCGAAGCCTTCGAGGTTCTCGGCGAAGTACTGGACCATGTCGTTGCGCTCGGGCTCGCCGTGCACCAGGACGTCGTAGCCGAGCTCTTCCTGGAGCTCCACGACGCGCTTGATCTCGTCCTTCATGAGCGTCTCGTACTGCTCGTTGGTGAGGTCACCCTTGTTGTTGCGGGCACGGGCGGAACGGATTTCGGACGTCTGCGGGAACGAACCGATGGTGGTGGTGGGCAGCGGCGGCAGGTGCAGGGCCTCTTCCTGGGCTGCTTCCCTGACCGAGTACTCGGAGCGGTTGAAGTCAGCGGCAGTCAGGGCCGCGGTGCGGGCACGGACGTCGGCGCGGCGGACGCCTTCGGTCTCCGCGCGGGAAGCAATGATGCGGGTGGCTTCGTCGATGGCGGGCTGAACAGCAGCGGCGTCGGTCAGCAGGCCGGCGAGGGTAACAACTTCCACTGCCTTCTGGTCGGCGAAGGCCAACCAGCTGCGGAGCTGTTCGGGCAGCTGGGTCTCTTCCTCGACGTCGTGCGGGACGTGCTGGGTGGAGGTGGAGGTGCTGATAGCCAGCTTGGCCACGGACTTCTTCAGCTCAGCGATCTTGTCTGCGGAGGCCTGGAGGTCGTTGCGCCAGATGTTGTGGCCGTCAACCACGCCGGCAACGAGGGTCTTGCTGCCCAGGGCGGCGAGCTCTTCGGCGGAGGGAACAGCGCCCTTGAAGGCGTCAATGTGCAGGGCGTCGATGCCGGTGGCGGCAAGCGTTGCGAACTGGCCGTTGAGGGCACCGTACGGCGTGGACACGAACAGCTGTGGGCGGTTGACCGCGGCGGAAAGGACCTCGTAGGAGCGGGCGACGGCGGCCTGGATCTCCTCGGCCGGGGTGTCCTGATCCACCACCAGGGCGGGCTCGTCGAGCTGGACCCAGCTGGCGCCGGCAGCAGCCAGCTTCTCCAGCAGAGCGGTGTAGACCGGCAGGACATCCTCGAGGCGTGACAGCGGGCTGAAGCCGGCCGGCGCGTCGTCGGAAGCCTTGCTGAGCAGCAGGAAGGTGACCGGACCCACAATGTACGGGCGGGTTTCGACGCCGTTGGCCAGGGCGTACTCGAACTCTTCAACGATGCGGTTGGAGGTGAGGGCGAAGTTGGTCTCCGGGCCGATTTCGGGCACGAGGTAGTGGTAGTTGGTGTCGAACCACTTGGTCATTTCCAGGGGCTGCTGTTCCTTGTTGCCACGGGCAAGGGTGAAGTAACCGTCGATGTCCAGCTGGCCGTCGGCGTTGAGGAGCTGACCGAAACGTGCCGGGACCGCTCCGAGGTGCGCAGCGGCGTCGAGCACCTGGTCGTAGAAGGAGAAGGTGCCGGGAACGGCAGCTGCCTCATTGAGCCCCAGGCCCTGCAGACGCTTGGCCGTTCCGAGCTGAATCTCCTTGGCTGCGGCGTCCAGGGCAGCGGCATCGATCTTGCCGGCCCAGTAGGCTTCAACGGCTTTCTTCAGCTCGCGGCGGCGGCCGATGCGAGGGTAGCCCAGGATCGAGGCGGACGGGAAGGCTGTGGCTGCGGTGGCAGTCTGTTCAGTCATGTGAGGATTCCTTGAAGTGTGTTGGTGAAGTTCTTGGAGGGTATGAAGAAGCGGACGGGTGTTCACCCGTCAGGAGACGGTGTTCATCCGCACGTGCCAGCGGGTATTCAGCTGGCGAGAACCTGCCGGCGTGCGATTGCACTTAGTCTGCGGGCCGGACGGGCCGGGCGGGGCAAGGCCAGCTTGTCCAGGACATCGAGGGCACACGCATGCTCATTGAAGGTGTAGAGGTGGATGCCAGGGGCACCGGCGTCCAGGGCAGCATTGGCGAGGTCTACTGTGGCGGCCACACCAATCCTTCGGCGCTCGATGTCGCTGTCCGCGGACCCGAGGCGTTCCATCAGCCGTGGATCCGGTGCGACACCTGCAAGCTCGCCGAGCCGCGTGACCCGGCGGAGGCTGGTCAGCGGCATAACGCCGGGGATGATGGGGATGGTGACGCCGGCGCGGCGTGCCCTTGTCATCAGGTCCGCGTACTGCTCGGAGTGGAAGAACACCTGGGTAATAGCGAAATCGGCCCCTGAGCGCTGCTTGGCAAGCAGCACCTCGACGTCATGGGCCTCGTTCGGCGATTCAGGGTGCCTTGTGGGGTAAGCAGCGACGCCGACAGCCACCTTGCCTGCACAGAGCAGGGCAGAACGGCGCTGCTCCACGCGGCGGATCAGTTCGATGAGGTCCTGGGCGTAACGGAGGGAACCGTTGGCCGGCGCTGCGCCGTCCTTGGGCTCGTCTCCCCGCAGGGCCAAGATGCCGCGGACGCCGACGTCGAGCAGTTCACCGATGATCCCGGCAAGTTCCTCGGGCGTATTGCCCACGCAAGTCAGGTGCGCCAACGGGCGGAGCGTGGTTTCGAGGATGAGCCGGTTGATCAGTTCGACGGCGGTGTCCCGGTTGGAGCCGCTTGCCCCGTAGGTCACGGAGACGTAGTCGGGGTCCGTGGACTCCAGTTCTCCAATGGTGGTCCAGAGCGACTCGGCGGCAGCGGGCGACCGGGGAGGGAAGAGCTCGTAGGAGAGCGCCACCGGAGCGGTTTCCGAAAGATTTGAATGTGCCTCTATAAGGCTTGGTGGTGACATTTGCGTCCTTGGCTTTGACATTGGTGATACGTTCGTCCGGTCCTGTGGCTGGAAAGCCCGATACCAGTACGGCAGTGCCGTCAATGAATGGAGTTTGGGGAACACGAAAAGACTTCCGCAGGACGCAGCCGCGACTGTTACGCCTGGAAGGAAGTTCTCCGTGAGCAAATGTCAGGCCCACATGGGGGCACCCACACCCTCCTCACACGCCGCATTTGCGACGGGCACTGCGGAGGATCGCTGACACGTTACCTCGGTAACTTGTATAGAACTCTATGGGCCCCGCAGGACGGCTTCAAGTTGACCTCCGAATTAAGACGCAGTTTTACGGTCCATTGGCGCGGCAAGCAGAAGAATCTTCGACCGAATCAGGCTGATTGGTTATGGTGACCTTTTTCCGCCAGCGCTGCAGGGCCACAGGTCACCACGGCCGGTCGGTGCCGGCGCCGTCGCTGTCGAGGTACTCGTCCCTTTGCCGGCCGGTATTGCGTTCCTGCTGGGCTGTCTTTCCCCTTTGCTCGAGCTTCTGGAGCTGACTCTGCCTGGCCCCATCGGAAGGCTCTGGCTGGGCGTCGTCCCCGTCGCCTTGCTCCGGTTGCTGCTGGGAACCCTGCCCGGATTTCTCTTTCAGGCGTGCGCCGGCACGATTGAGCTTCTCACCTTCGCTGCCCTGCGCGCTCGAGGATTCTGGAAAACATTCCGGTGGTGCTTCTTTGATCACTGCGAGCCCTTCTGCATAGAGCCGCGCAGCTTCAATGCTGTCCCCGGCCTCCAGCGCAGTGTCTCCGAGCGCTTCGATGGCCAGCACAAGGTTCACGCGGATCCGGCACGCGTCCGACGCCGGAGCTGCTGCCAGTGCCTCCGAGAACTTTCCACGCGCACCTGCATAGTCCTGTTCCAATACCAAAGCGTCCCCGGCGGCAAAGAGTGCCTTGTGCGGCTCGAAAATGTTGGCGATGGCCAACCCTGACGCAGCTGAAGCCACGGCCGCAGAATCGCCCCGGTCAAAACCGTCCGCCGCGGCGTTCCCAAGTGCTCCGAGGCTGAAGATTTTGGCTGTGACAAGCATCACCAGAAGGACTGGGACCGCAGACCACAACAGCAGCTTGCGCCGCCGGCTGAGCCGTTTCGTCCCGTCGGCGCAGTAATTCCTATCCCTCACGGAGCGGCCTCAACATCCTCAATTGCCCTATGACCAGAATGCCCTCGCGCAGGGCAAGCAGAAGAGCTGCGAGCGCCGGGATCCAGTACAGCTCGGTCCGGCCGTCGAGGACCTGTTCGGTACGGTCCAGGTTGCCGAGACTGGCATCCTGAAGCATCGGGGCAGCGGAAGCTCCAGCCGTGCGGTGCACATAGGGGACCCCGAGCTGGTCCGCAATTTTCCGTAGCTGGTCCTCATCAATTTTGGAGATGGCATCACGGGATTCGCCGCCGGTCCTGTCCTTGATGTAGCCCGCTTCGGAGTCGTCCGCTGCGCCGGTGTTTTCCCTCATTTTTCCGCCTTCCGGCGTGCCGTATCCCAGTACCGCCCCGCCGTCCACAAGGCTGGTCTCCACTCCCAGCGGCGTGGGCCGCTCGGCACTGGTCTGTTCGCCGTCGCCCAGGTAGTAGACAATCCGGGGCCTTTCGGGATGGCTTTCCCTGGCCGCCTGGAGTCTTGCCTGCAGCGCCTTCCCCGCCATGGTGACGCTGCTTCCGGTGGAGTAATTTGTGACCTGGGGACCCAATATGGAAATGACCGTTTCCAGTGCCGAAAAATCGACCGTCAGCGGCATCCGTACTGCGGCCGACGAGTCGAAGGTGATGACCGAATAGCGTGCCCCGCTGAGCTCCCCGGCGATGGACAGGATGTCCGCCTTCACTCCCTGCAGCCGCGGCTCCGAACTTCCGAAATCCTCCGCGACCATGCTGCTGGTGGTGTCCACGACAAAGAAGACGTTCAGGTTGGAGGCGGCAGCAGTCAGGTGGCCGCCCGGCAGTCCCGGGCGAAGGGCTGCAAGGATCAGCAGGATCACAAGACCACCACGGAACAACCCGTCCCTGACATCTGCCCTGCGGGTTGCTGCCTGGGCGGGGCTTCCCCTGCCGACCCTCCCTCTCGGAAGCATCCGGAAAACGAGCACCATGGAGGCCAGGAAGACCACGCCCAGCATCCACCACGGAACAATCGGACTGAACGTCATCGCTTCAGCCGCCACGAGGCCCCTGCGAGCACCAATCCGGACACCAGCGCAACAGCCAGCGGAACCTCCGCCCGGTCTGCAATCACTGCCCGCGGCGACCCCTGGAACCTGGAAGCCTCCGTGGCCTGCACCTGCTGGATAATGCCTGCCACGGCTTGGGGATCGTCCAGAACGAAATAGCCGCCGTTGCTTTTCTCGGCAACAGACCGCAGCTGGGCTCCCGGCTGCCCGGGATCGCTGCCAAAATCGTAGTCGCCGGGATTCACCGCATAGATTCGCACGCCGTTTTCCTGGGCGAACGCGCCCGCTTCGGCGAGGGTGAAGATCGGGTTTCCCGACAGATAGTTGTCGGTTGCCAGAATGATGGACCGGGACCGCTGTTGCGCAGCCCCCTGTTGACCGTCAGCCTCGGGGAAGCTCCGCACGCAGGACGCCAGGCCGTCTCCGATGAGTGATGACCCCTCACCGCCCCATGTTCCGTCGAGGAAGCCGGTGGCCTCTGATTCCCCATCAAACGCCCGTCGGGCTTCCTTGAGCTGATCGGCGACGTACTCGTAGTCATCAGTCAGCGGGAAAACCTGGACGGCGGTGCTGTCGAAGATGGTCAGCCCTATCCGCTCGCCGTCGAACTCCTGAGCGAGGCGGCCGAAGGTCTCTACCACTGCCGAGTCGGCACTGCTCATCGAACCCGAAGCATCGAGGCAGAGCACGATATCCCGGTTCTGCTGTTCGGGCCGGACGGTGCTGCGCTCGGCCGGCCTCGCCGCTGCGACAGCACATGCGGTGATCAGCATCCCTGCCGCCACCGCCATCACCGTGAGCCAGCGCCGATACCGCCGGAGCGCCGACTGGTATTCGGGCAGGGCGGTGAGCCGATCGCCATAGGCCACCGGCCGCCGTCGGGCGTTCCCGTGCTTGGATCGCGTTAGTTCCCACCAGACTGCGGCTCCAGCCATCACCAGTGCCGCAGGGAGAACCCACCAGAAAGTCAGCTCCATGATCGGACCACCTCGCGGGCAGTCTCCGCGGCAGCCGCCGGCGATTCCTGTGGATCCGCTGCGAACTCGCCAGGGTAGAGCCGCGCGATGGCTGCGGCCAGATGGGGCGGGCCCTTCTCCTGCAACTCGGCAAGGGTCATCCGGGGAGCAGCGACGCCTGAAGCGCTTTGCACAAATATCCGGACCAGGAGACTGAGTTCCTGATGGGCCTGCCGTGCCGGCAACCGGCCCGTATGGGCGTCACCGGCCACCTTGTTGATGCGTTCCAGAAAGTCCTTCTGTAATGCGGTCAGGTCCGACGCCGGCAGGAGATGCTCCGTTTGAACCTGCGGACGCCTGGTACTCAGGAACACAAACAGGAACCACCCTGTTACCAGGGCCACCAGGCCGACCCCGAGCCACAGCAGCCAGGGACTGTAAAGCAGCGGCCCGTAGAAGTCCGCCTTACCGTCCATGGCGGTGCCGTTCCAGCAGGGAGAAAATCGCAGGAACAACCTCGTGGCTGCTTCCGGCGGTCACTTCAGCTATCCCCAGCCGCCGGAACATTCCGACCCGTGCGGCTGTCCGCTCGGCACAGGCAAGCCCGTAGGCGCGGCTGACTTCTTCTGATCCCGCCAGATGGCTCAGGAGGACGCGCGAATCCGCGACGTCATACTGCTCCCCCGGCGCGCCCAGGTCAGCGTCACGTATGGTCAGCCACAGGATCTCGTGCTGCGCCCGGAGCCGTCGGAGCAGCCTCTCCATTCCTGGATCCGCGAGCAACTCGTCGGCCACGACGAACAGCAACATCCGCTGCCGATAGTTCCGCGCCACATGTTCCAGCTGAACGCGCAGATCACTCGGAGGAACGGTCAGCCCCGCGCTGGCATGCACGTCGCGAAGAAGCCGTTCAAGATGGGCTTCTCCACCTTTTGCAGGCAGCGAGCGTGATCCGGCCGAGTCCCCTGCCACGAGCCCGACGACGTCGCGGTGGCGGAGGGCAAGGTATCCCAGGACCCCGAGGGCCATTGCCGCGATGTCCTTCTTGTCCTCACCGTCAGCCGCCGTGGCTGCCATGTTGCGGCCGGTATCAGTCACCAGCAGCAGTGTCTGGCGCCGGACAGCAACGTAGCGCCGGATCAGCGGTGAGCCGTGGCGGGCCGTGGCTTTCCAGTCGATGTCGCGGACTTCATCACCGGGAACGTAGGCCCGCAGGTCCTCGAAGTCGAGGCTGCGGCCCTTGAAGACAGAACCGTACTCGCCGTCGAGCATTCCACGGGCTTTACGGTGGGCGAAGATGGACATCTTCGACTTCACCCGCTGCACAAGGCTGGTGGTCACGGCGGACTCAGGGTGTCTGGACGGAAGCGACAATGGCGTCGATCACTGTTTCCACCCGGACCTGCTCGGCAACAGCTTCAAAGCCCAGGATCAACCGGTGCCTGAACACACGGTGTGCCAGGGACTTTACGTCCTCAGGGATCACGTGGTCGCGGCCGTTCAGCAAAGAAACCGCCCGCGCTGCCTGACTGAACGCGATGCTGGCACGGGGGCTGGCGCCGAACTCGATGAAGCCGGCAAGCCTGGCATCGATGTACTGGGCGGCGTTCCGCGTGACGTAGACCAGTCCCACAATGTAGCGGACGATCGCGGGATCGATATATACGCGGCGGACCAGCTCCTGGACCTCTGAAATGGCGCCCAAGGATGCGGCTGCGGCAGGCTTCTGTTCATCAGTGAAGATCCCGGCATCGACCCGGCGGATAATTTCAGCCTCTTCGGCAGGCGTTGGATAGTCCAGTACGTCCTTGAGCATGAACCGGTCCATTTGGGCTTCGGGGAGAACGTAGGTCCCCTCCTGCTCAATCGGGTTCTGCGTGGCCAGCACGAGGAACGGCGAGGGCAAACGATGGACCGTTCCCCCGATGGTGGTCTGCCGTTCCTGCATGGCTTCCAGCATGGCGCTCTGGGTTTTGGCGCTCGACCGGTTAATTTCATCCAGGAGCACGATGTTGGCATGCACCGGCCCCAGCTGGGTGATGAACGTTCCCTTGGCGGCGTCGTAGATCTGGGTGCCGGTGATGTCGCTGGGCAGCAGGTCCGGCGTGCACTGGATGCGGCGGAAGTCAGCGCTGACGGCGTCGGCAACGGTCTGGGCGGCAGTTGTTTTGGCCAGCCCGGGCACACTCTCAAGAAGAATGTGCCCGCCGGTCATCAGGCCGATGAGGAGCGATTCCCGCAGCCTGGCCTGTCCCACTACTTTCGCTTCAAAACTGCGGGAAATGTCCCCCATGATCTGCTTGGCCCGGGAGAGTTCAGCGGGTTCGATCCTGACGGGCGCCGTGGTCTGAAGCACTGAAGTCCCCCTGAAAGCTGCTGGTAGCCGAGGGGAGGTGCCTCCCGGCGGCGCGACGGCGGCATCAAGCGCCGCCACCGGCCATCCTATCCAAACGGGACCAGCAATTTTGGGCAATGGGGACCTCTCCCCATGCGCGGGCCACAGGTCTATCCTGATGGCATGATTCAGCTTCCAGCCAGCTACCAGCAGTATCTCGCCGCGCAGGACCAGCACGTTGTGGACACGATCCGCCCCATCCTGATGCAGTCAGCAGCCGACCAGAAGTATGGCGTCCGGGTGGTCTACAACGCCGGGGCCACCGGCCACCAGGCCCATCTCGATGAGACGGTGCCTTATGGAACGATTGTGGAGGATATCGACTAGAGCGGGTTAGCCCTGGAGAGCCCGCGTGTTAGGCCCTCGCGCCGTGTCAGCCCTCGAGCAACAATCGCTGTGAACGCGGTGCAAGGGTGTGCTCGAGGACCAGGCACGCGGCTCCCACCGCGCCTACATCCTCACCGACGCCGGTGCCCACTACCTCGATGCCGTGGATCTGCCGCGCAGCGCTGTTGCTTTGAAGCAGTTCCGGAATCCGGTTGAGATAGCGCTCTGACAGGAGGTTCCAGAAGGGGCCGCCGAACACAACACGTTCAACGTCCAGGGTGTTGGTGATGACCGCCACAGCCCGCGAGACCAGGACTGCCGACCGGTCAATGATCTCCGCCGCGGCACTGTTTCCTGCCTCAGCTGCCTCGAACAGTTTGGCAAAGCTGTTCTGAATTGCGGACGCCGCGCCGGAATTCCCGGCGTCGTGCTCCAGCACCCCAGCCTCCACTGCCTGCGCGACAAGCACTTGAGGGATGCAGGAAGACTTGACGCAGCCGCGGAGGCCGCAATCACAGGGCGGGCCGTCAGGATCGACTACGATGTGGCCGATTTCTCCCGCGTTTCCTGACGTTCCTCTTACCAACTCGTCATTGAGCACAATTCCGCAGCCGATGCCCGTGCCCATATACATAAAGACGAAACTCCCCGAGCCGCTGGGACCACCCGCCCAGGTCTCCGCCACAGCAGCGCTCGTAACGTCCTTATCCACCAGGGTGGACAGCCCAGTGGCCTCGGCAAGAGCATCACGTAGGGGCACCCGGTCCCAGCCGGCCAGCAGCGGAGGGGCCACAACGGTGCCGTGCTCCAGGTCTATAGGCCCGGGCGCAGCGACGCCAAGTCCGGCAATCTTTGAGGCATCCACTCCTGATTCGTCCACGAGTTTCCTAATTTCGCCTGCGATCGTCGCAATCACAGCAGTGGGGTCGGATCCTCCAGGCGTGTTGATCTTGGAATGTTTCACCACAGCACCGACAAGGTCCAGGACCACGAAGGTGGTTACCGCGGGGTCAAGGTGAACGCCCACCGCGTACATTCCCGAAGGATTAAGCTGCAGGATGGTCCTTGGTTTCCCAGGCCCATTACCCTCTTTACCGGCCTCGATGATCAGATGCTGATCCAGCAGGCGACGCGAAATGTTGGAGATGGTCTGCGGGGAAAGTCCGACAATCTGGGCAAGTTCCACCCGGCTCAGTCCGGCTGTTGACCGGCGAATGGCGTCCAGGATGACTGTGAGATTAAAGTCGCCCATCCGGGGCAGATTGGTTCCGCGCCTTGGGGACGGCTGGCGGATCTCAGTCAAGGATTCCCCTACACTTTCTCGGCAAATTTATTAGTGATGTCTGCATCGTACGTTACTCCCGGGGGTCCCGGCACGACCCCCCGCACGCACTTGACCATGCAGTCTGGCACCGACCGAAAAGTCGGTTGTCCGGTTTCAGGTTCCTCTCCGCGAAATGCTCCTGGCGACAGTGAATTTTGGGTTCCTTCCCTGCACTGTTGTTCGCCCCACCAGCCGTTCCAAAGCCGGTAAGTACGGCAGGTGGCTGTTGAAGACGGTCCACAGTTCGCCGCCGGGTTCCAGCACCCTTGCCGCGGCCTCAAACAGCTTGATGCCGGCGCCTGCATGCACGCTTGCTCCCAGGTGGAAGGGCGGGTTGAGCAGGATGAGTCCGGCGCTGGCCTCAGGCAGTGATTCCATGGCGTCATCCTGCAGCACTCTAATGCGACCCGACAGTCCGTTTGCCTGAGCGGTGCAAGTGGCCGAAGCGACTGCCGCAGCGGAACGATCGGTCGCAGTGACCTGGGCATCGGGATGGCTTCGGGCATACATGGCCGCCAAAATTCCCGTTCCGCAGCCCAGGTCCACTGCATGGGAAGCAGAGGCCATTCTGGGAAGGAACGTCAGAAGGAACCTTGTTCCGATGTCCAGTTTGGTGCCGGAGAACACGGCGCCGTGGGCGCAGACAGTAATGCCGAGCTCGGTGTTCTCCTCAACAACCGGATATGGCAGGGGTGCGGTCCGGAGCTTGGGAGTACGCGCCACCAGCACGCGGGATTTCTGCCGTGCCAGCTGCGGCTCCACATCTTCGAAACAGCGGGCAAGAACCTCGTTCATACTCAGGCTCATGTGTTTGATCCGGCCGCCGGCCAGGAGAACCACGTCCGGTTCGGCATAGCGCGCCACGGCATCGGCAGCTTCTTCGAGTTCGGCCAGGGTCCTGGGGAGCTGCATCAGGACAAGGCGCGCTCCCGAGAGAAGGGACGGGCCCAACGGCAATTGCTCAAATCCGCCGATGCCAAGGCTGGCAGCGTTGTTTCGCAGGGCTTTCTCCCCCGTGACCAGGTCCTGGTGGACACGAATTGTGCCAAGCATGGTGGCTTCCGGGGAACCTGGCGCGGCAAGGGGCTGCGCCAGTGAATGAGTTCGTGCCAGCGAAAGAGTGAGCGCCCCGTAGCGGTCGCCGATCACCGTTACGTTTCCGTCCTCCGGCAGGAAACCGGCTGCCGTGTCGAGCAGCAGGCTGTCCGTGGCATCCCACGCCTGCAGGTTGGCGGCCTCCACGTCGGGGAACCTGCGGAGGCGGTTCAGCAGGGGAACGCCGCTCTCAGCTGTGTGGTTCATGTTGCCCTTCAAGAAAACGCAGAATCGCTGCAACAGCAGCCCTGCCTGCGCGGTTGGCCCCAATGGTGGACGACGACGGGCCATAGCCCACCAGGTGAACCCTGGGCTCTGCAGCCACCTGCGTTCCATCCATGGCGATTCCGCCGCCAGGGCCTCGAAGATGCAGCGGGGCCAGGTGCTCCAGTTCTGCCCTGAACCCCGTGGCCCATAAAATGACGTCGGCGGCGAGGAAACCGCCGTCAGCCAGTCGGACTCCGCCAGGTTCAATGGCAGTAAACATCTGCTTGCGGTTGAGAGCACCACGCTTCTCAGCGGCCCTGAGCGTCGGAGTCCACAGAAGGCCGGTTACCGCCACGACGCTTTGCGGCGGCAAGCCCAGCCTGACCCGCTCTTCCACAAGCGCGACGGCGTCGTGGCCTGCCTTCTGGTCGAAGTCGTCGTCCCGCCAGACTGGCTCCCTGCGGGTGAACCAGCTGGTGCTGGTGACTTTGGAAATCTCGTCCAGAAGCCCTACGGCCGAGATTCCGCCGCCCACCACCAGAACGTGCTGCCCGCGGAATTCCTCTGCGGAGACGTAGTCAGCCACGTGCAGTTGCCTGCCACGGAAGGTGAACTGGCCCGGATACACCGGCCAGAAGGGCCGGCTCCACGTTCCCGTCGCATTGATGACAGTGCGTGCGTTCCACAATCCTGCGGATGTTTCGATCCGGAGGCGCCCGGAAGGGTCAGCGTCCTGCCGGGACACGGTTCGCACTTTGACAGGACGCTGAATCGCCAGGCCCAGTTGGTGCTCGTAGTCGCTGAAGTAGCGGGTGAGGAACTCGGAGCTTGGTTCTGACGGGTCCGCTTCCGGTTTCGGGATGCCAGGAAGGTCACTGATCCCGTTGACGGTAGCCATGCGGAGGCTCTTCCAACGGTGTCGCCATGCTCCCCCGGGTCCTTCTTCGGCGTCCAGCACTGCGTAAGTCCAAGGTGCAGTTGGCGCGCTGGTGGCCGGAGCGACACCAGCCGCCGGAACGACGCTGGCGGCCGGAACAACACCGCGGCGGGCCAAATGGTAGGCAGCGGACAGGCCCGCCTGGCCGGCGCCGATAACAAGGACGTCGGCCTCCACGTCCGGCTGGGTTGTGGTCAGACCTCTTTCACCACGCCCGATTTGAGCTGCATGGGACCCACGCCGTCGACTTTGGGCGTTCAGGGCAAGGGGGCAATGCTTCATTCACCTTGCCATCGTAGTCCAGTGCCTCAATGACGGCATGCCGGTTGCGGATCCAGGACGGGGCTAATGAGACAAAGAAAAACCGCCAGAACCAAGGACAATCCATGGTTCCAGCGGTGATGGGTGGAGCTGAGGGGACTCGAACCCCTGACCCCCTGCATGCCATGCAGGTGCGCTACCAGCTGCGCCACAGCCCCTCATTGCCGACCCGTGAAGATTTATCCTTCGCGGAAGCAACTCGATCAGCTTAATGCACAAACTGGCGGGATGCGAATCCGGCAGGAACCTGCACGACGGGATGCGCAGATCGAAACCACCGGCCCCGGAACAAAAACCGGGAAACAAAAAATCCGCCGGAACCTTGCGGTTCCGGCGGACATCCGGTGGAGCTGAGGGGACTCGAACCCCTGACCCCCTGCATGCCATGCAGGTGCGCTACCAGCTGCGCCACAGCCCCGAATTTTCGTTGCCCCTGCATAAATTCGACCGGTGAATCGGTTTCATTCAGCTGATTTCCTGTCCGGATTTCTCCGGAGCAACTCAAATATCTTAGATCAGCCCTTCCGAAAATTCCAAATCGGGCATATTCGTCTTTTCCGAGCGGTTACTCCGTATCGGAGGAGACAGCAGCTTTGGCTGACGTGTCATTTCCCAGCTGCAGATCCACCACAGGGCAGTCCTTCCACAGGCGCTCCAGGGCGTAGAAGACCCGGTCTTCCTCGTGCTGGACGTGGATGACAATGTCGGAGTAATCCAGCAGCACCCAGCGGCCGCCGGACCTGCCTTCGCGGCGGACCGGGCGGAGCTCCTGCTTGGAGAGCTCCTCTTCGATGCCGTCAACGATGGCATTGACCTGACGCTCGCTCGGTGCCGACGCGATCAGGAACACGTCGGCGAGAGCCAGTCGCTCACTGACGTCGAGGGCAACGATGTCCTCGGCGATTTTCTCCGCCGCAGCCTTGGCTGCGAGGCGGGCTGTGGCGATGGATGATTCAGATGCAGTCACGGGGACTCCTTTTAGTGGGTTAAAGCGGGTTCAGCGGGTCAGGCCGCTGATAATCATGGTGACGCCGGCAATCAGGGCAACGATGCCAATGGCAAGTACAGCCAACTGAAGCAGGCGCAGGCGGTGGGCCCTTCCCAGGCCTGCTGTGACGGCATCCAGCGGTTCAAGGCCATACGCTGCATTTGCGCTGACACGCGGATGCTCGGTGAAATTATCTTCTGCCTCTGCGTCCCAGGTCTGTGTCTGTCTGCGCTGAACGCTGACAGGGGTTGTCTGGGGGGCTGCAGGGGCTGGTGGGGCGGCTGCCTGTGCCACGGCCTCAGCCCGAGCCAACACGCCGGAGCGCCCCGTGATGGGACCGCTGCTGTTCAGCCGGGGCGGGCCCGGCCTGCGTGGACCGGCCTGCCGTTCCGCCGGTACACGGGGCCCGGGGTGGGTTACCACCGGAACGTAGGACGTAGCCGGCTTCTTCATGACCGGGCGGTCGATGCCGGGAACCTGCACAAATTCGAGTGGCGTCACCATGGCAAGGTTGCTGGCAGCTGTTGGATCATGGCGTGGTTGTTGAGGGGCCGTCGCTTGTTCGGCAAGCTTCTGCTTCGCCATGGCACGCTTATTGAGCACGGCGGCGCGCTCTGCAAGGGCAATCTGCTGGGCCAGGATCTCGGGGTCAACGGCCTCCGGATCGTTCGCCGCGATGTGCTCCATTTTGGCCAACTGGTTCTTGGCCTGTTCAGCAATGAGCGTGCGCGTGGCCAAAGCCTGCTCGACAGTCATGCCGTTCGGAACATTCAAACCATCCAAGCCGCCGTCCTGACGCTCGGCAGGCGAACCAGCTGATTCCTGGCGCCGCGGCCTATGGCCCTCGGCCTGGGCATCCGTACTACCTCGCGGTGGGGAGATCACGGGATTCGCAGCCGTTGGAGGAGACGCCTCAGCCCTCAACTGCTGAAGCCTCAACTGACGCCGCGTGGGCGGTCCGCCGGCTGAAAGCTGCTCTTCCTTCTCGGCCAATTCCTTAATCGTCCGCAGGGCAGCACGGTCCCGGGCGCGGATCTGGGAAGAACGCTCGGCCGATGTCCTGACCGAATCCACCGGCTCAGGCGCAACCCGCCTCACGCGGCCGGTGCTCCCAGTGTCCAAGGGATCTGTGGCCGGGGTGTTCGTGGCCGGGCTCTCTTCGGGCTGGGGGGCTGCCGGCTGTTTCGAGACAAGAGGAGCCTGACCGGGTGCCTGTGCTCCGGCGTCGCGGGTTTCTTCCAGACGCGCATCTCTTGCCTGACGTAGTTCACGACGGCTGCGGACGGGTGGCTGTTCCTGACTCATTTAAAACTCATTCAGTGCTTGCTGGTTTGTCTGGCGGTGGATTCTGCGCGGTGCTCGTTGCCGGGCTGCGTCCCGGCGTAGAGCCCGTATTTTGCAATGTATTGGACAACCCCATCGGGTACGAGGTACCAGACCGGCTCCCCTGCGGCGACCCTGGTGCGGCAGTCCGTTGAAGAAATAGCCATGGCAGGCACCTCAAGGAGACTGACGTCATCGCGCCCCATTCCATCCAACACATGACCTGGCCTGGTCACTCCCACAAAGTGGGCAAGCGACCAGAGTTCCTCGATGTTCTTCCATGAAAGGATCTGGGCCATGGCGTCCGCACCGGTGATGAAGAAGAGATCAGCATCGGGACGCTGGATGTGCAGGTCGCGGAGGGTGTCGATCGTGTAGGTCGGTCCCGGCCTGTCGACGTCGACACGGCTGACAGTGAAGCGGGGATTGGATGCCGTGGCAATGACCGTCATGAGGTAACGATGCTCCGGCTCACTGACTTTCTTAGTCATTTTCTGCCAAGGCTGCCCGGTGGGCACAAAAACAACTTCGTCCAAGCCAAACTGTGCGGCAACTTCGCTGGCCGCGACAAGGTGCCCGTGATGGATGGGATCAAAGGTGCCGCCCATCACGCCCAGACGCAGACGGCGCTTCGCGCCGGTCTGCTGCAGTTTGGCGGAAATGTTAGTGACCTTGGCCGTGATCGTGCTTGTTCGGGTGCTGGCGGTGGGGATCGGCATGTTCGTCAACAGCTTCGTGGCGCCTGCCGAGGTTCGTGTAGGAGAGGGTCACAAACATCAGCGCCAGGAGGATGGCAAACATCACCGCGCCGAATACCCAGGGCTCGGCCCACAATGGAGCGAGCTCCTCATGGCCGGCTTCGCCGCCGGCGGTGGCAGCGATGGACGTGGCGATCTGCTGAAGCAGCATTTTCTCCCCTACTGAGTACAAAGGATGACGACGGCGGGCGGTCCCGCCGTTCAGGACTTCTGTTCTATGTTACAGCTTTGCTAGCTGCGGATTTGGCCCTCGCCCTGAACGATCCACTTGGTGGTGGTCAGTTCAGGCAGCCCCATCGGTCCGCGCGCGTGCAGTTTTTGGGTGGAAATTCCCACCTCTGCCCCGAGACCAAACTCACCGCCGTCGGTAAAGCGCGTTGACGCGTTGACGATCACTGCGGCCGAATCCACCTCGGCGATAAACCGCTCCGCGTTAGCGAGGTTGTTCGTCAGAATGGCCTCGGTGTGGCCTGTTGACCACGTCCGGATGTGCTTCACCGCGTCATCCAGGGTGTCTACGATTGCCACTGCGAGGTCCAGGTCCATGTACTCGGTGGCCCAGTCCTCGTCGGTGGCAGGGACAGTGTCAACCGAGGCAGGCAAAGCTGCACGGGTCCTTTCATCGGTGTGAAGGGTGACACCTGCCTTGCGGAGCGCCGCTGCAACAGCGGGAAGGACAGTCGATCCGGAATGCACCAGGAGGGTCTCCACGGTGTTGCAGACGCTGGGGCGCTGCGTCTTGGCGTTGAGGAGGATCTCGGTTGCCATCTCTTCGTCGGCGGATTCGTCGATGAAGATGTGGACGTTTCCTTCGCCGGTCTCAATGACCGGAACTGAGGAGTTCGCCACGACCGTCTGGATGAGCTCCCGGCCGCCGCGGGGAATAAGCACGTCCACACGCCCACGCGCACGCATCAGTGCATTCGCGCCTTCACGCCCGAACTGGTCAACAGTCTGGACGGCGTCGGCCGGCAGGCCTACTGATTCGAGGGCGTCGCGCAGGATCTGCACCAAGGCGTCGTTGGTTGAGGCTGCTGCCGTTCCGCCACGAAGGATGACGGCGTTTCCACTCTTGAGGGCTAGGCCTGCGATATCAACGGTGACGTTGGGGCGGGCCTCGTAAATAGCGGCCACCACTCCCATGGGGACGTTAATCTGGCGCAGGCGCAAACCGTTGGGCAGTGTCTGCCCCCGCACCACGTTTCCCACGGGATCAGGCAGATTGGCGAGGCTGTCCAGGGCCGCGGCGAGGGCTTCAATGCGCTTCTCGTCCAGTGTCAGCCTGTCCAGCAGCGCAATTGAGGTGCCGTTGGCTTTTCCGGCGGCTACATCGTTTGCGTTAGCGGCCAGAATCCGGCCGCGGTGCTCGAGCAGGGCATCGCCGATGGCCCGGAGCGCCTTGTCTTTCCACGCACGATTGGCGCGCGCCATCCGCCGCGCGGCGTGGCGGGAGCGGTCTGCGATGGCGTGGACGGCGGCTTCTACTTCGGCAGGAGTCGACGGCGTAATTCCAGCGTCCGGAACCGGGGCAACCACAGGGGTTTCCTCGGAAATCGCAGGTGCAGTGGGAATCAGGGCCTCAGTCATGGTTCAAGTTTAGGCGAGCGGGCGGGCTAAACCAGCACCAGATCGTCAACGTGAACAACTTCACGGTCATAACCTCGCCCCAGGGCCTTGCCGAGTTCCTTCGTGGAGCGGCCCAACATCTGGGGAAGTTCGGAGGCAGAGTAGTTAACGAGTCCGCGCGCAATTACGGTGTTGTCGGCGGAAACCATTTCGACGGCGTCGCCCGCTTCAAAGTCGCCGTGCACGGCGGAAATGCCGGCAGGGAGCAGCGAGGTCCGGCGGTCCCGGACAGCCAGCACCGCGCCGTCGTCGAGAACCAGGCGCCCCTGCACTGAGGCGAGGTGGGCCAGCCAGAGGAGCCGAATGGGCTTCCGGGAGCCGTTGACGGAGAACCAGGTGCCAACATCCTCCCCAGCCAGCGCTGCGGCAGCGTTCCGGGTGGAGGTAACAAGCGCGTGGATCCCGGAGCCTGCGGCAATTGATGCCGCTTCCACCTTCGTGAGCATCCCCCCGGTTCCTACTCCTGCCTTGCCGGCGCTGCCGATAGAAACCCCGTCAAGGTCGTGCGGGCCGGCGACGTGCGGGATCCGCAGGGCACCGTGCGAAGGCGGCCCGTCGTAGAGGGAGTCAACGTCGGACAGCAATACCAGCACGTCGGCGCGCACGAGGTGGGCTACCAGGGCAGCGAGGCGGTCGTTGTCACCGAACCGGATCTCATGGGTGGCCACGGTGTCGTTTTCGTTGACCACCGGAACCACGCCGAGATTCAGGAGCCTGTCGAGGGCACGGAAGGCATTGGTGTGCTGGCTGCGGCGCATGAAGTCATCGGCGGTCAGGAGCACCTGGCTCACCGTTACCCCGTGGGCTCCGAAAGCTTGGGTGTAACGGGCCATCAGGAGCCCCTGGCCAACGCTAGCAGCAGCCTGCTGGGTGGCAAGATCCCTGGGCCGTTTCGCCAAGCCGAGGGGCGCCAGGCCCGCGGCGATGGCCCCTGAAGAGACCAGGATGATCTCAGTTCCGGCGTTCCGTTTGTGGGCCAGAGCATCAGCAAGGCCGGTCAGGGCTTCTTCGGAAATACCGCCTTTGATGCTGGTAAGGGAGGACGAACCCACCTTGACCACAATGCGGCGGGCACCCGAAAGGACGCTCCGGTCAGGAACCGTTGAGGTCCTGACCGGGCTCACCGCCTTAGTCGTCATCTTCTGCGCCCAGTCCACTCTCCTTGAGCGGGCGTGCGACACGGCGGCCGCTCACGGATTCGGTCCAGATACCAGCCTTGCGTTCTGCTTCCAGTTCGGCGCGGGCGGCGGCCTTGGCGTCCTTACGTTCCTGTTGCTCATCGCGCTTCTGGCCACGCGTGGGGCGGTCGCCAATGTCGGCAAAGCGGACATCGGTGCCGCGCGGTGATGCCAGCAACTCTGCACCCGCCATCATGGTGGGCTCCCAATCGAAGACCACACCGTCATCTTCGCCGATCACCACGGTGTCACCGGGCTTAGCGCCCTGTTTGAACAGTTCGTTTTCCACGCCAAGCTTGGCCAGGCGGTCGGCGAGGTAGCCGATGGCTTCCTCGTTGGTGAAGTCCGTCTGCTTAACCCAGCGCACCGGCTTGTCGCCAAGCACGCGGAAAAGCGGTTCCAGGTTCTTCTCTTCCCGGCGGATCTTGAATCCTGCTTCATTGACGGCGCGGGGACGCAGCACGGGCGCGTGAACCTTCGGCGGGGTGGCGGCGATGGCGTCACGGGCTGCCTTGACGATTTCAGCCATTGCAAACCCCAGCTGGCGGAGTCCCTCGTGGCTTGTCGCGGAAATCTCGAACACACGGTATCCACGCGATTCCAGCTCGGGGCGCACAAATTCGGCCATGTCCTTGCCGTCCGGGAGGTCCACCTTGTTCAGCGCAACCAGGCGCGGACGGTGGTTCAGCGGAACAACCTCGCCGTCGGTTCCCGCGTAGCTCATGTCGACGGCGTACTTCTCAAGTTCAGCTTCAATGATGGCGAGGTCTGACAACGGATCGCGATCCGATTCCAGTGTGCCGCAATCGAGGACGTGAACCAGGGCCGCGCAGCGTTCGACATGCCTGAGGAAGTTATGGCCCAGGCCCTTACCTTCGCTGGCGCCTTCGATGAGGCCGGGAACATCGGCGATGGTGAAACGGACGTCGCCGGCCTGGACCACGCCCAGGTTGGGGATGAGAGTGGTGAAGGGGTAATCGGCGATCTTGGGCCGGGCCGCAGACATGGCTGCGATCAGGCTGGACTTGCCCGCCGATGGGAAGCCGACAAGTGCGATGTCCGCGATGGACTTGAGTTCCAGGACGATATCGCTGGACTCGCCTTCGATGCCGAGGAGGGCGAAGCCCGGCGCACGGCGCTTTTGGGAGGAGAGCGAAGCATTTCCCAGGCCACCGATTCCGCCGGCTGCCGCAATGTACTCTGCACCTTCTCCTACGAGGTCAGCGAGGACTTTGCCGTCCTTGGATTTGACCACGGTGCCATCCGGAACGGGAAGGATCAGAGTTTCGCCGTTCTTCCCGCCGCGCCAGTCGCCCATGCCAGGACCGCCATTGGTCGCGTGGCGGTGGGGTGCGTGGTGGTAGTCCAGCAGGGTGGTGGTCTGGTGGTCAACGCGCAGGATGACATCGCCGCCATTGCCGCCGTTGCCTCCGTCGGGACCGCCGAGGGGCTTGAACTTTTCACGGTGAACGGAAACACAGCCATGGCCGCCGGTACCGCCGGATACGTGCAGTACTACCCGGTCTACAAAGCTCGCCACGTGGATCTCCTCAGTGCTGATTTCCGGACGTCCGAAAGATGCCCAAGATGATTGTAATGCGGTTAAAACACCGGTGGAGCGGACCATATGGCCCGCTCCACCGGTTCAAAAACTATTTGTTACTCTGCAGCTGCAGCAGTAACGATGTTCACGACCCGACGGCCGCGGCGGGTGCCGAATTCAACAGCGCCTGCCTGCAGTGCGAACAGGGTGTCGTCGCCGCCGCGTCCTACGCCGGCGCCCGGGTGGAAGTGGGTGCCACGCTGGCGGACGATGATTTCGCCAGCCGAAACGACCTGGCCACCGAAGCGCTTGACGCCAAGGTACTGTGCGTTCGAGTCACGACCGTTGCGAGTGGAGCTCGCGCCTTTTTTATGTGCCATTTGAAATGCCTGCCTCTAAATTCTGGGGAATCTGCTGAAAACCTGAACAGTAACCAGTGGCTACTTGATACCGGTGATCTTGACCTTGGTCAATTCCTGACGGTGACCCTGGCGCTTCTTGTAGCCGGTCTTGTTCTTGAACTTCTGGATGACAATCTTCGGACCACGGAGGTCCTGAAGGATTTCAGCCGTAACCGTTACCTTAGCCAGGTCCGCAGCTGCGGACGTGATCTTGTCACCGTCTACCAGGAGCAGTGCGGGCAGCTGAATGGTGCTGCCGGCTCCACCGGTGACGCGGTTCAGGGTAACGAAGTCTCCAACGGAAACCTTCTCTTGGCGGCCGCCTGCGCGGACAATCGCGTACACCACTTGGGAACTCACTTCTCTCGACGTTTCTTACTAAATTTGCGTGCGGAACCTGGGTCCGGTTGTTTGGCCTGGCTCACGCTGTGCCTCAACGCCGTGGATTCCTCAAGGAAATCCGTGAGCTAGCCCGGAAACAATGTCCACCCGTTTTCTAAGTGGCCCGTTCCCGAGGTCAAAACCCAAGTGTTGGCGTAAGCACCGAAGATCTAGTTTACGCTAATTTTGCCTTCGGTCGCAAATGAGGCTGGTTCCGGGGCTGAGTACGTGATAGGGGCCACATGGGCTTACCTCACGACTTCCCGAACCTTGCCCCATGATCTTACAGGCTCTCCGCCCGCTTCACGTTCATGCGTGCAGGCGCGGCGCGTCAAAGAATTCCACCTCGTAGCGGGAGGACTGCCCGAACGCCACCGCCATGGCTCGGCGCTCGGCTTCGGAACCTGCGAGAGCAGCGCGTTCCGTAAACCCGATGGCCTGACGCGTGGCGGCGGCAAAATCCTCGTCCGCGTACGTCCGTAGCCAGTCGGCGTAGGCATGTTCCGCCGGAGCTCCGTTGGCCTGGAATTCCAAGTGAAGGGTGGCCCCTACTTCTGCATAGAGCCAGAAGCATGGCAAAGCAGCAGCAACAAGCACTCCGTAGCTTCCCGCCAGAGAGCTGGCAAGGAGGTGGTCCACGTACGACTTTGTCACTGGTCCCAGCTCAGATTGAACAGGGCGGGTGCTGAGCCAATTGCGGTGGAGCTCGGATTCGACTTCCAGACACTGCTGTGCGGACCGCGCCCAGAACAATTGTTCCTCTTCGGTGGGAGCCATTGCGGAGGCCCTTGAGAGCACCCTTGAGTATCCATTCAGGTAGATCGCGTCCTGGCTGAGGTAGTAAGCGAACTGCTGTTCAGGCAGTGAGCCTTCAACCAGGCCACGGATGAACTCGAGGCGGTAGATGGACGCCAAATGATGATCGGCGCTCTCGCGCAGTTCCTCCATGAAGGCTCTTCCGGACTGCACTTCTGTCTGTCCTTTGGGCTCCGTTACGGGCATGGCCGGAAAGTGGTGAAAGTGATGAACAGGGCCGGCTCCCCTGCCCACTTCCAGGATGTCTGATCCTTCCAGGGCTCCGCGCAGCCAGGGCTTGACCTCCCGCAGGGCCTCTTCCCAGTTTCCCAGCCGCGCCTGGCTTGTCGCCAAAGCTGATGAAAGTGAACATCCAGTACCGTGGCTGTTTCGCGTGGGCACACGCTCGCCCGGAACCACCACCACCTTCGCCTGAAACCCAGCCGAAACACTCACGAGGGCATCGGGGCACTCCCCGCCGTCGAGATGCCCGCCCTTTACCAATACCGTGGCGCCGGTGACGGCTGCAAGGCGTTTGCCCTGCTCGAGTGCCGCTTTCCAGTCCTTTGCCAGGGGCTCCTGAAGCAGCATGGCCAGCTCGGGGAGGTTCGGCGTGAGCAAATCAGCCAGCGGCAGCAGCGCCCGGAGTGCTGTTTCGGCGGATTCCTGCAGCAGCCGGTCCCCGCTGGTGGCCACCATGACAGGATCCAGGACGACGACGCCGGGACGGACCTTCGTGAGCCAGGCCCTGACCACACCAATGACGTCCGCGTCTCCGAGCATCCCGATTTTCACGGCGTCTACGACGATATCGTCGCTAATGGCCTCCAGCTGTTCGGCCAGAAAGGAGGCGGGCGGCACATGGACGGCACGGACGCCTTGGGTGTTCTGCGCCGTAAGGGCCGTTACGACGGCCATCCCGTAGCCGCCATTGGCGGCGATGCTCTTGAGGTCTGCCTGTATCCCTGCGCCGCCGGAAGGATCAGAGCCGGCTATCGCCAGTACCCGGGGAATAGTGCGGAGAACTGCGCTGGCGGAATCGGCAGCCGCAGGTGACGGCAAAAACGTTGAGGACAAAGGAGACATCCCTTCGCCGGTGCTAACCGGACAGGTTCAACGGGTGTGGATCTCAGCCGGCCCTTTGCGCGGCACCCCGTGTCAGGATCCCAGCCTAGCGGGTGTAGGTGAGTGTTAAACAGCCGAAGCCCGGTCCGGGATAATCCGGTCCGGGCTTCAGACATTGACTGTCGCCTATTGGCTGCAGTTCCCCTTGGGACAACTCACCTTCACAGCTCTGAGGCAGGCACTCCCACACCCAGGATGATGGGCTCGCTTGCAGTGGTGGCAGGCTTGGCCGGCGCTGCCGGGGCCTTGGCCGCGTGAGTGGAACCTGTGGCGGCAGGCGCATCCTGGTTCTGCTCGACGGCGGTCTCGTTCGCAGCTCCCTGCGCGCGGCTGGCGCTGCGGTTACGGCGTCCGCGCCTTGAGGAGGATCCTGCTGCGATCGGAGCGGCGTGGACCTCGGGGGCAGTGACCGGCGCTGTGACAGGCTTCCGGGTTTCCTCAGTCTCCTGTGGCTGATCGCTCTGTTCACCCAAGTGGGCGAAGGCCTCGGCCAGCAGGTCCAGGGTCAACTCCGGTGTCCCCGTTGACGCTTCACCAGCGTGGTCCACGAACGGAAGAACCACTCGTTCACCACCGAAAGTAAGGACAGTAGCGGGACGTCCGCCTGACGTGTCGTCGCCCTGGCCGGTGCGCCCGGCGTCGGAACCTGCCTGAACAGGCTCTGTGGCCTGCGGGCGTGAGGTTTCACGGGAGCGGGACGGTGCCTGGGCAGCGGGTTCTGACCGGACAGCTTCCCGTTCCGCCCCGGTTGCGCTGGCCCGGGCGGCCTGAACGTCGTCGTCATGAAGGTGGGCGGCGTGGGCTGCGGCGGCGATGTTGGCCAACGCTGCCCGGGTTGCTTCAGCCTTAGCGTGACGCTCGGCGTCGGTGGGTTCGGCGTGAACGGGTGCCGGAAGCGTCAGCGGCTCTCCCAGGGCCTGCCCGCCTTTGCCGCGACGCCGCTTGCGCTCAGTCCGCGCAGCGGGCTGCACTTCGGCGCGCGGCACGTAGTGCTCCGCGGCGACGGTGTTGGCCCTGCGGTGCTCCACTGGCTCGTCGTGGGTGACCACGCCGCGGCCGGTGCAATGTTCGCATTGCTCGCCGAAGACCTCCAGGAGGCCTGTGCCCATACGCTTGCGTGTCATCTGGACCAGGCCGAGGGAGGTAACTTCAGCCACCTGGTGCTTGGTCCGGTCCCGGCCCAGGCACTCGACCATCCGGCGGAGCACCAGATCCCTGTTGGACTCCAGGACCATGTCGATGAAGTCGATCACGATGATGCCGCCGATGTCCCGCAGGCGCAGTTGGCGCACTACTTCCTCGGCGGCTTCCAGGTTGTTCTTGGTGACGGTCTCTTCGAGGTTTCCGCCGCTGCCCGTGAACTTGCCCGTGTTGACGTCGACTACCGTCATCGCCTCGGTACGGTCGATCACCAGGGAGCCGCCTGACGGCAGGAAGACCTTGCGGTCCAGTGCCTTGTGGATCTGCTCATCGATGCGCCAGGCCGAGAAGATGTCCTGGTCCTTGGTCCACTTTTCCAGGCGGCCAACAAGGTCCGGAGCCACGTAGGTCACGTAGGCCTCGATGGTGTCCCAGGCTTCCTCGCCGGAGACGATCAGCTTGGAGAAGTCCTCGTTGAAGACGTCGCGGACAACCTTGATGGTGAGGTCCGGCTCCCCGTAAAGCAGTTCCGGTGCCAGGACCTTCGTGGAGGTCGCCTGGCTTTCGATGCCTTCCCACTGCGCCCGAAGGCGGTTGATGTCGTGGGTCAGCTCCTCTTCGGAAGCCCCCTCGGCAGCGGTGCGGACGATGACGCCCGCATCTTCGGGCAGGCGGTCCTTGAGGATTCGCTTGAGCCGGTTCCGTTCGACGTCGGGAAGCTTGCGGGAGATTCCGGTCATGGAGCCGCCAGGCACGTAGACCAGGTAGCGTCCGGGAAGGGAAATCTGGCTGGTCAGGCGTGCGCCCTTGTGCCCTACGGGGTCCTTGGTGACCTGGACCAACACGGAGTCGCCTGATTTAAGGGCGTTCTCGATGCGGCGCTGCTTGCCTTCCAGGCTGGCCACATCCCAGTTGACCTCGCCGGCGTACAGCACGGCATTACGGCCGCGGCCAATGTCGACGAAGGCAGCCTCCATGGACGGCAACACGTTCTGGACCTTGCCCAGGTAGACGTTGCCGATCAGTGAATCCTGCTGGGTCTTGGACACGAAGTGCTCGGCCAGGACGCCGTCTTCGAGAACGGCGATCTGAATTCTGTCATCGCGCTGGCGGACGATCATCTGCCGGTCAACTGATTCACGGCGTGCCAGGAATTCAGCTTCAGTGATGACCGTGCGACGACGGCCCGTGTCGCGCGACTCGCGCCGGCGCTGCTTCTTCGCCTCAAGGCGGGTAGAACCCTTGACGCTGGTGACGCGGTTGCTCACCGGCGCCTCGGTGACGGCCCGGGGTGCGCGGACCCTCGTTACGGTGTTGGGAGGATCGTCGTCTCCCCCGCCGGTAAGTTCGATGTCCTGGTCACCACGGCGGCGACGACGACGGCGGCGCGAGGTGACGCCGTCGCCCAAACCTGCAGTTCCCTGCTCATCAGCTTCCGCTTCACCGGCGTCACCGTCGGTGTCCTCTGTCTCGTCTCCGGCTTCACGCTCGGTTCCGCGGCTGCGGCCACGGCGGCCGCGGCTGCGGCGACGGCGACGGTTGCCGGATTCGTCCAGCTCGCCCTCGTCAGAGGTGTTCTCGGTTTCATCGTCATCCTCGACAACAGGTGCCGGGACAGGCCTGACAACCGTACTGAGATCGGGTGCCTGGAAAATCATGGAGGTTACCGAGCCGGGTTCCAGGAAGAGGGAGCCCACCGCGGGGGTCTCAGCTTTGGGCTGCTCATCGTCCGCAGCTTCCTGGGCTTCCGGTTGTTCCTCGGCAGCTTCGGTTTCCTGTCCGGGAGCAGTAACAGCCGCACCGGCAGACTGGACGGCGTCAGTTGGTGCTTCTTCAGCCTCCGGAGCGGTCTCGGTGGTTTCGTCTTCCACCTCGGCAACAGCTGCTTTTGCGCGGCTGGCGCGCCGACGTACGGGCTTCTTCTTCGGGGCGTCTTCCAGCGCAGGGTCTGTCACTGCGGGTTCGTCGGCGGCAGCTGCTTCCCCAGCGACGGCTGCTTCCTCGGCGACGGCGGACTCAACAGGTTTGCGTGCACGGCTCCGTTTGGCGGGGGCAGCCTTTTCCGGTGCCGCTGCTTCGCCCGTGTCCGTGCGGGTCGCGTCGGGATCGATGGGGATGCCCTCTGCGGTGACGGCCTGGGTCTTGGGGATGGCCTTGCGGCGGGTCCGGGTGGCCTTCTTTGGCGCTTCGGGTGCTTCCGCAGCTTCGACGTTAACGGCTGCAACTTGGTCTTTATCCATATGTGGCGATACTCCTGCCCCTGACGTACCGCCACATTCGGCACCCATTGGGGCACTTATTGTCAAAACCCGCAGGCATTGACAGAAGTCAATTGAATACCCTCAGGTTCGCACCGGCAGTGGGGTGCGGCAGCCCTGGAGAGCCGGCGAAATTGTTCTGAAAACCCGTTGTTCTACCAGCCACAACCAGGTGCCGTCCAATGGCATTGCGGGATAGGCCGTGATCGAAGGATCCCCGGCGTGCCCTGCTCATCATTGGCGGTCTTGGGAAACAAGTCACCGGACCGGAATCCGAATGTGGTTCGTCTTCCAGCCACGTTCATTCTCTCACATGGGAAGTCGATTCACCGGGGACGCGCACAACAGGGGCCACGGTGCAAGGACTCTGGGTGGACTATCACACCGGTACACCGCCGTCACACCCCGCACCCAGAGTCCGGCGTTACAATCGGGCAAGGACCATTCAACACAAAGGACGCATCAAGCTCATGCCCAGCATCTCCAAGACCACTGGCGGCGCTGCGCCTGCACAGGGTTTCGCCGACTCCGCCGGAAGCCCCGAGGAGCAGGGGTTGCCTCCGATGACCCGTGCCCGCCCGTTCGCCTGGCTCCTGGTCACCACGGGCATCATCGGCTGGATAGCCTCCGGAATCCTGGTTCTCGAGAAACTCGAAACTCTCAAAGACGCCAACTACACCACTGTCTGCGACGTCAACCCTTGGATCTCTTGTGGTCAGGTCATGCAGACGTGGCAAAGCTCTGTCTTCGGATTCCCCAACATGTTCATTGGGATCGTGGCGTTCGCCATCATTATCACCACGGGCGTGGGACTGCTCGCCGGGGCCACTTTCGGCCGGTGGTACTGGCTGGGCCTTCAGACCGGCGTGACATCAGGCTTCATCTTCGTGATCTGGCTCTGGTCTCAGGCGCTCTACGACATCCACGTCCTGTGCCCCTTCTGCATGGTTGTCTGGGCCGCCATGATTCCGCTGTTCGTCTGGGTGACGGTCCGCAACGTCAGCCACAAAGTCATTCCCGTTCCCGCCGGTCTGGCCAAGACACTCGGCGATTATGGCTGGATTATCACGGCACTCCTGTATGTAGCCGTGATCGCCTCGATCTTTTTTGCGTTCCTCAACATGTTTGTTGGCAACGGCGGTATGTAACCGGGCTTCCCTCTAAGGCGCTCAGATGACAGATAAGGCCAATGTTCTTTACGAACATTGGCCTTATCTGTCATCTCGCGGGGTGGTCTAGTGGCCCCAGAAGATTGCTTGCCTACGGGAACCAGATGCCGATCTCGCGTTCGGCCGAGTCGACGGAATCGGAGCCATGGACCAGGTTCTGCTGGACCTTCAGGCCCCAGTCACGGCCAAAGTCGCCGCGGATGGTTCCGGGGGCCGCGGTGGTGGGATCCGTGGTGCCCGCCAGTGAACGGAAGCCCTCGATCACTTTGTGGCCTTCAAAGATGGCAGCCACGACCGGGCCGCTGAGCATGAACTCCACGAGGGGCTCATAGAAAGGCTTGCCGGCGTGCTCGGCATAGTGCTGCTCGAGCAGCTCCCTGCTGGCGTTGACCTTTTTCAGCTCGGCCAGAGTATAGCCCTTGGCCTCAATCCGGCTCAGGATGATGCCGCTCAGGTTACGGACTACGCCGTCGGGCTTGATCAAAACGAGGGTGCGCTCAACGCTCACAGTTGCTCCAAGGTAGTGGTTGTGGGGTTCCCGGTAAGTCTACGGGGTTTCGCTGCCGGCTTCGGGCTCGCTCCCGACGGGATGGGAGGCCTCCCATTCGGCTTGTTCGCGCTCCCGTTGGGCGGCTTCCGAATCAAGCCGGATGCCTGTGCGGATGCCGTACCACCAGGCAAGCGCGAACAGCCCCCCAACGAGGAACATCATGGGTTCCACGATTCCGGTAAGGATCAGCACGAGCTGCAGGGCCCAGCCCAGGCCTACGCCCCAGGGTTTGGACAGCACAGCGCACGTGAAAACCAGGACGAGGCTTAGCCCGATGCCGACGGAGAGAATGAGCACGGGTGAAATCTCCCCGCGCCTGAGCCCGAATACCGCGAGTGTGGCGAAGAACGCCACGAAACCCTCAAGTAACAGGACTGTCGAGGCGAACATCACTTTCGTGGAGCGGCGTTTTTTGGGCATGCCTGGCTGCCATTCACGCTGGGCCTTGGTGAGTCTGGCCACCGCTTATACCTCCGTCTTCCCCAGCAGGATGCGGGCTTCTGCAACGAGGGTGATGGAGCCGGTCACCAGGACGCCGCCGGAGAGGTCGTCATTAGACTCGGCGCGCTCCACGGCCCATTCGAGGGCGTCGTCCAACTGGGCGGCGACGTGGACGTTGTCCTCGCCGAATCCCAGGTCCAGGGCCAGCTCTTCGAGGTCTTCTGCCGGGACGGCGCGGGGCGAGTTGGATTGCGTAAAGCAATATTCAGCGGCGAGGTCTCCCAGCGACTCTTTGAGCTGGCGGAGAATCTCCTCCGCATCCTTCTCCTTGAGCACTCCGACCACCACCACGAGCTTGGTCAGGGTAAAGGCTTCATGGATGGCTTCGGCCGAGACCCGGATCCCTTCGGGATTATGAGCGGCATCCACGATGATGGTGGGCGCAGTCCGTACCACTTCCAGGCGGCCGGGCGAGGTCACGGAGGCGAAGGCCTCCTGGAGGATCTCGGCGTCGAGCTCTTTCTCCCCTCCGCCGAGGAATGCTTCGAGCGCTGCCACTGCCACTGCGGCATTCTCTGCCTGATGCGAGCCGTGCAGCGGCAACAGCAGGTCCTCGTAACGCCCTGCGAGTCCCTGGATGGTGACAACCTGGCCGCCGACAGCAACGGTGCGTGACGCTACACCGAACTCAACGCCCTCGAACCGGAAGGGAACCTGGACTTCCTTCGCCTTTTCCAGCAGCACCTGTGCGGCGTCCACTGGCTGGCCTGCGCTGATCAGGAATCCGCCGGGCTTGATGATGCCCGCTTTCTCGTAGGCGATGTCCTCGGTGGTGTCACCGAGAAGGTCGGTGTGGTCCAGCGAGATCGGTGTGATGACGGCGACCTGACCGTCGCCCACGTTCGTCGCGTCGGTGATGCCGCCCAAGCCGACTTCCATGACCGCAACGTTGACCGGCTGGTCGGCAAAAACGGCGAACCCGAGGATGGTGAGGCATTCGAAGTAGGTCAGCCGGGGCTGCCCTTCGGCAACGAGTTCTTTGTCCACTATCTCCAGGTAGGGCCTGATCTCATCCCAGATCCGCACGAAGGTGTCATCCGGTACCGGCGAGCCGTCAATGCTGATCCGCTCCGTCACCTTGGAAAGGTGCGGACTGGTGTAACGGCCGGTGCTGAGGCCATGGGCGCGCAGGCCCGCCTCGATCATGCGGGCGGTGGACGTCTTACCGTTGGTACCGGTGATGTGGATGATCGGGAAAGCCTTGTTAGGCTCCCCCAGGATTTCCATCGCCCGGAACAAGGGAGCAAGCCGCGGCTCCATCTTGTTTTCGGGGGCTCGGCCCAACAGTTCGGCGTAGACACTCTCCACGGAAAATTCGTCGGTCATTGCTCAGGCCCCTATTTTTTCGACGGAAATTTGCGGTTCTGCTGAGTCAGCGGGAGTGGCGACGAGATCAACAGTCAGCGTCTCGGTCTTGACCAGAACCGCATTTGCCAGCAGGGAGTCAACTACGCCCTGGGCGGCTGTGACAGTGGTCCGGATACGGTCACTGACATTCAGTCCGGCATCCTTGCGTGCCTGCTGGATGGCGCGGACCATGTCGCGAGCCAGTCCCTCGGCCTCGAGTTCGGGCGTGACCTCGGTGTTGAGGACCACGAATCCGCCTCCTGGCAGAACCCCGGCTGCCCGGGAGCCGGTGCCTGCTGCGGATTCCGCCACGACAGTCTCCAGCGTGTACTCCTGCGGCTCAAGTTCCAGCCCACCAGCAGTAACAACCCCGGCTTCATCTACCGACCAGTCTCCCGACTTTGAGCCCTTGATGGCCTGCTGGACGTTTTTCCCAAGACGCGGACCCGCGGCCCGGGCGTTGACCACGAGCTTCTGCTCGATGCCGAACTCCTCCGGGGAGGCGCTGGCGGCGTCTAGCAACCGCACTGAGCGCAGGTTCAGTTCATCGGCGACGACGGCGGCGAAACCTTCCAGCGCGTCCGCGCCGGGTGCCACCACAGTGAGTTCCTGCAGCGGCAGGCGGACACGGAGGTTCGCTGCCTTGCGCAGGGACGAGCCCGTGGAGCAGATCTGCTGCACGCGGTTCATGGCCTCGACGAGGCCCCCGTTTGCCGGAAACAGCCCCGCGTCCGGCCAGTCGGCCAGATGCACGGAACGTCCGCCTGTCAGTCCGCGCCAGATCTCCTCGGACACGAGCGGCAGCAAGGATGCTGAGACGCGGCAGACAGCCTCAAGCGCGGTGTAGAGCGCGTCGAAGGCATCAACGTTCTCGTCGAAGAACCGCTGGCGGCTGCGGCGGACGTACCAGTTGGTGAGCATATCCAGGTAACTGCGCAGTTCATCGCAGGCACCGGAGATGTCGTAGCTGTCCAGCTGTGTGGTCATATTCCCCACCAGGTCACCGGTGTTGGCCATCAGGTACTGGTCCAGGGTGTCGGAGTAGCCGTCGTAGCGGAGCCTGGCTTCGTAGCCGTCGCCACCAGCGGAGGCATTCGTGTACAGCGTGAAGAAGCTGTAAACGTTCCAGAGCGGCAGGATGACCTGGCGGACGCCGTCGCGGATTCCCTGTTCAGTGACTACAAGATTGCCACCGCGCAGGATGGGGCTGGACATCAGGAACCAGCGCATCGCGTCAGAGCCGTCGCGGTCCAGAACCTCGGACACGTCGGGGTAGTTTCGCAGGCTCTTGGACATCTTCTGCCCGTCAGAGCCCAGCACGATGCCGTGGCTGATGACGTTCCGAAAAGCCGGGCGGTCAAACAGTGCCGTGGACAGGATGTGCAGCATGTAGAACCAGCCGCGTGTCTGCCCGATGTACTCCACGATGAAATCTGCGGGGTTGTGGGTATCGAACCATTCCTCGTTCTGGAACGGGTAGTGGACCTGGCCGTAGGGCATGGAACCGGAGTCGAACCAGACGTCCAGGACGTCCTCGACACGGCGCATGACCGACTGGCCCTCTTCCGGGGTCCGGGGATCGTCCGGGTTGGGCCTGGTCAGCTCGTCGATGAAGGGCCGGTGCAGGTCAACCTGGCCGTCCTTGTTCAGCGGCAGCCGGCCGAAATCGGCCTCGATTTCAGCTAGGGAGCCGTAGACGTCGGTGCGCGGGTACTCGGGGTCAGTCGACTGCCACACCGGGATGGGGCTGCCCCAGTAGCGGTTCCGGCTGATGGACCAGTCGCGGGCGTTTTCCAGCCACTTGCCGAACTGCCCGTCCTTGACGTTGCCCGGGATCCAGTTGATTTCCTGGTTGAGCTCTGACATCCGGTCTTTGAATTTGGTGACTTCCACGTACCAGGAGGACACGGCGCGGTAGATCAGGGGGTTGCGGCAGCGCCAGCAGTGCGGGTAGCTGTGCTCATAGCTGGCCTGGCGGACCAGGCGGCCCTGTGCCCGGAGCACCTGCGTGATGGGCTTGTTGGCGTCGAACACCTGTAGCCCGACAATGTCGTGAAGGTCTCCGTGGGAGAACAGCGGCAGGAATTTGGCGCCCTCATCCACGGACAGGACCACTGGAATGCCGGCCTCTTCACAGACCTTCTGGTCATCTTCACCGTAGGCCGGGGCCTGGTGGACGATACCCGTGCCGTCGGTGGTGGTGACGTAATCGGCCACCAGGAACCGCCAGGCATTCTCCGTGCCGAATTTTTCGGCGTCACTGAAGTCGTTCCAGAGCGGCTGGTACTCAACGCCGTCAAGCTCAGCGCCCGTGACAGTTGCTGTCACCGCGGCCTCGGCAGCTTCAACACCCGCCGTGCCGTCGCCGTATCCGAGGTCTTTTGCGTACATGCCCAGAAGATCGGCAGCGAGAAGGAAACTTCCCGTAACGGGAGCTTCCGGGGAGGCGGCCTTGATCCCGTTGGGACCGGCCGGAAGCACGGCATACGTGATGGACGGCCCGACGGCGAGGGCCAGGTTGGTGGGCAGCGTCCAGGGGGTGGTGGTCCAGGCGAGCGCCTGCACCCCTTCGAGGCGCCGGGACAGTTCCGATGCTCCGGCCTTGATGGGGAACGTCACGGTGACGGTCTGGTCCTGGCGGTTCTTGTAAACGTCGTCGTCCATACGCAGTTCGTGGTTGGAGAGCGGTGTCTCGTCCTTCCAGCAATAGGGCAGCACCCTGTAACCGTTATAGGTGAGGCCTTTTTCGTGAAGCTGCTTGAACGCCCAGAGCACAGACTCCATGTATTCGACGTTGAGCGTCTTGTAGTCGTTTTCAAAGTCCACCCAGCGGGCCTGGCGGGTGACGTAGTTCTTCCACTCATCGGCGTACTTCATTACGGAGGCCCGGCAGGCCTCGTTGAATTTATCGATGCCCATGGCTTCGATCTGGGTCTTGTCCGTCATACCCAGTTGCTTCATGGCTTCGAGCTCGGCAGGAAGCCCGTGGGTGTCCCAGCCGAAACGGCGTTCGACGCGCTTCCCGCGCTGGGTCTGGTAACGGCCCACCAGGTCCTTGGCATAGCCTGTGAGCAAGTGGCCGTAGTGAGGCAGGCCGTTGGCGAAGGGCGGGCCGTCGTAAAAAACGAACTCGTTGCTGCCTGGGGCACCGTCCGGGAGATCCGAAGGGCGCTGGTCGATGCTCGCCTGGAATGTCCCGTCCTGGTCCCAGTACTTCAGGATCCGCTCTTCAATTTCCGGGAACTTCACGGAGGCGGAGACACCTGAGGTAGGGGAAGCTGCACCGGCGGGTGCGGCCAAGGCCTTGGGGTAATGGGTCATTTCGACATCCTGGGTTGAGCTGGTGAATAAGTGGATTCATTCAGGATGCGAGGACGGCTCCTGGCAGATTGTCCAGTCTCGCTGTCCTGCGATACTTTCCAACGTAGCCCGGCACCGCGGTACCACCTCACTTACCTCCACCGTCTGGCTCCCCCGTGGAGGAGCTGGCCGGCGTCGGCCGCTCATTACTGCTGTAACGGGCTTACCCGTCCGGCTCTACTGACCTTCTCCGCGCATGACGTTCGGTGAAGGCGTTCTTCCGGAAGCTCGCCGGTGATTGCCGGGTCAAAGCTGTTGCAGCAAGTCTAACTGTTCCCGCCGGGGCCCTGCTAACCGGAATTCCTCCCGGCGAGGGAGGTGGTGACGAGGCAATCATCCTTGGGCTCGTGCCTATGACACGTGCAAAGCGGACACGTGCAAAGCGCTACCCTCCGGGTCCCGGGGGTCGGCTGACGAGGATCAGGGGCTCTTCCGGATGACTTTGTGATTGGCAGCCTGCGCTACCGGCCGGATCACAATCTGATCCAGATTCACATGGTGCGGGGCCGTGACTGCATAGCGGACGACGTCGGCCACGTCTTCGGCTGTCAACGGGTTCTCGACGCCCTGGTAGACATTTTCGGCGGCGGTGCGGTCTCCACCGAGGCGGTTGAGGGAAAATTCCTCGGTCTGGACCATCCCAGGCGCAATTTCGATGACGCGGATGTTGTGCTCTGCCTCTTCCAGCCTGAGTGCCCCGGTCAGGGCGTGCTGCCCGAACTTCGCTGCGTTGTAGCCCGCACCGCCCTCATAGGCGACCAGCCCGGCGGTGGATGTGAGGTTCAGCACTGTGCCTTTGCCGTTGGCCCGGAGCATCGGCAGGAAGGCGCGTGTAAGTTTCATGGTTCCCAGGACATTCACCTCGAACATCCAGGTCCACTCTTCAGTCTTTGCCTCCCCGACCTTGTCGGTGCCGCGGGCACCGCCGGCAATATTGACCAGCGTGTCAGCGCCTCCGGCCTCAGTGACCACAGCCAGCAACCGTGCGACGTCGGCGTCCTGGGTAATATCCGCCGCGATAGCGACCGCACCAGTCTCGGCCGCCAGTGAGGCCAGCCTTTCCTCCCGGCGGGCTACCGCGAAAACGTTCCAGCCCTGCTTTCGGAGCGCACGGACGGTAGCCTCGCCGATCCCTGTGCTTGCCCCGGTAACCACTGCCGTCTTGTTCGGTGTCTCCTCAGTCATGGCACCACCCTAGCGGGATTGCGCGCTCCGCGATTCGAGTGTGACCAGCTCCCGTGCGGGCCATGGAAGAGACCATGAAACAATTGCTCCATGGCTCAAGCAAATCAGGGTACAGACACGCCCACCACTGCCCCTATTAACGTTCCCGACAAGCCCGCGCTGGAAGGGCTGGAAGCTGCCCTCACGCAGCGCTGGCTGAACGAAGGTACGTACAAGTTCGATCCGCAGACGACGCGTGAACAGGTCTATTCCATAGACACTCCCCCGCCGACGGCATCAGGGTCCCTTCACGTGGGCCACATGTTCTCGTATACGCAGACAGACGCGCTGGCACGCTATCAGCGGATGTCCGGCAAGAACGTCTTCTACCCCATGGGCTGGGACGACAACGGCCTGCCCACGGAACGCCGCGTGCAGAATTTCTACGGCGTGCGCTGCGATCCTGCCGTTCCCTATAATGCCGATTACCAGCCGCCGGCGGTGCCAGCCAAGAACCAGCGCGATTTCGACGTCGTCTCGCGCCGGAACTTCATTGAGCTATGCGAGGAGCTGGCGGTTGAGGACGAGAAAGTCTTCGAGAACCTCTTTCAGACCCTGGGGCTGTCCGTCGACTGGAACCTCACCTACCGGACGATTGACGACAACTCCCGCGCCGTCTCCCAGCGAGCTTTCCTGGCCAACCTGACCGCCGGTGACGCCTACATGGCCGAGGCCCCCACGCTGTGGGACGTGACTTTCCGCACTGCTGTGGCGCAGGCTGAGCTGGAGGACCGCGAGGTGGCCGGCGCGTACTACCGCTACCCGTTCTTCACTGAAGACGGCGAAAAGATCTACATCGAGACCACCCGCCCGGAACTTCTGGCCGCGTGTGCCGCATTGGTGGCAAACCCCGACGACGAGCGCTACCAGCCGCTGTTCGGCAAGAAGGTCACCTCGCCCCTGTTCGGAGTGGAGGTGGAGGTGAAGGCCCATCATCTCGCCAAAGCGGACAAGGGTTCAGGCATTGCCATGGTCTGCACCTTTGGTGATCTCACCGACGTTACCTGGTGGCGGGAGCTCCAGCTGCCCACCCGCGCCATTGTTGGCCGGGACGGCCGGATCATCGGCGAGACGCCGGAATGGATCACCACAGACGCGGGCCGTGAAGCATTTGAAGCCATCTCCGGCAAGACGGTGTTCAGCGCGAAGGAATCGGTAGTGAAACTCCTTTCCGAGGCTGACCTGCTCGACGGCGAGCCCAAGAAGATCATGCACCCGGTCAACTTCTACGAAAAGGGCGACAAGCCCCTCGAAGTGGTCACCTCCCGCCAGTGGTACATCCGCAACGGCGGACGCGACGAGGACCGCCGCGAACGCCTCATAGCCCGCGGGCGTGAGATCGAATTCCACCCCTCATTCATGCGTTCACGTTACGAGAACTGGATCTCCGGGCTGAACGGAGACTGGCTGGTTTCCCGTCAGCGCTTCTTCGGCGTACCCATTCCTGTCTGGTACCCGCTGGATGTTGACGGCAACCCGCAGTATGACGCGCCGATCCTTCCGGCGGACGAGCAGCTGCCGGTGGACCCGGCAGCCGATGCGGCACCCGGCTATGAAGAAGCCCAGCGCGACGTTCCGGGCGGCTTTACCGGAGACGCAGATATCCTGGACACCTGGGCGACTTCCTGCCTGACGCCGCAGATCGTGGGCGGCTGGAGCCGTGACGAGGAACTCTTCGCCAAGGTCTTCCCGTTCGATCTCCGCCCCCAGGGCCACGACATCATCCGGACCTGGCTCTTTTCCTCCGCCGTCCGCGCCGATGCCCTGCAGAACACCGCACCCTGGAAGCACGCTGCAATCTCCGGCTGGATCCTGGACCCGGAGCGGAAGAAGATGTCCAAGTCCAAGGGCAACGTGGTGGTTCCCACCGACATCCTGGAAGAGTTCGGCTCCGATGCCGTCAGGTACTGGGCTACGTCAGCGAAGCTGGGAGCGGATACGGCCTACGAGATCGCGCAGATGAAGATCGGCCGCAGGCTGGCCATCAAGCTGCTGAACGCCTCCAAGTTCGTCCTCAACCTTGGCGCCACCGAGAACTCCGTGGTTTCCGGCGACCTGTCGGTGCTGACCAATCCCGGGGTTGGTCTGCCCGCCCCGGAAAAAGCACCCGCGTCGGGAGCCCTGACCAACCCCTTGGACCGGGCAGTGCTCGCGCAGCTTTCGGACGTGGTGCAGCAGGCCACCAAGGCTTTTGAGAACTACGACTACGCGCGTGCGCTGCAGATTACCGAGAGCTTCTTCTGGCAGTTCACAGACGATTACGTGGAGCTCATTAAGGACCGGGCCTACGGTGCGTCCGGGCCTACGGAACAGGCATCAGTTCTTGCTGCCCTCGCTACCACCCTGGACACGCTGCTGCGCCTGTTCGCCCCCTTCCTGCCCTTCGCAACCGAGGACGTGTGGAGCTGGTGGCGCTCAGGTTCAGTTCACCGTGCAGCCTGGCCGTCAGCCTTGGAGGTTTCCGACGGCGACACCACCATGCTCGCAACCGTGGGCACAGCACTGAGCGGAATCCGCAAGGCGAAGTCCGAGGCCAAGGTCAAACAGCGCACCGAGGTTCTTTCCGCAACGATCACTGCGTCCGAGGCCCTGACAGCGCAGCTGCGGGCTGGCCTTGGCGACTTGAAAGCTGCCTCGAATGCCCGCGAACTGACCCTCGAAGCCTCGAACGGCGAATTGACTGTGAGTGCCGTGGAGTTGGCTCCCGCTGAAGAGGTGCAGAAGGCCTAGGAGCGTCAGGAGCTATTTTTGGGCAAAGGGGAAGCCCCATCAGCGTTTTGCCGTTGGTGGGGCTTCGACTTTTCGGCTGTCTGGTGACGTCTTTGACAGTCTGGCAAGATCCTCAGATTTTCAGGTCTTCCTACCCCGTCACTGGTAGTCTGCTTCTGACTTTGCCGAAGGCTGCGTCAGATGCATGTCACTGAATCTTTGGTTCTTGCGTCCCACTTCTTTCGAAGTGGGTAAGACCTATTGTTGTCCCGCGGTCAGTGATGCGCAAGGGCACCGGGAGAACTACAACATGGTAGTTTTCCGGTGCCCTTGCGACAGCTTCAGTTGAACTCCGGGCGTTCCGTCCGGCTCCGCTTGAGCTCGAAGAAATGCGGGAACCCTGCAAGAGTTACCGTTGCATCCCACAGCCGGCCTGCTTCCTCACCCCGCGGTATCCGAGTCAGGACCGGGCCGAAGAAGGCGGTGCCGTTGAAGGCAACAACCGGGGTTCCGACGTCCTGGCCCACGAGGGAGATTCCGGCTTCGTGGCTTGCACGCAATTGCGAATCGAAGTCATCCGAAGCGGCCGCCTTGGCAAGATCCGACGGCAGGCCGCATTCTGCCAGTGCTTTCGCGATCACGAGCCCGTAGTCCTTCTCGCCGCCGTCGTGGATCAAGGTGCCCATCGCGTCATACAACGGCTTGATAACCTGAGCCCCATGCTGCTCGCTGGCGGCAATGATGACGCGGACCGGACCCCATGCCTTGTCCATCAGTTCGCGGTAGCCGCCGTCAAGATCGCGGCCCTCGTTCAGGACGGCCAGGCTCATGACGTGCCATTCCGTGGCGATGTCGCGGACTTCCTCCACCTCACCGATCCACCGGGACGTGATCCAGGCGAAGGGGCAGACGGGGTCGAACCAGAAGTCGGCTTTACTGGCAGTGGTTTCAGGCACAGTGAATCTCCTCGAAAAGGCGTCAGGGCATGGCACGATACAGGCGCACGCTCAGCACAGCGAAGGCCTAGGCGGATTTATTCCGCCGTTTCGCCACCACGTCATGGGCGATCATGGTGGGTTGGGCCTTCTTGGAGACAACGTCGGCCGTGATGACAACGCTGGCGATGTCATCACGGCTGGGCAGATCGAACATCACGGGAAGCAGGACTTCCTCCAGGATGGCACGCAGGCCGCGGGCTCCGGTGCCCCGCTCCAAAGCCTGATCGGCGATGATGTTCAGGGCCTCGTCATCGAACACGAGCTCCACGCCGTCCAGCTGGAACATCTTCTGGTACTGCTTGATGAGGGCGTTCTTGGGGGTGGAGAGGATCTGGATCAGCGCCGAACGGTCCAGGTGGGAGACGGTGGTGATAACGGGGAGCCTGCCAATGAACTCCGGGATAAGCCCGAACTTCAACAGGTCCTCAGGCATGACTTCGCCGTAGGAGTCGACCTTGTTCTTGACCTCGTTCAGCGGGGCACCAAATCCTATGCCCTTGCGCCCGGAGCGGGAACCGATGATTTCCTCCAGGCCAGCGAACGCGCCGGCGACGATGAACAGAACGTTCGTCGTGTCTATCTGGATGAACTCCTGGTGCGGGTGCTTGCGTCCGCCCTGCGGCGGAACTGACGCGACAGTTCCTTCCAGGATCTTCAGGAGCGCCTGCTGCACGCCTTCACCGGAGACGTCACGGGTGATGGACGGGTTCTCGCTCTTCCGCGAGATCTTATCGATCTCGTCAATGTAGATAATGCCCTGCTCGGCCTTCTTGACGTCATAGTCCGCTGCCTGGATCAGCTTCAGCAGGATGTTCTCGACGTCCTCGCCAACGTAGCCGGCCTCGGTCAGCGCCGTTGCATCGGCGACGGCGAACGGAACATTAAGCCGGCGTGCAAGGGTCTGGGCAAGGTAGGTTTTTCCGCAGCCGGTGGGACCGATCAGCAGGATGTTGGACTTTGAAATCTCTACGTCGTCATGGTGGACGCCTTCCGCAAGGCTGCCGCTCTTGGGTGCGTGCCCGGCCTGGATGCGCTTGTAGTGGTTGTAGACAGCCACTGCCAGCGATCGCTTGGCCGGCTCCTGGCCGATGACGTATTCCTGCAGGAAGTCGAAGATCTCGCGGGGCTTGGGAAGCTCGAAGCTGCCAAGATCAGCTACTTCCGCAAGTTCTTCCTCAATGATCTCGTTGCAAAGCTCGATACATTCGTCGCAGATATAGACACCCGGCCCGGCAATGAGCTTGCGCACCTGCTTCTGGCTCTTTCCGCAGAAAGAACACTTCAGCAAATCGGTGCTCTCGCCAATCCGAGCCATATGGAAACCCCTTAGTATCTTGCCGCGAAAGCAGCTTTGCACCGGTTGTTGGAATCACCGACGTGCCTGAGACAAGCCCCGCAGTGACAACATCCACTCTAGGTCACATTGGGCCTGAAGGGTGGAAACCGGACGCCGATACGGTCCAAAAAAATCTGAACCGTACCGGCGTCGGGCGGAATTGCTACCGCGTGATAGCCTGCGGCTTGATCTTGCGTGAGTCAAGAACCTGGTCGATGAGGCCGTAATTCATGGCCTCCTCTGCGGTGAGGATCTTGTCGCGCTCGATGTCATTGTTGACCTGCTCGGACGTCCGGCCCGAGTGGTGGGCGAGGGTATCCTCAAGCCAGGAGCGCATGCGCATGACCTCCGCGGCCTGGATTTCGAGGTCCGAAGCCTGGCCGCCCTGTCCGCCGGAGAGGGCGGGCTGGTGGATGAGGACCCTGGCGTTCGGCAGAGCGAGGCGCTTGCCCGGGGTTCCTGCGGCGAGGAGCACTGCTGCGGCGCTGGCAGCCTGCCCCAAGCACACGGTCTGGATCTCGGGACGGATGTACTGCATGGTGTCATAGATGGCTGTCATGGCCGTGAAGGAGCCGCCCGGCGAGTTGATGTACAGCGTGATGTCGCGGTCCGGGTCGGTGGACTCGAGTACGAGCAACTGTGCCATGACGTCGTCGGCCGAAGCGTCGTCAACCTGGACGCCGAGGAAGATAATACGGTCCTCGAACAGTTTGGTGTAAGGATCCTGCCGTTTGAAGCCATAGGGGGTGCGCTCTTCGAACTGCGGCAGTACGTAGCGGCTGGTAGGCAAATTACCGGCAGACGATCCGAAGTTGTAAGTCATGTCCATTGCTCCTGAATTCAGTTCTGTCTGTACCGGTTAGTTCTGCGCGGTTCCGCCGCCACCGGCAACGGATCCGGCGTGGGCGGAGATTCTGTCGAAGAAGCCGTATTCCAGGGCCTCTACGGCGGTGAACCACTTGTCGCGGTCGTTGTCCTTGAGGATGGTGTCGACGGTCTGGCCGGTCTGCTCTGCCGTGAGTTCGGCCATGACTTTCTTCATGTGCAGAATGAGTTCCGCCTGGATCTTGATGTCCGAGGCCGTGCCGCCGATGCCGCCTGAAGGCTGGTGCATCAGGATGCGGGCATTCGGTGTGGCGTAGCGCTTGCCCTTGGTGCCCGAGGACAGCAGGAACTGGCCCATGGAAGCCGCGAGGCCTGTAGCCACGGTGACAACATCATTCGGGATGAACTGCATGGTGTCGTAGATAGCCATGCCGGCGGTGACGGAGCCGCCGGGAGAGTTGATGTAGAGGTAGATGTCCTTATCGGGATCCTCTGCCGAGAGGAGCAGCAGCTGGGAGCAGATCGCGTTGGCGTTCTCGTCACGGACCTCGGAGCCGAGCCAGATGATGCGCTCTTTCAGCAGTCGGTTGTAGATGTAGTTGTCCTGGGCGGCCGGATCGACAGTGGCCATTCTCGGAGCCGCTGATTGCTGTGACATATGTGCTTACCTCTCGCTGGTGACGGTGACGTCACTGAACGACATCACTGAACTTCACTACTTGGACACTAACCGTTTTCGCGGCCGTTTTGTTCTCAGGAATCGCGCTGTTCGCTGACGGCGCATCGTACTCACGCAGTTGGTTCCGTGCGTCAAAACGGTGGTTAAATGCGGCAGCCCCCGGATCAGGAATCCAGGGGCTGCCTTGCAACATAGCTTAGAACTTTACGGCTGCCGGGTCGTCGCTGGCAGCGACCTCGGTTGCCGGGGCATCGGTCTCTTCGCCTTCGGCGACAGGTGCCTCTTCGGTACCGGGGCGCACGAAGTCACTCAGGTCAACAGCCTTGCCGTCGGTGTCGGTTACCTCCGCCTGGCCCAGCACAACAGCGAGAGCCTTGCGACGGCGGACCTCGGAAACCATCATGGGCACCTGGCCGCTCTGATCGATGATCTGCGCGAACTGGTTCGGGTCCATGCCGTACTGGCTGGCAGTGGTCACGATGTAGTCGATGAGCTCGTTCTGGCTGACCCCGACCTCTTCTTTGTCCGCAATGGCGTCAAGAATGATCTCGTTCTGGAACGCCCGCTCCGTGTTGGCCTTTACTTCGGCGCGGTGCTCTTCGGTGTCGTGATCGCCTTCACCGTGGGAGTTCTCAGCCTTGAAGTGGGCTTCGAGCTGCTCTTCCACTACGGAGTCCGGAACGGGAACCTCAACCAGCTCGACCAGCTTGTCAAGGACCTTGTCGCGGGCCTCTACGCCCTGCTCCACAACCTTGGACTCAGCTGCCTGCTTGGCAAGGTCCTCACGCAGTTCTGCAAGAGTGTCGAACTCCGATGCAAGCTGGGCGAAGTCGTCGTCGGCCTCAGGGAGCTCGCGCTCCTTCACGGACTTGACTACTACCTTGACCTGCGCGGATTCACCGGCGTGGTCACCGCCAACGAGGGTGGTTTCGAAAATGGCGTCCTCATCGGCACTCAGGCCGGTGACGGCCTCGTCGAGGCCTTCGAGCATGGTGCCGGTTCCCACCTGGTAGGAAAGGCCGGAAGCCGAATCGACTTCAGCGCCATCAATGGTGGCTGTGATGTCGATTGTGAGGAAGTCACCATCAGCGGCCGGGCGGTCAACGGGCTTCAGGGTACCGAAGCGGCCGCGAAGCTCATCAAGGGCCTTGTCGACATCGGCGTCCGAAGAAGCAGCGGCAGCGACCTCAACCTTGATGCCGGCGTAGTCAGGAAGTTCAACCTCGGGACGAACGTCAACCTCGGCGTGGAACTTCAGTTCGCCGTCGGTGGAGGACGGGTCCGGCACCTCGGTGATTTCAACCTCGGGACGGCTCAGGGGACGGATTCCCGACTCCTGAACAGCAGCCTGGTACCAGCCGTTGAGGCCTTCGTTGATGGCAGTCTCCAGCACGTAGCCGCGGCCGACGCGCTGATCGATCAGCTTGGAAGGAACCTTGCCCTTACGGAAACCGGGGACCTGGATCTGCGAAGCGACAGTCTTGTATGCCTCTTCGATGCTGGGCTTCAATTCCTCAAAAGGGACCTCAACATTGAGCTTGACCCGTGTAGGGGTGAGGTTCTCGACAGCGCTCTTCACAGTCTAAGTACTCCTGGTTTTTGTGGGATGGATTTCTGCGAACTCAAGGTCCTGTCCGGCCGTCGGCCGGGACTGCAGAGTCGGGGTGACAGGATTTGAACCTGCGACTTCCTGCTCCCAAAGCAGGCGCTCTAGCCAAGCTGAGCTACACCCCGTTAGTGCACAGGACAGTCTACGGGGATTTTGGCTTGGAATGCACATTTGACACTTGGGGCATGAATTAGGTTTAGTTGTATCCGGCTTGAAGAAGCCACCGGAAAGATCTGCGAGAATGGCTACAGACGCTGTTGTTGCGCCTTCCCGGGGACGTAGCTTAATGGTAAAGCCTCAGTCTTCCAAACTGATTACGCGGGTTCGATTCCCGTCGTCCCCTCCAGTTGCCAACACCCTGGTCCCCGGACCAGGGTGTTTTTTTTTGCCTAAAATCAGTGGCTGAAATCAGGCTGGTTGACTCGCGCCGTTCTCCTCGTCCCACCAAGCAAGTACGCGGGTGCCGTAGAAAGTGAGCCACTTGGACGGCTGGCCAGGAGGCACGTCGACCTCGAACCACACCGCCCTGGATGACGGCGTTCCTGCAGCCACGTTCCGTCGGGACGTCGGGCTGCGCGGATCACTCCCATCGCTTCTGCGAGCCGCGGATCGGGTGCTTTGCCATCGTGGCCCTTCAGCGAGTTAAGCGTGGAATGGAAGGAGGAGCGGGTGGAGCCCTCCATCCACTCGCAGTTCCAGCCGGCGTCGGCCATCCGGTGGTCGAGAAACCACTGGGCGACCCCGGAGACGTCGGCCCCGAGCCAGAGACCGTTGGAAAGTGTGAATGCATTGATGCAGCAGTCCACCTCTCCGCCCCAATACGGGAGGTTGTCATACTCCCACCGGCTGTTGGCCGCCAGCAGCCCGGCTGTACCGGCGAGCCCGCCAGCATCCAGCCCGCAGTCCCGGAGAGTGTTGAGTGCATAAGTCGTCGCGGTCCACGGTTGCCCTGCATCCTCGAGCAGGGCTGGTTCGGGGGCCATCGTTGTCAGGCTACCTCAACCGGTTTGCTGGCAGACAGGGCACCAATAAAGTTTTCTGGCCGAGAGTTCGGTCATTGCTATGGGCGTGCCGCAGACCCGGCACTCGAGGCCCTGGCGGCGATAAGTGAAATGGGCCTCCTCCTGATCCGGCAGGAGATCGGGCCCGGCGGACCAGTATGCGGAAGGGGTGGTGATGATCCTCCCGTCCCGGGCACCGTCGGACATCATCGACACTGCGTCATCCCACAACTCTTCAGCAGCGGCAGGTGTCAGCGACGTCCCGGGCAGCCAAGGGTTTAGCCGCTGCCTGAAGAGCAGTTCCGCCCGGTAGACATTTCCGACGCCGGCAATCACCTTTTGGTCCATAAGTAACGCCGCAATGGGGGTTCGTCTGGTCAGCACGCCACGAACGAAGGTTTCCCTGTCCCCCGGCATGTTCCGCAGCGGGTCAGGGCCCAGCCGCTTGAGCACAGTGGCGAGGTCCTCCGCCGTAATGACGGCACACGTCGTGGCTCCCCTGAGATCAGCCCAGCCGTGGCTGTCCACCAGCCGTACCCTGACAGCGCCTACCGGTTCCGGCGGGCCGGCATATATGACGGGAGCGCCGTCGTCGAACACTTCCTGCTCCCCCACTGTGCGGGGAGCACCGATACTCGAGGCGCCACGGAAGGAATCATCTCCACCAAAGTTCCAGGCCCCGTACAGGCCCAGGTGGACGTGCAGGAAAAGGCCATGGCTGAACTCAAGGAAGAGATGCTTTCCGTGAGCCTGCGAAGCGGAGAGCGTGTGTCCGTCCAGGAGCCTGGCACCGGCGGAGAACCTTCCCTGGGGGCTGCTGACGCTGAGCTGTTTTCCCAGGAAGATGTCCCGGAACTGCCGGGCGAGGCGGTGTACCGAATGCCCTTCGGGCACTAGTCGATGACCTCACCGGTGGTCTCGTAGGCGGCGATCTTCGAGATTCTGCGGACATGCCGTTCGTCGTTGCTGAAAGGTTCCTTGAGAAATGCCTCGATGAGCGCGGTGGCTTCCTCGACACTGTGCTGGCGTCCACCGACTGCGACGACGTTCGCGTCATTGTGTTCGCGGGCGAGGGTGGCCGTGGAGTGGTTCCAGGCCAGTGCGGCCCTTACGCCCTTGACCTTGTTTGCCGCGATCTGTTCACCGTTCCCGGAACCGCCCAGGACAATCCCGAGAGCGTGGACACCCGCCTGCTGGTCTGCAACAACAGCCAGGGCTGCGTTGATGCAGAAGGACGGGTAATCGTCGAGTGCGTCGTAGACCTTGGGTCCGTGATCCACTACGTCATACCCCTGCGAGGTGAGGTGGCGGACGAGGTGGGCGCTGAGCTCCATACCGGCGTGGTCTGTGGCGATATGAACCCGCGGAAATGAAGGGGATGTGGTCACGGCGTTGTCCGTTCTGGTCGTGAGCACCGGGAAGCGTCCGGGCTGTCTTGGGGTTGAAGCTAAGACTACTAGGAACGGCCCTCCCCCCGCGCCCGTGCGGCCACTCGTGACAACACCTCGGCCAGCCTCTGTGCGGAATCCGGATTGCCGCCGCTGACAACTGCCCTTTGTCCGTCAGTTTGCTTCAGCACCACAGCGGGACCACTGCTGACCAGCACTGCTGTAGTGTCCCCGTGGCTCCGGTATCCCCATCCCCCGTATTCGGCGGCCCGTACGTTGGAGGCGGCGGCAGAGGAAATCGTGGCTGCGGGCACGTTCATAACGCGGACGAAACCGGCCACAAAGACGCGAAGGCCGCTCCGGTCAGCAGTGATACGCGCAAACAGAAACGCTGCCAGCACTGCCGCCACCGCCACCAGCAGGCCGCTAAGCCATGGCAGGGCCAGTGCAATCAGCGACGCCGGGAACAGCGTGGCCACAATGAGCATCACAAAGACCGAACTGCGGGCATGGACCCAAAGCCTGACGTTGTCGCGCGCAAGATCAGGATCGAGTTGCTGCTCGAGGGCCTGTTCCAGCGCGCGGTCATCGTCAACCGACCACTGCTCATCTGCCTTGAAGACAAAGCCCACCACCACACCCATGGCAAGGGCAAAGCCGCTTCCCATCGCGAGCACAATGGCGTCAACCTGCGCCGCCCGGGCGTCAGCCACGCCTGCCTGGCCAACCAGCACCGCAGCCAGGACAGCGGTTATGAACAGGCTCAGTGAGATACCTGTTCCCATCATGATCCTGCGCATGAGCACCGGCCTGGAGACGGGGACGGCCTGGAGCAGGACCAGCCAGCTGATGATCACAATGAGGCCTCCGCCGACCCCCACAAAGGCAGGAAACGGCGCAAAGCCCGTAACGCCGTCGGACGTCCACAGGACAGCCAAGGGCTCGGGCAGGTCAGGACGGAGGAGAACGGCGCAGACCACGAATGCCGCGGCCAACAACACCGGAAATCCCAAAGCGAACCGCAGAGCCTTGGCATCCACAGCGTCACGGAACGTTCCCATGGTTCAACGCTACCCCTGCCGGCGGGCGTGTGAGCTGTGTAACTTGCCAACGCTGCCCTAAATGAAAGAATGACTTCACAGTGCTTGGTGGAGGCAGTTTCCCACCGGCAGCCGCAACCTTTTTGGAGGCAACACTTTGCCAGGTATGAACCTGACGCGCGCCGAAGCGCGCGAGCGCGCCGAACTGATCACCGTCGAGTCGTACGAAGTCAGCCTGGACCTGACCAAAGGGGACAAGGTCTTCGGCACCACCACCGCCGTGAATTTCGCTGCAAGACCCGGTTCGTCCACCTTTATCGATGCAGTGACGGAGACTGTCCACAGTGTCACCCTCAACGGGCTGGCCCTGGATCCTTCCGTTGTGGCCGACGGTGTCCGGATCCAGCTCCCCGAACTTGCGGAGCGGAACGAACTCCTGGTTGTTGCGGATGCGCCCTACATGAACACGGGCGAAGGCCTCCACCGTTTTGTCGATCCGGTAGACAACGAGGTCTACCTCTACACCCAGTTCGAGGTCCCGGATTCACGGAGAATGTTCGCTGTGTTCGAACAGCCGGACCTCAAAGCGACCTTCACGTTCACTGTCACTGCCCCTTCACACTGGAATGTGGTGTCCAACTCGCCCACACCAGCGCCGGTGGAGACCATCCCGGCCGTCGACGGCGGTGCCCGGTCCGTGTGGGAATTCGCCGCGACACCACGGCTGTCGTCCTACGTCACTGCCCTCATCGCCGGGCCGTACCAGTCAGTCAGCAGCGAGGTGAAGAGCTCCGACGGCAGGGTTGTTCCCCTGGGAATCTACGCCCGGAAATCGCTGATGCAGTACCTCGACGCCGATAACATCTTCGACCTGACCCGGCAGGGCTTCGAGTTTTTCGAAACCCAGTTTGGCTGCCCGTATCCCTTCGATAAGTACGATCAGCTCTTTGTTCCCGAATTCAATGCGGGAGCCATGGAGAACGCCGGCGCGGTGACCATCCTGGAGGGCTATATCTTCCGGGGCAAGGTGGCCGAAGCGCAGGTGGAGCGCCGTGCCATCACTGTGCTGCACGAACTGGCCCACATGTGGTTCGGAGACCTCGTGACCATGCGGTGGTGGAACGACCTGTGGCTGAATGAGTCCTTCGCCGAGTACATGTCCCATCTCGCGGCGGTGGAGAACACCAAGTTCGATCGCGCCTGGACCACGTTCGCTTCCGTGGAGAAATCCTGGGCGTACCGTCAGGACCAGCTGCCCACCACGCACCCCATTTTTGCCGAAATCAACGACCTGCAGGACGTTGAGGTGAACTTCGACGGCATCACCTACGCCAAGGGAGCGTCGGTACTGCGCCAGCTGGTGGCCTGGGTGGGCCCGGAACAGTTCATGGCTGGCGTGCGGGAGTATTTCCGTAAGTACGCCTGGCAGAACACGGAGCTCAGCGACCTGATGGCTGAGCTGGAGACTGCCAGCGGGCGGGATCTGGACGCCTGGGGCCGGCTCTGGCTCGAAACGGCTGGAGTGAACACGCTCAAGCCCGAACTGGAAGTCGACGACGAAGGCGCCGTCACCTCGTTCGCCATCCTCCAGTCCGCTGTTGAGGACCAGCCCACCATCCGGCCGCACAGGCTGGCTGTGGGGTTCTACAACCTCACGGACGCCGGCAAGCTGGAACGGGTCCACCGCGCAGAGCTCGACGTCGACGGCGAGCGCACGGAAGTTTCCGCCCTGGCCGGATTGCAGCAGCCTGACCTCATCCTGCTGAACGATGATGACCTGGCCTATGCCAAGGTCCGTCTGGACCCTAAATCCCTGGCCACGGCCACGGCGCACCTCAAGGACTTCAGCGAGAGCCTTCCACGCACGCTGGTCTGGGGTTCAGCCTGGGACGCCGCCCGCGACGGCGAAACCCCCGCCCGCGGTTACGTTGAGCTCGTTCTCGCCAACATCGCTCAGGAATCGGACTCGTCGGTCATCCTGGTCCAGTTGCGCCAGCTTGCCACTACATTGAACTTCTACGTGGCAGAAGCCCACAAGGAAGCAACGGCAATTTCGGCAGCGGACCGGTTGTGGGAACTCGCAGGTGCGGTCCCGCCGGCCTCCGACGCCCAGCTGCAGTTCGTCAAGTCCTACGCCCTCCTCGCCAGGAGCGCCGGTCAACTGGACACCGTGGCCGGACTGCTGGAGGGTTCCGTGGTCCTTGACGGGCTTACCGTTGACCAGGACCTCCGGTGGGAGCTCCTGGTTTCGCTGGTTGCCGGTGGCAGGGCTGATCAGGGCCGGATTGACGAGGAACTTGAACGTGACAACACCTCCAATGGCCAGAACGCAGCAGCACTGGCTAAAGCGGCCATTCCCACCCCGGAAGCCAAAGCGGCGGCCTGGGATTCGATCGTGGTCAACGGAGAGCTCTCCAACGCCTTGCAGGCCTCGGCTGTTGCCGGCTTCTCCCGGGTCCTGGACTCCTCGCTCCTCGAGCCGTACGTGGAGAAGTATTTCGACGCCGTCCCCGGCATCGTGGCGTCCCGCACCCATGCGCTGGCCCAGCAGATCGTCGTCGGGCTCTACCCCTCCCAGCTGACAACGCAGGCCACGGTGGACAGGACGGACGAGTTCATCGCCGCCCTTCCCGAAGAAAGCGCAGCGCTCAGGCGCATGATGCTGGAAAACCGCGACGCCGTGGCCCGGGCACTGCGAGCCCGGAAGGCTGATGAGGATTAGGACATGACATTGGCTGAACACCGCTATTCCGTCACTGTCCGCTGGACAGGCAACCTCGGTACCGGAACATCGGCCTACCGGGCGTATTCCCGCGACCACGACATCCGGATTGAGGGGTTGCCCGTCCTGAAGGGTTCGGCGGACCCCACGTTCCACGGGGACAGGACCCGCTACAACCCCGAACAGCTGTTGCTCACCGCCCTGTCACAATGCCATATGCTTTCCTTCCTTCACGTGGCAGTGAAGCGCGGGGTTGTAGTGACGGCCTACGAGGACCATGCCGACGCCATGATGCGCCTCAACCGGGACGGCAGCGGCCAGTTCGAGGAGGCCACCCTCAATCCCCATGTGACCACAGCTGAGGCTACGCCGGACGGGCTGCTGGCGGACATGCATCACGAAGCCAACCAGTTGTGCTTCATCGCACGGAGCGTGAACTTTCCCGTTCGTCATTCCCCGACTTCCGAGGTCGCCGCTGCCTAGTCGTCAATACGCCCGGCCCTGGCCCGCAGGGAGCAGGCTTGCTACCAGACGGTGTTCAGTCGCGGGACTGAGCCCGGCTTTCCGCTCCCTGTCCAGTCCGCGGCTCCGTTCATCCTCAAGCGTGTCACGGAGGGTGTCCTGCCAGGGCCTCAGGGTAAGCCCGCGCGCAACGGCGGCTGAGTTGCTGCGGGCACAAAATCCTTCGTGGTCCGGCGGCAGCCACTGCGGGAGCGAATCCTGGCCAGCCCAAGGAGCAACTCCTTGATTGATGAGCCAGTCTTCGGGGGCTTTGACTGTATCCGTGGCACCGGTCAGCCTTTGCGATTCCTCAATGTACTCCCGGAAGGGGACCACTGCGCCAACCGCATTCAAGGGTTCGGTGATCCCCTGCCGGGCTGCATAGAGGACCCACGCGGCGAGATCCCTGACGTCGATTATCTGGGTGGCTGCGTCGGGAATGTCCGGCACCAAAGCGGGCCCGGTGCGCTCGGCGGCGGCCCGCGCAAACCGGGCAGGCCAGTACCCGTAGCGGTCGGTTTCGTCGCCTGGGCCGCCGATCAGGCCTGCCCTGCAGAGATGGGCTGGACGCATCCTGAGGGTCAGCGCCTCGATGGCCGACTTGGCCTCTCCATAGACTTCGGGAGAGAATGGTGTGCTGTCGGGCAGCGGGTCCAGCAGCCTCGCGTCCTCGCCGGCTCCCAGTACTGAATGATCTGCATAGACTGAACAACTCGACACAAAGGTCCAATGCGCAGCCCGGTCCCCCAACGACTCCAGGGCAGCCCCCGCTTGGTACGGATCGCGTGCCACGTCGATGACTGCGTCCCATTCCCGGGCGGCTTCAGCATAGGCGGAAGTTCCTTCGCTGCGGTCCGCTGAGATCCAGTGGGAGCCGGCCGGGGGTTCCGCGGTTGAGCCCCGTGCCAGGCACGTCACGTTGTGGCCGCCTGCTACCGCTTGCCGGGCAATTTCCGCCGAAAGGAAAGCTGTACCGCCAAGAATCAGGATGCGCATGTGGCCACGCTACGGCGCTAGTGTTGAAAGTAACCAGAGTTTATGCGCCGGGTGAACGCCGGTGAAGTCCGGTAGAAATACCCCCCGTAGAAGTACGCCCGGCACCAGCCGGTGCAGTGAGGAGAACATCCACAGATGTACAGCACGTTGTCGATCGCACCGCCCCTTACGTCCGCCACGGACGGAATCAGCGTTCCGGGAATTGTGATCAGCCTGGGTGTTGGTGTCGCCATCTGGCTGGCGGCGACCTTCGTGATTTCCCGGATCTCCCGACGCGTCGCATCCGGGAGCAGTTTCTTTAAGAAGCCCCATTTCCGGTGGGTGGCGCCGGCGTTGCGTGCCCTTGACCATGAGCGGCGAGTGCAGAGGGCAAACACCATCGGTTCCCTGCTCAACAGCGTGGTGGGGGTGCTCGTCGCAACCATCACCACCATGTATGTGCTCCGCAACCTGGATATCGACATCGCGCCACTGCTGACGAGTGTCGGCATCCTGGGTATCGCCATCGGCTTCGGCGCCCAGCAGCTGATCCGTGACTTCCTCGCCGGGATCTTCATCACCATTGAGGACCAGTACGGAATCGGTGACGTCATCGAGACCAGCGAAGTGGTGGGCACAGTGGAGTCCATGGGCTTGCGGATCACCAGGGTACTCGCCGAGGACGGCACCATCTGGTACCTGCGCAATGGCGAGATCCTCCGGGTGGGCAACCGGTCGCAGGGGACCTATGTTCCCCCGGAACCGCAGCCGGAAGTTGCAGACGACGATGAAGCACCAACATCGCAGAAAGCCGGAGAGTAGTTATGACCAATCCCCCCGTCGAGCCCGGGCAGCCGAAGATGCTGATGCAGAATGATCCATTCAGCCAGCCGGGCTACACTGACAACTTTTACGATGCCGTAGGGGGCCACGACACGTTCGTGAAGCTCATTGACGTCTTCTACGACGGCGTTGCAACGGACCCGATCCTGCGGCCGATGTATCCCGAAGAGGATCTTGAACCGGCCAAGCGCCGCTTCCTGATGTTCCTGGAACAGTATTGGGGTGGGCCCACCACCTACGGCGAAGAACGCGGCCACCCCAGGCTCCGGATGCGGCACATGCCGTTCAGCGTCACTCCTGAAGCGAAGGACCGGTGGCTGCTCCACATGCGGACGGCTGTTGACTCCCTCGAACTTCCGCCGCTGTACGAAAATACCCTGTGGGACTACATGGAGCGCGCCGCACTGTCCATGGTTAACAGCCCTTCCGGCAACGGCCCCTCACGCGCTTAGAGAGTAACGGTCAGAGCCCGAGTCCCGCGCCGCTCCGGGCAAGGACATGCCCCCTGGGGCTGCTGAGCCTGAACCAGCGCCCGGCGCGGTAAAGCTGGTGCTCACCGCTGCCGAGAAAACCCAAAGTCAGGGCGGCGAAGGCCGCTCCGGTGGGGAGTCCCCCGGCCCCGGGAAGATCACGCCCCCAGACGGATGCCCTTGCGTTGTTGACGATGAGGGCACCGGGCTTATCCGGAACAATCTGCGCGACCTCGGCGATCCCGGATTGCGCGGCATCCTTCAGCGCAGAGTCTGTCAGTGAGCCCAGGAGCTCCCAGCCGGTCCGCGGCGCGCCGACCCCCGCCCAGGACTCGGTGACCGTCGACGGCGGGACCGGGAGTTCGACGTCGGACTCCCCTGCCCGTGCCAGACGGTCAAGGACCGCCGCGAGTGTGACAGTAACGTCAGCTTCGGCTGGCTCCGCCAAAGCCATAGTGCGCAGGCCGAGGATGGTGGGCGTGGCTTCGCCGAGCAGCCTCGGCCGCAATACGCACACATAAGCAGCAAGGACCGATCCGGACGCCTGCAGCCGGATGGCGCCGTCGTCCACCGCCTTTGCACGGGTCACGTACGTACGGAGGTCCGCCAGATCCTGGGGATCGGCGAAGCGGAAAGGTTGGGTGAGAACATCTGACACCTTAAGGACTCTACCGCCAGGTGTCCGGTTGAGCAGTACCGGGGTGACGTCTAGAGTCAAACCATGACTGAAGCGGAAGCCGGATTGCAGGCATTGCCCACGCAGGACCCCACCACCTCCTTGATCGAACTTCTTGATCTGGGGGAACTCGAAGGTGCCCGGACGGATGAGGACATCTTTATGGGTCCGTCACAGCGGCAGCCGCGGCAACGTGTTTTCGGAGGCCAGGTTCTGGCCCAATCGCTCATTGCCGCAAACCGCACCGTGGATCCGGCCCGCCATGTGCATTCGATGCACGGTTATTTCCTCCGTCCCGGGGATGCAAACCAACCCATCACTTTCGGCGTGCAACGTCTCCGCGACGGGAGGTCGTTCTCGGCCCGCCGTGTCCACGCTTACCAGGACGGCACACCGATCCTCTCGATGATCGCCTCCTTTCAGGAGGACGACGAGGGCCTTGACCACCAGTCCGAGATGCCGCTGGGAATTCCGGAACCTGAATCGCTGCCCAGCACCGCCGACCTCCTGGGCAAGTACGATCATCCCGTCGCCAGGCATTGGGCCTACGAGCGTCCCATAGACATCCGGCACGTCGACCCCGCACTGTATGTGTCAGCCAACGGCACCAAAGAAGCCAGGAACGCGGTCTGGATGAAAACGTTCGGACCCATGCCGGATGACGCCAACATGCACCGGGCCGCCCTCGCTTACGCCAGCGATTACACCATCCTGGAATCGATCCTGCGAAAGCACGGCCTGAGCTGGGTCACCCCCGGAATGAGCGTCGCCAGCCTTGACCATGCCATGTGGTGGCACCGCCCGGTACGGGTTGACCAGTGGCTGCTCTACGTGCAGGAGTCTCCCAGCGCCCAGGGTGCACGGGGCCTGGCCACCGGCAAGATCTTCGACCGGGAAGGCCGCCATGTTGCTTCGGTGGCGCAGGAAGGCATGGTCCGGATCCCTACCGACCTGAAGAATAAGGTGGTGGGTGCTGTCCAGTCCAAGGTTCTCAAGCACCAGATGCGAAAAGCCGAACGGTAAAACAGTCAGGCAACAGCATTGGGCAAAACGAAAGGCCGGCTCGGCGGGTGATATCCGCCAAGCCGGCCTTCTTCGTTTCCGGACTTTTCCCGTAAGGATCAGTCGCGCGTGAGGCGCCGGTGAGTCACACGGTGCGGCTTCGCGGCATCGGGACCGAGCCGCTCCACCTTGTTCTCCTCATAGGACTCGAAGTTGCCCTCGAACCAGTACCACTTGGACGGGTTCTCCTCATCACCTTCGTAGGCCAGGATGTGGGTTGCCACCCGGTCGAGGAACCAGCGGTCGTGAGAGACGACCACAGCGCAGCCAGGGAATTCCAGGAGGGCGTTTTCAAGGCTGCTGAGCGTTTCGACGTCGAGGTCGTTAGTGGGCTCGTCAAGGAGCAGAAGGTTTCCACCCTGCTTGAGGGTCAGAGCCAGGTTCAAACGGTTACGCTCACCGCCGGAAAGCACTCCTGCTTTCTTCTGCTGGTCCGGGCCCTTGAATCCGAAAGCTGCCACGTATGCCCGGGAGGGCATTTCGACGTGGCCTACCTGGATGTAGTCCAAACCATCGGAAACTACCTCCCACAGCGTCTTGTTGGGATCGATCCCACCGCGGCTCTGGTCCGCATAGGAAATCTTGACGGAGTCACCGATCTTCAGGTCGCCGCCGTCGAGGGGCTCAAGCCCGACGATGGTCTTGAACAAGGTGGTCTTACCCACACCATTCGGGCCGATGACGCCGACAATGCCGTTGCGGGGCAGCGAGAAGGACAGTCCGTCAATGAGGGTCCTGTCCTCGAAGCCCTTCTGCAGGTTCTTGGCTTCGAGCACAAGTCCGCCCAGGCGCGGTCCGGGCGGAATCTGGATCTCTTCGAAGTCGAGCTTGCGCGTGCGGTCAGCTTCCGCCGCCATTTCCTCGTACCGAGCCAGGCGGGCTTTCGACTTGGTCTGGCGGCCCTTGGCGTTCGAGCGGACCCACTCAAGCTCTTCTGTCAGTCGCTTGGCCTGCTTGGCGTCCTTTTTGCCTTGAACTTCCAGGCGCGCACGCTTCTTCTCCAGGTAGGTGGAGTAGTTGCCTTCATACGGGTAGAGGTGCCCGCGGTCCACTTCGGCGATCCACTGGGCTACGTGGTCAAGGAAGTAACGGTCGTGGGTTACGGCCAGAACAGCGCCGTGATAGTTGGAAAGGTGCTGCTCGAGCCATAGCACGCTCTCGGCGTCGAGGTGGTTGGTGGGCTCATCGAGAAGCAGCAGGTCAGGCTTCTGCAACAGCAGCTTGCACAAGGCCACGCGGCGGCGCTCACCGCCGGAAAGGAGCGTCACGTTGGCGTCCGCTGGCGGGCACCGAAGAGCATCCATTGCCTGTTCCAGCTGTGAATCCAGGTCCCAGGCGTCGGCGGCGTCAATCGCTTCCTGGAGGTGGCCCATTTCCTCGAGCAGGGAGTCATAGTCGGCGTCGGGGCTGGCCATTTCCTCGGAGATGGCGTTGAAACGCTCGATCTTTCCGATGATTTCGCCGACGCCCTCCTGGACGTTGCCGAGGACTGTCTTCTCTTCGTTCAGCGGCGGTTCCTGAAGCAGGATGCCCACAGAGTAGCCGGGGCTGAGCCGCGCTTCGCCATTGGAAGGTGTGTCCAAGCCGGCCATGATCTTGAGAATGGTGGATTTACCGGCGCCGTTGGGGCCGACCACACCGATCTTGGCTCCGGGAAAGAACGACATGCTGACGTCGTCGAGAATGAGCTTTTCGCCAACAGCCTTACGGGCCTTGGTCATTGTGTAGATAAATTCCGCCATGGTTCCAAATCTAGTGGGTCGGCCGGGATAACTCACATTCGGGACGGTCTAAGGACATGGAAGGAACCAGGCGTCCTGACAGTTCAGAGCTGTGTACCTGCGAAGCATTTGCCGGTAGAGAGCACGGGCAGAATGATCACCGTGACCTTTCCCTCGCGTACTTGGCCGATCACGCAGTCCTTATCCTGAAGCGCCGCAGCTTCTATCGCATCAACTTCCAGGCCTGTAGGAGTCTGGCTGGCTGACACTTCCAACGCGGACGACGACACCCCTGCAGCAGTAAGCGCGGCAACCATCTGGTCCCTCGTGGGCTTGGCCGAACCGGCCGCCAGATTCTTGAGGGCGTGTTCAACCTTGTCCCTCAGGAGGGCGGTGGCGGGGGCCGGGGCTGCGGCGGAAGGAGTGGGGAGCGCGGAGCCTGCACCCGAGGGAGAACCAGCATTCGGCGTGGCGGAGCCCCCAGGAGAAGCCGGGCCGCCCACATCCGTACCGGCGGGGGGCGTGCAGGCAGACGACGCGATGAGCACGAGAAATGCCAGAACTGTTGCGCGCTGATGGCGTGCGGGCAAAATACGAAGGGTTGGCGTACGACGGGTCGGCCTCAGAGGTTTAGTCGCTCGCATCACCTTGCCATTCTGCCATGCAGTTCGCGCCCCTTTCGGCACCCGGGCGCCCTGCGCCCGGCGACGCCGCTGCAGCTGCGGCGCCGCCTTTCACCGAAACTGCCTTGAGAAGCCGTGACACAGCGATCCTGTTCTTTATCAGGCCGCGGCGCCCGTCAGCTCGCCAGTACTGGAATCAACGGCGAACAGCTCTCCGCTTTCCTCATCGACGAAAACTGAGGGTGGTTCTTCCATCCCTGGCGGCACGTCGGAAGCGTCGCCGGGTTCGCGTCCCGGGCCGTCGTCGTCCGGCTCTGCAACGAATTCGCCGGACGCGCGCCCGGAATCTCCCTCAGGGGCAATCTGCACAGCCTGGGTACTGGATTGTCCGTTCTGCCCAGAGGTCCGGATGAAGTTGGCTGAACCCCACATGAGGTCGTGACCGACGGATTCGGCGTCAATTTCCGCCACGTGGTAGATACGCCCGTCCTTCTCCCAACTGCGCATTTTGAGGCGGCCAACCACGATGACGCGCTGCCCCTTCTTGATGCTGCAGGCCAGGTTGCCTGCCAGTTGCCGGTACCCCTGCACAGTGAACCAGTTGGTATTGCCGTCCACCCAGGCGCTGGTGGCGCGGTCAAAGCGGCGGTCCGTGGAGCCAATCCGAAAGGACGCGGTGGCCGTTCCGCCTGGCGTCGTTGAAGTCTTGATCTCGGTGACCACGAAGCCACGGACCGTAATGTTGTCAGTCATGGTGATGTCCTGTCTCGAAGTGTGCTGCCCAAGCGGGCACTTCCAGCTTCATCGAGGGTGTCAGCCGCAGCGAGGGATCAACGTGGCTATGTGCAAAACTCCGCTCATGAGAGTGTGTTGGGGACAAGTGAAAATCGCATGGGACAGCTGGCGGTTTCCGGGAGCAAGTCACTGTAAACTTTTTGAGTTGCCTCTTGGACAGCCTCGAGGACACGTACTGCCCCAGTAGCTCAGGGGATAGAGCAGCGGCCTTCTAATCCGCCGGTCGGGGGTTCGATTCCCTCCTGGGGCACAGGAATGAGGCTCTGGCCTGTGGAGACACAGGCCAGAGCCGATTCCGTTGAATACGTTCGTGCCTCCCTCGTCCAACCAGGAGCTGCCCCTTATGAAGTCGGCTGCTCCCGAACTGACCGCACGGAAACCCCCGGCCGCTTTGTATGCGGCAGGTTTTGTGACCGCTTTTGGCGCCCACAGCATTGCCGCCGGAATGGGTGCACAAAGCGAAAACATCGGCCTGACCTTGCTCAACCTGGGCATCCTCCTCGCCGTGTACGACATCTCGGAGGTATTCCTCAAACCAGTCTTCGGCGCCCTCAGCGACCGGATAGGCACGAAGCCCGTTATTGTCGGGGGGCTCCTGGCCTTCGCCGCACTCTCACTTATCGGGCTGTGGGGAGCCGATCCGCTCATGCTGGGTCTTGCCCGTCTTGGGCAGGGAGCGGCTGCTTCGGCCTTCTCCCCCGCGTCCTCCGCCATGGTTGCCAGACTGGCCCGAGGAAAGAATGCCGGAACCTTTTTCGGCCGTTACGGTTCCTGGAAGAGCCTGGGATACGTCATCGGGCCGCTGCTGGGAGCCGGTTTGATTCTCGCGGGCGGCTTTGCCCTTTTGTTTGGCGCATTGTCAGTACTGGCAGCTGCCACGGCCGTGTGGGTGGTGGTGGCCGTACCCAACCTTCCGCCGCTTCCCCGGCACCGCTACACAGTGCTGGATCTGGCACGCCAGGCCACGGAACGGCGGTTCCTCGTCCCCACACTGGGGCTGGCGGCGTCGACGTCGGCGCTCGGTGCGGCTATTGGGTTTCTTCCCGCATTGGCTACCCGCCATGGCCTTGATCCCCTTGCCGGCACTGCTGCAGTGAGCGTCCTGGCCATCGCCTCAGTACTCATCCAGCCAAGGGTCGGCCACCTCCGCGACAGGGGAAGCATCTCCGACACCCAGGGCATGACAGCAGGACTTTTGCTGACGGCAGGAGGAGTCGGGGTCCTGGCGGTCGCCCCAGGGCCTATAACGATCTTCATCGCAGCAGTGGCGATTGGCGCCGGGGTCGGCGCCGCCACACCAATTGGCTTTGCCCACCTGGCAGATACCACTCCACCTGAACGGATCGGCAGGACCATGGGTTCCGCCGAGCTCGGCCGGGAACTTGGAGATGCCGGCGGGCCTTTGCTGGTAGGCGGAATCGCGACGCTCACCAGTCTTCCACTCGGGCTTGGTGCGCTCGCACTAGTGGTTGCGGCGGCAAGTCTCCCACGACTCGCCGGGGACCGCCGGACGCAAACCGACGACCAGTCTCTGGTCTGACCACCAACAGCAGAGGCCTCGTTTTGGACGGGAACTGTTTTAGTCACGCTTTTCGGTGGTCACATACTTACGCAACCTTGCCCTGCCAGTCTCCGGGCGTCCGGTCTCACCATGGGGCCGCTCCTCGGAGCGCGTTATGGCGTCGTCGGTGGTAGGTCCGGACGTGTCGCGGCCGACGGTGCCGGCTGCATTTGTTCTGTCATCGTCTGCCTCAGCGGGCCCGACGCCACCTATACCGGCCTTTGCTTCGCTGTAGGTGCGGCCCAGGCTGTAGTGCTCGTAGAGCCGGTCTTCATCGGTGGGCTCCAAGTGGCCATCGTTCTCGACGCGCGGAGCGTCCTTCACCTGGTCCTTTGAGTAAGGCACAAGGATGTCGTTGCCTTCAAGACGAGCGCCCTCAAGGGGGACGAATGACTCCGATGTACCGAACAGCCCGGTCTTTACAGTGACCCAGGTGGGCTGATCGTTGTCATCGTCGATATACACCTGCCCGATGGAGCCAATCTTGTCTCCGTCAGTGGTGAGCACACTGCCGCCCCTGTCAAGCAGTTCGTCGATATTGTCCCTGGTGAGCATGTTTCTCTCCTTGGATCTCGTCTTTCCAGCTTGGAAAATGAGGCAGCCTCCCCCGGTCCGGACATCCATAATAAGCATGCTTATCATCCTATTGGCAAGCATGCTTAGTAATTTCATTGATTGGGCTTATGATTCGAAGTAGGGCGGTCGGGCCGCCGCCGGCAACCCCGCCATTCCAGGGGTAGCTGCCTCTGGAGAGCTGCCTTTGGGGAGGATGAAAAGCCATGACACAACAACCCAACCATCAGGATCCGCCCGAGCCTCGCGAAGCCCGGGCGGGCTATGTCACGCCGGAAAGTCCAGGCCGAAGTGTACCTGCGGCAGGGACGGCAGGCGGCACCGAAGCCAGCCGCATCCAGGCTTCCGAGCGCCCGGTCCCGGCTGCGGCGCCGGCTGAGAGACGGGTTACCCGAGCCGGAATGGTGTGGGTTTCCGTGGCCACGGCCCTCGTGGTCCTGGTGCTCCTTATCGTCTTCATCCTGCAGAACCAAGACTATGTGCAGGTGAGGTTCCTGGGACTCGAGGGGGCTGTGTCCTTGGGGATGGCTCTGTTCATCGCAGCAGTCGCCGGCGGGGTACTAGTGGCAATCGCAGGCGCTGCACGGATCATCCAGCTGCGCACCGCGGCGCACCGCCGGGCTCAGGCTGTCCGAACGCCCACGGTCAGATAGCGACGCCGGACATCTCTACGCCGGACATCAAGACGCCGGACACTAAATAGCGCCGCTCAGGGATCGCGATTCACCGGATTCCCGTCAGGGGCCTCGTCGTCAAGCGGAGATGTCAGGGTCAACATTCCTGGCCAGGTCCCCCTCGAGGGATTCACGGCCAGTATCTTCCTCATTTTCCTGAATCTGACCATCGCCGCTCACTGCCCGGTATTCATCCGGAATCTCAGTCATGTGCCCAAGCTAAACCCGTGGCGCGGCTATGTCGAGGGCGAGTCTCGCAGACTCCTCTACCGGCGAGCTCGACAGTTCGGCGTGGGGAACGCGAACGGTCCCGCACCGCAAAGGCGATGCAGGACCGTTTCGTGGGGTGCGGACCCTTGCCGTGACGAAGCAAGGGCCCGCAGTCTGACTCAGGCCACTCAGGCGTACGGGAGAACAAGCTCCGCGTACCGCTGCTTCATGGAAGCCAGGACGCTGTCACCATCGGCGTCCCAGATCTCCTGATTAAAAATTTCGACTTCGATGTCTCCGGTGTAACCGGCATCCCTGACCCAGGTGCCGATAGTCGCAAAGTCAATGACGCCGTCGCCCATCATGCCCCTGGACAACAGGGCGTCCGCGGCGATGGGCAGGTTGAAGTCGCACACCTGATAAGAAGCGATGCGGTTCTCCCTGCCCGCCCGCTTGATCTGCATATGCAGCTCCGGATCCCACCACACATGGAAAGTGTCGACGGCGACACCGACAGCGTCCGTCCCGTACGGTGCCGCAAGATCGAGTGCCTGGCCAAGGGTGGAGATGAGTGCGCGGTCCGCGGCGTACATGGGGTGAAGAGGCTCCAACACGAGCCGAACGCCGTGCTCGACGGCGAAAGGCACCAGGTCCTCCAAACGGTCGGCCACACGCTGGCGGGCGGCCACAACATCCTTCTCCCCCGGGGCCAGCCCACCAACCACGAGGAAAAGCTCCCTGGTGTCCAGGGCAACTGCCTCCAATATGGCGGCACGGTTATCCGCCAACGCTGCGGCTTGTCCCTCTGCATCCGGTGCAGTCAGGAACCCTCCACGGCAGAGCGATGAAACCCGCAGCCCGGCGTCTTTGATCAGCTTGGCCGATTTTTCCAGCCCTGCCTCGGCAACGCGGTCCCGCCACGGGCCGATCGCCGGGATTCCGGCCCGGGCACAACCCTCCACAGCCTCGGCCAGCGTCCACTTCTTGGTGGTGGCACTGTTCAGTGAAAGCCTCGAGAAGTCGCTCATACTCCCACCCCGTTGATCCTCAGGTAGTCGGACATCCGGAAAGCTGCGAGGGCAGGATCCTTCAAAAGGCCGGCCTGGTCAGCGAGTTCGAACGTCTGGGCCAGATGGACCACGGAACGACCCGAATGCAGTCCGCCCACCATTTGGAAACCAGGCTGCTTGCCGTTCAGCCAGGACATGAAGGCGATACCGGTCTTGTAATAGAAAGTCGGAGCACTGAAGATGTGCTTGCCCAACTCCCGGGTGGAGTCCAGGATGGCCCGGGCCTTCTCCGCATCTCCCGCGTCGTAGCTCTGCAAGGCGGCCGATGCCGCAGGATAGATGGCGGCGAAAATTCCCAGCAAGGCATCTGAGTGGCTGCTGCCATCACCGTGGATGAGCTCAGGGTAGTTGAAGTCGTCTCCGGTGTAGAGGCGGACTCCTTCAGGCAGCGACGCACGCAGGGCCACTTCATGGCCGGCGTCGAGGAGCGAGACCTTTACCCCGTCCACCTTGTCCGCGTGCTCCCGAATAAGGCCCAGGAAGGTTTCAGTGGCCTGAGCGACGTCATTCGATCCCCAGTATCCCGCCAGGGCGGGATCGAACATGGTGCCCAACCAGTGCAGGATAACTGGCCGGTCCACTTCTGCAAGGAGGGTTGCGTACACGTGGAGGTAGTCATCAGGACCCGAGGCCACCTTGGCCAAGGCACGGGAAGCCATCAGGATGACTTTAGGTCCTGCTTCGCTGACGACGGCGATCTGCTCACGGTAGGCGTTGAGGACAGCCTGGACGCCCTCCGGGCCGGGGAGCAGCGAATCCAGATCCAGTTGATCTGTGCCGGCGCCGCATGAAACGAGATCACGAACGGACTTTCCAGCGGTGGCTGCGTTTCCGCTTGCCACGACCGACGCCGCTTCGGCACCACTGCGCTTGATGAGCTGCTGGGTCGCTGCCCAGTCCAGGCCCATACCCCGTTGCGCCGTATCCATGGCATCGGCAACGCCAAGGCCATAGGACCACAGCTCGTGGCGGTAGGCCAGCGTGGCTTCCCAGTCGAGGCGGGCAGGCGCGCCGGGGGTATTGTCGGCCGTTACTTCCGGAATGACATGGGCTGCAGCGTAAGCCCTGCGCGACGTCAGCGGAGCTGTCGGCTTAGGCCAGGAAGGAGCCGATTGGAGGCGGTACCCGCGCGTTCCGCCGTCGGAAGTGGGAAGGATCAGGGAAGTCATCAGAGGGTGATCTCCGGGATGTCGATGGTGCGACGTTCGTCCGAGGACTGCAGACCCAGCTCGGCGAGCTGCACGCCACGGGCAGCGGAAAGGAGGCCGAAGCGGTGCTCCCGTCCAGCGACGACATCACGCAGGAACTCTTCCCACTGCAGCTTGAAGCCGTTGTCCAGGTCGGCATTTGCCGGAACTTCCTGCCACTGGCTGCGGAAGGATTCCGTCACGGGGAGGTCCGGGTTCCAGACAGGCTTCGGAGTGTGCGCACGCTGCTGGGCAACACACTTGTTCAGGCCTGCGACTGCTGAGCCGTGCGTTCCGTCGATCTGGAACTCCACGAGCTCATCGCGGTAAACCCGCACGGCCCAGGATGAGTTGATCTGGCCGATTACTTCATCGCCACCAGGCGTTTCCAGTTCGAAAATGCCGTACGAGGCGTCGTCTGCGGTGGCCTTGTACTCCTTGCCCGACTCGTCCCAGCGGGTGGGGATGTGGGTAGCTGTCTTGGCGCTGACGCTCTTAACCTTGCCGATGATGCCCTCAAGAACGTAGTTCCAGTGACAGAACATATCGGTGGTCATTCCGCCGCCGTCCTCTTTTCGGTAGTTCCAGGAAGGCCGCTGCGCAGCCTGGACGTCGCCTTCGAAGACCCAGTATCCGAATTCGCCTCTGATAGAGAGGATGCGTCCAAAGAAGCCTTCATCCACAAGGCGGCGGAGCTTAACGAGACCGGGCAGGTAGAGCTTGTCATGGACAACGCCGGCGGTAACGCCGGATTCCCTGCCGATGCGTGCCAGTTCGATGGCTTCCTCAAGCGTCTCGGCCGTGGGCTTCTCAGTGAAAATGTGCTTGCCGGCCCGCATGGCCTTTTTCAGGGTGGCAGCACGCAGGCTGGTCATGGAGGCATCGAAGACAACGTCCACAGTGGGGTCATTGATGACGGCGTCCAGATCGGTGCTCCACTCAGCTACTTTGTGGAGCTCGGCAAGTTCACGGATTTTGGCTTCGTTTCGGCCTACCAGGATGGGTTCGACCTGGACCTTGGTGCCATCTTCAAGAGTGAATCCCCCGGCGTCCCGGATAGGCAGGATGGAACGGAGCAAGTGCTGCCGGTATCCCATCCGGCCGGTGATGCCGTTCATGGCGATGCGGATCGTCTTTGTTTCGTAGCCCATGTGTCCTCCACAGCTCATTGCTGTAACGCAGTAGTGGTGGGAAAGCGCATTCCCGTTTCATTCATGATGCCCTTTCCAGCCAGACTTGGCAAGCGCTTTCCTGAAAGTCCTCACACCTGTCATAATGTGGAAAACGCAGAAGTTTTGCCGAACAGGAGATTTCCCCGTGGCAGCAAGTACCCTGACCGAGGTGGCGCGCCTGGCTGGCGTGTCACCAGCCACAGCCTCAAGGGTGCTCAACGGATCCGACCGTAAACCGGGACCTGGCGTTTCCGAACGTGTGCGTCAGGCCGCTGAGGAGCTGGGCTACATTCCCAATGCACAAGCCCAGGCGTTGGCGAAGTCGAGTTCCGGACTCATCGGACTCATCGTCCACGACATTGCAGATCCTTACTTTTCCGCCATCGCGCGAGGGGTCCAAAGCGTAGCCAAGACCCAGAACAAGATGGTGCTTCTTGCAACCACTGGAGGAACTCCGGCAGACGAAAAGGAGGCCGTCGCTGCTTTTGCTGCCCGTCGGGCCGATGCGATCGTCATAGCCGGTTCCCGGTCCTCGCGGCCGGAGGACCAGAAGGCCAACAGCGAACTGGCCGCCGAGCTGGACAGGTATTGCCGCAACGGCGGTCATGTGGGAATTGTCGGTCAGGCAATTGTCGGGGCGGGGAGATCCGAGGGCTATCACCTCGTGGAGCTTCCCAATGAGCAGCTTGCCTCAGAGCTTGCCGGCCAACTTGCCAAACTCCACACCGGCGAGTTTGTAATAGTCGGTGGCCCGGAGGGACTCGTTACCTCGGATGACCGCATTCGCGGTTTCCAGAAGGGGCTTGCCAATGCAGGCCGCGCCCCCGCCGAGGTTGTGAACACATCCTTCAACCGGGCCGGGGGGTATGACGCCGGAGGCCAGTTGGCCGATCGCATCCGCTCCTCCCAGGAAGCACAGGACGGCGCAGATCCCGCTGACACAAAGAAATCCAGGCTTTGTATCTTCGCTGCCAACGATGTCATGGCCATAGGTGTCGTTGCTGCATTGCGGGAGGAGGGTTTGCGCATTCCCCGTGACACCCTTGTCGCAGGGTTCGACGACATTGAGACCCTCAGGGATTTCCGTCCCGCACTCTCCACGGTCCGGCTACCTTTGGAAGAAATCGGCCGCCTGGCAACCATGAGCACCGCCGGTCACAGCCGGAAGGAAACTTTGGCCAGATCAAAGACGGCGGACGAGTCGGGGCACCAGCCAGGAAGTACTGGCGCAGCCCACCTTGGTGACGGTCAGGGGCCAGCGGTTACCGGCGAGGTCAAGCTTCGTCGGAGCACGCAATGGACCCCGTAGCCCAGGCTTTCTCCACGCCGGAAGGAATGACAGTAGTGGCTGCGGACACTCCGGCAGCTCATGCCCTGCCGGCCATGCTGGTGCTCCCAGGCGGCGGTTATGCCCATCATGCAGAACACGAGGCAGAACCAGTTGCCCGCTGGCTCGCTTCCTTGGGTGTGCACGCCTTTGTGCTGCGGTACCGAGTTGCACCGCACCGGCACCCGGCTCCCCTGATAGACGCCAAACGTGCAGTGCAATGGATCCGCTCAGGCACACATGGTTTGCCGGTGGATGCGGAAAGGGTCGGGGTTCTGGGCTTTTCTGCCGGGGGCCATGTAGCCGCGACACTGTCCACCTCCGTTGCAACCGGAGACGCCTCACTGGACACCGATACGTCTGTGCCTGATCTCGCCGTCCTCTGCTATCCAGTGGTTTCGTTCACGTCCGCCGTGCATCAAGGATGCGTGGATAATCTGTTGGGCGTCTCCCCCTCCGCCCCTTCCCTCATAGACCTGTCAGCAGAGCTGAATGTCACCCCAACCGTACCCCCCACGTTCGCCTGGCACACGGCAGATGACGCGGCAGTGGATGCCGAACACAGTCTGGGCTACGTCTCAGCCCTGACCAGGGCCGGCGTACCCACGGAGCTGCATGTGTTTCCGCACGGCCGCCATGGTTTGGGCTTGGCTTCCGATGACGCCAGCGTCAGGCAATGGACCCGGCTCTGTGAACGATGGCTCCTAAGCCGCGGCTGGATCTCAACGGAAGCAGGATTAGTCACTGAGGCAACTCCCGCTGCTGTCAGCGCGGGACACAGGCCGTAGTCAACGGCGTGCAGGGCGTCTAGCCTTTTGGCATGCCGAAGATGAACGATGTTCCGGATTCAGCGGTCACCACTGGCCCGGCTCTTTGGCCCGACGTTGAGACCCTGTTCGGAATTCGCGGTGACGCCTCCCGCTGTTGGTGCCGTTTTTTCACCCTGACTTCCTCTGAATACAACAACACCTCTCCAGAGGAGCGGAAAAGTCAGTTACGCGCCCGTTTCGACTCCCCCAAACCGGAACCAGGAGTCATGGCCTACCTCGAGGGCAAGCCGGTGGGATGGTGCGCGGTGGAACCCCGCTCCTGCTATCCCCGCATCGAACGTTCGCAGCTGATGCGCGATGCGGCTCCGCGTCTGGCTGAACTTCCCGTTCCTGGCGACATATGGTCAGTCACTTGTTTCGTCGTCGCCTCCGGACACCGCCGCAAGGGAATTGCAGCGGCCTTACTACAGGCGGCCGTGGAACACGCCTTCACCCATGGTGCCGCCATGGTGGAGGGCTACCCGATCGATCCGGCCGCAAGGCCGAAGGCCGGTGCCGCCGACCTTTATCACGGCCCGTTATCCTTGTTCTTGACCGCCGGCTTCAGGCTGGTGGACACCACGACGCCGGGCCGCGCCGTGGTGAGGCTGGACAAGGTCAGCGGCTAAGTGCCCTAATGATCCAGGCACCCTCGTGGGTAGCGCCGGGGGCCAATTCGACGACGTCCACACCGGTGTTGAAGGCATCCGGCGGGCAGGTCATGGGTTCCACTGCCAGCCCGAGCCGCGATGGGCCCGTGGGCTTGTCAGCTGTGTGGATCTGCAACCAGGGCCACTGATGGTCCCATTCGAGCTCGACGCCCGAGCCTGAAGGATCAAAGACGCGAACGGACGCAGAGCCGGAGGACATTTCGATATCGGTGAAGGCATGGTCAATCTCCACCGATCCCAAAAGCCTTTCACTGCGGAAATCAAAGTCATGCCCCTCAACTGTTACCGTCCGCACAGGCAGCAACCTGTCCTGGGTGACTTCCAGGAAAGCAGCGGCGGGCATTTGCAGTGTCCATTCGTCCAAGGGGGCAGGGCCTGCAACGAGGTAGGGATGGGGACAAACACCATAGGGGGCGGCTTGGTCTCCCGTATTCCGGGTAGTGACCGTGCTGTGCAGACCGTCTTCCTGGAGCTCATAAGTGACGCTGATGTCCAGATCGCCCGGATAAGCTGGCCCGCCCGTCACCGTGGTGCCCAGACTGATCGAAGAAGATCCCTCGTGACGCACTTCCCAGATCTTGCCGATAACAAGGCCATGGAGCGCCGTTCCGCGCTCCGGTTCATTGATCTCAGCCTGATAATGCATTCCGTGGAAGCTGTACATACCGTCAGCAAGCCGGTTGGGCCAAGGGGCACAGATCGTCCCTCGGTAGTCAGGAATGCCACCTTCCGGACCGAAGCTGATCACCAGGTCGCGGCCTTCATGGCGCAGCTCCCGCAGGGCCCCGCTCCTGGACGTCACAATGGCCGTGTATGGCCCGAAGCTGATGTTGTGCTCTGTGAGTGCCATGGCGTTCCTTTGTGACTGAGGGCTGTTAGCGCTAACCACTATAGTGCGACCGGGAGACCGCCTTGCAATGGTTACGAGAGAGGAATGCTGGGCCCAGCTGCGTTAAGGAAGCGTCAGGATGACAGGGCCGTCGGCGGTTATGGCCACGGTGTGCTCACTGTGGGCGGCGCGGCGGCCGCTGGTGGACCGCAAGGTCCATTCGTCGTCGTCGTGGTAGTAATCATCCTTGCCCCCAAGAATCAGCATGGGTTCAATGGCAATGACCAATCCTTTGGTGAGCTTGATGCCACGTCCAGGCCTGCCCTCGTTGGGGACGGCAGGATCAGCATGCATAGTGCGGCCGATGCCGTGTCCGCCGTGATCCGCCAGCAAGCCGTACCCTGCCCTCCGCGCAGCGCCGCCGATCGCATACGCCAGGTCCCCCATCTTGTTGCCGACCCTGGCGGCATCAATTCCGCGCGCCAGTGCTGCCTCTGTCGCCTCGATCAGCGCGATGTCCTCCGGATTGGCTGTACCCACGACGAAACTGATGGCCGCATCGCCGCACCAACCGTCCACGAACGCTCCGCAGTCAACGCTCAGCAGGTCGCCGTCCTGGAGCTTGTATTCGTTTGGCACGCCGTGCACCACTGCGTCATTAACGCTGGTGCAGATCACGCCAGAAAACGGCACACTTGCCCACCGCGGATGGTAATTGAGAAAAGCGGGAGCAGCCCCGGCGTCGGAAATTAATGCCGCTGCCACCTCATCCAGTTCCTTGAGTGCCACGCCGACTCCTGCAGCGGATTTCACGGCGGCCAATGCATTGGCCACGACCCTCCCGGCCTCGCGCATCCGCGCGATCTCATCGGGGCTCTTGATCATGGACATTGCTGGTTCTCCGGACGTGTAAGGGCGCTCAAATGATAGGGCGCGTAGGGATTGGCTCCTGCATTTTGGTAAAAAGCCATTTGGTTCTGGGATCGAGGAAAATCAGGTACAGGGCAAACAGCACAGCAATGACCGCGGCAGCAATACGCGCCAATGCAAGAGCAAGGCCCAGATCCTCAGCCTGGTAGGGAAAGACGTCCAACTGGTCCGAAATGGCGTAGATCATGAAGAACGAGACGATGAAATACAGCGCTTTGACCTGCCAGTCATCACGGATGCCTGTGACGGCAAAAAGCGGGATCAGCCATACGACATACCAGGACTGGATCATCGGGGCCAGCACAACGATGGCGGCGAAGGCCAGCGTAAGGCGCCGCATGAGGCGATCGTGGTCCCCACGGAAGATCTGCCAGGCGACTATTCCGAGCGCCAGGACCTTGCCGGCGTCGTAGACCCATTTCGCCAGTGCCCAGCCGTCAAGGCCGAAGGCGTCCAGGATGGACGCGACGATCAGCCCTAAAAGACCCACAGGGGCGTACCAGATCCAGATGCTGCCCGGCGCGGAGAGGCCGTTGATCCAGCCAAAGCCGAAACCGTTGACACGGCTCAGGGCATACAGAATCCCCAGGCTGATCGCTGCGGTGAGTCCCCAGAAGAGGAATTTCCTCACCCAGCCTGCGTTCTTTCCTGCCCAGAGCAGCCCTATGAAGGGCAGGAAAACTATGGTGATCGGCTTGACGGATATGGACAAGGTGACCAGCACCAGTCCCAGGAACATCCGCTTGGTGGCGCAATAGTAGAGCCCGGCCAGGGCCAGTCCGATCATCAACGCATCGTTGTGGACGCTGGCAATAAAATTGGTCAGGAAGAGCGGGTTGGCCGCAGTCAGCCACAATGCGCGGTGTGGATTGACGCCGTGAAGTTCGGCCAGCTTGGGGACGTAAATGATGCACAGGATGACGCCGCACAGTGCCACCAGCCGGAACAGCATGATGCTCGCCTCCGGGTGGACATTTGTGGACCACACCACGAACTGTTCGATCCAGAGGAACAGTTGACCGTAGGGAACCGGTGCCTCCGTCCACATCTTGTCGGCGCCCAGCTGGAAGTAGTTGGACAAGGCGGAGATCCCGTTCTCATAGGGATTAAAGCCCTCCACCATGAGCCGGCCCTGGCCGATATAGGCGTAGACGTCGCGGCTGAACAGCGGTACCGACAACATCATCGGAAGGCCCCACAGAGCAACGGCCTGGAGAGTGGCTTTCCGGGCGCCAGGTCCCCAGACCTTCACGCGTTGTCCCAGTCGAAGCCATGCGCGAACCAGCAGCATGCCACCGATCGCCAGCAGAACAATGGACAGGGCAACTCCAAGTCCCTCTGTGCGCATCCAGATGAAGAGCGGCAGCCGCCACAGCTCCGAAGCCTGGGCCAGCCACCCCACTCCCACGGATCCAAAAGCCATAAAAAGGGAACCGACAAAACCTGCCAGCAGTGGCGACGCCGGGTTGTCAACTTCAACCACAGCCGGCTCGGGAGACTTAACGGCAGCCAGCTCCCCCGAAGCGGGTACGGGCGCCGTCATCTCAGGAGGGTCCAATCTGTTTGGTGGTACAGGGTTCGCCGGAAGGCCGGGCGGGCTTACCGGCTCATAGCTGAGCGCAGCATGGTAATTGATCCGGCCGCGTACCCAAAAATCCTAGCATCGGACGGGCCTTAGGCAGCGTAACGGTAGGCTGGACGGGTGCCTATATCTAACGAACGCATCGTCTGGATCGACTGCGAAATGACCGGCCTGGATCCCGTCAATGATGCCCTCATTGAAGTGGCCGCGCTGGTGACTGATTCCGAGCTGAACATCCTTGGCGACGGCGTTGATGTCGTGATCAAGCCGGATGATTCCGCTCTTGCCCAGATGAACGACTTTGTCCGCGACATGCATACCCGATCGGGCCTCCTCGAGGAGCTGCCCCATGGGAAGACCATGGCCGAAGCCGAAACCGCCATCCTGGAATACATCCGGAAATGGGTGCCCGATGCGCGCAAGGCACCACTGGGAGGGAATTCGGTGGGAACGGACCGGGTCTTCCTGGTCCGGGACATGCCTTCCGTGGTGGAGCACCTGCACTACCGCGTCATCGACGTCAGCACAATCAAGGAGCTGTCCCGTCGATGGTTCGCGCGCGCCTACTTCCAGGCGCCCGCGAAGCTTGGCGGCCACAGGGCCCTCGGCGACATCAAGGACTCCATCGATGAGCTCCGGTACTACCGCGAGGCTGTCTTCGTTCCCGCCCCCGGACCAGACAGCGCCACGGCCCAGAGGATCTCCAGGGCTGTGATGGCGGGCAATACTCCGGCCACTGAAGCACCCGATACAGCCTCGGCTATCACCTCCCCGGCAGCACAGGAAAAGTAATGTGCACCACGTTTGAGGGATTTTTTGGCAAAACACGCAAAAGTGGCAAAAGCACCCCCTGACAGCAGGTAAACTATTTGACGTTGCCTTTTCAGCCAGCCGGTCCACCGGAAGGCATGACAGGGCGCATGGTGGGCGTAGCTCAGTTGGCAGAGCGCCTGGTTGTGGTCCAGGAGGTCGCGGGTTCAACCCCCGTCGCTCACCCTCAGGAAGACCGGCATCTCGCCGGCTTTCGCCAAAGACCGTACCGGAATCCGGTACGGTCTTTGTTGTTTTTGTTGCCCCTGCACTGAAGGAATCCGCCGAGATGACCGTTCTGCCAATCACCATCTGGGGCGAGCCGGTACTCCACCGCCGGGCCGCCGAGGTCGACGTCTTCGACGACGAACTCCGCAGTCTCATTGCGGACATGTTCGAAACCAACGACGCAGCCAACGGCGTCGGGCTCGCAGCGCCCCAGATCGGCATCGGCAAGCGGGTCTTCATCTATAAGTTCGCGAACGATGACGATGTCCCGCCGACCGGAGTGGTGGTGAACCCCGTCCTGACCTTGTCCAAGGTCTCCGGGGCCCTGCCCGATCCGGATGAGGAAGTCGAGGGCTGCCTCTCCTTCCCGGGTGGGCAGTATCCGCTAAAGCGCGCTGAGTGGGTTCGGGTGCAAGGATTCGACGGCGACGGCAAGCCTGTGGATTTCGAAGCCACTGACTGGTTCGCACGCGTCATCCAGCACGAATACGATCACCTCGACGGCAAACTGTACGTGAACCGCCTGATTGACAGATACTCCCGCAAGGCCCTGAAGCAGGCCAAGAAGAGCGGATGGGGCGTGCCGGGCCTTACCTGGATGCCCGGCGTGGACCCTGACCCGTTCGGGCACTGACACGGCTCATTTCGCCACAATGGTCTGCTGCCACGGGCAGGAATCAAGCACCCGCTTCATTGCGTCCTTCTCGGGCTGCGTCACCCAAAGCCGGTAAGCCGCTTTGACCGAGATCTGCCGTGCCACGTAGTGGCATCTGAAAGCCTTGTTGCCGGGGAGCCAGGTTGCTGCGTCCCCGGCGCCTTTCTCCTGGTTAGCGGGGCCGTCAGCCGCGATGAGGTTCAGGGGATCGTTGGCCAGGTTCTGCCGCTGTTGCTTCGTCAGCTGCTGGGCGCCTTTCTGCCAGGAATCCGCCAAGGCCACTACGTGATCGATCTGGACCTCCATGCTGCTCTCCGAGCCTCGGCGAAAGGAGACCATGGATCCGGTGTAGGGCTCGTGGAAATCGCCGCTTGCCACCTTGCAGCCTGAACCCTCCGCGAACAACTCCCCTGTCAGGTCGCGCCTGAGAATATCGTTGCGGGTGTCGCAGCCGTTGTGGTCGGCGTCGAACCACGCCTGTCCGAACGCGCTGCGATCGTACTCGTTCTTGGGTGCCCGACCCTTGACTGGCAGCTGTTCCAGAGCGCCGGCTGCGCTTCCGACAGGAACAGGCTGAACGGGCACCACCGGTCTCATCCATTCACGGTCCAGCACCGGAGCTTCCGAAGGCCCATTGACGCGGGGCTCCGCGATGGCGAACTGTCCAGCGGTGAAGAACCAGCCGATGACACAGACGATTCCCAGAATGAGGACGGACAGCACGGCCCACGCCTGCCGGGAACGGCGTCGGGCACGGCGGTAAGCCGACCAGTGAATGGTCATGGCTGTCCCGCCATGCTGGTTCGCGTATTTGGACTTTTTAAGTTCAGCGGAAGTCTGTGGGGCACTCGAAAAGCCTAGGGCAGGCCACCGACAATTCCGGCGCTATCCACAGTGTGGAGGAACAGTGCCAGGCGAAGGTACGGCCAGCCTGGTACAGCGACCTCCGATTACTGCTCCCTTGTCACCCTTCGCAGGTCTTCCTCGGCGAGGTTCATCAGGTCCTCGAGCTGCCTGATCCTCTCGTCGCCGATTTCTCCGGCAGCATGTGCGGCCCGGGCCTGGTCCAACAGCCGTTTGGCTTCTTTATGGTTGGCGCGGGCTACGTCAAGCGCATGTTCAAGGGTGGTGTCATGTTCTCCGAGAGCTGAGTCTGTATCCATGACACCATTCTGGGCACCTTTCCCGGCTGATACCAGAGTGTCAGCCGGGAATCTCCCGAAATGCTAGACGGCGATGGCCGCAAGCACAGAGGCCGGCTCTTTGGCCGGGAACGATGGCGGATTGACTCCGGCCATCTCCTCCATAACGCGGACTACCTGGCAGCTGTAGCCGAATTCGTTGTCGTACCAGACGTACAGTACGAGGTTCTTTTCATTGGAAATCGTCGCGAGACCGTCGACGATGCCCGCACGGCGGGATCCGACGAAGTCGGTGGACACAACTTCAGGAGAGTCAATGTAGTCAATCTGCTTGCGCAGTTCCGAGTGCAGGGACATTTCACGGAGGTAGTTGTTGACTTCCTCCTTCGTGGTGCCGTTTTCGAGGCTCAGGTTCAGGATGGCGAGGGAGACATCCGGCGTGGGAACGCGGATGGAGCTGCCGGTGAGCTTGCCCAACAGCTCGGGTAGGGCCTTTGCCACGGCCTTGGCCGCACCGGTCTCGGTGATCACCATGTTAAGCGCTGCCGAACGGCCACGGCGGTCACCCTTGTGGAAGTTGTCGATCAGGTTCTGGTCATTGGTGAAGGAGTGGACTGTCTCGACGTGCCCGTGGACCACACCGTACTTGTCATTGATGGCCTTCAGGACCGGAGTGATGGCGTTGGTGGTGCACGATGCCGCGGTGACGATCTTGTCCGAGTCCAGGATGGTCCCGTGGTTGATGCCGTGAACAATGTTCTTCAGCTCGCCTTTGCCCGGGGCTGTCAGCAGTACGCGGGAAACGCCCTTGCTCTGCAGGTGCTGGGACAGGCCCTCTGCGTCGCGCCAGCGGCCCGTGTTGTCTACCACGAGTGCGTTGTGGATGCCGTAGCTGGTGTAGTCGATGGTGGCAGGATTGTCAGAGTAGATGACCTGAACCTGGACACCGTTGGCCGTGATGGTGTTCTTGACTTCGTCAACACGGATGGTGCCTTCGAACGAACCGTGCACTGAATCACGGCGAAGCAGGCTGGCCCGCTTGGCAAGGTCGTTGTCCGAGCCGCGGCGCACAACGATGGCGCGCAAGCGCAGGCCATGGCCTCCACCGGCCTTTTCGATGAGCAGGCGTGCCAGGAGGCGGCCGATGCGTCCAAAACCATAGAGCACGACGTCGGTGCTGGTGCGGTCGTCGCCGCCGCGCTTGCCCACGATGTCCGAAAGCTCGTCGCGCAGGAAGTCTTCAAGGGTGGCGCCGTTGCCCTCGACCTTGTACTTCTGGTTGAGGCGGGCGATGTCGATTGCCGCAGCCCCAAGTTCCAGCTGGGACAGGACATTCAGCAGAGGAGCTGTCTCTTCGAGAAGCAGTTCGTCCTTGCTCATCCGGCGTGCAAACCGGTGTGCCTTCAGGATGTTCATGGTGGACTTATTGATCAGGCTGCGTCCGTGGATGCTGGTGACCACGTTGTTCTCGCGGTACAGCCGGCCGATCACGGGGATCATGGCCTCAGCAAGCGCCTCCCGGCCCATCCACGTATCAAGACAAGAATCTGACGTCTGGCTCACAGAACTACCTTCCTTGGGTCAACTGCATACGTCTTCGTATGAAGATGTCGGCCGCCGGAGGTATTCCGGGGCACAGGCACCAGCGGGGATTCGGTCCACCCCGGGTGCCTTGGAGAAGCGCAAAGAAAAACCGCCGCTGCAAACGCAGATCCGGCGGCAGAACTTCTACGTTCACTCTCCATTCTAGAGGCGAAGGGCTTGACTTCCTGCCTCGGCTGAGCGTGAAGTCACTCACATGGAGTGCGTAGCCTTCCCTTACCGGGAACCAGGCGCGTTATGTGGATGGGTTGACCGATACGCCGGGTTCTGTGCTCCCGTGCTGTTACCGGCACGGGAGTAGCGGCCATCCATCTACGGACGCCGTTGCCGACGCCCTCCAGCGGCCTACCCGGGCACTCGGGCGAGCAGCCCTCAAACGCGCCCTGTATGGCCTTGCTCCGGGTGGGGTTTACCTAGCCTTCCCGGTCACCCGGGAAGCTGGTGGTCTCTTACACCACCGTTTCACCCTTACCTGCGCGTCCGGCTGTGCGGACACAACCGAACTGCAGGCGGTCTGTTTTCTGTGGCACTGGCCTGCGGGTTACCCCGAGTGGGCGTTACCCACCACCCTGCTCTGCGGAGCCCGGACGTTCCTCGAGCCACTTTCGTGACGCGCGGCCGCCTGGTCAACCCATCCACGTTCCATTCTACTGGCAGCCGCTCCAGCGGCTGCACCGCTGATCCACTGCCTGGCCTTTGTCATCTTTGGAGGCCTCCATTGCGGCCCCTAAGATCGTACGGTGCTGATTCTGCTCCCCCCTTCCGAAGGCAAGACCCCCGCCGTCCGCGGCGACGCCGTCCACTGGCCCACGCTGAGTTTCCCCGAACTGAATACCCACCGGGCAGAAGTACTGGAGGCGCTCGGTACTGTGAGCGCGCATGAAGACGCCCTCGCCCTTCTGGGCGTTGGGGCATCGCTCAAGGACGACGTCGACCGCAACACCCGCCTGCACCGGGAGCCAGCAGCTCCCGCCCACCAGGTCTACTCGGGCGTGCTGTACGACGCACTGGGCTACCAGTCCCTCACTCCGGCGCAACGGAAAAAGGCGCATGACTCTGTGGTGGTCATCTCGGCCCTGTGGGGAGCCATTCGTTTCGATGACCGGGTGCCCGCCTACCGGTTGTCCATGGGAACTGCACTTCCCGACGTCGGACGCCTGGCTTCCTTTTGGAAGCCCAGGATTACGGAAGCCCTGGCCGGCCTGACAGCCGGCGAGTTGTTCGTGGACTGCCGCTCAAGCACCTACGCCGCGGCCTGGGCGCCGCCGGCCGGCCAGACCGTAGCGGTCAATGTCCTCACCGAGGTGGCAGGAGTGCGCAAGGTGGTCAGCCACTTCGCCAAGCACACCCGTGGTGAGGTGGCCCGGCACCTGCTGACGCGTAGAGGGAACGCTCCCGCCACCCCGGCGCAGCTGCTGAAAGCTGCGGGCGAGAAGTGGAGCTGCGAACTCGTTGAAGGCACCGCCCGCAAGGCTCACGCGCTCAACATCATCCTGCCCGGCTAAGGAAGTAGTAAAGGCTGGTGACCGCGTTAGGCCCACTCGGCCGAGCGGACAAGGATGCAGCCTGAGTCCGGGCAGAACACGATATCGTCTTCTGCCGCTGCCTTGATCTCGGCGAGGTCGCCCGGGCTGAGCTGCATACCCGAACCTTCAGACTTGCCGTGGAACAGCCGCGCGGCCCCGACTCCCCTTTTGGCGAGGGTCTTTTCATAGACCGCCAGCATCCCGGCGTCGAGTCCGGAAGCGAAAGCGGAACGTTGGGCGGAAACTGTGTGCTCCTCAGCAGACACTTCGGCCAGGGCGGCATCGAGTTCTGCCCGGATCACGCTGAAGGAAGCCTTGATATCGTCCACGATCTGCTGCTGGGCCGCTTGACGTTCCCGCAGGGCGTCGAGCCGTTCCATTACCTCGAGTTCAACGTCCTCGAGGTCTGACCGCCTCTTGTTCAGCGAGGCAATGTCTTTCTGAAGCGCCACAAGATCCTTTGACAAACCCGTGCCGCTGTTGAGCCGCGCTTCGTCCCGAGCGATCCGCGAGGTAACCTGCTCGACGTCGTCCTCGGCGCGCTTAAGCTCCGTCTCGGCGTCGTGAACGGCCATCTTTGCCGCCCCCAGCTCGCCGTTGGCGACGTTAAGGGCCGCCTCAAGGTCCGTGATACGGGGATCGTTTTCAAGGGTACGACGGCGGTTGGACAGTGACTTGAGTTTGGCGTCAAGCCCCTGAAGTTCCAGCAACTTCAACTGTTCCGCCGGTGCTGCCTTGGCCACTGCTACCTCCGCTTGTTCCAACCGGCCGGAGCCGGACGCCGTGCGGCGCTCTTTAGACTCTAGCGCCTGCGCTGCTCCCCTGCCTCGCTGCGCTCACCCGGGGCCCCTCGCACCTCAGGCTTAGCCGGGAGTCAGAATGAAGTCCCACGGATCACTGTTGGTGGTGCTCACCTGGATTTCCACCTCGTGGCCCTGGTCGTTCAGGACGTTGCCCAGTGCTTCCGCGGCCGCCGGCAGCCACAGCCACTCGCTGGCGAAGTGTGAAACGTCAATCAGGTAGGGCCTGCCGTTAACAGCGGCCTCGCGCGCTTCTGAGGCAGGGTGGTGGCGCAGGTCGGCCGTGACATAGATATCGGCGTTGCTGGCTCTGACCTCATTGAAAAGAGAGTCCCCCGCCCCGCCGCAGACGGCGACCCTGCGGATGAGGCCGTCCTTGTCCCCGGAGACTCGGACGCCGCCTGCAACTGAAGGAAGGATGCCGAACACCCGGGCGGCAAAATCCCCCAGGGTCATAACGTCGGCGAGATCGCCCACGCGCCCAATGCCTTCTTCCGGAAGGCCATTTGCAGCGGCCATTAGCGGGACCACATTCTGGAGACCCAGGGCATCAGCAAGGACGTCCGAGACACCCCCGACGGCGGAATCACCGTTTGTGTGAACCGTGAGAAGCCCGGTACCGGACTCGATCAGCCGGTGGACGGCTGCACCCTTGGGCGTGGTGGCTGCGACAGAGCTGACGCCCTTAAGCAGCAGGGGGTGGTGGGTGATCAGGAGCTGGGCACCCCATTCAATGGCCTCTTCGATGACTTCAAGGGTGGGATCCACAGCGAACATGATCCGCTTGACGGATGCAGACGGATGCCCGGCCACAAGGCCCACTTCGTCCCATTCTTCTGCGAGGGACTCCGGCCAGAGTTCCTCCACGGCGAGCAGAATTTCACCCAGCGTCGGTGTCAAGGATACGTTCTCGGTCCCCGTGGGGTCCGTAGTGGGCGAGCCCTGGGCGGAGGGCGCCGTTGAAACATCCATGTTCACTGGTTCCATACCCCCATTTTTACCCTATTGCAGGGCCTCGACTGCACGCGTTGCACTCTCGTAAGGTTGTCCGGGAATCATCGGACTGCTTCAACCATTGAAGAGGACATGAAAACGTTTGTACTTGGCGGAGGCTGCTTCTGGTGCCTTGACGCCGTCTACCAGATAACCAAGGGTGTCAGCTCCGTTGTCTCCGGCTATACCGGAGGCCACGATCCCCATCCCGATTACTACTCAGTGTGTGCCGGCACCACCGGACACGCTGAAGTTGTTGCCGTTACCTTCGACGAGGAAGTGATCCCTGCAGACGTCATTCTTGACATGTTTTTTGCCCTGCATGATCCCACCACGCTGAACAGGCAGGGTTACGACGTCGGCACCCAGTACCGTTCCTCGATGTTCTACCAGACAACGGAAGAGAAGATCCTTTTTGAGGAGGCGATTGAGCGCAACCAGGCGCTGTGGTCGCATCCGATTGTTACCGAGGTCAGCAGGCTGCCGCGATTTTATGTCGCGGAGGAGTTCCACCAGAACTACTACGGCAAGCATCCTGAGCAGGGCTATTGCCAGGTGATCATCAACCCGAAGCTGGCAAAGGCCCGGAAATATTACTCTGCATGGCTTAACGCTTAGCAAGGGTTCCCGGGCCTCGTTAGGCTGACCTCAGTATTCCCACCTCAGAGAACAGGCTCAGATACATGGCACGGATCTATGACGACGTTACCCAGTTGGTAGGCGGCACCCCCTTGGTCAGGCTCAACCGGCTGACCGAAGGCCTTGATGCAACTGTGGCGGTCAAGCTCGAGTTCTACAACCCGGCCAACAGCGTCAAGGACCGCATCGGTGTTGCCATCATCGACGCAGCCGAGAAGTCCGGTGCGCTGAGGCCCGGCGGAACCATCGTCGAGGGAACCTCGGGCAACACCGGCATCGCCCTGGCGATGGTGGGCGCAGCCCGCGGCTACAAGGTCATCCTGACCATGCCGGAAACCATGTCCACCGAGCGCCGTGTCATGCTGCGCGCCTTTGGTGCAGAGATTGTGCTCACGCCAGGTTCTGAGGGAATGCGCGGGGCAGTTGAAAAGGCGCAGGAGATTGTCGCCAACACCGAGAACTCCATCTGGGCGCAGCAGTTCGCCAATGAGGCCAACCCTGAGATCCACCGCACCACCACGGCTGAAGAAATCTGGACGGACACCGACGGCAAGGTCGACATCTTCGTATCCGGCATCGGCACCGGCGGAACCATCACCGGCGTCGGGCAGGTCCTGAAGGAGCGTAACCCCGGCGTCCAGATCGTCGCTGTGGAACCGAAAGACTCGGCCATCCTCAACGGCGGCGCACCCGGCCCGCACAAAATCCAGGGAATCGGGGCGAACTTCGTTCCGGAGATCCTGGACACCAACGTCTATGACGAGGTCCTGGACGCAACCCTCGAAGACTCCGTACGGGTCGCACGCGAACTCGGCGTCAAGGAAGGCATCCTGGGCGGCATCTCCTCAGGAGCCATCGTGTGGGGTGCGCTCGAACTGGCGAAGCGCCCGGAAAACGCAGGCAAGCTGATTGTGGCAGTCGTGTGCGACTTCGGCGAGCGTTACATCTCCACCGTGCTCTATGACGATATCCGCGGCTGACACTTCGCCCGCTCTCCCCCGTTTCCTGTAGAAAGACCTTTGTGAGCTTTTTCGCAAGACTTAAGGAAGACCTCGACGCCGCCCGGTCACACGACCCGGCGGCTCGAGGTTCTTTTGAGAACTTTTTCGCCTATTCGGGTTTGCACGCCATCTGGGCACATCGCCTGACCCACCGGCTCTGGCAAACTCCTTCGCTGCGCTTTCCGGCCCGGCTGATCTCCCAGCTGGCCCGGTTCCTCACAGGCATCGAAATCCACCCGGGAGCCACTATCGGCCGACGGTTCTTTATCGATCACGGGATGGGTGTGGTCATTGGCGAGACTGCCGAGATCGGCGAGGATGTGATGATCTATCACGGTGTGACCCTCGGCGGGCGTTCCCTTGCCAAAGTTAAGCGCCACCCCACCATTGGCGACCGCGTCACCATCGGTGCGGGGGCCAAGATCCTGGGCCCCATCACCATCGGGCGCGACAGTGCGGTGGGTGCCAACGCCGTCGTCGTCAAGGATGCACCTGCTGAATCGATCGTCACCGGCGTTCCTGCTACGTGGCGCCACCGGGATGCCCAGCGCGAAACAAAGGCAGCGGTTGACCCTGCCGAGTACTACATCGAATACCGGATCTAACAGCTTTCCGGAACCTCGAACCACTTACGCATAAACAGAACGGCCGGCGCCTCCCACTCGGGAGTCGCCGGCCGTTCTGTTTATGGCAGGAACTAGTGTGTGTCCACGGCCGCGATTTCGGACTTGTCTTCGCCCCACAGGGTGTGGAATGTACCTTCGGCGTCAACACGGCCGTAGGTGTGGGCTCCGAACAGGTCGCGCTGGCCCTGGATCACAGCGGCCGGGAGGCGCTTGCGGCGCAGGCCGTCGTAGTAAGCCAGTGACGAGGAGAATACCGGAACGGGGATACCCAGCTGAACGGCGGTTGCGACAACACGGCGCCATGCCGGAAGGACCTCGGCGATTGCCTTGGTGAACGCCGGCGCGAAGAGCAGGTTTGCGGGCTTCTCCTCGGCGGCGTAGGCCTTGGTGATTTCCTTGAGCAGCTCGGCGCGGATGATGCAGCCGCCCCGCCACAGCGAAGCGATCTCGTCCAGCTTCAGGTCCCAGCCGTATTCCTTGGCAGCGGAAGTCAGCATGTCCAGGCCCTGGGCGTAGGAGACAAGCTTGGAAGCGTAGAGGGCCTGCCTGACGTCCTCAACGAACGTCGCGGGAACCTCGACGTCGATTTCCTCGCCGGCGAGGAGCTCCTGCGCCAGCTTGCGCTGCTCCGACTGTGAGGACAGTGCCCGGGCGAAAACGGACTCGGCAATGCCCGACGTCGGTGAACCGAGTTCGAGCGCGGAAATGACCGTCCAGCGGCCGGTCCCCTTTTGGCCGGCGGCATCCACGACGACGTCGACAAACGGCTTCCCCGTCTTGGAATCCACGTGGCCCAAAACCTCGGCCGAGATCTCGATCAGGAACGAAGCGAGATCGCCCTGGTTCCACTCAGCGAAGATCTTCGACTGTTCTGCCGGCTCGATGCCCGCCCCTGAACGGAGCAGGTCGAAGGCTTCACCAATAACCTGCATGTCGGCATATTCGATACCGTTGTGGACCATCTTGACGAAGTGACCGGCGCCATCCGTGCCGATCCAGGCGCAGCACGGCTTGCCATCGACCTGGGCTGCGATCTTCTCGAGCAGCGGTCCGAGGGCGTCGTAGGACTCCTTTGAGCCACCGGGCATGATGGAGGGTCCGTTAAGGGCGCCTTCCTCTCCACCGGAAACGCCGATGCCCACAAAGTGCAGGTCCTTGGCAGCAAGGGCAGCTTCCCGGCGACGGGTGTCCTCGTAGTGGGAGTTGCCGGCGTCGATGATGATGTCGCCGGGCTCAAGCAAGGGCTCCAGCTGCTCGATCACTGAGTCGACGGGCTTGCCCGCCTTGACCATGATGAGCACGCGGCGCGGCTTCTCCAGGGAATCAACCAGCTCCTGCAGGGTTTCGGTTCGGACAAAATCGCCGTCGTGCCCGTGCTTTTCCAGCAGAACATCCGTCTTCTCCACGGACCTGTTGTGCAGGGCAACGGTGAAGCCGTTCCTGGCGAGGTTTCGGGCCAGGTTGGCACCCATGACCGCGAGGCCGGTGACACCGATGTGTGCAGACATCAAAACTCCAATTCATTCATGTGCAGGTTTGCATCCAGTCCCGCACTTCCTGGGGAACACAGTTTGAGAACCAGTGGATATGAATAAAGCATATGTATTGCCGGTCAGTACGGGGAAGTTCAGCCCACGTAATGGAAGGCTTTGCGTCATAAAAAGGCCCAAGGCCTGCCCGGGTACGTCTCCCGAACTGCCGGCAACCAGCTGAAGGAAACAACACGGGCACGATTATGCTTACCACTATGTCAACCAGCCTCCACCATCGTGCAATTGAACATTTGGGGACCAGCATCGTCGGAGGAAGCCTTCCCGCAGGCCATGTTGTCCTGGCTGAGCAGCTGGAGGATGAACTCAAAGTATCGCGCTCAGTGGTCCGCGAGGCCGTCCGGGTCCTGCAGTCCCTCGGCTTGGTCGAAACAATTAAGAGAGTTGGCATCCGGGTCCTTCCCGCCGATCGCTGGAACCCGTTTGATCCGCTAGTGATCCGGTGGCGCCTGGCCGGGGACGCGCGCGGAGCTCAGCTCCGCTCACTTGCGGAGCTCCGCTCGGCGGTTGAACCAATAGCTGCAGAGCTTGCGGCTCTCAACGCGCCGGAGGCCCTTCGTAGGGAGCTCCTTGAGGTGTCCGACGCCATGAGAGCCGCAGGCGAGGCAGGCGACCTCCCCCAGTTCCTGAACCTGGACATCCGGTTTCATTCTTTGCTGCTGACTGGTTCGGGCAATGAGATGTTCGCAAATCTTGTGGGGCAGGTGGCCGAGACGCTGACTGGCCGGACTGTCCTTGGGTTGATGCCCGATCACCCGAGTGAAGCTGCCTTGGGATGGCACAGGGAGGTGGCGGAGGCGATCGCGGCTGCAGATTCTGCCGCGGCACGGGAAGCTGCAGACAAGATCATGCGGCATTCCCTGGCAGAGCTGGAGCCCAATTGGCGGGATCAGCCACGGGTGTTTCTGGAGCCTCGCAGATGAGGCCGTAAGCTGGGGACATCCTTTGGTCCAGTGTTCAGTATTCTTGACTGAATTCAGTATGATGAACACATGACGCCTCCTGAAACCATCGTCGCGATCGCCGTCCCGCTCGAAGCTGAGCATGTGGAGCGGATCCGTGCCGTGGATCCCACTGTGACTGTGCTGTACGAACCCGACCTTCTTCCCCCGGAACGTTTCCCGGCGGACCATTCAGGCGATCCGGATTTTCAGCGAAGCCCGGAGCAGGAAGAACGCTATTGGGCGATGCTCAATAAGGCCCAGGTCCTGTACGGCTTTCCCAACGAAAGCCCCGGAGGCCTGGCCAGAATCGCCGGCAGCAACCCCCATCTGCAATGGATCCATGCCATGGCCGCGGGAGCAGGAGGCGCAGTCAAGGCCTCGGGACTGGACAGTCAGACACTCCAGAAGTTCCAGGTCACCACCTCTGCCGGCGTGCACGCCCTCCCCCTTGCGGAATTCACTGCCCTCGGCATCCTCAACGGATTCAAGCGCAGCGCTGAACTGGCGCAGGACCAGGCTGCCAAAGCGTGGCCTGAACTCCGGATTCCCACCCGCTTGGTCAACGGCTCCCGGCTGGTGGTGGCAGGACTGGGTGAGATCGGCCTTGAGACGGCCAGGATCGCCCGGGCCTTGGGCATGAAGGTCAGTGGCACCAAGCGCTCGGTGGCACCGATCGACGGAATTGAGGAAGTAGCAGACAACAGCGGCCTGGCAAGGCTTGTGGCTTCGGCAGACGCCGTCGTCAACACGCTGCCGGGCACTCCCTACACAGAAAAGCTATTTAACCGGGAGATCTTCTCGGCCATGAAGCCCGGTACGGTCTTCATCAACGTGGGACGCGGAACCGTGGTGGACGAGGACGCCCTGCTTGAAGCCCTGAACAACGGCCAGGTCTCCTATGCTTGCCTGGACGTCTTCGCCGTCGAGCCTCTCCCAGAGGAGAGTCCGCTGTGGAACCACCCGAAAGTTATGGTTTCACCCCACACGTCTGCACTTAGCGCCGCTGAGAACCGGCTCATCGCCGAACGCTTCTGCAGCAACCTGCGCACCTACCTCGACGGCGGGGAACTCCCGCACCTGGTTGATACCGTGCACTTCTACTAAATCTCAGAAGGCAGATCCCGGAAATCAGGGCGTCGCCGGCACCACTCTGCGGCCCTTCTGGAAGGGGCTGAACCCTGTCCCTGGCGGCATAACGTCGAAAACCGGGAGGGTCTCGCCGGCGCAAGAGGCAGTTTCGAGACTCAACCGTCCCTTGACCAGCGGCCCCGGGTCACCGTCTGTCATGGAGATGAATCCCCATTCATTGAGAGTGACTGCTTTGTCGACCTCAAATGCTCCACGATAGCGAACGTTTCCTTCCGCATCCGCTGACATTGGTCTGACGGCTGCCGTGAATCCCCGCAGCCAGCGCAGGTAGACCTTCTCTGTGCTGTTTTCGAAAGTGAAGCATGCCTCAGCGGCGGAAACATGGCCGCGTACCAGGCCCGCTCTCTCTCCACCTTCCCCTGCGGTGCCCCAGATGACATCGGTGGCGGTCTCAGGCGACAGGCTGTCCGTGTAAGTGGCCACAGGCACGTCCCCCTTCGGCGCCACGTCTATGCGCGATCGGAGGTCATCACCGATGTCCACCGGTTCGTCAGTGAAGGGGGCCGTCGTGGTGAACGTCCTGATGTTCCGAATCTGCAGAAGCGCGTGTGCTCTCTCCATCAAATGCATCTCACCGTCGGCGCCAAGGGCAAAGAACCCGAGATACGTCATGGGCGCTTCTTTCTGGCTGTGCTGCCAAAGCAGGGTACCGCTGGCGGTCCTGTCTTCCACTGCGGCAATATCCACGGAGGTGGTCCCCAGGCTACGCGAACCTTTTAACACCTGCCGTACATCCACCGGTTCGACCCCGATCCGGTCACCTAAGTTCCGGGAGGTGGGCAATGCCTCCAGGACGAGCACTTCGCCTGCTTCGGCGAATAAGTCGTGGAATGGTCCGGCGGGAGGGTTTTGACCGGGATCAGGGGCGGCAGCAGATGGAGCGGGATTCGGAGGAGCCTCCATCGTGGCCGCTGGTGCCGCGACGGGCGGGGGGGCTGGACGTAGCTTGCAGTAAAGACTGCTGCCGCTACGGCGGCAACTGCCAGGAACCCTCCGGCCATGTCGTCGGCGGAAAGGTCCTTCATCGTTGGAACTCCTCTGAATCTCGTTCGGTCTGAAGCAGCTGACCGAGCGCCTTGCGGGCACAGTGAAGCCGCATCCTTATGGCTGTAACGCTGGTATTCAGGAGATTTGATACCTCGCCGGAACTGAAGCCATCCCAGTAGGTCAGCAATAAGACCTCGCGTTCAATTCCGCAGAACGTTGTGTGCCACCCCGAAGAGGACCATGACGGACAGTTCGTCCACGTGCCTGGATTTCTCCCACACGATCCGAAATACTTCCGCGCAAAGGTCCTCGGCAGTAGAAGGGTTTTCAGTTCGCCGGCGGAAGTATCGGTAGATGCGGTCGTGGCAGGCTGCGTGAGCCGCCGTAAACCGCTTTTGTCTTTCCAGGTCCACGCGATCCCCCAGATGCGTTTGTAAGCTCATGCCCGGTTAATGTCCGGCAACCGGGAATGTGTAACCAGGAATCGCAAGTTGCCCGTTTCCAGATGGTTTGCCGGCCCGGTTCCGGCTCGGCTGTGTGCAATAGTGGCGGGATGGTTAATCAGCAACAGCTTTGGGACCATCATGTCGCGAAAGAGTACGACACCCCGGGGGAGGGAATGTTCTCCCCCGAAGTTCTTGGGCCCACGATAGAAGTCCTGTCGAAGTTCGCAGGTCCGGGTCCGGCCGTCGAGTTCGCCATCGGTACGGGGCGTGTCGCCATTCCCTTGGCAGAAGCTGGAGTCCAGGTCAGCGGCATCGAACTGTCTCATGCGATGATCTCCCGACTACGTGAAAAGGTCGGCGAAGACCGCATTCCCGTCGTTCAGGGCGACATGACTGAGGCATCGGCGGGCGAGGACTTTTCGCTGGCTTTTCTGGTGTTCAACACCATCTCCAACCTCCTCACACAGGACGAACAGGTCCGGTGTTTCCAGAACGCCGCCCGTCATCTGGCACCAGGCGGACGCTTCGTTATTGAGCTCTGGGTGCCGCAACTGCGTTCGCTGCCGCCCGGACACGGCGCGACAGTCGAGGTAAGTCAGCCCGGATACCTGCTGGTCGATACCTATGACGTGTTACACCAGCACGTCGTCTCCCACCACGTGCAATTCGGCCCCGAACTGTCGGAAGGGCGCGATGCAAAGATCGGACGGACACCACACCGGTACGTCTGGCCCAGCGAGCTCGATCTTATGGGGCGGCTGGCCGGATTTGAGCTCGAATCAAGATGGGCGGACTGGGACCGCAGCGAATTCACTGCGGAAGCCCGCAGCCACGTCTCCGTGTACCGGAAAGGCTGAATCTCTCGTTCGTACTTTTGAGGTTAGAGTCGACGTGCAGGAAGAGAACATGCAAAAGACGGCCCTCTGAGGAGGGCCGTCCTTTGCTCCAGACAACGAGGAATCGTGCAGTACGAGGACTAGCTGGCGTCCTCGACGAGCAGGAGGTCCCGGCCTCTGGTTTCCGGAGTGAAGAAGGTAGTGGCAAAGGAGATCAGCGCCAGCACTCCCGAGTAGACAGCCAGAACGAGCCACGAGTATCCGGTCGCCGCAAGCAGGGCGGCGCCCACCAGGGGAACTAGACCGCCGGCCAGCACTGCGGAAAGCTCACGGCTCATGGCAACGCCCGTGAAACGGTACTGGGATCCGAACAGTTCCGGCAGGAGCGGGCACTGCGGGCCAAGCATAGACTGCACTCCCAGTGCGATGCCCACCACCATGACGACCCAGACGAGCGTTACGTTGCCAAGGGTGACCAGGTAGAAGGCCGGGAAGGCAATGAGAGCCTGGAAAAGGGCACCGTAGCGGTAGACCGGGACTCGTCCGAACCGGTCGGACAGGGCACCGAACGTAACCACCATAACGGCGGCGAACCCTGCGGCAATGAGGAGGCCGACTGGACCAATGAACTTGTCTCCCGGGAACACTCCGGCCGGAGCAGCGAGGAAGGCAACCAGCAGCGCGGAGTAGATCGAGGAGTTTCCGTTCTCACCCATCCGCAGCCCGATGCCGATCAGCACATTCTTTTTTGAGTGCTTCCAGAGCTCTCCCACCGGGTTTTTGACAACATTCTTGTGCTTCTCCAGCTCCTGGAAGACCGGTGTTTCCTTCAGCCGCAACCGGATGAAGATAGCAACAGCAATCAACAGGATGCTGGCCAGGAACGGAACGCGCCATAGCCAGCCTTCAAGAACGGCCTTGTCTGCCATTGCGATGAGGGCAAACGTACCGGCGCCCAGCAGTGTCCCGAGCTGAATGCCGACGAAGGGAAGGGAGGCGAAGAAACCACGCCGCCGCCTCGGGGCAAATTCCGAGATGAGCGTTGTGGCTCCGGCTTGTTCTGCGCCCGCACCAAGTCCCTGGAGGATCCGCAGGGTTACAAGGAGAACCGCACCCAGCATGCCCGCCTGTTCAAAGGTAGGCAGGAGCCCGATCGCGAAGCTGGCGGCTCCCATAAGGCCGATGGTCAGGATCAGCACCATCTTTCGGCCGAAGCGGTCCCCGATGTAGCCGAAGATGACCCCACCGAAGGGGCGGGCCGCAAAGCCAACACCGTAGGTAGCGAAGGATGCAATCAGCGCACCCTCAGCTCCAAGAGGCTTGAAGAACAAGGGCCCAAAAATCAGGGCAGAGGCCAAGCCATAGATATAGAAGTCGTAGTACTCAAGCGCGGAGCCCACGGAGCTGGCAAGAGTTGCCCTTCGCAGCTGTTCCGGTTCGACGACGGCGCCGTCCGCATCAGCCAGCGGTAATTCAGTACGAGCTGTCACAAGCACTCCCTTAAGAACACTCCAGACCCCCGTTGGTCCGGCGGGATAGTCCAGCACCGTGGTGCTGATCACTATGATGAACACAGTACAACATAGTGAACGCTTGGCCAAGGAGTATTTTCGATGTGTCATAGGAAGGGATGCATATGCCTCTCGCAGGCTGAATCAGCTGCGAGGGCCCATCCAATTCGCCCCTACCCCATGGGATTACCCAGGGAATGGGCCAGCTCCTGCAACTCCTTTACCATTTGGGCGCCCTGTTCCGGCGAATAGGTGGCTTTGAGTGCCGTTACTGAAAGTCCAAGACTGGGCCCATGGGCTCCCCGCGTGGGCACAGCCACAGCAAGGCAGACCACCCCGGTTGTTGACTCCTCGTCCTCGAAGGCATAGCCCTGCTCACGGATTTGCCGGATCTGGGACTTCAGCTCCGCTCCGGTGCGGAGCGACTTGGGGGTCATTACAGGCAACTGCAAGTCGTCCGGGAACTTCTCTGCCAGGTCGTGATCGTGGAGGCGGGCAATAAGGACTTTCCCCACCGCACAGAGGGATACCGGCATCTTGTCGCCGATGTTCGACGTCAAGCGAACGGCAGGGTGGCCTTCGTAGCGTGCAAGGTAAATGACGTTCATTCCCTCAAGCATTGCGATCCGAACAGTCTCACCGGACAGGGTGGGAGCCTGTTCGCAGTAGCGGTAGAACTCCTGCACTTCATCCAGCCGGCTCAGGTAGGCTGCGCCCAGCTCCACGAGCTTGCGCCCTAAGGCAAAATCCTGACCCTGCCTGTTGACGAGGCGTGCCTCCTCCAGAGCAAGCAGGAGATTAGAAGTTGATGATTTCGGGATGCCCAGCTCGCGGGCTAGATCACTTAACGTCAGGCGCCCGGTGGCCGACGCCGCCAGGGCGTCCAGGACGGCCGACGCCCGCGTTACAGCCGGCGCGGGAGACGCGCTTCCTGCTCCCTCAGACGAACGGGACGTTCGGGAATCCACCATGATTCTCCTTAGCTCGATGCCGCAGTGTCAGCTCTCTGTTCATTATGCTGAACACTAAACATCGTAGTGGTAAAGCGAGTTGGGCAACCCTGACGTGGGGCTTATGGGAGGGCTCAATGGGTGGCCCACTTCGGCGACCACTCACCCGGATGGGCGTACGAGACAGATGTTGCCCTGAAGTTTCCGTAAAAGTTACGAGCTGTTTCGCTTTTCCCACGCTTCACGGTATATTCAATTCAAGCCTTCCACCGCGGCATCCCCCAATAGCCGCGGTGGAAGGCTTATCCAATTCCTGGGGTTAGCGCTAATTCTTGCGATGGCTGCCCTCCTGGCGATGATTGCCTCCCTAGGCGGCCACCGCCGAGCGAACCCGCCAGCCTCCGCCTAATCCGTCGCGGATCAGCTCCATGGTGGTCAACGGAGTCGAGCAATTCCGGCCCAGCCTCGCCTGGATCTGCCACACCTCGACATCCACCCGGCTCAGCCCCTTTGGCATTCTCCGCTCGGCTTCCCACCAGTTTGTCCGCTCAAACCACCGGACGCAGCCTGCGGCGACGGTCCACTCGCGGCCGCTTCTGACTACAGCCGCGGGATGACCATCGGGGGTCAGGCGTACTACTACGTGTTCCATCGGCCCAAGCTATAGCGAGGGTACGACAATCACCGATACGCGAAAAACCCCGCCGCTCTGGCCAAATAAACCAGAATGACGGGGTTTCCTGTGGTGGGTCCTACCGGGATCGAACCGATGACATCCACGGTGTAAACGTGGCGCTCTACCAGCTGAGCTAAAGACCCATCGTATGGTTTGAACACTGCGGTGCTTCCAACCAACGAACATAGACTCTACCCGAACCTGGGCGGAGAAAGCCAATCGCCTTCGTCGTCCTGTAGCCTCCGGTCCCTACAGCGGAGAAAGATTGGCCGCCAGCCACGTCAGTGACTCACTTACGCCGGCTTCGAGTTTTATGGTCGCCAGGTTGTCCCCGCGGGTTTCACCCCGGTTGATGATGACTACCGGTTTTCCCTGCTTCGCTGCATGGCGCACGAACCGCAAGCCGCTCATAACGGTCAGCGAGGATCCTGCCACCACAAGCGCTTCGCCTTCGTCCACCATGGCATAAGCCTGTTCCACTCTTTCCTTCGGAACATTCTCGCCAAAATAGACGAAATCGGGCTTCAGCAGTCCACCGCAGGCAGGGCAATTGGCGATCACAAAACTCTCGATCAGCCGGAGGTCGTCCACTTCAGCGTCAGCGTCAGGCGCTATTTCGACCACTCCAGCTGCAAGGGCTTCCTCAAGGAATCGTGGATTGAGTTCTTCAAGCACGCCCGCCACAAGTTTCCGGCTGTAGCGGCGGGAGCACGACAGGCAGACGACCTGGTCAAAGCGGCCGTGCAGGTCAACCACGTTGACGCTCCCGGCGTCTTCATGCAGGCGGTCCACGTTCTGTGTAATGAGGCCGGTCAAGAGCCCACGCTGTTCAAGAACGGTGACGGCCAGGTGTCCAGGGTTGGGATCCGCACGCTTGAGGTGGGACCAGCCGATGTGGTTGCGTGCCCAATAGCGCTGACGGTTGTGGTGCTCCCCCACGAACTCCTGGTAAGTCATGGGTTCACGGGGAGGCGAACCAGGGCCGCGGTAATCGGGAATTCCCGAATCTGTACTCAATCCGGCTCCGGTGAGCATTGCAAACCTGGTGCCGGCAAGGAGATCAGCTATGGCCTGGAGTATTTCCAGCTGATCGGGGGCGGGGCCTGCGGCAGGAACCGAGGGCAGGATTGCAAATCCAGTCATCCCGATCCCCGGCCGCCGCTGCCTCATCGAATCCAGCTACCTGGCCAGTCCAGCCAAGGCCTCACGATAGTCGGCCAGGTCCCGGGCTTGTCCCCGGGGATTGACGACGACGTATTGGATCACGCCGTGCGCGTCGATGATGAAAGTGCCCCGCAAGGCCATCCCCGTGACGGCGTCAAACACGCCGTACTGCTGTGCCACCGCTCCGTGGGGCCAGAAGTCCGCCAGGAGGCTGAAGCCATAGGCTTCCGCCTCTGCGTAGGCGCGAAGCGTGAACTTACTGTCAACGGATACTGCCAGCACGGTTGCGTTCGCCTCGTCAAACTCAGCGAGGTTGTCCCGGATCTCACACAGCTCTTGCGTACAGATCCCGGAAAACGCAAACGGGTAAAAAAGCACAACCACGTTTTGGCCACGCAATGCAGAGAGCCGGACAGGCTCACCGAACTGATTGACCAGTTCGAAATCGGGAGCCGGTTGGCCGACGGTTGGAACAAGCGTATGTTCCGCTGTGGCCTGAACGGGCAGGGTCACTTATTCTTCCTGGTCACCAACCGGGTGGCGCTCCAGTCCTTGGACACGCCGGCTGACGTAGTGACGTGAAGGCCGGCGGTGGGGGCAGCATCCTGGATGTCTGCAGGAGACACGTAGCCGGGCCGGCCGGATTTCGGTGTCAGAACCCAGATGGCACCGCCCTCGGAGAGGGTGGTGAGGGGTTCGACGAGAGTGTCCACGAGGTCGCCATCGTCGGCCCTCCACCAAAGAATGGCGGCATCAACGACGTCATGGTCATCTTCATCGAGGAGTTCCGAGCCCGTGAGGTCTTCAATATCGTCACGCAAGTCGAAGTCGACGTCGTCGTCGTAGCCGAACTCCTGAATCAGATCCCCGTTTTTGAAACCCAATTTTTCCGCCACATTTACCGAAGTGGCGGCGTCGGCCTCGCTCACGTGTTCCTCCAATACTCTTGATTGCATAAAAGTCAGATGACCTCCATTGGTACAAGCCAACACCCTTTGTGCCTGTGCATCAAGCTGTTGACCCCGTGGCCCCGCAATTTCTGCGTCAAAGGGCACGCCGGATCCGCTGAGGCTACCCGACGGATTGTCACACAACCAGTATGACGGCGAAATACGACAGGGGTGTAAAGCACGCGGCTACGCATCGCATCGCGGTCGGAGTTAGAGTTGCTGATGACGTCTATGCCTGCGGGGCAACCGCTCTGGCTTTATGTGTGGTCATAGACGTGATAGGACCCCTGCCCGGCGCACATGACCGGGCTGATGTTACCGATACGTCGCACACGTCGCGTTCACGCCAGGCAGTTACCCTGCCGGACCTGAGGGCGCCGCTGAATGCGCGCAAAGAGAGGTTGGACGTGGCTGCAGGAGAAGATACCTCCCATATCCTCAGCGGGTTGACTAACCAGCTGCCTGATCGTGATCCGGATGAGACCGCCGAATGGATGGAGTCCCTCGACTCACTGATCAGGGAACAGGGCACCGAGCGTGCCCAGTACATCATGCGCAGTCTGTTGCAGCGTGCCGGCGCTCAGAGCGTCGGGGTGCCGATGGTTACCACCACGGACTATGTGAACACCATCCCGGTGGACCAGGAAGCAGAATTCCCGGGGAACGAGGAGTATGAGCGCCGCTACCGGGCGTACATGCGCTGGAATGCAGCAGTGATGGTGCACCGTTCCCAGCGCCCCAATATCGGTGTTGGCGGGCACATCTCCACCTACGCGGGCGCTGCGACCCTGTATGAGGTGGGGTTCAACCACTTCTTCCGCGGCAAGGACCATCCCGGCGGCGGGGACCAGGTGTTTTTCCAGGGACACGCGTCCCCCGGAATGTACGCACGCGCCTTTATGGAGGGCCGGCTCAGCGAGAAGGATCTCGATGGGTTCAGGCAGGAAAAGTCCCGTGAGGGACATGCCCTCTCCTCCTATCCCCACCCCCGGCTCATGCCGGACTTCTGGGAATTCCCCACTGTGTCCATGGGCATTGGCCCCATGAATGCGATTTACCAGGCCCAGTCCAACCGGTACCTGCACAACCGCGGCTTCAAGGACACCTCAGACCAGCAGGTCTGGGCATTCCTGGGCGACGGCGAAATGGACGAGCCCGAGTCCCGCGGCCTGCTCCAGCTCGCAGCGAACGAGAACCTGGACAACCTGAACTTCGTCATTAACTGCAACCTGCAGCGCCTTGACGGGCCGGTCCGCGGCAACGGCAAGATCATGCAGGAACTCGAAGCGTTCTTCCGTGGCGCGGGCTGGAACGTCATCAAGGTGGTCTGGGGCCGCGAGTGGGATGACCTGCTGACGCGCGACTCGGACGGGTCGCTCGTGAAGATCATGAACGAAACCGCGGACGGCGACTATCAGACGTACAAGGCCGAATCCGGCGGATTCGTGCGCGAGCACTTCTTCGGCAAGACTCCGCAGACCAAGGATTTGGTCGCGGACCTGAGCGACGACGACATCTGGAACCTCAAGCGCGGCGGGCACGACTACCGCAAGGTCTACGCCGCGTACAAGGCCGCCACTGAATTCAAGGGCAAGCCAACCGTCATCCTGGCCAAGACGGTTAAGGGGTATGGTCTTGGACCGCACTTCGAAGGCCGCAACGCGACTCACCAGATGAAGAAACTCACCCTGGATGACCTCAAGGCCTTCCGCGACCACCTGCGGATCCCCATCTCGGATGACCAGCTTGAAGGCGACCCGTACCAGCCGCCGTATTTCCACCCCGGAACTGAAGCCCCCGAAATCAAATACATGATGGAGCGACGGGCTGCCTTGGGCGGATCTGTTCCCGAGCGGCGGTCCGAGCACGTGGACGTCACACTTCCGGACACCAAGGCCTACGAAGTGGCCAAACGCGGTTCGGGCAAGCAAATGGCGGCCACCACCATGGCGTTCGTCCGGCTGCTCAAGGACCTCATGAGGGATAAGGAATTCGGCCAGAGGATCGTGCCGATCATCCCCGATGAGGCGCGTACGTTCGGCATGGACGCCTTCTTCCCGACGGCTAAGATCTACAACCCCAAGGGCCAGAACTACCTTTCCGTGGACCGGGACCTCGTCCTGGCTTACAAGGAGTCTCCCGCCGGGCAGCTGATCCACCCGGGCATTAACGAAGCCGGAGCAGTGGCGGCGTTCACGGCAGCCGGAACCGCGTACGCCACTCACGGCCAGCCGCTGATACCGGTATATGTGTTCTACTCAATGTTCGGTTTCCAACGGACAGGCGATGCTTTCTGGGCAGCAGCTGACCAGATGACGCGTGGTTTCATCATCGGCGCCACGGCTGGCCGCACCACCCTTACCGGTGAAGGCCTCCAGCACGCTGACGGACACTCCCCGCTTCTTGCCTCCACGAACCCCGCCGTGGTCACCTACGACCCCGCTTACGGTTACGAAATGGGCCACATCGTCCGTGACGGCCTCGAGCGGATGTACGGCGAGAACAGCGGCGACCGGAACCTCATGTACTACCTCACGGTCTACAACGAGCCCATCCTGCAGCCTGCTGAACCCGAAGAACTGGACGTCGAAGGACTCCTCAAGGGCATCTACCTGCTGGCACCAGCCAAGATCGACGGTCCCCGGACCCAGATCCTGGCATCGGGCGTGTCGGTTCCCTGGGCCTTGGACGCCCAGCGGATCCTTGCCGAGGACTGGGGCGTTTCCGCCGACGTCTGGTCTGTAACGTCCTGGAACGAACTCCGCCGCGACGGCCTGGCTGCCGAAGAAGAGGCGTTCCTGAACCCGGGCCAGCCCGCGAGGACACCTTTCGTGGCCCAGCAGCTGGCCGGGGCCACCGGACCGATTGTTGCCGTTACCGACTACATGAAGGCCGTGCCGGACCAGATCCGCCAGTTCCTGCCGAACGAGTTCGCCTCGCTGGGCGCTGACGGGTTCGGTTTCTCGGACACCCGTGCCGCTGCACGCCGCTTCTTCAAGAACGACACCCACTCAGTGGTTGTCCGCTCGCTTGAGATGCTGGCGCGCCGCGGAGAAGTGGATGCCGGAGCGCCCGCTCAGGCAATCGAGAAGTACCGCCTGCACAACGTCAATGCCGGCAGCACCGGGAACGCTGGAGGAGACTCCTAGCCCCGGACAGCACCTGCATTGAGCACTGCCATGACGCGGCGGTTCCCACCTTTCGGTGGGGACCGCCGTCGTCGTTCTTGCACCCAAAGGCGGTTTGTAGCCTTTGCACAAATGGAGCTTGTCCGGCGCGCACCGTATGCTCATTGCATGGCAGAGCCAAACCCAACTCCCCCAAAGCGCAAACCTGCGTCACGGGCCCTTAGCCCCGAAAAGACCGAAACGCTTAAGAAGCTGCGGGCAAGCGTGGGCCAGCTGTCCACCACCACTTTGCGCCAACTGGAAAAATCGCTTCCTTGGTATAGCAGGCTCAGCTCGGATGAGCGGTCTGCCCTCGGCATGGTCGCCCAGAACGGTATCGCAGCGTTCGTGACCTGGTATGAAAGGCCGAGTTCGCCGTCGTGGATTCTTTCTGATGTCTTCGGGACGGCGCCCACCGAACTCACCCGCTCCATCAGCCTGCAAAAAGCCCTCCAGCTGATTCGTATCGTGGTGGAGGTAGTCGAGGACCAGGTGCCGGTGATCGCCCCGGAGGCGGATCAGCCTTCATTGCGCGAAGCTGTGCTGCGTTATTCCCGTGAGGTGGCCTTTGCAGCCGCCGACGTCTACGCCCGCGCCGCGGAATCCCGGGGTTCCTGGGACACGCGGCTCGAAGCACTGATTGTTGATGCCATCCTTCGCGGGGAAAACACGGACGCATTGAGGTCCAGGATCGCCGCCTTGGGCTGGAAAGCCCAGGAACGGTTCACGGTAATGGTCGGAAACTCGCCGTCAGAGCCCAGCGCAAGCTATGTGAGTGAATTGCGCCGGACCGCCGGCCGCTTTGCCGAAGACGCCCTCGTAGGGATCCAGGGAGACCGCCTGATCCTGATCCTGGGCGGTTTGCAGGACAGGGAGTCCGCTTACCAGAAGCTCAGCGAGCTGTTCGCGCCGGGTCCGGTGGTCTACGGGCCGGAAGCCGGTTCGCTGCTGGAAGCGAGCGGCTCTGCCCAGTCCGCCTTTGCCGGATTGACCGCTGCGCGAGCCTGGCCGTCAGCCCCCCGGCCCGTCGCCGCCGATGATTTGCTGCCCGAACGGGTCATTTCCGGCGACGATGCGGCGCGCAGGTGCCTCGTGAAAAACATCTACAGACCCCTTGTGGCCGCTTCCAACGGCCTGGTGGAGACGCTGGGAACGTACCTTGAACTAGGGCATTCGTTGGAGGCAACAGCCCGGGAACTCTTCGTTCATGCCAACACCGTGCGTTACCGCCTGAAGCGGGTATGTGACGTCACGGGATGGGATCCGCTCCTCCCCCGGGAGGCTTTTGTTCTCCAGGCCGCGCTGGTTGTAGGCCGTTTGTCCGCCCCTCCAAAGGCTGCCACGGAACGCCAGCCGTCCCGAAACAACAACTGAACCGTTGTAGACTTCCTACAAACTGACCCATGGAGCTTGGTGCATCAATGCACCGCTGAATCGCTCGGTAATTTGGAAAGCTGGATACGTGCTTGCAATCGTCTGCCCTGGACAGGGCTCCCAGACCCCTGGTTTTCTGGCCCCTTGGCTAGAGCTGCCTTCCGTAGCAGGCCATCTGGCCGCCCTGAGTGAAATCGCAGGCCTAGACCTCACCGCGCATGGAACCACTTCTGACGAAGAGACAATCAAAGATACTGCTGTCGCGCAGCCTTTGATTGTGGCCGCCGGCCTGGTGGCAGCAAAGTCGCTGTTCGACGTCGAACTCAGCACCCTTCCGGTGGTCCTGGCCGGCCACTCCGTGGGAGAGATCACCGCTTCCGCCCTTGCCGGTGTCGTCACTGAGGCTGAGGCTATGACCTTCGTCCGCGAGCGTGCCAACAGCATGGCTTCGGCTGCGGCCGTGACCCCCACCGGAATGAGTGCTGTTGTGGGCGGCGATCCCGCGGAGGTCCTCGCTGCCATCGAAGCCTCGGGGGCAACGCCTGCCAACGTCAACGGAGCCGGCCAGACTGTCGCAGCGGGCACCTTCGATCAGCTGAAGTTTCTCGCTGACAACCCACCGGCGAAGGCGCGGGTCATCCCGTTGAAGGTGGCCGGAGCCTTCCACACCTCGCACATGTCACCCGCTGTGAGCGCGCTGGAGGCCTTGAAGCCCACTCTGTCCCCGCAGAACCCCCAAGTGCCGCTCCTCTCCAACTTTGACGGCCAGGCAGTAACGGAAGGCTCCGCGGCAGTGGAGAGCCTCATCGCCCAGGTATCCCGACCGGTGCGCTGGGACCTGTGCATGGAATCCCTCGTCCAGAGGGGCGTCACCGGAGTCATCGAACTTGCCCCCGCCGGGACCCTTGCCGGTCTCGCCAAGCGAGGAATGCCGGGCGTCAAGACAGTCGCCGTCAAGACCCCCGAAGACCTTTCCGCAGCCCTTGCCCTCTTCGCAGAACTGGATGGCCAGTCATGAGCGTTCCCGTTCTCAAACAGGCACCCGTAAACCCGAACACCAGGATCCTTGGCCTCGGGGCCTACCGCCCGGATGTCATTGTCACTAACGACGACGTCTGCCAGTGGATCGACTCGTCAGACGAATGGATCCGGCAGCGCACGGGCATCGTCACCCGGCACCGTGCGGCCGCTGACGTCAGCGTAATTGACATGGCGGAGGGCGCGGCCCGCGAGGCTCTCCAGAAGGCCGGCATTGATGCCTCCCAGTTGGGCGCTGTGATCGTCTCCACAGTGACCCACCCCTACGCGACGCCTTCCGCGGCAGCGAGCCTTGCGGATCGGATCGGAGCGACGCCCGCTCCGGCATTCGACATCTCCGCAGCCTGTGCCGGCTACTGCTACGGCATTGCCCAAGGTGATGCCCTTGTCAGGTCCGGAGCCGCAGACTACGTGCTGGTGGTCGGTGCGGAGAAACTCTCGGACGTCATCGACAACACGGAGCGCACCATTTCGTTCCTGCTCGGTGACGGCGCCGGCGCCGTTGTCATCGGCCCTTCGGACACCCCCGGCATCGGCCCGTCGGTCTGGGGTTCGGACGGCAGCAAGTGGGACGCCATCGGTATGACGCATTCCCTCAATGAAGCCCGGGACCAGGCACTCGACCCGCAGGGACTGTCTGCAGCGGTCAGCTCCCAAGGGAACGCCACCCATGGAAACGCCACGCTCACGGCCGTGAGCACCGCCGAGGCAGCTGTAACGGAAGCAGCCATCTGGCCCACTCTCCGTCAGGACGGCCAGACAGTCTTCCGGTGGGCTGTATGGGAGATGGCCAAGGTAGCCCAGCAAGCACTCGACGCCGCAGGCGTCACGGCAGATGACCTTGTGGCCTTCGTACCCCATCAGGCGAACATGCGGATCATCGATGAGATGGTGAAGAAGCTCAAACTCCCGGAGTCGGTCACCGTCGCCCGGGACATCGCCGATGCAGGAAACACCTCCGCCGCATCCATCCCCCTGGCCACCCACAGGCTGCTCAAGGAAAACCCTGCCCTGAGCGGCGGGCTTGCCCTGCAGATCGGCTTCGGCGCAGGCCTTGTCTTTGGCGCCCAGGTGGTCGTGCTCCCCTAAGCACCGGTCCTCCGGTCAGCGATCCGATAACTGAATACGTTCTGAGAAGCACGCATTTTTCCACACCAAGCCGTATCCGCGGTTTGCACCATTTCCGGTAACTGCCGGCAACACAAGAAAAGGAGCCATCAATGGCTAGCAACGAAGAGATCCTGGCCGGCCTGGCTGAAATCGTCAACGAAGAAACCGGCCTGGCTACTGAGGCAGTAGAGCTGGACAAGTCCTTCACCGAGGACCTGGACATCGACTCCATCTCCATGATGACCATCGTGGTCAACGCCGAAGAGAAGTTCGGCGTGCGCATCCCGGACGAAGAGGTCAAGAACCTCAAGACCGTTGGCGACGCCGTCAGCTTCATCTCCAACGCCCAGGCCTAGTCCGGGTTTCGGGCTCCAAGCCTGAGGGGCCGCTGGTCCCGGTCCGGCGATTTCCGCCACCGGGACCGGCAGCCCAAAGAAGTTCCAAGTTTTCGATAGATCCTTACGCACGCCCCCGCGCAGCCTCCCTGGCCGCCAGCGGAGGGCGCGGCAAGCACCGACAGAGAGTGATCCCATGACACGCAAAGTAGTCATTACCGGTCTGGGTGCCACCACGCCCATCGGCGGCGACGTACCCACGATGTGGACGAATGCGCTGAAGGGCGTCTCCGGAGCCCGCACCCTCGAAGATGACTGGGTGGCCAAGTTTGAGCTCCCCGTTCACTTTGCCGCCCGGGCCTCCACCCCGGCCCTGGACGTTCTCGCCCGGGTTGAAGCCAAGCGGATGGACCCGTCCACGCAGTTCGGCGTTATCGCTGCCCGCGAGGCATGGGGCGACTCCGGGATCACCGAAGTTGACCATGACCGGCTCGCCGTTGCCTTTGCTACCGGTATTGGCGGAGTCTGGACCCTGCTCGACGCCTGGGACACGCTGCGCGAAAAAGGTCCCCGCCGCGTTCTTCCCATGACAGTTCCGATGCTGATGCCCAACGGAGTGGCCGCAGCAGTCAGCCTTGACCTCGGTGCCCGTGCAGGCGCCCACACTCCTGTCTCAGCATGCGCTTCCGGAACGGAAGCCTTGCACCTTGGCCTTGAACTGATCCGTTCCGGCAAGGCAGACGTCGTCGTCTGCGGCGGTGCGGAAGCTGCCATCCACCCGATGCCGATCGCAGCCTTCTCCTCCATGCAGGCACTGTCCCGGCGCAATGAAAACCCTGAGGGTGCTTCCCGGCCATACGACAAGGACCGGGACGGCTTTGTGATGGGTGAGGGCGCCGGCGCCATTGTCCTCGAAGCCGAAGAACACGCGCTTGCCCGCGGCGCACGCATTTATGCGGAGCTCGCTGGCACGTCGGTAACGGCTGACGCGTACCACATCACTGCCCCGGACCCGGAAGGCCTTGGCGCAACCCGCGCCTTGAAAGCCGCGATGTTTGACGGCCGGGTGCAGGCGGAGGACGTTGTCCACGTGAATGCGCACGCCACCTCCACTCCGGTAGGCGACAAGCCCGAGTACACCGCTCTCAAGGCCGCCCTGGGTGCCCAGGTGGAGAACGTGGCGGTCTCCGCCACCAAGTCCCAGATGGGGCACCTCCTGGGCGCCTCAGGAGCGGTTGAAGCAGTGCTGACAGTACTCGCTGTCTATGACCGGAAGGCGCCGGTGACGATCAACCTTGAAAACCAGGATCCTGAAATCCCGCTCGACGTCGTAACCACCGCCCGCGATCTCCCTTCCGGGAACATCGTCGCATTGAGTAACTCGTTCGGTTTCGGCGGCCACAACGCGGTCATCGCAGTCCGCAGCGTCTAGTACCGGACCGTCCAGTACCGATCCACGGCCAACGCAGAAGTGGCCCCCGCGGAGCAAGTTCACTCCGGCGGGGGCCACTTCTTTGCTATGGAAGGTCAATCAGTGGAGGCGTGTGGATTGATGCTGACTTCGGTCGGCTTTCGGCACGTCCGTCCCGGTGGACAGACCAGACAGCGTTTTAGCCGACCTGATGCAGCCAGCGGACGGGTGCACCTTCCGCGGCATGCCTGAAGGGTTCCAGTTCCTCATCCCAGGCCTCGCCAAGTGCCAATGACAGCTCGTGGTAGACGGCGGAAGGATCGCCGGCGCCTGATTCGTAGGCGTAACGGATGCGGTCTTCAGACACCATGATGTTTCCGTGAACGTCCGTCATAGCGTGGAAGATGCCGAGCTCCGGTGTGTGCGACCAGCGACCGCCGTCGACACCGGGGCTGGGCTCTTCCGTGACTTCATAGCGCAGATGGGCCCATCCGCGCAGGGCAGAAGCCAGCTGGGCCCCAGTTCCCTGGTTGCCCGTCCACGACAACTCCGCCCGGAACATTCCGGGCGCAGCAGGCTGAGCAGTCCACTCCAGGTCCGTTCGCTTGTCCACTACTGACCCGATAGCCCACTCAACGTGTGGGCACAGGGCAGTCGGGGCCGAGTGAATGAACAACACACCGCGGGTTATTGCAACAGACATTCCATCCTCCATAGCTGTAGGTACGTCTTCCCCAACGACCTCTGCCTGGATGTGTGTCCGCTGCCCGGTTACCGCGTAGTGCGGGTGATCCTTGCCAGACTTATGAAATTTTCAGGACAACGCCGGCTTCAATAGATGCCCGATTGTTAGCTTCAAGCATCAGTTGAGAGTTGCCGACGTGAGTCTTATTGTGCCGTACCACGCCTAATTACGCCAGTGCAATTCGAAGGAATCAGGCGCGGGGATGGGCCTGAAGGTAGCTCTTCCGCAAGCGGTCCACTGAGACGTGGGTATAGATCTGGGTGGTGGCAAGGCTGCTGTGGCCGAGGATTTCCTGGACGGCCCGCAGGTCAGCGCCGCCGTCGAGTAAATGGGTGGCGGCAGAGTGACGCAAGGCATGGGGCCCGGTTGCCGAAGTATCGCCCAGCGTCTCCAACAGGCCCTCAACGACCGACCGCACCTGGCGCTGATCAACCCGTTTTCCCCGCAGGCCCAGGAAGAGCGCCGGGCCGCTGACTTCGGTAGCCAGCCTTGGCCTCCCGCGACGGAGCCAATCATCCACTGCGACAGCCGCCGGCAGTCCGTAGGGAACCGTGCGCTCTTTATTGCCTTTGCCCAGGACGCGCAGTGTCCTCCTGTCCGGATCGAGATCGTCGATGTCCATGCCGGCAAGTTCTCCCACCCGCACCCCCGTTGCATAAAGCAGTTCCACTATTGCGCGGTTCCTCAAGGGGACTGGGGCGCCGGCCGCTGCGGCGGTTTCCAGATCCGTGAGAATCCGGGTGATCTGTTGCTGGTTGAGGACGCCCGGGAGGGATCCTTCCCGCTTTGGCGCTTTGAGTCTGAGAGCTGGATCGACGGCGATCAACTCCTCGCGCAGTGCCCAGGCAGTAAAAGCCCGCGCGGTAGCGGCCCGCCGCGCGAGAGTTGACCGGGATATCCCGGCTTCGCTTTGGGCGCCCAGCCAACGGCGCAGCGTCCCAAGCTCTATTTCCTGCGGACTGCTGATGCCTTCCGATACAACGTGGACAAGAAGGCTATCCAGGTCCGAAAGATAAGCCCGGACCGTATGCGGTGACCGTGCCCGCTCCCCCACGAGGTACTTGCCGAAGCTGTCGGCAGCACCGGCCAGGGCGGAGGGCAGGTTCTGGATCTTCACGTCTTCACTTTCCCACCATTTGCTCCCGGATCAAGGACGCAGGCGGCGAGTCCCGGGGGCACAAGGGTATGCCTCAAAATCACTTCAAAAATTGCTGATACATGGCGGCGTGCAAACGGATGTCTCCTCCCCTCGGCTGCGGACCGGAACAATCAACCGGATCAGCACGATTTCTTTGACCGCTTCCAGCCTCCACCTTCAGAAACGGCGAGTCCAAGGAGACCAAGCCGCCCCAAGCCGGCACGGACCGATTCGATGCCCAGACCGGCGACGGCGGTAAGTTTCTCCACCGAACTGGTGGAGCGCAACGGAAGCGCATCCAGAAGGATCAGGTCTTCAAGCGTCAGGCCGTCATGGTCCGCCGATGCGCCACGCTTGTCTTCCGGCAGAGAGCTTCCGCTGGGGCCTGCCAGTTCTGCCACTTCACCGGCGTCCGTGACGCACACAGCACCACCCTCCCTCAGGAGGCGATGGCAGCCAGCAGAGTTTGCACTGTGCACAGAGCCGGGAACGGCTCCGACGACCCTCCCCAGGCTCTCGGCATGGTGGGCTGTATTAAGCGCTCCGGAGCGCCACCTCGCTTCAACCACCACAGTGACGGCGGTCAAAGCGGCGATCAGCCGGTTCCGTTGGAGAAAACGGTACCTGGTGGGGGCGGAGCCGGGCGGAACCTCGGCAAGCACAGCACCTTGATTGGCTACGGCCCTCAGCAGGTCCTCGTTGCCCGATGGATAGAACCGGTCAACGCCTCCGGCCATCACCGCAATGGTGGGAATGGCTGCTGTTCCTCCGCTAAGTGCGGCCCGATGAGCATGGGCGTCGATACCGTATGCCCCGCCTGACACGATGGTGAAACCCCGTTGGGCCAAAGAATAGGCGAGGTCGCCGGTCACGGATGCTCCATAGCTGGTGCTGTCACGGGAACCCACCAGGGCGACGGACTTTGCAGTAGGAGGCAGCGGTTGTTCCAGACCCCGCCACCAAAGACACAACGGCTGATGAATACCCAGATCCTCCAATTGCCCCGGCCAGAGATCATCACCGGGAATGATCAAGCGTCCTCCCAGACGTTGCATGGTAGCAATGTCCCGTTCCGGTGCCAGATCCGGTATCCGAGGGGCCCAGCGTTTCAGGGCCGCTCCCAGCCCTGGCCATTGGCTTCCGCCGCCGCTGTCCGCCAGTACCGTTGTGATATCGCGCTCAAGTTCCGGCCCTGCTCCTATCTGGCCAGTGGCAATCAGCAGGGCATCTGTTGCCCCAACTAGGCTTACCAGTGCCATACCAGCCGCATCCTGAGGCTCCATCAGCCTGGACAGTGCCGCCCTGGCTGATCGCTCATTGTCTGTCATGATTTCCTCTCACGCCGCAGCCGGCGTGGCTGCCTGCCGCAAAGCGAGTGCCTGTCCGATGTCATTGGAATCGGGACTGCCGCGTTCTCCGAGATCGGCAAGAGTCCACGCCAAACGGAGAACCCTGTCGTAACCCCTTGCAGTCAAGACACCGCGTTCCAGCGAATGGTCCAGAATCCGCGTTGTGGGCGCAGGCAACCGCAGGATTCCCCGCAGAACGCGGCCCGGCACCTGCGAATTTGTCTCCATCCCAAAAGGCAGGAGCCGCTCCGACTGCCTGTTCCGGGCAGCCCCAACGCGCGCGGCAATGGTCCTGGTGTCTTCTTCTCCTCCGGACTGCCCGAAGTCTGCCAAGGAGACCCGTTCGACCTCCAGTTGGATGTCCACGCGGTCAAGGAGCGGACCTGACATCCTCGCCACATAGCGGCGCCTCATCATCGGCGTGCACGTACAGTCCAGCCCTTTCCCCGAGGCCTTACCGCAGGGGCAGGGATTCGAAGCCAGCACCAACTGGAAACGGGCGGGGTAGGCGGCGGTTCCTGCGGAACGGTGGATGACGAGTTCACCGCTCTCGAGCGGCTGCCGCAGCGCATCCAGGACGCGGCGCTCGTACTCCGGCGCTTCGTCAAGGAAAAGCACTCCGCGATGCGCCCGTGAGGCCGCCCCGGGCCGGGGCAGGCCGGACCCTCCGCCTATGATTGCAGCCGACGTGGCACTGTGATGTGGATTCTCGAACGGCGGCCTGCGGACAAGCTGCACTGAAGCTGAGGGCAGAGAGCACAGCGAGTGGATCGCGGTCACCTCCATCGCCTCCGTGTCCCCGAGATCGGGAAGAAGCCCGGGAAGCCGCTCTGCAAGCATGGTTTTGCCTGCGCCCGGCGGGCCTGTCAGGAGTAAATGGTGAGCGCCTGCCGCGGCGACCTCCAGCGCACGCCGCGCATCCCCTTGTCCGGATACGTCACTCATGTCAGGCACCGGCCGGGCAGCATCCTCGGGGTCGCACGGCTCCTCGTCCGCCGGTTCGAAGTCCAAGGCAAGTTCCTGGGGATCAGCCCCGTAATCGAAGGCAAGACGTGCAAGAGTTCTGTACCCTCTGACACGTGCGCCGGGCACGAGCTCGGCCTCGGCCGCATTTGACTGCGCCACCACGATATCCGGATAGCCCGCCTGGACAGCGGCCATCACGGCAGGCAGGATTCCGCGAACAGGCCGCAGCCGGCCATCGAGACCCAACTCGGAAATGAACACGGTCCGCTCAGTGCTCTTGATGTCATTGGCTGCCCTGAGGACAGACATTGTGATTGCAAGGTCGAAGCCCGAGCCGCGCTTGGGCAACGAGGCGGGGATCAGATTGGCCGTGATCTTCCGCCTGCTGAGCGGAATACCGGAATTCTGCGCGGCCGAGCGGATCCGCTCCTTAGCCTCGTTAAGGCTCGCGTCCGGCAAGCCCAGGATCACAAACGCCGGAAGGGTCTGGCCGATATCTGCTTCAACTTCCACGATGTAGCCGTTCAGCCCCACCAGGGCCACTGAATAGGCCCTACCCAGCCCCACCTAGCCCACGCCCTTGAGGTGCTCCACCACGGGATCGCCGACGCCGTCGTCCACCACGGCGATAACGTCCACCCGGCGCAACGGCATCCTCAGCTCGTGGTCGCGGCACCAGGCGGCCGCCAGGCGGTGCAGCCGGGCCAGTTTGCTGACGCCGACGGCCTCAAAGGGATGCCCGTAGGACAGTGAGGTCCGTGTCTTGACCTCGGCAACGACCAGTGAGTCGCCGTCGAGCGCGACGATGTCTATTTCGCCTTCAGTGCAGCGCCAGTTGCGGTCCACAATCCGCATACCCTGCAATTCCAGATAGCCCGCAGCAAGATCTTCCCCACGCCGACCAAGTATGTCTTTGGCTTTCATCTCTACCTCCGCCACCAACCCTCGCGGAGCGACGGAAGGCCAGGCAGGGAGACGTTGCGCTATGTGGGTAAGTCAGCCCAAGTTTCTATGTGGAGGAAAAGTGGGAGGCTAGTTGCCCAGATCGACGTCCTTGGGAAGCGCGAGCTCTTCGCTGCGGGGAAGCTCTTCTACGTTGACATCCTTGAACGTGATGACCCGTACGCTTCTCACAAACCTGGCTGAGCGGTAAACGTCCCACACCCAAGCATCCTGCAGGGTCAGATCGAAGTAGACCTCGCCGTCGGCACTCCGGGCCTGAAGGTCGACATGGTTGGCAAGGTAGAACCGCCGCTCAGTTTCGACAACGTAGCTGAACAGGCCGACGACGTCCCGGTACTCACGGTAGAGCTGAAGCTCCATGTCTGTTTCGTAGTTCTCAAGATCCTCGGCACTCATGCTTCCATCTTGCACCATGCAGCAGGCGCTGTGCGCCACGGGAGACGGCAGGTCCCAGGGTCAAACGTCAGGTCCGAGCAACTGCCAACTGACCCGGTGATAGGGGGTGGGCCCGGACAGGCGGAGAGCTTCGCGGTGGGAAGCGGTCCCATAACCCTTGTTCTCGTTCCAGCCGAAAGCCGGGTACTCGCTATGCAGCGAAAGCATGAGGCGGTCACGTTCCACCTTCGCGAGGACGCTGGCCGCGGCTACGCTAAGGCACTGCATGTCGGCCTTCACCAGGGTGTAAACGGGAGCGTCACAACCATGCTCAGGCATTCCAGCCATTAGCGAGGGCTCACTGGACAGGGGAGGATCGTCGAAAAGGCCCGGCTCGTCGAAAAGCGATGGCTGGGGATCCGGCGTCAGCCAGTTGTGGCTGCCGTCGAGCAGCACCGCCTGAGGTGTGATTCCGAGGGCAAGGATCTGGTTCCAGGCGCGGTTGCCGGCAGTCCTCAGCGCGGCGATGATGCCGAGGGAATCAATTTCGTTTGCCGAAGCATGCCCTACCGCCGATGCCACACTCCAGCCCCGCACCAGGGGCTCCAACCGCTCCCGGTCTTCCGCCTTGAGCAGTTTGCTGTCCCGGACGTCCTCAAGGAGTTCCTGCCGGCCAAGGTCCACCACCGTAATTCCCACCGTGACGGGCCCGGCCAAGGCGCCGCGGCCCACCTCGTCGACGCCGGCAAGCAGCTGCACACCGCGGCTTAGGAAGCGGCGCTCGTAGTCAAGGGTGGGTGCTTCAGTAGCCATTACTTTGCCGCGGGAGCAGGGACGTCTTTGAAGACGTCCGGATAATTGTCGAGTATGCCAATCCTATTGAGGGGCCATGCAATGACCGCTGCCTTCCCCTCAACATCAGCCAGGTCGATAAACCCGCCGTTGGTGTCCTGGTGTGCGCGGGAATCGGCAGAATGGTTCCGGTTATCCCCCATGACCCACACCTTGCCGGCGGGGACCACGACGTCGAAATTCCTGATCTCGGGTACTTCTGCCTTGTTCACGTAGCTCTCGTCCAAAGGATCGCCGTTGACCGTCAGCCGGCCGCCGGCACCGCAACAGACCACGTGGTCTCCAGGGAGCCCGATGACGCGCTTGACCAGGTGCTGTTCCGTATCGTCAGGCAACAGCCCCACAAAGATCACGGCATCTTCGAACCAGGTGAAGGGACCGTCCTCCTGCTGGGGCGTCTGCGGCAGCCAGCCCTTGGTGTCCCTGAATACCACGACGTCGCCGCGCTGCAGGGCAAAGGGCTCCGGAACCAGCAGATTGACGAAAATCCTGTCGCTGATGTCCAGGGTATTGACCATGGATTCGGACGGAATATAGAAGGCGCGGAACAGGAAAGTCTTGATGAGGAAGGACAGGACAATGGCGATGGCCACCACCGTGGCTACTTCCTTCAGCCAAAGGAGAAGCTGGCTGGGGCCCCGGTCGTCTTTCTTCTCCTTGCCTGTTTCCGCACGCCTTTGTGCTGCACGCCCAAGAACGGAAGCTCCGCTGCCTGCCCGTTCGGCAGCGGGCACACCTGTTGCAGGCACACCTGAAGCCGCCGCTGCGGGAGCCGCTCCTGTGAACGGAAGGTGTCCGGACTCGTCCCGCTCGTGCGACCCGGAATCCCGGGGGTCGGTCTCGGGCATCTACTGTCCATCCTTCGTTGTTGTCTCGGCCTTGGAAGGCCGTTCCACTGAGCCAAATCTATCAAGCGGCCAGATGATCTGTACCGGTCGGCCGATAACCCGGTCAAGGGGAACCATCCCGCCGCCCGGGGCGCCCAGCAGACTCCGTGAATCGGCTGACATGGCCCGATGATCACCGAGTAACCATAACCGTCCGGGGGGCACGATCACACTGAACTTCTGCTTGCTCGGCGCATCGCCGTCATACACATAGGGTTCCTCAAGAGACTGGCCATTCACTGTGAGCCTGCCGTCGGTTCCGCAGCACACCACATGATCGCCGGGGAGCCCGATGACCCGCTTTACGTACGTGGTGTCACTTCCTGTGAGCCCAATCCAGTGTCCTAGGCCCGAGGCGGCATCCAGCAACGGCCCCTGGCCACTGTTCAGGGGAGCAAAGGTACCCCGTCCGTCGAAGAGCACGACGTCCCCACGCCCGATGGGCTGTGTCTGCAAGTCCGTCCGGGACACTAGGATCCGGTCTCCCGTTTCGAACAGAGGCTCCATGGACGCCGAGGGGATGTAGTAAATATCAAGCAACAGCGACCGGAACAACCCGCTGATGACCACTGCCACAACGAGCGCAAGCAAAACAAAACGCCAGCCCGGTCTCCCGTACTGGCGTTTTGTGTTGTTGTCCATGATCCGTATCCTGTGGCGCTGTTGCGGATGGCTCCGGCGCGGCCGGATACGGGTTGCGGACCCGCTTCGAAAGTCCGGAGACTTACTTGGCGGTCTGGAAGTCGCGCTTTTCCTTGATCTTGGCGGCTTTACCGCGCAGTGCGCGCATGTAGTAAAGCTTGGCCCGGCGCACGTCACCCTTGGTAACGAGCTCGATCTTGTCGATGATCGGGGAGTGTACCGGGAAGGTACGCTCTACGCCGACACCGAAGGAAACCTTGCGGACGGTGAAGGTTTCGCGGATACCGTCGCCCTGGCGGCCGAGGACAAAGCCCTGGAACACCTGGATACGGGAGTTTTTGCCTTCGATGATGTTGACGTGAACCTTGAGGGTGTCACCCGCGCGGAACTCAGGAACATCGGTGCGCAGCGAGGCTGCATCTACGGAATCGAGGATATGCATTGATCCACTCCTGGTAAACGCCACAGGTCATTTACTTTGGGTCACGGCGGCCAAGCCCGGGTTTTGAAAGGCCCGGAAATTCCCGCCGAAAGTTGCTGTTCCGGTTCCGTCACTGATTGACGGGTCCGGGGCGCCAGGCTGTTGGTTACGCTCCCCCTGTGGCAGGTTCGCACCCAGTAGGCACAAGGACTAATTTTGCCACATGCGGAGCCTTGAGGCGAATCCCTCAGCCCTGATCGTTTCCCGGCTCGTCCGGCCGGCGACGCAGGCGTCCGTCGACGACGTCGTACCCAAGGTCCGCAAATTCCGTACGGTCCGCGCGGGTCAGCTTTGTGGTGTCGAAACCCTCCAGCAGATCCGGGCGACGGGCTGCGGTGCGGCGGTACTGTTCGTGGCGCCGCCACTGGGCGATTTTCCCGTGATTGCCGCTCAAAAGGATGGCCGGCACCTCACGGTCGCGCCAGATGGAAGGCTTCGTATAGACGGGGTACTCCAGCAGTCCGTCCGCGTGAGATTCCTCCACAAGGGATTCCGGATTGCCAACAACGCCTGGCAAAAGCCGGACAATCGCTTCAACCATGGCCAGTACGGCAACTTCGCCTCCGTTAAGGACGTAGTCGCCAAGGCTCATCGGGCGGACAGTAAAGTGCTCCGAAGCCCACTCGATGACCCTCTCATCTATGCCTTCATACCGGCCACAGGCAAAAACGAGCTGCTCTTCTTCAGCCAGTTCGTGGGCCAGCGACTGGTTGAAGCGCTCGCCCGCGGGCGACGGAACGATCAGCACCGGCTTCTTGCCCGCGTGTCCTCCCTCCGCGATGGAGGAGAGTGCCTGCGCCCACGGCTCGGCCTTCATGACCATGCCGGCCCCGCCACCGTACGGAGTGTCATCGACAGTCCTGTGCCGGTCCGTGGTGAATTCGCGGAGGTCGTGCACCTTCAGGTCAAGCAACCCGTCCTGGCGGGCTTTCCCGATGAGGGACAGCTCCAAAGGCGCCAGATATTCCGGAAAGATACTGACGACGTCGATCTGCATTTAGTCGTCGTCCCCGGCTTCGGCGGGTGCGGTTTCGTCGCTGTCCCCGGCGCCGCCTTCTTCATTGATCCCAAAGAGCCCCGGCGGGGGCGTGATCAGCACAAAACCTTCAGCAATGTTGACCTCAGGGACAATCTGTTCCACAAAGGGGACCAGGATTTCCTTGCCGTCAGGTGTCTTTACAGTCAGGAGGTCCTGAACCGGCAGGGTGGTGAGTGCCGCGATGGTGCCTACGACCTCTGACCCCACCCGTGCCTCAAGTCCCACAAGCTCGTGCTCATACCAGCCTTCGTCGTCATCCTCGTCCAGCTCCTCGGTTTCAATGAATAGCTTGGCTCCACGGAGTGTCTCCGCCTCATTGCGGGTCTCGATCTCCTCGAATCCGAGCAGCAGGATGTCCTTGTTCCAGCGGGCGCTCAGAATCGTCAGCGGCCCTGCGGAAGCGGGTTCCACCACGAACTCGGTACCAGGGACAAAGCGATCCCCCGGCGCATCCGTCAACACCTGTACGGTCACCTCACCGCGGATGCCGTGGGGTTTTCCGATTCGTGCCACCTGAAGCTGCATCTGTTCCTCTGTTCCTCTGTTCCGGATTCGGGATGAATAGTTTCGAGCTGCCGCTCTGGGAAGGGTATGGGATCTCTAAAAAGTCCGGCCCCTCCACCATCTGGTGAAGGGGCCGGACCCAAGACAAGTGTTGCTGGCGCGATTACCGGCGGCGGTCGGTGTCGACGACGTCGACCCTGACCTGCTCGCCATTCGCCAATGCCGCCACCACTGTGCGCAATGCACGTGCTGTACGGCCCTGACGGCCGATCACCCTGCCAAGATCGTCCTGATGAACGCGAACCTCGAGGGTATCCCCGCGGCGGTTGTTCTTGGCACTGACCTTGACGTCCTCGGGGCTGTCAACAATCCCGCGGACAAGGTGTTCGAGCGCTTCTGCCAGCAATTTACTCAGCCTCGGTGGTCTCTGCTTCGGCGTCTGCTTCAGCCGGAGCTTCCGCCTTGGCCTTCTTGGTGATGGCTTCCGGGATGATCACGGAGCGCTTTTCCGGAGCAACGAAGGCAACCTTGGGGGCTTTCGTCTTCAAGGTACCTTCCTGGCCGGGAAGACCCTTGAACTTCTGCCAGTCACCGGTGATCTTGAGGATCGCGGCAACCTGCTCTGACGGCTGGGCGCCGACGGACAGCCAGTACTGGGCACGCTCGGAGTCAACCTCGATGTATGAGGGCTCCTCGGTGGGGTGGTACTTGCCGATTTCTTCGATGGCACGACCATCACGCTTGGTGCGTGAGTCTGCAACGACAATGCGGTAGTACGGTGCGCGCATCTTACCGAAGCGCTTAAGGCGAATCTTTACGGCCACTTTTGTGGTCACTCCTGTTTCTGAAACGGGGTCGAACCCGCGTTCTGCACCCGTGGGGCGGGCCATACTAGGGGGTTCTAAAGGACAGGATCCAGACGCGGAGAGAGGGGCCACGCAGATCAAGTACCTACTTATTGTGCCAGATCGACGGCGGGATTTCGACTTGACCCCCAGCCGGTCTTCTTCGACGCGCTAACGCCTACGACGCCCAGACGTACAGCCCGGTCCGATCGTTGTCATCAACGCCGCTTGCCAGCTCTGCAATCCGCTGGACGTAGCCCTTGGCTTCATCGGGCCCGAAAGGCATGTCGTCTTCCGCAGCCCACTGCTCGGCGACATGTTCAAGCACATCGCCTTCGCCTTCAGATTCGTAGCTGAGCAATTCGGCCAGGGCACGGACCATGGCCGGAGGAACACCGAGAAGGGAGTCGCTTGCCACGTCCACCATGGCCAGCTCGTAGTCCGCGCCTGCAGCGTGCACGGCCGCGCCTGCGAGGTCGCCCAACTGCTCGATTTCGAAGTCGCTGATTCCGGGGATGCGCACGGCATCACCGGTGGCGGGTCCGCCATCGTCGAGCGCTGTGGCCCGCTTCAGCGCGCCGTCGTGGGTGGAAACAAAGATCTCAGTGAACCCCATGGAAATCATCCTCATTCCGTCGCTGCGAGGAAGGTCCTACGATGCGGATTTTGAGCCCCACCGTGGCCGTCCGAATCAGCCTAACGCAGAAGGCGGCCCAACCCGGAAGGCGGGGATCGTCAGCGCACCGCCACGCGGATCCTGTTGCGCCACGGATCCTCAAAGCGCAGTTCCAGGCCGGTGTGATGGGAAGAGACCCCGGCGACTTTCAGGCGGTCGGCGAGCGCCCCGACGTCGTCCCCTGCGGGAACTTCAATGAGAACTTCCCCCAGCCCCAGCGTGTCCTTGCGTGGTCCGGCGCCGCGGCTGTTCCAGACATTCATGGCCATGTGGTGGTGATAGCCACCGGCGGAGACAAAAAGGGCCTGACCGTGCCAGCCGGCGGTCTTTTCAAAGCCCAGCGTATCCACGTAGAAGTCCTGGGCCGTCTGGACGTCGCCTACCTGGAGGTGGACGTGCCCGACGCCGGCACCCGACTCCCGCTGTTCGGAGACTCTCTCTTCGGTCAGGTGGCGCTGCAGGTAGTGCTGAGGGGGAAGAGGCAAGCTGTCCATTACAACGTTCTTGCCATCCCATGACCACACCTCACGGGGGCGGTCCCAGTAGAGTTCGATGCCGTTACCTTCGGGATCGTTGAAGTAGAAGGCTTCGCTCACCAGGTGATCGGCGCTTCCCGTGAACAACCGGGGCTCGTAGTGGGCTGCCGTAGCCACGGTGGCCGCAAGGGCCGGCTGGTCTTCGAACAACAAGGCTGTATGGAAGAGCCCTGCTTCGCCACGGGAAGGAACAGCCAGTCGGGGAGCTGCAGCAAGGTGGACCAGGGGCTGGCGGCGCCGGCCCAGGTAGAGCCCGCCATCCTGCTCCGCCACGATCTCCAGTCCGAGGGCGCGCTGGTAGTAATCGGTCATCAGCGTCAGGTCCCGTACCTTGAGCATCACTGTGCCCATGGTGAGGTCGGCGGGAAGCAGATCCTGGCTGCTCGTTTCCGTGGTCATAATTCACTCCTGGTTCGGGGGCCGCCCGGATCGGCGACCTGCACTCATAGAGTTAAATTACTTGAAGGTTCAATTTATTCCCTCATTGAGCATTTCCCCTTGTTAGCACTTCCCCTAACGAAGCACTTCCCCTCTGAGCACGATATGGCGGAGCGTCTTCAGGGTAGTCAGGGATTCGCGGGGGTCTTCGGCGCACACCAGCACATCGGCGCTGGCACCTTCGGTCACGCCTTCGGCGTCCAGCCAGGAGCGTGCAGCCCAGGCCGCAGAGTCCAGTGCCGCAGCGGCAGGGAGCCCTGCGGCATTCAGGGCGAGGACTTCGTCCACGATCCGTCCGTGGGCTATGACTGTTCCCGCATCTGTGCCGGCAAGGATTCGCACTCCCGCTTCGAATGCCTCCAGGACGCGCTCATTGCGCCGTGCCCACAAGGACCGCATATGGGCGGCGTAGACCGGGAACTTCGCATCTGCCCGTTTGGCGATATCTGGAAAGGTTCCGATGTTGACCAGGGTGGGAACCAAGGCAACACCCTGCTCGATGAAGCGGGGGATGTGGCGCGGAAGGAGGCCGGTTCCGTGTTCGATGCAGTCAATCCCGGCGTCGAGCATGTCATCCAGCGTGTCCTCGGCAAAACAGTGGGCGGTGACCCGGGCACCCTCCTCGTGCGCCGCGAGAACGGCATCCTTCACCGCCCAGGACGGAAAACAAGGGGCGAGATCCCCGGCGTCGCGGTCTATCCAGTCCCCCACAAGTTTGATCCACCCATCACCCGCACGGGCCTGCTTCCTCACGGTTTCCGCCAGATCCCGGGGCTCCACCTCCAGGGCGAGGTTCTTCAGGTAGCGGCGCGTCCTGGCAACATGCCTGCCGGACCTGATGATCCGTGGCATGTCCCTGCGGTGCTGAAGCCATCTGGTATCGCTGGGGGAGCCGGCATCGCGGACCAGCAGGGTGCCGGCATTCCTGTCTTGCAGGGCCTGCGCCTCGGCCACATGGTCAGGCACTTCACCCTCCGGGCCCAGGCCGATGTGGCAATGGGCATCGGCGAGCCCTGGCATCACCCAGCCATCGAGGACGACGCCGGGGTTTCCTGCGGGACGACGAAAGGTCAGCTTCCCGTCTACTGCCCACATTCCGTGTCGCTCCGAGTCAGGTGATGTGAGCACCGTTCCGCTGAATTCAATTATTTTCGGCACGGACAAAAGCCTAACGGCGGACCACCGCAGGATGTTCCCTGGCATGGCGATGCTGCGGCGCCCCGGTTTGTGGGACGCCTCGGGTTGCAGGAGGCATCGGTGTGATAGCTTCATTTACGACCACACGGGTGCCCTTGCAGGGGCTGAGATCGGGCTGACGCAGCCTGCGACCGTTGAACCTGTCCGGGTAATGCCGGCGAAGGAAGTGAGTATTCCCTTGAGTACCCCAGAATCACAGCACAGCCCTGTCCAAATTCCCTCCGGCGAAACGCAGTCCCTGAAGTCACACTCCCTCACCTACGTCTCCGGCGAAGGAAACGGAATCAAGGTGCCGGTGACTGCAATCGCCTTGGAGGACTCCCCCAACGGCGATAGAAACGGTCCTTTCCACGTCTACCGCACGGCCGGTCCCGGCAGCGACCCGGTGGTCGGTCTCAGGCCGTTCCGTTCCGAATGGATAGAAGCCCGCGGGGACACAGAGCCGTACAGCGGACGGGAGCGCACCCTGCTCGACGACGGCCGCTCGGCTGTCCGTCGGGGAGCAGCCTCAGAGGAGTGGAAAGGAGCGCAGCCGGTGCCCCGCCGTGCCGTCGGCGGCAGGACGGTCACCCAGATGCACTACGCGCGTCAGGGAATGATCACCCCGGAAATGCGGTTTGTGGCTCTCCGCGAAAATTGCGATGTTGAGTTGGTCCGCAGCGAGCTGGCGGCAGGCCGGGCCATCATCCCGAACAATATTAACCACCCCGAGTCCGAGCCCATGATCATCGGCAAGGCCTTCTTGGTAAAGATCAACGCGAACATCGGAAACTCGGCCGTGACAAGCTCTATCGCCGAAGAGGTGGACAAGCTGCAGTGGGCTACCCAGTGGGGAGCCGACACAGTGATGGACCTCTCTACCGGCGATGACATCCACACCACCCGCGAGTGGATCATCCGCAACTCTCCCGTGCCCATCGGCACCGTCCCCATCTACCAGGCACTGGAGAAGGTCAATGGAGAAGCCAACGCCCTGACCTGGGAGATCTTCCGCGACACCGTCATTGAACAGTGCGAGCAGGGCGTGGACTACATGACCATCCACGCCGGCGTCCTGCTCCGCTACGTGCCGCTCACAGCCAACCGCGTCACAGGCATCGTGTCACGGGGCGGCTCCATCATGGCCGGCTGGTGCCTCGCCCACCACGAGGAGAACTTCCTTTACACCCACTTCGACGAGCTGTGCGATATTTTCGCGATGTACGACGTCGCGTTTTCGCTGGGTGACGGGTTACGGCCCGGTGCCACCGCAGACGCCAACGACGCCGCACAGTTCGCCGAGCTCGACACGCTTGCCGAGCTCACCCAGCGGGCCTGGGATTTTGATGTCCAGGTGATGGTGGAGGGTCCCGGCCACATCCCGTTCCACCTGGTGCGGGAGAACGTGGAGCGCCAGCAGGAGCTCTGCAAGGGCGCGCCGTTCTACACCCTGGGCCCGCTCGTCACCGATGTCGCCCCGGGGTATGACCACATTACGTCGGCTATTGGGGCCACCGAGATTGCCCGCTATGGCACCGCCATGCTCTGCTACGTCACCCCCAAGGAACACCTGGGCCTGCCGAACAAAGACGACGTGAAGACTGGTGTGATCACCTACAAGATCGCCGCCCACGCCGCAGACCTTGCGAAAGGGCATCCCGGAGCGCACGAGCGGGACGATGCACTTTCCAAGGCACGGTTCGAATTCCGCTGGCGGGACCAGTTCGCACTCTCACTCGATCCGGTAACCGCCGAGGCTTTCCATGACGAAACACTCCCGGCCGAACCAGCCAAGACTGCCCATTTCTGCTCCATGTGCGGTCCCAAGTTCTGCTCCATGCGGATCAGCCAGGACATTCGGAACGAGTTCGGGTCTGCGGAGGCCCAGGCGCAGGTTGCAGAAATTGCTGCGTTGACGGCTGGCATGCGGGAGAAAAGCGAGGAATTCCTCGCCGCCGGCGGAAAGGTGTATCTGCCCGAATTGCTGGTGCCGGCAAATGACGGCACCAGGATCAGGAAGCCCGGGACTGCTGACGCCGGCTGACGTCAGCCAGGAATGACCGGATGATGCGGTCTCCCTCTACGGAATCGTGAGGCCGGTGCCCTCCCGCCGCAGTCCGGTGAAGGGCACCGGTTTCGCGCAGATAAGCAGCGATCTCCTCATAGAGCGGCTCCCACCCGCCAGTGAGGACCAGGGTTGGTACCCCCGGCACAATGTGGAGCGGCGCTTCCCACGGCGGAGCCTGGAGCCGGAGCCGCCTGGCGGCCTTGCGAGCCTCGGGGGTGGTTGGCCCGGGCGCTTCGGCCGAAAAAGCACGGCGGACGAATTCCCGCTGGAAGTCTTCGTCCCCAAGCTGGTGCCTGATGTCGAAGAGCGGCTCCATGAGGGACCTGTGGGCCGCGGTCGCGGGAAGTTCAGCCGTCAAGGAGAGGCAGGCGGGCTCCACCAGTGTCAGGGAGTACACCAGATCCGGGCGTTCCACTGCTGCCATCATTGCCGAGATGGCGCCCTGGGAATGCGCCACCACATGACCACCGGCGGCTCCGCGCCCCTCATCGCTCAACGCCCCCAGAATGATAGCAGTATCAGCGGCGAAGTCGGTCTCAAGTGGCTCCGACTGGGGGTCGAATCCGTACCGCCGCAGGAAGAGGGCATCATAGGCCAGTGCCATGCCGTGCTGTTTGGGCCAGGCAGCCGATCCAAAGCTGCCTGAGCCGTGGACGAACACTACCCGCTGCTTGAACATGACCCAACCCTAAGGCAAGGCCAGGGCAATGTGCCCGGGCGACATCGATGCCTTGGTTACTTACTTGTTTCCGCCGAGGAACTTATCGAAGCCCTTGGGCAGGTTCAGCTGGGCGGGATCGAAGTCGCCGCTCTGTTGGCCGAAGGCGGCACCGGTGGGAAGAGCTTTGGCAGCCTGCGAGCGCCGGGTCTCTGCGTCGCGCAGTTCCTGGGCCGCCTTGGCAGGGTTACCCGACCTTGCCTTCTTCTTCGGGGCGTTCTTCGCACCCTTGCGGGCTCCCCCACCGTTTCCTGCTCCGGGCATGCCGGGCATGCCGGGCATGCCGCCGCCCTGGGCCATCTTCTTCATCATCTTCTGGGCCTGGGCGAAGCGTTCAAGCAGTCCATTCACCTCAGAGACGTGCACACCGGAACCACGGGCAATACGCGCCCGGCGTGAGCCGTTGATGATTTTCGGCGCAACGCGTTCGTGGGGCGTCATGGACCGGACAATGGCTTCAACCCGGTCGATCTCCCGCTCGTCGAACTGCTCCAGCTGCTGGCGGATGTTTTGGGCGCCCGGCATCATCATGAGCATTTTCTTCATGGAACCCATGTTGCGGATCTGCTGCATCTGGGCCAGGAAATCGTCAAGGGTGAAGTCTTCCTGGTCGGCGAATTTCTTCGCCATCCGGGCAGCTTCGTCCTTGTCCCAGGACTTCTCGGCCTGCTCAATAAGGGTGAGGACGTCACCCATATCGAGGATGCGGGAGGCCATGCGGTCGGGGTGGAAGAGTTCGAAGTCATCCAGGCTTTCACCGGTGGACGCGAACATGACGGGCTTCCCCGTGACGGAGGCAATCGAGAGCGCAGCACCACCGCGGGCGTCGCCGTCGAGCTTGGAGAGCACAATGCCCGTGAAGTTCACACCTTCATCGAAGGCCAGCGCCGTGTTGACAGCGTCCTGGCCGATCATGGCGTCGACGACGAACAGCACTTCGTTGGGGACGATGGCCCGGCGGATGTTCCGTGCCTGATCCATCATGTCGGTGTCCACACCGAGACGTCCGGCGGTATCGACGATGACGACGTCATGCAGTTTCTGCCGCGCTTCCTCCACTCCTGCCTTGGCAACGGCAACAGGATCGCCGGCCGGGTGCTCAAGCTCGGAGGTGGCGCCGGGGTGCGGTGCGAAGACGGGAACACCCGCCCGCTTGCCCACCACCTGCAGCTGGGTCACGGCATTGGGCCGCTGGAGGTCGCAGGCAACGAGGATGGGACTGTGGCCCTGGGACTTCATCCATTTGGAGAGCTTGCCGGCGAGCGTCGTCTTTCCTGCACCCTGCAGACCCGCCAACATGATGATGGTGGGGCCGGTCTTGGCGAGGCGGATACGTCGGGTTTCACCGCCAAGGATCTCGACGAGTTCCTCATTGACGATCTTCACGATCTGCTGACTCGGGTTCAGGGCCCCTGAAACCTCAGCCCCCAGCGCGCGCTCGCGCACCCGTGCGGTGAATTCACGCACCACAGGTACGGCGACGTCGGCATCCAGGAGTGCACGACGTATTTCACGGACCGTGGCATCAACATCCGCCTCGGTGAGGCGGCCCTTGCCGCGGAGATTCTTGAAGGTTGCTGCCAACCGGTCAGAGAGTGAATTGAACACGCGCCGTGCACTTCTTTCAGTTGTTCTCGGATGACGGCCAATCAGGCGCGCCAACGTCGTGGACTGGTGTTCGTCCGGACTGCTCGTCCGGACGGACTGCCTCGACAACGGGACTCGACTATCTAGGGTACCAAGAGCAACCTTCAAGATGGCATGCTGGCAGGGTGACCAGCCAATCAAGTGTAAAAACCCTCCTCATTCTGGGCGCTTCCGGTGATCTCACCGGGCGGCTCCTGCTGCCCGGGCTCGCCAGATTGGCCGCAAAGGGCCGTGCAGGCAGCCTCAGGCTCGTTGGCGCAGGCTCGGACCCGTGGACGCCGGAACAGTGGCTTGAGCGGGTGGAGACCTCCTTCGCGGATGCGCTTGGCGAGGCGGATCCTGCCGGAAAGCCGGAACTGGAGAGGATCGCGGGGTCCACGGGCTACCATCAGCTGGACGTGACGGCTGGCGGGGAGCTGGGAGCCCTGCTGAAAGAGCTGGAGGGCCCGGTGGCCGTCTACTTTGCGCTCCCACCGCAGGTCAGCCAGAAAGCCTGTGAAGTCCTTACCCCGGAGGAAGTTCCGCGGGGGACGCGGCTGGTGATGGAAAAGCCGTTCGGATCCAGCGAGGCCACGGCCCGCGAGCTGAACAACACTCTGGTGGGCCTTGTTCCGGAGGACCACATCCATCGTGTGGACCACTTCCTGGGAAAAGCGACGGTGCTGAACATCCTTGGACTTCGTTTCGCTAACACCTTCCTGGAACCAGTCTGGAACCGGAACTACATTGAGAAGGTCGAGGTCATCTTCGAAGAGGACCTCGCCTTGGAAGGGCGAGCGCGGTATTACGACGGAGCTGGCGCGTTACGGGACATGATCCAGAGCCACCTGCTCCAAATCATGGCACTCATGGCCATCGAACCGCCCGCAACGGTTGGCGAACGCGATCTCAGAGATGCCATCAGTACCGTCCTCCGTGCCAGCAGCATCAAACCGCCCTTCAGCAACACCTCGCGCCGGGCCCGATACACAGCCGGTTCCATTGCGGGCAGGAGCATCCCTGACTACGTCCAGGAACAGGGTGTTGATGCGTCCAGGAACACGGAGACCCTTGCAGAGGTCCGGGTTGAAGTCGACAACTGGCGCTGGCAAGGAGTCCCGTTCATCCTCCGCTCCGGAAAAGCCATGGGAAATAAGCGCAAGGAGGCGGTCATCACCTTCCGCCCTGTACCGCACCTTCCGGCGGGCTTCACAGGGGTGGACTCCCCCAACCAGCTCCGGATCGGATTCGGGCCTGACACGCTACAGTTCGACGTCGATGTCAATGGCCCGGGCAACATCCTGAGCCTTGACCGGGCAACGCTGAATGCCGTGTTAAGTGCCTCCGACCTCCTGCCCTATGGCGAAGTCCTGGAAGGGGTGCTCACCGGAGATCCTTTGCTGTCCGTGCGCGGCGATGCCGCGGAAGACTGCTGGCGCATCGTGGACCCTGTCCTGCGCGCCTGGTCAAACGGTGAGGTACCTCTGGAGGAATACGACGCCGGAACTACAGGGCCGGCTTCCTGGCCAGGCTCGCCATAACAAGCAAAAGCGGGCCGGATACCTTTTCAGGTGCCCGGCCCGCTTTGTGTTTCAGCTTGGAAGCCTCTAATCCTTGAACTAGATTGCTGCGGAACCGCGTTCGCCGGTGCGGACCCGGACCGCTTCAAAAACGTCCACTGTCCATACCTTGCCGTCACCGGCTCGCCCCGTGTTGGAGCTGGCGATAATGACATCGAGGATGTCGTCCGCCTGCTCGTCCGTGGCCAGAACCTCCACGCGGATCTTCGGCAGAAGGTCCACGTTGTACTCAGCACCGCGGTAAACCTCGGTGTAGCCGCGCTGCCGGCCGTAGCCGCTGGCTGCGCTGACCGTCAGGCCCTGTACTCCGTATGCTTCAAGCCCTTCTCGGATGGACTCAAGCTTTTCCGGCCTAACGATTGCTGTAATCAGTTTCATGCGCCCACGCTTTCCTTACCTGCTGCTGCATCAGTCTTTGTGCTGTCTGCGGGTGCTGCGGTGGCTTCGCCCTGGGGCTTGCCGGTGATCAGTTCGTGCAGCGGCTGGAAGCTTCCGCCGTGGCCGCCGACGCCGAACTCGTAAGCGGTCTCTGCGTGCAGGCTGAGGTCTACGCCCACAGTTTCCTGTTCCTGGGAGACCCGGAAGCCCATGGTCTTGTGGATTGCCAGGCCGATCACAGCGGTGAGGATCGCGGAGTAGGCTATGGCGATACCGGCTACTGCAAGCTGCGCCCAGAGCTGGGTGAAGCCGCCGCCGTAGAAGAGCCCGCCGCCGACGCCCTCTTCCGGAAGGGCGATGAAGCCAAGGGCCACGGTGCCGATGATGCCGGAGACAAGGTGGACACCCACAACGTCCAGGGAGTCATCGAAGCCCCAGCGGAACTTCAGGCCAACAGCCAGGGCAGATGCGATACCAGCGATGAGGCCGAGACCCAGTGCACCGACCGGGCTGACGTTTGCACAGGCCGGGGTGATGGCCACGAGGCCTGCAACAACACCGGATGCTGCGCCCAGGGAGGTGGGGTGTCCGTCGCGGATGCGCTCAATGATGAGCCAGCCGATCATGGCTGCGGCAGGTGCTGCGAGAGTGTTTACCCAGATCAGGCCACCCTGCTCAGCGGAAGAGGCGAGGCCGCCGTTGAAGCCAAACCAACCGAACCACAGGATCGCAGCGCCGAGCATGACGAAGGGGATGTTGTGCGGGCGGTGGTTGGGATCCTTGCCGAAGCCCTTGCGGTTGCCGATGATCAGAACGAGGATCAGAGCCGCCACACCGGCGTTGATGTGGACAACGGTACCTCCGGCGAAGTCGATAGCCGTGCCGAGGGCCTGGCCGATTGCGCCGTCCGCACCGAAGAGGCCGCCACCCCAGACCATGTAGGCCAGCGGGCAGTAAACGAGCGTTACCCATACTGGCACGAAGACAGTCCAGGCGCCGAACTTGGCGCGGTCTGCAATGGCTCCGCTGATCAGGGCCACGGTGATGATGGCGAAGGTAGCTCCGTAGCCGGCGAGGATGAGGCCGTTTGGCGACTCCGCCGAGTTGACGCCCTCAAGACCGAAGCTGGTGAACGGGTTTCCGACAATCTGCAGGAAGCCTTCACCGCCCGTCATGGAGTAGCCCCAGAGGACCCAGACAACGCCCACGATGCCGATGGAGATGAAACTCATCATCATCATGTTCAGCGCCGCCTTGGCGCGCGTCATGCCGCCGTAAAAAAATGCCAGCCCTGGTGTCATGAACAGCACGAGTGCCGCCGCAACCATGAGCCATACGTGACCTGCGGTAAGTTCCATGGTGCACGTCCTCCCTTGCCTAATGCTTGATAGATGCCTATTGATGCTGCGAAGTGATCCGCTTGCCAACGCCTTGTTTGCGTTGCCTTGTTTGCGTTCTTAGAAGATTTTGGCTGGGCTGTGTTTCACTCGCGGAGGATTTAGATTGCCGGGTTGTTACAAGAATCTCCCGGAAGTAAATGGTGCATATCCTGCTTGTTACGGATATGTTTCACGAGTCCAAAACCCCATCCCTCTCTTCAATCGCTAGGATCCAAGCGCCATGACCGAACGATCCCCTTCCGGTAACGGGACCAAGGGAATTTCCGCGGCTACCGCATCGCCGGACAGGGGGCTCCCCCGCGATATCAAGGTGATGTTGGTTGCAGCATTCCTTATTGCCTTGGGATTCGGCCTTGTAGCACCGGTGCTCCCTCAGTTCGCCACCACTTTCGACGTCGGCGCGACTGCTGCTGCCGTGATCGTTAGTATTTTCGCCTTGATGAGGCTGGTCTTCGCTCCGGCCGGTGGCGCCCTGATTGTCAGGTTCGGTGAGCGGCCCATCTATGTAGGCGGGCTGCTGATCGTTGCTGCTTCTACGGCAGCCTGCGCTTTTGCCCAGGACTATTGGCAGTTGCTCATTTTCCGGGGGCTCGGCGGAGCAGGTTCAGTGATGTTCACGGTTGCCTCAATGGCACTGGTGGTCAGGCTTGCTCCCCCTGAAAGCCGCGGCCGGGTTTCCGGAGCGTATGCTTCCGCGTTCCTGATCGGCAACGTCTGCGGACCAATTGTGGGAGGCCTGCTGGCAGGTTTTGGGCTCCGCGTTCCCTTCCTGGCGTACGCCGGGGCCCTGGTCTTGGCTGCCTTGGTGATCCAGACACAGCTCACCCATGTGACGGGGTCGCGCGAAGCGGGTAAAGCCAACCCGCCCATGGAGCTCCGCCAGGCGCTGGCAGACAGCGCCTACCGCGCAGGCCTCGTCTCCAGCTTCGCCAACGGCTGGGCAACTTTTGGCGTAAGGATGGCCACCGTGCCCCTGTTCGCGGTGGCTGCCATAGGTGCCGGTACTGAAGCCGCGGGATGGGCGTTGGCGGTGTTCGCCGCCGGAAACGCCGCTTCGCTCTCCTTCTCGGGACGGCTGGCAGATTCTTTGGGCCGCCGGCCAATGATGATTACCGGCCTGGTGCTGACCGGAGTGGCTACGGGTGCGATTGGATTTACGACCGACATGGTCTGGTTCCTGGTGGCATCAGCCGCAGCCGGCATCGGCTCAGGGATTCTGGGGCCCGCGCAGCAGGCAGCCATTGCCGATGTGATCGGCAATGAACGGTCCGGAGGGCGTGTTTTGGCGGTGTTCCAGATGACGGCCGATACCGGGGCGATCGCCGGGCCCGTGCTCGCCGGCGTCCTGGCGGACCAGCTTGGGTACAGCTGGGCGTTCGGCGTCACTGGCGGTGTGCTGGTGGTCGCCGCCGTCGGCTGGCTGCTGGCCCGGGAGTCCCTGCAGCGCCCGTCCGGCCAGCCAGCCTAGTTAGTGGCGCTAGTTCAGTAGGGCGTCCACGAAGCCTTCAACTTCGAACGGTGCCAGATCGTCAGCGCCTTCACCGAGGCCGATGAGCTTGACGGGCACTCCAAGGGATTTCTGGATGGCGACGACGATCCCGCCCTTCGCGGTGCCGTCCAGTTTGGTGAGGACGATGCCGGTGATGTTCACTACCTCGGCAAAGACGCGGGCCTGGTTCAGCCCGTTCTGGCCGGTGGTTGCGTCCAGGACCAGGAGGACCTCGTCCACCTCTGCAAGCTTCTCGATGACCCGCTTGACCTTGCCGAGTTCGTCCATCAGCCCGGTCTTGTTCTGAAGCCTTCCGGCGGTGTCGATCATCACCACGTCGACTTCCTGGTCGATCCCGGCCTTGACCGCCTCGTAGGCGACAGAGGCAGGATCCGCACCCTCGACGTCGGACTTAACGGTGGGTACGCCCACACGCTGACCCCAGGTGGCCAACTGCTCAGCGGCGGCTGCGCGGAAAGTATCGGCAGCGCCGAGCAGCACGTCCTTGTCCTCGGCCACCAGTACCCGGGCGAGCTTGCCCACAGTGGTGGTCTTGCCGACGCCGTTGACGCCAACTACCAGCATCACGGCAGGAGTATCAGCGTGCCGTTCGACGCGCAGGCTCCGGTCCATTGAAGGATCCACCAGCTTGATCAGCTCTTCGCGCAGGAGTGCCTTGACCTGTTCAGGCGAGCGCGTGCCAAGTACCTTGACACGTTCGCGGAGGGCGTCCATCAACTGCATGGTGGGCCCGGTGCCAAGATCGGCCAGCAGGAGGGTCTCTTCGACCTGATCCCAGACGTCCTCATCGATTTTGTCGCTGGACAGCAGGACCAATAGCCCCTTGCCCAGGATGTTGTTGGACTTGACGAGCCGTTCCCGAAGTCTGTTCAGGCGGCCGGCCACCGGGAGTGGTGTTTCAACCGCAATGGTCTCCAGCCCGGCAACGTTGTCCGGCACCTCTGTGATTTCAAGGTCTTCGAGGTCGACGCCGGCAGGAGCGTTGCGCTCCTTACCAGCCACAGGCCTGTCCTCAACCAGGGTGCCGCGGGATCCTTGCTGTGGCTCCTCGGGATCGTTCAGGTCACGTGTTCCGGGGTAGCGGTTGATGTTCTTCCGGGTCTTCATGAAAACCGGAATCAGGCCGCCGATAACCACCAGGGCAGCAAGAATGGGCAGAAGAATAGGGAGGATGTCGTTCACTCCCCTAGCTTCTCACAATCGGGAATGGTGTTTTTTGAAGGCCCTCAAACTTCAGCGAGGCGTTGGCTGATGACAGTGGAAACGCCATCTCCCCGCATTGTCACTCCGTAAAGAGCGTCCGCCACTTCCATGGTCCGCTTTTGGTGGGTGATGACGATGAGCTGGCTGGATTCGCGCAGTTCCTCGAAGATGGTGATGAGGCGGCCCAGGTTGGTGTCATCAAGTGCTGCCTCCACTTCATCCATGACGTAAAACGGCGACGGCCGGGCTTTGAAAATGGCAACAAGGAGAGCCACTGCCGTGAGGGATCTCTCCCCGCCTGACAAAAGTGACAGACGCTTTATCTTCTTTCCGGCCGGACGGGCTTCCACCTCGATGCCGGTGGTCAGCATGTCCGCGGGATCAGTTAGCACCAGCCTGCCTTCGCCGCCCGGAAACAGTCGGGCAAAGACCCGCACGAACTGGGCTGAAGTGTCGGCGAAAGCCTCCGCAAACACCTTCTGCACGCGTTCGTCAACTTCCTTGATGATGTCCAGGAGGTCCTTTCGGCTGGACTTGAGATCTTCCAATTGCGTGCTGAGGAACTGGTGCCGTTCTTCGAGGGCTGCGAATTCTTCCAAGGCAAGCGGGTTGACGCGGCCCAGAGAGGAGAGGTCCCGCTCAGCCCTTTTCAGGCGTTTTTCCTGTTCCTCCCTGACATAGGGCTTGCCGTCGAGTACAGGGTTTCCGTCCTCATCGACAGGGGCGCGCAGGGACGCCCATTTATCGGTTGTCTCCCCTGCAGGCACCGGAACGGGCAAATGGGGACCATAGTCAGCTATGAGCTGCTCAGGGGTAAGCCCAAGTTCTTCCACGGACCGGAGCTCGAGCGCCTCGATCCGAAGTTGCTGCTGGGCGCGGGCCAACTCATCCCGGTGCACAGAATCGGTAAGGTCAGCCAGTTCCCGGGCAAGGGCATCGTTGCCTGACCTGACTTCCACGAGTTCGCGGTCCCTTGCTTCCTTCTGTTCCTCGGCCTCATCCCGTTCCTGGCGGGCAAGTTCAACCGATACGTCGACGAAAGCGGCGGCCTGCTCCACAGCTGCGGCGACAGCGGCGGCCCGGGCAGCCTGGAGCCGGCGCCTGGCCGCCCGGTGCGCCGCTTCCTCCCGTGCGCGGCGCTCGGTGGCGGCCGCCCTTTCAAGGGAGGAGGCCCGGTTCCGGGTGGCTGTCAGTTGTTCTTCGGCACTCCTCAGCGCGAGCCGGGCATCCATTTCGGCAGCCCTCGCCAGCGACGCCGCCAACGCCAGGGCGTCGCGGTGCTCTGAGGACGGTTCCTGGTCTACGGGCACCTCCTCAGCGGCGGCGAGGCGGGCGGCTACCTGCTGCAGAGCTTCCCGCTCGGTGAGGATGTTTGCTTCCGCCGCCGTCAACGAGGCAGCCAGCCGTTCGCTCTCCCCCACAGCGCTGCGCAGCACCGAATTCAGATGGCCAAGGCGTTCGGCGACAGCGGCGAGCCTGGCATCGGAATCGTGCAGTTTTTCGAGCGCAGCTTCCGTCCTGTCCTCGGCTTCCGCCCTTTTTGACTCTGCAGAGGCCAACGCAAACCGCGTGCGCTCCAGGTCCGCCACAATGCCTTTTATCCGGGCATCGGCGTCGTCGACCGCGGCTTGCACCTCAAGCAGGGACGGAACCGAGGCGGAACCACCGCTGACGGTCAGAGCCGTAAAGACGTCCCCGGCACGCGTCACGGCGGTCAGCCCGGGACTGCCGGCGACGACTCCCGCTGCGGACTCCAGGTCTTCAACAACGACAACGCCGGCAAGCAGCTCCGCCAACGCTGCGTCGCCTGGGCGGAACGTTTCGCCCTGGTTCGAGGATTCGATAAGCTCCGAGGACTGAACAAGGGTCAAGGCCCACCGGGCACCCGCCGGGAGCTCTGGCTTAACTGCCGGAACCCGCTGTCCAGGCGTGGCTGATGCCCGGGTGCCCTCCCCGGCGCCTGCCAGCAGCAGCGACACACGTCCGGCGTCGTCGTCCTTCAACAGCTGGACTGCTTCAAGGGCGGTGCCCGCATCCCTTACCACCACGGCGTCTGAGCACGAGCCCAGGGCCGCGGCGATGGCCGCTTCGTAACCGGCCTCGACCTTCAGGGTTGAGGCCAGTGTGCCCATTGCTCCCGGAAGCCTGGCATCAACGATGTGGCTGGTGCCGTCCTTCCGGTTCAGGCCCATTTGCAGGGCATCCCGCCGGGCCACCAAAGCGTCCCGCTCGCGTTCGGCCTCGCGCTCTGCGGCTCTCAGCTTCTCTATCCCGGCGAGGATTTCCTCGAGCGCGGCGCTGGCGTTTTCGTAGTCGGCGTCGAGGCTTTCCTCGCCATCTTCAACCCCTGCCACCTGGGATTCCAGGGCGGTGAACTCGGACTGCGCCAGACGGCGCCGTTCGTCACCGGCGGCTTTTGATTCCCGGAGGCGGCCCAGTTCAGCTTCCGCTGACTCCACGCGGGATCTCGCCGCGGCGACCTGCCCTGCCAAACGTGCCAGCCCTTCCCGCCGGTCTGCCGCTGCCCGGAGTACGGCGGCGAGTCGCCTGTCCTCGGCGACGGCTGCCTCTTCGGCCTCTTTCTTTCCTGCTGTCGCAGCTTCCAACTCAATGCTCTTGACCCCAATGAGGTGCTCCAGCTCAGCCTGTTCGGCCCGAACCCTGGCTGCCTGCTGTTCCAGCTGTTCAGGATCCCGCCCTGAGTCAGGAAGGGGGTCGGAGGCGCCAAGCAGCCGGCGCCTCTCCGTGGCCAAGGAGCCCAGCGAGCGGAGACGCTCCCTGTGGGCGGTCAGCTGGTACCACGTATCGCGGGCCGCGCTGAGCCTCGGCGTGGCTTCGGCTGCCAGCTGCTCCAAAGCTGCCTGCCGCCGTCGACCGCCTTCAAGCTCCAGCTCCACCACACCACGGCGCTCTTTGAGGGCAGACTCGTCGGCAACATCCTGTTCGAAGGCCGACTGCAGCTGGACAAGGTCGTCGGCAAGGAGCCTCGCACGCGCGTCACGGACCTCGAACTGGACGGTCTGGGCACGCCGGGCGATTTCAGCCTGCTTACCCAAGGGCGTCAGCTGGCGGCGGATTTCCGATGTCAGGTCACTCAGCCGCTGGAGGTTGGCCTGCATGGCCTCGAGCTTGCGGACTGTCTTTTCCTTGCGGCGGCGGTGCTTGAGAATTCCGGCGGCCTCTTCAATAAAGCCCCGGCGGTCCTCGGGTGTGGCGTGCAGCACCTTGTCCAGCTGCCCCTGGCCGACGATCACATGCATTTCACGGCCGAGTCCCGAATCGGAGAGCAACTCCTGGATATCCAACAACCGGCAACCGGCACCGTTGATGGCGTACTCGGAGCCGCCGGTCCGGAACAGGGTCCGGGAGATGGTGACTTCGCTGTATTCGATCGGCAGTGCGCCGTCTGTGTTATCGATGGTCAGCGACACGTGGGCCCGGCCAAGGGGCGGGCGGCCAGAGGTTCCGGCAAAAATGACGTCCTCCATCTTGCCGCCGCGCAGGGTTTTGGCTCCCTGTTCACCCATGACCCAGGCCAGGGCGTCCACCACATTGGACTTACCCGAGCCATTGGGACCCACCACAGCAGTGACGCCCGGCTCAAAATCGAAGGTCGTGGCCGACGCAAACGACTTGAATCCCCGGACAGTCAGGCTTTTAAGGTGCAAGGTGGTTCGGATCTCCTGAATAGCTGCAGTGCTGGTTGACGCGGACAAGGTTCACATGCAAGGTGACGAAGCAGCGGTAGCTTTCCTGCCCAAATCTACTGCGTGGCAGCGACATTCAGCGGATTTCCGGCGCTTTGACCCTCAGTTTTGCTATCGGCCACGGGCCTGAACCGGGGCGGCAGGAACGGTTACCAGCGTCCGTTTCGTGGTCTGGGCTGGCACACGGGACACGTGTAGGTGGAGCGGTTCATGAACTGCTCCCGCTTCATCAGACTGACCAGGCCGACGTCGGCGCACCGCTTGCACTCCAGCCCTTCCCTGCCATAGGCGTTCAGGGAGCGGTCGAAGTAGCCGGAGGCTCCATTGACGTTGACGTAGAGGGAGTCGAAACTGGTGCCGCCTGCGGCCAGGGCGTCCAGCATCACTTCGCGGACGGCCTCGATCACGCGCAGGGCTTCCGGCTTTCGAAGCGTGTCTGTGGGACGGGCGTAATGCAGCCGGGCTTTCCATAGCGCCTCATCCGCATAGATGTTGCCGATGCCCGAAACAAGGCCCTGATCCAGGAGTGCGCGCTTAAGACCTGTCTTGCGAAGGCGCAGCCGGCGATAGAAAGCATCGAAGGAGAAATGGGGATCCAAGGGGTCACGGGCAATGTGGGAGGCCTCTTCGGCGATCATCGGCAGAGGGTCCTCTGCGAGCCCGCCGGGGCCGCCGTCGTCTGTTGGAACGAGCGATGTGACGAAAAGCCCGCCGAAAATCCGCTGGTCCACAAAACGCAACTCGTTGGGCATGCCGTTGCTCGGGCTGAGCCGCAGCCGCACCTTCAGGTGTTTTTCATCGGGTTCCGCCGCATCCTCAACCAGGAGTTGGCCGCTCATGCCCAGGTGGGCCATCACCGCTACGGTCGGCTGCGTATTCTGACCCGTGGCTGAAGCCGGGGCCGGATCTGCCGGGGCAGCTTGTGCTTCCGCCAACGGCATCCAGAGGAATTTGCCGCGGCGGACGACGTCGAGGACTGTGGCGCCCTCGAGGTTCCCCGCAAAGTCCTCAGGACCCAGCAGATGCCTGCGGACGGAACGGGGATCGAGAACGTCCACCGAGATGATGGTGCGTCCGCGGACCCAGTTCACCAGGCCGCGGCGTACGACTTCTACTTCAGGCAGCTCGGGCAAGGAACCGCCTAAACGCCCGCCTGTGTACCGGATGCTGCGCTGGCGTCCTGGGGTGAGGAGAGCTTGCGCCACGCGTCCGCGGCAGCTTCCTGCTCCGCTTCCTTCTTGGAGTGCCCTGCGCCCTTGCCATAGTCGATCCCGCCGATGCGAAGCACGGCCTGGAAAGTACGGGCATGGTCGGGGCCTGAGCCCTCAACAGCATAGTAGATACTGCCCAGTTGCCGACTGGCGGCTAGCTCCTGGATGCTGGTCTTCCAGTCGGTTCCGGCGCCAAGGGCGGCGGCGTCCTTCAGCAGCGGACCGATGAGGCGCATCACCAGCTGACGGGCTGTCTCGATGTCGTTTGAGACATAGGTGGCCCCGATCAGGGCCTCCATGGTGTCCGCGAGGATGGAGGCCTTGTTCTTGCCCTCGGTGAGTTTTTCACCCTGTCCAAGATAGATGTACTCCCCGATGCCGAGGCTTCGCCCTATTCCTGCCAGCGCCCTTGTACTGACGACGGCGGAGCGCCGCTTGGCAAGGTCACCCTCCGGAAGGGAAGGGTTGTCCCGGTACAGGGCGTCAGTGACGGAGAAGCCCAGGATGGAATCACCCAGAAACTCAAGACGCTCGTTGGTGGGTATGCCCCCGTTTTCGTAGGCATAGGAGCGGTGTGTGAGCGCAAGACGAAGCGTCCCGGCGTCAATAGAGACACCGAGACGCTTCAGAAGCTCTTCAGTTGAAGACATCTTGTTCAGCCTTGTATGGCCGATTAGACGTCCGCGACCCTGCGGCCCTTGTACTCAAGGAACAGCGCAGTGCCAGCCGAGTCGGTAACGACCTTTGCCTGGTGCGGCAGGCTGTAGGTAACCTGGCCGTTCTCAATGGTCTTCACCAGGTGGGGGGCGGTCGCCTTCCACTGGGAACGGCGGGCGCGGGTATTCGAGCGAGACATTTTCCGCTTGGGAACAGCCACGGCTAACTCATTTCTCTCTTAGTCCAACACTTACAAATCAATTTTGCCGGTCAGGCTTAGCCAGATCAGCTAGGGCAGCCCAGCGAGGATCTACGACCTCGTGGTGGTGCCCCGGCTCGTCTTCCAGGCGCGCTCCGCATTCGGAACAAAGGCCCTGGCAGTCTTCCCGGCACACCGGCTGGAACGGCAGCATGGTAATCACTGCGTCCCGCAACACCGGTTCAAGATCGATCAGATCGTGCTCGACTCGACGTTGCTCTTCATCGTCTTCTCCGTCAGAGAACTGAACGTCCTCGTAGAAGAAAAGTTCCTGCACATTGACCTCAAGGTCATACGCAAGGGGATCCAGGCATCGGCCGCATTCACCGGAAACTTCGGCGATTACATTTCCTGATACCAGAATTCCTTCGTGTACGGCCTCAAGCCTCAGGTCCAGTTCGATATCCGAACCTTGCTGAACGCCAATGAGTGCTACACCAAGATCACTTGGTGCAGGTACATGCTCCGTCAGTGTCCGCATGCTTCCCGGACTGCGTCCGAGGTCCTTGACGTCAAACACCAAGGGCGAACTAGCATCTCGTTTAATGAGAACTCCTGTTGAACATATGACCGACGTACCATCTTAGCCTGATGGGCGGTGCGGACTCAAACTGAGGGCTGAACCGCTGCATGCAGCGGTTGCCGTTCGGATGAATGCCACAGTCGTCCGGCGATGTGTACCGATAGAGCTTACCCTCTGGGCGGTCCTTCTGCTGAAGACTCGCCAGCAAGCATCCGTTTCAGGACCGATCTGGGGACAAATTCCGAGATGTTCCCTCCCAGGGAGGCGACTTCCTTGATCAGGGTCGAGGACAGGTGGAGGTAGTGTCCCTCAGCGGGAAGGAAGACAGTTTCCACACCGCTTAGCTGCCGGTTCATCGTGGCCATGGGCAGCTCGTAGTCAAAGTCCGAGGAGGACCTCAGGCCCTTGACGATGGCGGACACACCGCGCTTGCGGCAGTACTCAGCCAACAGGCCGTCCCCTACCGGCTCAACCACGATCCCGCGCAGTGACGCGAGTGTCTCCCGTGCCATATCGATGCGTTCTTCGAGCGTGAAACGGTACTTTTTCGCATAGTTCGTGGACACGGCCACGATGACTTCGTCAAAGAGCCCGGCCGCCCTGGCGATGACCTCCAGGTGACCGTTATGGATGGGATCAAAGGAACCTGGGCATACTGCACGTCGCATATTCCGAACCTACCCCATGGGCGGAGCGGGATACCATGACAGCACCGCACGGACGCGCGATTCAGCCGGGGATAAGCCCGGGATAGCCGGGACAAGCACAGACAGGAAGCACGTGACCCGAACAACTCCTTCCCCTTGGCAGCGGGCCGCGTCGGGAGCCAATCTGCTGGCCGCCGACGGTTCCCTTGGCGTCACGATCTTCGAAGAGATGACCACCCTCGCGGTGAAGACCGGCGCCATCAATCTCGGCCAAGGGTTTCCGGACGAGGATGGGCCTGCCGAGATCAAGGCCGCGGCGCAGGCTGCCATCGCCGCAGGTGCCAACCAATATGCCCCGGGTAAGGGAACAGTGGAGTTGCGGGAAGCCGTTGCCGTCCACCAGGAGCGGTTTTATGGGCTTCGGCCTGATCCCCAAACTGAGATAATCGTCACCACCGGAGCCACGGAGGGTATAGCCGCCACCCTGCTTGCGCTGGTGGAACCGGGGGACGAGGTCCTCACGTTCGAGCCGTTCTATGACTCCTACGGCGCAATAATCGGCCTCTCCGGAGCCACGCATACGACCGTGCCCCTCCTCGCGCCGGACTTCATGCCCGATGCTGCGCTGATTGAGGAAGCCTTCACCGAGCGGACCAAGGTGGTGCTGATCAACAATCCCCACAACCCTACTGGCGCTGTGTTTCCCCGTGAAGTACTTCAGCGCGTCGTCGAACTGTCAGCCCGGCACAATGCCGTCATCGTCACGGATGAGGTGTACGAGCACCTGACCTTCGGTGTCCCCCATATTCCCTTCGCCACCCTTCCCGGTGCCGCGGAGCGCACCATCACCATCTCCTCTGCCGGCAAGACTTTTTCGTTCACCGGTTGGAAGATCGGCTGGCTCAGCGGCCCCGAACACCTGGTGGCCGCCATCCGGACCGTAAAGCAGTTCCTCAGCTACAGCTCCGGCACTCCGTTCCAGGGCGCCATTGCTGTAGGGCTGGGCCTTCCCGATGACTTCTACACGGGGATCGCCAAAAGCCTGGAGCGCAAGCGTGACATCCTGAGCCAGGGATTGCGGGCCGCAGGCCTGGACGTGTTTACACCGCGGGGCACATACTTCGTGAATGTCGACACCTCACCGCTGGGAATCTCCGACGCCGTGGATCTCGCCCGGAGGCTTCCGGCGCTGGTAGGCGTTGCTGCCATACCCGTTCCGGTGTTCTGCCATCCGGACGGTGCAGAGCGCACCCGGAGCCTCCTGCGCTTCGCCTTCTGCAAAAAAACGGCAGTGCTCGAAGAAGCTGCCGCTCGCCTGGCAACGCTGCGGGACAGGCTTTGATGATCAGCCGCAGCGGCCCGCCAGCCGCGCGCTTCCTCCAAGGCATCGGAAAACACGCAAGCATAGAGCCCGATGCCTATACTCAGGGCGGCTACGTCCTCAGCATCGGGGGTGCGGAGCAGTCCCACGTTAACCTCGCCGACCCTCATGAGGTCTTTTATGAGTACCTGCGGAGGATCGCCAACGTCATGGATCTCGCCGCCCCTCCCGGCCAGCCCATCCACGCGCTGCACCTTGGCGCAGGTGCCCTCACCCTGGCCCGCTACATCCAGGCCACCCGGCCCGGTTCCCGCCAGTATGCAGTGGAGCTGGAACGGGAGCTGCTGGACTTTGTGCTCCAGCAACTGCCTTTGCCCGAGGGGACTGAGCTCACTGCCGTCATTGGGGACGCCCGCGAGTCCCTTGCCGACCTTCCGGCCGGACTCAGTTTCGACGTGATCATCCTGGACATATTCTCCGGCCCGGAAGCCCCCGCCCATATTGCCTGCAGCGAGTTCTACGAAGAGGCTGCTGATCGGCTGGCCCAGGGAGGAGCCCTGATCGTCAACGTGGGTGACGAACCCGGGCTCACCCTCGTCCGGAGCCAGGTTGCAGCCATGCGGAGGGTATTCCAGGCGGTCGTAGCAACGGCTGAGACAGGGATGTTCGCAGGGCGCTACCCCGGAAACATTGTCCTGGTGGGAACGCAGCACCCGTGGCCGGAGGAGTGGACGGCGTCCCTCAACTCCCGTGGTCCTCATCCGGCGAACGTACTGGCCGGGGTGGAGCTGGACGCGCTCAACTAAGCGGATAAGCCCGTTCTATTCCCGGGCCGAGGGTTCAGCAAACCACAGCTTGGTTTCGCCGTATTTTCGTTCCGCAAATCGTTCCATGGAGGCAGGCCATTGCGGTTCGGGGGTCCGTGACGATCGTTCGACCACCACCACGGCAGCGTCGGCGAGATGTCCCGACAGTTTCTCCAGCACAGCCGCGAGGGCAGGCTCATCCAGCGGATAGGGCGGATCCAGGAACACCAGATCCCACAGGATTCCCGCCTCTGCCCGTTCAAGAAACGGCTCCACCTTTGACCTGTGAACCGAGACGTTCTTGCCGCCCAGCGCTGTGTTGATCATGTCCGCATTCCGCTGGCAGACGGCGCTTGCCTTCGCATCGGATTCCACGAGGTCCACCGCTTCGGCACCACGGCTGGCGCTTTCTACGCCCAACGATCCGGAACCCGCATAGAGATCCAGAACCCTGGCCCCGGCAATGACGTCGAAGGCCTCCAGCCGGGAAAACAATGCCTCCTTCACCCGGTCCGTGGTGGGCCGTGTCAACGAACCAGGGACGCTGACCAGAGGTGTCCCGCCGGCCACGCCGGCAATGACCCGGCTCAAGCCGGTCCCCCGGAGCGCACGCCGCATTCCATGGCGGCATTTGGTTTAGCCTCGCTCAAGGAAGGCCTCCTTTTCGGGGTTCAGGTATTCGTCGATGGCGGCGGCCAGGACAGGATGGGCCAACAGCTGCGGATCCCGGCCAACGATGCGCTGGGCATCCTGCCGGGCGCGTGCAATGACATCCTCATGTTCCAACACCCTCAACAGCCTCAACGTGGAGCGGCCACCAGACTGCGAGGCTCCTAGGATGTCGCCTTCGCGGCGGAGTTTGAGATCCTCCTGCGACAGCTCAAAGCCATCGGTGGTCGCTGCGACGGCGTCCAGCCTGCGGCGGCTCGGATGCCCGGGTTCCAGGGCAGTCACCAGCAGACAGGTACCAGGCAGTCCGCCGCGGCCAACGCGCCCGCGGAGCTGGTGGAGCTGGGAAATACCGAACCTGTCGGCATCAAGGATCACCATCAGTGTTGCGTTATGGACATCCACTCCTACCTCGATGACCGTGGTGGATACGAGGAGCTTGACCTGGTTCGCGGTGAAAGACGCCATCGTTTCGGACTTCACAGCGGGATCCTGCCTGCCATGAAGGGGCGCCAGAGGCACCCCTGCGAGAGCGGGTTCCTCCTTGAGATGTTCGACGACGGCGGTCACCGAGGCCAGTTCGCGCCCGGTCGAGTCACCTTCCGGTTCCGCCCCGGACGGCTCCGCCTCACCAGGACTGAAGTCGCCGTCGTCGTCAGTGCCGATCTTGGGGCACACCACATATACCTGATAGCCGGCGTCGATCTCTTCGCGGGAGCGGGACCAGATTCTTGCTGCCCAGGCGGGGTTTTCGGCGAGGCCGACGATGTGCGTGGAGATCGGGGCACGCCCGGCTGGCAGCTCGTCGAGGACGGACGTTTCCAAGTCTCCGAAAACGGTCATCGCCACGGTCCGCGGAATGGGGGTGGCGGTCATGACCAGTAGGTGTGGCGGCTTGCGGGCTTTGGCCCGGAGGGCATCGCGCTGCTCGACTCCGAAGCGGTGCTGCTCGTCCACCACAATCAGGCCCAGGTCGTAAAAGGAGACGTTCTCGCTAAGCAGTGCGTGGGTGCCGATGACGATGCCCGCTGTTCCGGAGGCCGCATCGAGCATTGCCTGCTTTCGCGCCGCAGTGGGCATTGATCCCGTCAGCAGGGTGACCTGGACCCCGTCGATGCCGGTGGACGCCTCCGCACCGCCAAGAAGACCGTCGCGGACCAACGGCCCGAGGGTACGGCGGATGGACTCGAAGTGCTGGGCGGCGAGAACTTCAGTAGGTGCGAGCAAAGCCGCCTGTCCCCCGGAGTCAACCACCTGCAGCATGGCGCGTAAGGCCACGATGGTCTTTCCCGAGCCGACTTCTCCCTGCAGGAGTCGGTTCATCGGACTGTCCTGTGAAAGCTCACCGGACAGGGTTTTTCCGACGGCGGCCTGGCCTGCGGTGAGGGTAAAGGGCAGCTGCCGGTCGAAGGCGGCCAGCAGTCCATTTGGTACCGGCCTTCGTGCCGTAGCTTCCTCGGCGGCGAGCTGAGCGCGGCGCCGGGCGAGCGCCGATTGAAGGACCAGTGCTTCTTGGAACCGGAAGCGGTCTCTGGCTCGTTGCCAGTCCGGCTGCGTCTCCGGGGCATGGATCAGACGGTAGGCCTCGCCGATCGGAAGGAAATGTTCCCTGGCCGCGATCTCGGCGGGTAGCGGGTCCTTAAGATCGCCCAGCTCAACAGTATCGAGCAGCGTGGAGATTACTTTCTGGATGGACCAACTGGTCAGTTTGGCAGTGGCCGGATAGACGGGAATGGGCATAGCCGCGAGCTTCTCCGGGTCCATGCCTGGAGCTTCGGGGTCCTCGTCCAGCAGGAGGAAGTCTGGATTGGTGAGCCCCAGCGTGCCGCCGAACATGGTGACTTTGCCGGAGAACATGGCCCGCCGGCCCGGAAGGAGCTCAGCCTTGGCTCTGTACCCGTTAAAGAAGCTGATCTTGAGCGTTCCCGCCTTGGCGGCGGAACCTCCGCCTGTCCCGGTGGTGGCCCCGGCGTCATCGGTAATGACGACGTCGGTCAAGGAACCACGGCGGGCCCTCATGGCCCGCGTGCTGCTGGAGACGACGCGCGCAATCAGCGTGACGTCCTCATCCAGCGGCACTTCACTGATAGGTGTCAGCTCTCCCCTGCTCAGATAGCGGCGGGGGAAGTAGTTGAGGAGTTCACCAACAGTGGTAATGCCGAGGTGCTTCTCGATGACAGCCGCGGAGCGCTTTCCTATGCGGCGCTCCAGGGCAAGGTCCAGCTCAGCGCTCATGCCCGTTATAGTCTCCGACCTCAACATTCCGCGCCTGTGCCAGCTCGCTGACGGAGATTTCAGCGGGCTCACCCAGTGCGCGGATTAGGGCCACGGCGGGCGCCTCTTCTTTCACATGAACGTGGACACGCCAGCGGTACTTGCCGTCCGGGTCTGCAGAATTGCCCAGTTGGCTCATGATGACGGAGTCCCCCATCTGGTCCAGGCGCTGCCGCAGAGTGGCGGCATCCAGCGGCGAAAGGTTGATGGTACACATGACTTCCACGCCGTCGTCATCAGGCATGGCCGCGTGGATATGGGGGTCCTGCACGTCGTAGCCGTGCAAGCCATCCAGAAGTTCACTTTGCAGCTCTTCCCCGAGGACAGCCGAGCGCAGGCAGTCCAGGATCAGGAGCATGCCGACTCCTCCGGCATCTACGACCTTGGCTGCTTGCAGGGCGTCCAGTTGTGATTCAGTACGGATCACGGCTTCCAGTGCAGCCTGCACGGCGGCGTCGAGGGCGAGGCCAAGGGCATGATTGCTGTCGTCCCCGTCCAATGCCGAGTCGACGGCGGAGACTGCACGGGAAGCGGCTTCGATCACCGACAGCATGGTGCCGGGCACGGGATCACTGAGCGCCGTCCACGCCCTGATCTGTGCCCTGTTCAAGGCAGCTGCAAGCAGAGGGGAACTGAGCCGTGTGTGCCCGGCCAGTGGTTCGGCGGCGGCGCAAAGGAACACCGAAAAAAGGGTTCCGGAGTTGCCGCGTGCTTTCTCCATAGCCGCCTGGCCTGCCACTGCGAGCACGGCACCCACATCATTTTGTCCGGCAGCTCCGTGAACGGCTGTTCCGTGGATCGCAGTTCTGTGGACTGGAGCTCGTGAGTCGTCCGAGACAGCCTGGGATGGACCAGCTTCGGCTGGGTTGCCTCGTCCGCCCAGAGCTTCAGTCGCGGCACGGACGGTGAGATACAGGTTGGTGCCGGTGTCCCCGTCTGCGACCGGAAAGATGTTGATCGCGTTGAGTCGGTCGCTGTGGTTTCCAAGGGCCGTTTCTGCCTTGCTCAACCACCGCTTCATCGCTTGCGCGTTCGCGGCAATCTTAGTCTGCAAAGTGATCCCATCCCACAAGGTCAGCGGGCCTGCCCGCGATATTGACACCCGTACTGTTGTTTCCTGCAAGGGCCTGCACTGAGCCTATCGCAGCAAAGCCTCTGGGCAACTGAACTCCAACGGGGAAGGTTGCAAGCAGGCCATGGTCCTCGCCACCGCCCAGGATCCACTCAAGCGGCTCCGTTCCGAGCAGCCTTCCTGCAGGCGCCAACGGGGCGGCCAGGAGCTTCAAAGACTCCGGATCAAGCTCCACGACCACCTTGCTGGCTTCCGCCATCCGGCCTGCATCCCTGACCAGCCCGTCAGAGATGTCAAGCATGGCCGAGGCTCCTGCCTCCAGTGCCAACGGCCCCGAAGCCAGAGGCGGGAAGGGGCGGCACTGGGCGTCCACCAGCTGACGCAGCCCGGGAGTCAGTGACGCCACGCTGTGTCCTGACTCCAGAATGGCAAGGCCTGCCGCTGCCCGCCCGACAGTGCCTGCCAGAGCCAGTACATCGCCCGGGGTGGCACCGGACCGCAGCACAGGTTCCCTGCCATCCAGGGTCCCAAGAATGGCCACGGTCACGGCAAGTTCACGCCCGCGGCCTAGGTCCCCGCCCGCAACCGAGCAGCGGAGTGCTCCCAGTTCACGGATGCTGGCAGACAATCCATCCGCAAAATCCTCGACCCAGGACACGGGGGTTCCGCTGGGCAGGGTCAGGCTCACCACCATGGAGGTTGCCTGGGCTCCCATCGCGTTGATGTCACTGAGGTTCTGGGCAGCAGCCTTCCAGCCGACGTCGTACCCTGTGCTCGCATGCCCGTTGGGCCACTGGAGGCGAAAGTCCTGATCCTGGACCTGGGTGTCGATGCTCAGGACTGTCCGCCCGTCCGGGGCGCCGACGATTGCGGCGTCGTCGCCTGGACCGAGCAGCAGCAGGGCGCGGGCTTCGGGAGCGCTTTTGAGGCGGGGGAAGATCCTGGCAAGCAGCCCGGATTCGGTTAGGTCAGCAACGGTCAACGGAGTTTCAAGCACGGCACTACGCTATCGCGGGGGGAGGACATCATGGTCAGCCGACATCACTGGGCGGGCGCCGCAGGATAGGCTTGTTTGATGCTTCGGCCCAACCCACCGGTCACTTCCCCCGGAATCCGCCTCCTCGCCATTCTGGCCGCAGGCGCGCTTTCGCTCACAGCCTGCTCTCCGGTCGTCGATGTTGCCCCGGCGAAGGATGCCGCAAATCCAGCCTGTGCACCCATGATGGTGGCCCTTCCCGAGGCAATCGGGGACGCCCCGTTGCGCAAGACGAACAGCCAGGCGACAGCAGCATGGGGAGACCCCTCGCGTGTCATCCTCCGGTGCGGTGTCAACCCGCCGGGACCCACCACTGACAGATGTGTCAGCGTCAACGGCATCGACTGGGTCATCAAGGAAGGGGACCCGGTCTATACGCTCACCACGTTCGGCCGGGAACCCGCGACAGAGATCCTGATGGATCCCGAAAAAATCTCCTCGGCAACGGTGTTGGCTGATCTTGCCAGCGCTGCAGGAAAGATCCCGGCAAGCCGCAACTGCGTGGGCAAGGAAGATTTGCAGAACCTGCCACCAACCAGTTAGAGCGCTGCCTGGGCCCACGCCGGCAGGGTTCCCTGGCCGAAGCGGAGCGAGGTTAGGGTGCTGCCTGGGCCCACGCCGGCAGGGTTCCCTGGCCGAAGCGGAGCGAGGTTAGGGTGCTGCCTGGGCCCACGCCGGCAGGGTTCCCTGGCCGAAGCGGAGCGAGGTTAGGGTGCCGGTGGGGATTAGCGGAGCCCTGTTTTCCGGTGGAGGGCCAAGTAGATCAGTTCGTCAATGAGGGCCGGATAGCTCAACCCTGACGCGGCCCACATTTGCGGGTACATGCTCTTGGGGGTGAAGCCGGGCATCGTGTTGATCTCATTGATGATGATGTCGCCGTCAGGAGTGTAGAAGAAGTCCACGCGGCTCAGCCCTTCGGCACCTACGGCATCAAACGCTGCGGCGGCGAGTTCACGGACACGGGCGATTGCTTCTTCCGGGATGTCTGCCGGGCAACTCAGCTTTGCAGCATCATCCTCAACGTACTTGGCATTGAAGTCGTAGAATTCGTGACTGCCCCCGGCAACCGAGATTTCGCCAGGCATGGAGGTGCGCGGCGACTGGGTTCCACGGCCCTCAAGCACGGCGCACTCGATCTCCCGCCCGGCGATTCCTGCTTCAATAACAAGCTTGAGATCGTGGAGACGTGCCTCCTCGATGGCGGCATCCAGGCCCTCGAGAGAGTCCACTTTGGAAATGCCCATGGAGGAGCCTGCCCGGGCCGGCTTCACAAAGACGGGGAATCCGAGCAGGTCGACGCGTTTACGCACTGATTCCGGATCAGTGAGCCACTGGCGGTCTGTCACGGCCACGTACGGTCCCACATGAAGCCCGGCGGCCTCAAAAACTACCTTCATGAAGTGCTTGTCCATGCCTACGGCGGAAGCCAGCACCCCGGCTCCGACGTAGCGGGTATCAGAAAGCTCCAACAGCCCCTGGATGGTCCCGTCCTCGCCGAACGGCCCATGCAGGACGGGGAACACGACGTCGACAGTCCCGAGTTCCTGGGGGATCTGGTTGGGTGCGGCGACAATGAGCTGGTGCTCCCCGCCGATCTCCGCCAGCGTAACGGTACTGGATGACGGCTCGACCTCGGGCAACAATGTCGAGGACAGCGACCATTGCCTTGTATCTGCAGACGTCAGCACCCATTGCCCTGACTTCGCGATCCCGATGGGAATGACGTCGTATTTGTCCTTGTCAATGGCCCCCAGCACGCCTGCGGCAGTGACGCAGCTGACGGCATGCTCGCTGGAGCGTCCACCGAACAGCACAACAACCCGGGGGCGCGGCTTGCCCGCGACTTCTACATTCTCATCCGACACAGTCAGTAATCGCCTTCGGGTTTCAGTTCCCGGGCCAGCAGTCGCGGGCCCAGTTCGTCAACGGACATCTTTCCGGCAAGGACGGCCACCACGGCCGCGGTAATGGGCATATCAACGCCAAGCTTTCCTGCCAGCTCATGGACAGCCTGGCCGGATTTGATCCCTTCGGCCGTCTGCGTCATTTTCTCAGTTACCTGGCCGAGGGAAAGACCCTCCCCCAGCAGCCGTCCGGCGGTATGGTTTCTTGACAGCGGCGAGGAACATGTTGCCACGAGGTCACCCAAACCTGCCAGGCCGGCCATTGTCTTGGCCTCGCCGCCAAGGGCAAGCGCCAGACGGGAAGTCTCGGCCAGTCCCCGGGTGATAACCGAAGCTTTGGTGTTGTCACCCATCTGTTTGCCTTCGCAGATGCCTACGGCCAGGGCGATCACGTTCTTCACAATGCCGCCGATTTCGACGCCGACGACATCCCCGGTGGTGTAGGGACGGAAATACGGGGCAGTGCAAGTGCGCGCAATCCACCCGGCAGCCGCAGCGTTGGAACAAGCCACAACCGAGGCGGTGGGCTCTTCCCGGGCGATCTCCATCGCAAGGTTGGGACCTGAAACCACTGCTATCCGATTGGCCGGAATGCCCAGTTCCTCGCAAATGACTTCACTCATGCGGGCGTCGGTACTCAACTCAAGGCCCTTCATGAGGGAGACCACCATCGCATCAGCACTGACAAGGTGTTTCCAGCTCCTCAGCTGTGGCCGCAGTGTCTGCGCAGGCACAGCCAGCACCACCAGGTCAGCGCCGGCCAGAACCTCATCCACGTCCATGGAAGCGGTGATGCTTGCCGGTAATTCGATGTCCCTGAGGTACTGCGGATTGCGGTGGCTTGCGTTGATCTGCTCCACGACCTCACGGCGGCGGCCCCAGATACGGATGCTGCGGGCGACGCCGGAAGCAGTGGCGGCATCAGCCAGGATCTTCGCGAAGGTGGTGCCCCAGGAGCCTGCGCCCAGGACGGCCACGGTGAGTGCCGAACCGGGTTTGGTGTCCTGCTCGGTCATTCCACACCCCGGGAAGGATCCGTCAGGTTGCTCTCTGTCGGGCTGCCCTGGGGAGCGGTGCTGCCGTCGGCGATCGTTTCCGGGGAGCTCTTTTGCATCTTCCGGCCATGCTTGGACTGGTTATGGGCCGAGGGGTCCCAGCGCTCGGCCGGCGGCTCCTCGCCGCGTAGCCCCGCCAGCAAGACTGTGATGTCCTGCATGATCGCTTCGGTAGCCGCGGTCAATGTTGCCTTGTCCAGGGGGCGGCCTTCGAAGGCGCTGAGGTCAACCGGCGGCCCCACCACAAGCCGCGAACGCTTCCGCGGAAAAAGGTGGAAGCTTTTGGCGTAGCGCGGAAAAACCTCATGGGCGCCCCAGTGGGCTATGGGAACAACGGGGATCCCGCCCTCCAGAGCCAGGCGGGCGGCACCGGTGTGGCCTTTCATGGGCCAGAACGACGGGTCCCGGGTCAGGGTTCCTTCGGGGTAGATGACAATAGCTCCGCCTTCGGCCACAATCTCCTGGGCGAGCTGCAGCGAACGGTTCGCCCCCGCCGTCGAGCGTTCCACCGGGATCTGCTTCGTTGCCCGCAGGATCCAGCCCAGGACGGGGACCTTAAAAAGGCTCGCCTTGGCAAGGAAGTGCGGGGCCCGCTTCTGGTTGTAGAGCATGTGCCCCACGATGAGGGGGTCGATTTCGGTGCAGTGGTTGGGCGCCGCGATGAAGCCCCCCGCGGGAAGCTTCTCCGTGCCCTCCCATTTCTTGGCCATCATGACGTTCAGCAGGCTCCGTGCGATGCCGGCGATAATCACGAACGTGACATGGCTCTTGGCCGTTTCCTTCAAAGGGAGCCCCCGCTACTTAACTGCAGTGATGTCGAAATCGGCGCCCAGGCCCGCGAGCTTCTCGGTGAACCGTTCGTAGCCCCGGTTAATGATGTCGATGCCGGTGACGCGCGACGTTCCGGTCGCCGCCAGGGCTGCGATGAGGTGGCTGAAGCCGCCGCGAAGATCGGGAACATCAATGTCGGTTCCCTTGAGTTGCGTGGAACCGGAAATAACGGCCGAGTGCAGGAAGTTGCGTTGCCCGAAGCGGCAGGGGACGCTGCCCAGGCACTCCCGGTGCACCTGGATGTTGGCCCCCATGCGGAGGAGTGCATCCGTGAAGCCGAAGCGGTTTTCGTACACGGTCTCGTGGACGATGGACACGCCCTCGGCCTGGGTAAGGGCCACAACCAGCGGCTGCTGCCAGTCAGTCATGAAGCCGGGATGCACGTCGGTCTCCAGCACCAGGGGACTCAGCTTGCCACCGTGGTGATAGAAACGGATGCCGTCCTCGCCGATATCCATTCCTCCGCCCACCTTGCGGTAGGTGTTGAGGAACGTCATCATGTCCCGCTGGGTGGCACCTTCGACGAAGATATCGCCTCGTGTCACCAGTGCGGCCGAGGCCCACGACGCCGACTCGTTGCGGTCTGAGAGAGCGCGGTGGTTGTAACCGCCGAGGTCACGGACGCCCTCGATGCGGATGGTCCGGTCCGTCTGAACGCTGATGATGGCGCCCATTTTTTGGAGCACGGCGATGAGGTCCACAATCTCCGGTTCGGTAGCCGCACCCGAGAGTTCGGTGATGCCTTCCGCACGTGTGGCGCTGAGCAGAACCTGCTCTGTGGCGCCTACCGAGGGATAAGGCAGGGAAATCTTTGCTCCCTGCAAGCCCCGGGGGGCGGAGATGTGGATGCCACCAGGCCGCTTCTCCACCACAGCGCCGAACTGCCGCAGCACATCGAGGTGGTAGTCGATGGGCCGGTCGCCAATCTTGCAGCCCCCGAGGTCGGGGATGAACGCCTCGCCAATCGCGTGGATCAGCGGTCCGCAGAGAAGGATGGGAATGCGGGAGTCTCCCGCGTGGGCATCGATTGCCGTGCTGGAGGCCGTCTTGGCATCCTTGGGGTCCAGGGTGAGATCGCCGGTGATGGGATCCTTCTCCACGGTGACGCCATGCAGCTGCAGGAGGCTGGTAACTACCTCGACGTCCTTAATTTCAGGAACGTTCCGCAGCAGGGACGGCTCGTTGCCCAGCAAGGCCGCAACCATCGCCTTGGGGACGAGGTTCTTGGCCCCACGGACGGTGACGCGACCTGTAAGCGGGACGCCTCCGCGGATTGTCAGAACACTACTCATATACCGGTTTCCTCACGATTACTCGCCCCCCAATACTTCCAAAGGCTCCCGCTAAGCATATGAGTTGGCTGTTCCGAACCGAAATGCAGGCGCAGTCCGGCGGACGTCTCAGGACAGCCGTGCAGGCAGGGTCTTGGGTTTGAACGAGGGCCGGGTGGCTTCGTAGGCGGTGATGTCTTCCTCGTATTTGAGGGTCAGTCCGATGTCATCGAGGCCCTCCAGGAGCCGCCAGCGGGTGTAGTCATCAATCTCGAAGGGGGCAACGACGTTACCGCAGGTGACTGTCTTGGAAACGAGGTCAACAGTTACCTCCGTGCCCGGGGCGTTCTCGAGGATCTTCCAGATGAGTTCGATGTCATCCTGGGCCAGTTCGGCCGCGAGCAGACCCTGCTTGCCGGAGTTGCCACGGAAGATGTCAGCGAAGCGTGACGAGAGAACTGTCTTAAAGCCGTAATCCTTCAGGGCCCACACTGCATGCTCGCGCGAGGAACCCGTCCCGAAGTCCGGGCCGGCAACAAGGACAGATCCCGCATTGAACGGAGCCTGGTTCAGGATGAACGACGGGTCCTTGCGCCAGGCTGAGAACAAGGCGTCCTCGAAACCGGTCCTGGTGATGCGCTTGAGGTAGACCGCGGGGATGATCTGGTCGGTGTCCACATTGCTCTGTCGCAGCGGGACGCCAATTCCGGTGTGGGTGGTGAACTTTTCCATGGATGCTCCTAGGCGGCGTCGGTGCGGGTGGCTGCGGTGTCCGGAGCGGGGTCCAGATCCGACGGGGAACTGAGGGTTCCGCGGACAGCGGTAGCGGCGGCCACAACGGGCGAAACGAGGTGTGTCCTGCCGCCCTTGCCCTGCCGGCCCTCAAAGTTCCGGTTGGAGGTCGAAGCGCAGCGCTCCCCCACTTCCAGTTGGTCGGGGTTCATGCCCAGGCACATGGAGCATCCGGCGAAGCGCCACTCTGCACCGAAGTCCTTGAAGATCTTGTCCAGGCCCTCAGCCTCGGCTTCAAGCCGCACCCGGGCGGATCCCGGCACGACGAGCATGCGGATGTTGGGGTCCTTCTGGCGCCCGCGGACGATGTCCGCAGCGGCCCGGAGATCCTCCATGCGTGAATTGGTACAGGAACCGAGGAACACGGTGTCCACCCGGATTTCCTTCATCGGTGTTCCGGCTTTCAGTCCCATGTACTGCAGGGCACGTTCGGCCGCCGCTTTGGCGTTTTCGTCACCGAAATCCTCGGGCGAGGGGACCTTGGAGGACAAGGACACACCTTGGCCCGGGTTGGTGCCCCAGGTGACAAACGGCTCAAGAGTATCGGCGTCGAGGTCCACTTCCGCGTCGAACGTCGCGTCGTCTTCCGTCAGCAGAGTGTTCCAGTACTCGACGGCGGCATCCCACTCGGCGCCCTGGGGCGCGTGCGGGCGGCCCTTCATGTAGGCGTACGTGGTTTCGTCCGGAGCCACCAGGCCGGCGCGGGCGCCGGCTTCGATAGACATGTTGCAGATGGTCATCCGGGCTTCCATCGAGAGCGCCCGGATGGCGGATCCGCGGTACTCCAGGACATAGCCCTGGCCGCCGCCCGTACCGATTTTCGCGATTACCGCCAGGATTATGTCCTTGGCGGAAACGCCTGGCTTCAGGGTGCCTTCGACGTTGATAGCCATGGTCTTGAACGGCTTCAGGGACAGGGTCTGGGTAGCCATAACGTGCTCCACCTCGGACGTGCCGATACCCATTGCGAGTGCGCCGAATGCCCCGTGGGTGGAGGTGTGCGAGTCACCGCAGACAACTGTCATCCCGGGCTGGGTCAGGCCGAGCTGCGGGCCAACGACGTGCACGATTCCCTGTTCAGCGTCACCGAGGGAATGCAGCCTGACGCCGAATTCCTGGCAGTTGTTCCGCAAGGTCTGGATCTGGGTCCGGCTGGTGAGGTCGGCAATGGGCTTGTCGATGTCCAGTGTCGGCGTGTTGTGGTCTTCGGTGGCAATAGTGAGGTCGGGGCGGCGCAGCTTGCGGCCGGCCAGCCGGAGGCCTTCGAAGGCCTGCGGTGACGTCACTTCGTGGACCAGGTGAAGGTCGATGTAAAGAAGGTCCGGCTGAGCGTTGGCGCCGTCGCCGTCGCCTTTGCGCACCACGTGCGCGTCCCAGACTTTCTCGGCCAATGTCTTTGCCATGGCCATCTCCCTTCACTGCTGTTGGCTGTTAACATCCACTGAATCAGCAGACCTCTGTAATAAGCCAGTCCAAAGATTTGCATCTCAGATAATGAGACGGCAATATCAGTACATGGACAATTCTAGCGGAGTCGGTGTCATCGATAAAGCGGCCCATGTGCTTGACGCACTGGAGGCCGGACCCACTACCCTGGCGCAGCTTGTGGCGGCTACGGGGCTGGCGCGGCCAACGGTGCATCGGCTCGCTCTTGCCCTTGTCCATCACAGGCTCGTGAGCCGGGATATCCAGGGAAGGTTTGTCCTGGGCAGCCGCCTGGTTGAGCTCGCATCCGCTGCAGGCGAGGACCGCCTGATAGCTTCCGCCGGCCCGGTACTCATGCAATTGCGCGATGCGACCGGCGAAAGTGCCCAGATCTTCCGCCGACAGGGCGACTGGCGCGTCTGTGTCGCCTCCGCCGAACGCCCCATCGGGCTCCGCGACACAATCCCGGTTGGCACGCAACTGTCCATGAAAGCCGGATCTGCTGCCCAGGTGCTGTTGGCTTGGGAGGACCATGACCGCCTTCTTGAAGGTCTCCAGTCAGCCCGCTTCACCCCCACGGTCCTCGCCGGAGTACGACGGCGGGGCTGGGGTCAGAGCCTGGGTGAACGTGAGCCTGGTGTCGCCTCAGTTTCGGCTCCCGTCCGCGGACCGTCCGGACGAGTGATTGCCGCGGTTTCCATCTCCGGCCCGATCGAGCGTCTAACGCGCCAGCCAGGAAGGCTCCATGCCGAAGTGGTCTGCAATGCTGCCCGCCTCCTGACTGATGCCCTCCGCAAGACCAACGACTGACGGCAAACCGGCTGCCTGGTGTATTCCGGCGCAGCTGAGGTACCGCCGGCGCCGGCAGTAGGCTGGCAACATGACCAGCTACGCAGTGTTTCTCCGCGGCGTCAATGTGGGCGGCATCAATATCAGAATGGCCGATCTCCAAAAGGCCCTTAAGCAGTGTTCGTTCAATAACGTGAAGACTCTCCTGGCCAGCGGAAACGTTGTGCTGACCAGCGATCTGGACCCGGCTGCAGTAAAGAAGCAATTTGAGACCTGCCTGCGTGAGTCCTTCGGTTATGACGCCTGGGTGGTGGTTTTGACTTGCGAACGGGTGGCGGATCTTGTGGAAGCCTGCCCGTATCCGGCAGACGATAAAAGCACCCACAGCTACGTCACACTGTCATCGGATCCGGCAATGCTTGACGACATGGTCGCAGCCGCCGTCTCTCTTGAAGGCGGGGAGCCCGAAGCAAACGGCGTCCAGCGGCTGGGCCCGGAGGCCGTGGCCTGGCTGGCTCCCGCAGGGGGAACCCTCGAAAGCCCGGTCAGCAAGGTGTCTGCCAAGCCGCGCTACAAATCGACCACCACCACACGCAACCTTCGCACGTTGATCAAGGTGCGGGATGCTGCAAAGGCTCTTTGAGAGGTGTGACGCCAGCCGGCGTCACTTGGCGCGGGCGGCCTTGAGCGCGGCACTGAATGATCGCAATCGGCTGATCTGCGCCTCCACTGGCTCCACCACCCTCCGCTCAGCTACTGCAGTTACGGCACTTTTCAGCCTCCTCCTTGCCGAAGCAGCGCGCACCCTGGCCGCAGCAGCCGCTATGACCCTCCCGGTGATCGCAAGGAATATCCCCAGCACCACTCCACCGAGGATCATCAGCGTGGGCAACGGCCACCCTTCCACCCTGGGCGCCTGCGGAACCGGCAACTGCAAGTAGCCGAGGACCGCGAGGCCAGCCAGCCAACCGAGTCCGCCAAGGACCGTCAGCAGCGCCAGCCACTGGACAAGGTTGAAGACAGGCCACCACCAGGACTTTTTTCCGGCCGATAACTCAGTCCCTGCAACTGCCTGGTCGAGGGCATCGGGCAATTGGTCCCGGGCGTCCCGGGCGGCGCTGCGGATCACCGCGCGCCAGGGACCGGGAGCACCTTCGCTTGCAGCGTCGGCAAATTCGCGGACGGCGGCATCCGTCCTTGCACGTTCCGGAGCTCCGGCCGGGGGCAGCGAGGTCCTGTTGACGGCCGACGGTTCGTTCCTGCGCAGATTGAGCCTGCGCAACGGATCCGGGCGGAGACGCACCAGCCAGCGCGTTACCGGCCAGCCCGTCCGTCGTGTGGATTCAATGGTGTACGACTTAGCGACGGCTTCCACCACGAGCGGAACATTTGCGGCGGAGGCCAGCTCATCAGCGAGGCGTGCCCGTGCGGCTGAAGACACTCCGGCGGCTTCCCCATCACCCGATTCCGCAGCCAGCCGGGAAGACTCACGCGCCACGTCTGCAGCCAGCCGCTTGGACGATGCCTCGCGCTGCAACACCACGCGCCGGACCGCAGCCCTGACCTCATCAATGCCTTCCCCTGTTACCGCCGAAGTGCCAAGTACCTGTACCCGCCCCAGCCCGTCACGGGCAAGAATTTCCCGCAGGGACTCCAGTACCGGACTAACCTCGGATTTTGGCAGCCTGTCGATCTGGTTCAGGACCACCAGGGTGACGGCTGCATGCGAGGCCAGAGGAGTCAGAAAATCGTTGTGGACAGCTGCGTCGGCGTATTTTTGCGGATCAAGTACCCAGACCAGGACATCCACCAGACCAACCATCCGCTGCACAATTTCACGGTTGGCAGTCCGGGTGGAGTCAAAGTCCGGAAGGTCAAGCAGGATCAGCCCGGTTGTTTCATCGGCAAACCCCGGTACAGCCGACGCATGGTGACGTTGGCTGACCTCCAGCCAGTCAAGGAGGGGTTCACTTCCCGGGACGCCCCAAACGCTCGCCAGGGGTTCTGACGTCGTTGGCCGCCGGGCAGCCGCCGTCGCAATCTCCGCTCCCCCGACAGCGTTGAAGAGCGAAGATTTTCCGCTGCCGGTTGCTCCGAAAAATCCCACCACCGTGTGGTCGGTCGAGAGCGAACGACGCGAACTTGCCCGTTCCAGCACCTCGAACACGGCATCCAGCGATTCGTCGGATAAGACGCCCTCCGCCAGCGCGCGGGCGTCATTCAGGGCCTCCAGCCTGCGGTGAAGTTCTGAAGCTTCCCGCGCTGCACCGTGACGGCTCATCCGGCAGCCGCAAGCGTCTCAAGTGCTTCCGCACGGGCCTGCAATGTCTGGGGAGAAACGCCGCCGTCGCTCTCGAGCCTTACCAGGAACCTCTGCTGCTCGGCCCGAAGCAGCTTTTCGCAGCGTACGTGCAGGTCCTCCCGCGCCGTCCGTGCGAGGCGCCGCACGGCGTCCTCACCGAAAACAGCCTCCAGCAGTTTTTGCCCTACGACTGCGGTACCGCCGGCAACACCGATCTCCAGGCCTGTCAGGCCGGCAGTCATGGAAAACACAACAATCATAAGCGCCGCCCCGAGTCCATTCACGCCAAAGGAAAGCCACCGGGCCTGGGTGCGCCTTCCCTGGCCCTCGGTCCTGATCAGTTCCATCAGCGCGCCCTGCCAGTCCCGGATCTCAGCCGCCACCTTGTCCCCGAAACCCGGACTCGTGCCGCTCAGGTCATCGGTTCCCAACAATTGGCGGCCGGCCGGGTCAGAGCGCCAGCGCCGATCTGAATCTTCGGCAGCATTAGCCGCTTCGTCCATGATCACGGCTTGAAGACCTGTTTCGATTGCGGTCTCCACCTTGACTGCCGGAGCCGGCTCACCGCGAAAGTAGGCACCGATCCTGTCGCGGGCGCGGCCAATGTTCTGTTCAAGCGTCCGGAAGAACTCCCCCGTGCCAACAAAGTCCTGCCATCGTGCCAGCACCTCGCCCCTGAGCAGGGCTCCGTCCCGGGTGGCTTCCAGAATCCTGGCAACGGCGTCAGTGTAGGCGTCTCGTACGTCGTCCGCCAGAGCCTCCGCCGCCCGCTGTTGATCTTCCACGGCCTTGCCTGCACCAGCAACGCGCACAGCCAGTCCTTTGACAGTTCCGTTGAGAGTCCTGCGTGCAATATCGGCCCGCCCTGCAGCGTCTGCGGCGAGGTCCTGCAGCCAATTCCTGATGGGCTCTACGGTGGCTTGCGGCAGCATCCCGAGACCGTCCAATTCCACTTCCGGAACAATGAAGAGCCTGGCTTGGCCCAATCCTTCGCGCTGGAGCATGGCACGGAGGTCGGTGCTGACCTCCGTCTCGGCCGAAGCCGGGACCCTGTCCAGGACGACAGCCACCAGTATGTCCCGTGAGGCGGCATCAAGGAGGAGTTTCCATGGGACCGCGTCGGCGTAGCGGTTGGCGGTGGTAACAAAGATCCAGAGGTCCGCTGCAGCCAGCAGTTGACCTGCGAGCTGGCGGTTCGCATCTGAGATGGAGTCGACGTCGGGAGCGTCAAGTACTGCTATTCCCGTCGGCACCGAGGGATCACCCACCAGGACGAGGGACGAAACCGGCCCCGGCTCCGGGGTCTGGCCTGCGTGGCCCGCCTGGCTTGCCCGGAGGGGGGTGGGGAGGACTGTGCCTCGGATCCGGCTCAAGTTCGGCAGGACGCGTTGGCCTTCAAACCACTCGGCATCAGCGGGATGGTGGAGCAGAATGGGCTGGCGCGTCGTGGGACGAATGGCGCCCGCGCGGGTAACTGGGTGTCCCACCAGCGCGTTGACCAGGGTTGATTTCCCGGCACCGGTGGAGCCGCCCACTACGGCAAGCAGTGGCGCATCCAGGCTGCGATACCGGGGCAGGATGTAATCCTCAAGCTGCGCCAGGGAATGCAGGACCGCCATCCGCGCCTCGTCCGCGCCAGCGAGGGCGAGGGGCAGCGCTACGGCCGACAGCTCTTCGTGAACGCCTTCAAGGAGTTCAATCGCCGCGGCCGTCCGTTGAACCGGCGTAGGGCTCCCGCCAGCACCGGTGATTTCATTGGAGGTCACATCAACATCATGCCAGCCTTGGAAACGATTTCCGATGAGCCTGATGAAAGGGGAGATTCGCGCTTTGGCGCGTGATGGAGCGAACAGGCGTAAGCGCTGACTTGGGGACCTGGATACAAAGACTAAGGGCCGGAAACCCTTGAGTTTCCGGCCCTTTGTGGTGACCCCAGCGGGATTCGAACCCGCGTTACCGCCGTGAGAGGGCAGCGTACTAGGCCGCTATACGATGGGGCCGTGTACTTCCGTGGCATTTCTGCCTCGCGCACCGAAAGATTGTTTCATACTTTCCGCGAGCGTTTCAAATCGGTAAAACCGGTTGAAGTTCTGAAATACCGCTATTTCCAGTGATATTTCAGAGCTGGGATACCAGGACTCGAACCTAGAATGACGGTACCAGAAACCGTAGTGTTGCCAATTACACCATATCCCAATGGAACTTTCGGGCTGGATCTGCGGGTCAAAACCCGCGCTCCCAGCGCCTCAGCACGAGTAATTACTTTACCCGAGAGTTTTGGCTCGCACAAATCGGCAACACCGCGCCGCAGAGTCGTGCCGCCGGGAGCGGATTAAGGCAGCAGTTCGGCGAGGGTGCTGACTTCCCTGCCGGTGAATTCCGTGGCCGGCTGGCCGGTTCTGTTGAGCCACACTCCGAGCAGGCCGGCCGCGGTGGCTCCTTCTGCATCAAGCAAAGGATTGTCGCCGACGAAGAGGGTTTCGGCAGCGGGGATTCCCAGAAGCCGGACGCCCTCAAGGTAGATCGCAGGATCGGGCTTCGGGACTCCGACGGTGTCCGTGCCGACCAGCAATCGGATACGTTGCAGCCCGGCGTTGTCCAGCTTTGCCCTTTGATAATCATGGACATTGTTGCTGACGGCGCCATAGGGAATCCCGGCGGCATCGAGTGCGTCCAGGACGGGTTCGACGTCGGCAAAGGCGCGGACGTAGCCGGGCTGGATCCGGGCATAGGAGGTGAGCCAGTTGCGGGCTTCCTCCCCCTCTCCCAGATTCACCCCGAAATGCCCCAAGGCAGCCCGCCCTCGAAGAAGCCTTTGCTCGTTGAACGTCAGTTCCCCAGCCAGATATCGGTCGAAAAAATGGGTGGTCTCATGGGTGAAGATCCTGCCGAACTTCTCCCACCCGGCCTGGTCCAGCCCGGGCAGGAGGTGCTCACTGACATCACGCAGGGCGGTCGTCATGGAAAACTCGAGATCGACCAGGGTGTCATCAATATCAAACAGGACGCCCTTAACTGCTCCGAATTCCGTGTGCATTGCCCCTCCTGCTGGCTGATTCATCAGCCGCGGAAGGCCTGCAGGCGCTTCAGTGAAGACTCCTTGCCCAGTATGACCATGGATTCGAACAGGGGCGGCGAAATGCGCCTGCCGGATACCGCGGTTCGAACGGGACCGAAAGCGAGCCGGGGTTTAATCCCCATCCCTTCGACCAAGGCCTCCTTCAAGGCAATCTGGATATTTTCAGCAGTCCAGCCCGTGACGGGTTCGAGCGCTGCAATGGCGGCATCCAGCACCTCGGTGAGGTTCTGCGGCAGTCCCTTGCGGGCGTCGTCCGCGACGTCGATCGCGTCGTCGTTCTTGAAAAGGAAGGCCAGCATCTCTGGCGCTTCCCCGAGCAGGGCAATCCGCTCCTGGATCAGCGGTGCCGCCTCGCTGAGAACCTCCTCCTCACGTTCAGTGAGGGATTCGCCCACAAGACCCGCTGAGCGGAGGTACGGAACCAGGCGGTTCCGGAAGTCCTCGGCTTCCAACATGCGCACGTGGGTGCCGTTGATGGCCTCGGCCTTCTTGATGTCGAACCGCGCCGGGTTTGCCAGAACGTCGTGCACATCAAAGTATTCAATGAGCTGGTCGACAGTGAAAATGTCTTCATCCGCTGACAGGCTCCAGCCTAGGAGGGAAAGGTAGTTCAGGAGTCCCTCGGGGATGAAGCCGCGGTCCCGGAGCAGGAAGAGGTTGGACTGCGGATCGCGCTTGGAGAGCTTCTTGTTGCCCTCACCCATGACGTAGGGCAGGTGGCCGAACTCGGGAAGGTACTGGGCAACACCGAGCTTCATGAGTGCGTTGATCATTACCACCTGGCGGGGCGTTGAGGACAGCAGGTCCTCTCCGCGCAGCACGTGGGTGATCCCCATGAGGGCATCGTCCACGGGGTTAACCAGCGTGTAGAGCGGTGAGCCGTCTGCCCGCACGATCACATAGTCCGGGATGCTCCCTGCCTTAAAGGTGATCTCGCCTCGAACCAGGTCCGTGAACGTCACGTCCTCATCCGGCATGCGCATGCGCAGCACAGGCTGGCGGCCCTCGGACTTAAACGCCGCAATCTGCTCCTGCGTGAGCTCACGGTCAAAGTTGTCATAACCCAGCTTGGGGTCGCGGCCGGCTGCCCGGTGGCGTGCTTCGACCTCCTCCGGGGAGGAGTAGCACTCGTAGGCGTGGCCGCCCTCAATGAGCCGGGAGACGACGTCCTTGTAAAGATCTAGCCGCTGGGACTGGCGGTAGGGCTCGTGCGGCCCTCCGACCTCAACGCCTTCTTCCCAGGTGATGCCAAGCCACTTCAGCGCTTCAAGCAGCTGCTGGTAGCTCTCCTCGGAATCGCGCGCTGCATCCGTGTCCTCAATCCTGAAGACGAAGGTGCCCTTGGTGTGCTTGGCGTAGGCCCAGTTGAACAGGGCTGTACGGATGAGCCCGACGTGGGGCGTACCGGTGGGCGAAGGGCAGAAGCGGACGCGGACCTTCGAAGCGGAATCGGTGGGGGCGGCAGCAGCGTCGAGGGCGTCGTTGGGCACGGAAGGAGTAGTCATAGTGCGTCCAACTTTACCGCCCCTGCCGGGGACGTCGTCCGCGGACCCCAGAGTGTGCCGTCGCTTCACTCTCTCAGCGGCTCCGCCGCATCAGTCAGCGGCCTCGCCGCATCAGTGAGGGGCCTCGCCGCATCAGTCAGCGGCGGACTATCGGGTTGGAGAGGCGGCCAATGCCCTCGATCTCGACTTCGTAGCGGTCGCCCGCCTGGACCAGGCCGACGCCGGCAGGAGTGCCGGTCATAATGACGTCACCCGGCAGGAGAGTAAAGGCCTGCGACACGATCGAAACGAGCTCGCGGACCCCGCGGATCATCTGGCTGGTGCTGCCGTCCTGACGCAGTTCACCATTGAGCCGGCCCTGGATGGAAATGTCCTCGGTGTCCAGTTCGGTTTCGATCCAGGGACCCAGGGGAGCAGAGGTGTCAAAGCCCTTGGCCCTGGCCCATTGCAGGTCCGTCTTCTGGACATCCCGCGCCGTGAGGTCGTTCCCGCAGGTGTATCCAAAGATGACGTCGTCCACCCGCTCCTCCGGAACGTCCTTGCAGATCCGTCCGATAACGACGCAGAGTTCAGCCTCGAAAGATACTTCATCGGAGAACTCGGGCAGCACTACGGGGTCATTGGGCCCGATGACCGACGTGTTCGGCTTCAAGAAGAGCAGCGGATGAGCCGGGATCTCGTTGCCTAGCTCGCGGACATGCTCCACAAAATTGCGGCCCACGCCAATTACCTTGCTCCGCGGAATGATGGGGGCGAGGAGACGGACATCCTCCAGCTTGTGCCTGACGGCCGTGCGCTCCACTCCATGGAAGAAGGGATCGCCGTTGATGACAGTGATCTCCTCGCTTCCAGGCTGGCCTTCAACAACGCCGTAGACGGGATCAGAATCAACAACAAACCGGGCGATACGCATGGTTTCCAGCCTACCGTCTCCGGCCACCGCGTCCGGCGCTCAGCTGTGTCCGGCGGATCCACGGAGGTAGTCCAGCTGCGCCGCAACCGACATTTCAGCCGCCCTCCGCACTGAAGGTCCGACGTCGGAATACACCAAATCCGCAACCTCGCCCACCGAGGCATCGAGGCCAAGCCGGTCCAGTGCGTCCCGGATCTGATCCAACCGTTCCTGACGGTGGTCGCGATAGGCGCGGACGATCGCATCCATGGAAGGCAGTACGGGACCGTGCGCAGGCAGGACGGTGGCGCCCCCAAACGCCTCAAGCCGGTCCAGCGACTTCAGATAATCCCCAAGTCTCCCGTCGGGATAGTCCAGCATGGTGGTGCCACGGCCCAGGATGGTGTCGCCGGTCAGGACAGAGCCGTGCGGGCCGTCGTCGGGGAGGTGGAAGCAGACAGAGTCCGAAGTGTGGCCGGGGGTCGCCAGGACCCGGACTGTCAGCCCGGCTGCCGTCACCGTATCGCCATCCTGCAGCGGGAGGCCGCCGCCATGGCAGTGGGCGGGGCCGGCAGCACGCACGGGGGCACCCGTCAACTCATGCAGCCGGGCCGAGCCGGCCGTGTGGTCAGCGTGACGGTGGGTGACAAGGATGAGTTCCACGCCGCCGGTCCCGGCAAGAGCCTGGAGGTGGGCTTCGTCCAGTGGGCCGGGGTCCACCACAATAGCGGCCGGGCTGCCGGCAGCGCGCAGTATGTAAGAGTTGGTGCCCTCCAGGCTCATTGGCCCGGGGTTGGGGGCCAGGATGAACTGCGTCAGGGCAGAGCTGCGGTGCACGATGGGGCCGGAAGCTGAAGTCACCATCCCATCTTTGCATCGACCCCGGTATAGCCACCGTCCGCTGCGCCGGAATAGACACCCGGCGGCCCGGGTTGATCTCCAGTGAAGACCATCTCCACCAGGAAGCCGGAACCAGCCAATATGAGCACAACCACGCTTGCAGAACTCCTCGCCGAAGCTGATGCTGCCGGCCACGATCATGCCGCAACAGAGAAGAACAGCGGACTCCAACACATCCACAACCACGCTACGGGCAGCATTGTCTGGTTCCCCACATGGAAGAAGTTCCGCGAGACCGCCGATTGGAGCGAGGCGGTGGAAGGTGTCGCCGAGGATCTGCCGCCAGGCTCAGAGTCCCGGGAAGAATGGGCGGCCAAATACCTCGCGGACGATCTCGCCAAACTCCTGGAACGCGCCGCGGCCTCCAGCGACGTTCATATTTTCGTCCAGGAGAACCTCGCCCAGCACCTGACCCGGACCTGGGCTGTGGCGGATGCCGTGGCCAAGGCGAACAAGACGGATCTGCCCAATGGCAGCACCACGCCGTCCATCTTTGCCGACTACCCCTATGATGTTTACGCGCAGGACGGCGGCGTCTTTGCGACCACGCTCTGGAACGACGTCATCGACGCCCGCCGCAACCAAGCCCTGGCGGATGAAGCGGCCCGGAAGGCTCTGAAGCCGGTCTCGCGTAAGGCATTGAAGAACGCAGCCCGGAAGGCCGCCCGGCGCTGAGGTCCAAGGCCAGTCTCGGGTCAGGCAGGGGTTAAAGGTCGACGGCGGCTGCCCGGCACTGTGTTTTTGTTACCGCAGTGCCGGCCACCCGCCGTCGTACCTACATCCCTTACATCCCGGCGGTGAGAGCCGCGGCTAGGCCAGCCGGGTCAGCCAGCCGTGCGTGTCCTCGACCGTCCCGGTCTGGATGCCCAGCAGCTTTTCGCGGATCGCCATGGTGGTCTCCCCCGCCGTCGCGTCTTCAGACCCGATGAATTCGGTAGCGTCCTTCAGAACGCCGATCGGAGTAATGACGGCGGCTGTGCCGCAGGCAAAGACTTCGGTGATCTCGCCTGAGGCCACGCCGTCACGCCATTCGTCGAGGGTGATCTTGCGTTCGCTGACCTGGCGGCCCATGTCCTTGGCCACCTGGATAACGGACATCCGGGTGATGCCTTCCAGGATGGTGCCGGTGAGTGCCGGTGTCACCAGGGAACCGTCCTTCAGAACGAAGAAGACGTTCATGCCGCCCAGTTCCTCAACTGCATTGTCATTGAACTGGTCAAGGAAGAGGACCTGCTTGCAGCCGTGGGCTTCGGCTTCCTGTTGGGCGATCAGGGACGCCGCGTAGTTGCCACCGCATTTGGCGTCACCGGTGCCGCCACGGCCTGCGCGTGCGTACTCACGCGAGATCCAGATAGAGACGGGTTTGAGTTCTCCGCCAAAGTAGTTTCCGGCCGGGGAGGCTATGACCCTGAACGACACTTCGCGGGCAGCCCGCACTCCGAGGAAGGCTTCGGTGGCGATCATGAACGGGCGAAGGTAGAGGGCTTCGCCGTCGCCGGAAGGTACCCATTCCTTGTCCGCTGCGACGAGCTCGCGGATTGCTCCCAGGAAGTACTCCTCCGGAAGTTCCGGGAGCGCCAGGCGTCGGGCGGACTTGTTCAGGCGTGCTGCATTCGCCTCAGGCCGGAAGGTCCAGATGGAGCCGTCTGCGTGGCGATAGGCCTTAAGGCCTTCGAAGATTTCCTGGCCGTAGTGGAAGACGGCGGCGGAGGGGTCCAAGGTAATCGGCCCGTAAGCCTCCACGCGGGGGCTGTGCCAGCCGCCCTTCCCCTCGGCGTCGACGCTGTAGTCGACGACGGCGGTGTGGTCGGTAAAGAAGTTGCCAAATCCTGGGTTCGCCAGGATGGCTGCACGCTCTTCAGCTGACTTCGGGGTTGCCGAAAGTTGCTGGGTGAATTCGACGCCATGGGCAGTCTGAGTCATGTTTCCTCCACGGTTGGCTGCCTGATGGTGACCGTGGTTCAGCCTCGGACCACGGCAGCGGTTTGGTGATTCGAAACTAGCTTACGCCTGCTGGCCGGACGGGCCGGACCTACAGGGCGGCCGCAATCGCGTCGCCGATTGCGGAGGTACTGCGGGCTCCGCCGTCGCGGCTTTCGACGTCGGCAATTACTGCCGCTTCGACCTTCCGTGCCGCCTCGGAGTAGCCGAGGTGGTCCAGCAACAGCGCCGCAGACAGAATGGCCGCCGTCGGGTCCGCCTTTTGCTGTCCAGCGATATCCGGGGCAGAGCCGTGAACGGGTTCGAACATGGAAGGCGCTGTGCGTTCCATATTGAGGTTGCCCGAAGCTGCCAGACCAATGCCGCCCGTCACGGCCGCCGCGAGGTCGGTGAGGATGTCGCCAAAGAGGTTATCCGTCACAATGACATCAAAACGGGCGGGGTCGGTGACCATGAAAATCGTGGCGGCATCCACATGCAGGTAATCGTGGCTGACCTCGGGGAACTCCTGGGCGACAGCCTCGACGGTGCGCTTCCACAAGTGACCGGCGTACACCAGGACGTTGTGCTTGTGGACCAGGGTGACCTTCTTGCGCGGACGCTCGCTGGCCCGGCGGAAGGCATCGCGGACGACCCGTTCCACTCCGTGGGCTGTATTCAGCGAAACCTCAGTAGCCACCTCGTGGGGCGTTCCACCACGGAGGGTGCCACCGTTTCCTACATAAGGGCCCTCGGTACCCTCCCGGACCACGACGAAATCGACAACTCCCGGGTTGGCGAGCGGGCTCCCCACTCCCCCATACAGCTTGGACGGCCGCAGGTTGACGAAGTGATCGAGGCTGAACCTCAGCTTGAGCAACATCTCGCGTTCTATAAGACCGGACGGGATCCGGGTGTCCCCGGGCGCCGCTCCCACTGCGCCAAAAAGGATGGCGTCCCGGGTTCGCAGGTCCTCGAGAACCTCATCCGGAAGAGTTTCGCCGCTCTCCAGCCAGTGCTGCGCGCCCAGTTTGTAGTGGGTCTGCTCAATGGCGACACCTTCGGTGGCCGCCACTTTCTCCAGGACCTTCAGGGCTTCGGCAATGACCTCAGGGCCGATGCCATCGCCGGGAATGACAGCAAGATCAATGGTGGATGCGCTCATGTCTTCAGGGTAGCCAAGCCATCCACATAATGGTCAAGTTGTCTCAAAATGCGAACAAGCGTGCCTTTTGGAGCTAGATGGCAGGAGCAGGCGAAGCAACCACCACAACATTCCTGCCCCAGGGATCTTGTGAATAACAACTGACCAGGACAAGGCGGTTGGGCACCACAGCCCAGATCGGGCTGTCTTTGAGCGCGGACTTCGAATAGGTAATGACCGACTCCACCCGATAAGCAATAACACCAGTTGCGGTGGTCACCGTTAGTTCATCACCTTCATGTGCCGCCGAACTCAAGTGGTTGAAGGGGGCGTCCCGGTCCAGCCAACTGTGACCGACGATATACGTAGTGTCGGTCGACCCTGCACCAGGCAAACCGAAGGGAGTGAGCCAGTAGCCTTCCGTCGTTACAGGCGGTTCGATGCTCTGGCTGTCAGCATGGGGCTCCAGGGGGTGGATCACCACGTCCATCTCTGCTTTGGGATACCTGACGCGCAAGGGAGCAGACGAAACAGGAAGCGACGCCACGCCCTGCTCGGGCGACGGCGCAACCTCAGGTCCCGCTGGTGATGGCGTGTCCGAAGTCGGAGGGGCGAGAGCCGATGCAGGCGTTTCCGGGGTTCCCATTGCGGCAGGGTGTTCTTTCGCCTCGGTGCTTACCGCTCCGCTGGTGGTTGGAGAAGGGACGCCGCTAGTAACGTCGTTGCCATTGTCACGGCCATAGGCACCGGCAGTTCCATGGGCAAGCCACGCGGTCAGGAGGCCAGCGGCGCAGATGGCAAGGATGAGCATATCCCTGCCCCTCAGAAGCAGTCCGCGTCTAAGAGCCCTCCGACTGTGCCGAATCCTGCATTGACTTGCCATGGGTCACTCCTGTGATCCGGAAGTGGAGCGGCGGGCGCCACGAATACTTTCCGTGACACCCGCCGTCGCTGTCTGCTGCGTTCTGGCTAGCTGTGAGCTCCCCTGGCCCTGGCTCCGCCCCTCCAGAGCACCAGCGCTGCCACAGTGGTAAAGAGGCCGGTCAGTCCGGTGAGCCAGGTGGGGATGCCCGCGACAGTCTTGCCATCGCCGGCAGCTGTCTGCACGTTGTAGCCCCGCTTTTTCACTGAATCAGCGACCGCTGTCGTACCCGTGCCCGCCCCGGCTGGAGTAGTCGTTACCGTCGCCTCCACTGTTGGTTCAACTGTTGGCTCAACCGTCGGCTCAACCGTCGGCTCAACCGTCGGTTCGACTGTGGGTTCAACCGTCGGCTCAACCGTCGGCTCAACTGTCGGCTCAACTGTCGGTTCGACCGTCGGCTCAACTGTCGGCTCAACCGTCGGCTCAACCGTCGGCTCAACCGTCGGCTCAACCGTCGGCTCAACCGTCGGCTCAACCGTCGGCTCAACCGTCGGCTCAACGGTTGGTTCTGCAGTTGTCTTCACGCATTTGTTGGCCAGCAGCGCGATGTTTGCCGCTGTCAGATTCTGGCCGTTTGGCATAATGTCCCCGGAGTTTGCCGGCACAATATCGTTGGTATCACCAACGTGGGCGCTAAGCGCGTTTAGATTGATGGTCTCAAAGAGATACGGATTATCTGCTGAGCCCGTGGCGTGGCAGATGCTGATCTTTTTCTCATCCTTCGTGTTATCCGGCGGAGCAGCGTTCGCGGCAACCGTGGCGCCCATCAGCCCGAGGCCCAGTACCCCCAGGGTGGCAATAGTTCGTTTCATTTCGGTCCCTCCATACCAAATCCGATTCGAACCGACCAGACTTTGCGGAGTAACCGTCTTCGAGACCAGGAATGAATAAACTATTTGAGACCTCAAACAGCGAAATGAAAAGTGACAGTTACTCCCCAGAAAGTGCCATCAGTTCGCTTGCCTTTTCAGGCTAAATTTGTGCTTCCAAATAATCCCGAGTAATGGGTACGCGTTAATTCGACGTCTCCGGAGCCTCGAATACTTGGTTCGGGGGCATGTCACTCAATTCCAGTACGTGCTTCTACTTGGAGACCCAGCACAAACCCTCCCTCACCGTCCGCAACCAAAACACAAACCCTCCCTCACCTTCCGCAGCCAAAACACAAACCCTCCCTCACCGTTGTCACGCAAGTGGAGGGGCGTCACCCAAAAACCCGCGAAACGTGAATGGGCGTCACCCAAAAACCCGCGAAACGTGAATGGGCGTCACCCAAAAACCTGCGAGACGTGAGGAGCGTTCCTCTGGGCGGAATGGGGAAATCTCGGACCACGGTATGAGGCCCGGACGTAGCCAAGGAAATAGAGTTTCACAGTGGATAAACGTCACCTACTTTCTAGCTGGGTCCGGAACAATCCGTTCAAAGTGGACCTCATTGCCACCGGGCTCCTGTTTCTGGCCTTCGGTCCTGTTTAGCTGGTCGCGGACCGGCCGCTTCTGTTTTGTTGTCCTGCTGCCACCTGGTCCCCTTGGCATGGCGACGCACCCGGCCTGTAGCGGCAGCCGGAGCGATCGCCGTCGTATGTCTGGTGTAGTGGGCTTTCGCTCTGGAACCGGTGGTCGGACAGTTGGGGAAACCCCAAAGGCCGTCTTCGCCTCATCGGAGGATTGTTGGCACTTTGGATGCGGGCGCGGCCCTGTGGCTGCTGTTGGATAAGGAGAACTCGGGTGATGCAGTTCGTGACGTCCAGCAGTCCGTGGCAACAGCCCTGGGGTACCGGCAGCGTCTGTCAGCGGCGCGGTGACGGAACGGGTGACCTTCAACGAGATCATGGATGCCCTGCTGTTGGTGGTTACCGGTCTGCTGGGCGTGGCAGTGGTCATCGCCCTGATGGGCGTCGCAAGCACTCTGTCCCTGTCCGTCCTGGAACGCATCAGGGAAAACTCACTCCTGCCTGCCCTTGGACTGACGCTTGGACAGCTTCGGGGAATGCTGGCCATCGAGGCAGTGCTGGTGGCCGGCGTGGCAGCGGGGGGCACAGTCCTCGGGATTGTCTATAGCTGGCTCGGTGCCAAGTCCGCCCTCGGCAGTGTGGCAGATGTGTCCTGGGAGTCCCTTGGCTACCGCTGTTGGCCGTCTTCGGCGTTGCGATCGTCGCGGGGTTGCTGGCCTCGGTCGCGCCGGCACGGTGGGGCGCCCGGCTCTCACCCGTGGAAGGACTGGCCACCACCTGACCCCCAGGACGCTCCGTGACATCCCGCGGCAAAAAAGCAAACCCTCCGTCACATCTTGCGGTAAAACGGTAAACGCTCCGTCACTAACTGACGGAGCGTTTACCTTAAAGGCGCGAAACGTGAGGGAGCGTCCGCCAAAAACCCGCGAGAGGTGAAGGAGCGTTTACCTTAAGGCGCGAAACGTGAGGGAGCGTCCGTCAAAAACCCGCGAGAGGTGAAGGAGCGTCCTAACCCTCGACGGGCTCTTCGTACTTCGGAAACACCGGCGCCGGGGCCGGGAGGTCGGTACCGGGCACGATCGGCGTCGTGATGGCGGAAAACTGCCGCGCTTCCCCTTCCGGCTGGCCGAGGGTATCCAGCAAAGCAGCGGACGCCGTCGGCATTACCGGCTGCACCAGAACGGAGACAATGCGAAGGACCTCCAGCGTGACATAAAGGACCGTGTTCATGCGTTCGACGTCGGTCTTCCGCAGCACCCACGGTGCCTGCTCCGCGAAGTAGGCATTGGTATCCCCGAGGACGGCCCAGATAGCCTCCAGTGCACGGCTGAATTCCTGCTTCTCAAAGGCAGTCCTGGCTGCTTCGAGCAAGCCGTTGGTCTGGCCAAGCAAAGCCCTGTCCTCGGCCGTGAATTCACCGGGAACAGGTACCTGGCCGCCACAGTTTTTCGCCACCATGGAGAGTGAGCGTTGGGCGAGGTTGCCGAAGTTGTTGGCCAGATCAGCGTTGGCGCGCCCCACGATGGCGTCGTGGCTGTAGCTGCCATCGGCACCAAAGGGAACTTCCCGGAGGAAGAAGAACCTTACCTGATCAAGTCCGTACTGCTCCACGAAGTCGGACGGCGCCACGACGTTGCCCAAGGACTTGGACATCTTCACACCGTTGTTGTTCAGGAAGCCGTGGATCATGACCCGCTTGGGCAGTTCCAGCCCCGCGCTCATCAGGAAAGCGGGCCAGTAAATTGCGTGGAAGCGGCTGATGTCCTTGCCGATCATATGCAGATCCGCAGGCCAGAACTTGCGGAAGGACTCCGAATCAACATCCGGGTAGCCCACCCCGGTGAGGTAGTTGGTCAGCGCATCCACCCACACGTACATCACGTGCTTGTCGTTCCCCGGGACCGGGACACCCCAGTCAAACGTGGTGCGGCTGATCGAGAGATCCTCCAGGCCGCGTTTGACGAAGCTGATGACCTCGTTGAAGCGGTACTGCGGTGCGCCGAACTCCGGCTGCGCCTCGTACAGCGCCAGCAGCCTGTCCTGGTAGGCCGACAGGCGGAAGAAGTAGCTTTCCTCTGCCGTCCAGGTCACTTCAGTATCCGTTTCGCGGGAATAGCGGATGCCGTCGTCCTTCACCAGGGTGTCGTCCTCGACGTAAAACGCTTCATCGCGGACGGAGTACCAGCCCTCGTACTTCGAGAGGTAGATGTCGCCGTTGGCTTCCATCTTTTTCCAGATGGCCTGGGAGGCTGCGTAGTGGTCTGCATCAGTAGTGCGGATGAACCGGTCGTAGGAGATTCCCAGTGCAGCGTGCGCGCCTTTGTAGACCTCGGAGTTCCTGTCCACCAGCTCCTTGGGAGTGATGCCTTCCTTCTCCGCAGTCTGGGCGATCTTCATGCCGTGCTCATCCGTGCCGGTCAGGAACATCACGTCATAGCCGTCGAGCCGCTTGAAGCGGGCCATTGCGTCAGTGGCAATGTACTCGTAGGCGTGGCCGATGTGCGGCACCCCGTTGGGGTACGTGATGGCCGTAGTGAGGTAGTACGGAGGCTTGTCTGAGGAAGTCACTGGCGGAAAATACCTTTTAGTGCGAAGGGACAATGGGCCGCTGGTGTGCGCGCCTACTGCAAATCTAGATCAGTTCGGTCAGGGTATCGCTCTGCCGGACCAGTTCGTGGTCATGTGAAGCGACCAGCACAGCGATTCCGTCCGATGTTGTGTCCTTGAGGATGCTGATGATGCGGTTGGCTGAAGTACGGTCCAGGCTGGCCGTCGGCTCATCCACCACCAGGACACGCGTTCCGAGGATCAGTGCACGGGCGATAGCAACACGCTGACGCTCGCCACCTGACAGCTGGGCAGGGCGGTGGCGCATTCGCCTGCCGAGGCCGACGAGGTCCAGGAGGTCCTTTGCCATGTCCCTCCGCTGGTCCACCTCTCCGTCCGGAACGGCAGGGAGAAGCACGTTCTCCAGGGCGCTCATGCCATCAATCAGTGCCCCGCCCTGATCCACGTAACCGATCAGAGCGCGACGGCGGTCGGCGATTTCGTCGTCCCCCATGCTTTCCAGGGACTGGCCTTCCCAGTAGACCCGTCCCGACGTCGGCAGGGTGAGGCCGGCGCCGACGGTCAGGATGCTGGTCTTGCCGGAGCCGCTTCGCCCGGCAACGCAGTGCATCTCACCGGCGTGCAGGACCAGGTTGAAGCCCTCGACGACGTTGACGGCTTCCGCGCCGCCCTTCTGCCCGCCATAGCGGATGGTGATGTTGCTCAGCTCGAGGGGTGTGCCGTGGTCCTCGGCCTTCAGGATGGTGTTGGCGCGGGTCTGGAGCGAACCGTCACCGATGTCGGTTCCGGAATAATCGTCGTCAAAGTTCAGGTCGTTAGTCATCGGACCACTTTCGTTGCAATTGGAATCCAGCAAAGTACAGCCAGCAGTCCGGCGAGGCCGGCCCACAAAGCAGCGTAGGGGGCCAGCAGGATACCGATCCCCAAGGCGCCAAGAACGCCCAGTGGAAGGGCCACTGAGCCCACCAGGGCATTTTCGAAGAACCGGACCTGGCCGAGCATGTCCGGGTTCCACCCCATGGCCTTCAAAGTCCCCAAGTATTCTCGTTTTGCCTGAAGTTCGAATCGGCCGGTCACCAGTGTCAGCAACAGCCCGACCGCCACACCCGACAGGGCAAGGATGATGCTCGGAAGCGCGATGCTTGCCGCCGCGATCCCGCTGAGTGCGCTGGCACCTGCTGCCCGGGGAATATCGATCAGCAGGGCAATCAGGCCGCCTACCGCTGCACCGAACACTCCGACTGCCACAGCCAAAGACAACGTATTGAACCTGTTGGTGGTCAGCTGGCGGTTGGCGAAAGTGAGCGGCGAGTCAACAGGGATGAGCCGCTCGTCGTGCTGGGGCTCCTGGTCCACCTCCTCGCGGTGCCGAAGCTGGCGGGCCGCGAAGTAGGCGGCAGCCAGATACAGCGTCAGGACAGACGCCGAGACGATGGCCGTGGCAGGGTTCCAGGTCACCAGCGAGAGGATAGTTCCGGCGATGGCAAGCAATGCAGCTCCTACGCCGAATTCAGCCAGTACCCAGGAACGGATCCTGCGTTGGGTCCAGCCCATGGCACGAAGCGTTCCGGCTTCCGTTCGGCGTTGCCGGATGTAGCTGACGGTGGACGCTCCGGTCAGCAACGCGGCACCGCACAACGTCAGGAACAGCAGTGTGAGGTTGGTCCCCGTGAGGGAGCCGGAAACGGCATCCGCCGCATCCTGCCGGACCCAGGATTGCTTAACTGTGCCCAGATCGGATTCCTTGCCCGCGTCATCCTTGGAGTAGCCGGGAACAAAAATGTTGGCGTCTTCACGGGCGGAGCCGGCCACAATGGTCGCGTCAAGTCCCATGTCCCGGATTTCTGCGGCAAGCTTGTCGACGTCGGGCTGCGCCTGCTTCCAGCTGCCCGGCGCCTTGGCACGGACACGGACGGCATCGATGACGGAGGCGTTCTGGTCGTACCCCCGTGCCGCGGCAAGGCCATAGTAGTCGGTGATAGCGCCGGCGGACTGGCTGACCAGACCGGTGGCGCTCAGGGACGGCTTGAGCTGCGCTGCCGGAACATCCTTGCCCTCGGCGTCTTTTACGAGCGTCATGGGTGAGGGATCGTAACCACCCAGGGGCAGCCTGTTGACGTCGCCGGCCGCTTCCTGAACCTTGGCGGCGTCGAACGTTCCGTACACCATGGCAAGCGGAGGGGCGAGCTTCTTGCCCGTCTCCAGGCTTTCCCGGTAGGCACGTTCATCCACTGGTTTGCGCTGGGTCTGATCGACGGGTGCGCCCGCGGCGTCCTTTTCCGGGAGGCGGTTTACGGTGACCCATTCGCCGGGGACGGCTGTCTTTTCCTGCGCGCCGTTGCCTGCGGTGTCACCGTCGGTGTACTTGGGAGCCGACGCAAAGTCGGTGGTCCACTGCGCCGGGTTGTAAAGGCCCTGGCTGAAGTTGCCGGAGTTGCCCAGGAGCTGCGAGTAGTCCTTGGAGCCAGGCCATGACAACGCGAAGGGAGACTTGGAGACGAACGGCAGGTAGTCCTTGTCCAGTGACCTGGTGACAGTGCCGACGTCCTTCACCACGTTGCCGGATCCGTCGATTTCCTCGATCTTGACCGAGTACTTCAGGTCAAGGGAAGTCCCGGAACGTACGATCAGCGGGATGGCCTGGGAGTCATCCGTCAGTTGGCCGTTCCGCTTGGCCTGCTGGTACTGGGTCATCAACGGGGCCCAGTACTTGAGCTTTACACCCAGGAAATCAGGGCCTTCTTCAAGCTCCTGCATGCTGATTCCGGTGGTGAAGAGGCTTTCGAAGTGGCGGCCAATCGCTCCCGCGTTGCGGGCATCGGCCGGGGGTGCCTTCTCAAGGGGCGCCAGGAAGTCGCCGGCACTTCCCAGGAGTGCGCGCTCAGAGATCGGGTCAACCGCGACGACGGATTCGGTCACCTGGGGTGCCAGGGGCAGGGACACCGAGAGGTTGAAAAGATTGTGCTCTGAGCCCCCGGCAGGGGCGGGGAACTTGATGCCTGTCTCGTCCTCCGGACCGGCAATGCGGATGTTCTTTCCGCCGGGCGTCTCTTCCTCAACGAGCTTGGCCTTGCCCAGTGACCCTTCGGCCATGGACTTGAACAGCGTCTGCTCTGAGTGGCCGTCCGAGCTCACAGCACTCGCCGTCAGCCGGTAGGTCTTGGCCTCATCGGTCAGCACAGACTCTGCTGCCGGCCATTTGCTGGGGTCGGTGCCTCCGGGCTCTGCCGCTGTCGCTGTGCCTACCAGTCCGGCATTGAAGCCAAGGTAGTCCATGGCGTCCAGCCGCGGCGCCTCAAGGTTTTGGCTCACCCTGGAAACGAGGCTGATGGGGGCGGCCACGGAAGTTCCGGAGAGCTTCCGGAGGGCGTCCAGTTGATCAAAACTGATTCCGCCCTGGCCGTTGGCGATATCCGGCTGCATCAGTGAACCGCCGGCACCCGCCTTGGGTTGGACGAGGATGTCGTAAAGTCCTCGCGAATTCTCGTCGACTGTTCGGTTGAGCGCCGCTTGTGACTGTCCCTGGACGAGGACGGACAGGCACATGGCGACGATCAAAATGGCCGCGGTCAACATCAGCACTCTGCTTCTGATGAACCTCTGGACGGCGTTCATTTGGCTCCTGAAAGCTGGATTGCGTGCGCGCACACCACTGTTCACTCCAAACGGATGTGAAGGTGTCCCCTGCCGGATGTGCAGAACAAGATTAGCCGGCCCGCCGGCTGGGATCCCAAGAGGGCCTCAATCGGAGAAAGCAGACCGGCCAATCATACGTGCCAGAAGTTACAACTCTGTCACTATTGGTTCACCTGAGGCGCGGCCTCAGTTTTCGAGGTCAACCTCGCGCACCATTTCGGCGCCGATGCCGGCCTTGATCGCGTCAAGAACCTGCTGCGGAACGGAGCTGTCGATGGTCAGGAGCGCAAGCACCTGGCCGCCTTCAGTCTGCCGGGCGACCTGCATGCCGCCGATGTTGATGTTGTTCATGCCCAGGATGTGCCCGATGGTGCCGATCACGCCGGGACGGTCAGCGTAGGAAACCACTACGAGGTGCTCGCTGATGGGGATTTCGACGTCGTAGCCGTTGACTCCCACCAGTTTCTCAACCTGCTTGGGTCCTGTCAGCGTTCCCGCCACCGAGATCTGGCTCCCGTCGCTCAGGGCGCCGCGCAGGGTCAGGACGTTGCGATAGTCCTCCGCTTCGGGAGTGGTGATCAGGCGGGTGTTGATGCCGCGCTGTTCGGCGATAACGGGCGCGTTGACGTAGGAGACCTGCTCGGTCACGACGTCGGCGAAAATGCCCTTGAGAGCTGCAAGCTCCAGGACCTTGACGTCGAGCGCCGCGATTTCGCCGGCGACCTCAACATCGATCTGGGTCAGGGAGTCGTGCGTGAGAGCGGTGAAGATCCTGCCCAGCTTTTCGATGAGGGGGATGCCGGGACGGACGTCGGGGGCGATGATGCCACCTGCAACGTTGACGGCATCCGGGACCAGCTCACCGGCAAGGGCAAGCCTGACCGACTTCGCCACGGAAACGCCTGCTTTTTCCTGTGCTTCGTCAGTGGATGCGCCGAGGTGCGGGGTGACCACGACGTTGTCCAGTTTGAAGAACGGCAGGTCGGTGCTGGGCTCCTTGACGAAGACGTCGACGCCGGCGCCTGCGATGTCGCCGTCCTGCAGGGCTGTGTACAGTGCTTCCTCGTCGATCAGGCCACCACGTGCCACGTTGATGACGTAGGCGGTTGACTTCATCTTCTTGAAGGCGTCAGCGCCCAGCATGCCGACCGTTTCGGGTGTCTTGGGCATGTGGATGGTGATGAAGTCGGAGTGGGCCAGCAATTCATCCAGGGTGACCAGCTTGACGCCGAGCTGCGCTGCCCGGGCCGAGGTGATGTACGGATCGTAGGCGAGGATTTCGGTTTCGAAGCCTTGGAGGCGGGCAGCGACGAGCGCTCCGATCCGGCCGAGGCCGATGATGCCGACCTTCTTCTCAAAAAGTTCGATTCCCGAGTACTTGGAGCGCTTCCATTCGCCGTCCTTGAGGGCGGCGCTGGCCTGCGGGATGTGGCGGGCCAGGCTGAGGATGTGGCCAACGGTGAGTTCCGCGGCGGAAACGATGTTCGACGTCGGGGCGTTGACCACCATTACGCCGGCCTGGGTGGCAGCTTTGATGTCGACGTTATCGAGCCCGACGCCGGCACGGGCAATCACCTTCAGGTTCTTGGCCGCGGCGATTGCCTCGGCGTCCACCTGGGTGGCTGAGCGCACGAGGATGGCGTCGACGTCGACGATCGCAGACAGCAGCTGGGAACGGTCGGCGCCGTCGGTCTGGCGGATTTCGAAGTCCGGGCCCAGGGCCTCGACTGTGGCGGGCGAAAGTTCTTCGGCGAGCAGTACTACGGGTTTTGACACGGCTGATCCTCTGCGTTGCAGTCCGGGGGGTATAACAAGTCTAGGCCGACAGAAAGGCCGGGCCCACATTGTGAAGTGTGAGCCCGGCCATTTTCCGGTGCCTCGGCTATGCGAAAAGCATGGCCTAGCGGGCTACGGAGCCCTCTGTGTAGTCATCGCTGGTCTTGATCCAGGAGAAGAGCTTCCGCAGTTCACGGCCAGTGGACTCGATCGGGTGGTCTTCACCCTTCTTGCGCAGCTCTGCGAACTCCGGAGCGCCGGCGTCCTGGTCGTCGATGAAGCGCTTGGCGAAGGCACCGTTCTGGATATCCGCAAGGACAGCCTTCATGTTTTCCTTCACCTCGGGGGTGATGACGCGCGGCCCGGAGACGTAGTCTCCGTATTCGGCGGTGTCGGAGACGCTCCAACGCTGCTTGGCGATGCCGCCTTCCACCATGAGGTCAACGATGAGCTTGAGCTCGTGCAGAACCTCGAAGTAGGCAACCTCGGGCTTGTAGCCGGCTTCAGTCAGGGTTTCGAAGCCGTACTGGATGAGCTGTGATGCGCCGCCACAGAGAACAGCCTGCTCGCCGAAGAGGTCCGTCTCGGTCTCTTCAGTGAAGGTGGTCTCGATGACGCCTGCACGGGTGCCGCCAATGGCCTTGGCGTAGGACAGGGCCAGTTCCTTGGCCTTGCCGGAAGCATTCTGCTCCACGGCGATCAGGTCGGGAACGCCGCGCCCGGCTTCGAATTCGCGGCGCACGATGTGGCCCGGCCCCTTGGGGGCAACCAGGGCGACGTCGACGTCGGCCGGGGGCTTGATGTAGCCGTAGCGGATGTTGAAGCCGTGGCCGAAGAACAGGGCGTCGCCGGCCTGCAGGTTCGGGGCGATGTCTTCGGCGTAGACGTGGCGCTGGACCTGGTCCGGGGTGAGGACCATGATCAGGTCGGCTTCGGCAACGGCGTCGGCAACGTTCAGGACGCGCAGTCCCTCGGCCTCGGCCTTGGCGCGGGACTTGGAGCCTTCCTTCAGGCCGACGCGGACGTCAACGCCTGAATCGCGGAGGCTGAGGGCGTGGGCGTGGCCCTGGGAGCCGTAACCGATAACGGCAACGGTGCGTCCCTGGATGATCGACAGGTCGGCGTCGTCGTCGTAAAACATTTCAGTCACTTGGGTGTCTCCTTTTGAGTGGATTCTTTGGTGTTGCTTGTAGGTGGAGCTTGTCAGTGGTGGTGGAGCGCCTTCCGCAGTGCCTAAGCGCTGCGCAAGGCCCTGTCACTCATGGAGCGGGATCCCCGTCCAACGGCCAAGGTGCCGGACTGCACAATTTCGCGGATTCCGAAAGGTTCCAGCACGGAAAGCAGTGCCGTCAGTTTTTCGGGATGGCCGGTTGCTTCAATGACCACTGAATCTGTGGAGACGTCGACTACTGAAGCACGGAACAAATCTGCAGCGTGGGTCACCTGCAAACGGGTTGCGGCATCCGCCCGTACCTTGACCAGGATGTGGTCGCGCTGCACGGAGGATTCGGAAGTCAGCTCAACAATCTTGATCACGTTGACCAGCTTGTTCAACTGTTTGGTGACCTGTTCGATGAGGTCACCGTCGGCGTCGACCACAACGGTCATGCGGGACATACCCGGCACTTCGGTGGGGCCAACGGCCAAGGAATTGATGTTGAAGGCGCGGCGGGCAAAAAGGCTGGCCACGCGGGTCAGCACACCGGGCTTGTCTTCGACCAGAACGGACAGTGTGTGGCGGCTCATGATCAGTCCTCCTCTTCCCATTCCGGGGTCAGGTTGCGGGCAACCTGGATCTGGTCGTTGCTTACTCCGGCAGGGACCATCGGCCACACCATGGAGTTGGGGCTGACCACGAAGTCGATGACGACGGGCCTGTCATTGATTTCCAACGCTTTTTGGATTGTGGCGTCTATATCCTCGTCGCGTTCGCAACGGAAGGAAGCACAGCCATAGGCCTCCCCCAGCTTGACGAAGTCCGGGATGCGGACCGTGTCGTGGCCGGTGTTGAGGTCTGTGTTGGAGTAGCGGCCCTCATAGAAGAGTGTCTGCCACTGCCGCACCATGCCCAGGGAGGAGTTGTTGATGACGGCCACCTTGATGGGGATCTTGTTGATCGCGCACGTCGCAAGTTCCTGGTTGGTCATCTGGAAACAGCCGTCTCCGTCGATGGCCCACACCACACGGTCGGGTTCGCCAACCTTGGCGCCCATTGCAGCAGGCACTGCGTAACCCATGGTGCCGGCACCACCGGAGTTCAGCCACTGGTGGGGCCGCTCATACTTGATGAACTGCGCTGCCCACATCTGGTGCTGCCCGACGCCGGCCACGTAGATGCCCTCAGGACCGGTCAACGCGCCGATGCGCTCAATAACGCGCTGCGGTGCGCTGAGGCCGTCTTCGGGTTCGGTCCAACCCAGCGGATAGGTTTCGCGGAGGTTGTTCAGGAAGGCCCACCAGCTCTGCAGGTCCGGGGTTCCGGACGCCTCGAACTGGGTGCGGACGGCTTCTGTCAGCTCCGGAATGATCTCCTTGACTGAACCGACTATGGGAACATCGGCCGTCCGGTTCTTGGAGATTTCAGCGGGATCGATGTCGGCATGGATCACCTTGGCGTTGGGCGCGAAGGTCTTCAGGATCCCGGTCACCCGGTCATCAAAGCGGGCGCCGAGGGTGATCAGCAGATCGGACTGCTGGAGCGCCGTCACGGCGGAAACCGTGCCGTGCATGCCGGGCATGCCAACATGCTGGGGGTGCGAATCCGGGAAAACGCCGCGCGCCATGAGGGTGGTGACCACCGGGGCGCCGGTCAGTTCCGCGAGTTCGAGCAGCTCCGCTGAGGCATGGGCCTTGACGACGCCACCGCCCACATACAGGACAGGTTTGCTGGCGGCAGCAATAAGCCTTGCGGCCTCCCGGACCTGCTTGTTGTGTCCGCGGACCACGGGACGGTAACCCGGCAGATCGATTTTGGGCGGCCAGGAAAAGGTCATCTTGCCTTGCTGGGCGTCCTTGGCAACATCCACCAGGACCGGACCGGGGCGACCGCTCGAAGCCAGGTGGAAAGCGGCGGCCATAACATGTGGGATCTCGTTCGGATCCGTTACGAGGAACGAATGCTTGGTGATGGGCATCGTGATCCCCACGATGTCGGCTTCCTGGAAGGCATCAGTGCCGATGACTCCGCTGGATACCTGGCCGGTGATGGCAACCATAGGCACGGAGTCCATATGGGCATCCATGATGGCAGTGACGAGGTTGGTGGCTCCCGGGCCGGAGGTGGCGATACAGACGCCCACCCGTCCCGTAACCATGGCATAGCCTTGCGCGGCGTGGCCGGCTCCCTGTTCGTGACGGACCAGAACGTGGTTCATTCCGGAAGCCATCAAAGGGTCATAGGTAGGCAGGATCGCGCCACCGGGCAAACCAAAAATATCGTCGACGCCGAGTTCTTCGAGCGAACGCACAATAGCTTCTGAGCCGGTCATCACCGTTGGGGGTACAACGTTGTTCGGCCCAAGGACAGGAGAGGCGGCTGCAGCAGTGTCGACGCCCGCTTCAGTGGGGCGGTCGACGCGTTCTGGGGCCTTGGGGGCTCCAGCGGACTTTGTAGCCATCAGCGAGGGGCTGATCGGCGATCCTTTGCTCATCGGACTCTTCCTTAGTGGATCTTGAATTATCGGTTACAGCGTGTGGAACTTCGGGATGATGCTTCGCGGCAATAAAAAAACCCCTCAGCCTGGTGGGCTCTTCGAGGGGTTGCGCGTGACAGTTCGTTACCAGTCGGGCTATTTAGCCACGCGCTTGGTAAGTACGACGACGTCGGTAACGAATGCGATCATGCGTTCAGTGTTCCCTCTGGTGAGAAGCGTGTCAACGCGACTTCCCACGATCTCACCATGTGGACATCATTGTCCACTTATTGATCCTTCCCTAAGGGATCAAACCGCACCGGCCCGCTGTAGGCGGCAGGGCTTAATAAGGGTGATGCCGAGGGGCCCCTTGCGGAAGGCGCTCAGCGCCTCCCGTAAGGGGAAGGCATCACCCGCAGTATGCGCCGGTAGAGGCGCTGTGCACCAGCTTTGCGTACTTGGCCAGCACTCCCTTGGTGAACTTCGCAGGCAGCGGAGCCCAGCCCTCTTTGCGTGCTTCAAGCTCGGCAGGATCAACCAGGAGGTCGAAGCTGCGGGCTGCGATGTCCACGCGGATCCGGTCACCGTCCTCAACAAAGGCGATGGGGCCGCCGTCGACTGCTTCCGGTGCAACGTGCCCGATGCAGAGCCCGGTGGTGCCGCCCGAGAAACGGCCGTCAGTCAGGAGCAAAACATCCTTGCCCAGGCCAGCACCCTTGATGGCCCCGGTGATCGCGAGCATTTCCCGCATGCCCGGACCGCCCTTGGGACCTTCGTAGCGGATCACCACGACGTCGCCCTTGTGGATCTGGCCCTTGTCCAGTGCGTCGAGTGCTCCCTGCTCGCGCTCGAAGACGCGGGCCGTTCCCTCGAAAACGTCGGCATCGAAACCGGCACTCTTCACAACGGCGCCCTCGGGGGCCATGGTGCCGTGCAGGATGGTGATGCCGCCGGTCTTGTGGATCGGGTTGTCCAGAGCGCGGAGGATCTTGCCGTCCAGGTCCGGCGGGTTGATGGCTTCGAGGTTTTCGGCAACGGTCTTCCCAGTCACGGTGAGGCAGTCACCGTGCAGCAGGCCGGCGTCGAGCAGTGCGCGCATGATGACGGGAACCCCGCCGATCTTATCGACGTCGGTCATGACATAGCGGCCGAACGGCTTCAGGTCTCCCAGGTGCGGGATCTTGTCACCGATGCGGTTGAAGTCTTCGAGCGACAGCTCTACTTCGGCTTCCCGGGCGATCGCGAGCAAGTGGAGTACGGCGTTGGTGGAGCCGCCGAAGGCCATGGTGACGGCGATGGCGTTTTCGAACGCCTTCTTGGTCATGATGTCTCGGGCAGTGATGCCAAGCCGGAGCAGGTTCACCACAGCCTCGCCAGACTTACGGGCAAATTCATCACGACGGCGGTCGGCCGACGGCGGAGCGGCGGATCCCGGCAGGGACATTCCCAAGGCCTCGCCAATGCAGGCCATGGTGTTTGCCGTGTACATACCGCCGCAGGCACCTTCGCCCGGGCAGATGGCCTTTTCAATGCGCTCGAGGTCTCCGAGGCTCATCTTCCCGGCCGCGCAGGCACCAACGGCCTCGAAGGCATCAATGAGCGTGACTTCCTTCTCGGAGCCATCTTCAAGTTTCACCCAGCCGGGCATGATGGAACCGGCGTAAAGGAACACACTGGCCAGGTCCAGGCGCGCTGCGGCCATCAACATGCCGGGCAGCGACTTATCGCAACCGGCCAGCAGGACCGAGCCATCGATCCGCTCTGCCTGCATAACGGTCTCCACGGAGTCAGCGATGACTTCGCGGGACACCAGGGAGAAGTGCATGCCTTCGTGGCCCATCGAAATTCCGTCGGAAACGGAGATGGTACCGAACTGCATGGGGAAGCCCCCACCAGCGTGAACGCCTTCCTTAGCGCCCTGGGCGAGCCTGTTCAGGGAGAGATTGCAGGGAGTGATCTCGTTCCACGAACTCGCGACGCCGATCTGGGGTTTGGCGAAGTCGTCATCCCCCATACCCACCGCACGGAACATGCCGCGCGCAGGGGCGGCATGGATTCCATCGGTGACGACCCGGCTGCGGGGCTTGATGTCCGGCTTGATTTCTGTCGCGGTTTGGGTGGTCTCACTCATGGGTCAAAGTCTATGGCTCCTGAGAGGGCGCTATCGACCTGCCGCCCGGAGTTAAGGCCAAAAACGGGAATATTTCCACCGCATTCTGGACCAACGTCTCGCATTCTGAGACGCGAGGGCCGGAGAGCTGCCCAAATATTGCTTTGGTCACGTTAGGCGTCTTAGTTCTCCAGGAACAGTTGGTTCCTTCATGACTTCCCCTGGGCTTTCCGAGATGAAGCTTTGTTGACACCGTTGACAAACCTAGACAGTCACCTTGACGCGGACGTAACGTCGAGCATCGGCACGTTGGTTATTGAGGGAAAGGCTTTGCTATGGATTGGCTTATCTGGGTCATTGTCATCATTCTCATCGTGGCCGTTGTGTGGTGGCTGCTCAACCGCAACAGCGGACGCTCCGCCATGGCTTCAGACCGGACTGCTGCTTCAGAACAGCGAGCGGAGTCGTTGGCTGCCCAGTCCCCTGCCGCAGCGCCAGCCCCCGTCTCACCAGAACCAGCCGCCGCAGCGCCCGCCCCCGTCTCCGCCTCAACGCCTGCCAGAGAAACTGAAAGTTCCGGAAGCTCCGCCTACCCTGCGCCGTCAGAACCAACTGCCACAGCCGCCTCTGCTGCGCCCAAGGCTGCAGAACCAGCGCCCGCAACCGATCCAGGCCACAGCGAGGCTGACTGGGCAGAAGCTGCGGCGCCCGATGGCGGAGATGTAGACGACTGGGACGCCGGCGTCGAACCAACAAGAACTCACTCTGCGTCCGCTGCCCGCATGGAAAAGGACAAGGCAGAAGACGCAGACAAGGCTGAATGGGAAGCCCAGTGGTCAGAGGGCAGCACGTCAGCACCTGGCCAGCCCGTCCCGGCTGCGGATGAACACCGCGAGCACCGCCACGACGAACACCACCACGAATACACGGGGACGCATGCACCCACGCTCCCTGGTGCTGAATCTGCTGCTGCAGAATCAGCAGACGAAGAATCAGCGCAGAAAGAGGCCGCACCGGGAGAACCAGCCGCAACCGAGGCATCGGCGGCCCAAGCCACCCCAGCCCCTGACACCACCTTTGATCCTGATGAGGAAACCTGGCAGCGAGCTGAATCTTCAGCCGTGACGGAGTCCTCGCTGAGCCACACAGCAGAACCCAGCAGCCATTTGGCGGTGGACCAGCCATACGGTGAGGGTTCAGCCGCCGCTGCTGCCGACGGTTCAGGCCCCGAGGGGTACACCGTCAAAGGTGATGCAGAGACCATGACGTACTTTGAGGAGACCAATCCGGCCTACGAAGAGGCCAAAGCCGGCGTCTGGTTTGAATCCGTAGCCCACGCCGAGGCAGCTGGATTCCGCCCGCCACGCCGAACCCGGCTCTGACGATGCCCTTCGGCTTCTCCACCTGATCCCGGAGTAAAGGACATGCCTTCGGGGGGCGCATTCTTCCCGTCCACGAGAGAGGGAGCGGTGACCCGTGCCGGCAGAAGGTCGAGGGTGGCCAGCATGGCAGCAGCTTTGCTGACGCTCTCGCTCACCGTTTCCGCTTGTACCGCCGAAGGAAATGGTGGCTCTCCGACGGGCAACGCCACTTCGCCAGCCTCAACCGCCACTCCCGGAGAGTCAGCGGCCACTCCCGTTGAGTCAGCGGCCACCACTCCCGCACAGCCACCGCGGGTGGCGCGGAAGATCGACGTCGGGCTTCACCTGCCATGGTCGACAGTTTTCCTTCCCGACGGCACTGCAGTGATATCCGAACGGGACAGTGCCCTCCTCAAGAGCGTCCGGGATGGACAGAGCCGGGAAATCGGGCAGGTCCCGGACGTGGTCCCGGGTGGTGAAGGTGGCTTGCTGGGCCTTGCGTTGTCGCCCGATTTCAGTTCGGATCGATACCTCTACGTGTACTTCACCGCCCAGGATGATAACCGGATTGCCCGGCTTCGCCTCGACGAAGCCGGTGAGCGGGGCCTGGAGGCCGGAACGCCGGAAATCATCTTTTCCGGAATCTCCAAGGCTTCCACCCACAATGGCGGGCGCATCCGGTTCGGCCCAGACGGGTTCCTCTACGTTGGCACCGGAGACTCCCAGCGCCGCGATCAGCCGCAGAATCCCAACGCCTTGGGCGGGAAGATCCTCCGTTTGACGCCCGAGGGCCGCCCGGCGCCAGGGAATCCCTTCGGAGACAACCCGGTGTACAGCATCGGACACCGTAACGTCCAAGGTCTTGCCTGGGACAGCGAGGGACGGTTCTGGGCCAGCGAATTTGGGCCCGACGTCGACGACGAACTGAATCTCGTGGTCCCCGGGGGCAACTACGGTTGGCCAAACGTCACAGGAAATCCGGGCCGCAGCGGCTTTATCGATGCCGCCGTGGTGTGGCCGTCAACTGCTGAATCATCACCCAGCGGCCTGGAAATTATCGGCTCCACGGCCTACCTTGGAGCGCTGAGGGGTCAGCGGGTTTGGGCGGTGCCGCTGATGGGCGATAAAGCCGGAGATCCGGTGAGCTATTTCACACGGGAGTACGGGCGGATCAGGGATGTTTCACTCGCACCGGACGGAACCTTGTGGGCCCTCACAAACAACCAGAACCCTGATTCCATACTGGTTCTGGACGTCCCCGGGTAGCCCCCCACGACCGGTCCCCGCCGATTTCACACGGCGCCAATTCTCGTGTAGAGTTTCATGTCGTTGCGAAGAACAACGGAGGAAATAAACCGCCTCCCGAAATGCGAAACAACAGCTGCACCTCTAGCTCAACTGGCAGAGCAATTGACTCTTAATCAATGGGTTCCGGGTTCGAGTCCCGGGGGGTGCACCAAGCCGAAACCCCGTCCTGCAGGCCATCTGGCCAGCGAGGCGGGGTTTTGTTTTGCCCCAAAATCCGACGCGCAAACGGCCTCGGGACGCGCAAACGGTCTGGTGACACCCATATTTGGGTGTCACCAGACCGTTTGCGTGTCCTCAGGCATTTTCCGCCGCCTCGTAGGCCTCGCGCAGCCACTCGTTCAATTCAGCGTCGAGCTCGGCCGGATCCTGCAGCTCAAAGTGGTGCATCCATACCCCCGGGGACGGATGCGCGATTTCCTTGATCCTCGGTGATTCCAGTTCCCGCGGAAGCACGAGCGACAGAACGGCCGGAACGGTTGAGGAGACATAATGTCCCGGTCGCCAAAGATAGGCGAATCCACGCCCTCTGCGGAAAGCGATCTGACTTTTTGAAACCTGCACCTGGACAGCGCCGAGGCGGTTGGTGCTTGAAGCAACAGCCTCGTAGATAGCCAATCCAAGGGGCGACCCATGAAAAAACTCGGTGGGATCAGCCGGAACAGAAGACTGACTCATGCTCCTCTACCTCGATTGCCCCCATAGTCGTCGATCGACGGCCGCGGGAACTTCTTCCCGTGCCGTGACTCAGACAGGCGGCTTAGACAACTTGGTTAACATCCACAGGAATGGCGGATTCGGCACTGGCAACAATCGCCTTGGTTTCCGGGGACGAGAAGCGTTTGGCGAGCTCCACCACGACTGCGCGCAACTCCTGTCGGAGGACATCGGGGTCGATGGATGCCGATGCCAGCACTGAACGCTCCATGTCCGCGGCCGCTGAAACAGCCTCGCTCCCACGATCCGTCAACGTGACTACGTGGCTGCGCCGGTCAGAGGTGCTGCGTTCCCTGCGGATGTGCCCGTGTGCCTCGAGCCGGCTGAGTGTCTTGCCCATGGTTTGCGCCTGGACCCGGACCAGTTGGGCAAGTTGCGCCTGCGTCATGGGGCCGTTAAGGGACAGCACTTCCATGGCGATGACCCCGGCGTGCGTCAATCCGATGGCACCCAGTTTTTCATTCCATGAGTGTTCGACCAGACGCGCCGCCGTGGACAATAGGCGCCCAGTGGGCCAGCGATCCATATCAGGCATACAACTTAGTATAGCGAGCGTCCGATTCGGTCCTTGACTCCCAAGGTCATTAGGCTTGAGTGTCCTAAAAGTTTCGAAGGAGAAAAAAGTGGTTGAACGTCTCATACCGGGAGCCAAAGCACCCGAATTTACCTTGAAAGACAGTACGGGCAAGGACGTCAGCCTCTCCGAATACCGCGGCCGCAGCACCGTGGTCTACTTCTATCCAGCGGCGTCGACACCCGGCTGCACCAAGCAGGCCTGCGATTTCCGTGACAACCTGGCTTCCCTGCAGGCGGCCGGTTACGAGGTCCTTGGCATCTCCCCGGATCCGGTCAACAAACTCGCACGGTTCGCAGACCAGGAGGGGCTCGAGTTTCCCCTGCTGTCCGACGAGGACCATGCGGTGGCCGAGGCCTACGCAGCCTGGGGCGAGAAAAAGAACTATGGCCGCACCTATGACGGCCTCATCCGTTCTACCGTCGTCGTCGACCCCGAGGGCAACGTTGCAATTGCCCAATACAACGTGAGGGCAACGGGTCATGTCGCAAAGCTGCGCCGTGACTTGAAGCTGGACAGCTGATCCGGACGATACAATAAAGGCTGGCATCCGCCGTCGGGCTTCAAGCGTTCACGCTAAGACCTCGACGGCGACGCCAAGCGCGAGTGGTGAAATTGGCAGACACGCAGGATTTAGGTTCCTGTGCCTTCGGGCGTGGGGGTTCAAGTCCCCCCTTGCGCACTGCGAGTTACATGTTTGGAGCCCCGGTCTTATGGCCGGGGCTCCCGCAATTTAAGGGCTCAGGCCCGAACGAAAAGGACACGGAAAAAAAGATTCTCCTCTGTACCCATCCGCCGGCCTTAAAAAGCCGAATACCCAATGAGGCACCAAGCAAGAGACGGTGTCCGCCAGTCGGATTCACGGCAAGAACAGACAGAAGACGGTCTGGCTCAAGTACAGATCGCCCCTATCAAGGAGAATCGAAATGCAGTCCATCAAGCGCACGTCTTTCACCGTTGCAGGTGTTGCTGCCGCAGCCCTGTTCAGCCTCACTGCCTGCGGCGGAACCGCCAGCACAGCTCCCGGCTCAGCGGCTCCTGAAGCTTCCGCCTCCAGCATGGCGCCTTCACCCAGCGCGACAGCCACCGAATCAAAGATGATGGATCCCGCGGCAAACCTCGTCGGTGCCGGCTGTGCAGGCTACGCCGCCCAGGTGCCGGACGGCGCCGGTTCGGTTGCAGGGATGGCCCTTGATCCCGTGGCTGTCGCGGCTTCCAACAACCCGATCCTGACCACCCTCACCGCGGCCGTTTCGGGCAAGCTGAATCCAAAGGTCAATCTCGTGGACACCCTCAACGGCAGCGAGTTCACTGTTTTCGCTCCCGTTGATGATGCCTTCGCGAAAATCGATGCTGCCACCATCGAGACCCTCAAGACCGACGACGCCCTGCTAAGCAAGATCCTGACCTATCACGTGGTGCCCGGTCAGATCTCGCCTGATGAAATCGTGGGAACCCACACCACGGTCCAGGGCGGCACGGTAACAGTGGCTGGATCCAAGGACGCCTTGAAGGTTGATGACGCCGGTGTCATCTGCGGCGGAGTCCAAACCGCCAACGCCACCGTTTACATGGTGGACTCTGTCCTGATGCCCAAGTAACCGGCATCCCCGGCAGTCAACCAGCCTCCTGCCACGGCACCGGGCTGACTCCCCGGGCCCATCCAGGAGCCAACAGGGTCCGCACCCAGGTGTGGACCCTGTTGGCTGTGTGCCGCTTATCGGACGGCGTTTAGGCACCGCACCTTGTGACGGGCGACGACGACGGAAACCGCGGCAGCCGCTGCCGGTCAATTAGACTAATGACTGTTCTGCAGTCCGCGGAGCGCCCAGCCGTCCCGAGGTGATCACCGAGTGCCCAGAAGTAAACCGCGCAGCGTCGGAGGAAGCATTGGCGCCGCGCTTTTGGCGTTGCTGCTCGTCTCCTGCACCGGGGCACCGGTGCCCACACCCTCGCCTTCGCAGTCCTCCAGCCCGGCGCTGGCCACCAGCGGACCCACGGCCACTTTTACCTTCGGCACAGCCGCCCAGCCCCTCGGGCTGGACCCCGCACTTGTCTCAGACGTGGAAGCCTTCCGGGTAACCCGCCAAGTCCTGGAGGGCCTCGTCGGGGTTGACCAGACAACCGGGCTCCCCACTCCCCTGCTTGCCACCGAATGGAACGAAACGGACAACGGCAGGAGCTACACCTTCAAGCTCCGGAACGGCGTGAAGTTCCAGGACGGCAGCCCCTTCGATGCGAAGTCGGTCTGCACCAACTTCGACCGCTGGTTCAACTTTCCCGCGTCCTTGCGCAAGCAGGCCCCCGGGAGTTCCTTCAACGGCGTCTTTGAAGCTCATTCGGACCAGGCTTCGCTGTCAATTTATAAAGGCTGCTCAGCAATTGCCCCGGACAACGTCCGAATCGACCTCACCCAGCGCTTCACTGGATTCCTCCAGGCGCTGACCCTCCCGGCCTTCGGCATCTCCTCCCCCAAAGCGATGGCCGAAGGAACCGCCGACGTCCTGGATCAAACCCGCGAGGGCACAGCAATCTCCAAGTATGCCGCCCACCCCGTGGGCACCGGCCCCTACAGTTTTGCCGGCTGGGATAACACCAAGGTCACTCTCGTCAGCAACAAAGATTATTGGGGGGACAAGGGCCAGATCGGCACCATCAACTTTGTCACCTACGATCACCCGCAGGCGAGGCTGCAAGCTCTGCTGGACGGAAAGATTGATGGCTACGACGCCGTCACTGTGGGCAACTTTGATCAGCTGGTTAAGCAAGGCAAGCAGATCATCCAGCGCGATCCCTTCTCAGTGATGTACCTCGGCATGAACCAGGAAATACCGATCCTCCAGAACCTCGAGGTACGCCAGGCGATTGAAATGGCGCTGGACAAGGACACGCTGATCCGGAAGTTCTACATCGATAACACGGCAGAAGCTGCACAGTTTGTTCCACCCAAGCTGAACGGATTCAACAACGATGCGCCTACTCTCGGATACAATCCGGAGAAGGCCAAGGAACTGCTGGCCAAGTCCGGCTACAAGGGCGAGCAACTCAAGTTCTACTATCCACTGAACGTAACCCGGCCTTACCTTCCAACCCCTGAAAAGATCTACGCGGAGATCAGCAGGGAACTGACAGCCGTCGGGTTCAACATCAAACCCGTACCGGTCGAATGGTCCGACGGGTACCTGCAAAAAGTACAGTCCCCCGGCGACCATGCACTGCATCTTCTCGGCTGGAACGGTTCGTACTCTGATCCTGACAACTTCGTGGGGCCGCTCTTTGGTGAAAAGAACGGTGAGTTCGGTTACCAGGACGCCCAGGTCTTCTCGAAGATTGAGCGGGCACGGGGGCTCCCCGAGGGGCCGGAGCGCACCGATCTGTATCACACCATCAATGACCAGATCGCTGCGTCGGTCCCCGCTGTGCCGATCGCGTTCCCCATTTCGGCCCTGGCGCTCTCCGACCGGGTGCTCAAATACCCCGCCTCCCCCGTCTTAAATGAGGTTTTCACAAAGGTCGAGCTAAAGCCTTGACGGGCGCCGGCAATTTCAGTAAGTAGCCTGCCCGGGGATATTCTGTGACAGCCAGAGCCGCTGCTATCGGAGACTGATTGTGACTTTCATTTCCAAGACAAAAAAAGCCGACGTCGTCCTGATTGGCGGCGGCATCATGAGTGCCACTCTTGGCGCCTTCATCAAGCAGCTCGAACCGAATTGGACAGTTTCCCTTTTCGAACGCCTGGACGAAGCCGGGCTTGAGAGCTCCGGCCCCTGGAACAATGCGGGCACCGGCCACGCCGCACTGTGTGAGCTCAACTACACCCCCGCAGCCAAAGACGGCTCCGTGGACCCCTCAAAGGCCCTTCACATCAATGAGCAGTTCCAGTTGTCGCGCCAGTTCTGGTCGCACTTGGTAACCAACTCGCTGATCGGTTCGCCGAAGAACTTCATCAACACCGTTCCCCACATGAGCTTCGTCATTGGCGAGGCCAATGCCGGCTTCCTGAAGAACCGTTACAACGCCTTGAAGCCGAATGTGCTCTTCCGCAACATGGAGTACTCCGAAGACCAGGCCCGGATCGCCAAATGGGCTCCCCTCATCGTCAAGGGCCGTGACTCCAAGCAGCGTGTGGCCGCCACCCGCGCAGCGGAGGGTACCGACGTCGACTTCGGGGCCCTGACCCGCGACCTGATCACCTATCTGGGCAACAACGGCGTGGAGATCAACTACGGCCACGATGTCACCGGGATCCGTCGCGCGTCCGGCGGCGGCTGGGACCTCTCCCTGAAGTACCCGAAGTCCGGCGAGCACGGAAAAATCCACGCGAAGTATGTCTTTGTGGGAGCCGGAGGCGGTGCGCTGCACCTGCTGCAGGCCTCGGGGATACCGGAAAGCAAAGGGTTTGGCGGGTTCCCGGTATCAGGGCAGTTCTTCCGCTGCACCGATGAGAAACTGGCCGCCCGGCACAGCGCGAAGGTCTATGGACAAGCGTCGGTAGGAGCACCGCCCATGTCCGTGCCCCACCTGGACACCCGGTTCGTCCAGGGCAAACGGTCCCTGCTCTTTGGCCCTTATGCGGGCTTCTCCACCAACTTCCTGAAACACGGCTCCTACCTGGACCTCCCCCGCTCCATCCGGCCCCACAACATCATCCCGATGCTTGCCGTAGGCAAGGACAACATGGACCTGACCGCCTACCTGATCAAGGAAGTCGCGAAGCGCCACGGCGAAAAGGTTGAGGCCCTTCGCGAGTACTATCCGGAAGCAAAAGACGGCGATTGGGAACTCATCACCGCCGGCCAGCGTGTTCAGATCATCAAGAAAGATCCGAAAAAGGGCGGTGTGCTCCAATTCGGCACTGAAGTGATCGCCGGCCGCGACGGTTCCATCGGTGCCTTGCTCGGCGCATCGCCTGGTGCCTCCACTGCTGTACCCATCATGATCGAGCTCCTGCAGAAGTCCTTCCCGAAGAATTTCAAGGGTTGGCAGTCAAAGCTCAAGGACATGATGCCCGGGTACGGGGTGAAGCTAAACGACAATCCCGAGCTCGCTGTTCAGCTTGAAGAAGAGACCGCCAAGGCGCTCCAACTGGAAACGGTAAACGCGACGAAGAGCTGATCCGGCAGGGGATGCGGCGGGCCGTGCGTTCGATCTTTGTCCGTCAATCCACCAGGAGATTATGAGATGTTCCGGCTGGCAAAGCTCTCGCTGGCAAACCGGGCCCTGATCGCGCTGATCACTGTCTTCGCGTCGGTATTCGGAGTGATCACGATGTCCTCCTTGAAGCAGGAGCTCATCCCGTCCATCGAGTTCCCGCGGATCACCGTCATTTCCTCCATGCCCGGCGCCTCACCGGAGGTAGTGGACAAGCAGGTCAGCGGCCCCTTGGAGACGGCGTTGAATGGGGTCGAAGGGCTGGAATCAACGTCTGCTACGTCCCGCAGTGGTGTATCGCAGATCAATCTTGTCTTCACCTATGGATCGAACCTGGACCGTGCCCGGAACCAGATTGACCGGGCCATCTCCAACGCCAAACGGGCTTTGCCGGAAGACGTCGAGCCGCAGGCCATTGCGGGGAGCATCAGTGATTTCCCGATTGTCTTTCTGGCGGTGTCCTCTGACAAGTCGCTGAGCGAACTGAACGCCGACCTCCTGCGGCTGAGCGTTCCTGCCCTGCAGAAGATCGACGGCGTCAGGGGCGCCGAGGTGACCGGCGGAGCAACCCAGCACATCCAGATCCTCCCCAGGCCCGATGCCATGGCCGCCAAGGGTGCCACGCTTCAGTCGATCAGTGATGCTCTGAAGAACAACGGCGCCCTCGTGCCCGCGGGAACCATTGAGGAACAAGGCAAGTCGCTCTCCCTGCAGATCGGCAGTCCTGTTGATTCCCTCGATGCCATCAAGGCCCTTCCCCTTGGTGGTGCCAGGGACGCTGCGACCATCGGCAGCGTGGCGGGCGTCAGCATTAAAGACGACACGCGGACCTCGATCACCCGGACCAACGGCAAGGAAACCCTTGCGCTGTCAGTTACCAAGAAGCCCGACGGCGACACTGTAGCAATCTCGCACGCAGTCAATGATGCGCTCCCCCAGCTTGAGGCGGAGCTCGGTGCCAACGCCACCTTCACCCCCGTTTTTGATCAGGCACCGTTCATTGAAAAATCCATCAAGGACCTGACCACTGAGGGGCTGCTCGGCCTCGGATTCGCCGTCGCCGTCATCCTGGTGTTCCTGCTCTCAGTGCGCTCCACGCTGGTGACAGCTGTCTCTATTCCCCTCTCCCTCCTGATCACGTTCATCGGCCTCTCCGGCACTGGATACTCACTGAATATCCTGACCCTGGGGGCCTTGACCATCGCGATCGGCCGCGTGGTGGACGACTCGATCGTGGTGATAGAGAACATCAAGCGTCATTTGAGCTACGGCGAGCCGAAGGTCACTGCCATCCTCACCGCCATCCGGGAAGTCGCGGGGGCCATTACTGCCTCGACCCTCACCACTGTGGCAGTCTTCCTTCCCATCGCCTTTGTGGGGGAATTAGCCGGCGAGCTCTTCCGCCCGTTTGCCCTCACCGTCACCATTGCCCTGTTGTCCTCCCTGCTCGTATCCCTGACAATCGTGCCCGTCCTGGCCTACTGGTTCCTCAAGGGCCCTCCCTCTGCGGCGGATCCGGGAACCGCTGCCGAAACTGCGGCCAAGGCCCACGAAGCAGAGCAACGCACAATCCTGCAGCGGGGCTATCTGCCCGTCCTCCGGAAGACGCAGAAACATCCAGTGGTAACGCTGGTCGCAGCGGTGCTGGTCTTGGGTGCAACGGCGGCCATGACTCCCCTGTTGGCGACCGACCTCCTGGGCAGCTCCGGCCAGAACAGTATGAGCATCCGTCAGCAACTTCCCGGGGGCACAAGCCTTGCCGATGCAAGCACCGAGGCCGCAAAGGTTGAAGATGTCCTGGATGACATCGACGGAATCAAAGATGTCCAGGTCACCACGGGCAATGCCCAGGCGGGCTTCGCTGCACTCCTCTCCACAGGTGCCTCAAACTCAACGTTCACTGTGGTCACCGACGAGAAGGCTAAGCAGTCCCTTCTCCAGGAAACAGTTCGTGAGCGCCTGAAAGAAGCCGGCGTCTCAGGAAAAATCTCCGTAGCAACCCAGCAGGGGGGCCTCGGCACGTCATCGACCGTGGACATCACCCTCAAGGCGTCGAACTCCGGAGACCTGCGGACTGCGAGCGATGCCATGGTGCAGGCCATGGAAGGCGTCCCGGGAAGCACAGAGACGGTGACCAATCTGGCCACAACCCAGCCCGTAGTACAGGTCAAGGTGGACCGGGCGAGGGCCGTCGCCGCAGGACTCAACGAAGAACGCGTCGCCGGTGTCCTGGCCTCGACCATCAGTCCCATTCCGGCAGGAACTGTCCGGATCAATACGAATGACTTTCCTGTCCAGATAGGCCTCGGCACACAGTTCAAGAGCATTGACGGGGTCAGGAACATCCCACTTCCCGGCGGCAAGGGGCTGACGCTCGGCAGTATCGCTTCAGTCCAGCAGGTGGACTCCCCCGTCTCCATTACCGCCAGCGGCGGGCAGCGGACGGCGACTGTCTCCATCACGCCGTCGGGGTCCAATCTTGGTGCCGTCAGCGGCGAGGTCCAGAACAGGCTTAAGACCGTTCAGTTGCCGTCAGGGGTCACTGCCGAGATCGGCGGCGCCACGACGCAGCAAGCCGAGTCCTTCCAGCAGTTGGGGCTTGCGCTGCTGGCTGCCATCGCGATTGTGTACGTGATCATGGTCGCGACCTTCAAATCACTGGTGCAGCCCCTGATACTGCTCGTTTCCATTCCTTTTGCAGCAACGGGCGCTATCGCGCTCCTGCTTCTGACCGGAATTCCCCTTGGCTTGCCTTCACTCATCGGGATGCTGATGCTGGTGGGCATTGTGGTCACCAACGCCATTGTGCTGATAGACCTCATAAACCAGTACCGGCAACCACGGGACGGCCGGCCGGGCATGAACGTGCCAGACGCCATCACCCATGGCGCCCGCCAACGCCTCCGGCCGATCCTGATGACAGCCCTGGCCACGGTCTTCGCGCTGACGCCCATGGCATTGGGCTTTACCGGCGGCGGCGGATTCATCTCACAGCCCTTGGCGATCGTCGTCATCGGCGGGCTCCTGTCTTCCACAGCCCTGACTCTCGTCCTGGTGCCGGTTCTCTACCGGCTGGTGGAGGGCCGGCGCGAAAAGAAGTCCCTCCTGTTGGCCATGAAGCAACGGCCCGCCTTCACCCCGGCAGCAGATGTCGATGCTGAATTCGCCGACTGGACGACAGGCAAGATCGCCAAAGTCAGTGGACGGCGGGCTGCTCCGGGCGAGCCGAGCTAACACTCCTGGTCCCGGCCCCCACCCGGGAATAATTCCTTCCTCCCTGCGTTGTACCCGGCGATAGATGCAAATGCATGTATATCCGGTATACTGGGATCAGTTTTCCGGAACTTCATGAAACTGAAAGGGACATCATGCAGATCGGCGTATTCAGCGTCAGCGACATCACTACCGACCCCACCACGGGCCGTACTCCCACTGAGAACGAGCGCATCAAGGCGGAAGTGGCCATCGCCAAGAAGGTCGAAGAGATCGGCATGGATGTCTTTGCGATCGGGGAGCACCACAACCGGCCCTTCTTCTCCTCCTCGCCCACCACCACACTGGCGTACATCGCAGCCCAGACGGAGCGGATCATCCTCTCCACGGCCACAACCCTGATCACCACCAATGATCCCGTGAAGATTGCCGAAGACTACGCGATGCTCCAGCACCTTGCCGACGGCCGGGTGGATCTGGTGATGGGACGAGGCAATACGGCACCGGTGTACCCGTGGTTCGGCAAGAACATCCAGGACGGCATAGAACTGGCGATAGAGAACTACAGCCTGCTGCGCCGGCTCTGGGACGAGGACACTGTCAACTGGTCCGGTAAACACCGCACGCCCCTGCAGAACTTCACGTCCACTCCCCGGCCTCTCGACGGCGTTGCACCCTTCGTCTGGCACGGATCGATCCGCAGCCCGCAAATTGCGGAAGTGGCGGCTTACTATGGCGACGGCTTCTTTGCGAACAACATTTTCTGGCCTAAAGAGCATTACCAGCAGCTGATCGGTCTTTACCGTGAGCGTTATGAGCACTACGGACACGGGAAGGCTGACCAGGCCATCGTTGGACTGGGCGGACAGTTCTTCATGCGCAGGAATTCCCAGGATGCCGTCAAAGAATTCCGGCCATACTTCGACAATGCACCGGTATACGGCCACGGACCGTCGCTGGAAGACTTCACATCACAGACCCCGCTGACGGTTGGAAGCCCCCAGGAAGTCATCGAGAAGACCCTCACCTTCCGGGAATTCTTTGGCGACTACCAGCGGCAACTGTTCCTCATTGACCACGCGGGCCTGCCGCTGAAAACCGTGCTGGAGCAGCTTGATCTGTTCGGGGAAGAAGTCCTTCCCGTCCTTCGCAAGGAATATGCGTCCCTTAAGCCTGCCCACGTTCCCGAGCCTCCAACCCATGCTGCCCGGGTCGCTGCCCTGCCGGCGGCACAGGACAAGAAATCATCCGTCTCTGCCGCGGCTCTGCCTCAAACGGCGGGGACGGCAGCAGCCTCAGCAAAGGAGGCGTGATGGCCGACCGTCCAGCCGAATCGCCGGTCCGCCTTGCAGCGGAAACCTGGGAGTCTCTCTTCCGCGCCCAGGTTGCCGTGATGCGGCGACTGCAGTCCGGACCTGCTTTCAAGTCAATAGCCCTCAATGAATACGACGTCCTGTTCACGTTGTCGCGCTGTCCCTCGGGCTGGCTCCGGCTCAATGAGCTGAACGACCATATCCTGTTGAGCCAGTCCAGCCTGAGCCGGCTGGTGGAGCGGCTGGAGAAGCGCGGCCTGGTGGAGCGTATGCCCGCTCCCGACGACGGCAGGGGAGTCCTGCTGAAGCTCACCGAAGCGGGAAGTGATCTGCAGAAGCAGATCGGCAGGATGCATGTACGCGATATTGAGGCGCTGATGACGCCGTCGCTGACTGCGGCTGAACAGCGCGAGCTGCTTCGGCTTACTGAGAAGCTCCGAGGTGCCGTCGCCCGGCACTAGCCGCCCAGGACGGGCACTACCGAAGTACTACAAGCTTTGACGGGTCTTCCTCCGGCAATATTCCGTCCACCACAGCGGTGACGCCCAGCTCCCTGAGGGTGAGGCTTCCTCCGATTGTAGAGAGGAAGGCTGTGTCGGAGGAGTCCCGGCCTGCCGTGATGCGGAGCATGCTCTCGCGCGGTGCCAACCCTGTGGGGTCAATGATGTGCCAGGCCCCGTTGAGATGGGCCTCCACCACGGCATGGAAATCCATGGGGCTCAGTCCGGGAGCGTAGACGGCAGCGAGGCGGCACGGCACGTTTTTGGACCGCAACAATGCAATGGCCAGATGAGCGAAGTCCCTGCAGACACCCCTACGGTGCAGCAGGGTCTCCACTGCCCCGTCGGTTCCCCGCGAGGATCCACTGATATAGCGCAGCTCGGTGGATACCCAGTTCCGGACAGTGTGCAGGAGTTCTTCCCCCTGGAGCCCGCCGAATTCTGCGTAGGCGGTGGGCAGGAGGCGATCAGATTCCGCATAGCGGCTGGGCCGGACGTAGCGGATGAGATCCATAAGGGTGGGCTCCTGCGGGATCGCCTGCCCGGACACGGTGGCGGCATAGTCGACGGTTACTTCGGAGGGATCAGCAAGCTCAAAGTAGTGGAACCTTCCGCCGTGATCATCGGCCAGTTCCGTGACCGGAACGTTCTGGCCGCCCGCTGTCACGGACAGCGTTTCTGTCACCGAGGAATAGCCTGGATTGCTGGCCACGGCAACAGCCAGAGCAACTTTCGTCTCGGCGGTGGTCTTGAAGACGAGCCGGGCGGCGACCGAGCGTTGCATGTATCTCCGGAGTATGAAGTGGAAGCAGAGCAGCCCTCAAACCGCCAGCCAGAAGCAGAGGCAAACGGTGGGACTAGTTATTGATCTTCAGAGACATTAGCATCCGCTGGACGTTGGCGAATTCAGATCCCTCGTTCACGTACTTGGCCGCCTGATCCAAGGTGTCAAAGGATTTCGCCGGTGCCACCTTTTCATCCGTGGCGAAGGCCTTCAGCGCAGTGAGATCCCCGAAGGAATAGTTGCCCTTGCCTGCCGGACCCCGGACGACGTTCTGCAGGGTGCAGGCCTTTCCGTCCGCGCCGCCGACCATGTTGGTGATGCCAAATGAACCGAAGAACTTGTACCCCTGGATGACGCGGAATACCACTCGCGGCGGAATAGTGCCCTCCCCGTCAGCATGTGGCAATTCCACCGGAACGCTGCTGACAACCACGTAGGGCTTGGCCGTTGGAGCGGCGCAATCCACCGGAGCCGCCGCGGGCAACCCTGTCTGCAGGGTGGCAAGATAAGCACCTTTGGAATCCTTCACCTCGATTTTCAGTGCACCGGGCAGAGAACCATCCGCGGGTGGCAGGGACTGCGTAATCCACTCCTGCGGCAGCTCAAAGCTCACCGTTTTCCCGGGATCGTTGAAGACCTTCCAGGCGGAAGCAGTTGCGCCGACCACCGGAGTCTCGCCTCCCGACGGGGTGGCCTCCGCAGTTGAGGTTCCGGATACGGCGGTTTCCGTTGGATTTGCAGTGGGGGCCTGGGATACGGAACCTGAGGGACTCGCGCCGGCCGTCCACGCCGGAGTGCCTTTTCCGTCGTTGCTGCAGCCAGCCATCGCCGCTGCCGCCACGAGCAGCACTGAGGTTAGCCGGAGCGATGCGGAGATTCCCGTCCCTGTCATGCATCCCAGCGTAGCGGTCAGGGGGGACCCGCGACGGTCGGCGGCGCAGCGTTTCGCGGAGGGGATGCCAAAGGCGACTAGGCTGGGGGAATGGCGAATTTGCAAGAAAATCGGGGCGGCGGCAAGATCACAGAAATCTCCGCCGTCGACGTCGCAGACTGGCGGCTACGGACGTTCGCCCTTTATGACAATGTCAGGCGGATTGCCGCTGACAACCCGGCGGAAGCGCATTCCTATTGGCGGCAAGAGCGTGACCGTATGTTCGGGACGCACCCCGCCTCACCTCTGACGGCCGCCGATAAGGCCGTTTTTGGCGGCCTCCGGACAGCGGATTACGATCCCATCTACCGCTTCAACGTCCCCCTGACGAAAGAGGGCGCGGGCCGGGAGATGAGCGTCGATAATGGCACCGATGGTCCGGTGCATTTTGTCCGGCTCGGGACCTTTGACTTTCCCGAGATGGGCCAACTGGCAGTCTGGAAGATCCAGGGCTACGGCGGAGGCATCTTCGTACCCTTCCGCGACGCCACCGCCGGGCAGAGCGGCGGCAGTTACGGTTCCGGGCGATACCTCCTCGACACCATCAAGGGCGCCTACCAAGGCATCCGCGGCTCTGGTCCCTCGGCAGAATTCATCCTGGACTTCAACTTCGCCTACAACCCGTCATGCGCTTACAACGAGGCCTGGGCCTCTCCGCTTGCGGGGCCGTCCAACCGCCTCGCGGTGGAAATCCCCGTGGGCGAGCTCTCCTAGGCCGGCGGACTCTCCCCCACTCTCTCCGGCAGGCAAACTCTCCGGGGGTTGTCAGCAAACGGTAAGACTTTCCCGGGGACAGAGCATTCCCTCCGCACCTACCGTAGAGATATGGAATTCCTCAAACGCCGCAAAGTCCTGGCTGTGCTCATTCCCTGCACGGTGGCTGTGCTGTTGATCGGCGCCTACCTCTTCCAACCCTGGCGGCTCTTCACAAGCAGCACGCTTAATGAGGCCCTGCCTGAGGCCGTACCCGCTGCCTCCTCCCCCTCGAACACAACCACAGTTTCGCCGTCGGGCCCCACGGAAAGCATGCAGCCCACTCCGTCCGCCGCGACCGCAGGGGCCCCAGCCTCGGAAGCTGCACCTGTTGTGGTGGCCCGGGGCGATTTCCAATCCCAGGAGCACCCAACCAGCGGTACGGCCAGCCTCCTGACGCTGGCAGACGGGACGCAGCTGGTGCGGCTGGAGAATCTGGCCAGCAGCGATGGGCCAGATGTCAAGATCTGGCTCAGTGAACTAGACGCCGGCGGTGACTGGTTCAAGTACCGGGGAGGCAAATACCTGGACCTCGGCCATATCAAAGCAACCCATGGCACCCACAACTACGTCATTCCTGCCGGCGCAGACCTGAGTGGATTGGACACGGTGGTGCTCTGGTGCGACAGGTTCAGCGTCGCCTTCGGATCCGCTGCCCTGGCCTAGTGCCGGCCGAGCATAGGATGTGGGGATGATTCCAGGTTCATCCCGCCGCATCGCCCGCGTTCGCCCCTTGGTCCGGGAATCACCAACGCCACCAGCCGAACAGTACTTCGTGGCCAACGACTGTCCCGACTTCAGCTCTGCGGAAGGGCGGCGCTGGACCGTCATTGCCTCGCCCTTTCCGGAGTCATTGGCTAATGCGGTAAGCCCGGCGCGTACCGGTTGGACTGCAGGCCAGGAGGTCAGCGAGGACACCTTCCGCTTCCTGGCTCCCAGCGTTCCCGCCAATGTTCTGGGGATGGCCCACAATACGGGCCCGTCGGGCCGGGCCCTTCCACCCCAGGCGTTCCACAAGGCAGCCACGAGCGTCATAGGACCGGGCGACACCATTGAACTACCGGAGGGAGGAGAGCAGGTTGACCCGGAAGCCGAACTGACAGTCGTCGTCGGGCGTAAAGCGCGCGGACTGACCCTCAAAAACGCCCGCGCTGCTGTACTCGGATACACGATCGGCAACGACGTGACCAGCCGGGACCATCAGAAAACGGATCAGCTGTGGATCAGCGCCAAGAGCCAGGACACCTTCACCCCCGTTGGACCATGGCTGGTCACCTCCCTGGATGACTCTGCGGTATCCATGGGGATCACGCACAACGGTCGGACGCTTGGGGCCGGGAGCTCAGCTGACCTCGGGTGGAAGGTGGACGAGATTTTGGTGTACCTGACTTCTTTTATGACCCTGCATCCGGGCGACCTCGTCCTCACCGGGTTCCCGGCCGAATCTGTACCACTCCAGCCCGGCGACACCGTCACGTGTCATGTGGAGGGGATCGGCGAACTCACCAATCCAGTAGGTGTCCGGGAACGTTAGCGGCCGCTGAGGGAACGGACATTCCCGACGGCGGCGCCCACCGCCGCCGCCGCTTCCGCCAGTTCAGCGGCGCCCACCGTTGAGTCGAAGCTGAACCGCACTGCAGTTTGGGCAACTTCTGCCTCTATCCCCAGTGCGAGCAGCACCGGGGACGCCGCATCCGACCCAGCGGCACAGGCAGATCCGCTTGAGCACACCACGCCTTGACGCTCCAATTCCAGCAGGACTGACTCTCCGCTGGTGCCCGGGAAGCAGAACGATGCGATGGAGGGCAGCCGCTCCCGGGGATGACCAGTCAGGATGGCACCCGGGACGAGCTCCAGGACGGTCTTGATGAATTGATCGCGGAGCCCTGCCGCCTTGGCCGCCACAGGCTCTTCGGCAGTTCCCTGCTCAGCCGTGCCAACGAGTGTGAGTGCTTTTGCCAGGGCCACCGCTCCCGCAACGTTCTCGGTACCCGAGCGGCGTCCACGCTCCTGGCCTCCACCGTGGACCAGTGGTTCAATCCTGGTCCGGCTCCGGAGATAGAGTGCCCCGTTGCCCTTGGGTGCACCGAGCTTGTGGCCGGAAATACTGAGGGCATCCACGCCCAACGCCTTGGTGTCCAGGGAAAGCCAGCCTGCAGCCTGCACCGCATCTGTGTGGAACGGTACGCCATGCCTGTGTGCCTCGGCAGCCAAAGCAGCCACCGGCTGAATGGTGCCGATCTCGTTATTCGCATACATGACGCTGACCAGTGCGGTTTCAGGCCGCACCACTTCTGCGAGCGCCTCGGGTGTCACCTGCCCGTACCGGTTCACAGGCACCACATCAACGACGAACCCGTGGAACCCTTCCAGGTACCTGGCAGATTCCTCCACTGCCGGATGCTCTATGGCGCTGATGGCTACCCTGTTGTGGAGGGGGTCGGCGGCCTGGCGGGCCAGGGAGATCCCTTTCACGGCCAGGTTGTCGGCCTCCGTACCTCCTGAGGTGAAGGTTACTTCGCCGGGACGGCAGGCGAGGGAACGCGCCACGGTTGCCCTTGCGTCAGCGAGCGCGTTGGCGGCAGCTTCACCGAGCGTATGGTGGCTGGAGGGGTTGCCGAATTCACCTGTCAGGTAGGGCCACATGGCTTCGAGCACTTCCCGCCGGACCGGTGTTGTGGCTGCCGCGTCGAGGAAAATCATGACGGTTCAGCGGTCCCCGGAACCAGAGGTGGGGGTGAGGCCGGGACTGAGGTCCAGCTCAACGTCCAACCCGAGATCCAAGGCGGCTACGGTGTGGGTGAGCCCTCCGATGGAGATGACGTCCACCCCTGTTGCGGCGATGCCGGCCACCGTTTCCAGGGTTACGTTGCCGCTCGCCTCGATCCGGGCGCGCCCGTTCACCAGAGCGACTCCAGCGGCGAGGTCGGCCGGGCTGAAGTTGTCCAGCATGATGGTGTCCACTCCGGCCGCGAGCACAGGTTCGATCTGCTCCATGGTGTCCACCTCCACCTCAAAGTGGGTGGTGTGCCCCAGCTGTGCCTTGGCTTGGCACAGGAGATCCGTCAGCTTCCGGGAATCACCGCCGGTAATTACGGCCAGGTGGTTGTCTTTTGCCAGCACTGCATCGGACAGGCTGAAGCGGTGGTTGGCCCCACCGCCGCAGCGGACCGCATAACGCTCCAGGACGCGAAGCCCGGGGGTGGTTTTCCTCGTATCGGTGATCCGTGCCTTCGTTCCGGCCACCAGGTCCACAAACCCTGCTGTTTTGGTGGCAATCGCGCTCATCCGCTGGATCAGGTTCAACGCAACGCGTTCGGCGAGCAATACCGCCCGGGCGTTGCCTGTCACCCGGGCAAGGCAAGTGCCGGCGGTAAAACGCTCCCCGTCAGCCACCAGGAGTTCGACGACGGCGTCCGGATCAGTGAGCCTCATCGCGCCGGCGAACACGTTTCCTCCACTGAGAACGCCGGGAACCCTGGCATTGAGCACAGCGGTTGCCCGGGCTTCCTCCGGGATGAGGGTCTGGGACGTGATGTCGCCATAGGGAGCGTCCTCTTCCAGGGCGGAGCGAAGGACTTTCAGGACGGCGGCATCCGGAAGGCTCCCCTGGACGGAGCTGCCAGTACCGGAAACGGCATCGATCGGAGTGAAGGCGTGGGCAGTGGAGGTCATGAGCTGATCCTTTGCATCGGAAGAGTGGTGGCTCCCTGACCACGCAAGTTCTGTGGGGAGTCGGCGCGGTAGTGCGCACCAACAGACTCTTTGCGTGACCTCGCTCCGGCAACGAGCAGCTGTGCTGCCAGCAGCAGGTTCCGGTCTTCGAAATCACGTACGGCCAGCGCATCAGTCCGGACCAAGCCTGCGGCCCAGACCGCCAACTGCCGTGCTGCCTCATCCAGCTCAGCACCGGTACGCAGGACGCCGGCTGCCCGGGTCATCAGACGGGACAAGGCACCGCGGCTGAAGCCATCGGATTCGAAGCCAGTGAAACCCACCGATGCAGCCTCGATGTCTACGCTGGCGTCGCTCGCGGCAAAGCCGGCATCAGTGGTGTCAAAGCGGGCCGGTTCGGCAGCGTCAAGATAAGCCTCGACTGCGCGCCTGCCAAAAACGAGGCCTTCAAGCAGGGAATTGCTGGCGAGCCGGTTGGCGCCCTGGGCACCCGTGCATGCAACCTCACCCGCAGCGTAAAGCCCCGGGATTGAGGTACGGCCCCAGAGGTCTGTGGCGACGCCTCCCATCCAGTAATGGGCGGCCGGGGATACGGGCAGCACTTCCGCCGTCCAGTCGTAACCGGCAGCACGGGTGGCAGCTGTCAACGTCGGGAAACGCCGCGCCAGGAATCCGCGCCCCTTGGAGGCTTCGACGCCGCGGACATCCAGGAAGACCGGGCTGTCCGCCGGCGCCCCGGTCCTTGCCAGGTGGAGGGCAATGCTGCGGGAAACAACATCGCGGGGGGCCAGTTCGGCGTCGGGGTGGTAATCAGGCATGAATCGGTGGCCGGCCGCGTCCGTGAGGACCGCGCCTTCACCACGCACCGCTTCAGAGATGAGCAGCGCGGGTGGACCGCCGGGCCGCTCCGTTGCTGCAAGCGTGGTGGGATGGAACTGGAAGAACTCCAGGTGCCGGACAGTTGCGCCCGCACGCCAGGCCGAGGCCAAACCGTCGGCAGTGGCCACATCCGGGTTGCTCGTGCGGGCAAAAAGCCGGCCGGCGCCGCCGGTAGCCAGCAGCACGGCGTCGGCCTCGATGCTGGTGAACAGTCCGTTGTGGAGGTACTTCACCCCCGATACGCGTCCGTTCGACGTCGTCAGTTCGGTCACGAAGGCGTCCGTCACCAACCGCAGCCTTCCGCTGACTGCCCGCTCGAGGACGGCGGCGATAAGTCCCCTGGCGATGCCCGCGCCGGTCGCGTCCCCACCGGCATGCAGGATCCGGGGTGCGGAGTGGGCCGCTTCCAGCCCCAGGGCAGGATGTCCGGCGTCATCGCAGTCGAAGTCCACCCCGAAGCGCTTCAGCCCGGCGATATCACGGACGGCTTCAGTGCAGAGCACGCGGACGGCTTCGGGGTTGTTCAGGCCCGCGCCGCCGGCGAGAGTATCCGCGATGTGCGCGGCAACAGAGTCACCAGGCGCCGCTTCTCCGGGCTCCAAGACTGCTGAAACTCCACCTTGCGCGTAGAAGGTGTTGCTCTGTTCAAGGGTTCCTTTCGTCAGGAGCACCACGTCAGTCCCGCGGCCATGGGTCCGGGGCGCGTCGGCGGCCAGCAGGGCAGCGTAGAGTCCGGCTATACCGCTTCCAACGACGACGAGCGTGCGCTCCCGTCCGGAGTTCCGCGTTGGCTCCTGCCCATTCATGGACGGGCCGCCAGCATCCGTTCCAACGCCAAGCGTGCCGGGCCTGCAACGGCGTCGTCGACTGTGATCCGGTTGAGTACTTCGCCGTTCACCAGTCCCTCAAGGACCCAGGCGAGGTAACCCGGGTGGATCCGGTACATCGTGGAACACGGGCAGATAACCGGGTCCAGGCAAAAGATGGTGTGCTGCGGGTACTCGGCGGCAAGCCTGTTCACCATGTTGATTTCGGTACCGATGGCGAAGACCGTCGGCTCAGTGGCGGCCGCGATGGCCTTCCGGATGAAGTCCGTGGACCCGGCCGAATCGGCGGCGTCGACTACCTCCATGGGGCATTCGGGGTGCACAATCACCTGCACTCCGGGAAAGTCGATCCGTGCTTTTTCGATCTGACCGACGTTGAAGCGCTTGTGAACTGAGCAGAAGCCGTGCCAAAGGATCACCTGGGAGTCCTGCAGGGCGGTTTCGTCGTTACCACCGAGGTCCTTGCGGGGGTTCCACATGGGCATCCGGTCCAAGGGCACGCCCATGGCCTTGGCAGTGTTGCGGCCCAGGTGCTGGTCCGGGAAGAACAAAACCCGCTGGGCGCGCTGGAATGCCCAGTCCAGCACGGTGGCTGCGTTAGAGGATGTGCAGACGATTCCGCCGTGGTCCCCACAGAAGCCCTTGAGGGCAGCGGAAGAATTCATGTAGGTCACGGGGATGACGGGAACACGGCCGTCGGCGTCGGGCTCGCTGCCGAAGATTTCCTCCAGCTGCTCCCAGCACTCTGTCACGGAATCGATATCAGCCATGTCTGCCATTGAACAACCGGCGGCGAGATTGGGCAGGATCACAGCCTGATCCGGCTTGGAGAGGATGTCGGCCGTCTCAGCCATGAAATGCACGCCGCAGAAAATGATGGCTTCGGCTTCAGGCTTGGTCAGGGCGGCATTGGCCAGCTGGAAGGAGTCACCCACAAAGTCGGCGTATTCGATAACTTCGTCCCGCTGGTAGAAGTGGCCCAGGATCACAGCCCGCTCCCCCAAAGTCGCTTTGGCGGCCCGGATCCTGGCGTCCAGCTCAGCGTCACTGGCCAGTTTGTACTCCTCCGGCAACTGCCCCTGCCTCGGGGTGGCACGAGGTGCGACGTCGGCGCTTGAAGCACCGGGACCATAGGCGGGCGTATCGGCCAGGGCCTCCGCGAGGTCGTAGTCCCAGGGGCCCTTGGCCAGGGCAGGGCTGCAAGTGGAGGCTTTCGCCGCCGCGAACGTTCCTTTTTCGGCCTGTTCACGGGTGATGAGCTGGATGGTTGTGTTAACGCTGCTCATGATTGCTCCTGTTATCTGGGTCTAGGCCTGGGTGGCCGATAAAGCGGTAAAGGCGTGGGGGACGGTGTTTTCCGCCCTGGAGGTATTCACCGGTTTCCTGAATCTCAGGGGTGGATTTGAGTTGCCGACGGAAGTTGGCCGGATCGAGTTGCCTGTCCAGGACGGCCTCATAGACCTCCCGCACTTCTGCCAGCGTGAAGTATTCACCAAGCAGGTGATAGGCAATGGAGCCGTAAGCCATCTTGTTCCTCAGCCGCCACAGCGCGTAGTCCACGATGGCGTTGTGGTCAAAGGCCAGCTCCCCCAGCCGGTCGGCACGGAACCACTTCACGTTTTCAGACTCATCAGCAAGGGCGGCCTCTGTGGGCTGGACGAGCGCCCAGTAGACGATCGACACCACCCTTTGACTGGGCGAGCGGTGGAGGCCTCCGAAGGCGTACAGCTGCTCTAAGTATCTTGGGGCCAGTCCGGTGGTTTCCTGAAGGTTGCGCGAAGCAGCGTCCTGGAGGGATTCGGCATGGGAGAGGGGGCCGCCTGGCAGGGCCCAGAGTCCTTTGAAAGGCTCACGGATGCGCCGCACCAGCGGAAGCCACAGAGTCGGGCGGCCCGACTGCTCACTGGGACGAAGGGCGAAGATCACCGTGGAAATGGCAAGTGAGGGTGGGGCCGCCTGGCGTTCTGAGACATTGGCTGCATTCGTGTACATGATTCCCACCCCCTACGGCACCCTGTGCTGGCCGGATTAGTTCCCGGCCGAACCGGGCTTCACTGGAACAGTTATAGTCACATTGACTAGAACTCATCGTAAGGGGTGAAGGCTTCAAAACAAAATGTTTCGAATTTTGCCGGACACGTTCGCCCGCCTCAGACCTGAGGCGTGCCCATAGCCTGCTCGGCGGCAGCTTCAAGCAACACGCGCGCGGAGAAGGAAAGGGGGTAAATTCGGTAGGTCCCATAAGGACCCGAAACCCACCGACCCCCAAGAAGGTTCGCCCATGACAACGAAGTCCACCGCGGAACGCCCTCCCTCGAAACACCCGGCCAATGAACGCCCTGCCGCTCACCTTGGTCATTCCCTCCGTCCGCGCCAGCTGACCATGATGGGACTAGGAAGTGCCATCGGCGCCGGCCTGTTCCTCGGTTCCGGCGCGGGCATACAGCTGGCTGGACCTGCCGTCCTGATCTCCTACCTCGTGGCCGGCACCCTGATCATTGTGGTGATGTGGGCTCTCGGAGAAATGGCCGCAGCACATCCCAACAGCGGAGCCTTCTCCGTCTATACCGAACGTGCCATGGGCAAAACAGCGGGAGCGACCGTCGGGTGGCTCTGGTGGCTCCAGCTGGTAGTGGTCATAGCCGCGGAAGCCCTTGGAGCGGCGGCACTGTTGTTCTCGGTGTGGCCCGTTATCCCCGTATGGGCCCTTGCATTGGCGTTCATGGTGCTTTTTACCGCCATCAATCTCGCCGGAGTGAAGAATTTCGGCGAGTTCGAGTTCTGGTTCGCCATTCTCAAAGTCACGGCAATCGTCCTGTTCCTGGCCATAGGCGCAGCCCTGCTTCTGGGCCTGTTGCCCGACGTACCCTCGCCCGGCTTGTCCGTCATCGGTGCAGACTTCGCCCCCGCGGGCCTCGGCGGCATCGCGGCCGCCCTCTTTGTGGTCATTTTCGCGTTTGGTGGAACAGAAATCGTCAGCGTTGCTGCGGCCGAGACCGAGGACCCTGCGGACAGCGTTGGCGTAGCGATCCGGACAGTGGTGTGGCGCATCCTGGTCTTCTACATTGGATCGGTTTTGGTGATCGCCGCAGTCCTGCCCGTTGGCTCCCCCGGCCTGCAGTCGCCGTTTGCGGGAGTGCTCGACGCCGCCCGCATCCCTGGTGCCGGTGCAGCCATCACGCTGGTGGCAGCAGTTGCGCTTCTCTCCGCTCTCAACGCCAACTTGTATGGGGCATCACGCATGGCCTACTCGCTGTCGCAGCGCGGCGAGGCCCCCTACTTTCTATCGAAACTGACGCCAGCGGGGGTTCCGGTGCCTGCGGTTCTGGTCTCGGTGGCCTTCGGCTTCGCCGCCACGGTGCTGGAACTGCTCTTCCCTGAGCAGATCCTCCCGGCCCTCTTCCAGCTGGTGGGTTCGACTTGCCTGGTGGTGTGGGGTTCGGCTTTGGTGTCCCAGCTGATCCTCCGCAGGAGGGCGGACCGGGAGGGAACAGAACTTCCCTTGCGGATGAAAGGGTTCCCGGCCCTGACTATCCTCGGACTGATCCTTTTGGCCCTCATTTTGGCAGTCGGCTTCTGGGCAGAAGCCAGCCGCATTCAGCTGTTCAGCACCCTTGTCCTGATCGCCGCCATCGCAGCTGCATCCCGGATAGGCACAAGAATCAGACTGGCCCGCCAAACAGCCTGAGACTGCACAGGCACTGTTTGCGCACGTTCCAAGCCTCAAGGTGGTCTCGCCGTCGAACCCGCACGAGGCCCAAATCCGCGGTTGAACTCCCGAGTGCGCAGGCGGGTAAAGTGGTGCGTATCCACGGCGGGCCAGGCGACAAAATCAACGTCGGCGAACCCCTGATCGTGTTTGAGGTGCCGGACAACACCGCTGGCATCGTGGGCACTGTCCCGAAGGAAGAGGCACCGAAGCGCCGGGTTCGCCTGAGCGCCGTACTTGATGAGGACTGACACGATGAGCGGCAGGCACACCGGCGAACAGCATTCCCACACGGTCGAGGGTACGGACCCCCAGCTGTACGTGGCACTCCATGAGCCAGAGCGCGACGCCGGTCTGCGGCCCATCCTGCTGCTCCATGGATTCTCCTCATCCAGCAAATTGAACTGGGAAGACACCGGTTGGCTGCAGGCCCTTCTTGCAGCGGGGCGCAAAGTCATCACGGTTGACCTTCCGGGCCACGGCCGCAGCGGCGCGCCTGAGGATCTGGACTCATACACGCCCAGCCGGATCCGTGCGGATCTCCTGCAGATAGCGTTCGACGCCGGCGTCCGGCCTGTGCAGGATGGTGACCCTGCCAGCGGACTGGATCTGATCGGCTATTCCCTTGGGTCGCGTCTGGCGTGGGAGTTCGGTGCCACGCAGCCGGAGATCGTCCATCGGATCGTCATGGGCGGCCCGAACACGGCAGACCCGCTGGCGGCTTTCGATCTCGTGGCTGCACAGAATTACCTGGCCGACGGGACTCCCATCGCCGACGACTCCACCGCCCAGCTGCTGAAGATGGCGCTGGTGCTTCCCAGCAACAACATTTTTGCGCTGCTCTCGTTAGTGCAAGCCATCAAGGCCGAGCCTTACGATCCGGCCGAGGCAGTCCCCCATGTGCCAATCCTCCTCGTGGCGGGCGAGAACGACGAGCGCGCGGCGACCATGCCTGACCTGGCCGCGATCGGTTCAAAATCCGGAGCATTGGTGGAGCAGTTGGTGATTCCCGGACGAAACCACACCAGCGCTCTCACAAGCCGCGTCTTCAAACAGGCGGCCATCGAGTTCCTCTCCGTCTGACAACTCCCCCGATGAACACGCGCTACGAGGACCGCGAGGAAGCAGGGAGGCGCCTGGCGGCTGCCCTCCCCCAATTCCGTGAACGGCCTGACACCCTGGTCCTCGGCCTGGCCCGCGGGGGCGTACCGGTGGCCGCAGCATTGGCTGCTGCGCTGTACCTGCCCTTAGGGGTCATGCTCGTCCGAAAACTGGGAATCCCGGGCCATGAGGAAACAGCCTATGGCGCCCTTGCCCTTGCCCCGGCAGCCGCTGACGAATCGGATGCCGGCCAGCCGGCATCCGAGGGAAGAGTGGTACGGATCATCAACAGACCCCTGCTGGCCCAGATGCTTGAGCACGGTGTCCGGCAGGAGTTGTTGAACCAGGTGGAAGACCGCGAGCGCGCGGAGCTTCTACGCCGCGCCCGCAGCTATCCCGGCCTGAAGCTGGATCTGAAGGGGAAAACAGTTATCCTCGCCGACGACGGACTGGCTACCGGGGCAACCATGCGGGCAGCAGTAGAGGCTGTCCGCGGTTCCGGCGCTGCAACAGTGGTGGTGGCAGTACCTGTTGCCTCGGTGGAAGCTCAGGCTTCCCTTGAGCGGGTCACCGACTTCGTCCTCTGCCTCCACCTGCCAGGAAAGTTCCGGGCAGTGGGCGCTTTCTACCATCACTTCGAGCAGTTGAGGGACGACGACGTAGTGGGCCTGCTTCAGCAAGGACTCAGTGCCGGCTGACCCTTCACCGTCCTGGCGGCCCGATGACGTTTCCCGCTGCCATGTCAAAAACCCTCCCAGTAAGGTTTTGAAACCTTTTGTTTACGGACATGAGTTATGGCAGGGCCTAGCTGTGCTTTCCGTAAGAATGTGAATCGCGGCGATAAGTGGCGGCATTTTCGCGGCGCTAAATGTCGTCCTGGTGCACGTAAGCCGAACCCTGACCGGGCAATCCGATTGCCCAAGAGGATCCTTACGGGGCGGTGAAGCGTCGTCTGATCTACGGCTGGCGGGAACTTTAACGGCCCCGCCCAGCCCCTCAGTAAGCTCTATGGATGCAGATATGCGAGGCGACTCTGGACGACCTGGAACATGTGGTCGCGATCTGCGATGCCAGCGACCGCGCACGCTGGACTCCAGAAATGGTTGCCCCGGTAAGCGAGCGGATCGTGTTGGTAGCGTCCATACAAGAAGAGATCGTCGGTGTAGCCAAAACGCACTTCCATGGCGAACCCGATGGCAAAGCCCCTGCGGGCCACTATTTAGGGGGTGTCGTCGTCTCTCCGAATTCCCGCCGGCGGGGAATCGGTTCTGCTCTCACCAGCGCGCGGGTGGAGTGGATCTGGTCTCAGTCTTCGACCGCTTATTACTTCGCGAACGAACACAACACGGCTTCCATCAGAATGCACGAGGCTCTGGGTTTCCAGTCCGTCGGTCGATTCGCGAAGATTCGCGGGGTGACAGCCGACGGGGGGCGATCGGAATTGGTGCTCTTTCAAGCGTGCCGGTAGACGATCGGCTTACGGACAACGCTTCGACGTCACTGAATTTTGAGTGCATCTGGGTCGCGGACCCCCTCCCCTTTAAACGCAGGGATAAGGTTACGAACATCAGTAGCAGCTCATCCGGGGAAAAGGTTAGGGGAACACAAGTGATACCGACGCTCAGGGCATCGAATGAGTCAGGTGAAACCTGGGACGATCCCTCTGAGGATCTACTGTTCATGCTCTTGGAAGACATTGAGAACGGCGACGAAACCTTCGCAATCGTCGAACGTTTGGTCGACGTCACGGAACAGACCTATATTCAGTCTTCCCGCAACGCTGACGGCACCTACCTCGTCGAATACCGCGACGGGACTCCTGATCAGCACTTCAGCACAGGTGCTCCTGACATGCGGGCGGCACACGCTGTGATGACTTCATGGGCGTTCGAGGAACCCCGATGGAGAGACTCCTACATTTGGACCCAGCTTCGTTTCTAGAGTCAGTGGCACTGGAACACAGCTTCCGTGCCGGAGATTGCCGCCCTCACCGTAACGCTCAGGGATCCTCTACCGGACATTGTCGTTCAGGTGCTGGAACATAAGGTGGTCCTGCCATGCGCCTGCGATCTTCAAGTACTTCGGCGCGATGCCGTACTGCTGAAAACCTGTCTTAGCGAGGACGTTTCGTGAAGCCACATTGGCAATCAATGTTTCGGCTTGTACTCGATGAAGTTCCAGTTCGGTGTAGGCGGAGGCGACTGCTGCTCGGACTGCCTCAGTCGCCAGACCCTTGCCTGTTCGGTCCTCCGACAGCCAGTACCCCATGCTGCAGGACTGGAAGGGGCCCCGGGTGATGCCGCTGAGCGTCAAGCGCCCAGCTACCGCGCCATCGTCATCCAAAATGACCCAGGGCATCGCATCGCCGCGCCCGTGACGTGCCAATGCTGCCTCGACGTCTGCTCGCTGACCTTCCACCGTGAAATAGTCTTCCGTCCGGGTGGGATCCCATGGTGACAAGAATTCGCGATTGCGTACTTGCAGTTCAGCCAGGGCTTCACAGTCGCCGGTGGTCATGAGTCGGAGGCGTAGCGTCATGGTTCTACCTTTCCAGATCCAGTCTCACCCCTTGTCACAGGCATGGTGCGCAAGCGGCGTTGCCGTCAGAGCTGGCTTTGGACGAGCGCCCGCCAGCCGGTCGATCACCGGAACACGCCTGGGGCATCAAAGGCCCAAATTTCTTCGATATTCGTCCACATTTTCGGTCCAGTATCTCGCCGAGTTCACGGCCTCGTCCCCAAACCACCAACTGGCGAAGAACGCGGCAAGCGCAAGGACGGTCACCATCGATGAGCCGACGATCCTGGCGCGTTTGCGCGGAAGGGCAAACATGGAAATCACCGCAACCGCAGCGGTGGCGGCGGGCACGAGCATAGTGATTGCCATGGTCCATTGCCTCTCTGCGATCCGTTGACGCCAGACTAACGCGGGGATGTCTTCTGGCTCATGGTTGATACCGGACGTGAGTGCAGCGAAAGTTGAAATGAGCGTCAGGATCAAAAGACCAGATCCCAGGTCCAGCCATCGGTTCCCCATGTCAGTTATCTAACCATGGTCCCTCCCACGCCAAGCGAACGAGCAGTCCTCGCGGGATCCTTCCGCGTTCGCCTGGTTACTCTCAGTTGTATGGATACTCCGTATCAACCGAACGGGACAGGCTTCGATGCCTTGGACGAACTCGACCAGGTCGACTGGAACGGACTGCAGCACGCCTACGGAAAAGGCGTCGTTTCCCTGGGTGCCGCCAACGTGTCACTCAGCATCGCAGGCGACGTGGCGCGATCGTTAGCTGCGCTTCGAGCTGACCCTTCGATCGCAATCGGTGAGGGGCTCTACTCGAACATCTGCCATCAGGGCACGGTATATGAAGCAACGGCCTATGCGGTGCCCTTCATCGCAGCCGTTGCGGCCGGCGATGTTCCAGACGGGATCCGCGTACCTCTGCTGGCACTCCTGGGGGACATCTCGATCGGAGGGAGCTATATAGCTCCCCACGGGTCTCACGCAGGCGCCTACGGGGACCGCGTAGACGTCCTCGTCACGGAATCGCTCGCCACTTCGATGACACGCCTTTCAACGGTCCGAACGCCTAGGCTTGTGGCGCTGATCCAAGCAATCCAGTCGCTTCTCGTCCATCCAACCGAAGCGCGCCGCGATGCAGTCGAATCCGCTATCGGCCTTGCACTTACGCCGCCGACCAAACCCTAGAAGCGGCGTCCGAAAGCCGGTCGATCACCGTGCCACTGAAAGCCGCTGACTAGATCCGAGTGACGGCGGGTCTGGGCGATGTACGCATGACCCGCACGGTGAAATGAACGATGAGGGGGCGATAACAGCAACTGCCGGCGGGGACAACGGGGCCAGCCTGTGGATCGCAGGGATAAGTGGCGGCGTTTTTCGGAGCAATAGATGTCACCGTTGGTGCCGGTTAGCCGATCCGTTGCCTGGGCCCCTAAGGGGGGACGAAGTGTTGTTCAGAGGTGTTTGTCGAGGTTGGCTGGTTGGTGGGTTAGGTGCGAGCTAGGGGTTGTTAGGCGGAGTGCCATGAGTGCGGCGATGAGGTAGAGGAGTCCTTGTACGCTCTGTGGCCTTATCCCCGCACTGAACCCAACGGGTCCGAAAACGGTCGTTTTTGAGCAATAGGTCTCCTTCGGTGATCTGTGCAACGGATGGAGCGGCCTCGAGGCCGAGAGGCGGCATTCCGGTTATTCAGGGTGTTCGGCGTCGAGGCCAAGAGCACAGCGCGGCGGTCCCTTCATGGAAACTGGGCGTGCATCAGAAGCTGACCCTGAACTGTGGACCCTTGCCGCCTTCCCATGTAGCCTCTCCACCATCAAGTAGGGAAGAGTGATGGGACCACTATCGCCTCCACACTGGATTCTTCGTTGCAGCAAATGTTTGGGGGCATTGTGAAGAGAATGCGATTGAAAGGTCTTGTCGGGCCGCAAAACCAGCCTGAATTCCACTCCGTAGTCCCGTGACCGGGGATCTTTTCACCGTGCGCGTACACGAGGAAAGCGCACAGATAACCTCGATCACGCTGCAACCCGCCGCATGCATCACGACAGAGGACTGTTTTCGTGCCAGCTCCGAACGGAGGGCACTCACGCGCGGAAAACCTGGGGCCATACTTCTGATAATCACGGGCGTGGGCGCGGTCAGCCGGGAAGCAATCAGCGGGTACTGCGACGGTGAAACGCTCACCGCCCTGGCGATACTCGGCAATAGCCCAGTAGATGAAGTCATCGCCAATGCGATCCTGCGACGACTCCCCATCGAGTGCGAAGCCAGATACTTCACATCCGAAGGTGATGCCCTCAGCTGGCTGCAAAACAAAGTCTGCTCCGTCGCCATGGGAGACAATCAATCAGTTAGTTGAAAAATCTTAGTCAATACCCCGGCCGTTCACTTCCGGAGAATAAGACCCCACCCACGTCCTGGAACTGGGAGCGTGTGGAGTAGGACCAGACGGCAAGACCCATCTACAAATCCCTAGCCGAACGGGCTTGACCGCTCTTCAAATAGAATCGTCCCGAAATCAAGATGGCGTTTGGTTCGCTCAGTCTTTGAGCCGGGAAATGTAGTCGGCCATGCCTGCCACAGTGAACGCGACCCTGCCCAGAGCGGGCGCGTAGATGATGCCTTTGTGAACCAGGGATGCCTTGGTCATCGTCATTGATGTCTGTCTTTTTCTGAGCCCGCTCGGCAAGGTCCATCGTGCTGGAACCCTCGTCTCCATCGATTGCCATGCAGCGCAAGAATGATTTCTTCGCCTTTGATGCCCGTTCCCATCGGGACGGGAAGAAGCCCTGATCAAGTTGTGCTCTGCCGATTTCGACGCCGATCTTCGCGTCGTGGAGCGTTACGACCTTCTCCGGTGCAGTCTCCCAGGCGGCATAACCGTACTCCTGAATGAAGTATGGGTAGGAGCCGGAAGCTGCCAGAAGGAGTTCTTTAGCGTCGGCGGTGAAGGACGCGCCGTATTTGAGGGCGGGCGCAACGAGGGCGATTCCGCGTCTTCACGACCAAGAGCCCCTATGCTGCGGTAGTTGAAAAGGCGCTCGGAGTAGGACCGGGTCTCGCTAAGTACCGGAGGAAGGTTCGGCAGCCCGGCCCCCGTCGATGTAAAACGGCCACTCACGCTGGTTGGCCAGGTGCTGAACACTCAACAGGGCGTTATCAGCCCATCATCCAGATCCTGCATCTCGTCGATCACGAATATGAGTCCAGATCTCGTCTCCGCCAAAGCCTCGGCCAAGTCTTCAATCAGTTCCTCAAGATCAACTTCGATGGACCCGGAATCTGCCCGGCCCCGCCAGTTTCCCGCTTTTCCGCAGCTGGCGGGCACGGCGAGAAAAAACAAAACGTCATCGCCAAACTCAGCGCGTTCTACGAACGCGTGCTTGTTCATTGCGCTCCTCCTCCGGTTTGGCCCATAGAGCTTCAAAACTCAGTTGGCCACTAATCGCTTTTTCCGTGCCGCACGTAATCTCCGCTTTGATCGTCAAGGTACCGGCACAAACCCACTGAAAGCTTTCGGGCGAAAGAATGGTCCCCGGCCGCAAAGCGACCGGGGACCACGTCCAATGTTTAGATATTCCTGCCCGCTCCAAGTGCATGCCGGGCAGATGGAGGACTCAGTGCCTGCTGATTCCGAGGAGGTTTCCTTTGGTTTCCTTGGCCAGAATCACGCCGATAGACGAGATGACGCAGAGAATCATGATGTAGATACCGATGGATCCTGTCCACTTGGTGGTCTGGAGCAGCCACTCCGCAATACTTGAGGCAAAGGCGCCACCAAGGATCGCTCCGAACGCGTAACCGATCGAGATACCCGAGTAGCGGACATTAGCCGGGAACATTTCTGCGTACATAGCCGACATGGGTCCGTAGGACAGTCCCAGTCCGATAGTCAGGACGAAAAGTGCCAACCCATACAACAGGATGTCCTTGGTATCGATGAGTGCGAACATCGGGATCATCCACGCAAAGATGATGGCGTAGCCGGTGAGAAAAGTTTTGACGCGGCCTATCCGGTCAGACAGCCAGCCCCCGGCCAGCGTGAAGATCAGCCAGCCAAAGGATGCCAGGGTGGTGGCGAGGAGGACCGGCGGTGCGGGCATCTGGAGCGAGCGGGTGGCGTAGGAAATGAAGAACGCAATCAGCAGGTAACCCGCCGCGTTGTTCGCGATAAAGATCATGGTCGTGTAGGCGACCGGGGTCTTGTGTTTGCGCAGGAGCTCACCCAGTGGCGCCCTGCTCTCGGCTTTGCGGGCGGCCATCTCCTGGAAGACAGGACTTTCCGCAACAGCCCGCCGGATCAGGTAACCAACCACTATCAGCACGATGGACAACAGGAACGGAACACGCCAGCCCCATGCTGCGAAGTCATCCCGGGACATGCTGCTGTTGAGGAAGAACAGCAGGCCGGTGGCCAGGATCATTCCGATGGGGACACCGATCTGCGGATAGGCACCGAAGATGCCCCGCTTGCTCATGGGTGCGTGTTCCACAGCCATCAGGGCTGCTCCGCCCCACTCGCCGCCAGCCGAGAAGCCCTGCAGGATCCGGAGGGTGATGAGGAGAATCGGGGCCAAAACGCCGATCTGGCTGTACGTAGGCAGCATGCCGATCAGAGCGGTGGCAGCCCCCATCATTACCAGCGTGAATACCAGCATCGCCTTGCGTCCCAGCTTGTCTCCCAGGTGCCCGGCAACAACGGCTCCGAGCGGACGGAAGAGGAAGCTGATACCGATGAGGGCAAAGGAGAGAATCTGCGCCAATCCGGGATTGGCCTGTTGCAGGGGTGTGAGAAACAAAGGTGATAACAGGGTGCCCGTCAGTTGGGCAAAGATGAAGAAGTCGTACCACTCGATGGTGGTGCCGACCAGCGTCCCGGCGAGGACTTTGCGTTCCTCATGTTTGCTGCTGGGGCCCGTCTCTGAATCAACGGAGGAAGTTGCGGTCATTGGAACTCCATGGCTGGGGGCACTGCTAGTACCTGCGGACACGTTTTACTGATCGAACGGTCAGTTAGTTAGTAGGATACCTTGTTTTTGTGACCAAGCCCACAGTCAGTCTTCCCGGTGCAGGAACTCGCGCACGCGTTCACGGATCGGGCCGCGATCGTAGCTGTTGACCAAAGCGCCGGCCATTCGCACCGGATCACCGAAGAAGAAGTACTCGTAGAGGGATTGCCTGCCGGAGAACCCTGATATTGATGCGTCGAAGGCCAGCTTGAACAGGCGCACACGTTCCGGTCCGGTCCGGGTCTTCCCCTGGAGGTACATCTCGATGTCAGCCCTGGCGTCGCTGTTGACATCCGCTTCACCGGGAAGAGCCATCAGGCCCGAGGCGGAGAACTTGCGGATGATCTGCGGGAAACGCTGGGCGATCTTCGGGTACCAGTTCCGGGCTGCGTTCAGGGTGCTCCATTTGGGAAGCATCACGCCTTCGTCATTAAGCTCCGCGTCGGCCTCGGATGCCCGGATCAGGGCCTTACCGATCTCGACGTCGATAATCAGCTCCGCGATGTCTTCCTGAATGTGCTGGAACCCATCGATCCCGATCGACTCGGCGAGCTCCGACGCCAGGCCAAGGAAGAACTCGCTCTTGGCGATGGTCCTGGTGACCACCTGATGGGTCATCAGGGCACCCGCGCCGGTTTCCGAGTAGAAGGCGTTGCAAAGCTGAGGGTTGCCGAGCATGAAGATCCGGTCGATCGGCACAAAAACGTCATCGAACACTGCTACGGCATCCATCTCCTCATAGCGGGAAGCCAGGGGTTCGTCGTGGGTGCTGCCGCCGTTGTAGAGGGACGTCCGGCAAAGGTAACGCAGGCCGGGAGTGTCATTCGGGATGGCGAAGGCGTAGGAGTACGGGGCATCCTCCGGGGTATTTCGCAGGACAGTGGACGGGAAGACCAGGAGTTCATCGGCAATCGGCGCTATGGTGGCAAGCATCCGTGCACCTTTGATCACGATGCCGTTTTCGCGCTCTTCCACAATCCGGGCCGACAACTGCCCACCCATCTGCTCCGAGCCTGAAACGGACCGGTTCACTTGCGGCGGGATCAGTGTGTGAGTAGCCAGGGTGTCATTCTCCCGTGCCCACTCGTAGTAATTCCGGATGTTCTCGGCGAACTTGGGATCCGCCTGGGAGAACCACTTCTGAGCAGTGGCCAAGGCGGTCAATGACGAGTTCATGTAGTCCCCCGACCGGCCGAGGAAACCGTTGGAGTACTCCGCCCAGGTTGAGATCGCCTTTCGCCGCCGTTGCAGGTCCTCGAGGGTTTTCGGTACCAGGAATGAGGCGTTCACCAGATCACCAGACGTGGGAGAGGTGTACGTAAGCGCCTCTTGGTACTGCAGATCATGCTGCATGTCGAAAAGCTTCGCGTAGGAACGTGCTACGTTTTTGAAGGCCGGGTGCTCGGCGACTTTGTCACTGACAACTTCGCCATCGATCACCACGTGGGGGCTCATGGCATTGAGCTTGTCCAGGTACTGCTGTCCGGTGCGGATACCCATGATCTTTCTCCAGTCATCTTTTAGCCGTGCCGAATACTTTGGGCGCTTTCAGAGAAGTTCTTCCATCCCCAGCTGACTCTCGGGGATGGTGGTGAAGTTGCTGTTGGCAAATGCCAAGGCGTCGCCGTTCCGGTAGTCGAAATCAACAACCTGGCCGACATAGAGCGTGTGATCGCCGCCGTCGTACGCCGCCCACGGCGTGCATTCGAAATAGGCGAGAACATTCGAAAGCCGGGGCGCCGTGCTTCCTTCCACCCAGACGGGCTCCCTGCCAAGGCGTCCGGCAAAGTGCATGGCCAGCTCACGCTGTTCAGCTCCAAGGATGTTCACCGTGAATGGCCGGCCGGCAAGCTCGTCATGAGCCTTGGTGTGGCGGGCAATACTGACCAGCACCAGCGGAGGGTGCATAGAAACCGATGTGAACGAGTTAACGGTAATTCCATGCCGTTTGGTGACGCCGTCGAAGGTCACGATGGCCACTCCCGTGGCGAACCGTCCCAGGCTCCCACGGAAGTGGTGGTTGCCCGGCGCTCCCCGTCCGTCAGCTGTGCTCCCTGGGCCCGCCCTTTCGGGGAGCTCTGCGTTTTGTGGGAGCTCTCCCTTTTCAGGTGGGTTGGCAATCATCAATGATTCCTCTGGCCGGCTTTGGGACTTGTTCTATAGTTCGTACAGCTTTGTTCTATAGTTGAACTTACAGTTCCCAAAAAGAACGCTACCGGAAGGTGGGTCCGGGCACAAGAGGTTCCGCAACCTGCCCTTGCAGCCACTTAGGATGGACCACATGAACTCGCTTGCCGCCAAGAGCCCGCCGGATTCCGCTCCCCAGGTTTCCCCGTCGCAAACCCTGTCCAGGGGTATCAGGGCGCTGGAAATCCTTGCGGAGGCAGACAGGCCCCTGACTATTGCCGAGCTCTCCACTGCCCTCGGGGTACACCGTTCTGTTGCGTACCGGATTTTACGGACGCTGGAGGATCACTCACTGCTGGTACGCGACGACGGCGGGCGTGTGCAGCCAGGCCCCGGGCTTGCTGCGCTGGCCAGGGGTGTATCGCGCGATCTGCAGACCGCAGCATTGCCTGAGCTGACGCAATTGGCCAATTCCCTGACAATGACAGCATTCGTGGCGGTGTGGGACCACCAGGACTGCATTACCCTGGTAACCGTCGAACCGAGGCACTCCGGCGCGGCCGTGGCACAGCACCCCGGCTCACGCCATCCGATCAACGCCGGTGCGCCCGGAATTGCCATTCAGTCAACGTTTGACGAGCAGGACTGGAAAGACCTGGCGCCCGGGATTGTGTACCGCCGAGAGGCTGAGGAAGCAAGGCACCGCGGCTACGCGGCAAGCCATGATGAGGTCATCGCTGGAGTCTCCTCACTCGCTGTTCCCGTTCGGGTTCCCGGCCGCCGTCCTGCCGCCATTGCTGTTGTTTACATCCGCTCATCCCAAGATCCGGCAGAGGTGGCTGCGGCGCTTAAAGCCAGCGCAGAACGCATTGAAGCCCAGTTGGCCTAGTCGCAGCCCCATATTCGCCTTTTATGCGGCGGTTCCCGCCCGCTTATTTTGAACGGCACGGAGTACGACGGCGGCTGCCGTCCCCAAGAGGAACAGCCCGGCCGCAGCGCAAACCGGGACCAGGAACGCGGTGGAATAGCCGTGGTCCTGCGCCAGGTGCCCGGCGATGGATGATCCCAGGGCAGTACCGGCGACGATTCCGCTGGCGAGTGCTGTCATGACGGTTCCCAACTTGCCGGTAGGTGCCACAAGGCCACCGATGCCGAAGACGGTGACCATGAGCGGCCCAACCGGCAGTCCCAGGATCAGCAGCACCAGGATCATGGGCAGGGCTGTGGAAGGCAGCATAAGCAACAGGGCAAAGCCCGTCATCAGCCCGGCGCTGACCATCCAGCGCATGACCAGGCTGATGCGCCGCGACCAGTAGGCCACGGACAGAGCGGCGGCCGCTGAGCTCAGCCCCATCACTGCATAGAGCAGCCCGGCAATCTCCGATGTGGCAAAGCCTGCTGAAAACGAGCTCAAGGCCGTTTGGGTGGATCCGAAGAACGTTCCCATACAAACCATGGCCGCCACGGGCAGAGCCACCGATGCAGCAACACTGAACCTGGTGGCGCTGTTTTTGCCTGGCTTGTGATCACGCGCGGGCTCGTCATTGCCCGGTTTGTCAGCAGCGGGCTCGTCCCCGGCGGGCTCGTCCTCTGCCCGCTTGTTCAGGACCGGTTTGTCCCGAACTGGGGGTTTTATCCTCCTGGGTACCGCAAGATGGGTGCGGTGCACGGCAAAGGCCGGAACCAGTGTAATTGTCAGGGCAGCGGCCAGGGCGAGGGGAAGCCAGGGTGCGACCAGGCTCGCCAGAACACCAACCAGCGCCGGTCCCAGGACGAACGTCAGTTCATCGGCCGTACTCTCGTAGGAGAGGGCGGTATCGAGGTCCTTGGCATTGTTGACGGTACTGCCGCGTGCTGTCAGCGCCATCCAACGGACCCTCGCCAAAGGCCCAACCTGCGGGCAGCTCGCTCCTGCCAGAAAGGCTGCGAGTAAAACCGGCATGCCTTGATCCAAGGCTCCGGTTCCGGGCGCCAGGCATGCGGCCAGGATCAAGGCTAGAACAGCAGCGCAGTTGATCAGGGAGGCGGCGAGCAGGACGATTCGTTGGCCGTGCCTGTCGGCCAGCCCTCCGAGCACCGGGGCGCCAAGGGCCGAACCGATACCGACCGCCCCCGCTGCAGTGCCGCCGATGGCGTACGAATCGCTGACCGAGGTGACCAAGGTCAGGGCACCGACAGTCAGCATGGCCAGTGGGAGCCTGGCGAACAGTCCGAGTGGAATGAAGCCTTTGCCTGCGAGGAGAGGCAACCGCGCGAACCTTCCGCGCTCTGGGGCCTCGTTCTTCAGCTCCTGGCTCAGGTGATCCTGATCCTGTGAAGGCTGGGAAAAAGATGTGGGAGTAGTCATAGTTCCGGGCTCGTTCAATAGTGCGCATCGTCCCTCCGCCCGATGCGCGCAACCCGGTAACCCGTCAAGTGTAGCTGAGTCAGGGAGCCTTCCAAGAATTGCCGGCCGGACCTGCCTACGCTGCCTCTGCGGTATCCGCTATGTGCAGGCTGGAACCATTCCTGCCCTTGACCACCTGAAGCTGTATGTTGACGCGCTGCTTCATCTCGGCAACGTGGCTTACCAGTCCCACCACGCGGCCGCCGTCACGCAGCCCTTCGAGGACGTCCATAACCTGTTCCAGGGCCTCGTCGTCGAGGCTTCCAAAACCTTCGTCAACGAACAGGGTTTCGATGTCGATCCCTCCTGCTTCCTGCTGAACGACGTCAGCCAGTCCCAAGGCGAGGGAGAGGGAGGCCATAAAGGACTCACCTCCGGACAGGGTTGCCGTGTCCCGGCGCTGGCCGGTCCACTGGTCTACCACTTCCAGCCCCAGACCCGACTTCGCACCCTTGGCAGCCCTGGCGTCCGTGTGTTGCAGGGTGTAACGCCCGTCGCTCATTCCGACGAGCCGTTCGGAGGCTGCAATGGCAACCTGCTCCAAGCGGGCAGCCAGAACGTAGCTGTTAAGGCTCATCCGATAGTTGTTGTCACCACCGCCTCGGGCTGCTTCTGCGAGGGAGGTCAGGAGTTCTGCATGTTGGCGTGGTTTTCGCGAGCTCTCAAGCAGTTCCCCATACTCCCCGAGGATGTTTCGCAGCGTCCGTACCGATTTCGAAGCCATGGCGGCAGCAAGGGCGGCTTCCCTCGCGGCATGATCTGCGGCAACGGAAGCCTCCCGGAGATGATCAAGCTCGTCGTTGCTTACAGAGGCCTCCCCTGCGGCTTCGCTCGCCGCGAGCATCAGGTCCTCCCCGGCGAACAGCTCCTCCACTTTGGCCTGCTCATCCTGGCCTGTCCGGATAAAGGCTTCGAGGGTCTCTGCATCCGGTGGAGGCAACAGGACTGCGCGCGCTTCTTCCACCGAGGAGAAGCCCACCACTGGCAGATCCTTGTGAAGCTGCCCGGTGACCTCCGATACCCGGCCCGCCGCCCTCTCTGCCTCAGTCTCAGCTGCCTTGGCTTCTTCCAGCACCGCGATGGTCCCGCGGACCGCTTGGATCCGCTGGTTGATGCTGGGGTAGCTCCCCCGAAGATTCGTGAGGGCGGCCTCGAGGGAATCTGTTTGCTCCTGCACCTCAGCAAGGGCGGAAGCGGTTTCAGCGATGGAGGCGAGTGCCGTGGCTTGCGCCTCTTCTGCCGCCGAGATGCTGAGCGCCAGCTCCTCCAGGCGGTCCCGGTCGCGGTCGAGGTCCGCAGCGGCGCGGACGGCGAGCGCGGCACGCTCCTGTGACGCCAATGCATCGTGTTCGGCGATCACGGGATCCGTATCACCGCCTTGTGCGGCGAGTACGGCCACTTCCTGTTCCGCTAGTGACAGCTCGCGTTCGATGGCCTGCAGCGCTTTCTCTGCAGAGTCAGTTTTAGTCTGGGCCGCCTTTTCGGTGGCTGCCACCTCCAAGGCTGACTGACCTGACGTTGCAGGAGAGGGGTGCTCGGCGCTTCCGCAGACGGGGCACGGTTCGTCAGGGGCGAGATGGCTCGCAAGTTCTGCTGCTGCATTCGCCAACCGCGCCTCACGAAGGTCCAGCCACTGATGGCGGAGTTCCTGATGAAGGTCCCTGGCCTCCCGGCGACGTTCAGCGATCCGGGCGACGGACGCTACAGCAGAATGGTGACGACGGACGATCTCCACGAGTTCTTCTGCCGCAGCTGCTTCTTTGGTGCGGAGGCGAACTTCTCCGGCGAGCTCCTCAAGGGGGCGAATCCCAGCCGCCAGTGCTGCGTATTCTGAGCGAAGGTTGTACAGCGACGCAGCATTCGCGCGGCATTGAGCCTCAAGGTCCAGGCGTAGCAGGCTGAGCTCGGTTCTCCTCTGGAGGAGCCCGGCGCACCGGTCCTCGTCGGCCAGCCGTTCGCTCAGCACAGCAGAGAATGAGCGCAACCGTTCCAAGGATTCGGTGACATTGCTTGGTGATGAGTTCTGCTGGTTTTCGGTAGCGTCCCAGCCTTCCAGCCGGTCATTGCGGAGGCTTGCCATGGCCGTCTCTAAAGACGCCGCGGCCACCTGTTCCTGCCGTTCAGCTGCCTTGACAGCGTCCAGCTGGCCACGCAGCATTTCGGCCTTGCGGTGCAACTCCAGTTTCAGGCGGGCGGCTTCCAGGGCCGGGGCAGCCAGCCGGACTTCTGATCGGCGCCTTTGGGCTGCCTCAAGCTTCTTCCGACGGGTATTTTTCGCGATGCCCGTCTCAAGGCTTCCTGCGCGGTCAATGCGCAGGGCTTCCGCGGCATCTGCCGTCTTTTGGAGCGCTGCGGCTGCGGCTTCGGCTGTGGTGGCCAGCCAAGGCAATACGTCGCAGCCATCAGGTACAGCGGACAGATCTATCTTCAGTGATTCCGCTTCGGCCTCAGCGCGGCCAAGGAGCATCCCCAGCTGGCCGGTCAGGGCTTCTACCTTGAGGCGGGCCGCTGCTCCCTGGCGCAGCAGCTCCTGCTCCACCGCTTCGAAGCGCTGAGTTCCGAACAGTTTCTGCAGGAGCTCCAGCCGGTCTTTGGCATTGGAGCGGAGGAAGGCGGCAAAATCACCTTGTGGCAGCATGACAACCCTGGTGAATTGCTCGCGACCCATCCCCAGGATTTCCGTAATTTCCGCGCCGGCTTCGTCATTGCGGCCGGACTTTTCGATCCAGCTGCCGTTGACCCGTTCGCGGAGGAGTGTCTTGGCCTGCTGACCCGTGAACCCGTTCTTTCCGCGCGTGCTGGGCTTGTCCCATGCAGGCCATCTGGAGACTTCAAAGTGCCTGCCGCGTGCCGAGAATTCGCACGTGACCCGAGGCTCCGCTGAAGGCTCGGCATGATCGCTGCGCAGACGTTTCCCGTCCTGCCTGGCACCGGGGACGGACCCGTAGAGCGCGAAGCAAATGGCGTCCAGCACACTGGTTTTTCCGGCGCCGGTGGCACCGTTGAGGAGGAACAGCCCGTGGGCGCCGAGCCGGTCGAAATCGATATGCTCTGTCCCGGCGAACGGTCCGAACGCTGAAATCTCCAGCCTGTGAATCCTCATCGCGATGCCTCTTCGAGCCGGATGTTGTCCAGGACATCGATCAGGGCTGCCCGCTCGGAATCATCCGCGGTGCGTCCCCGGACATGCTCCAAAAAGCCGCAGCAGACGGAGAGATCATCCTCCGCTTCCGAAAGCCTGCTGCTGTAGCTGGTCTTTCCTGTGACTTCGGCTCCTTCCGGATCGAAACCAAGGACGAGGGTGTCCGGGAATCGGGTTCGCAGCTTTTCCATGGCCTGGGCAGGACGTTGGGGGTCCGTCAGCGTGATCTGGCAGAAGGCCTGCTCCGCCCACGTATATTCCTCGGACTCCAGGAGCGATTGGATCCTGCCACGAAGGACGGCGAGGGTCCGTGGTGCCTCCCACAGGACTTCCGTCACGGCCGCTACCCCCGTGGCGTCGACGTCGACGAGCCAACCGCCCTTGCGATGCCCAGCCTCGGAAAACGAGTATGCCAGCGGGGATCCGGAATAGCGCACCGCCGGCGAAAGCGTTTGCCTGCCGTGCAGGTGGCCCAAGGCCGTGTAGCTGAAACCATCGAAGAGGTCCAGGGGAACGGCTCCGACACCGCCGATGGACAAGTCACGTTCGCTGTCTGAGCTGATTCCGCCGCTTGCAAAGGTGTGTGCAAGAACGATCGTGTGGACGGGTCCCTCCCCTGCCAGTTGCGCAACATGCTCCCGGATGAGCTCGGTAGCTGCCTTGGTGACCTCGAAGTGGCTTGGCGTCCCGGCTCCAAGCTGTTCGGCCACCAGCCGCGGCTCCAGCCAGGGAATCCCGTAGATGGCCAGCACAGGACCACGCCGGCCCCCCGCTGGGCTGCTGCCGGGTTCCAGAGCGCCCTCTGATTCTCCCGTTCCACCATCATCCAGCCGGAAAAGGACCGGCTGGTCGAGCTCGGAAACCCTGGTTCGCAGGTGCACGCCACCACGCTCAAGGAGCCGCGAGGCAAATCCCAGCCGTATGGCGGAGTCGTGGTTCCCGCTGGTCAGCACCACCTTGGCCCCGGCTCCGGTCAGCCTGACCAAAGCATCGTCCAAGAGCCCCACCACATCCACTCCAGGCAAAGCCCGATCGTAGACGTCCCCGGCAATCAGGACGACGTCCACGGACTCATCCCGGACAACAGCCACGAGCTGGTCGATGAACGACCGCTGGGCTTCGAGCATGCCAACGCCGTGGAAAGAACGGCCCAGATGCCAGTCCGAGGTGTGCAGTAAACGCATGCCATTAACGTATCGGCTGGGGGTGACAGTTTCGGACAGGCCCGCCCGGGGTCGGACCAATGTGTCCTGATCAGCGGTTACTTTTCGGACTTTCCTGCAAAGAATTCGCGAGCTGACCCACCCCTGATAATCCGCCGCGCGCTGAAGCCAGTCATCGGGACAAGCTGCCTGGGATTTCCCGGTAAATTTGCCGTATGAGCACAGTTCCCGATCGCCGTCCGCACCCTTCAGCCGTATCCCGGATTCATGCATGCCTGCTGGGAGGGGCGTTGGGAGATTCTCTGGGCTATGCAGTGGAGTTCGATTCGGTGGGCAGGATCAGGGAGCGTTTTGGGCCTGACGGCCTTCAGGATTTCAGCGAGCTCGACGGCGGTGTCCACTTTTCGGATGACACGCAGATGACGCTTTACACCGTAGATGGGCTTGTCGAGGTGCTGGAGTGGGCAAACGATGGAATAGGTGCCGACGCTAACGCCTGCCTGTGGCTGGCGTATCTGCGGTGGCTGGCAACGCAGGGCGTTCCGGCACCGGCGTCGGCTCCCGTGCCGCAACCCCGCTGGCTGGACACCCATCAAATCCTCAAACACCGCAGGGCTCCGGGCAACGCTTGCCTCAGCGGGCTTTCAACTGGAGAGATGGGCACCGTCTACCGCCCGGTAAATCCCGACTCCAAGGGATGCGGAACCGTCATGCGTTCGGCTCCTTTTGGCCTGATCCCGCATATCCCTGTGGATTCCGTGTACAAACTCAGCTCCGACGCCGCTTCGCTGACGCACGGCCATCCTTCGGCACGGCAAAGCGCCGGGGCATTCAGCCTGATTATTCACGAACTGGTGAGCGGCCACGGCCTGCAGGAAGCGGTGGAGGCTGCCGTGGGCTACATCCGGGGCCTGCCGGAACCATGCCAGGAGCTCCTGGAGCGACTGGAGTCGGCCCTGGGGGCCGCCGATAAGGCCGGGTCTTCAGCCCGAACTGGCTCAGGTGGCTCCGGCAAGATTCTCGGCCCCGAGGAACTGGTGGAGACGCTCGGTGAGGGCTGGGTCGCCGAGGAGGCTCTCGCCGTCGCGGTTTACTCGGTTCTGGCGACGGCGGCAGCTGACGGGGACAGCGCGGACCCTGTAGCGCACTTCAAGGCAGCGGTCCGGTTGGCCGTGAACCATTCCGGCGACAGCGACTCGACCGGCTCAATAGCTGGAAACATCCTGGGTGCCTACTACGGCGAGGCGTGCCTTCCGCCTGAGTGGCTGGACGCTCTTGAAGCTCCGGAGGTCATCCGCGGAATGGCGGCTCAGCTCGTCACGGTTACGGGCGCCTGAGCGAGATGTTGTTGCAGGCCTCGCAGACGTCTTCGGGGATCAGTCCGCGGCGCTGAAGAAAACCAAAGATCACACACCCGAGGCAGAACCCCGCAAACGCCTCAAGGGAAGCAGCGATAATCAGGACGGCCAGCAGCGACCACGCGGCCGGCGCCATTCCTGCGGCCAGCAGAACGGCAGCAGCGGTGGAGATCGCAGCCCCCAATCCCTGGGCGAAGCGTTTGGGCGGACCGGGCACCAGCTTCACCCGGCCCAGGCGGGGGGCAAGGACCTTGACGGACAGCAACGCCAAGGGTGAAATACGCGGGCCGAACAGTACCCTCAGCCAGAAGCCCACGGCGATTGCGGACAGTCCCCAGCCGAACCCTGTCAGCAATGTCACAACCGCGACGGCCACCACGAGTCCGGCAGTAATCCTGGCAGCGTACTCGTTGACTGGATTGGGAAAAGCGAACGCTGCCCGCCAGCCACTCTGCACATGCCCTGCCGGGGCTGTGGCCTCCGGCGTCTCAACTCTGCTCATGCTGTAAGGGTAGGAGAGCTCCGCTCCCGCTAAAAGATTTGTTGCTCACTGTGAACGGGAACTGAGTAAAGCTAGGACGCGGCGAACGAGGACGCAGGCATGTGTCCGCCTACCATTTGCAGGAACTCTCCCTCGGACAGCACTTCAATCTGCTGTCCCCGATCGTGCAGCTCCAGGACCCGTTTGGCTTTGCCGGTAAGCCGGCCGGAGCGCAGGTCTGCAGCCACAAAGCCGTCGCCCACAACCAACAGCGTGGTCCGGGCCGTGACCCTGCTCTCCGGACGCGCACCGAATTCTGCCGAACGCACCTTGGCTTCCGGCCTTGCCATGGTGAGCTGCCCCGTAAACACCACCGTCTGGCCGTACAGCGGATGGCCCGGCTCGGCGTCGGCATTGGGCATGGGGTTGGCCCCTTCTTCGGGCCAGCCGGACTGGAACGGCCTGGAAGGCGCACTCCCCGCTCCCAGGGCTGCGAGCGCCGTCAGCGTGGCCTTGGACAATTCATCACGCCGCGGATCAAAAGCAGGCTGGTGCGGCAGAGCCAAACCAAGGGAAAGGTAAAGTTCCCCAATGCTGTGGGATCTGTTGCGGGCGGCAATGTCAATGAGGATTCCGGCGCACGCCCGTGCATCCTCGGCAGCATCATGGTGGTTGACGAGAGGCACTCCGGCCTCTTCGGCCGCGTAAGGCAAAGAGTTCGAGACCAACGAATAACAGCGCCGGGACAGCATCACAGTGCAGGCGTAGTCGTAGGCGGGACCGGCAAGCCCGGACACCTCCAGCCCCGAGCGGATGACCCCCAGGTCAAAGGCCGCGTTGTGGGCGGCCAGGACATCACCGCCAATGAATGCACCGATCTCCGGGAAAAGTTCACCAAAGCGAGGCAGTCCAGCCACATCCTGGGACCTGATGCCATGGATCCTGACGTTGTGGTGATCGAAGTGGTCATGATTTTCCGGGGGCCGCATCAGCCAGGACGCCTCTTCGACCACAACACCTCCGCGGACTTTACTGAGGCCAACAGCGCACGGCGAACCGCGGAAGCCATTGGCAGTCTCGAAGTCGATCGCCGTAAAGTCCAAACTCACGGCTCAACTTTAGCCGTGGCAGGAGGGCCGGCCTGCACGACTCCCCGTACGGGGAAGAGATAGCCGGGAAGGCCCGGTGCGCCAGTCCACAGGATCAGTCCAGTAACCTAGAAGCGTGAATCTAACTGCGATGAGTGACTTTGCCGTGTCCGCTTTGGGGGGTGCGGGGCCCGTACAACCGCACCTGGCCTCGTTCCTGCCTGACTGGCTTAACCCCCAGATTTTTCTGGCAGACCCTGCTTTGGCCCCGTGGGTAGTGCTTCTGGTCTGCGGCATCATCTTCGCTGAAACAGGGCTGCTGATCGGGTTCTTCCTTCCGGGTGACTCCTTGCTCTTCACGGCCGGGCTGCTCGTTGCGACTGACACCATCAAGTTCAACATCTGGCTTTTTGCCGCCCTGATCATCGTGTCTGCGATCGTGGGAAACCAGACTGGTTACCTCATTGGCTCCAAGGCCGGGCCTGCGATCTTCAACAAGCCGGATTCACGCCTGTTCAAGCGTGAGAACGTGGACAAGGCCCATGCATTCTTTGAAAAGCACGGCGGCAAAGCGCTGATCCTGGCCCGGTTTGTCCCCATCATCAGGACCTTCGTTCCGGTGATCGTGGGTGTTGCCCAGATGAGCAAGCGGAAATTCTTCCTGTTCAACGTGATCGGCGCCTTCCTCTGGGGCGGCGGCGTTACGCTGCTTGGCTACCTGCTGGGCGACCGGATCCCGTGGGTCCGCGACAACCTGGACATCATCTTCATCATCATTGTCCTGGTCTCCGTCATTCCGATCGGCATCGAGGTCCTCAAGGGTATCTCGGCCAAGCGGCAGGCCGCGGCCTACGGCACGGATGCAGTGGACGAGTTCATCGAAGAGCACGCCCCGGAGAACGAACGCAAAACCAACCCGTAACTCCTGATCTTCCCGGTCACGAGGTAAAGACGGCCCTCCCCCACATGAACGCTGCTGGCCAGCAAAGCTCATGCGGGGGAGGGCCGTTTTTGTCTGGGCGGGCGGGTCTTAGTGCCGCGCCAGCGCGTCGATGATGGCCGGCAGCAGGGCCCTGAACGCCTTGCCGCGGTGACTGATCGCGTTCTTTTCCTCCGCGCTCAACTCCGCGCAGCTGCGGTCATAGCCGATCGGCTGCAGAATCGGATCGTAGCCGAAGCCGCCGTCGCCACGGGGTTCACGCAGCAACACCCCTTCAAGCTGGCCGTATTCCACCACCTGGGTACCGTCAGAGCCCGTATCTACGGCACCGGAAGCCTCTGTCCCCGGGCTGGAGGGGACTGCCAGGGCTGCCGCGCAGACGAAGGCTGCTCCACGATGGCTGTCAGGTACATCGGAGAGCTGGGCGAGCAGCAACTCCAGGTTCGCTGCATCGTCGCCGTGCCGGCCACACCAGCGGGCCGAGAAAATCCCCGGTGCGCCGCCCAGGACATCCACTGCCAGTCCTGAGTCGTCGGCAATGGCCAGGAGTCCTGTCGCATCCGCCACAGCCCGTGCCTTGAGGAGGGAGTTCTCGGCGAAGGTCACCCCGGTCTCAGGGACATCCGGCGCACCTGCGGCGGAGGCATCGATGACCTGGGTATCGACGTCGAGCCCGGGGACCTGACCGCGCAACAGTTCGCGCAGCTCCCGGAGTTTTCCCTTGTTATGGGTCGCCAGGACAAGGAGCGGGTGGTGCGTGCCAGCCGTTTCCGTCACGGGGCTTCCGCGAGGGTTTCGCGCTGGATGACTGCCAGTTGCCCGGTTCCGAGGAGAGCAAGGTCCAACAGCTTGTTCAGCTCGTCCCGGTCAAAGGGCGCTCCCTCGGCGGTCCCTTGGACCTCCACGAACTTGCCGGAACCGGTGACTACAACATTCATGTCTGTCTCGGCGCGCACATCCTCCACGTACGGCAGGTCCAGCATCGGGACGCCGTCGATGATCCCCACTGACACAGCTGCGATGGTATCGATCAGAGGTTGTGCATTGCGGGAGATGATTTTGTTCTCGCGGGCGAAGCGGATGGCCTCGGCCAGGGCAACATAGGCGCCAGTGATGGCAGCGGTGCGGGTACCGCCGTCGGCCTGGAGGACGTCACAGTCCAGCACGATGGTGTTTTCGCCAAGTGCTTTTGTGTCAATGATGGACCGGAGCGAGCGGCCGATCAGGCGGGAAATTTCGTGGGTGCGTCCGCCGATTTTGCCCTTGACGGACTCCCGGTCAGAGCGGGTGTTCGTTGCCCGGGGCAGCATGGCGTACTCAGCAGTTACCCAGCCGCGGCCCTCGCCCTTGAGCCAACGGGGCACGCCTTCAGTCAGCGATGCGGTGCACAGGACCCTGGTGTTTCCGAACTCAATCAGCGCAGAACCCTCAGCCTGCTTGGACCAGCCGCGGGTGATGCTGATGGGGCGGAGTTGGTCAGGCGTGCGGCCGTCGGCGCGGATAACAGGGGTGGTCAGTGCTTCAGAAGTCATGCCCCTAGCTTATCCACTCCCAATGGCGTGGCCCGCGCCTGAAGGGCCCTTTCGACCGGCTCGCCCGACTCGGGCGGCTCGCCCGGCTCGGGCGGGAGACACTCACACCGTGTAGTGCACTCCAGCCACAGCCACGGCCACGTCCCCCGAAAACACCGGACGTGCCTCCGCCATGACGGTGGTCTGGGACGTCCATACCGGAATGTGCGTCAGCAACAGGCGGCGGGCACCAGCCGCAGCAGCTGCCTCTCCGGCACGCTTTCCCGTCAGATGCACATCCTTGACGGCGTCGTCGCGTCCTTCTTCAAACGCGGCCTCGCAGAGGAAGAGATCCGCGTCCTTCGCCGCCTCTTCCAGCCCGCTGCACGAATCGGTATCCCCGGAGTAGGTGAGGACCCTTGTTACAGGACCCCCTTCCCGGGACGGTTCCGTCACCTCCACCCGCAAGGCATACGCTTCTTCGACGGGGTGGTTGACCGCGAACGGGGTAACGGTGAAGGGTCCCAGGGCAACCGGTTGGCGTTCAGCCCAGTTGCTGAAGTCGAACTCCTCATGCATGCCCGGATTGAGCTCAAGCCCGTAAGCGGTAGCCATCCTGTCCGCCGTTGCAGCTGGCCCCCACACCGGTATTCGGTCCCGGCCCCAACCGCCCGGCTTCCACCGCACTGCGACATGGAGCCCGCACAGGTCCATGCAGTGGTCCGGGTGCAGGTGGGTCAGGAAGATGGCGTCGATGTCTTCCAGATCCGTGTAACGCTGGATGGCGCCAAGGGCGCCGCTGCCCAGGTCCAGGACTATCTTCCAGGTCCGCTCGCCATCGTGGGCAGTCAGGAGGTAGCACGACGCCGGCGATCCCGGCCCCGGAAAGGACCCTGTACAGCCCACTATGGTCAGCTTCACGTCGCGGAACCTCCTGCAATGGAGTTTTCCACAAAATTGGAGGTTCGGGGACGAACTCCCCCAGAGCGCGCGGCGGCAATCATTTCCGGAGTGATCCGCGCCAGGCTGCCGGTGGGGTACTGGGCAGCAACATGGGCTACATGCTGCACGCTGAGCACCTCCGGGCCGAGGAAACGCCTGGCAAGGGACTCGAACTGCTCCGCATCGCCCGTCGCAATGAAGTGGTGTTCCGGCGGACTCACGGATTTCCGCTCCAGGCCGCGGGTGGCCAACGCACGGTAGACGTCCTTGGCCGTTTCTTCGGCACTGGAGACGAGGGTGACGTCGTCGCCCATCACGAAGGAAATCACGCCGGTGAGCAGGGGGTAGTGCGTGCAGCCCAGGACCACAGTGTCCACGCCCGCGGACTTCAGCGGGTCGAGGTATTCGCGGGCGACAGCCAGCAGTTCGGGTCCTGTTGTAATCCCGGCCTCCACGTAGCTGACGAAGGCAGGACAGGCCACCGATGTGATCTCCAGGTCCGGAGCTGCTGCGAACGTATCGTCGTAGGCGCGTGACCCGATTGTTGCCGAGGTTCCGATGACACCGATCCGCCCGCTCCGCGTTGCGGCCACCGCCCGCCGGACTGCCGGCTGGATGACTTCGATGACAGGGATGCCGTAACGGGCTGTGTACCGTTCGCGTGCATCCCGAAGCACAGCGGCCGACGCCGAGTTGCAGGCGATGGTCAGCAGCTTGACCCCGGAATCCACCAGTTCGTCCATCACGCCCAGGGCGTTGGCGCGCACTTCCGCGATAGGGAGCGGGCCGTACGGGCCGTTGGCGGTATCGCCGACGTAAAGGATGGATTCGTTGGGCAACTGGTCAATGATGGACCGGGCAACGGTCAGTCCCCCGACGCCCGAGTCGAAGACACCTATCGGCCGGGACCCCATATTGCTGGGAGCAGTGGACGAGGTGCTGCTTGTCTGGGATTCCGTTACAGCTCCCGCTGCCGGATCCATGCTCGATGCTGAAGTCATGATTATTCGAGGATAGGGCTTCGCACTGGCTCCGGCCATTAGATGTGTCCCTTGGCTCATGTCTGTTGAGTCACACTAAGCGTTGGCATGGAGACCGGAAGGCCGGACAGTACTGCGGAGCGTGGGGCACCTCCGTGCTGATCAACGCCGCGGGCCGGGTTGGGTGTCCAGCGAATGCACCATCGCCTGTACCAGCGACTCCTGAAGCCACGTGGTGAAGTTGTATACGAGGGCCAGGTAGCTTTCCACGTCTTCAGCCTGGGACCAGTCCTGCATCAGATGGACATGTTCGGCGTCGGCTTCATCCTGGATATCCAGGCGCTCAGCCAGCACCAGCCGGACGTCATTCAGCGCTGTAGACCAATGCCTCGCGTCAGTCTCCGTCAGGGTCAGATCGTCCTTGTCCAGGCCCAGCGAGGCAGCCCGCAGGGCGCCGATCTTGGCTTCTCGGAGCGAGCGTTCCGTGAGTTGCCGGAACTCCAGTGACGCGGCGCCGTCGTCCTTCATGACGTTGGGAAGGAGCCGCCTGACCGCCCTGTCAGTGGGTTCCTGGACCTCCATGTCGAGTCCGATCAGCGCAGAGAGGGGGTCCTGGTTCTCCCGCTCCTCAGGCTCCAGCATGGCGATGACGTCAGCGAAAAGGCTCCGCAGCAGCTCCCGTTCGGCCGGTTCGAGGTAGCCGCTGATTCCCCTGAGCCCGTATTTGAATGCCTTAGCCACGTTTTCCCTTGCCCTTGCCGGAGGTGCCGTCCTTGCCGCCGCTGGTGGCTTTCTCCACCGTGGCCCACAGTCCATAGCCGTGCATTGCGACGGCGTGCTGCTCCACCTGTTCCTTGCTGCCGTGGGCCACGATGGAGCGGCCCTTCTTGTGGACTTCCATCATGAGCTTGTCCGCCTTGCTCTCCGAATATCCGAAGTAGCTCCGGAAAACGAAGCTGACGTAGCTCATCAGGTTCACCGGATCGTTCCAGATCACGAGGTTCCAGGGGACGTCCGGGGCGGTCAGGGAATCGGCTGACACCACTGTTCCGGTCTGGGTGCTCTCCCTCGTATCGGGGCCGAGCGCAACGCTGAGGGTCATCTGTCCATTCTATGGGGATGCTGGGCCCACGCCGGATGGGCCCACGCTGGCGCGGGCCCCGCGGCGAAGCGAAGCGAGACGAGGGAGCCGGTGGGGACTAGAGTGAATTTGTGAGTACCCCTGCTGGCCGGGACCATCCCCGGACGTCCTTGTACACCGACCATTACGAGCTGACCATGCTCCAGGCCGCTCTGCACTCCGGCGCAGCCCAGCGGAAATGCGTCTTCGAGGCCTTCGCCCGGCGCCTCCCCGACGGCCGCCGTTACGGCATTGTTGGCGGTACAGGACGGCTGCTTGAGGGCATAGCCGACTTTCGCTTCGGGCCTGCTGAACTCGATTTCCTGCGCCGCACCCGGATCGTGAGCGAGGAGACGCTGGAGTATCTGTCCACGTACAGGTTCTCTGGGGACGTCTGGGGTTATGCGGAGGGCGAAGCGTACTTTCCCTACTCCCCCATCCTGATCATCGAAGCTACCTTCGCTGAAGCGTGCATTCTTGAAACCTATGTCCTGTCAGTGCTCAACCATGACAGCGCCATCGCCTCTGCGGCCTCCCGAATGGTCACGGCTGCCGGAAACCGTCCATGCATCGAAATGGGTTCCCGCCGCACCCAGGAGGAATCCGCTGCAGCGGCCGCCCGTGCCGCCGTCGTCGCCGGCTTCGCCAGCACCTCAAACCTGGAGGCAGGCCTCCGGTACGGGATCAAAACTGTCGGCACCGCCGCCCATTCGTTCACCCTGCTCCATGACACGGAGCGGCAGGCGTTCGAGGCGCAGATCGCCTCGATGGGCCCCGGCACCTCCCTGCTTGTGGATACGTACGACGTCGAAGCGGGCGTCCGAACCGCCGTCGAGCTTGCGGGGCCCTCCTTGGGCGCCGTCCGCCTGGACTCCGGCGACCTGATAGCGCAGGCCCAGTGGGTCAGGCAGCTCCTGGACGACCTCGGCAACCACAACACCAAAATTGTTGTTACCTCGGACCTGGACGAGTACGCCATCGCGGCGCTGCAGTCCGCACCCGTGGATTCCTACGGTGTCGGAACATCTTTGGTCACAGGCTCGGGCGCTCCAACCGCAAGCATGGTCTACAAACTGGTGAGCCGGACCGACGACGACGGCAATTTTGTCTCAGTGGCTAAAGCCGCCAAGAACAAGGCGAGCAGGGGAGGGCGGAAATACGCGCTGCGCAGGCTGAATGAGCAGGGCATTGCCTCGCAGGAAATCCTGGGAGTCGGCCAACTCCCCGAGGACGACGGAAATGACAGGATGCTCCTCCAGCAGTTCATCAAGAACGGCGAACTACTGCCTGGCTGGACGGGACCCGAGGGCGTTGTCCGGGCCCGCCAACGGCATATGGATTCAATGGCGGAACTGCCCCCTGTGGTCAACCGCCTGCAGCGTGGCGAACCCGCCATCCCTACTGTTTACGAGGAGGACTGAATGTCCCGTGCCCTGATCATTGTTGATGTGCAGAATGACTTCTGCGAAGGGGGATCCCTTCCGGTGAAGGGCGGTGCAGAGGTTGCAGCGGCCATCAGTGAGTATGTGGATGCCCATCACAACCAGTTCGACCACATCGTGGCCACACAGGACTGGCACATCCAGCCCGGGGACCATTTCGCGGAAGAGCCGGATTTCGTTGACACCTGGCCCCCGCATTGTGTGGCCGGTACCCGCGGTGCTGAACTGCACCCGGACCTCGACACCGAATACATCGACGCCTACTTCCAGAAGGGCCAATACACCGCAGCCTACTCAGGCTTCGAGGGTGTGCTGGCGCCGGAGGACGCTGTTCCTACCGGTGAACGGAAGCCTGGAGGGGCGCCCCTTGTGGAAGACGCCGAAGCATTCGCCGCGGACGAGGACGCCATCGGCCTGGACGATTGGCTGCAGAGCCATGACGTGGAGGATGTCGTCGTCGTTGGGCTCGCCACTGATTACTGCGTGATGGCCACGGCCCTTGACGCTGTCCAGGCGGGCTACTCGGTCACCGTGATGCGTGAACTGACAGCCGGGATCGCTCCTGATCTCGACGATGCCTACGCTGAAATGGAACTGGGCGGCGTCGACCTCGCCTAAGAGCTACTTCCGGCCGATAAACCAATCCTGCAGCTTGCGGAGGCGGCTCTGAAGCTGCTCTTCGTTGGCCTGCGCCACGGGAGGCCCGCCGCACACTGTTCGCAGTTTGGTGTGGACAACGCCGTGCGGTGTACCCGTCCGGGCAGACCAGGCGGCAACGTTCTTGGCCAGCTCGTTCCGCAGATCCATCAGCATGCGGTGGTCCGGAACAGCTGCGGCGGGAGCAGTTGCCTCCGGTGACCTCAGCTTCTTGCGGCTCTGCTGTTCATGCTGGCGCTGCCTCAGCAGCGTTCCCACCTGCTCGGCGTCCAAAAGCCCCGGAATGCCCAGGAAGTCCATCTCGTCCTCGGAACCGACTTCGCCCCCGGTACCGAACTCACCGCCGTCGAACAGCACCCGATCAAAGGATGCCTGGGAATCCAGCGCCTCGAACTTGCCCTTGGTCAGCGAATCTGAGGCTTTCTCCTCGCGGTTCGCCTCATCCATCAGCGAATCTTCCGGGTTGAAGAGGCCATCGCCGTCCTCCTTCTCGGGGCGGTCCAGCGCATGGTCGCGTTCGGCCTCCATGGAGTTGGCAAGCGCCATCAGCTGGGGAACGGATGGCAGGAATACCGACGCCGTTTCGCCGCGCTTCCGCGCGCGGACAAACCTTCCCACAGCCTGGGCAAAAAACAGCGGGGTCGACGTGGATGTTGCGTAGACGCCCACTGAGAGCCGTGGAACGTCCACGCCTTCAGAGACCATCCGGACGGCGACCATCCACCGCTTGTCACTTGCCGTGAATTCCTCAATCTTGCTCGAGGCTTTCGCGTCATCGGAAAGGATCACTGTGGGCGATTCACCGGTGATCTTCTTCAGCTGGCCCGCGTAGGCCCTTGCGTCCTCGTGATCCGTCGCGATGACCAGGCCACCGGCGTCGGGAACTGTACGGCGGACTTCGCTAAGCCGTTTATCTGCCCCGGCCAGCACGGCCGGAATCCATTCCCCTGCCGGGTTCAACGCCGTCCGCCAGGCCTGGGAGGTAACGTCCTTGGTGACAGCGGCTTCACCGAGCGAAGCTGCCATTTCTTCACCAGCGCTGGTACGCCACCGCATCTGTCCGGAGTAGGCCATGAACATGACCGGGCGGACCACGTGGTCGCGGAGAGCGTTTCCGTAACCATATGTATAGTCCGCTTTGGAGCGGCGGATGCCATCCCGGTCTTCGGCATACTCAACAAAGGGAATAGGGGAAGTGTCGGAGCGGAAGGGGGTCCCTGTGAGCGACAAACGGCGTGCTGCAGGATCAAAGGCCTCCCGCAGGCCGTCGCCCCAGGAGAGCGCCTCGCCGCCGTGGTGGATCTCGTCAAGGATCACCAGAGTGCGGGCGGCTTCCGTTTTTGCCCGGTGCAGCATGGGCTTGCTGGCAACCTGGGCGTAGGTGACGGCAACACCAATGAACCCCCGGCCATGCTGGCCGTCGGCGTTCTTGAAGTTAGGGTCAATCGCGATCCCCACCTTGGCTGCGGCGTCAGCCCACTGCCGTTTCAGGTGGTCGGTTGGCGCCACGATGGTCACGCGGTTTACAGCACCGGACTCTATAAGCATCGAGGCGACGCGGAGGGCAAAAGTGGTTTTTCCTGCACCAGGGGTTGCTACAGCCAGGAAGTCCTTGGGTTGTGCCGTGAAATACCTGTCCAGGGCTTCCTGCTGCCAGGCCCTGAGTTTCTGGGCGGTTCCCCAGGCGGCCCGCTCCGGGTAGGCGGGAGGCAGGGTGGGTCCGCCAAAGAGCGTCTCGGTCATGCTGCGCCCACGTTCCCCGGGAGGGTACCTCTTGTCAGCGCAACACAAATAACCACAAAAACACCAATCTGTTCCGGATGGACCGGGTCGGAAGAGAACTGCGGACAGTTCTCCCGTATCAAAGGTAGCAATCGCCTGACGGGCGCAGCGGGATGACAGGCCAGGCGCAAGGGAATTAAGTGCCGGGAATCAGAACGAGTCCAGCCAGGCTTCGGCAGTCACCTGCGTCTGAAACCAGACGTAGATGACGGCCGGCGCCTCTCAGCCGTGCGTCAAGGAGCCGGCTTGCTCACGTTCCAGAGCACCCGGCTGGACGACATCCGGGCATTTCAGCCCGCGATTCTACTTCTTGTCGCCCGAGCCTTTGCCGCCGTCATTGCCGGGGCGAAGGCCGTCGTAGACCTCTTTGCACATGGGGCAAACCGGAAACTTCTGGGGATCGCGGCCTGGGGTCCACACCTTGCCGCAGAGTGCGATCACGGGCTCGCCGGAAAGGGCGGACTCCATGATCTTTTCCTTGCGGACGTAGTGCGAGAACCGCTCCCGGTCGCCCGGTTCCACTTCCTGGCGGAGTTCTTCGCGCTCAATGGTGGCGGTGGAGCCCCCGGCTCCGGAGAGCTCGCGCATCGGGTCGTTTTCGAAGGGATCCGTCGTGCTTGTCATGCCATCCATCTTAGCGTCCGGAGCAGACAGTAACGCGACCGGCATCGGTGGCCGACGGCGGAACGGTCCCTCGCCGTCGGCGGCAGCCTGGCAACCCTTGGGGCTATAAACCCTGCCAGGCAGGCTTGTTGTCATAACTGTGGCGGTAGTAGTCAGCCAGTTTGAGGGAGGATGCTGCGGCTTCATCAATGAGGACGGTGGCGTGCGGATGCATCTGCAGGACCGATGCCGCACAGATAGCGGACACGGGGCCCTCGACGAAGTTATGGACCGCCTGCGCCTTTTGGGCACCTGTTGCCACCAGGATCACATGCCGCGCTTCCATGATCGTGCCAAGGCCCTGCGTGATGACGTGGTGCGGTACGTCATTCACGCTGCCAAAAAAGCGGGCATTATCGCGGCGTGTCTGCTCAATGAGCGTCTTGATCCTCGTCCTGGAAGCGAGGGATGATCCGGGCTCGTTGAATCCTATGTGACCGTCTGTCCCCACGCCCAGTATCTGCAGGTCAACTCCCCCGGCCTCCTTGATTGCATTTTCATAGGCCTCACAAGCAGCCGGGATGTCCTCTGCCGCACCATCAGGAGTGTGCACGTTGGCCTCAGAGATGTTCACCCTGTCCGTAAATTCACGCCGAATGACTTCGCGGTAGGACTGCTCATGACCGGGTTCCAAGCCAACGTACTCATCCAGGGCGAACCCGTGGGCCTTGCTGAAATCCAGTCCGTTCCGGTCATGCCGCCGTGCCAGCTCGTCATAGATGGGCAAGGGCGAGGAGCCTGTGGCCAGCCCCAGGACCGCATCAGGCTTCCGCAGGAGCAGCGCCTCAATGGCATCAGCTGCCAAAGATGCTATCCGTGCAGTCCCGGACAGGATTACAACTTCCAAAATCTGCCAGCTTTCTGTTTTCTGCTACCGGTTGACGGAAAGTTGCGCGAGCAGTTCCGGACCGCGGGTGTCGAGCCACTTGCCCCCGAGCCGGACCCCGGTCCCGAACATCACAAGGCCCAGGAGCGGACCTACAGCCAAGTTTATCCAGCCGAGCAGCGGCTCCCCGGTGGCAAACTGCAACAGGAGCAACACGCCTTCCGGAGACACGAGCAAAAGCAGCACACCCATACCTCCGAACTGGACCCCCAGAGTCTGTGCCACATTTCCTGGCGGCTTCTTGAACGGGCTGTCACCCGGCAGGGGAACCGCAACGGTGTATCTCGCCGACACCACAGAAGCCAGCCCAAGCCCGGTCAGCAGGATGCCCAGCGAGAAGCCAAGGACTCCTGGCAGCTTGATCCAGTCCTGGGTGACCACGAAGGGAAATATGCTGAAGGCCACCGTGACCGGCAAAGCGAACACCAGGCACGCCGTCGCCCGTCCCAGCCTGTCATCAAGTCCGCGTACACCGCTGGCCAGATGCAGGGCGAAGGCGGTGTTGTCGTAGGAGACGTCAGCAGAGATTGCCCAGGCCAGCATGAAGGCGGTCAGGGGGCCGATCACCGTCAGGACGCCATAGTCGCCGGTCTGGCTTCCCTGGAACAACAGCAGGACCGGTAAAAGGGGAATGACTACCAGCGATCCCGAGTAGCGCGGATCCCTGAGCCAATAAGTCAACGCGCGGGCCGTGACTGCTCCTGCGGGGCTGGCCGGAAGGAGGGAAAACAGGCCAAGATGCCCCCCTTTGCGCCGTGAGCTCCCGGCATAGGGCGGTGAGACCAATGCGCGCTCCAGGAGGACCTTCCAACACCACGTCAGGCCGGCAAGCGACCCTATGGCGATGAGGAGTTTCAGGACCGCCACGCCCGGGTCCCCCGCCGAGACATCGCCGCCGAGTGACCAGGCTGCGCCCAAAGGCGTCCACGACAGAGTGCTGGCGAAGCCAGGGAGAAAATCCGCCGACTCAGCTATTCCCCTGGTGACTACAGCCGCGAGCGGGCCGAGCAGGATGAGGGGAATCATAAAAACAAGGGAGCTGGCGTCCTTGAACCGACGGGAAGCAGCAAGGCCGGCGGTTGCCGTGGTAACCACCCGGGAAAGCACAATGCAGGTGAGGACCCCCAGGACGGCGCCGGCCAGGGCAGCGATTGGCTCCAACGGGCCACGCCACCAGGTTCCTACTGTGGAAAGCGCGACAACGGCTGTGGCCAGACCAGGAATTCCGATCAAGCCGCCAAGAGCGAGCCCGGCCAGCAATTTGGGCATGGGCACGCTGAAGGTTGTGAATCGTGCAGGATCCAGCGTCATGTCGACGGCGGAAGCCACCACCGGGATAACGGCCCACCCCAGGACAGCGGTGGCTCCACCCAGAACAACGAATGTTTGTGCCAGCTCCACCTCTGCAGAGCGCAGCAGGATCAGGGCGACGGCGCAGATTCCGGCGGTTCCTAAAGCGTACAAGCCGCCAATGGCAAGGCCAATAAGTTGCCATGGGCTCCGTCGGAAACTGTTGCGGAGCAGCGTCAGCTTTAGCCTTAGAAGGTGCGCAACCATTCCAGCCCCTCCGTCTTGCTGCGGCCGCCCACCAGTTGGACGAAACGGTCTTCCAGGCTGGCTCCGGCACGCACTTCATCAATGGTGCCGGCGGCAAGCAGGCGGCCCGCCGCAACAACGGCCACATGGTCACACATCCGCTGCACGAGGTCCATCACATGGCTCGACACAATCACGGTCCCGCCGGAAGCGACGTAACGGTCAAGGATGTCACGTATGTTGGCAGCCGAGATGGGGTCCACGGATTCGAAAGGCTCATCCAGCACAAGAACGCGGGGCGCGTGAATCAAGGCCGAGGCGAGGGCTATCTTCTTCGTCATACCTGCCGAATAATCCACCACCAGTGTTCCTGCATCCTGGGTGAGGTCCAACGCTTCCAACAGCTCCCGGACACGCGAGGAAACCACAGCCCGATCCATCCCCCGCAGGAGACCGGCATATGTGACCAGCTGTTCCCCGGTCAGCCTGTCGAACAGGCGTACTCCGTCAGGCAGGATTCCCATCAGCCTCTTTGCCTCCAGCGGATGCGCCCACACATCCACACCCTGCACCACAGCAGTTCCGAAGTCCGGGCGCAGGAGCCCGGTGGCCATCGACAACATGGTGGTCTTACCCGCCCCGTTGGGACCGACTATCCCGAAAAAGGAACCGGACGGCACATCAAGGCTGATTCCGTCGACGGCGATCTTGCCTCCGAACCTTTTCGCTATCCCTCGCAGGGACAGAGCCGGTACGGATGGCGGCAGGCTTGGCTGGTCCGGCAGAGGAAGAGTCATGATTCCACACTATCCGCCGCTTGCCTCCGCCGGACTCGTCCGAAAGGAGGAATCCTGCGGGCAGAGTAATCGTCAGAAAGAGTGACGTGGCCTGGCGCGCTGGTACTGAGGTGGCCAGGAAATGTCGTGCCCCAGTTCGAAGGCCGCCCTGAGCCACCAGTGGGGATCACGCAATGCGGCGCGGGCAATGAAGATCCCGTCCGCCTGCCCGGTAGCTACAGCGTGTTCTGCCTGGCCGGCGGACGTCAAAAGTCCCACGGTTCCCGTGGCGACGTCAGCCTCATGCCGGATACGGGAGGAGAAGCCAGTTTGATATCCCGGTCCCGCCTGGATCTTTTGATGCGCCACAGCGCCGCCGCTTGAGACGTCAACGAGGTCAACACCGCGCTCTGCCGCTTGGCGGGCCAGCCGCACAGCGTGGTCCACCTCCACTCCACCCTCAGCCCAGTCGGAGGCGGAAATGCGCAGCAGCAAAGGCATCGAATCCGGGATAACATCCCGAACGGCATCGATGACTGCGAGCATCAGCCGGTTCCTGCCGTCCTCGCTGCCGCCCCAGGCGTCGGTCCTGTCGTTCACTAAGGGACTTTGAAATTCATGAAGCAGGTAGCCGTGGGCACCGTGAATCTCCACGGTATCGAAGCCTGCATCCACCGCCCGGATCGCGGCCGCAGCGAAATCCCTGATAACACCCTCAATGTCCGCTTCAGTCATTGCAGACGGAGGAGCGTAGCCGTCAAAGGCGCCGGTTCCTGGCCCGACAGTGGCCCAACCGCCGTCGGCCTCCTGCACTGAACCGTTCCGCCCGGAAAAGGGCCAGTATGTGGAGCCCTTGCGTCCGGCGTGGGCCAGCTGCACTCCGATCTTGGCATCAGCTGCGCCATGCAGGTGCACAAACCGGATGATCCGCTCCCACGCCGAGGCCTGCTGATCGTTGTAGAGGCCCGCATCGAGCGGACTGATCCTGCCTATAGGGTTTACCGCCGCAGCTTCCGTGAGAATCAAGGCTGCGCCCCCTGCCGCGAACGAGCCCAGATGCATCAGATGCCAGTCGTTGGGCACCCCTTCGCCGGTTTCAGCCCCACAGCTGTACTGGCACATGGGTGAGACCCACCCCCGGTGCTGCAGCGTCATTGAACGCAATGTCAGAGGCGTGAAGAGAACTGAGCCCATCAGAAAAGAACCCTGGCGAGTCCTTGCCGCGCCTTGGCCACCCGCTCATCCGAGGGACCTACAACTTCAAAGAATTCAAGGAGCCGCACCCGGGCAGTCTCGCGCTCAGGACCGAAATTCCTGCCGATAAACGAAACCACGCGGTTCAGCGCATCCTCAATGTGCCCGCCGGCAAGATCCAGATCAGCAACCGCCAACTGTGCCTCAAGATTGTCCGGCTCGTCTGCCGCGAGATTGCGCAGCGCCTCACCCTCGGGAACCGACAGCGCCTGCAAACGGCCCATCAGCTCAACCTGGGCCAGCCCGGCCTTGGCCTCCAGATCCGAGGGCATTTCTGCCAGTGCCTTCCGGTACGCAGCTGCCGCGGCAGCAAAGTCGCCGGCTTCGATGGCGTCGAAGGCTTCCTGGTGCAAAGGCGGAAGCGGGGCTGGCTCTGGTTCCCCGGCTGGTTCTTCGGAACCGCCGATCCTGCCGTTTACCCCGTTGGCCGCTGCAACCTTCAGCAGCTCGTCCAACAGGCTTCGTACCTGCTGTTCATCAGCGCCACCCTGGAAAAGCGGTACGGGTTGGCCCTTCACCACCGCAACAGCCGTGGGGACGGCCTGGACCTGGAAGGCCTGGGCAAGCTGCGGGAACGCCTCAATATCGGCTGTTCCCAGGACCAGCCGGCCGTCATAGCCGTTGATGATTTGTTCCAGGACGTCAAGCATGGCTTCAGAACCCGGCGAATACCCTGCCCACAGTGCGAAAACAACCGGCACCTGGGTGGAAAGCTCAACGAGTTCCTGGAAATTCGCTTCCGTGGCGGCCACACGAAGCGGGCGTCCACCGGCGGGGCGCTCAGCTCCCCCGGCGGAGCCGGGCATGGAACTCTGGGCGGCGGGCGGACCTGAAGGCGATCCTGAGGCAGCGCGCTGCTTCAGGGCGGAAAGATCGACGGCGCCGCGAAGGTTCAGCTGACTGGCAGCGGCCGGAGGGACAGGGCGGGAAGCTGGCGAACTCATAGCTTCCACTCTAGCCACTCCGGCCGTTGCCGGCGTCAACCCGGGATGCTACTTGAAGCTTGCCCCGATGAGTCCACGGGTTGCCGCTACCAGCTTCATGGGGTCCTTGGAACCCGTGGGCGGCACGTACACGGCAACTGACTCAGCAAAGTTCAGGACCATGCCTGATGTGGTTTCCTTGCCGCCAGCCAGGACTGCAGCGTCATCCCCGATGGTCAGCTTGTCGCCGGAGGCCTTGGGCGTTCCGTCAAAGGCGAAGTCGAGGCGGCCCAGCACCAGGGCGCCGCCGTCGGCCGTCCGGAAGACAACTGTCTGCTTCGGGTCAACTTTGTGGGTGAAGGCGAAATTGCCGTTCGGTCCCGACTTCACCGCATCTGCCTGGTAGGCGAGGGTGTCGGCGATGTATGGCGAAGACTGGCCTTCAACAAGCTTGTCCTTGAACGTGGAGTCGTCCTTGGTAAGGCGATCACCCAGACCGGCGAGAGCTTCCTCGCCGCTGTACAGGAGGCCTGACTTGTCACCGGCGGCCAAGGACTCGCTGCCCTCAGCCCCAATGGCCGGGAGCGTGGTTCCCGGCTGCAGCGGTGTGGTGAGCACCAGCTTGTAGTTTTCCCGCGGGCCCGCCTGCACCAGCGTGAGGAGCTGCGGGACCACGTTGCCCTCACCCTGCGTCACCGCGAGTACTGACCGAGGCCAATCGCTCTTACCGGGGACAACTGCCGTGAGCTGTTTCGTGGCACGTACGGGCATGCGGGCCTCATACGATCCCACCTGCGACCGGATCTTGTAATTCTGCCCGCGGACATCCAGCTCGGTTCCAGCGACCCTGCCCCTGAGCTTTTCGACATCCTTCGCGGCGTCGCCTGTGTCAACGGTGCTGGCTACCTGCTCCAGGATCCGGCGGAGCTGCGCGTCCAACAGGACGGGAGCTTCCTCTCCTGCCTCCGGCTCAGCCGGGGCGGAAGAAGCTGCGGAGGGCGATGGAGCCGGCGTCGTGGCTTGGGCGGCAACACCGCTTCCGGCTACCGCAGTGGCAGTGAGCGCGGCAACGATGAAGCCGCCGCGGGCCAAGCCCATCCGGCGAAGACCGCTCATACGCATGGTGGAGTTGAACCGGGTTGTGTTGACAGCGGTTGAGCCAGAGGCGCTTCCGCGGTCTGCAGACGTGGAGTCGTGGTCCGGGTGGGTGCTGTCAATGCCGCCCGTTCCACCTGTGCGCCTGTTCCTGCCGCGCTTGGGCTTGAACATCAGCAATGCAAGGCCCGCCAGCATGATCAGCGCACCCAGGACCATAAAGGGCACTGCCCAGGGAGTTGAAGTGTCGTTGTCGAACGTCATGGAAATGGACGACGGCGCCGGCTTTGTACCGTCAGAAGCGAGCAACAGGCTCCATTCGCCGTCGGCAGGTGCATTCCAGGTGTAGTTGAGGTCGCCACTGGCGTTCTCCGTGGACACCCAGAGATCCGAACCGGCGGGCGTCGGTGACGTGGCTTCACCGTCAGTGTGTGTCACCTGCAGTGACTTGCTGTCCTCGGACACACCCGAGACAGTGTTGTGGGCGGTTTTTCCGACCCACGCGCTGACGTCATCGGGGCGGCCCGTGGCCAGCAGGAAGCTGCCTTCGCCCTTGACGCTGATCTTGACCGTTCCTCCGCCGTGTGTGCGCAGCTTTTGGTCTATGACGGTCAGGGGCGCGGCAGCGGAGTCCGAGGGCGCCGTGGCCGTTACGGTCTCGGCCGGGGCCCAGATTGTCTTCTGTCCGATCCCGGCCAGCAACACCAGGAGGCCGAGCAGCACTAGTGCAACTGCAGTCTTGAAACGCAAAGAATCACCTATCATCAGCGGGGGTTTGCTTTCAATAGTAACCGTTTTGTTACCAATCTCTGAGTTTGGGGTTGGGTGCGACGTTCAATCGACGCCCCTCCGCGGCGCTTCACCCGGGCCCCAATGGGCCTGCTGATAGTGTTTGCGATGATCATCACACCGGCGCCGAAGGCGGTGTAACGCATAGAAACATGCACGGAAAAGGGCACTAAAAAGCTGTGACTGAACACACGGATTCGTCCCCCTCAGGACAGGAAGATCTCCAGGGATCCGTTGCCCCGGAACCTGTTTCCGTTGAACGGCCCGCAAAGAACCCGCCCCGGGCCGCTTTCCTTGGATCGGTCATCCGGCGGCTGCGCCAGCCACTGCCCGGAGCCCAGCCGCGCGTGCGCTTCGAAATGCCGCCCGAGCACATCGATGACGAACAGCTAAGCGGGGAAGACGCTGAGCGGTTCGGCGCTCCCGGACCACGTATGTCTGCCCAGCATCCCGTCTATGTGGGCTTCATGGGGACCGTTGGCGTCGGGATGGCTTTGCTGGTCTACTGGATCGGATCCAACACGACGCAGCTGCTGCTGTGGATTGTGGCGGCGCTTTTCATCGCCCTGGGACTGGATCCGGTGGTGCGCTGGCTTGAGGGCCGAAAGTTGCCCCGGCCTGTGGGTATCCTCGTTGCCGTTGCCGTCCTGGCCTCGGCCGTCGCCGGTTTTTTCGCCACACTGATCCCCACCATCGTTGAGCAGGTCACTGAGATTGTTGAGCAGGCGCCGGTCTGGGTCCGTGACTTCATCAACTCCGATCTGTTCCGCACGCTCGATGACCAGTTTGGCGTACGGGACCGGATCACCGAGGAACTGGAAAAGTTCGTCAATGATCCCGCAGCAATGGGCGGCATTTTCGGCGGAGTTCTTGGCTTCGGATCCACCGTGGCCAACGGCCTGTTCGGCACCCTGATTGTCCTCGTACTGAGTCTCTACTTCCTGGCGGCCCTGCCGAACATGAAGAAGTGGGCCTATCGGCTGGCGCCTCGGTCGCGCCGCGCCAGGGTGGAAGCACTCTCGGAGGAAATCACGGGGTCGGTCGGCAACTATGTCATCGGCCAGGCGGCGGTTGCCGGACTCAACGCAACCTTCGCCTTCATTGTGATGTCGGTGCTTGGCATTCCGTTCGCAGTACTGCTGACTTTTGTGGTGGCCCTGCTCGCCTTCATTCCGCTGGTGGGCGGGCTCATTGCGGGAATCCTCGTAACACTGATTGCCCTCACGGCCGGTTGGCAAACCGCGCTCGGCTATGCGATCTGCTACTTCGCTTACCTGCAGTTCGAGGCCTATTTCATCTCCCCGCGGATCATGCAGAAGGCTGTTGCCGTGCCGGGCGCCGTTGCCGTCATCTCAGTCATTGCCGGCGGCAGCCTGCTGGGCGTCCTTGGCGCCCTGATCGCCATTCCGACTGCGGCGGCCATCATGCTGCTGGTCCGCGAGATCTTCATCGTCCGCCAGGACAAGCATTAGGGAACGGCAAACACTAAGCGCAGCAAGCCCTAAGCAACAGGCACTACGGGGCTGCCGTGGCCATCGGCCCGTTCCACTCCTGGGGCAGCTCCGAGGCTGCATCTTCCCCGATCACTTTCGCCACGATTTCGTTAAGGGCCCGCGCAGCGTACTTCTCCCCCACCCACAGGTGCTTGGCGCCGTCGACTCCTACAACCTTTGCCTGCGGAACCAGCCTGAACCGTTCCGCCGCTGCTGCCGGCTGCAGGTAATCGTCGTGTTCGGGAACCAGGACCTTTAGGGGTTTGCCGGAGGCAGCCCACTCCTTCAGGTGCACGTCCGTTGCCCGGTGCAGCGGGGGAGACAAAAGGATTGCGCCCTCCACCTGCGAAGCCACCGGTTCCGCTGCACCGTACATCAGGGCGAGTTCTGTGCCGAAGGACCACCCGACGAGCCACCGGTTGGGCAGCCGGCGTTCGACGGCGAAGCGGACGGCCGCTTCCACGTCATGGCGTTCACCGATGCCCTCCTCAAATTTCCCCTGGCTAGTCCCCCGGGGGGATGACGTTCCGCGGGTGTTGAACCGCAGGACGGCGATCCCGGCGAGCGCAGGCAGACGGTAGGAGGCCTTGCGGTACACGTGGGAATCCATAAAGCCGCCATGCGTGGGCAGCGGGTGGAGGGTGATCAGCGTGGCCCTGATCTCTCCCGACTCCGGCACTGCGAGCTCACCCACTAGCACATGCCCGTCGTCGGTGGTGATTTCCACGTTTTCGCGCAGTGCAGGAAGAACGGTGGAGGCCCGGATCGCGGCGGGGCCTGAGGACGGGGAGAATGCGTACGACGCCGGGTCAAAAGTCATGCCTATCAGCTTAGCCACCCTCTCTGCCGGCGGCAGATTCAGCGCCCGGGGTTTCAGCGGTGGCGGTTTCAGCGGTGGCGGTAGCTTCGGGAGGTCCAGCAGTTCGTGTGCCAGTGCCTCCGCTCAGCGAGCCCGGCGGCCGCTCCGAACAGGTGATCGTCCTGCCAAACGACCAAATGCGCGATCCCGGGAAGCACTGCTGTGGAGCAGCCCGGGCAGATGTACGCCTTCTCAGCCCTCTTGGCCGTCATGGGCCGCACCATCCATTCACCGTCAGGCGCACTTTCGCGCCGGGTAAAGCCTGAGCGCGCCCTTTCAAGATCCAGTTCAGGAACCTCGCCGCCGTCTTGTCTGACAGGTCTTCCCGGACCTGCTTTTCCCTGCCCCGGTTTTCCTGAGGCGGGGCGGCGGCGAGGACGGTTGGAGCGGGGCATGGTTTCATTCTGCCCCATTTCGGAGCCCGCCCGCTGAGACAGTCCGAACGGCGGCCACCCGGTAATGTGTACCGGGTGCGCCTCGTCATAGCCCGTTGTTCAGTTGATTACGTCGGAAGACTCAAAGCCCATCTTCCCCTTGCCACCAGGCTGTTGCTGGTCAAGGCTGACGGTTCCGTGCTGGTTCATTCCGACGGCGGATCCTACAAGCCGCTGAACTGGATGAGCCCTCCTGCCGTACTCAGAGTCTCGTCCCCGGACGAAGTTGAGTTGGAGGTAGGGGTCACGGAGCAGTGGACAGTTCAGTCGGCCAAAACCGATGATCGCCTCATCATCAACATCCATGAGCATCTCCACGACACCTCCCATGATTTGGGTCTGGACCCCGGCCTGATCAAGGACGGTGTCGAAGCTGATCTGCAGAGGCTGCTGGCCGAACAGATCGAAACCCTGGGCTCCGGTTTTTCCCTCATCCGCCGCGAGTACTTCACCGCTATCGGACCGGTAGACATCCTCGCCAGGGACGCAAACGGCGCCACCGTGGCCATTGAACTGAAACGCCGCGGCGACATCGATGGCGTTGAACAATTGACGCGGTATCTTGAGCTGCTTAACAGGGATCCGTTGCTGGCCCCTGTCCGGGGCATTTTTGCAGCCCAACAGATCAAGCCGCAGGCCAAGGTCCTCGCCAACGACCGCGGCATCGACTGCATAACCCTCGACTACGACGCCATGCGCGGTGTTGACGACAGCGAGTCACGCCTCTTCTAAGCTCGATGCATGGAACTCGTCTCCTCCCAAGGCAACCTCTGACGACCTGTGAGGCTCGCGAGCTGTCGTCCTGGTTGCGGGCAGCGCTGACGGCTCACGTCATCACCGCAGTTCCGGCTGCTGTGCTTGGCTAACCCGGTTGAAGTTCGAGTGTTTTTCACGCAAATTTTACATATTTGCACGTTTTGACCGTTGACCTGACGCGGCTCGCGTGAAATTCTTATATCAGTCTTTGTGTAGGTGTTTTTCATGCTCGCAAGACATGTTGCGAGCGCGAAGCTTCTGCAGCTGAAACCCGGTTCCGGGTTGCAAGCCAGGATTCTTCTCGCGGAGTGACCCAAGTCCAGCACGAAGTGTGCCGGTCTTATATAAAGTTCCACAATGAGGAGAAATAAATGGCACAGGGAACCGTCAAGTGGTTCAACGCTGAAAAGGGCTTCGGCTTCATCACCCCGGATGACTCCGATGGCGATGTCTTCGTTCACTATTCTGAAATCCAGACCGGTGGCTTCAAGACCCTCGATGAGAACCAGCGCGTTCAGTTCGAGATCGGTCAGGGCGCCAAGGGTCCCCAGGCTACTGGCGTAACGCTGGTCTAGTCCCACCGCGAACGCAAAGATGGTCCCCGACATTCATGCCGGGGACCATCTTTGCGTCCGGAGCTTTATCAATTTCATTCATTTGCAGGACAGGGCTTTTGTCTTGTCCGGTAACAAATGTTTTACAGGCCTTGAAAATATCGGGCTGGTGAATTTCACCTAACCAGCGTGCGAAGCAACCGTGCACTCTGCCGTACCGATAGTCCAGGAAGGTAGGCCCGGCTCAGCGCGCGGCCAATGGCAGGCAGCTGGAGTGGGTCCTGGTAGTACAGATAGAGGGTCCGGTATTCGGGCTTGAAGCGGGACTTGAAAGTCGCGAGGGAACGGAAGCCGTAGACCGGTTCCAGTGCTCCTCCCACAACATCCAGGATCGCCGCCAACCCCTCTGAACGATCGGCCAGGTCGTCTTGCTCTTGGTGTGGAGGCAACCCCTGGGCTTCCTGGGCCAGTGGGGAACCCGAAAGGGATATAACCTCCACCGAGGAACGGAGTTCCAAAACGGCGGAGGCGATGAGGAACTCCATAATTCCGGGGAAGCTGTCACTGCGCCGCCGCATGAAGTCCAGCGTCCAGCTGGTCCGGCTCCCGCCGTCGAACACCGGAAGCCAGCTGGTCACCGCATGGACCAAGCCCTCGGCGTCCACCGCGAGGCAACACAGCACCTCGTCATCCATCAACTCATCAATTCCCCCAAGCGTGAACCCCATTTCCGGAACCGATTTTTGGGCAGCCCACTCCTCTGACACTTCGATGAGTTGCGATCGCAAGGCTGTCGGGAGGCTTCCGTAGGTTCCCCAGACTGCCTTGACGCCGGTCTTTGCTGCCCGGTTCAGGGCTGTCCTGACGTTTTGCCATTCCTTACCCTTGAATTCAAGGTTCCGGATGGCAAGCCGGGTTTCCTGCGCCACCACCACCCTCTTGAACCCCCGCTCGCGCAACAACGGCCACAGCTCACCGGTGCAGGAGTAGAAGCAAGGGATCAAGGCCTGCTCAGTGCAGAAGCCCAAAAAGCCGGCCGCCGTCTGCTCTCCGTGGCGGGCAAGGCCCAGCGGGCCGCCCAACGTCAGTGCCACGCTGCCGTGCTGTTGGTAGGCTATGGCGCCGACGCGGTTTCCGGTAAACCAGTATCTGTTGGGCTCCCACGATGCCATCCAGGACAACGAATCGCCGCCCTGCCGGATCAGTTTCAAGGCTGCTTCCCGATCCTCTTCGGCGGTGTCCTTTGGATGATGCCGGCGGAGGAGGACAAGCCAAACGGCCGATAACGCCACCAGCCAGAAGACGGGTCCGGAATAGGCAAACAGGAACCCCTCCAAGGTATTACGGCCGTCAAAGATGCGGTGGTAAATGCTTGGGATCGGCACGGGCAGGAACTGCCGGGCTAACTCCGACCCCAGCCCGCCGAGGCCGCTGTCGCGCTCCATCCCGCCTGCCGCGAACCAGACCGCCGTATACGATCCCGCCAGGACACACCAGGATCCAGCGACCACCGCGGTGACGCTGCGCCGCGCACGGGACGTCGACTCCACCCGGAACTGTCGCCGGTTCGCCCACAACACTGCCGCCAGCAGGAGCGGAACCACAACGAGCGGCAGTACGTGGACAAATCCCGAACTCATCACCGGTGTGTGGAGGTGGGAAGCGGAGTGCGGGATCCGTGCGAACAGTGACAGGTACACTGCCGAAAGCCCTGTAACACCCAGCTGGACGGTCAACGCTATCCGAAGGGCGAGCCTGCGTCCGCGCCGCATTCCGTCAGCGCAGATCAGCAGGAGAATCACGGGCACAACTGCCAAGGCCAAGCCCAGCGGCCCGGCAAAGCCGTGCCTGCCAACCTCAAGGCAACTGACATCGACAGTTCCGCCGCAGCTTACCTCCAGCTGGTTCAGCGTGGGCAGCGGATTAAGCACCACATCCCGCAGCAGGGCCAAAGGGCCGCTGGGGCTGCGGGCGGCAGCTGTCAGGATTGGCCCCACAGCAAAAATTCCCACGGTCAACGCGAGGAGGTTGCGGGTCTCACGGCCTGTCGAACGGTGCCGCCGTGGCCTTCCCTGATCACTCTGGATCCACCATCCTGCGGCGATCCCCGTAAGGGCCCCGAGCAGGCCCACAACCGTCTCGGCATGACCGATGTAAAGGACCAGCAACAACGACACCGAGAGCACGGCCGTGCGCAGGCGCCGTTGCCAAACTGTCGGGAGTCGCCCGCTGGCAGCGAGGGCGGCCGCCAGGACCGCGCCGTACGGGCCGATCAAACGGACATCGACCATAGCTCCCAGCCAGGCATCACCGGCGAAGCGGGCCAGCTGTGTGACCAACAAAAAGAGAGTCACTGCGGCGAATTGACCGGCGGCAAAGAAAGCGGCTGCCAGTTTCGTGCCGAGATTGCGCTCGGCGAGCCCCAGCAACAGCAGGATCATGAGCGCGGCCAGCCCGTAGGCCACTGGATTCGTGGCAAAAAACAGCGAGGTGAACATGCACCACCAATGGCCCGCCTTCAGACCTGACGCTGTGACACTGGCCACATCCAAGGACCACTCGGGCGGGCCTGACAGCACACTTCCCGTCCCCAACCCGGTCAGCAGGAAAACACCGAGGACAGCCAAAGTGAACGGGATCGCTTTGAAATGGGCGGCGGCCGCTCTCCTGGTGCCGGCAACCAGGCCCTTTCCTGCGCTGCTCCTGAGGTGGGCCTTCTGGATCGTTGACGTCATGACCCGATCCCCCAGCGCACGGCCATAAAGTCCAGCGCCTGGGGAAGACTTCCCGCGGTTGCCTCCCAGGAGTGCCCGGTGTCCGCCACAACTTTGGTGTCGACGGCGAAGCCCGCCTTCCGGGCTGCGGCTGACAGTTCCTCGAGATAGGAGACGAACTCCTGATCACCCGCTCCTGCTCCCAGAAAAACCGCGTTGGCGTCAAAGCGCTGCTCGGCCATGATATTCAAGGGAGTCTGTGCGTCGAATGCTGCCACATCTCCGTCAAAAGCTGCTTCTACCGTTTTCTGCCTCTCCTTCGCGAGGGCAGGCTCCCTTTCACCGGAAAAAGAAAGGGCGGCATTGAAGACGTCCGGGTGCCGCGTGACCATTTGCAGGGCGCAGGTTCCACCGAAAGAGAATCCGCCGGCCGCCCAGTTGCGGTGGTCCTTCCCGACGTCGAGGTTTTGGGTAATCCAGTTCGGCACGTCCTGGGACAGGTAGGTGTCCACTTTCGCTATCCTGCTGTCCATACAGAGGGTGTTGCCGTTGGCCGATCCGTTCGGATCCACCACCACAACAACGGGTGCTATCCCGTGGTGCTGTGCGGCGAACCGGTCCATGTGTGCGCGCAGCATTCCCCCGGTAAGCCAATCAGCCGGACCTCCCGGCTGACCGGCGAACAGGACCAGCACAGGCAAAGCAGGCCGCTGAAAGTCAAGGTAGGCAGGTGGCAGGTAGATGTAGGCGTCACGGGCCGTGAATCCGGAAGCGGGAGCCGGAATGTGCGCCGTCCTCAGCACCCCGCCGTCGGCAGGTTCCCCACGGGGCCTCCATGTGGCCAGGTCCCGGGGCGGCGGATCGCCGTCACGGGCCATCAGGGCCGGTTCCAAGGGCGGAACCCGCGCTACAGCCGTACCCAAAAGGTCGCTGACGGTACGGTTCAGCCCGAAGTATGCGTTGATCTGCACTGTTGTAAGGAGCACCACAGCCAGCATCGACAAAGTTGAGAGGGTCCGTGCCCGCCAGCCGGAGCGCGGAAGCCGGGCCAGGCACAGCACTAAGGCAGCGACCGCGGGCACCGACCACGCAAGCACCTCGGAGGGCAGCGATTCAGAAAAGACGGCAAAAACATACAGAAGCAACCAGTGAACGGACACTACAGCCACGGCTGCAGTCCCAATGCTGATCAGGACTTTCAGGGGCCAGCGGGATGCCCGACGCCAGAGGAGGTAGCCCAGGCCCGCGATCCCCGCAAGCCAGGCAAGCCAGATGACCGGTCCGGACGTGAGATGGACGTCAGCGAGGAAGTCCACGGGGGCTAACGCCAGGTGCCTACACCGATAACCGGTCCGGCTTCGAGCCAGGACGACAATCCGGTATAGGCATCAAACTTCATGGCCAGCAAGACTTCCTGGCCTTCATAACGCAGTTCGACAATGACTGAATCGGGGAGCACCTTGATCAGCTCGGCCTCAGTGGGCTTGCGTCGGCCAAGCAGCTCTAGGGAACTGCGGCGGAAAGTGTGCTTGGGGCGGACACTGAGGGACACGAGGCGGAACCACTCGAGATCATTGTCCTGATAACGGCAAACCCCCATCTGCCAGCTGTTACCAGCCGTGCAAATGGAGGCCTCCACGGTGCCCAGGGCGCGCCGCAGATTGTGGCGGCGCACCCCGAAAAGGCACAGTGTGAAAATCAGCAACAGAAAGACAGTTGCCAATGCGATGAACGGATAACCAAGAGCGTCCATCAAGGTATTGCTAGCGGATCCCCGCAGTAGCCGCGTCACCCAGTTGGGCGTTGTCAGCAACAATAACCACCCTGTTGTTGTCGACCGAGAAGAAACCTCCGTCAACAACTACAGCAATGCGGTCACCGGAAACAGGCTGGATCGCCAGTTCACCTTCGGCCAGAATCGCCAGCAGGGGCGAGTGGCCGGGCAGGATTCCGATTTCACCATCGCTGGTGCGGGCCTTGACCATCTTGGCCGCTCCGGACCACACGAAGTGGTCCGCTGCGACAATCTCAACCTCAAGCTCAGCCATATTACTTGGTCTGTTCCTGGATCTTGGCCCACTGGCGCTCGACGTCATCCAGTCCGCCGACGTTGAAGAACGCCTGCTCTGCGATGTGGTCCAGCTCGCCGTCGCAGATAGCGGTGAAGCCCTCGATGGTGTCCTTGATGGAAACGGTTGAACCTTCGACGCCGGTGAACTGCTTGGCGGTGTAGGTGTTCTGCGAGAGGAACTGCTGGATACGGCGCGCACGCGACACGACGATCTTGTCCTCTTCAGACAGTTCGTCAACGCCGAGGATGGCGATGATGTCCTGGAGTTCCTTGTTCTTCTGCAGGATCTGCTTCACACGGACAGCCGTGTTGTAGTGGTCCTTGCCGATGTACTGGGCGTCCAGGATTCGAGACGTCGACGTCAGCGGGTCCACAGCGGGGTACAGACCACGGGAAGCAATTTCACGGGAAAGTTCCGTGGTTGCATCGAGGTGTGCGAACGTCGTGGCCGGTGCCGGGTCGGTGTAGTCATCTGCGGGAACGTAGATGGCCTGCATCGAGGTGATGGAGTGGCCCTTGGTGGACGTGATGCGCTCCTGGAGGAGGCCCATCTCGTCAGCCAGGTTGGGCTGGTAGCCCACAGCCGACGGCATGCGGCCGAGGAGGGTGGAAACCTCGGAGCCTGCCTGGGTGAAACGGAAGATGTTGTCGATGAAGAGCAACACGTCCTGCTTCTGGACATCGCGGAAGTACTCCGCCATGGTCAGAGCAGAGAGGGCAACGCGCAGTCGCGTTCCCGGCGGTTCGTCCATCTGGCCGAATACAAGGGCGGTGTCCTTGAGGACGCCTGCCTCTTCCATTTCGACCCAGAGGTCGTTTCCTTCACGCGTACGCTCGCCGACGCCGGCGAAAACGGAAGTACCGCCGAAGTTGCGGGCAACACGGGTGATCATTTCCTGGATCAGCACGGTCTTGCCGACACCGGCGCCACCGAAGAGGCCGATCTTTCCACCCTTGATGTAGGGGGTGAGAAGGTCGATGACCTTGATGCCGGTTTCCAGCATTTCGGTCTGGCCTTCGAGCGAGGCGAACGAAGGCGCCTTGCGGTGGATCGGCCAGCGTTCCGTGGTCTCCAGTTCGGACTCAGCAATGTCCAGGGGCTGGCCCAGAACGTTGAAGATGTGTCCCTTGACGCCGTCGCCGACGGGAACTGAAATCGGAGCGCCGCTGTCAACCACAGACGTGCCGCGGACGAGTCCGTCGGTTGCCTGCAGGGCAATGGCGCGAACGAGGTTATCGCCAAGGTGCTGGGAGGTCTCGAACGTGATGGGGCGGGTCTCACCGTTGAGGGTAATCTCGGCGGTGAGGGCGTTGTAAATCGAGGGGATTGCGTCAGCCGGGAATTCGACGTCGACAACCGGGCCAATAACACGTGCAATACGGCCGGTGGCACCGGACGTTGCGGCTACGTGTTCGGTAGCAGTGGCAGTCATCTCTCTCACTTCACTCAGTAGATGGCGTGGTTAAGTTTATTTGTTGTGCAGGTACAGCTGGAACAGAGGGTGTGGCTGCTACGACGCGTTGAGCGCGTCGGCACCGGCCACAATCTCTGAAAGCTCCTGCGTAATCTCAGCCTGGCGGGCAGTGTTGCGCAGACGCGTGTACTTCTTGATGAGGTCCGTGGCGTTGTCGCCGGCAGACTTCATCGCCCGCTGGCGGGCAGCAAGCTCAGAGGCAGCAGCCTGCAACATTGCCGCGAAGAGACGCGATTCGATGTAGCGCGGCAGCAAAGCGTCAAGTACCCGCTCGGTTTCCGGCTCAAACTCGTAAAGCGGCAGGAGTTCCGATTCCGACGCGGCCTGCTCTTCAACAACTTCGAGCGGAAGCAGACGGACGACGGTGGGTTCCTGGGTCACCATGGACTTGAAGCGGGTGTAGACAACGTGGATCTCGTCCACGCCTCCCTCTTCATATTCCGTGGCGAAGTCCGCAAGCAGAGCCTCGCCGACTTCACGTGCCGTTTCGAACTCAGGCGCATCAGTGCCGCCGGTCCAAACGCGGGCATATTCGCGGTTCCGGAACTCGAAGTACGCCTGTGCCTTGCGGCCGACGAGGTACGTCTTGACTTCCTTGCCTTCGGCGTGAAGCAGTTCGTTTAGCCCCTCCGCCTGCTTGAGCACACTCGCCGAGTAGGAACCTGCCAGGCCGCGGTCCGAGGTAATTACCAGGACTGCTGCGCGGCGGACCTGCTCCGGCTCGGTGGTCAACGGGTGGTCGATTTCGCTCTGGCTTGCGACAGCAGAAACAGCGCGGGTGATCGCGTTCGCGTAAGGCAGTGAAGCTGCTACGCGTGCGCGGGCCTTGCCGATGCGCGAGGTAGCGATCAGTTCCATCGCCTTGAAGATCTTGCGCATCGACGTCGTCGAGCTGATCTTCTGGCGGTAGACCCGGATCTGGGCTCCCATACTTATCCTTTCCTAAGATCCCGATGGCCGGGACTGCCGGAACCGCGAGGGGTCCCGGCAGTCCCTGCCAGCGAAACTAGCGCTTCTGCCTGACGATTTTTTCCTGGTCGACCTGAGCCTCATCGATGGCCGAGTGCTCCTCGTGGCCGGCGCCGACCAAGTGGTTGTCGCCCTCCCCGAAGAAGCCCTGCTTGAAGTCCACGATTGCGGTCTTCAGTGCGGCAGCGGTGTCGTCGTCGAGGACGTTGGTCTGTGCAAGCGTGGTCAGGATGGAGGACCGGTGCTTGAGGTGCTCCAGGAAGCCTGACTCAAAGCGGTTGATGTCTTCCACGGGAACGTCGTCGAGGTAGCCGTTGGTGCCTGCCCAAATGGAGACAACCTGGTCCTCTACCGGGAACGGCGCGTACTGGCCCTGCTTGAGCAGCTCCATCAGGCGCGCACCACGGGTCAGCTGCTGGCGGGAAGCAGCGTCGAGGTCCGAGGCGAACATGGCGAAGGCCTGCATGTCGCGGTACTGAGCCAGGTCCAGCTTCAAGGTACCGGAGACCTTCTTCATGGACTTGACCTGCGCGGCACCGCCAACGCGGGACACAGATACACCCACGTCAACAGCAGGACGCTGGTTGGCGTTGAAGAGATCCGACTGGAGGAAGATCTGACCGTCAGTAATGGAAATTACGTTGGTCGGAATGTAGGCCGAGACGTCGTTTGCCTTCGTCTCGATCAGGGGCAGTCCGGTCATGGAGCCTGCACCGAGCTCATCAGAGAGCTTGGCACAACGCTCCAGAAGGCGGGAGTGCAAGTAGAAGACGTCGCCCGGGTAAGCTTCGCGTCCCGGCGGACGGCGGAGCAGCAGCGAAACTGCACGGTAGGCCTCAGCCTGCTTGGACAGGTCATCAAACACGATCAGAACGTGCTTGCCGCCGTACATCCAGTGCTGGCCGATGGCAGAACCTGCATACGGTGCCAGGTACTTGAAGCCTGCGGGGTCCGAAGCCGGGGACGCCACGATGGTGGTGTACTCCAACGCGCCATTGTCCTCGAGGGTCTGGCGGATGGCAGCAATGGTCGATGCCTTCTGGCCGATGGCGACGTAGATGCAGCGAACCTGCTTGGTCACATCTCCCGAAGCCCAGTTGGCCTTCTGGTTGATGATCGTGTCAATGGCGATTGCCGACTTGCCTGTCTGGCGGTCACCAATGATCAGCTGGCGCTGGCCACGGCCGATCGGAATCATGGCGTCGATTGCCTTCAGGCCGGTCTGCATCGGTTCGTGCACAGACTTGCGCTGAGTGACGCCCGGTGCCTGGAGTTCCAGGGCGCGGGTGGTCTCGGCCTTGATTTCACCGAGGTCGTCGATGGGCACGCCCAGCGGGTCAACAACACGGCCAAGGAAGGCGTCGCCAACGGGGACAGACAGAACCTGTCCCGTACGGTGAACTTCCTGGCCTTCTTCAATCCCGGTGAAGTCACCGAGGACAATGACACCGATCTCGCGGACGTCGAGGTTCTGGGCGAGGCCCAGAGTGCCGTCTTCGAAGCGAAGCAGCTCGTTCGCCATGACCGAGGGAAGGCCCTCAACACGGGCGATGCCGTCACTTGCGGTGGTCACGCGGCCGACCTCTACGCGCTCTGCGTTTCCGGGTTCGTAGGACGCCGCGAACTCGTTCAGCGCATTACGGACGTCGTCGGCGTTGATGGTCAATTCGGCCATCTGCAGTCCCTGCTCTCCTGTTTCGTGATCATCGTTGCTCACGATGACCGGGGTTTCTATCAGTAAGGTTTGTGCTTTGTCCGGTTTAGCCGGCGAGTTGACGGTGCAACTGACCCAAACGGGTGACGACCGAAGCGTCAACAACTTCATCGCCCACCTGGATCCGGATTCCGCCAATGAGGGTGGGGTCAACATTAATGTTGACCTTGAGCTCGCGCCCGTAAAGGGCGTTGAGCCCCGCCTGAAGCCTGCTGGCCTGCGTTTCCGTCAGCGGACGGGTAACGCTCACCGTTGCGATCCAACGCTGCTGGCGTTTGGCTGCCAACTCCGCAAAGCGTGCCACAAGCCGGGTGGGCTTGATGCCGCGAGGCTGGGTTACAGCCTGACCGATCAGGACCTTTGCTTCCTCGCCTGCTCCAGGAACAAGCTTTTCGGCCAAAGCTACCTTCGCTGCAGCGCTTGCTTGCGGCTCGGACAGAGCACGCTGAACCTCATGGTTGGAGGCAACGGCCTGGTTGAAGGAGAAAAGATCATTCTCCAGCTCTTCCAGCCCGGTGATCCCTGAGGCAGAGACGGCCGACTTGTTTTCAGCGACGGCGATAACCACCGAAGCGGCAAGGGTCTCGAGTGCATCGCCAATATCGCGTGCCGACGCCCAGCGTGAGCTGACCAGTCCGCTCACGATTTCGACAGCATCAGCGGACACTTTGCCGCTGAAAAGCTGCCGGACCAGCGCCGCCTTTTCTTCGCCGTTACGGGAGGGGTCGGTAAGCGCACGCCGCAAGCCAGCGGACGTGTCTACCGTTCCCAAAATGCCGAAGAGTTCTTTAGCCAACTGCAGCGAAGCCGTAGGAAGCTTAGCTTCCAACGCAGCCAAAGCCTTGGTCAGCGATTCGCTCGATACACCTGCCATTACTTAGCTGCACCTGCGTTCTGGCTCTCCAGTTCTGCCAGGAAGCGGTCAACCACACGGGCGGCCCGCTGGTCGTCATCGAGGGCTTCGCCCACAATGCGTCCGGCGAGAGTCGTGGCCAGCGTGCCAACCTCGGAACGCAAGGCGACAACAGCCGCCTGGCGCTCTGATTCGATCTGCGTGTGAGCCTGAGCGGTGATGCGTGCAGACTCGGCAGCAGCCTTTTCCTTCAGATCAGCAAGGATCTGGGCACCTTCTGCGCGGGCTTCTTCGCGGATGCGGTTAGCTTCGGCACGGGCGTCGGTGAGCTGCTGCTTGTACTCTTCGAGTGCGGCAGAAGCTTCAGCCTGGGCCTTTTCAGCCTTGGCGATGCCACCCTCGATCGCCTCGGCGCGCTCTGCAAACGTCTTCTCGAACATCGGGACAACAAACTTGACCACGATGAACATGAGGAGTGCAAAGCCAACGAGAACGACGAACATTTCCCACAGGTTGGGCACCAGCGGGTTGGCTGCCGCGCCGCCTTCAGTGGCGGCTGAGATGATCAGCTGATTCATATTTCACCCGTCCTTATCTTCTCGGTTCTGAATTGTCGCTTCGTTCTGAGGACTAGCTCAGGACGAAGGCGAAGACCAGGCCGAGGATGGCGAGGGCTTCAGTCAGCGCGAGGCCGAGGAATGCGATCGGCTGGAGAACGCGCTGGGCTTCCGGCTGACGTGCCACACCGTTGATGTAAGCGGCGAACACGAGACCAACACCGATACCACCGCCGATTGCGGAGAGACCGTAGCCGATGAGGTTGAGGGAGCCGTTGATGGAGCCTTCCATTTTTCTTCCTTTCAAGATGCCACCCGTGTGGCAGGTTGTTTGGGTTGCTTCATCCCCGCGAGGGGAAGTTTGTGGGTGCCTAGTGGCTGTCGGCGTGCAGCGCGCCTTCGATGTAGATCGCTGTCAGCAGCGTAAAGACGTAAGCCTGCAGCACCATGATCAGGGCCTCGAGCATGTACATGGCGATCGCACCTGCCAGCACAAGCACAGAGGTGCCCTGGAGCAGGATGTTTTCCTGCGTCACGAGGAACTCGATGCCGTAGCCGGCAATCATCACGATGAGGTGGCCGGCGAGCATGGTGGCAAAAAGACGGAGGCTGTGCGTCACCGGGCGGACCACGAAGTTGGAGATGATCTCGATCGGGACAACGATGGGCAGGATGTAGAACGGAACACCTGACGGAACGGTTGCCAGCTTGAAGTACCTGACGCCGTTCTTCTTGATGCCGATGGCAATCCAGGTGACGTAAACAATGCCTGCGAGGACGTAAGCGCCGCCGACGTGCGAGAACGTGGGCAACTGGAACAGCGGGATGGCGCCGTAGATGTTGTTCACCAGGATGAAGAAGAAGAGGCTGAACAACAGCGGCACGTACTTCATGAAGTCTTTGCCGCCAATGATGTCCTTGGCGATACTGTTGCGGACGAAGCCGTAGGCCATTTCGCCAGCGAACTGAAGCTTGCCGGGAACCAACTGCTGCTTCCGCGCAGCGAGCAGAAAGAATGTAGCGATAATTACGACCGACAGGACCACCAGCAGCATCTGCTTGGAAAATCCGTCTGCCGCACCCCACGGCAGGATTGCCGGCAGATGCATTTCGTTAATTCCAGGAGGAGTGAAGTCTCCTGTATTTTGGGCCGGGAGCGCAAGCGCGATCAACGCGTTTCCTCTCTGCAGTGTCCGTCATTGGGCGTTGGTAGGGGTCCGGCGAAATTCGTATCCGCGTCCCCCGTTGTGAAATTATTTGGCATTACTGTTCCCATCATCGGACGGGCCGCTGGAAGCATTGCTCTGCCCAGTAGTTTTTCGTGAACTGGTAAGGCCGTGCATATGGGAAAGATAGAACCCTCCCGCGGCTCCAAGCAGAGCGCCAGCGAGCACAATCCAGCGGGTTCCCCACAGATTATCCAGACCCCACCCTATCAAACTCCAGACGATGATTCCGCCAATGATGTAGCTGAATACGGCAATCCCAGCGTTGTATCCGCCGTCGCGGCCGTCCGCTGATACACCGGGAGCGCCGGTACCCGTGCGGGGAGCTTTGGGGCGGACTTTGCGTCCTGGTTTGCGACTAGTCATCACTGCCGCCTTTGGTGGATGTGGGGTCGTTGTAGATTTGCAAGCGTGCTTTACTGAAGCCACGGATTTCTGCGCCTTGCCAGATCACCACGGCCACGACGGCGCCGATCAGGAACCAGCGTTCGTGCAGCCATTCGGGCTCTCCGACTATAAAGAGGACGACGGCAAAGCCGACCACCTTGACGAAGTATGTGGCTACGAAGAGCCCAACGGCACCTGATGGATTTGTCCGGCCAACAAAATGGCCGATCAAAAGGCTGATGGCGAAAAAGAACATGACCAGCGCTCCGCCGAAACTGCTCGAGAGCAGCGCGCTGGAGCCATTAAAGGCGAGTGCGATCAGGCTTGTGATAAGAACGGCTGCACCAGCCGCGACAGAACTCAGCACTAACAAGCCAAGCCACAATGACTTCGCGGGGCCGGAGACGCCAACGGCCGCAGTGCCGGACGAACGTCCGTGCTCGGCGTTGGAGGTCATCAGATCCCAATCGTCGGTGCCTGCTGGCGGCGTGGTGGAGTGGCAGCTTTGGCTGCCCCTGAATTCTACACGAGATAGAAATTATTACTGAACCACTGTTACGCCGAGGTACCGTTACCGCGGCGACTCAGGTACGGCCATGCCGTGACGAGCGCCATTCCCAGTGTCAGGAACAGGTCCACGGCAAGGACGATCTGCCATGGGAACACAGCGAAGGCCAGTCCCCCAAAGGCAAGGATGCACGTCCACACGTACATCAGCAGGACTGTTGTGCGGTGTGAATAGCCAATATCCATCAGCCTGTGGTGGAGATGGCCACGGTCAGCCGACCAGGGCGAACGCCCCAGAGCCGTGCGTCTCACCACCGCCAGGCCGAGGTCCAGCAGCGGCAGGAAGAGCACCGCGAACGGAAGCAGGATGGGAATGATGGTGGGGATACCGTTCGCCCGGTCGTACAGCCCCGAGGTGATCTGGCCCGTTGCCACGATGCCTGCCGATGCCATCAGCAGGCCGATCAGCATGGCACCGGAGTCTCCCATGAAGATTTTCGACGGGAACCAGTTGTGGGGCAGGAAGCCGATGCAGCTTCCTACGAGCACTGCGGTGAGGAGCGTAGCCAGGTCCGAGTTGTCAGTCTGCGGGTTGTTCCGGTGAACCCAGTACGCCGTCAGGAAGAAGGCTGCCCCGCCGATGATGGCCACTCCGGCGGCCAGGCCGTCCAGGCCGTCGATGAAGTTGAAGGCGTTCATGGTGGTTACGATCAATCCGGCCGTCAGGATAATGGTGAGGAGCTCGGAGCCGACGTGGATGGGTTGGTCGGAGATAAACGGAATCACCGTCATGCGGACGCCCCAGATGGCCACCACAAGGGCCGCAGCGCTTTGGCCAATGAGCTTGATCCACCAGCGCAGGTCAAGGAGGTCATCGGCAACTCCCACGAAGACAATGACTATGGCCCCGGCGATGACTCCCCACGGGGCGTCATTGTTGCGGAAGATGTCCTTGACGAAGGTGGACTGACTGGCAACGATCAGGGCAACCAGGCAACCGGCAAAGATGCCTACGCCGCCAAGCCTGGAAACCTGATGCGAGTGTGTGTCCCGGCTCCTGATGGGCATGAACAGCTTGAGGCGATTGCCAACGAACCGCGCCCCCCACGTTACCGAGTACGACACTATGGCAGCTGTAAGCCCCATAAGCAGGTACATGATCACGAGGCGGCTCCAGGATGCAGCGCCAACCGGGCGTCCGCAGACGATGACGAATCCACGGCCCGAGGGCGCGCCACAGCGGTGCATCTTGGGATTCGGGGGCTCAATGGATGTAGGTCTGATTCTTGATTAATGGAAGTTCTCCGTTGCCATGCCTGCGCAGGCGGTGCGTCATGCCACTTGGGGCTGTAATACAGTGGACTCTATTCAAGATACTAATGCCAACGGCTGAATGGCTCGCGTCACACGGCCGAGTGACGCCCTAAGCGCCACGCCGTGACGAAAGGAAACCGCGATGCCCTCGTCGGTTGCAGTAGCCGCAGTAACGTTTGACCGACCCGGGGAACTCGCAGTACTTCTGAACGCGATCAACAGCCAGACCGCACCGGTAAAGACCATCTGCCTTGTTGACAGCGGCACGGTACCGGCGAGGGACGTAGCCGAGTCGCACAAGAACGTTGACTACATCCGCTCAGAGGCGAACCTTGGTGGAGCCGGAGGATTTTCCCTCGCGGTACTGAAGGCGATGGCCAGCGGTGCCCGCTGGATCTGGATGATGGACGACGACGCCGAGCCTGGCGACGCCGAGTGCCTCGCCACGCTGATCCAGGAGGCGGAGTCGCGTGACCTCGAAGCCGTGGTCCCGCTGGTGATGGCTCCGGGCGAGCCGGACTGGCTCTCCTTTTTCTTCCGCCTCGACGGCAAGGTGACCCACAGCCGCGCTGAGGTTGAAAAGATCGGCTTCATTCCGAATGACGGACACTTTTTCAATGGTGCCTTGATCCGTTCGGACGTGTTCTTCAAGGTTGGGCTGCCCGATATCCGGCTGTTCATTCGGGGCGATGAGGTGGACTTCACCATCAGGCTGCGCAAAGCCGGGATCCGCTTCGGCACCGTAACAACAGCAAGCATCACGCACCCGCATGCGTTTTCGGAGACGCAGCACGTCTTTGGCCCCCGCTGGCACGTCATCGTTCCCGAGGGCGCTTTCAAGCGCTACTACTACTACCGCAACCGCGGCTACCTCATCAGGCGGTACTTCAGGGTAAAGTCCCTCGTTGCCGACGTCGGTGGCTACCTGGGCTATTTCCTGAGCCGGGGTGACCTCCGGGGCCTGAGGGACTGGTTCCGTGCGTTCTCCATGGGCCTGCGAGCCAAGGGCTTCGCCCGCCTGGAGGATCAGAACTTCTAGCCCCCGGAGGCGCCGAGCCCTTAACGCCGGAGGCCGCCCAGCCTCCGGCGGAGAAGAAGCGCCAGCAGCACCCAGGGTTCACCGAAGACCCGGTAAGCCACACGGCGGGGGTGGAGCATCAGCCGCCACGCCCACTCCAGGCCCATCCGGCCAAGCCAGCGTGGCGCGAGCCTCTGGATACCGGCCAGCTGTTCAATGGCTCCGCCCACTGTGCAGTACACGGCCGGAGGCAAGGCCTCCAAAGTGCGTTGCAGCACTGCCTCCTGCAACGGCATCCCCAGGCCCACAAGAACCAATTGCGGCCGGAACGCCTGAAGCCAGGCGACGGCGTCGTCCTCTTTGGCGGGGTTCCATGCCTCCCCGGGCATGCCTGCCACATTTGCACCGGGAATAAGGGCCTTGAGCCGGGTAACTGCACCATCGTTGGCACGTTGTCCTGCTCCCAGAACCGCAATCCGTTCAAGCCCGGGAACAGTCCCCAGTGCAGGAATCCAGTCAGTGGAACCCAGCCGGTAAGCCATAAGGGACGCGTCGGACTCCGGACGCGGTTTCCGGCCCCTGCCCCACAGCCAAAGGAGCGGAGCGCCGTCCAGAAGCACCACATCGCTGCGCTCGTAAAGCTCCCGGAACCAGGAGTCAGAAAGCGTCAGCGTGACGCTGTGCAGATTGTGCCCGACGACGGTCCGGGTTGTTCCGTCGTCGATGAAGGTGGCCAGGACGTCAATCAGCTCATCGACAGTCAGCGGGGTTGCGTCAACGCCGAGCACCGGGATCTGTTCGCGGACAAGGTTCATCGGTCGTCGCGTCCGCTTGTGGGCACGCTCCCCTGCTTCTCCGCCGGTTCGGGCTCAGTCCCAGGGGTGGCTTCCGGACCCGCAGGCTCAGGGCTCTCTGCAGGTTCGGACTCAGTCTCAGGGGTGGCTTCCGGACCCGCAGGCACAGGGCTCTCTGCTGCTACAGCCTCGGCTTCAGGGATCTCCGGGCTCGAAGGCTCCGGAGACTCGGCTTCAGGCGCCTCCGTCCCAGGCGCCTCTGTTTCAGGAGCATCCTGTTCCGGGGCTTCCTCCCCCAGACCCAGGACTCCGGGCACAACCTCGCGCAACCGCTCCAGACTGACTGCCCCGTCCCGCACGACCCGCAGCGGCAGCGACGTTGCATCAACTATCGTGGATGGCACGGCCTCGGACGCGCCCTCGGGGCGAAGGCCGTCCTCAAGGTAGACCTCTACTGACTCAGCCAACTGCTCCCGGGCCTCTCCGGCCGTGCGGGCAGCCGGCTGGCCGGTCCTGTTCGCCGACGAGACTGCCAACGGCCCCGTGAGGTTAAGCAGATCCCTGGCAAGTTCATCCGCGGGAATCCGCAGGGCCACGGTGCCTTTGGTCTCTCCGAGATCCCAGTCGAGCGAGGGCTGGGCATGGAGGATCAACGTCAGTCCTCCAGGCCAGAATTCCTCGGCCAGCTTCCTCGCCTCGGCGGGAACATCCGTTGCCAGACCGTCCAGGGCGTTGAGCCGCGGGATAAGGACGGGCGGGGGCATCTGCCGGCCGCGGCCCTTGGACACGAGGAGCATGGTTACAGCCTGGGGAGAAAAGGCATCCGCCGCGATCCCGTAGACGGTGTCAGTGGGCAGCACCACGCATTTGTTCTCCCGGATCGCACGCTGGGCATGCTGCAGTCCTTCATAGCGCTCAGTGGATGCGGTGCAGTTGTAGGTTGTGGTCACGGCCCTATTCTTTCATCAGCGGCGGCGGCGATTCCGCCAGGACAGCGCTCGTAGCCCTTTCTTTACCGTTGAGGTCACGGTGGGCGGTGATCTCTGACCACAATCCGGTCCTGTTCAGCATGGTGGCGATCCAGCCGGATTGGACTTCCGCGTGCTCCATGACAAAGTATCCGCCCGGAACCAAAAGCCGGGCAGCAGAGGCAGCGGCCGCCGTCGGAAGCTCCATGCCGTCCGCTCCCCCGCCGTACAGTGCCTCCGGCGGATCGTGAAGGGCCACTTCAGGTTCATTCGGAATGGCTTCCGAGGGAATGTACGGCGGGTTGGAGACGACGACGTCGAACGTCCCGCTTCGCTCCGGCAGGGCATCCCGCAGGTCTCCTCTGACGAGTTCAACGCCGAGCGGGGCAAGATTCTTCTGCGCCCAGGCGTGCGCGAACTCGCTGAATTCGACGGCAACAACTTCAGCGCCCGGAACTTCATGAGCAATTGATCCGGCAATTGCGCCGGAACCTGTGCCCAGATCAACCACCTTGGGCCGCTCGATCCCCTGAAGGCGGTCGATCACCAGTTGAACCACTGATTCCGTTTCAGGGCGGGGGACGAAGACGCCAGGCCCGACAGCGAGCTGGAGGTAGCGGAAATGTGCAACGCCGGTGATGTGCTGGAGCGGAACACGCTGCGCGCGCTCGGCCACCAGCTCGGCATACCCCTCGGGGGCCCGGTAATCGCCCAGGAGCATGGCGCGAAGCCGTCCCAGCCCCACATCAAGCAGGTGCTCAGCCAGCAACTCGGCGTCCACCCGGGGGCTGGGAACGCCTGCTGCACCCAGAATTGCCGTCGCTTCACGGACGGCTTCCGAGAGGGACATCTCCGGGCCAATCGGCACCGGGACCTCACTCAAGTTATTCCCCGATAGCGTCGAGGCGTGACTGTTCGTCCATCTCAATGGCCGACTGGATGACCGGCTCCAAATCGCCGTTCATCACCTGATCCAGGTTGTACGCCTTATACCCGGTGCGGTGATCCGCGATCCGGTTCTCGGGATAGTTATAGGTACGGATGCGCTCGGAGCGGTCCATGGTGCGGATCTGAGACTTCCGCTGGGCGGAGTTTTCCGCGTCAATCTGTTCCTGCTGATGAGCCAGGATGCGGGCACGAAGAACACGCATGCCGGCTTCACGGTTCTGCAGCTGCGATTTCTCGTTCTGCATTGCCACCACGATTCCTGTAGGCAAGTGGGTGAGGCGGACAGCGGAGTCAGTGGTGTTAACGGACTGGCCGCCCGGGCCTGAAGACCGGTAAACATCGATCTTAAGGTCGTTCGGGCTGATCTCAAGCTCTTCGGGCTCGTCCACTTCAGGCAGTACCAGGACCCCTGCGGCGGAGGTGTGGATGCGACCCTGCGATTCGGTCACGGGAACACGCTGGACCCGGTGGACGCCACCTTCGAACTTAAGCCGGGCGTATACCCCCTCGGCAGGATCGTTGGAGTTGCCCTTCACCGCCATCTGGACATCCTTGTAACCGCCCAGGTCCGATTCCGTGGCCGAAATAAGCTCTGTCTTCCAGCCGCGGGATTCGGCATAGCGCATGTACATCCGGAGCAGGTCACCGGCGAACAGGGCGGCCTCATCGCCACCTTCACCACCCTTGACCTCCAGGATGACGTTGCGGGCATCGTCCGGATCCCTGGGAATGAGCAGCCTGCGCAAATTAGCCGCCGCCGATTCCAGGGCTTCCTCAAGCTGAGGCACCTCAGCGGCGAACTCGGGATCCTCCGCAGCCATTTCCTTCGCAGCAGCCAGATCGTCCTGGATGGAGTGCCAGCGCTGGTAAGCCTCAACAATGCCGTTCAGCTGGGCAGACCGCCGCCCCAGCTTCCGTGCCAGCCGCGGGTCAGCATAAACAGCAGGATCCCCCAGCTGCGCCTGAATAGCATCATGCTCATCCAACAGGCCCTGTACGGACTCAAACATTCTCAAAACCTCTTTCGACTTTTCCAAGTCTAGTAACACAAAAGCGAAGGTGGGCAAACAGCAAAGCCGTTCGGTCTTTGCCGCCCCGGGAGTGGCATCGGGCCTGCCGAAGCTGGGAGGCTTGCGATCGAAGATCGAAAGCCTCCCAGCGTAGGGGCGGGGGCGGCAAAACTGAACGGCGAAGGCGGAGGCGGAAACCCACACGGCGGACCGTGCGAAGGATTCCGGCACTCCGCCTTTGAACTCAGCTACTTGTCGTTATCCGACTTTGCGCCAAGCGTCGTCTTCTGAACCTGCATAAGGAACTCGACGTTGCTTTGAGTCTCCCGGATCTTGTTGGTCAGCAGTTCAAGGCTCTGCTGCGTTTCGAGTCCGGAGAGGACGCGGCGCAGCTTCCACATGATCTTGACTTCCTCGGGGGAAAGCAGGTTCTCTTCACGGCGGGTACCGGACGCGTTGACGTCCACGGCCGGGAAGATGCGCTTGTCAGCCAGCTGGCGGGACAGGCGGAGCTCCATGTTGCCGGTGCCCTTGAACTCTTCGAAGATCACCTCGTCCATCTTGGATCCGGTCTCTACGAGGGCCGTTGCCAGGATGGTGAGCGAACCGCCGTTTTCGATATTGCGGGCGGCGCCAAAGAAGCGCTTCGGCGGGTAGAGCGCGGCGGAGTCCACACCACCGGACAGGATGCGGCCGGAGGCCGGTGCTGCCAGGTTGTAGGCGCGGCCAAGGCGCGTCATGGAATCGAGGAGCACCACAACATCCATGCCCATTTCGACCAGGCGCTTTGCCCGCTCGATGGACAGTTCAGCCACAGTGGTGTGGTCGTCGGCGGGACGGTCGAAGGTGGAGGCAATGACCTCGCCCTTGACCGTGCGCTGCATGTCGGTGACTTCTTCGGGACGTTCGTCAACAAGCACCATCATGAGGTGAACCTCAGGATTGTTGGTGGTGATTGCGTTGGCGATCGACTGCAGGATGAGGGTTTTACCGGCCTTGGGCGGTGAGACAATCAGGCCACGCTGGCCCTTGCCGATGGGAGCAACCAGGTCGATGACACGGGGGCCGATCTTCTTGGGGTCTGTCTCGAGGCGGAGGCGCTCGGACGGGTACAGCGGAACAAGCTTGGCGAACTCGACGCGGTCCCTGAGCTCTTCCGGAGTCTTGCCGTTGACTGATGTGACGCGCACGAGGGCGTTGAACTTCTGGCGGGCGGACTGCTGGCTGCGGTCCTCACCGTCACGGGGGGCGCGGATGGCTCCGACGACGGCGTCACCCTTGCGCAGGCTGTACTTCTTGACCTGGGCCAAGGACACGTAGACGTCGTTGGGGCCCGGGAGGTAGCCCGAGGTGCGGATGAACGCGTAGTTCTCCAGGACGTCGAGGATGCCCGCTACGGGCAGCAGGACGTCGTCCTCGGTGACCTCGACGTCGTCGACGTCGGGTCCCTGGCTGCGACCGCGACGGCGTTCGTTGCGGTCGCGGAAGCGGTCGTTGCGGGAGTTGTTGTCCCGGCTGTCCCTGCTGTCGCGGTTGTCGGACCGGTCGTTTCGGTCGCGGCGGTTGCGGCGGTTCCTGCGGCTGCCGCCGTCGGAATCATCGTTGTCACGGTTGTCGTCGCGACGGGTGTCAGGACGCGTGTCCTGACGGTTGTTTTCGCGGGTGCCTGTGGCATCGCCGGTGTCGCGGCCGCCACGGCCACGAGTGTTTTCGCGGCGCTCGTTGCGCTGGCCGGCATCGCCGGATTCGCCCTGCTCAGCAGCGCGCTGCTCAGGTGCACGCTGTTCAGTTCCACGCTGTTCAGATGCGCGCTGTTCCGTTGCACGCTGTTCGGCGCGATCCTCAGCGGCAGGCTGCTCAGACGGGGCTTCGACGCTCTCAGAAGCCGTAGCCGTGGCGGCTGCTTCTCCACGGCGGCGGTTGCGGGTGCGTGGCTGCCGACGCTCTACGGCGCCGTCCGCAGAGGGCGCTTCAGCTGTTGCGGCCTGCTTGGCTGCTGCCGGGGCTTCAACGGGTGCAGCATCCGGAGCCGGGGCTTCTGCACCCGGTGCGCTGACCACACCGTCGCTTCCAGCGCGACGGCTGCGGCCGCGTCCACGTGCTTTCGTGGTGTCCGCGGCAGGGCTTTCCTGCGCTGGTGCTGCGGGGGCTTCCGTTACGGCAACCGGGGCCGGAGCAGAGGAGGCAAGGGAGTTGTCCCTCACTTTCTCAGCAGAACGGGCCGGAGCCTTGCTCGCCGAGGAACCTGCACGGTGGGCGGAAATGGCCGTAACCAGATCCCCCTTACGCATGCGGGATCCGCCGGAGATACCCAACTGGCTGGCGAGAGCCTGCAATTGGGCGAGCTTGAGGCCTGCAAGGCCGCTGCTCTTGGGTGCGGCCGCTAATGCGGCAGCAGAAGATGATGTGTCCACAGCTGGAGACAGCTCAGTGGTTTCGGTCACGAAGGATCCTTCCCCCTCGACGGCGTCCAGACTGGGAGCTGGACGCGATGATTGATCTGGGCTGCAGTTCAGATCTGCAGCCGGGATTTCGGCCTTGCCGGATGGATTTCGGCCAGCAGGGCCGGATACTGATTCACCTGGAATGTTCCGGGTATGCGGAACGAAGGACTGGTCAGGGGTGCAGAGATGTTCTGCAGGTTCCTGCTACAGACCAAAAGCAGGTGGCACCGGAAAATATAGCGCAGTAGAAGATCGAAGCAGCAGATGCGAGACAGGCAACATGGCCAACATCGGGTGTCCCTGACTGCCTGCTTACCGCCTGCTTACTGCCTGCGGAATTACCGCCGGTGCAAGTCCACTTTAGCACCTTCGACGTCCACAGCCAGCTTCATCACACGCCAGGCGACATCCGGCGTGTTCTCGGACGTGTAGCTCCTGATGAATTCCAGGGTGGCCTCGGCTTCTTCTTCCCCGTTGGCCAGGACCAGAACCGTGGGACCTGCACCGGAGACAACTGCGGCGTGACCTGCCGCCCGGAGGGCGCCAAGCAAGCCCGCGCTGGGGCGCATTGCCTCGGCCCGATAGCTCTGATGCAGGTAGTCCTCAGTCCCTGCCAGCAGGAATTCCGGCTTCTGCGTGAGGGCGTGGATCAACAAGGCCGCCCTGCCCGAGTTCATCGCGGCCGCGTGATGTCCGATCGAGGCAGGAAGCAACGCCCGCGCCGCCTCCGTCGAGAGTTCGTAGTCCGGCACGGCGACGATTGGCACTACCTGCGGCGACACCTCGGCGCAGGTGCTGCTGTACTGGTCACTGTCCTGCCATGACAACGCAAGGCCGCCGAACAGGGCAGGAGCGACGTTGTCCGGATGGCCTTCCATCTCACTGGTGACCTGAAGAATCCACTCACGGTCCCGCTGCGAAGGAGCCGGTACGAGGGCGTTGGCTGCAACAACGGCTGCAACCACCGCGCAGGCCGATGAGCCAAGTCCGCGGCCGTGGGGATTGACGTTATTGGCGATGATTCTTAGGCCGGAATGGCGAAATCCCAGACGTGCGAGGGCGGCCGTGATGGCCTTGACCACAAGGTGGCTCGCGTCACGGGGAAGTGTCTCAGAGCCCTCGCCCGCCAGTTCGAAGAGAAGTTCGCCGGTGCCCAGAGTCTCTACCGTGAGAGTGTCATACAAGGACAGAGCCAGACCCAGGCTGTCGTAACCGGGTCCCAGATTAGCGCTGGTGGCAGGGACCCGGACAGTCACCTGCTGTCCCGCAGCGATGGCGGGCGATTCCGCGTCTGCCCTAAGCATCGTTTCCAACGCTACTTTTCTTCCAGTCCCAGTTCAGAAGCGACAGTCACGACGTCGTTGGAAACCTTGACGGGCTGCACTTCGCTGCCGTCCTCGGTCCTGAGCGCCCACTGGGGATCCTTCAGGCCGTGACCCGTGACGGTGATGACGATGGTCTTGCCTGCGGGAACCTGGCCAGCGGCGTGCTTCTTGATCAGGCCTGCAACGCCGGCTGCTGAGCCGGGTTCCACAAAGACGCCTTCACGGGAGGAGAGCCAGCGGTGCGCGTCCAGGATTTCCTCATCGGTAACAGCTTCAATCACGCCGCCGGATTCGTCCCGGGCGGCAACGGCAGTATCCCAGGATGCCGGGTTGCCGATCCGGATTGCAGTGGCAATGGTGTCCGGTTCGGTAATCGGATGTCCGGCCACAAACGGTGCAGCACCAGCGGCCTGGAAACCCCACATTGTGGGTGTCTTGGTGGAAACAGCCGGAAGCGTGCCTGCGGTCAAGGATTCGAACGGTGCCGAGTACTCCTTGTAACCCTTCCAGTACGCGCTGATGTTGCCGGCATTGCCTACAGGGAGTACGTGGAAGTCCGGGGCGTCACCGAGGGCGTCAACGATTTCGAAGGCACCGGTTTTCTGGCCTTCGATCCTCGCGGGGTTGACGGAGTTCACCAGGAAAACCGGGTAGGAGTCACCCAGCTTGCGGGCGATGTCGAGGCAGTCATCGAAGTTGCCGTCCACCTGGAGCAGCGTTGCGCCGTGGGCGATGGCCTGGCTCAACTTACCCATCGAAATCTTGCCTTCGGGCACCAGCACTGCACACTTCAGTCCTGCCGCCGTTGCGTAGGCCGCCGCGGAAGCAGAGGTGTTGCCAGTGGACGCGCACACCACTGCCTTGGCCCCGGCTGCGACCGCTGCCGTCATGGCCATGGTCATTCCGCGGTCCTTGAAGGAACCGGTGGGGTTCATGCCTTCCACCTTGAGGTAGACGGTGGAACCGGTAAGTTCGGACAACTGCCGGGCGTGGACCAGCGGAGTGCCGCCCTCACCAAGGGAGATCACCTTCGTGGCTTCCGTAACAGGCAAACGATCAGCGTATTCGCGGACTACTCCGCGCCATTGGTGAGCCACTTAGACTCCTTCTACCCGCAGTACGGATGTAACGGAATTGATGACGTCAAGGCCTTTCACGGCCTCAACGGTTGCTGCCAGTGCAGCTTCGCTTGCGCGGTGCGTGACTATCCTCAGTTCGGCCGTTTCCAGGTTGGAATCGGCGTCGCGGTGGATTGTCTGTCGCATGATTTCGATGGAAACGCCGTGGTCTGCGAAGAGACGCGCGATTTTTGCCAACACGCCGGGCTGGTCTGCAACGTCCAGTCCGATGTAGTAACTGGTTTGCGCGGCGTCGATGGGGAGCGCCGGCACGTGGCCCGTGGTTGTTTCCGTGCGGCCAGGGCCCCCAAGGACCAAGCGGCGGGCTGACGAAATAAGGTCTCCCAGGATTGCCGATGCGGTGGGGGTTCCGCCGGCTCCCTGGCCGTAGAACATCAGCTCGCCCGCGTTTTCCGCTTCAATGAAAACAGCATTGAAGGCACCGCGGACAGCGGCAAGCGGGTGCTCCCTCGGAAGAAGTGTGGGGTGAACCCTGACGGAGACGCCTTCCCCGCCGTCTGTTTCCGTGCCTGCGGCGGGCAGTTTCTCAGCAATGGCCAGAAGCTTGATGACGAATCCGGCATCCTTCGCAGCGGCGATGTCCGCAGCGCTGACGTTGCTGATTCCTTCACAATGCACGTTCTCGAGGGCAAAGCGTGTGTGGAACGACAGTGAGGCAAGGATGGCGGCCTTGGCGGCGGCGTCGTGACCCTCGACATCTGCCGTGGGATCGGCTTCGGCATAGCCGAGCTTCTGAGCCTCGGCCAGGGCATCGGAGAACTGGGCACCGGTGGAGTCCATCTGGTCAAGGATGAAGTTGGTGGTGCCGTTGACAATGCCGAGCACGCGGGTGATGCGGTCTCCGGAGAGGCTGTCCCGGATGGGGCGGAGGATGGGGATTGCCCCTGCCACAGCTGCTTCGTAGGACAACTGGACGCCGGCCTTGTCGGCTTCTTCGTAGAGAGTGGGACCGTCCTGGGCCAGGAGGGCTTTGTTTCCCGTCACCACGCAGGCGCCGTTCTGGATGGCTGTGAGGATCAGCGATCTGGCCGGTTCGATGCCGCCCATGAGCTCGATGACCATATCTGCATCTTTGACGAGGGTGTCGGCATCGGTGGTGAACAGCTCCTGCGGAAGCTCGACGTCGCGCTTTGCGTTGACGTTGCGCACCGCGATGCCGGACAGTTCCAGCCGCGCGCCCGTGCGGGCGGCGAGGGCTTCGGCGTCTTCAATGAGAATCCGCGCTACCTGGGCCCCAACGTTGCCACAGCCCAGCAGGGCTACCTTCAGGGTTCGCACTTCAGTCATTCGCCACTCCCATGTCACGGTTTAACAGATCTTCTTCGGTTTCCCCGCGGACAATCAGCCGGGTTGATCCGTCGCGCACAGCGACAACGCCCGGCCGGGCCAGATAGTTGTAGTTGCTTGCCAGGGCCCAGCAGTAGGCGCCGGTACCCGGTACAGCGAGAAGATCACCGGCTGCCACGTCCTCGGGCAGATATACATCTCTAACAACTATGTCGCCGCTCTCGCAATGTTTGCCCACCACTCGGGACAGCTGCGGCGCGGCTGCGGAGGCCCTGGAGGCCAGGATCGCCGAATAATCGGCGTCGTAGAGCACCGGACGGGCGTTGTCGCTCATTCCGCCGTCCACTGACACATAGCGGCGGGGGTGCGTAACGTTTACGCTTCCCGAATCGGCCGAATCACCGGAAACAGCGGGGCTGTCCACCCGGACTGTCTTCAATGTGCCCACCTCATAGAGGGTGAACGTGGACGTGCCCACGATCGCGCGGCCCGGCTCGATCGAGATCCGCGGGGCCTGGATGTTCAGTTCGGCACATTTTGACCGCACGACGGCGGCCATCGCCTGGGCGATCTCAGAGGGCGGGCGGGGACTGTCCACAGGAGTGTAGGCAATGCCATAACCTCCCCCCAGGTCCAGTTCCGGCAGGACAATTGAGTACTTGGCCTGCATTGCTGCCAGGAAGTCCAGGAGCTTAGCCGCCGCAAGGGCGAAACCATCGGCTTCGAAGATCTGCGAGCCGATATGGCAGTGGACGCCGATGAGTTCAATGCTGGGGTAGCTGGTGGCAGCGGCCACTGCTTCCTCGGCAGCAGACAAACCGGCCTCGTCCGTGGAATCGCCCGCCATTGAAAGGCCGAACTTCTGATCCTCGTGGGCGGTGGCAATGAACTCGTGGGTGTGGGCGTGCACTCCCGGTGTCAGACGCAGCATCACCTTGGCCATCTCGCCGCGATCGGAGGCAATCTTGGCCACCCGCTCAAGCTCGGCTAGGCTGTCCACCACGATGCGGCCAACGTTCATGTCCAGCGCGCGGTTGATTTCGGCATCGGACTTGTTGTTGCCATGGAGCCCAAGATGAGGGCCCTCAATCCCGGCTTTGGCAGCGACAGCAAGTTCCCCGCCTGAACACGTGTCCAGTCGCAGGCCCTCGCCAGCAACCCAGCTGGCCACTGCGCTGCAGAGGAAAGACTTGCCTGCATAGTAGACGTCCACTCCCCCGCAAACATCAGCGAACGCGTCGTCGAAGGCGTCCTTGAAGGCGCGGGCACGTGAGCGGAAATCCGTTTCGCTCATCACAAACAGGGGCGTACCGAACTCTTCCCGCAGGCGGCTGACGGGGATCCCGTCTATGGCCAACTCGCCGTCGTCGTTGCGTTCCACGCCCCCTGCCCACATCGGTGGATGCAGGACGTTCAGGTCTGCAGGCAGCTGCAGCCACTCAGGCGCCAGTGGCGAGGCCTGATGCGCACTCACTGCGTTGGTATGGCTGTTGGTATTCACTGCGCTGGTATTCACTTCGTTCATCTGTCTCACATCCGTTCCGGCGCCGAAACGCCCAGCAGATCAAGTCCATTGGCCAGCACCTGGCTCGTGGCATCGTTGAGCCACAGCCTGGTGCGGTTGAGGTCGGTGATGGCTTCATCCCCGAGCGGCGCCACCCGGCAGGCGTCATACCAGCGGTGGTAGGCGCCGGCGATCACTTCAAGGTGGCGGGCTATCCGGTGCGGCTCACGGAGTTCAGCGGCCTTGGCAACGATCGAGGGATAGCTGCCGAGATAGGACAGGAGTTCGTTCTCAGTGGCATGCTCCAGCAGGGAAGCATCAAAGGCGCTTCGGTCCACACCGGCTGCGACAGCGTTACGGGCTGTACCGCGTGAACGGGCGTGGGCGTACTGGACGTAGAAGACGGGGTTCTCGTTGCTGTGCTTCTTCAGCAGCTCAGGATCGAGCGTCAGCGGGGAATCTGCCGGGAACCGGGCCAGGGAATACCTGACGGCATCTTTGCCCAGCCAATCGATGAGGTCCTTGAGCTCGATGATGTTGCCTGCACGCTTGGAGAGCTTGGCTCCATTCACGGAGACCAGCTGACCGATCAGGACCTCGATGTTGACGTCAGGATCATCTCCGGCGCACGCCGCAATTGCCTTGAGGCGGTTGATGTAGCCATGGTGATCGGCGCCCAGGAGATAAATCTTTTGATCGTAGCCGCGATCCTTTTTGGACAAGTAGTACGCAGCGTCTGCGGCAAAGTACGTGGGCTCCCCGTTGGCCCGGATCATGACCCTGTCCTTGTCGTCGCCGAAGTCAGTGGTGCGCAGCCAGACTGCCCCGCCGTCGTCGAACACGTGGCCCTGTTGGCGCAGGCGGGCAACGGCACTTTCGATCGCCCCGCCGTCGTGCAGGTCCTTTTCGGAGAAATAGGTATCGAACACCACACCGAAATCCGCCAGCGTGTGCTTGATGTCCTCAAGCTGCGCCTCATAGGAGGCGGCCCGGATGACAGGCAGCGCCGCAACATCAGTAAGTTCACGGATATCCGGATGCCGGGTCAACACGTGGTGGCCGAGGTCTGCGATGTACTGGCCGGGGTAGCCGCCTTCCGGCACATCCCTGCCGTGCAGGCGGGCCAGCACCGACTCTGCGAAGACATTCATCTGGGAGCCGGCGTCGTTGATGTAGTACTCGGCCGTGACTTTTGCGCCGGAGGCACGGAGAACCCTGGCGATTGCATCACCCAAAGCAGCCCACCTTGTATGCCCAATATGCAAGGGGCCGGTGGGATTGGCAGAGACAAACTCCATGTTCACCACGTGGCCGGCGAGCGCAGAATTGGTTCCATACGCTGGACCGGCCTCCACAATGGCCTTCGCCAGCGCGCCGGCAGTCGCTGCATCTACGGTGATGTTCAGGAATCCCGGTCCGGCGATGTCCACCGACGAGACGCCGTCGATGGTCTTAAGCCTTGTGCTTAGTACGGCAGCAAACTCACGCGGATTCATGCCTGCCTGCTTGGACAGCTGCAGTGCGATATTGGTGGCCCAATCGCCGTGGTCACGGTTCTTCGGACGCTCCACGCGGACCTCCTCGGGCACAGCCGAAGCCTCGAGGGCGACGTCGCCGGCCGCGACGGCGTCTTTCAGGCAGGCGGATATGGCGAGGGAGAGTTCTTCGGGGGTCACGCATCTAGCCTACCGGTGCCCTGCAATCCAGCGGAATTTGCATTGCGGCAGCAGTCGTCGCGAACCGCAATCCCGGATGCTTTTCGGGGTGCTCTTAGAGTTCTTTTTTGGAAGGATTAGCGTTCACAGGAAATTCACAGCGCCAGGAAATGATGAACCATTACGCTGATTCTGACGTTGTCACATCCGTAACAGTCCCCGAACGAGAATCGAGCCCTGTATGAAAACCGCCCGCAAAAGTCTGTTCGTTGGCGTCGCCGGCCTCTCCCTGGTAGGAACCGTGGCCGGATGTGCACCGTCAGCCACCTCTCCGGCAGCCAGCACTCCCGCAGCTACAAGCGCAACTACGTCCGCCGTACCCTCGAGCTCACTGGCAACCTCCGGGACGGCCTCCGGCTACAAGGACGGGACCTACAGCGCCGACGGTAACTATGTCTCCCCCAACGGCACCGAGACGGTGGGCGTCGAGCTGACGTTGGCGGACGGGACGGTATCAGCCGTAAAAATCACCGAGCACCCGACCAACCCGAACACCAAGAAATTCCAGGGTGAGTTCGCCGGAGGGATCCAGGCGCAGGTCGTGGGAAAGAAGCTGGATGAACTCAATGTATCCAAGGTGGCCGGTTCGTCCCTGACCAGCGGCGGGTTCAATGACGCCGTGGAAAAGATCAGGTCCCAGGCCAAGTAGCCACTACCAACTGCAACAGTTCCACATCTTAGGAGAGCACGTGCCCCATCCGGGTTGGGCGGCATTCACTTTTGACGGGATAGGTACCCGTTGGGAGATCTGTACGCCCATTCAGCTGGCGGACGTGCAGCAACGCAGGCTTCTGGCCATCGTTGAGGAGTACGACTCCGCCTGGTCCCGTTTCCGCCCGGACTCCCTGGTGGCTTCTGCCGCGAGGGAGTCCGGCCGTTTCGAGATGCCTGACAACGCCGCTGAGCTGGGCTGGCTCTATCGCGACCTCTACCGGATCAGCGGTGGCGCGATGACACCCCTGATCGGGGGAAGCCTTGAGCACCTTGGTTACGACGCCGGATACACCTTGCTTCCTAAGGGATCACCGGTGGCACCGCCGCGCTGGGAGGACGTTCTGCAATGGGAAGGTTCCATCCTGTCGACGTCGGCACCTGTTGTGCTGGACATTGGCGCCGCCGGCAAGGGGCAACTGGTAGACCTGCTGTCCAAGGAGCTTTTGGCGCAGGGATTCAGCGAATACTTCCTCGATGCCAGCGGTGACCTGTTCAATTCAGGTCCCAAACCCGTGTCCATAGGACTCGAACACCCGTACGATCCCGAACGTGCCATCGGGACAATCAGGCTGCGCGCCGGCGCACTGTGCGCATCAGCCTCAAACAGACGGACCTGGGGCGACGGGCTGCACCACGTTCTGGACGGATTAAGCGGCGCTCCGGTGCAAACCATAGTGGCCACCTGGACCGTGGCTTCCAGCGCCATGGTGGCGGACGCGCTGGCCACGGCACTGTTTCTGGTTTCCGGGGACCGGCTCAAGGAGGACTTCGATTTCTCCTGGCTCAAGGTCTTCTCGGACGGAAGCGCAGAATACTCGGCAGACTTCGAAGGAGTACTTTTCTCATGAGTTCCATCAGTTTGCGGAGCCCCGTCGCTACGCGCCTGGACACTGCGCTCAACCGCCTGACGATGTACCGCCTTGTGCTCTGGGTCCTGGGGATTCTTGTGGCGTACAGCCTGCTGCTGAACGTCCTGGGATGGCTGACCTTCGGTATTCCGGAAATGTTGGCGCACCTGGCGCTGTGCCTTGGGCTGACTTATGGATCCAACCGGGGCCTGGCCGCCCTCTTCCGGGTACAGCCACATTCCGAATCCTCCCTGATCACCGGGCTCCTGCTGTACTTCCTGTTCTGGCCCTCGTTCAAAACGCTCGATATGGCAGGTGTGGCACTTGCCTGTGTCCTGGCGTCCGCCTCCAAGTATGCCCTCGCCTGGCGGGGCCGCCACATCTTCAACCCTGCCGCCGCCGGCGCGTTCATCACAGGACTGACCGGCCTGAATATCGCGACCTGGTGGGCGGCCACCCCTTCGATGCTCCTGCTCCTGGTTCCGGGCATTGTGCTGGTGCTTTACCGGACCAGGAAGGTGATTATGGGCCTTGTGTTCGTTGTCGCCTCCACGTCAATCGTGGCAGTTGAACTATTGCGTGCAGGAATGTCGGCCGGGGCGGCCTTGTGGCAGCCCCTTGCCCAGCGGCCCATACTGTTTTTTGTCGGTTTTATGCTCACCGAACCACTGACCTTGCCGCCCCGCCGTTGGCAGCAACTGGGGCTCGCCGCCGTCGTCGGTGTTGTTTTTGCCCTGCCGTACAACTTCGGGTTCGTGGCGAATTCCCCCGAACTGGCGCTGTTGTTGGGCAACCTGGTCGCCTTCTTCGCGGGCCAGCGCGGCGGTATCCGGCTCCATTTCCAGGGCTCCCGCCCCCTCACGCCTACGACGACGGAATTCACGTTCCGCCCGGAGCGCTCCGTAAGGTTTACCCCCGGGCAATACATGGAACTGAACCTCCCGCACACCGGCTCTGACGGGAAGGGCCGCCGTCGCGTCTTCAGCGTCACAAGCTCCCCCGACGACCCGGATGTTTCCTTCGGTGTCGGTACCGCTGAACCCCTCTCCGCTGCCAAACGCGCGCTCCAGTCCTTGGAGCCGGGCGACACTGTGACCGCCACGGCTGTGGGTGGGGACTTTGTCATGCCGCGTGACCCCTCTGTTCCCGTACTGCTGATCGCAGCAGGGATCGGCATCACTCCGTTCCTGGCACACCTTAATGCCGGTGCCGCCCGCGAACGCGATGTGGTGCTGCTGTACCTCGCCAAGAACGGCGCCGAACTCGCCTATGCGGACGAGCTGGAAAAGTCAGGGGCGCGAGTCATCGTACGGCTCTCGGACGGATCTGCGCCGCCACGGTCGTTCCACAATGCTTTCGCTGGCGTGGCGCCGGACAGTGCCTCACGGCTGGAGGGATCCGTGCAGGCAGTAGCAGGCCCCGGCCCCGGCCGCTCCGCCCGGATTGACGGGCCCGCCCTGAAAGAGCTTGTGCCGGACATTTCAGAGCGTGAGGTCTACATTTCCGGCTCCCCTGCCAGCGTTCGATCCCTACGTTCTGCCGCCCGGCGGGCAGGGGTCAAAAAGGTACACACTGATTCCTTTGCCGGCTATTGAGGGACGCTGGCTGTCAGGAGCCGCTGGTTTTCCCTTCAGGGCTACGTTCCTGCTAAGCTCTAGGACGTCCCGCCGGTAAGGCTGGATCCCTGAAATGCCCTCGTAGCTCAGGGGATAGAGCGTCTGCCTCCGGAGCAGAAGGTCGTAGGTTCGAATCCTATCGAGGGCACAACCGAAAGCCCGTCAGTTCAACGAATTGGCGGGCTTTTGCTGCGCCACCGCAAAAAAGTCGCTACCCCCTCGTAGGCTGATTTCCAAGAGACAGCGGGTCAAGCGGCAAGGGGTATTCCATGTACTGTTCGATCATTCCGCCGTACATCCTCAAGCGGGTGGCGGCACAGGACGCGCCACGGTTTTCGGCGGCGGCCAGGGCGGCCAAGGAAGCGCTGATTCACGTCAAAAGCGTGCAGGCTGCGCGGGCACAGCCCTCCCCCGCCCTTCCTCCCGGTATTCGCCAAGTGAAACCGGGCCCTCCGCAAAGGACCGTTTACGATGCCCAGGAAGCGGAAATACTGCCCGGCAAAGTAGTCCGGAAAGAAGGCGAACCGGCTACCGGTGATCCGGCCGCCGACGAGGCCTACGATGGACTCGGCCATACGCACCGGCTCTATGCGGACGTGTTCGGGCGGAATTCCATAGACGCGCAGGGCCTCCCGCTTGACGCGACGGTGCACTTCGGGAAGCTGTACGACAACGCCTTCTGGGACGGATCGCAGATGGTCTTCGGCGATGGGGACGGGGAGATCTTTCAAAGGTTCACGCTTTCCCTGAGCGTTATCGGCCACGAATTGGCTCACGGGGTCACACAGCATTCAGCCGGCCTCGCCTACCGCAACCAGGCCGGGGCAATCAACGAATCCCTCTCCGACGTTTTTGGCGCCCTGGTGGAGCAGTTCGTTGGACAGCAAACAGCTGCGGAAGCCAGCTGGCTCATTGGAGAAGGACTTTTTACGTCCCAGGTTGAAGGTTCTGCCCTGCGCTCCATGAAGGCCCCGGGAACGGCATATGACGACGACGTGCTGGGCAAAGATCCGCAGCCGGACTCGATGGATTCCTATGTACGGACCAGCGCCGACAACGGCGGAGTTCACATCAACTCCGGCATACCCAACCGGGCGTTCTACCTTGTGGCCTCAGGTTTGGGCGGTTATGCATGGGACTCGCCTGGCCGCATCTGGTACGACGCCCTGACGAGCGGCTCGCTTAAGGCCGACACCACGTTCCGGGCCTTCGCCAAGGTAACTCTGGCTTCGGCAGAGGAGCTGTTCGGAGCAGCTTCACCGGAACATGACGCGGTCAAGCTGGCATGGGAAACTGTCAAGGTAAAGCTATAAAAGACGCCGCCTGCACAGAGTGAACCCCCGTGAAGGAAGCACCCAAAGCGGTCCGGCAGTACCGGAAGCACAGGAACCAGGCCATGAAAATCACCGTCCAGCGCAGCGGCGGCATTGCTGCGCTGACCCGTGAGTGGAGCGTGAAGGCTGTGACCCCTGCGGACAAAAGCCGCTGGGAGCCCCTTATTGATGCGTGTCCGTGGGATGCGGTGCCTGGACGGGACGAGGATGGCGGTGGTAACCAGCCCGACCGCTTCATATACTCCATCCGGGCAGGACAGCACCGGGCCACGCTTCCGGAGCGTGCTGTTACCGGCCCATGGCGCATTCTTGTGGACAACACCAGGGCGGCCGCGGAGGCTTCCCGCAACAAGGACGGAAAGCGCTGAACCGGACTAGACGGCTGCGGCCAGCTGCCCCCTGAAGGTCCTCCGGTACAGCTGCGGGCTCGTGTCGAGAACCTTGGCGAAATGGTGCCGGAGCAATACGGAGTGGCCGAACCCTGCTTCACGGGCAATCTCGTCGATGTTCAAGTCAGTGGATTCTAGCAATTCCTGTGCCCTCAGAACCCGCTGCGAATTCAGCCACGCCGCCGGAGTGGTTCCCGTTTCCGAACGGAACCGGCGGGCGAACGTCCGCGGTGACATATGCAGGCGGTTGGCCAACTCATTGACAGTATGTTCCTCGTCCAGATGCGTCACCATCCACCGCAGCAACTCCTCCATGGGAGCCGATCCGCAAGTCGGCATGGGGCGTTCGATGAACTGGGCCTGGCCACCGTCGCGATGTGGAGGAACCACCATGTCCCGGGCAATCGAGGCAGCCACGCCAGCCCCGAGCTCAACCCGGACAAGGTGCAGGCTGGCATCAATTCCGGCGGCAGTACCGGCACTCGTCACGAGGTTTCCGTCCTGGACGTACAGCACATTCTCATCAACCATCACGTCCGGGAATTTGGCGGCAAGCTCATTGGAATAGTGCCAGTGGGTGGTGCAGCGGCGACCATCAAGGAGCCCTGCCCTGGCCAGTGCGAAGGCTCCGGAACAGATGGACATGACCCAGGCTCCACGGGCATGTGCTGCGCGCAGGGCATCCAGCACGTCTTCATGCACATCTTCATCCCGGCCATAGGGAGTCATAATCACCAGATCGGCGTCGGCCGTGGCCTCCAGCCCCAGAGCGACGTTCATCGACAGGCCGCCCTTGAGCGGAATGTCTCCGGGCTCGGGGGCGCAGACCCGGAAATCAAACGCGGGCACTCCCCCTTCACGCGCCGATCTGTCGATGCCGAAGACCTCGTAGGCCGTACCGAACTCGAAGAGCGAGAAGTGCGGGACAACGATTACCGCCACGGATTTAAGCATGAATTCAGTATGGCAGATGGTTGGCAGGAATTATAGCTTTTTGGGCATTTCTGCCACTGTTCCGTGATGCCCGGCAGGAGAAGGATTGAGTCATGGAAATCATCGCCGTTGTACTCATCGTCCTCCTCCTCGTCGTACTTCCCGCCACCCTGACAAGCATCCTGGGTGACGGTCGTGGCCACACTCCCCGCGAGGAGTCCCACCCTGACTGGAAGGCTATGGACCTGCCCAGCACCAACTACACACTCCGCAATTTCTGACCAAAAGGGCTGCCGCTGTCCTGCTCCAGAGCTCCCCGGCCAAAAGATTCCAGCCAAGTGAATCTGGCCAGGAAACACTGGCCAGGCGCAGCGACAGCCCTCAGCATGTGGTTCCCTGCCGATCACGTCGTTAGCTGACCACGTCAGTGACCAGATCCTACGGCCGCTTGAGGACGGATTCGGTCCTCGATTCCTTTACACATGAAGTACATTTGGGGTCATGATCCAGACCTCCGCCCGCCTCCTGCAGTTGCTTTCGTTGCTTCAGATCCGCCGGGAACGGACCGGGCCCGCCCTCGCCGAGCGGATGCAGGTGACGGAGAGGACCATCCGGCGTGATATTGGCAAACTCCGTACCCTCGGCTATCCGATCCACGCATCACCGGGAATAGCGGGCGGATACCAACTCGGCGCCGGAGCCGAACTACCTCCCCTCCTCCTGGACGACGACGAGGCCTTGGCTGTCGCCTTGGGCCTCAGCGCTGTCGCTGCAGGCCCAGTGGCCGGGATAGGCGAATCGTCGGTCCGTGCATTGGCCAAGCTGGAGCAGGTTCTTCCCTCGCGGCTGCGACACCGGTTCGGTGCCCTCAAAAACACTGTCACTACCCTTCCCAGCGATGCGGCACCTGTGGATCCCCTGCAGCTGACTGCGATTTCGGCGGCCATCACTGACCGCCGGGAACTGAGCTTTGACTACACAAAGGCCGACGGCGGCACCGGTCGCCGTCTTGTCGAGCCCTATCGGCTGGTGGACACGGGACGTCGCTGGTACTTCGTGGCATGGGATACAGAAAGGGAGGACTGGCGTACCTTCCGCGCCGACCGGATTTCCTCCATGCCGACTGAGCGCAAGCGGTTTGTTCCCCGGCAGCTGCCCGCCAAGGACATCGCCGCCTATGTTCAGGAATCCATCACCCGATCGCCCTACAAATATGACCTGGTGATCCGGCTTCATGCCCCGATCCAAGAAGTAGCCGCCCTCGTAGGGCCACAAACGGCAAGCCTGAACGCAGAAGGAGAGGACAGGACCATTCTCCGCGCAGGCTGGGACAGGCTGGACACTCCTGCCGCCCATCTGGCCTCCCTGGGCATGGACTTCGAGATCCTCTCCCCTGCGGAATTCCGGGACCATGCACGCGCAGTCGCGGAGCGGCTTATCCAGGCAGCAGGCGGCGGACCGCCGGCGACTGAGGAAAAGGAACGGTTCCCTGCTCAGCAGTAGACTGTTTCCAGCCATGACTTTTCATATCTCCTACCCCGCCGAGCTGCCGGTATCCGAGCGCCGCGAGGACCTGATGGCGGCCATCGCCGCGAATCAGGTAACCATCATCGCCGGCGAGACCGGCTCCGGAAAAACCACCCAGATTCCCAAGATGTGCCTTGAGCTGGGACTCGGGGAGAACGGCCTGATAGGCCACACTCAGCCGAGGCGGCTGGCCGCCCGCACCGTTGCTGAACGCATCGCCGAGGAGCTTGGCGTAGAAATAGGCCAGGAGGTGGGCTTCCAGGTCCGCTTTACCGGCGAGGTGAGCAGGTCCACGAAGGTCAAGCTTATGACCGATGGGATCCTGCTCGCTGAAATCCAGCGGGACAAGCTGCTGCGCAAGTACAACGCCATCATCATCGACGAGGCCCACGAGCGCAGCCTCAACATCGACTTCATCCTGGGCTACCTCAAAAGGATTCTTCCGCAACGGCCTGAGCTGAAGATCATCATCACTTCAGCCACCATTGATCCTGAGCGCTTTGCGAAGCACTTTGGCACAGATGAGGCGCCCTCCCCCATTATCGAGGTATCCGGACGGACCTTCCCGGTCGAAATCCGATACCGGCCGTTGTCCCAACCTGCAGGGCAGGAATCGGAAGAAGACACCTCGGATGACGCACTCGAGGAAGACCGTGATCCGCTGGATGCCGTGTGCGATGCCGTCGACGAGCTGGCTGCAGAGGCGCCCGGCGACATCCTGATCTTCTTCTCCGGCGAGCGCGAGATCCGTGACGCAGCCGAAGCCCTCAACGCCAGGATCCAAGGGAACCGGCGGCTGGCAGGGACTGAAGTTCTCCCGCTGTTCGCAAGGCTGAGCCTGCAGGAGCAGCACAAGGTTTTCCATCCCGGCAGCAAACGACGCATCGTCCTTGCCACCAACGTTGCCGAGACTTCCCTGACGGTACCCGGGATCAAATACGTCATAGACACCGGAACGGCCCGTATCTCCCGATACTCACACCGGACGAAGGTCCAGCGCCTTCCGATCGAGCGCGTCTCGCAGGCATCCGCGAACCAGCGCTCCGGCCGGTGTGGCCGTGTCTCCGACGGCATCGCTATCCGGCTTTATTCCGAGGAAGACTTCGAATCCAGGCCACTGTTCACCGACCCGGAAATCCTGCGCACCAACCTCGCCGCGGTCATCCTCCAGATGACCGCCATGGGAGTGGCCCGCGGACCCAAGGATGTCGAGAGCTTCCCGTTCGTGGAACCGCCGGACTCGCGCGCCATCAACGACGGCGTCACCCTCCTCCGCGAGCTCGGCGCCCTTAACCCTGTCGTGACCACAGGCCCTGCCGCCAACAGTGGAAAGGGCCGCGATGGCGAGGGCGATGCCGGCCGTGGCAGCCGCGGCCGGACTGGTGGCGGACTGACCGCCGTCGGGCAGAAGCTGGCGCAACTTCCGGTGGATCCGCGGCTGGGGCGCATGATCGTCGAGGCAGGCAAGCGGGGTTGCGTCCGTGAGGTGATGATCCTCGCTGCGGCCCTGACCATCCAGGATCCCCGCGAGCGCCCTACCGACAAGCAGCAACTGGCGGCTGAGAAGCATGCCCGTTTCCGGGACGAAAACTCCGATTTCACGGGCTTCCTGAACTTATGGAACTACCTTCAGGAAAAGCAGCAGGAACTTTCCTCCACCCAGTTCCGCCGGCTGTGCCGGACGGAGTTCATCAACTACCTCCGCGTCCGGGAATGGCAGGATCTGTTCGCCCAGCTCCGCCAGCTCGCAAGGCCCTTGGGAATCACCTTGGACAACAAGCGGCTGGCCGATCCCGTCGGCAACCATGAGGGCATCCACATCAGCCTGCTGTCCGGTCTGCTCAGCCACATCGGCATCCTGGACGAACGCAAACGCGAATATGGCGGTGCCCGCGGGAGCCGCTTCGCTATCTTCCCCGGATCAGCGCTGTTCAAGAAGTCGCCAACGTTTGTAATGGCCGCCGAACTGGTTGAGACAAGCCGCCTTTGGGCAAGGGTGGCTGCCAAATTTGATCCGCTCTGGGCCGAGCAGGTAGCGCCGGATCTGGTAAAGCGAAGCTACAGCGAGCCGCATTGGTCCAAGAAGATGGGCGCGGTGATGGCCCATGAAAAGGTAACCCTGTACGGCGTGCCCATCATTCCCAGCCGGCGCATCAACTACGGCCGGGTGGATCCGGAGCTGTCCCGCGAACTGTTTATCCGCCATGCCCTGGTGGAGGGTGATTGGCAGACCCATCACAAGTTCTTCCACCGGAACAGGGCGCTCCTCCAGGAAGTCGAGGAGCTGGAGGCGCGGATGCGTCGGCGGGACATCCTGGTCGACGACGAGACACTGTTCGAGTTCTATGACGCCCGGATCGGCAAGGAGGTGGTGTCCGAGCGCCACTTCGATAAATGGTGGAAGGACGCCAGACAGCAGGATCCTCAACTGCTGGACTTCGACCAATCGCTGCTCATCAGCGAGGGCGCCGATGCCCTGGATGAATCCGCGTACCCGAAGAGTCTGCAGCACAAGGGCTTTGAGCTTCCGCTCAGTTACGAATTCCATCCGGTCGCTCCGGGCTCCCCTCCCAATCCTTCAGACGGCGTAACGGCCGAAGTTCCTGTCCTCTTCCTTAACCAACTCGATGACGCGCCCTTCCGCTGGCTCATTCCCGGCCAGCGCGTTGAACTCGTGACGGCGCTCATCAAGTCCCTGCCAAAGAACATCCGCAAAAACTTTGTTCCCGCACCGGACGTCGCACGGCAGGCCGTCGCCGCACTGGAGCGAGACTTCGATCCCGCTGAGGATGAGCTTGAGCCCTCGCTGGAGTTGGCTCTCCGGCGCATCCGGGGCCAGGTTATTCCCCCGGGATCCTGGAACTGGGACGCCATTCCATCACACCTTCGGGTGAGCTTCCGCGTGGTGGATTCGCACGGCAAGGTACTCGACGAGGGAAAGGACCTCAAGGTCCTGCAGGAGCGCCTCGCCCCCGCAACGCGCCGTGCCATCGCCGAATCCCTGGGCGCGACGCCCGGTACGACGGCGCCTCGAAGTGGCGCAAGCCCATCCCGTTCCGCCAACGCTACGTCGAAGGGGGCAGCAACCGGGGCGTCCGCCAATGGCAAGGGCGGGTCCGGCAAGGGTACCTCCGGCCTTGATGGAAGCAGGCAGGGCATAGCCGAACAGTCAGGCCTCACGGACTGGACTATCGGGACCCTGCCGCGGGAGGTTAAAGGCACCGTCAACGGTCACACCGTCACTGGCTATCCCGCGTTGGTGGACGAGGGGACGTCAGTGGCGCTGAAGGTGTTCCAGACTGAATCCGAGCAGCGGGAAGCCATGCGGGGCGGCGTAATTCGTCTCCTCGCGTTGAAAGTTCCCTCCCCTGACCGCTACGTCCTTGAACACTTGAGCAACACGGAAAAGTTAACGTTCAGCCAGAATCCCCATGGTTCGGTCTCAGCGCTCATCGCCGACTGCGCGCTGGCCGCGATTGACAAGCTGACCCCGGCGGACTTGCCCTGGGACGAAGCATTGTTCAGGTCTCTCTACGAGCAGGTGCGGGCGGAGCTGATCGATACCGTGTTCAACGTCACCGCCATCGTGGAGCGCATCCTGTCCAGCACCAGCCGGATCAGAAAGCAGTTGAAGGGCACCACCAGCCTGGCGTTGATCAGTTCGCTCAACGACATCAGGAGCCAACTCGAGCAACTGGTCTACCCGGGTTTCGTGGCAAAAACGGGCTACGCCCAGCTCAGCCAGCTGCCGCGGTACCTGGCCGCGATCGAGAAGCGCCTGGAGAAGCTTCCAGGTAACGTCCAGCGCGATGCGTTAAATATGAGCGTGATCCAAGGACTCGAAGACGACTACGACGACGCCGTCTCGGCTTTGCTGCCGGGGCGACGCGCCGGGGAAGAACTCACCCGCGTGCGCTGGATGATCGAAGAGCTGCGCGTCAGCCTCTTCGCCGTCGAACTCGGCACGGCCTATTCAGTGTCTGAGAAAAGGATCCGCGCCGTGCTGAACAAGGCGCTGGCGCCGGCTTAGGATTCGGGAACATTCCCGGAGTATCCGGCGGCCCGCAAGCACTCACGAAGTTTTTCCGCGTTGGCGTCCAGTTGGGCAGGATCCGGGTTTTGATCCACCGACCCGAAATCGTAATCCGCCATCGAGTTCGAAGGCCACACGTGCACATGCATGTGATGGACTTCGTAGCCCGCGATCAGTAGCCCCGCCCGGGCCGATCCGAAGACCTCGACTTGGGCCGCACCGATTTTCCGCGCCACCTCCATGGTCCGGGAAAGAATCTCCGGACTCGCATCGGTCCAGCGGTCCACCTCTTCAATGGGGACAACCAGGGTGTGGCCGTCGGCGAGCGGACCCATGGTCAGGAAGGCAACCACGTTCTCGTCACGCCAGACGAAACGCCCGGGAATCTCGCCGTTGATGATTTTGGTGAATATGCTGCTCATGCGTCTGCCTTTGCTGCCGGAGCCGGGAGGGTCTTGTTGTCCAGGACGAAGCGGTACTTGACGTCACCGGCCACCATCCGCTCATATGCTTCGTTGAGTTGTTGGGCTGAAACGATTTCGACGTCGGACACAACGCCGTGCTCTGAACAAAAGTCCAGCATCTCCTGGGTCTCGGCAATGCCACCGATATAGGAACCGGAGTACGCGATGCGGCGGCGGATCAGATGCCAGGGATTGACCGGCGGCATGGGATCAGAGGGCAAACCCAGCTGGAACAGCGCGCCTTCAAGACGCAGGGTCCGGAAGTACGGGCCGAGGCCGTGTGGTGCGGCAACCGTATCGATGATGACGTCGATGCTGCCGGCGGCCGACTTCATGGCGTTTTCGTCCCGCGACAGAATGACCTCGTCTGCCCCCAACTCCTTGGCCGCCGCAACCTTGGCTTCGGAAGTGGTGAAGACCTTTACTTGGGCTCCCATAGCCTTGGCGAGCTTGACGGCCATGTGCCCGAGTCCGCCGAGGCCCACGACCCCAACGACATCGCCTTCCTCGACATCGAAGTGCCGCAGCGGCGAGTACGTAGTGATCCCGGCGCAGAGGAGCGGAGCGACGGCGGCCGGGTCAAGATTCTCCGGCACTCTCAACACATAGCGTCGGTCTACCACTACCGAGGATGAGTATCCGCCCTGGGTGATTCCGCCTGGGTTCCGTGGATCGATGGCGCCGTAGGTGCCCACCGGGCCCTTCTCGCAGTACTGTTCGAATCCGTCGAGGCAGCTCTCGCACTCACGGCAGGAATCCACCATGCACCCGACGCCCACCAGGTCCCCAATGGAGAAGTCGTCGACGGCGGATCCCACGCCGCTGATGCGTCCCACGATCTCGTGGCCCGGAATCAGTGGATACTTGGGCGCACTCCACTCGCCCCTCGTCGCGTGGACATCCGAATGGCACAGGCCACAAAACTCGATGGCAATTTCGACGTCGTCTTCCCCGGGTGCGCGCCGGGAGACCGTCAGCGGGACGAGGCCTCCGTCACTGGAGCGGGCGCCATAACCGGCGGCCAACCGGGCATCCGCCGAAGAAGCGGAAGGAACAAGAGGTGGCAACGGCTTGGCGAAGGGCGGCGGGGAGGGGCGTCCTGGGGTCATAGTGTGACGCTACTCCCGGCACCGGCAGAATTTCCAATCACCGGGCAACACAATGGTCATCAAACAGCAGGACTTTCGGCCGTCCCGCCTGGTTCAGGGCCGGTCGCTACTTTGTTGTCGGAATTGTTGGACCATTCAGAAAATGAGCCGGGAAAGAGTGCGGCTGTGATCCCGGCAATCTCGAGGGCGGCTACCTCATGGGCCGCTGTAACGCCTGAGCCGCAATAGACTGCGACAGATGACCCCGGCCCGACGCCAAGGCCGGCAAAGCGTTCCTTGAGCTCCGCAGCGGGAAGGAAACGCCCGTCGTCGTCGAGATTCCTAGTGGCCGGTGCACTTACCGCACCGGGAATGTGGCCCGCCCGAGGGTCTACGGGCTCGAACTCACCCCGGTACCGCTCCCCTGCACGGGCGTCCAGCAGGACCCCGGACTGGTGCCAGCGGGAAGCCTCAGCCGCGTCAATGACAGGCATGGCACCCTCTGCCAGAGTGACATCGCCGGGCGCGGCCTTCCTGTCTCCCTCTTCGACAGGGAACCCTGCCTCCTTCCATGCCGCCAGGCCGCCGTCGAGCAGGAAGACGCTTGGAAAGCCGGCGTACCTGAGCAACCACCAGAGCCTGGCCGCGGCCATGTTCCCGCTGTCGTCATAGGCAACCACAACGTCATTGTTCCGGATACCCCAACTCCGCGCGGACTCCTGGAACCGGGTCAATGAAGGGAGAGGGTGGCGTCCTCGCCGGGGATCAGCAGCGGCGGCCAGCTGGGTGGGCAGATCCACATACAGCGCACCGGGGATGTGCTCCTCGAGGTAGTGTTCGTGGCCGTGCGGATCGCCCAGCGCCCACCGCGCATCCAGCAGCACAACGGGGCCGCTGGCGGTCATCCGCTCCTTCAGCCAGGACACGTCCACCAGCGTGTTCATAGAATCTCCTTAGTTCAGAATCGCGAGTTCAGAATCACGTATCAGCCAACCCACTCTAACCGCAGGGCCACATCGCGGCCCCGGTAGGCTGGAGCAGTGAAACAACCGCGCAGCCTGGATCGAACGTGGGCAGATGAAGCCGTCCGGCGGATCAACGCCGAGAACAACCGGTCTGCCGACACCCACCTCTATTCTGTGCCCCTGCCGGAGCACTGGGGCGTCCAGTTGTACCTCAAGGATGAATCCACTCACAGGTCCGGGAGCCTCAAGCACCGGTTGGCCCGGTCCCTTTTCCTGTTCGGCCTGGTCAACGGCTGGATCAAGGAAGACACCACCATCGTCGAGGCTTCAAGCGGCAGCACGGCGGTCTCCGAGGCGTACTTCGCCCAGCTGCTGGGACTTCCCTTCATTGCAGTGATGGCCCGGACAACAAGTCCGGAGAAGATATCCCTCATCGAACAATTTGGCGGGTCCTGCCTCCTCGTGGACCACGCCTCCGAAGTCTATGCAACGGCCGCCGAAGTGGCTCACACCGCCAAGGGCCACTACATGGACCAGTTCACGTATGCCGAGCGTGCCACGGACTGGCGCGGCAACAACAACATTGCCGAGTCGATATTCGGCCAGCTGGCTCTCGAGGAGCATCCCATCCCAGCCTGGATTGTGGTGGGAGCAGGAACGGGCGGTACCAGCGCCACAATCGGCCGGTATCTCCGCTATCACTGTTACGGGACCCGCCTGGCCGTGGTGGACCCCGAGAACTCCGCCTTCTACCCGGCTTGGCGCGACAGCGCAGGCGAGACGGCAACGGGCCTCCCCTCCCGAATCGAAGGGATCGGGCGGCCCCGCATGGAACCGAGCTTCGTTCCCGGCGTCATCGATCACATGATCCAGGTGCCGGACTCCGCGTCCGTCGCCGCCATGCGCCACCTGCACGGGCTCGCAGGGCTGCATGCCGGCCCTTCTACGGGCACCAACCTCTGGGGTGTATGGCAACTCATCGCAGCCATGGTCCAGGAAGGCCGCACCGGCAGTGTTGTGTCATTAATGTGCGACGGCGGTGACCGCTATGCAGGCAGCTACTACAATCCGGAGTGGTTGGCTATGCAAGGGCTTGACCCGGCTCCGTATGAAACCACTCTTCGGAAATTCTTCGATTCCGGAATTTGGAGCGGTTAACCGGAGCCACTATTTCCGGGCCACCGGAAGGGCTACACCTCAACGGACTCGCCGCTTGCCAGATGAACGTACTCGGTGCCGTACTTGGCCCCAATGCGCTTCACATGCCCCTCCACGACTCCGAGGCCTGTTTCGCTGAGGAGCGCGTCATGGACCGGAAAAGCTTTGGGAGCCCGGACGCCCACCACAAAATCCACCACTTCCCCGATCTTGCTCCAGGGCGCGTGAATCGGAACGAGCAGTGTCCCAACGCTCACCCCATCCGGGATGATGAACGAATCGCCGGGATGGTAGACGTTGGAATCGATGAGGTAACCGACATTAGCGACGATGGGGATCTGCGGATGGATGAGCGCATGTTGACCGCCGAACGTTTTGATATCAAAACCTGCTGCACGGAAACTGGTGCCGGGTTCGGCCGTGTGAATCCGTGATCCCGCAGCCGGAGCCTCCTCGCGCAGCCGGGCCGCCACACCCGCAGGCGCGTGCAACTGCAGTGAATCATTCTCGCTGAGTGCAGCTGCCACCGCCGGAACATCTATGTGGTCCGGGTGCTCGTGGGTGATAAGCACGGCATGAGCGCCCTCCAAAGCCTGTTGCGATTCAGAGTAGGTTCCGGGATCAAGAACCAGGGCCAGTCCGTCCTTCTCGAGGCGGACACAGGCGTGGGAGTATTTCGTCAGCTTCATCCGGTCAGCCTAGATATTTGATATCGCCCTGTCCACGAACCCGTGGCTGGTAATCTTGAACTTTGCCACCATCCCTTGAGGGAAGCGAGTTCAACCCATGCCACAGGGCGCCACAGCTGGAAAAGAACAGCGGGTGACGAAGCAGCGCCTCGCGGTCAGCGCCGCTCTGGATCAGCTCAACGACTTCGTCAGCACGCAGGAGCTCTACCGCATCCTGCAGAATCAGGGAACCTCGGTTTCATTGGCCACGGCATACCGGATTCTGCAATCGCTTGCTGACGAGGGGCTGGTGGATGTGCTGCGCAGCGGCGATGGGGAAGCCGTGTATCGGCGGTGCGCCGTCACTGAGCACCACCATCACCTGCTCTGCCGGAACTGCGGCAAGGCTGTGGAGATCGAGGCGCCCGCCGTTGAGACGTGGGCGGCGCAGACTGCCAAGGAGCACGGGTTCACCGAAGTGGCCCATACCTTGGAAATCTACGGTCTGTGCCCTGATTGCTCGGCCGCGAAGGCAAAGGGCAAGGCCCAGACGGGCTCTGCTAACTAAGCCTGCAGGGAAGCTGCACGTGCCGGGCTTGACTGCACCCGGCGCCCAATCAGCCCACGCCGGGAGCGCACTCCGCCAATGATCCGGCAGGCCACATAGATCAGGAACGACAACGTGGTCACGTAGGGGCTGATTGGAATCCTCCCGCCCAGGGCCAGCAGGATGCCGCCCACCGTCGCAGTGACAGCGAACGCCACGCTGAGGATGACGACCATCCGTGGCGACGACGTCACGCGGAGGGCTGCGGCAGCAGGGGTAATGAGGAGGGCCAGTACGAGCAGCGCCCCGACTACTTGGATGGACAGGGCAACACTGACTCCCAGCAGGACCATAAAGGCTATGGCGAGTCCACGCACTGGAACACCGCGCGCTTCAGCAAGTTCCGGATCCACGCTGGCAAAGGTCAGAGGCCGCCAGATCAGCACCAGGGCCACCATCACAACGGCGGCGGTGCCTGCCAGAGCCTGCAGCTGCACGGTATCGACGGAGACAATCTGGCCCGTCAGCAGGCCGAATTTGTTGGCGGCCCTGCCTTCGTAGAGTGCCAGGAAGAGAATTCCGAGCCCCAGCCCGAAGGGCATGATAACGCCAATGATGGAGTTCTTGTCCCGCGCCCTGACTCCCATCAGGCCCAGCAGCAATGCCGCAGCCACTGACCCGATGAGGGATCCGAAAACGATGTCCGCACCTATTAACAAGGCAAACGCTGCACCGGCGAAGGACAACTCGGAAATACCGTGAACGGCGAAAGCCAGATCCCGTTTCATCACGAAGGTTCCGACCAGGCCGCCAAGCAGTCCAAGGACCGCACCGGCCCAAATAGAGTTCTGCACCAGCGCGAGCAGCTCGCCGTAATTGTCGAAGTTGAAAACCGAACGCAGAAATTCCTGGAAGTCCATTCAGACCCCCTCTCCGGCCAGCGAATGTTCATCGTGGTGGTGGGTGGTGGCATCCGGGAGCCCCACCACGACGATCCTGCCATTCAGGTGCATGACTTCCACGTGGCTGTCATAAAGCTCTGAAAGCACTTCGGTAGTCATCACTTCGTGGGGGGTACCCACCCTGAACTGTCCGCCAGCCAAGTAGAGGACCCTGTCCACGTAATCGATAATGGGGTTTATTTCGTGCGTGACAAACACCACGGCGCTCTCCTGCTCGTGGCACTGGTCATTGATCAGCGAGCTCACCGCCTGCTGATGATGCAGGTCCAGCGAAAGCAGCGGCTCATCGCACAGCAGCACCCGGGGCTCGGTGGCGAGCGCCTGGGCCACCCTCAGCCGCTGTTGCTCCCCGCCCGACAATTGTCCGACGGGCACATTGGCGTAGTCCGAGGCTCCTACCTGGGCCAGCAGCTGATCAATCCTGCGGTTGACCTTCGCTGCCCCGAGGCGCACTCCCCACCGGTCCCCATCCACACCGAGCCCCACCAGGTCCCGTGCCCGAAGGGGTGTATCCGGTGCGAAGGACTTCTGTTGCGGGATGTACCCGATCATCCGGCTCCCGCGCTCCACAGGATGGCCACCCAGCGTGGCAGTCCCCGAGTGAAGCTGCTGCAGTCCGAGCAAGACCTTGAGGAAGCTGGTCTTTCCGCTCCCGTTGGGCCCGAGGACAGCAAAGAACTCGCCGGGCTTGATATCGAGGTCGAGGTTCTCCCACAGCGTCCTTTTTCCAAAGGCAAGGGAGGCGCCGCGCAGACTCACTACCGGTTTCAACGTGTCTGTTCCTCAATTCAGGGTGAGTCTGGTTCCGCTATGGATCAAAGCCTGTAACTGGCCAGATGGGCACTCAACGGGCACTGCACGCGGTGACTCTGTCCTGATTATCTTAGGACGTATTGACGATGCTGATGGCCGGAAGGCAGGCCGGGCGTACGGGAATCTACTTGTTGATGGCCTTAGTAACGTTGTCGACGTTATCTGACATCCACTGCAGGTAGGACTTGCCGTCAGGCAACGTCTCACTGAAATCAACCACAGGTACTCCGGCGCCTTCGGCAGCCTTCTTAAGGACTTCGGTCTGCGGTCCCTCAGTCTGAAGGTTGTACGCAAGGAGCTTGACCTCACCCGAAGATACCAGTGCGCTGGCTTCCTGGAGGATCGACGCCGGGACGTCAGTACCTTCCTCGATAGCAGCGCTGTACTCTTCCGGTGTCTTGTTTACGAGTCCGGCTGATTCCAGCAGGTAGCCGGGAACCGGCTCCGTGATAGCTACCGGCTCCCCGTCAGCGCTGGCTTTGACGGCCGCCAGTTTGTCCTGCAGCCCGGCGAGTTCCTTCTTGAACGACTCGGCGTTGGCCTGGAAGGTGCTGGCAGACGCGGAATCGATGGTTGAAAGCTTGGCGGCAACGGCGTCTGCCAGCTTGGACATGGCATCAAAGCTGTACCAGACGTGCTCGTTGAACTCTCCGTGTTCGTGTTGATGCTTATCAGCGGACTCAGTTGCTGTTCCCGTCGGGCTTTCGGAGGCATGGGCTCCCTCCCCCTCCGGTGCCAGGCCTGAGACATCGACTGCCGTGATGATGTTGTCCTCGGCGATCTTGCTGTCCTCGGCGAGTTTGTGGATGAAATCGTCGTAGCCGCCACCGTTCTGGACAACCACCTGCGCCTTCGAGATGACCAGCTTGTCCTGCGTGGTTGCCTCGTAGGAGTGCGGATCCTGGCTGGTGCGCGTAATGATCGGGGTGACGTGGACTTTGTCGCCGCCGATGTCGCTGACGATATCGCCATATACGTTGGTTGAAGCGACGACCTCGATGGTCCCGCCAGCGGACGGGGAAGGAGCGCTCGACGGCGCCCCGGCACATCCGGTCAGCAGGAGACCAAGTCCGGCAACGGCTGCCAGGGAGGGACGAAGGACGAAATGACGCACAGGTAGGCCTCGGATCTTGTCGATGAGAATCAGGAGCATTAGCAACCCGAAAAGTCTAACGCTAAATGGGAATGATTCCTATTTAGGCTCCTTTAGGTCAATCCTTAAGCGGCCCGGAAGGAGCTAGCCGCCCTCCTGCTGGCCCAGACGCCGTATCCCGGTGGCCTGGGTCGCGTCCCGGATCTCGCCCACAAGCTGTTCGATCACATCCTCCAGGAACAGCACCCCCTGGGTCTGTGCGTCAGGTCCGATCACGCGGGCCAGATGCGAGCCGGTCCGTTGCATCACCGACATTGCCTTCTCGATCTCATCGTCCGCGGAAAGGTTTGCCAAAGACCTGATACGGCCTTCTGCTATCGGATACCGGTAGCCGGCCTCCGGAATCGACAGAACGTCCTTGATATGGAGATAGCCCGACAGCATGCCGTCGTCGTCCACCATCGGGAAGCGCGAGAAGCCCGTCCGGCTGACAGCTTTCTCGAAGTCCACCGGTGTGGCGCCGGGCTTCATCATTACCAGCTTGTCCAGGGGCACCATGATGTCGCCCGCAGTGTATTCGGAGAATTCCAAAGCTCCGGTGATAAGGCCCGCATTGTCGTCTACGAGACCGTGACGGGTGGACTCCTGCACAATCGACTGGACCTCCTCCAAGGTAAAGGAGGACGTGACTTCATCTTTGGGCTCAATCCGGAGCAGTTTCAGAATGTGGTTTGCTGCCCAGTTCAATACCCGGATGACCGGATTGACCAAACTGGCAATGAACATCAGCGGCGGTGCAAGCAACAGAGCAGCCTTGTCAGCTACAGAAACGGAAATGTTCTTCGGGACCATCTCGCCGAAGGTCACGTGGAGGAAAGTGACAGCGAGCAGCGCAACGGCGAAGGCGCCGACGTCGGCGACCTCCACGGGAACCCCCAGCGCGTGCAGCGGTTCGGCCAGAAGATGGTGGATGGCAGGCTCGGCCACCAAGAGGATCAGCAGCGAGCACACCGTGATCCCCAGCTGGGCACAAGCCAGCATCAGGGAGACATTTTCCATCGCGCGCAGTGTGGTCTGGGCACGCCTGGACCCCTGCTCAGCCAGCGGTTCTATCTGGCTGCGCCGGGCCGACATGACTGCGAACTCAGCCGCAACAAAGAAGGCGTTGCCCATGAGCAGCACAACGAGCCAAAAGATTCCTGCCCAGTCGCTCATGCCTTGCCCCCCTGCCCTGCGGCATGTTCCTTATCCCGGACGGGGCCGGGTTTGAAACAGATCCTGTCGATCCGCCGGCCGTCCATGCGTGTCACTGTCAGTGTCCCGCCGTCGACGTCAACGGTGTCCCCTACGGAGGCGATGCGCCCGAGTTGGCTCATGACGTAGCCGGCCACCGTTTCATAGGCAGATTCATCCGGGACAGAGAGCCCCGGGATCTGCTCGGAGAGCTCGTCCGGGCGCAAAAGCCCTGGGAAGTACCAGTCACCGGAAGCACTTTGAAGCAGTCCAGGCCTGACTTTGTCGTGCTCGTCAGAGACTTCTCCAACGATCTCTTCCACCAGGTCCTCCAGCGTGGCGATGCCGGCGGTTCCGCCGTATTCATCCAGCACCACGGCTAGCTGCATGTTTCCTTCGCGCAACTCAGCAAGCAGCGCGTCCAGGTGGATGGTCTCCGGGACCCGCAGGACGTCCGTCATAATGGCGCCGGCCTCGAGCTTCTTGCGCCGGGATGATGGCACGGCGATGGCCTTCTTGACGTGGACAAGGCCGCGGATGTCGTCCGGGGAATCTCCGATAACAGGGAATCGCGAGTACCCGGTTCGGCGCGCAGCTTCCAGGATGTCGGTAACCGGCTGATCGGCCGCAATTGTCTCAACACGGATGCGGGGAGTCATGACGTCGGCAGCGGTTCGCCCGGAGAAGTTCAACGTCCGTGCGACGAAGTTGGCTGTTCCGGCATCCAGCGTTCCCATGTCAGCCGAGCGGCGAACGAGGGATGCCAGCTCGGCTGGGGTTCGTGCTCCGGAAATTTCCTCTTTCGCCTCAAGCCCGAAAATATTGAGAACCCTGTTGGAGAACCCGTTCAGCACAATGATGGCTGGTTTGAAAATGGCCGTGAAAACCAGCTGGGGACGGGCCAACGCCTTGCCGATCGGAAGAGACAGCGCTATTGCCATGTTCTTCGGGACCAGCTCGCCGATCAGCATCGACAGCAGCGTGGCAAGTGCCATCGCCAAAACCAGGGACAATGACGCGACTGCGGCAGGGGCGAGACCCAACGCCGCCAAGGGAGCCTCAAGGAGTCTTCCCACCGAGGGTTCCATCACGTAGCCCGTAAGCAGGGTGGTGAGTGTGATGCCCAGCTGACAGCTGGACAGTTGAGTGGACAGTGACTTGAGGCATTTCAGCAGCGGCACAGCGCCGGTGTCGCCGCTGTCCACTGCCCGCTGGACCGTCGCCTGGTCAAGGGCCACCAGCGAAAATTCAACGGCGACAAAAAAACCCGTGCCGAGGATAAGGAGGAAGCCGGCAATAAGAAGTAACCACTCCATTCAGCGATCAGCCTCATGACGGAGTGGGATGCTTTGGGCCATATCAGGCACTGGCACTGACGATGACCTCAGCAGGGGAAGTACGCGCTCGAAGGACTGGACGTGTCTGCCCGGCGGAGGATGGTCAGCAGAAGCCGAGCCTGTTTCCTGCATTCCGCCAGGACTCACAGTCAGCGGAGATCGATGGGCGCGTGAACGGGGTTTGCCGGCTCTTCGGGTGGAGTTGGCGGAACTGTGATTCGTGCTCCGCTGACAGCCCCCAGGCCGGCACCTAGATTTACTGTCCATAAGGATTCCAGTCTACAGGAGCCCCGGCCGCCCGCTCGGCGCCGCCAGCCGTCACCAGCTCTGGGATACCGGCCGTCCTTCCTCGTACCCGGCAGCTGACTGGATACCCGCGACGGCCTTTTCCCGAAAACCCTCGAGATCGGCTGCGCCGGCATAACTCATCGAGCTCCTCAGGCCTGCCGTGATGAGATCCAGCAGGTCCTCAACTCCAGGCCGTACAGGGTCCAGGTACATTCGCGAAGTCGAAATGCCTTCCTCGAAAAGCGCCTTCCGGTCCTTCTCAAAGGCGCCTTCGCGCTGGTTCCGGTTCTGGACAGCCCTTGCCGACGCCATGCCGAAGCTCTCCTTATAGAGCCTGCCGCTTGCATCGGGTTGAAGATCACCGGGGCTCTCGTGCGTGCCCGCGAACCAGGAGCCGATCATCACCTGGCTGGCTCCCGCGGCGAGCGCCAGTGCCACATCGCGGGGGTACCGGACACCGCCGTCGGCCCAAATACGCCCGCCGGCGGCACGCGCAGCTGCCGCACATTCGAGGACTGTGGAGAACTGGGGCCGTCCGACGGCGGTCATCATCCTGGTAGTGCACATCGCTCCCGGTCCAACCCCTACCTTCACAATGTCCGCCCCTGCCCCGAGCAGCTCCCGGGTGGCCTCAGCAGTCACCACGTTGCCTGCCACCAATGGCAAGCCGGACGCCACACTCCTAACGGCGGCCAGGGCATCAAACATTTTCTCCTGATGGCCATGGGCGGTATCAAGGACAATCACGTCTACGCCGGCGTCAATCAGTTCGGCAGCCCTTCCGGCCACGTCCCCATTAATTCCGACGGCGGCAGCTACCTTGAGTCTGTCCTTACCGTCCAGCGAGGGGCGGTAAAGGGTGGACCGCAGGGAGCCCTTGCGTGTCAGCGCGCCTGCCAACACACCGCCGTCGTGGACTGGTGCGAAGTCCGTCCCGGCTGCCGCCATGGCCTCGAAGGCGCTGCGCAGGGCATGCTGGCGGTCCTCGCGGAAGTCCCCCGCGTCAAGCACCACCGGCTGGGCACGCGCCACCGAAGCCAGGGAAGCGAAGCGGTCCTGGCCCTCGCAGTCGGCTGCCCTGACAACCCCGGTGACCCCGCCGCCGTCGTCGACTACCACCACTGCCCCATGAGGACGTTTGCCCATCAGGTGCAACGCGTCGATGACAGTCGCGGACGGGGAAAGGACCACAGGAGTTTCAAAAATCGTGTGGCGGGTTTTGATCCAGGAGGTGACTTCACGCAGGACGTTCAGTGGAACATCCTGCGGCAGGACAGCCAATCCCCCGCGCCTTGCCATCGTTTCCGCCATCCGCTTCCCGGTCACCGCGGTCATGTTGGCAGCCACCAGGGGAATGGTGGAGCCTGTCCCGTCGTCGGCGGCAAGGTCCACATCGAGCCTGGAGGTGACCGTTGAACGCGCCGGCACCAGGAAGACGTCCGAGTAGGTCAGGTCAGTAGAGGGCTCATTGAGAAAACGCACTGTTGCTCCTTCTAAAAGGGATCCCGGGTGCGAGTCTAGGCGAGGAGGGAAGCGCTTTGGCAGCCCTGTTGGAGGGGATGTGAAGCAATCGTTCCGTCACTTCATGATTTGGATCACCCTTATTGGCAGTTAACCAATGATCGTCACTAGACTGGCAGAGGTCTGGGTTCATAGGACGCAGAGACTGGTTCGATTGTTGTGCTGTGGTGTTGTGCTGCCGCATGTCGCAAACCAGAGGAAATCAAACTCATGGAAGAGGCGTATTTCAAGTGCCAGAGCAGCCTAGCCACCGTCTACCAGAGGAATTTGGCGGAAACGAGTGGCTCGTGGACGAACTGTACGAGCGTTACCAACAGGACAAAAACGCGGTCGACGCCAAGTGGTGGCCTCTGTTTGAATCCTTTGACGCCGGTGAAGGTTCTTCCACCAATGGGACCTCCGGAGCGAATGCTCCGGCCCACCCCGAAACCCGTGAACTTCCAGTTGTAGCGCCCCCTGCAGCGGCACCGGCGCCGGCTGCATCCGCTCCTGGTGCCCCCGCCCAGCAGGCTCACCAGCAGGCGGAAGCCGCCTCTCCGGCAGCACCTGCCGTGAAGAAGGCTCCCGCGACGATTGCCCGCGACGGCTCCAAAAAGCCCGAGGCGACCAGCGGCTCGGCCCCGATTCCGGCCCAGCTGCCCAAGAACATCAAGGCTCCCACCGCACCGGAGGAAGACGTCGTCTCCGTTCTGCGGGGCCCGGCCAAGGCAATCGCGTCCAACATGGTCACGAGCCTCGAGGTCCCCACGGCCACAAGCGTCCGCGCCATTCCCGCGAAGCTCCTGATCGACAACCGAGTGGTCATCAACTCCAACCTGGCCCGCGCCAGGGGCGGCAAGGTCTCCTTCACGCACCTGATCGGGTACGCGGTAATCCGCGCCCTGTCCCAGTTCCCCTCGATGAACGTCTACTACGACGAGGTGGACGGCAAGCCCGTAGCGGTACAGCCCGCACACGTGAACTTCGGCATCGCCATCGACATGCCCAAGCCCGACGGCACCCGCCTTCTTATGGTGCCGAACATCAAGAAGGCTGAGACCCTGAACTTCTCGGAGTTCTGGCACACCTATGAAGACCTCATCAAGCGTGCCCGTGCCGGAAAGCTTACGGCCGACGACCACTCCGGGACCACGGTTTCACTGACCAACCCCGGTGGCATCGGAACCGTCCACTCGGTTCCGCGTCTGTCCAAGGGCCAGGCGGCCATCATTGGCGTTGGCGCCCTCGACTACCCTGCCGAGTTCCAGGGCGCGAGCGAGAAAATCATCGCCCAGAACGCCATCAGCAAGGTACTCACTCTGACGTCCACCTATGACCACCGGGTCATCCAGGGTGCGGGCAGCGGCGAGTTCCTCAAACTGGTCCACTCCCTCCTGCTCGGCGCCCAGGACTTCTACGACGAGATTTTCGAAGCCCTGCGCATCCCGTACGAGCCCGTACGCTGGAGCCCGGACCTGCAGATTGACCCTGCAGACCAGATCAACAAGGTTGCCAGGATCCAGCAGCTGATCCACTCCTACCGCGTCCGTGGCCACCTGATGGCAGACACGGATCCGCTGGAATACGTGCAGCGCAAGCACCCTGACCTCGATGTCCTGACGTATGGACTGACGCTTTGGGACCTGGACCGCGAATGGCCCACTGGGGGCTTCGGCGGCAAGCCGCAGCTGAAATTCCGCGACATCCTTGGTGTTCTCCGGGATGCCTACTGCCGCACCACCGGCATCGAATACATGCACATCCAGGAGCCTGCCGAGCGCAAGTGGTTCCAGGACCAGCTCGAGCACCCCTACTCCAAGCCCAGCCGCGAAGAGCAGCTCCGGATTGTTTCGAAGCTGAATGCAGCCGAGGCCTTTGAAACCTTCCTGCAGACCAAGTTCGTTGGCCAGAAGCGCTTCTCGCTGGAAGGCGGCGAATCGCTGATCCCGCTGCTGGATGCCATCATCTCCGATGCCGCTGACGACGAGCTGGACGAAGTGGCAATTGGCATGGCCCACCGTGGCCGTCTCAACGTGCTGACGAATATTGCAGGCAAAACCTACGCCCAGGTCTTCCGCGAATTCGAAGGCACCCAGGATCCACGGTCCGTACAGGGCTCCGGCGACGTCAAGTACCACCTGGGCACCGAGGGTACGTTCACCTCGGACAACGGCAAGGAGACCAAGGTCTACCTCGCCGCCAACCCGTCCCACCTGGAAGCTGTTGACCCGGTGCTGGAAGGCATCGTCCGGGCCAAGCAGGACCGCCTGGACCAGGGTGAAGCATTCCCCGTGCTGCCCATCATGATCCACGGTGACGCTGCCTTCGCCGGCCAGGGTGTTGTGGCTGAAACCCTCAACCTGTCCCAGCTCCGCGGATACCGCACGGGTGGAACCATCCACGTAGTGGTCAACAACCAGGTTGGCTTCACCACCGCTCCCTCTTCCTCGCGGTCCTCCACGTACTCCACCGACGTCGCCAAGATGATCCAGGCTCCGGTGTTCCACGTAAATGGTGACGATCCCGAAGCCGTGGTCCGGATCGGCCAGCTCGCATACGAGTTCCGCCAGCGGTTCCACAAGGACGTCGTCATCGACATGGTGTGCTACCGCCGCCGCGGTCACAACGAAGGCGACGACCCCTCAATGACCCAGCCGCTGATGTACAACCTGATCGAAGCCAAGCGGTCCGTGCGCAAGCTTTACACCGAGTCGCTCATCGGCCGTGGGGACATCACCGAGGAAGAAGCCGAGCAGCTGCTCCGCGACTACCAGGAACGCCTCGAGCGCGTGTTCGCCGAGACCCATGCAGCGCAAACATCCCCTATCCCGATCATCACGGCCGACTCCGCCGCTGTGTCCGATATCGAGCGGCCACAGGCTCAGCAGGCCGACTTCGGCACCAACGCACCGGCGTCGACGGCGATTTCACCGGAGACGCTGGCACGGATCGGCAAGGCCCACCTGGAGATTCCCGAGGGTTTCACGGTCCATGCAAAGCTCAAGCAGTTGCTTGAGAAGCGCGAGCAGATGTCCCGTGAAGGCGGTATCGACTGGGGATTCGGCGAGATTGCGGCCTTTGGCTCGCTGATCATGGAGGGCGTACCTGTCCGCCTGGCCGGCCAAGACTCCCGCCGTGGCACGTTTGTACAGCGTCACGCAGTCTTCCATGACCGGGCTAACGGCAACGAATGGCTGCCGTTGGGCAACCTCTCCGACAGCCAGGCCAAGTTGTGGATCTACGACTCCCTGCTGTCGGAATACGCCGCAATGGGCTTCGAATACGGCTACTCGGTTGAGCGTCCGGATGCGCTGGTGTTGTGGGAGGCTCAGTTCGGAGACTTCGTCAACGGCGCCCAGACGGTGATCGACGAGTTCATTTCGTCCGCTGAGCAGAAGTGGGGCCAGCGTTCTTCGCTCGTCCTGATGCTGCCGCACGGCTACGAAGGCCAGGGCCCGGACCACTCCTCAGCCCGCATCGAGCGCTTCCTGCAGATGTGTGCCGAAGAAAACATGATCGTGGCCAACCCCACCACGGCGGCGTCCCATTTCCACCTGTTGCGCCGCCAGGCCTACAGCAGGCCGCGCAAGCCGCTGATCATCTTCACTCCAAAACAGCTTCTTCGCTTGAAGGGTGCGGCATCGGCTGTGGAAGACTTCACCACGGGAGCCTTCCGGCCTGTTATCAGCGACCACGAAAACCTCCAGGGCGACGCCGTCGAGCGCGTGCTGCTGGTCTCGGGCCGCCTGTACTACGATCTCCTGGCCACCAGGCAGAAGACGGCAGATTCGACGACGGCGATCGTCCGCGTAGAGCAGCTGTATCCGCTGCCCCACGCAGAGATCGCTGCCGAGCTCGCCAAGTACCCCAACGCCGAAGTGGTGTGGGCACAGGACGAGCCCGCCAACCAGGGTCCTTGGCCGTTCATGGGGCTGAACCTTCCTGAGGCTTTGGACCGCAGGGTGCGCCTGGTCTCCCGCCCGGCGTCCGCTTCCACCGCAGCGGGTTCCATGAAACGCCACGCAGCGGAGCAGGACACGCTCCTCAAGCAGGCTTTCGCCCGCAAGTAGGTTCACTTGCTGCCCGGCTGGTCGTCGAAACAAGCGACGCACGGCCGGGCAGTTCTGTTTAATGGACACGCCGCCCACCGCGGCTGTGAGTCACCGGTAGTTGTCCGATAATTGTCTGTCGGACCAAGGGCAATCCTGACGTCATCGCCGAGGTAAAGAGGTAGTAGTGGAAGACAGGAAGCTGCGCATAGCGGCTGTTGGAGATGAGTTGCTGGCCGGACTTGGTGACCCCAGGGCTCTTGGCTGGCTGGGGCGCGTTCTTGCCCGCACTCCACAGGACGGCGTGGCCGTTGAGTGCTACTCCCTCCCCTGCCCTCAGGAAGGAACTGAAGGCCTGGCATCGCGTTGGCTGGCGGAAGCGACCCGGCGGTTCAGCGAGCACCATGAAAACCGGCTCGTCATCGGCTTATCCGGCAGGGACGTGGAGTTCGGCCTTTCCACCGCCAGAAGCCGGCTCAATCTTGCGAACATCCTGGACGCCGCCACTCAAAACAACATCGAAGTCTTTGTCGTTGGACCACCGCCCTCGCTGGATCCCGGACAAAACAGGCGGCTGAGTGACCTCAATACGGCCTTTGCCGATGTAACAACCCGGCGCAAGCACCTCTATGTGGATACGTTCTCGCCGTTGCTGAACCACGAGCAGTGGCGCCAGGATCTTGCTGCCAACGGCGGAACTCCAGGCCAGTCCGGTTATGGGTTGATGGCTTGGCTCGTACTGCACCGTGGGTGGTTCCAGTGGCTGGGTCTTGCCGCTCCCGAGTAGCAGCCGGTTAGCTATTGCACTCCAAGGAATCGCGATATATCGTAACTCTCACGATATATCGTGAGTTGGAGGAGCCATGACAGAGAGCAGCAGGACAGAGAACAGCTGGACCGTTACCGGCCCCCAGACCATCGACGTTGACGGCGTCACCTCGCTTAAGCTGGGAATCGTCGGCGGTCGCTTCGACGTGGTTCGCCACGAGGAAGCTGTGACCCGGATCGAGATTTCCGAGGTTCACGGTGATCCTGTCGCGGTGAGTCTCGTGAATGGCAGGCTGGAAGCCAGGCATCAACTTCATGGTGCCCAGGGCTGGTTCAAGAACCTCATGGGCGCCGTCAACCACAACAGCAGCAATTCAGTGGTTATCAGCATCGCCCTGCCGGAGGGCGTCCAGGTGGAAGCCGGGACAGTCAGCGGGGACGGCCTGGTGTCAGGAACAGGCAACCAAACCCGGCTGGCTACTGTGGGCGGCTCAGTCATGGCCGACGCGACGTCCGGCGAGCTGCACATCAATACTGTCAGCGGTGAGGTGATAGCACGAAACCACAAAGGCGTCCTGACTGCCAAGAGCGTGTCCGGAGAAGTGACAGCCTCCGGGCACTTCAGCCATATTCGTGCGAACACTGTCAGCGGAGATATGAGCTTCGACCTTAAGGGGTTCACCAGCGATTTTGGGGCGAACTCCGTTTCCGGTGATCTGACCGTCCGGCTGCCCCAGGATGTCGGAGTGGATATCATCGCCAAGTCCGCGAGCGGAGCTGTGACTATAGATGACCGGCAGTACTCCCAGCCCGGCGGCAAAGTGGAGGCCATCGCAGGACCTGATTCACGCCTTATGCTCGTTCGGACCAACTCGGTATCAGGCAGTCTTTACATCCTTCACAGCCTGTCATCGGCAGATTCAGAAGCAGCGGTCTAGTGCCTCCGGTCTTCGCCCACGGTGCCCTACGCCTCTACCTCCTGGCATTGCTGGAGTCCGGACCCAAACATGGCTATGAACTCATCAAGGCGCTCAGTGACCGCTTCGGCGGCACCTATTCGCCTAGCGCCGGGACCATCTATCCGCGGCTGGCCAAGCTCGAGGAAGAGGGCCTGGTGGCAACAGAGACCCAGGGCCGGCGCACCAAGTACAGCATCACAACGGCCGGGCTCGGTGAGCTTGATGGACGCCGGGACAAGCTTGCTGATGTGGAGAGTGACATTTCCGCCTCAGTCCGGCGTCTCGCGGACAACCTGCGTACGGACATCCGCAATAACATGCGTGGGCTACGCGCAGACCTTGCAGCCACTGCGGAGGCAGCCCGTTCCAGCGCCAGGTCAGGCGATCTGTTCGCCCGTGCCGAACGCAAGCCATCTGGCAATGACCCCATGCTCAAAGAAGCCGAAATGATCCTTCAATCCTTCAGGGACGAGCTGCGGGTGGAGCTCAGGCTTCATGCCAGCACCAACCCCATTACCCCGGTGACCCTGGAAACCGTCCGGACGGTCCTGCACCAGGCGGAGATCGCTATCAAGAATTCATTGCAGGAGTAGTGCCGGTCGGTTCGCGGCCAGTCCCGCTTTATGGGAGACTTGAGGGCAGCTCTTTTGAGTACCGATAGTAAGGAGGCCAGCTATGAGCAAACGTGCACGTAAACGTCGTGACCGTAAGCGTGGCGGCGCGAACCACGGGAAGCGCCCCAACACCTAAGCCACGGCTTGGAACAAAAGCTTAAAGCTTCGGGCCCCGGAAACCACATGGTTTCCAGGGCCCGAAGCTTTTGCTGTTTTTGGGAGAGGCCGCTAAGCGTCGACCGGACGAATCCCGTGGATACGGTCCAGGATGGCGTTCTTGAGATTCTCGGGAGCCGACTCAGTACAGGAACGCTTCACCATATTGCGGATAACGCACTCGAGGTCGTATTGCTCCAGGCACTCCGGGCAGTCGTCCAAGTGGTCCTTGATCTCTGCAACGTCATCACGCGTCAGGGCACCATCGAGGTACTCATAGATGCGTTCCATCCGGGCGTCATCACAGTCGCCCAATCCTTGGCAGTCGCTCATTTCCTGTTCTCCTGTGTGTCACTTCCGGGCGCCGGGGTGGATTCCCCCGCGGCTTTAAAACCCCGCTCTGCGGCATAGTCCGCGAGCATATCGCGCAGCATCTTCCGGCCACGGTGAAGTCGGGACATGACTGTCCCGATCGGGGTGTTCATGATGTCTGAAATTTCCTTGTATGCGAAGCCTTCAACGTCGGCGAAGTAAACGGCCAGCCTGAACTCCTCGGGTATCGCCTGAAGCGCCCGCTTGACGTCCGAATCCGGAAGGTGGTCAAGTGCTTCAACCTCTGCCGAGCGCAAGCCCGTTGAGGTGTGGGACCCGGCCCGCGCCAGCTGCCAGTCTTCGATGGTGTCGGTGTTGGACTGCAGGGGTTCGCGCTGCCTCTTGCGGTAGAGGTTGATGTAGGTATTCGTCAGGATCCGGTACAGCCAGGCCTTCAGGTTGGTTCCCGGCTTGTACTGATGGAACGCCGAAAAAGCCTTGGTATAGGCCTCCTGGACGAGGTCCTCCGCATCGGCGGGATTCCGAGCCATCCGCATTGCAGCGGAGTAAAGCTGATCCACATACTGCATGGCGTCGCGCTCAAAACGGAGCCGCCGCTCCTCAGCCGATTCGGATTCGACATCCACTTCCGCTTCGGGGGCCGGCTGCCCGGCCTCTTCACCTTCGATGGCTTCAGGCTCTTCGAGGTGCGGGACTGAAGTCCCCGCTGCTGCCGCGGCCATAGCTGCGGGTGTGGCACCGTTTCCGGCTGCCTCATACATGGCCGCTACGGCCGGATCCAGGGTGCTCATTGCAGTCAAGTCTACTGTCACCTTCCGCTTGCCCGGGTATGCGGAAGCGCTTGCTTCCCACTCCTGCGGAGGACTCAGCAGGTTGACGTCGTCCTTTACAAAACTCAAACTTGCTCTCCACTCTGTGTCCGGACGTCAGTGAATCCGGGGACGTCCATGCTTCCGGTCAGACCGGCCAAGCCATCATGCGGTGCCTGACCGGAGCGATACGGGCCTGCATTTCACAACGACGGGCGGCAGGCAAATATTCCACAAAAGTGCAAGACTAGAACCGGTTCCCCCGCGGAGGTTGCGCGGCTCGTCCATCCAGGAGGAAATTCATGTCCTTTGTCCGTTTTCTCGCCCGGCCCATGCTGGCATCCAGTTTTGTCCTTGCTGGCGTGGATAAGCTCAAGAATGCGGATGATACTGCCGCACAGTTGTCTCCCCTGCTTCGGCGTGCGTCTGAATCCCTCCCCTTCCCCGCAGATGAGAAACTCCTGGCCCGGCTGATAGGCGGTACCCAGGTAGGGGCAGGCCTCTGCTTCGCCCTCGGAAAGTCCGCACGGATGGCGGCTGCCGTCCTTGCTGTCATTTCGGCCTTGAACGCCTTCGTTGAATGGCGCAGTGCCGACATCAGTTCCAAGGAAGGCCGCCAGTCCCGTCGTAATCAGTTGCTGAAGAACATGACACTCACAGGAGGCGTCCTTCTGGCTTCAGTGGATACAGCAGGCAAGCCGAGCCTGGCGTGGCGCGCCGAACACCTCGCCGCAGACGCGCGGAAAAGCGCGGGGCATTTGGCCGCCGATGCCAAGAAAACCACTGGCAAGCAGCTGAAGCGTGCAGACAAAGCAGTGCGCAAGGCAGTAGACCATGCAGTGGGAGCATAAAGCAGTATGACCGGAACCACCTCAGCCGCTCACGCTGCCCCCCTCTCGGCTGACCCTGGCCAGCACTGGCCGGCACCATACGCAGTCCGCCCGGTTAACGCCACAGTGGCAGTACCCGGTTCAAAGTCCCTGACCAACAGGTACCTTGTCCTGGCAGCACTCGCCGATGGCCCTTCACGGCTACGGGCTCCACTCCACTCACGCGATTCTGCATTGATGATCCAGGCGCTGCGCCAACTGGGAGCCACCATCACCGAGGTTCCCGGAGACAGCGTGTTCGGCCCCGACCTTGAGGTATCGCCCATCACCGGATCCGACGCTGCCGGGGAGGCTTCTATAGATTGCGGCCTCGCGGGTACAGTGATGCGTTTCGTTCCCCCGCTCGCGGCGCTGCGCAACGGCGGCACCCTGTTCGACGGCGACCCGCACGCACGGATACGGCCCATGGGCACCATCATCACGGCTCTTACCTCGCTGGGCGTTACAGTCAGCGGCGAAGCAGACGGGCCGCCGTCGTCCCTGCCGTTTAAGGTTGAAGGGACCGGTCAGGTTCGCGGAGGGCACCTGGTTGTTGATGCCAGCGCCTCCTCACAGTTTGTATCTGCGCTGCTGCTGGTGGGAGCCAGGTTCACCGAAGGCCTCCACCTGGAACACGTCGGCGCCCCTGTCCCCAGCCTTGACCACATCAACATGACGGTTGCAGCACTGCGCGGCGTAGGCGTCTCCGTGGACGATTCCCGCCCGAATCACTGGGTGGTCTCCCCCGGCCCTATCAGTGCCTTCGATCAAAGGATCGAACAGGACCTGTCCAACGCCGGGCCTTTCCTCGCCGCCGCAGTGGCTACGGGTGGAACGGTACGGATTCCCAACTGGCCCGAGGGCACCACGCAGGTCGGCGACATGTGGCGCACCATCCTCCCGGCATTCGGCGCGACTGTCAGTCTGGAGGACGGGACCTTGACCGTCACCGGCGGGACCGAAATCAAGGGCGTCGAATTCAGCGACACGAGCGAGCTTGCCCCAACGGTTGCCGCGCTCTGTGCACTTGCCACCGGTCCGTCCAGGCTCAGCGGCATCGCCCACCTGCGGGGCCATGAGACGGACCGCCTTGCTGCCTTGGTAAGCGAGATCAATGGGCTTGGTGGGGACGTCGAGGAAACACCGGATGGCCTGCTCATTCGGCCCGCTCGGCTCCATCCGGGCATTTTCCACAGTTATGCTGACCACCGCATGGCGACGGCAGGCGCCATTGTGGGTCTCGCCGTCCGTGGCGTGGAAGTCGAAGATATCGCCACCACGGCAAAGACCATGCCTGAATTTCCGCAAATGTGGACTGACATGCTGGCCCAGGGACCTGACTCCGGCTCCGCCACACGCCGTGGACCACGGCACGCCCGGGAAGAGGCTTCCAACGGTGGCACGCAGCACTGAATCGTGGGACGAGTCCGATGTCCGCATTCGTCCGAACAAAAAGGGTTCGCGCCCACGGACGAAGGATCGTCCCAGTCACGATGATGCCGTTATCGGGAGGATCATCACCGTGGACAGGGGACGGTACACCGCTGTAGTGGGCGAAGACTCCGGGAATGAACGGACAGTGGTGGCCGCCCGGGCCAGGGAGCTTCGCCGCTCCCCCGTGGTGGCTGGAGACTTTGTGTCGCTAGTTGGAGACGTTTCGGGAGAGCCTGACACGCTGGCACGGCTGGTCAGGATTCAAGACCGCAAAACGCTCCTGCGCCGCAGCGCCGATGATACCGATCCCATTGAGCGCGCAGTGGTGGCCAATGCCGATCAGCTCGTCATCGTGGTTGCGGCAGCCAACCCGGAGCCACGCACAGGTTTCATTGACCGCGCCCTGGTGGCAGCGTACGACGCCGGCATCGACCCCCTGCTGCTGGTCACCAAAGCCGACGTCAAAGACCCGGCCGAGCTGCTGGCCAACTACCGCCATCTGGACTTTCCGGTCATTATCAGCCGCACCGCTGACTCAGCGGCTTCAGGCATCGATGCCCGCTCGGATGACGGGCTGTCAGCCCGTCTGGACCGTGAAGCAGTCGCGCAGCTGCGCCATCACCTTGACGGCAAAGTCACCGTCATGCTCGGCCACTCGGGCGTTGGCAAGTCCACCATGGTGAATGCCCTCACCGGCGCTGAACGGGCCACCGGAGGGGTCAATGCCGTGACAGGCCGCGGCCGCCACACGTCGTCGTCGGCCCTTGCCTTGAAAGTGACCGGCGCTCCCACGGGAAGCTGGATCATCGACACACCCGGAATCCGCTCCTTCGGCCTGGCCCACGTGGATCCGGACAGGATCCTGCACTCCTTCCCGGACCTTGAGCCTGGGACCGAGGCTTGTGAGCGTGGCTGCAAGCACGACGCCACAGCAGTCAACTGCGGAGTGGATGCCTGGGTGGCCGAAGGCCATGCCGGAGCATCCGGTGCCGCACGGCTCGCTTCGCTCCGGCGCCTCCTCGGCACAGATCCCCGCATGGAAGCACAGGAAACAAAGGAACTCGGCAGCGTCTCCTAAAGGCACGCTGGGTCATATTGGCAGCGTTGCTGCACCGCTTCCGGGCCTGAAGGCCGCCGAGACGGTAGTTTGGAACCATGACCCAACCCGCTTCGAGCTACAACGATGACCTGCGCCTCGCCCACGTCCTGGCTGACTCCGTGGACGACCAGACCATGAGCCGCTTTAAGGCGCTTGACCTTCAGATCGAAACGAAGCCTGATCTGACACCGGTTACAGACGCTGACAAGGCTGCCGAGGAATCCATTCGCGGCCAGCTGTCGCGCTCGCGCCCCCGCGACGCGGTCCTCGGTGAGGAGTTCGGAAGCTCAGGGCACGGTTCCCGTCGCTGGATCATCGATCCCATCGACGGAACAAAGAACTTCGTTCGGGGCGTGCCGGTCTGGGCCACCCTCATCGCGCTCGTGGATGAAGGCGAACCCGTAGTTGGCCTGGTCAGTGCGCCGGCTCTGGGCAAACGCTGGTGGGCAGCCAAAGGCGCGGGGGCATACATGGGCCGATCCCTGGCTGCGGCCACCAGACTGCGTGTCTCAAACGTCTCGGAGCTTTCCGACGCTTCGTTGTCCTACTCCAGCCTGGGTGGCTGGAAGGAACGCGGGAACCTCGATGAGTTTCTGGGATTGACTGAGGAGGTCTGGAGGACAAGGGCGTACGGGGATTTCTGGTCCTATTGCCTGGTTGCCGAGGGTGCAGTGGATATAGCCTGCGAGCCCGAACTGAATCTTTACGACATGGCGGCGCTGGTTCCCATTGTGACCGAAGCGGGCGGGCGGTTCACCTCATTGGAGGGCGACGACGGTCCCTTCGGAGGCAATGCCCTCGCTACCAACTCGATCCTCCACTCAGAGGTGCTCAAGCGGCTCAACCCAAATCTGGACGACCTCTTATAGTAGACCGGCTGACGAATTATCGACGGCGGAACATCCAGCTAAGGGTGTTCCGCCGTCGTTTTGTTCGGTCAAACGGTTGTTTGTCCACCTGCCGTAACAATCGGCTTAACATTCGGATCGACTTTTTTATGGCTGACTGAATGTCTTAAGCTCGATATCAGGTCACGAGTGCCAGCGCTAAACCCCGGTTTGCTGGCCGGCAACCCTCCATTCGCGGTGGGGTGCCCCGGGTGACGACCAGGCCGGTCCGGAACGGACCCGGCAAGCGCGGATCCCGGCTGAGGGGTCCTGTTCGAGTGAGGTCCCGTTGACTACTGCCATTTACTCCCCCGACGCCGCTGCTCACGCTTCTTTTAGCGAACAGCACGTTGCCCTCTCCGTTTCCCGTCGCCCGCTTGCAGCCGTCACCGGGGCGGAAATCCAGGCGCCGCTCATCCAGGGCGGACACATCCGCTACGCCAACCTCGACTACGGCGCGTCGGCACCAGCGCTCTCCGTTGTCTCGGCCTACCTGAACGAGATCCTGCCCTATTACGCGAGTGTCCACCGCGGCGCGGGTTACGCCTCACAGATCAGCACCTCCGTTTATGAGAACTCGCGCAACATTGTTCGCGACTTCGTAGGCGGCCGCTCCGATGATTCCGTGATTTTCACGCGCAACACCACTGATTCGCTAAATCTCCTGGCCGGGTGCCTCCCCGCAGCGGGCGGACAGCACATTGGTGAAGTGCTGTATCTCGACATCGAACACCACGCCAACCTGCTTCCGTGGCAGGGAGTCCCGCACCGCAGCGTCGTGGCAGAGGAGACCCTCGCCGGAACCATCGCCAATCTCCGCGCAGAGCTGGAACAGGGCGACATCAGCCTGCTTGCGGTCACCGGAGCCTCAAACGTCACCGGTGAAATCCTGCCCATTCGCGAACTGGCCGCATTGGCGCACCAATTCGGCGCCCGGATCGTCGTTGACGCGGCCCAGCTTGCTCCGCACCGCCGCATCAACATTGCAGCGGACGACGTCGATTACCTCGCCTTTTCGGGTCACAAGCTCTACGCTCCATTCGGTTCCGGCGTCCTGGTGGGCCGCCCTGACTGGCTCGACGCCGGCACACCCCACCTTGCAGGCGGCGGCGCGGTCCGCGAAGCCAGGCTGGACAGCGTCAGCTGGACGACTGGCCCGGCACGCCATGAGGGCGGCTCCCCCAACGTTCTGGGCGCTGCGACCCTTGCCCGGGCCACCCAGGTCATTGCCGCCCTGGACCAGGACCTGTGGCACGCCCACGAGTCGGCCATCCGTTCCTTCCTCGTCGAAGGGCTGCAGAAGATCGAAGGCGTCACCGTTCACCAGATCTTCAGTGACACCGATTCCGCCACAGACACGATCGGGGTCGTGAATTTCTCGGTGGAGGGCTACGACGCGGGCCTGGTGGCCGCATACTTGTCAGCGGAGCACGGCGTGGGGCTCCGCGACGGCCGTTTCTGCGCCCATCCGCTCCTGAAGCGGCTGGGCCTGCCCTCAGGATCGTTGCGGGCAAGCTTCGGCTTGGGCTCCCGCCTCGAGGACGCCCAGCGGCTGCTTGCGGGCATCGAGGAGCTGCGCCGTACGGGTCTTGGCTGGGACTACGTAGTCGACGCCGGACGCTGGGTGCCGGCAAATGACACCCGCACCTACCCTGAATGGGCACCAAACACCCCGGGAACCGCCGGAGCGGCGCCCTGCATTGAAGACTGACCCGCGCTGAAGAGGTAAATTCAGGGGGTAACCAACAGCCGGCCGGAGGAGAGTACGCGTGGCGCGGGGAGGCCCCAAACTTCATCAGCAGCGCCGCCGCGAACTGGGCATGGCATTCCAGGACGGCGGCGAGCACTACGATCGGGTCCGCCCGAATTACCCTCTTGACTCCGTGGATTGGCTCGTGCCGGCCGCGGCCCATGACGTTGCCGACGTCGGTGCCGGAACCGGTAAGTATACCGAGTTGCTGGCCCAACGCGGCATGCGGGTGACCGCCGTCGATCCTTCCCCGGACATGCTCGGACAGCTGCGCAGGGCGCTGCCCGGCGTAACGGCGCTTGAGGGCACGGCGGAGTCCACCGGACTCGGGGATGCCGCGTTCGACGTCGTAACTGTCGCCCAGGCGTGGCACTGGTGCGATCCCCTGCGGGCCAGCACAGAGGCCGCCCGGATCCTCCGCCCCGAAGGAGTGTTGGGGCTCATCTGGAACCAGCTGGACACTTCCGTGCCGTGGGTGCACCGGCTTTCCCGGATCATGCATGCCGGCGACGTCCTCAAACCACACTTCAGGCCGGTTGTGGGGCCCGAATTTGTCGATCTGGAAAGCCATCTGACGCGCTGGGAGGACCTGCTGACACCCGATGACATTCTTGAACTCACCAAGTCCCGCAGCTATTACCTCGGCGCCTCTGCAGCTGTCCGGGCGAAAGTCATAGCAAATCTCGAGTGGTATCTTCATGAGCACATGGGTCACGCAGCCGGCGTAGCCATCGGCCTCCCCTATTTGACCCAATCCTGGAAGGCCTATAAAGCGTGAGGCTGCAGGACATAGCGGTAGGCTTGGTTCCGTGAAGACCAGTGCGCCATCCTCCTCCATCGAGGACTACGTCAAGGTCATCTACTCCTTTACGGAGTGGCAGGATAAGCCCATCACTTCGTCGCAACTGGCCCAGCGCCTGGGCGTCGCCAACTCCTCAGTCTCGGAAATGGTCCGGAAGCTCAAGGAACAAGGGCTGGTTGACCATAAGCCCTACAGCGCCATTACCCTGACGGACAACGGGGTCAACCTCGCTCTTTCCATGGTCCGGCGGCACCGGCTCATCGAAACCTACCTCGTGCAGGAACTGGGCTACAGCTGGGACGAAGTCCATGACGAAGCGGAGCACCTCGAGCACGCGGTGTCGGACACCTTCATCGAGCGCATGGCGGCAAAGTTGGGGAACCCGCTCCGCGATCCCCACGGAGATCCCATTCCCTCTGCAGACGGTTCGGTCAAAATGCCGCCAGCCCACCGGCTGAGTGAACTGGACGAGGGCCACACCGGCAGAATTACCAGGATCAGCGATGAAAACCCGGAACTCCTGCGGTATCTCTCTTCGGAGGAGATCGATCTTGACGCCAACGTCGAGGTAGTTGGCCGGAAGCCGTTCGGGGGGCCACTCGTCGTGCGGATTGGTTCCGGCGATGTGCGCCGTGAGTTTGACCTGGCTGACGAGATCACCTCAGCCCTGTGGGTCTACAGTGAAACCGCCCATGCGGGCTGCCGGCTGCCGGTCCTCTGAATGCCTTCGTATTGGACAAGCGCTCTGAAGGCTCCGGGATGGAAGGCCTGGCTCGCAGTCGCTGTTGGTGGCCTGGCGGGAAGTGAACTCCGGTACGGGTTGGGTCTCCTCTTCCCCGAGCACCCGGGATCCGTTCCGTGGACAACCCTGGCGATCAACGTAAGTGGCAGCTTTGTGCTGGCGCTCCTGACAACATTGTGGATGGCCCGGCCGCGAACATCATTCTGGCTCCGGGCCGGGATTGGTCCGGGAATCCTCGGTTCCTTCACCACGTTCTCGGCGGTTGTTTTCGCCCTGGACAGGCAGATCCGTGACGGGCATCATGCGCTCTGGATTTTCTATCTCGGGCTTTCCCTCATTCTCGGGCTCGGCGCCGCGGCGGCCGGCTGGAAGGCTGGCAAGGCCGTTGCCGACATCACTGGAGGGGCGCAATGACCACTGCGCTTCTCGTTGGGCTGTTCGGAATGGTGGGCGCCTTGCTCCGCTTCGCCGTTGACACTTTATTTGCCCACCGAACGGATTCGCGCTCCCATTGGCCGTGGGCTACATTCCTGGTGAACATGACGGGCTCCCTCATCATTGGCCTCTCCCTGGGCATCACCGGCCGGCTGGGGTTGGGGCCCGAACTGCAGGTGGGACTCGCTACAGGTTTGGCAGGCGGCCTGACCACCTTCAGTTCATGGACGACGGCGACAGTCCGGTTGGTGAGCGAACAGCGCTTCGGTGCAGCCGCCCTGAATGTTACCGCCAATCTTCTCGCGGGGCTGGCTGCTGCCGGGGTTGGGATCATGCTGGCCAGCTGAGGAATAATCGGGGCGCAGACTCACGTATCGTTGACTGTGATGATGAGCAGACGCGACGCCGCCATAGCCCTGGACGTTCCCCTTGAGATGGCCCAGCGCCACGGCATTCCCTCCCGCCTTTCGGAGGCAGAGTTGCGTGAGATACTCGACAACCCGCCGCCGTGGTTGGTGCAGTCCCGTGCCAATCGAACAGGTAAGCGGCCTGTGTGGGTTCATCTGCAGTGCGATGTCTGCGGATATTCAGAGGCCGCACGCCCCAAGAAATGGTGGCCGGACTTCACCTACGTCAGCTGCGCCCACCACAGTCCGGCCGAAGTGCCCGCGCCCGCAGCCGGCTTCGTGAGGAGCGAATTCGACGGCATCGGAACCCGCTTCGTTGGCATTGCCGACGTCAACCCCTCTCAGTAGGGCGAGGCAGGATCAGCCGGCGTCCGTCATTTCCTCTGGCACCGCAACGAGATGCTGTTCCCTTCCATCCCGGAGCACTACCAGGTCCAGCGGCGCCCCGATCGCTTCAGCGAACATCAGCTTCTGAAGGCTTTCAGCATTGGACACAGACTTCTTGCCCACACTGAGCAGTACATCAGCGGGCTGCACTCCGGCGCGTTCAGCCGGTGAGTCCGGCAGTACCTCGACGATTCGCAGGCCTTCCCGTTTGCCGGTCCTCATCACGGCACTGACGGGAAGCTGCACGGGAGTGCTGACAAGGCCCAGATAAGCGCGCCGGACCCGGCCATCGGTAAGCAGGGACGAGATGATGCGTCGGGACGTGGCGTTGATCGGGATCGCCAGTCCCAGGCCTGCGCCCGCAACGGCCGTATTGATGCCCACAATCCGGCTGTGGGCGTCCGCCAGCGCTCCTCCTGAACTTCCGGAGTTGAGTGCCGCATCAGTCTGTATGACATCTTCAATCACCCGGCGATTGCGCCCCGCCCAAATGGGTATCGACCGCCCGAGTCCACTCACCACTCCTGCGGTGACTGACCCAGCCAAACCCAAAGGGTTTCCGACGGCCACTACAAGCTGTCCGACCTTCAGGTTTTCTGCGTCCCCGAAATCCGCCGGTGGGGCAGCCTGCGCCCTGCCCCTCACGATGGCGAGGTCGGAGAGGCGGTCTGCGCCTACTATTTCGATCTCCGTTTTGCTGCCATCGGTGAAGACTGCATGGCCGCTCTGAGTACCACTGACCACATGCGCGTTGGTCAGCAAATACCCGTCCGAGGTGAAGAGGACCGCGGAACCGGCCCCGACGCGGAACCTGCCGGACCTTCCTTTGCCTGTCATCTCAATGGCAGCGACATGGGGCGTCACCGTCTCTGCCACGCGGATCACAGTCGCGGAATAGGAATCAAGCGGATCCTCCGACCCCTCGCCCATGTCCGGATTTGGATGGATAACCGATGCCACAGCGCACCTCCCTAAGACTCGCCTTATCTAATTCAACGACGGTCCGGGCGTGCATAGTCCAGCCACTGCTACGCCCAAAGTGAAACTGCCAGACGTGCCTGACCGGCGATACTAGGCGTACACATCCTGCTGCTCATCCACGACTACCGCCCCAGGCATAAAAAACACCCCGGTCCGAAGACCGGGGTGCTAATCGATGACCCGACACATCCGTGAAGGATGTCTCGACTCACCACATATGTGGAGATGGGGGGAATTGAACCCCCGTCCGATGTCGTGTTGTCAGGGCTTCTCCGGGCGCAGTTTGCGGCGGATTTTCTCGGCCCCAGCTCTCTTGCAAACAAGTAGCTGATCCGGGCCCAGTCATCTAAGAGTCCCGTTTACCCCGATGACGGAGGCAAACAGCAGTGGCTATTTAAATGACGCCAGCATCCGGGGCAATAGCAACCTCGGGCTGACGGACTGTCTTACTGCTTAGGCAGCAAGAGCGAAGTCAGTGCGTTTTGATTCGGCACTTATTGGTTTGCAGACAGCGTTTACGAGATAATTCTGCATCCTCGGCCCGCTTCACCTGTCGCGACTAACATCGTCGAAACCGATCATCCCCATATTTTGTTTTCAACCCGGTCAGGTTCTTCGCGGAATCCGCTCCGATCTTTCCCGGACTACCTATGATAACGCACGTTCAGCCCGAATCATTCCCGACGGCGGTGCAACACTTCCCAGCCTCGGACGAAGCGTCAGGACAGACTAGCGGCGGTTCCTGGAGCGCATTTCCCGCAGCGCCTCACGGGTGTCCTGCTGTTCACGCAGGGTCTGGCGCTTGTCGTATTCCTTCTTGCCCTTGGCGATGGCAATCTCCACCTTGGCCCGGCCGTCCAAAAAGTACAGCTGAAGCGGCACAATGGTGAACCCGGACTCGCGGATCTTGTGGGAGATCTTCACAAGTTCCTCACGATGCAACAGGAGCTTACGGCGCCTGCGTGCTGCATGGTTCGTCCAGCTGCCTTGGTGATACTCCGGGATGTGGATGCCCTCCATCCAGAGTTCGTCGTTATAAAAGGTGCAGAACCCGTCCACCATGGAGGCGTGGCCCTCCCGCAACGACTTAACTTCTGTTCCCATCAGGGCGATCCCGGCCTCGTATGTGTCCAGGACGTGGTAATCGTGCCGGGCCTTTCGGTTGGTGGCCACTATCTTGCGGCCACTTTCTTTAGGCACGGTAGAACTCCTCAGATCTAGTGTTAGACAAACTTCAAAGGGGTGGACTGCCGCCCGGGGACCGGCTGCGCTACACCCGGGCGTGAAGTCCTTCCAGTGTACGGCAGAGTAGCCGCGCGCTTCAGGTAGGGACTTGGGCCTAGAGCAGGGTCATGGGGTCCACTGCTGCGCCGTTCAACCAGGTTTCGAAGTGCGAATGGCATCCGGTTGAATTGCCCGTGGTTCCCGAGTAGGCGATGAGCTGACCTTGGCTGACTTGCTGGCCTGCTGACACCACCACGCTGCTGTTGTGGTAGTAAATCGTTGTCAGCGAGTTGCCCTGCACCACACCATGCGAAATCTTGACATGATTGCCACCGCCGTCGTTGCCCCAACCGGCCGCAAAAACAGTACCTCCGGCCGCCGCGTAGACGGGGGTGCCGCACCCGGCCCCAAAGTCGATGCCCGTGTGCATATAACCACCGGTTCCGTAAAAGTCCACGGTACCGGGCGGGGTGGCCCGCCAGCCGAACCCAGAGGTTATGGGCACCCCTCCGGAGAAAGGAGACCTGAGGCCAAACGCTGAAGGCGATCCCTGAACGGGGACGTACGGCTGGGCCACCTGACCCTGGGCCCGTGCAGCAGCAGCTGCTGCTTCGGCGATCCGGCGCTGCTCAGCCTCCCAGGCCTCACGCAACTTGCGGTCCCGCTCGGCGATTTCATTCGCTACTGCGTTCTGTTGGGCCTGAACTTTCGACAGCTGCGACTGGATACCTGGCTTGGCCGCCTGCAGCTCCGCATTGAGCCGGGTGGTGTCAGCGATGAGCTTGTCCACCTGTTCCTTCTTGGCGGCAGCCTCATCGCGGGCAGCTTTTTCCCGCTCCAAGGCTGCGTCTGCCTTGGCTTTGAGATCCTTAATCTCGGCCTCGACTGCTTGCAGGCGCGCCTGTGAATTCACGTTAGTGGCATTCTGCTGGCTGAGCTTGTCCATAGCGGAGTTTTGACTCCGCATGGCCTGATCGGCAAGGTCGATTGTGTCCGTCAGGCTCGTCCCGCTGTTCGCGCCCAACAGCAGCGTGAGGTTTGATGGCACACCGCCGGATTTATAAGCTTGCGTTGCGATCTGCCCGATGAGCTTCTTTGTGTCAGCGATCTTCTTCTTATCGCTCTCCAACTGCTCAGTGATTTTGGCCTTGTTTTGCTGGGCGAGATCCACCCGGGCCGCAAGTGCCTCAACCTCTTTAACTGCGCTTGCTACCCTGCCCTGCGCTTCAAGCAAGGCCTGCTGCGCTCCTGGAAGCTGACCTTGGTAAATGACCAACTCTCCGGCCGCCTGCGCTATACGGGCGTCAACAAACTCCAAAGACTGTTGCACACGGGCGGCCTCAGCTTGCAGCGCGGCCTGCTGGTCCTCAAGGTCATCAGCCAAGGCTGCAGGTGCCGACGTCGCAAGGCTCGAACACAGCACCAATGCCAGGGCGGCGCTTATCACGCGACCTCGGTATCGGGCCCTGACTGGTGGTTCGATTCTGTTCATTGACGTCATGAGCTTTCCTTTAGGGTACGCACAGCCTAAACGCGCAAATATCTGCGTAGGGTCAAGAGAGACGAAATTCCAGCCAAGATTACACCCAGCGCGAATAGCGCAGGAACCAGGACAAGGGTCTGGCTCGGTGAAATGAATGGCGTGTCCTGAAATTGCTTTGACAAATCGCCGAGGAAGAAATATGAGACCGCCCAAAGCGTTCCGGAGGCCAGTGCAGCGCCAATAAGGGCAGCGATGACACCCTCCAGAATGAAGGGAAGTTGAATGACTGTCTTGGACGCCCCCACGAGCCGCATGATTCCCGTTTCCCTCCTGCGGCTGAAGGCGGACAACCTGATGGTGGTGGCAATCAGCAGGATGGCACAAACGATCATGACGGCCGCGATGACAACAGCGACAACGGACGCTCCGTTCATGACCGAGAAAAGCTGCTCGAGGATCTTACGCTGATCTATGACGCTTTCCACGCCGGGTTGGGAGGCAAATGTCTCGCTGATAATTTGATACTTTTCGGGATCCTTCATATTGATCCGAAAAGACGCCGGAAGCTGGTCAGGAGCCACTGAATCGACGATGGGCGAGTTGGAAAACTGCTCTTTGAAGTGCCCGTACGCGTCTTCTTTTGATTCAAACTGGAATTCATTAATGTACTGGGCGACGGCTGGGGAACGCAGCAATGCTTCCAGGTTCTTCTGTTGCTCGTCAGTCACTGGCCCGGAGGCACAGCCGGCAGCCGCGGAACCTTCGCTGCAGAGAAAGATCGCTACCTGGACTTTGTCGTACCAGTAGCCCTTCATCTGGTTGATCTGTAGCTGCAGCATGCCTGCGGCACCGACAAATGTCAGCGAAATGAAGGTTACCAGGATGACAGAAATGACCATCGTGAGGTTACGGCGCAAGCCGCTGCCGATTTCACTGAGGATGAATGCGAGCCTCACTGCGGCGCCTCCCCTGATGATGTGCCGTCCTGGCTGACACGCTCTGGTCCAGCCAGATCATCAAGGCCGCTGGCGTCCTTGAGCCGCCGCGATTGCCCGACGACCGGAATCATCGACGTGTACAGTGCCTTGGCCTCATCACGGATGACCACGCCATTCCGGAGCTCCACCACACGCTTACGCATTTCGTTGACGATATCGTCGTCGTGGGTGGCCATCACTACCGTGGTGCCGTTCTGGTTGATCTTGTCCAGAACGCCCATGATGCCCATGGATGTTGTAGGGTCCAGGTTTCCGGTGGGCTCATCCGCCAGCAGGATCCCGGGGCGATTGACGACGGCGCGGGCGATTGCCACGCGCTGCTGCTCACCTCCGGAAAGCTCGTGGGGCATACGGTGCTCTTTGCCTTCCAACCCGACAGTCTTAAGCACTTCGGGGACAGTCGACCTGATGACACTCCTGCTCTTGCCAATGACCTGCATGGCAAACGCCACATTGGCGAAGACATTCTTCTGGGGCAGCAGCCGGAAATCCTGGAAAACGACGCCGATACCGCGGCGCAGCCGCGGAACACGCCAGCTGGAGATGTTCGCTACGTTCTGGCCGGCCACGTAAACAGCTCCCGACGTCGCCCTGTCCTCTTTGAGGACCAGGCGCAGGAACGTCGATTTCCCCGAGCCGGAGGCGCCTACCAAGAACGCAAATTCGCCGCGGTCGATTTCGAGCGTGATCGAATCCAGCGCGGGTCGCGCCTTCTGGTCGTACACCTTAGTGACATTTTCGAAACGGATCATGGCCCTAATTGCCCCGCAGCACGTGGGCACACGGCTCACTTCTGCCGCCGGTGCACGGGCTTTCGGTTTGGGGAAGTAGGGCTCCGGCTTCTCGACTATACGCACGGATATTCGGGAATTCCCGGGAATAACAGGGCGTGTCGCTCGATTCCGGCAAGCCGAGAGACCGTATCGACGGCCGTTCGACTACTTTTCCGCGTTGCGGTTGTCAGTACGCCAACGGATGCCGGCGTCAATGAAATCGTCGATCTCGCCGTCGAACACCGCAGAGGTGTTCCCCACTTCATGCTCGGTCCGGAGGTCTTTGACCATCTGGTAGGGGTTCAGGACGTAGGAGCGCATCTGATCGCCCCAGGAGGCTTTGACGTCGCCGGCCAGGGCCTTCTTTTCCGCATCCTCCTGGACTTTCTTCAAGAGGAGCAGCCGGGACTGCAGAACCCGCATAGCCGCTGCCCTGTTCTGCAGCTGCGACTTTTCGTTCTGCATGGAAACCACGGTGCCGGTAGGAATGTGCGTGAGCCGAACGGCTGAGTCGGTCGTATTAACTGACTGCCCGCCCGGGCCGGATGACCGGAAGACGTCAACGCGGATCTCGTTGTCCGGGATCTCGATCGAATCCGTTTGCTCGATCAGCGGGATGACCTCAACGGCAGCAAAGGAAGTCTGCCGGCGGCCCTGGTTGTCGAACGGGCTGATACGCACCAGGCGGTGTGTGCCCGCCTCTACGCTCAGCGTTCCAAAAGCATACGGAGCCTTCACCTCGAAGGTGGCCGATTTGAGGCCTGCTTCCTCCGCATAGGAGGTATCCATGACGGTGGTGGGGTATCCGTGGCGCTCGGCCCAGCGAAGGTACATGCGAAGGAGCATTTCAGCGAAGTCTGCTGCGTCCACTCCCCCGGCTCCGGAGCGAATGGTGACAACAGCTTCACGTTCGTCGTACTCACCCGAGAGGAGGGTCACCACTTCGAGTTCTTTGAGTGCTTTGCGGACGGATTCGAGTTCGGCGGCAGCTTCACCCATCGAGTCGGCGTCGTCCTCGTCCTGTCCCAGCTCTACAAGAACTTCAAGGTCATCGATTCTGGAGGCAAGCGAGTTCAGCCGTTCCAGCTCGGACTGCCGGTGGGAGAGTTTAGAGGTGATGACCTGGGCTGCTGCGGGATCATCCCACAGATCAGGCTCACCTGCGCGTTCACTGAGTTCAGCAATCTCTTCCTTGAGTGCTTCAACGTCCGTGACGTTCTCAATAGACGTGTAAACGGCGCGAAGAGCGCGGATTTCTGCAGAAAAATCAATTTGAGCCATGGTTCCTCCAGCCTACGCTATCTGCCTCGTCCACCGGCTTTGCGTTGCTTCCCCCGCTCAGCGGCTGAGTCTTGCCCTGGCAGTGGATTCGGCTTGGATGGCAATTCCATCAGGAACGAGGAAGTTGACTATTGGCGGATGCACCACAGCACTCAGCACGACGACGGCAGTGGATCCCTCTGTGCTTCCGGTTGATGGCTCAACGGCAAGACCGTCAAATCGGGTGAAAGCGTCGTTTTGCGTCAGGTAGTCCATGACGACAGTCCGGACCCTTCCGCCGTTCAGCACGGCTGAGGGCGTCCCTGCCGTGGTTTCCATCTGACCGAGGGTGTAGCTGTCAGCAGCCGCCACGGATGCACCGTCAGCCATGGACAGTAGTTTCTTGTGTTCGATGTAAACCGTGGACACTGCCACGACAACGGACGTCAAGAGAAGGGCAAGAAGGATGTAGCCGATGATCAGAACTGTGATTTGACCCGTTTCAGGATCGGCCTGGACGGTGTGAATGTCCTTGCTCTGCTGACGCTGCCGACTCTGCTCAACCTGCTGACTCATCTGAACCTGCCGACGATTTGCGTCGCGGAGCCGTTCAGTTCACTGACGGTAAGCCCGAGGGACTCGTTGAACGGGACGAACGGCAATGGCACGCTCAAATGGACGGTCACCGTAACGGCAGCTCCGGCGGCGGCACAGTCGGCGGGTTTGCACACCGTTTCCATCCGGGCGTTTGCTGCAGGATGTCCATGATCCGCGAGCGCCAACATCACCGCTTGCTCAGCGGCTATACGCCCGCTTTCCGGATCAGCCTGCGCAACGAACACTTTCGCCGCTTGATCGGCGGCGCCAACTACCGCAAAGGATCCGCCTTGGATTTGGCCGACGGTGATGATGAAGTACACCAGCGGCACCATCAGGAGCACGGCGAGGAACGTGAATTCGACGACGGCGCTCCCGCGTTCGGCGTCGTCCTTCCTACCATCGGGCGCAGCAACTTCAGTGCACCAAGCCGCACGAAGGCGCCGCCTAATGCACTCCCTTATGTCGTTGCGGGTCTCACGGCTGCAGAGCGGCATGTCCTTTCACCTCCAGTACCTCCCGTGGTCCGATTAAACCGATCACGGGAAGTGGTGCCTTGACCGTTACTTCAAGTGTCCGCAGCCCTTGGAAGGTTACTTCTGCCGTCGTCACGTCCTGCGCGAAATCCTGGTTCAAGGCGCCCTCAATGAGACTCCCCGCCCGGTTTCGTGCATCATCCGCGTTTCTGTCTGCGAGCGTTCCGTATCTTGCTCCCGACGCGGCCGCATCGATGAGAGTGTTACGGACGTGGAGTACCAGCGCCAATTGAATAATGGCCAGGAAAAACATCGTCAGCAGTCCACCAACCAAAACGAAGTCAACCACAGCCGATCCCCGTTCCCGCCAGGAGCTGTTTCTGATTCTGGAGGCTCCGGGCGCGGCATCCACCCGCTCGGGGCTCCGCAGCCTCAAACCGGACATCGTTACTTGGCGACCGTGTCCATTGCCTGATTGAAGAGGCCTTCCAGCGCGGGTCCTGCGAGCGCCAAAAGCGCGGCCACCAGGACAGCAGACATGAGTGTGATCATCACCCATCCGGGAACATCGCCGCGTTCAGGGTTGTCCACAGCGGGAAGCGACCCACGTCGTCGAGATGTTTTCAGGTTGCTGAATCGGTAGCTTGTCATCAGCAAATTCCGGCGCATTCTTTCGAGGCTCATTTGGTTCCCATTCTGTGCTGTCTCCGATTGACCCGGGTGTCCGGGGGTTTTTCCAAACATCTCTAAAGGCCCAGGCTGATTGCTGCAAGGCCAGGGAAAACTGCAAAAACTACTGTCAGGGGAAGCACGCCGAACACCACGGGCACCATCATGGCAATCTCCTTTTTGCCCGCCGCCTCCATCAGGTCGCGCTTGGCGGTGTCCCGTACATCCTGGGCCTGGGCCCGCAGCACGTCCGCCAATGGCGTTCCACGCTCCACAGCCACCACTATCCCGTCCACAAATCGCACGAGAGGTCCCAAATCCGTGCGGGCCGAAAACTCCTGCAGCGCTTCCACCAAGGGTTTGCCGGCCCTAGTTTCGGCGAGTACCCGGCTGAACTCCTTGGACAGTTCCCCGCTGGAGCTACGGCAAACCCTGTCGAGCGCTCCCGAAGCGCTCTCCCCTGCGCTCACGGCAAGCGCCATCAACTCTGCGAGGCTGGGAAATTCGGCCATCATCCGGGACTCCCGGGTTTTGATTTGGACGCCGAGCCAATAGTCCCGAAACAGGAAGGCGCAAAGAGCGCTTCCCAGAACAGCAACAACGGCAAGGAATGGAGAAAAACTCCCATTCACAGCCGCTGCGGCCACAACACCCGTTGCGACAAGGAACCCGCAGATCGCCCACAGCACCTGCTCTGCCCGAAAGTCGACAGTGGATTTATTGATACCGGCCTGTGCCATTCGACGGCTCAACACGGACGAACCCATGTTGAGCCTGTTAAGTGAAGCCAGACCATCATGAACAAGCGGGCGGAATATGCGATCCAATAATCCGAACGGAGTGATGCGCTGGCTGTCCTCCAACAAAAGCCGGGACTCGACGTTCTGGGACCTCAGTTGCGGCTCAATGCGCTCGAGAAACGACGGTGGCCGCATGAAGGGAAGACGGGCCAAGAGCAACCACAACCCGGCGCCAAGTGCTGATCCACAAACGAGCGCACTCGCTGACAGCACCGTCATCTCAGAACGCGTTCGTCTTGGGGCAGCGCCCCGATCCGCAGCATGATCGAATAACACACCACAGAGACAACGAGGCCGCCCAAAAGCACCGCAGCACCGAGCGGGGTGTTGTAGGCGGCGACAGCCTCGGGCCGGCTTGCCAACAGCACCATGACAATCCAGGGAGCGGCAACAGCCAAGCGTGCCGCATTCACGGTCCAGGACTGTCTGGCTTCAAGCTCGCTGCGCGTTCGCGCGCTCTCGCGCAGGAACTCGGACAGTGTCCCCAGGAGTCGGCCGAGGTCAGATCCTCCCACGTCGCGTGTGAGCCTCAGGGCCTCGACTATTCGATCTGCAACCGGGTCAGCAAGCCTTTCTTTCAGCCGGTTGAGTGCAGGATCAAACTGGCCGCCGGAACGGTAATCTGCTCCAAAGTCCCGGAAAATGTGGCGGAGTTCTTCGGGTCCTTTGTCGCCCAGCTGGATCAAGGCTTCGGGGAGCGACAGCCCTGCGCGAATAGCCGAGCGTAAGTGGTCAACGACATCCGGCCAGAGCTGTCGCAGGACAGCCGTTCGCTTTATCGCGCGCCACCTGACCAGTGCCACTGGAAACCATCCTCCGAAAAGGCCAAAGCAGCACGAGATCGGCAGTGAGCGGGTCACAATGAAGAACACCAAAGCAACGAAGACCGCAAGTCCCAGACATGTCGCAATCAGGCCAAGCCGTGACACCTTTTCAATCCCGGCATTTCTAAGCAAATCCTCCAAGCGGCTGGTCCTGCGCGGACGCTCCGACCGCTCTCCGGATTCTTCCCACGCAGACCACCAGATCAGGAAGAAGCCCGCCCCAGCCAGCACCCCGAGAAGCGGCGCCATCAGCTCGCCTCGAGCAACGCTGAGACATCGTAGCCGGCACGGGCAAACTTCTCTGACGACGGTATGGAGTTGGGCCGCGGTCGAAGCTGGCCATCGACTAACGCGAAAACCATGGATGACTCAATAACTCCGTTTTCCACCCTGCGGCCCAAGGACAATATCTCGGTGACCTGCCTCCTCCCATTCGCCTGACGGCTGCAGTGCACCACTAGGTCGATACAGGAAGCCACGGTAGGAACAACAAATGCACTGGCGCTCTATGTCAAGGCACTGCAAGCAGAATACGCTTGGGGCATGACTACACGAGCCGCCATCTATTGCCGCATCTCCAAGGACCGCGAGGGCGCAGGCTTGGGCGTACAGCGCCAAGAACAGGACTGCCGGGAGGTGGCCGAGCGACTCGGCTGGAAGGTCGCACGGGTATTCGTCGATAACGACATCAGCGCCTACAGCGGCAAAGTCCGCCCTCAATACCGGCAACTCCTTGAAGCCATTCAGTCAGGAGCCGTAACAGGCGTTATCGCATGGCACACCGACAGGCTGCACCGCTCCCCCCTTGAACTTGAAGAGTACATAGATGCATCTGAGAGCCAAGGCGTCACCACTCAGACCGTCAAGGCAGGGGAAATAGACCTCAGCACGCCATCGGGTCGGGCAGTGGCACGCACATTGGGAGCTTGGGCACGCTACGAATCAGAGCACAAGTCAGAGCGCATCACCAGGAAGAAACTACAGCTCGCCCAAACAGGCGCATTCAGTGGCGGTCCTGTGCCTTTCGGGTGGGCCATCAAACAAGGCACCCCGGAGATAGTAGAAGCTGATGCGAAAGAGATTCGGCAGGCAATTACCGCAGCCATCGCGGGCGCCAGCATCGGATCCCTCGTGCGGGACTTCAACGACCGTGGAGTGTTGACCCGCCGCGGTCAGAAGTGGACTTCAACGGCCATTAGAAACCTGCTGTTGCGTCCAACTAATGCCGGCCTATCAGCCTATAGAGGCGAAATAGTGGGAGTCTCCACTTTCCCTGCCATAATTTCCGAGGATGAATGGCGGACGGTCACTGCGATTATCAAGAATCCCGACCGCCGATCAAATACTGATTCCCGAGTTCGGCACTTACTCGCTGGCATTCTCCGGTGCGGGAACTGCGGAGCAGCAATGAAAACATCCTCACGGCCAGGAAGCACTTCATACGCCTCGAAGTTCTATTACAAGTGCCCTACCCGCGGGAATGGTCACGCATTCCAGACCGCGGAACCGGTGGAATTGCTAATCGCGGATATGGTCGTTGCAAGGCTTGAGCAGCCCGGTGTTATTGCCAGGCTCTCAGGGCCCCAAAACCAGGACCGGCAGCACGAGCTACAGTCTGAGGCTGGGCTTCTCAGGGGGCGTTTGGATGAGGCTGCTAACAGCTTTGCGGATGGTCTGATAACGGCAAAGCAGATGGAGACCATTACTTCACGAGTTGGCGCGAGGCTTGAAGGTGTAACCGCTGACCTCGCAGACACGGCCAGGGCCTCTGTTGTGCCGGCAGCAGCCGAGGAGAACGTTAGAGCGTGGTGGGAGTCTGCTGGGATAGAACGCCAACGCTTAGTAATTGACGCTCTCATGGTCCCGTTCGTGGATCCGATACGAAAGAGTGCCCCAAGGGTGTTCGACCCGCGCCGAATCCGCATCGAGTGGAAGTAAGCCGTCTCACATAGTGAGATTTTCCAGAACAATTTGAGAATTTTTTCGTGAGACTGAATGACACTCTCTGACACGTTGTGACACTCTGTGACATTCTATGGGACTAACGCCGGGGAATAGTACACAGGCTATCCACAGCCCCACAAGCCCTGCCCTCTGTTAATTTGAGCTTCCCTATGGGAAATTTGAATTAGCCGGAGGAGACAAAAGAACCCGCTACTCTTCGCAGGAGTTGCGGGTTCGTCACGTTCGGCCAATAAAAGCAGTTTGCCCACTCATAGGCTGTCATCTCCGAGGAGAAATATTGGCTCACGCTACCCCGGATCCGCGTTCAATCGGATCCGACGATGTACACACAATACCGTCAAATTCTGAGGCAAAGCAAGCCGCGACACGCGCCGCCTATATTGCCCAGGTAATTAGCGAAGCTCCCCCAATTTCAGATGAAGTAATAGACCGGATTGCCGTTCTACTTCGCCCGCGCACCGCAAGTACCAACGCGACACCGTTCATCACACTCGCGGACTACAGCCACTGGGAGATGAAGCGCTACCTCGAAGCACAGGGGCCATCTCGACACGGCTACTTCACCGCCGAGGACGCAGCTTGAGCGCCGATTGGCTGGAAGAAGCTTACGGAGTCAAGCCCGTCGGTTCGTCGGTTCAGGCGGTTCCGTCGGTTCCGTCAGATACCCCCATCAGCGAACCGGTTGCCGCCGTCCTACGAGACCTTCGGGCGCAGTTCGGGCGCTACATCTGCGTAATGGATGACCTCGACTTAGACCTCCTCACACTCTGGACCTTCCACACGCACTTAGCTTTCGAGACCTACTCAACCCCACGGTTGCAGATTGACTCCACAATGCCGGGATCAGGCAAAACCACAGTGTTGGAACATCTATCCCGCTACTGCCTCGATCCCATCCAAGCAGCCTCCCTTTCCTCGCCGGCGCTCCTAACCCGAATGCTCAGCAACGGGATCCGAACCATCCTCATAGATGAAGTGGACAGGTCGCTTGATCCAAAGAAAGACGGCGTAGGGGACCTAATCGCAGTCCTGAACTCTGGATACAAGCGAGGCGCTACACGCCCCGTCCTGGTACCGGGCAAGGGTGGCGAATGGAATGTTGCGGAGATGTCCACCTTCTCCCCGGTAGCAATGGCAGGGAATGCGCCAGCTCTACCGGATGACACCAAGTCACGGTGCATCCGAGTGCTACTCATGCCAGACCTTCACGGAACCGTTGAAACGTCCGATTGGGAAGAGATAGAGGAAGACGCGCAGATGTTGGCTGAACGGATCGGGAACGCCGCGGAGAGCGTAAGGGACTACGTCAAGACGGTTCGTCCCGAATTGCCGCCCGGATGCATAGGTCGAAGTAAAGAGCGCTGGAACCCGCTGAAACGGGTTGCTGCGGCGGCTTCGCCCGAGTGGGAAGCCATAGCGGACAGGCTCATCATCCGGGACTTGGCCGAGCTGGAAATGGACAGGGAAGACGGAATGACCAACCTCCCGCCTGCGGTGATCCTTCTACAGGACATCGCCAAGGTATGGACCGCGGGCCGAGTCTTTATCGCCAGCACGAGCCTTGTGGATGAACTCGTTGAACTCAACCCGCACATGTGGGGTCCGATGAGTAACTACGGCAAGGTGCTCACGGTCCAGCGCTTCGGCAGGATGCTCGTTCAAGCATTCAAGATCCACTCCACTAGGCAGGGCGATTCGAGGCGCGGATACTTCCGCCACCAGTTCGACACCCCATTCCGTCGGATGAATCTGACCCCATCTCCACAAACCGACGGGACTGACGGAACCGCCGAACCGACGGCGATGTGCTTCACGTGTGGAGACCCCCTAAACGTAGGCGAACACCAATACCACCAGGAGTGCGCAGCATGAACCCGACCACAGCCGGCGAACGCTGGCGCAACCTAGCCAACCTCCGTCAGGGCATCATCTCCAAGCTTGAGAGAAAGCTAGACCGGGCCGAGGCCGAGATCACCTCCCTCACAGAATCACTCTCCGCAGCTAACGCAAGACTCGCAATGTACGACCAGCGGGAGGCAGCGTGAAGACATACCGGAACCACAAATGTAACCGGCAGCACCGTAACGCCCGAACGTTCATCCGCTGCGCCATCCCGCGCCACTTCTGGATCCGTGGTGAAGGCGATATCGCCCTGATTGCCTGGTGTGACCAGCCAAGCATCACCCTCTGGGACAACGAGCAAGCTGCCCGCAATTCACTCGATCAAATCAACGACTGGGGCTGTGGACACAAATGCCAGCGCCGCCACGACATCGTGCGAATCGACGTGGCGCGATGACCAGGACCGCTGAGAGTTACGAATCCGAAATCCGTTACTGGCGCGACATGTCGTGGCGCCTCCATCACCAGATACAGGCTCTAAACAACACCCCGGAAACACACACGGACCGCGGCTTGCACCGGGATCCCGTAGGGAACCGAGTGGCACGAAAAATCGACCGAGAAAGAGGTATCTGACATGGCTTACGATCCTTACCGCCCTACCATCACTGACCAGTGGGACTTCATGGCGCAGATCGCCCTTTGGCGCGAACGAGCATTGCACCAAGCGCAGCGTGCCGAGTTCTACAAGCGACTGTCAGAGGCCGAAAAGACCGGCAGTACCGTCAAGCCGTCAGCGAAGGAACCTGCCCTGTGAGCGCCGAAGACACAGCCATATCGCTCATCCGGGCCACCCTCGCAGCGCCGGGAACTGTGACTGACACGGTCCTTATCGAGGCTGTCATGGTGTCCGAGGATCCGCAGCAGCACCACCTGGACACAACCAAGTCACTCGTGCGCTTCTGTACCGGCCTACTCAACCTCATGGGCGGCAACAAACCACAAGTAGCGCTCAACATCCTCGAATCCATCGAAACCGCTTACAAGACCCAGGGGAAGAACTAGATGTTCGACAGCCGACGCGCGCACTACACACGCAACATCTTTGACGGCGAAAGTCTCACCCCGAGGGCTGCGCTGCTCAGTGGTCCGGACGGGAAAGAGCCGGGGGTGGCTATCTTTTCGGGCTCCGAACTGCGGTACGTCCTACGTGAGGACCATGCCATAGCCCTGTGCAACGCCATCGTTGACTCACTGGACGAACACCGGAAACCGGCTGATGGCTAACATCCCACGCCCACCCGAGTCCTACATTCACGGCGTCGCGGCCCCTATCGTTATCGTCCCTGCCCGTGTGGCGACTTGGCTGGAACGGTACGCCGGCCTGAATGACCTCCGGGTCCGTGCCCGCGGAAATGACCCGGAAGTAGACAGTGTCCTTCAGGCCCTCCACCGTGCGGCTCTTCACTGGCGCACTACCGTAACCGGAACCAACCAAGCGCCAGCCCCTGAAGAGCCTGCACAATCAAAGTGGATGGGGACAACGGAAGCCGCCGCAGCACTCGGAATCACAGACCGCGCCGTGCGCCTGGCTATCACCCAGAAACGACTAGCAGCCACCACCCTCAACGGACGTTACCGGCTGCTGCCCGAAGACATCGAACATTTCAAAGCTGCCAAAGCGGCATAGGAGAAACCATCATGGCTACCTACAGCATCACCACTACCCGCGAAGCTACTGAAGCTGAGAAGATCCGCACCGAACAGCGCGACAGCATCGAAGCTATCCGGGCCAACCGCAACCTCAGCCCCGAGGGCAAGAAAGCCCAAATCGCACGCGTCCACCTCCAGGCGAAGAATGAGATCACCAAGCTGGAGAGGCAGGAAGCCGGCAACAGGAAGGCCCGTATCAACGACATCCGCAAGCAGGTCTTCGGGCTTACCGGGTACCAGTCAGCGCAGGACGTCATCTCCTACCGGGACGCTCAGGACCGTGTCGCTGGCCTCGGCACCCAGGACGAACAGAAAGCTATGGCCCTGTACGACCGTGCGGAACTGTCAGGTGACAGCATCCTCGCCGCTGCCCTCGTGAACCGGGCCCTTGAGGCAGGGTGGCTGAACCTAGCCAACACCTACATTGAAGCCAACCCGTACAAGGGCGCGATGGTGGAGGAACTGTGGCACCTTCAGCAGGCTGAACCCGGTGCGAACGGGAGCGTCCAGGAGGAAATCGTCAACTCACTGGCCTTCCATATCCAGAAGCCCACTGAACTGAGCAACACGCACATGGATTCCCAGATCGAAGCCATCGCGAACAGCGCCGACTAGTTGAGGCAGGTTAAAACCTGAGCCCCCCGTTGGTTGAGTATCGATCCTCAACTTTCGGGGGGTACGAGTTCAGTCTGTAAGTCCAAGGATCTGTTGCAACAAGATCCAGAACACTATCCCCCTAGCGGCGCTTTGGGTTCGGCACGAGGGGATTACGGAATTTGTCCACGGGCTTACCGGTCTCTGACTGCTCAATAAGGCGGAACCACTCCGTCGGAGCCCAGGTGTCTATCTCATTCCCTTCGTCATTGAAGGCAGTCAGATGAAAGTCCGTTGAGCAGACCCATGTTGCAGCTTCAACGCGATACGGGTGGACATCATTCGGGATTTCGATGAGAAAAGTTTCCATCCCACGACCCTAGTGGCCTACCCCGAAGTATGGCTGCACCCGACACGCAGCCTCTTAGGCCCAATTAGCCATTTAGCCCGCTTATGGCGGGCTTTTTTGTACCCATATTCAGACATAGGAGACCGCATTGGTCGCGTATAAATACTCTTTCCCCATCGCATGGTTCCGTGGATCCGGACCCAACGCCCCGATCAACAAAGCAGCCAACGCGTCGATCATGATCTACTCGCCCGCAGACACGGGATTCACCACGCCCTTGACTGCTTACGCGGACAAAGAACTCACGACCATCCAGAGCATCGTCACCGACTCAGACGGGGTGGGCGCCGACTTCTACGTGGACAACCTGCCCGACATCGTGTGGGTCTCCGGGGCCAACAAAGGCGACTGGGCAACGTCCCAGTCCCGCCCCGGCTTACGCGGCCCAGCCTCCACAGTCCCCGGACCCCCAGGCGATCCTGGCACACCGGGCACGCCCGGTCTGAACGGCGCCAACGGCGCGACGGTGAAGTGGGCTACCGGGCTGCCAATGGCTGTGGGTGACCCGGTCATCAACCCATCCGGCGACTTGGTAAAGGTCACGACCGCGCACACCTCGGGCGGATCCTACGACCCCGCAATGTTCAGCACCCCATACGACACTGCGGTGGCTGCACGCGTTGGGGAATCTACCAGCGCAACACGCACCGCGATGAACCTTGTCTACGACCCGCTCCTGCTCAACAGCCAGAAGACCGTCCGCAACCGAGACCTCTACCTTGACGCCGTGGCGGAAGGTGCACCCAATACAGGTCTGACCACAGCACAGCCCACCATTGGCGCGTCACACAACTTACTACCCACAGCGGGCGGGCGGATCTTCCTTCGCAAAGGCTCCTATTTGATGACCACGCGTCTGATCGTCACCAAGCAGGGCATGGTCTTGCAGGGAGACGGAATCGACGCAACAAAGCTCCTTCTCGATGCGGCCATGTTCCAAGTAGGCGCGTCAGACGTGCTCATCAAAGACCTGACCATCAAAGGCAACGGCTCGAACGCCCGGTCCCTGTTCCAACTGGTCACCACGGGTGCATTCAAGAACTGGCGCTTCGAGAATGTCAAATTTGATGGTGTCTCGGTAGTAGCCTCACGTGTCGGCGCCGTAGATAACGCTGGGGCGACGATCACCAGCGCGTCCGGTCTTGATTCGTTCGTGGAGTTCAATGGCTGCGAGTTCACCAACTACACCGAAGACGCATCCCTGCATGTCCGCGGCGTCAATCATGTCACCGTCGAGCGGTCGTGGTTTCACAACGCGGGGACGGACATCACTAAGGGCGATCTACTGAAAGTCTCTGCCGGCGCCCAATACTGGCACATTCTCAACAACAGATTCACGGACGGGATGCGCGACGCCATCGACACCTACGACGCTCACCGCGGACTCATCGACGGGAACACGAATCGTCAACATGGGCGTACACGGGATCGAAATGAAAGTCGCCTCAGCTACGGCACCGAACCCCGCCGACCGGGTCAGGGTGACGAACAACCACATCGTCAACGTCGGCACAGCCACGGCGTCCCCAGCAATGCAGCTCGCAGTGTCCAACGTCATCGCTACAGGGAACATGATCGAAGGCGGCACCTCCTACGGGATGCGCTGCGGAAAGTCCACGGACAACGTCACCAACTCCCAAGACATCATCTGGGCGAACAACCACGTCAAGGGCACCACTAGCCACGGGTATCTTCTCAATGGTGTAGACGGGGCGGTCATCCAGGGGAATGCAGCTATCAACTGTGGCGGGTCTGGTTTCCATGCGGCCCTCGGGGGCGTGAACTCACTCATTGTCGGCGGCGCTGCGAATAACCTCTCACGAGGCAGCACATCCGCTGATGTGTGGACATAAGGACTTCTCAAGCTCCTCGTGGCGCCCTTGCCTGATTGCGACTGGCAGGGTAGCCAACATCAACGGAAACGGTTGTGCCCCCCAGCTACAAAACCACTGCTGGGGGTACAACCCAGAGCCCCTGCTATGACTCAGGCGGCGGCTCGCCACCCCCCAACGGACTGAACGAGCCGCCTACCACCAACACCCCAACCGTGTCAGTGATACTAAACCCATACCCGCAGACAGAGAGCAGTAAACGTCTGCTAAGTTCCCTAAAGGCGCACCCTGCTTGATTGAGGCTTGCAGGGCGTGACCTTGTGCCCGTGGCTACAAAACCACGGCTACGGGCACACTCCTTAAGGTGTTGGTGGAGGGACTGCGGGGACATCCAATAGCCCTGGGGCCCATATCTGAACCGCAATAATCGCCAAGTTGACCGCGGCGAAGACGATCATCCCGGCGATCCAGACACGAAAGCTTCGGAACCTGGCGAGGCCATGCTCAGCCCGCGGCGCTTTGTGAGCAACCAGCCAGTCAGGAACCCTGTATTTGCCGTTGGTATAGAAGTACTCCCGGTTACTCAAATGCTGAATTCCGAGGCGTTCCTCCAAGAAGTGAAGATGAGCCCTGTCCATTGCATCAATGAACTGATGTTTAGCCATGAGTTGCATTGATAGCAGGGCGACTACAAGGCCGAGCGTCGCAGAAAGGTAGGTAGCAAACGCTGGCGACGTTGAATTCAGTGCGATGGTCAACAGGAATGCCTGTGCGGTGAGTGCGAATCGTCGGCGTCTGCCAAAGCATCGCATCCTGTTCCAACTCGCGTTGCAAAAGCATCTCGTACGTGAACAGGTTCCTGGCGTTCTCAGTAGCCCAACGACCCGACACTTTACCGGAACGAGAAATCCGGGGCCGTCTAAACATCATGAAGACTCTTCGTCCGATACTTCGCCGGCAGCGATCCGGTCTGCTGTAACTCGGTAGGCCTGGTCGATGTAGTCCTCAAGATCCTTGGCAGCAACACGCCACATCCCGCGGCCACCGATCTGCAACCCACGCAACTCACCAGACTTCAACAACTGACGGACAGTAGGCGTGCCAACGCATAGCTCCTCAGCCACCTGCTCAACAGTCAAGAACCTCGGGCGCTTCGGCACAGCATCATCAGCAACAGTCACCGCACCACACTAACCCGACAACTGACCAAGCCCCTGAACAGTGCCCCCCACACCCCTACGGGGGTGCCCCTAAAGGGGTCCACCTCCCAGACCGCCGGTGAGGGCGCTAGACCGTTTGTGAAGCAGTTAGACCCAACGAAAGGAGGCCGGCACATGCCTGGCCCGAAAGCTAACCCCACTAAGCCGAATTCGCGGCATCGCAGTCCCGGCGCGCGTTCTGGGCTTATTGAATTGCCCGCGGAGGGTTGTGATTTACCTGTCCCACCGCTGCCAAAGTCGGGGAATTGGTCGCCAGAAGATAGGAAATTGTGGAGAAATATCTGGAAAAGTCCGCAGGCGAATGAGTACGACGACTCTTTTGTGCCTGCTGTGGCGGCTTATGTGTGCCATGCCAGGGCTGTTTATGAGGGTAGCGCGAGTGCTTGGCAGGCGCAGGAAATGAGGCACTTAGGCGGGCAACTGGGGCTTACGCCGGCTGGGATGTTAGCCCTTGGTTGGGTGGTCCGTCATGAGCAGTAGAAGGCTCGCCAGACGTGACGCAGTGGCTCCCGTTGTCCCCGTGTCGTTGGATCCTAACAAGATCAGCCAGAGGCAAATTCAGTCCCCTAGAGGTCCGGGGCGGGCGTGGTTCAAGGCCGGTGAGTGTTACCGCGTCAGGGTGGCTGACGTGACCTACGGGTGGGGAGAAGGCCCTGCCGTTTGGGCGGCTGTCCTAGATGGCAGCTTCCGGCCTAACGACTTCGGCAAGCACAACCACTAGGGCGCTGTAATGGGAACCGGCGCCTTCACGGAGAGTTTTTTAACAATTCCAATAATGAGGGCCGGGATGCTCGTGATCACGCCAAGCATGGCAACCATCATCAACGGCGGGAACTGCGCCGCGAAGTATACAAATACCAGCACCCACCCCGCCGGGAATGCTATCACCGCGTAAATGATTGGCGTGTTTCCGGGCTTTCGACCCTGCTCACGGTACGTAGCGAGCGCCACGCATACGGCCACGGCGGCAATGACAAACAAACCAACGTCCACTGCCGTTAGAACCGCGACAGCGTCACCTCTGACGCCACCGAAAGCCAGCATGAGGACGACGCCCAGAACAATGCCGACGAATCGCGACGAGCCCAGAAATTCTAAAAAGCTTCCCCTGATTATTCATGTCGCAACTGTAACCGGCAAATACAGACAAATAGAACACAATTCCGGATCACTTCCGTTAGCAAACAAGTCAATAAATAGCAGTAATCAATTTGCGGCCCGCTTATGGCGGGCTTTTTTGTACCCAAAAGAGAGTAGGTCAACATGGCTGAGCGCCGTGTGAGTGTGAAGTTCAGCGCTGAGATCCAAGGATTCAAGCGGTCAATGGCTGAAGCCGCAGCAGCCACAGAGAAGGTAAAGAAGGCGTCTGAGGATTCGTCTAAGGCTGCGGATACGTATCTTGGCCGGCTGGTGCAGTCTGCGGATAAGAACCGTGAGGCTTGGGATAAGGCTGGCGGGACGATGCTGGGCTTTGGGACTGCCGCGGTTGGTGGTCTGGCGTTGGCTGGTAAGGCTGCGATGGATTGGGAGTCTGCCTGGGCCGGTGTGACGAAGACTGTTGATGGTACGCCCGCGCAGATGGATGAGCTTGAGGCGTCTTTGCGTGGTCTGGCTAAGACGTTGCCGTCCACGCATGAGGAGATCGCTGGTGTGGCTGAGGCTGCGGGCCAGTTGGGTGTGAAGCGTGAAGATGTTATTGGTTTCACGAAGACGATGGTCGATCTTGGTGAGACGACGAACCTGACGGCTGAGGAAGCTGCGACCTCCATTGCCCAGATTTCTAACGTGATGGGCACGATGGAGCGGGACGGGTCTAAGGGTGTTGAGCGTTTCGGTGCGACCCTTGTTGCTCTTGGAAACGCTGGTGCGTCTACTGAGGCTGAGATCCTGGAGATGGCTAAGCGGATCGCTGGTGCCGCGAAGCTTGTTGGTGCTTCTGAGTCTGATGTTTTGGCGTTGTCGAATGCGATGGCTTCGGTTGGTATTGAGGCGCAGCTCGGCGGTGGCGTGATTAGCCGTGTCATGCAGCGCATGTATGGGGATGTGAAGGAGGGCGGCGAGGGCCTGGATAACTTGGCGAAGGTCGCCGGGGTGTCCTCTAAGGAGTTCGCTACAGCTTTCGAGACTGACCCCGTGCGGGCTGTTGACATGATGGTCAAGGGCCTAGGACGAGTTAAGGCTGAGGGCGGCGACGTTATCGCGACGATGTCCGATTTGGGCATCAAGGGCACGGAAGAGACGGGCGTTATCCTGCGTCTGGCTGGTGCTGGCGACCTGCTCGCGGAGTCGCTGAAGCTTGGCGATGATGCTTGGTCCTCAAACTCTGCTCTGGCTGAGGAAGCTGCTAAGCGGTACGAGACGACCGAGTCCAAGGTCAAGGTTGCTTGGAACAATATCAAGGACGCGGCTATCGAGGCTGGCGCAGTGTTGCTGCCGATCATCGCTGGTGTTGCCGAGTCTGTTGCCGGCATGGCGCAGGCGTTCGGTAACCTGCCTGAGCCCGTGAAGGGTGTCCTGACCGTCCTTGGTAGCGTCGTTGGTGTTGCTGCTCTCGGTGCTGGTGCGTTCCTGACCTTGACGCCTAAGATCCTTGATACCGTGCAGGCGTTCAACACGTTGGCGCCCGCCGGCTCTAAGGCTGCCACGACGCTTAGTAAGGTCGGAAAGGCGGCGGGCGCCGCTGGTGCTATCGCAACGGTGACGCTGATCCTTGCGAAGCTCGCCGAATCTGACTACATGTCCAAGATCGACACCGGGATGGGTAGAGTATCGCTCGCGCTCGCTGATATCGCCACCAACTCACCGGACGCGGCTACATCCCTAGATCAGGTATTCAAGGATCGCGACGGCGGCGACCTCATCAACACCGTTGACGGCCTTGGGTCTGCTCTGAAGAGGACGTTCAATAAGGACGCCGGCCAATCGTTCAACGATTGGGGCGAGGGTATCGCCAACACGTTCACCGGTCTTGAGGGCTCCACCCACATCCTCGAAGGCGCATTCAACCGCCTCGATCAGGGCCTGGCTGAGCTGGTGTCAGGCGGCAAGCAAGAAGATGCAGCTAAAGCGTTTGAGAAGATCAAGAAGGCTGCCGAAGAGCAAAAGGTACCTGTCGAGGAACTGGTAAAGAAGTTCCCCCAGTATGCGGATGCACTAAAGGCAGCGGAAGCCGCGCAGAAGACGGCCGCGGCCGAAGGAAAGAACCTTGACGGCTCACTCACCGACGCAGGCAAGGCTGCGGAGGTTGCGGCAGGACAAGCGGAGGAAATCGAGAAAGCGCTAGATGAAGTCGGTATCGCCGCAGACGGTTCAGTGGTGGATATTGACAAGTTCGCCACTTCGCTATTCAATGCCGGACTGTTGAGCTTGTCTGCTTCAGATGCCAATATCGCCTACCAAGATGCAATCGACAACCTGACCGAATCCGTCACCACTAATGGCACGACGCTCGATATCAACACGGAGCAGGGGCGGGCTAACCAGTCCGCGTTCAACGGCATTGCTAAGGCTGCAATGACAGCCGCTGAAGCCACCGCTGCGGAAACGCTGAAAACACAGGGGTCAGCAGCGGCGCAGGCTCAGCTTCAGGGATCTCTCCGGACCAGCTACGACGACCTAATCCGCGCCGCAGGGCAGTTCGGCATAGTTGGTGACGAAGCGGACACGATGGCCCGCAAGGCTCTCGGCGTCCCGAAGAACGTCAACATCGATGCAGCGATCCAGGACCACGCATCCAAAACGCTCGACGGGATCAAGGGTAAGGCTGATGCTCTCCCTGCCCGCAAGGATATCTCCGTGGTCACCACGTATACGGAGGTTGATCTGCGCCGTGATGATGCGATGGCACGACGTGGGCAGGCTACTGGCGGCATTCTCCGGGGCTATTCGGAGGGTGGGCAGTTGCCCTCCAGTGGTCCGGGTACTGGCGTCACTGACGGGTTCCTGGGTGTGTCCTCGGCGGGTGTTCCGGTCGCAAGGCTGGACGCTAACGAGTGGATCATCAACGGTCCATCGTCTGAAAAGTACAACCGGGAGTTGGCGGCGATTAATGCCGGGACTTTCCCGAAGCTTCCTGGTTATGCGAATGGTTCGCGTGCTGGTCGTGAGTATTCGGCGCAGCAGCTCGGGTATGCGCCGGCTGCGGCGGCTGGGTCTCTAGGAGATGTCACCGTGTTCGTCACCAACCCGTTCACTGGCGAGGAAGTCCAGGGCATCGTACGGAACGTTTCGACGCAGGTTACTTCGGCTGCTTTGGGTTCTGCTTCTCGTGGTTCGTCTTATCAGAGGGGTGGTCATCAGTGAGTCATCCTGGACGGTCATGAGTTGATCTGACGCGGGGAAACTCTGGCCAGAACAATAATGGCTGAGTTTCCCCGCGTCATGCGTAAAACGTGGCACCGCATACCCGTAGTGGGCTGAACCGTGGCCCTAAGCTTGAATAGAGGCGTCGAAACACATATGCTGGTTAGGCGAGGTTCCGTCCATGTACATGGGTTGCGGGGTCTGGCTTCGATAAGGCTCCTGTAATGGGAGCTTTTTTCGTTAAGTCGGGCAATTACAGTGCGCGTCCCACTCACGCTGGTGCAGGAATTTCTGCATCCACGGCCACATGAACGCGCGAGGCTGGAAAAGTTCGTGGCCCTGGAATAGCGTGTAGGCCGCCAAATCTGCCATTTGGACAAGCTGGCTATGCTTGCTGTCCTGCTTCCATGGGTCCTCTAGAACGCGACGGTCGTCCAGCTTGAGACGGCGGTGCGCCTTCTTGTGTTCTGTGTCGCTGTCCTCGCCATCCACTATGACGATGGCGCAGCTGTCTTCCGCGGCGAGGAGAGTCTCAAGTCTCTTGAGTAGTCTCTCGTAGCACTGTGCCGGAGTAATAAGGGTGTCCTGATAGGAGACGATGCGTACGTGCTCCAACTGTCCGATCTTCAACACGGCATGGTTGAGAAGTTTCTTACGTCGTCCTGCATCTGTATTTACGCCGTACTTCACGCCCGGCGCAAGGATATTCTTGCCCGCCTGGACAACTTCCGCGGCGTGAAGTTCCACGTCAGCCGGCACCTCAAAGACCTTGTAGACGTTGGCACGAAATGTGAGCCACTCGCGGAGCGTTTCGCTCCACCTCTCGGCTGGAATCAAAAGCGCCAGATAGACGGCACGGTTCTCGTTGCCGGAGTCGTCGATATATGCGATGTAGGTAGTCAAGTCTTGGCCCCAATAGGTGATCGGTTTCCCATAGCATATGGGTCCGCGCAGTAATTTCAGGCTTCGGATCCCGATGTCACAGCACGCAACTACTCTTTGCTTTGTGGTGAAGACAGATGTTGAAGTGGTAGGCAAGATGCTGGATGAGTTGCTAGCAAAGCCCCAACTGGCCCCGTATGAGGATCTGGAGCCCGACTACGAGTTCATGCCAGCCCCGACGTGCGGCTGTTCGTGTCACTAACTGGTTAGGATCGACGCTGTGGAAGAAGAAGCTACAGGCGGAGAAACCCAGCGGCGTGACAGGCTACCCGCCGAGTACCTGTACTTCACCATTGGTGACGTTGCAGAAATGCTCGACATGAGCGCCAGAAGTGTTGGCGTGTTGATGAAGAAGGAGCGGTGGCCGCACTCGAAGTATGGGACCAGGATCCTGTTTGACCATTCAGATCTTGACGCTATCCGCGCAATGCACCGTGTAGACGTGGCACTGAAGGCACGTCCTACGCACATCGGCACCGAGCGGTCCCGCAGACTCGCCCACTCCTACAACGTGAGAAACGGGCTGGTAGAGCAACGGTACACGGGGCCACGCTAACCCCACACGAGAGCCACTCCAAGCAAGGTCAGCCTGTCGCGGGCTTTTCTCACTCAGTTGTCAGCGCGGCATTCCTCTTTATCTTCCAAATGCTCGGTGTTGAAGTGTGTATATCCATGCACCCGCGCATCAGCTAGGTACTTCTTTGTGAACTCTTCGAATTGTGTATCTTCCTCAGTCATGGCCAAAGTTTAATGCCGTCAGGAGAAGACGGATAGAGCAGGAATATTTGGGGGCCTACGCAACCAGTCCGCTGGGACCAAATCTGAATTGCATGACAGGGCACAGACGGCACTCCAAACAACCAGCCGCAACAGCCTGCTCATCAGTGAGAGTCGCGGCACGATCCATTAGTACCTGGCGTGTCACTTCGCGTCCCTTCGCAGCTTCTTTGATCGAATCGCCGGTACACCCTCCTGACATGTCTGGGAGGAGTCTTCGCGCCGTTTCGTAGCGAACCATCATTTCGACGGCTTCCACTTGGTGCGTGCTGTGGCCATGCTCAAGGTGGATTTCCTCGTGCATCACTGCGCACTTCAACTGGGCGGCGTTTAGCCTGTCATCGGCGTAGATGTTGACTCCGTCGGTCGCGGCTGCCATCCCATCGGGCATACGCCGACGAATGATAGGCAGGCTCGCGGCGATTGTTTCCCCCATGATTGCCACCCCGGAAAGTTGAGTTGTGAGACCGCAACGGGTTGAGACCAATTGAATCCCGTTGCCTGTGATTATGGCAGAGCGGTTAGCTGACTACGCGGATATCTTCGCTGTGGAGCAGCGCAGCTTTTGCGTCCGTCTTGGTCCGGAACCCGCCGAACGTCACGGCGCCGCACGTATCGCATGACGCTGCGTACCCCTTCTGCTGGCCCTGGTCACCGTAGGTGCCGCGCTCGAAAGCGATGATCTTGTGTTTCGAATTATTGTGCATTGCCTGCGCCTAACCTTCGGAACTTCAGCAAATCCTTGCTGTGTCTTGAGATTAAACGCACTTGAAATGTTCTCGCCCGCCAACAACGGCAGCGTGCAGATTTTGGTCACGGCATCGTGAGCTGAGTTGGCATGGACTGTGCACATTCCTGGCAGACCTGAATTCAGTGCAATAAGCATGTCCAGGCTTTCCGCCTCCCTGACCTCGCCTACGACCAGCCGGTCCGGCCTCATGCGAAGTGCTTCCTTTACAAGGCGGCGCAGGGGGATTTCGCCCTCCCCTTCAAGGTTGGCTTGACGGCATTGCAGTCCGACTACGTCCCGGAGCGGGAACTGCAGCTCGAAGATCTCCTCCACGGTGATCACGCGTTCACGTGTCCCGATGCTTGCCGCGAGGCAGTTGAGCATAGTCGTTTTGCCCGCTTGTGTTGCTCCCGAGACGAGAATGTTCAACCCGCTCGAAACTGCGGCGCCAAGAAACCGTGCTGACTGAGGAGTCAGGGTGCCAAGCTCAACCAAATGCTCCAGCCTGCTTGCCTTGACGATGAACTTCCGGATATTGACAGCCCAATGGCGTCTGGTCACGTCAGGAATGACGACGTGGAGACGGGATCCATCGGGAAGCGCGGCATCCACAAAGGGTGACGACATATCCAGCCGCCTGCCGGAGCTCTTCAACATCCGCTCTACGAGGTCCCTGACCTGCTGATCGGTCAGGCTGAGCGAGGTCAGCTCCGATTCACCGTTACGTGCCACGAAAATCTCGTTTGGAGCATTGAGCCAGATTTCCTCGATGGTGGGATCGTCCAGCAATGGCTGCAAGGTTCCGAATCCGGCTACTGCATCAAAAACGAAGCGCCGGGCCGTGTCCAGAGACCCGATGGGCGGCAGGGGTCCCATAAGCGCGCGCTCATCATAATCATTGACAGCCGCCTCCACGAGCCTCCGCACTTCGCCCGCCTGCAGCAGCGGATCCAGGCCCCTTCGGCGGATAAGCTCCCGTACTTCATCCTCGACGATCTGGACCGCGTCCATATGTTCCCCAATACGTCTGCCACCCCCGGCTGAGGCAGTGCAATTGGCTTAAAGCTAGAGCAGGGTACACGCATGGACAAAGTCAAACAGTGGTGACTGTGGAAAACTTCAGTGCCTTTGGTCACAGCGGTAACAACAGAAACACTGGTTTCATTGATGCGGCGATGTTATCGTGAGCCCGTTACGCCAGATATTTCCAAGTTCAGCGGCCTCTGGTTGTCTGACTGGACACGCAACTTAGTGCCGGGCTCGGGGGAGCTTGGCATGGTTCCCGGAGCTATAAATGATGCACTCACGTGTACGGTCTCAATCCCGGCAAAAATTCCTCGTGCCCGCCGTCCTTTTAACTGTCTCGCTACTGGCAGGTCCCTGGATCGTGATGCCAGCAAGTGCAACGGGAACTGAACCTGCGCCACCTCCCTCTTCCGCTCCTCCTGTTCCGCCGACCACCTCCACTCCTCCTGCTCCGGAGCCGCCGGCGGCCCCCTCTCCCGCACCCTCCCCCGCTTCCGAACCACCAGCTTCCGCACCCCCGGCCCCGGCCCTTGCACCGGACCCCTCGAAACGTCCCAGCCCAAGCGCAATGGCCCAAGCGATAGGGCCGGGCGGGGCTGAAATGGGCCAACGGTCTTCGCGAGTGGTTGCCAGCAAAGAAGATGCAACTGAGAAACAGCCCCCTGCCTTGGAATCCATGACCACGCAATCCATCGAAACTCAGGGCACCTGGATGCCCACCTTCGGAGTGCAAGGGCTGGATGTCAGCGGTCACCAGACCAGCGTCAACTGGCAGCAGCAATGGAACATGGGCGCCAGGTTCGCCTACGTCAAGGCAAGTGAGGGCAACTACTACACCAACGAGCTTTACAGTTCGCAGTACCAGGGATCCCGCAACGTCGGCATGATTCGAGGGGCCTACCACTTCGCCATTCCCAACTGGTCATCGGGATCCGATCAGGCACGATACTTCGTGAACAACGGCGGAGGCTGGTCGGCTGATGGCTACACACTCCCACCGGTGCTGGACTTCGAGTTCAACCCTTATGCTGGCCGCACCATTGACGGATTCTATTTCGGCGACACCTGCTACGGCATGTCCCCCGCCCAGCTGACGTCGTGGGTACGTGACTTCGGAAACACCATGCTCGCCCTGACCGGCAGGCTGCCCGTGATCTACACCAACACCTCCTGGTGGAAGCAGTGCACGGCTGACGCTGCCGGTTTCGGTAGCTATCCGCTGTGGATAGCGGCCTACCCGAGTTCTCCGACCAACAATGCGGGAGCTGTTCCTTCCAGCTGGAGCTCCTACAGCATGTGGCAGTACAGCAGTACAGGACCATTCGCCGGCGACTCCAACGTCTGGAACGGGACTTACGAGAACCTGCAGGATTTCGCGCGCTTCGCTGACGGCTATGGTGCCCGTTTCGCCATCGGTCCCAACGGCGGCACCATCTACGTCGTGGGAAACAAGACCAAATACCCGATCCCCAACTGGGAGACCTACCAGCTTTACTCCCGCGTCAACTCCCTGACCCGGGTCACCCAGCAATATTTGGACGCGTTGCCTACAGGTCCAGTGGTGGGCCGGTTCGCTAGGTCCGCCGACGGTTCGATCTATCTGATCGATTCGGGACGAAGATTCCACGTCCCCAGCTGCGGCATGATGAGCGATTTCGGCGGAGGCAACTGCACGAACTGGATACCCCTGTCGGGCGCCCAGCTGGGAATGTATACCGACGGCGGCATGCTGGCAAACGCCACCTCTTCGCCCACCGGAAAGCTCTTTTATGTCACGGGCGGCACGAAGCGCGAGTTCTTCGATGCACCGTCCCTCAGCCGCGCCGGCTTGCCTGCAGCCGTGATTCCTGCCAGTGATGCCCTGACCGCTTCGATGCCCTATGGGGCTCCCATTGTCCGCCAAGACGTGATCGTGGTGAACAGAAACACCCGGGAAGCATTCCTCTATACCGTCAACAAACTGCTGCCGGTCCCGACCTCCATCAATGCCGACAACGTTTGGGCGAGAGGAATCACCGCTGCTGCCCTCGATCCGCAGTCCCTTACCCAACTGGCCAAAGGCCCGGCGTTCATAGGATTCGCCGGAAACACGGCTGGAACCGCCAAGTTCGTCATCGGCTCAAACTATAAATATCTGATGTCGTCGGCCAGCCAATGGCCATCAACAACCGTCCAATTTTCAGACACCCTCCTGAATGCCATTGGCTCAGGCAGTTCGGTTGGCAGCCCAGCTTTCCTCAAATCAGTCAATTCGCCCGTGATTTATCGCTACGAAAACCAAGTAGCCCGGGAAGTTCCCAACCTGACCACTCTTTATCAATTCGGTGAGGGGCGGATTCCGCCTATCTATTCGTTGGCACCGAATACAGTCAACTCGCTGGCAAAAGGACCTACTCTGCTCCCGGCGGCCAAGCTCTATGTCGGCGATGCCAGCCCTGTCGTCTACCTCGTTGATGGAGCCAACAAGGCGCTTCAACTCGAGGATTTCAGGATCACTGACAGCATGGGGATCGGCGGTTACACCCGCGTCCCGCAAAGTGTCCTGTCCCTTTACACCAACACGGGTACTGTCCTGCCGGCCGTGACCTGCGGATCCACAAAGTTCCTGGGCTACCGTGGCGGTCTGTGGCGGCTCCCTGCCACCACTGGAACTGCCCAGCTGCCTGCACGGGTCCTTGAAGGGTCAACCTGCAGTTCGTTGCCCACTCCCCGAGGGAATATCGACAGCACGGTGTTCGTGAAGGCGCTCGACAACCCGGTGGTTTATCTGCTCCAGGACGGTGTCAAGAAGCCGGTGTCTTCCTGGTCAAGGCTGATGGAACTGAACCAGGGAAGCAGCTTTCCCGTAATCGCGGACTACGCACCCAGCGCCCTTGCTGCCATCCCCACCGGCAATCCGGCCTAGGCAGGGCTTTCGCGGCACAACAAAAGGAGGGCGGTACCGGAAGATTCCGGTACCGCCCTCCTTCGTCGTGGCTTGGGCCGACGCATAAGCCAACCGCGCCTACAGACTTTTACTTACCTTGCGCCAGCAGTTCCAGCAGGTACTTTCCGTAGCCGCTCTTGACCAACGGCTCCGCGCGCTTCCTGAGTCCGTCGTCGTCCAGGAATCCGAGTCGCCAGGAGATCTCCTCGGGGCAGCCGATGGAGAGGCCTTGACGCTTCTGGACCGTGTGGATGAACTCAGAGGCCTGGTTCAAGGAATCGAAGGTGCCGGTATCCAGCCATGCCGTTCCACGCGGGAGAATCTCGACCTGCAGCTTGCCGCGGTTCAGGTACTCCCGGTTTACGTCTGTGATCTCAAGCTCACCGCGCGGCGAGGGCTTCAGGTCACGGGCGATCTGCACGACGTCGTTGTCGTAAAAGTAAAGTCCTGGCACCGCATAGTGGCTGCGTGGCCGCTCAGGCTTCTCCTCCAAAGAGATGGCCTTGCCGTCTCCGTCAAATTCCACAACTCCATACGCCGAGGGATCTGCCACCCAGTAGCCAAAGACGGCACCGCCGTCGATGTCGGCAAAGCGGCGCAACTGCGTGCCCATGCCCCGCCCATAAAAGATGTTGTCACCCAGCACCAGGGCAACGGGACCGTCACCGATGTGCTCAGCTCCGAGCACAAACGCCTGTGCCAGCCCGTCCGGAGAGGGCTGTTCCTTATAGGTGATGTTGACGCCGAACTGTGAGCCATCACCCAGCAGACGCTGGAACTGATCGGCGTCGTGAGGAGTGGTGATGACAAGAATGTCCTGGATGCCGGCCAGAATCAGTGTGGAAAGCGGATAGTAGATCATCGGCTTGTCATAGACGGGAACCAGCTGCTTGCTGATCCCCAGGGTAATGGGGTGAAGTCTGGAGCCGGTACCGCCGGCAAGGATAATTCCGCGCATGCAACCTATCTTTCCCTCTGGTGGGAAGTCCGGCCAAATCCGGTAACCTATGAAACTATGCAGCGACTTCTCGTAACCGGCGGCGCCGGATTCATTGGCTCGAACTTTGTCCACTATGTAATGGCCAATACGGACAACTATGTAACCGTACTGGATAAGCTCACATATGCGGGGAACCTTGAGTCACTCAAGGGGCTGCCGGAGGACCGGTTCCGTTTTGTTAAGGGTGACATCAGCGATGCGGAACTCGTCGATGGCCTCGTCTCCGACCACGACGTCGTGGTGCACTACGCTGCCGAATCGCACAATGACAACTCACTGCACGATCCGCGTCCGTTCCTGGATACAAACATCATCGGAACCTACACGCTCATTGAAGCCGCCCGGAAGTACAACAAGCGCTTCCACCACATCTCAACTGACGAGGTCTACGGGGACCTGGAGCTTGACGATCCGGAACGGTTTACTGAGGAAACCCCGTACAACCCGTCCAGCCCCTATTCCTCCACCAAGGCGGGGTCAGACCTCCTGGTGCGTGCGTGGGTGCGTTCGTTCGGTCTTCAGGCGACGATCAGCAACTGCTCCAACAATTACGGGCCGTACCAGCATGTCGAGAAGTTCATCCCGCGGCAGATCACTAACGCTATTGACGGTATCCGCCCCAAGCTCTATGGCAAGGGCGAAAACGTCCGGGACTGGATCCACGCAGACGACCATTCCTCCGCTGTGCTGACCATCATCGAAAAGGGCGTCGTCGGCGAAACCTACCTCATCGGCGCTGACGGTGAAAAGAACAACAAAGAAGTGGTAGAACTGATCCTCAGGCACATGGGCCAGGACAGTGGAGCCTACGACCATGTTGTGGACCGCGCTGGCCATGACCTTCGCTACGCCATCGACTCCAGCAAGCTCCGCAACGAACTTGGCTGGACACCGCAGTTCTCGGATTTCGACGCCGGCATTGAGGCCACCATCCAGTGGTACCGCGACAACGAGTCCTGGTGGCGGCCGCAGAAGTCGGCAACTGAGGCGAAATACAAGGAGCAGGGCCAGTAGGTATGGAGTTCCAGAAGAGGCTCAGCGCCACCGAAACACCCATTCCCGGCGTGATTCTTTTCGATCTTCCCGTGCATGGCGACAACCGTGGCTGGTTCAAGGAAAACTGGCAGCGCGAGAAGATGGTGGCCTTGGGCCTGCCGGACTTCAGCCCCGTACAAAACAACATCTCCTTCAACGACAAAAAGGGCACGACTCGCGGAATCCATGCGGAGCCGTGGGACAAGTTCGTTTCGGTGAGTACGGGAAAGATCTTCGGAGCCTGGGTGGACCTCAGGGAAGGACCAAGCTTCGGGAGCGTATTCACAGCGGAACTCGATGCCAGTAAAGCCATCTTCATTCCCAGGGGTGTTGCCAACTCCTACCAGACGCTGGAGGACAACACGTCCTACGTCTACCTGGTCAATGACCATTGGTCTGCTGATGCCGAGTACACGTTCCTGAATCTTGAGGATGAAACGGTAGCCATACCCTGGCCAATCCCCCTTGCTGAGGCGGAACTGTCGGACAAGGACAAGGCGCATCCACGGCTGGCCTCCGTCAAGCCAATGGGCCCACGCAAAACCTTGGTTCTCGGAGCAGACGGCCAACTTGGCACGGCGCTGCGAGCGGCTCTTGAAGGTGACCCGAACGTCGAATTTGCCGGCCGGGATGAGTTCGATCTTCTGGATCCGGCGTCTTTTGAAAGCCGTCACTGGCACAATTACAAAACCATCATCAACGCAGCGGCGTATACCGCCGTCGACGAGGCCGAAGAGCCGGAGGGCCGGCGTGCAGCCTGGGCGATCAACGCCGTCGCCGTCAGCCGCCTGGCGTCGGTTGCCGCCCGGAACAACATCACCCTCGTTCAGGTGTCCAGCGATTACGTGTTCGACGGTATTCAGCCCATCCACACCGAGGACGAGCCATTTACGCCTCTCGGGGTCTACGGCCAGACCAAGGCTGCAGGCGATGCAGTGACGGCAACAGTGCCCCGGCATTACATCGTGCGCACCAGTTGGGTCATCGGGGAGGGCAACAACTTCGTGCGCACCATGGCGTCGCTTGCCGGCCGCGGAATACAGCCGAACGTTGTGGACGACCAAGTGGGAAGGCTCAGTTTTGCCAGCGACATTGCGGCAGGAATTCTGCATCTGCTCACAACCGGATCAGAATATGGAACGTACAACCTGACCAACGATGGTGAGCCACAGTCTTGGGCACAAATCGCAGCTGACGTCTTTGAGCTAACTGGCGCGGACCGCTCCGACGTCAGCGGGGTCAGCACGGAAGAATACTTCCAAGGCAAAGCTGCGGCTCCCCGGCCGCTGAACAGTGTGCTGGATCTGAACAAGCTGAAATCGACAGGGTTCCAGCCGAGGAACGCACGTGAGGCGCTGGAGAGCTACCTGGCGGAAACAACCCTGAAGATCTGAACAACGGGCGCCCTCTCTTAAATGGCGACCGGAGTCAGCGTCAGCTGACCCCGGTCGCCATTCTTATGCCACTTCGGTGAGTTGGCGGGCCTCGCGTTGCCGGCCCATAAGCCCAATACTCACTACGTCACGGGCTCGTGAACCTGAGGGGCATCCGCAGGACTTTCCCCCATCGGATCCGTCGTTCCTGGCTCTTGACGCCTCCCGCGCCAGAACCTTACGCCTTCAACAGCGGCCCATAACAGGACCCCAACGGTCCCTATCAGCCAGGCTGTTACGCCTGCAGCCCACCCAGGCGGCGTAAATGACACGGCAACTGTGCGCCCAACCGAATCCGCGGGAATATCAACGGTGAGCAGGAATCCATCCAATGGTTCTCCCATCGTCCCGTTCTGAACCGTGTAGCCAGGCCAGGGCAACCTGCTTAGGGCTGCCTTTCCGCCCCCTTGAGGAACCTCATCTACGCGAAGCCGCACTTCTGTATCGGTGCGCGAAAGCTCAGTGAGTTTCGTATTTCCGCTCGTCCAGACAACCCCACCGGCCGAATGCAAGGGAACGTCACGGCTCCAGAGTTCAATCTCACCGTCGTCACTGACCATGCTCCAGCCCACCGGCGGTGCGGGGATCGTCACGGAGCCGGAACGTCCCACATAGTTGTTTACAGCGCCGGGAAGCTCATCGCCTTCAAACGATTTCTTGAGTATCTGGATGTTGTCAACGCTGAGCTCGTCCACGAGCATGATTCCGGTATCTGGCCGCTTTTCGAAGAGGTCGTCCAAGAGCTCAGCGCACGTTCCGCCCAGATATCGCACACAGAGCGTCCGGTTGTATTGCGTGAAGCCGACGAGCTGATACCTGTTGATCACCGATGCTTCACTCAGGTACCACGTATTCGCCATCAAAGTACGTGACCAGGTGGAATCATCTTGCGGATAGTCCAACGGGTCTCCCACTACCAGGACCTGGCCTTTGACACCGGCCAGGACTCCCTTAGGTATGTTGGCGTCGGCTGGGACATTGGCCCTGGAAAGGGGACTGCCGTCCGTCGTCCGGTGCTGAAGGACAGATGCTCCGGCGCAGCCGATGGCGATAACGCCAGCGATAAGTACCGACGTCGACCATTTCCAATAGCGGAACCTGTTGCCCCGAAGGGCCCACCAAATCACTGCAACACCTGCCGCTGCAAGGCAACCGGTGAGGAAGACCGTCATGTACCGGTGGGGACTTTGTGCCCAGGCGCCATACATCCCAAAGGCAATCGCCCCGACAGCACCGAACAACGAAAGCTTGGATGGGTGACTGGCCAGGGCATGGGACAACAGCACGACACACAGCAGGATGCAGACCATCGCCAGATACGGCATGAACCGGGCCGGGTACCTCAGGGGACCAATGGTCGTCGGTAGGAGCACAAAGACGAGGGACAGCACCCCGAAGATCCAAATGTCGTGAATTCGTGGTGCGAAAGCGCGTATGCGTCGCCAGCTCAGGTAAGCGATCAGAGGCAGGAACCAGGCAATGTACAGGGCAGGCGCCGGAGCAGTGAATCCATTCCACCACCACGAGGGCATCATGGGCAGTGCAGTGGCAATGGTTGATCCCAACAACCCAGTGAGGTTCACGCCCATGTAGTTGTCGTTGAAGATTGCTGTCGTGCTGCGGGTGGTAACGGAAGCAGTCAGCACACCGGGCAGGTAAACCACCACTGCCACCAGCACGACAGCAAGTCCAACCGCTGCCGTTCGGACAGCACTGGACCATTGACGGTGCCACAAGGCATTTATTCCTAGGGCGAGCAGCACGAAGCCGACTGCGACGGTTCCGGCGACATAACCGATCGTAACGATCAGGTATCCGATGAGGAATGGCCATAGTGGATTCCTGCCCGCGAAGGCCATGGATTTTAGAGTCAGCCAAAAATACGGGACCAGGGCCCAGGCCAGCGCGCCGGTCACCCAGGACGGTGCATCGAAGAACACCGTGAAGCCGTTCAAAGGGACCGCGATTCCGGCAACGAACGCCAAGGGCGGCGGGACGTTGAAGGAGCGGCTGAGAAGGAAGCATCCCACGCCGGCGCAGACGAGAATCGCCACCTTGATGATGGTGGTCACCAGGACCGCGTTTCCAGCCAGATACACGAGGACACCGATGGCCATGATCAATGGATTCCAGGTGCCCCATTGTCCCTCCGCGGTGTAGTTTCCGCTGGACCAGATAGCAGGGTTGAGAATAGGCACCTTGCCCGACAGCAGGCTGTCGCCCAGGTGATACCAGACGCCATAAGCTCCGTTTTCGGTGTCGTCCTGGAAGTAAAAACGGGGGGAACGGGCTAAGGGAATCAGGCTGAACAGCAACACGGTAGCTGCTGTTAGGGCGAGCCAAAGCCCGGAGGAGTTTTTGATTCCTTGTCCCGGCTCAGTCACACCAGGCTGCGGCTCCGTCACATCAGGCGCCGGCTCCGTCACACCAGGCTGCGCCGCACCCGTCACACCAGGCTGCGCCGCACCCGTCGAGGAGAAATTCGAGGGGAAATCAGACGTTTTGTCCTTGAGAACCTTGGGCACTATTTGATCTTCCACAATGTGATTTCGGCCGTTTCTTCGCCAATTTTGTACCGGCTCTCGGAGACTTTGGTTCCGTCGACCTTGTCCTGCCATCCCTGCTCGCAGCCGCTGTCCGTCAAGACGTACTTCACGCCCGCTGACGCTGCGAGGGATTGTGCGAAGACGTAATGCTTTCGTTGTTCCAGGACCTCCCGCAATTTCGCTTCTTCCTTTGGCCAGGCAAGCCCGAGGTTGTAGAAGGCAGTCGGCAAGCCGGTGATGGCCTTTACCCGGAACTGACTGATACACGGATCAAACATGACCAGTTCTGAGGCCGTCCCGTCTTCTGCGCGCCCAATGTTCAGTTCGGAATCATCGTCCGTCAACGGTTTGGCGGCGTTCCTGATCGCAACAGACTGCTCATCCGAGAAGTTGGCGGTGCCGTAGGACTGGACGTATTCCGTGAACTTCGGGTAGTCACCGAAACTGACTGCAACCGCTGTCACAGTGACCAACGCTGCGATCGTCGCCGTCGCCACAGTTCCCGTCAAGCGGGGCTTGGTGATCTGAGTTGTATATGTTGCAGTCTTGACGCCACCGCCGTCGATGGCTGACTCCTCGGCAAGGCTTGAGGTATCGATCGTGTCAGTCTGAACTGAACCGCGCCACAAGCGCCAGCTTTCCACGGCCACCTGGAGCAGGACCGGAACGGCAGCGGCAGTAACTATGGTGAAACTGTCGATCCAAAACCTGTAGGGTTCCTGGTTCGCTCCCCAGAGATCATTGCTGGCAACGACCGGCCAAGCGACCAGTGCCCCGACCGAGAAGGCGAGCCACGCCCGGTTTCGCTGCCGCAGTCCGGCCCAGAAGATCAGTGCCAGGAACAACAGCGGCACGAGCGCGGCCAACAATCCTGTTCCGAGTGGAACTCCAAGCGCCTTTGACGAAAGCTCGCGGTAGGTTAGGAAGTCGTCCTTGGCGGCGAGTCCCAGAAGGGTCCCGAGAATGGTCGGAGAGGCAGCAAGCGCCAATGCGGCGCAGGACGAAATCACCAGCGTCTTGTAGCGGAGCAGAAGTAGCAGGAACCCGGGCACCGCGGCCAGAACTCCTGCCATCAGCGTCGCGAGCGGCCCTGCGACAGAAGCTATGGTGGGTCCGCCGAGAAGTACTGCTGCCAGGATGCCGAGGCTTGCGATGACATGGATTTTTCTTCCATAACTCAACAGGCCATAAGCCGCAGCAGCGTAGAGCAGAAGATAGACAGTGGTGAGGAAGGAATAAGTCTGGACGTTGGCGAGGAAACCTACCGCCCCTGCGGCAACAATAATCGCTGCTGAGCGTCTCCGCTGCGGGACAGGCTTCAGCCGGTGTCCTGCGGGGAAAGTGGCGCCTATGAGCAGGCAAACCGCGGTAACGGCAAGTGACAACGCCGCAGACTCTCCATTGAGCGTGAAGAGGACTCCGAAAGCGCCCCACAGTACAGCATGATTGTCCAAGGTATGGTGCCAGTTCCCGGTTGCGAGAACGGCAAAGGTGCCGATGATGCTGGGCACGAACCCGAGGGCTCCCAAGGCAGGAACTCCGGTCAGGCGGATCAGCAGCCAGCTGATGGCGACGACCATCAGCAACTGGAATGCAAGGCCTGTGACCTGCCAGGTCAGAATGATGTCCTTGTCGAAAAGCCGTGCAAGAAGGCCAAGGAAGACATAGTAAAGCCGCGGATAGTGATTGGTGCCGGTCTCCGTGAAAGGCTCGACGGCGGCAAGGTTGCCGTTGCGCACGTTGACGGCAATCGCCAAATATGAATACTGATCATACGCAAAATATTGGCGGAAGTTGTTCCAGGCAAAACCGGGGCTTTGGGTCAGAGGCCGAACCTGGAAAAACCAATACATGAGGCAAGAAAACGCAATGGCTCCGGTGGAAACAAGAGACCTCAACCGTACAGTGGGCATTTTGGCAGTCATCAAAGTCATATACGTTGGTTTCCCCGATAGTTCAGTCAGACCGGCCTGCTGCCGGGTACCTCGTTCTTAAGCCGCTCGATTACTAGAAAGATTCTAAGGCCTCCAGCCACAGCTGCAGTTTAGCCACAGTTGATTCTCCGGCATGCCGCGGCCCCGGCGTGACGGTAGACTTTGTGCACATGACGTACGAAACGACGGCTTCTCCCTCCAGCCCGCACCGCATCTCAATTGTGGTTCCTGTTTATCAAGGTGAGAAAACCCTCCCCGCCGTCGTCGCGGAGCTGATGGAGTACACCCAGCCGTCCGTCTCCCCTGGCGGAAACCCGTTCGTGGTCAGCGAGGTCCTCCTTGTTTTTGACCATGGGCCGGACGGGTCAGCGGGCGTCATCCGTGATCTAGCCGAGAAATATGATGTCGTCCGTGGAGTGTGGCTAAGCCGCAACTTCGGGCAGCACCCCGCCACATTGGCCGGAATGGCATCGGCCGGAGGCGACTGGGTCGTCACGATGGATGAAGACGGGCAACACGACCCCGCAGCCATACCGGCCCTCCTCGATACGGCTATGCAGAACCAGTCCACCCTGGTGTACGCAAATCCAAGCAACAAACCTCCTCACGGTTTCCTGAGGAACGCCGCTTCAGTTGGTGCCAAGAAAATGGTCTCGGCTCTGTTGTCCAGCAACGACGCCGCCAACTACCAGAGCTACCGGCTGCTCACGGGCGAAGTGGCCCGTTCGGTCGCCGCCTACGCGGGGAATGCCGTCTACCTGGATGTTGCCCTGGGCTGGATAGCATCCAACGTTTCCACCTGCCCCGTTGCACTGAGGGAAGAAGGTGACAGGCAATCGGGCTACAAGCTCAGGTCCCTGCTGTCGCATTTTTGGCGGATGGTCATTTCCAGCGGCACAAGGGCCCTGAGGCTGGTCAGCCTTATCGGGGCGCTCTTTGCCCTGATGGGAATCTGTCTGGCGATCTATCTTTTGATTGCGTACCTGACAGGGCACGGCGCCGGTCAGCAGGGGTGGACGTCCACGATGATCGTCATCCTTATCAGCACGGGTGCCATCCTCTTTTCTCTTGGCGTCATTGCTGAATACGTGGGCGTCAACGTGAACATGGCGATGGGCAAGCCTGCCTACCTCATCGTCAGCGATCCGGCAGTCGGTCCCCTCGGCCGGAGGCCGGAAACTCTCCCCCAACGACACAATGCCACGCAGGCCGCTGGAGGAACTACGCCTCATGCCTGATCCCACTTGGGTGATCGGGGCCGGCGGGCTCCTGGGCCGCGGTGTCTTGGCAGAATTGAAAAGCAGAGGGCATGAGGTTCTGACTTCGTCAATTCCCTGGAACGATCCCGCCGCTGCCAAAGATGCCCTCGCTGAGTCCGCCGTCGCTCTTCGTTCTCTCGCCGACGGGCGGCCCTGGGTGATTGCATGGTGCGCCGGAGCTGGAGTCACCGGCACTTCCCAAGCCGAACTCGATTCCGAACTGGAAGTATTTCAGTCAGCGCTCGATTCCTTTGGTGAAGTCCTGTGCGGACCGGATGCGGCCCCCGGCCGAATGTTCCTTGCCTCTTCGGCCGGTGGCGTCTATGCAGGGAGTTCCGAACCGCCCTACACGGAGGAAAGCCCCACGCAGCCTTTGGCCCCGTACGGGTTTGCGAAGCTTGCAGCGGAAGAATCAGCCGCTGATTTCGCCTTCAAAACGGGAACCCGCCTCGTCGTCGGCCGCGCAGCGAACCTGTATGGGCCGGGTCAGAACCTGGCCAAGCCCCAGGGCCTGATCTCTGTTTTTGCCAAGGCCCACCTGACCGGGCAGCCCGTCTCGGTGTACGTTTCGCTCGATACCCTACGCGATTACATCTTTATTGGTGATGCCGCCGAACTGGTTACGGACTGCCTTGAGCGGCTGTCCGGCGAGGACATTCACGATGGGCAGACTGTTGTGAAAATCATAGCCACCCAGCGCGCTGACACTATCGGTGCAGTGATAGGGGCCTGCAAGACAGTCTTTAAGAGGCGGCCCCGAATAGTCCTTGGGGCATCGCCGTTTGCGAAGGCCCAAGCGCACGATCTGCGGTTCAAATCAGTGGTCTGGCCGGAACTGGACCGGCGGCCCTTCACTCCCCTTGCCGTCGGGATTGATGCAACGGTCAGGGATATGCAAACCCTCAGGAACGGACTCGGGCAGCTCTAGGGTTGAGCCTCGGAACGGTGATCGATATCGCATCCGCATGTCAGTGGCAGGATTCGGTACCCTTAATAGAGCGTTGGCGACAGGAAGAGACCGTAAAGAATTGAATATTCGAGAACTAGCGGCTGAGGTCCCGGAACGCAGGGGGGCCTGGAAATGGGCCTGTGCGACACCGCTGATTGCTACTGTGGCGGCGCTGATCCCGGTGATATTCAACCACCGCTTCTACTTTTACGACGATACCCAGATTGGCGCCTATCCGATTTGGGTGGAAATTGGCAAACTGCTGCGGGCCGGTGACTGGCCCATCTTCAGTGCTGCCGGCTGGCAAGCGGGTAACTACGCAGCCGAAGGACAGTGGGGCATCTTCAGCCCCGTCACGCTGCTGATCGGGCTTGCCGCATCCTTTGCAGGGAACGCGATCATTTTCTCCACGGCCGTGAAGATCGGGTTCCTGGCTCTCGCCAGCATCGGTGTCTATCTCCTGAGCCGCAGCTTCAGGGCCGTTCCACCACTGGCCTTTGTCGCAGGGGTGACGTCCACTTTGGCAGGCTTCACCGTCTATCTGGATGCACCGTCTTGGGTGACAGGCCTTATGGTGTGGGCATTCCTGCCGTTCGTTTGGTGGGCTCTGCGGCGTATGGCTTTTGACAGGAAGTCACCCCTGCCCGTGCTCGTTTCCGGCTATTTGCTCGTGACCGTTGGCTACGTTCACGGCACCATCATGATGGTGCTGGTTTTTGTCGCCTTCATCGCCGAAGTCCTGATCCGTCGGCATTGGAAGGCCTTGAGGCAGACGCTTGCCTCCGGCGTTGTTTTGGGACTCGTCGCTCTGGCGGTGTACCTGCCGGGAGTCCTGACCCTGGCCAGCACCGCACGAAAGACCGGAATCTCCAACACGAACTTCCTGACAGTAGACCTCACCGGTCTGGCCGGGTCAGCGCTCCCCAGCAACCTGCCCCAAGTCGCCTCATGGTGGTGGGGGCCGTTTGCACCGGTTCCCCTGACGTACATCGCCTGGTTCCTGCCCCTCTTCGCCATCATAAATTTCCACAAACTCCGTCGGCTCACTCCGCCGATGGCAAGCCTGCCGGTTTTCCTGGTCTTCTCCTTGTTGCTGACACTTGCCCCCAGCGACATGGGACCTCTCCGGACGCCCGTCAGACTGATGCCCTACGTCGCTCTGACAGTCATCGTCCTGATCTGCGTCGCGCTCTCCCTTGCCCGTTTGAAGGCCATCTCACGGACCCGCTGGCTTGCAGTCGGCGGCTTGTTCCTGGCAAGTGTTTACCTCGGCTGGACCGGAAAGCCCGAGATGTGGACCGTCAGTGCCAGAATGTTCCTGATCATGGCAGCAGGCTTCGCCGTCATCGTCCTTGTCTTCTGGAAAGTGGATCGCGCGAAAAGAGCCGAAGGTATCTTCGCAGGAATACTGGTGGCCACATCGCTGGCGGTGGCCTTCCCCCAGCACAAGTACTTCCCTGCTCCACCGGTCCAGGACTTCAAGATGCCTGGTGACACATCCAAGTACGGACAGCAACTCGAAGGCGCCGAAGGCCAGGCGATTGTGGTGGGTGCCCCGTCTTCCCTTGATGGAGCAGCCTGGGGTGAGACGCTGGTGGGCAACATGTGGTATCTGAACCCCGTTCCGGTCCACAACCTTTACAGTCCCATCCAGAACGCTGCGTATTCCAAGGACCTCTGCATCATTTCCCGCGGCGAAACATGCCGGGAGCTGACAACCAAGCTTTTCGAAATCGATCCGGCTTCAGGAAAACCACTCGCAGATCTCCTGCGGGTCGACACCGTGCAGGTTGTTCGGGATGCCGCGGACGCCCAGGGCGTCGAACTGGCCAAGGTGACACTCCCGTCTGGCTGGAGTGTGGCTTCCCGCACGCCGAACACCGTCATGTGGACCAGGGACGCACCTCTGGGCAACGTAGGCGCTCCCGTCTATTCGTCTGAAGGAACGGACGTTGAGCTGGTTCAGAATGAGGATTCTTCTGTCAGTTTCAAAGTCACCAAGGTTGGAAACGACGGCGGCAAGGTCACCCTAGGCAGGATTGCGTGGCCTGGTTACAGCGTCGACGGCGGAACGCTTGCGGACCCCCTGCGCGGATACCTCCTGACAGTGGACGTGGCACCGGACATGATCGGCAAGACGGTCACTGTGTCATTCCAGCCGCCGGGCTGGAACATCGAGCTGGCGGCCCTGGGCACGGCTTTGCTCCTCGGGGCCACCTGGTCGGTGCTGTTCGCCCTCAGACGACGCCGTGACCATCCACGAGCAGGGAAACTGCCCCCTGCTGCCCGGACGTCCGGCCCTGGCCCGCAGGATTTTGACGAGACAAAAGACAGATCAACAAATCCCTCCGAACCGGTAGGAGTAGCAGCGAAGGCACCATGGAACGAGGAGAGATAGTGACGACGGCCCCATTACCCGACGAGGATGAGCCGGTCCGCGGTATTCATTCGGGCCCGCCCGGCCCCCTGCTTAAGATCATCAAGGACCAACGCGTCGCATTCCTGCTCGTCGGAGGTGCCAACACCGCCTTCAGCACCGGCTTGTTTATTGTCCTTGCCCTGACCTTCCCGCAGTCACCGTCCTTTGTGCTGCTCACAGCTTCCTGGCTCGTGTCGCTCATTTCGGTGTTCTTTGTCTACCGTAAGCTCGTTTTCCGGGTAAAGGGCCACGTCTGGCTGGACCTCGGTAGATTCGCCTTGGTTAACCTGACATCCCTGCTGGTGAACATCGTGCTGCTGTCACTCTTCGCAGACATCCTTCAGTTCCCACGGATCCCCACACAGATTGCCATCACCGTGCTTTCGGTCTGCATCAGCTACTTCGGCCACCGATACTTCTCGTTTCGCCGCAAGGAACCGTCCCGACCGGCTGCAAGCACACCCACCCATGGAACCAAAGAGGAAGAAACGGCATGAGCCCCAAAGTCTCCATAGTCATCCCTGCCTACAACAACGTTCAGTACATTGCGGAAACGCTTGAGTCGGTGTTGAACCAGACCTTCGACGATTATGAAGTGGTGATCGCGGATCATTCCTCGATTGACGGAACCTCCGAAGTCATCGAGACCTATCGGAGCAACCCGCGCCTCCGGATTCTCTCGCCTACTCCCACGGGTGGCGGGGCGCAGGCCAACTGGAACCGCGTGAGCTCGGAAGCGCGTGGTCAGTACGTGAAACTTGTCTGTGGTGATGACCTCATCGCTCCGACGGCTCTCGAAGAACAGGTTGCGGCGTTTGACGCCAATCCCAGCGCCGTCCTTGTAGCTTCCCAAAGAGACCTTGTGGACTCAAAGGGCGACGTTTTCATTAAAAGCCGTGGACTGCAGGGCATTTCCGGGCTCGTCAGCGGCGTCAAGGCGGTCCGCGCGACCGTTCTGGCTGGATCGAATATCTTCGGCGAGCCGGCCTGCGTGATGTTCCGCCGTGAACTCCTCGAACAGGAAGGCGGCTGGGACAACACCAACCCTTATCTGATCGACCAGGCAACGTATGCCCGCATTTGCCTGCACGGGGACGTCGTCGCTCTTCGGAAGAGCCTGGCCACATTCCGAATCAGCGCCAGTCAATGGAGCGTCCGGCTCGCGAAGCAGCAGTCAGACCAGGCTATTGCGTTTCACCGGGAGATTGCGGCAAAGCATCCGGGGATCCTCAGTAAGACGGATCTCTACATCGGGAACCTGAAGGCCATCGGAATGTCCTACGCCCGGCGGCTTGCCTACATGCGGCTTGGCAAGCGCATGGGCCATGAGCTTGCCGTCGAAAGCACCGTCTAAGAGCCTTTCCGCTCGGCCGCGGTAGATTTATCGTGGCCGAGCGCAGGATCGTCTACGGCCCGTTCAGGAATGTGTTGCGTGGACATCACGCGCATCTTGCGACGCGCAGGCTCTTCAAAATGCCTCCACAGCATGTATCCCAGGACTGATACAACCACCGGCATCAGCGCAAAACCAACCTTTGCACCTACCGTGCCAGTCCCCAAAGCCTCCGGAAACGTCATCTGCATCTTCCAGAAGATTTCGATCAGTGGCATGTGGACCAGGTAGATGCTGTAGGACGCCATTCCGCCGATCACCAGGGCCCGTGTTCCAAGCAAGCGTGCAATGTGCCTGTCTGCCACGCCCAGTGTTCCCACCATCATGACAAGTACGGGGATCAGAAGACCCACGTATCGGGCACGCCCCGTGAGGTGCATGAAATAGCATCCAGCCACCAGGACGACGATGGCCAAAACCAGCAGATGGCTGGCGAGCATGCGCATACGTGCCGTGTCGGGCAGCCGCCGGACGATATAGAACATCAAGGCTCCGGCGGTAAAGGCGCAGAGAATCCGCAAAACCCACATCCATGGTCCGTAAAGGCCCAGGACATAGGAGAAAAAGACAACAGGGAACAGTACGACGGCGGCCATAACAACCAGCGAGCGCGTACTGAACGCCCTGTTGAGCCGAAAAATGAGTAGCGCGATGATGGGATACAGCAAGTACGCGAACGCTTCGGCGGATACAGACCAGGCGGCACCGTTCCAGGTAAGGCGGTCAAACCCCGGCTCCGTCCACTGCACCACCAAGGTCAGCTGCCGCAGGAAACTGCCAATGCTGTAGTCCTTCACGGCAACAGGGTCTGCGCTCTGGCGGGCCAGAAGAATGCCATGCCAGATTGCGGTAAATACCAGCATGAAGGCATAGGCCGGCCACACACGTGCGAGCCTTGCCCACCAAAACTTGACGGTGGCTTGACGGTCCAGCCGGATACCCATCCGCTCGCCATAGTTCAGGGCGAGTACATAGCCGCTGAGGGCGAAAAAGAGATCAACGCCGAGCTCTCCGTGTGCCAAAAGGGGACCGATAACCGCGTCAAGCCAAGGGAATTCAGCAGCTATGTTTCCACGAACGTGGAAGAGGACCACCCACATCGCAGCCACAATGCGGACGCCGGTCAGAGCATGCACCTGCTGCACTGCGGCCGTGGCCGTTCGGGGCGGGGTCTCTAACACGGCGTTCGTTTGCACGCAGTTCCTTCGCGTTTCATCATTTAGGGACAACAGCGCCGGGCGAAAGGCACCTTGTCAAGAATACCGGATAGCCGCCGGCTCGATCGCTGCGGCTGGAGCGACGTACGGCCCTCTCCCTTCATGATACTTTCGGGGGATGGGCAATAATATTTATCTCGTTGCGTCCGCAGGGAACCCGAACTACGGCGACGAGTTGATCGTAGCGTCGTGGCTGCGATTCCTGGCAAGGGTGCGTCCGGAAGCTTCCATCTGGTTGGATTGCCCTCAGCCAGGCACTGCCAGCGCACTGTTTGCAGGTATGCACCCTCACCTGCGCACCACGAACACCCTTTGGCGTTCCTGTGCGGAGGCACCGGATCAGTCTGCCCAGGGTGTCTGGGACCATGTGGAGCGCATCGTTTCCCATGGCGGAACCCCCATGTACGACGTCGGCCTGATGCCCCTGGGTCAGGCGGACACTATCCATCTCCTGGGCGGTGGATACGTCAACGGCGTTTGGCCTGATCACGTTGGACTTGTAGCTGGAATGGCCGCTGCCGGAAGACTGAACGGCGCCCGTCTAATCGCTTCGGGACTTGGCCTGATGCCTCTTCCGGAGAACGCCGCGCAGCTCAAATCTACTGTCAGTTCATTTAGCAGTGCCAGCGTACGGGACGCGGCTAGTGCAGGAGCCATCGGGCTCGAAGTGGGGTTGGATGACGTATTCCTGGGCCTCCCCCACGAGCTGCAGCGAGCCGGCGGCTCCGAGGCTGTTCAGACGAGGGCAAAAGATGTAATGCTCTGTATTCAAAGCGACATGACCGATGACGAGACATTCACCCGGCTGCGGGACAAGCTCCATCTGGTGGTGGAGAAGGCACTGGCTAACGGACTCTCAGTCGGCTACATGGAAGCAATCCCTGGCTCTGACCGACGCATGTTCGATGCTTTGGAAGGGCTGATCCCCGAGGAGAACTTCGTTCCGTTCCTCTCTGTCTGGAACGATGGTCTGCCAGTACGGTCCGGTCAGGTGTGGTATACATCGAGATTCCATCCCCATATGATGGCCGCTGCTGCGGGGGCGCGCGGTGTGGCGATCGGCATTCTTGATGACTACTACGACGTCAAGCATCAATCACTGCTGGAGCTGGGAACCGGTTGGGCGTATGCCGCTTCCAAGAGCGAGGAGAACCTGCCGGAGCCAACCGGCAACTCAGACTTCCGGCAAGTCGCTCTCGGCTTGTCTGCGCGGAAAAGAACCGAAGCTTTGTCCTTGTACCCCTTGCCGTGAGTTCAGCTGACTGGCGGCATCTTAGGAACCTAACGGCCTCTTAAATGTTTCAGGGCCCGGCACTGGCCGGGCCCTGAATTCACAGCTGGTGGTTTTTAGCGGACGCTCCGCGCCATCTTGGGCTTGGGGTCGAATTTCAGGCCCTCAAGAATGCGTTTCGCCACTCCGAGCTGAAGCCTACGCCCTACCCGGGCCCTGACCATCCAGGCGTAGGTGGTGACCACAAACTGAACCCAGGCAAGCTTGTCATCATGGTGCCACCGGTAAGAGGACTCATTTCGGGCACCGTGGTAGAACTTCCAGGCATTGCCCGGGTTAAGGTCACCGAAGTTCACGCCCCGGTTTTCGGGCATATCGTGAACTGCAACGCTGTCCAGAATCTGAACACCGGGTCCCTCAGCGCTGATCCTCAAGGTGTACTCCATGTCGTCAAACCAAATGAAGTACTCAACCAGCGGAAGTCCATACTTGGCGATCGATCGACGCGGGATGAGTACGGAGACGAAGGAGCAATTGGTGATCAGAACCGAATTCAGACCCTTGGCGATCAGCCGTCCCCAGTCCCAGGTGGTACCCGGATTGTTCATTTCGCAGATGGAACCATCGGTGTATCGCACCAGTGAGCAGCTGTACGGAACGGCCCGTCCCAGTTCCGTTTCTGCTTCTGCATGACCCTCGAGCAGCTTCTCCAGCGCAGTCTCGGTGGTGTAGCAGTCGTCGTCCATGATCCAGACCCAGTCGGCGCCTCTTTCGTAGGCCCGTTCCATGCCTGCAGCGAACCCCCCGGCACCACCGGTGTTGGTGCTGAGCCGGACAATTTCGACTCGGGGATCATCGTCGTAGACCGACAATAGTTGCGGCGTCGAATCCGTGCTGGCGTTATCGACAACAATCAACTGGTCGACTGACCGTGTCTGGGCCAGGATCGAATCCAGGACTTTCCCGAGCTTATCCACCCGGTTGTACGTTACAACTACCGCTGCGACCTTGTCGGTCATGCTTTCCATCCTTCATACAGTTTCTTTGTCCACAAACGCGCTTCCGGGAGTTCCTTCAGGGACTCGATCTTCTCGCGCTGCTCCTGGACGATTTGTTCACGCAGCTCTTCGGACTCCATGATCTCCTTCGTAACGGACACAGCCTCCTTAAGGAAAGCCAGCGGCTGACGCGGCACGAGTGCACGGGAGGAGACGAGGGAGGCCTGCGATCCGACATCCGTTGAAAGTACTGCGACATCATGGGCAGTGGCTTCGAAAGTAGTCAGGGTCAATCCCTCGTTATCTGAAGAAATCACCAACAGATCCGATTCGGTCAGTGTGTCGTCAACTGCCCGCGGCGGCCTTCTAAACTCCACACAATCCGAGAGGCCATAGCGGGACACCAATTGGGTGGCTTCATCGGACAAGGCGCCGTCACCGTGCATGATGAAACGCACGTTGTCAGCGGACCGCTTCAGCTGATGTGCATAGCGCAGGAACAGGTACGGCCGCTTTTGCTGGCTCAGGCGGCCGATGAAGGAGACGGTGAAAGGCCTCCCGTTCTCGATCTTCGCCTGCTGCACGGGCGCGGCCTCATGGAGTCCGTAAAGCGGAGCCAACGCCACCCGTTCCTTGGGAATGTCGCGCTGCAGCACCATATAGTCACGGAGTTGGGGCGAGATGACATGGTGAACATCAATAGCGTTGGAGAGCTTGATGGAAACCTCGACGAACCCGCCCGTGCGCCATTCAATGATGTGCAAGGAGTCCGCCACCTGGATGGTCGGGTCCATCGCCTTGAACCATGCGAGCCGGTGATAGAGCCAGCCGTTGTGATGGACATGGATTCCCCGGACCGAGAACTCCGTAGCGAGGGCCAACAAAAGGTCAACTTCCTCTGTACCCGGCAGCGGCAGATCCAGTGGAAGGACCAAGGCGCCTTCCAGTTCGGGCCGCACGATCCACGGGTGGGAAGATTCCCTGTCGGTGAGGACGATGGGAAGGAACCCTGCCTCTTTGGCTAAAGCAATGGATTCAAGCGCCCATCGTTCCGCACCCCCCATTTCAAGCCAGTGCAGTCCAAATACAATCGCCTGAGGCCTGTCTTCTCCTGCAAGCCCTCGCAGCGGGGCAGCGGACTCGACCCGTGCAATCCGGGGAGGCCGTCGGTTCGAAGTAATCCGCTTTTCGTAGTAATCCGTGAGACCTTGCCGCAAGGCATCAAAAGCAACGGGAGCACCAAAGCGTGCCCGTTTCAGGACTTTTGATTTCAGACCCGCACGGCTGTAGAAAGATGTTCCCCCGCCTGGATGTTCTCCCCCAAGGTCAATGACCAGCGGCACCAGAGGGGCATTCTCAGGAACCGTTCCATTGAGGGTGCTGCGAACCTGAACCGTGCAAACCACAGTCCGGTCGGCCGGCCACTCCAAGCGATGGCACGAATCGCCGGTCAGTCTTGGGAACGACTCGTTCGGTCCGCGGAGCACTACAGCCCTGAATTCCCGGCCTGGCTGTACCAGCGAATGGTAATTCAACGCGCCGGCCAACAATCCAACTTCGCGTGGCGAGAGGCGTTCCTCCGCACCATCAAGGCCGGAGCCGCCGTCGTCAATAATTTCGAAGACCTGTCGGGCCCTGGTCATGTGTACTCCCTGCATTATTGTCATGCGTCGGTTCCGTCTCAGCCTTCCCGCAACAGCGAGACAGCTTCTCCAATAGGCCCGTCAGCCACCTTCTTACCTTGCCGCAGCACCACTCCCCGGTCGCAGACCTTGCTCACCATATCCAGGTCGTGGCTGACGACCACCAGTGTGCAACCGGAATCACGCAGCTCCTGGACACGGGCAAGGCACTTCTTCTGGAACGGCTCGTCGCCGACGGACAGAATTTCATCGATGAGGAAGACATCCGGGTTGGTGTGTACGGCGACCGCAAAGGCCAGCCGCAGGAACATCCCCGAGGAGTAGAACTTCACTTCCGTATCGATGAACTTTCCAATCTCAGAAAATTCCACGATCGCGTCAAAGCGCTCGGCGGTTTCTTTTTCGGTCATCCCGAGAATCACTCCGTTAAGGAAGACATTCTCACGGCCCGTCAGATCGGGATGAAAGCCCGCGCCCACCTCAATTAGGCCAGCAACCTTGCCCCGGGTCCGAACAGTACCGGAGTCAGTTGTCATGACCCCTGAAATCAGCTTGAGCAGGGTGGACTTTCCGGAGCCGTTAAGTCCGAGCAGTGCGACGGACTCCCCCACCTCCACACTGATGTCCACACCGTCAAGAGCCATGAAAGTGGAGGACAAGTCCCCGCGGCGTCCCTTTAGCAGCCACACAACGGTCTCTTTAAGGGACCGGGTGTGGCGGAGGTTGAACCGCTTTGAGACATTTTCAACAACAATAGCCTCTGAACCCATCACAGCTCCTGCGCAAATCTGCCCTCAAGGCGTCGGAATAGTGACTGTCCCACGGCCAGGATCAACAATGAAACCAACAGGCCCACGGGAAGCCAGATCGAAAGAAGGTTCTCAGGAAGCCTTGCCCCCTCCGGCGCTAGCCTGACTGCTGAGGTCGGAGACCAGAATGCTGCGTGGAAGAGTTCGACGGCGATGGTCATGGGGTTGAGCTGATAGAAGAAGTAGAACGTTTCTCCAAGCGTGTCCCGGACCAGATACCAGGCATAGAGTACTGGCGAAAACCAGGTAGCCATCATGAGCATGAGGTCAACTATGTTTTCAGAGTCCCTGAAAAGCACGTTCGCCGCAGCGAAGAACAGTCCGAGGCCCAATGACAGCATGGTCACTATCACGAATGCCCCCACTGCCCCTATCAGCTGGGGAATAGTCGGGGTCCAGCCAAAGAAGAAACACGCCACCAGCAGAATCAGCATCTGGGGCAGAAAATGGACGATGGCAACCCAAACGGATGCTACGGGGAACAGTTCCCTCGGCAAGTAGATCTTCTTCACCAGGGCGGCGTTGGCGACCACCGAACGGGTAGCCTGGCCAAAGGCCTCAGAGAAGTAGTTGACGAGGATGATGCCCGAGAACATGTAGATCACGAAGTTCGGCTGCTTGTTAAGCCCAAGGAACACACCGAGCGCGAAGTAGAAGACGACGAACTGCACGCCAGGCTTGACATAGGACCAGAGGAGCCCAAGCACGGAACTCCGGTAGCGGACCTTCAGTTCCTTTCGGACGATCAGGCGAAGAAGGTCCCGGCGGCGAAGCACGTCAAACAGGCCGCCACCCTTGTCGGGTGCAGCCAACGTGTCTTGGCTCATGCGTCCACTCCTCCGCTTTCGAACTGATCTCCCGCTTCGAAGTGAGGCCGTATTTTGTTCTCAAACATGGTCAGGGCCGATCCGATTGCCATGTGCATGTCGAGGTACTTGTAGGTGCCCAGGCGCCCTCCGAAGAGGACATTCTTCTCTTCCGCCGCCAGGTCGCGATACTTCAACAACCGATCACGGTCAGCCGCAGTGTTGATCGGGTAGTAGGGCTCGTCACCGTGTTCCGCTGCGCGGGAGAACTCACGCATGATGACGGTTTTCTCCGTCTGGTAGTCCCGCTCGGGGTGGAAGTGGCGCGGTTCAATAATGCGGGTGTATGCGACGTCGGCGTCGTTGTAATTGATGACGGACGTACCTTGGAAATCGCCGACGTCGAGCACTTCCTCCTCGAAATCAATCGTCCGCCAGGAGAGACGGCCTTCCTCGTAGTCGAAATACCGATCCACGGGACCTGTGTAGACGACCGGAATTTTTCCTACTACCTTGTCCTTGCTGTATTCCTGTGAATCATCAAAAAAGTCGGTGTTCAGTAGAACTTCGATGTTCGGATGATCGGCCATTTTTTCAATCCAGGCGGTATAGCCGTCGGTGGGAAGGCCTTCGTACTTGTCATTGAAGTACCGGTTGTCGTAGTTGTACCGCACGGGAAGCCGCGAGATGATTCCAGCCGGCAAATCCTTGGGGTCCGTCTGCCATTGCTTACCCGTGTAGTGCTTGATGAAGGCCTCGTAGAGCGGGCGTCCGATGAGCTGAATGCCCTTGTCGTTAAGGTTCTGGGGATCCGTTCCGGCAAGTTCTCCGGCCTGCTCCTGAATCAAGGCCTGGGCCTGGCCCGGGGTGAGGTTTGCGCGGAAGAACTGGTTGATGGTTGCCAGGTTGATGGGCAGGGAATAGACCTCGCCCTTATGCACGCCATACACCTTGTGGACATAGTTCGTAAACGTTGTGAAGCGGTTCACATACTCCCAGACGCGTTCGTTGGAGGTATGGAAAAGGTGCGCCCCGTAACGGTGGACCTCGATGCCTGTCTGCTCTTCCTTTTCGCTGTATGCATTGCCGCCGATATGGTGGCGCCGGTCGATGACAACGACCTTCAAGCCCAACTCCGTGGCGGCCTGTTCTGCAATTGTCAGGCCAAAGAAGCCTGACCCTACGATGACAAGGTCAGCGGTCACAAAATCTCCTGATTCGAATGCGGGCAGCACAACGTATGGCATTGTCTGCTGCTCTAGCCTACCCGAGGGTGGCGCACTCACCGCGAATCGGAAGCGGCAGCAGATCGTTATCCACATAGTGAAGGCGGGGCCGTTCCAGGTCGCCGGCCAGGCCATAGCGTGGGTCAGGACCGCACCGGCAAAAGCAAGGAAGACCATGACCCTCGAATGCACGCTCGTTCACAGCCATGGTTCCGGGCTAACCGGCGATCCCCTCGAACTGACCATCACAGCGCCATCCGGATGCAGTGGCTTGGAACTTCAGGACGCCGTCTCCCGGAAGTATGGCACGCGGACCCTTACGGCGCGAGGTTCGCCCATTGCCGGGATGACCGTCGGTGTTCCCCCGCTTGTCCCCGGAGTTGTCCTGGTGGACGGAAACGAAGCGCCGATTCACGGAAACCCGGGGCCATCGTCCCTCGGCTTGATGTTGGCGGTCCATGGTGGCCCGGGTGCAGGCACTGTGGTGCCCCTTGGCCGGGGTTCCGTCCGCATTGGCCGCAGCGGCACGGAGGTCCGCCTTGCCGATGCCGAGTTGTCGCGGGAGCACGCCCGTCTCGAGGTGTCGGAGTCAAGTGTCACCATCACTGACCTTGGCAGTGTGAACGGAACAACCGTGGATGACAAAAGGGTCAAGAGTTCCCAGGTCTTCACCAACTCCCTCATACGCTGCGGCCACTCAACACTAAGCATCGTCTTCGGCGGGTCTTCCACTGAACAGCATGTTTATGCTGAAGCAGGCAGCAACGTTGCCGAGCCGTTGATTGTAGGCAGGAAGGCCGAAGACGCCAACCGCGGCACGTTGATCCTCACTGCGGTGCTTCCCATTGTTATAGGAACAGGCCTTGCCGTGATCACGGGAATGTGGATGTTCCTGGCCTTTACAGCAGTTTCGGCCCTTTCCATTCTGGTGCCTGCCGTGTCCGGCAGGCGCCAGCGGCGCGACCTGAAATGGGCAGTGGCGGCGGCCGTGAAAGACGATCAGGAACGACGACGGCGGTCCGCACCTTCGGCTGCCGACATTGTCCTTCAAACCGTGTACTCCGGTCCCCAGCCCCTTCCCGCATCCGTTGCGGAAGGTGGGGTGTCGCTACGACTTGGACTGGCGACGCAACCGGCGAACGTGCGAACCGATCCCGCCGACCCGCGCTTTCGCCCACCCCTGCTGGAATCAATGGCTGTCACGCTTGAGCCAGGCCCCGGCGTGACCCGGATCCAAGGGCCGGACGAAGCCGTGGCCGGGCTTATCAGGTCCCTCATCATGCAGTTCTCAACTTTTTCATTCGCAAGGGGAACGCGGGTCCTAATCCTCGGTGGAGCCCGGGAGATCCCTCTCGCCGCCCGGTTTCTTAAGCAGGTCTCCCTGGTGACTCAAGCCGCGGCGTGTCTGGCCAGTCTTTCTGCTGGCCCAGGGCGCGGATTCGACCATGGAGTGCTGATCATGATGGAAAATATCCCGTGTTCCGGCGAGGCAGACAAAGTCCTTTCCGCTGCAGTGAACAACGGTTGGCAGGTTTTCCACTGCTCCAATGCACGGGGCGAACTTTCGGCTGACGTGAATGGCCCGTATGTCAATTTGAGCGGAGGCTTGGCGCGGTTGACGAGAGCATCCCGCCGCATTGATTTTGTGGCTGATCTCGTTCCCGATCAGGTTTTCAGTAACTTCTGCCGGCGGGTCGCCTCCAATCCGCCGCAGGATGATGCGGCCACCCGGCAACGTGTACCGGAAGCCTGTCTGCTGGAAGACGTACTCACTCTCTCTGACTCCGAACTCGCCCTGCGTTGGGATAAATCCCGGGAAACTCGGGGTCTCCCCGTCAGCCTCGGCATGGGAGCCTCCGGTCCGCGCTTCTTTGATCTGCAGGCGGATGGTCCGCACCTGTTGGTCGCCGGTACCACCGGTTCAGGTAAATCGGAGCTGCTACGCAGCCTGACTGTTTCCCTTGCCCTGTCGTTTCCGCCAGATCGCGTGAACTTCCTCTTTGTGGATTTCAAGGGCGGTTCCGGCCTTGGCCCTTTGACCGGGTTGCCGCACTGCGTCGGAATGCTGACTGATCTGTCACAGCACGAACTTGATCGATTTCTGATCTCCCTCCGCGCGGAGATTCGCCGTCGTGAAGAACTTCTCGCCTTGGCCCAAGCCCCCGATCTTGTAAGCTACCGGGCCACGGCAACCGGAAAGGTGCAGGCGCTACCCCACCTGGTGCTGGTTATTGACGAGTTCAGGATGCTGGTAGAAGACGCACCGGAAGCGCTTCGCGAACTCATGAGAATTGCTGCCATCGGCCGGTCCCTGGGACTGCACCTCATCATGGCAACCCAACGCCCGCAGGGTGCGATTACACCCGATATCCGGGCCAATGTGACCACCAGTATTGCCCTTCGGGTCCAATCAGAGCTGGAATCTGCCGACATTATCAACTCAGGGGCGGCTGCCCGGATCCCAGTAGGGAACCCTGGCCGGGCATTCCTTGCCCGCGGAACTGAGCCGCCCGAAGAATTCCAAACGGCAGCACTGACGGGAACGGCAGCGATAGCTGACTGCGAGCTGACGGTCGAAGCAACCTTTGATGTCCTGGCCACCACCCCGGGCACGCCTTTACAGCAGCGCGATGCTGCAACGGAATCCGTCACTCCGGCAGATGCCGCCGCTCCACTCATCCGCCAGGCATGTACTCTGTGGGCACTTCGTGGCGGTGCTTCCATCCGGCCGCCTGTGGCGCCGGCGCTACCTGAAAGCCTGCCGTTCCCCGGCCCCGGCCCCGATGGTGTGGCAGAGCTCGGGTGGGTGGACTCGCCGGAGCAGCAGACAGTGACCGCACTGAAATGGAAACCCTTGACTGACGGGCATCTGGGGCTGGTTGGAACGGCGACGGCGGGTACGGACGATGCACTGCTCCTGGTGCTGGGACAAATGCTGGAGACACCAGGGGAGGCGCACTTTTACCTCTTGGACTCTGACGGTACTTTAAGCGGAACGTCCGCGCTCCCGCACGTTGGTGCAGTGGCTGGCCTTCAGGAACTTCGTCGCGGAGTCCGTGTGCTGGAACGCGTTGCCCACGAGATGTCGGTCCGGTTAGGCCGTCAGGGTGACGGTACAGATCCTCCCCTCGTCCTGGTCATTTCAGGTTGGGGTTCCTGGGCTTCTGCGCTTCGAGCTTCTCCGCTGGTTTGGGCTGAAGACCTGCTCCAGGACATCGTCAGGGATGGCCCGAAGGCCAAGGTCACGGTTCTCATTTCCGGAGGTCGGGAACTCGTGACAGCACGGTTTTCCGCCTCCATTCCGAACCGGTGCTTTTTCCCCATGGGTTCGACCGAGGAAGGACGTCTCGCGTGGCCCCGCCTTCCTGCCGTGCCGTCAGTAAGGGGCCGGGCCGTCGCTTTTGGGTCCCTTGTTAAGGGGAGTCCGTCCATGGTCCAATTCTTCGCTCCACCACAAAATTCGCTGCGGCTTCCTGCATCCGTTCAAACACCAAAAACGACACCTTTCAGGGTAGAGCGGCTACCCGATTCCATTCCGGGGAAAGCCATCAGAGACCGGTATGAGGACAAGACATCCCGGCGAATTCTTCCTTCCGGAAGGTCACCCAGGCTACGGGACCGTAGGCTCCTGGTAGGAGTAGGTGGGGACGAACTTGAGCCCGTAACGCTCACCGTTCCCACGGGCGGCGTCCTCGCGGTACTGGGTGGCCCATCGGCAGGTAAGAGTACATTTCTGCAGGCCCTCCCCGAAATGAACCCGGGTGAAGCTGCCTGGCTAAACCCCGGGCAGGAAGCAGATGCCGGCTCGTACTGGTCCAGCCTCGCCGCGAAGGCCGCATCGAATGGACTCGCCCCGGATGCCTTAGCCCTCGTGGACGATGCTGACCGGTTGTCGCCGGAAGCGCACAGCAGCCTGCTGGACCTGAACACGATGGGACTGACGATTGTCCTGGCCGCTGGCTTCAGCTCCACGGTCGCACAACGCGTTCCCTTGATGCTGCAGGCGCGCAGCCACGGCACAGGGGTACTCATTTGTCCGAGGAGCGTTCTTGACGGCGACTTCTTCGGTGTGCGTTTCGATGTGGAAGCACGCCCGCCAGCCGGCCGTGCCGTGGTCATATCCGGTGGAAGGGCTGTCTTGACTCAACTTGGAGATTTGTCTCCTCGGCTACAAGGCGGGAGGTCCGCCGCCGGAACGTGAAGCAAAGCCGACCACGCGTTTGTCGAACAGCAGCACAATAGCTGTGGCAGCCGGGACCAGCATCAGAAGTCCAATGAGCGTCAGTCCGCCTGTCAAAGCAGGAAATCCAAGGGTAAGGACGAAGAGTTGGGCCAGGAAGGCTCCCGCCCTCGGCCAGCGGTAAGCGCGGAAAAGAAAGTAGGCCATCGCGTAAAGCCACGCTGAAAAGGCGAGCAGGAGCACAAGGAGGAAGACAGCGCTCCAGAAGGAGCCTGTGGGGGCTCCGCTGAGCAGCCCGATGATGAACCAGGCGGCAGCAACAAGAAGGGCAGTTCCTTCTGCAGCCAGTATTCCGCTGAGGACGGCGATGCCTACCGGGCGCCTTTGCATGTCCGCTGCATCGGCGGCATTGGCCGGGGGGTAGCGGCGGTTTTCGGCGCCGCTCTTCATTTCGGCGCCGCTCTTCATTCCGGCGTCGCTGCCCATCCCGATGTCCCGGTCGTTCCCGGAGGCATCTTCCGGTGGTTCCAGTGGAGGTCTTGACACATTGGCACAATACCGGACATAGTCACTAACTGTGAGGCCCCATGAACAATGTGATGCATCGCTCACGCCGAAGAGGCACTTCCGTCATCAAACCCCCTTGTTTACACAGCGTTAACATGACAGGCTTATTGGAGATGACCAAGGGGGCCCGATTGGGCCCCTTTCCTTTGTTGCCTTTAGTGAATATTTTCACAAAGCACTCAACGAGTTTCCCAGGAATGGAGTGACTGATCAGCATGGATTGGCGTAACCGCGCAGCGTGCCTCGATAAGGACCCGGAGCTGTTTTTCCCCGTAGGCAACACCGGCCCTGCCCTCCTGCAGATCGAGGAGGCCAAGAGCGTCTGCCGCCGGTGCCCCGTGGTGGATACCTGTCTTCAGTGGGCTCTGGAGTCCGGGCAGGACGCAGGCGTCTGGGGTGGCATGAGTGAAGATGAGCGCCGCGCCCTCAAACGACGTGCTGCACGCGCACGCCGGGCTTCCTGAGAGCACAAACCAATAAGAGGGGCCGTGGACGTTTCTGTCCGCGGCCCCTCTCATTTTTGCCGACGACCCGGCGCCCTACTTAGACCTGGAAGCCCCGGGCCGGCAAGGGCCCTACCGCCGGATTAGGCTGAGCACGATCTGGACCGCGGTGCCGCCACCTTCACGTCGTTGCCACTGGATTGTGCCTCCGAGCTCACTCATCACCAGGGTTCTGACTATCTGCAGCCCCAAGCCCTCGGTATGGGGTGTTTCCGGGAGCCCTACACCATCATCGGCAACGGTCACTGTCAGCAGTTCCTCACCGTCGTCTCCTTCTGAGCGGTCCGCGAGCAACCAGACGGTGCCTGTTCGCCCCTCCAGTCCATGCTCGACCGCGTTGGTAACGAGTTCATTGATTACCAGGGCCAAGGGTGTCGCGAAGTCGCTCGGCAGTTCACCAAACAGACCGGCGCGCTCCGTGCGTACCTGCTGGGAGGGCGAAGCGACTTCAGCAGATAGCCTGAATTGCCGCCCGATCAGTTCATCGAAATCGACACTCTGGGTAAGGCCCTGGGACAACGTCTCATGGACGAGCGCGATGGTTGCTACCCGGCGCATCGCCTGCTCGAGGCCCTGTTTTGCCTCGTCACTGACCATTCGGCGGGATTGCATCCTGAGGAGGGCAGCAACGGTCTGCAGATTATTCTTAACCCGGTGATGGATCTCGCGGATGGTCGCATCCTTGGTCACCAGCTCCATTTCACGGCGGCGCAATTCCGACACGTCGCGGCACAAGACGAGGGCACCGAATCTCTGCTGTTCGTCCCGCAGCGGAATGGCCCGCAGTGAAAGGCTGACGCCACGGGATTCGATTTCGCTGCGCCAGGGCATCCGGCCGGTGACGACCAGCGGCAAGGTTTCGTCCACCATCCGACGGTCCTTGAGCAAGCCTGCCGTTACCTCTGCGAGTGACCGCCCCTCCAGAGATTCCCCATCGCCCAGACGCCGGAAAGCCGAGACACCGTTGGGACTGGCATACTGGACGATTCCATCCGCATCCAGTCTGATGAGGCCATCCCCCACACGCGGCGCACCGCGACGGGAACCGGTGGGCGATGCGAAATCGGGCCAGAGACCTAAGGTACCCATCCTCAGCAGGTCGTACGCACACTGCCGGTACGTCAGCTCAAGCCGGGAGGGCATTCTGGAACTGGACAGGTCCATGTGGGAGGTGACCACAGCGAGCGTCCGGCCATTGCGAACCATCGGGACCGCCTCCACGCGGAGGGCCATGTCGCTGCTCCAGTTGGTCTCGCTGGAACGCTCAATAGTCCGGCTCTCCCACGCTTTGTCCACCAGGGGCTGCAAATCCGACCGGATCCCCTCCCCCACAAAGTCGGCGTGAAACACCGTATGCGTGGTGGAGGGGCGGACATGCGCGAGCGCAATGTATCCGTGTTCCGGATGCGGAAACCACAATGCAAGGTCAGCGAAGGCAAGGTCTGCAACCATCTGCCAGTCGCCCACCAGGAGGTGCAGCCACTCGGCATCCCCCGGCCCAAAATCAGCGTGCTCCCTGATAGGGTCCGTAAAGATTGCCACTGCACCTCCATATTGCGACGCTCCGGCTACTGCCTAGCGTCGGACGATTGACCTCAAGAGCCTCAATGCTACCGACAGGGACGCCATATCGTCGGCTTCAAGGGCGTTGACCTCATCAAACATGCTCTTCGCCCTCCCCAACTGCTCGGCGTTCAGTCCTTCCCAGGTCTTCAGGCGGTCTTCTGCAGGGACACCGCTGGGAGTGGCCTCCAGCACGGCCGTGGTCATATCTGAGACCGTTGAATACAGATCGTCACGCAACGCGGCCCGGGCAAGGGCCTGCCAACGGTCTTCCCTCGGGAGCTTCGTGATCCGCTCCAACAGGGAATCAATGTGGAACCGGTTGAACACGGTGTAATACACATGTGCAATGCTTTCCACAGGTTCCGGATTGCCATGGGCGATCTTGGCAATGTCCAGCAACACAAAGCTCTCGAACAGCTCGGCCCACCTGTAAGACAGGTCTTCAGGGAGGCCCCACGTGCGGGCCTTTTCAAGCCACGCGGCCACTCGTGCGCGGTCATCACCGCGCAGGTAATCGAGCAGGCGCGAACGCATTGGATCCATCAGCGGCTTGAACTCCGCGACTGTGTCTGCAATCGACCGGGTGGCGTTCCCCTGAGTCAGGACCCAGCGGACCGCCCGGTCCAGCAACCTGCGGATATCCAGGTGGACAGCGCTCCAGTGTTCGGTGGGGAACGATGCCGGAAGGGCGTTAAGCTCCGCCACCATGTTGTCCAGTTCGTACACTTCCCGCAGGGCCACAAATGCCTTCGCCACTTGGACCTCAGTGGCGGAAGTCTCCTCCATTACCCGGAAGGCGAACGTGATTCCGCCCATGTTGATCATGTCGTTGGCGATTACCGTCGCTATGATCTCCCGGCGCAGCGGGTGGCTGTCCAGCTCGGCGTCGAACCTTTCCCGCAACTGAAGGGGGAAGTACTCCCGCAAGGTCCGACGGAACCATGGATCCTCGGCGAGGTCACTTTCCCGCAGTGCCGTGGCCAATTGGATCTTGGCATAGGCAGAGAGCACCGAGAGTTCAGGGGACGTAAGCCCTTGCCCCTGCTCCAGCCGCTCCCGGAGTGTCTCGGTCGTGGGGAGAGCTTCGAGCTTCCGCTTCAGGTATCCGGATTTCTCCATCCAGTCCATCAGCCGCTCGTAGCTGGGGCTCCATTCAGCAACGCGGATTCGATCATTCAGCAGCAGAATGTTTTGGTCAATGTTGTCCTCAAGAACCAGCCGGCCAACTTCCTCCGTCATGGATGCCAGGAATTCGGCACGCTCGCTGGCGTCGAGTTTGCCTGCCGCTACCATCCTGTCGACAAAGATCTTGATGTTGACCTCGTGGTCGGAGCAATCAACTCCAGCAGAGTTATCGATTGCGTCCGTGTTGAGGATCACCCCTTGCAGGGCGGCCTCAATACGGCCCCGCTGGGTCAGTCCCAGGTTGCCGCCTTCGCCCACCACCTTGACACGCAGCTCTCGTCCGTCCACACGGATTGCGTCATTGGCTTTGTCACCAACTTCAGCATTCGTCTCAGTGCTCGCCTTGACGTAGGTTCCGATGCCCCCGTTGTAAAGAAGGTCGGCCGGAGCCAGCAGGATCGCACGAAGCAGCTCTGGAGGGCTCAAATGGGTAACTCCATCGGGAAGGCCCAAGGCGACCCGGACTTGCTCCGAAACCGGGATCGATTTCAGCTGGCGCGGATAAACACCGCCACCTTCACTGATGAGTGATTTGTCGTAGTCGTCCCAGGACGAACGCGGCAGCGCGAACAGCCGTTGCCGTTCATCGAATGAAACTGATTCGTCCGGGTTCGGATCGAGGAAAATATGCCGATGATCAAAAGCAGCCAGGAGCCGGATGTGCCGTGAAAGCAGCATTCCGTTGCCGAAGACATCCCCTGACATGTCCCCCACACCGACGACGGTAAAGGGTTCGGATTGTGTGTCCAGGTCCAGCTCGCTGAAGTGACGCTTGACTGATTCCCAGGCGCCCCTTGCAGTGATTCCCATGGCTTTGTGGTCGTAGCCCACAGAGCCACCGGACGCGAAGGCATCCCCCAACCAGAAGCCGTATTCAGCGGCAAGCCCGTTGGCGATATCAGAGAAAGTCGCTGTCCCCTTATCCGCTGCGACCACCAGGTAGGAGTCATCTCCGTCATGCCGCACTACGCCGGACGGCGGCACCAATTCCTCACCCCCAGGCGTGGCAACGAGGTTGTCTGTAAGGTCCAACAGACCTCGGATGAACGTCTTGTAGCTCTCTACCCCCTCGCTCATCCAGGCAGCCCGGTCTTCCGCAGGGTTCGGTAATTGTTTGGCGAAGAAGCCACCCTTGGCCCCAGTGGGAACGATGACCGCGTTCTTGACCGTTTGTGCCTTGACGAGACCGAGGATTTCGGTCCGGAAGTCCTCCCGGCGATCTGACCAGCGAAGGCCGCCTCGTGCAACCTTCCCGAACCGGAGATGTACGCCCTCGACCCGTGGGGAATAGACCCAGATTTCGAACATCGGCCGCGGGAACGGCAACCCCTCAATGCCGGCGGGGTTGAGCTTGAAGCTCAGGTACGGCTTGTTCTGGAAAAAGTTGGTCCTCAGGGTCGACTCGATCAGATTCTTGAAGGTCCGCAGAACCCGGTCGGCGTCCAGCGTGGCTACCTGCTCAATCGACGCAGCCAGTTCCCCGCGCAACTGTTCCTGCCTGGCCTCGCGCTCTTCCTCCTCGAATGAGGGGTCAAATCGCGCCGTGAACAGTGCACTCAAGGCGCGCGTGACATCGGCGTTCGCCAACAGTGTGTCAGCCATGAATTCAAAGGAATTGGTGTTGCCCATTTGCCTCATGTACCTGGCATAGGCGCGAAGAACCACGATCTGGCGCCATGTCATGCCTTCACGAAGGACGAGCCGATCAAAGCTGTCAGATTCGGCTGCACCGGAAACTGCTGCACCAAAGGACTCGGCAAGAAGCTCTCCCGTGGCCGAAGGATCCACCCGTGGCGGGTATTTGAGCCCGAGGTCGTAGAGGAAGAAGTCACGTTTATCGGCCGTCTCGATCTCGAAGGGCCGCTCATCCAGCACCTCAAGGCCCAGGTTGTGGAAGTACGGAAGAATCTGGCTCAGGCTCTTGGGGTCAAGCATGTACAGCTTGACGCGCGCATCCTCCTCCAGAGTTGCTCCCGCGCCTTCAGGAAGGTAGACGTGAACGCCCGGACGCTCGGGGCCGCCCCTTTCTTTGGCTACCGCACTGTACTTCTCGAACCTTGCAATATCCTGCAACGCATCTTCAACCTCGTAGTCAACGCGGTAGCTGGCAGGAAAGGCCTCGGCCCAGAGTTCGGCGAGCTCTTTGCCGCCTCCATCAGGTGAGGAATCACGAAGTACTTCCGTGATTCCTTCGCTCCACGAACGCGTAGCGCGAACAAGACGTTTTTCCAGTTCCTGGGCGTTGACGTTCGTGACATCGGCGTCCTTCGGCAGACGGATCCGGAAGAAGAGCCGGGCCAGCGCAGACTCCGTCATACGTGCTTCATAATCAATCGACTCTGCGTGAAAGGTCTCACGGAGCTCATCTTCGATACGGAGCCTAACGTTGGTGGTGTACCTGTCGCGCGGAAGGAAGACGACCGCAGACATGAACCTGCCGTAAATGTCCGGCCTGAGGAAGAGACGCGTCCGGCGCCGTTCCTGCAGTCGCTGAATGCTGATGGCAGTCGCAGCGAGATCAGGCACCTCAATCTGGAACAGTTCGTCCCGGGGGTACGTTTCGAGGATCCCGAGAAGGTCCTTGCCGGAGTGTGAATCGGGTGGAAAACCCGCGATCCGAAGGACTGCCTCGACCTTCTCCCGCACGATTGGAATATCCCTGACAGACCCTGCATAGGCACTCGTGGCGAACAGACCGATGAAGCGCCGCTCGCCATTGACGTTACCGGCGGCATCGAAACTCTTGACGCCAATATAGTCAAGGTAGGCCGGGCGGTGCACGGTGGACCTGGAGTTGGCCTTGGTGATCACCAGTGCCCGCTTCTCCCTGGCCTTTTTCCGGCCGGCGTCCGTAAGGTGCTGAATCTGCCGGCCGTCCGAGCTGGCGCGCAGAAGGCCCAGCCCGCTGTCTTCACGAAGCTGGAGCACATCCTCGCCGTCCTCGTTGACGAGGTCGTATTCACGGTAGCCCAGGAATGTGAAGTTGCCTTCGTCCAACCAGCGCAGGAGATCCTGAGCCTGCCGAAGTTCTGTAATTTGGGCCGGATTGGCTACCTTGTCCAAGTCGGCAGCTATCTGGAGGGCTTTATTCCGCATCCTCGGCCAGTCTTCGACCGCGGCCCGAACGTTTCCAAGAATCCGCCGGAGTCCATCTTCAAGAAGATCCCGCCCCTCCTTCCCCAGTCTGTCAATCTCAACTGCAATCCAGGACTCCATGTGGGAGGCATTGTCACCTTCAGCAATGAGGTGGGAAAGACTCGGCATAGTAGCTGTATCGCCGCTGGAGAGACCAACCGTCGAAGGAACTTTGTCCACCTTGACCAGTTCACCCGTAACTCGGTTGCGCATGACGACAAACAGCGGATGCACCACCAAATGGATGGCGGATTTTTGACGGACAATTTCTGCATTCACCGAGTCCACGAGGAATGGCATGTCGTCAGTGACTATATATACGACACAGTTGTCGCCCTCTTCCAAGATGGAGACGTTCGCGTGGCCCGGCTGGCGGCTTTGCGCTACAGCCCGGTGCGTCTCCGCCCGGGTGGAGAGGACTTCGGCGGGGTACGCCTGGAAATCCTCTTCTGCCAAATGCTCGTAGTAGTCCCCCAGGTATCCTTCCAAGGCCGCGACGGTCAAGGATTGATCCTCCACACTGGATCCAGACGACATATATGAAACGCCTCCATCAGAAGTTCGCGGCTGCACCTTTGCAGCCCTCAAGGTGAGCCTAATCCTTAACTCTGCGCCTTGCTGTGGAAGTAAATACAGACGAACGGCGTTTTCCCTGGACTGGTGCACAAACCAATTCAGCAATGGAGCGGCGAAGTGCCGAGTCCGGGGCAGCTTCGAGCAGCAAGGCCCCCGAAAGGAGCGCTGCATCTCCGGCTCCGGGATCAGCAGGAAGAAACGCTTCTATCCGAAGGGACGGGCCGTATCTGTCCCAGGCTTCCCGCAGTTGGCGCTCCGGAGACCTGCCAACCACTGAGGCTCTCACTTTGTTCAGAACCACTTTCGGCGATGCATGCGGCACGGCCTGCTCGAGGTCAGATAACGCGCGCACCAACCGGGGTACTCCAACGGGGTCCGCGGCTCCTACCGCAAAGACAGTATCTGCGAGTTCAAGGCTGCGCAGGGTGGCCGCGTTCCGCCTGGGAGCCACCGTGTCAAAGCTGAGTTCTTCATCGGCCTCCAGACAGAACCCCGCATCAACGACGATGACGTCGGCAATCTCCCTGGACTTCTCAAGCACCAAGGAGAGGGCAGCGGCGCGCAACTCCGTCCATCGGTCAGCCCGGGTAATTCCGGTGAGAACGCGGAACGTGCCGCCCTTCGTGACTACCCGAGTGGCAACCCGAAGCAGGGCATCGGCGTCGAGGATGCCTTGGTCAGCCAGTCGGCACGCCTGTGCGAGCCCCGCCGTTTCGTCAAGCAATCCCAGCATGGCTGCGACGCTGGCGCCATAGCTGTCGGCGTCGACCAGCAGGACAGACTTACCCTCAGCCGCCAACTCTCCGGCGATGTTGATGGCGACAAGAGTCCGCCCAGGTGACCCGGCAGGACCCCAAACAGCAATGATCTGCCCTGTTCCCGACGCTGGAGGGACATCGGCGCCGTCGTCCAGTCTGATTCGGTTGGAGGCGCCGGGATCAGACATCCCGCTGTCTTGCTTGAAAGGGGGAACGGATCCACTCCCGGACAAAAGAGCCACCGCTTCCGAGATCTTTGCTGCCAGGGCCACCGGGTCCAGATCCGGCGCGGCACAGATCACTCCCATTCCACGCAGTCTGGTCATCTCTCCTGGAATGTCAGTCAAGGCAACTATTGCCACTCCCACAGCCCGGAGGCGGTCAACCAACGAGGCTGCAAGCTCCTCGCTTCCTCCTGCCACCACAGCGGCCCTTGCCAGCCCGCCCTGGCATGCTGCCAACAGTTCTGTCAGCTCTGAGCACCGCCTGACGACGGATACCGGACCATGCAGCCGCTCCAGGCCTCCGACCAGGTCTTCCTGGGCATCACCTACTGTTACGACCGGGATGCTCATTTGCCCACACCGCCCGGGTTCCACACAACTGAGATCTTTGCCTTGTTTGCCTGTGAACCCAAGAGCTTGGGCATCTGATCGTCACTGACCAGCACCATCAGGACGGTGGATCGGGAGGATCCAAGGGCAGTGGACCCTGGCGTCACCTGCGAGATTTCAGCGCCGGGCAGCAGCATCGAGGGCTCGCTGAAGCCATTGCGCGTATCGGGCTGCGCCACCCAGACATCAACCCTCGAACCGGCCAGCGCCTGCTCAGGAAGCGGTTCATCGATGGTTATGGCAACTGGTTTTCGATCGAGCTCATCCGGCTTCCCGAGGCTCGCCTTGGGCAGGAGCTGGTCCTTGCCGATCCTCTGAACAGCCACAAGCCCATCGGGAAGTCCGGCCTCGCCCGAGATGTAGAGCTCCTCCAACTGGCCCAGACGCACCTTAGCCCGGGCAGTGTTGTCCGCGGTCAGTCTCTCCCCGACGGCGATAGCCTCCCGCGCCACGTAGACATCAGTAGTCTGGTCGGCTGCACCCACCAGCGAAACGACTCCGACCACAGATGCAAGCACCAGCAGCAATCCGACGAGTAGCCGGGGATCCTTCCACGACGGTTTCTTCAGTCGTGCTCCCGCGGATGTTGTGCTCCCACTCATGCCGCCCCTTCCCCTTTAGGCGCTACCGGATTGGTGGATCATGCGCCAGACACCCCTCATTGTCATTGCAAAGAAGCAGATCTGAAAGTCACAGCGTCAAACTGCATCAAACTGTGGATAACGCATGCTCTTCACCACATCGATGGCAAAATGGGTATATGCCCAGATTCCTGACGCTTGCAGACGTTGCCGAACAGCTACAGATCAATTCCCCGGCGGCCTACGCCCTCGTGCGCAGCGGTGAACTAAAGGCAATCCAGGTTGGTGGCCGAGGTCAATGGCGCGTCGAGGAAAAGATGCTGGAGCAGTACATAGAGGAGCGGTACGCCGAGGCAAGCCGGATGATCCAGGAGTCAAAGTCAAAGACGGTTTGATTCCTGCCGCTCAGGTCACCGCCTGAAGGGACCTGATGGCACTTAATGCCGTGAAGGGAACGGCCGCCATCTCGATGACATTTGCTGCACGCCTCGCTTCCCCGGGCGCGGTCACGGCGAAGTCCACGTAATCCCTGCCCACGCGGTCAATAACCCCGTGAAGTGTTGTTTCGCCTTGGGATCCGCCAGCCAACGTCAGTGCAAGATGCGAACGATCCCGGGAAAGCGCCCTGAGCGCACTTCCCAAATCAGGCCTCTGCCGCACTAGTGATGGTTCCGCGACAGCATGCCGCGCCAGGCCACTGCAGCGGCCAATTGCCGCGTAGGGAACAAGCACCTGATGCTGCTGTTCATTCAGAACCAGCAACTGGCTGCCGGCGTGGCCCAGCAACCCGCTAAGCGTGGATCCGGACAGCAAATGAACCGTAACCCTGAGGTTGATTGAAGCCCGGAGCCGGTCAGCGATGCCCACTCCTGCCACGTCAATGCGTACGCGCTCAGCAATTTCGGACTCCCGCTGAAGACGGTTCTCGGCAGAGAACTGCGCTTCCATGTCTTCGAACAGTGCATCCCAACGCATGCCGTCAGCGTAGGTGTCCAGGGTCAGCTGGTCAATTTCCAAAAAATCCAAGAGGAAAATGACTGGACAAAACAATATCGCCTGCCTCAGACTGATCGAACGAGCCTAAACTAGGTCAAACTGCATCAAACGACACCAAACACGAGGTAGGGCGCACAATGAGATCCACGGATCATAGATCTCTCAGTTCGGATGCAGCCTTGGCAGTTCTGATTTTGCTGCTCGGCGTATTCCTTGCTGCCACAGGGGAAGCCCTGACCGGCCGCTGGCAACGCTCCGCCGCGCGGAACCAGTCGATGGGCTTTGACGACATGCTGGGGTTCGGTGCCAACATTCTTGGTTTGGTCTTGGTTTTGTGGTGGGTACTTTCGGCGGTGATCGCCTTTGTAACAGCTGTCCTGGAGCATGCAGGGAGCCGTCGGGCGGCGGCCGTCACGGGTAGTTTCACTCCCCGCTACATGCGCAGGTTGGCACTGGCCGCCTTGGGCCTTCAGCTGATGACCGCGCCCCTTGCGAACGCCGACAGTTCCTCCGGTTCAGCCTGGACCCCCGGCGCGGGGACTTCGGTATCAGCGGCATGGAAGGCGGAGCACTCAGACGACAAGCTCATACAGCCGTTGAATCCCCGCTGGCAGCCCAGTAAGCCGGCAGTGGACCCGGGCCTGATCGCAGGAACTCCACTTCGGGCTGTTCACCAGGTGCCAGGGAGCGGGACTGCGGCGGTAACGGTCGTGGAAGGCGATTCCCTCTGGACCATTGTTGCCAGCCATCTTGGTCCACTGGCCTCCGACGTTGACATCGCCCAGGAATGGCCGCTCTGGTATCGGGCCAATCGTACCGTCATAGGCGAAAACCCTGACGTGCTGAAACCCGGGCAACTGCTTACACCTCCCGGCGCGGCCTGATCGGCGCCCGCCAATCCGCCATCTATTGAAGGATCATAATGAGTGCAGTAACGGTAGTTCGGAGCAAGCAGGAACCAGTATCCAATACGGACGCGGCTGTTCACAGATTCCCTGCAGTCATCACCCCTGCGAGCCAACCCCCTTCAGGGCTGAAGCCCCCCGCGGAATCGATGAACAATCCCGTGAGGAGCCTAAGGGCGGCCACAGACCATCGCGAGGTCTGCGCCATTGCGCGGGGGACGGTCCAGGCTGCCATAGAAGTTCTCGCCGGCACTCGTCCTGTCCACCAATTGGCTCGACGCCTGGACCAACAGTGCCTGGCGGCCCTTCAACATCGGGCAGCCCTCATTCGCCTTAACAGGCAGAGCCTTTCCCCGTCCGCCTCCGGTGTGTACCGAAATCCTGCCGTGCGCTCCGTGCGCGCCTCAGAAGTGACGGCTGATATCTACGAAGCCAGCGCCGTCGTAGTGGATGAGACGCGGGCACGTGCGGTGGCGTTACGGCTGGAACGGAACAACAAGGTATGGCGGATCACGGTTTTGGAAATCGGCTGATTTCCCTGACTGTCAGGTCAGCGGCGCTTCTTCTTGTTGTTCCGTCTTCCGACATCCTGCGCTGCAGCTTTCGCGGGGTTGCCTGAACGGCCGGTCGACTTGGTCTCCATGCGGGTCTGGCTGGAGCCGTCTTCGCTCGGCGCCGTGTACTGAAGTTGGGCGGGTTTCTCCGGAGCCTGGAGGCCAGCTGCCTTGATCTGCGGAGTGTGGTGCTCCGTATGCTCTCCTTCGGCATCGGCGACGACGACATCTTCGGCGGGCGTCACTTCGACCTCAAGGTTGAACAGGAATCCAATGCTTTCTTCCCGGATGGCTTCCATCATGGCCTGGAACATGATGAACCCCTCGCGCTGGTACTCAACGAGCGGATCACGCTGGGCCATCGCCCGGAGGCCAATGCCCTCCTTGAGATAGTCCATCTCGTAGAGGTGTTCCTGCCATTTGCGCCCAATCACCGAAAGGACAACCCTGCGCTCAAGTTCGCGCATGCTCTCTGACCCGATGGATTCTTCTCGTGCCTGGTAGACCAGGCGGGCATCGGAAAGGATCTCCTCGCGGAGGAATTCTGCTGTGATGCGTGACTTCCCGCCGGCTTCATCGATGATGTCGTGAGGCGTGACGCTGACGGGATAGAGAGTCTTGAGGTTGGTCCACAACTGGTTGAAGTCCCAGTCGTCGCCGTTCCCCTCAGCGGTAGCTTCGTCGATGAAGGAGTTGATGGTGTCTTCGAGGAAGTACTGCACCTTTTCGTGGAGGTCGTCCCCCTCGAGGATCCGACGCCGGTCGCCATAGATCGCTTCACGCTGGCGGTTGAGGACGTCGTCGTACTTAAGCACGTTCTTGCGCTGCTCGGCGTTGCGGCCCTCCACCTGGCCCTGGGCCGAGGCGATGGCACGGGATACCAGCTTGGATTCAAGGGCGACGTCATCTGGGACAGAACTGTTCATCAGACGCTCCGCTGCACCGGAGTTGAACAGTCGCATGAGGTCATCTGTGAGGGACAGGTAGAAGCGTGACTCGCCGGGGTCTCCCTGGCGGCCGGAGCGGCCGCGCAACTGGTTATCGATCCTTCGCGATTCGTGGCGCTCCGTGCCCAGCACATAGAGGCCACCGAGGTTCAAAACCTCTTCGTGCTCGTCCTTGACGGCCTGCTTGGCAGCTTCGAAGGCAGCCGGCCAGGCAGATTCGTATTCCTCTGAGTTTTCCTCGGGGTCCAGTCCCTTTTTGGCGAGTTCGGCCACTGCCGTGAATTCGGCGTTGCCGCCAAGCATGATGTCAGTACCACGACCGGCCATGTTGGTAGCCACAGTGACGGCACCCTTGCGTCCGGCCTGGGCAACAATGGCGGCCTCGCGGGCATGGTTCTTTGCGTTCAGAACCTCATGCCTGATGCCCTCCTTGGCAAGGAGACGCGAAAGGTACTCGCTCTTTTCGACGCTGGTGGTGCCTACCAGGATCGGCTGCCCCTTTTCGTGGCGTTCAGCGATGTCCTTGACGACAGCGTCGAACTTCACCGTCTCGTTCTTGTAGACGAGGTCGGACTGGTCGATCCGCTGCATATCCCGGTTGGTCGGAATGGCAACGACCCCGAGCTTGTAGGTGCCCATGAATTCCGCGGCTTCGGTTTCGGCCGTACCCGTCATGCCGGAGAGCTTGCCGTACATACGGAAGTAGTTCTGCAGCGTCACCGTGGCCAAGGTCTGGTTCTCGGCCTTGATTTCGACGCCTTCCTTGGCTTCGATGGCCTGGTGCATGCCCTCGTTGTAGCGGCGTCCGGCAAGGATGCGGCCGGTGTGTTCGTCAACGATCAGGACTTCGCCGTCGAGAATGACGTAGTCCTTGTCCCGCTTGAAGAGTTCTTTGGCCTTGATTGCGTTGTTGAGGAAGCCGATCAGCGGAGTGTTGGCTGATTCGTAGAGGTTCTGGATCCCGAGGTAGTCTTCGACCTTCTCGATGCCTGCCTCAAGAACACCGACGGTGCGCTTCTTTTCGTCCACCTCATAGTCCCGTTCGGGCTGGAGGCGCATCACTACCTTGGCGAACTCGCTGTACCAGCGGTTCGTATCGCCCTGCGCCGGGCCCGAAATGATGAGCGGGGTACGGGCCTCGTCGATGAGGATGGAGTCGACCTCATCGACGATAGCGAAGTTGTGGCCGCGCTGGACCAGTTCTGACTGGTCCCACGCCATGTTGTCGCGCAGGTAGTCGAAGCCGAATTCGTTATTGGTGCCGTAGGTGATGTCAGCGGCGTACTGCTCACGGCGGACGGAGGGATCCTGATTCGAGAGGATGCAGCCGCTGGTCAAGCCCAGGAAGCGGTAGACGCGGCCCATCAGGTCCGACTGGTATTCGGCCAGGTAGTCGTTGACCGTGACGACGTGGACGCCCTTGCCGGTCAATGCGTTCAGGTAGGCCGGAGCTGTGGCCACGAGGGTCTTGCCTTCACCGGTTTTCATTTCGGCGATGTTGCCCAGGTGCAGCGCAGCCCCACCCATGAGCTGCACATCGAAGTGGCGCAGGCCGAGGGTTCGGGACGACGCTTCGCGTACGGCGGCGAAAGCTTCGGGGAGGAGCTCATCCAGCTTCTCACCGTCCTGGTGACGCTCCCGGAGACGGTCGGTTTCTTCCCGCAGTTCAGCATCCGTGAAGGTTTTGAATGAGTCTTCCAGGGCATTAATGGAATCGGCATAGTTCCGCAGTTGCCTCAGGGTTTTTTTGTCACCCGTACGGAGAAGTTTTTCGATAAGTGATGCCACGTGAAGTTGCTCCCAGTCTCAAGCTGCCGAATTCTGGCGTGTTCAGTCTACGTGAGAGACACTGGCCGCGCTGTTAGTGTTCCCTGAGAGCTGATACCCAGTCCGGGGCAGGGCCATTTCATCCGCCAAGGCAGGTCCCAGATCCCCTATCGGGAAGACGACCACCTCATCCAGTTCCAGCCAATCGGCCATAAGCCTCAGCTCCTCGGCAAGCTCCACAGCAGTGTCATCAGGCGCATTCGGCTCTGCATAAGCCGCTCTCGCCAGAAGTCTTCCCGTTAGGCGGTCTGCCTTCAGGTCAACCCGGGCCACGATTCCCTCGCGAAGCAGGAACGGCAGGACGTAGTACCCGAACCTCCTCTTGGCCTCGGGAGTATAAGTTTCAATCCTGTAGTGGAATCCGAACAACGCCTCCAGCCGCTTACGCTCAAACACAAGCGAGTCGAAGGGGCTCAGGAGCGCCCGGCCCGTTGCAGCGCGTGGAAGCTTTGCCTCGGCATGCCTGTACAGGGGTTTATCCCACCCTTCAACCCGGATAGGTTGCAGACGTCCTTGCTCCACAAGACGCTCCACTGATGCAGCCCCGGCGCGCAATGGTGTTCGGAAGTAGTCGGCGAAACAGCGTACTGTTCCAATGCCGTGAGCCCTCGCTGCAGCTTCTATGAGTCGGTCCATTGCGGAATCCGGGTCTCGATCAGCCGGCGGTTCAACGGTTGCGGCCGGCAGGATCTTTGAAGCCAGGGTGTAGCGGCGTTCAAATTGTTCTGTCCGGGACGCAGCCGAGACCACGCCTTCCTCAAACAGGTGCTCAAGAACCCTCTTGACCGCGTTCCAGTTCCATCCCCAATTGTCCTGGCGACGGTCCTCCACATGGCCGATCCGGGCTGTCAGTTCAGCGGCTGTCAGGGGCTTACCCTTCGAAAGCACCCCCAGCACCTGGTTCGCCACGTCCTCACGAAGTATGGGATCCATGCCGCCGGCGCCTACCCATTTCCGGTTCTGCCAGAGTACGAGGTCGTGGAAGTGATCAGGCAGGATGAAGCAGGCTTCATGCGCCCAGTACTCCATCATCCGGCGGGGATGCGTTCCGGCCATACGCTGCAGTATTTTCCGGTCATAGTTTCCGAGCCGGGAGAAAAAAGGGAGAAAGTGGCTACGGGCCAGGACGTTGACAGAATCTATCTGCACCAGATGCAGGCGGGCAAAGGTACGGCCCACCGCCCGTGATGTCACGGGGCCGGCGGGCCGTCCCTTATCCAATTGCTGCGCTGCAAGTGCAATCCGCCTGGCCTGGATCAGGCTCAGCGATGCACTCACATCAGTCCTTTCGTTGGATGGTCTCCTCCAGCTTAGGCGTTCGCTGCCTGATCGTCGGAGCGGTAAGCGATGATTTTGTCCTCAAGCAGGGTTTCACCCGGTTCGCAGAACTGATCCAGGGTGATAACGCCATAAGTCCAGCCACGACGCCGGTAGACGACGGAGGGGGCGTTGGTCGCCTTATCCACAAAGAGATAGAAGTCATGGCCGACAAGCTCCATATTGTCGACAGCGTCGTCGAGACTCAGGGACGCCGCAGGGAAGACCTTGCGCCTGATCAGCACAGGCGAATCACCGGCCGGAATGTCGTTGTCGACGTCGTACGGCGACTTTTCCGCGGTGGGCGCGACAGGGGGCTTGCGGCTGCTGGTGTCCGCGTAGAGCGGCCCGCTGGGGCTGGCAGGCTCGAGTGCTGCTGTAGCTTCCCGGACAGCCTTGGGCGTGTGCCGTCCGTGATGGACCTTCTTCCGGTCCTTTGCCCTCCGCAACCGTTCAAGGAGTTTGTTGTAGGCCAAGTCAAAAGCAGCGAATTTGTCGGCCGCACTGGCTTCAGCGCGGATTACGGGGCCGCGTCCCAGAACTGTGACTTCAACTGTGAGCTGATCGCCGGTCTGCCGCGTACCGGTCTCTTTCGAAACCTTTGCGTCTACCCTCTGGACCTTGTCCCCCAGCGACTCAATCTTTGAAATCTTCTCGCCGGCATATTCGCGGAAGCGGTCTGAAACCGTCAAATTCCGTCCGCTGATCATGAACTCCATGGTGCCCTCCAAATGACTTCGGTGACACGACGGCGGCACTTGCGGGGCCGATCTGATTGACAGTCGAGCCCCCCTTTCGAGCCGCTATCGACAGGTACAACTGATCTTGGTACCCACAACCGACGTTAGTTCATAGCCACCCGTTATTCATCTTTTCGCCGTTTATTTTTTTCTAAGTCCTTGTGGTCATCACTGCCCCGCCGGACCTCGTGAACCACCCCGCCGGCGTCCGGCGCACGCGTCGCGGAAAGGACCACTGCGCCCACTACGATGCCCCCGGCGGCACGCAGCGCCTGCGCGGCTTCGGCCAGTGTTGCACCTGTTGTGAGGACGTCGTCGACAATGATGCACGGTTGCCCCCGGATCAGCCGCCGGCGCATGGTCCGGGACGTCATCGAGCCTCTCACGCGCCGCGCACGCTCACCCCTGCCCAAGCCTTTTTGCCCGCTGTGATTCACCACCCCGGAGAGCGCGAGGATTCCGCCAGGCGCCATCCTTCCCCCATTGAGCCGGCTGGTTTTTCTCAGGGCGTCGACGACAACAAAGCCTGCAAGCTCCCGGTGCAGCCACAGATTGTGCAGCAGAAGATGTACCGGGCTGAACCCGCGCTTCCTGTAAGCAGCCGCACTGCTCGGTACCGGCACGAGCCTCACGTCGTTGCCTTCGCCCAGGCTCGCACGGATGGCCCGGCCCAGGCCTTTGGCGAGGGCGTTTCCCAGCTGATACTGGCCGTGTCTCTTGAAGGTGAGGATGGCCTGGGCCATCTCCTCCCGATAAACGGCAGCTGCCACTACCGGCAAAATGACCGAGCCGTCAACGTCCATCAGCGCAGGGGCCTGGCCTTCAGCTCTGAAAGGCTTGCGGGTGAGCCGCTGGATCTGCCGCTCGCATGCAGCACATAGGGAACTGTCTTCAGCACTGCAGCAGACACAGTCAACCGGGGATATGAGAGCCAGAAGTTCCGCGAAAGAAACAGCCAGTGTATCGCTCCACCTCCACAGCCTCTTGGAATAACTGCCCCGATGCTTCGCGGCCATCGTGACGGAGGGCGCCAGATCGGGATCGGCGCGGACAATACGGGGCTTCATTCTCCCAGTGTTCTTCGCTACGGGATCGGGCGACAGGGAGAGCTGTTCCAATGTGGACAACGCGGCATGGAAAAACCCTGGCAGCTGCCGTCCGTAACACGTCCGGTTCTGCTGAATTCAGCCGGGGAAAGACGGGTCCACTGGCCCCTTCAGCTGTGGTGACCAGCCGTTGCCGAGTCGTTGGAAGATGCCTTCCGAAGACTGGCCAAAGATCTCTTCGGGCCCGTTCCCTGCACTGATGGCAGTCAGTCCCGGCCACGGCGCGAGCTGCTGCGGGGGTGAGGACGTCAACGAGAGCAGTTCGGGCGAGACACTGTCATTTGCATTCGCGGCTGTCTTCATGACTGCCACCGTGGTGTCATCCACCCAGACCCCTTGATCCGCTTCCTTTGACGCGACCAGGGTAATCGGTGCGGTCAGGTCACGGGGAGTCCCGTCTGCGTTACGGACGATGCCCGTTATCTGAACCCGTGATTTTCCGTTCTGCTCCGAAATTACCAGGGCGCGCACGCCTTCACGGGACACCCTGAACTCCTTCACATTCCTGCCGGCCAGCCAGGACGGCGCCAGGGAAACCGTCGGAACCGCGCCGCCTTCGGCAACATTGACCGGCCGGAATGCCACCACTTCTGTGGAGCCGTTGGCACCAGGGCCGGCAGTCCACACCCAGTCGCTCCGTCCGAAGGATGGATGCGTCAGCGTGCTGCGGGTGGTCAGTGCCCTGGCCGGTTGTCCTGGAAGGATGGAATACAACGTGGTTCTTCCCCCGTTGAGGAAGGCTGCTGTCTGGGATACCGGCGATTCTGCAGGTGATCGGGGCCCCAGCCCACTGACGGACTGCATATCGGGCAGTGGCGAGACCCTGTTGTTTTCATAGCGAACAAGCTCATTGCCGTTGACGGCTATCTGGCGGGAAGGAACGTTCACGTCACGTATCGGCGGAAGGACGGATCCGTTGTCTTCGACCCGCACCAGATCCTGATCCGCCCGCAATTCCACATTGATGACATCGGGTTGGGTGCGGAACGTCAGCGCCAACTGGGTCTGCATCCGCAACCTGTCCTCAGGCGAAGACTCCCTTAGTTCCTTGGCGGTCAGGTCGACTTGAGCTGCGCCGGAAACGACGGGCACAGACTCCCGGGCGAGCCGCATTCCAGACGGAAACGCGCTCACCACTGCTCCCCGGAGGTACGGGGCCGGGCCCGCCAAGAGCGCGCTGGTCATGGCCTTAACCGTCTTCTTCTTGATGAACCAACGCACGTCCGGAACCGCGTAAGTAAAGCTGTGGTCATAGAAGTAGATGGGGTAAGGGCCGTAGATGATCCTGAAATTCTCTTCAGGAATAGCCGTACCATCCGGTATGGCAGAAACACGCCAGTTGCCGTCGACCTGTGTCAGCGTCGCTGGAATGTTCTCCTTGGTTCCCTCAGGAAGAGCTGTGGCCACACCGTCGGCGTCTACTGTGTAGGACAAGTCAAGCTCGTAGTTGTAGACATTTTCAACGGCCGTCTTGACTACTCTGGCCGACCGGAAGACGAGAGTCCGCTGGTCTGGTTTCCACGAGACGGCCGATGCCTGTGTGAGGAACTGGCGGGCTACAGCGTAATCGGACTCGTAGCCACTGCCGGCACTGTAGAAGCCCTCCAGGATGGATTCCGGGCTGGCACCCTCAAGAGGCCCCTGAGGAAAAAACACGGGAGCGTCAGGATTGCCGGCGCTTTCATCTGTGCTTTTTCCTACTGGACCGGACCGGGGAATTTGCGCGCAGGCAGTGACGAACAGCAGCAGCAAGACAGTCAGTGAAGCCACTATGGGATGGATAACCCGGCGCCGGGGGCTCTCAGTGATCACGAGTGTCCTCCCGCCTGCTTTCTTCAGGGACTCCCTGTCCGGGGGCCTCCAATGCAGCCGCGGTGCTCGCCGAGGCAGCAGAGTTGAGTATCAGAGTGGAGCGATCGCTGGCACGCACGGAAAGCTCGACGTCGGCCGGCTCCAGCTGAAGGGGCGATTTGGCAATCGCTTCGCCCTGCCGGAGAGGAAGCGTCAACCTGAAGTTAGACCCTGCTCCCTTGTTGCCCCACGCTTGAAGCCAGCCGTCGTGCAGCTTTGTGTCTTCGGCTGCGATTGACAGCCCCAATCCGCTGCCGCCAGTTGTGCGTGCCCGCGCCGGGTCGGCTCGCCAAAATCTGTCGAAGACCCGTGCTGCCTCCGTTGGAGTCATTCCAATTCCATGGTCCCGTACCGCGATTGCGACCGCGGACTCATTAGCCGCAACGGAAATGTGAATAGGTTTTCCTTCACCGTGTTCGAGCGCGTTAAGGACAAGGTTACGAAGTATCCGGTCGATCCGGCGAGCGTCCATCTCCACGACGATGCTTTTTTCCCGGCAGATGACCACGATCTCGGACCCGTATTCTGCGGCAACGGGTGCCACCCCGTCCAACACGTGGGTGACGAGTGACAAGATATCAGTTGGCTCGGCGTCGAGCCTTGCCACTCCGGCATCAAAGCGCGAGATTTCCAGCAGGTCCGCCAGCAGTGATTGGAATCGTTCCACCTGATTGTAAAGAAGCTCAGCGGATCTCTTGTTGATGGGGTCAAAGTCGTGGCGGGCGTCGTAGAGGACTTCAGCAGCCATCCGGACAGTGGTCAAAGGTGTACGAAGTTCGTGGGACACGTCTGATACGAATCTTTGCTGCATTTGCGAAAGCGTCGCCAGCTGGGTGATCTGCTCCTGGAGGCTGGCCGCCATGTGGTTGAAGGACGCGCCGAGGCGTGCGACTTCGTCCTCGCCTTTGACCACCATCCGCTCCTGGAGTTGGCCGGCGGCCAGCTTTTCGGATACGAGGGCGGCATGACTGACCGGGCTGACCACATTCCTCGTAACGTACCAGGCGATGGCACCAATCATCAGAACCAGGACGGCGCCGCCTGCCCACAGTACGTTTTGGATCTCATCGAGAGTCTTTTGCGCCGAATTAAGGTCGTAGATCAGGTACAGCTCGTAGGCAGTACCGTTGAAAGTCACCAGGTTTCCGACCGCAATGCCTGGCCGGTCCTCGGTACCGACCGGAAACTCCATCGAGGCCCAGAACTGCTCTTTTCCGGACTCCTGCACCGCCCTTCGAAGTTCCGGAGGAATGACGTTTATGGTCAGCTGGTCTGATGCCCGCGATTCCACCCACCGGTTTCGGGGCTTGGTCTGCTCCGGCTTTGCTTCAAAGACGTAGCGCCTCTGAATCACGTTGCCACGGCCCTCGACGGCATTCAGCGTGTCGTAGACGAGTGTGATGACGCTGGACTGATTGGTGACCTGCGCGCCGTCGAACGTTTCCTGGACCTGCTTGACGTTGTACAGGGTTTCTGATTCTGCCTGGGTCAGCCGTTCCTGGAACAGATTGTTCGCAATCTGATTGGACAAATAAGCACCCACAACGGCAAAGGAGCTGATCGACAGCAGCAACGTGGTGAGGACCGTCCGCAGTTGCAGGGAACGACGCCACCGTCGGCGCAGGGAGCGAAGCAGGAACCGGATCCCGGGCAAGGCCCGGCTTAGCCCGGTCCGAACGAGCCTCAGAACGCGCAGTACTACTATTTGCGCCCGCCGCCCCCAGAGCCTGGCCCGGAAGGACAGCCCAGGCACATTTGCCAACGCATCTGTATGTTCGGGACCATGCTCATGCACCGGCGACCTGTCGGTCTCCGGCAAAGGAGTTGGTTTGGTGGAGCTGGGCGCGGCGTTTTCAGCCGATGGCGACTGGGGATCCGTCTCGCCGGAGCGTCCTTTGGGAGGCTCAGGAACCTGCTTTATAGCCGACACCACGGACCGTCATTACTACTTCGGGGGCTTCAGGGTCACGCTCAATCTTTGACCTCAACCGCTGGACATGGACGTTGACCAGACGCGTGTCCGCCGCATGGCGGTAGCCCCACACCTGCTCAAGAAGGAGTTCACGGGTAAAGACCTGCCAAGGTTTGCGGGCCAGGGCCACCAGCAGATCAAATTCCAAAGGAGTCAGTGAGATCCGTTCGCTGCCGCGGCTTACCAGGTGACCCGCGACGTCGATGGTTATATCAGCGATGCGCAAAGTCTCGGGGGCCTTCTGGTCCCCCGGACGCAAGCGGGCCCGCACCCGTGCCACGAGTTCAGCGGGTTTGAAGGGCTTAGGCACGTAGTCATCAGCCCCTGATTCCAGCCCACGGACCACGTCAGAGGTATCGGATTTAGCCGTTAGCATCACAATCGGAACGTCGGATTCACCCCGGATCTGACGGCATACCTCGATGCCATCAACTCCAGGAAGCATGAGATCGAGCAGCACGAGGTCCGGCTTGGAGGAGCGGAAAATTTCCAGGGCCTGACCGCCGTCTGCACAAAAAACCGGCTCGAAGCCGTCATTGCGCAGCACAATGCCAATCATCTCGGCCAACGCCTCGTCATCGTCCACTACCAGAATGCGTGCCTTCATAGTTACATATTCCCTTATTGTATTGGCTTTGTCCTGTTGGGGGGCAGGGTCGGCATGGCGCGGTGCGTTGATGTATCTGCCCCTGCTTCTTTTGAACGGCGGGACTCCCATACTTATTTGAGCTCTCAGCTCGGTCTGGGTGCTATGACGCTGCCCGCTGGAACTATAGGCTGGGGACAGGCCGGGTCTGGCCGGATGACCTTGACCTGGAACCGGGACCTGGACCTTGGATGGTGCGGTGCCCGGGGACGCGGCCGCTTGGGGAGGAACAGCTTGTCTGAAGAGGAACAGAGTGCTCCGGCACCGCGGGAGCAGCATCCTAAGGGAAACGAGCCCGGGTGGGGATCACAGCCTCAATGGGGTCCGCCGGCATGGCAACAGGGGCAGCAACCATGGGCAGCGCCACAAGGGCCCCCACAACAGGGGCAGCAACCCTGGCCCTCACAACAGCGGCAGCAACCGTGGCAGCAAAGTCCACAGCCCGGACAACCGTGGGCCGGACAACCCTGGCCCTCGGAGCAGGGTCAGCAGCCTTGGCAGGGACAACCAGGACCATATGGCTCCCCGGCTGGTCCTTACGGGAGGCCGATGTACGTTGCGCCACCGAAGCCGGGCGTGGCGCCCCTCCGGCCCCTGATGTTCGGGGAAATCCTAGACGGTTCCTTTCAGACAGTGCGCCGGAACCCGCAGGCAATGTTCGGTGCGGCCCTCCTGGGACAGTCCCTCACCATCCTTGCCGCTGCGATCCTGGGCATTTTGGGCCTGGCCTCGCTGCAAGAAGAATCCATGGCTGGATGGATGGCAGGGAGGAACGAATCTGAGCTGGTCGGCATGATGGTGGGCATCGTCGGCGGCGGCCTGCTGCTGCTCCTGTTGAGCGTCTTCCTCAGCGCGGTCCTTCAGGGCGTCATGGTAGTCCCGGTGGCGAGGGCGCTGCTCAACAGGCGCACCACGTTCCGCCAGATGTGGGCCTTGGCGAAAGGACGCGTGGGCGCCCTGATCGGGCTGTCCGCGCTCCTCCTCGTCGGTTTTCTGGGCGCGTTTGCTCTCCTGGTGATCCTTGCCATTCTGCTGGCAGAGACGATGGGTGGCGTATCGGCAGCGATTTCAATCCCCCTGTTCCTTGGACTCATAGTTGCCATGGTCTGGGTTTATATCCGCTTTCTGGTCGCTCCCGCCGCCATTGTGATTGAGGAACTCGGTGTCCTGGGCGGACTCAGCCGTTCCTGGCAACTGACCCGCAATAACTGGTGGCGGATCCTGGGCATCTGGCTGGTGATCTACATTCTGATCAGCATCGTCTCACAGATAGTCACAATGCCATTGGCCCTTATTTCCGGTGGCACTGGATTCCTTACGCCACATGCGCGCGCTGAAGAAACTGCTGCAGCCGGCGTAGGCTTCCTCATTGCATCGACGATTGTGTCCGGCTTGGTAGCGGCAGTGGGATATGCCTTCCAGACGTCAGTCATGGCATTGCTCTACTTGGACCTCCGAATGCGAAAAGACGGACTGGACCTGGTGCTGATCCGTTCACTGGAAACGGGTGAGGACCCTGATGGCGTGCCAGGACGTGGGGCACCGGTCTACACAGCGGGCCGGCCTGGTTACCCAGGAGCCTGGCCGCAATCTCCTGGCGGCACTCCCCCGATGTACGGATGATGCTTATGGCCGGTACACACCTGGCTGCAGCGCCCCCTTCGCATAGTCCCGCCCAGGCAGAACCACCGGTGCTTCCCGATGGGGATGAAGCACGCCGGTGGGCAGTGGAGGAACTGTCCAAGCCCAAGTACGGGGAAGCAACTCCAAGTTGGTTGGAGGACGCCTGGCGGAATTTCCTGCGCTGGTTGGACTCACTGGGCAGCAGTGACAGCAGCGACACGGGAGCGCTTCCCATTATCACCGTCGCAGCAGTCATAGTGATTGCTGTGGCGATCGTCATGATTCGTCCTCGCCTGAACGCCCGCAGGAAGAACAGCAGCAAGGCAATTTTCGACGTCGACCCTTCCGTCAGCCCTGAGACCTACCGGGGAAGGGCAGCTGCTGCAGCCGCCAACGCTGACTGGGGAACGGCCGTCGTCGAGCAATTCCGTGCAGTGGTGCGCTCGGCCGAAGAAAGGACCATCATCGACCCTCTGCCTGGTCGAACAGCCGACGAGGTTGCCGCAAGTCTCGGAGCGGCCTTCAGCCCCATGGTGTGGCGGCTCGAGCGGGCAGCAAACGTCTTCGATGCTGTCCGCTATGGACACGCACCTGTGGACCAACAGGACTTTGCCGACATGATGGAGCTGGACGAATCTATCGCTGGCCTCCAACCAGACTTCAAGGGCTCAGCCTCATACACGCTGGCGCGTCCCCTGTGAGCCTCGATCTTAGGGGCGGCTCGTCCGATTCCCCGGCGTCGGCTTCCCCGGCTTCTGAACAGCGGGCAAGCAACCTTTCCGATACCTCTGCCCCTCGACGGGCGGAAGTCATCAGAAGCCGCCTGCGTCGTCATCGGGGCTTCATTCTGATCAGCCTCGTGATCATTGCAGCCATGGTGTTGACCATCGTGACCCAACTCTCGCCAAAAGAGGACGTTGCTGTCCTTTCCACCCGGAACGCCGCCCCTCACGGGGGGATGGCGGCAGCAGGGATCCTTGAGGACCACGGTGTGGCTGTCCAGCAGACCGATTCGTTCCAATCCACGCTTTCGGTGTTGGATCGTTCCGCTGACAGCGGCGACGGTGGCACTACCGTCCTGCTCTACGATCCCAACGGCTTCCTCGAAGAAGACCGGTTGCGGGAGCTCCTGGACTCCTCAGACCGCCTGGTTGTGGTTACCCCTCATTTTCAAACATTGCGCGGCCTGGGTGGTGAAATCCGACAGGCCGGGGTTGCACCCGAAGCGCTGGATACTGTGGAGCCTGGTTGCGATGCAGTCGATCCCCAGGCCGCAGGCGCTATCTCCACCGAATCCGCTTTCCTGTACACCGGCCATAATGGCGGCTGGACATGCTACCGTGCGGCCGAAGCCGACGGCGGGATCTATGCCACAACCGCGGACGAGCGGCTCGTTGTGCTGGGGAGCACCGGGATTATCAGCAATAACCTGCTTGATGAGCACGGCAATGCTGCCCTGGTGTTGCGAACGCTGGGGGCCGGTGGCACGCTCGTTTGGTATCTTCCCGGCGCCTCAGATTTCTCACCCTCAGACTCGCCGCCAACGCTCAATGAACTGGCTCCGGAATGGGTGGCTTTCCTTGGTCCGTGGCTGGCTCTGGTAGCCCTTCTTTCCATGTTCTGGCGGGGACGGCGCCAGGGACCGCTGGTAACGGAACCCCTTCCGGTGGTGGTGAAGGCTGCCGAAACAGCAGAGGGCCGCGCCCGTCTTTACCATGATGCCCGGGCAGTGGACAGGGCCTCGGAAAGCCTCCGTGCCGGGACGTTGGTACGGCTGGCCAAATCCCTCAGGCTGGGTGCGGATGCAGAACCGGATGACGTCGTCGAGGCCGCAGCGCGCAAACTGGGACGGAACCCGGAAACGGTGTCTGAAACCCTGAACGGCCAACCGCGTACCGAACGCCAACTGGTGCACTGGGCACAACAACTTCAAGGATTAGAGAAAGAGGTAATCGAGCAATGAGTGAGCAGCGTGCGGAGTATCCCGCCAGCGGTATGACCGGAGCGTCACAGACAGTTGCACCTTGGCCTTCCGGACAGCATGTGCCTCCCCGGGATGAGGAGCAGGCTCGTCGGGGCGATCCCGTTCGGCAGTCGTTGCTCGATGTACGGCATGAAGTAGCCAAGGCCGTGGTGGGTCAGGACTCCACCGTCACCGGCATGCTGATTGCGCTTTTGTCGCGCGGCCATGTGTTGCTTGAGGGCGTTCCCGGCGTGGCAAAAACGCTGTTGGTCCGCACGTTGTCTGCAGCCTTGAACCTCGATACGAAGCGTATCCAGTTCACGCCCGACCTCATGCCCGGTGACGTTACGGGATCCCTGGTGTACGACGCCCATTCATCTGAATTCACCTTCAGGGAAGGGCCCGTCTTCACCAATATCCTGCTGGCTGATGAAATCAACAGGACACCTCCCAAAACCCAGGCGTCGCTGCTGGAGGCCATGGAGGAACGCCAGGTATCAGTGGATGGGGTCTCACGCCAACTTCCCGCACCGTTTATTGTTGCCGCGACGCAGAACCCCGTGGAGTACGAAGGCACCTATCCCCTGCCTGAAGCCCAGCTCGACCGGTTCCTGCTGAAACTCACCATGCCCCTTCCCGGACGTGACGATGAGATAGAGGTCATCCGGCGGCACGCTGCCGGCTTCGATCCGAAGAACCTGGCTGCTGCCGGCGTGCGGGCCGTCGCGGGGATTGAGGAGCTGGAACTTGCGCGGCGAGCCGTCGCAGAGGTGACTGTTGCGCCGGAAGTCCTCGCTTACGTGGTGGACATCGTCCGTGCAACGAGGTCCGCCCCGTCCTTCCAACTGGGCGTATCCCCTCGAGGCGCGACTGCCCTGTTGAGCACGTCCCGCGCCTGGGCGTGGCTCTCGGGACGGCACTTCGTCACGCCCGACGACGTCAAGGCTCTTGCCCTCCCTTGCCTGCGGCACAGGGTCGCGCTCCGGCCGGAAGCGCAAATGGATGGAGTCCACGTTGACGGGGTGCTGGGCAGCATCCTGGCTTCCGTGCCAGTTCCCCGCTGATCCTCATGGCAATTTCCGGACGTTTTGTTCTCCTGGCTTTGCTGGGCGTTGTACCCGTGCTCATGTTTCCCGAGTGGGGAACGGTCTTACTGGTGTGCCTGGTACTGTGCGCACTCCTCGTGTTGGACCTGGTGGCCGCAGCATCCCTGCGCACCATCTCGCTCGAACGTTCGCCCTCCGGCAGCGTCACGCTCCATACGGGCACAGACTCCACACTCACCATCACTAATTCCGGCCGACGCCGTCTCCGCGCCAGCGTGCGTGATGCATGGCAACCTTCCGCAGGAGCCCAAAACCCGGTTCAGCGACTGGACATACCGTCCGGAGAACGGCGTCGGATGACCGTAAGGCTGCAGCCCACGAGGCGCGGGGACCTGAAAGCGGACAATGTCACCATACGGTCGTTCGGGCCGCTGGGAGTGGCGGCCAGGCAAAGAACGCTCCCCTGCCCAGGTTCGCTTCGGGTGCTTCCGCCGTTTCACTCCCGCCGGCACCTGCCCTCCAAACTGAGAAAACTTCGGGAACTTGACGGCAAGGCCGCAGTGCAGATCCGGGGCGCAGGAACGGAATTTGACTCCCTTCGGGACTATGTACGCGGCGACGATGTGCGCTCCATCGACTGGCGTGCAACAGCGCGGCGATCCGCCGTCGTCGTGCGCACATGGCGCCCCGAAAGGGATCGTCGTGTTGTCATCATGCTCGACACGTCACGGACTGCAGCGGCGCGAATCGAGGATGAGCCGCGCCTGGATACCGGGATCGAAGCAGCACTCCTGTTGGCGGTCCTAGCGGAACGGGGCGGCGACCGGGTTGACTTCTTCGCCTTCGACCGGAGAGTCAGGGGAAGGGCGGGGTCCGCGTCCAGGGGCAATCTTCTGGAACAGCTGGTCCAAGCCATGGCGCCGCTGGATGCGGAACTCATCGAACTGGACTGGAGCCAGATTCCGGGCCAGGTCCGGGCGGTGTCGGCGCACCGATCCATGGTGGTGCTCCTGACGGCGCTCGACGGCGGTGCACCTGAAGAAGGGCTGCTGCCCATGGCCGCCCAGCTCATGCAGCAGCATGTTGTGGTGGTTGCCTCCGTGCTGGACCCCATGCTGGGTGAGATGCAGGAAGAACGTACGACGGCGGCCCACGTCTTCCGCGCCGCTGCCGCCGAACGCGCGCTTTTGGAAAGGGAGGCCGTGGCGAACCAACTCCGCCACCTGGGTGTGGAGGTGGTGGATGCTGAACCGCACCAACTGCCGCCTGCCTTAGCCGATATGTACATCAGGCTCAAAGCAGCAGGACGGCTTTAGCCCGGCATCGTAAAGCCAGGCGTGAAATTGAAGAATCAGGACTATCAGGAGGCCAGCGTGACCACCCCCATTTACCGGCGTGCCATGGGCAGCGACTTTGAGCGCCTGCAGCCGGAACTGCAGGAATACTTCTCGCTTGCCCCCGGAATGGGGAACTACGGCGTAGGCGAAGGGGTGTTCGACATCGTAGGGTGCCGCCAGTCCTGGCTTCGGCCACTCTTGAAACTGACCACCGGAGAGGAGGCCTTTTTCCCCGAGTACGGGGAAGGGATCCGGTTCCGGATCGAAAACCACGCCCACCTTGACCCCTTCGGGCGATCCAGCCTTACTGCCCGGCGGGAGATCTTTTTTCCCGGGATGACGCGTCTGTTCCACGACACGACGAGCCTCATTGATTCGCAGCACGGAGCGCAATCTGTGTCCCAAGGCCAAATACCGGAGGCACGCCTGGAGTCCCCCGGGAATCCCCGGCTTGTGGACTACGTCGGCCGCTACCGGAGACTCGTCACGGACCTGGACCTCGGAGTCACTGACGAGGGCAGGCTCCGTGGCATTTCCGGTAAGTCCCGGCTGTTCCTTGGCCCTCTGCGGATCCCGCTTCCCAAAGCCCTCGATGCAAAGGCCTTCGCAGAACAATGGTGGGATGCCTCCGAACAGCAGCACCGGATCCAGGTCAAAGTGATCCAGCCTCAGGTTGGCCTCGTCCTGGTCTACGCCGGACGTTTCGACTACCGTCTGCTCAGCTATCCTGGGCGCGGTAGCAGCACTCCCGGGTTCCTGCCGGCCTATGCTCAGCCGGACAAGTGGGAAAGCCGGACCTAGCCCAAGGCCAGCTGGTTGAGACCGTCCGCCACTTGGGTGAGGCGGGTGAGGACAGCCGTGGCGCTTGCTGGTGTATGCCCGGCCAGGCCCGCTGATGGCGTGACCCGCAGTGATCTCAGGCTGTGGGCCGGAAGCCCGAGCTTCCGCCATGGCCGCCAGACGTTCTCTACCACCTCCGGCACCCGAGGGAGCTGTGCGGAAGGGTTTTCAACGGGCAGGACCCCCGCCCAAAGCCGCTTACCGGATTCCACGGCAGCCGCCAACTGCTCCCATTGGCGGGACGTGAGCGCCTTAAGCGGGACGGCGATACCGTCGGCTCCGGCAGCGATGATGCGGTCAAACGGCGCTTCGACTTCCGGCACTGCCACAACGATCTCCACGGCACCCGCAACGCGCAGAGCCTCAATCAGCGAGCGCCAGGATTCAGTAACTTCCTGACCGGGAACCGAGCGGAGCGTCCTGTAACCACTGGACGTCGGGATGGTTCCCGCCATGATGGATGCAATATCCGGCTCGTCGATCTGGACGACCAGCCGGGCGCCGGGCACCGCCGTCGAGATCCGGGCGAGCAGATCGTGGACTCCTGCTGACAATGAATCAGCGATATCGCGGCGCGCACCGTAGTCCAGCAGGGCCCGTTCGCCATTGTGGAGATGGAGCCCGGCGGCCAGGGAGAGCGGGCCAATGAGCTGGATTTTGAATTCTTCAGCCGGGGCCTCTTCTGCCCCGGCCACGTCAGCGAGCACATTGATATCGGTCGAAAGAGCCGATTCCGCCCTGCGCATGTCCTTGCCGGGCCTGTCTACAATCCTCCAGCCGTAGGGCTGCGTGTCAACGGCCAGATCCACGAGGACGGAGGCGGTGCGTCCTAACGGGTCGGAACCGACCCCGCGTTCGGGGAGCTCGACCAGAAACGGCAAGTGCGGGGAACCGAGTTCGCCGCGGACAATGCGGCTGGCTTCCAGCGGATCATCCCCTGGCCACGGGCCGAGGGCTGTAGCGGTGACCTGGCTTTCCTGCTGCGAGTCGTTGACGGGCATGACTTAGGCGTCCACCTGTTGCGTGGAGTTCAAGGAGCCGTTCGTGGCCGCTTCATGGTCCTCGGCGATCGCTTCATGATGGCGGATGACCTCGCCGATGATGAAATTCAGGAACTTCTCCGCGAAAGCCGGATCCAAATGGGCCTCTTCCGCCAGACGCCTCAGCCTTGCGATTTGGGCCAGTTCCCGCCCGGGATCCCCCGCAGGAAGTTTGTGAGTTGCCTTGAGGAAGCCCACCTTTTGCGTGGCCTTAAAGCGTTCAGCCAGGAGGAACACAAGCGTCGCATCGATATTGTCGATGCTGGACCTAATGGACAAAAGTTCCGCCATCACCGAGCTATCCACCTGGCCGGCGAGGGAACTGGCCGAAGGATCATAGGATTCGGCGTCGGAGTGGTCGTGGTTCTGCTCGCTCATGGTTCCAGTCTAGGGGTATGACCCTAGATCAACGCCGCTGTCAGGCTCCGGCCAGAGCGGGTCCCTGTCCCGCAAAAATACTGTTGCAAATGGGACCCGCCGCCGCTGAATGAACCGTCCGGAACGGCGGCGGGACCCTGTTTATCCTGGCATGCCTATTGACTAGGTCGTGAGCAAAGCCCTGTTCTCTTCCCGGCGTCGGGCCTGTTCTTCAGGATCAGGCACCGGCAAGGAAGCGATGAGCCGCCTGGTGTACTCATGCTGCGGGGCATTCATCACCACGCGTCCCAGCCCCTGTTCCACAAGCCTGCCCTTGTAGAGCACACCCACCCAGTGGGAGAGGATGTCCACGACGGCGAGGTCATGACTGATGAACAGGGCCGCGAAGCCGAACTCCTGCTGGATCTCTTTGAAGAGCTCCAGCACTTTGGCCTGGACGGAGACATCCAAGGCTGACGTCGGCTCGTCGGCAATGAGCAGCTTGGGGTTCAGGATGAGGGCGCGGGCCAAGGAAGCCCGCTGCCGTTGCCCTCCGGAGAGCTCATGGGGGTACCTGCCTGCATACGACGCCGGCAGCTGTACTGATTCGAGTAGCTCACTGACCCGCTGGCGTGCCTGGGCGGGTGTCGGGTTCCCATGGATGATGAGGGGCTCCGCCACACAGTCGCCAATGGTGAGATGTGGATTGAACGACGCCGCAGGATCCTGGAAAACAAAGCCAATATCCTTGCGGTGCGGCTTGAAAGTGCGCTCTTTAAGGTTCAGCATTTCGTAGTCAAGGACTTTCAGGCTGCCTCCGGTGGTCCGGTTCAACCCCGCGATCGCCCTGCCGATAGTGGTCTTGCCGGACCCTGATTCACCCACCAGGCCGAAAACTTCGCCCTCCGACAAGGTGAAGCTGACACGGTCCACCGCCTTGAATCCCGGGCTGCCAAGCCTGCCGGGATACTCGATGGTCAGGTCCTTGGCCTCAACCAGCACCTTGCCATGTTGGTGTGCCCGTTCCTTCATTCCCTCCGACGCAGAATTCCTGCCGAGATGCGGAACAGCCGCAAGCAGCTTCTGTGTGTACTCCTGTTTGGGTTGGGCGAAAAGGGCTCTGGAAGGAGCTTCCTCCACCACGTCGCCCTGGTACATGACCACCACCCGGTCGGCGAGGTCCGCCACCACTCCCATGTTGTGGGTGATCAGGACAATCGATGTGCCGTAGATGTCCCTAAGATCCCTCAGCAACTGCAGTATCTCAGCCTGGACCGTTACATCAAGGGCGGTTGTGGGTTCGTCCGCAACAATCAGCCCCGGGTTCAAGGCCAGGGCTGCCGCGATGACCACGCGTTGTTTTTGACCGCCCGAGAATTGATGAGGGTAGTAGTTGACCCTGGTTTCAGGATCAGGGATGCCTACCCTGCGCAGCGCATCGATCGCCAGCAGTTTCGCCTCCCGCCTGCTGATGCGGTGACCGTCATCCCCCCTGCCGGCGTGCGCGCGAAGGCCCTCCGCTATCTGCCAGCCGACGGTAAAGACGGGATTAAGCGCCGTCGACGGTTCTTGGAAAACCATGGCGACGTCCTTGCCACGGATCTGGCGCAGACGTGCTGCGCTGACGCTGATGACGTTGTTGCCATTGATGAGCACAGCCCCTGAACTCGTGGCAGTTTCCGGAAGGAGCCCCAGAATCGTCTTCGCTGTCACAGTCTTACCGGAACCTGACTCCCCCACAATGGCCAGGACCTCGCCCTGCTTTACTTGCAGGCTGACGTCCTTCACCGCATGCACGTCACCCCCGTCGGTGGCGAAAGTGACCTTGAGATGGTCGATATCCAGCACTGGTCCGGAAGTGCCGGCGTCGTCCTTTATCGGATCGATGTTGATGGTCATAACGTCCTCGCTTCTGCTTCAAACGCGGCCTGGGAAGCGGTGGGAGCATCTGCTCCACCCTTACCGCCGGCGCGTTTGCGTCCCCGCAGGCGGGGATCGTTCAGATCATTGATGCTTTCGCCGACCAGGGTCAGGCCCAGGACTGTGAGGACGATGGCCAGGCCAGGGAAAACACCCGTCCACCAAATTCCCGACGTCGTATCGGCCAGGGCCTTGTTCAGGTCGAACCCCCACTCAGCGGCCGACGTCGGCTCGATGCCGAAGCCCAGGAAGCCCAGCGCGGCAAGGGTAAGGATGGCCTCTGAAGCATTTAGGGTGAATATGAGCGGCAGGGTCCGGGTGGCGTTCCCGTAAATGTGCCGGCTCATGATCCGGATATTCGAGGCTCCCACCACCTTGGCGGATTCCACGAAGGGCTCGGCCTTCAAACGGATGGTCTCCGCCCTGATTACCCGGAAGTACTGCGGAATGAACACGACGGTTATGGAGATGGCCGCAGCCAGGATTCCGCCGATGAGGCTGGACCTTCCCCCGCTGATGACAATGGCCATGACGATAGCCACGAGGAGGGAGGGAAAGGCGTACACAGCGTCGGCAACCACAACGAGTACCCGGTCAAGCCAGCCCCCGAAGTAGCCACTCACCAGACCGAGGATGACCCCGATAAAGATGGACATCACGACGGCGACGATAATCACCATGATTGCGGTCTGCGCACCCCAAACAACCCGTGAGAAAACATCGTAGCCACCCACGGTGGTACCCCAGAGGTGCCTGCCGCCCGGCGGTTCCTGCGTCGGAAAGCTGCCGTCGGCGTCGGAGATCTGTGAAAAACCGAAGGGGGCAATCAGTGGGGCAAGGATGGCTGTCAGGATAAAAATTCCCGTCAGCACGAGTCCGGCCACCAGCATCCCGCGCTGAAGGCCCACGCTCTTGTTGAAATGCGAAATTACCGGCAGCCGCTTGAAAAGGGGTTGCCGTGGATCTGCCACGATCGGCAGAGGAGAATCTGTGCTCATGTCAGTACCTCACACGGGGGTCGATCAGCGCGGCAGCGATGTCCACGATGAAGTTGGTGACAGCCACGATGATCGCCAGGAGGACCACAATGCCCTGGACCGCCACAAAGTCACGGGCAGTAAGGTATGAAGCCAGCTGGAAGCCCAGGCCCTTCCATTCGAAAGTGGTCTCAGTCAGCACGGCTCCTCCGAGCAGCACGGCGATCTGAAGCCCCATAACGGTGATGATGGGGATCAGGGCAGGCTTGTAGGCGTGTTTGGTCACGAGCCTAAATTCGCTGACGCCCCGTGAGCGTCCAGCTTCGATGTAGTCCTTGCCCAGTGTGCCGATAACGTTGGTCCGCACGAGCCGAAGGAAGATTCCGGCCGTCAGGAGGCCCAAGGCGAGGGCCGGAAGAACGGCGTGCGCCACCACGTCGCCAAGGGCCGCCATGTTCCCGCTGCGGAGGGCGTCGAGCCAGTAAATTCCTGAGGGGGCCCCAAGGCCAGTTAGCGAAAGCTCGGTAGAGGTGGTGGCCCGGCCTGCCACAGGCAGCCAGCCCAGCCAGACAGCGAACGTCAGTTTGAAGAGGAGTCCGGAGAAGAACACCGGGGTGGAATAGCAAAGGATAGCGAAAATGCGGAGCACCGCATCCGGTGCCTTGTCACGCCGGTGAGCCGCGATCATGCCCAGTGGAATTCCCACCACCAGAGCAACTAGCACGGCATTGATGGAGAGTTCCAGCGTGGCCGCCCCATAGGTGGTCAGCATTTCCGAAACCTTGCGGTTATCCGACAATGTGGTGCCGAAGTTCCCCGTGGCGAGTTGGCCAAGGTATTCCAGGTACTGCACCAGGATTGGCCTGTCGTAGCCTGCGGCGTGGATCCGTTCCTGCAGTTGATCAGGGGGAAGCCTGCCGCCCAGGGCTGACGTAATGGGGTCACCGGTGATTCGCATCAGGAAGAAAACCATGGTGACGAGGATAAAGATCGTGGGGAAGATCAGGAGAAACCTGACCAGTATGTACTGGCCAAGACCGCCGCCCGATGACTTCTTTTTCGACGGGAGGATCCCGTCGGCGTCGCTTGGCGGCGCATCAATAAGGGTTGTCATTAGTACCTAAAATCTAGAGATTCCCGGGGTTGTTGGGGGCCGGGTGACGAGCCAAAGGCGGGACGCCGTTGTGGCGCCCCGCCTCCATGGCTGGTCAGGACCTGATGGGACTCTTACTTGGAAATCACACCAAGACGGGTCTTGAAGGAAGCGTCAAGGGTGGTATCAACGCCCTTCACATTCGCCCCGGCCACCATCAGTTGTGCACCCTGCAGGAGGGGCAAGGTGGAGAGGTCCTTGGCAACGGCCTCCTGGGCCTCACCCAGGACTTTCTCGCGTTCGGCCTTCTCAACGGTGGTCAGCTGCTTGCCGATCAGCTCGGTCACAGCCGGGTTCTCGTAGTGGTTGCCCAGGAAGTTGCCCGGAACGAAGAACGGCGTCAGGTAGTTGTCGGCGTCGGAATAATCCGGGAACCAGCCCAACTGGTAAACCGGATAGGCGTCGGCTGTCCTGTCCTTGGAGTAGGTGACCCATTCAGTGGACTGCAGGTCCACCTTAAACAGTCCTGACTTTTCCAGTTGCTCCTTGATCATGGCGTATTCGTCTCCTGAGGACTCGCCGTAGTGGTCAGGGTTGTACTGGAGCTTGAGGGTCACGGGAGCAGTGACGCCAGCGTCCGAAAATGCCTTCTCCGCCTTGTCCAGGCTGGGCTTGCCCGCGCCGTCACCATACATTTCCTTGAGCGGCTGGGTAGCGCCGACGAAGCCGTCGGGAACAACCGAGAACGCCGGGAGGTAGGTTCCCTTGTAGACCTGGGTCGCAAGAGCTTCCCGGTCTACGATGTGGGCCATTGCCTGCCGGACAGCGAGCGCTTTGGCGGGATCTGCATCAGGTGTCTTGGCACCGAACGGCATGGTGTCAAAGTTGAAAACGATGTAGCGGAGCTCACCACCGGGCCCCTTGTGAACCTTGACTTTGGAATCCTTCTCAAGGTCAGCGACGTCAGTGGCTGCCAGGCTGCGGCCGGCGACGTCGATCCCACCCTGCTGGACCTCCAGCTTGAGGTTGTTGGCGTCCGCGTAGTACTTGATGTTGGCGCCGTCGTTTGCCGGCTTACCCAAAAGGCCCTTGTAATCCGGGTTGGGCTTGAGGCTGACCAGTTCGTTCTTCTTGTAGCTTTCTATGGTGTAGGGGCCGGCGAAGGGCTTGCCCTTGACGATGTCATCGTCGGTCATGACCTTGTCGGCCGGGAAGACCTCTTCATCGACAATGGGACCCGAGTTGGCGGCCAGGACTCCGGGGAAGACCTGGTCGTTGCCTTTCTTCAGCGTGAAGACGATTGTTTGATCGTCAGTGGCCTCGACCGAAGAGAGGTTGCCCAGAAGGGAGGCCGGGCCGTTGGGGTCTGCGATCTTGACCACACGGTCGAAGGAGAACTTCACGTCGGATGATGTCAACGCGTGGCCGTTCGCAAATTTGAGGTCCGACTTCAGCTTGACGGTGTACTCGGTGGGGCTCGTGAACTCCGCTGACTCAGCGATGTCAGGGGTGGAGTCAGCCGTTCCGGGCTTGGCGTTCATGAGGAACGGGTAGACCTGGTTCATCACCATAAATGAACCGGCATCGTAGGAGCCCGCGGGGTCCAGAGTGACCACCTTGTCGGTGGTGCCAAACGTAATGGTTCCACCTCCGGCTCCGCCGGTGTTCGTTCCGCCGCCCGAGGGGCCCGTGCAGGCAGTCAGGGCGAGGGCGGAAACGCCCGCGAGCGCGATAGCACTCCGCAGGGCTTTCTTAGTTGTTGGCATCTGTGAACTTTCTGTTCGATGACTACCGCGCGCCGCCTGATGTATACCGGAAGTAATTTATTGATCGAAAAGTTACTCCGTATTACGGCGCGCTGTGCTGGTGCCTTGATTCAATCAGAGAATCCGATACTGGAAGGTCAGTTCTGGTGATTTGAAACACAATATTTACCGGATTGATGCATGACTATCGTTTTCTTCGGCCTGAAGGCTGGCCGGCAGGATATCCCGCGGCTTAAAGGGCTGCGCGTTGCAGGGAACGGGCCGTGTCAATGGTCGCCTGACCAAGTACCCGGCTACCCTGGTAAAGCACCACCGTCTGACCAGGCGCGACTCCGCGCAGGGGGTTGGTGAGGGTGACGACGAGGTTTTCCTGGCTGCGGCCGTCCTCGTCCGTTGAGCGCTCCATCCATGCACGCGCAGGGACCGGGTCGCCGTGCGCGCGGACCTGGGCATAGCAGTCAAAGTGCTCACCCGTACTGATCTCGCCGATGGGGAGGCCTGCCCAGGACACCTTGATGCCCCGGATTTCGTCAATGGCTAGAAGCGCCTCCGGGCCTACAACCACTTTATTTTCCTTGGGGCGGATCTCCAGAACAAAGCGCGGCTTCCCGTCGGCGGCGGGAGTGCCTAGCTTCAATCCGCGGCGCTGGCCGACGGTGAAGGCATTGGCCCCTGGGTGTTCGCCTACTTTGGAGCCAGTTTCATCAACGATGTCCCCGGTGGTCATATCGATCTTCTCAGCCAGCCAGCCAGCGGTATCGCCGTCGGGGATGAAGCAGATGTCATGGCTGTCAGGCTTGTTTGCCACGGACAGGCCCCGGCGCTCGGCTTCGGCGCGGACCTCGGCCTTGGAGGGCGTATCTGCCAGCGGGAACATCGAATGCTTGAGCTGCTCGTGCGTCAGGACACCCAGCACGTAGCTTTGATCCTTGGCCCAATCTGCAGCGCGGTGGAGCTCGCGGTTGCCCTCCGCATCCTCGATCACCTTCGCATAGTGCCCGGTGCAGACGGCGTCAAAACCTAAAGCTATGGCCTTTTCCAACAACGCCGCGAACTTGATGCGCTCGTTGCAGCGCATGCATGGATTGGGGGTGCGGCCGGCAGCGTATTCGTCAATGAAGTCCTGGACGACGTCTTCCTTGAACCGCTCCGAGAAGTCCCACACATAGTAGGGAATTCCGAGGACGTCACAAGCCCGCCAGGCATCGCGGGAGTCTTCGATGGTGCAGCAGCCCCGGCTGCCGGTGCGGAGGGTTCCGGGCATGCGGGAGAGCGCCAGGTGAACACCGACGACGTCGTGCCCGGCGTCAACGGCGCGGGCGGCGGCAACGGCGGAATCCACTCCACCGCTCATGGCTGCAAGAACTCGCATACTGGCTTTCTTTGGGAAAATTGGGGGATTTCGGGACCGGAAGCCCGGTTGATATTCCGGCGGACACAGGGTCCGCCCATCTATTCTACTGTCCTTGCGAATCAGGGCCCAAAATCCCTTGACCGTCGAGTGCCTTCGCTTCTAAAGTCAAGAGTATCAGTTTTAGAAAAGGTCCACGAAGGCTGCGGCCTTCGGTCAGAATCGAGGCGCATCATGGTTGCCGAACATATCGTCATCGCGGGAGGCGGGCTGGCGGGTGCCACGGCGGCAAAGACTCTCCGCGGCCAAGGCTTCGCCGGTTCCCTCACACTCATTGGGGCAGAGAAGCATCATCCGTACCTGCGTCCTCCGCTCTCGAAGGAGTACCTCCTTGGCAAAGAGGGCGAAGAAGCCCTTCCTGTGGTGCCCGACTCCTGGTACCGGGAGAACGACGTCGACCTCCGCCTGGGGATTAGGGTCACTGAAATTGACGCCGCCGCTCATGGCGTAACCCTGGCCGACGGCAGCCGGATTCAGTTCGGCTCCCTGCTGATCGCCACTGGCGCCCAGCCTCGCACCGTACCGCTGCCAGGCAGCGGGCTTGACGGGGTAACCACTTTCCGGACCGTCGATGACAGCCGCATGCTCCGTGACAGGCTGTCCGACGGCGGCAGGATCGTTGTGATGATCGGGTCAGGCTGGATAGGAATGGAGTTGGCCGCCGCCGCGTCCGCCTACGGCAACCAGGTGACCCTCATCGGACTCGAGGATATTCCGCTCTCTGCTGCCATCGGGCCGGATCTAGGCAGGTTCTTCCACAGCCTCCATGAGGCCAACGGGGTAGGTTTCAGGCTGGGCGCATCGGCTGTGGAGATACGAGGAACTTCAGGAAAGGCCGCAGGCGTGGTCACCGATTCCGGGGAGTTCCTTCCGGCAGATACTGTCGTGATCGCCGTCGGGGTCGTCCCGGACGTCGAACTTGCCAAGGAAGCGCACCTGGACCTGAACAACGGCATTCTGACTGACGCCTCACTGCGGACTTCGGCTCCGGACATTTATGCGGCCGGGGACGTCGCGAATGCCCTGCACCCCTTCACCGGCCAGCACCACCGCAGTGAGCACTGGTCCAATGCATTGAACGGGGGCAAGACGGTGGCGAAGGCCATGCTGGGACAGGACGTCGTGTTCGATACCATCCCGTACTTCTACACGGACCAGTTCGACGTCAGCATGGAGTACTCGGGATTCCCAACGCTCGCCAAGGAAAGCCCTGTGGTTCGCGGCTCACTCGAAAGTAAGGAATTCATTGCCTTCTGGCAGCATGAAGGACGGGTGGTGGCGGGAATGAGCGTCAACTGGCCCAAGGCCGCCAAGCCCAAACCGTCCGCCCAAAAGGTGATCAAAGAACTGATCAGTTCACGGAGGCAGCTGGCACCAGAAGCCCTGGCCGATGCCGCAATGCCCCTGGATCAGCTGCTCGCAGAACCCTGACGGGCAACAGAACCCTGACGGGCAACAGTGGCGGCTGTCTGGATGGAGGAAACATGCCCCGCCATGCCCGCCTGGGCGGCGCGATCATAGGCATCAGGCAATGCCTTCAGCAGGACATCGACATCCGCCTCTGTCGACGCATGCCCCAAGGTGAAGCGCTGCGCTCCCCTGGCCGTCTCTTCGTCCAGGCCCATGGCCAGGAGCACATGGGAGGGACGCGGAACACCTGCAGTGCAGGCAGAACCTGTGGACGATTCCACACCCGCCAGATCCAGCAGGAACAGCAAGGAATCCCCTTCACAACCGGGGAAAGTGAAGTGCGCGTTACCCGGTAGGCGGCCGGCCCCAGGCGCCCCTCGCAGGACTGCGGCCGGTATCGCTGCCTGCACTCCAGCAATAAGGCGATCGCGGAGGCGCGAGATTCGTGACGATTCCGCCGAAAGGTTCCGGGTGACGGTTTCGGCGGCTGCGGCAAAGGCTGCAATGGACGCTGTGTCCAACGTTCCCGATCGGACGTCCCGCTCCTGACCACCGCCGTGCTGCACAGGGGTCAGCTTCACCGATCTCCCCAACAGCAGGGCCCCGACGCCCACCGGGCCGCCGATCTTATGGCCTGAAATCGACATCGCATCCAGGCCGACAGGCCTGAAGGCCACCGGCAGGGAGCCGAATGCCTGGACAGCGTCAGAATGCACCGGCACCCCTGCTGCATGCGCCAGCTCCACGATCTCCGCAATCGGCTGGATTGTTCCTACCTCATTGTTGGCCCACATCACCGTGACCAAGGCAATGGAACCTGGATCGCGTGCGAGCTCGGACCTCAAAACATCCAACCGGACCACGCCATCGCCGTCCACCGGCAACCAGCAGACCTCGGCTCCCTCATGTTTTTCAAGCCACTCCACGGCATCCAGGACGGCCGGATGCTCGACGGCGGAACACAGGACGCGTCTGCGGGACGGATCTTCGCCGTGCCGGGCCCAATACAGTCCCTTAACTGCAAGGTTATCCGCCTCAGTGCCTCCCGAGGTGAAGATGACTTCTGAGGGGTGCGCTCCCGCCGCTGCGGCAAGCACTTCACGGGCATCCTCGACTGAGCGACGGGCACGGCGGCCAGAGCCGTGCAGCGAAGAGGGGTTGCCGGTGCGGGAAAGTTCCCGCGTCAGTGCAGCCAACGCCTCCGGGGACAAGGGCGTAGTGGCGGCATGATCAAGGTAGGCAGGCACATACCAATTCTAGCGTTGGGGCCCCGTCTCTTCGATTGGAGACGTTGACGACGGCTCATGGCGGAGTCTTATGAAAAGGATGTCAGTCCGACGGCGGCACAACCGCCACTCTTTGGGCTACATCGGCCTTCGCAGCTGACAGCGTGCCCTGGTCGGGACAGGAAATGGAGATATAGACGGACGAGCCGGTTTCACCGAACATCCTCGCCATAATCGAGGTGGCCTTGGCCCCGGACGTGGGCCGCCTTTCAAGGACCAGGACCTCCACGTTCGGAGCGGGCTTGCCCGGTTCCCCTCCCCAACGCAGGTTGGCCAGCGTCAAGTAGTCCGGCAGGATAGTGGAATCCAGGTAAGTGAAAAGCTCCACGGTGGAGGTTTTGTCGTTGCCGCTGGCAGTCAGGGGCCACTGGTTTGTCCGCACTTTTGCGGCCACCACGCAGCCGTCGGCCTTGATGTACTGGTTTTCGCCCGCCACATCCTGCTTCCCGGGCTTCCAGCCCGGGGCCTGGGCCAGACCATCAGAAATCCCCACCGGAACCCCTGCGGGCAACGTATCGCCAGCCGCGAAAGGCATGTCCTTGCCCGCTACGGCTGCAGCGTCGTATCCCGGAGTGATCGTGGGTGTGGCTACTCCCGGGGTGGTGGGAACAACCTTGGGAGCAGCAGGGTCCGGTACATCCAGGCTGCAGCCGGCCGCAGTCAACGCCACACCGGCTGTGAGGAGAACCGCCCGAAGAACTGCGGACTGAAAACTGCCCCACTTCCCCGCCATTCGTGCTGATTTCTTGGCCGATATGACCCGCCGCGCCTTGCCTTTGACGTCCCGCACCCAGTCCCCCCGCTGCCCTGCCGAAGACGCCGTCCTGCACGGGCCTCCGCAAAAGTCTAATCTCCCGTCACCGCCATAACCGATTCGCACGGACCAGCCCCGCCGCCACGCAGGGAACCAAGAGCGGCTGTGCAGTCGTTGTGTTCCTAGCCGGTTAAACTGGCCGGACCGGACTGCCTGAGCGGGCTGGCACCTCAAGAAAAAGGATCCGTGGTTGACCCAGGGCAGCAGCTCCCACTACCAGGTTCTCCGTATCGCCGTCACGGCAACGGAGAAGGAGATCAAGGTGGCCTACCGTAAGGCTGCACGCCTTTCCCATCCTGACCAGGGCGGTGACGCCGCCGCTTTCCGCCGGGTTACTCTCGCGTACGAGATACTGATGGATCCCAAACGCCGTTCAGCATACGACCGCGCCTACGCGATGGGAACCTCAGAGGACGACGACGGCGCCCACTTCGACGCTCCAGCGGCAGGCAGCCATGCCGCATCCACCGTCCGTCGCCCCAACACTCCCCGGAATACGGCCGGTGACCCCGCCGTTTATATTCCGCCGTTCGAGACCGCCAACCAAGAGGGATATGTTCCCCTCATTCCCTCTGAATTGGCCCGCCAACAGGTGCACGGAATGCCCCGCAAACGTGGGATCTTCGGAGCCGAAGCCCGTATCCAGCGTGAAATGCGTACCGTCCAGCTGATCACCCGCCAGATCCTTCCCGCCATTCCCGCTGCCAGGCTCATCAACGGCCTTCAGTCCCCCGCGGACAACAGCCACATCGACCACGCCGTCCTCTCCGGCTACCGGCTTGCGATCATCGGTTCCATGCTGCTTCCAAAGGGTGCCTATGCGTGGAACGGCAGTACCCTCAACCATGGCGGACGCTCCATCGCGCCACCACAGTTAGCGCATGTGGTGAGGCGCATGCAGGACATTTTCCCTGAGTTGAATGTCACGGGCTGGACAGTCATACACAGCCCCGACGGTAACCTCCACGAGCCCGTCATAGACCACCACCGGCGGTCCCGGAGCAGCCTGGACATGGTGCAGGTGGTTAATGCTGCCGGGCTTGCTCGGGGGCTCAAGCAGTTCCTTAGCTCAGGACCGGCCCCCAACACGGTGAATGTGCCGGTACTGGCCAGGCTGCTCCGCGGCATGCACTAACGCGTCGGACCGGGATGCGGCCAATGGCAGCCGCAAGGGTAGCTACTATTGGACAGTGTTCCGCATCCTCTTCCACGCCCCTGAAATTCCCGGCAATACCGGCAACGCCATCCGCCTGGCAGCCATAACCGGAGCAGAGTTGCACCTGATTGAGCCTCTCGGCTTCGATTTCTCCGACGCCAAACTCCGCCGGGCGGGGCTGGACTACCACGACCTCGCCGTCGTCACCATTCACCAGGACCTGGACGCCGCGTGGAAGGCCCTTCAGCCGGAACAGGTTTTCGCTTTCACATCCGATGGCGAGGCGTCCTATACCGACATCAGCTACCGGCCGGGCGACGTCCTGCTCTTTGGCAAGGAATCCGTGGGGCTTCCGGAATCCATCAAATCCGATCCCCACGTAACCTCCCGTGTCCGTCTTCCAATGCTCCCTTCGCTGCGCTCGCTGAATCTGGCCAACGCCGCGTCCATCGCCGTCTACGAGGCATGGCGGCAGAATGGATTTGCAGGAGCAAAGCTCTAGGAAAGAGTGCTGTCTTCTTCCCATCCGAACGCCCGCCAGCGCCGAATTATTAGTAGGAAAGCGAGCGGAGGGAACGTGAGAGCGGAAGGTGACAACACTGGCAGCAAGCCCCGGCGGGGAAACTGGGACCATAACTCCGGGCGAGTCCTCCGTGGGCGTCGGCGCTCCCGCACGGTCTCCGGCGGACATATGCTTGACAGTGATGGACACTCCCAATGCGCCTAACCCTGGGGCTGCCGCCTCTACTGGCACCAGTCTCGACCTGAACCGCCGCCTGGGCTCACTGCTCGCCCAGATAGCGGGCGGAAGCCAGCCCGCCTTCGCTGAGTTTTATGAACTCACCTCGAGGCGCGTGTATGGGATGGCGCGGAGGGTGCTGATTGACGCGGAACTTAGCGAAGACACAACTCAGGAAGTCTTTCTGCAGGTTTGGCAAAATGCCTCGAAGTTCAACGATGAAGCTGGAAGCCCATTAGCTTGGCTGATGACCATTTCCCACCGCCGAGCGGTCGACAAGGTGCGTTCCACCCAGTCGGCCACGGACAGGGAAGCCAGGTACGGAGCCAGCAGCCAGGACATCGACCACGACTCCGTCTCGGACCAAGTGGACAGCAGGTTGGAGGCGGAGGCGGTTGTACGGTGCCTGGGCACATTGACTGAAACCCAGCAGGAGTCCGTCCGCCTTGCGTACTACGGCGGATTGACGTACCGGGAAGTTGCAGAGAGGCTGAATGCCGCCGTGCCCACCATCAAGTCCCGCATCCGTGACGGACTGATCCGGTTGAAGACCTGTTTGGGTGTGAGTTGAGATGACTGAAAACAACAGCGATCGTGATCCGATGACTTTTTCCGTGGACATTGCCACCGACTTGGCTGCCGGACGTGCAGCGGAGTTGGCCGAGCTCTATGCCCTGGACGCCCTGAGCGCCGACGAGCGCGCGGCTGTGGAGCGGCACGTGGCAGCAGCGACGCCCGAAGAACGCAAAGCCTTCAACGACCGGGTCCGCCAGGCACGCGAAACGCTGGCCGTGAGTTTCACCGCGGAGGAGGAGCCGTCGTCGGACCTCTTTGGCCGCATCATGGCTCAATTGCCTTCCCAACAGGAAGCCGCTCCAGCCGTCCCCGACTCCCTGGCCGCCGCCCGCCAACGGCGTGAGGAACGCCGCCGGTCCGGCCCGATGAGGAACTGGATCATCGGGGTGGCCGCTGCGGCGGCCTTGGCCCTCGGCGGAGTGGGGATCGGAGCTTACAATGCGTACCAGAACGATCCGCTGAACCAGGTCCTCCAGGCCCAGGATCTCCGTAAGGCGAGTGTGGGCGTAACAGGCGGAGGCACGGCCAACCTCGCAATCTCGCCGTCGAAGAACGCCCTGGTGGTCACCATGGACGGCGTTCCGGCGCCCCCGGAGGGCAAGGTTTACCAGATGTGGCTGATCCCGAAGGACGGTTCAGCACCGGTCTCGAAGGGACTGATGGACGCAGAAGCCTTGTCCAAGCCGGCTGTGGTTGACGGCATCCAGGCGGCAGCGTCGCTGGGAATTACCGTCGAACCGCTCGGCGGGTCCGGGTCACCCAGCACGCCGCCGGTTGCCGCGGCTACCTTGGGAGCCTGACTCCTTTAGAAGCCGGCGATGGTGCTGTCGCCGTTGATTCTGACCACGTGGAAGGCTTCAGCACTGCGGTCTTCTTTCATGCCTGCTCGTTGCCCGTTCTGCAACATCATTGCCCGCACGGTTCTGTCCATGGCCTGGACATCAGGATGCTGGCTGGTGTGGACGTGAATGGCGGCAAGCTTGTCCTCCACGTGGTCGCTGACGTCCACAAAATGGTTCTCCCGCTCCTCCGGTCCCGCGAAAAGCCATAGCCAAGGCAACTTGTACGCCTCAAGCCCGGCCTCGGCCAACTCGGGGTAGGCGAACGGGTTTTCCAGGGCCGGGTACACAGCGCGGGTCACGGCTTCCCCGACGGCCAGATGATCCGGATGGCTCTTCTGGATCCGGTTCCAGTTGCGCTCAGGGTGCATGGACAGTACGACGTCGGGGCGGACTTCCCGGATCACTTTCACAACTCCCCGCATCACCTCATGCGAGGGTTCCAGGAAGCCGTCACGTTCGTGCAGGTAGTGGATCTTAGAGACTCCGACCAAGGCAGCTGCCCTGCGTTGCTCCTCCGCGCGCAAGGCAACGATCGCTTCACGTTGGGAAGGGTTGAAACCCCCGGCATCGCCGTCGGTCATGATGCAGTAGCTGACCTCCACGCCTGCCGCGGTCCACGCGGCGACCGTTCCTGCGGCGCCGAAGTCAATATCATCAGGATGGGCTCCAAAACAGAGGACCCGCTCAACCCGGTAGGCCGGGTTGAACGGGCTCTGCGCTGAAACAGGATCAGTGCTCAATCATCAGCCTTTGCGTTTTTTGATTTCCGCGGTTGCCTGCGGCAGGACTTCGAAAAGATCCCCCACAATCCCGAAGTCTGCAATCTCGAAAACAGGAGACTCGGCGTCGTTGTTAATTGCAACAATGACCTTTGCCGTCTGCATGCCTGCCTTCTGCTGCACTGCCCCCGAGATGCCGGCGGAAATGTAAAGCTCGGGAGAAACGGTCTTTCCGGTTTGACCAACTTGGGCGTCGTGGCTGATCCAGCCGGCGTCGGTGGCGGCACGGGAAGCTCCTACTGCAGCTCCCAGCGCGTCTGCCAGCTCCTCCACGGGGCCAAAATCGCCATCAACACCACGCCCGCCGGCCACAACAATACGTGCATCCAGAAGATCCGGACGCCCGCTGGTTGCCTTGTTGCTGCGTCCGGTGATGCGGGCTGCGTTCGCCGTGACAGAGGCCGGCACCTCAATGGTGAGGGACTCTGGCACCGTCGCCGTGGCAGCCGGTTCAGGGGTCAGTGAGTTCGCTTTGACAGTCAGAATTGAGACCGGCGTGGTGGCGCGGCATACCGTTTTGTAAGAGCCCGCCAGCACTGATTTGTGAGCCGCTCCGTCTGCTTCAACTCCAACGACGTCGGTGACTACTCCTGCTCCAAGCTTGATGCCCAGCCTGGCAGCGATTTCCTTACCGTCCGATGAGTTCTCGATGAGCACCGTGCCGGCACCGGTCGCAGCAACTGCTTCAGCCAGGTAAGCAGCCTTGGGAGCTACGAGATAGTCATCGAGGTCTGCACTCCGCGGACGGTACACGGCAGTGACACCGTAGGAGCCCAAAGCAGCCGCGACGTCGTCGTTGAATTCACCGTTGAATGCCACAACCGGCTCGCCGATCGTGCGGGCAATGGTCAGCAACTCGAGGCTGCTCTTCTTGACAGCGGGGCCCTGATTGTCAATGAATACAAGTACTTTTGCCATATTCGTGGATTCCCCTTAGAGCAGCTTCTGGGCGGCCAGGAAGTCAACCAGCTTGATGCCGGCATCGCCCTCGTCGGTGATGATGGTGCCGGCGCTACGCGGCGGACGCGGTTCGGCATTCTGCACTGCCGTCAAGGAGCCGGACAGACCCACCTCGGCAGGGTTGACGCCGATGTCCGCCAGAGACAAGGTGGTGATGGTTTTCCGCTTCGCAGCGATGATGCCCTTGAAGTTGGGGAATCGCGGCTCGTTGATCTGGTCAGTCACTGATACCACGGCAGGCAACGGTGCCTCGATGGTGTCGTAGTGTGTGTCGCTGTCGCGCCGGGCAGTAATCCGGCCGTCCGAGATCTCGAGCTCCGAGGCGAAGGTCACTTGCGGGAGGCCAAGGCGTTCGGCCAGCTGCGCCGGCACAAGGGAGGTTTCGCCGTCGGTGGAAGCCATACCGGTAAGGATCAGGTCCACGGGGCCGCCCGCACTCAGATACCGGACAGTTGCGGCCAGTGCCAACGACGTGGCCGCGGCATCCGAACCCGCCAGAGCGTCATCCTTAAGGTGCACGCCCTCAGTGGCGCCAATCTGCAGGGACTTCTTGATGGCGTTGGCTGCACCTGCCGGGCCCATGCTCAAGGCGATGACCTGGTGGCCGGCTCCCTTGCCGCCTTGGGCCTCTGTCAGTTGCAGGGCGGCTTCGAGCGCATATTCGTCCAGTTCGGACAGGATGCTCTCAGCACGGTCTGTTGTGTAGTCCGCGCCGTTGAGGTGACGGTCCAATTGGGCGTCAGGAACATGCTTGACCAGCACGATGATCTTCAATGTCTCTTCCACTTTCTGTTCAGCGGCACTCCATGTCCATGGAATGCCAGCCGGGTGGGGTCATGTCCGCGGATCTTCCCAAGGGTGCGGGTAAATCCTAGCTAACCATATAGCGGCTCATACCCGCGGCCTGCGTTAACGCCTGTTTCAGACCCATTTGCTGTCCCGGCCTGGTTCCCCACATATCGAGCGCCAATAAGCAGCCGCGGACAAAGCGACGGCGAGGCACCGATGGATGCCCCGCCGTCGTTCCTGTTCGGTTTTTCTATTGTTCTGCCGCTGCTCCGAGCGTCACATCCAACTGCTGCTCCTGGCCGCCGCGAAGGATGGTGACCTTGACCGAGGCTCCCGCCGGCTGTTCGCGCACCGCCGCCGTCAGCTGGTTCGGATCACTGATGGCAAGGTCATTGAACTTGGTGACCACATCTCCGACCTTGATCCCGGCCTTGGCTGCGGCCGAACCGGACTCCACCGTGGCCACCTCAGCGCCTACTGAGAACGCTGATGCCGCACTACTTGCTGATTTTGCCTTGACACTGACGCCGAACTGGCCATGGCTGGCCTTACCGGTGTCGATGATCTCCTGGGCAACTCGTTTGGCGTGATTGATCGGAACGCTGAAGCCGACGCCGATGTTGCCGCTGCTGCTGGAGTCGCCCCCGGCGGAAGCGATGGCCACGTTCACGCCGATGACTTCACCCTTGCTGTTGACCAACGCCCCGCCGGAGTTCCCGGGGTTGATGGCTGCGTCAGTCTGGATCACGTTGAGGGAGATGGAGCCCTGGTCAGGGCTGCTCTGGCCCTGACCGCCGTCCGGCGGTGCGAACTTGAAGCCGCCTTGGTTGTCACCCTGCGAATTGTCACCGCCATCCTTGGGTGCCGCGGACGAAGCGACACTGATGGTCCGGTTCAGGGTGGAGACGATGCCGTCCGTGACCGTTCCGGTCAGGCCGAGCGGGGATCCGATGGCGACGGCGGTGTCGCCGACGTTTAGCTTCGCCGAGTCGCCCAGCGTAGCCGGAACCAAGCCGGAAGCGTTGTCCACTTTGATGACGGCAAGGTCGGACAAGGGATCAGTACCAACGATGCGGGCAGACAAGACCCGTCCGTCGCTCGTACGCACCTCTACGGTGGCGTTGGCGGCCTTGCCGTCAAGCGTCACAACGTGGGTGTTGGTCAGGATGTGGCCCTCGGTATCGAGAATGATGCCGGATCCGGTTCCGCCTTCACCGCCGCCGGTGGCTTTGATGGTGACGACGCTCGGGGAAGCCTTCTGCGCCGCTGCAGTAATAACGTTGACGTCGTCCTTGTTGTTGACGATCACGGTCCCCTGCTGGCTGCTGCTGACAGCTGCGGGAGAACCCTGGTAAAGGAAAGCGTCACTGGCCGCAACCACTCCGCCGCCCACAAGGCCGGCTGCAAGAATGCTGGCTACTAGGGTCCCGACGCCGAAAGTCGCCTTGCGCTTAGGGGAATTTGCGGGGTGAGATACATGCGACGGGCCATAAGGAGGCTGGCCACCGCTTACGTGGGATCCGCTGTGGGAGCCGTAGAACGACGTCGGCTGCCCATACGGCGCTCCATTTCCTCTTTGGGCGGGATCATGGCTTTGGTTGCCGGGCGTCTGGCTTTGGTGGCCGGGCGTCTGGCTTTGGTGGCCAAACGCCTGGCCGGCAGACTCATTGCCTGCCGGCTCATGGGTTGGAGACGCGAACCGCGCGGTTGGCGCGCTCTGTGCGTGACCGGCGGGCGGGGCGAACTGCTCAGTGCGGCCGAACTGCTCGGTGCGGGCACTCTCCCCCTCGCCCTGCAGCTCGCCCGGAGCGGACACGTTCTCAGCGGCCGTTTGGCCGGTGGCGTAGGGCTGCTGTTGGCCGGCAAGACCGGCCGTGTCGCGGGAGTATGCAGGATCTCCGGAGGAGCGCTCCTCACCTGAGGCCACAGTTGCGGCGTCAGGGGCACCTGCCTCTCCTGCTACCTGGCGGGACCTGCCCTCCTCGACGCCCGGTTCCAGGGGCTCCCGCGTCTCGGGCGAACCGCCTTGTGGGTTCTCAGTCATTGGACTTCCTTTCATCCGTGTCTGCATTAACTATGGATGCTGCGACTGAAACTAATGCGGACGTTTGCTGGGAGGTTCCTGAAAGACTCTCTCACTGCTGCCACAAGGGTTTAAGCGCGTTTCGCTGGTGGCATATTCCCTCATGTGGACGGCCCAAAAGGTGCACCATAGAATCAAATGGAAATGCCTCAGCGACCCTGCGGCTAGACATGCGTGGGGGCGCTGGTGCTTTCTGTGACGGCTGGTTCAGCCTGGACCGGCCGCGGAAGTGCTGAAGGGTTGCACATGCGGTCAAACTTTAGACGTGTTCTCGCCGTGATCGGTCTGGCCGGCATGCTGGCGCTTCCCGCCACCGCAGCCTGGGCCGAAGATCCGGTGACCATCCCGTCCGGCCAGAACATCGTTGACGACGCCAAAGTCCTCGGAGGACGAGAAGGTGAGGTCCGAGAGGCCATCAAGAAGCTCCTGGAGGATCACAAGTACAACTTGTACGTGGTCACAGTGGACAAGTTCGAAAACCCGTCCAACCCGGAACAATGGGCCAATGCTGTGGCCACCACCAAGGGAATGGGACGAGCCGATGTCATCTTGGCGATGTCAGATGACGGCAATTTCTACTTCGCCCCCAACTCCCGTAGCGCAATTGCCTCAAAGACTCCCAACATCAGCCAGAACGCCATCGTTACCAACCTGAGCGGCGGAAAACGGGACTTCGCCCAAGCCGCCATCGATACGGCACGCGCCGTCGGCGACGCAGCCAGCGGAGGAAGCGGGGAGGTTTCTTCTGGCGACGGAGCAGGAACGGCTGTCCTCGTTGGTACCGGTGTTGTCGCGGCTGGCGGCGTAGGCACCTACCTGTATCTCCGCAATCGGCGGAAAAAGGCCTCCCAGGCGTCCAGCGCCAGCTATGGGCCCCAGAGTGCTGAGCTTGATCCCCTGGCTTCACTGAGCGTCGAGGAGCTACGCCGAAAGAGCGGCTCCCTCCTGATTGAGGCTGACGACGCCATTAAATCCAGTGAGCAGGAACTCGGTTTTGCTGAGGCGCAGTACGGCGAATCTGCAGTGGGCAATTTCACTAAGGCATTGCAGGACGCCAAGGGCCACATGTCCGAGTCCTTCAAGCTGCAGCAGCAACTGGATGACCACATCCCAGACACCGAGGAGCAGCAGCGTACCTGGCTGGGCGAGATCATCCGCCGGTCCGAAGCCGCCCTCGCTTCGCTACGCGAACAGAAGGCAGACTTCGATTCCCTCCGGGAACTGGAGAAGACCGCACCGCAGGCTCTTGCCGCGGTGAACGCGGGAGCGCGCGAGGCAGAGGCGAAAATCGCCAACTCCGAGCAGACCTTGACAGGACTCAGGGCCAAGTACGCAGACAGCGCCCTGGTGCAGGTCTCTGACAACATCACTCAGGCCAAGGATCGCCTCGCCTTCGTTCAGAATGCCACCGAGACGGCCCAGGAGAAGCTTGCCGCCGGTGAAGGCAGCCTCGCGGCGGTAGCCGTCCGGGCAGCAGAAGAGGGCCTCCACCAGACAAACGTTCTGATCGATGCCATATCCAAGGTCTCGAGCAACCTCGACGAGGCCCGAACCGGACTGGAAGCCGCCGTCGTGGACATCTCCCAGGATCTGGTTCAGGCGAAGGCCATGATCCAGTCGGGGGCCCATCCGGAGCTGGCTGGACCTGTAGCGCGCGTAGAGGCTGCCCTGGACCAAGTGAAAGAGGAAATCCAAGGAGGCAAGATCGATCCCATTGCCACTCTGGAACGTGTGGAAGCTGCCCACCAGTCCCTGGACCAGGCGCTCAGCGGTATCAGGGACCAGCAAGAACAGGCCCGCCGGGCACAGGCTGCCCTCCAGCAAACCATCATGTCCGCCCAGGCGCAGATCAGCGCCACGTCGGATTACATCACTGCGCGGCGCGGAGGAGTCGGGACCGAGGCACGTACCCGGCTGGCCGAAGCACAACGCAACCTGGACTATTCCTTGTCCATCTCCAGAAACGATCCCGTCACCGCACTCACCTATGCCCAGCAAGCGCACGCATTGGCCGCACAGGCAGCCCAGCTGGCCCAGACCGACGTTGACCATTTCGGTGGCTACGCCAACCAGGGCTATGGCGGCGGCGGGATGTTCGGGGGCGGAGGAGGCGGCGGCCTTGGTGGCGCCATCCTGGGCGGCATCCTCATCAACTCCATCCTCAACGGCGGAGGCGGCGGCTGGGGCGGCGGCCACAGCGACGGTGGAGGCTGGGGCGGAGATTCCGGCGGTGGAGATTTTGGCGGAGGCGACTTCGGAGGCGGCGACTTCGGAGGCGGGGATTCCGGCAGCTTCTAGGCCCGAATGACTAGGCGCCTCAGAGGATGACCTTTGAAGCGGATAGAGCGGTACATCATTTGTTCACTGAAATCAGTGGGAACAACCGAGCAGGACGAAAGGTAACACCATGGTTAAGCAGTCCATTTTCGGCCGCATGGCGCAGCTTGCGAAGGCGAACATCAACTCCCTGTTGGACCAAGCCGAGGATCCGCAGAAGATGCTGGACCAGATGGTCAGGGACTACTCCAACAACATCGCCGAAGCTGAATCTGCGGTTGCCCAGACCATCGGCAACCTGCGGATGCTCCAGGACGACTACAACGAAGACATCAAGAACGCCCAGGACTGGGGCAACAAGGCCCTGGCTGCTTCACGGAAGGCAGACGAGTACCGGAGCGCCGGCAATGCTGCTGACGCCCAGAAATTCGACAACCTCGCCAAGGTAGCACTTCAGCGACAGATCTCCTCGGAAAACGAAGCGAAGTCCGCAGAGCCCAGCATTGCGTCCCAGACCGAGGTCGTGGATAAGCTCAAGTCCGGCCTGGACATGATGAAGGGCAAGCTTAACGAGCTCACCAGCAAGCGCAACGAATTGGTTGCCCGGTCCAGGACTGCCGCCGCCCAGTCCCAGGTCCACGATGCGCTCAAGAGCATCGACATCATGGATCCCACCAGCGAAGTGGGCCGCTTTGAACAAAAGATCCGTCGGGAAGAAGCGAAGGTCCGGGGTCAGCAGGAACTGGCAGAATCCAGCCTGGACTCCCAGTTCAACCAGCTTGAGGATCTCGGCGAACAGACCGAGATTGAAGCCCGCCTCGCTGCCCTGAAATCAGGCGGCGCAAAGCCTGCAATCGGCGCCGGAAACGGCTCCCAGGCATCCGAAACCACAGTCGAGGAAGCAGACTTCGACAAGCTCTAGAAGTTTCGCGGACGTACTCACCCCTTGACGTAATTGAAGGCCGGGATTCCCATGGAATCCCGGCCTTCAGTCTTGGAAGCGGTTAGCGGGTGACCTTACCCATGAGGGAAGCTATGGGGCGCAGGAAGAGCGGCCTGGCGAGGAACCAGGCGCCGACCATGACGGCCACGGAGACAGCGAATATCCAGAAGCCCACCCAGTTCTCCTCGTCGCTCCCGCCATACATGTGGTTCAAGTTCCGCAGCGCCCCTGTGGCCAGGACCAGGAAAACGTGGACCGCGATAAAGGCCACAAAGTAGATCATGACGGGGAAGTGCACTGCCCTTGCCGCTTCAATCGGGAAAAGCCTGTTGAGTGTGGGCGCCTTCTTGGGCCAGACTGACGACATCCTCAAACCCGTGATGAAGGCAAGTGGTGCTGCGATAAACACGGTGGCAAAATACGTCAGCAGCTGAAGTGCATTGTAGTTTATCCAGCCGTTCTCAGTGGGCCAGTTCAACGACGCATACTGGAGCGCAGCCGAGAGTGCGTTGGGGAAGACGTCCCATGATGTGGGAACAATACGCATCCACTGACCCGTAGCGAACAGAAGGATGGCAAACACAACGCCGTTCAGGATCCACAGGACATCCAGGGTGAGGTGGAACCACAGATCAAGGCTGATTTTGCTCGGGGGGTTCTTGGTCCTGATGAACCCCTTGTTGTTCCTGGTCCAGTGCGCAGCCGGGCGGGCGGTGGTGCGAACCTGCCACCCCGTACGGATGATGAGAAGGAGGAAGAAACCGTTCAGGAAATGCTGCCACGCAAGCCAGGCAGGAAAGCCAACCGGGGCCCCGCTCGGGAGCTCTGAATGGCCGGGATACTGCTCCAGAAAGTCGTTGACCCCGGACAGCCCCGTCAGCCACTTCGTCAGGAGCACGATCAAGAGCATGGCAACCAAGGCTGCCGGCACCGCCCAGTAGCGCTGCACCCACTTGCTCTTCGCGGTTCCGGACTTCTTCGTTGGCACTGACATCGAAAAGCATTCCTCTCGAGAATGATCGACTGATAGTAATAGCTGCTTGCTTCGGCCGGACGGCAGGAGCGCACGGTCTATTGCTGACCGCCTTAATAGCTTGGATCATCACAGGCCGCAAGAGCGAAATATGGCGGGGCTTCAGTCATGCCCCGCAACATATTCATCCCTGGCATCCTGCGATCGAGAATACTAGGAAATGCTACTAAATGCGGGATCCAAAGAAGAGGCCCCGACCGGTCGTATTGCCGGTCAGGGCCTCTAGTGGTTGCGGGGACAGGATTTGAACCTGTGACCTCTGGGTTATGAGCCCAGCGAGCTACCGAACTGCTCCACCCCGCGTCGCAAGATCAAGCCTACCCTAGATTTTGGGCCCCAAAGTCCACCTCGGAGATGAGCCCACTCCTGCCCTCGGAGAGCGCCGCCGAACTGGTTCATTCGTCAATCGGGTTTCTTAAGCAGTTCAAATCCGGGTCTTAAAGCAGAAAGTCCGGAATACTTTTTCAAGCATTCCGGACTTTCATTTTTCAGTTGCGGGGACAGGATTTGAACCTGTGACCTCTGGGTTATGAGCCCAGCGAGCTACCGAACTGCTCCACCCCGCGTCGCAAGATCAACTCTACCTGCCGCCCAACGGGAGGCCAAATCGAAGCGGGGTGATGTACGTCTCCGCCCAGGAACTCCCTGTGTTGGTAACCGGAACGGCGGATGCGGGAACAATGACGGCCGGTCCTGCCTCCACACTGTGGAGACAAGACCGGCCTTCTGCTACTGCTGCGTCGCTACGGCCCGGAAGGCCTTCCAGGGTCAGCTGGTGGGGCTGGGGGACGGTGTCGGCGTAGCTGTAGGCGAAGCAGCGGGCGCTGCTCCGGGAACAGCCAACTTAGCCTCAGCATCGATGGCTCTCTTCAGGGCATCCGCCAATCTCCGCTGCTGGTCACCGTACGCTGCAAAATCGCCCTCAGCCAGTGCTGCCTGGCCGGCCGCTATGGCTGCGTTCGCTTCGTCCAGTGCCGCCTTCAGCTCCGCCTTGGCATCCGTGGTGCCTGGCGCCGGAGGGGTTGTACCCCCTGGAGCAGGAGGAGCCTGGCCATTGTTGGCAGAGTCACCTGCAGCAGCACCAGAATCGCCTCCGAAGAGCTGCTTCAGGGCTTCGTCCAAAGTGGGAGCGAAGCCTATCTTGTCACCAAAGGCTACGAGCACTCGCTGAAGCGTAGGGTACGAGGTCTCGCCGGTGGACTTGAGGTAAACCGGCTGGACGTAGAGGATACCGCCGCCTACAGGCAACGTGAGCAGGTTTCCATTCAACACGTCTGACGCGCCCTGACGAAGCAAGTTAAGCGCCTGGGAGACTGTTGGATCAGAGTTGAACTTGTTCTGAGCCTGTCCTGGACCGGGCACCTGAGTTTCCGGCGGAATCTCCAGTAACCTCAACTTGCCGTAGCTCTCCGCCTTGACGCCCTTCTCTTTGCCAGCATCCGAGTCAGCGGCCAAGAAGCCGTAGAGCACATTCCTTGCACTGCCATCAACGATCTGGGGAATAAATGAGGATGTGAGCTGGAATGCTGAATTTTCCTGATCCGGCATCTGGAGCGACATGTAGAACGGAGGCTGCTTAACCTCACGCTCCACCGTTGGATCGTTGGGGACGCTCCAGACATCATCGCCTTGGTAAAAGCTGTCCGGCTGGGTGACGTGGTAACGGCCCAGGAGCTCACGCTGAACCTTGAATAGGTCCTCGGGATACCTAACGTGGCTCATCACGTCACCGGACATTTCGGAGTAGGGCTTCAGCGACGTTGGGAAGACCTTCTGCCAGGCCTTCAGGACCGGATCCTGGTCGTCCCACGCGTAGAGCTCCACCGAGCCGTCGTAGGCATCGACGGTTGCCTTCACCGAGTTGCGGATGTAGTTCACAGAGCTGTTGGGCAAGGCTACAGACCGCCCGGCCACCGTCTGCGAGTCCGCAGTTGCTTCAGATAGCTGCTCCTGCTGCGAATACGGGTAGTACTGGCTAGTGGTGTACCCGTCAACGATCCACTTCACTCGTCCATCTACAACCGCCGGATAAGCATTGCCATCCACAGTCAGATACGGTGCTACTTTTTCCACCCGCTCACGGGGACTCCGTTCGTACAGAATCTGCGATTCGGAATTCACGGCGTCGGACAGCAGCAGATCGCTCGACTGGAACTTTATTGAATACAGGATTCTGTTCAAGAAACTGCCCACATTTGGACCACCATTGCCAGTGAAGGTGTACTGGGTATCCCCACCGCCTTCCCTCGCCGAGGGACGGTCCTGTTCACGGTGTGGTGAGCCTTCCGGCGCCCCGACAATGGAGTATTCAGGGGAGTTCTCCCCGAAGTAGATGCGCGGTTCGTATGTGGAGTCGTCACCAAGCACACCCGTGGAAGGGATACCTGCCTGCAGGAAGTCCGGCTTTCCGTCCACGGTGAACTTGTTGCCCTTGGCGGCAACCACGCCGTAACCGTGGGTGTAAACGGCATGCGTGTTCAGCCAGGACTGCTGGTTTGCGCTCAGCCCGCCTGGATTGAGCTCGCGGACCGCAATAACGGTGTCCTGGACTTTGCCGTCCACCTCATAGCGGTCCACGTTCAAGGTCTCAGGGAACGTGTAGTACGGCCTGTACTGCTCCAGCTGTGCAAACGCATCGGAGATCAGGTTTGGATCGAGGAGACGGATGTTCTGCGTTGTCTGGGCATCCGGGGCCAAAGCCCCCGACGTTGCCGTGTTGGTGGCGTTGTAGCGCTCCACCTGAATCTTGTCCAGACCGTAGGCTGTTCTGGTCATCCCGATGTTCCGCTCGATGAATTCCTTCTCGAGGGTCTGCTCGGAGGGCCGGACCTGGAACTGCTGGATGACCCAAGGATAAACTCCACCGGCGAGAATGGACGTGATAACCAGCATCGCTGTACCAATGACAGGCAACCGCCACTTGCCGATGATGGCAGCAACGATGAAGAGAATTGCCACCAGGACGGCTGCCACGGCCAGGATTGCCTTGGTGGGAATGACGGCGTTCACATCAGTGTAGAGCGCTCCGGCCCAGCGTCCTCCGTTGTTCTGGAGGGCGGCATACCTGTCCAGCCAAAAGTTCACACCCAGCAGCAGCAGGAATGTGCCGCCCGTTACAGCGAGATGGATCTGTGCTGCGCGGCTGGTGAAGATGCCGCGTTCCATGATGCGGATACTGCCGTACAGGTAGTGCGTCAGGATTCCCGCGATGCCTGCGACCACGGCCACACTGATCAGGAAGCCCGTGACGAACCCCAGGAACGGCAACGTCATGAGGTAAAAACTAATGTCCAGCCCAAACTCGGGATCACTCTGGCCAAACGGAACCTGGTTGAAATACAGGAGGACTTTCTGCCACTGGCTTGCAGCGGCACTGCCGGCAAAAAGGCCGAAAAGGATGGGGAGTCCGACCATCACGACCCGGCGGACGGGCTCAAGCTGCGCCTGGTAGCGGTTCAGGTTGTCCCGTATTTCGGCGTCGGGAGCGTAGACAGGCCTGGCGTTATAAGCAATGCGGATCGCGAAGTACATTGCGGCCGCCATGATGCCAAAGCCCGCGACAAAAATGCCGATCCGGGCCAGGTTCTCCGTGAGGAAGACTTCAAAGTATCCGAGCTGCTGGTACCACAGGACATCTGTCCAGGTGTTGGCGAAGAAGATGAATCCGACCACAACCAGGGCAACGACGATCAGGGTCGGCGTCAGGGCGCTGCGCCTTGACTGCGTAGTGCTTGTGGGCGGCATGGGGCTGGCGGGACGGGTCAAACTTTGTACCTCATAGCTGGTCGTCTGATTCGCGGGTGATGCTGTTGTGGCGCAGGTGCCAGCTCCCGTTCACAGACTGGCGCTGACTGGTTATATATGCCACGAGTGGCGGTGGAGCTAAGTTCCTCGATTTAGTCTAGTCGGTGGTGCACGTCGGGAGTGCGGCCGTGTCCTGTCCGGCACCGACCAACTCGACCGCTTTCTTGGCTTGAGCGAGGTTCTCGATTTTCACTACCTGTAGACCGTCGGGAATATGGCCCAGAACCTGCTCACAATTTGCTGCCGGGGCAAGAAAAACGGTGGCGCCGGAACGTTGGGCACCAACCATCTTTTGCCCTATTCCTCCAATCGGGCCCACTGATCCGTCGGGGGAAATAGTTCCGGTTCCCGCAATTTTCCGGCCGCCAGTGAGGTCACCGGGAGTCATGGTGTCCACAATGCCCAAAGCGAACACCATGCCGGCGCTCGGACCTACCACCTCCTGTAGGGAGATGTTTACCTCAACAGGAAAAGTGAAGTCGTATTCCAGCTGGACGCCCAGAATGTAACGGCCCGAGGCGTTCTTGGCGGGGGTGATCGTTTCGGTGACACTCGTGCCGTTGCGGTCGACGACGACGGGCACCGGCTTCCCTGCCCCTGCCGCCAGCTCTTCCTGAACAACGTTCAGGGCAGTTACGGGTTTTCCCCCGACGGACACGAAAACGTCTCCGCGTTCCAGCTTTCCTTGCGAAGGGGAGGAGTCCGGAACGTCGGCTATCTTCAGCTTTTGGTCAAAGGGGACGTCCAGTTCGTTCAAGGCCGCAGCTACAGCGTCCTCCTGGGAGGTAGTCATGGCCGCGGCGCCTTCCTGATCCGACTCTTCCCTGGTGATGCCCTCGGGGTAGATCATTTCAACGGGATAGACGGCTTTTGATTCGTCTACCCACGCGGCAAATGCCGATAGCACTGAGACGTAACCTTTCGGACCGCCTTCGACGTAGACCGTGGTGAGATAAAGGTTTCCGTTTGCAGGAAACGTTTCCCGTCCCTTAATACTGATGACGGGATTGCCGGCCTTGTCCACACCGAGGGTGTTATAGGTCGGGCCGGGAGTCTCCACCACGTAGGGCACAGGAAGAGTGAACAGCCCGATGCCGAGAATGAGTGTCAGGACAGCCGAGACAGCCATCGCCGTGAATCGCTTGTCCTCAGACGGAGAACTGCCTTCCGGGCCTGCTTCAGGCCAGCCCACCTGCTGGTCGCCCTCAGTTAGCGTCAATGAAGAACCTCTCCCCTACCGGCTTTTGACCTCGCATGCACCAGCTGTCAGCGCTACTCATCACGGGGTCACGCTCAAAGGCGTGCCTATATGTCCAGTCTCTAACATTACGCGGTGTATCCGGCGGCGGGCTCTTTGCCTAGAGCGAACGAAGCCGGCTTTCGGCAGACAGCCGCTCGTTGACCGGGGTACCGTGAACTTGATCAACAGTCACACCGACGATCGGCGGGATCATGACCTCCAACCCACTCAATCCGTCCAATGGCGACGAGAACCCGAAGGATCCGCTGGCAGAAATGCTGCAGAACCTGATGGGTGGCAAGGGTATGGGCAATATTGATCCCGCTGAACTTGCCAAAGCAGCCGGCCTTCCCGAGGACCCGAACCTGCTGGCCCAGATGTTTTCGCAGGTCCAGGCCATGATGAGCGCTTCCTCAGAAGGCCCTGTCAACTGGCAACTGGCTCATGAGAACGCCCGCAGGGTTGCGGCCAGCGGTTCAGACCCTTCAGTCACCTCGCAGCAATCCCGCGAGATCGATGAAGCCCTTCGCCTTGCCGAGCTGTGGCTTGATCAGGTGACTGAGCTTCCGGCCACGGGGCTCATCGGCCGGGCCTGGTCCCGGGCAGAGTGGGTTGAAGAAACGCTCGGCACGTGGAAGCGGCTGACTGAACCCGTGGCAAACAGCATCGCCAACGCCCTGACGAATGCTTTGAGCGACCAACTGCCCGAGGAAATGAAGTCCATGATGGGTGGCGCTTCCTCGATGCTTCAAAACATGGGCGGGGCAATCTTTGGCATGCAGCTGGGCCAGGCTATCGGCGCCCTCTCGGCCGAAGTTGTCAGCTCCACCGATATCGGGGTGCCCCTGGCCGATCTGGAGATGGCGCTGCTTCCGGCCAACGTGGCAAAGTTTGGAGAGGGGCTCAGCCTGCCCGAGGGAGACATCCGCCTTTTCCTCGCGGTCCGTGAAGCTGCCCACGCCCGCCTGTTCGTTCAGGTGCCATGGCTTCGTGGACATCTGCTGGGAGCCATCGAGGCTTACGCCCGTGGGATCCATATCGACATGACCAAGATTGAAGAATTGGCCAGGGAACTGGATCCCGGCAATCCTGAAGGTATCCAGGAGGCACTCTCCCAGGGGGTCTTTATGCCCCAGCGCACACCTGCCCAGGAACAGGCCCTTGAGAAGCTCGAAACCGCGCTGGCCCTGGTTGAGGGCTGGGTGGATGAGCTCACCGCTGCGGCCACGGAGAAGATGCTTCCGTCAGCCTCTGCACTCCGCGAGACTGTCCGGCGCCGACGGGCTACCGGGGGCCCCGCTGAACATGCCTTCTCGTCGTTGGTCGGATTGGAGTTGCGTCCGCGCAGGCTCCGCGAAGCTGCCACGCTCTGGGCAACGCTAAAGGCCGAGAGGGGCGTTGCCGGCAGGGACGCCATCTGGCATCACCCTGATTTGCTTCCCACAGCCGAGGACCTCGATGATCCTCAGGGTTTCAGTAGCCGCCGCAAACTTGCGGAGGCCAGTGAGACGGAAGTGGACGACGCGCTCCAAAAGTTGCTGCGTGGCGGATTCGATGAGGAAAAACCTGAGGATCCGGAGACTCCCGCCGAAGCGGACGACGACAGCAAGAAGGATGACTCCAACGGCGACGACGCAGGCACATCCAAAAGCTGAATGACCCAGCATCCCGAGAGGATCCATCCCAATCTGCGGTGCGGTCAGTCAGCGTCGGCGCATCCGGGCTCCAAAGCGTCTTGATGTTGGCTGTCGTCTGAAGCGGCTTCGCCTGAAAGCCTCCCCATGCCACGGGATGTGGCAAAGGAAACGCCCTCCAGGAAGGCTTTAGCCCGCCCCGTCTCCGGATAGGACTCCAGCAACCGCCAGAAGGCGGCATTATGTCCGGCAACCAGCAGGTGGGCGAGTTCATGGAGCAGGACGTAATCAATCACCCATTGGGGCATCGGCTGCAGCTTGTCAGACAACCTGATGGTGCCTTCGGAAGGGGTCGCTGAGCCCCACCTCGAGTTCTGGTTGCTTACCCAGCGGACAGACGTGGGAACGGCCCGTCCCGCAAGGTAGCGTGCCGATAAAGCCGCTGCGTGGTCCGCCAGCGCGGTGTCTGTGGCGGGATTCCGTTTGCCGGCGCCCGCCGACCGGCGCAAGCCCTGCCGCCGGAGTTTAGCCAGCATCCGGCTGACCCACTCTTTCTCCTGGGCCCGGCTGAAATGCGCCGGGATCGCAACGACGGCTTTACCGTCTTCCCAGAAAGCAGCGACAGTCCGACGACGGCGGGCCGAGCGGCGTACCACCACCGGCGCGCCGTCGTGCGTTAACGGTAATTCTCCCGCACCCGGAGTCATACAGTGCTGCTTTCCACCAGCACCGCAAGGACAGCCTGGCCATAGCGTTCGAGTTTGGAAGGACCCACACCCGCCAGTTGCGCCAGCTCTTCCAAGGACGACGGGCGCGCCTCCGCAATGGCCGTCAGCGTTGCGTCGGTGAAGACGACGAATGCCGGTACGTCGGCTGTCAGCGCAACGTCCTTCCGCCATTGCCGCAGTGCCTCAAACGTCTGTTCCTCATAGCTGGGCGGACACTGGCTGCAGCGCCCCACTTTGCGTTCCGCTCCTGTTGACAGCATGCTCCCGCACGCCCTGCACATAGACGGAGCGGCGGCTTTCCGGCGTGGAGCCGCTCCGGCACCCCTTGTTGAGGAGGTGACGACGGAATCCGGCCTCAAGCCGTCAAGGAAGCGGGACGGTTTACGGTTGGCCCTGCCGCCCGGCGTCCTTGCCGAAGACCAGGACAGGGACAGGTGCTCACGCGCGCGTGTGATCCCGACATAGAGGAGGCGGCGTTCCTCGTCCACAGCCTCTGGCGTATCGGCGAAGGAAATCGGCATGAGCCCTTCGCTTAGACCGACGAGGAACACTGCATCCCATTCCAGGCCCTTTGCTGCGTGCAACGACGCAAGAGTGACACCCTGGACCGTAGGCGCATGCTGGGCCAGGGAACGTTCCTGCAGCTCGTTGACGAAGTCCGAGAGATTGAATTGTGGTCCCCGGCTGAGCACGAGTTCGTCGGCAAGCGCAACCAAAGCAGCCAACGATTCCCAGCGTTCCCGCAAAGCCCCGCCACTGTGCGGTGCAGAGTCTGTGTACCCCAGTGAAGCCACGATGTCCCTTACCAGCTGGCCGAGAGGTTCCGGCTCTGACGACTCTGCCGCAGCCCTGGTGGCAGCCCTCAGTTGGAGGATGGCGTCCCGCACTTCCTTTCGGGCGAAAAACCGCTCCCCGCCCCGGAGTTGATAGCCGATGCCGGCGGAAGCGAGCGCCTGCTCATAGGCCTCAGATTGTCCGTTCGTTCGGAACAGGATGGCGATCTGGCTTGCAGGCAGGCCTGAATCGAGGAGTGCGCGGATCTTCCCGGCCACCGTGGCCGCTTCCGCTTCATCGTCTGCGCACTCGGTGAACTGAGGCACGGGTCCGGGAGCCCGCTGGGCCACAAGCTTCAGGGGCGCAGCCCAAGCCCCGTCCGCTGCGGGTCCCCCGCTCCTGCGGTTGGCAAGCAGGTCATTCGCCAGTTTCACCACCTGCGGCGTGGAACGGTAGTCACGGATAAGCTTCACCACATTCGCCGCGGGATACATCGTCTTGAATCCCAAAAGGTGCTTGGGCGATGCGCCGGTAAATGAGTAAATGGTCTGGCTGGCATCCCCCACGACGCACAATTCGTCGCGTCCGCCCAGCCAGAGCTCCAGGAGTCTTTGCTGAAGCGGCGAAACATCCTGGTACTCGTCGACCACGAAATGGCGGTATTGCTCCCGTACCGTTGCCGCCACCTTCGGATCCTCCTGAAGGATCCCGACGGTTATCAGAAGGACATCCTCGAAGTCGATAACATTCCGGTCTGTCTTGACGTCCTCATAGGACTGGAAGACCCGTGCGACGGCGGTGAGGTCGAAACCGCCAGGGGTTCCCCTGTCCTGCGCATTCTCCAGGTAGTTGGCAGGGGTCAGCATTGACACCTTGGCCCATTCAATTTCCGACGCCAGGTCACGGATGGACGCGCGGTCAGTGCTGAGCCGAAGACGCCGGGCCGCCTCGGCGATCATCTGCGCCTTGTGATCCAGCAGATTCGGCAACGTTCCACCCACTGCCTGTGGCCAGAAAAACTGGAGTTGCCTTAACGCCGCAGCGTGGAAGGTTCGGGCCTGGACATTGCCGACTCCCAGGTCGCGGAGTCTGCTCCGCATTTCCGCCGCTGCCCGGGCAGTAAAGGTGACTGCCAGCAGCCTCTGAGGGCTGTAGACACCGGAATGCACGCCGTACGCGATTCTGTGCGTGATCGCTCTTGTCTTTCCCGTTCCGGCCCCCGCGAGCACGCAGAGGGGTCCGTTCAAGGTACTGGCGACTTCGCGCTGTTCGTCGTCCAGACCGCCGAGGATACGCTCCTCAAGCGTTGCGCCATCGAGGGGCGCTGTTCCGTCCAGGTTTTCTGTTGTCACTTCTACTGCTCAATTGATCGGTGGGCGATGATCGGTGGTGCATATTGATGCCATGGAAAGCTGTGGTTCAATAGCGCGTTCAAGAGTACAGCGCTTTCAGGAACCGGTTGGGCGGTCCTGGATCACTCCGCCGTACCAGTGCTCAATAAGGGACCTCGAGATGGACAACCTGCTCGATATGACGACGTCTCCTTGGAGGACCGCGTCCTGTAGCTCTGCCCGATTGAACCAGCGCGCCCTGGTGACCTCAACGCCGTCGGGCCGTGGCTCAACATCGGACGTCAGGGCGGTAAAGCCCAGCATAAGTGATGCAGGAAACGGCCAGGACTGTGAGCCGAGGTACTGGCAGGCATTCACGCGCACCCCTACCTCTTCAAAGATCTCCCGGACTACTGCCTGCTCAAGGGACTCCCCCGGCTCCACAAAACCCGCGAGGGTTGAATAGTTTTTGGCATCGACTGGACCCCCGCCGCCAAGAAGCAACCTGCCATCCGCACCGACCACCGTAACGATGATCGCAGGATCGGTCCGGGGATAATGCTCTGAACCATCCTCAGGGCAACGGCGTACCCATCCGCCTGCCTCAACAGTGGTCCTGGCTCCGCAGCGGGGACAATGCGTATGCGTGCTGTGCCAGTTGGCAATTGCGCTTGCTTCGACGAACAATGCGCTATGCAGGGCATCCAATTGCGCGGCTACATCCCGAAAACCGGCCCACTCTGCGGCCTTCGGAATGCCGGAAGTGCCAGGAGCCAAGGCATCAGCCAAGACAAAGAGGACGATCCCGGTGTCGGGGGCGATGCGTTCATCGTCCAATGGGGATCCGAGATAGATAACATGCCCGGGCCGCACACCCGCCTCGCCTAAACTTTGGGCCAAGAAGGCAGCGTCGAGGAGCACCAGCTCGTTCGCCTGCACCAACGCCTTTCTGCCCGCGAGGACCATAGCCAGGGCGTTTCCCGATTCGATGAGGGCCTGAACCATTCCTGGTTTGAGGCGCTCCGAGGATCCACGATCCACCAGGGCCGGGCGGACGGGAAGCAAGTTGTCAGTCAGGTGGTTGGCTCTGGTGGAGGAAAGCGGAAGCCCTCCCGACTCCTGCGTTTCCCGTGGCCGGCCTTGCTGCGGTGCAGTTTCATGCTGCACTACAGGTCCGCCCTGCACTACAGGTCCGTGCTGCGGTACAGGTGGCTCAGCAAGACTCATGTACCTACCGTACTGACTCGGGCTGACAATTGATATTTCGGCCCCTTCCATGCGCTGCCGCACAGAACTCTGTGATTTGTTCCTTATCTCAGGACTCGCCGGACCACATCATTGTCTTGGGCGACTGTCAATCTACCGTGGAACCGTGAGAAGAAAACCGATCGAACTGGCAGCCATAGCAACTGCAGCAGTCCCAGGACTGACTCTTACTGCCGTGTCCTCTGCTCCTGACGATCCGGCGGACTTCGACTCGGCTCTCCTCCTCGACTCTGAGGGAAAACGGTGGAGGGTACGTTCCCCCCGGCATTCAGAGGCAAGCACCCGGCTGGAGACCGAGTTCATGGTGCTGAAGGCTTTTACTCCCGGTATCCGCGCAGAACTCCCCTTCCTGATGCCGACCGTGGCAGGAACGGTCCGGCAAGGCGCCCTCACAACCTTCGTTTACTCACACCTCGCCGGAGCCACCCGGAGCGTGGAGGAACTCAGTGCAGGGTCAGATGAGTTGGCACAGGAAATCGGTTCCGCCCTGGGTGCAATCCATGACCTCCCCCACTCGCTGGTAAGCAATGCTGATTTGCCGACCTACACCCCTAATGAGTTCCGTCAGCGTCGCCTCAACGAGCTGGACCAGGCTGCGACGACAGGAAAAATTCCGTCAGTCCTGCTGCGGCGCTGGGAGCATGCCCTTGAGGATGTTTCGCTCTGGCGGTTCAACCCCTGTGTGGTGCACGGAGACCTGCATGAGGACAATCTCCTGGTGGAGGGACAGCGTGTAACGGCAGTAACAGGCTGGACTGACCTGCGCATCGGGGACCCGGCTGATGACATTGCCTGGCTCGTGGCATCCAACGAGCAGGGCTTCGTGGACGCTGTCCTTCGCCATTACACCAGCGCCCGGCGGGACTCCCCGGACAATCATCTGCTCAGGCGGGCAGCATTGTCAGCGGAATTCGCCTTGGCGCAGTTCCTTGTTAAGGGCGTGGCTTCAGGCGATGAGGGCATGATTTCCGAAGCCGAAGAGATGCTGTCCGCCTTAGCAGGCGACATCGTGGAACATGGCGGGCAGCCCATCAGTGTCGATTCTTTACCCCATCCGGCTGGGACCGCCCCGAGGGCAGAAACGGGGCAAGGAAATGGATTCACGGTTACACCTATCCCCCGTGAGGCTCCCGGTGGCATTGGCGTGGACCAGGCCATCCCGGCCGTTCACGTGACACCGATCCCGGCTGGTGAGCCAACACCAACCAGGGACAGCGCGCCGGTGGTGACCCCTTCGGATGACAGCCTTGGCCATGCCGTCCGGCCCGAAATAGACATGGAGTCTGAGAAGCGCTCGGACCACGTCTCTGCAACTGCGAGTTCCGAAAAGGACCGGGGCGGCAATGATGGAAGCCATGCCGACCCTTCGGAGGGTGGAACGGGCTCGGCCGATGACACCTCCACCGCGGCTCTGAAGATCGTTGACTTGAAAACTTCTTAGGCCGGTCCTTCCGTGCGAGGGGAACTGATCGCTGCCGTGATGATTTTCTCGAGCTGCCCGGCTGAGCCGAGGTCGTGGGGACGGACAATCAGGTTTTCCGACACGTAGTAAAAAGCAGCCCTGACGTCCTCCAGGGGCACCCCCTTCAGCCGGGACCACGCGAGCCGATAGACCGCCAACTGGACTGCCTTGGTCTGAAGCTGGCGGGCAGACGGTGGGCGGCCTGTCTTCCAGTCCACGAGGTCCCACCGTCCGTCGGCATCTTTGAACACGGCGTCGATCCGGCCCCGCACCACGACCTCGCCAATACGGGTTTCTACGGGGATTTCCACATGGACGGGTGCCCTGTTCGCCCACTCGGAGGAACGGAATGTCTCCACCATGCTGTCCAGCCCGTAGGCCTCGTCGATGTGTTCGTCAGATCCTGCGGCCTCGCCAAGATCCAGCATTCCAGCGGTGCCGAAGTACTCCTCCACCCAGGCGTGGAAGGCGGTTCCCTTGCGCGCGGACATCCCCGGCTCTCGAGGGACGGGTCGTCGAAGCCGGGCAAGAACGGCTCCAGGATCGTCATTGAGATCCACCAAAGTCGAAGCAGAAATGTGCCCTGGGAGGTGAACATCCTGAACAGATGAACGTTTAAAGCGACGCTCCAGCAGCATTGCAGCTTCCCTCCTCCAGGAACCCGCAACTCCCCTGAGTTGTTTCTGCTCGGCACTGTGTTGGTTCACGTCACTTTGCTGCTTTACGGCTTCTGGCAGCTTTTCTTCGGTATTCGGATTGACCCCTGCGCTCAGGCCTGCCAGAACGAGGGCAGCGGCCGCCTCCATGTCCTCGCGGCGGCCCGGGACCAGGCTGAGCCGCTTCCGTGTACGCGGATCAATTGGCCCCTCGAGCGGGTCATAAGGCCACTCAGCCACCTCGAGTTCCTGCGTCAAGGGGCTTTGTTCGGGCACAGATGCTTCCTCAATGGAGGAAACGTGCACAACAGCTTGGGCCTTTTGCGATTCCCTTCGGTCCCCACCGCCGTCGCCATCCCCTGTAGGTGACTGCATAAGTGCAGTCAGAGGGGCAAGGTCAGAGAGGAAAGGCGACATCTCGGCCATCCCGGAGCGGGATCCCACCCAGGCCGCACTGGACACCCACAAAACGAACTTTGCCCGTGTATAGGCAACGTAAGCCAGCCTCCGCTCTTCCGCCTCGGAGTGCGTCTGTACGGCAGCCTTGAAGTCTTTTTCCGCTTCAAGCCACCCCTTCTGATCCGGTTGTTCAAGATCCCATTGGGGGAGGTCTGCGTGGTCCCCCCTCAAGGGCCAGGGGAGCGCAGCGCTCCCGCTGCTCCATCGCGAATCACGGTTGCTGGGAAATGAACCGGCGTTCAGGCCCGGAACGAAAACAACATCCCATTCGAGCCCCTTGGACGCATGAACCGTCAGGAGTTGCACCGCTTCATGGTTCACCTCCGGAGGAGCGGCGTCCAAGCCTCCCTCTTCGGCGGCGGCGGCTTCCAGCCAGGCCAGGAACGCAAGGACATCTATCCGCTCTGAGGTGTGCAGAAATCCGACGGCGGCATCATGGAAGGCATCAAGGTTACGCCTGGCCTGATGGATACTGACTCCGGGACGGGCAGCGACCTCGATATCCAACAACATGGCTCGTTCCACTTCCCCGAGCAGGGTTGTCAGGTCATCACCCATGAAGCCACGCAACTGCCTCAACTCAGCCGAGAGCCGCCTCAGCCTGTCCAGGCCCTCATTGCTGATCACTCGCCCGTGTGCCGACACCCACCCGTCCCTTGGCAAACGGTCCAATGCCTCTACAAGGCTGGCGGCATCGGTAAGGTCACCCTCGATCACGGTTACCGAGTCATCTTGTTCAGTGTCCTCCGGAGCAATGGAGCCTTCGTGGGACCTTCGCCGTGCAAGGAATGCCGACCAGTCCCGGAAGGCCATAAGGTCTGCCGGTCCAATCCGCCACCGGGCACCGGCCAGCAAACGCATCAGGGAATCGGAACGCCCAGGGTCTGCCAGAACTCTCAGAGTGGAGACAAGGTCCACGATTTCCGGTGTATCCAGGAGTCCACCGAGACCGATAATTTCGTAGGGTATCCCCCGCACCTCAAACTGCCGGCGGACACATTCCATCTGGGCCCTCCGCCTGCAGAGAACAGCCATGGACGGCGGCACCCTGTCCGCCTGCAACGTCTCCTCAAAGTCCGTTACCCGATATCTCAAAACGTCGCCGGCGATAGCCGCGGCCTCATCCTCGTCCGTGCCGAAGCGCCCAATAACCACTTGTCCGGAAACAGCTGCAGGGCTGGGCTGCAGCGGCGGGACATCGATGGCTGCGCCGGCGCCCCGTTCGCCCGCGGGCCCCTTATGCGCGGCTGCGGCACTGAGGGGAGCTGAAATAACGTTGGCTGCAGCAAGGATGTTCTTTCCGTTGCGCCAGGCTGTGGTCAGATATGAAACAGGCGCCGGCATCCACCGTTCGGCCGGTCCGGCTGTGCTGGATGGCCCGGGGTTAGGTGCAGGCACAGGGAATTCCCGGACGAAGTGGAAGAGCTGCCCAGCGGAGGCGCCCCTGAACCCGTAGATGGATTGGTTGGGATCTCCTACGGCCGTTACGGCATGGCCGTGTCCGAACAGGCGTGAAAACAGCACCAACTGCGCATGTGATGTGTCTTGGAATTCGTCGAGCAGGACCACTTTGTATCGCTCCCGCTCCAGAGCGGCTGCCAGGGGAATGTCTCTCGCCACCCGGGCCGCAAGCGCCACCAGATCTCCGAAGTCCAAAGCGCCCCTGGCCCGCTTCGCCTGTGAGTAGCGTGCCACCATGTCCGCCACGCTCGCCCTCGTCCGCAGCATGGCCTCAAGCTCCTCCACCGCCTGCGTGGCGTTCTTCTTCGCGCCATCGACGTACGGCAAAGCCACAAATTCGGCCACCCGGGCCATGAGCCACTCCTGAACCTCCGCGGGCTCCTGGAGGTGTTCGGCGCATTCTCCCGCCATTTGGATCACGGCCTTCACCAGGGTGGACTTGGCGGCACGGAAGTGAGCGTACTCTCCGTCGAATGCCTCCACCACTTCGCTGGCGAGCTGCCACGCCTGGGCTCCGCCAAGAAGCACAACATCCCGTTCCACCCCAAGGCGGAGGCCGTAGTCCGAGACGATGCCGCTGGCGTAGGAATGGTAGGTCGAGACTTTGGGTTCAAGGGCATCGGCATTCACCAGGCCGGCCGGGAAGATCTGCTGTTGCCTATCCTCCGCGGCAATGCGCTGCAGCACCGTCAACTTGGCCCGGATTCTGCTGGCCAACTCCCCGGCGGCCTTGCGGGTGAAGGTCACCCCGAGTATTTCCTCCGGACTCACCCACCCGTTTGCTACCAGCCAGACCACCCTGTCCGCCATGGTGGCAGTCTTCCCGGAACCCGCCCCCGCAATTACCAGCCTGGGCGATAGCGGGGAGGAGATGATGGCTGACTGTTCTTTTGTAGGACGGTTCTTTTCCCCGAGGAGGGCAGACAATTCCTCCGGGGTAAAGCGGGGCTCCGGCGTCGGTAAGGCTTCCAGGGGCGACGCGGACGCGCTGTGGATCGTCTGGGCGCTCATTGCGTAACCTGCTTTCCGCGGAGACACAGCGGACAGACCTCAGGCAATCTGCAGCCGTGACCGCCATGCCCGCCCTTGGAGGGATCGTGGCGAGCCTCGAACGTACTGCCCGACATTGCGCGGGCAGCCTCCATCACCAGGTCCAACGCCCAGTTACCCGCGGGATCCAAAGCATCCTGTTGCTGAACGGCAGGGCTTTTGCTGCTCGTGCCAAGCTGCGCGAGGATCGCTCCCCCAGGCTGGAGGGCACGCGTCGCGACTCCGTCTCCTGGCGTGATCACGGAGTCGAATCCACCCGCAAGCACGGCCGCCTGATACGCCCCCAGCTGGGGATGACGCCCGACTTCCGCCTTTGCCGGTTGTCGTTTGCCTGTTTTCAGGTCAACCACCACCAACTGGCCCTCGCGATCAATCTCCAGCCGGTCTACTTGGCCACGGAGAATGGCGTAACGTACCGCGTCAGAGGCTTGACCTGCGCCAGCACTGTAGTCCTGGTTGTCACCATTCGCGTTGTCGTCGGGAACCTTTTCACCAGGAACAAGTCCCACCACGTCCGGAAGCTTGACTTCAAAATTCTCTTCGACGCCCAACAGGCTCCGACCTTCGCTCCGCATCACCAACACGTACTGGGCAAGTTTGCGCACCATCGATTCCGCCCGCTGGAAGTCAAGCTTGCCCTCCCAGTTCTCCTTCATTCCGAGTGTGGGCCAGCGGCGCACGAGTTCGGCGAGGTATTCGCCGCCTGAGGCGTCAGGGAGGTCCTGGGCAATCGCATGCACCAGGGTTCCCAGGCTGCGGGCAAAGTCTGTAGCAGGCTCACCTCCAGCAGCCTGGATAAACCAATCCAAGGGCGATTTATGGACCGTTTCCACCTTTGACGGTGACACCGAAACTGTTCCGCCTTCCGGCACTACCGGCCGATCAGACGACAACGGGGCCAGGCCCCACCAGGTATCGGGGTGGGCGCCGGGGACAGGCGGTTCCACCGAGGCCAGCTTCGCGAGGACTCTGGCAGCTTCCTCGGCTTCGGGCGCAAATTTGCCCTGCAGCTGGACGTACTGCCGAAGTTCTGCCACCAAGGCTCGAAGCGTCAGAGGCCGCTCCACGGTGGTGAAACCACGCCTCTCCTGCCCTGGGCGCAAGGGCGAAACGTAGTCGAGAAAGGAGGAGGCCTGTTCGTCCTCAGAGGAAACTGCGGTGCAGATCAACACATTCCGGGCGCGGGATACTGCAGTTGAAAAGCTCCGCAGTTCGTCGTATCTGATTTCATGCAGTCTGCTCAGTGGGCCAAGCTGAAGCGCGTAGTCCACTCCGTGCTCGACGGCGTCCGCGAAAAGAGTGCTCCCCAGCAGTTCGCCGCGTAAGCGCGTATTGGGCCAAACGCCTTCCTGCAAGCCTGCAATGATCACCATTGGCCATTCCCTGCCCGCGGCACTGGCGGGAGTCATAAGCTCAACAGCATCCTCAAGCTGGGCACGGGCAGCGAGCGTGTCCATGGGCAGTTCCTGATTCAACAGGTATTCCAGGAACTGTTCGGGGCCCGAGCCTGGCAGCTGGTCAACAAAACGTTCAGCAGTGTGGAACAGCGCCATCATGGCATCAAGGTCCCGATCCGCGCGGGCACCCGCCGCCCCTCCGTTCAAGGCGGCCTCAGCCCACCTCGATGCCAGCCCCGTGGAACTCCAGAGTGCCCAAAGAACTGTTTCGGCATTCGCCCCCGGTTGTCCGGCAGCATCCCTGCCGGCCTGGATCATGCGGGCCACGCGGCGGGCAGACTGCCCCTCGATACCAAGACTTCCCAGTGCGCCCGGTTCCAGCAGGGCTTCGACCAGGAGAGCGTCGCTGGAACGGCCTCCCCCTCCCAGGATCTCCTCGGAGCGAAGGGCCTGCCGGAGACGCCGCAGCTCGATGGGGGTGGAGCCGCCGATGCGTGAAGTAAGCAGTGACACAGCCGACTCCGGAGTGAGATCGTCTGGCTCCAGCGCTACGGCGTAAGCATCCAGCAGCGGGCGGACAGCAACCTCATCACGGACAGCTGACTCTGCGACCGGAACGCGTACTGGAATCCCCTGCCCCGACAAATAGCGCTGAAGCTGGCTGAGCTGCCCGCCGTTGCGGACAATTACAGCGATATCGCCAAGTTCACGCCCCTCCTTCAATTGCGCTTCGAGAATGCGTTGCGCCACATAGCGGAGTTCGTGAACAGCTGACGGCAGGAGGTGTGCCTCCACCCGTCCGCCGTTTTTCGGACTTTCGCCCTGTTCCAGGCGCCGCGCGGAATCGCCGCCGGCTCGCCGGGATATCCGGGAAGCAACCGATAACCACGCCTGGGCAACGTCGGGACTGTGCCGATGCATGCGGCTGAGAGGACGTTCCAAAACACGTTGACCGCCCGGTGCCAGCAGCTCAGGCAACTCGGCAACAAGGTCGGGGCGGGCACCCCGGAAGCCCTGCACAACTGTGTCCGGGGACGATGCGACGTAGACATCCTTCCCTGCGCCTATGTCAGCGAGCAGTTCGAAAACGGCAGGGTTTGCCTCTTGCATATCATCCACAAGGATGAGCTGAAGACGGTTCCGTTCGGCTGCAAGAAAGTCTGGATGATCCTGGAAGATCTGGCGCGCAGCCGTAATGATGCCTGCAGGATCAAAAGCTTCAGGCATACGCAGGTCCAGCACATCCCGATACTCTGCATAGAGGGCGGCGGCCGCGGTCCAGTCAGGACGGTTGCATTGCACTGCCAGGGCAGCCACGTCTTCCGGCGTCCGCCCCGACTCGATAACGCGGTCGAAAAGCTGCCGGACCTCCTGGCGGAACCCCCTGGTTTCCAACGCAGCGCCGAGATCGCCTGGCCATGGCAGCTCCAAGCCGGGCACCGAGTGGCCCTCCAAAAGTTCCTTGATGATGAGGTCCTGTTCCGGGCCCGAGAGCAGTTTGGGTGGCCTTGGCAGTGGAAGGATGCCTTCCGCCTTGGCCCGCCGGATAACGTCGAATGCATACGAGGCCCAGGTGCGTGACGGTGTGGTACTCAGGCTCCTGTCCAGCCGGGCGGTGAAGCGGTCCCGAAGGGAGTCGGCGGCAAGCCGCCCAGGTGCCAGGATCAGAATTCTCTCGGGATCCACTCCGTCCTGCTCCACGCGCCGGACTGCGGCTTCCACGAGAACGGTGGTCTTTCCGGTCCCCGGGGCTCCAGGGACGAGGACCGGCCCGGAGCCCTGACGAACGGCCACGGCAGCAAGCTGGTCAGGAGACAGTTCCGGGATGCCGTGATGGACTTTTTTGGGCGCAAGGAGCCGGAGGCGTTTAGCCGCAACTTCGGATGAGTGCGTTCCACCGCTGCGCGGTCCAGCTGTTGGTCCCTCAGCCTTGCGGATATCGGCATCTGCTGTTTGACCGTCCGGTGAGGCTGATGCGGCGGATTGCTGGTCCTGGATAGTTGCGGTCACCCAGTCATTCCATCATCCGCCACTGACAATTCGTGAAGCCGGCTCTTAAGGCGGCGGGCAATCTCGTCAATGCGGTCAAAGTCGTTCTCCGAAGGCGCCCAACGTGCAGCCCTGATGTCCACCCGCCAGAGTCCTTCACCCGTCCGCAGGTACTCCTCACCATCCCCGCGCAGGGGAGTCCGCTCTTCGAGGTAGTGCCGGAGGGCTTTACCTTCGAGTCCTGGAGGTGCCTCGCCGCTGGCCCGCAGGACCCTCCACCAGGGAACAGGATTGCCATAGTGGCTCATCACCGCTCCGACTTGTCTCGGGCCACCTGAGCCCAGGAGCTCGGCTACGTCACCGTACGCCAGCACACTGCCTGCCGGAACCAGTTCCACGAGGGCAATGACAGCCTCGACATACTCCGTCCGCATGGCCTCCAGACTAGCTGCTCCCGTCAGCGGGATCGGGTTCCGTCGCCCGGCGCGGCACGCCAAATATTGTCGCTGGCGGCAGGTAGCGTAATGGCATGAGCACCTGGAACACCCGCCCCCGCGCCGCCTTCGATCTTGAAACCACTGGTCGAAACTCACGTGCGGCAAGGATTGTGACAGCCTCAGTTACGCTCGTGGATGCCGGCGGCGAAGTCGTCAGGGAGCACGAATGGCTGGCAGACCCTGGTGTCGAAATCCCCGCAGAGGCCAGCGAGGTACACGGTGTTACCACCGAGCGTGCCCGGACTGAGGGCAGGCCGGCATCGGAAGTCACACGTGAGCTTGCGGAGGTGCTTCAGGAGCTCTTTAACGACGGCGTTCCCGTCATCGCTTTCAACGCAAGCTACGACTTCACGGTGCTTGCTGCAGAATCCGCACGGTACGGCGTTCCGCAACTCACGCGGTTCCCGGTACTCGATCCCTTCATCATGAACAAGCAGGTTGACCGCTACCGGAAGGGCAAGCGCACGCTGACAGCGCTCTGCGAGGAGTACGGCGTGAACCTGGACAATGCCCATACCTCGGCAGCTGATGCCCTTGCCACCCTGCGTGTCCTGGACGCGATGGCGGGCAAGTTTCCCAAACTCAGGATGCCGGCCAGTCAACTGCATCAGCTCCAGGTGGACTGGGCAGCCGCTCAGGCTACCGACTTCCAGAGCTACCTGCGGAAGACAAAACCGGCAGCAGTTATTGAGGGCCAGTGGCCGGTCCTTCCCCCCGAGGATGCCAGCCGCGGGGACTTCTAGTCCGCAGCCTTAGGGCCGGTTCCAAGAAGCTGAATGGTCCTTCTTGTCCCCAGAATCTGGCCTTCGCAACGATATGCCTGGGTTTTCCATGGGACACACATCACAGCCTCATGCCACCCTGCGCATTACAGTTTTGGTTCCCAAGAATTCAGCCGCGGTCTCAATGCATGGTTTCAGCGAATCAGAATTAAGAAACCAAAGCCCACTTATGCGGATATAGCTTGCCTTGGCCGAATTTGATGCGGAATCGACGCCCCTACAGACCCGCTGACATAATTTACTGCAGAAGCGAGCTTGTGCTATGTCCTGCCCGAGCCCTACCGCCTGAGGATAAATGATCACAGTTACCGACCTTCGTAAGGTCTACCGCCAGGGGAAAAAGGAAGTGGTTGCCCTCGACGGCGTCACCCTTTCCGTTCCCAAAGGGTCCATCCATGGCATTATTGGCCATTCCGGCGCCGGAAAATCAACCCTTGTGCGCTGCCTGACCCTCCTGGACCGTCCGACGTCGGGCTCCGTCAGCATTGACGGCACCGAGTTGAGTTCCGTAAGGGACTCCGAAATCCGGACGGCGCGGCGGCGGATCGGCATGGTCTTCCAACATGCGAACCTTATGGACTCCCGCACGGCGGCCGGCAACGTGGCGCACCCACTGGAGCTCGTCAAGACGCCCAAGGACCAAGCCCAGGCGAAGGTTGCCGGGCTCCTGAAGCTCGTGGGCCTCGAGGGGTTCGAGAACGCCTATCCGTCGCAGCTTTCCGGTGGCCAGCGCCAGCGAGTCGGAATCGCCCGGGCACTGGCCTCGGATCCCGACGTCCTTTTGTGCGATGAGCCAACCTCGGCGCTCGATCCCGCCACGACGGACGAGATCCTGGACCTCATCCAGGACCTCACCAAGCGGCTGCAGCTGACCGTACTGATCATCACGCACGAGATGAATGTGGTTAAGCGCGTGTGCGATTCAGTGTCCCTGCTTTTCAAGGGCCGCATCATTGAGCACGGCGCCCTGCAGGACGTCGCCGGAGATCTGGAAAGCAAGCTGGCGCGCGCCCTCCTGCCGCTGCCGCCGTCGGAATCCTTCCGGGGTTCCCTCGAGGACGGACCTGTACTGGAAATCCTCTTCGCCGGAGACAGCGCCAAGGAACCCGTCATCACCGGCGTCGCCCGGCATTTCGACATCGACCTGAACGTCCTTGCCGGCAGTGTTGAAACGCTGGGAGGCCAGCAGTTCGGGCATCTCCGCGTGCAACTTGCCGGGAACGCCGATTCCGGCGCCGTACTGGACTATCTGCACGCCCGCGGGATCAGCGCCAAGCTCGCCGCTCCCGAAGCCTCCATTCAGTCCGAAGCCCCGCTGCAGTACCAAGCGACAGGAGAGAAGAAGTGAACGAAATCTTCGGCAACCCTGTACTCGTGAAGGCGCTTCCCGAGGCCATCGTGGAAACGCTCCAAATGGTCGGGATCTCAGCTTTCTTCACGGTGCTGATTGGCCTGCCCCTTGGTGTCTTCCTGCACGTGACGGCCCCCGGCGGCCTCCGTCCCATGCCCGTCACAAACCGGGTGATGAGTGACGTCATCGTCAACATCACCCGTTCCATCCCGTTTGCGATCCTGATGGTGGCGCTTATCCCGCTTGCCAGGCTGCTGACCGGTACGAGCCTGGGCCCAGTGGCGGCATCCGTGTCACTGTCCATAGGGACGATTCCGTTTTTTGCCCGCCTGGTTGAAACATGCCTGCGCGATGTCCACATCGGAAAAATCGATGCTGCCCAGGTTATGGGATCCACCACCATGCAGGTCATCAACAAAGTTATGCTGCGTGAATCACTTCCGGCGCTCGTGGCCGCGACCACCACCACCGTTGTCACCCTGGTGGGATATTCAGCCATGGCCGGCCTTGTTGGCGGCGGCGGACTGGGCAAACTGGCGTACAACTACGGCTTCCAGCGCTTCGACGTCACGGTCATGATCGTCACCATCGTCCTCATCATCGTCCTGGTCCAGATCATCCAGCTCCTGGGCGAATGGGCCGCCCGGAGCCTCGATCACCGCTAGGCCCAAAGATCACTGCAGCGGTAACCACGGCTGCATTTATGCCGGAGCGCGTTAGGGGTAACAGTCCTGCCTGCGCGCTCCCAGCTATTCGAAAGGAACGCATCAAATGCGTAAGTCACTCACCCTCCTGGCATCAGGTATCGCCACCGCATTGGCGTTGACCGCTTGCGGTGGTTCAACCACCTCCAGCTCCGAGGTCAAGGAACTTGACCCGGCAAACCCGGTCACCCTCACGGTGGGAGCGAGCCCCGTTCCCCACGCCAGGATTCTCGAATTCGTGAATGCTGAGCTCGCTCCGAAGGCCGGTCTCAAGCTGGACATCAAGGAAATCGAGGATTACCAGACCCCCAACACCGCGTTGAGCGATGGGTCCCTGGACACCAACTTCTACCAGCACCTGCCGTGGTACGAGGACCAGGTGAAAACCAAGGGTTACGACTTCGCCCACGGTGAAGGCGTCCACATTGAGCCTTATGCCGCCTTCTCGGAGAAGGTCAAGGACGTCAAGGACATCGGCGACGGCGCCAAGGTTGCCATCACCAACGACCCCTCCAACCAGGTGCGCGCGCTCAAGGTGCTGCAGGTTGCCGGCTTGGTCGAAGACATCAAGGATGACTCCTCAGTGTTGACTTTGACGGACGCCCAAAACCCGAAGAAGCTGAAGTTCTCGGAAAACCAGCCGGAACTGCTGATCAGTGACCTCAAGGATCCGTCGGTGGATCTCGCCCTGATCAACGGCAACTTCATCCTCAAGGCCGGGCTCAGCACGAAGGACGCCTTGGCTGTCGAATCCACGGACAGCAATCCTTACGCCAACTTCCTCGCGTGGCGCGCCGAGTCCAAGGATGACGCGCGCATCAAGAAGCTCGATGAGCTCCTGCACTCCCCTGAGGTGAAGGCCTTCATCGAGAAGGAATGGCCTAACGGGGACGTGACTCCGGCCTTCTGAGCCGCCGGAGTTTGAGCGTCACACCCTAAAATCACTTTGGCACCCGCTACAGCGGGTGCCAAAGATTTTTAAGAAGCTCTGCTTCGGACGGAAGCTAGACGTTGAGGCTGACAGGAGCCTTCGCTGCTGCGGCAGCCTGGGCAGCTGCCGGAAGCGCGTCGAAAATCCTGTTCATCGCAGTGTCGTCATGGGCAGCTGAAAGGAACCAGGCCTCAAAGACCGACGGCGGCAGATAGACCCCCGAAGCCAGCATCGAGTGGAAGAAGGGTGCGTAGCGGAAGGTTTCCTGCGCCTGCGCCTCCTCGTAGTTGGTGACTCCATTCGCTGACGTTCCAAAGGCCAGCGAGAAGAGATTGCCGGCCCGTTGAATGGAATGGTCCACCCCGGCCGCGTCCAAGGCCGAGGTCAGGGCTGCAGAAAGCTCCAGCGAGCGCGCATCCACATAGGAGTACACCTCCGCCGTCGCAAGGGTCAGAGTGGCAACTCCGGCAGCCATGGCGACGGGATTACCGGACAGGGTACCGGCCTGGTAGACGGGGCCAGTAGGAGCCAGATAATCCATGACGTCAGCACGTCCGCCAAGCGCCGCCGTCGGCATTCCTCCGCCGATTACTTTTCCAAAGGTCAGCAGGTCCGGGCTCCAGGGCTCAACCGCTCCCGCTGCTCCGCCGGTGAGGCCCCAGTACCCCGAATACCCGGTGCGGAAGCCTGTGAGGACCTCATCGAGGATCAGCAGCGCCCCGTGTTGGGTGGTGATCCGGGAAAGACCCTCGTTGAATCCGGGTCCGGGAGTCACCACGCCCATATTGGCCGGCGCCGCCTCAGTGATCACGGCCGCGATGTTCGGACCGTGCTTGGCAAAGGCAGCCTCGACGGCTCCAAGATCGTTGTACGGCAGGACCAGCGTTTCGGCTGCAGTTGCGGCCGTCACGCCTGCTGATCCAGGCAGGGCGAGGGTCGCCAGGCCCGAACCGGCCGCAGCCAGCAGTCCATCAAGGTGCCCGTGGTAGCAGCCCGCAAACTTGATCACCAGGTTGCGGCCTGTAAATCCGCGGGCCAGCCGGATGGCGGTCATTGTGGCCTCGGTGCCGGTGGATACCATCCTCACCCGCTCCACTGCGGACACACGTTCCTTGACGATCGCTGCAAGGTTGGCTTCATCCGGCGTTGAGGCGCCGAAGGACAATCCCCGGTCCACTGCGGCGTGGACGGCCTCGAGAACGGCAGGGTGGGCGTGACCCAGGAGTGCCGGTCCCCAGGAGCAAACCAGATCCACATACTCGTTGCCGTCTGCGTCGGTCAGGTAGGGCCCCTGTGCCGAGACCATAAAGCGGGGTGTGCCGCCCACCGATCCGAAGGCGCGGACGGGAGAATTCACGCCGCCCGGCATGAGCTGCCGTGCGCGGTCAAAGAGTGCCTCGTTGCGAGGGGTGCTGGAAATCATGGTCCTATTCTTTCAGTTCGGGGCAGCGGGTTCGGAGTCACTGGTTCGTCTGCTGCGGAGCCAGGGAGGCTGCCGCGGCAGCTTTCGAGAGCAGCTGGGCCACTCGGGGAGCCACAACCGTGCCGAACAGTTCAATCGAGCGCATCATGGCGGGGTGCGGCAAAGAACCGCTGCTGTATTTAAGGTCGAAGCGGTCCACCCCCAGGTTCCTTTTCAGCAGGGCGATCTTCTGCGCCACAGTCTCGGGCGAGCCGACGTACAAGGCACCTTCGGGTGTACACATGGCGTCAAACTCCCGCCTGCTGCCCGGCCCCCAGCCACGCTCTGAGCCGATGCGGTTGCGGAGATCCAGCCAGTGCGGGAAGTACTCGTCCCGCGCTTCCTCATCGGTGCCGGCGATGTGGCCCGGCGAATGCGTGGCGATTTGTCGCATTTGATGCCCGTACTTGGCCATCGCCTCCCGGTACAGGCCAACCAGCGGCGCGAATGAGCGGGGTTCACCGCCAATGATGGCGAAGATGATTGGATAGCCGTATTCTGCGCAGCGAAGGACGGACTCGGGTGTTCCCCCAACCCCGATCCAGGTTGGGAGGAGATGATGCTCAAGCGGCGGGTAGACCCTGAGGCCCTTAACCGGAGGCCTGGTCCGCCCCTCCCAATGAACGGGTTCCTGCGAACGGACCTTGTCGAAGAGCTCAACTTTTTCTTCAAAGAGGAGGTCGTAGTCGGCGAGATCCAGTCCGAAGAGCGGAAAGGATTCGATGAAAGAACCCCGACCCAACATCACTTCAGCCCGCCCGTTGGAGATGGCGTCTACTGTCGAGAAACGCTGGAAGACCCGGATCGGGTCATCAGAACTGAGGACGGTCACGGCCGACCCCAGCCTGATCTCCTTCGTTCGGGCAGCAGCGGCCGCAAGGAAGACCTCGGGGGCCGAGACCGCATAATCCTTGCGGTGGTGCTCTCCCACTCCAAAGGCATGAAGTCCGACGGCGTCCGCCAGTTCCGCTTGTTCCAGCACCTGCCGCAGCACCTGGGCGTGCGGAACCGGGTGACCATCGGGGTACACTCCGACATCACCGAAAGTGTTCAGGCCCAGAAGAATCCGCTCCGGCCCAACAGGGGCAGTCGGATCAGCTTTATCGATGGTCATCGGGACTCCTTCAGCCAGCCTGCGAGCTCAGCTGCCCAGTAGGTCAAAACCATGTTGGCTCCGGCGCGCTTGATTCCCAGTACTGACTCGGTGATGGCCGCCTGCCGGTCGATCCAGCCGTTGGCCGCTGCCGCTTCAATCATCGAGTACTCGCCCGAGATCTGATACGCGGCAACGGGAACCGGGCTCATCCCAGCGACGTCGGCAAGGATGTCCAGGTAGCTCATGGCGGGCTTCACCATCACGACGTCGGCACCTTCAGCCAGGTCCAGCTCCACTTCCCGGATGGCTTCCCGCCGGTTGGCAGCGTCCATCTGGTAGGTGCGGCGGTCGCCCTTGAGCTGTGAGTCCACGGCCTCACGGAACGGCCCGTAAAAGGCGGAGGCATATTTGGCCGCATAGGCAACCACCGCAGTGTTGGTGTGTCCGGCCGTTTCGAGCGCCTGCCGGATGGCTGCAATCTGCCCGTCCATCATTCCCGAGGGCCCGAGCATGTGGGCGCCGGCGTCAGCCTGGGCCACCGCCATCTTCGCGTAGATTTCCAGTGTCGCGTCATTATCGACATAGCCCGAAGCGTCCAGGACACCGCAATGTCCGTGGTCGGTAAATTCATCGAGGCAGACGTCGCTCATGACCACCAGCTCATCGCCGATTTCAGACCTGACATCCCGGATCGCCTTGTTAAGGACTCCATTCGGATCCAGGGACGCACTTCCCTCTGCATCCCGTTCGGACGGGATGCCGAACAGCATGATGCCCCCCAATCCCAGCTCTGCTGCTTCGGCGGCCGCCCGCTTGAGGGAACCGGTAGTGTGTTGCACCACTCCTGGCATGGACGCGATGGGGTTGGGCTCGGACAGCCCTTCCCTGATGAAGGCTGGAAGGATCAGCTCCGCCGGTGCGAGGCGGTGTTCGGCCGTCATCCTTCGCATGGCCGGGGTGGTGCGCAGCCGGCGTGGTCGTTGATTCGGGAAGCTCATGCTGTGGTCCTTCACGTGTCGGTGGAGAGGGCGTCGGTGATGGCTTGAACCAGACCCTCGGTGGTGGGCGCATTCGCCGTGGCCGCCACGGGCAGTCCTACGGACTCCGCCTGAGCGGCCGTGGAAGGTCCAATTGCTACCAAGCGGCAATCGCCCAAGGGCCGCAAAGCTGAGTGGATGCGCACGACGGCGCTGGGGGAAGCAGCCACTACGGCGTGTAGCCTGCCCTCGGCCAACTGGGCTTTCGCCGTCGCCGGCGTCAGTGCGGCGGGGGAAGGCAGTCCGGATTCCCCTGTGCCGGTGCCAATCCGTGCGGCCAGGGAACGGCCGGGATCTGCAGGGTAGTCCACCGTCCGGTAAGACGTTACGGCCTGCACCCTGGCTCCCCGCGACTGCATCCCCCGGGCAAGTGCGGGATCGGCAAGGTCAGCCTGGGGCAGGAACACCATGCCTTGATCGGGAGGCCAGATGTCCAAAAGCCCAGACGCGGACTGCTGATCCTCCGCGGGCAGGAGATCCACGTGGAGCCCTTTGGCGAGCAGGGCGTCACGGGACCGGGTACCGACAGCGGCAACCCGCACAGAGCCGGGAACCCAATGCCGGAGGTCAGTTCCCCGCTCCGCCGCCTTAATTTCCAAGGCCAGCAGCGTCGTCGTGCTCGTGATAACAAGCCATTGGTAAGCTCCCGCGCCCAACGCGTCGAAAACAACGTCAAGGGAGTGCTGGTCGCTGGCGAGTTCGAAGTCGATCAGGGGCAGTACGAGGGGCTCTGCGCCCAGATCCCGCAGTGCGGCGGCCAGGGGCCCCGCACGGTCAGCGCTGCGGGCAATCAGGATCCGTGCTCCTTCGAGCGGCCTTTCACCCGAACGTGAGCCAAGCACACTGCCTGGTGTGGACTCCGCGCTGTGCCGTCCCATTCTGCTGGATGCTGTCCGGCTCAGGAAGCAGCCAGATCGGCAATGTCGGCTGCGCCCTGGCCAAGGAGGATCTCGGCGAGTTCTATGCCCAGCAGCGTCGCTCCTACCTCGGTCAGTCCGTCGGTTGCGCGTTGATCCCGTACCGCAGCGGTGCCGTCCACCGCGCAGACCACAGCCTCGAGGTACAGCATGCTCCCTTTTCGGTAGGCGTAGGCCCCAACCGGCGCGGCACAGCCCGCTTCCAGCCGGGCCAGCAGGGCCCGTTCTGCCGTCACCGCAAGGCGGGTATCGGCGTCGTCCAGTGCCGCGAGTGACTGGGCGAGGACGCCCCGTGATCCTTCGTTGGACCCTGGCCTTGGCGGGGCATCGGCGATACGGCATTCAATGGCCAGCGCTCCCTGCCCCGCGGCCGGAAGCATAATATCCGTTTCGAGGTATTCACTGACCGCGTCCAGCCGGCCGATTCTTTCCAGACCCGCAGCGGCGAGGACGACGGCGTCGAGATCGCAGGACTTCCCGCTGACGACGGCGTCAGTTGTGTTGCCCGGCAAACCCGGGACACGCCCCAAACGCGTGTCCACGTTGCCGCGGATGTCGACGATTTCAAGATCAGGCCGGGCGGCCCGAAGTTGGGCGGCGCGACGAGGGGAGCCTGTTCCGACGCTGGCCCCCTTGGGCAGATCTGCCAATTTGAGGCCATCCCGGGCGCACAGGACATCACGGACGTCAACGCGCTTGGGAGTGGCAGCAAGAGCCAGGCCGGGTGTTCCTCCTGTGGGCAGGTCCTTGAGGGAGTGCACAGCTACGTCGCAGGCCTCACGGAGGAGGGCATCACGCAAGGCGGCTACGAAGACACCGGTTCCTCCCATCTGCGAGAGCGAGCCTGTCAGGACGTCGCCCTCGGTCTTGATGTGCACGAGCTCAACGGTAAATCCCCCGACGGCGGCGAGCTGGTCTGCTGTCTGCTGCGTCTGGGTGAGGGCCAGTTTGCTGGCCCTTGTACCGATCCGTACCGTCATGGCGCCACCCGCTCGGAAGGGTAAGGATCGTGCCCTTTACCTACTGTGGTGTCGGCTCCGGCGATGGTTGGCTTCTCGCCGCGGAAGTTGGCGCAGCAGCCGGGACGGCACACGTCATACCAGGGGCCCAGCTGCGTCAGCGCGGGGCGATCCTTGATGTTGTTGCTTGCAGTCCGCTCACAAATCAGGTCCACGAGGCCTTTGACGAACTTCCGGTGGGTACCGGGCGTCGGAACGCGCGTGGCCGTTAGTCCGAGATTGAAGCATGTCTCCATGGCTTCGGTGTCGAGGTCCCAGACCACTTCCATGTGGTCACTGACGAAGCCGAGGGGAACAATCACAATGCCTTTGATACCCGTTTCGGCGAGTTCTTCGATGGCGTCGTTGATGTCCGGCTCCAGCCAGGGCACATGGGGAGCTCCCGAGCGGGACTGATAGACAAGCGACCAGGGTGCCGTTTGTCCGCTCTGTGATTCCACCCGGCGCATCACTTCCGCACCCGTTGCCAGATGCTGTGCCACATAGGCGGAATCTTCCGCAAAGTGACGGGGCTCGTCCGCCGAGCGGCCCGCTGCCTCCGCGTCGCGGGTGGGGATGGAGTGTGTGGCGAACAGGATATGGACGGGAGCATCGGGGGTTCCCGCAGCGGCCAGCCGTGCCCGGACATCTGCGAGCCCGGCGGCTGTTCCTTCGATAAAAGGCTCGACAAACCCGGGGTGGTCGAAATACTGGCGGACCTTGTCCACCTCGAGCTTGCCATCCAGGCCGGTTTCCGTCAGGGCCATGCCGATGTCCTCGCGGTACTGGCGGCAACTCGAGTAAGACGAATAAGCGCTCGTGGTGATCATCAGCAGCCGGCGGTGGCCGGCGTCATACGCATCCTGGAGAGTCTGCGGAATGTACGGATCCCAGTTGCGGTTTCCCCAGATCACCGGAAGGCTGATGCCACGGGCTGCCAGTTCCGCCTCCAGCGCTGCTTTCAGCTCACGGTTTTGCTGGTTGATCGGGCTGATCCCGCCGTTGGCCCGGTAATGGTGTGAGACTTCCTCGAGCCGCTCGTCCGGAATTCCGCGGCCGCGCGTGACATTTCGGAGGAACGGGATGACGTCGTCTTGCCCTTCCGGACCACCGAACGAAGCGAGCAGGAGGCCGTCGTACTCTTTCGGCTCCATGCGGCCCGCTTCCGTGACCACGTTCACTGCTGTCAGCTCATCCTGGGGATCGAGTTGGTTCACGAAAGGACCTCGGCAATCTCTGCAGGGGAAATCCGCCGCCCGGTGTAGAAGGGGATTTCCTCGCGGACGTGGTTCCGTGCTTCGGTAGCGCGCAAGTGGCGCATCAGGTCCACGAGGTCAACGAGCTCCGGAGCTTCGAGGCCGAGAATCCATTCCCAGTCGCCAAGGGCGAAGGAGGAGACGGTGTTTGAGATGACCTGGGGGAATTCACGCCCCAGCATTCCGTGGTCGCGCAGCATCTTGCCGCGCTCGGCCTCGGGCAGCAGGTACCACTCGTAGGAGCGGACGAACGGGTATACGCAGAGCCACTCGGCCGGCTCCACACCACGGGAGAAAGCAGGGGTGTGGTTCTTGGCGAACTCGGCTTCACGGTGCACGCCCATGGCCGACCAGGCGATCTCGGTGCCGGCGAAGAGCTTGCTGCGGCGGATGGACCGCACGCCCTGCTGAAGTGCTTCGGGACTTGATCCATGGAGCCACACCATTACGTCAGCTTCCGCGCGCATTGCTGACACATCGTAGCTGCCGCGCAGCGTCACACCGTCGTCGCCAAGTCGCGTAACAAGAGCCTCGAAGTCAGTAGCAGCATCACCGCTGCGCAGGACGTCCGCAGAGCGCTTGAATACCGTCCAGAGAGTGAAAAACTGCTCTGTTGATTCTTCGGTTTTGGTGACAGATTCGGCAGAAGTGTGGCTCATGGGTACAAGTCTGCCCCCTGCTGGCGGGTAAGTCGAAACAGATGACTTCTACAGCACGTAGAAGTGGTGCAAATCACAAACAAGCCGCATTTTGTGGTTCATACCCTGCGTAACCTGAGAAAAATAACTGCCGCAATACCGGATAAAAGAACCAGTCCAATGCCCCACAAAAGCAGCCGGGAAGCCTCGGCCTGATCAACGTTTGCCACCTGCTCCATGGGCTGCTTTTCGGTGGTGCTGCCTTGGGCCTGGACCTCTCCGTACGAAGGATTCTGAGTGGCCTGGCCGTAGACGGAACCAGTAGCTGCAGGCGACGGGGAGGACAAAGCCTCCTCAGTTACGCCAGAAACAGAGGCAGCGCCGTCCTGGTCAGGGTGGACAGGCTCAGCGGCCGGCGGGGCAGGTTGTGCCGTGGGAGATTCAGCCGGTACTGTACGGGGTTTTCCACCCTTCGGCTCCTGCGAAGATGGCGGCGCGGGAGTACCCTTGGCGTCGGACGGAAGCCGGGTGTCTGAGGAATCAGTTGTCACCGTGGGCGACTCCATGGGAGCAGAAGATATTGCCGAGGACTGGGTCGTCGGGACCGCGACGACCGCGTTGGAGGCAGGGGTGCCTGCGACGAAAACCAGAACCGCTCCGAGCAAGGCTGCTGCCGTACCGCGTCGAAGACCCCCATGGAAACCAGTCAGCGTCCTGAAAATGATGGACCTCTGAATAACCATAGTTAACGACCCTAACGACTGAAGGCGGACTATGGGAATTTGCAGTGATCCAATGATTGTGGACGACGGCGGAATCCGACCCTCCGCTGGAGGATTGCCTTAGCGTCGGGACACGAGTGCCCGGACCTGCTTCGGAGTGTCTGCTACGACCGCGGCAAGTCCATTGCCCGAGAGCCAGCCGCCCACCATCGCGAGGTTCCCGGTTGCGGCACAGATGGACCTGATAACGTCCACGCGGTGCTTGTGGCCCACCGACGCGAACGGCAGCGAGCCTGGCCACCGCACGACGTCCCAGTCCAACACGTCCTTTTCGGTGATGCTTACACCCAGCAGGGCGGAAGCATCATCAAGGGCTGCCCTCAAGAGTTGCTGATCGGCTGCGGCGGCATCCCTCCTGCCGTCAGAAGCATCGTCAGCGGCATCCCCGCTGCGACCATAGGACAACCTGAGGACATGGGTTCCGGGACCCGCCTTGGCTGCCAGCCACTCCCACTTTGCGGTCGCATGGGTGAGCGCCTTGGCCTGAATTCCCGGCGTCTGGGGTGCCACCAGGACGCCGGTGCCCCTGGGTTTTCTATCCAGCTCGGGAAAATCCAGCACCACGGTCACCAGCCGGATGTCAGGGCCTTCCGCAGGTCTGTGGCTTGCCAAAGCAGGAAGCTCCGCAGCCAGGAGTGACACCGCCGAGGGACCGTCAAGGGCAACCACAAGCACTTCGCAATCAAGGGCGCGGCCAGGCCCGGAAACCCGCCATCCCGCCGAAGTGCGTGTCACGGCCTCAGCTCGGACACCGGCTTCCAGGTGCACGCCCCTGGACTCAAGATCCTGGACAAGAGCCGTGACCAGGGTATTCATTCCGTCGCGGAGTCCCGCTACGGCAGACCCGGCTTTCACCCGCTCCCGTGTAGCGCCTGCATTGCGCTGGGCGGCCACAGCAGCCGCCAGTGAACCGTGCTTGCGGACACCTTCCCGAAGCCCGGGGGCCACCACATCGACGTCGAGCAAGCCCGGATTGGCGGAGTGAACCCCTCCCACTACAGGCTCCACAAGCCGTTCCAAAACCCTGCGCCCCATCCTGGCCCGTACCAAGGAGGAGACGCTGGCGACGTCCTTCGAGGTTCCCAACCACGCTGGCAGCCACGCGTCCATGGATGCGCGGAGGGCGCCCAGCAAGCCAAGGGACCTGCGGACCTCCGGGTCCCATGGGGACGCCGGAATACCAAGAATTCCCGTTTTGGGGAGTTCTCGGGGACCATCAGGCAACTGCACCCAGGCCCCGGACGGATCAGGGGACACGATGTTTCCCGCCAGGCCCAATTCTGCGGCCAGGTCCGCCACCGCCGAGGAGCGGGTAGCGAACGATTCCGCTCCGCTGTCCAGTTCCAGGCCTGCAACAACGTGCCTGCCGACACAACCACCCCATGAATCACCGGCTTCCAGCACTGTCACTTCGAAGCCAGCCTTGGCGAGTTCGCGTGCGGCAAGGAGGCCGGACATTCCGCCGCCCACCACCGCTGCAGTTCGGTTGGAACGGCTTTCCTGAGCTGCTGCCATGGCCTTACTCGGGGGAAATCGAATGAATAAGTTCGACGACGCGGGTCAGGACGGTGGGATCGGTTTCCGGCGGTACGCCATGGCCGAGATTCAGCACGTGGCCTGGTGCGGCCGAACCGGCAGCGATGACTTCGCGGACGTGGGCTTCGAGCACCTGCCAGGGAGCCGAGAGCAGCGCGGGGTCGATGTTGCCCTGCAAAGGTACTGTTCCGCCCAGGCGGCGGTTGGCCTCATCCAGCGGCAGGCGGTAGTCCACCCCGACGACGTCGACGCCGACGTCGCGCATGGCCACCAGGAGTTCGGAGGTTCCGGTGCCGAAGTGGATGAGGGGTGCGCCAAGATGCCGCACGTGGTCCAGGGCGCGGGCCGAAGCCGGGGCAACAAAACGCTGGTAGTCAGCAAGGCCAAGGGAACCGGCCCAGGAATCGAAGAGCTGGCCGGCAGACGCCCCGGCTTCCAACTGCGCCCGCAGGAAAAGGCCTGAGGCGTCAGCTGCCCAGTTGGCCAGAGCCTGCCACGTTTCCGGGTCAGCGTGCATCATGGTGCGGGGACCCAGGTGATCCCGGGACGGCTTGCCCTCCACCATGTAGGCAGCCAGCGTGAAGGGCGCACCCGCGAATCCGATCAGGGGTGTTTTGCCCAACTGGGCCACCGTGAGACGTACAGCTTCCCTGATCGGCTCCAGCGCTTCCCACGTCAGCTTCGGCAGCGCCGCTACATCCGCCGCCGTCCGGACCGGCTTGTCCAGGACGGGGCCAACCCCCGGGACAATATCGACGCCGACCCCGGCAAGCTTGAGGGGAATGACGATGTCCGAAAAGAAAATGGCGGCATCCACGTCATGGCGCCGCACCGGCTGCAGGGTGATTTCAGAGGCAAGCTCGGGCCGCAGGCAGGACTCGAGCATCGCGACGCCCTCGCGGACCTTCAGGTATTCCGGCAGCGAGCGGCCGGCCTGGCGCATAAACCAGACAGGGCGACGGGACGGCTTCCCGCCGCGGTAGGCAGTAATCAGGGGCGAGTCCGCCGTACGCCCATCCATCAAGGGGTGGCCTGAGTCGAGACTGCCCGGGTGGGTGTGGCTCACCGTACCGTTGGATGCCGTGCCGTCTGAAGTTGCAGCGCTAGAGATCATGCCTTCGATTGTGCCCAAATTCCAGCCCAAAAGATAACGACAGCTTGTCATCTGTTGGTATAGGCATTGCATGGTGGCAGGGATCACAAGGGGCGGTGCTGCACTCCACTTCATTGAGTTGTTCTACACGGACACGAAAAAGCTATGATTGTGCTGCTGTGGTTCTTTTTTCATTGGTGGCTACACACGCCGACATCGACCTTGAAACCGTTGCTCAGTTGAGCACCGGCGCTTCAGAGATCGCTACATCCGCACTCTCCGGATCGCCGGAAGTCACGGGTGCGATTGTCCTTGCCACCTGCAACCGCTTCGAGATTTATGGCGAAGCCGTTCATGCGGATGATGTTGAAGCGGCCCGCGCTGCCCTGGTGGCACAGATCAGCGGAAGCAGCGGACTCAGTGAGCAGCTCGTGTCCAGGTCATTCAGCACACGCACCGGGACTGAAGTGACCAAGCACCTCTTTGCCGTCAGCTCCGGGCTGGATTCCGCCGTCGTCGGTGAACGCGAAATCGCAGGCCAGGTCCGCCGTGCCCTGATCCAGGCGCAGCATGAGGGAACCGCGAGCTCGGGGCTGGTCCGCTTGTTCCAGGCAGCCTCAAGAACGGCCAAGGACGTCGGCGCCCAGACCGCACTCGGATCCCGGGGGCTTTCCATCGTGTCCGTTGCTCTCGACCTGGCCGCGGATCTTTCCGAGAACGCGGATTGGGCAACCAAGAAGGCCGTCATCTTCGGTACCGGCGCCTACGCCGGAGCCACGATGTCCCTTTTGCGTGAGCGCGGCTGCACAGACGTTTCTGTATTCTCTTCCTCAGGCCGTGCCGCAGGTTTTGTCGCAACTCGCGGCGGTGTGGCGTTGGACGAAGAATCCCTTCCTGTGGCCGTGGCCGCTGCTGACGTCATGATCGGCTGCAGCGGGTCGGACACCCGGGTGGAAGCCGGGGAGCTGGCCCGTGTCCGTGCCGGCTCTCCACAGCCGCTGATTGCGATCGACCTCGCCCTGACCCATGATTTTGATCCGGCGGTGGGAGAGCTTGACGGCGTGGAACTTCTCACCCTTGAATCCGTACGGCTCGCGGCCCCGCAGGAGCAGGCCGAATCCCTGTCCCAGGCCAGCAGCATCGTCACCGCAGCAGCCAAGGCATTTGAGCAGGAACGTGAGGCCCGCTCGGTCGATTCAGCCATTGTTGCCCTGCGCCGCCACACCATGAACGTCCTGGACGCCGAGATGGAAAAGGTTCGCGCGCGCCACGGCTGTACGGCAGCCGCCGAAGAGGTGGAGTTCGCCCTCCGCCGCATGGTCAAGCAGTTGCTCCACGTTCCCACGGTCCGGGCCCGCGAACTCGCCGCCACCGGCCAACAGGACGAGTACGTGGCAGCCCTTGAAGCCCTCTACGGCATCAGCGTGGAGCAGGCAGCTGCACCGGCACCTCTCCAGGCCTCTGCGCCGCCTGCCTCAGACACCGAGGCAGAATGCCCGGTTGATCACACGCAGATCTCCATCGACGATCGGCGCGAATCCGCCTAGTAGACGGGCTTTCCCGGCTCTATGTCCTTCACCCAGGCGAGAATGCCGCCGTCGAGATGACTGACCCGTTCGTACCCCGCCTTTTTTGCTGCGGCCAGAACCGCGGCTGAACGGGTTCCGGCCTTGCAGTGGAACACAATCTCCCGGTCCTGGGGCAGTTCTGACCAAGCTTCACCAGCGAGGATCCTGCCCTGCGGGATGAGCACTGACCCATCGATGCTGACGATCTCGTGCTCCCCGGACTCCCGGACATCCACGAGCTCGAACTCCTTGAGGCCAGCCTTACGCGCGGCGAGCATGGTAGCCAGCTGCTTCGGGGTGATGGTGTTCTCGTTAGCTGTGGAAGACGCCGGGAGGATGCCGCAGAAGGCCTCATAGTCGGTCAATCCGGTGATGGGGTCGGCCGCGGGATCCTTGGAAACCTTGATCTCACGCCAGCTTCCACCCAGTGCGTCAAAGAGCGCCACGCGCCCCAGCAGGGAGCGTCCGACGCCGGTGATGAGTTTGACTGCCTCCGTCACCATCAGGGAGCCCACAGCCGCGCACAGCATGCCGAACACTCCCCCCTCCCCGCAGGAGGGAACAGATCCGGCAGGCGGTGCCTCCGGATAGAGATCGCGGTAGGTAGGGCCGTGTTTTTCCCAGAAGACGCTGACCTGGCCGTCAAACCTGAAAATGGAACCCCAGACATAAGGCTTGCCCAGGATTGCGGCAGCGTCATTGACGAGATAACGAGTGGCGAAGTTATCGGCACCATCCAGGATGAGGTCGTAGTCCGCGAAAAGTTCGAGGGCGTTGGACGCATCCAGCCGGACATTATGCAGCCTGACATCAACCAGAGGATTCAGGGCAGCGACGGCATCCCGCGCCGATTCAATCTTCGGCCTGCCGACGTCCGCCACTCCATGGATGACCTGGCGTTGAAGATTGCTGAGGTCCACAACGTCGTCGTCAACAATTCCCAGCGTCCCCACCCCGGCAGCAGCCAGGTACAGCAGGGCAGGCGAGCCAAGTCCGCCGGCACCGATCACCAGCACCTTTGCGTTTTTGAGCCGCCGTTGGCCCATTGTCCCGATCTCAGGAATGATGAGATGCCGGGAGTATCTCTCCACCTCTTGGGGACTCAGCCCTTCCGCCGGTTCCACCAAAGGTCCGATGGCCGTAGGGGCAGCTGTTGTGGAGATCATTGAAGCCATACTTCAATGTATGCCGAAGATGCCGTCAGGTCATGTTACCCCCGCGTAAAGTAGAGGTAACTGCAAGGGAAAGAAGGCCAAAAAGTGGCTCATCATGCACCGGTCGACCGGGTACAGGACGGCAAGCCCGTTGGCGGGCAGGCGCGTACTTCCGGTCCCCGCTCGGCGCGGCTGCCCCGTGATGAACGCAGGGCCCAGTTGCTGTCCGCAGCCCAGGAGGTCTTTGTTGCCAACGGTTACCACGGGGCTGCCATGGACGAGATTGCAGAAACGGCACGCGTCAGCAAGCCAGTGCTCTACCAGCACTTCCCCTCCAAGCGGGAACTGTATCTCGCCCTGCTGGACAGCCACCTCACCGCGCTGACCGAACTGTTGCTCGGCGCCCTGAACTCCACCACGGACAATGACGAGCGTGTCCAGGCGGTGATGCGCGCCTACTTCCGCTTTATTGCGAATGATGACCAGGCTCACCGGCTGGTTTTCGAGTCTGACCTCATCAATGATCCGGATGTCAGTTCCAGGCTCGAAACCTTCAACAAGACCTTTGCCGACGCCGTGGCCCGTGTCATCGCCGAGGACACAAAACTTCCGCCGCTGGAAGCACAGCTGCTCGGCCGGGCACTCGCTGGAATGGCCCAGGTAAGCGCACGCTATTGGCTCGAAACAGACGGCAACCTGGACCTCGATGTTGCCAGCGACCTGATTTACCGTTTAGCTTGGCGCGGAATCAGTCGCTTCCCTAAAGAGACCTAGACTACAAATAGAAACTGTCTTCGGAATTTTTTAACTTTGATTGGCTGGGAGGCCTCGCTGTGGAAGTAAAGATCGGCATTCAGAACATCGGCCGTGAAATTGTGTTGGAATCGGCTCAGGATGCTGACGAGGTCGCCAAGGTTGTTGCAGAAGCCATTTCCAAAGGCACTGAGCTCAGGCTGAAAGACGAAAAAGGCCGTTTGGTGATAATTCCCTCCAACACTTTGGGCTATGTAGAAATCGGAGCGGAAGAAGTCCGCAGGGTCGGATTCGGCGCACTTTAATCTGGCAGGAGTTCCACATGCTTTCTCTCGTCATCGTCTCTTTCGTGACGGTAGCTGCAGGCTTCATCATCTGGGCGAATGACCGCAGGCATGCCAAGTACGGCATTCTGATGCCGGCGGGAGTAGCAACGGCGGTAGGGCTTTTGAGCTGGATCCTGTTCGTTACCGCCGGATTCGGTTATCAGCCGGGCCTGACCTGGATTCCGTGGATCCTTCCGATGGTTCTGGGCACCGCGGCCTCCTTGGCTGCTGCTCTATACCTTGGGAAGACCCGGGCCCGGCACGACACCGCACGGCTCACTGCCGCACTGAGGCTCTAACGGATCGGGCTCTAAAAGGGTCTAACGGGACGCAGGTCTAACCGGGTAAGGCCACAGCGGGTCCTCACAGGTCCGGCTCGTGGCCTTCTTCGGTGCACAGGCACAACCGGTTGCCTTGGGCGTCAGTCACAACAACCCAATGAGGGGCGTGGCCGTAGTCCATCAGGGCGCCTGTGCCGGCGGTCTTCTCCAGCGCAGGGCCGGACTCCTGCTTGCTCCGGTGGACATCCAGGTGAAGGCGGTTGGGATTTGGCGTGGACGTGTTCTGGAACCAGAGGCCGGGCCCCCTTCCATACGGGTCCACCAGGTCCCCGTAGCGGCCCTTTTTGTACCCGAGGGCAACGCGCCACACCTCTGAGATTTCGGCGGGATCGGCTGAGTCTATGGCGATTTCGATAGTTCTGTAGAGGCCTGGTTCAGCAGTTGCGCCTGCCGCTTCCGCCTCTGCGCTCACCGACGTCGCGGCGGTAATGTCCCGTCGGGTGACTTCCGATCCCGCGTCATGGGACGTAAAGCGGATGAACACCCTGTTGAACCGCCAATCGAGGTCAGGGTGATGGTCCTGTTCTTCTGCCAAACGTCCGACGGCGGCAATGAGGTCCAGCGCTTTGGCGGCCGCCGGCAATTTGTAGACGGTCACCAGGCCCCCGAGGCGGTAACGCCAGTCCGGTAGCCCGGCAAGCGCTTCGTCAATCTGCGGCCGGGTCAGTACGGCTGCTTTTTCAGGTACGACTGGTTCAGGCATGACGCCCTCCTGGAACTGATAGCAGGCGAACAGGTCCGCCGTCGGCCGGCCCGGAAAGCTGAACCAGGCAACCGTGCCCGGAAGGACGGGCTAGAGGAACTCGGCCCGGCCTTCCATGGCAGATGACGCCAAGGCGTGCTCACGGCGCGGAATCCGGCCGGCGGTTTTCGCCAGCCTACCGGCGATGACGGCGTGTTTGAAGGCCTCGCCCATTTGGACCGGGTTCTGGGCCCGCGTGACGGCGGTAGCCAACAATACGGCGTCACAGCCGAGCTCCATGGCCAGGGCGGCATCCGAGGCGGTACCGATTCCGGCGTCGAGCACTACCGGGACAGAGGCCCTGGCAACGATCAGCTCTATATTGTGGGGGTTCAGGATGCCCAGGCCGGTCCCGATGGGCGAGCCCAAAGGCATCACTGCGACGGCACCGAGGTTTTCCAGGCGCAATGCCAGCACGGGGTCGTCATTGGTATAGGCAAATACTTTGAATCCCCGGTTAACCAGCTGCTCGGTCGCTTCGACCAGTTCCACGGCGTCGGGCAGGAGGGTATGTTCGTCGGCGATGACCTCCAGTTTGACCCAGTCCGTCTCAAGCGCCTCACGGGCCAGTTCGGCGGTCATGACTGCGTCCCTGGCGGTGAAGCAGCCCGCTGTGTTCGGCAGCACCCGGATGTTGTGCTCCACGAGGAGCTGGAAGAGGGAACCCGTTTGCGCCGGTGAGTACCGGCGCATTGCAACTGTTGTCAGTTCCGTCCCGGAGGCCAGCAGCGCGGCGCCGAGCCCGTCAAGGCTTGGAGCCCCACCGGTTCCCATGATGAGCCTTGAACTGAAATCGACCCCGTCTATGGTCAGCTCGTCGGTCGCCTTGTATGCCGGACTGGAAGTGGTGGCTACCATCATGTTTCCTGCGTTTCCTGTTGGAGTAGGGCCTTCATGCATTTGCCTAGCCTCCCTGTACTGCGGTGACCAGTTCGACGTCGTCGCCGTCAGCGAGCGCCGTCAGTGACCAGCGGCTCCGCGGAACCACTTCGGAGTTGCGGGCAACTGCAACGCCAAGTTTCTGACCGTCAGCTGCCTGGCCGTCGGGGCCAAGGCTCTTACCTGTAACCAGGGCTACCAGCGTGGTGACCGAGGCTCCGTCGTCGATGGCACGCTCCGCGCCATTGAGGGTGATGTTCATGCTGTTCCTTACTGCGGAGAGGTACCGGCTGTTGCCGGATCGGGGTGACGCCGGACATGACCGGCGGAGGAGCCTGAGGAGAATCGTCCGGGTTCGAAAACTGCCCACCGGGAATCAGACCGGCCCTCCATCAGCTGCAGGCAGATTGATGCGGCCGCCGGAGCCAGAAGTATGCCATGGCGGAAGAATCCTGTCGCCACAATGAGGCCCAAGAGGTCAGCGTCACCTGTGCGGTCCCGTACCCTGCCCAGCAGCGGCGCATTGTCAGGGGTGCCGGGCCGGCCGCGGGCGGTGCATTCAAGCAGCTCCAGTTCGGCCACTGCGGGGAGAAGTACCTGCGCGTCGCGCAACAACTGGTAAATACCTCCGGCGGAGACCGCTGCGTCTGCTGCACCTGCTTCCAGGGCTGCTTCCCGTTGCGTGGCTCCGATCACCACAGTCCCGTCGTCCCTTGGAACGATGTACACCGGCACGCCATGAACCATCCCCCGGACCGTTGAGGTCAGGAGCGGCTGGAGGTGACCCGGGACGCGGAGCCTGATGATATCCCCGTAGACAGGCCGCAAGGGAAGATCGAGTCCCGGCGGAAGGCCGTCCAGTTTTCCTGTTCCAAGTCCGCTGGCCAGGACAGTCTCGCCGGCATGGATGGCTCTTCCGTTGTCCAGGACGACGCCGGCTACGCGGTCACCATCCCATCGCAGGCGGGCGGCCCTCGCCGGGAGCATTTCGCAGGTTCCCCCGGAACGCTGGGGATCGGCCAGAGCTTCGGCGATCCGGGCAAGGAGCCTTCGAGGGTCCACCTGATGATCGGCGGCGATCCGGTAGGCACCGGAGACGGCGGGACTGAGCAGCGGCTCAATGGAGCGTGCTTCACGAACTGTCAGTGGCTCCACTGTGAGCCCGTTCGCTGCCTGCACCCGCCTCAGATCCTCGAGCGCCCGGCGGTCTGCAGCATCAGCGCCGATGACGAGCGTGGGTGTGGTGACGTATCCGGTACCAGATGCCTCCGCTTCAGAGGGTCCGTTGACACGGCTGTCGATGGCAGGGGCAAGTCCGGCTGCGAACGCAGGCCAGAGGGCTGAGGCCTCGAGCATGAGTTCCAGCAGGTCTTCCTCCTGGTAGTGCAATTCACTTACCGGGGCCAGCATCCCGGCGGCGGCCCAGCTCGCGCCGGTACCGGGGGCATCGTCAATCAGGACCACGGAGCGCCCACTCAGTGCAGCTTCCCAGGCGATGGCATGGCCCACCACTCCGCCGCCAATGACTGCCACATCCACGCTGATATCCGTGCCGGAGACGGTCTCATGCATTGAGCCGGTGGACGTTGTGTCGCTGGATGATGGAGAGAGTGCTGAGTGGGAGAGCACTGGATTCCTTCCCTACGCCGGTACTAACCGGATCAGGTCAAGCGGTCGGCTCTGACGCCCTCTCAGCCCGGCAGTTTATGACAGCTGCTGCGGGCTCCCGCGGTACTCCCCCAGTTTAGAGGAACTAGGCTGGTGCCATGACCGAGCCTGCCGTCCACACCACCGCCCGCCTCTACCTCTGCACCGACTCCCGCCAGGGCCGGGGGGACTTTGAGGACTTCATCGACGCCGCCTACGCAGGGGGCGTTGACATCATCCAGTTGCGGGACAAGCAACTGGAGGCTGCGGAGGAACTGGAGCTGCTGGAAGTCCTGCAGGCCGCGGCCCAGCGGCATGGGCGGCTGTGGGCGGTCAATGACAGGGCAGACATCGCGTCCCTGTCCGGCGCTCCCGTCTTGCACCTTGGCCAGAAGGACCTCCCGCTGCACTCGGCAAGGACGTTCGTCGGCAGTGAAACAGTGATCGGCCTTTCCACTCATACCCCGGGGGAGGTTGATGCCGCTATTGCCGCATCACCGGGGCGAAGCGGCCTGGATTACTTCTGTGTCGGGCCGGTCTGGTCCACTCCCACTAAACCCGGACGGACCGCCGTCGGGCTTGAACTCGTCACTTATGCGGCTGACGCCATCAGGGCGGCAGACCGAATGACTGTCGACGGCATACTCCTGCCCTGGTTCGCAATCGGCGGCATCGACCTCGCCAATGTGGAGCAGGTGGTGGCCGCCGGCGCCTCGCGTGTAGTGGTGGTCCGGGCCATTACAGAGGCAGACGATCCTGCGGCCGCAGCCAAGGCCATCCTGCAAGTGCTCGACGCCGGAGCCTGACCCGGGCTTTACGGTCTGATCAACCGAGCTGTCTCACCATCCGAAGCCGATTGGCTAGCCTGTCAGGCCCAATTGCGTCATGCGCCGGGAGTGGTTCCCCGCCAGCTCCTTCATCAAATCAACAACCATGAGTTTGGCCTCGGCGTCGTCCCGGACGTTTCCCACTCCTGAGTCTGACCCGGGTGGGTCATTACCTTGGCTGGCTATGAGGCCCGACAGGAAAGCACGCTCGAAGCCCACCCGCTGCGCCTGGGTGAGAGCCTCCCCCAGCAACCGCCTCCCCCACAAGGCCAGCCTCGACGCCAACCTGGGATCATCAGACAACGCTTTCTTGAGCCGTACACGAAGAATCTCCGTGACATCCTCGGCTGACTGGACCTGCCGGATCAGCTGCCTGCTTTCCGGCTCGACGTACTCGGACACCGCAAAGTAGAAATCAGCCGAAACAGTGTCAATCACGTACGCCTTCATCAGGGACTCGTACCAGTCCGCCGGGCGCGTACGATCGTGGAAATGGTCGATGGCGGGCTGGAATGGCAGCATGGCTTCCTCGGCATCAACACCCAACCCTGCAAGCCTGGCACTTACCAGTTCATAGTGCTGGAATTCCAGCACAGCGATCCTGCCCATAACGGCCCGGTCATGGAGGGTGGGCGAGTAACGGGCGTCCGCAGAGTATCTCTCAAAGGCGGAAAGCTCCCCATAGGCCATGACTCCCAGGAGGTCCGCAAGGAAACGGTCCCGGCGAGCGTTGTCTGTGGGGGAAGTGCTCATGATCCAAGACTAATGGCGCAAATCGGGCTAACCTGATTTTCGTGTCACATCATCGTCTGGCTCCCAGTGTTCACGCTCAGAGCAACCAGCTGGCCGCGGCGCTCAGTGCTCTGCGCACCCGCCTGGAGCTGCCCGGCGCCTTCCCGGACGAGGCCCTCAAAGAAGCTGAAAAGGCCGTTGCGGACCACCGCCTTCCGGACCTGGATCTCACGGCCATCGAGTTCATCACCATTGACCCGGCGTCCTCCACCGACCTTGACCAGGCTGTTTTTATAGACAGGGCCGGTGACGGTTACAAGGTCTACTACGCCATCGCCGACGTGCCCTCCTTTGTGGAGCCGGGCGGCCCCTTGGACGCCGAAACCCGACGGCGGGGGCAGACGTTCTACGCGCCCGACGGTCGCATCCCGTTGCATCCCGAAGTGATCAGCGAGCAGGCCGGCAGCCTGTTGGAAGGTCAGCTGTGCTCGGCGTTCGTTTGGGAATTCGATCTCGACCGGGCGGCAGAAGTGTCAAAGGTTGCCGTGCGCCGGGCGACGGTCCGGAGCCGGGCGAAGCTCAGCTACAGGCAGGCCCAGACACAGCTTGATGCAGGAACCGCGCCACTCGTGTTGCAGCTGCTCAAGGAAGTGGGGATCAAGCGGGTCGAGCTGGAGCGGGGCAGAGAGGGTGCAAGCCTGAACATGCCCGAACAGGAAATCCAACAGCTTCCGGACGGCGGCTACCGGATCATTGCAACACCCCAGCTTCCGGTTGAGGACTGGAACGCCCAGATTTCCCTGATGACAGGCATGGCAGCCGCAAAACTCATGCTGAACGGCAAGGTGGGCATTCTCCGGACCATGCCCACTCCCGACGAGCGGTCCCTCGATAATTTCCGAACTCAGACGCAGGCCCTTGGCAAGCCCTGGGATGGTCAATTCAGTTACGGGGAATACCTGCGCACCCTCGATCCCCGGGATCCTAAGCAACTGGCCATCCTGCACTCGGCGGGGATGTTGTTCCGGGGAGCAAACTACACCCCGTTTGATGGAACGGTCCCGGAGAACGCCATTCAATCGGCCATCGGTGCCAGTTATGCGCACACCACAGCACCGCTGCGCAGGCTCGTGGACCGCTTCGTCCTGGTCATCTGTGAAGCACTGAGCAACGGCTTTGACGTCCCCCGCTGGGCACGCGAGGCCCTTCCGTCGCTGCCGGCCATCATGGCCGCTTCCGACCAGCTCGCCGGCAGGATGGAACGCCTCGCCCTGAACACCGTTGAAGCCGCGCTCCTGGTCAACCACATCGGGCAGGAATTCGAAGCAGTTGTGATCTCCGGATCCCGGCAAGGCAAACTCAACGGTAATGGCGGCAACGGCGGCAGCAACGGCGGCAGCAACGGCAACGGCAACAATGGCAACGGCAGCCTGAACGGGTCCGGACCTTCCGGGATTGTGCAGATTGCAGAACCTGCGGTCACGGCCAGGTGTACGGGAGAGCTCGAACCCGGCACCAACGTCAGGGTCCGGCTGGTGGCCTGCGACATCTCCGCCCCGGAGGTCTTGCTCGAGCTCGTGGACTGACCCAAATCGGGTCGCGTCCAGTGCTTTTCGTGTCAACAGCTAGACTGAAGGTGTAGTAATGGATGCCCGGTCGTTGATTTCCTTCCTTTTAAAGAATCAACAAGCCCGCCCCTACGCGATCTTGAGACACACCAGTTGGTCACCAGTGCCAGCATAGATAGCCCGCGATCGGCTTCCACTGGATTTGCTAGCGCGCCCGAGCGTGCTCCGGAACGGCCTATCAAACCGCCCCGTTGAGCAGGCAGCGCCTATGCCCAAATGAATAAGGAAACTCCACTGTGAGTGAATTGCACACGCACCAACTTCTGACCGACGACACCGGAACGGAATCGATCGAGCCTGAAGAAACCATCATCTCGGACGAAAAACCGCACGAGATCGAGGAAAAGTCTTTCGCCGACTTCAACGTCCGGGCCGACATCGTCGAATCCCTCGCCGACGCCGGGATTACCCATCCGTTCCCTATCCAGGCCATGACGCTCCCGGTGGCCCTTTCCGGCCACGACATCATCGGCCAGGCCAAGACAGGTACGGGCAAAACCCTGGGCTTCGGCATTCCTGCCCTGCAGCGCGTTGTGGGAAGGGACGATCCCGGCTTCGACAAGCTAGCCGTTCCCGGTGCCCCGCAGGCATTGGTGATCGTTCCGACGCGCGAACTCGCCGTCCAGGTGGCCAATGACCTCCAAAACGCCTCCCGCAAGCGGAACGCCCGCATCGTCACCATTTATGGCGGCCGCGCTTATGAGCCCCAGGTTGACGCTCTGCAGAAGGGCGTCGAGGTTGTTGTGGGAACGCCTGGTCGCCTGATCGACCTTTACAAGCAGAAGCACCTCAGCCTCAAAAACGTCAAGATGGTAATCCTCGACGAGGCTGACGAGATGCTTGACCTGGGCTTCCTGCCGGACGTTGAGACCCTCATCGCAGGAACGCCGGCAGTGCGGCAAACGCTCCTGTTCTCGGCAACCATGCCCGGTCCGGTCATTGCCATGGCCCGCCGCTACATGACTCAGCCCACCCACATCCGCGCTGCAGACCCCGAAGATGAGGGCCTGACCAAGCGCGATATCCGCCAGTTGATCTACCGCGCCCACAGCATGGACAAGATTGAGGTCGTCGCCCGCATCCTGCAGGCCCGCGGCCGTGGCCGTACCATCATCTTCACCAAGACCAAGCGCACCGCCGCGAAGGTCGCCGAGGAACTGGTGGACCGCGGCTTCGCGGCCGCCGCGATTCACGGCGACCTCGGGCAGGGGGCCCGCGAGCAGGCGCTTCGGGCTTTCCGTAACAACAAGATAGATGTCCTTGTCGCCACCGACGTCGCCGCCCGCGGCATCGACGTCGACGACGTCACCCACGTCATCAACTACCAGTGTGTTGAAGACGAGAAGATCTACCTGCACCGCGTTGGACGCACGGGCCGCGCCGGCAACAAGGGCACCGCCGTGACGTTTGTCGACTGGGATGACATGCCGCGTTGGGGCCTGATAAATAAGGCCCTCGGCTTAAGCGTTCCGGAGCCGGTGGAAACCTACTCGTCCTCGCCTCACCTGTTCGAGGAACTCGACATCCCCGAGGGCACCAAGGGAAGGTTGCCCCGCAGCAAGCGGACCCTGGCCGGTGTCGATGCCGAGGTCCTCGAGGATCTGGGCGAAACCGGCAAGAAGAACAGCCGCTCCGGCGGCCGCGACAGTGGCAGCGGCCGGGACAGTGGCAGCGGCCGGGACGGCGGACGTTCCGGTAACCGCGACGGCGCCCGTTCAGGCAGCCGGCGCAGTGGCGGCGATACCGGCGGCCGCACAGGTGACCGTCGTCGTCGTTCCCCCGAAAACGAAGCAGGTAACGGCGCTGCTGCCCCGGCGGCAGCTGAGGCCCCTGCACAGGCTGACACGGACCGTCCGGCGCGTGCCCGACGCACCCGGACCCGCACCCGCCGCCGTAACGGCGAAGTGGTGGCCGGCGGCGACGCGCAGTCCAGCACCACCGAGGCCTAAACCCCTCAATGACTGACACTGTCTGGGCGCCGGACGGCAGCAACCTGGTGGTACACGCGGATAACGCGATCTTCCTCCCCACGCTGCCGGACGGCGCCTTCACACTCATCTACGTAGACCCACCCTTCAATACCGGCCGCTCCCAGCGACGCCAGGAAACGAAAATGGTGGTGAACGCCGACGGAGCCGGGGACCGTGTGGGGTTCAAGGGCAGGTCCTACGACACCATCAAAGGCGCACTGCACAGCTACGACGACGCTTTCAGCGACTACTGGTCCTTCCTGGAACCGCGGCTGGTGGAGGCCTGGCGGCTCTTGGCGGACGATGGAACCCTGTATCTTCACCTGGACTACCGGGAAGTGCACTACGCCAAGGTCATGCTGGATGCCATTTTCGGCCGGGAGTGCTTCCTGAACGAGATCATCTGGGCCTACGACTACGGGGCACGGGCCAAATTCCGTTGGCCTACAAAGCACGACAACATCCTCGTCTATGTGAAAAATCCAGCGAAGTACCACTTCGACAGCGTGGAAGTGGACAGGGAACCCTATATGGCTCCTGGCCTGGTCACACCGGCAAAAAGGGAACTAGGGAAGCTGCCAACAGACGTCTGGTGGCACACCATCGTCTCGCCCACCGGCAAGGAAAAAACCGGCTACCCCACACAAAAACCCGAAGGGCTACTGCGTCGCGTAGTAGCAGCATCCAGCCGCCCCGGCGACTGGTGCCTGGACTTCTTCGCCGGTTCCGGGACCCTCGGCGCGGTAGCTGCGAAACTGAACCGGAAATTTGTGTGCGTTGACCAGAACCTGCCGGCCATCGACGTTATGACCAAGCGTCTGGGACCGGTGGCGGAAGTCGTCAGGCGGCCCAGCTCGTCATAAAGGCATGGACTGCATCCGCGATCATCTGCACTGCGATCGCGGACAGCAGGAGGCCTGCAATCCTGGTCACGAGTTCCACGCCGTTCTCACCAAGGGCCCGTTGGACCAAGCCGGCGAAACGCATCGCCAGGTACAGGGAGAACAGTGTGACGGCGATTCCCAACCCCACAGCCAGATACTGTGCTGCGGCAGAAGACTGCTGAACGAACACCATCACGGCAACGATCGCTCCCGGTCCTGCCATCAATGGCGTCCCCAGGGGAACAAAGGCCACGTTCTTGTACTTGGCAGCGTTCTCTTCACCGCTTGTTGAACCGGTCAGCAGCTGGAGGGCGATCAGGATCAGCAGCAGCCCGCCGGCTCCCTGCAGGGCAGCGAGCGATATGTGCATGTAGTTCAGGATTGACTGTCCGAAAAGGGCGAAAAGTATGATGACCCCCGCGGCCACCAGAAGCGCCTGCAGTGCCGACCGGTTCCGGTCCTTCGCCGTCATCTGCGCCGTCAAGGACATGAAGATCGGCACCGTCCCTGGCGGGTCCATAATCACAAAAAGCGTCACCAGAACTGACGCGAACAACTGAAGATCTATCCATTCCACTGGGCAAGCTTAGACCGTGGGATAGATGCTCCCGGACTCTGCCGAGCGTCAGGAACAGCGAGCGTCAGGCTGAGGTCAGGAACGCACTACCGCGCTTCCTGTCCCCATTTCCTCGATCCGGACAAGCACTTCGGGGGCCGTCAGGTTTTCACCGAGCAGGTTCGGCTTTCCCGTCCCGTGGTAGTCGGAGGAGCCTGTCACCAGTAAATCGTGGCGTTCCGCCAGCCGCCGGAGAAACCGTCGGCCCTCCTCCGGATTGTCCCGGTGCTCGATTTCGAGCCCTGCGAGCCCTGCGTCGATCATTTCCTGGTACGTCTGCTCCCCCACGATCCTGCCACGTGCTGATGCCACCGGATGGGCGAAAACCGGTACGCCACCGGCAGCCCGTACCAGTTCGACGGCGATGGCGGGGTCAGGCGCATAGTGCTGGACGAAATACCGGGAACGGGATGTCAGGATCGAGGAAAAGGCCTCGGAACGATCTGAAACGACTCCGGCGGCCACCAGGGCGTCTGCAATATGCGGGCGGCCCAGGGTCGCGCCAGGAGCAACATGGTGAATAACGTCATCCCAGGTCAGCGGATAGTCCTCAGCCAGCAATGTCACCATGTGTTCGGCACGGGTGAGGCGCGCATCCTTTGCCTTGGTGATCTCTTCCATCAGGCCAGGGTGCGCGGGGTCATGGAGATAGCTCAGCAGGTGAACGCTGATTCCCTTAGCCGTCCGGCACGAGATTTCAATTCCTGGCACGAAAGCAACCCCGGCCACAACGGCAGCCTCGGCGGCCTGTGCCCAGCCATCGGTCGAATCATGGTCCGTCAGGGCAATGGCGTCCAGCTTTGCCGCTGCCGCCGCCTGCATCACGACAGCAGGGGTCTGGGTGCCGTCGGAAACGTTCGAGTGGGCATGCAGGTCAATCCTCACCAGCCCAGCCTAGTAGATGACCAGGTCCCGGCCGGTCGCCGCATCTTCGGCGGTCCGGGACAAACGGACGGCAGTGTTGCCAACCCCGGGTCCGCTGGTGAGACGATGGGACCGTGAACGATGCTGAAACCACCCAAAACTCTGCTGCCCAGCCACTTGAGGAGCGTGTCAACAACCGCTCTCAACGGCCAAGTTCCGATGCCTTCAAGGCCTTTATGGCCAGTAACTGGGCCCCCGCTCCTGAGCAAAGCCATGAGCTTGAAGTTGTGGCGGGTTATGCCGCTGCCCGTCGCCATGCCATCTCCGGACAGTTCAAGGGCGAGCGCCTGGTCATTCCGGCCGGGCCCTTGAAGGTCCGCTCCAACGACACCGACTACCGCTTTCGCCCGCACTCGGCATTCGCGCACCTGACGGGTCTTGGCGTCGACCACGAGCCCGACGCCGTCCTGATCATGGAGCCGGTTGAAGAAGGCAAGGGCGACGACGGCGGCCACCACCACGCCACCCTTTACTTCCGGCCGCTGGCCGGCCGGGACACGGAACAGTTTTACGCCGATTCCCGCTCGGGAGAGTTCTGGATCGGGCCGCGTCCCACCCTGGCGGAATTCAAAGCCCGCCTCGGGATCGCCACGGCACACATAGATGAACTGGAGACGGCCATCACCAAGAATGTGGGCGCTCCGGAAATCGGGGGAGTTTCGGTACGGCTGGTCCGCAAAGTGGACGAGAACATCGATGCCCTTGTGGACACCGCCCGCTACAACACTGCGAAGGATCCGGACACGCTCGATCTTGGAGTCCTGGATGCCTTGGACGACAAGCTTTCCGAGGCGCTGTCGGAACTGCGGCTGCTCAAGGACGAGTGGGAAGTCGAGCAGATGAAAATCGCAGTGGCAGCCACCGTTGAAGGCTTCACCGAAGTGGTCAAATCGCTTCCCCGCGCCCTGACTCACCACCGCGGCGAGCGTGTGGTAGAGGGAGCCTTCTTTGCGCGCGCCCGTGAAGAGGGCAACGAACTCGGCTACGACACCATCGCGGCCGCCGGAAACAATGCAACGGTGCTGCACTGGACCCGGAACACCGGCAAGATCAACGCCGGCGAACTCCTGCTGCTGGATGCAGGGGTGGAGGCAGAGTCCCTTTACACTGCCGACATCACGCGCACCCTTCCTGCCAACGGTGTTTTCTCCGAGATCCAGCGCAAGGTCTATGAGGCAGTCCTCGAGGCCGCAGATGCCGGATTTGCCGCCGCCCGGCCCGGAACGAAATTCCGCGACATCCACACCGCCGCCACCACAGTACTGGCTGAGCGGCTTGCGGAGTGGGGGCTGCTCCCAGTGTCCGTGGAGGAGGCCATCAGTCCCGAGGGGCAGCAGCACCGGCGCTGGATGCCACACGGCACCAGCCACCACCTTGGCCTTGATGTCCACGATTGCGCGCAGGCCAAGCGGGAACTTTACCTGGATGGTGTGCTCGCTCCAGGAATGGTATTCACCATTGAGCCTGGCCTCTACTTCAAGGATGAAGACCTCGGCATCCCGGAGGAGTATCGGGGAATCGGCGTCCGCATCGAGGACGATGTCCTGATGACAGCTGAGGGCCCTGTGAACCTCAGTGCGGCCCTTCCCCGCGGGTCCCATGACGTGGAGGACTGGATGGCCGGGATCTACCAGGACGTAGACGCCGAGTCGGCATAAGAAGTGGGCTTGGTCGAGCCCGCGAACTGACTGACCGGAACTGACAAAGAAGGCCCGCCGGAAATCTGACTGCTCAGATCTCCGACGGGCCTTCGTGCGTCCCTGTCTTTGGCGCTGAATCTTTGGCTGGCTAGGACTTACCCTCGGTGTTGTCCTGCGGTACCTGCGGCTGGGTTGCTTGTGGTTGCGGTGCCGACTGGGGGTCAGTAACCCGGACGCCGTATTGGGGACGTCCGTCGGGAAGGTCCGGGTAGCGCACTGCCGCCGGCCTGGTCCCGGCAGGCATCCGCTGTGCTTCCTCCTGTGAAATGGCAGGGGCCTGGCCGGGCTGGTGTTGAGGGGTGCCGGCAGCCTGGCCGGGCTCTTGCTGTGACGTTCCAGGGGCCTGTCCGGGCTGCTGCCCGGCTCCCGGTGCCTGGCCATAGGGATCATTCCAGCTGGCCGGACGCTGCGGAGCCTGCCCCGGGTGCGCGTTGTAGCGGGGTGCGCCGGAAGAAGCGTCCGACGGCCTCATAGGCAGTTGCTGCAGCAGGCGCCGGGCTTCCCCTGAGGCCTCGACGGCAACCACGACGTCGTAGTTGGTGGCCACAACCTGGCTGGTGGACGTGAAGTCACGCTTCCCGCGCTGCATGGCATAGGTGACGATGCCGAACAGCATAAAGAAGGCTGCACCCATCAGGACCGAGGCAACGATGGAGAAGTAGCCGCCCGTCGGGGAGAAAAAGGAGAGCATGACGCCAACGAACAGCCCGAACCACATGCCGCTCAGCGCACCCGACAATGCAACCCTGGGGTAGCTCAGCCTGCCGGTAACACGTTCCACCATCTTCAGGTCGTTGCCCACGATGGACACAACCTGCACCGGGAACTGCTGGTCGGCCAGGTAGTCCACCGCCTTCTGGGCGTCCAGGTAGGAGTTGTATGACCCGACGGTGTCCCCGGTGGGGACAGTGCGGGACTCGTCGGACCCGGGAACGCCCGACTTAGGAGCACCAAAAATATTTGACATACCCCCATTCTTGCCCATGATCATGTGTGGCGGCTGTAAATTCAGCTAAAAGAGAGCAGACTCGGTAGCCTGTACAAGTGAGCACCAATCATTCGCGGGTATTTGTCGCGCGCTTACTTGGACTGGACGTCTTCGACCCCCTGGGGGACCGTCTGGGCAGGTTGCGCGATGTCGTGGTGCTCTCCCGCGGCAGCCGCGGCGCCCCCCATGTGGTGGGTATCGTCGTCGAAGTGCCGGGGAAGAAGCGGGTCTTTGTTCCGATGACACGCATCACCTCGATTGACCAGACCCAGATCATCTGCACAGGGCTGGTCAACCTGCGCCGCTTCGAACAGCGCGGCGCAGAGACCCTCGTGGTGGCTGAGATGTTCGATCGGCGGGTAACCCTGGCTGACGGCAGCGGAGACGCGACTATCGAGGACATCGCCATGGACCGCCACCGCTCAGGTGACTGGTTTGTGAGCAAGCTGTTCGTCCGGCGCGGCCATTCACTTTCCCCGCTCAGCCGGCTCCGCCGCAACGAGACCATGATCATCGACTGGGCAGATGCCTTGCAGGTAGCCAAGACGGAGCCGCAGGCCGCAACCCAGTTCGTGGCGACGCACGAAGACCTGAAGCCTGCCGACTTCGCCGAAGCGCTGCAGGAGATGAGCGACAAGCGCCGCTTTGAAGTGGCCAGCGAACTCCAGGACGAACGTCTGGCTGACGTCCTGCAGGAGATGCCCGAAGGCGATCAGGTGGAGATCCTCTCCGCCCTCGACGTCGAGCGTGCTGCCGACGTTCTGGAGGAGATGGATCCCGACGACGCGGCCGACCTCCTTGCCGAACTGCCCACGGCCCAGGCCGAGGAACTGCTGCAGTTGATGGAGCCGGAGGGCGCAGAGGATGTCCGGCGTCTGCTGGAATACGACGAGGACACTGCCGGTGGCCTGATGACTCCCGTTCCCGTGATCCTTCCCCCTGAAGCGACGGTCGCGGAAGCCCTGGCACATGTCCGGCGGGAAGAGCTCTCCCCGGCCTTGGCGTCGTCGATCTTCATTACAAGACCTCCGCTGGAAACCCCCACTGGCCGCTTCCTGGGTGTTGTGCACATTCAGCAGTTGCTGCGCTACCCTCCCCCGGAGCCCTTGGGCAACCTCGTGGACAAGAACCTCGAACCGTTGTCCGACCAGGCGCACATCAGCGAAGTTGCCCGCGCGCTCGCCACGTACAACCTGAACTCGCTTCCTGTGGTCAATGACGACGGCCGGCTCGTGGGGGCGGTGACTGTTGATGACGTGCTTGATCACCTGTTGCCTGATGACTGGCGTGCCCACGAGGATGACGTCCCCATAAGGAAACTTGGAGGCCGCATTGGCTGATCAGAACGCTCCCCGGAAGCTCAATGGCCGGCTGGTCGGAAGGCAAAGCGTCACAGGCGGCCTGGACACGCCCTTAAGCGGGCGTCAGCGGATTCTGCCCAAGTTCTCACCGAACCCGGATGCTTTTGGCCAATCCACTGAGGGTTTCGCCCGCTTTATGGGTACTCCCCAGTTCCTGGTCTACATGACGGTGTTCGTCGTGGTTTGGCTGGTCTGGAACACCTGGGCCCCGGTGGAGTGGCAATTCGACTCCCGGGCACTTGGTTACACCTTGCTGACACTGATGCTGTCCCTCCAGGCCTCATACGCGGCTCCACTCCTGTTGTTGGCCCAGAACCGGCAGGACGACAGGGACCGCGTGTCCCTGCAACAGGATCGCCAGCGTGCCGAGCGGAACCTGTCCGATACCGAGTACCTGACCCGCGAGCTGGCATCGCTGCGGATTGCCTTGCGTGAAGTGGCTACCCGTGACTACGTTCGTGCCGAACTCCGCAGCCTGCTGGAGGACATTCTGGAAGCCCAGGAGGAACTCCGGAAGCACGACCCCTCAGGGGCCGGCAGCCACGAGTCGCCCAAGGAAAAGGTCCGCGAAAAACTGAAGGAACGCAGGGAGAAGCAACGCAATCCCAGGACCCAGCAGATTCCGAAGATCCGGCCTGAATCCTCCGGCAATCCCGCGCATCTCAACCCGCCGGAAAGCCCCAACCACCCTGAAAGCTGAGTACCGCTCCATGAGTAACTCATTGGTCCCGGCAGTTAAGGCTGCTTTGGCCACAGTCATCGATCCCGAGCTGCGCCGACCCATTACGGAGTTGGGCATGGTGGGTGGGGTTGATATTTCAGAAGAAGGATTGGTTCGCCTTACAGTGCTCCTGACCATCGCCGGATGTCCCCTTCGGGGAACCATCACGGCCGATGCCGAGGCTGCCTTGGCAGCAGTCCCGGGAGTATCCGGCGTAGACGTTGATCTCCAGGTGATGACGCAGTCGCAGCGCGATGCCCTGAAGGAGAAGCTCCGCGGCCCAGGCGGCCAGCGCGGCATCCCCTTCAACCAGCCCGGCTCATTGACCAAGGTCTACGCGGTGGCCAGCGGCAAGGGAGGGGTGGGTAAATCATCTGTCACAGTGAACCTCGCCTGTTCCCTCGCGGCCCAGGGACTGCGCGTGGGCATCATCGACGCCGACGTTTACGGCTTCTCCGTTCCGGCTCTGATGGGCATCACGCAGGCGCCCACCCGGGTGGACGACATGATCCTGCCGCCGGTGGCCTACGGGGTCAAAGTGATTTCCATCGGGATGTTCGTTTCCGGTAACCAGCCGGTGGCCTGGCGGGGGCCTATGCTGCACCGGGCACTCGAACAGTTCCTCACCGACGTCTACTTCGGCGACCTTGACGCCCTGTTCCTCGACCTGCCACCTGGAACGGGCGATATCGCCATCTCCGTAGCCCAACTGCTGCCCAAGGCCGAGATCCTGGTGGTGACCACGCCGCAGGTTGCCGCAGCCGACGTCGCTGAGCGGGCCGGCGCCATTGCAACCCAAACAGGACAGTCGGTGGCGGGCGTTGTGGAAAACATGTCGTACCTGGAAATGCCCGACGGCGGCCGGATGGACCTCTTTGGTACCGGCGGCGGAGCAGTGCTCGCCGAGCGTCTCTCTGCCACCGTTGGCACCGAAGTCCCGTTGCTCGGACAGATTCCGCTGGACATCCTTCTGCGGGAAGGCGGAGACACCGGTCTTCCGATCGTTCTCAACCGCCCGGAGACAGCGGCGGCATCCGCTTTGAATGGCATCGCCGGAAAACTGGCGACCAGACCGCGGGGACTAACGGGGCTGTCGCTCGGGCTGCAGCCCCGCTGACTTTACTGCGGCAGACAGGCCTTTATGTGGCCTCAGAGTCGAAAGGCGCAGCTGCACCGTCAGCAAGACGCTCGATAACACGTGCGGGGCGGGATTCTGAAGCGGTTGCGGCCGCAGCGCCGGCCACTGCTCCGGGGGCGCCTGCGCTTACAGGTTTGGTGTCATCATCCAGCAGCGCTTCTTTGATGATGCGGCGGGGATCGTACTGCCGGGGGTCGTACTTCTTCCAGTCGACATCGTCGATGTCGATCCCCACTTCGTCTTTGATCTGTTCCCGGGCACCGGACGCCATCCGGCGGACTTCCTTCACCAGGTTTGCGAGTTTCTGGGTGTATTCGGGCAGGCGCTGGGGACCGATCACCATCACACCGATGATCAGCAGAAGTAAAAACTCCGGGCCATTGATTCCAAACACTTTAGGAAGATTACCCTCTCCGGGAGCCCGGTGACGATTCCTGCGAAAGGCAGGGAAGCATACAGCTGCGAAAGCCTGTCATGAGACGGCAATGCCACCAAAAATGCGGCCGATCCCCCGTTGAATCCGGCCCAGGAGATCCCCGCCCCCAGCACGTTCCTCCAAGGACTCGGCCCCGGTTGCCGGCCCTCTCATGGAGTCGCGGGGAGCAGACTGCGTCAGCGCGGCCAAGGCGGCCTCCGCGTGGTGCTGTGACAGGTCCGTCACATAGGTGAACGTGATGCCGTTGACCTGGTAGATCGCGCGTTGAGGGGTTCCTGAAGAGACCCAAAGGCTGCCAGCCTCCGAACCGTCCAGCTTCGTCACCTGGGCAAAACCGTCCTCGGAAGCAGCATGCCCCGTCAGCGCGTTCACAGGTTCGCGTACAGCTGTGGGCATCCCCGGGGACGCTCCGGCGGGAAGGGAGTGCTGTTCGATAATCGTCGCGTAATTCTTTCCATCCGAAAGGCGCAACTCCATCGCCGGTTCCCCCGACACGACCTTGGTCCGGGCGGAAACCAAATGAAAGCCTGCACCGGACAGATCAGGACAAATCCATCCCTGGCTGCGCAGTTCCTGCACCCTGCCTGAGGCCAGCGTGCTGCCTTGATCTGTCAGGGAGCCTGCAGCGGCCGTCCCCGCCTGGGGGACCGGATCACCTCCCACAATGAAGGCGGCCATGCCCATGAGTCCTGCCACCGCAGCAGTGCAGGCCAGCAAGAGTTGAACCAGCTTCATTCTCGAGCGCGCCCTGGAGACCGGCTCGGGAACAGCCATGGCAAGATCCTGCGTCCTGGACAAAAGGCGCTCAACGAGATCATCAGGCGCGGCAGGCACCGCCGCGCTGTGGAGCCGCTCCAGGTACTGCCGCTCCCGCTGCACGGCAGTGGAGCAATCCGGGCAAGCTTCCAATGCGGCCCTGCAGGCACCGTGTTTTTTGCCGATGCCGGTTTTTACGGACTGAACCAGCCGTCGAAACAGATCAGAATGACGTAACCGACCCATAAGGCCGATCAGAGGATGCCGGCGATGCGGGGCATGTTAAGACGCGGCTTCAAACCCTGCGTCGGACGGGGATCCCGGTGAGCCAGCTTCTCACGCAACATGGTGCGTCCTCGATGAATGCGGGAGCGCACGGTGCCCAGCTTCACACCGAGGGCCAGAGCCACCTCGTCATAGGAAAGACCCTCAAGATCGCAGAGTACAACAGCAGCCCTGAAGTCGGGCGGCAGCTCCTCCAGAGCTGCCTGCACATCCAGATCAAGGTTGTTGAACTCAAAACTCTGCTCCGGTCCGGGTTCGCGTCCGGGCAAGCGGGATTCGGCGTCATCGGCAAGGGCATCGAACCGGATCCGGTTCTTCCGCCTCGCCTGATCGAGGAAAAGGTTGGTGGTGATACGGTGCAGCCAGCCATCAAGGGTGCCCGGCTTGAAGTTCTCCAGCGAACGGAACACCCGCACGAACACTTCCTGGGTGAGGTCCTCGGCGTCGTACTTGTTGCCGGTCAGGCGAAAAGCAAGGCGGTAAACCTTGGCTGAGTGGTTGGTGACCACTTCTTCCCAGGTTGGCCTGACCCATGCGGCTTCCGCCGGGGTTCCCGAATCTTCAACTGCAGGGACAGGTGCCACAACTGATGCTGACATCGTCCACTCCCCTCGTGGATGGGTACTAACGCCGATTTTGTGCTCTTACACCAGTGATTCGGTGCCGTTCATCTGTCGGATGACCGGATAATTATCATGTCAAATTTGGCTGGGAGTTTCCTGACATTCAAGGCGCTTCAGCCCAAGGCGCAATTGCGCTGGAGGGAAGTCCTCCCCAAGAGCGCCGCATTCCCGAATGAACCTTTGCAGTCTACGCCGTTCTCAACGCTGCCACACCGTCACCTTCCCGGCCTACGGCGTCAGACACAGTACTCTGATACAAACGCCCCCTGCCGCCCAGAAAGCGAATCCTCCATGAGCGCCGATAAGTCCACGAGCTGGTCCTATGCAGAAGATCTGCCTGCTGAGGATGAGGTGCTGTTGCACGCTCGTGAACGTTCCTTCGAGCTTGGCGTGACACCAATTGGTCCCGGTGTGGGTGCCGCCCTCACTGTGCTTGCAGCGGCGTCAAAGGCGCAAACGGCAGTTGAAATAGGCACGGGCGCCGGCGTCTCCGGTGTCTGCATTCTCAGAGGCCTGGGACCGCAATCGGTACTGACCACCATCGACGTCGATGTGGAACACCTCAAAGCGGCACGCGAGGCCTTCCATGAAGCCGGCAGCCCGGCAAACCGCACCCGCACTATTTCCGGCCGCGCAGCCGACGTCCTCCCGCGTCTGACCGATTCTGCCTACGACCTTGTATTTGTGGATGCGGATAAGCAAGGACTTCCCGGCTACGTCGAACAGGCCATCCGTCTGCTCAAGTCACGCGGCTTGCTTATAGTCAACGACGCACTGGATAAGGATCGGGTCTCCAACCCCGCCGCCCGGGATGCCAGCACCGTGGTCCTGCGGCAGGTTGGCAAGGCAATCCGCGAGGACGAACGCCTGGTGTCGGCCATGTTGCCCACGGGCGATGGATTGCTCGTAGCCGTCAAGAAATAGGCGCGCCAATCAAGGCGCCGATCGGCAACTAAAAAGGACAGGACCAGCAGCCTGTTGGCTACCGGTCCTGCCCCGGAGAATCTATTCGGTAACGCCCACCAGGCATTCCTTCAGGTTCGCCGCCTCCGCAGCGTTGAGCTCAACTACAAGCCGTCCTCCGCCTTCGAGCGGCACACGCATGATGAGGCTGCGGCCTTCTTTGGTTACTTCCATCGGGCCGTCGCCGGTGCGTGGTTTCATAGCCGCCATGAGGAATATCCCCTCCAGTAGTCCCAGGACATACCAGCCCGGACGGGCTGTGTCCGCATGGTCAAACAAGCCGCTATGACGGCCGCTACCGCAGCCGTCATGGCTGAACACTGTCGAATGCCATTTGTCCTTGCTTACCTCTATTATCCCGTAATTGACCGCGCACAGCTAATTGATGGACTTTCGACACGCTGTCCAAAACACGCCGGGGAAGAGCTGCGATTCAAGGGTCAGGGCGGGTAATCTCCGCCTCCGGGCAACTGCGCCCAGGCCCAGAGCCAGACTATCCAGACAATTTGCAGGAGGACGAACATCATCGCTACTACCGTCCGGTAGGCGCAGGATCTCGAGACAAGGGCGGCACTGAGTGCCAGCGGAAACAGTGGGAGGAGCATACGGAAGGTACTGGTCTGCGGATGCAGGAACACCAGCAGGTAGCCCATGTAACAGATGCACCAGAGGCGCAGCTCGATACCGAGTGCACGCACAGGCCGAGTCACCATCACGAGGCCAAAAACGGCCACGAACACGAAGGGCGCCAGGATCCCCAGGACGGGGCCGAACAGCAGGATCCCTGTGTCGAACCACGGCATAAAGGGGACGAGGTCGTGGCCGCGCCAGACCGTCTCAGTCTTGGTATAGGCCCCGATATCACCAGTCACCAGCCAGGCGATCCCAGGCCACATCAGGGCTCCCACTCCACTGACCAGGGTTAGCCCGGCCAGGCTCCACAATTCACCCAGGCTGTGACCACCGCCCTCCCTCCGCTCAGCAGGCCGGAAATGCTGCCAGAGGCGGTAGCAAAGAAGAAGCCCTGCCATCGCGGCGAACGGCACTCCCGTGGGCCGGGACAAGCACATCAGCAGCACTACGGGCATGGCCAAAAGGTACCGGCGCCGGACCAGAAGCAACAAGGCGGAAGCCAGCAACAGCAGGTTCAAGGACTCCGCATAAGGAACCTGGAGCACCGGAGCCACGGGGAACGTGGAAAAGAACACAATTCCCCACAGGGCAGCAGCATGGGAGGCCTTGTGGCGGAACAGCCGATACGTCACCAAGGCAGCACCAAGCCCTGCGACCATTGCGATTACGGTCAGCGATGCAGCCGGCGGAAGCCCGGTTAGGCCTGAGAGCGCCCTGCCGAGCACCGGGAAGAGAGCATAAAAAGCCCAGGCGTTCTCCTGGACGTTACCCGAATCGTTCAAGGGGAGTTCGGAGGGATAGCCGTTAGTGGCAACCTCGCCGTACCAACGGGCATCCCAGATATTGATGAAGTTCCAGTAATCCGGCTTGGCAGGAAACCAGGGATTAGTGCCTTGGTGCAGGGCCGCCGCCATGAAAATGCAAGCACTGATCAGCCGGGCCCCCAGGTATACAGCTCCCACCTGCAGCCACCAGGGCCATCGGCCGGCCGCGGAAAGGGCGTCAGCCATGCGTTCGTTGAGAGGCCTCACGGACCGCGTACGAATAACGCTCCTGTTCCCGCCAGGAGCCGTTTCCTGACCGCTCAAGAGCCTTCCTCCTGCATTGTTCGCATCGCTGACCCGGAGGAACCAACGGAGCCAGGGGAGCCGGAGGCACCAGTGGAGTCAGCGGAACGGACGGAACCAAGAGCGGCGCGAAGCCTGGCGATTTCGGCATCCTTCTCCGCGAGCTGGTCACGGAGTTCATCCAGCACCTGGTCCACCTGGTCCATCCGGTAACCCCGCAGGCCAAGGGCAAAGCGGATGTGGTCCACATCGGAGGGTTTCGGGTGCGCCGGCAGCAATACCGGAGGGAGCGATGCCACCGGCTCATCAAAGCCGTCCTCAAGCAGGCTGCTGACGGCGCTCCTGCTGCGGAACTTTGAGCCGATGCCGGTGCCGAAGAAAACCGTGACGCCGAGCAGTGCGACGGCGAGAAAAACCAGGAAGTAGCTCACAGCACCCATCGTGCCAGATCAACGGCTATTCAGGCCGCTGCTCTCCGTTGGGCCGGCCGTTTGCCCGGCCGTTGGCTGAAGCGCCCGGAACTGAACCACGCAGCACCAGGTCAACGGCATCAGTGGGATCGTCTACTACCTGGATGAGGTCCAGGTCCTTCTCCGACACCATGCCCTCCTCTACAAGAGTGCCGCGGATCCAATCGATCATCGGTCCCCAGAAGGACGTTCCCAACAGGACGATGGGGAAAGACGTGACCTTCCGCGTCTGTACCAGAACCATGGCTTCGAAGAGCTCATCAAGAGTTCCGAGGCCTCCCGGGAGCACAATGAATCCTTGGGCGTACTTGACGAACATGGTCTTGCGGGCGAAGAAGTAACGGAAATTGATCCCCAGGTCCACCCACTGGTTGAGGCCCTGCTCGAAAGGGAGCTCGATCCCCAGGCCTACTGAGAGCCCGTTGCCTTGCACTGCTCCCTTATTGGCGGCCTCCATGGATCCTGGTCCGCCACCCGTAATTACGGCAATGCCGGCTTCTGCCAGCTTCCTTCCCACGTCAACGCCAAGATCGTAGTAAGACGTGCCGGGTTTTGTTCGTGCCGAACCGAATACGCTGACTGCCGGACCGATGTCTGCAAGCGCGCCGAAGCCCTCCACGAATTCACTTTGGATCCTCAGTACCCGCCACGGATCAGTGTGGATGAACTGGCCTGCGCCCTTGGTGTCCAGCAAGTGCTGGTCGGACATCTCGACGGCGGCCTGTTTACGCCGCAACTCCAAAGGACCTTTATGCCGCGTCGCCACATGGTTGTTCGCACCCTGCTCAGGGGCTGGGAAAGATTCTCCGGTGGTGTCCGGGACTGGCTGTGGGTGCGGATCGGTACTCATCCACCAAGGCTAGCGCGGATCGGGGTGTCCGCCGCTTATCGATTCCTTATTCCGGATCAGCATTCCCGCGCCCGGGCTCCGCAGGTATCTCTTGAATTACGATCTGCAGGAAGTGGGAGTGATTCGGGTCATAAGTGTTCAATGTTCGCTAGATTCATTCCTATGACTACTCAAGTGCCCGGCGATGCCCTCGTCTCCCTTAATGCTGTCAACAAGCACTACGGCCAGTTGCACGTCCTCAAGGACATCAACCTGAACGTCCGCAAGGGCGAAGTAGTCGTAGTCATCGGGCCCTCCGGCTCCGGCAAGTCCACTCTGTGCAGGGCCATTAACCGCCTTGAAACTATTGATACCGGCGAGATCGCCATTGATGGGAAGAAGCTCCCGGAAGAAGGCAAAGAACTCGCGCGCCTTCGTGCCGACGTCGGTATGGTCTTCCAGTCGTTCAACCTGTTTGCCCACAAGACCATCCTGGAAAATGTGACCCTCGGTCCCATCAAGGTCAAGGGGCTTTCCAAGGCTGAGGCAGACAAGGAAGCCATGGCGCTGTTGGAACGGGTCGGCGTCGGTCATCAGGCACCGAAACTTCCGGCCCAGCTCTCCGGTGGCCAGCAGCAACGTGTGGCAATCGCACGCGCTCTGGCCATGAAGCCGAAAGTCATGCTTTTCGACGAGCCCACCTCTGCCCTTGACCCGGAAATGATCAATGAGGTCCTGGACGTCATGATCCAACTGGCCAAGGAGGGCATGACCATGATCGTGGTGACCCACGAAATGGGATTCGCCCGCAAGGCTGCAGATCGAGTGGTCTTCATGGCCGATGGCCAGATCGTTGAAGACGCAACGCCTGAAGAATTTTTCACGAACCCCAAGAGCAGCCGGGCCAAGGACTTCCTGTCCAAGCTCCTGACTCACTGACACCCACTGAATTCGCACCCCTGGCCGTCAGCTTCGGCCGACCAATGAAAGGAATGTCATGAAGGCATTTATGACCCGTCGGAAGTCCTTGCTGGTTGCAGCTTCCGCAGCCCTGGCCTTGAGCCTGAGCGCATGTGGCGGCGGCGGCACTACCACCACCAACCCGACAGTGGCAGAGAAGCCGACCTTCGCGGCAGGCAGCACCATGGAGAAGCTTTCTTCAGCCGGAACGATCAAGATCGGCACCAAGTTTGACCAGCCGCTGTTCGGCCAGAAGGGACTCGACGGCAAGCCTGTCGGATTCGACGTCGAGATTGGCAAGCTGATCGCAGCCAAGCTGGGCATCGCAGCTGACAAGATCGAGTGGGTCGAAACTGTCTCCGCTAACCGCGAGCCGTTCATCGAGCAGGGCCGCGTCGACATCGTCGTTGCCACCTACACCATCAATGACAAGCGCAAGCAGGTTGTTAGCTTCGCTGGACCGTACTACGAGGCTGGCCAGGCGCTGATGGTGAACAAGGACAACACGTCCATCACCAAGCCCGAAGACGTCAAGGGCAAGAAGGTTTGTTCAGTGACAGGCTCAACTCCTGCCGCCACCATCGTGGAGAAGTACCAGGCAGAGCTCGTGCCGGCCGCAACGTACTCCGCTTGCCTTGAGCCGCTCCGCAACAAGCAGGTCGAAGCGATCACCACTGACAACGTCATCCTCGCCGGTTTCGTCAACAAGGAACCGGACGCCTTCAAGCTCGCCTCCGACGAAACCTTCACCAAGGAGCCTTACGGCATTGGCCTGAAGAAGGACGACACCGAATTCCGCAACTGGATCAACGATCAGCTGGAAGAGTTCGCGTCTGACGGATCCTACAAGAAGGCCTGGGAAGGCACTGCGGGCGCAGTCATCAAGACTGCCCCTGAACTTCCCGAGCTGGACCGCTACTAAGCACTAACCGGCGGTTATCGGGGCCTCTATCCGGGTCCCGATAGCCGCCGTTCGCACGATTCGTTCCATTTACCCCGACGCAGCTGAAGGATCCCATGGACGTTATTATCGAAAGCCTGCCTCTATACGGGGAAGGCTTTCTCAGAACCCTCTTCCTGTCGGTGGTGTCCGGACTGATCGCCCTTGTAGTGGGCACGCTCCTCGCCGCGGCCAGGGTCTCCCCCATCGCAGCCCTTCGGGGTTTCAGCATGGCGTATGTGGAGATAGTCCGTAACACCCCGCTGACCATTGCCTTCTTCTTCGCCGCCATTGTGCTGCCCCGGCTGGGGGTCACTTTCCAGCAGTTCGAGGTTGCGGCCATCATCGCCCTCAGCACCTACACGGCCGCCTTCGTGGCCGAAGCGGTGCGTTCCGGTGTCAACAGCGTTCCGATCGGCCAGGCAGAAGCCGCCCGAAGTGTGGGCATGAAGTTCTCCCAGGTGCTCTCGTTGATCGTCCTTCCCCAGGCGGTCCGCTCCGTGGTGCCGCCGTTGATCAACATCATGATCGCGCTGGTCAAGAACTCCTCCGTTGCCGGCGCATTCTTTGTCCTCGAACTCTTCGGCTACGGGCGCCAGCTTGCCAACGCCAATGGTGACCAGGTCATGCTGGTGCTGATCGGTGTTGCGTTCTTCTACCTGCTTATTACCGTTCCCTTGGGCATATTGGCCAGCACCGTCGAACGAAAGGTGGCGATCGCACGATGACTTCCGTTCTCTACGATGTCCCCGGACCAAAAGCCCGCCGCATTTCGCTTTTAGGTTCAATCATTGGAATCGTCCTGATTGCCTTGCTCTTGGCCGGCGCCATCACAGTCCTGGCAAATCAGGGGATTTTCGAAGCACAGCGCTGGGCCATTTTCCAGAACCCGCAGGTCTGGGCGCTCATCGGTGACGGCATCGGCGCCACTTTGAGCGCTGCCGCCCTTGCCGCCGTTATTGCCTTCCCATTGGGGCTGGCGCTGTGCCTCCTCCGAATTTCGGACGTGGCCTGGATCAGAATTCCGACACGGGTTCTCCTGGAGTTCCTGCGTGGTATGCCTGTTGTCCTCATGATGCTGTTTGTGCTGCTGGTGTTCGGCACAAGCCCTTTTATTGCCGTGGTAGCTGGCCTGATCCTCTACAACTCCGCCGTTTTCTCCGAGATCATCCGCGCCGGTATCCAGTCCCTGCCCAAGGGCCAGCGCGAGGCGGGGCTCACAGTAGGCCTGACGAGTTTCCAGTCGCGCCTCATCATTGAGCTTCCGCAGGCGATCCGGCGCATGATGCCTTCGTTGGTGGCCCAGCTCGTGGTCCTGCTCAAGGACACGTCACTCGGTTACATCGTGGCTTACGGCGAACTCCTCCGGGCGGTACAGGTCATGGCCGACTTCCTGGGCACCGAATTCCTGTTCCCGATCTTCTTCGTGGCTGCCGCCATCTACATCCTGATCAACCTCTGCGTTTCGCGCATTGCCATCTGGATTGAGCGCCGCGGTACGACGAAGGCCGCCGGCGGCGTGGCCAAGGCCGAGCCTGCTGAAGTGGAAGCAGCTGCCAAGTAGGTCAAGCCCCGCCCGCTTAAGAGCCCGGAACAACCTAAGAGCTAAACACTCAAAAGGGAGGGGATGAGCCGCATAAATGCGGTTCATCCCCTCCCTTTTGTAGTGATTGAAGCTACTCCTGGGTGGTTTGTATTCGCCCTTATGCGAGCCAGGTCCGCAAGGCGCGGAGGCATTCGCGTATAGCTTCCGCCTCAACATGCTCGTTGTCCTTGTGCGCCAGCAGTGCGTCTCCAGGGCCGAAATTCACTGCCGGTATCCCCAGGGCACTAAAGCGGGCGACGTCGGTCCAGCCATACTTCGGCTTCGGTTCAGCCCCGACGGCAGCCACGAAGGAGGCAGCGGCGGGGTGCGTCAGCCCCGGCCGGGCTCCCGGGGCCCCGTCCGTGCGGACCACGTCGAAGCCCGACAGCAGCTCTCTAACGTGTGCCTCTGCCTGGTCCAGGGACTTGTCGGGCGCAAAGCGGTAGTTAATCTCAACCACACACCGATCGGGAATAACATTGCCAGCAGTGCCCCCACGGATCTTTACAGCGTTCAGGCTCTCGCGGTAGTCCAGGGCATCCACCGTGACTGTTGCAGGCTGATACGCGGCGAGCCTCTCCAGAATCGGCGCTGCGGCGTGGATTGCGTTCCTGCCCATCCAGGCCCGCGCCGAGTGGGCTGCCTCGCCTATGGTGGTCACCTCGAAACGGGACGTCCCGTTGCAGCCGCCCTCGACGGTTCCATCAGTTGGTTCAAGGAGGATGGCGAAGTCTCCATCGAGAAGATGGCCGTGGTTCCGCACCAGCCGCCCGAGGCCGCTCTTAGCCTCTTCCACTTCCTCATGGTCATAGAAGACAAAGGTCACGTCCTTGTTGGGCTCCGCGCCGTCGTCGAACATTGACGCCGCAAGGGCGAGCTGCACAGCAACCCCGCCCTTCATGTCCGTGGTCCCGCGCCCGTAGAGGACGCCCTGGCCCGGTGTGCCGGACACCCACGTCGACGGTACAGTCCCCAGGGATCCCTCTGTGACGGGAAGCGGAACAGTGTCCAGGTGGCCCGCCAGGATAACGCGCTCAGGACGGCCCAGCTCGGTGCGGGCGATGATCGAATCTCCGTCACGGACCAGCCGGAGTTGGGGAATCTTAAGCAGCGCGGCCTCAACGGCATCCGCCAAAGCCCTCTCGTTGCCGGACACACTGTTAATGTCGATCAGGGCCGCTGTGAGGAGCGCAACATCCTGGCGCAGGTTCAAGGGAGCAGGCAAGGACACTGGAGTGGTTTGAGCAGTCACGGTGACAGTCTAGTTCGAGTCCGGTGCCCAGCTCTCGATACACTGGGGCCATGACTGAAACCGTTGCTGATTCCGCCGTGCCCTCTGCCGTCCGTTCCGCCCATGGCTATGGAGTGGCCACCATCTTCACCCGCAACGGTGATTCCACTGTGCTGGACGTCTGGTTCCCGGAGCCGGCCTTGGGCGTTGCAGCCGATCATCTCCGGGATGCGGCCAACGCGGATGGTGTCCTGGCCGAGATCGCTGCCAGCGGAACAGACCCGGATCGAGGAACCGAGCAGAAGGTTGTCTTCGTCCAGATTGACCTTGACGAAGCCCCTGCTGACACTGCGGACGCATATCTGCGGCTGCACCTGCTGTCACACCGTTTGGTTCAACCGAACACGATCAACCTCGACGGCGTCTTCGGCAAGCTGCCGAATGTCGTCTGGACCAACTTCGGACCTGCAGCAGTCGATGGATTCGAATTCACGCGGGCCAAACTCCGCCGACGTGGCGCCGTGACCGTCTACGGAGTGGACAAGTTCCCGCGCATGGTGGACTACGTTGTCCCCAGTGGCGTGCGCATAGCCGACGCCGACCGCGTGCGCCTGGGTGCCCACCTCGCCGAAGGGACCACTGTTATGCACGAGGGTTTCGTAAACTTTAACGCGGGTACCTTGGGTACCTCGATGGTCGAGGGCCGCATTTCAGCGGGAGTGGTTGCCGGAGACGGCACCGATGTGGGCGGCGGCGCCTCCATCATGGGCACCCTGTCGGGTGGCGGGAAGGAAAAGATTTCCTTGGGCGAGCGGGTCCTCCTGGGTGCCAATTCCGGCGTCGGGATCAGCATCGGCAGCGATTCAGTGGTGGAAGCCGGACTCTATGTCACAGCGGGAACCCGGGTGCGCGTAGTTGGCGCCAAGGACGCCGACGGCGAGGACACCAGCAAGGTTGTCAAAGCGGTGGAACTTTCCGGTGTCCCAAACCTTCTGTTCCGCCGGAATTCGGCCACGGGCGCAGTGGAGGTACTCCCCCGCAAGGGACAAACTGTCGAACTCAACGAGGCCCTGCACGCCAATTGAGGCAACAATCCCTAAGAGAAACAGCGGCAACTCACCGCACATCACCTGGACCGGCCCCGAAGGGCCTGAGGGAGCATCTTCTTGGCACACAGACGTGGCCGTCGCCGCGCATTAGTGCTGGTGCTGGCACTGGCCCTTGTGGGTGGCGGCATCTACATCGCCCTGTCCATAGTGCAGCGTTCAGAAAATGTGATCGTCGAACGCTGCACGGCCACTGCCGGCTCCCAGCGCGCGGAGCTGGCAACAGACCAGGCCGCTAATGCGGCATTGATTTCCGGGGAGGCTGTTGAGCGAGGCCTTCCGCCACGCGCAGCAACGATTGCCCTGGCTACCGCCATGCAGGAATCCAAGCTGCGCAACATCAGGTATGGAGACGAGGCAGGACCCGACTCCCGGGGCCTGTTCCAGCAGCGGCCCACCCAAGGCTGGGGAACCGAAGAGCAAGTCATGGATCCGCACTACGCCAGTGGAGCCTTCTACGCTGCCCTGGTCAAGGTCCCGGACTACGAGGGGCTCGAAATTACAGCCGCCGCCCAGCAGGTACAGCGCTCTGCCTTTCCCCGCGCCTACGCCCAACATGAGGGCATGGCGAGGGCCTTTGCTTCTGCTTTGACGGGGCAGTCCACCGCTGCGCTCGACTGCACGCTGCGCGCCCCGGAAGAAGCCGGTGATCCGCAAGCAATGCTTGACGAACTGACCTCCACCTTCGGCGACGTTCCAGCGTCCGTTGAGGGTTCCGTCCTGGTGGTCCAGTCAAGTGACAGCCAGGCATGGGCCATTGCCCAATGGGCTGTGGCCAATGCCAAGCTGCGCTCCCTGACGGCAGTCGACGTCGCGGGGTACAGCTGGCTGAGAGAATCCCGGAGTGGCTGGCAGCCAAGCGCTGCCGCAAACGGTCAGGTCTCGATCACCATTGCTGCCCAGGACGCCTCGTAAGCAGTCCAGCCGTAATCAGGCAAGCATCTCCACGACGGGCTGGACGTAGCTCCTGAACGTGTCCGGGTGGGACAAGAGGTCCTGGCTCATCACTATTTTGTCGGGCTCCAGGTACCATGCCCGCGGCTCGTCAAGCGGCAACTCAATAATGGTCAGGTTGAAATCCCTCGACTCCCTGCCCACCTCCATCAGCCTGTCTTCCACGATGTCGCCGAGGAGCTGGCAGGCGCCACCCGCCTCCCGTTCGGCTTCCAAGGTGGCGTAGTCGCTTCGGCGTTCACGCGCCCAGCTGAGCGCGCCGCCAAAATGTGCCTGCAGGACGCGCTGGAGGGCAGGTGAATTGGCGAACGCCTCGAAGGAAGGAGGAGTCAGGTCCGGCGTCATCTGTGGGTGTGATCTCAGCAGCTTCTCCCACCAGGCTTCCCACTCGGTCTTGAGTGCGCTGATCCCGCCGACATCGGCAGTGAGGTGATTGTGGTTCGCCCGGTGAACCTTTGGGGCTGCATGCGAAAGGGCAGGCCGGCCAGCACCATCAAGCCCTGCGGCATCCCGTACATAGAGGGCAATGAGCATGGGACCTGAGGTGTCCATGGTGATCCCCCAGGCGGGACCGCCTGTCTGATGCATCCGAATGGCCTCCCTTGATGTTAGGTCTCCCCGTCCCAGTGTATTCCCGATACAGGGCGGCGTTAATGGCCTTTGGCGGGAGCGGCAAGTGTATCCAGATGGGCCTCCAGGACCTCGTGGCACATCTGTGCCGTCATCCACTCCGGCTGGAGCAGCGCGTGCATGCTCAGGCCCTCGAGCATGGCAAGCAAGCGCTCAGCCTCCGTAACGAGGACCTGCCGATCGACAGCGTCGCCGCCGCGCTGACTATTCGTACCGCCGGTAGTGCCGCCGTCGACGTCCGACGGCGGTGCGATCAGCTCCATGACCAATCGACCCATAGCGGCAGCCATGGCACGGTGACTCCTGTCAGCCTCCTGAGCCAGGAAGGGCCTGATCCGGGCAGCGTTCTTGAAAGCGAGCCAGACACAGCTGTCCACAGCCCGCTCCTCATCGAGCGGAAGGATTTGGCCCAGAAGGGTTAACACGGCCGACCTATGCTCGCTGGTGGCTGGGGTGCATGCCGCTACGGCCTGAGCTGCTTTATCGAGGCGGCTGGTGATGCGGTCCACCACTACTCCGAACGAATGGATCAGCAGCTCTTCGCTGCTGGAGAAATAGTGGCGGACCGAGCCCACTGCAAGGCCGGCTTCCTCCGCAACTTCCCGCAGCGATGCGCGCTCAAGGCCATCACTGGCGATAATCCTGAATACTGCTTCCACCACATCTTGCCGTCGCAGGCCGGCATCTACGTATTTGGGCACCAGTCCTATTTAGCACACATGTGCTGGCACCCGCCCATGGGGCACCGGGCGGCACCTGGCGTAGCACTTCCGGCCGTTCGTCGGGGGTGAGGCAATTTGGGATAGCGTGGAGCCATGAGAATTCTGGTAACTGGCGGCACCGGCTATATCGGTTCGCACACGGTCCTGTCCCTTCAGGAGGCAGGCCATGATGTTGTGGTCATAGACAATCTGGCGAACTCCAGTGAGGAAGCCTTGCGGCGGGTGTCTGAGCTCAGCGGCAAGCAGGCAGCCTTCCACGAAGTGGATCTGGTGGACGAAGACGCTGTCAACGCCGTCTTCGCCCAAGAGAATATAGACGCTGTCATCCACTTTGCGGGTCTGAAGGCTGTTGGTGAATCAGTTCAGGAGCCCCTTAAGTACTACTACAACAACCTGGTGGGAACGCTCAACCTCATCCGTGCCATGGACCGCCACGACGTGCGCTCCATCGTCTTCAGCTCCTCCGCAACTGTCTACGGCGAGCACAACGAGATTCCCTATGTCGAAAAAATGGAAATCGGTGCCAACAACCCGTACGGCCGCACCAAAGAGCAGATCGAGGACATTCTCTCTGACCTCGGGTCCGCTGATGACCGTTGGCACATTGCGCTGCTTCGCTACTTCAACCCGGTGGGCGCCCATCCCTCCGGCCGGATTGGTGAGGACCCGCAGGGCATTCCCAACAACCTGGTGCCGTTCATAGCCCAGGTCGCAGTGGGCCGGCGGGAAAAGCTCATGGTGTTTGGTGGCGACTACGACACCCCTGACGGGACCTGCCTGCGTGACTACATCCACGTCGTCGATCTGGCCGAGGGGCACCTCGCAGCCCTGAACCACATCGCGGAACGGGCCGGCGTTTTCCGCTGGAACCTCGGGTCAGGCAAGGGCTCATCCGTGCTTGAAGTCCTGCGGTCCTTTGAAAAGGCCGTCGGACGGGAAATCCCGTATGAGATCACGGGCCGGCGGGCAGGGGACCTCCCCGCCTTCTGGGCCGACGCAACGTCAGCCTTGGCCGACCTGAGCTGGTCCACCACCAAGACCATCGACCAGATGTGCGAAGACCACTGGCGCTGGCAAAAGAACAACCCGCAGGGCTACAACTCCTAGCGTCGGTTAAAGTACGACGGCGGCCGCTCGCCCGTGAAGGTGAGCGGCGGCCGTCGTCGTCCTAGCGGGTGATAGAGCCTGCACCGGAGCCGGCGGGAGGGCCCACACCGCGGTGGGCCCGAACCGAGCGTGCGAGGTTTGGGAGCCGGTGGGGATTAGCGGGCCGGGTAGTTGCGCTCGGGCTCGCCAATGTACAGCTGGCGCGGACGGCCAATCTTGGTGTTGGGGTCGTTGATCATTTCGCGCCACTGGGCAATCCAGCCGGGCAAGCGGCCGATCGCGAACAGCACCGTGAACATCTTCTCCGGGAAGCCCATAGCCTTGTAGATCAGGCCGGTGTAGAAGTCCACGTTCGGGTAGAGCTTTCGCTGGATGAAGTAGTCATCGCCAAGCGCCTTCTCTTCGAGGCGCATCGCAATATCCAGCAGTTCGTCGTTGCCGCCGAGCTTGCTCAGAACTTCGTGCGCCGTAGCCTTGATGATCTTGGCCCGGGGGTCGTAGTTCTTATACACACGGTGTCCGAAGCCCATGAGGCGGACGCCGTCTTCCTTGTTCTTGACCTTCTCCATGTAGTCCTCGGGCTTGATGCCATCGGCCTGGATCTGTTTGAGCATCTTCAGCACGGCTTCATTGGCACCGCCGTGGGCAGGGCCGAAGAGCGCGTTGATGCCAGCAGACACCGAAGCGAAGAGGTTGGCGTTGGAGGAGCCCACCAGGCGCACCGTGGAGGTGGAGCAGTTCTGTTCGTGGTCCGCATGCAGGATCAGGAGCAGGTCCAGGGCCTTTGCAATGACGGGATCCAGCTCGTACTGCTCAGCCGGAAGGCCAAAGCTGAGCCGCAGGAAGTTCTCCACCAGGTTCATTGAGTTGTCCGGGTACAGCATCGGCTGGCCAATGGACTTCTTATGCGCATAGGCCGCGATGACCGGGAGCTTGGCCATCAGGCGGATGGTGGAGAGTTCCACCTGCTCTTCGTTGAACGGATCCAGGGAGTCCTGGTAGAAGGTGGAGAGTGCAGACACGGCCGATGACAACACGGGCATCGGGTGGGCGTCACGGGGGAAGCCGCCGAAGAAGCCCTTTAGCTCCTCGTGCAGCAGCGTGTGGCGGCGGATCTTCTGGTCGAAACCATCCAGCTCGGTGGGCGTGGGCAGGTTGCCGTAAATCAGGAGGTAGGAAACCTCGAGGAAGCTTGAGTGCTGGGCAAGCTGCTCAATGGGATAGCCGCGGTACCGCAGGATCCCGGCGTCACCATCGATGTAGGTGATGGCCGACGTCGTAGCGGCTGTGTTCATGAAGCCGGGGTCAAACGTAACGGCCCCGGTCTGCTTGAGCAGTTGGGAAACGTCGTAGCCTTCGTTTCCTTCTACAACCTTGATGCGGGGCAGTTCGAGTTCGCCGCCCGCATGGCGCAGGACTGCGCTGGTGGTCTCAGTACTGGTGGTCTCAGTCATGGAGTCCCCTTCATGAGGCCTCTGGGCCTCTCTAGAAAGCTTGATCCAACATCAGGTGGGACCGTCCGCGGTCGCTGCACACGCAGGTTTCCAACAGCCGGGCTGCCTTCCTGTAGAAAGCCACCATTGATATTCAGTTAAAAAGTACCGCCCCTGCGCAGGTGGTACTAATCCGATCCTCACGAAACTGCCTCAAACCCGGCCAGTTGTGGCACGAGTCACATGATTGTTACGGCACTACGGAGAGTCGCTGAACTGCGGCGTCGATCCTGTCGTCCGCTCCGGTCAGCGCCACACGGATGTAGCCATGGCCCGCATCGCCGTAGAAGACGCCGGGGCCCACAACAATTCCCCGCTCCGCAAGCCTCCCAACCGTGTCCCACGTGGCCTCCCCGGCAGTGCACCAGAGGTAGAGGCCGGCCTTGGATTCCTGGATCTCCAGGCCGAATTCCTTCAGTGCCGGGACTATCCGCTGCCGGCGTGACCGGTAGATGTCTTTTTGTACCTGCACGTGGGAGTCGTCCCCGATCGCCACCCGCATTGCTTCCTGGACGGGATAGGGCACAATCATGCCGGCATGCTTGCGGCTGTTAACCAGGTTGGCCATGATGGCCGAATCGCCGGCAATGAAAGCTGCCCGGTAGCCCGCGAGATTCGACTGCTTGCTCAGCGAGTAGACAGCCAGCAGACCCTCGCTGGAGCCGCCGGAAACCCGTGGATCCAGGATGCTTGGCACGGCTTCCCCACCCAGCTGGAGGTCCCACTCATCCCAGCCCAGTTCCGCATAGCATTCGTCGGAGGCAACCACGGCGCCGATCTCCCGGGCCTGGTCAACAATCTTTCGGAGGGAAGCAACGTCCCGGACGCTGCCGGTGGGATTGGCGGGCGAGTTTATCCAGATCAGCCGCACACGGGAACGTGTGGCGGCATCTAGCTCGTCCAAATCGTCCGCTGCGATGTGAACAGCTCCGGCGAATGTGGCGCCGATGTCATAGGTGGGATAGGCAACAGTAGGACGCACGACGACGTCGCCGGACCTGAGTCCCAGAAGGAAAGGGAGCCAGGCCACGAGTTCTTTGGAGCCAACCGTGGGCATCACGTCCCGGGGATCCAGTCCGGGAACGCCACGGCGCCGTTCGAACCAGCCTGAGATCGCTTCCCGCAGTCCCTGGGTGCCATGGACCGTGGGGTAGCCGGGAGCGTCCGCAGCGCGGCGCAGGGCGTCCTGGATCAGGGCCGGAGTGCCGTCCACCGGAGTGCCGATGGACAAATTCACCACTCCCCCGGGATGCGCTGCCGCCGTGGCGAGGTAGGGCGCCATGGCTTCCCACGGGTAGTCGGGAAGGCTGAGGCCAAAGCTGCGGAGGGCAGAGGTCACTGGCGCGTCCGCCCTTAGTGGTCTTGGTTCTGCGGCGGTAGGGCGGCGATCATGGGGTGGTCTTTACCGGTGTTACCGACCTTCGCCGCTCCGCCAGGCGAACCGAGGTCGTCAAAGAACTCGACGTTGGCCTTGTAGTAGTCGGCCCACTCATCCGGGGTGTCGTCCTCATAGTAGATCGCCTCAACAGGGCACACCGGTTCGCAGGCGCCACAGTCCACGCACTCGTCGGGGTGGATGTAGAGGGACCGCTCACCCTCGTAGATGCAATCGACGGGGCACTCCTCAATACATGCCTTGTCTTTTACATCTACACACGGTTGCGCGATTACGTACGTCACGTCCCTTTGCCTCTCCACGTTGGTTCCGGCAATCCTGCCAGTTAGTGCTTCCGGCGCGCACGCCGGACTTATCGACTTCCGAGCCTATTATCTCCCAGCCTTTGGCGCGAACGTAGCGGAACGTCATACTGCCGGGGCGATTTACGATGAAGGGGTGACCTCCCCACTGAAAACGCCCCAGGACTTCCTCGCCGGCACAGCCCCCGGAACGCGGGTTGTGGTCCGGTACAGGATCGAGGGGGGACTCACTGATGCCCTGGGAGACGTCGTTTCCGTCACCGGCGGGGAGTGCACGGTGCGCACCCGACGCACCGACGTCGTTATCCCCCTTGCCCTTGTGGTGGCGGCGAAGGAAGTCCCCCCTGCGCCGCCCCGACGGGGCGCCCGTTCGGCTGTCTAACCGCTTCTGCAGCCGCTCAGTGGCTGACTACACTAGCCACTATGGATAATGAGGGCACGGAAGCGGATCTGGCGGCAAGGGAGCGTGCATTAAACTCCCCGCTGCGGTTGCGGATCCTGCGCTTGTGCCTTCACCAGTCGCGGACCAACAAGGAAATAGCCGAACTGTTGGACATCAATCCTGCATCGAGCCTTCACCATGTGCGAATCCTTGTGCGGACCGGCCTGCTGCTCACGGAAAAACGAAGGAAAGGCAAGCGCGGAGCCACCGAGGTTCCCTACATTGCCAGCAAGGAATCGTGGCGGACACCCGTGCCGAACGTATCCCCCATCCTCATAGAGACCTTCCTGCAGGAGACCAAGGGCCTGCCGCCGGCCGACATGGAAGTGTGGCGGCTGGGCGTGAAGTTCAACGCCGAACGCCGGGGCGAAATGCTGGCAAAACTGAAGGCCGTTTTGGAGGAATACACGGAACTGCCACCGGACGACGACGGCGAGGCCACGTCGCTGATGATTGCCCACCACCGGGATCCGTCCGCCGACTGAAAGCGACAAAAAGAAAACTGCCAGTACGACGACGGCGGAGCCGCCTGCCGTACCGGCAGTTTCTGGTATTGCTGCTTTGTTAGAGCTTGGCCTGTCTAGACCTCGCCTTGTTAGACCTTGGCGCGGGCGCGGTTGGCCTTGGCACGCTCGTTGGTGTCCAGGATGACCTTGCGGATACGGATGGAATCCGGGGTCACTTCAACACACTCGTCCTCGCGGGCGAATTCGAGGGATTCTTCGAGGGTCAGGTCGCGCGGCGGCGTCAGGTTCTCGAAGGTGTCGGAGGAAGCCGCACGCATGTTGGTGAGCTTCTTTTCCTTGGTGATGTTGACGTCCATGTCATCGGCGCGGGAGTTCTCGCCGACAATCATTCCTTCGTAAACCTCAGAAGTGGGCTTCACGAAGAAGGAGCCGCGCTCCTGGAGGTTGATCATGGCGAAGGGTGTCACGACGCCTGCACGGTCGGCGATCATCGAACCGTTGGTGCGGTATTCGATGGGGCCGGCCCACGGCTCGTAGCCCTCGGAGATGGAGGCGGCGATGCCGGCACCACGGGTGTCCGTGAGGAACTTGGTACGGAAACCGATGAGGCCACGCGCGGGAACAATAAACTCCATGCGGCACCAGCCGGTGCCGTGGTTTGCCATGTTCGTCATCCGGCCCTTACGGGCTGCCATGAGCTGGGTAACAGCGCCGAGGTATTCTTCGGGCACGTCAATGGTCATGTGCTCCATCGGCTCGTGGATCTTGCCATCGACCGTACGGGTGACTACCTGGGGCTTGCCGACCGTCAGTTCGAAGCCTTCGCGGCGCATCTGCTCCACGAGGATCGCCAGGGCGAGCTCGCCACGGCCCTGGACTTCCCAAGCATCCGGACGCTCGGTGGGGAGCACCTTGATGGAGACGTTACCGATCAGTTCCTTGTCCAGGCGGTCCTTCACCTGGCGGGCGGTGACCTTGGCACCCTTGACCTTGCCGGCCAACGGCGAGGTGTTGATACCGATGGTCATGGAGATCGCGGGATCGTCCACGGTGATCAGCGGCAGCGGTTGCGGGTTCTCGGCATCGGTGAGGGTCTCACCGATGGTGATTTCCTCGATACCGGCGACGGCGACGATTTCACCCGGGCCTGCGGACTCGGTGGGAACGCGGTCCAGGGCCTTGGTGGCGAGGAGTTCCGTGATCTTGACGTTCTTGAGCTCGCCGTTGGCACGTGCCCAGGCAACGGTCTGGCCCTTGCGGAGGGTTCCGTTGTAGATACGGAGCAGGGCGAGGCGGCCGAGGAACGGTGAGGCATCCAGGTTGGTGACGTGCGCCTGCAGGACACCGTCCGGGTTGTAGGTCGGTGCCGGGATGTGCTCGATGATGGTCTGGAACAGCGGCTCCAGGTCTTCGTTTTCCGGGGCCGTGCCATCTGCGGGCTGCTCGAGGGAAGCGCGGCCAACCTTGGCTGCCGCGTAGACAACAGGAACTTCGAGGATCTTGTCCAGGTCCAGGTCCGGCACTTCGTCGGCGAGGTCTGAGGCCAGGCCGAGCAGCAAGTCCATGGACTCGTGAACGACTTCATCGATCCGTGCGTCGGGGCGGTCCGTCTTGTTGACGAGCAGGATGACGGGAAGGTGAGCGGCCAGGGCCTTGCGCAGCACGAAGCGCGTCTGCGGGAGGGGGCCCTCGGAGGCGTCAACGAGGAGCACAACGCCGTCAACCATGGACAGGCCACGCTCGACCTCGCCGCCGAAGTCAGCGTGCCCCGGGGTGTCGATCACGTTGATGGTGATGGTCTCGCCCTTGGACGACGGGCCGTTGTATGCCACCGTCGTGTTCTTGGCGAGGATGGTGATGCCCTTTTCGCGCTCCAGGTCGCCCGAGTCCATGACGCGGTCTTCGAGGTGGTTGTGCTCGGCAAAGGAGTTGGTCTGCTTGAGCATGGCGTCGACCAGGGTGGTCTTGCCGTGGTCAACGTGGGCCACGATCGCGACGTTGCGCAGATCACTGCGCGAGGCAGTGTTTGCGGCGGTTTTGGTGGTGGTTTCAGACATGCGTAATGGCTCGATTCGATGGTGAAGTCAGCTGTAGTATCGCGACATTTCCAATCGGAACGCACGACAGATCAGGCCCTTTGCACAGGGCACCTATAGCAAGTCTAGTCGAACGTGCATTTATTGGCCTAAAAAACGAAAAGCAGTCCTGTGGCACCGTGACCAAATCGTGAACAGAGCGTTGCAGACATGAACCTAAAGTCACTGGATTTTCCTGACCTGATAGCCCATGATGACTGTGTTACCAGCAAGGAAGTCCGGAGACCATCTATGCGAATTGCCACGGCTCTGTACCGCTTCGCCGTGGCGATGGTTGCTCTAGGCCTGATCATGAGTGGTTGCGGACAGCCACCAGCGCCATCTGACACCGCGGGCGCAGCCAGGGCCGCCAGCGCGGCCGAAGCGCCCTCGGGCGCTCAGCCAGGCAAGGCTAAGCCAAACCCGCCACAGCCGAACTCAGCCACGTCCCCTGAGCCAGCAGCGACAACGGGGGCAAAGGCAACGACCGCCCCAACAGCAGGGTCAGCGGGAGGGGAAGCGAGCACAGCCCCCGGCCCCGCTGCAACCGGCCGGGCTCTCCCCAATCCGGCTACGTTAGCTCCCGGATCGATGTACCTGAACCCAGCCACTGGCCAAAAAGAAGTCATCGTAGCGGATGTCAAACGCACCGTACTGCTCATAGGCGACTCGCAGGCCGAACCATCCCATTCCTGGCCGCGGGCCGGGCTCGCCGCCGTCGGCTACGAAGTGTTCTTCTGCGGCAGGGGCGGAACCGGATTCGTGGCCTCCAACGGCAGGTTCGGAAACTACATTGACGCATTGAACCAAGGCGAGTGGACACTGCCCTACGGTTCGCTGCCCCTGGTAGTGATCGAAGGTGGTGGCAACGACGCGGGGCAAGGAGCCACCGACGCCGAGATCGTTGCCAATGTTGAGCGCCTCATAGCTGCCTTGAAGCAGAGGTACCCGGATGCGGAAATGGCCATGATTGGAACCCTAGCCAAGGGAGCCGGACACGGAGGAGGCAGGCGCACCGAGGTTGACGCACTGCTGGGCACGGCCGCCGCCAAACACTCACTGCCATTCGTAAGCGTGGGCGATTGGGTGACGCGCTATGACCTCTCCAGGTACATGGCCGACGGCGTGCACATGGATACTCGGGGGCACAAAGCCCTCGGCCAGCTGCTGGCCGGGCGTCTGGCCCAACTGCACATTCAGGCCCCCCAGCCAGGCGAGGAGCCGGGTCCGGAGTTTGACTGAGGGTCGGCGTCGCGCTGAGGGCCGGCGTCCCGACCCTCAGCGGTTTCCTGCTACTCGATCCCTGCCAACTGAGCCCTCAATTCCCTTCGCTCGCGCTGCTTCTCAGGATCAGGCAACGGAACGGCGGCGAGAAGCCTCTGAGTGTAGGCTTCCTGCGGGTTGCGAAGAATCTGGTCCCGGCTTCCCTGTTCCACGATCCGTCCGCGCTGCATAACGCAGATCCTGTCTGCCAGGACATCCACCACCGCCAGGTCGTGCGTCACGAAGAGACAGGCGAACCCGAGTTCCTTTTGCAGGTTCTGGAAAAGCTCCAAAACCTTCGCCTGCACCGAAACGTCGAGGGCCGACGTCGGCTCATCCGCCACCATGAGCTTGGGTTTAAGGGACAGTGCCCTGGCAATGCCCACTCGTTGCTTCTGGCCACCGGACAGCTCGTGAGGATACCTGTTGCGGTAGTCACGAGGCAGTTCCACCTGGTCCAGCAGAGCCTCGATCCGTTTCTGCAAGGCTGACCCCTTGGCCTCCCCCGCAAGGAACATCGGCTCGCCGATGCTCTCGCCGATTGGAAGGCGGGGGTTCAAGGAAGACGAAGGATCCTGGAACACCATGCCGATGTGGCGCCGCACGTGGTGCAGCTGCTTTCCGTTTTTCTTGGCGGCAGAGATGTCCTCTCCCACCACCCGCATGGTTCCCGCCGCGACAGGTAAGAGTCCGACGGCAGCTCGTCCGATGGTTGTCTTACCTGAGCCGGACTCGCCCACCAGACCCACCACCTGGCCGGGATAGATGACCAAGTTGGCACCCTCCACTGCCCTGAAAGCCGGAACCCGTCCCTGTTTGGGGTATTCGATGGCGACGTCAGTCAGTTCGAGTACGGGATCACCCTTGGGCCTGGCCGCCTCTGCGGCAGCAAGGGCAGCAGCGTTCTCGCGTTCCCTGCGGACGAGTTCCACAGGATCGACGGACGTAAGTTCTGTGTGAGTTGCGGCTGCCAAGGCGGCTGTGACGTCCACTTCGCCCTCGTCTGCGCTCCCTTGCCCAAGATGGGGCACCGCGGCCAGAAGTGCCTGGGTGTAGGGGTGTTGGGGGTTATTAAAGATTTGCTCTGCCGTGCCGGATTCCACTATGACACCCCGGCGCATCACCGCAATCCTGTCGGCGAGATCAGCAACCACTCCCATGTCGTGGGTGATGAGCACAATGGCGCTGTCCAGCTTGTTCCTCAGATGCCGCATGAGATCCAGGATTTCCGCTTGCACCGTCACATCAAGGGCCGTTGTGGGCTCATCGGCGATCAGTAGCTTGGGGTCGCATGACAATGACTGGGCGATCATGGCCCTCTGCCGCTGTCCGCCTGACAGCTGGTGGGGATAGGACTTGAAAGCCTTCTCGGGGTCGGGCAGCTCAACCAGCTCCAGCATGCGCAAGGCCTGCTCACGCGCCTGGTCAGGTGATACCTCATTGTGCAGCCGAATCGTTTCCACGATCTGAACGCCCACGGTGTAGACCGGGTTGAGGGCCGTCATGGGCTCCTGGAAGATTACCGCGACGTCCTTACCCCTGACTGCCCGGATATTAGCGGCGTTTGAGCCCAGGAGTTCCTTACCGGAGAGCTTCACGCTTCCTGAAACCCTGCTGTTGCTGGGAAGAAGTCCAAGCAAAGCCATCGAACTGGCGCTCTTCCCGGAACCGGACTCGCCCACGATAGCCAGGACCTCGCCAGCCCTGACCTCATAGTTAAGTCCGATTGCTGCGGGCACCCACTTCTTCTCCACACCAAAGTCAACGCTGAGGTCGCGGACTTCCAGAACCACCGCGCCCCGGATTCCATCTGGTCCCGCAGCTGGAATCGGTTCTGGGCTGAGGCTGTTAGTCATGCGATATTCCTTCCGACCGGGACGCGTGGTCAACGGTGATTAGTACTGTGGCACGGAATCCTGAATTATTAGGCGCATGAGCACCGGATCGTATGCCGAAAATGAGGAAGTCTTCAAGGCCAGGACGAACAAGTGGTTCGCCCTGCTCTCCTGGCTTGTTGCGGGAGTGGGTGTTGCAGTAACGGCAGCCACCGGCGGTCCGGGCGCGCTGGTGGGAACGATGCCCCTCCTGCTGCTCGCATTCCTGGGTTGGTTGTTCTTCTGGATGCCATCGGTAGTAGTGCGCGACGACGGAATCACTTTGGAGAATCCCTTCCGATCCGTCCTGGTGCCGTGGGCTGCGCTGGTGAATGTGGATACACGCTACGCCCTCACTCTGGTCACTGTTGACAAGAGCTACGCTTCCTGGGCCGCGCCTGCCCCGGGAATCCGAGGTGGACGCAATGCCCATCCGGAAGACCTTCAGGGCCTGCCTGCATCCAGCTACGGTCCTGGCCGCTCGATCCGTCCGGGGGATCTGAAAACCACGGATTCGGGCGCAGCGGCACGTATAGTCCGGGGACGCTGGCAGGAATTGATTGACAGCGGAGGCCTGGAGCAAGGCAGCGCCGACACCACGCCCGTGACTGTGACCTTTCGCTGGCTGGCGATCGGCGCCGTCGTACTGCTTGCCGGCGCAAGCTATTGGGCGATAGCCGTTCTCTGATCCGGTCACCGCGTCCTTCATGGTTCCTTTATCTCGCGTACGACCAGAGTGGGCGAAGCCGCACCAGGGACTGCAGGGTTGGGATCCGCAGCCACCTTCTCCCCCGTTTTGGGGCTGCCGCCCGGCCCCACAGCCTTCTTGGCGTTGAACTTCTTCTGACGTGGATCAAAGGCATCGCGCAGTCCATCGCCGATGAAGTTGATGCTGAGGCAGATAAGCACAATGAAGAGCCCGGGATACCAGAAAAGCCAGGGCCGGGTAGAGAAGGCTTCCTGATTTTGGGAGATCAGCAGGCCGAGTGATGTGTCGGGGGATTTCACCCCGACGCCCAGATAGCTCAAGGCAGTCTCCAGCAGGATCGCGGCCGACATAGTGAGAGTCACATTTACGATCAGAACACCCACAGCGTTCGGCAGAATGTGCTTGAAAATGATCCGGGCGTTGCTGGCGCCCGAGATCCTTGCTGCATCCACGAATTCACGCTCCCGCAGTGTGAGGAACTCTCCGCGCATGAGCCTGGCGAGGCTTACCCAGCTCACCAGACCGAGGAATATGCCAAGAACAACAACGCCATTGCTGGCCGCGAGGCTGGAGAACCAGCCACCCTCGTCCCGGCGGCTCGCTCCTTGAGCCACTACCGCTGCGAGTAGGAGCACCGGGATGATGATGATGATGTCCGTGATCCTCATGAGGATGGCCTCGACCCAGCCGCGGAAATAGCCTGAGAGCCCACCAACCACTGTTCCTATCAGCCCGGCGATGCCACCAATCAGGATCATGATGGTTATGGACTGCTGGGCGCCTCGCATGGTCATGGCAAAGAGGTCGCGGCCAATCCGGTCCTGCCCGAACGGGTGCTCCCCCCACGCCAAGGGCCAAAATGAGGATGTCGGGGCACCGTCGTTGACCAGGGGTGAAACATCCAGGTGGTTGTACTTCCACCACCCCGGGAGTCCTGCCCAGCCTACGGACGTGAATGCCAGGAGGAAAATGAGTGCAAAAGCCACCAGTCCTACGATCGCACCACTGTGGCCCAGGAAACGCTTGCGGACGATCTGCCCTTGGCTGAGGCCTCTGAATTCCCGGTCGGAGGAATCGACCGGCGTCCTTGGGTCTGCCTCCTGGGCAAGCAGTTCTTCCTGCTGGGTCGGCTGGCTCATGCCTTAATCCTTACGCGCGGATCGAGTGCGGAATATGCAAGATCCGCAATGAGGTTGAATGTCATCGCTGTTATTGCCACGCAGACAAAAACACCCATGACGGGATTGGGATCGGTGTGCATGAGGCCATCGAGGAACAGGAATCCCATTCCTCTCACGGAGAACACCGTTTCTGTGATGACCGCGCCACCGATCAAGGCGCCGATGTCGAAGGCCACGATGGTGGCAATCGGGATCAGGGCATTTCGGAACGCGTGCCCCATCACTACCGACCTCTCGGACAGGCCTTTCGCCCGGGCGGTGCGGATGTAATCCATGTTCATGATTTCCAGCATCGATGACCGGGTAAATCGGGTGTAGCTGGCAAGGGACACGAGGATGAGAGCCATGGTGGGCAGTATCAGGTGCGTAAACGTATCCAGGCTCAGGACCCAGAAATCGCCTTCGATGTTGGGCGTTCCTGCCCCGATCGTGGCAATGGGGCGGCCGCGTACCCTGCTGTTGTTGAAGTAGCTCGGCCAAGCCTGCATAAAACGGTCCAACATAATCAGTCCGCCGACCAGGAATGCCGTGACTCCTGCTGCCCTCATGGACTGGCCCCGGTCGTAGCCGCCCATCAGGTACCCGGTGGCCACGCCGATGACGATGGTGGCGATGGCCAAGAGAAAGATCATGAGCCCTGTGGCCTGGTTGAGGAGCGGCTGCACGGCAAAGTAAGCAATCATGCCGAGGCCAACGACGATCAGCGAAGAGTGCAGCGCCCGGCGGTTTTTCAGCCCGGCTGCCAGAAGGGTGACTGCAAAGGCAATCCCCGTACCCATAACTGCAATGACCACGGGTCCGAGCCCGGGGTTCCGGAACCACTGGACTGCGGAAAAGTAGACGAGGATCAGGCTAACTGCGCCAAAGACGGCACCGCCTGTAATGACCCGGCGTCGCAATTCTCCGCCGACTGTCACGGCCACAATCAGCCCAGCGACGGCGCCTACAATGAGCGCGATGTGAAGTGGTATCTCAGGATTTCGAAGGAAGTCGTTGAAGCCGATTGCCCCATACTCCTTCAGTAGCACGGCAACCCAGAAGATCGGCAGTGAGAAGAAAAGGAACGCCATGAACGTTACGCCGTAGTCGAGCGCACTGTACTGCCTCAGGGCGGTGACGATACCAAACGTGATCCCGATGAGAATGGCAAGGATCGTCGCGCCGGTGACGAGCGTAAGAGTTTGTATGAGGGCAAACCCCAACGCCTCGGTGATGGGCTGCCCGGTGATGTTCTTTCCGAGGTCGCAGGTACTTCCGAAGGGAACGAGGCACTGGGCTGCCCCGCCGAGCCATTTGAAGTAGCGCAGGGGCGCCGGAGTATCCAGATCAAGGAGTTCGGTCCGGGCGTCGATGAGCTGTTGTTTGTTGGCCGCACTGCTTGTGCGGAGGTCGGCAAGTGGATCCCCTGACGACGCGGTCAGGAGATACACGAGGAACGATGCCCCGAGAAGTATGAGGGCGGCAGTGAATAAACGGCGGACGATGTAGGTCACCATTGGGGAAAGCCTCGTATCCGGGCTGGGAAGCCAGCCCTTAGCAGAATCATGCTCACCTCCGTGAAATGCATGAGGAGGCCGAGCAGTATGCCTTGTGGCAGCGAAGGGCGCCGAGACGTGTTGCATTGTCCCGGCGCCTTCACTTTGCTATGCGCTAGTGGAGCGCGTGCTTATTTTTCAGCCCATTCCCAGAAGTTCCACCACACTCCGGTCTGGTTGGGCATGAATTTCACACCCGTGACCCTGTCGCTGTAGGCGTCCACACCCACGAGCTGGAAGAGGGGGAGACCGTAAGCGGAGTCCCAGATCTTCTTGTCGATCTGGACTTTGAGCTCGTCCTGTTTCTGCCGGTCGGCGGTCACGATGAGTTCGTCCATCATCTTGTCTGCTTCTGGATCGGTGAACCCGTTGAAGTTCGAGCCGTTGCCGGTTTTGAAAATCTGAGGAACTCCGGAAACTCCCACTCCGGGATTGGTCCAGCCGAAAATGGTTGCATCGTAGCTACCGTCGCCCAGTGCCTTTCCCCAGTCGGAAGCGCCAAGGCCTCCGTCCACAATTTTGAAGCCGGCTTTTGTTGCCGATTCACGGATCAGCGAGAAGGCGTCAACCCGGTTTGGGTTGTCCTTGTTGTACATGATCCGAATCTCCGGCGTTGCACCATTCAGGAGCTTCTTGGCGCCATCAATATCCACGTCCTGGTACGAAGCGGAGCCGTTGACCTTGACTGCATCCGCATAGGCGGCCTGGGCAGGGACGAACAGCTGCGAATCCAAGGGCTTTGACTCCGGATCGAGCTTCTTGACGATCTTGTCGACGATGTCCTTCCGAGGTACGGATTTCATGAACGCTTCTCGGACTGACTTCTCTGCGAAAGCTCCTGAATAGTTGAGGTCAAGGTGGTCGTACGATAGTTCACTGCCGGCGTCAACAGTTACACCCTGACCTTCCAAGGCCTTCAGCTGCTCTAGAGTGTCGGCCGAGGGCTGCGGGGCAATGATGTCTGCTTCGCCGTTTTTCAATGCCTGTACCTGAGCCGGTGCCGAACCGATGAAACGGACTGTGATTTCGTCAAGGTTTGCTTCGGGGCCCCAGTTGTAGTCCTTATTGCGAACCATAGTAAGGGACTGATCCTGCGTCATACTCTTGACGATGTACGGCCCATTTGACAGGTAAAGCGAGTTATCGGAAGGAAGGGTCTTGGTATCAAAGCCCGTGTTCCAGAGGTCCGCCATGGTCTGCAGCTTGGGGTCGGCAGGCTTCGGGGAGGCCTTGTCGCCACGTGGCTTCTCTTTGAGGAAGTCGATGAACTCCTGCGTATCGCTCATTCCGGCTTTTTTGGCCAGGACGTGTGCGGGGATATCGAGCGAGGGGCCACCCAGTATTGTCTCCCAATCGGAATACGGCTTGGAGTACTTCAACGTCAGGGACCGGTTGCTGTCCCCAATTTCCGGGAAGTCGGTCAAGGCCAGGCCGCTGCTGTCCCCGGCTACCGAGAAATAAGACGTTCCGGTCTTCGCCTCGGGATCAGCGTCATTGTAGTACCCGGACAAAGCGGCCCACTGGAGCAGCAGATCCGCGGCTGTCACAGGAGTTCCGTCGGACCACTTCACGCCCTCATTGACTGTGTACTTCACAGTCAAGGGATCGTCCGAAGTCTTTTCATACTTGCCAAACTTTTCGTTGTGCACGACGTTCAGCTGGTTGTCAATGTAGTAGAAACCCGAGTGTGTGGCGTAACTGATCTTGGAGTTGATTTCGTTGTTGCCGTCGGCAGTATTGGTGTTAAACGAATAGAAAGTGTTGGTTTCGACGACGGTCGCCGATCCGCCCTGCTTTCCCGCGGCTTCACTGGTTGGAGTTGTTCCTCCGCCATTGCCCGCACAGGCGCTCAATGCCAATGCTGTAGCAGCGGCAACACCTATTGCTTTGGAGATACGTCCCAGACGCATTCCGCCTCCTATGTCTCGAGTATTAGATGGACTCCCGCTTTGGGCAGAAGCCAGACAGCCCCAGCCCCCAGCGGGGAAGTGGCATGCCTCACATGAGCAGTAGCCTAGACCCGAAGGAGCGTCGCCCGGGACAAAAGTTACCTCGTAGTAAAGTTTGTTATCGAGATGCAACCAAGGGCTGTTTCCAGTTGCCTTTCGATTGCTGCACGCAACATGCCCGTTACTTGTCCGGAATAATCCCCAATCACCACGAAAGCCCCCATCCAACGGAGTCGCGGCTTCTGTGGTTAATCCTCAATCACTGAAATCCGTGATCTGGAGGAGACACGGCAACGGAAGGACCTCTGTTCATTCTTCCTTCATGTGCCGTTTTCGTCGCCGTGTTGGAAGTCCGGGCCGCTTCGGGCCAAGGTCCCCGAAGCTTCGCCCGAGGCGTCTCAAACTGCAGAACTCGACGCCCATCCTGTGGTTAAAATTGGGCAAACGCGCGGCGGTCATCCTTAGCTGGATCTGAGCTTGTGCCGATAGCTTCGGGGCATCGTCCGTCGACGCTCAAGCCACTAAGAGCGCGCCGCAGTCCCTGCTGCGACACATCTGGCGACCCTGGCGGATCGGCTCAAGGAGTATTTTTCCAGGCATCAGGTCCGTCAAGGGTGCCCGTTTAGATAACCTCCGTCGCGGACACGCAGGCAGGTATGCTTCTGCGGGTGAGTGGGACACAGAGTTGACGACGCCGGCTGCAGATCCATCCTCGCCGCGAAACCTCGACGGGCAGCCGCCCCAGGCCGGGGCCACAGCTGCTTTCGTCGTCCTCCTGCCGCTGATTTATCTCCTCCCGTTCGGGATACTTGCCGTAGTTGCCACTATTACTTCCGTAAACAAGACGAGTTGGGAAGACGCTTGGGCCATCGTTATGTTGATAGGCATCGTGGCTGCCTACTCAGCGGTCTTCGCTGCCCTGATGCTGGTGCTCCGCCGGAACTGACGATTCCGATCCGCGTAGCGTGGAGACAATCTTCTATTGGGGGAAACGCATGAATGTGTATCCAGCTGTCGGTGTTTCGCGGACAGAGGACAGCTAGTGCACCCGGAGCCACCATATGCGGCATTCTGATCGCCACGATGGTTGTTTTGAGCGGCCGCGCTGCCCACCATTAATAAGTGGGAATGGTGGACACACAGCACCGGTTTGCGTTTGCCCTCTGCCTGTTGATTCCTCTAGGCGGAACGGCGGGGTGCGCCTATGAATATTCCGAGCCTCCACGCACGCCAACAGCTGACTCAACCTCGGTAACAGGGGCCCCGAAACCCTACCGGGATCCGCAGGTTCTGGAACAGGAGGCTAAGAACTACGCTCACCTGGAGCGGCTTATAGGGGAGCTGCCGGAGCCGGTCCTCCTTTCCGATGTGGGGCCGCTGGACGGCCCTGGCAGGGGATTTGGCAAAACTGAAAGGGTGCCGGCCGCCGGGCGTTATACCGTCACCGCAGCCTGTGTTGGTGCTTCCGGTGCGAAGGTAGCCGTAGGACAGGAGCATCCCGGCGCCCCCTTTCGGCCGGTGGAACTCGCGCTGGATTGTACCGGGGTCACTTCGCAGGTCATTGCACTTCAGGAGGGGTACGTTTTCGCACATCTGTCCCTCCCCGCCCCGGGCGATACTCCATGGACGGGAGCGGTTGGCGGTGTGCGCGTGAGCCGACCGGTTGAGGCGGCGCATGCCTAGCCGGCGTCCGGAAGTCTCCGTCTACGCCGAGAATGTGTCTATATGCGCCGTTTCAAGCCTACGTGGGCGGTCCGATATCCGAGTCGGGTGTAGAAGGCTCGAGCTCGTTCCCGTGCTTCGTCGGTGGTCACCTGCGACAGTTGCGCCCCACGCGCCCGCCCGAAATTGTGGGCCCACTCAAGCATCGCGGTCCCCAAGCCACGTGAACGTTCCGTGGCCGCAACTCGCAGTCCCTCGATTTGCAGTCGGGAAGAACCACCCCGGGAAAGGCCTGGAATGACGGTCAATTGCATCGTGGCAACGATGCGGTCGGCACCGTTGCGGACAACCCCCAAGTAGTTGGAACCGTCGCGAACAACCATGTTGTAGGCCGCCTCGTATCGTTCAAGCTCGACGCATTCCCGATCGGGACCGAACTGGTCATCAGACAGCAGCGCGGCGATGGCCTCAACATCATCGCGGCTCGCCCGCTCCAGCCTGAAGGTCCGGCCCGCCACCCGCAACAGTCCTCGAACCGAGGATCGCGCGTCTGCCTGCAAACGAGCGACCAGCAAATCGAGCCACCCGCCGACGTTGGATCGAGCCTCAACGGTGTCGGGATAGCGACATCTCAAGTGCAGACCTGACTCGTCCAGGATGAACCAAAGCATGACATTGTCGGTGTCGATTGTCGCGCTCACATAGTAGGCATCGAGCCCGACAGAGTCGATTCGCACCGGTAGTCTCCGCAGGTCCAGCCAAGAGATCGCGAACATACCGGGAGCTACCGGCATGCCGCCCCATGGAGCCAGCACGTCCGCGAGCGGCCATGAGCCCAGCTGTACAGCCTCTTTCACCGCAGCCGCTGCCGAACGCGGCTCGGCAACCGCCGACTCAAGTACCGAATTAGTAATGAACCAGCCGACTGAGTCATGCCAGTTGTCATCAAAGCGGCTGTGGACGGGAAAGACGGCTCGAAGCGGGGTTCCTGCCAACTCGCGGGTCACCGCAGTCATCGCAACAACGGCAAGTGCGAGCGTCGAGACACCGTCGTTGCGGGCCTGCGCGGCAAATGCCGCAGCGTCGTCGACGTCGAACACATCGCGCACTTCTACGCGCTCGCGCTGCGGATCGGGCGAACCCAGCGGGAGGGGGAATTTCGGCATTACTCCCCCGCTGTCCCCGATGATGTCTTCCCATCGCTTATGCACATGGTCCGGCGCTGTATTCCGATCCAGCAGTACTTGCGTGTGTTCAACAAATGCCGGCGCTGGCCCAGGGAACGGTTCATGGCCCGTCCGCCCGGTATTGAGCGCGGCCAGCAGGTCTCGCGCGATCACCAGCATCGACCACATATCGACGTGAGCGTGGTCGGCCGCAATCACGACGGTGAGTCCAGCAGCAGTCTCCAATACGCACAGCCGGTGGGAGGGCTGTTTGTATGGCGAACATTCGGCGTCGAGAATGTCCCGCACCGCGTCGTTGACGGCTTGACCGGGAGATACCTGATGCTCAACCCAGGTTCCGGGACCGATGTGGATTTCGTGAAGCTCCGGATCACCATCCTCACCTGGCACGAAGGCTGTTCGCAGGGTGCCATGACGTTCGACGACGGCCAGCCATGCATCCGCAATTGATTCACGACTAGCTGGCCTAGGCAGTCGAAAAGACAGCGCCATCCAGGAGCCGGGGCGGTCACCTGCCCCCACATGGAGCCGCTGGTCAAAAGACACTGGAAGACGCCGGTCGAGCGCAGACACACTGACGTCGTAGCCCCAAAGTCGTCCGAACGGTAGTCGCAGGTGCGTGACGTTGGTCAGGCGCATGGCAGTATCCTATAGCCACAGTTAGCCTGAATGCCCAACGCGGCCGCTCTAGGCGAAGCGGTCATTCACGAAAACGAGGAGCCTGATGCCCACTTTCGAGGTTCCCGGGGCCGAGCTTGCGGTTGCTTTGAGCGACGAAGGTGGAAACCCAGTTGTCCAACTGCATGGTCTTACGTCAAGCCGCGCGCACGATCGGGTGCTCAACCTCGACCTCGGACGAGGGCTTAGCGGAACACGACTGCTGCGGTACGACGCACGCGGCCATGGCTGGTCGACGGGGCGGAAGGTCCCGGAGGACTATCAATGGCAAAGCCTCGCCGACGACCTCCTGCGACTGCTCGACCACTGGTTCCCCGGCGAACGCGTTCACGGAGTTGGTCCCTCCATGGGTACCGGCACACTTTTGCACGCCGCTTCCCGCGAGCCAGACCGCTTTTCCGGGCTCACCCTTATGGTGCCACCGACCGCGTGGGAAACCCGACCTTCACAGGCTGCAAACTACCGGGTGTCCGCGGCGCTTATCGAATCTGTTGGCATCGATGCATTCCTCGCCACGACGCGCGGAGCAACACCGCCGCCAGCCACAATTGGTGCACCGGAGACGGTGCCCGACGTCGCCGACGCCCTGTTGCCTTGGGTGTTTCGAGGCGCAGCACTCAGTGATCTGCCTGCTCCTGAAGCTGTTGCACGAATAAACGTACCGACGACAATCTTGGCATGGGTAAACGATCCGGGCCACCCGCTGTCAACTGCGGAATCCCTTGCTGCACTGCTCCCGCAAGCAACGCTGACGGTCGCCCGCACCCCAGCAGATGTCGAAGCCTGGCCTAAAGTTCTGAGCCAGGATGTCGCCCGTCGGGGCTAGCAGCCAATCCGCCGTACTTTCTCACAGGCGAGGCGGAACTCGACTAGACGTTGAAGCGGAACTCCACGACGTCGCCGTCGGCCATGACGTATTCCTTACCTTCGATGCGGACCTTCCCGCGGGACTTCGCCTCGGCCATGGATCCCGCCTCGATGAGGTCTTGGAAGGAAACAACCTCAGCCTTGATGAACCCGCGCTGGAAGTCCGAGTGGATCACCCCTGCTGCCTGCGGCGCGGTATCCCCCCGGTGGATGGTCCAGGCACGGGTTTCTTTCGGACCAGCCGTGAGGTAGGTCTGCAGCCCGAGGGTGTGGAACCCCACGCGGGCCAGCTGGTCCAGGCCGGATTCGTCCTGACCGTTCATTTCCAGCATTTCGCGGGCCTCTTCCTCGTCCAGTTCAACGAGGTCAGACTCCAGCTTGGCGTCAAGGAAGATGCAGTCAGCGGGTTCGACCAATGCACGCAGTTCAGCCTGTTTCTCAGGACTGCCCAGGATTCCTTCGTCCGAGTTGAAGACGTAGATAAACGGCTTGGCCGTGAGGAGGCTGAGCTCTTTGAGGTGCTCCATCTCCAGTTTGTCGCTCTTGATCGACGAAAAGATGGTGTCGCCGCGTTCCAGGACGGTCTGGGCAGCCTTAATGGCTGAGAGTTCTGCAGCGTCCCGCTTCTTGATTTTGACTTCTTTTTCGATCCGGGGAACGGCCTTCTCGATGGTCTGCAGGTCCGCGAGGATGAGCTCGGTGTTGATTGTCTCCATATCGGAGCGGGGATCCACCTTGCCGTCAACGTGGATGACGTCGGGGTCATCGAAGACCCTGACAACCTGTGCGATGGCTTCTGCCTCACGGATGTTCGCGAGGAACTGGTTGCCCAGTCCTTCACCTTCGGAGGCGCCCTTGACGATGCCGGCGATGTCAACGAACGAGACTGCCGCCGGCAGGAGCCGCTGGGACCCAAAGATCTTCGCAAGCTCCTGAAGCCTGGGGTCGGGAAGGTTCACAACGCCCACGTTCGGTTCGATGGTGGCGAACGGATAGTTCGCTGCCAGTACCTGATTCCGGGTCAGTGCGTTGAAAAGAGTTGATTTGCCGACGTTAGGCAGTCCGACGATGCCAATAGTAAGAGCCACGAGCATAGATTCTACCCGCACCGCCGTAAAAGCCGTGGGCCGGCGTGGAACTCCACCCATATGGGCCGACCTGGTGCGTCCGTTCCTAAAACTGTCGTACGCCCATGTCACAGTGAAGGCATGGACGCTTTTGCACTGATTCTCGCTCTTCTGATGTTGCTCTTGGGTGCCCTTACCGGGGCGGTTGTCACCTTTGTGATGTTCCGGCGCCGCAATGTGGCCCTGGAACAGGATTTCGACGGCGTCTCCGCCCGGCTTTCCGAAGTCTCAGCACAGTTTGCGGCAGCCGACGCCGAACGTCGCCTCCTTGCGGCGCAAAACCGGGAGCTGGGCGAGTCACGAAACCAGGACGGAAGCGTACTGCGGGCTTTGGGCCCCGTCGCCGAGAAGCTCTCGGCGGTACAGCAGCAGGTTTCACTTCTTGAGCGTGACCGGCTTGAGCAGTACGGTCAGCTGGCCCAGCAATTGCAGGAGGCCCGGCTCTCCGATGAACAGCTCTTGCGGTCAACGCATGCCCTGGAGTCAGCCCTGCGCTCGAACAGTGCACGCGGCCAATGGGGCGAGGTGCAGCTCAGGCGCGTTGTTGAAGCCGCCGGGATGCTGCGCCATGTTGACTTCTACGAGCAGCTTCACAGCGCAGGAACAGACAACTCGGTCCGCCCTGACCTGGTGGTTCAGCTGCCGGGAGACAAGCAGCTGGTTGTCGATGCCAAGGTGCCGTTGTCGTCTTATCTGCAGGCTCAGGAGTCCCTGGCCACTGACGTCCGATCTCAGCCTGGGTCAGGAGCAAATGCACAGCAGCTGCTTCTGGCCGCGCATGCAAAGGCGCTCAAGGCGCACGTAGATTCCCTGAGCAACAAGAAGTACTGGGACATCCCGGGTAACTCGCCGGAACTGGTGATCTGCTTCCTCCCCGCAGAATCGATTCTCGCAGCGGCCTTGGGGGCAGACCCGGGGCTCCTGGACTACGCCCTGAACAAGAACGTGGTCCTGGCGTCACCGGGTACTTTGTTGGCCGTGCTGAAGTCGGTTGCGTTCACCTGGCGCCAGGATGTTCTAACGGACAGCGCCCGGGAGTTGTTTGAGCTCGGTCAGCAGCTCTACGAACGCATGGGAACACTGGGAGAGAACGTCACCAAGCTCGGCTCATCGTTGAAAACGTCAGTGGACCGCTACAACTCACTGGTGGGCACTCTGGAAGCAAGGGTGCTGCCCACGGCAAGAAAGCTGAACGCGCTTGATGCCAGCGGACTCGTAACGCCCGCCGCCGTCGAGGTTACGCCCCGTTCCATCGCGGCCCCGGAACTGCAGGCCGAATTGCGCGAAGAGGAATCTGCGGCCTAGGAGCGGGCTCCGCGTCCGCCCAAGGCCCGCGTCACGTCGCCGGCCTGCTTGAGGGTGGCGCGGAGCTCCTTGGGAAGCGAGAACAGAAGGTCTTCCTCAGCAGTGACTACTTCCTCAACAGTTCCATAGCCGTAGTCAGCCAAGAGGCGGAGGACATCCTTGACCAGCACTTCAGGTACGGAGGCGCCGGAAGTTACGCCGACAGTCGCAACACCCTCAAACCAGGTCTCGTCCACTTCGTTGGCAAAATCGACCCGGTAGGATGCCTTCGCGCCGTACTCCAGAGCAACCTCAACGAGGCGAACCGAATTTGAGGAGTTGGCGGAACCGACGACTATGACGAGATCTGCCTGAGGGGAGATCTTCTTGATGGCCACCTGTCGGTTGGTCGTCGCGTAGCAGATGTCGTCACTGGGCGGATCCTGAAGTGTAGGGAAACGCTCCTTCAGCAGGCGGACCGTTTCCATGGTTTCGTCGACACTCAGGGTGGTTTGGGACAGCCAGATCACTTTCTCGGGGTCCCTTACTGTCACCTTGTCCACTTCGTGCGGACCGTTGATGATCTGGATGTGCTCCGGCGCCTCTCCTGCCGTGCCTTCCACTTCCTCGTGGCCGTCGTGGCCGATCAGGAGGATATCGAAATCGTCCTTGGCAAAGCGCACCGCTTCCTTGTGGACTTTGGTGACGAGGGGGCAGGTGGCGTCGATCGTCCGAAGCCCGCGGTCCTCGGCCGATTGGACGACCGCAGGGGAAACTCCGTGTGCCGAAAAGATGACTAGGGCACCTTCAGGCACTTCGTCCGTTTCGTCAACAAAAATGGCTCCCTTTTCTTCAAGGGAACTGACGACGTGCACGTTATGCACAATCTGTTTGCGAACATAGACCGGCGGACCGTAGTGCTCCAGGGCCTTCTCCACGGCAATCACGGCGCGGTCTACGCCGGCGCAGTAGCCCCGGGGAGCCGCCAGGAGGACCTTTTTGGGGCCTGACACAGGGACCGCGGCCAGCACTTCCTCAGGCGTTCGCCGCCTGCGCGGAACTGTTGGCATAGGTACGGATACAGCTGTGGAGGTCATTGTTCAATGCTACCGGCTCCGTTGCGGGTGCCATGCTTCGGTCATTCCGGCCTGGATCCTAGGCCCGTCGTCCCCGAAAGATCGCCAACACGATTCCCGCCAGCAGGAGGAATCCTCCGGTCCAGAAAGACGTGGTAATCCACTGCCCAAATGATGCAGCCGACGCGTTGACCAGTTCCTGCTGGAAAACTTCGGCAACCGAGTTCCCTGAGGGCATTGCGGAAACGGCGGCCGATGCGAAGTCCGACCCGAGCTTCCAGAGCGCTGCCATAAATAATCCGCCTACCCCTGCCACGAGGAAGATGACCCAGCGACGGCGGGTCGCCACCAGGGCGAGGACAAAGGCAATCCCGGAGCCGACGGCCATGGCATACCCCATGGGCGCGTATGCAGACAGGTTGGCGATCAGTTCGCGATGACCGGATTGCCCGATGTTGATGAGGGTTTCCCGTGGAGGATTGAACGGCACTCCCGTTGTTTCCGATAGCTGGCGTGTCAACAGACCAAGCAGCGGGGCAACATCAAGCGTGAGGGACGTTGAGGCATCAGCCTCGGGTGGCAAGCTGCCGGGATCGGCGAAGCTGAGACGGTGACTCTTCCGCAGGGTCTCCTCCCACGCTGCAGGATAGCCGGGCAGGCCCGTAAGGGAACCTGCCGCCGCTTCCAGGACAGGAGCCATATCGTCTGCCATGAAATCCGGAATCTGCCCGGCAGGGTTGAAACTGGCTACAGCGGCCGAGGCAAGACGCCGCTGGAATTCCGGGTCCTTGCCCAGTGGAGACGCTAACCGGACAAAGCCGTCCTCCTGAACGATGTTCTGATCAACCCACATTGCCGGAACGGCTATAGCCGCGAGCAGTAAGCCGATCATGACCGCTATGGCGGAAACAAAAGTACGCAAGAGAGTCCTAGTTTGTTGGTTGGGATACAGCCATCCTAAAGGTCGGGCAGGACAGCCTCATGCCAGACAAGGGATGTCGGCCCGTGATGATAGAGCTATGGATAGAGTGATTGATATCTGAACCGCGTTCCTCAACATCCGCGAAATACCCCATACGAAATACCAGCTCAAAGGATCACCGCCCATGCATCAGTCAGGTACCACCGATGGATTGCCGCGTGTCTGAAGTCGTCACGACCACAACCACGGTGCCGGCTACGGCTGCGGAAACGAGTCCTGAGAATCCGTGGCCGCTGCAACTCCTCTCCCAAAAGCTGAAAGCCCACATTGAACGGGCTCCGTCGGTCTGGGTCGAGGGCCAGGTTATTGAGCTCAACCGCCGAGGGACCAACGCGTTCCTGACGCTGCGGGATGTCGATGCTGAGATCTCCCTTCCCGCTTCTGTCTGGACCAAACTGCTGGACCGTCAGGCTGCGCCCCTGGAGCGTGGATCACGTGTGGTTGCCCTGCTCAAAGCCGAATTCTGGGTGAAAACGGGCCGGCTCAACATGGCTGTGAAAGATATACGTCAGGTTGGCCTGGGGGATCTCCTGGCGAGGATCGAGAGACTCCGACAAGCACTGGGCGCTGAAGGACTCTTTGCCGAGGCAAGGAAGAAACCACTCCCCCTCCTCCCCCACCGGATCGGCCTCATCACCGGCCGTGATTCGGACGCCAAGAAAGATATCCTCCGGAATGCGGCATTGCGCTGGCCCGCCGTCGAGTTCGAGATCAGGGAAGTAGCCGTCCAAGGGAACACCGCCGTTTCGCAAATGATCGCGGCGCTGAAGGAACTTGACGAGGCACCTCAGGTCGACGTCATTGTTATCGCCCGTGGCGGAGGCGCCTTGGAGGACCTCCTGCCGTTCAGCAGCGAGGAGCTTGTCAGGGCCGTTTCAGGGGCCACCACCCCGGTGGTCAGCGCCATTGGCCACGAAGCAGACCGTCCCATCCTCGACGACGTCGCTGATCTTCGTGCTTCCACTCCCACGGACGCGGCGAAGAGAATCGTGCCGGATGTTGTGGAGGAACTCTTCAGGGTGAGGCAATCGAGGGACCGGCTTCGCAGTTCTGTCACGCGCCTCGTGGAGAGGGAAAGCGAGCGATTGGGCTCCTTGCGCAGCCGTCCAGCTCTGGCGGCACCGGAGGTTCTGCTGACCAGCCGGCATGAGGATATCGAAAGGTTGAGAACCCGTTCCGGTTCGTCCATTGACGTCGCCTTGGTGAGGGCAGCCGACGGGCTCGTACATCTCACGGCGCAAGTTCGGGCCCTGTCACCGCAGAAGACCCTGGACCGGGGTTACGCCGTAGTTCAGCTTGCCCTGAACGGCGATACAGGTGAGCCTGGGGAAACGCGGCGCAGGGAAATTGTGCGTCATCCTTCCCAGGCTCCCGCGGACGCGGAACTGTCTGTCCGGGTAGCGGGCGGCAGGTTTACAGCAGTGTCCACCGGCGGCACCGAAATCATCGAACACTGACAATCACCGAGCATTGACAAACATCCAACAAGGACGCCCTTCATCATGGACGTCCCAAAGGCCCGGAAACCCAGCAAGGAGCACCACTATGGCAGCGGCACAGAATCACCAGGCGGACATTGATTCGCTCAGTTATGAAGAAGCGCGGGAACAATTGGTGGGAATTGTGGGAAAGCTCGAGGCGGGAGGAGCCAGCCTCGAAGAATCGCTTGCCCTCTGGGAGCGTGGCGAGGCCTTGGCCAAGCGTTGTGAGGAGTGGCTCGAAGGCGCACGTAAGAGGCTTGCAGCAGCACGGGACCACGTCCAGGACAGCTGACCGGAGCAGTACTCAGGAACGCTCGACGAGCGCCTTTTCCTGTTCTACATCGAAGTCAGCCTCCGGCCACTTCAGTTTCAGCTCCTTCAACGCGTCAAGGAGCAGCTGCTGGACCGCTATCCGCGCATACCACTTCTTGTTTGCAGGAATAACATGCCACGGTGCAATTTTGGTATTCGTCGCATCGATTGCCGCCTGGTAGGCGTCCATATAGTCGTCCCAGAACGCACGTTCCTTCAGGTCCCCGGTGCTGTACTTCCAGTGCTTTGCCGGATTGTTCAGCCGGGCCAGCAGACGCTTCTTCTGCTCATCCCGGCTGATGTTGAGCATTACCTTTACGATCCGAGTGCCGGAGTCCGTCAACCGCGCTTCGAACTCGTTGATGGCGATATAGCGGCGTTCCAGCTCCTTCTTTGAAGCCCAGCCATACACACGGTGGATCAGGACATCTTCGTAGTGGGATCGGTCAAAGACTCCCACCATTCCAGCTGCAGGCACTTCCTTTTCAATCCGCCAGAGGAAATCGTAGGACTTCTCCTCGTCAGTGGGCGCCTTGAAGGCCTTCAGCTGTACACCCTGCGGATTCATCGCCCCCATAACATGGGAGACGACACCCCCCTTGCCTGCTGTGTCCATCGCCTGCAGGATCAAGAGGATGCGCTTGGTTCCGCCGAACTTGGCCTCCGCGAAGAGCATTTCCTGCAGTTTCTTTAGTTCGCCGTCGAGGTCTCTCAGAAGCGCCTTGCCATCCTCTTTGACCCCGACATACCCGGGTGTCGAGTCAGCGTCGACGTCCACCAGCTTGAAATCTTTTGCCGCCACCAGCGTTTGCGAGGGTTTCTGTCCGAACTTCACAACAACTGCCATGGGAAGCCTCTTTCCGCTGCCGTGCATCCAGGCGGCTGCGCTTGTTGTGAAGCACATTCCGCACGTTCACCTCCGAGGAATCCGGGGCGTGAACTGTTGAGATCAGGCTAGTTGCCTTGGTAGCGGCTCAGGAAGTCCCCCATACGGCCAATTGCTTCTTCAATGTCCTTTACGTTGGGAAGCGTGACCATCCGGAAGTGGTCCGGCCGCACCCAGTTGAATGCCCGGCCATGAGAGACGAGGATCTTTTGCTCCCGCAGCAGGTCAAGGACAAACTTCTCATCGTCCCTGATGTGGTAGACCTCGGGGTCGAGCCGCGGAAAGAGGTAGAGCGCCCCGCGGGCTTGTTGCGTACTCACGCCGGGGATGGCGTTCAGCAGATCGTAGGCTTTGTTCCGCTGCTCCAGGAGTCGACCGCCGGGAAGGATGAGGTCGTTGATACTTTGATAGCCGCCCAGCGCTGTCTGAATGGCATGCTGCGCCGGCACATTCGCACACAAACGCATGTTCGCCAACAGGTTGATTCCCTCGAGGTAATCTGCCGCTGACTTTTTCGGTCCTGAAATCGCCATCCATCCGGCGCGGTAGCCACAGACACGGTAGGCCTTGGAGAGTCCGCTGAAGGTGAGGCAGAGAACAGCGTCTCCGGTTAGACCTGCCATATTCACGTGGACGGCATCCTCGTACAGGATCTTCTCGTAGATCTCGTCCGCAAACACCACCAGACCGTGCTTTTCAGCAAGCGCCACGATCTTACGAAGAGTACTTTCCGGGTAGACGGCGCCAGTGGGGTTGTTCGGGTTGATCACTACGATCCCCTTGGTGCGGGGAGTGATTTTCGCCTCCAGATCCTCAAGATCAGGCTGCCATCCGGACTCCTCGTCGCAGAGGTAGTGCACCGGCTTTCCGCTTGCCAATGCAACCGAAGCCGTCCAAAGGGGGTAGTCCGGAGTAGGGATGAGAACTTCATCGCCATCGTTGAGCAATGCCATGAGAGACATGGTGATGAGCTCGCTTACGCCGTTGCCCAGGTAGATATCGTCAACGTCAATGCTCTGGATGCCACGGGTTTGGTAGTACTGGGAAACGGCGGTGCGGGCAGAAAAAATACCTCGGGAATCGCTGTATCCCTGGGCGTGGGGAAGATGGCGGATCATGTCCACCAGAATGGCGTCAGGTGCTTCGAATCCAAAGGGCGCTGGGTTCCCAATGTTCAGTTTGAGGATTCGGTGGCCCTCAGCCTCCATCTGCTGGGCGGCCTCGAGGATCGGTCCACGGATGTCGTAGAGGACATTATGAAGCTTGGTGGACTGCTTGAATTCTGCCATCCATCAAATATGCCATATGGAGGATGTTAATCCCCTGAGACTTGACTCACACTCCGGAGCCCGTCACTTGGTGAAGCCCTTGTCCTTTAGCCAGGCCTGTGCTGCTTCCTTGGGGTCTTGCTTCTGATTGCCGCTGACTGCGCGGTTCAGGTTGATCAGGTCCTCCGTCGTCAGCGTCTTGGAGACGTTGTTCAGCGTCTCCTTCGCCTTATCCGTCATCTGGGCTTCGTTGTAGAGCGGAAGAACCTGCTGGGCAATAAAGTTGTTCTTTGGATCCTCCAAGACCACAAGATCGTTGTCGGCAATGGCAGGAGTGGTGGTGTAGATGTCGGCAATCTGCACTTGGTCCTCCAGCAGCGCCTTCACGGTGACGGCTCCGCCACCATCGTTGAACGGTTCCAGCTTTTTGGGGACGCAGTCATAGTTCTTTTTGAGGCCGGGAAGGCCGTAGGCGCGCTCCGCAAAGGTGGCCGGAGCGCCCACCACCAGTTCGCTGCATGCCTTGGCAACGTCCGCGAGGGACTTCAGCTGGTACTTCTCCGCCGTCGCCTTGGTCACCACCATGGCATCCTTCTTCTCGGCTTTGGAGGCATCAAGCACTCCAAGGCCTTTGGGCAGTTTGCCAGGCAGCGCCCGGATAATGTCATCGGCGGAAACCTGGGTGGTCTCCTTGTCGACCAGCAGCAGGAGATTGCCGCTGTAGTCCGGCACGATATCGATTGAGCCGTCCTGGACGGCCTTGAAGTAGACCTCCCGTGATCCGATATTGGGCTTGGTGCTGGCCGCAACCCCCGCGGCGTTAAGAGCCCCCGCGTAGACTTCGGCGATGATCTGGCTTTCGGTGAAGTCTGCCGAACCAATCACAAGTGGCTCACCGGTGGAGGCGGAACTGCTGGTGGCAGGTGTGGTGCTTACCGGATCCGATCCGCCCACACAGGCACTCAAGGCCAGTGCCAGGCCCAAAGCTGTGGCCCAGCCACCCAAAGCACGGCGCCCTGTCATCTGACGTCGTAAATCCTTCAAAACGTACCTCCTTGGAGAACAGGCTACGGGGATGTGGAGGCTGTGTGCCTTACCAGCGGCAACATCGGACGGTCAGGCAAGACGATCATAAGCCGGGTCATTCTTGGCGGTACAAATTACCACCACAGCCTACCCAGTCCCTTCGACAAAGCCGGAGGGACCGGCACGCCGGAGTGGAGTCGCCCTTTGCTCGGAACCAGCCGGCAGGTGGATGGGTCCTGATAAGAATCAGAACCCATCCACACCGTCAGTTCCTTCCGGACTTTCCGGACTTTCCGGACTTTCCGGACTTTCCGGATTTGCCTTCCCGCTCCACTGAATTTTCATGGCCATACCGTTCAGCTGACCGCTGACTTTTGCCCGCCGCCACAACTTTCTGGTGCCATTCCCGCTGGTAAGCCCTGCGCGCCGCAGCATCGTGGCGCCTGTTCAGCGCAGCAAGCTCGCGCTGAAGCTTCCGGTAGTTGGACCAGCGACGGTTATCCAGGGTTCCGTCGTCCAGTGCAGCCTGCACAGCGCATCCTGGCTCCCGATCATGGGCACAATCAGAAAACCGGCAGGCCTCCATGAGTTCCTCAAGGTCGCCGAACATCTCGCCCATTCCGCCCTCAGCGTCGAACAGTTCGAAGCCTCGAACGCCGGGGGTGTCCATGAGCACCGCGCCGCCAGGCAGCGGCACCAGTTCCCTCGCGGTAGTCGTGTGCCTGCCCTTGCCGTCGCCGGTGCGGACCTCCCCGGTGTCTTGTGCCTGGTATCCGACCAGCGCGTTGATGAGCGTGGATTTTCCCGCTCCCGAAGGCCCCAACAGCACCAGGGTGCTTCCGGCGGGCAAACGGTCTGAGAGTTCCTCCAACCCGTCGTGCTGTTCTGCTGATGTGGTAACCACATCCACACCGGCTGCTTGAAGCATGACCTGCCCAACGACGTCGTCCGCTACGTTGGCCAGATCCGCCTTGGTGACAATGACGAGCGGAGTAGCACCTGAATCCCACGCCGCTACGAGGGTCCGCTCGATCCTGTTGTGCGTAAGCGGCCGGTCAACCGGGACCACCACGCCGACGATGTCGATGTTGGCCCCGAGCACCTGGACATCAGAGGATGCTGCAAATGCACGCTTTCGGCTGAGTTCCGAGTAGCGCGGGAGGACACTTGCGATAACCGGATCGGCTGAGGCGTTCATCCCCAGCCAGACCCAGTCGCCCGTTGCGGGGATGGAGCCATGGAGGGGGTAGGGGACGTGGAAGAACCGCTCCGCCGCCGCTACCAGCACACGGTTGCGGTCCATCCGCACCACCCGCCCGGGCATGGTTCCGTCTGCCTGGCGGTGTGCGGTGAAGTACGCTGCCCTGGCAGGAGTGAATCCGTACTGAACGGGACCAGCCAGATCAGGTCCGTTGTTTAGGAGAGATTTGAGAGAAGGTTCAGCCGATGGAAGGCTGTTGGTGTTTTTCAATGGGAAGCCTTTGATGGGCCCCGCCAGTGCACAGAAGCGTCTGTGAGCCGCTAGGAAGTGCGACCAGACAGGGAAGGAAGGTTGGCGTGATTGAGGCGCGAGGCGCGCAGAACTGTGACAGTCATCACTTCCACCTCCCCTTTTTGCTTTCGCAGCATGTCCCTGAAACGGCCGCCGGCCAACCGGCAACTCTGACAGGCTATCGAACTCTGCCGTTGCTGGCCATACCCGCGGACCGGACCCCAACATGGGCTCCAGGACCGCTGGCTTTCGCTGCCGTTGCCATGCACTGACACTGCATTCGGTTCTACAGTGGGGAGGTGACCAATCTTGAAGTCAGTCCCCGGGAACAAATATGTCCACCTGCAGACATTGGTGAGGGTTCGGGAGCCGGCCCGTGCCTGCAGTTGTGGCCCGCCCGGGAAGTTCCGCTGGGCGGTGTTCGTGCCATGAATGTCCAGCGCACTCTCCCCCAGCGAGGCCTGCCGACAGTGGGAGCCTGGTGCTTCCTCGACAGCTTCGGGCCCGACCGCGTGGCAATGTCCGTCCTGCCCCATCCGCACACGGGCCTTCAAACGGTAACGTGGCCGCTCATCGGCACCATCCGCCACCGCGACAGCGTGGGGAGCGACGTTATCGTCCGGCCCGGGGAATTGAACATCATGACGGCCGGCCACGGCATCTCCCACTCAGAATTCGCCGTGCTGCCGCAGCCCTCCCCTATGGCGGTCCAGGAGGAAACGCCCGACGGCGGCCAAGAGCTGCCGCTGCAGCGGGGACTCCAGTTCTGGGTTGCCTTGCCGGACAGCGAGCGGCACAGGACGCCGGCGTTCGAGCAGCACCGGGAGTTGCCATCGGTTGAGGGCGAGGGTTACGTGGCAACGGTCATGGTAGGAACTTTCGCCGGATCAACGTCACCGGCGACCATGTATTCGCCCATCACAGGAGCGGACGTCACAGCCCAGGGACCTGTCGGGTTGCCACTGAATCCAGAGTTTGAGCATGCCATCCTGGTCCTTGACGGCAGCCTGGTTCTTGAGAATCAGCACGTGACTCCGGGCCCACTTTGCTACCTCGGGACAGGACGGGATTTCCTTGATCTCGACGCAGCTGCCGGTACGCGCTTCATCCTGCTGGGCGGCGAACCTTTCCAGGAAGAGTTGCTGATGTGGTGGAACTTCGTTGGCCGGACCCACGATGATGTGGCGTCGGCCCGCGAGGACTGGGAGGCGCAGGCCGGCCTTGGGGAGAATTCAGTTGAAGTCGGCCGGTTCGGAGTGGTGAGGGGGCATGGGCCCGAGGCCGGCTCCGAAGCGGGCCGCATACCAGCCCCGCCCTTGCCTGGTGTGCGGCTCAGGCCGCGAACACGTTCCTGATTTGTATGCAGGATCAGGCCTCTGGGCCCTGCTCCGCAAGAAGCTGAAGAACCCCGAATACAGGCTCCCTGTCCAGGACGCGCACATCGTTGATACCTTCTGACGCCAGGTGTTTCCGGAAGGAGTCCTGGATCCAGGAAACGTTCATGCCAAGGCCTCCTCCAAGAATTACGGGGCCGTCGACGTCGAGCTGCCGCAGCGTTTCCACGGCCAGATCCGCCAAGTCACTGCCTGCCTGTACCAGAAAGGCCAGGCTGGTGGCATGGCCGCTCTCGGCTGCCTCCACGACAAGGCGTGCGCGTTGGGCCCAATACCGCCGCCCTGTCTCGGCCGAATGGAAGAGTGCAATCAGCTTGTTGGGATGATCAACGGCGCAGGATTCCAAAAGCGCGGTGGTGAGCTCATCGGGTTCAAAGCCCTGGTTCATCCGTCGGAGGCTGTGGCGGACAGCCTCCCGGCCAAGCCAGTACCCGCTGCCTTCGTCTCCCAGCAGATATCCCCAGCCGCCCGCCCTGGCTTCTTTGCCAGCCTCGTTCCGACCCCAGGCCGCGGATCCTGTGCCACCGATGACGGCCACGCCCGTGCTGGCACTCCCAGCCGCCAGAAGCAGCCGGGAATCATGGACAACGGTGATCCGCGCCCCGGGGACGTGGGGTGCGATCAGTGAGGCGAGCGCGGCGGCGTCGTCGTCGGTATCTATGCCTCCGGCCCCCGCATACACCTGCGCGATGGAACCGCCTCCTATTCTGGCAAACAGTTCAGCGAGATTCCGAGCTGCTTCTTCACGGCTGACGTTCTGGACGTTGGAGCTCCCCACAACCTCGTCTGCAAGGGCTTCACCGTCGAGGAAGCGGACCCCATGGGTCTTGGTTCCTCCAATGTCCAGACCGATGACACTACCTGCAACTCTCCCGGCAGGGAGGCGGTCCGCATCAACGGAATTCGATTTTGGGAAGCTGTCAGCACTGTTCACCTGAACAGACTACTTAACCGGCGGCAGACAGCCTGCAATCAGGGCAATATTGGCCGCAACATTTTCTGCCTCCTCTCCTGCCGGCCGTCCGACTCCCCTAAACCGCTGTCTCCAATCCGCTGATCAGTGGGTGCGTTCGATGGCCTGAACGAGGTCAGCCACCACGTCGCTGGCACCTTCAAGCCCCACCGAGAGACGAAGCAGGTTTGGCGAAGGCCGCGCTTCACCGCTCACCGGTCGGTGCGTCAGGCCTGCAGGATGTTGGATGAGCGTGTCGATTCCGCCCAGCGATACTGCATGGGTGATCAGGCTGACCGCCGAAGGAATTCGTTGGGCATGCTCAGGGCTGCTGACCTCAAAAGCCATCAAGGAGCCCGGACCGGACATCTGCGTACCCACCAGCCCCAGGGGATCGCACTCAGGCAACCCCGGATACAGGACCCTCTTGACCAGACCGTGTCCGGCCAGCGCCGACGCCACTTTGGAAGCCGTGGCTTGTTGCGCCCGGACCCGGATGGGCAAGGTGGCAAGTCCCCGGTGGAGCAGGTAGGCGGGCCACGGGGTGAGGATACCTCCTGTGACGGCCCGGACGGCGCGGAGCCTGGCCGCCCACCCGGGCGAGGTTGCCACGACACCACCCATGGCATCTCCGTGGCCGCCCAGGAACTTTGTGGCACTGTGCAGAACCAGGGCTGCCCCGTGCCTGAGCGGCTGCTGAAGCACGGGGCTGGCGAAAGTGTTGTCCACCAGCAGTGGGACACCATCAGCGGCGGCAGCCAACGCAGCAATGTCCACCAGCTCCAGGCTTGGATTTGCAGGGGTCTCTACGATCACCAGGCCAGTGTCCGGTCGAAGGGCAGACCTGACTTCATCAGCAGCTGCGAAGGTAACCTCTGTTCCCAGCGTTCCTTGGGCGAGTACGTGATCGCTTCCGCCGTACAGAGGGCGGACAGCGACGACGTGTTTTTTGCCCATGGAAACCACGGCAAGCAGCACTGCCGAGAGAGCCGCCATACCCGTGGCGAACGCAACAGCCTCAGGGGCGTTCTCCAAGGCAGCAAGCCCATCTTCAAACCGTGCCACAGTTGGGTTCCATAGCCGCTGGTAGACCGTACTCTGATCCTTGAGATGGGCTCCACCGGTCGCAAGATGTTCATAGGCCAGTCCGCCTTCCACAACTGAAGGCAGCGGCGCAGTGGTTGAAAGATCGATGGGGACCGCGTGCACGCCCTGCTCCGTCAACCCGTCGCGTCCGGCATGTACCGCAAGTGAATCGAATGAAAGCACCGTGCTCCTTCTGAATATTCGTCATTGAATCTCGAAAGTATCTGGCATTTATTCGGGATTGCCCAGAGCAGTTGAATTCTAGGGATGAAAGAAGCGGTTTATGATGAACGCAGCACACTCTGAGGAGGACTTGTGGCCAGCAACGCGAAGAATATTCGGCCGGGATCGTTGAGCAGTGAGCCGCTGGACGCCATTGACGAGAAACTTCTCGCGGCTCTGGTGGAGGACGCGAGGATTTCCAACAAGCAACTCGCTGAACTGGTGGGAATTGCCCCTTCAACTGCCCTGATGCGTACCCGTGCCTTGTCCGAGCGGGGGATAGTGCAGGGGTATGAGGCGAAATTGAGCCTCTCGGCAATCGGCCGATCGGTTCAGGCACTTGTCGCCGTACGGCTCCGGGCGCACGATCGTGATCAGATTGACAGGTTTACTGCCCGCGTACCCCATCTCCCGGCCGTACTGTCGACCTTTCACACTTCAGGGTCGGTCGATTACCTGCTGCATATCGCCGTCGCTACGACGGAGGACCTCAGGGACTGGGTGCTGGACAACCTGGCCACCGACCCCGTCGTCGGCCACACCGAAACCACCCTGGTGTTCGAGCACATTCAGGGCAACCACGGTCCGTTGCCGGAGTAAGCTGACCACTGCCAAAATGACGGCGCACAACGCGCAAAGCAGCACAAACACTGTGACGGATGCGGGAAGGCCCCATGCCGCCGTCGCAAGTCCCAAACCGATCACCGGCACCGCGCTGCCCAGGTACGTGATGACGTAGACCGCACTGACGACCTGCGCATGCCGGGACGGTTCCGTCCTGGCAGCTACGTCGTTGAAGGCGGCCCGGAAGGAAAGGCCTTGGCCGAAGCCTGCGCCCATGCTTGCCAGGACCAGCAACCATGGGGTGGTCCGAGCGGCCGCGACGGCGATCAGGGCGACCGAAACTGCCAGGACGAGAAGACCCACCGGAACCACATAACGCCCACGGACTGCGAGTAACTGACTCAGCGCTGATGAACCCAGCGTCAATCCTGCCAGTACACCGATCAAAGGCCTCGAGTCCACGTGGACTATCCCGGCGAAGTACCCGGGGGCAAGGGATAAACAGAATCCAAACACCGCGAAACTAAGGAAGCCAACAGCGGCCGCGAGCCAGAATGCCCCACGCGCTTCCTGGGAGACTGATGGACGCCGGGGTGCCAGCGCCTTGATGGGCCATGCGCCATTCACGGGCCGGACGGCAGGCCGCGCCTTCAGGAAGTACAGAGGCACCAGCAGCCCGCCGAGGATGACGGAATGAACGGCGAAAGGCGTGGAAGTGGGCCCTGGGAGGAGCGAAAGCACTCCCCCAATCACAGGACCAGCAGCCACCCCTCCGGCTGACGCCAACAGTGTGAACCGGGACGCCCAGTCCGGTCGCAAGGGCAAAAGTTCGCGAAGTGCAGCAGCACTTGCGCCGGTGGCGAGTGCCACTGCCATGCCTTGGAGTGCCCTGCCAGCCGCAAGCGCGGCAAGATTGCCAGCGGTCGCGAAGACCAGACCGCCCATCAGCCCCACCAATACTGCCAGCAGCAACGCGGCGCGCCTGCCAATGTGGTCCGACCAGTGGCCGGCAAGCACCAGCGTGGCCACCAACACCAGGACGTAGGCGGAGAAAGCAATGGTGACATCCAGGGACGTCAGGCCGAGCTGAGCCTGGTAGAGGGGGTACAGCGGCGTTGCGAGGTTCGCTCCGACCAGCAGTGTGAAGATCACCATTCCCGCCAGGACCAGGCGGGCCGTGGTGGAAGCATCCCATCCCCTGGGGCTAACGGCGGCGGAGGACATACGGAGTTCGCCGAAGACAGTCATTGCCATGCCTTTCCCGATTATCCGGACCACACCGGATCCTTGTGGGACCGGCAGCGCTCCGGGCAGTTCTGATGGCTATATTTTCGCTCGTGAATGACTTGTGGGACTGAGAAAGGTGTAAGACTTGATCAAAACAGTCAAGGCCTGACCGTGGTAATGAGCCGGAGTGACGATTTGAACCAATTAGATCCCACGGATTTGAAGATCCTGCTGGAACTGATCCGGGACCCGCGGATCCAGATCGGCGAACTCAGCGAACTGCTGGGGATCGCCCGCAACACGGCCCAGTCCCGGGTCCGGCGAATGCTCCGCTCCGGCGTCCTTCACGACGGCGGTCGCGAAATCGATCTTGAGGCGGTGGGATACGACGTCGTCGCCTTTGTCACGATCGAAGTGACACACCGCGAACTCGACGGCGTCGTAGGCGCCTTGCGCCTCCTGCCCCAAGTGCTGGAAGTCCATGAAATCTCAGGCCGGGGAGACGTCTGGTGCAGGGTGGTTGCCACTGACACCCACAATCTCCAATCGGCCCTCCGGTCGGTTCTTAGGATCAAGGGGGTGATCCGCACCGAGACTGTCCTGGCTCTGCACACGCACATTCCGTACCGGACTGAACCGTTGATCAGCCGCCTTGCCCAGGGCGATACGCTTGCCCGGCAACAGACTCGGGGCAAAGCCTCGGCGGGGACATCCCCGTCCCAAGAGGGGAATAGGATTTCCACATGAGAATGGCGCTACCGTTTCCCGACCACCTGGCTGCATCCGAGCCCCCGAAGGTCTCCTCCTGGCTGGGTGACGGGATGTATTTTTCGTGACGATCATCGACAATGCCGTCTACGTGGACGGGGTGCGCAGCTCACAACCTCACACCCTTGAGCAGACGTTTGAGACGCTCAACGAGCATGGCGGAATGGCATGGATCGGTCTATACCGCCCCACTGAAACCGAAATGGCAGAAGTGGCGGAAGAGTTTGGGCTCCATGAACTCGCCGTCGAAGATGCGATCTCCGCCCACCAGCGCCCCAAGCTTGAACGGTACGGTGACAACCTTTTCACAGTGTTGCGGCCTGCCAGATACATCGACGAATCCGAAACGGTGGAATTAGGCGAGCTGCACATCTTTACCGGGCGAAACTTCGTGGTCACCGTACGCCACGCTGAAACCGGTGGGGTTGCCCGTGTCCGGCGCAGGCTCGAAAGCAAGCCGGAACTGCTCGCCCACGGGCCGGAGGCCGTCCTTTACGCCCTCATGGACCAGGTAGTTGATGACTACGTTCCAGTGGTGGCCGGGCTGGAAAACGATATCGACGAGATCGAGGACCAGCTTTTCAGCGGCGATTCCCATGTCTCCCGACGGATCTATGAACTGGCTCGCGAGGTCATCCAATTCCAACGTGCCATCCATCCGCTGCCTGGCATGATGCAACTCCTCAAGCGGGGGTTCGATAAATACGAAGTGGAGACGGAACTCCAGCACAGCCTCAGGGACGTTGAGGACCACGTTGAACGGCTGATTTCCCGCGCAGATTCCTTCCGTGACCTGTTGCAGAATGCCTTGACCCCTGATGGCACACTGACGGCCAACCGGCAAAACGAGGCCAGTGCAGAACAGAACGAACAGGTTAAGAAGATTTCCTCCTGGGCGGCCATTTTCTTCGCCCCGTCCTTCGTAGCGGGCGTTTACGGCATGAACTTCGACTTCATGCCGGAGCTTCACTGGGAGTTCGGCTACCCGATGTCCCTGGCATTGATGGCGGGCATGGCGGGACTCATGTACGTCATTTTCAAGAAGAAGGGCTGGCTGTAGCGCGGAATGACCAAGACAGTGAATTCCGAGTGGAACCAGGGTTTTCGCGGCGGACGCATCATCATCCCCGGTACGGCGCGCCAATTGGGTGCTTTCGGGCTCTTCCGGCCTTCGCCCTCGAAGGGACAGTCACACGGGCACACCGTTCTTAAGCACGCCGAGGGCGGAGTTCTGTGGATAAGCCTCGGTGAACTGCTGGAGCAGAACGTCCCTTTGCCGGAACTGACTGACCTGGCGGCCACATTTCGGACGTGGGTCCTGGACGCCCATGCACCGGAGATATTCAGCGGGTCCAGCCCCGTGGCGAAGCGTTTTGTTGACGTCGCTGCCGTCCTGGAGCGTTGCGACGTCACCGTGTTTCTTGTCTCAGCTAGCCCACTGCCTGTGGGGTCGGACAACCCGTTTTCCGCCCTTGAAGTGGTTGAATCCTCAGAAGTTCTGCCAATTGAAGGTGTCCACGGGTCCTGAGGAACGCCTGGGAGGTTCATAAGGTGGTCTGGATGCAGGCAACGAACAGGCAGTACTTGCATTCATGATGTACCGTTCTATCCCGACAGGTTTAGGCGAAGCAAAAGGACATATCAGGTGGCAACGGACTACGACGAAATCCGATCAGACGTCGCGGAGACGCGGAACGCATCACTCGAGGCGCTCAAGTCTGCGAATTCTCCGGATGCACGGAGCGTCGTGCGGGAACTTGACGAGACGGACACGGTAGACGGCGTTGAACTTCCGGGTGCCGATTTGTCCGGTGAGGAACTGAGCATTGAGGTAGTCCCGCAGAAGGCGGATGAATTTACGTGCTACTCATGCTTCCTTGTTCGGCACCGTTCACAGATCGCCCGCGAAAAGGGCGGACACTCCTACTGCGTCGACTGCGAAGGCTGAGAACTTCCACGCTCCAGGCAGGGCCCCAACGGGCCCTGCAAACGTGGAGCTAAGGGGATTCGAACCCCTGACCTCTTCGATGCGAACGAAGCGCTCTACCAACTGAGCTATAGCCCCCGACAAGAACATCTTTAAGTCGGATCCAGTACTGCCGTCCTTAGGCTACAAACTATCCGCATTCTTTGCCAACCAGGCTGGGAATGTCTCACGGCCAAAGGTTTGTTCAGCGATCAGGTTCTGCCCCTCACGAAGGTACTCACCCATGCTGCCTGGCAAAGGCAGCTCAATAACTTTTCCACGGGCATGGGTCGCCGTCTGCCAGATTTGTGCCATCGACCTCATTGGCAGAATCTCAGGACCCCCAACCGTACGCACGCGATGAGGCTCCCCAAGCCGGCTCCCCAAAGCCTCCTCGAGCAGGGCAGCGGCTGCTTCTGACGGGGAAATAGTCTGGAACCTTGCACCTTTGAACACCGGCATCAGCCGCACCCGCGAACCGGCATAGAACACCTCCGCCAGGAGACTGTGGAATTGCGTTGTCCTGACAACGACCGTTTCCACGTCCGAGCCGGCATACCTTCGTTCCTTTTCCGCTTTTGACCGTTGGTAGCCCAGGCGTACCTGATCACAATTGATGATGGAAAGCAGCACGACCTTCCTCACGCCTTCCATCTTCGCGGCGTGCAGCAGCCGGTCTCCCCCATCGGCAAAGCCCTTAATCGCCTTTCGTGACCGCCCTTCCAGGCAATCAACCACGACGTCGGCATCCGCCAACGCTTCTGCGACCCCCGACCCCGTGGCGACGTCCGCAGCCCAGTAGGCGGCGCCGTCGTGGTGCTTTGCCGTGCCCGGCATCGGTGGACGACGGCTGAAGGCCGAAACCTCTATTCCACGACCCAGTGCCTGCCGGACAACCTCGGTGCCAACCTGCCCGGTGCCACCGGCAACACAGATACGAATCATGTTCCGAGGTTACGGCCAGGGAAGAGATCATGCACTATCACGAGACCCGGAGAGCGAACCGCAACTCGACTCGATTGCTTGACTTGATTAATCTGTGGCGTAAATGTAATGAACTGAGACCGGGCGGAGGGGCTACTTTGAGGTCCTCATGCTGATATCCTCTGATCGGAATTCAGTGTCCCGCGCGCTACCTGCCAAGGTGCGATTTACCTCGGTGGTAGATCGAGAGTTCCACATTTTGCTTTTTTTGGGGGGACTCCTTGGCTCGCAACGCTGTTCGCCGTCGACTGCTGGCTGTTGCCATCGTCACCGGCTGTCTCTTTTCGGGCCTGTCCCCGTTAGCCGCTGCTTCAGCGCTGGAGGCCGCCCAGGACCCGTCGTCGTCTGCCACAGCAGCATTGACCGCCGGCAATCTTAAAGTGGAACACCGCGCGGACCCGTTGGGGGTTGATGCCCAACAGCCCAGATTCAGCTGGGAGATCCAATCCGCAGCACGGGACAAGGCCCAGTCGGGCCATCAGATCCAAGTCGCATTAAGCAGGGAAGCTCTGGCTGCCGGAACCCCGGATGTGTGGGATTCAGGCGTGCGGCCAGGAGACGCCCAGAACCTGGTCCGTTACGAAGGCCCGGGCTTGTCCTCGGCGACTCCCTACTACTGGCGCGTCAAAGTCTGGGATGAGGCCGGCTCAGAATCCGCCTGGAGCGCAATCGGTACCTGGACAACCGGGTTATTGAAAGCTGAGGACTGGAAAGCATCGTGGATCAGTCCGGCATCCACCGCCGCAGGGGGTTCTTACCTCCGGAAGACTTTCACCCTGCCGGCCGAACCGCTTCGGGCTACCGCGTTCGTCTCAGGGCGGGGAATGTTCGAGCGTCCTCTGGATTACCAGGGATACTGCTGCCTCCAGACAGCAACCCTGGCGCGCGGCATCTATGAACTGAGCGCCAATGGCAGCAAAGTGGGTGATGCCGAGCTGGAAGCCCAGCCAACAGACAGCCGGGTCAGGTCGCTGTACAGGACGTGGGACGTCACCGGGCAGCTGCAAGCGGGCCCGAACGCTTTGGGCTTCCTCATCGGGGAGGACTCCGATGTGATCCTCCAAATCAACATTGAGTGGGAATCCGGACCCGCCACCGTCATCACCACGGACGGCACGTGGACGTCGCGGCCGGGCCCTGTAACCCGTGCACACAAGTTCCACGGGGAAACCTTCGACGCGCGGAAGCAGCTCGCCGGCTGGGATACCGCCACGGGAGGTGGGTCTGGCTGGAGTACGGTGCGCAGCAACAGCGTCCGGGGGACTTTGGAAGCGGCACCCAACAGCCCCATGCGCGTAGTCAATCAACTCCCGCCCCTCAAAACTCACCAACCGGCTCCGGGCGTTTATGTGGTTGATTTCGGTAAGAACATTTCAGGGAGCGTCGCCCTCTCACTGAAAGTGCCGGCGGGACGCACTGTCACCGTCAAACACGGTGAGCGCCTCCACAACGGCAGGGTCAACAATGGAGTGATCCAGGCCAACCAGACCAGCACGTTCATCGGTGACGGCAAGACGTCCCAGTTTGCTGCCCGCTTTGGTTACGCAGGGTTCCGCTGGGCGGAAATAACAGGGCTGGACGCCGCTCCCCCTGCAGGCTCAGTAACAGCGCGGGAAATACGGAACGACGTCGCTCCCACTGGGACGTTCAAGGCTGCCACGCCTCTCCTGAATTCGCTGCACGACGCCAACATGCAAACCCAGGTTAACGGCCTGCACGGAATCCCGGAGGACACACCCACACGCGAGAAGCGCGGTTGGATGGCCGACGCACACCTGGCGGCTGAAGCGACCATCAACAACTACGATATGGCGGCGTTCTACACCAAGTTCATCCAGGACATGGAGGACGCCCAGAAGCCTTCAGGCTTTGTTCCTGACATCGTGCCTATCGAACAGGGCGAATTCTGGAACACCCAATCGGACCCGGTCTGGTCAGCCGCAACTGTCCTTATCCCGTACTACGTGTGGAAGAGCTACGGGGACACGGATGTCCTCGCCGGTCACTACGACTCCATGAACCGCTGGATGGCACACACCCAAAAGTCCACTGATGGCTACCTCATCACGAGGCCGAGCCACACCTGGGGACAGGACTGGGTTGCAGACGAGGATACAGACAGCAAACTGTTCCAAAGCGGATTTTATTATCTGACGGCCAAGCTCATGGCTGAGATGGCCAGCAAACTGGACAAACCAGCGGACTCTGCGAGGTACACAGCCCTCGCCGGCAAAATTGCGGAGGCCTTCAACTCACGCTACTTCGACGCCGGACGGGCCAGCTATGGAGTTAGCCAGTTTTCCAACGCCCTGCCCCTGACCTTGGGCATCGTCCCGGCAGGCCGGGAGGATGAGGTGGCCAACACCCTCGTGCATCAGGTGATGGTCCTGGGTGGGGGACACGTACGTGGCGGGCTTCCAGGCGCAAAGTACATCGTTGATGCGTTGGAGATGATGGGTCGCTCCGACGTTGTCAACACCGTGGTGGCCCGTACAGACAGCCCCGGATGGGCCTACATGCTCACGCATGGACCAGGTTCAATCTGGGAGGAATGGTATGGCTCGCCGTCCCTGAATCACCCCATGTTCACCTTCATCGACACCTGGCTCTACTCCTCCGTGGCCGGTATTTCGCAATCCCCGGCCGGCGGATACCGCGAGATCGTCTTCGATCCGCGGATTACCAAGCAACTGCCTTCTGCCGCCGGTTCCATCCAGACACCATACGGTGAGGCAAGTTCCACATGGGTCAGGGATGGCGACAGAACCACCTACTCCATCTCGGTTCCCGTTGGCGCCAGCGGGAAGCTGGTCCTGCGCAACACCGCTCCAGAAGCAGTAGCCGAGTCAGGCGAGCGTGCTGTCGTCGGCAACGGCATCCGATCGATAGAAGCAGCTGATACGGATACGATCGTCACCCTGGGCTCCGGGACATACAACTTCATGGCCGACCCCGCCCTCGCTGACCTCGTGACCGCATCGGGCACAACCGGCGGAATTGCTCATGAAATAGCGGCCATGGACGCGGCGACCCCAGGGTCCAGCGGGCTCCGCAAACCGGCAGAGGAAACCGCCGGCCAGGTGAACGGTGCACTCGAGGCATATCTGGAACCCACCGGAGATCCTGCGCCCCAACTGCAGAACGCCATCTCGGCAGCCCGCACCTTCAGCGCCGCCGTCACCCAGGCCCGTGCTGAAGGGCTTCCCGCCGCCACAGCCGATTCCCTCTCAGTTCGATCGGCGGCGACCATTCATCAGCTTTCGGGGGCTGTTGCAGCCTCCGGTGTCACCGTTACGGCTGAAGCGGTGGAAGGCCAGCTAGCGTCCGGTGGCAGCACAGACGCCGTTGTCAAAATCGTAAATACGGGAGACACGGCACTGGTTCAGGCCAGCGGCGGGCTGTCCCTGCCGGATGGATGGTCAGCCCGGGCAACTTCCCCATTCCCCGCCGAAATCGCGCCGGGTGGGGAGGGCAGTGCAAGCTACAGCGTTTCAGCCCCCCGGGGCAGCTCAGACGGAAGCCATACCGTTCTCGCTCAGGTCTCCTTCAAACGCGGCGACGACGTCGTGAGCAGGAGCGCAAAGCTGGATCTCTCCATTGGAGCCCACCTGCTCGCATCAGGCGCTGAAATGCGACCGGCTGTCACCGAGGGAGGTGCTACGGGTTATGCAGCTGTCAGGCTGCGGAACCTGCTGACCTCCACCGATCAGGCTGTTCGTGTCTACGCTGCCCACCTCCCCCAGGGATGGACTGCACAGCAGGCTGTGTCCGCAGTGATTCCCGCCGGTGCGGATCACACAGTTTTCGTTCCGCTGGACTCTTCGGGGTCCGCCCTCAGCGGCACGGTTGAATTGTCAGTCTCGGACGAAGCCGGTTCTGTCCTGGCCACTGCCCAGACGGTGGCCCTCGTACGGGGCAGCCGCAACTGCAGCCTCGATGCGACCGGTGAATCCTGCTTGCCCGGAAGTTCAACCATGCTGGGCAATTTCGAAAATGGGAACCTGTCGGAATGGTCCGCGGGGGCTGATTCAACACTGGCCGCTGGTCTCATCCCCGGGGCAGAAGGGGCTGAGGCGCGCGTGGGGCATGGAGCCCTGAATGTCTCTGCTGTGGCACCCTCCGCTGCACCTGGATGGCGTGAAACCTCCGTCACGTTAAGGGATCCGGTGGGTACCGGCACTGCTTCTGCCCTCCTCGCGTCTCTGAGGATGACAGGCACGCCGGACGGTGTCCATGAAGCAAGGATCCGGGCCACTGACAAGTCAGGCCACAGCTCCGAACTGATCCGCAGAGTGGCCCCGGGCTCCTGGAACCAGTTGGTGCTGCCTACCGTGGAAGCGGGGCTTGAGAACATAGCATCCATCAGCATCGGGCTCCGATCCACGATTCCCGGAGCTGATTCGCCAGGCTTCTCCATTGACGACGTCCGGGTCGACTACGGCCGGGGCGGGGTGAACTTCGCCGCAGGAGCGGAGGTCGAGACTGTTGATTCCTTGGAGTCCGACGCTTGGAAGGCAGACTTCCTGGTAGATACACAGACGTTCAGTACCGCCGAAAGCCAAGGCTATCGAACCCCCGACAATGGACCTCATTCCGTAACGGTCGACCTCGGTGCCGGCAGGAACCTCGGCTCTGTCATTCTCCACCCCGTGACGACCGTTCCGGGCCAGGCACCTGAGCTGCAGGACCAGAATCTGCCTGCTTCCGTTCAGGTGGAAGTCTCTGCCGATGGCCGGCAGTACCAGCCAGCGACCGTTAGCCCGCCCGGATCATCCCCGGCCGGGCCCCCGTTTGAGTTCAAACTCAGCCCTGTCGAGGCCCGCTACGTGAAAATCACCAAGACGGCCGAAGCAGAAGGATCACCCGGCGTACCTCTGTCTCTTTCTGAGATCGAAGTGTTCGGTGCCGGTAATACCGGATCGGGCCAGCCTTCTGACCAGACAGTGGACCAAGGGCAGGCCGTCACCTTCACCACCCTGCCCGGACGGCCGGGAACATCCGTTAAATGGCAGCGTGCTGATGGCGCCGGACAGGTTTTCCGAGACATCCCTGGAGCCTTGGGAAGCACAGTAATCTTGCCCGTTCCGGTGAAGTCCGACGACGGCAGCCAGTTCCGCGCCGTCGTCGCCTCCGCGGACGGTACCGTTCTCAGCGAAACGGAACCGGCGACGCTGACTGTCAGGCACGTTCCCCTTGAGGTAACAGCCCATCCAGAGGACCTCTATCTGGCTCTGGACAATGCAGCCGGAGGAGAATTCAGCGGCTCATTCGCCGGCTCCGGAAGCCGTCTGCACTGGCAGAGCAGCGAGGATTCCGGTGCGAGCTGGAGGAATATCAGGGATGCAGGAAACGACTCACTTTCCGTCTCCTTCCCGCAGGGCACGGCCCTTCCGGCTGAACAGTTCAGGCTCGTGGCCACCAACCTCCTTGGCGAGCGGGTAGTCAGCCGGGCAGCCCGTGTGGATATCGCCCAGGCCCCCAGCGTGACCGCGACTGCTGTTAACGTCGCAGCCCAACCTGGACAACCGGTCGAACTGCGCGTCGAGGCGGAGGGAGCGCCTGCACCTAAACTGACCTGGTTCACCCAGGCGGATCCAGGATCGTCCTGGGTGGAGGTAGCCGAAGGCTCGGAGGAAAGTCTCCGGGTGGAAGCTGACGCCGTCCGCAATGGTGCCCGGTACCGGGCAGTAGCTGAGAATACCTTTGGCACCGCTACGGGATCGGAGATTATTGTGTCCCTTCTGACTCCGGCCAACTTGCCCGCCGAAGCCCTCAGCCCCGTGGGTGACAAGGCTGCGGAAGGCTCCGGTGCCCCGCTCTCCGTAACAGGAGTAACCCTCACACCGCTCCTCATTGCCTCCTTACTGCTCCTCGCCGGCTGCCTCCTCATAGCCGCACAACGTCTTAACCTCCGCCGCCATGCAATACGAGTCCAAAGGAACGCCAATGACTGATCTGAGAGCAAAGATGGCAAAGGGAGTGGCGGTGGGGACGTTGGCAGCCACCCTTGCTGCCGGGCAGTTGCCAATAGCTGCTGCTGCCGTCCAGTCGGCCCCTGCCTTGCGGAACGGGACTGTTGTGACGGCAGAGGAAACCCCTGCGCCGGAAACCCCAACTGCCACCGCAACGCCTCCCGCCGCAGGTGGTACCAGCAATGAACCCGCGCCCACCAGCCCTGCTCCAGCCGCTGAACCCACAGTCACGGCAGCCCCCGAGGGCGCGCCCACTCCGGGTTCCAGCCCCACGACTGATTCCCAGACCACTCCGGAAGCAACGGCCCCGGCAATCACAACCGAGGCTACGCCCGCTCCCCAGCCCACTGCTCTTGGCCAGTTCTCCACAGAGGCGCTGATGCCTGTATCGGTCCAGGATCTGAACACCTTCTTCGAGTCGCTGAACGCTTACCGCCGGTTGCACGGTGTCCCCGCCGTCGCCCTCAATTCCACAGTGAGCACCGACGCCCAAAACTGGGCCAACTCCCAGGCCGATTTTCCAAAAGCTGAGCCGGTCCCCCTGGACAATCTTCCGGCCGCAGCCAAGTACGGGCAGGTTACCGGCACTGTCTACAACGCCGCCGGACCCACTGCCAAGCAGCTCCACGACCAGCTGGTTAAGGACTTCGGATCCACAACGGCTCAAACAATGCGCGATCCGAAGTACTCGGAAGTAGGAATTGCAGCTGTCCGAAGCGGTCAAAACCTTTATGTCTACGAGGTTTTCCTTGAGAAGGCTGCGGAGAAATTCCCCACTGACTACGTCCGCTACTCGTGGTCTCCCGCGATCTACTCCGTCAGTTACACCTGGTCGGGCATGGTGTGGAAGAAGCTTGAGTACGCGGATTGGGCTGCCGCAGGATTCCCGGCACCGCGGATCGCAGGTTGGATTCCGGGTACCCGCGTTTTCACTTTTGCACCCGCGCCGGAAATTTATGCCACCTCCGCTGACGGCATTACCCATCTCCTGACGTATCGCGAATGGCAGGACATGGGCTACAAACAGCCTGAACGGACCGCGGGGAGTTTCGTTAAGTATCCGTGGTCAGGCAGCATCTACTCCGTGGAATTCCGTAGTCCTGCCTGGGTATGGAAGCGACTCAGCTACCCCGACTGGCAGCAGCTGGGAATGCCACAGCCGCAGATCGCGGGCTACATTCAAGGCACGACTTACTACCAGTACTACGGCTCCGGCGAGATTTTCGCCAAAGGCGAGGACTCAGTGATTCATAAGATGACGCTGCCGGAATGGGAAGCCGCTGGAACCCGTCCCTTTGCCCGCCTGGCAAGTGCCTACTACAAAACCTCCTGGTCCGGGACCATCTACTACAACGCAAATGTGAATGTGGAGGGTAGCCGGCCGATCGGATATGCAGAATGGTCGCAGGCGCAGTTTCCCACCCCGACAATCAATCAATTTGTCCCCTTTTCCTTCTACTGGAAGTACACCAGCTCCGGAAACATCTACTACCGGTCCCCGGGCGGGCAAGACATTCTTATGACTTACCAGGAGTGGCAACGGGCCGGAACACCATGGCCTCGCCCCTATACCAGCAAGCCTGCGGCAGGAGAGCGCTAGTCCCTGGGCTTACCCGGCAAGAGAGGCTGGTCCTCAGCTTGCCGGGCAAGCCTGTAATGGAAGGGGCAAAGGGGAAACTGCACCGCTAAGAACGGCCGCGAGAAAGTATGCGGAAGGCTGATCAGGCGCGGCGGCGCTGAAGAACGTCATCCAGGTTGCTCAGTGCGCTTTGGGGCTTCGTCACTGGCTGCTTAGCCTGTGGTGCCGGAGGGGCAGCTGACGTGCCCTGCTTCAGTGAAGGCTTTCCGGCTGCCTTGGGGGCCTCCGGCAGTTCAAGGGGTTCCGGCGCTGCGCGCTCAGCTTTGGCCGCCTCAACATAAGTCGGCTTCGGCACCTCCACGGGCTCCCAGCTGGAACCCAGCCCACCCGGCACATCGGCCGACATAAACGGACGCCGGACGCTGTGGTCCCCTGACGCCACTGCTTCAGCCAAGGCAGCCTGCCGAAGTTCCAATGCGGTCAGCGGTTTGACCTGCCGGCGGGAAGCTTCGGCATCAAATAAAGGGATGTCATCATCCGAGCGGGTTTTCGTATTGCTCTTCGGGGCATCAAATGGGTCTCCAGAGGCCCGGTCCCTGCCTTGGCCAGTCGGCCCGGGAGCACTCATGGCGGACCTGAAAGCAGCTTGCACTTTGGCGCGCCGGTCCCGTACCGCGAGCCGCCGAAGCAAAGCAACTGTCAGCACGGCCGTTGCCAGAGCAGTAAATGGCAACCAGACAGGTCCGATACCGAAAAGACGAAAGACTCCGGACGTGGCCGCCGCCAGAAGGGACATCACTCCGATCAGCGCAAGGGCGCACCGGCCATAGCGGATCCTGAACTGTTTGGGAGGCACCGCAGACTGGCGTTCCGAGTCGCGGGGCGCTACTCCCCTGGCGGATTCAGTACCGGGCACGGTGTCCATGGTTTTCTCCTGCTGGACGGCCATTTTCAGGACCGTTCCGGCTTGGGGGTCTGTTATTTCGACGTCGACGGGTTCCAAAACTGCCTCACCGGCGGCCTGGAGCTGCTGCCGGCCATTACGAAGCACATAGGGGGCAACCCATACAATCCAGAGCGCGACAGCGATAACAAGGATCACTGAGCTGCTAAGAGGGAAGTCCACACTCAAAACGGTATGAGCAATAGATGAAGCGGGCTTGCATTGTCCACGGTGTGTCGCAGGTCGGTGTCAAAATCAGTGGTCTATTTCCGGCTGTACCCGTCCCGCCGTCTTCCCTCGTCTCTTGAAGCTGAATTCTAGCGGGGACGGTTTTGGAGCCAGCGGTTGAGAATTCCTTCCGGAACTTCTTCAGTTGTGAGGGCGAATGACCGGTGGTCGGCCCATTCGCCATTGATGTGGAGGAAGCGTGGCCGATACCCCTCATCCCGGAAACCAAGCTTCTCGACAACACGGAGGCTGGGTCCGTTATCAGGCTTGATGTTGATTTCCATGCGATGGAGCCCCAGGGTACCGAAGCAGTGGTCAGTGGCCATCGCCACCGCCGTGGGAGCAATCCCCCTTCCAGCATGGGACCTGTCCACCCAGTAACCGAGGGTTGCCATCATGGCAGAGCCCCAGACAATTGACGAAACAGTCAGTTGACCGATAATCACCGGTTCGCGGACACCTGGACTCCACTCCGTGATCAAAAAAGGCAGCGCAGTTCCTTGGGCCGCCTGGATGTTGAGCGATCTGACCATCTGCCGATAGCTGGGAAGTTGACCGCCCGGCATCGGATTTGAAGCCTCCCACGGAGCCAGCCAGTCCCTGTTGCGGGAACGGACCTCTGTCCATTCCTTGCGATCCCGATAGCGGATGGGACGCAGAACGAGCTCGCCGCAGCTAAGCGTTACCGGCCAAATGGAACTGCCCATCTACAGCTATTTAGACAGGCTGGCAGTGAAGTCAGGCAACCAGTCCCGAAGCCCGGGACCAAGGTCCTCGCTGTCGCAGGCCAGTTCCACGCAGGCTTTCAGGTAGCTCAGTTTGTCACCGGTATCGTAACGCCGGCCCCGGAAAACAACACCGTAGACTCCATAACCATCGGCGTCGCCGGCAGCCAGTTCCTGCAGGGCGTCGGTCAGTTGAATTTCTCCGCCCCGGCCAGGCTCAGTGCCTTCCAGCACTTCAAACACGGCGGGGTGGAGGACATAACGGCCGATCAAGGCCAGGTTAGAGGGGGCCTCGTGCGGTTCGGGCTTTTCGACCAAGTGCTTGACCCGGACGTAGCTCTCGCCGTCAAGCTCCTCGATGTCTGCACACCCGTAGGAGCTGATCTGGGAAGGTTCCACCTCAATGAGCGCTACAACTGAGCCACCCGTTTTGGCCTGTACTTCGATCATGGTGCTGAGCAGTTCATCCCGGGCATCGATGAGGTCATCGCCCAGGAGCACGGCAAAGGGCTCGTATCCGACGTGTTGTTTGGCACGGAGGACCGCATGCCCAAGTCCCTTGGGGTCTCCTTGCCGGACATAGTGAATGTCGCCCAGGTTGCTGGCTGCCTGGATGGACTCCAGTTTGGTGGTATCCCCCTTGGCCTCCAGCATGGCTTCAAGAGCCGGGACCCGGTCGAAGTGATCCTCCAGTGCGCGCTTGTTCCTGCCCGTAATCATCAGCACGTCACTGAGGCCCACATTGACAGCCTCTTCGACGACGTATTGAATGGCCGGCTTGTCCACGACGGGGAGCATTTCCTTAGGCATTGCCTTCGTTGCTGGGAGGAATCTGGTTCCGAGACCCGCGGCGGGGATGACAGCCTTGCGGACGGATGCGTTGGTGGTAGTCACTGGACTAATCTAACGGAGGCGCCAGTTATTGGGTAATCATTCAAATGCTCCGGTTGCCCACGTAGAAGCGGTGGCGGGGACTGAAAGGCACTCCAATGTCAGTGAAAGAACTGTTGCGTTCCCGGCATCGGATGGCACGTGCTGCCATGACTGAAGATGACCGAAACCAGGCAGGCAATGACCTCGCCCTCCAGGGTCTGGCGTGGGCCAACCAGCAGGTTTCGGAGCAGCTGGCTTCCGGTAAATTGCGAACAACGGGATCGGCCACCTTTGCCGCCTACCTCGGAGTTGGGACGGAACCGCCCACTCTCCCCCTCATCAATGCGCTCCACGCGGCCGGCAACCGGATACTGCTGCCGGTCTGCCAACCTGAGCGCAGATTGAGCTGGGTCTACTGGTCACCCGAGTCCGCGTTCACTAGAAGCAAATACGCCCCGATACAGGAGCCAATCGGGGAACAGCATGGCTTAGGTGTTGTTGGCTCCGCAGCGGGAATTTTCCTGCCAGCCACGGCTGTGGACCGGGCGGGCAACAGAATAGGGCAGGGCGGCGGCTACTACGACCGCCTACTGGCGGACCTCAATGAGGGTGGATGGAATGTTCCCGGAATAGCGGTTGTTTATGACAGCGAGGTGTTGGCAGCGGGTTCCATTCCAGCCGAAGCCTTCGACCGGCCAGTCCGCTCCATCCTGACGCCGTCGGCGATCATCCAGCTGTGATGGACGCGAATCGTCGGGATGATAGAATTAGCACTCAGGCCCTGCGACTGCTAAAGGCGGGCATCCGGAAACGGAAATCCGCCAGGCAGCACGGGACCTGATCGTTTGCCCAAGAGGAGGAATTTCAGTGCCCACGTATGCATATGCCTGCAAGGACTGCAGCCACGCCTTCGACATCGTGCAGTCATTCACTGACAGCACCCTTACCTCCTGCCCTGAGTGCCAGGGAACCTTGCGCAAAAAGTTCAACAGTGTCGGAGTTGTGTTCAAGGGCTCCGGCTTCTACCGGACGGATTCCCGCGACGCCAAGGCCGGCGGCGTTGCCGCTTCTGCCCCGAGCACCGCTGCAGCGGCCAGCACTTCGGCCGCCGCTTCTTCGGGCACCGCTTCCTCCAGCGCAGCCTCCTCAACCACCGGTTCCAGCACTGGTTCTTCCAGCACACCAGCGTCTGCCGCGGCCAGCTGACGCTCGCTTGGTAGGTCGTCAACTGCCCAGGAGCATTCCACAACCGCAGCAGTTTTCCACATAGGCGCCAGCCACTCTGTTTCAGGCCATTCGGCCCTCTGTAGCTTGGCTGTATGCCGCTTAGAGGAACCGCCCGTGCCAACGCTCCAGACTTTCGTGGTTCCCGTTCGCGAAACTCCCGTAGTGGGCCACATTCGGGCTCACCTCAACGCAGAATGCTGGGCTGGCTCAACAGGAACCGTCGGCTTGCCGTAGCGCTTTTGCTCAGTGCAGCAGCTGGCATCACTGTCCAACAGCTCACCCCTGCTCCTGCCCAGACACTGAGTGTCATGGCTGCCGTCCAGGATCTTCCCACAGGCAGGACGCTTGGCCCTGACGACGTTATGGAGGTCCATCTTCCCTTGGAGCTCTTGCCGGAAGGGTCCTTCACGGACTCCACCGGGCTAAAGGGAAAACAACTGGCCGCACCTCTGAGGAAGGGGCAACTGTTCGCCGATTCCCACCTGGTGGGACCAGGTCTCCTCACCGGAGCGCCGCCCGGTTCTGCAGCCGTCCCGCTCCGCTTGGCGGATCAGTCATCCATCCAGCTTCTCACCCCCGGGCAACTCATCAACGTGGTCCTGACCGGAGGGAACGGCTACGAGCAGCAGGCTTCGTCCGAGGTCCTGGCGGAATCCGTACCGGTTCTCTGGACCTCGGCCCAGGGCGGCAAGACCGGTCAATGGCTGGAAAATGAAGACGCCGACGGTCTCATCGTCGTGACAGCCAACCCGGACCAGGCCGGCCGCCTTGCGGGGGCTTCGACGAAAGGAAAACTGTTCTTCGTTCTGGTGGGCTGACCTTCCGGCCATTGTGTACGGACCGGCAAAAGATCAGTCCCAGTGGGGAGGCTTCTGTTCCTTGAGCCAGGAATCGTGGTCGTACCCGGACGCTTGATCTCCCCATCGGCGGGGATCATCTTCGGAGGCTTTATTGGGCAGGACATCGCTCGACGCCGCGCCGGTCAGGACCGGCCTGGCTGTGCCCCGTTCCTCGCTGGGCGCGCTCTCCGTTTCGGTTTTGCGGGTTTCGGCCGCCCGACCCGCAGCAGCCTCCGAGGAGTTTTGGCTGGCCCTTTGGGGCACCGGCGGTTCATTGTTCTGTTTCATGGCCTGACGTTCCTCTCCCCCACGATCCGGGGCAACCGCGTTCGCTCCGCGGTCAGTCGCTCCCCGGCCAGTGGTTGCAGAGTCAATCGTCCCATGCTCCGCCGTTCCATGGTCAGCCGTTCCATGGTCAGTGCTCGCATGGTTGATCGCCCCGGAGTCCAGTGACAAGCCGTCCACGTCTTCATCCAGGAAGCCCACAGCTGTTGACCGGGAGGACGCCATCGGCTTTTCCAACCCCAGGTAACCTCCGATACGGTCTGCGCAGGCTGAAGGGTCAGTGAAGACCTCAATAGTCCACAGCGACAGATACCTCCAGCCAAGCCGCTCCAACAGTTGCGGTCGGAGCCGGCTCCGTTCACGGACACTCATAAGCCTGTACTGCTCGGTGCCATCGGATTCGATGGCAACAGGGCGCGGTATCTCAGCGTCTTCCTGCCCAATGGTGTTCATTGGATCCGCAGCGGCCACAACGTCGAGAACGCCGTCGTACTGGTGCCAGACCCTTGCTCCACGAGCCCGCAGACGGTCGCCGAGGTCCGCGACCAGAGGGTCAGCTCCCAAGGCCTGCTCACTGGCAGCGGCGCGCGACGCCGGAGTGCCCAGATCGGTATTGCCGGCGATTTCGCGGTTCAGCAATTCATAAAAGTTGAGGGCTCCGTAGCTCAACCGGCTGACATCCAGATCTTCGGGCCGGAAGCAGCTCAGGACATGCATCGACCTCCGGGCCCTGGTCATGGCAAGGGCAAACTTGGCACTGCCGCCCTCGGCCGACAACGGTCCGAACGTGTGAAGCGCACGCCCATGGGGAGTCCGGCCATAGCCCGGGGAAAAGATGACATGATCCCGGACAAGGCCTTGTGCGCGCTCCAGGTCAACCACGCGGAATGATTCAGGCCCTGCGGTGAAAAAGCTGGCAAGCAGCGGATAGTTGGGAAGCTGCAGCCGGATAGCTTCACCGATGCGTGCTGCATGGCGAAGACTTGCAGTGACCACCGCCAGGGAGGTCCTAGGACGGAGGCGTGCGTGCTCGAAGACAAGCTGTACAGCGCGGTTGACTTCTGCAGCCGCGGATTCCACCCCTTCGTGATCGGCGCTGGGCAGACCCGTTCCGTCCGGAAGGTACTCCACAAACAAGGAACGATCCAGGCCGGTTGCAGCTTGTCCCTCGGGCAGGCGGCGAAGTTCGCCGTCGTAAAAGCTCTTGCTCAACTGCAGCACGAGGTCCTCGTCCACCGCACGGTACACCGAACGCAACCGAGTGACCGGCAATACCGCTGAAAGTGCTGTGTAGGCGCTCTCAACGCCTTGGAAGGGTGTTTCGCCGGCGGCCAGCCGTTCAACACCTACTGTGAACGTCCGTGGGCTGGCAATCTGGTCATCTCCAAAAGCTATGACTTGCCGTGCGCGGGCAATGGCAGGCAGCACGGCCTGCAGTGAAGTGGCTTCAGCGTCAAGGATCACAACGGCATCGAAGCGCTGGTCGACGGGGAGGAGCCCGGTCAGCAAATATGGGCTTACCGACCACACTGGTACGAGCATGGGCACGAGGTCCGGAGCCTGTGCCGTCAAGGCGCTCAAAGTGATGCGTCCGTCCTTCAGCAGGCTTCTGAGGAGGTCGGCCTGGCGTGCGTGCTGTGCGATTCCAGCCCGCCACCGTTCGGCCAGCTGCCACCGGAGCCGTGCAGCGCCGCTGGCGATGTGGGCGTTATCTGCCAGCCTGTACTCTGCTTCAAGCTGGCGCAGGGCTTCTCCGTCGGACATAGCAAGGTAGTCATCGCCGCTGATCATGGCTTCCAGTGCTGACTGCCACCAGGCGAGCTCGAGTTCGGCAGCTACACCATCCGGGGACACCTCACGCTCGGCAAGGTCGGTCAGGAGCTCCCCGAGGCCGTGTTCGCGCATGTTTTCAATCAGCAGCGTTCGCTCGGGAAGCGTCTTGAGGGTCCTGCTGTCTGCCACGAGGCTTTCGAGGCGTTCCATCAGTTCCTCGTACCGGGCGTTTTGGAGGTCGCCCCCGGCCGCCGTGTGGGCCAGGGCCGTGCCCAGCTGGATCAGTTCCCGTTCAAGACCCCGGTACATAACATTCATTTCGCCCAGCCCTGAAGGCACCGCAGGGTGACGTTGGGTTGTGGCATAGTTTGCCCAGAGAGCACGCTGGTCCTGGACCAGCACCAGTGAGCTGTGGAGGTCGGCAATATGGACGCCCGGGCGTACATATTCTTTCGCTACCCGGCGCAAGCGTGACCGTTGCATGGAGGGCATGTCGATACTCCGCTCCCGTCGCCAGGCGGAGGAAGCGGTAGCCGAGATAAGGTCGTGGACTGGGCGGTCAAAGATGTCGGGGGTGAACTTGTCCAGGCTCTCCCGGACAGCCATCAGCAGTTCGAGCTGTGCCCCCCACTCGGAGAATGTTGAACCCAGGCTGATTTCGGCATGTTCGGCTACATCCCTCATTCGGTCCCGGAGCATCGGCAGCTTTTTCTCAATGGATCGGGCCACTTCGAGGGCTTCTTCGGTCTCCTTCCGGGTCACCAGACGGGCCCCGTGCCAGGGGCTGGTGGTGGAAGCACGGCTGAAGCTGCCAAGTTCGGCGGCACGCTTGAGCCGTCCGGCGAGTTCGGCACGGTCCCTGATGCTGTCCAGTACGCTCCGCTTCAGCCGGACGGTAGTAGCAGGAGCCGGCTGAATGGACGTTAACTCAGCCAGTGACTGCATGGCCTGGTATGGGGAGCATCCCCAACGCTGGCGGACATTGTGGAGGGAAGCAACGTGGTCCTGCAGGGCATGGCGGTGCTCAGTCAGCGTCTTGTGAAGATTGTCCAGCTGGGGTTGGAGAGACTTCTCGTTCCGCACGATGGCGCGGATCAACTGGCCTTTCAGCTGCAGCGGGGCGGCATTGCCGGAGAGTTGGAAAAGGATGGATTCCAGCGCCAGGCTCTCCAGCTTCGAGGATATTTCGCCAAGGCTGGCGCGCCTGTCCCCCACCACAAGAACGGACTTGCCCTCGTCAACCAACGCACCGATGGTGTTGATGGCGGTCTGCGTCTGGCCGGTGCCCGGCGGACTGCTGACCAGCAGCGAGTCACCGGCGCGCACGGAGTCCACGACGTACTGCTGATCCATGTCTGCGTCGAGGAGCAGCAGTTCGTTGGCCGGATCCCGCTCGTCGAGCGGGGGAAAGCGGTCTTCCTTGAGGGCGGGAACATCCAGAGGCTCCCCTGCGGCGGCCTTTGCCAACGCAGCCACCAGGGCGTTGTTCGGATTGATCCAGGGATCATCCAGGTTGCCGGAGAGGTCAGCGAATGTGGAGACCAGGAGATTGTGCTCTACTTCGGCGCCGTGAATGGGCTTCACCAGGGTTGCAAGCCGGTCGAGAACTGGCTGAGGATCAAAACGTGCGGTGCTGTAGGCCATTCTTGTGACGGCGTTTACATCGAAGACAATGCCGTGGACCTTCTTGAGATGCCGGATAAGGGCAGGATTGATCTGTGCTTGTTCTGTCAGCTGGAGTTCGTAATCATCTTCACCCTGCCGGATGGTGAGGGAGATGGCTGTGAGCATCACCGGCGCAGAGATCCGCTGGGGCTTGCCTCCCACTGCCGAGGTCCACACGACCGTTCCGGCGGAAAAGTAGGCGGCGTCGATTCCCCGATCATTGCCGAGTTCAAAGATCTTGGAGCGGAGATTGCGTGAGGCTCGGGCCGCTACGACGTACTGCTGGCGGTCCCGGATCAGGGTAGACAAGCGGGTCCGCCGCCCAGCCATCAGTTGCGCGAGCCCTGAGGGATGGGCGTTGGTCAGGTCGATGGAACCTTCAGGGGTTTTGGTGAAACGAAGCATTGTGTCTGCACCGGTTACCGGTTTGAGCCCCGACAGCCATTTCCTGAACTCCTCAGAGCCCTCTGGGTTGTCTTGCCCTACTGACACTGCTGCCTTCTTTTCTATGCTCGCGTTTTCTGTGCTCGCGCGTGACGCCCTGGACCATACCGGCATAGTTTCGAGCGTAGCCGGAATTGACCGCCTGTGAGACTCCGCAACACTGGGGCCGGCAAAATTGCACGGTTTTAGCCCATCCCGACAAAAAAGTGGCCGGCCCCCCGCTGGAGACCGGCCACTCAGAGGACTACTCCCACTCGATGGTTCCCGGGGGTTTGCTGGTCACATCCAGCACCACACGGTTCACGCCCTCGACTTCGTTGGTAATCCGGTTGGAAATCTTAGCCAACAGTTCATAAGGCAGCCTGGACCAGTCTGCGGTCATGGCGTCTTCCGAGGAAACCGGACGAAGGACGATCGGATGACCGTAGGTGCGGCCGTCGCCCTGAACACCAACGCTTCGGACGTCCGCCAGCAGAACCACCGGCATCTGCCAGACTTCGTTGTCCAGTCCGGCGGCGGTAAGCTCTGCACGTGCGATGGCGTCAGCCTTGCGGAGCAGGTCCAGCCGTTCCTTCGTGACCTCCCCCACGATGCGGATACCAAGCCCGGGCCCCGGGAACGGCTGGCGTCCCACGATCTCCTGCGGCAGCCCAAGCTGGGCCCCTACAGCGCGGACCTCATCCTTGAACAGGGCACGGAGCGGCTCCACAAGCTCAAACTGCAGGTCTTCCGGAAGGCCGCCCACGTTGTGGTGGCTCTTGATGTTCGCTGCGCCTTCGCCGCCGCCGGATTCGACGACGTCCGGGTACAGAGTGCCCTGGACGAGGAACTTGATCTTCTCACCGTGAGCAGCAGCTTCAGCGATGATTGCCAGCTCAGCTTCTTCGAAGGCGCGGATGAATTCGCGGCCGATGATTTTGCGTTTTGTTTCCGGATCGCTGACGCCGGCAAGCGCAGCCTGGAAGCGCTCCTGCTCGTTGGCCACATATAGTTTGACGCCGGTAGCCGCAACGAAATCGCGTTCCACCTGTTCGGCTTCGCCCTCGCGGAGCAGTCCGTGGTCCACAAAGACGCAGGTGAGCTGATCACCTACCGCGCGCTGGACCAGTGCAGCCGCCACGGCTGAATCCACTCCGCCCGAGAGTCCGCAGATGACCCTGGCATCACCGATCTGCTTCCGGATCCTGTCAACCTGCTCTTCAAGAATGTTCCCTGTGGTCCAGTTGGGCTGCAGCTTTGCGCCCTTGAACAGGAAGTTTTCAAGGACCTGCTGGCCGTATGCGGAGTGTTTCACTTCCGGGTGCCACTGGACGCCGTAGAGGCATTTCTCTTCATTGGCGAACGCCGCAACTTCAGCGCCAGCCGTCGTCGCCAGTACTTCGAAGCCTTCCGGCGCTTCGTGCACTGAGTCGCCGTGGCTCATCCACGTGTTCTGGTGCTGGGGCATCCCTTCCAGCACGGAGCGGCCTTCACCGAGGATGGTTGTCTGGGTGGACCCGTATTCCCGCAGCCCTGTTTTGTCCACCTTGCCGCCAAGGGCGTTCGCCATGGCCTGGAAGCCGTAGCAGATGCCGAAAACGGGAATCCCGGCCTCAAACAGATCGGCGCCGACGCTCGGGGCACCGTCCGCGTACACGCTGGACGGGCCACCTGAAAGGATGATGGCGGCGGGGTTTTTGGCCAGCAGTTGCTCGGTGCTGTAGGTATGCGGAACCACTTCCGAATACACATTCGCTTCCCGGACGCGGCGGGCAATCAGCTGCGCGTACTGGGCACCGTAGTCAACAACCAGCACCGGCTTCTGGGAAGTCTGGGATGCAGTGGGAGTAGTCACTGTCCTAGGGTACTTGGCGCTGTTGCCCCGACGCACCTTGAGAAGCCGCCTTACGCGCCTTCTGCGGCCGGACGTAAGGCAACTCACACCCTCGGCGTCAGCAGTGCAGGGGGCCTGGATCAGTAGCGCTTGGACGCCTGCGGGTTGGCAGCGAGTTCTGCCTCCACTTCAGCATGGAACTTCTTCTCGACGATGAAGGAAAGGAACGGCACCACACCGCCCAGCGCAAGGATGATCATCTTCATAAACGGCCACCGCATCAGGGACCACAGGCGGAAGTTCGACATGAGGTAAACCACGTACATCCAGCCGTGGACAATGAGCACAGTTACAGAGACGTTGAAGCCTTCCACCACGCCCTTCGGCTCGGCGTCAGCGAAACCGAAGCCATGGGGCTGCCCCGTGACTGCGTCAGTACCGCCGGCAAACAGGTACTGACCGAAGCCGTACCGGGCGATCAGTTCAGCGCACAGGAGCAGCAACATTGCGCCGGTCAGGTATGCGAGGACCTTGTAGAACTTCAGTGCGGAGCGGATCTGCGCCTCGGTGCCGCCAAATCGCCGCTTTTTACCTTTTGACCCGGCTCCGCCGGGAGATTGGGGCTGGATGGCGGGCTTGGGCTCGATCATGGTTGTACCTTTTGTTCAGAAGGGCTGGGCTGGTGTTCGGGTGCGCCGGCAGGTTGTCCGGGTGCACTGGGGGTTTGGTCAGAGGGCCTGGGCTGGGTGCGGGCATAATGCCCGTCATCTTCCGGGAGGGCGCCGTCGTCGTCGAATTCGTCTTCAAGGCCTCTGCGGTAGTCGTCTTTGACAAGGCGCCACCAGATGAACAACGCGAAGCCCGCGAAAACGACCCATTCCACGGAGTAGAAAAGATTGAGCCAGTTGACCTGCTGGGGCGGAGGCTGGGCACCAATATTAAGGGGCTTCAGGTCACCGGATACGGCCGCCGCACTGACGTCGGAGCTTCCGGCCATTTCGACGGTGGCAGCCATGAAGCCAGGGTAGCTGCTCACCTCCCAGACGTTGATGAGTTCCGCCACCGAAACGGCTGTCGCCCGGCCGGGGCCGGCGTCTGTGTTGGGCAACGGGGCTTCGGAGGGCAGGAGCCTGCCCGTCAGTTCAACAACGCCCGACGGCGGCGCCGGCACCTCTGCGGGATCCGCCACCCAACCGCGGGCGACCGGAATCCACATTTGAGGCGACGCCCCTGCACCGGACAGAAGCGGGGCATCCTGGACAGCGAAGGCATTCACCACCCAATAGCCGGTGGCCCCATTGTTCAGCCGCCCTGGAACCAACACCTGCTTCCGGGGGTCGTAACTCCCTTTGGCAATGACCATCTGGTCCGCAACTGAACCGGGGAAAAACGTACCCGGCTGCAGCGTTGCGGTCAGCGGACGTACGTCCTCCGTCCCTGTTGAAACCGGAACCTCCACCTGGGTGGACCGGCCAAACTGCCATTGGCTCAAGAGAACAAAAACACCGGAAACGGCGATGGCAAATACCAGGCCTAAGATCCAGCGGGGTTTGAGCGCAGTTTTCAACACACATTAACCGTACTTCGTCGCCGCGTAGAACAACGAAACGCGCTGGAATCCCGACGCCCTGCTGAACTGTTCCTCAGTGGTCGAAGAAGACGAGACTGGAATTGATGAGCTCGGCAATGACTTCGGGATCGTAGGCCCGGCGAAGCGACTCCCGGAAGGATTCCTTGGACAGTGACCTCGCAAGGGTGGCCAGGACTTCCAAATGGTCAGAGAAGGAACTTGCCGGTGTAGCGATCAGCAAGATGACCGTTGCCGGGCCGTCGGAGGCGCCGAAATCCAAAGACCTGCCATACTTGGTGACTCCGACAGCTATGGACGTCCGCTGCACAAACTCACTGCGTGCGTGGGGCAGTCCCACTCCTCCGGGGAGTCCCGTAGCGAGCTGGTGTTCCCGGGCGTTGACGTGGCGGAGGAAACCCTCAAGGTCCGAGACACGTCCGGCAGCGTGGAGCCGTTTCGCCAGCTGGACAGCGGCATCGGTCTTATCCTTGGCGTCCAGCTCCAGAATCACCATCTCGGGCGTGGTGAGTTCTGCATCGTAGCGGTCAAGTGGTTCCGCCAAGTGGTGTCCCTTCGGTGCGGCATGGAGGTGCAGGCGGCAGCCCGCTCAGCGCAGCGGAACGATGTCCTCGACTCCCAATCGTGCGGCGTCGGCGGATACATCATCCGGTTGCTCCTGGCTCAGCCGTTCAGCTTCCACCCGGGCAAGGTAATGCTTGATTTCGCTTTCGCGTTGCGCATCGCTCCAGCCAAGAATCTCCCCCATAAGTTTAGCCACGACCGGAACGGCAGAAACACCGCGATCCCAGGCTTCGATCGAGATCCGTGTCCTGCGCGTCAGGACGTCATTCACATGGCGGGCGCCTTCATGTGTGGCTGCGTAGACTGCCTCGGCCTGAAGGTAATCATCAGCACCGGGGATCGGCTCGGCGAGCGCAGGGTTGTCCTTGATCAGCGCCAGGACTTCCGGCGCCATTGAGCCATAGCGGTTGAGGAGATGCTCAATCCTCGCTACGTGGACCCCTGATTCCTCCGCTGTTCTGTTACGCCGGTTCCAGGCCGCCTTGAAGCCGCTGGCCCCCAACAGCGGAATGGTGTCAGTGCAGCTTGGCGGAACCCGCTCATCCATGCTCCGGGTGGCTTCGTCCACTGCGTCCTTGGCCATAACACGGTAAGTGGTCCATTTGCCGCCCGCGACCACAACAAGACCGGGTACGGGGTGCGCGACCACATGCTCACGCGACAGTTTTGCTGTGGAGTCGTTTTCGCCAGCCAGCAGCGGGCGCAGGCCTGCGTAGACTCCTTCGACGTCCTCCCGCGTCAGGGGGCGCTTAAGCACCCTGTTGACGTGGTCCAGAATGTAGTCAATGTCTTTCCTCGACGCCGCCGGATGGGCCTTGTCCAGGTTCCAGTCGGTGTCCGTAGTCCCGATGATCCAGTGCCTGCCCCATGGAATGACGAACAACACCGATTTCTCGGTGCGGAGGATCAGCCCGACCGTTGACTGGAACCGGTCGCGGGGCACCACCAGATGAATGCCCTTGGAGGCGCGGACCTTGAGTTGCCCCCGCTCCGTGACCATGGCCTGGGTCTCATCGGTCCACACACCTGTGGCGTTAATAACCTGCTTGGCCCGGATGTTGAAGGTGGAGCCGTCCTCATGGTTAACAACCTTTGCCCCCACCACCCGTTCGCCTTCCCGCAGGAAGTTAACCACCGATGTCTGGTTGACTGCGTGCGCGCCGTAGTAGGCTCCCGTCCGCACGAGGTTGGCGACATACTTGGCGTCGTCCACCTGCCCGTCGTAGTAGCGGATCGAACCAACAAAGGCGTCGTCCTTGAGGCTTGGAGCCGCCCGAAGGGTGCCTCGCCGGGTCAGGTGTTTGTGGAAGGGAACGCCGCGCGGGTGCCCGCTGGATACGGACATGAGGTCATACAGGGCGATTCCGGCCCCTACATAGGGCCGTTCAAAAAATGGCCTGGTCAGTGGGTACAGGAAAGGCACGGGCCTGGCGAGGTGCGGAGCGAGCTCCGAAAGCAGCAGACCCCGTTCCTGCAAGGCTTCCTTGACGAGCCCGAAATCCAGCATTTCCAGGTAGCGAAGCCCGCCGTGGATGAGTTTCGAGGAACGTGATGACGTACCAGCCGCCCAGTCGTTGGCTTCCACAATCCCGACGTTGAGACCCCTGGTCACAGCATCCAGGGCGGCCCCGGTCCCCACGATTCCGCCACCGACGATGAGGATGTCCAGTTCCTTGCCCGGGCCCGTGGTGGCCCTCAGGGCTGTCAGGGAAGCCTCCCGGGCCTCGGGCCCCAACGCCCCGGCTGCCTGCGGCGAACTGCTGGAAAGACTGCTCATTTCTCGTCTCCATCCACTTCAAAGCTCGTAGTTCACCAGACTACTTGTATGTTTCGTGGATGGGCAGGGTTGCCGCCGAACAGGCCCGGCGCTCCGGACGACTCTCTGGGAGGTTCAGTTACCGGCGTAGGGCGAGACGACGACGTCGACCCGCTGGAATTCCTTCAGGTCCGAGTAACCAGTGGTGGCCATGGAGCGGCGGAGCGCCCCAATGAGGTTGGACGTTCCGTTGGTGTGGTGTCCCGGCCCGAAGAGTACTTCCTCAAGCGGGCCCACAGTGCCTACGTTTGCGCGGTCGCCGCGCGGAAGTTCAAGGTGGTGGGCTTCCTGGCCCCAGTGCCAGCCCTTGCCCGGAGCTTCCTCTGCACGAGCCAACGCGCTGCCCAGCATGACGGCGTCGGCGCCCATGGCAATTGCCTTGATGATGGCACCTGAGCTGCCCATCCCGCCGTCGGCAATCACGTGGACGTACCGTCCGCCGGATTCGTCCATGTAGTCCCGGCGGGCAGCAGCGACGTCGGAAATAGCGGAAGCCATGGGCGAGTGGATCCCCAGGGCCCGTCGGGTGGTGCTGGTGGCTCCGCCGCCGAAGCCAACGAGGACACCGGCTGCTCCGGTGCGCATGAGGTGCAGGGCCGGTGTGTAGCCGGCGGCGCCGCCCACAATCACCGGAACGTCCAGTTCGTAGATGAACTGCTTGAGATTCAGGGGCGCATGGTCCTTCGAGACGTGCTCGGCAGAGACGGTGGTCCCGCGGATCACAAAGATGTCGACGCCGGCGGCCAGCACTGTCTTGTAGTGTTCCTGCGTGCGCTGCGGCGTCAGTGAGCCCGCGACCGTTACTCCCGCGGCCCGGATTTCCGCCAGGCGCGAGGTGATCAGATCGGGCTGGATGGGCGCGCGGTACAGCTCCTGCATCCGTCCGGTCACCGCCGGGCTGTTGGTCTTGTCTTCCAGGGCGCCAATTTCGTCCAGAACGGACTGTGGATCCTCGTACCGGGTCCAGAGACCCTCAAGGTCCAGCACGCCAAGTCCGCCCAGCCGGCCCAACGCGATAGCCGTGGCCGGAGACATCGCGGAGTCCATCGGAGCGGCGATAACCGGCATGTCGAATTTGTACGCATCGATCTGCCACGAGACTGACACATCCTTGGGATCCCGGGTACGCCGGTTGGGGATGATCGCTATGTCATCCAGGGAATAGGCACGACGCCCACGCTTGCCTCGGCCGATCTCAATCTCGTAAGTCACGTCACCACTTTACTTGACGGCCAAGGTACTCCCGTGAGGTGTGACGTTGCGTACGTTAAATGAGAGTTATATTCCAATTGACGGATGCTGTCAATGCATTTACAACATGCGAAATTCTGTTTACATTTGCACTCGGCTGCCAAGCACCATCCCGCTTGCGCCATCATCACTCCACCCAGATTCGGGACGAAGTGCTGTGCCCGATCCGAGAAAGCAGAACCCATGGAAAGTGCAAAATGCAGGACACCCCGTGTCCTGGCCCTGTCGTTAGCGGCCGTCGTCGCCCTGATGGCATTGGCAGGAGCCCCGGCAACCGGTGATCCCGGTAACGGAGGCGGAGGAGATTCGACCGGAGACGCGTTCGTGCAGAACGTCTCCCCCGGGGAGGGGTATTCGGAGTTCATCGTCGAATACAAGGACGGGCCTTCCGGGGCAACGCCTGGAGCCCGCGCGAATGCCTGGGGCAAGGCCGCGCGAGCGCAGGGAGTCTCGGTCCACGAAGTACGTTCACTCGCTACAGGGGCAACCCTGATCGCAGCCGACAAGGCGCTTTCCGGCCAGGCCGCCAAGGATTTCATGACTGAGCTGGCGGCGTCCGGGGCAGTCACCTACGTGGAACCAAATGCCCGGATGTCTGCCTCCCTTACACCCAATGATCCGCGCTACAGCGAACAGTGGGACTTCACAGCCACGAACGGTATGCGCATCCCTGGTGCCTGGGACATCTCCACCGGCACAGGCGTGAACGTTGCCGTCATTGATACCGGCATCACGTCCCATCCGGACCTGAACGCCAACATCCTGCCGGGCTACGACTTCGTCTCCGATTCCACGGCGGCCCGGGATGGCAACGGCAGGGATGCCAATCCGCAGGACCAAGGCGATTGGTATGCGGCCGGCGAATGCGGCCAGGCTCGGGCAGCCAATTCCTCCTGGCACGGCACGCACGTTGCCGGGACCGTGGCGGCGGTTACGGCTAACGCTACCGGGGTGGCTGGCGTCGCCCCCGACGCAAAGATCGTCCCGGTCCGGGTGCTGGCCAAGTGTGGAGGCTCCCTCTCGGACATCGCTGAAGCAATTGTTTGGGCAGCTGGAGGAACGGTGAGCGGTGTACCCGCCAACGCCAATCCGGCCAAGGTGATCAATATGAGCCTGGGTGGTTCCGGCGCATGCGGAACCACCTATCAAAATGCCATCAACGCTGCCGTCAACCGCGGAACAGCAGTAGTGGTGGCAGCAGGCAATGAAACCCAGAACGCCGCTAACTCCCGGCCGGCAAACTGCAGCAACGTCATCACGGTTGCAGCCAGCAATCCGAGCGGCTCGTTGTCCTACTACTCCAATTACGGTTCTGCCGTGGATCTGACAGCACCCGGCGGGGATGTAAGGGTGGCCGGCGGCGGGATACTTTCGACGATCAACACAGGCACAACCACTCCCGGTGCGGCCGGATATGCCGGCTACCAAGGCACATCGATGGCTGCTCCCCATATCGCCGGGCTGGCGGCCCTGATGAAGGCCAAGCAAGGCGCCCTCACTCCTGCCCAGGTGGAGTCCACCTTGAAGCAGGGCACACGGCCCATGCCAGGGGGTTGCACGCTCGGCTGCGGGACAGGACTCTCAGATGCTGCCAAGACGATGGGGTTGCTCGCCGGGACCGGCACGCCGCCTCCCTCCGGCAACCTGCTGCTGAACCCCGGATTTGAAACCGGGGCAGTGTCCTGGTCCTCCGACCACACGGATACTTTCGAAAGCGGCGCCGGAGCGCACACCGGGACCGGATATGCGGGCCTGAACGGGTGGGGCCAGTCCAGCTCCTACAGCCTTGACCAGCCCGTTGCCATCCCTGCCGGCGCACCCAGCGTTTCTCTGTCGTTCCACCTCAACGTGCAGACAGATGAGGGCACAGGGAGCACGGCTTATGACACCCTCAAAGTCCAGGTGATCAGCGATGGAACCACCACCACGCTGGGCACCTATTCCAACCTGAACAAGTCAGCCGGGTATGTCATCAAACAGCTTGATGTCACGGCCTTCAAAGGCAAGAACGTAACCATCCGTTTCCTGGGCGTCGAGGATTCGTCCTTGAAGACCACGTTCTTCCTCGATGACACGGCGCTGACCACCGCCTAGCAGCTGCACGCGAAAGCGGAGCCGTCGGAGTCGAGGCACCTTCGGCGGCTCCGCTTTGCCTGCCGATGCTGGGTCTGTACAGCTAGATGTCCTCGGGCTGGTCAACGGTGAGCTGGGATTCGAACATCCGGAAGTAGCGGCCACGGAGGGCCACGAGTTCACGGTGCGAGCCCTGTTCCACTATTTCTCCGTCCTCCAGCATGTACACAACATCAGCCTTTTCGATGGTGGCCAGTCGGTGGCTGATGGCAATGATCGTGCTGCTGCGCTCGGCGAACAGGCGGGAGAATATTCTGTGCTCCGCCAGGGCATCGATTGCCGATGTTGGCTCATCCATCACCATGAACGAGGCGTTGCGGTAGAAGTTCCGGGCCATCGCCAACCGCTGCCATTGGCCGCCGGAGAGCCCGCTCCCCTTCCGTCCGCGCGGATCCTCCATCCAGTTGCTGACGTGATTGTCCAGGCCGTTAGGGAGCTTGTTGATGAACTCCAACGCTTCAGCATCCGCTGCTGCCTTGCGGATCCGGTTCTCGTCGCGGGACGAGTGGACATCCCCGAAGTAGATGTTCTCTGCCGCCGTCGCGAATTCATACTTCAGGAAGTCCTGGCTCAATACGGCCAGGTGCCGGTGCCAGGAGGTGACGTCGACGGCGGCGAGGTCGAAGCCGTCGAGCATTACCTGCCCGGAATCCGGCTGGTAGAGCCCGGCAAGGATGCGGATCAGAGTGGACTTTCCGGCTCCGTTCTCGCCGACAACGGCGATGTGCTGACCCTCCTGGATGGTCATGGAGATTCCGCGGATGACTTCGATTTCGCTCCCGGTATACGTGAAGCGGATGTCGCGAAGCTCCACTTTCTGTGGTGCCTGGAGCAGCGGCGGGGCATGTTCGGAATGGACGGGCAGCGCCATGAACTGCTCGTAGTCCTTGAGGTTGGCCAGGTCCTCATCGATTGAGCTCAGCGATGAGACGAGGTTGTTGGCAGTGGACAAAGCCCGGCTGACAATCTGCTGGACGTAAAGGAATTGCCCCACCGGCTGGGCCCGGGCGATGATCTGGCCCACCACCCAGATGAGCGAAACCACCTCCGCACCGTACTGGAGGGCGTCCGCCGCAAGCTGCTTGGGAATATACCGCTTTTGGAAATCCAGGCGGCGGCGTTCATCCGCATCCCTCAGCCTGGACCGCAGCTCCATCAGGTACCGCACAATTCCATAGAGGCGCATCTCGGCAATGTGCTGGGGGCGCAGCAGGTTGTTTTCAATCATGCGGCGCTGCCGGCGGGAATCAACCTGCGTATTCCAGTGCGCAATCTGCTCCCGAGAGAGCTTGAACTGCAGGTACACACTCGGAACGATCGCCACCAGTACGATCACAGCTATCCACCAGCTGACCAACAGCAGCGCTCCGATTGCAAGGATGACGGAAACCAGCTGGGTGAAGATCGCGGCGATCCTGTCCAAAACCCGGGCGTAGGAGTCCGAAAACCGCTTGGCACGGTCATAGAGGTCAACGGTCTCTTTGTCGTCATAGCGCCAGAATTCGAGGGCCAGGAACCGCTCATACATGAGGTCACCGACGATGGCGCCGACCTTGAAACTCATGAGCTGCTGGATGTACCGGTCCACGCTGCTGAAGGCACCCCAAAACAAACCCAAGGCTGCCGTGATGACGACATAAACGATTGCCTGCCGCCCCGCCGTAGTGTCACCGGCATAGGCGGCAGCCAAAGCTGTTGTGGTGAGCGCCGCGAAGTACGTTGTCACCAGGGGAAGCAGCGCCGAGATCAGCGAACCGGCCACCTTCATAACGACCGCGACCGGCGAGGCCTGAAAACTCACCCGGAGAACCTGCGCCACTGCCTGGGCGTAGGGCCTCACAGCCAGCCTCCGCTGAGGTTCCCTTTTGGGACTCAATTCGGCCGGATGGCGTGGTTCAGACATGTCCCCAGCCTAGTCCCGGCTGGGCCCACGGCGTCCGGGTTCCCTGGCCGCAGCGGAGCAAGGTCAGGGAGGCGCCGGCTGGGCCCACGGCGTCCGGGTTCCCTGGCCGCAGCGGAGCAAGGTCAGGGAGGCGCCGGCTGGGCCCACGGCGTCCGGGTTCCCTGGCCGCAGCGGAGCAAGGTCAGGGAGGCGCCGGCTGGGCCCACGGCGTCCGGGTTCCCTGGCCGCAGCGGAGCAAGGTCAGGGAGGCGCCGGGGATTAGCGGGAGCCGTAGTTTGGTGCCTCTACCGTCATCTGGATGTCATGCGGGTGGGATTCCTTCAGCCCTGCGGGAGTGATGCGTACAAACTTTCCGCGAGCCTTGAGTTCGGCAATGGTCGGAGCTCCCGTGTAGAACATGGTCTGACGCAGGCCGCCAACCAGCTGGTATGCGACGGAGGCCAGCGGACCACGGTAGGCGACGCGTCCTTCGATACCTTCAGGGATAAGCTTGTCGTCACCCGAAACGTCTGCCTGGAAGTAACGGTCCTTGGAGTAGGACGTGTTCTTGCCACGGGATTGCATCGCACCGAGTGAGCCCATGCCGCGGTAGCTCTTGAACTGCTTGCCGTTCACAAAGATCAACTCACCTGGGGACTCGTCACATCCAGCCAGGAGTGAGCCCAGCATGACGGTGTCCGCCCCGGCGACCAGGGCCTTGCCGATATCGCCGGAATACTGGAGTCCGCCGTCGGCAATCAAAGGAACGCCTGCGGGGATGGCTGCCTTGGCAGACTCGTAGATTGCAGTGATCTGCGGAACGCCCACACCTGCCACAACCCTCGTGGTACAGATGGAGCCCGGCCCCACGCCGACCTTGATGCCGTCGGCGCCGGCGTCGATCAGTGCCTGTGCGCCCTCGCGGGTCGCGGCCTGGCCTCCGATAATGTCCACATGGGCGGTAACAGGATCCGACTTCAGCCGGCGGATCATGTCCAGCACACCCTGGGAGTGGCCGTTGGCGGTGTCAACAAAAAGTGCGTCCACACCTGCATCGACAAGGGCCATGGCACGTTCCCAGCCGTCACCGAAGAAGCCGATGGCTGCCCCGACACGGAGGCGGCCTTCGTCGTCCTTCGTGGCTAGCGGGTACTGCTCAGCCTTCGTGAAGTCCTTCGTGGTGATCAGGCCCTTGAGGCGGCCTTGCTCGTCTACCAGCGGGAGCTTCTCGATCTTGTTGGTAGCCAGCTTGTGGGAGGCCTCTTCGCGGCTGATCCCGACGTGCCCGGTGACCAGCGGCATTTTTGTCATCACGTCGCTGACCAGGCGAAGCGGGAAATCGGACTCCGGGACAAAGCGGGTGTCCCTGTTGGTCACGATGCCCAGCAGCCTGCCGCCGTCGTCCACCACAGGAAGCCCTGAAACGCGGTACTGGGCGCAGAGTTCATCCAGTTCCGACAGCGTGGCCTCGGGGCCGATGGTGAGCGGGTTGGTGATCATTCCCGACTCGCTGCGCTTGACCCGGTCCACCTGGTCAGCCTGGTCCGCGATGGCCAGGTTCCGGTGGATGACGCCGAGGCCGCCTTGCCGGGCCATGGCAATAGCCATACGGGACTCAGTGACCGTGTCCATGGCAGCAGAGAGCAGCGGGGTGTGAACCGAGATGCGCTTGGAGATCCGGGAGGACGTATCGGCGTCGGAAGGGATGACGTCAGTGTGCCCGGGCAGGAGCAGGACGTCGTCGTAGGTCAGGCCGATGAAGCCGAAGGGGTTGTGTTCGGGCTGGGTCATGAGTGCGCCTCTTACCTTGGTCACGGGGTCGGTTAGGGGTTGCAACCGATGACCAGCCCGTCATTACGGGACTGGCCTGTGCAGAGATTGCTGCAGGAGGTCCATGCAGAAGTGTTGAATAAATACTAGAACCTCCGAGGCGATCCCCATATTCCGTGAGCCCAATGTGAGCAACGGCACCGTCCGCATCAGGCAGGCTTGGTCTATTTCCAGCCGGTTGCCGAGAGGAGCCGCTGCTCAAACATGGGAATCATGCTTTGGACGTAGGTTTTGGTGAGGTGGTTGTCGTCCTTGTAGACATACACATTTCCCACCACAGCAGGGCAGATTCCATCAGCACAGATGAAGTCGCTCATGTCCATGAGGTAGAGCCGGTCCACTGTTCCCTTGTAGTCGTCCAAAGGCGATGAGGCCGCCAGGGATTCGGCGAGGGGCGGATTGCACTCCGGTGCCGACCCACCCTTCTTCTGGACGCATTCGGGCATGTTGATGGTGAACCTTGGATTGTCCCGGATTCCCACTACTTCGATGCCGGCGTCAGTGAACGGCCTGATTCCGTCGACGTAGCCGGGGACCTCGGTTTCGAAGGGCGCCTCCTTGTGCGTCAGCGACGCCACCGTGAAGACGGCATCGGGGCGGTGCTTCATCACGTACTCGGAGCTGGCCTTGTTGAAGGCATTGCACTCCGTGACGCGGTCCGGAGTCTCCGCGCCGAACCTGCAGTTCCCCAGCAACAGCGTGACCACTTCCCAGCCGCGCTGCTCTGCGATCGGGCCAAGGGCGGCCATGTACTGCTGCGCATGGGAATCCCCAAGAACGACGATGCGCTTCGTAACAACGTCCGGTTTTGAAAGCTCACTGCAAGACGAAAGGAGTGGGTCGTCCGGGACATTGGTGCCGGTGCACGGCCCTTCCAGGCTCGCCCATTCATCCTTCATGGCCACAGGCGCAGGAATGACGGTGGCCTCCGGAGTCGGCTTTCCCGCGTTCCCCGGCGTCAGGGCCATGGCACCGGGCGTCAGATCCCTGGGCTGAGCGGCGGCAGCGGCCTCTTCCGCCGTGAGCCGGGTCTGCCAGAGGGACACCGGCCCGGCGAGAAGGGCTCCGCAGGCCATCACGACGACGGCGGTCCGCCAGGTTTTGCGTTCGGGCCAGTGCCACAGCCGCAATGGTGTCTCAACAAAACGCGTGGTGAGCACTGCAAGCACCAGCGATACCGCCAGAATCGCGAGGCCTTGGGCAAGACTCGGTGTTGAGATGCCCAATTGGGCCAGGACAAACACCAGCACTGGCCAGTGCCAAAGATAGAGCGCGTACGAGTTGTTGCCCAGCGTGACCAAAGGCTTCCAGCTCAGCAGGCGGTCGACCCCCACACGGCTGCCGCTCTGGCCTGCCACGATGATGGCAGCAGCGGAGAGCGTGGGCCACAAGGCGGCAAAGCCGGGGAAGGATCTCTCCACTGTAAGCAGCAGGCCACAGGAAATCATGGCGATAAACCCCGTCCAGCCGAGGATTGTCCTAAGGAGCTTTCCGGGTTTTATGAACGGAAGGGCCAGGGCAAGCAGGGAGCCCAGTGCGAACTCCCACAGGCGCGTCCGGGCGTCGAAGTAGGCGTAGGCCTGGTTGGTGGCGGTCTGCTGTATGGAGAAGGCGAGAGAGACGGCGAAAATGACTCCGAACGCTACCGCCAGCAGCAGACGGTAGGAGATCCCCGTACGACGAAGAATAGTGCGGTGCAGGATTGCCGCACCGGCAAATATCAGTGGCCAGAGGATAAAAACCTGGCCTTGGATGGATAGCGACCAGAAGTGCTGAAGCGGACTCGCGGCGGCGTGGTCCTGCGCGTAGTAGTCAATGGCGGTGTCGGCCAGCAGCCAGTTCTGCCGGTACAGCAGCGACGCCCAGGCCTGATCAAGCACGTCAGGCCAGCGCCCGGGCGGAAGAATTGCCCATGTGCCGATCAGTACGGCCAGAATGACGACGACGACGGCTGGCAGCAACCGTTTGAAAAGGTGCAGCCAGTAACTGACCAGCCGTAAGGGCTTCTTTGCCTCCGCCTTACGGGCAAAGGAAAGGGTCAGCAGGAATGCGGATATGAGAAGGAAAACATCAACGCCTCCAGACACCCGGCCCAGCCACACGTGATAAGTGACCACCATCAGCACGGCCAGTGCACGAAGTCCCTGCACTTCGGGAAGGAAGTGCTCGCTGCCGCGAGCAGGCCTGGCTGCTCCGACTTCGTTCTTGATGGTGTTCGTTGAGACCGCCACCATCAGATGTCCCAGCCGGTCAGTGCGCCGAAACGCTCCTCGAAAGCGGGGACCAGGGTCTTCATGTAGGTTGCCGTGGGATGGTTATCGTCAAGATAAACGACGATGTTTCCGATGACCGCCGGGCAGAATCCGTTGGGACAGAAATAGTCGGATAGATCAAGGTTGAGGATCTGACCGTACTGGCTTGCGGGAGACTCCCCGCTGTACGCCTCGGATTTCGGAATCCCGCAGGCCTGTTCGTCCTGGGCATTCTTAGTGATGCACTCCGGGACCGAAGCCGGGAACCGTGGTGTATCACGTACACCCATGACAGGAATTCCAGCGGCACCAAGGGGTTCCAGCATCTTCGCCCAGCTCGGGTCCAGATATTCAGTGCGATCGTCACCGCGCCCCAGCCTGGTGCTGGTAGTGAAGACGAGGTCCGGTTTCATCTTGACGATTTCGTCAGAGGCGGCCTTGTTGAAGGCCGCGCAGTCTGCGGGGACTGTGGTGTCGGTACCGTCAGTGATGGGGCACATCGACTTAAGGAAGGCCACCACTGCCCAGTTGTGCTTTTTTGCCATTTCCATGACGGGAGTCCCCCACACTCCGGCGTGGGAGCTTCCCCAGATGACAATGGACTTTTGCGGCGACTCGGTCACACCGTTGCTGCATTTGATCCCCTGGGGATCGTGAAACTTTTCACATCCGCCCGGATAGTCTGCCCAGTCACTTCCGACGGTGGCAAGATCCGGCAGCTGGACGGCGTCGGCTGCAGCCCTGTCCACGTAGCCGGGCTCAAGGCTTTTGGCTCCAGGATTGTTGTAGACCGCTTGGGCAAGTGCGGCATCCGCCTCCATCTGGAGAGCAATCCGCGCACCGCCCAGAGGGGCGGCCGCAACCACCAGAGACAGCGTCACCGCCACCAGGGAACGGCGCTTGTTGACTTCCGGCCATTTCCATTCCCGCCAGGGCTTCTCGAGGAAGCGGGTGGTCAGGTACGCGAGAATCAGTGAGGCGCCGATGATGACGGTCCCCGAAAGCCAACCGGCATGCTCCTTGCCGCTCCAGGCCAGCCCGATGACAAGCAGTGGCCAATGCCAGAGATACAGGGCGTAGGAGTTATCGCCCAGCTTGACCAGCAGTTTCGAACTGAGAATCCTGTCGACGCCCAGGACGCTCCCGGTTTGGCCGGCCGCAATGACACAGGCCGCAGCGAGCGTTGGCCAAAGTGCTGCCACACCGGGAAAGGCAGCCTGCACATTGAGCAGGATGCCACAGGCCAGCATGGCAAGAATACCCAGCCAGCCCAGCACGATGCGGACCTTCCGGGGAAGGCGCAGTCCCGGGAGTATGAGGGCCACAATCGTCCCCAATGCGAACTCCCACAGCCGGGCCCCTGTGTCAAAGTACGCCTGCGCCTGGTTGGTGGCGGTGAAGTGGATGGAATAAGCCAGTGAAACCACAAAAATGGCGCCGAAGACATAAACAAGAAGAGGGCGGTAGTGCAGCCGGTATCTCTTGGCCGCCCAGGCCGCGAAGACAAAGATCAGCGGCCAAAGAATAAAGACCTGCCCTTGGATGGACAGTGACCAGAAATGCTGAAGGGGGCTGGCGATGCTGTGGTCTGTTGCGTAGTAGTCCACAGCCTGGCTCTGAAGCAGCCAGTTCTCCGTGTAGGACAACGACGCCCAGCCCTGGTGGATGATATCCAGCCACCGCGTGCGGGGAAGGAGCAGAAATGTGGCCACCAGAGTCACAACAATGACTGTCACAGCAGCCGGGAGAAGCCTGCGGAAAAGGTGCAGCCAGTGCTTCAGTAGGCTCACGGGAACCCGTTGTTCGTACCGTGCCACGAACTGCAGCGTCATCAGGAAGGCTGAGATGAGCAAGAAGACATCAACACCGCCCGAAACCCGGCCGAACCACACGTGGTAGCTGACCACCATGAGCACTGCCAACGACCGCAGGCCCTGTATTTCCGGGCGGAAATTAGATTTTCGACGCACGTCCGGAACACCGTTTTGATGGCGTGGCGGCATCACGGTTCTCGCAACAGACACAGAAAAACCCTTCAGAGCGCCTAATCAAAACATCTATGTTACCGATTCGTGACCTTTAGTACCAATCGGCAGTATGGGCCGCCTTGCCCCGGGAGCCATTAGTTCACATTTTTCTGGGAAAAGACAAAACATTTCTTGAGGAATACGGTCATGAAATTCCTCGAATCAGCTATAGAAAGTAGGCTTAGTATCCGCGAAGGAAGTGATATTCAGAAAGGATCAGCTGATGAGCGAACACCAGGACGATGGGCAGGGATTGGTTGTACCGGACCCGTCGGCGGTGCGTGAGGACATCCCGGGCGACTCCGGAGACGAAGCCAATGTGATCCGGTTCAGCGAGGAGCAGGCGCTGATCGAGGAACAGGCAGGCGGCGTCCAGCCGGAGCGTTACGACGTTCCATCCGATGAGCCCGGCATGGATGAGGCCCGCGGAGATCTGGACCTCCCCGACGAAACCGGTTCCAGCACTGCCGATGACAGCAGTGACGATCCGATGCACGGCGGCGCAATGGAGTAGCAGGGCAGCGGAGTAGCGGAGAACAGCAAAAAGCTCCGGCCAGGAGTTCCTGGCCGGAGCTTTTTGTGCGAACTGCGGGTTCAGCTAGTGCTTGTGGCCTGCGTGTTCTTCTTCTTCTGCAGGCTTCTCGACAACAAGGGTCTCGGTGGTGAGGACCAGTGCCGCGATGGATGCTGCGTTACGGAGTGCTGCGCGGGTCACCTTGACGGGGTCAATGACACCGGCAGCGATAAGGTCTTCGTACTGCCCGGACTTGGCGTTGAACCCGTGGTGGAGTTCTGCCTCAGCCACCTTGGCGACCACAACGTAGCCGTCGAAGCCGGCGTTCTGAGCGATCCAACGCAGCGGCTGGACCAGGGCACGGCGCACGATGCCAACAGCAGCGGCTGCGTCGCCCTCGAGTGCCTGGACGGCCGGGTCCTCATCCAACGCCTTCAGGGCGTGGATCAGAGCGGAACCGCCACCGGCAACAATGCCTTCTTCAAGAGCAGCGCGCGTGGAGGAGACAGCATCCTCGATGCGGTGCTTCTTTTCCTTCAGCTCAACCTCGGTGGCTGCACCGACCTTGATAACTCCGATGCCGCCGGCCAGCTTGGCGAGGCGCTCCTGCAGCTTTTCCTTGTCCCAGTCGGAGTCGGTGCGGGTAAGCTCGGCGCGCAGCTGGGAAACCCGTGCCGCGACATCCTCAGCCGTTCCGGCGCCATCGACAATGGTGGTGTTGTCCTTGGTAACCGTGATGCGGCGGGCCGTACCCAGAACCTCGAGGCCAACAGTGTCCAGGCTCAGGCCAAGCTCCGGGGAGACTACCTGGGCACCGGTCAGGGTGGCGATGTCCTGAAGCATTGCCTTGCGGCGGTCGCCGAAGCCAGGAGCCTTGACGGCAACCACGTTCAGGGTGCCGCGGATGCGGTTGACGATCAGGGTGGACAATGCCTCGCCGTCGACGTCTTCAGCGATGATGAAGAGCGGCTTGGAGCTCTGCAGTGCCTTCTCCAGCAGCGGCAGGAAATCCTGTACCGAGGAGATCTTGCCCTGGTTGATCAGGATCAGTGCGTCTTCGAGGACAGCTTCCTGGCGTTCCGCGTCAGTGACGAAGTACGGGGAGAGGTAGCCCTTGTCGAACTGCATGCCCTCGGTGAGGACCAGCTCCGTCTGGGTGGTGGAAGATTCTTCAATGGTGATCACACCATCCTTGCCAACCTTGCCGAATGCTTCAGCCAGGAGTTCGCCAACCTCGTCGCTCTGGGCCGAGATGGCTGCAACGTTGGCCACCTGGGTTCCCTCGACAGGCCGGGCGTTCTCGAGCAGACGGGCGGCGACGGCCTCAACCGAGACCTCGATGCCGCGCTTGATCTGGCCGGGAGCAGCGCCGGCAGCAACGTTGCGCAGGCCCTCCTTGACCAGGGCCTGGGCCAGGACGGTCGCAGTGGTGGTGCCGTCGCCGGCGACATCGTTCGTCTTGGTGGCGACTTCCTTGGCCAGCTGGGCACCAAGGTTTTCGTAGGGGTCATCCAATTCGACTTCGCGGGCGATGGTCACGCCGTCGTTGGTGATGGTGGGGGCTCCCCACTTCTTGTCCAAAACAACGTTGCGGCCACGCGGGCCCAGCGTCACCTTGACGGTATTGGCGAGCTTGTCGATGCCGGCTTCGAGCGACCGGCGGGCAGCGTCATTAAACGCAAGCTGCTTTGCCATGGTTGTGTCCTTTCAAAGACAGAAACCCCGCGCTGCTGACCGTCAGACAAGTCAGCTGCGCGGGGTCCAAGAGAGTTACTTAACGACGATCGCCAGAACGTCGCGAGCGGACAGCACGAGGTACTCGGTGCCGCTGTGCTTGACTTCGGTTCCGCCGTACTTCGAGTAGATTACGACGTCGCCTTCAGCGACATCGAGGGGAACGCGGTTGCCGTTGTCGTCAAAGCGGCCGGGGCCTACTGCAACAACTTCGCCTTCCTGCGGCTTCTCCTGTGCGGAGTCCGGGATGACCAGGCCGGAAGCCGTGGTCTGCTCGGCTTCGAGCGGGCGGACAACAATACGATCCTCAAGAGGCTTAATAGAGACCGACACTCGGACCTCTCCTTTTCGTCAGCAAATTCATGGACAGTAAAACTGTGCCTTTGGCTGGCAAACCGTCGTCGCGGGTGCCGGCAGCAGCCGGGCTGGCAGTTCTTCATGTGTTAGCACCCTCCTAGGGAGAGTGCTAATGAAGACTCTATGTAACCGTTAGCACTCGGTCAAGGCGAGTGCTAAGAATTTCGTCGGAAGTGAACACTCTTGGCCGCCTTTTACCCGGTGGGCTAGGAGTCCGCCAGATCGTCGAATCCGAGGTTCTCACCGTTATCTTCCCTGTTCTGCGGCGAGTTCCGGCTACGGAACAAGACTATGGCTGCTGCAACCGCCGTTGCAGCAGAGGCGATCAGGACAACAACACCGCCAACCCGGACAGCTGAGTAGAGCTCCCGGATGTCCCTGGCTTCATCGCTGGGATCATTGATGTTCTTGCCGCCCACCGAGTAGACGGTGGCGTTGAAAGTATCGAGAGCGAAAATGACGGCGAGCAGTGCGAGGCTGATGATGACGATGGCGGCTGCCGCTATGAGGGCCGGCCGGGCGTACTTGACGATGCCGTCAGCGGGAATCTGGTCATTTGCGGCTGCCTGCGGTTCTTCATGCTCTTCCATGTCTTCAACCCTAGCGGGGCCACCACCGAGTCATGGCCTCCACTAGGGTTGACTGCATGGCTGACGCAACACAGGACCTTATCGCCCCACTGCTGACCAGCGAGGGGTGGGAACTGTTGGCCTCTCTGGGTCCCTACCGCGAAGCGGAGGCGTTCCAGCAGAATGCGGCGCTTCGAAAAGCCGGGCACTCCCCCGCCCTCGTCTCTGCTGTCCTTACCCAATCGCGCCTTCGAACCAAGGCGGAAGGCAAATTCGGCGAGTTTGCCCGTCAGATGATCTTCACACCCGCCGGACTGGAGCAATCCACGCGCCTCCCTGTTGCCGCGCGCCACGCCGAACGGTTTCTCAGGGCCGGCATCAGGCATGTGGCGGACCTCGGCTGCGGTCTTGGGGCGGACTCCATGGCCCTTGCATCGCTGGACATTCGCGTTACTGCGGTGGAGCAGGATGAAACAACCGCAGCCTGCGCCACCATGAACCTCATTCCGTTCCCGAACGCCACGGTGGTCCATGCCGACGCCACCACGGTTTCCCTTGAAGGTATCGACGGCGTCTGGCTGGATCCGGCTCGCCGCACCACCTCCACCTCGGGAACACGGCGGATCTGGGACCCGGAGGATTTCTCACCCCCACTGTCATTCGTTGAATCGCTTGCAAAATCAGGCCGCTCTGTTGGCGTCAAGATGGGCCCTGGTATCCCGCATGGCTCTGTCCCGGCCGGATGCGAAGCCCAGTGGGTTTCGGTAGGCGGAGACGTCACGGAGGTGGCCCTCTGGTTCAACGCTGTCCGCCGCCCTGGAGTCCGACGTGCCGCTCTGCTGCTGGGTGCCCAGGGGGCCGCGGAGATTACCAGTGAGGAAGATTTCGACGGCGGTCCCGTAGCCCCTGTGGGGCCGGTCGAAGGCTACCTGTATGAACCCGATGGCGCCGTCATCCGCGCCGGCCTTGTGGCCGACGTCGCGCTTGAACTCGATGGCCATCTGGTGGATGAGCACATTGCCTACATCTGCGCTGCCGGTTTGCGTGATACACCTTTTGCCCGCGCCTACAGGATCCTGGAGGTCATGCCGTACAACGTCAAGGCATTGAAGTCATGGGTGAAAGACAACCGGATCGGCGTGCTGGACATCAAAAAGCGTGGGACCTCCGTGACGCCCGAGGAACTCCGGAAGCAATTGCTCGCCGGTGTCAAGTCCTCAGGAAAGAACGCAGCAAAGAAAACGGCCACCCTGGTTCTCACCAGGATCGGTGAGGACCGGGTGGCCATCTCGGTGGAGCCCGTTTTCTATCCTTAGTTCTGCTTATTGGCTCGGCTTACTGGGCCCGCATGAACTCCTCTGCAGCGCGCACCTGGCTATCCGTAGGCCTGATCCCGGTGTAAAGCACAAATTGCTCAAGCGCCTGGATGGTGGCAACTTCCGCGCCGGTAATAACGGTTTTGCCGGCTGCCCGGCCGGCAGCAACCAGGGGTGTCTCCGCCGGTAGCGCGACGACGTCGAAGACCACCTTTGCGGCATCGATCACCGGCTGCGGGAAGGACAGGCCGTTCGCCTCCGCTCCCCCGGCCTTGCTGCCTGCCTTACCGCCTGCCATGCCGATGGGGGTCACGTTGATGATCATGTCCGCCACGCGGGCACTGTTGACCTCAGTTGCGGGACCATCGCTGTCGCCATCGCCATCGAGCTGCGCCTGCCAGCGAAACCCGTAAAGATCGGCCAGCGAGCGTCCGGAGGTCTCATTCCGGGCAATGATGGTCACGTCCCGGAAGCCGGCGTCACGCAAGGCGGCCGCAGTGGCTTTCGCCATACCACCTGATCCCTTGAGCAGCACGGAGTAGTCGTTTGGGACGTCGTTCCCCTTCAGCAACTGTTCGATGGCTGTGTAGTCGGTGTTATACGCCGTCAGCCGGCCAGCGTCATTGACGATGGTGTTGACTGAGTCGATGGCTTTCGCGGACGGATCCATGACGTCAACCAGTTCGATGACCTCTTCCTTATAAGGCATGGAAATCGCGCAGCCCCTGATTCCCAGGCCGCGAACACCGGCGATTGCCTGGCCCAGATCCGTGGGGGCAAACGCCTTGTAGATCCAGTTCAGGCCAAGCTGCTCATACAGATGGTTGTGGAAACGCGTCCCGTTGTTGCTGGGCCGGGCCGAGAGCGAGATGCATAAGGTCATGTCTTTATTCAGAATGGGCACAGCACCATTAAACCGCTTGTAAACCGCTCGCCGTCAGCCCTGGCGGGCTTTCCGTTCCGCCTCTTCCCCACCCTCGTTCCTCGGGCGGGGACCCCGGAGGCGTCTCTTAACTCATTTCAGCCCTGGCGGGCTTTCCGTTCCGCCTCTTCCCCACCCTCGTTCCTCGGGCGGGGACCCCGGAGGCGTCTCTTAACTCATTTCAGCCCTGGCGGGCTTTCATTCGCGGATTCTTTTTGTTGATGACGAATGTTCTTCCTCTTCGGCGGACTATTTGGGCCCCTGGAATCTTTTTCAGGGCACGCAATGAATTCCTGACCTTCATGTTTTCTCCTTCAATGGTTGTGACCGGTGATGTGCCGGCCGTTTTCTACAGACTGCTTTCCAGCTCCCAGGGGTCCTCAAGGGTGGCGAAGTCCTGGGCCATTTCTTCGTCAGTGAGCTGGCAGGCATCAAGCAGCGAGCGGATCTCGCCGCCGTCGATGTCTTCTCCGCGACCCGTCACCGCTACCACGGTGCTCCGGTCCCCAAATCTCGGGTGCCAGGCAAGGATGGCATCGGCGTCGCCGGCGTTGGCCGTCAGTCCTTCTTCCTGGTCCGCTACCCAGCGGCCAGTGTTTTCCAACCAGACACGGGGACCGATGCCCATCAGGCCGATCCTCTGGGCCGGAGCGGACGCCATCCAGAGCCTCCCCCGCAACCAGTGTGACCCGGCGGCCAGCAGAGGAAGGGCCTCCCGGAAGCGCTGCGGATGAAGAGGCCGCTCCACGGAGTGCAGGACGGTGCAGAAGTCCCCGGAACGGTCCTGGACAGGAACCCGGACAGCCCCGAGCCGTGAGCGTGATACCGCTTCCCGCGCGTCATAGCAGCGGGGACGGAAGTCGTCGTGTGTTTCAACGAGTACGGCATGCGGCGCCAGTTGCGTCATGAGCTGGACCCCTGAGTGCCAGTCAGTTGATTCCTTGTCCACACTGCCGGCAAGTTGGGCCCCGAGGCCCGCCTGGACCATCACGGTATCAACGTGCGCGAATTCGGAAATCAGGAACTCTCCGCTGGTGCGGTCGTCTCCGCGTGCTGAGGTAAATCCCGATTCGAAGAGTGTATGCCTGTCCCAGATCTGGTGCTCGAGTTCCATGGGATCGACCGCCAGCACCGCATTGTCAATGAAGATATTGGCCCCCAGCCTTGCTGTCAGCTCTGCGACCACCAAGCCTGTGGCTACTCCAGGCGGGAGGCCAAGAACCACATGGGCGCAGTCCGTATCCATGAGCCGCTCCACGGTGGGCACAACATCGAGCCTGACGGTGCAGCTCAGGCAGCCGTGCTCCAGTGGCGTCTCGGCACGCTCGATAAGCACGCCGTCCCGAAAAATCCGCCGCAGGACAACGTACCCCTCAAGGAGATCATGATGCACCACCACGGAGTTTCCATGGGTCTCCCCCAGGCGGAAGGTTGCTTCCTGACGGCATTGGGTATCGAGCGAACTAACCAGGGATAAATGCATTCCCCGAGCTTAGATGACAATCATTCTCATTAGCAAACAGCACGACAGGGGAATCCCAATCCGGGAACGTCGCCCCGGCATAGGGTCCCCTGATCCCGTCCGGCCCCGCCTACGGGCAACCCGAACCTCGGGGATAACTTCCGACGTCGACCGGCAGCTTTCCGGGGGCGCCAGCCTTGCCGGTAAGAACCGCAAGCAATGCGTCAAAGGCCCCCGGTGTGCGCCCGTACAGTGCAATCCTGGTGGCGGCTGTTGATGAAGCGAGGGACCAGGGTGCATCGAGGGAGACGGCGACGTCGGCTTTTACGGGCCCTTCGCCGAAGCCGATGAGGCTGACTGTAGGGCCGGTTCCAATGGTGACACCCGCACCCGCTGCGGCTTTCGCAAAGCGTGCATGGTCCGCTGCCGAACCCCCGGCCACCGTGACAGCGCCCTGAATGATCGGTCCGCGGCAGGGACCGGAAAGTACCGTGATTGCCGTCGCAGAGAGCTTCCGCGACAGATCCGCGCCGCTGCCCGGAGCCGGAGCGGGTGGAATCGTTGTCCGCCCCCGCCAGAGCATCATTGTTGCAACCCGCTGGGCTGCCTCGTCCAGTCGCTCCTTGGCGAGCGAACCATCTCCCACGGCAGCAACAATAGCCTGATGAGCGGCCTCAACGTCGGGTGGCATCAGCAGGAGATCCGCGCCGGCTGCCAAAGCCTTGGGCGCAGCAGACCCGCCCGGGAACTGCTTCTGAATAGCCTCCATGTTCAGGGCGTCGGTAACGGCAACTCCTTTGAAGCCGATGCCGCGCAGGACGCTGTACGTTGCTTTCGACACCGACGCAGGCATGCCCGGTTCCAGGGCCGGAACGGCTATGTGCCCCGTCATCACCATGGGAACGCCGGCCGCAATACCTGCCTTGAACGGCATCCAGTCCCTTGCCTCGAGTTGGGCCGTGGGAGCGGGCTGAACGGGAAGGTCCAGGTGGGAGTCCACCGTCACGGAACCGTGGCCAGGAAAATGCTTGATGGCCGGGAGTACCCCTGCGGCCAGCATCCCCTGAGAAAAGCCTACAGACATTTGGCCGACTGTTTCGGGGCTCCCCGATATCGAGCGTGACCCGATGGTCGGATCCGTCGGGCCAATAGTGACGTCCGCGTCCGGCGCGAAATCCACGTTGAACCCCAGCCCCGCCAGTTCACCCGCCAGCGAGCGGCCCGCGTCGGACGCCAAGGAGGGATTTCCGGCTGCCCCGTAGCTCATGGGCGAAGGCCATTCGGTGAGTGGCGTGCGAAGCCTTGAAACCAGACCGCCTTCCTGGTCGACGGCGATCATCCCCGGCCATTTTCGGCCGTCCGCCGTAGTGGCCTTCTGCAGGGCAGCGGTGACCTTGCCCATTGCTGCCGTGTCGACCTGGCCGTCGGGCGTCCCTGGAACGTTGTCAGCCATAACTATGGAACCCGCGAGGTGGAGCCGTTCAATGGCGTCCGCCTGTGCCCCGTGGTCCAAGCCCTGATAGAACGGCAAAAGGACCTGGCCCGCTTTCTGGCTGACGGTCATGGCCGAAACGGCAGTGCGGGCGGCGTTCAGATCCTTCTGTCCAGGACCCCAGCCCAGCTGTTCACCGGCGTCCGGTGAGTTTGTCGCGGGCGGAGGTGCCGCCGTCGTCGATTCCTGGGCCGATGGCGAGGCAGACGCACCGGGAGCCGGGCTAGAGCCGGATGGGGATGGCGTGCCGCCAGTGGGCCCTGGTGTACAGGCGGCAGCCAACAGGACGGTTCCGAAAATCATCGTCAGGATTCTTGCGGGAGAACCACTGGTTCGAACACTGCTTGGACCCTCAGGGTGAACGCTGCCAATCCGAAAGGTGCCGATGTGAAAACTGTCACGTGCGCTTTGAAACCAAGCCATCATACCGATGCTACCCCTGCACTAGACTTGAGGCACGGTTGCCAGCTCTGGGGGAGGCAGCGGCAACGGCAAGTAAAAACGTAAAGGGACCACATGAAGATTGATTTTGCTGCCTCCAGGCAATCAACTCTTGGAGTGGAATGGGAGCTTGCACTCGTCAATGCTGAAACCGGTGAATTGGCGTCCGTTGCCAATGAGGTTTTGCGCGGGGTTGCCGTCAATCACCCGGAACTGAACGACGACGACGAACACCCGCACATCAAGCAGGAGCTTCTGCTGAACACGGTGGAGCTCGTCACCGGTATCTGTGAGACGGTGGCCCAGGCAAAGGAAGACCTCAGCAGTTCCCTCGCCGCTGTACGTGAGGTCACCGACCCCATGGGTGTGGAAGTCTTCTGTGCCGGAAGCCACCCCTTCAGCCCGCCGCAGCTTCAACCCGTCACGGATAAGGCCCGCTATGCCAAGCTGATCGACCGCACGCAGTGGTGGGGCCGGCAGATGGTGATTTACGGCGTGCACGTCCACGTCGGCCTGGACCGCAAGGAAAAAGCCCTTCCCGTGGTTGATGGCTTGGTCAACTACTTCCCCCATTTCCAGGCATTGTCAGCGTCCAGTCCTTTCTGGGGCGGCGAGGATACCGGTTACGCCTCGCACCGGGCCCTCATGTTCCAGCAGCTTCCCACCGCAGGGCTTCCATTCCAGTTCTCCACCTGGGATGAATACGAGTCGTACGTGCAGGACATGTTCACGACGGGAGTCATCGACACCCTCTCGGAAATCCGCTGGGACATCCGCCCCGTTCCCAATCTGGGAACCATCGAGATGCGGATTTGCGACGGCCTGGCCACGCTTGAGGAAGTGGGTGCCGTCGCTGCGCTGACCCAGTGCCTCGTCGACGAACTCTCCACCACCCTGGATAACGGCGGAACCATTCCCACCATGCCGCCCTGGCACGTCCAGGAGAACAAATGGCGTGCCGCCAGGTACGGCCTGGACGCCATCATCATCCTGGACGCAAAGGGCAATGAACAGCTGGTGACGGACCACCTTCTGGAGACACTTAACCGGTTGGAACCTGTGGCCGCTAAGCTCCGTTGCGCGGATGAGTTGGCCGACGTCGAAAAGATCATCCGCCGGGGCGCCGGCTACCAGCGGCAGCGCCGCGTCGCCGCTGAAAACGGCGGCAATCTGCAGGCTGTGGTCCTCGACCTCGTGAAACAAATGAGGAACGGACCCACAGCCTGAGCGGCGGCCTTGAGGCAATAAATTAGTTCGCGCCCGGTGTAACCAAAGTCCCCGAAACGGAAACTTCAGGAGTGTGGCACGTTGCCATGCAGGTTCGATCCGGGGGAAAAGCGTATGCCGCGTAAGTTGTTCTGTGAGTTGTCGCCGTTGACGTACTGGATATCGGTACAGCGGATGGTCCTCCAACGAAAGCTCCAGGACGTGTTTTCCGGAGCAAGGTTCGCCACTGTCAGAGATGGCGAAACGCTGCCGGTGGTTGTTTACCGGCACAACTCCCTGATCCGGAGGAAGCTCGGCAACGTCGACCTGCACTTTCAGGAGAACAAAGCCGTCAGCCTCGGAATCGCCGCGCCCTTGGTAAACCGCGTGGAGATCAGGCCCGGCGAGACGTTTTCCTTCTGGAATCTGGTGGGAAGCTGCACGGCGGCTAAGGGCTACCGCGAAGGTCTCACCATCAATAACGGCCGGGCCGAGTCAGGGATCGGGGGCGGGCTGTGCCAGTTCACAAACCTGCTGCACTGGATGGTCCTCCACAGCGAATTGACCATCGTGGAACACCATCACCACGGCGAACTGGATCTGTTTCCGGACTTCAACAGGCAGATCCCCTTCGGATCCGGCACGTCCATCATCTACAACTACCTCGACTACCGCGTCCGCAATGACACCGAGCAGAGCTTTCAGTTCCTGGTTTCTGTCACCGATGAGCACCTGTGCGGCGAACTGCGGGCGGAGAAGGTACCCGCGGTGAAGTTCCACATCAAAGAAGAAGACGCGTACTTCCAAGAGTCCGGCGGGCAGGTTTTACGGCACAACAGGATCGTCCGGCTGACCAGGGATAAACGGAGCGGCCTGATCGTCTCGAGAGAGCAGATCCTGAAAAACACTGCGCTGGTGGTCTACGACCGCGATCTGATCACGGCAGACATCCTGCCCGAAGAGGCAATCGTCCGCTCCGAGGGTTACAACGTTCTTGTCTAAGCCGAAAGTGTCGTTTAGGCCGAAACCGTGGCCTAAGCCGAAACCGTGGTGACCGGCATGGAGGAATCCGGCGCGAAAGCTATCCCGCTGGGCCCGATGCCGGCCATCATGAGCTGGGCTCCCAGGGCTGCCACCATGGCGCCGTTATCGGTGCAGAGGTCCAGGGGCGGGACGTGCAGTGCTATTCCGGCAGCGCTGCAACGTTCGCCGGTGAGCTGCCGGAGCCGGGAATTGGCCGCGACTCCCCCGCCAAGAAGCAGGCTGGTAATGCCGTTCTCCCGGCAGGCGAGAACCGCCTTGGACGTGATCACGTCCACTACGGCCTCCTGGAAGGCTGCCGCGACGTCCGCAACCGGAACCGGCTCTCCCCTCGCCTCAAACTGCTCAACGCAGCGCGCGACGGCGGTCTTGAGGCCGCTGAAGGACCAGTCGTAGCGGTGGGGGCCGGGTACGTCTGCGGTGCCCATATACTTCGGCTGGGTCAGTCCTCTGGGAAAGCGGATTGCCTTTGCGTTTCCCGTTCGCGCCAGCCTGTCGATTGCTGGTCCTCCCGGGTAGCCCAGTCCAAGCAGCCTCGCCACCTTGTCGTAGGCTTCTCCGGCCGCGTCATCGATGGTGGAGCCGAGCATCTCCACGTCGTCGGTAATGCTCTTGATGCGAAGTATTTCAGTGTGCCCCCCGGAAACCAACAGGGCGCCAAGGTTCTGGGGCAGGGCTCCTGCCCTTTCACCATCGGCCTGGAGCACGCCGACCCCTACGTGCGCCACCAGATGGTTGATGGCATACAAGGGTTTGCCGGTGGCCACGGCGAGCGCCTTCGCAGCACAAACCCCCACCATGAGTGCGCCCGCCAGGCCCGGACCTGCGGTGACCGCGACGGCGTCGACCTCTTGCAAGGTGACACCCGCATCCGCGAGCGACTGCTGGAGGGTGGGAACCAAAGCGTCGAGGTGGGCCCGGGAGGCGATTTCGGGTATCACGCCGCCAAACCGGACGTGTTCCTCCATCGAGGATGAGACCGTGTTGCTCAGCAGGGACGTTCCCCGCACGATGCCGACGCCGGTCTCGTCACAGGATGATTCGATTCCAAGAACCAACGGCTCGTTGCCGTTCATGGGCGTTCTGCTTCCGTTGTGGGCACTGTTTCCGATAGTGGGAGCCGCATGATCAGGGCGTCTACGCCGTCCCGGTAATACCGCGGGCGGACGTGGATCTGCTCGAAACCGAAGCGGAGGTAGAGCTGCTGGGCGCGGGGGTTGTCCGCCCGGACCTCAAGCAATACATCTTCTGCGTTCCGGCGGCGGCTTTCCCTGATCAGGGCGGTGAGCAATGCCGAGCCGATTCCCTTGCCTTCCTGCTCCGGAATCACGGCGATGGTCTGGACGTCGGCTATGGGCTGGATGCACATGAGCCCGGCATAACCCACGATGGTCCCGGCCGCTTCGGCGACAAGATAGTGGCGGGTGTCTGACTGGCCCAGCTCGTCGAAGAACATCTGCAATGGCCAGGCGTCCACGGGAAACAGTTTGCGCTCAAGCTGGTGTACTGCAGGAATGTCTTCGGCTGTCATTTCCCGCAGAATCACACTGCCCGTATCCTCGTGGCGTCCGCTCATAGCGCCCGCTTTCGGGGCCCCGGGACCTGGGCATCGGACTCGCGCAGGTACAGCGGCGTGGAATCCGGCAGTTCCCCGCCAGCGGCCAAACGAGCCAGGGCGAATTGCCCCAGGTAGAGTGCGTCCGGCTGCTCGGAGCTGAAGTCCGGATTGGCCTGGAGGGCATCGGGGTACAGCCCGGCACCGGCACCATAGGCGGGGAGATCCGGAACGTCCACGGCAAAGCCGACATGCGGGCCGTCAACGAGTTGCGGCAGTTGCCCCTCTTCCAGGGTGTAGCGGGCCCAATAAACCTCTTTGCGGCGGGCGTCGGTGGCCACGATGAACTCAGGGACCGCCTCTGTTGATTCAGCCACTTCCAGGGCCACCGCATCCAGGCTCATCATCCCATAAAGGGGCTTTTGCCAGACGAATGCCAGTGTACGGGCGGTGGCGATCCCTGAACGCAGCCCCGTAAACGGCCCCGGTCCCACCCCTGTAACGATGGCGTCGATATCAGAGCCGGTGACGCCTGCTTCTGCCAGCATCCGGTTAATGCCTGGTGCCAGAACCTCAGCGTGGCTTCGGGTGTCTTCGGTGGAGAAGTTGCTCACCACGCCTTCCATGGCGTCATCGGAAACCAGGGCGGCACTGGCGACAGCCGAGGTGTCGATGGCAAGGATCAGCATCAGGAGATTCCTTCCGCGATGCCCGGCCACGACGGTTGCCGGGCCCACCGTGGCCCAAACCCACGGATCACAATGGTTCGTGGTTCGTCATCGTCCTCGGGAGCGAAATCGAGGACTGCTGCCTGTTCCGGGCTCGCCTGTTCCGGGCTCTCCGCTGGGTAGGAGACACCGGGGAGTCCTGCCGATCCCAGCCGGCGATAAAGTTCAACCTCGAGCCGGCTGTCACTCAGGTGCTCTACCCGTTCCCTCCCCCATTCCACCACTGTCACAGAGCTGTCCATCGTGTTCTCGAGATCGATGTCGTCTATCTCCGACGCCGATTCGAGGCGGTAGGCATCCACGTGTACCAGGTCCGGTCCGCCGGGGCGCGGCCCCTCGGGCAGGTTGGGATGGATGCGGACCAGTACGAAGGTAGGCGAAATAATGCCTGCCCGTACACCAAGGCCCTCGCCCAATCCCTGAGTAAAAGTGGTCTTCCCCGCCCCGAGTTCCCCTGTGAGAACCAAGAGGTCCCCCGCCTCGAGTACCGAGCCGATAGCGCTGGCAAGCTGGTGAGTCTGTTCGGCGGTTTCGACGTGGAACGTCTGTTCCCACTGGAATGAGTCGGACTGGGCTGAGTCGGATCGGGCCGAGCGGGATGGGGCTGAGGCGGGCCGCTCTGAGGCGGGCAGCGGGCCCTGTTCGGCGCTCACGGCGTCGTCTCTTCATTGATGTAGCGACGGGGCACGCGCGGGCTGATCCTGGTCACGATCTCGTAGTTGATGGTTCCGGCTGCCCGGGCCCAATCATCGGCGGTGGGGCCGCCGTCGTTCCCGTCCCCAAACAGAACCGCCTCGCTTCCGAGCCTGCTGTTCCCTCCGGCCGCCAGATGCAACGGTCCAAAGTCCACCACCATCTGATCCATGGCGATAGTGCCCACCACGGGGTATGTCACGCCGTTAATGCGGACCGGGCCTCCGGTGGCCACGCGCGGAACCCCGTCGGCATAGCCCAGCGGGATGAGTCCGAGTGTGCTGGCACTTTCCGTGCGGTACCGAAGTCCATAAGAGACTCCCTGATGGGCCGGGACGTCTTTGCAGTGCGCCACCAGGGTGCGGACAGTCATGGCGGGCCGCAGCCCGAGCTCGGCCGAAGTCTGTCCTCTGAAAGGGGAAAGCCCGTAGATGCCAAGCCCGACCCGCACGAGGTCGAAGTGGGTATCGGGTCGGGACAGCGCAGCGGGTGTGTTGGCAAGATGCCTTATTTCCGGGTCTATTCCGGCATCCTCCGCCACAGCCAAGGCATCGCGGAAGGCCGCAAGCTGTTCATCCGTCTCGGGCCGCTCGGGTTCGTCCGCCACGGCAAGGTGCGAGAAGATTCCAGCCACCCGCAGCAGCCCCTCCTCCTGGTATTCAACCGCTGCGCCCACGAGCTTGTCCCAAAACTCGATCGTGGCGCCATTACGGCCAAGGCCGGTATCCACCTTCAGATGAACTCTGGCGGGGCGCTCCTGATCCCTGGCGGCAGCCACAATACTGTCCAATTCCCAGCCCGAACAGGCGATATCTATTCCGGAAGCAACGGCTGCAACGAAGTTGGTTTCGCGCGTATGCAGCCAGGCTAGTATCGGAGCGTCGATGCCGGCAGCCCGGAGGGCCAGAGCCTCGGATACGTGGGCCACTCCCAGCCATTGTGCTCCAGCCGCGAGCGCGGCCCTCGCCACGGGAACCGCACCATGGCCGTAGGCGTCGGCTTTCACCACCGCCATGACCCGCGCAGGAGAAGCCACGGCTACCAGTCGCCTCACATTGTGGCGGATGGCCTCAAGGTCGATGACGGCGGACCGCTCGTCGCTCACATTGGGGGAAGCATACGACGCCGGTGCAGGGCCGCCTGCTGCTGGGTAAGTCACCCTAGTGATTCTAGTAGCGGCCGGACAAGTCGCTTAATTGGCCGCCCCGGCAGGCGACTGGCGGTCACGCCGTCGGGTTACGCATCGGAAAGGTGCGCGATGGTGGCCGTCGCACGTCGCTGTGCCTCGGGCGGGACATCCCGGACGATCTCCTCAAGGAACTTGTACCGCCGCAGCCACTGGCTCCCCTGCCGCTCGGGCCGCGCGTTCGCTTTCTTCCACCAGTCAGCGATGTCTCCCCAGCCGGGCGCAGCCAAGGATCCACCCACCTGTTGTACTGCCAGCGCGGCGCAGAGGTTGGCGAAACGCAGCCGGTTACCCAGGGGCCATCCCGCCAGGCACCCCACGACGAAGGCGGCACCAAAGCAATCACCGGCGCCGGTGGGATCAAGCGCGGGAACCGGCAGGGATGGCACCCACTCCTCTTCGCCTGTCTCGGAGTCCACGGCCATTGCCCCTTGAGGTCCGAGTGTCACCACCGCAACAGGAACCCGGTCAGCCAACGAATACAGTGCTGCCCACGGATCACGCTTGCCGGTGAAAGCCATGGCCTCCCGCTGGTTCGGCATAAAAGCGTAAAAGTACTTCAGGTTGTCCAGCCTGCTGGGCAGCCATGCCCCGCTCGGATCCCACCCGACGTCCCCGAACAGCTTCACGCCGTCTCCCTGGGCTGCGAGCGCCCAAGGCTCCATTTCTTCGGCGAGGTCGGTGACGGCAGCGAGGGCGGGCGGTGGGTGTCCAATCAGGTCCGATGACGTCAAGGGCGCCGGGTGACCGTGGGTAACCATGGAACGGTCCTCCTGCACACCGAGCGAAACAGTGACCGGCGAATGCCAGCCCGGAATCCGCCGGGAGAGGGACAGGTCCACGTGTTCCTGCCCTGCCAGGATTTTCCAGTTGTAGTCCCCGTACCCGTCATCCCCGAAGGCGGCAGCCAACCCCGTCCGGAGGCCAAGCCTCGCAGCCGCAATTGCCTGGTTGGCCACTCCGCCCGGGCAGCTTCCCATGCCGTCGCTCCAGACTTCCGTGCCTGGCTCGGGTGCATGCGGCAACCCCGTGAAAATGATGTCCTGGAAAACCGTGCCGGAAAGCAGCAAATCGAAACCGTCTGCCCCCGGAGTACGGACACTGGACAGGGGATCGAACCGTCGGGCGGGAATAGCGTCCATGTCCCGCAGACTACGCTGTGACGCTACTGCTGGAAAGGGGGAGGCATAGACTCTGGTCATGCGGCTTATGATTGCCGGCGGCGGCGGTTTTCGTGTCCCCCTGGTCTACCGGGCGTTGGCCTCCGGGCCCTTCTCCGGCCTGGTCCGGGAACTGGTCCTCTACGACGTTGATCCTGCAAGACTGGAAGCCATGGACGCCGTTCTTCGTGCGATGGCGGATGAATCAGCATCGTCAGCATCCGGGAGCCGGCCGACGATCCGCACCACCACCTCGATTACTCAAGCCCTGAACGGCACTGACATGGTTTTCGCAGCGGTCAGACCAGGAGGTACCGCGGGCCGCGTCACCGACGAGCGGGTCGCCCTTGAGCTGGGACTGCTAGGGCAGGAAACCACCGGAGCCGGCGGGATTTCCTACGCCCTGCGGTCAATTCCCGCCATGCTGGAACTGGCTGAGGCCATGCGGCAACTCGCTCCGGAGGCCTGGCTGATCAACTTCACCAATCCCGCAGGGATGGTCACCGAGGCCCTGCGGCCCATCCTCGGCAGCCGGGTAATCGGCATCTGCGACTCCGCCAGCGGGCTGGTCCGGCGCGCTGCCGAAGCGGCCGGAGCCACCCTTCCCGAAGGAAAGCTCGACGGCGTGGGTTACTACGGGTTGAACCACCTGGGCTGGTTGTACCGGCTGGAGTCCGGCGGCCATGACCTGCTGCCGGAGCTTTTGTCCGACGCCCAGGCACTGGCCGGCTTCGAGGAAGGGAGGCTCTTCCCGCAGCAGTTCCTGGCACAGCTGGGCTGCCTGCCCAACGAGTACCTCTTCTACTACTACGACACCGCCAAAGCCGTTGAGGCAATGCGCGCAGCTGAAGGCACACGAGGCGAATCCATTCACAGCCAGCAGCAGGACCTCTACCCGCAGCTGGCCGTAGCAGGACCCGCGGCCTACTCCTTGTGGGAGTCCGCGCGCCGCTCACGCGAGGAGGGCTACCTGGCTGAGGCCCGCCCGGCAGGGGAAGGTCGTCACGCCGAGGACCTTCATGGCGGCGGCTACGAGCGGGTCGCACTCTCCGTGATGCGGGCGCTCGCAGGCGTCGGCAACGCCGAACTCATCCTGAATACTGCCAACGCTGCCGGCGGCAAAGCCGGCGCCGGTTCTGGCGCCAACGAAAGTACAGCGATACCCGCGATTCCCGGACTGCCCACGGACGACGTCGTCGAGGTTCCCTGTGTTGTAAGCCCCGAAGGCGCCCTGCCGCTACTGCAAAGCCGCCCCCACGATTCGCAGCTTTCCCTGATGCTCCGCATCAAGCAAGTGGAAAGGCTGACCATCCGCGCCGCCACCATGGGGGACCGCGACGCTGCGATCGCCGCCTTTGCCGGGCATCCGTTGATCGCGTCAGACGGTCTTGCGTCGGAGTTGCTGAACGGCTACGAAAAGGGCTTCCCGGCATTGCGGGAGCGCTGGCGTTAGGACGGAGTCACTGGGGTTCTAGAGCTTCCGGTACATCACGTGAAGCCCCACCAGGCCGTGCTTCGGGTGGTTGAAAGCTTCGGGGATGGTGGCCAGTACCTCGAACCCGAGGCTCTGCCAGGCTTTTACGGCCCTCGTGTTGCTCTCGACGACGGCGTTGAACTGCGTGGCGCGAAACCCGGCCTCACGGGCGGCCTCCAGGGAATAGGTGCAGAGGGCACGAGCCACGCCTTTCCCACTGTGATCCTGGTGCACCATGTACCCGGCGTTGGCCACGTGGCTTCCCGCTCCGCCGTAGTTGGGGTGCAGCTCACCTGTCCCTATCACCAGGCCGTCCTGGACCGCGACGAAGGTCTGCCCTGGTGGTTGCTTGAACCAGATCTCCTTTGCCTTCGCCTCGGAGGTGTCAGGATCCCAGGTATAGGTCTCGCCTGCGCGGATGATCGGCTCCATGATGGCCCAGATTCCGGGCCAGTCGTCCTGGCTCGCGGATCGGATCCGGAAAGTTGTTGATTCTGCTGATTCTGGTTTTCGGCTCACTGGCGCCACGTTAGCAGCCAGGCCAGGGCTGCAATTGCGCCCGGTGTACAGGAGTAGTGTTTTATCGAATGCTGTTGGAGAGGCCGAAAGGAGAGCCGTGACCCTGATTCGGCGTGTCGCATTCCTGTCATTGCACACCTCTCCCATGGAACAGCCTGGCTCCGGGGACGCCGGTGGTATGAACGTCTATGTCCGTTCACTGGCTTCGGCGTTGGCCGCTGCCGGTGTGGAAGTGGAAATCTTCACGCGATCCACCTATGCCGGGCAGCCCGCCGTCGAACATCCCGATCCCGGTGTCTGTGTACACAACGTGATTTCGGGACCGCCGCGGAAGCTCCCCAAGGAGGATCTTCCCGAGCTGCTGCACAGCATGGTTGCGGAAATCCAACGGATCCGTGAGCGCCAGCCACACGGGCGCTACGACATCATCCATTCCCACTACTGGGTCTCGGGAGTGGCCGGACTGGAGCTTTCCCAACTGTGGAATGTCCCTTTGGTGCACACCATGCACACGATGGCCAAGGTCAAGAACCTGCTCCTGCATTCCGGGGAGAAGCCTGAACCGAGGCGGCGCGAGGACGGCGAACACCGGATTGTCGACGGCGCCACCCGGCTTATTGCGAACACCGGCCACGAGGCATCTGAGCTCGTCTCCCACTACAACGCCGATCTTGACCGCATCGACGTTGCCCCGCCCGGCGTCGATCTGACCGTCTTCACTCCCGCCTTCCGGAGCCGTTCCCGCAAGGAGCACGGCGTGCAGCCCGGCACCTTCCACCTGCTGTTCGCCGGCCGCATCCAAAGGCTCAAGGGACCCCAGATTCTCCTAAAGGCGGCCACGCTGTTGCGGACCCGGCGTCCGGACATCGATTTGCGGCTGACCATACTCGGGTCGTTGAGCGGGTCAAAGGACTTTGATTTGAAAGCCCTCATCAAGGCGGCAGGAATGGACGACGTCGTAACCCACCGTCCGCCGGTCAACGCAATGGACCTCGCGAGCTGGTACCGCTCAGCAGACGTCGTGGTGATGCCGTCGTACAGCGAGTCCTTTGGTCTGGTGGCGCTGGAAGCCCAGGCATGCGGAACGCCCGTGGTGGCGACGAAAGTGGGAGGGCTTTCCCGGGCTGTCTTCCACGGCAGGACGGGATTGCTGGTTGAAGGTCACAGCCCTGCAGATTGGGCCGACGTCCTGGAAGCTCTCTATGACGACCCCACCACCCGTGAGGATATGGGGCGGGCTGCAGCACTGCATGCCGAAAGCTTCGGCTGGCAGCGCACAGCGGCCATTACGCTGGAAAGCTACCACGCCGCCGTCGAGCAGTATCTTGGACACCGGCAGATCCCGGCCCGAGCCACCCCCTAGCCCCCTAGCTGAAGGACGACGATGTCTGAAGAAAAGGTGATGAGCGATCTTGAAATCGCCCGGCACGCAACCATGCGCCCCATCGGGGAGATTGCGGCGGCGGCAGGGATCAACGACGAAGCGGTCGAGGCATACGGCCGGTTTAAGGCCAAGATCGATCCGTCCCGGCTTGCGGCGTCGGAAGCGCGGGGGAAGGTTGTGCTGGTCTCGGCTATGTCTCCCACTCCGGCGGGCGAAGGAAAGTCCACAACCACGGTGGGTTTGGCTGACTCCCTGGCACGCGCCGGCCATAAGGTGATGATTGCCCTGCGCGAACCCTCGCTCGGGCCGGTCCTGGGAATGAAGGGTGGGGCTACGGGGGGCGGATACTCCCAGGTCCTGCCGATGGACGAGATCAACCTGCACTTCACTGGTGACTTCCATGCCATCACCTCGGCGAACAATGCGTTGATGGCGCTGGTGGACAACCACATCTTCCAAGGCAACGAACTGAACATCGATCCCCGCAGGATGACGTTCAAGCGGGTGCTGGACATGAATGACCGCTCGCTGCGCGAGGTGGTGATTGGACTTGGCGGCCCGGTCCAGGGCGTTCCGCGGCAGGACGGATTCGATATCACCGTGGCCTCGGAAATCATGGCGGTCTTCTGCCTAGCTACGGATCTGAGGGATTTGAGGGAACGCCTGGGCCGGATCACTTTCGGTTACACCTATGAGCGCCAGCCTGTGACTGTGGCCGATCTCGGGGTCCAGGGCGCGCTCACCCTGCTCCTCAAGGAGGCCATCAAACCCAATCTGGTGCAGACCATCGCCGGCACTCCTGCCCTCGTCCATGGCGGCCCGTTTGCCAACATCGCCCATGGCTGTAACTCACTGATTGCTACCCAGACTGCTCGCCGCCTGGCCGACATCGTGGTTACCGAGGCAGGTTTCGGCGCCGACCTCGGGGCCGAAAAGTTCATGGATATCAAGGCCAGGGTAGGTGATGTGGCACCGTCAGCCGTGGTCGTGGTCGCCACGATCCGGGCACTGAAAATGCATGGCGGGGTGGCAAAGGACAGCTTGACTGCACCGAACCTCGAGGCCTTGGCGGGTGGCGTCGCAAACCTTCAGCGGCATGTGCACAACGTGGAGAAGTTCGGACTGACACCCGTGGTGGCAATTAACAGGTTCGCGACGGACACCGCGGAGGAACTCGACTGGCTGATGGACTGGTGCGCCAGGGAAGGTGTCCCGGCCGCCGTCGCTGATGTGTGGGGCCGCGGAGGTGGCGGAGACGGCGGCGACGATCTGGCAGTGAAGGTGGCGGCCGCCCTGGACGTTCCGCACACTTTCCGACACCTCTATCCGCTGGAGATCTCTGTGGAGGAGAAGATCCGAACCATTGTGCAGGAGATGTACGGTGCCGACGGCGTCGACTTCTCGGTACCGGCCCTCAAGCGGCTGGTGGAGATCGAGAAAAACGGCTGGAGCGTGCTGCCGGTCTGCATGGCCAAGACCCAGTACTCCTTCAGTGATGATGCGTCACGGATGGGCGCACCAAAGGGTTTTATCATTCATGTGCGAGATCTCCTGCCGAAGACCGGGGCCGGCTTTATCGTGGCCCTCACCGGTGCCGTTATGACCATGCCCGGACTCCCCAAGGACCCCGCCGCGCTGCGCATGGACGTAGACGCCGACGGCATCCCGGTAGGCCTCACCTGACCCTCCCTCACCTTTCGCCGGTTTTAACCCAACCCTCCATCACATCCCGCCCCCAAAAACCCAACCCTCCATCACATCCCGCCCCCAAAAACCCAACCCTCCATCACATCTCGCGAGGACCATCGTCGCCTGTGGATAACTTCTGCAGGAACTGTCCAAGGCGGGTAACAATTCCCCTATGCAAAAAACCAGCCTGCCGGGCGACCTTGGGACGATGCCTTTCACTCTTGAAACTGCCCTGAGACTCGGCGTCACGGAGAGCAGATTGCGAAATTCGGATGTGGCACACATCAGCCGGGGCCTGTACCGCCCCGTCAGTTGGGACTTTGAGTTGGAGGCGGCGGCGAGGGCTCTGTCCGACGCATCTCCGGGAGCCTGGATCTCCCATGTCACTGCCGCACGCATAAAGTGTTTGATCTTGCCGCCTTGGCTTGCCGAGTCAGCTGAACTGCACTTGAGCAAGCCCCGATCACTCCCAGGAGTACGCCGCAAAGGAGTAATTGGCCATACAGTTCTGGCTCGGGAAGATGAAATCGAAGTGACAGACGGGATTCGGATCAGCACCCCGTCTCGCACGTGGCTCGATATGGCCAGACGGCTGTCCCTAGACGATCTGGTATCCATGGGAGACCAGCTGATCAGGATTCCGCGTCTGCATTTCGAAGGGAGATCTCAGCCGTTGGATACATTGGCAGGCCTGGGCTCCCTCGTGGACCGCCACCCAAACCTTCAGGGGGTTGTGCGAGCCAGGGAAGCCTTGGAGCTGATGCGGGTGGGGGCCGACTCAGGACCCGAGACACTGCTTCGCCTGGCAATTTCCGACTCAAATCTGCCAGAACCTGAGCTGCAGCTGACACTAAAGCCGGAAGACACGAACTCGCCTACGTGCGACCTTGGCTATCGTCAGCGCCGATTAGCAATCCAGTACGACGGCGGTCATCACCTTCTGGAGCCACAGAGACTGAGCGACAGGCGGCGGGATAAGGCTTTCGAAGCCGCTGGCTGGGACGTACTGATCTTCGATAAAGAAGATCTCAGCGACAGATTCCAAAAAACCGTAATCAGAATCCGTCGGATGCTTCGCACCGGTCGGCCCGACCACCCGGCAGCGTCAGGATTTGTCGACGCGATGTGAAGGAGCGTTAGCCTAAAACCAGCGAAACGTGAGAGAGCGTCCGGCGAAAACCAGCGAAACGAGAGGGAGCGTTTGTTGGAGAAACGACGAACGCTCCCCCACCTGCGAAAGGTGAGGGAGCGTCAGCCAAAAACCCGCGAAAGGTGAGCGAGCGTTTAGGTTAGCGCTCGAGGTCTCCGCGGATGAAGGCCTCAACTTTTTCGCGAGCAAGGTCATCGTTGAACTGCTCCGGAGGAGACTTCATGAAGTAGCTCGACGCGGAGAGGAGCGGTCCCCCGATACCGCGGTCCAGGCCGATCTTTGCGGCGCGGATGGCATCGATGATGACGCCGGCGGAGTTCGGCGAGTCCCAAACTTCCAACTTGTACTCCAGGGAAACCGGAGCGTCGCCGAAGTTGCGCCCCTCCAGGCGCACGAAGGCCCATTTGCGGTCGTCAAGCCACTGGACGTAGTCGGACGGGCCGATGTGAACGTCCTTGGCAGCCAGCTCCGCCTCGACGTTGGAGGTCACGGCCTGGGTCTTGGAAATCTTCTTGGACTCGAGGCGGTCACGCTCCAGCATGTTCTTGAAGTCCATGTTGCCGCCGACGTTCAGCTGGTATGTGCGGTCCAGGGTTACGCCGCGGTCTTCGAAGAGCTTGGCCATCACGCGGTGGGTGATGGTGGCACCGATCTGGCTCTTGATGTCATCACCCACGATGGGTACGCCGGCAGCGGTGAACTTGTCAGCCCACGCTTTCGTGCCTGCAATGAACACGGGAAGGGCGTTGACGAAGGCAACCCCGGCGTCGATGGCGCACTGGGCGTAGAACTCAGCGGCTTCCTGCGACCCGACCGGGAGGTAGCAGACCATGACGTCCACTTCGGCATCCTTCAGCGCCTGGACAACGTCCACGGGCTCTGCCGGCGACTGCTCAATGGTCTCGAGATAGTACTTGCCGAGGCCGTCAAGAGTGTGGCCCCGCTGTACGGTGACGCCCGACGGCGGGACGTCGGCGATCTTGATGGTGTTGTTTTCGCTGGCCAGGATAGCGTCAGCAAGGTCGACGCCGACCTTCTTGCCATCGACGTCGAAAGCGGCCACGAACTGAACATCATTGACGTGGTACTTTCCGAACTCCACGTGCATCAGACCCGGAATCGTTGCCTGGGGATCGGCATCCCGATAGTAATGAACGCCCTGGACCAGTGAGGCGGCACAGTTGCCTACACCGACGATTGCAACACGAATGGGATTTGAAGACACGGAACTCCTTTGAGAACAAACGTCACGCACCCTGCGCGGTCCTGCCCTGATGCGGAACGGCGGCTGATGGGCACAGCGCCATGCGGCGCCCTTGCAGTCTATCCAATGGTGCCGTTGCTTCGCTTGTTCCCAGCTCTGCGATGCCACCTGTGTTACAGACAGCTGTTGCCTCCCATCCCGCAGGATAAGAGGCAACAGCTGTCAACTGGCCAAGGCCAGTCACGCAGGTCCGAGACGTATTGCCCCGGGACGGCTTAGGCCTTCAGAGCCACACTGATGTCGGACTCGACGGCGAACTGGTCAATCGCTGCCAGCTCCTCCTCCGTAAAGGCGAGGTTATTGACGGCCGACAGTGTGTCTTCGAGTTGAGTGACACTGGAGGCACCAATGAGGGCTGAGGTGACGGGGGTTCCCTTGGGCTGGTCACGGAGAATCCAGGCGACGGCCATTTGGGCGAGTGTCTGGCCTCTCTCCGAAGCGAGGCCGTTTAGCCCGCGGATGCGGTCCAGTTTGTCTTCGGTGATCGCTGCCCCGGAAAGGAAGCGTTCCTTGGCTGCTCGCGAGTCGGCGGGGATGCCGTTGAGGTAGCGGTCGGTCAGCTGGCCCTGTGCCAGGGGCGAGAAGGCGATGGAGCCGGCGCCCACCTGTTCAAGTGCCTCATACAGGTTCGGTGTGCCGTTCTCCGTCCAGCGGTTCAGCATCGAATAGCTGGGCTGGTGGATCAGCAGCGGCGTGCCAAGGTCCTTGAGGATGGCAGCGGCCTCAATGGTCTGTTCCGGGGTGTAGGAGGAAATGCCTGCGTAGAGGGCTTTTCCTGAGCGCACTGCATAATCCAGTGCCCCCATGGTTTCCTCCATGGGGGTCTCGGGATCGGGACGGTGGCTGTAGAAGATGTCCACATAGTCCAGGCCCATACGCTGCAAGGATTGGTCCAGGCTGGACAGCAGGTATTTGCGGGAGCCCCATTCGCCGTAAGGGCCCGGCCACATGTAGTAACCGGCTTTGGTGGAGATGATCAGCTCATCGCGGTAGGGCTTGAAATCGTCCTGGAGGTGCCGGCCAAAGTTGGTTTCGGCCGATCCGTCCGGCGGGCCATAGTTGTTGGCGAGGTCGAAGTGGTTGACGCCAAGGTCAAAGGCGCGACGAAGGATGGCACGCTGTTCGTCGAAGCGTTTGTCATCGCCAAAGTTGTGCCACAGGCCCAAAGAGATGGCCGGAAGCTTCAGGCCGCTGCGTCCAACGCGGCGGTACGGCATGGATTCGTAGCGGTCTTCCGCAGCAGAATAAGTCATACGTACCATCCTGCCAGCCGCAGGACCGTCCCGGGGCTGGCGTCCAACATTCGGTCAGCGAAGTCAGGTGAGTCAGGTAAGTATGGCCGCGCTGTGCCCGGGCAATTCCAACTTTCCGGACTCCAGACGCACGCCGTCCTCGGTGGCCAAACGGATTGTCTCGGCTTCCGTGTTGAGCCTGCAGTCTCCGCTGGAGAAATTGAAGACGACGTGGACTGAGCCCCGTTCCAACCGAAGCCACCGGTCCTCTTCGCTGAATTCCACCCTTGTTTCCTCGAAGCCGGGAGCAACAAGATCGGGCAGCGACTTCCGGAGAGCAGTCAAGGACCGGTAGAGCTCCAGCAGGCGGACGTGGTGGCCCTCAGCGGCCTCATTCCAATTGAGTTTGGACCGCATGAACGTCTCCGGGTCCTGGGGGTCCGGAACCAGGGCAGGGTCCCAGCCCATCCTCTCGAACTCCTTGATCCGCCCCTCTGCTGTAGCCTTCCCAAGCTCCGGTTCAGGATGTGAGGTGAAGAACTGCCAAGGCGTCGTGGCGCCGTATTCCTCGCCCATGAACAGCATGGGAGTAAACGGTGATGTCAGCGACAGAACGGCGGCCAAGGCCAGCGGACCGTAGGAAAGCGACTGCGAGAGCCTGTCACCAACAGCCCTGTTACCGATTTGGTCATGGTTCTGGGTGCAGACAACCAAGGCGGATGGATGAACGAGGTTGGAGTTGATGGCCCGGCCGTGGCGTCGGCCGCGGAAACTTGAATAGCTTCCGTCGTGGAAAAACCCGCCCGTCAGGACCTTCGCCAGGGCAGCCACGGAATCGAAGTCGCTGTAGTAACCGGTGGTCTCGCCCGTGAGGTTCACATGGGCGGCGTGGTGGAAGTCATCGCTCCACTGGCCAGAGAGCCCGTACCCATTGAGCTCCCTCGGATAGAGCAGGCGGGGGTTGTTGAGATCCGACTCGGCGATCATGGTAGCCGGGCGGCCTGTCTCAGCGGAGACAGCCTCTGCCAAAGCCCCAAATTCTTCCAGGATGGGAAGCGCACGTTCATCCTTTAGCGCGTGGACGGCATCGAGACGCAGCCCGTCGACGTGATAGTCACGCAGCCACATGGCCGCGTTCTGGAGGATATATGCCCGGACTTGGTCCGAGTCCGGGCCATCAAGGTTGATGGAATCGCCCCACGTGTTGCTCTTTCCGGACGTGACGTACGGGCCGAACCTGGGCAGGTAGTTGCCGCTGGGGCCGAGGTGGTTGTAGACCACATCCTGGATGACGCCCATGCCGGCCGTATGGGCTGCATCCACAAAACGCTGGTAAGCCGCTGGCCCGCCATAGCCCTCGTGCACTGCATACCAGAGCACGCCGTCGTAGCCCCAGTTGTGGGTGCCGTTGAACGCATTGACCGGTAGGAGCTCCACAAAGTCGATGCCCAGCCCGGCCAGGTAGTCGAGGCGCTGGGCCGCGGCGTCCAGAGTCCCTTCAGGAGTGAAGGTTCCCAGATGCAGCTCATAGATGACGGCGCCCTGCAGCTCGCGGCCTTTCCACCCGCCGTCCTGCCATTCGTGGGCCGTCGGATCGAAAGTTCGGGACAACGAGTGCACGCCCTCAGGCTGCCTGCGTGAGCGGGGGTCCGGAAGGGGAATGTCTTCGTCATCGACGAGGTAGCCGTAATCCACTTCGCCCTCCGCCGGAGCCTCCGTGGCAGTCCACCAGCCGTCGTCGCGCCGTGTCATGGGGTATTTTTGGCCAGCCGCCAATAGGGTGACGGATTCGGGCTCTGGAGCCCAAATGTCGAAGCGTTCGCTTCCGTTCACTGGAAGAGTCATCGGGTGGTTCTCCGTTCAGTGGGTGGTTTAGGAGGCTGGCTAGACGTTTTCGCTGATGGGGATGAGCAGCGCCACTGGGTAAACCCGCAGGATGTCCGCCACCTCCACCGGGCCGGGACCAAAGATGGTTCCAGTGAGCTCGTCCTGCATTTCCGCGTCAAGAGCGACGGCGGTATCCCGCCATCCGCCCTTGCGTTCGAGTCCGTGGGGGAGCCTCGTGACCAGGGTCAGCGCGCCGGCCTCGGCGGGTCCCGTGCTGTCAGCGCGGCTGAAGGCGAGGAGATGATCAGCCGCCGATCCCGTGGCTTGCACCGGCTTGTAGCCCCTGAACAATTCGGGACGGTCGCGGCGCAACCTCAGGGCACGTGAGGTCACCAGCAGCTTGCAGGCCTCTGCCTGGAAGACTGCCGGAAGCTGACCATCATCCAATTCAGCCAGCGTGTTCCGTCTGCGCTGGAAATCCACTGGCCGGCGGTTGTCTGGATCTGCGAGAGAACGGTCCCAGAACTCTGTGCCTTGGTAGACGTCCGGCACGCCAGGCATGGTGAGCTGGACGAGCTTGGCGGACAGCGAATTCGACGCCCCATGCGAGTCAATGCCCGCCACAAAGGCTGTCAACTCTGTGCGGACATCGGGGTCGTCAAAAGCGGCGTCCACAGCGGCCAGGAGTTTCTCCTCGAATTCCGCGTCAGGATCCGTCCAGCTGGTGGAATTCCCGGCTTCACGCGCAGCCTTTTCTGCGTAGCCGCGGAGTCTGGCACGATCCGCTGGCCACGATCCGGCGATCGCCTGCCACACCAATGCTGCGAGGGGTCCGTCCGGTAAGGGTGCAAGCTCGCGCAGCCGTGCCAGGGTGGCCGCCCATTCAGGCGCCATTTCCGAAATTACGGAGATGCGTGCCCGGGTATCCTCGCTGCGCTTGGTGTCATGAGTGGTCAGGGTGGTCATTGACAGGGGCAGCCGCTCCTGGCGGCGGACCATCCGGTCGTGGAATTCCTGGGGGCTGAGGGCAAATTCCGTGGGGTCGGCGCCGACTTCCGTAAGCGTCCCCAGCCGCGTGTAGCGGTAGAACGCTGTGTCCTCGACGCCCTTTGCCATCACCATTCCGGACGTCTGCTGGAATCGACGTCCGAGTTCCGCATCGGCGTTATTGAGCAGCGGCAGGAGTTTAGCCACGGCATGGGAGAGGTCGGGCCTCGTGTCCATGGCGGCTTCGCAGGCTTCCTTCAGCACCTCGGCACCCTCGGGCAGGTAGGTGCGGTAAACAGGGAAGGCCGCAATAATCTCAGACAGCGCATCAGCAGATTCAGAGGCAGTGAGCCCCAGATCCTCAGGCAACAGCCTGACGAGCCTCAGGATTTCGGAGTGCAGCATCCCGTCGGTAATAGCACGCTTGGTCCCACGGATCATGGCGGCGTAGTCAGCTGACTTGCGGGTGCCACGCAGGCGGGCATCAAGCCGCGTCAGGGGCGCCTCCCCCTTGGGATCCACGAACACCCGGTCAACGTCCGCCAAGGCGTCATATCCGGTGGTGCCTTCACACTGGAATTCCGGCGGCAGCTCCTCCCCCGGTTCGAGGATCTTCTCCGCCAGGACGTACGCGCCGCCAGTCACTTCCTTCAACCGGCGAAGGTACCCGCCCGGGTCCGCAAGACCATCGGGGTGATCAATGCGAAGCCCGTCTACCAGGCCTTCTTGGAACCAGCGCGCAACCTCGGCGTGGGCTTCATCGAAGACCTCCGGGATCTCAACCCGGACTCCGGCCAGCGAGTTGATGGCGAAGAATCGGCGATAGTTCAGTTCGTCGTCCGCCCGGCGCCAGGCGATCAGCTCATAGTGCTGCCGGTCATGGACGTCACGAGGGCTGTCGCCGGGAGTATAGGTCCCCTCGGCCAAGGGAAAGCGATGGTCGTAGTACCGCAGTTCGCCATCCTGGAGCTCCAGGTGTTCGACGTCGTCATCGCTTCCGAGAATGGGTACGCGGACGCGGCCGCCCCCAAAGTCCCAGTCGACGTCGAACGCTACAGCGTATTTCGACTGCCGGCCTTCCTTCAGCAGCGACCACCACCAGGGGTTCTGGTGGGGAGTGGCGACGCCGACATGGTTGGGAACGATGTCAACAAGCACCCCCATGCCGGCGGCGCGGGCAGCCCGGGAAACTGCGGCAAGCCCTTCGGGACCACCCCGGTCCGGATCCACGGCGCTCGGGTCGGTGACGTCGTAGCCATGGCCAGATCCCTTTTCCGCCGTCAGCAGCGGCGACAGGTAGAGCCAGTCCACTCCCAGTGCGTGGAGATAGTCCACGATTCCGACGGCGTCGTGCAGGGTGAAGTCGGCGCGGATCTGCAGCCTGTAAGTCGAGACGGGGGTCTTCATGAATCAGCCGCCTTCGGCTTTCCTATCTTCCTGGTGTGTTTGGGCTCCGGCGCCGCGGGGGATGTCAAAGCAGCCGACTCCGGCGTGGAAGTCTGCGACAACGCGGCCAGGGAAGCGGCCACGGAGTGGTCCGGCTCCACTTCCGGAGTGCTGTGCGCCCGGAGTACCACCAGGGATTTGGCGTCCACCGGGAGGCTGCTTCCGGCCACGACGGGCTCTGTGTCGGCGTTGTGACCGGCAGTATCGATGATGATGTCCCAGGCCGGGGCGTACTCATCGGAGGGCAGTTTAAACTTCACTTCGTCGTCGTGGGCATTGAAGTAGAGGACAAAGTTGACGTCGGTAATCCGTCGGCCCCTCATGTCCTTACCCTGGATACCGTCGCCGTTGAGGAACATGCCCACGGAGCGGCCCAGGCCCACCTCCCAGTCCTCGGGCTGCATGGTTGAACCGTCCACGTCCAGCCATACGATATCCGGCAGCCGCTCGCCTTCGCCTCGGCGTACGGGCCGCCCGTCAAAGAACTTGCTGCGCCGGAAAGTGGGATGTTTCGCCCGCAGAGAATTGACAGCTGCCGTGAATTCCACCAAGGGCTGGTCAACGCTGTCCCAGTTGATCCAGGTCAGCTCGGAATCCTGGCAGTAGCCGTTGTTGTTCCCTCGCTGCGTCCTGCCCAGCTCGTCGCCATGGAGCAGCATGGGAACGCCCTGGGACAGCAGCAGGGAAGCGATGAAGTTGCGCTGCTGGCGTGCCCGCAGTCCCAGGACCTTGGGATCATCCGTGGGGCCTTCCACACCACAGTTCCAGGAGCGGTTGTGGGATTCGCCGTCGTTGTTTCCCTCACCGTTGGCTTCATTGTGCTTCTCGTTGTAGGAGACAAGGTCGGACAATGTGAAGCCGTCGTGGGCGGTGACGAAGTTGATGGATGCGACCGGACGTCGGCCGGAGTGCTCATAGAGGTCAGCTGAGCCTGTGAGCCGGGAAGCGAATTCGCCCAGCGTGGACGGTTCTCCCCGCCAGAAGTCACGCACGGTATCCCGGTATTTGCCGTTCCACTCTGTCCATTGCGGAGGGAAGTTGCCCACCTGGTACCCGCCCGGACCAACATCCCAAGGCTCGGCGATCAGCTTCACCTGGGAGACTACGGGGTCCTGCTGGATGAGTTCAAAAAAGGTGGAGAGTTTGTCGACGTCGTAAAACTCGCGGGCCAGCGTGGAGGCGAGGTCGAAGCGGAAGCCGTCCACGTGCATCTCCGTGACCCAGTACCGCAGCGAGTCCATCAGCAGCTGGAGGGAATGGGGATGGCGGACGTTGAGGGAGTTGCCGGTCCCTGTGTAGTCCATGTAGTGCTTCTGGTCGCCTTCCATGAGGCGGTAATAGGCGGGGTTGTCGATGCCCTTGAAGGACAGCGTGGGGCCGAGGTGGTTGCCTTCCGCGGTGTGGTTGTAGACCACGTCCAGGATGACTTCAATCCCGGCACGGTGCAGCGTACGGACCATCGCCTTGAAGTCCTGCACCTGCTGGCCGGTGTCGCCGGTGGAGCTGTAGGTGTTGTGCGGGGCGAAGAAGCCGATGGTGTTGTAGCCCCAGTAGTTGTTGAGGCCTTTGTCCTGCAGGATGCCGTCGTTGACGAACTGGTGCACGGGCATCAGTTCAATGGCGGTAATTCCGAGCTTCTGCAGGTGGGCGATCACTGAAGGGTGCGCGACGCCGGCGTAGGTGCCGCGCTGCTCCTCGGGAATCTCCGGGTGAAGCTGCGTGAGGCCTTTGACGTGGGCCTCATAAATCACTGACTTGTGGTACGGAATCCGGAGGTTGTGGTCCCCGTCCCAGTCGAAGTAGGGGTTGATGACAACGCCGAGCATCATATGTCGGCTGGAATCGGCATCATTTCTCGAGTCGGGGTCGCCCATGTTGTAGGAGAACAGCGACGGGTCCCAGTCCACCTGGCCGTGTACAGCCTTGGCATACGGGTCCAGGAGCAGTTTGTTGGCGTTGAACCGCAGCCCTGACGCGGGGTCATACGGCCCGTGAACCCGGTAGCCGTACATCTGGCCAGGCTGGACCTGCGGGATGTAGCCGTGCCACACGTAGCCGTCCACTTCCTGCAGCTCGAAGCGGGTTTCCACCCGGTCCTCGTCGAAAAGGCAGAGCTCCACCTTCTCCGCTCTTTCGCTGAACAGTGCGAAGTTGGTTCCTGTGCCGTCGAAGGTGGCTCCCAGCGGGTAAGCCGATCCGGGCCAGATTTCCATCAATACTCCTCAGTTGTCCAACAGTTGCAATTCACACTCGCCATCCAGCTTATAACTGGAAAGTAAGCTTACTATTATTGCGGGTGTGACCATTGCACATTAGCGGGTACCCGCGACAAACGCCGCACAGCTATCCTGTCCGGGCGGGCCACACTCCCGGCACAGCATCTGCCAGACGGCCCGCTGTAAGGGGCCCTCCGGCCGACGCCGCGGTTCCGGCCAACCCGTGAACGCTGGCGGCCATCGCGGCTATCGCCCCCCACCGCGCGTCCGGATCAATTCCGACGGCGGCGAACCGGTCGGCGTCGGATCCCACCTGTGCCAGTAAGGCGCCCAGCACTCCCGCGAGTACGTCCCCACTGCCGGCAGTCGCCATCCACGCTGTTCCTTCCGCTTGGGTAAAAACCGCTCCCGTGGCTGCAGCGATGACAGTAGTGTGTCCCTTGAGAAGGACTGTTCCGCCCGTCAGAGTCGCAGCCCGGCGCGCCGCCAACAAGGGAGCCGCGTCGATCTCTGACCGGTGCGTGGCGGTGCCGAGCTCCGTCAGCAGCGTCGCCAACTCCCCCGCATGCGGAGTGAGGACCACTTGGGCTCCAAGGCGGCCGGGGAGGACCTGAAGGGCCCCGGCGTCGGCGATTACCGGCAGTCCTGACTCAAACACATCACGCACCCTGCCCAGCTGCTCCCCCGCAGAATCGTCCAGGCCAGAGCCCACCAGCCACGCCTGAACGTGTGCATCCGCCACGCGTCCCTGTCCGCACACCACTTCCGGGCAGGCGGCGCGAACTGCGGCTGCGACCTCCGGCGGACCGAGGTACCTGACCATTCCCACCCCTGCGGCAAGCGCCCCACGGCAGGCCAGCACAGCCGCACCAGGGTAGCGTTCAGATCCGGCCACGACGCCCAGTACGCCGCGCGAGTACTTGTGGGAACTGCGATCCGGCTGCGGCAACAGGGCCTTAAGGTCTTCCTGCTCAAGGCGGCGCAAGACCGGTGACGGCAGTGCCGACTCGATGCCGATGGGGACAATCACAATCCTTCCGGAGCTACCGGCCCCCGGATCCGCCAGCAACCCGGCCTTTACTCCCCCAAACGTCACGGTCACGCCCGCCCGCAGCACCGGCCCGTGCAGCTCACCTGTATCAGCATCCACACCGCTTGGAATATCGCACGCCATAACCAAGGGGGTGCCCTCTGCCCCAAAGAGCTCCGCCCGCAGAAGCTTCGCCTGCAGTTGCTCGATGAGTAATCCCGCCGCTTCAGTGAGCCCACCACGCGCACCTGTCCCGAGGACCGCGTCAATGACGACGTCGGAACTTGCGGCGGCGGCGGACAATTCAGGGATGTTGTCTTCCGTCAGGGCGTGCGTTCTTCCGCCGGCCCGGCGAAAGGCCGCGAGGCCGGCGGCGTGCGCGTCACCGGCGGTGAGCACCGCCGTCGTACGCATTCCACGGCCGGCCAGGAAAGCAGCGGCAAAAAGCCCGTCTCCCCCGTTATTGCCCTTGCCCACGAGGACGGTGACGCTGGAGCCGTAGATGCGTCCCCTGGATTTGAGCTCCCGGATGATGGCGTTCGCCAAGCCATAGGATGCGCGTTGCATGAGAACAGCGCCCATACCGTCGTCCAGCAGAGGCTTCTCAGCCGCGCGTATCTGGGTTCCGGTGTAGGCGCTGATCATCGTGGTGGTCCAATCCCGTTGGTCCATTCATGCTCGTCAAATCGTGGCGGGAACAGCCTAGCCCTCGGCGATAACGGTGGCCGTGGCGATGCCGCCGTCGTGGCTCATGGAGACGTGCCAGCGCTTGACGCCCTTGTTTTCTGCCACAGCCAGAACCGTTCCCTTCACCTGGATGGTGGGGCCGTGCTGGTCGAGTCCGATCCAGCAGTCCTGCCAGTTCATGCCCGCGGGAGCGCCGAGGACCTTGGCCACGGCCTCCTTCGCTGCGAACCTGGCAGCAAGGGACCTGGTGTTGAGTTCCCGTTCAGCCGGGACGAACAGCCTGTCCCGCAGCCCCGGCGTCCGCTCAAGTTGGCGGCCAAAGCGCTCGATATCTACTACGTCTACCCCAATGCCAACAATCATGGCGTCACTCTACCGTGACGCTCTTGGCCAGGTTGCGCGGCTGATCGACGTCGTAGCCCTTGGCCTGGGCAAGTTCGAGGGCGAAGATCTGCAGCGGAACAGTGGCCAGGAGCGGCGCGAGGAGGGTAGGCGCCTCCGGGATGTAGAACACGTGCTCAGCGTAGGCCTTGACGGCCTCGTCCCCTTCTTCGGCGATGACGATGGTCTTGGCACCACGGGCACGGACTTCCTGGATGTTGGAAACCACCTTGGAGTGCAACGAATCGCGTCCCCGAGGCGACGGAACCACCACAAACACCGGCTGGCCTTCCTCAATCAACGCGATCGGGCCGTGCTTGAGCTCGCCGGCGGCAAAACCTTCAGCGTGGATGTAGGCCAGTTCCTTGAGCTTCAAGGCGCCTTCCATGGCGACCGGGAAACCGACGTGGCGGCCCAGGAACAGCACGGACTTGGCGTCGGCCATGGAGCGGCCCAGTTCCTTGATCTGCTCCTCGTTTTCCAGGATGCGCTGGATCTTGGCGGGGATCTTGCCCAGATCCGCAAGGATGTCCTTGATCTGGCCCTGGAAGATGTTGCCGCGCAGCTGAGCCAGGTACAGGCCAAGCAGGTAAGCGGCCGTGATCTGGGCCAGGAATGCCTTGGTGGAGGCGACGGCGATTTCAGGACCCGCGTGGGTGTACAGGACGGCGTCGGATTCACGGGGAATGGTGGAGCCGTTGGTGTTACAGATGGAGAGGGTCTTTGCGCCCTGTTCCTTCGCGTAGCGGACAGCCATAAGGGTGTCCATGGTCTCTCCCGACTGGGAGATGGAGACGACCAGTGTGTTCCCGTCCACGATCGGATCGCGGTACCGGAACTCATGCGAGAGCTCAACTTCGGTGGCGATCCGGCACCAGTGTTCAAAGGCGTACTTGGCCACCTGCCCCGCGTAGAAGGAGGTTCCGCAAGCCAGGACAATAATCTTGTCGATGTCCTTCAGGATTTCGACGTCGACGCGGAGCTCGTCAAGGCTGAGCTTGCCGTGGATGTCGGAACGTCCCAAAAGGGTCTGCCCGACGGCGTCCGGCTGATCGTGGATTTCCTTCTCCATGAAGGACGAGAAACCGCCCTTTTCAGCGGATTCGGGGTCCCAGTCGACATGGTATTCCTTGCCCTGTGCGGGGGCTCCGAAGAAGTCCGTGATCTCAACGGTGTCTGCGGTGATGGTGACGATCTGGTCCTGGCCAAGTTCCACGGCCCGGCGCGTGTAGTCAATAAAGCCGGAGACGTCGGAGCCGAGGAAGTTTTCGCCGTCGCCCAGGCCAACTACCAGCGGTGAATTGCGGCGGGCGGCTACGACGACGTCGGGCTGGTCACTGTGCACGGCAAGCAGGGTGAAGGCGCCTTCCAGACGCTGGCAGGCAAGCTGCATGGCCTTGGTGAGCCCGCCGTCGGAAACGTCGCCGTTGAGCTTGGTCCTGAAGATGTCAGCGAGAAGCGCAGCCGCCACTTCAGTATCGGTTTCGGAGAGGAAGGTGACGCCCTTGCGGAGGAGCTCGAGCTTCAGCTCGGCGAAGTTTTCGATGATGCCATTGTGGATCAGGGCGAGTTTGCCGCCGTCTGCCAGGTGCGGGTGCGCGTTCTTGTCAGTGGGTCCGCCATGGGTGGCCCAGCGCGTGTGCCCGATTCCAGTCAAGGATTCGGGCAGGGGGTGCTCCTCCAGCTCAGTGACCAGGTTGCTCAGCTTGCCCGACTTCTTCCGGAAGGAAATTTCCCCGTCTGCCAGGACTGCGACCCCTGCTGAGTCGTATCCCCGGTACTCCAGGCGGCGCAGTCCTTCCATGACCACGTCCAGCGCATTGTGTCCAACATGCTCCCCGTTCGAAGAACGGCCTACGTAACCCACAATTCCACACATGGTGACAAGCCTAGCGGGTTTGCGCGTTCTTCCCATTTCGCTCTCGTGGGCAACAAGGGCAGAATCTCTAGGGTGACTTTGCAACGCAATGAATCGAACGGTGAGGGTGTCTCCCCGTTCGTGGAGCTGGACCGGCAAACCTGGTCCCGGCTCTCAGCCCAGATGGAGCAGCCTCTTAACGAAGAGGATGTGCTTCGTCTCCGCGGTCTTGGTGATCCCCTGGACATCGAGGAAGTACGCGAGGTCTACCTCCCCCTGTCCCGGCTCCTGCACCTTTATGTGGAAGCAGCCGGGCAACTCCACGCGGCCACCACCACCTTCCTGGGTGACACTACCCAGCGCACACCGTTCGTCATCGGCGTGGCCGGTTCTGTCGCTGTGGGCAAATCGACCATCGCCAGGGTTTTGCGGGAGATGCTCCGCCGCTGGCCGGGAACCCCGAACGTGGAGCTCATCACCACTGACGGCTTCCTCTACCCGCTCGCCGAGCTCAAGCGCCGCCAACTGCTGGACAGGAAGGGCTTCCCGGAGTCCTACGACCGCCGGGCGCTTCTGCGCTTCGTCAGTGAAATCAAGAGCGGCGCGGAGGAGGTCCGGGCGCCCTGGTACTCGCACGTGACCTATGACATCGTGCCGGGCAAGGAAGTGGTGGTCCGCCGTCCCGATGTGCTGATCGTTGAGGGCCTGAACGTCCTGGCGCCTGCCCGGCCGCGTCACGATGGCAGGCAGGGCCTCGCCCTGAGCGATTTCTTCGATTTCTCAATCTATGTCGACGCGAAGACGTCCTACATTGAAGAATGGTATGTGGACCGTTTCCGGAAGCTCCGCAGCACTGCCTTCGCGCAGCCCGAATCCTATTTCCATCGGTACGCCACGCTCTCTGACGAGGAGGCTGAGCGGACTGCCCGGGATATCTGGAAGCGCATCAACGAGCCCAACCTTGAAGAGAACGTGCTGCCCACCCGAGGCAGGGCCCAGCTGGTCCTCACCAAAGACGCAGACCATTCCATCCGGCGCATGCTGTTGAGGAAGGTCTAGCAGGCATGTGCCGCGACTGCGCGTCGTTCCCTGCCGGGCTCCCCGTTGCGGGACCCTCAACTGCCGGGGCCGCTGCGCTGCCGAGCCGGCGTGTCTTCACCCGGCTCCTGGCCACCGGGGCAGGCCTCACCGCCCTTGCCGCCTGCACGCCGGCGACCACGGAAGCGTCTCTCAGCTCCCCAGCGGTTTCACAGGCAGGCCCGGCAACAGGATCCCCCTCGCCTACTCCGACCACCACTGCAACTCCGATTGCCACTGACACAGCCTCGGCGGCAGCGTCTGCAGCCGCGCCGCCGTCGCCCGTTCCATCGCCCGTCTCGCCTGCCGCCGCCCTGGCGCAGCAGCACTCCCTCACTGACCCCGCAAGCCCCTGGCTTGTGGTCAACAAACACCGGCCCCTCACCTCGCCCCAATACGCGCCCTCGGATCTGGTACAGCCGAACGTTCCGCTGGCAGTCAGCGGGGAGGCATCCCTGCTTAACAGCACGACGGCGGCTGCCGCTGAGCAGCTGTTCGCTGCGGCTGCTGCGGAGGGAGTTACCATCACTCTGGCTTCGGGCTACCGGTCCTATGCCACCCAGGTGGCGACGTATGGCAGCTATGTGAGCTCACAGGGGCAGGCGCAGGCTGATACGGCGTCGGCGCGTCCCGGGTACTCCGAACACCAGACTGGTTGGGCTTTTGACATTGGTGACGGCGGCGGGGCGTGCGGATTCCAGCCGTGCTTCGCCGAGCAGCCGGCCGCTGTCTGGGCCAAGGCGCAGGCACACCGCTTTGGGTTTGTGGTCCGCTATCCCTGGATGTTCCACGAGATCACGGGTTACTACTACGAATCCTGGCATCTGCGTTACATCGGTATCGAGGCGGCCACCGACATGGCGAAGCGCGGAATCGCCACCCTCGAGGAATACTTCGGGCTCGAAGCGGCGCCGGGTTACCTCTAGGACCGCCCTGATAGCCATACGGTCAGGAGCGCTTTTCGGTGACAAGCTCCAGCGCGAGCTCCTTCTGGACCACGGCGGCAAGCCTGTCAGCGATCCGCTGAGCTATAGCCTGTTCTCCAGCTTCGACCATGACCCGCACAACAGGTTCGGTGCCAGAGGGGCGCAGCAGCACGCGTCCGGTGTCTCCGAGCTCGGCTTCAGCCTGCGCCACGGCGGCTGCCACTACGTCATCTCCCTTGACCCGGCTACGATCCACACCCTTGACGTTGATGAGGACCTGCGGGAGCTTGGTCATCACCGTGGCAAGTTCCTTCAATGGCCGCCCGGTCAAAGCCACCTGTGCTGCAATCTGCAGGCCGGTGAGGACGCCGTCGCCCGTTGTCGCGTGATCCGCAAAGATCACGTGTCCGGACTGCTCGCCGCCAAGGTTGAACCCGCCGTCGCGCATTTCCTCCAGGACGTAACGGTCCCCTACAGCTGTTTCACGGATGCTGATGCCGGCTTTGGTGAGGGCGATTTTGAGGCCCAGATTGCTCATCACGGTTGCCACCAGGACGTTGTCCTTCAGCTTTCCGGAGGTTTTGAGCGCAACTGCCAGGATGGCCATAATCTGGTCGCCATCCACCTCGTTGCCCTCATGGTCAACGGCCAGGCAGCGGTCAGCGTCGCCGTCATGGGCGATGCCCAGATCAGCTCCATGCCGCAGCACAGCCTCTTTGAGGGGACCGAGGTGGGTTGAACCGACACCGTCGTTGATGTTCAGGCCGTCGGGCTCGGCACCGATCACCACGACGTCGGCGCCGGCATCCTTGAAGACCTGCGGGGAACATCCGCTGGCAGCACCATGGGCGCAGTCCAGAACCACCTTCAGTCCGTTCAAACGATGCGGGAGGGTGCCCAGGAGGTGCACGATGTAGCGGTCCTCCGCGTCAGAGAACCGCTGGATGCGTCCCACGTCGCTGCCGACGGGCCGACGGGCCTCATTGCCCATCTCGGCCTCGATGGCGTCTTCAACGTCGTCAGGGAGCTTCTGGCCGCCCCGGGCGAAGAACTTGATGCCGTTATCCGGGGCAGGGTTGTGGGAGGCGGAGATCATCACGCCAAAGTCAGCTTTCAGGTCCGCCACCAGGTAAGCGGCGGCAGGTGTTGGCAGTACCCCTGCGTCGTAGACGTCGATTCCAGAACTCGACAGCCCGGCTTCCACAGCCGCTGCGATGAACTCACCGCTGGCTCGAGGGTCCCGGGCCACGACGGCGCGGGGGCGGCTGCCGTTGGTATTGCGGTCGTGACCCAGCACGACGGCGGCAGCTTGGGCCAGCTGCAGTGCCAGCTCGGCTGTAAGCAGGCCGTTCGCCAGGCCACGGACACCATCTGTTCCAAATAATCTAGACATCGGGTCAAGTTTAGACGACGGTCCGCTGGCTCCGACCCAAAGCCCCGGTTCACTACAACCCGGTTCGCAGCGCAGCCGCCGGCCCAGCGATGTAATGACCATTAACGCCGAAAGCCCGCCCTGCGAACAGGACGGGCTTCCGGGAAGCGGACTTAGCGCTTGTGGAGCCGAGCGCTAAAAAGCGCTGCGGGCCCCAATATGCGGTCGCGCCAGCGGCCACGTATTGGGAAAGCGCATTTTTAGCGCTTGGAGTACTGCTGAGCCTTACGGGCCTTCTTGAGGCCTGCCTTCTTACGCTCGATGACGCGTGCGTCGCGTGAGAGGTAGCCGGCCTTCTTCAGGATGGCGCGGTTGTTCTCGACGTCGATCTCGTTCAGTGAACGGGCGATGCCGAGACGCAGCGCACCGGCCTGGCCGGAAATGCCGCCGCCGTGAATGCGGGCGAAGACGTCGTAGGCGCCGTCAAGATCAAGGATCTTGAAGGGCTCGTTGACGTCCTGCTGGTGCAGCTTGTTCGGGAAGTAGTTGGCCAGCTCGCGGCCGTTGATGATCCACTTGCCGGAGCCCGGCACAACGCGAACGCGTGCAACGGCTTCCTTGCGGCGGCCGACAGCTGCGCCGGCAACGGTCAGGGCCGGGCGCTCCTTCTTCGGTGCAGCAGCTTCTGCAGCCGCTCCGCTTTCCGAGGTGTAGCTGGTCAGGGTTTCCTCAGCCTCAACGGCTTCGGTGGTCTCTTCGTTCTGAGCCACGGTTCTCCTTGTATAGATAAGTTGTTTGGTGGCCAGGACTACTGGGCGACCTGGGTGATTTCGAAAGTCTTGGGCTGCTGGGCGGCGTGGGGGTGCTCAGCACCGCGGTACACCTTCAGCTTGCCCAGCTGCTGGGCAGCGAGGGAGTTCTTGGGGAGCATGCCCTTGATGGCCTTCTCAACGGCGCGGACCGGGTTTGATTCCAGGAGTTCCGCATAGTTGACGGAAGTCAGGCCGCCCGGGTAACCGGAGTGGCGGTATGCCCGCTTCTGCTCCAGCTTGGCGCCGGTGAGGGCAACCTTCTCAGCGTTGATGATGATGACGAAGTCGCCCATGTCCATGTGGGATGCAAAGGTGGCCTTGTGCTTGCCGCGCAGCAGGATTGCGGTCTGGCTCGCGAGACGACCAAGGACAACGTCTGTGGCGTCAATGACGTGCCACTGGCGGTTGATATCGCCGGGCTTCGGGGTGTACGTACGCACGGTTTTTGCCTCGTTCTTATTCTGGCGTTCTTTTTTAGGTGTCACTCAAGCGTGTGCACCTACTATCTATGCGCTACCGGAACAGAGGTGAGGGCTCTATGTAACCAGTCATCCTGAAGTCCCGAATGTGCTCGTTGAGTAGTTATCCTGCAACCGGATTCTCAAGCGGGCACGCATCATCGAGATAGGACACGCACAACGACTGTCAAATATACCGTGGCAGGGCCGTCCGGGTCAAAATGGGGTAACCGGACAGGGCATCTGCTCTCCATATTCCTGCCGGCCAAGCATCAGACCCGAACGACAGTCCCGAATATATGACCTGCCTTATAAGGAGCAATGTGTCCATGTATCCCACCGGTGAGGCCAGCATGCCGTTGTTCGTCCTGGTCATTGGTCTGCTCGGCGCCGGCCTGGGGTTGCTGGCTGACGTCGGTGTCCGGAGAGCCATTCCACGGCTGAGCGTGGACACTTCCGTCCGCTTCAGAATCACGACGGCGGCGCTCACCGGGGCCCTTGCGGCTGCCATGGCATTACGGTTTGGCCAATCATGGGCACTTGCTGCCTATTTGGTGCTGGTAATTCTTGCCGTTCAGCTTGCCTTAATTGATATTCGCCATCACCTTTTACCTAATCGGCTGGTGTTAGCGCTTCTCATGGCCGGCGCCGCATTGCTTGCGGCCGCAGCAGCTGCCTCCCCCTCCTGGAATGCGCTGCTTCGAGGGGTGGTTGCGGCGGCCATCCTCTTCACCGTTTACCTGATTTTGGCGATAATCTCGCCTCGCGGCATTGGAATGGGCGACGTGAAACTTGCCGCACCACTCGGTTTGTACCTTGGCTACTTGGGTTGGTCGCAGGTGTTCTACGGCGGGGCCCTCGGATTCGTGGCCGGCGGAGTGGTCACGGCCGTCCTGGTACGGGCAGCACGCGGAGAAAAGCCTGCAGAAGTGGCTTTTGGGCCATCCATGTTCGCGGCCGCTCTCGCCGTGATTCTGCTGCCGATCTGACGGTTAGCAAGCACCCTGCTTCGCCTTGATTGGTAAGGCTACTTAGTAAACCAAGTAGTCGGCAGTCAGGGACCCCTCGAGAAACTGAGTACACCCAATTCCTGGCTAAGTGCTGCCCTGAATTTCATTGGAAAAAGACGAGTACAGCCACTCATTGTTCCCCGTGTTTGCGCCATGCAATTGTTGTCCCAACGGAACTCCAGACGTCTGGGAAATGGGGGCAGCTGGAATTCCGTAAACCAATTCAATGTAATTCAATCTCTTGAAAAGGATATTAAAATGACTTCTCTTATGGTCTCATTTGTTGCATTCGTTGCCGGCGTCAAGGATCGTCTCTCCAATGAAAAGGGCGCGACGGCAACTGAATATTCGCTGCTGATCGCCTTCGTTGCATTCGCCATCATGGCAGGCGCGATCGTCTTCGGCGAGGCCCTCAGCACGTGGTTCAGCGACCTCGGAGACGAGATCGGAACCTGGGCCGTCGAGCCAGCCGCTCCCGCAGCATAATCAGCAAACAACATCGTTGTGCCGCGTCCGCTCAACGCGGACGCGGCACAACGCAATTTGGTCTATCAACTCAAATGTTCAGCTGCATCCGTCCATGGGGGGATCCATTGAAACGCAGCATTGCCCGTAAAAACGTGCGTTCTCGGGGCGCCGTAGCCGTGGAGTTTGCGCTAGTTGCGCCAATTCTATTGGCCTTGGTGGGGGGCATCGTTGAATTCGCACATGCCTATAACTTGCAAATCTCCGTCACCCAGGCCGCCCGCGAAGCTGCGCGAACGATGGCAATCACTGACAGCCAAGACGAGGCGCAACTAGCCGCCGCAGATGGCGCCCCTGGCCTGGACACCGACACATTCGTTTATGACTTTACGCCGGAAGAATGCGCTGAAGACGAAAACGTGACTGTGAGCGTGTCCTACACGGCGGACACTTTGACTGGCTTATTCGGAAGTGCTGTCACCTTAACCGGAGTAGGAGCCATGCGATGTGGCGGTTAACGAAGTCGAAAACAACTGACAAAGAACGCGGCGCGGCCGGCGTGACCGTGGCAGTCATGATGTTTGTGCTTATCGGCGCGGGCGCTATGGCCGTCGACGTCGGACAGATCTATTCAGAACGCGCTCAATTGCAGAACGGAGCAGACGCCGCAGCCCTGGCCATCGCGCAAGCCTGCCATGAGACTGAGTGCAGCGAAGATGAAGCGGACGAAATCGCGCAGTCTTTGCTTGATGCCAATGCCAACGACTCCAGTTCTAATCTCGTGGACGTGGACATCACCTCCGTACCGAACCAAGTCACTGTTCGAACGACCACACAGGAGGGAACCAGCGGGTCACTCCGCCAAATGTTTGCAAGTGCGTTGGATGCTCCACCCGTCACTGTGGGTGCTTACGCCACAGCGATTGTGTCGCCACCGTCAGGGGGTTCAGGATTTCCACTCGCTCTTTCCGACTGTCAGTACGACCTCTCAGAGGGTGTGGAGACCGGTGAAGTTCAGCTTATTCGGTACAAGCCGGCGATGGCCGACTGCACGTCAAGCACAGGAAACTCCATTCCCGGAGGCTTCGGTTGGCTCGATCAGGACGGTCCATGTGATGCCGCAACCGACGCAGACGATATAGCTTCTTCTGACACGGGCGCTGACTACGCATCATTTTCGGACGACTGCGACCCGATCCTACAAGCCTGGATTGACGAGATCAACGCCGGAGGCCAGGCCTTGGCCACCTTTCCTGTCTACGACAATGCAGGAAAAACCGGGACGAAGGGTTGGTACCACATCCTCGGTTATGCGACGTTCGATATCCAAGGGTGGAAATTCGGCGGCGGGGAGAAAGAACCTCGGGCTTTCGCCAACAGTGCATCCGACGATACAGCTGACCACTGCACGGGTAGCTGCCTCGGAATAATCGGGCAGTTCATCAAATTCGAGTCTATTGAATCCTTTGTGGGAGGTACCGGAACAGGGGCCGACTTGGGAACAGTTGACATCAGGCTCATCGATTAGATGGCCATCAAATAGGAATAAGTTTTGATCCATTCATAAGGGGAAAAAGTGAAAACACGCCTACTGGGAGGCATCGCCGCATTACTCGTGGCAATAATTGGCACAGTGTTATTGGTCTCATACGTACAGAATGCGGACAGACGGGCCCTCGCCAACACTGAAACAGAATTGGTTTACATAGTCGAAAAGCCCATAGCGGCCGGAACCACCGTGGACATGCTCACAAATTCTGTCGTAAAGAAAGAAATTCCCAAACTGGCTTTGGCTTCAGCTACCGTGACTGACCTAAACGAACTTGGCGACAAAGTCACCGCAGTCTCGCTCCAGCCAGGCGAGCAGTTGCTCTCGACGCGAATGGTGGACGCCAATTCTCTCGTTGGACCGTCAAGAGTCCAGGTTCCTGAGGGGTTGCAAGAGATCACTCTCAAACTGCCCATCGAGCGCGTTGTGGGGGGAAGCGTCAAAGCCGGCGACACCGTCGGTGTTTTTGTGTCCCTTCAGGATGCAACCAAAAACGCTGCCACCGGTGAAACTGTATCCACCACCGAAGGAACACAGCTGACCTTCCACAAGGTCCTCGTCACTGCCGCACAGTACAGCAATGGCAGCGCCGCTAAGTCACAGTCCAACCCTGAGGACGGGGAGAAGGCCGCCGGTGAAACGACGTCAGCCAAAAAGGAAACTTCCAGCGACGGCACTTATCTGATCACGTTGGCCCGCAACTCTGCGGATGCCGAACGGATCGTCTTTGCCACTGAGTTCGGCAAAGTGTACTTATCAAAGGAACCCGGTAACGCAGTGGAGAGCACCACAGGCATTGTAGACAAGACAAGGCTGTTCCGATGAGCCGCTTCGTACTGATCACACCGAATAATGATTTTGAGCACCGTGCGCGGCTGGCCACGTCAGGAATGCACGGTTCCCTCCAAACCTTCCAGGCGGACTACCTGCCCGAAGGTCCCCAAGATTTCCTCCGGCAGCTCGTGGGAGAACCTCCCGAGGTGCTGATACTAGGCCCGGGGCTGCCTGTGGAAGAGTCTCTAAAGCTCGCATCGATTATGGACCTTCAGTATCCCGAGATCAGCGTGGTACTAGTAGTACCGGAATCGTCCGAGGTCGTAATTAAGGCCATGCGGTCCGGCGTCCGTGATCTACTGGATCCCAATGCCGATCCAGACATTATCCGGATCATGCTGGAAAGGGCCAGTCTTGCCGCCGCCGGCCGTCGCCGTGGACTCGCCCCAGGGACCTCCGAACATGCAGACCACGGAGAGGGCGGCCGTGTCATTGCCGTGATGTCGCCGAAGGGCGGCGTGGGCAAAACCACTGTGGCCACGAACCTCGCCATTGGCCTGGGAAAGACGGCCCCTATGAGCGTTGTCATAGTGGACCTCGATCTGCAGTTTGGCGACGTCGCAAGCGGACTCATGCTTGAGCCCGAGCACACCATTACCGACGCGGTTGTGGGAGCAGCAAGCCAAGATTCCATGGTCCTCAAGACATACCTCACGGTCCATCCTGCTGGTATTTACGCGCTCTGTGCTCCCCGAAATCCGGTCGAAATGGACAGGATCACGGGCGAACACGTCTCGCGGCTACTCGCCCAGCTCGCGGATGAGTTCCAGTACATTATCGTTGACACGGCCCCAGGTCTGGGAGAACACGTCCTGGCAACGCTCGAGCACGCCACGGACGCCGTATGGATCTGCGGCATGGACATTCCCAGCATTCGAGGCCTCCGCACCGGATTCCAAATTCTGAACGAACTGAATCTCTTGCCGGCACGACGCCACGTTGTCCTCAATATGGCAGACCGTCGTGGAGGACTTACACTCCAGGACGTCGAGGCAACAATCAATGCACCTGTTGACGTGGTCCTACCCCGATCGAAGTCCCTCCCCTATTCAACCAACAAAGGGGTTCCCCTTCTCCAGGACAATAGTCGCGACCCAGCAACCAAGGGCCTAAGGAAACTCGTAGAACGTTTCAAACCAGATTGGGAAGCCAGAACCCATAAGCAGCTGCATAGAAGGGCGGTAGTCCAGTGAGCCTCACAGACAGGTTTCAGCAGCTCCGGGGTGAGCCCAAGCCCAATCCGGAGCCGAAGCAGGAGAATCCCTACGCGGGTGCTTTCCAATCACCGGTGGCACCAACCACTCTCGGCAAGATTCACGACGCAAAGACGGCTGAAGCCGCCGCGAGTGCTGTGGTGACGTTGGACATGCCACAAACGGCGGCGGTGGCCAGTGAGGCACTCCACGCCCTCAAGGAAAGAGCCAGCCAGGCACTTTATGAGCGACTGGGTTCCCGGATAACCGATTCCTCGTTGGAAGAGGCCGAACTTCATCAGTACGTGCGCGATGAACTGAAAATCGTTGTTGATGAAGAACAAGTGCCTCTCTCAGGTGCCGAGCGACAACGGCTAATCCGAGAGATTATCGATGACGTTTTAGGGCATGGCCCGATCCAACGTTTCCTGGACGATCCTTCCATTACCGAGGTAATGGTTAACCGTTTCGATCGGGTCTATGTGGAACGCCAAGGGCGCCTCTTTCTAACTGATACAAAGTTCAGTTCAGATGAAGCCCTGCGAAGAGTCATCGAGCGCATCGTATCCAAGGTGGGACGCCGTATTGATGAATCCTCCCCCTTGGTTGATGCACGGCTCGCGGATGGGTCCCGTGTCAATGCCATCATTCCTCCTCTCGCCGTCAATGGCCCTGCGCTCACCATCCGTAAATTCGGCAGAGATCCACTGACAGTGCACAACCTGATTGCACTGGGCAGCCTCTCCCCTGAGATGGCTGAACTCCTCCAGGCCTGCGTCCTTGCACGGATGAACATCATTGTGTCGGGAGGCACAGGCACCGGCAAGACCACGCTCCTTAACGTTCTGTCCTCGTTCATTCCGGCGGACGACAGGATCGTCACCATCGAGGACGCGGTGGAACTTCAGCTCCAGCAGGATCATGTCGTTCGCCTGGAGAGCCGTCCTCAGAACATCGAGGGTAAAGGCGAAGTATCCATCAGAGACCTAGTGAGGAACTCGCTACGCATGCGGCCTGATCGAATAGTCGTTGGCGAGGTCCGCGGCGGTGAATGCCTTGACATGCTGCAAGCTATGAACACCGGCCATGACGGGTCCATCTCAACTGTCCACGCCAATACGCCTAGGGACGCCATCGCTAGGCTGGAAACACTCGTGCTAATGGCGGGTATGGACATCCCGCTTCGGGCGGTCCGCGAGCAAGTGGCGTCCGCCGTCAACCTGATCGTGCACATTTCAAGGCTCCGCGATGGTACCCGCCGTGTCACGCACATTACCGAGGTCCAAGGCATGGAAGGCGACGTCGTCACCCTCCAGGATGCATTCGTTTTCGACTACTCAGCTGGGGTTGACGTTAACGGTCGCTTCCTGGGCAAACCCGTCCCCACAGGTGTCCGCCCTCGCTTTACTGACAGATTTGCCGAGTTGGGAATTCCGATCTCCCCGGCTGTCTTTGGCGCCGCAGTGCCAGGCACGTCTATGGGCAGGGGACGGTAGCCATGTTAATGGATGCCTCGCCTACAGTGTTTGTGATCGGGCTGTTTATGGTCTATTTCGCTCTCTTTCTTCTGGGCTGGGTAGTTCTTAAGTCCCGGTCCGGGGTTCCGCTCTCCCGCCGCCGCCCTGATGCCGTGATGCAAACCTCGGGACTGACACGCCTGACTGACCAGGCCGTTGGTGCCTTGAATCGGGGTGTTAATCAGCGTCGTAATGGCTTCCTTAGCCGGGATCGACTAGACGATTGTGGGTTGAAAAAGGATCCAGGCGACTATCTCTTGATAGCTGGAGTCGCCACACTCCTGGCGGGAGTTTTCGGGTTCCTCTTGGGTGGATTGGTTCCCGCCATATTGCTTTCGCTGGCATCACCGCTCAGCTTTCATCTAATACTCAACATGCTGGCGGCTCGACGTCGCAGGCAGTTCGACGAGAACGTTCCCGATACGCTCCAGATGCTGGCAGGTGGCCTCCGTGCAGGGCACAGCCTTCTGAGAGCGGTGGACGCGGCTGCGCAAGAGAGTCAGCCTCCCATGTCCGAAGAATTGAGCCGAATTGTAAATGAGACCAGAATCGGCAGGGACTTGGGGGAATCGTTGGCGGAAGTTGCCGGCCGAACCCAGAGTGATGACTTTTCGGCCATAGCCCAAGCAATCGAAATCCACAGGGAAGTGGGCGGTGACCTCGCTGAGGTCCTCGATCATCTCGGAGATACAGTCCGGGACCGTAATCAGGTACGTGGCCAGATTCGAGCCCTGAGTGCGGAGGGACGTATGTCCGCGATGGTCTTGATGGCGTTGCCAGTTGTCATGTTCCTCGCCCTGACCCTCACGAATCCAATGTATGCGCGAACATTTTTCAGCACCCTCCCTGGCTACGTCATGATTGCAGCCGCCATCGTCACCCTTACCGTGGGTGGATTGTGGCTTAAGCGACTCATCAAGCCGAAATTCTAGAAAGCAGGTGAACTCCATGCAAGTAATCGCCTATGCCGGAATTTTGGCCGTCGTGGCTCCGGTGACGATCATGACGTTCCTCGTCTTTGCGGGGGACCGTGCCGGTCTCCGCAACATACAGACCAACCTCGGCAAGAAAGTGAAGGATAAGAGCACGGGCTTTAGCGTCAACGAAAGAATGGGTGAGTTGAGCCAGCGGATTACTCCCAAAGGATATGCCGGATGGCTGGACACGCAGTTGGCAGGAGCCGGCAGGCCCAAGGAATGGCCGCTGGCTCGACTAATCATGATCAAGCCGTTTCTAGCGCTCTTTGGGGCTGGCCTCGGCTTGATAGTTTTCTTCAGTTCACCGTCTGCACCTAACTTCCTGATCCTGGTAGGCGTTACCGCACTTTGCTATTTTGTCCCCGACATTCTCCTCCGCAGCAAGGCCCAAAAGCGTAGGGAGGCCATCCGGCTAGACCTGCCCAATGCCTTGGACCAGATGCTGATCTCCGTCCAGGCTGGGCTTGGCTTTGAAATGGCAATGGCGCGGGCGGGGTCTAACGGGACAGGTCCCTTGGCTGATGAACTGATCCGAACGCTTCAGGACATCCAGGTTGGCCGCTCGCGAAAAGACGCTTACCTCGCGATGGCCGAAAGAGTCGACGTCCCTGATGTCCGCAGCTTCATTCGGGCAGTGGTCCAAGCAGATGCCTATGGCGTTGCCATCGCCGGCGTCCTGAAGGCTCAGGCCCAGGATATGCGCATCAAAAGGAAGCAGCGGGCAGAAGAACACGCGATGAAAATGCCCGTGAAGATGCTTTTTCCACTGATCTTCTTTATCCTTCCTTCCCTCTTCATAGTGGTGCTCGGTCCAACCGTGCTGAACATCATGGAAATGTTCGCCAAGGTGTCTTGATGGCGAGAAGAAGAGAAAAGATCCAACCCAGGCAGAGGTGGCTGCAATTGCTTCTCGACGAGCACGGCACCACCGCCACGGAGTACAGCCTGCTAATGTCATTCATCGTGATGATAGTCATCGTCGGGATCACTTTCTTTGGCCTCGAACTGCTGGGTTGGTACGACGAATTGACGGCACACCTCAAGCTCGTACTGGGAATACCCTAAACGAGATCACCAGATGGAAACCCTGCTCAGTCAGGTGACCCACTCACAGACCGGACCTCCCGCGGAACCCAGACCGCGGGGGGTCCTCTTGCGTGCGATCAAAGTCGTGCCAGCGCGAAAACCGGAACGCTCCGAGACAAGGACCCATCTCGAGCTAAGCCAAGCGAAAACGCAGGTTGCGCAGGATTTGTGCAGGAAAAAGGGCCGATTGGGAAGCCTTAGCACAGGATGTTGCAAGTTCCCGTCAACACCCCGTCAAGCGTTGCTATGTTTTTTCAGAGCTGGTGCAGGACCAGCCTCCCCATACTCGCTCAGGAGTCTCAAATGCTTTCTCTCTACACCAGTCTTCTTGCCCGTCTTCATCGCGAAGACAAAGGCGCCACTGCCGTCGAATACGGCATCATGGTAGGCCTCATCGCCGTCGTGATCATCGTCGCCGTTGCTCTCCTCGGCACCACGTTGAATGAGATGTTCGAACAGGTTCAGTGCACCATTCAAGGTGACACGTACAACCCTGCAGGCGGAACCACCTTCGCTGCTCGCTGCACGTAGCCGCAAGCAACGGAAGGGGTGGTGGAGGCGATACCCTCCACCACCCCTTCGGCGCCTTAGCCAGAGCTACCAATAGATGAAAGGCGACACCATGTCCAGGGCCTCCGAGCGCGGCGCCGTCGCTGTCGAGTTCGCCATCCTGGCACCCGTCCTCATCATGATCCTGATGGGCATCATGGAGTTCGGCCGCGCCTATAACACTCAGGCCACCCTGACCAATGCCGCCCGGGAAGGCGTCCGGGTCATGGCAATCTCCGGCAACCAGGCATCGGCGAGGACAGCGGCACGGAATGCTGCCGTCGGCCTCACCCCAGGCCTTGTCGACTCACAAATCACCTTCAGTGCTGCAACCTGCCCCGCTAACACGCAAATGACGGTGACGGTCACATACAATCTCACCACGCTGACAGGAATCGCAGGACCTTTCGCCATGAGAGGCAGAGGAGTTATGCAATGCGGCGGCTGAAGTTACGCCAAGGCAAAGAACGCGGCGGCATCAGCATTATTGTGGCCCTCCTCATGGTGGTGCTCTTGGGATTCGGTGCAATCGCAGTGGACGTCGGAATGCTCTATTCCGAAAAGGCACAGCTTCAGAACGGCGCCGACGCCGCCGCCCTGGTGGTGGCACAGAGATGCGCCAGGAACGCGTCCGATCCGAACTGCGCTACAACCTCGGCCCTTGCAACGACCATGGTCAACGGCAACGCTCTTGATGGCAGAAGCAACGTAAGATCCCTCGCGCTCGACCTTCCGAACCGCACCGTCAAGGTGATGGCCAGCGCACAGGAACAGGGCGAGGAACCAAACAGGGTGTCACTGTTCTTTGCCAACGCCCTCGGTATTTCCAGTGCCGAGGTCAACGCTACATCCAGCGTCCAGTGGGGCAGCCCGGTGAAAGGTCCTACTCCGTTCCCGATTACTGTTTCCATCTGCCAGGTCCGCGGTCAAGCCGGTGTGATGCAACTACTCCAGCTCCACGGGGACAATGCCAATCCGGACTGCCTTTATGGGCCATCCGGCGCGGCAGTTCAAGGGGGCTTCGGCGGTCTCAAGCAAGGTACCGGCATCTGCGGAGCCATAATCGACATAACAGCCAGCACCGCTGGCGGAGATACCGGCAACAATCCGCCGCCGAATTGCGAGGTCACGCTGAACTCCTGGGCGGCGGACATGAACGCAAGCAAAGACGTCATTCTGTTGTTACCCATCTTCAATTCCGTTACCGGAACCGGAACTAACGCCATCTATGGATTGAAGACGTTCGCCGCTTTCAGAGTGGTTGGGTGGAAATTCGGCACGCCCGGGCTCCCTTACACATTCCGCAACAGATCTACCGACAACTCCTCTGGCCTTGAATGCCGAGAACCATGCCGGGGCATCATCGGTACTTTCGTCGAATATGTCTCGCTGGCTGATGGCTACACTTTGGGCGAGGTAGACCCAGACGGCGTCACCGTCGTCGAAGTTACCGGTTGATCCGAGCCATGAGAAACCTCGAACTAGAACTTTTCAGGAGCAGTCAGTGAAGTCACGCTTGTTGGCAGGAGTCGCGGCGGTAGTCCTGGCCATCGTCGGCGCTGTGCTTATGTTTAGCTATGCCCAGGGAGCCGATCAGCGCGCCGTCCAGAACTTGGAACCCGTGGACGTGCTGGTGGTGAAGCAGGCAATCCCTGCCGGTACGCCCGTTGAAGCCATCAAGGCGTCAGTCGCAGTCGAACAGCTGCCCGGTGCCTCCGTTACCGAGAGCTCCCTTAAGACTCTCGACGGTGTGACCGGAAAAGTAGCGGCGGTGGACCTCGTTCCAGGCGAACAGTTGGTGGCCGAGCGCCTCGTGGCACCAGAAGAACTGAAGACATTCGGCTCAGTTGAAGTCCCCGCCGGACTTCAGGAGGTGTCCTTTCAGCTGGAACCCCAGCGGGTTGTTGGAGGGCGGCTAACTCCGGGCGACCACGTCGGGGTGTTTATCTCGATGAAGGAAGGTGGGCTGGAAGCGAAGTCCGATAAGGAAACCACTCAGCTGGCCATCCATAAGGCCCTAGTGACTGCAGTTCAACGGGCCCCGGAAGCTGCAGCAGCAGCGCAACCGGAACCGGCTGCGAGTGCGGAACCAACTACAGATCCCCGCGATTCAACCCTTCCCACGGGTTCGCTGATGCTCACGGTAGCAGTGAACGACGTGGACGCCGCCAAGATCATCTTCGCCGCGGAGTATGCCACCATCTGGCTCACTCGAGAGCCACTCGATGCACAGGATAACGGGCCCCGCATCATGCAGCGTCCGGAGGTCTACAAGTGAGCCGCTTCGTACTGGTGACGCCCGACGTCGGCTTCGACAACCGTCTGCGTCAGGCTGTAGCCGGCGGACTGCAAGGCGGCGTGCAAACCTTCTTTACGAGTGAACTGCCCAGTGACCCCCACGAGCTGTTTGCCCAGCTGGACCAGGAATTTCCACAGGTGCTCATTTTGGGGCCCGAAGTTCCTGTTGATGACGCGCTGCGCCTGTCCACAGTATTGGCCGTTGGCTTTCCCGAGCTGAGCGTTGTCCTCGTTAATGAACCGGATCCCTCGTTCATCCTGCAAGCCATGCGGGCAGGTATCAGGGACATCCTCAGCCCAGCTTCCGACCCCGCGCAGATCCGCGTGCTCTTGGAACGGGCGTGCCAGTCATTTGCCAGCCGACATAGATCCCACGAACCGAAGGAGCCTGGCTCCCCCAATACTCCCCGGGGTTTGGTCATCGGCGTTTTTTCGCCCAAGGGAGGCGTGGGCAAGACCACAATAGCTACCAACATCGCTATCGGTCTCGGCAAAATCGCACCGATGAGCGTGGTGATTGTGGACTTGGACCTGCAGTTTGGCGATGTCGCCTCAGGCCTTTACCTCAATCCCGAACACACGGTGACGGACGCCGTCTCCCCGGCCGCAGCCCAGGACTCACTGGTCCTGAAGGCCTTCCTGACAGTTCATCCAGGAAGCATCTATGCCCTGTGTGCTCCGCGAACCCCTGTGGAAGCAGACGAAATCACCCCGGAACAGATCAACCGCCTGCTGGAACAGCTCGCAGAAGAATTCCAGTACGTCGTTGTCGACACTGCCCCCGGTCTCCCTGAGATCGGTTTGGCAGCCATGGAACAGTGCACGGACGTGGTGTGGGTCAGTGGCATGGACATCCCCAGTGTGCGTGGACTGCGTTCCGGGTTGGATGTCCTGCGTCAACTCGACATCCTTCCGGAGACCCGCCATGTGGTCCTCAACATGGCCGATGCGAAGGCCGGGCTCACAGTCCAGGACGTGGAATCCACTATCGGCGCCCCAGTGGACATCAGTATCCCCCGTTCACGTGCAGTCGCCTTCTCCACGAACCGTGGCATTCCTGTCCTTCAGGAGCCGGTGAAAGATCCCGCAACCAAGGGCCTACGTCAGTTGGTAGACAGGTTCAATCCAGCCTGGCGGGCGCAGGCACAACGAAAGCTGCATCGAAGGGTGGTTGTCTAAATGAAACTCTCGGAACGTATCCAGGCGGCCCAAGTTAAGGGCCAGCCCCAGCAGACAGCTGCTGCGGTAACCACCGCTCCCCCTGCTCACACCTATTCGAGAGCAGCACCCAGCCAGCCTAAATTGAGTGAATTCAAGCGTGCCGAGGCCCGCAGGCCTGGTCCCAAGCCGGCTTCAGCAGGATCCTCCACAATGCACGCTGCGCCTGCGAGCGCCCCTTCAAGTGGCGGCTTTGTGGATCAGGTTGAGGTGCCCAAGCCCAAAACCCAGCAACCCGTCGACGTCTTTGCTGCTCTCAAAGAACGGGCTGCCACAGCATTGTTTGAGCGCATGGGAACCCGCTTCAATGATTCAGCGGTCACCGAACACGAGCTCAGGACCACGGCTCGCGAAGAGCTGACGCGGATTATTGACACGGAACAGGTCCCGTTGTCAGCCGAGGAGCGATCCCGGCTCGTTCGTGACGTTGCTGATGACGTCCTGGGATATGGGCCTCTGCAGCGGCTCCTTGACGACCCGGCGGTCACCGAGATCATGGTGAACCGCATGGACCAGATCTACGTTGAGCGAAAGGGACACCTGACGTTGACAGAATCCCGCTTCAGCTCAGAGGCGCATCTGCGGAAAGTGATTGAACGCATCGTTTCCAAGGTGGGTAGGCGCATCGACGAGTCTTCACCCCTGGTTGATGCCCGGCTTGAAGACGGCTCACGCGTAAATGCAGTGATCCCTCCGCTGGCTGTGGGTGGCTCGTCACTTACCATCCGTAAATTCAGCAAAGTGCCCCTGACCGTCAAGAACCTGATCGACTTCGGAACACTCACCCCGGAGATGGCGGAACTGCTGAACGCCTGCGTCAAAGCCAAGCTGAACATCATCGTTTCGGGTGGAACCGGTACAGGGAAAACAACCCTGCTGAACGTGCTTTCATCCTTCCTGCCCGCAAACGAACGAATTGTGACCATTGAGGACGCCGTAGAACTGCAGATCCAGCAGGAGCACGTAGTCCGGTTGGAAAGCCGTCCCCCAAACACCGAGGGCAAGGGCGAAGTGACCATCCGCGAGCTGCTTCGAAATTCCCTCCGTATGCGGCCTGACCGCATTGTAGTGGGTGAGGTCCGTGGCGGTGAGTCCCTGGACATGCTTCAGGCTATGAACACTGGCCACGATGGATCCTTGTCCACCGTCCACTCCAATTCACCCCGCGATGCGGTGGCCCGCTTGGAGACGCTGGTGCTAATGGCGGGCATGGATCTGCCACTCCGGGCTATTCGGGAGCAGATTGCCTCGGCCGTGAACCTGATCGTCCAGATCTCCCGCCTGCGGGACGGCACCCGGCGAATCACCCACGTCACCGAGGTCCAAGGCATGGAGGGCGACATCGTCACTCTTCAGGATGCCTTCGTTTTCGACTATTCAGCAGGCGTCGATCAGCACGGCCGTTTCCTGGGCAGCCCTGTAGCCACCGGCATTCGCCCCCGGTTCATCGATCGTTTTGAGGATCTGGGAATCCATGTTTCACCCGGGGTCTTTGCCACTCCGGCCGCTCCCGGATCCTCGAATGTGGCCCGGCCATGATGTTGACAGCCGGAGCGGCCATCTTCCTTGCAGCTGTAGTGCTACTGGGCTTTGCCGTCATCGTCCGGCCCGCCCCAGAGGTGCCCCTCGACAGGCGACGCCCCTTTGAAGCCGATCCACCCTCACAGCTGACCCGCATCGCGGGTTCCACAGTGCAGGCATTCGACAAGGCCCTTGAGGGTGGGAGCCTCCGCCTCTTCAGCCGGGAAAAGTTGGAGCATGCAGGGCTCCGGATGACGCAGGCCGAATTCATTGTCCTGGTGCTGGCCGGTGGTGTTGTGGGCGTGTTGGTTGGCATGATTGTCCTCGGGCCTGTCCTCGCCATCCTCCTGTTTATCCTTGCGCCGTTTGTTGGCCACATGGTCCTCAATTTCCGGGCAGGGAAGAGGCGCAACAAATTCGATCAGCAGTTGGGGGACACCCTTCAGCTGCTGGCCGGAGGCCTTCGCGCCGGTCACAGTATCCTGCGCGCCGTCGACGCCGCAGCCGTCGAGTCGCAGAGCCCCACGTCGGAAGAAATGCGCCGGGTCATAACGGAAACCAGCTTGGGCCGTGACCTGCTGGCATCACTGACAGATACAGCGGCGCGAATGAGGAATGAAGACTTCGTCTGGATTGCCCAAGCTATCCAGATCAACCGGGAGGTAGGTGGCAACCTGGCGGAAGTCCTCGACCAGGTGAATGAAACCATCAGGGAGCGGTCAGAAATCAAGGGCCACATCAAGGCTTTGGCCGCGGAGGGAAAGTTCTCCGCCTACATTCTGATCGCGATGCCAATAGGGATCGTCATCATGCTCATGGCCATAAACCCTGGATACATGACTCCGATGTTCACCCACCCCTTGGGGTGGGGCATGATCGGGCTATCCGTCGTCCTCATGACGATCGGCAGCCTATGGATGCGCAAAATCATCGACCTGAAGTTCTGAGCTGAATCATGAACCCTTTGATACTCTCCTCGCTCCTTCTGGTAGCTGTGCCCATCGGCTACCTCACCTGGTCCGTTCTGTCTGTGGATCGCAAAGCCCGGGCCGCCACTGTGGAGATACTCAGCCACGGCAGGCAGGACGTTCAGGCCCCGGAAAAACCCAGCAGCGGCCTTCTATCTTCCATCGGCTACCGCCTCACGCCACCTGCCTACGCCCGTAAGCTCGACCGGCTGCTTTCGCTTGCAGGCAGGCCGCCCGCCTGGCCACTGGGGCGTATCCTTGCGGCTAAGCCGATCCTGGGACTGATGGGGGCGGGAGTGGGGCTCCTGATCAGCACCAGCTCCCCTGCACCCATGATCAAGCTCGTAGGCCTGGTGGTCCTCTTTTTTGGGTACTTCATCCCCGACCTCATGCTGTACAGCAAAGGCAGCGAACGCCAGAAGGTAATGCAGCTCGAATTGGCCAATACAATGGACCAGATGCTCATCGCAGTCGAGGCCGGATTGGGCTTCGAAGGCGCCATGGCCCGAGCCGGAGAGAACGGTAAAGGACCTCTAGCCGAAGAACTGGTCCGCACGCTTCAGGACATGCAGGTGGGGCGGAGCCGCCGGGAATCGTATCTGGCCCTAGCCGAGCGCACCAATCTTCCGGAGCTCCGCAGTTTTGTCCAGGCCATTGTGCAGGCTGATACCTATGGCATTGCCATTAGCCGGGTCCTGAGGGTTCAGGCTAAAGTCATGAGAGTCAAGCGCCGGCAGCGGGCCGAGGAGAAGGCCATGAAGCTTCCGGTCATGATCCTCTTCCCGCTGCTGTTCTTTATCTTTCCCGTGCTGTTCATCGCCATCCTGGGCCCAGCCGTCGTCAACACAGTCATGACTTTCGCGGGCCAATGAACACGGCCGCCATCTACACTTCCGCTAGCCAATGAACGGCGTCAGGGCTAAGCTTTGCGGCTCTCAAGGAAGCCACAATGTTTCCGCAGGATCTGCCGAGGGCGGCCGGTTCCGCCAAACCAGGAAGTAGCCTTAACCCATGTCCATTCCAAGCCCTATGTCCAGCGATGGCGGTGTCAGCCGCTTCTTGCCAGCAGCCCCGCTCGCGCACGCAGGCTTGGCAGCAGACTTCGGAGTCCACGATCTGCTCCTGGTGGACCCCGCGGTATTGAAGGACCTGGAAGACCAATTGGATGGCCGGGCCGTGGCGCTGCGTTTTGTCAGCGACTACACAGACATGTGGGAGCAGCGGTTCCGTCGCCTCGCTGCGGCTGTCGCTGTCCAGGACTCGCCAACAGCTATGGATGCCGTGATCAGCCTGAAGATTGCCTCCGCCATGGTGGGTGGACAGCGACTCGCGTGGCTGGCCGAAAGCCTGGAAAAGCTCATCCGTCGTGAAGACTACACAGCTGCAAATCCCCTCCTGGCAGATATTGCTGAGCATGGAGGGCAAACCATCCGCGAGCTCCGGTTCATGTACCTGGAAGTCGCTGAGTAAGGTTTCAGTTGGACTCATCCGGTTTGGATGGTGCCAGCCGGTAACCTACTCCACGGACCGTCTGGAGCCAGCGTGGTGACTGCGGATCCTCCCTGAGTTTCCGCCGGAGGTTCCCAATATGGACTTCAACTGCCCGCTCGTCGGATTCGCTGATGTACGTATTCTCTTCGTAGTAATCCCCCCGGACGACCCGGACGAGATCCGCCTTCGTGCACACAGCGCCCCCACCGCGGAGCAGCTCGTGCAAAAGGTCGAACTCACTGCGGGTGAGGCCCAAAGCTTCACCGCGGAGCACTACTGAACGGGTTTTACGGTTCAGGTCCAGGCCGTTGTGCCGCAGGACGGCTGTGTCCTGCTGGGCTGCCGGAACTGCCGAAGGTACCGGAGCCGACGGCGGCTGCGCCCCCTCGCCGTGGTATCTGGGCCGGCGCATCATTGCGGCGACCCTGGCCCGCAATTCACGTGGCCGGAAGGGTTTCGCGATGTAGTCGTCGGCTCCCGCGTGAAGCGCCATCAAAACATCAGGCTCTTCTGTTCGGCCCGTTAGCATCACCACATAAGCGTCGCTGAAGTTGCGGATTCTCCGAAGCACCTCAAAGCCGTCAATGTCCGGCAGGCCAACATCAAGCGTCACAACATTGGCTTGATGCTCCCGAACAATTTCAACCCCCTCGCGCCCGTCGGCTGCCGAATGAACTTCAAAGCCGGCTTGCCCCAAAACCGCTTCCAAAAGGTTACGCATGTCGGCGTCGTCTTCGATTACGACGGCCACCCCAAGATCGTTCATTTGTTACCCCATGTCCGGTGAATTCCCTCATCTGCCCAGCGCCAATGCGGCATTCACTGCAACACTATCCACGCTACAAGGCTCAATGTCACTTAGCACTACTTTTTTTCATCACGAATGGGCCAGTGTGATTTATCATGACAGCAAATGCAAAATACAGAATCCAGCGACAGCTTTATTGCGCGGACCATCGACCGGTACTTCCGTAGGGTGGGAACTCGTGCCCAAGTAGCACTGTGCCAATTGCCGCTGACGCTGATTATCGGCATATTGGTCGTGGCAGCCCCTGCTGTCTGGGCCGGCGTGTTGAGCAGCCAGCTATTTATGGTGTCCCTTTTGATGCACGCCGCAATATTTGCGAGTTGCCTTCTCATCCCATGGGAAAAACTGGGCCCCCAAGCGCCGCTGTTCATCCCCATCCTGGACCTTATCGCCATCGGATTAAGCCGCAACGGAGCTGGCGCGAGTTTACAGGGCCTGGGTGTCCTGGCGATATTCCCGGTTATCTGGCTCTCCGCGGCCAGCGTTTCGGCCAGAACCAGCATCACTTTGAGCTTTTTCGGGCCATTGATGATCTCGCTGCCTTCTCTGTTGGCGAAGATTCCAAATATCACTCCAGCTGACATTATGACCGCACTGTTCTTGCCGTTTATGATGCTGGCCGTTTCCCTTGCCCTACGTTTTGCCAGTGTCAGTATGAGGCGCCAGCAGCGGCAGCTTGAAGGGCAGGACGCTGAAATGCGGGCGTTGCTTACAGAAAGCAAAGAACGCGAACGGCTGCTACACACGGTGTTGGATACCGTCGACGTTGGAATCATTGCTGTGGATTCCGCAGGCAAACTACTGCTGGTAAATCACCAGCAGAGCCTCTTTGAGTCCAGAGAGCATCCCAGCGAAGCAGAAGGTGCCGCAGGTTCTGAAGGGGAACACCCTTTGCTTTTAAGCCAGGATCGAAAAACGCCCCTCCCTCCCGATCGGCACCCCGTGCAACGGGCTATTAGGGGCGAGACGTTCGCAGATCACCTCGTGTGGTTGGAAGATGGATCACGTCAGCGGGCGGTCTCCACTGCCGCGCGCGCTATGCGCAACGACGACGGCGACTTTGACGGCGCCGTCGTCGTGTTTAACGACGTCACGGGTCTTGTGGAAGCCATTGCTTCCAAAGACGAGTTTGTAGCCAACGTTTCCCACGAGTTCCGTACCCCGCTGAATGCCATCATTGGCAATCTGGATCTTGTCCTGGACGACGACCAGGCGCTTCCTCCTTCAGCAGTGGGGCGTCTGGAAGTGGCTCAGCGAAATGCTGAACGTCTGCTGGCGCTGGTGTCCGATCTTCTGGTTTCTGCTTCCACGGCTGCGCACATCTATCCGAAGCGGACGGATTTGGCAGGGCTGGTGGAGACCAGCATCGGCTCGGCACATCTTCAAGCCGAACGCTCCCGGGTTGAATTGGATACGGATGTTCCGGCCCCTCTCTGGGTGCAGGTGGACCCCCTGCGGATCGGCCAGGCGCTGGACAATCTGGTTTCCAACGCCATCAAGTATTCCCCTGATGGAGGCCACGTAAAGGTTTCCGCGCGCGCCGAACACGGTTGGGTGCGGCTGCAAGTCCAGGATGCTGGAATGGGCATGACGGAAGCCGAAACGTCACGGATCTTCACCAGGTTTTACCGGAGCGCTGCCGCGAAGGAAGCCCGGATTCCCGGCGTGGGATTGGGCTTGTCAATCACCAAGGCCATAGTGGAGCGTCATGGCGGGGCGATTTCCTGCACCAGCCAACCAGGCGGCGGCAGCACATTTACGGTCGCGCTCCCGGCTGACGGTCCCCCGCCGCAGGCCTAAATCCAGGTCGTTTTGACCAACTCTTGAGCATTCCTGCGTCAATGCTAGGAAGAACTCAATCGCTCCTTGAGTCGAGATCGCAACAATTATTGCAACGGGACGCTCAGGTCCCGGCAGTAAGTTCTCAGCAGTAAATAGGTCTCAGGGGGGACACAAAATGAACAAAGCAACAAAAGGCGCAATAGCGGCCGGCGCAGCAGGCATCCTGCTCCTGGGGGGAGCAGGTACCTTCGCACTCTGGGAGGACACTGACTCCGTTGACCCGGCCTCAATATCAACAGGTGTACTCACCATGGCCGTCGGCGCCGGCAGCTGGTACGACGCAACTGCCGGAACAACCGGAACAATCACCAACATCGCCGACTTCGACATCGTTCCCGGCGACACCATCACTTACACCACGCCCGTAACCATCACGGCCGAAGGCGACAACCTGGACGGCGAGTTCAAAATCCTCAAAACTGCCTTCGAGACATCGGCAGAGACGGCCGCGCCGTACCTCAACGTCACCGTGGCTTCCAACGCCGCAACAGTCCCGGGGCTTGTCGTCAACGGAACAACCGGAGCGATTACCTTCGCTTCAGCGGGAACCTACAGCGTGAATGTCACAGTCACCGTGGTATTCGAAAACGTTACGGGCGTAATCGGCCAGAACGCAGATATCGACCTCACCGCACTTGCCCTCAAGCTCGAGCAGGCTTAGCAGCTCCTGCTGTTGCCGGGGAACACAATGAAAAACGTACTGTGGCTGATTCTCGCCGGGATGGTGGTGCTTGTCTTGTTGGTTTCGACCAGCACCACCGGAGCCCTCTGGCACGATCAGTCCACAGTCGACGCCGGCTCCGTTTCCTCGGGCAGCCTTGTGCTGCAGGTTGGCGGTCAGGAAGCATACGTGTTCACCGCTTTGACAGCCAGCAACCTCGTCCCGGGACAGTCCGTCCGGGCACCGCTCAGCATCAGCAACGGCGGAAGCACGGACATGGTCTACGGTCTCAGTGCCGTTACCACCGCAGCTGCTGGCCCGGCTGACGAAACGCTGGCCGCCTGGCTTCGCCTAACCGTCACGGCTGATGCAGCTTGCGAGGTTCCACAAACCCAGGACGTGGGCCTTCCTTTCAAAGATCCGCTGGATGGGACGGCGACATTCACCGGAAGGGAACTGGCGCCGTCGTCGTTCGAAACTCTCTGTATTGAAGTCGAACTCGACGCCAATGCACCAATCGCTGCCGCCTCAGGTTCGACGACGGCGACGTTCACTTTCAGGGGTGACCAGAAACTATGACCATGACTCAGCCCTCGGGATCCCAGAAAACTTCGGCATCCCAATCGACGTCGGCGGCCCGGCCAACGGGTCCATTGTGGTGGATCCTGCAGACCGCGTCGTGGATGCTCCTGCTGACCATCGTGACCCTGCTCGTGGCCATGATCGGCCTTCCTCGGGCAACAGGGGCAACGCCGTACACCGTGCTGACGGGATCTATGCGGCCCACGATGCCGCCAGGTAGCTTGGTGGTCACCAAGCCGGTCGAAGCCAGCGAGCTGAAGGTCGGCGACGCCATCACCTACCAAATCCGTTCAGGTGAGCCCGAGGTCGTCACCCACCGGATAATTTCGTTGTCGCAGACACTGGGCGGAGAAACCCTCTTCACCACGCAGGGGGACGCCAACCCGCACCCGGACGAGAAGCCAGTCAAGGCCGGCCAGATCCGCGGCGTGGTCTGGTACAGCATTCCGTTTGCAGGCTATCTGAACTCGCTGCTGACGGGCGAGCAGCGCATCTGGGGTGTAGGATCCGCAGTGATTCTCCTCCTTGGCTATGCCGTCTTCATGGGTGTAGGTGCGATGATGGACGCACGGAAGGCCGTGCGGAAGTCGGGGGGCGCACGCGCCAAGGTGCAGGCATCATGAGATCCGAAATCCCCCGGTTGGGGAGTCGGGGAGAAATGGAATCTGCCGAACGAAGTGTCCGTATCCGCGCGCTGCTGGCCGCTGGAATGGTCCTGGGTCTGGGCGCCGTTGGCACCCTCGCCGCTTGGACCGATGAGTCCACGGCCACCGCCACCTTCAGTGCAGGAACACTGGATCTTAAATTAGGTACTGCCCCGGAAGGTCCCTTTACGGATTCGGTGGCACTAACAACCCTGGACATGGCGTCAATGTACCCGGGCGCGAGCAAAACCGGGATGATCTCAGTCTCTAACTCCGGCACCGTGCCGCTCGCCTACACCCTGGCCGGAGCAGCTAGCGGTGAACTTGGAGCGGCGCTGAAAGTCAGCGTTTATGTGGGTGGGACGGCCACTAACGTTGCTTCGACCGGGACCTGCAGCGGTACCTTGCTGGGAACTGCGGACCTGCCCCTCGCCGGGACGCTCATTTCCTCTGCCCGAACGCTGCCCGCTGCGAGCACCGAAAGCCTTTGCCTGCTGGTGAAATTGCCGGCGACCGCAGCTAACAGTCTTCAGGGCACCACCACAACAGCCAACTTTACGTTTACCGGCAGCATGGGGAGCTAAAGGGCCATGCGCAACCTCTCGCGGTTAGAGAACAATCTGCTCACCCTCGGAGCGGTCCTCGGAACCCTTTGCCTCCTGGCAGCACTAGCGGGGATGATGCTGGGAGCAAAGCCGTTGATTTTCCGTTCGGGATCAATGTCACCCGCCATTGCAACCGGCGCCCTCGGGATCAGCTTCCCGGTGGATGCGCAGGAGATCAGAACCGGCGACATCATCAGTGCCGAAAACTCGGGAGGTGTCCGTATTACTCACCGGGTTGTGGGCACGGACGTAGCAAACGGGGCAGCAACCCTGATTTTAAAGGGCGATGCCAACGCCGTCGCCGATCCCGAACCATACGTTCTTCGGACGGCAGACCGGGTGGTGTTCTCCTTGCCGCTTCTGGGCTATGGAGTAGCCTGGCTCAGCAGCCCTGCAGCGATGTTTGTCGGCGGCCTCTTCACCGCTTTCCTCCTGTATCTGGCCTTTGGATCGGCCAGAACGAACGGTGCCAACAAGGGGCCTAAGAACCACGACGACGGCCCGGGTTCAGAACCGGTCACACCTCAAACTGCAAGTTCCAAACCTGGCAAGGCCCGCCACAGCAGCAAGCGCATGGCAATAACCACGGTGACCAGTCTCGCGTTGGTGGCGGCAGGTGCCCTTCAGACCGGCACCCCCAGCCAAGCCGCCTTTATGGACACTGCCTCGGCCTCAGCCGGCTTTACAGCTACATCTCTGCAGGCCCCAACGCTGGCCTGTACGAATTCTGGCAACTATGACGTGACACTGACGCTGACTCATCCTGGAGGTCCCGCTACCCTCTACGAACTCAACTCGGCGGTGCCCGCCAGGACCTGGACCACCGGAACCTGGTCAGCGGGCGCCTCGGTCAACTTCCTTGTAGACGCTGACCATTCGGCTTTCACTTTCAATCAAACAACAAACGTAACCTTCAGGGGACTTTCCAAAGTCGGCCTCTGGACGTCGCCAGCCGCCACGAAAGCGGTCACCTACACGCCGGAGTCGACCGTGGTGATTATCGGCTTGACTCCGGCAAAGCTACGCTGTGCCTAGGTTTCTTTCGCCAAGCCCTACAGCTAGTTCCGCAACGCCCGGGTAAGTTCCGCGCGGGCCAGCAGTTCGCTGTCCGAGGGATAGGCGACTTCCTCCAGGACGAGCGGATGCGGGGCGGCCAAGACAGACCTGGCATCACGCTTCTGCAGCAGCAGCCGCTCATGCAGCCACCCCGGCGACTCGGCGCCTTCGCCCACGTAGAGCGCAGATCCGATCAAGGCACGCACCATGTTGTGGCAGAAAGCGTCAGCCTGGACTGTTGCCACAACGACGCCGTCGGTCCCCCGGGCGAATTCGAACCGCTGGAGCTCCCGGATGGTGGTGGAACCTTCCCGGGGTTTGCAATAAGAGAGGAAGTTCTGCAGGCCCATAAGTTTGGAGGCGCCCTCGTTCATCAGAGTCACGTCCAACGGCGCCTTGTGCCACAAGGTGGAGTACCTGCCCAGCGGATCCCACAGTGCCGGACCATCGGCGATGCGGTAGCTGTAGCGCCTCCACAGGGCAGAAAAGCGGGCATCAAAACCCTCTGGGGCCAATGCCACCCGGTGGACTTCGACAGCCCCCGTGAGGTCACCCAAGCCCCTGCTGAGGGAACCGCGCAGGCGGCGGAGAAGGGCGACGGCGGGATCAAGTTCGGCGCCCCGGTTCAGCCCCAGCCACTCAGCCCGGGTGAGGTCCAGATGCACCACCTGACCGCGGGCGTGCACTCCGGCGTCAGTCCGTCCGGCAACTGTCACCCGTACCGGCCGCCGGATCAGCAGCGCCAAAGCCTCCTCGAGGACGCCTTGGACGGTCCGCAAACCGGGCTGTACTGCCCAGCCGCTGAACGGCCCGCCGTCGTACGCCAGATCGAGCCGGATACGCAAAAACCCGCCGTCCCCCAAGACGGGGGCAGCGGGTTTTTGGTCGTTCATAGACTTAAGTCTAAGCCAAGGTTTTAGCGAATTACTTCGCGTCCTTTTCCTCAGCGGCAGGCTCTTCAGCAGCTTCCTCAGAGGCAGCAGCCTCTTCGGTCTCAGCAGCTTCAGCAGCCTCGGCCTCAGCGGCAGGAGCCTCTTCGGTCTCAGCAGCTTCGGTCTCAACAACCTCAGCCTCAGCAGCTTCTTCAGCAACCGGAGCAGCAGCTGCTTCCTTCTTGTCGGCGTCGCGCTTGGCGGCGTTGGTAGCCTCGGCTACGACGGCCTGCTTTGCGGAAACCGGCTCAAGAACGAGCTCGATGACAGCCATGGGAGCGTTGTCGCCCTTGCGGTTGCCGATCTTGGTGATGCGGGTGTAGCCGCCATCGCGGTTCTCCACAGCCTTGGCGATGTCGGTGAACAGCTCGTGGACGACGCCCTTGTTGCTGATCAGGCCGAGTACACGACGGCGGGAAGCGAGGTCACCACGCTTGGCGAAAGTCACCAGGCGCTCGGCGTACGGCTTCAGGCGCTTGGCCTTTGTCACCGTGGTGGTGATCCGCTTGTGCTCGAACAGTGCTGCTGCCAGGTTCGCGAGCATAAGACGCTCGTGAGCCGGGCCGCCTCCGAGGCGCGGACCCTTAGTGGGGGTAGGCATTATTGTTTCTCCTCATATGAAAGCCAGTGGGCCGAGCACAACGTGGTGCGCCGGCCCGCTGGCCAAGATCTGCTTGTTAGAGCTCGTCGTCGCTGAACGCGGCGTCGTCCTCTTCGATGGCTGCGGCGCGGGCTGCAAGGTCGAAACCGGGAGGCGAGTCCTTGAGGGACAGGCCCAGTTCAACCAGCTTTGCCTTGACCTCATCGATGGACTTGGCACCGAAGTTACGGATGTCCATCAGGTCAGCCTCGGAGCGGGCAACGAGTTCACCCACGGTGTGGATGCCCTCACGCTTGAGGCAGTTGTAGGAACGGACGGTGAGGTCCAGATCCTCGATCGGCAGGGCCATGTCTGCTGCCAGGGCAGCATCCGTCGGCGACGGGCCAATCTCGATACCTTCAGCTGCGGTGTTCAGCTCGCGGGCCAGACCGAACAGTTCCACCAAGGTGGTGCCTGCGGAAGCAACGGCGTCGCGGGGAGCGATTGCCTGCTTGGTCTCGACGTCGACAATCAGCTTGTCGAAGTCAGTGCGCTGCTCAACACGGGTGGCTTCCACGCGGAAAGTAACCTTCAGCACCGGCGAGTAGATCGAGTCGACCGGGATACGGCCAATCTCGGCGTCGCCGGACTTGTTCTGAGCTGCCGAAACGTAGCCGCGGCCGCGCTCGATGGTGAGTTCGAGCTCGAACTTGCCCTTCGAGTTAAGCGTGGCGATGTGCAGATCCGGGTTGTGGAATTCGACGCCGGCCGGCGGAGCGATATCCGCGGCGGTGACGACTCCCGGGCCCTGCTTGCGCAGGTAAGCAACAACCGGCTCATCGTGCTCGGAGGACACGGAAAGGTTCTTGATGTTCAGGATGATCTCGGTGACATCTTCCTTGACACCCGGAACCGTGGTGAACTCGTGCAGCACGCCATCGATCCGGATGCTGGTGACAGCAGCGCCGGGGATGGAGGAGAGCAGGGTACGGCGGAGGGAGTTTCCGAGGGTGTATCCAAAGCCCGGCTCCAGCGGTTCAATGATGAAGCGGGAGCGGTTATCGGAGACGACCTCTTCGGAGAGGGTGGGGCGCTGTGCAATGAGCACTTAGGTTTCCTTTCGGCGAGCATCCGCTATATGACGCAACACAGGTGGTGGAAAGTTCGGTCTAAAGACTTAAAGCGGGCGGGCTTGCCCGGACCTGTTACGGTCCGGGCAAGCTCACGCTGCTGGGAAGAGCCTTAGACGCGGCGGCGCTTCGGCGGACGGCAACCGTTGTGGGCGCTGGGGGTTACGTCCTGGATGGACCCAACCTCGAGGCCAGCGGCCTGCAGTGAACGGATAGCGGTCTCGCGTCCGGATCCCGGTCCCTTGACGAAAACGTCAACCTTGCGCATGCCGTGCTCCTGTGCACGCTTTGCAGCAGCTTCGGCAGCCATCTGGGCAGCGAACGGGGTGGACTTACGTGAGCCCTTGAATCCAACCTCACCGGACGAAGCCCAGGAGATGACAGCACCGTTCGGGTCCGTGATGGACACGATGGTGTTGTTAAAGGTGCTCTTGATGTGCGCCTGGCCAAGCGCGATATTCTTCTTGTCCTTCTTACGCGGCTTGCGAACCGCGCCACGAGTCTTCGGGGGCATTATTTCTCCTACAGAAAGTTTATTGGGGAAAGTCAGCAGCTATTTCTAGCGGCCGGCTTTCTTCTTGCCGGCGACGGTACGCTTCGGGCCCTTGCGGGTACGTGCGTTGGTCTTCGTACGCTGTCCGCGTACGGGCAGGCCCTTGCGGTGGCGCAGGCCTTCGTAGCTGCCGATTTCAACCTTGCGGCGAATGTCAGCTGCTACTTCGCGGCGAAGGTCACCCTCAACCTTGTAGTTGCCTTCAATGTAGTCACGCAGCTCAACCAGCTGCGCATCCGTCAGGTCCTTGACCCGAACGTCAGCGCTGATGCCGGTAGCAGCCAGGGTTTCGTGTGCACGGGTCTTGCCCACGCCGTAGATGTAAGTAAGCGCAATTTCCAGCCGCTTTTCGCGGGGAATGTCTACGCCAGCGAGACGAGCCATAGTGGCAGTGCTCCTTGAATAAACCGGAGGTCGTAGGCAGTACACCCGCACGTTCTGTGCGGCCCCAGCCTCCGACCGGGGGTTAACTGTCCAGGCTCGTTATTACTCGATGTCCCGGTTCAGCTTGTGCTGCCTTTTATTTACTTGCGTGGGTTAGCAACCCAGGGATTTCCAGAAGGAAATTAGCCCTGGCGCTGCTTGTGGCGCGGGTTCTCGCAGATCACCATGACCCGGCCATTACGGCGGATCACTTTGCACTTTTCGCAGATCTGCTTGACGCTCGGCTTGACCTTCATGGCGTTCCTTTGCGTGTTGCAGTTGGACCACTGGAGCGGCTTCCAGCTGATGCCGTTGCCGCCCAGAGCTTATTTGTAGCGGTAGACAATACGACCACGTGTCAGGTCATAAGGGCTCAGCTCCACCACTACCCGGTCCTCAGGGAGAATCCTGATGTAGTGCTGACGCATTTTTCCAGAGATATGTGCAAGTACGATGTGCTTGTTGGTGAGCTCAACACGAAACATCGCATTGGGCAGCGCCTCAGTCACAACGCCTTCGATCTCTATGACCCCGTCCTTCTTGGCCATATCCTCCGCTAACTGTTGTTGCCACAGCCCTCCGGAATGCACCGGGCATGACTGTGAACGTTTTTTGATTGATTGGCCATCGCCTAGCGACCGCAAAAGGGCGCAACAGGGCAGACAACCAACAGACAACACTACGCCATGATGGCGCAAATGTTAAATCCTGCCATGTTAGCGCACGGTGCCCCTAAATGCAGCAAATTCCCCCGCCGGGGTGCTGACACTCTCCGCGTTGGTGACCCCGTCCATGATGGCCAGATGCACCACGTCGGCTGCCGCGCTTTGCAGCTTGATAAGACTCAACATCCGGGCCTCCGCACTGCTCCGATCCAGCTGAACGGCGCCGGTCGCCAGGGTGAACACGGTGTCGCCGTCGGCCAAAGTGTGGCTCGGATTCAACGCCCGCGCGATCCCCGCATGAGCCGCCGACGCCGTCCGCTTGCACTCAGCCTTGTCCAGGACCGCATTCGTGGCGACGACGACGAGCGTTGTGTTGAGTTGTTGCGGTTCTACCGCTGCCGGAGCCACAACCCTCGGCGTGCTCGCTCGTTCCTCGCTTAGACGCACGCTGCCGGGTTCCACCCGCTGCTCCGATGTGGCAGCCTCACCGACCGTATCGCCTGCTGGAAAGGGCAGTCCCAGCGCGTTGACCACCACTATGGCGCCGACAACGACAGGTCCCTCAGCAGAGATGCCGTCCAGGGTAATTGAGGCCGTGCCTACTCCGCCTTTGTAGGTTCGGGCCATGGCTGCTCCGGTGCCGGCTCCCACATTGCCGCGTTCGACGTCGTGCCTGTCCTTCTGGGCGAAGGCGACGGCAGTGGCTTCGTAACCCATGCCCTGATCCGGGCGGGCAGCGAAGTCTCCTCCCCTGCCGAGGTCGAAGATGGCTGCGGCCGGGACGATGGGAACAACTCCGCCGGGAACTTCAAAGCCCCGGCCGTTCTCCTCGCACCAACGCTGGGCGCCATGGGCTGCCACGAGTCCGTACGCACTGCCGCCTGCCAGGACCACCGCATCAACGAAGGAGGTCAGCGTGGTGGGATCCAATGCATCGGTTTCGTGGGTGCCCGGCCCGCCGCCTTGGACGTGAACGGAGCCGACAGTCCTGGGCGGCGGCAGGACGACTGTCACCCCGCTCAACCACCCGTCATCGGACTTTTGGACCTGGCCTACCCGGATACCTGTGACCTCAGTGATCGCTCCCATGGCTCCATTGTGGTGCACGTGTGCCGTTATTTACCTTGCTGCTCCCGCAGCATCTTCTCGACATCGAGGGTCGCGGGGCGCATGCCCACTTCGGGACAGAATTCCTCAGTTGATATCGGGACGTCTCCCGGGGCAGGCAGTACCGCGTACCGCCAGTCATCCCGGATGCACTTGACCAGCACAGGCACTTTTGACGGCGCCGGAGGTGCGGCTGCAGGCGGCTTCGGTGTGGGCCGAACGGTGGCTCCGGGCTGGATTCTGCCCTCGAGCCACAGTGAACTGCAGAGCTCTACAGGATCGACGGCCTCGGTGTTGTCCCCGGGTCCTCCCACCGCCAGAGCCACCTCTTCAGCGTAGGTGTTGGCGGAGGGACCCGAATAACAGAAAGCAGTGTATTTTGCCTGTTCCGGCGTCACATTGAAGATATAGAAACCAGCAGTCGCAGCAGCGAGGATCACGGGCGTCATGACCGCCGCGCTGATGCGGCGGCTGCGCTGCCGCCGCCGGCGCAAATCGGCGCTGATCCTGTTGGTGAGCGCGGCACGTACCCGCTCACGGCTTTCACTCAGATCCTCCATTTTTGAGTCACCTCCTCCCCCTGGGTCTCGTTAAACAGCTCTTTTAGTTTGGAACGCATCCGCAGAACGCGGTTCTTTACGGCGGCAGTGGTAATCCCTGTAGCTGCGGCAATCTGGGCGTGAGGCACATCGCCCAGGAAGAACATCCGGAAAACGGCCTGGTCCTGGACAGACATAGTTGCGACGACGGCCATTACCTGCGAGATCTGGTCATTGGTAACCACAATGCTCTCAGCAGAGACGGCCACCAATGCCTTACTGGCGTCCAGCTCATCAATGTCAGCTGTGGGCTGGTTCCCGTGTTTCCGGTTGTGGTTGTAGCTCAGGAACTTGGCTGTGGAAAAAATCCAGGGGCGCAGCGAACCGTTGACAAGGCTCACAGTCTTTGCCTTCTCCCACAGCAGGAAAAACGTCTCCTGGGCGAGTTCTTCTGCGGCGGGGATACTGCCTGTCATCTTCACGAGGTATCGCAAAACGCCATCGGCATACCGGTCATAGACCTCGGCAAACGCGTTCTCATCACGCTTTACAAGCCCTTTGAGCAAGAGTGCTTCGTTATCAGGGTCGTCCGCCCCGACGCCGTTGCCGGTCCCGGACCTGAAAAAACCGGCCACTTACCTAGGGCGAAAAGCTGATGGACGACGTGCGATCGTTCATGGTGCCAACCCACGATGAGGATGCGTACCAGCCGTAACCGGCCCCTGTACCGTTTGAATGCTCGTGGAGGTACAAGCGGCAGCCTGATCCGCCGATAAAGGAGGAAAGACGGTCATTCCAACCCGTCCAGGTCAGGTCAATAAAATCCCTGTAGCCGGACCAGCACGAATTCCCGACGATGTTCAAATAGCCGCCGCCGTAACCGGAGTTGTCATAGATGGTGCCGATGACAGACGCCGACTGAGCGGTTGGGGTTGATTCGGACTGGAGCCCGAGCCCTTCCGTACCTTTAGCCGTTTTTCCCGTATCCACGCCGGAAAGCTCCAGCGATCGGTTGAGCTCTTCAGGTGTGTCATGGCATTGAAGCTTCTGCTTGGTGACGTCCGCTGAGCAGTATCTGGCAGCGGATGCAGGATTCTTCGCTGCCGTCATGGTTGCTGCAAGGGAAAAGCAAGCGCCAAGTGCCAGGACAGCCTTCAATGAACCGCGACGAACAGACATGTCCCCAGTTTACCCATGGGCCCCCTCCCCCTTTTGCCGCCGCGCATTTGAACGGCCGGCTATTGGGTTAATGTCCCTGTAGGGGAAGAAGTCTCAGGATCAGGGAATCGGGGTAGGAACTACTCCCAGCGGTGCCAGGCGCTCCGCGCCGCCATCGGGAGCGGAAAGAACCCAGATCCCCTTACTGTGGACTGCAACGGAGTGCTCCCATTGGCAGGAACGCTGGCCGTCGGTGGTGACCACGGTCCAGTCGTCGTCGAGCACCGCGGTGTCAATTCCGCCTCGGACGAGCATCGGCTCGATGGCCAAGCAGAGACCCGGGCGGATCTTCGGCCCCCGGTGACCCGTCCTGTAGTTGGGCACGTCCGGCGCCATGTGCATCTCAGAGCCGATGCCGTGACCCACGTAGTCTTCCAGGATTCCGAGCGGTTTGCCCGGCACAGATGAGACGTAGTCATCCACTGCGGCGCCTATGTCACCGACGTACTTTCCAGTGGCAAGCGCTGCTATCCCGTGCCACATGGCTGTCTCAGTCACGTCCGAGAGGCGCTGATCGGCGGGATCGGCCGTGCCGACAATGACGGTCCGTGCAGAATCGGAATGCCACCCGTCAACGATGGCACCGCCGTCGATTGAGAGAATATCTCCGTCCCGCAAGATCCGGCTGCCCGGGATTCCGTGCACCACTTCCTCATTGACGGAGGTGCAAATGGTGGCCGGGAACCCGTGATAGCCCAGGAAATTTGACTTGGCACCGGAGTCGCTGAGGACAGCGGCGAATACCTCGTCCAGCTCCTTGGTGGTGGTGCCGGCAGTGGCAGCGGCGGCAGCGGCATCGAGGGCGCGACTCAGAACAAGCCCTGCCTTGTGCATGGTGCGTATCTGGGCGTCGGTCTTGTACTCAATACGGGGCTGGCCGAAGGCCATCTTCCGATCCTTTCAGAGGGTCTGCAAGCTGTTGGGGATGCGCTTGGGGTAAATGGGTGAGGCTCCTCCCGATAACCGGGAGGAGCCTCGTAAAGCTGGGCTGATCAGGCCGCCTGGGCAGTCTTGATGGCCTGCATCACGCGGTCCGTCACTTCGTCGATGGCGCCGATGCCGTCGACCTGAGTGAGAATGCCGCGCTCCGCATACTTCGCCACAACGGCTTCAGTCTGCTCGTGGTAGAGGTCCAGGCGGTGTCGGATGACGGCTTCATTGTCGTCACTGCGGCCGTTCTCCTTGGCGCGTCCCAGGAGGCGGGTAACCAGCTCCTCGTCGTCCGCGGTCAGCTGGAGCACGACGTCGAGCTTCTGCTCACCGTCCGCGAGGATCTGGTCCAGGTAGTCGACCTGCGCCGTGGTGCGCGGGTAGCCGTCCAGGAGGAAGCCGGCGTCGACGTCGCCTTCGCTGAGGCGGTCGCGCACCATTTTGTTGGTGACGCTGTCCGGAACAAAATCTCCGGCGTCCATGTACTTCTTGGCCTCGAGTCCCAACGGAGTCTCACCCTTGACGTTGGCGCGGAAGATATCGCCGGTGGAGATCGCTACGACGCCGAGCCGCTCCGAAATACGTTCCGCCTGCGTTCCTTTGCCGGAGCCAGGAGGTCCGATAATCAACATTCTGGTCATCGTAAGAGCCCTTCATAGTGACGTTGCTGTAGCTGCGCATCAATCTGCTTGACCGTTTCAAGGCCTACGCCCACCATGATCAGGATCGAGGTGCCACCGAACGGGAAGTTCTGGTTGGCGTTGATCAGGACCAGGGCCACCAGCGGAATCAGTGCGACGAAGCCCAGGTAGAGGGCTCCGGGCAATGTGATCCGTGAGAGGACGTACTGCAGGTAATCCGCGGTTGGCTTGCCGGCCCGGATGCCGGGAATGAAGCCACCGTACTTCTTCATGTTGTCCGAGACCTCTTCAGGGTTGAAGGTGATCGCGACATAGAAGTAAGTAAAGAAAACGATCATGGCGAAGTAGAGCGCCATGTAGATGGGGTGGTCCCCGCGTGTGAGGTTGTTGTTGATCCATTCAACCCACGGCTGGACGGGTTCGCCCGCCCGGGGCTGGTTGAACTGGGAGATCAGGCCCGGCAGGTACAGCATAGAGGAAGCGAAGATAACGGGCACGACGCCGGCCATGTTCACCTTGATGGGGATGTACGTGCTGGTTCCGCCCACAGTTCGGCGGCCGATCATACGCTTCGCGTATTGCACGGGGACGCGCCGCTGGGACTGCTCCACGAACACGACAAGCGCAACGGTCAGAAGGCCGATCGCGATCACCATAAAGAACGTTCCCGGGCCCTGTGACGTCCAGATGGCGCCAAGAGAGGTGGGGAAGCCGGCGGCGATCGACGTGAAGATCAGGAGGGACATACCGTTGCCGACACCCTTTTCAGTCACCAGTTCACCCATCCACATGATCAGGCCGGTACCGGCCGTCAGCGTGATGATGAGGAGGATGGTGGTAATGACGCTGTCATCAGGAATAATCGGAAGGTTGCAGCCCGGCAGCAGCTGGCCGGAACGGGCCAACGACACCAGCGTCGTGGCGTTCAGCAGGCCAAGGGCGATAGTCAGGTAACGCGTGTACTGCGTCAGCTTCGACTGGCCAGAGGCGCCCTCTTCATACAGCTGCTGGAAACGGGGAATGACCACCCGCAGGAGCTGCACAATGATGCTTGCCGTGATGTACGGCATGATCCCCAAGGCGAAGATGGACACTTGCAGCAGGGCACCGCCACTGAACAAGTTGACGAGCTGGTAGATACCGCCCGTGGTCTGACCTGTCGACAAGCATTGCTGGACATTCTGGTAGTTCACACCAGGCGAGGGGATGAAAGCGCCCAAGCGGAAGATTGTGATGATTCCCAGCGTGAACAACAACTTGCGTCGCAGATCAGGCGTGCGAAAGGCCCGGCCAAATGCGCTAAGCAAGCGTCCTCCTGAGTTGTTTAATGAAGTCATGTGAGCAGGGTCAATAAACCCAACAACCGAGTCTAACGGGTGGATGCGCTCCGCCGATAATCGGTGAGGCCCCAAAAATGAAAAAACTCCCGGTCGACGAGGCCTGAGCCCCGGCAACCGGGAGTTTTTTCGCAATAGGCAACTGCTTGCCCACACTCATTTAGAGTGCGGTGGTGCTTCCGCCTGCTGCAGCAATCTTTTCGGCAGCGCTGGCCGAGAATGCGTCGACCGTGACGTCAACCTTGACGGTGATGTCACCGGTGCCCAGCACCTTGACGGGCTGGTTCTTGCGAACGGCACCCTTCGCGACCAGGTTCTCCACCGTGACAACGCCACCTTCCGGGAACAGCTCGTTGAGCTTGTCCAGGTTAACAACCTGGTACTCAACCCGGAACGGGTTCTTGAAGCCGCGCAGCTTCGGCAGGCGCATGTGCAGCGGCAACTGGCCGCCGGCAAAGCCAGCCTTGATCTGGTAGCGGGCCTTCGTACCCTTGGTACCGCGACCAGCGGTCTTACCCTTGGAACCTTCACCACGACCAACACGGGTCTTGGCGGTCTTGGCACCCGGGGCGGGACGCAGGTGGTGAACCTTCAGTGCGTTCTGCTTCTCAGCAGTGGCGCCCTGTGCCTTTTCGGCGGTGTTCTTCTCTGCCATTTACTTCGCCTCCTCTACCTTTACCAGGTGCGGAACCGTGTTGAGCATTCCGACAGTCACGGCGTCGGCGGTGCGGACAACAGTGTGTCCGATCCGCTTCAGGCCGAGGGACCGCAGGGTGTCGCGCTGGTTCTGCTTGCCGCCAATGGCGGACTTGATCTGAGTGATCTCCAACTGTGCGTCAGAGGGAATCAGGTTCTTGGCCATGTCTTAGACACCTGCCTTCTGGTTCTGGTTCAGAAGAGCGCGCACCAAAGCAGCCGGAGCAACCTCGTCCAGGGGCAGGCCACGACGGGCTGCCACAGACGCGGGCTCTTCCAGGCGCTTCAGAGCGTCAACAGTCGCGTGAACGATGTTGATGGCGTTGGAGGAACCGAGCGACTTGGAGAGGATGTCGTGGATGCCCACGCACTCCAGTACTGCACGGACCGGACCGCCGGCGATAACACCGGTACCGGCGGAAGCCGGACGCAGCATTACGACGCCTGCAGCAGCTTCGCCCTGCACACGGTGCGGGATGGTGCTGCCAACGCGGGGAACGCGGAAGAAGGACTTCTTGGCCTCTTCAACGCCCTTAGCGATTGCTGCGGGAACTTCCTTCGCCTTGCCGTAGCCGACGCCGACCATACCGTTGCCGTCACCAACGACGACGAGTGCGGTGAAGCTGAAGCGACGACCACCCTTGACGACCTTGGAGACGCGGTTGATGGTAACAACGCGCTCTACGAACTGGCTCTTCTCGGCTTCGCGGCCGCCGTCGCGGCCACCACGGCCACCACGGTCGCCACGGCCCTGGCCACGGTCGCCACGCTCGCCACGACGAGCGCCACCACGGCGGTCATCAGCGGCTGCGGGGGCAGTGGTCTCAGTGGCTTCAGCAGCTGCGGCAACGGGTGCCTTCTGATCTGCAGACACAGTGTCCTTTTCCTTGTTTGCTTCCGTCACAGTGACAGCCCACCTTCACGTGCACCGTCAGCAACAGCTGCGATCCGACCGTGGTACTTGTTACCACCGCGGTCGAAGACTACAGCTTCGATACCGGCGGCCTTGGCGCGCTCAGCGACGAGTTCGCCAACGCGCTTGGCCTTGGCAGTCTTGTCGCCGTCGAATGCACGAAGGTCGGCTTCCATTGTGGAGGCGCCAGCCACGGTCAGGCCCTTGGTGTCATCGACAACCTGGACGAATACGTGGCGTGCGGAACGGTTGACGACCAGACGAGGACGTACAGCCGTACCTGAGAGACGCTTGCGGATACGAAGCTGGCGACGGCTGCGTGCGGCAGACTTGCTCTTGTTCGTACGCTTCTTGTTAATTGCTATGGCCATGGTTACTTACCAGCCTTTCCGACCTTGCGGCGGATGACTTCGCCGGCATAGCGGATGCCCTTGCCCTTATAGGGGTCCGGCTTCCGCAGCTTGCGAATGTTGGCAGCAACTTCGCCGACCTGCTGCTTGCTAATTCCAGAGACAGAGAGCTTGGTCGGACCCTCTACTGCAAAGGTGATGCCGTTCGGTGCAGAGACATTGACGGGGTGGCTGTAGCCCAGAGCGAACTCCAGGTCAGAACCCTTGGCCTGAACGCGGTAACCGGTACCGACAATTTCAAGCTTCTTCTCGTAGCCTGCGGTGACACCCTGGATCATGTTGGCGATCAGGGTGCGTGTCAGGCCGTGCAGCGAACGGGAGGCGCGCTCGTCGTTCGGGCGGGCGACAGTCAGGGTGCCTTCTTCCAGGGATACCTCGATCGGGCTGGGCACAGTGTGGCTCAGCTCGCCTTTGGAACCCTTGACGCTGACGACAGAGCCGTCAACCTTGACCTCAACGCCGGCAGGAACGGTGATGGGGAGACGTCCAATACGTGACATTATTCTCTTCCTTTCCCGTTACCAGACGTAAGCGAGGACTTCGCCGCCCACGCCCTTCTTGCCGGCCTGCTTGTCAGTCAAGAGGCCGGAAGAGGTGGACAGGATTGCGACACCCAGGCCACCGAGCACGTGCGGCAGGTTGGTGGACTTTGCGTAAACGCGCAGTCCCGGCTTGGAAATACGACGAACGCCAGCAATTGAACGCTCGCGGTTCGGGCCGAACTTGAGCTCGAGGGTCAGCTTCTTGCCAACCTCAGCGTCTTCTTCTTTCCAGGAGGCGATGTAACCTTCGGCCTTCAGGATGTCAGCGACGCGTGCCTTGAGCTTGCTGTAAGGCATAGACACGGAATCGTGGTATGCCGAGTTTGCGTTGCGCAGACGCGTAAGCATATCTGCGACAGGATCTGTCATAGTCATGTGGGCTCTTGCCCTTCCTCATAACGGTTTCCGCTGGCTGGTCCGGGAATCATTCCCAGTACCTGGTCAGGCGGACCTTTTATGTAGCTAGATTAATCTTCGGTCTTGAACGGGAAGCCAAGCGCCTTCAGCAGCGCGCGGCCTTCGTCATCGGTCTTTGCAGTGGTGACAACCGTGATGTCCATACCGCGAACGCGGTCAATGGAATCCTGGTCGATCTCGTGGAACATAACCTGCTCGGTCAGACCGAAGGTGTAGTTGCCGTTGCCGTCGAACTGCTTGCCGCTGAGGCCGCGGAAGTCGCGGATACGGGGCAGTGCGAGGGTTACCAGGCGGTCCAGGAATTCCCACATGCGGTCTCCACGCAGAGTTGCGTGTGCACCGATGGGCATGCCTTCGCGCAGCTTGAACTGAGCGATCGACTTGCGGGCCTTGGTGACCTGGGGCTTCTGGCCGGTGATCAGGGTGAGGTCGCGGACAGCGCCGTCGATCAGCTTGGAGTCCTTGGCGGCATCTCCAACACCCATGTTCACGACAACCTTGACCAGGCGCGGAACCTGGTTAACGTTCTCGTACTTGAATTCCTCAACAAGCGTGTCCTTGATGGAATCCGCGTACTTGGTCTTCAGACGAGGAACGATCTTGCTTGCCGGAGTCTCGAGAGTCTCAGTCATTAGATGTCCTTCCCGGAGCTCTTGGCCACGCGTACGCGCACTTCACGCTTCACGCCATCGCGCTCAACGGTCTCGGTGCGGAAACCGACGCGGGTGGGCTTCTTGGTGGACGGGTCAACCAGAGCCACGTTGGAGATGTGGATTGAAGCCTCAACGAGCTCGATGCCACCGGTCTTGGTGCCGCGCTGCGACTGACCGACCTTGGTGTGCTTGGTTACGCGGTTAATGCCTTCAACCAACACGCGGTTGGTCTCAGGGAATACGCGCAGAACCTTGCCCTGCTTGCCACGGTCGCCGCCGCGCTCAGCCTTGGCGCCAGTGATGACCTGAACGAGGTCACCCTTCTTGATCTTAGCCATGGACTACAGCACCTCCGGAGCCAGAGAAACGATCTTCATGAACTTCTTGTCACGGAGCTCACGACCAACCGGTCCGAAGATACGGGTGCCGCGGGGGTCACCGTCGTTCTTCAGGATCACAGCTGCGTTCTCGTCAAACTTGATGTAGGAACCATCCGCACGGCGGCGTTCCTTCTTGGTACGGACGATGACGGCCTTAACCACATCGCCCTTCTTTACGTTGCCGCCCGGGATTGCGTCCTTGACGGTAGCGACGATGACGTCGCCAATGCCTGCGTAGCGACGGCCAGATCCACCGAGAACGCGAATGGTAAGGATTTCCTTAGCACCCGTGTTGTCGGCGACCTTGAGTCGCGACTCCTGCTGAATCACTGTTTACTCCTTGCGTCGCGCGGGTTCTCAGACCGAAAATCTTCCTACGGAATGAGCCTTGCGGAACGGTTGATCGGGGTGTCTCTTGACCTGCCTGGATTTTGCCAGACCAGGCCTAAACTCCCGTGCCAAAAACATTTGCTTCCCAAGCGGATTCTGACTGATCAGGACGCAAGGGGGCACTATGCCGTGGCACGATTGTTTACGAGGTTGATGACGGCGCACGAACGGCGCCATACAAACTCAATATCCTAGCACAATTCTTCCGGGTCCCCATATCACAGGGAAACGCGGAAACCCCCGCTCCCAAAGGGAACAGGGGTTTCCAGTGCAGCTTCGTCTCAGCGAAGCCGCTGGTGTTACTTGGCCTTTTCGAGGATCTCCACAAGCCGCCAGTTCTTGGTGGCGGACAGCGGGCGGGTCTCAGCGATGAGCACGAGATCGCCGATGCCGGCGATGTTCTGCTCGTCGTGAGCCTTGACCTTCGAGGTGCGGCGAATGACCTTGCCGTACAGGGCGTGCTTCACGCGGTCTTCAACCTGGACAACGATGGTCTTTTCCATCTTGTCCGAGACCACGTAGCCACGACGCGTCTTACGGTAACCGCGCTGCTCAGCCGTAGCTGCCTCAGCAGAAACAGTTTCCGTCACGTTCTCGTCCTTTTCACTCACTTGGCGTCCTCCTCGGTCTCAGCTTCGGCCGGCTTTTCAGCCTTCTCAGCCTTGGCTGCTGACTTCTTGGACTTCTTTTCTTCCTTGGCTTCCACAACCGGTGCGGCAACCTCGGCACGAATGCCCAGCTCGCGCTCACGGAGAACGGTGTAGATGCGAGCGATGTCCTTCTTTACCGCGCGCAGACGACCGTGGTTCTCCAGCTGACCGGTGGCGGACTGGAAACGCAGGTTGAACAGCTCTTCCTTGGACTTGCGGAGTTCTTCAACGAGACGCTCGTTGTCGAAACCGTCCAGCTGTGCGGGTGCGAGATCCTTCGACCCTACTGCCATTTCTATTCACCACCTTCGCGACGCACAATGCGTGCCTTCAACGGGAGCTTGTGGATTGCAAGGCGCAGGGCCTCGCGAGCTACCTCTTCATTGACACCGGAGAGTTCAAAGAGAACCCGGCCCGGCTTGACGTTTGCAACCCACCACTCCGGAGAACCCTTACCGGAACCCATACGGGTTTCAGCAGGCTTCTTTGTCAGCGGACGGTCCGGGTAGATGTTGATCCAGACCTTGCCGCCACGCTTGATGTGGCGGGTCATTGCAATACGTGCGGATTCGATCTGACGGTTAGTGACGTATGCCGGGCTCAGAGCCTGGATGCCGTACTCACCGAAGGAGACCTTGGTGCCGCCCGTAGCAGCGCCGGAACGACCCGGGTGGTGCTGCTTACGGTGCTTGACTCGACGTGGGATAAGCATTTATGCCTGTCCTCCTTCTACTGCAGCGGGTGCAGCCTCAACTGCCGGAGCGGCTACTGTCGCTTCAGCTGATGCTGCTGCTGCTTCGGCTGCCGGACGGTCGGTACGACGGCGGCGGTCACCACGGTCAGCGCCACCGGGGCGGCCCGGGCGGTCGCTGGCACCACGGCCGCGGGACGGAGCAGCAGCTGCCTGCTGTGCCAGTTCCTTGGCGGTGACGTCACCCTTGTAGATCCAGACCTTCACGCCAATGCGGCCGAAGGTGGTCTTGGCCTCGTAGAAGCCGTAGTCGATGTTCGCGCGGAGGGTGTGCAGGGGCACACGGCCTTCGCGGTAGAACTCCGAGCGGGACATTTCTGCGCCACCCAGACGACCGGAGCAAGCGATACGGATACCCTTGGCACCGGCGCGCTGTGCGGACTGCATTGCCTTCTTCATCGCACGGCGGAAAGCCACACGTGAGGTCAGCTGCTCTGCAACGCCCTGGGCAACAAGCTGGGCTTCCATCTCGGGGTTCTTGACCTCGAGGATGTTCAGCTGAACCTGCTTGCCGGTGAGCTTTTCGAGCTCGCCGCGGATGCGGTCTGCCTCGGCGCCGCGGCGGCCGATAACGATACCCGGACGTGCCGTGTGGATGTCCACGCGGACACGGTCGCGGGTGCGCTCGATCTCAACCTTGGCGATACCGGCGCGCTCCATGCCCGTGGACATGAGCTGGCGGATACGGATGTCTTCGCGAACGAAGTCCTTGTACCGCTGGCCTGCCTTGGTGCTGTCAGCGAACCAGTGCGATACGTGATCGGTGGTGATGCCGAGTCGGAACCCGTGCGGGTTTACTTTCTGTCCCACTTAGCGAGCCTCCTCTTTCTCCGGGGTAGCGACTACCACGGTGATGTGGCTGGTGCGCTTCTTGATCTGAAATGCACGACCCTGAGCACGCGGCTGGAACCGCTTCATGGTCGGGCCTTCATCAACAAACGCTTCGCTGATGATGAGGTCACCTTCGTCAAACGCCACGCCGTCGCGGTCCGCGAGGACCCGGGCGTTGGAGATTGCCGACTGTACTACCTTGAATACCGGCTCAGAAGCTGCCTGGGGGGCAAACTTCAGAATTGCCAGAGCCTCGTTCGCTTGCTTACCACGAACAAGGTTGACGACGCGCCGGGCCTTCATAGGCGTTACGCGGATGTGACGCGCAATTGCCTTGGCTTCCATTGCTTTCCTTCTCTCGTCTTTGACGTAAGTGCAGGCGCCTAGCGGCGCTTGCCCTTACGGTCGTCCTTGACATGGCCGCGGAATGTCCGCGTGGGAGCGAATTCGCCGAGCTTGTGCCCGACCATCGACTCGGTGACAAACACCGGAATGTGCTTGCGTCCGTCGTGCACGGCGATCGTGTGGCCGAGCATGTCGGGGACGATCATCGAGCGGCGGGACCAGGTCTTGATGACGTTCTTGGTGCCCTTTTCGTTTTCCCTGGCTACCTTTACAAAGAGGTGCTGGTCAACGAAAGGACCTTTTTTCAGGCTGCGTGGCATGTGTCCAGGCTCCTATCGCTTGTTCTTGCCAGTACGACGGCGACGAACAATAAGCTTGTCGCTCTCTTTGTTGGGGCGGCGGGTACGGCCTTCAGGCTTACCGTTCGGGTTGACCGGGTGACGTCCACCGGAGGTCTTACCTTCACCACCACCGTGCGGGTGGTCAACCGGGTTCATGGCTACACCACGGACTGTCGGGCGGACGCCCTTCCAGCGCATACGGCCGGCCTTGCCCCAGTTGATGTTTGACTGCTCAGCGTTGCCAACTTCACCGATGGTTGCGCGGCAGCGCACATCGACGTTGCGGATTTCGCCGGAGGGCAGACGCAGCTGGGCGAATCGGCCTTCCTTGGCGACGAGCTGTACAGAAGCGCCAGCGGAGCGGGCCATCTTGGCGCCGCCACCCGGACGCAGTTCAACTGCGTGGATAACGGTACCCACCGGGATGTTGCGCAGGGGCAGGTTGTTGCCAGGCTTGATGTCAGCGTTGGCACCTGCCTCTACGAAGTCGCCCTGGGACAGCTTGTTCGGCGCGATGATGTAACGCTTGGTGCCATCAACGTAGTGCAGGAGGGCGATGCGAGCCGTGCGGTTCGGATCGTACTCGATTTCGGCAACGCGGGCGTTGACGCCGTCCTTGTCGTGGCGACGGAAGTCGATCAAACGGTACTGGCGCTTGTGTCCACCACCCTTGTGACGGGTCGTGATCTTACCGGAGTTGTTACGGCCACCCTTTTTGGGCAACGGACGTACCAACGACTTTTCCGGCGTCGACCGCGTGATTTCAGTGAAGTCCGCTACGCTCGAGCCGCGACGGCCCGGGGTAGTCGGCTTATATTTACGGATTCCCATAATTCATTTCCTCGTTAAAGTGGTCTCCGCTACGCGAGCGGACCGCCGAAGATGTCGATAGTGCCTTCTTTGAGGGTGACAATCGCACGCTTGGTGTTCTTGCGGGTACCCCATCCGAATTTGGTGCGCTTGCGCTTACCGGCACGGTTGATGGTGTTGATCGATTCGACCTTGACGGAGAAGATTTTCTCCACGGCCAGCTTGATCTCGGTCTTGTTCGAGCGGGGGTCCACCAGGAAGGTGTACTTGCCCTCATCGATCAGGCCGTAGCTTTTTTCCGACACGACAGGTGCAAGCACGACGTCGCGGGGGTCTTTGATGGTGGCTGCACTCACTTGGCATCCTCCTCGTTCTTTGCAGCCTTGTCAGCAACGAATGCTTCGTAGGCAGCCTTGGTGAAGACTACGTCGTCAGAAACGAGAACGTCATAGGTGTTCAGCTGGTCTGCGTACAGAACGTGAACTTCCTCGAGGTTGCGCACGGACAGTGCTGCAACATCGTTGGCGCGCTCAATGACAACGAGCAGGTTCTTGCGCTCGGAAACGCCGCGCAGTGTTGCCAGTGCTTCTTTGGCAGACGGCTTGGTGCCGGCAACCAGTTCAGCAACAACGTGGATGCGTCCGTTGCGGGCGCGATCAGACAACGCGCCGCGCAGTGCAGCAGCAATCATCTTCTTGGGGGTCCGCTGGCTGTAGTCACGGGGTGTGGGGCCGTGGACAACGCCACCACCGGTCATGTGAGGAGCACGGATTGAACCCTGACGGGCGCGGCCGGTGCCCTTCTGCTTGAACGGCTTGCGACCGGCACCGGAAACTTCGGCGCGGGTCTTGGTCTTGTGGGTACCCTGGCGAGCAGCAGCGAGCTGTGCAACGACGACCTGGTGCAGCAAGGGCACGTTGGTCTGAACGTCGAAGATCTCTGCAGGCAGGTCAACCTTGACAGTGCTAGTCATTGAACTAGGCTCCCTTCACGGCAGTGCGTACGAGTACGACCTGGCCGCGGGCACCGGGAACGGCGCCCTTGATCAGGAGCAGCGACTTCTCGACGTCAACCGCGTGAACGGTGAGGTTCAGCGTGGTGTGACGGACGGCGCCCATGCGGCCGGCCATTTTCATGCCCTTGAAGACGCGGCTCGGGGTGGATGCGCCACCGATTGAACCGGGCTTACGGTGGTTCTTGTGGGCACCGTGGGAAGCTCCAACGCCGTGGAAGCCGTGACGCTTCATAACACCGGCGAAGCCCTTACCCTTGGTGGTGCCAACGACGTCGATCTTCTGGCCGGCTTGGAAGAGCTCAACTGAAAGCTCCTGGCCCAGCTCGTAAGAGTCAGCATCTGCAGTGCGCAGTTCGACGACGTGACGGCGAGGCGTGACGCCTGCCTTTTCAAAGTGACCAGCCAGCGGCTTGGTGACCTTGCGGGGATCGATCTGGCCGTAGCCGATCTGAACGGCGACGTAGCCATCAGTCTCTGCATTGCGCAGCTGAGTGATGACGTTCGAGTCAGCCTGGACCACAGTTACGGGGATGAGCTTGTTGTTCTCGTCCCAGACCTGGGTCATGCCGAGCTTCGTGCCCAGCAGGCCCTTTACGTTACGGGTTGCGGTCATAGTCTCTCAGCACCTCCCTACAGCTTGATTTCGATGTTCACGTCGGCAGGCAGGTCGAGACGCATAAGCGAGTCGACGGCCTTCGGCGTGGGATCGATGATGTCGATCAGACGCTTGTGAGTACGCATTTCGAAGTGCTCACGGCTGTCCTTGTACTTGTGCGGAGAGCGGATAACACAGTAAATGTTCTTCTCCGTCGGAAGCGGCACCGGGCCAACAACCGTTGCGCCTGCGCGCGTGACCGTCTCAACGATCTTCCGTGCTGAAACGTCAATGACCTCGTGATCATATGACTTCAGCCGGATGCGGATTTTTTGTCCCGCCATGTCGCCTGACTCTCTTTCAGTCTGTAGCTTCCCCCGAATTAGGGCTGCCCTGTTTACTTTCGTGTTGCATGTGGCTGCCGAAGCATTTGAAGTCGTGACTACCACCCGCCGCACAAGCTGAATCCGGACGTTTCCGGGTTCCTCAACCTGCCGACGTAACCGACCCCCGCGGTCGGGCGTGTCGCGCTTCTTACGCGCAGCAGCCCGCAGTTCCATGGGGAGTGGGTTATGTTTGGTCTTCCACTTGGACCCTGACACCCGGCATTATCCGGATCGGGACGCGAAGAAGCGCTTGAACAACTCATCTAGTATGCCGGATTTTATCCACAGAAGCGAATCAGTCGGTATGCGTGCCCGTGAAGACCCCTCGCTCCTGATTATCGCCAGTCCGGTTATTGCCTTCAGCAACTGCCGATTAGAAGATAAGGGCATGACTGTGCAGGATCCTGTGTCTGTTCAAAGTCTGGCCAGCCGGCTGCGGCCAGGCTTTACGCTGGGCGTGGCCACGGCCTCTTTTCAGATCGAGGGCGCCCTCGCCGCCGACGGAAGAGGGCCGTCCGGCTGGGATGCATTTGCCGAGAAACCCGGTGCCATTCTTGACGGACATTCGCCTGCTGTTGCCTGCGACCACTACAACCGTTCTGCCGAGGATGTAGCGCTGATGCGGGACCTGGGCGTCGATTCCTACCGTTTCTCCCTTTCCTGGCCGCGTATCCAGCCTGACGGCACCGGGCCTTTCAATGGCCAGGGCCTTGATTTTTACGATCGCCTCATTGACCAACTGCTCGGCGCCGGCATATCCCCCATGGCCACCCTTTATCACTGGGACACTCCCCTGCCCTTGGAGCACCAAGGCGGTTGGATGAACCGCAATACTGCGGAGCGGTTCGCCGAGTACAGCGCGGCCGCCGCCGAGCGGTTCGGTGACAGGGTGGCCCAGTGGGTAACCCTCAATGAGCCCGTCTCGGTGACCCTTAACGGCTACGCCCTCGGTGTTCATGCACCCGGCCGGGACCTGCTGTTCAACGCATTGCCCTCCATTCATCACCAACTGCTCGGCCATGGTCTCGCCGTGCAGGCGCTCAGGGCTGCCGGAGTCAAAGGCGGCATTGGCGTGACGAACCTTCACTCCCCTGTGCGCCCGTCAACCTCCATGCCGGGCGACAGGCTCGTAGCCAGGGTGTTCGACACGCTGATGAACAGGATCTATGCGGATCCTGTTCTACTGGGGAGGTACCCGAAGCTGCCCCTCGTGGCCCGGCCATGGCTGCGTTCCATGGGAAAAATTTCCGACGCCGATCTCCGCACCATCCATCAGCCCCTGGATTTCTACGGCCTCAACTACTACTACCCCGTGAAGGTCGCCTTGGGCCGCGGCGCAGTAAGCCTGCCAGCAACTGCTGCCGCGATCGCGCGTATGCCGTTCCACGAGGTGGGCTACCCGGAGTACGGCACAACGGGATTCGGCTGGCCTGTGGCGCCGGAGCACCTTGGTGTCCTGCTGCGGGAACTCAAAGACAGATATGGTGCAGCGCTGCCGCCTGTGTTCGTGACGGAGAGCGGTGCCAGTTTCCCTGAACCCGATCATGTGTCAGGTCCCATCGACGACGCCGACAGGATCAGTTACCTCTCAGGCCACCTGGGCCACGCCCTGGACGCTACCGCGCCCGGCGGAATCGCGGAGGATGTGGAACTGCTGGGGTACTACGTTTGGACGCTGCTGGACAACTTCGAGTGGGCCGCCGGCTACTCCCAGCGGTTCGGTCTTGTCCACGTGGATTTTGACACCCTGGAGCGAACCCCCAAGGAGTCCTTCTACTGGCTGCAGGCTCTTAACAGGGCGCGCCGAACTTCATAACCGAACCTGGTAACCAGCGCCCAGCGCAGGTTACCCTCAATTAATTGGGCTACTTGTTCTTGTTTGCCCTGTTGATACGTTTTGCGCGATCAATCTCTTGGCGGAAGTGGTTTTTCGCCCAAAAGACTCCGGCTACAACAACTACAGCTACCACCAGGAATATCAGCCAACCCATGCCGGCTCCTCTCGTCGAAACCAACACTATCAGGGGCCACCGACAGGTTCTTTGCCGTTTTGCGCCCGTTCGGGAGTGCCGGACGCGGTGGGCGGCTGGAACCCCTCCGGCGTGCCGGGAGCCGAAATTCCAAAGGCTCTAGACGTCCCCGAAGAATCAGCCGCTGCTGGTTTCGTCCGGTTCAGCCGCCACACCGCAAAGATGATGAGGGCGACGGCCATGAGCGCCAGAAGAGCAAAAGTGTACTGACGCATCGCCCACATCAGGCAGAGCGTGACGCCCGCCGCTCCCCACCAGACGAAGAGAGTTTCGTTACGGGCCGCACCGACCAGCAGCAGGATAGCCAGAAGCACCAGCACCCAGAGCTGCTGGCTCTGAGTACCACCAAAAACTATGGCGACACCACTTGCCGACAACAGCGCCGCTCCCGCGCCCAGAATTACTCGGGCCGGCATGGTTTGGCCAGCCATGAACCTCAACGCAGCGAGCAGGGCGGCCAGAATCACGAACCACTGGGCTGCCCAGAACGGATCCGGTCCCTGACCTTGCCCGCCATTGAACAGAACTGCACGTTGGATGGAAGCGGTAACTGCGAGGGCGCCAAGTTCGGCTGCCAGCCGCCGGTTCCTCTCAGGTGCCTCCAACCAGCAGGCGAGGGACACGGCTGCCACCAGAGCCGCCGAAGCTCCGGCAGTTGCATCTTCACCCATCCCTGCTGCTGCTACAACAGCCAGGCCGGCGATTCCTCCCGCGGCCAATGACCAACGCCGCACGGGGTCGGCCGCAAGCTGCTGGTGGTTGACCCACCGCCCGAGGTACATGACTACGGCAACAAGTCCACATCCTGCCAGCCACGGAAGATAGCTGCCCCAGGGTTCGTCTCCGACAGAAACCATGTTGAAGGCAGTCACGTTAGCACCAACCAGCGCGGCAACCGCGGCCGGCGGGTACAAAGCCCCGATCCGTTCAAGATGGGACGCCACAAAACAGACAACGGAAACAACAAGGATGGACATGCCGGCAATCCAATCGGCAGCCAACGGCGACACCGCATAAGCCGTGACTGCCGCGGAGCCAGCAGCTGCCAGCCAAAGCCGGTCTTCAATATCTGGAATCGGCCGGTGGCTGTAGGCGGCCCCACTCCGGCTGGTTTTGCCGGCCGCAAGATGAGGTCGTCGGCTGACGATGCCGAAAGCAGCACCTGCAAGCGAGAGAGCGAGCAGTACCAAGGCAACGCCGTCGTGATTCAATACGGGGGCTGCCAGGAAAACGGCCTGCTGTTCCGGCCCTGCCCCTGAGCGAAGCAGCGGCCCGAGAGCCATCACACCGAAGACAGCGGCGTAGACAGTCAGGTAGATGGCGCCACTGGCCTTGAAGGAGCGGCTGGCAATGACCGCCGAGGCCAGCAGCAGCACCAGTTCCAAGAGAACCACCCAGCGCAGGCTTCCAGCATCCTGCCCGGAGGAAAGCCGTCCCAGTAGTATGGCGTGAATCGGCAGCGCTGCCTGAACAGCCAAGGTGGCCCAAACGGCAGCCTGCTGGTAAGAAATCTCCACCAGCCGGTTCCGCACCAGCCATCGAACCGCATGCTGGGCGGCAAGAACGAGGGCAAGTGACACGGCTACCGCCGAGGCAGAACCTGTGACGTCAGAGACCAGTACGACGACCAACGCAGCGGACAGTACTCGTACTCCGAGGAAATAGGCGCCCTTGGTCCGGTTTCCTTCGCTCACCATAACCATGGCCGTGCTGTAGACCGTAAGGATTCCCAGGATGAGTTCAACATCCAGGAGCTTGTCGCCGCGGACAACCAGCAGAAAGGCCAAAACCAGCGGAGCAAGGGATGCGGCCGGCACGTTCCCGCGCAGAACGAACCCCGAGCTTGCAGCACTCAGCGCGAGCACAACAGCGCAGAGAGTACCCGGCCAGCCCGTGCCCGAATTGTCCGCTGACGATCCCAGCAGCAGCACGGCAATGGCTTGCAGCCCCAAGACCACAGCGACATCTGCCACCACGACCCCATGCCCGGGTGCCCGCTTGGGTGATAAGTGCCAGGACGCCAAGGGAAAAACCAGCTGCGCCCCCAGCACAAGGACAGCCACGAGGGACGGGGTAATGCTTTCACCGGCGAAAATCAAAGGCCCTGCCGCATCCGTGATCTGCTCAAAAACAGTCAGGCCCAGAACAGCGAACATGCCGCGGGCCATCCACCAATAGGTCCAGCGATGCTGAATGGCGGAAAGCCTGGCGCCAGATGCCGCCAAATAGGCCGCCGTCAGAAGCAGCGCCATGTTTCCCACTGACAAGGACACCTGGTTAAAGGCCAGCGGCACAAGAATGACGGAAGCCACCAGTGGCATCAGCTCGCCTACTGTGGGGATCCACCGCCCGCGGCTTCCTTCATTTTCCTGGTCTGGCGCTGCTGGAAGAGGGCCGTTCAACAACAGGAGCCAGCCGATGAGGAGGGCTGCCCCAAGTTGAACGAGGAGTACAGTACCCGTGAGGGCGTTGCCCGCACTGTCATCGAAAGACGGCATCGCGATCACAGCAAGTAACGCGGCAACCGCACTGCCTGCAAGCGTGGAACCGGGGGCAACTGTGGGAACACCGTCTTTTAGCAATCCGGCCGAGACCAGTTGCTGCACCACGAGGGCAAGGATGAAGGCCAGCAGAGCTCCGACGATGCGCTGGGATGACTCCCCCATCACCTCAAACACCACGAGCGGGACAGCCAATGTACTGGCGATACGGGCGCCGAGCACAAAGTAGCCGCGTCCGGCTCCAGGCCGCGCCGCCCTGGCCAGCCAGAACAGGACTGTGAGGATGAGGAAGATAGCCAGCTGCCACTCTCCCAAGAGGGGGCTTACAGATGCGGCAGCCATGATCGTCGCCACCGGCATCCATTCGGCTACTCCGAGCAGCCGGACCGCCAGTGTCATTCCGATCAGCAGCGTAGCCAGCAAGGGAAGCCAGACGGGCAGAGCAGGCGGACTGTAACCCGCTTCGAATCCGGCCCAAATAATCCAGGCCCACGAGCCAACGAGCTGGAGAGTGAATGTGGCTGCGGCGTCCCGGTTCCAACGCCTGGTATCCCCTGCGAGCCATTGCGTCATGCGCTGACGGGCAAATCCCACGGCCAGAGCCTGAATTGCCAGCAAAGCGGACATCGCAAGGGCCGTAGAGGAAGGCCGATCCGTCAGCTCCCAGACGATGGCCGCACCTGCAATGGTGAGCGCTGCCCGCGCGCAATAGAAGTTCAGGAGCCTGAAGCGACCCGGAACGGCGGCCACCACGGCCAGATACAAGCCGCAGAGAAACATCACCAGAGCGTATTCGGCTTTGGTGAACAGGATCGGAACCGAGGTAACGGATACAGCAACAGCCGGAACCACCAGCGGATGTAACTGGATCAGCGGCCTTATATAAAGCGGGGGAAGCCACCGCGGACGAACCGCGGTCACAAGCGTCAGGAGCACCGCCAGGCCGATCATTGCCGTGAAATACCAGACCAAGGCCCCGCCCAAAACGGATACCCCTGACCAGGTGCTGGAGATCACGAAGGTCAGCGACAGGTATGCAAGAACACGGCTTTCCAGCCTGACGGCAGCAAACGAGTAGGCGGCGAGGCCCAGCAATGACGTCGTCAGCCAGGCAATTGGCCCATCCTGCAGCGCAAAGTTGTACAAGGCCAGGCCCACCACGGGGATAAGAGCAAGGCCGGTTCCGGCAAAGGCGACGGCAGCAGGGCGCAGTCTGGGAACCTTTTGGTGCAGCACGAATCCCGCAGTGTAGAAGAGGGCCGTAATGCCACAAACGCCCGCAAACTTCAGAAGCGTCGGGAGATTGGTGCCCAGGAATAACGCGCCCGCGGCAACAAGGAGGAGGCTCGCAATGTACAGCGTGATGTTGATGTTTTGGCGGTCCCGTTTCTCCTTACGCACCCGCCGCTCCTCCTCAGATTCCTGAGGACTCGGCCATGGCTGCTGAGGCGGCGCGAAAGGCGGCTGTGGCAAAGCCGGGTTAGAAGTCGCAGAGGCAGTTACGGACGAGGGCAGCGCTGGTGCGGGCGCCGCCGTCGACTGGTGTCGAACTGGACCAGCTAAGGGTATCCATGGACGGTCCTGCTCGCTCACGAAGGGACTGCCTGCGTGCGGGAAATTGCCGGTGTTGATTGATTCTGGATGGAAGATGAAGCCATCTTCTGCCAGGTCCCGCCGTGCCCGCTCGGATGAGGGCCGCACCTCAGGTGGGCGAGACGCAGCCCCTGGAGCCGATGCTTGTGCAATCGCATCCCGCCAGCCTTGGAGATGTCCGGCCTGAAAGCCTGCCTGGAAGGACCCGGCTCCTGGCAACTCCGCGTGCTGGGGAAGTTGCCGCGGGGCTTCCACAGCGTTTTTGTTGCCTGCTTTTCGTCCCCACAGGAAGCCAATCAGCAGAAACGGTACCCCTATCAGGAGGAATTCGATGATCTGGTATGCCATCGACATGACGTGACCTTCCTGTGGGCATTCCGGGGAGCTGGAGGGATCAGTGCACTGCCTTGGCTGCAATAAATCCATTGAATTGATTAATATTAGCAAAGAAAGGCCCCGCTGCACCAGCAGCGGGGCCTTTCAAAGTTCACGAGAGCCCTTACAAGGGCACCCGATCCACGATCAGCAAGAACTACTTGATGATCTTGGTAACGCGTCCTGAACCAACGGTGCGGCCGCCTTCGCGGATTGCGAAGCCGAGGCCCTCTTCCATGGCGATGGGCTGGATGAGCGCAACGGTCATCTCAGTGTTGTCGCCAGGCATAACCATTTCCGTGCCTTCCGGCAGGGTGATAACGCCGGTTACGTCCGTGGTGCGGAAGTAGAACTGCGGGCGGTAGTTGGAGTAGAACGGGTTGTGACGTCCGCCTTCGTCCTTGGAGAGGATGTAGACGTTAGCCTCGAAGTCGGTGTGCGGGGTGATGGAACCCGGCTTGACGACAACCTGGCCACGCTCTACGTCATCACGCTTCAGACCGCGGAGCAGGAGGCCACAGTTCTCGCCGGCCCATGCTTCGTCGAGCTGCTTGTGGAACATCTCGATACCGGTAACGGTGGTCTTCTGAATCGGGCGGATACCGACGATCTCGACCTCAGAGTTGATTGCCAGGGTGCCACGCTCGGCGCGGCCCGTAACAACGGTTCCACGACCGGTGATCGTGAAGACGTCTTCGATCGGCATCAGGAACGGCTTGTCACGGTCACGTACGGGGTCCGGAACGGACTCGTCGACAGCTTCCATGAGGTCCTCGACGGACTTGACCCAAACGGGGTCGCCTTCGAGAGCCTTCAGGCCGGAAACGCGAACTACGGGAGCGTCGTCGCCATCGAAGCCCTGTGCGCTGAGCAGCTCACGAACTTCCATTTCAACGAGGTCCAGCAGCTCTTCGTCGTCAACCATGTCCGACTTGTTCAGCGCGACCAGCAGGTAGGGAACGCCAACCTGGCGGGCAAGCAGAACGTGCTCGCGGGTCTGAGCCATCGGGCCGTCAGTGGCGGCAACCACGAGGATTGCACCGTCCATCTGTGCAGCACCGGTGATCATGTTCTTGATGTAGTCAGCGTGACCCGGAGCGTCTACGTGTGCGTAGTGGCGCTTTTCGGTCTGGTACTCAACGTGGGAGATGTTGATGGTAATGCCGCGCTGACGCTCTTCGGGAGCAGAGTCAATAGACGCGAAGTCGCGCTGCTCGTTGAGAGTCGGGTACTTGTCATACAGCACCTTGGAAATGGCGGCCGTCAACGTCGTCTTACCGTGGTCAACGTGACCAATGGTACCGATGTTAACGTGCGGCTTAGTCCGCTCGAACTTTGCCTTTGCCACAGGTTCCTCCTAGAACGTTTTCAAATGACTTACCCTTCAACCGCGCTTGTCGCGGCAGAAACTCCGGTAAGTCTACTTGGGGGGCTTTGGATTGGTGAAATTGCAGATTCAGGAACTAATACTAGTCCCTAGAGCCTGTTCGCGCAGATGGCCGGGCCCGGCTTGACCAGGCTGCATCTAACCTGGCCACGGCCACCTGCACCAGGCGAATTTCCGGAGATCGGAAACGCACCCGAGTTTGTCGCTGGAACAGTCGCGAGGACTATTCGCCGCGGGTCTTCTGGATGATCTCGTCGGCAACTGCCTTCGGGACCTCGGCGTAGCTGTTGAACGTCATGGAGTAAACAGCGCGGCCCTGGGTCTTCGAACGCAGGTCACCGATGTAGCCGAACATGCCGGACAGCGGAACGTGTGCACGAATAACCTTGACGCCCTGGGCATCTTCCATGGACTGCATCTGGCCACGGCGGGAGTTGAGGTCACCGATAACTTCACCCATGTATTCCTCAGGGGTGCGGACCTCGACATCCATCAGCGGTTCAAGCAGAACAGGGTTCGCCTTACGTGCGGCTTCCTTGAAAGCCATCCGTCCGGCGATCTTGAACGCCATTTCCGAGGAGTCAACATCGTGGTACGCGCCATCAATCAGCGTGGCCTTGATGCCGACGACCGGGTAACCGGCCAGGACGCCGTCGTTCAGTGCATCCTGGATACCGGCGTCAACCGACGGAATGTACTCGCGGGGAACACGGCCACCGGTGACCTTGTTCTCGAACTCGTACATTTCGCCCTCGGACGTGTCCAGGGGTGCGATCGCAATCTGGATCTTTGCGAACTGGCCGGAACCACCGGTCTGCTTCTTGTGCGTGTAGTCGTGACGCTCAACAGCACGCTTGATGGTTTCGCGGTAAGCAACCTGCGGCTTGCCAACGTTTGCCTCGACCTTGAATTCGCGGCGCATGCGGTCCACCAGGATGTCCAAGTGGAGCTCGCCCATACCGGCGATGATGGTCTGCCCGGTGTCCTCGTTGAGGGAGACCTGGAAGGTCGGGTCCTCAGCCGAGAGCTTCTGGATAGCCGTGGAGAGCTTCTCCTGGTCACCCTTGGTGTTCGGCTCGATCGCAACAGAGATCACGGGCTCCGGGAAGCTCATGGACTCAAGGACGATCTGGTTGCTGGAGTCACACAGGGTGTCGCCAGTAGTGGTGTCCTTCAGGCCGATCGCTGCATAGATGTGGCCGGCAGTAGCGCCCTCGACGGGCATTTCCTTGTTGGCGTGCATCTGGAACAGCTTGCCGATGCGCTCCTTCTTACCCTTGGTGGAGTTGACCACCTGGGCACCTGCTTCAACGTGACCGGAGTACACGCGGATGAAGGTGAGCTGCCCGAAGAACGGGTGGGCGGCAATCTTGAACGCGAGAGCCGAGAACGGCTCCTCGGAGGAAGGCTTACGAGTCAGTTCCTTCTCTTCGTCGCGGGGATCGTGACCGATCATCGGCGGGACGTCGAGCGGGTTCGGCAGGTAGTCCACAACAGCGTCGAGCATCGGCTGTACGCCGCGGTTCTTGAACGCTGAACCACAGAACACCGGGTAGATCTCGGAGTTGATGGTCATCTTGCGGATGCCGGCCTTGAGCTCGTCAATGGTCAGCTCTTCGCCCTCGAGGTACTTCTCCATGAGTTCCTCGGTAGCCTCTGCAACGGTCTCAACGAGAGTTGCGCGGTACTCCTCGGCCTTTTCGCGAAGATCGGCGGGGATCTCCTGGACCTCGTACTTGGCACCCATGGTGACGTCACCCTTGGAGTCGCCGGGCCAGACCAGTGCACGCATGTACAGGAGGTCCACGACGCCGATGAAGTCGTTCTCGGCGCCGATGGGCAGCTGCATCACGAGCGGCTTGGCACCGAGGCGGCTGATGATGGTGTCGACGGTGAAGTAGAAGTCAGCGCCCAGCTTGTCCATCTTGTTGACGAAGCAGATACGCGGAACGTTGTACTTGTCAGCCTGGCGCCAGACAGTCTCGGACTGCGGCTCCACACCTTCCTTGCCGTCGAACACGGCAACGGCACCATCGAGGACGCGCAGGGAGCGCTCAACCTCAACGGTGAAGTCCACGTGGCCGGGGGTGTCAATGATGTTGATCTGGTTGTTTTCCCAGAAGCAGGTCACGGCGGCAGACGTGATGGTGATGCCGCGTTCCTTTTCCTGTTCCATCCAGTCGGTGGTCGAAGCGCCGTCGTGCGTTTCGCCGATCTTGTGGTTCACACCTGTGTAGAACAGAATGCGCTCGGTGGTGGTGGTCTTGCCGGCATCAATGTGGGCCATGATGCCGATGTTTCTGACCTTACTAAGGTCGGTAAGCACGTCCTGTGCCACGGTGTCTCCCTTTCGGATGGACTACACGTTCGCCGCCGGCTCAGCGAGCCGGCGGCGTTCGGGAAGTATTACCAGCGGTAGTGTGCGAAGGCCTTGTTCGACTCGGCCATCTTGTGGGTGTCTTCGCGACGCTTCACAGCGGCACCGAGACCATTGGAGGCATCCAGGATTTCGTTCTGGAGGCGCTCGGTCATGGTCTTTTCCCGGCGGGCCTTGGAGTAACCAACGAGCCAGCGGAGGGCGAGGGCGGTGGAGCGGCCAGGCTTGACCTCAACGGGAACCTGGTAGGTGGCGCCACCGACACGGCGGGAGCGGACCTCGAGGGAAGGCTTGACGTTCTCCATGGCCTTCTTGAGGGCTGCAACCGGGTCTCCGCCGGACTTGGCACGTGCACCTTCGAGGGCACCGTAAACGATGCGCTCTGCGGTGGACTTCTTGCCGTCAACCAGGACCTTGTTGATCAGCTGAGTGACCAACGGGGAGCCGTAAACGGGATCTAGTACGAGCGGCCGCTTGGGGGCCGGACCCTTGCGAGGCATATTACTTCTTCTCCATCTTTGCGCCGTAGCGGCTGCGGGCCTGCTTACGGTTCTTGACACCCTGGGTATCGAGGGCACCACGGACGATCTTGTAACGGACACCCGGGAGGTCCTTCACGCGACCGCCGCGGACGAGCACAATGGAGTGCTCCTGGAGGTTGTGGCCTACACCGGGGATGTAGGCGGTAACTTCAACGCCACCGTTGAGGCGTACACGCGCAACCTTACGCAGAGCCGAGTTCGGCTTCTTCGGGGTGGTGGTGTAAACGCGGGTGCAGACACCACGGCGCATCGGGCTGCCCTTAAGCGCGGGGGCCTTGGTCTTTGAGACCTTCGGCGTGCGGCCCTTACGGACCAACTGGTTAATCGTAGGCACTTTCGTGTTCTCCGTTTTATCCGGAGCGGCCGCTGACAGCCGCTCTCCTGTTGCTTTGCCCCGCCGCCCGAGCTTTGAAGAAGTCTCCAGAGCAGCTGAGGCGAAGCCTTAATAGTCTGATCGCAGACATAGGGAACGACCGACTCGCGTCATCAAAGGTCCCTAGGCATGCAAAAATGTGGCATACGTTGCACAAGAACCCTGCAAACCGGAAACGTCGCTCTGATTCAGCCTTTCAGCTGTATCGGCGCACTCATCCACTGCCACAATAACAATTGGTACCCAGTCTAACACGGACGGCCAGCAGACCTTAATCGGCCCGATGCAGGCCCCCTCCGCAAGCGTTAAACGGGGATGGTCCCCCACCTCGCGGTGCGGGACCATCCCTTTCTCAGACGTGAACAGACTGACTCTTAGCGGAAGTCGCTGCCGAGGTCGTAGTCATCCAGCGGGATGGCGTGGAACTCGGGAGCTCCGTCACCACCCAGCGAGTCGTAGGAGAAATCGCTGAAGGCGCTAGGGCCGGTGAAGAGGTTGGCCTTTGCTTCCTCGGTCGGTTCGACGGTCACCTCGGTGTAGCGCGGGAGACCCGTGCCGGCCGGGATGAGCTTACCGATGATGACGTTCTCCTTGAGGCCGAGCAGCGGGTCGCTCTTGCCTTCCATGGCCGCCTGCGTCAGGACGCGGGTGGTCTCCTGGAAGGAAGCAGCGGACAGCCACGACTCGGTTGCCAGCGACGCCTTGGTGATACCCATCAGTTCAGGACGACCGGAAGCCGGCGTCTTGCCCTCGGATACAACGCGGCGGTTGGCGTCCTCGAAGCGGCTGCGCTCAGCCAACTCGCCCGGAAGCAGATCTGATTCGCCGGACTCAATGACCGTGACGCGGCGCAGCATCTGGCGGACGATAACCTCGACGTGCTTGTCGTGGATACCGATGCCCTGGCTGCGGTACACGCCCTGGACCTCGTCAACCAGGAACTTCTGAGCAGCACGGGGACCCATGATGCGCAGAACCTGCTTGGGATCGACCGGACCGTTGATCAGCTTCTGGCCGACTGTGACGTGCTGGCCGTCTTCGATCAGGAGACGTGAACGGCGCAGTACCGGGTAGGCGATCTCTTCCGTGCCGTCATCAGGGGTGATGACGAGGCGCATCTGACGCTCGGACTCTTCAATGGTGATGCGGCCGGCTGCTTCAGCAATCGGTGCAACACCCTTCGGGGTACGGGCTTCGAAGAGCTCCTGGATACGGGGCAGACCCTGGGTGATGTCGTCGCCACCGCTGGCCGAAACAGCACCACCGGTGTGGAACGTACGCATGGTCAGCTGGGTACCGGGCTCACCGATGGACTGGGCGGCAATAATGCCAACAGCCTCACCGATGTCAACGGTCTTTCCAGTAGCCAGCGAACGTCCGTAGCACAGGGCGCAGGTACCCACGCTGGACTCACAGGTGAGAACAGAGCGGACCTTGACCTCGGTGATGCCGGCTGCGAACAGTTCGGCGATAACGACGTCACCGCAGTCGGTGCCGGCGGCAGCCAGCACCTTGCCCTTGGAGTCGACGACGTCGACGGCCAGGGTACGTGCGTAGGCGCTGTTCTCGACGTTCTCGTCCAGAGTGAGCTCACCGTTGGCGTCAGCCACGGCGATCGGAGTGACCAGACCGCGCTCGGTGCCACAGTCCTCTTCGCGGACGATGACGTCCTGCGAGACGTCCACCAGACGACGGGTCAGGTAACCCGAGTTGGCGGTACGCAGCGCCGTGTCAGCCAGACCCTTACGGGCACCGTGCGTAGCGATGAAGTATTCCAGCACCGACAGGCCCTCGCGGTAGGAGGACTTGATCGGACGCGGGATGATTTCACCCTTCGGGTTGGCCACCAGACCACGGATACCCGCGATCTGACGGACCTGCATCCAGTTACCACGTGCACCGGAGGACACCATGCGGTTGATGGTGTTCATCGGGGAGAGGCTGTCACGCATCGCCTGGGCGATCTCGTTGGTTGCCTTGTTCCAGATCTCGATCAGTTCCTGGCGACGCTCGTCGTCGTCGATCAGGCCCTTGTCGTACTGGCCCTGGATCTTGGCAGCCATGGTCTCGTAACCGGCGAGGATCACGGGCTTGTCCTTGGGCACCTCGATGTCCGAGATAGCCACGGTGACGCCTGAACGGGTGGCCCAGTAGAAACCGGCATCCTTCAGGTTGTCCAGCGTTGCGGCTGTAACCACCTTCGGGTAGCGCTCGGCAAGGTCATTGACGATCCGGGACAGTTCGCCCTTGTCGGCAACGTCCTCAACCCACGGGTAGTCCTCAGGCAGGGTCTCGTTGAAGAGGACCTGTCCGAGTGAGGTCTCAACCAGCGCGGTCTGACCCGGCTCCCAGTCTTCAGGAGCTTCCCAGCCGGCGTAAGGGACAAAGCCCTCGAGCCGGATCTTGACCTTGGAGTTCAGGTGCAGCTCGTGGAGATCGTAGGCCATGATGGCTTCCGCGACTGAACCGAACACGCGGCCCTCGCCAGCTGAACCAATGCGCTTGGTGGTCAGGTGGTAGAGGCCGATGATCATATCCTGCGAAGGCAGGGTCACCGGACGGCCGTCGGACGGCTTCAGGATGTTGTTCGAGGACAGCATCAGGATGCGTGCTTCAGCCTGGGCTTCGGGGCTCAGCGGCAGGTGGACTGCCATCTGGTCGCCGTCGAAGTCAGCGTTGAAGGCGCCACAAACCAGCGGGTGAAGCTGGATTGCCTTACCTTCAACAAGCTGCGGCTCGAAGGCCTGGATGCCAAGACGGTGCAGGGTAGGTGCACGGTTCAGCAGCACAGGGTGCTCGGTGATGATCTCTTCGAGAACGTCCCAGACCTGCGGACGGTAACGCTCAACCATCCGCTTGGCCGACTTGATGTTCTGCGCGTGGTTGAGGTCAACCAGGCGCTTCATCACGAACGGCTTGAAGAGTTCCAGGGCCATCTGCTTGGGCAGACCACACTGGTGCAGCTTCAGCTGGGGGCCGACGACGATGACGGAACGGCCCGAGTAGTCAACACGCTTACCCAGGAGGTTCTGACGGAAACGGCCCTGCTTGCCCTTGAGCATGTCGCTCAGGGACTTCAGCGGACGGTTGCCCGGTCCGGTGACCGGACGGCCGCGGCGGCCGTTATCGAAGAGGCTGTCAACAGCTTCCTGAAGCATGCGCTTCTCGTTGTTGACGATGATCTCCGGAGCACCCAGGTCAAGCAGTCGCTTGAGTCGGTTGTTGCGGTTGATCACACGGCGGTAGAGGTCGTTGAGGTCGGAGGTCGCGAAGCGGCCACCATCCAGCTGGACCATCGGGCGCAGTTCCGGCGGGATCACCGGGACGGCGTCCAGCACCATGCCGAGCGGGCTGTTGTTCGTGGTCAGGAATGCGTTGACCACCTTCAGGCGCTTCAGGGCACGGGTCTTGCGCTGGCCCTTGCCGTTGGCAATGACATCGCGCAGGAGGTCGGACTCAGCCTGCATGTCGAAGTTCTCAAGACGCTTCTTGATGGCTTCGGCACCCATGGAGCCTTCGAAGTACATGCCGTAACGGTCACGCAGTTCGCGGTACAGGCCCTCGTCACCTTCAAGGTCAGCGACCTTGAGGTTCTTGAAGCGGTCCCAAACCTGTTCCAGGCGCTCGATCTCGGCGTCGGCGCGCTTACGCACGTTGGCCATCTGACGGTCCGCGGAATCACGGGCCTTCTTCTTGTCGGCAGCCTTGGCGCCTTCGCCTTCGAGACGGGCAAGCTCGTTCTCCAGATCGCGGGCGATCGTGGCGATGTCGGAGTCCCGGTTGTCAACCAGCTGCTTCTTCTCGATGTCGTGCTCAACCTGGAGGTTGGGCAGTTCCTCGTGACGGCTTTCGGCGTCGACACTGGTGATCATGTAGGCGGCGAAGTAGATGACCTTTTCGAGGTCCTTCGGTGCCAGGTCAAGGAGGTAGCCCAGACGGGAGGGAACGCCCTTGAAGTACCAGATGTGGGTTACCGGAGCGGCGAGCTCGATGTGGCCCATGCGCTCGCGGCGCACCTTGGCGCGGGTGACTTCAACGCCGCACCGCTCACAAATGATGCCCTTGAAGCGCACGCGCTTGTACTTACCGCAGTAGCATTCCCAGTCGCGGGACGGGCCGAAGATCTTCTCGCAGAAGAGGCCGTCCTTCTCGGGCTTGAGCGTGCGGTAGTTGATGGTTTCCGGCTTCTTAACCTCGCCGTACGACCAGCCGCGGATGTCTTCCGCGGTAGCGAGGCCGATTTGCATGAGGCCGAAGGAGGATTCGCTGGACATATGGTCCCTGTTCTCTCTTGTTCTCTAAATTCTGAAGTCTTGGTTACGGAAAGAGGGAGGAATCCGGGAAAAGCGGCGCCGCTGAGCGAACCGCCTTCCCCGGACGCCTGCTAAACCTCTTCTACGGAACTGGGCTCTGCACGAGACAGATCAATACCCAGTTCCTCCGCAGCCGTGAAGACTGCGTCATCAGAGTCACGCATTTCAATTGTGGTTCCGTCCGTGGAAAGTACTTCCACGTTCAGGCACAGCGACTGCATTTCCTTGATCAAGACCTTGAAGGACTCAGGAACGCCCGGTTCGGGGATGTTCTCGCCCTTGACGATGGCTTCGTAGACCTTCACACGGCCATGGATGTCATCCGACTTGATCGTAAGGAGCTCCTGGAGCGTGTAGGCGGCGCCATAGGCTTCGAGCGCCCACACTTCCATTTCACCGAAGCGCTGGCCACCGAACTGAGCCTTACCACCCAGCGGCTGCTGCGTGATCATGGAGTACGGGCCGGTGGAGCGGGCGTGGATCTTGTCGTCCACCAGGTGGTGGAGCTTCAGGATGTACATGTAGCCGACCGAGATCGGATCCGGGAACGGCTCGCCGGAGCGGCCGTCAAACAGGCGGGTCTTGCCGGAGGAGTTGATCAGGCGTTCGCCGTCGCGGGTCACGTTGGTGGAATCCAGGAGGCCCGTGATTTCCTCTTCACGCGCACCGTCGAAGACCGGCGTTGCGACAGTGGTCTGGCCACTTTCGCGCGGCAGGTTCGGCAGCTGCTTCATCCACTCGGGCTCGCCTTCAATCTTCCAACCGGTCTTGGCAACCCAGCCAAGGTGCGTTTCCAGCACCTGGCCGACGTTCATACGACCCGGAACACCCAGGGGGTTCAGGACGATGTCGACAGGGGTGCCGTCAGCAAGGAAGGGCATGTCCTCGACCGGAAGGATCTTGGAGATAACACCCTTGTTGCCGTGGCGGCCGGCGAGCTTGTCGCCGTCGGTGATCTTGCGCTTGGCAGCCACGTAAACGCGGACCAGCTGGTTAACGCCCGGCGGCAGTTCGTCGTCGTTGTCGCGGTCGAAGACGCGGACACCGATAACGGTTCCCGACTCGCCGTGGGGAACCTTCAGGGAGGTGTCACGCACTTCGCGGGACTTCTCACCGAAGATGGCACGCAGCAAGCGCTCTTCCGGGGTCAGTTCGGTTTCACCCTTAGGGGTGACCTTTCCGACCAGGATGTCGCCGGCTTCAACCTCGGCACCGATGTGGATGATGCCACGCTCGTCCAGGCCTGCGAGGACTTCCTCGGAGACGTTGGGGATGTCACGGGTGATTTCCTCGGCACCAAGCTTGGTGTCGCGGGCATCGATCTCGTGCTCCTCGATGTGGATGGAGGAGAGAACATCCTCAGCGACGATGCGCTGGGACAGGATGATGGCGTCCTCGAAGTTGTGGCCTTCCCATGACATGAATGCCACGAGGAGGTTCTTACCGAGGGCGAGCTCACCCTGGTCCGTTGCCGGGCCGTCAGCAATGATGCCGCCGACCTCAAGGCGCTGGCCTTCGCTCACCAACACGCGGTGGTTGTAGCAGTTGCCCTGGTTGGAGCGCGCGAACTTGTTGATGCGGTAGTTGGTTTCCGTGCCGTCGTCGTTAAGCATGATGACGAGTTCAGCGGACACCTCGGTGACCACACCTGCCTTCTTGGCGATGACTACGTCACCGGCGTCGACGGCTGCTGCACGCTCCATGCCGGTGCCCACGAAGGGGGCCTCGGAACGGACCAGCGGCACGGCCTGGCGCTGCATGTTCGCACCCATGAGTGCGCGGTTGGCGTCGTCGTGCTCGAGGAACGGGATCAGGGCGGTAGCCACGGACACCATCTGGCGCGGGGAAACGTCCATAAACTGCACGTCGGCGGCGGGAACCAGCACGGGCTCGCCTCCACCACCACGGGCGCGGACCAGGACGGTCTCTTCGGCGAACTTCTTGTTGGAGTCCAGCGGAGCGTTGGCCTGTGCGATCAGGACCTCTGCTTCGTCGTCGGCGGTGAGGTACTGGACCTCATCGGAAACGACGCCATCGGCAACAAGGCGGTACGGGGTTTCGATGAAACCGAACGGGTTGATCCGTCCGTACGAAGCCAGCGAACCGATCAGACCAATGTTGGGGCCTTCAGGAGTTTCGATGGGGCACATACGTCCGTAGTGGGACGGGTGAACGTCTCGGACTTCCATGCCTGCACGGTCACGGGACAGACCACCCGGGCCAAGCGCAGACAGACGGCGCTTGTGGGTCAGACCCGAAAGCGGGTTGTTCTGGTCCATGAACTGTGACAGCTGGGAAGTTCCGAAGAACTCCTTGATCGCTGCAACAACCGGGCGGATGTTGATCAGGGTCTGCGGCGTGATCGCTTCGACGTCCTGGGTGGTCATACGCTCGCGGACGACGCGCTCCATACGGGACAGGCCGGTGCGGACCTGGTTCTCGATGAGCTCGCCAACGGCGCGGATGCGACGGTTGCCGAAGTGGTCGATGTCGTCGATTTCAACACGCAGCTCGTGATCCTGGCCGTCGCGCTTGCCCATGAGGGTTTTCTCGCCGGCGTGCAGGGCCACAAGGAACTTGATCATTGCGACGATGTCTTCAACGTGCAGGACCGAGGCTTCCTTGTCGCCAAGGGAGCGGTCGATGCCAAGCTTGCGGTTGATCTTGTAACGGCCAACCTTGGCCAGATCGTAGCGCTTGGAGTTGAAGTACAGGTTGTCCAGGAGCGACTGGGCAGCCTCAACTGTGGGCGGCTCGCCTGGTCGCAGCTTCCGGTAGATATCCAGCAAGGCGTCTTCACGGGTTTCCGTGGCGTCCTTCTCCAGCGTTGCGCGCATGGAGTCGTACTGGCCGAACTCTTCGAGGATCTGGCCTTCGGTCCAACCCAGGGCCTTCAGCAGAACCGTGACCGACTGCTTGCGCTTGCGGTCAAGGCGAACGCCGACCTGGTCGCGCTTGTCGATCTCGAGCTCAAACCATGCACCGCGGGACGGGATGATTTTGGCAGTGAAGATGTCCTTGTCACTGGTCTTGTCAGCGGTGCGCTCGAAGTAGGCGCCCGGCGAGCGGACCAACTGGGAGACAACAACACGTTCGGTGCCGTTGACAACGAATGTTCCCTTCTCCGTCATCAGCGGGAAGTCACCCATGAACACGGTCTGCTGCTTAATTTCGCCCGTGTTGTTGTTCATGAATTCGGCCTTGACGTACAGGGGTGCCGAGTACGTAGCGTCCCGGTCCTTGCACTCAGCCATGGTGTACTTCGGGTCAGCGAACTCCGGATCGGAGAAGCTCAGGGACATGGTGCCCTGGAAGTCCTCGATAGGGGAGATCTCTTCGAAGATGTCGGAGAGGCCGGAGGAGGTGGCGACGCTGAGGTCGCCTTCTTCCACAGCTTTCGCAACGCGTGCCTGCCAGCGTTCGTTGCCGACCAGCCAGTCAAAGCTGTCCGTCTGCAGGGCAAGCAGATTCGGAACATCAAGCGGTTCGTGAATCTTTGCGAATGAGAGCCGGCGAGTGGCACCATCGGTGCTGTCGGCGTTGATAGCGGTTGCGGCGTTATTTACATTAGAGGTGCTCGAGGCGACCAAGAGGGATCCTTCCACAGACCTTCAGGCGTATTCAGATCTTCCCCGCTATGTACCCTGCGGAACTCTCCGCAGTGCTACCAGTCCGGTTCCGCTATATGACCCGGGGCCCGTGCTGTTCAAGAGGGTGCCGTCGTCGACGGCGCGTTCGTGAAACAGCTGCCAGACAAAGCCCACCGCTATATGAAGGCTGAAGGTAAACAGGGAAGACGCAAATATCCACAATACGGCAAATCCGCCTACGTGTCTACCCCACTTCCCGCCGTAATGCAAGCACTGTTGCCGGGGGCACCTATCGGCGCCGGATCCATACAGATTCCGGGCTTCTCCCCTTGAGTACTCCCCACGCTGAACCCATGGTGAACTGGACGGAATTGAGGGGTAGTGGAAACGTTAAACATAGAAGCAGCGGGAACCCAGGCTGTTCCGCTCGGATAGCCTGTCCACATTCGGTTAGCCTGTCCATACGTCAAAGGAACGGAAGATCACCATGGCTTACTCCTCAGACGACAATGACGTTGTCATCCTGTCCGGCGCCCGGACACCACAGGGCCGGCTCAACGGACAACTGGCCGGTTTCACCGCCGTCGAACTTGGTGCACACGCCATAAGGGCGGCTATTGCGGCCAGCGGCCTGGACGCCGGCCGCGTGGAAGCCGTCATCATGGGACAGGTGCTGCAGGCCGGTGCGGGACAGAACCCAGCACGGCAGAGCGCCGTCGGAGCGGGAATTGGCTGGAACGTTCCCACTGTCACCATCAACAAGGTTTGCCTTTCGGGGCTGACCGCCGTCATCGACGCTGCCCGGATGATCCGCGGCGGTGACGCAAGCGTCGTCGTCGCCGGTGGTCAGGAATCCATGACGAGGGCGCCGCACATCCTCCCCGGCTCACGCCAGGGGTGGACCTACGGTGCCATTCAGGCGCTGGACGTTGCTGCACATGATGGGCTCACCGACGCCTTTGACGGGCAATCGATGGGGCTCTCCACCGAAACCAAAAACGTTGTTCTAGGCATCGACCGCACCGCCCAGGACAACGTCGCCGTCGAGTCGCACAGGCGTGCCGCAGCAGCTTCCGGGAACGGAGTGTTTGACCAGGAAATCGCGCCTATTACCGTCAAGCAGCGCAAGGGCGATCCGCTCACCCTGACCGCCGATGAAGGCGTCCGGCCCAACACCACCTTGGAGACTCTTGCCGGCCTCAAGCCCGCTTTCGCCACCGACGGCACCATCACGGCGGGCAACTCCTCCCCTCTTTCCGACGGGGCAGCAGCTTTGGTTCTCACTTCCCGCAAATATGCAGCAGACAACAACCTCGAATATCTGGCCGTTGTTGGCAGACCCGGGCAGGTGGCAGGCCCCGACAACTCCCTGCACTCTCAACCGTCCAACGCCGTACAGCATGCACTTAAGCGGGCTGGCTGGACCACCGCCGACCTTGATTTCATCGAGATCAATGAGGCCTTCGGGTCAGTTGCCGTACAGTCCCTGAAGGATCTGGACTACCCGCTCGAGAAGTGCAACCTCCACGGCGGCGCCATAGCACTGGGCCACCCGATCGGCGCATCAGGGGCACGGCTTGCCCTCCATGCTGCACATGAACTGAAAAGGCGGGGCGCTGGCAAAGCGGCCGTCTCACTCTGCGGAGGCGGGGGCCAGGGCGAAGCCTTGCTGCTCTACCGGGACTGACACCGGGGATCCGGCACGAAGACCTACCCTGGAGACTTGCCCCAGGGCGCTGACACAAACGAAAGAAGTAAATGACTGACGACGACGGCGGGGCCACAGGCCGGCAGCGTTTCCTGAGCGACGCTGCGGACAGGGGGTTGCAGATCCAACTGGTGGAGCGACCCCCGGCTAAGACCCTGGAGGAGGCGGCCGCCATCCTTGGGATCCGGCCGTCAGACATTGTGAAGTCCCTGGTGATCAAGCACAAGGACGGCAGCTTCTTCTTCGCCCTCGTGCCAGGGGACCGTCAAATCTCCTGGCCCAAACTCCGGAGTCTGTTGGGAGTCAACAAGCTTTCGCTGCCGGCTGCCGACGTCGCTTTCGAGGCGACCGGATATGAGCGCGGGACCATCACACCGCTCGGCAGCACCACTGCCTGGCCTGTTTTTGCCGACAAGTCCATCGCCGGGCGAAGGATCTCACTAGGTGCGGGACAGCATGGGTACAGCGCTTTCGTGGACGCTGATGCCCTGACCGCGGCCCTTGGAGCAGTGGTCGCGGACATCAGCGAGGAAGCCTAGGCGGTTACTGTTAGTGGCTCCCCGTTGACCACAAGCCTCCAGTTCTGCTGACTGAACACGGCAGCGTCAAGAGTGCCCCTGGCCAGGACGTAATCGATGATCCGTTGCCGGATCTCCTGCTGGCTGTTGGAAAGCAGAGGTGCTTCTTTCACGCCCGGGAAGTTGCCGCCGCCGCTCTGGCGATAGTTGTTGATGGCCAGGGCGAACTCTTGCCCAGGCCCGATCGGCTCGCCCCCGTAGCTCAGGTTGATGATGCGCTCCCCCACCGGCAGTGCGACGTCGATGTCGTAGGTCAACGGTGCGTCCAGGCCATACACGACGTCGTAGTTGTAGTCGGGCGTGCCGGCCGGGGCCATGGAGGTGGGGGCGTTGGTGAGGTCCTGGGGCGCCACTGATGCAGTGCTTACCGCCTTGAAGTATCTGGCTGACCATTCGAGGTAGTCCTTGACCAACGCCCCGTTGACCTTGATGGACAGCAGGGTGTTGTCGAAGATGTAAAGACCGGCCACGTCTCGGATGGTCAGAGGCCCTGCCTTGACGTCGACAGTACGGGAAAAGGGAGCCGCAATGGAAAGGACCGGAAGCTGTGCGGCCGGCCCGCCGGCAAGTTCAGCTTTGATGGTGGTGGCCTGGACGTAGTTGATGGCGTCGATTGCAAGGGAATCGGACCAGCATGCCGTTGCCGTGTTCAGATCCGCCGTCGAGGTCCCGATGACCGTGTTGACGTACTTAACGGTTGCCTCGTGGCCGGCTTGAACTGCGCTTACGACGGCGGGATCCGCCTCCGCTGTTTTGGCGTCCAGCAGGTGGGAGCTTGCTGAGGCGACCGACCACCTGCCGCGTTCCTTGGCCAGCACAAGATCCATGACCGACACGCGCATCCCCCATTTCAGGGGCTCCGTGAGAAGAACCTGTTTTCCGGTGGCTTTGTTGAGAACGAACCGCTCGGCAATCTCGACGTGGGCATGGCCGACGAGGATGGCATCGATGCCGGGCACCTCTTCGGCCAGCTGTGTGGAAGCATTTTCCGGGAAAGGCAGGGCATCACCGTAGGAGGATCCCGGCGTCGCTCCTGAATGGCTGGAAACAATGACCACGTCGGCTCCGGCCGCGCGGACTTCCGGAATTACCAGCTTTGCCTCCTCAACGATTCCATTGAAATCGAGGCGGCCATGAACGTTGTCGCGGTCCCAGAGGGCACAACCTGGAGTCACCAATCCAACCAGGCCGACAGTCACCCAGCCGTTCCCGGTATCGATGCGTTTGAGGATGTAAGGAGTGAACGCACGCCTGCCGGTGGTGACGTCACGGACGTTTGCACCCAGCAACGGGAAGTCCAGCTGGCTCTCCCAGGTGCGGAGCAGCGGAATGCCGTAATTGAACTCATGATTGCCAAGGGCCACGGCGTCGTAGCCCACCTCATTCATGGCAAGCGCCATCGGATGCTTGACTGTTCCGGAAGCCGGTTCAACCTTGGCATAGTAGTAGGCCAGCGGTGTTCCCTGGATGGTGTCGCCGGCGTCCAAGGTGAGGCAGTTCCCTGCTCCACGCTCGGCCCGCATAGCCTTGATGAGGGTAGAGGCCTGGGCAATACCAATACGGTTGCCCGCGGAGTCGGTGTACGGCACGTCCTTGTAGTACTCCCAATTGAGGACATTGTTGTGGAGGTCCGTGGTACCCAGCACCGTGAGGGTGAAGCGCTTCCCGCCCGGCTGAAGTCCGGGTCTTGCCTGGGCCGCAGGGGCTCCTGCCAGCGAGGCGGCCGCAACGCTTCCTCCGACGAGGGCCGCGGCAAGCATTGTTCGGCGGGACATGGATGAACCGGGATCTGTCATGAAGTGGGCTCCTGGGCGCTCTGCTGATCGGGGATCTTTCCACAATCGGTAAAGCCACAGTCTAGGGTCCCCACGTTCTCAACCCGGGGATTAAGCAGGAAACCCCGTTCACTAAGTGAACGGGGTCTCCCGGAAGCGAGCGGCGGGCTTAAGTGCGGGCCTGCCGGACACAGAATTACTTGAGGGTAACGCGTGCGCCAGCCTCTTCGAGCTGGGCAACTGCCTTCTCGGCAGCTTCCTTCGTGACGCCCTCGAGAACAGCCTTCGGTGCGCTGTCAACCAAGTCCTTGGCTTCCTTGAGGCCGAGGGAGGTGATGGCGCGAACTTCCTTGATCACTGCGATCTTCTTGTCGCCAGCAGCTTCGAGGACGACGTCGAATGCCGTCTTCTCCTCTTCCTCTGCAGCAGCGCCGCCACCGGCGGGGCCGGCTACGGCAACAGCAGCAGCGGTAACTTCGAAGGTCTCTTCGAAGAGCTTGACGAACTCGGAGAGCTCGATGATGGTCAGTTCCTTGAAAGCTTCAATGAGCTCTTCGTTGGTGAGCTTCGCCATGGTTGGCGTCCTTCCTGTTGTGGTGATCAGCGGCCTATGGCCATGCCTTCACACCGGAGTCTGGTGGTGAGAGAGTTAGTTCTCTTCGGTGGCTGCTGCGGGAGCTTCAGCCGGAGCTTCTGCTTCAGCGGCCGGAGCTTCTTCGGCTGCGGGTGCTTCTTCAGCGGCGGGAGCTTCGGCTACAGCCGGAGCACCGTTCTCTTCTTCAAGCTTGAGGCGCAGAGCGTCAATGATGCGTGCAGCAGCGGCAGCAGGAGCCTTGAGGACACCTGCAACACGGGCGAGCTGCAGCTCACGGGACTCGAGGGCTGCCAGGGCGATAACTTCGCTGGCATCCATCTTCCTGCCCTCGAAGTAACCGGTCTTGATAACCAGCTGCTTGTTGGTCTTGGCAAAATCCGTCAGGCTCTTAGCCGCTGCAACTGCGTCACCCTTGATGAATGCGATTGCAGTAGGGCCGGCAAGCTGACCGTCGAATGCTTCGACACCAGCTTCCTTGGCTGCAATTGCGGTGAGGGTGTTCTTGACGACCGAGAACTTGGTGTCCTGGCCGAGGGAAACACGCAGCTGCTTGAGCTGTGCAACAGTGAGCCCACGGTATTCGGTCAGGACAGCGGCGTTCGATTCCTTGAAATCGTTAGTGATCTCAGCTACTGCTGAAACCTTTGTAGGCGTTGCCATAACCCTCCTTCCGGGGATAGTGCCGGTATTCCGGGTCCCCGCTCAAGTGAGCTAAAACTAAAAACGCCCCGCGCAGATGCACGGGGCTTGGCTCAACGCAGTCTGAAGACTGCGGAGCTTCACTTCGTTCACCTGCGCCGGCCGCCCTATGTTCAGGGTCCTTCGTCTGAAAATCCACTGGATCTTCCCGCCCACAACTGCAGAAGTGAGTTGTGTTTGAAAGAGTGGATTCCAACAACCGACGGTCTTTGGTAGTTCAAGCTTACGGGAAGCCCTGTCCTTCGGCCAAATCCGGTCGAGATCAGCAGGAGATCAGGCGCCGCATCCGTTGCGAGATCAGTCACCGAATCAGCTGGTGCTGTCCCTGAAGTCCGGCAACTCCTTCTGCCAGATCCCGGTGACTCCGGCGGTGGTGAAGCCCAGTTGGCGGTTCACCGTGAGCAGGTAGCGGTTCTCCGGCGCATTCCACGTATAGATGACGCGTGCATCCGGAAACTGTTCAGTCAGCCGTTCCATGTTGGCCAGTTTGATCAGAAGGCCCAGTTTATTTCCACGGTGCTGCTCCAGCACCATCGTGTCGTCCTGGAAGACGACGTCCTGGCGCTGGGCCAGGACGCTTATGGTTGTCAGTCCTACAAGCTCGCCGGAGGCAATATGCTCGACGGCGGTGACCACCGTGCGCCTTCCTTGCGACATGGTGACGGCCTCAGCTTCCCTGAGGACGCCGGCGTCGAACACCATTCCCGCTTGCCCTTGGCCAGGTGGCAGGTCATCCACGCCAGCCTGGTTTTCTAGGACGGCGACGGCTTCCAGCCACTCGTCCGGGCAACGGTCGGTCCAGTGATGAAGCCGGTAGCGGCCAGCATTGGCGGCCTCGGCCTCCGCCTCAAGCTCGGCAACAAGCTGGGTGTCCAACGGAAGGGTACAGGCGCTGAACTGTTCAATGTGCTGCAGGGTGTATCCGGAACGGCGGGCGAATTCCACCTCGCGGCTCCCCAGCGGCACAAATCCATCTCCCGTACCGGGGATGAGTTGCTCGGATTCGAGATCGCTCAAGGAAGTGCCGGGATGGTTCGTATCAACCAGGATCATGGACCTGCCCTCTCCCCTCGCAACGTCTTCGGCCGCCTCGAGGAGCTGCTTGCCTACTCCGCGCCGCTGGTACTCGGGCAGAATGTCGAGCGTGAATTCCGCCAGGTCCTGGTTGTCCGCGAGAGGCAGCGCTATGTCTACTGTTCCCACGATTTCCTGACCCATCTTGGCCACGAGGATTACTTGCCGTTCGTAAGGATCTGCCAGTTCGAGGAGCTTCTCAATCGGGGCATAAGCGAGGTCGTCACTGCCCCACGTCTCCATACGGACTCGCCGTCCCACCTCGACGGCGGCCAGGAAGTCTGCAGCATCAGCTGCTTCCAAAGAATCCGGAATCCACAGCTGCTCTATCCGTACGTCATGTGCCATAAAGGGGATCATCCAGCCGTTTCTGCCACTCGCCTTCAAATCCGGAGGGCTTGAATCCGAGCGATGTATTTATCGCCAGCATATGACGGTTTTCACTGGCATTCCATGTCAGGACAGAGCGCGCCGCGGGCCACGCTTCCTGCGCGCGGCGGATGTTGGCGATCTTGACGAGCATCCCGAGTCTGTGACCTCGGCGGTCTGAGGCAACCAGGGTGTCTTCCTGCAATACCACATGAGTTTTTGGCCCGTCGGTATGAGAGCCCCGTATAGGCAGCCAGTCGGCCGGTGCTGTTGTGCAAGGTGGCGGAAACCAGCGCACAGGAAGCGCCAGTCGACTGGAGGTTTCCACTTGCTCAAGGCTGTAGCCTGCTCCCCTGGCCAAGATGCTGGAAGGCAAAGCCAAAGGGAGCTGCCGCTGCCGGACTTCCCCCGAGCACTTCGCCGGAACCACCGAGCAGCTGCCCACCGGCACTCCGTTTTTCCTTGCGAGGAACAGAAGCCGCTCGAAGTAGCTGTTTCCCCGCCAGTAGAAGAGTGCTTCACTGAACGTGCCACACCGGTCGGTGTTGCCCCACACCGAGAGGTTGTGCGCCTCCTCAAGGCGGAGGCACTCCAGCAGGTCGGGAGCGCTGCTCGGGTTATCGGGCTGGGCATCATCAGGGATCACGACGGCGGCGATGTCGGGATCGTTCATGGAAGCAGCCGCTGCCACTCACCGTCGTACCCCGCGGGCCGGAACCCGAGCGCAACATTGATGGCCAGCATGTGTTCGTTTTCGGCCGCATTGAACGTGAGGACCCGCTCCGCTGAAGGGTGTGCGGCCACAAGGCGCCGGAGATTGTGGATCTTGATGAGCATGCCCAGGCGATGGCCCCGGTGTGCCCTCGAGACCAGCGTGTCATCCTGCTCGGCCATCCACGGCTTGACGGGTGAAAACTGCAGGACGGAATAGGCTGCCAGCTCTCCGCTGTCCTTGTGCATGGCTGCCGCGACAAGGGATATCCGTCCGGTACGTTTCCACAGATCCTCAACGTGGCGGACACGTCCCGCGTCCCACACCTCTTCGTCGTGGAGGAGTTCCCCGGCCGGAGCATCAGTACTCATACGGCTCATCAGTTCCGCCATCTGGTCGACGTACCCCTCGGGACAGCAGTCCGTCCAGCCCAAAAGCTCGTATTCATCACCGGCAGAAGTTCCGGCCTTGGCCTCCAGTTCGTCAAGGACGGCTGCCACCCGGCGGCATGTCAAGGGCACTAAAGCGGGAGACCTGCTCCAAGGCGTACCCCGCGGCTGCAGCAAAACGCACAGGACGGGACTCGGCTGGAAGCGCCCCCGTTCCCGTGGCGGGCTTCAGGACGTTTTGACCATCGGGATCGAAGTTGGCCATATGTTCTGTGAAGCTTTGCAGCGTTGTCCGGCCGGAGGTGACGGCTTGCTCCTCAGCGTGGCGAAGGAGCGCCTTTCCCATCCCTCGCCCGGTGTGAGCTGCCAGGACGTCCACCCGCACCGTTGCACTCCCCAGGTTTTCCTGTGAGGTGAACCTGATCCAGGAGCGGGCAACCATGCGCCCGGCGCTGCGGATGAAGAACATGTGAAGTTGTTTGTAGGGGTCATTGCGCCACGCCTCCAGGCGTGCGGCCGGCGGGCTGGCGCGGTCTAGGTTCCGCCATGTCTCCATTACCAGGGCGTCTGTGAGCTCGCTGAACTCAAGGAAGTCCTTGGCGTCCGGGGCATCCAGCGAGGCAGGGAGGACCAGTGGCTCGATAAGGTACGGCGGCGAAGTCACGCGTTCAGCCTAGTGTCATCTGCTGTCGGCTTCTAGAGCGTGCTCAAGCCAAAATACGGCCCAAAGAATGGAAAATGAAACAAGGGACCGCCCGGCGTGAGCCGGACGGTCCCTTGTTGTTAGTTCTTAATTCAGATTCGGATTATCCGAATGCTCAACCCTTAGACCTCGGTCAGAACCTTGGTGACGTTGGGGTCAACGCTGATGCCAGGACCGAAGGTGGTAGCAACTGTTGCCTTCTGAATGTAGCGGCCCTTGGAAGCGGAGGGCTTCAGGCGAAGAACCTCTTCCAGTGCTGCTGCATAGTTCTCAGCCAGTTTGACGGCGTCGAACGAAACCTTGCCGATGATGAAGTGGAGGTTAGAGTGCTTGTCGACGCGGAAGTCGATCTTTCCACCCTTGATGTCGTTGACAGCCTTGGTGACATCGGCCGTGACGGTACCGGTCTTCGGGTTCGGCATCAGGTTACGGGGACCCAGCACCTTACCAAGACGGCCAACCTTACCCATGAGGTCAGGGGTGGCGACGGCGGCGTCGAAGTCGGTCCAGCCGGCTGCGATCTTTTCGATCAGGTCATCGGAACCAACGAAGTCGGCGCCTGCAGCGATTGCTGCTTCTGCCTTGTCACCCGTTGCGAAAACCAGAACGCGGGAGACTTTACCGGTGCCGTGGGGCAGGTTGACCGTTCCGCGGATCATCTGGTCTGCCTTGCGAGGGTCTACACCCAGGCGGAAAGCGACCTCAACGGTGGCGTCGAACTTGGACGGGTTGGTGTCCTTGGCGAGGGTCACTGCCTCGAACGGCGCGTAGAACTTCTCCGCGTCGATCTTGGCTGCGGCTGCCTCGTATGCTTTGCTGCGCTTTGCCATGCTGCTTATTTCTCCTTGTGCAGTTGTGGTCTGCGGACCGCGCTGGGCCCTGCCACAGTTGGGATGTCCGGCTGAATATCCGGCTGTTCGTCCGGATGGGATGCCCATTTCAATATTTCAGTGGGTGCCGGTTTCCCGGCGGTGCTGTCCGGCGTCGTCGGTCTTCATCCGACTCTGCCGCAACAGCGGTGGGCCTAACCTTCTACGGTGATGCCCATGGAGCGTGCGGTGCCGGCGATGATCTTCGCGGCGCCTTCAAGGCTTGTGGCGTTGAGGTCTTCCATCTTGGTGGTGGCGATCTCGTTGACCTGGGCCTGGGTCAGCTTGGCAACCTTGACGGTGTGCGGGGTAGCTGAACCCTTGGCGACGCCTGCAGCCTTTTTGATGAGCTCTGCAGCCGGCGGGGTCTTGGTGATGAACGTGAATGAACGGTCTTCGTAAACCGTGATTTCCACGGGGATGACGTTTCCACGCTGGGCTTCTGTCGCAGCGTTGTACGCCTTGCAGAATTCCATGATGTTGACACCGTGCTGGCCAAGCGCAGGACCGATCGGCGGAGCCGGGTTAGCGGCACCTGCCTGGATCTGCAGCTTGATGAGGCCGGTGACCTTCTTCTTGGGAGCCAATGTAGGGTCCTTCTCTCAAATGCGTCCTGGGACACAGGAGCGTGCCTCAGGTATGTGGCCGCCATGGCGAGGCGGCCGGCCGCTTCGGAGCTGCTAAGCGGGCAGTTCCGGAGCGAAATCTAAAGTGATCGTTAGATCTTGGTGACCTGGTTGAATGCCAGGGTAACCGGGGTTTCACGCTCGAAGATGGAGACGAGCACCACGAGGGTCTGGGAGTCAACCTTGATCTCGGAGATCGTTGCCGGGAGGGTCTCAAACGGACCTTCCTTGACGATGACGGACTCGCCGACCTCGAAGTCGACATCCACCGGAGCAGCAGCGTGCTTGACGGGCTTGCCCTTTTCGGCCTGCTCTTCTTCGAAGACCGGTGCGAGCATGGAGAAGACCTCGTCGAGGCGCAGCGGAACCGGGTTGTGGGCGTTACCCACGAAGCCGGTGACACCGGGAGTGTGGCGAACTGCGCCCCAGGAGGCGTCAGTCAGGTCCATGCGGACCAGCACGTAGCCGGGGATCCGCACACGGTTGATGACCTTGCGCTGGGCGTTCTTGATCTCAACGACTTCTTCCATGGGAACCTGGATTTCGAAGATGTAATCTTCCATGTCCAAGGTCTGGATGCGGGTCTCAAGGTTGGCCTTCACGCGGTTTTCGTAACCGGCGTAGGAGTGGATGACGTACCAGTCACCTTCCTGGCGGCGCAGTTTGGACTTGAATTCCTCGGCGGGATCAACCTCCGCTGCGGCTGCTGCCGCTGCCAAGGCATCGGTGGACTCGTCGTCGGAGTCTGCTGCCTCAGAGTCGGAGTCGTCTACGGTTACGTCGGCGTCCTCGTCGTCAGCTTCAACGGCGGAATCGGGCGCAGAAAACTCTGCCTCAGACTCTTCCACGGCGTCCGTTGTGGTGTCCGTGGACCCATCCAGCTCAGTCTCGGTTACCTCGAGCTCCTGCTCTGACACTTGGTCTCCTGCTTCCTCATTGCCTAACATGCCTATTTAAATGGCTCAATTCCGCACACTCCGTGAAACCTCCTTATTCAGGAGTCCACGCAGCCTGCGGACCGATCGCCCTAGTTGTCCGTGGGGCCTGAACCGCCGAAGACCCAGCCCACTCCGGTCCCGAAGGCCAGATCCAGGAGCGTGACGATGATCATCATGATGATCACGAATACCAGCACCACGAGCGTGTAGTTGATCAGTTCCTTGCGGGTGGGTGCCACGACCTTCTTAAGTTCGCCAATAACCTGGCGGACAAAAAGTGCGATTCGAGCAAAGATGCCAGCCTTGGCGGCATTCTTGGCGGGGCGGCCCTTGGAGCTGCTTGCAGCTGTTTCGGTCACCTGGTCCTCACTCATTCTCGCAATGATCGGATACCCGGCTCTGATCTGAACCATGGTTGCTGCGCTTGTTCCGGCTTGTCGCCGGAACAGCTTGCGCAGGGCAGACAGGACTCGAACCTGCAACCTGCGGTTTTGGAGACCGCTGCGCTACCAATTGCGCCACTACCCTATGGATCGAAAACACGTATGACACTTTCAGCAACCTTCACTGAGGCGCACGCCATCAACATGTTTTCAACACCGGAGAACTATTCTACGCAAGAACTGCGCCTACGTCGAACCAGCCTCGTTACGGACCATCCACGGCTGCCAATCAGAGAGCACGACCAACATACGGTCACTTTTCCCTGTCGCCAACGAACGATCCGCTGAACAGCATAGAGTAGAACTCGTCGAATCCCATATCCAGCCACTGAGCTGTCAAAAGAATGGACCCGCCATGTCTGCCGCCCGCGTTTCCAAGCGCATTTCCGCCATTGCCGAATCCGCCACCCTTGCCGTCGACGGCAAGGCCAAGGCGCTCAAGGCGGCCGGACGGCCCGTTATTGGCTTCGGTGCCGGTGAACCTGATTTCCCCACCCCGGGCTACATCGTGGAGGCTGCCATAGAGGCTGCCAGCCAGCCGAAATACCACCGCTATTCCCCCGCGAGTGGGCTGCCTGAGCTGAAGAAGGCAATTGCCGAGAAGACGTTCCGCGACTCCGGCTACCGCGCGGATCCTTCCCAGGTCCTGGTAACCAACGGCGGCAAGCAGGCTGTTTACAACACCTTCGCTACCCTGGTTGACCCGGGTGACGAGGTCATCGTCCCTACGCCGTTCTGGACCACCTACCCTGAGGCCATTCGCTTGGCCGGCGGAGTCCCGGTCGAGGTGTTTGCCGGTCCTGAGCAGGGATACCTCGTCACAGTGGAGCAACTCGAAGCCGCCCTGACCGAGCGCACGAAGATCCTGCTGTTCGTTTCCCCCTCGAACCCCACAGGTGCTGTCTACTCTCCGGAGCAGGTGGGTGAAATCGGCAAGTGGGCTGCCTCCAAGGGCCTCTGGGTGGTCACCGATGAGATCTACGAGCACCTCACCTTCGACGGACTCCCTTTCACTTCCATCGCCACAGCTGCCCCGGAACTGGGCGACAAAGTGGTCATCCTCAACGGCGTAGCCAAGACGTACGCGATGACCGGCTGGCGTGTGGGCTGGATGATCGGCCCGGCCGACGTCATTAAGGCTGCCACCAACCTCCAGTCCCACGCGACGTCGAACGTCTCGAACATCATGCAGATCGCCGCCCTCGCGGCAGTCTCCGGCCCGCTGACCGCCGTCGATGAAATGAAGGTTGCCTTCGACCGGCGCCGTAAGGCGATCGTTGCCGGACTGAATGCCATTGAGGGCGTTGACTGCCCGACGCCGCAGGGCGCCTTCTACGTCTACGCGGACGTGCGCGCCTTGCTGGGCAAGGAGTTCCCGACGTCGAACGGGTTGGCGCGGCCCGAAACGTCAGCGGATCTGGCGGCTCTGATCCTCGATGAGGTGGAGGTGGCGGTGGTACCGGGTGAGGCATTCGGCCCCTCCGGTTACCTCCGGCTGTCCTACGCATTGGGCGACGACGACCTCGCCATTGGGGTGGCACGGCTCCAGGATTTCCTCGGCAAGGCCAGCTAGGGTTCGTTTCCATTTTCCGGACGCTCCCTCACTGTTTCGGGTGAGGGAGCGTTTGTGGTTAAACCGCGAAACGTGAGGGAGCGTCGGTGGTTAAACCGCGAAACGTGAGGGAGCGTTTGTGGTTAAAGCAGCCGGCGCTCGGCAGCCCACTTGGTGAGCTCATGACGGCTGGAGAGCTGCAGTTTTCGGAGAACCGCGGAAACGTGGGTCTCCACGGTCTTGATGGAAATGAACAGTTCCTTGGCCACTTCCTTATAGCTGTAGCCACGCGCTATGAGCCGCATGACCTCCAGCTCACGGGCTGAAAGCCGGTCAAGTTCGTCGTCGGCAATGTCTGCCGGGGCGGTGCCGAACGCGTCAAGGACGAATCCGGCCAGCCGGGGCGAAAAGACAGCGTCTCCGCCGGCCACCCGCAGCACGGCGTCGGTGATTTCCGCCCCGGAAATGGTCTTGGTGACATATCCCCGGGCGCCTGCCCTGATAACAGCCACAACATCCTCTGCAGCATCGGAAACACTCAAGGCCAGGAACCGCGTGGCGCCCAGCAGCGCATTTGAGCCGGCAATGACTTCACGCCCGCCACCGCCCAGCCCGCCGGGGAGGTGAACATCCAGGAGCACGACGTCCGGCCGGGTCTGGGCGATCACGGCGATCGCCTGCTCGACCGTTCCTGCCTCCCCCACTACGGAGATCCGGGAGTCGAGGTCTGCCTTAAGGCCCGAACGGAAGATGGCATGATCGTCCACCAGGACAACCCGAACGCTGCCTTCCCTCGCCGGCTGCACGCCCCCTGCTTCGATGCTGCTCACGACGTCGTTTCTCCTTGTTCCGTAGCCACGGCGGGCAGCCCGAGACGTACCTCTGTGCCCTCCGGGCCACTGTTGATCACGGCACTGCCACCGTGGCGCTTCATGCGGCCGATAATAGATTCCCGCACACCCAACCGGTCCTCCGGCACCGTGTGAAGATCGAAGCCGGCTCCTCGGTCCTTGACAAAGACCTCAACCTCTTTGTCCGAGGCCTCTACGTAAACGGAAACGGAGCCGCCCCCATGGCGGGCCGCATTCAGCATGGCTTCCCGGCTCGCCTGGACCAGTGCTTCATGGCGCTCCGTCATTGCCGTGTCACCCACGTTTACCACTTCCACGGCTTGGCCCAGCGCATCTTCCACCTCGGCGGCCACGGCCTTGATGCGTTCCGAGAGGTTCCCAATGTCCTTGCCCTCGTCGCGATACAGCCAGCTGCGCAATTCCCTTTCCTGCGCCCTGGCCAACCGCACGACGTCGTGCTCGTTTCCGGCCCGCCGCTGAATAAGGGCGAGGGTCTGCAGAACTGAATCGTGCAGGTGGGCAGCGATTTCGGCCCGCTCAGTAGCGCGTACCCTACCGGCTCTTTCCGTCTCCAGATCCCGCCAGAACTTGAGTCCCCAGGGCAGAAGCACCACGGCGACTCCTCCCAGGACAGCGACGGAGGCGAGCAACGCCAGCCACGTCTGTTCCCAGGACCCGGAGCCGGACACCATCACCAGCACGCCTGCCACCACCAGCGCCAGCCCGGCGGCAAGTCTGACCCAGCCGCCGGCCTGGTTGGCCTTGGCCTTGTCCACGATTCCGGCACGGCGGGTCTCGTCCAGCTGCATCCAGGCGATGGAAGCGCCGCCAAGGATCGCCGCAGCTGGAATAAGCGTTCCCAAGGGCACATCGACGCCAAGAAGCCGGGCAGTGAGAATGGCCCCTGCCAGCAGCAGCCCGATGCCGAGGAGGATTTCCTTGGCGTACGGCATCCTGCGGAATCGGAACCAGGCTTGTCCCTCACCGTTGGTCGGGCGGACCATGCCTGAGACTGACTGGGCTGACGCCGAAGCCGGGACACCGGTGGGAAATGACTGCCACGATCGATCTGTGAAGACCCCCTCCCCTGCCGGGTCCTGCCAGGTGAAGGCCGAAGGATCCGAAGATCCGGGCTGTGCTGGATAACCCATTGCGTCCGGAGACAAACCCCTATTCGAACTTGACCAGGTTGGCTGCGCTGGCAAGGGTCCGCTGACTGCCGGAGCAATCGGCGACGCCGGGCGGCGTGCGTTCCGTTTGGCGCTTTCATCGGCAGTGGGAACCATGATCCAAAGCCAGGCATAGAACACCAGGCCGGCTCCACCGGCGAGGGCCGCCAGCACCATCCCGATGCGGATCAATCTCACCGGTAAGCCCAAGTGGGCGGCAAGTCCTGCACAGACGCCGGCTATGACGCGGTCCGCGCTCCGAACCAGTGGCTGCCGAAGGACAGGGGTACTCATGGATCCATCCAAACACGGATCAGGGTTCCCCGGACCCGTTTTCCGCCGGAACCGGGGGCCGTTCAGGGATAGCTCAGGGTATTCCCCAGTAGAGCCGGACACCCCACTGGCAGGAGGATCGAAGTATGAACCCGCACAACGTCAACCCTGAAGACCAGCAACCGGCTGGCAATCATCAGCCGTCAGTCACACCTTCCGATTCCGCAGGGGACTCCGCCACGGATTCCCCTCCCAGCCCGGCAGCGAGCTCCCCAGGCGGTTCCCCTTCGGATTCCACATCCGACTCCCCTTCAGGCGCCACGGGACAATCGCCGGACTCCCCCGCACCACCGTCCGAAACTACAGATTCCGGCTTCCAACAGGGTCACCCGGACCGGGGAAGCCATAGTCAGGGATATGCAGGCCCAGGTTATGCAGCCCCGGGATACCCGCAGCCGGCGCCGTACGCAGTGGCGCAACCGCGAAACTTCTTCGAATGGGTTCGGGGAAACGGAATCTACCGGGGCAGCGACCGCTGGATTGGCGGCGTTGCCAGCGGAATTGCCCACCGGACCGGTGTGGATCCGCTCATTGTCCGGGGGATCTTTATCGTCCTGGCCTTGTTCGCAGGCATAGGAGTCCTCCTCTACGGCATCGCCTGGGCCCTGCTGCCTGAACCTGACGGCCGCATCCACGTCCAGGAAGCCGGTGCCGGACGCTGGACGGGCGGCATGACCGGCGCCCTGATCACCACAATCCTGGGCTTCCCCAGCCTTGGCACAGGATTCTGGGGTTGGGAAGGCAACGGATTTGGACGCTTCATTTGGGCTGTTTTCTGGATAGGCGCCATCGCATATCTCATCTACTTCCTGGTGCAACGGAACAGAAACCGGAGTGGAAACCCCGGCATGAACACCAATGCCCAGCCCGGAACACCAGGAGCCGCTGCATTCGGTGGTGGCCCTTATGGCGCCTACCCTGCCAGTGTCCCCGCCACAGGCTCCAACAGTGCCCCCTTCAGCAGCCAGTTCGGCACAACCACATCGGCCGGCGGCCAGCACTCCGGCGCAGGCGGATCGATGCCAGTTCCGCCTGCGGGATCCGTTCCTCCGACCGGCCCCAACGGACCCTATGGTCCGGGAGGACCTTACGGTCCCAGCGGCCCGTACGACGGCGGCTTCCGGACTCCCGCTGGAGCCACACCTCCGCCGGCCAAGCCGCGGAAGTTCGGACCCGGCGCTCCCGCCGTCGCCATAACGGCCGGCACAGCCTTGCTGGTGGGAGGCGGTATCAAAGCACTCGACGCCGGCAACGTGATCGATCTCGGTAGTTCGGCCAACGCCGTGGTCTGGGCAAGCGCAGCTGCTGTCCTGGGGTTGGGCATACTGATCTCCGGACTCCGCGGCCGGACTTCAGGAATCCTGGGTTTCTTCGCGGTGGTTGCCTTGATCATTGGCGGCATCTTCAACGTGGTTCAAAACGGTGATAGGTTCCGCTCCCAGCAGGTCGACTGGACTCCCGTCAGCATCGAGCAGGCACGGAAAGGCTTCGACGTCACAGGCCGCCAGGGAACTGTTGACCTGACGAAGCTGAACGTCCCAGCCCCCTTGACCTCCGACGTCGTGATTCCGCTGAACATCACCGCCAGCAACGTTGACGTCATCATCCCGAACAACGTCCCGGTGGAAATAGAAGCCGACATGACTATGGGAAACCTCAATGAGGGCTCTGAGCATCATGGTGGGATGACGAGGAAGCAGAGCACATACAACACCGACAGGCCAGGATCGCCCCTGATCTTAAAGATCGACGGCACCATGAGCAACGTGACCATCCAGGAAGGAAACTGACATGAGCAGCTACGAGCCCACTCCGGACCCTGCTCCGGATGCTTCCACCACACCCATATCCACACCCTCGGATACAGTCTCCCTCACCGAACCGGAATCCTCAGTCCGCGTGGGAACCGTCGTCTGGGGCCTGATCGTCGTGGCGCTGGCCGTCCTGATCGTCATCGCACAGCTTGGCATCGTGGAACTGAACGGCACCTACGTGCTGATCGGACTCATGGTTGGTGCAGGTACCGCGCTGGTGGTGGGTGGCCTCCTGTCCGCCCGACGTGACAAAGAAACCACAACAGGGAAGTCTTGAACCATGGATAAATTCTTCAGCATTGTCAGGGGCACTGGCCTGCGGCGCGGCCCACAGCGGTTGCTGGGCGGGGTATGCGGCGGGATTGCTGCGAAGCTGAAGGTGGATGTCGCCTTCGTCCGGATAGCATTCCTGCTCCTCGCCCTCCTGCCGGGCCCGGCCTTCGTGTTCTACGTCGCTGCGTGGCTGGTCCTCCCGGATCAGCGGGACAGCATCCTCCTTCAGTCGTTCACTGAGAAGCGCACAAACAAGCAGCTTTAGACCCACAGGAACCGCCAACTACGTGCCTGCGCTCCATGAGCGGGGGCACGTTTCTGTAACCGTTTGTGTCCTGTCCCACACTGCCCACTACAATCTAGGTGAGCTCAGTGTGGCGCTCTGCCTGTACACCCTCAACCAGGATTTGAGCCTAAAGATATGAAAATTGGAATCCTCACCAGCGGCGGCGACTGCCCTGGACTGAACGCTGTCATACGTGGAGCCGTTCTCAAGGGCATTGCCATCCACGGACACGAATTCGTGGGGTTCCTGGATGGCTGGCGGGGAGTTGTCGAGGGGGACATCATCGAGATCCCCCGCACCATGGTCCGCGGCATCGCCAAGCAGGGCGGAACCATTCTGGGAACATCCCGCACCAACCCGTTCGAAAACGGCGGCGGCCCTGAAGTCATCAAGGACCACATGAAGAGGCTGGGCATCGACGCCATCATCGCCATCGGCGGCGAAGGCACCCTGGCAGCGGCGAAGCGCCTCACTGACGCCGGGCTGCGGATTGTGGGGGTGCCCAAGACTGTTGATAACGACCTTGACGCCACCGACTACACCTTTGGTTTCGACACAGCGGTACAGATCGCCACCGAGGCCATCGACCGGCTGCGGACAACGGGTGAATCCCATCACCGCTGCATGATCGCCGAAGTGATGGGCCGCCACGTAGGATGGATTGCCCTGCACGCAGGCATGGCCGCCGGGGCCCACGCCATCCTGATTCCGGAACAAAAGGCGTCCATGGACCAAATCACCGAATGGGTGCAGGAAGCCCACGACCGCGGCCGCGCACCGCTGGTAGTGGTGGCTGAGGGTTTCGTCCCGGAGGGCCAGGAGACTCCCCACTCGGAGCGTGGCCTGGACACCTTCGGACGCCCCCGCCTCGGCGGCATTGCAGAAATGCTGGCGCCGGAACTGGAAGCACGGACGGGCATCGAAACCCGTGCCACCGTGCTCGGCCACATCCAGCGCGGCGGCGTGCCCTCTGCCTTCGACCGCGTCCTGGCGACCCGGCTGGGAATGGCAGCAATCGACTCAGTGGTGGACCACCGCTGGGGCACCATGGTGTCACTCAACGGTACTGACATCGTGCACGTCGGTTTCGAAGCTGCGCTCGGCAACCTCAAGTCAGTCCCACCCCACCGCTACGAAGAAGCAGCTGTCCTCTTCGGCTAGGCCGCAGCCTTTTTCCGCCGCGACTCCTGAGGAAGGACCCTGAACGCGGCGGTCAGCAGTTGGCTCCCTTTGCTCGGTAGGGTGGAGGCATGACACTTGAGGTCGGTTCAGCCGACATCATCCAGCTGGCCTGGGCCCGCCACCTGGGACTTGATGACGATGCTTTCAATGCTGCCCGCTCAGCCGGAACGGGGCCGTCGGCCCGGATCACGCGTGCAGACGAGTCCGAACGGTGCGTGCAGTTCGTCCGTCTCTTCGGTACCTCCGCCTTGGTGGGTCCGGAGTGGGCGTTGGACGCCGCCGTCGGAATTCCGGACGAGGATCTTGCCCAGCACGTCACCCTGTTGACCATCACCCGCTCCCATGGCGGTCATGGCCTGGGAGCGGCAGCCTTGTTCTTCGCCGATGACCTGCCTGTGCTTCAGGCCCCCGAGGAACTCACGGTCTCGCACGGGGATCAGGAAGCGATTCAGCTGGAAAGTCTCTGCCCGCCGGATGACGTCAACGAAGTAGGGCTTTCTGACCTGGAGAACCGCTTTACGATCATGCGGGGCGACGACGGGAACCGGGTTCCGGTGGCGTGTGGCGCGTACGCCGAGTGGGAGGGCATCCTCGCGCACATGGGCGTGCTGGTGGATCCGGTGTGGAGGCGCCAAGGCCTCGGCTCGCTGGCAGCATCCGTGGCAGCGCATGAGGCCCTTGCGTCAGGCCTGACCCTGCAGTGGCGCGCCGATGTCAGCAACAAGGGATCCCTGGCAATTGCACGCAGCCTTGGATTCGCCGCCGGCGGCATCCAGACCAGCGTGCTCCTGGGCTGACCGAGATGACAGATAACGGCAGTGTTCTCCGCAAACACTGCCGTTATGTGTCATCTCGTGCCGCGGAATCTACTCCAGCAGGGCCAGAATCTCCGAGCGCGCGAACATCTGGGCGGCTGCCCGTGCACTGGGTGTGCCGGCATCAGGATCAGCCCCCGCGTCCACAAGCACACGGGCCACGTCTGTGTACCCCTTGAAGGCGGCCCCCGCCAAAGGTGTCTGGCCGCGGTCATTGGAAGCGTTGGCATCGGCGCCGTGGTGCAGGAGGAGCTGAACGGTCTCCGCATGGCCGTGATAGGCGGCGAGCATCAACAATGAGTCTCCCGCTGCGTTGGTGAGTGTTGCCGGGGCCCCGGCATTGAGGTAGCTCCGCAACATGTCGGATTCACCCTGGCGCGCCGCTTCGAACAGCGTGTGGGCCAGAGCCAGCGTCTCCTCGTCGGGACCGGGCTCGTCGGCTGCGCTTGAATCTTCTCCGCGATAATCGCTCATCTGGTTCCCTTCAGAAAACCGGTCTGCCGGCCTACCACCTGGCCGGCGTCGGGAGCCACGATGACTTCCTGGGCAGCCGTATACGGTTCGTCGCCATCCATGACGGTCAGCACCTCATCCGGCGAGACCGACCTTTTGATCACCGCGAGGGCAATGGGGCCCATTTCATAATGCTGGACGGCTGAAGTCACCGTTCCCACTTTGCGCTCCCCCAGGAGTACGGGACTCCCGACGGCGGGCACCGTGTGCTGGGACCCGTCGAGCTGGAGGAAAACAAGACGACGCGGCGGATGGCCGAGGTTGTGCACACGCGCCACGGTCTCCTGGCCCTTGTAGCACCCCTTGGCGAGATGCACCGCAGTCCGCAGGAGGTCCAGTTCGTGGGGAATGGTTTTATCGTCGGTCTCGGCGCCCAGCCGGGGGCGCCAGGCAGCGATCCTCAAAGCCTCAGAAGCCCAAACGCCTGCGAGCGGCCTGTCACCGACGGACGATTCCAGCTCCGCTGCCGGGATGAGGTATTCAAACCAGGGTCGTTCCAGGCCAGGGTGGGCCTCTTCCCCCACCACGGAATACGAGTAGCCGCCGGCGCCAATGTGCGGCCAAGGGTCCTCCCAGACGATCCGCCCGGACCACTCCTCAACCTTGCGCGTGGAGCCCACCACGGCCCAGTCTGCGGAAACATCAGCAATCTCTACGCGGAGCATGAACTTCATTCGGTTAAGCCACTCGGCCAGTGGCGGGGCCTCGTGGGCTTCGACGATCAGCCAGGTGGTGGCGCCGTCGTCCACTACCCGCGCATCAAACTCGATCCGGCCCTGCACGCTCAGCAACAGCAGTTCGCTTGATTGGGCGGGACGGAGATCGGTGACCTGCTGCGAGGACAGTGTATTAAGCCAGCTGAGGCGGTCAGGACCCGTCACTGTCACCACACCGCGGTGTGAAAGATCGACGACGGCGGTCCCAGCGGCAAGAGCCCGTTGCTCCCGCAGCGGCTCCCCGTAGTGGGAGGCGACGCCGGCATCGGCGCCTCCGGCTTCAACAGCACCGGGGCGCGACAACAGGGGGCTCTTAATAGTCATATGTACTAGAAGTCCTTTGACGCCTGCTGTATTCCGTGGGGACGGTGGAACTAGCTGACTTTTTTCAGGATGGCGGAAGCGTGGGCCTCGAGGCCGCTTCCGGTGGACGAAGACCCGCCCGTTGCAACGTCCCAGCGCCACAGGAGATTGCCCTCTACAAGACCAAAGATCCTGGTAGCGGCGCTGTAGTCCTTTGAGTGGCTGCCCCGCATGACCATGTCCGTGCTGAGCTGAATCTGCGGGCCCTTGATCTGGCCGTAGTAAAGCTCAGAGATACCGCCCGGATGAGAGATGGAGACTGAAATATCGAAGCCGCCGTCTTTGTTGCGGAGGGCTTCAACCTCGTCGGCACTCTTGAGTACGGGAACGATGTCGGCGGGGACGAGTCCGGGGCCGCCGTCTTCGTCATGTTGTTTGCGTTCCAGCGCCCAGAAGCCGGTTTCCACAGTCAGGGGCCGGAGCTTTACGCCGTCGTCGTCGACGAGCCAGCTTTCCGCCCGGTACTGCAGGTAGGGCAGTCCGTTATGGGTGAATGAGACGTGCTGGAGGAAATGCTCCGAACCCTCGTCACCGGAGCCGAGCCGGCCGCGGCCTTCCCACTCACCTATGAGCCAGGACAGCGGGACGAGTTCGGGGGTCAGGTCTGTGGGAATCTCAATCGGCACAGCTACTACCTCTGGAAACGGTCTGGATTATTGGACGCGAGGCGTGGTTACTTCTGGCCTTTGAAGAGCCGGTAAACCACGAAGCCGGCGAACCAGGCCATTGCCAGGCCGGCAATGCCGAGCAGGACGAGGAAGAAAATTTCAAATGCAAGTACGGACATGATGCCATCCTAACGCGTTAGTAGATGAGTATTTTGTCTATGAAGTAGGCCAAGGAACCCACAGCCAAAACCGGGGCGATGGCTACGCTGATGGCCGCAGCAACGTTCAAAGCCTCCCCGCGGAGTATAACCAGCCGCCGGAAGCTGACCAGTACCGAGCCGATGACGACACCCACCAGGGCGGCAGGAACAACGGCGATGTCGGAGAAGATGAGCCCGGCCAACGGACCGGCCAATCCGGCCAGGACGATTCCAAGGGGCGCAACAACACGGTCAGGCCAGCGAAGAAGGCCGGTCAGCAGGGCCACGGCCGCACTGATCGCGGCCACGAGAAGCATTTCGCGAACTCCATTGAACCGGGAGGCCGCGATCCAGCCCGCACCCAGGCACGCGAGGAGCACGCCGGCGCAGGATCCCAGGATGGACTCCAGTCGCTGGGCCTGTCCGGTCCCCCGGATGAGCTGCATGACAAACACGGCCACGACACCGGCTGCGATGAAGGCTGGTGTCCAATCCAGGAAGGCAGGAGCGGGTACATAGGTGGCAGCCACCGCCGACCCGGCGCCAGGGAGGCCGATCAGGACTGCGAGTGTTTTACGCGCCGGTATACCCAGGAAGTGAGGCCAGCCGACCCCTACGGCCAAAGCAAGGACGACGGCTGCGATCAACAGGACAACAGGTGAGCTGTAGGCGCCTACGACTATTGCCGCCAGGCCCACGAGGCCAATGACGCCTATTTGCCACGGCTTCATGACCCACCCCCGCTCACTGCCTACCCGATTTCGGCATGCTCATCCTCGACTCCGCACGTAACTCTGCTGTGTCCTTTTTGCCGCTGTGACCTTGGGCCACCTTCAGGAGTCCCAGTGAAGAAGGACTTGCCGGTCCCCGACCATCCAATCCTGCCTCATCTGAACGTCATATGTCGCAAATTAGACGCCGGTGCCACAGGTTCAGTGTCCGCGAAGGGGTGTTTAGGTATACTCAAGGTTCAGCTACGCTTTCCGCGAACACGGCTGGTGGGAAATGCTGGTGAGACCAGCGTCACCCACCGCTCCTGTTTCAGGAAGCACAGTACCGGCCGGTGCAAGCCCGGTTCAGACGCCCAATGATGTGCGGACAGCCCCTTGGAGGAACAATGTCACACATCCTGCTACTGACGAACAGCGCCGGCTCATCGGTGGACATACTGCCTGCCCTGGAACTCCTCAACCACCGGGTTCATATCCTTCCGGCCGAGCCCACTGCGCTCCTGGAAACTGACCCCTGTGACATCGTGCTGCTCGACGCCCGCAAGGACCTCGTGGGTGCCCGTTCGCTAACCCAGCTCCTGAAAGCCACCGGCCTTAGCGCACCCCTCGTACTGATTCTGACGGAGGGCGGCATGGCAGCCGTTTCATCCGCCTGGGCGGTGGATGACATCGTCCTCGAATCGGCGGGACCGGCGGAGGTCGAGGCCAGAATCCGTCTTTCGGTGGCACGGGCTGTTCCCGATCAGGAGGACGCCCCCACTGAAATCCGGGCCGCCGGCGTCGTGATTGACGAAGCCAGTTATACAGCGCGAGTCAACGGTGCACCGTTGAACCTCACGTTCAAAGAGTTTGAACTGCTCAAGTACCTCGCGCAGCATCCGGGCCGAGTGTTCACCCGCCAGCAACTGCTCACCGAAGTGTGGGGCTACGACTACTACGGCGGCACCCGCACAGTTGATGTCCACGTGCGGCGGTTGCGGGCAAAGTTGGGTGCCGACCACGAGAACCTGATCAGCACTGTGCGCAACGTTGGCTACCGTCTGACACTTGTCCGGCTGCCGGAGGAAGAACTCAGCGAGGCCTGATTCGAGGCCCTTGAACAAGGCCAGATGCAAGAAGCCCCGGACTCCAGGAGTCCGGGGCTTCTTGCACTAATACTTCAGTGGAGGACATACGGGTCGAACGTATCGAGGCCACCCCAGTGGTGGATCCCCCTCGCATCCCGTTCAGCAAGCGGGACGAGTAACGACTATAGCCGACGGGGATGACTCGTTCAAAATCCTGACTTTGGCGCTGGTTCAGCCACAGCCGCAGCCGCATTCGGTCAAGCCGTATAGCCTTACCTCATGAGTCCCGCACATCCTGAAACCTGGCCGGTACTGGTTGCCAAAGACACCCTTGAGCCTCAGCTGTACAGGGACTTCAAGGATCTTGCAGCAGCGGCCGAGGAGTCCGATGGAAATCCGCCCCTTTCCGAGCAAACACTCCTGACCCTGCGCCCCGGGGCACTGCATCCCGGCGATCCGCACCAGGCTGGCTCAGGAGGTGCGGGCCGGCATTCGGTACTCGCCCTCGCGCTGTACGCCGTCGACGACGACTCCCGGCCAAGCAGCGCACAGGACCTGGCCGGGCTCGCCGTCGTAATCGAGGAAGGTGACGGTTCCGGTGTGCTGGAAGTGGCCGTTCACCCGAGTTACCGCAACCAAGGAGTGGCGGACCGGTTGATTCGGACCCTGGAATCAGAACGTGGCTTCACTGGACTCACTGCTTGGTCACATGGCAACCATGAGGCCGCGGCGGCGCTTGCCATCAGGTACGGCTACCGGCCCGTCCGGGAGCTGTGGAAGATGCGTCTCACCACCGCAACTGCAGAATTGCCTGAAGCGCCCATGCCTGATCGTGTGGCCCTCCGCGCTTTTGTTCCAGGCCAGGATGAAGACGCGTGGCTCGCTGCCAATCGCGCCGCCTTTGCGCACCACCCGGAGCAGGGCAACTTGACGCAGGCAGACCTCGAGGCAAGGATGGCCGAGGACTGGTTCGATCCAGCCGGATTCCTCCTCGCCGAAGACCCCACAGGGAAACTGCTCGGCTTCCACTGGACCAAAATCCATCCCAGGAACGGGAAGCATCCTGCAATGGGTGAGGTCTACGTTGTTGGTGTTACGCCGGAAGCCCAAGGCATGGGACTCGGTAAGGCCCTCACCGTGGAGGGCATCAGGTACCTGCAGGAGAAGGGCCTGCACGCAGTAATGCTGTATACCGACGCCGACAACCTGCCCGCAGTGTCGCTGTACCGCCACCTGGGCTTTTCACGCTGGGACGTCGACGTGATGTACGGGCCGGTGCCTCCCCGCTAGACCTCAGGCCTGACGCACTGGAGCGGCGATGGAAACCATGAGTCTCAGCGGAATCGAATGCTTGTATGGTTGAAACTAAACCGCGCCAGCAATAAGGAGAGACCATGCAGCCGGAATCCGGCGGGACCACCACCTCTGAAGCCACGGTGCCATCGGTTCGGGCACGCTTTGGCTCCTCAGAAGTGCCGGCGTCCCGCGCAACGCAAGACCGGATCGACATCCCGGAATTCGCTCCGAACCTGGAACCTGAGGGTGACATCAGCCCGGACCGCTTCCTTGACCGGGAACTCAGCTGGCTGGCCTTCAACGCACGCGTTCTGGAGCTGGCCGAGGACCCCGATCTCCATCTCCTTGAGCGGGTTGGCTTCCTCTCAATTTTTGCTTCGAATCTGGACGAATTTTTCATGGTTCGGGTTGCCGGGCTGAAGCGGCGCATCGCCACAGGCTTGGCTGTTCCGTCACCGGCAGGCCTAAGCCCCGTGCAGGTCCTGGAACAGATCGGCGAGGCAGCGCATGAGCTTCAGCAGCGGCACGCGCGCGTCTACGCAGAGCAGATCCGGCCGGCGTTGGCCTATGAGCACATCCACCTCATGCACTGGAACGAGCTGGATGACCAGGCCAAGGACCAGCTCAGTGCGATGTTCGCCGAGAAGGTCTTCCCCATCCTGACTCCCCTTGCCGTGGATCCTGCCCACCCCTTCCCGTACATTTCCGGGCTTTCGCTGAATCTCGCCGTCGTGGTCCGCAACCCGGTCAGCGACAAGGAGCTGTTTGCCCGCGTTAAGGTGCCCGACCAGCTGCCCCGGCTGATTTCCATCGACGGGCCGCGCGCCGGTTCCATTCCGGGCCGGGTTGCGCGCTTTATCGCCCTGGAAGAGGTCATCGCTGTCCACCTTGACCAGCTGTTCGCCGGTATGGAGGTCCTGGAGCACCACACCTTCCGCGTGACGCGCAACGAAGACGTGGAGGTTGAAGAGGACGACGCCGAGAATCTCCTGCAGGCGCTTGAAAAGGAACTCCTGCGCCGGCGCTTCGGCCCGCCTGTCCGTCTTGAGGTCACCACTGACATCAACCCGAACATCCGCGCCCTGCTCATCCGGGAACTTGGAGTGGATGAATCTGAGGTTTACTCGGTTCCCGCGCCTCTCGATCTCCGGGGGATGTCCGTTATCGCCGGCATTGACCGAGCCGATCTTCACTACCCCAAGCACGTGCCGCATACCTCCCGGTACTTGAACGAGTCCGAGACATCGAAGGCAGCGAACGTCTTCGCGGCCATGCGGCGTCGGGACATTCTCCTGCACCACCCTTACGATTCGTTCTCGACGTCGGTCCAGGCCTTCCTGGAGCAGGCTGCGGCGGACCCCAAGGTTCAGGCCATCAAACAGACCCTGTACCGGACGTCCGGTGACTCCCCCATCGTGGATGCCCTGATCGATGCCGCCGAGGCTGGCAAGCAGGTCCTGGCGCTCGTGGAGATCAAGGCCCGCTTTGATGAACAGGCCAACATCTCGTGGGCCCGCAAGCTAGAGCAGGCCGGGGTGCACGTGGTGTACGGCATCGTGGGCCTCAAGACACACTGTAAGCTCTCTCTGGTGGTCCGACAGGAAGTGGACGGACTCCGGCGCTATTGCCACATCGGCACCGGCAACTACCATCCTCGCACCGCCCGTTACTACGAGGACCTGGGACTCCTGACCGCCAATGAGCAGGTGGGCGAGGACCTGTCCAAACTGTTCAACCAGCTCTCCGGCTACGCCCCGAAATCTACGTTCAAGCGCCTTCTCGTGGCTCCGCGTTCGGTGCGGTCAGGTCTGATTGACAGGATCGAAACTGAGATCCGCAATGCCCGCGCCGGGATCCCCGCGCGCGTTCAGATCAAGGTCAACTCGATGGTGGATGAAGCCATCATCGACTCCCTCTACCGGGCGTCCCAGGCCGGGGTGCAGGTGGACGTCATCGTCCGCGGTATCTGCTCCCTTCGGCCCGGCATCCCAGGCCTGAGCGAAAACATCATTGTGCGCTCGGTGTTGGGCCGGTTCCTGGAGCACTCCCGCGTCTTTGCCTTCGCCAACGGCGGGGATCCCGTGGTGTTCATAGGTTCCGCGGACATGATGCACCGCAACCTCGACCGCAGGGTGGAAGCGTTGGTCCGCCTCAGGAGTGGCGATGACACCTCCTATGTTCTGGACATGCTCCGCAAATACATGGACCCCGGAACCTCCAGCTGGCATTTGGACAGCCTCGGAGAATGGACGCGGCATCATTTGGCGGAGGACGGCAGGCACCTGGAGGACGTGCAGTCATGGCTTCTGGCTTCGCGTTCCCGCCAGCGGTCGGCGAGCCGACGATAGGCACCGGGTTGAAAAGCGATTCTTCGATTGCTGACCTTGATACTCCCGTTGCCGACCAGACCGACCACCCCGGGGAACCGATTGCGGTTACGGCGGCCGGAGCTCTTCCTTGGCGCCTCACCAAGGACGGCTTGGAAGTCCTCCTCATCCACCGTCCCCGCTATGACGATTGGTCCTGGCCGAAGGGCAAGATCGACGACGGCGAGACCGTTCCTGAATGTGCCATCAGGGAAGTCGAGGAGGAGATAGGGCTCAAGGCAGCACTGGGCATTCCGCTTCCACCGATTCACTACCACGTTTCGGCGGGGCTGAAGGTGGTGCACTACTGGGCTGTCGACGTCGACGGCGCAACGCTGCGTCCCGACGGCAAAGAAGTGGACAGTGTCATGTGGTGTTCCCCGGACAAGGCCGCCCGGCTGCTAAGCAACCCCAGTGATGTGGGTCCGCTGGAAGAACTTGTAGCGGCCCACGAAGGCAATGCGCTGGACACGTGGCCGCTGGTGATCCTTCGCCATGCCAAGGCGAAGCCGCGTTCCTCCTGGAGCAAAGCTGAAGGCGATCGGCCCTTGGCGGCCACCGGGCTCAGGCAGGCCCAGGCAGTCCGCCGGCTGCTGATGGCGTGGAAGCCCTTGCGCATCAGCACCAGTCCGTGGCTTCGATGTGTCGCTACTGTGGCGCCCTACGCGAAGTCCATGGATGCAAAGGTCAAGCTGATTGAGGCACTGACCGAGCACAAGCATGCCCGGAGTCCGCAGAAGACGGCCGCCGTCGTCGAATCCCTGTTGGACAAACAGCGGGCCACGTTGTTGTGCACGCACCGGCCGGCACTGCCCACCGTCTTCAAGCAGCTGGGCCATCACATGAATGCAAGCCTCCGCACCCTCTTGCCCTCCAAAGATCCGTACTTGGCTCCGGGGGAAATCCTTGTATGCCATGTGTCCCGCGGAGACCGCAGCAGGATTGTCGCTGTGGAGAAGTTCAGGCCTTTCGACGACTGACTCGCGCCTTCCGTAAGACGCCTCCTCAAACGGGCAAAATCATGCCCGGCCGCTGTCGCACCCCCCGGCTCCGGTGAGACTGCAGCGACGGTGACAGCCGCCGTCGAACATTACATAGCCGAGGGCCGCAAGGCCGGGCTGGCGAACGACACACTGCTCCGGCTCCTGGCAGAACGTCGTGGCGAGCGTCAGTAGACTGGAACCGTGAGCATTCCTACGCCCTATGAAGACCTCCTGCGTGACGTGCTGGAACATGGCACCCACAAATCAGACCGGACCGGCACAGGTACGCGCAGCGTATTCGGCCGCCAGATGCGCTTTGACCTGAGCAAAAGCTTCCCCCTGATCACCACCAAGAGGGTCCACTTCAAGTCGGTGGCGGTGGAGCTGCTGTGGTTCCTGCGCGGCGAAACCAACGTGAAGTGGATGCAGGACCAAGGGGTCACCATCTGGAACGAATGGGCAGATGCCGACGGCGAACTCGGCCCCGTTTACGGCGTCCAGTGGCGCAGCTGGCCCACTCCGGACGGCGGGCACATCGACCAGATCGCAGAGCTCGTGGAGAACCTGAAGGCCAACCCCGACTCCCGGCGGCACATCGTTTCCGCCTGGAATGTTGCCGAACTCCAGGACATGGCGTTGCCCCCGTGCCATGCGTTCTTCCAGTTCTATGTGGCTGACGGGAAGCTCTCCTGCCAGCTCTACCAGCGTTCGGCAGACACCTTCCTGGGCGTCCCCTTCAACATCGCGTCCTATGCCCTGCTTACCTGTATGTTGGCGCAGCAGGTAGGCCTGGAGCCCGGGGAATTCGTCTGGACCGGAGGCGACGTGCACATCTACGAGAATCACATGGACCAGGTCCTGAAGCAGCTCGCGCGGGAACCGTATGAATATCCGCAGCTGAAGATCAACCGCAAGCCTGCCTCCATTTTTGACTACACCCTGGACGACTTCGAAGTGGTTGGCTATCAGCACCACCCCACGATTAAGGCCCCGATCGCCGTATGAACAGCAAAGATTCCGAACCCCAGGCAGCGCCGGAAGGTTTTACAGCGGACCTGGCTGAAAACGTTACTGGCGTCGGCTTGGTTTGGGCACAGACCACAGCCGGCGTGATCGGCAAGGACGGCGACATGCCTTGGCACCTTCCTGAGGACCTGAAACACTTCACGAAGCTCACCACAGGTCACCCGGTCATCATGGGGCGCAAGACGTGGCTGTCCTTCCCCGCCAAGTACCGTCCGCTGCCAGGCCGGACCAACATCGTGATAACCCGCCAGGAAAACTGGGGCAGCACTCCCGAGGCGGAGGGCGCCGTCGTCGTGAGGTCCCTGGATGACGCACTGCTCGAGTCCCAGTTCGTGCCCGGCGGGGGTACCGTCTGGATCCTGGGCGGCGGGGAAATCTTCGCCCAGTCCGTCGACATCGCCGACGTCGCCGTGGTCACCTTCATCGATTCCGAGGCCGACGGCGACACTTACGCCCCGGAGCTCGGTTACGAATGGGAGAACTCGGCCAACGAACCGCCAAAGGGGTGGCTGACCTCGGCCAACGGCACCCGCTACCGGTTCACCGTATGGCGCCGGAAGGGTGCATAGAGATGCTGAAGAAACCAGAAACACTGTTCGTGCTGGGCTACATGCTGTTGCCGCTTCTCGCGCTGCTCTCCACGATCGTGGGACTGACCATGATCCTGGGCGGAAACAAGATCGTCGGCATCATTGTGCTGGTTGTTGTTGCCCAGGTCTTCGCCTTCGGCGCTTTCTTTGCCATCCGGGCTCGGAAACAGTTGCTGCTTTCGGAGCATCCGGGCGCGTAAGTGGTGTCTGGGCTCGCCTGATTGCCGTCCGGACGCCCTGATGGCGAGCCAACCCCGCTGCTGATGGGGAGTTGGCCCCATCGCGGAGCCGGCTTGAAGTTAGCTACAGTTTGTTGGGCAGGGCAGCATTCACGCTGTTCCATACGGAACCTTTGGGGGATTTGGATGACTGGGAACTTGTGGGGCGCTGACGTCGCACAGTTGCGGACGCTCGCACAGCAGTTTGGTCAGGCTTCAGAGAGCCTCCAGCAGCAATCCACGCTGCTGACCAGCCAGATCAACAACAACACTTCGTGGAAAGGCAATGACGCCCTCCAGTTCCGCTCCAATTGGAACGGAAATCACCATGCTCTCCTGCAGCGAGCCGCCGACCGTCTCAAGGAAGAATCCAAAAAGCTCCTCGAGAACGCTAACCAGCAAGAGAAGGCGAGCGATGCCGCCCCCGGTTCCGGTGGCGGGCCCCTGGGTAGCTCGGGTTCGGGCGGTTCCGGCTGGGCGCTGCCGGCAGTGCTCGGTGGCGTGCTCATGGGCGGCGTTGGTGCGCTCAGGACAGGCCTGACGATTCAGAAGTTCATCAAAGCTCCACTTACCCTGGCCAAGCATGTAGGGCAGTACGGCTGGGTACTTAAGAACCATCGGGCGGAGGCAGCTCAGGCGTTGCTGTCAAGAGGCCTGCACCGGCTCGGAGGCCCCGTTTTTGATACCCGCCATTTGCTGCAGACCACAAAAGGGACGGCAGCCCTTGAGGGCCTTCTCAGCAACTCTTCGAAAGCAAACCGCGGAATCGGCATCATCGATAAAGCAACGGACCTTGCCTCCCTGAAGAATCTGCATCAGTACCCCGGACTTTCCAGGCTCGCTCCGTTGCTGGAGGAAAAGCCCTTGATCGGTGCGGGTACAAAGCTGGAATGGCTGGGTAAGAGTGGCCTCGCCCGCGGGCTGGGCTGGGCCGGCGTTGGCTTCAGCGCTATCGACTCGGTCAACGCCTTCGCCAACGGCGATATCAAGGGCGGCGTGGGGGGCGCCCTCAAAGCTGGCCTCGGGGTTGGATGTTTCCTGCCACCGCCCGCCGGGACTGTCTGTCAGGTCGCCAGTGTTGGAGTTGCCATCTACGAAAACTGGGACACCATCAGCAGCGTCGGGAAGAACATTGGCGAAGGCATAGCAAACGCTGTGCAGGATCCCGGAAAATTCGTTAGCGACACGAAAGACAATCTGGTGGATGCTGGCAAGTCCGTGGGCAAGTTCTTCGGGATCGGCGATTAGGAGAGAAGCATGACCATTCAGGACCAGACCCAGCAAGAGCCTCGCCTCGGCGTCGATGTCATCGGCTTCGGCGTGGGCGAGTTTGCCTATCTTCTGAACGTTTTTGAAGGTCCGGCGCGAAACAGAACCGTCAGTGTTTTCCGCGCCGAGGAAATGGTCGACGATGTCACCCTATCCACGGCCGGCGCATCATCGCTCCTGGCGCGAGATATGGCCACCGTTGATGATAACGGGCAGCTGGGAGTGACCGGTGTCGCAGCCGCAGTAGCCACAGCGTTCGGCAGCGCGACCCGTTGGACGGAGATCGCGCTGCTGACGGGTGAGACCATGGACAATGTCGCTCTCCTGGAAGCACCCGGCGTATCGCTGATGCTTCAACCCCGGCTGCTCGGCACCTGGTTCGTATTTGCCCAGGACCCCAGCATCACGTCGGCGGAAGCTACACTTCGGGTGGTGCAGCAACATGTACAGCAAAATCATGGCGGCTCCGCCTACCTCGTCTTCAAGACTCTGGACTCCGAACAGCACCTGCTGATTCGGTGTGAGAACGATACTTGGACCACCGGCATCCCGGATTTCGACAAGGACGAGGTCGCCGAAACCATGGTCCTGGAAGACGCCGGACTGCTGGCAGCGATTGCGAACTCCCGTGGCCAGGCGCAGTAACGGAGTCCCCCAGGACCCAGGCTACGAGCAGTCCGGGTCCTCCGACCAACAGCTGATCCACCGCCGCGCCGAAAATGGTGAGCTGGTGGGTTATACGTCTGAGGAGTACGGCGTCCGCAAGGACGATGGTGTCAGCCTGGTTAAGCCCGTTAACAGCTCAGCGGGCTTGCTGTTCCTCGCAGTCCTGATCAGCCTGGCTTTTGGCGGGATGCTGTACGGAATCTTGCAGATGGCCCTCACTGATCAGTGGCACATCCTGCGCGAGATCTGGTGGATGTACCTGCTGATCCTCATTCCCCTCCTCGCCGGTTGGTCAAGCTACTTTAAGGAACGCAAGGCCGAGAAGCTGCGGAGGGACCGTAATCTGCCGCGGCCGGTTGAATAGGACGCCATGATAGGGCTGTTGTTCCTGACCTCGTAGGTGCTGCTCCCAATGCTGTTGGCGAAGAGGGAACAACCCCTAGGGGCATGCGGCGAGTACCGACGTCGTGCGACGCGCGCATAGTGACGTAACCGACTGCGCCATGCGCGTTCCGAAGTCTAAACTGGACGAATGACTACAGCAGCTACCCCTTCCGTCGGCCTGGTCGGATGGCGCGGCATGGTCGGTTCCGTCCTCATGCAGCGCATGCAGGACGAGGGCGACTTCGCCAACATCAACCCGGTGTTCTTCTCCACCTCGAATGCAGGAGGTGCCGCGCCTTCGTTTGCAGAAGGCTCAGGCAAGCTCGAGGACGCGTTCGACGTCGACACGCTGGCTAAGCTGCCCATTATTGTCACCGCGCAAGGCGGCGATTACACCAAACGCGTCCACACCGAGCTGCGCAGCCGCGGCTGGGACGGCCTGTGGATCGACGCCGCCTCCACCCTGCGTATGAGCGATGACTCGATCATCGTGCTCGACCCGATCAACCGCGACGTCATCGACAAGGGCCTGGTGAACGGTACCAAGGACTTCATCGGCGGCAACTGCACCGTGTCCTGCATGCTGATGGGCCTCGGCGGCCTGTTCAAGAACGGCCTCGTCGAGTGGGGCACGTCCATGACGTACCAAGCTGCCTCCGGCGGCGGTGCGCGGCATATGCGCGAGCTGCTAAGCCAGTTCGGCACGCTCAATGCCGAGGTCAGCACCGAACTGGACGACCCGGCGTCGGCCATTCTGGACATCGACCGCAAGGTCCTGGCCCACCAGCGCTCGGATATCGACGCCACCCAGTTCGGTGTTCCGCTGGCCGGCTCGCTGATTCCTTGGATCGATGCTGACCTGGGCAACGGCCAGTCCAAGGAAGAGTGGAAGGCGGGCGTGGAGACCAACAAGATCCTCGGCACTTCCGCCGAGAACCACATCATGATGGACGGCCTGTGCATCCGGATCGGCGCCATGCGTTCGCACTCCCAGGCTCTCACCCTCAAACTCCGCGAAAACCTCTCCGTTGCTGAAATCGAAAGCATCCTGGCTGCGGACAACGAGTGGGCCAAGGTGGTGCCGAACACCAAGGAAGACTCCATGGCGAGCCTTACCCCTGTCGCTGCATCCGGCACGCTGGATATCCCCGTGGGCCGAATCCGCAAGCTCGAGATGGGCCCGGAGTACATCAGCGCGTTCACGGTGGGAGACCAGCTCCTCTGGGGTGCCGCCGAGCCGCTGCGCCGCATGCTGAACATCGCTACCGGCACTCTGTAGTCCCACTCCTTAGCTTCACCCCGCTCACCAACACCCCGCTCACCGCAATCACGGCCCTGCCCCGCTTGAACTGCCCCTTCCCGGGCCGCTCAAGCGGGGCAGGGCCGTCTTTGCGTGGGTTAGCCAACCGACCATTTCTGAGCCCTGGCAAAGGTAGCCTGAACCCGTCGTCGTAGCTCCCACGGGTCTTCCAATTGCTGCCAATCGAGGCGAAGAAATATCCACCCTTCTTCAGTAAGGGCATTCTCCCGCCTCCGTTCGGCCAGCAGCACTTGGTCTGCCGGCTTGTAATCGCCGTACTTTGCTCTGCCGTCGAACTCGATGACCACTCTGGAAGCCGGGTCCGCGAAGTCTGCACGAAAGAGCCCTGCGCTCGTTGGAATCTCGTATTGGGGAACAAACGAGTGGAAGCCGAAGGAATGCAGCAAGAGGCGAGTGCGGGTTTCCCCGGCAGATTCCGAGCGGGCGTCAAGCGCGTCCAGCACTGCAGCGGCTCGCACGCTCCCCCGCTTCACCGGACTTTCCTCAAGCTTTTTCCTCATGCTTGCCAGATCCGCTCCTTTCCTCAAGGCATCGTCCCCGGTCACGGCGGCAGCGGCGAGATGGAGGATCCTGGCGCAGTCCAGCACTGTGCGCTCCAGGCTGGTTACCTGGATGTCCCGGCCGTCCGCAGTCTGCAGCGTAATGAGGTCGGAGGAGCACAGTGGAAGGCGGTGGGTTCGGACGTCGATCCCGGTGCTTGTGGCTGAATTTGAATAGCACGTGGTGACGTGAACCAGCGGCCCACAGTTCCAGACCCGGCACGAGTGCAGTCTCGCCGCGCTGATATGGCTGTAGCAAGCCGTCCCACCAGTGGATTCGTAGTGCGCGCGGATCCGCAGATCGTCGCGCTCCCACGGTGAGAGGCGGTTCCATTCGTCAGATCGCACATACGCACCGCGGCGCAGACGAAGCAGCACACCGGACCGCACCCCGAGAGTCAGGACGCGATTACCCAGTTCAGCCTGAGCGAGTTGGTGAGTGGAGGCGACCGAATGTGCTGGCCAGCGCGAGTCAATGACTGTGGTCAGCTTGTGGGGATTCATGTTTCAAGGCTGGATGCATTAGTCCTTGTATCGTTAGCACTCATCGGTCGTATGTGGAGAAGTCAGCAGTTCCGGCTCTTGGCTCCTGCGCTTCTCCTTGCCCTACGACCGGCCCCAACCCACAAGACCGTAGCTGCCCAGGGCCGTTTGAGCGGGGCAGGGCCGGTTGGGCGGGGCAGGGCCGGTGAAGCCTCCCGCGGCCTCAGCCGGCGAGGAACTTCAGGTAGCGTTCCCCGGCCTTCCGGAAACCTGCTGCCGCGGCAGAACCCATGGGCTTGGCCTCGTTGAAGATTACAGGCACGACGGCGGCAGCCTTACCGCTCCCCTGTACGCCCCATGTCCCTACCACCGCACCTCCCGACACGATGATTTTCTTGAACACGCCGTTGCCGCCGGGGACGATCTTGTCTGCGTGCTCCGGGGGAAGGACCAGGCTGCGGTCCGTGTAGCCGAGGAGAAACTCGTCAAAGGCGGGGAGTGCCTGAACCGAACGCTCGCCGGGTACGCCGACGTCGAGCAGTTCCGCCGTGGAGGGTGAGATCCAGTAGGTGCTCCCCTCAAATACCAGCTTCACTAGCTCAGACCCGACCGAGCTCAACCCTTTGCGGACCTCGGTAAGAGGGATGCCGGACCACCAGGAAAAGTCACGTTCAGTAGCAGGCCCGTGGCTGCGCATGTAACGAAGAACCCACTCGGCAATGCCCTCCTCGCGTTCCAGGCTCCGCGACTCGGGTATCCACTCATCGAACGCAGCAAACTTCTGCTGGTTTCCGGCTAAGGGACCGGGGACGATCGACGCGGTTTGACACAACAGACCAAGCAGATGGACTCCGCGCTGCTCCTTGGTCACCTGACCCGCATCCTCGAAAGCCGCGAACATTTCCTGCCGGGTGGCGGCCTTTCCGCCTGTCAGCATCTCCAAGGCAACGTCACGGCACAGTTTGATGTCCCCCTCGGAAATCTCAAGTTGCCGGTGCCTGGTCGCGGCCGCGCGGATCATCCGCGGGGTGGTGATACTGAGCATCCAGCGAAGGTCCTCGGGAGCCACCAGGTGCAAAGTCCCGCGCATGGGCCAGGAACGGACGATTTCGCCGTCGTCCAGGGCAGACCGCACCGATCCAAGCCCGGCGCCGGAAGAGCGGAGGCTTACGGCCCAGAGTGCTGCCGGCAGGTCCTGGGCCTGCAGTGCCGTCATCCACCGGACCGTCTCAGGCACGGAGCCAAGGCCCTCCCCCAGTACGCCTTGGGATGCGAGACGAAGCCGCCCCATGACCCGGGCCGAAAGCCGCACGGACACGTTCGAAGAATCGCGGGTCTGAGCCGAACCTGAGTCGGCCGCTGAAACCTGGGCCTGCACCTGTGCCGTCATGGCAACATCCTAGGACCAGCTGCGGACGAATACAGTCCGCAGCGAAGCCCTCCAGGCGCATCCTGCCAGATGGGAGCGCCTTACAAGCCCCGCCAGTTGAGAGCAAGGTACAGTCAACTCCCAGTTGGTGCCCAGCCCGCACTCCTACGCTGATTTCATGACCATGGGTGATCTGTGGCCCCTCCTGCGGCCCCTATGCCGGAGGCTCGCCCTGCTCGGCTGGGCCTCCAGCGCGGCAGGGATGGCCGCCGGACTTGCTGTTGCGGTCGCCAGCGGGACAAGTCTTTCACCGGTCATGGCGAATCTGCAGCGGGTCTCATCAGTGGGCATCGTGCTGGCTGTATTCAGCTTCACGGCGGCAGTACTGCTCCAGCCGCACCGCGAAACTGCTCCGGACGCCGGTGAAGAGCTCCCTTCCACGCTGCGGAGCTTCCTGCCCGGCACGGTGGTATTCCTGCTGGGAGCCGTTGCCTTCGCCGGGGCAGGACTGCTGCTTCGAAGCGGGCCAAGTCCCCAATCGGTGGCCTTTTGCCAAGTCTTCGGATTGGCGGCAGCGGCGTCCGGGTTCACCTATCTGCTCTTCAGCAGGGCGGCGCCGCACCCTCGGAAAGAAAATCAGCCATAAGCCCGGAACCGGAATATACAGCCCGGTCCCGGACCTACAGTTCCATGCCAATCAGCAGCGGTTCCGGATGCAGTTCAATACCAAAGCGTTCGACGACGCCGCGCCTCACCTCACGCGCGATGGCCGCCATATCGGAGGCCTTGGCGGAGCCGCGGTTGGTGATGGCCAGGGTGTGCTTGGTGGACAAAGCGGCCCGGCCTCCCGAAACGCTGTCCGGTTCCAATCCGAAGCCCTTCGCGAAGCCGGCCTTATCGATGAGCCAGGCAGCTGAGAGTTTCACCAGACCATCGCTGCCGGCCGGGTAGCGGGGCGCGTCCTGCGGCAGCCCGTCCGCGACAGCCGGAAGAACGATCGGGTTGGTGAAGAACGATCCAGTCGAGTAGGTGTCCCTGTCCGCGGCATCCAGGACCATGCCTTTGGATGCCCGGAGCCGTAGCACTTCCCGCCGCACGTCGTTGGAGTACGCCCTCTTGCCCTGTTCAACGCCAAGCGCCCGGGCCAGCTCGGCATAGCGGATGGGCGCGCTCATACGGCCCAGCGGCAACTGAAACTCCACCGTCAGCACCACAAACCGGGGGGACCCATTTACAGTTGTCTGCTTCAGTAGGGAATCCCGGTAGCCGAACTTCAGCTCGGAGTTCGTAAACGTCCGCACGGCGTTCTGCTCCCGGTCCCACGTCCGCACGGCAGCTATGGTCTGCGAGACATCTGCACCGTAGGCACCCACGTTTTGAACCGGAGTAGCGCCCGTGGAGCCAGGGATTCCGGAAAGGGCTTCGATCCCGGACCAGGCGTGCAGCACCGCGTGCTTCACCAGGTCATCCCAGTTGTGCCCCGCCTGGACCACCACTGCCACGCCACCACAGGAGTCTTCGGCGCTGACTGTGAAACCCTCGGAGGCGAGCTTCAGGACGGTTCCGGGGAACCCGTCGTCGGAAATCAGAAGATTGGACCCGCCGCCGATGATGAGCAGCGGCTCCCCAATGGCGTCAGCGGAACGCACGACGTCGATGATCTCCGCTTCCGTGCTGGCCTCCACGAAGGTGGCGGCGGGACCGCCGACGGCGGCGGTGGTGAGTTCGGCAAGCAGCGTCTGGGTCACCTCAACAGCCTAACGGGGATCGAAAGATCCACAGTTTCAGCCAAGCCTGACTACGGCCTGGGCCTTCATCAGCACTTTTTGTCCTCCGGAGACGACGGTGAGGTCCACCCGCGCTGTCTTGGCATCCTCATCGAGTGCTCCGACTGCGCCACTGACCTCGATGCTGGCGCCGGGCTCGTCGGTTCCCGTGGTGTCGGTTACAGGGACGGGCTTGGTGAAGCGGGTCTGGAAATCCACAATCGCTGCCGGGTCCCCGGCCCAGTCGGTGACCAGCTGCACGGCGGCTCCCATGGTGAACATTCCGTGGGCGATGACACCGGGGAGGCCCACACCAGTGGCGAATGACTCGTTCCAGTGAATGGGGTTGAAGTCCCCGGAGGCGCCGGCGTACTTGACCAGATCCTGCCGGGTGACGCTGATGGTCCGGCTGCCAAGATCCTGGCCGATAGTGAGGTCTGCAAAGGAAGGTGTCATGGTTACTGTTCCTCTCCGCGAACCAGAATCGAGGACGTGGTGGTTGCGACGTTTCTGCGTGAAGCGCCCTCTGACAGGGCAAAGATCTCTGAACGGGTGGTGATCATGGCACCGCCGCCCATGGAGCGGACGCCGTCCACATGGAGTTCAGCCACAAGCCTGTCACCGGCGACGATGGGCAGGTGGTGGACGAACCGCTGATCTGCGTGGACCACGCGGGAGAAGTCAATGCCGGAATCCGGATCCTCGATCAGCTGGGCGTCGGCCCGCTGGGCGACGATGATCGCAAACGTAGGGGGTGCCACCAGGTCCCGGTGTCCTAGGGCGATGGCTGCGTTCAGGTCAAAATGGGCGGGATGCGTTGCCTTGACCGCGCGGGCAAACTCGCGGATTTTCTCGCGGCCGACGTCGTACACCTCTGCGGCAGGGTAGCTACGGCCCTGCAGATCCGGATTGATACTCATGGCCTCAAGCCTATCGTCCGGGCGGACTACCTCTTGTAACCCTTCCGGATCTGTTGGCCGCGGACCACCAGGCCCACAATGTGCAGAACGAGGCCCAGCCCGATCACCGGCAGGGACGCCACAGAAAGTCCCTGGTTCTGTGAGGTGTTGCCCAGAATATTGAGGATGATCCCGACGGCGATCAGTCCCATCGCACTGAAGACGACGATTTTGTACGCGGTTGAGGCCGAGGCCCAGAATTCGTTCAGCACCGTGCCAGTTTACTGGCTGTTCAAAACCGGGATGTCAAAACAGGGATTCCTGAACCGCCGGCACTTCGGACCGATGGTTGCCCAGTTCAATCCTGCGGGCCTTGAGCAGGCCCAGGCTCACGACGAACTCGAGTTCGGAACCTTCGATGGACGCCAGGGCGTAGCCACCGTTGAGGGAGTTGATCCGGAACCCGTGCGCGCCCTCGCTCAGATCGTGCGGATAGGCGTGCCGGAGCCCCGATCCTGGTACAGAGACCGGATCGGCCTGGGACGGACGGATCCACTGTTCATCCACCACGGCGAAACCTCCCAGGGCTGCACCCGCGAGCAGCGTGCGGACCTCCCCTGCCAAGGCCTTGTTCTTTGCATCCAGCCCAAAGGCGGGGGAAGGCTCGGTCAGGGCAGCAGCTTTTGCGGCAGACCGGATCTGTTGTGGCAGCCCAGCCTCCCGGCTGACCATGTCCTCCAGCACCCTGACGATCCGGCCGTCATCGGCACGCGCAACATACCTGGCAACCACAGCGCCCTGTTCGGCCAGGCGGTTCCACTTCCGCAGGTTCGACGCCGTTCCCACCTTGCTGGCACCATCCCCGAACGTTGCCACGTAGAGCCAATGCTGCTGGGACAGGTAGGCACGCAGACCCGGGGGCACACGCCCGCCGCGGTGAAAATCGTGGATGAGGCGGGAGTCGTCCACCATGAAGCAGCGCTCACACTGGTTCCCCTTCACGGCGATAGCCTGGTTGGGGCACAAGACATGATCGCGCTCGGACGCTGAGTGCACCTTGTGGTGCCCGAGGCAGAATTTTCCGGATTCCGACAGGCGGAAGCCAAGATGGGTGCCGGAGGCTAGTGGGACCTCGCTGAACCCGCCTCCGCGGCGCTCAAGCCGCAGGTGCGGGGTTCCGCCGTCGGCTCCTGGCCGTGCGGCTGCAGGGCCATCCCAAAAGACCCCGTGGACCAGATAGGTGGAATCGGTCACGGGGTCCCCTGTGGATCAAATGGTGGGCGTACTGAGAGTCAGAGCGCGGGCTGCACCCCAAAGGCCACCGCGAGCTTGATGATCTTTTCTGCCCGGCCCAGGCGCGGAAGGTCGGAACCGTCCCGGATGACCCGGCCGTTGGCCTCAAAGTCAGCCATGAAGTCCGTGGCCCATGCGACGTCCGAGGGTGTGGGGCTAATGACCTCATTGATTACGCTGGTCTGGTCGATGGCGAGGCAGAGCTTACCGGTCATGCCCATCATGACTGTGATGCCCGTCTGCTCACGCAGGATGGGGTGGTTGGTTCCCACGGTGGGGCCGTCGATAGGGCCCGGCAGATTACCGACCCGGCTGGCCACAACCAGTTTGGCACGCGGGTAGGCCATGGCTTCGGGGGTAGCTGCCATACCGGTGTCGCGGCGGAAGTCGCCGGAACCGAAGGCGAGCCGGAAGGCGCCCTGGGCTTTGGCGATGTTGTTGGCTTCTTCAATGCCCACTGCTGATTCCACGAGGGGGATGACGGGAGTGTTGCCGTCCATGCGGTGGAAGCTCTCGGTGACCTGGTCTGCTGACTCGGTCTTTGCAAGCATGACGCCCAGAAGCCCGGGGGTGCCGCGCAGTCCGGCGAGGTCTGCGGCCCAGAACGGGCTGGTGGCGTCGTTGATCCTGACCCATGCCTTGCCGCCGGCTGTCAGCCATTCGATGATGTTCTGGCGGGCACGATCCTTCTGGGAAGGGTCGACCGCATCTTCGATGTCAAGAATGATCGCGTCAGCCCGGGAGACAGCGGACTGCTGGAAAAGCTCCGTCTTCATGGCGTTGACGAGAAGCCAGGAACGGGCAATTTCAGCGGGGATACTGCGAGTCGGCCGTAGTGTTTCGGCGGCGGTGGTAGACGTCATACATCTACCGTATCCGGCGAGGGCGGCCTACGGCGAAGTAATTCGGCTACCTCTTGTGAACAATATGACCAATTGTCCCGGTGAAAACGGGAGCATCCCGCCCGACAGGCCAGGAGTTGGCCTGCCGGACGGGGTGGACTTTTCCGCAAGTATTACTTCCGAGTCAGCGCAGCCACACCGTGGTGTTGGCTGGCAGCCGGCCGTCTTCCAGCGGGCCGCTGCTGACGAGGAGTTCCCCTGTGGGAAGCTCGACTGGCTCCTTTCCGAAGTTTGTCACCACGTGCCAGCCGCCCGGACGGGTGAAGTGCAACACTTCGCCGTTGGGGCTTTCGTGCCAGGTCAGCTCCTCCGCGGTCTGCAGCTCACGGCGCAGGCGCAGGGCCTGGCGGTAAAGCTCCAGGGTAGAAGCTTCCCGCTCCTCCTGAACGTCAACGGCGTAATCGCCGAACCATTGCGGCTGCGGAAGGTGGGCACCGCCGTCGCCGAATCCGTAGGAAGGGCCCTCGGCCGTCCAGGGCAACGGCACGCGGCAGCCGTCCCGGCCGATCTCGACCCCCTTGTTGCGGAAGAACGACGGATCCTGGCGTTCGGAATCGCGAATCTCCGACACTTCCTGAAGGCCGAGTTCCTCGCCCTGGTAAAGGTAGGCGGAGCCGGGCAGTGCCAGCATCAGCAGGGTCGCGGCCCGGGCGCGGCGAAGGCCCAGCTCACGGTCCAGCTCCTCCTCGGGTGCACCTGCGAGGAGCCACGCCTTGCCGTCCTGGCCCTTGCCGCGCTTGTGGGCCTCCCGTGTGGCTTTGGGCAGGCCATAACGGGTGGCGTGCCGGACGACGTCGTGGTTTGAGAAAACCCAGGTGGACGATGCTCCGGTGGCTGCGGCTTCATCGAGGTTCCGGGTGATGATGTCCCGGAACTCCTGCGCGTCGAAATCGGCTTGCAGGAGGTCGAAGTTGAAGGCCTGGCCCAGACCCTTGGGGCTGGCATAGCGGGGACGGCGGCTGGCGTGCACCCACGCCTCGGCGACGGCGGTGCGGGGCGGGTTGTACTCGTTGAAGACCTCTCGCCATTCCGCATAGATCTCGTGGACTTCGTCCCGGTCCCAGAACGGGTGGGAGCCGTCCAGGGTGCCGTCCTCCGTGCCGATTTCCAGCTTGGACTGCAGGGGCTCGGTCAGGTCCTTCGTGAGGGCGTGGGCCACATCCACCCGGAACCCGTCCACACCCCGGTCCGACCAGAAGCGGAGCGTCTTGAGGAAGTCTTCGCGGACTTCCCGGTTGGCCCAGTTCAGGTCGGGCTGCTCTTTGGCGAAAATGTGCATGTACCACTGCCCGAGGCTGCCATCGGGTTCGGTAATGCGTTCCCAGGCAGGACCGCCAAAAACAGAGTCCCAGTCCGACGGCGGGAATTCGCCATCCGGGCCCTTGCCGTCCCGGAAAATGTAGCGGTCGCGTGCGGCGGAGCCCTTGGGTGACGCCAGGGCCTCCTGGAACCAGACATGCCGGTTGGACGAGTGATTCGGGACGATGTCCGCGATCAGCTTGATGCCGGCGGCATGCAGGGCCGCTGACATCTCGGCAAAGTCTTCGAGGGTGCCAAGCTTCGGGTCAACGTCACGGTAATCGTCGACGTCGTATCCTCCGTCCGCGAGCGCCGAGGGATAGAACGGGCTCAGCCAAACAGCGTCAATTCCCAGCTGTTTCAGGTAAGGCACCTTGGCGGTGATGCCCCTGATGTCGCCCAGGCCGTCCCCATTGGAGTCAGAGAAGCTGCGCGGGTAGATCTGGTAAACGGAAGCCTGGCGCCACCAGTTGGGATCGGCTGCGAGGTCAGAATCGGACAGGGTTGCCAGAGTGGCAGTGGTGGACAAGGGAATTTTCCTTTTCTGGTGTGTTTGTTTGATTTGGTATTGGAGGACTTGGCCGCGCTACTTGACCGCTCCGCGCATTACTCCGGAGAGTACCCACCGTTGAGCCAGGATGTACACCACCAGGGTGGGCGCCATGGCCATGAGGTAGGACGCGAAGGCGAGGCTGTAGTTGGTATTGAATTCGCCTTGGAAAAGCATCTGCACCACGGGGAGCGTCTGCAGCGCGGGATCGGCGATCATCATCTGGGGCAGCAGGAAGTCATTCCAGGAACCCAGGAAGGCGAAGATGCCCACAGTGGCGTTCATCGGGGCCAGCAGCGGAAAGATGATCTTCCGGAACACCTGCCACGTGGTGGCCCCGTCCATCCGCGCTGACTCCTCCAGTTCGACCGGGATGGACCGGACAAACGCGATGTACAGCAGGGTGTTGAACGATATGCCGCCCAGGACGTGCAGGAAGATCACTCCACCCGGGTTGTCCAATCCCAGCAGGGCCGTCTGCTTGATGAGGGGCAGGATGATGACGGGAAACGGTATGAACATGGCCGAAAGCAGATACACGAAGGATCCGCGGAAGAACTTCCGGTGCCAGTTGCGCACTATCGCATAGGCGACAAGCGAACTGGATGCCAGTGCACCGAGCACACTGAACACAGTAACAAACGCTGTGGACAGGAAGGCCTTTGGAAAGTTGGTGGCCACGTAGGCCTCAGCGAAGTTGTTCCAGTTCATGGGTGAGGGCCAGGCCAGGCCGGTACCGGTGCCGACCTGATCCGCTGACTTCAGGGCCATGGCAACAGTGAAGTAGAGCGGCAGCAGGATGGTCAGTGAGGCAACAAGCATCAGGGCCGTCAGCCACCAGTTGACCTTGAAGCCTTCTCTGGAGGAGCGGCGCACAGCGGGCGGGCGCGCAGAACGCTGGACGTCGGCGGCGGAAGCGGAATCGGGCAGTGCTGTGGATGCGGTCATTAGAGCGAGACCCCCCGGCGCTGGATGAGGCGCAGTTGAATGACGGAGATGAGCAGGGTGATGAGGAAGTAGATGACGGCGTTGGCCATCTGGTAGGAGTAGTCCCCTCCTGTGAAGCCCGAGAAGATCCGCATGGCCACGGACTGTGTTGCCATGCCCGGGCCCCCGCCCGTGAGCCCCACGATGATTTCGTATGTGCCAAGGAATCCCTTGAAGCCGAGGATCACATTAATAACCAGGTACCCGAGGATCAGCGGCAGCGTCAGGTGCGTGAACTGCCGCCAGCTCCCAGCGCCATCCAGGTCGGCTGCCTCGTAGACCTCGGACGGAACACTTTGGAGGCCGGCCAGATAGATGATGGTGGCGCCCGGTGCCGCCTGCCAGACGGTCACGAGCACGATCGCGATCCAGGCGAGGTTCTCGTTTGCCAGAATGCTGCTGGCCAGGGGTGTCAGCCCGAAGCGCTCGGCAAGGACCGGAAGGGTGTTGGAGAACAGGTAGTTGAAGACAAACGAGACGATGAGCGCCGACAGCACCATGGGAATGAAGAACACGGTGCGGATGCCGGTGCGCCATTTGATCCTGGCATTCAATCCCAGGGCGATGGCCAGGGAAACAACGTTGACCACCACGGTGGTGGTCAGTGCGAAAAAGAACGTGAAGAGATAGGACTGCAGAACCGCCGGGTCCTTGAAGATGTTGACGTAGTTGGTGAGGCCGATGAATTTCCAGTCGCCGTAGCCCGCGTAGTTGGTCAGGCTGAAAAACACTCCAATGAGTGCCGGAAGCGTAATGAAGAAGGCGAACAGTGCCAGCACGGGGATGAGCATCCAGTAAAACGTGGGATCGATTTTGTCCCTGATCTGCCTGAGTGGTGGAGAGTCCGTGCTCGCGGTGTGACGGGTTGACGGCGGCGTTGCCTGGCCCACCTGGGAAGTTGTGGTCATTGCTTGCTCCTGAAGGTGGGGGTCAGACGTTGGTGCGTTCAGCAACGCGGCGCCATTCGGCGTCGAGGTCCCTGAGGAACTGCCCGGCGTTGCGGTTGTAGACGAAGGATTGGATGTAATTTCCCAGCGGGACCGACGGCGGGAAGTAGGTACCTGCCCCCTGGTAGTAGCGCCCCTCCGCGACATAGGGAGCCAGGCCGCTGATCTGCGGGTTACTTACCGCCGGAGCATCCGCGAGTGGTGAGAACGCGGCGTTCTTTTCGTTAAAGGTGTTTACAACCGACGGCTCCAGGAGATAGTTCACAAACCTTTCCGCCGCAGCCCGGTTGGGTGTGTTCCGGGTGATGGACAAAGCCATATCCACGTTGACGCGGGCTTTGGTGTCGGCGGGATTGTTCGTGGCAGGCAGCGGAAACGTACCCAGCTGGATATTTTTGTTGGCTTTGACCAGTTCGGACAGCGCCCAGGGCCCTTGGAGGTACATGGCTGCCTGTCCCCTTCCGAAGGCTGCATTGCCGTCTGCGTAGTTTTTACTTGACGCCCCGTTTTGGGTAAACCCGGTGAGCTGCAGGATCTTGGGAAGGGCTGGCCCGAAGTTGCTGGAGAAGGACTCGGACGCGTCTTCCCGGATGTCGGCGCCCTTGGCATAGAGGCGGGCGAAGAAATCCTCCACGTCTACGGTCCCGCCGGTGACGTAGTCGAAGGCACCCTGTTGAAGGGTCCACGTGTCCTTAAACGTGCCGTAAACGGGGGCAATTCCGGCCGCGCGGAAGGTTTCACAAGCTGCCAGGAACTCATCCCACGTCGTCGGGACAGCCACTCCATATTGAGCGAAGATTTCCCTGTTGTAGATGACTCCGGCCCCGGCGAGGGAAAAGGGAATGGCGCTGGTCTCGCCCTTGTACTGGCCCCAGGAGTTCACCAGTGCCTGAACCTTGGGATCGATGGTGGCAGCGGACGGCAAACCCGAAAGGTCAGCAAAAACGCCCTTCCGGGTGAAGTCGGCAGTGGCCTGGGCAAAACCACGGGTCACGACATCGGGCGGGTTATTGCGGACGAGCGAGGGCACAAAGTTGCCTTCGTTGAAGTCCTGAACCACGTGAATATCCGGATTCAGCGCTTCGAAATCCTTGATGACCTGGTTGAAGTACGCCACAACTTCAGGCTTGTTCTGCATGAAGCGCAGCTGGGTGACGCCCTTTTGCTGCACCTGTGAAGATGTTGCGCAGCCGGAAAGCGGCAGGAGCCCCGCGGCACAGGAAAAGCCCGCTGCCTTGAGGAGCAAGCGGCGGGTGGGCAAGGCGGCATTCATAGCTCACGTCCGCCCTGGCTGCGGCCAGGGACGTGTCGAAAAATTCTCACTGTTGCTCCTTTGCAAAAGGGCCGGGTAGTTCGCTTACGACAAACTGAAGGGGAATGAATACTTTATATAGGTTCTAAATTTAGTTCCTCAAGTATTATGTGAGCAAAACCACAGGGAGGTCAAGAGGATGTCTGAAATTACGGCAGCGACGCCTCAATTGCTGCGCAGGGTGAACGCCGAAGCCATCTTGCTGGTGATGCGTACAACCAACGCGGTCACCGTGACAGAGCTCATCGAGGCAACCGGCCTGACGCGGGCCACAGTGATCGCCGTCTGCGAAGACCTCGAGCAGAGGGGCTGGGTGCGGGAACTTCCCAACCAGCGCGATTTCGGTGGCTACCAGAAGGGGCGCCCGGCGCGCCGCTTCGAACTTAACGAGCGGGCGGGCTACGTGCTTGGAGTCGACGTGGGGGTTGCCAAGACGACCGTGGTGGTGGCCGATCTCCGCGGCACCCTGCAGGGCCGTGCGAGCCAGCCCTTCCGGTCAGACGACATCCCGGCAACGGAAAGGATCGAGGTCATTGACCGCACGGCCATCGCCGCATTGAAGGACGCCGGAGCGTCTCCCCAGGACGTCATGTCAGTCTGCGTTGGCATCGCCGCTCCCGTGGACCGCAACGGAGACGTCCTGGTCACCCAGAGCTTCTGGGGCAAGTTCGACGTCGGGCTTCGCTCAGCGCTGACGGACCTCCACGGCTGGGACGTCCTGCTGGAGAATGACGCGAATCTAGCGGCTTTGGGCGAACGCTGGCGCGGCTCGGCCGCTGGCGTGGACGACGTCGTGGTGATTCTCGCCAGTGAGCGCTTTGGCTCAGGAGTCATCGAAGATGGCAGACTGCTTCGGGGGTCCGGCGGCGGTTTCGGCGAGATGGCTTATCTGGATCTGGTGGAAGGAGTCGGCGATCCCTTCGGCATCGCCACACTGGCGCGTCTCTGGGCCGCGGAAGCCCTCGCCGGGCGCGCCAAGACGGCTTTGCGGCCGACCGCGCCGGGCGCTGAGGTAGAGGCCGAGGATGTTTTTGCGGCCGCTGCGGCCGGCGACGCCGTCGCCCTGGGCATCCTCGACCGCCTGTCCGACCGCGTGGCGCGGGTGGTGGCCACCGTCTCCACCATGGTGAACCCCGAACTCGTGGTGCTCGGCGGAGGCGTTGCAAAGTCCGCAGGGGTCCTCCTGGGGTCAGTGGCCGAACGTCTCCCGCGACTGACCGCCACGCCGCCGCGGCTGGCTGTCTCGCCACTGGGCGATGCCATCGTCACCGTCGGGGCAGTGCGCCGGGCATTGGATCACGTTGAGGCCAATTGGCTTGAGCTGGACCCTGCCGCAGCATCCTGACCACAGGCTGTTAGCGCTCAGTAGACTGCCTGCAGGGCTGCAGCTATGGGCAGTGAACCGTCCCGGAACTCGATGGTGTGTCCCGCGGTCTCCGGAAGGCCCAGGACGGCCGCGGCCACCAGTGCCACGTTTGCCCGGGAGGTAGCGGTGCCCGTTGAGGTGTCTGCAGGGTTGACGTCAATGAGCCCGTTTCCCGGACCGTCGGTGAGGGTACCCGGGCCCAGGATGGTCCACTGAAGACCGCTCCCCCGCAGGTATTCATCAGCGGCGGCCTTCGCGTCGGCGTAGGGGAAAAAGCCGTTGTCCTTCGGTACGCCGTGTCCGGGCCCCGCGCCCAGATACGAGACCATAATGTACCGCCCCACTTCTGCCGCGGCCGCAGCATCCATCGAGCGGATGGCTGCATCCCTGTCCACGGCATAGGTGCGCGCCGGGTTGCCGCCTCCTGCGCCCGCCGACCAGACCACGGCGTCGTGGTTCTGCAAGGCGACGGCGAGCTCCGCCGTCGTCGAGTTTTCAACGTCAAGGATCGACGGCGTGGCACCAGTGGCGGCGACATCGTCCCGGTGGTCAGGATTGCGGATGTAGGACGTGACGCCCTGCCCCTGTGCGGAGAGAATGGTGGAGAGCTGCAAGGCCACTTTGCCGTGGCCGCCGATGATGGCAATACGCGTCATGCACTCATTGTGCCTCAGGCGACCGCCTGGGCCCGGGAAGGAGCCGTGATGCAGCAGGTCAACGCGAAGTACATCAACTTCGCGTCCATCATCGACAAAGGCACGCTGGAGCAGAATGTGAAGACATCCTCCATGCCGTTCATCTGGCCGCACCTCGCTTCAATGCCTGACGCACATCTGGGGAAGGGCGCCGCGGTGGGGTCGGTCATCCCCACGGTCGGCGCGATCATTCCCGCTGCAGTCGGCGTCGACATCGGGTGCGGAATGATCGCTGTCCGCACGCAATTCAGCCTCCCGGACCTGGACCACAAGGACCGTAAGACGCTGCGGGTGGCCATTGAACAAGCCATCCCGTTATCCGCCGGAAAGAACAACCGGAGGCTGACCGAAAGTGCCGCGGCAAGGGCCAAGGTCCTTGAGGCCAATGCCCGGAACGAAGGGTTCAACCCGTCCACCTACCTTGAGACCTGGGACCTGCAGCTGGGAACCCTCGGATCCGGAAACCACTTCATCGAAGTTTCCCTGGATCAGGACGATCGTGTTTGGCTGTTCCTGCATTCGGGCTCGCGAGGTGTGGGAAACAGAATCGCGCAACACCACATCAATGTGGCCCAGGATTACTGCCGTAGGCAAAGCATCACGGTGCCGGACCGGGACCTTGCCTATCTGGAGGAGGGCACACCGGAATTCAGCCGGTACATATCCGAACTGATGTGGGCCCAGAAGTTCGCCCTGCTCAACCGTGAGGAGATGATGGACCGGGTCGTCCGCGCCATGACCCAGTGGATGGGACAGCCGGTGGTGGAGAAGGAACGCATCAACTGCCATCACAACTACACCACCAGGGAACGGCATTTCGGGAAGGAAGTGTGGCTGTCCAGGAAGGGTGCCATCGACGCCTCCCTTGGCAGGCCCGGCCTCATCCCGGGGTCCATGGGAACCAGGTCCTATGTGGTGGAGGGAAAAGGATTCGCGCCTTCCTTGAATTCCGCCCCGCACGGAGCTGGACGCGAGTATTCCCGCACAGCCGCGCGGAAGACCTTCTCCCGGGAGGAACTGCGCAAGGCCATGAAGGGCATTGAGTACCGGGACACTGACGCCTTCATCGACGAGATCCCTGCCGCGTACAAGGACATCGACGTTGTGATGCAGGACGCCAAGGACCTCGTAGCCGTCAGGGCAACGTTGCGCCAGATCGTCAACGTCAAGGGTGACTAGCCCAGGCTGCTGTTTGGCTGCTCGGGGGTTGGGGTACGTGACCTGTGCAGCGGTAGTACGTTGCGACGATTCTCAGGAAATTCTTAGGAGAACTGCATGAACTACTCGGCCAGCCCCAACGAGAAGGCAATCACGGCCGGTGAGCTGAACCGCAGCCACGTCGGTCACACCATCAGCTTCCAGTCCAACGACTTCACCGTGGTTTTCGGGCGCATCGCCGGTATTGCCAGGACTGACGTCCAGGTCTATCTGTCCCTTGATGGTGTGTCAGGCGGGACCCATCTGAAGGACGAGTACGACCTTCCCGTGGGCCAGGAGGTCTACCTGCAGCTGGATCCCCTGAGCGGGGCCGGAAAGGCCCTCTCAGACGCGGAGAAGACCATCAAAGAAAAGCTGGACGATATTGTTCGGAACCTTCGGGACCGGGAGCAGAAGGCCGGTTCCGAGTAGCCCGCAAGGACCTGCCGGCCACTGAGATGAAGCGGAGATGGCTGTCCCTAACCGGCTTCATCTTCGTGCTGCTGGCCGCGGGCTGCGAAGGCCCCGCCCCATTCCAAACAGACACCGGCCCTCCCGAGGTGTCGGGGCCGCAGCAGACACAAGCTCCGACGTTGCCTCAGACGACGGCGGCGCAAACAGTCATGCCCCCGTCCACGATCCTGCGGCCCGGCAAGTACAGGTTCAACGCGGCCACCGGGGCTACCGGGGCGATGGAAATCCCCGCTCCGCCGGTCCCTGAAATCGAGGAACTACGGAGCCTGGTGAAGGAAGCTCCGGTCACGTACCTCACCGCCGTCGTCGATAACCGGCAGGGATCAGTAGCCATCAACATGGACAGCGTCAGCATTTTCACCCCGGAAGGGGCCGAATACAGGTATCAGAGCGCGTCCGGGTACATCAGCAGACTTCGTGAGACGTTGCGGGCCGACGCGCCTGCAGAGACCCGGGCCCGGTTCGATGAGCTTTTCAATGCGCACAGCGGCGAGGCACCGCCGCTGGGAATGATGGACTTCGTGCTGGTGGGGCCCCCGGTTCCGAAGGAAATGAGCGAAATCATCGTCCACCCCACCAGCGGTTTCCACCCGGTCCCGGCTGTCCCGGCAAACAACTAATGTGGATGCCGGGTTTCACATGGACGGCGCCTGGGTATGGGCTTGGTACCACCGACGAACTAAGTCATGGGGTCTCTGTCGGTGGAAGGCGGCTCGTTATGTCAAAACGGGGGTGACGAGCCGCCGCCTCAAACCCTTTGCAGCACTCCGTGCCATGGTTCGCAGCACCCCTCAGGCAGCATCGCGCGCCATTGACAGCCAGTCCAGGCCTGAGGAAACATCAAAGGTGCCGGTGCGCCTGGCTGCCCTCCGGGAGCCGACCTGTTGTCCGGCTTCTGGAAGGGTAAATAGATGCAGCCAGCACTCTCTCGTCTCAGATCCTTCCGGAGTGTGGCCACAACGGCCGCAGCCCTCGTGGCAGTCTCTGTGGCGGGTTGCACCAGCCCTCCGGGACTGCCCGACGAGCCCACGTCCCGTGCGGGGGATGTCCGGATCGCTGCTGTGGGTGACATGAACCCCGTCAAGAACTATGCGCCCGATAGCCCGTCCGGTTTGAATGGCGCCGCGATCACGAGGCTCGTACAGAACAACGAGATTGACGCGTTCCTGGGGCTCGGGGACTTCCAATACGACACGGCGTACTGCTCCAGCTATGTGGACTACTGGACACGGCTATGGGGAGGCACCAAGCCTAAGTTGTACTGGGTGTCCGCCCCCAACCACGACTGGAAACCGGGCCGCAACGAAGACCTCGACAAATTCATGAATGGCCAATGCCCGGGAGCCCCGTCGAAGGCTGCGATCAACGAGCAGCGTGGGTTCATCGGGAACGGGGAACCGTACTCGAAGGACTTCGGAAACTGGCACTTCGCGTTCTTGTCATCCGCCCACTGGCGATACAACGCCAAGGAGGCCCGGGCGTTGACGAAGTGGCTGGACAACGACCTCGCGGCTGCGAAGGCGGCAGGTAAGCACCTGGCAGTCGTGCATCACGAACCGTACTTCACGTCGGACACGAACGCACATGAGCGGGCCGCTGACCACAAGCCGTGGATCGATGTGATGTGGAAGCACCGCGTCCGCCTGACTTTGTCGGGGTCACAACACAACTACGAACGGTCATGTCCGGTGAACAACGCTGACCAGTGCGTCAGCGACGGGATGACAGCGTTCCAGGTTTCGACCGGAGGTATCTCCCTCCGCCCGTTCATCAGCAGTCCGTCGTACATCGTGAAGCGGTTCAGCAACACTCACGGGTTCCTTCGGATGACACTCCGGGTCGACGGGTCTTTCGACTGGAACTTCGTTCCAACGTCGGGGTCGGGCACGGATGCAGGTACCCAATCCGCACCATAGCTGGATTCAGTCCTTAAACAGCAGCAGGCCAGAGGCCTTACGCCTCTGACCTGCCGAAAATGTAGCGGTGGGGAGGCTCGATCTCCCGACCTCACGATTATGAGTCGTGCGCTCTAACCAACTGAGCTACACCGCCACGAATGAGAAAAACCTGCACCAAGCCGGTCAAAACCGCCTTGACACAGGCCCTCATTCAGAGCCCCCCACCGGAATCGATCCGGTGACCTCGTTCTTACCAAGAACGCGCTCTACCACTGAGCTAGGGGGGCAACGAGTAAATACTCTACCGGACATTCTCCCCACCAACAAATCGAGGAAAGGAAGGAGTGAAAGGCCCTGATTCAGCCGATCCTGCGGCCATTTAGGGGCCCCGAAAGCGGCCACGGCAGCCTGATGCCCGGCACCTGAACATCGTGGATTCCCGGCACTTAAAAAGAACGGGCCGGCCCGTAAAGGCCGGCCCGTTCTCAGGGACTAACTGGGCTTACCATTTGCCCTTGCGATTGAAGTCGCGCTGTCCGCCTTCGTTGCCGTGGCGGGGCTTGCGCGAGCCGTCACCGTGTCCTGCGAAGCGGGAGTCGCTGGACTGTCCACGGCTGGCACCGCTGTCGGCTCCAACGCTGCGCTCGGTGCGCTCGCTGTACGTGCGTCCACCGCGGTCAGCAGAGGAACGCTCGCCGCCGGCGTAACCGCCGCGGTCGCCGTCGTTCTTCCGGAATTCCTTTTTGAATCCGCCGTTGCCCTTGAAGTTTCCACGGTCCCCACCCGAGTAACCGCCGCGGTCGCCGCTACGGTTACCCTGGTAACCGCCACGCTCGCCGCCACCGGAGGGCTTGCGGCCGTTGTCCAGCTCGAGGTGGATCAGCTCGCCGCCGATCCGGGTGCGGGACAGGGCGCGCAACTGGTCAGCGCTCAGGTCCGCCGGGAGCTCCACGAGGGAGTGGTCCGAGCGGATGTCGATGCCGCCGATCTGGGCCGAGGAGATGCCGCCTTCGTTGGCAATGGCGCCAACGATGGAACCCGGCATAACGCGCTGACGGCGTCCGACTGCGATCCGGTAGGTGGCGTTGCCCTCGGTGAGGGTGCGGGTGGGGCCACGTGAGCCGAAGCCGTCCTTGGCGCGTTCGCGCTTCTGGAATTCAGGAGCAGCAGGAAGTTCCTTGACCAGGAGCGGCTGTCCGCCCTGAGCCATGACGGCCAGGGCTGCGGCGATCTCAGCGGCGGGAACGTTGTGCTCTTCCTCGTAGGAGGCAATGAGGTCGCGGAAGGCCGAGACGTCCTGGGACGCCAGGGTCTCCGTGATCTTTTCCGCGAACTTGCCAAGGCGCAGCGTGTTCACAGTCTCGGCAGTAGGCAGGTGCATCTGCTCCACCGGCTGGCGCGTGGCCTTTTCGATGGAACGCAGCAGGTACTTCTCCCGCGGCGTCATGAACAGGATCGCGTCACCCGAACGGCCTGCACGGCCGGTGCGGCCAATGCGGTGCACGTAGGACTCGGTGTCATGCGGGATGTCGTAGTTGATGACGTGGCTGATTCGTTCCACGTCAAGACCACGGGCAGCGACATCGGTGGCAACCAGAATGTCGATGCGGCCTTCCTTCAGCGCCTCAACAGTGCGTTCGCGCTGCTGCTGCGGGATGTCGCCGTTGATCGCGGCTGCCTGGAAACCGCGGGACTTCAGCTTGTCCGCGAGGTCCTCGGTGGCCATCTTGGTGCGTACGAAGGCGATGACGCCGTCGAACTCTTCAACCTCGAGGATGCGGGTCAGCGCGTCAAGCTTGTGCGGGCCCATGACCTGCAGGTAGCGCTGCTTGGTGTTGGCACCGGTGGTGGTCTTGGACTTCACCGAGATCTCGGCCGGGTTGTTCAGGTACTGCTTGGACATCCGGCGGATCTGACTCGGCATGGTGGCCGAGAACAGTGCCACCTGGCGGTCCGAGGGGGTCTGCTGGAAGATCTGCTCAACATCTTCAGCGAAGCCCATGCGGAGCATCTCGTCGGCCTCATCCAGCACGAGGTACTGGAGTTCGGAGAGGTCCAGGGAACCCTTGGCGATGTGGTCGATCACACGGCCCGGGGTACCGACAACAACCTGGGCGCCGCGGCGCAGGCCGGCCAGCTGAGGACCATAGGCGGAGCCACCGTAAACGGGAAGCACGGTGAAGTCATCGATGTGCTTGGCGTAGGAGGTGAACGCCTCGGCGACCTGGAGGGCAAGCTCGCGGGTCGGAGCCAGCACCAGGGCCTGCGTCTTGCGGGACGGGCCGTTGAGGTCGTGGAGCTCGGCCAGCCGGGAAAGTGCCGGTACTGCGAATGCTGCAGTCTTACCGGTTCCGGTCTGAGCCAGGCCCACGACGTCGCGGCCTTCGAGCAGCAGCGGGATGGTTGCTGCCTGGATGGGGGAAGGCTTCTCGTACCCGACGTCCTGCAGCGCAGCAAGAACGCGGGGATCGATGCCGAGGTCCACGAAGCGGATGCCTTCGGCCTCGGTGTCAGTGTCTCCAGCGGAGGTGTCAGCCTTCGGGGCTTCTTCGCGGGCGGCTTCCGCAGCAGGCGCAGCTTCTTCAGCAGGCGCAGCTTCTACGGGAGCGGGTTCGGTGAAGACGGGGGTGGAGTCAGCCGGTGCGGCTGCCTCGGAAGTCTCGACGCCGGCAGCGATCTCGGTGTTCGCTTCGAAGGGGTCGTTCTGATTTTCGGGCATAGGGAAGAATTCCTCATCCATAGGGGGCCAGGCGGCACAACCCGAGGGTGAGCGGAGCCGCAGTACATGTGCCGTGGATGCCGGGCATACTTTGACCGGCCGGTCACGTAGAAGTCCGGCGCTTTCGCAATCCCGTGGCAGGACTTCCCGCTGCATCTCTTGGCTGCTATCCCAGCAGTCTGTACAGCGTTTTCTTTAGCCGGCTCTCCCTATGAAAATGCCCGCAATCACATTGTCGGGCCCCAACACTTGCCAGTCCTGCCTCAAAAATTGGGCAAGAATAAGGGATTTCCGGAGTGGGGGATGTTTCAAGTGTAGGGTACAGGTGCCAACTCAGGGAAATCGGGAGGCCGACGGCGGCCGTGACCTTGCGCACATGGCGCACCTTCCGCCTGCACGACATCGGTGAAGTCGCCGGAAACCGGTCAACTCGCCGGAAGTTTACGGCGACCCGGCGCCTTTCCGGCGACCTCGACGGCGGCCGAGGCTAGGCCTGAAGCCTGCGCTCGAGCCTGGCAAAAGCCTCCTGGAACTCCGGCTGCAAGCGGATCTCGCCGTCGGCGTCGGCGTCCCGCAGTGCCTCCATGTCCTCAACGGTGGGTTCACTGAACCATTTGCCGATGGTGACTCCGTGCGTGGGCACGTAAAGCTTGTGGATGTGGTCTCCTGCCCTGATGGTTCCGGTCCGGAGGACGCGCAGATAGGTCCCCACCTTTCCGGCTTCCGCAAAGCGCTTGACCCACTGGGCCTCGTTCATGCGGCGTTGGAAGGTGGCGCACGGCGTTCGGGGGGATGTTACCTCCACCTCGACGTCGAGCCCGATTTTCCAGCGTTCGCCGATGATGGCCCCGGTGGTTTCGATACCGGAGACGCGCAGGTTTTCGCCGAAGATTCCGGGCGGAAGCTCCCGCTGCAGTTGGTCCGTCCAGTAATCAGCATCGGCTTGCGAGTAGGCGTACAGGGCCTGGTCCTCGCCGCCATGGTGGACGCGGCTCGCCTGGATATCGGCGTGAAGGCCGAGTTTGTGAACCTTCACCGGGCCTGTCACTGGTCGCTTGTCGATGGCGGTGACACCCACACTCCCCTCATCCTGGAGGAGCTGGTGTACGCGGCAGACTGCAAGCACAGCGGCGGTGTTCATGGCAACAGTCTAGGTTCTCCCGCCAGCGGCCTGCGGACCGGGCTGCAGATAGGTACTGCTCCCCCAGAAACTGTTAGCCGACGGGGTTTGCAACGGCTAGGCTGATTTCAGGATTGTCACTCCGGCGTTAGACCATGCCCGCAGTGCGCCATCGGAGTCAGCATGGACAAGCAAGGGGGACCCATGAACCCGAATCAGGACAAGAACCGGGACGAAAACGACCGCTCTTCAGGGGAACCACAGCCGGAGTGGAAAACTTCGCCTGCAGATTTCACACCGGACCCCTCAGGATCCAAGGCGCCGCCCTTCCAGGTTCCGAAGCCTGAGCTTCATCCAGAGCTCCTGAATCCGCAGAATCCCCCCACCCAGCTACAAGATGCAGCACAGCCACAGGACGGACCGCCTCCGCTGATCGACCCCTTCGCCCGCGAGAGGGAACGGGAACAGGCGGCCCGGAAGAAGCGTTCGCAGCGACGCACCGTCGTCGTCGGCCTTGGCGTTACTGCCCTCCTGGCCGGAACCATTACCGCCATCGTGGCGAGCAACGCGGATGAGCCGGACTACGCGCAGGTTTGTTTTGACGAGGCAACGGGTGAACGGGTGGAGGATACCCAGTGCAACAGCAGCGCCGGCCGGGGCGGCGGACTCTACGCGTGGTACTTTTACTCCCGAGGTGCCAACGTTCCGCCGGTGGGTCAGAACCGGACCAGCTACCCAAATTTCACCAGAAGCATCCCCGAGGGCGCGAAGGCTTCCACCGGTTACAGCACCAAGGGCGGCACTGTCAGCAGGGGCGGCTTCGGCAGCAGCTCCAAGGGTGGAAGTACGGGCGGATAGCGTGAAGAGACTTTCCTCAGCTCCCCGCCCAGGCTGGAAAGAGAAAATCCAGGAGCAGGGGCTGGTTTTCTCCACCACCACCATGCCGGACGGCAAGAAGATCGAATACTGGAACGAAGCCGCCTACTACGAGTTCAGCATGGACGAGGTGGAAACCCTCGAAAAGACTGCCGAGGACCTCCACCTCATGTGCCTGGAGGCCGCGAAGTATCTGGCCACCGGCGCCATGGGACCCATCGGAATCGGGCCGCAGGCCCTTGAACTGGCGGCAGAATCCCTGCAGGCCGGCGATATGGACATTTACGGGCGCTTCGACGTCATCTATGACGGCCAGGGTGGCGCCGCCAAAATGCTGGAATACAACGCCGATACCCCGACCGGGCTGATTGAAGCCGCCGTGGCCCAGTGGTTCTGGCTGCAGGACGTCTTTCCCGAAAAGGACCAGTGGAACGGGATCCACGAAGCCCTCATCCGGCAGTGGAAGAAGCTCCAGTACCGGACGGGCATGAGCACGCTCCACATTGCGCACTCTGAGGCCGAGGAATCCGGGGAAGACTGGATGACTGCTGCTTACATGCGGGACGTTGCAGGCCAGGCCGGGTGGACCACGATCGGCATCAACATGTCCGATATCGGCTGGGACCCGAATCTCAACCGTTTTGTGGATCTGGACAATTTCATGATCAGCACCATCTTCAAGCTCTACCCCTGGGAGCTGATGATGAAGGAGCCGTTTGGCCATCGCCTCCTGCAGCGTGCCCACAACCCTCGCTGGCTGGAGCCTGCCTGGAAGATGCTCCTCTCCAACAAAGCACTCCTGGCCGCCCTCTGGCACCTCTATCCGGACCACCCCAACCTGCTTCCGGCCTACCTGGACGATCCCGGGCCACTCAAGGAATGGGTGGCCAAGCCTTTGCACGGGCGCGAAGGGGACAACATCCGCATCAACGCGCCTGGCATCAATCTGGAGATGCCCGGAGGATATGGCCGTGAAGGCTGGTGCTACCAGCAGTACCACCCGCTCCCTGATTTTGAGGGCAACCATCCGGTGCTGGGGCTTTGGGTGGTGGATGGAGAATCCGTGGGCTGCGGCATCCGCGAATCCGACGGGCCCATCACCGATTACTTCTGCCGTTTTGTCCCCAACACCATTGACGCGCCTGCTCCCCTTTCCACCCAGGCACAATCCAGCAAGGCAGGTATTGCACTATGAGCACCGAGACAACGACGCCGGGAGTCCCCGGTTCGCCCGTTCCCTCCAAAGGGTTGCGGGCCGGGATCCTGGACCTCGGTGACTCCGTCATGCTGGGCCTGGCGTCCACCGCTCCGGTGTATTCACTGGCGGCCACTCTGGGGCTGATTGTGGCGGTCAATGGCAACTACACTCCCCTGATCCTGCTCCTGGGCTTCATCCCCGTGCTGTTCATCGCGTATGCCTTCCGCGAACTCAACAGCGCCATGCCCGACTGCGGCACCACGTTCATCTGGGCACGCCGTACTTTCGGTCCCTGGGCCGGCTGGCTCGGCGGATGGGGTGTCGCTCTGGCTGGCATTGTGGTGCTGGCAAACCTCGCCCAGGTAGCGGGCCAATATGTCTGGCTGCTCATCGGTGATGGGTCCTTGGCGGATAACAGCCTCCTGGTTACGGCAACCGGAGTGCTTTTCATCGCCCTTATGACATTGGTGAACTACCGGGGCATCCGCCTGGGCGAACACGTCCAACGCGTCCTGACGTACGTCCAGTACATCTCGCTGGGCATCTTCGTGCTGGCCCTCGTGTTCAGGATTGCGGGTGGGGCTCCGGAAGGTCAGGCGTTCGATATTGAATGGTTCAACCCTGTCGGTGCCTTTGCCGATCCCGGGGCCGTGGTGCACGGGGCGCTCTTGGCCCTTTTCATCTACTGGGGCTGGGACACGTGCCTGGCCGTCAATGAGGAAACCGAGAATCCCACTAGAACCCCCGGCCGCGGAGCCGTCATCTCCGCGTTCTTGCTCGTTGCCATCTACGTTTCCGTGGCCCTCCTGGTAATGCTGTACGCCACGATCGGCACCGAGGGAATCGGCCTGGCCAACGCCGAAAACCAGAACGATGTCTTCGTCGCGATGAAGGACGTGGTCCTGGGTCCCTGGGGCTGGCTCATCGTGGTGGCGGTGCTTGCCTCAGTGCTGTCCTCAACCCAAACCACCATCCTGCCAACTGCGCGAGGAACGCTCTCGATGGGAGTCCATGGGGCCCTCCCGGCCAGGTTCGGCCAGGTCCACCCCCGCAACCAGACACCAGGGTTTTCCACCACAGTGATGGGGGTCGCAGCCATTGCCTACTATGTGGTCATGAGCATCCTCAGCGAAAACCTGCTGTCTGATTCCATCAGCTCGATCAGCCTCTTCATTGCCTTTTACTATGCGCTGACAGGCTTTGCGTGTTTCTGGTTCTTCCGCGGAACGCTCCGCGAGTCAGCCAGGAATCTGTGGTTCCGCGGCATCCTGCCTTTGCTCGGTGCCCTGATGCTGACAGCGGCCTTCTTTGTTTCCGCGGTCCAGATGTGGGACCCGGCCTACGGCGACACAGAGATCTTCGGGGTGGGCGGCGCGTTTGTGAGCGGCGTGCTCCTGTTGTCGATGGGCGTGGTCCTGGCCGTAATGTGCCGGTTTGCACCGGCCACCCGTGGTTACTTCGTCAGCAAACGGGAGGTCACCACAGTCAGCCCGTAGGATGCTCCAATGAGCAACGCTGCTGAATTTTCCGCCATCCCCGCGGCCGCCTCGATTCCATCCAGCTCCGACGTCTTGGCTCTGGACGCGCTGCTAAGCCCTGAGGAACTGGCGTTACGGCAGCGGATACGGGATTTCACCGATCAGCGAATCCGTCCGGGTATTGCCGCTTGGTACGAGGACGCGGTATTTCCGCTGGAGCTTGCTCCCGAGCTCGGCGAACTGGGCGTGCTCGGAATGAGTCTTCGCGGGTATGGCTGCCCGGGCCGCACAGCCGTCGAGTACGGCCTGGCCGCGATGGAACTGGAGGCCGGGGACTCGGGTATCAGACACGGCGGGACGGAAGCGGAGAGGGCGCAGGCTGGCTGCTGGACGGCACGAAACGGTGGATCGGCCTTGCCTCTGTTGCGGGGGTGATGGTGGTCTGGGCCAGGACCGACGACGGCATCCGCGGCTTCCTGGTTCCCTCCGGTACGCACGGCGTCACGGCCACACCTATCGGGCAAAAGCTCTCAATGCGCGCTTCCATTCAGTGTGATGTGACGTTCGACGGCGTCCGGCTAGGTCCCGAAGCCCTGCTGCCAGGAGCGCGCGGCCTGCGGGGCCCGTTCACTTGCCTCAACGAAGCGCGGTACGGAATCGTCTGGGGTGCCATGGGCGCCGCCAGAGACTCCTACGAGGCAGCCTTGGGGTATTCCGTTGAGCGCCTGCAGTTCGGCAAGCCCCTGGCCGGCTATCAGCTGACTCAGGAGAAGCTGGTCAACATGCTGCTGGAAATCCAGAAGGGCACGCTGTTGGCTCTTCATCTGGGACGCCTCAAGGACGCCGGAAAGTTGCTTCCGGAGCAGATTTCACTCGGCAAGCTCAACAACGTCCGGGAAGCCATTGCCATCGCACGGGAGGCCCGCACCATCCTCGGCGGCAACGGGATTACCCTGGAACACTCTCCTCTGCGCCATGCTGCCAATCTGGAATCCGTCCGCACCTACGAGGGAACTGACGAGGTGCACAGCCTGATCCTGGGCCAGCATATAACCGGGTTGCCCAGCTTCCGCTAGCTCCCGGTACGGCCATTGGAGATGAACGAGAAGGCGTGGTCCAGGTCGGCGATCAGATCCTCAACATCTTCGATCCCGCAGGACAGCCGGATGAGGTTCTCGGGGACAGCCAGTTCCGTGCCTTTGACGGAGGCGTGGGTCATCTCCGCCGGGTAGTTCATGAGGGACTCGATCCCGCCAAGGGACTCGGCCAGGGTAAAGACGGAGGTGGACTCGGCGACCTTCCGGGCTGCGGCCTCTCCTTCCTTGAACTGGACGGAGACCATGCCCCCGAACTTCTTCATCTGTTTCCTGGCGAGCTCGTGTCCCGGATGCGACGGCAGGCCCGGGTACAGCACGGCCTCCACCTCGGGACGTTCCAGCAGCCACTCCGCCACGGCCTGGGCGTTCTCGCTGTGGCGGTCCATACGCACACCCAGGGTCTTGAGCCCGCGGGTGGTCAGGAAGGCGTCCATCGGGCCGGAGACCGCTCCGACGGCGAACTGCACAAAGCCGATCTTCTCCGCCAGCTCCGGATCCTTGACCACCAGGGCACCGCCCACCACGTCGGAGTGTCCGCCGATGTATTTGGTGGTGGAGTGAACCACGACGTCAGCCCCGAAGCCGAGCGGGTTCTGCAGGTAGGGGGACGCAAAGGTGTTGTCCACCACGAGGAGGGCCCCGGCGTCGTGCGCTATCTCGGCGAGCGCCGCCATGTCGGTGATCTTCATGAGCGGGTTGGACGGTGTTTCAACCCAGACGAACCGTGTCCTGTTGGCCGCAACGGCATCCCTCACGGCATCGAGGTTGGCCATATCCACGGGCGTGTTCCCGATCCCCCAGTCGCCCAGGATGCCGTTGATCAGGCGGTATGTTCCGCCGTAGGCGTCATTGCCGAGAACGATATGATCCCCCGGCCGGGTGAGCGCCCGGATGAGGGAGTCTTCCGCGGCCAGGCCCGAGCCGAAGGAAAAGGCTGCCGTGCCGCCTTCCACGGCAGCAAGCTGCTCCTGAAGTGAATCACGGGTGGGATTGGCGCCGCGGCCGTATTCGTAACCGTCCCGGAGCCCGCCGATCCCGTCCTGCGCGTAAGTGGAGCTGAAGTGCAGCGGCGGGACCACGGCACCGGTACGGGGTTCGAAGGCCTGGCCGGCGTGAACGGCGCGGGTGTTGAAGCCGGCGGATTCTGAGACGGGCATGATGCTCCTTGAGTCGTTGCTGAGTAGGGAGGCGGTCAGTGGCTGAGGTAGGCGAGCAGGTCGTGGCGGGTGAGGATACCCACCGGGGCGCCGACAAACGTCACCATCACGGTGTCGACGTCGGAAAGCAGTTCGCGGGCGGCCGAAATGGTTTCCAGCGAGCCGATGACGGGCAGCTTCTCCCCCATGTGTTCGGCGATCTTGTCCGTCAGCTTGGCTTCACCGCGGAACAGTTTGGCGGTCAGGGAGCGTTCATCGACGGCGCCCAGCACCTCGCCCATGACCACCGGTGGTTCCTGCGACAGGACAGGGATGTGGCTGACGCCGAACTCGTTCATGATGTTGATGACGTCGCGGACGCTCTCATTCGGGTGGATGTGCACCAGGTCAGGCAGCTCCCCCGTTTTGGACTTAAGCACCTCTCCCACGGAGGTTTCCTCGCCGCCGGACAGGAAGCCGTAGGAGCGCATCCACTTGTCGTTGAAGATCTTGGCGAGGTAACCGCGGCCTGAATCGGGCAGGATAACCACCACCACAGCACTCTCCGGTAGGTCCCGGGCGGTCTGCAACGCCGCGACCACGGCCATGCCCGATGATCCTCCCACCAGGAGTCCTTCCTCGCGGGCCAGGCGCCTGGTCATGGCAAAGGAGTCCCCGTCAGTGACGGCGATGACGTTGTCAGGGACGGCTTTGTCGTAGTTGGCTGGCCACATGTCCTCGCCCACGCCCTCGACGAAGTACGGCCGCCCGGTTCCGCCTGAGTAGACCGAGCCGGCGGGGTCAGCCCCGATGATCCTGACCCGGCCGCCGTCGGACTCGGGACGGTCGGCCGAAACCTCCTTGAGGTAACGCCCGGTGCCGGTGATGGTGCCGCCGGTTCCGGCGCCGATCACAACATGCGTGACCTTACCGTCCGTGTCCTCCCAGATCTCAGGGCCGGTGGTCAGGTAGTGGCTGCCGGGCGCGGCCGGATTGGAGAACTGGTCCGGCTTGTAGGCGCCGGGGATCTCCGTCACGAGCCGGTCGGAGACACTGTAGTAGCTCTGTGGGCTGTCCGGTGCGACGGAGGTGGGAGTGACTACGACCTCCGCCCCGTAGGCCTGGAGGACGGCGCGTTTGTCCTCGCCCACTTTGTCCGGCACCACGAAAATGCACTTGTAGCCCTTTTGCTGGGCTACAAGGGCGAGTCCGACTCCGGTGTTTCCGGAGGTTGGTTCCACTATGGTTCCGCCGGGCTGGAGTTTGCCGCTGCGCTCAGCATCCTCAATCATCTTCGCCGCGATACGGTCCTTGATGGAGCCGCCGGGGTTCAGGTACTCGAGTTTGACCAGGACGGTAGCCCTGATGCCTTCGGTGACGTGGTTCAGTTTGATCAGCGGGGTGTTGCCGATGAGGTCCAGGATGGACTGGGCATACTTCATAGGTACAAAGTTACCGCTAGTGCCGTGCCTGGCCTTGGTCGGCCACACGCCCTTCTGCCCGGCGGGGTGCTGATGGCTAGCCGGCCGGCTGCTGCTCGGCAGCCGCGCTCTGTTCGCTGGGAGAGGCGTTCTGCCACAGCCCCATGAGATTTCCTTCGCTGTCCCTGAAGTACGCCGCAAAGCCCATGTCCATTACAGGCTGCTTGGGGGAAACCACCGTCCCGCCAAGGCCCGCGATTTTGGCCAGGGAGGCATCGATGTCCTCCACGTCCACGGTGATGACGGGGACTGTGAGCTCCCCCTCCTTCTTGAACATTCCGCCGTTGATGGAGCCCGGTTCGGTCGGCGTTCCCTGTTGATCAGTTGGCGTCGTCATCACCATGTTGTAGTCCATATCCGGCACCGGGCTGATATCCCATCCAAATGCCGAACTGTAAAACTCCCTGGCACGGTCCTGATCGTCCGTGGGGATTTCGAAGTGCACAACTCGTCCAGCCATTGATTCACCTGACAATTCGAAAGGCCTGGCACGGGCGGTCCGCGCCACACGCAAATTCTAGTCTCGGCGCCCTTTTCGGGTAAGCGTGGGAGGGACCCTGTACGTGTGTGCCCCCGGCCCCTGCCCCACTGACCAGTCCGCGTTCCTGTCAGCCGGGCGTGGGAGCATAGTCATGTGACCCCCGCTCCCCCATATACAGGCTTGGCGCCTGTCGCCGCGTTTGCCGACGCCCCTGGCATTCAACTCGGGACAGCTGCCAGCGACGGGACAACGCATGCCGATGCCTCGCTGCAGTGGTCACCGGATGGGGACTATGACCTCCTCCAGACACTGGGCATCCTTCTGCGAGGAAACTCAGATCCCGCCGCCAGCATCCGGCGTGATGGATACTGGCTGGCCTTTACGACGCCGGACGGCCCGGCCACCCTGCGTCTCTCACCACGGACTTCCGGTTCCGGAACGGTAATCGATGCTGCCGCATGGGGCCCCGGCTCCACTGCCGCGATCGAGGGCGTGCCGGCGCTGCTCGGGGCCGGGGATGACTGGTCCGCTTTTGATGAACCGGCGTTCCACGCCACGCTTCCTCCGTTGGTGGTTGAAGCCCGACGCCGGAACAGGGCTGTGCGTTTGCCTTCCACATTGCGGGTCGTTGATTCCCTGGTGCCTACGATTCTGGAGCAGAAGGTCACGGTCATCGAGGCACGCCGCGGCTACCGCTACCTCATGTACCGCCACGGCACCCCTGCCCCCGGCGCCGGTACCTTTGCCCCCGCCGGACTCCTGGTGCCACCGACGCCCGAGGCATGGCTCCGCATTCCGTCCTGGGAGTGGCATAAGGCGGGAGTGGGACCCCAACGATCTGCTACCGTCATGCGGGCGCTGCGCTCCGCCGCCGCGCTTGAACGCCTCGCCGGGCTGCCGGCCGCGGAGGCAGCCGAAAAGATGCAGACTATTCCGGGGATCGGAGTGTGGACCGCCGCCGAGGTAGTGCAGCGCACGCACGGCTGCCCGGACTCCATCGCAGTGGGCGACTACCACCTCGCGGCTTACGTCGGTGCGGCGCTGACAGGCAGGAGAACGGACGACGCCGGCATGCTGGACCTGCTCGCACCGTGGAAGGGGCACCGCCAACGTGTCGTCCGGATGATCGGTCTGAGCGGCTTCCGCAAACCCACCTTCGGACCCCGGATGACCATTCAGGACCACCGAAGGCACTGAGCCTACCGCTCCAGTCAGAGCCCCAGCCTGGCCACTGCTTCCTCGCGCATCTCCACTTTGCGGACTTTGCCGGATACCGTCATCGGGAAGCTTTCCCTGACATCCACATAGCGGGGAATCTTGTAGTGGGCCAGGCGTCCGCGGCAGAAGTCGGCTACGGCATCCGCATCCAGGGGCTCGGTTCCTGGCACCTGGATGATGCAGGCCATCAGTTCCTCGCCGTACCTGGCATCCGGGACGCCAATCACCTGGACGTCCTGGATCGCAGGGTGGGTGTAGAGGAACTCCTCGATCTCCCGGGGATAGATGTTCTCGCCGCCGCGGATCACCATGTCCTTGATCCGGCCCTCAATCACCACGTAACCGTCGTCGTCCATCCGGGCCAGGTCTCCGGTGTGCATCCAGCCGTCCGCGTCGATAGCCTCGGCGGTCTTTTCGGGCTGGTTCCAGTAGCCCTGCATCACCGCGTAACCCCGGGTGCACAGTTCCCCGATCTGGCCATGCTCCAGCACCTCCCCGGTGCCCGGGTCGATGATCTGGCTCTCAAGCCTGGGCATGGTCCGGCCCACGGTCTGGGTGCGGTGTTCCAACGTGTCTCCCCGCCGGGTCATGGTGGAGACGGGGGACGTCTCGGTCATGCCGTAGCAAATGGCAACGTCCCGCATGTTCATGTCTGCAATGACCCGGTTCATCACCTCGACAGGACACGTGGACCCTGCCATCACCCCGGTGCGGAGAGTGGAGAGATCGTAGGACGCAAAGTCCGGCAGCGCGAGTTCGGCGATGAACATGGTGGGAACGCCGTACAGGGAGGTCCCGCCGAAGTCCTGGACTGCTTCGAGGGCAGCGGACGGGCTGAATCCACGGCTTGGAATGATGGTGGCAGCTCCGTGACTGAGGGCGTTGAGGTTGCCGATCACCATGCCGAAGCAGTGGTAAAACGGCACCGGGATCACCACGCGGTCATGTTCGGTGTAGCCGAGCAGCTCACCAATCGCGTAGCCGTTGTTCAGGATGTTGTGGTGCGTCAGCGTCGCGCCTTTGGGAAATCCGGTGGTTCCCGATGTGTACTGCAGATTTATGGGATCGTGCGGGTCAAGTTCCGCCATCCGCGCCTTCAAGCCGGCATGCCCGACGTCGTCGGCGCGCTTGAGCAGCTCGGCGTAACTCAATTCGGTGTCGCTTTCCGGGACACCGGCGTCGAGGCCCTCCACTCCGGAATCCGGCAGGAAAACAAGCCCCTGAAGGGCCGGGCACGCGGCGAGGGCCTCGCGGGCCATGCCCACGTAGTCGCTGTTGCTGTCCGAGGGCGCCGCTACCAGCATCCGCATGCCGTTTTGTTTCACCACAAATTCGAGTTCGTGGCTGCGGTAGGCGGGATTGACGTTGACCAGAATGGCCCCGGCCTTGGCCGTGGCGTACTGCAGGATGGTCCATTCGGCGCAGTTGGGACTCCAGATCCCGATCCTGTCCCCTTTGCCGATTCCCATGGCCAGCAGCGCCCTCGCGAGCCGGTCGACGTCGTCGTTGAACTTCGTATAACTCCACCGGCGCGCATCTTCGCCGGCAACCGGGGCCGCTTCAATCAGCGCATCGTGGAAGGGAAATTCGGCCACCATCCGCTCAAGATTCTGACCGATGGTCTCTTCGAGCAACGGGACGTCAGTGTCCCCGGCTGTGTAAGCGCGCATGCTGGCACGCTACAGCGTCCCCGGCTTCCTGAGAAGGGCAACTACTAGGGAGTCCTACTAAACAATTCTTTCGACGTTCCGGTGCCCGGTATTGTGAAGCGCATGACTGAACCCATTGACTTGAAGACCACGTTCATCCCCAATGACGGCGAATTTTTCCGCGTCAAGCTTGCCTTGGAAATCGCCATCGACGAGGCGACGAATGAGCCGGGGTGCATCCGATATGAGCTGACAGAGGCCACGGAGGACAGGCTGGTACTGACCGAGCGCTGGGCCTCGGAAGATGACCTGGAAAAGCATTCAAAGGGCGTTGTGGTCCAGGATCTCAACGAGCGGCTGAGCGCGTTGCTGGCCGAGCCGGTCAAGTGGGAACGGCTCTAAAGAGCCGTCCCCACCTGAGCCGGGAAACCTGAGTCCTAGAAACCAGGCGTGACGGATAATCAGGCGACGCGAAAAACTAGGCGTCCGGAATCTGGGAGCCGTCCTGGGGCCCCGCGGAAGCGGCGGCCTCTTCCCGCGAACGCGCCACATGGGCGTGGACTTCGTCCATGTCCAGCGCTTTGACAGCATCGACAACCTGTTCAAGCTGCTGTTCGTTCAGGGCGCCGGGCTGGGAAAATACCAGCACCTTTTCGCGGAACGCCATCAGTGTGGGGATGGACGTAATGCCTGCCTCGGCAGCCAGCTGCTGTTCAGCTTCGGTGTCCACCTTGGCAAAAACGACGTCCTGGTGCTTCTCGGAGACAGCGGAGTATCTGGGAGCGAATTGACGGCAGGGGCCGCACCATTCCGCCCAAAAGTCCACCAGTACGATGTCGTTGTCCTCAATGGTCGATGCGAACTGTTCACCTGTTATGTCTACGGTAGCCATCCCTCCACCGTACGCGAGGCCGCTCCCGATGTCCCGCCGGTTCGCTGATGGCACAGTCAACCAGGATATGCGCGACGTCGGGACTCACCTGGAAGCGGACTTACACCCATACATGCGGGGCAGGGCGCCTGGCGCCGGGCAAAGCGTTGGTCTCACGCCACTCGTGGATCCACTCCGGGAGCTCAAGCCCAGCCGGCGGTTCACCGAACTCCTTCAGGATTTCCTCCTGGCTGACCGGACCTCCGCTGCTGACGAGGCGGGTGGCGATATAGGCCCTGGCATAAATCTCGCCGTCCGCCACCATGCGCTGCTCGAAGTAAATGGCCTTTGCATCCAGTCCAATGATTTTTGATTCAATGGTGTAGCGCTGCCACAGCTGGAGTGACTTCCGGAAAGCAATCGTTTCCCCAGCTGCGACCGGCGACCAGCCACGCCTGCGCATCTTTTTCCACGTACCGCTTCGGCCCATCAGGTCAAAGCGGCCAAGGTCCATCAGGGAAAAATACATGCCGTTGTTTACGTGCAGGGCGATGTCTATGTCGGTGGGAAGAACCCGAAGAGGCAACGATGACGTCTCCCAAACGCTCAGGCGTAATCTCCGGGACGAGGTGAAAAGGACCAGGAGCGTGCGAAGCAATAGGTGCATGGCCACAATGTTACCGGCCAGTAACTTCATGGCCAAGCGCTGCTCTTTCCGGGTGTTGGACAGCGCCCGCCCTAGAATTCCCGTATGACCCAGGAACGCTACCGCAACCTCGCCGAGTGGCCCCTCATGGGAACGGCACTGATTTTCCTCACGGCCTACGCGTGGCAGGTGATCGGGGCCGTCGAAGGGCGTGACGCAGACGTCCTTGAGGTTGTCATGTGGATTACCTGGGCCATTTTTGCCGTCGACTACGTCACGAATCTCTGGCTTGCCCAAGATCGGCGCCGTTGGTTTGTCCGGAATCTTCATGAGCTGCTCATCGTCGCGCTTCCGTTTTTCCGCCCGCTGAGGCTGCTCCGTCTGGTCACCTTGCTTTCCGTGCTCCACAGGACAATAGGTGAGACTCTGCGCGGCCGGGTTGTTACCTATGTGGCGGGATCGGCGGCGCTGCTGGTGTTTGTAGGAGCGTTGGCGGTGCTGGATGTCGAGCAATCAGCTCCTGACGCCAAGATCGTCACATTCGGCGATGCCCTGTGGTGGGCGATCACCACCATCACCACCGTTGGTTACGGTGACATGTACCCGGTCACGGCCATCGGACGGATAGTCGCCGCAGCGTTGATGATGAGCGGTATTGCGGTGCTCGGTGTGGTCACAGCTTCAATCGCTTCCTGGCTGGTCCAGCGCATCGAAGAGGGTACGGAAGCAGCCGCCGAGGCAGCGGAGGCTCCCGTGCTTGACGAAGTGAACGACCTGCTTCAGGAAGTTGTCGCATTGCGCCGCGAAATTGAGGCACTGCGGAGTGAAAAGAGCATTTAGCTCTGTGCATATTCGGGGGCATTGATTTCATGCCCTAATGCCGGCGGCCCGTTTTGCCTGTATCACGCTTAAGTACGCACCCTCGGCCTAAGTAATTCGCCGGGAAAGTCGAGTATTGGCTACTCGTGCGCCCTGTATGGCCCGATTAATAGACTCGGTATTCCTAGGGCCGATAAATACCAGCATTTGTCGGATTTGTCTCATCGATAGCTCCTTGTACTGCTCTGCGCCTTGCCTCGCCTGGGGCGCTCACAAGGAACTGCCGCCCTAGGGGTTTCCGACCGGCAATCCCTCAGTTTGACGGGGGTGAACCAGTGGAAAATGAATATCTCGGACGCTTTGCCGAGGTCAGGGCCGTCAGCCAGGCAGCCCCTCGCTTTGGAGCCGGCAACAAGCTCAAAGCCGGAGGGATCGCGGGCTCCATTCTCGCCGTCGTTCTCACTGCCTCGCTGTTCACCTTCGATGGCGACTCCAGCGCTACTGCTCCGGTGGAGCCCGCTCAGACTGTCGACGTCGGGGTCGTCGGGAATGCTGACCAGGAAGGCTCTGCTCCAGCGGCGGGGAGCGACCGAGCGGCGGATTCCCTTGCGGCTGAGCTCCCTGAGGAGGCCCCGGTTCCGGCACCTGCACCGGCTGAACCGGTTGTTGTGGAACCTGCGCCGGAGCCGCCGGCTCCTGCACCGGTACCCGAGCCCGTTCCCGCGCCGGAACCAGTCCCGGCTCCAGAGCCTGCTCCCGTCGCGCCCCCTGTTGCTGCCCCGGCACCCCCAGTTGCCGCGCCGGCACCCCCACCAGCGCCCACAGTACGGACCATCTATGTTGCCGGAGCCGGGGGCCAGGCCCTCTTGGACAGCTGCATCGGGCCCATTCACTACACACCCAACGATGGCTACTCGCTCTTCATCACCGAGCACGATTACTGTGGCGGCTGGGCACGTTTTTCAGGAATAGGAATCGGCGAGACAGTAAGCCTGGGCGGGTATGGAACTTATACGGTGACAGCACGTGGTCAGGTTCCCAATCCCGGCACCACCAATGACGTCATCGCAGTGTTCGGAGGATTCCCGCGAGCTATCCTGCAAACCTGCATTCCCGGCACCAGCCAGATGCTGTTGATCGCTCTGAATTAGCGCAGAGCCACGACTGTCCGGTTGCGCACCCACCCTCCAGTGATTGCAGCCGGCAACAGAAAGGCCTTCGGATCCTGACGGTTCCGGAGGCCTTTCCAATGCTGCCATCACTCGGGCGCCAAGGCACGTGTTTTGTGGTTCCCGACTATCCCTTTTTACGGAAACGGAACCTGACGTAGCGCGGAACCCTCTCCGCGTAGTCAGCATAAGACTGTCCGAAGATCGCGGCCGTGGCGGCCTCTTCGTGGAGGACACCAAGATGCTCAGCGAGCGCCGCGGCAGGGAAAGTTGCGAGAACCCAGGACGAACCGGACAGGGTTCCCGCCCCTACATGGATGAACCACCAGCCGACGTACATGGGATGCCGCGTAATCGCATACGGGCCGCTGGTAACCAATACCTCCGGCCGCTCCAGCTCGAATGCACCCGTAGAGTGGTGTCGCCGTTCCGCCAGCGCCCACAGATTCAGGCCGACGCCGGCAACCACGATTCCGGTCCCTCCGAGCCGGTGAAGGGCACGGGATCCAGGAAGAGGTGCGGGACGGATCCGGCCAAGAATGAGATTCACGGCTAATCCGGTCAGTTGCCCTGGCGGCAGGGGAAGGTTTTCGTAAAGCTCCCTCAACCGGGCCGTCCGGGACGCAGTGGCCATGCCAGAACTGTATCTCCGAAACGACGTCAGCGTTGGATCAGATGATGCCTTAGTTCCCGCGGTGGACGCGCCCAAGGGGAGGTTGGCTTGGAATGAATAGGAATGTCGGAGAATGACAAAGGCCCGTAATTTTCCTGGTTCCAGGAGAATTACGGGCCTTCGTTTGGGTGGCAGATGAGGGATTCGAACCCCCGTAGGCGTTGCCAGCTGATTTACAGTCAGCCCCCTTTGGCCGCTCGGGTAATCTGCCGAACTTCAAAAGAAGATCACTCGCGTTCTCCATGCCAGAAGGGCTGTTTCCAGTCCGTTCCGCTTCCGGTGACCGCGGGCAAGACAACTTTACAGAACTTCCGCCGAAGAATCGAATCGGCGCGGAGACGAGCTAAAAAGCCCGGAAAATCAGGCTTCTCCGAGGATCCGGCCAGCCAGCTTCGCTTCAAACCGTGCTGCCTGTTCTTCTGTGATCTGGTTCAACTGGACTGCGCGCAGCAAATCCGTATGCACCCCGTCCATCCGTGCTGACGCTGCCGCGGTGGGGCTGAGAATGATCGAAGCGGCCAAGGCTGCAGCAGCAACGGTGCCCGCGGCTGACGCAATGGTTCCCGCGGCATAGGAGCTAGAACGGAGGACGTAGCGGACGGCCTTGTGCGGCATGGTCTTTCCTTTCGGGGTGGCACTTCCAACAGTTACAACTCTGGCCGCGCACGCTTGGTTCCTCCCGGAGGTTAGCTAGGAGTGAACTGTGAACAGCAGTGCTGGGCGAACCTTCCCCCCGACTTCACTTCCAGCCCATCCGTATTAGGCTGGATTCCAGACATCCCGGCCGTTATTGAGGCACCGGACCAACAGCAGGAGGAGAGTCATGGCAGGCGAATCCACATTCGACGTCGTCAGCAAGGTAGACAAGCAGGAGGTTGCAAACGCCCTGCACCAGGCGCAGAAAGAGCTGGCTCAGCGTTACGACTTCAAGGGTGTAGGCGCTGAGGTTGATTTCAGCGGCGAGAAGCTCCTCATGAAGGCAAACTCGGAAGAGCGTGTGTTGGCAGTTCTGGACGTACTGCAGTCAAAGCTCATCCGCCGCGGCATTTCGCTGAAGTCCCTGGACACCGGCGAGCCCTACGCGTCGGGCAAGGAGTTCCGACTGGAAGCAACCATCAAGGAGGGCATCGCCCAGGACCTCGCCAAGAAGATCAACAAGCTGATCCGGGACGAGGCTCCGAAGTCGGTCAAATCCCAGATCCAAGGCGACGAGCTGCGTGTGACCTCCAAGTCCCGCGACGATCTCCAGGAGACCATGGCTCTGCTGAAGGACTTCGACGAGGCTGACCTCCAGTTTGTGAACTTCCGCAGCTAATTCCTCAGCCAGGACGCCCCGCCATCTGCTCCAGCCTGGCAATCCGCTCCCGCATCGGAGGGTGCGTGGCGAACATCTTGTTCATGACGCCTCCACGGAACGGGTTGGCAATCATGAGGTGGGATGCATTCACCAGCCGCTGGTCCGGCGGCAGCGGCGCGAGCTGGACGCCCTGCTCAATCTTCCGCAGGGCAGAGGCGAGCGCCAGCGGATCCCCGGTCAGCGCTGAACCGTCCTCGTCGGCGTCGTACTCCCTGGTGCGGGAGATGGCCAGCTGGATCATCGAAGCTGCGAATGGCGCCAAGAAAGCCATGGCGAGCAGGGCAATGGGGTTCGAGTTGCGCCGGTCCCCGCCCAGGAACACGAGCATCTGCCCCACCGAGGTAATTACCCCGGCGACGGCGGCAGCTACCGAGGACGTGAGGATATCCCGGTTGTAGACATGCATCAGCTCGTGCCCCAGAACGCCGCGCAGCTCCCGCGGATTGAGGATCTGCAGGATTCCCTCCGTGCAGCACACAGCCGCATTCCGCGGATTCCGGCCAGTGGCGAAGGCGTTGGGCGCCATAGTTGGCGAAAGGTAAATGCGGGGCATGGGCTGCTTGGCCTGTACCGAAAGCTCCCGGACTATCTGGTACAGCTGGGGCGCCTGGGCCTCGGATACTGGGTACGCCTGCATGGACCTGAGCGCGATCTTGTCACTGTTCCAGTAGCCGTAAGCCGTGGTGCCGACGCCGATCAAAGCCATGATCCAGATGGGTGTTGCGCTCCGCATGCTGCTGCCGATCAAGGCACCAAGTCCGAGCAGCACGGCCCAGAGCACTCCAAACAGGGCCGCGGTCTTCAATCCGTTGTAATGTTTGTGCACTTCGCCTCCCACTGACACGCCGCACAACAGCAGAACCAACCTTCACTCAAAAGTTTAATGCCGCCATGAGCAAGAATGTTCCCCCACCGGGACAGCGGCAATTTTGCAACTCAAGCGGCGACGACGCGGCTTGAGTCACGCTTGATATGGTCAGCGGGGAAGGGAGCGCACATGGGATTGGCCAGACGGCTGCTGTGGGGATCCGCAGTCTGGGAAGTAGCCCGGCCTCGGACGCCACTGACTTCAGCCCACCTCCTGATCAGGCTCAGCAATCCCGCCACCGCCCTTGACCGGCGCTCCGCCTCAGACTGGCTTCGCTGCCACAAGGCAGCTCATGCCGCACTGACCCAGGTCCTCGGCGTCACCCACTGCACGCTTATGTTTGCCTACCAATGGCACGCCCTGGGGGCGGCCCTGGGCGAGCCGGTGGCTGAGTCCTCGACCCCCACCTTCCATCTCTTCGGACGCTGGGACGCGGAACCAGGCGCCCCCGGCGCAGTACTGGCCCTTCCTGCTCATCGTCGGACACCCCTGGGCGACGACGAACTCCTGGACATCGATCTCGCCCTCCGTGGCGCTCTCCGGGCCACGGCCGCGTTCGACGCCGAATTGACGGCCGCCGTGGACGGTCCAGATGGTGGCCCGCTGGCCGGCGAGAACCGAGCAACCTCGCTCCCCGACATCGCTACCGTCACGCCTGCGCACCCTATCGATGGCGGGCATCGGGTGTTGACGTTCCACCGCTCCCTGGCCTCCATCTCAGACGTCCGCCCGGCGGAAGTCCTGGCCCTGGCAAAGGCGCTGGAAGGATTTGCCGCGGATCCGACCGTCAGTGGGCTCAGCTGCATTGCCCCTGACCCTTCCACTACCGGCCGCAGACTGAAGTTGCATGTCCTTGGACGCTCCGCCAACGAGTCCAGGAATCCGCTCGCTGCATTGTCGGATTCCCCGGAACTTAGCCAAGCCTTATTGTGATTCAGTCATAATAAGTGTTTCAATGGAGCCATGAGCGATTCCGGTGGCGACCACGAAGCATGGGCCAAGGCCCTGCGTGCCCACGGGCGCCGCGTGACCAAACAGCGGCTCGCCGTGTTGGCCGCCGTCGAACGCCACCCTCACTCCCCCGCCGAAAACATCCTTGCAGCCGCCCGGAATGACCTTCCTGAGCTGACGGCTCAGTCCGTCTACGTTGTTTTGGGGGATCTCACCGATCTGAACATGCTGCGCCGGTTTGAACCTCCCCACTCACCGGCCCTGTACGAAACCCGCGTGGCGGACAACCATCACCATGCGATCTGCATCAGCTGCGGACGCGTGGAAGACGTCGATTGCGCCGTTGGCCACGCGCCGTGCCTTACACCCCACTGGGGCGAGGACAGTGGCCGGCGCATGACCATTCAGATCGCCGATGTGTTGTATCAGGGCATTTGCCAGGACTGCCAGCGCACCCAACAGCTTCCTTCCGAACTCGATAAGTAACCATCCAAGAAATAGGAGAACGATGACCGCGAACAGTGTTGCGCCCATCCCCGTATCCACCACCCAATCCGGGGCCCCTGTCACTTCAGATGCCCATTCCCGCTCCGTCGGTGCTGACGGCGCAATCATCCTCACGGATCACTACCTGGTCGAAAAGCTGGCGCAGTTCAACCGCGAGCGTGTGCCGGAGCGTGTAGTTCACGCCAAAGGCGGCGGCGCTTTCGGCAAGTTCACCACCACCGAGGACGTCTCGGCCTACACGAAGGCTGCTTTCCTGCAGCCGGGCGTTGAGACCGAGATGCTCATCCGCTTCTCCTCTGTTGCGGGCGAGAATGGCTCCCCTGATACCTGGCGCGATCCGCGCGGTTTCGCCGTGAAGTTCTACACCTCCGAGGGCAACTACGACCTCGTTGGAAACAACACTCCCGTCTTCTTCATCCGCGACGGCATCAAGTTCCCCGACTTCATCCACTCCCAGAAGCGCCTCCCGGGTACCCACCTGCGTGACGCTGACATGCAGTGGGATTTCTGGACTCTTTCCCCGGAATCCGCACACCAGGTCACCTGGCTCATGGGTGACCGTGGCCTCCCGGCGTCCTGGCGGGAAATGCAGGGCTACGGCTCGCACACCTACCAGTGGATCAACGCTGAAGGCGAGCGCTTCTGGGTCAAGTACCACTTCAAGTCCAACCAGGGCGTCAAGAGCATGAGCGGGGACCAGGCCGAACAACTCGCCGGTTCAGACGCCGACTTCTACATCCGCGACCTGCAGGAAAACATTGCTGCCGGCAACTTCCCCTCCTGGGACCTCCACGTCCAGGTTATGCCGTACGAGGACGCCAAGACCTACCGCTTCAACCCGTTCGACCTCACCAAGGTGTGGCCGCACGCTGACTACCCGCTGATCAAGGTGGGCACCATGGAGCTGAATCGGAACCCGGAGAACTACTTCGCGCAGATCGAGCAGGCCACGTTTGCGCCGTCGAACTTCGTTCCCGGCATTGCCGCTTCCCCGGACAAGATGCTGCAGGCCCGCATCTTCTCGTACGCGGACGCACACCGTTACCGCGTGGGCACCAACCACGCCCAGATCCCGGTGAACCAGCCCAAGAACCAGGTCAACAACTACAGCCAGGACGGCGCGGGACGTTACCACTTCAACGCCCCTTCCGTTCCGGTTTACGCACCGAACTCGGTGGGCGGCCCGGCTGCGGTTGAGCCGCAGAGCCCGGCCGGCGGCTGGGAGAACGACGGCGAGCTGACCCTTGCCGCGCACTCCCTGCACCCTGAGGACAGCGATTTCGTCCAGGCCGGCGCGCTTTACCGCGAGGTTTACGACGACGGCGCCAAGGCACGTCTCCTCGAAACCATCACCGGAGCCGTGGGCGGCGTCAAGAGCCCTGGCATCAAGGAACGCGCCATCCAGTACTGGACCAATGTTGACGCCGAGCTTGGTGCGAAACTCCGCGCCAACCTTGGTGCAGGCGTTACCGCCGGCGCTGGCAACTCCGAGGCAGAAGCTGCCAACAAGATCGGCTGATGTTCTGATCGAAGCGTTACTGAACGCCCCGTCGCGGATTTCTCCGCGGCGGGGCGTTTTTGTTTTCCACATAGCCTCCGGAGAGTATGGCCCGCCCTGCCGGTGGCTGCCTACGATCCGTACATGGAAACTTTTGAAGGAATTCCCCCGACGGCGTTCGGGTTCTACGCGGAACTGGAAGAAAACAACAACCGCGACTGGTGGCTGCAGAACAAGGCCCGCTACGAGGAGGACGTCAAAAGGCCATTGATGGCGCTGCTCGCCGGGTTGGAGCCAAGGTTCGGTCCCGCGAAGATCTTCAGGCCCAACCGTGACATCCGGTTTTCCCAGGACAAATCCCCTTACAAAACGGCCCAGGGCGCCTTCGCTTCCTACCAGGAAGGTGTGGGGTGCTACCTTCAAGTGGGGGCGGACGGCCTGCTGGTCGGCGGCGGCTACCACTCCCACTCCCCGGCCCAACTCGCCCGCTACCGAAACGCCGTAGATGCTTCTGCAACGGGCGAGTCGCTGCAGCATATCGTCGAGGCTCTCAGCACCTCGGGCTTTGACGTTGAAGGTGAAAAGCTGAAGACCGTACCGCGCGGCTTCGATTCCGCCCATCCGCGAGCCGAACTGCTTAAGCACAAAACGCTAACGGCCGGTGTTGACCTGGGGCAGCCAGAATGGCTTGCAACTCCTGCGGCGTCAGATGAAATCGCCGGGCTTTGGGAGCAGCTGCGCCCGCTCGTCGAGTGGGTGGGCCGCCACGCCTCACCTTAATGCCATCAGCCGCGAAGCGGTTCAACCTTCACCAGGCCACCAAGGATGAGACCGGAAACGGGTCGTGAAGAGGTGTCAGGTGAAAAGGTATCAGGCACCATCACAGCGGCGGATTGCCGGTCCTGGTTCGTTTGGGAACTCCATAGAGGAACCAGTAGGCGCCGGCCATGGTCAGCACAAAGCCGAGGGCGCCGATGATCGTAATCTCCGTGACGATTCCTGTGATGACCACCGCGAATCCGGCCAATGTGCTCAGGACCCCGTAGACCCGCTGTGAGGAAGTTCTGCTGCTTGGGACTCCCCATTGCAGTTTCCGGTATAGATCAGGATCGGATGCGGCCAGTTCCTGTTCTAACTTTTCAAGGCGCGCGCGTTCCTCATCCGATAGAGCCATGGGAACCTTCCTGCCCATGGAGTAGCAGCCGGGATTGAGCGTCCGGAATGTCCCGAACCTGCCGCAATTGCGACGCCACCTTCTCTCTCACCTGGGTTGACAGCTGCCAACACGAGTCAGGACCGGCGGCGGGCTGGTAAGAGCTGAGGCGGACACGGGTTCACCTGCAGACCCTGGCCGTCGCCGGCCTAGGTTCAATTTTACGCCGTGCTGACGGAGGAAGTTCCGTTTAGGTCAAAGGTCAGCTGTGTTGGCCTTCGGTGGCCAGCCGATAGTCCAGGTTGCTGAAAAACACCGAAAGCATCAGTTCGAACGCCTTCGTCGCTTCTTCCGGCTGATTCATCACCACGAAGTCGAACTGCAAACCGTAGAAAGTGGACGTGAACAGCCGAGCATCGGTGTCGGCAAATTCTTCCCGGATGCCCTGGATGACCAGCCAGTCCCTCGTCTTGTGGTGCAGCATCCGGAAGTTCTCCTGCGAGGTGCCACGGGGTGCTGCGGCCACGATGTCCTGGGCGGTGGCCTCGAACTCCAGCCGGGCCAGGTGGCGGTTCCTCTGGGCCATTGTCCACTGCCACGATTGCAGCAGGAACGCCCGCCAGGCTTCGCGGTCAATGTCGCGAACGTCAGCGCTTCGCATGGGGTCCAGCCTGGACTCAATGGAACTGATGATCTCGGCGATCAATTGTTCCCTGTTGCCGAAATGGTAGACCAGCACGTAGCTGGATATCCCCAGTCCGTCGGCGAGGCTGCGGAACGTCAGTTCAGCAAGAGTCTTGTCCATCAGGTAGTCCAGGATGGCAGCTAGGAGCTCCGCTTTGCGCTCGGGTTTTGCAGGGCGGGCCATGGCTCCATCTTAGGAGCCATGGCCCGGCAGGGTTGACGTCGCGACCGGGGCGGAGCCCGGACCGCGGCTTAGACGCGGGTCAGGGCGTCGTCGTTGTCCGTTGTTCTGTTGACTGCTGACCTGGCTTCGCTGAACCGCTCGTTAAGACGTGAGTGCCGCTGCCCGTAGGAGAAGTAGATGGCGATACCCAGTACCAGCCAGATCGCGAAGAAGATCCATGTCTCAACGGCCAGGTTTGTCATGAGGTAGAGGCACAGCAGGGCCGACACCACGGGAAGTACCTTGCCGAACGGAACACGGAACGCCGGCTTCAGGTCCGGGCGCTTCTTCCGGAGCACCAGGATGCCCAGGCTGACCATCACGAAGGCGGAGAGGGTTCCAATGTTGATCATTTCCTCCAGGAGATCCACATTTGTCAGCCCTGCCACCACGGCGACGGCTGCCCCGCAGATGATCTGCAGACGGGCCGGAGTGGAACGCTTTGCGCTGGTCCTGGACAAGGACCGCGGCAGTAGCCCGTCCCTGCTCATGGCCAGGACGACGCGCGACAGACCCATGAGGAGCACCATAATGACGGTGGTCAGGCCCACGAGTGAACCGAACGCGATCACCTTGGCCGCGCCGGTATCACCTACCGCCTCGAACGCCGTGGTGAGGGTCGGGTTCTTGACCTCAGCCAGTTCGGTGTAGGACACCATTCCCGTCAGCGCCAGCGACACCAGGATGTAAAGCAGGGTCACCACTGCCAGGCCACCGAAGATACCGCGGGGAAGGGTTTTCTGCGGGTTCTTCACCTCTTCAGCAGAGGTGGCAACGACGTCGAAGCCGATGAAAGCGAAGAAGACCAGGGCGGCGCCGGCAAAGATGCCAAGAGTTCCGTATTGCGCGGGGGCGGCCCCGGTCAGGAAGCCGAAGAAGGACTGCTTGAGGACGTCCGTGGCCCCCGCTGCGGCGGTGGGTTCAGATGCCGGGACGAACGGGCTGTAGTTCTCGAACTTGACGTAGGTGAACCCGACAACGATGACGAACAGCACGACGGCGATCTTGATCAGTGTGAAGACGTTGCCGACGCGCGCTGACAGCTTGGTTCCCAGTACCAGCAGCACGGTGAAGATCGCCACAATCAGGAAGGCGCCCCAATAGAGGTCGATTCCTCCGAGCGAGATGGCCGGCGGAATATCCAGCCCGGTCAATGCGAATACCTTGCTGAGGTAGATGCCCCAGTACTTTGCGATCACTGCGGCGGCGGTGAACAGCTCCAGGATCAGGTTCCAGCCGATGATCCAAGCCAGGAGCTCGCCCATGGTGGCGTACGTGAAGACGTAGGCGGAGCCTGCCACGGGAATGGCCGTGGCGAATTCGGCGTAGCACATGATGGCCAGAGCACAGGTGATGGCGGCGATCGCAAAGGAAACAGTAACGGCAGGGCCGGCAAAGTTTGCCGCAGCCTTTGCTCCTACCGAGAAGATTCCGGCGCCGACAGCAACGGCGACGCCCATGATCATCAGGTCCCAGGTACTCAGGGTCCGCTTGAGTGAGCGGCCCGGCTCTTCGGCGTCGGCTATCGACTGCTCAACTGTCTTGGTCCGGAAAAGGTTCATGAAGAAGTCCACAATCTTGATTGCGTGCGGGAAACAGACTTATCAAGAGTAGTGTCCATCCAGTGGACAGCCATATTTGTCCCGGAATGTGAGACGGCGGCAGATTCCGGGCGCGGCTGCACAAGGACGGGCCCATACCCGCGGTCAGTTAGGCGCGATCAGTGGCGGGCGCTCAGTAACGGGCAGATGTGGCGACCACGCGTGAACCGCTGATGTCCAGCGCGAACCCGGGAGCCACAGGGCTCGTTCCATTGGCCACCACAGGCGGAAGTGCCCCGGCGGTGGCAGCCGGCAACGTACAGACGATTTCACGCCCGGCCACTGAGCATTGCCAGCCCGCTCCGCCTGCCGTCAGGGTCTGGAAGCCGTGGTATTTGAGCACCAGCCGGACATCCGTGGGCTCAGTCCCGCCTGTAACAGCGGCGAGAGAAATCGTCAGGACGTCGGTAAAGTGCTCGCTTCCGCCCCGGCTGACATTGGCCGAAGCGCTGAACAGAGTAGCCTCCGCCGGGGCAGGCGGCGGAGGAGGCGCGGGGGCAGGAGGGGGCGCAGGGGCCGGGGCCGGGGTCGCCGGTGGTTCAGGCTGCGGTGCGGGTTGCACAGCTTCGGAATCGGCAGAAGTGTCCTGCTGGGGCACCTCTCCCACTGTTGGTTGTTCGCCGCCGGGGGCTGCTTCCAGAGGGCCCCGCTCGTCAGCTGATACCAGGTCCGCTGCTGCCTGGTCTGCTGCACGCTCCTCGGCCGACTCGGGCGGCAGCTGCTCGCCATCCCGGGGTGAGCCGGGAAGTCCTGCTTCCGGCACGTCTCCCGGCGAAGATCCGGCGTCTGGGGCCACTCCCCCGCCAGGAAGCAGAGTGTCCGCCGGCGTGCTGTCTCCCGGCAATTGCGCGGCAGGCACCCGCGATCCGGCCCCGCCTGCATTGAGGCCGCCAAACTGCACTGCCACTGCGATTGCGACGGTCGCGGCCGCAACTGAGGCGGCGCTTGAGCTGATCAGGGCATGGGAGCGGGCCCAGTCCCAGGTCCGCGAGGCGCCCTGCTGCAGTCCCAGGAGTGCGCCGCTGAAGAGTCCTCCGGCGGCAATCCCGGCTGCGGAGGGGAAGGCCAGCCCGGCAGCGAGCGGGAAGATGATTCCACGCATGCCCGCCCCCACGTCCTGTACCTGCAGGAGAAGACCCAGGCATTTGGAGCACTCGTCCAGGTGATCACGGACCTTTGCTTCGTTCCGGGGACTGAGCCCCCGGCGGGCATAGGCGCCCAGCTTGTCGGTGACGGCCGCGCAGCCGGGATCTTCGGCTGTGGCGGTGATGTGGTGCTGAAGGTACGACTGCCGCAGCCCTTCGCGTGCACGGACGGCGAGCGCAGACACTCCGTTGGCGGACAGTCCCAGCAAGGGAGCCACGGCTGCCGGCGGCATGCCATCGATTTCGGTGTACCAAAGCACTGCCTGCCAGCGTTCGGGCAACGAACGGAACGAGTCCGCAACGGTTTTGGATTCAAACGATGCGAGCACGGGATCCGTGTAGCCTGTGGGGTTCTCATAGGCAGTCAGGTCATCGCTGAGGGTCTGCCGGCCGTCTCCAACGTTCTTCCGGGCTGCCAGCCGCGCAATGGACGAAAACAGATAAGCCCGAAAAAAGGCGTCAGGTCCGGATCCGCTCTGCAGCGCCGCCAGGACGTTTGCGAAGCCTTCGGCAGCCAGGTCTTCGGCGTCGGATCCATTGCGGGCATACCGGTGGGCAAGCCCGACGGCGGCCCTGTGGTGCCGCCCGAAGAGCTGACCGTAGGCATCCCCTTCTCCGGCCCGCACCTTGGCAATAAGCTCGGCATCGCTGGGTTCGGCCGGTTCCGCGCCGGGGGTGGCTTCGCTGAGCATCATTCTTCCTGACAGTCCGTCATATCCCCTGCCGGACAGGGCAGGGCTCCCAGTTTACGGCCGGCGAATCAGGATCCGGGTTGTCTTGGGAAAATCTTCAAAAGTCGCGTCATGACTCCTGGATTGGGTGCTCTTAACGGGTGTGACCATTCTTCAGCCCGCGGCCGGCATCAGGCCAATGGACCCCTTGGATGTGCTGGCGCGCTGGCGCCGCCGCACCATGGCAGCCGACTGGCGGGTCGAGGCCGATTGGCTTTGTGCTGGAACGCGGGCGTTGGCAACCGCTTTTGCCCGCGGGTTCTTCGATCCGACCCGGTCCTCTTCCTACAGCGACCACTTCAGCGGGCAGCCTATGGCCGGCCAGCACACCGGCAAGGTCTTCAGCCTCGGTTCACTCGGCGCAGGAATCAAGACAGCAGATACGGGCTCACTCGAACCCGTACGGCAGTTGGGGGCGGCCAGGGCTTATGACGGCGTTGGCATCGCCGAGGCACTGGCCGACGTCGGGGCGCTCTTCTCGGCCCATGACCAGCCCACGCCAATGAACGTGACGGCCGCCTTCGCCGAGGCCTGGGTTGAAGCCTCTTCGCTCCTGAGCGTAGCCATCTCCTGCACCGACCCGGCCAGTGGCCTCTCCACCTGGCCGCACTTCAGGAACCGGCTCTACGAACTTTATGGAGCCCACGAGGACGTCAGCCGGCGCTTCCTACTTGCTGTCCTCAGGCACCCGAGCCATCACGGTGCAGGGCGGCGCTGGGAACTCGAAGCCAGGATAGGCCACATCTGCGCGGAGAACTTCACCCGGAGCGGAACCGTTTTGAGCCGGGCCCCCGACGCCGTCATCGTCCTGTCGGAGCGGACCCAGGACGCCTTCGGACGAATCAACAGCTGTGCCGCGGAACTCAATACCCTGCTAACCGGGCAGTTCCCGGGCGCGAAGGTGAGGATCGACGTCGAACCCCTGCCGGACAATGTCCACGACGTAGCCAGACTCCTGGACAGCCTGCGGCGGTGACCGCGTAAAGAACTGCTTTGCCTGGCCCGCTGGGGGTGTCAGGCAAAGCCGTACCACCGAGGGAGGTCTCCTGCTTATTGCAGGAGACCTCCCTTCTATCCCGGATGGCCGCCGTCCTTTTCCTACCCTCTCCCAGGTGACCGACCGCGACGGTTCGGCGCTCGTTTTCGGCTTCATCCAGGACACGTCACAGGGCGTCTCTTCCTTCCACGCAGGAGCCCGCGAGCGCAGTCTCCCGAAGCCTCAGTCCTCTGGTCCGCGTGAAATCTCAATCATTTCCTCACGCGGAACCACCTTGACGCGCTCACGGATGACTCCGGAGTCAGTCTCGCCGGACCAGGTGACGCCGAGTTTCAACTCATGGGCGTCCAGCCGGTTCCAGCCTTCCCAGGTGGTGTACCGGATGCCCCGTTCCTCCAGCAGCTCGATGATGGCCTGCGGATCAGGGTTTTTCGCGGGAGGAAGCGTCAGCCGGTCTTCCAACAGGAAGCCGATGGTTTCCAACGCGTCGCCCTTGGTATGGCCGATCAGCCCCACCGGTCCGCGCTTGATCCAACCTGTGGTGTAGATCCCGGGGACCGGCTCGCCGTACTCGTCCAGTACGCGTCCCCCTTCGTTCGGGATCACGCCGTACTTTGCGTCGTACTCGAGTTCGTCCAAGGGGGAGCCGTGGTAGCCAATGGCGCGATAGACAGCCTGGACCGGGTAGTCGATGAACTCGCCGGTCCCCTTGACATGGCCTGTCCCATCGAGCTGCATCCGCTCGAACTTGATACCGGCCACTCTGCCGGTGCCGGCGTCGCTATCATTTCCATAGATCTCCACCGGGCTGTGCAGGAAGTGCAAGTGCAAGCGGCGCGACGACGGAACGTCCGCCTCTGTGTGCTCCTCGGCCAGCCAGTTGGTCATGGTGTTTACCATCGTCTTGATCTGGTTGTTGCTGCGGATGGCTTCCTCGGAGGCTTCGTCAAACTCGAAGTCCTCGGGATACAGCACTATGTCCACGTCCTTGGCGTGGCTGAGTTCGCGCAATTCCAACGGAGTGAATTTCACCTGCGCCGGACCACGGCGGCCGAACACGTGCACGTCAGTGACAGGTGAGTTCTTCAGCGCCTGGTACACGTTGTCCGGGATTTCCGTCGTCAGCAGCTCATCCGCGTGCTTGACCAGCATGCGGGCGACATCCAGCGCTACGTTTCCATTGCCGATGACAGCAATTTCCTTTGCATCCAGCGGCCAGTCCCTGGGTACGTCCGGGTGTCCGTCGTACCAGGACACAAAATCCGCGCCGCCGAAGGAGCCCTCCAGTTCGACCCCGGGCACGTCCAGCTCGGCGTCCTTGATCGCGCCGGTGGAGAAGATTACGGCGTCGTAGAAGGCGCGGATATCGTGAAGGGTGAGGTCACGGCCATAGGTAACGTTGCCAAGGAAACGGATATCGCCTCGATCAAGGACCTTGTGAAGGGCGTTGACGATTCCCTTGATCCTGGGGTGGTCTGGAGCGACGCCGTAACGGATCAGGCCATAAGGAGCCGGATGGGCTTCAAAGAGATCGATGCTGACTTCGAAATCCCCGTCCTTGACCTCGTTGGACTTGGTGAGGATGTCGGCGGCGTAGACCCCTGCCGGCCCCGCGCCGACGATTGCGACGCGGAGGGGGCGTTTGGCCGTTGTTTCTGCCGAACTGGTCACGGGACCCCTTCTGAGACTGGAGACTGCGCGAGCTCATGCAGCGCACAGTACCCAATTCTAGTGGCCTGTCCGTCAGCCGGCGTTCTGGATGGAGACGACCCGCCCCTCGCGGTACAGGAGCGCCCGAAGCTCAGCTTCCGCGGAGTCCAGGCGCCTGGGATCAATCGTCTCTCCGGCCGCGAAATGATCCAGCAAGCGCGGATCAACGTAGCTCTTCCGCGCGATGGAAGGCGTATTGCCAAGGACGGCAGCAGCCTCCCTCATGGCCTGGCTGATGGCAGCCTTGCGGGCGGCCACTGATCTTTGTGGTCCGCTCCGGGCCAGGCTGACGGCGGCAGCAATAGTTCCGCGCAGAGTCCGGAAGTCCTTGGCGGTGAAGTCGGACCCGGTTCGTTCCTTCACATAAGCGTTAATGTCGGCGCTGGTTACCGGATGCCACCTTCGGCGTTCCCGGTAGGCGAGCAGGCGGGCGTTGCCGCCTCGTTTCTTCAGGACGCGCATCAGGGCGGCCAGGTCCGGATCAGTGATTTCCGATTCCCAGGTCTTCCCGCTCTTGGCCGGAAAGCTGAGCAGCAAAGTGTCCTTCCGGACCTTTACATGGGCGCAGAGCAGGGTGGCCAGTCCATGGCTGCCATTTTCGTTGGTGTACTTTTCCGAGCCCACCCGTAACGATCCGCTGTCCAGCATCCTGAAAGCCGCCGCCAGCACACGTTCGCGGGACAGCCCTTCGGAGCGCAAGTCTATGGTCACGCGCCGCCGTGCGGATGGCAGGGACTCGGCAAGCTGCAGGGCGCGATCGAACTTCACCCGGTCCTTACGCTCGCGCCATGCGGGATGGTAGATGTACTGGCGCCGGCCAACGGCATCCAGGCCCGTTGCCTGGATATGCCCGTTATCGAAGGGCGAAATCCAGACATCCGTCCAGGCCGGCGGAATCCCGATGCTCTCCAGCCGCTCACGGACAGGACCCGGTGGCAGCGTGGTGCCATCCAGGTCCCTGTAGCTGAAGCCCTTTCCGGCAGCCACCCTGCGGTAGCCCCGGCCCGAGGCGTTGCTCCGCCGGAGCCTCATGGAATGCTTTCCTGCCCATGCATCATGATCACAATGGTAAGCCTACTGACTAACTCCGGAATCCAGGCAAGTTAGGATTGCCGGCTTTTCTCTGTTGGCGGAATACTGGCCGGAGCTGTGATGTTCTTAACCTTGTGCCTACACCTCACGGATCTTCCTCTGCCAGCGTTGCCAGCTCTGACCCCGTGGCTGGCCCCTCAATGGAATCTGGATCTTCGATGGAATCCCACTCAGGAGCCCCCTCAGCCTCGCCAGCAGGACAAAAGCCCGGCCTGAAGGCCGTAGATAAGGACACGACGGCGGGGATTCTGTTCGGCATTGGCGCCTACGGCCTCTGGGGACTGCTTCCCATCTACTTCTTCGTGCTGCAACCGGCCGGAGCTGTGGAGATTGTGGCCAACCGTGTGGTGTGGTCCCTCATCTTTTGCGCACTGCTGATTACTGTCACCCGTTCCTGGCCTGTGCTCATAAGCGCCTTCAAGGACCGGTCAGTTTTTGGAACCCTTGGCATAGCCGCAGGCCTCATCGCCGTGAACTGGCTGACGTACACCTTTGGTGTAACCACAGGCCAGGCGGTGGAGGCATCGCTTGGCTACTTTATCAATCCCATCGTCTCGGTCCTGCTGGGGGTGTTCGTGCTGAAGGAAACGCTGCGCCCCCTGCAGTGGGCCGCCGTCGGAATCGGTTTTGTGGCGGTGGTGGTCCTGACAATCTCCTACGGCAAGCTGCCCTGGATCGCCCTCACGCTGGCCGTCAGTTTCGGCTTGTACGGCTTCGTGAAAAAGCGCGTGGGTCCCAGGGCGGATGCCATCACCAGCCTCACCGTGGAGACCATTGTGCTGGCACCGCTCGCGGCAGCCACTATGGTTTTCCTTGCCTTCACCAACACCGCCACTCTTACCAACAACGGGGCTACCCACTTCTGGCTGCTGCTGTCCTCCGGCATCATCACAGCGGTTCCCTTGGTGTTCTTCGGCGCCTCCGCCCGGCGGCTGCCCATGACCACCATCGGCCTGCTGCAGTACTTCGCTCCGGTTCTCCAGTTCGTCATAGCCCTCGTGGTGTTCCAGGAGGCCATGACAACCGGACGGTGGATCGGCTTCGGCGTCGTCTGGCTTGCGCTCCTGGTACTCACGGTGGACATGCTGATTCACGCCCGGAAGAACTCAGTTGCGCGGAAGCTGGCGCACGCTTAGAAAACCTTTACGCGTGGGCCTTGATCGCCGATGCCAGCACGGACAGGCCATCCAGCAGCAGCTCGTCGGTGATAACCAGGGGCGGCAGCAAGCGGATCACGTTTCCGTAGGTTCCACAGGTGAGGATGATGACGCCTTCCTTGAGGCACGCTGCAGCCACGGCCTTGGTCAGCTCCGGGTTCGGTTCCTTGGATCCGGCCTGCACCAGCTCGATGGCCAGCATGGCGCCCCGGCCACGGACGTCGCCGATGACCGAGACTTCTTCAGCAAGTTCGCGCAGTTTGCCCGTGGCCAGCTCTTCGATGTGCTTGGCCCGGGCGTTGAGGTCGAACTCCTCCATGGAGCCAATCGACGCGAGTGCAGCGGCGCACGCTACCGGGTTGCCACCGTAGGTGCCGCCCAGACCGCCCGGGTGGACGGCGTCAAGCAGGTCTGCACGGCCGGTGATGGCCGAGAGCGGCATCCCGCCCGCAATGCCCTTGGCCATGGTGATGATGTCCGGGACAACGCCCTCGTGGTTGACCGCGAACCATTCACCCGTGCGGCAGAAGCCGGACTGGACCTCGTCGGCGATGAACACAATGCCCTTGTCCTTGGCCCACGCCGAGAGTGCGGGCAGGAAGCCGTCGGCCGGAACGATGAAGCCGCCTTCGCCCTGGATCGGCTCGATGATGATGGCAGCAACCTGATCCCCGCCGATCTGCTTCTCGATCATGGTGATGGCGCGCTTGGCGGCCTCGGCGCCCGTGATCGAGGGGTTCTCCTCGCGGAAGGGGTAGCTCATGGGCATGCGGTAGACCTCGGGCGCGAACGGGCCGAAGTTGGTTTTGTACGGCATCGCCTTCGCGGTCAATGCCATGGTCAGGTTGGTGCGGCCGTGGTAGGCGTGGTCAAAGGCGACGACGGCGTCCCGGCCGGTTGCCAGCCGGGCCACCTTCACGGCGTTTTCCACTGCTTCGGCACCGGAGTTGAACAGGACGGTGCGCTTCTCGTGGTCGCCGGGGGTGAGCCTGTTGAGCTGCTCGGCGACGGCAACGTAGCCCTCGTACGGGGTGACCATAAAGCACGTGTGGGTGAAGTGCTCAACGGCTTCCTTCACAGCACCGACGACGGCGGGATCGGAAGCTCCGACGCTGGTCACTGCGATGCCTGAGCCAAGATCTATGAATGAGTTTCCGTCGACGTCGTGGATGATGCCGCCGTCGGCGTCGGCTACGTAAACAGGGACGGCGGAGGCGACGCCGGCAGCAACTACTGCCTTTCGGCGTTCAGTCAGTGCCAAGGACTTGGGGCCGGGGAAGTCTGCCTGGACGCGGCGCTTCTGCTCCAGACGGTAGGTGATTTCACTTGCTGTGGCGGTCATGGAGAAAGCCTTTCTTAATTGCTTTGGGGACGGTGCTGGGGCCCTGTGGGGACTAGGCGGCTGAGTCACGCATCAAGTGCAGACATCACGTGCTTGATGCGGGTGTAGTCCTCGACGCCGTACATGGACAGGTCCTTGCCGTAACCGGACTGCTTGAAGCCTCCGTGCGGCATTTCCGCGGTGAGCAGGATGTGCGTGTTGATCCAGACGGCACCGAAGTCGAGGTCCCGGCTGACCCGCATGGCAGTACCGTGGTCGCTGGTCCAGACGCTTGAGGCTAGGGCGTATTCGACGTCGTTGGCGAGGTCGACCGCTTCTTCCTCGCTGCTGAACTTCTGGACAGTGATGATGGGGCCGAACGTTTCCTGCTGCACCACGCTGTCCGTCTGCTTGGCTCCGGTGATGATGGTGGGCTCAAAGAAGAAACCCTTGTCCCCCGCCCGTTTGCCACCGATTTCGATCCGGCAGTTTTCCGGGAGGGATTCAACCACGGCGCTGACCGCCTTGAAGTGGTTGACGTTGTTTAGCGGACCGAAGTAGTTTTCTTCATCGTTCTGGGAGCCCGTGTGCAGGGTCTTGGTGTGGTCCACCATGGCGGCCACGACGTCGTCGTGCACTGAGTCCTCCACCAGCACGCGGGTGATCGCCGTGCAGTCCTGGCCCGCGTTGAAGAAGGCGAATTCAGCGATGGCTGCGGCGCTCTTCTTGATATCAGCGTCCTTGAAAACGATGGCAGGTGCCTTGCCGCCCAGCTCCAGGTGGGCTCGCTTGAGGCCCTTTGCAGCTCCGGAAGCCACGGCGATCCCCGCTCTGACTGAACCGGTGATGGACACGAGACCCGGAACCTTGTGCTCCACCATCATCGAGCCGGTCTGACCGGTGCCAAGGAGCACGTTGAGCACGCCCGCGGGGAGGATGTCCGCTGCAAGCCTGGCAAGGACCAGCGTGGATTCCGGCGTGGTGTCCGACGGTTTCAACACAACAGTGTTGCCGGCGGCGAGCGCGGGACCGATCTTCCAGATGGCCATGAGGAACGGGTAGTTCCAGGGAGCTACCTGAGCCACCACGCCGATGGGCTCGCGGCGGACAAAGGAGGTGTGGCCTTCGAAGTACTCACCGGCGGACTTGCCCTCGAGAATGCGTGCGGCACCGGCAAAGAACCGCATCTGGTCTGCTCCGGCTGCAACTTCTTCCGAGGCGATCAGGGAGCGGACCTGTCCGGTGTTGCGGTGCTGGGCCTCGACTATTTCGTCGCTGTTGGCTTCGATGGCGTCAGCAAGTTTGAGCAGCATCAGCTGGCGCTGGCCGGGTGTGGTGTACTTCCAGCTCTTGAACGCCTCGGCGGCGGCAGTCATGGCAGCGTCAACGTCAGCCTGGCCGGAAACCGGAGATTTCGCCACGACGTCACCGTTGGTGGGATTCACGATGTCCAGCGACTCGGTGCCGGACGGCGTGACGAACTCGCCATTGATGAAGTTCTGCAAGGTTTGAACCACGGTGTGCAACCTCTTTCGTACTGACTCAGGCAAAGAGCCTTTTTGTGATGCGGAGCATAAAAGCATGCCTCCGATGCGGCTGCAACGAGCCTATGCCTTGCCCTCATGGCTGGGAATAGCCACCTGCACACCGTTGACTGATTCCTTTAGTGCGATGACACAGCACAGGGCTATCCTTTACGCATGGCAATCTCACTCGCTGCCCTGCTGGGGGTGCAGGCTTTGAAACTCCGCAAATCCGGTTTGGCCGAGACCACCTGGCATCAGGACATCCACTGGGTTGCTGTCACTGAACAAGAGGATCCACAGCGGTTCCTCAACGGCGGAGAACTGGTGCTCACGACCGGCATGCGCCTGCGCACGGCTCCCGATCAGCGCAGGTTCGTCCGCCAGGTACAACGCGCCGGGGCTGTGGGGATCGGCTTCGGAACGGGGCTGACGCATGAGGAGGTCCCGTCGGCACTCGTTGCAGAAGCCAACCGCTGGGGACTTCCGGTCGTCGAAGTGCCCTATGAGACACCGTTCATCGCCATCGGCAAACTCGTGGCCGATGCGCAGTCGGCCGACCACTACGCCAAACTAGAGCGGCTCATCGCGGGCCATCAGATCCTGGCCCGCGCACTGCTCACCGGCGGCGGGCTTGCGGAGCTTCTGAGGCACCTCGGTTCCATGCTGCGTACTGAGATCATCCTGACCCAGTTCACCGCGCAGCTTTACAACAGCGTTGCCGGAAGCCCGCCCCCCACGGCGGACGGGTGGGCGTCCTACCCCATTCCGACGGGCCGCCGGGATGCCTGCACGCTTTGGGTGAAAAGGCCCTTCGAGGATTCAGGGATAGTTAATTACGCCCAAAACCTCATCAGCGTGGAGCTGAACAACATGATGAAGCAGCGCCAGTCCCAGCGCGCCTTGTCGGGGCAGGTCCTTGAGGACGTTATCCACGGAACCCTGGAACCCAGTGAAGCCTCGCGGCGGCTGGCCGGTATAGGGGTCAACAGCACCCGCAAGAACGTGGTGTTGTTGGCCGAGTCCGCCGCGCACCAGAAACAACTCATCAGCTCTTCCCTTCCGCCTGAACTGGAGCAGGGGGTGACCGCCGTCGTCGGCAAGGACCTTATTACTGTCATCCCCGACGACGGCACCGGTTCCGGGGCGCTCGCCAGGCGCCTTAGCGACCACCTGGCGGAAGCGGGTATACACGCCACAATAGGAATCGGCGGAGCGTATACCAAACCCAACGGGCTCCGCTGGAGCTACTTCGAGGCCCGCGACGCCGCCAGCCGAGGCCTGCCCGTGAACGAACCGGAACGGCTCAGTCTGACGTCGCTGCTGCTGGCCAGCGAAGACGTACCCCTCGCGGACATGGCCAACGAGTCCCTCAATCCGCTCCGGACGTTCGATGCCAATCATGGTGCCGAGCTGATGACCACCCTGGAGAGTTACCTCAGCAACAATGGTTCCGTGGCCGCCGTCGCCGAAGCCCTGACACTGCACCGCAACACTGTCCGGTACCGCTTGGCGCAAATCACCGAAATGACCGGTTACGATCCCTCGGTTACGGCGGACCGCGTGCAACTGTGGCTCGCCCTGGCAGTCTCCCGCCTTGGGGCGCGGCACGCAGGACGGTAGCCCTTTTGGAGTCATTCCTGGTTCTAGAAACCCGGTTGTATGCTTTAGCCGGCATCGACCGCGGCTTCCATCGAGCAGGAATCCGTCCCGGCAACGCGGAGGTGACACCCGAGGGAGAAACCTTGCCGGAAACCTGGTCCACGAGCACCTTAATTGCGGCCGGACGGCGTCAAACCGGGCCCCTGCCAACCGTCTCCGTGATGGCCGTGGGCATCTGGATCGTATGTATAACGCTGGGCGCCATTGTCAGCCCGGAACCCGAAGTCCACAAGACAGCCCTCATGGTCCATCTCGCCGCCATGGTGGTCTCGTTCAGCGGTGTTCTGGCAGTGGATATCAGGGGCTTCCTGTGGATGGCCGGGGTACGCCCAGTCCAGGCCGCCCTGCGAATGGAGAGCTTCGTAACGCCGTTCATCTGGGGCGGGTTGTTGGCTCTGATGGTGTCCGGCATCTTCCTTGAGCCCAGTCTGGACGCCCTCCCAACGCTGGCAAAGTTCGCAGCCGTCCTTGGGCTGATATTGAACGGCATTTGGCTGGTTCCTTTCAAGGAACGGCTGAGAGCCATAGGCAGGGATGCACCCTTCCTGGCGTTCACCCCTTGGTTCCGGCAACAGTTGCTTTTGCGGTTCTCGGCATCGCAACTCTGCTGGTGGACCGCGGTCATCGTTGGATTTGTCTCGGCCGCGAGCCATTAGCCCGCCCTTGCACGAGGTGCATATTGCGGCCTTGCTTTGGATTGTGACTCAAGCCACGCGCTGCTGACGGGTTTGGGATATTCTCTAGTGGCGTATCCAGGTGTTCCGGCACCAGGGCGGGGGCTAGGCGCAATGTGGCGACCCCAGCCGCCCCGGCTGATTTTCAGAGATGCAGCCCGGGACCCGACCCCGCGGACATCAAAGGATACGACGAGCATGGGCCGACGACGTGCCGCCACCAGACCCAGCTACCCGCGTTGGCTGTTGACCGTTGCCATAACGGCTGCCGCCGTGCTGGGCCTGATCGGCGGGGCACTGTTGTTGCCGACGCTCCTGGGACCGGGCGGATCAGCATCCTCCCGGGGAGGCGCCGCCATGGGCGGCACCCCCACACCAACCGTGAAAGCAGTCCTGCCGGCTGATCAACCCCCTGCCGCCTCGGGCAAGGCGCCCTGCATTTCGGTGAACGTGCTCGCGTCGTTGGAAAACGCCGACATGGTGCGGTCCCTCGCGTCGGAATACATGGCCAAACCCCGGAGCGTGGACGGACTGTGCGTGACCGTGAACGTCACCCAGGAGAAGTCCGGAGTGGCAGCAGCGAAGAGGGCGAGCCAGTTTGCAACCACTCCTGCAGCCGAACGCCCCACCGTTTGGCTGCCCGATTCCACCGCTTGGCTGCGCGTAGCCAAGGACAAGGCGGGAGACGCGGGGAAGGGGTTCGAAACCAGCGGGACCAGCGTTGCGCGGAGCGGGATCGTCGTAGCCATGCCGGCCTCCATGGCCAAGGCGATCGGATGGGACGCCAAGGCTCCCAGTTGGGCCGACGTCTTCAAAGCCGCAGGAGACCCGGACGTCTGGGAGCGCCTCAATCACCCCGAGTGGGGGAAGTTTAAGTTCGGCAAGGCCAGCCCCACCGTTTCGACCTCCGGCCTGATGGGATTAGTGGCCTCCTACGGTGTGGCTGGAAACAATCTGGCGGCGCTGGACGGGTCCAGGCTGAAAGAGGCTGCAGTCATTGAAAAGGTCAAGGCAGGTGAGCTCAGTACGAGCCACTACATGGCAACTCCTGAGCATTTCCTGTGGCATGCCCGTCAGGCAGATGACGCCGGCAAGGTCTCGGAATTCCTGTCGGCAGTGATCGTTGATGAGAAGTCTGTTTGGGACTACAACAGGGGCATTTCCAGCAACGACGGCGTGACCAAACAGACAGGACTGGCACCAAAAGAACCCCTGCTGGCCATCTACCCGAGCGAAGGCGTCCTGGTGGCGGACAGCCCGGCCGTGGTCCTCGACGGAAACTGGATCAGTGCGCAGCAGCGTCTCGCCGCAGAAAGCTTCATTGCATATGCCGGCACCGAGCAGGGCCAGAACGTGGTCAAGACCACCGGGTACCGGAACATCCAGGACAAGGTGGAGGATGTTGTGGCGACTACGGGACGTTACGCATCCTCACTTGATGAGATCCCGCTGCCGTCGGATGAAGTGCTGACGGCGGTTCAAAAGAGCTTTCCGGACGTGCGTAAGAGGGCGCGGGCCCTTTTCCTGCTCGACGTTTCCGGCTCCATGCGCCAGGAAATCGCTCCAGGGGTGTCCCGCCTGCAGGGCGCAAAGGATGCCGTCACCAAGGCGATGGAGCATTTCACCGGGGAAGACCAAGTGGGCATGGCTGCGTTTTCTCACCTGGAGGGCGGCGAACTGTCTCCCGGGCTGGTGAGTCCGGTGGCCCCGCTCAAAATAAACAAGGCTGATCTGCTGGCGGAACTGAACGCGCTGCAACCCGTCGCCTACACGCCCCTCTTCGAAGCTGTAGGGATGTTTGCCGCCCAACAGGCAGAGGCCTACGACAGCTCTTCGATCAACACCATCGTGCTCCTGAGCGATGGCAAGAACGACACTCCCCACGCGGGAACCCTCGCCACCCTGACAGAGCAGCTCCATGACCAGCACCACACCGCGCCGGTGCTGGTCTTCACCCTCGCCTACGGCGCCGACGCCGACACCACTTCCCTGCGGGCAATCGCCAAGGCCAGCGGAGCTCATTTCTACGACGCGAGTGATCCTAACCGACTGGAAGCAGTGCTTGGCGATCTGGTGACCAGCTTCTAACTCCGTTTTACGCAGATCATTCATGGAGCGACCTGTGCTTCATGGAGCGATCTGCGCCACTTAAGTTCCGGATGCAAACGTCTAACGTCTAACCTTTGATAATGGCTAGTACGACGACGGCATCCCTTCCGGTGGTTGCACCCAACAAAGAGGACGAGGGCGTTCCCTCACAGCCGCGCTCGGTGCTGATTCTGGGCGTGGTCGCCGTCGTGCTGATCGGGCTGAACCTGCGAGCGGGCATCACCGGGGCTTCGGCCTTGTTCCATGATCTACAGCAGGTCCTGGGTTACGGACCCTTCGTTGCCTCAGTGATTCCGTCGATCCCCACGCTTTGCTTCGCCGTCGCAGGGGCCGCAACATCGTGGCTGAGCCGCCGATTGGGCGTCGAGAAATCTGTTCTGCTGGCGTTGGGAATGCTGACGGCCGGACTCCTGCTGCGGGGCATCCCCTCGACCGGAATGCTGCTGGCGGGAACGGTGGCAGCAATGTCCGGCCTGGCCGTCTGCAACGTGGCGATGCCATCCTTCATCCGCGAGCACTATGCGCACCGGACATCGCTCATGACCGGCCTTTACACCGTCACCATGACCACCGGAGCCACCCTCTCCTCCGTACTCATCGTCCCTTTGGCCCATCAGCTCGGCTCACCATCCCTGGGGGTAGGGGCCATCGGCCTGCTCTCCGCCGCAGCCTTCCTCGGTTTCCTCCCGGTTGCCCTCCGTGCACACCGGATGACAAAGGCGGCGACGCCACTGCACTTCTCGCCCTGGCAGATGCTGCGGACCCGCAAGGGCCGGCTGATCACGGCCATTTTCACGTTACAGGCATTGCTGGCCTACGCCATCTTGAGTTGGTTCCCATACATGCTCACCACCGTCGGCCTCTCCGCGGCGGACAGCGGACTGCTGTTCGGGCTGATGCAGCTCGTCTCGGTTCCCTCAGGGATGGTACTCATTGCCATCGGCTCGCGTCCGCGGATGCTGCGGCCCGCTTTTTACCTCGCGACCGCGGCCATGGTCCTGGGAATAGCTGCGCTGCTCCTGCTGCCCCCTTCCCTTGCCGCCGTACCGGCAGCAGTACTGGGCTTCGGGCTCGGAATTTTCCCGCTGGTCATGGTGATGATCAGCCGCAGCGGGCGCACGACGGCGGAAACCACGGCGATCTCCACATTGGCGCAGTCGGTGGGGTACCTGCTTGCAACGGCAGGACCATTTGGGATGGGCCTGCTGCACAGCGCAACCGGAAGCTGGAGCCTGCCCCTGGCACTCTTGCTCGCCGTCGCGATTGTGCAGGTGGTGGTGGCACATCAGCTCACCAGCGAACGGACGGAGAAGAAGATCCCGGTGGCCAAGCCATGAGCCTCACTGCCTCCTCCCGTCCGGCACTTGCCGAAGAAGTTACCGCTAAGCTGCGGCAGATGATCCAGTCCGGGGAATGGCCCCTGCAGGAGCGGATCCCTGCTGAACCGGAGCTGATGGCTGGACTTGGCGTCTCCCGGGGTACCCTGCGTGAGGCCATTAAAGCGTTGGCGCACAGTGGAATGCTGGAGGTTCGGCGGGGGGACGGAACTTACGTCAGGGCCACGAGCGAACTTTCGGGAGCTGCGCGGCGGATGTATAAGGACCACACTGAGGAGCACATCCTCGAGGTTCGGGTGGGGTTGGATACGCAGGCGGCACGGCTTGCCGCCCGCAACGCCACTGAGGCCGACATCATCGCGATGCGGACCCTCCTGGCCGCACGGCAGAACGCCTGGACTGCAGGGGACTATGCAACTTGGGCGCGGGCGGACTGGGAGTTTCACGAGGCAGTTGCCCAGGCATCAGGGAATCCGCTGCTTCATGAGCTCTACACCAGTTTCGGCGGCATCTTCCACAGCGATCTTGTGCGGCAGCAACGCCGCCCCGGCTTCGAGGGACTTCCGGTTGCGGGTCACGGCGAACTCCTGGACGCCATCGAAGCACACGACGAAACTGCCGCCGTCGAAAGCGTTCAACGTAATCTGAACTCCTGCGCGGAGTGGCTGCGGGAGTGGCTGCCGGAGTAACCCCGCTGAACTTCCCCCAAAATGTCAGAAGGCTTACTGTTTCAGGGTTATCTTTTCCATGAATCCTGAATTCAGCTTTGCCCACCAACAACTGGGAGAACGTCATGGCTCGAGCAGTGGAACCCTCGGCACAGGAATCCACGACCCACGCGGCACCAACCCTTAGCGCCGCGACAACCCCCAAAACCCCACGCTCCCTTTGGTCAGACAGCTTGGGGCGCGTGGCCGTCCGCTCTGCCCAGATTCTGCTCATCCTGGCGGTGGTCAGCATCTCCATCTTTGCCCTGATGCAGATCCGGCTGTTAGTGATTCCGGTGCTGATCGCGCTCATCCTGGCCGCTGCGATCGGCCCGTTCGTGAACCTGCTGCGGCGACGTGGTTTGCCCGGCGGCGCCGCAACGGCCATCGCCTTTGTTCTGCTGCTTACTGTCCTGGCCGGGGTCACGAGCATCATCGTCATGTCGGTCCGCAACCAATGGGGAGAGCTTGTGTCCCAAGCGGCGTCAGGGCTGGAGGAACTGGAAAATTTCCTCTTGACGGGCCCGTTCCCGCTGGACAGGGAGCAGCTGGAACAGGCACGGACAGGTCTGGTGGATTTTGCCACCAGCAGCCAGGCGCGGTCCGGAGCCATTACCGGGCTGTCCGTGGTGACGGAGTTCCTGGCCGGCGCCATCCTCATGGTGGTCATCCTCTTCTTTTTCCTCAAGGACGGCGCGAAGATCTGGGAGTTCTTCCTGCGGCCCTTCAAGGGGCAGCGGGAACAGAAACTGCGCCGGGCAGGCAAGCGGACGCTGGAGGTCCTGGGCGGTTACGTGCGCGGCACGGCCATCGTGGCCCTCGTGGATACCCTGGCAATCGGCGCGGCCCTGCTGATTCTGCAGGTCCCCCTCGCCATACCCTTGGCCATCATCGTATTCATCACCGCATTCATCCCCCTGGTGGGAGCGACCGTTGCCGGTATCCTCGCGGCACTGGTGGCACTGGTGGCCAACGGTCCCGTGGTCGCGCTGATCGTGGTGGCAGTCGTTATCGCCGTGAACCAGCTCGAGGGTGACCTTCTGCAGCCCGTTGTTATGGGGAAATCGCTTCAGCTGCACGCCTTGGTCATCCTGATGGCACTGACGGCGGGGACCATTTTGGCGGGCATCATCGGAGCCGTGCTGTCCGTTCCGCTCGCGGCCGTTGCATGGGCCATCATCCAGGTCTGGACAGCCGAGGACCCGAAACTCGAGGATATGAACCCCGACCTGCCCCCAGCCAACAGCCAGCCCGTGTAACTTTCCGGGCTGGCTGCATTGGTTGGTTTTATTGCAGGTGTTGGTTTGATTCCAAGGGTTGGCTTTATTTCAGGTGGATCAGGAGCGCCTGAGGCCTGCCAAGACGTTCTTCGGACGCTGCATCTCACCGTGCTTGGCGCCCATGATTATCACCGATCCGGCAAAGACAGGAATGGCCCACTGCAGCAACTTGAGCTGCTTTTGCGCTGACTTGAGCTCATCTGAAGCCGCAGGATCGGGCTCGGTGGCGCCTTCGGCTCCCTCTGCGGCAAGCTTCTCGACTTTGCCTCCAAGCATGCCCGCATAGAGAGTGACGGCCGCCCCCACCAGCGTCACGGCTGTTTTGTAGATGCTCAGACGGGTGACGCCCTCCTGCTTGGCCATGCGCTCCTTGTTCTCCCAGATCACTGCGAGGCCGGCAACGATGTGTGCTGTGAAGGCGGCTGTCTGTACCGGCGCCCACCTCTTCCATCCGAGGCTGGAGAGCCGTGTGCGTTCCGTTGGATCCTTGGCCTCAGCCGCTGCCCCGTTGAGTCCTATGGCACCCATCAGCGAACCGCCGAACCAAGCCCCTGCTGTCAGATCGTGGATGGAACGGGCAATAAGATTTCCTGCCATTGTCTCTTCCTAACGTGTTTGCGTTTCCTGGATTGGGCTTAGGCTTCAGGACTTCCCGGACCTTCACCGCGAGATGTTCAGTCAAGATCCGGATGATAGTCGTGATCTAATATGGTAAGCACACTTACTATAGAACTGATACCCCTTGAACTGGAATGGAAGGGAATGTTGAAGCGAATGCTCGGGGCTAGGGAATCGGCAGGAACTGGAATGAGTGGAACACTCTTCGGTTGGGCCTTTGGGGATGCCTCGCGGGAGAATGACGAGCAGTACGTTGACACTCTTCGCCATGAAGCGCTTGAGAACGCACAGCAGGCTGCTGCTTCCAAAAATGTCAGCGTGGAGCCGGGTACGGAAACGTACACAGTCCTCGCTCCTGGGGAAACCCTCGTGGATATCCACACGGCACCGGACAGCCTCGTGGTCCGCTGCACCGTCAAGCTCGTGGGGCCAGGTTCAGAGAAGATTCACGCCGAGGGACCCATGAACGGGTAGGAAGGACATCGGATTCAGACATGACGGACATGGATTCGGCACTCAGCGAAGCGGCGAGCGCCGCGGAGGCTGCCTCCAACGCCAAGGCGCTCGACGTCGTCGCCCGTTGGGGATTTGCGGTGATGGCGCTCCTTCATGTGGTGGTGGGCGCCATTGCCATAGCCGTCGCGTTCGGTCAGCCCGGCGAGCCGGAACCTACAGGTGCTATTGAACAGCTCGCCGCTAATCCCTGGGGCCCGTTTGTGATGTGGTCATGCGCAGCAGGATGCGCGGGTCTCGCATTATGGCAACTAAGCGAAGCGACGCTGCGGGTACGTCGTGAGCGCCGCCGCGAGCGCCTGGGCAAGCTGATCTCGTCAGGGGCGCTGAGCGTGGTGTACGGCAGCGTGGGCTATACCTTCGCGAGCTTTGCTGTGGGTGCGCGGAGCGACTCCGGCGAGTCAACCCGGGCCTTCAGTACCTCCTTGCTAAGCCGCCCCCTTGGCGCTCCAGTGCTGGTGATCGTGGGCCTGACTATCATCGGCATCGGCATCTACTTCGTGTTCAAAGGATTTGCCAAGCGGTTCAAGGACGAGCTGCATCACTTCGAGGGGACACGGCGGGGCAGGGCAATCAGCGGACTTGGCGTCGCCGGGCATGTTGCCAAAGGGGTTGCCTTGAAGCTGGTAGGACTGCTGTTTATCGTTGCTGCTGTGAAGAACAACGCTGCCGAGTCGACCGGTCTTGATGGAAGCTTGAAGGCGTTACGCGACCATCCGTGGGGGCCGCTTCTCCTTACTGCCATCGGCGCGGGCTTCATCTGCTACGGAGTCTTTGCCCTCGTCAGATCCCGCTTCGGCAGGATGTAGCTATGGCAATCGGAATCAGCAGTGCGGCTGGTATTGCGGGTCTTGCGGGGGCCGCCTTCTCCTTGATTTTCAAGGCCCTGAAGGTTGTCCGGCCGGAACGGCCCATCCACCCCAAAGGAACCCTGCTCACCGGCGAGCTCACCAAGGCAGGTTTCGGCAACACCGAGAGCCTCTTACACGGCCAATCCAGCGGCGTACCGTGGGTCGACTTGCCCGGCAGGCATGTTGTGACTGCCCGCTATTCCCGCTCGATAGGACTGCCCGCTCCCCTGCCTGACATTCTGGGGCTGGCACTGCGACTCAAGGACGACGGCGGTCCGGAGGATGTTCTTTTTGCGACCACCGGCTGGTCTTGGCCTGCCCGGTTCGCCCTCCTGCCGCGACGGGATCCGGGCAAGGCCACCTTCACCACGCTGATGCCTCACAAAGGAACCCGCGGTCCTGTCCTGCTTGGCCTCACCACGGAGTCCCCCGGTGCAGCTGCGTCGGGAACAGCATCGTCGGGAACAGAGCCCTTGGCAGCTGACTGGGTGCTGGCGATGCATTACGCCCGGCCGTCGGGACCCTGGATCCGCTTCGGGACCCTCACCCTGCGCCCTGCCGCTGCCGCCGAAGATACCGGCCTCCGCTTCGATCCGGTCCTTAATCCGCTGAAAAGCGCCGGGACCTACGCCTGGACCAGACGGCTGCGGGCCCCGGCGTACGGCACTGCCCGTAAGCCAAGCAATCGCGAACCGCACTATCGCCACCCGAAGGACCGCTCGTCCCGCCGTCGAGCCCTCCACGCCTCTGGTCCGCCCACCCACCAATCCCTGAGCAGGAGCACCCACATGGTTACCGTCAGCAAAACCTTCCTCGCCTCGGCAAACGACGTTTGGAACGTCATTGCGGACGGCTGGCTCTACTCCGGTTGGGTGGTGGGGGCGTCGAGGATTCGCGACGTCGACGCACTCTGGCCTGCCGAGGGCGCGGTTCTCCATCATTCAGTAGGAGCCTGGCCACTCCTGATCAACGACAAAACCCATGTCACTGCCTCAAACCCGGGCAAGTCCATCGAACTCATCGCCAGGGGTTGGCCGCTCGGTGAGGCAAAAGTGGTGATCACCATTGAGGAACAGCGCACCGGCTGCAAGGTCACCATGGCCGAAGACGCCATCAAGGGCCCCGGCAGTGCCATCCCGAAATTCATCCTCGACCCCCTCATCGCCGTCCGCAACAAGGAGACGCTCAAGCGGCTGGAGCTGATGGCCTCCGGCGGCGCGGGTGCGAAGGGTCCGGCCATCTGAGGCTGGGCTGCCAACTGGCGCTTAAAAAGCAGTGCGAACCGGCAGGTAAAGACCTCAAACCTGAGTTTTGCGGTCATTACCTGCCGGCTCGCGCTGCGCCGAAGTAGCGGACTAAACGCTGGCGGCAACGCCGTCCCGGGAGATGTCCACCATGTCCTCGCGCGGCACAACCTTGATGCGCTCACGCTTGACCTCAACACCGTGCGACCCGCCGGCAGCAGTAGCCTCGGCGCCGAGAGCCAGTTCGTGGGCGTCCAAGGCCAGCCAGCCTTCCCAGCTGGTGTACTTGACGCCGCGGTTTTCAAGCAGTTCGACGACGGCGTCCGGCGCGGGCGCTGCAGCGACCGGAAGGTTTTCGCGGTCTTCGAGGAGGTAGGTCACGGTTTCGAGGGCATCGCCCTTGGTGTGGCCGATCAGGCCGACAGGACCGCGCTTGATCCAACCCGTGGCGTAGATGCCGGGGACGTGGGAGCCGGAACCGTCCAGCACGCGGCCGCCGTCGTTCGGAACAACACCCCTCTTGTGGTCGAACTCAACCTCAGGCAGGGCGGAACCGAAGTAGCCGATTGCGCGGTACACGGCCTGGACCGGGTAGTCGATGAACTCGCCGGTGCCCCGGGCGTTGCCGGTTCCGTCCAGCTCGGTCCGCTCAAACTTCATGCCCGCGACGTGGCCGGGGTTTGCGGGGTCATCGTAGATCTCCACCGGGCTGTGCAGGAAGTGCAGGTGCAGGCGGCGGGAAGCCTTGAACTCGGAAGGGTCCTCAGGCTGCTCGGCGATCCAGTTGGTGAGGGTGCCCACCATGGTCTTGGTCTGGTTGTTGGTCTGGACCTGGCGGTCGGACTCTTCGTCGAACTCGAAGTCTTCCGGGTACAGGATGATGTCGACGTCCTTGGAGTGGGACAGTTCGCGCAGTTCCAGCGGGGTGAACTTCACCTGGGCAGGGCCACGGCGGCCGAACACGTGGACATCCGTCACGGGGGAAGCCTTCAGCCCGGCGTAGACGTTCTCCGGAATCTCGGATACCAGCAGATCATCCGCGTGCTTGGACAGCATGCGGGCGACGTCGAGGGCGACGTTGCCGTTGCCGATCACGGCGATTTCCTTGGCATCCAGCGGCCATTCGCGGGGCACATCGGGGTGGCCGTCGTACCAGGAGACGAAGTCAGCACCGCCGTAAGAACCTTCAAGCTCGACGCCGGGGATGTTCAGGTCCGCGTCCTTGATGGCACCGGTGGCGAAAATGATGGCGTCGTAGTGAGTGCGGAGGTCCTCGATGGAAAGGTCTGTGCCGTAGTCCACGTTGCCGAAGAAGCGGATGTCGCCGCGGTCCAGCACCTTGTGCAGGGCGTTCACGATGCCCTTGATGCGGGGGTGATCGGGGGCAACGCCGTAACGGATCAGCCCGTAAGGGGCCGGGTAGCGGTCGAAGAGATCGATGCTGACCGTCAGCTCGCCGCTCTTGACGGCTTCGCTCTTGGTGAGGATGTCCGCAGCGTAAACGCCGGCAGGGCCGGAGCCAACGACGGCGACGCGCAGCGGGCGGGCAGCAGATCCTACGGTGGTGCTGGTTGACACGGCTGTGTTCCTTTTCTTCTGCATCAGGTGGTGAGAACGCGGGCGGAGCTCAGGGTTGTGCGGGGGCGGTTCGGAGTGATGGTGCTGTAGTCGGAAGTTTTGAAGTGCGACGGCGCGAACGGACTGACGCGAACAACGTCACCGATCACGATTACCGCGGGGTTAGCGACGCCGGTGGCTTCTGCCTGGTCCGCTATGGACGCCAGGGTGCCGATCGTCACGCGCTGGTTAGGCAAATAGCCGTTTTCAACAATACCAACGGGAGTATCTTCAGGCAGCCCGGCCTGGGCCAGAGAGGCGGCAGAGGCACGCAACTGCCCCACTCCCATGAGCAAGATCACAGTGTGGTCGGCACGGGCCGGGACCTCGGCAAGCTCCTCATGGCCGGTGACCACGCTGAAGCCCTTCGCCAGGCCACGGTGCGTCACCGGAATGCCGGCGGCCGCTGGTACGGAGATGGCGGATGTGACACCGGAGACCACTTCAACCTCGACGCCATGCTGCCGGCAGAACTCTGCTTCCTCGCCGCCGCGGCCCAGAACGTACGGGTCGCCGCCCTTGAGCCGGACCACGCGGTGGCCCTGCAGCGCCTCGTCGACAAGGATCCGGTTGATCTCCGACTGCGGAACAGGATGGTGGCCAGGGGTTTTGCCGACCTCGATGACGCGGACGTCGGGGGCCAATTCTTTGAGGAGTTCGCGGGGACCAAGGCGGTCGGCAACCACGACGTCGGCCTGGCCAAGGAGCCGCCGTCCACGCACCGTAACGAGGCCGGAGTCGCCTGGTCCGCCGCCCACCAGGGCCACGGAACCGGCATCGGTGGAAGCACGACGACGGCGCAGGGGAAGGTCGCCCGTCTCCAAAGCGGTGGCAACAGCATCGCGCAATGCCATGGCTCGGCGCGGGTCTCCCCCGGCGTTCACGGCGATATGGACGTTGTCTACAACGGCGACTGCGGGGGTCCAGGCAGCTGAAGCCTCATGGTCGGAGGCGTTGACGCACCAGATGCGCTGCGCTTCGGCATCGGCGGAGACCTGGGCATCGACGGCGGAGTCGCCGGTGGCGGTCTGGACGAACCAGACAACCTCGACGTCGGAAGGCTGGTAAGGCCGCTGCTCCCAGGTGAGGAGTCCGGCGTCGGCCAGTTCCAGGAGAGCGGCTGACGCAACAGGAGCGACGACGGTGACCCGGGCTCCGGCGTCGAGGAGTCCCTTGGCGCGGCGGGCAGCGACGGGACCGCCGCCCACCACCAGCACGGGGCGGCCGAGGAGGCGCAGCGCTGTGGGATAGATGTCCTGGATAGCCATGAATCAACGGTAGGGCCGCGTCACATTGGGGGCCAACGCCGCGGAAACACCAGTTCACGCAAGGTAATGCTGCGTAACTTTCCTCCCTTTCCTACCCCAGGACACGTTTCCTACCCCAGGACGCGCAAATGGCTCGGGGACCCCCGTATTCGGGTGTCCCCAAGCCATTTGCGCGTCCCCCGACCGATTGCGTCCTGGCGGGCGGCGGGAGCGGGTTGCTTAGCGGGTGCTGCCGGCGAGGAGGCCGCGGCTGCGCAGTAGTCGCTTCTCAATCGGTGCGAAGACGAGCAGTTCGATCAGGATGCCGATCGCGAGGATCAGGAGGATGGCGGACATCACGATTGTCATGTCGGACAGGTCGCGGCCCTGGTTCAGCATGGAGCCGAGGCCGAAACCAATGGTTCCGCCGACCGCGATGATCTCAGCTGCCATCAGGGAGCGCCAGGAGAACGCCCAACCCTGCTTGAGACCACTGAGGTAGCCGGGGAGGGCTGCGGGAAGGACGATCTGCACAGCCATCTGGAGCCGGGAGGCACCCAGGACTGTGCCGACACTTCTATATTGCGGCGGGATCTGGTCCACACCCGAGATCAGTCCGTTGATGATGGACGGGATGGCGCCCATGAAAATGACGAAGTACACCGTGGCGTCGGTGAGCCCGAACCAGATGATGGCTGCAGGCACCCATGCGACGGACGGCAGAACCTGTAGCCCGGAAATCAGCGGGCCGAATGCACGGCGCAGCGGAGCAACCTGGGCAAGCAGCAAACCGACCGGGGTTGCGATGGCCACGCTGATGAGGAAGCCAAGGAGTCCGCGTTGAAGGGAAGTCCAGACCGCTTCCTGAAGCTTGCCCTCACCCCAGAGGGTTCCGAACTGAGCCACAACATCCATGGGTCCGGGAACGAGGTCGCGCCGCTTGAAGCCCATGGACACATAGAGCTGCCAGATGACGATGAGAACCGCGATTGCAGCTATCGGAAGCAGGATGCGCGTCCAGTCGATCCCGGCCTTCCGCACGGCGTCCGACTGGAGCGAATCCAGACCGCTGCCGAGCTCACGAAGGTCCTCGGAGCCGGTTGAGGAACGCGTCAGCGCAGCGTGGACTTTATGCGATTCCTCTGGCTCCGTATAAACGTCCTGCAGTGGAGTGGGATTACTTGGCATGGCGACGGATCTCCTCTCGCAACCGGGCCGTGATGACCCCGGTCAGCTGTCCGGCAAGCCCGGCGTCAGTTCGGTGTTCCTCGGTGACGTTCCATTCCTGGACCACGCGGCCGGGCCTGGAGGACAGGAGCAGCACACGCTGGCCAAGCCTGACGGCTTCGCGCACGTTGTGCGTCACGAACACGATGGTCCGGCCGGTTTCCTTCCAGATCCGCTCGAGTTCGTCGTGAAGGAGGTCGCGGGTGATGGCGTCCAGGGCTGCAAAGGGCTCGTCCATCAGCAGCAACTGGCGGTCCTGGGCGAGGGAACGGGCCAGGGCTACACGCTGGCGCATACCGCCGGAGAGCTCGTGCGGGCGCTTATCCCCGGCTTCCGCCAAGTGCACCAGCTCCAAAAGCTCGTTGGCCTTAACCCGCCGTTCCGACCTACCCACGCCCCGCAGTTTCAGGGCAAGCTCAACGTTCTCCCTGGCTGTCAACCACGGAAACAGTGCCGAGTCCTGGAACATGAATGCGGCGCCATCGCTGGGGACTTCAAGAGCGCCCGACGTCGGCAGCTCCAGTCCCGCCATGATGTTCAGCAGGGTTGACTTGCCGCAGCCTGAGGCACCCAGCAGGGCGACGAACTCCCCTTTAGCAATGCTGGCGTTGACGTCGTCCAGTACCGGGGCGCCGTCGCCGAAGCGCTTACCCAGGTTTTCCAGTACGACTGGCATGGTCCCGTCCTTTGCTAGTTGATGATGGTGGAGCCGACGTGAAAGCTAGTCTTTGCCTAGCTATTCTTTGCCGAGCTATTCTTTGCCGAGTCCGGCGGCCGCGATGTTCTCGCCTGTAACTTCATTCAGGGCCGTTAGGTCGAAGATCCCGTTGAGGTCTGCCTGCTTGGTGGTGCCGGCCTCGACACCATCCTGGAGCAGTTTCTTGTAGGTTCCTGCGAGCGGGTCCACGGTGAAAACAATGTTTTGAAGAGAACGCTCCAGGACGTCCGGCTTCAGCTCGGCTCCAGCGTCTTCCTTCAAGGCGGCGTTGAGCACGGACGCTTTCTCGGCGGCCGGAGCATCATTGAGCCACGCTACCGACTGGGCATGCCCCCTCAGGAGTGCTTTGACCGTTTGAGGGTGGCTGGCCGCGAACTGCTTGTTCACGATCAGGATGGTGGTGGGAAACTCGCCAGGTTTTCCAGTCAACGAGCCGTCCCAGAGATCTTTCTCGTCAACCAGTACCTTGGCTCCGGCTTGGAGCACCAGCCGCGAGGCCCACGGCTCAGGCAACCACGCGCCGTCGAGCTTTCCGTCCTGGAAAAGCTTCAAGGTCTGAGCGTTCTCAGTGGGATTGATGGCGACGTCGCCACTGCCGTCGGTGTTGGTTTTGAAGCCTTGTTTCGCCAGCCAGGACCTCAAAGCGACATCCTGGGTTCCGCCAAGCTGAGGCGACGCCAATGTCTTGCCCCGCAGATCAGCAGGCGAGTTAATGCCCTCCCTGACAACGAGCTGCGCTCCGCCCGCCGCAGCCCCGGCGATGATGCTGACGGACTCACCCTGGCTCTTGACGAACGAGTTGATAGCCGGGTTGGGGCCGATGTAGGTTGCGTCGATCGCTCCGGCATTGAGGGCTTCTATGGCTGCCGGGCCGGCGTTGAAGGACTCGGTGCTGAGCCGGGTGCTGCCCAATTCCTTGGCAATAATGCCCTCGCTGACGCCAACCAGGGCCGGAGCGTGGGTGATGTTGCCGAAGTAACCGAGTTTCAGTTCCTGGGCGTCCGACGCCGGGGCCGGAGCCGCCGATTGGGCATTGGACATCGCCGAGGAAACCGCGGCACCTGCTCCGATCAGCAGGACCAGACCAATGGCCAGCGCGATCTCCACGGCGCGGCTGCGCTGGGGCTTGTTACTCTGGCCAGCAACAATGCGCTTCATGCCGGGCTGTGGGCTAGTCATGAATTCACCATAGGGAGTGTCACAATCGGGGCTAAATGAAACAGAAACTCAGGGTCATGCAAGTTCACGTGGCGTCATGTTCGGTCACTCTAAGTGTCTCCACAGCTGAACTGTCCGGGAACCCGTAGCGGGACGTCAGGAAATAGGTAGTCGAAGGTCCGGGCACCCGTAGTGGGCGGCCCGGACCCCTGACTTCGGAAACCCTGACTTCGGAAACCGTGACTTCGACGGAACTGGGGACAGCGGAACTAGATGGAGTAGCGCTCGTCCTCGTGGTCGCCCGGGTGGTCGTTCACGAGCCCGGCCGCGAGGGTGTTGCCGTCGATCGGATCAATCACCAGGAATGCGCCGGTGCGGCGGTGGTGCAGGTAGTTCTCCAGCGGCAGCGGGGCAGCGAGCCGGAGCTGGGCGTGACCGATGTCGTTCAGTTCCAGGTTGGACGTGGCCTCCAGCTGGAAGTTGGCGAGATCGAGCTTGCCGGTGACGTTGCGCACCAGCGCCTGGACTGTGCGCGTACCGTGCTTGACCAGTACCTTGGCGCCTTCGCGGAGCGGCTTGGGCGAAAGCCAGCACAGCGCGGCGTAAAGATCCGCTGAGCTTTCCCGGATGGTGCCGGCGGCCGCGATCGTGTCACCACGGGCGACGTCGAATTCATCGGCGAGGCGGATCGCGACTGACTGGGGTGCAGCTGCTTCGGTCAGCTCTGCGCCTGCGAAGTCGATCCCTGTCACCGTGGTGGTCCTCGGACCCTGGCCCGGAGTCAGGACAGTAACCTTGTCGCCGAGCTTCACGGAACCCTCGGTGATCTGCCCGGCGTAAGCGCGGTAATCCCGGTACTTTTCCACGTCCAGGCCGCCGGCAACCGCATCGGGAGCGAGTGCGCCCTGGGGCCGGATGACCAGCTGCACGGGGAACCGGAAGCTCTCCAGGTGGCTTTCGAGCTCGTCGGCGGCAGGCAGGGACTCCAGCGTTTCCAGCAGCGCCGGTCCGTCGTACCAGGGGGTGCGCTCCGAGCGGTCCACGACGTTGTCGCCGTCGAGGGCCGAAACCGGGATAACCAGCAGATCGGCAATGCCGTCGCTGCCGAGACCGAGTTCGCGTCCCACTTGCTGAACATCTGCTTCGATCTCACGGAAGACAGTTTCGCTGAAGTCCACGAGGTCGATCTTGTTCACCGCAACAATCACGTGCGGAACACGCAGCAGCTGCAGCACGGACAGGTGCCGGCGGGTCTGCTCGAGGACACCCTTGCGGGCGTCAATGAGTACGACGACGGCGTCCGCAGTGGACGCGCCGGTCACCGTGTTCTTGGTGTACTGAACGTGGCCGGGGCAGTCCGCGAGGATGAAACTGCGGCGGTCCGTGGCGAAGTAGCGGTAGGCGACGTCGATGGTGATGCCCTGTTCCCGTTCGGCACGCAGGCCGTCGGTCAGGAGGGCCAGGTCAATCGCTTGAGTGCCGGTGGCTCCGGAACCGCCAAAGCCGCGGTCAGCAGAGGTGCGGGCTACGGCCTCGAGCTGATCGGCCAGGATCGCCTTGGAATCGTGAAGGAGGCGGCCAACGAGGGTGGACTTGCCGTCGTCGACCGATCCGGCGGTGGCGAAGCGGAACAGCGTCGCGTTCGTCAGCGGGGCTTCATCCAGGAGGGCTGCCGCGCGGGCGGTGTCAATATCGGTGCTCATTAGAAATAGCCATCCTTCTTGCGGTCTTCCATGGCGGCCTCGGAGATGCGGTCATCTGCGCGTGTGGCGCCACGTTCGGTGATGGTGGAGGCGGCAACTTCGATGACGACGTCGCGCACGGTAGCGGCAGCTGACTCAACAGCGCCGGTGCAGGACATGTCGCCAACCGTCCGGTAGCGGACCGTCTTGGTGATGACTTCCTCGGTGTCCAGGGGCTGCGACACCTCGCTCACGGCGCGCCACATGCCGTCGCGGGCGAAGACTTCGCGTTCGTGGGCGTAGTACAGGCCGGGCAACTCGATGTTCTCGCGCTCGATGTAGCGCCACACATCCAGCTCGGTCCAGTTGCTGATGGGGAACGCCCGGACGTGCTGGCCAACAGTGTGGCGGCCGTTGTAGAGGTTCCACAGTTCGGGCCGTTGGTTGCGGGGGTCCCACTGGCCGAACTCGTCGCGGAGGCTCAGGATGCGCTCCTTGGCGCGGGCCTTGTCCTCGTCACGGCGGCCGCCGCCAAAGACAGCGTCGAACTTGTTGGACTGGATGGCATCCAGCAACGGAATGGTCTGCAACGGGTTGCGGGTACCGTCAGCCCGCTCGGCCAGCTCGCCGCGGTCAATGAACTCCTGCACACTGCCGACGACGAGCTTAAGGCCCAGCCGCTCCACAGTCCGGTCACGGAAGTCGATGACCTCGGGGAAGTTGTGACCCGTGTCCACATGCACCACGGGAAACGGAACCTTGCCGGGCCAGAAGGCCTTCGTGGCGAGGTGCAGCATCACCACGGAGTCCTTGCCGCCGGAGAAGAGCAGCGCAGGCTTCTCGAACTCGGCTACAACCTCGCGGATGATGTGGATGGCCTCGGACTCAAGCGTGTCCAGGCTGGAGAGGCGTGTGGCTGGGACGGTGGTGTCAGATTCCAGCACAGACAGCTCCAGGTCCTCGTTGGTGATTTGGGTGCTCATACGTGTAGTCCGCATTCTGTCTTGTCGGTTCCTGCCCAGCGGCCGGCGCGGGGGTCATCGCCCGGCGCCACCTTCCGGGTGCAGGGCTGGCAGCCAATGGACGGGTAGCCCTGTGAAAGCAGCGGGTTGACGGGGAGGAGGTTGTCGTCGGAGTACTGCACCAGCTGGTCGAAGCTCCATGCCGCAACCGGGTTGACCTTGACCAGGCCGTTTGCCTCATCCCAGGTAACCAGGGGCGTGTTGGTGCGGGTAGGGGCTTCGTCGCGGCGTACTCCGGTAAACCACAGCTCGTAGCCGGCAAGGGTGCGCTTGAGCGGAGCAACTTTCCGGAGGGCGCAGCACTGGGCGGCGTCACGGGCGAAAAGGTCCTTGCCCAGGAGCCGGTCCTGCTGTTCCACAGTGTTCTCGGGGAGGACGTCCACCACGTTGACGCGGAGGTTGGCGGCCACCTCGTCACGCGTGGCGTAGGTTTCCGGGAAGTGGTAGCCGGTCTCCAAAAACAGGACATCGACGCCGGGGATCTGGTCGGCGACGAGGGCCGGGAGGACGGCGTCGGCCATGGAGCAGGCGACCGCGACGGCGGGCAGTTCGAAGTTGCGCGCCACCCAGGCAATCACGTCACGGGCAGGAGCGTCCCAACCGAGCTCGGCAGCACCGGACTCTGCGAGGGCTTTGAGCTCCTCGACACCGCGCTTGGCGACCGGGGCGTTGACAGGCGATGGCTGAGCCGCGCTCACTGGAGTGCCTCCTCATCAGCTGCATGAGCCCATTCGGCGAAAGTCTGGTTTTCATTGCGCTGGGCCACAAAGCTGCGGACCACTCGCTCTACATAGTCAGGAAGATCCTCGACGTAGACCTTGAGGCCGCGGACGGTGCGGCCCAGGCCTGCCTCGTCGCGGTCAGTGGATGCCAGTCCGCCGCCCAGGTGGACCTGGAAGCCGGGGGTGGGGTCGCCGTCGGGCGTTGGCAGCATCATGCCCTTGAGGCCTATGTCCGCGGTCTGGATGCGGGCGCAGGAGTTGGGGCAGCCGTTGATGTGCAGGGACAGGGCGTGCGGCAATTCACCGGACGCTGCGAGGTCCGCGAGGCGGCGCTCGAGCTCGGCGACGGCGGTAGCTGCGGTGACCTTCGTTTCCACGATGGCCAGCTTGCAGTACTCGATGCCCGTGCAGGCGATGGTACCGCGGCGGAACACCGACGGGCGGGCGGAAAGGCCCAGGGCGTCCAGCTCGGCAACCAGTGGCTCAACCTGGTCCTTGGGAACATCGAGGACCACGAGCTTCTGGTGGGGCGTGGTGCGGAGGCGGTATGAGCCTCTGGCCTCAAGGGTGTCAGCAAGCTTCACCAGCTGCTTGCCGGAAAGCCTGCCCGCCAGCGGGGTGGCACCGATGAAGAACTTGCCGTCCTTCTGCTCGTGCACGCCGATGTGGTCGCCCGGGCTGGTGGGCCTGGGTGCGGCGGGGCCGTCTGCAAGCTTGTAGCCGAGGTATTCGTCCTCGAGGATCTGGCGGAACTTCTCCGGACCCCAGTCCGCCATCAGGAACTTCAGGCGGGCCTTGGTGCGCATGCGCCGGTAGCCGTAGTCGCGGAAGATGCTGGTCACGCCGAGCCAAACCTCTGCAGCTTCCTCGGGCTTCACGAAAGCACCGAGACGCTTGCCGAGCATCGGGTTGGTGGAGAGTGCGCCGCCGGCCCAGAGGTCGTAACCGACGCCCAGCTCGGGGTGGCGTACGCCGACGAGGGCGAAGTCGTTGATCTCGTGGACCACGTCCTGGCTCGGGTGGCCCGTGATGGCGGTCTTGTATTTGCGCGGCAGGTTGGAGAGCAGCGGGTTGCCGATGAAGCGTTCGCCCAGCTCGGCGATCAGCGGCGTGGGGTCGATGATCTCATCCTTGGCGATGCCTGCCACGGGTGATCCCAGGATGACACGCGGAACGTCGCCGCAGGCCTCGGTGGTGGACAGGCCGATACCTTCGAGGCGGCGCCAGATCTCGGGGATGTCTTCCACCCGTATCCAGTGCAGCTGGATGTTCTGGCGGTCAGTGAGGTCGGCGGAATCGCGGGCAAAGTCAACGGAGATTTGGCCGATGACGCGCAACTGCTCAGTGGTGAGGGCGCCGCCGTCGATCCTGACGCGCAGCATGAAGTACTTGTCCTCAAGCTCGTGCGGCTCAAGAGTGGCGGTCTTGCCGCCGTCGATCCCGGGCTTGCGCTGGGTGTACAGGCCCCACCAGCGGAAGCGGCCGTGAAGGTCCTGGCCGGGGATCGAGTCGAAGCCCTCTTTGGAGTAGATGGACTCGATACGCTCACGGACGTTGAGGCCGTCGTCTTCCTGTTTCCAGGTTTCGTTGGCGTTCAGCGGTTCGGTGCCATCAACCTTCCACTGGCCGTGCGGCTTCGCTGCCGGGCGGGAGGTGCGGGCCGGTCGCTTCGGAGCGGAATCCGCGGACGCTCCGGCTAGAGCTGTATCAGTCATGCATCGACTGTAAAGGGGACCGGAAACGCGTCACAAAGGTTGGGAAACGGGAGGTCACCTAGGGAAATATTTCGTCATGTTCTTGGCCGGTTGCAGCAATTTCTGGCCAGAAGGGATGCTGCGCGTCCCATGAGGGAAGCTGCGCGTCAGGCGGGGAGTTTGGCTAGCGCGGCGTCGAACCGTTCCAAGGCAATCTCCGCAACGATCGGCGACGGCAACAAGGGCTCGGTCACCAGATCGGCGCCGGCCTTGGCCAGCTGGTCGTGGAAGTAGCCCGGCGCCAGGAGGTAGGACGCGATAACCACGCGGCCGTCGTCGTCCACGGCTCCTGCGGACTCCCCCGCCCCCGCACCGCCCGCCGCTTCCTCGCGAAGCATGGCGACTGCGTCGGGCACCGACGGCTTGGCAGACGCGCCATAGGCAGCGACGATCCTGTTGGTGCGGAGTGCGCGCAACTGCTCGGCCAGTTCTTCGACGCTGATTGCGGCGTTGGGGTTGGATGAACCAGCGGCGGCCAGCACGACGGCGTCGCGATCTGTAACTCCGGCCTCTCGCAAGCGCTGGTCCAGCAGGGCCGCAAGCCGCGGATCCGGTCCCAAAGGTGCTGCGGCGAGGGTTCCCGGACGGCTCTTCACGGCCCGGGCGATATCCACCTTGACGTGGTATCCAACGCTGAGGAGCAGCGGTACCACCACGGCAGGCTCGCCGTCGGGAAGTGCAGCCACAACGTCCACCAGATCCGGTTGCTGAACGTCGACGTATGACTCCCGGACATCCAAACCCGGCCGCAGGGCTGCGATTTCATCGCGCAGGGCATTCACCTCTGCTGCACCTTGCGCATTGGAGGTCCCGTGGGAACAGGCGATCAGGATCGGGTTCTTCATAAGGGCTAGCGTAACGTTGGAGCCGCCCCGTCCGCCCTTCGAAATCCACTGGATGCCGCTGCATGACCTTCCCTTTTGACATCGCGCTGGTATGGCTGGACCTCGCCGGAGTCTTCTTCTTCGCGGTGTCGGGTTCCTTGCTTGCTGCGCGCAAACAGTTCGACATCGTGGGCTCCCTGCTCCTGGCATCCCTTGTCTCGTTGGGTGGCGGCTTGATCCGCGACATCATCCTCAACACCATTCCCGCTGCCTTCAGCAATCCCGCGTACCTCGCCCCGCCGCTGCTGGCCACCCTGCTGGTGTATTTCCTGTTTTCCAGCGTCCAGCGCTTCACCTCCCTCCTGATCCTGTTCGACGCCGCCGGGCTGGCCCTGTTCTGCATCACCGGGACGTTGAAGGCCCTCTCGTTAGGGATAAACCCCTTTGCCGCGGTGCTCCTGGGTGTCACGACAGCGGTGGGCGGGGGGCTGTTGCGCGACATTACGGCCAATGAAGTGCCACAACTGTTCGATCCCAAGGACATTTACGCTTTGCCCGCTTTTGCCGGCGCCGCACTGACCACCGTCCTCTGGCTCACAGGTTCCTTCAACGCCATTACTGCGTGTGTTGTGGCGGCTGTTGTTTTCGCTTTCCGGGTAGCCGCCTGGCGCCGTTCGTGGCACGTTCCGCTGGCTGTCCGAGGATGGCACCGGCTGGGTTTGGACGGCGCAGGCAGGCCCCGCGATTAGCTAGGATAAGAGCCATGACTGACATGTTCCTCGAGAAGTTCCGTGCGCTCGTTCCGAAGTATCTCGAAGACGAATGGCAGGAAGAGGATGGACTGTCCCAGGAGGAGCTCGACAAAGCCCTGGCAGACCACCAATTTACGGTCCCGCTGGTGCTCCGCGAGTTCTACGAAGCCGTGGGTGGCTGCGAAGATCTCATGGAGGCTTACCACTACTTCTGGGACCCAGAGGAACTGGAAGTGGACGATGAAGGCTTCCTGATGTTCCTTGAGGACGAGGAAGAGCAGTTCACCTGGGGTTTCCGCGTGGGCGATCTCAATGTTCCCGATCCCATTGTGTGGCGCCGCAACAATGCCCGCGGCCAATGGAAGAGCGAAGAGGGTACGTTCTCCGAGTTCGTCTTTGACATGTTCGAGTGGGCTTTCAACGACGAGGACTAGGTTGTCTGGTCTGCCCTTCGCCTCCGCCGCTTTGTCCCCGGCCGATTTGCGTAACTTCTAGCGTCTACGGGGGTTGCGGACCTTGGAATCACGGGGCTGGAGGCAGCTGCCGGGGCCAAAAGTTACGCATTTACGTTCGGGGACCCGTTGAATTTCCCACGACGCCACAACTCAAGGACGGCCAGGACTTCGGCCACCATCTCATCCGGTGCAAAAACGACGTCGTCATAGTAGTAACGCAGCACCAGGTAACCACCCAGCGTGCTCCTGTTATTGCGCCGCTGATCACGCTTGACCGACTTAGGCTCAAAATGAGTGCGCCCATCGGTTTCCACCACAAGGCATTCCTCCACCAGGAAGTCCACTTCGCCTACCCCAGGAATGAAAACGTGCCTTCGGACTCGCAATCCGGCCCTCGCAAAATGGGTATTCGCGAGCACTTCCAGCAGTGAGTCGGCTCTCGGAATCAACTGATCCAATACTGCACGTACTTTGCCATTCCGCCGTCCCATTGCCTTGGCATAAAGGAAGTCGAGCGAGATATCTCCGCGTCCCACGGCCGACTGCACAAAAACGAGGGACTCGAGCTCGGGCAGACACTGCAAGCTGTGAAGGAGCACATCTGCCAGGCCAGCCACAGGGAGCCAGGCGTGACGCTCATGCTTGGGCCTGCCATGCTCGGCGACACCTTGGCTTGGAACAGGGTGGCTCCGGCACAGGTGGAGCCGCGCGGCCTGCTTCAAGGTCCACAGTCTGTAGATTTCAGCCGCTGACAGGCATGTAAGCAATCCGCCATGCGCCAGGGCCTGGGCCACGTCACCGTTGCTGGAAAGCCCGTAGATCCCATGGCTGACCTTGATCACTGTGCCACGGCCCAGTGCCTGCCCTAACGCCACCCTGCCGAACCCGGAAGCGCGGATCCTGGAGGCCCGGGCGGCGCCTCCATTGAGCTGGAGAAATTCAACGATGTCCACTCAAGCAACAGTGAGTGGGCAGCGGCGCCCCGGAAAGACATGCAAATGGCTATGTGGACAATCATGGTCAGGCTCAGGTCCTGCCAGAATGCGTAACTTTTGCCGGTTCAGGGCAGCTCAGACCCTGATTTTCCGGGGGCACTCCTCGCTGAAAGCGGTATAAGTTACGCACTTCGGCAGGGAAGAATTGTGACACGCCATTTACACGCTGGTTAGCCAACATGACATATCTGTCATAGACTCATACACGGATCCACTAATTGCCTCCGGTGGATCTGATGCGAACGGAGAAATGGCCCCGGTTCAGTGCAGCGGATGACGAACGTTGCGCAGGGACCGGGGCTGTTCCGTTAAAGCCCGGCTAAATCTGCGGCACCACAAAGACCCTGGCGCACCAAAGAACCCCAGCTCCACAAAAAGCGGCAGCCCAAAGCCCAAAAACTCCCAAAAGAAACAAAAAGCCCAACAGGGCTAGCTGTTGCGGTCCACCACGGCCGAAGCGAAGTTGCTCAGCGAAGTCTTGACCACGCCTTCAGGCAAGGGAGCAAGGGCAGCAATTGCCTCATCGGCCCAGCGGCGCGCCACAACCCAGGACTCAGCGGTGACGGGGTGCTCGCGAAGCCCTGCAACTGCCTCAGCCAAAGCGGAGTCGGAGGAGAGGTCGCCGTCGATGAGATCAAGGAGCTCCACCGCGGACTGGTCTCCAGCCGAAGCAGCTTCACGGAGCAGCAGAACCGGCAGGGTAGGCACACCTTCGCGCAGGTCAGTGCCAGGCGATTTTCCGGACTTCACCTTGATGCCCGTGACGTCAATGACGTCGTCCGCGAGCTGGAAGGCAACACCCACTTTTTCGCCGTATTCCACGAGCACCTCTTCGTATGTGTCATCCGCTCCGGCAAAGATGGCACCGAGCTGGCCGGACGCAGCCACCAGGGAACCCGTCTTGTCCGAGATGACCGAGAGGTAATGCTCAATGGGGTCCTCGTCCGGACGCGGGCCCACGGTCTCGTGAAGCTGGCCCAGGCAAAGCCGTTCGAAGGTGCGTGCCTGGATTCCCAGAGCGCGGGAACCCAGTTCCGAAACCAGGATGGAAGCCCGGGCAAAGATGAGATCGCCGGTGAGGACGGCTACGGAGTTACCCCAGACCTCGTGGGCCGTGGGAGCACCGCGGCGGAAGGGAGCCGAGTCCATCACGTCGTCGTGGTACAGCGTGGCGAGGTGGGTCAGCTCCACTACGACGGCGGCCTGAACCACCGCGGGCAGGGAAGCGTCACCGAGATGGGCGCACAGCAGCGTCAACAGGGGCCGGATCCGTTTGCCGCCGGCTTCCACCAGGTGACGCGACGTTGCGTCGGCGAGGGGATCCGAGTTGGCTATGGCCTCGCGCAGCTTCTTTTCCACCCGCGCCAGGTTGGTGGTGATCGCCGGGCCCAATTCAGGGTCTTCAGCGATGGCCGCGAAGCCAGTGGGCAGCTGGAGCCCCGTGGCAATGGCAGTGGTATTTAGATCGGGTTCAGAGCTCGGCAGGCCGTGTCCGGCATGCGTCCAGCTTTGGTCTGCAGAGTTGGTCACGGGTTAACCCTAACTTTTTGTTGCGGAAACCGCTGTTTGGTGGCTAAGGGCGGGCTCGAGGTGTTGGACGTTGCCGGGACCAGCGCTTCAAGCACGCGGATCACTTTGTCCTCAAACCCTTTGGCGGCAGGATCGGTGAGATTGGCCAGCAGCCGCACCACAAACCGCATCAGCACGGGAATTGGCATACCGGTCCGCAGGGCGAGTTTCATGATGGCCGGCTTGCCAATCAATGCGGCAAAAGCCCGGCCCAGTGTGAAGTGCGACCCCCACTGGCCCCTCACGTAGTCCGCGTATCCCGCGAGGTGGGAGTCGGCGTCGTGCGCTGAATCGGAGGCAATGATGAACTCGGCGGCGAAGCGGGCCGACTCCATGGCATAGGAGATGCCCTCTCCGTTGAACGGCGACACCATCCCGCCGGCGTCGCCCAGCAGCAAGAGCCCTGGCGAGTAGTGCGGCGTGCGGTTGAAGCCCATGGGCAGCGCCGCTCCACGGATCTCCCCCACCTGGTTTCCCGGCGTGAAGCCCCACTCGGCGGGCATGCCGGCGGTCCATTCGCGGAGCACCTGCTTGTAATCCAGTTTGCCGAATTCCTTGGACGAGTTCAGGATTCCGAGGCCCACGTTGGAGGTGCCGTCGCCCACGCCGAACACCCAGCCGTAACCGGGCAGCAGTTTGCCGTCGCGGCCAGGAAGCTCAAGCCAGCCTTCCATCCAGTCGTCGTCGGTGCGGGGCGAAGTGAAGTAGGTGCGGACGGCGACGCCGAGGGGGCGGTCGTCGCGCTTCTGGATCCCAAGGGAAACGGCGGTGCGGGTTGAGTTGCCGTCCGCTGCGAGTACGACGTCGGCAGTAAAGTCATGCGACTCCCCCGTCTTTCGTCCGGACTCGTCCAGGGTCGCGGCGCGGGCGCCAATGACCCGGCCGTCTTCCGCGCGGAGCGTTTCGGTGACGCTGTGACGCTCGAGGATGACGGCGCCGGCGGCCTGGGCGTGACGGGCCAGCTCTTCATCGAAACCGAGGCGGGTGCGGATCAGGCCGTACTGGGGAAAGTCAGAAACTTCGGGCCAGGGGAGCTCGATACTCCGACCGCCGGCGAGGAGCCGCAAGCCCTTGTTCCGGCGCCAGCCGTCCTCTTCCGCGTTGGGAAGGCCGAGTTTCTGGATCTCCCGGACAGCCCGGGGCGTCAGGCCGTCGCCACAGACCTTTTCGCGCGGGAAGCTGGTTTTCTCCAGCACCGTTACCTCAATGCCGGCTTGGGCAAGGTAATACGCAGCGGTGGATCCGGCGGGGCCTGCGCCTACTATCAGAACTTTCACAGAGAGCTAGCGCGTGCTGCGCGAAATGTTGCGCCGCAGTTTAGCAACCGGGCCGGTGTGGGCGGCGATGGCGGCAGCACCGCCGTCGGGCGTTGAATCCAGCGGCTTGTGGGCACGGTGCACTGCCACGATCCCACCACTGAGGTTCCGGTACGTGACCGTTTCCCAGCCGGCTTCCTGCAGCCAGGCAGCGAGGTGGTCCTGGTCCGGCCAGGCGCGGATGGACTCGGCGAGGTACACGTAGGCGTCCGGGTTGGAGGAGACCTTGACGGCAATGGCCGGGAGCGCGCGCATGAGGTACTCGGTGTACATGGTGCGCCACAGCGGAACCACGGGCTGCGAGAACTCGGCGATGACCAGCTTGCCGCCGGGCTTGGTGACGCGGAGCATCTCGGCCAGCGCCTTCTTGGGCTCGTTGACGTTGCGCAGGCCGAAGGAAATGGTGGAAGCGTCAAAGGAGTTGTCCGCGAAAGGGAGGCGGGTCGCATCACCGGCAATGAAGTCGATATCCGGGCGGCGGCGCTTGCCTACCTTGAGCATTCCGAGGGAGAAATCGCAAGCCACGACGTCGACGCCGGCATCGGCGTACGGCTCGCTTGACGTTCCGGTTCCGGCAGCCAGATCCAGCACCCGCTGGCCCGGGATGGCATCAACGGCCTCCACCACCACTCTGCGCCAACGGCGGGTCTGCCCCATCGAGAGGACATCATTGACGACGTCGTATTTGGGGGCGACGTCGTCAAACATCGTGGCTACTTCGTCCGGACGCTTATCCAAGGATGCTCGGTTCACCATGCCATTGTCTCAAATGTTAGGCAGGCCCACGAACCACGGGTGTGCCCGGGTGCGGCGGAAGATGGCGATACCCGAAAGCACCCAAGGACCACGGTACTTTCAAGTACTCTTGACCCATCATGACGAGCACGTTCCGTACTTTAACAGTCCCCCTGGACGCAGGATCAGCGCAACGGGGGCTGCCGTCATTTCTCACGCGGGACGACGTCCTCTGCTGGACCCGCCGCGAAGCAGGTCTCGTCGGTTTCGGGGAGCTGACCCGCTTCAGCGCAACCGGCCCGGACCGCTTCCTGGAAGCCGACATCTGGTGGCGCCACCTGGTGCTCGAGGCCGACGTCGAGGACCTCGTTTTGTGCCCCGGCACAGGCCCGGTGGCCTTCGGCTCCTTCGCTTTCTCCAAGCTGTCCACCCACCGTTCACGGCTGATTGTGCCTGAGATTGTGGTGGGGGTCCGGGACGGCAGGGCCTGGCTCACGCAGTTAACGTTCGACGACGTCGAGCTCACCGAGGCCGGCGCCCTCGCTTCCCTGAAGGGGTGGCTTGAGGGCTCGGCGGAGGGGCCGGAGGAGCCGCTTGGTGGGGTACCCGCGGGTGGCACGTCCCGTGGTGGGGCGCCCGCTGGGGAGCCGCTTGGTGGGGTGCCCGCGGAGCCGGGTGCCGCCGTCGTGCCCCAAACGAAGCTCGAAACCGGGTCGCTCAGCGAGCACGACTGGATGGCCGCGGTGGCCGCCGGAGTCGCTGAAGTGCGCACCGGAAAGCTCGAAAAACTGGTGCTGGCACGGGACATCGTGGCCACGCTGCCCGAAGGCGTCAACGCCGCCGAGATCCTTCGGCAACTGGCCATCAGGTACCGGGAATGCTGGACCTACGGGGTGGACGGCCTCGTCGGATCCACGCCGGAAATGCTCATCCAGGTGGAGGGCCGCACGGCGCAGGCCCGTGTTCTGGCGGGGACCCTGGACCGTCGCGATGCCGATGGCATGGAAGGCTCACCCCTCGAGTTTGCCGAGCGGGTGCTAGCCGGTTCCGCGAAGCAGCGGCACGAGCACGAGATCGCCATCCAGTCATTGACCAAACAGCTGGCGCCCTTCTCGGAAGCCATGAACGCCCACAGCGAACCGTTCATCCTCGAGCTGCCCAATGTGTGGCACCTGGCCTCGGATGTGAAGGCCGAACTCACTGAGGTGGAGGGCCACGTCCCCACGTGCCTTGCCCTCATCAACGCGCTCCACCCCACTGCAGCCGTGTGCGGGACGCCCACCCTCGTGGCTGGCGCACTGATCCGGAAGCTCGAGCACATGGACCGCGGACCGTATGCGGGACCGGTGGGCTGGCTCGACGCTGCAGGAAACGGCGAGTGGGGCATCGCCCTTCGTGGTGCCGTGATCGAGGCTCCGGATACCGTCCGCCTGTACGCCGGGTGCGGGATCGTCGAAGGCTCACAACCCGAAGCGGAACTTGCGGAAACATGGGCCAAATTCCGTCCCATGCTCGAGTCCTTGGGCATCAGCAGCTGATTGCGCTTTTCTGATTCAGACGCTTGGTTCACCGGTGCAGTCCGGTATCCAAGACACGCTTCCCAAAAACAGGCTTGTTTTTTGTGCTCCAATAGTTATCCAATAGTGAAACAAAGTTTCCTGTGACGCACATCTCTATTGCAGCAGATACACTATTAGCCGTCTCAGAACACATCCCCAGCAACAAAAGGTAAGAAAACTATGCAGCCGAAGTCCCCTGCCGCGGCAAAATTCGCCGTCAAGGCAGCCTCAATCCTCGCCGTCGGAGCGCTCACCCTCACCGCCTGCGGCGGCACCAGCGGCGCCACCCCGGCCGCAAAAGACGGCATCCAGCTCATCGAGTCGGGCAAACTGACGGTGTGCTCGGACGTCCCCTACGAGCCCTTCGAGTTCCAGAAGGACGGCAAGATCGTCGGCTTTGACATGGACATCGCTGCCGAAGTGGCCAAGGACCTGAACGCGGAACTCAACGTCGTGGACAGCTCCTTCGAGGCCATCGAAACCGGGACCGCCCTCAGCCAATGCGACGTCTCCATCTCCTCGATTTCCATCACGGACACCCGTAAGTCAGTCATGGACTTCTCAACGCCGTACATGGATGATGACCTCGCACTGGTGGCCTCCCAGGATTCAGGTGTCAAGAACCTCGATGACGCCAAGGGCAAGAAGGTGGGTGTCCAGCAGGCCACCACCGGGGCCGACTACGCCAAGGAAAAGGGCCTCGACGCCCAGCAGTTCGAAGACACCGGACTCCTGGTCCAGGCTCTCCAGGCCGGCACCATCGATGCAGCCCTGGGAAACCAGTCGGTATTGGGCTACGCCATCAAGGACGACTCAAAGCTCAAGTCCGTCGAGGACTACTCTACCGGCGAGCAGCTGGGCATTTCCATCAAGAAGGGCAACACTGCAATGGCCGAAAAGGTCAACGCCACGTTGAAGCGCCTGACGGATGACGGCAGCCTGAAGAAATTCCAGACCACCTGGTTCGGCGGCGCCGCCAAGTAGCCGGCACCTCAATCCCTGAGACCTAAGCAGCTGAGGCCCCGGATCGTCCTGGAAGCAGTCCGTACACGGGCGACGGGGCCTCAAGGCTGCGCAAAAATGAATGTGAGTACATCATGGCAATGACCGCAACTCAACGAGCCAGAGTCAGCCTGAACGTCCAAGCGGGGATCTTCATTGTGGCCGTGGCCGCACTGATCCTGGCCACGGACTGGGAGACCATCGGCGCCAGCGTCTTCAATTTTGGCAAGATCGGCCCGATGTTCCCGGACATCTTCCTGGTCGGCCTGACGAACACCCTTGTTTACACTTTCCTCGGCTTCATCGTGGGCCTCTCCGGCGGCCTGCTCCTGGCCCTGATGAAGCTCTCCAGCTTCCCGCTCTACCGCTGGATCGCCACCGGCTACATCGAGTTCTTCCGCGGCATCCCTGCCCTGCTGGTCTTTATTGCCTTCGGCTACGGCGTTCCGCTGGCATTCGGGGTGTCCTGGAACGTGACCGTTGTGGTCATGGTGTCCCTCGGCATGGTGGCTGCGGCCTACATCGCCGAAACCCTGAGGGCCGGTCTGCAGGCTGTTCCCAAGGGCCAGCTCGAAGCCGCTCGATCCCTGGGCATGCCGCAGTGGCGGGCCATGGTCACCATCATCATTCCGCAGGCGTTCAAGATCGTGCTGCCGCCGCTGACCAACGAAGTCATCCTGCTGACCAAGGACTCGTCACTGATTTACGTCCTGGGCCTCACCGCTTCGCAGTACGAACTGACCAAGTTCGGCCGCGACGGTATCTCGAGCCTCGGTGCAGGCCTGACTCCGCTCCTGGTTGCCGGCGCGTTCTACCTGGTGATCACCATCCCGCTGAGCCTCTTGGCCCGGAAGTTCGAAAGCCGCTCCGCGCGGACGAAGCGATAGGCAGGACACTCATGAACGACGTCGTAAATTCCTCCCCGAAAGCCGGGCACGTACAGGCAGCCGGTGTTTCCCTCAAGGGTCTCCGCAAGTCCTACGGCTCCAACGAAGTACTGAAGGGCATCGACCTGGAAGTAGCGCCGGGCGAAGTGGTGTGCCTGATCGGACCGTCCGGATCCGGCAAATCCACCCTGCTGCGGTGCGTGAATCTCCTCGAACAGCCCAACGAGGGTACTGTCCATGTGGGCGGCTTCGAGGCCACCCACCCGGACGTAGACATTGACCGGATGCGGCGCAAAGTGGGAATGGTGTTCCAGCAGTTCAACCTGTTCCCGCACCTGAACGCGCTGCAGAACTGCACCGTGGCGCAGACCAAAGTGCTCAAGCGCTCCCAGGCCGAGGCGGACAAAGTGGCGCAGGCCAACCTGGACCGCGTGGGTCTGGGGCACCTGGCAGACCGGTACCCGGACCAGCTTTCCGGCGGCCAGCAGCAGCGCGTCGCGATTGCCCGGGCGCTGAGCATGGATCCGGAGCTCATGCTGTTTGACGAGCCCACCTCCGCTTTGGACCCCGAGACCGTCGGCGACGTCCTGTCCGTCATGCGCAACCTCGCCAAGGAAGGCATGACCATGCTGGTGGTGACGCACGAGATGGGCTTCGCCCGGGAAGTGGCGGACCGCGTGGTGTTCATGGACGGCGGAGTTGTGGTGGAGGCAGGCTCGGCCGAGCAGGTCATCAGCGCTCCCACCCAGGACCGCACCAAGGAGTTCCTGCGCCGGGTCCTCGATCCGACGCACATCGACCTCTCCTAGGGTCGCGGGACGGGCTGGGACGCGCCGGGACGCGCAAACGGTCCGGGGACACTCACATTCAGGTGTCCCTGGACCGTTTCTGCGTCCTGCCACCGTTTCCGTGTCCTGAGGAGAGCGGACGACGGCGGGGCACCCCTGCCGCCGTCAGCCTGCGGCCGAGTTCGCCCGCCTTCCAGAGATCGGCCCAGACCCATCTCACGACGTTCCGGCCCGTCGCCCGGATGCGGTCCTCACGCAGCTTTTCGTCGACCACAACCTGTCCCGGGCTCCTGCCGTTGAGGTATTCGGGGTTCTGGTACTTGGCAATCCCGTCGAACTCCCCCACTGTGCGGCTCTCCTCCCAATAGAAGTCCGAGTACCCAATCCTGCCTGTCCCGCTGCGCACCTCATACTGCAGTACGGGCGTGGCAAACCCTGCTGAATGGATCAGACCGCGGCTATAGGATTCCCCGGCGGAGGCAGAGGTGCGGTCGGCGAATTTTATGGCCGCGGCCACTCGCCGTTCTGCTGCCAGGGGGTATCGCCCGGGCAGAGCTCCGAGCAGCCCCTCCTTGGTCAGTGCCGGAAGTCCGCGCACGCCGTCGGGCTTCAGCACGTGGTCCAGCGGAACCAAAGCCTCCGCGAACGGCACGAAGGCGGCGAGGTCCAGGACTGTCTGGATGCGGGATGTGACCAGGAGACCGTCCAGCTCCTCGGCATCCATGCTCGCGGGATCAACCAGATGCCGCCGGACTCCGGCACGGGACCTGCCACCGCCCCGATACGTGGTCAGCGCATGAACGGGTTGCCGGCGCAGAATGGTGGGTATCTCCCACGCCGACGCGGCGGAATGATGCGAGAAGATTGTGGGAGCCCGGCACGTTTCGGCCACGGCCCCGATCCGAAGCCTGTACTGCTCCCAGCTGCTGAGCCCGCCCCACTCCGCGGCATCCACATAGACACCATGGCGGATCCGCACCAGACTCCCGGCCTTGAGCGCGGCGGACAGTGGACGTGGGCTGGCACCGATTTCTGTCAGGTTCCTGGCGAGGATCAGCTGGGGAAGCTCATTCATGGTGACAACATCGCACCAATATCCCTGCCGCCTGGAGGGTCAAGCGCGGCTATGTGGACAACCTTCTGGATCCAGGACGCGCATATGGTCCAGGGACACGCAAATACGGGTGTCCTCCGACCGTTTGCGCGTCCTCAGGGGGTGTTACGGGGCGAGCACGCCGGCCACCGCAGCAGCAACCGCGGCCTTGATCGTGCCATGCAGCTCGCGCAGGGCCACCCGGTCCGTGCGCACCTCGACAATCTGGCGCCCCTCCGGCCGCGCGGACAGCGCTTCGGCAAGTCCCGCCGTCGTCGTCACCGAGCAATGGTCGACGCCGTACGCTGCGGCGAGCGCGGAAAGGTTCACTGTGTGCGGGGTGCCGAAGAGGCGCTCGACGACGTCTCCGTACTGTCCGGAGGCCCGGACAGAACCGTGCTCGAGGAGGTCGAAGATAGCGCCGCCGCCGTCATTGAGCACCACAATCCGCAATTGAGGCTCGGGTTCCCCGGCCCCTAGGAGGAGCCCGCCGGCGTCGTGCAGGAAGGTGACATCACCCACCAGGAGGGTTGTCTCCTGCCGCCCGCCCCTGGCGATTCCGGTAGCCGTGGAAACAGTTCCGTCGATTCCGGCAAGGCCCCGGTTGGCAAAGACGGTGGCAAGCGGTTTCGGGCCCGGCTGGCCGGCGAGGTCGACGTCCCGGATGCCGTTGGAGGAGCCCAGTACCAGCTGTCCGCGGGAGTGTTTCCACACGGTTGCCCCAACGGAGGGGCCAGTCGCAGCACCTGACGCCGAAAGAACTTCGTCCAGGGCGTGCTGAGCCGAGGCCCCCGAAAGCAGCCACGCGTCCAGCCACTCCGACGAGCCGCGTCCCGAGAATTGCGCCAGGTCGGTGAGGTTGTCGATGGGTGTTTCGCGCCGACGCCCTGACTCATACCAGGCCACGGCGACCGGCTGGTAGAGCGCGCTGGGGATGTCGCGGCGGGCCAGCAATGATGCAACAGGCCTGGAAAGGGTGGGCCTGCCAAAGACCACGACGCGCTCGAGGGGCAGCGGGGAGTCCGGTCCGAAGTGCTCGAGCAGCAAACGGTAGGGTCCCACCGCGTTCGGCCCGAACCGGGAGTTGGAGGAGGGTTCGGCGAGCAGGGGGAGGCCGTGGGCGCGGGCGAAGGCTTCGGCGACGGGACCGGCGTCGTGCCCGGCAAGGACCACTGTCCTCCGCTCCGGCAGCTCGGTGGGGGCGGGCGGCAGGACCAGGGCTTCCGGGGATCGTCCAACCAAATAGTGGCGGCGGTCTGGGCTCGCCGGCAGCCCCTCCCCCTCGGCCGGCACCAGGGGATCCCGGAAGGCGAGGTTGAGCTGAACGGGACCGGGAGCGACGTCGTCGAACGCCCCGGTGGCTGCGCTCAGGGCGGTTTCGACTGCGCGCTGGGGATTGTCGCCCGCGGGGACGTCGGCGGCGAAACGCACGTGCTCGCCGAAGAGGTCCAGCTGGATGGTGGTCTGGTTGGCTCCGGTCCCCCGCAGTTCCGTGGGCCTATCCGCGGAAATGACTACCAGCGGGACTGCAGCGTGGTTGGCCTCCATCACGGCCGGGAGTAGATTTCCGACGGCAGTTCCGGACGTCGTCAGCACGGCGGCCGGCGCTCCGGTGGACAATGCGAGCCCAAGAGCTGTGAAGCCGGCCGCGCGCTCGTCGATTCGGACCAGCAGTTCAACCAGACCGGCTGCGTCGGCTTCAGCCAGAGCATAGGCCATGGGAGCCGACCGCGAACCCGGCGCCACCACAACGTAATGCACCCCGCCCTCGACCAGCGACGCAACAGCAACCCGGGCCGCAGCGAGCGAGGTCAGGATGTTCCGGGCAGGCCCAGTGTTCTCAGAAGTCACCGAACCAGTCTGCCACCCTTCAAACCCTCCCTCACCTTTCGCCCCCAAAACCCAAACCCTCCCTCACCTTTCGCCCCCAAAACCCAAACCCTCCCTCACCTTTCGCCCCCAAAACCGAAACCCTCCCTCACCTTTCGCCCCCAAAACCGAAACCCTCCCTCACCTTTCGCCCCCAAAACCCAAACGCTCCCTCACCTTTCGCCCGTCCGGCGACGGAAGGTGAGGGAGCGTCTTGAAAAAACCGACGAAACGTGAGGGAGCGTTACAGGTCAGGCCACAGGCGGCTACATATTCTCCGGCGTTTCAATGCCCAGCAAGTCCAGGCCTTCGATTAGCCTGTGGAGGACAAGTCCGCACAGGGCCAGCCGTGATTCGCGTACGGATTCGGGAGCCTTCAGAACAGGGCACTGATCGTAGAACGTGGTGAAGAGCTGGGCCAGCTCAAAAAGATATGCGCAAAGCCGGTGCGGTTCCAGCAGTTCGCCTACCTTCCGAAGGGTGGTTCCGTACTCCAGAAGATGCAGCGCAAGCGCCCGCTCGGCCGGTTCGACGACGGCGATCCCGGCCACCGTTGCTCCCGCACCCCCCGCTCCTCCGTCAGTCGAGCCCTCCAGCGCCCCGGCCTTCCGCAGGATGGACCGGATTCTGGCCGCGGCATACTGCACATAGGGCCCGGTGTTCCCGTTTAGGGCGAGCATCCGGTCAAAGTCGAAGACGTACTCGGTGTCGTGCCCCACGGAGAGGTCGGCATATTTCACTGCGCCGATTCCTACCTGCCGGGCCGTCAGCTCGCGTTCCTCCGGAGTCAGATCAGGCCGGCTTAGGTCAACAACGGCGCGAGCCCTGTCCACGGCTTCGTCCAACAGCGCCATGAGCTTCACGGGGGCGCCGGAGCGTGACTTCAGAATCTTTCCGTCCTCCCCCAGCACGTTGCCGATCTGCACATGGATGGCCTCGACGGTTTCCGGCAGCCAGCCAGCTTCTCGAGCCGTCGCCGTGACCATCCGCAGATGCACGTTTTGCGGAGCTCCAACGACATAAAGCACCCGGTCGGCGTGAAGTTCACGGACACGGTAGCGGATGGTGGCGAGGTCGGTGGTCCCGTAACCGTAGCCGCCGTCGGACTTACGGATGATGAGCGGCAGGGGCTCGCCGTCGCGTCCGGTGAAGCCAGCAGGGAAAGTGCAAAGGGCACCATCGCTTACCCGCGCAATTCCAAGGTCCTCGAGTTCCTGGCACAGGCGTGCTAAATCAGCGTCATAGGAGCTCTCGCCGGCAATATGGTCGTCGGTCAGGCTCACGCCGAGCTTGGCATAAATGGCGTTGAAGTACAGTTTCGACTGAGCCACCAGCCGCTTCCACACCTCAAACGTCTCCTGGTCTCCGCCCTGCAGAGCAACCACCCGCCGTCGTGCCCTTGCGGCAAAACCGTCCTCATCATTGACAGAAGCGTCGAACTTTGCCCGCGCCGCCTGGTAGAACGCGCTGGGGTCATCCACCAGCAGCGCGGCCTCCTGCGATCCCTCGCCCACCTCCAGCCAATGCTCAATGAGCATACCGAACGGCGTCCCCCAATCGCCGATGTGGTTCTGCCGGATCACCGTATGCCCGAGCGCCTCGAGCACGCGCACCAGGCTGTCGCCCACCACGGTGGTTCGCAGGTGGCCAACGTGCATTTCTTTGGCCACGTTTGGGGAGGAATAGTCGACGACGACGCGATGCCGTACCGCCGTCGGCTCGCCGTCGTGCTCCCTCGCTTGGTTGAGGAGTTCCTCTATCCAAGTGCCGTCGAACGTGAGGTTGATGAAGCCGGGGCCGGAGATCTCAACCGAAGTGCAGATGCCATTCACTTCCAATGCCTCTACGATCCGGGCTGCGACCTCCCTTGGCGGAAGGCCCACTTTCTTGGCCAGGGCCATGGCGGCGTTGATCTGGATGTCGGCGAATTGCGAGGGCCGGATCACTGGGTCTGTCTGGTGGAATTCTTCGCCGAAGGCTTGGGCAATGGCGGTTTGGACTCTGGGGACAAGCAGGTCGGCTGGGCTGTTCACCCTGTCAAAATATCAGTCGGCGCCAAAAGCAACGCTCCCTCACCTTTCGCAGCCAAACGCCAAACGCTCCCTCACCTTTCGCCCCCAAACCCCAAACGCTCCCTCACCTTCCGCCGTGCGGCCGACGAAAGGTGAGGGAGCGTTCCCAAAAAACCGACGAAAGGTGAAGGAGCGTCCCCAAAAAACCGACGAAAGGTGAGGGAGCGTTGGGGGGGTAGGGAGCGTCAGTCGTCGATGCGGAAGACCTGGATCACGGACGGACGGGGAGCGCGGGCCGTGCCCGGAGCAGCAACAGCTCCGGCAGCAACGTAATCCGGGAACAGTGACCGGGGCTCTGCAAACGTACCGTCTTCGCCAGGGTGCTGGACGGCGACAAACACGTTGCGTTCGGCATCGTGGATGATGGGGCCGCATGTCTCGGCGTCCTGCGGAACGGCCAGGAACTGTTCCACACGGCCGCGCTCGGCACCTTCCAGGGTGACCTTGAACAGCCCGTCAGCCTTGCCGATGCCCGAGGGCGCGCCGTCGGTCGAAATCCACAGGTTTCCAACCGAGTCGAATGCCAGGTTGTCCGGGCAGGAAATCGGCGAAACCTTGTCCACAGGGAAGCCGCTGAAGTACGTGACGTCGCCCTGGGCCGGGTCTCCGCACACCATCAGCAGGTTCCAGTTGAAGTTCGTGGCAGTCTGGTCGCCGCTCTCCGTGATCTCCACAATGTGACCGTCGCGGTTGAGGTTGCGCGGATTGACCTCGGTGGCGCCTTCCTTGCCGGCCTTGCCGCGGTCCGAGTTGTTGGTGCACGCGACGTACACCTTGCCCGTGAACGGGTTGGGCTCCACATCTTCGCAGCGGTCCATCTTGGTAGGGCCAACCTTGTCCGCGGCCAAGCGGGTGTAGACGAGGACTTCGGCCACGGTCATTCCGGCAACCGCCGAGGCTCCGTCGACCACCAGCGGCAGCCACTGCCCGGTGCCGTCGAACTCCCCGTCTGCCGGCAGGGCGCCGGAACCGTCGATTTCGGCGAGGGGCGAGTTGCCCGTGAACTTCGCGACGTACAGGTTGCCGGCGGAGAGCAGCGTCATGTTGTGGGCGCGGTCGCCCTCAATGTACTTGTCGCGGGAGACGAACTTGTACAGGTAGTCGAAGCGCTCGTCGTCTCCGGAGTAAGCCACTACATGCCCGGAGTCCGCAACGATCACGTTGGCGCCCTCGTGCTTGAAGCGGCCCAGGGAGGAGTGCTTCTTGGGGGTCGACGTCGGGTCGAAGGGGTCCACCTCGACGATCCAGCCGAAGCGGTTGGCCTCGTTCGCGTACCCGGCGTTGCGGGTATCGAAGCGGGGATCGTCCAGCTCCCAGCCCCTGGCAGTGGCCGACGACGTCAGGCCGTACCGCTTGTCAGCGGCGGACGTGCCGGCGGCTGCGAAGTAACCCTGGAAGTTCTCCTCCCCCGAAAGGATGGTGCCCCAGGGCGTAGTTCCGCCGGCGCAGTTGCCCAGAGTTCCCTTGATGGCCTTGCCGGAGGGGTCGGCGACGGTCTTGACCAGTTCGGAGCCGGCGGCAGGACCGGTGAGCTCGTAGACCGTCTCGTTGAGGTAGCGGCGGTTGAGCGGGGCGTCCTGAACGTAGGTCCATGGTTTGCGCGCGTTCTGGCGCTCGAGCTCCACCACGGACAGACCGTGGGCAGCTGCACCGACGGCCCGCACCTGGTCAGCCGGCATGCTCGGCGGGAACATGATGGCGTCGTTGGTGTACTCATGGTTCGCGAAGAGCACCGCTCGGCGGCCCTTGCTGCCGGGGATCTCCAGGATGTCCGTGTAGTCGTTGTTGTAGCCGAACTGGCGCTCCTGGGCAGCAGCCGTCTGGTTCGACAGGTCAAAAGCGGGGGCGTCGCTGAAGAGCGGATCGCCCCAGCGGATTACCGGCTTCCACGTGAAGCCCTCGGGAACGGTGACGGCGTCAACGGCGGCGTCAACGGGAGCGATGGCAGTGAACTGGAGCCGGGAATGCAGGCCCTTTTTCGCTGCGGGCGCGAGGCCCGGACCGCCGTCGGCAACTGCTGTTTCTGCCGAACTCAACGAGCCACCAAGTACGACGGCGAGGGCTCCGGCGGCGCCGAACCCAAGGGCGGCGCGGCGGGACATGGTGGCGGAGGCGATGTCGCGGAAGTAGGAGTTGGAGCTGGTGTTGCAGACTTCGCCGGAGCAGGCGTTGTCGCATTTCAGGGCGCAGGTGACGGGGCTGCGCTTTCCTTTCGTGTGACCGAGCATGGGAAGCACGGGGAGAAAAGGAAATTTGCGCCGGGCAGTATCCGGGGTGGAGATATCAGGCATGGGGACCTTCCAGGGGGTGAGATGCGGTCCCGCCCACCCTGTCAGCGCGGTGCGAAGCCCGGAGGACGGCCCGGTGAAGCTTCGGTGAACTGAAGGTGGACGTAGACCCGTCGCAGCCGCTCCATCCACCAGTCCACACGATCGGGCGGCGCAGCGAACTCGGCCAGGAGTCCCGGGTCGGCGAGAACGCCTCGGAGCCGGATGGCGCCGTCGTCGGGCACCAGGGAATCCCGGGTGACGTCACCGGCGAGCAGCGACACCGTCCCCAGGCCGCAGGCGTAGGGCAGTTCGGGGAGCGCAGCGGCGAGCGCGAGCCCTGCTCGGATACCCACCGAAGTATCTAAGGCGGAACTCACGACGGCGGGAAGTCCGGCCTGGCCCACGATCTCCAGGGCCCGCCGCACTCCGCCCAGCGGTGCTACTTTCACCACGATCAGGTCGGCGGCTCCGGCACGGGCAACCTTCAGCGGGTCCTCTTCCTTGCGGACGCTCTCGTCCGCGGCAATCAGCACCGGGGTTCCGGCCGCCTGAAGGCGCCGGCGGACTTTCGCAAGGCCGTCGATGTCCGGGACGGGCTGCTCGGCGTACTCAAGCCCGACGTCGGCGAGCCGGGTCAGTGCGTGAACCGCCTCAGCCACGTCCCAGCCGCCGTTCGCGTCCACGCGGATGGCCGCCTTGGGAAGCGCGGTTCGGACGGCGGCGACGCGCTCGACGTCGTCCGCCAGGGACTGACCGCGCTCGGCGACCTTGATCTTGACCGCGTCCACACGGCCGAAGCGCGCCAGGACTTCGGGCACCTGGCTGGCGGGAACTGCCGGCACCGTGGCGTTGACGGGAATACGTGTGCGCAGCGGTTCGGGGAAGCCGTGCCAGCCTGCTTCAATGGCCGAGGCGAGCCAGCGGGAGGCTTCGGCGTCGGCATATTCGGGAAAGGGGCCAAACTCACCCCAGCCCCTGGGGCCCTCGAGCAGGAGCGCTTCCCGGCGCAGGATCCCGCGGAACTTCACGCGCATGGGCAGGCTGACAACGCGGGCGCCGTCGCGGATTTCCTCCCACGGCGGGAGGCCGCGGTCATTCAGCAGGGAGGCGGCTGGGGACTCGGACACAGCGCCACTCTACCTTCAGGCAGTTCGCAGGCTTTTGTGGCAATCTGGGAAAGATGACACACAGCGGCCAACCCTTAAGCGCTCAGGCGTCCTCAGGCGCTGACCATCAGGCTGCCGGACTCGATGAAGCAGCCACCCAGCGCCACCGTAGGGGCAGTAACGCTCAGAGTGACATACAAAACAGCAGCGACTTCAGCCGAGGCGGCTTCGCTTCCGGGTTCCTTTTCCTGCTGGCTACACTGGCCTCCGCCGCTGGCGTTGCCGGGACGTACTACTTCTTTGTCCGCACCACCACTGGCCAGTACATCGACGAATCGGCCTTGGTTGAGGCGGTAGCCATCCACGGACCGGCAGGCAAGGCGGCCACGAAGTTACTCGACTGGCTTCCCACGCTCTCCCTTGTCATGGCCATCATTGTGGTCATTTTTGTGTGCGTCATCCGGCAGCGGTGGATGGCAGCCGGGATCACCGTGACTGCGTGTGTGGCCGCGAACCTTGCCACGCAGGTCATCAAGGATCTGGTTCCCGTCCGGCCCTTCCGGGGCGTCACCACCCTCGACCTGAACTCACTCCCGTCAGGGCACACCACCCTCGCAGCATCCGCCGCAGCAGCGGTGTTCATCATGGCCTCACCGCGCTGGCGTCCGCTCGCAGGATTCCTGGGCGGCAGCTTCGCCGTCGCGAGCGGGGTTTCCACCCTGATCAACCAGTGGCACCGCCCCGCGGACGTCGTTGCGGCGTTCCTGGTGGTGGGGGTATTCATGTTCCCCGCGGGCTGGCTGGTGATCCGAACCGGCCCGAAATGGAATGTATGGGAGGGCTACGGACGGCAGCTGGGGTCCTTGCGGCTGTGGGTGATCCTCCCGGTGCTGACCTGCCTGGCATCTGCGGGAGTGGCCGCCTACTCGCTGCTGATGATCGGGCCGGGAGCGGGCCTGGCCGGCAGCACCATCAGCTATTTTTGGGCTGGCGTCTCGCTCATTGTGATCGGCGGATATGCGGCCACCCTGGCGGGAGTTTGGCTTTTCGGGCATGCAGTACGACGGCGGCACACGTGTGCGCGCTAGGCCCGCCCCCTCCCCCAACCGGGTAGCCCTCCGCCCAACCGGGTAGCCCTCCGCCCAAGCGGGTGGCCCACGCCCAAACTGGCTAACCTCTACCCAATTGGGGAGCGGTAGAAGCTGTTTTGAGCTCCCAGAACCACACCTGCTGCTACCCAGTCGGGGCAGCTGGTTCGGGTTCAACCCAGCGAACGTAATTCTCAGTTCCACCGAAACTTACCGATTACGTCCGTTCCCTTGTAGCTTAGAAGAATGGGGGAATGAATACTCGCACCGGCATCTTGGTAAGAGAATTCACATAAAACACATGGGGGGCCATGAGTGATCTTGGCGTGGCGGTAATAATTGAAGATGACGCTGATATGCGAAACCTTCTGGAAGCCGTTTTAAATCAAGCGGGATTCGAGGTTTATTCAGCATCCGGTGGACGTGAGGGCGTTGCTGTCGTCCGTGATAAACAACCCGACGTCGTGACGCTCGATGTGGGGCTTCCCGACATCGACGGTTTTGAAGTCCTTCGGCGGATCCGCCAGTTCAGCACCGGGTATGTGGTTATGCTCACTGGCAGAACTACCGAGTCCGATCTTCTGAGTGCACTTCAAGGCGGAGCTGACGACTACATCATGAAACCATTCCGCCCCCTCGAGCTACGGGCGCGAATAGCCGCGATGATGCGCCGCCCGCGGAAGGAACCATCCAGAGGGCATGAGGGCAGATCTCGCCAGGAAGCCCGAGCGTCTGCCGAAGTACGCCACGACGAGCACATCCTCCGGCACAGAGGGTTGACGTTGGACTTCCGTACCCGCACAGCCGCCGTGCGCGGGTCGGCATTGGACCTCACGCGGAAGGAGTTCGATCTCCTGCATGAGCTACTCCGAGGAGGGGGAGCAATCCGCACTAAATCCGATCTGGTGCGCGTCGTCAGGGGTGAGTATCCCGATGACCATCTTCGTGAAGCCGACGAGCGTGCCGTGGAAGTTCATATAGGCAACCTCCGCCGTAAGCTTGGCGAAAAGCATCCTGAAGCACCCCACTGGGTGCAGACAGTCCGTGGCCTGGGCTATCGCTTGACTCCGGCGAAGGGTGAGAACCGGGATGTCTAGGTCACAGCCTGGAATCATCCTTCAAGGCATGCACGCCGGCAGGGTTGTCCCTGAGGTAATTGTGCTGCAACTCGTTTACTGTTGCCTGGCCCTGCCGCGTCACCGCTTCCAGCAGCTCCTGTCCCATGTCCCCGACCTCGCCCATTCGGATAGCCGCCTCAAGCGTCTCCGCCAGACCTGCCAGCCGTAGCCCTCCGACCATCCCGGAGGAGTTCTTTAGGCTAAGGACTGCATCGAGGGCCGCCTGATGATCCTGACGCTCAATTGCTGTCATCAGGGAGTGGTGCCGTTGTACCCACAGTTGGGCGTAGTCGTGGGCGAAACGCACGACGATGTCCCGGCTTCCCATCTGGGCCTCCAAGTCATCAAGAACTGCACTCTCGATCCAGCGCGGCTCGCCCCCTTCAAGGCTCGGGCTTGCCCGGAAGCGGCCTGCAGAGGAAGCCGGCAGGGCAGTGTCGCGACCTCTGTCGCCCGATTGAGGACCTGAAATGTACATGTTCTAAAGGCTAGGTGCTGAACTTCGGCCAAAGATGATTCTCCGGCAGATGCTGCGGAAAGCCTGCGATTACCCTGCGAACGGCAGAAAGCTCAAGGACACTCTGTACCCAGGGGCCTCGCGCCCATGGACATAAAACTGATGGAGTGCTTTAGGCCAGGGCTGCTTAGATCCCCGCCGAGCCGCAACTATCCGGGCCTTCCGACGACGGTTCCAAGGAATTGGCGCGCAAATGATGGACAGTGCTTAGGTCGGGGCGTCCAGAAATGAATGGGCGGCGAGCTCCCGGGCTCTGGCCATCGCTTGTTCGGCAGCGCGTACTCGTTTCTGAGACCTGCCGGCTGTGCGATGGAGGTCCGCGGACCATTCGAATTCAGCCGCAGACTCCCCGTATTTCGCTTCATGGAAAAGCCGTCGGCCGATCTCGTAGCGTACGGTGGCTTCCCGAGCCCGCCGCCTGGCGAGGCGCAGGGCCTCCTCCTGCAGCAACGCCGCCTCCTGCCACCGGTACTGTCCCTGGTACACGCGGGCGAGGGCGAGCAGCGGGTGAAACCTCTTGGATGCTGATGCCAGCAGCTCTTCTCCGCGCGCAGCCGCTTCCTCGAACCGTCCCAGCAGGGCAAGGATCCATACCCGCTCCAGATCGGGGCACGAATCCAGCCGCGCCGTCAACGCTGCCCGGTCCAGGATGATCTCACGGAGCGTGGCAGGGTCGGTGACCCATACGTCGTCTCCCCGTGTCACTGTGGCACCCCCTGCCATTCCGGTCAATTCGTTTGCTGCTGAATCGAATCGGTTCTGCCCTGGCCGTTCCTTAGTTGGGTCCCGGCAACAGGCCGTAAATTGCGGATTGACCCATACTAATGCAGGGACCATCGGCTGGGATCGGCAAGGCGACGGACAGCACTCGGGCCATCTCCACACCTCCTCGCGCACCGCCGTCACCATTTCTCTGGTCCGGATTCCCGCTGTGCGGGTCCCAGAGGTCGGGCTGTCGCCGCGCCGGCACCAGGTCCTGTCGATCGGGTTCAGGGCTTGAGCTTTCTTCAGATTTTCCGCAGTAACCATAAATTTACGCAGGCCCGGCGCAGGTATCTCAAAGAAGCTCAAGGGTTGGGAAAGCTTCCTGCCCGCGTTGGCCGGCTTGGGTGCTGGGGCTGTTAGCTTCGAATAACCGGGAGGAATCCGCTCCAGCCGCGTCGTTTTGCGAACAGGCCGCGGGCGGAGCGGATTCTTCATCCGGGACATTTCCGTGATCGCTACACTCTATAAGCAAAGGTCTCAACCCATGCGTAGTATTTCCCGTATTTCCCTTGTTGCAGCCGCATCCGCCGCACTCATCGGCTTCATGGCCCTTCCGGCTTCCGCCGCCGACACCACCGCCACCGTGGAGGTGCCCGCCGGTTCCATTGGTATCTCCGCCCCGGCCAATACCGCGCTGAGCGCCCTGACCCCCGGCGGCACCGCATCTGCCAGTCTTTCCGGTGTAGCGGTTACAGACAACCGCGCCGGTCAAGCCAACTGGAGCGCCCAGGTCTCCCTCAGCAACTTTGTCGGTGCGACCCCCACCAACATCATCCCGGCAACCGCCGCGAGCTACGCCCCCGCCGCAGCTGATGAAACCGGAACATCCACCGTCGCTCCCACCACCCAGACGGACCTATCCACGGCCAAGACAGTTCAGGCCGCGACCGGCGTCAGTGGAAACAACACCGCCACCTGGGGAGCCACGCTCAGCGTCACTGCACCCTCCAATGCGCTGGCCGACACCTACACGGCAACCCTGACCCACTCGCTCCTCTAAGACCAGTCAGCAAGTAGCAGATCCGGAGCGGTCGCCTGCAGTTTGCAGGCGACCGCTCCGGGGGCACACCCACCAGTTCCCCTATTTCAAGACGAGGTCCCGTTTTGCGTTTCCTGATGACAGTGTCCGTGATGATCCTGCTGGCACTCCTCCAGATAGTGCCAGCCACGGCATCCGCCATCACGAACCCTTCCGCTGCAACCGCCCCCGCCAAGGCTGATCTGAGCATCCAGCTGCTGGATATTCCGGCCAGTACGCAAAATGACCCGAGGGCACGGACCTACATCATTGACCGTCTCGCCCCCGGCGGCGAGATCAAACGCAGGATCCGGGTCGAGAACAACAGCGCGGCCACACAAACGGTGCACCTCTATTCGGGAGCGGCGCGCATCGACGGCGGTGTCTTCGTCGGCGAGGACTCCGGGGTGCGGAATGAACTAAGCACCTGGACGACCCTGGCAGACCCGGAGGTTGATCTTGGGGCCGGAGAATCAGCCGAGGTCCTCGTGACCATCAAAGTCCCCGCCAACGCGCCGGAGGGCGAACAGTACGGCGCCGTCTGGGCAGAAATGCGCAGCGCACCCGGCAAAGGAGGCGTCGTCCAGGCCAGCCGGGTCGGCATCCGCATCTACCTCTCCGTCGGCCCGGGCAACGGCCCGCCTGCCGACTTCAGCATCGCCTCCCTCACACCTTCCCGTAGCCAGGAGGGCGATCCAGAGCTCGGCGCCCTTGTCACCAATACCGGCGGACGAGCCCTGGACATCACCGGCGAGCTCAACCTGACCGCGGGACCGGGTGGTCTGTCTGCCGGTCCCTTCAGCGTCCAGTCGGCAACCACCATCGCACCTGGCAAAACCCAGAAGGTCACCTTCACACTGCCCCGGGAACTCCCCAACGGCCCTTGGACTGCAGGTATCAAGCTCAAGAGCGGGCTGGTGGAACGTGAAGCGTCGGCCCCGGTTACCTTCCCTGATGCTGGCCCCGGCGAACCCATCATTGCCGTCCAGAACGACAACAACCAGTGGGTCCCGGTGGCCGCCGTCGCTGCAGCAGTACTGATGACCCTGATCGCCACGGCCCTGCTGATCCAACGCCGGAGCCGCCTGCGCCGAACTGCTTCAGAGGAAACCCCTCAGCCGGGCACACGGCGGGCCAACCGGCAGAGGACCGGTGCCTCAAGATAGGGGCGGCCGCGTGCGCGTCCCCCGCATACCAGTAGCAGCCTCCACCGGCCTCGCCGCTGCCGGAGACAGTTTTCGAGCACCAGGTTCGGGACGCCTCCACCGCACCATCCGGAGGACGAATGCTCATCTGGGTGCTGATCATTCAGGTGGCGTTCGCACTGGCAGCCGGCGCCACACTGCTGCTCGTCCCTTCCACCGCCTTTGACCAATCCTGGCCTCAGTTGGCAGCTGCCGCCTTCGTCGTGATCGAGAAGATCCGAGCGCAGGGCACCGCAGACCTGATCGACACCGTACTGAGCACCAGCAGCGAATGGCTCCGGGCTGTCGATAACGACGGCAGCCTTGGCTGGGTTGAACTGTCCTGAAAGATCAGGCCGGCTCAGAACGGCACAGCGGAGGTTTTGAAGGAACCAGCAGACTCCTCCCCCGAAATCAGTAGTTCCGGCGGTGCCTGAGCCGGGGAATTGTCACCGCGAAGACGGCAGCTGCGGCGAAACCCAGGAGCCCGGTTGCGCGCACTCCCACACCCAGCGAGGTAAGAGCCGTGACAGCTGAGAGCAGCACAGGCCCTCCCGTGGAGCCGGCATCGGCGATGAACCTCCACAGGCCCAGAAACTGCCCCCGGCCATGCTCGGGCGAGAAGTCCGCTCCGAGGGTCATGTTGAGGCCCGAGCTGATGCCGTTCCCGAATCCCACCAGCATGGCGACGAGCGTGAGCCCCAGGAATCCGGACGTCAGCGGAATCAGCAACAGAGCAACCCCCATGATGAGCGTGGCAGGTAGCGCAACCCAGAGCCGGCCTTTGCGGTCCATCAGTTTGCCTGCCGGATAGAACACCAGCATGTCCACCGCGCCGGACAACCCGTAGATCAGCGAGGCCTGGGTGGCATCCATCCCCAGGTGGTCGGCCCAGAGCGGGATCACCACCTGGCGGGAGGCACGCAGGGCGTTGAGCAGCAGGATCCCGAAGCCAACAGTGAGGAACACGCCTGCATGGGAGGAGCCAACGCTGCGGAGGGTAGGCTCCGGTCCGGTCTGCGAACCAGCCGTGTCCGGGAGTGTCAGCTCCCGGATGGTCAGGGCAATGACGGCAGCAGCGAGCATCGCGGCCACCCCTACCCAGTAGGCGCCGCTGATTCCAGCTAACTGCATTACACCCGCACCGATGAAGGGCCCCAGGAAGATCCCGATCCTGCTGATTCCCCCAAGAGTGGACAAAGCCCTTGCCCTGAACTTCACGGGTACTGCTTCCGTGAGGTACTTCTGCCGCGCCAGGCTGAAAACGCTAGAGGCCATCCCGACGACGACCATCGCCGCTGCGAGCAGCCAGACTCCATCGGGGACCAGCAGGGAAAGCCCTGCGGCGGTCAGTGCCAGTGCTCCCGCCGCTCCGGCGCCCACGATGGACGACTTCTCGCCGAACCTCAGGGTGATCAGCGAAGCCGGCAGGTTGAAGAACCAGGACCCGAGCCCGATCAGCGTGACGATAAGCGCGGCTGCAGCTACGGAGGCGCCAAGGTCCCGGGCTGTCAAGGCCACCACGGGGAGTACGGCCCCCTCCCCCAAACTGAACAGCAGGCTGGGACCGAAAGCGGGAACGGCGATACCCCGGAGGCTGAACGGAGGGGCTGCGCGCTGGGTGGTCATCCCTTTTATCCTAGGTGTCCCGCCGCGCCGCCCCGGAAACAAGTCCAGCAGACCCCGCGGGACGGGAACGTTGGAGCAGCCAGCCCGCCACCACCAGGATGGCGCCGAAGAGCAGGAACAGGAGGTCGGCAGCAGTTTGCCAGGGGCCGCTGATCACATGGTGGATGGCCAGGACATGGTGATTCACTATGCCCTCCACCAGGTTGAAGGCTCCCCATCCCACCAGGACCCAACCCCAGAGGACCCTTGAAGCCCAGACCCTCTCCCGGGCTTTTGCCACCCTGGAATACAGCATGGCTAGGCCCACCACCACGGCCAGCCAGGTGAACGAATGGAAGAGGCCGTCCCACAGCGTATTCATTTCCAGGCCCTCGACCGTATCCACGGGATGGGGTCCGACCGGGATATTGGCGGTGTCCGCGCTGCTCAGCATGTGGTGCCATTGCAGGATCTGATGCAGTACGATGCCATCCACAAACCCGCCAAGGCCAATCCCCAAGAGGATCCCCGGCAGCCGGATGGCGGGTGCTCCGCTCCTCCACCCGCGACCTTCCGAAGCCAGCTTCTCAGACATCCGCAACCCCGCTCCTGCTCGGCACAGCCATTTAGACAGTAAGCTTACTATCCATGAAGTCCATCGACGAAGATGCCCACACCCCGCATCCGGCACCTGCTCCCGATAAAGGACCACGAAACGCCAACCCGGGACGGCGATATCCTCAAGCCATGGACCGTTCCGCACAGCCTGACGTCACCGACGTCGAGTACGGGGGCCTCCGCGGGCGCATCTACGCGTCCAAAAGCAACAGCGGAAATCCCGACGGCGGGCCTACCTTCCTCCTGGTGCACGGCATTGGCGTCTCCCACCGCTACCTTGCCCGGCTGCACAAGGCCCTGGCCTTGTCTGCGGACACCTACTCCATCGATCTCCCGGGGTTCGGCTCAATGCCTAAGCCGAAGCGGCAATTGAGCGTGGAGGAGTACGCCTCCTTCATCCGGGTGGCCCTGACAGACCTTGGCATCACGGAGAACTGCGTCGTCATAGGCCACTCCATGGGTACGCAGTTCGGGGTGGAGGCGGCCATCCAGGATCCGGGGCAGTTTTCGCGCGTGGTGCTGATGGGGCCTGTGGTGGATCCGAAGCGGAGGCATGTTCTCAAGCAGGCCTGGGATCTTATGCGGGACGGTGTGGGCTCCGAATCTTGGAGCTCCAACTGGATCGTCTTCTCGGATTACTGGAGGTGCGGGCCGCGCTGGTACCTGAAGGAGCTGCCCGTGATGATGGACTACCCCATGGAAGAACGCGTGGCACAGGTCAAGGCTCCGGTCCTGGTGATCAGGGGTGAACAGGATCCCGTGGCCAAGGGGGATTGGGCGCGCAGGCTTGCAAGGCAGGCGGGCGGCCAGCTCGCCGAGTTCCCTGGATGCGGACACGTGGTGCAGCACCTGGCCACGGAAAAGGTTGCCGAGGTGATCAGGACGTTCGCAGGCCTTCCCGCTGTGGCGTCCAAGGACGGCCCGAGGTGAATGGCGCCGCCCGGCGGGGAGGGAAAGCCCGGCCGGCAGAGAAAGTCCGCACGGCATTGAGGGCCCGGCGGGCCATACAGAAAGCGGTGTGGTGGACGGAGGACTACGCCTATGCCACCGGCCGGCAGCTCCGCAGTTTCTTTGACCGCACCCAGCCGGACGACTTCCTCAGCGGTACCGGACGCCCCGTCGTCGTGATTCCCGGTGTGTACGAAAACTGGCAGTTCATGCTGCCCCTGATCACTGCCCTGCATCAGGCGGGGCACCCCGTGCACGTGGTCACTGTGCTGCAGCGGAACCGACTCGCCATACCGGCGGCGGCCAAGCTGGTGGCCAAGCACCTGGCTGCCGCAGACGTGATGAACGCCGCCATTGTGGCGCACAGCAAGGGCGGCCTGATCGGCAAATACCTCATGATGACGCACGACGGCGAGCGGCGGGTCGAGCGGATGGTGGCGGTCTGTTCGCCGTTCTCGGGATCCCGGTACGCCCGTTTCATGCTGGCGCCGAACCTGCGGGCGTTCTCCCCCCGGAACGCCCTGACCCTGCAGCTGGCCCGGGAAGAACGCATCAACCACCGCATCACATCGGTGTTCGGGCCGTTCGATCCTCACATTCCGGAGGGCAGCATCCTCCCCGGGGCGCGGAACATCAAGCTGGACGTCCCGGGGCACTTCCGGATCCTGGGGCACCAGGACACCGTCCGCACCATCCTGGAAGAGATTCCGCTCTAGGACGTTTGCAGCCTCCGCACGTTTAGGGCTGGAGTGCAGTATGGGTGGCTTCGGGCTTCCGGTGGAAGCAAAGGTAGAAGCCCACAGCCTGTTCCATCATGTAGAACACGAACGGCGGTATGTCCTTCTTGGCCACAAGAATCGCTGCGAACGCAGGAGCGCTCAGCAGGGTGGTCAGCCCGATCCACCGCCTGGCCCGGTCGCCCCGCGCCGGAGTGCTCGGTGCCGGGTCGCTCTGGGCCGGCATTGTCAGCAGAGCGGTCCCCAATGACGCGAGGGCCACGAGGTGGAGGCTGCAGTAGCTAATGAAGGGCCACACCGGACCGCGCCGGTAGGCGAACCTTTCAAGGTCCGATCCCCTGTCGGCGAGGTCGGCCACGAACAAGGGCGCCCCCACAAGCAAGGCTCCTGCCGCCGCCGTCGCCAAATTCTTGGGAGGCCCATCCGGAAGGGCCTGGGCAAAGCGGGCGAAGCCGACGGGCACAGTGGCTGTTCCTGCGGCGGTCAGGAACTGCCCGGCCACCCATCCACGTCGGCCGCGCTGCAGCAATGCCAGACGGTCCGCTGCCCGGGGTGTTGTGTACACGCGTGGTACCGGTGAGATTCCGACTTCCCACCACAATGGTGCCTGCCACAATGACTGCCCCTGCCATCCGGTAGGGGTACCCGCCGCGATCGGCGTGGGCCGCCTTCATGTGTCAGCCCGCCGGGTGGTCAGCAAGAAGTTCGGCCAGAGACTCCAGGTTGGCGCGGATTGTCCTGCCCTGAGCGCGTTCGATGAGCGGATCGGCCAGTTTGCCGAAGACGCCACCGAGGCCTGTTTCGGCGTCAACGCGGTAAGTGAGCTTTGTCCCGCCGTCGACGGGTTCCAAAATAAGGGCCACCTGGAATTTCAAGGGGCCGTCAACGGCGGTATTGACCACGCGGTTGGGCGGATCGAATTCAGTGACTTCCGTTGCCCATTCGAACCGGCGGCCCAAGATCTTGCTGGTTCCACGCGCACGGGTTCCGACGCGGGGCGGGCCGTCGCTGACCTGCTCCGCCTCAACCACCGAGCTGTCCCACACGGGGAGATTCGTGGGGTTGGCGATGAAGTCGAAAACTACGTCCGGCTCCCGATGAAGCACGACACTTTCTTCTATGACAGGCATGACTGTCCCTTCAGATGGTCCCAACGAACTCGTCAGGTGGCACAAATTCTCCGCCGCCGTCTTTAAGGGGTCAAGATGTAGGGACTTGCCTGCCTAGACGTAGCCGTCCACAATCGCGGCAGCGATTTCCCGGTAGGCCCGCCGGGTTTCGGGCCGCAAAGCCTCAAGGGTGACCAGGTCGCCGTCGGCCACTCCCCTGTCGTGGGGAACGGCAATCAGTTGCCGGCAGATGCCTGACAGGTGCTCCTCGATGGCGTCCTTATCCACACGGGTGGAGACCTCGTCCTTGTCCGTGATCACCACAATGGCGTTACGCGCCAGCTCCTCGTAGCCGTGGTGGGCCAGCCACTGCAGGGTGCTCCGGGCGCGCTTGGCACCGCTGACGGCGTAGCCGGCGGCGATGATGAGATTGTCCGCCGATTGCAGGATGCCGCTCATCGCGTTGTGTGTGACACCGGTGCCGCAATCGGTCAGGGCGATCGAGTAGTAGCTGGAAATGAGCTTTCGGATACGCAGGTATTCCTCAGCTGTAAGGGAATCCGAGACTTCAGGATCCTGCTCTCCCGCGATGAGGTGCAACCGGCCTGCATGGTGCATGTAGCGTGCCAGGGCCGTGAGCGAATCGATGGATTCGATGTTCTTGAGCAGGTCCGTGATAGTGCGCGGGCTGGCCTGCTGGTAGATCCCTTCGCCGAGGGCGCGCTCCACCAGGTCGCCGGAATCCGGGTTGGCGTCGATGGCGCAGGGCGGGTCGCCGCGGAATTCGGCGAGAGTGAGGCCGACGCCAACTGTGGTGGAGGTTTTGCCGATGCCGCCCTTGAGGCTGAGGACCGCGGTGTTGTAGCTGCCCTGCAGCTGCCGTGAGATGCGGCGGCCGAGTTCGTCTTCCTCGCGTTGGCGGGCGCTGGGGCCAAGATTCAGGGCGCCGCCGGTGACGGCGTAGAGCACGCCGCGGAAGCCTCCGATGGGGCGGGGCTTCTGCTCGCGGACAAAGAGGCCCGGTGAGCTGATGAAGTCCGGCATCGGGGCATCGGCCAAGGCCTCCCGGGCGGCGTTCCGGCTTTTTCCGCGCTTTGGAACGGCCACGGCATCAGGGGCCGGGCGGTTATCTATGGACGAATCCGGCAGTGGGGAGCCGGAGGGTTCACGTTCGGGTGGGCTGGGGATCTCCGCCTCGAGGGTTGCGACGGAGCCGGTTGCGCTGGGTACCGTTGGTATCGTTCCTGTGGCGTCGCTGCCATCAGTGCGACGGCGGTCGCGGCGGCGCACCAGCGGCTCTTCCTGGCCTGGCGCTGCATCAGTGCGGTCTTCCAAAGAATCGGACATTTCTGATCTCCCATAACTCGCAAGTTGAGACCTGCGGAGGCCGTAAAACTTCGTCCAGCTAGCAATTCTAGGTGGTTAGCCTGCAGTTCCTGATTCTGGAGCGGGCTCGGGCCGCTCCCGCGCTTCTGGTTGTGCACATGGGCAGCACAATTTACATTGAAGAATGACCACTTCCTCGGAACGTGAGCGCGTTCTTGAACTGCAGGACCTCATCATCAGCAGCGAAAGCGTTGCTGAGTTTTTGGGGCACCTCTCCTCATTGGCCGCTGCCGCCCTCAGCCGCGAAAGCGGCTCCACTGTGGAAGTCGGGGTCACGCTGAAACGGCGACGGCGGACGGACACCGTTGCGGGCAGCAGCCCGCATGCGATCAAGCTGGACAGGATCGAGCAGCAGCTGGGTGACGGCCCCTGCATTCAAGCATTGCGGGTGAAAAGTACCGTCCTGCTGGCGGACGTCCGCAGCGATCCCCGCTGGCCTCGTTATCAGGCGGAGTTGGAGAAAGTCGGCTGTTACAGCACTCTGGGCGTACCCTTGGAGATCGGCGATGACTCTTCAGCGGCCCTGAACTTCTTTGCCAGCGAAACGAACGTCTTCACGGACGGCGTGGTGCGGGAAGCAGAGGACTTCGCTGACATCGCTGGCCGGGCTCTGCGCCTGGCGGTCCGCCTGGGTTCTGTCCAAAATCTGGCTGACGATCTCAAGTCAGCAATGCAGAGCCGGACGTCCATTGATCTGGCGTGCGGCGTGATCATGGGCCAGAACCGCTGCTCGCAGGAGGAGGCCATGGCCATCCTTGGAAAGGTATCGAGCCACCGCAACCAGAAACTGCGAGTTGTGGCCGAGGAAATGCTGGGCAACATTTCAGGAGCGAAGGTCAGTACGCACTTCGACGGTTAGCTTTGACTTCGCTCCGGCACTGATTACCAGAGGCGTCTCCTAGTGCGCGCTAAGAGCCAGGACGACGACGGCGGCTGCCGCCAGCGAGAGGACGGCAAGCACCAGTAGCCCTACCCATTTTGGACGCTGCTTATGCGGGTTGATGTCGATGTACGGCATGGGAACCTTCCTTGGGAGACTCCGGTGATCGTAACCCGAATGTTGACGGTCCGATTGTCACGAGGAAAAGTCGATTGCTTCCGAGTGCTGCCCAGCTGGCGCTTAAACGTAGTGGTGGCAGGCCAGCTCCTAGTGGTGGCCGCGGGTCTCCTGGAGCCGCTTAATGAACCAGCGGGATTGTTCCGGGCCGTAGGGAAGCACAGGGATGGCCTTCGTGGCATCCGACGGTGTATCCCGGATGGATTGCCAGGCCTGGCGCACTGCCGTGCTCATGGTATTGGCCATGGTTTTCACGAACTGGTCGCTGCAGGGACCGCCATGGCCGGGAATGAGGAATTCGTATCGGTGCCTCAGCGCAGAGATATGCCGCAAGACGTCTGCCCACTCCTCCGGGTATGAGTCCTCGAAGGAAGGGTGCGCGCCCTGCTCCAGCAGATCGCCTGCAAAAAGTGTGGTGGGAGTGCCCACCAGCAGATCGCCATCAGTATGGCCTCGGCCCAGCCAGAAGAGGGTTACTGTGAGTCCACCCAGATCAACCAGCACGGGCTGGTCCTTGACGATGGCGTTGGGCACCACCAGTTCCACGTTATCGCCTTCACCAGCGGCCATCTCCGGTTCAATGGAGGCAACGAATCGGCGCTGGGCGTCGCCGTTTTCCTCAATCTCTGCAGCACAGTTCTCGTGGGCCCAGAACTCCGTAACCCCGGCGCCTGCGAAAACCGAATTGCCAAAGAAGTGATCGTAGTGGGCGTGGGTATTCACCACCACAAGGGGCAGTTGGGTCTTTTCGCGGACCGCGTCCAAGATTTCCCGGGCCTGCCGTGGACCGCAACCTGTATCAATCACCATGGCCCGTTCCGTACCTACAACCAAGCCAGTGTTCAGCAGTGAACCCTGGGTTGCGAGCACATAGTTTTCAGAGCCAACTTCTTGCCATGGTGACATTACTTCTCCGTACTTCCGGCGTGTACCTGCGTTGTTCAGGCCTCGATTCTACGCGGTGAGGCTTGGGACGGCCGGGTTGTGGGGCCCGCAACAACCGCGCGCTTCATTCCGCTATGGCCTTACCCAAGGCCTCCCCAATCACCTGCGCAGCTGCCTCCGTGGGGTGGACGCCGTCGGTTGTCATGCCCGGGGCAAAGCGGTCCCCCTGGCGAACTCCTGCCATAGGATCCACAAAAACCCAGCCTCGTGACAGCGCAAACTGTTTCAGCTGTTGGTTGAATCGCGTGGCTAATCCAGGCTCGATATCGATAGGGGGAATGGCGGAAACGAGCACCTTCTGGGCGCCCACCTTCTCTGCGACGCGGACCAGGTTTCCGGCGCTCTGCTCGAACGGCACGCCGTTGTAGACATCGTTAGTTCCCGCCAAGATGACGAGGACGTCAGCCTCAACGTCACTGGCGTTCTCAGCCATGGCCGCAGAACGAGCTCCGCTAAGGGCCCAGCCGCCGGCGAACCTCGCCCCCGGCCCAACATGTGACACCCACGAACGTGACCCGATCTTGCCGACCAAAAAATCGCTGCTATTGGCTTCGGTAATCGAATCACCGATGGCGGCGAAGGTAACGGACTTTGAGGTTGGGGCCGGAGCGGCCCTGCTGGGATTCTCGTCGATTGACTGTTGCGGGCTGCTTGAAGGTGTGGCACTGGACGGTAGGGGTGCCACGGGTGTCGGGTTGGCTGTGCAGCCAACCGAGAAAGCAATCACAGCCGATGCCACAAGTACCGACGTGAAGCGTTGGGCTTGCATAGACATCCTGGAACTAGGGTTCAAGTACAACCCAGTCTATTGCGTCAAGGCTTGTGAATTCAGTTTTTCGAAGATGCATTTATTGATCATTGCAAGAGACCGACTTTACTCAATTTATTCTCACTATTAGATCAACGTTCAGTCAAATTGAGCTTCTACTACCACCGGCCGCCTAAGTGTTGGTAGTTAATAACTGCGTACTAAACACCTTCGGCAAGTAAATGGACGAAATAAAACACGTATTCATCACTGTGGTTTGGGCCATTTCAGCGAATTAGCTTCTAAGTACAGCAATCTATGAGTTTGGGAGGCTCAAAGTGTTGATACCTAGAACTGCTAACCCTTGTCTCGCGCGTCTCTGCACTAAAGCGAACAGGTCCTTCTGGGATCCAGGATCGGGTGCGGTCTGCACACGCTCAACTGAGCATGCCGTCCCTAGTCGCTCGGTTGTGTCGCGGTGCAGCCATGGCTGACGAGGCTGGAAAGAAGTTGTCATCCGACGCGGTTGCCGGCATAAAACGCCGGGGTCTCCTCCGATTTGGAACCTTAGTAACTGCCTTTACGGGTGCTTCCGCAATTTCAGCCATTGGCGCCAAAAACGCTGAAGCTGCACCAGGGGACAAAAACCCGCCGAACACTTACGTCCCCGTTGCGGAAAAAGGCGCGGCCTCTGGTGTAGCGACACTAGATGTCGAATCGAAAATCCCACCTGCTCAAATTCCTGATCTGTCTGCAACCTATGGTCCTGCAGCAGAAGGATTCACTACAGCCTTCGCACCTCTATTGGTGGGAAACCAAAAGGCTTTGCGAAACCGTGATCTGTTTATAGACGCGGTTGCGGAAGGCACACCAACAGACGGCACTACAGATGCTCAGCCAAAAATTGGTGGGAGTCACAACTTGATACCGCCTAAAGGCGGGAAAGTGTTTCTTCGCAAGGGCTCCTACCTAATGGGCACGAGACTAATAATAACCAGGCCAGGGATGATCTTGGAAGGAGAAGGCGTAGATGCCACTACTCTCCTTCTGAACGCTGCCATGTTTCAGGTTGGAGCATCAGACGTACTCATTCGGAACATGACAATCAAAGGAAACGGATCCAACGCCCGCACTTTGTTCCAACTGGTCAATAACGGCAATTTTAGGAACTGGCGGTTTGAAAACGTCAAGTTTGATGGGGTTAGTACCGTGCCTGGGCGAATAGGGTCAAAGACGATAGACGGAACAACGTTAACCTTGACGGCCGGTCTTGATGCATTCGTAGAATTTGAAGGTTGCGAATGGACCGCGTATACGGAAGACGCCAGTTTTCACGCTAGAGGCACGAAGCATGTAACCCTGGATAAGTGCTGGTTCCATGATGCGGGAACCGACACAGCAAAGGGCGACATGATCAAATTCTCTGCTGGCGCCGAGTACTGGAAAGTTCTCCATTGCCGTCTAAACAATGGAACACGAGACGCAATCGACGCCTATGACGCGCAACGTGGCCTCATAGATGGATGCACCATAGTAGACATGGGCGTCCACGGCATAGAAATGAAAGTTTCATCGAACGGTGCCACTAATCCATCAGACCGCATTATTGTCACCAATAATCACTTGGTCAACATGGGTACCGGCACTCCGTCACCCTCAATGCAGCTTGCTACTTCGGCAGTGATAGCTACCGGCAACATAATTGAAGGCGGTTCTTCTTATGGCATGCGGTCGGGAAGAACGAATGACGGTTTGGCCAACACCCAGAACATCGTCTGGACCAATAACTACATCCGCGGCGCAGCTCGCCATGGTTATGTGTTGAATGGGGTCGACGGCGCCATTGTCCGGGACAATGTTGCCGTAGGATGTGGAGGCTCCGGTTTTTACATTCCACGAAGCTCAGTCAACTCTTTAGTGATGGGTGGACCGACTGACAACCTTTCACGCGGCAACGTCTCAGGCGACGTCTGGGCCTGACATCGGCCAGAGGACTTTGTTGTTGACTGCCAGAAACTCAGTCGCATCAGCCAAGGCACCGGCGATTCCGTGTGCCCCAGCTGTCACCTCCTGTAACGGCGGCATCAAAGATCGGCCAGCACAGTCCCAGGGTTCTCCATCCCGTCCGCCACATAACGCAGGAAGCCGGCCGCCGTTCCGCCGTCACAAACGCGGTGGTCGAATGTCAGTGTCAGCTCGGTGACTTTACGGACCGCCAGCTGCCCGTTCAGCACCCAGGGCTTGTCGACGATCCGCCCCACGCCGAGGATTGCCACTTCCGGGTGGTTGATTATCGCAGCTGAGCCGTCCACGCCGAATACGCCGTAGTTGTTCAGCGTGAACGTGCCGCTGCCGAGCTCAGAGGGCGTTGCCTTACCTTCACGCGCAACCGCTGTAAGCCTGCGGATCTCCTCATCAAGTTCGCGGGCGGTTCGTTTATCAGCATTCCGAATGGAGGGCACCATCAGCCCGCGCTCGGTCTGGGCCGCGAAGCCGAGGTTCACGCCGTCAAAGGCCACTATCTCCTGAGACTGACCGCCCTGACCGTCATCAGCCGAAACGAGGCGCGAGTTCAGCTCCGGATACTTCTTTAACCCAGCTGTGACAAATCGGGCGATGAAGGCCAAAAGGCCAGGGGTGTTGTGAGGATCCGCTTTCTTCAAGGAGGCCCTCATCTCCACCAACGCGGTGGCGTCCACGTCTACCCAGACGGTCGCCTCTGGAATCTCGGAGCGGCTTCTGGCCATATTCGCAGCCGTCGCTTTCCGGACCCCGCGGATAGGCGTGCGGCTGGAGATCTTGAGGCCGCTGCGTGGATCTGTCTCCAGTTGGCTCTCTGAAGAGCGTGCAACGCTGGCAGCAGGGTCGGCAGCATAAGGCTCTTCAGCCTGAGCGGAATCCTGCTCCGGCCTCGGGTTAATGGCAGCCTCCACATCCCGGCGCAGGATGAGGCCGCTCTCCCCCGAGCCGTGCAGTTCGCCCAGGTCAACGCCGTGCTCCCGGGCCATCCGGCGGACCAGCGGCGAGATGACTGCTCCAAGTTTTCCCGGTACTCGCGTCCGGAGTAGCGAGAGGTCACCAGGATCAGCCGCCGGCCTGGACGCTTCTGCCGGCTCCACCAACGAGAGGGAAGCTGAGCCCTTTCGTGCACGCGTGCGTCGTGCTGCACCCGCTCCGCCCGGAGTTCCGTATCCGATGAGGACATTGCCGGAGCCGGCCTTTTCCTCTTCCCGGTAGGTTTCAGCCGCTTCCTGAACAGGAGTCTGGGCCGGTTCAAGGCCTGGGCCCGTGCTGACAGAGATCAGTGGCTTACCCACATCCAATGTCTGGCCCGGTTCTCCATGAAGCTCCGCGACAGTGCCCGCGTAGGGCGACGGCACTTCCACCATGGATTTGGCGGTTTCCACCTCGGCTATCGGCTGGTCGACGCGAATCTCGTCGCCCACGGAGACAAGCCAGTTCACAAGTTCGGCCTCCGTGAGGCCTTCGCCGAGGTCCGGCAGGAGGAATACTTTGGTTTCGCTCATAGGATCAGTCTTCCCACTGGAGGTCGTCAACGGCGTCAAGGATTCGGTCCACGCCCGGCAAGTAGTAATGCTCCAGCTTGGGAGCAGGGTAGGGAATATCGAACCCGGTCACCCGCCGGATGGGTGCCGCAAGGTAGTGGAAGCAGCGCTCCTGCACTCTGGCCACTATCTCGGACGACACGGAAGCGAAGCCATGCGCCTCCGCGATCACCACGGCCCGGCCGGTCTTGCGGACAGAGGCGCTCACCGTCTCATCGTCGAAAGGCACAATCGAGCGGACATCGATGACTTCCAGCGAGCGTCCTTCTTCGGCGGCCGCAGCAGCGGCGGCGAGAGCGGTGGGAACTGTGGGGCCGTAGGCGATGAGCGTTGCGTCCGTGCCAGGACGGGCGACGGCGGCACGGCCTTCGGAGGAAGTGCCGCCGTCGAGGTTCGCCTGGTGTTCTGCTCGGAGGGCGTTCAGGTCAACCATGTCCTTGGACCAGTACAGCTTCTTTGGTTCCATGAACATCACCGGATCATCTGAGTCGATGGCCTCCCGCAGCATCCGGTAACCGTCCGCAACCGTTGCCGGGGTGAAGACCTTCAGACCGGCAGTGTGCGCATAGTAGGACTCAGAGGAATCGCAGTGGTGCTCGACTCCTCCGATGCCGCCGGCATATGGGACGCGGATTACGATCGGCAGCTTCACGGCGCCTTTGGTCCTGTTGTGCATCTTGGCGACGTGGCTGACGATCTGCTCGAAGGCCGGGTAGGCGAAGGCGTCGAACTGCATTTCGATCACGGGACGCATGCCATTGATGGCCATGCCAACAGCCATGCCAACGATGCCCGACTCCGCCAGAGGAGTGTCGAAACAGCGCTGCTCCCCGAAGGTTTTGGTGAGTCCGTCTGTAATTCGGAAGACGCCGCCGAGCATTCCGACGTCTTCACCGAAAACCAGGACGGTAGGGTCAGCGTGCATTGCATCGACCATCGCGGTGTTAAGCGCCTTGGCCATTGTGATGGCCTGCGGGCCGGACTCCTCCGCGGACGCTGCTGCCTTCGCCGCGGCTCGTGCGGTGGCAGCGCTGACGTTGCCGTTAACCTCTGATGAGGTGGTGATGGATGGACTCATCGTTCTGCCTCTTCTGTGCTGGCATCAACTGCTGCTTCTCGGGCAAGTTCGTCAGCGAGCATTGCTGACTGTTCCCGCAGCTGTGGTGTGGACTTTGCAAAGACGTGGCGGAAGAGTTCCTGCGGATCCACCGGCATGTCTTGGCCCAGTCCTTCGCGGAGTTGGGTAGCCACCGTCTCAGCTTTCGCCGTGATCCGGGCCTCTGCAGTTTCATCCAACAGCCCGCGTTCGGTGAGGTAAACCTGCATCCGTTTCAGCGGATCCCGGGCAGCCCATTGGGCCACCTCGCTGTCCTGGCGGTAGCGCGTGGCGTCATCGGCGTTTGTATGGGCCTGCATTCGGTAAGTGTGGGCCTCGACCAAAAGGGGGCCGGAGCCGCCGCGGGCTAGGCTCACCGCCCTGTCCAGCACCGCGAGAAGCGCGACGACGTCGTTGCCGTCCACACGCTCACCTGCCATTCCATAGCCCACAGCCTTGTGAGCCAGGGAAGGAGCCACCGACTGGTGGGCCAGAGGCACCGAAATTGCGTACTGGTTGTTTTGGACGAAGAACACCACGGGAAGGTGGAACACGGCCGCGAAGTTCAGGGCCTCGTGGAAGTCACCTTCACTCGTGGCGCCGTCACCGCACATTGCCAGGACAACTGTGTCTTCGCCACGGAGTTTGGCGGCATGGGCTACCCCGACGGCGTGCAGCAGTTGCGTAGTCAGCGGTGTGCACTGGGGGCCCACCTTGTGCTCGGTGGGGTTGTAGCCGCTGTGCCAGTCGCCCCGGAATATGGTCATGGTCTGAACGGGGTCGACTCCTCTGGCCATCACCGCAACGGAATCGCGGTACGTGGGAAAAATCCAGTCGCCCTCGGAAAGGCAAAGGGCAGCTGCCACCTGGCATGCCTCCTGGCCATGGCTGGAGGGATAAACCGCCATGCGTCCTTGGCGGACCAGCGCCGAGTTTTGGTCATTGACCCTGCGTCCGACCACCAGTTGCTCGTAAGCGGCGAGCAGCTCAGCGTCGCCCGGCAGCGGATACTCGTGGCCAGGCTGGGTGCCCTGCTCAGTGTGGTGTACCAATGCGCCGTCCTGGTCCACCATCTGAATGGGGTGCCGGGCGGGCAGCATGTAGTCCTCAACCGTGATACCGAACTTGCGTACAGCCTCGGTAACGGCGTCCTCGCCGGTATGTCCGGGCTGCCCCTCGGGTCCTGCCGGTTGGACGGCGGCGTGGTCTGCGGAGATCGTCATTGGTCAGTCCTTCTATAGCCACTATTCATTCCCAGTATCGTCCCGAAGGCTGTTTCGTATCCAGCGTCACAGTAAATCGTGGAAAACCGAGGCTGGATGGCCTACCCTGAAAGACAAATCGTAAGTGTGAGCTGGATTACGGGTAGAGGTGTAGACGAATGGCACAGAATGGAACTGCCCGAGGCGAAGTCCTCCTGGACGACGTGGACCGGAACATCATTGCCGAACTGACCCGCGATGGCCGGATGTCGGTGACACAGGTAGCGGAGAACGTCCATATTTCCCGGGCGCATGCTTACACGCGCATCGCGCGCCTGACCAGCGAAGGCGTGCTGACCAAGTTCACAGCCCTCGTGGACCCCATTAAGGCCGGCCTCAAGTCCTCCGCCTACGTAACGCTCAAAGTCAGCCAACATTCCTGGCGTGAGCTCCGGGAACAGCTCAGGACCATTCCCGAAATTCATCACATTGCCCTGGTGGGCGGGGACTTTGACGTGATCCTCTTGGTTCGCGCCCTGGATAACGTGGATTTACGGCGAGTGATCTTCGATCAGTTGCAATCCATGCCTGGCGTGTTGGATACCCAAACATTCCTGGTGTTTGAGGATCTGGATACGCGGTGACGTTAGACGACGGCAATCTCAGCAAGTGCAGGCGATGGACTGTCGCCGCTGTTACGGACAGGACTCTTTTAGCGGGCCGGGATCCCCTTGACAATACAATCCGGATTGACGCTGCGGGTAACACAAGCCGCAGCACCTACCGTGCTCCTTGCTCCGACTCTGAGACCTTGAAGAATAACGGCCCCCGCACCAACCAGGACTTCCTCCTCGCAGAGAACATCGCCGGAGATTACCGAACCCGGATTGACGGAAACAAAATCACCCAAAACGGAGTCGTGGCCAACGGTGGCATTCGGGTTAATCTGCACGTGCTTGCCCATGAGCACATTCGTCGAGATCTGCGCTCCCGAACATATGATGGATCCTGCGCCAACCGTGCTCAGGGAACCAATTGTCACGGACGGATGAATCGCCAGGCCCGGCGTATTGTCCGCATCACTAAATCGGGCGCTTATCAATCTTCTGGCTGTGGGGTTACCCACTCCCACCAGGTAGCAGGTCTCCAGCCCCCTTGCTAGCCATTGACTCTCGTCACCCAGATACTGGATACCGCTCCGACTCAGTCGGTCAATATTCTCGCTGCTTGGGCTCGAATCAACGACGCCTAAAAGGTCGTATTTTGGGCCAGACGCGGCGGCATTTTGCGCCAAAACCACATCAAGGGTTTCGCGACCGAAGCCACCAGCGCCAATTATTACAAGCGGAAGAGTCATGGTTACCACTATCGTATACGGACCTAACATGGCAAAGCTGTCGGCCTTTTTGCGGTCTCTCAGCACAGCGAGATGCTGTGCACGCGGTGTCCCGCCCCAATTCTAGCCATAACGAAATCCAGGAAGAGCGGCTAGTCTTTGGAGCAAGTAGACAAGAATTACCCCAGTCGAGGTCGACAGTTAGACGAAGGCGAAAAATGTCCATACCTAAGGCGCTTATCCGCAGAAGTCAAGACTTCACGCACATCCTTGCAAGCTTTGACCAAGACCCCATCGTGGCGGCCAAGAAACTACGGGTAACTGTTGACCAAAACTGCCGCTTCATATCCACGACACTCGCGAACTTTGGCTCTCAGCCTGTTGAAAAACAGAAGCATCTGCTGCGCCGGTTCATGTAATCCGCCAGCAATCGAATGCCAATGAAACAGTTTCAGCGGTTGTTCAACCAACACGGTGAAGGTACGATCAATACCCTTAATGAGCGAAAATGATGAAGCAGATTGCAAAGCCGCCGTCTAAGCACCCCTTACGCATAACACTTGTTCTAAAGACAAATGAAGGCGGTCTCTGGATACTTCCGCACGTCCAAGAAATGCTCCTGCGCGGTCATTCAGTGTCGGTCATCGTTCCACCCGGAGACGGCCGCTTGACTCGATCCCTCCGCGAAACAAACGTGAGAATCGTTCCGTCGAGATTTGAATTCAAGTTCTCACCTCGACCTAGTACCTTTTGGGGCCTCCTCCGACTTCGGGACCAGATCAAGGAGACCAGCCCGGATGTGCTCCATTATCATCTTTATGCGTCTGCATTGGCTACACGCTTGGCTGCCATCGGGTTGGGAATCCCGTCGGTACATATGGTGGCAGGACCGCTCTATCTTGATTCTGGGATTATTCGTTTTGCAGAACGCTTTCTTGTGACACGAGACACGAAGCTTATCGCTGGAAGCAGGAACACTGCTGATAGATATCTTGCACTCGGTTTACAACCTTCGAATCTGGACGTCGTACCTTATGGAGTGGACGTCGAAACCTTCCGATTGCCGACCTTTCAAGAGAAACTCGCGGCTCGTGATGAGCTTAATTTCTCTCAGGACTTGTTCGTCGCCGTCATTGTTGCTTACGTTTATGGACCGAAGAGACTGGTTCACGTTCATTCGGGAATAAAAGGACACGACATTCTTTTATCTGCTTGGAAGAGGTTTGCGATCAATAAAAAGGATGTAAAGCTACTATTGGTCGGAAATGGTTTCGACCGCGAGGGTGAGTTACACCGGCAGCAACTTATTGGCAGGTACGTGACCGGATCCACGGATGTCAGGTGGATAGAAAATGTTGAGGACGTTCGGCCGTACTACTGGGCCAGCAACGTGAGTGTCAGCCCATCGCTATCGGAGAATCATGGAGCAGCCCTTGAAGCCGGAGCAAGCGGCGTAGCACGTATTGTGAGCGACGCTGGCGGACTGCCTGAGACAACTGACCAAGCGTCCGGCTGGGTTGTTCCACGCGGAGATGAAGAAGCCCTCTTTCAGGCGCTCGAGCAAGCCTACAGCGAGCACCGTGCCGGCGCCCTGGAAGGCAAGGGGATCATCAGTCGTCAACAGACAGCTCAATACTTCGACGCAAAAACGAGCGCCACGAGAATCGTCGACGTCCTGGAGAGCGTTATCCGGACCCGTAGAGCACTCAGAGCCGTAACCCTGGTCAGCGAAGCCAGGCTCGGAATGGACAAAGCCGGACAGGTCGCAGCCCTCGATGCCGCTAGTGCCGCGGCTGCTTGGGAACGCTACTCGTTCCGGATCAACGACTTCAGGTTAGCTGCCCGGACCTCGCCCATTCATGGTTCCGGACGAGTGTCCCTGGGGTCAGTGGAGTTGGAGCGGCTACCCTATTACGTAGGCCTCGTTCAGCTGCTGCGAACAACGCCTGCACTCGTATTTCGACTGTGGAAAGTTGTCCATGGGTCACGGGTGCTCATTGCCAGGCTGCCGGGTCCTCTCGGTTTCATCACGATCATCTTGGCGAGGATTTTGTCGAAGCCAGTTTTCGTGGAAGTGGTAGGTGATCCGGAAACTGTTATTCGCCATCATTCATCTCGTCCGGTACGTGCGTTTGCGAAGACTGCGGGCTTTCTCATGCGCTATTGTGTTCGCACTGCTGACGGCACTCGATTTGTAACCCATAAGACACTTCAATCGCTCTATCCACCCAGACCAGATACCCCATCCCTGAACATGAGTAATGTTCAACTGCATGATGATGATTTTTGTTCAACATACATGCCTCGTAGTGCGCATTCATGGACTTTGACATGCATCGGGACACAAGAGACGAACTACAAGGGTCACGATATAGCCCTGGAAGCACTCACCTTTTTGAGGGATCGTGGTTATGACTGCACAATGGTGCTGATTGGTAATGGGGCCCTGCATTCAGACCTCCTGCATCTGGCACGCAAATTGAAAGTCACTAATTCCGTTACTTTTGTTGACAGCTATAGCTCTAAATCAGAACTCTGGAAGTTTCTGGATGCAACTGACGTCTTCCTCCACCCCTCCCGGTCAGAAGGACTACCCAGGGTGGTCCTCGAAGCAATGGCTCGCTCTCGTCCAGTCATTGCCACAACAGTCGGCGGACTACCAGAGTTGCTAAACGGCAGGCATCTTGTGCAACCCGGGAACGCCCAGATGCTTGCAGAGTGCATTCAGCGCATGCTCGATAATCCTCAGGAGGCGGAAACAGCCGCACGCTCCAACTACGTTGTGGCCAGAAGATACCACTACGAGGAACTGGAAAAGGTCTTTGATGAGTGGTGCGACATCGTATCCCACCGTGCACAACAGCAGAGCCATGTCGATCACGTTTCATAGTAGCGAACCTGAATGAATCAGCGGATGCGAGAGAGAAACTGATAATGCGCATGACCAATTTGAACACTTATGCCGTTACCAAACGATTATTGGACTTAGCGGTAGCATCTACCCTTTACTTTGCTACCTTGCCAGTTCAGGCGATAGTCGCAATATTAGTTCTCTTCGATCTGGGTAAACCGGTACTTTTCAGACAAGATAGGCCGGGTTTGGATGGTGAGATTTTCGTACTGCTGAAGTTCCGAACCATGAAAAATGCTACAAATAATGCCTCTGACGACGATCGAATTACGCGTCTTGGATCATTTCTTCGTTCAACGAGCTTAGATGAAATCCCCACTCTCATTAATGTCATTAGAGGGGATATGAGCCTGGTAGGACCACGTCCGCTCTTGACTGGATACCTCAGTTTATATTCGCCGCAACAAGCGCGGCGCCACCAAGTTAAGCCCGGCGTCACAGGGCTCGCACAAGTCAATGGGCGGAACCTGCTGACGTGGGAAGATAAATTTCGCTTGGACGTTCTTTACGTTGAGCAGAGATCCATGAAGCTGGACGTCTACATCCTTTGGAAGACGCTCTGGACAGTCCTCCGTCGCGACGGTATTGCGTCTCCAGGGCATGCAACTACACCAGAGTTTGAAGGCCGGCAGCATGAGCGTGATCAATGAACTATCACCTTCGTGAGAGTCCATGGATGACTACGACGATATGGAAGACGGGCCTGCCCGTCAAAGGAACCGAGAAGGCGGAAGCAACATGACATCGCCGGTGGTCAGCAGTACTGAGAAACGGAATAGCGGCGTCGCCCACATATTCAATCGTATGGATCCGGGCGGAGCGGAGCTTCGCACTGCTGAGCTGGTGAGCGAAGTCGGGGCCATATTTCACTTTTATGGCATCGGGGGCGGGTCGGGTCAACTCGATGAGGACCTCATCCGGCAGGGTCACACCGTCATCAACGAACAGCTGCGCTTGAAATCCATATTGAATTACTACAGATTCTTCCGTTCTGGGCGATATGTTGCTATTCACTCCCATCTAGGATCGGCGTCGGGCGTTGTAATGCTTCTGGCTCTCCTCTGCGGTGTGCCGCGCCGAATCGTACATTTCCGGAGCGACGGAATAGGTGGCAGCCGGCGACTTTCTAAAATGGCTCATTTGTGGGTTTCCAGAATCTTAATCCAGCTTGTTGCTACAGATATTCTTGGTGTATCACCCGGCGCACTTCAGAATGGGTGGAAAGCAACATGGCGCCGAGACCCGCGTTGCAAGGTGATTCCCAACGGATATGACAGCCAGAAGATGAGAAACCAAACATCGTTAGCTCTACGTACTACCCCTATCGAGAGCGCCCCTCTGCGGATAATCAACGTCGGAAGACGGCTTCCAGAGAAAAACAGGTTGCGGTCGATTGAGATCTGGCGAGAGCTGACAAGATCCTGTGACGCCACCTTGATACTGGTTGGCGATCTGTCCGAGAACGAGGAGCGTTTGTGTGCCGAACTCGGCAGGGAATCCGAAACGCGCTCAACAATAGACATCGTTGGTTTTACTTCAAGTCCTTTGGACCACATCTACTCCGCGGACGTGCTGCTTGTTACTTCCACCAGGGAAGGACTTCCGGGCGTGGTGCTCGAGGCCTTGGCCCTTGGCGTCCCGGTAGTCGCTAACGATCTTCCCGGGACCCGCTGGATACAACAGCAGGTTAGCGGCATTCAGATCTGTAACGTTAGTGAACCAAACCAGTCTTGGATCCGTGCCATTCATTCAGCGGCATCAACAAATAAGGATGCTATCCGCTCCTCGTTCGATGCGAGTCCTTTTCAGCTGAAGAGCGTTGTCCCCCAATTTATGGAGGTGTGGGGTCTGGATGGCTGATGTACTGGTGGCTAACCGAAGTCGGAGCCGGCTGGAGATTTTCGGAATTGTGTGGTTTTTGATAGCACTATTCATCATATTTCAGATACTCGAACTTCACCCCCCTCTGTTCTGGCTGGCCCTCGAAGCAGTGAGTTTGGTCGCGGCGGGTGTAGCAACGCTCAGCACTTCGTTTGTTCGAGGGTTCTGGTCCCCGGCGGTCCTCTTCCTACTCATAGTCGGGATCTTCCACGTAGGACTCGCCCCGTTTGCCATCTTCGACTGGGATCCGCTGTTTATCCGTCCTGATGACTACACATGGTTTTACGGTGAGGTGGGAAGACAAGCATTTTCGGCGGTAAATCTTTTCATGGCGAGTTTTGTATTCGCCGGCATTGTTGTCGCCTTGGCAACGCATAAACAATCCTCCCTCACGGAGCCTGTTCCAAGCAACAATGTGGGGGACGGAAGAACGGGCTTGGCGAAATTCGGCGCCCTAACGCTAATAGGGGGGGTTCTATATTGGTTCTACCTCACATATAACGCTGGCGGTGTAGGTATATTTTTCGGTTCATATATTTCCTTTCTTTCTGTCACTGCAAACACAAACCTTCCTGTTACATACATGGTCATTGGCCTGGGCTTGGGTCTAGCAGCGCTTGGCCACGACTTACGTCTCGTGCAACTCTCCCTCCTCGCGTTCGCGGCCTACGCTTTCATTGCCTTTTTTCTAGGTCTAAGGGGTGAGGTCCTCTTCCCTACTGCTGTCGCTGCGTCTGTTTTGGCATATCGGGCTCCTATGCCGAGGGGAGGTTGGGTCGTCGCAGCATGCGCCTTCGTATTGTCACTTATCAATGGAGCCAGGAACATTCGCGAGAGAGGCATTTCAGGTGGTCCAGTGGACGTGACAGCATTTAGCCCGCTTGAGGCGTTGGCTGAAATGGGATCATCCCTGAGGGTGGTCGCCCAAGTCATAATCTGGCACGAACACCAAGGTGAGGATTACCAGATGGGAGATACCTACACGGTCGCTCCTGTCAGATTGTTGGAGGGCCTCTTCTCTCCAGCAGGTACCATACCTGCCGGTTCTGATTTTCGACTGATGAACTCTGAAATAATGTCTAGGTCAGGCGCAATCGGTGGCTCGGTGATTGCCGAACCATTTCACAATTTTGGAATTATCGGCGTCGTACTCATTGCTCTATGTCTGGGCGTTCTATTCGGTTACTTCTCGCAGCGATCGTTTAATGTTGCTGTAGCTGTAGCTTACGTCTGTGTTGCGGTCCCACTCTTCAACCATATCCGCAACTCGTTCGTCCCAGTGCTGCCGTTCATCCTCATCAGTGGACTCGTAGTTGGATGCGTTTATTTATTCAACCAAAAGACTCCTAAACCAGACATCCCACGAAAACAAGTGCGGTCAATCCTATGAGGGGATTGGGCTTTCTAACTGGACCTACATCCAAGGTAGCTCGGTGGACCATTGCCGCTGTCGCGGCCTCAACCGTTACAGGCGTAATCACTGCTCGGTCACTCGGACCCGATTCACGAGGGACTCTTGCAGTGGTTCTCACCCTAGCTGGTTTAAGTGTCCTGTTAGGAGCACTCGGCTCCAACATCGCCGTCCGAACTCATCTTCCCCGGAAGCAATCGGTCGTCGCTGCGGACTATGTTCGACTCACAGGTCTATTGGCCGGGCTCGTGACAGTAGTTCTTGCCGTTGCTTACTTTGTTGCGTCCCAGACAGTGAAGGGAGGACTGGTTGATTTTGGGGTTGCATTCGCATTCGCTGCTTACGGGCTCGGTTATTTTTTCGCGGCCCAGTCGCTTGATTTACTCAATGCCCAAGGCTTTGTTAGTAAATCTGCGAAACATAATGCGTATGGCTCAGTATTATGTCTATTTTTTGTATTCGTGTGTTGGTTGCTAGATGGCAACCTTATCGCCGTGATCTGCGCCTATAGTCTGTCCGTCGTTTTCCAATTCCTGTTGACAGTGAGGACCTTGCGGCCCACTATCAAGGCTTCGAAGACTCACTCACGGGAGGGAATGCTGAAACTAACTGGAGACGGCCTGAAGTCCATGGGTCTCAATGTAGGGCAGCACTTGACCTACACTTCCGGCCTGATATTTTTGGCGATACTATCCACTCCAGCCCAAGTGGGTTTGTACGCCGTAGCCGCTACTCCTGCTGCTTTACTGCGCATCCCATCGAATGCAATGGGCCAACTATTTTTTCACCAGGCAGCATCGGATCAGGTAACTGGACCAAAGCTGATCGTTACACTCCTCAAGCTGACGTGCTTGCTTCTTCCACTCGCATCATTGGCCTGGTTCATAGCCACACCGGCATTCGTTCTTGTCTTCGGCGACGATTATGTAGAAGCCGTGGCGGCATTCAGGGTGCTCCTAGTCGCAGAGATAGCCCTCGCCCCCTTCCTCATTCTCGGACGGGTTCTGGTCGGAACTCAACGTATGCGGACCGCAAGCGCCGCCGGCCTGGTCGGTTTTCTGACGCTGGCAGCAGCTTGCCTTTTGTTAGTTCCATCCGGCGGAGCGGTTGGAGCTGCGTGGTCCGCTTTGCTGGCCTACCTTGCAATGTCCGCAACAACCGGGCTTGGCAGTTTGTTCATCTCTACCAATCCAACCCAGGCAAGTAGCGTCGACTCACGCACTCCCATGGGTGGGGTCGATAAGGACCTGAAAGAGCTAGACGTCAGTCCCAGGCCGCCAACCGTAAAGAAGTCTCGGCTGAAGTGAATGTACTAGATGGCAGTGCAGTTCAACACTGTCTGCGTCGGCTCGCCGCTTATAAAGCCATGTACCACTCGTAGACTTCCTTGAGCGCTTGGACAAATTCTGGCTTTTCCACATCGGGCAGCAAACTGTCCAATAATGTCGAAGACGCCTGGGAATGTTTGACGTCCCCGGGCCGTGCTTCGACGTATTCGACTTCAATGCGTTTGGGATGCATCTCCTGCAATAGTTGAACAACGGCGTTGAGGGATGTGCGTGTGCCAAAAGCCAAGTTTACGGGAGTAGAACTGGTCGCTTTACGGGTTGCAGCCTTCGTTAGGGCGTCGGTCACTGCATGAATCGAAGTGAAGTCCCTGGATTGTTCCCCGTCACCAAAAATAGTTAGCGGCCTGTCATCTTTCAACGCAGCTAAGAACTTTGGGATAACGGCAGCGTAGACATGGTCGGCTCGCTGCAAGGGGCCGAAGACGTTGAAGAAACGGAACGCTATTGTTGAAAGCCCGTAACTACTGGAATAGGCATTTGCGTACGCCTCAGTAGCGAGCTTGGTAACTGCATAGGGGCTAAGCGGCAAAGTCGCTAGGGACTCGACTTTGGGAAGAGTGGGGTTTGCCCCGTAGACCGAGGACGACGAAGCCACACTAACGTGGTCAACACGGCATAATCTAGCCGCCTCCAATACGTGCAATGTCCCGTTGACGTTGACCTCATTCGTCGAAACGGGATCTTTGATGGAGCGCGGGACTGACGGAAGGGCGCCGAGGTGAACGATGGCGTTCACTCCCTCGCTAGCATGTAGGACGTCATCGAAATTACGGAGATCACCATCAATCTCTTGGATGCGAGGGGATGCGGAGACACGACGTACCCCTGTGACATAGTTGTCCAGCGTCCTCACCCTCTCTACTTCAGGCTCTCGTAGGAGGCGATTTACGAGATTCGTACCGATGAAGCCACAACCACCAGTGATAAGGATGTCCATTGCTCTCCTGTTTGGAAATGAGATAGCGAGTCTTCTCTAGCCTTAGGTCTAGAGGTGGTGTACCTTCGGCCCACGTACTCGGTGTTTGGTATCTAGAACGCAGGTCAGATCATTTACCACGCAGTCGTAGTCGAAGTAGTCATGGTCGGTCAGGAGCACCACAATATCGGCGTCCTTAACCGTTTCCTTCGACAGTTCCGCTTCAGCAACCCCTGTTGGCCAGCGGTGAGACTCAACATGTTTATCCACACCGCTTACAGTTGCACCAAATTCGCCTAACAGTTCGGCTACCCGAAGCGAGGGGGCTTCGCGGATATCACCCGTATTCTTTTTGTAAGCGAGACCGAGCAGAAGAACACGTGAGTTTTTCAGAGGCTTACCCTGCACGTTGAGTAACTCCATCATTCGCTGCACAACGTATTGCGGCATATTGTCATTAATGTCGTTTGCAAGCTCCACAAACCGGAAGTTTTGACCAAGCTTCCGACGAACTTGCCAGGACAAGTAGCTAGGATCTACGGGTAAGCAATGGCCCCCAACGCCAGGCCCGGGCGTGAATTTCATAAACCCGAATGGCTTTGTTCCGGCAGCCTCGATTGATTCCCAAACGTCGACACCTAGCTGATGGGCAAAGATTGCGAGCTCGTTGACCAGTGCGATGTTGACGTGACGGAAAGTATTCTCAAGTAGCTTGGTGAGCTCGGCCTCTTTGGGGGAGCTCACGGGAACTGTCTGGTTAACCATATCGTCATAGAAGCCCTTGACTTTTTCGAGGCAGAGAGCAGTCATGCCGGAAACCACCTTCGGCGTCTCGACAAAACCCCACGTCGCGTTGCCAGGATCTATACGTTCAGGGCTGTACCCGACATGAAACTGTTTGCCCGCTGTGAGCCCGGAGCCCTGCTGAAGTATCGGTACGAGAAGCTCTTCCGTCGTGCCAGGATAAGTCGTAGATTCGAGGACAACCACTGCACCGGGCTTGAGGTAATCGGCCAAAGACTTACTCGACTCCTCAATAAATGTTAGGTCAGGAAGACTTTCACGCAGCGGCGTCGGGACTGTGATCACGGCAACGTCAAATCCTTCGGCGGCTTCGTAGCTATGCGAAACTGCATACCGACCGGAATCCAAGGCCGCTCGCAACTGAACGTCAGACACGTCGTCCACATACGAATCACCGTTCTGAAGACTATTGACTCGATTCTTGTCCAGATCTACCCCCACGACAGAATAGCCAACCTCGACGGCACGCATTGCAACCGGGAGGCCCACGTAGCCCTGTCCTACAATTACTACTTTGCGGTCTTTGACTTTCATATCCCCATGTCCTGCCGTTGTAATAGATCCCGTATCTGTACTGGATCTTTCAAGAAGTTTGTTTGATTATCATTTTTCTCAGACACTTCAGCTCCAGGTCTGACTGGGAGCGGCATCGATGCCTTCATCTCTGAGTCTTCAAAAAGCCCTCAATTGTGTGAACGATCCGCTCAATGGAATCGGCGGTAAGGGAAGACCCGCTGGGAAGGGTCATGCCTGTTTCAAACAGACGTTGCGAAGTGCCGTTGATGAGGCCGCCGGCTTTACTGAACACCGGCTGAAGATGCATAGGCTTCCACAGCGGACGGTTCTCGATATTCTCCGCGTCGAAGGCAAGGCTCAGATCTCGGGCATTGAAACCCGCCTTCTCTGGTTCCACAAGTACCGACGTCAACCAGGCGTTATCCTCCTCGTCCCTGTTGCCCCCGAAGATCGAGACACCGTCGACGCCAGCAAGCAGTCGTCTGTAGGTGTTCCGGTGTTCGCGGCGCCTCAATATCATCTCGTCAAGTCGGGCCAGCTGTGCCCTGCCAAGGGCGGCCAGCAAATTGCTCAAGCGGTAGTTGAATCCGACATCGTGATGCTCATAGTGGGCTACGGGTTGACGTGCCTGCGTTGCTAAGTATCTGACGCGCAAAGCAACCGCTTCCTCGTCCGTCAGGAGCATTCCGCCCCCGGAGGTTGTCATGATCTTGTTGCCGTTGAAGGAAAAGATAGCCGCATCACCAAAGGCGCCAGTGGGCTTTCCAGCATGCAGGGCACCCAAAGATTCGGCAGCGTCAGCAATTACGGGCACACCATAGCGAGCTGCAACTTCACCGATAGCCGTATAATCGACGGCCTTTCCCAGGAGATCAACCGGAACAACAGCGCCAACCCGTGTCCCGGCACTTGTTAGAGTTTGAAGTGCCTGCTCGAGCAAAGAAGGATCCATATTCCCTGTTTCCAACAAGCAATCTATGAAGAATGGCTCGGCACCGGTGTAAACAATGGCGTTTGCAGTTGCTGCGAAAGTCATAGTTGACGTCAGCACCACATCACCGGGTCCAACTCCTTTTGCAAGGAGGGCCAGGTGCAAGGCAGCCGTTCCGGAACTCAACGCCACAGCATACTTACGACCAATGCGCCCGGACATTTCCCGTTCGAACTCGTCCACGTCCGGCCCCAGCGGAGCAATCCAGCCAGAACGGAGCGCGTCCAGGACGTACTTTTCCTCCAACTCACCAACGTCGGGAGCCGATATGTAGATACGCTCAGTCATTGTTGCCCGAAAATGATGAAGCCAGGTAGGGCTTCGGTATGTCGTTTGTATGACCTTCGGTTTGCTCCCACTGATCGTGGTCAAGCATCGCGGGCTCCAGGGGAGGCACTGCGGTGTGGGTCACTTTGGGATGGAACGGTCGTTCATCGTGTTCACTGACCCCGAAGAGTTCCTCGTGTAGCTTTTCACCGTCGCGGAGACCAGTGAAGACCACATCGATTCGCCTCCCTGACTTGCTTATCATGCGCTCAGCGACATCCAAGATCTTTACCGGGTTCCCCATATCCAAGATCAAGACTTCCCCTGGGCGGCCGATTGCTCCCGCTTGAATCACAAGCTGGCAGGCCTCCGGAATGGTCATGAAGTAACGCGTCACTTCGGGATGAGTGACTGTCAATGGCCCTCCGGCTTCAATCTGGGCTATGAAAGTCGGCAGCATTGATCCGCGGCTTCCGATCACATTTCCGAATCGAACCGACAGAAAAGTTTCGCCGGTTTGGTCTGCAGCCCAAGCCGTCAGCTTCTCAGCAATACGCTTGGAATGGCCAAGGACACTCGTCGGGTTCGCAGCCTTGTCTGTGGATATATTGATAAATGTCCTTACACCAACGCGGCGTGCGGCAGTCAGGACATTCAATGTCCCGAGGACGTTGGTCTTCCAGGCCTCTTCCGGATACTGCTCAAGCATCGGGAGGTGCTTCAAGGCGGCAGCGTGAAACACTACCTCTGGCTTACGGTGATCAAAGATTTCATTCAGGGCTTCCCGATCCCGAATATCAGCCAATACCACGTCATCGCTATCCAGCAAGCCATGCCCGGAAATACTCATCTGGACGCCATGAAGTCCCGATTCATCACGGTCCAGCATGATCAGTTCTTGCGGCCGGTACCTTGACAGTTGCCGACATAGTTCAGATCCAATCGATCCTCCGGCCCCCGTCACCAAAACTCGCTTTCCAGCAACATAACCGGCGATAGACTCCACCGCTGTATCGACAGGACGTCGTCCAATGATGTCTTCGATCGCGACGTTTCTGAGGTCTCCAAGTTTCATGCCGTCTTCAAGAATCTCGGAAAGAAGTGGCATGACCATCATTCGCAACCCAGCTTTATCTGCTTGGTCGGAGACTTGACGGATGAACTCGGCATCTGCTCGGGCAATACAAAATACAAGAGCCGTTGCCTCGACTCTCCGTGCCAACTCCACTAAATCGCTTCCATCACCCAGTACTGGAATATTGGAGAGCCGAAGATGACGCTTGTCCGGATCATCGTCGATCAGCCCGACAGGCATATAAGGGGAGGCTGGATCGCTCAGCATCCGCTTCACAAGATAAGCCCCGGTTTGACCCGCTCCATAGATTAATGAACGCTCTGCGGAGTCGCGGGGCCGGACTCGTCGTTCTGATACGAGTCTCTGCAGGTATCTGCTTCCTCCCATTAATACGAACGCCACGGGTAAGGCGACTAAGGCTGTGCTGCGAGGGGCGCCGGCTGCATCCAATAGAAGAAAGTTGACGACAAACAGTGCCGCCGCAACGGCACAGACAGTAAAGAGGAGAGTTTGGGCTTCGTGAAAAACGCCGTGCTGATGGCGCCCCCTATATAGAGCCAAGTGCCAACCAATGGCTGCTTGAAGCAGAATCGCACAAATTACAAGTATTCCCACAGAGCCCCAGTTGACCCGGGCAGCAACGAAGTCGAATCGAAATAGCACGGCGAAGGTAACGGCAATAACCCAGGCTTCAGCGTCCACTGAATACTGAAGTACTCGGGACGCCCATCGTTCTGTGCGGCCCTCGTCGACAGGTCGGCCTTGTGTTTGGTTTCTTGCCCGCATTGAAAGTATCCCCCCGGAAAAATTCGACTGCGAAGAGTCCGATGAGGACACTTCGACAGGCAGGGCACCACAGTGACTTGGTTCCCCTACGAAAATGCAAGGCTGGCAAAAGCTGAGACCGATTCCAGCTTTGCAAATTCTTCTTCATTATTACCTGATGATGCTCAATTACAAAGGGAAGTCATAAGAAGTACCCGTAGATCCCCAATCAGTTCACTTGATCATTCAAGTGGACGGCGGGAAGAACAGGCCGGAATAAGATTGTGCCCGCATGTCACGACCTCCACCGGGTACCATAAGGAGCACTTGCCCGAGGACGATACCTGGAAGGGGCTCGATTTTGGAGCTGAAGGACTATTTGCGGATTTTACGACGCAACTGGATTATCGTCTTAGCCTGCGTATTGACCGGGGTGCTAGCTGCTGGCGCGACCTCCTTGGTTGTCAAACCAAGCTACAAATCTGACACAAAGCTGTTTGTAGCGCTCCAGAATTCTGGATCCGTCACAGAATTGCAACAGGGTAACGTCTTTAGTCAGGCCCGCGTGCAGTCATATGTGAAAACTGTAAACACACCTACAGTTCTTCAACCCGTGATCGATAGTTTAGGACTGAACCTCACCCCGCAAGCGCTGTCGCAAAGCATAGTGGCCAGTTCAGATGTGAATACCGTTCTCATAAGCATCTCAGTCACCGATGAGTCGCCGGTCCAAGCGGCAGCCATTGCTCAGGCTGTAAGCCGAAGTTTGGTAGAGGCTGTTGACGAACTGGAGAGACCAGCAGCGGGCGAACCGTCCCCCGTGAAGCTCTCGATCGTTACACCGGCGACCGCACCCACAGCACCGTCGTCTCCCAACGTCCGCCTGAACCTGATTCTAGGATTGCTGGCGGGAATTGCTGCCGGCGTCGCGCTTGCCGTCCTCCGATCGGTTTTGGACACTAGAATTCGCGGCGAGGCAGATCTGCGCCGGGTCACGACGGCGGCCGTACTCGGCGGGGTCAGCTTTGACTCAGATGCCGTGAAGAAGCCGTTGCTTACGCAAGCGGCGACTCAAAGTCCAAGGGCAGAATCCTTCCGCCAGCTGCGCACGAATCTGCAGTTCGCCCACGTGGGCCATGACTCAAAAACCGTACTCATCACCTCATCGGTTCCGGGCGAAGGCAAAAGTACAACAGCACTAAACCTTGCCATTGCCATGGCCCAGGCGGGACAGACTGTAGCCTTAGTGGATGCCGACCTGCGTAGACCTATCATCGCCGAATACCTGGGTCTGGAGCGCAATGCTGGGTTGACCACAGCCCTCATCGGGAGAGCGGACATCGTCGATCTGCTGCAGCCCTGGGGCAGTGAGCAACTGTATGTTCTTGCGTCAGGTCAAATACCTCCAAACCCGAGTGAGTTGCTTGGATCCGAAAAAATGAAGCAACTAATATCCAAGTTGGAGGGCACCTTTGACGCCGTGATCATCGACGCGCCGCCGCTTCTGCCTGTGACTGATGCCGCGGTTCTCGCCCAGCAAGTAGGCGGAGTGGTAGTGGTCGTGGGGACGCAAAAGGTACGCACCACCGACCTCGAAAAATCTCTTGCTGCGTTGGAGATGGTGCAAGCTGATGTCCTGGGCGTGGTACTCAACCGGCTTCCTACTAAGGGACCCGATGCTTACGCCTACGGCTACTACAGCTACGGCAACACAACGAGCGGTGCCCAAACCATGAAACCCTCTGACCCGGATTCTCAAGCGGCGCCAGATGAGGACGAAGGACGCTTTGCCGAAGAAATACTGCACGGAGAGACCCGAGAGCCTACCCGTATAAGAAGCGGTCTCGGCAGGCAGCCGCAGTGACCGCTAAGGATTTGGGGGATCCTTTGGTCGTGTCAGAATCTACCGAACAACCTCGTGCCACTCGTCCGTCAAGGCCAGGTCCCAAGTGGTCGCGTCGCAGCGGCCGACGCCGGCTTCTAGTACGAACGGCAGCAGTAATGGGGTCACTAGCGGTTCTGGTCGGAGCCGCAGCAGCCTGGCTGGCCTACCGCGCCACCGAGCTGAGAAATGAGATGACAGCGGTCAGCCAACTCATGCCTGAGTTCAAGGACCAACTGCTGGCCAAGGACAACCAAGCGGCACAAAAAACACTCGACCAGATACAGCTACACATTGATACGGCACGCGGAGCGGCGATCGATCCGCTGTGGAAAGCAGCCGGGGCCCTTCCGTTTGTTGGGCCGAACTTTTCAGTCACGGCCGAACTGGTTCTATCTGCTGACGATGTGGTTGACCGAGCCGCCCAGCCGATGCTGGGAGTTGTTAGCTCGTTGGACTGGCAGAAAATGACTCCGGTGAACGGCAAGTTCGATGTTTCACCATTGGAATCGTCCTCACCCACCATCGTGGCCGCCGCGAACACTGTTGAACTGACGCATGCACGCTTGTCGGGCATAGACCATTCAGGGCTGTTCCCCGAAGTCTCGCGTCCGCTTGCAGAAGCAACGCAATCGCTGGACGATCTCCGGCAGACGCTCAATACTGCCGCTGACACATCGAAAATACTGCCAGCCATGATGGGGGCGACCGGACCCAGAAACTACCTGGTCCTAATCCAGAACAACGCTGAGATACGTGCGACCGGCGGACTGCCTGGCGCCCTCGCCGTGCTGCACGTGGAGGACGGTGAAATCCGGCTTGAGGCGCAGTCCACCGGTTCCGCTATGGGCAGGTTCACGCCTCCTGTTGACGCGGATCCAGTGCAGACTCAGATTTATTCAAAGAGGCTGGGAACCTTCATCAGCGACGTCAACCTTACGCCGGACTTTCCCACGGCAGCAAAAGCCGCAAAGTCCATGTGGGAAGCCCGGCAGGGAACTCCGGTGGACGGTGTTATCGCCTTGGACCCGGTGGTTCTGGCCCACATTCTGAAGGCCTCTGGCCCGCTCACTATCCCTATTCCTGATGCGGCGATAGCAACCGGGTTGCCCACAACCTTGACAGAAGCAAACGTTGTAAAGACCCTTCTCTCCGATGTCTACAAGGAATTGGACAGTAATGAGCTACAGGACGCCTATTTTGCATCGGCTTCAAAAGAAGTCTTCTCTGCTTTGGCTTCCGGAAAGGTTGCCGGGGACCAACTCATTGAAGCCCTGACGACGAGTGCACGGGAGAACCGGTTGCACGTCTGGAGCGGCCACAACAGAGAACAGGACATTTTAGGGAAAACGGGGATTGGTGGTTCGATATCCGGACCGGCAGCCGGTGGGAATTCCTTCGGCGTGTTCTTTAATGACGGAACGGGTGCCAAAATGGACTACTACGTCAGACGCACTGTGCAACTGATACAAGAGTGCAAAACTGATGGTTATTCTGAGGTCACCGTTCGGGTAACTACGTCCAACACCGCCCCCATCGACGCAGCTACTTCCTTACCCGAATTAGTGACTGGTGGCGGGCGTTACGGGGTACCTGCGGGGACCGTGCAAACAAACATCGTTGTTTATGGTCCTGCTCAATCACAGATCGAAACCGCGCACGACAACGGGACCAAAGTCCCCTTCGGCTCTCATATTCACGGTGGGCGTCCGGTAGGCATGGTGGCAACCAGTTTGGCGCCAGGCCAAGAAAGTACTATGGACTTTACTTTCGGAAAAATTGTTCAACACACAGAACCGAAAGTCCTTGTCACCCCCACTGTCCAAAATGTCAACGATGTAATTCTGGATAACGAAATCAAAGCTTGCACTGCTAGCAGTAGAACCTCAAGATAAGCCCAAGTAAATCGTCAGGATTAACCTTTGCGGATGATCAAGACAAAGTGGTACGGTCAATTTTGGGATACATATCCGGCAGTTCCGCAGTTGGTCTCAGGGCGGAGAGGGAATCTCCTCAATTTCGGGTAAATATATAGGCATCAGGTCTCCGGGGGGACACTCATGAAAAAAGCATTTTCAGCAATCGCACTCGCAGGATTAATTGCACTCGTCGGCGCAGCTCCTTCTGTAGCCGCAAACTACCCGCCGCTTCCGCCCCAGGCGGCAGTCTCTGACGGTACGGTCGGCCCAGGCGAAGAATTCGTCTTCTCGGGCCAGGGCATGCACGCCAATGAACCACTCACGATTTCTGTTACACCCGGGGCAAACCCGGCAGCAACCGGTGCGAGCATTGCGGGTGGTAGCCAGACCGTCTCAGGCAAGATCAAACTGCCGATGGCAACGCAGACCTTCAGCACAGTTGCCGATGCGCAGGGCAGGTTCAGCATCACTCTCAGCATCGACACGCCAGGTACGTACGCACTCACGGCTACCGGCAATACATCCGGCATCACGGTTGGCCCGGTTTATGTGACAGTTGTGGCAGCTGCCGCCCCTCTCGCTGGCACCGGTGGCGCACCTTTGGCGAACACGGGCACTGACGCCAGCCTTCTCCTTTGGGGAGCAGCTGGAATTGGTGCCTTGGGCCTCGGCGCTGGAGCCGTTGTTGTTACTCGCCGCCGCGCAAAGGCTGAGACCGCTTAGTCCCGCAATAAGCACATCAAGCATCACAAGGTGGGTGGTTCTCCGGTAAACCGGAGACCCACCCGCTTTTTTCGTCTGACTACCCGTATTCACCAAGTGCCACCCCGTGATAGTCATTTTCCTATGGGGCGACACTGGCGGAACACCAATGTAAGACCGGGCCGGACCATCACCGTGCCGCCACGGACATGGCTTCCCTACATCTGGCTGGCGTTATTGGCCGTGGCCGCTGTGGGAACGGCGGCAGTAGCCCTAGCGAGGACAACCTGACCGCCGGAAAGTACCCAGCACGGAGGGTGAACCACTGGGGCTGGGTACTCGTCGCTTACTTCGCTGCACTGGCAATCATCGGATATTGGCCCACCCCGGTTGATGAGCCGGCCCGGGACGCACTGGAAGACTTCTTCGAGTGGCTGCATCAGAGTGGTGCACCGCGCTGGCTCAGCTACCAACTGTTGGAAGCAGGGGCCAACGTGCTGCTGTTTATTCCGGTAGGCGCACTGTGCGTGGCCGCCTTCCGGCGCAACCGGTGGTTCCAGAACGTTGCAATCGGGGTGATGGTCTCCGCGTCCATGGAGTTGGGACAGTTCCTTTTCCTGGACCGCCGTGACCCAAGCCCCCAGGACCTCGTCACGAACACCACAGGTACCGTAACCGGCATTTTCCTCGTCTACGCCCTGACCTGGTGGCTTAAAAGGAGACAGGCCCAGCGCTACCAAGCGGCGCACTGAACCTGCCTAAAAGACTCCACCAACACAGACGTCAGTTCACAAAGGCCTTCATCCAGGCCCGGAGCTCTTCGCCGAACTCCACGCGCTCCGCTGCCAGCGTGATCACCGCCTTCAGGTAACTCAGCTTGTCCCCGGTATCGAAGCGCCGGCCCTTGAACACCACGCCGTACACGCCACCGCCGTCGCCGTTAACAGCGAGAGTCTGCAGTGCGTCAGTCAACTGGATCTCTCCCCCGCGCCCGGGCCCGGTCTTCTCCAGAACACCGAAAACGGCGGGGTGGAGCACATACCTGCCAATGACGGCGAGGTTCGAGGGAGCCTCGTCTGCGGACGGCTTCTCAACGAGACTGTTCACGCGGACGTAGTCTTCGCCCTCCACCACCGAGATATCCGCACAACCATAGGCACTGATCTGCGGGTGATCCACCTCGATCAAGGCAATGACGGAACCGCCCGTCTTTGCCTGAACCTCGATCATGGTGGTGAGCAGCTCATCATGCTCGTCAATCAGGTCGTCACCCAGCAAGACGGCAAAGGGCTCGTCCCCCACATGCTGGCGGGCGCACAGAACAGCGTGACCCAGGCCTTTGGCTTCGCCCTGGCGGACATAGTGGATGGGTCCCAGCTCAGAGGAGTGCTGTACAGCCTCCAGACGTGTCCTGTCGCCCTTCTCCTCCAGTGCACGCTCCAGGGCGGGTGTCCTGTCGAAGTGATCCTCCAGGGAACGCTTGTTTCGCCCGGTAATCATGAGCAGGTCAGTGAGCCCGGCCTTGACGGCCTCCTCCACCACGTACTGGATTGCCGGCATATCAACCACCGGCAGCATTTCCTTCGGCATGGCCTTGGTTGCTGGCAGGAAACGAGTTCCCAGCCCTGCCGCCGGAATAACTGCTTTACGAACTTTCCCCGTAGTCATCTTTGAACCTTACAATCCGGGTTGAAAAAGCGAAATCAGCGATGGGAAAAACGAGTACCAAGACAGGTACTACTTGGGAAGGGCCCTGGGGAGCTCGACCAGCGGGACGAAGGCCGTTCTTCCTTCTTCCAGCGGGAGCTCCCCAGGCCCTTCAAGTAACTAATGTGGCGGGAGGACTGAAGGTCTCAAGATCAGCCCGAAAACTTCAAAATGCACTTTCCACTTCACCGGGACGGGGGACGGAATACAGCAGGGCCCTGGGGCGCTCAACCACTATATGAAGGCCGTTCTTCCTTCATCCCCCAATGGGAGCGCCCCGTGGGTCCTACATCTGGTTAATGTGGCGGGTCCTCAAAAGGTCTCGCCTATTTTCACAATCATTTTCCTAATCCATTCCAGGCCCCAAAACCGAGCCTTCTCAGACCCGTGTCCCCTTAAAGTTCGGAACCCGCTTTTCCTGGAAAGCCCGGAATCCCTCGGCATAGTCAGCCGTTTTGCACAAGCGGGCCTGCTCGGCATTTTCTTCTTCCATGGCTTCCCAAAGTCCCAGCCTCTCGTCACGGATATGGGCCACCAATTCCTTGCTCACATTGAAGGCTCCCGTGGCCCCAGAGGCTACCCCCGCCACAATCCGGCGGGTGTTCTCCAGCAATTCATTCTTGGGCATTGCCCGGCTGAACATTCCCTGGGCCACAGCCTCCGCTCCGCTCATCAGCTCGGCTGTGTAAATGAGGTCCAGGGTCCGGTGCATTCCGAGCCGTTCGGTGAAGTACCAGTGCCCACCTGAATCAAGGGTGGCGCCGAGCTTCGCGAATGGGGAGCCGAACTTGGCGTCCTCCGCCACGTACACCACGTCCGTTGCCAGCAGCAGGCCCAGTCCCACGCCCAGGCAGGCGCCCTGGGCGGCCGCAAACGTGGGAGCCGGGAACGCGCTCATCTTCTGCAGCAGCGGCTGCACCAGCCCGCCCAGGTAAGCGGCGGCGTCGTCCGTCTCAGGCGTTACGCCGGAAATGTCCCGCCCGGCACAGAAGGCGCGTCCCTCACCCCGCAGCAGCAGCGCCCGCACGTCGCCTCTGGAGGCGGCGGCAGCGGCGGCGTCGTACGCTTCAGCCAGATCCCGGAGCGCCTGCTCATCCAGCGAGTTCAGCTTCTGCGGGGCGTTCAGCACTATCTCGGCAACACCGTCGGCTGTGGACAGGGAAATCATGAGGCTCCTCGGGGGTTCAGCGGGCGGTTGAAGGGGCGGACCCGGCGAGCGGGCAAGGCGGCGAAGCTAGACGTCGAAGTCCACGGTGACTTCCGGCGTCGTGGGGTGCGACTGGCAGGTCAGGACGTAGCCCCTGTCCAGCTCATCCTGCTCCAAGGCGTAGTTTTCGTCCATGTTCACGCTGCCGCTGACCAGTTTGGCCCGGCAGGTGCCGCAGACTCCCCCGGCGCATGCAAAGGGAACATCAGCCCGGACGCGGAGGGCTGCGTTGAGGATGGATTCGCGGGCATGGGTGGGGCTCGCCACCTCGCCCTGCAGACCGTCCAGCTTGAACGTGATCTTGTACGTTTCCTTGGACTCGTCCGCCACCACGGGACGGCCCGCGTTTCCCTCGGGGCGGTCCGGCTTGCCCGAGGAGAACAGTTCGAAGCGGATGTGTTCAGGCTTCACCCCGCGCTCGGCAAGGGTGTCCCGGCACAGCTGCACCAGTTCGAACGGCCCGCACAGGAACCATTCGTCCACGTCATCCGCATGAATCGCGGTGCCCAGCAGCGCCTGAAGCTTCTCGGCGTCGATCCTGCCGGTCATCAGGGGCGCGATCCGTTGCTCCCGCGACAACACATGGTGAAGCGCCAGCCGCGAAGGGTATTTATCCTTCAGGTCCGCGAGCTCCTCCAGGAACATCACGTCCATGGCGGCTTTGTTGGCGTAGATCAGGTCAAAGCGGGTGTCCGGATGCGCGGCCAGCAGGGTGCGGGCTATGGCGATCACGGGGGTGATGCCGGAACCGGCGGCGATGGCCACAAAGTTGCCGGGCTGCCCGTCCCGCTCGCCGGCCATCTCCAGCGGGTTGTTCATGGAGTTCATCAGCTTCTGCTCCACGGCCTTGCCATCCTTGCCGTGGCGGGAGACGAACGCCCCCATGGGACTCATGACGTCCAGCGTGTCCCCCGGCTTGAGCTCGGCATTGGCCCACGTGGAAAACAGCCCGCCGAGGTCCTTCTTGATGGCCACCCGGATCTCACTGCTGCCATCCTCGAAGGTCCGCGGCTCGGCGCAGATGGAGTAGCTCCGGCGGACCTCGTGCGGCTCACCCTTCTCATCCGGCAAAGTGGTGCGCAATGCCACGTACTGGCCGGGGAGGTAGTCGAACTGCCCCGCCAGCTCCGGCGGCACCCCGAACGTCACCTCGATCGCGTCCTCCGTGAGCCGGCGGACTTCCGTCACAGCCAGGGTGTGGAAGGACGCACGACGGCGGCCGGTGGCTGCGGCCGACTCAGCGGCAGTCTGGCGGACAACAGTCATGGGACACCTGTTCCTTACAAAACTTTGAAGTAGTCAAACGGTTCCCTGCAGTCCTGGCAGACGTACAGGGCCTTGCAGGATGTGGAGCCGAAGCGGGTAAGTTCCTTGGTATTCAGGGAGGAACACTGCGGGCACTTCACGGCGAGGGTCAGCCTGACAGGGCCAGCATGGCGCCGAGCCGCGGCCCGCCCGCTCGGTGGCGCGATGCCATACTCCTGCAGCTTCGCCTTGCCGGCTTCACTCATCCAGTCAGTGGTCCAGGCCGGCGATAGCACCATGTCCACTGTGACGTCGGCGTAGCCCTCTTTGGCGAACGCGGCCTTGAGGTCGTCCCGGATGGCGTCCATGGCCGGGCAGCCCGAGTAAGTGGGCGTGATGGTGACCCGGACCGCCTGGCGAGTGCCGCCGTCGGGCTCCCCTTCCTCCAGTACCTTTACGTTCCGGAGGATGCCCAGGTCCTCGATGGTGAGCACCGGAATCTCGGGATCGCAGACAGCCGCGGCAATTTTCCAGGCCCGCTGCCGGGCCTGTTGCTTTTCCTGAGGCTGCGTCGGTTCCCGGGTTATGGTCACGGCGGTCACCACTTCGCTCCCGGATGTTCGCGGGCCAGAACCTGCATCTCAGCAAGGATGTAGCCCAGGTGTTCAGAGTGCCGTCCCCGCCGACCGCCGCCCGGCGCTGCCGGAACCTGCGGAACCTCCAGCTCGGCTTCGGCCAGTACCTCGCCCGTCAGGCGGTCAAAGTCGCCGCGCAGGCTGGAAGGTTCGACGGCGACGCCGGTTTCAGCCAGGCGCGTGGTCAGCTCATCGTCGTGGAAGAGCTCATCAACGTAGGGCCAGATGAGCTTGAAGGCGTGCTGGATCCGACGCCGGGATTCCTCGGTGCCGAGGGCGAGGCGCAGTACCCATTGGGCGCTGTGATCCCGGTGGTAGTCCACTTCCTTCACGGCCTTGGCGGCGATGGCGGAAAGAGTGGAGTCCTTGGATTCGGTGAGCCGGCGGTAGAGCTCGAACTGGTAGTAGCTCACCACGAACTGGCGGGCAATGGTGACGGCGAAGTCCCCGTTGGGCTGCTCGAAGAGGTGGGCGGAGCGGAACTCGGGCTCGCGCCGGAAGTAGGCGAGATCGTCCTCGCTCTTGCCCCACGCTCCCCCGGCGTAGCTGAGGAAGGACCTGGCATGGCCCAGCTGGTCGAGGGCGATGTTGCCCAGGGCGACGTCCTCTTCCAGCTCAGGAGCCCGTGAGATCCAGTGGCCCAGGCGCTGGGCGAGGATCAGCGCGTCATCACCAAGCCGGAGGGCATATTCGGCTGCGTCTTCGGCGGGCTTGACCAGCCCGGTGCTGACCTCGAGCGCAATGTCCTCGGGGCGCAGCGCATTACCGGGAGTGATGCGGGTGGCTGATTCATTCGTCACAGGTGCTTCACGCCCTCGCTCTTGGTGTAATACGTGGCGTGGCGGTAGTCCTTGCCCTGGGGTGACTCGAAGAACGCACCCTTGGCATCGGGATCGCTCGAGGCAATGGCGTCCGCCGGGACCACCCAGATGGAGACGCCCTCGTTGCGGCGGGTGTAGAGATCCCGGGCGTTGCGCAGGGCCATGGCGGCGTCCGGCGCGTGCAGGGACCCCGCGTGAACGTGCGACAGGCCGCGGCTTGAGCGCACAAAGACTTCCCATAGCGGCCAGGCACTGCGGTGACCCTGGATAGTCTGGGCCTGGCTCTGAGGCGTGGCCTCTGGTGCCGTAGTGCCGGGGGCTGTTGCTGTGCTTTTTGTTGGGGCCTCGGTTGGGGCCTCGGTTGGGGCCGACGACGAGTCCGATCCGCCGCCGGCGCTCGCCGGCATCTCCGGATTTCCGTGTGGTGGCTTCATGCTGCGAGTTCCTTTTCTGCCTGCTTGCGGCTCTGCTTTTCCGCGTAGGCTGCTGCTGCTTCGCGCACCCAGGCGCCGTCTTCGTGAGCCTCGCGACGGCGCTCAAGGCGCTGCGCGTTGCAGGGGCCGCGGCCGTTGAGTACTTCCTTGAACTCGTCCCAGTCCAGGGGTCCGTGTTCCCATTTCCTCGTTTCCTCGTTGAAACGAACCTCGCTGTCCGGCAGGGTGAGCCCAAGGACCCTGACCTGCTCCACCATCATTCCGACGAACCGGCTGCGCAGCTCGTCATTGCTGAAACGCTTGATGTTCCAGGCCATGGACTGCTTGGAGTTGGGGGAATCGTCGTCGGGCGGGCCAAACATCATGAGCGACGGCGCGTACCAACGGTTCACTGCGTCCTGCGCCATCTGCTTCTGCTCAGGCGTTCCATTCGCCAGTTCCAGGAGGATCTCGAAGCCCTGGCGCTGGTGGAAGGACTCCTCCTTGCAGATGCGGACCATCGCGCGTCCGTAAGGTCCATAGGATGCCCGGCACAGCGGCACCTGGTTGCAGATGGCAGCGCCGTCCACCAGCCAGCCGATCGCGCCCATGTCCGCCCAGGTCAAAGCCGGGTAGTTGAAGATGGAGGAGTAACGGGCCTTGCCGGCAATCAGGTCATCCATCATCTGGTCGCGCGATTGGCCCAGGGTCTCAGCAGCTGAGTACAGGTAGAGCCCGTGGCCTGCCTCGTCCTGGACCTTGGCCATGAGGATGGCCTTGCGCTTGAGGCTGGGAGCCCGCGAGATCCAGTTGGCCTCGGGCTGCATCCCGATGATCTCCGAGTGGGCGTGCTGGGAAATCTGGCGCAGCAGAGTCTTACGGTAGCCCGCCGGCATCCAGTCCCGGGGTTCGATCCGGGAGTCCTCTGAAATGATGCGGTCAAAGTAGGCCTGGCCTTCAGCCTCGAGGGCGGCCTCGTCCTGCTGTGACTGCAGAATCTGCGATGCCATGGTTGCTCCTATGCATTCCGAACGTCAGCAAATAATTACCGACCGTTCGTTCAGGATATGCGGAACCGCCGAGAAGCGTCAAGCAACACTGATCAATACCGGGCTCGCCGGACTGGCGGTTCGGCACGTGCCCGGGGCGTTCCTGCATGTTAAGTTGAACTCCAGCGATCACCTGTCTGCCCGCCTCCGGAAGTAGCTCTCACCTTTGGAAACACCCGCACCAGCCACCGTCCGAATCCTGACTGTCTGCACCGGCAACATCTGCCGCTCGCCCGTGGCGGAACGGCTGCTTCAGGCCGGGCTGGATCAGGTGCTCCCGGGCGGATTCGACGTGCGGAGCGCCGGGACCAGGGCAATGGTCGGGGACCCCATCCAGCCGCTTTCGGCCGAAATCATCGCCCGGTACAGAGGCAACCCGGAACAGTTTGCGGCCCGCCAACTGACACCAAAAATCCTCCGCGACACCGACCTGGTGCTGACCATGTCCACCGGACACCGGGGCGAAGTCCTCAAACTGGACCCCTCGCTGCTGCGGCGGACTTTCACCATCCGGGAATTCGCCAGGATGCTCGAGGTGCTTGAAGAGCGAGGCGCGCCGGGAACCGAAACCGGCGTGCCGCCGTCGGACGCGTCCTCACGAGGTGACTTTAAGACTCTCTGGCGGGAGCTTCCCGGACGGGCAGCGTCAGTACGGCACCTGGCCCTGGCGGCAGACCCCGCCGACAACGACGTGGTGGACCCGTACCGGCGCACTGCCGATTACTACAACCGGATGGAAGACGAATTGGCGCCCGCAATCCTCTCAGTCCTTCGTTTTGCCCGGCTGAACGCCCCGGCAACAAGGTAGCCCGCGAGCAGTATCAAGACCCCTGTCAGTACCTATTTCGCGGCGAATTCAGAAGTGGTACCGTCCCGTCATAGGCGCGGTGTGGAGGGTGCCCGGCCCGGAAAACGTAACTGAAAAGGGTCATCCCAGAGGGGGTTCTTGCCTTGAGCATCCCATCCGATCCCGGTGGCGAATTGCGCCGGCCTCAACTGTTCCTTGCCATGGCCCTGTCCTTCGTACTGGTGCTTGGCATCATCAGCGCGGCCCTCTTTTTCAACCGGCAACCCACATCCAGTCAGGGTTCTTCCCCTACGGAAACATCAACTCCGAGTGTGACGGCGACCCCAACTCCCACACCCACGCCGAGTCCTGCGCCCCCACCGCCACCCCCGCCGGAGACCGAACCTCCCAGGGCTGCGATGAACATCCTGCTGATCGGCAGCGACATCCGCGGCAATGCACGCGAGGCCGAAGCTGCCCGGTCTGCCACAGGCCAACGGCCCGATCATCGCGCCGATGCCCTCATGCTGGTCCACGTCCCGGCTGACAGGCACGCCGTCTACGGCGTCTCCCTGATGCGGGACCTTTGGGTGAACATCCCGGGCTACGGCGGATCCAAGATCAACGCGAGCCTCGAAGCGGGCGGCGTTCCGATGGTCACCCAAACCGTTGGCTCGCTGCTGAACACCCCGATCCACCACACTGTCCTGGTCGACTTCGAGGGCTTCAGGTGGATGGTGAATGCTGTGGGCGGGGTCGAGGTAAACGTGACGGTGCCATTCACTTCCACCAGCGAGTCCCGGCATTACTTTCCACCAGGCATGAACCGCCTGATGGGAAACGAAGCCCTGCAGTTTGTCCGCGAGCGCTACGCATTTTCCGACGGCGACTATCAGCGCGTCCGCAACCAGCAAACCTTGCTTCGAGCGGTGCTGACCGAGGCGCACAAGAAGAATTGGCTGGCAGATCCAGCGGCCGCCCGGAGCCTGGTCTCGCAGGTGTTCCCGCTCATGACGGTTGATCAATCCATGGATGCCACTTCACTGGCCTGGCTGGCCTACAGCCTTCGCAGCACCAGTCAGGTGGTCTTCTTCACGCTGCCTACTGCCGGAACAGGCTTCTCGCCCGACGGCCAGTCAATTGTGCTGCAGGACCCTGCTGCCACAGCCGCTGTTGGTGCAGCCTTTGCTGAGGGCAGGATCGGCGAGTATGTTGCTGCCAACGGTTTGGGTGCTGGGAACTAGGGGGCTTGAGCGAATTTCTTATTGACGCCCTTCAACCGCCGGGCGGAAACTTGGCGCATGCAAAGAGACAACGAGCCACACGCTCTGGTGGCTGTCATCGACCGTCTGGCCGAGCGTTTCCCGAATAAGCCACGCCCGACCATCGAGATGGTGGTGGCTGAAGAACATGGGCTACTAAACGCCGGCCCGATACGGGATTACATTCCTGTACTGGTTGAAAGAGCGGCCAAGCGCCGCTTAGCTGAATAGCCAAGTCCCTGTCCATGAGCGTCCGGTATGGTTTGTAAGGAACTTAATATTGGGGGAATCATGGAACTGTTTCGACTTACGCTGATCGCGGGCTTTCTTGTTGCAGGCCTTGCCGGCTGCACCTACTCGGACCCTTCTTCGGAGGCGGGAAGCACACCCACGCAACCTCCGGCGCCCTCAAGTTCCGCCCCATCCACTACGCCAACCACATTTGAGGGAAAGTTCCAGTCCCAGGCTGCCGCCACTAGCGGCTCCGTCACGGTCCGCGTCACAGACACAAGCGCGGTTCTTCAGTTGAAAGACATTTCAACCGGGCAGGGCGACGACCTCCGCCTCATGCTCAGCCCGGGAACTTTAAGCCCCAATGCCAGTGGAGAACTGGGACTCACATCCCAGGATTTGATCGAGCTAGGGCAGCTCGACGCGACCGGAAGCCAGCGCGTCGAAATGGACATCAGGCAGTGGTCCTCCCTGCCCTCACCAGTCAGGAGTGTGGTGATTTACAACTACGCCGACAGGACCGCCTACGGCACTGCCAACCTCACCGGCCAGCAAGTCATACCAGGCGATGGGTAGCAGCGACGAGCCCGAGTACTGCAGGTTTGTAAAGCCTCCACCAGACCCGTCACGGGACACCTTCTCGTTGACGTCCAGAGCTTCAGGAGGGCCTCTCAGTCCTTGGTCGCCGCAAAAGAGAGGCTCATTACGCCAAACCTGTCAGTTGCGTTGCGGGCCCTGCCGGACAGAAATTCGTATGGATTCCTCTTTCGCTCTCCCAGCCGCAGCCCGCTGTCGGCGATTAGCTGCTGATACACATCTATCTGCTCAGCACCGCCCACGCAGGCAGCCCATAAGTCAGCATCACAAACAATCTGGGGAGTCAGCGGCCTGCTGGTGACGATGTCGGCAAAAACGAGCCGCCCACCCTTTCGCAGCACGCGCTCAGCCTCGCGGAACACGGCTGCCTTGTCCGGAGACAGGTTGATTGCCCCGTTGGAGATGACTACGTCGAAGCTGGCGTCTTCGAATGGGAGCTCTTCTATATGGCCTTGCCTGAAGTCCACATTGGGGAAGGCTCCGCCCTTTAGGAACCCGCTTGCCTTGCGGAGCTGTTCTGGCGTCATATCCAGGCCCACAACGGACCCGCTCGCGCCAACTGACACCGCCGCAGCGAAGACATCTGTTCCGGAGCCGCTTCCCAGGTCCAGGACCCTTTCCCCGGGGGAAAGTCCGGCCAGATCGAAGAAATAGCCCACGCCGGCGAAGGATTCGATGGCACCGGCAGGTATGGCGTCGAGCAGTGGGACAGGGTAGCCGAGGCGTTCTGCCAGCGAGCGACCCAGCTCGAAGTGATACTTTCCCTCCGGGGCCAAGGCCACCTGCCGGTAAACGCCTTTAACTTTGGCCTCCAGGTCGGCGCGGTCAAGAGCCTCTCTGGCATTCCTCAGACCGGCCTCAATCAACTTTTCCATGTCGGCACCCACGGTCTGCACTTCCTCCATTGCGGTTCGCCTCTTTCGATATAACCCGACCCGAGGGCCGAGGAGCTCCGGGGCATATTCAAGTAGATGCTTGAATTCTCTTCCTGGCCGGCGTACATTGTCAAGTAGTTACTTGAATAGTCATGAGGGACGGGCAATGAACGGGCACATGAAGAGCAGCGGCACCTCAGGCAGCCACGAGGCCAAGAAGGAGCTGTTCGACGGTTTCGCTTCGGTGGCCAAGGTCATGAGCAGCGGAAGGCGGGCGGAGATTGTGGACATCCTGGCCCAGGGTGAGCGTCCAGTTGATGAGATCTCACGTGAAATTCGTCAGAGCATCGCCAACACGTCCCAGCATCTGCAACTGCTGTTGCGCGCCGGACTCGTAAAGAGCCGGCGTGAGGGGACGAGGATTTACTACTCGCTCAGCGGCGCAGCCGTAATCCGGCTATGGGCAGCTGTCCGGGATGTTGCCGTTGAACACCTTGCCGAACTTGACGAGCTTGCCACGTCCTACCTGGGAGACCGGTCCAGCCTGACCACCATGACGCGAAGCGAACTGCGTGAACGGATAGGCAATGGCGACCTGATGCTCATCGACGTCCGCCCAGAGGCAGAGTTCCGGGCGGGCCATATTGCAGGCGCGTTGTCAATGACCATCAAGGAGCTGGAGACCCGGCTGGATCAGTTGCCTAACGACAGGCTGATCGTTGCGTACTGCCGGGGACCCTACTGCGTCTATGCGGATAATGCCGTCCGGATTCTGACTCGCCACGGCATGAAGGCTGCGCGGCTCGAGGAAGGGTTTCCGGAGTGGAAAGAAGCAGGGCTCCCGGTAGAGGCACCCAATAAGGCATCCGGGACATAGCCGTGTTCCCCGAGCGAGAGCAACCCGCGTCCCTGCCGCCTTTCTGGCGGCAGGGACGGTATGTCAGGCTGCTGCTGCCAGGGCAGGCAAGCGGCGTCCCGCCATAGCGCGCTTCCCGGCGTCGGAAACTGCAAGCAGTGGCTTTTCCGCTGCGGGGGCCACGATCCGGAGTTTGCATTCGGACTGGAACGGATCGATAGAAGCTGGCAGATGGTGGGATTTGGAGCACTCACGGAGCTGCTCCAGGGCGGCCGCATCCACCTTTGCGTGGCTGATGTCAACAACGACGTCGAGCCCTTCCCGCAGATGATTGGCACGCTTCACAACCACATACAGTGCTTGGATGCTTTGAGCGGTCACATGACCTTGGGCGGCTACCTCGGCCTGTCCGCAATCCAGGTCCACGCGGACCAGTACCCGAAGTTTGTCGTTCAATGGAATCCCCCTCTATGGGTGGCCGCGACGCTGCGACCGAACCCCAACACTAAACAGCGCTTTGTGATCTACGCAACACCCAACGTCATATTGATGCCTGATTGCGTCAAAGAGCGCTGCATTCCCGGAGCCCCTGACACGCCTCCGGACGAACAGTAATAACCACTCCCTTTTTGAGGAGAACTGAAATGCCTGCAGTAACCATAAAGGCTCTTGAAACAAAGTCCTTCGACGAACCCGATGAGAAGCGCCGCCCGCCGAAGACTCAGGTCGACGTGATCAACATCGGTGAGACCACCTTGGGCAGGTTCACCTTCGAGCCCGGCTGGCGGTGGTCCGAGACCGTCAAGACCGTGGTCCACACCGACAGCTGCCAGAGCAACCATCTGGGCTTCTGCACGGCCGGTACGCTCACCGTCCAACTGGAGGATGGGAGCCGCACCACAATCCACGCTGGCGACGCCTACGCCATTCCTCCCGGGCACGATGCCTGGGTCGAAAACAACGAGGCGTTCGTGGGCTACGAGATCATGAGTGCAGCCACGTTCGCCAAGCCCGTCTAGGTTCACGCGCTGCTCCGCGCACCGAAATGCGTAACTTTTACCTTGGTTTGCGGGGAGGGACGCCGGAATCACAGGGCACGGGGTTGCTCCACCCTGCAAAAGTGACGCATTTCTGCGGCGGCCAGGGAATTGCGAAGGCCACGGACCGGGTTTCAGCCCTCAGCTGGAACCCGGTTCAGCCGGAGGCGCCCAACGGAGCGTCGCGGTAGATTGTTGGAATGACCGAAACTCCGCTGCAGACCACCGTCGCCGCTCCGCCCGTTGCCAAAAAAGTCCCCACTGAGCGCACCCATCACGGTGACACGTTCGTGGACAATTATGAATGGCTCAGGAACAAGGAATCCGCGGAAGTTGTGGAGCACCTGAAGGCCGAAAACGCCTACCAGGAAGCAGTGACCGCCCACCAGCAACCCCTGCGCGAGGCCATCTTCCAGGAGATCAAGGGCCGCACCCAGGAGACGGATCTCTCCGTACCCCACCGGAAAGACGGCTGGTGGTACTACACCCGCTCAGTCGAGGGCAAGGAGTACGGTATTTCCTGCCGTGTCCTCGCCAGCAACACCGGCAACCCGGTGGCCGACTGGACGCCGCCTGAGGTTGAAGCCGGCGTTGAAATCCCGGGCGAGGAGATTTTGCTGGACGGTAATGTCGAGGCCGAAGGCCAGCCCTTCTTCTCCATCGGCGGGACAGCCGTCACCGTGGACGGCAACATTTACGCCTACGCCGTGGACAACTCGGGCGACGAACGCTTCACCCTGCGCCTGAAGAACCTCCGGACCGGCGAGATGCTGCCCGACGTCATTGAGAACGTGTTCTATGGGGTTGCCTTCTCCCCCGACGGCAGCCGCGTCTTCTACACCGTGGTGGATGATTCCTGGCGTCCGTACCAGGTGAAAGCCCACATTTTGGGCACGCCCGTGGAACAGGACGCCATTATCTACCAGGAGGACGACGCCGCGATGTGGTTGGGCTTTGAACTCTCCGCGGACCGGCGGCACCTCGTGCTGAGCATCGGCTGCTCGGAGTACAGCGAAACCCGGCTCCTGCGCTTCGACGATTACGACGCCGGGCTCACCACTGTCGTCTCCCGGAACGAGCACGTCCTGTACGAGGCCGAGCCGTTCCTGCTGGAAGACGCCTCCGGTGCCCGCGCCGAGCAGATCCTCATCACGCACAACCGCAACGCCGTGAACTCCATGGTCTCGCTCATCGATCCTTCCGAACTGTCAAAGCCGCTGTCCGGGCAGCACTGGACCACCGTCGTCGAACATTCCGACGACGTCCGCGTCAACGGTGCCGGCGTGACCTCAACCCACCTCCTAGTCTCTGTCCGCAAGGACACCATTGAGCGTGTGCAGGTGTTGCCGCTCGCCGGGCTGGGGACGCCGGCGCAGGGTGCTCCGGTGGAGCCTGCCTTCGATGAGGAGCTCTACACGGCTGGAGTGGGCGGGTCCGACTACGAGGCGCCGGTGATCAGGCTGGGCTACACGTCCTACTTCACGCCGTCGCGCGTGTATGACTTTGTGCTGCCCACAGAGGAACAGCCGGCCGGGGAGCTTCTGCTGCGCCGGGAAAGCCCGGTGCTGGGCGGCTACTCCGCGGCTGACTATGTGGCGACGCGGGAGTGGGCAATCGCCGACGACGGCACCCGGATTCCGCTGTCAGTGCTCAGGCACGCATCGCTGAAGCAGGACGGCACCAACGCGGGGCTGGTGTACGGCTACGGCTCATACGAGATGAGCATGGATCCCGGATTTGGGATTGCCCGGTTGTCCCTGCTGGACCGCGGAATCATCTTCGTGATCGCCCATGTTCGCGGCGGCGGTGAGCTTGGCCGGCACTGGTACGAGGACGGAAAGAAGCTGCGGAAGAAGAACACGTTCACTGACTTCATCGCGGCCACCGACTGGCTCGCCGGCTCCGGCTGGGTGGACCCGGCACGGATTGCTGCGCTGGGTGGCTCGGCCGGCGGGCTCCTGATGGGCGCCGTGGCCAACCTCGCACCGGAAAAGTATGCAGCGGTGGTGGCCCAGGTACCGTTCGTGGATCCGCTCACCTCGGTACTGGATCCGGAGCTCCCCCTGTCCGCCCTGGAGTGGGAGGAATGGGGCAACCCCATTACGGATCCCGAGGCGTACGCCTACATGAAGTCCTATGCGCCTTATGAGAACGTGCACGCGGCCAGGTACCCCAAGATCGCCGCGGTGACCTCCTTCAATGACACGCGGGTCCTCTACGTGGAGCCCGCCAAGTGGATCCAGGTCCTGCGCGAGGCCACCACTGGCAGCGAGCCCATCCTGATGAAGATCGAGATGGAAGGCGGGCACGGCGGAGCCTCCGGCCGGTACGTCCAGTGGCGAGAGCGGGCCTGGGACTACGCTTTTATCGCCGACGCCCTCGGCGCTACCGAGCTGCTGCCCGGAGCCGGCCTGAAGTAACCGTCCCCGATCTCCCCCATCGACTGCTCCGTAGGTGCCCTTTTGGACCCTCAAAACGGCATTTACGGAGCAATGGATGAAGCCGGAGCCCGTTGCCAGCGTCTCCGGCGAGTTCAAGCACTTGAGCATCAGCTTACGGAAAGGCAGATCAATGCAGCTTGACGAAGTAATCGACCAGTTTCATAAGGCGCTAAATCAGTTTGCCCAAGGCGACCCGGAACCGGCAAAGGCCATCTGCTCCCACAGCGCGGATATGTCCCTTGCCAACCCTTGGGGCCCTCCCGCGGTGGGCTGGGACCTGGTGTCCGAGACCCTGGATTCAGCCGCCGCACGATTCAAAGACGGGCGAGTCTCTTCCATTGAGTCCCTCACCAGGCATGTCGCTTCCGATCTCGCCTGCTTTCTGGACATAGAACATTGGCAGGCGAAGATAGGCGGGAGTGACGAGGAATCCACGCTGGACCTGCGCGTGACAAGTGTTTATCGGGCTGAAGGAGGCACGTGGGCGCTCGTCCATAGGCACGCAGACCCGATCATGAATCCCCAACCTCCGAACGCGGGGCCGCAGAGATAAAGCTAAGCGCCGGGCTTGAGTAACCTCAATGGATGAGGGTTGAGCAGCGAAGCTCCTCTAGTACCGCATCGGCTCCTGTAAGACTTCCTCCGGCGGGACATCACCCAGGCGATGCGTCCGTTCCACGGCCTGAGCCACCATCCCGGCGAGGGAACCTGCCGCGAGCGCGGCCCGGCGCTGTATGGCCGCACCCGTTCCGCCAGCGAGGATGTCCCCGACAACACGCGCCACGGCTTCGACTTCTCCGGCCTCGGCCAAGGCCCGCTGTATGTGGTCCAAAAGCGCTGCGACCACCACGGCCGCGTCCCGTGGCTGGCCCGTGATCGGGTGGATCAGATCGCCCTCCACCCCCGACTTGCTGGCCTTCCACGAAGCCATGCGCAAGGCACTTGCCGGGACCTGTCGGGGCTTCCGGCCCGCTTTCCAGTCACGTGCGGCCGTCTGGACGAGCGCCCGGACCACAGCGGCTATCCCTGCTGCATGTTCGGCGTCAAGGCAGACATCAGCGATCCGCACTTCCACCGTGGGGTGGTGCCGGGAAAGCCGGGCATCAAAGTAGATCATTCCGGGGTCAAGAGGAACACCCGTTTCCAGCAGCCGCGCCACTTCCCGCCGGTATGCAGGGGCGGAGCCGAAGATCTCGCAGGGACCCGCTGTAGGCCAGCGGCCCCACAGCTGATACCGGTAACTGGCAAACCCGCTGTCGGTCCCACTCCAGAACGGCGAGTTGCTGCTCAGCGCCAGAAGGACCGGCAGCCAGATCCGGATCCGGTCCAGAACAGCCACGCCTTCCTCTGCGGAGCCCACCTCGACGTGGACGTGGAACCCGCACGTGAGCTGGTCCTTCATGGTCCGGCCAAAGCGGGATTCCATGGTGAGATACCGGCTGGTCCGGACAATGTGGGGAACCACCGAAACGGCTGAGGTTGCCAGTGCCACCGCCCTGGCCCCGGCACTGGACGCCGCGGTATCGGCAAGGCGTCGGCCCTGCCTGATGGTTGACAAGGCATCGGCCATGGTCAGGGAGGGAGATCCAACCACTTCGATCTGTTCCTGCTTGACCTCAAGTTCAAGGAAGGCCGCATTGACAGCGGCAGGTTGGCCGGCAAGGGCCGAGGCTACGGCAGGCACCGGCTTGAAGGTGAGGGAATCCACAAGCAGCAGTTCCTCTTCGACCCCAAACTGGCGCAAATGCCCGGGCTGCTGATACTTCACGTTTGACCTCCATGGTCGAACGATGATTAACGGGCCAGCTGCACGACCCGGAGAGCATAAACCAATCCCTTCCAGCCGGGTCTGAAGGATCTCCTCAGGCCAGGATGTGAATCAATTATAAGGGGGCTGTCTAGGGCGTCCCCAGCGCCGGAGCTGAAAATTACCAGCCAGTTTCCCCAACATTAAGCCAGGGCGGTGAACTGGCTCATCGCTCAACCGCGGACGACGGCGGCAGTTGCCTCCGCGATGGCCTGCTCTTCATCGGTGGGAACCACCAGCACAGGAATTGCCGAATCGGCTGCCGAGATGATGCGGGCCATTTTGGACCGGACCTGGTTGAGACCGGCGTCGAGCTGTATTCCCAGGGCGGCCAGATGCTCCCCGACGAGGGCGCGGAACTGATGGGAGTTTTCGCCGATCCCTGCCGTAAACACAATGGCCTTGGCTCCGCCGGCCGCCACGTGATAGGCGCCGATGTACTTCGCCAGCCGGTAGGCAGCAACCGCGAGCGCCATGGACGCCTTGGCGTCGCCGGCCTCGGACGCTTCCACGACTGAGCGCATGTCGTTGTTGCCGGCCAGGCCCTTCAGCCCGGACTGGCGGTTGAGCATCGAGTCGATGTCCTCGGTGGACCAGCCCGCGCGCGCCAGGAAAACCAGGATGGACGGGTCCAGGTCTCCGGACCGCGTGCCCATGACCAGACCCTCCAAGGGAGTGAAGCCCATGGAGGTATCCACGGATTTTCCGGCTTGGATGGCCGTGACGGAGGCGCCGTTCCCCAGGTGGGCGATGACGCCGTCGAACTCCTCCACGGGAAGTTCCAGCATGGCGGCGGCGCGGTGCGTCACATACTCATGCGAGGTGCCGTGGAAGCCGTAGCGGCGGATGCCGTGGTTGGTGTAGAGCTCGTCCGGGACGGCGTACCGCCACGCGTGCTCGGGCAGGGTGCGGTGGAAAGCGGTGTCGAAGACCGCCACCTGCGGCATGTCCGGCCACTTTTTGGAGATGGCTCGGATGCCCAGCACGTTCGCCGGATTGTGCAGGGGCGCCAGCGGGTTGAGGCGTTCAATCGCCCGGGTGATCTCGTTGTCAATCAGGACGGGCTCGGAAAACCGCTCACCGCCGTGCACAACGCGGTGCCCCACGGCTGCGAGCTCCAGCTCCCCGAGTTCCTGATGAATGGCGGTGTCCACCTGCTCCAGTGCTTCGGCGTGATCCCTGGGGCCGATGATTTCACCGTCGCCCTCGCCTCCGTTGCCCATGCCAATTTTCTCGATCAGCCCTTCGGTGAGCACGTTGGCGGCTTCCACATCACGGACCTGGTACTTGAGTGAGGACGAGCCGGAATTGATGACGAGGACGAGCACGGGGGCCTCCTAAGCCTTCGTTTCTGCTGAAAGTTCTTGTACTGGGGCCTCCGGCGGGGCATCGGCCCGGGCGGCCGTGGACTGGGCCTGAATGGCGGTGATGGCCACGGTGTTCACGATGTCCTCCACTGTGCAGCCGCGGGAGAGGTCGTTCACCGGCTTCCGCAGCCCCTGCAGGACAGGCCCGACGGCGACAGCCCCCGAGGATTGCTGCACCGCCTTATAGGTGTTGTTGCCCGTGTTCAGGTCGGGGAAGATGAACACGGTTGCCTGGCCGGCAACTGTTGACCCCGGCATCTTGGATTCGGCGATGGCGGCGTCCACGGCGGCGTCGTACTGGATGGGACCTTCGACGGCGAGATCCGGCCGCCGGTCCTTGACCAGTTCAGTGGCCTGCCGGACAGCCTCCACCGCCTCACCGGCCCCTGATCCGCCGGTGGAGTACGAGAGCATGGCTACCCGTGGCTCCACCCCGAACTGGGCGGCGGTTTCGGCCGAGGCAAGGGCAATGTCCGCGAGCTGTTCGACATTCGGATTCGGGTTCACTGCGCAGTCCCCGTACACCAGTACCCGGTCCGGCATGAGCATCAGGAACACCGAGGACACGATCTTGACGCCGTCGCGAGTCTTCACGAATTCCAGGGCGGGACGGATGGTGTGGGCCGTGGTGTGGGCGGCGCCGGAAACCATCCCGTCCACCACCCCCAGCTGGACCAGCATGGTACCGAAGTAGCTTTCGTCCTGCATCACCTCAAGCGCCCTGGCGAAGTCAACGCCCTTGTGCGCCCGTAACTCCGCGTACTTCCGGGCAAACTCCTGGCGCCACCTGGACATAAGGGGATCCACGATGTTGATCCCGGTCAGGTCGATCCCCTGGCTCGCCGCGAGCTCCCGGATCTCCGCTTCCCGGCCCAGCACCGTCAGCTCGCAGACATCACGCCGGTGCAGGATCTCGGCTGCCCGCAGTATCCGAACGTCCATGCCTTCAGGGAGCACAATGTGCCGCCGCTGCGACCTTGCCCGCTCTACCAGGTCGTGCAGGAAGCGCAGCGGCGTCATCCGCTCCGCGCGTGGCAGGTGGAGGCGCTCCACCAGTTCCGTCTCGTCCACCCGCCGGGCCCACAAGCCAAGGGCAGAAGCAACCTTGCGGCGGTGGCCGGACCAGATTTCGCTGCGGACCTCCGAGACCTGCTTGGCTGTGGTGTACGTATCGTGCGGCGCCGTGAACACGGGGAAGGGTGCCTGCGCCAGGAGCGAATAGATGGTGGGATCCGGGGCGAGGTTGCCGGTGAGGATCAGGCCGGAGGGCACCGGAAACTCCGGAGAGAACGATGACGCCAGGCAGGCCACCATCACGTCGGCCCTGTCCCCCGGAACGATCACCAGCGCGCCGTCGTCGAGCACGTGCAGGAAGTTCGCCACGTTCATGGCCGCCACTTTGTTGGAGTGGACATCCCGTTCCATGTCCTGGCGCCCCGCGACTTGCCGGATGCCGAGGGCGGACGCCACTTCCCCGATGGTAGGCCGGGCGATGTCCTCGAGTTCGGGAAGGACATAGACCGGGCGGCCGGAAGCGCCGGGACGCACGGCTGCGGTGATGGCCTCAAGGTCGCCGGCATCGGCGCGGTTCGCCATGATGGCCAGGAGGGAGCAGCGCTCCGCCACAAGTTCCTTGCGGGCTACCTCGACGGCGTCCGCTGCTTCCGCCACAGTGCGGCCTTTTGCCCCCACCACCGCCACCACGGGCGCGGCGAGATTGTTGGCAAGGCGGGCATTGAGATCGAATTCGACGGCGGCGTCCTGGCCGGTCAGGTCTGTGCCTTCAACAATCACCACATCGCAATGACGGGACATTTCCGCGAAGATTTCCACACACCGGGCGTCGATTTCGGCCCGGTTGCCCTCGGCCAGAAGCTTCCTGACTTCGGTGGAGGTCAGGCCTCCCCGGCATCGTTGATCATCCAGGTCGAAGCGGGCGTTCATCAGCGCCACCATGGGGTCAGCCGAGGGGTCGTCCCCGTGCACCACCGGTTTGAAAAACCCGATCCGGTCCGCATGCCTGTGGAGCGTGTCTGCCAGGCCCAATGCAACGAGCGACTTCCCCGAGCCTGGAGTTGTTGCGCTGACGTAGATCCCTTTAGCCATGGTCCACCCTTGGTTGTGCTGGTCCCGTCCCACCATACTTTCACCTCTTGACAGCCACCACGCAAATGGGATTACCTAATGAACATTCGGTAAATAAAGCTGGAGGCAATGACGCATGGCTGAACTCACTATCCTTGGCACCACTAGAGGCGCCTCCCCAGAGGATGCCATCACGCATCCGATACTGAAGGACGACTACGCCTCCGAATGGATGGGAATCGAAGTCCTCGCGCTGAGTGACGGCCATGCCACCATCCGGATGACCCTCCGCCAGGAAATGCTCAACGGCTTCGGCATGGCGCACGGCGGAATGATCTTCGCCTTCGCCGATTCCGCCTTCGCCCTCGCCTGCAACCCGGTCAACCCGACAGCAGAGGAGGCGGACACCATCACTGTTGCCGCCGGCGTCGACATTAACTTCCTGCAGCCTGCCTATACAGGCCAGGTGATCACCGCCGTCGCCGATCTCCGGGCGAGCGCGGGGCGAACCGGGCTCTACGACATCCGGATCTTTGCTGCCGACGCCGGAACTCCCGCCGCAACGGCGACGCCAACTTCCGACGCCGTTGCCGCCTTTGCTCCGGGTGAACTCATCGCCGAGTTCCGCGGGCGCAGCCGGACCATCGCCAAGAAACAGAACCCCACCAGGCAATAGAACAGAGAACCATCATGACCCTGCACGCCACCGAGTCCGCATCAGCTTCCAGCGATGCCGTCCTGGACCGCGAAGAAACCATGTCCCGGGACGAGCTGGAGGCCCTCCAGCTCAAGCGCCTCCAGGACACGGTGGCCTACGCCTATGAGCGGGTGCCGCTGTACAAGCGCAAATTCGATGAGGCCGGCGTCCACCCCAGCGACTTGGCGGATTTGGGCGACCTGGGAAACTTCCCCTTCACCACCAAGGAAGACCTCCGGCAGGAGTACCCCTTCGGCATGTTCGCCGTGCCGCAAAACGAGGTGGCCCGCGTCCACGCCAGTTCGGGAACCACCGGCCGCCCCACGGTGGTTGGCTACACCAAACAGGATCTCGCCGACTGGGCCAAGCTGGTGGCCCGCTGCCTCCGCGCTTCAGGCATCCGCCCCGGAATGAAGGTCCACAACGCCTACGGCTACGGGCTCTTCACCGGCGGCCTGGGCGCACACGCCGGAGCTGAAGTCCTCGGCTGTACCGTCATCCCGATGTCCGGCGGGCAGACCGAGCGCCAGATTCAGCTCATCCAGGACTTCAAGCCGGACGCCATTCTCTGCACGCCTACGTACCTGCTGACCATCGCCGACGCCATGGTGCACGCCGGGATTGACCCCGCCTCGACGTCCTTGCAGTACGCCGTGCTGGGAGCGGAGCCATGGACCGAGGAGATGCGGCACGAGCTTGAAGCCACCATGAACATTAAGGCCTGCGACATTTACGGGCTCTCGGAAGTCATGGGCCCGGGAGTGGCCGGGGAAGCCGTGGAAACTCAGGACGGCAGCCACATCTGGGAGGACCACTTCCGGCCTGAGATCATCGACGCGTTCAACCCAGTCGTTGGCGTGGACGCGGTGCTGGGCGACGGCGAGCACGGCGAACTTGTTTTCACGTCCCTCACGAAGGAAGCACTGCCCATCATCCGTTACCGCACCAAGGACCTCACCCGGCTCCTGCCCGGCACCGCCCGCCCCGCGCACCGCAGGATGGGCCGCATCACAGGCCGCAGTGACGACATGATCATCCTCAGGGGCGTCAACCTGTTCCCGTCCCAGATCGAGGAGATCGCGCTCCGGATCCCTGAGCTGAGCCCTCACTTCCAGCTGGAACTCACCCGCCCTGAAGGCCAGCGCATGGACCAGATGACGGTCAAGATCGAGCGGCGGGAATCAGTAACCCCGGAGCAGAGTTCGACGGCGGCACGGGCCTTGCGGGAGCAGATCAAGATCCACGTGGGTTCTTCATGCGAGGTTGCTGTGGTGGAGCCCGGAACGCTGGAGCGCTCCAGCGGGAAGCTGCGGAGGATCTACGATCTGCGCCGGAAGGGGCAGTCCAGCTAAGCGGCACCAACCGACCGTTCATGAGAAACTAGCCAACATGTCCAGTACAGCAGCACCCACGAAGCGCGGCCGGCCCGGTTACGACCAGCAGTCGGTGCTGCTGATCGCCGTCGACGTTTTCAACAAGCACGGTTACGACGCCACGTCGATGGGGATCCTGGCCGAGAACCTGGGCATCTCCAAGTCGGCGATCTACCACCACGTCCCATCCAAGGGCGATCTGCTTAAGCTGGCTCTGGAACACGCCCTGGGTGGGTTGGAGGCCATCCTGGACGAGCCGGAAGCCAAGGAAGGTTCAGCGGAGGCACGGCTGGAATTCGTGCTGCGCCAGACCATCTCCGTGCTGGTGGACCGCCTGCCGTTCGTGACCCTGCTCCTGCGGTTAAGGGGCAATACGGAGATCGAACGGAACGCCATGGAACGTCGTCGCGCCTTCGACCACATCGTTGCCGGTTTGATCTCGTCAGCCCAGGACGAGGGCTCAATGCGCAAGGACATCGACCCCCGCACGGTAACGAGGCTTCTGTTCGGAACCATCAACTCCATCGTGGAATGGTACAAACCGGGCGGTTCCCTGTCCCCCGAAAAGCTCGCCGACGACGTCATCACCATGGCCTTCCGCGGGCTCCACGCCACCCCCTAGCCGAACGCTCGCTCACGTCTCGCCGGCTTTTCCCGAACGCTCGCTCACGTCTCGCCGGCTTTTCCCCAACGCTCGCTCACGTCTCGCGGGCTTTTCCCCAACGCTCGCTCACGTCTCGCGGGCTTTTCCCGAACGCTCGCTCACGTCTCGCGGGCTTTTCCCCAACGCTAGCTCACGTCCGTGAGGCTCCGATCAGCGTGGCTGGGAAGGGTTGGTAGGTACGCCCTGAGAAGGTGGGTTGACGGGTGGCCCGGACGTTGCGGGAGAAACGGATGAGCCCCCCTGATTTTGGGACATCTCCGGCATCTCCCGCGGCACCGACCCGCTGGGTTCAGCACCTTCCTGTAGAGCGTGCAGCCTGCTCTCCAGGACCTGGATCACGGGGAGCCTGTCCCCGTGGTGCCGTTCATAGTCCAGAATGGCTTCGATGCCTGCTGCATCCAAGGCGTGGATCCGGGAAGGAAGCGTGCCAAGGGGGATGTGATCGTAGTCCGGAAGCGGCAGTTGATCCCGTTCAGGGGAATGGTTCATGACTCCTCCTGCGTTGTTGGTGTGTCCACGGTAACAGCGGCAATGTTGAATATAAAGAGGCCCCGGGGGCAAACAGGCGCCCAGAAATGGCGGGCTTCCGAGCGCTAAATCACACCCTACGCCGACGCCCAGGGCCAAGTTCTGAGAGCCGACAAGACGGCGGCACAAGCACACGGCGTTCCGCTCCGTTGCTGTTGCACCAGTCACGGATTCAGCGGCTACATGCCTTCGACCGCTTCACCTCGAATGAAATGCACCCTTCCTCAGCACGCGTCAGCTGTACATGAGGAGGAAGGTGCTGCACCACCATCGCAACGTCATCTTTGTCACTGCAGATGAGTTGCCCGGCCAGAAGGACGTTGTTCATAGCTTCATCCTGCACGGTGGATGCAACACCGGCATCGCAGCGTTGGATCGACTTACGAACAAGAATGCTGAAGGCGCCCCGCTCTGCGTGACGCCTTCAACGTTGGTTTCACAGCTGGTATTCGGCCTGTTGCCCCAAGGTCTCGTGGATGCAGAGGATGTTGTTCTCCGTGTCCATAAACCACGCGCACTTCTCGGATTCGGTTGAACAAATGTGGTTCTCCGTTTTGAGATCCGGCTCATCATAGTCTTGGAAACGGATGCCCTTCCGCTCCAATTCCTGGACAGCCTCCTCGATGTTCCGTACCTCGAAACTCAAGGTTGTGTGCTCCGAGTGCTTGCCGTCCTTGACTGGCTTCAATTGCAGCATGTGCCCGCCATCCATACCGAACAATTCGCTTCCGTCGTCTGCCACTCCACGGTGCGGGAGTCCCAGCGCCTCTGCATAGAAACGGCGGGCACGCTCTACATCATCGACTGGCAGGACAGTAGTGGCTGTGCTTAGTCCTAGCGTCATCATTTCGCTACCTCCTACGCTGAAAATTTTACCCTTCAGCGCGGTTGAGAACCTTGGAAAATATCGTTCGTGAGAAACTAGCCACTGTGCTCGCCACCAAGTGACAGGACCGAATCATTTCTACTGACGCCTTTTTTAGCCGACTGTCATGGTTCCGGTCCCTGATCGTCCCGCTGCGTTTCGAACGGGCGTTGAACTCCCCCCGCGGTCTGCTGTTCGGGTACCTGATTATCCACATCGTCTTCCTGGTTTTCTCACTCGCGTTCTCGCTGCGTGGTGCAGCACTTGGCGACACTGCCATTTACCGCGAATGGATGCTTGGTGGCTTCAGCAGCGAGAATCCCACCGGCGGGCCGAGCGCCTCCGTTTACCCGATCCTTGCAGTGGTGCCGATGGCAATCGCTGGCATCGCAGGATCCCAGCTGTTCTTCTCCGGTTGGGTCTTGATGATCGCTGTTCTCAATGGCCTCGCCTTAGCCAAGTTGACCAGTTGGGGCCGTCAGCAGAAATCGATCAGGGCAGCCTGGTGGTGGCTGCTTTTCACCGTCATTTTGGGCTTCTTGGGATTCTCGCGGGTGGATGGCGTCACAGCTCCCATGGTTCTGGTTGCGTTGGCTTTTGGAGTGTCTGCACCTTTCATCACCGCCGTACTTCTCAGTGTTGGGACGTGGATCAAGGTATGGCCGGCGGCAATACTGCTTTCGTTGTTTGCCGTGACCAGGGGTCGGGTCCGGCTCCTGCCTGCCGGAATCTTCGTAACAGGGATAGCGGTCGGACTTGCAGGCTTTATGGGCTGGCTCCCAAGGCTGATGGATTTTCTGACGCTTCAAGGCGGCCGGGGCATGCAACTCGAGGCCACCTTCAGCACTCCTTGGTTATCGCTTGCAGTTTTCGGCGTCGATGGCTCCAGAACTTATTTGAACGTTGGGATCGGCTCCATGCAGGTGGATGGACCAGGGACCGAGCTCATGGCCGTCCTGATGCAACCATTGTTGATTCTTGTCGCTCTCTTGGTTGCTGCGTCGATTTTTTGGGCGCTCCGCAACGGCAAAGGCGCAGAGGTCCCGGATCGGAGTGAACTTTTGCTCGTAGGATCGCTTGCCATAGCGACGGCATTCGTCGTTTTCAACAAGGTGGGGTCCCCTCAATTCATCCTGTGGCTGGGCCCAGCAGTGGCAGTGGGACTGGCCCACAACTGGAAAGAGTGGCGTGTTCCGGCCGCTTTGCTGACACTTATCGCCGTCACCACCTTTTTTGTCTTCCCCGTACTCTTTCAGCCCCTCAGCCAAAACGACCCCTTGGCTGCCCTGGTCCTTACAATCCTGAATCTCTTGCTGGTGGTGCTGCTCTGCTGCTCGCTGCGACGGCTCTATACCTTGGGCGGAGGAAAACGAACTCCAGCCGCTGAACCGCCGGACACAGCAGCTGAGCACAGCAGCACCCAAGTGTGAACCCGCGAAACGTGAGGGAGCGTCCCCAAAAAACCCGCGAAACGTGAGGGAGCGTCCCCAAAAAACCCGCGAAACGTGAGGGAGCGTCCCCAAAAAACCCGCGAAACGTGGGGGAGGGTTACTTCTCCACGAGCGTCAGGACGTCGTAGGTTGCCACGATTTCATCGTTCTGGTTGGTCAGGAGGGCATCCCACGCAACCTCGCCGTACTCGTCGGTTTCGCGGGGCGTGATCTTCTTCGCCGTGAGCGTCACACGGATGGAGTCCCCTGCGGCCACGGGTGTGATGAAGCGCAGGTTTTCGAGTCCATAGTTGGCAAGGACGGGGCCGGGAGCAGGTTCAACAAACAACCCGGCAGCCCAGCTCAGCAGCAGGTACCCGTGGGCCACGATGCCGGGGAAGAACGGGTTGGCTTCCGCCGCTTCCTGGTTGGTGTGCGCGTAGAAGGTATCCCCGGTCGAGTTGGCGAACGCCGTGATGTCCTCCAAAGTGACCTGGCGCAGCTCGGAACGGACTGCGTCCCCGATCCGCAGGGTTTCCAGCGACTTCCGGAACGGGTGTGTCTGCTCCGTTTCCAGGGTGAAGTTCCGGTCGGCGCCGGCATGCCAAACACCCGTGACCGCGGTGAGCATGTTCGGTGAACCCTGGATGGCTGTCCGCTGCATGTGATGCAGGACGGAGCGGATCCCACCCAGCTCCTCGCCGCCACCCGCACGACCCGGACCACCATGGACCAGGTGCGGGAGCGGTGAGCCATGGCCGGTGGAGCTGCGTGCGTCCTCACGGTTGAGCATGAGCACGCGGCCGTGATGGGCTGCAATTCCGGTGACGAGTTGCCGGGCAACCTCGGGATCGTTGGTGCAGACAGAAGCGACGAGGGACCCGCCACCACGCGCGGCGAGCCGGACGGCGTCGTCAATATCCGAGTAGCCGATCACGGAGGATACGGGCCCGAACGCTTCAAGGGAATGGACCTCCTCCGCCTCTGCATCCGCCCAGCTCAGCAGCACGGGCGACATAAAGGCACCGTCCTCGACGACGCCCACTCCCCCGTCCCTGTTGGTGACCTTCGGCGAATCGAGCGTGCCGTACGCTAGTTCGCCGCCGGCGTCGAGCATTGACTGAACGGCCGCACGAACGTCCGCGAGCTGTTCCAACGAGGCAAGGGCGCCCATGGTGACGCCCTCAGCCCGGGGATCACCCAGGACCACGCGCTCCCGGACACGTTCGCCCACCGCATCGACGACGTCGGACACCAGTTCCCCGGGCACAAGGGCCCGCCGGATCGCGGTGCACTTTTGCCCGGCTTTGGTGGTCATCTCTGCAACCAGGGATTTGATGAAGGCGTCGAATTCAGGGGTGCCACGGACAGCGTCGGGCCCCAGAATGGCCGCATTGAGGGAGTCCGTCTCGCAGGTGAAACGAACTCCGCCTTCACCTATGTTGACGTGGGACTTGAGCTTGACGGCCGTGGACGCAGACCCCGTAAATGACACCAGGTCCCGGTAGTCCAAATGGTCCAGAAGGTCGCGGGCGGAACCTGAAATAAGCTGCAAGGCACCCTTGGGAAGGATGTTGGACTGCACGATTGCCTTGACCACGGCGGCAGCAACATACCCTGTGGGCGTGGCCGGCTTCACGATGGTGGGCACCCCGGCAAGGAAGGCGGGGGCAAGCTTCTCCAGCATCCCCCAAACGGGAAAGTTGAAGGCGTTGATTTGGACTGCGACGCCGGGGATGCGCGTGTAGATGTGTTCGCCGGCAAACGATCCGTCCTTCGACAAGACCTCCATGGGGCCGTCCACCACCACCTGGGCGTTGGGAAGTTCCCGCCGCCCCTTTGAGCCGAAAGTGAAGAGGACGCCGATTCCGCCGTCGATATCCACCATCGAATCAATCCGGGTGGCGCCCGTCTGCGAGGAGAACGCGTAGAACTGCTCGCGGCGCTCATTGAGGTACTGTGCCAGCTCTTTGAGCTTCAGCGCGCGCTGGTGGAACGTCAGCTTGCCCAGCTCCTCCTGCCCGGTGGTACGTCCGTAATCCACGACGGCGGCCAGGTCCAGTCCCTCAGTGCTCACCTTCGCAAGGAGCTCCCCGGTGCTGGCATCCAGGACCGGGACCGCGGATTCGGCGGCGGTGGCGTCGGGCGTCCACCAGGATTCCTGCACGTAGCTGGGAACGGTTTCTACTGCGTCTACCGTGGGCTGGGTGTCTCCAAAGGAGCTTGTAATGGTGGTCATCGTTGACGGGTCCTTCCAACGCGGGGCAAGATCATACAGCCAGTATTACTGACCGTCCGTTCGGTAATATGACTAGAGTACATGAATGTGCTGTGCCGCACACTAGAGCCCGCACACTGGATACACCAGGTAAACCCGATACAGGGCGCACCGCTGCAGAGGAGAGATGAATGATTCCCGAACCCGGCATTCCGGAGGACGACGCCGAGGATGAATCTTCCGGTGCAAGCCCAGAGGAATATGGCGGGGCGGAAAACGGCGGGCTCTGGAAAATCACCCTCGGCGAACTCGACGAGAAGATGGGGGTCAGGATCCTCGAGGAGTCTGTGGAACGGGTGGTGGCCACCATGCCCGTGGAGGGGAACCGCCAGTCATTCGGGCTCCTGCACGGCGGGGCATCCTTGGCCGTCGGAGAGGCTGTCGGTTCCTGGGCTGCGGTAATTCACGCCAGCACGATGGGTAAAACTGCCGTGGGTGTGGACGTGTCTGCGACCCATCACCGCTCAGCCCGCGAAGGCCTCATCACCATCACCGCTACACCGCTCCAGCTCGGCAAGACCCTCACCGCTCACGAGGTAATCATCACCAACGAGGGCGGTCAGCGGCTGTGCACCCTCCGGATCACCAACCTGCTGCTGGACCGCAAGGCCTCGGCCGAAGACTGATTTCCTTAGCGGCGAGCGCGGCGGTGCCGGGCGGCAAACAACGCAATCGAACCCACGAGCAGAACGCTCCCTCCGATGCCGGTGACAAGCCAGATACCGTCGGCGCCGGTGAGCGCAAGCCAGCCGTACGACGTCGGGAGGTTGCGTCCGGCGCTACCGGCACCTGCGGTATCGCCACCTCTTGCGGGAAGTACCGCAGTAACCGAGGGCTTCGGATCCACGATGAACGTGAGGACGGCCTCGGCCGACGCTACGCCTTCCATGGATTGCGTAACCGCCAAGGTGTGCGCGCCTGCAGCGACGTCTGCAGGCAGGGAGACGCTCCACACCCCGCTCGCTTCGACAGCCAGGGCGTCCGCGTCCTGGGCATGCACGGTAGGTTTGTCTGCCACGACGCTTTCCAGCTTGACGCCGTCGAACTCGACAGTGACAAGCGCGCCGTCGAGGCCTGTCCCGGTGAGTTCCGTAGGAACGGCATCCCAGGCGAAACGCTGGCCGTCCTGAACGTTGGTCACTGACGGCGTGGGCGGTACCAGGCTGAAGTTCCGGGTCGCGGGCGGGCTGTCCTGCATCCCGGTTGCTGCCTGGATAGCCGTGACCGCGAGCTTGCCGAATGACAACTGCCCCTCCACCGGGACGGACCACGAGCATTCCTCGGAGACGGTAGCTGAACCCGTTATGTCCCCTGTGAGTTGGACAGTCGCGCCCGGTGCTCCCCTCCCTTCGACTTGTTCAACCGAAGTACGCGCTGCATTCTCTTCTGGGCTTGTCACGACTGGTGCCAGCAGCAAACCTGTTCCGACCACGACTTCGAACGAGACGTCGCCCGATCTGCTGAAGCCGTTCACAGTCTCAGCGGTGAAGGAAAAATTGCCGGATGATGGCGCTTGGAACTGCCAGGAACCGTCTTCCTCCACGGGAACCTCAAAGGGATCCTGCCCCGGAACTATAATACGAACGCTTGAATTGGTAGGAACTGACGTGGCAGGAGATGCTTCAACAAGCCCCGTAATGGCCTCACCTTCGGCGACAACTCCACAAGAAGCCGGGTTGGTAAGTACCGGCTTGTTCAGGAAGACCTCCAGCTGCACGCCGGGGAGGCGGGTCATGGCGTCATTGAGAGTTGTGGCAACAGCGAAGTTCTGTGCCGAGCCGGGAGAATCGCCGGCAGTATGGGTACCCACGGCATAGTTGCCGCTGATCCACGGCCCACCTGAATCGCCGCCGCTGGACTGCACCGAAAAGGAGAGGAATCCACGGATGGCCCTGAAGTCGTTGGCGAGACCGCTGTGCCCGCCCATGACATAAATTCCCAGTTCGTCCACTGTTCCGCAGGACCATCCTGAAGTGCGCCCGGACCGGCAAACAGACTGCCCCTGGAACGGCTGGGTGCTGCCGACGATCTTGACGCTGCTGGCTCCGAGGTCCGAAGGGTCGCCCCACTGCGTGGCGGCCGGCTGCGGTTTGAGGGCGGCCGGAACACCTTCAATGACGGCGATGTCCGTGCCGATATTGCCGATAGTGTCCGGATTTTCGGGGTTGCCGGTTATCCAGGAGTTGTTGGGGCCTCCGAACTGGCTGAACCCGAAGGTTCCGAGCTTCCCCGTGATTTCCGGGGGGACTGAGGCACCGCCGGCAGGTTCACTTGCAGGGAGCGCCACCTCCGCCAACTGGGCAGCACCGTCGTCGGCGCAATGCCCTGCAGTCAGCACCAAGGGTGCGCCGCTGGGGCTGAAAGCCGAAAAGCCGGCCGAGCAGACGGTACCGCGATCGATGTAGTATCCCTGCCCGACGTAGAAATCATCCTCGGGCGCGATGGGTTCGCCTTCCTCGAGTTTGACGTTGGCATATTTGGCCACGAATTCCGACGGCGACATCTTTGCCTCACCGGGAGGGTCCTGCCCGGGAGGATTCTCACCGGAAGGGTCCTGCCCGGGAGATGGAACCAGAGCCAGCCGGGACGACTCCGGCGAGTTGGAGCCGCCGGTGCGAATAACAAAGTGCCCGTCGCTGAACGCCACGGCTTGCAGGCCTGAAGTACCCACCTCCCGGACGTACGCCTTATACAACTGGTCGATGCTGGCAGCCATCAAGGCAGACTCAGCCTCCTGCGGGGCAGCCTGCGGGGCAGCCTGCGGGGCTGGGTCCGGAGATTCCTGCGGGGTCAGCTCCGGCACAGTGTCCGGGACAGGCCCGGGTGAGGGAGCCGATGAGGGTTCAGGCGTCGACGGAGGGTCTGTTGCCGGAGAGGTTTCTGGATCCGCGGGCTTTGACGCCAAGGGCGGGTCAACGAGCACTATCTCCTCAGGTCCCTGGTCATTCAGTTGGGCAATCCTGGCCTGCAGTTCCGGTCCGGATCCTTCGACGACTATCTTGCCGTCTTTTATGCTGATGCCGACAAAACCGGGGAGATCCCGCAAGGTGGCAGCGACGTCGGCAGCGCGCTTGCCCTGCTCGCCGGCTGCCTCGAATTGCTCGGGAGTCATCCCCAGATCGCGCAGGATGGCCTCTTGCAGGCCGTCAGCGCTGATTCCTGCCGACAGTTGTTCCGGTGAAGCACCGGAGGTAGACACGGTCGTCCCCGAGCTGTCAGAGGTGGGTTCCGCCTCGGCGGCGGCCGGAATGGCACCCAACGTGGCGCCCAGGACCAATGCCGTCGCGGCGCCCAGGGCGAGAGTCCGCCGCAAGCTGTTCCTAACCACGCTGTAACTCACGGTCTCCCCCAAAGATCGATGGCTCGCAGGAACACTGACGCCACCGCCGTCAGGAGGAGCGGCTCAAGAGTTCACACCGTCACCCTACCGCGCAGCAAGGCCAGGATTGTAGAAAGTTCTTGATCCGTGACCCTGTTTCTGAGCAGATATTGCCGGGTGTTGAGCTGGCGCACGAATTCGAGGACCTTTTCACCGCGGGATTCGAGCAAAGGTGCAAGGGCGGTTTCGTCCAGGTAGCGCTCGTGGGCATGCGGCGCGCCTTGGGTGCGGTGCCGCTCGTTGATCCCGCGCATTGCCGCCTGGTAACCGGAAACAATGGCGTGATCTTCGGCGCCGGCAAGATCCTGAAGCATCGCGGCGATCATTCCGCTGCGGTCCCGGCCGGCAGAGCAATGGATGACCACACCGCCCGGAGCTGCTGCCACGGCCTTGAAGACTGCTGCGAGTTTGTCCGGGAAAAGCCGCGCATTATCCTGGTACGCCGCCGGGTCGTTCAGATACGGCCGGCAAATGGCCCGGAATTCCTCGTTCTCCGGATCTTCAGTCGGCGCCGGCAAAATCTGAAATCGCGCCAGCACCTCGGGGCGGACTAGCGGATCGGTTTCCCGTGGCAGCCGCTCCCCCGCGTTGCGAAGGTCAATAACAGTGCGGATGCCGGCGTCGTACGCCTGATTCCAGCCGGTCTCTGTGAGCCACTCGCGCCTGCCCATGCGGTAGACGTCCCCGGAAATCCGCCACGCGTTGACTGCGCCCTCCCACGTGACAACGGCAGCCTGGTTCCCGTTCCCTGCCGCTCGACGCGCAGTCTCATCCATTCCGTCAGCTAAGCACATCGATGGGGTACTCGCACTCTCGGTTCCGGCTGACACCTTGGGAAGCGGAAATTCGAGTACAGGTTGCCCGTGTCTGTGGCCGAGTCCGGGCGTATCGTGTCACTACGACCGCGCTGTCCGGCGCGTTATCGCTTGGCACCGCCGGATTTAACGGGGTTCAGGTCGGATTTTCAGGCCCGGCCATCCACTCACAAAAGGGGACAAATAATGGCACTTCTGAAAGTCCGACGTCGGCGGCCCGTTTTCGCTGCCGGCCTCGCTACCGTGGTACTGGCCTTTGCCGGTCTGGCCGCCGCTCCGGCTCAAGCCGCAAAGCCACCCGCGCCGCCGCTGGCCTATGTCGCCCTCGGCGATTCCTATGCGGCGGGACAAGGGGCCGAGCCGTATCTGGACTCGTGCCTGCGCAGCGCCAGCAGTTATCCCGCCCTCGCGGACGCCTCTAAATGGGTGCGGCTCGTCGAAAACGCAGCGTGTGAGGGAGCCAGCAGCGACGATGTCGTCGCGGACCAGCTGAAACGGCTCTCCCCGGATACGGATGTAGTCACACTGACTGTGGGCGGGAACAACCTGGATCTCCCGGGCCTGGTGCTTGCTTGCTCAACGAGTGAACTTGCTTGTGCTACGGCTCTTGCCCAGCGTCAAGCACTCTTAGCGCAAGCGGTCCTTGACCCTGCGTCCAGCCCTCTCGTGGCCGATCTCACCGCCACGATCGACGCCATCCAGGCAAAGGCGCCGAACGCCACCATCTACGTAACCGGCTATCCGCTGCTCTTTGACCCCGCCTTTTCGGACCCTGCTTTGGCGTTTGCCGTCAACTCGCTCACCGTGATGCTCAACACGGTTATCGAGACCGTGGCCGAGGCCAAGGGTGCCACCTATGTTGACGTCACGGGAGCATTTGCCGGTCACGGCATCGGTTCAGGTGATCCCTGGTTCAACTTTGATCCCACCAATCCCTTTGATCCAGAGAATCTGCATCCAAACGCCGCAGGCTACGTGGCGTACTACACGGCCATCGCCAATGCCGGAGCGTTCACGCCCTAGGGCCATGGATCGTCGGGGCAGCAGGCAAATGCTGCCCCGATGCGGTCCGTCTACATACAATTCGTCAGATGCTGATTCCGGGACTCGATGAGGTTTCTGAGGTAGCGGGCCAGGAACAGTTTCTCTGCAAGTCGTCCAAGAGGTCCAAACGGTGCGGTGAACTCTATCCGGTCAACCATGACCGTCCCGTCCCCGTCATTTGTGAATTCATGCACGTGGCGGAACCTGCGGAAGGGCCCTCTGACCTGTTCGTCCACAAAGTAGTCAGGCATATCCATTGCCGTGATCCTGCTCGTCATCCGGAGCGGCAGGCCGAAGTGCCACGCACGCCAGGTCACTTCCTCCCCCAACGCAATGAGGCCAGAAGTCACTCCTGCAACCGCTTCTTCCCGGGAACCGGCCATCGAGAGCTTGTGGGCATCTATGCTGCGGGCGAGATCAAATAACTCTGATTTCGGCATGCCGGTTCGCGTTCTGCACTCGAAGTAGACCGTCATGCGCTATACGCCGCGCTGCTTCGCCAGCCGGTACTCGAGGCCGTTGCGGACCATCGGCCATTCGTGGTCAAGGATCGAAAACACCACGGTGTCCCGGAGAGCTCCATCAGGGCTCCGGGTGTGGCTGCGGAGAACGCCATCCTGCTTGGCACCCAAGCGGGCGATAGCCTCGCGGGACTGATGGTTCATCCAATGGGTACAGAACTCGACGGCGACGCAGCCCAGGGTTTCGAAGGCGTGCCGAAGCAGCAGCAGCTTGGAGTCGGGGTTGGTGCCGGAGCCCTGCGCCGAGGCCGCATTCCAGGTGGAGCCAATCTCAAGCCGGGGTGTTTCATGATCGATGTTCATGTAGGTGGTCATCCCGATCACCTTCCCGGGACCGCCCGTTGCAGGGTCCAGCAGCCTGGTGGTGAAAGGAAGCATGGAACCCTGTTCCTGCAGAGCCAGGCGTCGGTGGATCTCAACCGCCATGTCCTCAGGAGACGGGACTGAGGTGTACCAGAGCTTCCACAGCTCGCCATCCCGGGCTGCTTCCTGGAGCCCGTCGTGGTGTTCGTGGCTCAAGGGCTCCAGCATGACGTACTTGCCGGTCAGGATAACGGGTTCGATGCGGCTCACCGCCCCATCCTAGACACAACACCCTCCGGCCCTTAGCCAGTCCAGTCGAAGAACCCCTTACCGCTCTTTCGCCCCAGCTCACCGCGAGCCACCTTCTCGCGCAGGATCTGCGGCGGAGCAAAACGCTCCCCGAGGGTGGAATGCAGGTATTCGGCGATGCCCAGGCGGACGTCCAGCCCTACGATGTCTGTGGTCCGGAGGGGTCCCGTGGGGTGTTTATAGCCCAGCACCATGGCGGCATCTATGTCCTCGGCCGAGGCCACCCCTTCTTCGACCATGCGCATCGCCTCCAGCGCTATCGCAACGCCCAGGCGCGAGGAGGCAAAACCCGGAGCATCCCGGACGACGACGGCCGTCTTGCCCAGCGCCTCCGTCCACCCTTTTGCGGCAGCGGCCAGCTCGGCAGAGGTCTCCCGTCCGAGAACCACTTCAATCAGGCTCGAGGCAGGAACAGGGTTGAAGAAATGCAGTCCCACAAAGTCCCCAGGCCGTTGCAGCTGCTCGGCAAGCTCCGAGACTGAGAGCGACGACGTGTTGGACGCCAAATAGGCTCCGTCGGGCAGCTGCTGCTCAACCAGTCTCAGCGCGCCGGCCTTCAGTTCGAAGTCCTCAGGCACGGCCTCGACCACCAGGTTGCAGTCCGCGAAATCGGCATAATCCACCGAAACGGCCAGGCGTGAAGCCATTTCGTCCAGATTCCCGTCAGTGGAGCCGCGCTCTAGGGATTTCGCCGCCGCGGATTCCACGCGTTCGCGGGCGGCAGCGGCCGACGGTTCATCGCGCTCGACGACGGTGACGTGGGCACCGTTGATCAGGAACGCGTGCGCAATTCCGGCACCCATCCGGCCGCCACCAAGTACGCCCACTTTGCGTGGAAGCTTCTGCGGCACACCAGTGGAAAGTGAGGAATCGCTCATGCCTTTTTCTTCTTCCGATTGGCAGATTTGTTGTCCAGGAAGGCCTGCATCCGGTCGAACTTGGCCTCAGATTCGAACAGGACCGCTTGCGCCAGCTGGTCGATGGCAGGGTGGGCGTCCGGCGGCGCGTGGAACACGGACTTGGTGATGCGGACCGCCAGGGGGTCCTGCTGTGCAATCCTGTCAGCGAGATGATGTGCTGCAGCCATCAGCTCGGGGGCGTCGTGGATTTCGGTAATGAGATGCGCAGCCAGAGCCTCCTCTGCCCGAAGCACCAGCCCGGCGAGCAGGATCTGCTTCGCCAGGGGCTCACCCACCAGTTCCTTCAGCCGCCAACTGGCACCTGCGGCCGCCAGGATCCCCAATCCCGTTTCCGGGTTGCCGATCCGGACGCTGGGAGTGCCGATCCTAAAGTCGGCTGCATAGGCAAGCTCCGCCCCTCCCCCAAGGCAATAGCCATCCACCGCTGCAATCACCGGCATGGGCAACTTGGCGATCCGCACGAAAATGGTGGAGTTGATCCCCAGCAGCGCATCGTCCCTCCTGCGTTCCCGCAGCTGGGAAATATCCGCGCCCGAGGCGAAAACCCCTTCCGCACCGGCGAGGATGAGGATCTTGGGCTGCCGCTCCAGCGCGGCGCAAACCACATGGAGCTCATCCACCATCTGCTGGTCAATGGCATTGCGGACCTCGGGACGGTTGAGCAGCACCACCACCCTGTCATCGCGCTCCTCAACGAGGAGACTGGCGAAGGCCCCGGAACTGAGCAGGTTGGAATCCGATCCCATTACACTCGCTCCAGCAACATGGCGGCTCCCTGGCCAACGCCAACACACATGGTTGCCAGCCCCATCCGGGCGTCTTCGCGTTCCATCCGGCCCAGCAAAGTAATGGTGATACGGGAGCCGCTGGAACCCAGCGGGTGGCCCAAAGCGATCGCGCCGCCGTCGTTATTGACGATATCCGGGTCAAGCCCCAGGCGCCGGATACAGGCCAGCGATTGGGTTGCGAACGCTTCGTTAAGTTCGACGGCGCCAAGGTCGCCGATGGTGTAGCCACTACGCTCCAGCACTTTCTGGGTGGCCGGAACAGGGCCGATACCCATAATCTCGGGCTCGCAGCCGGCGGAGCCGCCGTCGACGATGCGGGCACGGGGCGTCAGGCCGAGCCGCTCGATCGCCGCCTCCGACGCCACGATGATGGCCGAGGCACCATCATTCAGGGATGACGAATTGCCCGCCGTGACAATCGATCCACCGGTGGTCACGGGCCGAAGCCCGGCGAGGACCTCAAGGGTGGTGTCCTCCCGCGGACCCTCGTCAGTGTCAACCACCGTTTCCCCCTTGCGGCCTTTTACGGTGACGGGGACGATTTCGTCCTTGAACCTGCCGGCGGCGATGGCCGCTCGGGATCTCTCATGGGAGCGGACCGCAAAGGAGTCGGCATCTTCGCGGGAAATTCCATCCACCCGGCCGACTTCCTCTGCTGTTTCCGGCATGGAGAATGTCATCTTCCCGTCCCGGGACAACTCCCCCTTACTGAAGTGCGGATTGGCGAAGCGCCAGCCAATGGAGGTGTCGAAGATGGCTCCAGGCTTGGCGAACGCGGCCTGCGGCTTTTCCTGTACCCAGGGCGCTCGGGTCATTGACTCCACCCCGCCCGCAACCACGATGTCCGCCGCTCCGGCCTTGATCATGTGGCTCGCCATCAAAATGGCACTCAGCCCTGACGCGCAGAGCCGGTTCACTGTAATTCCCGGGATGTGCACCGGCAGTCCGGCCAGCAGAGTAGCCATGCGGGCCACGTTGCGGTTTTCCTCGCCTGCCCCGTTGGCATTTCCGAGGATCACTTCCTCGATGGAATCCGGATCCAGCCCTGACCGCGACACGGCCTCCCGGACCACCAGGGCGGCCAGATCATCGGGGCGGACAGCTGCCAAGGCGCCGCCGTAACGCCCGACGGGGGTTCGGACACCGCCCACCAGAAATGCTTGGGGTCCTGCTCCTGCTTGGGCCATTGGTTCATCCTTCACACGATTAACAGCACTGTCATCAGAACGGCAAACAGCTCCACGGGCAAGACGCGGGCCCGGCGACCAGCAATATTTACCGACCGTTCGTTCTATAAAGATTACACGGCGGAATCAAGGGGTCAACCAACAGCCCTTCGGCTACAGGACGCGGACCCCCAGATGCGCGGCCAGCAACGGGGCGAGGAGACTGAGCTGGTAATCATCAATGACCACACCCGCCAGGCTTTCGAGTCCGTTGATAGTCCGAAAATCCGTAGTGCGCAGGTCGAAGTCCTTCAGCTTGGCGCCGCTGAAATCAAGGGTGCCGATGGTGCAGTTCCTCAAAGCGACGCGGTTGGCTGTCACAGAGCCCAGATCCAGTTCATTGATGATGCAGTCGCTGATCTGGACATCATTGAGTTTGGAACCGCGCAGATTCAGGTAGTCGAGTTTGCCGCCGTCGATCCTCACGGATTGCCAGCCGCTCTCGTAGACTTCCGCCGATCCCCAGCGCGGGCTCGAGATCTCGACGTCGCGCCACGTGGTCCGCGCCGCGGCAAACACCGGAGCATAGACCTCACTCAGCACGCAGTCCTTGAAGGAAGCGCCCCGCAACTGGGCCTCGTTGAAGGAGACACCGGCGAACTCGCACTCGGCAAAATCAGTTCCGTTGAGTTCGAGGCCGTCGGCTGCCGCCCGGCTGTACCGGGCGCCGTCGTACCTCTCACCCCGGCGGAAGTCCGGAGCAGGATCCTCCCGAAGTTCCGTCAAGCGGACGGGTGACAGCCTGGGACTTCCAACTTTGGCCGAGTTCACAGCGGAACCGGCAGCCACTACAGCGACTCTGCTTTGGCCGCGATTTCAGAGAGGTCCTTCGCCAGCGCCCTGCGCGTAAAGGTCATTCCGATCTTTCCGAAAATGGCCATCATGGCCTTGCTGAACGCACTGGGCTCGCGCATCTCGGCCCCGAACGTGAGCGTCAGGTCCGTTCCGCCGTCGCGCTCGGCAAGCGTAAAACGCGAGGTGTAGTCGGCTCCGCCCTGCAGGGCTTTCACGGTGGTACTGCGGGGCGGGTCAGCCTGGGACACCCACATTTCGACAGTTTCAGAGCGGCCCATCATAGTGCGCGTCTCCTTCCAACGGGTCCCCTCGCCATAGGGCCCGTCCGTGAGGAGCTGGACGGAATCAACGCCCGAAAGGGTGGCCGCTGAGCCCGGAATGTCCGAAATTACAACCCAGACCTTATCCGCGGTGGCGTTAATGTGCTTGGTGATGGTGGTTGTGTGCTCCATACTCCGAGCCTAGCCGTGGGCGGCGACAATCAGGAGACCGGCAAACCACCCAAACCCCCACTTGAAATAGTAAGTATGCTTCGTGTTACGGTAATTGTGCTTAGTTTTTCAACCGGCAACGAAAGGTGGTTAACACCATGGGTATCGGCGACAAGATTCAGAACGAAGCGGAAAACCTCGGCGGCAAGGCCAAGGAAGCAGCCGGCAACGCCACGGATAATGACCGCCTTCGCGCAGAAGGCCAGAAGGACCAGGTTGTTGCTGACGCCAAGAAGGTTGGCGAAAACGTGAAGGACGAGTTCAAGAGGGACTAAGCAGGAACAGCAGCGAGGGCCGTGCAGGCCCCAGCTGCTGAGCTGGTTTTGATGCGCCGGCGGCGGACCCTTTCCATTGGGGGAGGTCCGCCGCCGGTTTTCTTCTGCCTGAATATCTGCCCTGAATAAGGGCTAGCTGAACAGTGCGTTCTTGGGTTCGTTGTTCTTGACCTTCTGCCAGCCAAGCCACAGAAGCAACGCGAAGAACGGGATGGTAGCCAGCGTCCACAGCCCCAGGTGGAACACTTCGCCGGTCTTGCTGGTCATGGTGTCGAAGCCAATGAGCACGGTGATGGCCAACAAAGAAATGAGGCCCGCCCAGCTGCTCCACGGCGAACCCGGCATCGGCAGGCTGGAAACGTCGCCCTTTTTCGTGCCCAAGGCAATCTGGCTGGCGAAGATCGCTCCCCAGGTGAAGATCACGCCGATCGATGCGGAGTTCAAGGCGAGGTCGAAGGCATGTGAGCCGCCCAGCCAGATGTTCAGCAGGATGCCGACGAGATAAACGGCACCGATGGCCAGGATAGCGGCGTACGGCACGTGGCTCCTGGACATCCGGGTCAGCCATTCCGGGGCATGGCCGTTGTTGGCCATGGTGCGGAAGATACGGCCGATTGAGTACAGGCCCGAGTTGCAGGAGGACAGTGCGGCGGTGATGACGATCATGTTCATGGCATCGCCCATCCAGCCCAGGCCCATCTGGCCGAACACGGTGACGAACGGCGAGGTGCCGGCAACGTACTGGTCCGAGGGCAGCAGCATGGCCAGAAGGGTCACGGAGCCGACGTAGAACACCACGATCCGGAAGACGACGGCGCGGATCGCTTTGGGAACTTCCTTGGCCGGGTCCTGCATTTCACCGGCGGTGATGCCCACGAGTTCAATGCCGTTGTAGGCGAAGATCACGGCGTTCAGGACCAGGATCATGACGAGGGCACCCTTGGGGAACATTCCGCCCTCGGCTGCGAAGAGGTTGCTGACCGAGGCATTTCCGTCGCCCACCAGGGCGTTGGTGACAACCATGAATGTGCCCACGGCCAGGAAGATGACGATAGCGCCCACTTTGAGGCAGGAGGCCCAGAATTCGAATTCGCCGAACGCCTTGACACTCAGGAGGTTGACGCCCACAAGCAGCAGGAGCGCTGCAATCGCGGACAATTCGACCGGGACGTTGGGGAAGAAGAACTGGAAGTACAGTCCGATCGCGATGAGTTCGGCGATCCCTGTCATGGCCCAGTTGATGAAGTACATCCATCCGGACAGGTACGCGCCCTTCTTGCCGAACATTTCGCCGGCATAGCTGACGAAGGAACCGGACGTCTGGCGGTACATTACGAGTTCGCCCAGGGCGCGCATCAGCAGGTAGGCGATGACGCCGGCAATGGCGTACGAGAAAATCAGGGCGGGGCCCGTGGAGGCAAGGCGCCCGCCGGCACCCATGAAGAGGCCGACGCCGATGGCGCCGCCCATCGCGATCATGGTGACCTGACGGCCGCTCAGGGACTTCTTGTAGCCCTCGGCGCTGAGAGTGGAGTCGACGACGGCGGGTTGCGTCGTCGCGCTCTGAAGTTCTGTGGGGGTGGTTTGTGGCACAGCTGATCCTTGTGGGTAGGGGTTTGGCTGCGCGCCTCAGCCCCCGTTTCAGCACAGAATATTCGGGTTTTACCTCTTTTGAAGGCAGTATCTGTGCGTGAACTCACATGGGGCCGAATGGTGGCACGGCTCATCCATCCTACAAGACTCCCCGCTGGAGCCGTGACCCGGGCAACAGTGAGCCGTTCTCCATCGAGTACCTGACCCAGCGTCCGGCGTCGTCCGTCCTTGCCTTATCGCTCTTCCGCGCGCAGCCGGCGAACCACTCCCGCAGAGCGCGATCGTGGCTGACCATAACCAGCGTCCCGGCAAAACCAGCCAGTGCCTCCTCGAGTTGCTCCACGAGCACCGGGGCCAGGTGGTTGGTGGGCTCATCCACGATCAGCGTGCCGTAACCGCCCAGCAGCAGCCTGGCCAGGGCAAGCCTGCGCTGCTGCCCTGCGGAGAGGCCACCCACCGGAACGTGGAACTCGCTGGTGCGGAACAGTCCCAGGCGGAGCAGCGCCTCGGCGTGTTCGTCGATGTTTCCGCCCAGGCCGGCCGCGAATGCCGGAAGGAGACGGAGACCGGGCCGTCTGGGGAGCTCCAGTTCCTGCTGCAGGTAGCCGATCCGCGCTGGCCTCGTCACGGTCCCTTCAACAGGTTCCAGCGTGCCTGCCAGAAGTGAAAGCAGTGTCGACTTGCCCGCACCGTTGGGTCCCGTGATGAGGATCTTCTCGCCGGCGTCGGCATGGAAGTCCGTGGGCTCGAGGCGGCCGGGAATCGCCACGCTCCGGGCATCCAGAACCTTCACGGGGACATCCGCTGTCTCCTGGGTCTCCGGGTCCGGCTCCACATCAAGCTCTGCGGCCAGGCGCAACGGAACAGGCGGCCGGTCAACGGGGCTCTCCTCCAGGCGTCGTAGCCGCTCCTGGGCGTTGCGGACCTTGCTGCTGGCTGCCTTCTGCCACGTCCCGGCCTTGAAATCGAAACCCATCTTGTCGCCGTCCCGCTGGCGGGCGTAGCCCATCTTGCCGGAAACGGTGGCGGCCTGGCGTTGTTCGGCCTCCATGGCGTCCAGCCAGGCCTCGTATTGCTGGACCCAGCGTTGGCGTTCCGCTGCCTTCTCCCGAAGGTACCCCTCGTAACCGTTGCCGTAGCGGGTAACGGAGCGGCGCTCGGCATCAACCTCGATCACGGTGGTGGCTACTTTCCGCAGCAGCACACGGTCGTGGGAGACCACCACCACGCTGCCACGGTGGGCGGCGAGCCGGTCCTCCAGCCAAGCGGTTCCACGGGCATCCAGATGGTTCGTGGGCTCGTCCAGGAGCAGAATCTCCGCGGGATCGGCCAGAACGCACGCCAAGGCCACCCGTTCCTGTTCGCCGCCGGAGAGCGAGCCCAGCACCCTGTTCCGGTCCAGGCCACCCAGGCCCAGCCTGTCCAGCGCCGCCTCCACCCTTGATTCCGCCGCGTACCCTTCGCGCAGCTGGTACTCGGTCTGCAGCCTTCCGTACGCTTCCAGTACCTCGGCTTCGGCGTCGGCCAGTCCGGCCTCCAGGCGGTCAAGCTCAGCCTCGATGGCACGCAGGGATGCCAGGGAGGCGTCAATGGCAGCTCCCACCGTGAACGACTCCGGCAGACCATGTGCCTGTGCCAGATAGCCCACCCGTCCGTGGCTGGCCACGGTGCCTTCATTCGGCGCCTCCAGGCCGGCCATGATGCGGAGGAGCGTGGATTTGCCTGCCCCGTTTTCGCCGACGACGGCCACGTGCTCACCCGCAGTGATGACCAGGCTGACGGCGTCCAGGAGTTGGCGATCGCCATAGCCATGGGAAACGCCGGAAAGAGAGAGATGTTCGGTCATGGGAAGTCCTTGAACGTCAGGAGGGTGGCCCCGGAGCGTGCACGGGATTCCTGGAAACTCGACGATCCCTGAAAGCGTGACGGAGGCCTTGGCAAACGGAGTGAGGCGCGGCTGAGCGGCGCCTTCAACTAGGACTTCATCGATCCAGACTGCCAAGTGCCAGCCACAACGTCAAGGCGGGTCCCGCCGTCGTCGAACTCGCCGGAACGGTGCGGACTCGCCGGAACTTTCCGGCGAGCCGGCACTGTTCCGGCGACTTCACGCTCCTGAGCCATGTTTCTAGGCGGAAAGTGCCGCCACTTTCTTCCGGCGGGCCTTGGCCAGGCGGGTCCCGATCAGGCCCTGCCGCGGGCTGAAGAGATAGACGACGGCGAACACGGCGCCCTGCGTCAGCACCACCATGCCGCCGGAGGCAGTGTCCAGGTAGTAGCTGAGGTAGATGCCCGCGATGGAGCAGGCAGCCGAGACCACCGGGGCGATGAGCAGCATCCGCGAGAACCTGTCCGTCAGCAGGTACGCCGTGGCCCCGGGGATGATGAGCATGGCCACCACCAGCACCACGCCTACCGTTTGCAGCGCCACCACGGACGTCAAAGCCAGGAGTCCCAGAAGCAGCGCACCCAGCCGCCGCGGAGAGAGCCCGATGGCGTGGGCATGAACAGGATCGAAGGCATACAGGGTGAGGTCACGCCGTTTCAAGATGAGGATGGCGAACGCCACCACTCCCAACACCAGGACCTGGATCAGGTCCGGCACACTGACGCCCAGGAGGTTTCCGAAAATGATGTGGTTCAGGTCCGTTTGGCTGGGAGTGACGGAGATGAGCACGAGGCCCAACGCGAACAGCGACGTGAACACGATCCCTATCGCCGCGTCCTCCTTGACCCGGCTGGTGTTGCGGACCACCCCAATCAGGGTCACGGCAATGAGCGCGAACACGAGGGCGCCGAGGGCAAAGGGCGCCCCCACCATGTACGCCAGGACCACTCCCGGCAGGACGGCATGGGAAACGGCGTCGCCCATAAGGGACCACCCGATCAGCACCAGCCAGCAGCTGAGGACGGCACAAACCACAGCGGCGAGCGCGGTGGTGATGATAGCGCGGACCATGAAGTCGTAGCTGAGGGGCTCCAGCAGGATGTCGATTAGGTCCATCCTCAGCCCCTTCCGCGGTTGAGGACGTCCAGGCCGAACGCCATGGCCAGATTCTCGGGCTGCAGCACCACGTCCGGCGGACCGTGCATCAGGACCTTACGCATCAGCAGTACAGCCTCATCACACAATTGCGGCAGGGCGTGAAGGTCATGGGTGGAAATCAGGATGGTGCAGCCGTCACTGGCCAGTTCGCGCAACAGGCGTGTGATGGTGGCCTCGGATCGCTTGTCCACGCCGGCAAAGGGTTCATCCAGGAGCATCATGGTGGCGCCCTGGGCGATGCCGCGGGCAACGAAGGCCCGCTTTTTCTGGCCGCCGGAGAGCTGCCCGATCTGGCGGTCGGCGAATTCCGTCAGTTCCACACGGTCCAGTGCATGCTCGACGGCGGCGCGGTCCGCTTTGCTCGCACGTCGCGTGAACCCTTGGTGGCCATAGCGGCCCATCATGACGACGTCGCGGACGGACAACGGGAACTGCCAGTCCACGTCCTCGCTTTGAGGCACATAGCCGATGCCGGCTTGCCGGCGCGCTTTGGAAGGCGACTCGCCCTGGATGAGGACCTTTCCGGCGTCGGGCTTGATCATCCCCATGATCACTTTGAAGAGGGTGGATTTTCCCGAACCGTTCATGCCTACCAGTCCGCAGATGCGCGCCGGGTCCAGGGTGAGGGAGGCTGCATCGAGCGCCAGGACCTCACCGTAGTGCACGGTCACTCTGTCCACGGAGATTGCAGGGGTGCCGGTTCGGGGGTTCATGACGGCGAGCCTGTCAATGCTTCCGTGATGGTCTTGGCGTCATGCCGGATCAGGTCAAGGTAGGTGGGCACAGGGCCATCCGCTTCCGATAGGGAGTCAACGTAGAGAACTCCACCGAATTCAGCGTCTGTTGCACTCACTACCTGTTGCATTGGGGCGTCTGAAACCGTTGATTCACAAAACACCGCCGGGACCTTGTTGGCTTTGACGTACTCGATGGCCCGTGCGATTTGCTGCGGCGTGGCCTGTTGCTCGGCGTTGACTGCCCAGATGTAGACCTCCCGGAGCCCGGCGTCGCGGGCGAGGTAGGAGAAGGCCCCTTCACACGTCACCAGGGCCCGCTGCTTTTCCGGGACAGCTGCCAGCTTCTGGACCATCTGATCCTGCACGGACTGGAGCTCGGCCTTGTACGCCTTGCCGTTAGCTTCGAAGACGGCAGTGTTGTCGGGGTCGAGCTTGGAGAAGGCCTTTACCATGTTGTCGATGTAGATCTGCACGTTCACCGGGGACATCCAGGCGTGGGGGTTCGGCTTTCCCTCGTAGGCATCCTCTCCGATGGGCATCGCTTTCACCCCGTCACTGACGACGGCGTGGGGAACGTCCAGGCCCTCCACAAACTGGGCGAACCAGACCTCGAGGTTCAGTCCGTTGTCGAGGATGAGATCTGCCTGGGCGGCTTTGCGGATGTCTCCCGGGGTGGGTTCGTAGCCATGGATTTCGGCGCCCGCCTTCGTGATGGACTCAACGCGGAGCTTGTCCCCGGCGACGTTGCGGGCAATGTCGGCAAGAACCGTGAAGGTGGTCAGTACAACGGGCCGGTTGTCATCTCCCCCGGTAGCGCCGGGAGAGGTGCCGCCACAGGCGGCAAGGGAAAGGGTCAGAGCCGCTGCTACTACTGCAACGGAGGTTCGGCGGACTACTTTGGCGCACCGAAACAAAAAGTTAGGCATACCGAATATTGTAGGAGAACGCGGAGGATCCCTGCAACGCTAGGCTTAATACATGGGTACAGTTCAACGGATTCCGCCAGCACCACCGGAACTTCAGCGCGTCTCATCCCTGGATCTCACGGCGCTGGGCCTGTACATAACCCTGTTCGCGCTTGCCAGCGATCTCCTGCTGCCATTGCTTGAGCAAGTCTCTCCCAGTCCGGCCATAGCTACCTACTCGGTCAACCTGCTCTCCTACGCTTGCGTAGGAATTGTGGCGTTTCTCGCTGCACGGCGGATTGTGGCGCGCGACCTCAGGATCCTGGGCACCCGTCCGTGGTTCACCTTGCTCATGGTGCCCGCCTGCCTGCTCGGCATGCTGATAGTGACGTCAATCCTGGTTGCCCTGGCAGGCACTGTCGAGCCCTCCGTTAATCAGGCCTCCGTCCAGGAACTGATCCAACAGGTGCCCGCCTGGCTCATCGTGCCGCTGCTCGTGGTGGTGGCGCCGTTTGTGGAAGAGTACTTTTTCCGGCATCTCCTGATCGGCAAACTGAGCCGGCGGATCAACATCTGGGTGTGCTGCGCGCTCTCCGTGGTTCTCTTCGCTGCCCTCCATGTGGTCGGCAAGCAGGATCTCACGCTGACGGTGCTGTTGCCGTACCTGGCCATGGGAGCCTCACTGGTCTTTGTGTACGTGTGGACCGGCAAGAACCTCATGTTTTCCTACTTCGTACATGCGTTGAAGAACCTGCTGGCTGTGGTCTTCATCTACGCCATACCTTCGGAGCTTATGGACCAGCTGCAGCAGCTCCAGCCGTAGCGCCTGTCCCCCGGAGCGTCAGCCGCCTGGTGCCACGCGTCCGGCCCGTGATGTAGACCTTCGTGCCCTCCGTGGCGTTGGTCCCGCGCAGGTACGTGTAGTTCTCCCCCGGGTTGTACACCGGAGGAGTATCCGGATCTGCCGCCGAGCCCGGGCCGAACTCGATGACGTCGGCGCCCACCGAGTAGCGGCCCATCGAGTCCACCAACTGGTACACACCCTCCGATACTTCTTCCACACCCTCGAGCACACCCCCGGGCCGGAACGTCAGCTCAAGGGCAAACGAAGTGTCAGCGCCGTCGAAGGTGATGTCGACGTCGGCCTGATGGCCGTTGACTGCAACAGTCACTTCGGTACCGAGCCAATGCCGGATGGTGGGCCTGCCTGCAAAGTCCATGGCTGCACTGAAGCGTCCCTCATGGGACTGTTCGTAGATTCCGTCCTCCCGGCGCCGTTCAGCGGGCAGCGGAAGGTAAAAGGAAGCTTCCACCCTCTCGTGAAGCCGGACCCTCTCCCCCTCCGCCACGGTTTCCATGCTGCGGAAGGGGCCAAGGTTGAAGAAGTTGCGCGCGAGGCGCACATCACTCAGAACGCTGTTTCCGTGCCGGAACCGCAGGAAGGTGGGGTTGTTCGACAACCCTGAGGCAACGCCCGACGCCGAATGGTCGCCGCCGCCGAAGACCGTCACGGCTGTTTCCCCTTGCCGGAAGCGGTAAGTTCCGCAGCTCTCGAGGGCGGCCCGTACGGGCTGGAGCACAGAGGGCATCTGGACTTGCCCGGCCTGCTGCTCCTGCTGCACTTGTTCCTTGTGCTCCTGCGGAACGCGTTCCTGTCCCTGCGGAAGTACTCCGGCCAGTCCTGGCTGGGCCCTGGTCTGTGCCAGCAATTTTGCCGGTTCCAGCAGCGGGAACCCGGACAGCCAGCGGGCCACCGCGGCGAAGTCGCTGCGGTCGTCCTGAATGGCCAGGCGCCGGTACGGCAGCAGGAACCCGGCTGCGCCGAAGTCCAGCCACTGATCCTGGCGGCGTGAAAAGACCGATTCCACCGTTCCATCCGGGTTGAGCCACGGCAGGAACGCCTCAAGGTTCTTCCGCACAGGGTCCAGCAGCTCCGGGCGCCCGGACGAGTCGGCGATGATCAGCAGGGAAGGGTTGGTGACTGCCGAGGCATAGAGCGGGCTTCGCTCCGAGTACATGCCGTCCGGCAACTGGTCGATGCCTTCAGCCAGCCACTCGTCGATTCGCCGGTCAATTTCAGGCCGGGGGTCCAGGCCGTGGATCTGGGCGAGCGCGGCGCACAATTCCCAACGGTGGTTCGGTGTGTGGACTCCGCCCTCGACAAGAGCCGGAGTGATTTTTGCGATGATCCGCCAGAGCCGCGCTTCGATCTCCTGCAGCACCGCTGCTGACTCGCTGCCCTGGGCCCGGAGCAGCTGCACCGCCAGACAGGCGTCGTTGACGGTGAAGGCCGAGTCCGGCGGTGAGCTCAGGTTGTCTCCGCCAAACAATCCGTCGGGGCCCTGCAGCAGCTCGAGCCGTTCGAGGCAGCCCATCATGGGACCAACCAGCTGCCGGCTGCCATAAAATCGGGATTCCGGCCAGGTAAATACGGTGACGAGCCCAAGCAGATGACTCATTGCTGACCTGTGAGGCATTCCCGCCGTGGCGGCGCGCTCCTGCCGGGACGCAAGCAGCGGCAGAATGCCCGCTGTCTCGTGGTCGGCGTCGCCCGTTATCTTTGCCAGGAAGGCCTGATCAGTCTGGGTGGTCTGAAGGATCTGTGCGCTCCGCACTGCTGCCTTTCGTGCTCCTCCGCAGGACGCGGGAGGCTTCTAGCTGGGTTTCTACAGGGGTGGTCAGTCCTTCAGGCCGGCGCTGACGTCGGCGTTGAGGACATATTTCTGGAAGACGAAGAACACGAGCACCAGGGGCAGGATGGAGATCACCGAGGCTCCCAGCAGCACAGGCCAGTCGATGTTCTCCGCGCCGACGATACTCCGCAGCGCCACCTGGAGGGTGTACCACTTGGGGTCGTTCAGCACGATCAATGGCCAGATGTAGTCATTCCAGCGCCACTGGAAGGAGAAGATGGCCAGCGTGAACAGGATGGGCCGGGACAGCGGGAGCATGATCCGGAAGAAGATTGCCAGCTCGCTGGCACCATCGATCCGGGCTGAATGCAGCAGGTCGTCGGGGACCGTCAGGAAGAACTGGCGGAACATGAACACACCCGTGGCGGTCAGCACAGACGGCACAATAATGCCGGACAGGGAGTTGTACAGGCCGAGATCCCGGATCACGGTGAACGTCGGGTTCAGGATCACCTCAGTGGGCAACATGGTGGTGGCGAGAATACAGACGAAAAACAGGCGTGTGCCCGCATTGTTGTACTTGGCCAGGGCGTAACCGGTGCAGGCGCTGAAGAAGACCGTCAGCACCGTGGTCACGAGCGCCACTGTTGCCGTGTTCAGGAAGTACTGGGCAAAGTCCACGCGCTCCCACGCGTCGATGAAGCCCTGGAACGTCCATTCCCTGGGGATCATGGACAGCGGATAGGTGAACAGTTCACTTCCCGGCTTGAACGAACTGAGGATGAACCACAGCAGCGGCAGGGCGTAGATGCCCACGATCAGCCACATGAGGCCGGTCAGCGGCGCGGACAGCTTGGCCCGGCCGTGCCGCATGTTCTGTTTGTCAGCGTTGCGGGCGGCTTCCTCGGCCCCAACGACGACTACCTCGTCCGAGACGGGCGGCAGGTTGGCAGCTGTTGTCATGGTTCAGCCCTTCTTCCGGTTGAAGCGAAGCTGGATGAGCGCGATGGCCAGCAGGACCACCATCAACACCATGGATGCGGCACTTGCGTAGCCGACCTTGGACTGCTCAAAACCGGTCTTATAGATGTACTGGACGATCAGGACGTTCTCAGTTCCCGGTCCGCCGTTGGTCAGCGCCTGGATCATGGCGAATTCCTTCATCGCATGGATGGTGGAAAGCAGAATAACCATGAACGACGTCGGCGCGATGCCAGGCAGCGTCACGTGCCGGAAGCGCTGCCATGCATTGGCTCCGTCAAGTTCCGCCGCCTCCAGCAGGGCCTCCGGGATGTTCTTCAGCGCAGCTATGAACAGCAGCATGTTGAAGGCCGTGCCACCCCAGGCCGCGGCAAAGATCACCACGGTAAGAGCCAGGTTGCCGTTGCTGGACCACGGCAGCGGGTTTCCGCCCAGCGTGGAGATGATGAAGTTGACGAAGCCGAAGTCCTGGCCAAACATCCACTTCCAGATGACACCCACCACGATGGGCGAGATCAGCCAGGGAAGGAAAATGATGATCTTGGCAGCCGTCCGCCCCCTGACCGCCCTGCTGACAAGGAGGGCGGCAACACCGAGGGATGAGACGTAGACCAGCGGCACTGACAGCACTGTGTAGAGGAAGGTGCGGCTCAGTGCAGCATAGAAGGTGCTGTCCGCAAAGAGCGTCTCGAAGTTTCGCAGGCCGATGAAGTTCAGCCTGCCGATGCCGCGGTAATCCGTGAATGAATAGATGAGCCCGAGCGCCCCGGGCCAGACGAAGAACACGAGGAAGAGCACCACATTGACGCCGATCAGGATCAGCGGGGCAAGGACGTAACGGTTGTGGCGCTTTTGCTGGGACTTGCTCCGCACGGCCGGCGTGCGGAGCGCCTCAGACGTCACTGTGGAGCCCGTGGTTGGAGTAGCCACGGCTTAGCCGCCGTTGTAAAGCTTCACGATGTTATCCACCGTGGTTTTTGCGTCCTGGCTGCCGCCGAGCATCTTGACTGTCTCTTCGCGGAGCGGGTCTCCCGAGAACGGGGTGGCCGCATAGGCCTCGGAGACCACACGCTTGATGGGGTTCTCGCCCTTGCCTTCGTTCTGGGCGATCTGCTGCTGGTACAGCTCAAAAGCAGCCTGCTGGAACGGGTACTCCACCTTCAGGTCCTTGGGCGGCAGGTAGCCGCCCTGCTTGGCAAACTCGGTGTAGTTGGCGTCATCGTAGAACCAGTCAATGAACTTCTTGGCTTCCTCGTCCTGGCCCGTGTCCTTGAACGCGACCATAAAGCCGCCGCCCAGGTTGGTGGCGTTCAGCGGCTGCTTGGGCAGCGGCACGGACATCCACTCAAAGTCCTTGATGTTCTTGTTGAAGTCCGCCACCTGCCAGCTGCCCGAGTAGTACGCCGCGACCTGGCCGCTCTTGAACATCGCGTTTCCGTCCTCGCCGCTGAGCCAGACGGATTTCGGCATAGTCTTGTCGTCGTTGATCTTCTGGAAGTATTCGAGCGTCTCAACGGCCTTATCGTCCGCAGTGTACTTGTCGCCTTCCTTGGGGAATGCCGTGCTGCCGAACTGGTACATCATGGCGCGCAGACGGTGGCCGGAGCGGTCCATGACCACACCGTACTTCGCGCCGGCTTTCTCGCGGACCTGGTTGACGGCTGCGACAAATTCATCCCAGGTCCAGGAGTTTGCGATTCCTGTGGGGAATGCGACGCCGGCCTTATCGAAGAGGCTCTTGTTGACGAACAAGCCCACGGCAGTAAGGTCCGACGGGATGGCCGGGATGGTTCCGTCCGGGGCTTCCTGCAGGAAGTTCTCATCGATCTTCCGGTTCTTGGCAATGTCCGTCAGGTCCTGCAGCTGGGGGGCCCACAGTGGATCCAGGCCGGTAACGCGGGCCAGGGCCGGCAGGTCGTTGGCGGTTGCTGCATTCTTCAGCTTGGTGGTGATGTCCGCGGTGGGAACGTCCACTACCTCGATGGTGATGCCGGTGGCTTCCTTGTACTTCTTGGCTGCCGCGGCGAAGGCGCCACCCTGGTTGGTGTCACCCGAGAGGACCAACTGAAGCGGCTTGGACGGGTCGGCTGCGCCCCCACCGCCACCGCCTCCACAGGCACTGAGAGCCAACGTGGCGGCCGACAAGCCAAAGACCGCCTTTCCAAGCTGGCGACGGCTGAGCTGGCTAAAGATTGTCTTCTCTGACACTGGACTTTCCTGTCTGTTCCGTGGTTGGTCACGTAGATCCGCACCAAGCTGGGGCGGCTGAGAACAAGTGGGAGAATCCCCCAATACTCCTCGTTGGAAAAGCCTTTCCCACGCCTCCACTGTGACCCATGTCATGACAATCTGTCAAGCTTTTGTTTGGGGGCATATAGGTCCCTTTATTCCACCTGGGAAAAGGCCGTGATCAGGTCCCCACTTGTCCGCAAAGCCCTTCCGGGAACCATCCAGCCGAAGTATTTTCGTTCCATGGCACTGAACATCCAGCTAGCAGTCGACTGCAAGAACCCGCATGAGCTCGCCGATTGGTGGGCCGAGACCCTCGAGTGGGCGGTGGAACCACAGGACGAGTCCTTCATTCGCTCCATGATCGAGCAAGGATTCGCAACAGAGGCAGAGACCCAGCTCCACCAGGGAAGGCTCGTCTGGCGCGAGGGCGCCGCAATCCGGCCGCCGGATGAGATCGACGCCAAGCAGCCAACGCGGCGCATCCTGTTCCAGACAGTTCCTGAAGAGAAAACCGTCAAGAACCGGATTCATTGGGATGTCAGGATCGAAAGCGCTGACAAGGACGAGGTGCGGAAAGCCCTGGAAGCCCGGGGCGCAACGTTCCTTTGGACAGCCAATCAGGGACCCCATTCCTGGCACACGATGGCCGATCCCGAGGGCAACGAGTTCTGCATCAGCTAGCGCGATTACTAGACTCGGTGTGTGAGCACCCAACTACCTGCCAAGGTTTCCGACGTCTTTGACCCTTCCCGTTGGCGCACGGTGTCCGGCTTCGACGATTTCCAGGACCTGACATATCACCGGCAAGTGGAACGTTCCGGGGACGGTTCCGTGGTGCGGGACTTGCCCACCGTCCGCATTGCCTTCGACCGGCCCGAAGTCCGCAATGCCTTCCGCCCCGCAACCGTGGACGAGCTCTACCGGGCGATGGACCATGCGCGGATGACCCCGGACGTGGCTACCGTCCTGCTCACCGGCAACGGGCCCTCCCCCAAGGATGACGGGCATTCGTTCTGCTCCGGCGGCGATCAGCGGATCCGCGGCCGCGATGGGTATCGCTATGCGTTGGACGGCGCTTCAGGAGCCGCCGGGGAGTCCGCTGAATTCATCGACCCCGCCCGTGCAGGCCGCCTCCACATTTTGGAAGTGCAGCGCCTCATGCGCACCATGCCCAAGGTGGTGATCGCCGTCGTGAACGGCTGGGCCGCCGGCGGTGGCCACTCACTCCACGTGGTCTCGGACCTCACTATCGCTTCCCGCCAGCACGGCAAATTCAAACAGACAGACGCCACGGTGGGAAGTTTCGACGCCGGGTACGGCTCCGCGCTGCTGGCCCGGCAAATCGGGCAGAAGGCCGCCCGGGAAATTTTCTTCCTGGCGCGTGAATATTCGGCTGAGGACATGGTCCGCATGGGCGCTGTCAACGAGGCTGTGGACCACGAACTGCTCGAGGACGTGGCCCTGGAGTACGCGGCCGACATCGCCCGGCAGTCCCCGCAGGCCATCCGCATGCTCAAGTTCGCTTTCAATCTGGCCGACGACGGACTCGCCGGCCAGCAGGTGTTCGCGGGCGAAGCTACCCGGATGGCTTACATGACGGACGAGGCCGTGGAGGGCAAGGAGGCCTTCCTCGAGAAGCGCGAACCGGACTGGTCACGGTTCCCGTATTACTTCTGATGCGCTTCTGATGCTCACGCATCCGCTTCCAGCCCGCATGCTCCAGCCATAGTCGAAGGCAGACACTTGTGAACATTGAACCCGCGCTCAAGGCTCTCGCAGCCGCCCTCCATGGCGAGGGTCCCGCCGTCGAACTTTCCACGGGCCCGGACGGGAGCCCCGTTGTCTCTCCCGTCCAGACCCCGGGGTTCGACGACGCCGTGGTGGTGGTGCGGACCTCCGGCTCCACCGGGACGCCCAAGGCGACCGTGCTGACGGTGGAGGCACTCGCCGCTTCTTCCATGGCGACGGCGCTGGCGTTCAAGGGCGAAGGCCAATGGCTGCTCGCGCTCCCCGTGCAATATGTCGCCGGGCTTCAGGTGCTGGTTCGTTCATTGTTCGCCGGAACGCGCCCCTGGGCCATGGATCTCTCCACCGGCTTCACCCCGGAGGCTTTCACCGCGGCTGCCCTTGAACTCACTGACAGGATCCGGTTCACCTCCCTGGTGCCTACACAACTGCAGCGGCTGCTGGACTCCCCTGCGCCCGAAACCCTTGCCGTTCTCCGGCGTTTCAACGGCATTCTCCTTGGGGGTGCCCCGGCGTCAGCAGACCTGCTGCAGGCTGCGCGTGACGCCGGGCTTCGGGTGGTGACCACCTACGGTTCCGCCGAGACCTGCGGCGGATGTGTGTACGACGGCGTTCCCATCGAAGGCGTGGAGGTGAAGGTTTCCGAGGACGGACGGATCCTCCTTGGCGGGGACATTGTTGCCGCAGGGTACCTGGATGATCCCGACCTCACCGCCGAAACGTTCATCGAGGAGGACGGGCTCCGCTGGTTCCGCACCAATGATCTCGGGTCCATCAATGCAGAAGGCATCCTGACCGTGCTGGGTCGGGCAGACGACGTCGTCATCACCGGAGGCGTCAAGGTTTCCGCAGCACACGTGCAGGCAGAACTTGAAAAGCTCGACGGCGTCACGGCAGCTTTTGTGACGGGCGTCCCGTCAGAGGAGTGGGGGCAGGCTGTGGCCGCCTATGTTGCCGTTGCTGACAGCACTCCGGAGGGGATCAGCGGCTTCACCGCCAGGCGCCACCACCTGCTGGGACAACTGGCGCCCAAGACAGTGCTGGCCGCGCCGGAACTGATCATGTTGCCTAACGGAAAACCTGACCGCCTGGCTATGACGGAGTTGCTCAACGAGCTCCATCAGGGAAAGTAAAGTAGACCTGCAACCCGCTGCACGTCCGCAGCTTCCTGAACCAACAAGAGGTACTCACTGTGGCAACAGCCGCCCAATGGATCCAAGGCGCCCGTCCGCGCACGCTGCCGGCAGCGATCGCTCCGGTACTGATCGGCACGGCCGCCGCTTTCGAGATGGGTGCCTTCCGGCCGGTCAACGCCGTTCTTGCCGGTGTGGTGGCGCTGCTGCTGCAGATTGGCGTCAACTACGCCAACGACTACTCCGACGGCATCCGCGGCACTGATGAGGACCGTGTGGGGCCGCTGCGCCTTGTGGGTTCCGGCGCTGCCCGCCCCCACCAGGTCAAGCAGGCCGCTTTTGCAGCCTTTGCCCTGGCCATGCTGTGCGGACTGGCCCTGGTAATCATCACGCAGGCATGGTGGCTTATCCTGGTGGGCCTGGGCTGCGTACTGGCTGCGTGGGGCTACACCGGAGGGAAGAACCCGTACGGCTACCTGGGCCTGGGAGATGTCTTCGTGTTCGTCTTCTTTGGACTCGTAGCCACCCTCGGCACAACGTATACGCAGGCTGGCCACATAAACCTCGCAGCCATCATCGGCGCCATAGGCACCGGACTTATTGCCTGCGCCCTGCTGATGGCCAACAACGTCAGGGACATTCCCACCGATACCAAGGCAGGCAAAAAGACGCTGGCAGTACGGCTGGGAGACAAGCACGCGCGGGAGAGCTACGTCCTGATGCTGGCCGTCGCCATCCTTCTTGTGGTGGTTCTCGCGCCGGGACGGCCATGGATGCTCCTGGTACTCCTGCTTATCCCAGCGAGCCTGATGCCGTCCTGGCTCATGATCAACGGCAGGAAGCGCAAGAGCCTCATCCCCGTCCTCAAACAGACTGGCCTGATCAACCTGGGTTACAGCGTGCTGTTCTCTGCAGGCCTGATACTGACCCGGGGCGTTTAAACCTCTCAGGCGTCTTTGGGGCGCTTTTCCATTTTGACCGTGACGTCAGGGTGGGCATCCACCAAGCTGTCCTCGGCGTTCGCGTCATCCACTTCGCCCGCGGTCCGGATCGGCTTGGCGCGGCCGGAGAGCCGCTCCTGAACTGCCCCCGCGGCGGCGTCGCGTTGCTTCTGGAAGAACAGGTAGCTGATGCCAAACGCGATGAGGCCGGCGCAGATCACGGACAGAATTGCGCCCAGCTCCAGCAGTTGGAAAAGCACGAACAACGGCACAAACAATGCCAGACGAATCAGGGAGTATTTCAGGAAAGCCACTCTTCAAGTTTAGCCGCCCCGGAAGACGCCTGTTATCGGCAGGACCGAGCCGGTCCCTGTGATCCAACCGTAGCCATGTGAGCGGCCCCCGGAGGCTAGACTGGATGTATGCCCCGCGTTCTGCTCGCCGTCGCCGTACTAACCATCGTTGTCTATGGTCTGGTTGACGTGATCCGGACTGATCGTCGGCTCACGCGTGGAATTTCCAAGCCAGCATGGATTGTGGTGATGGTGGTTCTGCCGGTGATCGGAGCCGCGCTCTGGTTCATTTTTGGCCGCCCCCGTGGCACCAGCAGGCCGACGAAGCAAACCTTCCGCCACCCCACGGCTCCCGACGACGATCCCGAGTTCCTCCGCGCCCTGGAGCTCAGGCGCCGTAACCAGGCCGAGGCCGACAGGCTTAAGAAGCTCAAGGACCAGCTCGACGCGCGGGAACAGAAGCGCGGCGACGGATCCGATGAAAGCCGCGACGACGCCCAGGGCAACGACGAAGTCAAGTGACCTGCTTTAGTCACCCCGGTTAGGTGAACTGGTAACCGGCGCTAAATCTGCTAAGTTTTCGCGTCATAAAAAGCCAGCCGTGCCTGTATAGAAGGCAGGGGGAATCTTCACCCTCGTCTATCGAATCAGCGGTCCGGGGGACAGACAGTGGAAGCAGCGGTTGATGTTGGAGATCTGTATGCTCACTACCGGCAGGCAATGGACGGAAACCCTGACGCCGAGACAGCACTGGCACTGACTTGGGACGTCCTGGAAGCAGCCGACCAGGCCCTGGGGCCACGACGGAAACCTCGCCGGGTGACGGGGGACGAGAGGCCGAACTACCAGAGCCCCGAATACTAGAGGCCGGAGTACGAGTGAAGGCCGTTGAAGAACTGGTTCACAATGGTGAAGTTGAAGACCACGCACAGGTAGCCCACGATTGACAGCCATGCCGCCCTGGTTCCGGTCCAGCCTCTCGTGGCCCGGGCATGCAGGTATCCCGCATAGACAACCCAGATCACAAACGTCCAGACTTCCTTGGTGTCCCAACCCCAGAAGCGGCCCCACGCCTTTTCGGCCCAGATGGCGCCGAACATCAGGGTGAAGGTCCATCCGACAAAAGCGATGGCGTTGATCCGGTAGGACAGGTTTTCCAGGCTCAGGGCGGACGGCACCAGGCGCATAAAGCCAAGTTTGTCTCCCCCACCGGAAGCAATGGTTTTTTGCCGGTGTGCCTGGACCAGTTGCAGCGCGGACATCGCGAACGTGAGCGTGAAAAGCGCCGATGACAGCACGGCGATGGAGACGTGGATGATCAGCCAGTAGCTCTGGAGCGCGGGGACGAGATGGCCCACAGGGGTCCAGTAGGAAATGCTGGCCGCAACCAACATGACGACCACCAGCCCGACCACAAACGTGCCAAGGAACCGCAGGTCACGGCGGATCAGCACCAGCAGGAAGACTGCAACGGCCACAAAAGCGCCGGTGGTGAGGAACTCGTACATGTTTCCCCAGGGAACCCGCCCGGCGCCCAAGGCACGGGTAAGCACTCCGGCGGCATGGATCGAGGCTCCGAGGACGGTCAGAGCGACTGCCACACGGGCCGGAACGCGGCGCTCGGCTCCATAGCGCATTCCGGCGTCAGCGGTTTGTCCCAGCCCTGAGCCCTCACCTGCCGGGGAGACTGCCGATGACGGCCGTTCGGCCCGCCCAACAGGCCCGCTGACGTCGGAGTCTGTCCGGTCAGTACTTGCTTCCCTCACGGAGCCCGCTGAAACAGGAATCTTTGCTGCGGCAGGGGACGAAACAGCTTCCAGGGCTTCGGCTGCTGCAGCTGCCTTGAGGTCCACGGCTCGGAGGGCTGAACTGCTCCTGGCCAGGTCCCAGGCAAAGGCGATGAAGGCCACCGTGTAGGTACCTGCTGCAAGGAGCATAAAGAGCTCGCTGTACGCGCCCATGGTTTCGTTGATGCCAAGCATTACTGGTCCTTCTTAGACTCTGTCGAGCCTGCTGTTGACTGGATAATGTCTGCTGGGGGGGCTTCTGTGACTGCGGAGGCTTCTGCTGCTGTGGCCGCCGTGGCATCTGCTGCTTCGGTAGCCTCTGAACCGGCGTCGCGTTCAGCCCCACCATTATCCGCCTGCCCGCTGGGAGCACTCTGGGAATCCTTGGCTTCGGCGTCCCGGGATTTCAGGCCCCACTCCTCCTCCAGCAACTCACGGATGGCCTTCGCTTCCGCCGCCAGGCGGTGGTCCTCGCCTCGAGCCAGGAGTGCGTACTCCACCATGGTGCGGCCATCCTCATGGATGCCGGCCCGGACCCAGACCCGGCGCCGGTTCACATAGAGGGAAGTGACCAGTCCCGCCACGGCCAGCAAAGCAAAGATCAGGGCGTAAAGCTGCCCAGGGTTGTGGTGGATGTCCACGCCGATGTAGCGCTTCACGCCGTCAAAGCTGACGGATCCCTTGCCGTCCGGGAGTGTGTAGCTGGTTCCCGGCTCAAGCGTGATGCCCCCGGCGTCGAGATTCCGGGCGTTGAGCGGCGTCAGTTTCTCGACGTCGAGCTCGAAGACGTTCTGCGGAGCGCCGGTGTCCAGCCCAAGGTCTCCAAAGTACGAGTTCAACGACAGCCTTGGATTGAAGAGTTCAGGATCGCCGCTGAAGGAAACGCCTTCATTGCTGACCATCGCCGTGGGAAGGAAGAACCCGGCAAAGCCCAGTTGGTCGGGCTTGGCGTCGGGGACCTTGATCACCACAGACGAGTAATAGTGATCCCCCTGCAACCGTGCTATCACTGGGCCTTGGAAGGCTACATTGCCCTGCCCGTCCCGGATGGTGACCAGTGGAGCGTAGCCATTGCCTGTGAGGTAGAGGCTGGTGCCGCCCAGGGTCAAAGGATCGTTAACCTTGAGAACTTCCTGCTGTTCCGGGGCGTCCGGTGATTCCTTGGTGGTGACGTCGGCCCTGAAGTCGATGGGTTGACCCTTCTTGCCTTCCGATTCCCTGTCGAAGGTGGCCCGGAACTTATCCAGTCGAACAGAGTAAGGCTGGAGCTGACTGCTCTGGAAATTGGTTCCGGGCGTGAACTGGTCGTACCCGACGAGGGTGTTCACGAACGTATCGCCTTCAACCAGGATGCGCTGCCCGCTGTAGCCGAACAGTCCGCCGGCCGCCACGGAGACGAGCACCCCGATCAGGGATGTATGGAAAACGAGGTTTCCCACTTCTTTCAGGAACCCGCGCTCGGCCCCCAAAGACGGCTGCTCACCGTCGTCGTCCCTCACCTCAACACGGTAACCGCGCTTCTTCAGCATGCCGGCGGCGTCGTTAACAGCGCGCGACGCCGTGATCCCGGCGTCCGCCGGAACCACCAGGGTGCCGTATTCGGGGAGGCGGGAAAGGCGTTTGGGTGTCCGGGGAGGCTGCGACCGCATGGCCTTGTAGTGCGCTATTGCCCGCGGCACAACGCAGCCGATCAGCGAAATGAACAGCAGGATGTAAATGGCGGAGAACCATGCGGAGGAGTAGACGTCGTAGAGCTGGAGGGCATCCAGCACCTTGCCGTAATCACCGTTGTCCTTGATGTACTGGGTGACGATTGAAGGGTTGGCGGGCCGTTGCGGAAAAAGCGAACCGGGCACGGCAGCCACCGCCAGGAGGAGGAGCAGAAACAAGGCGGTACGCATGCTGGTGAGCTGCGTCCATGCCCAGCGAAGCGTTCCCTTGACGCCAAGAGCCGGGAGGGCAGCTTCAGCTTTGGCCGCAGCAACAGGATTGGCCCCGGGGGCGGCGTCCTTGGGTGCCTGTTGGCTGGCGGCCGTCTCCGGAGAGTTCTTCTGTTCTTTCACACGCTCGCTCATCAGATTGGCAACTTCACATCGGTTTGGAACCAGTACTGCAACCCGGTAACCCAGGCTCCCCACAGGCCGGTGGCCATCAGGAGACCGAGCACGATTAGAATTCCTCCGCCAATCCGCTGAATGGCGAGGCGGTGCGTACGGAAGAAGGACATCACACCGATTCCCCTGCGGACCGCCAGCGCGATCAGGAGGAATGGAATTCCCAGGCCGAGGCTGTAGACGAAAGCCAGGAACGCCCCCTTGGCCGCCGAGGATCCGCCGGAGAGGCTGAGGAGCTGCACTGCCGAGTAGGTGGGACCGATGCACGGAGCCCAGCCCAGCCCGAAGGTAATTCCCAGTAAGGGTGCGCCCCACAGCCCTGCCGGCGGCTTGGCATGAATCTTGGCATCCCGCTGGAACCACCCGAATCCACCCATGAACACCACGCCCATCGCAATGACCAGGAGGCCAAGAATCTGGGTGATCCACGCGTTCTCCGGCCCAGTGATCAGGGTTCCGAGTTGGCCGAAGGCGCCACCCAAGAGGACAAAGATGGCCGAGAAACCCAACACGAACAAGCCGATGCCCGCCAGCATCCGGCCGCGCTTCTGCTTCTGCAGGTCCACGCCCGTGAGCCCTGTGACGTAGCCCAGATAGCCCGGGACCAGCGGCAGCACGCACGGTGAAAGGAAGGAGACCAGTCCCGCCAGCAGAGCCACCGGGATGGCAAGCAGGAGCGATCCATTCAGGATGGCCTCGGCAAAGGGACTGTTCACTGGGAAACCGCCGCTACTCAGCCACGGCCGCGGCGATGAGGGCCTTCAGGGTGCCTTTTTCGATTTCCCCGAGGACGCGGGAAGCCACCCTGCCAGCCTTGTCCAGGACGAGCGTGGTGGGAACAGCCCCAGGCGGAACCAGGCCGGAAACGGCCAGCAGGACTCCGCCATCCTTATCGTTGAAGCTGGGGTAGGTCAGGCCGAATGTTTTATCGAACGCCTCGGCCGTCGCTTTTTCGTCCCTCAGGTTGACGCCGTAGAACTGGACAGCCTGATCTTTGAACTCCTGGTGCAGTTCTTCCAGCAACGGCGCTTCCACGCGGCATGGGGCGCACGCTGCGAACCAGAAGTTGAGCACAGTGACCTTGCCCTGGAAATCCGCCGGTTCAATGGTGGTGCCATCGAACAAGGCCCCCTTGATACCCACCGCTGCTTTGCGATCAGTGGCCGCGAACTCTGTGACGGAGCCATCCCCCGCAACGTAGTTCTTGTTGTCCCCTGCCTTGGCCTGCTTGGCCAGGGCGTCCTCTTGGGCACAAGAAGACAGGCCCAGCGTGAGCGCGGCCAGTGCAGCACCGCCGGCAGCCAGGACGCTGCGGCGTGAGGTGTTGGGATTGGTGCCTTGCATGCTCAGGCTCCAGGGGTGTTGGAGGCACCCGGAAGGAGTGCTGCGGCGGGCTCGGTGTAGTCGACGCGCACCAGTGCGCCGTCGTGGTCAAAAACCAGGGAGGTCAGGGAGGTCAGGGTGCACTCACGCTTCCGCGGATCATGCCAGAGCGGCTTGCCTTCTGCGCTGAGCCTGGTGGCCCAGATGGGAAGCTGGTGTGCCACCAAAATGGCCTCCGCGCCGTCGCCGCCCAGTTCCAGTGCCTTGAGCCGGGCATCCTGGACTGCAGCCATCACGCGGTTGGCCTGCTCTTTGTACGGCTCACCCCAGGAAGGGCGGAAAGGATTGACAAGGCGCGGCCAGTGCCTCGGCCTGCGGAGCTCGGCCTTAGTGACCTTCATGCCTTCAAAGTAGTTTTCGGCTTCGACGATGCGTTCTTCGACGGCGATGTCCAGCCTGAGCGCCTCGGAAATCGGGAGCGCCGTTTCCTGGGCCCGGGTCAGCGGTGACGCAGCAAGGTAGACGATATTTGCCCCATGCGAAGCCCGCTCACTGAAGTGCTCCGCCAGGGTGCGCGCCATCTCCCGTCCAAGCTCCGAGAGATGAAACTCGGGCAGGCGTCCATACAGGACTCCGGCGGGATTGTGGACTTCGCCATGGCGAAGCAAATGAACGGTGGTTTGGGGCATGTATACAAGTTTCTCAAAGATGACGGGCGATCTGAAATCTTCTACAAGAAGTAGAACTAGGGGCCCCGAAAAAAAGTTCCGCCCAATCGGAATAAAAGATGCAAATGCATGTTTATACTGGGTGAAGCGATTAGTTGAGGCTTCAACAGATGATGCTTCAACTAATGACGAGATGGCCTTCAACCCGAACTTCGCATAACAAGGAGAACTAAAATGTCACTTCCCACCAACCTCACCACCGGCACCTGGACCCTCGACTCCTCGCACAGCGAAATCGAGTTTACCGTACGCCACGCAGGCATCAGCAAGGTCCGCGGCCAGTTCAAGGAAGCTACGGCCACCCTCGATCTGGCAGACAATGTCGCAGATTCCAAGGTCAATGCGACTATCCAGACCGCCAGCTTCGACTCCGGCGACGTCAACCGCGACGGCCACGTCCGCGGCGAAGACTTTTTCGACGTCGAGAAGTTCCCGGAGATCTCCTTCGTCTCCAACGGCATTGTGCCTAAGGGTGACGGCTATGAGCTGCAGGGCGATCTCACCATCAAGGGAGTCACCCGTTCGGTTGCCCTCGAGACCGAATTCAACGGAGCAGCCGTTGACCCGTTCGGCAACACCCGGGCAGGCGTCTCTGCTGAAACCACCATCAGCCGCAAGGACTTCGGCCTCACCTGGAACGCAGTCCTCGAAGCCGGCGGTGTCCTGGTCAGCGACAAGGTTGCCATCAACCTTGAGCTGGCCTTCATCGCTCCGGCTGCCTAGCAGGCCGAAGCTGCTCAGCGGACATCGCTCCGCTGATTCCACGCCTCCGCTTCGGCGGGCATATTTCATGACCTGCACCCCTGTTCCAGCTAGTTGTATTGACCACGGACATTAGTGACGCTCGGCGTGGTTTGGTGACATGAAGAAGACCTCCCGGTGGAGTGGGGCTTGTCTAGAGTCCAATTCCACGCACGGAGGTCTTCATGTCCCACCCTAACGCTTTCCTGACCCCACGTGGCAGGCTGCACCTCGCGCAATGTGTTGTTGAGCAGGGCTGGAGCCTGCGCCGCGCAGCTGAGCGGTTTCAGGTCTCGGTACCCACGGTTGCGCGCTGGGCACAGCGTTACCGCGAGCACGGTCCGGCCGCGATGACCGACCGTTCCAGCCGGCCGCACTCCTCGCCGCAACGGACCGCAAGGCGTACGGAGCGGCGGATCATTGCCGTGCGCGTGAACCGCCGGGTGGGGTCCGGCAAGAATCGGGTATCTGCTGGGCATCCACCCCTCCACCGTGCACCGCGTCCTCTCCCGCTACCGGCTGGCGAAGCTGACCTGGCTGGACCGAGGCACAGGACGAGTGATCCGCCGCTACGAACACGCCCAACCCGGAGACCTGGTCCACGTTGACATCAAGAAACTCGGCAGGATCCCCGACGGCGGCGGGCACAGGGCCCTCGGCAGGGCCACCGGAATACAGAACAGGACCAGGACCCCGTCCAACCGAAGGCCCGGCTACCACTACCTCCACAACGCCGTCGATGACCATTCTCGCCTGGCCTACACCGAAATCCTCACCGACGAGACAAAGGAAACCGCAGCAGCGTTCTGGCAGCGAGTCAACGCGTGGTTCCAGTCCCGTGGCATCACGGTCCAACGGGTTCTGACCGATAACGGAAACTGCTACCGGTCCCGCCTCTTCGCCGAGGCCTTGGGCCCGGATGTCAAGCACAAACGCACGCGCCCCTACCGGCCCCAAACCAACGGTAAAGTCGAACGGTTCAACCGCACCATGCTCGAGGAATGGGCCTACGCCCGCCCCTACCGATCAGAAACTGAGCGTGTTGCCGGATTCCCGGACTGGCTCCATGCCTACAATCACCACCGAGCCCACACTGCCCTCAAAGGTCAGACACCGGCCAGCCGCGTCACTAACCTCTCCGGTCAATACAGCTAGTCTGGGACAGGGGCGCGGAGTTTAAGGGTCCACCAAAGACCAAGCGTCCTGATGGCGTTTCCGGCCGGACAGCTGTAGCTCGGCAGGCTCTTCGTACAACGATTGTAAATTCTTGGCTATTTACGGCGAGTTAGCCCAAAGTTGCCTAGATAACAGGGGACCCGCCGTCTACAGTGAAAGCCATGACCAACCCAAGTGATGCCCCTCAGCCGGAACAACCCGGCAGCCAGCCGTCTGACGGCAATGTTCCGCCCACCCCTTACCAACAGCCCCCGTCCTATCAGACACCGCAGGGCCAGCAGCCGCCCCAGGGATATCCGGCCGGCAACTACCAGACGCCAGACGGCTACCAGGCGCCCGGGCAGCCTGGTTATGGCGCCCCCGCCGGAGCTGCCAACAACGCACCACCAGCAGGCCTCGGCTACGCCGCCCCCGCCCGCAACACGCTTGCATTGGATTTCAACAACATCAAAGAGCGCGTGACTAACACCCAGGGTGTACCCCAGCAACTGGTTATTTCCTATTGGCTCTGGATTGGCGCAGCTGTGCTCGGTGTTGTGGCTAGCCTCGTTGCCACGGTCGGTGCCGCAGGTGGCTTTGCTGGCGTCGGACTGATCTTCAGCCTGATTTGGGCCGCCGTCTACATCTTCATTGCCATCCGGCTCAAGGAAGGTGCCCGTTGGGCCAGGCTGGTCCTGACGATTTTGGGTGGCTTGTCGGTTTTGGCGCTCCCCTTCACGTTGTTCACCGGAGGCCTGAGCTTGATCGGGACGGCAGTAACTATCGCGGCAGCCGTCATGATGTGGCTGCCCCAGTCCCAGCAACACTTCAAGGGCTGATACAGCAAAACTAGGGACGTAACCACATCCCATCGGGTTAGTTAAGCATTGAAGGCCGCGGCTGGGAAACTCCCTGCCGCGGCCTTCCAAATCCAACAGGAATACCTCTTGCGAATGATCCACATGCCGCACCAAGCGTTGTACGGTGGAAGCAAGACCATGCTGGGGGCAGGGGCATCACACTGATCCCGGTAGCCGATTTTCGAAGTCGACACATGAAGGATCGAACATGAGCACTCCCCCAGTCCCTCCCGCCAACCAGGACGAGCCTGAGTCTGGCGGCAAGAACGCGCCGCAGTACGATCAGAACAATCCGCAGCAGCCCCAGTACGGGCAAAACGCTCCGCAGTACGGCCAGAACGCTCCCCAGCAGCCGCAGTACGGGGCGCCCCAGTACGGCCAGAATGCTCCTCAGCACCCACAGTATGGGGCACCCCAGTATGGCCAGAACGCTCCCCAACAGCCGCAGTACGGGGCGCCACAATACGGCCAGAACCCGCCGCAGCAGCAGTTCGGCCAGCCCCAGCAAGGCCAGTCTCCCTATGGCCAGTCGCCTTACGGTCAGTCACCGTACTCGCAGTACCCTTCCGAGCTTCCATCTGCCGGAAACAGCAACCGGCCCCCGCAGGTGGACCTCGCCTTTTGGCTGATCATCGGCGCCGGTGTGCTGTCGTTCATCAGTGCCATGGTGTTGGCATTCTCGGGTGGAGATTTCTTCACCCAAATGATGCAGGAACAGGCCCAGCTGCAGGGCACGGAACTGCCCCCCGGCACCATTGAGGGAATGCAGGGAATGATGGTAGGTGCCAGCATCGTGGGCGGTCTCATCTCCCTGGGACTCTACGCCCTCGTGGCCTTTCCTGTACGCAACGGAAAGAACTGGGCACGCATCCTGGGTACTGTCTTCGCGGGCATCTCGGTGTTTGGACTCTTCAGCGTCTTCAGCATGGGTCCTACGTACGGCGTGCTGCAGATCCTCGTCATTCTGATGGGAGTCGCGGGCATCGTACTCCTGTACTTGCCGGCCAATTCGCCGTACTTCCAGAAGCAGCAGCCGTTCGCCAATCCTTACTCCCAGCCGTACGGCCGCTAGAACTCAGGGCCACATAAAGTCATACGGCGGCTAGGAGCCAGGGCCACATAGATCCATGTTGAGGGCGCAGGCCCGGCGGAGCAGAGTAACTTACTCCAGCTCTTCCGGGGCCTGCGTCCTTTGTGCGTGGTAGGCCAGAATCTGCAGTTCCGTGGCCATGTCTACCTTGCGCAGGTTTACTCCGGGCGGAACCTGCAGCATCACGGGGGCGAAGCTCAGAATGCTCCTCACGCCGGCCGCCACCACCCTGTCACACACGCTTTGGGCTACGGCGGCAGGCAGCGCCAGGACCACCATGTTCGCTCCCGTCCGCTGGAGCACCGCTTCCATGTCGGCAGCGTCACTCACACGCAGCCATCCCACTTCGTTGCCTACGATCATCTGGTCGGCGTCGAAAATGGCCACGACATCAAAGCCCCGCGATTCGAATCCGCCATACCTTGCCAGGGCTTTCCCGAGGTTACCGGCACCGACGATAGCGACTTTCCAGTCCTTGGTGAGACCGAGGGCCGCAGAAATGTGCCGGCTCAGGTACTGAACCTCGTAGCCCACGCCGCGGGTCCCGTAGGAACCCACATGCGAGAGGTCTTTGCGCAGGGTAGCTGAGCTCACGCCCGAGGCTTCGGCAAGTGATTCCGAGGATACCCTGTCCACGCCTTCGGCAAGCATGGTGGTCAGGGCGCGCAAATAGAGGGTGAGCCGTGCCACGGCTGCGGGCGGAATCTGCTTTGCAGCGGTTCCGGAATCCCCGCGGACTGCTTCCGGGGATGAATCGAGCGAAGTCACATCTGCTCCATTGCGTCGCGTTGTGAGTCCACTCTAGGGCCCCACGACTTGTGTCAACAAAAGCGGAACGACGTCATCCGGGCTCGGGCCGAGGCCTACTTCGCCATGGCTTGCTGTAGAACCCTCGTCAGCCGGGCCTCGTCGATCTTCCAGAAGTCCCGCTGGATCCCGTCGACCACCACCACCGGAATCTCTTCGGCGTAGCGCTCACGGAGCTCCGCGTCATTGTCCACCAACTGTTCCCGCCACTCCAGTCCCAGTCCGGCAGTGACGCGGTCGACGGCGTCGCGCGCGGCACTGCAGAGATGGCAGTTTGCTTTGGTGAGCAGGAGGACGTCTGGTTTTGCCATGGTTCCACGGTAGCCGGGCTGTCCGCCGTCGTCGACGCCACTGGCCTGAACCGCCCTCAGGTATCCCGCGCACAGCAACAGAACGCCACAGGCGGCGGCGATGCCGAGCATTGACTAGACTCGTGGCATGCCCGAGGAGAAGTACGTTGCTGTGGCCCGCCGCCCGGTTGCCACCCAGCAACACGGCGAGGCCGCCTTCTTCGACGTCGATAACACCCTGATGAAGGGTGCCAGCCTGTTCCACGTGGCACGGAAAATGCATCAGCGGGGGACGTTCACACTGACCCAGGCTGCTGGTTTCGCGTGGAAGCAGTTCAAGTTTGTGATTCGCGGGGAGAACCTCGACGACGTCCACGCCGTCCGCGATTCAGCCCTTCTGCTTGCAGCCGGCATCACGGTCGAGGACATCAAAGTCCTGGGCGAAGAGGTCTTTGACGAGATGATCGCGTCCAGGATCTGGCCCGGAGCCAAGGCCCTGGCCCAGCAGCACCTTCGGGTTGGCAGGAAAGTCTGGCTGGTAACCGCAACTCCCATCGAAGTAGCCACCGTCATATCGACCCGCCTCGGACTGACCGGGGCCCTTGGCACGGTCGGAGAAATCAAGGACGGCGTCTATACGGGCAAACTGGTGGGCGAGATCCTCCACGGGGCAGCCAAGGCCGTGGCAGTGCAGGCCATCGCCGACGAGGAAGGCCTGGAGCTCAAGAGGTGCTGGGCCTACAGCGACTCCCACAATGACATCCCGTTGCTCAGCATGGTGGGGCATCCCGTGGCCATCAACCCCGATGCACGCCTCCGCCGGCATGCCCGGGAGAACAACTGGCCGGTCTACGATTTCCGCTCCGGACGCCGCGCAGCAACGCTCGGCCTGAAGGCAGCCACGGTCTGCGGCGCCGTCTACGGCCTCTGGAAGGGCTTCTCGCGCTTCCGCGGCCCCACTATCTAGCAGAGCCGCACACCGTTGCAGCACCAAGGAGCAAGGACGCAAAAATGCCCGCTACCTCGAAAGGCAACGGGCATTGACGCTTTGGAAGTATTACTACTTCTTATTGCGACGCTGGTGGCGCGTCTTACGAAGCAACTTGCGGTGCTTCTTCTTGGCCATACGCTTGCGACGCTTCTTGATAACTGAACCCACGAAAGTTCCTTACAAACTAGATGCGTACCTGTCTGATGGAAAAGGTCCGTGGACTAAGCAACAGACTGTACAACTGACAGATTCTTACAATGACGTAAAACGTTCCTTAACAGCCTACCGCTTATCCGGAGCGCAAACTGACGGCGACGACTCACGCCGTCTCGGATTGGCCCTCCACGACGGCGCGCTTCAGGTACTGTTCGACAGCGGACTCCGGTACCCGGAACGAGCGGCCAAAGCGGACGGCGGGCATATCCCCCGAATGAACCAGGCGATAAACGGTCATCTTAGAGACGCGCATGACCTCAGCCACTTCGGCCACGGTCAAGAACTTCGCGTTGGAGAAGTTCGACTCTGCGGACATTTCCCATATTCCTTTGCTCTCAGCATTCTGCGGCAACCTGTATTCTGCGGGTGCGGCGATGCTGAGCCATCGAACAACCGTGTGCTAGTTACTCTAGAGGCAGTTGGGGCCAATGTGAAAGGCGTAGTGGCGAAACTACGCGTTCGCCTCTAGCAAGTAGCCATTACTCGGCCAAGGAAATCCTGCGTTTCCGGGCCGAAGCGGCAAGCTGCCCGAGCACGGACACCGTCACGTCCCACTCCATGCAGGCGTCGGTCACACTTTGGCCGTAGAGCAATTCGGCAGTTCCGTTGGAATCCGTGACGTCCAGGTTCTGGGCGCCGCCTACGAGGAAGCTTTCCAGCATCACGCCGGCGATGGCCTTTGCGGAGGCGCCGCCCTCCTCCAGCTGGGCACCGATTTCGAAGGCGACTTCCGCCTGGCGGTGGTGGCTTTTCCCGCTGTTCGCGTGGCTCGCATCCACAATCAGGCGCGGGTTCAGGTTCTTCGCTGCAAGACGGGAAGAAGCGGCTTCGACGTCGGCTGCTGAGTAATTGGGGCCCTTGCGGCCGCCACGGAGAATGACGTGCGTGTCCGGGTTGCCGGCCGTCGCCACGAGAGCAGCTTTGCCGTCGTCGTCAATTCCCAGGAAAGCCTGGGCCGCGCCGGCGGCGCTGCACGCGTCAACGGCAACCTGGAGGTCGCCGTCGGTACCATTCTTGAAGCCGATGGGCATGGAGAGCCCGGACGCCAACTGCCGGTGGATCTGGCTTTCCGTGGTGCGTGCACCAATGGCACCCCAGGAGACCAGGTCTGCCGTGTACTGGGGGCTGATGGGCTCGAGGAATTCCGTGGCGGTTGGGAGCCCCAAGGCTGTTACTTGCTGGAGGAAGCTTCGGGCTGCACGGAGGCCTGTGGCAATGTCGTGGCTGCCATCCAGGTGGGGGTCGTTGATGAGCCCCTTCCAGCCCACGGTGGTCCGCGGCTTTTCAAAGTACGCCCGCATCACGATAAGCAGGTCTTCCTTGTGCTTCTCGGCCTGGCTCACGAGCCTGCGGGCGTATTCCAGCCCGGCCTTCGGATCGTGAATGGAGCAGGGACCCACGATCACCAGCAGGCGGTCGTCCAGGCCGTCCATGACGGCGCGGACTTCATCACGGCCCCGCCCGACGACGTCGGTCACCCTCGCGTCGAGCGGAAGCTCAGCGATCATCTCGTGGGGAGTGGGGAGCGCAGTGAACTTGCTGATCCTCAAGTTCGAGGTGGAATGTTGGGGATTGGCGGCGGCTGCTGTGGTGCTCATGGGGTCCTGTTCCAGATAGGAGCGGGCCCTGGTCAGAACCCGCCGGAGAAATGGCGAAGGGCAGAGAATGATCTCTGCCCTGTTGGCTCTGAAGGAAAGTTGGGTGCGTGTCAGTTAGACGCGGGCTCCTCCAGAGCCAACGAAAAATACGCATACCAACGGTTAGTCATAGCCACACCATAACCGGGCCGGGTCCGTCAGGGCAAAATTCCACTAAATTGTGCCCGTCATCTCCCGTCGCATGTGCTCATGAAATGTCGGCCGCTGGACTTATCCAGCGGCATCCTGCGGTTCCTGTACCCAGCCGGCCAGGTCCAGCTTCGTCTCCCGTTGTGCGTCGAGTACAACTTCCTGGGTCCGCCCGCCGTACCTGACCGTTATTGTCCGCAGCTGGGAGCCCGGCTGCAATGTAAAGGACGCCCTCTCCAGCTTCCCGCTTTTCCAGGCCAAGGAAACCGCGACGCCGGGACGGGCCCGGAGTCCGGATACCTCACCATCGGCCAACTCGACAGGCAGGGCGGGCAGGAGCTCGATTTCGCCGCGATGGCTCTGAACAAGGCACTCCGCGACAGCCGCGATGTATCCAAGGTTCCCGTCGATCTGGAACGGTGGATGGGCGGCAAAGAGGTTGGGATAGAGGCCGCCGCCGAAGCCGGAATACCCGTCCCTGCCCGCCGGCATTCCACGGTAGAACAGGCGCATCAGGGCGGTGACTTTTTCGGGCTCCCTTAGGCGCGCCCTCATAACCATTTTCCAGGCCAGGGACCACCCCGTCGAATCGTCACCGCGGCCGTCCAGGCTGGCCCGAACAGCCGCCTCGAGCTCTGCATCCAGCGGTTCGTCGCCGGGATACGCCAGATAGAGATGGCTTATGTGCCTGTGCTCCTCTTCCCACTCGGGCGGGTCAGCCAGCCACTCCCGCAGCCTGCCGTTGGCTCCGGGCGCCGGCCGCGGAATCCTCGGCAGCGCGGCCCTTGCTTCCTTCACCACAACATCATCCTCCAACCCGAGCATCACCGCCAGGGACTCGACCATGCCGAGCACGTCCCGGCACAGGGTCAGGTCCATGGAGGAGGAAGCGGCCACAGCAGCCTTCACCGGCTGGTTTGTCACGGCACTGTCTGTGCCGGCCCGATGTACCCCCGGCCCGTCTCCGGACGCCTTGAAACTGTTCTCCGGAGAGGTGGAAGGACTTGTCCCGAGGGAACCGTCGGGAAACTCGATCAAGAGATCCAACAGGAACTCAGCCTGTCCGCGGATGGCCGGCCACGCCCGGTCGAGGGCGAAGTCACGGTCAGCTCCGAACTGCAGATGCTCCCACAGATGCCGGACAAGCCATGCTCCGCCCATGGGCCAGAAAGACCATTCGGGTGAGTGGGTGCCGTGGCCAACGGGTTTGCTGTAGCCCCAGATATCCGAATTGTGATGGACGGTCCAGCCCCGGGCTCCGTAGTACTCCTTCGCGGTTGCGGCTCCAGTTACCTGGAGGGCCTCGACTAATCCAAAGAGCGGCTCCACACACTCGCCCAGGCCAGCCACCTCCGCTCCCCAATAGTTCATCTCGAGGTTGACGTTGGTGGTGAAGTTTGAGCTCCACGGCGGCAGCATCCTGTCATTCCAGATTCCCTGCAGGTTGGCAGGAGTACCGCCGGGCCTGGAACTCGAGATCAGCAGATACCGGCCATAGTTGAAGAGCAACGCTCCCAACCCTGGATCGGCAGCTAAAGGACCCTTCGGGTGGGAATTCGCCAAGGCCAGTCGTTGAGCGGTGTTGGTGCCGGCCGCTTCTCCGGTGCGCCTGTCTCCCGGCCCAAGGCGGAGACTGGTTGAGCTGTACAGCGCGCCATGGCTCTCCTCATGCCGGCGCAGGAGGGACTCCGGCCCCATCTTCCTGGCGGCCTCCAAAGTTGCTCTCACAGCATCAGCCGCCTGTGCAGATGAGCCTTGGGGTTGGCGGCCCATCCCCTCGAAGGTGGTGGCACCACTCACATAAATCACCGCGTGCTTTACACCAGTTGCCCACGGACCTTTCGAACCTTCAACGCCTTCCGCACCTTTAGCAGAACCGGGGCCGAAAGCGGCGCCGGTAACGCCGTCGTGCTCCAAAAGCGCGGTGACTGCCCCTTGCAAACTGAGCGAATCATCATCCGAATACTTGATTTCCCCGGTGCCGTGACTTGGTGCCACATCGGCTGGCAGCTTGAGCTCAAGGCCTGTCAGTAACTGGGTTCCCGCGTTGTCGCGGACCCTCCCTGTGCGCTTGGTGACCAGCAGCGGGGAGTCCAGTGACAGCGAAATTTCCACACCGCCAGGGAGCTCGGTGTCCACCGTTATTGCCAACACTGATGGGCTGTGGCTGATGAAGGCTTCAACCCTGACTTCATGGCCCGAAAGCCTGTACCGCGTGCTGTTCACCCCACGCGTCAAATCCAGGCTGCGGGAATAATTCTCAGGCACATCGCCGCCATCTGCGTCGCCGAGGTGCACAGGGTTGAGGGACACCACCAGGTCCGAAAACGGAAGGAAAGTCTGCGAATGCCGGTGCTGCAGTGCCTTCAGGGCCTCGTGGCCGGCGGGGTAGTTTTCCCTGGCGATGAGTTCACGCACACGTGCCAGGATGCCGTCCGCCTCCTGAGGGCTGAAGTGCGGTTCCAGTTCCTGGCTGTGCGGCGAACCGGACCAAGCTGTCCCGTGATTGATTTGGAAGCGATGATGGCGTGGTCCACCAAAAACCATCGCTCCGAGGAAGCCGTTTCCCAAGGGGAGCGCTTCAAGCCAATCATGGGCAGGACTGTCGTACACCAAGCCGTCATCGGGATGCATGGCTGCAATTCTAGGAGGAAGAGGTCCGATGTCCCAAGGTAATTGGCCAACACGGTTACCGAGTATTCGTACCCTGCGGGAAGAATGATCCGATCTATACGTGGGGCGATGCTAACGCAGGCTCATAAGTTTCCAGCCTCGACGACCTCAGAACCTGTTGCCGAAGCTCCGTCAGGGTTCCGCCCAACGCTCCCGCAGCACGCGCCTGAACGAGGATGTTTCCCAAGGCAGTCGCCTCAACGGGCCCTGCAACCACAGGTTTCCCGGTGGAGTCGGCTGTCAGCTGGCAGAGCAACCGGTTCTGGGACCCGCCGCCCACAATGTGCACCACGTCCACCGGTGTTCCCGAGAGCCGCTCGGCGTCAGCAATGGTCCGAGCATAGCCCGCGGCGAGGCTGTCCAGGATGCAGCGCACGATCGCGGCCGGCTGCTCCGAAAGCACGGTACCGGTAACCCGGGCAGCGGATCGGATGCGGTCAGGCATGTCATCCGGGGCGATGAAATACGAATCGTCGGCGTTGACCACCGGGCCACCCGAGGGCAGCGCCGCCGCGGCGTCCAAGAGTTCCTCCATGGAGGGCTCATAGCCCTCCTTGGCCCAGGTACGCTGGCACTCGCTCAGCAGCCAGAGACCCCCTACGTTCCGGAGGTAGCGGATGGTGTTGTCCACACCGCGTTCATTCGTGAAGTTAGCCTGCCGGCTGGCTTCGGTGAGCACCGGGTGGCGCAGTTCAACGCCTACCAGCGACCAAGTGCCCGAAGAAATATAGGCAAAGTCCACCCCGCTGGCCGGCACGGCTGCCACGGCGGAGGCAGTGTCGTGAGAACCGACCGCAACCACCCGGGTCGCCTCGGGCAAACCTGTGGCTTCGGCGATCTGCGGATGCAGCGTGCCAACAGTATCGCCCGGTTGGATGAGCGGAGGGAAGAGTGTGGGAGGCAATTGCAATGCGGCGAGGAACTCGGTAGCCCACTCCCCTGCCACAGCATCGAACAGCCCGGTAGTGGAAGCATTCGTGACTTCGGTGCGCCGCTGGCCCGTGAGCTTGAAGGCGATCAGGTCCGGGATCAGCAATGCCTGCAATCCCCCCAGCGAGGGCTCGGCGGCCAGCTGGTAGATCGTGTTGAAGGGCAGGAACTGCAGCCCGGTGGTGGCGTAGAGCCTGGCCGGATCCAGCACTTTATGGACGCCGTTGACGGCTCCCTGCCCGCGGGGATCACGGTAGCTGTAGGGCTGGGCAACCAACTCCCCTGCGGCGTCGACCAGTCCGTAGTCCACCGCCCAGGTGTCGATCCCGATGCTGGCTATCCGGGCGCCCCGCTGGGCAGCCGCCTTGCCGGCCGCCGCGAGTCCCCTAAGGACCTCCGCGAACAGCGCGTCGAAGTTCCAGCGCAGGCCGCCGTCGGACTCGATAACACCGTTTGGAAAGCGGTGCACCACCTCCAGCCGGGACGTACCCCCGGTGATGCTTCCCAGGATCACCCGGCCGGAGGAGGCTCCGATGTCGACGGCGGCAAACAAGTTGTCGCCCGAGGCTGCGCCGTTGGATCCGGTGCCGACCGGGCCATTGGACCCTGTGCCGTTGGCGGGACTGGTACTCATCGCAGGAACGCCGCAGCTACACCGGCGTCCACGGGGATATGGAGTCCGGTGGTGTGGGACAGTTCGGAGCTGGTGAGCACGGCGGCAGCGTTGGCCACGTGCTCGGGGAGGACTTCTCGTTTGAGCAGGGTCCGTTGTGCGTAGTATTTGCCCAGTTCCTGTTCGTCCACGCCATAGACAGCGGCGCGCTTGGCACCCCAGCCTCCGGCGAAGATTCCGGAGCCGCGGACCACGCCGTCGGGATTGATGCCGTTGACGCGGATGCCGTACTCGCCGAGTTCAGCTGCGAGCAGCCGGACCTGGTGGGCCTGGTCCGCTTTGGTAGCTGAGTAGGCGATGTTATTGGGGCCGGCGAAGACCGAGTTCTTGGAGGAGATGTAGATGATGTCCCCGCCCATGTCCTGCTCGATCATGACCTTCGCCGCGGCCTTCGCCACCAGGAAGGAGCCCTTTGCCATCACGTTGTGCTGTAGGTCCCAGTCCATTTCCGTGGTTTCCAGCAGCGGCTTGGAGATGGAGAGCCCGGCGTTGTTGACCACCAGATCAACTCCGCCGAAGGCCAGCACGGCGGCGTCGATGGCTGCGGCAACCTGGCCCTCGTCGGTGACGTCTGCCTGCACTCCAATGGCGACGTCGGACCCGCCAAGTTCGGCAGCGACGGCTTGGGCGTTTTCCAGGTTCAGGTCCGCGATAACGACGCAGGCCCCGTCGGCGGCAAGCCGGGTGGCGATTGCTTTACCGATGCCCGACGCCGCCCCTGTTACCAGCGCGATGCGGGTGGCGTGTGACTTGGGCTTGGGCATGCGGGCCAGCTTGGCTTCCTCAAGCGCCCAGTATTCGATCCGGAACTTCTCGGATTCCTCGATCGGGGCGTAGGTGGAGATGGCTTCCGCGCCACGCATCACGTTGATGGCGTTGATGTAGAACTCACCGGCAACGCGTGCGGTCTGTTTGTTGGCCCCGAAGGAGAACATGCCCACGCCCGGGACCAGCACGATGGCCGGATCAGCACCGCGCAGGGCTGGTGAATCGGCATCCGCGTGGCGGTCGTAGTAGGCCTGGTAGTCCTCGCGGTACCCGGTGTGCAGCTCCTTGAGCCGCGCCACGGCATCCTCGATGGACGCATCAGCAGGCAGGTCCAGGATCAGGGGCTTCACCTTGGTGCGCAGGAAATGGTCCGGGCAGGAGGTACCCAGCGCTCCGAGCCTCGGATGTTCGGCGCTTTCCAGGAACTCCAGAACGACGGCGTCATCGCTGAAGTGCCCCAGTTGCGGTTTGTCCGTGGAGGCCAATCCGCGGATCACCGGTGCGAGGGCAGCCGCCTTGGCCTTCCGCTCCGCGTCCGGCAGGGGGCCGTAGCCCGGCAGTTTGGCGCCGAAGGGCTCGGCCTTGCCGTTATCGATGATGTACTTCTCGGCCTGGTCAATGATCCACAGCGAGTTCTGTTCCGCCTCCTCGCTGGTGGCGCCCCAGGCCGTGATGCCGTGGCCGCCCAGGATGGTGCCCACGGCCTGCGGATTTGCCTCCTTGATGGCGGCGATGTCGAGGCCAAGCTGGAAACCGGGGCGGCGCCAAGGGACCCAGACAACCTTGTTGTCGAAGATCTTGGCCGTCAGTGCCTCACCATCTGCTGCAGTAGCAACGGCAATCCCTGAATCCGGGTGCAGGTGGTCCACGTGGGCTGCGTCCACCAAACCGTGCATTGCCGTATCGATCGACGGAGCGGCGCCGCCCTTGCCATGGAGGCAGTAGTCGAACGCCAACACCATCTCGTCTTCGCGCTCGACGCCCGGATAGACACTCTTCAGCGCGTTGAGGCGATCAAGACGGAGTACAGCAAGGTTTTCGGCCCTCAGGGTGCCAAGGTCTCCACCGGATCCTTTGACCCAGAGGAGCTGGACGTCTTCGCCTGTGACAGGATCCTTTTCAGTTCCTTTTGCGGAGGTGTTACCGCCGGCAAAGTTGGTGTTGCGCTTGTCCGCCCCGAGACGGTTGGAGCGCGAAATCAGGTCTTCGACAGTCTTGTTGCTGGCAGAGTTGCTGGCGTTTTGCATAGTGGTTTTCACGCGCCCCATCCGGCTTGGTGGCCGCCGACGCGGTCCTCGTTGATCTTCTTCTGGTAACCGCTGGCCTTGAACGCAGCCAGCGGGTCCGCGGGCAGCCCGCGGGATTCACGCCACTGGGCCAAAAGAGGCCTGACGTCGGTGTAAAAAGCATCGTTGAAAATACCGTTAGCGGCCAGCACATCCCCGGCCCGCTGCGCCTCGGCAAGGGCTTCACGGTCCACCAGCAGCGCCCGGGCAGTCATTTCCTGCACGTTCAAAACCGAGCGGATCTGCCCCGGGATCTTCTCCTCCAGGTTATGGCACTGATCCAGCATCAAAGCCACCCCAGAATCCTTCCCGTACCCTCCCCCGCGGATAACCTCAACCATGATCCGGAACAGCTGGAACGGATCAGCCGCGCCCACGATCAGATCATCATCGGCATAAAAACGGGAATTGAAATCAAAGGACCCCAGCTTCCCCAGCCGCAGCAACTGCATCACAATGAACTCAATGTTCGTCCCCGGCGCGTGATGCCCGGTATCCAGGCACACCAACGCCTTCTCCCCCAACGCCAGCACCTGCGCATACGAGGTCCCCCAGTCCGGAACATCCGTGTGATAAAACGCCGGTTCAAAAAACTTGTACTCCAGCACCAGCCTGTGGTCCTCACCAAGACGTGCGTAAATCTCCGCCAGGGACTCCGCCAGCCGGTCCTGCCGGCCCCGCAGATCATCCTGGCCCGGATAATTCGTCCCGTCAGCAAGCCAGATCTTCAGATCCCGCGAACCCGTGGCATCCATAATCTCAATGCACTCAAAATGATGCTCAATCGCCCGCCGCCGCACCGACGCATCCGAGGACGTCAGCGAACCAAACCTGTACTCATCATCCTGGAACGTGTTCGAATTAATCGTCCCCAGGCCCACCCCCAGACCCGCCGCATACTCCTTCAACCCCGCGTAATCAGCAACCCTGTCCCACGGAATATGCAACGCCACCGTCGGCGCCAGACCCGTCACCTCATGGACCATGGCCGCATCAGCCAACTTCTCCTGAATCGTCCTCGGAGTCCCCGGCGTCCCAAACACCCGGAAACGGGTCCCCGAATTCCCATACGCCCAAGAGGGAACCTCAATAGCAAGCTCCTCGAGCCTGCCCAGCGCCGTTGCTACGTCGTTCATAGTTGTTCTTTCCGGTGGTGAAGTGTGTTTACTGGATATCAAGGGCAGCCAGCTGGCCGTCCAGGTTGAAGACTTCCTCGAGAACCTGGAACCCTTCGTCGGGCCGCCTCTCAGAGTCCTGGAAGAGCAGGGCCATCTCGGCCTGCCAACGGCTATTGACCTCGGTCACAGCCATCCTGGCTTTCACTTCGTCAAAGTCATCGCATTCCAGATAGCCGATCAGGAGTCCGTCGGCGCCCAGGAAGAGGGAATAGTTGCGCCATCCTGCATCCTTAAGTGCCCGCAGCATCTCCGGCCACACGGCGGCGTGCCGGCGGCGGTATTCATCGCTGAGTCCTGGCTGCACTGAAGAGCGGAAGCACACTCGCATTTGGACCTCTCCTTGAAGATTACTGAATCAATGTGAAAAACACTGAAGTTGAATCGTTTCATTGTTACGATTCAAAGTACTCTTGAACTCGAGCAGGTGTCAAGCAATTACCGACAGGCAAACGCATCCTCCGCCGTGGAGCAGTTCTCTTGGGCCGAAGGGCCCGGGAAAGATTCACAGGGGCGAACTCCAGCTAACGCGAAGCACAGCGTGGCTGCAGACGAGGACTAAGGTGCGTCCTTCCTGAAGGCAGTAAGCAGAAGGACTGGGAGAAAATGAATCGGACAGCCAGCATTAAGGATGTTGCGAATCAGGCGGGTGTCGCCGTGGGCACGGTTTCCAACGTCTTGAACTACCCGGACCGTGTTTCCGAGCGAACCAAGGAAAGGGTCCTGAAGGCCATCGATGATCTTGGTTTCGTGCGCAATGATGCGGCCCGCCAGCTCCGGGCCGGCCACAGCAGAACCATCGGACTCATCGTGCTTGACGTGGGAAACCCCTTCTTCACTTCCGTGGTCCGTGCGGCCGAGGACGCTGCCGCGCTCCAGGGCAGTGCCGTCCTCCTCGGCGACAGCGGCCACAATGAGAGCCGCGAGTCCAACTACATTGACCTCTTCCAGGAACAGCGCGTGCAGGGACTGCTCATCTCGCCGGTAGGAGACGTGACCGCCCGGCTGAATGTCCTCAGGGAACGCGGAGTGCCCACCGTTCTGGTGGACCGGCTGGCCGATGACGCCATGTTCAGCTCTGTCTCAGTCGACGACGACGAGGGTGGTTACCTGGCAGCGCGGCACTTGCTGGACATAGGCCGCCGTCGGCTCGCCTTCGTGGGAGGCCCACTATCCATTCATCAGGTGGCGGACCGCCTCCGGGGCGCCCAGCGGGCGGTTAAGGAAGAGTCCGATGCCACCCTGGAGGTCCTCGATTCCGAGGGACAGTCAGTTCTGGCGGGCAGGGGGATCGGGAACCGCCTGGTGGAGCGCCCTGCTAAGAACCTCCCGGACGGGATTTTTTGCGCCAACGATCTCCTGGCCCTCGGCGTCATGCAGTCCCTGACGATGATGCACACGCTTCGCATTCCTGAGGATATTGCTTTGATCGGCTACGACGATATCGACTTTTCTGTCTCGGCCGTGGTTCCCTTGTCCTCCATCCGCCAGCCCACTGAGGCCATTGGACGGACTGCCATCGAGCTTCTGACCGAGGAGCTGGAATCACAGCAGGTCCGGCACAGGGCTGTTGTCTTCACTCCCGAACTTGTTGTCCGGCAGAGCACAGAAGGCGTGGCGGCGGGCGTAGAGGCATCCTTATAGGTCCTGCCGGGAGTTTCCACTGACTGCCCCGAGAACGGCCTGGTAGGCTTCGACGCTCCGGTCGCCGACTGTGGTGGGCGACTCCAGGTGCACGGCTCCTGACGGAAGAATGCCGGCACCGCCATGGGTTTCCATTACTTGCCACTGCGCCAGGACATCTTCGCCGCAGTGTTCACGGGGCAGTTGGCGCCAGAAGCTGAACCCTCCGGCCTCATTCAGGGCATCACGTCGATACATGGTGCACCCGCCAACCCATGCAACACGGTAGGGAACCCATTGCCCGGGCTCCAGGCCGAGTTGGGCGCTCAAATGGCTCAGATTGGCCGCGCTGTGGAGCGGCCACCGCTCGAAGCCTGGAGCGTCCGGCCTGATTTTCTCCGGGGTAACGGGACCGTCCCAGGCGGCGAAGGACGCCATCTGTTCGGGCCGCTTGTCGTCGAGGAAAGACAACCCCTGGGGCGCCATGCCAACGAAGCCGCATTCCAAGCGGTCCAAGGCGTCGCTCATTCTCTCCAGCGCGCCGGGTTCCAGCCAGACATCGTCGTCGAGGAACAGCACCTTGTCCGCAGTGGATTGCTCCAGCAGGAACTGCCTATGCTCCGCCAGCCCCAACCGGGGCAAATGGCGGACCAGGGAAGTGGGCCTTCCCTGCGCCTCGAGCAACCGGACCATGGCTGCCGCTGCGGGATGTCCCCACCCAGGCTCAACCGATGATTGGTCGCTGACGATGACACGAAAGGGCGGGTCAGCCTGGCCAGCCAAACCAGCCAAGGTGACGGCAAGCTCGGCGGGCCGGTCACAGGTGGGAACCAGTACGTCCAGATCAACATCCTCAGTGGATCGGGCGGCGCCCGCCCATTGTGCTGACGATCGTCGGCTCATACCCGACCTCCCACGGATTGCGGACCACAGATTGCAGACCACAGGCTACGGACAAACGGATTTCGCGGGGTTGGGCCGCCTCAGCCGGAGCGGCGACGCCTTCCGCTAAAGGCCCCCTACCCAGCAGACCCGGGTCTCACACAGTCGAATTAAGTGGCTCGGCGTGTCTTCCTCGGCGTGTCCGCAGTTACGCAATCCCCGCCGTCGTGCGTTCGCTGGAAGACGTGCGTTCATTGGAGCCGAAGCCTGCATATACCAGCTGGCCTGCGACATGCCCGGCGATCAACCGGGCTCCGTCCTCACGAAAGTGGGTGTTGTCGGCCAATCCGTCAGGCCAGTAGGCGTGCTCCCCCGGTTCAAAATGACAGAAGAGCTCCCTTGAACTCTCCACACCCAGCCGTAGATAAAGTTCCCGCGTCCAACTGTTGAGATCGATCAAGGGCACGTGGAGTTCCGCCGCCACCTCCCGCACCACTTCCGGATAGTCCTCGAGGCTCTCTTCAAGTTCAAGGACGTTTCCGCTTCCGCCAAGGAAGTGCCGCCGCTCAACCGAGGTGCAGAGGACTGGCTTGGCGTCCAGCGAGCGTACCTCGGTGAGCATGGTACGAAGGTTTGCGGCATAACCGGTGCGGGCGGCCAGATGGGGACGTTTCTGATCGTTGTGCCCGAACTGGATCAGGACCAAGTCGTCCTGCCCGGCTTCCTGCAGCAAAGCGGCCCAAAGTCCCTCCGCACGGAAAGACTCGGTGCTGGCTCCGCCCTTGGCATAGTTGTAGACGGCAGCCCAGGAATAAACCTCCGCCGCCAGATGTGCTCCCCAGCCGCTCATCGGATATTCATTCGTGGGGCAATTGGCAACTGTGGAATCGCCGGCCAACAGAATCTTCATCTTGCAGCTTTCTCTATATTTGCATGTGGCTTCCTGTCGAGACCCTGCAGCCGCCACCCTCTCCAACGTTGCAGAAAGTGTGGCTCAGTCTCTGGACGTCCTCGTCAGTAAGCGGTTTCTCAAAAACTTAGACCTTTTGGCTTTCCTTGGTCAAGGGCGGACCTCGAATCGCTAAATCGCCGCCATGATTGAAGTAAGCTGCTGATATAGCGCCTTGGAAAGCGCTTGCCGCGCTAGGGTGGAATAAAGTAAGTCGCCATGCGGCATCAATGAAAGCCATATTTACAGACCCTGCAAAACCAAGCGTCCAGCGCCACAAGCGTTAACGAACGCTGGCGACAGCAGATAAAGACAGCAGACAACGAGGAGAGCCATGGCCCCGTCCGCTCCCGACCCCGCCATTCCCCAGCCCCTTGCCCGTCGCCAGGGCGCTCCGGATGTCGAAGCCTTCCGGAGACGGAAGGAAGCTCACGCCGGCGCCCTCCGCGTGGCGCTCGTCGGAGTCCATGGCTTTGGCACTCACCATCTCAGGAATCTCAAGAGGCTGCAGGAAAAGGGTCTGGTAAGTCTGGTAGCTGTCGCGGATCCAAACCCGCCGGCCGAAGGCGCGCTGCCCGCTGAGACTGCCGTGTTCGCCAACCTGGACGACCTGCTGGAGCGCACCCCTTCCTTGGACGTGGTGATCGTGGCGACCCCCATCCAGACCCACGCTGCGCTTGCCCTGGCCGCCCTTACTGCTGCAGATCTTTATCTGGAGAAGCCTCCGGTTGCATCTTTGGCTGATTTCCAGCGTCTGCAGAGCGCCGCCGAGTCGGCCGGGCGCAGCGTCCAGATCGGGTTCCAGAGCCTGGGTTCACACGCCCTCGAAGCGATCCGCGACCTTGTGGCTCTGGGCGAGATCGGTGATCTGCTGGGGATTACCGCAACGGGGCGCTGGGTCCGCGATCGCGCCTATTACAAGCGTTCCCGCTGGGCAGGAAAGCGCAGCATCGACGGCATTGATGTTGTGGATGGCGTGGCCACCAACCCACTGGCGCACGCGATCGCCACTGCCCTCCGGATTGCCGATGCCCGCCGGTTGGACGACCTGGTCTCTGTCGAAACTGACCTTTACCGGGCAAACGACATCGAGTCCGATGACACATCAGTGATCCGCCTCCGCACTGTTGCCGGGATCCCCATCACGTGCGCACTGACGCTGTGCGCTGCGGAATCAGTGGAGCCGTACATCACCCTGCAAGGGTCCGAAGGTTCGGCTGTTTTCCACTACACCGAGGACAGGCTAAGCGTCCTCACCTCCCACGGAGAGCGCAGGGAAATCTTTGGCAGGGATGACCTCACCGAGAACCTTCTGGAACACCTGACCGAGGGTGGTCCGCTGATCAGTCCCTTGGCTGACAGCGGCGCCTTCATGCGCGTCCTTGAGGCAATCCGGACCGCGGAAGCTCCGACCCGGATTGCGGATGAATTCATCGTCTGGGAGGGCGAAGGCGAGGCCGCTCACGCGGTGGTGACAGGCATCGAAGATGCCCTCGACCGTGCGACCGCAGCCCACGCGACGTTCAGTGAGCTCGCTCTTCCCTGGGCCAAGCCCCTGCCCTTGGAACCGGCCGGGGTATTGACCTTGGAAGGCCACGAACAGTACGACGGCGACGCGCTGGCTTCCCTGCGCACCGGCACCACCCTTGCCGGGCGACTCTCCCCCAGGCCCTACTTGCATCCGGTGCGGACACTGGCTGGAGTGGTTGTGAGCGACCACCTTCCGTTTGACCACCCATGGCATCTGGGAGTGGGCCTCGCACTCCAGGACGTCAACGGCACCAACTTCTGGGGTGGCAAGACCTATACCCGCAGTGGCCGACGCTATGAGGAACGCGATGACCACGGGACCATCCTCCAAACCGGGTGCACCGTGGCCCCCGGCCGCTTGGAACAGGAGCTGAGCTGGCGGGCACGGGACGGTTCAGAACTCCTGCGGGAGCGGCGAATCACCAAAGCCTCGCAAGTCGATCAGCGCACGTGGCGATTCGACCTCGAAACGGAACTCACCGCCGTCGTGCGCGCATCCCTGGGTGGCCCCGGTTCCAATGGAGCCTCAGGCAGTGGCTACGGAGGATTTTTCTGGCGGCTTCCGCTGTGCACCGACGTCAATGTCTTCACCGCGGAGCAATCCGGGGAGTCCCTGGTCCACGGTTCGGTATCGCCCTGGCTAGCGTGGACGGCGGATTTTGCAGAAGGACCAGCCAGCCTTGTTTTCGCTGCTCCGCCTCAGTCCCAGGATCCCTGGTTCGTTCGCGCCACCGACTATCCCGGCGTCGGCTCAGCCCTCGCCTGGGAACGTCCCGTGGAACTGGCAGCGGGCGAGACTCTGACCCGGAACTTCACCGTCTGGGTCAGCGATGGCAGACTGGATTTTGCTGGGGCCGCCGCCTTGAGGGCCCAACTCTGACGCGGCTCTGACGCTCCAGCCCAGTTGCCGACCGCTTGCCCGGCGTGTTCCCAGAACACGCCGGGCATTTCTGCCTCCGGGAAGAAGTAACTGGGCGGGAAGGGGCCGGGCGAGTTCTCAGTCACCCGGGGCGTCCGGAGTTCCTCCACATCAGCAGCCCGACGGCGGCGGCAGACAACATCCCGAGGGCACCTGTGACCACAAGCCCTTCGCGGACCCCGAACTGCTCGGTCAGCCAGCCTGCCAGGAGGCCGCCAAAAGCATGGCCGCCGAGCAACAAGGGCAGGTACAAGGCCATCACCCTCCCCCGCACCTCCGGACCGGCCTCAAGCTGCACAGTTGTTGCTGCACATGTGAGGAAGAGCAAGGTCATGAGCCCCACAAGCACCAACAGGGCGACGAACCACTCCTGGCTCGGCATCAGCGCAGCAATGAGCTGGGAGAGCCCGAACAGCGCAGCCGCCGCAACAAGCCCCGGCCGCCCCAGGGAACCTAACCGCCCGGCCAGAAGTGCTCCGGCCAAGGCACCCACCGCGCTGAACGTATTGAACAGGCCGAAGCCCTCGGCTCCGCTATGCCAGATGGCGTCGGCAAAGGCCGCGAGTACCACAGGCCCGTTCATCCCGAAGACCCCCATGAGACTGCTCAGAAGGATCACGAGCAACAGGGCGGGGCGCTGCTTCACGAACCGGAAGCCTGCCAGGACCTCTCCCCGGCCGCGTGTTGGGGCGGGGGTGACGTGCAGTTGGGAGGTCCGGATCGCAGCGACCAAGGCTAGAACTGCCAGGCAAATCAGGGAGTTGGCGGCGAAAGCAGCGGCCACACCGGCTTTGGCTATCACCACCCCCGCTAAAGCTGGCCCCACCATCCCACCCAATTGGTGGATGGCGCTGTTGAGTCCGATAGCAGGACGGACTGCATCATCACCCACCACTTCGCTGACGAAAACCTGGCGTGCGGGGCCCTCAACTGCTGACATCATCCCCAAGGCCACACAGCACGCATAAACGGCCCAGACAGTGATGGAGCCGTTGGCGTTCAGGACTGCGAGCGTCATCGCCAGGACTGCGGCAACGGACTGGCACACCAGAAGGATGCGCCGCTTGGGAAAGAGGTCCACCAGGATCCCGCTGAGTGGCCCCACCAGAAGCATGGGCAAGAACTGCAGCGCTACAGCCAGCCCGACGGCGGCGGGGCTTCCGGTGAGCTGAAGCACCAGCCAATCCTGGGCCAGCCGCTGCATCCACACGCCCGTACTTCCAAGGAATTGAAGCGAGATGAACAGACGGTAGTTGCGCAACCGGAGAGACGTGTACCAGCGCACATTCGTGGAGGAGTCAGCTTGGGCGTATTTTGGGCGTTCAGAAGGCACTTTGCTCGCTGAGGGGTGAGAACAGAGGGCCCCTGGAAGAGGCGCCTCTTGGTTATTGACGCTTGGCTTTAGTTATTGCGCCCTGCGCGGATCTTTACCGCAGCCGCAGCCAGGATCAGTGCCCCGGGGATCACCACGAACAGCGCCACGAGCATCCAGACGAACACGACGCACATGAACAAGGCCGCCACCAGGAGCAACGATCCGCTGAAATCACGGAGCGAAACAACCTTTGCCTCCGCCAAAGACAGCCGCCAGTTGTGATGGGTTGACCAGGCTGCCGCCGTCCTGAGCAGGAACACGGCAGCGGCGGTGGCGAGTACCACCGTGGCGGGCAGCACGACTGCCCTGCCCGGCAGCTGCCCAACGGTTGCCAGCAGCAGGTTGAGGACGACGACGGCGGCCCCCACCGCCGTCGTCGCCCCCAATTTCCAGCTTCCCGGCAATGCTGACCGGAAGCTCCCCCAAAAGGCGCGGATGGAATCATCCCGGCCGGAAAGGTGACTTTCCAAGTGGGAGATTCCGGCGGCATAGGCGGCAGGAATAGTCACCAGCGGAAGGGAAAGGACCAGCACCAGGGCGCCTGTGAGGAGCGCTTCGGCGAAGAGTGCAAAGCGATTGACCGGGATGCGATCGTCGCCGAAGAGGTGTTTCCCCTGCCCTGATCCCGTGCTTTCCATGGTGTTCATCCTAGATCTCCCACCCTTCAGTTTCCGTCAGCCCTTCAGGCCCTGGGTGGAGACGCCCTCAACGATGTACCGCTGGAACACCAGGAAGAACACCAGCACCGGGAGCAGGGCCAGGACGGACATGGCAATCATGGCGCCGTAGTCCGAGCTCTGGGTCTGGTCCACGAAGAGGCGCAGTGCCAGCGGCAACGGGTATTTCTCCGGAGTGTTGAGGTACAGCAGGGGGCCGAGGAAGTCGTTCCAGCTCCAGATGAAGGAGAAGATCGACGTCGAAATCAAGGCGGGTTTCATGAGCGGAAGCATGATCGAACCGAAGATCCTGACGTGGCCGGCGCCGTCGATCCTTGCTGCTTCGTCGAGTTCCGTCGGCAGGTTCCGCATGAACTGGACCATCAGGAAGACGAAGAAGGCGTCAGCGGCAAGGAACTTGCCAACCAGCAACGGGATGTAGGTGTCTACCAGGCCAAGCTGATTGAAGATGATGTACTGCGGAATGATCACCACGTGGAACGGCAGGAGAAGGGTCGCGATCATCATCCCGAAGAACATGCTGCGTCCTGGGAACTTGATTCTGGCGAACGCATAGGCCGAGACGCTGGCGGACAGGATGGTCCCCACCACGGCTCCGAGAGCCAGAATCAGTGAATTGGTGAAGAACGTCATGGTGGAAACGCCGCCGATGCCATCCATTGCCGTCACAAAGTTGTCGAAGCTGAAGTTGCTTGACCACAGGGATGTATTCGAACCACCGATCTCTGCATTCGGCTTGAACGACGAGGCGATCATCCACAGTGCCGGATAGAGCACCACTGCCGTCAGGGCAAGTGCCACGACGTGGAAAATGGCGCTCTTGAGCCGCTTGGCACCTGCTGTTTCCGACTTGGGGTTGTAGTGCGGCGCCTGTGTGTCCGCTGCAGACGCTGTTGGGGTTGCTGTGGTCGTCATTTCGAATCACCGCTGTAGTGGACCCAGGACTTGGACGTGCGGAAGAAGATCAGGGTGATGACGCCTACAACGATCACCAGGAGCCACGCCATTGCTGACGCATAGCCCATCCGGAAGTCGCTGAAACCCCGCAAGTACAGGTAAAGAGTGTAGAAAAGAGTGGAGCCTGCTGGGCCGCCTTCGCCGTTCGAGATGATGTACGCGGCGTTGAAGATCTGGAAAGCATGGATGGTTTCCATGAGCAGGTTGAAGAAGATCACGGGGGAGAGCATGGGCCAGGTGATGTTGAAGAACTTCCGGATAGGACCGGCCCCGTCCATGGATGCAGCCTCGTAGAGTTCGCCCGGAATCTGCTTCAGGCCGGCCAGGAAGATCACCATCGGTGCGCCAAACTGCCAAACCGTCAGCAGGATGAACATCGGCATTGTCATGGACGGATTGCCTACCCAGCCGCCTAAGTTGATCCCGAAGAAGGACAAGCCCTGGTCAACCGGCCCGGAATCGCCGAACATTGCCTTCCAGACAATGGCGATCGAGACACTGGCGCCGATCAGGGACGGAGCGTAGAAAGCTGAACGGTAGAACCCCTGCCCTTTTCGCTTGCTGTTGAGGAGCATGGCGACGGCCAGTGCGGCCGCCAACTTGATCGGCGTACCGAAGACCACGTAGCTGACGGTAACGCCCACCGACTGCAGGAACCGTTCGTCCTGGAACAATGAGATGTAGTTGTCCAGCCCGATCCACTTGGGCGGTTCAAACAGGTTGTAGTTGGTGAAGGACAGGTACAGCGATGAGATCATCGGGCCTATGGTGAGGGCGATGAATCCCAGCAGCCAGGGCAGCAGGAAAGTGTAGCCGGCGCGGGTGTCCGCCCCCCGCTGCCGCGACTTGCGCGGCTGCGGGAGATCGGACGACGTCGAACGCCTGCTCAGGGTTGGGCTTTGAGTCACGAATTCATTCCGTCAGTTGTGAAGCCTGATTGAGACATTCTGCCTGCTCAGGCGTTCTGCTTAATGAGGTCTTCGGCTTCCTTGAACCACGCGTCGGCTGCACCATTCACGTCCACCTTGCCGAAATTGAGGTCTGCGCTGATGCGCTTGAAGGAAGCCTCGAGGGTGCCGAAGCCAACGATGGGGGGCTCGGGAGCGTCCTTGAGGTACTTCTCGATGGACTTCTCGTAGTCAACAACCAGCTTGTCGGTGCCCTCGAAGGTGGTGCCGTCGCGCTGGGTCTTTGAGGCAGGAACACCGCGGGAGGTCTTGAAGATCTCGCCAACCTCGGGATCGTTGACCATGAAGTCAATGAATCGGGCGGCAGCATCCTTGTTCTTGGTCTTGGCGCTTGCCACCATCAGCATGGAAGGCTTGAGGAACAGCCCCAGGTTGTCGGGGTCGTCGGAGGGAACCGGCACAAGCTTGAGCTCCTTGGCGCCGCTGTCCCCAAGGTAACCGGCCATGAAGTTGTCCCACGTGACCTCGGATGCGGTGGCGTTGGAGCCAAACGCGGACTTGGGAAGGAGCTGTGTGATCCGTTCCTCCGAGATGATGGCGGGAGTGCCGCGCAGGTCCGCAACCTTGTTCCACCATTCCTTCAGATCGTCCTTGCTGAAGCCGAGCTTGCCGTCCTCGGTAAAGGCTTCGATGTTCTGCTGGCGAAGCCAGATGTTGAACATCCACCAGACCGACGTGTAGTCGCTGGAGCCGAAGAGAGCACCGCCGCTCTTGGTGCCAACCTCGGTGAGGAAGGCGTTGTATTCGTCGTACGTCCACGAGCCGTCCGGCTCGGCAATGCCAAGGGAGGCGAGCTTGGCGGGATCGTAGTAGACCGCGAAGGCGTTGGTGCTGGTGGGGATGCCGTAAGTCTTGCCCCTGATCTGGCCCGAGGGAAGCAGTGACTTGTCGAAGGCCGAGGTGTCGATCTTTACGGTGCTGAGGTCCAGGAGCTGGTTGCGCTGGCCGTAGTCACGCAGGTAGGAGAGGTCCCACTGCATAACATCCGGGAGGCCGCCGCCAGCAGCTTCGGTCGCCCGCTTCTGCCAGTAGGCGGGGAAGTCCGTGAAGTTGCCGTTGACCTTGATGTCCGGGTTTTTGGATTCGAAGAGCGCGATTGCCTTGCGGGTGCGCTCGGCGCGGTCATCGTTGCCCCACCAGGTGTAGTTAATGGTGACGGGGTTGTCGGCAGAGCCTGTCTGCGCGGGGGACGGCTGGCCACAGGCCGCCAGGACAGCGGCAGACGCTGTGCCCAGCGCTACCGTGGTGAGGAAATTCCTTCTGTTGATCATGAGAGCCTCCTTGCTCGGTTTGGGTCAGCATGTGTTCGGGTGGTCCCTACAACGGAAGTAGTGAGCTGGCTAACATGCCTTCTGAAACGATACAATATCGGTTATCGCCCCGTTGGGCAAGCGTTTTCCGAAAGATCCAATTTTGGTAGTTCCGCTTCTGGCACTACAGATAAAGGAGTCCCATGTCCCCGGAGGAAACCATCCCGCCCGCAGCTCTCTGGAGCCACTTGGACGGCATCGCCTACGGTGGCGACTACAACCCGGAGCAGTGGCCGGCGGACGTTCGGCTTGAGGACCTGGACCTGATGAAAGAAGCGGGAGTTACTTTCCTGAGCGTCGGGATATTCTCGTGGGCCTTGCTGGAACCTCGCGAGGGCGAGTACGACTTCACGTGGCTGGACGAGGTGCTGGACAATCTTTCGGCTGCCGGAATCAAAGTGGCCCTGGCTACGTCCACCGCCGCTCCCCCTCCCTGGCTGGTGCGCAAACATCCCGAAATTCTTCCCGTGACCGCCGACGGCACGGTGCTGGGTCCCGGTTCCAGACGGCACTACTCGCCGTCGTCGGCCGTTTACAGGCGCTACGCGACTGGAATCACGCGAGTGCTCGCGGACCGATACAAGGACCACCCCGCGTTGGCCTTGTGGCACGTTGATAACGAACTTGGCTGCCATGTTTCAGAGTTCTATGGTGACGAGGATGCTGCCGCATTCCGCCGTTGGCTTGAACGGCGCTACGGAACTATCGAGGCTTTGAACCATGCGTGGGGCACAGCTTTCTGGTCACAAAATTATGCTTCATTTGAGGAGATTCTGCCTCCCCGCGCGGCTCCCTTCACTCTCAATCCCGGGCAGCAACTGGACTTCAAGCGCTTCAGTTCCTGGGCATTAATGGACTTTTACCGTGCCCTGGTTGCTGTGCTCCGCGAGGTCACCCCAAATATCCCGGCCACCACTAATCTCATGGCCTCCAGCGCCACGAAGTCCCTTGATTACTTCGATTGGGCTCAGGACCTGGACGTGATTGCGAACGACCACTACCTCGTAGCGGCGGATCCGGAATCCGAGGTGGAGCTCGCCTTCAGCGCAGACCTCACGCGCGGGATCGCCGGCGGTGCCCCTTGGATCCTCATGGAACACTCGACGTCGGCGGTCAACTGGCAACCACGCAACCGGCCAAAGCTTCCCGGCGAAATGCTGCGCAACTCGTTGGCTCATGTGGCCCGGGGTGCCGACGCCGTGATGTTCTTCCAGTGGCGGCAAAGCTATGCGGGCTCCGAGAAGTTCCACTCCGCCATGGTCCCCCACAGCGGTCGCGACACGCGGATCTGGCGGGAGGTGGTGGAACTGGGCTCTGCCCTCAAGCATTTGGCCCCGGTCCGCGGTTCACGAGTGGAGTCCCGTGCGGCCATCGTCTTCGACTACGAGGCGTGGTGGGCCTCCGAGTTGGACTCCCACCCGAGCCAGGACGTGAAGTATCTGGACCTCCTGCGCAGCTTCCACAGGGCCCTGTTCCTTCGCGGCGTGGCGGTCGACTTCGTGCATCCGTCTGCATCCCTAGACGGCTACGACCTTGTCCTCGTCTGCACGCTCTACAACGTTTCGGATGAGTCCGCCGCCAATATAGCGGCCGCTGCCGGTCGTGGCGCAACGGTACTCGTCAGCTACTTCAGCGGGATAGTCGACGAGCACGACCACGTCCGGTTGGGTGGCTACCCCGGCGCGTTCCGTGACCTCTTGGGAATAAGAGTTGAAGAATTCCATCCGCTGCTGGGCGGCGAACAACTGAAGCTCAGCGACGGCGGGACAGCTTCGACCTGGAGCGAGCACGTCCATGTTGTTGGAGCGGGCGGTGCTGGGGCGGGTGCTGGTTCTGACGGCGACGGTGACGGTTCTGACGGCAACGCTGCCGGTTCTGACGGCAACGGTGCCGGTTCTGACGGCAGCGGTGCCGCGGAGGTGCTGGCGACGTTTACGGAGTATCCCTTGGACGGTGTTCCAGCCCTTACCCGGCGTGAAGTTGGCAACGGAACCGCCTGGTATCTCGCCACGTTCCCGGATCCGGATAACCTCGGCGCTCTCGTGGACAGGTTGTTGTCCGAGTCTGGGGTTTCCCCAGTTGCTGCGTCAGACCACGGCGTCGAACTGACCCGTCGCCGCAATGAGGATGGCCAGAGTTTCGTGTTCGCCATCAACCATTCGAGGTCAGACGCCACTGTTTCAGTTTCGGGAATGGAGCTGATTTCGGGTACGCGTTTCGGCGGAACCGTAGCAGCCGGCGCCGTGGCAGTGGTCGCCGAAGACTAGGCCACTGCTGCAGGGAAGGAGCCTTGCAGAAAGTTCGAATTTTCGGGGCTAACTAGTTCGCGTTTTGGGGTTTGACCTTTCGCATTTCGGGCTTGAAGCCTGGGCTTATTTTGTCGGGCCCTGCTGGCAGAGTTATTCCATGGAAGCCGTTGGAGAACACGCCCCGAACCAGGCCACGCGCCTTGGGCTGTTCTCCAACGCCCGCTTCCACCAGGAATCAGCTTTTGCCGTTGCAGCCTCCAGCCTTCCCGGGTCCAGCCTTCCCGGGTCCAGGCTTCCGGGGTCCAGCCTTCCCGGGTCCAGCCTTCCAGGGTCCAGGCTTCCGGGGCGGGCGGCGCTGCGGGCAGTGCCGTCCGCCGCCGCATCCCAGCCAGGCGTGGTTCCGGAGGAGCGAGCCGTCCCCGCGACGCCGGCTTTGGACGGCGGCGTCTCCGGTGCGGTGGCGGCCAGTCTTGAGCTGTTAGGAACGGCGCAGACGACGGCCGCCGGTGAGCTCGCGCTGTCCGGCTTCACCGACGCGGCGGACTTCGCCGGCCAGGTCGAGGAACTCTCCCGCACCGTCGAATACCTCCAGGTCCTCGCCGCCGCAGCCGTGGACCGCACCCGCCAGGCAGCAGCCCGCCCTGTAACTGCCGGCGCTCAAACTGCCACGGGAGCCGCTTCCACGAACGGCTGGACTACCGGGTGGAGCCCGGAACCAGTCGGGACGGCATCTCCCGGGTCTGCCAGCCCTGTCGGGTCTTCCGGGTCTGCTGTGCCTGCCGGGGACGGGTGCCGGAACACCGCCGAATTCCTCCGCGCCAGGCTGAGGATCAGCGCCGTCGAAGCACGACGCCGCCTGGCCCTGGCCGCAGCGCTCGTACCCACCACCGGAATCACCGGCCAACCCATCCCGCCCGCCAGAGAAGAACTCGCCACCGCCCTCGCCGCCGGAACCATCCCCTCCCGCGCCGCGACCATCATCACCCTGGCCCTCGAACGCGCCCAACACATCGCAGACCCCCACACCCTGGCACGGATGGAACACGCCCTGACCCGCACCGCCGCCACCGAAGACCAGGACTTCCTGACCCGCATCACCCGCCGCTGGGCCGACGCGATCGACCAGGACGGCGCCGAACCCTCCGAAGAAGAACTCCGCCACCGCCAAGGAGCCTTCATCCGCCCCACCCGCCGCGGACTCCACCACCTCGAAATCTTCGCCACCACCGACCAATTCGAAAACCTCCTCACCGCCATGAACACCGCCACCAACCCCGCCTCCACACACCACCAGAACCCGGGACACCAGGAGCCACCGTTGGCGGAGCGACAGGAACACCTGCAGCTGCAACCGCGGCGGAGACAGGTGAGCGGGGAACCACAACGTCAGTGGACGGCGCAACCCGAGAGCCGGTAGCCCTGGACCGCCGGACCCGGCCCCAGCAACTCCTCGACGGCCTCATCGGAGCCTGCAAAACAGCCCTCACCACCACCAGCCTCCCCGCAGCCGGCGGCCTCAGACCCCAGATCATGGTCACCATCGACTACCGCGACCTCCTCACCCGCCTCCCCAACCCCACGCAGACAAGCGCCAGCACAAGCGCCCGCACCAGCGCCGACGATGAGACAGGCCCCGGAACCGGTTCCGGTTCGGGCACAGGCACGTTCGCGTTCACCGGGCCCGTGACCGCCTCCACCATCCGCAAAATCGCCTGCGACGCCGACATCATCCCCATCCTCCTCGGCAGCGAGGGCCGCATCCTGGACATCGGCCGCACCACCCGCATCTTCCCGCCCCACATCCGCAAAGCCATCACCGCCCGCGACCAAGGCTGCACCTTCCCCGGCTGCACCATCCCCGCCCCCTGGTGCGAAGCCCACCACACCACCTACTGGTCACACAACGGACCCACCAGCACCGAAAACGGCACCCTCCTCTGCACCCACCACCACCACCTCATCCACAAAGAACAATGGACCATCCACATGCCACACGGCATCCCCTGGTTCATCCCACCACCACACATCGACCCCACCCAACAACCCCGACAAAACCACTACTTCCACCAATAACCACGGAAGCCGAGCCAACAACCGGAAGTGGATCAAACGCGGGTGCAGCCGTCCTCCCGGTGACCGATGAGGGAGGGTTTACGGGGACACAAGAATGCCCCAAGCGGATCCCTCAATAATCCGGTTGGGGCAAACCTGCTTCGCTGCGCTGTTGCGTCAGCAGCTACGTCCGACGCCAAAGCGAGCCGTCATGGTTTGGCTACTTGCTGATAGCTGCCGCCATCTCGTCGACGGCCTTCTTTCCGGCTTCATCGGTGGACAGCCGGTCGAAAAGCACCTCCGAGGTGTAGCGTTTGACGATTTCCTGAATGGCTCCGGCTCCCTTCGGCGGCGGGGCCGGTGCTTCACCTAGCTCACCCTTGATCTGATCGATGAACTCCACCACCTTCACATCGGCGGGCGTCAGCTTGGGGGCGATCGCTTCGCGAACCTCTGAGTTGGGGTAAACGCCCCTGTCGGCAAGCAGCGCTTCGCCCGCTTTCACATCGTTTGCCAGGAAGTTGATGAACTTGGCCACTTCCTCCGGATGTTTGGTCCTGGATGAAGCGGACCAGAACTGAGAGGCCTTGTACCAGAGCTGGGCGTCGGATGCTGAACCGGTCTTTGACGGGAAACGCAGGACCTTCAGCTCACCTCCCGCAGCCTTTTCCAGTGCTGGCAGCTGATTGGACCACCAGAAAGCGAGGCCGTTCTTACCTGTAGCCAGACCACTCTGATCCAATGGCGCCGCTTCGGCTTCGACCACTTCTGCCGCTGACGGCACAGCCTTCTTTTCGCTCATCTGCTTGAGGAAGGCCCACCAATCGGCGATGTCGCTGGGCTCAAAGCCCAACTTTCCGTCCGAGGTATACAGGGACTTGCCATTCTGCCGCAGCCAGACGCCCAAGGAAGCCTCATCGGTTCCATAGGCCGCAGCCCCGTAAGTCCCCTTCGGCGATTTTTCGGTCACCTCGGCCGCGATCCGCTCGAAGTCCTCCCAGGTCCACTTGCTGTCGTCCGGAAGTTCAACTCCTGCAGCCTTGAAAACTGCCGGATTGGCAAGGATCGTGGCAGCATTAATGCCAGCCGCGATCCCTGTCAGTCCGTCTTCACTCTTACCCGCGTCCAGGGCAGCTTCGTCAAACTTGCTGGTATCGACGTCGTACTTGGAAAGGTCCAGGAGAGCTCCACGACTGGAGTATTCCGTAATGTACTTTTCGTCCATCTGGATGATGTCCGGGGCGTCATTTGCTGCCACCTGAGTGGCCAACTTGTCCCAGTAGCCGCTCCAGTCGCCATACTCGGCTTTGATCTTGATGCCCGGATTCTGAGCCTCAAACGCCTCAATTGCTGCCTGAGTGACCTGGGCCCGCTTGTCGCTTCCCCACCAGGAGAAGCGCAGCTCCACTGTTCCGTCAGCACCCTGCGGGGAACCTCCTCCGCCACAAGCAGTGAGGGCAAGTACGACGGCGGCAGCTGCGGCGGTTGCGCTTACGCGCCTGAATCTGCCGCTCCCCTTGGTATGAGTTGGTGTGGCTGCCTGACGAGAGGCACGAATGGAAAATAGCGGCACTTTGAAACTCCGATCTTCTTTGACCTGGAACGAATAAATGGGAAAACGCTTTCTCACTGAGAGTACAAGGTGAGTACTTGTATTACAAGTACTGGTCTTGACTCCGCCTGTAGCTGCGACAGACGCAGCTGGCGGCAACTTCTGGGCTACTTGATGCCTGTAGTGGCGATTCCCTTGATGAGGAATCGCTGCCCGAAGAGGAACACCAGGAAGACGGGGAGCAGGGAAACAATCGACATCGCGAACAGGGATCCCCAACTGGTGCTGGATTGCGAATCGACGAAAGCTCGCAGGGCAACAGGCACCGTAAACATGTCAGGATCCGTCAGGTAGATCAGGGCGCCGAAGAAGTCATTCCACGTCCAGATGAACGTAAAGATCGTGGTGGTGGCCAAGGCCGGCACCATGAGCGGCAGGATGACCCGAAGGAAGATGCGGGGGTGCCCGGCGCCGTCGATCCTTGCAGCCTCGTCCAGTTCCTTTGGAATGCCGCGGATGAACTGAACCATGAGGAAGATAAAGAAGGCGTCCGTGGCCAGCAGTTTCGGCACAATCAGAGGCCAGAAGGTGTTCACCCAGCCGATCTGCGAGAACAGGATGTACTGCGGCACGATCACCACATGGAAGGGGAGCATGATAGTCAGCAGCATGATGCCGAAGAACAGTTTCTTGCCGTTGAACTGCAGCCGCGCAAAGGCATAGGCGGCCATCGAACAGGAGATCAGGTTGCCCAGGATGGAGCCGACCACCACGATTGCCGAGTTGATCATGTAGTGACCGAAAGGGTGGGTCAGGGCTGACCAGCCATCCGTGTAGTTGCTCATTTCCAGGCTGTTGAGCCACAACCCCGGTTCCCGGAAGATCAGATCGTTGGGCCGTAGCGAGGAAACCACCATCCACACCAGCGGATAGATCATGAGTCCGCCGGCCAGGATCAGAATGGCGTGCTTGACCAATCCCTTGGTGCGGGCACTGCGGCTGAATGCCAGATTTCCCCTGGATTCGCGTGGGCGCTGCGGAGGCAACGGCTTGCTTCTGGAGTCGACGGCCTTGCTGTCCGCCACGGGAAGGGTCTGAATTTTAGTCATCGTAGAACACCCAATACTTAGCAGCGATGAAGTTGACGGCAGTAAATGCGCCGATGATTACCAGCAGGAACCAGGCCATGGCTGACGCATAGCCCATGTCGAACTGGCCAAAGCCCTTCTGGTAGAGGTACAGCGTGAAGAACATCGTGGAATCGGACGGCCCTCCATTGCCCCCGGAGACGATGAACGCCTGCGTAAAGGACTGGAATGACCCAATGATCTGCAGCACGAGGTTGAAGAAGATGATTGGGCTGAGCATCGGAAGCGTGATGCGCCAGAATTTTTGCAGAGTACTGGCCCCATCCACTTCCGCGGCTTCGTAGTACATATTGGGAATCTGGCGGAGGCCGGCGAGGAAGATGATCATGGGGGCACCGAAAGTCCACACATGCAGCAGGATGATGGAACCGAGGGCAGTGCTGGGGTCAGAGATCCATCCGGGCCCCTGGATGCCGACCATCGCGAGGGCCTGATTGACCAGCCCCGTGGTCCCGAAGATCTGCTTCCACAGGATAGCCACTGCCACCGAACCTCCCAGGAGGGACGGAAGATAGAACACAGACCGGTAGAACGGCAGTCCACGAAGCCCTTTGTCGAGCACCAACGCGATCAGCAGGGCGACCGCCAACTGCATGGGCACGCCCACCAGCACGTAGGTGAACGTGACACCGAGTGAATTATGGAGGCGGGCGTCGCTGAGCATCCTGGTGAAGTTATCCAGGCCCGTCCATTCAGGGGGCTGCAGCAGGTTGTAGTCAGTAAAGGAAAGGTACAGCGACATCAGCATCGGGCCGATAGTGATGGCAAGCAGTCCCACCAGCCACGGGAGCAGAAATATGTAGGCCGCCTTGTTATCCCGCCCATTCGCTTTTCTTTCGGCAGCCGAGACTGGCCCTTTGCGCCGGCTCAGTGAGGAAAGTTCACTGATCGCACTCATGGCGCCCCCTGCGCCATCATTGCGGAACAGGTGAGGCCCGGCAACGCCGCCCCCTGCATGCCATGTGTTGTCACGGCCATTTTGTCTCCTTTGTCATCGCGGCCCCGCTGGTTCACCGTGGGAAAGTCAGTCGGGACTTCCTCAACCGGCCGAAGCGTTCTCGTACCAAAGTAAACGCTTTCTTGACTCCTGTATAGCCTTTTGTTAGCTTTCGAGAAAGCGTTTTCTGTGGTCTGGATCACTGTAGAGCCATGAACGGGAAATCCACAAACGAGGGGTAGGACAATGAAGTTTGGTCTCGCGAGAACTTTCCTGTGCACTGTTGCGGCGGGGGCCGCCTCGGCACTTCTCTTCACCGGCTGCGGCTCCGGCTTATCTGCTGGCCAGGAAGGGACGGTTGAGAAGCCGGTGACCATCCGCTTTTCCTGGTGGGGTAACGACGCCCGGGCTAAAGCAACCCAGGAAGTCATCAAGGCTTTCGAGGCAGCAAACCCCACCATCAAGGTCGAAGGCGAGACCACAGAATTCAGCTCTTATTGGGACAAAATGGCTACCCAGATCGCAGGCGGAACCACTCCTGACATTTTCACGATGAGTGGCTCGTACCCGAGCGAATATGCCACCCGGGGTGTCCTCTTGGACCTTGAAAATGTCAAGGAGGAGATCGACACCTCCAGGTTTGCCGAGGGCACCCTCGAACTGGGGCAGATAGAAGGAAAGCAGTACACCGTCACCGCCGGCGTCAACGCGATGTCCATGGTCATCGACCCCAACGTCTTCAAGGCGGCCGGCGTCGAGCTTCCCGACGACGAAAAGTGGACTTGGGACGATTACGCGGGCATCGCTGAAAAAATCTCCAAGAACTCCCCGCAAGGCACCTTTGGCACCACCTCCATGGCCAACGATTCCTTCCTCGCCGTCTGGGCCCGCCAACATGGTGAAAAGCTATACGCAGACGACGGCAAGAAGCTAGCCATCAGCGAGGACACTGCCACCAAGTGGTTCGAGCTGAACAAGAAGCTCATGGAAACCGGTGGTGCACCCAGCGCTTCACAGACTGTTGAGGATGCATCTTCGCAGCCGGAGCAAACGCTTCTCGGGCAGGGCAAGCAGGGCATGAAGCTCTCTTGGAGCAACCAAATGATCTCCTACTCGGACGCCCCGCTGGAGATGCTCAAGCTTCCCGGAGAGTCGGCAAGGGGCGGAACGTGGCTGCGCAGCTCCATGGAATACGCCATCTCCTCAAAGTCGAAGCACCCCAAGGAAACCGCCAGGTTCCTGAACTTCCTGGTCAACAGCCCGGAAGCCGGCAAGCTGATCAAGACCGACCGTGGAATGCCCGCCAACACTGACACCAAGGCAGCCATAGAGCCATTGCTGAAGGAAGGGCAGAAAAAGGAGGCAGGCTACCTGGACCGGGTCGCGGAGATGAACCTTGAAGCTCCGCTGCCCTTCCCCGCCGGATCTTCCGCCACCATGGAAGTGTTGACACGCCAGAATACTGACGTGCTTTTCGGCAAGATCAGCCCGCGAGACGCCGCAAAGGCCCTGATCTCCGAGGTAAACCAGAACCTCGGCTAGCCGTGACTGCAGCCCTGTCTAAGGGCGTCCATCCAACCATTCGGAATCCTCTTGTCAGAGCACAAATCCCACCAGGCCAAGGCCCACCCAAGGCCCAGTGCAATTCCCGGTTATGAGGACTGGCCGGAATATGTCCGGGGAATCCTCCGTGGAACCGGGCTGCACCGCGCCCATTCCGCGGCCGCCCAAGAGCTCGCGAGTGCACTCGGGGTTCCTGAGTCTTCCGGCATCCCGGTTCCAGTGACGGAGTGGGAAGAAGAGTACGACGGCGTCATCACCTCTCAGCTCAGCTGGCAGTTGGGCTTTGGGCCCACCACCCGCGCCTGGTACCTGCGCCCCAGCGGAGTCACTGAGCCACTGCCCGGGATTCTGGCCATGCACTGCCACGGCGGCAACAAGTTCATCGGGGCGGAGCGGCTGGTGGAGCTTCCGGCTGGTCATCCATTGGCAGCAGCGTCCCGGATGGCCCACTATGACGGTCGAGGCCTGGCAAGAGAACTGGCCAAAAGCGGCTTCGCGGTTCTCGCCCACGACACCTTCGCTTGGGGCAGCCGCCGGTTCGACCTGGCCACGCCACCGTGGCGGACAGAGACGGCCCTGGAGGCGAGGCTTGCTCAGTGGCGGGAGGCCGGCGTCGTGCCTTCCGAAGCGGACCTGTACAACGCAGCGGCCGCCATTCATGAAGACACTGTGGCCAAGGCTGCCGGGCTGTTAGGGACGAGCTTCGCCGGTATGGTGGCCCACGACGACCTGGCAGCGTTGGAGATTCTGGCAGGGCTGCCCGGTGTGGCGTCCGACAGGCTGGGATGTATCGGTTTCTCTGGCGGCGGAGGCCGCTCTCTCACCCTTGCCGCATTGAGTCCACGGGTTCGGACGTACGTTGTCACGTGCATGATGACTACCTTCGATTCCCTGGTTCCTGCCTACCTTGATGCCCACTCCTGGCTGTTGCAGACACCGGGCCTTCGGCGCCTCGGTGACTGGCCTGAGCTGGCTGCGCGTTCCTCTGCGGATAGCTTGCTGGTTCAGTACGCCTTGGCTGACGAGCTGTTTCCAGAGGAGGGAATGCGCGATTCCCACGCGCAGCTGCTAGCGCTGGAGATGGCCAGCCATTACAGAGGAAGCTTTTGGCCGGGCGGGCATGAGTTCACGGTTTCGATGCAGGAGGAAGCAATTCAATTCCTGCAGGACACGCTGAATTGTCCGCCCGCGATCGAGGGATAGCCTGCCTCGGGAGCCCCGTCCAATCAAGGGACGAAAGCTGCACCCACCAAACGAGAAACCGTTTTCTGAGCTACTCTTACAGACAGAGAATGCTTCAGCTTCAACATCAAGGACCAGGTCATGACTGAAACGACCACGGGGACAAGCCGTCCGGAAACTGCCCTCTCCGAAACCGCCCCCTCCCGGAACGTATCCCCCGCTCGAATCGCCCTCGTAGGCGCCCACGGTTACGGGCTGCACCATCTGGATAACCTGCAACGGCTTCGGGCCGGAGGCTTGGTGGAGCTCGTGGCAGTAGCCGATCCAAATCCCCCCGCGGCAGGAACTCTGGGCAAGGCTGTGGGTGTTTACAGCTCGTTGGACGAACTGCTCAGCACTGGCCCCGTTCCCGATGTGGTTATCCTCGCGACCCCTATCCAGACCCACGCCCCACTTGCCCTCGCAGCGATTGCTGCCGGTGCCGACGTGTACATGGAGAAGCCTCCTGTGGGGTCGATGGCCCAATTCGATGCCGTCCTGGCAGCAGCGGAACAAGCCGGCAGCCTGGTACAGGTGGGATTCCAGAGCCTGGGCTCCCATGCACTTCCTGCCATAGAGCGCCTCATTGCATCGGGAGAGATAGGCGAAGTCCGGAGCGTGGGCGCAGAGGGAACGTGGGTGCGGAACCTCGCTTACTTCAAACGCTCCCGCTGGGCCGGAAAGCGCAGCCTGGAGGGCACCGATGTTGTGGACGGCGTGGCCACGAATGCCCTCGCTCACGCAGTGGCCACGGCACTGAGCATCGCCGCCGCTCATACGACAGCCGACGTCGCTTCTGTTGAGACGGACCTCTACCACGCTCACAACACCGAAAGCGATGACACCTCCGTCATCCGGGTGCGCACGTCTGCCGGGACGCTCGTGCTCTGCGCGTTGACATTGTGTGCGGACGAGCAAACCGCTCCTTCCATCACCGTCTTCGGGACACAGGGCAAGGCTGAGCTCTTTTACACGGAGGACCGTTTGGCGATCACCACTCCCGACGGCGAGCGCAGCGAAACTTTCCCGCGAACAGACCTGCTGGAGAACCTGCTTGAAGCACGTCGAACCGGCGCTGCCCTGCTAAGCCCGTTGAAAGGAACCGGAGCGTTTATGACTGTGCTGGAGGCTATCCGTACAGCAGAGCCACCGTTGCCAATCGGCGCCGCCCATGTGACGTGGGAGGGCGACGGCGACGCCGCCCATCCGGTGATCCATAACATCCGGGCACTTATCCGCCGCGCAGTCCTTTCGCAGTCGACCTTCAGTGAGCTCGGCGCCGCCTGGGCCAGGCCTGCTGAAAAGGCCGGCGTAAAGCTCATCCTGGACGGGAGCACCCTGGCTGTCGAAAATGATGGCGGCAACATTATGCCCACCTCCTCCCCACGTCCCTATCTTCATCCGGTGGCCACACGCTCGGGGACGGTGGTGACAGATCACCTTCCGGAGGACCATGTGTGGCACCTCGGCGCAGGGGTGGCAATCCAGGATGTAGACGGCGTCAATTTCTGGGGCGGGCGGACCTATACCCGGCAGGCCGGCGCATACGTTTGGCGGCCCGATCATGGCCGGATCGTCATCACCTCTACGGAACAGGCTGAAGGATCGCTGACTGAGAATCTCGAGTGGCTTGCACCGGACGGGCAGGCTGTCCTCCGCGAACGACGCGAGTGGAACTGGGCCGCCGTCGACCCCCAAACGTGGCTTTTGAGCCTTAGCTTCACCCTCTCTCCTGCCGGCGACCGGCCAGTCCGTCTGGGGAGTCCCGGGTCAAACGGACGGCACGAGGGTGGTTACGGCGGGTTTTTCTGGCGCTTGCCCTCTGGCGAAAACGTCGAGGTGCGCACGGCCAGCGGCTCCGGCGAAGCAACGGTGCACGGGAGTGTCTCACCATGGTTGGCATGGAGCGCCGATGTAGGCGGCAAAGCGGCCACTCTTGTCTTCGTATCAGCCCAGGGCTCTGCGGACCCCTGGTTCGTCAGGGTCTCGGGTTATCCGGGGGTCGGCCAGGCCCTGGCTTGGGAACAACCAGTGATAGCAAGTGCCGGTGACCCTGTTGAACGGAGTGTCACAGTGCTCGTGGCCGACGGACGCCTGGACACCTCCGAGATCCAACATCTCATCGACTCCCTGGGGGACAACTCATGAACAAGGTAATCATTGACTCCACGGGTCCGAATACTTCGGCTGTGGAAACGTCAGCCTCGGAAGCGTCAGCACCGGCCAGATCGACGGAGAACACGTCGACTCCCCCGGGGAACGCAGAAGACCGAGAGGTCAAAAGACGGCGCGTGCTGGACATCATGGACGGCGCAGGGACGGACTCCCTGCTGCTAACGAGCAACACCTCGCTCTGCTGGTACCTGGACGGCAGCCGCATGCACATCAGCCTCGCGGGAGCCCCGATCGCAGCGGTGCTCGTGACGCGCAGCGGCGATCATCTGGTGACGTTCAATAACGAGGCCGAGCGAATGGCCGCCGAGGAAGTGCCCCGCGGGGTATCTGTGCATGCTGCTCCCTGGCACGGTTCCCTCGAAGCCGTCGCGCGAGAATTGGCTGGCCGCAACCCCTTGGCCGAGTCCGAAGTTGCAGCACAGTTGCGGGGCGCCCGCCAGGCCTTCCTCCCGGCCGAAAGTGCCCGCTACGCCCAGCTCAACGCGGACACGGCTGCAATCCTGACTGATGTCCTCTCGCGTGCCACTCCCGGGACAACCGAATTCGAAATCGCCGCCCAGCTTGCCAGCCGGATTGTGGCGATGGGCGCGGAACCCCTGGTGCTTCTCTGTAACGGGACCAGCCGCAGCGAGTTCCGGCACCCTCTTCCCACCCATAGCCCTTTGGGCCGCAGGGCGATGGCAGTGGTATGCGCCCGGCGGAACGGCCTTGTTGCCAACGTCACCCGCTGGGTCAGGTTCCACGGCGGCACTCCCGCCGAGCTCGACGCCGAGTCCCGCCTTATGGCTGTTGAAGCGGATATCTTTGATGCGACGGTTCCCGGGGTCAGGCTGAACAGCATTTTTCGGGAGATCCAAAGGTCGTATGCACGGCATGGCTTTGGACCGGATCAATGGACACTGCATCACCAAGGAGGTGTGGCCGGCTATGCGGGGCGCGATCCCCGGGCTACCGCAGCCACGGAGGACGAAGTAGTCCTGAATCAGACGTTTACATGGAATCCCTCCGGGCCGGGCGTCAAGATTGAGGACACAGTGCAATTGATCGAATCAGGGATCGCCATCCTGAGTGTTGATCCGCGTTGGCCCACAACGTCAATCAACGGACTGCAAAGGCCCCTGACGCTGGAACTGTAGAGGAGGCTGCAGCTTTAGGAACCCGGCGCGGTTTTGGACGTAAGAATTGTTCTACGCTGACGAGAACCACACATGGTTCGGGTCCATGTTTGGCTGCTCCACACGCTGCGGGCCGGCTGCTGCCTGAGCCTTGGGCGGATCAGCCAGCACCACATCCAGCGCCTCAACGTCCAGGAGGCGCCGCGTTCCCGATGTGAGGTCTTCCATCCAGAAAAGCCCGGTGGACGGAAGCACTCTTGTCACCCGGCCGCGGTGAAACAACCTGCCTTTGTGCCACGCCTCGATGTCATCACCTGCTGAGAGCTCCGCGCAGTCCCGGACACGCACCTTCCCTTGCCCTGCCATGGTCATTCCTCCCCTGAAGCCGCATCACTAGGTTCCATCAGCATGGCGTACCGACGTTGCTGCTTCGTTTCCGAAACATGATTTTTCTGTGTCGCACCAGGACTGCAGTTTCGGCCAGGTGTCTGACACCCAAGGGAGGTCTCGAACGCATAACAACCTTGTTATTTGTCACCAAAGGACCTGTTACGCGGCATTACAATATTGGTGTAAAAACCACACCGGGTAGAAGGAATCGGTAAGGAGCATGAGCAAGCCTGAAAAGGCGACACAGCGTTTCTGTGACTACTACTCCTTTATGTCCTATTCCGATTTCGCCGCCTGGGTGGATGCCGATGACGACTCGGATCCTGTGGTTACGTACTGACCGCGCAAGTTCGCCACAGACGCGCTCCACTGCTGCGCGTAGACTGCGAACATGCCGGAAGACAATCCCGAGGTCCCGCTGCTGGGCTACGCAGAGATAGCAGCAGCCACCGGCCAGGACATCGGGCTGATCCGGGTCTGGATGAACCGAGGGAAACTTCCCAGCCCGGACTTCCGGCTGGGCCAATCGCCGGGTTGGCTTGAAGAAACCATAAGTCCCTGGATCCGCGCGAACCAGAAATAAGGCCCTCCAGAAGTCAGCAGCAACTTCCCGCTCCGCAATTACTCGTGCCGGGGAGGCTCTCCCGGACACTTCCTACGGAAGAACCAGCCTTCCATCCACCCGCCGCGGAATGTTCAGCGGGTTCTCCTCCTGCAGTGCCGGGTGCAGCACGGCCTCGGGGGCATCCTGATAGGCCACCGGCCGCTGGAAGCGGCGTACCGCCGTGGCCCCCACAGAGGTGAAAAGCGATGTGGTGGCTGGGTACGGGCCGCCGTGCTGCTGGGCCCAGTTGACCGCCACGCCGGTGGGCCAACCGGCGAAAAGCACCCTTCCTGCAAGGGCGGACAACTGATCCACGAGTCCTGCAACGTCTTCCCCAGGCTGCGAATGCAGAGTGGCTGTGAGGCTGCCGGGCACCTTAGCCAGGACCGCTGCGAGCTCCTCGTCGCTGCTGTACTCGATCAGCATGGTGGTGGGTCCGAAGCATTCTTCGAGTAATTCAACGGGGTGATCCATAACGTTCGCAGCCGTCGTCGAGAAGACTACCGGCGCGGCGCCGTCGACGTCGGCATTCTGTTCCACAGCACCGCTGATGACCGACACGTCGGGTAGTTTCGCAACGCTGCGGAGGCCTTCAGGGTAGGCAGCGGCAATGCGTTCCGTGAGCATGGGGGAAGCCGGTGCGCCGGCAACGGCCTGAGCAAGTTCGGAGCCGAAGTCTGTACCAGCCGGAATGAACACGAGCCCCGGTTTAGTGCAGAATTGCCCGGCGCCCATGGTGAAGGAGGCGGCAAGACCGCTGGCGAGCTGAGCCGACCGGGCTTCAAGTGCTGGGGCCGTGATGACAACGGGATTCAAGCTTCCCAGTTCTCCATAGAACGGGATGGGGTCCGGCCTTGACGTGGCGAGGTCGAACAACGCGCGACCCCCGGGAATGGAGCCCGTGAAGCCCACGGCCTTAATCGCAGGGTCTTGAACCAGCGCAGTACCTACTTCGCGTCCGCTGACCAGTGAAAAGAGGCCCTCGGGGGCGCCTGCAACCTTCAAGGCATCTGCGACGATTTCAGCCGTCCGCAACGATAACTTGAGGTGGCCGGAGTGGGCCTTGACGATCACAGAGCTGCCCACCGCCAAGGCTGAGGCAGTGTCGCCGCCCGCCACGGAGAAAGCGAACGGGAAGTTGGACGCTGAGAACACCGCCACCGGGCCGATGGGCTGCAACACCCTTCGAAGATCAGGGCGGGGCGGAGTCGCAGTGGGATCGGCGTGGTCGATTACGGCTTCAAGGTAGGAGCCCTCCGTGATCACCTTGGCGAAGAGCCGCAGCTGGCCCGAGGTACGCGCGACCTCTCCCGTAAGCCTTGTTTCGCCGAGGTTTGTCTCCTCGTTCGCAATGGAAACCAGTTCAGCCGCATTTTCATCAAGGGCATCGGCGACGGCGGCAAGCCAGGACGCGCGCTCGGCATCACTCGCTCTCGCGGACTCTTTGGCGGCCCGCGTGGCCGCCGCCGTCAGTTCCGTTAGGTCAAGAGTTGCTGTTGTCACTGTTTGATCCTGTTCTGCGGTTGGTAGTACGGTGCCGGCAAATAAGAGGCAAAACGATGTGCCCGGTTTACCGTGAAACGAAGCTGGGCTGTTCCGTAAAGCTGGGCTGTTCCGTAAAGCTGGGCTGTTCCGTAAAGCTGGGCTGTTCCGTAAAGCTGGGCTGTTCCGTGAAGGTGAGGCCGAGCCCGGGCTGGTCCGTGGCGGTAAGGAGGCTGTTGCTGACGCGGACGGGTGACGGTCCGCCCAGTACTCCGAGCTGTTCAAAGGAGGCGTCCTCCACGTCCTCAACGAGGGTTGGCTCGGTCATGGTGAGCGCCAGTTGCCCGGACAATTCGGGAAGCAGGTGCGGCATCACCTTGATGCTGTTGGTTCTGGCCAGTTCCACGATCCGCCGGAAGGGCGTGATGCCACCAACCCTGACGATGTTGGGCTGGATAATATCCACGGCCTCCGCTTCGATGAAGTCACGGAAGCGGTAGATCGTGTGGAGGTTTTCCCCCAGTGCGATGGGAACGGGTGAGTGCTTCCGCAGCCGGCGGTAGGCCCACAGATCGTCCGCCCGAATAGGCTCTTCCAGCCATTCCAGGCCGTAGCCTGCCAGCACATCAAGGGCCCGGAAGGTTGTGGGAAGATCCCATCGCTGATTGGCGTCAATCATAAGTTTCCTGTCCGGCCCCAGCACCGACCGGACCGCCGCCACCCGCTCGGCATCCTCCTGGATGTCCGGCTTCCCCACCTTGATCTTGACGGCCTTGTGCCCTGCCGCCACCCAGCGCTGGACCTGGTCCACCAGCTCGTCCAGCGTGTAGTGCAGGTTCACTCCGGAGCCATAGACCTCCACTGATTCCTGGCGCTGGCCCAGCAGGCTTGTCACCGAAGATCCGGCCAGTTTGGCCTGCAGGTCCCACAGGGCCAGGTCCGCGCCAGCCATCGCGATGGTGGTCAGGCCTCCGCCGCCGGCTTCGTGCAGTCTCTTCCAGAGCTGGTCCCACACCAGCTCCGGGTTGGGTTCGAGCCCGGTGACGAACGGTGCTATGTCGTACTCAAGCAGTGCCTTCACCGCTTGGGGGCCGATGGTGGGAGTCCACGAAAATCCGTGCCCCACACCGCCGTCGTCCGTCCTGATTTCCGTAACGATCACATGGTTTTCCGGGGCGTCCGCACCCCAGCTGCGCCGCAGCGGAACAGTCAGGAGCCGGGCGGAGAGCCCCGTGATCCTGCTTGTCCCCGCCCTGCCGCTGGCCATTGCATGTCCAGTGGTCGGAGCCTGTCCAGAGGTCATTGCCCTGCCAGCTCGTAGCCCTTGGCCAGGATGGACTTCAGCTGCAGCAACTGGTCCTCGCTGGGGTCCACGAGCGGTGGACGTACGGAACCCACTGGCAGCCCGCCCAGGCGGAGCCCGGCCTTGATCAGCGAAACGCCGAAGCCGGGCGTCTGGTCACGAAGCCGGACCAGCGGTGCGTAGAAACCTTCCAGCAGGGCGTTGCGCCTAACCTCGTCGCCGGACATGTAGGCGTCGTAGTATGCCTTGGCGATCTCCGGAGCCATGGCAAAGGCTGCAGAGGAATACAGCGGGATGCCGAGGCCACGATAGGCGCCCTGGCTCAGTTCGGCCGTCAGCAGGCCGTTGAACAGAGCGAAATCGCTGCGTCCGGTGGCATTGATGGCGGAGACGATCTCCTGGGCGAGCCCCACATCCCCCAGCCCGTCCTTGAAGCCGATCACCTTGGGGTTTGCTGCGAGGCGGGCCATGGACGCCGCCGTGTACTGCGCATTGCCCCGGTGGTAAACGATGACGGGCAGGCTGCTGGCGTCGGCCACAGCCTCGATGTAGGCCACCAATCCCGCGCTGGGGCCCGTGACGAGGTATGGCGGAAGAACCAGGAGGGCATCAGCTCCCGCTGCCTCCGCGGCGCGGGCAGCCGCCAGGGCATGTCCCAGCGGTCCCCCAGTCCCGGCGACTACCGATACCTGCCCGGCAACCGCCTCCACAGCGGCGGTAACTACAGTGCGGACTTCTTCGATGCTGAGGGCATGGAACTCCCCCGTGCCGCAGGCAGGAAATACACCGCCCGGTCCGAACGGGAGCCGGGAGGTGATGTGCTCTTTGAGGATGGCCACATCGACATCACCCTCGGGAGTGAAGGGTGTGACCGGGAAGAATAGAACGCCGTCGAATTTCACTTGTTCTCCTTGGATCCGGTCCCTGCCGTTATGAGGTCGGCGGTACCTTCTGTCTGTGTGGCAGCGGGTGGTTCAGGATTGCGGGGTGGTTCAGCCTTGACTTGTTCAGAAACTGGCGGCCCGTCTCCCAGCGCCGGGCTGAGCTCGGTCCGCCAGCTGCGGCGAGGCTCCCAGCCGAGCATCTCGCGCGCCTTGGCAATGGAGAACGCCGGGCTGGTCCCCGTCAGGGCGCTTGCTGCTTCGCCGCTCCCTGGCAGGAACTCCGGCATCAGTGTGGCGAGGGACTCCGTGGCCAGCGCATCCGCGGCTCCCACAAAGAACGTTTGGCCGTTGGGGATGGAATCCATCTTGCGCAGGAGGGCATCGAGGAAGTCGGCGACGTCCCGGGCATCCACGTAGTTGAACAAGGCGGGAGCGGACAAGGCCGGATCCTCCAGCCTTTCAAGGACCGTGTGGCCTTGCTGTGTTGGCGCTCCTTGCCATTCCTCCGGAGAAATGACGTAGCAGGGCCGGAACGCCGCATACCGGATGTTTTCACCCTGTGCAGCGGCGAACATCTGGACGGTCTGCTCAGCGATCAGCTTGGACAATGCATAGGCATTCCAAGGCCGCGGCACCGTTTCCTCATCCATCGGGAACCGCTCAGGCACCCAGCCGGCCGGCGAGCCGTAGCCTAGGACCGTGGGGCTGCTGGCTGTGACGATCTTGCCCACGCCCAGCTCAGTCGCGGCGCTTACAACGGCGAAAGCGAGCCGCGTATTGGTGCTGAAGATAACCTCCTCAGGGGCGCTGAACGGTACGGCAATAGCCGCAAGGTGGACGACGGCGTCGGGCAGGGTTGCGCTGATGATCCGGCGCGCTTCCCCCGGAGCGAGGAGGTCGGCAGTTTCCTGCTCAACGCCGGATGGCAGCTGGGCGGAGGGAACGGCGTCGCGGTCCACCGATATAATCCGGTGTCCGGCAGCGGCAAGGCCTGCGACGACGCTGCGGCCCAGCCTGCCCGAGCCACCTGTGACAAGTATCCTCATGGCTGACGCCGCAGATCGACGCCGAGGTCCAGATCCTCAATGCGGACCGGCAGTGTTGATTCAAGGGACCGGTTGCCCGCAATGCCCACTGAGACCGAACGCAGGCCGTCCAGGTAACCGGACGGACGTCCCAGCGGATCTTCGCCCGGTCCATTGAACAGGTCTGACAGAAGCAGGATGTCTCCCCCGCCATGGCCGCCCTCACCGTTGACGATGGGAACTTCGTAGGCGGCTTCCCAGTGGCGCTGGACCACCAGGCGCTCACCGTTGCGGCGAACGGCGTCCTCCTCCTCCACCGGCGTCGCGCTCGGATCGACTACGGTCTTCTTGTCGGTGCTGCTGACGACGGCGGCACGCTCCACCACTTCCAGTTCCGCGCGGCCTTCGGTACCGTTCACCGCCACGCGGTACCCCTCCCAGGGGCTGTGCGCGTTGAGGGAGTAGCTGAGCGTGGGGCCACCCTGGTAATCGACGATCAGCGCGAGATTGTCCTCGATGGTGATCCCGGCCGTAAAGACGTCCTGGTCGCGGCGGTAGCCGTCGTGGTGCTCATTTTCGTAGTACAGCTCGCGCAATTTGTCGTCGTCGCGAAGATCCAGGACAAAGGGATCCTTCGTCCCGCCGTCGGCATTCGAAGCCTCCAGCGTGCCGCGTTCCGGTCGCGCGCCCAGCCCCCGTTCGGCCGCGTTCTTGTCGCCGTAGAATTTGAGCCCCCCCGAAGCGAATACGCGCTCGGGGACGTCGTCGATCCACCAGTTCACGAGGTCGAAGTGGTGCGACGCCTTGTGGATCAGCAGCCCGCCGGAGTTCTTCTTCTCGCGGTGCCAGCGGCGGAAGTAGTCAGCACCATGGACTGTATCCAGCACCCAGCTGAAGTCGACGGACGTCACTTTTCCGATCACGCCGCTCTGGATGATTTCCTTCAGGGCGCTGTTGCGGGGGGAATAGCGGTAATTGAAGGTCACCACTACATTCCGTCCCGTTGCAGCCACCGCAGCGGTGATACGGCGGCAACCATCGGCGTCGATCGTGAGGGGCTTTTCGACGACGACGTCGGCACCCGCCTCGAGCGCCTCCACGATGTAGTTGGCATGCGTGTAGTCAGGGGTGGTGACGATGACACGGTCGATGCCGTGTTCCTTGATGAACGCCGTCAGCTGTGCTGGCTCAAAGGACCGGACAGAGCCGGTTCCTCCCAGTTCGCCGATGAGCTTCTGGTAGTAGTCCACCCGTCCCGGGTTCACGTCGGATAGTGCCACGAGTTCTGCTGTATCGGAGTGAGTGCCGAGGATGGCCCGGATATACATTTCCGAACGCCCGCCGGTGCCGATCAGGGCGATCCGGGCCCTTTTCAGCTGCCCGTGCTCCTTGGCTGCCGCCGGTGATCCGGCTGGCTGTGAGGCCGGCGGTAAATCGGCGGTGTCAACGTTGACCATTGGGATGCGCCCCTTTCGAAAGGCAGGAAGCCTGGCCGCTTGACGGCCGATGATGATGCGGGAAGAATTATGAGAAAGCGTTTTCTCAGTCCGTTATAAACTTTGTACCAAGACTCCGGTGGTCACGTCAACCATCAGCCAGAACGGCCCGGATCTTAGATTCCCGGAAAGGGGCCCCATGGGCAGGAGATCCACCACACGGCGAATCGGCATAGCCGACGTCGCACTATTGGCTGGAGTTTCACATGCCACAGTTTCGCGTGTCATGAACGGCAACTTCACGGTGGATGCAACCATTGCCGAGCGGGTTCGTGCGGCTGCGGCTGAGCTGAACTACCAGCCGAACCCCGTGGGCCGAAGCCTCGCTCTGGGTAAGACCGACACGATCGGCATCGTGGTGCCGGATCTGTCCAACCCCACGTTCCAAGCCATCCTCCGGGGCCTCAGCATGGCCGCCGCCCAGGACGGATATCGCGTGCTGATCGCCGATTCCTCGGAAGTCTCCAGCGAAGAAGCGATCCTGGCGGGAGAGGCCAGGCGGCGCTGTGATGGCCTGGTCCTGTGCGCCCCGCGCATGAGTGCCGCGGAGCTGGAAGAGCTTGCCCCCTCGCTCCACCCCATGGTGCTCATCAACCGCAGCACTGAATCGACGCAGGCACCCAGCCTCATGGTTGACTACGGCCAAGGGATCCAGGAGCTGGCAGACCATCTGGTCAGTCTGGGCCACACCCGGCTGGCATTCCTGGCCGGTCCTGCCCGCAGCGCTTCAAACGGCATGCGGCTCAATGGCTTGGAGAAGTTCTCCGCGGCCCATCCTGATATTGAGCTGCAAATGCTTGAAGGCGGATCAAGCTTTGAAGCAGGCCATGAAGCGGCGGACAAAGTCATTGCAAGCGGAGCCACGGCCGTCCTTGCGTTCAACGACCTTGTGGCGATGGGCCTCCTGAGCGGGCTGCACGAGAAGGGTGTGCGGGTTCCCGAAGATATCTCTGTGACAGGCTTCGACGATATTCCCTTCGCCCGCTACACCACACCGCCGCTGACCACTGCCGCAGTTCCCATTACCGAGCTTGGCCAGCAGGCATGGCACAGCATGCGGGCCCTCATCCAGCAGGCGGAGACTCCTCCAACACCCAGCACATTCCAGCCACAGCTGGAGGTCCGTGGCAGCACAGGGCCAGCGAAGGGGTAGTCCAGGACCAGGGTTACCGTCCGGAGCCCAGGCCGGCTTCCTCGTAGTACCCCTGGATGTGGTCGGTAACCAGCTTCGCCGCCGCGGCGCCGTCGTTCTTGTTGATGGCTGCAAGAATCGATCGGTGCTCGTCCCGAAGCCGGGCGGCGGTGGCATCCCAATCCGGAAGGTTCGCCGTCAGGCGGCCTGCATAGCTCTGGATGGCTTCACGCAGGGAGCCCATCATGGCACTGACCACCGCGTTACCCGCAGCTTCAGCCAAGGCGAGATGGAAGCGCACATCCAAGGCCAGGAACTGGTCCGTTTCCGTGCTTTTTTCCATCTCGTCGAGCAGCGCCGCAGCCTCAGCCAGTGCGGGTGAACCAGGGGTGGCCCGGGCCACCGCCCAGGACTCCAGGAGCACGCGGGTCTGGACAATATCCGCAACAGGAAGGTGCGAAGTTGCAACATGAAGCCTCAAGGCTGAGCCAAGGGCTGTGGTCGGGTCCGCAATAACCACCGTGCCCGCGTCGGGGCCTGAGCCAACACCCGCCCGCACCACCCCCATAGCTTCGAGGATCCGGATGGCCTCCCGCACGGAAGTACGCGACACCCCAAGCTGTTCTGCAAGGGTCCGTTCAGCGGGAAGCCGCCCACCCAATGCCAGGTGGCCGCCGAGGAGCTGGCTTTCGATCCACTGCAGGACAAGCTGGTGCGTGCGCATGGAGCAATGGTACTTGATGTGGTTGGACCACATGCCCTAAAGTGTGGTTAGACCACAGCAGCTTTCTTTCGCCCAAACCCTGGCCGCGGATGATTCAGCGCCCTTATCCCTTGACGAGGCAGCACATGACGCAGACTGTTCAACCCACAAATCCAGAAGCACCCACCACTCCTGAAGCCACCACACCCGGCGGAAGTGCGAACGCCGTCGAAACCTCCAGCTCAAGGGAGCGCATCCCGGCGGCCCTCAGGCGACGGGTGCCCAAATACTCAGACCTTGCTCCGCTCATGCAATTCAAGAAGCCTGAGTTCAGCCGGGAGGCCAAGCTGCGCCGGGCAAGCACCATCTGGGAGTTGCGGGATATCGCCAAGCGGCGGACTCCACAGGCTCCGTTCGATTACACCGACGGCGCAGCCGAAGCTGAGATCACCTTGCGAAGGGCCCGGGAAGCCTTCCTGGACATCGAGTTCCGGCCGGGCATCCTGCGGAACGTTTCCAGCATCGATCTGAGCACCGACATTCTGGGCAAGTCATCCCGGCTGCCTGTGGGTATTGCTCCCACCGGTTTTACCCGGATGATGCAGTCCGAGGGCGAGTATGCAGGCTCCCAGGCCGCCGAAGCCGCCGGTATTCCCTACACCCTCTCCACCATGGGCACCGCCTCCATAGAGGACGTGGCCGAGGCAGCCCCGAACGGCCGGAACTGGTTCCAGTTGTACCTGTGGACGGACCGTGACCGCTCACTTGAACTCATCGAACGGGCTGCCAAAGCCGGGAACGATACGCTGATGGTGACGGTGGATACCGCCGTCGCCGGAGCCCGTCTCCGCGATGTCCGCAACGGCATGACCATCCCTCCGGCGCTCACACTCAAGACCGTCCTGGATGCCTCGTACAGGCCGGCGTGGTGGTTCAACTTCCTCACCCACGAGCCCCTGACCTTCGCCTCGCTCTCCCGCTACACCGGGACCGTCGCAGACCTGATCAACTCCATGTTCGATCCGACGCTCACGTTCGAGGACCTGGACTGGCTGCGCGAAACCTGGAAGGGCAAGCTGGTAGTCAAGGGCATCCAGACTGTCGAGGACGCCCGCAAGGTGGTGGACCATGGAGCCGACGGCGTGGTGCTCTCCAACCACGGAGGACGCCAACTGGACCGCGCGCCCATCCCGTTCCACCTGCTGCCCGAAGTTTCCGCGGCATTCAAGGCCGACAACAGCGACGCCGCGATCATCCTCGACACCGGCATCATGAGCGGCGCCGACATCATCGCGGCCCTCGCCCTCGGCGCAGACTTCACGCTGATCGGCCGCGCCTACCTCTACGGGCTGATGGCCGGTGGCCGCGCCGGAGTGGACCGCGCCCTCCAGATCCTGGAAAAGGACATGACCCGCACCATGGCGCTCCTGGGCGTCACCAATCTCTCAGAACTGACCCCGGACCACGTGCGGATCCTCGGCAAGTAACCGCTCCGGAGTTAGGCTCTCCGCCTGGATGGCACCCGAGATGGCACTTAACAGCAGTGCCGACGCCGGACACTGCCGTTAAATGCCATGTCGCGGGGTTGGAACGGCGGGCTACTTCTTGCGGCCGAACTTGGGAAGGTTGGAGAGAAGGTCCGAAGCCTTGGCGGCAGCACGCCCCACGGTCCGGCCAATCTGCTGGGGCACAGTTCCGTCGGGACCAACAGCAACCGGAATCGCGACGGCGGGACTGAGCTGGCCCTGTGCCGAGCGGGGGGAGATGGCCTGGGCCTCCGAACTGACGGCAGCTGCAAGGCCAGCCTCGGCGGTGCCCCGCTGGCCAGCTGGCAACCCCTCCGCCTCCGACAGGGGCGCAACCTCCGCTGCCGGTGACTTTCCGGCGGCAGCTGAATGTCCGACGTCGAAAGTCTCCAGCCAGTTGGCGATACCTATCAGCGGTTGCGGGTTCAGCGCGTAGTAGCGCTTCTGTCCCTGCGCCCGCATGGTGACGAGGTGCGCTTCCCGGAGAACTTTCAAGTGCTTGGAAATGGTGGGCTGGCTCGCCTCCAGCTCCTGGACCAGTTCACCCACTGCTTTGTCCCCTGCCCGAAGGGATACCAGAATGTCACGCCGGGTTGCCTCAGCAATGACGGCAAATACGTCGTCTGTCACCATGGGTCCACCCTAGCGAACATATGCCTGAGATGGCATCACTTGCTGTTCATCGAACCGTGAATTCAGTCGAACCAGGGATCCAGCCCGTGAAGCGGGAAGATTTCCTTCCGGGAGGCCATGACGCTGCGGTCCACAGCGTCATTGGGGTCAAAGCCCACTTCCCAGGAGCGCCACCACAGATCGACATCATCGCCCATCAGCTCGGGGGCGTGGGTGCCATATTTTTCCTGCACATAGCTGCGCCAATCTTCCGGGACGGGGGTCCGGAGCGGTACGGGGCGCCCCGCCGCGATGGCAATCAGGTGGCTCCAGGAACGCGGCACAACATTGGTCACGCTGTAGCCGCCGCCCCCGGTGGAGATCCAGCGGTTGCCGCAATGGCGGGCCGCCAGGTTCCCGACGGCGGTGGCCGCCTCCCGCTGGCCGTCGATGCTGATGTTGAGGTGCGTCAGCGGATCCAGCCGGTGCGCATCACAGCCGTGCTGGCTGACGATGACTTCGGGTTCGAAGGCGCCCACCACTTGGGGAACGACGGCGTGAAAGGCACGCAGCCAGCCGGCATCACCCGTGCCGGCCGGCAAAGCGACGTTGACCGAGGTGCCCAAGGCGTTGGGGCCGCCGATCTCGTTGGCGAAACCTGTGCCGGGAAACAACGACATGCCGCTTTCATGCAGCGAGATGGTCATGACGCGCGGATCGTCCCAGAAGATGCTCTGCGTTCCGTCCCCGTGGTGAGCGTCCACGTCGATATACACAACACGGCTCACTCCGCCGTCGAGCAGTTTCTGGATGGCCAGCGCGGCATCGTTGTAGATACAGAAGCCGCTGGCGCGTTCGCGCGAGGCGTGGTGCATTCCTCCGCCGAAATTCACTGCATGCACCGCGCTGCCGTCCAGGATGGACGTTGCGGCCAGCAGTGAACCCCCCGCTATCCGGGCGCTCGCCTCGTGCATCCCCGCGAAGGCCGGGTCATCTTCAGTGCCCAGGCCTCGGTCCAGATCGGGCACCTCGGGGGCTTCGCTGACGCGGCGGACGGCGGCGACAAATTCCGGGCTGTGGACTCTGAGAAGCTCTTCGTCCCCGGCTACTTCCGGCGCGGCTACAGTGACGTGCTCCAGGTCCAGCAGTCCCAAGCTGCGGGCAAGCCGCGCGGTCAGCTCCATGCGCTCCGGAGCCATCGGATGCCCGAGGCCGAAGTTGTACGAGGTCATGGCGGAATCCCACACCACCGTCGTTGGCAATGCGGGCAGGCTGAGTCCGGGCAGGAATGTCATCATGGACAGGCTACCCGAGCGTGGCGGGCAGACAGCCCCGCATTCGTGCGAAAATAAGTGGTTTACTACTCAAGGAAGCAGTTTCGACCGAGGAAAAGCCACACATGACGCAGATCCAGTCGAGGTCAAAGAGCCCGGCCAGCTGGCGTCCCGGCGCCCCGGAGCGGGAACGGCCGGGATTCCTCGTAAGGCTTCGCGATTTTATTGACAACATTGCGAATACATCACCATCCCGGCTGGCTTTGACTGCCTTCGCGACTGTTGTCCTGCTTTTCACCGGCCTGCTCTCCTTGCCGGCAGCATCAGCCAGCGGTGACGTCACACCGCTTCACCAAGCTATGTTCACCGCCGTTTCTGCGGTCTGCGTCACCGGACTTACGGTCGTTACTACTGCCACACACTGGTCCTTTTTCGGTCAGCTGGTGATACTCATCGGTATTTTCGTTGGTGGCCTGGGTACCCTTACGCTGGCTTCCTTGCTGGCCCTCATGGTGGGCAAGAGGCTTGGTGTGCGGGGGAAGATCATTGCTGCCCAGTCGATGAACAATGCCGGCCGGCTGGGGGAGGTCGGCACCCTCCTTCGGATCGTGATCACCACCTCTGTGGTTATTGAAGGCGTGCTGGCGCTGGCGCTCATCCCCCGTTTCCTCATGCTTGGGGAGACTTTCTGGCGCGCAGTCTGGCACGGTTTCTTCTATGCCATTTCGGCATTTAACAATGCCGGGTTCACGGCACATGCAGAGGGCATCATCCCCTTCCAGAACGACTTGTGGATCCTCATACCGCTGATGGTCGGCGTATTCCTGGGAAGTTTAGGGTTCCCCGTGGTGATGGTGCTGCAGCAAAACGGGCTTAACTGGAAGAAGTGGAACCTCCACACCAAGCTGACTATTGAGGTGTCGCTCATCTTGTTGGTTGCAGGCACCGTGCTCTGGGCTGTCATGGAGTGGGATAACCTGCGGACAATCGGATCCCTTGGTTTCGATGAGAAGGTCCTGCATTCGCTTTTTGCATCTGTCATGATCCGCTCCGGCGGGTTTAACCTAGTGGATCAAAACCAGATGGAATCCACCACGATGCTGCTGACTGATGCCCTGATGTTTGCGGGCGGAGGCTCTGCATCCACCGCCGGCGGTATCAAGGTCACCACCATTGCTGTGATGTTCCTGGCCATCTTCGCCGAGGCCAGAGGCGACAGGGACGTCAAAGTCCATGGCCGCACTATCCCTGAGGGAGCCATGCGCGTGGCGATCTCGGTGATCGTGGCGGGCGCCACGCTGGTTTCGGTAGGAGCGTTCCTGCTCCTCTCCATCACCGGGGAACCACTGGACCGCGTGCTCTTCGAAGCAATCTCCGCCTTCGCCACTTGCGGCCTGAGTACGAACCTGAGCGCTGAAGCACCGCCTGCTGGTGCCTATGTCCTGACAGCCCTCATGTTCATGGGACGCATCGGCACCGTAACCCTTGCCGCCGCTTTGGCTTTGCGCCAGCGCAGCCAGCTTTACCACTACCCCGAAGAAAGGCCCATCATTGGCTAATTCGTCCGGCGCGGCTAACCGCCCCGCCCACAACGCCCCGGTCCTGGTCATTGGTCTTGGGCGGTTTGGGTCCGCCACAGCGGAGCAGCTCGTCAAACAAGGCCGTGAAGTCCTGGCCATTGAGCGCGACCGTAACCTCGTCCAGAAATGGGCACCCGTGCTCACCCATGCGGTGGAAGCCGACGCGACCAACATTGACGCCCTTCGTCAACTCGGTGCCCAGGAATTCAGTTCCGCAGTGGTCGGCGTGGGAACGTCCATTGAATCTTCAGTGCTCATCACGGTGAACCTGGTGGACCTCGGCATTGAACACCTCTGGGTGAAGGCCATCACGCCCTCGCACGGCAAAATCCTGACCCGTATTGGCGCCAACCACGTCATCTACCCCGAGGCCGATGCCGGCGTCCGGGCCGCCCACCTGGTCTCCGGGCGAATGTTGGACTTCATTGAGTTCGACGACGATTTCGCCATCGTGAAGATGTACCCGCCGCGGGAAACAGTCGGCTTCACCCTGGATGAATCAAAGGTCAGGTCCAAGTATGGGGTGACCATTGTGGGGGTGAAATCTCCGGGCGAGGACTTCACCTATGCCCGGCCGGAGACGAAGGTTTCAGCCAGGGACATGCTCATTGTGTCGGGTCACGTGGATCTCCTGGAACGGTTCGCTTCCAGGCCCTGACGGCCTGAGAGCGGCGTCCGGCTTAGGCGAGCTGCTTGGTGATTTCGGCCGACCGGTCGGCAGCCGCTCGGGCTGCATCCGCGATGATCGAGGGCAGGTCGCGCTCGTCGAAGGTTGCAATGGCACGCTCGGTGGTTCCGTTCGGGCTGGTGACCGCCTTGCGGAGCTCGGTGGGGTTAGCCCCGGGCTCGGCAAGCATAAAGCCCGCGCCGGCAACCGTCTCGGTAGCCAGCAGGAGGGACAGCTCCGGGTCCAGGCCGAGCCTGACTCCGGCAGCGGCCATTGCCTCGGCAAGGTAAAAGGCGTAGGCGGGACCGGAGCCGCTGATGGCTCCGAGCGCATCCACTTGCTCTTCCGGGACCTCAACTACCCTGCCGGCGCCTCGGAGGACGTCCTTGGCCAGCTGCAACTGCTCCGGGGAACAGCTTGTGCCCGGCGACACCGAAACCACTCCCCTGCCAAGCTTCGCGGGCGTGTTCGGCATACTCCGGATGACCGGCTGGCCTGCAGGCAGGGCAGCCTCCAGTTGAGCGATGGACACGGCCGCGGCAACACTGATCACAATGGTGGAGGGAGAAATGGACGGGCTGATCTCCCGTGCCAGGTCAGCAATGCCCAGCGGCTTCACACCCAGAATCACGACGGCGGAACCTCGCGCTGCGTCCTTGTTGTTGTCCGGCTCTTCCTCGCCGGCGATCGCAGTGATGCCATGGTGGCGCTCGGCTAGTTCAGCCGCGCGCTCGCCACGACGGACAGTGGCGACAATATCGGCAGGATCCGTTCCGGCCTCCAGGAGTCCGGTCAGGATGGCCTCGTTCATGGATCCACAGCCCAGGAAGGCGATTCGGTTGCTCATTGCTCCATCATTGCAGTTCGCCAAGACGGGCGCAGGAGATTACTCTCCCGTGACCGGCCACGGCAGGATGAAGAGCGAACCATAAAACCCGCATTCCCAGCTCATTCCCACCTTGGGCGCAGGCTCTACACAAAGTGGACCCCTAACGTAATAACTACCTCATTGAGGGTGCGAGTGATGCAGCAAGCATGGGGATGCTTGCCTTGGCACCGGTGATTCTGCAGCAGGTTTCCCCCCATTTTCCTGCAGCGGATCGCCGGTGCTTTCGCATTTAAGGCAGTCGCTGGACCCGGGCTTAGACCTTGGCTAAACCATCAACGTGGTGCCTGGTTCAAGGGGCGGCAGGGTGATTAGGCTTCCCAGTCTACTCACAGGAAAATCTCCCCGAACGCCCAAAAAAGGCAAGTAGGTTTATAAGTGCCTGAGCAGGTGCGAGTGATGAAGCCGGTTCCCCCCGAACCGGCGAACGCGCCGGGTGGTTGTAGAAGCGTTCCCCCAACTTCTTCTGCGAAACCACCCGGCGCTTCACTCGTTAAATGCTTCTCTCGTTGTTACGGGACTCTAGGAGTGCTTGTCGGAAGCTCCTACCAGCGGAAGGCCCAGGTGCTGGCGGGCAAACCGTAGCGTCTGCTCAAGCCGCTGCTGCCGTTCACCGGCGGTCCGGACCCAGCGAGTGGAAATTTCCGCCACCACCACACCGTCAAAGCCAGTGGCAGCAAGATACTGCAGTGCCTCTGCACAGGGCTGGTTACCCGTACCCGGAACCAGATGCTCGTCTCGCCTGGATCCCAATCCATCGGACAAGTGGACGTGGCGGAGCCTGGGGCCGAGGCCTTTAATGGCGTCCAGGCTGTCGGAACCGGCGGTGGAGGCGTGCGAGAAGTCCCAAGTGACGTCGTCGTAATCCTGGTCGCGGGGGTCCCAATGGGGCGCGTAGGCCACTGCTTCCCGGCCGCGTACCCTCCACGGGAACATGTTTTCGACGGCGATCCGGACCTGGTACATTTCCGCGAGCTCGCGGATTCCGGCAACAAACTTTCCGGCGTAGTTTCCTTGCCAGCGGAAAGGCGGGTGGACAACGACCGTACCGCAGCCGACTTCCCTGGCCATCCGGCAGGACATTTCGATCTTGTTCCACGCCGTGCCCCAGACCTGCTGCGTCAAAAGCAATGTCGGCGCGTGGATGGAAACAATCGGCTTGCGGTATCGATGACTTAACTCCAGGAGGGCGTGGGCGTTCTGGCTGGTGGTGTTGTTGCTAACCATGACCTCGACGCCGTCGTACCCCACCTCCTGGGCAGCAGCGAAGGCATGATGAACGCTCAAGGGATAGACGGAAGCACTGGACAGCGCCACCGGAACGGCAATGTCCTTTCCCTGCGACAGCTCTTCCATCTAACCCCCGGCCTGGCTGCTGGCGTGCACCGTGGAAGCGGCCAACGTAGCGGACACCGCCTGCCTGGCTTCCACGTGCGGGGCAGGCTCAAGGGGGCCGTCCAGAACCAATTGGTCCAGCCGGCGAAGGATCAGGCCCTCACGCAAAGCCCAAGGGCAGATTTCCATGCTGGGGAACTCGAAAAGCTCCAAGGCAGCCTCCGCCACGAGCGCACCGGCAAGCAGTTGCGGCGCGCGGGCCTCCGAAACGCCGGGCAGGTGCAGGCGGTCCTCCACCTTCATCGCCGAGATCCGTTGCGCCCACAAACCGAGGTCAGCCGAGAAAAGCTCACGTTTAACATAGGGCCCGGCGCCACTGGGCGCTGCCCCGGCGATTCGTGCCAGGGAACGGAAGGTCTTGGATGTACCGGCGACCAGATTGGCCCTGCCGAGGGCTTCAAAGCTCCTGACGGCTGGCTTCATCGTCGAGCGGATGTACCGGCGCAGTTCTTTGACGCTCTTGGCTGTGGGTGGGTCCTCGTGCAGCCAGTCACGGGTGAGGCGGCTCGCGCCCAGGGGGACGGACAAAGCCAGCTCGGGGAGTTCGTCATGCCCAATGGCCATTTCGAAGGATCCGCCTCCGATGTCCAGATCCAGGATTGGCCCGGCTCCCCATCCGTACCAGCGCCGGACGGCAAAGAAGGTCATGGACGCTTCTTCGCTGCCGGTAAGTTCCTGCAGCGTCACCGTTGTTTCATGCTTCACCCGGGCGAGGACCTCGGGGCCATTGGTAGCTTCACGGATGGCGGACGTACAAAAAGCCAGCAAGTCTTCGGCCTTGTGCTTCGCAGCGAATTCCCAGGCCTCCAGGACGAACTCAATCAGTTCATGCTGGCCGTCCTCGTTGATGTTGCCCTCCCCATCGAGGAACTGCACCAGGGACAGTGGCCGCTTGTGGGAGGCAAATGGCACCGGCCGGGCGCCCGCATGGGCATCCACCAAGAGTAGATGGACAGTATTGGAACCGATATCGAGGACGCCCAGACGCATTCTGCCATTATCGCCGGAGATCAGGCAGCAGACCCAACTGCGTCCGTTCGAAGTCTTCGGCGCTTACTCCTCCGCTGCCTGGTCCTCGGCCGCCTGCTCGTCTTCCCGCTTGAAGTCGCGGCGGATGTTGGCCACACCTTCCGGGTCGATCTCGAAGCCGAAGGCACTGCCTGGGTTGATCACCATGCCGAGCTCATCGCCGAGATTGCCGATGATGGCAGCGCCCTGGGTGCCGAGGATGTTTGGTGCCGCGGCAAGATACTGCTCGTTAACCCTGCTGGGGTGGGAGAAGACAGCAAGAACAGGCTGGTCTTCCGAGTTGGCCAGCACCAGCGGCTCAACCTGGGAATCGGGGCCCTCGACAGTGTCTGCGCTGATGATGTAGACCTCGTTGTTCAGGAAGGACAGGATGACGTCCACCGGGCTTGCGTCCGGCTGGTCCCCCTTGGCCAGCTTCTCCTCAAGGTCGTTCAGCGGCCGGGTATCCATAGGATCAGGCTGTTCAGTCATGTCTCTACTCGATCATGTTGAGGAGTGACGCGCAAACGGAGTTCTGCCCGAACGCGAAATCGCCGGAAGCGTGCGGGCTCGCCGGTAGTTCCCGGCGAACCCGCACGTTTCCGGCGAACTCGACTCCCCGTGCCTACTTCTTCGCTGCTGCCTTCCGCGCCGGAGCCTTCCGGGCGGTAGTGGTGCGCTTCACGGGTCCCTTGGCCCGCTTTTCCGCAAGGAGTTCGACGGCGCGTTCCCGCGTAAGCTCCTCCAGTGAAGTGGTCCTCGGAACAGTGATGTTGGTGACGCCGTCGGTAATGTAGGGCCCGAAGCGTCCTTCCTTCACCACGATGTTCTTCTCAGACACCGGGTCCGGGCCGAATTCGGCCAGCGGTGGAACTGCAGCCCGTGCCCCGCGCTGCTTCGGTTGGGAGTAGATCTCCAATGCTTGTTCCAGCGTGATGGTGAAGATTTCCTCTTCGGAGCCGATAGAGCGCGAGTCCGTTCCCTTTTTCAGGTAAGGACCAAAGCGGCCGTTCTGCACCGTGATGACGTTCCCCTCGGCGTCCTCCCCCAGTACACGCGGCAGGCTCATGAGCTGAAGTGCCTCATCCAAAGTGACGGTGTCAACGCTCATGGAGCCGAACAGCGAGCCGGTGCGCGGCTTGGCCTTAACAGGCTTCTTTGCCGGCTTCGGCTTCCCGTTCTTGTAGTACTCAACAGGCTGGTTGGCCAACTGCTCATCCGTCATCTCGGGAATGATTTCGGTGACATAAGCGCCGTACCGGCCGTTCTTGGCGACGACGGTGTGGCCCGTGTGCGGATCCGCACCCAAAACGCGCTCTTCCGGAGCCGCCGTCTCCATCAACTCAACAGCCTTGGAGGCAGTGAGTTCATCGGGCGCGAGGTCCTCGGGAACGTTGGCACGCGCCGACTCAACAACTTCACCGGTCTTCGGATCCACAGTGGGGATGGAGCTTTCCAGGTACGGGCCGAACTTGCCCACGCGCAGGGTGATGCCCTCCGCAATGGGAACCGAGTTGATCTCCCTGGCATCGATTTCGCCGAGGTTGTTCACAATGCTCAACAGCCCGGGATCGGAGTCTTCACCGTAGTAGAAGTGCTTCAGCCAAGCGGCACCCACGGCCTGTCCGTTGGCGATCTTATCCAGGTCGCCTTCCATGTCAGCCGTAAACTCATAGTCCACATAGTCCGTGAAATGCTGCTCCAGCAGCCGGATGACGGAGAAGGCGATCCAGCTGGGCACCAAGGCGGAGCCCTGTTTCCGGACGTAGCCCCGGTCCTGGATGGTGGAGATGGTGGAGGCATAGGTGGACGGGCGGCCGATGCCCTTCTTCTCCAGCTCCGCGGTCAGGGACGCTTCCGTGTAACGCGGCGGAGGCGAAGTCTCATGCCCGACGGCGACGAGGTCCGTCGCAGTGAGGGCGTCATCCTTGGCCACGTTTGGCAACCGGCGCGCTTCGTCGGATTCGTCATCCCCACGGCTCTCGTCCTTGCCCTCTTCATAGGCGGCGAGGAAGCCCGGGAAGGTGATGACCGTTCCTGAGGCGGAAAATTCTGCGTCCCGGCCATCCGATGCCACAGCACCAAGGCGGATCGTGGCGGTTGAACCCTTGGCATCAGCCATCTGCGAAGCGACGGTGCGCTTCCAGATGAGCTCGTAGAGGCGGAACTCGTCACCGGACAACTGCTTGGCAACCTGGGCCGGTGTGCGGAAGGAGTCACCGGCGGGCCTGATGGCCTCATGGGCTTCCTGGGCATTCGCTGCCTTGCCACTGTAGACGCGGGGTGATTGCGGAATGTACTCCGGGCCGTAGAGCTCTGAAGCCTGACGGCGGGCAGCAGTCACGGCCTCGTTGCTCAGCGCGGAGGAGTCCGTACGCATATAAGTGATGTAGCCGTTTTCATACAGGCGCTGGGCTACCTGCATGGTGCTCTTGGAGGAGAACCGCAACTTTCGTCCGGCTTCCTGCTGCAACGTCGAAGTGGTAAACGGCGCGGCGGGACGGCGGGTGTACGGCTTGGTGTCAACGGACCTGACCCGGAAGTCGGCATTCTGCAGCGCTGCCGCCAGGGACGTCGCGAGTTCCTCATTAAGGTGCGCTGCATTGCGGGACGTAAGTTCGCCGTCGTCGTTGAAGTCACGGCCGCTGGCCACCTTGGCACCATCAACGGAGGCCAGCTTTGCCTTGAAGGAACCGGTGCCTGCGCCGAACTGGCCGGTCAGGTCCCAGTAGGAGGCTGCCCTGAACGCCATGCGTTCCCGTTCACGGTCCACCACCATGCGGGTGACCACGGACTGCACACGGCCGGCCGAGAGCCCTCGGGCCACTTTCCGCCACAGCACAGGGGAAATCTCGTAGCCGTACAGGCGGTCAAGGACTCGGCGGGTTTCCTGGGCATCGACCAGAGCGGTATCGACGTCGCGCAGGTTGTCCATGGCACGGTGGATGGCTTCCTTGGTGATTTCTCCAAAGGTCATCCGGTAGACCGGAACCTTGGGTTTGAGCACTTCCAGGAGGTGCCAGGCAATGGCCTCACCCTCCCGGTCCCCATCGGTTGCTAGATAAAGGGCGTCGGCGTCCTTGAGCTGGGCCTTGAGTTCGGCGACTTTTTTCTTCTTGTCGGGGGACACGACGTAGTACGGCTTGAAGCCATTTTCGATGTCGACGGCGAACTTGCCTACGGAGGTCTTCTTGAGTTCCGCGGGGAGCTCTGACGGCTGCGGCAAGTCACGGATGTGACCGATGGAGGCCTCTACGATGAAGCCCTCGCCGAGGTACTTGGCGATGGTCTTGCTCTTGGCAGGAGACTCCACAATGACGAGTTTCTTGCCGGTTTTGGCCTTGCTTGGCACGGTGCTCCTACAGAAAAAGATTTGCTCGGGCAGATGAGCCCATATTGGCCTAGTTCACCATATTTTCCGGAATGATGCGCATTCATGTGGAAAACGCACGGCAAAAACCGCTGGATGGGGAGGCCTTATTCTACTCAGCCGGCCCCGGCTCTCCACCTTGGGTGGCCGCTCAGGAGAGCATCAGGAGGCACGCGGGCGGTCATCAGGAATCATGGACCAAAGCGTAGCCATCCGCTCGGCCTGCTCCGGAATGTGAGCCGGATCCTTCAGCTCATAGTCACTCAGCAATTCAAAGATCCTGCCGTTCAGCTCCCTTCGCTGCTCCACGGTCAGGTACAGCAGGTTGCTGGCCAGAACGACAGAGGCGGGGGTGGTCTGGACCCCGCTGCCCGGCGTCGGCTCTTCTGATAGGGGCTGGGCCTGCGTGGACTCTGCCTTGGACTTGGCGTAGGTGGTTGCCCGGCGGCGAAAGGCATCAAGTTCCAGGTCAAGAACTGCGAACTCCGGATTGGCCAGGCTGCCGCCCGAGTTGATGGTGACATCGCTTCCGGCTGCCCGCCACCGTCTTTCCCTGGCGTCCCCAGCCGTCTCTGCGGGCACCACTATCCCCCACTTCTCGAGGGCGCGTAGGTGGTAGCTCATGGCGCTCGGCGTCAGCCCCGTCTGGGCTGCAAGCTCAGTTGCTGTCCGGCTCACCTGGGTGGAATACAGTTCGGAGATCACCTCAAGCCGGGCGGCGTGGGCAAGTGCACGGATGGCCTTGGGGTCGGTGATTTCCACCTTCTCACTGCCGGCCTGAGCCGCAAGTTCGGACCCCAACGCTGGTGTATTCACTGCTCCATTCTATCCAGCAGAACCCAACCCTGAAATAACTGTTTGACATCTCCCGCCCTGTCAGGCGGGGAGGAGGAATCCGTCCCGGACCAGGTTGCCCACTTCGGCCAGGAGAGTGGTTCGGAAGGTCCCGGCGTCGAATCCGTCCTCCCCGCCCAGCAAGGCAATCAATGCGCCGATAATCTGTCCCACACTGAGGTCACCGTCGCACGCCGAAACAAACCCGGCCAGCTCCGTACTCAGCAGATTAGTCCGCCGGAGCCCGGCTCCTTGGCGAAGCAGGATCACCCCAGGGTGCTCTGCCCCCGGACGCTGGTGCCGTTCTTCGGTCACGTCGTCAGCGACCACAAGATGGGCAGCGGCCAGGTCATGGGCAACCAGCCAGTCGGAGCGTTCGACGGCGGCGCCAAGGTGGGGACCGACAGGCTTTTCTATCGGGTACGTGATCTCCTCGAACCGTTCGATCGCCCTGCCGGCCTCTCCTGCAGGCCGACGCAGCCAAACGATCCCGAAGCCGATTCCGGACACATCGCGGGACGCAAAGTCCTGAAGATAAGCAGAGTATGCCTCCTGATACCTCCTGCGGTCCCGGCTTTCGGAGGCATCACGAAGCCAGGTTTCCGCGTACAGATCTGGTCCCAACTGCTCACGCTGGATTATCCACACATCAACGTCCGGGCTGACCCAGCTCTGAGGCCTCTCCTCCCAGGACGTACCCGCGGTGATTTCCCAGTTACCCAGCATCTGTGCTGTTCCTCCAGGCGCCAGGATTTTTGGCAGGCCCCGGATCAGCGATGACACAATCTGGTCACCCGGAAGTCCGCCGTCGCGGTAAGTGAACTGGTTGGGCCCGGAGAGGTCCAGACTCCGAGGCGTGATGACGAAGGGCGGGTTCGAGACCACCAGGTCAAACGCCTCGCCCGCCACAGGTTCCAGCAGTGATCCCAGCCGGAGCGTCACGCGCTCTTCCAGGTTCAATGGATCAATGTGCAGCGGCCCGGCGTTGAGCAGCAGGTTGAAGCGGGTAAAAGCAAGCGCCCGCTCGGAAATGTCAGTTGCCGTGACGTGCCTGACGTGCTGCAGCAAGTGGAAGGTTTGAATTCCGCACCCGGTGCCGAGATCCAGTGCGCGGGAAACAGGACGACGGATGGTTGCCTGAACCAGCGTCGTGGACGCCTGGCCGATACCAAGCACGTGATCGTGGCGCAGGACGCCGGGCCGCTGGTGGGCGGCAAGGTCGCTCGCCACCCACAATTCCACACCGGTGGTGTCGCCGAGGCCATGTCCGGCGGAAACTTCCGGACCGCCCTCCCAACCGTATGGACGCAGATCCACCACCGCGCTCACGCCGTCATCGCCGTGTTGGATCAAACCCAGCGTCATTAGGCCTTCCGACCGGAGAGTGGGGAACGCGGCGTCGAGCGTTGCCGGCTGCTGCGGCTGCGCCAGGAGAAATAAGCGTACGACGGCGGCCAGCGCGGCTGTTGCATGCTCACCCTCCGCGGCGGATTCGGTGGCTATCAAAGCCGGGACGAGCTGGTCCCTGTTCAGCGCCTCGGAGGCTGATTCGCCCAGCAACCGGGCAACACCATCCACCGTGTAGTCGAGGCTTTTCAGGTCGGCTGCAAGTGCCTCAAGAAGGCCAGGCATATCGCTACGCGGAGCATCCGGCGTATTTCCGGAAATGAACGATACGGGCGAAAGGGCAGTTGGTTCGGTCACGGGTGCAAGTCTATTCGCGGCCCTGGACAAGACAACGTACGGAGACAAGAACGCACGGCCGGATCACCGGGCAGGAAGGGGATGCCCTTCCTGCCCGGTTGTGCTTACAGATTCAGCTCGGCGTAGATCCGCAGCGAGTCCCGCACGAACATGGCTCCCTCCGTGCCGCCGTAGTTGGCCCCGAAGCGGGGATCAGCAACGTACATGTCCCCCAGACCTGTGACATACCCCTTAATGTCTATGCCACTCTGGACGCCGTTTTGGCTGTTGGCCGAGGCCGGAGTGCCCGGGATCTCCTGGAGCCACGCCACATGGCGTCTTGCCAGTTCCTGGGCTGCCTCGCTGTCCGGCGCGATGCCGGCCTTTGCGGCAGCGATCCAGTCGTTGCCGAGCTTCTGGGCGCGCTGCTTCCAGGCCCGCTTTTCGTCCTGACCCATTCCCCGCCACCAGGCGTCGCCCTTTGCGTAGGCGTCCTTACCCCATCGTTCTTCGACTTCGTCCTTGTAGCGCGTGTGGTCGAAGCCATCCAGCATTTCTTCTGCCATGAGATTTTCACCTCCTTCCACTGCTTTGATGGTCCGGCGGACCGACGCTATTTGCCGGCCCAACCTGTTCTGTTCCTGCTGAAGCCAGCCGAGGTGCCCATGGAGGGCCCCTGCGGTGTCCTGTTCACGGTCAAGCACCTGGGCGATGACCGGCAATCCGAGCCCCAGCTCCCGAAGGAGCAGGATGCGTTGGAGCTGCACCAGGGCCGACTGGCTGTAATAGCGGTAACCGTTGTGACCTGTACTGCTCGGTTTGAGGAGCCCGATGTTGTCATAGTGACGAAGGGTCCGGCTCGTGGTTCCGGCGATTTTGGCGATCTCCTGGATCGACCATTCCATAGCGGCCCCCTTCCTGGAGTCGTTTCCAAGGTGCTCTCGACCGGCTGAATTACCGGCACTTCCGACTGTAGATGTTGACGTTGCGTCAAGGTCAACATCTGTTGGACCATAGATGTTGACGTTGCGTCAAGGTCAACATCTGTTGGACAACCTCAAGAGAATTTTGTCCCCGCCAGAAGTCCAGGACGATCAGTAGACCCAGTTGCCTCGCCGGATGCGCTAGGAGCTAGCCCGTAGAGCACGATAAAATGACGGGAAATACATCTCGGCGGTGAGGTGAATGAGCAAAAAGCAGGAAGAGCCCGAGGGCTTGGGAGCTGGCTGCGTGTTCTTTTTTCTGGCCATCCTGGTCTCGCTGGTGGTCACCTATCCATGGCTGCTCCTGTTGCCGCTGACATTCTTTCTCATAGTCATTCTTGGCAACCGCCCGAAGAAGGTTCGCTATCTGCCTCCCCCGCGGAGAATACCGGCACCTGTGCCGAGGACGATGGTCGCCAAGCCTCCTCCCCTGAGGACAATCACGCCTGCACCACCTCCGAACCTCATCTCCCCTCAAGTCAAGGTCGCCCCCGCGGACTTCATTCCGAAGGACCGCGAATACAACAAGTACTTGGCTAGAGCTTGGGACGAGGAGTTCGAGGCACTGGCCAAAAAGCATGAGCAATACCCGCCGTCCTAGAGGAGAACACCCTCAACGCTTCGGCTGGCAGTGTGCGGAGGCAAACCAACTCAGATGCCGGTGTACTGAGGGCTGCATCGGGGGATGGTAGTGGAGTTGATCAACGGGGAGCAGCGCGGCAACGGGTAAGTTGGGAGCATGTCCCGATCTGAAGTAGTGCTGCGGCGTGCCCTCGCAGCAGCAGCGCTCACCGCCCTCACAGCAGGCAGCATTACGGCGTGCTCTTCGGCCCTCTCAATCGAAAACGCTGATGTCCCAGCGTGGAAGGCCACTGCGCTACCGTCTGCAGCGGGCGCAGTCTTGGAGGACTCCGGGAAGATTCTGGATCGGGAGGCGCTGACGCAGGAAGCGGCCGACGTTCAGGCAGGGGTCTACACGCTGACGATGACGTGTGAGGGTGGAGGGAAGGCCTTCTTCGCAGTCACGCAGCAGGGCCGGGAAATCGTTGACGCCGGAGCTGCCTGCAACGGAAGCCTCGAGCGGGCCAAGGTCTCTGTTCCTGAAGCAGGGTCTCTGCAGGTCAGCACATCCAGCGTGGACGCACCCCTGATCTTCGCGTATCAGCTGACCCCCGGTAGCTAGCCTCCTGCGGGCGACAGACTGCTCGGAAAGCAGTATCTCAGCGCAGGTCCAGGCGCATCAGTACCCGCGGGAAGCCATTGATCAGGGAGTCGGTGTCGGCCGCCTTGGTGAATCCCGCTGCTTCGAAGAGCTTGCGGGTGCCCACGTAGGCCATGGTGAGGTCAACGTGTTTGCCCTGGTTATCCACGGGGTAGCCCTCGATGGCGGGAGCGCCGTAGCCGCGGGCGAAATCCACGGCGCCTTCGAGGAGATGATGGGAGATCCCCTTGCCGCGATAGCCTGGCCGAACGCGGATGCACCAGACTGACCAAACGTCAAGATCGTCCACGTGGGGAATCTTCCGGTTGCGGGCAAAGCTTGTGTCGGCGCGTGGATGGACACCCGCCCACCCAACCACCTCGTCGCCGTCGTACGCGAGCACCCCGGGCGGCGGCTCCTGCCCGACCAGTTGTTTGACGAGTTCCCCGCGTTCGGTGCCGCGCAGCTCCAGGTTCTGCTTTGAGGGGATGCGGTAGCTCAGACACCAGCACACGTTCGCGTCGGGCCGTTTCGGTCCGACCATCGTCTTCACGTCCTCGAACTGGTTGGCAGGACGAATCTCGATCGCCACTTGGTGGAGTCCTCTCGACTGGTTCCCAGAAACCGATGCTGAAGCCGCTATCTGCCATTGCTTCTAGGCCCAACGATAGTGACATCGTCCCGGAATCCAAGAGAGTCGACTGCTGCACTGAGGCGGTGACTAGTAGGCTCGTCGTCTACGGCAGCATTTGGGGGAAGGCAGCTCATGAACAAACGTGTTTCGATTGCGGTGGCGATATCGCTCGCTGGCGGTCTAAGTGCCTGCGAATATTCGTCAGGAGGTGGCCGGACGATCAGCGGTTCACCTGGCCAGCCTTCCGACTCAGCCCCGGCATCCGGTGAATCCAACATGGTCGCTTTGATGAGGGTTTTGGGGCCTCCTGACTCAACGGGATTACCCTATGAGACCGGCCCGGAAGCGACCGTTGAAGCTGAGATCGGGTCCGGACAATACCTTCTTACTGCGGGGTGTGTCGGGGCTCCGGGCGCAGATGTGTCGGTTACGTTTGGCGACTCGTCCCCGGAGAAGTATTCCTTCTCCTGCGGCATGGGCAAGGTCATTCAAATCGACCACACCAGCGGGCAGGTTCTGGCAAAAGTGGTGCCTCAGGAACCCCTGACCGGTGCTGTAACAGGGCTGAAACTTGAGCACCACCCCGCACCTCGCGACATCGCGGCCAGGAATCAGGCGTGGATGACTGAGCAGCTGGGTCAGGAAAAGCCAGGCGAGTTCCGGCGCTTCCTGTCTTCAGGGGAAGGCACCGCCACGGGTCCGCTGGCAAGTGCGGGAACATATGATCTCGCCTTTGTTTGTTCCGGACCTGACGCCGTGGACCTTCTGGCGATGAACGCGAACGGCGATCCGATTGCCGAGCTACCGGATGTTCCCTGCGGGCCGGCATTCCGAACGAGTTTCGAGCTCAATACAGACGGTGCCCAGATCCTGGTGGATTCCGATTCAGACGAGCTGCGAGCCGCCGTCAGCGTCCTTCCGGGGCAGAAAGCCGGATGATGAGCCCGGCCCTCGGGAGGCTGCTTCCGCCGCTTTCAGCGCTGTTGATGGCCGGAGTCCTCCTCCTCGGCTGCGGGGGCTGTGAATACGACGTCGGAGCTCCCCCACGTGCTTCCTCCACGAGCAGTGATCCCAGCCTTCCGCCCTCTTTTACTGCATTTCCTACCCTTGATCCGGAGGTAGCAGCTGCCCAGGACAGGAACGCCGCGATCATGCGACGCCATCTGGCGGTTGCAGCACCTGACCTCATATCAGGCGCGGACGGTCCTGCGGATGGCGTTTCCACCAGCACCAAGGCGCTCCCGTCCGGTAAGTACATTGTGGCTTCAGAGTGCCTGGGCGCGTCCGAAGCCGAATTGGTTGTTGTGGGGACAGGAGGTGCTGTGCTTCTCCAGACAACCTACCTGTGCGGGGAACCAGTAGTGCACGAACTGGATGCCGCCGGGGCTCTCTCAATCTCAACCAGGGTGACGGGCGAGAAGCCCGCGCCGGGGGCAGGGGCGAGAGTGGGTTTTCACCTCGGCAGAGCGACGGCACCCCAAGCCACTCCCAGCCCTGAATTCAGGCGGTAGTTGGAAGGGCAGGGATAGCGCTGGCGTCCCCCCGTACTACCTATGGATTGGCGACTTTTCCGGGCCTAAAGTCAGAGTATGCCCAGAGTGCGGGCACCGCGGGCGACGCTCAGGCGCCGGCCGGGCGCCGCCGTCGTCCTTTCCGTTGCCTTGGCAGCCGCGGCGATCACCAGCGGCTGTGAGTACGTGTACGACGACGGGCGTCCGCTCATCGCGACGCCCACGCCGACCTACACGGATGTAAGGCTCCCGCGGGACCCGAGGATGAATGAGCCTGTGTCGGGGGACGAACTGGAGCTGTGGGTGGCGTCAGTCCTGCCGGACACGCAGGGCCAGGTGTTCCATACCGGCTTCGGTTCGCTGGATCGCCACGCGACCCGAACCGAAAGCACCGCGCAGTTGCCCAGCGGCACCTATGCGCTGACGCTGGCATGCCGAAGCCACTACCGGATGAGCTTCATCATCCGCAACGGGGACGATGAATTGATAAATCTGAGCCTGCGGTGCGGAACTGCGCGGGTCAACGTGATCGAGCTGACGAAGGACTCAGTGCTGACTGTGCAGATGGAAACAGTTCCCGCCGCAAACTATGCCTACATCGTGAGCCGGATCTGAAGTCTCCCAGGAGGGGGTTAGGCGGCGCAGCCGTCGGGGCAGCGGAGGGTCTCGGGACTTGCGGCGCACTCGGCGCAGTACAGGGTCAGCGTGCGGCAACTGAGGTTTGAGCAGTTTTCGAACTTGCTGGTGGGGGCCGAGCAGCGGATGCACTGTCCGATCGTCTTGGCATCCTCGCTGAATTCCAAATGCATGCGCTTGTCAAAGACGTAGAGGGAGCCCTCCCAGAGTCCCTGATCCTTGAAGGTTTCGCCGTAGCGGACGATCCCTCCGTCCAGCTGGTAAACCTCTTTGAAGCCGCGGTTGACCATGAGGCTGGAGAGGACCTCGCAGCGGATGCCGCCCGTGCAGTAGGTCACGACGGGCTTGTTTTTCAACGCATCGTATTTTCCGGAGTCCAGCTCCTTGATGAAATCGTGCGTCGTGGCGACGTCGGGAACTACAGCATCCTTGAATTTCCCGATCTGGGCCTCGAAGGCGTTCCGGCCATCGAAAAACACCACGTCCTCGCCGCTCTGCTTTTTGGTGTCAACCAAGTGGTGCAGCTCTTCGGGCTTGAGATGCGTGCCGCCGCCCACAACGCCACTTTCATCAACCTTCAGTTCGCCGGGTGCCCCGAACGACACGATCTCGTCGCGGACTTTCACGCTGAGCTTGGGGAAGTCCTCGGAACCGCCGTCGGACCACTTCACGTCGACCTCGTGGAAGCCCTTGTACTCGCGCGTGGTCTTGACGTACTGCTTCACTGCGCCGATCTCGCCTCCGACTGTGGCGTTGATGCCGTCCTTGGAGATGATGATGCGCCCGGTCAGTCCCAGCTTCTCGCACAAGGCACGCTGCCAGAGCCGGACGGCGTCGGGGTCCGGGAGAGGGGTAAAGCCGTAGAAAAGTACAATTCGGTTCAAAGCCACGTATTTAAGGGTACTTGGTACGGGAAATCGCCGTTGGCGAGGTGTTCCGCTTGGGAGGTATTCCATTGTCCTGGCTGCGGGAGCGCCTTGCCTCGGTCACAATTTCATAAGCAAGGCCTTTCTCCTCCACCTACCCCTGTTGCTTGTGACAGCGCTGGAATACCCTCATCACATGACTCCGGACGCCATGGTTGAAGACATCACCCACTTGCTGGAAGTCTGGGTAGCCGGCTGGGCCGGCTGCCGGGGCTACGAGACCCGCAACGAGGGCCGCTTCCCTGCGGTCCTCCGAGCTGATGCCAACAGGGACTGGGTCTACTTCGCCCATGATCCCTCCAACGCCGAATTCGCTGAGTTGGTGTCAAAGGCAGCGGAATCCCCAACCAGGATCATCACGGTCTTCACCAACGACGCCGCCCGGTACAGTTTCCTGGCGCAGGAGCACGGACTGAACGTGACATCGGCGTCGCAGACCATGATGTTCGTAGACATGGAGACCCAGGACTCTGAGGATCCCTGGCTTGCTGATGATGACCTCAGGCTCGAGACTTCCCAAACGGACGGAGTGCACCATGCCGTGGTCCGGAGTGGCGACGAGGTTGCTGCCAGTGGCCGGGTCTACGTGGTGGGGAATACCGCCGTGTTCGACAGGATCGTCACCGAACCCGGCTACCAGCGCCGCGGTCTGGGCAGCTTCATCATGAAAGCGCTGGCCGCACAGGCCTTTGAGCACGACGTTGAGAATGGACTGTTGCTGGCGTCGTTGGACGGACAGAAGCTGTATTCGCACCTGGGCTGGAAAACCGTCTGCCATGTACTGATGGTCTCCGCCTCTGACGAGGGCGCAGACCTCTCCGTCGCCTAGTCCGAAGACCCGGCGGAAACCAGCGATTTGAGCCCGGGTGAAACAATGTTTAGGTGAACCCACATGACTCGCTGATCCCGCTTCTGGGCCGGGGCCCGGACCCGGAGCAGCTGCGTCATGTGCACACCATTCCGGCCCGACAAGCCATCCACGAGACCTGGCCGGAGTGGGCTCACCCCGACCTCGTAACTGCCTATGGGTCATTGGGGATCCACCAGCCCTACCGGCATCAGGTACTCGCCGCCGACCTCGCCCATTCTGGCGAACATGTGGTGATAGCCACCGGGACGGCCTCAGGAAAATCCTTGGCCTACCAGCTTCCGGCGCTGGACTCGATCCATCGCTCGGAGCTGGGAGTGCTGTCCCAACCGGGAAAAATCCACGACGACGGCGCCGTAACGCTGTACCTCTCCCCCACGAAAGCCCTGGCCGCTGACCAGCTTTCCGCTATTCGGGCGCTGAACCTTCCGACCGTCCGGGCCGAAACGTACGACGGCGACACGGATCCCGCCTCCAGACGCTGGATTCGTGACCACGCCAACTTCATCCTCGCCAATCCCGACATGCTGCACTTCGGGATCCTGCCAAACCATGCCTGGTGGGCAAGCTTTTTCCGCCGGCTCCGCTATGTGATTGTGGATGAGGCACATAGCTACCGCGGTGTCTTCGGTTCACATGTGGCCAACCTGATGCGACGGCTTCGCCGGATCTGTGCCTACTACGCCGGAATCGGATCCCCGGGTCCCGTGTTTATCGCCGCCTCCGCCACGGCTTCTGAACCTGGCGAATCGTTTGGACGGCTCATCGGTGCTCCGGTCCGGGCCGTATCTGAGGACTCCTCACCCCACGGTTCCACCACAGTGGCCTTCTGGGAGCCGGCCCTGATGGAAGTCCGGGGCGAAAACGGCGCCCCGGAGCGGCGGACTGCCGTGGCTGAAACGGCAGATCTCCTGGCCAATCTGGTTTCCTCCCATGTCCGGACGATTGCTTTCATCAAGTCCCGCCGTGGGGCGGAAACCATTTCGTCCATCACCAAGCGGCTGCTTGATGAAGTGGATCCGAGCCTTCCGCAAAGAGTGGCAGCGTACCGCTCCGGGTATTTGCCGGAGGAGAGACGTGCGCTGGAAAAAGCTCTTCGGTCCGGTGAGCTCCTGGGTGTCTCCAGCACCTCAGCCCTTGAGCTCGGCATCGACATTTCCGGTCTCGACGCGGTTCTGGTGGCAGGCTGGCCCGGTACCCGAGCCTCTTTGTTCCAGCAGATCGGCCGTGCCGGACGGACGGGCCAGGACGCCATCGCCGCCTTCGTTGCCAGTGACGATCCACTGGACACCTACCTGGTGAATCATCCCGAAGCCATCTTTGACCTCTCGGTTGAGGCTACCGTCTTTGACCCCTCCAATCCCTATGTCCTTGGTCCGCATCTCTGCGCGGCAGCGGCAGAACTCCCCCTCGGCCACGGCGAACTGGAACTTTTCGGCGATACGTCTGAGAAGCTGCTGGACCAGCTGGTAACCCAGGGATACCTGCGAAAACGGCCGGCCGGGTGGTTCTGGACGCATTCCCAAAGTGCTGCCGCCATGGTGAACCTTCGAGCCGACGGCGGCGGGCCGGTGAGCATTGTGGACGCCGACACCGGCTCCCTCCTGGGCACAATGGATTCGCCGCAGACTCATTACCAGGCCCACACCGGTGCCGTGTATGTTCACCAGGGCGAGAGTTACGTGGTTGAGGATCTGAACGAGGATGACCATTGCGTTGTGGTTCGGCGGGCGAACCCGGACTACTACACAACGGCCAGGGATGTAACGCAGATCGAGGTCCTGGAGAGTCAGCGCCACGTTCGGTGGGGCGACATAGGAGTGCACTTCGGAGACGTGAAGGTAACCACCCAGGTTGTCTCCTTCCAGCGCAAGGCACTGATTTCCAACGAGATCCTGGGCGAGGAGCCGCTGGAGCTGGGGGCCAGGGAGCTCTTCACTAAGGCAGTCTGGTTTGAGGTGGACAACCGCTCACTCACTGCTGCCGGCCTCATCGAAGCGCAATTTCCCGGTGCGCTGCATGCCGCTGAGCACGCCGCGATCGGACTTTTGCCCCTGGTGGCATCGAGTGACCGCTGGGACATCGGCGGGGTTTCCACCGCCCTCCATGCCGATACCGGGGTGCCCACCATTTTTGTGTACGACGGGCACCCCGGTGGGGCAGGCTTCGCGGAACGTGGTTTCGACAAGGCCAAGGTGTGGCTGTCAGCTACCCGTGAAGCGATCAAAGCGTGCGAATGCGAGTCGGGTTGTCCGTCCTGCGTGCAATCGCCCAAATGCGGCAACAAGAACAACCCTCTGGACAAGGCGGCAGCAGTGGTCCTGCTCGACGTTTTGCTTCGGGATGCAAGTGAAGCCCCTCGTTTGGAAACCCTTCAAACCAGCCCGGATCGCAGTTAGTAGTGCGGCCCTCCTATCAGGGCGGCGGGCCGGCTCGGGCATGTCCCGTGGCTGACCCAACAACAGTCCGGGCCTCCAGCTCGGTGCGGACCTCAACTGTCTGGCCTGTTCCTTCTGCACAGGCCGTCACTCTTGCGTTGTGCCGGGCTGCGACCGCGGCTGCGACGGCACAGGGTTCCCCTTCCGTCAGACCCCGTGCCGCATCGGCTGCGGCCAGAGCTGCAAGGTCTGCGGCCGATGCGGCCCTGGATGCCATGACTGCTGACTGCGCGAGCACGAGCAGAAGTACCATCGCCGTCATTACTACAAGGCCCAGGGCCGCAGCCAGGACGGTCCCGGAACCACGCTCGGGGTGGGAATCACGGTGCACTGCCGGACTCTCCCTTGGCCGTTGCCTTCGCAGACAAAGTCCACGGGACCAGCGAACCCGCTGACCCGCCGCTCCTGCCTGACACGATGACGCTCAGCCATTCCCCGTCTGCGCTGATGGCAGCCGAAGCGGAGCTGCCTGCAACTTGCCTGACAATGCCCTCAATGGCTTCGGGATCCTCACCTCTTGCAAGCGCCCTGGCCCCTGCCCTTGCTGCCTCCTCCAGCCTGAGCTGGGTCAGGCCAGCGGCGGAACCGGCCAGCAGCATGGCCAACAGCAACAACACGGCGGGCAAGGCGACGGCAAATTCAGCCGTTACAGCACCCCGGCACTTCCCCGCGCCAGGGACTGGGAGCACTTCCAAGCCGGGCATCATGGCAAGGCCAGCGCCGTACGGATGAGGTTGAGCAGAAAGCCTCTGACCTCCTCACTGCGGAGAATAAAGACCAACAAACCGGCGAAACCCACGGCAGCCAATGTAGCGATGGCATATTCCGCTGTGGCCATGCCCGCTTCCGAACCCCATGAGGTTTGCCGGCGAAGGTTGTACCGCCGAAAGCCCAGGCGGCGGATGCGACCATGCCGGTTTCGAAGGCCAGCGACGTTGTTCCGGACCTGAGGAGCGGCGCTTGCCCCCGGGTATATTTCACTGACCTTGGCTTCAGACTGTTCCGCCTGGGCAGGCTCACGCTTTTCGAGGGGATGTGCTGTGGTCGACATGATGTGTCCTTCCATAGGTGGGGCGCCGGCTGTAGCACCGGCTGCTTCGACTCTTCCGACTTGTTCTCCGGCAGATAAGTGACCATGACCGCTAAGTGGATAACCGTGGAATTCCTTGGCTGTGGAGGGAAACTGGAGTACGCCTCTAGCCCGCTGACGGCATCATCGCCAGAAGAACGGGAACAACACCAAGGCAGATGAAGGCAGGCAATGAGCACAGCCCCAGGGGGATAACAAGCCTCACACCCAGTGCAGCCGCCCGTTTTTCGGCGGCCCGGAACCGCTCCCTCCGCATCCGGGCGGCCTGGGCATAGAGGATCGCCGATGAAGGGGCACCGGTGAGCGCCGCAAAACCCAACGCATCACGAAGTTCGACCATTCCTCGGGTCTGAACGGCTGAACTGCGCCATGCCGTATCCCAATCCGCACCAATCGCAAGCGCTGAAACAACCGGGCGAAGGGACAGCGCGTGCTTAGCTGATGAGCAGTCCGCCACAAGTTGAAGTGAGCGCCCCACTCCGGCGCCAGCGTCCAGCATCGCGCCAATTAGGTCAAGCATCATGGCGGTGTCTGCCAGGCCGTCCTCCGCGGAGGTAACGGCACCCCCTGCCGGTGGCTCCCGCTTTCCCCTTAAGTCAGCCCCAGTTCCCGTCAGATCCCGGCCATTTCCAGCTGGTGTGTATCGATTGCCGTTCTCAAGGGCGGAGCGCTCTTTACTAAGTGCAAGTAGCCGGGCCAACCGTCTCCGCACCCTCTCCGGGCCAGCCAACGCGAATAAAGCAGCCATGGTAGCCAGCGCTGCAATTGCAATGGCAGGGAGCAAGACAACCGTCATGGCATCCCTGCCGCGTGCTGGACGAGGCGGGCCGACCAAGCTCGTCCTGCCACAGTCAGCAAGATGCCGGCAACGAGGGCGGCGATTCCGTACGGTGTCCCCAAAAGGATCTTCAGCGGATCTACTCCCAGGGCCGTGCCAAGAGCCAGTCCCAGGAAGGGCAGCCAGGTCAGCAGCTTCACGGTGGCCTTTGGCCCTGCCAGCGCCGTTTGCCGGGCCGCGTCGGCGTCGTCCTCGGCTTCCAGCTGGGCAGCGAACCGGGTGAGGATATCAGCCAATGGACATCCGCTGGCTTCCGCGATGTCGGAGCAAGCGGCGAGTTCACCCCAAATCCGGCGGTTCCGCGAACTGCCGGGATAGGCGCTTGTTGTAGCTGATCGAATAGCGTCCGAGACAGGTGACCCCCGGAGCGAAGCCGCTCTGGCTGCGGCCAGTACGAGTTGAAAAGCAGAGCCCGAGACTTCTGCCGTAGTCTGGCCGGCGCCTTCACGAGCAGCCCTGCCAACATGAGGGACCTGGCCAGCACGAGGAGCCCGGCCCGCACGAGGATCCCGGCCTGTGGTGAGTTCGGATGATCCTGCCGGGTAAAGAGTAGCGAGCTCGTCCCATAACCGGGAGGGAGTTCGGCCGCCCTTCAACAGGGCGGCGAGCTGTTGAATTACCACCGTCATGTGACTGGACTCTTGGCTGCGGTTCCGTTTCCGAAAGCGGGCACTTCGGCCCGGAGCCAGTCCAGCTGCGGATGATCCGGGAGACCCTGAAACGGCACGGCCCTTCCCATACCGTCCGCCAGCAGCAGGGAGTGTGACTCGGAGGCGGTGTGCGGAGGTTCGCCCAGGAAGAATGATGAGCCAGAGTGCGGCTCCAAGGGCAACAGCCATCGCGAAACTCACGCCGATTCCCTACCGTACCCAACTGCAAACCCGGGCCCTTCGAGTCCCAGGCGTCTAGCCAGTCTGGACCACGCCGGCCCTTGGCACAGCTCACCGCCACGGATCTCCAGTGCTGCCGAAACAGTGAGCCCTTCCCTCCCATCCTCAAAAAGGCCGATGCATGCCAACTGCCGGCCATGGACTGATCGTTCAACGTGGACCACGACGTCCAAGGCGCTGGATGCCTGCAGACGCACCGCATTCTGGCTTAGTCCCGCGAGCGCGCCCAGCGCCGTAAGCCGCGCAGGAACGGCTGCCGCCGCGTTGGCGTGAATGGTGCCGCCTCCTCCGGTATGGCCCGTATTCATTGCTGTCAGCAGCTCACGTACCTCCGCCCCGCGGCACTCTCCTACCACCAGCCGGTCCGGCCGCATCCTCAATGCCTGCCGCACCAGTTCGCCCAGATCGACGGCGCCTCCGCCTTCCAGGTTCCCGTGCCTTGATTCCAGGCAGACCACGTGGGGATGCACGGGATTGAGCTCCGAAGCATCCTCGATCAGGACCAGCCTTTCGCTTGGATGGCACAAGCCCAACAGTGTTGAAAGGAGCGTGGTTTTCCCGGATCCTGTGGCCCCGCTGATCAGAAAACTCAACCGGTGCGTCACCATCCGTTCCAGCACCTGCTGACCAAGAGGCCCGAACATTCCGCCTTGCCTGAGTTCGTCGAGCGAAAACACCTGATCGCGCCGGATCCGCACCGATAACAGCGTTCCGGCAGTAGAGATTGGAGGAAGTACGGCATGGACGCGATAACCGCCGTCGAGTCTGACGTCGACGCAGGGAGAACCGTCATCCAGCCGGCGCCCTCCGGCAGCTACAAGCCGCGAGGCAAGGGCACGTACCTGGACCTCGTTGGAAAAGGTGACGGGAGCCCGCTCGAGGCCCTTGCCCCGGTCCAGCCAGACGGAGTCCGGTGCATTTACGAAGATGTCAGTCACTGCCCGATCCCGGACCAACGCCTGCAGCGGCCCGAGTCCGTTGAGCTCAGCGCTGATGCTTTCCACGGCGGCCAAGGAACCCGCTGTACCGAGGAGCCGCCCCGAGGCCTGGACTGCCGATGCCACCCGCAAAGGGGTGACAGGTCCGGAATCGGCCATGACAGATTCACGGACGGATTCAAGCAGCCTGGCATCGACTGATCGGCTTTGCCTGCGACGGGTGAGGCCACCATCCGAAATGATGGGGGCAGAAGGGAGACCAAGCAGGTTTCGGCGGGCGGTCATTCCCCCTCCTCGTCGAAGAGCTCCAGGACCGATGCCACAAACCGGCGGACATTCCTCCGCTGCCCGACTTCCAGCAACCTGCCCTGCTCAGTAGCCCCCGCAGTCCCCCTCACCTCGGGCAAGACGGCTTGCAGGGGCAGCCCCACTGAATCCGCTATGAGGCCGGCGTCCAGTGCTGCCCCCGCCTTTCCCCGCACTACCAACGACGTTCCCACTGGCGGAAGCTCCTGCAGGATTCTTGCTGTGGCGACGGCGGCTTTGAGCTGGGCAGGCACTACGAGCAGAAGCCGATCGCAATCCCAGGCGAAGTTCCGAAGGGGTTCTGCACCCCGTCCGATGTCCACGACCACAAGTTCATAGCCTCGTCTGGCGGCGTCGAGGACTCCTACGACCGTGCCGGGCTCCACCACTGCGGAGCGGTCCCGGCTGCCGGGCCAGGAAAGAAACGAAAAACCTCCAGCCACAGGCAAGGCATCGCTCAGTTGTTCGGGATTTATGCTCCCGCGCGCATCCGCAAGGTCCGGCCAGCGCAATCCCGCCGCTTCCTCGGCTGCGAGTGCCAATTCAAGGCCGCCTCCCCAGGCATCCCCGTCCACCAGGAGCACCCTGGCTCCGAGCCCTGCTGCGGCCTGCGCTATCCAGATGGCTGCGGTGGTGGCACCTGCCCCGCCGCAACCCCCGGTCAGCCCGACCACCAACCCTCCTGCTTCCGGTGAACCAGCCCCGCTCAGGTACTCAGCGAGCCATGTTGCCGCGTCCGGCAGCACAGCCACACGCTCTGCTCCGAGGGCGGCCGCGAGATGCCACAGGCTGTCGCCTTCCCCGCTGAGGCCTACCAGGACCGCAGGCCCGCGGCGCCTTGGAGGAAGCTCCCGCACATCGCTTCCTACCAACACTGCACCGGCCGAATCCCAGAAGGGTGCAGCCTCGGTGGCGTCTGCGACTACCCGCAATTGCCCGCCTGTCGCCGCCACTATGCGCTCCACCTCGGATCTGAGCACATCGAACCCGGTAACGAGCAGCGTCTCCGATCCCTCGTCAGGCAGCCAGGGAGCCAGTGTGGGGCGTGGCCTCCCCGTTCCTTCACGAAACAGGGCTCCCCTTTCCGTTCGCCTCGACGCCGCGCCGGTTAGCGCTGGCGGGGCGGCCAAGGCGTCGGGGCCGGTTAAATCTGCCTGTGCCGCTGGTGATGCCGCGCCCGAAGGTGGATCGGTGTGGGGAGGGTGCTTGAGGTGGTGCCTGCTCATACGGCCACCTTGCCGGGGCCGGAGGCTGCATGTAAGACAAAGTCGAGGCTATGTGGACAAGTCGCAGTCAGAGGCGGAACGCCCGGAGGCCAGCAGAAAGCTCCAGCCCAAAGCCCGGAACAAAAGCTCCGGCCCTGCAAAAGAACAGAGGGCCCCAACCACAGCATGTGCATCAGGACACGCAACGTCCTCAATAGAACCGGTTCTGTCAGGGACGTCGGTCACGGCAAGGCAGAATTGAAGCATGTATCTGCTGCTTGCCGCCCACGCCGACGGCGCAGCCCTTCAGCAACTCACTCCGGCAGGCGAACCGGCCCCAGCCCATCCGGAACCGCAGGTGATAACCCTCGGCGAGCTCCCCGACGTCGTACGTGAATTTGAGAAGCGCCGGCCCCGCTGGATCTGGAACCGGACGCAGGACTGGTACCCGCGTTTGCTGCGTTCCGGCATTGAGCTGGAGCGGTGCTACGACCTCACTCTCTGCGGGGCGATCCTGGCCCACTCGGAGTTCACCGCCCATACTGACTATGCCCGTACCGCCGAAAAGCTTATCCAGGACGACGACCTCCAGGGGCCGCCCGCCGGACTCCGTCCGCCTCCGCCTCCCAAGGAACAAGGGGCCCTGTTCGAACATCTCGGCCCCGCCACCGCCGCGCAACCCTCAATTGAGCACCTCCGCACGGAGTTCGCAGCGCAGCAAAACGCCCTTAACGGCGCGAGTACCGAGGGGAACAGGAGACAGCGCCTCCAATTGCTCCTCGCCGCCGAGTCCGCCGGGTCCATGATTGCGGCAGAGATGCGACATACCGGCGTGCCTTGGCGGGTAGAACTCCACGAGAAAATCCTGGTGGACTATCTTGGACAGCGTCCTGCGAATGGCCAGCGTCCGGCGAAACTCGAAGCGCTCACCGCCGAGCTCAGAAGCCTGCTCAACTCACCGGCCCTGAACCCGGATTCGCCTCAGGACCTCATGCGTTCGCTGCACCGCAACGGGATTGAGGTCAAGACCACCAGGCAATGGGAGCTGAAGCAGTCCGATCATCCGGCGATCGGCCCGCTACTCGAGTACAAAAAACTCTCCCGCCTCCACACGGCTAATGGTTGGGCATGGTTGGACGCCTGGGTGGACGGGGGCCGCTTCCGGCCTGAGTATGTGGTGGGCGGAGTGGTGTCCGGTCGCTGGGCATCGCGTGGCGGCGGTGCCCTGCAGATTCCGCACCAGATCCGCGGAGCTGTGCATGCTGATCCCGGCCATAAGCTCATCGTGGCGGACGCCTCACAGCTGGAGCCCCGGGTATTGGTGGCCCTTTCCCAGGACACGGTGATGGCCGAGGCCGCGAAGGATAAGGACCTCTACGCCGGCGTTGCAGCACAGGGTTTTGGCGGCGACCGGGCAAAGGCGAAAATTGCCATGCTTGGGGCCATGTACGGTGCGACATCGGGTGAATCAGGGCGGCTCATGCCACAGCTCACCAAGACGTATCCCCGGGCCGTGGGCCTCGTAGAACGCGCAGCCCGCGATGGCGAGGCAGGAAAAACGGTGACTTCGCGGTTGGGCCGGAGCAGTCCGCCACCCTCAGAAAGGTGGGTCCAAAGCCAGCAGACCGCGACCGCCGAGGAACAGCGCAGGGCGGACTCGATAGCCAGGTCCCGCGGACGTTTCACTCGAAACTTTGTGGTCCAGGGCTCTGCGGCGGACTGGGCTGCATGCTGGCTGGCGGAATTACGACGGCGGCTGCGCGCATTGCGCTCCGACGGCTCACCTGCCGGGGAACTCGTGTTCTTTCTCCACGACGAGGTGATGGTCCACAGCCCTGATAATGCGGTGGAGGCAAGTATCGCTGCCATTGAAGAGGCGGCAAGCGCAGCCAAGGAATTGCTGTTCGGAAGGATCCCGGTCGAATTCCCCGTCAGCATTGCCGTGACTGACTCCTATGACAAAGCCAAGTAGTCGCGAGACACTTTTAGTCATTTACCCCTCAGTAGCGTTGAACAGCCCGTTACGGCAAGGGTACTGTCGACTGAGGTCGGTTTGCCGCAAGGGCTAAGCCGATCAGCACTATGCGTTACAAGGGGGAAACAACAGCCATGGCTGGAACATTTGAAATAGTTAAAGAAGGACACGAGTCATTCCATTTCCGGCTCACAACAGAGGACGGATCAGTGGTTGCAGTATCGCCGGCCTTCAAAACACTCAAAGGAGTTGCTGCGGGGATTATGGCCGTCAGGGAGAACGCAGCAACGGGGCTGATTGTTGATTGCTCCGTTCCGAAGGTGTCCGGATAGGAAAGGTTTCCGGCTGATGCGAAGGCCCATTTCAGGGTTCTATCGGGATCAGCCGGGACCTGTCCCAAGGTACTGACCACCCCAGCTGGTCAAACAGCTGGTTCAGGATAAGTCCGGTAAAGCCCCAGACAACCACACCATTGACAGTGAACGCCGGGCTTTGGAAAGTTTCGCCTCGCCTGGTCACCGCGGCCATTCGCCGGTTTTGGGGATCCAGCAAATCCCTGACCGGGATCCGGAAGACCCGAGACGATTCCGCGTAGTCCACTACCCGCACCGGGGATGGCGATGCCCACCAGGCCAGGACCGGTGTTACCAGGAAGTTCCCGCGCGGAAGTGCAAGTTCCGGCATGACACCCAGGACTTCCACTCCGGCACTGTCCAGGCCTGTCTCTTCCTCGGCTTCACGGAGGGCGGCCTCCACCGGGGTCTCACCGGGATCAATGCCGCCTCCCGGAAACGCGACCTGACCCGGGTGGTCCACCAGCGTGTTGGCGCGTTGCAACAGCAGGACATCAAGATGAGCCGCCACCAGCTTCTTGTCCGAGGCCGCGGGAACATTGTCCAGGACGCCGAAAAGCATCAGGACCGCGGCTTTGCGCACCACCGCCGGGTCCACCGAAAGCTCGCGCCACCGCGGGTCCGGGGCAGGTCCGGCCCCGGATTGGATGGCCGCGGCCAGGTCAAGAAGATCCTGCCTGGCTGTCACTGCGGCCTCTTCTGGGATTCCATCCGGATCTCGGCCGCACGGTGGGTTTCTGCCTGCAGACGGGCCAGCAGCTCCTCGTTACCGGGAGCAAGTTCGTACTTCAGCAGCTTGGCGGCCTTCTGCGCATCCGTCTCGCCCATGCCATAGCTGGGGCACCAGTTAGCCACTGCGCACGCACCGCACGCCGGTCTCTTAGCATGGCAAACACGCCGGCCATGGAACACCACACGGTGGGACAGCATGGTCCAGTCCCTTGGCTCGAAAAGCTCAGCGACATCCGATTCGACCTTCACCGGGTCATCGGACGTGGTCCAGCCGAAGCGGCGGGCAAGACGCCCGAAATGGGTATCAACCGTGATCCCGGGAATACCGAACGCATTGCCAAGCACCACATTGGCCGTCTTCCGCCCCACTCCAGGGAGCGTGACCAGGTCTTCAAGGCGGCCGGGCACAACGCCGTCGTACTCATCAACCAGCCGCGTGGACAACGCAAGGAGGCTCCGTGTCTTGGCGCGGAAGAACCCCGTGGGCTTGATGAGGGTTTCGAGCTCCTCCATCGGAGCCTCGGCCATGCTGCGGGCATCAGGGTACCGGGCGAACAGGACAGGGGTGACCTGGTTGACGGTGACATCGGTGGTCTGGGCGGAGAGGACCGTTGCCACCAACAGCTCAAACGGGTTGCGAAAGTCCAGCTCTGCATGGGCGTAGGGATAGACCTTCGCCAACTCCCGGTTAATCCTGCGTGCACGCCGCTTTTGTGCCAACAGGGATTCGACCGGCCTCACCGACGTTGCGCCACGGCGCGGCCTGGCCCCCTGCTTTTCCTCCGCAGTGAACTCAGCTTCTGGCTGCTGGCCGGGATCCAGGTCCATGGGTACCGCTAGCCGCGTTCAATGTTGCTGAGATCCCGCAAGACCCCCAGCCGGCCGTCCGTGTGCTGAACGAGGAACTCGTTGCCGCGGTCCTCCAGTGCAAGCACCCAACCGCCAGGCTCAATGATGAAGGCAGGCGCCCCGGTTGCTTCGTCAAAGGCAGTGCGGGGCTGAGCCACAGCGAACCAGAAAGCCTCCTGCACGGGCTGGTCTTCATCCTGTTCAGGCCGGTGGGACGGATCCACGGTGGCGCCGATGGGCTCCTGGGACCTTACCTGGGGATTCACCGTCGTCGCGGGCGTGGCCGCTGCGGGTTCGGGAACGGCGGTTGCACCAGCGGTGGAGCGCGTAGTGGGCAGCGCCGAAGTCCGGGTCTCCTCGGCTGCGGAGGAAGGAACGACGGCGGCGGCCTGGGTCTGTTCCGCTGCAGTCGGGTGGGAGACGGCCGCCGCACCTTGTCCACCTGCACCTGCGGCCCCGGCACCCGGTCCGCCTGCTGCTGCTCCGCCGATAGCGGTTGCGCCGGCCGTTGTAGCGCGGCCAGCTGACGGCCGCACTGATGCGCTGTCCGTCGTCGTGCGCGCTCCCCTGCCGGGCAGGATTTTGGCCAGCGCTTCTTTGGCCTGGTTTGGTTCCCTGCCGGCTTTAGGTGCTTTGGCCACGTGGGGCTTCCGTACTGGAGCGGCCGATTCCCTCGCCACCACATGGGCCGGCTCTTCCCTCCGGTCCAGGAAGTCACCCGCGAAATAGGGGATAAACCGTGCCAACACTGTTGCGGCGAAAAGTCCCACGGAGCCGATCAGCCCCACCAGAAGGCTGGGCGCGAAGTCGTCCGCGACGGCCAGAAAGAAGAAGGCGAGGGCGAAGGAAGCTGTGACGGAGGCGAACTGGTCCACGGACAGCGAACCGATCCGGACCTTGGAGCCGGGCGTGAGACGGCGGGCCACAAAGAGTGCGGTGACAATCAACGGGAGAATAACCCCGAGACCAAGGAAGAAGAGGCTGCCCATATTCCAGAGGTTGTAACGCCCGGCGAACATGGGAATGAGCGATGCCACGAAGAGGATCAACGTCGAAGCCAAAACCGTAAGGTCCCGGATGGTGAAATGGCCCAGAACTGCCTCGTTTTTTGCACCAGGCTTCGTTGCGGCCGGCGTTTTTGTACCAGGAGTGGCAGGGCTGCCGGTGGCCTGGTCCGCAGTCGTGCTGTGAGGATCAGAAGCCAGTGGCTGGGAAGTATTCGTTGGCGAGTAATTCGTTTGGGAGTCGCTGGGCTGGGAGATATTGGTTTGGGACGTGCCGGTCCGGGAATCCTCGGCCGACTGCGGGACCCGGTTCTCTGGGGCGGCGTCCTGCTGGCCACGTTGCTCATTCATTTTGTTCTCCTTCGCATGACGGCACTCTGGACAGGGCCGTCTGATAGTGCCGCCTGGATAGTGCTGCCTAAGGCAGACACAAGCTGGACCGCTAGCGGGCCAGTGCTCCCTCGGATGGCTCCCTCGGATGTCACGATTCCATCTCAGCCTAGCCAAGTGCCCCGCCGATCACTAGCTGACTGGCCGGGAACGCAGGGGCGTTTTGACCCGGGACAGCACCGTTCAGCGCTTAATAAATGCCGCTCGTGGCGGACTTTGTGAGCCGCGCCACTTACTGTCGTGAGCAAGGGTTAGTGTGTATTTCGGAACAGCTCTTTGCGGAATTTCCATGACGGGCCGCTGTCCTTGGTCAACCACCGGACGGACGGCCGTGCAGGAGTTCCGCTCAGCAAAGATCGATGAATGATGAGGTTCACCATGTCCCAGGAAACGCCCGGCTCTGCTGCTATCGCCGCCCCCGCAGGGTCCGGAAGAACAGAGGCCGACGCCGCAGCCATCCAGGCTTCGTCTGACCAGCCTGCCCGGCAGGGAGACGCTTTTGAGAACCTGCTGCATGAGGACCGCCGCTTCCCGCCGTCGGAGGAGTTCGCTGCCAATGCTGTGGTGACGGAGGCGGATTACGCAGAGGCCGACGCCGACCGGCCCGCCTTTTGGGCCAGGCAGGCCCGGGAGTTGCTGACCTGGGATCAGGACTTCACCCAGGCGCTGGACTGGTCCACACCGCCGTTCGCAAAATGGTTCCTGGGCGGGAAGGTCAATGCCGCGTACAACGCCCTGGACCGGCACGTCGAGAACGGACTCGGGGACCGGGTGGCCATCCACTTCGAGGGCGAACCCGGCGATACCCGCACCTACACCTACGCCCAGCTCACGGACGAGGTCAAGAAAGCCGCAAACGCGTTCGAATCACTGGGCGTGGCCAAGGGCGACCGGGTAGCCGTGTACCTGCCCATGATCCCCGAGGCCGTTATCACCCTACTGGCCTGCGCCCGGATCGGCGCCGTGCACTCGGTGGTGTTCGGTGGCTTCTCGGCCGATGCCCTGCGTTCACGTATTGAGGATGCGGAAGCCAAACTCGTCGTCACTGCCGACGGCACGTACCGGCGCGGGAAGCCCAGCGCCCTCAAACCCGCCGTCGACGACGCGTTGTCCCGCGATGGGCACAGCGTCCGGAACGTCATAGTGGTCAAGCGCAATGGCCAGGGCGTGGACTGGCACGAGGGGCGTGACCACTGGTGGGAAGATACCGTCGGCGCCGCCTCAACCAAGCACACCGCGGTGGGGCACGACTCCGAACACCCGTTGTTCATCCTTTACACCTCCGGGACAACCGGTAAGCCCAAGGGCATCCTGCACACCACCGGCGGCTACCTCACCCAGACCGCCTACACGCACAAGGCTGTTTTCGACCTGCACCCCGAAACAGATGTGTACTGGTGCACGGCCGACGTCGGCTGGGTCACCGGGCACTCCTACGTCGCCTACGCACCGCTGATCAACGGGGCCACCCAGGTGATGTACGAAGGCACCCCGGATTCCCCGCACCAGGGCCGCTGGTGGGAAATCATCGAAAAATACAAAGTTTCCATCCTCTACACCGCCCCCACCGCCATCAGGACCTTCATGAAATGGGGCAAGGACATCCCCGCCAAGTACGATCTCTCCTCCATCCGTGTCCTTGGATCAGTCGGGGAACCCATCAACCCCGAGGCGTGGATGTGGTACCGCGACGTGATCGGCGGAAACAGGGCGCCGATCGTTGATACCTGGTGGCAGACCGAAACCGGCGCGCAAATGATCGCACCACTGCCCGGGGTCACCGCAACCAAACCCGGCTCCGCCCAAACACCGCTGCCCGGCATCGCCGTGGACGTTGTAGACGAGCAAGGCGAATCAGTACCCAACGGCTCGGGCGGATACCTCGTCATCCGCGAACCCTGGCCAGCGATGCTCCGCGGGATCTGGGGCGACCCCCAGCGGTTCAAGGAAACGTACTGGTCGCGGTTCGAAAACATGTACTTCGCCGGCGACGGCGCCAAAAAGGACGACGACGGCGACATCTGGCTCCTCGGCCGGGTTGATGACGTCATGAACATCTCCGGGCACCGCCTCTCGACCACCGAAATTGAATCAGCCCTCGTCTCCCACCCCGCTGTTGCCGAGGCTGCAGTCGTGGGCGCCACCGACCCCACCACCGGGCAGGCGATCGTCGCGTTCGTCATCCTGCGTGGGGACGCCGTTGACACTGGGGACGCCATTGTTCTGGAACTCCGCAACCACGTCGGCCAGGAAATCGGCCCCATCGCCAAACCCAAAACCATCCTTATCGTGCCGGAACTGCCCAAAACCCGCTCCGGAAAAATCATGCGCCGCCTACTCAAAGACGTCGCCGAAGGCCGGGACGTCGGAGACGCCACCACGCTGGCCGACAACACCGTCATGCAGCAAATCGCGGCGTCCCTCAAAAAATAAGGAAAGGCGGGGGCCATTCAGCGGCCCCTCGAGGTAAAGAGCTGGTCCCACCTCACGGTGAGCGGACGCGAGGGGGTTATCAAGAAGCGTGCGTCAAAGCGAGGAACGAGCAGCACGCGGAGGATGACCCGCTCGCGTCAGCGTGATGCATGCCTAGACTGGGACCAGCCCTTTCCCCTGCCTTAAGGATTCCGCTGAGATGCTCGCCGCAGCACGTCACCAAGCCATCGTGGATGCAGTCCAGCGCGATCGGATAGTGCGGGTCTCCGAGCTCGCCCAGCAACTGGGCGTCTCCCTGATGACCGTTCGCAGGGACATCGATCTCCTAGAAGAAGCAGGGCGGGTGGAGCGGATCCATGGCGGCGCGAAACTTCCGGGCGATGCCAGTACCCACGAGCCGGGCTTCGAACTGAAGTCCACCCAGCTGACGGCTGAGAAGCGCGCCATTGCTTTGGAGGCGGCCTCCCTGGTCCAGGAAGGAATGGCCGTCGGGCTAAGCGCCGGAACCACAACGTGGGCGCTGGCACGCGAACTCGCCACCGGCCCACGAATCACAGTTGTCACCAACTCGGTGCGCATCGCCGATCTTTTCCACACTGATGTACCGGCCGGGTCCAACCGTGCCCGCTCCACAGTGATCCTCATCGGCGGTGAGCGCACGCCGTCGGACGCGCTTGTGGGGCCAATTGCCACGGCTGCACTCCGGCAGCTGCACCTGGACATCCTGTTCCTCGGAGTCCATGGAATGGACGCAGAGGCCGGGTTCACCACGCCAAACCTGCAGGAAGCTGAAACCAACAGGGCATTTATGGAATCGGCCCGGAAGGTGGTGGTTCTGGCGGACCATACCAAGTGGGGCACCCTGGGAATCAGCACCATCGCCAAGCTTGACGAGGCCGATGAGGTGATCAGCGATTCAGGGCTGGGCGTTGATGCCCAACGCAGCCTTCAGGAGCAGGTCAGCAGACTGCGAATTGTGGAACTGGCTCCTGTCCGGGCCTGAAAGCCCAAGCCTAAGAGCAAGAACGCAAGCTCTAGGTGGTTGTCCTGGAGCACCCGCAGGATTGCCGTACCAGCAGCTTCGTGGGGAACAGCTGGTGCCCGGCCGGCTTACCTCGATCGGCCCCGATCAAGGCACTGACTGCGGCCTCGGCCATGGCCTTGACCGGCTGCTCCACGGTGGTGAGGGCCGGCCAGCTGTACTCCGCTTCAACCGAGCCGTCGAAAGAAGCCACCGCGATGTCCCCGGGCACGGAGACCCCTGCCTCGTGGATCGCACGGAGAATTCCGATGGCCTGCATGTCTGAGCTGGCAAAAATCGCCGTCGGCCTGTTCGCAGACGCCAGCAGCCGCTGACCGGCAGCATAGCCGCCCGCCCGCGAAAAGGGTCCGCGGACGATCGGCCCCTCCGGCAGCCCGGCATCCGAGAGCGCCCGCAGCCACCCTTTTTCACGGCCGTCCACGTCATTGGCGGTGTTGGTACCCATGGCCAGGCCGATATTGGTGTGGCCATGGCCGATCAGATGCTCAACAGCGATCCGCGCCCCCTCAGCCAGGTCGACGCCGACGCTGCTGAAGCCCGGGGCCGCGTCCCCATGGTTCAGCAGTACCGCCGGGATATCGGCGTCGTCCAGTTCCACAAGGTCCGGCTCAAAAAGCACGCTGGCCAGCACAACACCGTCCACCTGGCGGGCAGCCAGGTTTCGGATATGACGGCGCTCCTTGGCGACACTTCCGTCAGAATTTGTCAGAACCAGAGCATATCCGCACTCCGCGGCAGCATCCTCCACGGCGTGGGAGAGCAAGGAGAAGAACGGGTTGCTGTTGTCCGGGATCACCAGGCCGATGGTTTCACTCGAACCCAGCTTCAGTGCACGCGCGGCAGCGTTGGGGCGGTACCCGAGTACCCGGATGGCATCCTGCACTTTGGCTTCCGTCGCCGGGGCAACTTTCTTCGGACCACCATTCACGACATAGCTGACGACGGCGGTGCTTACGCCTGCGTACCGGGCAACATCCTTCCGGGTTACCGGGCCGCGAGGAGCCTGCACTGTGGGAGTCGTCATGACTTAGATCCTAGCTAGAGAGTCGACGGGGCATCGCCAAAGTCCCGGATGGGAAGGCGCTCACCCCCGTTGAGGGCTGACTCGTGGGCCACGATTCCCGGCAGGGTGAACCGGGCCGCCACCCAGGCGTTCACCGGCGGCATGCTGCGGTTGTTGACGGCTGTAACGAAGTCGTCCACCAGGAAATGATGGCTTCCCTCATGGCCGTTGGGGGCACCGCGGAATTCGTCCGGAAGCCGGGCGGGATCATGCACGGGGGCCAGGCCCGAGACGAAGGCGTCGCGCAGTTCCGGGGCAACATTGGCAAGCGAAGGGTCATCCAGCGGAATACTGGGCCGCGTCTCCATCAGGGCGGAGATGTCGTGAACGTCCTTCTTGTCCTGCCACACAGTGACGTGAGCCAGCTGCTCCAGGCTTGCCTCGGTGCCGAAGAACCTGAAGCGCGATTCACGGATATGCGAGGGGTAGCCCACCCGTCGCATCTCGTTGGTCCGCATCACTCCTCCGTCGTTCAGTTCAAAAAGGGCCGTGGCATTGGAGAAGTCGTTGCCGAACATGCTGACGCCCTTGTCGAAAACGCCGTCACCGCGGTCATCACTTACTCCGACGCAGCTCACGCTGACAGCGTGGGAAGGAACGGCCCCCAGGACTCCTCCGATGGCATGCGTCGGGTAGAGCATGGGCGGATAGCTCGCAGTCTCTTTCCAGCTCTCGCCGCCGCTGTACCGGTAGGCATCGTAAAAGCCGAGGTCCATGTCGTGAACGTAGTCCCCCTCGGAGTAGAAGACGCGGCCAAATCGCCCGGCAGCATGCTGCTCCCGTGCATAGACGGTAGCGGGGTTGTAGTAACTCGTTTCACCCATCATGTAGACGTTCCCGGTCTCCCGGACGGCGTCGATGATCCGTGAGATCTCCTCTTCCGAGACAGCCATCGGAACAGCCGAATAGACGTCTTTGCCGGCGCGCAGTGCCCGCTCCACCAAGGGTCCGTGAGTCCAGCGCTGGGTAAAGATCGCAACGGCGTCGACGTCGGATGCAAGGAGCTCCTCGAAACTGTCCAGGACGCCGTCGAGGCCCCATTGCTTACACGCGAAAGCGGCCCTATCCGGAAGTTCGTCCACAACAACGACGCTGCTCACGCCGGGGTGAAGCCTGAAAAGGTGGGCAAACTGCCCCCCGAACTGACCGGCCCCTACGACCCCCAGCGAAAACGCCATCGTTCCTCCATGAATGGTTTCAATCCCGCTGCCCGGGCGGGCAGCAAGTGATTCCCAGTGTTACATCGGCATCTACACGAGTCAACAGACATGCGGCCAACAACAACTTCTTCTTGGAAATAAAAGAAATTTCTCTTGCCACCACCTTTCTACTCGTGTAGATTCACTCCCAGCTGTTATCCATGTCACACCTACGGAAGGTCGAAGATGACCACCATCACTAAACTTCCTGACCCGCCTGCGGGCGGAACGAAGAAGGCCGGGACTCCTGCCCCGGTCCGAAAAGGGCAGCGCATCGGTGACCTCAAAATGGCACTGGTGTTCATATTCCCGGCGATGATTGGCTTCATCGTCTTCTTCCTGATCCCCACCATCCGCGGGATCTACCTCAGCTTCACCGAGTACAGCATCCTCGGTGACCCCACCTGGATCGGCCTCGAGAACTACACCTCAATTTTTACCGACGAGCTCTTCTGGAACTCGATGGCGGTGACCGTCCAGTACGTGGCAATCAACATCGGATTCCAGACAGTCATCGCCCTGGGCCTGGCCCTCCTCATGCACCGTGTTGCGAAGTCAACTTTCATCCGTGGCGCCCTCTTGTTGCCGTTCCTCGTGGCTAACGTGATCGTTGCGCTCCTGTGGTTCTGGATGCTCGACTACCAGCTGGGTATCGTGAACGAGATCATCAGCTGGACCGGGCTTCCCCGCATCGCTTTCTTCGGTAGCGAGCAATGGGCCATCCCGACCATCGCGGCCGTCAACGTGTGGCGCCACATGGGCTACACCGCCCTGCTGATCTTTGCCGGACTCCAGGCCATTCCACAGCACGTCTACGAAGTGGCCTCTCTGGATGGCGCTTCACCCACCAGGACCTTCTGGGGCATTACCATCCCGCTCCTGCGCCCCGTCCTGGTGCTCGTCCTGGTGGTCACCGTGATCGGATCGTTCCAGGTTTTCGACACAGTGGCAGTCACCACCGGTGGCGGACCCATCAACGCCTCACGAGTGATCCAGATGTACATCTACCAGAAGGCCTTCACCGAGTCTGACTTCGGGTACGCCTCTGCACTGTCCGTCATTCTCTTCGTCATCCTCGCCCTGGTGGCCTTCATCCAAATGAAGTTCCTCAAGGGCAATGAATCGGATCTGGACTAAGGACCCCGCAATGACTACTACATCTCCTTCCCGTCAAGGTGCCGGCAAGCCCTCTGCCCGCCATGAAGCCGCTGCCCCGACCCGGCCCGCCATCACCAAGCCCCGGAAGCCCTTCAATTGGGGCCGTGCAGGAGCATGGGCCCTTGTTGTCATCGCGTTGATCGTCACTATTGCGCCGTTCCTGTGGATGCTTCGCACGGCACTCTCCAGCAACCACTCCCTCGCTGGCAACGCAGGCAATCTCCTACCGGCCGACTTCAGCTGGGGCGCCTTCAAGCGGGTTATGGGCCTCCAATCCCCTGAGGAAGCCATAGCTGAAGGCGGCTCCGGCGCGGCCATCAACTTCTGGTGGTACCTCCGAAACTCCATCATCGTTTCCACCCTGGTGACTGCCGGACAGGTCTTCTTCAGCGCCATGGCGGCTTATGCTTTCTCCAGGCTGCGTTGGCCCGGCCGCGAAAAGGTGTTCGCCCTGTTCCTGGCGACCATGATGGTCCCGCCGATCTTCACCGCACTGCCCAACTTCCTGATGATCAAGAACCTGGGCCTCCTGAACACCTACGCCGGCATTATCCTGCCCTTCCTGTTCATGACGCCCTTCGCAATCTTCTTCCTGCGCCAGTTCTTCATGAGCATGTCCCGGGAAGTTGAAGAGGCAGCCATGCTGGACGGCGCCAAAAAGTTCCGCATCTTCTTCCAGATTGTGCTGCCCAACGCGGCGGCACCCCTGGCCACGCTGGCTTTGCTGACTTTCATCGGTACCTGGAATGAGTACTTCTGGCCGCTGCTGGTGGGCCAGGACGAGAACGTCCGGGTCCTCACTGTGGGCCTTGGGGTCTTCAAGTCCCAGTCGCCCCAGGGCGCCCCGGACTGGAGCGGCCTCATGGCGGCCACCCTTATTGCCGCCCTTCCGGTCCTCCTGCTCTTCATCGCCTTCGGCAAGAAGGTGGTCAACTCCATCGGCTTCTCCGGCGTCAAATAGTCCCACCGTTCCCTCTCACCCCCAACCGCACACTGCTTCACAGTCAATAACGAAAGGTCCATCATGAAGAAATCCATCGGCGTCGTCGCTGCCGCCGCAGCCATCGCGCTATCCCTGTCCGCCTGCGGAGGCTCCGCACCGGCATCCACCGAGGCCAAGGGCGAGATCAATTACTGGCTGTGGGACGCAAACCAGCTTCCGGCCTACCAGCAGTGTGCTGACGATTTCACCAAGGCCAACCCCGACATCAAGGTAAAGGTCACGCAGCGCGGCTGGGACGATTACTGGACCACTCTGACCAACGGTTTTGTGGCAGGAACGGCCCCTGACGTCTTCACAAACCACTTGGCAAAGTACCCGGAATTCGCCACCAAGAAGCAACTTCTGGCTTTGGACGATGCCGTCAAGAACGACAAGCTGGACCTTGAGATCTACAACAAGGGCCTCACGGATCTCTGGGTCACCGAAGATGGCAAACGCTACGGGCTCCCGAAGGACTGGGACACCATTGCCTTGTTCTACAACAAGAAGCTGATCGCCGACGCCGGGTACACCGAAGAGCAGCTCAAGGGCCTGGACTGGAACCCCCAGGACGGCGGCAGCTACGAAAAGGCAATCGCCCACCTGACAGTGGACAAGAACGGCAAGCGCGGCGACGAGGCAGGCTTCGACAAGAACAACGTCGCTGTCTACGGCCTGGGCCTGGAAAACTCCGGTGGCGGAGATGGCCAGACGCAGTGGAGCTTCCTGAGCGCCACCATGGGCTGGACGCACACGGACAAGAACCCGTGGGGCAAGGAATTCAACTATGACGATCCCAAGTTCCAGGAAACCATCACCTGGTGGTCCGGCCTTGCGGACAAGGGCTACATGCCCAAGCTTGAAACCACAGTGGGAGCCAGCGTGGCTGACAACTTCGGTGCAGGCAAGGCTGCCATCAACACCAACGGTTCATGGATGATCGGACAGTACACCAGCTACAAGGGTGTCGAGACCGGCATAGCCCCAACCCCCAAGGGACCGGACGGCAAGCGCGCCAGCATGTTCAACGGCCTGGCCGATTCCATCTGGGCCGGCACCAAGAACCCTGCCGCCTCGGTCAAATGGGTGGAGTACCTCGCTTCCACAGCTTGCCAAGACGTTGTTGCCTCCAAGGCAGTCGTGTTCCCCGCTATCAGCACTTCCTCCGAGAAAGCAGCGAAGGCATTTGCGGATAAGGGCATCGACGTCAGTGCCTTCACCACCCACGTGAAAGACGAGACCACGTTCCTGTTCCCGATCGCTGACAACTCCGCCAAGGTGACAGGGATCATGAAGCCGGCCATGGACGCCGTCCTGTCGGGCAAGAAGCCGGCAAGCTCGTTGAGCCAGGCCAACGACCAGGTCAACGCGCTCTTCAAGTAAAAAATCAGCTAGCAGTTCCGGGGCCCGCTTTGCGCGCTTGGTGTTTCGAGCACGCAGGGCGGGCCCTGCAATGATCACGTTTTGTAAAGAAAGAGACTTATCAATGGATCCCCTGCACCTCCGTTCCGCCGGCACCAGCCTGGTGATTAGCTTCGACAACGGGGAGGCTGAGGTCATTCATTGGGGGGCCGATCTTGGCCCCACCCTGCCGGACCTCTCGATCCTCGGCGAGCCCATTCCCCCTTCGGCCGTGGACGCGACCGTCCCCGCAGGCCTGCTTCCCCAGGCGTCCTCCAGCTGGCGCGGACGCCCCGCCCTCCGCGGCCACCGGATTTCCGACGGCGTCTCCGGCCTCGACTTCTCGGTCCGGCTGCGGGCGGTGAAAGCCTCGGTGGTCGCCAAGGGTGACGTTCCCGGGAAAGGTGCTTCCGCCGTCGTCGTCCAGGCTGACGAAGAAGCCGGAATTATGGTGGAGTCATCCCTCGCCCTTCACGACGGCGGTCTGCTGGAGCTGCGCCACACCGTCACCAATACCGGATCATCGCCGTTCCAGCTCGATGAACTGGCCACTGTCCTCCCCGTGGGACCTGACGCCGTCGAACTCCTGGACCTGACGGGCCGCTGGTGCCGCGAACGCCACCCCCAGCGCCGGTCCATCCAGCAGGGGACGTGGGTCCGGACCGGACGCCACGGCCGAACAGGCCACGATTCCTCATTGCTGTTCGCTGCGGGCAGCGCGGGCTTCGGCAACCGCCACGGCAAGGTCTGGGCAACCCACCTGGCCTGGAGCGGCAACCACGAACAGTTCGCTGACACCATCGCTGACGGCCGCACCATGATCGGCGGTTCGGAACTCCTCGGTTCAGCCGAAGTGATCCTCGAGCCTGGAACCGGTTACACCACCCCCGCACTGTTCGCGGCATATTCTGACCGAGGCCTGGATGGCATCAGCGAGGCCTTCTACGACTGGTTCCGAGCCCGCCCCCACCACGTTCTCCCGGGGGGCGGTGGCGGAAAAGCCCGGCCCGTCGTCCTCAACGTCTGGGAGGCCGTGTACTTCGACCACCGCCTCGACACCCTGATCGAGCTCGCCGATTCCGCAGCTGACCTCGGAGTTGAACGCTTTGTGCTCGACGACGGCTGGTTCCTTGGCCGTCGCAACGACCAGGCAGGGCTGGGCGACTGGTATGTTGACGACGCGCTGTGGCCGGACGGACTTCATCCGCTCATCGATGCCGTGAATTCCCGGGGCATGGAGTTCGGGCTCTGGGTGGAGCCGGAAATGGTCAACCTTGACTCGGACACGGCCAGGGCGCACCCGGACTGGATTGTGGGCCCGGCAAGCTCCTCGTATAAAGACGGCGGCAGGCTCGCGTTGCCCTGGCGGTCCCAGCACATCATTGACCTCGTCAATCCTGACGCCTGGCAGTTCATTTTCGACCGGATCGACTCCCTTCTCCGGGAATACAAGATCAGCTACCTCAAGTGGGACCAGAACCGTGACCTGATGGAGCACGGCCATGCAGGCCGCGCCTCTGTCCACGAGCAGACGCTGGCTGCCTACCGGCTGTTCGATGAGCTTCGCAAGGCGCATCCCGGCGTCGAAATCGAGAGCTGCTCTTCAGGGGGTGCAAGGGTGGACCTTGGCATCCTTGAGCGCACCGACCGGATCTGGGCATCGGATTGCAACGATGCCCTGGAACGGCAGACGATCCAGCGCTGGACCGGGCTGGTGGTGCCGCCGGAACTGGTCGGCGGCCATGTTGGTCCCACCAAATCCCACACCACAGCCCGGACCCATGACCTGTCCTTCCGTGCGATCACTGCCCTGTTCGGTCATTTCGGCATGGAATGGGACGTCCGTGAAGTCCAGGGTCCGGAGCGTGAAGAACTCCAGCGCTTCATCGCGTTGTACAAGGAGTACCGCGGCCTGATCCACTCCGGCACGATGATCAGGGCGGACGTGCCCGGTGATTCCCTGATGCTCCACGGAGTTGTACCCGCTTCTTTGCCGGAGCCGGGGGAAACCGGTGGATTGTTTGCGGTGGTGAGCACAGGGACAGGTTTCGCCGAGCAACCCGGAAGACTTGCCGTTCCTGGCCTCGTTTCCGGCCAGTCCTACCGGGTGGAAGCCATCTTCCCGGCTCCTGGCGACGCTGATTATGGCCACACCTTCACCCAGACGCAGCCGCCTTCATGGCTTAGTTCAGGAGCCGAAGCCACCGGACGGTTCCTCGCGGAGGTCGGACTGCCGATGCCCATCCTCAACCCTGAGCATGCCTTGGTGCTGAAGTTCACCACGCTGTAGCAAGTGCCTTGTAACGCTCACGTTGTTGCAAATAAGCCGTGCCGGTCTGAAGGGACCGGCACGGCTTATTGCTTGTCAGACAGCCTCAGGGTCTGGTTTCAACAGGATCCGTCAGCTCCGGGCATCCACGAGGACCACTTCAAACTCGGTGGCACCCGTCATAAATTTGGCGTTCGGCAAGGCGAGCGTTCCGCCAATCAGGGCCGCCGTCGTCGGGATCACGAAATGCGGGCTGGTGATGACTTCCTCAACAACACCGGAGGACAAGGTGGCGTCCAGCTGGACGCGGCTGACCTGATTCAGGAAGTTCTGAACCGCCCAGATGGTGTTGCCCCGCGCGATGATGCCGTCAACGTTGGTCAGCACAACCGGGTTTCCTGCAGCGTCAGTGACCATGATCGCTGCACTGCCGCCGGCTTCAGGGTCAACGGTGAACAGGGTTCCCAGGCCGGAGTGGGCCACAATGAGTGTCTGGCCTCCGCGGACGGACGTGATTCCGTTGAGGTTGAATCCGAAGGTGTCATTGGCGGCGGGGCCGCTCAAGGGGAGGACTTCGAGGGTTCCCGGGACCCCTTGGTTGCTGACTGGAACGAAGTACAGTGATCCCTCTGCTGAATTAGTGAACCAAGCCCCATCGTGGGTGAGGGTGACGTCATTGATGAAGCCTGTGCCAGCCGGTACTAGCTGGTAGGTGGCAACGGTATCGCCGGTTTGGAGGTCATAGACGTAGGCCTGGCCGGTTCCGCCTCCGGCGACGAAGAGGAGGTCGTTCTTCACATCTACCTTCATACCGACGGCGGCACGGCCTCCTGGAGCCGTGATGAACTCATCGGCCGTCCCGGTACGGATGTCTCCGCGGTAGATATCACCGGTCACCAGATCGCCGGCAAAGAACGTGGTCCCCTTACCGGCAGCGATTCCTTCGGCTCCGGAGGCTTCGGGAAGGTCAATGACAGAACTCCCCCCGTTCGAAGCCTGGGGTGCTGCCAACGTTGCGGGTGCGGTGAGCAAAATGGCCGCCAGCGCGGCAAGCGTTGCGGCGGCACCGCGGAATGACGTGGATTTCCTGGTTTTTGTATGCATGATTCTCCCCGCTTCGGGCTCTTCGGTGCGGGGCTTTTCTGGGTACGAACGGGTTACTCCGCACGATGGTTTTTCCAGTGTAGGGAACCCGGCCACGAGTAGCCATAGTTCCCTGTTGGGCCACTCAGGCTGCCAAACGGCCGAGGCGGGAGGAGATCGCCGAACCGAGCAGGAGCACGCGGAATGTTCGTTCAGTAGCTTCCCTGAGGAGCATGGCACCCTCGGCCACTGCACGGTCCATGTTCATGGGAATCGGGATAATTCCGGAAATTGCGTCGATCCCTGCGGCGTGCACGTCGTGGGCATCCTTACCGATTGAGCCGGCAAAGGCCAGCACCGGGACGCCCGCCGCCTGGGCTCGTTTTGCCACTTCGGCAGGTACTTTTCCCCGGGGAGTCTGGAAGTCGATGGCTCCTTCGGCGGTGACCACCAGGTCCGCGTCAGCGATGCAGGCGTCCAGGTCAATTCCAGCCAACCCGGAGTCCAGCAGAAGCTCAAATCGAGGCACCAGGTTGGCTCCAATGGCGTGCAGGCCAGCCCCCAGTCCCCCGGACGCCCCCGTTCCCGCGCCTGTCCTGAGGTGCAGTTCAGACTTGCCGGACGCCGCGGCAAGTACCGTTGCCCACCGATCGAAACCAGAGGAGAGGACCTCGACCTGTTCAGGCGTGGCTCCTTTTTGCGGTCCAAAAACCCGCGCCACGCCCTGGGGACCGCACAGGATGTTGAAGGGATTAAGGGCGAGATCGATCCTGCAGTCCTCCAACCTGGAATCCAGTGTGCTGAGATCGATTCCCTCAACGCCGGCCAAGGACTCCCCTCCCTCCTCCAACTCGTCCCCGTCCGGGCCATAAATCCGTGCCCCGAGGGCGCGCAAGGCGCCTGCACCGCCGTCGGACGTTCCGGAGTCCCCGCAGCCCACAATGATGCGGTCGGCTCCTTCGTCCAAGGCGGCAAGAATGAGTTCCCCTACGCCGCGGGTAGACGTCAGGCCTGGATTTCGGAAGTCTGTGGGGACCAGCTTCAAACCTGCCGCGGCCGCCATTTCCACCACGGCAGTCCTGCCCGCCGCTCCACCGAGCATGGCGAAATGCGACGCAACGTCCTGGCCAAGGGGCCCGGTGACCTGACGGGCAACTATCCTTCCCCCGGTGGCGGCTGCCAGCGCGACAGCGGTTCCTTCGCCGCCGTCGGCCAGCGGAACGGACCTGACCTGAACGCCGGGGATCACCTGGCGGATGCCCGCGGCTATGGCCGCTGCGACTTCCACCGCATCAAGGCTTTCCTTGAATCCGGAAGGTGCCACGAGGATTCGTTGCGGAATGGACATGACCATTGGAGCCACCTTTTGCCAGCGGTTAGTGGGACGGAAAGAGCGGAAGGCCCATGTGCGGCCAGACGAAAAAGCTGAAAAGCAGGACGACGGCGGCGTTGGCCGGACCCAGCCATAAGGAGAGCCGCAGGAGATCACGGGGCTCGTAGTTGGCCTTGCCGTCGGTTTCGGCAAAAAGAGCGACGGGTTTGGCGGAGCTCGTAAGGGTGTGGCAGAAACCGGCAGCAGCTGTTGATGCAAAGGCCGCGGCCACAGGGTCAACACCCATGGCCCCAGCAGATGCCACAACAATGGGGATCAGCACTGCCGATCGTGCCGAGCGGGATTGGATCACCAGATGAGCAAGAGTGGAAATTGCAACAACGGCAACAACAAAAATCACCGGCTTGGCAGGGCCAAGGAATTCCACGGGGCCCAGAAGCGATGAAGCCAGCCAATGAGCCGCCCCTGATGTGACAAGGCTGGATCCCAGGGCAAGGGTGGCCGCCATGAAGATGAGCATGGACCAAGGGACTTTCTTGAGGGCGGCACCCAGTTTGACCGAGCCATAGTACGGCGAGGACACCACCAGCGCACCGATCAGAGCAACGAGTGCCGGCTCCAGCCCGTGGATAGGTTCGGTGCACCAAAGGACCACAACAGCACCGAGCAGCAAGAGCGATCGGTGTTCGTCCAGATCCAGTGGACCCTGCAGCCTGGCATCAGATTGCTCCTGGAGCTGACCGATGCTGACTCGAAGGCCCAGTGAGTGATCGCTTGTGCTGGTAAATAGCCGGAGTACCAGTTCGGTAGCCAGCCCGGATGTGACGATGGCCAGGGGGAGGCCCAAAAGCAGCCAGGACGCGAAGTCGAAGCTGCGGAGTCCCGCGGATTCAAGGACCTGACTGGTAATCAGATGAGCTCCGGCACCCAGGAAGGAACTCACGGCAGACAGCAGAATTACCGTGGGGAAAAGAATCGACAGCATTTTGGCCACGTTCGGACGGTCGCGGAGGGAGCCGCGCAGGGCAAGGAAGATGGGAAGGGCCAGTGCCGCCCGCCCGGATGTCGCCGGAATCGCGAAGGCAGTCACTATCAGCCCCAGGGAAGTCAGGTGAGCCAATTGCCGCACGCTACGGGCCCCCGTGATCACAAAGGCCGCGCCGCGGGCGGCAAGCCCTGTTGAGGCTACAGCGCTGGCAATGACAAAGGCGGCCATCAACAGCCAGACGGATTCTTCGCCGAGCGCGTGGAAGAGGCTCTGGGTTGGCAAGGTTCCGCTGATCACCAGGGCGACGGCGGCGCCGAGCGCAACGTAGGTGTCCTCCACCTTCGTGAAAATCCAGAACCAGACGGCGCCGATAAAGATGCACAACGTGATGGCAGCGTGGGCGCTCAGGCCTTGGCCGTACACCACGGTGGCAGTCAGACCAGCCATCGCCGCAAGGGCAACGAGAAGCGAAATTGCCGAGGCGGGGGTAAGGACACCGGAGGGGAGCCACTTGTTCGTTTCCCTGACGGCGCTGTCCGCAGAAGAGCGCGCGGCCGATTCGAAATAGACGGTTTTCATCGCAGCCGGTAACCCGCTCCGCGGACAGTTTCCAGCCTGTCTGCTCCGATTTTCCCCCGGAGGGCACGCACGTAGACGTCCACCACGTTAGAGGCAGGATCAAAATCAAGGTTCCAGGCGTGGGAGATGAGCTGCTCCCGTGTGAGTACCTGCCGGGGATGCCGGAGGAACACTTCCAGCAAGGAGAACTCCCTTGCCGTCAGATCGGTGTCCGTGTCTCCGCAGCGTACGCGGCGGCTGCGGAGGTCCAATTCAAGGTCCCCGTGCTGGAGCGCCATGGTCATGCCTGGTTGGGCTTCGTCCTGGAGCCGGAGCCGGATCCGTGCCAGAAGCTCCGCAAACTGGAAGGGCTTGGTCATGTAGTCATTGGCGCCGCTTTCCAGCCCGTACACGGTGTCGGACACCGAATCGCTGGCCGTGAGCACGATCACCGGCGTTTTGGAACCTTCGCCACGGAGCTGGGCCAGAACCTCAAAACCGTTCAGGGTGGGCAGCCCGATGTCGAGGATCAGCATGTCGAACTCCCCTGACCGGGCGAGCAGAAGTGCGCTGGCACCATCATCCACCACAAGGCACGAGTACGCCGCGGCGCGGAGGCCTTTCTCGATGAAACCGGCGATCCGAGGATCGTCTTCGGCAACAAGGATCCTGCTCATGCCTGCCCCTTTCGTGAGCCACCAGCGGGGCTCGTGCCTGGTTCCTGATTTAGTTGGTCCTCCAGGATCCCGGTGTCAGGTTCCAGCCCAGGTGCAGGTATTGTCAGACCGAACGTGGCACCCTCCCCTGTACTGCTGCGCACCCATGCGGTCCCGTGGTGTGCTTCAGCGATACTGAGCACGATGGCCAGGCCCAACCCAGCTCCTGGCCTGGACCGTGCAGACGCCCGTGATGCCTCCCCACGATGAAACCGTCCAAAAATGGCTGCTGCCTCATGGTCAGTCACCCCCATGCCCTGATCCGCGACCCAGATGGAGAACGTCCTTCCTGTTCCCTCTCCGGTAAACGAAGAGCCGAGAGAGACTGTGGATCCCTCATCCGAGTATTGGCAGGCATTGGTAGCCAACTGCAGTACGGCCTGCGTGATGCGCTGCGGATCCGCCCTTACGCTGCCCTCTGCGATCTCAAGGATGGGCCATCCCCGATGCCCCAGAGTCTGGGCCTTGGCTTCAATATCCAGGAGCAGCGCAGCAGCATCAATATCCTGCAATTTCGTAAAGCCTGGCCTGTCCACTTTCGCCAGAAGCAGCAGGTCAGTCACGATCCGCCCCATCCTTGCCAGCTCGTCGTCTACGAGCGCCAAGGTCCTTTGCCGGTCATTCGGGTTGTCTTCCATGAGCTCCAGGTGGCCCCTGATGACCGTTATTGGAGTCCGCAATTCGTGCGATGCATCATCCACGAACGCTCGTTGGGTCCTGTATGCCACCTCGAGACGATCAAGCATTGTGTTGAACGTGACGGCCAGGGCTGAGATGTCGTCATTTCCCTGCACGGGGACGCGGGCCGTGAGGTCACTCTCGGAAATGTCAGCCGCCACCCGCCGGACTTCGCGAACCGGACGCAGGATCTGCCCGGCCACCAGCCATGCCATTCCTGCAGTTACGGCCAAACCACCAAGGGACACGAAGAAGATGATGAGGGTGGTTCCGGCCACCCCGGCCAGACGTGGAGCCATGTAATAGCCAACAATTAGGTAGCCTGTTTCCGGGCCCGAGACCACGGGCAATCTGGCCCAATGGAGCTCGCCCCCGGTGGTCTGGGCGATTCCGGAAGAAGCAGTCCCCGTTCGGATGGAGTCGATGAGGGCCCTGTCATCCGGTAGCCGATGACTGATCGACGAGGAGTGGAGCGCCCCGGTGGGCGTATAGAGGACACGCCGGTCCACGCTGCCAAGGATTACCTCGTCCTGCGCCGCCGACTGCCTGCTCAGATAGCGCTCCAGCATCTTCTCGATACTGGTGAACGGCTTGGCTGTGGTTGGATCGACGCCTTCCGCCGAGAACGCCCGGAATTCGCTGAGCTCCTGCGCAATCGCTTCATGTGCCTCGGTCCGTGCATGGTTCACCATCAGCGAGCGCACGGTAAGCAGCACCGCCAACAATGTCAGAGCGGTAGTGAAGAGAATCCATCCCGCAATACGCCAACGGGCAGGCACCCTCGAGCCGAGCCTCGTCCCGGCGCCGCTGCCGTTCCGGGTAGCCGCTCCGGTTTCGGTACCGGCGCCGGTGCCGATTCCGGTGCCAGTGCCAGTCTCATCAACGGACGATGACGGTTCAGCTGGCTTGGGCGCTTCACCGAGACCGGCAGCTTCTGGCACTGCAACTCTTTGGTTAGCCTTCTCAGATCGATCCACGGCCCCCCGCACCGCCATTAGTCGTCTCCGTCTTCAACATCGTCGTCATCAATGACAACCGGCGGCACCACCGGTGCCGGCCCGGGCGCTGCTGGCGGCTCAGGGGCGGGAGCGGGTGCAGGAAGACCTGGCGTCGGAGTCACCGGTGGAGCTGGTGTCGGCGCAGGAGTAATGGGTGGCGCAGGCGAAGGGGCGGGGCTTGGCCCTTGTTCCGGTTCCAAAGCCGGCACCGGAGGCGCCCCGGTGACCGAACCGAGTTTCACAGGTTTGGCATCCACATCGGGAGGACCGGCGGGCGCCGCCAACAGGCTTCCCCCCAAGGCAAGCAGCACCGGGGCAACCAGTACCGCTGCCATCATCAGAGCCCGTCGCATCATTTCCATGTACTCATCGTGTCAGCCACTCATGAAGCTCCCATGAAACGTCTATGAAAAATTCTTCATCACGCCGCCAGCACCGGAACCGGGAACCAACATCCCCTAGAGTTGGGGACATGAACGACGCCCAGCCGGCCATGGAACACAGCCGCGGAATTATCCTCGTCCTCAATGGACCGAACCTGAACCTTCTTGGCACGCGCGAGCCGGAGAAGTACGGCACCGCAACCCTCGCCGATGTAGAACAGCTCGCAAAAGACACCGCTGCCGCCCACCGCCTCGACGTCGAATGCTTCCAGTCCAACCACGAGGGCGCGCTGGTGGAAGCCATCCATGCTGCCCGGGGCAAGGCCTTGGGGATCGTGCTGAATGCAGGAGCTTACACGCACACGTCGGTGGCCATCCGGGATGCAATATCCGCCGTGCAGCTGCCAACCGTCGAGGTTCACATCACCAACGTCCATGCGCGCGAGGCGTTCAGGCACCACTCCTACCTCTCGGACGTCAGCAAAGCGGTGATCGCCGGTGCCGGCATCATGGGCTATCGGTTCGCGATCGAATACTTGGCCACACTAGGTTCGGAAAACGCCTGACAAATGGCTTCCCGCGGCTCTGCAACTGCTGACTGGTACAGGACCTTCGGGACCGTTGATGCCCCGGGCTCCTCGGACTGCTACGCGGAGTGGGCCCTCGGCGTCGCGCAGGATCCGGATCTGATCCAGCGCATCGATGAGCTGCCTCACACGAAGCGTCAGCCACTGCTGCTTTTTGCCGCTGCGCGCTTCCTCGGCGCGGAGGTGGGCCCCTACCCGCAGTTCCGGAACTTTCTGGACTCCCACTGGTCCGAGGTGACACGAACGGTGCTCTCCCGCGCGACCCAGACCAATGAGACGGGGCGTTGCGCCACGCTGCTGCCATCGCTGGGCCTGATCGCAAGCCAGGAGGACCGGCCCCTTGCCCTGATCGAGGTGGGCGCCTCTGCCGGGTTGGCGCTGTTTCCGGACAAGTACAGCTACGAGTTCGACGACGGGAAGCAGGTCACGCGCCTTTCGCCGCTTGCAGTGGGAGTCAGCCCTGCAAACACCCCGCTCCTGCGGTGTGCCACTGTGGGGCCGGTCCCCCTACCCCCGCAACTGCCCCCTGTAGTGTGGCGGGCAGGGATTGACCTGAACCCTTTGGACGTCCGCGATCCCGACGACGTTGCCTGGCTTGAGGCTCTCGTCTGGCCCGAGCAGGAGTTCCGTCGTGAGCGCCTGCACCAGGCAATTGCCGTTGCCCAGCTGGAGCCTCCGCTGCTGCTGGCAGGGCATCTGAACGAGCAACTGCAGAACCTTGTTGACCAGGCTCCGGCGGATGCTGCGCTGGTGGTTTTCCACAGCGCCGTCATGGGCTATCTGAGCAGCAGGGAACGGGCGCAGTTCCAGGCCACCATGGCAAACCTCACCTCTCGTGGCAGTCACTGGTTGTCCAACGAGGGCAACACGGTCATCGAGCAGGAGGACGGATCAAGCGTGGTGCCGGACATTGATGAGGCCCGGCTCAAGGGTCGTTTCCTGATCTCGCACAACAGTAAGCCGGTTGCCATCGCCGGTCCTCACGGCCAAAGCCTCGAGTGGCTCTAGCTCACACTGAGGGCGTTACTTCTGGATGCACTGCCCCGGCGAGACGGCATCGGTGAGCGACGGCGCCTGGGCGGCCACCGGGTTGAGGTCATCCATGGGAATGGCGAAGCCCAATGCGGCATCCGACGTTGCCTTGGCGAAGATTACTCCTGCCACCAGCCCGTCGACGGTCAGGAGCGGACCTCCTGAATTACCCGGCTGGACGTCTCCCGCGAGCCGGTAAACGTCGTCGGGAGTTGGATTATTGCCGTAGATGTCAGGCACCAACACCGTGGCAATGTCCTGGACGGTAGCTGGCTTGGACTGGAAAGGGCCGCCGTGGGGGTAGCCGGCAAACGCGGCGGGGCTGCCGCTGGGGAGGTCGGGGCTCAGGGCCAGGGGCGTCGAAGGCAGTCCCTCGACGGCGAGGACGGCGAGGTCACGCTGGCCATCGAAGTACACCACCCGCCCGGGGTACGCTCCGCCGTCGGGCAGCTCCACAACGGGCTGCGACACGCCCGCCACGACATGGGCATTCGTCACTACCCTGTCGGGCGAAACCACGAAACCGGTGCCCGTCTGGTTCTGCCCGCATTGGTACGCAGTTCCCGCAATTTTCAGAACGGATTGGGCGGCGCGGTTCAGTCCCGGAGTGTCGGTGCTGGCATTTGGAACCTGGACGGGTTGGCCCTGACCGAAGCCCTCGATCAGGGTGGGAATGCCGTTGCCGATGACCGTCGAACGGAGCTGCGCCATGGTGGCCTTGACGGGGGTTGGTGTCAGGCCGTCTATGAACCTGATCACCTTGGACTCGGCCAGTTGCTGCGAGACAAACGGGACACCCAGCGCACTGATGCTGAAGGCGAGCATGGACATAACCAGAGCCGCCACCACAACGTTGACTGCGCCGCCTATCCCACGGTCCACAGCCCGCAAAGGCTTGATTCGTACGGCACTGCGGACTCTCCGGCCGATAGCAGTCCCCAGCGCATGCCCCATAACCATCAGGACGACTGCGCTGCCAATGACGGCGGTGAGCCTCCACCCGGTGTCCTCAACGAAATCGGTGACGAGCGGTATGGAAACAAAGGCCGCAACTGCTCCGACTGCGAACCCGGCAATGCCGCCGAGGGTTACCAGAAAGCCGTTGCGCAGGCCATAGATCAGATAGGACAAGAGCGTCAGAATCAGCGCCAGGTCCAAAACGGTCAAGCCGAACACCAAGGCTCCTTACATACAGTTAGGATCCGATTCTACTGGCGAAGTCTGACAGTTTGCCCTCAATGGCGTGACGGCGGGGGTTGCTACCGGAGTCCAATACCCGTCCGTCCGGCCCGCTGCAGAGCTCTCCTAAGCGCCATTCCGGGCGTTTCCCGTGCCAAGTACGTCACAGAACCGCCAAAATTCTGGAACAATGGCAAAAGCGCCCACAGCCGACACTTTTACTCAGGAGATTTCATGGACATCGAGGTATTGCGCCGCGCACCCCTTTTCGCCACGCTCGACGACGAAGCTTTCCGTCTGCTGACGGACGAACTCACCGAGGTGGACCTGTCACGCGGAGCATCCGTTTTCCGCGAAGGCGACCAGGGTGACCAGCTGTACTTCATCGTCTCCGGCAAGGTAAAGCTCGGACGCACCTCCCCCGACGGCCGCGAGTCCCTGCTGGCCATCCTTGGCCCGGGCGAGCTCTTCGGCGAAATGGCATTGTTTGACCCGAGCCCCCGCACTGCAACGGCAACGGCTGTCTCGGAAACACGCTTGGCGGGCCTGAAGAACGAGAGTCTCAACGCCCTCCTCCGCACCCGTCCCGAGGTTTCGGCCCAGCTGCTGCAGGCCCTTGCCCGCAGGCTTCGCCGCACCAACGATTCCCTCTCTGACCTTGTCTTCTCCGATGTCCCCGGCCGTGTGGCCAAGGCGCTCCTGGATCTCGCCGACCGTTTCGGCCGTCCGGCAACCGACGGCGTGCTGGTGGCCCACGAGCTCACGCAGGAAGAACTCGCCCAGCTCGTTGGCGCTTCCCGCGAGACCGTGAACAAGGCCCTGGCCGAATTCGTGCAGCGCGGCTGGCTGCGCCTGGAGGCGCGCGCCGTCGTAATCCTGGACATGCAGCGCCTCCGCCAACGCTCCCGCTAAATACACTCAGCAGCTCAAAGAAGAAGGCCGGCACCGTAACAACGGAGCCGGCCCTTTCTCTTGAGCGGACCGGGGCGTGGCATCCGTCAGCGTGCGTCTAAGCGAGGGACGAGCGAGCACGCAGAGGATGTCAGGTTCCGGGCCGCTCAGCCGAAAGATTCACCGCTCCCGTTGAGGCTCGCCGGCTACGGTCTTTGCTGCCTCGACTTCGAGCATCAGCTTGCCGTCCTCTTCCACGAGCTTCGGCTGGTACACGTGCGGTTTGCGCTTGTAGCTCAGGTAGGCGATGCAGCCATTGGCCGCCGCCATTTTCTCGAGCATGATTTCCGACCCCGGCACCAGGAGTTGGCCCAGGGTGAGACCTACGGTATTTTCCTGGCCCACTTCATCGCCGAGGGCGGTGGTGTCACGCTCTTCGATGATCCGCTTGGCACATACCCAGCGGCCCCAGACGCCCTTGCTTTCCAGGAGTGTGGGCTGCTGGTTGACCGGGACAGTCGCAGCGAAATAGCGCGTGTTGAAGCGGTGGTGGGCAAAATCCGGGCTGAGCCAATTGACGAGGGGCTTCAGCAGGTCCGTCCGCAGGGACAGCCCACGTTTGGCAAGGACGTCCGCGAACGACGTTTCCTGGTTCGCCACCGATTCACGGGCCCGCATCCATTCCGGCGTCGACGTTGCTTCAACAGTGGTGGAAAGGTCCGGACCCGCCAACAGCACCCCGGTTTCCTCGAAAAGTTCGCGGATGGCCCCCACAATGTGGCGGCGGGCGAGTCCGACGTCGTCCGTCCCCATCTGCTCGGCCCAATGCTGTGGTGAGGGTCCAAGCCAGCCGAGGGGGTCGTCGTCGGAGGTATCAAGGGACCCGCCGGGGAAGGCGAGCACACCCAGAGGGGAAGACCCCGGGCGATAGCCCAGCCAGGTCTCCAACCCCGTGGGTGAATCCCGAAGCAGGACAACAGATGAGGCGAGACGCGGAGCACGTGGTGTCCGCTCGCCATGTTCGAGCCAGCTGCGTGCTGCCCCCTCAAGTTCCGGGGGCAACACAAACAGGCGACGGGCTAACTGAGGCAAAGGGAACGACCGGCCTTAGGCGAACTCGGCAATCAGGTCCACTTCAACCGGAGAGTCAAGGGGAAGGACTGAAACGCCGACGGCGGCGCGTGCGTGTTGCCCGGCGTCGCCAAGGACTTTGCCCAGCAGTTCGGAGGCACCATTGATGACCCCCGGCTGCCCGCTGAAGGACGGGTCTGACGAGACGTAGCCGACAACTTTGACGATCCGCGTGATGCGGTCAAGGTCACCGATGACGCTCTTGACGGCGGCCAGCGCGTTGACGGCGCACACCGCAGCGTAGTACTTGGCGTCTTCAGGGGAGACTGTCGGCTCGTCGGCATACCCTTCCGAACCGGTGGACACTTTGCCCGTAGCTTCGAGTTTGCCCTTAATAAAGGGCAGCTGGCCCGATGTGTAAACGTGGTTACCGGAAATCACTGCCGGGACGTAGGCAGCCACCGGGGCAGCCACCTCGGGCAGGGTCAGTCCCAGCTCGGCGAGTCGTTGCTCGACGGCGGATGCAGGTGCGTCAGACGCCGCAGCGTCGGTGTTTGCGGGGCTTGTCATGCTACTGCTTCTCCCTTTTAAGGTAGGCAACCAGACCGTTGCCTTCAGGACCCGGAACAACTTGGACCAGCTCCCAGCCGTCGTCTCCCCACTGGTCAAGAATCTGCTTTGTGGCGTGAATAATGAGCGGAATCGTGGCGTACTCCCATTTGGTCATGAGAGAAAGACTAGTCCTACCCGCTAAAGTGGAAAACATGGCGACTGGTAAGAACCCTTTATTTGACACGGCCACTACCCTCGGAAAGATCCTCGGATTCCTGGGTGTGAGTGCCATTTGTGGTGTCCTGGTGGCAGGTTTGCTAGTTCCGGCCGCAGCCGTTTCGGGCAGCACAGCCAGCGGATCCATCGAGTTCTTTGACACTCTTCCGGCCGAATTGCAGGTGGACCCGCCGAGCCAGTCCACCAAAATTCTTGCGGCCGATGGCAGTGTCATTGCCACGCTTTTTGACGAGAACCGTACCCGCGTATCGCTGGACCAGATGTCGCCATACATCAAAGAAGCGGTCATAGCGGTTGAGGACAGCCGGTTCTATGACCACGGAGGGGTGGACACCACCGGTATTCTCCGCGCCCTCGTCAGTACCGCCCGGGGAAACAAGCAAGGTGCTTCAACCATCACCCAGCAGTACGTCAACAACGTCCTGAACTCCAACCTCGCCGCCGAAGGCAAGGAAGCGGACATCAAGCTCAACGGCGTCAACAAGGGCGTTGGGGACAAACTCCGTGAAATGAAGCTTGCCATCGCCCTGGAGAAAAAATTCACCAAGGAGCAGATCCTTGAGGGTTACCTCAACATCGTCTTTTTCAACAGGGATGCGTACGGCATCGAAGCCGCGTCGAAGCTCTTCTTCAGCACCTCCGCGAAGGATTTGAACCTCCCGCAGGCCGCTCTTCTGGCCGGCGTCGTGAACAGCCCTTCGTTCTACGATCCCATCGCCAATCCGGAGAACGCGAAAACTCGCCGCGACCTGGTCCTGAACCTTATGCTCTCCCATGGCAAGATCAACCAGGCCGAACATGACGCCGCCATTGCCACCCCGGTGGAAACCAAGGTCACTCCTGCCCGCCAGGGTTGCGCCTACGCCGCCACCGCACCGTACTTCTGTGACTATGTGCTCCACCTCCTGCTGAATGATCCGGCCTACGGCGCCGACCCCGACGAACGGTGGAACAAGATCTACCGCGGCGGGCTGACCATCACCACCACGCTGGATCCCAACGCCCAGGCAATTGCGCAGGCACAGGTTGACACTACGGCTGGGGCCAACCCGGACAAATGGGGGTCGGCCTTGGTGTCGGTGCAACCCAACACGGGCAAGATCATCAACATGGCTCAGAACACCACGTGGTTACCGTCCGATGGAAAGTTCGACACCAACATCAACTTCAACGTCGACAAGCAGGATGCTAACGGCAACGACCTCAACGGCTTGGGTGGTGCACAGCCCGGCTCTACCATGAAACCGTTTACCTTTGCTGAATATCTCAACGAGGGCAACTCGATGAACACGGTCCTGAACGGTGCCGTCCGCAAATACCCACAGAACTTCCCGTGGAGGAACACCTGCCCCACGCCTACCACGGGCTGGTATGACAGCAACGTTGCCGACAGCACCGATCTGCAGAACGCCGAGCCGGGCTATTACCGCAGCATGACCGTCCTGGATGGGCTTGCCAACTCCATCAACACCATGACCTTCGCAACTGCGGCAAGAGTAGACCTGTGCGGGATCCAGAAGGTGGTGGATGCTGTGGGCATCCACCAGGGACTTCCAAGCCCCGATGGTCGTCCGAACCCGCAAATCCCTATGACCACCATCAGCAACCTCCTTGGTGCAACACAGACGGCACCCTTGACGATGGCCAGCGCCTTCGCCACCTTCGCCAATGACGGCAAGTACTGCGCACCGATCGCCATAACCGCCGTTACCGACCAGACCGGCGCCCAACTCCCTGCTCAATCCACCAATTGCCGTGACGCCCTCAAACCGGAGGTTGCCCGCGGTGTGAACTACGCCTTGCAGGAGGTCCTAAACCGAGGCTCGGGTTCGCTGATTCAACCGCGAATTTCTACCCGGACCAACTTCCCCATCGCTGCCAAGACCGGTACGTCGAACAACAACGGCTCCACCTGGGTAGTGGGTCACACTACGGGCCTCGCGACAGCGGCCTGGTTCGGCGATCCGCTGGGCAGCCAGCAGCGTCCCGGCCAAAACGTTACCGTCAACGGCAAGTTCTACCAGGGAATCGACGGTTACATGATTGCCGGGCCGATGTTCTCCCAGTACATGGCTCAGGTGGCCCCTGCCTATGGGACCAACCCGTTCCCGGCACCGCCGTCCAACCTGGTCAGCGGGCCCGCTCCCCGTCCGTCCATCCAAAGCACCACTCCGGCCCAGGCGCCCACCCAGGCCCCCGCTCCGGCCCCAGGGTCGGACGACAAGGGCCGCGGGAACGGATAGCCCGACGATGGCCAATTTCTCCGCAGTGGCAGACCGCGCCCGCGCCGTCGGGCGCGGTTTTGCCGTCACAACCGCTGTCGCGGTTACTGCAGGGCTCGCCGCCGCAGGTTACGGGATGTGGGAAAAGAACCAGTTTGAGCTGCGCGAAGAAACGCTGCCGATCCTCCCCAACGGCTACGGCCCTTTTCGCATCCTCCACCTCAGCGACATCCACTTCATCCCCGGCCAGAATCTCAAAGCGGATTGGCTGCGGTCTTTGGCAGCCTTGAAACCCGATCTGGTGGTCAACACAGGCGACAACCTCAGCCACGTGAAGGGCGTCGATCCCCTCCTCGAAGCACTGCAGCCGCTGATGGAATTCCCCGGGGTTTTTGTCCCGGGCTCCAACGACTATTTCGCCCCGCGGCTGAAAAACCCGGCCATGTATCTCCTCCGGCCCTCCCAAGCGGAGCGGAAACCGTTGGAGCTTGATTGGCCGCGGCTGCGTGCAGGCTTCGGTATGGGCGGCTGGGTGGACCTGACCAACCGCGCCCAGTCCCTGGTACTCAAAGGACTCCGCTTCGATTTCTCCGGGGTCGACGATCCCCACCTTGGCCTGGAACGGTACGCCGGCTGGCCCCGCGGCACCAAGAACCAGGACATCACGCCGCATCTCCGCGTGGGCGTGATCCATGCCCCCTACCAGCGCGTCCTGGACCACTTCACCGAGGACGGCGCCGATCTCCTCTTGGCGGGCCATACCCACGGCGGGCAAATCTGCATCCCCGGCTACGGCGCGCTTGTGGCCAACTGCGACCTCCCCACCTGGCGGGCAAAAGGCCTCAACGACTGGAACAGCAACGGAAGTACGACGCCGGTAAACGTTTCGGGAGGCATCGGCACCTCACGCTTCGCACCGGTCCGGATCGCCTGCCGCCCGGAAGCCGTGCTGCTCACGCTTACTGCAAAGGGTTAGCAAGCCCTCGGACGCCAGCATTGCGTATTGCAATAACTGCCTAAGCCCGGAGTCTCTCCTGGAATTCCGTGAAACGTCTGTGGCCATGGAATAAGGTAGTTGCTACGGGACACCACATACGCAGTTGAGCGCTAAGAAGCGGGCATGACCAAGCAGACCTCATTCTTCCAATCCATCAGCCGTCTCTATCCCCATATGAAGCCCATTCTCCCAAGGCTTTTTATGGGGCTTCTTTGTGCTCTTTTGGCCAGCGTCGTGGCTTTGGCCATTCCGCAAGTACTCCGCGTGCTGGTCAATGAATCGCTCCAGCCGGGCGGAGCCGGGGAGTCCGTGCTGATGGCCTCGCTGACCATACTTGTGCTCGGTATCGCCGAGGCCGGACTCGTTGCCCTGCGCCGGCAGTTTGTCATCAACCCCGCCACCACGGTGGAAACCCGGATGCGGATCTCGCTCTACCACCACCTGCAGGACCTTCCTGTTGCCTTCCACGACCGCTGGGGTTCCGGACAGTTGCTCTCCCGCTCCATGACGGACCTGAACTTCCTCCGCCGCTGGATGGCTTTCGGCGCCATCATGCTGGTGGTGACCACCCTGACTGTGGTGATCGGCGTCGTCGTGATGTTTACCATGAGCTGGCAGCTGGCCCTGATCTTCCTCTGTGCCGCCCTGCCCATCATGATTTATGGCTTCCGGTTCCGTACGAGCTTCAGCAAGGTCACCCGGCAAAGCCAGGACCAGGCCGGGGACCTCGCCACAACGGTGGAGGAGTCGGTGCACGGCATCCGCGTTCTGAAGGCCTTTGGCAGGAGCCGGGAAGCGCTGGAGAACTTCAATGAGCAGGCTGAGGTGCTGCGGCAGACGGAAATCGCCAAGGCAAAGCACCAGGCCACCTTCACCATGGTGGTCACGCTGCTCCCCGAACTTGCCCTTGGTGCCGGGCTGGTGGTTGGGGTAATGCTGGCGGCAAGCGGCGAGCTGAGCATCGGTGCCCTGGTGGCATTCTTTGCCACCGCAGCTGTGGTCGCGGCGCCCGTGGAGTTCTCAGGGATGCTCCTTGCCATGGCCCTCACCGCTAAGACCGCTGTGGACCGGCATTTCGAAGTCATGGATTCGGTCAACACCATCACCACCCCCGAGACGCCCCGGAAGCCGCAAGAGGTAAAGGGCGCGCTGACTTTCAACAACGCTTCCTTCGCGTTTGAGGATGCACCCGAACACCCCATCCTTCGCGGCATCACTCTGGACGTCAGGCCCGGCGAAACCCTGGCATTGGTGGGCATTACCGGCAGCGGGAAGAGTGCCATGCTTCAGCTGGTGCCACGCCTCTATGACGTTACGGACGGCTCCATCACCATCGACGGCGTTGATCTTCGCGATTTCGACGTCGAAGAGCTCCGGCGCATTGTAGGCATGGCTTTCGAGGACACCACTCTGTTTTCCAGCTCAGTCCGGGACAACGTACTGCTCGGGGCCTCGGAGCGGACCGAGGAACTCCTCCACGAGTCGCTGGACGTCGCCCAGGCCCACTTCGCCTACTCCCTTCCGGATGGCGTGGACACGCTGATCGGAGAGGAAGGGCTCAGCCTGTCAGGCGGCCAGCGCCAGCGGATCGCCCTGGCCCGGGCAATCGCGGCCAAGCCCAAAGTCCTGGTGCTCGATGACCCCTTGTCCGCCCTGGATGTCCACACCGAAGAGCTCGTGGAAGCAAGGCTCCGGGAAGTCCTCGCCGATACAACGACGCTGATCGTGGCGCACCGCCCGTCCACTGTCGCACTGGCGGACCGGGTGGCTCTGCTGGAGAACGGCCGCATCACCGCCGTCGGAACCCATACGGAACTGCTCGCTGCCAACGACCATTACCGGTACGTGATTGCGAACCTGGTCGCTGAACCCCGGGATCTCGACTCCGAGCTGTCGGAACTCGACGCCGAGGCCGAGGAGATATCCCGATGACCACCACCACGTTCGGTACAGCCAACGAGGACAACGCCTTCCTCAGCAAAAGCGACAGCAGGACTGTCCGAAGGCGATCTCTTGCGCTGCTCGGGTCCCTCATCCGTCCGGTCCGGCTCCGGTTCTGGCTCACTCTGGCCACCGTAATCCTGTCCCAGCTTGCGAGGGTCTCGGGGCCGGTCCTGATCGCTTTCGGCATCGACCATGCACTACCGGCCTTACGTGCCGGGGACAATGTCCCCCTGATGCTGACCGGCGTCGCCTATTTGGCGGCTGCGATCACGACGGCGGCCCTCACCGCGCTGTATGTCACGTCGACGGCGAAACTGAGCCAGGCGATGCTCCTTGACCTGCGGCTGAGGGTGTTCCGGCACACCCAGCGTCTCAGCCTCGAGTTCCACGAAAAGTACACCTCCGGCCGCATCATTGCCCGGCAGACTTCCGATCTGGAAGCCCTGAGGGAACTCCTTGATTCCGGCGTGAGCTCCCTGGCCTCAGGAATGCTGTTCATGGTGTTCACAGCCGTCACGGTGTTCGCCCTCGACTGGCGAAGCGGCCTGATCCTGCTGGCTGCAGGCGTCCCGATGTACTTCCTGTCCCGCTGGTACCAGAAGCACTCCCAGATTGTCTTCCGGGAATCCCGGGTGGTGTCGGCAAGGCTGATCGTTCATTTTGTGGAATCCATGACCGGGATCCGTGCCGTCAAGGCCTTCCGCAAGGAAAAGGAGAACGCCCAGCGGTACACCGACCTCTCCGAGAACTACCGCAAGGTCACTGTGCGCTCCATCAATCTCAATGGCATTTTCCAGCCGGGCCTGGTGCTGATCGGCAACGTCTGCGTGGCGGTCGTCCTGCTCTTCGGCGGGTTCCGGGTTCTGGGCGGTGATCTCGAAGTGGGCGTCCTGCTGGCCTTGATGCTGTCCGCCAAGCGCTTCTTCCAGCCGGTGGACCAGATGGCCATGTTCTACAACTCCTTCCAAAGCGCACAGGCAGCCCTCGAAAAGGTCTCGGGTCTCCTGGAGGAAGTCCCCACGGTCCGTCCACCCAAGAACCCTGTACCGCTCAAGGACGCACGCGGCACTATCGCCTTCAAGGGAGTGGAATTCCGGTACGGCGACGGCCCTGTCATCATTCCCAGACTCGACCTCCACATCCCCGCCGGGCAGACGGTGGCTCTGGTGGGCCAGACCGGTGCAGGAAAATCAACCTTCGCCAAGCTGATCGCCAGGTTTTACGATGTGTCCTCCGGAACGCTCACTCTGGACGGAGTGGACCTCCGGGATCTGAGCACCACAGATCTTCGCCGGAACGTTGTGATGGTGACACAGGAAGCCTTCCTCTTCAGCGGCTCCGTGGCGGACAACATCGCGTTGGGACGGCCGGAGGCCTCGCGGGCGGAAATTGAGGAAGCGGCCAAGGCTGTTGGCGCCCACGAGTTCATCATGGAACTGCCCGAGGGATACGACACCGACGTCAACAAGCGGGGCGGCAGGGTCTCGTCAGGCCAGCGCCAGCTCATCAGCTTTGCCCGCGCTTTCCTGGCGAAGCCGGCTGTCCTGATCCTCGACGAGGCAACGTCGTCGCTCGACGTCCCCTCAGAGCGGTTGGTGCAGCAGGGCCTGGCCGGCCTTCTGGAAGGGGTTGCCGGCAAGGAGTCCGGCCGCACCGCGCTCATCATCGCCCACCGCCTCTCCACGGTGGAGACGGCCGACCGCGTCCTGGTCATCCACGACGGCCGAGTGGTGGAAGACGGCAGTCCCGAGGAACTGATCAGTGGCGGCGGGCGCTTCGCCCAGCTCCATGGAGCATGGAAGGACTCGCTGGTTTGAGTCCGGTTCCAGGGGCGGCGCGGGGAGTCCGGTGATTTCGCATCCGGTGCTCCGATCCGCTATTCTTGTAAAGTTGCTTTTGCAGCGGATCGGGATGTAGCGCAGCTTGGTAGCGCGCTTCGTTCGGGACGAAGAGGTCGCAGGTTCAAATCCTGTCATCCCGACCAAACAGTAAGAGGGTCTTCCAGTCGGAAGGCCCTCTTTCGCGTATCCAGGCCGTTTTCCCTGCGACGTGAGTGGACCTGATTCTCAAGCCGGCTTAAAGTCTCGAGCCCCGGGTTCAGCACTTGGCATGAACCCGGGGCTCTGGATGGTCCCTTTCGGGCTGACGTCTTTTTACATTGGATCAGGCCAGTTGCCGATGCCCATAGGAGCGAACGTGCCCCCGATTGCCTGGGGTGTGCTCATGGGGTCCGGCCAGTTGCCGATCGCTACGATCGAGGACTCAGCGGGGGCGGCCGACACGACGGCTGGAGCAGCAAACGCGAAAGCCACTGCCCCGGCCATGGCAACGGAAGCAGCAATCTTCTTCAACATGGATGTTCCTCAATACGAGTTGGATTCGTTACAAAGTCTGCGCAGGGCTTGTTGACATACATTGTAAAATGTTTTCCACAGAGACTGTCAAGCATTTCCTTTAAGACTGTCCAAAATGAGGAGGAACCGGTGGGGAACGGATTCGGCGAGAAGCTCCGTGCGGAGCGTCTCGAACGGGGGCTGACTCAAGCCGAACTCGGGAAGGACCTCTACTCCCCCAGTTACATTTCCCTGCTGGAAACCGGCCGGCGTGAGCCTACGGCCGACGTCATTGAAGAGCTGGCGAGGCGACTGGAAATGGCTCCCAAAGCCCTCGAAGCCTGGAGCCAGCCGGTATCCATCAGCGACGCCGAGTACGTTCTGGCCGGCCTGTATGCCCGGCAGGCCTGGGATCTGAGAGACTATCCGCTTGCCGCGAGCCACGCTGCGACCGCCGCACAAATAGCCCTCGAAGGCCGGAACACCAGCGCCTGGTGGAACATGACTTACATGCAGGCCGAGTGCCTCATGAAACAGGGTCAGTTGGCCGAATGCCAGAAAATCATCCAGCACCTTTTGGAGCATCCCATGGCCTCCGAGTCGGTAGGCCTGGGCGTCAGGGCACGGCAGATGCTCGCCGCAGTGTGCCACGGCCAAGGCCAGCTCACTATCGCCGTCGAGCATGCGCAGGAAGCCGTAAGGCTCTGTGAGCAACTGCCTCAGGGATCCACGTTGATCATCGGTGCGATGCGCGCGCTGATCGGCGCGCTGGCTGAAAGCGGCAGGCTTGAGGAGGCCTGGAAATACTGCCAGCTCATGAACGAGCAAACGGACGAAAATTCCATGTCCCAACTTGCCGGCGAGGTGGCCTGGGTGATCGGAAACGTGGCGTTTATGCGCCACGACTACCCGGAAGGGATCAAGCACCACGAACGCGCCGCCAGATTGCTCTCGCCGGCGAACGACATTGAACTTTGGGCACGGTTCAACAAAGCCTCAGCGGCAGTCCGCCTGTCCTCCGGCATTGTAGAGCCCGAAACCTTATCCGCTATCGAGCGTGCCGAACTGGCGCTCTCGATTGTGGGAGGCAACAAGACGGACCATCTCGAGGTTGCGTTCATCCGGGCCCGCTGGCTCTACCTCACCGGCGATATCGTGGCAGCCGTCAACAAGCTCCGCGAGATCCACGCGGAACGCAAGGCACTGGGCAAGCACACGGCCGGCGAAGTGTCCCTCCTGCTGGGGAAGTCGCTCAAGGTAGCGGGCGAGCCCGCGGAGGCTTTGGAGCACCTGGAAGAGGCGCGGAAAGAATTCAGCTCGGCCGGAGCTTCGGACCGCCTGCAGCAGGCCATGGACGCCATTCTGGAAATCAAACTCGCCGAACGCCGCGCTGCTGCGGCGTCCGGCGGTTCAGCTGACACTGCGGGCTGAGACCTGCCTGCTGGAGCGGTCCTCCGTGAGCAGGGCTTAGGCGAACTTCCGGCCTGTGAGCTTCTCGTAAGCCTCCACGTAGCGGCCGCGCGTGCGGTCCACCACCTCGGCCGGAAGCGCGGGTGGCGGTGTGTCCGAAGCCCTGTCCCAGCCGGATTCCGGAGACGTCAGCCAGTCGCGGACGTACTGCTTGTCAAAGGAGGGCTGCGCCTTTCCGGGTTCGTACGTGGCGGCATCCCAGAAACGCGAAGAGTCAGGGGTCAGCACCTCGTCCCCGAGAGTAATGGTTCCGGTGACCACATCGAATCCGAACTCCACCTTGGTGTCGGCGAGGATGATGCCACGTCCGCGTGCCACTTCTTCGGCCCGGCTGTAGATTTTCAGCGTGAGCTCACGCAAGCGCTCGGCAACGTCCACGCCCACCATGTCCACCACGGCTTCATAAGTGATGTTCTCGTCGTGCTCCCCAACCTCTGCCTTGGCAGACGGAGTGAAGATCGGTGCTTCGAGGCGGGAACCGTCCACGAGGCCCTCGGGCAGCGGAATGCTGCACACGGTGCGGGACTGCTTGTACTCGGCCAAACCTGAACCTGTGAGATATCCGCGGGCGATGCACTCCACCGGGAACATGTCCAGTTTTTTGCAAATCATGGCCCGCCCCTCAACAGCTGCAGGGACGCCGCCTTCCACAGTGGACGCGAGGACGTGGTGCTCCACGTCAAGCTGCTCAAACCACCAGAGACTCAGCTGCGTAAGGATGCGTCCCTTGTCCGGGATTTCACTGCTGAGGACGTGATCGAAGGCGCTGATACGGTCGCTGGCCACCACCAGAACGCAGTCCTGGTGGAGCTGATCCTTGATGGCTTCATCAAGGGGTACGTAGAGATCCCGCACCTTTCCGGAGTACACGTGCTTCCAGCCCGGCAGCTGCGGGGCCTGGGTCTGGAGCCCTCCGGCCTGTGTTCCGGGCGCGTTCAAATCCACCATGCTCATGCCTTTGCCTTGGAGGCTGCCTGGACCCCTGAAGCGGCTACGCGAATCTCGCCCCGGGCTGCCTTGCGGCCGATGTCCGTCCGGAACTGTGAGCCTTCCAGCTGAACCAGCTCCACGCCGTCGTACGCGCGTTCCCGCGCCTCCACAAGGTCGGTTCCCAGCGCGACGACGGCGAGCACCCGGCCGCCTGCGGAGATGACCTTGCCGTCGTCGTCGAGAGCGGTCCCTGCATGGATGACGTGCACGCCTTCGAGCTCTTCGACCTTCTTGAGCCCACGGATACGGTCACCGGTGCGCGGGGTGTCGGGATAGTTTTCAGAAGCGACGACGACGGCCACCGCGGTTTCCTTGGCCCAGCGCAGCTCTTCTGCCTTGTCCAGTTCACCCTTGGCGGCGGCGAGCAAGAGGGACCCGAGGGGCGTCTTCAGCCGGGCCAGTACAGCCTGGGTTTCCGGATCGCCGAAACGAACGTTGAATTCGATGACACGGGTGCCGCGGGAAGTCAGAGCGAGCCCGACGAAGAGGACACCAACAAAGGGCGTGCCACGGGCGGCCATCTCGTTGACAGTGGGCTGTGCCACCCTGTCGATGACCTCCTGCACCAGGCCTTCAGGTGCCCAATCCAGCGGTGTGTAGGCTCCCATTCCACCGGTGTTGGGGCCTTCGTCGTTGTCGAAAATGCGCTTGAAGTCCTGCGCCGGGGAAAGCGCCACAGTGTTGTGGCCGTCGCACAGGACAAAGACCGAAACTTCCGGGCCGTCCAGGAACTCCTCGATAACTACGGTTCCGCCGGCGTCGAAGCAGCTTTGGGCATGGGCGAGCGCGGCGTTGCGGTCGTGAGTAACCACCACTCCCTTGCCTGCGGCAAGTCCGTCGTCCTTCACCACGTAGGGGGCCCCGAACGTATCAAGGGCGGCTTCGGCTTCCTCGGCGTTGGCGGCAACCAAAGCCATGGCTGTCGGAACGCCGGCCTCGGCCATGACCTGCTTGGCAAAGGCCTTGGACGCTTCCAGCTGTGCGGCGGCCTTGCTGGGGCCGAATACGGGAATGCCGGCGGCACGTACGGCGTCGGACACCCCGGCGGCCAGCGGTGCTTCGGGGCCGACCACCACGAGGTCGGCAGTCAGGCGCGTGGCCAGAGCGGCGACAGCGTCAGGATCATTGGCGTCGATCGCGTGCGTTGGAACCAGCTTGCTGATGCCGGCGTTGCCCGGAGCCGCGTGGACTTCGGAGACGTTGGGGTCTGCAAGCAGGGAGCGGACAATGGCGTGTTCGCGGCCACCAGGGCCAATGACGAGTACCTTCACAGTCTCCAAGGGTACTTTGTGGACCCGGTGCACTCCTAAGCCATGACCTTCGGAACCCAAGCTTTTGGCGGGCAAGGGCGCCTGCCCGGGACCGCTCCGGTGCGTATCAGCACGTGGTCAGGGGGTGCGGTAGAGCTCGGAGATCAGGGCCAGTCCCCGCTCCGCCCAGGCAATTTCGTGTTCCGCGCGGGCAACAAGCGGCCGAGAAAATCTGCTGCTGCGTCTCCCGCGTCGCTTCAATTAGCGGCGTGGGCGGAGCCGTTCAGGGCCCAGAACAGGGGCTGCCGAGCATCGTCATCGAGGTTCCCTAGCCCGTTCCGCCCCTTCCCGGCTGAAGGTCCACCCTTCCCGCCCAGTTACCTCGGCGAAGCCCCCGTAATTCGCGGCGTTTCTTCCGGGACACGCGGCTTTGGACTAGGTAACTGGGCGGGACCGCCACGGCCGGACAATCCGCGGGGCGAGCGGCTACGAACGAAGGGTATGAAGAACCTCAGATCCCGCTTGGGAAGCCCCGCGGCACTGGCTGCCCTGGCTGGAATGGCCGCGGCCGCCGTCGTCCTTTCCGTTGCGGAACTGGCGGGTGCCTTCTTCACAGCCCGCGCCACACCGCTTATCGCTTTGGGATCGACCTTCATCGACTTCACCCCGCCCTGGATGAAGGACTTTGCCATTGCCACGTTCGGCACCAACGACAAGGCTGCCCTGTTCGTTGGAATGGGCCTCACCATCACAGTGCTCGCCGGGATCCTGGGCATTGTGGCATACCGCAGGTGGGTTCTGGGCGTGACCGGTGTCCTGCTGATGGGCGCGGTGATTGTGGCCAGCGTTGTCACGCGCGCCGGAGTGAAACCCCTCGACGCCCTCCCGACCCTTTTTGGCACGATCGCAGGACTGGTGGTGCTGAGACTCCTGATGAGGCAGCTATGGGGGATGAAAACCTGGCCGGAAGCGCCTGCCGACCTTGCCGCGAAGGGGACCGCGCGCGTGCCTTCCACCCGGCGGGCTTTCTTCGCGGCGACGGGGATCACCGCTGCAGCTTCGGTCATGGCCACAGCTGGTGGCCGCCTACTGGGTGCCGCCCGGAGCAACATCGCGCAGGCCAGGCAGTCGCTGCAACTTCCCAAACCGGCGACGGCGGCTCCCGCAGTTCCAGCGGGCGTCCAATCTGCTGTTCCGGGAGTCACTCCGTGGATCACGGCCAACAACGATTTCTACCGGATTGATACGGCCCTCAGCGTTCCGGAAATCAATGTGGAGGACTGGGAACTCCGGGTCCATGGCCTCGTGGAACAGGAGGTTCGGCTGACGTTCCAGGACCTGCTCGACGCCGAATTGATCGAGTCCCATGTGACCCTTACCTGTGTGTCCAATCCCCTGGGCGGCAACCTGGCCGGAAACGCCAAGTGGCTGGGAGTGCCTCTTCGGGATGTGCTGAAGATGGCGCGCCCCCAGCCCGGAGCGGACATGGTGCTCTCGACGTCGGAGGACGGTTTCAGCGCGTCCACCCCTTTGGAGGTCCTGCAGGATGACCGCGACGCCATGCTGGCCATCGCCATGAACGGAGAGCCCTTGCCGCTGGAGCATGGCTACCCTGTCCGGATGGTGGTGCCGGGGTTGTACGGTTTCGTGTCCGCCACGAAGTGGGTGGTGGATCTTGAGATCACCCGTTTCGCCGACAGCAAGGCTTACTGGACGCAGCGTGGGTGGTCGGAACGGGGCCCCATCAAGACCATGGCGCGGGTGGAAGTGCCCAGGTCCTTTGCCAAGGTCCCCGCAGGCCGGGTGGCAATCGGCGGCACGGCGTGGGCACAGACGAGGGGAATCACGAAGGTCGAAGTCCAGATCGACAACGAAGATTGGGCCGAGGCCGTGCTCTCCACTGAGGCATCCGTGATTACGTGGCGGCAATGGTCTTTTGATTGGGAAGCCACTCCCGGCCCGCACTACATCAAGGTCCGGGCCACCGACGGAAGCGGTGAGGTGCAGACGGACCAGCGGGCGGACCCGGTGCCCGACGGCGCGTCCGGCTGGCAATCGGTTATGGTCACGGTCGAATAGCCGGGTATTCGCAGGCCTGCGCCCTAGACTTTAGCCATGCCAGAAAATTCGCATGCCACCTTTTCCGTGGACTCCGCCGTCGAACTGGCAGTGGTGGAACGCAGCGGTTTCGTCGAATCCCGGCACATCGGTTCAGCCGTCGTGTTGGCCGCCGACGGAACCGTCGTCACACAGCTGGGGGACATCACAACACCCATCTATGCGCGCTCCTCGCTTAAACCGCTGCAGGCGCTTGCAGTCATGCAGTCCGGCGTGCCGTTGCGCGGCGCGCAGGTGGCCCTTGCCTGCGGAAGCCACACAGGGTCGCTGGACCATATGGATGTTGTGGAAGGCATGCTCAAGGCAGCGGGCCTCAAAGAGGAGAACCTCCAGTGCCCGGGCGCTTGGCCGCAGGATGAAACTGCACGGAACTGGCTGGTCCGTTCAGACCAAGGCATCTCAAGGCTGGCCCATAACTGTTCCGGAAAGCATGCCTCTTTCCTGTGGGCTTGCACGGAGAACGGCTGGGACATCCACAGCTACCTCGAGCCCAACCATCCCTTGCAGCAGCGCATCCGGTCCGTCATCGAGGAATACTCCGGGGAACGCATTGCGCACCTAGGCATTGATGGCTGCGGAGCGCCTGTTGCAGCCATTTCACTGACAGGCCTGGCGCGCGCCTTTTCGATGCTCGCCAAGGCGCCCGGGGACAAGAGCTCCAACGCCCGGGCGGCCACGGTTGCCACCTCCATGCTGGACTATCCCTGGGCAGTCCAGGGGCGGGGCGAAGCCAACACCATCGTGATGGATGAACTGGAAATCATTGCCAAGGTTGGTGCAGAGGGCGTCCTGGTGATGGCCACAACACAGGGCGTTTCCGTTGCCATCAAAATGCTCGACGGGAACCTCCGCGCAACCACCCTGGTGGGCCTCACTGTCCTGGCGGCCGCCGGCGCCGTGGACATTCCAGGAGTTTCCAGTGTCCTGGAAAAGGTGGTGGAACCAGTGATGGGCGGCGGCCGTCCCGTGGGCAAGATCCGGCTTGGCCACGCTGTTTCAGCGCTTCTTGAGTGAGATTCAGGCTCATTGCACGAATCTGACGTAACGTTGAACCGCCCTTTGTAAACCAGCTTTTGACCTGCAGGAGCCCAGAAATGGCCGTATCCCGGCGACGAATTCCGCTGGACGAGGGCCGCGCGGCGCTTGCCGCCTGGCTGGAAGCCAGCGCGGCGTCGTCGGACCCTAAAAATTCCCCTGCAGCAGTCCCCAGGACAGTAACAGCGACGGCGGTGAGGTACTCGCTTGAGGAGGTCACCGCCCGCGCTCCGGGAAATTCGGTGGAAGTTCGGGTTCCGCCCTTCGGCGTCACTCAGTGTGTGGAGGGCCCCCGCCACACACGCGGCACTCCCCCCAACGTGATCGAGTGCGACGCCGCCACCTGGCTGGCCATGGTTACCGGACAGTTGAGCTGGGCGGAGGCGGTAGACGCCGGCCGGGTGTCGGCGTCGGGGCTGCGGGCGGACCTGTCAGCGCTGCTACCGCTCTGAGGATCACCTGTTATCGGTGCGGCACGATGTTCTGCAGCTTCGTACTTCGAGTCCGTGGGTCCAGGAAGGGGTGTACATCGTCGCGGCGCCCCACAGCAACGCCAACCATCAGGCGCTTATGGTGGTCCTATGAGCACCCGGAATGGACAGGAGCCCGGCATGGCGGACCCCTGGGCGACGGGCGGGACGGATACCCGGCCCACCACTGGTGTGCTGCTCGCGGCAGGCTCGGGCTCTCGTTTGGGAATGGGGCCCAAGGCTCTGCTCCCTTTCGGCGGCCGCACCCTGGTGGAGATCTTGGCGGACCTGCTCCGCCAGGGTGGGTGCCGCGAAGTGGTGGTGATCCTGGGGGCCGACGCAGCCAGGGTCCTGACCAAGGTGGATCTGGAGCGGCACAAGGTGGTGATCAACTCGGAGTGGGAGTCGGGAATGGGCAGCTCATTCCGGCTTGGCGTGCAATCCGCCCAACCTTCGGATCATGTGCTGATAGCACTCGTGGACCAGCCGGGACTCACCTCCGAATCGGTGGCGAGGCTGATCTCGCGCCACCGTCCCGGTCGTGTCACTGCCGCGGGGTACAGGAATGCGGGCGGGGAACTCACCCGCGGGCATCCCTTGCTGCTGGACGCCTCACTCAGGGAGGCAGCGGCAGGATCCGCAAGCAGTGAAGGGGGAGCCCGGCTGTTCCTCAAGGCCAACCCAGGGCTGATCGACCTCGTGGATTGCAGCGACCAGTCCGGGGGCCAGGACCTCGACACCCCGGACCAGTTGCACCTGCTGCAATCGGACGGCTGAGCTACCGGCTCCTACCAGCGCGGGTGGATGGCCTCGCGGAAGTAGCGGTCATAGATTTCGTGGACGCCGACGTCGAACGTTGCATCAATGCCCGGAACGCTGGCAGCCTCAGCATTGGCCCGCGCCTGCTCCACGTTGCGGGCACCGGGGATCACGGTGCTCACCCCGTCCTGGGCCGCGATCCAGGCAAGAGCCGCCTGGGCGGTGCTGACGCCGTCGGGCACCAGTTCCTCAAACTCCGTGACCGCCTGGAGTCCCCGTTCGTAGTCCACCCCCGAGAAGGTCTCGCCGACGTCGAACGAGTCGCCGGAGCGGTTGAAGTTCCGGTGGTCGTCCTTGGCAAACTGCGTGTCCAGCGTGTACTTGCCGGACAACAATCCTGATGCGAGGGGCACGCGTGCGATGATGCCCACGCCGGCAGCCTGGGCGGCGGGAAGAACAGCGTCGAGCGGCTTGAGGCGGAAGGCGTTCAGGATGATCTGCACGGTTGCGGTTCCCTCGTGGCGCATGGCCTCCAGGGCTTCGTCGACGCGTTCGACGCTGACACCGTAATTGCGGATTGCTCCTTCTGCCACGAGTGTGTCCAGGGCGTCGTAGACTTCGGCGTTGCTATAGACGGCAGTGGGCGGGCAATGCAGCTGGACCAGGTCCAGGCACTCCGTACCCAGGTTCCGCCGCGAACGGTCCGTCCACTCCCGGAAGTTGGCCAGGTTGTAGTTTTCGGGCAGCTGATCCAGGCGCCGGCCCATCTTGGTTGCCACGGTAATGTGCAGCCCCGGATTGTCGGCGAGGAAAGCACCGATGGCCTGCTCGCTGCGGCCATCGCCATATACGTCGGCTGTATCGAAGAAAGTGACTCCGGCTTCCGCCGAGGCAGCGAGGATGGCCTGGGCGTGGGCGGGATCGACGTTGCCCCAGTCGGCCCCGAGCTGCCATGTTCCGAGGCCGATAACGGAGACCTTCTGGCCGGTTTTGCCTAATGTGCGTTGTTCCATAATGCGACTATAGATGCTTGTTCAGCCTTGGCTAACTCAGGCTTGCCCCGTAGCCGTTAGCGCTATCAACTCCAGCGCCTTGGCTCGAAACTCCCCCACTCGCCAGCGCCGCCCGGGCGCAAGTGACTGAACACTGTGATGGCGCACGCCATGTGAGGTCTATCCGGCTTTCCTAGCGACTCTCCCTTGGAAGTGACGCCGTGTACCCCATGACACTGCCCACTGCGTGTCAAAAACCCTCCCAGCAGGTTTGTGAAACCTCTCTCGCTTGCAGACATGAGTTGTGACGCAGCCCTAGCGTTTTTTCCGTAGGATATGAATCGCAGCGATAAGTGGCGGCATTTTCGCTTCGCTAAGTGTCGCCCCTGGTGCCCGTAAGCCGAACGGCGGATTCAACGACCGGCCACGCAAAAGACTAGAGTTCAAAAAACCGATCGAACTGATCGAAGGACTCCTGTTGCAATGACCGCCTGAATCCGCCGAACCTTGACCGGGACGGCTCGCTAATGGCGAGGACTCATAGGGAAACTCCTAGATCCTTACGATGGCGAGGGCACTTTCGGACACTATCTGCGGATACCTCTCCCAGGATCGTCACGGATCAATCGGCAGCGATATTCGTCTCAGGTTCGGCCCATTCAAGTGCCGCGACCAGATGTCCTTCGTCGGGAAGGGCTTTTTGTTCAGCCGGGGGAAGTTTGTCGTAGGTGTACGCCGCCACCGCCATGGGCGAAGTGGATCGCCCCAGGCTGTACCTGACGCTGCGGTCGTTCTTGGTGCCGCAGATCAGGATGCCGATGGTTTCTTTGTGGTGCTCGCGTCGGAGCATGTCATCTACAAGCGCGACGTAGAAGTTGAGTTTTCCGGCCCATTCGGGCTGAAACTTCCCAGTCTTGAGCTCTACAACGACGTACCGGGACTGGTCAATGTTGAAAAATAGCATGTCGACATAAAAGTCGTCGCCGTCGACGTCGAAGTGCACCTGCCGGCCGACGAAGGAGAAGCCCGGACCGAGTTCGTGCAGCGTTTCGGTGATTCTGCTGGTCAGGGCGTTCTCCAGGTCGCGCTCAGCCACTTCGCCGGACAGGCCCAGGAACTCGAAGTTGTAGGGGTCTTTGGCGACTTGCTGTGCGAGTTCCGAGTCTGGTCCAACAAGCCGTTGGACAAAGTTCGACGGTGCCGCCCCGGTGCGCTCCAGCGTTTTGTTCATGATCATGTTCAGCAGAACATTTCGGGACCAGCCATATTCGACGGCGGCAGTTGCGTACCATGCTCGGTCATCCGGGCGGTCGAGCTTATCCAGCAGCACGGTGATGTGGCCCCAGGGCAATTGTCCAACAGCCTGTTGGACAATTGAGTCGGGCCACGCTGCAGCGAACCCGCGCATGTAGAAAAGATTTGAACGCGAAAGGCCTTTCATCTCGGGGAACTCCGCCCTGAGATCATCCGCTAGCCTTCCGATGACCCCGCTCCCCCAACTCTCGACCTCCTGACGTTCCAGGATCGTCCGGCCGATGGACCAGTACAGCTCGATGAGCTGGGTGTTGACTGTCCGCAATGCCGCTGTGCGCGCGGCCCGAACCCGATTCTTGAGCTCGCCGAGCAGGTCAGTGTAGCCGGCGGGGAGCGCAAGATCTCGGGTGGATGCCATGCCCTCGATCCTATCCAGCAGGTCAGACAGGTACATGCACCAACGTCCCGCCACTCGGTCGTCCCATTTCCTTACAACCGGTACGCCCGGCACGGGACACTCCCCTACCACTCGGATTCGGGGAACACAGCGTAATCTGACGGGCCCTAAGGGTGGAGTTTGGTCACCACGAGTGTGTCCCCGGCTCGGCAGGCTGTCATGGCTTCACGGAAGGGCGCACCCGATTCGCTCCCGTCAGTCCGTGCTCAACGAAGATCTGCTTCTCATCCACACCCAGGGAAAGGAGAGCGTTTCGTTGGGTCGTGAGGTCCTGATCGCTCGTTGAGACGCGGCCATCCAAACCTGTCACAATCGAACGGCCTTAGTACGCTTTGACTCGTTGCTCGACAATGAGGTGGACGAGCGCGAAGACGTGGTCCTCGTCGATGGCTTTCAGAGCAGCTTTGAGAGCTTCGGGAACATCCACGTCGTTTTCCACTCGGATACCGAAGCCGCCGAAGGCCTGGGCTATCAGGGCGAAGTCCGGGTTCTGCAACTGGGTTCCTGAGACCCTCAGCGGGTAGTGGCGTTCTTGGTGTGTGCGGATAGTGCCGTATTCCTGGTTGTCCATAACCACCACCAGCGGTGTCGCGCCGTACTGGGCGGCAGTGGCGAGCTCTTGCCCGTTCATAAGGAATTCCCCGTCGCCTGCGATGGTGACCACCCGTAGCCCTGGAGTTTCGAGGGACGCGGCTATTGCGGACGGCACGGAATATCCCATTGATCCGTTGCGTGCGCTAATCATGGAGGCGTAGCGGCGCGTGGGAAAGTATCTGTGGGCCCAGTTGGTGTGTTCTCCTGCCCCGAAAGTGACCATGGCATCGTCCGGAAGCGTGGGGACGAGGTTGGCCATTAATGTGTTCATCCGGGCCGGTCCGCTTCTGGGGGTGGCAGATGGCAGCTTAGAGAAGTTTGTTTGCTCATCCCGCATGCGGGATGTCCATGCTTTCCATTCCTCTTTCACTGGCAGATCGAGGGTGACGAGGTCACGCACGAAGGTGTCGGGTTTTGCCAGGATCTGCCAGGAGACGGGGCCGGAGCGCCCGCGCAGCGAGGGGTCGATGCTGACCAGGAAGTTTTGCTTGGTCCAGTCCTGGCGGCAAACGAACCCGTCGGTGATGACGTCGCCTGGGACGGTACCGACGAAAACCAAGAAGTCGGTTTCTTCCAGCAGGTCGTAGGTGGGGCGGGGCCGGCCGTAACCGACTGGTCCGACGTACGAGGGGGAGTCGAAGGGGACCGTGCCTTGGGTTCGCCATTCTGCCGCTGCCGGGATGTGATGCTTTTCCAGCCAATGTGTGAGCTGGTCCGCACCTGCCTGCGTCCAGTCGTTTCCGCCGGTGACGAACAGCGGCTTACTTGACTTCATGAGTCCTTCGGCGACCGCTGCCAAATCGACGTTTGTCATTCCGCCCATAGCCACAGGAATGACCGGATGGAGTCTCGGTTGGATGTGCTTGAGGATCACGTCTTCGGGAAGCCCGATAACCACAGGTCCGGGTCGGCCGTTCATGGCTGAGAACATTGCTTCGGCAACGATTTCCGAGGCACGTTCGGCGTCGTCGAGCACCATGACCCTTTTGGCGCCAGTATCGAACCACGCCTTGATGTCGAATTCCTGGAAGGCTTCCCGCTCCCTGTGTGCGAGCGGGATCAGGCCTACGAAGAGCACAAGCGGTGTGGAGTCCTGCCAGGCTGTGTGCAGTCCGACGTGCGCATTAGCGGCGCCAGGGCCCCGGGTCACCATCGCCACTCCCGGTACCTGCTTCATCTTGCCGTCGGCTTCGGCCATGTACGTGGCTCCGCCTTCATGCCTGCAGAGGATCGTTTCAATCGGTGAATCGTGGAGTCCGTCCAGGACGTCAAGGAAACTCTCACCGGGAACGACGTACGCGCGCCTGACGCCGTGGGCGACCAGCGAGTCGACAATGATATGCCCGGCAGACTTCGTCGGCTGCGTAGCGGGAGCCTCCCCTAATCCAGCCGCCGCCGTTAGGATCTGCCGACCCGCGGACGCGGATGATCCCAGATCTGGAAAGGAGGGTTGGATGGTATCGGGTGAAGCTGACTTTGCTACCACTGTTGTTTCTCCTCTCCTAGGTTTGGGGGCGGTCATGGTGCGTCTTGCACGGACCGTTGTCTGCTTCGACACGGTTCTGCGTGGGCGGCGGGTCGCGGATGTCCATGTATTCGATACGCAGGCCGTGACTGCTGCTATCAACGGGTTCCAGCAATCTGGTTGCAAGCGCTCCGGCTAAGAGACGTGGTCCCGGAAGCTGGGACGTCGTCAAAGGCCAGTCCGGTTGACCTTGCTTGGACGTACGTTATGCCTGTTGCCGAAGCGACTGTCGAAGCATCCACGTCGTCCCAAATCGCTTGCGCGATCTGGGAATTGGGGGCCGGTTTGAGGACGTGCAGCCCCTGACCGGTCCGCTGACTGTGTTCGTTGCGGGCCTGCCGACTAGGTCTAGCGGGCTGCGCGGTCCAGGCGTCAGCTGAGCTGCGCGAGCAGACGACGCTCGACACGTCCCATGACCCCCAGGAACGTAGACTCGTCGCCGTAGGCGCGGGTAATGATGAGTCCACCCTGGATCACGGCAACGGCGTCCAGCGCGCTCTCGTGAGCATCCTCGGGGGTGAGTCCGCCGCGCTGCAGCAGCGCGGCCAACGCGTCGACCCAGTCCACGAAGTAGACCTTGACCTCGCCCGCAAACGTCTCCTTCTCCTCGCCGAGTGTCATTGCGGCGAATAGGCAGACATTCTCACGGGAGACGAAGTAGTCAGCGACCGCCTTCGTCATCGCGGAGACCGCGTCAGCGGCGTCAGTTGCGGAACGGAGCGGCGCGAAAACCTCATCCTCAAACCAGTCGCTCACCTGGTCGAGCACCGCCCTGGCCATGTCCGCCTTCCCGTCTGGGAAGAAGTGGTACAGACTGCCGCGACCGATGCCGGCCTCCTGCTGGATGACGGACAGGGAGCTGCTCTCAAACCCTCGCCGGCGGAAGACACCGGCGAGGGCGCGAACGGCGTCCGAGCGTTCGAGAAGGGTGCGTGGCATTACAGTCCGAGTTCGCTCAGGCCGGGGTGATCCGCGGGGCGGGGTCCGGAGGCGTCCCAGAAGAACTTGCGCTCGGACTCGTCGATGGCGAAGTCGTTAATGCTCGCGTGACGGTGCGTCATGAGTCCATCCTTGTCGAAGTGCCAGTTCTCGTTGCCGTAGGCGCGGAACCACTGGCCCGCGGCGTCATGGTACTCGTACGCGAAGCGGACCGCAATGACGTCGTTGGTGTAGGCCCACAACTCCTTGATGAGCCGGTAGTCGAGCTCGCGCTCCCACTTGTCAGCGAGGAACTCGACGATGGCGGCGCGACCCTGCACAAACGTCGAGCGATTGCGCCACCAGCTGTTCTCGCTGTACGCGAGGGAGATGCGCTCGGGGTCGCGCGTATTCCAACCATCCTCGGCGGCACGGACCTTCTGGACGGCGGTCTGTTCGGTGAACGGAGGGAGGGGGGACGAGACATGATGGACTCCTTCGAGATAAAGTTGTACCGTGCGGTACAAGCTGTACTAAAAGGTACAGCTCCTGACGACCACCGTCAACCCCGTTACCTTTTTCGTACCCCGGTCCTGTTGCAGGATATGGGTGTGTTGGCCGGTCGGTCCCGGCATGGTTTCTGCCCCCAGTCGTTCATGATCCGGGGGGGGTGTTGTCACCGGGGCCGGCTTGGCGGCAGATGATCCTTGATGAGCGCGCATTTTTCGGCGCTCAGGAGGCTTTCGAAGAAGAACTTGAGAGTCTCCTCCGCACGGCAGCCGAAGCTGCCAGAGTAGCCCCAAGGCACCGAACGGTTCAGGGCGGGCAGTCCACGGCGATCAAGCAATCTCCGCTCATCGGGTCTCTCCTAGGAAAGTGGTTTTTCTGGTCAACTGCCGTAGGAGTCGCACTTGTCCTGCTTCTGAGCCAATGGATCGATCTCATCTATGCATTCGTAATCGTTCTCGTGATCGCCATTCCTATAGACGTTGCCCTCGCTAGATCAAGATGGCGGCGTCAAGTCCCGGAAGAAGACTAAGACTAAGACAGGACCATCATCCGTATATTTGGTTAGCCCATCCATCGCGGTAAATGTCCGCAGAGCGTTCGGCTTACGGGCATCAGGGGTGACATTTAGCGTCGCGAAAATGCCGCCACTTATGGCTGCGGTTCACAACCCAGGACCCAGGACATGATGGCGCTCCAGATGACCAGGCTGGACTGGATCTGAAACACTACGAGACCACAGAGGAATGCTTCAACGAACCCTTGATCGCTGCCGCATAGATCCGCGAGATCCCCTTTTTCTTAGCCCACCATGGTTCGAACATGACGGGCCGGCGACGAGGGGGGTTGAGCCTTCGGCTCAGAAAGGCTCGATTCGTCGCCGGCCCCGCTTGATCTCCAGAACATCGTCCCGGAAAGCCTGACTCCTTGCGGCCCATCGTGTTCGGTCTGGGAATGCGAACCTGGTACTACGCCTGCTCAAGCTTCAAGGCGAGGGAAGAGGTCGAGCGTAGTATTTTGGCCTAGTCCCGTTGTACCAGGTACCGGAGCCGACACCCAGCGTCAGCACACCGGTTGAAATTGCTGCCCGATCAATCGAATCGGTGTCTTCCAGAGGGCGAAGGTACCTTTTCCCTCAGGAGTACCTGCTCCCCCAGGAGCAGGACCCCCGCTGCACCCGCTGCTACGGCGCCTTTTGTTGCCTTGTTCATTCAGTGTCCCCCCGGAACTGTCTGGTGCTTAGACCTTATGTGCTGCCTGGGACCTGAGCGTCCCGTTGCAGAAATTCTTACGGTCCCGACTCAAGGACCCGTCGATTTCTCCCCAGCTTTTTGGCAGGAACACGCAACAAACGCTCAAGGCCGTCTGGCGGGCCGCAGAGGGTAGGCCCGGGTGTTAAGACCAGACATCGAGGTACCCCCATTGGCCCGAGTTTTCATTTGTGAGAGGAAGCCTTCCGGACTGGATCAGCACTGGCCTTCCTTGAAGGCCGCTCTTGCGCCCAAGGCTTCCCAAAAGTACAGACCATTTTTCCGCTGCGATCTCAGCTACTGATCCTCAACCGCGGATCCGTCCAGATATTCTCGGGCAGCCGTAACGAGCGCTTCCGTACCAAGGCTCAACGTAGGTTGGATACACGGGGCGAAATAGGGCGAATGGTTTGACGGAATGTCCTCCGGCATGCGGCCGCTTTGGGCCCAGTCCTTGAAGGAGGACAACGAAGGGTCAGCTCCCCCAAGAAACCAAAAGACCAGTGGCGCGTCGGCAGCCTGTGCCAGCATTCCAACATCCTCACTGGCCGAAACTGCACCCGGGTTAATGACCTTCCCTGGCCCGAACTTCTGCTGGAATGCGGCAGTAATCTTCGCTGCCGCGGCTTCGTCGTTGACCGTTAGCGGGAGGTGCTCTTCATAGTGGAATTCCGGCTCGCTGGGAGCATTTGAGGCTGTTGCTTCGCTGCGAACAATACGCTCAATGGAACCTAGAACCTTGTCTCTGGTCACCTTGCTGAAAGAGCGAATGCTAAGACCCAAAGAGGCAGTCTCAGGGATGATGTTGTTTTTGGTTCCGGAGTGAATCTGCCCAACGGTGACCACGGCAGCATCGCTGGGAGCCAGTTCACGTGAGACGATCCCCTGCAACCGGACCGTTGCCGCAGCGGCCAGGAGGACCGGGTCAACGGTGGTTTCGGGACGCGATCCGTGACCACCCCTGCCATGCAGCGTGATGCTGAGGGAATCGGCCGATGCCATGAGGACCCCGGGGCGAATGCCGAACCACCCGGCCGGAAACGGTGCGACGTGCTGGCCCAGAACCACATCAGGCTTGGGTACCAGGTCATAGAGCCCGTCCGCCACCATTGTCTGTGCGCCTCCACCCCATTCTTCAGCCGGTTGGAATACTGCAATAAGTGTTCCCTGCCAGTCCTCATGCTGGGCAGCCAGGATTTCCACGGCTCCAACCAGGCAGGTGACGTGGACATCGTGTCCGCAGGCGTGCATCACCGGCACCTCCCTGCCCTCATGGTCCACGCCGACGACCTCACTGGCGTAGTCCAGTCCTGTTGCTTCTTTGACAGGAAGGGCGTCCATGTCTGCGCGGAGAAGGACAACGGGACCAGGACCGTTCTCCAGGATGCCAACCACACCCGTCTTGCCCACGTTACGGTGTACTTTGTAGCCGAGATCAACCAGATGCCTAGCAGCGATTTCAGCGGTCCTGACTTCTTGGAACGAAAGCTCCGGATTGGCATGCAGGTCGCGATAAAGCTCTTCAAGATCGATACTCATGGGCTCACACTTACAGATTGACACCAGCGCTGGCTAGTACTCGGCGCAGGAGTTATCTGGGGCGGGGCCGTGCTTCCTTCATGCGCAGGTACAGCCGGTCCCGGCGAATCGGCAACTCCCCGAAACGGATTCCAGTGGCGTTCCTGATCGCATTGGCTAGCGCCGGAGCAACGGGATTGAAGGGGCTCTCGCTCATAGATTTTGCCCCCAGCGGCCCCAGCTTGTCGTTAGTGTCCGCGAAGTAGACCTCGCTCCGCGGAACGTCCGCAAAGGTGGGGATGTGGTACTGCCGGAGAGTATCCGTGGTGACCCGGCCGGCGTCGTCCACCTGCACTTCCTCATACAGCGCCGCACCAAGAGCCTGCGCGATACCGCCTTCGATCTGGCCGCGGCACTGCCTCGGATTGACCACCACCCCGGCGTCGGCTGCCTGCACGCTTTGCAGGATGCGCAGCTCCCCCGTGCCGGTGTTGACCGCCACCCTGAAGGCGTGGACATTGAAGGCCACAGAACGTGGGGTACCGCCCCACTGCCCATCAGCCGAGAGCTCGACGCCGGCCTCAGAGGCGGCGTCGTAAATTTCAGTCAGCGGCACCCTGGTTCCTTCACAGACCACCGCATCCCCCTCCAGGACGCAGCCGGAGGACTGGACCCGCCGGATGCCGGCAGCGAAGGCACGGATCCGCACCGCAAGGTCTTCGGCGGCGGCGAGGGTCGCCTTGCCGGCAACCACCGTCCCAGTGGACGCGAAAGCGCCTGAATCGTGCGGGACCAGGTCCGTGTCCGATTGCCGGATGGTGACGCGGCTGGACGTGGTGGACAGTGCCGTTGCTGCGAGCTGGGCGTGGACAGTGGAGGTGCCGTTGCCGAATTCGGCGGTGCCGACGTCGGCGGCATAGGTACCGTCCGGGAGGAGCCTAACGACGGAGTGGGCAAAGTGCCCCCGGGGAGGCGCGGTATCGATCATGGAGATTGCGGATCCCTCGCCGGTAACCCAACCAGGCCCGGCGTCCTCCAACCCGGCGGCCCGGTAGCGTTCACGGCCGCGGTCAAGAGCGTCCTGCACCAGGCGGATGCATTGGTCCAGGCCGTAACTGCCGTAGTGCACATCCTCCTGGGGCTCCGGATGGGTGGAGAGCATCTGGTCCCCTTCCCGAACCATGTTCAGGTTTCGGAACTCCAGGGGGTCCATTCCGATCCCGCGGGCCAGTTCATCCATGCCCGATTCAATGGCGAAGATCATCTGGCTCAGGCCGTACCCGCGGAAGGCGCCTGAAGGGACTGTGTTGGTGTAGACGGCCTGCGCGTCCACCTTCTTGTTGCGGCATTTGTACACGCCCAGGGATTCGCCGCAGCCGTGGAACATGACGCCGGGGGCATGGTTGCCGTACGCGCCCGTGTTGGTCAGGACCTCCAATTGCAGGGCCGTCAATTCCCCTTCTCTGGTGGCACCGGCCTTTAGGTGGACGGTGAAAGGGTGCCTGACAGTGGAGGAGGTGAATTGTTCCGTCCGGGTGAACTCAAGCTGCACCGGCCGCCGGAGCTTCAGGGCCGCGAGCGCCACAATGTCCTCGGTCAGGACTTCCTGCTTGCCGCCGAAACCTCCTCCCACCCGCCCGGCTACCACCCGCACTTGCTCCTGCGGCAAGCCGAAGACGCGCGCCAGGGTACGCCGGGCCAGGAACGGGACCTGGCTGGAGGTGCGGACGGTGAGGCGGCCGTCGTCGTCGAAGGAGGCAATGGATGCGTGCGTCTCCATGGCGACGTGCTGCACTCGCTGGGTCCGGTACGTATGTTCGTGGATGAAGTCGGCCTTGGCGAATCCTGCGGCCAGGTCGCCGAGCTCCGAGTGCAGCTCGGCCGCCACGTTCTGAAGCGGGCGGGCTATGCGCGAAGTGTCGCCATCCTTGTCGCCATGGAGAACCGGCGCCCCGGGGAGGATGGCGTCTTGCGGTGTGAAAACCGCGTCCATGACCTCGTACTCGACGTTCAGCGCGCGCGTTCCGGCTTCCGCTGCGCTCACCGAATCGGCGACGACGGCGGCCACCCGCTGCCCGATGAACCTCACCACGTCATCCAGGACACGAGTGTCATCGGGGTCGTCGGTGTAGAGCTCGTGCTGGGCAGTTGAGAACAGCTGCTCCGGCGCGTCCTCATGCGTGAAGACCGCCACCACACCAGGGACCTGCAAAGCAGCTGTTGCGTCAATGTTCAAGACGCGGGCGTGGGCGTGCGGGGAACGAAGCAGCTTCAGGTGAAGGAGGCCCCGCAGTTCCCCGGGCGGGACATCGAGTGTGTACGGGGCGGAACCGGTGACCACTCCGAGGCTGGCAGGCGCGGGAGCATCATCGCCGAGCTGTCCTGGCCGGGGATCAGGGTGTTCCCTGGCGCCGATGCCTGAGATTTGAGCTTCCGGGTCAGGGTGCCCGTCATGCCCGCACACCGCATCCTCGATGGAGCGGTAGCCCGTACAGCGGCACAGGTTGCCTTTGAGGCTGCGGTCCAGGTTCTCTTTTTGCGCCGGGTCAAAGGTGGCCGCCGTCATGATCATCCCGGCCGTGCAGAAGCCGCATTGGAATCCCTGGCGGTCCAGGAACTGCTGCTGCATGGGATGCAGCCCTGCTTCGCTTGAGGCTCCTGTCGGGGCTCCTGTTGAACCTTCGGTGGATGCCCCTGTTGAGGCTCCCGCAAGGCCTTCGATGGTGGTGACTTCTTTTCCCTGGGCCCGGACTGCGGGATAGATGCAGCTGTGCACGGGGATCCCGTCCACGTGTACTGTGCAGGCGCCGCAATCACCGGCGTCGCAACCCTTTTTCACCCCGACATTCCCTTGCTCCCGGAGAAAGGTCCGCAGGCACTGGCCCGGCCTTGGCTGGGAGCCCGCAGTGTTCCCGTTGATCCCGATAACCACGGTCACCACCCCTTCTGCCCGGCCGGTGGCCAAAAGTCCCCTGAAACGTACGGTCGCCCGCCTTCGCCCGGCACTGACCCCAGCTCAACCCGGATTTCCTCGGCCAGCCGGTACGTCATGTCCTTGCGCCAGGCCGGGAGTCCGTGGGCGTCGTTGTGGTAGAGACCGTCAGGGATGGCATCGTCAATAGCACTTTGTAATACCGCTGTCTGCGGGACGCCTGAACCTGATCCGAAGCGCAGCTGAACGGGACGCCTGGTGGCGGCCGTGACGGTCAGGACAAAGCCGGCATCGGCGTCGAGCCTTCCGATCAGGAGCACCCCGGACCTTCCCAGATTGCTCAACGAAAGCCTCCGGAACGCCACCCGCGAGCGCAGGGCGGCAGCCGGAAGGGTGATGCTGCGCAGCAGTTCCCCCGGCGCAAGGCAATTCTGCCCGTCGCCGGTGACGAAGTCGGCCACAGGAACCGTCCGGCCCACACCCACGGCGTCAAGCACAGTGGCCAGCCCGTCGAGGGCAGCGAAAAGCGAGATCATGGGCCCGGCTGGCAGGGCCGTACATAGGTTTCCTCCCACGGTGGACATGTTCCAGACCTTGAACGAAGCTACGAAGGAGTCGCAGCAGGGACGGATGAGCGCCAAGGCCGGCCAGTCGGCTAATCCGCTGGCAGTGGCGGAGCCGTCGTCCGGCCCGCTGGGTCTATGGAAGTCCGCGGGAAGATCGTAGAGCTCAGCCACTGTGCAGGTGGCCGCGAGTTCCAGCCCTTCCTCGGTCACAGTAATGGGTGGCCAGCCTGTGGAACCGAGGTCCAGGAGGCGCTTCAGCGGTTGCTCACCGACTGCGGCTCCTCCGTCGGAAAAGAGCACAGTACCACCGGCCAACCACGCGTCACCCGGCTGCCACTGCCCGGGATCGGCAGTGGAAATAACTGCCTCAACGGTATTCAGATCCACGGGCCCTCCCCTAGAGTTCTTCTGCCGGGCCGGGCTGCCAGTGGATGGGACCGGCTCCGTCCTTCAGGGAGGCCACTGTGGCCTGGTTGCCGCGGTTCAGGGTTGCCACCAGTTCGGCCGTGATGGCGACGGCAACTTCCGCCGGAGTCACGGCCCCAAGATCAAGACCGATGGGTGAATGCAGCCGCGACAACGACTCCGGCGCCACGCCCTCCGCCAGCAGGGATTCCACCCGGCCGCGGTGGCTCAGCCGCGACCCCATGGCCCCTACATACGCCAGCTCCAGCTGAAGTGCTGCGGCAAGGAGCGGGACATCGAACTTGGGGTCATGGGTCAGGACGCAGACTGCGGTCCTGGCGTCGATCCGCCCGGCGTCCACCTCCGCTGCCAGATAGCGGTGGGGCCAGTCCGTGATCACGTCATCGGCTCCGGTGAACCTCTCCTGGCGCGAAAAGGCCTCGCGGGCATCACACACGGTGACGTGATAATCCAGCAGTCTGGCGGCGGGCAGGAGCGCGGCGCTGAAGTCGCTGGCCCCGAAGATCAGCATCCGGGCCGGCGGAAGGCGGCTCTCCACCAGCAGGGTGACCGGCTCCGGCACGGTTTGGCCGGCAGTGGGCAGTTTCTGGCCAAACGCGGGCAGGGTTTGGCCAGACGCAGGTGAACAACCCTCCTGGGGAGCCAGCCTGACGAGTCCCGACCGGCCCCCACGGAGCAGCGGCTCCAGCTGGGCCGCAGCGGCGCGCAGGGCTGGATGCTGTGACGAGCCGAGGTCCAGAAGCGCGGCAATTTCAGCTGAGGCAGTGACGTCAAAGTGCGCCGGATCGTTGATCACGACCGCGTCCTTCCCCTCCCGGTCAAGCCTGCGGATCAGTGCCAGAGCCACCCGATCCGGAAGCCGGGTCTCCTGCAATTTCATCCACAACGGCCCGGAGGGACCGAATTCAAACTGCTCGATGTGCACATCCAGGCGCCCGCCACAGGTGAGGCCCGCCGCAAATGCGTCCTCGGCACTGTAACCGAACGACTCGCGGCGGGTGCCGCCGTCGTGCAGTGTCTCCAGTGCAGCCTCGACGACTGCCCCTTCGACGCACCCGCCGGACAGGCTGCCCAGCACCTCGCCGGCGGCGGACACGATCATCGACGTACCCACGGGCCGCGGCACAGACCCTGTTGCCCCCACCACGGTGGCCACAGCACAGCGCTGGCCGGAAACCGCAGGCTGCCAGTCCCGGACGGAAGGCAATAGATTCAGCATGCGGCTCTCCCTTCGTCCCCGGGCATGTCCCTCGCCGCGGTGTTGTCCATTCTGCTGCCTGTTCTCCGCCGAAGGAAGCAAGCCCCGCCGCAGCCGCCTGGGATCAATCCTGCCGACAGTGTTCCGGCTAGCCACCCGAAGTGAAAGTTGCGGGTTCCTTTAGGCTCTTTTTTGTTGGCAGTGTTTTTTAGGACAGGCAGTGCTTTTAGAAGGCAGTGCTTTTTAGGACAGGGCAGGAAACATGCTGTTAATTTCGCTGTGCCACCTTGGTTCCAGCGACCGGAAGTTGGGAAAACACCATGAGCGGGAAGATAGTCCTCGGCAGCAACCAGTACGGCAAGGCCGAAGTCCGCGTCGTCAAAATCACCCGGGATACCAAACGCCACGAGATTGAGGACCTCAACGTTACCTCGCAACTTCGCGGGGACTTTGCTGCCGCGCATCTGGAAGGCAACAACACCCACGTCGTGGCCACCGACACCCAGAAGAACACCATTTACGCCTTCGCCCGGGCCGGCATCGGCTCCCCTGAAGCCTTCCTGCTGAGGCTTGGCGAGCACTTCTCCTCGAGCTTCGAGTGGGTCAGCGGCGGCCGCTGGGAAGCGGAGTCCTACGGCTGGGACCGGATCCAGGTGGCGGGCAAAGACCACCATCATTCGTTCGTGCGCAACGGCCGCGAGGTACGCACCGCCGTGGTGGTCCGGGACGGTGCGGCCATCCATGTCGTCTCGGGTCTCCGGGAGCTCACGGTCCTGAAATCAACCCAGTCGGGCTTCACCGGCTACCCCAAGGACAAATACACCACCCTCCCCGAGACCACAGACCGGATCCTGGCTACCGATGTCACGGCCCGCTGGCGATTCAATCCTGCCCTGGACGTGCGCGCCTTCGATTTCAACAGGAATTACGACGACGTCAGGCGGCTTTTGCTGGAGGGCTTCGCTGAGAAGTACTCCCACGCCCTGCAGCAGACACTGTTCGACATGGGGACCAAGGTGCTGGAAGCCCATGGCGAGATCGACGAGATCAGGTTCTCGATGCCCAATAAGCATCACTTCCTGGTGGACCTCGCCCCTTTCGGCCTGGACAACCCCAACGAAGTGTTCTTCGCGGCAGACCGCCCTTACGGCCTGATTGAAGCCACGGTGCAGCGTGAAGATGCCGCGCCAGCTGATGCCGCCTGGACCGGCATCGCCGGCTTTTGCTGACGGCGGACCTAATGCCGGTTAGATTGTCCCCAGGTTCTTCGCCCCGAATCGGCAGCGGACGCTGCCGCCGCAGCGGCTGCCCACGCAGCCTCAAATGCAGCCTCAGCTGCCTAGGAAAGGACACTCGATGGCCCTCACAGTCACCGATCCGCAGCCCGTTTCAAGGGCCTGGGAAATCCTCACGCCGGAGGCTCTCGCCTTCATTGAGGAGCTCCACCAGCGCTTTACTTCAACGCGTGCGGAGCTGTTGAAGGCCCGCGTGCTCAAGCGTGAGCAGGTTGCACGGACAGGCAAGCTGGATTTCCTGCCGGAGACCGCCGATATCCGCTCCGGTGGGTGGAAAGTTGCTCCTGCCCCTGCTGCGCTCCAGGACAGGCGTGTGGAGATGACGGGCCCAGCTTCTCCGGCGAAGATGGCCATCAACGCCCTGAACTCCGGCGCCAAGGTGTGGCTCGCTGACCTGGAGGATGCCAGCACGCCCACCTGGCACAACGTGATCGACTCCATCCTGAACCTGCGTGACGCGGCCCGCGGCACCCTGAGCTACACCTCCCCTGAGGGCAAGGTATACACCCTTCGCACAGACGCCCCGCTAGCTGTGGTGGTGGCCCGCCCCCGCGGCTGGCACATGGATGAGCGGCACCTGCTGGCCGACGGCGAACCCACCGCCGGCGCGCTGGTGGACTTTGGACTCCACTTCTTCCACGTGGCCGAACAATTGCTCCGCAACGGTCATGGCCCCTACTACTACCTGCCCAAAATGGAGAGCCACCTCGAAGCGCGTCTGTGGAACGACGTCTTTGTCTTCGCGCAGGATTACCTCGGCCTACCGCAGGGGAGCATCCGGGCTACTGTGCTGATTGAGACCATCCCGGCGGCCTTCGAAATGGACGAGATCCTCTACGAGCTGCGGGACCACGCCTCAGGACTGAACGCGGGGCGCTGGGACTACCTCTTCAGCATCATCAAGTACTTCCGGGACGCGGGGCCGGCCTTCGTCCTGCCGGACCGTGCCTCAGTTGCCATGACCGCTCCGTTTATGCGCGCCTACACCGAATTGCTGGTCAAAACCTGCCATCACCGCGGCGCCTTCGCGATGGGCGGGATGGCAGCAGTCATTCCAAACCGTCGGGAGCCGGAGGTAACGGCCCAGGCTTTCGAGAAGGTAAGGGCTGACAAGACCCGCGAAGTGACTGACGGCTTCGACGGCTCCTGGGTGGCGCACCCCGACCTTGTTCCCGTCTGTCAGGAGGTGTTCGATGCCGTGCTCGGCGAGCGCCCCAACCAGCTCGACAAGCAGCGTCCCGAGGTCTCCGTCACCGCTGGCCAGCTCCTGGATATTGCCTCCGCCGGCGGCCAGGTCACCGAAGCCGGGCTGCGGCTGAATCTTTACGTCGCCGTCGCCTATACCGCGGTCTGGATCTCCGGCAACGGCGCAGTAGCAATCCACAACCTGATGGAGGATGCTGCCACCGCCGAAATTTCCCGGTCCCAGGTCTGGCAGCAGATCCGGAACGCGGTGGTCCTGGCCGACACCGGCAACACAGTAAACCGCGAGCTTGTGGCAGGAATCCTGGCCGAAGAGACTGAGCGCCTGCGCAGTGAAGTGGGCCAGGACGCGTTCGAGAAGTACTATCAGCCCGCGAGCAGCCTCATTGCCGATATCTGCCTCTCAGAGGATTACACGGACTTCCTCACCACCCCCGCCTATGAACTGGTGGGCTGACGCATGAATGGAGCGCCCCGGGGATCGCTTTCAAGCGCTGACCTGGCGCAGATTGATTCGCGGCTCGCTGCCACGGACAGGATGCTGGTGCAGAACTACCCCGGCGACGATGGCTCGCGCCAACCCGTTCAGACTGCGTATATTCCGGCGGACACCTTCACGCCATCGCTTGCCGCCGAATGGGGTGCCCAGGCGCTTGCAACTGCCGAGTCCCGGGGCGGCCTGGTCCACCTCGGTCACCTGCTCGGCCAGGAACGTGCTTTGGCAACCGCCGTGGCCACCAGGGTGGAAGCGAAGTTGACCAGCGAGCCCATAGAGGATCTCAGGCTGGACTTTGAGGACGGATACGGGGACCGGGGCGACGACGCCGAGGACGCCGACGCTGTTTCAGCCGCTCACGCCGTGGCCGAGGCGGTTGCTGCCGGAACCTCGCCCCCGTTCATCGGCATCCGGTTTAAGGGTCTTGAAGAATCCACCCGCACCCGCGGACTGCGGACGCTGGACCTCTTCATCTCCGGGCTTGCGCACGCAGGCGAGCTTCCCGCCGGGCTCAGGCTCACGCTGCCAAAAGTAACCACTGTGGCGCAGGTGCAGGCCCTCGAGTTTGCAGTGACCAGGTTGGAAGAGATCCACTCGCTCCCGCCAGGAAGGCTGAGGTTCGAAGTGCAGGTGGAGACGCCCCAGCTCATCCTCGGCCCGGACGGCACCTCGCCGGTGGCACAGCTGCCCCACGTGGTCCCCGGACGGATCAGCGGGCTGCACTACGGCACTTACGACTATTCAGCATCACTGCAGATTTCTGCCGAATATCAGTCCATGGAGCATCCTGTGGCTGATTTCGCGAAGGAAGTGATGCAGCTTGCCGTGGCCGGGACAGGGATCCGGCTTTCAGACGGCTCCACCAACATCATTCCGGTGGGTGAGAACGTCGAGACGGCGTGGGTCCTGCACGGACGGCTGGTGCGGCGTTCGCTGGAGCGTGGCTACTACCAAGGGTGGGACCTTCATCCGGCGCAGCTTCCCAGCCGCTTTGCAGCCACTTATGCCTTCTACCGGCAGGGGCTTATCCCCGCTGCCACGCGGCTTCGGAACTATGTTCAGCGCACGCAAAAGGGTGTGATGGACGAGCCCGCCAGCGCCCGTGCCCTCGCAGCCTTCGTGCTCCGCGGATTGCAGTGCGGCGCCGTGGGAACCGCGGAAGTGAAGCTGCTTGCGGGCCTGGAACTCCCCCAGCTCCGGTCCTTGGCCCAGCCGCAAACGTCCCTCAACTCATCAACCGACTCGTCCAGCGCACCAGGAGCGAACCCATGAGCAGCTACTTTTCTCCGGAAGGCGGCCTTCCGCCGCAGACCCAGCTCCTCACTGACCGCGCCATTGTCAAAGAGGCTTATACGGTCATCCCCAAGGGCGTTCTGCGGGATATCGTCACGAGCAACCTGCCAGGGTGGAACCAGAGCCGCGCGTGGATTATCGCCCGTCCTATCGCAGGCTTCGCCACCACGTTCTCGCAGCTGATCGTGGAAGTAGCTCCAGGAGGCGGATCGCAGAACCCGGAGGCCGAATCCGGCGTCGAGGGCGTTATCTTCCTGACCCAGGGTCAGCTCGCCCTGACGCTCGACGGCGATCTCCACCATCTTGAGGCCGGAGGCTACGCCTACCTGGCCGCCGGTTCGGACTGGTCCATCAGGAACAGCTCGGGGGAACCGGCCACTTTCCAATGGATACGGAAGGCCTACGAGCCGCTGGAGGGTTTCGAGGCCAAGTCCTTCGTCACCAGTGACCAGGCTGTTGAGCCCCGTCCTATGCCTGGTACCAATGGAGCATGGGCCACCACGAGGTTTGTGGACCCGGACGACCTCGCCCACGACATGCACGTCAACATCGTCACCTTCCAGCCCGGTGGAACCATTCCCTTCGCCGAAACGCACGTGATGGAGCATGGACTCTTCGTGCTGGAGGGCAAGGCCGTTTACCGGCTTAACGATGATTGGGTGGAGGTGGAAGCCGGAGACTTCATGTGGCTCCGCTCCTTCTGCCCGCAGGCCTGCTACGCGGGCGGCCCGGGTCCTTTCCGCTACCTGCTGTACAAGGACGTTAACCGGCAGATCCGCCTTACCTAAGGCCGTAGCGCAGACTCTGTTATCCGCGGCCAGGGTCCACGCTGGCCTGTGGATCCACGCGGCGCCGGCCCAGCCAAAAGCCGGCCCAGAAAGCAGCTCCCAGCAGGGCCACCACAATGAGCGCGATCCCCACCCTGGCCCGGACCCCAAGGAACACCAGCCCTTCTGGCATGAAGTACTGCTGGGACAGCGGCGCATAGGCAAACCAACCGTACGTCTCCGTGCTCGGAAGCAGGACAAGCACCAGGCCGGCCAGCAACAACAGCACCAACGCTGCCGACAGCGCGACCGTTCTGATTCGTCCTGCCTCTGAACTGTCCCGCCCATCCCCCAATGAATTCATGAGGCAACTGTAGCCCTTCGTCCGGGCTGTATATCGCCCGCCTTCCGGCCATAGAGTGAAGCATGGCGAGCACCCGGGAAGCTACGGAGATGTCGTCGAGTCCGACCTCCGGTGAAGTCCTGTTGGAGTACCTGCGACGCCAGGTGGCGGAACTCCAGCAGCAGGCGCCGCGTGTCCGGGACGATCTGCCGGACTCGGTCCACCAGATGAGGATGTCTGCCAGGCGTCTCCGCGCGGTGCTTAAATCAGCGCAGTCAATGCTCGGGCCGGGTAACCGGCAGGCAGACGATGGCAGCCCGAACCTGTCCCTCCCTGAGCTGCGTTCTGAACTGAAGTGGCTCTCCGGGGTGTTGGGCAAGGCCCGCGATCCGGAGGTAATCCGGGACCGGCTGGCGGCGCTTGTGGCCGAGGAGGCGGACGCCTTGCTTCTGGGCCCTGCCGCAGAGCGCATTGACCAGGCTCTCAGGGCCGTAGCCCGGGACGCCCACGGCGAGGTGCTGGAGGCGCTTGGCAGCGACCGCTACCGCCGTCTGGTTCAAGCCTTGGACGCCCTCACGGACAGGCCCTTTGTGGGTGACAAGGCAGCACGGCCGGCCGGCAAGGGTTTGGTAAAGCTGGTCAAAAAGGATGTACGGAGGCTGCGTAGGAAGGCTGCAGCACTGGACCAGCCGAAATGGGGAGAGGCAGGCTCGGAAGCAAACTCGGACCCAAACTCTGACCGAGGCCCACGGGATGCGGCCTTCCACGACGTGCGGAAAGCAGCGAAACGGGTGCGTTACATTGCCGAGGCCGCTTCGATCGCAGAAGCCAAGTCCGCGGACCGAATCGAGGATGCAGCGCACACGATCCAAAAGATCCTTGGCCAGCACCAGGACAGCGTCATGGCCAGGGAACAGCTCCTGCGACTGGGATCAAAGCCAGAGCCGGGATCAAAATCCGAAGCAGACAGCGGCTTTACCTTCGGCCGTCTGCACGCCTTGGAAGAACGACGGGCTGAGGAAGCCGAAAAGGAATTCTTCAAGGCCTGGAAGGCTTTCCCGTAGCCGCAACGCTGAGCTACGGGTTAAGCACCACCTTGATGCAGCCATCCTCCTTCTTCTGGAACTTCTCGTACAGGGCCGGCGCCTCTCCCAACCCCGCTCGATGGGTGACGAGGTCCATCACACCCAGGGGATCGGCGTCGTCCTCCACCAGCGGAAGCAGTTCATCCGTCCAGTTCCGCACATTGCATTGCCCCATCCGCAGCTGGATCTGCTTGTCAAACATCCACAGCATGGGCATAGGGCTGGCCTGGCCCCCATAGACGCCGCTGAGGGAAACCGTACCGCCCCGACGCACCGCATCGAGTGACGCATGGAGGGCGGCAAGCCGGTCCACTCCCGCCGTTTCCATCGCCTTCTGCGCGAGCTTGTCAGGCAGCAGCCCCAACGCCTGATGGGCGAACCCTGCGACAGGCGAGCCGTGGGCTTCCATCCCCACCGCATCGAGCACCGCATCGGGGCCGCGGCCCTCCGTCATGTCGCGCAGTTCATCTGCCACGGTCTTGGAGTAGTCGAGCGTTTCCACGCCGTGTCTGGCTGCCATTGCCCGGCGCTCCGGAACGGGATCAACGCCAATGACCCGCTGTCCCAGGTACCGCCCTATCCTTGATCCGAACTGTCCGACAGGGCCAAGGCCGAAGACAGCGAGGGTTCCCCCAACAGGGACGTCGGCATACTTGACCCCCTGCCAGGCCGTGGGCAGGATGTCGGACAGGAACAGATACCTCTCATCAGGCAATTCGGTCCCCACTTTCACCGGGCCGTAGTCTGCGAAGGGCACCCGCAGATACTCGGCCTGGCCGCCCGGCACGGAACCGTACAGCTCGGAGTAGCCGAACAGGGCGGCTCCGGAGCCCTTCTCCTTGACCTGGGTGGTCTCGCATTGGGACTGCAACCCTCGGCGGCACATGAAGCATTCGCCGCAGGCTATCCCGAACGGGATGACGACGCGGTCTCCCACCCTCAGGTTGGTAACCGCGCTGCCGACCTCCACCACGATGCCCATCGGTTCATGGCCAATCACATCACCCTTATGCATATACGGACCCAGCACTTCGTACAGGTGGAGGTCGGATCCGCAGATGGCGGTGGAGGTGATCCGGACGATCGCATCTGTGGGTTCCTGGATCACCGGATCAGGAACTTCCTCGACGCTGACGGATCGTTTGCCTTGCCAGGTGAGTGCCTTCATCGTTTGCCTCTCAATGCGATGAGAAATCGGATAACGGTAGCCGGACGGCAAAGGGTCCGAAGGATCAGTAGGAAATAAACTCTACGAGTTCACCCACACGGTCCTCGGGGTAGTTGCGGGCGATATCAGCCTGGCTGAGCATGCCTACCAGGTCATGCCCGTCAATCACTGGCAGACGCCTGACCTGGTGTTCCTGCATGGTCTTGATGGCTTCTTCTATGGTGTCATCGGCACCGATCGTGACGGGCTTCCCCTCAGCCATTTCGCCCGCCGTGACGCTGCGCGGGTCTCCGCCCTCAGCCAGGCATTTGATGACGATATCCCGGTCAGTGACCATTCCCTTGAGCCGCTGATCCTCTCCGCAGATGGGAAGTGCACCTACGTTGAGCGATTTCATCTTGCGGGCCGCCGCCTCCAGGGTTTCCTTTTCTCCGACGCATTCGGCGCCAGGAGTCATAAAATCGCGTGCCTTTGGCATTGTGCTCACTCCTCACGAGGTCCTCCGGGCGGCAGCATCCTGCCCGGAATGGATATGGAATTGGTCCCCGTATGAGGTCATGGCGGACAACTCTCCGGGGGTACTTTGACCGTAGCGCCGATTCAGTTCCCTGTGAAGGTCAGCATGCTTATTAGTTTTTAGGTCAGAGAAAAACTAAGCAACCTGATCAAATCCCTTGCCTCCCGGACCGGGAACTCACTAGCGTTGAAGGTGCCCCAGTCCCCCAAGGAAAGGCAACATCATGACGCTATACCAGCCCGAGCCCGTCGAGATTTCCACCCGCATGCGGCCGGGCGAATGGACCGAATCCAGCCTCGAAGAGCTGGTCACCACCTATCGGGCAAAGCTGATGGGCATGGGGGCCAGCGTGGCGGACATCGTCACGGAAGTGGACAGAAACGACGACGGCTCGGTCCGCGTATTCGTGGCTTGGCGGAAGGACGAGGCTGCTAACGAGGCCACCACGGGTCAGGCCGTGTAGGAATGCTGACAGTCGGAACCACCGTCCTTGGCGTTGGCGATGTCGCCAGAGCCACAGCTTTCTGGAGCGCCGCCCTTGACTACGCTCCCCAGGACAACGGGGACGACACGTGGGTGATCCTGAACCCGCAGAACGGCAACGGCGCCCGGCTGGCACTGATGCTCAGCGAGAGTCCAGTTCAATTGCACCCGCGGATCCATTTGGATCTTTGGGCCGATAACCAGGAAGCGGAGGTCCAACGGCTTTTGGACCTTGGAGCCGAACGCGTTGACTGGGATCTCTACCCGGACGATGCAGATTTCATAGTGCTGGCAGATCCCGAAGGCAACCGGTTTTGCGTCGTGGACGCAAGCGAGGGTTAGAACCAGGGCTTAGTGATCAGGACTAACGACCACCAGACCGAGAGGAACGCGGCATGGGATTTTCATCGCAGGAGTTTTCCCCCCGGACGGCAATCGTCACGGGCAGCGACTCGGGTATCGGCAGGGCAACAGCTGTGGCCCTGGCCCGGAACGGCCTGGATATCGGCATCACCTGGCACACTGACGAGGCAGGCGCGGAACACACTGCCTCGCAGGTCAGGGAGGCCGGGAGGACAGCCGTGGTCCGGCAACTGGACACCTCGGACATTCCGGCATGTTCCGGCGTCGTGGATGAACTCGCGGCCGGGCTCGGCGGCGTGGATGTTTTCGTCAACAACGCCGGAACGGGTGAAGGCACCCCGTTCCTGAAGCTTGGCTACGACGGCTGGACCAAGACCATGGATGTGGACCTCAACGGGGCCTTCCTGTGTATCCAGGCGGCAGCCCGCCATATGGTCCAGGCCGGGAAAGGCGGCAGGATCATTGCAGTGACCAGCGTCCATGAAACGCAGCCCAAGGTGGGCTCCTCCGCTTATGTGGCAGCCAAGCACGGGCTGGGCGGGCTCATCAAGACGATTGCCCTTGAGCTGTCCAGCCATGGAATCACGGCGAACTCAGTCGCCCCGGGCGCCATCTCTACTCCCATGTCCGGGCAAGAGGGTGACGACCCGCAACCCAGGAACGAGCCCGGGATTCCGCTTGGCCGCTCTGGTCGCGCCCAGGAGATCGCGGCCGTCATCGCCTTCCTTGCCTCGCCGGCGTCGAGCTACGTCACGGGGGCGTCGTGGGTGGTGGATGGTGGGATGCTCCAGATGGGGCCGACGGCCGGAGCCAATCTGCCCGACCATGAGTGGCGTGACATCTGAGGAGCTGCGATACAAGGCAGCCCCCGCCTAAACAGTCCCTTAATGGAGCGCTTTGCTTTGAAGCAGCTTCCCGATGGCACTGTCCCTGAGATTGCCCAACAGTTCGCGCGGACCGGAATAGAACTCTATAGCTCCCGCATCCCTGAGCTCGGCCTCGCTGGTGCCGCCGCAGGTTACGCCGATCGTGGGGATGCCGATTTTGGCGGCCGCGTACACATCCCACACTGCGTCCCCCACATAAACAGCATCGTGGGCGCTCACCCCAAGTCCTTCCAGGGCAGCCAGGAGGATGTCAGGCTCAGGCTTGCTTTCCTTGGCATCATTGGCGCTCGTGGCCACGTGGATGTAAGAGTCCGAATTAAGGGCGGACCGGAGCATTTTCAGGTCCTGCTCACGTGCGGAAGAGGCCAGCGCGACGGCGAGCCCTCCTTCCCGGCATTGAAACAGAAGGTCGCGGGCGCCGTCGAACGCCTTCAGGAATGGCCAGTAGGTTGAGAAGATGGCGGCGTGGGCATTCATCACCGAAGCGTCTTGGCCCATGTCGCGGTCCGGGGGCAAAAGATGGGCCACCAACTTGTCCCCGCCCATGCCCACGGCCCGGTGGATCGAAGCCATGGGAACGTCGAAACCTGCTCCGCGGAAAGCATGCCACCAAGCCATGGTGTGCAGGTACGACGAGTCCACGAGTGTCCCGTCCACGTCGAAAAGGACCGCCGCCCGATGCTTTCCACGGGCTTTGCCGTTAGGCATCAGTGGCCCATACCTGCGCGCCTTCCCGCGGCGATCAATTGGCCGTGCCCCCCAACAGCCGTGGATTTCCTGGCGGCCTTGACATGTTGCTTGAGGCTCTGCTGTTTGACGGGTGCCGACTGCTGGTCATGGCTGCGGTCACGGACAAGCCCGGTGCCGGCGATTTCGCGGGCCTTGGCAATACCGGCCACTGCTGCTTTCTTCGTCGGGAACGTAATGGAGACAGCCATGAGAGCTCCCGTTCCGTCCAGCATCCTGATGCGGTATCCGCCGTCGGGCGCGTCCACGAGTTCGAAATATCCAGACATTGCATCTCCTCCATACTCCACGGCGTCGTGAGGTATTAGTAAGTATACTTACCGACGCCTGAGAGGAAAACGTGAGGGGGCCTTTCAGCAGCTGCTCAACTTCCCCGCAACGGCGTATCGCTGCGGTGCATCGTGTCTTCCTCGAGTTCCAAAGCACTCAACACCAAGGCGAAGTGGCTGAATGCCTGGGGGGTATTTCCCAAGTGCCTGCCATCGCCCACGTGGAACTCTTCGCTCAGCAGGCCTACGTCGTTACGCAACGCCAGGAGCCTTTCGAAGAGGTCCCTCGCTTCGGAATGCCGCCCCGCCCCCAGCAGCGCCTCAACCATCCAGAATGAACAGGCCAGAAACACCCCTTCGTCCCCGGGCAATCCGTCGTCGCTGTATTCAGGTTGATAGCGGAGCAGGAAACCGTCCCGCGACAGTTCGCGCTGAATGGCATCAATTGTGCCAATCACTCGTGGATGCTCGGGAGGCAGGAATCCTACCCGCGGAATCAGCAGCAGGCTCGCATCCAGTTCAGGCCGGCCGTAGGACTGCGTGAACGTGTTGCGTTCGACGTCGAAACCCTTGGTCATCACCTCATGGTGAATCGTGTCCCGCAAGACTTCCCAGCGGTCGGCTGGCCCCGGCAGGCCGGACTCGCGGACACCCTTGACCATGCGATCTGCAGCTACCCAGGCCATGACCTTGGAGTGGGTGAAGTGGCGGCGGGGCCCGCGCATTTCCCACAACCCGTTGTCGGGCTGGTCCCAGGCTCCTTCGAGGTATTCCATCAGCGCGATCTGGACATCCCACGCCTCATCGGTGTGCCGCAGCAATGAGTTGCGGGTCAGGGACAGGCAGTCCAGCACTTCGCCCCAGACATCCAGCTGCAGTTGGTCTGCTGCCGCATTCCCGATCCGCACCGGTTTGGAATTCTCATAACCGGCCAGCCAGGGGAGCTGCATCTCCGGAAGCCGTCGTTCGCCGTGGATTCCGTACATGATCTGAAGGTCCGCCGGGTCCCCCGCAACGGCACGCAGCAGCCAGTCGCGCCAGGCTGCCGCCTCGTCCGTGTAACCGGCGGCCAGGAGGGCCTGAAGGGTCAGGGTGGCGTCGCGCAGCCAGCAGTAGCGGTAATCCCAGTTCCGCGGGCCGCCCAGCTGCTCAGGCAGCGAGGTGGTAACCGCTGCCACTATCCCACCGGTCGGGGCATAGGTAAGCGCCTTGAGGGTGATAAGCGAGCGTTGCACCGCTTCGCTGTAGGGCCCGTTGACAGGGCACTTCTCCGTCCATTCCAACCAGAACTCCTCAGTGGCCTGCAGCACCTCTTCAGCATTAACAGAGCGGGGCCTGCGGACATGGCTGGGCGCCCACGTCAGCACGAAAGATACACGTTCGCCCTCATGGACCGTGAAGTCACTGACCGTCTGAAACTTCTCGCCCCGCAAGGGCGCCTGGGTCACGAGGTAGGCGGCATCGGGTCCGGCCACGGCATGCACTCCGAAGTGGTCACGGCGGACCCACGGAACAATGTGGCCGTAATCAAACCTCAGGGCCAGTTCGCCACGTATCCTCACCTGTCCACTGACACCCACCACGATCCTGACAATGTCAGCCACTTCGTCACGGGGTGGCATGAAGTCAATGATGCGGACCTGCCCATCAGGGGTGTCCCACTCCGATTCCAGGATGAGCGTCCCTGGCTGGTACCGCCGACGCGTGCATTTGCCGCCGTTCACGGGAGCCAGAAGCCAGCGGCCGGCGGACGGCGTGTCCAACAAGGCGTTGAAGCACGCCGGGGAGTCAAACCGCGGGAGGCACAGCCAATCGACGGATCCTTCCATGCTGATCAGCGCGGCGGTGTGAAGATCCCCAACCATCGCATAATCCTCGATGCGTGCCATGGACCCTAGCGTGCCACAATCTGGCCTCAAGGCACGAGGTGTAGGGTTGAAACACGGTGATGCAGCTGCCGATGGATACATTTCCATGTGCTGGGTTCTGTCGCGGGCATGTGGATGCCGCAGGACAGAAGGGAACCCAGTCAATGCTTCATAAGACGTTCGGCCACACCACTTTCTCCGTTTCAGCCTTGGGCTTCGGTGCAGGACACCTCGGGGATGACGTCCTCACGGATCAGGAGGCCCATGACCTTCTGGAGCGGGCGCTGGGACTGGGCATCACCTTTTTTGATACCGCCCGCAGCTACGGGCGCTCGGAGCAACGGCTCGGCGCCTTTCTGCCCCCGCACCGGGATGACGTGGTGCTGTCTACGAAGGTGGGGACTGGCGTTCCTGGTCAGCCGGACTGGAGCGCGGCAGCAGTACGACTCGGGGTGGAGGAGTCGCTCCGAACCCTGCGCACTGACGTGATCGACGTCGTCTTCCTCCACTCTTGCCCGCTGGCAATCCTCGAAAAAGGGGAAGCCATCGACGCGCTGCTTGCCTGCGTTGATGCCGGCAAAATACGGGTGGCCGGTTACAGCGGCGACAACGAAGCCCTCGCCTGGGCTGCCGCATCCAATGCCTTCGGCGCCCTCCAGACGTCGGTGAACATTGCGGACCAGAACTCCCTGCACGAGATACTGCCGGACGCCGCGCACCGGGGAATCGGCGTGGTGGCCAAACGCCCGCTCGCTAACGCACCCTGGCGTTACAGTGAGCGGCCAACAGGCACTTACGGGGAAACGTATTGGGACCGTATCAACCAGATGGGCCTCGAACCACAGGCCGACGACTGGCCCGGCACGGCAGTCCGGTTCTCGGCTTTCGCCCCGGGGGTGTCCACCATGGTCATGGGCACCTCCAATGCCGCCCACCTTGAGGAGGCCGCGGCCGCCGTCGCCCGTGGCCCTTTGCCGGAAACTGAACTGCACCGCTGGGAGAAGGCCTTTACCCGTCACGCGCTGGAATGGGCCGGCGAAGACTAAGTGACCCTCAATATCGGCACGTCCGGTTGGAGCTATGACCACTGGGAGAACGTTCTGTACCCTCCCGGGTTGCCGTCCAGGGACCGGCTGCAGCATTACGTGGCGCGGTTCAATACCGTGGAGCTGAATGCAAGCTTCTACCGCTGGCCTCGGGAGACTGCCTTCGCGAGCTGGCGCAACCGGCTTCCCCAGGGGTTTGCCATGTCAGTGAAGGCCCCTCGCGGCCTCACCCACGCCAAGAAGCTCTACAGCCCGGAAGTGTGGGTGGAACGGATAACCCGGTGTTGGCATGAACTTGGAGACAAAAGGGCGGTACTGCTGGCACAGTTGCCGCCCAATCTTGCCCGTGACGACGCCCGGCTGGACTATTTCCTGTCGGCCTTGCCGGAGTGGATCCGCGTGGCGGTGGAGTTCCGCCATGACAGCTGGGACCACCCGGAGGTGTACCAACTCCTCGAACGCCACCGGGCCGCCTACTGCATCATGAGCGGGGCCAACCTGCCCTGCATCCTTCGCGCCACCGCCCCCTTTGTGTATGTCCGGCTCCACGGCCCCGACCACCAGCACCTCTATGGTGGGTCGTATTCGGACGATGACCTGAAATGGTGGGCGGATCGGATCAGCGAATGGCGTTCCGCGGGCAAGGACGTCTTGGTCTACTTCAACAACGACGGCGGCGGCAACGCAGTGCGGAATGCGTTCACATTGCGTGGCCTGCTGGGAGACGGTTGATCCGCTGCGCTGATCTGCGTCTTCGGGCGTAGCAGCTGTGGCAGAGTGGAGGCATGGAATTGGCGCCTAAGGAATCATCACTGGCAGGGAACCACGTGTTCCGGCTGGCCCACAAGCTGTCGGATGCCGGGAACACCTTGAGGATGCGGCTGGCGAGGCGCTGGAAGTTCGTTCCCCAAACCGTTGCGTACCAGGGATACGGTTCCACTGAGTTCGTCCGTATCCTGGCCCGGGTCCTTTTGACCAGCAAGCCTGCCCCCGGCAGCCGCGCAGAGCACGCCGCAAAGAACGGAAACCAGAACGTCCGCGGCTGGCGTGCCTTCACCAGCATTCCCATCCCCAATGTGACCGTCGAGATGGAAATCGGCGGAGTTGTGACCACAGTAAAAACGGACCGCGGCGGCTTGGTGGACACGGATGTAAAGGTTTCCCTCTCGCCGGGATGGCATACAGCAGTGCTTCGTGCTGAGGGCACCGAACCGGCCGAGGCCAACATCTTTGTGGTGGCTCCCGGTACCCGCTTTGGGATTGTTTCGGACATCGATGACACCGTCATGGTCACGGCCCTTCCCCGCCCGTTCCTGGCTCTCTGGAACACCTTCGTCCTGAGTGAGCGGGCCAGGATGGCAACACCGGGCATGGCTGTGCTGCTGGACCGCCTGATCGTGGAGCATCCTGATGCGCCTGTTGTCTACCTGTCCACGGGGCCTTGGAACGCGGCACCCACGCTGGCGCGTTTCCTCACCCGGAACATGTACCCTTCCGGCACCTTGCTGCTCACGGACTGGGGACTCACCCAGGACCGCTGGTTCCGCAGCGGTCAGGAACACAAGCTTCGCAACCTGGAACGGCTGGCGGCGGAGTTCCCGGACATGCGTTGGCTGCTGGTTGGTGACAACGGCCAGCACGACGAACAGATCTACTCGGAGTTTTCCCGGGAGCACGGGTCGCGCGTGGCAGCCATCGCCATCCGGCAACTGTCCGTAAGTGAATCTGTCCTGGCGGGCGGCCACTCGGAGAACGGCGATCACACCGGTTCAAATGTCCCTTGGATTTACTCCCCTGACGGCGCCGGGATTGCCAAGGGTCTCAAAGGCCTGAAGCTCCTCTGACCGCTTGCCTTAGCTCTGACTCACCGTGGCTGCCGCTGCTTCAGGAACGCCGGGGTGGCGGGAGGCAAGGACCTCCTGAAGCCAGTAGAAGGACGCTTTCGGCGTCCGGGCAAGCGTCTCAAAGTCAATGTGGATGAGGCCAAAAGGCTGCCGGTATCCCGCGGACCATTCGAAATTGTCCATGAGGGACCAAACGTAATACCCGCGCAGATCTATCGATTCCGCCACACCGCCGGGGGCAGTTGCCTCCAACGCGCTGGCAAGGTGTTCGGCCAGGTATCTCAGCCTGCGTTCATCCGGTATGAAAATTCTGTCCGCTTTCCTGTCCCGGACCACCACGTCGTCGAAACTGGCTCCTCCTTCAGTGATGAACACCGGCGGAAGGTCCGGATACCGTTCGGCCATTTCGGCCAAGGCAACAGACATATATTCGGGCTTGATGGGCCAGCCGTAGGCAGTTGTCTGGGCGTCAGACCAGGCCGTGATGTGGAAGGGCGAACCAGGCGCGCTGTCCGTAAGGTCGCTGCCCATTGCCTCGGCCATGCCTGCTGGGACGGGCCCTTCGCCTGCCCCCGCCGCCACCTTGGTGGGCATGTAGTAGTTCAAGCCGTAGAAGTCCAACGGCTGAGAAATCACGGCCATGTCCTCATCCGGGTGGTTGAAGGACGAGAAGAACTTGGCTGCGCGGATGACGTCAGGGTACTTGCCGGTCAGAACAGGGTCGGCGTAAAGCCGGTTCTGGGCGATATCCATAAGGCCGGCACTTAGTTTGTCCAAGGGGTTACCCGATGCAGGAACCATCGGGGAGTACACGTTGGTGATGCCGATTTCTCCCGGAACTTGGGCAGACCTCAAAGCCTGGACAGCCAGGCCATGCCCCAAGAGCTGGTGATGGACGCTGGGAAAAGCGTTCAGCAGCAGCGACTCACCCGGTGAATGCAGACCCAGGGCATATCCGTTTGTGGCCACGGTGGCAGGTTCGTTAACCGTCACCCAGCGGGCCACCCGGTCACCGAAAGCGGAGGCTGCAATCGCAGCAAAATCGCCCAGGCGATAGGCGGTGTCCCGGTTGATCCAGCCGCCGGCCTGATCCAACGGAAGAGGGGTGTCCCAGTGGTAGAGGGTTACCATCGGGGCGATCCCGCTGGCCAGCAGCTCATCCAGGAGCCGGTCATAGAAGTCGAGGCCGGACGGATTCAGCGCTCCCTTGCCATCAGGCTGGATCCGAGGCCAGGACAGGGAGAAACGGTAGGAATCAATGCCGAGCTCCTTCATCAGGGCAACGTCTTCGGGCATCCGGTGGTAGTGGTCGCAGGCAACGGCAGGGCTCCCGTCATCTACGATTGCACCGGGCTTTGCAGCGAAGACATCCCAGCCGGCTGGTCCGCGTCCGTCCTTATCCAAAGCCCCCTCGATCTGGAAGGCTGCCGTCGCAACGCCCATCGTGAAGGACGCCGGTATCAATGCGGCCAGGTCTTTGGCGGTTACGCTCATGTCCAGGGACCCCTATGTTCTTGTGCCGGTGGTGGATTGATTTTAGGACCCCCGGCGCCTCCATGCCACGCACTGGCAGGAGTTCCCGTTGGCTTACACGGTACAAGTGATCAGTGGAGCAGGGCATCTGAACCAAACAGGAAGTCCTTCGCGTGCGCCAGCGCCTTCTTGAAGGCATCATTGCGGAGAGTTATCAGCTGCTCCGAATCGGTGCCGTCCGGCTCCAGGTAGGCCGTATACCCAGGACGCAACACCCAGATGTCCCCCGCCGGCGGCAGGTAGAAAACACCGAAGGAGCGATGCTGAATGTCATCAGGAGCCCAGATCGGCACAACGGCCATGGCAGCCCCCGTGTCCGGATTGATCCACTGGGCTCTTGGCAGGGGCTCCTCATGGGCTTCCGGGTCCAGGAACGGTGCTGTTCCCACTCCCCAGCGCTGTTCAAAGCGTTCGTGGAACGCAGGGATAAGATGCGAATCGTAGCGGCGCCACGTGCTCATATGGTTCTCCTAATCCGTTACATCCGGCCAGGCCCAGGGCCCTTCTTCCCACCGCACAGGGGTCACCCGGAGGAGCGGGGACGGCTTTGAAATCCGGCGGACCGGCACTTCACGGGGCCCATAGCGCACAGGTATGTCTTGTGCGCTTGTCCGTATCGGGCGCTCGCCCCGTGCGGCCTCCCGTGCCCGATGATCCCGTGCACTTTCTTCCCCTGCGCTTCTATCCCGGGAGCCTCTATCCCGTGCACTGTTGTCCCGTGTACGGGCCGTATCGTTTTTCCGATGGCGGTTGTGCCGACGGTCATAGTCTGCGCGCTTCTTGGGGTCGCGCAGTACTCCGAAAGCGTTCATGATGGCAAGCACTTCAGCAGACGTCGGTGCAGCCCCGGCAGAGTCCACGTCCGGATGACGTGTCCGCATCAACCCGCGGAAAGCGCGCGAAATTTCCTGCTGGGTGGCGGTGTCAGCCACTCCCAACACCGTGTAGTAGTCCGCAGGCTCGTTGCTCATGCTTGCCATCCCCTGCCGCCTGGTGCCAGTGGGGGGCGGCTTCCGGCCCTGCCGAAAGCCGCCCCGGGCAACCCGGGATACCGGTCACCCTGTTCCCGCTGGAGTTACCTGTTGATTTCCTGCCGGCGCTTCGTCTCGATTTCGATCTTGCGGGGCTTGGCCTGCTCAGCGACCGGGATGCGGAGGGTCAGGACACCGGCGTCGTAGCTTGCCTTGACGTTTTCAGTGTCGAGCGTGTCACCGAGGATCAGCTGGCGGCTGAAGACGCCGCGGGGCCGCTCGGAAACAATCAGTTCAACACCTTCGCCTACCGGTTCACCGCGTTCCGCACGGACGGTAAGAACGTTGCGTTCGACATTCAGGTCCACGGAATCAGCGTTGACCCCAGGGAGATCAAACTCGACGACGAATTCCCCGTCCGCCTGCCAGGCATCCATGGGCATCGCCGCCGGCCGGGCTGCGGTTCCGAAGACCTGCTGCGTGAACCTGTCCAGCTCACGGAACGGGTCGGTGCGCATCAACATCATTTCCCACTCCTTCAGCATGAGGTAGTTGCTCATATCTTTTTGGGTATCCATTCCACTAATCTGTGGTGCTGGATATAGATTTTTTATAACACCAGTGAGAGACTATGGCAAGAGCTGTTGAGCACAAGGCTAAGGAGCATCATGGCAGAGCACGGAGACGACGTGGGCGTGTATGCGATCTCGGTTGTAGCGCAGCTGCTCGGGACCGGTCAACAGAACATTCGGCAGTACGAGCGAAAGGGCCTGCTTACGCCCGATCGCACCTCAGGTGGAACGCGCCAGTACAGCGAATCCGACGTCGCAGTCCTGCGGCGGATCGGTGAACTGCTTGACGAAGGGCTGAACCTTGCAGGAGTGGCCAAAGTCCTGGAATTGGAGGAAATGAACGCCAAGCTCCACCGGGACCTGAAGCGCGCGCGCGGCCGCTGATCGGACAAGTCAAGCCGCTGAGCGGGAAGTTCAGTCGGTGCTCGAGTCGGCTTTTGACAGCTCTCCGGTGATCTTCTCGCCGGGAATCCGGGCTGTGCGCCACGTATCAATAGCGATGACCGCACCAAGGATCACCAATGAGAGCGAGACTGACGCGAGGGCGTCACTGACCCAGTGATATCCGAGGTAAAGGCGGCTGATCGCCGCGAAAAAGATCCCGACGGCGGCGGCGGCAAGCCCGATGACCGCCGGCCAAATATGCTTCCGGCGGGAAAAGACCAGGAAAGCCGTAATCAGGAGGAAGTCGGCCGCGCCAAGCACATGGCCGGAGGGAAAGGAAAACGTTGAGTCCGGCCCAAACAGCATCTGCTCTATGGGAGGCCTGCTGCGGCCCACCGAATGGCCGATGATCTGGGCCAGCACTACGCCCGTCAGCATTCCGGCAGCAAGCAGGATGGGCCGCCACGCATGCTTGGCTGCGAGACTCCAGGCAACCGTCACCACCAGGATGATGATCGGCAACACCACCGGACCGAAGATGACCGCCAGAATGATCATGGCAGTGGTCAAGGGTTCTGAGCGCTGGGTGAGAAACCATGACTGCATGGGATCATCGCTGCCGGCGATCCCATCCTTGTTCAGGATGGCCCCGAGGGTGAGGAAGAAGAACACGGACCCCAGAAGCATCAGGGCAGCCGCCACCCGGTAGAGCCTGGTCCTGGCAGCGGCAGTCATGTACCGCTCCTCCACAACAAACTTGTCGTGGAAAACACGCCAAAACCCCCGGTTATCGGCCGTTCTCTCAGTCATTTTTACCGTCTCCGCCTCGTACCGGTGCAAGTCGTCTTCGTCAAGAAATTATCTCCATCCGAGGCCTGAGCGTTCCGGCGCTGGAGGTGGCCAGTCTACTTACTATTTTCCGGAAGCACTGTTAGCGTGGGCAGAAGTGTGGACCGCGAGGGCCACAACACAGCAGGGCAACAGCAGAGCAAGGAGGGGCCATGAGCATGGATGCCGCTGGTGAGGACCGGAAGAGCCACGAAGACGACAACGCGTCCGGCAAGATGGCGGGGCCAGAAGGCACCGTTCCGGGAAGCGACAAGGGCGTAGGGATGGGCGCCGGCGATGAGCCGAACACCTTCGAGCCGGAGGAAGACCCCACGGCCACTGCGGAAAGCACTGAAAAGGTGGAAGATACCCCCGCGGATACCAGGGAACCCAGCTAAAATCCTGAAATGAAATCTCTGGACGGCCGGCCCGAAGTACCCTGACTCCATGGGCGCCATGAACGAACTCATCAATCGGGCCGCTGTCGATTCATTACGCGGGGCGCTCACACCGGCAGCTCCGGGCCGAAGCTGGCCGGAGCTCACAGCTGCAGGGGCAACCCTGGATGGGCTGAGCCTGCGGGAGCGCGCCGATCACGTCAGCCAAGCACTCCTTGCAGACTTCGGGCGCCCGGCTGACAGTACCCTGGCCGCTGGAATCTATACGACGGCGGCAGTAACGTTCCGCCGCGCCCTGCTGGATGCAGGCTTCTCCGGGTGGGCGTTGTGGCCAGTGACGGAGACTGCAGTTACCTTGGCGTTGGATTCAGGAGATCCGGCACATTTCGATGACTGCCTCTTGCTGCTGGCTGAACTGACGCCGCGGCTGACTGCGGAATTCGCGATTCGCCGGCTGCTGGCTGCCGACCTTCCGCGATCGTTGACGGCAATCCAGTCCTGGACCTCACACCCGGATGAACATGTCAGGCGTCTCGCCAGCGAAGGCACGCGACCCTACCTGCCCTGGGCGGTGCGGGTACCCGCGATAATCGATCACCCTGAAGCCACAGTTCCCATCCTTGACGCACTGTACCGGGACTCCCACGAGTACGTGAGGCGCTCGGTGGCCAACCACCTCAACGATCTAGCCCGCCATGCGCCGGACCTGGTCATTGCGACGGCGACTCGGTGGCTGGCAAATCCGGATCGCAACACTGCCTCACTTGTGCGGCACGGCTTGCGGACACTGATCAAGAAGGGCCACCCACAGGCACTGGCCTTGCAAGGCTTTGCCCCGGCGGACCTCACTGTCAGCGCACCGCAACTGGACCGGGCCGACGTCGTTCTCCCCTCGGATCTGGCTTTTGCATTCGAGATCTCCAACACCGGGGCAAAACCTGTGAGGCTGGCCGTTGACTATGTGGTGCATTACCGCAAGGCGAATGGATCGCGCTCGCCAAAGGTCTTCAAACTCGCCACCGTCACCTTGGTTGCCGGCGAAACCAAGAGCTTTTCCAAACGGCACGCTTTCCGCCAGATGACGACGCGTGTCCACCATCCCGGGAAGCACAGCCTGGAGCTTCAGGTCAACGGAATCCGGTACCACATGGTCGATTTTGTGCTCCAACCCGAAGGGTCCTGAGGGAGTTGCTAAAATGTGATTTGACTCACAATAGAAGCTCGGGTTACTCTATGGTAGTTGTTAGCGCTCACAGGACGCTATATCGTCATTGTAGTATCACGGTAGATCTAGCAGCAGCTCGGAGTATTCAAGACCGGCATCCGTTCGCCGGCCCTGACCCTCAAATTCTTCCTGGCAAGGGGCCATCAGCCCCTCGTGAGGAAACCGGACATCACTGGCCGGGACACAGCCGTAAGCGCAGATGCTTTTCGGCTAAGCACCAGTTCGCTGACCCCCGGTCAGCGGAAGGAGAACATAGTGAGAATCAAAAAACTCCTGGGCGCGTTCGCCGTCGTCCTCGCAGTTACCGTGGGGGCTACGGGTTGTGGCACCCGCGGCGGAACAACATCGCCCACAGAAGAAGCTGACGCCGCAGGTTCGCTAGTGGGAATTTCCATGCCCACGCAGACCTCGGAACGCTGGATCGCAGACGGCAAGAACGTCTCCGATTCCGTTACCAAGCTCGGATACAAGGCGGACCTCCAGTTCGCCAACGATGACATTCCCACCCAGGTCTCCCAGATTGAAAACATGCTGACCAAGGGCGCCAAGGCCCTGATCATCGCAGCTATCGACGGCACCACCCTGACCGATGTCCTGGCGAAGGCCAAGGAACAGAACGTCAAGGTCATCGCCTACGACCGCCTGATCAACGGAACGCCCAACGTTGACTACTACACCACGTTCGACAACTACACCGTAGGCGTCCAGCAGGCCACCTCCCTGCTGACCGGACTGGGTCTGCTCGATGCCAGCGGCAAGAAGGTCGAAGGCAAGGGCCCGTTCAACGTTGAGCTCTTCGCCGGCAGCCCGGATGATAACAACGCCAACTTCTTCTGGACTGGCGCCATGGACACGCTGAAGCCGTTCATGGACGCGGGAACCATCAAGGTCCCCAGCGGCCAGACCAACTTTGAGCAGGCTGCCATCCTCCGCTGGCAGGCACCCGTTGCCCAGAAGCGCATGGAAGACATCCTGACGTCCGCTTACAGCTCCGGCACCAAGCTCGACGGCGTTCTGTCACCGTACGACGGCCTCTCCATCGGCATCATCTCCGCCCTCACCAGCACCGGCGGCTACGCCAAGGGAAGCCTCCCGATCGTGACCGGCCAGGACGCTGAGAAGGGCTCGGTTAAGTCGATCATCGCCGGCGAGCAGTACTCCACTATCTTCAAGGACACCCGCCAGCTTGGCGAGCAGGCCGTGAAGATGGTCGATGCAACCCTGAAGGGCGAAGAGCCTGAGGTGAACGACACGAAGACCTACAACAACAAGGTCAAGGTGGTTCCGTCCTACCTGCTCAAGTCCTTGATCATCACGAAGGATAACTACAAGAAGGAACTCATCGACACCGGGTACTACACCGAGGCCGACGTCAAGTAGCACTGTCCAAGGGTTTGTGGCCGGACCCCGAGGTCCGGCCACAAACCCTTACCCAGCAGCCCTGCAGCCGCAGGACAGCACAAGTTTCGATCATTCAGTGGGAATTGACGATGAATACACCCATTCTTCAAATGCGAGGAATCACCAAGACCTTCCCAGGAGTGAAGGCCCTTCAGGACGTCACCCTGGACGTGAACCGCGGCGAAGTCCATGCCATTTGCGGTGAAAACGGGGCCGGCAAGTCCACCCTTATGAAAGTGTTGTCGGGCGTTTACCCGCACAACTCTTTCGAGGGCGACATCCTCTTCGAAAACGAACCGTGCAGTTTCTCCAGCATCTCCGACAGCGAGAAGCGCGGCATCGTCATCATCCACCAGGAACTGGCACTCAGCCCCTACCTCTCCATCGCAGAGAACATCTATTTGGGGAACGAGCAGGCCACCCGCGGTTGGGTCGACTGGCGCAAGACCAACCTGGAGGCCGCTAAGCTGCTGGCCCGGGTGGGACTCAGCGAGAACCCCATTACTCCGGTGCAGCACATCAGCGTCGGCAAGCAGCAGCTCGTCGAAATCGCCAAGGCGCTGTCGAAGGAAGTAAAGCTGCTGATCCTCGATGAGCCGACGGCTGCTCTGAATGATGAGGACTCCGGCCACTTGCTGGACCTCATCCTGCACCTCAAGGGCCAGGGCGTCACCTGCATCATCATCAGCCATAAGCTCAACGAGATCCGCAAGGTGGCTGACGCCGTCACCATCATCCGCGACGGCAAGACCATCGAGACGCTCCGGCTCGACGAAGGGCAGATCACCCAGGAGCGGATTATCCGCGGGATGGTTGGCCGCGATCTGGAGAGCCTCTACCCCGACCGCGATCCCCAGATCGGCGAGGAAGTCCTGCGAATCGAAGACTGGTCGGTCCAGCACCCGCAGGACCATTCCCGGATCGTGGTGCACAACGCCAGCCTGAACGTCCGCAAGGGAGAAGTTGTGGGCATGGCGGGCCTGATGGGCGCCGGCCGCACCGAGCTCGCCATGAGCGTGTTCGGGCGCACCTACGGCCGTGCCATTTCAGGCAAGGTGTACAAGTACGGCAAGGAAATCAACACGTCAACCGTGTCCGAGGCCATCAGCCATGGCATCGCCTACGCCACCGAGGACCGCAAGCAGTATGGCTTGAACCTCATCGAGGACATCAAGCGCAACATCTCCATGGCGGGGCTCCGCAAGCTCGTCAAAGGCGGCTGGGTGGACAGGAACGAAGAGACGATTGTCGCCAACCGCTACCGCACCAGCATGAACATCAAGGCACCCACCGTCGCCGCCATTACCGGTAAGCTCTCCGGCGGAAACCAGCAAAAGGTGGTGCTGAGCAAGTGGATGTTCTCGGACCCCGATGTACTGATTCTTGACGAACCCACCCGTGGGATCGATGTCGGTGCCAAATTCGAGATCTACACGATCATTGCGCGCCTTGCAGCCGAAGGAAAGGCAGTGATCGTGATTTCGTCCGAACTGCCCGAGCTCCTGGGTATTTGCGACCGCATCTACACGTTGTCCGCAGGACACGTCACGGGCGAGGTGCCAATCGCCGAAGCCACCCAAGAGAAGCTCATGCACTACATGACCAAAGAGAAGGAATAGCGAACATGTCCGCCCTCAGAGAATCCCTGAGCTTCCTGACAAGCCGCCTGCGCCAGGTCGGCATTTTCGTCGCCCTGATACTCATCGTCATCCTGTTCCAGGTCCTGACGGATGGCATCCTCCTGCAGCCGCAGAACGTCAGCAACCTGGTGGTCCAGAACAGCTACATCCTGATCCTGGCCATCGGCATGGTGATGGTCATCATCGCCGGCCACATTGACCTCTCCGTCGGCTCCGTTGCAGGATTCATCGGGGCTGTTTCAGGCGTGATGATCGTGCACTGGGGGTGGGCCTGGTGGATCGCCATTCCGGCGTGCCTGCTGGTGGGCGCGCTCGTCGGTGCCTGGCAAGGCTACTGGATCGCCTATGTAGGAATTCCGGCCTTCATCGTCACCCTGGCCGGGATGCTGATCTTCCGCGGCCTCACCCTCATCACGCTGAAGAACCAGCAGATCACCCCGTTCCCCGATGAGCTCCGTGCCCTGGGTGGCGGCTTCCTTCCGGATATTTCCGGCGGTACATCCGTCCTGGAATTCCTGACGGTGATCCTCGGCGTGGGCGGCACAGCTGCCATCCTCTTCCAGGCCATCAAGGAACGCCGGGTTCGCCGGAAGTTCAACCTCGAAAACGAGCCCATGGCCTGGTTCGCCGTCAAAACTGCCTTCATCGCGCTGCTGATGCTGATTATCACGTTCCTCCTGGCCAGCTACCGCGGAACCCCGATCGTCCTGATCGTCCTGGCTGCACTGGTGATCCTGTACTCGGCTCTGATGAACAACAGCGTTTTTGGGCGCCATGTCTACGCCATCGGCGGGAACCTGCACGCCGCTGAACTGTCCGGCGTCAAGACCAAGGCCGTGACCTTCCGGTTGTTCGTCAACATGGGTGTGCTTGCAGCACTGGCAGGACTCGTGTTCACCGCCCGCCTGAACTCCGCGCAGCCCGCCGGCGGTACCGGCTTTGAGCTCGACGCCATCGCCGCGGCCTTCATTGGCGGGGCTGCCGTGCAGGGCGGCATCGGCACCGTGGCAGGAGCCATGATCGGCGGCCTCATCATGGGCGTGCTGAACAACGGCATGTCCATCCTGGGCCTGGGCACCGACTATCAGCAGCTGATCAAGGGCCTGGTTCTTCTGCTGGCTGTCGGCTTTGATATCTTCAACAAGAACCGAAGCGGCAGCGGTGGCGGATCCACCATCGGTAGCCGCTTCAAGCGCAAGACCTCGCCGCCAGCAGGCGGCGAGAGCACCACCCCCGTTTCCAGCAAGCCGGCCGGTGACAGGCCCGAGAAAGCCGCAGCTTCGCGGAACCCCTGAAATCCCCCGTCAGATCACCCGTAAAGAAAGAGTTTTTCCATGTCTACCCCCAGCCATCGCATTGATATCCAGGTGAGCAGCCGCCACCTCCTAGACGAGCGACTCGAAGCAGCCGTGCGTGACCTCCAAGAGGTTGCTATGGCTGCAGGGACCCACGGCATCCTGCTCACCCGAAACAAGCCAGGGCACTACACCGCCGCGCTTTCGGACCAGGTGCCCTTCGGAATGACCAGGGAACTCATCCACTAATCAAAGGGCTTCCCGCGGGAGGGGGATCCCGCGGGAAGCGCTTTGTTTTTATGCGTAAAAGGGGGAAGAAGCGCATGTGTGATCCTGGTGAAGACTGGAGTCAGCTGGTTGGTCGCGTTGTTGAACTGCGCCGGAACGGACAGGTGGTCCGCACTGCCGAAGTGGAGGATGTGACCCCGGATTCGTCTATCCTGTGGCTGCGATTTGATGGGAACCACGGCCGCCAGCTTGTCACCAGGACAGATGGCTACGAGGTTCGCCCCCTTTAACGGTCCTGCCCCGAAGCAAGGCGGTTCAAGGCCAGGGCGCCTACCAACAAACCAAAGTCTCTCAGGGCCACATCAAAGAATCCCGGCACCAGCAGCAGGTTCACTATGATCCCTGCCAACCAAGCGGCCACCACCAATGAGCCGATCTTGGGACGCCAAGCCACCAATAGGCCCGCGAGGATCTCCACCGCTCCCACCCCGTACATAAAGGTCTGGGGACTTACCGGCACGATCTGCGTGGCAAGGGGAGCCAGGTAGCTGGTCCAATCCACCAGGAAGTTGGTGAATTTGTCGATTCCGAAGGCAATCGGCGCAATGGTAAAGACGGTTCGAAGCAGCAGAAAAGCCTGGTGCGTCTCGTGATGCCGAGCCTCCTGTGCAACGGGCTGCGGCTGATGGTCAAGCATGACTTCCTCCTTCTAAAAGTGCTGATACTTGACTTTAGAATTGAGGCCTTGTTATGTCAATGGTCATTGATTTTAGAGTAGGATTTCATTATGACTGCAGCGGAAACCGGCCTGAGTATGGGCAAGGCTCTCAGTGCCTTAGGTGACCCCTCCCGCCGGGCCGTGTTCGAGTACGTCCTTCACGCTGATGGCCCTGTGGGCCGTGATGAAGTTGCCGGGTCGTTGGGCATGGTGCGGAGCACCGCGGCCTTCCACTTGGACCGACTGGCGGCCGAAGACCTCCTGGAGGTTTCCTTCCGGCGACTGACCGGCAGGACCGGACCAGGATCCGGACGGCCTCACAAGCTCTACTCCCCCGCGGTTCGGGAAGTGGCTTTAAGCCTTCCTCCAAGGCGCTATGACCTGGCCGGCGAACTGCTTGCAGCCGGTGTGGAAGCCGCCGTCGAAACCGGCATACCCGTAGCCGAAGCCCTGCAGGCCGTTGCCGCCAATGCCGGGGAGGAGATCGGGCAGGAGGCTGCCACCCTTGAAGGTGCACTGGAGCTCTACGGCTACAGGCCCAACGCCGGGGAGGACGGCAGCATCGAGCTACTCAACTGCCCCTTTCACCGCCTGTCCAGGGCTCACACCTCCACCATCTGCGGCCTCAATCTGGATCTCCTGGCGGCAGTGGCCGAGACAGCCGAGCCAGGCTGCTACAAGGCCGTCCTGGAGCCGCAGGTGGAGCGGTGCTGCGTCCGCCTGGTGCCGCAGGACTAACACTCCAAGAAACCAGCCGACGTCGGGCTTCAATCAGCGGTCGCGCTTCAGTCCTCCGTAGGGGTAGTACGGAGCGAGTGATAGCTCCGCCAGCTATGCTCCGGCGCGAAGCCCAGCAGGCGCTTCGCCTTGTCGATGGAGAGCATGGTCTCGTTTTCTCCTAGTTCCTTGGTCACAGTGACCGCCGGGAACACCTCCGCGGCCAAGCTTGCGCTGGACCTCTGCATCACCGTGTCGGCGTTCGCAATGATGAAGGCCTCAAAACCAGGTGGCTGGTATTCCAGTGCCCTGGCCACCGCCTGGGCACCATCCCGTCCGTCGATGTAGCCCCAGAGATTCCACTTTCGTAAGGACGCGTCGGCCTCGAAGGCCGGGAATGCCTCATAGTCCTCAGGGTCCATGACGTTAGAAAATCTCAGTGCCACGATGCTCAGTTCAGGATCCCAGCGGGTCAGCTGAATGGCCATCTGCTCTTCCAGATGCTTAACGAGGGAATAAGTACTTTCGGGCCGCGCGGGATACTCCTCGTCCACCGGAATGTAGGGCGGATCCACGTCGAAAGGGAGGCCCAACAAGGTCTCGCTGGAGGCGTACACCAGTTTCCTGATACCCGCCCGCCGAGTTGCTTGGAAAACGTTGTATGTGGACAGCATGTTGTTTTCAAAAGTGGCAGCATCGGGGGCCAGTCCGGGGGCTGGAATTGCAGCCAGATGAACTACCGCATCCACGCCGCCGTGCCTGTCGTCCAGCCCAAGGAGCGCGTCCAGGACGTGCCCGTAATTTCTCAGGTCAATCTGGGTAAAACCGCGTGATTTCGGGCCCACACGGTCAAGATTCGTGACGTCGTGACCATCCTCATTAAGCCGACGGACCACACTTCTGCCAAGCTTTCCGCTTCCACCGGTAACTGCAATTCTCATGCCCCTACACTAGGGCCCTAACACGTTTTCGCCGCTTTCACACCGTCAGAAAATCCGCTGATGACAGCTCCCCGGGGCACTTCACATGGAGTCCCATGAATCGCCCGGACTATTTCTCGTGGTATTTCTCTGAACACCCCAACGGCAACACCGCTGTTTTTTGTAAAGGATGGGAATGCGTTCCACACCAGAAATCACCCGAAAGTCCCTGCTCATTGGATCCGCGTGGGGGCTGCTTGCCCTCGCCGCCGGCTGCGCCAAGCCCACGACGGGCAGTGAGGCCCTTCCCTCCAGCATGCCAACTGCGTCAGCGGCCAACGTGGCCCACTGGTCCTATGAAGGCGCGGACGGTCCCGGGGATTGGGGGAATCTCAGCCCTGCCTTCCAGACTTGCGCCACCGGCAAAGCACAATCGCCCGTTGATATTCCTGCGGCCACACCCAAGTCTCCGGCTCCGATCAGCCTGGCCTACTCCGCTTCCGAATGCGAGGTCCACGACAACGGCCATACTGTCGAGCTGCATGCAGGCTCAGCCCAAAGCCTCACTGTTAGCGCTAAGGCCTACACCTTCAAGCAAATGCACTTCCACGATCCGTCCGAACACACCATCGAGGGCACCCGCTACGACGTCGAGTTCCACTTCGTCCACCAGTCCGATGACGGCGTTCTTGCCGTCCTCGGGGTTCTGGCGAAAGCGGGAAAGACGAATACAGCATGGGCACCATTCGTCGATGCTGCCGCTGGCTCCACCTCGGCGCGTTCGATCGGCAGCGTCAACCTCGCGTCCTTGCTTCCCGCTTCCCTGGAACACTTTGCCTACGAAGGGAGCCTCACCACTCCCCCGTGCAGTGAGAACGTGCTCTGGCTGGTGTTGGACCAGCCGATCGAACTCGGTGCCGACCAGATCAGCAAACTGCGTGCCGTCCACTCGGCAAACAACCGTCCAACGCAGGAATTGAACAGCCGCACTGTCACCCTGGTGAACCAGTAGGCCCCGGGGCAAGACGTGCCAGCCTGACATGATTGACTGTTGCACATGACAGCCTGGACCAGTACACCCTTCTCGCGTCTGCTGAACATTAACTTGCCCATCGTGCTGGGGCCGTTCGGGGGCGTTTCCTCGATCGGCCTCACAGCCGCGGTCAGTGAAGGAGGCGGGCTGGGATCCTTTGGCCTGTACGGCTATGACCCGGACCGGATCAGGGCAACGGCGCATGCCCTTAACGAAGCAACAACCAAGCCCTACGCGCTGAACCTGTGGCTGCCCATCCCGGGCGAAGAACCGCCGCAGCCCGACGAGGCAGAGTTTGCGGCCTACGTTGAGGTCCTCCGTCCGTATTTCGAGACTGTGGGGGTTGAGCCGCCTGCCAGGCCTGCAGCCTACCTGCCCGACGTGGAGGGGCAAATCCAGGCAGCGCTGGAGGCAGAACCCGCCGCCCTCAGCTTTGTATTCGGCGTTCCTCCTGCAGATGTCATCGATGCTGCGCACGCCCGCGGCATAATTGTGATGGGAACCGCCACCACTGTCGAGGAGGCACTGGCCCTGGAAAAGGGCGGCGTGGACGCGATCGTGGCCTCGGGCATGGAAGCCGGCGGCCACAAGGTGTCTTTCCTGGATAAGCCGGAGAATTCGCTGATCGGCACTTTCTCCCTGGTGCCGCAGGTGGCAGACGCTGTGGCAGTTCCCGTCGTTGCTGCCGGAGGGGTTGCCGACGGCCGCGGAGTTGCTGCTGCCCTCACCTTGGGAGCCGACGCTGTGCAGATCGGTTCGGCTTTCCTGGCTACAAAGCAATCCGCTGCCAGCAACGGATACCGGTCCGCGCTTCGGGATCCCGGGACGCGGCAGACCGTGCTCACGCGGGCCTACAGCGGCAGGTTGGGCCGCGGTATCCCAAACCGGGTTGCACGCGAACTTACCGATTCCCGCCTTCATGCGCCCTTCCCCGTACAGAATTGGCTGACCGGACAGTTCCGTACCAAAGCGGCGCAACTGGACATCCCGGAACTGATGTCACTCTGGGCAGGTCAGTCCGCACCCCTTATCGCGGCAGCCCTTGATAACGACGACGACGCCGGTCACCTTATGCAAAGGATCGTCGACTCCACCTCGCGGATTCTGGACGGCAGCAGCTGAGCTGCACCTGAGGAGCACTGATAAGCACTGACAGAACCGACGAGTCAGAGTCCCTGCCGTCTGGTGTATATAATTTCCCGGTACGGTTTAGCAGAAGGCCGTTGGGGAGTTCTTCGATCCGGCTCCTGCCGCCGATACCTTGTCCTCACTTTTTTCGGGGGCAGTATCTGCAGTGCCGGGTCGTTTTGACCTGAGCGAAACGGCATCAAACAATCGTGGCCAGCGAGTCGACCGCAGAATCTGCAACATCAATCACAGAGCACCTTCAGGAACTGGTACTCACCAGCTCAGATGTAGGGGATTTCCTTCACGAGCTTGCACGCGTATCCGCCCGCAGCCTGTCAGTAGACGGCGACGAGGTTCTGTGCGGCATTACCCTTCTCCGCCACCGCAAAGCCGCGACTGTTGCCAGCAGCAGCGAGCAGGCCCAGTCCATGGACGAGATCCAGTACTCGTATGGAGACGGTCCGTGCATGACCGCCTCCCGGGAGCAGCTGACAATTCATGTTCGGGACCTGGAGAAGGACCAGCGTTGGCCTCATTATTTCGAGACGGTCCTGGAGCAGGGTGTCCGTTCCATCCTCGCCGTTCCTTTCCGGTTGGAGGGAGACACAAGGGCCGCGCTCAACCTCTACTCGCACCGGCCCGGACGGTTTGAAGGGAAAGTGTCGAAGCTCGCGGAGGACTTCGTCAGCCAGACGTCCATGGCCCTGAGGCTGGCAGTACGCTTTGCCCACCACAGTGAAGCGGCAGCAAACCTCAAGGCCACCCTCGAATCCCGGACGGCCATCGACGTCGCGGTCGGGATCATCATGGCCCAGAACCGCTGCAGCCAGGCCGAGGCCTTCGAACTCCTCAAGGCAGCCTCCAGCGCCCGGAACGTAAAACTCCACGGTGTGGCGACCAGCATTGTTGATTCCCTGGGGCACGGCCACGTCAGGACCCATTTCGAAGCGTAGGCACGCCGTGTGGAATGGTTCCTAAGGGTCCTTGTTCTTCCCGCCAGGATCCAGTTTGCCCGCGCCAGGTTTCCCGTCATCAGGTTTTCCTGCATCGTTTTTGTCAGGGGAACCACTATCGCCGCCGTCCTTTTCGGGCGAACCGGCTTCCTCGGTCAGCGGGGCGGGCGCCGGCGGGAGAGGGGCTGTTGCGATGTCGGGAACTGCCGTTGCCGTCGGCCCGGGAGCAGGGGAAACCACATCAGTTGTTCCTGCCGCCTTCGCTGCGGCCACCGCAAGTGTCTGCAACTCGCTCCGGACGTCCTCCAACGCGCTGCTGATGCCCTGGTACCGTGCAAAAGTCATTTTGCCGTCACCGGCAGCCGCATCCAGATCCTTCTTGAACTGCTCCAGGAGCGCGAGAGCGCGGGCATAGTCGTTTCCTGCCGCAGCCTGCCGGACTTCCGGGAGGCGTGACTGCAGATCCCGGGCGGCGGCGACTGACAATTCAGGAGTCTGCGCGGAACATGCGGGGGCGAGAACCAACAAAGTGGCGACCATCAGGGCCGATGGCAGCTTATTCCAGCGGATCACGGGGTGAGGCTCCTTTCCAGATCAGCCATCTCGCGCTCCAGCGTCCCGGACAGGGCCGGTGAAGGGACTGGGGTAACCGGGGAGTTGGGCTGCTCTCCCCCACCCACGGCGGCTATTCCGGCACCGCCCGTCAGCACAGCGGAAAGGACCAGCGCCATCCGGAGCCTCCTGCTGCGGAGCCTTCCACCCTTCCTGAGGACAGATGATCGGGAAAAGGGGACTTGAGACACACTGGAGGCCACAGGCACTTCCGCAGCGACGGGGACTTTGGTGGTGACGGGGCCAGGCTCCGTCAGACCGATCGCCGTCGTAACAGCATCACCGCCAGCGGGGACGGCGTCAGGGCTCGAGAGAAAAGCGTCAGTGAGGGAAGCGTCTGAGAGTGAACTCAGGACCGAGCTGACCTCCCCGGCGGAAGGCCGGCCGGCCGGTTCCTTGCAGGTCATAGCCCCCAGCAGTTCCCGCCACTCCGAACTCAGGCCGCTCGGGATTGCGGGATCCCGCTGAAGCCTGACCACCGCAGATTCAATCGGGCTGCCGGGGAACTCTATGTGTCCGGTCAGGCATTCGAGAAGAACCAGCCCCAGGGAGTACACGTCGCTTTTCCCTGTCAATAACTCTCCGCGTGCCTGCTCCGGGCTCAGGTAAGCAGCAGTTCCCACGGTCCGCCCCGTTCCGGTAATTCTGTCCCCCTCCAGCACCCGGGCAATTCCGAAGTCGGTCAGCTTGGCGCTGACCCGACGGGCAGCAACGGTTCCATCCACTGCGGTCAACAGAACATTGCCGGGCTTCACATCCCGGTGGACCACGCCCTGGTCATGGACGTAGCCAAGGGCTGAAGCGATGTCGGCCCCAATCCTGGCAGTGTCCGGCAGCGAAAGGGGTCCGGCCTGCAGCAGAGCCCGCAAATCACGGCCACCGACGAATTCCATCACCACAAATACCCGCGCGCCCAAGGGATCTGCATCGTCGGTTGCGGCGTCAAAGAGGGTCACCAGGCAGGGATGGTTGAAGGATGCCAACATCCTGATTTCGGCTCGCTGCCGGGCAAGCATCTCTGTATCTGCGCTCTCCCGGTGGAAGAGTTTCACGGCCACTTCCCGGCCGAGGGCTTCGTCCCGGGCCTTGTAGACGACAGCAGCGGCGCCTCGTCCCACCAGTTCAAATACCCGGTACCGCTCGGTCAAGAGCATCCCGGTCAGGCCGCTTTTCACCACTTCAGTCATGTTCACAGCTTTCGTTCAATTCAGCAGCCAGCCTCGTCGCCCCCAATTCATAAGCATACTGATTAATTGTTGCAGATCACCACTGTTCCCGCCCACCCCCTGAGAGATACGGTTGAAATCTGGAGACAAAGAACTGGAAAGGCTGTCCAATGAGCCCCTTCCCGCGAGTGGCAACATCAATGTTTTTCCGCTCCTGCCTTGCCGGACTCGCCGCTTTGACCATCGCGTCGCTCTGCGCCTGCACAGGGATGGAGGGCAGTCCTGATCCAGGCCCCTCCTCCCCCGCCGTCACTGGCCTAACGCCTTCGCCGGCTCCGTCTCCGGGAAGCAACCAACAAGGCAATCAGCAAGGCGGCCAGCACCTGGACATCACCCGGATTGTCGAAGAACTGGCACCGTCCGTGGTCACGATCTTTGCCGGCGAGGGCGTGGGCAGCGGCGTGGTCTACGACGGAGAGGGACTCATTCTGACCAACGAACACGTCGTGCGGGGAAGCCCAGAGGTTGAGGTCGGTTTCGCTGATGGCCAAAGGGTACGAGGCACTGTCAGGGCCGCTGATCCCATTTCCGATCTAGCCCTGGTCCAGACTGACCGCACGGGACTGCCCGTGCCGGAATTCCAGAAAGAGCTGCCGCGCGTAGGCGAGACGGCCGTAGTGATCGGCTCCCCCTTGGGATTTGAAAGTACTGTCACTGCGGGGATCATTTCGGGGCTTCACCGGTCCATCCCCGGATCGGCAGCCAGCAGCCAGTCCCTGGTGGACCTCATCCAGACCGATGCGCCCATCAGCCCTGGTAACTCCGGCGGTGCAGTGGTCAATTCACGGGGGCAAGTAATAGGGATCAGTGAGGCTTATATCCCGCCGCAGGCAGGTGCTGTTGCCCTGGGCTTTGCGATTCCTGCAGCAACGGCAGTTGAAGTTGCCGAGCAGTTGAAGGAAACCGGGCGCGCTGAGCACGCTTTTATTGGCCTGACTCCCGGCCAGCTGACGCCCCAGATTGCCGAAAGGCTGGGCATCCAGGACATCAACGGCGTCCTGGTCATGTCCATAGCCAACGGCGGCCCAGCTGATGATGCGGGAATCGAACCCGGCGACGTACTCCTCAGCTTGGAGGGGAAAGAACTCTCTGCTCCCGAAGACCTGCTGGCAGCCCTTCGAGGCCTCGATCCTGGCCAGACAGTCACCGTTTCCTTCAACCGTGACAACCAGGGCCAGGAAGCTAAAGTCCAGCTCAGCGAGCGCCCTACTGAGTAAATGAGATCCACACGGGCCGGATCCCGCTGCGGCTCAGCCTTGGAGTGAAGAGGCTAACGTGCGCGCCCCAGCCGATAGCCGATTCCGCGGACAGTTTCCACCCAGCGGGGGGCACGGAAATCGTCCGCCAGCTGTTTGCGCAGATTTCCCATGTGCACTTCAATGGCATGTTCATCGGCAACTGAGACAGAGGTTGCGCCGGCTGTTTGGTTCCGGACGCGCCTCACCAGGTCCGCCCTCGTCTGGACAAGGCGTCCGCCTTCCAGGATGGCCAGCAGGAGGTCGAACTGTGTACGGGTCAGATTCACGGCCCGGCCATCAATTTTCGCAGTCCGCCTGTCCTCATTCAGGATCAGTCCATTGTGCTCAAAACAGCCAGCGGGGAGGGCTTCTGCCGGCAAGGGCTCGGAAGCGGCCGGCAACTGTGCGGCCGGCACCAATGCGGCGGGTTGGGGTGGATGGAACCGCCGCGGCCGCCGGAGCATGGCGGCGATCCGTGCCCTCAGTTCCCTGGGCCGGAAAGGCGTGGTGAGATAGTCGTCCGCCCCGGCTTCGAAGCTCAGAAGGGCGTCCGCTTCGTCCAGGCGCCCCATGACGATGACCAGATAGGCATCGCTGAACGTCCGGATTCGCCGCGATGCTTCGATTCCGTCAAAGTCGGGGAGCCCCAGATCGACAGTCACCACGGTGGGATTGTGCTGCCGGACAGCTTCAACGCCCTCCGCTCCAGTGGACGTCGCAAACACCGTGAAGCCCGATTGTTGCAAAACTTCCCTGAGCGAATGCCTGATGTCGTCGTCGTCCTCCACGACCACGGCAATGCCCCGCTCTTCCATTCACGCCCCCACGCTTTTTGATGCCCCAATACTACAAAAAACCGGTACCGCAACAGCTTTTTTCAACCATCAAGGATCTGAAGTCACTGATTATGCAGCAACTGCAGCTAGGGACAGCACGAACCCGCGCCGCTCCTTAAGAGCCACGATTTGTAAAGTCAGTTTAGTTGACGCTGGAGTAACAAAAGGACGTACGCCGGCCCGGCCCTGCGCCTACTCGGCCTTGATGTCGCGATTGTCCCGTTCGTCGAACTCTTCATCGAGGTCATAGTGCCTGAACTCGGTTTCCGGGTTGGGCCCGCCCTCGGCAACATATTCGTAGTCAAGCTGGCGCTGGATCTGGCTGTCGAGGATCTGCAGGTCCTTGTCCTTCACCACAGAGAGGTCCTCGGGGAAGGCATCCTCAGGCGTCAGATGCAGTTTTTCAGACATGGTGACCTCTCAGGCCGGGCAGTGGGGGAACCGGTAAAGCGGCGTCCCGGCCGCCTTCAGAATATGCCCCCCGGGGATGTTGGGGTAGTCCATCATCCCAGCAGGCGGCGTTCATGCGCGAATGCCACCAATTGAAGCCGGGTTCGCAGCTCCAGCTTGTCCAACACACTCCGCAAATGGGTCTTGACCGTTGCCTCGGAAATGAAGAGGCTTCCGGCGATTTCAGCGTTTCCGAGACCCTTTGATGCAAGCAGGAAAACGTCCCTTTCCCGTGCGGAAAGCACCTCCAAAACCGAGAGATCCGGGCCGGCGCCGGGGAACGTCCGGGCGGCATGCTGAAAGAGATCATGGATTGAGCCCGGAGCAATCACTGAATATCCCGAGTACACGGTCCGGATCGCTGCAAGGAGGAACTCCGGCTCTGCGCTCTTCAGAAGGTAACCGCTCGCCCCGGCGTGGACGGCCTCCACTACGGCCTGATCCCGGTTGAACGTGGTCAGGGCGATGATCCTTGGCCGGGCCTCACCGAGCGCTCCGCCCTGTTCCATGATTCGCCGGGTAGCGGCCACACCATCGAGGACAGGCATGCGCAGGTCCATCAGCATGACGTCAGCACTCGTTTCAGCAGCCAGGGTGACAGCCTCTTCCCCGTCGCTGGCCTCGCCTGCCATCTCCATGTCCTGCTGGCTTTCGATCAGCATCCGAATACCCGAGCGGAAGAGCGGCTGATCGTCCACCAGAGCTACCCGGATGCGGCTGCCTGCATCAGGCACCAGAGGTGCCTTCCTGCAGGGAAGGGGACGACGACGCCGATCCAACCAGTGCGCCCACCGTTTCTTCCTGGTGTGGCGCAGTTTTGGGGTCAACATTTGCTTCCAGGGCAGTCTTTGCTTCCACAGCCTCCACCTGCTCCGGAGAGTCATCCGACCGCTTGCCGTAGGGAATGAAGACTGTGACACGGAACTGCTCACCATCTGGCCCCATAGTGATCCAGCCGCCAGCCAGGTGGGCCCTTTCCCGCATGCCAGGCAGGCCGCGGCCTACCCGCTGCTGAGCTCCGTCCGTGCCTGCATTATCCGTGGGCAGCGCGGACGCCACATTCACTGCCAAACCAGGGCCGCTCCAATCGAAGTGCAATCTGACGGCGGTGCCCCTGCCGCCATGCTTAAGGGCGTTCGTTAGGCATTCCTGGACGATCCGGAAGACTGCCACTTGCTGCCCTGCCGTCAATTCAACCGGATCTCCTGACTGGCTCTGCTCGACGGCGAGGCTTCCCTGCTTCATTCTCTCCACCAGTGGTCCGACATCGCTGAGGCGGGGCTGGGGGGTGACCATCCCGTCGTCGTGGACTCCTTCGATGACCCTTTGGGCGTCCACCAGGGCGCTCCGTGCGGAAACGGCGATGTTCTCCAGAGCATTGAGCACGGCCTTCGGTTGGTCCTTGCTCAGATACCTCGTGCCATCCGCCTGGGCAGCAATCACAGCCAAAGAGTGGGCCAGGACATCGTGAAGATCCCGCGCTATGCGGGTGCGTTCCTGCTCAACGATGAGATTGACTTCTGTTTCCTTGAGGGTGGATTGCGCAAGGTTGCGCGCCCGGAACAGGCTGCCGCGCTCCTCGTAAAGAGCCAGAAGGAGACCCACAGACCCGAAGGCAGCGGCGATCAGGAAAAGTATCGAGAACAAATTCCCACCGTGAACCTGGAAATTCACCCTGTCTCCTAGGTAAAGCAGCTCAAACCAGCCCACCCCACGTCCGTACCGCCACGAGATCATCAGATACGTCATCATGACCACGAACGCCACATTCACCGCCGCCGCTACCACACGCATCCTCTTTGGTGCGGTCCACAGGATGAAAGCCAGTGGGATGAAGGCGCCCAGGTAAATCGGCCAGGTTTCGGAATAGAGCAAAGGAACGAAGTACAGCAGCTGGCCAATGAGCACGGCGCCGATAAGGCCCAGCGACAGATACGGCTTCACCACTGACACAGCAGTCGCTGCACTGAAGGCAACTAACGGGACGATCCCCACCCACGTAAGCATCGTCGAGAGGGACATACCTCGTCCTGACTCACCCACACACCAGAGTATGAAGAAGATGACGGCCGCCGCGGGGGCGCCCCATTGCCGCAGGACTTTCAGGAGTGGTTGCATGCCTGCCACACTATCCACCCTGAAGTCCCCAACCCGCGGTTTTCGTCAAAGCTCAGCCTTTAGGCCAGCAGATTCATCCGCCAAGCCAATCCCGGAGGATGGGGCAACGAGGCGAGCCCTCAGAATGCTCCCGTGGTGAAGGTCCAGCTGACGGTGGACAGAGGATTCCCGGCCAGGTTCCGAATGGCAGCTGCGCCGCCGGTGACAGTCACTGTGTACTTCGTTTTGGCAGCCAAGGAGGCCGAAGGATTGAGGATCCACTGATTGGTGGTTCCGTACCGGGAAACGCTGGCCGGGACGAGTGCTCCTGTCGCTGTGTTTTTCACGGTTACGGTGCCGGTCCCTGCTCCTTGAATGGCCTCGCTGAAGGTCACGGTGATGTTGTTGGCCCTCCGGACGAAGGTGGCCCCTGCGCTCGGCGTCCGGGAAGTGACAACGGGGGCCGGTCCGCTGGTAAAGGTCCATGACGTCGTGGCCAACGGGGTGCCTGCCCCATCCCGGATGCCGGCTGTTCCGCCAATAAGGGTGGCTGTGTACTTTTGATCTGCGGCGAGATTGGCGGAGGGATCGAGGGTTGCCGTGCGGGTGGCGGCACTGTAGCTGACGGCTGCCGGAACCGTGGCGCCCGTCGCCGTCTTCAGGACGAAGGTGCCGCCGCTGACACCCTGGACGTCCGTGCTGAAGGTGGCTGTGACGTTGGTTCCCGGTTGGACTGCCATGGCATTCTTCGCTGGTCCATAGGCAGTTACGGTAGGTGCCGGAGCAGGCGCGGGGGCCGGAGCTGGGGCCGGGTCTGAAAACAGGAGCCGGTTGGGAGTCCCTGCACCAGCCGCAGCCACTGCCCCTGGCGTAGCGGCAGAAAGGACCTTGGCGGCGATATCGGCGGGAGTCGAGGCGGGAGTGCGGGAGAGCAGAACGGCGGCGACCCCGGCAACATGCGGGGTTGCCATGGAAGTCCCGTTCATTGTGACAGAAGCCGTCGTCGAGCTGGATCCGGCGGATGTAATGCCCACGCCTGGAGCGTAAAGGTCAACGCACGACCCGTAGTTGGAGAAGGAAGCCTGACGGTCTGAAGAATCAGTGGCGGCAACCGTCAGGGCCTGGGGCGCCCGCGCGGGGGAACTGTTGCAGGCGTCCACGCTGGAATTTCCGGCCGCAACAACGGCGGTCACGCCGTCGTTGATGACTCCCTGCACGGCCGAGTCCAGCATAGAGCTGGCCGAGCCGCCGAGGCTCATATTCACCACAGCCGGCGTACCGGAAGCATGATGGGCGGCAACCCAGTCCAGCCCTGCGATGACATCAGAGTTGTAGCCGGAGCCTGCGCAATTGAGCACCCGGACCGGAACAACCGTGGCGGCCTTCGCAATTCCGTAGTTCTTTCCGGCAATGGTCCCGGCCACGTGAGTGCCATGCCCGTTGCAGTCACCGGAGCCTAGCCCGTCCGAAACCGCACTCCAGCCGGTGGCTACGCGGCCGCCAAAGTCGACGTGCGAGGCGAGGACACCAGAGTCCACAACGTAGGCGCTGACTCCGGCTCCTGCAGTCGAGTAGGTGTAGCCCCCCGAAAGCGGCAGAGCGCGCTGATCCGTCCGGTCCAATCCCCAGGGAGCTGGCTGTTGCGTCTCTTTGATGCTGACAGGGGCATCGATTTCCACCGCTGTGACCCGTGCTGACCGCTTCAGTGCCGCGGCCTGGCCCGCTGTGGCAGTGACGACGGCGCCGCGCGTGGCGGCGGAGAAAGTTCGGCCGACGCCGACACCTTGGGACCGTAGCCCCGCGGACTCCACGGCAACATCAGCTCCGGGAACGAACTGGACCAGATAGCGTCCGCTGTCCCCCGCGACCTGAGAATTTTGCGGAGCGGGCGAAGTCGCGGGAGCCAAGGACGTCGCTGCCGAAGCAGGACCCGCCGTCGTTAGTGCTGCAAGGGAGGTAAGAAGAACGGCAGTGAGAGTGCCGGCTACTGCTTTGCGGGGGAATCGGAGAGCGGAAATTTTGGGGTCCTTCTCAAAAAGGGAGCCTGCTTGGCCTGATGAATATGGAGGAGGGAGTGCTCATAGCGCTCTGGGGGCTATTCCAGAGTAGGCTTCGCTTTTGTCTCTTTCCGGATCCTTGCAGAAGCCTTGCAGGATCCTTGCAAGGGGACTGGCGAGCCGTGCCCAAAGGTGGGAAAACACAGGCGAAAACCTGCGGAAAACCACCCGCGTCAGAGCCTCAAGGGGTGGGCCGGCCCCATAGGATGGTCCACATGAACGCCGAGTTCCACCAGACCGGTCTGAGTCCCGATGCCGATTGGTGGCGCCAGGCGGCCGTCTACCAGATCTACCCCCGCAGTTTTGCCGACTCCAACGCGGACGGTCTGGGCGACCTTCCCGGGATCACCGCGAAGGCCTCGTACCTGCAGTCATTAGGCATCGAGGCGGTCTGGCTGAGCCCGTTTTATCCCTCCGCTTTGGCCGATGGCGGTTATGACGTTGACGACTACCGGGACGTCGACCCCAGGTTGGGGACACTCGAAGACTTCGACGAGCTGCTTGCCGCCCTTCACCACGTGGGGATCCGCCTGATCGTGGATATTGTTCCGAACCACTCCTCCAACCGGCACGTCTGGTTCCGGGAAGCGCTCGCTGCACCACCGGGTTCAGCGGCCCGCGAACGCTACATTTTCCGGGACGGAACCGGCCCCGACGGTTCCCAGCCGCCGTCGGACTGGCTCTCACATTTCGGCGGCAGCGCCTGGACCCAGGTGGCGGATGGCCAGTGGTATCTTCACCTCTTCAGCCCGGAGCAGCCGGACTTCAACTGGGACAATCCGGAGGTCCGGGAGGACTTCCTGGGAACGCTCCGCTTCTGGTCGGACCGGGGAGTGGACGGGTTCCGCGTCGATGTGGCCCACGGCATGGCCAAGGATCTGTCCGAACCGCTCAGGAGCAGGCCCACCTCGGACCCGCGTAGCACGCCCGACGACGGCACCGACCCCTTGTTTGACCGGGACGACGTCCACCGCATCTTCGCAGAGTGGCGCAAGGTGCTGAACGAGTACGATCCGCCGCGCGCAGCAGTCGCGGAAGCCTGGGCTCCCACTGCCCCTCGGCGCGCGCTCTATGCAAAGCCCACCGGCCTGGGCCAGGCCTTCAACTTCGATCTCCTCGAGGCCAACTGGGAGCCACAGACCTTCCGGACAATCATCACCACCAACCTTGCCGAAGCCGGACTGTCGGGCGCCTCCTCCACCTGGGTGCTTTCCAGTCACGACGTCGTCCGCCATCCCTCCCGCTACGGGCTCCCTCCCGGAGTGGACTTCCAGGCGTGGCTGCTCTCTGGCGGATCCTCGCCTGCCGAGGACAGAAACGTGGGATTGGCACGGGCCCGAGCCGCAACGCTCCTGATGCTGGCCCTGCCAGGATCCTCCTACCTTTACCAAGGCGAGGAACTGGGTCTTTTCGAGGTTGCCGATCTCCCCGAAACCGTCCTGCAGGATCCCATCTGGGTCCGGACCGGCCACCGTGAAAAGGGCCGGGATGGCTGCAGGGTTCCGCTCCCGTGGACCGCCGACGCCCCCTTTTTCGGATTCAGCGCTACGCAACCGCACCTGCCCCAGCCAGCGTGGTTCGGTCCTTTATCCGTCGCCTCTCAAGACGCTGATCCCGATTCCACCCTGCAGCTCTACCGCCGCGCGCTCCGGCTGCGCAGGAGGCTGCGGTCCGCTGAGACGCTCAGCTGGGTCGAGGGGCACCGCCCTGACGTCCTGCATTTCGTGCGCCCCGGAGGGTGGCACAGCATCACCAATTTCAGCCCAGAACCTGTCGCACTGCCCGAGGGCGACGTCGTCATCGCCAGCAGGCAGTTGGTCAATGGCACGCTTCCGGTGGATACGACTGCCTGGGTCATCGCTGATTCGTAAATTAACCATTGCGCTGTTCAAGTGATGCGTGCCATACTCTTTCTCGATGCGTATCGACGATGCGTATCGATAAACCATATTAGCCGGAAGCACCTACACGGGAGGGGACAGAATCCATGCCAACCAGCAAGGATGTTGCCCTCGCCGCGGGAGTAGCCCAAAGTACTGTTTCTTACGTGCTGAGCGGTAAACGCCCAATTTCGGAAAAGACAAGAAAAAAGGTCGAGGCTGCAATTGAACAGCTCACCTACCACCCCAACGCCGGAGCCCGCGCACTCGCGAGCCGCCGGACCCGCGTCATCGGCCTGGTCATTCCCTTCATACCGGAATTGCATATGGCCTCCCTCATGGAATTTGTGTCGTGCATCGCGTCAACCGCCAGGCAGCACGACCACGACATCCTCCTGGTGACGGAAGACGAGGGTGCAAACGGGCTCCGCCGCGTCGTCGGGCAGCAAATCTGTGACGGGCTGATCCTGATGCAGGTGGCGGGAGAGGACGAACGGCTTCCTGTTGCCCGAGCTTTAACGGTTCCGGTGGTACTCATTGGAATTCCACGAGATCCTTCCGGCCTCGTTTGCATCGACGCCGACTTTGAACTGGCGGGGCACTTGGCTGTCAACGATCTCGCCGCAGCCGGACATACAACCATAGGGGTCATCGCATGGCAACCTGAGGTTGTGGAACGCCAGGTCAACTACGTCGACCGCTTCGTGCAGGGCACCAACAAGGCAGCGAAGGAGCTGGGAGTGAAGCTGGTCCACGTGGTTGGCGGAACCGACATCGGCACCATTTCCAAGTCGGTGGATGAGGTGCTGGCCCAGACCACAGGACAGCCGGCATTCATCGCTCCCGAGGGAACAGTGCAGGAGATTCTGCTCCGGGTTCTCTCCGCCCGAGGACTGACGCCGGGAACCGACGTTTCCGTCATCGGCAGCGCATCACCGGCACTGGCGGAACTCCAACCCGTACCCTTGTCAACCATCGACCTCCGCCCCCGCGAAGTCTCCCGCCGGGCAGTGCAGATTATCTGCAATCTGCTCGAATCCGGTTCAGAGGGACCCCACGAATCCCTGGAGCTGGTGCCGCCAACGATCACGCACAGATCCAGCGTCATCCGCCCCGCCAAAGCCAAAGCAAGCTAGCCCAATCAACCCGCCATCCCCCCAGCCATTCCGTTTTGCGCATTATCGATACGCATCGACTAAACCACTATCAAGAAGGACAGACAATGAAGTCAGCATTCACCGGAAACAGGCCCCTTGCCACCGCCGTCACAGCACTGGTGGGCCTTCCACTCCTGCTCGCAGGATGTGGGGCCCCTTCTGGCTCCGCCGGTTCTGAAACTGTCACGGAAATCTCCGTGATGGACTACTACAACAATGAGCCCGACAAGTCGTTCATCGGCGACGCCCTGACCAGCTGTGCTGCAGAGGCCGGAGTCACGCTTAAGCGCGAGACAGTGCCCGGCAAATCCCTGATCTCCAAGGTTCTCCAGCAGTCTTCCTCTAAAACGCTGCCGGATGTCCTGATGCTGGACAACCCCGATCTTCAGCAGATCGCTGCAACCGGCGCCCTGGCGCCATTGTCCGACTTCAAGGTAAGCACTGAAGATTTCGCTCCCGGTGTGTTGAGTGCGGGAACTTACAAGGACAAGGTCTATGGCCTCGCCCCCACTGTCAACACCATTGCCCTTTTCTACAACAAGGACATCCTGGCCAAGGCAGGCGTCACCCCGCCTGCAACGTGGGATGAGCTGGAGGCGGCAGCCGCCAAGCTGACAGAGGGCGACCAATACGGCTTGGCGTTCAACGCCAACCCCACCTACGAGGGCACGTGGCAGTTCCTTCCCGTGATGTGGTCCAACGGCGGGGACGAGAAAAACATCAACACGCCGGAAACCACCCAGGCACTACAGCTGTGGACGGATCTGGTGAAGGATGGCTCAGTCTCCTCATCTGCCCTCAACTGGACCCAGGCCGACGTCAACGATCAGTTCCTGGCAGGTAAAGCAGCGATGATGGTCAATGGACCCTGGCAGATCCCCGCTCTCAGCAAGCAGCCCTCGCTGCAGTACGGCGTCGTGAAGATCCCTGTCCGCGAGGCCGGCCAGACGGCGGTGGCTCCGCTGGGCGGAGAAGTCTGGACTGTTCCCCAAACGGGCAACAAGGCACGCCAGGCCAAAGCCGCCGAGATCGTTTCGTGCTTGAACAACGACGAAAACCAAATGTCCATGGCTAAGGCCCGGAATACTATTCCTTCCAAGACCTCGCTGGCGGAGACCTTCGCAAAGGAAAACCCCAAGCTCGCAACGTTCACCGAACTCGTCAAGACAGCACGGGCGCGTACCGGGCAGCTCGGTGACGGATGGCCGGCCCAGGCAACCAAGATCTACACCGCGATCCAGGCTGCGTTGACCGGAAGCGCTTCTCCGGCGGACGCACTGAAGCAAGCCCAGGGCCAGTAAGAGGGAGTCATGTCACTAGCAGCTGACTTGTCGCCTTCGAAGGCGCAATCCAGGCAGCACCTGCCGGGCGTGGGTCAAGAACCCCCGGTTCCGCGCCGACGCAACCGCCATCGAAAAGAACGCCTCTTCCAGTGGCTCTTCCTGGTGCCGGCCGTTGTGTATATGGCCCTGTTCTTTGGCTACCCCGTGGTCAAGAACGTGATCATGAGCTTCCAGGACTACACCACGGCAACCTTCTTCACCGGAGAAGCCCCCTGGGTGGGCGTGCAGAACTACGTCACCGTACTGTCGTCGTCGTTGTTCTCAACGTCCCTCCTGAATACGGCGTTGTTCACCATCGGATCCATCCTGGGGCAGTTCGTGATCGGCCTTGCCCTTGCCATCTTCTTTCAGCGCAAATTTCCACTCAACGGGATCCTCCGCTCACTGCTCCTGCTCCCGTGGCTGCTTCCGCTGATCGTGTCCAGCGCCGTTTGGCGCTGGATCCTGGACAAGGACAGCGGCGCGCTGAACCGCTTCCTCGGGGACCTGAACATCATCGAGACAGGTGTTCCCTGGCTGACCAGCACATCGCTGGCGCTGATCGCCGTCGTCGGCGTAAATATCTGGATCGGGATTCCGTTCAACCTGACCATTCTCTACGGCGGCCTGCAGGAAATTCCGGACGAACTCTATGAAGCGGGCTCCCTCGATGGAGCCACGGGCTGGAAGGCCTTCCGCTACATCACCTGGCCCATGCTCAAGCCGGTGGTCAGTGTGGTCCTGGTGCTCGGCGTCGTCTACACGCTCAAGGTGCTGGACATCATCCTGGGCCTGACCAACGGCGGTCCTGCCAACTCCACGCAGACCATTGCCACGCAGTCCTATGCCTTGTCCTTCCAGGAGTTCAAGTTCGGCGAAGGTGCAGCGCTGGGGAACGTCCTGGTGATCATTTCGCTGGTGTTTGCAGTCCTGTACCTCCGGGCGAGCAGGAGGGCAGTCGATGAGTAAGGAAACCATGACCCGGCCGATTCAAAAGAAGGCTGAGCCCCGCAGCTGGGGGAACACTGCCCTGGCCATCCTGTTCCTGGCCATCATGCTTTTCCCGGTGTACTGGATGATCAACGCGTCCTTGCAGCCGAACGGGGCCACGGTGGACACAACCTGGCTGCCCCTTAACCCGGATTTCACGGGCTATCTCACGGCAATCCGGGAGCAGGGGCCAAATCTTGTGACGAGCCTGGTCATCTCGCTCGGCAGTGTGCTGCTGAGCCTGGCCATCGCCGCACCGGCTGCCTACGCCCTGGCCTACTTCAAGGTCAAAGGCGCCGGGGTGGTGCTGTTCGCCATCCTGATCAGCCAGATGATTCCCGGGATCGTCGTAGCCAATGCGCTCTACACGGCCTACAACGATCTGGGTTTGCTGAACTCCATCCCCGGACTGATCCTGGCGGACTCGGCCCATGGGATCCCGTTTGCCATCCTGATCATCCGGGCGTTCATGAACGGCCTGCCTTCATCGGTGATAGAAGCGGCAAAGGTAGACGGCGCCGGGCATCTGCGGGCATTCTTCTCGATTGTCATTCCGCTGAGTCGCAATTCACTGATTACCGCGGGCCTCTTTACCTTCCTGTTCGCATGGAGCGATTTCCTCTTCGCCCTGACGCTCACCACCACCGAGGCAGTCCGGCCGGTAACACTGGGCATCTTCCAGTACATCGGCGCCTATGTGAACGACTGGAGTTCGGTGATGGCCACCGCCGTCCTGGCCTCCATCCCTGCCATCATCCTGCTCGTGGCGGCGCAGAAATACATCGCGGCGGGCACCTCCAGCGGAGCTGTTAAGTAGTTCCGACTCAAACCAACCCCACCCCCAACCAATCCAGGAGAGACTATGACCACCAGCGCCAATGCCGCTGAAGCACCACAAATCCGCGTCACCGTGTGGGGTGAGAACCAGCACGAGAAGCACGACGAACTCGTGGCCCGCCTGTACCCAACGGGCATGCACGGAGCCGTCAAGGAGGGTATTGAGGAGAACCTCGGCAGCAGGGTGACCGTCCGCACAGCCACCCTGGATGACCCCGAACACGGCCTCACGGAAGAGGTTCTGGCCAACACTGACGTCCTCACCTGGTGGGGCCATATGTCCCACGCCGACGTCAGCGACGAAGTTGTTGAGCGCGTGCACCGCCATGTGCTCTCCGGGATGGGCTTGATCGTTCTGCATTCGGGCCACTGGTCCAAGATCTTCACCAAGCTCATGGGCACCTCCTGCACCCTGCGCTGGCGTTCCGAGCAGGACCGCGAACTCGTGTGGACTGTGGATCCCACGCATCCCATTGCCAAAGGTGTTCCGCACCCCATCGTGATTGACGAGCAGGAGATGTATGGCGAGTTCTTCGACATCCCCGCTCCGGAAGAACTTGTGTTTATCAGCTCCTTCAGCGGAGGGGAAGTGTTCCGCTCCGGCTGCACCTTCCGCCGTGGCCACGGCAAGATCTTCTACTTCAGCCCCGGCGACCAGGACTACCCGGTGTACCACCACAAGGACATCCGCCGCGTGATCTCCAATGCCGTGGAGTGGGCACTGACCGACAGCCCGGAACGTGTGTACCCGGAGCTGCTCCGCTACGAAACCAACGATTTCTTCAACGGCAAGAGCTACCAGGGAGCCAGGGCGTGAGCAACTCTTTTGCCACCATTCCCGACGACGGGACTCCCCTGCGCGTCGTCGTCGTCGGCGCCGGCGGTATGGGCCGCGCGTGGCTGAACGCTGTGGAGGAGTCCCCGCTCGTCGAACTCGCGGGAATCGTTGACCTCGACCTTGCGGCTGCCGGTGCCGCGGCAGTAGGCCGCCCTGTTCCCGTGGGAACGGGCACCGCCCGGTTAGCGGCCGACGTCGGCGCCCAGGCCGTCATCAACGTCACCGTCCCGGCCGCGCACCACCCGGTCACGACGGAGGCGCTGGCAGCAGGGCTGCCGGTCCTGGGCGAGAAACCGGTGGCTTCCACGCTGGCCCAGGGGATGTCCCTCGCGGCCGCGGCCGAGCTTTCCGGGCAGCTCTTTATGGTGAGCCAATCCCGCCGGTACAACCGCCAGCTTTTTGCCGCGAAGCGCCTCGCCTCCTCAATCGGGAACGTCGGTATTGTGTCGGCTGACTTCTTCAAAGCCCCCCGCTTCGGCGGATTCCGTGACGCCATGGAGCATCCACTCCTGCTGGACATGGCCATCCATCAATTCGACATGGCCCGGTTCCTGCTGGACGCGGATCCGGTGTCCGTTTTCTGCGAGGAGTACAACCCATCCTGGAGCTGGTACCGGGGTGATGCCGCGGCCACGGCTATCTTCGAGATGTCCGGCGGCGAACGTTTTGTCTTCACGGGCAGCTGGTGCAGCCCTGGACTTGAGACGTCCTGGAACGCCGCTTGGCGGATCAGCGGTGAGCATGGATCGGTGATCTGGGACGGGGACAACGAGCCCCTCGTGGAGTCGGCCGCTGCTTATGGTGAACCTGTTGGCGAGCTCGAAAGCGAGAATCCGGGCCAGGAGATCGCTGGCGCGCTGGTGGACTTCGTGTCCGCGCTCCGGTCGGGGGCCGCGCCCATGGGGCAGGTTCACCAGAACATCATGAGCCTGGCCATGGTGGAGTCTGCCGTTCAGAGTGCGTCCAGCGGTAAGAGGATCATGGTGGATGGGCTCTTGGAGGAGTCCTACGCCCAATGCGTCGCCGCCGAGCGCAATCCTGACGTCCTGGAGATTCTGCGATCGTGGCCGACGGTTCGGGCTGCACTGGCGGCGGAACCAAGCCGCTTGCCCTAGGGTCTGCGGTCCCAGGATTCTGCCAGCCTGGAACTTGAGGTGATTTTTTGGGAAATTGAGGCGATTTTTGATGTTGTCCGGCCATTCTGGGGTGCACAGCCGGAAACCCGGCGTCCGCGGTTACATCAACGGTCAAAACGTCATCAAGGAGCCCCAATGGATCCGATCGCAGACCCCAAGGGCCGGGTCACGCCATGAATTCCGGGCTGCTGTCCTTGGCTTCCTTCGGAGCCACTATGCCCGGCATGATCCTGTTGGGCCTCGGACAAACCATGGTGGTGCTTTGCCTGTGCTGTGACCTGGTAAGCATGCTCTCGGTACCCCGGTCTCACCGACGCTACATAGCCAACACCGTTTTCCGCACGTTGGCCGTGCCGTCGATTCTGGTCACCGGCGTGGGCGTTCTGATGGATGCGGCCTTCTGGGCATGGATGGACGTGGCGTTCGGGACGTTCATCATGGTGGCTCTGGTCTTCCGTCTTCACGCCAGCAAGGACGAAGACAACTGGTGGAAGGGCAAAGGCAAGAAGCTGGCCCATTGGTTCCGCGATCAGACGGCGACGCGGTTTGTACCGGCCCCGGCGGCCGGCTAACTGTGGTCCGAACCGCGAGTTTGCTTCCAGGGCACCAGGGTAGCTCTCAGGGCTTCATCATTGACGCCGGTGGGCCGGGGAACGGTGCCGCCGGGTAAAGTCCGGCAACCTGCAGCATGTAGTTCACCCATTGCGGGCCGGCGATCATATAGCCGTCAACCCGCTGATAGAACTTGCCGTTGATGGTCAGATTGTGGCCCGGCCGGCTCTGCCCTTCCAGGGTGTCCCCAAAGAATGATGCGGTGGAAAGTCCGGAGGTGTAGCCAGCCACCCAACTCGCACCGTTGTTGTTGGACGTTCCGGTCTTGGCAGCAGTGGGAACCTTGTCGTGGATCTTGGGGTTGATGTGTACACCGGATCCCACTTTCAAAACGTCCTGCAGAACTGCATTCACGCCGCGGGCAACCTCGGGTTTCACGGCGTCCCGGCAACTGGTTGATTGAGCCGGGAACTTTCGCCCGCTGGGATCCGTGACGTCCAGGATGGCGATCGGCGTGCAGTATTTGCCGTCGTTGGCGAAGGTCGCGAAGGCATTTGCCAAATGGAGCGGGGCAACCCCGATTGCTCCGAGGAGGTTGCCGAGTTGGTGCATGTTGACCGGAGCACCGTCCAGGCCGCTGTGGATTCCTACTGCATCCACCATCTTTTGGATGCCGCAGAAGTCCAGCTGGGTGGCCGACGCGAACGTCGCGGTGTTGATGGAGTTGTACAGCCCATAGTTGATGGGCATTTTCCTGTAGTACCCTTCGTCGGCGTTCTGCAAGTCATCTGCCGTGCCCAGACCGGCATTCTTCTCGGCCGTGCTGTAGCCGCCGAGCACCTTCCCGCAACTGGACCGCCACGGGAAATTAAGCGGATAGGTCCGCCGCGAGGCATCCACTTCGGCCGTGATCGATTTGCCCTCATTGAGCCACTGGGCGAACGTGAACGGCTTCATGGTAGATCCGGGCTGGAAGCCGCCGGCCCCGTTGAGGTCACCGCCGTTGGCGTCCTTGGCATCGACGTTGAAGTTCAGCTGGGTATCAAACTTGCCTTCCTGGGGAAGGAAAACTGTATTCTGGGCCATGGACAGGATTCTTCCGGTACCGGGTTGGACCGTTACCAGGGCAGCACCCCATTTATCAGGGTTGGGCCCTGCCGTGGCGTCCACCTGGGCCTGGGCGGGTCCCTGCAATCTGCTGTCCAAGGTGGTGATGATGGTCAGCCCGCCGCGGTAGAGGTGCCTTTCACGTTCGGAAATATCAGCGCCGTACGCGGGGTCGTTGAGGATCAGGTGCGAGACATAGTCGCAGAAATACACGGCCATTTCCGCCCCGGCGCAGCCTTGCTTTGACGGAGTGATCTTAAGTTCGACGCCGGAGGCCACTGCCGCGTCATGCTCTGGCTGCTGAATCATCCGCTCTTCGAGCATTTTTCCCAGCACTTGGTTACGCCGCTGCAGCGCGTTTTCCGGGTTGACCGAGGGGTCGTAGAAGCTGGGACTGTTGACCAGCCCTGCGAGCAACGCGGACTGTGGCAGATTGAGATCTTTGGCCGACGTGCTGAAGAAGTACCGCGATGCGGCTTCTATCCCGTAGGCATTGGCATTGAAGAAAACAATGTTCAGGTAGCCCTCGAGTATCTGGTCCTTGGTGAACTTCTTCTCAAGTTCAAGGGCCAGCTTCATCTCACGCAGCTTGTCACCAATTGTTTTCTGGCCGCTGAGGACTATTTCTTCGGTGTTGCCTTCGGAGAGGCGGGATTCGTTGAGGACGTTGGTGACATATTGCTGGGTAATCGTGGAAGCACCCTGGCGCCCCCCGCTGCTGAGGTTCGAACTAAGTGCCCGCACAATGCCTTGAGGGTCAACACCCGCGTGCTCGTGAAAACGGCTGTCCTCGATAGCAATAACGGCATTCTTCATATAGGGCGAGATCTGATCCAACGGGACGCGTACGCGGTTCTCGGCATAGAACGTGGCAATGGGTTTACCGTCAGCAGTCAGAACCTTGGTGGATTGAGACGGGGCGTCTACATCCAGTTCGCCCGGGAGGTTGTTGAAGAAGGCAACGGAATTGCTCACAGTCGTCCCTGTGACGGCCACTGCGGGCACCACAAAACCAGCGGCAAGCACACCACACAGCACGCTCACCACCAAAAATCCGAGGACCCTTGCCAGGGCCGCACCAAGAGTCAGCTTTGGGCTATCTTTCAGCTCCATGGCTCTCCAGCTCAACGTGGTGAAACGTGTTTCCAGAATACGCCCGGCCGACCCGGCGTTCCAGAGGCCGCCCGCCGTGACCGGCTCCCCCACCATCCGCTCAGCGTCCTCCCACCTACACATGGAATAGTTCGGGTGGAATACTTGAACCCCCTCCTTTTCCTGCAGATCCATGCCAGAAAGAAGACATGAAGGAACCACGCCGTCCCGTGCCTTGCCTCCGCATGCCAGGTCAAAGCTGGTTGTTACTGACAGCGTCCTTCGCACTGTTTGCGCTGACGCTAGGGCTGGGATACCTGGGGAAAACTTACGGATCCCCGGGACCGGACCTGGCAATGGATCAACTGCTCATTCCCGGGCGAAACCCTGTCCTAACAGGACTATTCCTGACCTTTAATGCCGTCTTTTCCCCGCTGGGGAACATCATTATTCTTGCGCTCGCCTGCCTGCTCCTGGTGATTCTGAAGAAGCCACTTGCTGCTATCGCATTCGGATCGCTGGTTTCCGTTGGGTGGTTGTCGTCGGAACTGGGGAAAATCGCCATCCTCCGGCTAAGGCCACCCGCGGACGCCACGCAGGCTTTGATCGCAGAAGCCGGCCACGACAGCTTCCCCAGCGGGCACACGGCGTTCGCAGCGGCGCTCGCATGGGGTGCCGTACTCGTACTGGCGCAGACCCGGCATCAACGAACAGTCACTGCCGTCGCCGGCGCGGTTCTTGTCATTGGCGTTGCATACTCCCGCCTGTATCTGGGCGTGCATTACCCCAGCGATGTTTTGGGTGCAGTACTCATGAGCATGGCTGCCATCCTGTTCTGGCTGCCCGTCTGGAACAGGCTGATCGAACCGCCATTGCGCAGGTCCTCCCTCATGGCCAGAATGGCTAACACTCCAATGAAGGAGGAGATGGCAGATGAGCAAGGACATCCAGATGGTTCTGGAAAAAGCCGGTGAAGAGATGATTTTCCTGGGCCCGGATCATCCCTACTACGGGCTGCTGGCAGCTCTGGTCACCTCTGTGAGGAATGCCTGGCAGGAAGGCTACGACAGTGCCTCCGGGGGTCCCGCAGAGAACCCCTACGGTTTCAGGCCAAGAGGCCCGCTCTAAGCATCCGCACTGACATGGCGGCCGTCAATGAGGCCTACATGACGGAAGCCCCTGCGCGAGCTTGTGATTCAAGCGCGGGGGCTTCCAGGCACTCCGGTCTTCGGGGGAAAGCGGAGGCTTAGAGAACAAAGTACAGCGTATTCAGGCTGCAAAAGACCAAAAAATGCGTTCTTGATTCAACCTTGAGTCAGACTTATGGCGGTAGCGGTTTCCGGCGCTCCAGCGGGCATGAGGCTATGCTGGAAGAAGCCGGCTTGTGGGCTGGGGAACCCCGGGAAGGGGTCTGAGCCCACACCCCCGAACCCGACCAAGAGGCAATCATGTCCAAACAGCTTCCCCTCGACGAACTCTCTTCTGTCATCGCCCGGGTGAAGGGGCTCCTCCTTACCGAGGAGAAAGTTGACCGCGCTGTACAGTTGCTCGCGGCCGCCGCAAAGCAGGCCATTCCGGGGACGCTGGGTGCAGGTATCTCCCTCCTCGATACGCAGGGCAAACGCACCAGCAGCGCCGCCACTGACAAGATTGTGGAACAGGCGGATACCGCACAATACGAGCTGGGGCAGGGACCCTGCCTGACCGCATGGGCTTCGGAAGCAACAATTCTCGTCGAGGACGTGCGGACGGAATCCCGCTGGCCGGAATGGTGCGCCGCAATGAAGGAGATCCCCATCCGTTCAGTGTTGAGCACCCCGCTGGCAGCAGGCAAGGAATCACTCGGCGCGCTGAAAATCTACGCCGCCCAGCCCGGGATCTATGGCGAGGAAACAAGCCGGCTACTTCAGCTGTTCGCCGGCCCCGCCGCCACCCTCCTGGCGAACGTCCAGAGTTCTGAAACGCCACGCCGCATCAGCGAATCGCTGTCAACCGCACTTTACAGCAGGGACACCATCGCGAGGGCAACAGGGATATTGATGGAGCGGCACGGGCTAAGCAGCGACGACGCAATGCGGAAACTCCTAAGCCGTGTCAGGGCAGATCGGACAACGCTCTTGGAAGAGTGCAGTCGGATCGTTGCGGCTGTACCGGGACGCCGCGGGTAGAGGAGTCACCGATGGGGTTCGAGGCCCACGAAGAAGAACAGTGCCGGCTGCTCAGGAAGGCACTGAAATCCGCCGACATCACCCCTGCGGACCTATGGCTGACGTATTTCAGCATCGGTGGAGCGGTGGGTGAATACGAGGTCCACGCGTATCTGCAGGGACTCTTGTCCCTGCCCTTGCTGCAGCGCGACCTGCTGGCCTGCGCCGCCAACGAACTGATCGAAGAAGTTCCACCGCTGCCACGTGCCCCTTACGCTGAGGAGCTCGAGCCCAGCCACGGCGCCGGCAGCACCGGCACCAAGAACTCCAAGAGGAACACCTGAAACAGGCAGAAGGGCTTCAGTCAGGGATCTCCATCTGGAAGCCGCAATTGCATCTGAGGACGCGGGTTCGAAGGTAAACGTCCAGGAGCGCTTCAGGCTCCCGCTCCGTTTTCATGGTGGCATAGGCATTGCGGAGCTCGGAACCGGCCACGTGCATAGGTTCACCGCAGTGGATGTATTCCCCGCCAAACTGCAAAACGCTCAGCGATTTTGGAGGCCCGGGACGGTTGAGGATGGCCGCCACCTGCGGCACACCAGCAGCGTGCTCGTAGAAGCATTCACACTCCCCGCACGTGTAGGAAACCCTGACCAAGTCCCGTTCCCCTCCTTCGAGTGCTTCGATTGACTCGACGATCAGGAAACGATCGGTATGACATTGGGTGCACCACAGCCGCTGGCTGTAGGGATGGTGGGCGCCGCCTGGAATGAAGCGGTTGGAGATGGTCGACACTGACAGAACTCCTGCTGTATGGGAGGCCTGTGCCCACGCTGCTTGAGCGATGCTCCCGAGATCAGGCTAACGTCCTGCAGCCAATCCGACAAGCACGCGGCTGCGTCCACCGGATGCCCTTCGCAACCCGCCCTACTCGTCAAAGTGGGTGTGCACAGCCGAGCCCTCACTGATGGACGCAATGATCCCCGCGGCCACGTCCCGCAGCTTGATATTCCGGCTGTTCGAGGCTCTGTTCAGCATCTGTTGGGCGGCATCCTGGCTGCACCTGTTCTGGGCCATGATCGCTCCGACAGCTAGGTCAATAGTGGTGCGGGACTGCATTGCGGCCGCGAGGTCATTGCGCGCTTCTGTCAGTTGCGCTATCCGCAGGGCCAGCCGCAGGTTCTTCGAGATCCGCTCCGCAAAATCTTCGGCGTCAGCAATGTCCTCCCCGGAGAATCCATGGGCCTCCGGCGAGTACAGATTAAGCGCGGCCCTCGTTTCCCCTTCGAGGGGAAGCGGCACACCCAGAATGGACAGGATGCCCTGACCTCCCACGGCCCGGACATAGTCCGGCCAGCGCGATTCATCACGGAGATCCGGCACATGAATGGTGGTCATTTCCTTCATTGCAGTCAGGCACGGCCCCTCACCGAAGGTGTTCTGCAGCTCGTCCATGGCCCTTGCGCAATCATTGCTGCTGGCAATTGTCAGTGCCCGTTTCCGCCGGATTACAGTGATGCCACAGTAGACACTCAGGCCTGGCTTGGACAGGCTTTTCGCGGAGTAGGCCGCGAGCTCGTTAAGAAACTCCCCCACGTCTGAGCTGTCCAGCACCAGATCCTGGAGATGGAGTCCAATGTCCGCCGCTGTTTCCCTCTTGGCGTCACCTGCCATGGGACTGACCCCTCTCCACCTTGCCTCTACAGGTAGGCCTGGAACCGCCAGCGAGGCACAGGCAGGCGTTGGCCCCGCGCTGCTGAACGGTACTCTCCAGAATAGTCCTTTCGGGCGGGGCTGTGGGGTCCCAGGCACGCCGTCCTGATCATCAGGCCAGGGACAGAACGAAGGAAAGCACAAAGCCCGCGGCAGTGCCCAGGGCCACCGCAGGGCCGCCGTGCTCATAGGCCTCTGGCATCAGTGTGTCGGCGAGCGAAGCTATGACGGCACCGGCGGCGAACGCCAAAGGCAGTGAAATTGTTCTGGGGTCGCTTCCCGAAAGCGGCCCTGCGCCGAGTACGACTGCCAGCACCAATAGCACAGCACAGGCTGTCCACAGCCCGATGACCAGGCCTGAAGCTCTTCCCTGCGCCTTCATGGACGACGCCCCCACAAGGGCCTCCGGCAGGTTCGAAACAAAGATGGCCGCCAGCAAGGCCAGCCCGCCGGTCCCTTCTCCGAGCGAGATACCCAGGGCGACATTCTCCGGAACCCCGTCCAGCGTCACCGCGGCAAGGAGGGCCATTCCGGCAGCGCCGCGGGTGGACGAAGGCGTGGGCGGACGGTCGGAAGCCGCAGCGTCCGTATCAAGTTTGGCACTCCCCTGGAACTCATCTGCGGGAGCCCCTCCGGCTCCTGGCTGGGCCCACCGGTCCAGCAGCGCACTGAGGCCTGTGAACACCGCAGCGCCGGCAAAAAGCCCAATGGCGGCCCGCTCTATTCCACCCCGTTCGTAGGCGTCTTCGAAGAGTTCAAATGTCAGGGCGGTGATGAGCGCGCCGGAGGCAAAAGAGAGGAGGATGGCGAGGAGCCGCTTGGGCATCTCGAACCTCATGCCGATGAAGGCCCCCACCAGCAGCGCGCTGGAGGCCACCGCGCCAAAGAGGACCGCCATCAACATTTTGCCAGTATGGATCCGGTCGGGTCCCCGAACAATAGGGCAGGACAATACCGCGGACTACTTGCTTCAGCTCCCCCTGCATGTTGATGATCGAGTTTGTTCGTTCATGTTCGCATTCCTTGTGGGCCACCGGTGGCGGTAATAGCGTCGGCGGGTAGCGGATCGGCTGGACGTCGCTGACGGATGACGGTCGCGCCCGATCAAGAACTCTCCAACGATGAAGGGCTGAACAATGACGTTTTCCGAAGGCCGGTTCCGGCGCTCGGCGGCAATGGCCGTCATGGCTGCAACAGCAGCGTCGGGACTGGTGGCTTTCTCCGGCAGTGAGGCTCCGGCAACTGCCGCCGAAACCGTGGGTACTCCTGTCACCATCACTCCCAACCCTGCCAGCAAGGGCAAGGCCTTCCAGGGTTGGGGGACCAGCCTCGTCTGGTTCGCCAACGCCACTGGCGGGTACCCGGAGGAGATCCGTGAAGAGCTGTACCAGAAGGTGTTTGGCGAGAATGGCTTGAACCTCAACATTGCCCGCTACAACGTGGGCGGAGGAAGCGCATCCGACGTCGCCAGTTACCTCAACGACGGCAGCGCCGTGGAGGGCTGGTGGAACCCGGTAACGGAAGCCACCGCAGAGAACCCCGTACTTTCGAATCTGTACCGACCTGACGGTTCAGTGGACGCAACGCAGGCAAACAAGCTCGCATTCCTGAACCAGTGGAACCCGGATGATCCTGCCTCCTACAACCGCGACGCCGACAAAACCCAACGGTGGTGGGTGGAACGCCTCGCCGCCGACCAGCAGATCACCCATTGGGAAGCCTTCAGCAACTCGCCACCCTGGTTCATGACCAAAAGCGGGTACGTCTCAGGCCAGGTCAGCACCAACAAGGGCGAGAACCTGTTGCCCCAGGCTGAGCAGAAGTTTGCCGCGTACATGAAGAAGTCCGTCGAACTTCTGGAGAAGGGAAGCGGCATCAAGGTGGACACCATTGACCCGTTCAACGAGCCGAACTCCGGCTACTGGTCAACGACCATCGATAGCGTCACCGGCAAGCCGCCCACTTCCTACACGCAGAAGCAGGAAGGGGCCCTGATCTACCCGCCCGCACAGGACCGTGTCACCAAACTGCTCGCGGGGGAGCTCGGCAAGGAGGGAACCACCACTGCCGCTGTCATTTCCGCGATGGACGAGACAGATCCCACGAAGTTCATGAACAACTGGAACGCCTACAGCCAGCAGGCAAAGGACGCGGTCGCCCAGCTGAACGTCCACACCTATGGCACCAACGACCGGCGGCGCGTCCGGGACCTCGCGAAATCCACCCAGAAAACCCTGTGGATGAGTGAAGTAGGCGGTTCCTGGGGCGGCAACCCCGCCCTCGGCGACACCACCGGAGGCTGGGACCGCTCCAACATCAACAACGGCCTCGGCATCGCGGGCCGCATGGTCAACGATCTCCGCGAGCTTGAGCCGGAGGCCTGGGTCTTCTGGCAGCCGGTGGAGGACACCTACAAGCAGGAACACGGAAACGGCGGCTGGGGCTCCATTTACGTCGACTTCGATTGCAACTATGAAGGCCGTGTGGGCTCTTCCAACCGCCGGCTCAACGACGGCGACTCCGCCGAAGACGCCAAGTGCCGTGTCCTGACCAACCAGAAATACAACACCACCCGAAACTTCACGCACTACATCCGTCCCGGCGATTTCCTCATCGCCAACGACAACCCGGAGACCGCGAGCGCACTGCGGGCTGACGGCAGCGGTGCCACGCTGGTGCACTTCAATGACAACGCGGCCCCCGAGACGGTCACTATTGACCTCTCCAAGTTCGGCAGCATCGCCGACGGCGCCACTGTCACTCCGGTGATCACCACGAAGTCGCCCATTGAGGACATCGAACGCAACGCGCTGATCAAGGGTGCACCGGTATCCGTGGACCGTGCAGGAAAGAAAGCAACGCTGGAGATTCCCGCGGCGTCAGTAGTGACCTTCCTGGTGGATGGCGTCAGCGGCGTGGCTGAAGACGCCCCGGCCGTGAAAGACGGCCACACCTACCAGGTTGGCGGCGAGGCCAGCGGGAAGTACCTCACGGCTAAGGCGGACGCCACTGTTTCCATCCAGGACCTCGGAGCGAATGCCACGGAAATCGCGCCACAGCTGTGGACGTTCAACGCTGTGAAGGCCGACGACGAATACGCCCACGACCGGCGGTTTGTTGTCACCAATAAAGACGGCAAGGTGCTGACCGGCGATGGCGGGGTCCTGAACGGAAGCCAGGCTGGATCTGCCCGTCTGGCCAGCCTGAGTTTGGAGGAGGCCAAGGCCCAGCCCAAGGCACAGTGGATTGTGAGCACCGAAAACGGGAAGCAATGGACGCTGGTGAACGCTGCTGCGGCAATCGCGCTGCAGGTTTCGGGCAGCCAGACCGCTGCCGGCTCTTCAGTGGCCCTGGCCTCGTCCAGCGGATCCACGGCCACCGCCACCAGCAATGCGCACCAGACGTGGGGATTCGAGGACCTCGAGGACCTCGTGCTGCAGGGAACGCGGCGGGTTGACCTCAGCACTCCCCTTGGCGCTGCCCCCGCGTTGCCCGGCACCGTCGTTCCGCTGTACGAAAAGGGACCGGGAAGCCCCATCGCGGTCCAGTGGGAAGCAGTGGATCCGACAGTTTGGAACAAGCGCGGGACCGTGACTTTGCATGGATCAGGCGTTGACCGTTACGGCAAGACCTTTGACAACGCCGAGCTCGTGGTCACCGTCGGCAAGTACGTGGCCACCGACCCCGTCTCGCTGACGGTGGGGGTTGGATCGGCTGTCACAGAGGTCCAGGCTGCTGCTCCCACGCATGTTCCGGGCCAGATCGGTACCGGGACAGCCAGAAACAACCTTGCAGTGACGTGGGACTGGAGCACTTTGTCATCAGCTGCGCTGGAATCCACCGGGACGGTCACCGTCGCCGGTAAGGCGGCAACCGGCGTCGACGGTTCCAAACCCCTTGACGCTGTCCTGACCGTCCTGGTGGTTGACCGGGTGGCCAGTACCCATATCTGCAAGGAGGACACCTCGACGACGGCGACCGCCAGCTACTCGGAAGCCTCCTATGCGCCGAAAAACACCTGCGACGGCAACACCACCACGCGGTGGTCCAACTGGGTGGGCGGCGGCCGGAATGCTGACAGCCTGAGCTACGCCTTCACCCGCAATTACACGGTGGATTCTGTCACTGTGACCCTTGCCGAGCACGCAGCCCAAAGCCTGAGTGTCCAGTTCCAGGACGCGCAGGGAGGCTGGCAGGGAACCTCGGCGGGGGTGATTACCGGCCTGACCACGACGTCCCCCGTGAAGGTGGTCTTCAACCCGGTCACCACCCGCGGGATGCGCGTCTCGCTGGCCACTCCCGGTTCATACACCAAGGTTGCCGAAGTAGCGATTTCCGGAACACGGCTGGCTGATGCGGGTGCCGCCGGACTTGGCCGTCTGCTCGTGGACCAAAAATCCGTTGTCGGCTTCGACGCCGGAACCACTGAATACAAGGTGCTGACGGCGTCGACGGCGGTTCCCACCGTTGCGGGCTATGCCCTGGACACGAACGCAAACGTATCAGTCGCTCAGGCCACAGTGCAGAATCCCCTTGCTACCGTCACGGTAAACGCGCCCAACGGCAAGCTCAAGGAGTACCGGGTGGCCTTCGTTACCGGCAAGCAGGCATGCCTGAACGGCGGCTGGGCCACCAACGTGGAACCTGGTTTCAAGGGTGAAGGAGAATGCATCAGCTACTTCGCCACTGAAAAGTAGGCCCGGCAGCATAGCGGGAGCCCCGTCAGGACCATCCGGTTTCCGGCGGGGTTCCCGTTGTTTTGGGCATCGTTGGCCACTCTGGTCCCCGGTCCCGGGCTATCCTGACACCAAGCGAAAATCAGACAAACTCAGACATCCTGCTGCGGAGGCATTGCTGTGGAAACTGACAGGACCGCGGGTGGCGAGGCTCCGGCCAAACCTGCCACGATCTATGAGGTGGCGCGGCTGGCCGGCGTTTCACATCAAACCGTGTCCAGGCATCTGCGGGGCAGCGGAGGACTCAAACCCGCCACCGTTTCCAAAGTCCAGCAGGCCATCCTCGAGCTGAACTACAGCCCGAACATGGCTGCACGTTCCCTGAGGACACGGCTGGTCTACCGGATCGTCATCATCGTTCCGGAAGCCACTCAATTTGTCCCGGTGAGGATGCTCAACGGCGCTGCGGCAGCTGCCCATGAGGCTGGCTACCTGGTGGATGTGATCGCGCTTGAAGGCATCGCGGACACCCGCTCAAGCCGCCTCCTGGGACTCCTCGGCAGCGAGCAACTGGCGGGAGTCCTGTCATTTGTCCCATTAGGCGGCATGCAGCAGCACCTCGACGCCGCACACTCCGGCCTTCCCGTTGTGGTGGCCGGAGAATATGACGACAAGATGCGGGCACGCGGCACTCTTGCCGACGGCGCCGCGGCAGCACAGATCGTGGAGCACCTCGCCTCACTGGGTCACCGCCGGTTTTTTCACGTGGCGGGACCGGAACAATGGCCCTCCGCCAGGAACAGGCGGGCCGTCTACCGCGAGGCGATCGCCCGGCTGGGCCTGGCCGCTGTTGGTGAATCCCAAGGGGACTGGTCCGCCGCCTCGGGCTACCAGGCCGGACTCACACTCCCGATGGACACCGGCGTTACGGCGGTGTTCGCAGCCAACGACCAGATGGCAACCGGCCTGATGCGGGCCCTTTATGAACGTGGCCTCAAGGTGCCTGGAGACATCAGCGTCTGTGGCTGGGACGACCTCCCCGAATCCCGTTATCTGGTTCCCTCACTCACTACGGTGAGCATGGACCTTGAAGGCCAGGGCCGGCAGGCAATGAGCGAACTCGTGGGCATCATCCAAGGGAACACGGCCAGCCAGCCTCGGGTTCCGCCGTCGCCTGATGACACCAGGCCGGGCCTGATCGAACTGGAGATCCGCGAGTCCACGGCAGCTCCCCACCCCACACGACTGGCAGCCTTCGGAGACTAGGTTCCGGGACTGCTGTAACTTTCCATGGCTCCATTGACAGCAAAAGTGATCGATAACATAATCATTTGTTATCGATCACTTTTGTGCCCCGGGTCACACAACCAGCAGGGCCGCCAAAGGACAAACCAAGGAGCAAAGCACATGTGGAATCCGCAGGCGGGCCCGTTGCGCGTAGGAATCATTGGGACGGGAGGCATTGCCCACGCGCATGCCGATGCCCTGTCGACGCAGGAGAACGTTGAGCTTGCCGTGGCAGTTGATCTTGATCCAGGCCGGTCCCAGGAATTCGCCGCTAAATGGAGCATGCAGAGGACGGCGCCCGACCTCCGCACAGCTGCGGCCAATGGAGAGCTGGACCTCGTAGTCATCTGCACTCCCCCGGCAAGCCACATGGGCCTTGCCCTGGAGGCCCTCGCCATGGACCTCCATGTGGTCATCGAAAAACCTCCCGCTCTTTCACTGGAACAAATGAACACCCTGATAAAGGCGGAGGCAGCGTCCCGCGGATCTGTCAGCTGCGTCTTCCAGCACCGGTTCGGCTCCGGCGCCCAGCGCGTTGTGGCCCTGCAAGAGGCCGGCTGGCTGGGCCAGCCGCTCGTGGGAACCTGCAACACATTGTGGTTCAGGAACCAGGCGTACTTTGATGTGCCCTGGCGGGGACTATGGGATGTGGAAGGCGGCGGCCCCACCATGGGGCACGGAATCCACCAGTTCGATCTGCTGGTGCACCTTTTCGGCCCCTGGCAGGAAGTCACAGCCTTCGCCTCCAAGCTTGCAAGGAAAACGGACACCGAGGATGTGTCCGCGGGTGTGGTCCGCTTCGAGTCGGGAGCAATTGTCACCATCATGAACTCGGTGATTTCCCCGCGCGAAACCTCCCAGCTTCGGCTGGACTTTGAGCACGCCACCCTGGAGCTGGAGCATCTGTACGGCTACGACAACGATCACTGGACGCTGACGCCGGCACCCGGATCGGAGGAACTCGCCGAATTGTGGGAGTCCGCTGAAACCAACATCCCCAGCGGACACAGCGCGCAGTACAGCGTGGTTCTGGACCAGCTCAAAGCCGGAGAAGTACCGCCGGTCTCGCTGGCCGGGGCGTACCCCACCATGGAACTGGCCGCCGCGATCTACGCCTCCAGCATCACGGGAAAAACAATCCGCAAAGGTGAAATCAATGAAGGGCACGCGTTTTTCACCCGGATGGACGGCCACCTGGAACCGTGGACGCAGCAGGCCCCCGAAGCGTCCGGGGAAGTTGCCGAAAAAGAAAGCGCAAACGTATGAGCGTCGGGATTGAATGGGAGGACAGCGGCAAGGCAATAGCGGTACGCATCGACGGCGTCGAAATTGCCGGCTATACCTACGTTCCGGACGACGCCCAGCAGGAATCACCGCGGCCCGGTTTCCAGACACTGCGGACGCTCGCCGGCGACGCACTCAGTGTTTTCCGCCCCCACGACCACACCTGGCACAAGAGCCTCGCTTGGTCGCTGCCGCACCTGGGCGAAGACAACTTCTGGGGCGGCCCCAGTTATCGCCGGGGCAAGGATTATCAGTGGTTGCCCAACAACGGTTCCATGGAACACCAAGACATTCTTGAAGCGGGCAGGATTGAGGGCCGCTTCCGTTTCAGCCATTCGCTCGCATGGTGGACCCAGGCCCGGGAACACGTGGTTGATGAGCTTCGCACGTTTGAAATCTCGGAGTCCCCGGATGACGATTCCTGGGCCATTGCCTTCGAAACGTCGATGCAGAACGTGTCCGGCCATGACATCAGGATCGGCTCACCCACCACCGAGGGACGGGAGAATGCGGGTTACGGGGGCCTCTTCTGGCGCGGACCGCGGGATTTCACCGGCGGCCGGATCCTGGGGCCGGACGGGCTCTCCGGAGAAGAACTGCGCGGGGGCCGTGGAGAATGGCTCGCCTTCGTGGGGCAGCATGACGGAACGTGCAACCACTCCACCGTGATGATGGTGGACGATCACCGCAACGAGCAGCATCCACCCGAGTGGTTCACGCGCAGCGAGCCCTTTGCCTGCATGGGGCCGGCACCGTTCTTCAGTGAAGAGGTCCTCTTCAGCAGCGGAGCCACTTTGACCAACCGCTACTCCTTCGTCGCGGCCAACGGCGAGTCCACCGAAGAAAGGCTTGCCGACCTGGCGGAAGCCGGGCGGCAGGCATTGCAAAACCTGAAAGTGGGCAGCCGGCGATGAGCATTGTGCAGGAACTGCCGTTTTTCCCTGGTGGGACCGCAGTGACACGGCTCGCCGTCTATGACTCGGCTGCTGCAGATGGGGTCTGCGGCGGTTCGCCCCATCTGCACACCGCATCCACGGAGGCCTACCTGGTCATCGGCGGGACTGGACAGGTGGAGACTCTCAGCAGCGACGGTTATGCAGCCCACGAACTGACCGCCGGCAACCTGCTGTGGTTCAGCCCCGGAACTGTTCACCGGCTCATCAACGGCGGAAACCTGGACATTCTGGTGGTGATGCAAAACTCGGGGCTCCCGGAGGCCGGAGACGCCGTGCTCACCTTTGAGCCGGACGTCCTCGCAGACCCGGAGCGATACCGGCGACTAGCCGCCTTGCCGTCGCCGGAAGCCGGTGCCGAGGTGGTGGCGGCAGCTGCCATCGCCCGGCGAGACGCCGCCTTGGCCGGCTATGCGGAGCTAAGGGCCGACGTCGAGCGCCGCGGCTATGCCGCTTTGGAGGAATTCCACAAGGCCGCCGTTAATGTGGTGCGGAGGCGGGTTCCGGAGTGGCGGAAGCTGTGGGCCGATAAGGTCCTGGCTGAGGTCCACGAAACAGACACCTGGCTCACTGACCTGGAGCAAGGTGAGGGCCCACACCTTGCGAAGGCATCCGTGGCCCGGGCCAATCCCAGGAGCGCAGAGCGGCTCTTTGGAATGTGCGGGCGGCTGCAGACCTGGGCGCCAGGAATGCCTGCCTGACAGCGCCAGGACGGCTAGACCCGTCCACCCGCTTCGCGCATCGCCGCCCTGAAACGATCACCCACCAACTTAATCCTTTCCACGGGCTCGTTACTGAACACCAGCCGAAGGTGGCGGTTGCAACTTCTCCGCCCTAGCCCGTCATGGCCGTAGCTGCCACACCGTGGCGCAACAGGACGCGCGAAAGGTCACCGGGGTCAACACCGTGTTCCACGGTATCCAGGATCTGGGACCAGCCGCCGGCTGCCGGGATCATGGCAAAACCGTCGAGGGCCGTGGTGAGGGCATTGCGCCGCCGCTGCCACTCCTCAACGCAACCCCAGACCGCCGTCGCCGTCGCCGCAATCAAGCCGGCTTGGGCGATGCCGCCTGGCGTAATGCCGTTATAGATGTGGACGACGGCGAGATCCGACATGACCTCCGCGGGCGCCACGATCCAGCCGATCCGCCAACCGATCATCCGCTGCTCGATGGAGGCCGCGCCAATGATTATTGTCCGCTCCCGCATTCCGGGGTACGTTACCGGACTCAGGACTGGCTGACCGTCGTAGACAACCCCTTCCATGAAGGACCAATAAATCAGCCACAGGTCCCGATCAACACACAAGCGAGTAATGGCCCTCCACTCATCTTCGTTTAGTCGGTAGCCCGAAGGGAAGGATGGATTCTGGAGGAAAACGGCCCGCGTCCCTGGCGAGACGGCGGCCTCCAAGGCCTCAAGATCCAGCCGCCACGCGCCGCCAGACACCCTCATCGGCACCAGGCGCGGCACGCCGCCGGCGAGATGCACTCGATTCAGCATGCCGGCGTAGGTCAGTGTCAAGATTTTCCAGTCTGAGGATGTCGGGGTCGTCCCCTGCCGCCGCGGCCACTGTATCGATATTGAATCCGGCCACATGCTGCAGCCGACTGGGCCGGGATCTCATCGGGTTGCCTCGTTTCGAAACAGGGACCCGGCCGCACGCAGTCGGCAGGGCTACAAGCGGATTGTGGAATACGGCCGGCTGGGGAGGTTCCCCGCCGTCCATGGACGCACGGATGGCTCCACGGGAGTGTGCCCACGGCCGTCGCGGATCACCAGGACGACCGTGCCGATCATGGCCGCAAAGGAAACCAGGCCGAGGAAGATGAGTACCACGGCCATTGCCACAGACATTTTCATGCACCTCGTGGCTCCAATTTTACGGCCGTGCTTCAGGCCCGGTCGAGGGCTCCCGCAGCAACTGCGGCGTGTCAGGCCAGGCAGTTGGCGGGGCGTTACCTCTGTCTGGCTAATATGGTCTCGGTTGAGCAGTGGCCACCCCGTTTCTTTGAGGATTGCCATGACCTGCAAACTGAAGGACGCCGGATCGGCTCACCGCGGGTTCCTCTGCTGCTGCCAAATGCACCAGCGGAATATCCAGCGCCGCTGCCCCTGTCTTGGGCCTATTTTGAGGCGAGGACGGTGAGATGCGCAGGGAATTCGTTCCGGGCACTGCCGTTCTGGGCGGTGTCCTGCTCTTCTGGGTAGCAGCAGTGCTCGGGAACCTGTCCTTCCTCAGCGCGCCCAGGCCGCCCTTGTCCACTCTTGCCTGGCTGATCTTTGTCTATGCCGCCGTCGCCATCACGCCCATCGCTGGAGGACTGGCAGCAGCGGACCTCGTTCGCCGATGGCAGCGGAGCAGAAATGAAGGGACCCGACGGGCCCAAGAGCGCCGCACTGAAGGTACTGGCGCCTAAGACACCGGCCGCATGAGCGGAGGATTCAGCACGGCCCGGGCGGGATGTCCGGGTTCCGGCCGGGCGGCTGCGACCAGCCGGTAAAGCGCTGCCGGCCTGCCCGTGTCGCCGGATGTCAGCTTTCCGGTCTCTTCGAGGAAACCGGCGGTTCCGGTGGCCTTGCGGTGGAAATTCCTGGCGTCCAGGGGCAGCCCCCACACCGCCTCGTAGACCGTACGTAGCTGTGCAATGGTGAACTCCTCCCCGCAGAACGCCGCAGCCAAAGGGGAATACTCCAGCTTGGACCTGGCCCGTTCCAGCCCGTCGCTGAGGATCTTCTCATGGTCGAAGGCGAGCCGGATCCCGTGTTCATCAAGGACGCTGCTCACGGGATACCAGGCCGCCATTTCAGCGTCGCTTCCGGCGGACAGGACCGGGAAGTCGGGGGCGAGCAGAAGATGCGCCACTGCAAGCACGTCCCCGCGTGGGTCACGGCCGCGTGGCCCGTAGCTGCCTAACTGCTCCAGATGCCCGGCTACCTTTTCAACCCCCGTCTCCTCGGCCAGCTCCCGGACAGCCGCCTCTTGGAGGTCCTCGCCTGGCAGGACAAAACCACCTGGCAGGGCGAGCCGTCCCTGGAACGGTTCTATGAGGCGAGTGACAAGCAGGACGTGCAGGGCGTCGTCGCGCACTGTCAAGGCAACGACGTCGACAGCAACCGGGAAGCGCGCAGGAGAGTGATCACGGGAGGACACCGTTCCATCCTAAGCGACTTATCGTCACCTTGACAATAATGATCCCACCACTTACTGTGAAGTTATCGTCACCTTGACGATAACCGGAATGCTAAAGAGAAGCTCATGGCCAGCATCAAGAACTACCCGTGGATAAGCCACTTCCTGGGAAGCCCCACAGGTTATGTGGTTCATCTGCAGGCGGGCTCTGTTCGCCACCAGGGTGTGGGGCAGGCCTTCTGGTTCCGGCCCTCTACCTCTGTGTTGAGCGAAGTTCCCGTGGACGATCAGGAGCTGCCTATCCTGTTCCACGCCATCACGCGGGATCACCAGGACGTGAGCGTCCAGGCTAACGTGACATACCGCTTTATCGATCCGGTGTCCGTTTCAGGACGCCTGGATTTCGGGCTGCAGCCTGTCGGCGCAGGTCCGGCAGGTGGCCGCGAACAAGTCGCCAGCATCATCGGACAGCTCTGCCAAAGCCACGCGATCGACCAGTTGGCCACCACCACGCTGGCGGAAGCACTTGAACGGGGGATCAGTCAGCTGCGCGGCATCCTTATCGCCGCCCTCCGCGGAGATGCCCGCCTCGAGTCCACCGGTATAGAGATCCTGGGAGTCCAGGTCCTGGCCATCCGCCCCCAGTCCGACGTCGAACGGGCCCTGCAGACACCCGTCCGCGAACAACTCCAGGCCGAAGCGGACAGGGCAGTCTACGAGCGCCGGGCCCTTGCCGTGGAGCGGGAACGCGCCATCTCCGAAAACGAGATGGCAAGCCAGATCGAACTGGCCATCCGCCGGGAGCAACTGGTCACTCAGGAAGGCGCAAACGCACGGCGCCAGGCCGAGGAAAAAGCGACTGCAGGACTCGTGGAAGCCCACGCCGCAGCCGAAAGGAAGGGCATCGGAGCTGCCGCGGAAGCGAACCACATCCGTATTGTCGGTGAAGCATCCGCCGCCAAGGAAGCCGCCGCCATGGAGGTCTACCAAGGCATGGACCAGGCCACGCTTCTGGCCCTGGCCCTGCGGGACGCAGCCGGATCCCTGCCCAACATCGGGAATCTCACCATCACCCCTGACCTCCTCAGCGGCGCACTCGCCGGACTGCTCGGCGGTAACCTCCCAGCTGGCGGTGATGGCCACAGGGCACCTGCCGCCATACCGGGCACGGCAGCAGCCAACCAGGCAGGAGCCTAAGATGGCCAACCCCCGAGTGGTTATTGTGCACCGGCGCACCGAACTTCAGGAGCTGCTTGACCGGCATGCCACCCGGGGGCAGGCTGAGTTCTTCCTCCGCACTCGCGGCCGCACCATCGAGTCCGTGCAGGAACGGCACGACCTTCTCCAGGATTCACTGGCCACCTTCCGTGAAGCCATCCCGTCCGATTGGCGGCGGGCCGAAGTGGAACGGGCGGACCTGAGCAGGTTCCTTCTGGCGCCCGAGGACATCATCGCCGTCGTGGGCCAGGACGGGCTGGTGGCCAACGTCGCAAAGTATCTGTCCGGCCAACCGGTCTTGGGAATTGACCCGGAGCCAGGAGCGAACCCGGGCATCCTTGTCCGGCACACAGTTGCCCACGCTGTCCGGATTTTCCAGCGGCTGGGGCAGGCGGAGACGGGCACCCTGCCGGTTCCCACGTGCGAACAGCTTCCCACCGTCACTGCCGAGCTGGACGACGGTCAGCAGCTCTCGGGCCTCAACGAGATCTTCATCGGACACGCTTCCCACCAGTCCGCCCGTTATTTGCTGCGGACACCCGGAGGCGGGACCGAGCGGCAATCCTCATCCGGCCTCATAGTCTCAACAGGAACCGGCGCCACCGGGTGGTGCGCATCCATTGCCCTTGAACGCGGCGGCCGGACACTCCCCCGGCCCGTGGACCGCAAGCTTGCATGGTTTGTGCGCGAGGCTTGGCCTTCCCCCGTCACGGGAACCACGCTTACCGAGGGCTCATTGGAGGCCGCGGAAGCGCTGAACATCACCGTCGCCTCGGATCAGCTGGTGGTGTTCGGCGACGGGATGGAGGAGGACCGGCTCACGGCTACCTGGGGCCAGGAAATCAAGGTCCGCCTCGGCGACCGGCCGTTGCAGCTGATCACAGCCTGAGAAAGCACCGGCCCAAGTAGACTCGACCGGTGAACGCGTATTGGGAGCTGGCCAAGTCATCCTTCCGGCGCCACTCCACTTACCGTCTGGCTGCTGTCTCCGGCGCATTCACCAATTCAGTTTTCGGCCTGATCCGCGCATCGCTGCTCCTCTCAGCCATTTCGACGGCGGGAGGATCGATCGGGGGCTACTCCCCTGTCGAGGCGGCAACATATGTGTGGCTGGGCCAGGCCCTCCTGTCACCCTTGGGGCTCTTCGGCCGGGCCGAAGTTGCTGACAGGGTCAAAAGCGGGGATATCGCCGTCGACCTTACCCGCTCGGTCAATCTGACGGCGTCCTACTGGGCACAGGATCTCGGCAGGGCAGCCTTCGACGTCCTTCCCCGCGGACTGCCGCCCCTTCTCATTGGGGCCCTTGTCACGGGGTTGTCGCTCCCCACTACAGCCGGTCCCTACGTGCTCGGCTTCATCTCCATCCTTGCGGCGATGACCCTGAACTTCCTGGGCTTTTTCATCATCAACCTGTTGGCGTTCTGGGTAGTGGAAATCCGAGGCTACTGGATGCTGTACCTGGTCCTCATGCAGCTGCTGTCCGGATTCCTGGTTCCCGTGACCTGGTTCCCGCAATGGATGCTCGAGTTCGCCCGTGCCACTCCCTTCCCGTCGATGCTGCAGACGCCGGTGGACATCCTTGCCGGCAGGACCGACGGCGTGCAGAGTCTTGCGTTGGTGGGCGTCCAGCTCCTATGGCTGGCAGTGCTGCTGGCCGGCACGCAGATCATGATCCGGTTCGGTGCCCGGAAGCTGGTGGTGCAAGGTGGCTGATGGTGAAGCCCTGGACAGCACCAGGGTCTCGAACGCCAAACTCCTTCGGCTGCTGATTTCAGCCCGGCTGCGCTCCCAGACCGCCTACCGCGGAAGCTTTGCCGCCGATGTTACGGGCCAGGTGGTGCTGGCGCTTACGGAGTTCGTTGAGCTGTATGCGATCCTGCATAACGTTCCGACCTTCGGCGGCCTGACCTTCGCCCAGGCTTTGCTGGTTTTTGCCTTTGCGTCGATCGGCTTCTCTATCGGCGATCTGCTGCTGGGCGAGACCGACTCTATGAGCGATGCCATCCGGATGGGGAAGCTGGAGGTGCTCCTGACCCGGCCGCTTCCGGTGCTGCTGCAGCTCATGACGTCTGACTTCCAGCTGCGGCGCGTCGGCCGGCTGGCCTTCGCATTGCTGGCAATGGCGGCCGCATTGTTCCTGACGGACATTGATTGGGATCCGGGAAAAGTGCTGCTGTTCATGATCACCCCGCTGGCCGGTGCCGCGATTTTCGGTGCGCTTTTCGTGGGCGCGGGGGCGGTGCAATTCTGGCTTGTGGACGGGCGCCAGCTTGGAAACGCCTTCACCTACGGGGGCCGCTACGTGGCGTCCATGCCGGGCGCCGCCCTGTTCCTCCCCATGCAGGTCTTTTTTACGTTCGTTGTCCCGGCCACGCTGGTGGCCTACGCCCCGAGCCTGGTCCTGCTGGAGCTGGAGGGCCCTGCTGGAATCCCAGGCTGGACGGGCTGGCTGGGACTGCCGGCCGCCGTCGTGCTCTGGGGGCTCATGCTGCTGCTGTGGCGGGCAGCCATCAAAAAGTACACCGGAGCAGGAGGCTGAATGATTATCGAGGCAGAGCAACTGTGCCGGAACTTTACCGTTACGGAAGCCGGTGAGGGCCGGGGCTGGAACCGGCTGAGGCGCCGTTCCCGGACAGTCCACGCCGTGAGGGACGTGAGCTTCACTGTGGAGCGGGGTGAGGCTGTGGGATACATCGGCGCCAATGGTGCGGGGAAATCCACCACCATCAAAATGCTCACGGGCATCCTGGTACCGTCATCAGGCAGGGTCACCGTTTGCGGGCTGCAGCCGGTGCCGCAGCGGCAGGCCTTGGCCCGCAAGATCGGCGTCGTGTTCGGTCAGCGCTCGCAGCTTTGGTGGGATTTGCCCCTTAAGGACTCGTTCCCCATCCTGGGCGCGATGCACCGCCAGTCTGAAAGCCGATGGCGGCCGCGCTTTAAGGAGCTCTCTGAACACATGGCGATCGGGCCTTTTCTCAGCACGCCAGTGCGGCAGCTTTCGCTCGGACAACGGATGCGGGGAGAGGTTGCAGCCGCGTTACTGCACCGGCCCGAGCTGGTGATCCTGGACGAACCCACCATCGGCCTTGACATGATCAGCAAGGAAAGCCTCCGCCGCTTCCTGGACTTTGAGCGCCGTGAACACGGCACCACCCTGCTGCTGACCACCCACGACATGAGTGACGTCCAGCGTCTCTGCCAGCGGATTCTGGTAGTGGACGACGGCGCTATCGCCTTTGACGGGCCTCTCACCGGCCTTTCAGACGTGGCGGAAGCGCGGCGGACCATGGTGGTGGATCTCATCGCGCCGCTGGATGGTGCAGACCTCGTCCTGCCCACAGGTGCAGTACACCTGGGAGCTGAGGCGGAGGGGATCCGGCACCGCATCGTGTTTGATCCGCGTCAGCTCTCTGCCGCGGTCCTGCTGGCGGCAGTCTCAGCAACTGCAGAGGTGGCCGATCTGTCGTTGCACGAGCCTGGCATCGAGGATCTGGTCCGCCAGCTGTACACGTCCTCGAGGTAGTTGGGGTGCACGTCCGCTCGGGAATCAGCGGCCCATGCCCATCGCGCACATCTCCGAAAACACATCTTCCCTGTTCCGATCGAGCAGGTCGCCATTGAACAGGGGCCTTTCTTTCTTCATCCCCTTCCGCTTGCCCATAAACGAAAACACTTCCTCGAACCTGCTGCTCACTGAGATCATCTCTTCCCGTCCCTTCTTTGCCATACTTCGAGGCTAGGGTGGTTTGCGGACAGGATCTGTCCTTAAGGCGCGCCCAATGGTGGCACTCAGGACAGCTGTTGTCCGCATGCTTGCTACGCCTGCCGTGGGGCCAAAGTTCCGAGCGCTCCGGTACCGTGTAAACCAGCCGAGGCCAGCCGATTCAAGGAGCAGCTCATGGACTACACGTACGATGTCCTCGTCATCGGCGGTGGGCCGGCCGGGATGGCTGCGGCCGAACGCGCTGCGGAACTGGGCGCCAAAACCGCCGTCGTCGAGCGTTCTGCACTGGGCGGAACCTGTCTCAACTCAGGCTGTGTACCCACGCGCGTGCTGGCCAAGACTGCCCGGTTGTATCGCGAAGTCAGAACAGCTTTTGACTACGGAATCGTGGTCCAGGAGCCCGCAGTTGACTGGAAGAAGACGGTCACCCGCGTCCAGGACACCGTGCAGCGGGTCCTCCAGGCCAAGCAATACGACGCCATGATGGAACGCCTCAGCATCGACCTCTTCTCCGGACAGGCGATGTTTACGGGAGAGCACACAGTCGACGTCGACGGGCAGGAACTCAGCGCACGCTCCTTCATTCTCTGTGTCGGTGGGGCAGCGAGGCGGCTTCCCATTGCGGGCGCGGAACTCTCCGTTCTCCCCGATGAAGTACTGGCTCTGACGGAGCTTCCTGGAAGGTTGGCCATCATCGGCGGCGGCCATACAGGCGCGCAACTAACCACCATCTTCAACGCTCTTGGGTCTGAGGTTCTGCTCCTCGACGTCGCTCAGCGCCTGCTGTTGACCGAGGACCACGACGTCGCCGCTTTTGTGGGGCAGAGCTTCCTTTCGAAGGGGATCCGGGTGGAGACGGGAATCCAAGGAATCGAAGGGATTACCAGGACATCAGCCAACGGAAGTCTCGGCATCACCTGGACGAAGAACGGAGAAGCGTTCACCGCAGATGTTGACGCCGTGATCATGGCAGCCGGCTGGCCGGCCAACATCCCCGGACTGGGCCTGGAAGCCGCCGGGGTGGAGACTGAGCGGTCCTTCATCCCGGTGGACGACTACCTGCGCACCAACGTTCCGCACATCTTTGTGGCCGGGGACGCCAACGGCACCAGCATGCTGGTGCAGGCCGCAGTCTTTGAAGGTGAAACGGCGGCGAGCAATGCGGTTTTGGGCGCCAACCGGACCACTCCCCACCATCTTTTGCCCGAGGGAGGATTTACCGACCCTGACTATGCGGGGGTCGGCCTTACCGAGGAGCAGGCCCGGAAGCGGGACTCCGAGTGCCGCTCCGTTACCGTTCCATATGCGGCGGTGGAGCGTCCGATCATCGATGATCGTGAAACCGGCTTCCTGAAGCTCGTTACAGACCGGCATCGGGAATTGATCCTCGGTGCTCACGCTGTTGGCGAGAACGCCGTGGAAGTTATCCAAGCTGTTGCATCCGCCATGGCCTCGGGCACCGACCTTGCCACCCTGGCTCGGGTCAAGTTCGCTTACCCCACCTACAGCGCCATTATTGGCCGGGCAGCCCGGGTTGCGTCACGGGAGCAGGCCTCCCACGAGCCCATAGGCACATGAACTGCAACCGGAGGGTTGCTTTATTGATGGTGCGGTGCAACCATATGGTTGCAGTACATCATCGAAAGGAAACAGGAATCATGACCACAACCACAAACCAGCCCTCCGTCATCGACGCGGACGAACTCACTGTCAGGCGCACCATTTCCATCGAAGCACCAATCGAAAAAGTCTGGGCTGCCATCACTGAGCCAGAGCACATCGCGAAATGGTTTGGCCAGTCTGCAGTGCTTGACGGCGCCGCCGTCGGCGCCAGCGGCGTCTTCTCCTTCGAGGGCCACGGCGACGTCCCTGTGCGGATCGAAGAGCTGGACGCGCCACGGATGATCGCCTACCGCTGGAGCAATGAGCAGGCCGATCCCCACGCACCAATCGACCCCAGCCGCTCCACGCTGTTCCGCTTCACTCTTGAACCGCACCAGGGCGGCACGCAGCTGACAGTGGTCGAATCGGGCTTTGAAACCCACACCGACCCCTCCTCTGCGATGGAAAGCCACCGCGGAGGCTGGGACGCCGAGCTGGACGAGTTGGTCGCTTACCTCGAGGGCGGCTCGTGACCACAAGTACCCTCGTTCCGGTGTTCGCCGCCCTCGGAGACGAAACCCGGTGGAGTATCCTGGCGGCCCTTGGCGAGGGCGACGCATCTGCGTCGGCCCTCGCCGGGAGCCTGCCGGTCACCCGCCAGGCAATCGCCAAACACCTTGCTGTGCTGCAGGAGGCCGGGCTGGTCGAGTCCGTACGCGTCGGCCGCGAACTCCGCTATCGGGTGCTCGGCTCACAGCTCAGTGAGACGGCACGGCGCCTCGACAGCATCGGCAATGAGTGGGACCGCCGCCTCGTTGCCATCAAGCGGATCGCAGAGGGACTGTAAGAAGCAGGCCTCTCAGTCAGGAGACTGCCGCGGCAGACTCCCGCTTCCGCTTCCGCTCGGACACTGGGGCGGCAATGGATCCCCGATGCTTGAGCGTTGCCTGAAATACGGGCAGCTCAAGGACTTTCCCCGGCTGCCTGATCAGGCGGATCAAAGCCTCGGCAGCGGAGGCACCAATGTCATAGACGGGTTGCGAGATCACGGTCAGCGGCGGCGTGGTGAGCTTGGTCCAAGCGAAATCGTCGTACATCAGAAACGAGACATCCTGCGGGATGCGCAGGCCCAACTCCTGGATGGCCTCTACAACACCCAACGCCACCAGGCCATCGGAGGCGATCATCGCCGTCGCCGGTTCCGGCATGAGCAGCAATTCGCGTGCAACCGCCCTGATGGAGTCGGCATCCCCGGCATTCAACCGCACCAGTTCTTCGCAAGGATCCAGTCCGGCCGCCAGAAGCGCCTGGTTCATGCCTTCGATCCGCTCAGTGATCTGTGAGGATGCAAGCTCCATGCCATGCCGGTATGGTCCCTGAATTTCCAACGTGGAGATGAAGGCGATACGGCGGTGTCCTGACTCGATGAGGTAGGCCGTGGACTCGCGCGCAACCGGCGTCATATCTGCAGCAACCACCGGCACGTCCAACCCTGGCGCCTTCCGGTCAAAGAGAACCAGCGGCCTGCCGGCGTCGTGCACGCGCCGCAGATGTTCGTACTCCGCCGAGGACGCGGGCGCGACGATCAGCCCGTCCACACGCTTTTCCAGCAAGACCCGCACGGCGTCCACCTCAGCCATGTGATCTTCGCCGGTATTGATCAGGATGACGTCGAACCCGGCGGCCTTCGCCGTGTCCGAGATCCCCCGCATCGCCAAGCCGAAATGCGGGTTCTCGATGTCTCCCACCACAACGCCGATGGTGTTCGATTTTCCCGTGTTCATGGTGCGGGCTAGCTCATTTGGGCGGTAGTTAAGCTCTTCCGCCGCAGCCAGCACGCGCTCGCGGACGTCATCGCTGACTGCCCCATAGTTTCCCAACGCCCGGGCGGCCTGGGCCTTCGAAACCTGCGCAGCCTTCGCGACATCCGCCACTGTGGTGTCGCGCTGCCGGGAGGAAGAATTTTTCATTACTGCCTTTCCGAAACCTCTTGACGAGGGTTTATGAGATGACTTACAGTCGAAAACAAGCCCATGTGAGTCCGGTCTCAATCGTAAGCACTGAGACCGGACTCCACAAGGGATTCCGCAGGAAAATCTGACTACCGCAAAAACTGCGGGCTCCCCAACTCACACCCCCGATAGGAAAAAATAACGTGTTCAAAGGAAACAGCCGCCGCAAAGGCGGAATCGTAGCTTCGGCCCTCGCCGCCGTCCTTGCCCTGTCCGCTTGTGGCGGCTCAGGCACCCCCGCTGCGGCTCCAGCTGACAACCCGTACGGCCTGATCGAACCCGGCACCATCCGCGTGGCCAGCCTCGGAGACTCCAAGCCGTACACCTTCACGGACGCCCAGGGCCAGTTCACCGGGTTCGACGTCGAACTCTTCAAGGACGTGGCGAACCGTGCCGGTGTGGACAATGTGGTGTTCACCGGCCAGGACTTCTCCGGTCTGCTCGCCGCCGTCGCCAACGGCCAGTTCGACGTCGGCGTTGCCGCCATCGGCATCACGGACAAACGCAAGGAGACTGTCGACTTCAGCGACGGGTACCTGGCTGGCTACCTGACGGTCATCACCACCAAGACCTCCGGCATCGAAGACGAGAACGATCTCGGCGGCAAGCGGCTCGGCGTGGTCCAGGGCACCCTTCAGGAAGCATACGCGGTGAAGAATTTCACCGATGCCAACCTGGTGCGCTTCCCCGACAACAACTCAGCTATTTCTGCAGTGAACAGCGGCTCAGCTGACGCCCACTTCCTGGACTACGAGGCAGCCAAGGCCTACCAGGAGCAGTACGGTCTGGTCAGCGCCGCCGATATCCCCTCCTTCGACGCACCGGCGGGTTTTGCCATCGCCAAAGGCAAGACCGAATTCAAGGAAGCCCTGAACAAGGGACTTGCCGAAGCCATGGAGGACGGCACCTGGAAGAAGCTCTACGAGAAGTGGTTCCCCGGCTCCCCCATGCCGGAACAGTACCTGCCCAAGGCGGAGCAGACTTCCAGCCCGACGGCGACCGCCACTAAGTAAGCAGCCCGGGCGGGCCGACTGGCCCGCCCGGTTCCCATCCTTCGCTACTAGCACTGAGAGCAACCATGGACTGGCTCAACACCATCATCCGCACGTTCTTCGACTTCGGGGCAATGGCCGAAGTCCTGCCCCAACTCCTCGGCGTTGGACTCATGAACACCCTGATCATCTCCATTGCTGCTACGGCCATCGGCCTGGTACTGGGAATGATCGTGGCAGTCATGGGGATATCGCCGTCGAAATGGCTGCGCATCCCCGCCCGGATCTACACGGACCTGTTCCGCGGCCTTCCGGCCATCCTCACTATCCTCCTGATCGGCCAGGGCTTCGCCCGGTTCAGCCAATCGGTCTTCGGACCCTCCCCCTACCCGCTCGGCATCATCGCCCTGAGCCTGATCGCCAGCGCCTACATCGGCGAGATCTTCCGCGCCGGCATCCAAAGCGTGGACAAAGGGCAAGGCGAGGCGTGCCGCGCCCTGGGCATGAGCTACGCCAAGTCCATGGCCCTGGTGGTCGTTCCGCAGGGCATCCGCCGCGTCCTGCCAGCCCTCGTCAACCAATTCATCGCCATCGTCAAGGACTCGTCCCTGGTCTACTTCCTGGGCCTGCTCGTCAGCGAACGCGAACTGTTCCGCGTAGGCCAGGACGCCGCAGTTCTGTCCGGCAACCTCTCGCCCCTGGTAATGGCCGGGATCTTCTACCTCATCATCACGGTGCCCCTGACGCACCTCGTGAACTACTTTGACAACCGGTTCCGTACCGGACGCCGCCTGCCTGCCCCGCCCAGCAGCGGGCTGAAGGAAGTCAAGGAACTCGACTCGGCATCGCCCCTCATCACCGGGAGCAACACATGAGCACCAGCACCAATATCCCAGCACAGGAGATCCACACATTCCACGGCTCCAGCCTGGAACTGAGGAACCTCACCATGGCCTACGGCGACATCGAAGTCCTCCGTAACGTCAGCCTGTCTGTGGCTCCCGGCACCACCACCTGCATCATCGGGCCCTCCGGTTCAGGCAAGTCAACCCTGCTGCGTGGAGTCAACCGCCTGCACGAACCCAAGAGCGGAGATGTCCTGCTGGCGGGCAAGAGCGCCTTGGCCGTGCAGCCGGACACCCTCCGCCGCCGCATCGGCATGGTCTTCCAGCACTTCAACCTCTTCCCGGATCACACCGCGCTTGAAAATGTCGCTCTGGCACTCTGGAGCGTCAAGGGCATGTCCAAAGCCGAGGCCAGGAAAAGGGCACACCGGAGCCTCGCCGAGGTAGGGCTGGCAGAAAAGGCCGACCATCGACCTCGAGACCTTTCCGGCGGACAGCAGCAGCGTGTCGCCATCGCACGGGCACTGGCCATGGAACCGGAAGTCATGCTCTTCGATGAAGCCACCAGCGCGCTGGACCCTGAACTCGTGAAGGGCGTTCTGAACCTCATGGCCGGACTTGGACGCCGCGGCATGACCATGCTGGTGGTCACCCACGAGATGGGCTTCGCCCGCAAGGTGGCTGACCAAGTGGTGTTCATGGACGAAGGCGAAGTCGTGGAAGTCGGCACCCCTGCGGACCTCTTCGACCACCCCAAGAGCGAACGCCTCCAGCGCTTCCTCTCCGAGGTGCTGTAATGACGGACCAAGGGGTGAATAGGGACCTGCACGGTGATCCTGTCCGCACCGCCGTCGTCGGTTTTGGAATTTCGGGACGCGTCTTCCACGCCCCGCTAATTGCCGCCGATCCCCGGTACTCGCTGGACTTTATTGTCACGGCCGATCCCGAACGCTCCCGTCAAGCGAAAAGCAGCTATCCCGCTGCCGACGTCGTCACAACAGCGGAGGAGCTGTTCGACCGGGCCGGGGCTGTGGACCTGATTGTCCTTGCGACGCCGCCCGTTACACACTTTGATCTGGCGGTGAAGGCTATCAACCGTGGACTGGACGTGGTGGTGGACAAGCCTTTTGTGCCCAACTCAGCACAAGGCGAGGAGCTTATCTCCCGGGCTGCAGAGGCAGGGGTGCGGCTCACCGTCTTCCAGAACAGGCGGTGGGACGCCGACTTCCTCACTGTCCGAAAGCTCCTGGACGCGGGATCGCTGGGTGAAGTACGCACCTTCGAATCCCGCTTTGAATGGTGGCGCCCCGAAGGATTCGGCAACTGGCGGGATACGACTCCCATTAGCGACGGCGGCGGCATCCTGCATGATCTCGGCGCGCACCTGATCGACCAGGCCATCCAGCTTTTTGGCCCCGTGGAGGAGAGCTATGGCGAAACTTCCATACACGGACAGGGCTCCGGCTCGGGGGCTGAGGGTGCAGATCAGGAGGCCTTTGTGTCATTACTGCACCAGTCCGGCGTCCGGTCCCGCCATTGGATGAACGGGGCTGCAGCCCAGGTCGGCGCCCGTTTCCATATTCTGGGGACCAAGGCCGGCTACACCAAGTGGGGCCTGGACGGGCAGGAACCTGCGTTGGACGCGGGCGTTCGTCCCACCGATCCGCACTATGGGGTGGAACCCGAAAGCACGTGGGGCCGGCTTGGCATTGACGGCTCCGAGGAGCTGGTGCGGCCGGAACGCGGCGCTTATCCCGAGTTCTACCAGGTCCTGGGCGATGCGCTTATGGGTCAGGGACCGTTGCCGGTAGACCCCGCCGAATCAGTGCAAGCACTCCGGATCATCGAGAAAATCCACTCCCAGAGCTAGCCCCACACACCTTTGCTTCCCTGGCATTCCTTAGCCGGGCAGCTGCCCCCTGATTATTTCCTAGCCTCAAGAAAGAGAGCCCGTTATGTCATCCGTTGTTTCCGCCAAGCACGTTGCCGTTATCGGCGGCGGAATCCTCGGCGTTTCCTCGGCAGTGCATCTGCTGCGGGCCGGTGCGGCCGTCACCCTCATTACCGAAAGCCAGCTGTGCAGCGAGGCGACCGGACGGTCCCTCTCCTGGCTGAATTCCGCTGGGGAACGCTCCCGTCCGTACCATGAGCTGCGGATGGCCGGCGTCGACCGCTACCGTACCCTGTTTGCCGCAGACCCCCACCGGGAGTGGCTGCAGTTCGGCGGCGGGCTCATGTGGAATGTCGAAGGCAAGTCCGGAGTCACCGAGGCCAGGCACGTCTACGAGAAGTCGATCGGCTACGACTCCAAGCTGCTCGAACCGGCCGCCGTCGGCACTGTCACGCCGGGGATAGATGCTTCCGCTATTCCGGAGAACGCCATCTTCAATCCTGGTGAGGGCTGGGTCAGCCTGCCCGATCTGGTGGACTTCCTCATGGGCGAATTCCACGAACGCGGAGGCCAGCTGGTCACCAACGCCGGAAAAGCGTCGGTGGTTCTTACCGACGGTGTGGCCAGCGGCGTAACCACGGCCGACGGCGAGACCTACGGTTCTGACGCCGTTCTGGTTGCCTGCGGAGCAGCAACGCCCGCGGTCGTGGCGCCGCTCGGCGTCGAGATCCCCAACGCTTCGCCGATCGCGATGCTGGTTGTGACCAAGCCCGTAGAGCACTCCCTTTCAGCAGTGCTGAATACCCCGCGGGCCGCAGTCCGTCCCAACCCTGGCGGCACGCTGGCCCTCGATCACGACTGGTACGAGGAACAGATCACTGAGTTCCCGGACGGCAGCTTCACCATCCCGGATGAAGTGGTGCAGGAGTTGGCCGATGAAGCCTCCAGGCTGGTAGCCGGAAACCCTGAGCTGAAGCCTGCGTCCTGGAAGATCGGCCGTAAACCGATTCCGGGCGACGGCGAGCCGGTGTTCGGTGAACTCGAGAAGGCCCCCGGCTGCTTCGTGGCCTTCACCCATTCCGGAGCGACCCTTGGCCTGATTGCCGGAGAGCTGATGGCCGAGGAGATCATGTCGGGCCAGAAACATCCGATGCTGGCGACGTTCCGCCCCGGGCGTTTCAACAAATAGGTCTCAACAAATAAGCAGGGTCTCAGCAATAGACAGGAGTGCCGCCCGCATCCGATGCATTGGGGGATGCGTGCGGCACTCCCATATCTCACAAAGGCGGCCTTGCCCCGCTTAAGCGGCCCGGGGCGGGGCAGCTCAAGCGGGGCAGGGCCGTCGGAGCGGGGCAAGGCCGAAGCCTCTCCATGGACAATGGCTGAAGGCGCGGCTACATTCGGTGCAGTAGACGCCTCGCGCCGACGTCTACGACGAATCCGCTGATGCAGCCAGGCGGTCCCTGCTGGCTGGCGTGGAGGGATCCGGGATGACTTCATCAGACCCAGCAAGTACAAGCGGCAAGCGGCCTGGGGTGGTGCTTCGCTTAGCAGCGACGCGCTTGGTGGCGATCTGGACGGTAACGGCCGTCATCATCCTGGCCACCCTGATCTTTGCCCCGCTTCGCTCGGCTCCGGACGGTCCTGATCTCCTTCCGCGGGCAAGCCAGACGGACGGCCGAGATTTTGCCGACGTCGGTTACCTGCTCCCCCGGGAACCGAAGCCGCAAGGGCATCCGCCCCCGGGTATGACAGAGGAATTGGATGATGAGATTCTGCGAATCCTCGCTGCAAACGGGGATTTCAGGATCGGCATCGCGTTGGGAAACGTGGGCAGTGGGGAAGTGCGTCTGTACGGGGATGTTTCCCCTTATCTCGCAGCCAGCACGGCCAAGGTCCTCACAGCCGTCGCCTACTATCACTTCGTGGAAACGGGAGATCTGAAGCTGGACGAGCCGCTCGGCAATTACACGGCCGCGTTCCAGCTGGAGGCCATGATCAATTCCAGCAACAACGATTCATGGCTGCTTCTCATGAAAGCTATCGGCTTTCCCCGGCTCATCGAATATGCCTCCTCCATCGGTATCAGCTACGACCCCACACAAAACCTCCTGACGCCAATGGAGACGGCCACCTTGTTGATGAGGCTGTATTCAGGAGACCTCATCAATGCAGGACACACTGCCCAACTGCTGGCCTATATGCAGGAGACCAACAATGAAGAACTCATACCGCCGGCAGTTCCTGCCGGTGTGACCGTCCATCACAAGTACGGCATCCTGGGCGAGTACATGCACGACGTCGCTGTCCTCAGCTCGGGCGGTACCGCCTATTCATTGGCGATCTACACAGCGAACCCGTTCGGCAGGCAAGGCAGAATCGATGTCATTCAAGAGTTGACGCGCCAGATTTGCTTTGCCATGTTTCTCCCGCGGGATACCTCAAGCGGCTTTTGATTGCGTATTGTCCAGATCCTCCAGCAGCAGGGGCGGGTCTTTCCAGCACAGGCTTACCTGACGCAGGCACGCTGTTGGAGCCAGGCGATCACAGCGTCGCCTTGCTGCTGCTGGAATGCACGGATAGTGGGAAGTCCGGCGGGCGGCGGCTGACGGGCAGCATCAATAAAATACGCTCCAAGTCCGGACAGGACCCGGTCAACGCTGCCTGGCTGAACCTGGGAAAAGACCGGATGGGAATACAGCACCGACTCAACATCGAAGTCTGCATCAAACACCCGCGCATTGATCAAAAGTGACAGCGCGTCGATCCAACCGGCACCGATGCAAGCCCACGGCCAATCGACCAGGACAGCCGTGTTGTTGTCCGTGATCAGGATGTTGTCGGCCCGGACGTCCCCATGCACCAGGCTGTTGCCACGGAGATCCTTGAGGCCCTGTGTGGCCAGTGTTTCGAGGGCATCCAGGTGCTCCAGGATCCAGGGGTCGCAGCCTTCGGGCTCCTCGCCCGCCACACGTGCCCATCCTCCGAACGCCTCACGAAGCTCATGTTCAAGGAACGGCAGATGCGCCAAGGATTGCGGGACGGGAGTGCTGGCCAGTTCCAGCAGCGCATTCAAAACAACGGTCAGTTCGGCCGAGGACCACGGAACACGCGGAGCACGTCCTTCGATATCAGCCAGGATGAGGGCAACCCACTCACCGTCGTCGAACGTCCCGATCAACGCGGGTGACGGTACCTCTGGAGGCAAGCCGGCGGTATTTGCCGCTTCTTTCCGATGAATCGATGGGGAATGCTCGTTCAGGGCCGCGCCAACTGCCTTAACAAAGGCCCTCTGACCCGAAGCGGTTCGTACCCTGTCGGCAGTACCCGGGGAGAATCCACCCCGCTGGCTGCTCCATTCCTGTACGGGAGTTTCCAGGATCTCTTCGATGCCGGCCCTCACGTGTTCCGGCAGATCGGGCCAGCTGATGCGGGTACTCCAATCGGGTTGCATTGGCCCATTATTCCCCACGACAAGCCTATTGACCGTGTGAGGCCAGAGGCCTAGCGTCTCCCTTAACTCCACACTGCAAACCATGCAGACCGTAGCTAAGGAGAGGAACTATGCCGGAATATATGGATGTTCACCACAACATGAAAGGGCTGACCAGGGAGGACCTCCAGGCAGCTCATGCAGCTGATCTGGCCATCCAGGCCGAGGAAAACGTCAATTTCAAGAACGCATGGGCGGACCCGAAAGACGGAGTCATCTACTGCCTCTCAGAGGCCCCGTCAGCCGAAGCAGTCCAGCGGATCCACGAACGCACAGGTCACCGCGCGGACGAAGTTCATGAGTTGCCGCTGAAAGTGTGACTGACGGCGAGGCAGCTAAAGCTCAGAAAGCGGCAGATACCGGTTGTCCCGGCACCTGCCGCTTTCCTTTGCCCTGCGCTTCTGGAAGGCCGGACTAGGCAACCCGCACAAATGAGTAGCCCGAGAGCCAGGACAACGGATGAACAAGTGTTGCGTTGACATAGTTCATGCCGCTGCTGACGACTTGTCCGTTGCCGGCGTAGATCCCGATGTGCCCGGAGCTGATCACCAAGTCGCCGGGAGCGGGAGTTCCAACCACCGTTCCGTACTGGAAGAACTGCGTCGGGGCGAGGTCACCTACGCTCTTGCCGATGGAGCGGAGGGCACGTTCCACCAGAATGGTGCAGTCCTGGGTGGCGCCAATCTGGCCATAGGCGGCAGCCAGCAAAGCTGCCCCCGTGCCGCTGGCGGCCGCGGGAGCAGGCGCAGGCGCAGGAGCCGGTGCGGGCGCGGGCGCTGGAGCCGCGACGGGCTTGATGGAGGTAGATGCCAGGGACAGGGTGGGCGCAGCCGCCGACCCTGCTCCCGGAATCTGGATCTGGTTGCCGGGATAGATGATGGACGTCACCGCCAGGTTGTTGGCGGCGAGGACCGAGTTCAGGGTTACGCCGTAGCTTGCCGAAATGGCTCCGAGAGTGTCGCCGGAGACAACCGTGTGAACCTTTCCTGCGGCCGGGGCAACAGCTGCTGCCTGCACCGGTGCCGTTGCCTGGGCAGCGGTTGCGGCAGTGGCCCCGGTGGAGCCATCCGGTGCCTGGGCTCCAGCATGGGCGGGAGCCCCGACACCGAAAAGAAGGCCTGATACGGCGGCGATGATGAGGGCCGGCCTGCCCAGCCCTATAGCGTGGGACTTAGCCGAAGTCGACAACCCGCTCATGACGGTTGAGCCGGTAGGGGTGGCACGATGGCGCGCCAAAATGGACTTTTGTGACATGGTGTTTTTGCCTCTCCCATGCCTGCGGGGTGAGCTGTCGGGTTCGGATGGGAGTTCACCCGGCCGGTCCACACCGCCGTGGGGCGGGGCGAAGCGACTTAACCCCTAGGACCTGACAAGAGGTCCGAGTGGAATCGTGGTTCCCCCGTCCCTGCCGCTGAAAAATGCGGACGAATCCCCGTCAGCGGCAGGGTTCGGCATACTGACGCGGGAATGCCCCGGCTGGAGCCGGGGGCACCACAAGAGAGTAACTTCTACTTCTGCCAGAAGTCACGTTTCGGTAACAAAACTTTTCGGCGCGTTATATATGCGTGCTAAACGGTGGCGGGGTCTGTATTGGAGCCACAGAGAACTACGGCGACCCGCTCACCTTCGGAAGGGACATAGGCACCGGACTGGAGGGCGGCGAAGGCAGCCGCGGCGCCATGCTCTACGACGACGCGGTACTGGTCCCACAACCAAGAGCGAGCGGTAACGATGTCGTCGTCGGAAACCAGAAGGCTTGCTACGCCGGTACGGGACGCCACGGCGAAGGCGATCTCTCCGATCCGGCGTGCTCCCAGGGAGTCAGCTGCTATCCCCGAGACAGCAACATCAACAGGCTCTCCTGCCCTGAGTGCCGCGGAAAGAGTGGGGGCTGTGTACGGCTCGACGGCGAGCACCTTTGCCCGGCCTTCCACGGCTGCCGCCACCCCCGCCATGAGGCCTCCACCGCCCACCGCGATCACAACAGTGTCCACACCCTCGAGTTGTTCCAGCAGTTCAGAACCGACAGTGCCGGCCCCTGCGGCGATCTCCGGCTGGTCGTAGGCGTGGCAATAAACGGCCCCGGTCTCTTCCACATATTTTATGGCGGCCTCGTAGGCTTCCGCGTATTCGGTTCCGCCCTGGATCACGCTTGCTCCGCTGGCCACGAGCTTTCTGACCTTTACCGCCGGTGCGCTCTCCGGGACATATACAGACGCGGGGACTCCGAGCTGCTGGGCAGCATATGCGTTGGCAAGGCCGGCATTCCCACCGGAGGCGACGACGATGCCCACGTCAGGATTCAGCTCTCCCCGTTCATGGGAGGCGAGGATGCGGTTGAAGGCACCCCTGACCTTGAATGTTCCTGTGTGCTGCATGAACTCGCACTTGAGCCACACCTCGCCCGCGAACGTTCCGGAGTCAAGTTGGATCAGCGGCGTGCGGCGGACCCTTCCGGCTATTCTGGTGGCGGCTTCCTCAACGTCTGCGCGGCTGATCATGCTGACAATCGTATGGGCACACAGTAGATTCAAGCGCAGATGAGTGAGTGGATCGACCACAGTAGGGGATTCCCGTGGCAGAAGACTTCCGGCGTCGGAGCCAACGTTATGGGTGGTTGGCCGGGCCCGCGGCAGTCAGTCTGGGGTCGCTTGCGCACGTGATCTCCGGGGGTCAGAACCCTGGACCGTTGATTCTCCTGGCACTGACGGCCCTGATTAGTTTGGCCGCTACCTTGTTGGGACGGCTTCTGGCCTCCGGCTGGTCCCTGCTGGTGTTTTGCGGGCTGATCCAACAGCTGCTGCACCTTGCTCTGACTTTTTTCGCGGCGGCCATGCCTGGCGCGGGTTCGTCGCAGCACGGACATGAGCGCCTGGACCGGCAGTTGCCTGCGGTTCCCGCCGGACCTGCATCCTCACATTCCGGGGACCTGATGGTGGGCACCCATGTGGCAGCAGCGCTTTTGGCGGCGCTTTTTTTGTCCAGGCTCCAGTCCCATGCCATGGTCCTGGAGGACCGTGACGGAGGTTGACGTAAGGGTTTGCGCAGGATTTCCACGGCCTAAAGCAAGCTCAGTCAAACTTTCCTCAAGATTCTCCGCGCCTTCACAGATTCTCAAGTTTCGCATTTCTCCGCTGTTAGCGTGTCTCTTGTCGAGGCACCCGATCGACAAGATGGACATGAGGCGCTGGGGGCGCCGCAGCAGGTGAGGGCGCTTTCACGTCCCAAACCCGCGGAACCATGACCGGTTGAACACATCACCTGCCAGGCCTCACTCACGAACTTTTCAGTGATCCCGTCCTCCGGGAGCTGCAATTCTCGCGAGCCTTCCCAACATTCAGCTCTCATCACCCTTGGAGTTCCCTCATGCGAAAAAACTCGAAAAAAACTGCGGCCGTTGCAGCCACCGCCATCGTCCTCCTTTCCGGAGCCGGCGCGGCCTATGCCTTCTGGTCCACGGGTGGCTCTGGAACAGGTACCGCCGCCACGTCCACCAACGTCCCTATCACGGCCGTGCAGACCAGCTTCATTTCGGGCTTGCAGCCCGGCGGCGCTGCACAAACGCTGAGCGGAAATTTCACGAACGGCAACACCAGCCCTGGGTATGTTTCGAGCGTCACCGCCAGCATCTCCAGCGTCACCGTCAACGGGGTGGCAGCCGTTGGCTGCGACGCCTCCGACTACACCATCGCCAATGCCGCCATGACTGTGGGCACCGAGGTTCCGGCCGGCACGGCTAAGGGCGCTTGGACCGGAGCCACCATCGCCTTCAACAACAAGGCCACCAACCAGGATGCATGCAAAGGCGCCACGGTGAATCTCGCCTACGCCATCAGCTAACACCCTTTATCGTTCCGCTAATCCCAGGAGTTCCGATGACTGTCACCATGAGGAGGAACTGCGCCTTCCGCAGCCGCCTGTTTCTTGCTCCGGCGACAGTCCTCGTCCTGGTCCTGACCACGGTGTTGTCGGTCGCGGGTGCAGCAGGTGCCTTATGGCTCGCCTCCGGGTCGGGGTCCGGAACGGGGACGACGGCGGTCACAGCCTCCGCTCTGGCCCTCACTCCGGGAGCGTCGGCGTCGGGCGTCCTGTATCCGGGTGGGAACGCCGACGTGCTCCTGACCATCAGCAATCCCAACACCGCGGCTGTGCATCTTGCCGCCCTCACCGTGGATCCTGACCAGGGAGCGGGCGGCTATGCCGTAGATCCCGGCCACTCCGGATGCGCCCTGACAGCCCTGGCTTTTTCCAGCCAGTCAAACGGCGGTGCCGGTTGGACGGTGCCAGGCGCAGCAGGGGCGTTCAACGGAACCCTCACTGTGACCCTGGCGAACGGGTTGACGATGTCCGCCGACGCCAATAGTGCTTGCCAAGGCGCCAGGTTCACAGTGTTCCTGGAGGCGCAGCCGTGAGGTTTAACCGCTGGAGGCGGCTGCACTGGGTCATCTGTTTGCTGCTGGCTACCAGCCTGGCAGCGGGGGCCGCCTGGGCATACTGGAGCGCAGAGTCCCTCCCGGGAGGGGGTGGAGGGGCAACAGCAGCGTCCGTCAACCGAGGCACGGTGCCGACTGCCGTCGTCGTCGGCCATTTCGTCACCCTCAATTGGGGCGCAACAACCCTGACCACGGGAACGCCGGTGAGTGGTTATCTCGTGAAGCGCTATTCGGGAACCAGCGAACAGACTGTCCTGGCAGGCTGCGCCGGCACCATCACGGTCTTGACCTGTACGGAAACCGGTGTCCCCGCGGGGATCTGGACCTACTCGGTCACCGCCTTGTTCGCGGCGAACTGGGCGGGTGCGGAGAGTGACCGCAGCGCTGCGGTCACAGTCCAGAACGGCGCTCCCACCGCCGCTGCCGACAACTATGCCCTCACCGAAGATTCACCATTGAGCGTCACTTCCGGAGCTGTGCTGGCCAACGACGCCGATCCGGAAGCTGATGCACTCTCTGCTGTATTGGTCACCGGGCCTGCCCACGGCACGATTGCGCTCAGGGCCGACGGGACGTTCACTTACACGCCGGAGGCTAACTTCAACGGCACTGACACCTTCCGCTATAAGGCCAACGACGGCGGCTCGGATTCCAACGTTGCCAGCGTCACCCTGACGGTCGGTGCGGTTAACGACGCTCCCGCGAACATCATCCCGGCCGCCCAGCAGACCCCGAAGAACACGAGCCGGGTGTTCTCCTCCGCCAACAACAACCCCGTGTCAGTCAGCGACGCCGATGCTGCGGGCTCCACCGTGCAAGTGATACTGACAGCGGGCTCCGGCGCCGTGACACTGCCTGTTCTGACCGGTCTGACGTTCTCAGCCGGCGACGGTACCTCGGACGGCACCATGACGTTCACTGGCCCGATTGCCACCATCAACAGCAGGCTGTCCGGGCTCACTTTTGTTCCCACAAGCAACTTCACCGGCGCAGCCAGCCTGCAGATCGTCACCAGCGACCTTGGCAACACCGGCACCGGCGGAGCCCTCTCCGCCACCGGCAGCGTAACCATCAACGTCAGTGCACTGGGGATTTTCGCCGTCAACCAGGATGTGGGAGCACCCCTTCTTGCCGGCTCCAGTTCTTACTCGGGCGGCACGTACACGGTTGCCGGGAGCGGCTCCGGCATCTGGAACAGCTCGGACCAGTTCCAGTTCCTCTCCCGGCCGATGACCGGCGACGGCAGACTCACAGCCAAGGTCGTCTCGCAGAACCAGTCCCCTGTAACCGTTGGCCCGGCCAAGGCAGGAGTGATGTTCAGGCAGACAACGGCCGCCGGCAGCATCCACGCAATGATGGACGTCATGAAGTCCAACGGTTCCGAATTCCACTGGCGGCTGGCCACTGACGGAGCGTCAGGAGCCACCACCGTAACGGCCGGAATCGCCGCTCCGTATTGGGTACGGATCACCAGGATCGGCAACCTGGTCATCGGTGAGAGGTCGGCCAACGGCGTTACCTGGGTTCAACAGGGCGCGTCCCAGACGGTCACCATGGGCTCGGCCATTCAGGCCGGACTCGCCGTGTCTGCCGTCAGCAACGTGAGTGTCAATACGGCTGTCTTCGACAACGTGTCCCTGACAACGCCACCATTAGCGGTTGGTGGCAGCTACACCACCAATGAGGACACCGCCATTTCCGCCAGCGCTCCTGGCGTTTTGGCCGACGATTCAGATCCTGAAAGCAATTCCCTGACCGCAGTCCTCGTCTCGGGAACGCCAGGCCTGACGCTCAACAGCGACGGTTCGTTCAACTACCTACCGCCGGCAAACTTCAGCGGCGTGGCCTCGTTCACGTACAAGGCGAACGACGGCGTCTTCGACTCCAATACGGTGACGGTGAACATCATCGTGAACCCGTCCAACGAGGTGCCCAGCTTCATCAAGGGCGCGGATCAGACCGTTCCCAGCAACTCCGGCAGCCAACTGCTTCCCTCCTGGGCCACTTCGATCTCAACCGGCGCCGGCGAATCCGGGCAAACGGCCAGCTTCACGGCAACCAACAACAACCCCGCGCTGTTCACTGTCCAGCCCTCGGTCAGTGGCACTGGCACCCTCAGCTATACGCCGGCGCCCCAGGCTGCAGGAGTCGCGACCGTGATTTTGAGCCTTCAAGACAACGGAGGTACTGCATTCGGCGGATTGGACACCAGCCCCGTGCAGACGTTCACCATCAGCGTCGGGGCAGCCCCGCTTCTCGCTACCACCGGCACGGGCCTTGCCTACACGGAAAACGGGAGCAGTTTCCTCGATTCCGCAATCACCATCAGCGACGCCGACAGCCCCACCCTCACGTCGGCGGACGTCACCTTAACCACCAACTACGTCAATGGCCAGGACGCGCTCGCCTTCACCAACCAGGCTGGAATCACCGGCACGTGGACCGCTGCCTCAGGCGCCCTTGCCCTCTCCGGAACTGCGAACGTTGCAGATTATCAGGCGGCACTTCGCTCCATCACGTATTCGAACAGCAGCAACAACCCATCAACCGCACCGCGCACAGTCTCATTCACTGCCAGCGACGGGATCTTCACCAGCATCCCCGCCACCAGAACAGTCTCGGTTACTTCGGTCAACGACGCACCCGGCAATACGGTGCCGGCAAGCCAAACGACGTTCCAGAACACCCCGGCAGTGTTCACTATCAGCAACGGCAATGCCATCTCCACAGCCGATCCCGATGCCTCCTCGGCTCAGGTGCAGCTGATAAGTACCAACGGCACCAGCACGCTCTCAGGCACTGCTGGCCTGACCTTCACAACCGGCGACGGAACTGCCGATGCCACCATGAGCTTCACCGGCACAATCACCGCCATCAACACCGCACTCGCAGGGCTGCGCTTTGCTCCTCAGTCCAACTTCACAGGCACCGCCACGCTGCAGATGCTGACCAGCGACCTCGGAAGCACCGGCAGCGGAGGAGTCCTTACGGACAACGACACCTTCAACATCATGGTCACTCCCGGCATCTTCACGGACATCATCAACGTGGGCGCGGGAACGGCCGGCCCGACGTCGTCGACGTATTCAGCGGGGACGTACACAGAGGTGGGCAACGGGGCTGACATCTGGCAGCAGGATCAGTTCCATTACCTCTACAAATTCTGGACCGGCGACGGGACGATCATCGCCAGGGTCACCTCGTTGAGCACCTCCCACAAGGGCGCCAAGGCCGCCGTGATGTTCCGCGAAAGCGTCAACACCGACAGCAAGCACGCCATGATGGCTCTGCAACCCCCTACAGGCGGTGGCGCTGAATGGGCTTACCGGAGCAGCGGCACGCAGACAAACTACACGTCGACGGCGGGCATAAAGCCCACGTACTGGATCAAGCTGGTGCGCTCCGGGGACACCTTTACCGGTTTCACGGCGCCGGACGCGTCCGGGACCCCGGGTACCTGGACGCAGCGCGGCACGCAATCCATCCCCATGCCGGACACCATCCTGGTGGGTCTGGCGACGTTGTCGCACAGCGCAACGCTGACTACCACCGCCACCTATGACAACGTCATGGTTCAGTAGTTTGGTGGCTGTAGTTACGTCGCAGCTGAATCGGGTGACAGGCCGATGTCCGCTGGGGCGCCCAGCGCGATGAGCCGTTCCCGGATCCCGCTCCGCGCAAGTAAGTATCCGCGCGGTGTCCGGTGCAGCAGGGAAGTCATGTTCGCGGCATCGAGCATCGCCCCGATCTCGAACGCGAGCACCTCGGCGGCGTTGCTCCGGCCTGCTAAGCCGGGCAATTCCGGCTCAGCTTCCCGCACGGCACGCCTCAGGAACGCCAGCCATTCCTCATCGATCCGCGCGAGAAGTTCCCGGGCGGCGTCGTCCTTTGCCGAAGCGTCGGCCGCGACGGCACGGAAAAAACATCCACCCGCGAAAACGCGGCCCTCTGAGTAGTCCAGCCACAGCTCAACAAGGCCGATGAGCCTCCGGAGTCCGCGTGGACGGGCGAGCGCCGGAGAGATGACCTTCTCGATGAATACCCTGCGCGCGGCTTCAATCGTCGCGAGCTGCAGATCCAGCTTCGATCCAAACAGCGTTGCGACGTTGCTTTTGCTGACGCCAAGCTCGCTTGCCAGTCCGCCGATTGTGAGCCCATCAAGTCCGCTCAACGATGCCCGGTCGACGGCTAGCCGCAGAATGGCGCGCCGGGACTCATCGCCGCGCTGACGGCGGCCATCGGGTGCTACGCCTGTGTTTGACATTCGAATCCTCTAGACAGTACGAACGGTCGTGTGTATATATTAGCACTATGACGACGCAGACGCCCTCTCTTCCGCCAGCGATGCATGCACTTCGCCTGCTCGAGTCTGTCGCCCCGCCGCTCGCGGCTGAGACTGCCTACAGCCTTTGGGTACGGCCAGGAAAGCGTAAGCCCGTGCATGAAACGGAGCGATACGTTATGGAGCACGCCAGAAGATCCACCATCCGTATGCGGGGCCGGCGCGTGGCTGTCTATCGCTGGGGAACCGGGTCCCGAGCAGTGCTGCTGGTCCACGGCTGGCAAAGCCGTGCCGCTGCCTTTGCTCCCCTCGTGCGGGAGCTACGCGCGGCGGGACGGACGATCGTGGCCTTTGATGCCCCTGCGCACGGCGAATCCAGCGGCCTGCGAACCGATGTCCGCGACTACGCGGGCATCATTGCCGAGCTTGGCCGCCAGCACGACGGGTTCGAGGCGATCGTTGCGCACTCGTTCGGGACGCCGAGCGCCGCCCTCGCCATTCGGGGAGGTGTGCGCGTAGGACGGCTCGTAACGGTGAACGGTGCGGCCGACTTCGAGTATCTTTTGCAGAGCTTCGCACACAAGCTCGGGCTTAGCCGCTCAAGTGTGCTCGCGGTTCGACGCCGTACGGAACGCCGGCTGTTCCCTGGCAGTACCGATATTTGGACGAGTCTCTCGGCCACGGCGCCGCTCCCCGTCGAAGTTCCGTGGCTCGTGCTCCATGACGACGCCGATACTATGATCGGGCTGGACCAGGCGCACGCCCTGCTCGCTGCCCACGCATCCACAACCCTGGTGGTCACACATGGGCTGGGGCACAACAGGCCGCTGCGGGATGACGCCGTGCTGGACCGGATCAGCACTTTCCTTTCACCGGCCCTGCACGCCCAGCCCTAGGTGTACTCACCTAGGGAGCCAGCCGGTAACCCACTCCGCGGACTGTTTCCACCCATTTGGGCGCCTTGGGGTCATCACCGAGGCGATTCCGCAGATTCCCCATGTGCACCTCGACGACGCGCTCCTCGGCCGTGCTGACGTAGGAACCCGAGCCGTAGGGATCGTTGCGGAGCCTCCGGACCAGTTCCTCTTTGCTCTGGACACGGCGCCCGTTTTCCATAAGCACCAGGAGCAGATTGAACTGAGTGCGAGTCAGGTCCACCTTGTTGCCATCAATCGTTGCCGTCCGCGTGCCCTCGTTAACAGTCAGCCCGCGGTGCTCTAGGTCGCGGAACTCATCCGCCTCCCCCGTCCCAAAGGAATGTCCGACGGCGGGGAGCCTCACTTCGGACTGCATGACGGCGGGCAGTGCCCCTGCGTGTTGCAACACCGGTTGCAACAGGGCAGGTTCGGGCATCGCAGGTTCCGTTGATTGGCGCTCCATCGAAGCGGGTTCCATGACGGCCGGTTCCATGATTGACCACCGTGGCCGCCGGAGCATCGCCGCAATCCGTGCCCGAAGCTCGCGGGGACGGAATGGCTTGGTGAGGTAGTCGTCAGCGCCGGCGCCAAACCCCATCAGTGCATCGGCTTCGTCCACTCTTCCCGTCACCATAATGAGGTAGGCGTAGCTGAATGTCCGGATGCGCCGTGACGCCTCGATCCCGTCGAAGTCGGGAAGGCTCAGGTCCATGGTGACCAGAACCGGGTTGTGCTTCCGGACCGCTTCCACGCCTTCCGTTCCCGATGAAGTTGTATGGACGGTAAATCCGGATTGCCGGAGGATGTCCCTCAGCGACTCCCGAATGTCGTCGTCGTCCTCTACAACCACAGCAACGCCGCGATTCACCACTTTGCTCCCAGCCTTTGATCCAACAATCCCGAATAATGTCTGGTCTCAGAGTCCAGGGCGCATGAATGAACGCACGAGAATGTGACCCAGATAAATAAGCCTGTGTGCTGCACCGTGCTGCGCCGTCGGGCGCTTCATCCTTTGTCGCTGCAAAGATCGCTACGGGATTGGCATTCCATTATCGGGATCGCTGGGGTGCAGAAATGAGCCTACACACGATAATTGGTTTCTTGTCCGTTCTAGTTTAATCTTGAGTAGTTCTTGAGTTAAGGCTGAATCTTGTGCAAACTCTTGAGCGAAATTACCGGTCTCAATTTATCCATCTGCTATTGCGTTTAGCGACTGCGTTGATTGATGATCATCTTGTGCTCGCTGGGGGCACGAGGCTGCTCGAGGGGAGCGCCAACGCAATAGGGGGCGTGCATGTCGTCTTTTTTTAGGTCCCGTTTGTCCGGTCTCAGGTCTTCGCGGGTGGTCAGACCCTTGGCAGTGGTTCTGGTTTCCGGCCTCACTATGCTTACCGTTGTGAGTTCTTCCCAAGCGGCAGATACAACTCCGATGTCATCAGATCCTGGGCCGGCAGGAAGCTTCGCCTGGAAGGGCTTCAACTGGGAGAAGAGATTCTGGGGTGGCGCCCCGCAGTACAACAAGCTGTTCAGTGCAAATAATGTCAGCAATCCCGACGCTAACGGCCACATCACCATGAGCCTGACGAATCCCACTGGTGGGGGCCCCGTGGGCGCAGAATTCCAATCCACACGCCAGGGCTTCGGCTACGGAACGTACAGCACCACCGTGGAAAAGAACGTGAGCCTTCTCCAAAAGGAAGTCGTGTGGGGGTGCCTGTTTACTTACGATCCTCTTGCTGCGCCGGGCTACAACGAGATTGACCTTTGTGAGGCTTCTGCCTGGGGAGGCGGAGCAAGCTATGGCGAATCCTGGCCCGTAACCCAAGCCCATGGCTACTGGTTCGACGCGAGCAAGCCCCCCGGTCAGGGGAACAACACCGTAGTTTTTAATACCACCAGCGATCCCATCCTCACCCACAAAATGGTTTGGGAGCCTGGCAAGCTGACCTTCGAGACCTATGCCGGTCAAGGGTATACAGGGCCGTTGTTGAAACGGACCATTCTGCAGGGAACCACGGTTCCCAAGCCCGCCAAGGAACAAATCCACTTCAACCTGTGGGTAACTGGCGGCGGTGGAGGCGATCCTGCCCGCATCAAACCGGAGTCGGTGGTCATTCGGGACTTCTCGTTCACACCTGCAGCGGTGGCACCTGCTCCGGTCTCGGCCATCAAGCTGAGTGCAGTCAACGCAAAGGTCAAAGGCGTCAACAACACCACCGTCCGTTGGACAGGGGCCGCAGGAACCACCGTCACGCTGCTCGTGAACGGAGTCCGGAATAGCGTGCCCAACACCGGCAGCTACGTCAACAAGTTCAAGGGAAGCGCCACTATCAGTTATCAGCTTTGCGATTCGGCCGGATGCTCAAATACCGTGAGCATCCGAACGCATGAGGAATTGGTATACAAGCAACTGCCCGGGGCTAAGCGCTTTGGGGCCACCCCGGGCAGTTCCTGAGGTACTTTGCTGATTAGACCTCAGACTTGGCTTTCACAGGAACAATCCGCTTGATTGCCGCACCCAGGGCGACCAAGGCAAAGGCTGCCAGACCAAGCCAGAGGATATCCCCGGCGCCAGTCAATGCCAGTGTTCCGGCCCCTACTCCTGCTGCCGCGGGGGCCGCTACGTTGTTATACATAGATCTCTCTACCAAGCTTTCTTGTTGTTCAGGGCTGCATCTAAATAGGCCTTCGAGTGGACCACCTGCAAAAACAGGTCGATCACCAGTTCGTACATCGTTGCGGCCGCAAGCATGTATTTCCATCCCCTGAGCCGCACTGTTACTACACGTTCGATCACGAAGACACCGGTCACGGCGAGCCAGAAGGGGTGCAGGTGCAACCCGGATCCCGTGCCCAGTGCAAACGCGATCGTGCCAAAGTAAATAAGGGTCACCAGGACACCGGTCATTGCTAAGAGCTGCCGTCCCCAATACGGCCGCGTGACTCTGGTCCAGCCGTACTGGACACAGTTCTCCACAGCTCCACGCTTCCACCGAAGCCGTTGTCCCCACAGTTGCCGCCAGGAAGGCATGATCTCCGTGACCAGGGTGCAGTCCGCCGGTGACTTGATCCTGTAACCAAGTGTCAGCAACGCGAAGGAGAGCTCATTGTCCTCGGTCAGCACGGTGGTGTCGTACACCCCACCCCAGCCATTCCCCGGAGGGAGGGTTCCTTCCAGCCGCGCCTCCACAACGTGTTCAAGGGTCAGCACCCGGAACAGCGCCGCTGTGCCGGTGACAACGAGGCATTTCCCATTGAGCCGCTTAACATCCCTCGCATACCTGGCGTACTCGTTGCGCTGCAGGTGACCTACAAACCCACCGCCGGTTGCTCCGCTGAACACCCCACCCACAGCGCCGAGAAACGGGTCGGCGAACAGGTGGCCGACGGCCCTTTCAATGAAGTCAGGGGAGAGCTGTGAGTCCGCGTCCTGCACCAGGATAAGATCATCCGATGCCAAGCCAGGAAGGACGCCTGCAAGCGCGAAGTTGAGGGCACCGGCTTTCTTGTCTGTGTTGCCCACAGTCCTGATCACTTCTGCTCCATGAGCCAAGGCAATCGCCTCTGTGTCGTCAGTGCAGTTGTCTGCTATAACAATTACCCGGTGAGGGACGCAGGTCTGGCCTGTTAGGGATTTAATGGTCTCCCCGATTCCCGCGGCCTCGTTGTGCGCCGGAACCAGCACGGTAATAATCGAATTACCGGCTGGCCGATAGCGCCCGCCCCTAAGCATCAAATGCAGGGATCGCGGCCTTCACGCATAATTCAACATGACAATTTGCCCCAGCACGCATGAATCCATCCCTATAGGTCTTTTTGGCCACACATTTCGCCTGATTCTTACAGCGAAAACTCAAATCTTATGAAGCAAATTGGCAAAATGAGATCATCTTCTACCAAACTAATTGAGCTAAATTTACGCAATTTATACGCAAGATATTGACCTCGGAAAGTTCCGACGTCGTCCGCTTGGGTTTGTTGGACAGGAGCCCATGCGCCCGGAGGCAAAAGCGCTTCTCGGGCGGGGATGCGGTGGCACGACTTTCGGGGCTACGGTGTGCTTGGGGATGAATTCCGTTTGGTAGCTAGACCAAAGGATGAGCAATGGGTGATGTGTGGCTCCGCACCATCAGCAATGGCTTGGTTCGGGCAGATAAGGTCACTGAAATTGGTTGTTCCCGTGGGTCCCTCCACGAGGAAATTGGATATTCAGTGAAAGTAGTCGCGGGTGGCAAGGCCCACCCCCTCATCGATGACAGCGACCTTGAGGGAACCATGGCCGAGAGAATGGAGCACGCACGCCAGATGCTCGACGCCTTACTCAAGGCCATGGACGCAGCAGGCAACGGCGGCTACTCCACGGTCATCAGCCACGAACCTGCCAGCGGTCGTTGGAGGCTTACGCCGTCGTCCGAGCTTGCCCCGGGGGTTGAAGTGCCCGGCGTCGAGGTGCCTGGAACGTAGGTGTTGACGCCCCGGCTAAATTGTCGGTGGTCGCTGAAAGACTCTTTCCATGGGGGAGATGCAGGGGTCGACGGCGGTACTCGCTTTGGCGGGCGGCCGCGGCACGTCTGTGGGCGCTGTGCCAGCGGGCGACATGTCTGTGGGCGCTGTCTCTCTGGGCGATGTGCTGTCGGCCTTGGCGGGGCTTCGTCCCTGCGGTGACGGTGCCGGGCTCATTGAACAGTTGCGGGACCTGGAGGACCTGAAGTCCGCCGCGGCAGCGCTGCAGGCCCGCATCGCCGTGGCGTTCGACGCCGACCAGCGCCGCACCCAGCGGGCGGCCGGGGTGCCTGCTGCCGAACTGGGCAACGGCGTGGCCGCGCAGATCGCCCTGGCCCGGCGCGAGTCCCCCGCCCGCGGCGGCCGGCTCCTCGGCCTGGCCAAAGCCCTCGCCACCGAAATGCCCCACACCCTCACCGCCCTGCAGACCGGACAGCTCAACGAATGGCGCGCCACCCTCCTGGCCAGGGAAACAGCCTGCCTCACCGCCCAGGACAGGTGCGCGGTCGATGAAGAACTCGCCGCAGACACCGGAGCGCTCTCCGGGCTCGGGGACCGGGCCCTCATCGCCGCGGCCCGCACCGCCGCCTACCGGATCGATCCCCGCTCCCTGGTCACCCGCGCCGCGAACGCCCACACCGACCGGCACGTCAGCCTCCGCCCGGCCCCGGACACCATGACCTACCTCACCGCCCTGCTCCCCGTCACCGCAGGCGTCGCCGTCCACGCCGCCCTCACCCGCCACGCCGACACCCTCACCACCACCAACACCTGCACCGGCGGGGAGACCGGCCCGGATACCCGGTCCCGCGGGCAGATCATGGCCGACACCCTCGTCGAACGGATCACCGGAACCCCCGGCGGGATCACCGGCATCGAAATCCAACTCGTCATGACCGACCGCACCCTCCTCCAAGGCCACAGCGAACCCGCACGCCTGCCCGGCTACGGCATCGTCCCCGCCCACTGGGCCCGCACCACCATCCACCCCACACACCTACAGCCCACGGACCCCGGGCACACGGGGCCCAGCCAAAACGCTCTCAACTCCACGAACAACGCGCTCAACCCCACGGACCCCGGGCAAGCTCCGGAGGCCACTCCCGACACCGGCCCCAACACAAACAAGCCCCTGAACGTCTGGCTCCGCCGGCTCTACACCGCCCCCGACACCGGCGACCTCATCGCCATGGACTCCCGCGCCCGGCTCTTCCCACCCAGGCTCCGCCGCTTCATCCAGACCCGCGACCACACCTGCCGCACCCCCTACTGCGACGCACCCATCCGCCACGTGGACCACATCATCCCCTGGCACCAAAACGGCACCACCACCACAACCAACGGCCAAGGCCTCTGCGAAGCCTGCAACCACACCAAAGAAACCCCCGGCTGGACCACCCACACCCACCCCAGCCCACGACACACCACCGAACTCCACACCCCCACCGGCCACACCTACCACTCCACCGCCCCACCCCTCCCCGGCACACCACTCCCGGGCACAGCGTTACCCGGTGCTCCCCAACGCGCTGCTCCCCAACGCGCGGCCCACCGGCAACGACGCGATCTCCTCCACCGCGCCAAGACGCGGAAGCGTGCCCGCCAAAAAGAGCCGGAGGCAGCTTAGGCGGTGTGAAATCCTTATCCCGAGTGCCATTGATGAGACAGGACGCAATCAGACCGGGCCGGATAACGCTGGACGGATCGAACAGGGAGGACTCATGGCTGATCGTCCAGAAGGGGAGCGCGTAAAAAACTGGGCAAGGAACAGCCGCTCCGTATTCGAGGAGCTTCGCACGTCTGTGCGCCGGAACCGTCACGCCACTGCTCGATGCGGTAGGGGAAGCCATCGGCGGTCTCGGCGGCAGGGGCTTGCTGGATGTGGGCTGCGCTACGGGAACCCTTGCGGCCCGCGCTTCCGTCCTGGGCGCACGAGTCACTGCCATCGAACCCTGACCCGGGTTTCGTGGTGAACCATGTAGAGGATCCACGCTCAGCTGTCGCTGATCTCACGCGGGTCTGCGCTTCTGGCGGGGCAGTGGGGGTGACGATCTGGCCCTCAGGTTCATCCCCTATGCACGCCCTCTGGGCTGAGGTCATCAGTGCCAGCGGGCGCTTACACCGCCCCGGAACATCTGCCGGCTGACAAGGACTTCGAGCGGACAGGAGACGGACTCACTCCTACCCGCCGAGGCCTTGATGGCTGTTGGCATCCGCGAGGCATTTACAGGACAACGGGAGCGGAGCTACATTAATGCTCCGGCCGCAGGCCAGAGTCGAGTCTGCCCTGCGGTGATCGGGACCTGCAAGAAACCAGCTACTAGGCTGTGCGGCTGGGGTGCAGCCGGTAAGGAACAACCATGAGCCCCACTCCAAAACAGCCTGTGACCGATGACAGCATCAAGGTGCGCCAGGTCAGCCATTACCAGTTCACGTGGATCGCCGGAGACGCCGGAAAACGTGGCACGTGGACGCTCCAGCTGGTGCTGGACGCCGGGGCCTGGGAGGAATTCCTGGCGATCGAAGCCGACGACGCCGACAACCTTCAGGATCTCCTGTCCACTGCCCATACTGTTTTCTACGACGTCAGCCGCCAGACCCTCATGTTTGGCACCACGAAAGTGGGCCATCACTAGCCTTTGAAACGCAAGAGTACGACGGCGGGCGCTTCTGCCGTCGTACTCTGCGTTTAATATGGGCAGCTACCCCGCTAACCGCCGAAGATCGGCGAAAGGGAGGTCCAAAGCTGGCGGATCCCCAGGATGACGAACAGCAGGGCACAGATCCCCAGCGCGATATTCGTGTGCAGCTTGTTGGCCCAAACCTTTGGGATCCTCTTGCCGTTGAGTAGGCCCAGCAGGGTCAGCGCGAGGAACGGCATGAACAGTGCACCCAGTGCGCCGTACGCAAGGATCAGGCCGATGGGCTGGCCCAGCGCGAAGAGAATCATGGGTGGGAACGTCAGCCACAGGATATAGAACTTGAAGTACTTTCCACCCACCCGGGTATCCGGATGGCCTGATTCCTTACCCCGCATGTTGCCCCAGAAGTCAGCAAACATCAGGGAGACACCGTTCCAGACGCCAATGATTGAGGAGAAGGAAGCTGCCCAGAAACCGATCAGGAACCCTGCCCCCACGGTATCGCCGTATTCTGCCTTCAGAACATCGTAGAGGTCCAGCAGGCCTTCGTCGCTCGCGCTGAGCGAAACACCAGCAGAGCGGACAACCTCGGCACCCACAATGAGCATCGCAATCACGAAGATACCGGTCATGACGTAGGCCATCGAGTTGTCGATTCGCATGACTTTCATCCACTTGGGGGTGTACCAGCCCTTCTCCCGCAGCCAGTATCCGTACGCGGCAAGGGTGATAGTGCCGCCGACGCCACCGGCCAACGCCAGCGTGTAGAAAACGGCATCCTTTGCCTCCGGGATCATGGGAATCAGGCCGGTGAGCATCTCGGGAATGTTCGGCGCCGCAATGATGGCCAGGCCCACGACACTGATGAACATGAGGCCCACCAAAGCGGCGGTGATCTTCTCGAAGGTGGCGTACTTACCCCACCACACCATGGCAAAACCGGCCAGGCCCATCAGGATGGCCCACGCCCATAGCGGCAGGATGGGGAACACTGCTGCCAGAGGCAGGGCAGCGGAGGACATGGCTGTTGCTCCGTATACGAAGCCCCAGATCATGATGTAGGGACCGAAGTACCATGTAGTCCATTTGCCGAGGGAGCGCCATCCCTCGAAAATCGTTTTTCCGGTTGCCAGAGTGTAGCGGCCTGCTCCTTCTACAAGGATGATTTTCAGGACCACGCCAACGATGACTGCCCAGAACAGCCCGTATCCGAAGCGGGAACCGGCCACGAGAGTGGCCACCATGTCAGCCGCACCCACGCCGGTGGCGGCCACAACCAGCCCAGGGCCGATGATGCGCCATTTGGCAGGGCGTCCGCCGTCGTCATCAATGCGGTCCGCGTGGCTGACAAGGCCGGATGGGCGCTGGTAGTCAGCAGTAATCAGCGGCTTTCCCGATGGGTTGGTGCTGTCCATGGCATCGTTGCTCATGGTTCCTCCTCGACGTTGAATGTCCCCGGAAAGATGAGGACACCAGCCAAGCTATGCGTGACGGGGAGCACTTCCAAGGTAAATTCCACTTTCCTAACACTTCCTTAGGTAATGCCGGCTCCGGACTTAGGTAATGGGGGCAGGTTCCACCTACGATGTGGTCTGCAGGTGCTCACCCAGCTGAAAGAGACCCAGGCAATGGAACTGCTCATCGTCGAGGACGACGACGCCATGGCGTCTGCGCTCGAAGCAGCCGTGGTCTCAGCCGGGCACAAGGCAACCAGGGTTTCCCGTGGAACAGATGCTCTGCTGGCCCACCGGAACTTCGACGTCATCCTCTTGGACCTGGGACTGCCGGACCTTGACGGACTCGACGTCCTTCGGAAGCTCCGCCAGGTGACCCGGTGCCCCATTCTGATCCTTACCGCCCGGGACGATGAGCGGAGCGTGGTTTTGGGCCTTCGGCTCGGCGCCGATGACTACCTGGTCAAACCGGTGAAGCTCGTGGAGCTGCTGGCCAGAATCGAAGCTGTCACCAGACGGGCGGCGTGGACGAAAGACACGCCGAGCCGCACTCTTGTGGTAGGAGAGCTCGACGTCGACCTCGACCGCCGCGTCGCCGCCGTCGGACCTCGTGTACTGGCCTTGACCGCAACCGAGTTCGACCTCCTGGCACTGCTGGTCCAGCATGCGGGATCGGTAGTCACCCGGGAGCAGATCCTTGACGTCCTTTGGGGCGATGCTTTTATGGCGTCCTCCCGTAGCCTTGACGTCCATCTGACGGGCTTGCGGGCGAAGCTGGACCTGCCCGGTTTCATCATCAATGTTCGCGGTGTGGGGTACCGGATCGAAGCGGAACGGGCATGAGGTTGCGGGTGCTCAGTGTCCTGAGCCTACTGTCCTTGGTTATGGTGATCGTCGTGTCCTACGCCCTGGTGACGTCTGCCAGCAGGGAGCTGACGCAAGAACTCCAGATCAACAGGGTATCGTCGCTCAACCGCTTCGCCCAGCTTGCCTCCGATACAGCCCTGGACGGCGACTTCACTAAGCTCCAGAGGGAGATGGACCGGTATTCCGAGCTCTACGATGAGGGCATCATCATCCGGCTCCAGGACAGGACGCTGCGGTCCGGAGACTTGGATGAGGACCGCCTGGATGTCCGCAACGCGATATCCCGCGCAAGCCTGAACCTGACCGACACAACCCTGCCACCCCTGCTTCCCCTTGAAAGCGGCTCCGAGGTGATCTCAAGATCGTTCGGCAGCGCGAACCAGGTCCTCGGTGAAGCTGTCCTCGAAGTGAATCAGGACGCCGCAAGGCAGAAGCTGCGCGAGCGCTGGCTTGGCATCGGACTCGGAGCAGCAGGCTTGGAGGCTATCCTTCTCCTCCTGGCCAGCAGGGTAACCGGCTGGGTACTGCGCCCGATTCATCGCCTGAACACCGCGGTGGGAGAACTTGCGGCCACGGGGAGGACCAGCCAGCTCCCGGAAGACGGCCCCCCGGAGCTGCGGGAACTGAGCCACTCCTTCACCACTATGGCGGAGACGGTCACGGAAAGCATCGAGTCCCAGCGCAAGCTCATTGCCGACACCTCGCATCAGTTGCGCAACCCGGTGGGAGCCCTGAGGCTGCGGATCGATCTGCTCGAGCTCGAATTGCGGAACAGCACCGAAAAGTCAGCGGTGACGGGAGTCGTCGACGAGCTGGAACGCGTGGAAGAAATCCTCGACGGCGTCCTGAAGCTCGCAGCAGCCGAACACCGGGCTTCCGTGGGGGTAGCCAGGAGCACCATCGGGCAGGCCGTCCCCCAGCCCGAAACTGTCATTGATCCGTGGGTGGTGCTGCAGGAGGAAGTCGAACGGGCAGGCCCTGCGGCTCGGCGGGCCGGATGCCCGTTAATTCTCGAGACTCCGGAGAGATCGGTTGAGCTTACGTGCAACGCCACGGAATTGGCGGAAATGGTGGGCGAGCTTCTGAACAACGCGATCAAGTATGCCCCCGGCGCAAAGATCATGGCAGGCATCCGCCTGCTCCCCCGGAAGCTGGTCATCGAGATCGCCGACGACGGCCCAGGCCTTTCGCAAGATGAAAGGACCGCTTCGCTCGGCCGGTTCTGGCGCTCCCCCCAACACCGGCATTTGCGCGGTAACGGACTGGGCATGGCTATCGTGTCCCGGCTTGCCGGCGCCAACGGCGGGAGCCTGAGACTGACGCAAGGGGATCCACGTGGTTTGGTCGCCCGCCTGGAATTTCCCCACACGACTCCAACGGACGGGTCAGCCCATGCGTAACCTCGCGGGCAGCCACCTCCGGCAGGCCAATGTGCAACTACCGCGGCGTAAAGTGCTCCGGACCGCGGTGGCCTTCGGGCTTGCGGGGCTGATCCTTCCGCCTCTGGGCGCCTGCAGCCCTGAGGAGATACCGGAAAATCTGACGGTGGCCGGCGGTGAGCCCGGCGGCTTCTACCTCGAATTTTCCACCTTGCTTGCGGAATCGCTGCAGCGCCACGGTGTTGCCCATAATGCCGTCCCTATGACCACTGGAGGCAGTCTCGAAAACATCGCCCGGCTGATTGCCGGAGAGGCGCACTTTGCCGTCGCGCTAGCCGATGCGGCAGTAGAGCAAGCGTCCTCAGAAGCAGGGAACACGAACACAGGTAACGGGAATCCAGGGCTGATAGTGGCCCTCGGAAAGGTCTACGAGAACTACGTCCACTGCGTGGTGCGGCGGGACAGCGGCATCCTCAGCCTGATGGATCTCGCAGGCAAGACGGCAGCCATCGGTGCGAGGGGATCCGGAACGTCCTTCACCGCCCACCGGATTATCCAGGCAGCGGGGCTGGGCGGACCGTCCGGTGGCTCTTCCTCAAACAACCTTCGACCCCACGAGCCCGTGAAGGAGCTGACCTTGGGCCTCAACGCAGGGCTGGCCGCCCTCCGGGACGGTTCGGTCGACGCCATGCTGTGGTCAGGTGGAGTACCCACTGCAGCCATTACCGCGGCAAACGGAGAACTCGGCCTCCGGTTCCTTGACCTCTCAGACCTCATCCCGGCCATGCGCGCCGAATTCGGTGCCTTTTACGACCGGGTCCTCATCCCGGAAGGCAGTTATGAAGGGACTCCTGCGGTAGGGACCCTCGGCGTGGCGAACCTGCTCCTCTGCAATCGTGATCTGGATGACCAGACGGTGACGAAGACTGTGGAGCTGCTGGTTGGTCATGCTCAGGAACTGATTCCCAGATCCAGTCTTGGTGTGCAGTTCCTCAGCACGGAAACACTGATCAATACTGCAGGGGTGCCGCTTCATCCTGCTGCCGCTGCGAGCTACCGGCGGCTGCACGGCTGAGTCCGGTTCCCTTCCCGGCAAAGCCAGCTGGGACCCGAAGGACGCCTGGATGTTGGTGATGGTCGGTCCGGGCGCAACAGCATTGAAGCGCAGGCCCTTGCGCCCGTACATCACGGCGGAGTTCTTGGTGAGCCCCACCACGGCGTGCTTTGAGGCCGTGTAGGTCGCCCCGGCCGCGGAGCCCCTGAGTCCGGCCTCGGAGGCAACGTTAACCACTGAACCTGTTCCCGCTTCAAGCATCAGCGGCACGACGGCGCGGGTCAGGCGCAGGACGGACGTTACGTTGATGTTGAAGACTCTTTCCCGCATCGCGTCGTCCACCTCGTGGATGGGGGCGAAGTTATCCATGATTCCGGCAAGCGTGAATACTGGTGGGATGAACGACGACGACCTCCTGACCGCTGCTCCCCGCACTACCGGACGGCCAGTGACCATCGATCCCGACGCCGTCGCATGGATTGCCCTGCAGCTGTTCTCGCCGGGCTGCGGAACGCGATCATTGCTGCGGCGGCTGTCCTCCCGGACCTCTCGGTGACGCGGGGGCGTCTCCGCCTGATCGCCGAACACCCCGAGTTGGCAAGCCGGGGACGAACCTCAAAGGAGATTGATCTATGGCCGCTTTGATGTCGCCAAGTGCAGACAGGTCCCTTCACGTCTCGCACAAACCTTGGGATTCGCCGCTCATGTCACCGGCAATGAGCAACACGGTGGACCAGCATGAACGGTACCGGCTGACCAACCGCTTCATTGAAGTCCTGCAACGGCCCTGCATCCCCGTCTCGGGGGAAACCCACTTCAGCCGGCTCCCCCGGTCGCGCTGGGAGGAGCGTCTCAGGCTAGTGAAGGCCGGCGGCGTCACCGTCGTCGCCTGTTACGTCTTTTGGATCCACCACGAACAGCACGAGGGCGAGGTGGGTTTCGAGGGAAACCTGGATGTCGCCGCCTTCGTGCGACTGTGTAAATTGATCGGGCTGGACGTCGTCCTGCGCATCGGCCCCTGGTGCCACGGCGAAGTCCGGAACGGCGGGTTCCCGGATTGGCTGCAGGCCGCCAAGGTCAGGCATCGCACCAATGATCCTGCCTACCTTCAGCTCGTGGCACGCTGGTTCAGCCAGCTCGGCACCCACCTCAATGGCGTCATGGGACCGTCGGGCAACGTCATCGGCATCCAGATTGAGAACGAACTGTATACCGAACCGCAACACATCACCGAGCTCAAGAAGCTGGCCCGGATGGCAGGCCTGAACGCGCCGATCTGGACAGCGACAGCGTGGGGCGGGGCCGACCTCCCCCATGACGAGGTCCTGCCGCTGTTCGGCGGATACGGCGACGGCTTCTGGGTGGAGGCGGACTCCCCCTGGGACCCCACGTTCCGGGAACACTTCTTCTTCAGCCATGTCTGGGACGATCCCGGGATCGGGGCCGACCTGCGTGTACACCTTGGCTCAAGTGATACAGGTGCGGACCCTGCCAAGCCCCGGATCCCCTCTCCCTTGTACCCGGCCGCCACCTGCGAGCTTGCCGGGGGGATGGCCACGGCCTACCAACGCAGACCATGGCCACAGGCACTGGACGTTGCCGCCGTTGCCCACAACAAGATCGGCAACGGCTCGGCCTGGCAGGGCTACTACATGTTTGCCGGCGGGGCCAACCCGGCCGACAACCTCCAGGAGTCCCATGCCACCGGCTATCCCAACGATCTGCCGCGCTTCGACTACGATTTCCACGCCCCGATCGGCGCCTCCGGCAGGCTCAGCGCAAGCTTTGCCGAACTCAGGAAGCAGCACGCCTTTCTCTCAGCCTTCGGGGACCGCCTTGCCCGGATGCCTTCCACCTTGCCGGATACGCTGCCGGAGGGGATCGAGGATACTTCCACATTGCGCTGGGCCCTGCGCAGCGACGGCCACTCCGGTTTCGTGTTCATTACCTGGCATCAGCCCCACATCCCGCTGAGTCCCCGTGCCGGCGCGCGCTTCGAGGTCGCCTTGGAGGCCGGCTCAGTGACTTTCCCGAGCCGGCCTGTCACCGTTCCTCCCGGCACGATTGCGCACTGGCCCCTGAACCTGGAAGTCGGCGGGGTGACCCTCGAATGGGCCACGGCCTCGCCGCTTACAATCCTCGGCCCGGACACCTCGCCGACCCTGGTACTCGCTGCCGAAGCAGGAATTCCAGTGGAACTTCGTCTGCCGGAGGGTACGTCGCTCGGCGGCCCTGTCGATGGCTCGGCCAGCAATACGTCTGTTATCGACGGCAACGTCCTTGCCAGCGGATCGGTTGTGCTCGAGGCCAGCTCGGCGGACGCTGCGCTCAACATCCTGGTCCTGTCCCCTGAATCCGCCAATCAGGCTTGGATTGTGGATACCGCTGCTGGAAGGGAACTGCTCCTCTCGGAAGAACCTGTGTGGGTCGCGGCCAGCGGACAGCTTGCCGGCCGGTCCGCCGGTGTTCCTGACGTCCGGCGCTACAACCCGGCGTCGGCCTCCTTTGAAGCCGTCCCGGTGGAAGGTGCTTTGTCCGCTCCCCCGGTACTGCGTCCCGCCGTCGAACTCCTCCGTCCTTCCCAACCGGTACCGGACACGTTCGGCTCTTCGGCCGGGCGTGCCTCTGCCCCGTCCCAGGAAACCATCGATGCCCTCTCTATGTCCTACAAGGTTGGAGTGCCTGCTGAGATCTTTTCGGGTGGGGAGCATGCCGAGCTGGAGATCGCCTGGGCCGGAGACATCGCGCAGTTGCGCGTTGACGGCGTCCCGGTCGCGGACAGGTACTGGGATGGCTCGCCCTGGGTCCTGGAAATTCACGACGCCGGGATCACGCCCGCGTCCGACGTCACCCTCCAAATCCTTCCGCTCTCGAAGGCGGCCAGGGTGGGGCTGCCCCGGGAAGCAGAACGACGACGGGATTCTGTCCCGGGAGATCTCGCCGCGCTGGATTCCGTGCAGTTGATCCCCTGGAGCAGTTGGGATGAGAAAGTCAGCACGGGCGCGGTCGTGACCTTCTTTCAAGCTGAACTGGCCCCTGGAGCGGAGACTCGCTGTGTCGTGGCCATGTTTTGAGGCAAACAAGGTCACGACGGCGGGTCGGCTTCCACCCTCATTGCCGATAGGCTCACCAACCATGACTGACATTGACGAACAAGGCCGCCCCGAACCTCCTCTTGCAGGCGACGAGGCCGGTACCCTCCTGGGGTTCCTCGACTTCCAGCGCGCCACCCTGGCTTGGAAGTGCTCCGGGCTGGACTCCGCCGGCCTTAGCGCTACTGTGGCGCCATCCTCACTGACACTCGGCGGTCTTTTGAAGCACCTGGCCTATGTCGAGGACAGCTGGTTCTCCGAATCGCTGTTCGGGCGGGACCCGCAGCCGCCCTGGGACACTGTGGACTGGAAGGCGGACCGGGACTGGGAATGGCATTCGGCCGGCGCGGACTCTCCCGAGCATCTCCGCATTCTGTGGCAGGACGCCGTCGACTGCTCCCGCTCCCTGACTACCGAGGCGCTGGCCGACGGCGGGCTGAACCGGTTGGCCAGCCGCGCCAGGCGGGACGGCACAAGACCGAGCCTGCGGTGGATCCTGGTTCACATGATCGAGGAGTACTCCCGGCACAACGGCCACGCCGATTTACTCCGCGAATCAATAGACGGGCTGACCGGGGAATAGCCTGGCGGCACCACGCTGTCCTTACGCGCCGAGATCACGGAGGACGATATTGGTGGCCGCATCGAGGTCTTTCCGGAGATCCCGATCGACAATGTTGCTATCCAAATCCAGACCTGCGGCCATCATCTCTTTGAGTCGCGGGCTACTGAAATTGTCTATCCGATGCCCTTGGAGCCGGATGGCTCGAATGGCGCAGAGCAGTTCAGTCCCGAGCACTGTCGGAAGGGCCTGCACGGTAGATTCAAGTTGTTCAGCGGCGACGCTGGCGAAGCTGGCATCCTCCTCGGAGCCAAGGGAAAGAACCACTGTCTGCAGACTTGCCGGATGCGAATTGGCTCGGATGCGGCCAACCGCTGCCGCGGCAACATACTCGAGGGCCATGACGCCGGATTGTCCTGCGTCGTCGGCAGCCAAAAACCGGTTCAGGCCAGTGTGGGCGGGATCGCAGAGAAGGTTGATCCGGCGCAGGTTCGTGGCGCAGGCGGATCCCACCGCGATCTGAAGAGTATCGATCCGCCGGGCCAAATTGGTCATTTGAAACAGGCCATGGTGGGACACGTTACTGGCTCCATCGGTCTGCCATCCGTGGACCATGGGATTTTCATGTCCGGCCACGACCAGACGGGCGAGAAGCTCTCTGAGCGACGAGAGCTCTTCCAATTGCGACCCGAACACCTGGGGCAGGGTTCTAAGACAGTAAGGATCCTGAATCCGTGCAGGAGCACCGCGCCCCTCAACGAGTAATCGCAGGGTGTTGGCGGCGACTGCGACTGATTTGGTGTCTGCCGCTGCCGCGACGGCTGGGCTGAAAGCCTCGGCGTTTCCGGATAGCGCAATAAAGGACAACGCGCTGATGGTGACAGCGTTGTGCAGCAGACGCTCCAGCCTCTGATGCGACAAGGCAGCGCGCGCAATAGTGAGTGCGTTGGAACTGATGAAGGGAAGCGCGTCACCCGAATCCCAAACGTCCAGCCTGGTGCGGAGCCGGCCGTCTCCCATTGGGGGTCGCTCCCCCAACAAGGTCAAGGCCGTTCCGGCCAGGGCGGGCAGGTCCGCCGTGCCGATGCCGCCGAACTCGCGAACCTCTGGGAGCGTGTCGTCATTCAGGAGTCGCACGAGAGCCTGGGCTATCGCCGGATCGATTCCCGAGGCCCCCGCGGCCAGCTGTGACAACCTGACCACCAGCATGGCCCGGACAATCTCCGGACCCAAGGCTTCACCTGCGTCCGCGGCGTGGCTTCGCAGTAGGTTGAGCCCGTGCCGAGTCTGCTGCCCTCCCGCCAGGTTCTCCGGTTCCAAAGCTATTGAACGGTTCGCACCTACGCCCGTCGACCTCCCATACACTGGCCGTCTGGCCGCAGTTTCCCTGGCCGCCCGCCGAGAAAATTCCATCCGCTGTATTGCATCTGGGGTCAGATGGACTTCCACTCCCCCCGCAGCGACTGAGGCTATATCAGCCAGGGCAAGAGTGGCACCGTCGATTTCCAGGAGGGACATGATTCCTTCTTTTTGGGATCGATTGCTGCGTAGGAGCCTTTTGGTGGGTCTAAACGGCGGTTACCGAGCAATCGATGTGGGGTGTGGGCCCTGGTTAGCGGGTTTCTGGGGCCTCTGCCATTGGGAGGCGGACGCCGCGTTCTTTGGCGACGTCGAGGGCGCGGTCGTAGCCGGCGTCGGCGTGGCGGATGACGCCCATGCCGGGGTCGTTGGTGAGGAGCCGTTCGAGCTTTTGGGCTGCGAGGTCGGTGCCGTCCGCCACGGAGACCTGCCCGGCGTGGATGGAGCGGCCGATCCCCACACCCCCACCATGGTGCAGCGAGACCCAGGTCGCCCCGGAGGCGGTGTTGAGCAGCGCGTTGAGCATGGGCCAGTCAGCAATCGCGTCCGAACCGTCAGCCATCGCCTCGGTCTCCCGGTACGGGGAAGCCACCGAACCCGAATCCAGGTGGTCACGGCCGATCACGATGGGGGCCTTGACCTTGCCGTCCCTGACGAGCTGGTTGAACAGCAGGCCTGCCTTGGCCCGGTCCCCGTAACCGAGCCAGCAGATCCGCGCCGGGAGGCCTTCGAACTCGACCCGTTCCTGCGCGGCGTCGATCCAGCGGTGCAGGTGCTTGTTCTCCGGAAAGAGTTCCTTGATGGCCTCATCGGTGACCTGGATGTCCTCGGGATCGCCGGAGAGCGCCACCCAGCGGAACGGGCCCAGGCCCTCGCAGAACAGCGGCCGGATATACGCCGGAACGAAGCCGGGGAACTCGAACGCCCTGGCGTAGCCGCCCTTGCGGGCCTCATCGCGGATCGAGTTGCCGTAATCAAAGACCTCCGCCCCGGCGTCCTGGAACTCCACCATCGCCTGCACATGCCTGGCCATCGAGGCCTGGGCCTTCTTCGTGAACCCCTCCGGGTCCGCCCCGGCCTCACGGTGCCACTCCGCCACGGAGATGCCCTCCGGGAGGTAGGACAGCGGATCATGCGCGGAAGTCTGGTCCGTGACAATGTCCACCGTCAGTTCGCCCGCCTTGTGCCGGCGCAGGATCTCCGGGAACACCTCCGCGGCGTTCCCCACATACCCCACCGACCAGCCCCGCCGCTCCTCCTTGGCCGCCAGGACTTTGGCGATCGCGGCGTCCAGGTCCGTTTCCACCTCGTCCAGGTACCGTTTGCCGGCACGGCGGCGGAGGCGGGTCTCGTCGACGTCCACTATCAGGCACGCGCCCTCATTCAGCGTCACCGCCAGAGGCTGGGCCCCGCCCATTCCGCCGCACCCCCCGGTCAACGTCAACGTGCCCGCGAGCGTGCCGTCCTCGTCCCCGGTCAGCTTCCGGGCGATCGCAGCGAACGTCTCAAACGTGCCCTGCAGAATGCCCTGCGTGCCAATATAAATCCACGAACCCGCCGTCATCTGCCCGTACATCATCAGACCCTCGGCCTCCAGCCGGCGGAACTCGGGCCAGTTCGCCCAATCCCCCACCAGGTTCGAATTCGCCAGCAGCACCCGCGGCGCCCACTCATTCGTACGGAACACACCAACAGGCTTACCCGACTGGACCAGCAGCGTCTCATCCGCCTCCATCGTCTCCAACGTCCGGGTGATCGCATCAAACGCTGCCCAGGACCGGACGGCCCGGCCCGTACCGCCATAAACCACCAGATCATCAGGACGCTCAGCGACCTCAGGATCCAGATTGTTCATCAGCATCCGCAACGGAGCTTCCGTCTGCCAGGACTTAGCAGTGAGCTCAGTGCCGCGGGCAGCTTTGACCGGGCGGGCACCGGTAGTGAAATCGGCGGTCATAGATGTCTCCTTCAGTAACTTCTTGCCTAGACCAGGTTCTTCGATTTCAGCCACTCTTTGGCGATCTCACCCATGTCCTCGAACTTTGCCACCCGCCCGTTCATCTCAATGAGGTCTTCGGTGGTGAGGGCGGCGGAGACCTTGTTCAGCACGTCCTTAACGGTGTCCGTGGCCTTCTTTTCATTGACAATCGGAACGATGTTCTCCGAAAGGAAGAGGTTCTTATCGTCTTCCAGGGCTACGAGGTTGTTGGCTGTCAGGGCGGGATCGGTGCTGAAGAGGTCGGCAACCTGGATCTGGCCTGAAATCAGGGCGTTGAGCGTCAGTGGACCACCGGCGTCGAGCGCTGAAAATTCCTTGAATTCCAGGCCATAGACGGACTTCAGGCCGGCAACACCGTTAATACGCGTCTTCCATTCCGGCGGACCGCCGAGCACGAGCTCCTTGGCAACCGGCTGGAGATCCCCAATGGTCTTGAGCGAGTACTTGTCCGCAGTTTCCTTCTTCACCGACAAGACGTCCTTGTCCTCCGCCTCGGAGGCCTCAAGCATTATCAATCCGGCGGGGACCTTGGTGACGAGTTCCTTGGCGACGTCCTCAGAGGAGGATGCCTTGGTTTCTGCATCGAGGTACTGCAGCAGTGCCCCACCGTATTCCGGCATCAGGTCGATCGAACCGTCCTTCAGAGCCGGGATGGTGACTTCACGGCTGCCGATGCTGGACTTTTCCTGGACCTGGACGTTCTGCGCCTTCAGTGCTTCGGCATAGATCTTGGCGATCAGCTGGCTCTCGGGGAAGTCAGCGGACCCGACGATGATGCTGGATCCGGCATCTGCCGGAGCCTGGTTGGTGGAGCTGCTGAGTGGTTCGCCGCCGCCGCAGGCGCTCAGAGTGAGGGCTGCTGCGGCAGCCAATGTCAATCCGGTCAGGTACTTTTTCATGGAAATCTCCTAATTTAGGGCAGGCTGTGGCCAGGAAAATACGTCAGCGAAACGAGGAAGAGGAAGAGAGAGGCCCCTTGAAGGCCGGACTTGTCAGGCGGCGGCCGGGATCACCGGGGCGTCGGACACGCTGGTTACAGTCTTGAGAGTGCGGCGGGTCAGTCCGGGTGAGACAACGCGCCGCGTGATGAAAGCAAGCAGTTGGTCGAAGAACAGGGCAAGCAAGGCCACCAGAACGGCACCGGCCACCATTTGGCTGAAGTCGTTCTGGGCTTTGCCGTCGATCAGCAGCCGTCCAAGTCCTCCGAGCGAAATGTAGGCGGCGATGGTGGCGGTGGAAATGATCTGGAGCAGCGCGCTGCGCACCCCGGACAACATCAGCGGAAGGGAACAGGGAAGCTGGACATCGGTCAGGATCTTCATCCTGCGGAACCCCATGCCCCTGGCAGCGTCAACGGCGGCGGAGTCAACAGCCCGCACACCGGCGTAAGTGTTGGTCAGGATGGGAGGGACAGCCAGCAGGACCAGCACGATCAGGCTGGGCACAACGTAGCCCATCTTGGACGGAAAGGCCGGCGAGATCAGCAGAACCAACAGAATCAGCAGGCCCACGCTGGGAAGCGCACGCAGTGCATTCGCGAGGCCGGCGATCATGAAGACGCCTTTGCCAGTGACTCCGATGTAGATGCCGAGGGGAATGGCCAGCGCGGCGGCAATGGCCAGCGCGATGAGGGAGTAAAGGAGGTGTTCGCCGATCAGGGTTGGAATTCCGTCGGCGCCGGTCCAGTGTGCAGGGTCAAACAGGTAGTTCATCATGATGCCGCCACCTTGGGAGTCCACGGTGTCAGCCACCGGTTGAGCAGGATAATGAGCCCGTCAAGAATCATTGCGAGGACGACGCACAGAACGATGCCGGCAACGATAGGAGTGAAAAACCGCAGCTGGAATCCCTGGGTGAAGAGGGATCCGAGCTGCGGAATCCCCAGCAGCGCAGCAACGGACACGAGGCTGACGTTGGAGACAGCCGCCACTCGAAGGCCCGCGCAGATGACAGGAACGCTGACCGGAAGCTCCACTTTCAGGAAGCTCTGGTAACCGCGATAGCCCATGGCTTTCGCCGCTTGGACCGTGTCTTCCGGGACGGAGTCGAGGGCATCGGCCACTACACGGACCAGGAGTGCCACGGTGTAGATGGTCAGCGCAGCAATGATGTTGATGGGATCCAGGATCTTGCTTCCCAGGACGAGCGGCAGCAGGACGAACAATGCCAGCGACGGCACGGTATACAGGAGCCCGGCCAGTCCCACCAGGAACGGATAGACCGAACGCTGGCGGCGTGCCCACCATCCAAGCGGGAGCGCTATGAGCAGTCCCAGAATCAGCGGCGTTACTGCCAGCAGGACGTGCCAGCCGAAAAGGAACACAATGTTGTCCGATTGGCGGCCAAGCCATTCAAAGTTCATCGCGCCGTCTCCAGATGCGGTTCCGCCTCGATCGCCTTGATGACGTCAGTGGCCGTCACGGTTCCCAGCAGTTCGCCGGCAGGGCCGACGACGACGCCGCGACGGCTGGGCGAGGACAGCGCCGCATCCAGCAACTGACGCATATTCCCTGACGAAGAGGCTGACGTCCCGCTCAGGTTGAGGTGCTCGTGCCGTACTTCAGCGGTGATCCGTTCGACCTGTGCCCACCCAAGTGGTTTCCGGCCGTCGTCGACGACCAGGACCCAGGCCCCGGAGGCTTTGATTCGTGCCTCCTCGACGGGGGCACCGAGCTGGACGACAGGCTCATCGCGAATGTCCACGGCGCCCGCAGAATCGGTGAATCCCAGGGAGCGATAACCCCGGTCGCGGCCAACAAAGTCGGCAACAAAGTCATCCGCTGGCGCCGTCAGCAGTTCAGCGGGGGCGGCCATCTGGGCCAGGTGCCCACCGACACGCATCACCGCCACCTGGTCGCCGAGCTTGAGGGCTTCGTCGATGTCGTGGGTGACCATAATGATCGTCTTGCCGATCTCCCGTTGCAGCCTCAGGAATTCGTCCTGCAGCTGCGCCCTGACTACGGGGTCCACGGCGCTGAACGGTTCATCCATCAACATGAACGCAGGATCCGCAGCCAGGGCACGGGCAACGCCGACCCTCTGCTGCTGCCCGCCGGACAGCTGCCAAGGATAACGCTTTGCAAAACTGGCTGGCAAGCCGACCCGCTCCATAAGCTCAAGCGCACGGACCTTGGCCTTCTTCGGGCTCTCCCCAAGCAGCAGCGGCATGGTGGCGACGTTATCCACAATGGTGCGGTGCGGGAACAAGCCCGCGTGCTGGATAACGTAGCCGATCCTTCGGCGGAGCAGGGCCGGGTCCATGCCGGAGGTGGGCTGGTCATCGAGATAGATGGTGCCGCTGGTCGGCTCAATAAGGCGATTAATCATCCGCAGGGAAGTGGTCTTGCCACAGCCTGAGGGACCAACCAGAATGGTCAGCTTGCCTGTAGGGGCTTCGAGATTCAACCCGTCGACGGCGAGCGTACCGTCCGGATACGCCTTGGTGACATTTTCAAATTTGATCATTTTGCTTCCATGCTTTCCTGGGGCATTTCATGGTCTCCGGAGGGCGGTGTGAGGATGTTGCTCGCGACCTCCACCAGTTCCTCTCCGATGTGCAAAGCCTTCTTTTCGTTCAGCCGGTAACTGGGCACCACGATGCTCATCGCGGCCACCGTCCGGCCACCCATTACGACGGGTGCGGCCACGGCCGTTACATCGTCTTCAACGCCGCTTCGAACAACTGCGAAGCCCCGGTCAGGCTGGCGACCCGTGAGGATCTGCCCCGCAGCCGAGCCTTCAAGCGGGATGCTTCTTCCGACCCAGCTGGCGTGTCGGACGGAGTGCGTGCCTTCAACGATGGCTATGTAGATGCCGGTATCGCCAGGTCCGGGAATGCTGAGGTAACAGGATTCGCCGGTCTTGGCTACAAGCCCTTTCATCGCGGGGGTACACAGTGACACCAGGGATTCGTGGCCCAGGGCCAAAGCCCCGAGCTGGATCACGCTGGCGCCGGGGCGGAAGTTTCCGCTTTCGTCCCTGGATACGAACCCACTGGCTTCGAGGGTGCGCAGAAGGCGAAGTGCCGTGCTGGCTGACAGGTCTGCGACGCGCGCTGCGTCACTGAGGCTGAGGGCACCGTCTGTGCATACTGCGCTTAGCAGGGCAAGTGCCCTTTCAACCGTCCGGGTGGAGGAATCTGCTCCCACTGCATGCCTGCTCTCAAGTGGCCTGAATCACCTTGTATGCCATTTAGTAAAAACCAACTTTCACTCAATGGCAATAGGAAGTTCTAAAGTTACGACGTTTTCCTTCAATCCGGAACGAAAGCCCCGCTCAAGGAAAACAGCATGTTTCCGAGCTGTAAAAACTTCCGGAAACTCCCACCAGCCCTTGCTACCTAATGGAATCTGGTTTTTACTTGGTGGCAAGTACTGTGCTCGGGACTCCTCTCCTGATCGCTTTCAAGCCGGAGGTTCAATGTGAAAACAGTCAGTCAGCTTCTTGAGTCCATAGGGGACGTGGGCCGAGACCCCGTCAGGGGAGGCTACTCCCGTCCTGTTTACTCGACCGCTGAGCTCGACTTACGGTCCTGGTTTATCGAACAGGCACAAGAGCGGGGCCTGGACGTTGAAACGGATCGCAACGGAATCATCTGGGCCTGGTGGGGAGAACCGCAAAAGGGTGCGCTGGTGACAGGAAGCCATCTTGATTCCGTCCCTGGCGGCGGAGCGTTCGACGGTCCGCTCGGAGTCGCCTCCGCCCTGGCTGCCGTCGATATTCTCAAGTCGCGGGGAACACTCCTCCGACGTTCGCTTGCCGTTACGGTCTTTCCCGAAGAGGAAGGATCCCGATTCGGCGTGGCATGCCTTGGATCGCGGCTCCTCACCGGGGCCATCGATGTGAATAAAGCCCTGAACCTGCGCGACGGCGACGGCAATACGTTTGCCGACATTACGCGGGCAAACGGCCTGGATCCCCGCCACCTGGGCTCTGATCCGAAAGCCTTGGAACAGATAGGAGATTTCGTCGAACTCCACGTGGAACAGGGCATCGGGCTGGGATCAACGGGTCCGGCGATGGCAATCGGCAGTTCAGTGCTTGGCCACGGCCGCTGGAGGCTGACCGTCAGCGGCCAGGGGAACCACGCCGGGACCACTCTGATGGCCGACCGGGCTGATCCGATGATTGCTGCAGCGCAGATCATCCTCTCCGTCCGGAAGATTGCCGCATCGCGACCCGATGCGCGTGCCACAGTGGGCCGTCTCATACCCGTTCCAGGCGGCACAAATGTGATCGCCTCCAGGGTCGACATGTGGCTGGACGCCAGGCATCCCGACGACGCCGTAACCGCAGGACTGATCGAAGCCATCTACGGCTCGGCTCGGGAGATGGCCGCAGGCGAGGGCTGTTCAGTGACTCTAACCGAGGAGTCATACAGCAACACCGTGCATTTCGACGCCGGCCTGACGGAACGGATAAGCCGCATCCTTCCGGCGGCTCCAGTATTGGCGACGGGAGCAGGGCACGACGCCGGAGTGTTGGCAGGCCATGTGCCCTCAGCAATGTTGTTCGTGCGCAACCCGAGCGGAATATCGCATTCGCCTGAGGAGCACGTTTCGGACGAGGACGCCAATGATGGCGCGACAGCCCTTGCTGACGTTCTGGAGGGGCTGCTGTGAGCGGCTACTGGTGCGAGTCAGCCCTCGTGGCTGGCAGGGACGGTTCCCCGACAATCAGAGAAAGCGTGCGGTTGGAGATACAGGGCGGTGTCATTTCAAGGATGGCGGCCGGCACCAGTCCCGAGGAGGGCGACCGAGTTCTCAGTGGAGTAGTTTTCCCTGCCGCCGCCAATGCCCACTCCCACGCGTTTCACAGGATCCTTCGTGGCCGCACCCATGATGGGCGCGGGGATTTTTGGGTTTGGCGCGAGCACATGTACAAGAGCGCCGGTGAGCTCACGCCTCAGTCCTACGGACAACTGGCCACCGCAGTTTTTACGGAAATGGTGGTGGCCGGTTTTAGCAGTGTTGCTGAATTCCACTACGTGCACCACCAGCCCGACGGAAGGCCCTATCAGCAGGCCCACGCCATGGAACTGGCATTAGCCAGGGCAGCCGGCGCAGCGGGGATCCGGCTGACGTTGTTGGACACTCTGTACTTGGCGGGAGGAATCAACACACCCCTTAGCTCAGACCAGGCCAGGTTCGGGGATGCCAATGCCCAAGCCTGGCTGGACAGACTCGCCTCACTGAGGACAGCAATTGCGCAGGAGTTTGACCCGGTAATGGCGGCGGTAGGAGCTGCGCTGCATTCGGTCCGTGGAGTTCCCCAGGACGCCCTCAAGACCGTGGCCGAACAACTGCCCGCCGATCTCCCGCTGCATATTCACTTGAGTGAACAGGAGGCTGAAAACCGGGCCTGCCTGCAGGAGTACGGTGTGACCCCTACCGGGCTGCTGGCACGCCATGGGTTACTCTCCCGGCGGCTCTCGGTTGTCCATGCCACCCATCTGACACAGGAAGACGTTGGACTGCTCGGTGCGGCCCATGCGACGGTCGTAATGTGTCCGAGTACTGAAGCCGACCTGGCCGACGGAATCGGCCCGGCCCGCGCCTTGTCCGACGCCGGGGCCGTCGTAGCGCTGGGTACCGACCAGCACGCCGTCATCGACCCTTGGGTCGAGATGCGCCTGCTGGAAAGCGGGGAACGCCTGGACTCCGGCGAGCGCGGACGTTTCTCGCCCAACGAACTCCGGTACGCCGCCACGCAAGGGGCAGCAGCTTCGATGGCTACGCCGATAGCTCCGGCTGCACTGACCGTCGGAGCCGTTTGCGATTTGATGGCCGTTGATCCGGATTCCGTACGCACCGCCGGATCCATGCCGCTGCAATTGGCGTTCAGCGCCACTGCAAGTGACGTGACGGACGTCGTTATTAACGGGGAACTGGTGGCCTCTGGGGGAATCCACCAACACCTGGGCGATCCTGGACAACTTCTTACAGCGGCTTTAAAGGAGTTCAGCTGAGCTGAAGCCGGTCTCTTCAGCCCTATGCCGTCAGGTCGCTTCTGCCGCGCTCCGCACTCGGTGCTGCAGCACTTTCCCGGATCACCAAGGCGGGGCGGACTCGGTGACCATCGCGCCGGTCGTTGTCGGCGCAGCGACGACGGTTTCCAGGGGGTGATAAGAAAAATCATGCCGGGCTTAGGCAGTTAGCAGAGAAGTGTATTTCAGGCAGTATGCAGGGCGCTCGGCCGGGTTTCCGGTCGAGCGCCTGGTGCGTTCCGTGCTTTGCCGTATCAGATCCTGGCGTGAACTCCATGGCTGGTCGGCCGGCCGAACGATGCTGCCCCCAGGAATTCGACGGCGACAAACGGCTCTGAGCCCACCACCCACTCATCATGTCCCGGCGGCAAAGTGTAGGTGTCGTTAGCACGTATCGTGGACCGAACGCCGTCCGCCGTTTCAACCTCCAATACTCCGGACACGCAGAAGCCCAGATGATTGTGCTGGCAGAAGTCGGTTTCTTCCAAGGGTTTCATGCTCTCAGACCAGCGCCAGCCTGGCTCGAGAATCAGCCGAACCACCGAGAAGTCATCCACCGTGACCAGATCAAACTCGGCCTTATCGGGACACCGTTTCTTGTCAGGGGCATCGAAGGATTTAACTGCGAGGGCTGTAACAACAGTCACGGACATTGGAGACCACCTGGAGACGAAGGTTATGGGCGCTTAGGGGCGGCACCAAGCTGATGGGATACCGGCCGACGCCCCCATTTTCGAGGGTCAAAACGGCCGGGTAATGTGTGGCGCTGTCCCCCGCAGCGCACCTGCGCTCAACAGATCCTTGCTGACGTATTTCAAAGGTAGACCTCCGCCGCCGGAAGTCAATGGGCGCTGGTAATCCGGGGCGTGCTGATGCCGTTTGAAGCCCTACTGGGAATCCGGTCTCCTGCCACCGAATACGGCCAAATCGCGGGAAACCTACGTAGTCGCCGGAAGCTTCCGGCTACTCCGGCACGTCTCCGGCGACTCCGACGGCGGGGGCAGACGGCGGGCGCAGGCGGCGGGGGCGTCAGCTAGACCGTCAGCGGGCGCACGCGTTAGGAGGCCTTGTCGGAGGAGACGCCCAGCTCGTTGGAGACGGTCCGCGTGGTTTCCAGCAGCGCTGCCGTCACCTTTTCCAATTCAGCTTTGTCCACGTCTTCGGCCGGGAAGACCACTGTGATGGCCAAAGGCAAGGAGTCGACTGAAGAAAAGACGGGAGCGGCTACCGAGGAAACACCCGGGATAATCCCGCCCGAGGTCACCGCGTAGCCTGCCTGGAGAACATCCTGGCGCTTCCGGTTGATGTCTGCTTCCGAGTACGCCTCGGCGCTCAGACGAGCCCGGTCGGCGGCCAACACAGCGGCGGACATGGATTCCGGCAAGTAGGCGAGGAAGATCAGTCCGCCCGAGGAGGTCAACATCGGAAGCTTGGCGCCCACCCGAACGTTGAAGGGCAGTGCGTGCGATCCGTAGTCCCAGCGGACCACGACCGGTCCGTCTTCGCCCCAGACTGAAAGGTTGACGGAGTGCCCGCAGGCGTCGCGAAGCCTCATGGCGTAGTCCGAGGCCACGGAGACTTCATTGGTCCGGCGCAGCGACTCTGCGCCTAACCGCCGCATGGCAGGGCCGAAGTCATACCTGCCTGTCTTCGGTGATTGGGAGGCAAGTCCGGAGCGGACCAGGCTGACCAGGTAGCGGTGGGCCTTGTTGGGCTGGAAGCCGCTGCGCTCGGCAATTTCGGAGAGCGGCATCGGTCCCCCGCCGTCCTCGAGGGCGAGCAGTATGCGCATCGCCAATTCAACGGATTGGATGCCTTGGCGCTCCGCGGCCGATTCCTGCTCCGACTCGCTCAAATCAGCTCACTCCCCTGTCTTTCCCAAAACTGTTTGTTCCCAAAAACTGTTGGTTCCCGGAACAGCCAAAAACACCTGCCGCACCCCGGCCTGCTTGCGGCAGGTTCGGGGTGCGGCCAGTGTACTTGGTCTCTGCGGGCTCTGTTCCCTGCCTAAACCTCGGCGGCTGGTATTTTGAGTGACACCGGTGCGGGCTCAGGAACGGAAATCGCCTTCACTTTGACCTTCGGCACCAGGATCGATGCAAAGGCTCCGACCACTGCCGGGATGGCGAAGGCGTAGAAGTTCCATTCCACGGAGAGTCCGGAAGTCATGACCCAGGCGCCCAATGATGGTCCCACGATGGCACCAACGCGGCCGAAGGACAGTGCCCAGGCCAATCCGCTGCCCCGGATGTCGTCCGGGTAGCGGGTCAGGATGAATCCGTTCGCCAGAATCTGCGAGCCGATAAAGCCCACACCACTGAGGAACATAAAGATAAACAGCACGACGACGTTGGGGTTCAGACTCATGACGAGCAGGCTGACAGCTCCGGTCAGGAAGGCGACGACCACCACCGGCTTGGCGCCAATGCGGTCGGCAATCCGGCCGCCGATGATGACTCCTACAGCGACGCCTATCCACATGGCGGCGGTTTGCAGCAGTGCCGAACCCAGGGAATAGCCGTTGGCCTGCATCATGGTCGGAAGCCAAGCCGTGATGCCGAAGACCAGCAGCAAGCCACAGAACGTCATCACCCAGAAGAGCAGCGTGGCACCAGCGATCCCCGGAGCAAACAGCGGGCCGATTCCGGCAAGGTGGCGTCTTCCTGCCACTGTGAGTACCGGTGTTGGCAGGCCCATGGACTCGCTGAGATGGTGTGCCTCGGCAACCTTGCCGGTCCGGAGCAAGTGGACAGGAGGAACCGGCAGCAGTTTCCACGCGAACGGCAGGATAACCAGGGCCGGAATAACACCGATGATGTACAGCCAACGGAATGAGGTGGCAGGGAGCAGTGCCGCGCCAAGCAGGGGAGCGGCCAGACCGCCGGCTGCATAGCCGGCCATAACGATTCCGGTGTTGCGGTTACGGTGTTCCGGGACGGAAAGGTCTGCCACATAAGCCAACAGCGTGGGGAGGACGATGCCAAGCCCGAGGCCAACGAACGCCCGGCCGATGCCGAAAAGTGCCACATTCTGAGCCGCGGCCGAGATCACCATGCCTGCAGAGAAAACAACGCAGCTTGTCAGGATCAGCCGAAGGGCTCCGATCCTGCGCATCAAGGCACCCGCGAGGGCGGCGCCGATCAGCATTCCGGCTCCCACGACTGAGCCCAGGACACCGGCTGATCCCTTATCGATCGCCAGCGACTTGTCAGCGAGCAGGGCGGGAACGGAGACGCCATAAACGGCAAGGTCGTAGCCCTCGAGCATGGCGATAACAAAGGCGACGGCCAGCAGGACGCGCTCGGTAATGGTGCGGACGTCCCCGGGCCCGGCATTCTTATGGATTGTGGACATGGCTTACACTCCTACTGATGCTGCCGTGCTGCTCACCGTTGAGCAGGCTTTTTGGTATTCATGGATGAGGGATTCGTATTCGCTGGCTGTGCGTGCGGCGCCAAACACATAAAAATCAGGACGGACCAGGACAGCGCCGCAATCGTTGTCCCGGAACCAGCTCAGGTAAGTGCCGTTGACGTCGGCAAAGGAACCACTGACGTCGCCGCTGGCCGGATCAATAACGACGACGTCCCCAGACGGGGTTGCCGTGGACAGGGCTGCCTCCGCATACCAGCGTGCGTCGCACAGGAGACGGAATCCGTAGCCGAAGACTTCGTCGAACAGGGCGGAGGCGCTGTCAGTCCGGACCTCGTCCTGCATGAAAAGCCGTCCGTTGGCGGGATGGTCGGTGGTTGCAATGAACCCCGGCCCCAGCCCCGGAAATCTCAGTTTCTCCGGCTTCATATTGTTCCGGCGGTTTTCCAGGAGCTGGTTGTCACGCTGCCGGGCCTTTTCAGGATCACGCATGGTCTGGACCTTGCCGAGCTCGATACCCTTGTGGACAACTGCCGCAACATGGGGCTCGCGCTCGGTCTGGTAGCTGTCAAGAACAGTGTCCTCGGCCCTGCCCGTAAGTACAAGATCGAGTTTAAACGCGAGGTTCTGGGCGTCCCGGATTCCGGAGCACATCCCTTGTCCGAGGAACGGCGGCATCTGGTGCGCAGCATCTCCTGCTAGGAGAATCCGCCCCTGCCGCCACGACCCGGCAATGAGGGACCGGAAGGTGTAGGTGGCCACGCGGATGAGTTCTGCCTGATCCGGTGACAGGTAGTTCGCCACCCGGTCCCACACCTTCTCCGGATCCCGCTCCACCAGGAAGGCCTCTTCAGAATCGAGCATGAAGCTGAAGCGGTGGTGGGAGGGGCCCAGCGAAATGACGGACTGGGGCTGCCGCGGGTCGCAGACCTGGCGTGCGTGCGGCAGCTCCACCTCACCGGTGAGCCGGAAATCGCACACCAGCCACGGTTCGGAAAAGCCGAAGTCTTCCAGCTCTGAACCGAGCCATCCGCGCGTGAAGCCGTTCCCGCCGTCGCACGCCACCACATAGCTGGCAGCAACAACGCCGTCAGGGCAGTTCACCTCCACACCGTCTGCGGTTTCGACGTAGCCGTCAACCGGTGAGTTGAACCGCACCGTGACGTTGGGCAGTGACCGGCAAAGACGGTCCAGGGCGTCCTCGAGCTCAGGCTGGTACATCATGTACCACTCCGCCCACCCGGAGGCCCCCTTTACTGCGAACTCGTGTTCAATGAGCAGTTCCCCGGAGGCATTGCGCCACTCATAGTTGCGCTGGGCGTTGACCTTGGGGAGCAGTTCCTGCGCGATTCCCAAGCGGGCGAAGGTCCGCATGGTTTCGTCATCGAATATTGCGGCACGGGGCAGGTTGTAGAGCCCTGAGTATCTTTCCAGCACCACCACCTTGTGTCCGGCCTGGCCCAGCAGCGCTGCCGTGGCCATTCCAACCGGGCCGTACCCCACGACGGCAACATCAAATTTTTCCATCGTCATCCTCAAATTCCCTGGAGCGGACCACTCCTGTGATCCTTGACACAGTGCCAGAGTAGGATTCATTATTAGTGAAGTCAATGCATATTAGTGAATTGATTTGCGGCCAAAGGAGCTCGTTATGAAGAAGATTGCCCTCGAAGAACACTTCGTCACTCCGGACCTTGTCGGGTACGGAACCAGCACCAGTTCCATTGCCCAGCCCCAGGCGTGGGCCGATGCCTCGAGGCGCCTTCTCGACTTCACGGAAGAGCGCCTTCCTGAAATGGACCTCCACGGAATCGACATGGAAGTCCTTTCCCTGAACTCCCCCGGCATCCAGGCGGAGAAGGACCCCGCAACCGCTGTTGCCAAGACGAAAACGGTCAATGACTTCCTCGCCGGGGTGATGGCCGAGCGGCCCACGCGCTTCTCGGGCTTCGCCGCTCTTCCCCTGCAGGACCCCCAGGCAGCAGCCAGGGAACTAGAGCGTGCTGTCACTGAACTTGGCATGAAAGGCGCGCTGGTCAACGCCCACACCAACGGCATGTACCTCGACGACTCCAAGCTCCGCGTCGTGTGGGAAATGGCCGAAGGACTTGATGTGCCGCTGTATCTGCACCCGGCCAACGGCGTGGACACCGCCGACGTGCTGAGCGGGCATCCGGAACTGGTTGGCCCCATGTGGAGCTGGGGGATCGACACTTCAACCCACGCCCTCAGGCTCATTTTCGGCGGGGTATTTGACGACTTCCCCAACGCCAAGCTGCTGCTGGGACACATGGGCGAAGGCCTGCCGTATGTCCTGTGGCGGCTGGACTCCAGGTGGGACTTCCACAACCACCACGGCATTGAGCTCGCCAAGGGCAAGCCCTCCGAATATCTTCGGGACAACCTCTACATCACTACCAGCGGCGTGTGTTCTCCCGCTCCACTGCTGTGCGCGATGCTTGCTGTGGGCGCGGACCACATTCTCTTCGGAACCGACTACCCCTTCGAGACCATCGAGGACGCGGCGAAGTTCCTGGACAACGCACCCATCAGTGAATCGGATCGCGAGAAGATCAGTTTCCGGAATGCTGAGAAGCTTTTGCGGCTGGGCAGCAGTGCTGATACGGCAGCTGCCCTGGTTTCAGCCGGAGCCGTGACTCTGGGAACCAGGTAATGACACTGACTTTTGAGCATGTGACCCTGGGACAGCGCGTCCGCTTCGGCACGGGGAAGGCTGCGCAAAACCTCAGCGCCGAAGTGGATCGACTCGGGGCAACCCGTGTCATGGTGATTGCCAGCGAATTCGAAGCCCCCATCGCGGAGAGAGTGAGCGCAGGCGTCGACGTCGCCCTTTATTACAGCGATGTAGCACCGCATGTGCCCATCGATAAGGCAGAGAAGGCCCGCGCCGCCGCACTCGAGCACGGAATCGATCTGCTCGTGTGTGTTGGCGGCGGTTCCACCACCGGGCTGGCCAAGGCGGTCGCCATGACCACGAAGCTTCCGATCATCGCTGTGCCGACGACGTACGCCGGCTCGGAAGCGACCAACGTCTGGGGTCTGACGGAAGCGTCCCGGAAGGCGACGGGGGTGGACAACAATGTCCTTCCCGGAACGGTGATTTACGACGCCGAACTGACTTTTTCGCTGCCGCCCCGGCTCTCGATCGCCTCTGGCCTGAACGCCTTGGCGCACTGCATCGATTCCATGTGGGCTCCCCGGGCCGATCCTATTAATCAGGCACTGGGGGCTGAAGGCATTCGTGCGCTTGCCAGCGGGCTGCCCCGGATCAAGGACAATCCCCAGGACCTTCCCGGCCGGGAGCAGGCTCTTTATGGCGCCTATCTGTCAGCGGTGGCCTTCGCCTCGGCCGGTTCGGGAATGCACCATAAGATCTGCCACGTCCTCGGAGGGGCCTACAACATGCCGCATGCGGAGACCCACGCCACGGTCCTGCCGTATGTCCTCGCGTTCAACGCACCGTTCGCGCCAGATGCGGAGCGCCGGATCGCCGCAGCGTTGGGAGCTGACGACGCCGTCACCGGACTCAACGCTCTCCGTTCCACTCTGGACGCGCCCACTGCGCTGAAGGAACATGGCCTCCTGGAGGCGAACATCCCTCAAGCCGTAGGGCTGATCCTGCCCGCGATCCCTGCCGGAAACCCCCGCCCTGTTACCGCAGCTAATCTCGAGGAACTCCTCCGCGCCGCCTACTTCGGAACCACCCCGGCCTCTGGTCCAATCAGAAACAAGGAAGCCAGCCATGTCTGAGACAACTCAAAGCAGCCAGTATCTTCGTCCGCAGGAAGTCACTGCGGAGCAGGCCGCCGTCGAGCAGTCCCTTGTGGACACCGTGGCCGCATCTTTCGACAAAACGGAAGACCCGCGGCTCAAGCAGCTGATGCAGTCCCTGACCCGGCATCTGCATGCCTTCATCCGCGACGTGCGCCTGACCGAGGAGGAATGGAATGCCGGGATCGCCTTCCTGACAGCCGCAGGCCACATCACCGACGACACGCGGCAGGAGTTCATCCTGCTCTCGGATGTCCTCGGCGCCTCCATGCAGACCATCGCCATCAACAACCAGACCCACAAGAGCGCCACCGAGGCCACGGTTTTCGGACCCTTTTTCGTCACTGATGCCCCTGAGATCCCCATCGGCGGGGACATCGCCGGAGAAGCGGCGGGGCAGCCCTGCTGGGTTGAAGGAACAGTCACCGACACCGAGGGGCGCGCCGTACGTGGAGCACGGATCGAGGTCTGGGAAGCCGACGAAGACGGTTTTTACGACGTCCAGTACACCGACCACCGGGTTGCCGGACGCGCCCACCTGTATTCGGACGATGAGGGCAAGTACGCCTTCTGGGGCCTCACTCCGACTCCTTATCCGATTCCCCATGATGGACCCGTCGGCAAGATGCTTGAAGCAACCGGCCGTTCCCCTGTCCGCGCCTCCCATCTGCATTTCATGGTCACAGCAAAGGGGCTGCGGACCCTGGTGACGCACATCTTTGTGGAGGGAGATCCGCAGATCGACATCGGCGACAGCGTCTTCGGCGTCAAGGAATCCCTGATCAAGAGGTTCGAGCTCCAGGCACCGGGCACCCCCACTCCCGACAGCAGGGACCTGCCTGGCCGCGACTGGGCCCGCACACGGTTCGACATCGTCCTGGCCCCGGCTGAGGTCTGAGCAAGTGCCATGCAGCTAAGCCGCGGATTGTCCCTGTTCTGCGCCATCGCCTTGCGAAAAGCCGTTGAAGAGCGCCTCCTTGAATTCAGGCAAGTGTCAGGGCAGTCGGTGGAAGCCCACTATGCTCCGACGAACGTCCTCATGCAGGAAATCGACGACGGCGCCCGCCCGGATGTCATCATCGGCGTCACCTCAGCCGTGGAGCGGTTGGGAGCAATGGGGCTCCTGGATGCCACGACGCTGGCGCCGTTCGCAAAGTCGGGCATCGGAGTCGCGGTTCCTCCCGGGACCGATCCTCCGGACGTTTCCACCGTGAAGTCGCTCACCGCTGCCCTGATGGCGGCGCGTTCCGTAGCCTACTCACGGTACGGGCCCAGCGGCGTCTACTTTGCCCGGTTATTGAGGGAGCTGGGCATCTCGGAACGGGTGAACCAAACGGCGGCCGTAGTGGATCAGGGGTTTACCGCCTTGGCGCTGCTGGACGGGCGATCGGACCTGGCCGTGCAGCAATTGAGCGAGCTTCAGGCCGTTCCGGGAGTCAGGATTGCCGGACCGCTTCCGGACCCGGTTCAACACCACACCCATTTCTCCATCGCCATGGACGCTAGCGCGTTGGGCCCTGCATCAGCAGAGGGTGGCCCCGCCGCCGAGCTTTTTACCTTCCTGACGGCAGGGGCAGCTGCGATTTAGCAACCGGAACAGTCGCTGCCAGACTCGCGGTAAAGAAGGATCCTGCGGTGCGCATGAACCTGTCCTCCATGTCCCGGCGGACGAAGTGGGATGCGCCCTCGAAGACCTTGACGCTGGCGCCGGCTGCCTGCGCAATCCGCTGGTGTTCGTCGGTGATCCCGGTTCGAACTGTTCCCGTGACGATCAGAACCGGGACGCCGGAGTCGGTCAGGGCAGCGACCAGGTCCGGCCATGGCGTTGTGGGAATGACGTTGCCGTTAAGGACGAGGCGGGGATCGCAATCCTCCTGCGCCTGGGAACTCCGGAGAATCTCAGCCGCGCTCCAATTTGGCCATTCGCGCTTCCTGATGCCCCTGCGCTCGGTAGCGGTTCTTGACTGGACGTCAACGAGGTGGGCGTGAGCGCTTTCGGCCACACTGCGCTCCTGGAAGGGCGTGACGGGAAGCCGCCAGAAGGGATCCTCAAGCAGCACGCTCGCCGGAACAAATGTGCCTTGCTGTAGAGCGGCCGCTGCGACAGCTGCTGCCACAGCCCCTCCGGCGGAATGCCCATAATACAGTGTGGGGAGGCTCTCCAGCAGTTGAAGCTCCGGGGTGCTGAAGGTTTCGAGCACGTCCTGCACCATGACGTCTCCCGGATGCCTCTGCAGATGGTCATCTGACCAGCGGGGGGAGCTTCCGTGTCCGCGGAGGTCGAAGGCAAGGACCGCCCAACCAGAGGAAACCCAGTCCGGAAAGGAGGCCTCCAGGCACGCCACCGACTCCACTAAGCCATGGATGGCAACGACGACGGCCGTGGGCGCCGCCTCCGGCAAGGTCAAGCGATACGACAGCACTCTCTATCCTCCCTGAAACTCTCCCCTTGAGCTCTGCCTCAAAGTCTTCACCAGGGAAAACGTTATCCGCCTTTGCCAGTTCCGTCGACAGGGTATTAAGTCGACAGGGTATTAATAGGAGCACGCGGACGACGGCGGGATCTCCCGCCGTCGTCCGCGTGCAGTATTACCTACGCAGGAAGACTGCGATCGCTTCAGCAGTTCCCGCCGGATCCATCACGTGGACAAAGTGGTTCTGCCCGGGAAATACGGTCTCCGTTACGTTCGGCAGCTTTTGCCCGAGGTGCCGTGAAGCGCCCACCAGGTGGGACGGGCTCACCTCGCCAACGAGCAGCAGCGTCTGGACGCTGAGCGCGCCGTACTGCTCGATGAGAGCCGCAGTCAGATCGATCTCGCTCAGTTCGCGTGTCCAGGTGGGGCTGAGCTCGACCATGCCCGCCCATAGTGGGGATGCCGCCAGGCCTTCGGTTTCTTCGGATGAGATCCTCAGGAAGTGCTCGGCAGCGATGCGCATCGCCTTGTCCCCGTCTCCGGATTCCACCGCAGCTGCATAGTCGGGCAAAGCAGCGCCGGCCGTCGGGGCATCGATGGGCAGCGGCGGCTCGTAGAGCACCAGCGAGGAGACTGCCGCTCCCGTCCGAACCGCCTCCAGGGTGCAGATCGCCCCGTAGGAATGCCCCAGCAGTGCGGCACCCTCACCGGCGACGCCGAGCATGGCTTTGATGTCATCTGATTCAGTGGTCAGTGAGTAGTCCTCGGCGTCGGCGCTGAGCCCTCGGCCACGGCGGTCCATGATGTAGACCGTGTGCGCCTGGGCCAGATGCTCGGCCACACCCAGCCATTGCTCGCCGGTGGAGATGCTGCCGTGGACCAGAACGATGGGGCTTCCCGATCCGAGCTTCCGGTACCCGATTGAGGTGCCGTCTGCGGACTCTACGGTGTGGGTGGAGATGAGCTGGGCTTGCAAGGTGGCTCCTTAGCTTGTCTGCTGATGAGTTTGACGGACCGGGGTCAGTGGATGAAGAGGTCGTTGGAAGTCGCAGTGGCCGCCGTCGTCGTGCCGGTCCCCTCTGTGGAACTTGTGGCTTCGGGCGCGAGCCGGGGTACGGACAAAACTGCGACAACGCCAATGGCTGCTGCGATAGCCCAGACGGAGAAGTTGATGAAGTTGCCCAGGGAAGCCGCCACCAGGATGCCGCCGCCCGAAATGGCCAGCACGGCGCCGATCCGCCCAATGCCGAGCGTGATTCCAAGGGCAGTGGCGCGGGTTGCTCCTGAGAAGTAGGTTGCCACGAAGCCGTTGACCAGGATCTGGGCGCCCACTGAACCGAAGCCCACCACGGCAACCAGAAGGTACATGGCAGGAAGCGGCATGATCCCGGTTCCCATGAGCACCAGGGCAATTCCGGAGCTGGCGAACGACGTCGCCGTGACAGGCCGGGGGCCGAAGCGGTCCGCGAGCCGGGAGGACACCAACACGCCAACCACGGCGCCGATGTTGACCGTCAGAAGGAAGGTAAGGGACGAGGCAAGCGAATACTTGGCAATAACCATGAGCTGCGGCAGCCAGGTATTCAGCCCGTAGACCAGCGTTTGGCCGCAGATCCCGGCGAGGCAGAAGAGGACCATGGCACCGAGCAGGCGCCCGGACAGAAGGGTGCGGAACCTACCGGTTTCAGGGGCATCAGATTTCACCCGGACTGGCGGAAGCGGCTCCAGCCCGTAGTCGGCCACGAGTTGTTCAGCGCGCACGCGCTCTCCCTTGGCCGCGAGGTACGCGGGAGACTCCGGGAGGAATTTGAAGAGCAAGGGAACGACGGTGATGAGCGGAATGCCGCCGAGCGCCAGCATGCCTTGGAATCCCAGCGTGGGAAGGAAGGCGAGGGAGAGCAGCGCGGCGAGGATGCCGCCCACTGCATACCCGGAGAACATCAGCGCGTTGTTGAAGTTGCGGCGGTTCAGCTTGGAGAACTCGACGGTCAACGCGATGGCCGTGGGAATAACACCGCCCAGGCCGAGGCCTGCCAGGAAGCGGAACAGGCCGAACAGCTCGGGGGTTGGTGCCCATGCCGTCAGAAGCATCAGCAGTGAGAAGGATGCAATGGACACCATCATGATCTTTCGGCGGCCGATCACATCCGTCAGGTATCCAATGAGGATCGCGCCGATGAACATCCCGGCGAGGGCGTAGCTGCCGATTGCGCCGGTCTGTACGGGCGTGAGGCCCCACGGCTCGTAGGCCAGGAGCTTGGGAACGATTGCCCCGTAGACCACGAGGTCATAGCCGTCGAAGACGATGGCGAGGAAGCAGAGGAAGATGACGAGGGCGGCCGATTTACGTGGACGGACCGAGGGGGATGCCGGCGAAGGGAAAGCCATGGGGACTCCAGGTGATATACACGACGTTGTGGGTGTTCCAGAGATAGGGGCGGTCTACTTGTGACCTGACCCACAACTGAATGTAACATAAAGATGTTGTTCGTCAACAGAGTTGTTACACATCCTTCACCCGGACGGCACACAATTTGAGGAGTCTTATGCAGTGGAAGCCCAGAGCCCTGATCCTGGATCTCTTCGGGGACTACCTCCGCTACGCCGGGAGCGAGGTGCGGCTTGCTGACATAACGGAGCTCCTGGCGGTGTTCGATGTCGAGCCCGCAACGGTTCGCGTCAACCTCTCCCGGCTCCGCAAGGAAGGCTGGTTCACCACCCGCCGGGTAGGGCGGGAAACCGTCTACTCCCTCACCCCGCACATGCTGGAAATCCTGAATGAAGGCCGGGAAAGAATTTTCCGCCACCGGGAGGAGAGCTGGCAGGGCCGTTGGACCATGGTGATTTACCAGGTTCCCGAGTCCGAGCGCGCCGTCCGCGAACAACTGCGAAAGCGGCTGGCCTGGCACGGATTCGGGCAATTGTCTCCGTCCACCTGGCTGGCACCGCACGACCTTTTCGACGACGTCCGCGGGCTCGCCGCTGAGTACCCCTTGGCAAAGATCGACGTGCTGTGGTGTGGAACCGGCGATCTGGAGCAGGACCGGGATATTGCAGGGCGCTGCTGGGATCTGGAGCACCTTGGTTCCGACTACCGCGAGTTCATCCGCACATACAACCATCTCGACAACGAGCCACTGAATGCGCAGAAGGACGGGCAGACGGCCCTGATTGAGCGCATGCAGGTAATCGGCGACTTCCGGAGATTCCCCTTCCGCGACCCCGTCCTGCCCCGCGAACTGCAGCCGGAGGACTGGCCGAGCAGTGAAGCTTATGCCCTCTTCGGCGCCATCCATCGGCAGCTTGGACCCGCAGCCACGGACTTTGTCTCGGGCGTTATAGGACAGCCTGTTGAGCAGGGTCGGGAGATCCTGATGTAACACCGCATTGACGTTGCCCTGATTTTCGTTACATAATGATCGGGACAGCTCTTTTCAATATCTTGAGGTGAAATCAATGGCGATTCGCGTGGCTTGCATCGGCGGTGGTCCCGGCGGCCTGTTCTTTACGGCACTCCTGAAACAGAGAATGCCTAAGGCGGAGGTTGTGCTTTTCGAACGCAACCAGGCTTCGGACGCCTTCGGCTTCGGCGTGGTTTTCTCGGACGCCACCCTTCGGCGGATCAATGAGGCCGACTCTGTGCTCAGGGACGGGCTGAAGAACTTCGGAAAGCACTGGGACAGCATCGAGGTGTGGCTCAAAGGCGAGCGGACATCCTTTGGCGGCAATGGAATGGCGGCCATCCACCGCAAGACCATTCTGAGGCTCCTTCAGGAGCGCGCCGCCCTGGTGGGCGTGGATATGCGTTTCGGGCAGGTGGCACCATGCCTTGAGGATCTTGGCGACTTCGATCTGATCGTTGGAGCAGACGGTGCAAACTCCCAGACCCGCGAACAGCTGGGGGAAGCACTGGGCCACACTGCCGAGACCGCAACCGCCAAGTTCATCTGGTTCGGAACCACCAATCTGTTCAACGGATTGACGTTCATCCACCGGCGCAGCGAGCACGGAAATTTTGCCGCCCACGCCTACCCGATCAGCGACGAGCTGAGCACCTTCATCGTCGAAACCGATCAGGAAACGTGGCGGAAGGCCGGCCTGGACGAGTTCGACGTCAGCCAGCCTCCCGGGCCATCCGACGAAAAAACACAACGCTACCTGGAGAAGCTCTTCGCCGAAGACATCGAAGGGCAGCCGCTGGTGTCCAACAACTCCCGCTGGGCCAACTTCCGCACCCGGAAAACGAAGACCTGGCATAAGGGCAACGTCGTCCTCCTCGGCGACGCGGTCCACACGGCCCACTTTTCTGTCGGTTCCGGAACCAAGATGGCCATGGAGGACGCGGTGGTTCTGGCCCGCGAAGTGGCCGCCCACGCCGACAACATCGAGCTTGCCCTGACGAACTACGAGGCAGAACGCCAGCCCGACGTCGCCAAGATCCAGAATTCCGCACGGCCCAGCCTGAGCTGGTGGGAACACTTTGGGCGCTACCACCAGGCCTTCGAACCCCTGCAGTTCACCTTCCACTTCTTCTCGCGAAGCATCGACATCGACAAGATCCGGCAGCGTGACCCGGAGCTGGTAAACGCCACAGAGGAGGAATGGCGCGGCATTCACGGCGCCGATCCGCTGGACACGCCCTTGCAGGCAGGCCCGGTAGCGTTCGAGGGCCGCCTGCTGCGCCTGACGAAGAACGGCGACGAAGTCCGCCTCCACTCCGGCGCACAGGAGCTCCCCCTGACGGAGGTGCCCGAAGAAGCAACGGGATCAACAGGTCTGCTCCTTACGGCTCCTGACACCGAAGACGGGCTCAACGAAGCGTTCGAAAAATTGGCGTCCAAGCCTTCCTACGTCGTCATCGCCGGAGGCAGCCCCCTTACGCGCGCCCTGCTTTCAGAGGAGGCAAGGCTCGCCCGGGGCATTCCAAGCATCGTGTTGAACAATCAGGCCGACCTCGCAGCCGCCACCACGCTGGTTCTCTCAGGCCGCGCCGACGCCGTAGCGATCAACGAAGCTTCCACCATCAATGAAGAGAAGGCTTCCCATGCATAATCTTTCTGCGCTTTTCGAACCCGACGGAATCGTCGTCGTCGGCGCCTCCGCAAGCCCCGGAAAACTGGGGGCAGCAATGGCAGAGTCCTTGGCCTCCTTTTCCTCGCCCGTCGAGCTGGTCAACAGCCGCAACCCCGATGGCGCCATGCACTCCTCGGTTGAAGCGGCCGTTGCCGCATCACTGGCCCCCTTGGACCTGGCCGTCCTGTGTGTTCCCGCTTCGGTGACCGGTCAGGCCCTCCGGGACTGTGCCGCCAGCGGAGTGAAGGCAGCGCTGGTCTGTGCCGGCGGATTCTCCGAAGCAGGGGAATCCGGCGCCGTCTTTGAGCGTCAGGTGGTCGAGGCAGTCAAGGACACAGGCATTCGGCTGCTGGGCCCCAACACGTCCGGTTTTTTCGTACCGCACCGTTCCCTCCGGGCCAGCTTTGTCCCCGGTGTGGCCGAACTCAGCCAGGGCTCCGTGGCGGTGGTTGCCGCCAGCGGCGGAGTGAACCACGTCCTGGCCTTCCAGCTGGAAAAGGCGGGGGTAGGCGTGAGCCTTGGCATTGGGATCGGGGCCGGCATCGACATCAGCGCCCCCGAAGTCCTTGATTATCTGGTGACCCACGAACAAACCAAGGTAGTGGCCCTGCACCTCGAAAATGTTGCGGATGGACCTGCCCTGCTGGACGCCGTCCGAAAACTGACCGCGTCCAAACCATTGGTCGCCTTGGTGGTGGGCCGCAACGATGTTTCGGAGTTTGCACAGTCCCATACCGGTGCCCTGGCAACCTCCTGGCGGACCACCAGATCCGCGCTGAAGCAGGCCGGCGCGGTCCTGGTAGATGATGAAGTGCAACTGGTTGAGGCTGTCGCAGCGTTGACCGGGCAGAGGCTCAAACCCTCTGCCAATCCGGGCGTTGGCCTGATCACCGGACAGGCAGGACCCGGCCTCCTGATCGCCGACGCCCTTCACAGTGCCGGCGTTTCCGTGCCACGGCTGTCGGCCTCAAGCCAGGAAACCATTGCGGGGTTGCTTCCTCCGCTGACGTTCCAGGCGAACCCCGTGGATACGGGCAGGCCGGGCCCCAGCTATGACAGGATTGTTGCCGCCGTGGCCTCGGATCCGTCAGTGGATCTGCTGGCCGTCTACGGACTGACCGAACCTATCGCCGACCTTCCGGCGTCGATCGCGGAATCAGGGGCGGCCGGTTCGCTGCCCATCCTCGTCGGCGTGGACGGACCGGACAGCGATGTGGAGCGGTCACGAAAGTCCGCCCAGGATCTGGGGCTGCCGCTGCTTTCGGGTCCGACGTCGTTGGCTCGCGGTCTTGTAGCGCTGGTGGACGACGCCCGGGCCCAGTTCGAGAGGACGGCCCAATTCGAGCGGGACCAGCCTGCCGCTCACACTGGGACCCGCAACGCCGGCGTCGAGGGGCTGGATGTGCAGGGACTGGACATCACCGGTCCTTGGGATGAAATCCGCTCGAAGGAGCTTCTTGACGCCCTGGGGATCAGCACCCCGCCGAGAAAGCGCTGCCCTGACAGGACAGCCGCCCATGAGGCACTGGCCGACCTTGGCTCACCGGTGGCAGTCAAGCTGGTGGACGCCGAGATCCTGCATAAAACGGATATGGGCGGTGTCCACCTGGGCATCACTTCGCCGGCTTCCCTCGACGCTGCACTCGACTCGCTCCAGTTCGTGGGCGCCAAGGAATTCCTTGTTGAAACCATGGCCTCCCCGGGCGTAGACCTTGTACTAGGTGCCCGCCGCGACCCTGTGTTCGGTCCCATCATGGTCCTGGGTCTGGGGGGAACTGCTGCAGAGGTGCTGGCCGACGTCGCCATCCGGACAGTGCCGCTAAATGAACGAACCGCCGCTGCAATGGCTGATGAACTCCAGGCCCGGGAACTGCTGAATGGCTTCCGAAACGGCCCGGTGCTCGATCGGTCAGAGCTGGCAGGCATTGTGGTCAGGCTCGGCAATGCGCTGCTGGCCAACGACGCCATCGCCGAAATTGAAATCAATCCCCTGCGCCTGACCGCTGATGGTCTCGTTGCCCTTGACGCCGTCGTCATTACTGAGGAGAAAGCAAAATGACCAGCCATACCCGTGAAGGAGCGGTCCCCTGGCCCCCGGAAGACGCAGCCATGTATCGCGCGAGAGGTTACTGGGAAGACAGGCCCCTCGGCGCTTACGTTCTGGACACCGCTGACAGCTTCCCGGATCAAGTTGCCTTGGTCGATGGAGATGTCCGCATGACCTACCGGGAACTCGTCGACCGGATGGACGCTGCTGCAGGGCGGCTGCTGGACCTTGGCCTGCGCAAGGACGACCGGATCCTTGTCCAGCTTCCCAACTGCTGGCAGTTCACCGTACTGACGCTGGCCTGCTTCAGGAGCGGAATTGTGCCGGTAATGGCGCTCCCGGCGCACAGGCAGTTTGAGCTCAGCTACCTTGCTGAGCTGTCCGAGTCCCGTGCCATCGCCGTGCGCGACTCCATCAAGGACTTCAGCCACCAGGACCTTGCCAACCACATCGCCCACGTGACACCGAGCCTGACGCACGTACTGGTCTCAGGACAGGTCAACGCAGGGAACGTCGATCTTGACGCGCTGCTCGCCCCTGCCACGGACCCAGCCGCAGCTCGGATCCAGCTGGACTCCATTGCCCCGGCAGGCGAGGACCCGGCCTGCTTCCTGCTCTCCGGCGGGACCACCGGCCTGCCCAAGCTGATTACGCGCACTCACAATGACTACGCCTACAACATCAAAGCCACCTCCCTTGTCTCCAACGTGACGTCCGAAACTGTTTATCTGGGCACCCTGCCGGTCAGCCACAACTTCCCGCTGGCTTGCCCGGGCATCCTCGGCGTCCTGTTCGCAGGCGGCCGGCTGGTGATGCTCCCGAGCCCCGAACCGGGCAAGGCATTCGCCACGATCAAAAAAGAAGGCGTGACACTGTCCGCCGCCGTGCCTGCAGTGGCTCAGCGGTGGATTGAATACCAGCAGGAGCACGACGGCGACCAGCTGGAAACGCTGGAAGTCCTGCAGGTTGGCGGTTCACGGCTGGCAGACGAGATCGCCCGAAAGGTCAAGCCGGTGCTTGGCGCCACCTTGCAGCAGGTGTTCGGCATGGCCGAAGGGCTGATCAACATGACGCGGCTGGACGATCCCGACGACGTGATCTGCATGACGCAGGGCCGCCCGGTCTCGGAGGCGGACGAAATCCGAATTGTTGACGAGGCAGGAAATGACCTGCCGGATGGCGTCCCCGGGGCCATCCTCACCCGCGGTCCCTACACTCCCCGCGGTTACTACAAGGCAGCAGAGCACAACCTCCGGGCCTTCACCCCCGACGGCTGGTACGGCAGCGGCGACATTGTGGAACGCCGCCCGGACGGCAACCTTATTGTCCAGGGCAGGGACAAGGACATGATCAACCGCGGCGGGGAGAAGATCTCCGCCGAGGAAATTGAAAGCCTTGTGTACAGGCTCGACGCTGTGACGCTCGCCGCAGCTGTCAGCATGCCTGATCCCCTGCTGGGCGAAAAACTCTGCCTCTTCGTCACGCTCAAACCGGGCGCTGAACTCACGCTGGCCGACGTCCAGGACAGCCTGCGGCGCACGGGCGTTGCCGCCTTCAAGATTCCCGAGAAGCTGGTGGTGGTGGACGAAATCCCCACCACCAAGGTCGGCAAAATCAACAAAAAGCAGCTGCGCGAGGACGTTGCCCACCTGCTGCAGGCATCCACTTCCACAACGCATCCCTGATTAATAAGGAGAGGCCGCTATGAGCGAGAACCAGATGATTGCGCCGGCACCCACCGCTGAGGAGCAGGAGCAACTGGATCAGCTGTACAAGGATTTCAACCGGGAGAACCTCATCCCGCTGTGGACCGAGATCGGCGACCTCATGCCGATGACCCCCAAGCCGCAGGCCGTGCCGCATGTCTGGAGATGGAATTCCCTCCTGCCGCTGGCGGAACGCTCGGGAGATCTCGTGCCGGTCGGACGAGGCGGCGAGCGGCGGGCCATCGCGCTGGCCAACCCAGGCCTGGGCGGACGTCCCTACGCCACGCCCACCCTCTGGGCCGCTATCCAGTATCTGGGCGGCCGCGAGACTGCTCCTGAGCACCGGCATTCCCAGAATGCGTTCCGCTTTGTGGTGGAAGGCGAAGGAGTATGGACGGTGGTCAACGGCGACCCCGTCCGGATGTCCCGCGGAGATTTCCTGCTGACACCGGGCTGGAACTTCCACGGCCACCACAACGAGACTGACAAGCCTATGGCGTGGATTGACGGGCTGGATATCCCGTTCGTCCACTACACGGACAGTGCGTTCTTCGAGTTTGGCAGCGAGCGCGTCACTGATGAGTCCACGCCCAGCGTCTCACGCTCCGAGCGCCTTTGGGCCAATCCGGGCCTCCGCCCGCTCTCCGGTCTGCAGAACACCGTGAACTCCCCCATCAGTGCCTACCGCTGGGAATACACCGACCGGGCCCTCACGGAACAGCTTTTGCTCGAAGACGAAGGTCAACCGGCCACAGTGTCCCAAGGACATGCCGCCGTCCGCTACACCAACCCCACCACCGGCGGGGACGTTATGCCCACCATCCGCGCTGAATTCCACAGGCTCCGTGCCGGTGCAACGACGCCCGCAACCCGCGAAGTCGGTTCCAGCATCTATCAGGTCTTCGAAGGCCGCGGCTCGATCGTGCTGAACGGAGAGACCACCCACCTCCAAAAGGGGGACCTCGCCGTCGTGCCTTCATGGGTTGCCTGCTCGCTGCAAGCGGAAACCCAGTTCGACCTCTTCAAATTCGGCGACCAGCCCATCATTGAGCGCCTGAACCTCAACCGCACTTACATCGAAGGAACCGACCAGTGAGACTTGCCACGCTCCGCACCAGCACCAGCACTAACAACAGCACGGTGGCTGCCCGCCAGGACGACGGCAAGTTCACTGTCATCCCCGGATACGCCGACGTCGGCGAACTGCTCGCCAACCCTGAGTGGCGAACAATCGCTGAAGCGGCCACCGGCACAGAAGCGCTCGACGGCGGGTCAAGGCTCGACGGCGCCAGCCTCGCCTCCGTGATTACGAAGCCGGGCAAGATCATCTGCGTTGGCCTGAACTACCGTACCCACATTCAGGAGATGGGCCGCGACCTGCCCGAGTACCCCACGCTGTTCTCCAAATTCGCTGAAACGCTGATCGGCCCGAACGACGATATCGAGCTTCCGGAGCAGGACGACGCGATCGACTGGGAAGCCGAACTCGCCGTCATTATCGGGAAAAGCGGCCGGCACATCGCTGAATCGGACGCCGCAGACCACATCGCCGGTTACTCCATTTGCAACGACGTTTCCATGCGCACGTGGCAGTTCAGGACCAAGGAATGGCTGCAGGGCAAAAACTGGGAAAACAGCACTCCACTGGGCCCCGTCCTGGTAACCACCGACGAGTGGACGCCTGGCGGAACCATCAGCACGCGGGTGGACAACGAACTTATGCAGGAGGCTTCCACCGGCGATCTTGTGCACGGCCCGGAGTTCCTGGTCTCCTACATCTCCACGATGATAACGCTGAACCCAGGGGACGTCATCATCACGGGCACCCCGGGCGGTGTGGGCCATGCACGCCAGCCGCAGCGGTACCTCAGCCACGGCCAGGTCCTTGAAACCAGCATCGAAGGGATCGGAACGCTGCGCAACAGGGCAGTGGCAGTCTCCGGTTCTGCCACGGCCTAAGGGGAAAACCTTGGTAGCAGGGCATGACCTGACCCAGGACCCCTTGCTGCAGGCACAGCTGCTGACGGCGCGGCGGGGAACGGCATTTTTTGCCCGCAAGCTAAATGAGCTCCGCGACGCCGACCTCGATGCGCCGTCCCTGCTGCCTGGCTGGACGCGGCGCCACGTCGTCTCGCACGTCAGCTACAACGCCCGGGCACTTTCCCGGCTGGTCGAATGGGCCAACACCGGCATTGAGACGCCCATGTATTCCTCCCCGGAGGAACGCAACAAGGAGATAGATTTCGGTGCCACCCTCAGCCCCACGGCCCTTCGAAACCTCTTTGACCACTCGGCCATTCACCTCAATGTTGAGTGGCGGGACACCGCTTCCGAAGCGTGGAACTACGAGGTTCGGACGGCCCAGGGGCGGACGGTACCGGCATCCGAAACAGTGTGGATGCGCACCCGTGAGGTCTGGGTCCACGCGGTGGACCTGGACAACGGCGCAACCTTTGACCAGATCCCCGACGACGTCCTCGAACGGCTCATCCAAGACATCACCGGAAGCTGGCAAAAACGGGGCGAGGAAACCCCAGTCCCCGACGGAACCCTGGCCGAAATCGCGGCGTGGGCAACAGGGCGCGGCGCACGGGGAGTCGCCTCCCGGAAACAACCCAAGCAGCCGGCGCCCCGCTGGATGTAGAGCAGGCTCTGCCCCGTCTAGCAAGCGCCCTGCGATCGGCGTAGATTCGGCTCAGTTTATGGTGTGGTCTTTTTCATAAGGAGCCTGAGATGGCCGGATGGAATGCCGACAACGCAGCCGGGAGCACCGGGCAGGGAGCCGTCACGCTGGTTGCAGGATCTTCCTTCTGCATATCGCTCCCGAACGGGGATATCTTCCCCCACCATCCCCACGGCGTTTTCTACCAGGACACCAGGATCCTGTCGCGATGGGCCCTCACTGTGAACGGACAACCGCTTGAGCCGCTCGGGGCGTGGACGTCTTCTCCGTTCCAGGGCGTGTATGTCGGGAGGGCAACGCGCTCCGACGGCCGTGCAGACAGCCCCCTGACCGTAGAACGGAAACGTGAGCTTGGCGCCGGTTTTGTGGAGGACATCACTGTTCACAACTATTCCGTTGAGCCGGCACCCTGTGAGGTTGCTCTGTCCGTGGAAGCGGATTTCTCTGATCTATTCGAGGTCAAAGACGGCCGGTTCCTTCGCCGCTGGGAACAGACGCGTCGGGCCAGGGCGGGCTCTGTGACCATCGAAGCAACCTGGCAGGGATCACGGAACGGAATCGTCGTACGCGTGCGGGACTCCGAGGTCACTGCCGACGGTCTCGTCGTAAACATGGTGGTCCCGGCACACGGAAAGTGGACGGTCCGAGCCACCGTACTGCCCCTGTCAGCGGAAACGGATGTGGACGCCGGCGTTCCCACCGTCTCCCTGTCGGCGGATCTCATCTCCGCGCAGGAGCGGCGCCAGAAGGCCTGGGAAGAGCGCGTTCCGCTTCCCCGCACGGGAAATCCATCTATCGAACGAAGCCTCGTGCGCAGTCACGACGACATCGGCGCCCTGCGCATCGTGGACCCCCTTCATCCGGACCGTATGGTGGTGGCCGCAGGGGCACCGTGGTTCATGGCGCTGTTTGGACGGGACGCACTGCTGGCCTCCTGCATGGTCCTGCCCGTCGATGCAACGCTCGCCCTGGGCACGCTGCAAACCCTGGCCGACCGGCAGGGGTCGAAAGTGGATCTGCTGACCGAAGAGCAACCGGGACGGATCCTGCACGAGGTGAGGCTCGACGTCGGAACGGGCCTTGCCCTGGGCGGCAGGTCGGTCTACTACGGCACGGCTGACGCAACTCCCCTGTTTGTCACGCTCCTCGGGGAAGCCAGCCGGTGGGGACTTCCCGCTGAAGACATCGCCGCGCTGCTGCCCAACGCCGACCGTGCGCTGGACTGGATCCGGGACTACGGCGACCTCGACGGCGACGGCTTCGTTGAGTACGAACGGCTCAGCGACCAAGGCCTCATCAACCAGGGCTGGAAGGACTCGTGGGACGGAATCAATTTTGCCGACGGCCGGATCGCGGAGGCCCCTATAGCCTTGTGCGAGGTGCAGGGCTATGTCTACAGCGCTTACGTCGCCAGGGCGTGGATGGCCTACGAGGCAGGCGACGATGCGCTTGCCATCGATCTCCGGGAACGTGCCGAGCGGCTGAAGGCACAGTTCAATGATCAGTTCTGGCTCCCGGACCGCGGGTACTACGCCATCGCACTGGACCGTGACAAACGACCCGTCGATGCCTGCGCCTCCAACATGGGCCACTGCCTGTGGTCGGGAATTGTGGATGAGGACAAGGCACCTCTTGTCGCCCGGCGTCTCATGTCCCCGGAAATGTTCAGCGGCTGGGGCGTACGAACCCTCGCCACGGACATGGGATCCTACAACCCGGTCAGCTACCACAACGGCTCAGTGTGGCCTCATGACAACGCCCTTATTGTTGCCGGCATGATGAGGTACGGCCTGGTGAAGGAAGCGCAGCGGCTCTCCTCGGCGCTGATGGAGGCCGCAGAATTCACCGAGAACCGGCTTCCCGAGCTGTTTTGCGGGTTCAGCCGGGCCGATTACCCGGAGCCTTTGCCGTACCCGACGGCATGCTCCCCCCAGGCCTGGGCATCGGCGACGCCGGTGATGCTCGTCCGGAGCCTCCTGCGATACGAACCACACGTCTCCCGGGGTGAGCTGTGGTTGGACCCGGCCCTCCCGGAAGGTTGGGGAAGCCTGCACACAACCAATCTGCCGATTGGAGAGTCGAGGGTTACGCTCGATGTTTCCGGCTCGCGCGTGGCCGTTTCGGGACTACCCGAGGGCATGGTGCATCGAAGGGGAACCCGCCCACCGCTGACCGACTTGGTGGACCTCAGCGGGCTGCGCAGGACCTGACAGCGGAAGGGCAGCTCCTTCCCTTGCCCTTCCTCCAACAAAGCAGATGCCGACGACGGCGGGACCTCCTGCCGTCGTCGACTGGCGTTAAAAGTCATAACGAAGGTTCCTTTTCCGCGAAACACTAGTGTTTTCAGGATAACGATTGCCTGAGCCGTGCATCACAGCTAAGCTTCCGGATAGCGCTTGCCATCCCTGTCCTTCCCGATGGCGCACATCACCACCCCAACTAAACAGGAATCACCAATCGATCCAGGAGGACCGATGAAACATCCTTCAACGATGAGGCGATGGGCCCGCACGCTCGGGCTTGCCGCGGCACTTTCCCTCGTAGCCCCGGCAGCCGGCTTTCCCGCACCGGGCGGTACTGCTCCTGCGACGGCGGACACCGGCCAGGACGTGACCATCACTGAAACAGTGGGCGCGAATGGCTTCGTCCATCCGGGCATCGGCGTGAGTGCTGACAGCCTGCGCAACGCCAGGAGCATGGTCAAGGCAGGCACCGAACCGTGGAAGACCTACTACGACGCCATGGCCGAGACGCCCTTCGCGGCGAAGAATTTCCGTTCCTCCAACGGCAGCACTGTCATCGATCAGCCAGCCAGCACCGCCTTCAACTCCCAAGGTATCCAGAGCAGACTTATCCGTGACGCCTTCGGCGCCTACACCCAGGCCACTCTCTACGTCATCACCGGCGACCCCGTGTACCGGGAAAACGGAATGCGGCTCATCCGCATCTGGAGCAACATGGACCCGGCCAAGTACGCGTACTACCCCGACGCCCACATCCACTCCGGCGTGCCGCTCTACCGGATGGTTGCGGCGGCCGAGATCTTCCGTTCCACCAGTGTCCCCGAGGGATACACGGCCTATGACCTGAACTGGAACGAGCAGGACACAGCCAAGCTGAGCGCCAACCTCATCGGGCCCATGACGGAAACGTTCCTGCACACAAACTGGCGTTACCTGAACCAGCACGGATACCCGCTCACCGGGGCCATAGCCGGGTACATCTTCACTGAGAACCGTGAGCGGTATACCGAGGCAGTGGAGTGGTACACCGTCAACGCGAACACCTCCCGTCCCGAGCAGAACGGATCGCTCGCAGCCCTCTTCCCGCTCATCTCCAAGGATGATCCCCTCAACCCCTACGGCTACTCCTTTGTCCAGCACCAGGAAATGGGCCGCGACCAGGCCCACGCCTGGGACGGCATCAACATCCAAGGTGCACTGGCCCGTTTCCTCACCGTCCAGGGCACCAAGATCGACCCCGCGGCTGGCACGGTTTCCACTGCCTCCAATGCTGTCTCGCCGTACAAGTTCCTCGGCGACCGCCTCCTCAAGGCCGCGAATGCCTTCACCGGGTACATGCTCGGGTATGAAACGCCGTGGATCGACACCACCGGCGGGCCGGGCAGTCTCTCTGAGGCCTACCGCGGCCGTATGTTCAACCCGATCGACGAGCTCTACCACGTTTACAAATACGACCTGGGCGTGGACGTCGAAAAGGAAGCTCCGTACGTCGCCGAACTCCACGCCAAAGCGGACGGGCCCAAGTTCTACTGGGGCACAGGTGCGTATAACTCCTGGGAAAGCAACCCTGATTACAGCCCCGAGTACTGGCTCTCCCTTCCGGCTGAGATCGCTGGCCAGACCCGCCCCGTCGCTACTGATGCCAAGATCCAGTTCGAGACCCGCAGCTCCGCCACGGACGGGAAGAAGCTCAAGGTCAGGACCGAGGACGGCCGCACGTTCGTGCACGTCGGTGCAGCAGATAAAGGCCGCACAATTGCCGCCCGTACGCTCATGTACGTCAGCCGCACCGGCTACAGCCCGGTCGGTGTCCAGTTCAGGAGCAACGGGCCCGCAACCCTCGCCATCGGGAACGACCCCGCTAAGCGGCTGGAAGTACCTCTTCCCGATACTCAGGGCCAGTGGCGCAATGTGACCTATGACGTGGACGTGGAGAAGCTGAACGGCGTAAGTCTGGGCGGCGAAAACCTGGCCTACTTCACGGTCATCGGAGCGGATGGCACAGAGGTGGACTTCGATTACGTCAACCTCGAAGCCAAGACGCAACTGACCGTGCCGCAGTTCCCGGCAGACACTGCAACGCCCATTATCGGAGTGTCGGGCGCCGCGCTTTCCCGCTCGCTAGCGGCAACGGATGCCGGAGGAGAGTCGCTGCAATACTCGACCATGGGTCTGCCCGCCGGCGCCCGGATCGACGCCACAACCGGTCAGCTTCTCTGGACTCCGGCCGCTGACGCAGTCGGCGAACACACCTTCAAGGTAACGGCCGACGACGGCACTTCCGTCGCGACGCGTTCCGCCACAGTGGTCATCGCCCCCACCCGGCAGGCCGCCTTCGATGCCGCCCTGACAGGGTTCGATCCGAACGCGGTTTACGAGACGCCATCCTTCGCATCGTTCGAGACAGTGAGGAATGAAGTCCGGACGGCAATGGAAACAGCCGACGACGCCGGTTACCTTGAGCAGCTTGTCCGTCTGCAGAAAGCTGTGAAGGAGCTCAGGCTGCTGACTCCCAGGCTGGCAGACGACAAATCAATCGACTACCGCGGGCTCGTCACCACAAACCCGACGGGCGTCCAGCCGAGGAACCTCGTGGACGGAAGCTTCCACTCCACCACCGGAGACCTGCGGGCACCTTTCACGCTGGACTTCGGCCAGGGCTTCCAGGTTTCCGCCGATGCATTTGGCCTCCAGGCCAGGTACAACTTCGCCAACCGTTCCCAGGGCGCCAACGTGTACGGCTCCCGTGACGGACGGACGTGGACGCTGCTGACGGAGCGGGAGACCACCAACACAACGGCGATCGACTTCGCTATTGAGACGATCCCGGCGCGCGCCGAGGTGGCAGGGCAGACGTTCCGCTACCTGAAGGTCCAGGTGGACCACCCGGGTGTGCCAACTGACCCCGCCTACCCGGGAATCTCATCCTTCGGCGAGTTCCGCATCCACGGCGAACGTCATGAGATGGCCACCGCAATTTCCTCGCTGTCCATGGCAACGTCCAACGCGGACAAGGGTCTGGCCACGAACGGTGACACGGTAACACTGGCCGCCGTTGCCACCGAGCCACTGTCCGAGCTGAACGTCGTCGTCGAGGGAGCAGCCGCCACTGCCACGTCCGCTGACGGGATCAACTGGAAGGCCACCGCAGTGTTGCCTGCCGACGTCGAATACGGCCGGGATGTGCAGTTCAGCCTGGAGTACCGGACGGTCTCCGGTAAGGTCGGCACCACGCTCACAGCCACAACCGACGGCAGCCGTCTTGCCTTGTGGAATACCGCGATCCAGCGGGTTCCGGTGGCTCAGGCCTGGGTGGACGCTTCAACCCGCGCATGGCCAGGAACGGGCACCACGCAGGAGAATGCGTGGAAGATGTTCGACAGGAACACGAACACCTACACGGACACGACGACGGCGAACGGCTGGGTCACGGTGCGGCCCACCGACGCCGCCACACGCATCGTCACCAACATCGTCCGGGTCTACCCCCGCGCGAGCCACATCAGCCGGGGCAACGGCACCGTCATCCAGGGATCCAACGACGGCGGTGCAACGTGGACGACGTTCCTCACCATTAACGGCATGACCGCCGCCAACTGGTACACGTTCCCGCTCCCCCAGCGCGCAGACTACGCTCAGTTCAGGGTGCTCGACGAGCACGGTGGCAACGTGAACCTTGCGGAAGTGGAGTTGCTGAACAAGGCGGGCTAAGCCCTCCCGCAAACCCCATTTGGCCATACTCGGGGCCGCATTCTGGTGATCAGAATGCGGCCCCTTGTCGTTGCGCTCAGGGCTGGAGGCCCGATGTATTGATGCCGTAAAGGTATCAGTCGATGCAATATCGGGCTTAGACAGACATTGCCGGGATGTCTACTGTCGGAGGCAGGTAAGAACTGTGCCGGTCCTCACATCACCTGGTGATGGTCCCCCTCTATTCGCCAAACATCTATGGACAAGGAAGCTCATGATGAAATCGAAAATCTCCGTCGCGCTCAGCGTTGGGATGCTCGCAGTGGCAGCACTCGCGGGTTGTTCGCAGGGAGGTGCCGCTCAAGGCAGTTCCGTCCAGCAGAACGACGAAAAGTCGCAGACCCTGGAGATCTGGCAGCGGAAGGCACCCGGAAGTCCTTCAGATAAGGTCGGCCAGGAGGTAGCCAAGGCGTTCAGCGATGCTACCGGCGTTCAGGTTGAATTCACCTCGATCCTGGAGGACTTCGAAATCAAACTTCAACAGCGCGCTTCACAGGGAGATCTGCCCGACGTTGTCATCAACGACACAGCACAACTTGGAAACATGAAAACCCAGGGCCTGCTCCGCGAGATCGATCCCGCCAGCATAGAGGGCTCGGACAAGATCAAGCCGAGGGCCTGGGAGGGTGCAAAGGCGGCAGACGGTAAGTTCTACGGCGTACCGCATACGGCCCAAACAGTTGCTTTGTTCAATCGAGCGGACTGGCGCAAGAACGTTGGCGCTGAAGTCCCGACGAACTGGGATGAACTGGTCAAGCTGTGGGAGTCCTACTCCACAGGGGACCCCACAGGTACCGGAAAAGACGTTGCAGGCCTGGGCGTCCCGGGATCCACGAAGCGTGGCTACATCTCATGGAACACTTCCTCCTTCTTTTGGTCCGGCGGCGGAGAGTACTTCAAAGAGAATGGCAGCGGAAAGTTCACCTCGGAAGTCGCAAGCGACGGATCTGTAGCGGCCGCAAAGTGGATCCGCGGACTGGTGTGCGAACACGACGTTCTCCAGCCCGGAGTGGGCAGCCAGGACACCACCAACGTCAAAGAGCTGTTCCAGACGGGCGCCGTCGGGTCCTACCTCGTGGCGCCCTACGAACTGGCCAGTTTCGATCTGAAACCGGGCAAGGACGTAGTGGAGGTCTTCGCCCCGCCGGCAGGCCCGGCTGGTCTAACCACTCTGGCAGAAGGTAACAACGTTTATCTGATGGCCGGCAGCGCAAATGAGTCGGCGCAGGAAAAGTTTGCCGAATGGGCAGTCTCTGCCGAAGGTCAGACGGTTGCAATGGCTGGCGACAGGGAAGGCAACCTGGTCCGCGTACCCGTCAACTCCGATGTGGATATGTCGAAGGTTCGAGCGGACTCCCGCTGGCAGATGTTTGAAAAGCTGTACGAGGAGAATGGACGCTACGTTCCCGCCGTTCCCAACTGGGCTCCGTTCCTTAACGCCTCAGCGGAAACCCTCAATACGCTCATCAGCGACTGCAGCCTGGACGTTGCTGAGCAAATGAACAAACTGGACGAGAAGTTCACTGCTGAGCTTGAAGCTCAGGGGGCGCTGGCGGAATGAGCAATTCAGCGCTCATCGAGAAGTCTCGAAAATCTGAGCGATCACCCAGCGCACCAGCCAAGCGGCGTTCCCGCCGTCGGAATGGGGCTTTCTGGGTCCCGTGGGCATTCCTCGCCCCCGCGCTTGTTCTGTTCCTGATGTTCAAGTTCATCCCCATGGGGGAAGCCGTGATGACGAGCTTCCAGAACGTCCGCCCCTTCCTCGGAAACCAGTGGATCGGACTGCAGAACTACAACGCGTTGGTATCCAGCGATGATTTCCAGGGGGCCGTCTGGCATACGCTGCTGCTCGGTGTGGGACAAACCGCTGGTTCCTTGCTGCTGGGCTTCGTACTGGCCCTTCTCCTGGAAGGACAGGCAAAGCGGCTGTGGTTCGTTCGTTCGGCGGCGTTCCTCCCAGTGGTCGCACCGATGGCCGTCATCGCCGAAGTCTGGCGCATCATCTACCACCCCACAGGTGATGGCATAGCCAACCAGGTTCTTTCCTGGATTGCTCTGGAACCCTCGCAGTGGATCAACTCCCCGGACTCATCCCTTGTTTCCGTGATGCTTGTTGGGATTTGGCGGGGCGCGCCCTACGACATGATCATTATCGTCGCCGGTTTGGTCAGCGTGGATAGATCCCTCTATGAAGCGAGTGCACTCGATGGTGCCGGCCCGCTACGCCGGATACTCTACGTGACGCTGCCGGCGCTCAGGCCTGTCATAGCCATCCTTTTGACCCTGGCAGCCATCCGCGGCATGCGAGTGTTCACCGAGGTGTTCCTGCTGACAAACGGCGGACCAAACGGCTCCTCTGAGGTGGTCATGACCCTGATCTACAAACTTGGCTTCGAACGCAACCAACTCGGAATCGCCGCAGCAGGCTCGGTTCTTCTCTTTGCGGCCACCGTCGCGTTGACCCTACTGATCCAGCTCTCCCGCAGGAGGAAAGCATGAGCACCAGTTTCGATTCAGCCTTGGGCCTGGGAACCAACAACAAACCCTGGATCAAGGCAACCAACTACTTCCTCTGGGCGCTGATCATCGTCGTCTTCGCCGGGCCTTTGATTGCCATTATCGTGGGCGCCTTTTCCACGAACCGCGACCCTTCACAATTGAGCCTGATACCTCAGCAACCGAGCTTGGAGAATTTCTCCACGGCCCTGGACCGCAGCGTCATGCTCTATCTCGGGAATTCGCTCATCGTGGTGGGCATCGGCCTCCTGTTCCAAATGCTGGTCTCGGTTTTTGCTGCGTATGCCCTGGCCCGCAAGAAATTCAGGGGACGCGGAATTGCCATGCTGCTGGTTCTGGCAACATTGATGCTGCCCGAGGAGATTCTCGCGATCCCCCTCTCACGGGTCCTCTCCGATGTTCCATTCATTGGCGTCAACCTCATCAACACCCTCGCCGGGGTGATCGTCCCTGTCATCGCCTGGGGATTCTCCATATTGGTGATGACGGAGTTCATGAAGGAAGTGCCGATGGAACTCGAGGAGGCGGCCAGGATTGACGGAGCAGGCGAATTGCGCACTTTCTTCTCGGTCATCCTTCCCACCTGCACACCCGCTCTCGGCGTGATCGGTGTCTTCGGCTTCACCATGATCTGGGACCAGTACCTTCTGCCCCTGATCGTCGCCTCCGATTCGAACATGTTCACCCTTCCCCTCGCGCTGCGGAGCCTCAGGGCGGATCCGGAGGTAGGGCTCGGGGTTGTCCTTGTAGGAGCCACCCTGGCTCTTCTGCCCTCCGTCATAGCTTTCCTGTGCTTCCAGAAGTCCTTTATGCGCGGGCTGGCCTCCGGCGCGGTCAAAGGCTAGAACGCAACCCATAACTACGATTGGACCAACATCCACATGAGCCGACACGAGATCAATCATGTTGCCATTACTCCCGTCGCTTTCACCGATCCCCCCTTGCTCAATGCCGTCGGAGTGCACGAGCCACTGGCTTTGCGGGCCATCGTTGAAATCCACACTGCTTCCGGGCTCATCGGCTTGGGGGAAACGTACGGCGACGCCGGCCATCTGGAACTGTTGACAAAGGCAGCAGAAGCCGTCAAGGGTGCCTCGCCATTCGATGTCGGGCGGCTTTGGAGCGTCATTAGTGGCGTTCTTAACGGGACCACCGGGGGCTCCCGGACAGGTTTGATGGGCCCCGAAACGTCCGGGAAGACCATCGGCAGCGTAGTGGCGCCCTTCGACTCGGCCTTTTATGACCTTCAGGGCCAAATCCTTGGTGAACCTGTGTGGCAGGTACTCGGCGGGAAACATCGCGACAAGGTCGACTTCAGCGCCTATCTCTTCTACAAGTGGGCAACGCATCCCGGCGCCGAAGAGGATGGTTGGGGTCAGGCCCTGGACCCGGCGGGCATTGTGCGCCAGGCGCAAAAGATGGTCGATGAGTACGGTTTCAAGTCCCTGAAGCTTAAAGGTGGTGTTTTCGCACCGGAGCAGGAAGCCGAAGCTATCGAGGCGCTGCGGAGTGCATTTCCATCGTTGCCCTTGAGAGTGGATCCGAACGGCGCCTGGTCGGTCGAGACGTCGGTGCGCATCGGCAAGCGGCTCGGCGAAGCCCTTGAGTACTACGAGGACCCGACCATGGGGCTTGAAGGAATGGCAGAGGTGGCCCGCCGGACAGGTATTCCGATGGCCACCAATATGTGCGTGGTGGAAACCGGCCATATTCCGGAAGCAGTCCGGCTCAACTCCGTCCAGGTGATCCTGATCGATCAGCACTACTGGGGAGGGTTCCGGCCATCCCTGAACCTCGCGGCACTCTGCAAGGTTTTCGGTATTGGTGTGTCGATGCACTCGAACAGCCATCTTGGAATCAGCCTCGCGGGAATGGTTCATCTTGGTGCCGCCACCGAGAATCTGACCTACGCCCTTGACACTCACTGGCCATGGAAGGACCCGTCCGAAGATATCGTCAGCACAGCGGATTTCCAGTTCGCTGACGGCGCGATTCGTGTACCGGATAAGCCTGGCCTTGGGGTGGAGCTTGACCGCGAAGCCTTGGGCAGGCTGCACGAGAAATATCTGTCTTCGAGCATCCGAACGAGAAACGATACCGGCTACATGCAGTCGATTGAACCCGACTACGAGTACGTGGCTCCCCGCTGGTAAGGCGACAAACACATGATGGAAGTGAAGTCTTGAACGTCACGACGGGTTCTACGGTGCTCATCACCGGATCCTCGGGTCGAATGGGGACAGCATTGAGTGCAGACCTGGCCTCGAAGGGCTTCAATCTTCGACTCCTTGATCTGCGGCCGCACCCGGATCCACCGAAAGGCGCCGTTGAATATCTGGGCAGCTTGGAGGAACCCGGCCGGATTGAGGCCGCTGTTGACGGAGTGGATGCTGTGATTCACCTGGCAGCCTTGCCCAATGAAGACACGTGGGCAGAGACGGTGTCCCAGACGGTCAACAACACTGAATTGTTGCTTCGGAGCTGCGCCTCGGCTGGTGTCGGCAAGATCCTGCTCGCCTCCAGCCATCATGTAGCCGGGTTTTATGGCAAGGCGGAGACGCTCCCTGCGGACGTACTGCCCCGGCCTGACACCTATTACGGAGTAGCCAAGGCGACAGTCGAGGCTATGGGCTCCCTGTACCACCACAGATACGGAATGGACGTGCTGGCCCTGAGGATCGGCTCGTGTTTTCCAGAGCCTCATGCTCCGAGGTCCATGCCCATTTGGTTGTCGCCGCGGGACATGACCGGCATCGTCCTTGCCTGGCTCTCATTGTCCGGATCCACTTTCCGGGTGGCCTGGGGGGTTTCCAACAACTCCAGGGGGTTCCTGTCGACGAAACCCCTACTGGACCTGGGATACAGCCCAAAGGACAACTCGGAAGACTTCCTTGCGCAGCTCACAGAAAAATTTGGATCGGCTGCCTTCTCGGAAGCCCAATACGACAACCTTGGAGGTCCGTTTTGTACCGCACCACTGGGACAAAAGATGGAGGGCTAAGGGCATGACCAGCCATCCCGGATCTTATTCTCACACTTCCGCGATTCCAGTTAAGGACAGACCTTGAGCATTATCGTCGGCATCGACCGTACGCCTGCCGGCCAGGCATCCCTGGCCGCCGCCATCGAGGCGACCAAACCGATGAAGAAGAAGCTGTTCATCGTCCCCGTTGCCCGCGAGGGGACGATCCTGGATCCTGCTTCAGCCGCGGAGCTGCTCGAAGAGTCGAAGCTGCAAGCGTCTGCCGCTGGCGTAGACGCTTCAGTCCTCGCGACCACTGCTGGGAAAGACCCGGTGGACGAGTTTCTTAGGCTGGCTGCGGACGTGGATGCATCACTGATTGTCATCGCGATGCGGCAACGCTTCGAGGTTGGGCGCTTTATCCTCAGCAATAATGCCTTACGGATCATGCTGCAGGCAGACCGTCCTGTGCTCGCAGTTAAGTCTGCCCTACCCCCGATGCGATCCGGTGATGAGGCTTTACAGGATCTGAAGCAGATCCGGGCCCGGTAGCCCGCCGTGGCTCATTTCGCCGTCTACGTTGCCTGCTGGCAAGGCCAAAAAATCGACGTCCTGCTGCTTGATTCGACATCAGGCAGCCTGGCCCCTTTGTCAGGGTTCTCGACCGCCGCACCGGTTCATTGCCTTGCCCTGAATCCGGCGAAGGGAATTCTCTACGCCGCGCTTGCAACCACTCCGCCGTCGGTGGAATCACTGACCATCACTTCCGGCGGTTCCCTCGAGCACTCAGCAACGGCCGGTTCTGTTGCCCGCCTGGCTTATCTCAGCCTGGATCAAAGAAGCCGATACCTTCTTGGCGCTTCCTACGAGGGAAGTTTTGTGTCAGCCGCACGCTTTGACTCCAGCGGCAGGGCCTTGGATGCGCCGAGCAGCATCAGCAGCCCGGGCCGCAACGCGCATACGGCGCTTACGAGCCCCGACGGACGATTCGTCTACGCGACCTCGCTGGGGGATGACCGGGTTGTGTGGTGGGCTCTGGATGATGAAGGACGTCTCTCCCGGCAAAGGTCTGTTAGCTGCCCACCCGGGAGCGGCCCCCGCCATATCCGCTTTTCGCCCGACGGAGCAGTGCTTTATGTGCTCCATGAATTCTCGGGCACCGTAACAAGCTACTCACGGGACACGCTCACCGGGGCGCTCACGGAAACGGACCAGGTTTCAACCGTTGGCCCAGAGTTGGACCTGGTACCGGGGGCCATCCGGAACGGCACCGGACCTGCCCCGAAAGCAAACGCCATTTGGAGCGCTGAACTTCAAATAACCCCGGATGGACGATTTTTATATGCCACCGAACGAACCAGCAGTACCATCTCAGTGTTGGCCCATCACGCCCGCAAGCGGTCCTTAACACTCCTGGCAACTGTGAAAACAGAGGAGCAACCGCGCGGGATGGCCATCGACCCGACCGGAAACTTCTTACTTGTCTGCGGAGAACTCTCAAACAGGCTCTCCGTTTACCGTATTAACCGGGATACCGGATTTCTGACGTGGGAATCCGGCCTGAAATGTTCAGCTGGCCCTAGGTGGATAGAGTTCTTTCCGTACCGGGAAGCCCCAGACAACCCGGAATGAAGAGTGCGGAAAGGTCCCATGTTTACCATCGAGCAATTGGCCGGCTTCGTGGCTGTTGCCGAGGAGCTCCACTTCGGCAGGGCTGCAGAGCGGCTCAACATGACCCAGCCTCCTTTAAGCCGTCAGATCCAAAAGCTGGAGAAGACGGTAGGCGTGGAACTTCTCACCCGAAACAACCGGAAGGTCGAACTGACTTCGGCCGGCGCAGGCTTTCTCGAAGATGCGCGCCGCCTGCTGACCCTCGTCCAACGGGCCCCACTGGCTGCCCAGCGAGTCGCTGCCGGTCACACCGGGCTCCTGCGGATCGGCTTTACGGCTGCCAGCAGTTTCAGCATTCTTGGGCCGTTGCTTGAGGAGATAGCGGAAACGATCCCTGAGGTGGACATCGATTTGCGCGAAATGGTCACCGGGGAACAGCTGGCGGGGCTGGAAAGTGGCGAGCTCGACCTGGGAATCGGACGGCCACCCTTCGACAAAGATCTGTTTGATTCGCGGCTGCTTTACCGGGAAGGCCTGGTCCTGGCGGTTCCTGACGGCCATCGACTGGCCCAGCTGCACACAGACATCAGCCCGACAGACTTCAAAGATGAACCCATCATTATGCATTCGCCCACTGAGGCGAGGTACTTCTACGACCTCGTGGTCAAGATGCTCCCCCTGCACCACGGCAACGTGGTTCACACGGTCAGCCAGATCCTGACCATGGTCTGTCTCGTCGCTGCCAAGAGGGGCGTGGCCTTTGTCCCACAGTCCACGGCGCTCCTGGGGGTGGCTGGAGTACAGTTCCTACCTCTGGAAAGTCAGCAGGCAGACCCTGTTGAACTCCACGCCATCTGGTCGCGCAGCAGCACCAATCCCGCGCTTACCCGGCTGCTGGCATCTCTGTCCATGTAAGAGCAGCGATACCCATAATGCATCATGAGATACAAAAAATGACTTAGACAGGCATTGCTGGCCTCAATAGGCTGAGGGAAACCAAGCGCCGCATCAGCGGGCGGACCCGGAGGACTTATTGTGGCCAACTACTCGCACCAGGAACTTGCAAACACACTCAAGGAGGGGCTGCTTTCATTTCCGGTGACATCTTTCGACGCGGGCTTGCAGTTCGATGAGGAGAATTACCGCAAGCATCTCGCATGGCAGGCCAGCTTTCCGGTGGCCGGACTGTTTGCCGCAGGCGGAACCGGAGAAGGCTTCTCCCTCACACCTGCTGAGTCGGAACGCGTGGTCCGCACCGCCGTGGAGGAAGTCGGCAACCTGGTTCCCGTCCTGGCATCGGCCGGAGGTTCCACGGCACAAGCTATTGAGAATGCCAAGGCCGCCGAGGCAGCCGGGGCTGACGGCATCCTGCTCCTGCCGCCGTACCTGACGGAGGCAGACCAGGAAGGGCTGCTTCACCACGTCAGCGCCATTTGCAGCGCCACGTCCCTCGGCGTCATCATCTACAACCGGGCCAACGCCATCTACAAAGACACCACCGTTGCCACCCTCGCCGACAAGCACGAAAATCTGATTGGCTTCAAAGACGGTGTCGGCGACCTCGAGCATGACGCCAGGGTCTATGCGAAGCTCGGCGACCGCCTCTTCTATCTGGGGGGACTCCCCACCGCTGAGACTTTCGCCCTTCCGCTGCTCCAGCTCGGCATGAGCACCTACTCCAGCGCCATGTACAACTTCGTCCCGCAGTTCGCCCTGGACTTCTACCAGGACGTCCGCAACCAGGACCGCACGGCCGTGAATCAGAAGCTGAATGAATTCGTCATCCCGTACCTGGATATCCGTGACCGGGTCAAAGGGTACTCAGTCTCGATCGTCAAAGGCGGCCTCGAGGCCATTGGCCGTTCGGCCGGCGGAGTCCGCCCGCCGCTGCAGAACCTTGCCGAGCAGGACCTGGCCGACCTCACTGCACTCATCGCCACTCTCTCCTGATCATCGCCGTCTCCTGACCTTCACTGTTTCCGAGGAGGAAGCCCCATGACGCTCACTGGACATTCACTTATCGCCGGGCAGCACGTTGCCGGCAAGGGCACAACAGCCTTTGGCTACAATCCCGCCACTAATGCGCAGCTCGAACCCGCCTACTCACTGCTCACGGAGGAGCAGCTTAAGGCTGCCACCAACGCAGCCGCGGAGGCCTACCCATCGTTCAGCATCCTCGACCCTGAGACCCATGCCGGCTTTCTTGAGGCCATCGCGGGCAATATCGAGGCCATCGGGGATGAGCTGATCATCCGCGCCGGCCAAGAGACGGGTCTGCCGGCAGCCCGGCTGCAAGGTGAGCGTTCCCGCACCACCGGGCAGTTGCGGCTCTTCGCCGATGTTGTCCGGCAGGGCGACTTCCGCGGGGTCCGGATCGATCCCGTCCTGCCTGACCGTTCTCCGCTCCCCCGGGCCGACATCCGCCAGCGCCAAATCCCGCTGGGACCGGTGGCTGTTTTCGGCGCCAGCAACTTCCCGCTGGCCTTTTCGACGGCGGGAGGCGATACCGCTTCTGCCCTCGCCGCCGGCTGCCCTGTCGTGTTCAAAGCGCACAACGCCCACCCAGGTACCAGCGAGCTCGTCGGCCAGGCCATAGCAAAAGCCGTCAGGGACCATGGGCTGCACCCAGGAGTGTTCTCCCTCATTTACGGCCCCGGCAGCAGCATCGGCCAGGCCCTCGTAGCGGACCCCGCCATCAAGGCCGTCGGCTTCACGGGGTCGCAGCAGGCCGGCATCTCCCTGATGCAGACTGCCGCTGCGCGTCCAGAGCCCATCCCGGTCTATGCCGAGATGTCCTCGCTCAACCCGGTCTTCGTATTTCCGGGCGCCCTCAACGGCTCCGCGGCACACATCGACGCACTGGCACAGCAGTACGTCACAGCCGTCACAGGAAGTTCAGGACAACTCTGCACCTCCCCCGGCCTGCTGTTCGCCCCCTCTGGTGAGGCAGGCGATAACCTTGCTGCCGCCGTGGGACGTGCCGTGTCTGCCCAGGCGGGCCAGACGATGCTCACTGAAGGGATCGCCGCTTCGTGGAACTCAGGCGCCGCGGCGCTCGGGTCTGCGGACCATGTGGCCGTCGTGGGACACGGCACCGAGGGCGGCACGAAAAATGCCCCGGCGCCGACCATCTTTGGCACGGATATCTCCAGCTTCGTGTCCAACCACATGTTGCACGCGGAGATATTTGGTGCCGCCAGCCTGGTGATTCGCTACAAGACCGCCCAGGAACTGATCGAGGCCACCAACAGGATGGAAGGGCAGCTCACCGCCTCCTTGCAGCTCACCGAAGAGGACTACCCGGCAGCCTCCCGCCTGCTACCGGCCCTTGAACAGAAGGTGGGCAGGATCATCGTCAACGGCTGGCCAACCGGCGTGGAAGTCGGCCACGCCATGGTCCATGGCGGCCCGTTCCCCGCGACCTCCGATCCAAGGACAACCTCCGTGGGGACCCTGGCCATCAACCGCTTCCTCCGCCCGGTCGCATACCAGAACCTGCCCCAGGAGCTGCTGCCGGCGCCGCTGCAGGACTCGAATCCCTGGCAGCTGAACCGCCGGATCGACGGCAGAGTGGAATCCGGGCAGGTCTTCGCCTAGGCGGATCAGCCGGTGCCTTGGGGCCTTTGTTACCGGCAAATTTTGGGAACGCTGAATCAGCACCCTATTCTGTGGTTAGCCAAGCCTTACCTAACGACTGTCCGGAGAATCACGTGCCTGCTGCCCCTGGCCGCCACCTGCCCTGTTGCCTTGCCGATGACGTCTGAGACGTACCGGGACCCGTGGGGAATCCCCCATCTTCGCGCCGGCAGTCCGAACAAACTGGCCTTTCTCCAGGGGTCCAATGCGGCCGCGGACCGCTCGTGGCAGATCGAGATGGAGCGTTGGCGCTCGGAGGGCAGGACTGCTGAGCACCTTGGAGTGGACGGCCTTCACTGGGACCGGTTTGCGCGGCGAGTACGGCTCGATGACACTGCCCGGCGCTGCTTTGAAAACCTGGATGCTGACACGCAGCGCTGGTGCACAGCCTATGTGGACGGGGTCAACGATGCCTTGAAATCCGGCCGTCGTCATGCGGCAGAGTTTGCCGCCACGGGCACAGCACCTGCTTTCTGGGAACCGTGGACACCGCTGGGGGTCTTCCTGGTTCATCACATCCTTTTCGGCACCTTCCCGAACAAGCTGTGGCGCGCTCACGTCGCCGAAACGATCGGTGCCGAGGCCGTGGACATTTTCAGCATCGAAGCCCCGGTGTGGGCCGGCAGCAACGCCTGGGCTACAACCGGCAACCTGACCGAATCTGGATCTCCGCTCATTGCCGGGGACCCGCACCGCCTGATGGAACTGCCCGGCGTGTACCAGCAGGTGCGCTTGGCGTGCCCGGAGTTCGACGTCGTCGGACTTGCCTTTCCGGGCGTTCCCGGCATGCCCCACTTCGGGCACACCGGAAGCGTGGCCTGGGCGGTCACGAATGCCATGGCTGATTATCAGGACCTGTACAGCGAGCAGCTGAAGCACGAGGGCAGCCAACTCCTGGCCCTCGGGCCGGAAGGCTGGAGCCCGGTCCGCGCTCATCATGAGGAAGTGATCAGAGTCCGCGATTCTGAGCGGGAAACAGTGGAAGTGATTGAAACCGACCGTGGACCGGTCATCTCCGGCGGGCCCGACGGCGGGGCGCTGAGCCTCCGTACGCCCTCCCGGGCAGCCGAAACGCTGGGCTTCGAGGCCCTCCTCCCCCTCCTGCTGAGCCGTTCCGTGGACGATGTGGAGGCAGCCCTGGAAAGCTGGGTCGAACCCGTCAACTGTGTCCTGGCCGCTGATTCCAGCGGGGCTGTGCTCCAGCTCGTTGCAGGGAAAGTCCCGGCACGGAGCCGGGACAACCGCGTCCGTCCGGTTCCGGCGTCGTCGTCCGAACACCAGTGGGCCGGAGCGTGGGAGAAGCTCCCCCGCTCCTCGGTGGCCGCGTTGGCTGTGCATGCCAATGACCGGGACGCCGGGGGTGGTGACAGGCTGGGGCTGGAATTCGCCCCGGCCCACCGTGCGCAGCGGATCCGGCAACTTCTGGTGGATCACCGAACAAAACCGGGCGGGGGCGGTTTAACCACGGCTACTATGCAGCGGATCCACATGGACTCTCAACTCGGTTCCTGGCCTGCCTTTCGCGGGCTGCTGCTGAGCCTCACTCCGCTGTCAGACACCGGCCGCGAATTCCGCGAGCGCCTTGTCGATTGGGACGGGCTCATGGACGGGGACAGTACGGAGGCCGGGGCCTTTGCGGCATGGCGGTCGGCCCTGGTCCGCGCGCTGGGGAGCGCCCCGGAGTTGCTTCCGCTCACGGCTGCCAACAGCCACTCTCCGCTGTTCGCGCCATGGCTGGATCCGGAGGCCCGCATCGGTTTCGCCCTCGAAACGCTCCTTGCAAAGGGGCCCGGATTCGGCGTCGACGTCGAACTTGCTGCGCGGCAGGCTCTCGAAGAAGTTGCCGCAGCCGCTCCGTCTGAAACCTGGGGAGCCAGCCACACAGTCCTTCCTCTCCATGCACTGGCGGACCACGGCTCGGCCGCTGCAGCGGCGCCCACGGTCCCCGTCACCCGGTTGTCCGGCGACACCGGCTGCGTCCTCTCCACTGAAAGCCTCCCGGGAGTTACCGACAGGTCGTTCCGCGGGCCGGTGGCCCGTTATGTCTGGGACCTTCAGAATCGCTCCAACAGCCGTTGGATCGTGCCGTTTGGTGCCTCAGGCCGTCCCGAAGACCCGCATTTCGCCAGCCAGCTGCCTCTGTGGGCTGCTGGGGAACTCATCCCCGTCGTCACTGACTGGGAGCAGCTGACCAAGGAGACCCATGACCCGCGCTGACACAGGCCTCCCGCTTTCTGCCAGGGGTTCAGTCTACGAAGAGAGCCTCCCTGGGCTGGGCCGTCTGCGGCTCCTTCCCCTCATCCCGGAAACAGACGCCGATCTGGTCCACAGCTGGGTGAGGGAAGAACGTGCCCGTTTCTGGGGCATGCGGAACCTGAGCAGGGATGAGCTGCGCGACATCTATCTGTTTCTGGACAGCCTGAAAACCCATCATGCCTACCTCATATCCGTGGAGGAGCAAGCTGTGGGGCTGTTCCAGACCTATGAGCCGCTTGAGGATCCGGTCGGCGAGGTTTATGAGGCCCGATCCGCCGATACCGGCCTGCACCTCCTGCTGGCTCCTGCCGAGCGACCGGTCCCCAACTTCACGCCCACCCTCATCGGGGGCCTGATCCGTTTCCTGCTCTCCGATCCCACCAAGGACAGGGTGGTGGCGGAACCCGATGCCCGGAACGCCAAGATCATCCAAAGGCTGCAGGGATGTGGTTTCGAGCCCGGCCCCAAGGTGCAGCTCGCCGAAAAGGAAGCCCAGCTCGTATTCCTGACCAGGGACAGATTCGAGTCCCGGACCGCCTAACACGAGGCGCCGACGCCGGGATCGCCGGAAACTTGCCTGGTCGCCGTAAGCTTCCGGCGACCCCGCAGTTTTCCGGCGACTTCGGTGCGAGGACCAGCCACGACCAGCCACGACCAGCGTTCAGGGCTGCGGGTCATATGTTCTTCAGCGCTTCCCGGCGGGACAACGGGCTGAGGTCTTCGCCATGCTCTGCAACGAAAGCCCGCACCCACTCCGGATCCGTCTTGGCGTATTCACGCAGTGCCCAGCCGATGGCCTTCCGGATAAAGAACTCCGTGTCCGCCAGGTTCGCTTTAATGACCTCGCGCAGCAGCCCGGTGTCTGTTTGGGCTTTTGCCTTCAGCTGGGCGGTGATGGAGGCACGCCTGATCCAGAAATCCGTGTCCCGGCTCCAGTTGCGGAGCAGCGCTGTCATCGTGGGACGGTGGGCCTGGAGCAGCCCGCCGATCCGCTCAGACACACCGTCAACGAAGTCCCACGACGCTCCGGTCCTGATGATTTCCTCGTACACCGGGAGCATCAGCGGTTGGTGCCGAGCCAGCCTTAGACCGGTGAGATCGATCGCGGCATAATGCTCTTCCCGGAAGATTGCGGTGCGCCAGAGTTCCAACACAGTCTCCCTCAACTGCTCCAGAGATTCGAACGGATGAGCGGCTGCCGCGGCAGTCGTTAGCCGCCGCACCTCGGGAACCCTGACGCCGAGGGACGGGATGGACGATTTCATGTAGGCCTGCGCCCCGGCGGCGCGTGCCGGGTCGCAACGCTCCGCCAGCCCCAGACGGATTGCGGCAAGGAGCTCAGTGTTAAGGGCTGGATTCACCATGCAGCCACTCTAGCCAGCAGCTGTGTACGCCAGACCGCCTTGCAACCGAGACGAAGGGAAGCGGACGACGGCGGGAAGTCCCGCCGTCGTCCGCTTCCTTCTGCTGTTGTGAGGGTAGGTAAATGCCTGGTCAGGTGCGGGCGTGTTCGGAGAGGATGGCGTCGATCTGGCTGACTGCCTCCTTCATTCCTTCCTCCATGCCCATCTCGACCATCTTCTCCATCTGCTCTTCGGACTCGAACGCGGAAGAGACGGTCATCCGGGTGCGGCCACCGATGTCCTCCAGATTGACGGTGGCGTGGGTAGTTCCCATCGCGTCGACCGGGGCGCCGTCGTCGTCGGCGAATCCGTCGTCAAACGCAAGACGCTTGGGGGCCTGGATGGAGGTGAACTGCCACCAGCCACGGGCTTTCTCCCCGTCTGGACCGGTCATGAAGTAGGCGGCCTTTCCGCCGGGCTGGAAGTCGAACTGTTCGAACGTGGCAGGCCAGGTGGGTGGACCCCACCAGCGCTCAAGCTGCCGCGGGTCTTCCCAGATCTGCCAGACGCGATCGACGCCGGCGTCGAACTCTGCGATCAGGGTGAAGTTCAACCCCTCGAGGTTCTTCGTGGAACTGATAACGGTCATTGCGGAATCCTTTCCTATCCTTCAGCGAGAATGTCTGCGATCCGGTCGGCACGCTGCCGCCAAATCGCCTCATATTCATCGAGCAGCCGACGGGCTTTCTGCAAGCCTTCACGATTGCCGCGCACGATCTGCTCCCTTCCGCGCTTCTCCTTGGTGACCAGGGAAGCCCGCTCCAAAACCGCCACGTGCTTCTGGACGGCGGCAAAACTCATGGCGTAGAGGGCAGCAAGACCGGAGACCGAGTACTCCCCCAGCGTCACCCGGCGGACGATGTCCCGCCGGGTGCCATCTGCGAGCGCCTGGAACAAGCGATCGACTTCGTCTTCACTCATCTGATCTACAACCATTTGGTTGTAGGATATGCCGGTGGCTGCGGGGTGTCAATGGGCCTTTTACTCGCGCCGTTCCTGGGTCAGTCCATAGGGAACGTCACGGCTGACGGCCACCGTGTAGCTGGTGTGGCTGTGCCTGGTGACCAGGATGCCATGGCGGCTTTCCTTCATGGCGTGTTCGCGGGCGATCTCGACGGCGGTGTTCAGGTCGTTTTCGACGGTGTGGGGATCGTGGGCAGTAATCTCCAGGACGATGTCCGAATGGCGCTTGATCATGGGGGTTCTCTTTCTCAACACGGAGAGTCGGGCGCTCGATGGCCACAGGCTTCCGGGTCCGGGCATAGCCGGGGAGGCGGAAGCGGTGGTTCCAGAAGGATTGCCCGGCATTCTCCGAATGCGTTTGCAGAAGGCATTTCTCCGAATGGGGCGGCCGGCCGAATTATCAGGCGGGCTGGATCGGCGGAAGCTTTTCTTCCTGCGGATCTGTAGTCAGTGTGGATGATGAGCAGCCAAGGAGCAATACGCAACCTGCAACAGTGAGGTTAAGAGTGTGTAAACGCCTGGTACCGACGTCTCTCTAACACCGGTACCAGTGAGGGTTTCTCAGTCGCTGAGCATGACCTGGTCCACCATCACATGGCCCCACTCACCGGTGGCGTCGTCGAGAATCTGGAACCGGGCCGTTTGGCCGGCAAGGTCTTGAACGTCCCACGAGACATGGCGCAGTGAACCGGAATTCTCCCCCGTTGCCGTCCGCACAGGCCGCCCGTTCACCAGCAGCTGCACCGAGGTCGCGGGCTCCAGGCCCAGGGGATGGTTGCCGCCCCCGAGCTGGAAGTGCAGGAAGTTCCGGTCAATCAGGAACTCAGGCGAGGTGATGCTGCCGGTGGCGGGATCGCCGGGGCCCACGAACGTGTCCGCGATCTTCGCCCCCACCCGTCCTGATGCCGACGTCGAGGACGGACCCGCTGTTGCAAAATCGCCGCTGGTGGTCCACCCGTCTCCCCAGGATGATCCCTCGAAGTCAGCAATCAGCCGGGCCGGCCGCTGCACCAGGTTCTCGAACTCAGTGACCGCGACGTTCGTGAAGCTGGCGGCCCCACCGCTGGAGTAGAGGTTGATACGGTCGTCGCCCGGGTTTGCAAAGACCTGGCTTGAATGAACGTAGCGGCCGTCATCCACAAAGACCTCTATGGTGGTGCGGTCCACCAGGATCCTCAGGTGCACCTTGTTGACGGTTGGATCAAATGGCGCCCTGCTTTCCAGCTTGGTCCCGGAGCTGTCCGGGTTCCCGGTGTGGCCACGGTTGAGATAGCTGAAGTTATCGAATATTCCGACGTCGGCATGTCTCGTTCCGTCCACAGAGGCCCGCAGCTGCAGGCCGATGTTCTGAGCCTCATTCCACGACACGTCCGCTTCAAGCTGGTACGACTGACCGCGGTAAGGAAGGGCCAGGTTCCCGTTAACCGTGAAGTCTCCGAGGTTCGTCACCGTGGTGGCATGATCAGCCAGTGCAGGGGTGGGCTGGGACACCAGGCTGTAGCCCGTCCCAAATTTCTTGAGCTTGATCTGGCGCACGATGGAATCAGTACCGTTGAAGCCGTCGGCCGTCCAGGTCGGCGTGGTGTGAGCGTAATGCCAGTTGTTCATCCATCCCAGGGCGAAGCGCTGCTCCGAGGGATTCGCGGGATCCTCCCACGTGACAGCGCCGTACCAGTCGAAGCCGTGGTCCAGCCACTGCGGGGTTGAGGCATCAGGGGTGAAGGACGTGCCGTTGAAGCTTCCCGTCCAGTAGGCAAAGGTGTTCGGGGCCCCGGTCAGGTAGCCGTTTGCGCTCAGGCCCATCACCCACTTTTCAGTACCGTCATCAGCGCGGATCTTGAACAGATCCGGACATTCGAGCATCCCCAGGTTCGGTTCGACGAACTCCGAGACACGCGTCCAGTCCTTCAGGTTTGGTGAGGTGTAGAAGCTGATCTTGTTCCCCTCCGCGATGAGCGCAACCCAGCGGGAGGCCTCAGGATCCCAGATGACCTTCGGGTCCCGGAAGTCGGTGCGCCCGCCGTTGGGGATCACCGGGGTCTCTCCGTAAGCATGGAAGTTGCGCCCGCCGTCCTGGGAGTACCAGAGGAACTGTGCCTGCGGGCCGGTGGAGTTCGCGATCTGCTGAGGCGTGGGGTGGTCCATCTGGGTGGCCAGCATGATGACGGCGCCGGCCCCGAAACCGGCCGTGTTCGCTGTGTCGACCACTACCGAGCCGGACCAAAGATCGTGGTTGGCGTTCGTTTTCTTCTGCGCCGCGACGCCCTGGTCCTGGAAGGCCACGTTGTCCGCCGTCGTAGCCAGCCGCCATGCTGTACCGATCTCGGTGTCATAGTCCGCGTTGTACAGGTAGTAGTAGTGGAACTTGCCGTCTATAAAGACCGGGCGCTGTGGATCGTTCTTCCAGTGATCGGGAACAGTGAAGTGATAGGTGTCCCGGTAGCTTGGTTCGCCCGCCCCCTCCATAGCAGGAGCCTCAACAGTAGGAGCCAACGAAGCCGCAACGGGGGCAGCTGTTGCAGAAGGGACGGAAGATCCAAGGACCCACACCCCCGCCGCCACCAGCCCAACCGTCACCCCCAGCGCGGCCAACCTCCCCGAAAAGCTGCGGCCCGCCCGCCTCCAGCCGGTTACCCCGCCAGCGGCCCCCCAATAACGTCGCCGTACTCCAGTCACCATTGACTCCTACTGTTGTTTTGTTGTCCCGAAGCGGGACTGCTTAGGCGGTCAACGCACGACGGCGAGACTCACCAGGGTTCCGCCGTCGCCTTCTGCGAACAGGCCGACGACGGTGCTTGAGTTGGCTGGAAACACCAGATCGGTGATGGTGGCCAAACCGTCCTGGGCGAAGACCTCCACCGAGCAGCGGTCCACGAAGATCCGGAGCCTTAACCGGCCGTTCTCCAAGGGCACACTGACCCGCTCCACAGAAGGGAACGTAGCGTCGAAGTCCACGTTGCCCGATTCGGTCCGGTCCAGGCTGAGCTCCCCGGTTGCGGCGTTGTAGGCCACGACAGTGCGTTCAGCAGGGTTCAATCCCGTATCGGCCCGGAGCACAAAACCCACTTTGCCGGCTGGGCCGGGCTCGAACTCGGCATCAATCCGCAGCACATCGCCGTGAGCCTCAGCGGGAAGCCAGGTCACCCCTTCCGCCAACGGCTGCCGGTCCAGGGCGAACAGTTCCACGCCGGGCTCCAACAGGAATGGATCCACCGCCTCCTGTACCAGGACCGGGCGTCCGCCGCGGGAGACAAGCCTGACCTCACGGGCCAGCGACATCGCGCTCCGCCAGCCGTCCGTGGGGGTTGACGCGGCGTACTGCCAGTTGTTCATCCAGCCGATCATGAGCCGGCGCCCGTCCGGCACATTGCTGAAGGACACGGACGCGTAGTAGTCCCGGCCCCAGTCGAGCCAGCCGTACTCAGCCATCCTGCTCTTGTCAGGCTGCAGGCCTTCGGTGACAGTTGTCTCGGAACTGAACGTCACGCCGTCGAACGTTCCAATGAAGTACTGCCCGCCGGAGCCCCCGGCGATGCCGCCGGGGCTGAGGTTGACCACGAGAACCCACCGGGTATCTGAGACGTCACCGTCAACCGGCAGTTCAAACAGGTCCGGGCACTCCCAGATTCCTTCGGTGGCATTGGCCGGGCCGAAGGTGCTCAGGTGCTCCCACGATTTCAGGTCCGCTGACTTGTAGAGCAGCACTTCGCGGTGGAGGGCCTCTACGGCGACCATCACCCAGTAGCCGCCGGCGTCGCCGTCGTACCAAAACACCTTAGGGTCACGGAAGTCCGCGGACGCCCGGTCAAGCACCGGATTCCCGGCGTACTTGGCCCAGGTGGCGCCGTCGTCAGTGCTGTAAGCGAGGGACTGGGCCTGACGGCCCGCAAGCGGTGAGGTCCCCACATAGGCGCTGGTATAGATCGCCACCAGCGGAGGAACTCCCCCGGCGCCGAAGCCGCTGGTGTTGTGAACATCCAGCACCGCCGAACCGGAGAAGATGCCCTCCTGGTCATCACAAGGGATGGCCACAGCGTGCTCTGTCCACTGGTTCAGGTCCGCGGAGGTGGCATGGCCCCAGGACATATTGCCCCAGTCATCGCCGAACGGGTTGTGCTGGTAGAAGAGGTGGTAGGTGCCGTTTGAGTAGATGAGTCCGTTGGGGTCATTGAGCCAGTTGCGCTCTGCTGAATAGTGCCATTTGGGCCGGTACTGGTAGTCGAGTCCGGTGGTTGTTTTCATGAAGGTTTAGCCCTTGACGCCGCTGGAGGCGATGCTGTTGATGAAGGAGCGCTGGAACGCGATGAACAGGATGACCACGGGAACCGTGATGAGTGAGGCGTACGCCATGACTTCGCCCCAGGAGACGTTCAGCTGGAAGAAGTACTGGATGCCGATCATGACCGGGCGGAGCTCCTCAGACTGGACCACCATGAGCGGCCACAGGTAGGAGTTCCAGGCGGGCAGGAAGGTCAGGATGGCCACCGTGGCGGTGGCGGGCCCGGCCAGGGGCATCACCACCTGGCGGTAGATCTTGAACCGGCCGGCGCCGTCGATCCTTGCTGCCTCATCCAGTTCCTTCGGGATGGACTCGAAGTACTGGTGGTAGAGGTAGATGGAGAACGCGTTAGCGATGAACGGAATGATCTGGACCTGATACGTGTCCAGCCAACCCTTGGAGAACTCGAGGCTGAAGCCGTTGAGCTCGAAGTAAGGCAACTGGTTGACCCACCACACCAGCGGCAGCGCCAGGGTCTGGAAAGGCACGATCAGGGTGGCGAGGATCGCGGTGAACACGATGCGCTTGCCGCGGACTTCCATGCGGGACAGGGCGAAGGCACAGAGGCTGTTGATGAAAATGCCCAGCACAACGGTGATGGCAGAGATGCCGATGGAGTTCATCAGGAAGCGGGCTGCCGGGACCCGGTCAAACACGGCTCCGTAGTTGTCGAAGGAGATGTTGCCGATGGGCAGGAATGCGGCGACGGAGGACATGTCGCCGAAGATCTGCTGGTCCGGTTTGAGCGAGGACACCAGCATGAACACGATTGGAAAGGCTGCAACGACGGCGAACAGGATTCGCACAGCCATGGTGCCGGCGCTGCTGAGGGTTTTGGAAGCGAGAGCCTTGGTGCTGAGGCTCTTGGAGGTGAGAGTCGCTTTCACGTCAGTCCTTCTCTCGGGTCAGGTAGCGCTGGACAGCGGAGATCAGCAGCACCAGGACGAAGAATACGAGCGAGATGGCTGACGCGTAGGAGGTTTCCTGCTGCTTGAAGCCGGAGCGTACCGCCTCGTAAATGATGGTGGTGGTGGAATCGAGGGGCCCGCCCTGGGTCATGACGCTGACTTGGTCGAAGAGCCCGAGGGCCTGGATGGTGATGGTCACCAGGATCAGGGTGCGGGTGTGCTTGAGGCCCGGCCAGGTTACGTAGCGGAACTGGTGCCAGCGGCTCGCGCCGTCCAGCTGGGCCGCCTCATAGAGTTCGCCGGAGATGCTTTGCAGGCCTGCGAGCCAGATGATCATGTGGAACCCGGCCGCCTGCCAGATGGACAGGATAATAATGGCCGGCATGGAGGTTGCAGGATCATTGAGCCAGTCCGGGCCTTGGATGAGGCCGAAGCTGAAATTGGACAGCAGCTCGTTTATCAGGCCGTCCTTGCGGTACATAAACAGCCACAGCAGGGACACCACCACCATGGACGTGACCACGGGAAGGAAGTAGAGCGTGCGGAAAAAGTTCACGCCACGGAACTTCTTGTTGATCAGCAGAGCCATCGCCAGGGCCAGTCCGGACTGGACAGGCACCACTACAACGGCGAAGTAGCTGACATTCAACAGTGAGCGCCAGAACGTGGGGTCCGTGAACAGGCGGGCGAAGTTGTCCGTGCCCACGAACTCAACAGGCCGTGGTGAAACGAGCCGGGCATTGGTGAACGCCAGACCGAATCCCATGATCGCCGGGAGGAACACGAAGGCGAGCAGGAGAGTCGCTGCCGGGGCGATCATTGCCCAGCCGCTGAACTGTTCACGGAGGTGGCGGCGACGGCGGGGTTTGCCGGGGGCAGCGGTGGTTGGCACTTCCGGGCTGGAAGGGGCTGCGGGAAGCTGGGTGGTTGTCATGGGATTCTCCGTTGACAGTGATGTTGGGGCGCAGGGCCTTGGGGTACGACGACGGCGGCAGTTGCGTACCGTCGTCGTCGTACCGTTTGGCAGCTGACTAGTTCTTGTAGCCGCCGTTGGATTTGATGTTGGCGTCGATCGCCTTGACGGCCTTGTCCAGCGCCGTCTTTGCGTCGGCACCAGCCAGGATGTCCTGGACAGCCTTGCCGTATTCGGTGGCAATGAACGGGTAAGCCGGGGTTTCAGGACGCATCACCGCGTACTCGCGGGAGAAGTCCATGAAGATCCGGCTGGCGCCGCCCTCGGCATACTCGGGGAGCATCGCTGCGGCTTCCTCGGTGGCGGGGATGGTGCCGGTGGCCTTGGCTACGGCAGCGATGTTTTCGGCCTTGAGGGAGTAGGAGAGGTAGTCCATGGCTGCCTCAGAGTTGGCGCAGCCGCTGGTTACGCCCCACTGCCAGGAGCCGCCGCCAACCTTTGGCCCCTTCCCCAGGTCAACCGTCGGCATGACTACGAGGTCATCTTTTACCGCTGTCATGGCCGTATCTGCAGCCCAGGAGCCGGTGTAGACAATTGCGCTCTTGTTGTTCAGGAAGTCCTGAACGGAGTCCTTGCCGCTCTTGGTGGCCATGAAGCCCTGGTCAGCCAACCCGCGGAACCACTTGGCCCATTCGATGGCCTCGTCACCGTTGAGGGCACCATCTGCGGTCTCGAACCCTTCGCGGTTGACCAGGTCCCCGCCGAAGGACTGCAGGAACGGCGAGTAGGCGTAGGGCAGCCATTCCCCGGTACCGGCAGTGCCCATGTCCAGCGGGTGCTCCCACTTGCCGAGGGCCTTGAGCTTGGTCAGCGCTTCCTGGAATTCGTCCTTGGTCCACGGTTTCTCGACTGTGGCGACGCGGACACCTGCCGCGGCGAGGTCGGACTTGCGGGCGAGCATCGCCAGGGAGACATCGTAGGTTCCCACCGCGTAGGTTTCGCCCTCCCACTTGGCAACCGTGCTAGGCAGGTTTTTGGAAAGGTCCGCATCAAGCTTCAACGGTGAAAGGTACTTGGCCCAGGCCCAGTTGGGTACGTTCGGGCCGTCGATGTCCACAATGCAGGGAAGATTCCCGGATGCTGCAGCCGAGACTACGGAGTCGTTGTAGGAGTCCTGCGGGAACGCCTGGACCTTGATCTTCGCCTTGGCATTAGGGCTCTTGTTATAGGAATCCACAACGCCCTCGACGGCTGCGAGCTCTTCCGGGTTGCCTGCGTTATGAGTCCACATCGTGATCTCGTTGGAGCCCTCGGAGGAGGATGACGCGCTGCCTTTGCCGCAGGCGCCAAGGGTACCGACGAGGGCCGCCGCAGCTACACTGGTGGCCAGGATCCGGGTGAATCGCTTGTTCATCATGGTGAATCTTTCTGCTGATTTGTGCGTGGAGGATTGCCCCGGGTCTGTGGGGGACGCGGCCGGTGCAACGGCTGCGTCCCTTTCTGCCTCCCCGGGGGTGAAGCTGTTTTTGCTGTGCTGTTTGTGTTGTGCGTGTTTGAGCGGCTAACGGCTAACCTGGCGGCGGGCCGAGCGACCCCCGCTCAATCAGGGGGCAGTCCAGTTGCGTCTGGACCGCGGGGTTACCGGGGTTCTCAATATCGTCCAAGATCCGGTTGACCGCCCAACGGCCCATTTCGTAGTGGGGAAGGGCGACTGTAGTGAGCCCCGGCCACAGTGCGTCCGCAATGATTTCGAGGTTGTCGATCCCAATAATGGAAACGTCCTCGGGTATGCGAAGCCCCAAAGCCAAAGCCGCTTGGTAAGCGCCCATGGCAACCCTGTCGTTGAAGCAGAACAGTGCAGTAGGACGATCTTTCTGGCCGAGAAGCTCAAAAGCAGCGTCACGGCCTCCCTGGGTGTGTGCCGTTCCAATGACATAGGTGCTGGGATCATGCTCCAGCCCGTGCCGCCGCAAAGCGTTAAGGAAGCCCTCCCGCCGGCCGTGCGTGGCGGGAATGTCGTCCCTGTTGTTGATCATCCCGATCCGGGTGTGGCCGGCGTGGATAAGTGCTTCAACAGCTGTCTCGGCTGCGCCCACCTCATCCGGAACAACAGAGGAAATGGATGTATCCTCAGTGACTGCATCCAGGAGAACGATGGGAAGCCCGGCCAGTTGAGTGGGGACCTGTGCACTTTGGTGGTACATCCTGGCGTACAGTACGCCATCCACCTGGTGTTGCTGAAGCATGCTGATTTCACGTGATTCCAGCTCGCTGTCAAAGCCCGAGTTGACCACCATCACCACATAGCCACGTTCGTAGGCGGCATCCTGAGCCCCGCGGATCATGGCACCGGCAAACGGTGTTGTGGTGATTTCATCACTTACCAGGCCAAGGATCTGGGAGCGTTGATTCCGCAATCCGCTGGCCAGCCTGTTCGGGGCGTAGCCAAGGTCTTTGGCCACTTCCCGGATATGTTGCTGTGTTGCCGCCTTGACCCGGAAGCTGGTGGCGTCATTAAGGGCATGGGACACAGTGGTCACTGAGACCCCGGCAGCTTTCGCCACCTCACGGATTCCCACCTTCGTCGTCATTGACTTCCTTTGCAAAACGTTTTGTATTTCGTGTGAGCCACGCTACACAAAACGTTTTGCATTTGTCAACGAATACTTTTCGGTGTCCTCACAAGCACTCGGCAGCAGGCCCGTCGTGAAGCCGCGAAAACATCATGCAGGGGGTCCCTGTGACCAAGCCGACAACTGGCCTTGGATCCATAGGCTAGCGCTTTTAATCTTGTGAATATTTCGACATATTTGACCTTTCCACCCATTTTGTGCAACGCGCGTAAAGAAGAAAGGCGCAAGCGCTTACACTTCTCGTCGGAATCGCCCAGAAACCCGATGTAAAGAGGTTTGAAAGCGATTGAGAAGCGTGCTTAGGGTGTTGACAGGCGCAGCACAGGTAACCCCAAGCGGCCTATGGCAAGGGCCGAAAGACCCTTCTCTCCCAAAACAAAGGCGTCCCTGCGGCAGCTCTTTAGTCCTGGGGCACTGGAGTTTTGAAACCGGGCATCCGCCCATCTTCCACGAAAACTGTCTCAAACTCCGCGAGAAGAGAATTCATGAATAAGCATCCCCAACCGCCGCGAATGCAGCTTTGGCGCCCCGCCGCACTGGCGCTGGCCGCAGCCGTAGCTGCCTCCACGTTCTTGGCAGTGCCGTCGGCACAGGCCAATGAACCGGCAGATCCGCCCGTCGCAGAGCAGATGCCGGCTCCTACTCCCGGTTTCCCGCTCCCCACCGAGCACACGCAAGAGGCGCATGATCCGGCGTCGGACTTCACCTCGAAGTGGACCCGCGCGGATGCCAAGCAGATCATGGCGCAGAGCGACCCCAATGTGGCTCCGGGCGAGAACTCGATGAGCCCTGCCGTCACCATGCCGGAGATCCCTGAAGATTTCCCCACCATGAACGAGGACGTCTGGGTGTGGGACACGTGGTCCCTGACGGACGAAAACGCTAACCAGATCAGCTACAAGGGCTGGGATGTCATCTTCTCGCTCGTGGCGGACCGGCACGCCGGCTACGGCTTCGACCAGCGCCACTGGAACGCCCGCATCGGGTACTTCTTCCGCAAGACCAACGCTGATCCGGCCAAGGACAAGTGGAACTACGGCGGACACATTTTTGCTGACGGTGCGTCCATCGGCAACACCGAGTGGTCCGGCTCAACCCGCCTGATGCAGGGCAACCACGTCAACGTCTTCTACACGGCCACCACGTTCTACGACGTGGCCGAGCGCAACGCCGGAGGCGGCGGAATCGCTCCCGATGCAGCCATCGCGAAGGCGCTGGGCAACATCCACGCCGACAAGAACGGCGTCACCTTTGACGGTTTCAAGCACACCAAGCTGCTGGAGCCGGACGGCAAGATGTACCAGAACAAGGCCCAGAACCCGGGCTTTGCTTTCCGTGATCCCTACACCTTCGAGGACCCGGCTCACCCCGGCAAGACCTACATGGTGTTCGAAGGCAACACCGGCGGTACCCGAGGCGAATACGAGTGCAAGGAAGAGGACCTGGGCTACAAGCCTGGCGATCCCCACGCTGAGAACGTGAATGAGGTCAACAGCTCCGGCGCCTACTACCAGACGGCGAATGTTGGTTTGGCTGTAGCTGACAACAAGGACCTCACCAAGTGGTCGTTCCTGCCTCCCATCCTGTCTGCCAACTGCGTCAATGACCAGACTGAGCGTCCGCAGATCTTCATCCAGAATGAAGGTGGCAAGAACAAGTACTACCTCTTCACCATCAGCCACCAGTTCACCTACGCAGCAGGCATGCGCGGTCCCGACGGCGTCTACGGCTTTGTGGGCGACGGCATCCGGTCCGACTACCAGCCGCTGAACAACAGCGGCCTGGCACTGGGCTCACCGACTGACCTGAACCTGCCGTCAGAATCACCGGAAAATCCGACTCCCCAGCAGAACGGCCGCCAGTTCCAGGCCTATTCGCACTATGTGCAGCCCGGTGGCCTGGTGCAGTCGTTCATCGATAACGTGAACGGTGTCAGGGGCGGCTCGCTGTCTCCGACCGTAAAGATCAACTTCCGCAACGGAATCTCGGAAGTTGACCGTTCCTTTGGCCAGAATGGCCTCGGCCCGTACGGTTACCTTCCTACCAACGTCAAGGTTGGCGGAGAAGGCCTGTACAAGTAAGGCACAACAGCCGGGTTGCCGTCCATTGACGCAAACCGCTAACAAGTAATGAGCGGGGGCGCCGGAAACGGGGTCCCCGCTCCTTTTGCCGGTATCCGGTCCTAGCTGAACGGCCATGATGTCCGAAAAATTCAAACTCACGCCGCTCTCAGGCAAACGGAACCTCTGGATTGCAGTTGCAGCGGCTGCCACTGCCCTGGTGGTCGCAGTGGTGGCCTTCATCGTGAGCGTTCAGACACCAGACGACGCCGAGAGCCGGGCAGAGACCGCCCTCGATTCCGTTGCCACCGCGCAGGCGGATTTCAAGAGCTCCCGGGGAACCTATGGCTCGTACTGGTTGTCGGGCGGTGACCGCACCCTCGAGTCAGGACAACCCCTCCAGGCCGCCGGAGTGGAGGATCTCCGCAGCATCAATTGCGCAGACGGCTGGGTGGCAGCTGCCCGGATCGGCAGCGACGTCTTCCTTCGATCCAGCCTTGACAAGTCAATGGAAACTGCAGGAGTCGGGGAGGTGCGGCGCCCGGACTGTATTACCTCTGTTGCCGTGGATGCCATGCTCACTGACCTTGGCAGAATCGACCGGTCGCCGGCCCCGGGAACGAAACCCGAGCGGCCTGCCGGATCCTCGCAGTACCGCCCGAGCTACCACATCACTCCGGAGCGGAACTGGATGAATGATCCCCAGCGCCCCTTTTTCCTCAATGGGCTCTGGCACTACTACTACCTCTACAACGCCGACCATCCCCAGGGCAACGGAACGGAGTGGTACCACCTCACCAGCAAAGACCTGGTGACGTGGAAGGACGAGGGCGTTGCCATCCATAAGTACAAAAACGGACTGGGCGACATCGAAACAGGCAGCGCCGTGGTGGACTACGAGAACACCGCCGGCTTCGGAAAAGACGCCGTCATCTCAGTGCTGACACAGCAGGACAAGGGCGTCCAGCGGCAGTCGCTTTTCTATTCGACCGACGGCGGGTTCACGTTTTCCTCGTACGAAGGAAACCCGGTGATGGAAAACCCCGGAGCTGAACACTGGCGCGACCCCAAGATTGTCCGTGATGAAGCAAACGGACAGTGGCTGATGATCCTGGCCGAGGGCCACAAGCTGGGCATGTACACCTCGAAGGATCTCAAGAGCTGGCGTTACGCCTCCGGTTTCGAGCGGTCCGGACTGGGCATCCTTGAATGCCCTGATCTTTTCCAACTGGACGTCGACGGCGACCCCGCCAAGCGAACGTGGGTCTTGGCAGCGAGCGCCAACGGATCCGAAGAAGGAAGAACCACGGGCGTCGCCTACTGGACCGGGAGCTGGGACGGAACAAAGTTCACCCCTGCGGATGAGAAGCATCAGTGGCTGGACGCCGGCTCCGACTTTTACGCCGCGGTTACTTGGGATGATCCCAGGATTACCGACGGCCAGCGGATGCAGTCCAGGCAGGCTTTGGGCTGGGTGAACAACTGGGACTACGCCCGGAAACTTCCCACTGAGGACTGGCAAGGAGGCATGGACTCCATCATGCGGGACATCAGGCTGAAGACCGTGGACGGCAAGCCGGCTCTGGTCTCAACGCCCTCCAAAACCCTGGCCCGCCTCGAAGGGCAATCGTCGTCGTCGGGCCCGGAGACCATCACCCCGGAAGGAACTGCCGGACTTCCCTCCCCGCAGGGCGGCGCCTACCGGCTGGATCTGACCATTGAACGCGCAACTAAAGCGGGCGACGGCGGCAGCGACGGATCGGAGGCCCTCCTGCAGTTTGCGAGCGATGAAGCAATATTCGCCACGGTGGGCTACAACTTCCACGACGGGGCCGCGTTCGTCACGCGCGAGCAGCCCGCTGATGGTGACCTTGGCCCGCTGTTTACACAAAGACGCACCGCCTCCGCTCCAGCCAGGAACGGCAGCGTGGACCTGACCGTATTCGTAGACCACTCCTCGATTGAAGTGTTCGTCCACGGCGGGGAACAGACCCTCACGTCACTGGTCTTCCCCAGGTCAGAGGAGCAGGACATCAAGCTGGTGACCGGCGGAGGAAACCTCACGCTGAAAGGGCTTACCCATACCCCGTTGTCGTCTACGCGCTGAGCAAAGCACGGTCACGAAAGAAGCGGGATCAGGCGCTCCGTTTTCCGGAGCTGGGACGGGCCTCGTCCACGTGCGCTGGGAGCAGGCAGGGCACGACGTCGAACCCCGCCTCGCGTATTGCCGCCATGCTAGCCAAAGTCCACCATGAGGTTTGTGACGTAAGCCACTTCCCCATATTTAGGTACCCCTTTGACAGGAGGCTGTGGGGGTGCCATAGTCGAGGCATGGAGAACCTGTTGGACAGCTGGACAGCTGGACAAGACCGTGTGGTCCGCGTTGGTGCGGCTGAAGCGGTTTTTGCGTCGCTTCGGGGTGCCATCGAAGGCGGGAAGATCCCTGTCGGGACCCGCTTGGACTCAGAAGCTTCGCTCGCCAAGCAATACGGCGTGAGCCGCACTATGGTCAGGGAAGCCCTCCGCTCCTGCACCGCCCTGGGATTGACTGCCACGCATACGGGCAAGGGAACCTTTGTCATCGCCGACAAGGTTGCCACGGACCTTAAGCTCGGTAAGTACTCGGCCAGTGCCCTGGTGGAGGCCCGGCCACACGTGGAAGTGCCTGCCGCAGGACTCGCCGCCCAGCGCCGCAGCAATGAAGATCTTGAAGCCCTTCGGGAAATCCTTCGGGAAATGTCGGAAGCTGATGATCTCCATCAGTGGGTCCTCCTGAACACCGAGTTCCACGTGACCATCGCCCGCTGCAGCGGCAACGGCGTCTTCGAATCATTCCTCTCGGACATCTGTGACGCGATGGCTAACCAGTCAAACACGCTCAACCTCGTGGCTGACCGCCGCAAGGAGTCAGGTGACGAGCACGCGCGCATTTTCGATGCGATCGAGCGCGGGTCGGCAGAGGAAGCCTCGCAGGCCATGAGAATGCACTTGCACGGTGTCGAATGCGCCCTCGGCACCATCATCCCAGGGAGCGAAAACTCCCGGGCCAACCAAATGGCCTGACTTTGCGTTCCGGGCCGGCCCCAGCTCATACCTGAACTTTTGTCTTACCTGCACTTTTGTCCAAACCCGTCAATGAAGCCCTGTGAGGAACCCCCGTGACCATTCTCGAAAACAACCCTGACGTCCGTTCCGAGCATGACCTGCTCGGGGACCGGGATGTTCCCGCGAAAGCGTACTGGGGTGTCCACACGCTGCGGGCAGTGGAGAACTTCCCCATCACGGGCCAGCCGCTCTCCTCGAACATGTACCTGGTTCGGGGCCTGGCCGCCGTCAAGCTCGCCGCGGCCCGCACCAACCTTGAACTTGGACTCCTGGACCCCGAACGCGCCGCCGCGATCGAACAGGCCTGCACCGACGTCATGAACGGGATGCTCAGCGAAGAGTTCGTGGTGGACGTTATCCAGGGCGGCGCCGGTACCTCCTCGAACATGAACGCCAACGAGGTCATCGCCAACAGGGCGCTTGAAATCCTCGGCCACCCCAAGGGCGAGTACCGGCACCTGCACCCCAACGATCATGTGAACCTCTCCCAGTCCACCAACGACGTCTACCCCACCGCCGTGAAACTGGGCACCATCCTGGCCGTGAAGGAACTCCTCGCCGCCCTCGAAGAACTCGAAGGGGCGTTCGCCGAAAAGGCCCTGGAATTCCGCACCGTGGTCAAAATGGGCCGCACCCAGCTCCAGGATGCCGTGCCCATGACCCTGGGCCAGGAATTCGGCACCTACGCCGTGACCATCGGCGAGGACCGGCTCCGCCTGGCCGAAGCCGACCTGCTCATCCATGAAATCAACCTCGGTGCCACCGCCATCGGCACCGGCTTGAACGCACCTCCCGGCTACGCCGCAGCCGCCTGCCGGCACCTGGCCGAAATCACCGGGCTGCCGCTGATTACCGCCCCGGACCTGATCGAAGCCACCCAGGATGTCGGCGCGTTCGTGCACCTTTCCGGCGTCCTCAAGCGCGTCGCCGTGAAACTCTCCAAAACGTGCAACGATCTGCGCCTGCTTTCCTCCGGCCCCCGTGCTGGCCTTGGCGAAATCAACCTCCCGGCCGTGCAGTCCGGGTCCTCCATCATGCCCGGCAAGATCAACCCGGTGATCCCGGAAGTCGTCAGCCAGGTCGCCTACGAAGTGATTGGCAACGACGTCACCATCACAATGGCCGCCGAGGCCGGCCAGCTCCAACTCAACGCCTTTGAACCCATCATTGTTCACAGCCTCCACAAGAGCATCTCCCACCTCGAAGCAGCCTGCCGCACCCTCACCGCCCGCTGCGTGCGCGGCATCACCGCCAACATCGAACACCTCCGGTTGACCGTGGAACAGTCAATCGGCCTGGTCACAGCGCTCAACCCCCACCTGGGTTACGCCACGGCCACTGCAATCGCCCGGGAAGCCCTCGCCACCGGCAAGGGTGTAGCGGAGCTTGTCCTTGAACACGGGTTGCTCACTGAAGCGCAGCTCGAAGAACTGCTCAGCCCGCAACGCCTGGCAAACCTCAGCAAGTAGTCCCCACCGGCGAGGGTTCCAAGTCAGGAACCCCGGCCGTCGTTAGTTAGTTTGATCCACCTAACATCCACCACCTCTGCCCGCCTTTGGGGAAGGGGTTACACGGACGCGCCCAATTCCGTCCGAAGACAGAAAGCGGCCCTCAACGACGAGGACCGTTCCAGCACCTATGAAAGGCCATGGAAATGACTGTTGATGTTCAACTTCGCCGCCCGATCGTCGCTTCACACGAAAGCCGTACAAAAACCGAACGAAGCAGGCCAATCAAATCGCAGATCATCGACTACCTGGCAACGCATGGCGCCAGCAAAGTATCCGATATCAGCAACGCCATTGCCTGCTCGCGCGACTGCGTCCGGTACCACCTGGCAGCGCTCGAGACCGCTTCGATTGTCCGCTCTAACATCTCCCCGGAAACGAGGGGCAGGTTCACGCCGTTCTACGCGCTGGCCCCTCAGCGGGGCTAGCCGAACAGTCCAGATCGAGCGTCTGGGAGACTCGGCCGGCAACGACACACTGGCGCCTTCGGACGTGGAGTTGCTCACATTCGTGACGAATAATTTGCAACCGCCGCTGGCCACCGTGAACCATAAATGAGGGATCCGTTCCCGAAACACCCAAACCAGCATTCCTCACCGACGAGGATGCGGCCTCTGCAATGACGACTTGGGGCCGTCAGCTGTATGAATGGAAGTACTGAATAATGACGTTCGATACCACCGACTCCGTGACGCTGAAGATCTGGGACCGGTCAGCCATTGACCACACTCTCGAATCGGTCGTAAGAGACCTTTCACCGCGCGCCACCGCTGCAAAATGCGGCATCGCCGTGACCCGCAGCGGACCCAACACTTTCACCGTGAGCCTGAGCCGTAAGGTTCCGCACGGCGCCACCTTCGAGGGAGTCACCCGCTAGAAACAGACGTAAGCGGACGACGGCGGGACCTCCCGCCGTCGTCCGCTTTCGTTTAAGCGCCCAGCACTTGCCCCTCGTCAGGGCTCGAAGTGCGTTGTCCCAGCACTGGCACCCATCTCAGCGATCAGATCCTGCAGACGCTCGAGATCGTCCATCTCTTCCGGCGTATCCATCGTGCCAATCTATGGGACCTTCACCCAGGCCTCCGCGAGCCTGTGGATGAACTCCGCATAACTGGTTGCGCACCATAGCTATGCTGAAGTCAGCACCCGTTTCGGGCAGCCGGCCGGGGGCAGTGGATAGCAGATAAGCGCGGCATCGGTGAGGACGGCAGGTACGGAAATGACAACTGACAATGGACTTCCCCGGGCTACGGTCCTTGAAACAGTGGCTTTCCTGGCTGAGGTATTTGTGCCGACCGTAGCCAAGGGCCCCATCATCCGGCGCCCCCGAGCGGTGGCCATGGCCGAACTCCTGCAGCTCGATTCCCGCGCAGTTCGCAGGATGCAAAAACTCGACGACAAGCACCGTACCGGGCCGCTGCTCCTGCGGCTGCCTATCAGAAACCAGGCCTTGATATTGCGGCCTGCTGACCTGAGGTACGTACTGAACCACTCGCCGGAACCCTTCTCTCCGGCCAGCAGTGAAAAACGGGCAGCCCTCGCTCACTTCGAACCACGCAATGTGCTTATATCCAGAGGAACAGAGCGAACCGCCAGACGTGCTCTCCAGGAACAGGCCCTGGACTCCCACAGCCACGTCCACCGGCTGGCTGACTCCTTACTTCCCATCGTCAGGCAGGAAGCGGATAAACTCCTCGACAGTGTTCGGGAGAAGGGTGAACTGAACTGGGATGTTTTCATCGAATCCTGGTACAGCATGGTCCGCCGCATAATTTTCGGAGATCCGGCCCGCGACGACCACGAGCTCACGGATATGATTGCCCGCCTCCGCAAGGATGCCAACTGGGCATTCCTGAAACCAAAGCGCAGGAAAGTCCGGGACCAATTCCTGAAAAGGGTCCAGCACAGGCTGGAAACGTCTGAACCCGGCAGTCTCGCCTACATAATGCGGGGCATGGAGGCACATTCCGATGCTGCTCCGGTCGATCAGATCCCGCAGTGGCTGTTTGCTTTCGAACCGGCGGGGATGGCCACGTTCAGGGCGCTGGCGCTCCTCGTCACACACGGTGAGAAGTGTGCTCGTGCCCAGCAGGAAATCCAGGAGGATTCTTCGGGCAGGCAGCACCTGCCCTACCTTCGCGCGTGCGTCCTTGAGTCGTTGCGGCTATGGCCCACCACCCCGATGATCCTGCGCCAGACCACCAGGGAGGTCGTGTGGGACGACGGGATCATGCCTGAGGAAACCGGTGTCCTGATCTTCGCTCCCTTTTTCCACCGGGATGACCGCCACCTCCCCCAGGCCCACTCGTTTCTTCCCGACGTCTGGCTCACCAGGAATCCCGATGATGCAGACTGGCCCTTGGTCCCCTTCAGCGACGGGCCGGCCTTCTGCCCCGGAAGGCAACTGGTGCTCCTGCTTACCAGCGCTATGCTTTCGTATCTGCTAGAGAAAACGCAGTTCAGGCTGGCATCGTCCCAGCACCTGTCCCCCAGCGAACCCCTGCCCGGCACGCTGAACCATTTCTCCCTCCGGTTCACCACCAAACCAACAGCCCTCTGACCACTGCCGACGACGGCGAGTATCGCCGTCGTGAGGAAAAAGTCTTTTTCTGGGTACTTCTCCGATAAGAACAGGTGCTGCCGCTAGGTCAGGAGGATGTGTGAGAGAGCTGTTATGGGTTGAGCCATCACAGAGAATGTCACGATGCAGGCGAACGATGGGCGCAGTCCTGGTTCTGGCCTTGTTGTCTCTGCTGGGCTGCGCTCCCACGGCAAACGGGGCCGCGGAGGCAGCACAGACATTCCACGAGGAATTCAGCTCAGGGGATGTCTCTGCTGCCTGCTCGATGTTGGGGCAGGAGGCCCTGGAGAAGGCTGGCGGTGAATCCGAGTGTGAGGAACAACTGGAATCCCTGCAATTGCAGGATTCAGGGGCGCCCCTGCGGACTGAGGTCTTCGGGCGTGAGGCGATGGTGGAGTTCGAGGATGACGTTGTCTTCCTGGTTGCCTCAGGGACCGGCTGGAGGATTTCCGGGGCGGGTTGTACATCGCAAGGAGAATCCCCGTACAAGTGCGAAGTAGGAGGCAAGTGAGTATGCGTTGGAGTTTTGCGCTGTACCTGATCCTGATCCTTGGTGGGCTGGCTTACCTGGCCGTCGTCGGACTTGTGCACGGATAGGGGAAGAACGTGAAAACAGCTATCAGAAACAACGGCTTGAGCCTCTTCTTCGGAGTGATCTTCCTGCTGGCCCTGCTCGGACAAGGTCTTTCCGGTCATGCACTGTTCAACGAGGAACAGATCACCCACGGGCTCGAGGAAATCAGCCTCGCCCAATACCTGACCTCATCGAGCTTTGCGGTGGATGTCTCGGAGAACTGGCAATCCGAGTACCTGCAGTTCCTGCTGTACATCATGGCCACCATCTGGCTGGTCCAAAAAGGATCGCCCGAATCAAAAGAACTGGACCAGACCGGCCCTGAATCAGATGAGGAACAGCTCATTGGCGAGCACAGCAACGAAAAGTCACCGGCCTGGGCCAGGATCAATGGCTGGCGCCAAGTACTCTTCGCGAACTCACTCGGCCTGACCATGGGCGTGATTTTCGTCCTGTCCTGGCTGGTCCAGTCCCTTACCGGGAACAGCGCCTACAACGAAGAACAGCTGGCCAACTTCCAGGACCCCGTTCCCTGGAGCGAATACATTGCCTCTCCGGAATTCTGGAACAGAACCCTGCAGAACTGGCAGTCCGAATTCCTTGCCGTGGGGTCCATGGTGGTGCTCTCGATATATCTTCGCCAACGCGGCTCACCCGAATCCAAACCCGTCGGAGCGGCCCACGACGATACCGCCTCAACCGGCTGAGGACGGACCGTGTACCGGAAGGAACGAATCTTGGCGGTGTACGCTGGAGTCACGTTCGCAGTGAGCGGCCCTCTTTTCCTGCCGCCGTCCAAACTTCGGCTGGAACAGGAAAAACCTACTCTGGAGATCGAGGACCGCCCATGGTCGCTGAACTTGGCCAGGACCCGCAAAACGCGGTCGCCTCCCACCTGCAGGACCTTGTCCTTGACGCTGCAGACGTTCACGACTTCCTTCAGGAACTCGTCACTTTCTCCGCATCAATGCTCTCGGCCCGGGGAAAGCAAATCCTGTGCGGTATCACTGTGGCCCGCCGCAAGAAACCTGTGACCGTTGTAAGCAACGATCCAAAGGCTCTGGCGATGGACGAGCTGCAGTACGGCTTTGGCGATGGCCCTTGCCTTTCAGCCATGCGTACCACCACCACGATGCACGTTCCCGATGTGCTGGGGGAACACCGCTGGCCTGAATACATCTCGGCTGTTTCCGCGCACGGTATTGGCTCCATCCTTGGGCTCCCGCTGCCCCTCGAGAGAGGAGCCACTGCGGCATTGAACCTCTATTCGCCCTTACAGCACGGGTTCACAGGCGAAGACATTGCGGGAGCTGAATCCTTCGCCGAGCAGACAGCGAAAACCCTGCGCCTGGAGCTCCGGCTAGCCCAGATGAGTGATGCGAAGAACGACATGGCCGAGGCAATGAAATCAAGGACAACAATCGACATGGCCATCGGGGCCATCATGGCGCAGAACCGCTGCAGCCAGGATGCCGCCCTGCAGATCCTCATGAGGGCGTCCAACTCCCGCAACGTCAAACTCCGAGATGTTGCAGCCAGTGTTATTGCCTCTATCACCGACAACACTCAGGTGAGAACCCACTTTGACGAATGACCGGTCCCCGGCTCAGTCGCTTTCCCTCATCAATGAATCTATTAGGGCACAGGGATTTCCTGTGCCCTGTGCCTAGAGGGTCGCTGTGTCGATGACAAACCGGTACCGCACATCGGAAGCCAGGACGCGCTCATAGGCGTCATTGATTTTGCTTGCCGGAATGACTTCGACCTCTGAGCCCAGTCCGTGCTCAGCGCAGAAGTTGAGCATTTCCTGGGTTTCAGGGATGCCGCCGATCATGGATCCGGCGAAGGACCGGCGTCCCATGATCAGTGAAAAGACATTTACTGGCAGCGGTTCGGCCGGGGCGCCCACGTTCACCAGAGCGCCGTCGAGGGTCAGCAACTGCAGGTAGGCGCTGATGTCGATCGAGGCGCTGACGGTGTTGATGATCAGGTCGAAGGTGCCGGCCAGATCCTTGAAGGTGTTTTCATCGCTGGTGGCGAAGTACTGGTCGGCACCCAGGCGGAGGCCGTCTTCCTGCTTTTTCATGGACTGGGAGAGCACGGTGACCTCGGCACCCATGGCGTGGGCGAGCTTGACGGCCATGTGCCCGAGTCCGCCGAGGCCGACGACGGCCACCTTCTTGCCGGGACCGGCGCCCCAGTGACGCAGCGGCGAGTAGGTGGTGATGCCCGCGCACAGCAAAGGAGCCGCAACGTCGAGCTCCAGGCCCTCGGGAATGCTGACGACGAAGTCTTCGGTCACCACGACGTGGCTGGAGTAGCCGCCCTGCGTGACGGTGCCATCACGGTCAACGGCGCCATAGGTGCCGATCATCCCGTTGAGGCAGTACTGCTCCTCGCCTTTTACGCAGTTAACGCATTCCCGGCAGGAGTTGACCATGCAGCCGACTCCGACGCGGTCGCCAACGGCGTGCTTGGTGACTTCGGGACCCACCTTGGTGACGACTCCGGCAATCTCGTGGCCGGGGACCAGCGGGTACTGCTGCGGGCCCCAGTCGCCCCGGACCGTGTGAATGTCGGAATGACAGATCCCCGCGTACTTGATTTCGATCAGCACGTCGTGAGGCCCGACGTCGCGGCGTTCGATAGAGGTGGCGGCCAGGTCTCCGGTGGCAGACGGTGCGGCGTAAGCGTTGGCGGTAGGCATAGTTCTCCTTCTGGACGGCTTGCTTGATTTCTTCATCAATCTCACCCCGAAGCGGACGGAGGAAGAAGGCTGTGTTCATAGGGGGTACAAGCTCTCCCCCTATAAGGGACTTGAACCGGGGCTATCGTTGGATTCATGGACAACCTAACGGGCAACCGCGCCGATATCCGGGACTTCCTGGCAAGCCGGCGGGCCAAGCTCCAGCCGGAGCAGGTAGGCCTGCCGGCCGGCAACAGGCGGCGCGTGCCCGGGCTGCGCCGTGAAGAGGTAGCGGTTCTCGCCGGCGTGAGCCCCGAATGGTATTCACGGCTGGAGAAGGGCAACATCAGCGGCGTGTCCGACGACGTCCTCCTGGCTGTTTCCCGGGCCCTGCAACTGAGCGATGAGGAGTGCCAGTACCTTTTTGAGCTGGCACGGGCCGCCCGGCCCGTGCGCCCCGCACCCTCCCGCCGCAAGGAGGCTGGAGTGGCGGCTCCCGTCCAGTGGCTGCTCGATTCCATCACCATGTCGGCCGCGTTCGTCGTCAACGGCTGCCTCGACGTCGTGGCCAGCAACCCCTTGGCCCGTGCGCTTCACGCCCCGATGTTCGCCGGCGAGACCACCAGCGAGCACGGCCACGCCAACTTCGCACGCTTCCACTTCCTGGAAGCAGCTTCCCGGGAGTTCTATGTTGACTGGGAGGCGGGCGCGGCCGCCACAGCCGCACTGCTACGCGCTGAAGCCGTGCGAGCCCCAAACGACCGGGGTCTGCGAGCACTCGTGGGCGAATTGTCCACGCTGAGCCCGGAGTTCCGTACGCTGTGGGCCTCCCACGACATCCGGTTCCGCCATGAGGGAATCAAGCGGCTGCGACACCCCGTCGTTGGGGAACTTGAACTGACCTACCAGTCCCTGACCCTGCCGACATATCCACGGTCGGTCCACACCCTCAGCGTCTACACCGCCGAACCCGGAACAACTCACGAAGAGCGGATCAAACTCCTTGCGAGCTGGGCGGCCTCGGGGGTGGTGGCGGAAGCAGCAGAGTCCGGCAGCTGACTGCTTTATTCACAAAGCAGGCTCTGGCCAGAAAGTAGGCTCAGGAATGTCGATCTCACCACCGCGGCCTCGACCTCCATGTGTCAGGGCCATACGGCCACGTCGCAGAAAGGGTCAGACTCATGAAGTTCGTCATTCTCATCCACTCCAATCCCCAGCCCTGGGGACATCCCACCGGTGACTATGTCGCCGAAAATCTGGCTCTCCCGAAGGAACAGCGCGAGCAGATGAACAACGACTTCGACGCGCTGCTTGCGGAGATGGAAGCCAAGGGGGAACTGCTTGGCGGCGAGGCGCTGGCCGACCCGGCAACGTCGAGGCTGTACCGGTGGCAGTCGGGCAAGGCAGTCGCTACCGATGGGCCGTACGCGGAATCCAAGGAGCAGTTCGCCGGGTTCTTCATGATCGACGTCGCCACCCGCGAGCGGGCCGAGGAGCTCGCCGCCCGCTTCTCCGGGCCAGGGGAGACCATCGAGCTGCGTCCGGCGATGTGGCCCGGGGGCGACGATCGGTGATGGCTGGGACGTAGTAGGGTATCGACGTTGACGACGACGGCGGGACCTCCCGCCGTCGTCGGGGGCTAACTATGGATGCTGCCGGATGACGGTGCCAGAGTGAAGTGACGGTGAGTGATCAGCAATGAAGCAGCGGGCAAAGCGTTGGGCGGGATTCCTGGCGTTGGGAATGCTCCTTTCTGCCACGGGCTGCGCGTACGAGATAGAGGAAGACCCCACCGTGCTCCGCCTGGGTACTTCGGACGCTGGGCAGGGCCCCGCCGGCGAGCAGATCGAGGAATTTGCGCGCCAGGTGGAGACCCGTTCCGGCGGGAAACTCCTTATCGAGCCCGTGTGGCGCGCCGGAGGGCAGGAACTCTGGGACCGTGACCAGGCGGTGGCGCGAAGTGTCGTGTCGGGAGAGCTCGCCATGGCTCTGGTCCCGTCCCGGACCTGGGATTCGGAGGGAGTATTGAGTCTCCGCGCGTTGTCGGCGCCGTTCCTGGTGATGTCTTCCGGTGTTCTCAAGGAAGCTGTGAAGCCGGAACTCGCGGATGGAATGCTCGCAGGGCTCGACGAAGTGGGGCTCAGGGGTCTGGCACTCATCCCGGAGGGCCATCAGGTGCTTTTTTCATTCAGGACTCCCATCCTGACGCCTTCAGACGCTGAAGGAATGGTCATCAGGGCCACCCGGTCCACAACTGCCTATAAAGCGCTGGCGGCACTCGGGGCGGTACCGGAAGAAGTGCAGGAACTTCAGTTCGCCGATCAGGATGACCCGGGGCAGGTGGGTGCGGCGGAGTCGTCCTTCGCATACGCGGCTCAGCTACGGCCTGCCCGGACCAAGACAGGACTCCCCATCGCAACAGGGAACGTCGTCCTTTCAGCGAGAGCCAACACCCTTGTCATCAACATGAAGGCCCAGGATCAGCTGAGTGAGGAGCATCGGCAGCTACTGTCTATGGCTGCCGCCGCAGCCCGGAATCGGGCCTCGGACCTGCTGCCAGCCCTCTCGGAGGAAGCGCGAACCTACTGCCAGAACGGCGGCACAGTCGTGACGGCTTCGGACGAGCAGGTGGATGCCTTCCGCCGTGCCGTGGCTCCTGTCTACGCCGAGCTGGAACAAGACCCTCAGACCAGGGACCTCATTGCAAGGCTTCGCGATCTCGCCGCCAGGGCTCCGGCGGAGCCTGCAATGGAACCGTGCGGGTAGCGGACGACGGCGGGAGGTCCCCGCCGTCGTCGATCTCCCCTCCCGAGTGGATATGTCTGTCCGGGGTTTACGCCGTGTTGACTGCTACCGTCCTGCCGGCGCCGAGCATGCCTGTCGCCGAGTGACAGTTGTTGTATTCGTAGTACTGCCGGTTCCGTGGGACTACCGCCACTTCATGGCTGAGGCGGAGTTTGGCGCCAGCGTTCGTCTGGAGGAATTTCATGGCCGCCCTGAAGATGGCCACGTGAGTAGGGTGCGATTCCGCCCACCTCTCCATGTCCGCCAGGCTGTGCCAGAAGCTCAAGCCGAAGCTCTGCTCGAGGAGTTTACCCTCGCCGTCGCTGCTGGTCATGTACCTATTCGCGTAGCAGCCGATCGAAGCGCCGTCGGACGTCAGGAAGTCCATTCCTGCTTTCAGCTGGGGTTCCACGTCACCGAAATAGGACGCCCGCTCTGCCGCCTCGCAGAGGCTCCAATCTTGGCCGGAGCGGATGATGGCAAGGTTTTCGTGGGGTTCAATCCGGACGATTCTGGGGTTCTCAGGGACTGTGTTCCCTGGGACTGTGTTCGCTGGGACTGACTGAGCCGCGACGAACGGGGAGCCGACGAACGGGGTGCCGATTGGATCGAGGTCCTCAATCTGCGATATGGGGAGCCGGTCACGCATGCTTCCCCAGTACCCGTGTTCCTGGATTTCCCCGCTGTATCCTCCGGCGGCGACCCGGGCTGCCCCTTCCGGGAATGTGTTGGACGAGTACAGGGTCTCAAACCCGCTGGCTTCCGGAGTGACTGTTTCGATCCAGCGGCCGTGGTGTTCCATCTCCAACCCGGCGCCGATTAGTTCATCGCGGTGCTTACCGAACCATCGCCCATAGGTATTGACGTCGTCCCAATAGGCGATGATGACTTTGTTGTCGAAACCTTGTTCGTCCGTATGAACGGCGTACTCACGGGATATCGGCCCGTCTTCCTGCCCGCACAGCTCCCACATTCCCGCGGAAGCGTCCCTTGCCTCCATAGACAGCGGTTGCTTGCTTTGTACTCCAAAAAAGGCGCAGACAAGACTGCTGACGCCTTCCGCAAAGCGCACGGAGTAGGACGGGTAAGGCGGTGTGTACTCATCACCCACTCCTTTGCTCCGCGTCCGTTCGACGGTGAGGTGTAACGGGATCGAAGACTCCATGGCCGGCTCCTCCCCATCCCTGTCGAGGGGCATTAGAGTTCCGCCATTGCCGGCAGGGTCGGCTCCACGACGTCCCGGTGCTCTGGAACGGGCGCGGTATCCTGCCTGGTCTCCGGCTGGGCGAACTCCCGTTTCGCGGTCTCCGGTTTTGCGTTCTCGGGTTTCGCGGTCTCCGGTTTTGCGCTCTCGGCTTGCGGAGCCGTGTCGACGACGGCGCGCCGAGGTGACCTGTTGAGAACCAGTTGCGTGGCATCGGGACGTGAGTAGTGGCCCGCGGGGTCGGCAACAGCCTTTGCCACTGATATCAGGCCCAGATCGATCTCGCCGTAGACAAGACCTTCCTCGCCTGTCGGGAGGGACTCGTGGAGCTGCTGGCCATCGGGCCCGAAGATGCGGGCGTACCCGCCACCGGTCTTGAGGAGCGCCTTCTGCAGGTCCGTGGTGCACATTTCGTCCACCATCTCCTGGGACACGGTGGCGCACGGAGCAACGACGAAACAAGAACCTTCCACGGCGTAAATCCGGGAGGCCGAGGTGTTGACCTCAGGGCCGAGGGCGTACGCCCCGCCTTCATAGAGGGAAAAGCTCGGCCAGGCGGCAACGTGGACCTGCTCGTTCTGGGCGTACAGGGAGTACTTGGATAGCGGCTGAAGGTGCTCCCAGCAGCAGAGTCCGCCGACGCGCCCCAGGCTTGTGTCCCAGACCCCAAGATCGCTGCCGTCGCCTTCCCCGAAAATGGTGCGTTCGACGTGGGTCGGCTTGAGTTTCCGGCGCTGGGAGATCGTCTGCCCGTCACGGTCAATGAACCATTGGGCGATGTACAGGCTGCCGCCGCTTCGTTCGCTGAGGCCCATGCTGACCATGATGTTGTTTTCCTTGGCCGCCTTCGAGATCCGCTCGGCTTCAGGAGTGCCGTACTCGAGGGAATTATCGAAATAGCGCTGCGTGAACTGCGGCAGCCACATGGCAGGGGCGTCGAGCCAGGCGTACCACGGATAGCCCGGAAGCCAGGTTTCGGGGAAGGCGATCAGCTCCGCGCCGTTCCTTGCCGCCTCCGCTATCAGGGCGATCGATTTGTCGATGGTCTTGTCCAGATCCAGGAATACCGGTGCTGCCTGGACGGCTGCTGCTTTGAACTGGGGGTGATTCATGGCCTATTCCTATCGTGCGTGATCGGGATCACATGTGGATGTGTGCTCCACACTAGGGCCGTACTTCCCGGGAGTCTTGATCAGAAATCGCAGGACGATTGACTGTGAGTGTCACCTTTCCAGCGCTGGCGTTTTCCTTGGAATCACCCCCTCCAGCCGGCGGAACTGCGCCGGTATCATTAGGCATGGCCAAGGTTGTTAGCACAGCGGGGGTGTCTGCCCGGAATCGTGTTTCGTTTTGGACTGAAACCGTTTCTGATACTTTCGTCGACCTCGAATGCAGGTCCAGTGGCGGCCACGAATCAATCGAAGGAGAACTGGCGGTCCAGTCTCTGGCGTCGCTGGATCTAGCCCGCGTCCGTGCCTCCGCACAATCCGTGCACCGCACACCGGCAGGGATCGCGGCTTCCTCGGACAACTATTATCTGGTGGGCGTCCAGACCAAGGGCTCATGCCTGGTGACTCAGGGCGGGCGTTCGGCTGCGATCGAGAACGGCGCGTTTGCGCTCTACGACACCACCCGGCCGTATTCGCTCCTTCTGACCGACAACTTCGAGCAACTCGTGATCCGGCTTCCGAGAACTGCCCTGGAACGGCACCTGCCAGAAGCCGAGAGACTCACGGCCCTCGGAGTCAACCCGGATCCAGGTGCTGCCCGCCTGCTGGTGACTACGGTGAAGTTCTTGGCGAGCGAAATCGATGTGTTGGCGCCCGACGTTGCCTTGTCCGTGTCTCAGGGCGTGGAGCATCTGATTGTCGCCGGTTTGGGTGGCCTTGCCGGAAGTATCCCTGATGCGGACCGGTTCTCCCGACGCAAGCTTGTGCAAAACCATATCCTGGAGAACCTGCGCTACGAGTCCTTGAGCATCAGATCCATCGCAGACCAGCTCCACTTATCTCCGAGCAGCATCCACCGCGCCTTCGCCGCGGACGGCGAGACAGTGATGGGCTGGGTATGGCAGCAACGCCTGGACCGGATACGCGAGGCCTTGCTGAGCGGAAAACATGAAGGCACCTTGACGGATTTGTCCGTGGCCTGGGGATTCTCAGACTCAGCGCACTTCAGCAGGGCATTCCGCCAGCGGTACGGCCATGCGCCCTCGGAGTTGCTCCGGCGCTGAGCCCGCCGCTCCGCGGCGGTGACCGAGTTGTCGCGGCGGTGACAGCGATGCCGGTGAGGATTGCAGGGGTTCACGCCTGACCCAGCAGATCTATGCCTTTCTACCGCCGCTGCCTGACCATTCATCCGAGCACGTAGAAGAGGCGCGTTGGACTGGGCGGGCGTAGACTTAGTGTCCGTCGAGCAAACGGCGCAAAATCCTATACCGTGCCACTCAAGGTACTTGTGGCATGCAGGAACGAGGCCGCCATGGCTCAGCAATCCAAACCTCTGCACACAAATACCATTGTCGCCGAACACCTCCAGGATCTTGTGCTTCAATGCGGTGACGTGGAGGAACTCCTCAACGAACTGGCCGCGTTCTCTGCCGCCCGCCTTTCAACCCGTTCCGAGGTTTTGTGTGGTGTCACGCTGCTGCGTCATAGGAAGGCAACTACGGTCGCCATTAGTGACGTTCGTGTTCTTCCCTTGGACGAAATGCAGTACGGCTTCGGCGACGGGCCCTGCATGACAGCGATCCGTGAATCGGCCACCATCCACGTTCCCAACCTCCATGACGACAGCCGCTGGCCCGGTTACACCGCCGCCGCGTGGGCACAGGGAATTGGCTCCATCCTGTCCGTGCCCCTTCCCCTTGAAGGGGAAGCGAATGCGGCGTTGAACATCTACTCGACGCGGACCCATGCCTTCAGCGGCGCAGACATTGAAGCCGCCGAGACCTATGCTGGCCAGGCATCCAAGGCCCTGCGCCTGGCGGTCCGGGTAGCGCAGCTTACCGATGCCAAGAAGAACCTGACGGCGGCGATGGAGTCCAGGACCGCCATTGACATGGCCATCGGAGCCATCATGGCTCAGAACCGCTGCAGCCAGGAATCGGCCTTCAGGATCCTCAAAATCGCCTCCAGCACCCGCAACGTCAAACTCCGTGATGTCGCAACGTCCATCGTCGCGTCCGTGTCCAAGGATCCCAACATCTTCACCCACTTCGAAAACTGAACGGCACTTCGCTTGCATTGCGGGCTCTGCCCGCTGATTTCTGCCGCACCCGGTGATTTGGCACCGGTGAGTGCCCCCTCGGTTGCTTCTGCTCGACTGATTCGCCTCGACTGATAGAGGACCCGACGACGGCGGGACCTCCCGCCGTCGTCCGCTGGCAGTTGCAGGTTCTGGTGATATCTGACAGGTTTTGGAGGCGGCACGAGTTTTTGGGCAGCCGATTTGGGTCGCAGGTTTTGAGGGTAAAAATGTCAGACCCGACTGAGATGCTTTTTCTATGGAAGGCACGGGGGCTTGGACTAGGACCGGGGAGGCTTTAGAGTCCCCCGGCGGGCTCGAGGCTGCCGGGGCTCTGGCTGCTGTTGCTGCGTCCGTTGCCATTCTCAGCCGCATCATTGGACCGGATTTCCGTGGCGGAGCTGATGGCCCTGATGGTGATTACGGCCAGGACTCCGATCCCTTGCGGCACCAGCTCGATGGTTGCCTGGACGCCTTGGCCGAGGTTGCCCGGTTCGAAGCCAAGGCCGCGGCGCTGAAGGTACACCTGGTGGGCAAGTACGTCGAGGCTGCGGAGGCCCTCGCCTCCCCTTCTGTTACCGCCCGGGACGCGACCGTGCAGGAAATGTCCACCATCGCTGAGCTCGCCTGCGTCCTCACCGTGAGCGAGCGTACCGCCGCGGCGCTCCTGGACCATGCCCGGCACCTGACCACCGGGCTGCCGCTCACCCTCACGGCACTCCAGCGCGGGTCGATTTCGTGGCAGCACGCCCGCATCATGTGTGATGAAACCGGCAACCTGGACCGGGCCGGGACTGCCGCATTGGAAACACACTTCCTTGATCCTGACTCGCCCGACGCTGCGCGCGGATGCCACATCGGTGAGCTGGTCCCGTCCCGGTTCCGCGCCAAGGCCCGGACCTGGCGCGAACGCCAGCACCCCGACAGCATCGAGACCCGTCACCGCAAGAGCGTCCTGGACCGGCGGCTGGAATACACCCCGGACCACGACGGCATGGCATGGCTCTCGGCCTACCTGCCCGCCGCGGCCGCCGCCGGGATCTGGGACCGGACCACCACCGCCGCCAGAGCAATCCAAGGTCCCACCGAGTGCCGGACCCTCACCCAACTCCGCGCCGACATTGCCGCCACCTGGCTCCTGAGCAACACAGGGGCCAACGGCGATACCTGCCGCCCGGGCGACACAGACCTGATGGAACATCATGGTGCCCGCATGGTTCATGCCGCGGTTGACGGCATCACGGATACGATGACCGACGGCAGCGGCACCGGCGGGGGTGACCGCATGGATGTCGGCGGCATGGTCGGCACCGGTTTAGGCATGAGTGTGGGCGGCGCTGGTTTAGGCATGGGTGCGGGAGGCGGTCCGGTGGGCGTTCCCTCTCCCCGGGCCCAGGTGCTGGTCACCGTCCCCGTCCTCTCACTCCTTGGCGCCACCGACGAACCGGCAATGCTGGACGGATACGGACCTATACCGGCGTCAATGGCTCGGGAACTTGTCGCCGACGGGGCCGATTCCTTCCACCGCGTCCTGATCGATCCCCGCGACGGGGCACCGCTGGAAATCGGCCGCACCAGTTACCGGATCCCCAAATCCATGCGCCAATGGCTGCGTCTGCGCGATGCCAAGTGCCCCTTCCCCGGCTGCCACAACCACTCCCTCGACAACGAAGCCGATCACCTCCTGGCCTGGGCCGACGGCGGCACCACCGGCATCACCAACCTTGGCCAACCCTGCCGGAAACACCACCACCTCAAACACAGCACCTCCTGGACCCCATCCCAAGCCACCGCAAACCAAACACCCGGCTGGACCGCGCCCTCAGGCAGGCAGTACCCCAGCGAACAACAAGACTGGCAACCACCCACTTGGCCCGAACACACCGGCCTACCCGCCCCCAACCCCGATCCGGACCTTGATATAGATCAGGATCTTGGTATGCCCGTGGAGCAAGATCTGGAAATGTATATGGACCAAGGCCTAGATCAGGATCTGGCCATGCCCGTGGACCCTTTCGCTGAGTGGTTCCTGCTGCAACCGGCATAGTTCCGCCGTGCAAAAGTGCGGGCCACCTGAATCACCGGTATGACTCGGAGGAGCCATGCGCCCAACACGGCCAGCGCACTAATCCAGGTTGTTCTCCGCCGTTTCCGGCCAGCACCTTGCACTTTAAATGCTAAGAGGATCGGCCTGTACTCGGCCAGCGCAAGGCAGGAAAACAACCACCGTCTATGGTGCAACTGACGGTTCCTGTTCAGGCTCAAGCTGGATTCGCGCAGTTGAGGACCTCAAACAGCCTTACGACTTCCTGGGGTGGGCGATAGAGCTGCCCCGCAACAGAGCCGATTCAATCGATGGGTGTTGGGGTTCCGTGGTCATCGGCGAGGGAGGCTTGGTAGTCCACCTCAGACTGAAGAATGCAGAACAGGTTCCCGCCCGGGTCGGCCATGACCACCCACCCCTCGTCGCCCCCCTGCCCGATATCTGCAAGCGTAGCTCCGAGCACAAGCGCGCGCTCAACACACGCTGACTGATCCTCCGGGCGGAGGTCGAGGTGGATTGCGCCCTGCTCCATGGCGTACTCAGACGGCTGGATAAGAAGTGTTGGCCCGTCGTCCCCGACGAGTTTCACTGAGTTGCTGTGATTCGGAGCAACCCCATAGCAAAGGAGCTCGAGCCAGAACCGAGCAACCTCGTTGGGCCGGTGGGTTTTCAACGTGATCGTGGCGATGGCGGCAAACATGAGGCAAATCTTCCGCATACGGGCGGATTGCGCCAGTTGGCGTGGTGCAGTGGTGAACAGAGGCACTGGGAGAAAAGAGGCACCGGGAGATCGGGAGCGAGAAGTCGTGGGATACGCCGCCGTCCCCCTGATCAAACTGCTGACCCCGGTGCAATACTTAGCCATGAACTCTTCCTCTGGCGGGGGAACTCCCGGCGTGGTGTCAGTGGTGGGCGCGATTGGGCGGCAGGGCTCGGCCGTTGTTCGGCACTTGCTTCAGGATGGCTGGCAAGTGCGCGCCCTTACGAGGAATCCATCCAGCAAGGCTTCGCTGGCTCTCGCTCAAATGGGCGCGGAGGTTCATCGCGTGGACACCGAGAATGCTGCCTCTTTGGCGCCCGCGTTCCGCGGGACCTACGGCGTGTTCAACGTGCATAACCCGATGACAAGCAGCGCCGAGGCCGAGGTGCGGCAGGGACGCAATGTGGCGTCGGCCGCGGCGGAGGCCGGCGTGAAACATGTCGTCTATGGTGCGGCCGGTGTTGGCGACTACAAAACGGGGGTGGGCTCGTGGGACTCGAAGCTTGTTGTGGCTGAGCGCTTCCGCGAACTGGGCCTGCCGCTTACCGTATTCCGGCCGATGGCTTTCATGGAGCTGATGACAGACAAGGGCTATTACCCGCAGCTCTCCACCTGGCATCTGATGCCGAAATTGATGGGCCCGTCGCGGCCTGTTGGATGGTTGTGTCTGGACGATCTGGGTGCGATAGCGACGCGTGTGTTCGCAGAGCCCGGGAAATGGGCCGGCAGGGTGCTCAGCCTGGCATCCGACGTGCAGACGATAGACGAGTGCCGAGCCCTCTGGGCGGAAGGGACCGGGCGCGGGCCGCGGGGCTTCCCCATGCCAGTCCGGCTTTTTGAGCGTTTCGTGGGAACTGATCTCACCACCATGTGGCGTTGGCTGCGCACAAACGAGTTCGACATGTCCACGCAGCCAATCCGGGAGATCCTTCCGGATGCACTCACCGTCCGTCAGTGGATGGACAGGGCAGCAGCTCCGCGGAAGCAATAGTGGACGACGGCGGCGCCCCCCGCCGTCGTCGGCTCTTTTTTTGCTGGGGCTCCTTTGCCGGCCGTTTCGACGGTTCCCAGCGCACACGACGTTCGCGAACATCCAGTGCGCTGGGAACCGTCGAAATGGCGGGAAGGCAGGCCTGCTGGCTGGTAGCCGCTAAGCCGGCGCCGGTTCCCAGCCAAAGTCGCTATTGCCGAGAAATCGTTTTCTGAGTAGTGTCCTTCTCAGCGCTCCGCAGTGACCGTCGTCATAGTTGCCGCCGGACCGGAGCGCAGTTCATTCCAATGACGGAAGAGAGAACATGCGAAAACGCAGTAGGTACTTACCCATGTCCGCAGCCATAGCCGTGGCGGGCGCGCTGATCATTTCGGCGCCCGCAGGAGCATCCCCCAACCCGCTGGCCGATCCCGCAGCCCAGACCGCCCGAACCCCGTTGGAGCGCCAGGTTCTCCCCCAGGGAAACGGCTGGGCATCGGAAGGAACGGGAACCACCGGAGGCGCAGCGGCAGAGGACAGCAATATCTACGACGTCTCCACCAAGGCAGAACTGCTGGCCGCTTTCGCAGCAGCCGGGACCCAAGCGAAGATTGTCCGGGTCCACGGAACCATCGACGCGAATACAGCACCGGACGGTTCACTGCTGACCTGCGAAAACTATGCCGAAGGCACCGGCTACAGCCTGGAGCAGTACCTTCACGACTTCGACCCGGCAAGCTACGGCCGCAGCCAGAAGCCCGCGGGCCCGCAGGAGGACGCGCGCCGCATGGCTGCCGCAAAGCAGGCGAAGTCCATCCGTTGGGACATTCCAAGCAACACCACCATCGTCGGCGCCACGCCGGAGAGCAGCATTACCGGTGCGGCACTGCGGATCAACGGGGCGACCAACGTGATCGTGCGCAACCTGACCGTGCGAGATGCCGCCGACTGCTTTCCCTCCTGGGACCCGACCGACGGCGTCGAGGGCAACTGGAACAGTGAGTACGACCTGCTTCAGGTCATCAACAAAGCCACGCACGTCTGGATCGACCACTCCGAATTTACCGACGCCCCCAACCTGGACAGCTCCCAGCCCCTCCACTTCGGCCGCCACTACCAAGTGCACGATGGCGCCGTCGACGTCACCAACGGCTCGGACCTGGTGACCATGTCCTTCAACCGCTTCTCGGACCACGACAAGCTGCTCCTGATCGGCTCCACGGATTCCCTCACCCGCGGGGACCCCGGCAAGCTGCGCGTCACCATTCACCACAACGTCTTCGAAAACGTCGGCCAGCGCGCCCCGCGCGTCCGTTTCGGCCAGGTGGACGTGTACAACAACCACTTCAGGGTCACCGAGGACAGCACCATCCCCTACGGCTACACCCTGGGCGCCGGATTCGATTCCCACCTCTACGCCGAGGCGAATGCCTTCACGCTTCCTGCCGAAATCGACGCCGCGAACATCATCGGGCGATTCAAGGGAACGGCCATCACTACCATCGCGAACGCAGTCAACGGCGAGATCACGGACCTTCGCGCCGAGTACAACGCTGCCGCCGCGCCCTTGGACCAGTTGGCCGCAGACGATTCCTGGACGCCCACTCTCCGCACCCACGTCCATCCCGCCCAAGCCGTACCGGCACTCCTCCAGAACTCCACCGGCCCCATCTTCACGGCGGGAGGGAACGGCTGATGGGCGCCTTTCTGCCGAACCGTCGCAGCGTCCTGGCGTCCCTGGCACTAACCGCAGGAACAGTGGCCCTCTCGGGAACGGCCATCGCGAACGCATTCACCCAGAGGGCCGCGGATCCCACGAAACCCCGCACCAAACCGGTGATCTTCGTCGTCGGGGACTCGACGTCGTCGGCGTACCAGCAGTCCGAGCGCCCCCGCGCCGGCTGGGGACAGGCGCTGCCGCTCCTGCTAGGGCCGCAGGCAACGGTGTTCGACTACGCATGGTCCGGCGCCTCCTCCAAGAGTTTTGCCGATGCCGGACTGCTGGACCGGGTGCTGGCCCTGATGCTGCCGGGCGACTATCTGCTGATCTCCTTCGGTCACAACGACGCGAAAGTGGCCGATCCCGCCCGGGGAACGCTCCCTGACTCAACGTTCAAGGAGTACCTGAGCCGGTACGTCGACGGCGCCAGAGCGCGCGGAGGCAAGCCTGTCCTCGTCACGCCGGTGGAACGCCGACGCTTTGATTCCTTCGGAACTGCCAAGGACTCCCACGGCGCGTATCCCCAGGCTGTACGGGAACTCGCTGCTGCGTCCGGAACTCCGCTAGTGGACCTGACGGCTTCCTCGAAGGAGTTGTGGCAACAGCTGGGGCCGGAAGGAACCAAGCAGCACTTCCTGTTCCTGGCACCCGGCGAGCACCCGCAGTATCCGCAGGGTTCCGAGGACAACACGCATTTCCAGGCCGCCGGGGCCCTCGCGGTGGCCCGATTGGTGGCGCGCGAGCTGCAGTCCAAGGAGATCGTCCCGCCGGGCTACTTCCTGAATATCGACGCCGGCACGGACCCTCTGTTGGGGATGTACTGGCCCGCTGAGCGCCCCATCGATGTCCCGGTAACGCTCGACGTCGGACCGGGCAGGACGTTCGCGACCGTACAGTCCGCCGTCGACTCTGTTCCGTCCAACAGCCTCAAGCGGACCGTGATCAGGATCCAGCCCGGAATTTATCGCGAAGCTGTCCGGGTGCCGAGCAACAAGCCCCGGATTTCCTTCATCGGGCAGGGCAGCAGGCCGGAGGACGTGGTGCTCGTCTACAACAACGCCTCTGGCACGCCCAAGCCGGACGGCAGCGGGAACTTCGGCACCTCGGGCAGCGCATCAGTTCGGATTGACGGGCCGGACTTCGTGGCCCGGAACCTAACGTTCAGCAACGATTTCGACGAGGCCGCCAACATGGGGATCAAGGACCGGCAGGCCGTCGCGCTGCACATCACAGGTGACCGTTCGGTGCTGTCCAACGTTAGATGCCTGGGCAACCAGGACACCCTGCTGGTCAACTCGCCGAGAGCGGGCGTGCAATCCCGCTTCTACTTCGACAGCTGCTATGTGGAGGGGGACGTGGACTTCATCTTCGGCCGTGGAACCGCTGTCTTCAGCGGTTGCGAGATCAAGTCCCTGGACCGCGGCTCGACGACGAACAACGGCTACGTGACGGCCGGGAGCCTGGATCTGTCCATCAAGTACGGCTACCTCTTTGACCAGTGCAGGCTTGTCTCAGATGCTGCCGCGAACAGCGTCCATCTGGGCAGGCCGTGGCACGCGGGCGGTGATCCGAGGGCCGTGGCCCAGGTACTGGTCCGGGATTCCTGGCTCGGCGTCCATATTTCCGGCACGCCCTGGACGGACATGAGCGGCTTCTCGTGGCGGGAGGCACGGTTCCACGAGCACAACAACCGCGGCCCCGGAGCGCAGGTGACCGCCGACCGGCCACAGTTGCCCGCGGCTGAGGCAGGCGACTTCACGGTCAGGACCTACCTGCAGGGCACCGACGGCTGGGCACCCCAGCTCGCCGGCTCGACCGCGGACTGCAGCGTGGTGCCGGCGGGGGTCGGGGCTTAGGTTCTGAGGCGCGAGGTCAGCGGCTGCCGTGGTGAACCGCTGCGGTGAGCTGCTGCGGTGGGGAACGGACGACGGCGGGAAGCTCCCGCCGTCGTCCGCTTCCGTTTGGTACCTACTGGCTGAAGGGGACCTTCTCCCAGCTCAGGACATCTCCGCCGGCGCTGCTGTTGCCGGACACGCTGAACCTGACGTAGTTGGTGGCGTTCGCGGAGCCGTCCACAGTGATGCGGTGCAGGTCGTCCGCGGCGGGCTGGCCGTAGACATCCAGCCACGGGGACCCCTCCGCCAGCGGCTGGTTCTCGGCAAAGACGTGGCTGTCGCCGTTGATGAGATAGACCGGGCGGTCGAAGCGGTTGGTCTCCTCAATAATGGCCGCAACGATCTCGCGGAAACCGGAGACTAATTCCGGGTTGGCGGAGGCCGCGTTAAGGAGGAAAGGATCGAACATATCGGCCTGAGTCATGAGGACAACGGCTCGGTCGTTGCGGCGCTCGGCGTCAGTAAACGTGCCGCGGATCTGGTCCAGCACAGCATCCGTCCGGTGCTCAACTTCAGCCAACTGCTCGGGCGTGGGTGATGTTTCACCCAGTCCGCTCCACGGCAGGAGGGAATTGTTGCTGCCCTGGATGTTCACCACGGAGAATGCCACGCGGTTCTGGGTGAAGCTGACATTTTCCGGAAGCCCGAGATTGTCCTGGGCCTTAACCGGCATGGTCGCGCCCAAGGTCTTGCCAGGCTCGTCGAAGAAGACTTCCCGCAGCTTGTCCAGCCGTTCCAGCGGGTTGTAGGCTCCGTTGTTGGGGCGGTGGCAGTCCACCCACTCGTTGTCGCCCGGGGTGAAAACCAGCGGGTGCTCAAAGGTGTCGAACTGTGAGCGGATGTTGGCGAAGTACTCGTCTGAGCAAACCGAGGAGCCGTTCTTGATGTCGCCCACGTGGGTGACGAACTTCAGCGCGCTGTCGGCGTTGATGTCCTTTATGCGGGACGGGAACTTTGCGATCTCGGCGTCACCGTAGGGCATGTCGCCGATGACGCCGAAGGTGAAGGCGTCGCTGGTGTCGTCGGCGGCGGCGGGCTGGGACGCAAGGAGGCCGAACGCAAGGACGGCTGCCGCCGTCGTCGTTTTGATGGTCTTTGAGGGCATGGGGATGTACCTGTCTCTGCTGGGATGCGCTTAGGCCGTACGGGCGGTGAGGAACTGCTGCAGCGCCTTGAGGTCATCGGTGTTGATGTGGTCCACTCCGGCGTCGAAGAGTTCATTCCAGACGGCTTCGCGGGCGGCGCCGGGCATATCCGGGGTGGCCCAGAACCGGACGCGGTAGCCGTTGGCGTGAGCCTCCGCCACGTAGGCGTGCAGCTTGGTGCGCTCCGCTTCCGGCATGGGTCCGACGCCCTGCCAGGTGAAGAGCCTGGTCCAGTTGTCGCTGACCAGCGGCATCAGGGCGGCGGGCTTGCCTGAGGTGAGGTCAGCGGAGCGGCCGTCATAGAAGCTGAACCGCTTTTCCTGTGCCTGCATTGTGGCCAGCGGGCGGTTTCCGCTGATGACCGCGGTGACCGGTCCGGTCTTGGTGGTGCCGTTGGTGTAGCGGCTCATGATGTCGCGGTGCTCCGCGAGTTCCTGCTCGATGGCGGCGTACGTAGCCTCGTCTTCGCTCTTGATGTCGATCAGTAGCTGCAGGCTGCCGTCCCACTTCGGGTAGACGCTGTGGCCCTGGTTGCTCCGGACCAGGTCCTGGAGCGGGTCGAGGTAGAGGCTTTCGAGCGTGACGCCGGGCTGGACGTCCTCCAGGTCGTGGGCCACAAGCAGCTCGCCGTCCACCAGCCACACGTCCGCCTCCACACTGGTGAAGCCGTGTTCCAGCGCGTCGAACAGCGGGCGGTCATGCTCATAGTCGTTGTGCGCATGCGCCTGGGCCAGTGGCTGGCCGACGACGACGCTTGCTGGCGCGTGGGCAGCGGAAGGAATCAGCGCCGATGGGGCGGCGATTCCGGTCAAGGAGGTGAGGGCTACAAAGGTTGTGACGGCGCTTTTCAGGAACACGGGGTTCTCCTCGGAACAGCTGGGTCGATTCAGTTCCCACGCGATGGGGGCGCTGCGGGGGTGCTTGAAAAGACTTCCTGCTGTGGAAGAACAGCCATGGCTCCAACGGTTTCGGGACGGTGAACGGGAGGCGTCGTTTGCAGACGGCAGGATGCCTGACCGCGAGCAGCGGACGACGGCGGGAGCCCCGCCGTCGTCCGGTCGTCATTTCGGTGGGCTACTCGGAGGGCAGCAACGCAGGAGTCACAAGGCTGGGGCTTCTTGCTCCGCCAGCCTGATCATACGAAGTTCATCCTCCACCGCACGGGCCGGCCAATAGTCCTTCGCCAGCTCATCTGCCCAGATTCTGTCTGCTTCCGGGAAAAGCTTGTGGAGCAGTCCGGCCGCCTGAAGCAGAGCGATGAGTGCGATAGTCCTGTCATCCGGCGCCGTTGCAGCAGGCTTGGCCGGATCAGGCGCCGTTGCGTCGGGCTTGGCCGGATCAGGCGTCGTGGCGTCGGGCTTGGCCGGATCAGGCGTCGTGGCGTCGGAAGCCCCCGCGTCAGCCGTTCCCTCATCAGTGGCCGCTGTATCCGTGGCGGTTTTATCAGTGGCCTTGGAATCAGACCCCCGGGCCTCGGTGGGCGCGCTGAGTGCCGCTTTGATCTTTTTCAGGATTGCCGCTTCCGGGGAGTGGTCCTTTTCCGGGTACCGCACGGTCCGAAACAGGCCCAGGTGCTTTTCGCCGGCTTGTTCCACGATGCCCAGTGACGCCATTCCCTCATAGACACGCTGCACTTCAGCGCGGTTCTCCAGCATTGAAACCCACCGCTTGGGCGTATGGGGCCGCGATTTGTGGCGGATGAGATCCAGCTCCCGTTGTAAGTCGGTTGTGGGGGTGGTGCCGGTAGACCTGACGTGCTTCCCCTGCAGTTCGATGGCACCAATCTGTTCCAGCTCGGCCAGAATTGCCCCTGCCAAGGTAGTCCTGAGCGCGAACACAGGCACTTCAGGTTTTCCGTCTTTGTCATTTGTGGCCAGAAGGAGGAAGGCCTGGGGGAGGTTCAGTTCCACTGCTTTAGGTGTTTCAGCGTCCATACGACCATGGTGCGCTCGACTGCTGGCCCACACAATGAGGATTTACAATCGCGTCAGAGCTCCCTGGCCGGTTCTTCGGGTAGCGCCCCCTCATCCTCCGGGTGCCGCTTAAGGTTAAGCAACGCCAGCGCCAGGCCTCCCCACACCGTAAGTATGGCGATGATCATCATGGTGATCGCGATGGGTGTCACAGTGCCGTCTCCTTTGCTTCTTCCTCCACCACGGAGTCGTATTCCGGATCGTGATGAGCCTTGGACCTGCTGCTCCAGGGGATGAATGTCAATGCCAGCGCAAGGACCAGCAGGCCCCCGGCCATGCCCCAGCCAAACAGGCCCACGAACCAGGCGGGATAGCCCTCGTAGGTGGTGGAGATCTTGCTGATGAATTCGCTGGACACCATGTAGATCAGGGCCAGCGGCACAACGCCAGCCACCAGCACCATCCAGGACCGGCGCATCTTGATGGTCGAGATCCGGTTCAGATGGGCGGACAGCAGTGGAAGCTTTCGCAAGAACCACGCGATGACCACTACGGTTACCAGCGCCCCAAGCGTAATACCGAAGCTGTTAACGAACGCATCGGAGGTATCCAGCAGGTACAGGCCTGTAGCCGTCGGGAAGAGTGCCAGCGAGACAATAGCCACCAGGCCGCTGACTACGATGGAGGCCTTGATCCGGCCCCATCCGAGTTTGTCCTGCACTGCGGCAACGATGACTTCCAGTACAGAGATCAGCGATGTTACTCCTGCGAACACCAGGGATCCGAAGAACAGTACGCCCATGAATGCCCCGAACGGAGCTTGAGAGACGATGGTGGGGAAGGCCACGAAAGCCAAACCGATCCCCTGCGTCACCACATCATTCACGCCCGCACCCGCGGCCTGCGCCATAAACCCAAGAGCGGCGAAAACACCGATCCCGGCCAGGATCTCGAACCCGGAATTGGCAAAGGCAACCACCATGCCGGAACCCGTGAGATCGGTCCTGCGCTTCAGGTAGGAGGAGTAAGTCACCATGATGCCGTAGCCCACCGATAGCGAAAAGAAGATGTGCCCATAGGCTGCAGCCCAAACGCCCGGGTCAGCCAGCGCCGCCCAGTCGGGGGTAAAGAAGGCGTTGAGGCCTTCTGCCGCGCCGGGAAGGAACAGCGACTGGAGCACCAGCAGGAGGAACATCACCACCAGCAGCGGGAGCAGGATGGAGTTCGCACGTGAGATGCCTTTGCGGATTCCCGCGACCATGATGATGATGACCGCCACCCAGATCAGCAGCAGCGGGAAGAACACGGACGGGACATAACTGAATCCGATACCCGGCGCTTCGGCAACTTGGAGGAAATTCCCGAAGAAGTAGCCCTCGGCGTCGTCACCCCACGCCTCCGTGAAGGAGAAGATGGTGTACATCAGGGACCATGCAATGATCACCGCGTAATAGGCTGCGATGACGAAACAGACAAGTACCTGCCACCACCCCAGTGGTTCCGCGGCCAGATGGAGCCGCCGGTAGGCCAGCGGCGGTGACGCACGGAACTTGTGGCCCACGGCGTAGTCCAGGAACAGCAGCGGGATGCCCGCCGTCAGCAACGCCACAAGGTACGGGATCAGGAACGCCCCGCCGCCGTTGTCATAGGCGATGTACGGGAAGCGCCAGATGTTGCCCAGGCCCACGGCCGAGCCGATGGCGGAAAGGATGAAGAGCCTGCGCGAGGAGAAGGTCTCGCGTCTTACAGGTGCCGATGCGTTGTGTGAGGATATGCTGCTCATTCCGTCACGCCCCAGATTGTCGGGTGCGTTTGTGCCGTGCTGCGGTAGGCACGGCAGGTTTCTGGCCGGTTCATGGGGGACTCGCTCTCAGGTGAAGGTGGACGTCCGTTTCACTGGCTATCTGGGGACTTTACTGCGTATTCTTCGCCTCGCGGAAGCCCTCATCCAAACCGCTAGCCCGAGGGCCCACCACAATGAAGGATGTCGATTCGCGCAGGCTGCGCGTTCTTCTTGCGGTTGCCCGTACGGGCGGGGTTCTTGCCGCGGCTGACGAGCTCGGAATTACGGCCTCGGCCGGCTCCGTCAGTCACGTCGCACGCCTTCTACGGGAAATCGGCTGGGGGCGGTTCGGACGCGCTCGGCATCCTGAACGGCAGTTGAGCCTGTCGAAACCCAGGCTCAACGCCACCTAATGATTTAGGGATATTCTGCCTCGGCGACCCGCCTGACTAGGGAACCCTTATCGCTGGCACTTCTAGAACTGCCCGGTGGGGCCGCTGTCTTTGACTTCACCGCGCCAGCCGCCGGTTTCGGCGCCGCGCGATTCAATGAAGTCCTTGAACTTCCGCATGTCGGCTTTTACCTGCATCTCGTCGATCTTCAGTGCCGCGCCAGCCTTTTCAGTGACGGATTCCGGCGCCCATTCGAAATGGACTTTGACCCTCGTGTGGTTGGCATCCAGGGGCGTAAACCTGATGATGCCGGCATGGGACTTGCCGTCGGTGCTGCGCCAGGCGATCCGGTCGTCAGGCTCTTGGTCAACTATTTCAGTATCGAATTCCCGCTGGACACCACCCACCTTGGTAACCCAGTGGTTGGTGGTGTCGGTCAGTTGGGTTACAGACTCCACACCGGACATGAACTGCGGAAAGGATTCGAACTGGGTCCACTGGTTGTACGCGGTCCGCACCGGTACTGCGACATCAACAGTCTCTTCAACGTGTTCCATCTGATTCCTCCTGTCATGACGGGCGGCCGCAACGACGGACCGGCAGCACGTGCCCTTCTGCAAGTCAGGCAGCCGCCACCTCTGCACGATAAGCCCGGCGGCTGACCGTGTCCAGACCTTCGGAATCCACAAGACGTCGACCGTTACCCGATGACATTGCTCACTACAGTCGTAGGCTATTGAGTAGGCTGGAGCGCCTAATGACCGGCTCGGGTCACGAAGGGAACGACGGGTGAACAGTGATGCTGGTTACTGGTTCTTGAGTGGCGATGAGTGGGGCAATGCAGCCACCGACGTGCACACGGGCGGTGCGGGATCGCCGTCCTGGTCGGAGGGCAATCTCGTGCGGCCCCTGATTCACGGGGTGACCTACTTCGCCCGACTGCATGAGGAGCTGTCGGCTCTTCAGGCGGGAGACCGGGTGTGGTTCACTGACTGGCGTGGCGACGCCGACGAGCGGCTTACGGCGGCTGGGCCGACGATCGGCGAATTGCTGGCGCGGTTAGCCCGAGCGGGGGTGGAAGTGCGCGGCCTGGTCTGGAGATCCCACGGAGAGCGTGTGTCTGCCCCCATGAGCAACCGGTCCAACGAGCTCCTCAGCCGCCAGATCAACGACGCCGGCGGAGAGGTGCTGTTGGATCAGCGGGTGCGCCTCTTCGGCTGCCATCACCAGAAGCTGTTCGTCATCCGCAGTGACAGTGACCCCTCGAGGGACGTTGCGTTCGTTGGGGGAATCGACCTTTCCCACAGCCGCCGGGACGACGCCGATCACGCGGGAGACCCGCAGGCGGTAGACATGGATCCGCGGTACGGGAAACAACCTCCGTGGCACGATGCCGCCCTCGAACTGCGCGGCCCTGTTGTGGCAGATGTGCTGGAGTTGTTCGCGGAAAGGTGGAATGACCCCCATCCCCTGGACCATCGCACACCGTACCGGATGCTGCTGCAACGGTTGGCGGATATGCCCCGGCACCCCGAACCCCTCCCGGAGACAGCGCCGCCGCCACCACCGGCTGGTCCTCACGCTGTGCAGCTGCTGCGCACCTACGGCGTGAAGCGTCCGCCGTTCCCATTCGCACCCGAGGGTGAGCGGAGCGTTGCCCGGGCCTACACGAAAGCTTTCGCCCTGGCCCGCTCTTTGATTTACATCGAGGACCAGTACCTGTGGTCGGCTGAGGTGGCAGCCGGAATCGCCGCGGCCCTCGAACAGAACCCCGGGTTGAACGTGATCGCAGTGGTACCCCGCTACCCGGACTCCGATGGTCCGCTCGCAGGGCCACCCAACCGGCTCGGGCAACTGCGCGCCATCGAAACGATAAGCCGCGTTGCACCCGGCAGGTTCGGCGTGTTCAATCTGGAGAACACAGCCGGGACACCCATCTATGTCCATGCCAAGATCTGCATCATCGACGACACCTGGTTCACGTGCGGATCGGACAACTTCAACCGCCGGTCCTGGACCACGGACAGCGAGCTTACCTGCGCGGTTATCGACACCACTGCCGGTGAGCAGGAAGCATCCGGCGCAGACACTGGTCCCGGGGCTTCCCGTACTTTGGCCCAGGGACTCCGGCTCCGGCTCTGGGCCGAACACCTGGGCCTCGACCAGAGTGACCCCCGGCTCCACGCTCCGGAGGACGGCCTCGGCCTTTGGAAAGCCGCCGCCGACGCTCTGGACGATTGGCACAAAACCGGCCGCCGCTCGCCCCGGCCCAAGGGACACGTGCGCCACCACAGTACAGAACCGGTTTCGCGCCTTCAGCGCCTCTGGGCTGGTCCTGCAAACCGGTTTCTTGTGGACCCGGACGGCCGCTCCCGGAAGATGCGGGGCACAACTAAGTTCTAGGCAAGCAACCCAGTTCTAGGCAGGGACAAAGATCTCACGGCGAGCGTACAGCTGGCACGGGGTGAGGCACCGAATTCCGCGACTGAGGGGGCTATGAGTGCAACGCCGCTGAGCGCAGAATGAATTCATGGTGGATGCCGCAGTGTCTGAGGGTCTTGAGGAGGGTGAGCGCCTTCTCTCGTCTACCGAGTGGGCGGCTGCGGCTTCGGCGTTTGAATCCGTGCTGGCCATCGATGACGAACCGGCGGCGCATGATGGCTTGGGACGTGCATTGTGGTGGCTTCGCGATGTTGACCGGGCCATTGCTGAGCGCACGGCGGCTTACGCCGGTTTTCGCAGCCTCGGACAGGATGCGCGTGCCTTCCGGGCGGCAGTGTGGTTGGCGCGTGAGTATGCGGAGGTAATGGGCAGGGAGCCGGTCAGCCGCGGTTGGTTTGCCCGTGCCGAGAGTCTTGCATCCCGGCTGCCCGACGGTGCCGAGGTCGGTTGGTTGGCCGTCACTCGGGGCCTATTGCTGGCCGACCCGGCAATGGCGCGGGAGGACGCCGGGGCGGCGCTGAGAGTTGCGCGCAGCTTGGGGGATCCGGATCTTGAGGCGACGGCCCTGGCGCTCCTCGGACTTGGGACCATCGCGGCCGGTGACGTCTCGGACGGGATGACGCTCGTTGACGAGGCGATGGTGGTCGTTACCGCGGGGGAACTTCACGACAAGATGGTTTTCGGCGATGTGTGCTGCATGGTCACGCGGGCCAGCGAAGAGGCCTGTGATGCCTCCCGGTTGAGCCAATGGAACAAGATCGTCCTGCGCTTCATGCAACGCACGGGCCACCTTACGCTGCTCCAATTTTGCGGTACCTGCTGCGCTGAGATTTTCTTGGCCGCCGGTGACATCGCAAGCGCCGAGGGCTGGCTCACCAAGACACTGCACGAACTGGATCAGGCCGGCCACCGCGCACGTTGCGTACACCCGGCAGCCAAATTGGCTGAATTGCGCCTGCTTCAGGGCCGCGTGGAGGATGCAAGCCGGCTGCTCGCGGGCTTCGAAGATCGCCCCGATGCATTGCTCGCGACGGCGGCAATCCGCTTAGCTGCCGGTGACACAGCCGCGGCGGCCGCATTGTTGCATCGCCGCATCCATCACATCGTGGGCGGCCTTCTGGCCGTCCCGTTCCTCGCGCTGCTTGCCGAGGTCCAGATGGCACAAGGCGACGCTGGCCAAGCATTGGAAACGGCCAAGCGTCTTGACGAGGTTGCTGGCGAAACTCATTGGCCGAGGGCAATCGGGGCGTCGCACCTTACGGCCGGCCGCGTCGCAGCCTATGTTGGGAACATTGCCGCGGCCCAGGAGCGGCTCGACTCAGCCATCGCCGTCTTCGGTGAACTCAACATGCCGCTCGAGGCCGCCCGTGCGCGGCTGTCACTGGCGGAAGCCCTGCGTGAATTGGACCGCGAGGTCGCCGTACACGAGGCAGGTGTGGCCCTGGCAGTGTTCGACGAGGCGGGTGCCGCAGGCATGGCTGACAAGGCTGCAGCGCTTCTACGCGTACTGGGTGGCCCCGCTCGGACGGGCCCCAAGGCTTTTGGCTTACTCTCACGGCGCGAACGCGAGGTGCTCGAGCTGCTCGCCGAAGCCAAGACGAACGCCGAAATCGGGGACCGCCTGTTCATCAGCGCCAAGACCGTCGAACACCATGTGAGCAACATCCTCGCCAAGCTGCATTTGCGCAGCCGCGTCGAAGCCGCAGGGTTCGCCCTGCGCGGCTCCCGCCCTGAATAGGGCGATAAATAGGGGGTACCCCCCATCCTTTCCTCCCGCCGTCGACGCATTCTTGGAGTGTCAGAGAGTCACCACGGCAGGAGGCGCGGAATGAAGCATCAACGAACAGCCGGCAACGTCCTCACACAGGAAGTGGCGGTCACTGTCAGTGAGCACAGCACGGCCCCTGCATACGTAGTCTTCGATGTCCTCACCAATTTGCCTGGACATCTCCAGAGGGGAGGAGCCGAGGCATCCACGCTTCTGTCTATGGCTGCTCCGGAGGGACAAGCATCCGCCGGAACCGAGTTCATCTCCACGGCTGAGGACCGAATCTGCCGAATCCGAAACGCGTCTGTGGTAACGGAAGCCGTTCGGCCATTGAGGTTTGAGCAGGTCGCCGAGTCCGCCTTGGTGTCAAAGAAGGACGGGACGACGGCGGACTGGGTCCTGGTGCACCGCAACGAAATCGAGACGGACGGAAGCCAGAGCAACGTCACCTACACGTGCCGGCTGGTCCGAGTGACTGGGCTGCCTGGCCTATTGGCAATGTTCGGCATCCCTGTCCTGCGATCAATCGCCTCGGTTGAATGGGCGCGGGCAAGTCGAGCCGGACTGCGGCGCCTCATGGCGGCAGCGGAAAGCGCAGTGCAGGATGATCCTGCGCCAACAAAAAAGGAAGGAACAAGACGATGGCAAAGCTTACGATTGACGATCAGACCGCCCGCGTCGAGCGCATGACAGGCTACGAGGGCCGTTACCGGGAGGAAGACGGATACACGATCGCCTTCGAAAAGTTCGAAGACGGAGGCGACTTCACTCCGTTTTATAAGGGCCTGCCGGATGACCGGTGCCAAAGCCACCACTGGGGATACGTTGTGAAGGGCCGGCTCATCATGCACATGCCTGCCGGAGACGAGATCATAGAAGCAGGAGAGGCGTATTACACGCCTCCGGGACATACCGATGAGCTTGATCCCGGGACGGTTCTGGTGGAGTTCAGCCCGACGGAGGAACTGGCACGGACTTTGGCAGTAGTGTCGCAGAACCTTGAGGAAGCGGGCTAAACCGTCAGCGGCAGCGCTCCCGGCCAGCATTGACTATACGCTCTGGCCGGGAGTTCGGTAATCTGCACCGCATGGCATAACCACGCGGTGCACTGACGTCACACAACGGGACCGCATCCGGATCCTGACAGGCAAAGCCCTACCCTTAACACGTGTCTTTCACTAACATTCGTACCGCCGCCGCGAGCTCCCTCGCCGCCGCAGGTCTCCTGCTTGCTCTCGCCGCCTGTTCAGCACCGGCCGCCTCCCAGTCAACTACCTCCGCACCAGCTTCCCCGGCAGCCACAACCAGCGCCGCCGCCGGGCCCTGCACCGGCGTGAAGGTCATCGTCGACTCCGGCTCCCTGAAACAAGCCGCCGCTGATACGTCCGTCTGTGTCCCCGTGGACGCACCGACCCTCGCTTCCGAGGTGCTCGACGAGGCAAAGGTGAAAACCGAGGGCACCACCGAATATCCGAAGGAACTGGTGTGCCGCGTAAACGGTGTGCCCGCCGCTGACTTCGACATCGTCCACAAGGGCGGAACGTACAAGGAAGAATGCGGCAAGATGCCCGCCGCGTTTGCCTACTGGGCTCTCTGGGTTAAGCCGGCCACCGGTGACTGGGCCTACGCCCAGGAAGGCCTCACCACCCTGAAGGTGAGCCCGGGCGAGAGCCTGGAACTGCTGTTCACGGTCGACGGCGCACCGGCCACCCCCTCGGCATGATCTTTCGACCCGCGCCGTTACGGGCAGCGGCGGTTCTCGCCGTCGTCTTCATCGCGGCGCGGGTCATCTACCGCATCCTCTTCAACGGAGCGGACACCGGCGAGCCGGTTCTGCTCAACCTGGCGCCGGTGCCGCTGCCTGCCCCCTACGCCCATGTGGTCCTTCTGGGTCCAGTCACGGCGCCTGGGCTGTGGGCCGCGGTCCTGTCCGCCCTGCCGATTGCCGGGATAATCCTCGCTTTCGGCATCCTCAACGCCTGGGTCGACATAGCCCGCGGCTTCGTGCGCCTGGCCCGCGGCGGCCCCATGCAGGGCATTGCCCGAATGCTTGTGGTGGCTTGGGCGGCGCTCCCAGCGCTTTCCGACGCCGTCACCTCCGTGCGCCTGGCCTTTCGGCTGCGGGGCGAACGCTTCGGGGCACGCGCCCTCATTCCCGTGCTCGAGCGCACCCTTGAGCACGCCAGCCGGGTTGCAGCGGCCCTGGAGCTACGCGGCTTCGGGAGCCGGGCAAACCACCAACCCACGCGAGGTATCGAAGCCCCGGTTCTCGTCCGGGACGCTCAATTCCGCATAGGTGACGCCCAGGTACACGTCACTGAATTCACGCCGTCGAGCGGGTCAATTACGGTCATTACCGGGCCGACCGGCTCCGGCAAGTCCACCATTCTGCGAGGTATAGCCGGCCTCCTCTCCCACGTTGACGGCGGAGAAATCTCCGGCACCGTGAGCGTCGCCGGAGCGGACCGCGCCACCACACCGCCGCGCGATACCGCCCGCTTCATTGGCGTCGTCTTGCAGAATCCACGTGCCGCCTTCGCCAGCACTCGCGTCCGGGACGAAATCGCCCTCGCGCTCGAGCTGCGCGGCATGGCATCCGGCAGGGTCAAGGCCCGGGTGCTCGAGGTCGCCGAGAGTATCGGGGTGGCGGCGCTACTGGACCGGAAGGTCAGCACCCTCTCGGCCGGTGAGGCAACGCTCGTAGCCATCGCCGCAGCGGTGGTGGACCAGCCGGCCCTGCTTCTGGTTGACGAGCCCCTGGCCGATCTTGATACCTCAGCACGGCGCCACGTCATCGCAGTACTCGACGCCCTCGCCCACGATGCCGGTGTCTGCGTCATAGTGGCAGAGCACCGGGCGGAGCCGCTGGTACCCGTTGCCGACTCGTGGTGGACCATCGACGACGGCGCCCTGTTTCCGGGTGCCGCGCCAGCCGCACCTTCGCACTCTCTTGATGTGCGCCCGACGCCGGCACAGCCAGCCGAGCTCGTCCCTGTGCTGACTGCAACGAAGCTCGCGGTGCACCGCAAGGGCAACCCGCTCGTGCGCAGCGCATCCCTGACGCTGAACCGCGGCGAAGTGGTTGCTTTGGTGGGGCCGAACGGTGCCGGGAAGTCGTCCCTCCTGGTGGCGCTCGCCCTTGGTGAAGGCACCGGTAGTGAAGGCACCGGCGGTAAAGGCAAGGGGGGTGAAGGAAGGGTCGACGGCGGGACGCTCGACGGCGGCCGGGTCGCCCTCGTCCCGGATGCTTCGGACGACCTCTTCACGAGAGATACCGTCGCAGGAGAGCTCCGCGCGGCCGACCGGCGTCAGGCACGCGCTGCGCGTAGGTCCGGGCGTAGGTCCGGACGTAAGGCCGGGCGTCAAGAAGGGTGGCAATGGGGCCGGGGTCACTCAGACCGGCATCACCCGGACGGTGACCGGCTTGCCCCAATGCCTGCGGCGTCACGCCTTGCCCTTTTGCGTGGAGACGTCAGCATTCCCATCGGCCACGAGCATCCCCGGGACCTTTCTGCAGGCGAGCGCAGGATTCTTGCCATCGCACTCCAGACCATGGACGACCCCCAAGTACTCCTGATCGATGAGCCCACCCGCGGACTCGATCCTGCAGCGCGCGCAGCAGTCTCGGGGGCGCTCCGAGCCGCAGCGGACGCCGGTGCAGCAGTCCTGATCGCCACTCACGACCACGACTTTGCCTACGACCTCGGCGCCCGGATCCTTCCGATGAGTGACGGCGTCGCGCCCGCACCCATGGCAGCGCCGTCTTCTGTGGTTGTGCCCTCTTCAGTGCAAGAAGCGGCCCCGGCCAATGCGGCCGCGGTCCAGCGCATCTCAGCACCACGGTTCAGTGACGAACCAACAGACTCCCAGGGCGCGCAAAGACGTCACCACATCCGGATGCCGCGGGGTATCGAGCTCGCAGTTCTTGCAGCTGCCAACATTCTGGCCCTCTCAGCATTCTGCTGGCCGTTGCTGGCCGCGGCCCTGCCGGAGGATGCGGCAGCGGCACTCCCCTACGCGGCACTGGCCATTGCGCCGATCGCCGTCGTTGCAATCGTCGTGTCCCTGGACGGTTCCGTCCGCTCGGCCCACACGGTGGCGTTGCTCGGCGTCCTGGCCGCCGTCGGCTCGGCAATACGTGTCGCGAGTACCGGCGTCGGGGGCGTGGAGGCGGTCTTTATCCTGCTGATCCTGGCTGGCCGGGCCTTCGGCCCCCGTTTCGGGCTGCTCCTTGGTGCGGCCACCATCGCCGTATCCAGTGCGTTGTGGAGTGGGATCGGGCCTTGGACGCCGTTCCAGATCTTCGCGTGTGCGTGGGTGGGCGCCGGGGCCGGCCTGCTCCCCCGCCGGGTTCGTGGCAAAGCCGAACTGTGGATGCTGTGCGGCTACGGCATCGTCGCGTCGTACTTGTTCGGCCTGCTGACCAACCTGTGGTTCTGGCCGTTCGCGGTAGGCGCGGGAACCGGCATCTCCTACGTGCCCGGCGCTCCGCTGAGCACCAACCTCAGCAGCTTCCTGCTCTACTCGCTGGTGACGTCGACGGCGGGCTGGGACACCCTGCGTGCCATCACCACCGTCGTGGGAATCGCTGTAGTGGGGCGCGCCATTCTCGCCGCGTTCCGGCGGGTGAAGCCGGTCTCCAACGTGGCCAGTCAGGCCGCGAAGGCTTCATCCACCCACGCCAGGGACGGGCTTCAACTCACACCTTGAAGTACTTCGCCTCCGGGTGGTGGAACACGAACGCGTCCGTGGACTGTTCAGGGTGCAGCATCAGCTCGTCACTGAGGATCACGCCCATCCGCTCGGGTTTCAGCAACTCCGTCACCTTGCGGCGGTCCTCCATGTCCGGGCACGCGGGGTATCCGAGCGAGAAGCGGGCACCGCGGTAATCCAGCTTGAAGTACCCTGCCTTGTCCTTGGGCTCCTCGGCTGCAAAACCCAGCTCGGTGCGGATCCGGGCGTGCCAGAACTCCGCCAGCGCCTCGGTGAGCTGCATTACCAGGCCGTTGAGCTCGTAGTAGTCGCGGTAGTGGTTGCCGGCGAACAGCTTGGAAGTCACCTCTTCGATCTTCGAGCCGGCGGTGACCAGCTGCACCGGAAGCACGTCGATCTGGCCCGATTCACGCGAGCGCACGAAGTCGGCCAGGCACAGGTGCCGGTCCCGGCGCTGGCGAGGGAAGTCGAAACGCAGCCGTTCGGTGCCGATCGGACCGCCTGAACCGCCGTCGGGGGCGAGAAGTCCCGCGGTGCCGAGGACGCCGTCGCGATCCTCGCCGTGGTGCAGCACCACCACCTGTTCCCCTTCGGAGACCACCGGGAAATAGCCATAGGCGACGGACGCATCAAGCATTCCCTCGCCGAGGATGCGGTCCAGCCAGTACCGCAGTCGCGGCCGGCCCTCGAGTTCCACCAGTTCCTCGTAGGAGGCGCCGTCGTCGCCGCGGCCGGGCTTGAGCCCCCATTGCCCCATGAAGGTGGCGCGCTCGTCGAGGAAGGCAGCGTAGTCGTGGAGCGCAACGCCGCGCACGATGCGCGTGCCCCAGAACGGCGGCGTCGGAACGAGGTTGTCGGAGACGACGTCGGAACGCCCGGGCATCGCCTCAGGCTCCGTCACCGTGAACTTCGCGCCTCCCTTATGGATCCGCTTCTTCAGCGGCGGAAGGCCGACGTCGTCCGGCGACTCGCCGCGGGCGACGCGGACCAGCGGCTCCATCAGTGAGAGGCCCTCGAAGGCGTCCTTGGCGTAGCGCACCACGCCATCAAACTGCTCGGCCAGGTCCTGCTCCACGTAGGCGCGGGTCAGGGCTGCACCGCCGAGGATGATGGGCCACTTCTTCGCCAGGCCACGGGACTGCAGCTCCGCGAGGTTCTCCTTCATCACCACGGTGGACTTCACCAGCAGGCCGGACATGCCGATCACGTCAGCGTTGTGCTCCTCTGCTGCGGCCATGATCTCGGCGATCCCCTGCTTGATGCCGATGTTGATGACCTTGTAGCCGTTGTTGGTGAGGATGATGTCCACCAGATTCTTGCCGATGTCGTGCACGTCGCCGCGCACGGTGGCGATCACCATGGTGCCCTTGCCCGATGCGTCCGACTTCTCCATGTGCGGCTCAAGCAGGGCGACGGCGTTCTTCATCACCTCGGCGGACTGCAGCACGAACGGCAGCTGCATCTCGCCGGCGCCGAAGCGCTCGCCCACCACTTTCATACCCTCGAGCAGGTTGTCGTTGATGATGCCGAGCGGGGTCATTCCCTCGGAGCGCGCCAGGTCGAGGTCCGCTTCCAGGCCCTTGCCTTCGCCGTCGATGATGCGCCGCTCCAGGCGCGCACCGGTGGGTAGCGCAGCAAGTTCCGCGGCGCGCTGGTCCTTGAGCGCTGCAGTGTCGACGCCGGCGAACAGGTCCAGCATGATGGCCAGGGGGTCGTACGTGACGTTGCCGTCGGCGTCGTATTCGCGGCGGTCATAGACGAGGTCCAGGGCCACCTTGCGCTGCTCCTCCGGCAGCGACGCGAGCGGCACAATCTTGGCGGCGTCGATGATGCCACTGGACAGGCCCGCCTGCACGGCCTCGTGCAGGAACACCGAGTTCAGGACCATGCGCGCTGCCGGGTTCAGGCCGAAGGACACGTTGGAGACGCCCAGCGTGGTGTTGATGCCCGGGTACTTCGTGGTGATCTGGCGGATGGCCTCGATCGTTTCGATGCCATCCCGGCGCGTCTCTTCCTGGCCGGTGGCGACAGGGAAGGTCAGGGCGTCGACGATGATGTCCTCGACGCGCATCCCCCATTCGCCCACCAGGGCATCGACGAGGCGGGAGGCGATGGCCACCTTGCCCTCGGTGGTGCGTGCCTGGCCCTGCTCGTCGATGGTCAGGGCGATCACGGCGGTTCCGTGTTCCTTGACGAGCGGCATGATGCGCGCGAAGCGGCTGGTGGGGCCGTCGCCGTCCTCATAGTTGACGGAGTTGACCACAGGACGGCCGCCGATGTGTTCGAGCCCGGCCTGAAGTACGGCCGGTTCGGTGGAGTCCATGACCAGCGGGAGCGTTGAGGCCGACGCGAAACGGGAGACGATCTCCTTCATGTCGGCCACGCCGTCGCGTCCCACATAGTCGATGCACACGTCCAGCAGGTGCGCGCCAACACGGACCTGCTCGCGGGCGATATCGACGCAATCGTCCCAGCGCTCTTCGAGCATCGCCTGGCGGAACGCCTTCGAACCGTTGGCGTTGGTGCGCTCACCGATGGCGAGGTAGGACAGCTCCTGGTCAAAGTTCACGTGGTGGTAGAGGGACGCGATGCCCGCTTCCCTCTCGGTGGGAACGCGGGCGCCGTCGGCGGCCCGCCCGCCGCTGGCGACCGAGGCGCCGTTCCGGAAGGGAGCAAGACGTTCGACGACGGCGGCCATGTGCTCCGGCGTCGTACCGCAACATCCGCCGATGAGGCCTAGGCCGAATTCCCGTACGAACTGCTCGTGCGCGGTGGCGAGTTCGCTTGGCGACAGGGGGTAGTGCGCGCCGTTCGGACCAAGCACTGGCAGGCCGGCGTTGGGCATGCAGGCGATGGCGACGGAGGACTGCTTGGAGAGGTGGCGAAGGTGCTCGCTCATCTCGTCCGGCCCGGTGGCACAGTTCAGGCCGATGGCGTCGACGCCGAGCGGCTCGAGCGCAGTAAGCGCCGCACCGATCTCGGACCCCATCAGCATGGTTCCGGTGGTCTCGACGGTCACCTCGACGAAGATCGGGAGCCGGATGCCGCGGGTGACGATGGCCTGCTTGCAGCCGTTGACCGCGGCTTTGGTCTGCAGGAGGTCCTGGCTGGTCTCGATGAGGAAGGCGTCCGCTCCGCCGTCGATGAGGCCCTCGGCCTGCAGGGCGAAGGTCTGCTTGAGGTAGTCGTAGCTGGTGTGCCCGAGGCTGGGGAGCTTGGTGCCCGGTCCCATCGAGCCCAGGACCCAGCGCATGCGCCCGTCTGTTTTCTCTGCCGCTTCGGCGCGGTCGCGGGCGATTTCCGCGCCTTTACGTGCCAGCTCTTCGATGCGGTCGTCGATGCCGTAGTCGGAGAGGTTGGACCAGTTGGCGCCGAAGGTATTGGTTTCCACTGCGTCGATACCTGTGGCGAAGTAGGCGTCGTGGATGTCCGCGAGGACATCCGGCCGGGTGTGGTTGAGGATCTCGTTGCAGCCTTCGAGCCCCAGGAAGTCTTCCTCGAGCGAGAGTTCCCGGCCCTGCAGCATGGTGCCCATCGCGCCGTCGGCAATGACGACCCGGTGGTTCACGGCATCCAGGAGCTCCTGTGAACGGACGGGACGGGGGACGGAGTCTATATCAAGCGCAAAACGAGGCATCTAAACAGATTACGGGGGCGGCCCGAAATGTTGCGCTGTGTTTCTGTGTACTACGACGGCGGGAGGGGCGGTCGGGGCGGGGCGCGCGGTACGCGGCGCGGGGGCGCGGTAAATTTGAGGTGATGATTCAGATTGACCGGGACGACCCCGCACGAGCCGATGTCCACCAGCTCCTGAGCGAGCACCTGGCCGACATGTTCGCCACCTCGCCTGCCGAAAGCGTTCACGCCCTGGACCACTCCGAGCTGTCCGGGCCAGGGATCTCGTTCTGGACAGCGCGCGAGGATGGGAATCTGCTGGGGTGTGGCGCTCTCAAGCTTATGGACTCTGTGGCCGGCTCCCCGGGACATGGCGAAATCAAGTCCATGCGGACCACGACAAACGCACGGGGACGGGGCGTTGCCACCCTCATGCTCCGGCACATCCTCGACGACGCCCGGACCCGAAACCTCGAACGCATCTATCTGGAGACCGGAAGCGAGGACTACTTCGCTCCCGCCCGGCGCCTATATGCCCGCCACGGCTTCACGGAGTGCCCGCCCTTCGCGGACTACGTCCTGGATCCGAACAGCGTGTTCATGGAGCTTCGCCTGTAGGGAAAGCATTCCGCGGGCGAACTAACGTGACGTCGGTAAACCTGGCTAGGTGTAGTCGTAGCTGGTGTATCCGAGGCTAGGAGCTTGGTCCGGCCCCATCGAGCCGAGGACGCAGCGCATGCGTCCTTCGGTTTTTTTCTGCCGCTTCGGCGCGTCGCGGGCGATCTCCGCGCCCTTTCGACGAGCTTCGATTCGGTCGTCGATGCCGTAGTCGAGAGGTTGGACCAGTTCGCGCCAAGGGTGTTGGTTTCTACCGGGTCGATGCCCACCGCGACAGCAGGCGTCATGGATGTCCTCGAAAACATCTGCATGCGTGGCATTGAGGATCTCATTACAGCCTTCCCGCCCCAGAAAATCTGCCTCAAGGGACAGCTCCAGCCCCTGCAGCATCGTGCTCATGCCCGTCTGCAATTACGGCCCGGTGGTTCAGCGCATCCAGAAGCGCTGGGAGCGGACGGGAAGGGGGACGGAGTATATGTCATGCGCAGAACGAGGCAACTAGCCAAAGCTCGGCGGGGGCATGAAAGATTGCGCTTTGTTCCTGTGTACCACGACGTTAGCCGCATGGGCAGTGGGTCTTCCCCTGTTGGGCGGTTCGCTTCAACCGATCATAATTGCCCTAGGTAAATCTGGTCTAGCGAGGCATATGGTCATCACAACCTTTGGGATGCCACTGCACAACAAGCCGGTTGCCCTTATGACTTCGCAGTCGGATGGCGCAGTGGATGTTGGCTGAAATAGAAAGTGCCCCGGAAAAACCGGGGCACTTGAAGTATAGTTCGAGCCTATTCCGGACAACCAACAGAGGCGCTTAGCGCTAAGGCGAGGTCCCCACGGCCACTAGTGAATAGCATTCACGGCTCGAAACGACCGAAGCTTGCTCGCCAACTTCTATTCTTGGTGTCTTCAGGTGTGGAGTGCGACTCTACACCGTCCTTCCAACTCACAAGGTGAGCCGGATCCCTAATAGAATACGCTGCGGCCCTGCACGATTGCAACTAATTTCGCTTGCCATCGGGACGCCGGCGTCTCCGCTGTGGCTTTTTGCCTCCGCCACGCGCGGGCTCCGGCGCTGGGGGCCGCGGGGCGGTATCCTCGCGCCGAGCGGAGACTCCGCTGCTCTGTCCTCCTCGAATATGACCGTCCGGGCTCACATTGGCGTATGCACCCGGACGGAAGCTCCAGCATTCGACTAGCGAGGAAAGCCGTGACGGATTGGCTGCTGCGCTCACGTCCCAGTGGAAGCCCTTCGGAAGTTCACAATTGGCCACAATGAGGGCTTCCTGACCATGCATCGCATTTGGCTGCTTCCACGTCCGCGTGCCTTCATCAATAAGCTTGGTCGGTTTTCCATGGACTTGTTCAAACTCCTCCCGACCCTCCAGCGGCGTAAGCCCGGACCAGTCTCGGTGCGGCGCGAACATGTGTAGCGGCAGGACCCGACAATCGCGATACGTCTCGATATGCGCCGTGCCGAGCCACTCGTCGAACTCTTGAAAGAGAGCTTCTGTTGCTGTGCTGCCGTCGAACTGAGCGAAGTAAACTTTGTAACGCACTACCCTCGCTAGAGCTGCAGACGTTCTGGACGAGAGCTCGCCGATAGGGTGGAGTCGAATCCGGGCCTTGCCAGCTTGGAAGACAGCATAGTGCCCGCGGTGGATGAGTCCGTAGAGGCGATTAGCTTCCCAGGGCTCTAAGATTGGCAGCTTCCTACCGGGCTCGTCCCGCCGCTCACTGAATCGCTCAACCGTTCGAAAGATCTTTATGTCCTGCCCACGATTTGTTGCCCCCGCGCGCAGCTCCTGGATCCACCTTGATTGGGCCTGCGTCTCCGAAACCTTCGGAGGCGCGACAATGCAAATACCCGTGACCTCCATGGCTTTTTACCTCTCCGAGTGCGTGGGCACGCGAAGGATCACGGCCATCTCAATAGAAAGTCGGCTCAACTCATCCGCCGTCATCGCATCGATGTAACGATGTGCCAAACGTCTCTCGCGCTCCACCTCCCGTTCGGGCTCGACCGGGTTGTCCGCTCGTCCTACCAAGTCCTTTGGAACATCGAGGTTGGCCGCCAGGAAGACGGATCGAAGCTTGTTCGCGGCGTGGCTCTTAAGGTGAGCGTTCCATAGGCTGCGATACAGCCGAGGAAGGGCTACCGTGGGGCCGCTCGTCCGGACCCACTCTTCAAGCCGTTCCTTATCGTGATCAGAGACTGTCTCCTGAACGTGGACGAACTCCTGTCGAAGATCGTTCATGTCTTCAGCCGAAAGTGTCGGCATGACGAGGATATCTGCGCGGTCCCTTTCGGAGAGAACGCGCGCCCGCCCGGTGATCTCATCCCAAACGTACGTCTTCTGCGAGGCGTAGTCGAACATGGCTTGCCAGAGATCTTGACGTATCCGACTCGTGCCCGCTGGGTCCAACATACCCGGTGCCGTCCGCGGATCCATCTCAACGAGATGAGGCTGCAAGATGCGTACGACCTCTCGCGGGCGCACACCTTCCGTTGCCAAGAGGTTCGGGAACTGAGTAACGAGATGCCAGATGTTGGGGGAACCGTAGTCCGCTTCACGAAACTTCTTTGACGAGAGCTCAAGCAGTCGGTTCTTTAACACGGGCACGGCCATCGATGTCCACTCCTTCTTGGAGCTTTCTTGCGCCCGCTGGAAGGCCTTCAAGATCAGTTCTTCAACTTCGCTGGACGGGCGCAAGGCTTCGACACCGTCGACGAGCGTAGATACAGCTTTCGGCACGAGCCAGCCTCGGCGGGCGGCTCCCTCGCCGACCAGCTTCGTCGCTTCTGTCGCGACCTCGTCTTCCGTCTGCCCCAGCAGCTCAGCGACTTGGGCGAGCGAGGCGCTGCCGAATCGAGTGTCATTTTCCATACACTGAGATTAGCGCGAACAAGCGCCTTGCTTGTAAGTAACTAAAAAGTTATCACTGCAAGCAACGATGTGCACACCCGGGGCTTACTAAAAAGTTCCGATTACTTCCTCGCCACACGATCGGAAGTACCATCTGCACAGAAGAGAAACTGCAAGCTTTTCGACTTCAGCAAATAACTAAACGCTACGAACATAACCAGCCCCCACAAGCAATATAGGGGGCGCACCCTTCCACTGGATGTACTCCGCGTCAGGCCGTTTCTTTGCCATTCAAGTCGAGTGCCTTGCTTTGAAGCTGTTGGTGAAGATTGCATGGACGCGACGGTTAATAACCGACCCCATGCAGAAACGCTGTGACCCGGCACGGGCTCCGTTGACCTTCACGACCTGGATCGAACCGAGCCGCCAGCGCCGCAGCCCCGTTCGACCTGCCGCGTTCAAAGCAACTGTGAACAAGTCCGGCATGTCGACCAAGACAACTACCCCTTACGGGTAGTATCCGTTACATGAGAGATCTCCTCGCCTTGAGCGACGCGGACCTGACCGACCTTGATCGTGCTCTACGCAATGAGCGGCTACGTCGACAAGGAGCTTGGAAGCATTGCGAGGGCTGCCAGGACTCATTCTTGGGGCGCGGAGACGCCCGCTTTTGTTCAACCCGGTGCCGCGTAGCTGCCCACCGCTCTATGAACCAGGGAACTCATTGAGCAATTCCCTAACCGTTCTGGCCTCGCGACGGTACGGCGCACTCTCACCCCTCCGCTATCCGGGAGGCAAAGCTTCCCTGGCTGGGCTTTTTGCTGATCTCATAGGAAAACTTGGACTAAGACAAGCCAGATACGTTGAGCCGTACGCCGGTGGCGCCGGTGCTGGTATTGCCCTCCTCCGGGAAGGCATCGTAAACGACCTCGTCATCAACGACATCGACCCCGCTGTCCACGCCTTCTGGCATTCGGTCGTAAACAACAATTCCCTATTTATTGAACTGGTGAAGTCAACGCCGTTGACCATTGCGGAGTGGCAGCGGCAGCGCAAGATATATCGGACTGGGGACCAAGGTGACAAGCTCAGCCTAGGGTTCGCATTCTTCTTCCTCAATCGTACAAACCGCTCCGGAATATTGAACGCAGGTGTCATCGGTGGGCAAAAGCAGGACGGCAACTACAAAATAGATGCCCGATTCAATCGAGAGACCCTAGTCGAACGCATTGAAACGATCGGCGCTTTGGCTGAGCGCATAACCGTCACGGATTTGGATGGACGCACTGTCATCCAGCACTACGGGAACGATAAAGCAACCTTCATGTACATTGACCCCCCGTACGTGGAGGCAGGCTCCCGGCTATACTTGAATGCTTTCGACGGCCGCGATCACCAAGCACTAGCATCTGTTGTCAATACGATCGAAGCCGCGCATTGGCTAATGACGTATGACACCGCACCTTTGATTGAAAGCCTTTACCGGGGAAATTTTCAGTGCAGGCTTGAAATCACGTACTCAGCACATAACCCCGGCAAGGCAGAGGAACTCTTAGTTGCATCCCCACTGGTTGGTGAAGCCGTCAGTTCCCTAATGAGGCCTGCTGGACTGGAGGCCGCAAGAGGTGCCTGATTATTGGGCCGACGAGCTTCCAACCTTCGCGTACATCGTCGGCAGACACGGCGGCATCTGAGCTGTGTGCTACAAGATTGAACCACTGGATGGACCCAGGTTTCTGGGCATTGCCCGACTGTATGGAGTTGATAGTGTTCCGCAATGCTTTAACACTGCCGTAGGACCTAGAGACTTGTGCAAAGACTGCGTTGAGCTCGCCAGTTACGGGGGTCGACGAAGATTCGAAGTGAACTTTGATCGTGGACTCCAAAACCGACCGCAGTAAAATTGCTGTGGCTGTCGGCAGGTTTGACAGGCTGATCTTTCTCAACTCGAAGTATCGCAACTTGAGGTTCAAGGGAGCACTCTCGTAGGCTAGACCGCTCAGATCGAGCACATCCCGCGTATCTGGATGATTCGGTCCGCGGTTTGCGGCGTCGACCGGCGAGGGGGTGGGTTTGGGCGAATTCACAGGATTGGCTGCGCCGCGATATTCACCACGGACAGCCGAGGGCTGGGGATAGACTGGCTCCGCTGACGTCATTGAGGGCAAGTTTTCCACCGGCGCTGCAGGTGAAATTCTGCTATCAGAAATTCTTGCTAGGAATTTCTCGTGTTCCTCGCTCGCCTTCTTGAATTCGAGTGAACGCGTATTCAATCGGCCTGCTCGGAACTCACTAAGCAAAAACTCAAGTGCGCCTAGATTCCGCGTCATCAACGTCGCAGCGACTTTTTCTGCTGGCAGGGAGGCCGGGACAAGGCTCCCATCTTTGTTGAATGCTACTCCGATAGAAGAGGCAATGTCCTTGTTCCGATATGCATATTCGAATGCAGACATGCGAAGGTCGTCACTGGCCGCATATTGGCGCAAACTATGATCCGAAAATGGGGCGGCAGCCAAGAAGCGCCGCATAACGGCCATTTTGATGAACCGAACGACGTTGACGCCGGGGTACTGGGCTTTGATCCCTTCGACAGTGGTCTCGTCGTCAAGAAGTGAATAGTAAAAAGTGGCTTGCTGGTCGAGGCTCCAAGGCTTTTTCGACAGTCCAGTATGGAGTCGCGCGATGTGTGGTGCCGCCATGACTCGATCCGTTGCCACCAGCACGCGAATTCGCTTGGGCAGGTTCTGCGCCTCGACGGCGTATCGCTTCAGAAGCGTCCGGACATCTTGCTCATGACCGGGGATTAGCGTCGGGTCGTTGAGCGCTTTCAGTGCACTGACCCGACGGTTGCCCTCAAGAACGATGTACGATGTCTTGCCCGACCCGCCCTCCTCGGCGATTACAATCGGCACCTCGTTGTCGAAGTAACCGTCCCGGAGGATTAGAAGTGCAGCTCCCATAACGTTTTCTGAAGCGAAAAGGTATTTCAGCGCACTTGCTTCATCACCGCGCTTAGTGGGGATCCGATAGTTTTCGAGATCGAGGCCTAGGTCGTCAACGTCTACCTCTACGATTGGTAACTGCTCGTACGCCATGCCATGCCTTTCAATGATTCGAAATCTTCGCGCGTGCTACTCAATCATGGGGACACGGAAGTCGCTATTTTCCTACCGTAGTCCCCCTACCTCCTCGGGGGGACGCCATGACACATAGTAGCCGCTAGTTTCTACGTGAAATTGGAAGTGTTGTGGGCCCGGTTATCGGTACAGGCGCGCAGCACTCCCGTAGCCCGTATCGGCTCGGTGGTTCAGCATCGATGCTCATGTCGGCTCTGGTGGCGAAGGACCAACCTCCACCGGTGATGCGTAGGTTTTCGTGCTGCAGAAGGATTGGCGGCAGGCATACAGGTGCCTGCCCTTGTCGGGACGCCATAACATGAGCCTTACGTGCAAACTATGGAGACATTCCAACATCAACCCAATTGGGGAATCGGAACGACAAAGTGCAGCGACGCATGGGCCAGGCCAGGCTTGACGGCAGCCTGACGGAGCACTTGATCGGAGGCAATCCCGTCCACGATTTCCAGCAGCGCGACAGGTCTGACCGGAGCGAGAATCATTTCCCGACGGCTGCGACTACACGCTCAATAACCAAGGACTGGATGCCATGGTCATTGCCTACGTGCTTAATCCAGTACTGCTTTCCGTCCTCTGCCAGACCAAGAAATGGCCTACACCCAGAACTAGCGATCTGGAAAGCGGCCACAACCAGCCCGTCCCCGCTGGGCCGCGGCCAGTCAGCCAACAGTCCCATCCAGGAATTTCGAGACAGCCAGTCCACTCCCCCATCACTTGCCACGGTTAGACCCGTCTCCAATTACTTCGCAGTTCCCCGATCCGTCAGTGGATCAGGGTCATTCCCATTCTGGATTCTAGTCAGCTTGACCAGGGCCGGCGGTTCGTTGAAGTTCCGCAAAGAAGATCCAGCACATAGTTGATCGCCTTCTCGATGGCTCCGAGGAATCACCAGTAACGGATCTGGTTTCGGAAGCGTTGGCGCATTCTCTGGCCGAATCTGCAACGGGTCTTCGCCGGTGCCCGACTGGTTTTGCGCCACCTCCGAAGCGAATGACACCGACCGTAAACGCCTGAGTCAAGAGCGCAGACCCGCATAACCCTCCTGTAATCGCATCGGCAGCCGCACGCCCAGGGGCAAAACCGAGACAGGAGAGTCGCTGACGGAACTGCGTGCCCAGGTCCTCCGGGAATGGCATGAATCGTTAACCGAATTCCATCGCCGACGAGTGCCCGCAAGACCAAGTCAACACCCAGCACGAAGAATTCATGTTTAGAGGAAAGACCGCTAGCAGAACGTGCGCCCAGATTCCCGGGCCAGCAGGTCAATGGCGATGCGGCGCCTCATAGCTCATGACGCAGTATCGGACTCATCTCGCGCATCTAGGACAATCCTTTTGATGCCTGACTTAGTGCCATCTTCCTCCTGGTCCCCCCGGCTAACTCGACGAATCGTTCCCTTTACAGCAGCACGGATCGCGTCGGCAATCAGATCTGCAGAAACTGTTGCGCCCACAGTGATCGCAACTTCGAGCAATTCGGTCAGTCCAAAGCCGTGACCCTCATCAGTCGGGCGGACATCAACCATGATGTCCGCGAGTTCTCCTGTTCCTTGCCAGCAAAACCCTTCCCTGACCACGTCCACGGCTTTCAGGTCGATATCCGCTTCGACCTGCACGACAATTTGAGTATTCATGATAAATCGCTTTCATCAAATGGCATTTTTGTTACGTCTATTAATATAGCGGTTGATAGCATTATGAGCTCGGTTCCTAAAGTCCTCGACAGATATATCCGGGGCTGCTTCTAGAATTGTATTGATCAGCGACTGAGCACCGTCCCGCCCTAGTCGCCGTAGTCGCCATTTGGCATCGAGCAACAATAGAGTGCCCGCACCTTCCTCCCGAGACAAGGCCGGATTGTCAGACCCGTGATGCTTCACGACGATCTCCACCCGACGTTGCCGCTCTCGCAGCTCGCTCTGCATCCAATCTATATCGTGACTCCAGTCCCCTTCTTCAAAGATAAGAATCTCACCCACCACTCGGTCAAGAGCCAAGATGTCGAAAAGCCATCGAATGGCCATGAACCATTTCCATACACTACTTTCGGTCTTCGCGACTCGCTCGAAGGCAAAAGAATCACATGCAAATTCTTGTTCTGATACAGGTGTACCTTCAGGGAAGGACAGGACAAGGTGGCCAAACTCATGCGCCAGAAGAAACTCAATTTGAATCTGAGTTACAACTTGAGCCAGCCTAAAGTCTTCGATCGAGTTGGGCCTGACAACTGGGATTGCCGTCGGGTTCGATCGTCGGTGCAAGCGGGCAATGTAGTTCATAGCATAGGATAGGAAGCTGTCTGACAAATCCGACAAGAGGGTCTCACTCAAGTCGGCATCTATCAGTCCTTCCTTGTACAGCTCCCAGGCTCCAGAATTAATGAGGAAGACGTTGAGCCGCAATAGATATTCTCGGGTTATCGCAGAAAGTCTAATTTCCTTGGATTTTGGATTTGTCCATGCAAAGAGTCGATTATCCAACGTAAGCTGAACGGTTGCGTCCAGAGCATTTTCAAAGGCTTTCGAAAATTCTTCTCTAAGGTCTTCGGCATAAAATGTTAGCCACTTTGGCTTCTTCGTAACGTTTCCGCGATCCACGTCAACAATGGCTTGAAGCAGAGCACTTTCACTCCAACTATCAAGCACCTCCCGTTCTTGGGGTCCAGTTACTGGCCCGGGAAAGACTAGCGATGATCGGATAAGAGAATGCAAAACTAGTACTTCCCGAACGGATATAGTCGACGAAGGCATGGCATTCAGGACATCGCTGACTGTCGATCCCTCCGATTCGGCAGCATGCCGAAAGAAGCCATCCATGTCAATGATGACCTCTCGTTTCGGATCCTCGGAACCGTTTGTTTCCCCATTCATCGCATTAGCCTATACACACGCCCGCTCGAATCGGCGCAAAGCGCAAAGCGCAAATAGTGAACATAAGACTTCGCATGAGTTGGCGGACCAATCACAACAGTCTTAAATCCGCTTTAGGGGGCATCCAGCGGTCTTTTCACGAGTGGGTCGCGAAGTATGCCTAAACCTCCGTCACGGGAGCCGCGAACTGGGCCTCGTACAACCGTGCAGAAGCCCCGCCTGCAGCCAGCAACTCCGCGTGCGTTCCCTGCTCCACGATCTCACCTGCCTCCATCACCAGGATGAGGTCGGCGTCGCGGATCGTGGACAGGCGGTGCGCAATCAAAACGAAGCCCGGTCGGACCGCAGCGCACTCATCGCCTTCCGCACCGGTTCGCGTGTCCACGGAAGATGTCGCCTCATCCAGGATCAGCACCGACGGCCGGGACAGGAACGCCCGCGCAATCGTCAGCAACTGCTTCTCCCCCGCCGACACAGTGGAACCCTCATCGTCCAAAACTGTGTCGTACCCTCCGGGCAGGGACCGAACAAACCTGTCCACATACGTCGCCTGCGCAGCCTCCAGGATCTCCGCCTCCGAAGCCTCCGGCCGGCCGTACCCAATGTTGTCCCGGATCGTCCCGCCGAACAGCCACGTATCCTGCAGCACCATCCCCATCCGCGAGCGCAGCTCGTGCCGCGTCATCGAGGTGACATCCACGCCGTCGGGCGTTATCCGCCCGGCGTCAATCTCGCAGTGATCAGCGACCGACCACGCTGACACCCTCCGGCAGCGCTGGTGTTTTCGCCAAGTGGCTTGCCGCGTTATGCATCCCCGGATACGCCGGCAGTTCGTGCCGATGGTCGAGCAGGTACTCGTGCCGGTAGTGAAGGCCAATCCAGGGTGAAGCGTCGAAGGCGTCAATACTAGGAATTTCCCACGCGGCAGAATTCCCGCTTGTTTCTGGCGGGGCGGGCGGAAAGGATCGAACCGCGCCTTGGCGAATGCGGTTGTGCGGCGCTCGATCCTGGGGCATGGTTTTGTCCTCATCTCCCTTGGGGGCTGATTGATCGTACGTACGCCTCAAGCGCGGAAGGATGAACCGCAGGAAGCCCATGACGTGCTTTCTGTTAGAACGCTTTGAGGATGTCTTCGACGCGGGTTTTGGCGTCGCCGAAGAGCATTTGGGAGTTGTCGCGGAAGAACAGTGGGTTTTGGACGCCGGCGTATCCTGCGGCCATGGAGCGTTTGAACACAATGACGTTTTCTGCTTCCCAGACCCGCAGGACAGGCATCCCGGCAATGGGGCTGCCCGGGTCTTCGGCGGCGGAGGGGTTGACGGTGTCGTTAGCGCCGATGACGAGGACCACGGAGGTATCGCCGAGGTCTTCGTTGATTTCGTCCATTTCCATGACGATGTCGTAGGGGACTTTGGCTTCGGCGAGGAGCACGTTCATGTGCCCCGGCAGGCGCCCCGCGACAGGGTGGATGCCGAACCTGACATTCACACCCTTCTCCCGGAGCTGGTGGGCGAGTTCGGCGACGGGGTATTGGGCCTGTGCCACGGCCATGCCATAGCCGGGGGTGATGACGACGGACGAGGCGTTGGTCAGCATTTCAGCGGTGGCCTGGGCGGTGATTTCGCGGTGCTCGCCGTACTCTGCGTCCGCCGCGGCGGGGGCTGCGATGCCGAAGCCGCCGGCGATCACGGAGATGAAGGATCGGTTCATGGCCTTGCACATGATGTAGGACAGGTAGGCGCCCGAGGAGCCCACCAGGGCACCGGTGATGATGAGCAGGTCATTGTTCAGCAGGAAGCCTGCCGCAGCGGCGGCCCAGCCGGAGTAGCTGTTGAGCATGGACACCACCACGGGCATGTCGCCGCCTCCGATGGAGGCCACCAGGTGCCAGCCGAGCCCGAGGGCGAGGAGGGTGACGACGATCAGGAGCCAGAGCTGGGAGTCGTTGACGTACCAGATGGTCAGGGCGATGAAGGCGGCAAGGGCGCCGAGGTTGATCGCGTTCTTGCCCGGCAGCATCAGGGGTGAGGATCTCATCCGGGCGGAGAGTTTCAGGAACGCCACGATCGAGCCAGTGAAGGTCACTGCGCCGATGAACACGCCGATAAACACCTCGGCGTGGTGGATCGCTGTCAGGTCCGGGGAGAGGTCTGGGGCTTCGAGGTGCCCGTTCCAGCCGACCAGGACCGCGGCGAGACCAACGAAGCTGTGCAGCAGGGCGATCAGTTCGGGCATGCCGGTCATTTCGACTACGCGGGCGCGCCAGAGCCCGATCGCCCCGCCGACTATCACCGCGGCGACGAGCAGGCCCATGCCGGTGAGGCCGGCGCCGGTGCTCCAGGCGTCCTGCAGGGTCAGCCAGATGGTCGCGGCCAGGGCGATGATCATCCCGGTGATGCCGTAGATGACCCCGGCACGGGCTTTCTCGTGCTTGCTCAGCCCGGCGAGGCTGAGGATGAACAGCAGGGCCGCGACGACGTAGGCCGCCCCCGCGATGGAGTCGGCGGTCAACGGACCGGAGACGGTGTCAGACACGGTAAGGCTCCTCGATAGAATTCCTGCTGCTTCGGTGGGCGCGCTCATGAACGTGCCTTCCCGGCCGAGAACATGGCGAGCATGCGCCGGGTGACGGCGAAGCCGCCGAAAATGTTAATGCTGGCCAGCAGGACTGCGACGGCGGCGAGGACCTGCATGACGATGTTGTCCGAGGTGACCTGCAGGAGGGCACCGACGACGATGATCCCCGAGATCGCGTTGGTGACGGACATCAGCGGGGTGTGCAGGGCGTGGTGGACTTTCCCGATGACGTAGAAGCCGACCACGATGGAGAGCATCAGGACCGTAAAGTGCTGGGGCAGCGGCGCCGGGGCGACCGCGTTGATCCCGAACAGCACCGCGATCCCTGCGGCAAAGAGCCCGGCCTTACCGGCAGGGCCCAAGCCGGTCTTTTTCGCCTTATCGGCAGCCCGCTCCTCGGCGTGTTTGGTTTCGGTCTGCACCGGGGCGGCTGAGACCTGGACCGGTGGCGGGGGCCAGGTCTTCTCGCCGTCGCGTACCACCGTCACGGAGCGCTGCACGACGTCGTCGAAATCGATCCGAAGCTGACCATCTTTGTCCGGGGTCAGGAGCTTGAGCAGGTTCACCATGTTCGTCCCGTACAGCTGGGATGCCTGGGCCGGGAGCCGGGCCGGGAGATCCGTGTAGCCCAGGATCACCACCCCGTTGTCCGTCACGATGCGTTCGCCGGCGACGGAGCCTACAACGTTCCCGCCCTGCCCGGCAGCCATGTCCACGATCACGCTGCCCGGCTTCATGCTGGCCACGTCTTCGGCGGTGAGTAGCTTCGGCGCCGGACGCCCCGGGATCAGGGCAGTGGTGATGATGATGTCCACATCCGCTGCCTGCTCGGAGTAAATTTCCGCGGCCCGCGCGTTATACGCCTCGGACGTCGCCTTCGCGTACCCGTCGGAAGACTTCATCTCTTCGGCGACCTCGACTTTGAGGTACGTCCCGCCGATGGATTTCACCTGGTCGGCGACCTCCGGCCGCGGGTCCGTCGCCCGGACAATCGCGCCCAGGCTACTCGCAGCGCCGATCGCCGCCAACCCCGCGACGCCCGCGCCGGCGACCAGGACCTTCGCTGGCGGAACCTTGCCCGCTGCAGTCACCTGACCGGTAAAGAACCGGCCGAACTCGTGAGCGGCCTCAATGACGGCCCGGTACCCGGCGATGTTCGCCATCGAACTGAGCACATCCATCGACTGCGCCCGAGAGATCCGCGGCACTGCATCCAGCGCCAACGCCGTGATCGGACGTGAAACCAGCGCCTCCACCAGCTCAGGCCGCAAACCAGGGCTCAACGACCCGATCAACGTGGCACCCTCGGCAAGGCGGGCAATCTCGTCCTCAGTGGGCGGATTGATCCGCAACACCACCTCGCTGCCCCACGCCTCATCGGCGCCCACAATCAGGGCACCCGCTTCGGCATAAGCCTCATCACGGAAGGACGCGGACTCCCCCGCACCCTTCTCGACCACAACCTCGTAGCCCAACCCCAGCAACTGCTTCACGGTGACAGGCGTCGCCGCCACCCTCGTCTCAGTGCCCAACTCGGCCACAATGCCAATACGTGTCACTATTTTCTTCTCTCTAAGATGTGATGCCCGGTCAACGCTGTCGGCGGGACACGCCGCGGAGACGGACGACGTCGGAGGCTGAGTAGTCCGAGTCCCATCCCCTTGGGACCCGGGCTCGTACTCTGCCGGGTTGTCGTCCCCGTTCGTGGCGCCAATCGCCTCTAGTTGATCGGCGCGGGCGGTCGTTCGTCGCTGAGCACGGCGAGGGCGTTGTCGGCGGCGAGCATTGCCATGGCGGTTCGGGTCTCCACAGTGGCGGAACCGAGGTGCGGCACGAGCACCACATTGTCGAGCTCGAGCAACCCTGGGTGCACGCTGGGCTCATTCTCAAAAACATCGAGCCCAGCGCCTGCGATCTGCCCGTCGCGAAGGGCAGAGGCGAGGGCTGCTTCGTCGACGATCGGTCCGCGCGCGGTGTTGACGAGGTACGCCGAATCCTTCATCGCAGCGAGTTGTTCAGCGCCGATCAGGTGATGCGTGGCGGGCCCGTAGGGGCAGTGCAGGGAGACGACGTTGGAGATGGCAAGCAACTCGTCGAGCTCGACGCGCCTGGCGCCCAGCTCGGCTGCAATCCCGGGGTCGATCTCGCTGCGTGACTGGTAGACGATTTCCATGCCGAAGGCCTTGGCCCGGCGTGCGGTCGCCTGCCCGATGCCGCCCATGCCAACAATGCCGAGGGTCTTGCCTTGCAGGCTGCTGCCGAGCAGGAAGAACATGCCCCATTTCCAGGCCTGGCCGGAGCGGATGAGCCGTTCCCCCTCTCCGAGCCGGCGGGTTGCCATGAGGATGAGGCCAAGCGCGATGTCGGCTGTGGCCTCTGTGAGCACGCCGGGGGTATTGGCGGCTACGATGCCCCGTTCGGTGCAGGCCGGCACGTCGATGTTGTCATAACCGACGGCGACGTTCGCGACCACTTTGAGCTGCGGTCCCGCGGCGTCGAGCAGCTCCGCGTCGATGCGTTCGGTGAGAAGGCTCACCACTGCATCGGCGCCGGCTACCCGGCGCAGGAGCTCATCGCGGCCGATCGACTCCGGACCCTGCCAGGCATCGACCTCGTGTTCGGCGCGCAGCTTCTCGAGTGCGGTTTCGGGGATACGTCCCGTGACGACGACCCGGCTCATGCCGTCTCGATCCACTCGCGCAGGCGTCCGAGGCCGTCGCGGATGTCTGGCACTTCGATGCCCGAATAGGCGAGCCGGATGTACTGCCGATCCTCGCCGGGCAGGCGCCGGCCGAAGTGCTCGCGTGTGCAGAAGGAGACGCCGGTCTTGTACAGGGCGTCTGTGGCGAAGTCGCCCACTGCCGTGTAGCCCATGCGTTTCATCACCTCGGTGACGTCAGGGAAAAGGTAGAACGTCGACTTCGGCACGGCGACGTGCATGCCGGGGATGTCGTTCACGATTTCGCAGGCAGCATCCCGACGCTTCTGAAGGACGTCCAGCATCTGCTGAACGGGTTCCTGGGTGCCACGGAGCGCTTCGATGCCGGCCCACTGCACGTAGTGCGTGGTGCACGACTCATCGTTGGTGTTGAGCGTACTGAGAACCTTGGCGATCTCGAGCGGGGCGACGGCGCAGCCCAGGCGGGATCCGGTCATGGCGAACTTCTTGCTGAATGTGTAGAGGATGACGGTACGCTCTGCCATTCCCGGAATCGATGCGATCGAGCTCGAAACGCCCTCGTAGCGCGTCTCGAAGTAGGCCTCGTCGGAGAGCACCCAGAGGTCGTGCTCTATTGCGAGCTGTGCGACGGCCTCACGCTCGGCCACCGTCGACTCGGCTGAGATGGGGTTCTGGAGGTCGTTGTAGATGATTGCGACCGTGTTGGGCGTGATCGAAGATCGGATCTGCTCGAGGTCGATCGCGAAGCCCTGGCTCGTGGGCAGGTAGCGGTAAGGCACGGCCGTGCCGCCGAGGTACTCGATCTGCGATTCGTAGATCGGGAAGCCGGGGTTCGGGTAGAGCACTTCCTGGCCGGGGTTCATGACCGCCTGCAGGAACTTCGTGATAACGGGTTTGCCGCCCGTCATCACCACGACGTTGTCAGGGGAGAACTCGATGCCACGGCGGCCCCCGATATCTTCGGCCAGGGCCTCGCGCAACTGCGGGATGCCTGGGCCGGGGCAATAGCCCGTGTAGCCGTCGCCGATGGCCCGGTTCATTGCTTCGACAATATGGGGGGCCGTCGGGATGTTGATGTCGCCGAGATGGAAGGGGTACACGAGGTTCCCTTTCGCCTTCCAGGCGGCGGCTGCTTGGGCGACGCTGAAGGCAGTTTCAGTGCCCAGACGTTCGAGCCGGTTCGCGAGCTCCTGCATGGTGTTCTTCTCCTCATTGAGATGGTGATCGATCTTCTGCGGTAATAGTTGCTACTTCTGCGTCGTGGCGGCGGTTTTAGTTGCTTTACCAGCCGCGCTCGGCGAGGCGGTGCGGCTGCGGGATTTCGTCCACGTTGATGCCGACCATGGCTTCGCCCAGGCCGCGGGAGGCCTTGGCGATGACGTCGGGGTCGTCGTAATAGGCAGTGGCTCTGACGACGGCGGCGGCACGCTGGGCCGGGTTGCCGGACTTGAAGATACCGGAACCGACGAACACGCCGTCGGCGCCGAGCTGCATCATCATCGCGGCATCCGCCGGAGTGGCGATGCCGCCGGCGGTGAACAGCACCACGGGAAGCTTTCCGGTGGTCGCGATTTCCTTGACCAGCTCATACGGGGCCTGCAGTTCCTTGGCCGCGACGTAGAGCTCATCCTCGGGCAGGGCCGCGAGCTTAGCGATCTCGGCCCGGATCTTGCGCATGTGGCCGGTGGCGTTGGAGACGTCGCCGGTGCCGGCCTCGCCCTTGGACCGGATCATCGCAGCACCCTCATTGATGCGGCGCAGTGCCTCACCCAGGTTGGTGGCACCGCACACGAACGGAACCGTGAAGTTCCACTTGTCGATGTGGTTGGTGTAATCGGCCGGGGTCAGGACCTCGGACTCATCGACGTAGTCCACGCCAAGGGACTGCAGGATCTGCGCCTCGACGAAGTGGCCGATGCGGGCCTTGGCCATGACCGGCACGGACACAGCTTCGATGATCTGGTCGATCATGTCCGGATCGGACATGCGGGATACGCCGCCTTGGGCCCGGATATCGGCCGGAACGCGTTCCAGCGCCATCACGGCCACTGCACCGGCGTCTTCGGCGATGCGGGCCTGTTCGACGTTGACGACGTCCATGATGACACCGCCTTTGAGCATCTCAGCCATGCCGCGCTTGACACGGCTGCTGCCCGTAACGGCGATGTGCTCGTACGGGAGTCGTTTCAGGGTCATTTCTTTCTCCGATTGGACAGGCTGGTCTCTTTGTCGAGGGATCCCTTGTGGCTTCCGTCGCCGTGCAGGGCAAGGCGGGCGGCGTTGATGGCTTTGACGGACCACACCGTCCTTATGACTTCTTCGGGTCCAGGTTGCGCCAGAGGTAATCCGCGGCACGGATCGCAGGACCGGTCTCTGCGAGCGAGCGGGTCAGAACGTCGATCATCGTTTCCCCCTAGCTGTTGGCTAATATCCTGTTGATATATTAGTTGCTGCGATTCAAGTATGCTACCGACACTCGAGGGTGTCAACAGGTTTTCGGCTAGAGCTGTCTATGGTCAAATGGGAAGGTTGAACCGGCTGCCCGAGTCCGACCACGGCCTCGGTCGAATGGAAGGAAGCACATGACCGATCACCAGGAACATCCCCCGGTCCCCACTCCCGGAAGCGCCCAAGGCCTTGACAGCAAGGTTGGGGGTGGATGCCCCGTGGACCATGGCAGCGTGACCTCGCATGGCAGCGAGAGTGAAAACCCGGCGATCGACTCGCCGCAGCCCAAGGGGCACCGGCCCCGGACCACCGCGGACTGGTGGCCGAACCAGCTGGACCTCTCCGTGCTTCACACCCACCACCCCAAGGGCAACCCGCTCGGCTCCACGTACAGCTACCGCGAGGAGTTCCAGAAGCTCGACGTCGAGGCGCTCAAGCAGGACATCACCCAGGTCCTGACCACCTCCCAGGACTGGTGGCCTGCGGACTTCGGCCACTACGGCGGCCTCATGATCCGTCTGAGCTGGCATGCAGCCGGCACCTACCGTGTCCATGACGGCCGCGGCGGGGCCGGGGACGGCAGCCAGCGGTTCGCGCCGCTCAACAGCTGGCCGGACAATGCGAACCTGGACAAGGCCCGGCGGCTGCTGTGGCCGGTGAAGCAGAAGTACGGCCAGAGGCTTTCCTGGGCCGACCTGCTGGTCCTCGCCGGAAACGTGGCACTGGAGTCCATGGGCTTCAAAACCTTCGGCTTCGCTTTCGGCCGCGAGGACGTGTGGGAGCCCGAAGAGATTTTCTGGGGGCCGGAGGACGCATGGCTCGGCGATGAGCGCTACATCGGTGAAGGCCAGATGTCAGAGGACGTGGGTGCCACGGAAATGGGCCTGATCTACGTCAACCCGGAGGGGCCGATGGGCAATCCGGATCCCAAACTTGCGGCAGCATTCATTCGCGAGACGTTCAAGCGCATGGCGATGAACGACGAAGAAACGTTCGCGCTGATTGCCGGCGGGCACACCTTCGGCAAGACCCACGGCGCCGGCGAGGCCGATGCGCACGTCGGCCCCGAGCCGGAGGCCGCGAACCTGGAGGAGCAGGGCCTTGGCTGGATCAGCACGTATGGCAGCGGCAAGGGGCCCGACACCATCACCTCCGGCCTCGAAGTCACCTGGACGGACCGGCCCACCCAGTGGAGCAGCCGCTTCCTGGAGATCCTGTTCGAAAACGAGTGGGAGCTTGTCAAGAGCCCGGCGGGCGCGCACCAGTGGGTTGCCAAGGATGCCCCGGAGATCATCCCGGATGCGCATGACCCGGAGAAGAAGCACCGGCCCACCATGCTGACAACAGACCTGTCGCTGCGCTTCGATCCGGTCTATGAGGAGATCGGGCGGCGCTTCCTGGAGAACCCTGATGAGTTCCAGCTCGCCTTCGCCAAGGCCTGGTACAAGCTGTTGCACCGCGACATGGGACCTGTGGGCCCGCACATGCTGGGGCCGTGGGTCCCGGAGGCCCAGCTCTGGCAGGACCCTGTCCCGGAGGTAGACCACCAGCTGATCGACCAGGAGGACATCGCCTCGCTCAAGGCGCAGTTGCTGGACTCCGGCCTCTCAGTCTCGCAGCTCGCCGGTACTGCCTGGGCAGCCGCATCCACCTACCGCAAGACGGACCGGCGCGGCGGCGCCAACGGTGCGCGGATCCGGCTCGAGCCCCAGCGGAGCTGGGAGATCAACGAAACCGAGCAGCTTCCGACGGCGGTGCAGGCGCTTGAGACGGTGCAGCAGCAGTTCAACTCCGCCCAGACCAACGGCAAGAAGGTCTCGCTGGCAGACCTGATCGTCCTCGGCGGCTGCGCGGCGGTGGAGAAAGCCGCGAGCGACGCCGGTTTCGCCGTCACCGTGCCGTTCCGGCCCGGCCGGACTGATGCCGCGCAGGACCAGACCGACGTCGAGTCCTTCCAGTACCTGAAGCCGCGGGCGGACGGGTTCCGCAACTATGTGCGCCCCGGCGAGAAACTCCAGCCGGAGACCCTCCTGCTGGACAAGGCGTACCTGCTGGACCTCTCCGCTCCGGAGATGACGGTGCTCGTCGGCGGCATGCGCGCCCTGGAAACCAACGTCGGCGGTTCAACCCACGGTGTCCTCACCGACCGGCCCCAGGTGCTGACGAACGACTTCTTCGTCAACCTGCTCTCCCCGGGTACCAAGTGGAAGGCGTCGGAGGGCGAGGAGAACGTCTTCGAGATCAGCGACGCCGCCACCGGGGAGCTGAAATGGACCGCCACGCCCGTAGACCTGATCTTCGGTTCAAACTCCCAGCTCAGGGCACTGGCCGAGGTCTACGCGAGCGAGGACGGCCGGGAGAAGTTCGTCAACGACTTCGTGGCCGCCTGGGTGAAGGTCATGGAGCTGGACCGCTTCGACCTGCGCTGACGGATGCGTCCGGGCCGGCTGTTCTTGCAGTCGGCCCGGGGCACGAACAATCACTTATCGCTGGCGGATCTCAAGGTCCCGAAATGTCCCGCCGAACAGCCACGTACCCTGCAGCACCATCCCAATCCGCGAGCGCAGCTCGTGCCGCGTCATCGCGGTGACGTCCACGCCTTCGAGCGTTATCCGCCCCGCATCAATCTCATAGAACCGCATCATCAGGTTCACCAGGGTGGTCTTGCCAGCCCCGGTCGGTCCCACAAAGGCTACCGTCTGCCCGGGCTCTCCAGCCCGAGTTGCACTCCGATGGAGTTACAAATTTAGGTCGAGTGATTCCCTCAAATTTGTCCTTGTGCTGCGTTACGGTTGGCAACACAACATTTTTCAAGGGGGACGAATGGAATTTGCAGAAAAACTCTCGGCTTTGGCAGCAAAGGTGCGCCAGCAGAGAGGAGTGATACAAACGGAAGAGGCAACAAAAAACGCCTTTGTCATGCCCTTCATCTCAACAATCCTGGGCTATGACGTGTTCAACCCTATGGAGGTCGTGCCGGAATTCATCGCGGATGTGGGGTTGAAGAAGGGCGAAAAGATTGACTACGCCATCGTCAAGGACGGCGTGGTCCAGATCCTGATTGAGTGTAAGAAGTCGACAGAGCCGGTGAAAATCGAGCACGCCTCCCAGCTCTTCCGGTACTTCGCTGTGACGAACGCTCGAATCGCCATCCTTACAAACGGCGAGGTCTACCAATTCTTCACAGACCTCGACGCCCCGAATCGCATGGACGCCAAGCCCTTCCTGGTCCTGGATTTGAACGACATCGACGAGTCGCTCATTCCTGAACTCCAGAAGCTGTCCAAGGATGTCTTTGACCTTGACTCGATCATCAGTGCCGCTGGCGAACTGAAGTACATCGGCGAACTGAAGCGAACCCTCGCCGCTCAGTTCAAGGAACCAGAGGACGAATGGGTGAAATTCCTAACCGGCCGCGTTTATCCTGGCCCGTACACACAGAAGGTTCGAGAACAGTTCACGGCACTGGTGACCAAAGCTTCCAAGCAGTTCCTCAACGACCAGGTTAACGAGCGACTCAAGAAAGCCCTCGGAGCTCCAGGCTTCCCACAGGCTGAAGACTCCGCGGCAGCCGCAAGCGTTACAAGCGCTCCTGTCGCGGATGCAGACTTGGCCGAGGCGGATGGTCTGGAGACGACTCTGGAGGAAATCGAGGGTTACCAGATCGTTCGCGCCATCGTTTGCAGTGAAGTCAAGCCCGCACGGGTAGTGCAGCGCGATGCCAAGTCCTACTTCGCAGTGCTCCTCGATGACAACAATCGCAAGCCGATCGCTCGACTGCACTTCAACCGCACCCAGAAGTACATTGGGATATTCGACGCTGACAAAGAAGAAACCCGCGTCCCCATCGGGTCGCTTGAGGAGATCTACGAACACACCGAAGCACTCCGCGCGAGCGTGAAAAGCTACCTGTGAGTGAACTCCGTGACAGCCGTGGGGTGAGCTATTCATGAGTGGGTGGTTTCAAAGGCGCCAAGTGCCACTTCCTGCCGTCCCTATCGATAACGTCGTTCACTATGTATCAGCATCAACTTCAATCGCCGCCTCGAGGAGGCAAGTCTGGCAACTCATCAAACCTGCCGAAAACGCAATTCTCGTTGATCCTGACATTGTCAGAGGATTCAGTTCGCCAAGCCGCGACGACGTCCGCGAGATTCAGGTTTTCATCTCGATGCGTGACGGTCTGGAACAAGTCTCGGCTATTGAGGTTGTTGAAGAGATTCCGTTCGAGCTAGCCGTCACACGCTCTATCGGAGCTACCGAAGATCCGTCTGCACGAGGACGTGATTTTCTACGGGAGACCTCCGAAGGTGCCACAATTCTGGAACATGGCCAGTACTTCACTCTCCCGTTGCAAGCTCAAGGACAGCTCAAAGAATATGAATTGCATTACCGGGAGTTCTGCTGGCAATACGTCGAGAGGGTGAAAGCGATCATGGAAGGCACGATCACTGTTTCGCTAGATGGACAGTAGTGCAATAGCTGAACTCAAAGGGAAGCAGCATTGAGCTTGAGGCATACGCTCATCTGAGGGATGCCAGCGCTCAAACCTCTGCCACGGGAGCCGCGAACTGCGCCTCATACAGCCGCGCGTAAGCCCCACCTGCAGCTAGCAACTCTGCGTGGGTCCCCTGCTCCACAATCTGCCCGGCCTCCATCACCAGGATGAGGTCTGCGTCGCGGATTGTGGACAGGCGGTGCGCGATGACAAACGAAGTACGGTCTGACCTCAAAGCACTCATCGCCTTCTGCACCAGCACTTCGGTGCGTGTGTCCACGGAAGACGTCGCCTCATCCAGGATCAGCACCGACGGCCGGGACAGGAACGCCCGGGCAATCGTCAGCAACTGCTTCTCCCCCGCCGAAACATTCGAGCCTTCGTCGTCCAAAACGGTGTCGTAACCCTCGGGCAAGGACCGGACGAACCTGTCCACATACGTCGCTTGCGCCGCCTCCAGGATCTCCGCCTCCGAAGCCTCCGGCCTGCCGTACGCAATGTTGTCCCGGATCGTCCCGCCGAACAGCCACGTATCCTGCAGCACCATCCCCATCCACGAGCGCAGCTCGTGCCGCGTCATCGAGGTGACATCCACGCCGTCGAGCGTTATCCGCCCCGCATCAATCTCATAGAACCGCATCATCAGGTTCACCAGCGTCGTCTTGCCCGCCCCGGTCGGGCCCACAATCGCCACCGTCTGCCCCGGCTCAGCCACCAACGAAAGCGAAGAGATCAGCGGCTTCTCCGGCGAATAGGAGAAGGACACATCCTCAAACACGAGCCGCCCCCGCTTGCCATCCGGTGCCGCTGCGTCAGCAGGATCAGGCGACTGCTCGTCCTCATCCAACAACGAGAACACCCGCTCCGCCGAGGCAACCCCCGACTGCAGCAGGTTCGCCATCGACCCCAGCTGCGCGAGCGGCATAGTGAACTGCCGCGAGTACTGGATGAACGCCTGCACGTCGCCCAGCTGCATCGCACCGGACGCCACCTGCAGCCCGCCCACCACGGCAATCCCCACATACACAAGGTTCCCGATGAACGTCATGGCCGGCATGATGAGCCCGCTGATGAACTGCGCCCCGAAGCTCGCCTGGTACAGCTCCACGTTCTTCTGCCGGAACCGCTCGTCCACCTCGCGCTGCCGCCCGAAGACCTTCACCAGCGCATGCCCGGTATATGTCTCCTCGATCTGGCCGTTCAGCTCGCCCGTGTTCTTCCACTGCGCCACGAACAGCTTCTGCGAGCGCTTGGCAATGAGCGCCGTGATCCCCAGCGTCAGCGGCACCGTCACCAGCGCAATCACCGCGAGCGTCGGCGAAAGCAGCACCATCATCACCAGCACGCCCACCACCGTCAGCAGGGACGTGACCACCTGGCTGATCGACTGCTGCAGGCTTTGGGAGATATTGTCGACGTCGTTGGTCACCCGGCTCAGCAGCTCACCACGCTGGATGGAATCGAAGTACCGCAGCGGGAGGCGGTGGATCTTCGCCTCGATCTGCTCCCGCAGCCGGTACACCGTCCGCTGCACGACGCCGTTGAGGATGTACGCCTGCGCCCAGCCGAACGCCGAGGCCAGCACATACAGCGCCATTGCCCACAGCAGCACGGTGGCCAGCGCCTGGAAATCAATCCCGACGCCGGGAGTCAGCGGCATCGCGCTGAGCATGTCGGCCTGCTGGTTCTGGCCGGACGCACGCAATCCGGCGATGACGTCCGCCTTGCTGGCGCCTGCGGGAAGGTCCTTGGAGACGACGCCGGCGAAGATCAGGTTGGTGCCCTCGCCCAGCAGCCTCGGCCCAATCACTGAGAACGCGACGCCGACGACGGACAGCACCAGAACCAGCACCAGCCACAGCCGCTCCGGGCGCAGCGTCCCCAGCAGGCGCTTGGCTGACGGCAGGAAGTTCATCGGCTTCTCTGCAGGGATATTCATTCCAGCGAAGGGTCCGCCGCGGCCTGGTCCTCCCGCAGGGCGCGGCACGCGGGTCGGGCTGGAGGCAGCCGCCGTCGGCGTTCCGGCGCCGCTCATGCCGCATCCTCCACTACCAGCTGCGAGTTCACAATTTCCTGGTACGTCTCCGACGTCTCCAGCAGCTCGTCGTGCGTTCCCTGCCCGACGATCCTGCCGCCGTCGAGCACCAGGATCTGGTCCGCGTCGACGATGCTGGAGACCCGCTGGGCGATGATCACCAGGGTGGCCCCGGACGTGTTGTGCTTGAGCGCCTGCCGGAGCCGGGCGTCGGTGGCGGTGTCCAGCGAGGAGAACGAGTCGTCAAAAATGTAGAGCTCCGGCCGCTTCACCAGTGCCCGGGCGATGGCGAGCCGCTGCCGCTGGCCGCCCGATACGTTGGTGCCGCCCTGCGAGATGTCCGCGTCCAGGCCGCCTTCCATCCCCTGGACGAAGTCCTGCGCCTGGGCGGTAGTGAGTGCCTGCCAGAGTTCGTCCTCGGTGGCGTCGGGCTTTCCATACAGCAGGTTGCTCCGCACGGTTCCGGAGAACAGGTAGGGCTTTTGTGGGACCAGGCCGATGTGGCCCCACAGCAGGTCAGGGTGCAGCTCGCGGACGTCGACGTCGTCGATCCTCACAGACCCACTCGTCGCGTCGAAGAGCCGGGGCATGAGGTTCACCAGGGTGGTCTTGCCGGCGCCGGTACTGCCGATGATCGCCGTCGTCTGCCCGCTCCTGGCAGTGAAACTGATGCCGCTGAGGACCGGCTGCTCGGCACCCGGGTAGGCGAATCCGACGTCGCGCATTTCCAACTCACCGTGTCCCCGCCCATCCAGAGAAACAGCAAAGCCGACCGCGTTCAGCGGCGGCCGCACGCTCGATTCCGTCGTCAGCACCTCGCCGATCCGGTCTGCGGACACGGCCGCGCGCGGGATCATCGCGGCCATGAACGTGGCCATCATGACGGACATCAGGATCTGCATGAGGTAGCTGAGGAAGGCAATCAGCGTGCCCACCTGCATGGAGCCGTCGTCGATCCGGAACGCGCCGAACCAGATCACGGCCACGCTGGAGACGTTCAGGACCAGCATCACCACGGGGAACATGAGTGCCATGAGGCGTCCGGCGTGCAGGGCGGTATCGGTGACGTCGTCGTTGGCCCTGGCGAAGCGTGCGTTCTCGATGTCCTCCCGCACGAAGGCGCGGACCACGCGGATGCCGGTGAGCTGTTCGCGCAGCACCCGGTTAACGGCGTCGATCCTGACCTGCATTTTGCGGAACAGCGGGATCATCCGGGTGACAATGAGCCCCACGCCGATCAGCAGCACGGGGACGCTCACGGCGATCAGCCAGGACAGCTGCACGTCCTGCCGGACCGCCATGATCACGCCGCCGATGCTGAGCATGGGCGCAGTAACCATCAGGGTTGCCGACATCAGCACCAGCTGCTGGACCTGCTGGACGTCGTTGGTGGAGCGGGTAATGAGGCTCGGTGCCCCGAAACGCGTGACCTCCTGCTCGGAGAACTCCCCCACCCTGGTGAAGATCACCCCGCGGAGATCCCGCCCAACGCCCATGGCTGCCTTCGCCCCGAAGTACACGGCCGTCACCGCACAGACGATCTGCAGCAGCGTAATCAGCAGCATCACGGTGCCCATCGACAGGATGTAGTTGATGTCCCCCTTCGCCACGCCCCGGTCGATGATGTCGGCGTTCAGGGTGGGCAGGTACAGGGACGCGATGGACTGCGCCAGCTGGAAGACGACGACGGCGAACAGCAGCCGCCGATGAGGCTTCAGGTATTCAACGAGCAACTTCCAGAGCATGCACGGCACCAACTCACGCGAAGAGATTCGGAGTTCAGTTTACGACCGGATTCCTGAGGGAGAGCTGGGATTTCGCGGCGAGCAGAGGTGCTGGTGGGCTGCGCGGCGATTTCGGACGATCGCACCCCTGACCACGGTAGCGAATGTCCGAATACGCCGCGGAAAACAAGGAGCTGGTGCCGCCCTGCCCCGATCAGCCTTACATAGACACGGGCTCCCAGGCGAAACCGTCCGGGTCTGTGAACGGGCCGGCGTTGCTGCTGATGGCAATGCGGTGCGATCCGCCGCCGTCAGGAGAGACGCCGGCATCCTTCGCGAGGGCGCGGCGCCCATAGAGCCCCAGTTGGACGGGACTCGACGGCATCGCGAACTCGACGTACTTGCCAAAGCTCTTCCCGACGGCAAGGCCCCGGTCGAGGTAGAACCGCTTGGTCGCGCCAACGTCAGTGGCGGCCATAAGGAGGACGATCTTGTCGACCTCCCGCGTGGCCGGCCCGGTGTCTTTCTTGGCCGACGTCGCGACCTTCCAGATAGCGCCGTCGGGAGCCTGGACGACGCCGCCGTAGCCCCACAGCGACTTGCTGACAGGCTTCAGTGTGGTGGCGCCGGCCTCAACTGCAGAGTCAATCAGGCTGCTGACCGTGGACGGCTGCGACACGATGAGCGACAGCGTGTACCCGCGGAAGCCGGTGGAGCTGGCATCTGAGGCCCGGACGCGCAATCTCTCCCCCAATCCGAAGGCCGCATCGTAGAAACCGGTGGCGGCAGAGGGGTCAGATACTTCGAGGGTCACGGATTCGATGGAGGTCATATCAGGTCCTTTATGGAGTGAGCGGGTGATGCTTTTGACTCTAGGCAGCGGCCTCCCCTGGCTGCTTCTCCAAAACTGCTCGCTCCGAAGCTCGTCGGCCGCAACCGTTCAATCGGAACCTGCTCAAGCCCTTACCGGTCCACCTGTTCTTTGAACCCAAGTGGGATGGGTTCATTCACTGGACTTCGTCAAGCCTGGCCGGCGCAAATCGAATAAGCCTATCCTTGGGGCATGGCAGGGCCGTCGAGCAGGCGTGGTCAGTTCACCATTCTTGATGTTCGCGGGTAAGGCCGAAGGGCACCGTATCGCTGAGAGAGACGGTGAAGGAGTTGTAGCTGCGGCGTGTGACCAGAATTCCCTGCCGCCCCTCCTGCCTTGCCCGTGTCCTGGCTTCGGCCACTGCTTCTTCGAGCTGGCGTTCCATGCTGGTTGGATCGGTGGCGGTGATTGAGATTGCCAAGTCGCTGTCGATTGTCACGGGTCGCGCCTTTTCATCTTCGGGGGTGGGTGGGTCATGAGTTGGATATCCATACTGCCTGGTTGGGGGCCAGCTTCCGGTCGTTGATGGAGCCGCTGGCGATCAGGATTTTTGCCTGTTCCGGGAGCGGGTAGGGCTCGTGGGAGAAGTTGACGACGCAACGCAGTCCTGCACCGCGGTCGAACGCCAGGATGCCGTCGGGAACGTCCGCCCAGTTCATCTTGGTTCCGCTCAAACCGGCGTGCTGGCGGCGAAGACGCAGCGCCCGCCGGTACATCTCCAGGGTGGATCCGCTCTCTCCGTCTTGGGCTTCAACGGACAGCTCAGCGAAGTGTTGCGGCTGGGGCAGCCACGCTCCGCCGTCGCCGAATCCATAGGAGGACCCGTTGCGTTTCCAGGGCAGGGGAACCCGGGCTCCATCACGGCCCTTAAGGGTGTGATTAGTGCGGTGCCACACCGGGTCCTGCAGTGCCTCGTGCGGGATATCGGGGACTTCCGGAAGGCCCAGCTCTTCACCTTGGTAGAGATAGGGCGATCCTGGCAGCGCCAGCATCATCAGGGTTGCCGCCCGCGCCCGGTCCAGTCCCAGTTGGGAGTCCAGCATCGGGTGGCGGCCGTCGCTGATCAGCCACTCGTCCGGATCAGTGTCCTCTGGCAGGGCCAGGCGGGAAGCGTGGCGCGGCACGTCGTGGGAGGACAGCACCCAGGTCAGTCCTCCGCCCGCTCCATTGTGACCGGCGACGGCCTGGCTGATCGCTGTCATGAACCGGTCCCTGTTCCAAGCGGACTTAAGCAGGGAGAAATCGAAGACCTGCCCCAGCTCTGTGGGCCGGGCGTAGAGGTAGGTCCGTTCGTTCGCCGGGGACCAGGTTTCGGCAACAGCCATCCGCGGCGGATCGTACTCATTGAAGACCTGCCGCCACTCTTCGTAGATGGTGTGGACCTCTTCCCGGTCATATAGCGGGTCGGTTCCGTCCAGCGGAAGCAGCCGGTCCAGGTTGGGCTGGTCCCTCAATGGGTGGGAGAGGTCTTTGGCCAGGGAATGGGCGACGTCGATGCGGAACCCATCCACGCCTCTGTCAGCCCAGAAGCGCAAGGTGTCCTTGAAGTACTCGCGGACCTCGTCGTTGCCCCAGTTCAGGTCCGGCTGCTCCTTGGCGAAGAGGTGGCAGTACCACTGCCCGTCGGCAAGCCGCTCCCACGCCGGGCCGCCGAAGTGGGAGACCCAGTTCGACGGCGGATTTGTCCCGTCCGGACCGGTGCCGGAACGGAAGATGTAGCGGTCGCGGGCCGGTGAGCCCGGCGAGGCGGCGAGAGCTTCCTGGAACCAGGGGTGCTGGTCGGAGGTGTGGTTGGGGACGACGTCGACGATGATTTTGATGCCGAGGCCGTGGGCGGCGGCGACTACCTTGTCGAAATCCGTCAGCGTGCCGAGCCTGGGGTCGACGTTTTGGTAGTCGCTGACGTCGTAGCCGCCATCGGCCAGGGGCGAGGGGTAGAACGGGCTGAGCCAGATCGCGTCGATGCCGAGACTGCTCAGATACGGCAATCGGTCCAGCACCCCTCCCAAATCCCCGATCCCGTCGGCGTTTGAATCAGCAAAGCTGCGCGGATAGATCTGGTAGACCACCGCGTTGCGCCACCAGTCGGGGTCGATGGTGGCGTGGGGAACGGCCGGTGAAGAGGGCATGAAGACTCCGAAGGGTGTAAAGGTGCGAATGACAGATGGTTAATTGCTGGCAGGCGGGTTGGCTCTTCTGCCGGGTCAGCCTTTGACTGAGCCTGCGAGCATGGCCTTAACGATGTGCCGCTGGAAGAACAGGAACACGAGGATCATGGGTGTCATGATCAGCAGCGCGCCGGCGTTGAGGAGCACGATATCCGTGGAGTATTGACCGACGAAGTTCTGAAGGGCTCCTGCCATCGTCCGTTTCTCCGGGTCGTCCAACAGCACAATTGCCAGCAGGAACTGATTCCAGGTGGAGATGAACAGCAACAGCGCCAGCGAGGCGATCGAGGGCAGGGCCAGAGGCAGGTGGATTGTCCGGAAGGATTGCCATTGGTTGGCTCCGTCAAGGCTGGACGCCTCGGTGAGCTCCTGTGGGGTGTTGAGGAAGTGTGCCCGCATCCAGAAGACAGCAAAAGGCATGCTGAGACCGATCAGGGGCAGGATCAGGCCGAGGCGGGTGTTGAGCAGGCCCATGTCCCGAATCTGGTAGTAGAGCGGCACGATGGTGACCTCGAAGGGAAGGGTCAGGCCCAGCAGCAAGAGGACGAACAGGATTGTCCCGCCGGGGATGCGCAGTTGGCCCAGGGCGAATCCGGCCATCGTGGCGATGAGGACCGCGATGGGCACGACGCCGAGAACAAGCAGGAGGCTGGAACCGGCCAGTGTGGTGATGTTGGCAACGTTCCAGGCGTCGATGAAGTTGTGCCATTGGGGATCAGGGGGCCAGCTGATCCCCGCCGGTGCGGTCCCTTGGGGGTGAAGGGCCGCGGTGAACATGCTCAGCAGGGGGAAGATGGAGAACAGCATGGCCAGCAGCAGCAGGGCCACGCCGGGGATCTGAGTGCTCTTGGACGTTTGCACGGTTACTTCTCCCTGAAGAGACGTTGGAGGGGCAGGATCACGGCCAGCACGAGTGCGCTGAGGACAAGCGCAAGGGCGGAGGCGAGGCCGATGCGGGATTCGGTGAAGCCGAGCTCGTACACCTGCACGCCGGGAACCATGGTGGCGTAGCCGGGCCCGCCTTGAGTGGACATGAAGACGATGTCGAAGCTGGCCAGAGCGGCGATGACTGTGATGGTCACGCATACCCCGATCTCCTGCCTCAGCCCGGGCAGGGTGATCGCGCGGAAGGTCTGGAGGAACCCGGCCCCGTCGAGCTTGGCCGCTTCGTAGTAGGACTCATCGATTTTGCCGATCCCTGCCATCAACAAGATCGTGCAGAAGCCAAGGTTGATCCATGTGCCGATCAGCCCTACCGCCGGTAGTGCCCAGGTCGGATCGCCGAACCAGGCGCGGGCCATTGATTCCAGGCCTATGGCACCTAGAAGCTGGTTAACAGCTCCGTTGGTGGCGTACATCCAGCTCCAGGCGATAGCGGCTGCAGCTGCCGGGATGACGTAGGGGATGAACAGCAGGGTCTGGGCGAGCCTGCCCAGTGCGCGGCTGCGCAGTTCCCGGATCAGCCCCGCGACCAGGAGGGCGACCGAGACAGGGACGAGGGTGAAGAAGATGACCAGGAAGAAGGCATTACCGATCGAGGACAAGAGCTGCGGGTCAGTGAAGACCCGGGCGTAATTCTCCAGGCCAACGAAGGTCGCCGGGGTAATCCCATCCCAGTCATAGAAGGAGTACTGGATTGATGCTGTTAGCGGCCGCAGCACGAATACCGCATAGAAGATGGCCGCCGGGAGGGCGAACAGCCAGCCGCCCCAATTTCTGCGCCGTGACCTCCGGGGGCTGACCTCCACCGCCCCCATCCGTGTGACTGGGGCCGGGAGCGTGAGACCCTGCAGGGGTCCTGAAGAACCATCGAGGGAACTCATCGGCCGAGTTCTTCCTCGTACTTCTTCTGGACGGCCGCCAGCAGGGCCTCAGCGGTGGTGGAGCCGGCAACAAGTCGCTGGACCTCCGGATTCCAGGCCGAGTTGATCCCGTTCGTGGCGTTCTGGACGAACTGGACCTGACCATCAGCTTCGACCAGCTGCGTGAAGGCTTCCAGGACCTGCGCCTTGACCGAACCCTGACTGGTGGCCGGCGTCTCACCGGTACCCGAAGGCGCGAATCCGGCGTCAACCAAGACCTGCCGGGCTTCGCCGCTGCGCATGAAGTCCAGGAACGCTGCCGCAGCATCCTTTTTATCCGCCCGGGCGGGAATGCCGAAGTTCGATACGGGATCGGACATTGTGGCCGGCTTGCCGCCATCGCTGGCCGGGGGAAGGAAGAACCCGACGTTATCGCCCATCTGCTTTTCCAGGGCAGCGGCGTCCCAGTTGCCGCTGGCGAGGAACAGGCCCTCCCCCTTGGCGAAGCGGCCCACTGCCTGGGTGGCATCCGTGCCGTTGGTATCCGCCGGGAAGTAACCTGCCTTGGCCCAGTCGCTGATCTTTGTGACCGCCTCGGTGGCCTCGGGCGTGTTAATCGTCGCGTTGGGTGCGTGGAAGATCCAATCGTTAATCTTCTCGGCACCTAGGGTCTGGTTGAGCAGCATCTGCAGAGGGAAGACCACGCCACCTGTCTGGTTACCGGCCATTATCGGGACAAGTCCTGCGTCCTTGGCTTTGGCAAGCAGCGCTTCGAACTCTTCCAAGGTCTTTGGGGGCGTGGCCATGCCGACCCTGTTCGCTAAGTCTTTGTTGTAGTAAAGGCCCGTGACCGTGAAGCCGCTGGCGACTGTGTACTGGGAGCCTTCGCCCCGCACTCCATCCTTGTTCACCCGGTACTGGGCGAGCTGGCCCGCTGGCAACTGATCCCAGCCGTAGGCGTCGACATACGCGTCGAGGTTGGTAAGCAGCTTGTCCTGGACGACGTCCGACAGGGCAATCACCCGTGCGATGTCCGGCGGTTCGTTGGAGGACAGGACGCGCGGGGCGTTCTGCGCCTGAACGTCGTCCGGATCGTACCGGCCCTTGATAGTCACGTTCGGGTGTTTTTTAGTGAACGCGCTGATCAGCGCTTCGTCGATCGCCTTCAGACCCGCCCCGTCGTACAGCGTCAATTCGATCGGCTCGCTGCCAAGGTCAGTTGAAACATTGGTCGGGGCCGCCTCAGAGGGTGCCGGCGAACCGGAGCCCGGCGGTGCGCATGCCGCCAGCGCCGCCACAGCCAAAATGGCGGAGACACCGACCCCGAGCCACTTCATCCCAGCGGTGCGGAGTGGACCTTGTGCAAGTTGCTCAGTCATTGAGCTTTCCTTCCAGTTGTACGCACCGCCATCTTCGGAAGCGCTTCCGAACATGATGCGCGGCACATGACCACTGTGTCAACCCCCTAGAATTTCGGTCTGGCTGGAAACATCGCATTTCCTGCAATCACAAGGATTTTAGTTTTCCTGCTAATTTAGGAAGCGCTTCCGAAGGCTCTACACTTACTACATGCACTCCAACAAAGCCTCAGGTCTCGACGACGTTGCCCGGGAGGCCGGAGTTTCACGTTCCACGGCGTCACGGGCACTAAACAGCGCCTACGGCGTGTCCTCATCTACCAGGCAGCACGTTATGGACGTCGCGCGCCGACTGGAGTACGTCGCCTCCCCTGAGGCGACAGGGCTGGCAACCGGCAACACACGACGAGTCGCCTTGGTGGTCCCCCACATCGACCGGTGGTATTTCGGGGAAATCGTCACCGGTCTTGAAGAGGTTCTCAGACAGGCCGGACACGACGTTCTGCTCTACCACATTGGCGACCCCGAAGGCCGCCACAAGTTCTTCGAGATCCTCCCTGCCCGCCGCAAAGTCGATGCCGTCGTTGTGGTCGCAGTCCCCATCACCGACCATGAAAGGCAACGCCTGGAATTGATGGGCGTGACCATCGTCGCTGCCGGAGGCCAGGACGCGGCCTATCCGTACGTCTCCATCGACGATGCGGCAGCCGTCCGCCAGGCAACACAGCATCTGCTTCGCCTGGGTCACCAGCGGATTGCCATGATCAACGCCGTCGACCCCGACCGCACGGACCTGCCTGCCCGCTATGGACGCACCGCCGGATTTTACGACGCCATGGACCACGCCGGCGTACCCGTCAGCGAGGACCTCGTCCTCACGACTGCCTGGGGTGGCGTCCCGGCCGCCGAAGCCATGGAGAAGCTCCTCAGCCTGCACCAGCCACCCACCGCCGTGCTGACCCATTCCGATGAGATGGCCCTTGGTGCCATTCGCACCATCCGGCGCGCCGGACTTCGTGTGCCCGAAGATATCTCCGTCATCGGCATCGACGACAACCCGCTGGCAGAACTCGTCGACCTCACAACAGTGAGGCAACCTGTGCGAGAGCAGGGACTCAAGGCCGCAGACTTACTGCTAGCCCTTCTACGCGGCGAAAAGCCTGACCTGGCACTCAAGCTGCCCACCCACGTTGTCGTGCGCAGTACCACCGCCGCTCCCCGCGGTGAAGAGACCAACGGCTTGCCGACACGAATAGCCACAAACAGCTAGCCCCTTCGGCAACGGACTCTAACTTGAGCGAGTATTGCGGACATAGGTTTTCGGCAGGGGCCGGATCCAGGCTAGCTGAGACCAGTTACTGTGTCTTACTCGGTCTTACGGGATTCGTCCACACATCCAAGGCCGCGGGCCATGAGCCCCTATGACAATCAGCCCCGGAACATCTATCCTCTTGACATGAGCGTTGGGGTCACGTTCTGGCGAGCGGAATCACGCCAGCGTGAGCGGGATCGGACAGACCGGCAGGGATTCCCACCGGCGTCGCCATGGCTTGCGGGCGGTGACTCATGAATACTAAAAACGATCCGGCTCCGGACAGCTACGCCGCCTTCCTGGCAAGGTTGGACGCTGCCACCGCGAACCTGACCACCAGGGCCGCCTCCTTGGACAATGCGCTCAAGGCAGTCTCGTTGCTTGTGGGACCGTACACAGAGGCACTCCGTAAATGGGAACGACGCCGGAGACACGTAGGCGAGCAGCTGGCCTTGCATTTTGGCTCGCAGTCAGCCACCCCTTCCGGTTCGCCACAGACGTACGCTTCGCCACAGACGTACGCTGCCCTGAGCGAGCTCCACGACACCGCGCAGAAGATGGAGTCAATGCTCCGTGCCCGCATCCTGCACCTGACCGAAAAGTTGGCGGTCATGCAAGGACGCCGCGAGGAAATCGATAAGTCGCTCCTGGAGCTTGAGGTCAGCAGGGCCAAGCTGCACTCGTCCCGAATGCTGTCGCAAGACCGCGACAACCTCAGCAGGGCCTTTTCCGAACTCGCGGGCCCAACCCGCACCGCCGTCGTCGTCTCCGATCTGGGGCTCCACAGCGATCTCAAGGAAGCACGCCAGGCAGTCATCCTGGCTGAAGCGCTAATGGAAGTGAAGGGGTACTAAACATGAAGAACCTAGCGCTCAATCAGCCGGGCAAGGGCACTGTCACGCTGGTGCGTTGGCAGAAGAAACCAGATCCCGTTATCAGGTTCATCCTGCTCAGTATCTTGGGTTTGATCCTGGGGCTGCTTCTGATGATGTTCATGCCCTTCCTTCAGAGTTTCGGGGCAATTGCCTTGTTTACCCTGCTGTTCGCGGCCATTTTCACGGCTCCCACGGTTTCGGACCGGAGGAATTTCATGACAGGACTCACCAAGAGGGTCAACGACACCATCGTCGAGGTGACGGGCACTCCCGGTGATCAGCTCTCAGTCAGGCAATTCCAGCAACTGGTCAAGAGCGGCGAGCACGTCCCGCTCCTGGTCAACGGGGTACCGGGCTTGAATCTGCATGTGGAACGGGCTTCACTCCTGGAGCTGAGCGGACCCGGGAGATGGCGCGCAGTCTTCACAGTCATCCCTCCGGAGAACGGGACCGACAGCTTTGACCGCCTGCTTTCGGCGGCCATCGCAGCCGCAAAATAGAGACATAACTCCCACCTTTCCCCGCGTTACCCACGTTGTAGAAGCCTCTTGTGCGGCACAACTGTGAACGCTAACATGAGCTATCCACCGCTGGCTTTCGCATCCCCTTGCGACGCTCCCCATCGTTCAGCAGGTGGTTCTTCTCAAGGGAGAGAGACCAAGAGTGGCTCTAATACAACGTTCGATCGCGGCCACAAGCGTGATCATGCTCGCGGCAGGACTCGTTTCAATGGCTACGCCTGCCTTCTCGGCAACAACGTCGCTGGATGACAGGAAGGTGCTGGAACTGCCGTTCGACGGAAACCTGGCCGATGTCAGCCCGAAGGCCAACACACCAACGATGCAGAAGGGCACTGCAGGCTACGGCACCGGCCTTTCCGGCCAGGCCTTCAACTTCAATGGCTCCAACGCCGTGAACCTCGGCACAGCCGCCCACCTGCAGCCTGCCGACCTGAGCGTTTCGTTCTGGTTCAAGCCCAACGTGGCGATGGCCGGCGAGCAGGTTTTCACCTGGAACAAGCAGGCCTACAACTCCGACGGGTGGTACCTGACCTCGGAGAGCAACACCACGCCGCTGGCCCTCTCCATCGGCCCCTCCACCGGCCAGCCCTACAAGGTCGCAATCGACGCACCGCGCGCCACCTTCTTCCCCACCGACCAGTGGACCCACATCGTGGCTACCTACGACAAAGCCACCAAGAACGTTGCTATCTACCGCAACGGCGTCCGCCAGTCTGCCATCGTAAAATTCCCGGTAGCGGGCACCGCCACTGGTGTCCTTGGCTCCGAAAGCACCACCACCAAGACCCTCGGCTACAACGGCCCGCTCTACAACGGCGCGCACCTTAACGGGTTGATGGATGATTACACCGTCTACGACGGCGTCGCCTCCACCACCGACGTCGTCGCTCTCACCAAGGCGCACAACCCGACGTTCGACGCCGGCTCGGTTGCACAGTCAGACCTCGATGCCGTCACGGTCCCGCCCAGCGCGAGCACCAATTTCACCGTCCCACTTGAGGGTTCCAAGGGAACCACCATCAGCTGGGCGTCATCCAACTCTGCCGTTATCGCGATCAGCGGTGGCGCAGCAACCGTCACCCCGCCAAGCAGCTCACCCGTCACAGTGACTCTCACGGCAACAGGCACCTATGGAGGAAGTAACCCCGTGACTAAAACATTCAACGTGGAGGTACTCCCGGAGGGCCTCGAATCCTCGGTCTACCTGCTCGAGGCGGGCCTCACCGACGTCACCGTCGAGGATCCCTACCTGGTCAACGGCAACCAAAAAACCATCAACTACCTGCTCAGCCTGGACCCGGAGAAGTTCCTCTTCTCCTTCTACAAGCAGGCAGGACTGACACCGACGACGGCGGCCGGTTACGGCGGCTGGGAGCGCGAGACCGGCACCCGGTTCCAGGGCCACTTCTTCGGCCACTACATCTCAGCGCTGTCCCAGGCGTACGCCACCACCACCGACCCGACCACGAAGTCCGCTTTGCTCGCGAAGCTGACTGCCGCCGTCGACGGTTTGAAGCGGTGCCAGGACGCCTACGCGGCCAAGGACCCTGCCAATGCCGGTTTTGTCTCGCCCTTCCCCGTGACGTATCTGCCCTCAGGGGCAGACGGCTTGCTGGTTCCCTTCTACAACCTGCACAAAGTTGTGGCCGGTCTGCTCGAAGCCCACGACAACGCCCCGGCCAACGTCTCAGCCACCGCCCTGTCCGTTGCTGACGGGTTCGGTACCTGGATCACCAACTGGGCTGGACGGCAGGCCAACCCGGCAGCACTGCTCGGCACCGAATACGGCGGCATGAACGAAGCCCTCTACGAGCTGTACAGCATCACTGAAAAGCCGGCGCACAAGCGGGCCGCCGAGTACTTCGATGAAGTCACGCTGTTCCAGAAGCTCGCCGCCGGCCAGGACGTCCTCAACGGCCTCCACGCGAACACCACCATCCCCAAGCTCATCGGGGCGCTCAAGCGCTACACCGTGTTTACGGACAATCCGCGCCTCTACGCCACACTGAGGGACGCCGAGAAATCCAACCTGGCCATGTACCGCACGGCCGCCGAGAACTTCTGGCCCATCGTGCATGACCACCACACCTACGCCAACGGCGGGAACAGCCAGTCCGAGCATTTCCACGCCCCCGATACCCTTCACCAGTACGCAACCAGCGGCCAGACCACGGGCTATGGCGAAAACTCAACCTCAGAGGGCTGCAACGAGTACAACATGCTCAAGCTCTCCCGCGCGCTGTTTCAGGTGACGAAGGACGTGAAGTACGCGGACTACTACGAACACGCGTTCATCAACTCCGTCCTGCCGGTACAGAACCCCGAGACGGGCATGGTCACCTACTTCCAGCCGATGGCTGCCGGCTACGCCAAGATCTTCGGCCACGAACAGGACGAGTTCTGGTGCGATCACGGAACCGGCATCGAGAGCTTCACCAAACTCGGTGACTCGATCTACTTCGAAGACACCAACTCGGTGTACGTCAACCAGTTCCGAAGCTCCGCCTTCCGCTCGGCTGGCCGCAACCTGAAGCTGACGCAGACGGCCGATGTGCCCAACAAGGAGACCGTCACCCTGCAGGTTGCCGGACTCGACGGCGGCGCCGTCGTCGACGGAACAAGCATCCGCCTGCGGATCCCGTCCTGGGTCAATGGAACACCGATCCTCAGCATCAACGGAGTGGTCACCGACATCGCACCGCTCACCTCCGCGGGCTACGTCGTGGTCCCGGTTGCCGCAGGAGACGCGATTTCCTACACCCTCCCAGCCAAGGTCACCGTCGACGACGAAACCGAGAACGCCAACTGGGTCGCCTTCAAGTATGGTCCGGTGCTTCTTGCAACCGAACTGAACCGGAACAATGTGAACGCGGCTTACACCGCAGGCGTCCTCGTCCGGATGAGCACCGCAGACAAGACCGTCAACTCGAACGTCGTCGTCACGGATGCTGTGGCCTGGAAGGCCGGCATCGAGAACAACCTCGTGCGCAACGAGAACGGCGTGAACGCAAACGGTGTGGAAACCATGCGGTTCTCACTGAAGAACGTCGATACGGCGTCGGCCGCCCTGACTTTCGAGCCGTATTACAGCCTGTACAACGCGCGCTACGCCATCTACATGACCCTCGTCCAGCCGGACTCCGCTGAAGCGCAGGAACTGATCCGGCGGGAGAAGGAGCAGCTGCGGATCGACGAGACAACCATCGATTCGCTGACGTCGTTCGACAACAACAACAGTGAGGCGGACAAGAACTACAAGTACAACAAGTCCGGTGTAGGAACCCATCTGGGGCAGCCCTACCGGGACGGGCAGCGGGCCACCGACGCCTACTTCCAGTACGACATGATCGTTGACCCCACACTGGAGAAGAACTACCTCGGCGTCCGCTACTTCGGGGGCGATAACGGCAGGACCTTCGACGTTTACCTCAACGATGTCCTGCTCAAGCACGAGACGATCACCAATGCCAACGGGGCCAGCAGCTGGTACCTCCAGTACGACCAGATCCCGCAGGCTGTCCTGGACGGCATCGCGGCCAAGGACAGCTACAAGCGAGACCAGAACGGCAACTACGTGCTGGATGCCAACGGCGCGAAGATCCCCGTGGTCACCGTCCGGTTCCAGGGCAACGGGATCAGTTTCGTGGGCGGTGTCTACGGCGTTTACACGACGACGACCAACACCTTCAACACCAACGCCGAGCTCAAGGCACTCACCTCCGATACTGGCGTGCTGAGCCCGGCGCTGGCGGCCGGCGTTCACTCGTACACCCTGACGGTGCCGAGGGACGCCACGAGTGTGGCGCTCGACGCCGATCCTGCAGTCCCAAGCGGGCTGGTAACTATCGGCGATATCCTGATCGACGACACGAAACCGCGCACCGTCCCGGTGAACGCCGGTACGGAACCGACGAACATCGTGCTGACGTCGTACGCGCAGGATCACGTGACGAAGGTGAGCTACCAGATTGCCATCGTCCGTGCAGAGCCGAAACCCGCCCTGGCCCTGACCGCGGCAGCGACTACCCAATGCGTGAAGGGCAAAGTGGTCCTCACGGTCGAGGTGCGGAATGACGAGGCTGTGCCGATGGCAGTGACCCTGACCTCGGCTTATGGCGGGAAGTCCGTGAAGGCGCTCAAGCCCGGTAAGACGATCGTGCAGACCTTCCCGACCCGAGCAGCGTCTATCCCTGCGGGCTCAGTGAAGGTGGAAGCGAAGGCAACTGTGGGTGGACAGCCGGTCACCTACACCGCCGACGTTGCTTACACCGAGCGGGCTTGCGGATAGCTCGCAGGCAGTTCGGGAACCCATAGGCAGTCCTGGGCCGGGCCGTGCTCACATTGAGTGCGGACCGGCCCCTGGCGTTAATTCACGCGGCGGGCCGTCGGCTCGCGGTGAGGTCAGCCGCCCAGCACCACGTTGACCGGCGGCTCCCCTGCGAGCATGAGGTCGATCTGACGCTGCAGCAGCCGGCCCATGCGTGGACGCATCGCGGAACTGGCCCCGCCAACATGGGGAGTGATGATCACTCCAGGAGTGCTCCAGAGCGGATGGTCTGCGGGCAGCGGCTCCGGGTCCGTAACGTCCAGCGCTGCGCGGATCCGTCCGCTCCCGGTGTGGCGGACAAGTGCCTCCGTGTCCGCAACGGGGCCGCGTGCGACGTTGACCACCAGCGCGCCGTCGGGCATTGCGGCAAGGAAATCGTCGTTGATGAGGTGCCGGGTGGCATCGCTGAGGGGAACCCCCACCACCACGATGTCGTGATCCGGCAGCAGGGCGGGCAGCTCCTCGATGCCGTGGACGACGCCGGTCCCGTCAATCCGCTCTTTGCTGGCCACCCTGGTGACGGTGGTTTCGAAGGGCAGAAGCCGCTGTTCAATGGCCTTGCCCACGCCTCCGTAGCCCACGATAAGGACGCGGCGGTCGGCGAGGCTGGCGGTAGGCTTCGTTTCCCATCTGCCCTGCTGCTGGTTCAGAAAGTGACGGGGAAGCTCCCGCTGGCTGGCCAGGATCAAGGCCAAAACCAGTTCGGCGGTGGATGTTTCATGCACTCCGGCGGCGTTCGCGAAAACCCGTCCGGGCGGCAGGGTATCCGCGACGCCGTCGTACCCGATCGACTGGCTCTGGACCAGCCCGGTTTCCACGCCGTCAAGATTGCGCAGGACGCCGGGGCCGCGCATGTACGGCGGCACCACGATGTCAATTTTCGGCTGCGGGGGTTCGGCCACCATGTCCCATTCCAGCACCGTGACGTCCGGATGCGGCTTGAGGTACTGACGAAGTGCCGAATCGGGCAGGCTCACGCTGATCTTCCGGGTCATGGGACTCCTCTGACTTGTCTCTCTCACAGGGTTTGGCTTTCTCCATGCCAGCCTAGTGGAGCAGCTGACACATGAGCAGCCGTCAGCTGAGGATCCGGGCCACCGCTGCCCCGAACGCTTCAGGTTGTTCCAGCATCATCATGTGGCCCACCCCGGGGAGCACGGTGCTGGAGGCCGCGGCGGCAACTGCCCACTCCGGGACTGCCCATTCCGAGGCCGAGTGCTCCCCCGCGAGCAGATGGACGGGGATGCGCCCGAACACATATTGCAGCATCTTGTCGTAGTCCGGTTTCCCGGTGGTCTCAACGATGGCTCGGGCGGAGGACCAGACGGTGCTCCACGGCTGGTAGGCCAAGGCTTCGTCAGCGCGCTCCACCAGCATTGGAGTGGGTTCGATTCCGCAGCCGGCCAGCCAGGCATCAGCGCTGGAGAGGGAAGCCTGGATTGCCGTCTCAGCTTGGTCAGCCGGCATGGCCGCCAGGGCACCGGACCAGAAGGCGTCTGCCAGGGAGAAGTTCCCCTCCACTGTAACGATGGAGGCGACTCTCTCCGGATAGCGGGCCGCCAGCGTGAAGGCATACACAGCGCCGACAGAGTGGGCGATCAGGTGGACTGGTTCTTGGCCGCCGACCGCTTCAACATGCTCGTACAGCGCCACCACTTGGGATTCAGTCGAAATCTCAAACGCTCCACCGGTTCCGTACCCGTTCAGGTGAGGGGCCGACGTCGGGCGCGGCTGAAGTGCACGAAGAGCGGCAGGCTCGGAAAAGGGGCCGATAAGGCCATGAACGAAGACGGCAGCACCGGAGGAAGTCATGGTTTACAGTCTGACACCGACGTGGTTCAGATCGTTGTCAGACAACCAATACATGGGTACCAGTTTCCAAGTGGCGGCAAGTAACATACGGCTGAAAAAGGCGTACGAATTACTCGTGCCTTCGGGGGTCCGGGCAGGGTTCAATGGGATTCCAAGCCGGCGACGATCGAGTCTGATGAGACCAGGACTCGCCCCCAGACGTCGCCGGCTTGGACATTCCCTCCACGGGGAATAATGGTGTCAAAGGAGCACACCATGTTGATCGAGCGCATCTACGACGACGACCTCGCGCAAGCCAGCTATCTCATCGGCTGCGAGCGCAGCAAGGAAGCGATCGTCGTCGACCCACGCCGGGACATTCCCGTTTACCAGTCGGTCGCCTCGGCCCATGGCATGAAGATCGTGGCCGTCACCGAAACCCACATCCACGCCGATTTCCTCTCCGGAACCCGTGAGCTCGCCGCCGCTACGGGCGCCGGCATCTACCTCTCCGGGGAGGGCGGACCAGACTGGCAGTACCAGTTCGACGGCGAACGGCTGTACGACGGTGGCAAGGTCACCATCGGTAGCGTCACCCTCCAGGCCCTCCATACTCCAGGCCACACTCCAGAGCATCTGTCCTTCCTGGTGACCGACGGCGCTTTCAGTGACCAGCCCGGCTACCTGCTCTCCGGCGACTTCGTCTTCTCAGGCGATATTGGACGGCCCGACCTGCTGGAGGAAACTTCAGGTCCGGGTACCGGCGGGCTTGAGCCCGCCGGTACCCAAGCGGCTGGAACCGATGTTGTTGGGGCGAGGCAGATGTTCTACAGCCTCCGGGACAGGTTCCTGACCCTGCCGGACTACATCCAGGTCCATCCAGGCCACGGGGCCGGCAGCGCCTGCGGCAAGGCCATCGGATCTGTCCCTTCCTCCACAGTGGGCTATGAACGGCTCTATGCCTGGTGGGGCCGGTACTTGGCCAACAACGACGAGGAAGGCTTCATTAAGGAGCTCCTTGAGGGCCAGCCCGATGCCCCCACCTACTTCGGCCGGATGAAACGGCAGAACCTGCAGGGCGCGGCGATCCTGGGCGAGCGCACTCCCTTGGAGGAGTTCGAGACAGCAACAGTCGCCAAACAACTCGCCGCCGATGCTGTGACCTTCGTGGATACCCGTCACCATGCCAAGGTTCACAACGGCACAGTTGCAGGCGCCCTCAACATCCCGGCCGGAAAGAACCTGGCCACCTATGCGGCTTGGGCCATCGACCCTGAACGGGATCCACGTCCCCTCGTGCTCCTCGCCAGCGGCCCGGAACAGGCAGAGGAAATACGGGATCACCTGGTACGCGTTGGCATCGACTCGATCGCCGGCTACGTCACCGCGCTTGAAGGCCTGCCCCTAAGCACCCCCCGGCTGATCCGGCCCGAAAACCTGCCAGCACTGAAGCCCGCCATGCTGCTGGACGTCAGGACGAAAGGCGAACATGCGGACGGGCACATTCCCGGATCCAAACACCTGCACGGCGGCCGCGTGCTGTGGAACCTGGATCAGCTGCCCCGGGATGGGACCCTCGTGGCCTACTGCCGGAGCGGTGCCCGGAGTTCTGTGGCAGCCAGCATGCTGCGCCGCGAGGGTTACGACGTCGTCGAGCTTGAAGGCAGCTATCAGGCGTGGGCAGCCCTGCAGGCTGCGGCCAGCGCCCGCCAGGCAGACACCTAGCGTCCTATTGCCCCGGCGGCCGGTATGTCGGCGTCTTCTTGGCCGCTTCGTCAATATCCTCAGGTGTCATAAGCGGCTTCAGTCGCACTTTTACGGCGCCGGACGAATTGACCACGAGCGACAGGGCAGCGGCGTCGGCGTTGTCCGGTACCTCAAGAACACCTACGACGTCGATCTCCCCGAAAGCGAAGTACATGCATTCGAGCGAGCCACCAAGCGAACTGAGGGCTTCGACCAGCGCATCACGGCGCTTCGATCCACCTTCCCGCATGAGGCCCTTGAGGCCGTCGCCCACATAGTTGCCTTCGAAAAGATACTTGCCCATGGTCTTTCCTGTCCTTGATACCCAGGACGCTGCTGCGACGGTGTGGCGGACACTCACTGAGGGAAGGTCCTGGAGATGGTCCCTGTTTCAGGGTTGTGCGCACATCATAGGCCCGCTACTTCGCACACAAAAGAGTCCCGCCCGGAAATCTCCGGGCGGGACTCTGTCTGGATGCTTCCGGCTCGCCTACTCTCCCGTGTAGCGGAAGATGTAGAGCCCGGAGTCACGGTCGCTTGCTGCTACATATTCGACCCCGTTGCTTTCGAACACTTCAACGCCCCAGAAGTTGCTGCCTCCTTCATCGATGAAGCTGCCCGTCTCGACTAGCTTGTTATCCACAATCTTGGTCACGCGGAACCCGCCGGAATAGTACGAGAAGTAGGCGAGGTCGTTCCGCTGGTGGGAGGTGGCCACCTCATGAACCGAGAGGTCACCGAAGCCTTCCGCGTAGGCCGGATCGTGGGCTTCCGGAATGGCGTAGGTGTCCAGCTCGGTCATCTTGCCGGCCGAGTTGTCGAAGAGGTGCACGTAGCCCCAGCCGTCGAAGAACGCCCGGATGTTGATGAGGTCGCCAACCTCGCCCAGGCTGACGCCCGGAAGCAGGGTAGCCGTACCTGCGAGGCACGCTGCATTGTCGAAGCCGGCCTCTTTGTCGAAGAATCCGAGGCCGGTCTGGCGGTCTACGGAGAACGTGGGGGTGCTGCCTTCGACGCTGATGCCGATCTGGCCGCAGCCATCAAATCCTTCCCTGTTGACGATCACAATGCCCTCATAACCACCGGCAGCCTCAATGCTCGCCACCTTCTCGGTGAAGGTGCAAACACCACGGGAGACCACAGCGATCTGCTGACCGCTCGGCGTGGTTCCGGCGGCCGGAACAGCGGGATCGCCCGGGCAGGCCTGACCCACGTACACGGCGTCACCGCTCAGGGACTCACCTTCGTGCAGATGGGGCGTGGAGTCGCCCTGGGAAACCTGGAACGCCGCGGCCGAATCATCGGTGGTGCCCTCGCTGCCGTGGGGCGAGAAGTCCTCGTCCGCGCCGATCATGAACTTGTTGTCGAGGGTGAACTCGCCTTGGTGTCCGTTGCCTTCCGGCTTCTCGGCAAGTCCCGCGGATTCAAGGAGCTCAGGGTCCGGATTGGTGAAGTCGGTGTCGCCGATGTAGGCAGGGTTGTGTACGTCGGACATGTCAACCGTTACGTAGCCGGCGTCCCAGTAGGACAGCAGCATGACCTGCTTCCCGCCGATCTCCTTCACGATGATGTCGTGCAGGAAGATCTCAGTCAGGTTCGCCGGCCCGTTCTGCAGGATCTGCGGGAAAGTCTCATCCAGATCATATTCTGCTGTGAGGAACGGTTTCTTCGGGTTGGTGATGTCCATGATGTCGACGTCGGTGCCCTCCTCGTTGTCCACGATGGCGGCGTACGCCTTGTCCCCTGCATCCCAGGCGAAGACGCTGTGGATCTCATTGGCGGCCTTCTTTCCCTGACCGCTGGCCACTGAATCGCCCACACCCTCAGCGAGCGGTGTGGGGTGTTCGGGATTGGTCACGTCGTAGAGATTCATCCCGCCGAAGCCGGCTTTGTCCTTGCATTTCTCGTTGTTACTGACCAGCACGTCGCCGGTAAAGGCGGGCGTGTCGATGTGGACAGTCTGGATACCCTCACCCGGGTAGCTGCCCTCCTTGGCCTGGATGAAGGCCACTTCCTTCGTGTTGGCAGGATCCTTGATATCCACTACATGTACGCCGTTGTACTTGCATTCGACAGAGCCCCAAGCAGCAAGGTAGGCGTATCCGTTGAATACGCCTACGTCTGCAATCTTCTCAGGGACCACATTTTTAAGTTTGAGTTTGGAGACCAGTTCTACGTTCGATTGTGTTGCGGGAAGGTGCCCTTCATCGCCGCCATGCTGGTGGACGTCGCGCGCGCCGTCGTCGACGGCTATTGCCCCATCGTCGGCTTCCGGATGCGCTGAGGCAATGGTTGTTGGTGCGAGAATCAGCGCGGCCGCTGAAATCAGGGTTACGGCCGCACGGATAGAGGGGGACTTGGCCATGACACTCCTAGGGTTTTGAGCTCATTGGGAAGTGATGCAACGGGTACCGGGACTGTACTACCGGATGCAGCCCGAAGGGAATATTCAATCGAAGGGCAATTCGGTTTCTTGTCGGTTCCGGGCATTCCAAAGCTCAGCGTCACAGCCGTGACGGCAATCGAAAAACGCGGCGATCAGCCTATTTGAATGTCGTGTTCAACCGGGATAGAACGCACAACTGCGTCTTCCATCGGCGAATGCTCCAGACTCCACATCACGATCTCCCGGACAGTGTCGTCGTCTGCCTCATCAGAGGCAACCCTGATGGAGACCCGGACTCCAAGCGGGCCTGGAGGGACGCCGTCGTCCATTCCCAAAAGGCCGCGATCATCGGATTCGCTGTCCACGCTGACTTCCAGCCGCGAGAGATTCGCACCGCGGGCCGCCGCCCGCATCGCTATCAGGGTGGCTGTGCACGATGCGTTCGCGGCGCGGAAGAGCCAGCCGGGCGACGGCGCCGAGGCGGTTCCGCCGACGCCGGTCACCATGTCGGTGGAAACGGAAGCGCCGTTAGGGCCCTCCACCCGGACGCGAAGGCCGTCTTCCACGACGGCGATGGCCATGGAGTCGCGGTAGCGTGCCTCGTCCGGGTGCGAGGCAAGATAGTCCTTCGCTGAGCTGATCGCTTCGGAAATTCGTGACTGACCCATCTCTACCGCCTCTTTGCCCGTACCCGCTGGTGATCCAATGCTGGACCTTTTGGTAGCGGGTCACGAGGGTGAGTTAGTTCAGCGGGTGCTGGCCGCAAGATGAGCCTTGCTTTCCTCGAGGCTGGGAAGTTTTCCGGCGCCTCCGGGTGTTGAGAGCGACAGTGAGGCCGCGGCGCAGGCCAGGCGAACGAGGGAAGGCGATAGTGCTTCGCGGCTTAGGCCGGCGGCCAAGGTACCGGCGAACACGTCGCCTGCCCCCGTGGCATCCACAATGCCGGCTGGCGGAACGGGTTCGATCTCGCTGAAGGCGGCTCCGTCGTACAGCAGAGCACCCTTGGCGCCCTTTGTGACAACGGCTGCTTTCGCCCCCAGTTCAATGCACCGTTCCGCAACAAGGTGCGGATCCCCGGTACCGAAAAGCACCTCGCTTTCGGCCGGCGCGGAAGGAATCATCACGTCGACGTGCGGCGCGATCCGGGCCAGCTTCTCCCGAGCATCCTCAGCACTGGTCAGCCGGCTCCTGAAGTTCGGGTCATAAACCACACGCGCCCCTTCCCTGCCGGCCCACTCGGCGGCGACCAGGACCGTCCGGCTGCACGATTCGGACAGCGCCATGGTGATGCCGCTGAGCAGAACTACATGGGCGCGCTCCAGGCCGACGCCGTCGAGATCAGTGGGCTGCATGTGGGAAGCCGCAGACCCTGTCCGGAGGTAAACGAACTCGCGGTCTCCCTCGGGAGCGGCACCGAGGACGTACGCGCCTGTATGGGCGTCGTCCCGCCTCACGAAAGCGGTGTTAATGCCCAGGAGCTCGAGCCGTTCAAGCAGCCGATCGCTGAGCTCATCACTCCCCAGGCGGGTCACGAGGGATGTGTTCGCCCCGGCCGCGGCAGCAGCCGCTGCTGAGTTCAGCGCATCCCCCGAAAAGGACAGGTTGAACTCCGTTGCTTCCCGCAGGGATTTCAGGGCGAGGAACTCGATCAGCGGCTCGCCGATCACAAGGACATCTGTCATTTCTACACCTTCATTCTGGACTCGAGCCAGGCAGCAACCGCGCCGGGATCCTTTTCGAGCGTGCGGACCAGCTCGCTCCCAATGCCGACGGCGGTGGCTCCGGCCGCCAGCCAGTCGTCAGCTGTTCCGAGGCTGATGCCGCCCGTGGGAACAACCACCGCTCCCTTCAAAACTGTGAGCAGGGAGGCAAGATACTTCGGGTCCACGGCATGTGCCGGAAAGAGCTTGGCGATTCCCTTGGACGCAGACTGTGCGATCTCCGTCGGAGAAAGGCCGCCCTCAATGAGCGGGATCCGGAGTTGATCCGCTGCCGCGCGGACCTCCGGGGCCTGGATGGGCGTCACCAGGAAGGAGGCCCCGACGTCGGCCGCCTGTTGTGCCTCTTCCGCTGTCCGTACAGTTCCGAGGCCGACGATGACTCCCCGAATGCCGGCCAGATGCCCGACGGCGGCCGGCCAGCCGGGGGTAGTGGCGGTGCATTCAATGGTGCTGACCCCGGCCTCAACCAGGGTCATGGCATGGCTGATGGCCTGGTCACTGCTCTCGGTGCGCAGTACGGGAAGGAGCGGAGCAAGGGCCCAGGCGTCGAGGAGGAACCGGAACTGTTCCAAACGGCCGCCGTACGCTGAAGTGTCGCTCATTGTTCTCACCTGTTCTTCACGGACTTGCTTCTTACTGACGTTCGGCGCCCATAGGCCGGTGGCTGCCGTGATTTGAGTTCAGGCCAACGAGCATGCGGGTGCCGCCGGCTGCCGCCGAAGCGTACATGGCCTCGACGCATGTCAGGGTCCGCAGCTGGTCCTCGCATGATGTGAGCGGCGTTTCCTTGTTGACTACACAGTCCACAAAATGCTGGATTTCTTCCACGAACCCCATGCTTTTAGGCGAGGGTTCCATCGAAACAACCTTTCCTGGATCCGAAAGCTCCAAGGACCCTTTCAGCACGTCAAAGGTCATGGCGCCCTCGCTGGTGAAGATCTCCATGGACAGCCGCCGGGGTCCGAAGTGGCGCGAGCGCCCGGTAAACGTGAAACTCCCGGTCTGGCCCGAGACGAACTCGACGGCGGCAACCATGTCCAGGTCGAAGCGCATCTGGCCGGCACTGCCTTGGGCTATCACCGAAACGGCGCTGATCTCGCCCAGCAGATGCCGTGCCAGGGCAACCGAGTGGATGCCCGCGTTCAGGAGGTACCCGCCTCCGGATCCTTCCGGGTCCCTCAACCAGTCGGGTTGCTCCGGGTGAATGTCCTCGCAAAACAGGGCACTGTGGTGGTTGGCCTGCAGGAGGAACGGTTCGCCGAATTTTCCTTCCTCCAGAATCTGCTTCGCCGCCCGCGCCACACTCGAGAACGGCCAGTTCTCGGCCACCATGACGGTCCTGTCCGCCCGTCTCTCAGCCTGAAGGATGTTTTCGGAGGCAGCCAGCCCAACGGCCAACGGTTTCTCCACCAGAACGTGAACCCCCTGTTCAAGAGCCCGCAGCACTGCCGGCTCATGAAGCCGCGGTGGAAGGCAGATGTCCACTGCGTCCACGTTGGGAAGGGCTTCGGACATGTCAGTAGCCCAGTGGGAGATGCCCCACTGGCGTGCCACACTCTCCGCGAGTTCCGGATCCCGGTCAACCACCCAGGTAATTTCGCCGCCTTTGCAGGCCTCCCAGGCGGGCAGGTGGGAGGAACGCGCAATCAGTCCGCTTCCGATGAGCGCCACCCTAAGGTCGCTTTTCATAGTTGATCCCCTTTTCGTCCCAGCCGAATTGAATGGACGTTCCTGTGCGTGCGGATTCATAAGCGGCAAGGACCATCGCAAGGCTCGAACGGCCGTCGTCGAGCACGCTGGGGAAATCCTCTTTCGTGAGCAGGCAGCGGATGAATTCGTTGGCTACGGCCTCGTGGACGGCCGGAAAGCTGTGACGTGTTGTCAGGTGTTCCCAGCGCTTCAGCGGTTCGCGCTGGACGGTGACCGAAGCCTCAACGAGTTTTTCGCACCTGGTTGACGCGAGATCCGTGTAGTACTCAAAAATGGTTCCGCGGTCACCGAAGATTTGGGTTGTCACTCCCCCGGCCAGATCCGTCCAGCTGCTTTGAAGTGTGGCGATCGCTCCGCTCTGCAGACGGAAAATGGCGGCGATAACGTCCTCGACCGGAGACTCCAGGATGTGGGATGACATCACCGCCGTGACGGACGCAGGTTCACCAAAAATCCAGCGCAGCCAGTCGCAGGAGTGGATCAGTTCGTCCAGTCCGGCTCCGCCACCCGAAATCACGGGATCATAAAACCATCCGCCGGAGTCGTCGGGCCAACCCGTGGTGCCGAAGTAATGGCTGTGCCGTTTGGAGATGGAGGAGATTCGGCCAAGTTCGCCGCGTGCAACGATGCCCCTGACTTCTTGGTTTGCCGGGTCCAGGCGCATTTGGAAGCCCTGCATAAACCGCACACCGGCCGTGGCCACCGCCTCAGCCGCAGCATCGGCCTCCTTCAAGGACGTGGCGATTGGCTTTTCGCACAGGATGTCCAGGCCTTCCCCGGCCGCCAGTTCGATGTGTTCGCGGTGAAAAGCGTGTTCGGACGTGATCGCCACAGCATCGAGTTCATAGCCCGTCAGGAACTGCAGCAGATCGGGTACGTATCGGCAGCCGTTGTCTTGCGCAACGGGTCCGCCGCGCCCCGGCTCCTGGTCGTAAATCGCCACCAGCTCACAGTCTGGGTTGGCTGCGAACGCGGAAGCCCACATGGGACCGTGGGCGTGCCCGACGCCGAGCACCCCTACCCGCAGCGGGCCGTCGAGGGTTGGGCCGTTCACGGCGCGCCCCTTGAGCCGCTGCTTGGGATTGAATCGGTGCTTGGGCTTGAACTGCTGCTTCGGACTGAGCTGCTGCTGGCAAGGACATTCCAACCGCGGTGGAATTTGTAATCCACAAGGACTTCGAGGTCCGCCCAGACCCGCTTATGGTCCTCGCTCACTTCCCAACGTGAACGCAGGTTTTCGTCCGCAAACTGGATGACTATTTCCAGACGGGTCTCAGCGGCAGCGGCGCCGATTTCCTCCCGGGCGGAGTCGGAGTACGTTTCCAGCAGTACCGCATCTTCGAAACCCGGCTGCCGCTCCAGTGCTGGGACATACGCGGCCAGGAACCACTCGCGGATCTTCTCCATCTGGCCGGGTAGCGGTTCGAATGAAATGTCCAGCCTGATGCTCATTGGATCTGTCCTTCCAAGGGAATCGCCAGGGAATCGGCCATGTTCTGCCAAAGAACCGTTGAACCGGCGGCAATCAGCAGCTCGTTTCCCTTGTTGCCGCCGAATGCGAAGTTCACCGGAATTTCCGGCGTGCGAAGCTGGCCGATAGCGCCGCCGTCGGGGTCAAAGATCCAGATCCCGCCCGATCCGGTGCACCAGACGTTGCCGTGCCTGTCACATTTCATGCCGTCTGGGACTCCCTTTTCGTCCGAGGGCGGAGTTGCGAACTGCTCAGCGTCGCCGATGGACCAGTCATCCCCTATCCGGTACCGCTTGATCAGGCCTCTCTCGGAGTCGTTGACGTACAGCGTCCGCTCATCGGGTGAGAGACAGAGCCCGTTCGGTTCGGAAAAGTCCCGGTCAATTAGCCGGAGGTTCCCATCCCGAAGAAGATAGACGCCTTGAAAATCGAGTTCCTGCTCCCGCTCCACGCCGAAGTCCGCCCCCAGCCCGTAACGGGGATCAGAAAACAGGATGGTCCCGTCCGAAGCACACACCGCGTCGTTGGGACTGTTCAGACGCCGGCCGTTGAACGATTCCGCAAGCACCGAAATGGTGCCGTCACTCTCCTGCCGCACCACCCGGGACGTCGCATGTTCACAGGTCACCACCCGGCCTTCGGGATCAAGAGTGTTGCCGTTCGCCTTGTTGCTCGGTTGCCGCCATGGTGACGGGAGGTCTTGAGGTTGCCAAGACCACATGGTTGACTTTGTGATGTCGCTAAAGAGCCAGGTTTCCTTCTTGCCCAGCCAGACCGGCCCTTCCGTGAAACCGAAGCTATCCCCTACCACCAGTGCAGGGCCAGCAGTCTCGATGGACGCTGCGCCCTTCCAATCCAATGTGTAACTTAGATTCATGGTTCGATCCTTTCGGGCCATAGTCTGACTAAGATTGGACGTATAGAACTGAGGAGATGTTGTGGCAAAGATGCGAATCGAGCAGACCCTCGAGGTCCTGCGGTCCCGGATCCATGATGCCGCGGCCCGCAGCGATCTTCGCCTGCCTCCGGAGGTTGAACTGGCCGGCGAACTGGGCGTAGGCCGGTCCACCCTCCGTGAAGCCCTTGCCCTTCTCGAAGCAGAAGGCGTAGTGCACCGCGCCCGGTCGCGAGGAACCTTCATCCGGCCCAGCGCCCTGCAGTATGAGAAGGAAGTCCTCAGCTACCCCGTGGACCTCATCCTGTCGTTCGCCGACTACCTGACCGCTCACAGCATTCCCTTCACCATCGAAAACTTCTCGTTCGGGCGTGAAACCCTTCCGGAGAACAACGGGACTCAGACCGACTTCGCCGGCCAGGAGGTCTACCGGACCTGGCGCGTCTTCCGGGTGCGCAACCATCCCGCCGCCTACCTCGAACACGTCGTGCCGGTCGCTTTCGGGAACCAGCCGGTGCAGCCTTCGTTGCTCCTGCAAGGCGTTACTGCGCTCTTCGACGCACTGACTGACGTGCAACTGGAGAGCATTGACAATTCCATCGGCGCCGAACTTGCCGACGAACGCCTCAGCGGCCTCCTCGATGTGGAACCCCGTTCAGCGCTAGTGGTTATGAATGCCCGGCTCTTTGGCATGGATTCTGCCCTCCTTGGCACTGGCCGCCTGGTGTTCCGTCCCGATATCCTCACGCTGTCCGTCAGGGCCTCGTCACGGATCAACATCAAGGCCCGTTAGGATCAGGGGCCGTTGGGGCGCCGGTTTAGTGCGCCCCTAACGCTGCGCTTCGCCCGTGACGCTGTCCTCAGAAGATCCGCATCAGGTCGCTTCCAACGGTGATCGGCCCCTTGTATGTCCTGGCTATGGGGGTCCGCCACATCTCGTCGGGCAGATGACCGGGTATGAGATGGGTGAGGACCAGATGCTTCGCCCTTGCAGCGGAAGCCACCTCGCCAAGCTGATGCACGGTGGTGTGATAGGCAGGGAAGCCGAACCCCGGGTAGAGCGCTTCATGGACAAGGACGTCCACATCCTCGCAATACCGGATCAGGTTCGGCGAGGGTGCTGTGTCACCTGAAATTGCAGCCGAGCCGTTTTCCCAGTCGAAGCGGTAGCCGAACGCCTGGTCAACTGGATCGTGTTCCACCCGGAAACTGACAGCACTCCATCCCTCACCCGTCAGCATCGTCCCGTCGTCGACTTCCAGAACGCGCGGATCCAAAGTCTCCGGTGCGATACCGAAGGTGCGGCGTGTTCTGATGTCGTAGTCGTAGGCGGCCAGCAGGCGATTGACAAAGGCAGCGGTCCCGGGTGGACCCACGATGAGCGGGCAGCTCCTTCGAGTGCGGTCCACCCACGGTGCAAGAACCAGCCAGGCAAGCTCAGCGTTGTGATCCAAATGATGATGTGTAATCAGGATGTGGGTCAGGTCTGAGGGATCAACACCAAGCCTGACGAGCCTTTCGGTGGCGCCCGCACCGCAGTCCACCAGGATCTTCTCGGAGCCCATGTCCACGTAGGTCGAGGGTCCGGCCCGCGTGGGCAGGATCTTCGGTGTGCCTGTGCCGATAAGCCAGCCACGCGGCGTCGTCGTAATGCCTTCCGCCTGCCTGAACCCGGACTCCTGGAGACGGGGTCCGTCAACGAGCTGGACCGTAATCAGCGGCTCATTGAGCAGGTAGGCCCCCAGAAGCGATTCGTCATTTGTCACCGTGCTGTTCATAGCTGCACCTGGTAACGGTAGACGACCTTCCTCAGCAAAAGACGGAAGACCATATCAGCAACCAACCCCATCAGCCCGAGGGCCACGATGCCGACAAACACCTCGTCAGTCCGGGCAAAGAGCCGTGAGTTCCAGATCAGGTACCCCACACCGCTCTCTGCGGCAACAAATTCTGCCGCCACCACCGTCATGAAGCAGGTTCCCAGCGCTACCCGGAGGCCCGTGATGACGCTGGGGATCGTTGCCGGTACCACGACACTCGTCAGTAGCTGCCGGGGGGACGCCCCCAGCATTGCTGCTGCTTCCAGTTTTTCCTTGTCAACCGACATGGACCCCGTCATGGTGCTGAGGAAGACGATGAACAAGGCGGCATAGAAAATCAGGCCGATCTTTGATGCTTCCCCAAGCCCCAGCCAGATGAGCGCCAGGGTCAGGAAGGCGATAGGGGGAATGAAGCGGAAGAAGTCCACAAAGGGTTCCACCATGGTGCGCACGATGCGTATCCTGCCCGCCATGATTCCAAGGGGCACGGCTACAAGTGCTCCCAGGACCCACCCGCTGATCACGCGCATGAAGGAGATGCCAATATCACCGAGCAAAGTCCCTGCAGCCAGGAGCCGGATGGCAGCTTCGAACACCACTTGCGGGCCGGGCAGGAACAAAGGTGACATTTGGAGCGACACCAGATACCAGACAAGCACTGCGCCCAACAGAACCAGCACCGTTGTTACCGGCTTAGGAAGGGGTCTCCGTACACGACCAGGGATACCCTCTGCGGGGCTAAGGCCCGCGGGAGCGGTTGATTTCACTGTGGAATCAGTCGATTGAGACTGTGGCAGGGTCATGATTTCCTCCCATAATGTCCCGGGCCCTAGACGGCCGCGGTCCTGTCGCTAACGGTGGCGTCGGCGACATCGTCGTTGTTGGGGTTGTCGAGTTCACTCGTCAACTCGTTGTAGAGGCCGATGAAGCTTTCATTCATGCGGTCACGCGGCCTGCTGAACGGGTTGTTGCGGGTGCTCGCTATGCCTGCTGCGGGACCATGGGTCATGGTAATAATCCGGTCACTCAGCCAGATGGCCTCGCTCACGTCATGGGTGACGAAAAGCGCCGTCTGTCCTGTGGATTGCCAGATGTTGATCAACTCATGCTGCAGCAGTGAGCGGGTGTGGGCGTCCAGGGCTCCGAATGGCTCATCCATCAGGAGCACGTTCGGCTGGTTCACCAGCACCCTGGCTATTTGCACGCGCTGTTTCATACCACCGGAGATTTCCCTGGGGTACTTCTTTTGGTGTGCCTGTAACCCCACCAGTTCCATGTACTGATCCACGAGTCCATCACGCCGCTTCCGGTCCAGGCCCTGGACCTTGGGACCGTATTCGATGTTCTGGCGGACAGTCAGCCAGGGAAACAGTGCGATGTCGGATTGAAAAACGACACCGCGGTTGGCATCAGGACCGCCAGCCGCTTTTCCGTCTATCAGGATCTGCCCTGCGGTGGGCTTGGAAAATCCGGCAATCATGTGAAGGAGGGTCGATTTACCGCAACCGCTGGGGCCAAGGAGGCAAACAAACTCCCCTGCCGCAATGGTGATCGATATGTCCTTCACCGCTGTGTAGTCTGAACCCGACCTGGACCGCCGGGGGAATGACTTTGTGACATTCCGGCACTCAATCGATGAGCTCATGGCTGTTATTTCCTTAGTGTGACGGCGCTTGAATCCACTGCTTCGAGGTAGCTGGGATCGAAGATCGCATCGGTCTCAGGGGCCTTGTCCACGTAACCGTTCTCGGCCATCCAGGTTGCGACTTCGCGGAGGGCCGTCTTGCTCTCCTCGTCCAGGTAGACATCCCAACGGATCTCGCCCTCACTCCACCACTTCTGAAGCGTGCCGGCCTCCACGCCGATTCGCTTGCTGGCAATCTCGGCAGCGGCCTTCGGGTCAGCCTCGATGAAGGCATTCGCATCCTTCAGAGCAGCGATGACCTTTTGGACCGTCTCTCGGTTAGCCTCAGCCCACTTACGGTCGAACTGCAGGTAATTCCGCACAATGGTGACGTCACCGATGGTCGGCTCCAGGAAATGAACCTGGTCGCCCATTTCAGTGAATGCCCTCGAGACGATGGGTTCTTCATTGACGAAGCCGTCAATGTTGCCGCGGGCGAGCGTGGCGATTTGCTCTGCACCCGGAACGTCCACCAGGGTCACGCTCTTGGGATCAACCTGGTGCTTTTCGAGGTACCGCTGCAACGCGTAATCGTTGATTCCGCCTTTTTGAACGCCGATCTTGCGGCCGGAGAGGTCTTCCGGACGGTTGATATCGTTCTTGACAACCAACCGCAGTTCTTCGCCTGTGAACCACAGGGCCGGTACTACGATGTCTGCGCCCTTGGACAGATTGGATACAAGGGGCATCTCGACTGTGCCGCCTGCGTGGACTTGCCCTGCAAGCATGGCCTGGGTGCCTACAACGCCGTTATCGAATGTTTTGAGTGTGGCCGCCAGACCATGATCCTCGAAGAATCCCCGCTCGAGCGCCACGTCCCAAGGGGCGTAGCCGGCATTGGCCGCAACCGGCAGGACCACCGGGGTCATCTGCTGTCCGGCCGTTGGGCCACCGTTTGAGCAACCGGTAACAAAAGCCAGTAGCGCTCCCACCAGGAGAGCAAAGATGACTTTTGCTTTGCGTGCAACGGTATGCATTTGAACCTCCTCGTTCACGGGTCGCTGTATTGCGAACCAATTTAACGGTAAAGTCTTACTAAGTTCTAAGTCAAGAGACCAAGGAAGGACAGGGCCTAGTACTGTCAAGGGATTCCTAGGTCTGACGTACTCTTTCGAGCACTATTTATCCACAGCCGAATCGACCCCGCCAGGGCGCGGTTTTAGTCTCGCAGCGGGGTGGCGCGGGGTCTGGCTGAGTCCGAACTAGAGGTGCCGCTACTCCAGGTTGAGGTGGCGGCGGTCGTGTTCCATGCGGGCATGCGAAACATCATCCATGTTCGCTTCGGCCCAGTCCTTCATCCGGTGAACGACGCTGAGCAGGGAGTGGCCCAGAGGGGTCAGTTCATAGTCGGTCCGCACCGGAACCGAGGCCGTGACGAGGCGGGATACGAGTCCGTCACGCTCCAGCGAGCGGAGCGTTGAGGTGAGCATCTTCTGACTAGCACCGGGGATGAGCCTGCGGAGCTGGCTGTGGCGCAATTGTCCGTCTGCAAGTGCCAGCATCACCAGGGTGACCCACTTACTGCTGATCGCCTCAAGCAGTTGGCGCGCAGGGCACTGTCCCAGGCCGCTGTTGAATTCGGCTTGTGCTTCCTGCCGCTTTTGTTCCGCCGTGAGAGTCATTGCCCCAAACTTTCCTCTGCTGGTTCTTCGGTACCGCGCCGCCAGCCTACTACTTCCATGGGAGGGCACCCCAAAGGCCAGAGGAGGGAACATGAAAGTTCCGTAGGCACATCAAAGTGCGTTCTTACCCGCGGTCCGCACCGCAGCAAGGATGGTTGAGGGGCCGATTCGGCCCATTCTTTCCACCACCGAAAGGTAAACCGTGCCTACGATCCTGCACATCAACGCCTCACCCCGCGAGACCCACAGTGACTCCCTCCGCCTTGCCCGCCATGCCCTCGATGCCATCCAGGCAGCCGCTGAGGAGCGCTTTGAGGTTGAGACACTGAACGTGTTCGACGACGGCGCCCTGCCGGACTTCGGGCGCACTGCTGCGGCAGCAAAGATGGCTGTCTTCTCGGGCCAGGATCAGACCGCTGAGCAAATCAGCGCATGGGAAGCTGCACGTGCTGTCTTCGACCAGTTCGCCGACGCCGACGCTTACGTTTTCAACATCCCGATGTGGAACGCCGGTGTTCCGTACGCGTTGAAACAGTGGATCGACATCGTTACCCAGCCGGGCTGGAGCTTCGGTTTTGATCCCGAAAGTGGCTACAAAGGCCTCATGGAGGGCAAGCAGGCCCTCGCCATCCACACCAGCGGCGTGTACCGGCCGGGGGTGGCGCCGGCATTCGGCCAGGACTTCAGCAGCACCTTCTTTGCCGACTGGCTGAACTTCATCGGCATCGACGACGCCACCCACGTGCGCTTTGCACCCACGGTCCTCAACATGGATGTGGACGGCAGCCGGCGGACCGCAGAAGCTGAAATTGCCGATGTCGCCAGCGGGTTTGCTGCCCGTCTCACCTCAGTCGGGCTCCTGCAGCTGGTCAACGACTAAGCCGGGTTGCGGCTATGTCCGGACGGCACACTAACTGCTGATTATTGCTTTCCGTACTTGCGATGCGCTGCATTTGGTCGACGAGTGCTCTTACCCGTGGTCCGCAAGTCTCCACAGCGTCAGCACCAGGGACAAGCGGACACGTCCGGCGGCCGTGCCGATGTCGAAACCCAACGCGGTCGAGTATTCAGCTGCCCGTGTCAGGACACTGGAGTGGTGGAGGCCGATCTCTTCGGCGACAGTTCGCAGGCTGGTGTTTTCCGCGATGGAGTCCAGCAGCGCGAGGGCCTTCGGCTGGGATGTCACGACTCCGGGGTCATAGCCAGGCCAACACCCGCCGTCGACCCGGGCTGTGTATTCTGGGCGTCCGTCTCTGTTGTGGAGAAGCGGAGCACTACTGCCCGGCGGGAAGCGGCCACCGGGCTGGTGCTTGACCGAGCCGCGTTGTGACGTGATTCAGCCTAGGCATTTCGTTCAGCGATTCTAACCGCCAGCAGAGCTCAAAGGGGTTCCCGCGAACCGCCATCTGGCGGTCAGCGGCGCGGAACCGCCGCCGTCGTAATCTCCTTTGGGGACACCTGGCTTTTGCCTTTGCCAAGGGCCTTTACATCAACTTTGCTGAAGTCGAGAATGGGTCCCAGCACGGCCTCCACTGGCTCAGCAGCGCGCTGTCCACCCGACTGCCGCCACATCAGGCTGCCATACACAGGAGTGCAGACATGAACGATCCCACGTCAACAGCCCAGGACATTGCCGCGGTATCTGCCCGCGCTGCTCAATTGGCATCGATCCCCTCCTTCCGCCGGGTTGAGGCCTATATCAAGGAATATGGCTCGCGCGGGCACGGGCAGGCGCCGGGCTGCGACTTCACTTTCGGGAATCCGCACCAGATGCCAGCCGACCGCTACGTCAATACCCTCCGGGACGCTCTGACGCCTCAGAATGATCAGTGGTTCGCGTACCAAACCAATGGCGAGGCCGCCCGGGAAGCAGCGGCGGAGTCACTGCAGCGGCTGCTGGATGTGCCTTTCCGGCCGGACGACATCTACCTCACGACGGGTGGCTTCGCCGCGATCGCGTTGGCGCTCAAGACGGTGGCCGATCCGGGCGACGAAGTCATCTACAGCCTGCCGCCCTGGTTCCTGTATGAGCCTCTGGTCCTTGAAGCCGGGCTGGTACCGGTGAAAGTCAAGATCAACACCACCACGTTCGACCTTGACCTCGACGCCATCGAGGCAGCCATTACGGAACGGACGCGGGTTGTGATCGTCAATTCGCCCAACAATCCGACCGGGCGGGTGTACCCGCCCGAACTGCTGCTCCGGTTGGCGGAACTACTGGAAGCCGCCTCGGTGAGGATCGGAAGGCGGATCTACCTCATCTCAGACGAGCCCTACAACCGGATTGTGTTCGACGGTTTGCGCTTCCACAGCCCCGTGGAATTCTATGCGCACACGCTGCTGGCCTACTCCTATGGCAAGACCCACCTCTCCCCGGGTCAACGGGTGGGTTATCTGGCTCTTCCGCCCACCATGCCGCACCGGGAAGAGATGGCCCCGGCCATCACCAGCCTGCAGGTGGCGATGGGCTGGGTGTACCCCAATGCCCTGCTGCAGCACGCGCTTCCTGAGCTGGAGAAGTTCTCCATTTCTATTGATCAACTGCAGCGCCGCCGGGACCGACTGGTTGATGAACTTGGTGGGATGGGTTACCGCATCTGGCGTCCGGAAGGCACGTTCTACCTCTATGTCCCCTCCCCTATTCCTGACGACGAGGCCTTCACCGCATCACTTGCCCGCAGGGACGTCTTCGTTTTGCCGGGCGTGCTGTTCGAGACGCCGGGCTTCTTCCGGATCTCCCTCACTGCCAACGAGGACATGATCGAGCGCAGCCTGCCGGCGTTCGAAGCGGCGATGAAAGAAGTCCGCCAGTGAGTCCGCTTAGCGGTGGTTCCGCTACCGGTGGTTGCGCTTGAGGCACCGGCTCCTGATCTTGCTGCCAGGTGTAGAAGGCTCAAGTGAGCTGTTGGCGTTTAATTTCAGGGACGATGAGCGGCAGTAGCCGGACGTAGAGGACCATTCCGATGAGTTCGACAAGAGTCTGGGTCACCACGACGAGCGCTGCCAGGGCCAACGGGCCAGGCAAAGCCAGTGCCAGCGGAAGAATCACCAGGGAATTCCGGGTGGCCCCGCTAAAAAGCACGGCACGCGTGGCCGGAACGTCGAGGTGCGCCTGCTTGGCCACAAGGAGGCCCAGGGGCACCATAGCGATCAGGAAAGCGGCATACAGCGGGACAACGGCCAGCAGGGCGCCCAGCTCCTGCCGCACTCCCACAACCTGGGAGCCGACAACGACCGCCAGGGTTGCCATCATCAGAGGGACCATCAGGGCCTGCATCACTGCCATGATCGCCCGGCCCAGTGACGCCCGCCGGGCCAGGGCCTGCGTCAGTGCGGCCAGGGCCAAGGGAAACAGGATGAGCCCCACCAGCGCCTGAACGAAGGGTGCAGGATCTATTGCTGACGCTATCCCCGGGCCAACGAAAACCATCAGGTACAGCGGCAACAGGAGCATCTGCACCAGCATCAGCACCGGCGCCGCGGCCAGGAGACGATCGCTGGCCCCGCCTGCCAGACCGGTGAACACAATGACGTAGTCGACGCAGGGTGTCAGCAGGACCAGGAGGACACCGACCAACAGCGCCTGCTCTCCCGCGATGAAACGGGTGAGGGCAAACACCACCACGGGCACAACAGCGAAATTCAGTATCAGCACCGCTGACATGAACCGCAGATCGCGTGTGGCCGTACCAATCGAGGCAAGCGGGATCCCGAGAAATGTGGCGAAGAGCAGCAGGCCAAGGACGGGATTGATTGCATGCTCCAGCACCCCGGCCGAGTCAGGAGCCAATGATCCAGCTCCTCCGCCGACGATGATCGCGGCCAGATACAACCCGACCTGGCGCCTTTCCATCGCTGCGACAAGAGTTCCGATCTTCACGCAGCCAATCGTAGGCCAAGCAACCATTAAGGCATCTCGGTATTCATGGTGGGTGGAGCGACGTCGGCACCCGGAGCCGCTGCATCCTACCCTGCAGCAAGACGAAACGTGACCTTATTCTGATAACGGATTTGTAACGCATCGTTTTTCTTGCTTACATAGAGGGACCACATACCTTCGTTGGGTATGCGTGTGACCGCCTCGCCAAACCCCGCCGGCGGTCCATGAAACTTTTACTTCCCTTGGCGGGGGCGGAAAACCCACTGATGATGCCTTTGCGCGTCTTGGGGTGAAGCCTGGCCCAGTAGCTGCACGCCTCGAGGCGTCCGGCAGGGCAGGCCGGACAGTCCACTCGTCCGAATCCGACAGCTAATTTCGCCGGCGCAGAGAGGACTTACTTTTGCCTTCCCAAGATAAACACGGCCAACGCCATGCCCTTTTTGCCTCCACGTCCGCCAAGGGCAGCCACCGGGCGGCCTCATCCTCCGCTCCGACCCTGCGGGATCGCGGCCGAAAGTTGGGAATTGCGGCGGTGGTAACGGGGATGTTCGCATTAACCGCCCTTTCCAATGCCCACGCCCAGCCCAGCCTGCTATCGGCGGCACAGGACCTCGCGGCCGGGACAGTGCTCTCCCCCGCTACCCAGCCGGCGGTGGCTGCAGATGCCGGATCAGCACTGGCTTTTGACCGCCCCCAGGTGAGCTCCGTCCCTGCACCGCAAGCTGAACCAGCACCGGCACCTGAACCAGCACCGGCACCTGCACCCGCTCCTGTTCAGGCAGCGGCTGCTGCCCCTTCACCAACCCTGCGGGCTCCCCTGGCCTCGATGAGCGTGACTTCTCCGTTCGGCTTCCGTGTCAATCCCCTGACCGGGGCGCTCGACGAAATGCATACAGGCATGGACCTGTCCGGACAGTGTTCAACCCCTGTTCTGGCGGCAGCTGCGGGAACAGTGACGGAGGCCGGGTGGAGTCCGTACGGCGGCGGAAACCGGATCGTCGTCGAGCACGGCAACGGACTGAAGACCACGTACAACCACCTGGACAGAATCGGCGTTTCCGTTGGGCAGACCCTGACGCAGGGCGGACAGATTGCTGGCGTCGGAACAACCGGCAACTCCACTGGCTGCCATCTGCACTTCGAGGTCATGCTCAACGACCAGACAGTCGATCCCGCCACCTACATGTAGCGGAGATACCAATCGGATCGGCCTCGTAGCGTCAGGCCAGGGACGTCAAAAGGTCTGTGCAGGCCGCTTCACATCGGCAAGCCTCAGCACAGATTCTGCAGTGCTCGTGCATCCCGGCGTGCTTTTCGCACTCCTCGTCACTAACACCGCTTGCTATCCGGCAGGATTCGAGCAGCGCCCGAGTAGCTGCGATCACCTCCTACTTTTCGTGCCCTTCAGGGAGAGACGGCAGGCCTGAATGTGCTCCCGCCGTCCGTGGACACCAGGATCCCCCCATCAATGGCTGCCCAGATCCCGGGATTTCCGTCTGAACCTTTGACGGCGGCTATCGCCAGGACTTGGCCGTCAATCCGGCCTTTTCTCGTCCAGGTCGCGCCAGCATCAGCTGAGTAGTGAACCGTCCCGTCAGGTTCGACGCCGACGGCCTCCGTTGAGTGGGCAAAGGCGGCGTACTGGATCAGCGGGGAAGACTCGTTCAGCATCCAGGTTGTGCCGCCGTCGATGGAGCGCTGTATGCCCGAAGTCGTGGTGGCCAGAACAATGTCACTTTCGGGGTGCCCAGCCAAGGCGGCCGGGACGAAGCCCTGGGCCAGTGTTGTCCAGGTCTTGCCGTCGGGGCTGGTGCGCAGTTCCCCATCAAAGGCAACGATTCCGGATTTGGTGGTGGTAAGCGCATGGAAGTCCGATTCCCCTTGGCGGGACAGCTGTTCCCAGCTTCTGCCTCCGTCGCTGGATTTGATCAGCCCGAGGGGGTTGGGCATGGCAGAGCCTGGACCCGGGTGGCCAGAGGCGTAGAAGACGCCCTCGCCCTGGCCGGCTGTGAAGCCCATCAGGTCATTGGTGGCACCGATTTTCGTGGCCGGTTCCTTTGTCACATCGAACAGCCCGTCGTGGGTCGCGAGAAGAACCTGGCCACTGGCACCGCTGACGCTCAACCCATGGATGTGTGCACTGGGCAGGGCGCTGTCCGCATCACGGGCTGATGACACCCCCGGGGACTGTTCAGCGGCCGGTGTGCAGGCAGCCAATGCCAGCACCATTGCGACGGCGCCAGCCTTCAGGGCTGCGGAGCGGGAAAGCTTTGTGGGCGTGACAGGCATGGAACTCCAGTGAAGTCTGAGGCGGCGAGCGGAGCAGATTCTGCCCCGGCTCCGGAGGGAGCATTTACCTGCTAAAGCTGTATCCGGCTGCCGTAACGGCATCGCGGAGCGCGGCTTCATCGGCAGTTCCCGATACCGTCAGATGAGACACACCATCCGGCACCAGATCAACTGTCGCAGAATCGACGCCGGGCACGGCTGCGACAGCTTTCTCGACAGTTTCGACGCAGTGTCCGCAGTCCAGGCCTTCCACGTTGTAGGTCTGCCCCGACCCAGAGTGCTGGTGGTTGGCATGCTCGTGGTGGTGGTGACCCTTTTCTTGGTGATGGTCGTGCTCGTGGTGCTCGCCGCCGTCGAGCTGGTGATCTCCATGCTCGTGGTGGTGACGGTTTTGAGACTCAATTCCGGACATGCCAGTTCCTAACGCCAAGAGGTATTTGGGTGTTGGGGTTGAACGGCTGTAAAGGCAGAGTCAACGCTCCCCGCCGGGACAAACCACTTCACTGACAACACCATCAATATACCCCCGCGGGGTATATTGATCAAGGGGAGCCGGCGTCGCATCGGGGCCCATGATGATGGGATGGACTCCGCTTAGATGCTGGCCGGACCAGCAGTTGGTTCCCCTTATCACCTTGAGGTGGGGCAAGTAAGGTGTCGCCTATTCCTGACGATGGGGGCGCTTGTGGAGCATAAGGGGCATCACCGCTGGCGGGACCGCTGGGACGTTGACGCGTCGAGCGGTCTGGTGGACCTCAACTCACACCTTGCAATTCTCGACGAACACTCGGCCAAGCAGGAGAACCCGGTCATCCAGGAGAATCCGATAGACGCGATAAAGCCCACACGGCGCGGGGCAGACACAAACTGAGTGCACCGGTTCAGCACTCTCGAACCTTTGCTATTCCATAACCGGGACAATGAGGACGGGTCTGTTCTGGCTGCGGGTCAGCGCAGCTGAAACCGATCCCTCCAGAATCCTTTCCATCAGCGCGCGGATTCCAGGTTTGGCTGCCCCGAGGATGAGCAACGAGGCGTCAGTGCTTTCTGCTAGACGTCCGAGTGCTTTGGCAACGTCCCCGTTCAGTACCCGGAAGGACCATCTCTCCCCCGGATTACCAAGAACTAATTCAAGCCTCCGCAACATTTGCCCCGACGGGAAATCTGACTCTTCATTGATCACGGGATCGAGTGACAATGCTGTGCGTTGGCCGTCCCCCTCCCACTCGGTGAGGTAGCTGGCAGGATCCACCAAGGCACAGACCAGGTGCTGCCCCAGGTCGTCGGCAAGGCCAGCCGCGGTGCGGACCAGTTGTTCGGAGAACTTCCAGTGGACGCCGAGGACGATCGGGCCTTCCGGCCATTCCTCAGCCGCCATGAGCCAAGGCGGTGACGGTTGTCAGCGGCGCGGGCAGCGCGTAGTAAAGGATGCCCCAACTGGTGGTCTGGGTGATGCACAGCGCGGCGAGTCCGCCCGCGGGGCACCTTCCGCTGCCAGTGTCCGCCTTACTGCCAGGGCAGGCATCTGCTAGTCCTTGGCCAGCTCCACATACAGCTTTTGGACGCGGGCCTTGATATCGTCCCTGACCAGCCGCATGCGTTCCATTCCTTCGATACCCCGTGTGGAGGGTTCGTCCGTTTCCCACACTTCGAATCGCTTCCCCTCACGGGGCTCCAGCTTTGCCTCGCTGCCAAGAATGACGACGACGTCGGCAGCGTCCAGGACCTCATCGGTGACCGGCTTGGGATGCTCGCCTGCGATGTCAATGCCGAGCTCGGCCAGGGACTCCACGGACTGCGGATTCAGGGATTGGCCTGGCTTGGTGCCGGCAGAATGGACTGTGACGGTCCCTTGGGCAAGCTGATTCATGAGCCCGGCGGCAAGCTGCGATTTGCCGCCGTTCTTGCTGCAGACGAACAGGACACTCGGGGTCTTGCTGTGTGGCCCGCTGAACGGCTCACTGAATGTATTGGTGTTATCGGTCATGCCTTGATTCTTCCTTGCCTTGATGTGTTCCAACGGAGGCTGTTTCAGGTGGATCGGCCCGCGGATGGATACTCGGGTTACTGGTCCCCGACGCGGCCATGGGAGAGGCCTGTGGGGAAGCCTACGAGCACAGGCTCGGAAGTGCCGCAGCAGACCGGCTCGGTCTCCTCGAGTGTCATGTCCGGCGCGTCGCAACTGGTCCCGGCACCACTGGAGCAGACGCCGGTTTCCGGAAGTTCCAACTGCACTGTGTCTGCGGCTTTCCAGTCCCCGGCAAGGGCAGCGACGACTGAGCGGACCTGTTCGTACCCGGTGGCCAGCAGGAACGTGGGCGCACGCCCGTAGGACTTCATGCCCACAATGTAGAAGTCCTTCTCCGGATGAGCCAGGAGCCGGGCGCCGTGCGGGGGAACGGTGCCGCAGGAGTGGAACTCGGGGTCGATGAGCGGCCCGAGTTCCAGGGGTGCCTCGACGGCAGGGTCCAGGTTTAGCCGGAGTTCCCGGAGGATCTTCAGGTCAGGGCGGAAACCGGTGCAAGGAACGACGACGTCAGCTTCGATGGCGTGGCCATCCAGAGCGGTGACCGTCACGCCGTCGTCGGAATCCTTCAGAGCCGCGATTCCGAATCCGGTGCTCAGTTCGATGGTTCCGGCCTCCACGAGGCGGCGGAGCCGGGAACCGAGCTGGCCGCGTGCCGGAAGTCCGTCTGCGTCACCGCCGCCGTAGACCTTCTCTGCGGAGGCGCCGCGCACAGCCCACAGGATCCGGGTGCGCGGTTCTTCTTTCGCAAGGTCGGCGAGGTTGATCAGGGTGTTCGCCGCCGAGTGGCCGGCCCCGACCACCAGCACGCGGCGCCCGGCAAAGGTTGATCGGTCCCGGCCCAGAACGTCCGGAAGAGGAGAAGAAATCCGGGACGCAACCGCTTCTTCGCCGATGCCGGACAGCCCTGACGTTCCCAGCGGGTTGCGGGTGGACCAGGTACCGGACGCGTCGATCACGCTGGCGACCTGGTAGTCAGTGGTCCCGCCGCCGTGGTGCTCCACCCGGACGATGAAAGGTGTGGTGTCCCGGTTCCGGGTGTGGGTCTTGTCCATGCCCTGCCGGGTGACCGCTGTGACACGCGCACCGGTCTTCAGGCGTGAAGCGATCTCGGGAAGGGCCGCCAGCGGTGCCAGATATCCGTCGACGAGGTCCCCGCCATAGGGGAGGGCTGTGGGGCGAGGGGATTCCCAGCCGGAGGCTTCAAGGAGACGGACGGCTGCGGCGTCGAGATTAAACCGCCAGGGTGAGAACAGCCGTATGTGGCGCCACTGTGCGATGGCAGCACCAGCGGAGGCTCCCGCTTCGAGGATCATCGGTTCCAGACCACGCTCCAGCAGGTGCGCTGCGGCGGCAAGGCCAACCGGACCGGCGCCGATGACGGCAACGGGAAGGGTCTTCGATGACTCCATGATGTCCTCTTTCTGATCTCGGCGGCTGGCCGAAGGATAAGGGAGCTAAATTGACAGATGTCGATATGGAAGTATCACCGGACATATCGACGGATGTCAATCTACGTGCATAATTGGTCTATGAACTCTCTGCGAACTCTCGAGGTGACGGCGTCGGACACCTGCTGCGAGCCTTCAGGCGAAATGATTCTGAACGCGGAGGACGCCCAGCAGAGGGCATTGGCCTTCAAGGCGCTTGCTGATCCGAACCGGCTGCGCCTGCTTTCGATCGTCAAGGCCGGCAGTGAGGGCGGAACATGCGTCTGCGACCTTACGGAGCCTTTGGACCTGGGACAGCCCACCGTCTCCCATCACCTGAAGATCCTGGTCGACGCCGGATTGCTGCACCGGGAAAAGCGCGGCACATGGGCGTACTACTCGCTGGTGCCGGGCGCGCTTGAGCAAACGGCGGGCCTCCTGGCAACCCTTTGACCCGACGCTGGACCCCTAATGAAGCAGCTGCACCTCAACGGCGCACTCAGGAATAGAGGCCCGCGAGGATTTCGATGACTTCCTTACGCGCGGCGGGCGGGTCAGCTTTGGACCAGGCAGCATAGACGGGAACCGGAGCTGCGTCACGAACCGGACGGTAGACAAGACCACGGCGCCGGTATTGATGGGCAGTCGATTCCGGGGTCACACCCCGGGCTTTGCCGCTTCCGATCACCGTAAGCCAATCGTCTACATCCTCCGTGACCACCGTCCGGGCGGGCTGTTCCCCTTCGGGCCATAGATCCAGCCTCGTGCTTCCGGTACGCACGTCGATAGCCAGCGGCGCCCTGCTGACCTGTGCCAAGGTAACGCTCCGCTTTCCGGCCAGAGGATCCTCCGCCGCCATGGCACAATAGCGTTTCTCGACACCGATGAGAACGAGATCGAAGGCGGCTGTATCAGGCACACGCCGCAGGATTGCAAAATCGCTTGTTCCTTCTGCCAATCCCGCGGTTGGAGCGTTTATCCTGGTGAGGCGGAGTTCGGTGTGCGGGAAGGCAGCGGCCCATCTGCGCTGAAATTCAGGAGTGTGCCTTCCCAAAGCAGCCCACGCATACCCGATCCGGACTGTACTTCCACCGGATAGCGCCTCCTGCTGGAGGTCCGCCAGAATGGAGAGGGCCCGGCGCGCCGGACGCATGGCCCGCTCCCCTGCGGGGGTCAGTTCGACACTGCGGGTGGTCCGGTGAAGCAGCCGAACACCCAGGCAAGCCTCCAGGGCAGCGACATTCCGGGACACCGCCGCTTGGGAAATTCCCAGCTCGATGGCGGCATCGGTGAAACTCCCTGCTTGGGCTACTGCTATCAGGGAACGCAGGTGTCGCAGTTCCAGGTTCATGGTCCAGTATATTCATGCGCTGGACGCATAACTCCCCATTTTATGCATTATGTGAATATTGATTTCTGTCCCAAACTCCCTTCATGAGTAAAAACGAGACCGCAAGCCAGGGGCGTGCAGCCGGGGCCGCGATACTTGTGGCCAGCGCCTTGTCAACGCAATTGGGTGCGGCCAGCGGTTCGCTCGCATTTCCGGTCATTGGTTCGATGGGTGTGGTCGCCGTACGGCAGCTCATCGCTGCCGCGGTACTCTTGCCAATCGTGAGGCCACGGGTCTGGACTCTGACGCGGCACCAGTGGTGGCCCGTTCTTCTGCTCGCGGCCGTCTTCTCGACGATGAATCTCTCCCTGTACGCGGCGGTAGAACGAATCGGCCTTGGTCTGGCCGTGACCCTAGAATTCCTTGGGCCCCTGGCCATCGCCCTGCTTTCCTGCAGGACCAAAGGCGGCGCAGCGTGCGCAGCCATCGCGGGAGCCGGAGTCGTGGCCATCACGCAGCCCGAGGCCTCCACTGACTATCTGGGGGTAGGGCTGGCTCTCACGGCCGCTTGCAGCTGGGCCGCTTATATAGTGCTCAACCAAACAGTCGGCGCACGCATACCAGGGATCCACGGCACCGCAACCGCAACAGGGGTCTCCGCCGTGTTGTTCCTCCCGGTCGGCATCACGATCTTCCTGACCCACCGCCCGGATGCCTTTACTATCCTTTGCGCGGTTGGTGCCGGGGTGCTGGCGTCGGTGGTGCCGTATGTTGCGGACCTCATCACTTTACGGCGGGTCCGCGCAAACCTGTTCGGAATCCTCATGAGCATCAACCCGGTCTTTGCGGCATTCATAGGAGCGGTTGCACTCCATGAAGCGCTCGGAGTCATCGAGTGGGCAGGCATAATCCTCATCGTTGCCGCAAACGCATCCGCACTGTTGGGGCGTGGCAGCGACCGGCCCTAACGACTTACTCTGGGGTGACTGAGGGGGCCAATTGCAGTTTGACCGTGGCCTCCATTTCCAGGAAGCGTCCGAAGCGGTGGACCGCCTGGTCAAGCGCTTCTTCCTCCCGCCTGGTAAGGGCTAGGAAGAGCGTCGCTTCCACGACCGCCGAACGTCCATTTATGGTTCTTTTCCAGCTGCCCACAGTGCGGCCGTCGATCACAATGGCCCGGTCCAGGAACAGCCCGGGCCGCGACGGCTCGTGAGCGAGCACGACGCGCAGGTCCTGGTAGGCGACCACGGTTTCATCGAACATCGGGATGAGGAATGCCCCTGTAAGCCTCGGCGAAACCACACCAGCAGCAGGCACTGAATACCAGCTGCTCCCATCCTCATCGTTGATGCACTCGAGCTGTCCGTTGAGGCGTTGGAGAGCTGCCTTGGTATCGGCAACAGTGAAGCTCGACCAGGTGGTGAAGTCCCTGACCGTGGCTGGACCGTGGCTCCGGAAGTAGCGCAGTGCGAGCTCGTCGAGCGCTGACTCACGCGACCGGTCATCCAGCGCGGTCACCGGCACACGATCATCGACCAGGGCATAAGTGTGCTGTTTGCCGCGACGCGGGCCGCTGCAGATGAGCTCTTCGAGCTCCGCGTACATAAGGAAGTAGGCAAGCTGAGGACCGCTTGTCTCGATGCCGTCCTGCGCCAGGCGTTCCACCAGTTCCCGCCGGGTCAGGGGACCATCGCCGGCGAGAGTCCGGGCGAAGACTTCGTGGGACCGAATGAGCAGCTCAGGGCTGGCGCCAAATTTGCCGTACCAGTGGCGGTTGAGCGCGTGAACACGCGGACGGCTCAACCTCAGCATCCAGCGCAGATCCTCGCGGGCAACGAAATGCCAGGTGGGCCGCAGCAGGTGTGTCCTGATGATGTCACCCCGGGCGAAGGCGGCCTCTACGTCGGCATCCGTGCAACCGTTCGTACGTTCGGCCAAAGACCACTTGGCCTCGGCGAACTCCTGCGCCTGCACGGCCCCGAGCCAGCGGACCGCCTCCGCCGCATCGGAGAAGGGCTCCCCCGCCAAACGCTGATTCACCAGTCGCTGGCGCACAGTGCTGAGGGGATCCATCAGACTGCCCTACTTGCGGAGAGGTTTCCAGGCCATTGAGCCAGGGCACTAAAGTCAAGCTTCATCTTGAGGATCCTCAGGCAGCCGGAATATTGGCGCCAGAGTAGCAGAGAAGCTAAGTCAGGATCCCTATTTCAATAGGGCCACCTCCGGCACAGCACCGTCCGCCGATCCATTTACTCCGGCGGCAGAAGAGGATTTCTTGCCTGCTTGAACCGCGTCCTCAGCCGCCTCTTCAACCTCACGATCTTCCGCAGAGGGATTGGTTTGGAACGCCGCCAGCATGGCTTCGCGGTCGAACTGCCCCTCCCACTTAGCCACCACAAACGTCGCAACGCAGTTCCCCAAAAGGTTGACCACCACGCGCATCGAATCCATCAGGCGGTCAGCCCCAAGCAGGAGTGCGACACCTGCCACCGGGAAGATGCCAAGCGCGCCGGCCGTTGCCGAGAGCGCCAGGAACGCCGATCCGGGGACGCCGGCCATGCCCTTGGACGTGAGCATAAGGATTCCCAGGGCCGCAAGCTGCTGGCCGAGATCCAGGTTGTGGCCGAATGCCTGGGCCAGGAACAGCAGGGAAATTGAAAGGTAGAGCGCGGCGCCGTCGAGGTTGAACGAGTAACCGGTGGGAACCACCAGTCCTGTGGTGGCGCGTGAACAGCCGGCGTTGGTCAGCTTGGTCATGATGCGCGGCAGCACTGATTCAGTGGACGCAGTGCCGAGGGCCAGCAGGAACTCCTCGCGGGAGTACTTAATGAATTGCCACAGCGGCACCCGCGGGTAGACCCACGCGACGACGAAAAGTAGTCCGATGAAGATGATGGCGGCCCCGTAGCAGGCAGCGATGAGCAGCGCGTAGGTGCTCAGGGAGCCCAGGCCGTACTGCCCGATGATGAATGCCATGGCTCCGAACGCCCCGATCGGCGCAACCCGCATGACCCAGCCCATGATTTTGAAGAAAAGCTCCAGCACTGTTTCCAGGAGGCTGACCACGGGCATGCACCGCTCCCTGCCAACCACCACGATCGCTGCGCCGAAGAACACAGAGAAGCACAGCACCTGGAGGAGGCTGTTGGAGGCGAAGGCGCCCACAACGCTGGTGGGAATGATGCCCAGGATGAACTGCCCGGCGTCGCTGGGCGGGGCAGCGGATGTTTTGGCGTTCAGTGCGTCCTGGGACAACGTGGCCGGATCAATGTTCAGCCCGGCCCCAGGCTGGACTATGTTGGCCACGATCAGGCCGAACACCAGCGCGAACAGCGTGGCACCGGTGAAATACACCAGGGCCTTCACACCAACCCGGCCCACTGCCTTGACGTCGCCCACCGCCGAGATGCCTGTGACGATCACGAGGAAAATCAGCGGGGCAATGATCATCTTGATGAGCTGGATAAACCCGTCACCCAACGGGCGCAGAGTGGAACCGAGGTTTGGCCAGAAGTGCCCGATCACGATGCCCAGGAGTACTGCGATGAGGAGCTGGAGGAACAGGGACTTATAGAGCGGTTTCTTCGCCGGAACCGTGGTGTCCCTAGTCAGGGTCTCCGCAGTGAGTGGGATTTTCATCGAGGCCGCCAATCGTTGTGGGGGCGGCATTCGGGAACGCCGCTGTGGTCATAAGTCACGCTAGGCTCCGGGTGTTTCCACGACGCTACGGCGGCGGGACGGAACTGTTTAACTGCTGTTTAACTGCAGTGGCCCGCTTTGACCTGGCCCCAAAGCAGGGTAGACACGTGGGTAGAAGGCCAGCCTGAAGGAGACCTGCGTGACTGATGAGACCTTTGACCTGGTGATCCGTGGCCAACTCGTACTGACCCCCGACGGAACAGCGCCGCGGGAAGTAGGCGTCCGCGCTGGAAAGATCATGGCTGTCGAGCCGCTGGGGTATGGCTTGGCCGGCGCTGAAATGGTGGAGCTGTCCGAAGATGAAACCCTTATCCCAGGCCTTGTGGACACCCACGTCCATGTCAATGAGCCGGGCCGTACGGAGTGGGAGGGTTTCGCCTCTGCCACCCGCGCCGCAGCGGCAGGCGGCGTGACCACCATCATCGACATGCCGCTCAACAGCATTCCTCCCACCACCACGGTTGAGGCTCTGAAACTCAAACGCGAAGCCGCCGCAGACCAGGCCTTTGTGGACGTGGGGTTCTGGGGAGGAGCCATCCCCGGCAACAAGGCTGACCTGCGGCCGCTGCATGCCGAGGGTGTCTTCGGCTTCAAGTGTTTCCTGCTGTACTCCGGGGTGGACGAATTCCCTCAGCTGGGTGCGGACGAGATGGAAGAGGACATGGCCGAGCTCAAGTCCTTCGATTCGGTCATGATCGTCCACGCTGAAGACCCCCACACCATCGACGAGGCACCCGGCGCCGAGGGCACCAGCTACTCCGGCTTCCTGGCCTCCCGCCCCCGCGCTGCCGAGAACCGGGCCATCACCGAGGTGATCGAACGGGCCCGCCGGACCGGCGCCCGCGCGCACATACTTCACCTGTCGTCGTCGGACGCGCTGCCCCTGATTGCCGCCGCAAAGCGCGACGGCGTCCGCCTCACCGCCGAGACATGCCCCCACTACCTCACGCTCACTGCCGAGGAAATTCCCGACGGCGCCACCGCCTTCAAGTGCTGCCCGCCCATCCGGGAGGCCTCCAACCGTGAACGCCTCTGGGACGGCCTGCTGGACGGAACCATCGACTTCATCGCCTCGGACCACTCCCCCAGCACCCTTGACCTGAAGGACCTGGAACACGGAGACTTCGCGGTGGCCTGGGGCGGGGTGTCCTCGCTTCAGCTGGGCCTGTCCCTCATCTGGACCGAAGCGCGGCGGCGAGCCATCCCGTTGGAACAGGTGATTTCCTGGATGGCTGCAAAGCCTGCGGAACTTGTCATGCTGCGGGATAAGGGGCAGATCGCAGCGGGTCGCGACGCCGATTTCGCCGTCTTCGCCCCGGACGAACGGTTCGTCGTGGACGCCTCCAGACTGAAGCACAAGAACCCCATCACCCCCTACGACGGGCGGGAGCTTTCCGGTGTAATCCGCCGGACCTACCTGCGCGGCAACCTTGTGGACTTCAGGAGTCCTCGGGGCCGGTTGATCCGCCGGGGCGGCGTCTGACAAGAGCGGTTTTGGAATGGCTGTAACGGGCCTGAGGAATACTGCATGTGACGGCGGAGTTGATCTCAGAGACGACCACCGGTTTCACTTATTATGATTGATTCCAAGTAATCTCCTTAAGGACCACTATGAGCCCGAACCTGATCAACAAGCTGCAGCCCGGATCGCAGGCCCCTGATTTCAGCCTGCTCGACGCTGACGGCAACAAGATCTCGCTGTCGGATTACCACGGCAAAAACGTGATCGTTTACTTCTACCCCGAAGCTGCGACCCCTGGCTGCACTACCGAGGCCTGCGATTTCCGCGACAATCTTGCGTCCTTCAAGGGCTCCGGTTACGAGGTGCTGGGGGTGTCTCCGGACGCCCCCGAAAAGCTCTCCCGCTTCACGGGCGATTTCTCCCTGACGTTCCCCCTGCTGGCTGACGAGGACCACTCCGTGGCCTTGGCCTACGGCGCGTGGGGAGAGAAGCTGATCGACGGCGAGGTCCGCGAGGGCATCGTCCGCTCCACAGTTGTGCTGGACCCCGAGGGCAAAGTGAAGCTGGCCGAGTACCAGGTCAAGGCCCAGGGCCACGTTGAGAAGCTGAGGGCCGAGCTGGGCATCTGACCCGGACCCTCCATCACATCCTGCAGGAAAAACCCGGACCCTCCATCACATCCTGCAGGAAAAACCCGGACCCTCCATCACATCCTGCAGGAAAAACCCGGACCCTCCATCACATCTCGCAAGGCCGGCACCGCATACATTGTGTGGTGCCGGCTGCTTTTAATGGGTCTCCTTAGCCAGCGGGCGGCAGCGAAGTGCTCGGCGCTGCCTGCGGCGAAAAGGCCGCCGACCACTGCTATGGCGGTGACGCCACCGGCAAGGACCTTAGTGCGTGTGTTGACTGAAGAACGGGACATAACTTCTCCTCATAGATCGTCTGTTTATTGGCTGGTTTGGGTCCCGGGTGTATCCACTTTTGCAGGACGACAGTTAGGAACTTTCCAAGGGAGATCGAAGAATCCGTTAAGGTCGATGAAAAAAGCGGGCTTCCAGCGATGATTCGGTGCGCCCGGCGAGGGGAACTCCATTCGAGTCCCCTTGCTCACTGGCCCAACATTGAACTCACTCACGTTCCGCTGATTTTGCAGTGGACAAACCAGCGACCATGTTCTTTGATCCGGACACGCTCCCGCTGCACCTCACGTTCGCCGGGACTCGCACGTCCTTGCCGCCATGCCACCACTTAATCCTCCTAAAAACTACCTGCCCCAGCTCCCACGAGGACGGAATTACTACGTGTTCTCCTCGGTTGGTCGCGGAGTGAATACTTCTCATACTCAATGCTGGCTCCGGCTACGCCAGGCGGACCTGGAGAAGGATGTCCAGCAATAGGGGCTACGAGAGCAGGAAACGTGCAGCGACAGCGGACCACGGCGCAGGCAGACTTTCCCTACGAGCGCACAGGCACGGCTCCGCCCTGGATGGTTGTTTGGGGATCAGTCGTTGCCGCGGCCTTATGTGCCGGATTCTTGGCGCTGATTCCGCTATCACAGGCTGCCGCTGTTCAGCCCGGGACCCAGAATGTGGTGGTCAGCGCGAACGCCAAGCGCGGAACCCCGCACGTACTGGATGGCTACGTGGCCGGCTTCGCGCAGGTAGGCGATCTGACGGTGGCCACCGGAAACTTCACCAGGGTCCGAAACGATTCCAGTACCACCGAAATAGCGCGCACAAACATTTTCGCGTTCAACAGCGCCAACAGCATCACCGATCTGAATGTGGCGCTCACTGGCGAGATTATGGATGTACTGGCTGTGGGTGACGGCGTGCATGTCTGGATCGCAGGTTCCTTCAATTCAGTCAACGGTGTGACGGCCCGCGGCCTCGCCAAGATCAATGTCTTCACAGGCCAGCAGGACACGTCATTTGCGCCTCCTGCCTTTGACGGCCGCGTGAACCAGATGCGCCTGCGGAACGGGCTGCTGTACCTCGCCGGCCGCTTCATGAATGCAGGGCCAACTGCCCGGTCACTTTTCGCTGCAGTGAACCCGAGCACCGGTGCCCTGGCGCCGAACGTCAGCCTGGACATTAGTGTTCCTAGGCAAGGTGCGCTGCAGATGTCCCGCATGGACATCACCCCTGACGGGAGACGCATGGTGGGCATCGGCAACTTCACCATGGCCAATGGCCAGTCCCGCAAACAGATCCTGATGGCAGACCTCACTACCTCTCCCACATCACTCGCCAACTGGTCCACCGAGGGATATGCCCCCGCATGCAGCCTGGCATTTGACAGCTATATGAGGGATGTCGATATCTCACCTGACGGGAAGTATTTCGTCATCGTCACCACCGGCGGGTACTACGCCAACACCCTCTGTGACACCGCGGCCAGGTTTGAGATAGGGGCCGGCGGTTCGGACGTAAAACCCACGTGGGTTGACTACACCGGCGGCGATACCCTGACGCGCGTTGCCGTCACCCAAACCACCGTTTACCTCGGCGGGCATCAGCGCTGGCTCAACAATCCTTTCGCCGGGGGTAGCGCGGGCCCCGGGGCAGTGGAGCGGATGGGGCTTGCCGCCGTCGACGTCCGGAACGGCCTGCCCCTCGCGTGGAACCCCGGCCGCACCCGCGGCTATGGCGTCTACAGCTTTGTGGCCACCGACACCGGCCTTTGGATCGGCAGTGACACCGACCGCATCTCGAATTTCCAGTATCACGGCCGCTTGGCATTTATGCCGGTCCAAGGCGGTACGCCGCTGCTCCCTGATTACCCGGGCGAACTCCCCGGAACGGTCTTCCTGGCCGGCGCGGCAACCGACGACAACGGCACCGCATTGCCCCCGACCTCCCTCATCCAGAGGAGCTTCAGCGGCACAGCCGTGACGGCTTCCTCAGTGATGGCGACCAGCCAGCCCCTCGGCTCAATGCGCGGCACGTTCATGATTGACAACAAGCTGTACAGCGGCCGGACTGACGGAACGTTCCGCGTCCAGACATTCGACGGAACCACCTTCGGCACGGCGTCCGTCATCGATCAACGCGGCCTGACGGATTTCCCGGCCAACGTCACCAAGATCACCGGAATGTTCTACGACACCGCGACCTCACGGATGTACTACACCCTCAGCGGCGATTCCCGACTCTACTACCGGCACTTCAGCACGGAGATCAACGTCATCGGCGCAGAGCAATTCGTGGCGCCGAGCAATGCAAGCAGTCCTGCCTGGTCGGCCACCAGGTCGCTGATGCTGGACGGCGCGAATCTCTATGTTGCAGATTCCACGGGCGTGCTCAAGCGCTGGGCATGGAACGCCAAAACAGCAGTCGCCGGCGGTACACCTGCCACAATCTCCGGCCCGACAGTAGATGGGAAGAGCTGGGCTGCCACCCAGGCGTTCCTTTACTCGGGGGGCGAACTTGACCAGCCGCCGGTGGCACCCCCCACCCCCACCCCCACCCCCACCCCCACGCCAGAGCTCTGGCCGCTGTTCAAGTCTGCCTATGACCCCACCATCTATGAACTCGTGAACGTGACCCCTGTCCCGCTGAGCTACGAAAAGTGGACGAGCGCCTACAAGCAGCAGCCGCCCACGCTGGTCCCGACGGACTTCGTAAAGTACCCGTGGTCCCCTTCCATCTACATGGTGATGTTCTTCCCGGGCGGGGAAAACGCATGGCTCTGGAAGCGACTGTCATACCAGCAATGGCTGAGCGCCGGCCAGCCCTCCCCGCGCATCGCAGGGTGGATCAAGGGAAGCTACTACTACCAGTGGCGCACCTCGTCTGAAATCTTCGTCAAGGGCGAAGACGGGGTGACCCACAAACTCACCTATCCCGAATGGCAAGCTTCCGGGCTGCGTCCCTTCGAACACCGGTCCGCTGAAGGGTTCCTGAAGCTGACCTGGGCACCGGAAATCGCCCGGATGTCCAACGTCACCAACGGAGCCGGCCGCCCTCTTGGGTATGCTGAGTGGCAAGCCGAAGCCTTCCCGACACCCGCAGCTGTGCAGAGGATCCAGGGAGACCAGTTCTACAAGGACTACGGGTCCCCCACCGTCTACTACGCGGGCCCTGGCATGAACCGTGCCGTGAGCTTCGCCGAATGGCAGGCCGCCGGATCACCCACTCCAACGGTCCGCAACGCACCCGCTGGCGGTTGAGGAATCGGGCCGCCTGAGTCTCTGCCTGCTAGGCCTGGGGCCAGGTCACCAAGTCAGCAGCGGTGGCATGATCTGTGACCAGTTCGGAGATCATGCCACCGCTGCTGGCAGCGGCAATGGGAGCTATCTTGTGCCGGCCGACGGCGACGGCGATCCGTTGGGGGATCTGACGCAGTTCAGCAAACCCGATTCCGAGCATCGCAGGGGTATCCTCGACATCACATTGCGGACCCAGGTGCAAGGAATCCTGGACCAGCTCCGAATGCAGTGCCGCGTCCCTGGCGGTGCCGGACTTGTAGACAAAAGCTGCCGGAAGCGGCCGGATAACAGCACCCAGACGACCAGCGATCAGCTGCGCCGTGTTCGGTCCGCTGCCCTCCCCCACTCGGGCTGCGTCCCCGGATCTCGCTCCGGCCGTGCCGCAACGTAGCCAAGCCTGCTCGAAGTCCCGTACAGCGCGCGGGGTTTGTTTGTGGCCACCACGCACCGGCGCAGCCCGGTCCGCCGTCGTAATTCCGTTTCCAGTTCCCTGACCCGGTCCACTGGAGGGCCAACCGGAACTGGACAACGCCCCGTGCGCGCGCCTCCGCCAGACGGCCCACCGCCAAGCTCAGCCCGCCGGTGTCAGCGCGGCGGAGCGGCCGAGGATAAATCCAGGGTGTTCCGGATCAGCTCCACGGCCTCCTCCACCGTCAGTTCGGCCGGAACCCTGAGGTGGGCTTCGTCGGCCTGGGGCGGTTCCAGCGTGGCGAGCTGGGAAGCCAGAAGCGTTGCGGGCATAAACTCGTGCTCCCGCGTTTCAAGCCTGCGGGCGATGATTTCCGCTGCGCCGTCGATGTAGATCAGGAGCAGATCCGGCACCTGGCTCCGCAGCAGGTCGCGGTAGGAGCGTTTGAGCGCCGAGCAGGCGACAACACTCGGATTCCCCTCGCTGACTCCCGCAGCAATGGTCGCCGCCACCACGTTCAGCCAGGGAATCCTGTCCTCATCGGTGAGCGGGGTGCCTGCGGCCATCAGTGCCTTGTTGGATGCGGGATGGAGGTCGTCCGCATCGATAAAGGGGATCCCCAGGCTTTGTCCAAGGGCTTGTCCCAGTACGCTTTTGCCGCTGCCGGAAACGCCCATAACCACCATAGGACGGTTGGCAGTCACGAGGCCGCCTCGCCGGCTGAGGATTCCGGCGCGAAACTCAGCAGCACCTTGCCCGACTCGGCGGAATTCTTCGCCGTTTCGAACGCTGCAAGGCCTTGCTCCAGCGGGAAGACGTGGGTGATGACGGGGTCCACGAACAGGGACCCGTCGGCCAGCGCGGCAATGACGTCGTCGATCTCGTCATTGAACCTGAACGATCCCAGCAGTTCAAGCTCCCGTGTGATGGCCAGGGAAATCAGCACCGGCTGGGGCCCGGACGGCAGCAGGCCAACCATCACCACTTTCCCGCCACGGACCGCGCCCTTGATGGCCGAGGCCAGGCCGTGGTGGCTGCCGGAGGATTCAATAACGACGTCGGCCTCCACGGCCGCGATCGCCTCGGCATCTCCTGCCTCAAGCACTGCATCAGCCCCGACTGCCTGTGCGATCTCGAGGGGTTTGCGGTGCATGTCCACCGCCACGATCCGGGCTGCTCCAGCACGCTTGAGCACGGCCACTACCAGCGCTCCGATGGGGCCGCTGCCGGTTACCAGGGCAGTCTTGCCTCGGACATCGCCGGCCCGGGACACGGCATGCCACGCCACGCTGGCTGGTTCCACCAGGGACGCCGTTTTGAGATCCAGTCCGGAGGGAAGGACCCGCAGCATCCGGGATGGCAGGTTCGCGTAGCGGCTGAATGCACCGTCCGTGTGCGGGAACCGCGCGGCGCTGCCAAGGTAGGTGCAGCCCGGTGAGAGGTTGGGCCGGTCCTCCGGGTACCTGACGACGCCGGGACCTGTGCCCGGTCCCGGCGTCGCCGGATGCACAGCAACAGCGGAGCCCTCTGCTGGACCTGTTCCGTCTGCCGCCGCGCGGACCACCACACCCACGATTTCATGCCCCAGCACCATCGGCGCTTTGAGCACCGACTCTCCGGCTGCACCATGCAGCCAGTAATGCAGGTCCGAGCCGCAGATGCCGCCATAAGCTATTTCGACGACAGCCTGATCGGGTTGTGGTGACGCGAGGGGGATATTTTCGATCCGGAGATCACCGGCGGCGTGTGCGACGACGGCGGGACCCGTTTCGGGAAGTCCGGCCAAGGGAAGGGTCGGGGTAAGTCCGGTGGAAGTATTCATCAGACCACCACCGTCATTCCGCCATCGATGAAAATGGTCTGGCCGTTGACGAAGTTGGACCCATCCGATGCCAGCCACACCGCCGGGCCGGCGAGGTCCTGCACGGTGCCCCAGCGGCGGGCCGGAGTCCTGCCCAGGATCCAGGCGTTGAACTGTTCATCGTCCACCAGGTTCTGGGTCATCTCGGTGTGGATGTAGCCCGGAGCGATGCCGTTGATCTGAAGCCCTGACGCCGCCCACTCCGCCGTCATGGCGCGGGTGAGGTTCCGCAGCCCGCCCTTGGCCGCGATGTACGGCGCGATGGTGGGGCGCGCCAGATCGGTCTGAACTGAACAGATGTTGATGATCTTGCCGTGGCCCCGCGGGATCATAAAGCGCGCAGCTTCACGGCCCACGAGGAAGGCGCTGGTGAGGTCCGTGGTGAGAACCCGCTCCCAGTCCTTGACGTTGAGGTCGAGCATGGCCACGCGGTGCTGGATCCCGGCGTTGTTGACCAGGATTTCGAGCGGGCCCACGTTCTCTTCCACCCAGGCCACCCCGCGTGCCGCTTCGCTATCCTTCGTCACGTCGAAAGCGCAGCTGTGGATCCGGCCCGGGGCAAAATCGGCAGCCATGGCGGCTTCGGCTGCCTTGAGCCGCTCCTCGTTGATACCGTTCAGCACAACGGTGGCGCCGGCGTCGGCCAGTGCACGGGCAAGTGCGTTGCCGATCCCCCGGCTCGATCCCGTCACCAGGGCAGTGCGCCCGGTCAAGTCAAAAAGTGAACTCATGGTGTTGTCTCCTGAACAGTATCGATAACGCCGGCAGTGCTGGCAGTGGTAGTTCCGGCTGTGCTGGTTCCGGCACTGTTGGTTCCGGCTGTGCTGGTTCCGGCACTGTTGGTTCCGGCTGTGCTGGTGCCAGAGGCAGCGCTGAGGTTTGCAATAGTCTGCCGTACTACGGCCAGATCGAGGTCGCCCAGGCCTTGCGCCTTGAGCTTTGCGTAGAGTTCGACGCCGGCGGACGCCATCGGTACGGCGGCGTTCACGGCGGCGGCACTCTCCAGAACAAACGACAGGTCCTTGTGCATGAACTTGGCCGGTCCCGTGGGTGCGTAGTCCTGGGCTGCAAGCCGGGGGCCGACGAAATCCAGGACGCGGCTCGCGGCCAGCCCTCCCGACAGCACCTCGAAGAGCGCTCCGACGTCCATGCCCGAGCGTTCCGCGAGTTCGGCAGCCTCGGCGAGCGCCGCCGACGTGGTTCCCACGATCAACTGGTTGCATGCCTTTGCGAGGGAACCGGCCCCGAGTTCGCCGAGCCGCCTCACAGTGGTTCCCATTGCCTCGAAAACGGGCAGTAGCCGAGCAAAGTTTTCCTCGGAACCGCCTGCCATAATGGCCAGGTTCCCGCGTTGCGCCCCTTCTGTTCCGCCGCTCACCGGTGCATCGAGCACGGTGGCGTTCCCGGCGCTCGCTTCGGCCACAGCAAGGCCGAAGGCCTGCACGCCCACGGGCGACACGCTACTCATGACCACCACCAGCGTTCCGGGTTCAGGCGGCGCCAACCTCCATTCATCCAGGAGTCCGGACGCCGCCTCCTCGATGAAGGACAGGTCCGGAAGCATGAAGATGATCACCGGCTGGTCCCGGAGGTCCGCGACACTGGCGGCACTGGCTCCACCCAGCTGCAAGAAGTCATCGACGGCGGCTGTGGAACGGTTCCAGGCGGTGACGGTCCAGCCGGCCTTGAGGAGGTTCGCGGCCATGGGGGCACCCATCAAGCCCAGCCCGACGAAGCCGGCACAGCGTGCCGTATAGGTCACCGGAGTGACCTTGCTCTTCGCCGAGCCAGAGGCCTGCGGGTTGTTATCGTAGTTCAATTTCCAACCTTGGTTCCCGGGCCGAGGCCCGTATTTGCTGTGTAACGCTTACGTTCCGGGGGCTTGCCCGGGACTACTTGCCCCAGATCTTGAGGTAGGCATCCTGGTAACCTACCGGATCCCACGCATCGGTTGCCGTGGTGTTCTCCTTGGTGGAGACGTGGATCTGCGGGACGTAGCCGCTGGCAGGCTGGTTGTTGAATGCCCTGTTCAGCTCATCCACAATCTGCCATCCCTCTGACTTCAGCGGGGACGGCACAGTGGCTGTCTGGTACTCGCCCGCCTTGATGCGCTGCAGTGCGGAGGAGTCGCCGTCGCCCGCCCCAACGTTGAAGGGAGCGCCGTCTGCCTTCACGCCGCCGGCACGCAGGGCGGCTGCCGCGTTCTCGTAGTAGACGTCATTGATGGCGACGGAGTAGGTCCAGGCTTCGTTGTGCTTGCTCAGAAGGGAGGACACTTCCTGCGGCATCCGTGCGCTTACATCGGAGAGCGGAACATTGTCGTATTCCAGGACCTTGATCCCGGAGCACGTTTCCAGTTCCTTCTTGATCATCTGCGATTTCCCCTCAGCAAAGGGGATGGAGGAGTCAGTGAAAATCACGACGCCGGCATTGCCGTTCGATTTGGCGATAACAAAGTCGGCACTGATCTTTGCAACGTCCTCAACCTTGGTGGTGATGTTGGTAAAGAGCAGCGGTTCAGTGCTGGGACCCGGAGTGGAAAGAGCCTGCCAGGCGGCCAGCGGGATCTTGGCGGCGTTGGCCTCGGCAACCTGGGCGGCAGTGGTCTTGGGATCGAAACCGCCGATGACGATGCCGTCGGGCTTTGTGGTGAGGGCCTGGCTGAATGCGCTCTGGATCCCGGCGGGGGTTCCGAGTCCGTCGATGACCTTGACGTTCCAGCCGATGGCGGCCGCGGCTTCCTGCAGGCCCTTGGCAACTCCGGCGACGCCGGGGTTGGTCATGGACTGGGCAACGTAGACCAGTGTCTTCCCCTCGACGGCCTTGGGGCCGGTGGTGGGACCGTCCCAAGCGGCATCTGACTTGCTGGCGGTGTCTACGGCTTTCTTAGCGGATGCGACGACGTCGGTGCAGCCGCTTTCCGCCGAAGCTGCGGTTGCACCGGCTGCAGCGGATTCAGAGGAGCCGCTGGTGCAAGCGGTGAGCCCCAGGGCCATAATGGCACCGGCCGCAAGCAGCAGTCGGGGAGCAGAGTTGGACATGGTGAAGCCTTTCAGTCAGTGGGAAGTGCCTGAGATGGTTCTTGTTGAGAGGTGTGTCAGAGAGAGGTAGTCGCGGGGGCGGGTGCTGCGGAAGGAGCTGGTTTGGGCTCCGGTGCGGCGGCAGCGAGCGGGCCGGCGGGAGCCGGGGATCCGTCGTCGCCCGCTCCGGGAAGGGTGGGCGGCGGGGCGGCCACGGCACCGGCACGGAGTTTGCGGCGGGCGGAGTAACCGGCAAGGCCGACGGCGATCAGCAGGGTGACGCCGTTGAAGAGCGGAGTGACCCAGAACTGTGCGCCCAACTGGGAAATGCCGGCCAGGCCGATGGCCAGGGTGATGACCGCAACCAGGGTCCCGATCACGTTGGCCCGCCCGGGTTTGATGGCGGTGGCGCCCAGCAGCGCTCCCACAAAGGCCGGCAGCAGATAGTCCATGCCGACACTGGGGTTACCGATCTGCTGCTGTGAAGCAAGGAGCACACCGGCCACTCCAGTAACCACGGCGGAGAAGGCGAATGCGTAGATGGAGTACCGCTTGGTGGGGATGCCGATCAGCGCAGCGGCTCGGGGATTGGATCCAAGCACGTAGAAGTAGCGTCCCAGCGGCAGGCGTTCAAACAGGATCCACAGGATCACGGCGACCACCAGCAGGTACACAGCGACGATGGGGACCCCGGCGATCTTGGAATCGTAGAGGTCCTTGAAGGAAACCGGCAGTCCGCCATCGCCTGGCACAACACGTGCACCGTTAGTGATGGCTCCGGTGATGGCATACAGCACCGTTCCCGTTCCGAGGGTCGCCACGAAGGAGTCGATCTGGCCGAATTCGACCAGCAGCCCGTTGACGACACCCACCAACGCCATCACGCCGATGGCTACGAGTGCTGCCAGACCCCACGGCATGTTGCCGTCGACAATGAGCTTGAGGACGATCACGTGGGAGAGGCCCAGGCCGTAGCCGATGGACAGATCGAACTTACCGGTGGCGATGGGGATCATGGCGCCGAGTGCCAGCAGGGCCGGGATGGCCTGGTTGCTGAGGATGGCGTTGAAGTTCCGGCCCGACAGGAACGTTTGCGGCAGGATCAGGGCAAACACCGCGAACAGGACCACCAGGATGACTACAAGTCCGTAGGGCCCCAGAAGGTGGGCGGCACCGCCGCGCTGGCTGTTGGTCTTTAGCTGGTTCATGTGAGGATTACTCCGAAGTCAGAGCAGCACCGGAGGCCGCCGCGGTGAGGTTTGCAATGGACAGGTCGGCGCCAGACAACTCGGCTGTGACTGTTCCCTGGACAAAAACGAGTGCCCGATGGCAGACGTTGGCGACTTCTTCGAAGTCTGTGGAGATCATCAGGACGGCGAGCCCGCCCGCCAGCGATTCCTCCAGCAGGGTGTAGATGTCAGCCTTGGCGCCGACGTCCACCCCAGCGGTGGGTTCCTCGAGGATGATGAGCTTTCGCCGGGTGCTTAGCCAGCGGCCGATCATGATTTTCTGCTGGTTGCCGCCCGAAAGCGTGGCGATGGCCACCTCGGTGAGTGCCGGCCTGACTCCGTACCGTTCCACGAGTTCTCCGGCCAGCTTCCGTTCAGTCTTTGGGCTGGTCCAGGTAAAAGGGTTCTTGGAGCGGATGGCGGGGTTGGGCAGGAAGTTTTCGCGGAGCGTCAGCTCCGGGGCGCAGCCCTCTTCCATCCTGTTGCTGGTGACGAAGCCGACGCCGGAGTCAACAGCTTCCGACGGCGTCCGCGGCTGATAGTCCTTGGAATCGAGCTTCACGCTGCCCGAGGTGATCCTGCACGCCCCGGCCAATGCCCTCCCGAGTTCCATGTGCCCTGCACCGGTCAGTCCCACCATTCCGACGACTTCGCCGGCGTGAACTGTAAAGGAGAGAGCTTGTGTCTGCGAGGTGGTCAGCTCATGTACTTCCAGCCGTTCAACGTCCTGCTGAACACCGCTTCCCGAGGTGTAGCTGACTGGCTTGCGGCCCACAATATCCACGACGAGCTCGCGCGGAGACTTCTGAGCAATGAGTCCGCTGTGGATCAGGCGGCCGTCACGCAGGACTGTGACGGTATCTGAAATGGCGAACACTTCATCGAGCCGGTGGCTGACGTACAGCAGCCCGTGGCCCTGGCTCCGCAGCTTTTCCAGCACATCGAAGAGCCGACGCGAATCTGCCGCGGGAAGACTTGCGGTGGGTTCATCCAGGACGATCACCGAGGCGTTGGAGGCCAGAGCCCGGGCGATCGCCACCAGCGACTTGTCCGCCCGGCTCAATTCCGAGACGTAGCGGTTAGGTTCCAGATGGGACGCCACTGTCTGAAGGGCCTCAGCGGCGTCGTCACGTACCTGGCGCCAGGAGATGAAACCGCCGGAACGGCCAAACCCGGTGCTCAATGCGATGTTCTCTGCAATGGTCATGGAGTCCACCAAGCCGAGGTCCTGATGGATGAAGGCCATGGTGGCGGTGGCCTCGGGGGTTCCGAGGGCGTGCCCTGCCACCGTTACGCGGCCGCTGGTGGGTGTGTAGAGCCCGGAAAGAATCTTGATGATGGTGGACTTGCCGGCCCCGTTCTGGCCGAGCAGTGCATGAATGCTGCCTGCTTCCAGGGTGAGGTTGACGTCCTTTAGAGCTGCGTTCACTCCGAACCGCTTGGACAATTCTTCAATGTGAATCAGCGGCATCGCGGGAGGGTTGAGTCCCATGTTCGCTCCTTGCAGCCCCAGTGCTGCGTAAATTTCTGGGTGGTCATCAATGACCTGCTGACCAATATCCTGTACTAAAGTCAACATATTGGTCAAGGGTGGATTGAGAGTTGGTCGCTACATGTCTTCCGCATGGGGGCTTGGGCGAAGGGAAGGCCGGGAAATCAGGGCACGCGTGCGCTAACCGCAGCAGTGAACTGTCGCAGTTGGGTATGTGCCGGAGGGATCTTGGCGGGCTAGAGGGAGTGTGAACTGAGCGGGTTGGCCAGGGCCCGGGCAATCTGCTGCAGCTCGCCCACAATGTCCTCGTGTTTCAGCTCGTCGGCGCGCGCCTTGAGGAGCGTCGCGCTGATGGCGAATTGGGCAGGTTCCCCTGGGATATCCACCACGGGGACCGAGAAGCAGACCACGCCGACAGTGGTTTCTTCGTCGTCCATGAAGTAGCCGCGGCGCCGCGATGCCTGCAGTTCGGCCAGCAGTTCCGGGACACTTGTCAACGACTTGGGGGTGAAGGCGACAAAGGACTTGCCACGGTAGCGGTCCTCCACCACGGCGTCAGGAAGCGTGGAAAGTACGGCTTTTCCGGTCGCCGTGACGTGGGCCGGATAGCGGTCGCCGATGTTTGCCGTCAGCCTGATGGGGTTGGTTCCTTCGTAGCGGGCCAGGTACAGGACGTCGGTTCCGTCCAGCAATGCGAGGCGCGCCGCCTCCCGTGAGATGAGCTTGGAGCGGCGGCAGAGCGCATAAAACTCCGAGAGTTGGTCCGCTGAGCGGAGGTAGTCCCCTGCCAGGGACAGGATTCGCCGGCCCAGTGTGAACCTGCCATCCGTGCGCCGCAGCATGCCTTCACCCTCTAAAGCCGCAACGATGTTGGCGGTGGAGGACTTGGCCAGATCCATCGACTTGGCAATCTCCGGCACGCTGACGCCCGCCTGTCCTGCCTCGGCGATGAGGTCAAGGATGGCCATGGCCCGGGTAATGGCCGGCACGGAGCTTTGTGTGCCTGCAGTAGTTTCTGTCGCCATGTTTCGCTTCCCCTAATCCAAGATATTGACTTTCGGCCAGTATATTGGCTTATCATTGCCGAGTCACCCCCTCCCATCTCCTTCGCAGGACCGGTGGCATCTCATGGCCGTCTGGCCTTCCTGTTGGAGGCAACAGACCGGATTCCAGGACGGTCCCTAAATTTCAAGGAGTACACCGTGTGCGCGGACGACATCAGGGCAACCTCACTCTATCGAGAGCCAGCCAATAACGGGCCAGCAGTGGATCAAGCCCGCTTCGAGGAGGTCTTCGAAGAGGTAAAGACCTGGGGCACCTACAGCGATCCGTCCGCGGGAGCCTGGCAAACGGTGGCTCCTGCCTCCGTCGTGGAAGCAGCCTCCCTGGTCCGGAGCGGGCGGGTGGTTCCGACTGCATTGCCCTGGAATACCGTTAGCGGGCCCTCCAACGCCAACCCCGCGCTCCACTACATGACGGATCTCGGTATCCGTGAGGCTCCGGAACCATCCTGCAATAAGGACTTCATCGGCGTTGACTATCACGGCAAGGCCGTCAGCCACCTGGACGCACTGAGTCACATCGCCTACAAAGGCCTGCTCTATGAAGGGCAGACCTCCAAGGACGTGGTTACCGCCGCCGGAGCTGATTTCGGCTCCGTCAGTGCACTCGGCTCGCTCGTTACTCCCGCCGTGCTGTTGGATTTCACTGTCCTGTTTGACGTGCCGTGGCTTGAGCCCGGTACCGCAATCCGGGCAACCGACATTCTGGAGGCGGAAGCAAAGCTTGGAGTGAAAATCACAGCCGGCGACGCCGTCCTGATCCGCACCGGGCACTTCCGGCGTGCAAGCGAACTGGGAATCTGGGACTCCTCGGACCTGAGCGCGGGCCTTCACGTTGACTGCATGCCACTGCTGGCGGAGCGCGGAATCAGCGTACTCGGCGGCGACGGCGATTCGGACGTGCGGCCCTCCCCCACCCCTGGCATTCACTCCCCCATCCACATCCTGGCGATCACCGCCATGGGGCTGCCTCTCCTGGACAACCTCGATCTCGAAGCTCTCGGCGCGGCCTGCGCCGAGGAGGACCGCTACCGGTTCATGTTCGTGGTGGCTCCACTCAACATCCCCCGCGGCACCGGTTCGCCCGTTAACCCTTTGGCGGTCTTCTAATGAAGTTCACCGTAGGCATTTCCCCTGATTTCCTTGACCCCTCCGGACAGAACGTCTGGGGCGATATCGGCCTCACCGGACTTGACGACGCAGGCCTGGACTGGGAGTACATGCAGGACACGGCGGCAGCACTGACGCCGGCCCAGATGGAGCAGTACGACGCAATCCTTTACGCCGCCCCGGCCGTGACGGCGGATTCCTTCGCCGGGGTTGCCAATCCCCCACTGATCCTGGCACGGTTCGGCGTCGGATTCGACGCCGTCGACCTCAAGGCCTGCACGGCCGCGGGAACCGTGGCAACCATTACTCCCGACGGCGCCCGCGGACCGGTTGCCACCGCCACATTGTCCATGCTGCACTCCGTGATGCACCACACCGTGACCAAGGACCGCCTGGTCCAGGAACAGCGCTGGGATCTGCGGGAGGGGTTCATGGGGACGGGCTTGTCAGGGAAGACCATCGGCCTCCTGGGCGTCGGGAACACCGGCGGGGAACTGATCCGCCTGCTCCAGTCGTTTGGCGTCCGGTGCCTCGGATACGATCCCTTTTGCCCCCCGGAGCGTGCCGCCGCGCTCGGCGTCGAACTCATGGAGCTGGCGGACCTGGCCGAGTGTTGCGACGCACTGATTGTGATGGCAGTCCTGACCGACCAGACCCGGCACATCGTTAATGCCGCACTCCTGGAACGGATGAAACCCACCGCCGTCGTCATTAATATGGCGCGCGGTCCCATCATCAACGAGCAGGACCTTATTGCGGCGCTGGTCAGCGGCACAATTGCCGGCGCCGGGCTGGACGTCTTCGAAGAGGAGCCGGTAGCCAACGAGCTCATCGGCCTGCCGAACGTGACGCTGTCCCCTCACTGCCTGTCTTGGACGGACGAGATGTCGCTGGGAAACGGAGGCAGCTGCGTGCGCGCCATTGTCGATGTGGCCAACGGCCGAACCCCGGAGTTTGTGATCAACCGGGAAGTCCTGGAAGCGGCCGCGTTCAAGAAGCGGCTGAGCCTGCGCGCCACCTAGGACCCTGAAGGGAAGCCAAGTGAAACGTGCCATGAGTTCAGTGGACGGCAAGGACTGGGATGCCGCGGAGTTCGGGGCCAGGGAAGAATCCTGGCGGAGATCCCGGCGTGAGCACCTGACATGCCTTGCCTGCGGGGAACCAGCGTTCTTTCGCTCGGAGTCCGGTGACCGGCGCCCCACCTTCGGGGCGCGACACCGCAGCACCTGCACTTTTGTGGTGCGGGCTCCGTGGAGTGTTTTCAAGTACCTGCAATAGCCGACGACGGCGGGTTGCCGCCAATATCACCAAGGAGACCCCTTGCGCCTCGCAAGAATTAAGACACCCACCGGGCCGCAGTTTGCTGTAAACCGGGATGGAAACTGGGATCACGTGAACGATCTGTTCGCGGACACCTTTAGCTTCACTGGCGGCTCCACACCCGAGGCGGAGGCGGTGTTCCTGGCTCCGGTGCGGCCCGCCGTCGTCGTGGGCATTGCCCATAACCTGACCATCAACGATCACCCTTTGCCCATCCAGGCATGGCATAAGTCCGTGCACACCGTGGCCAGCCCGCAGGATGTGATTGTGGCTGCCCGGGGCCGGGGCACGGTCAACATCGAAGGTGAACTCGCCGTCGTCATCGGGAAAAGCGCAACCTCACTTACTGCCGGGAACGCGCTCGAGCATGTTCTGGGGTTTACCTGCGTCAATGACGTCACCAATGTGGACCAGGGGGCAGTGGATGAGCGGAACTTCCAAGGGAAGGCCGGCGTCAACTACACACCCCTGGGCCCCTGGATCGAGACCGAGCTGCCTGATCCGGACCTGGTGGGCATCGACGTCGCCGTTAATGGGGAAATCCGTGCGAAGTCCGGCACTTTCAATCTGCCCTCGTCGGTGGTGGACTGCCTCGTTTACGTCACCTCGTGGCTGACACTGGAACCGGGAGACGTGGTGATGACAGGTGCTCCGGGCACGGCAGTGGCCGTGCGGCCGGGTGACAGTGTGGAGATCAGCCTCGGAGGATTGGGAATCCTGGGCAACACGGTGGCATAGGGGGCCCACTGAAGAAAAGCCACCCTGACCTCTTGAACCTCCGCCCTGCACGTGTGAGTATTGCCCGAGTGGGATAACGATTTCCCGCTCCCTCGGGTCTCAGGAATTCCTAGCGAACGGAAGTCAATGACGACGAATTATCGCCACCTTCGGTCATCCCGCAGTACGGTTTCACGCAGGTCCTTCATCACTGGTGCCTCCCTTGCTGTACCCCTTGTAGCGGCCGGTGCCGCCGGCGCCTCTTGGGCGAAGCCCAAGCCCAGCCCCACTCCGCTCGCGACAGTCTCTCTTGGACCCTCCAAGTATGCGCATCCAGGCATGGTCCACACTCTGGCTGACATCGAGGCCACGTCGTTGCGCGTGGCCGACGGTGTCCAGCCCTGGCTGGGGGGCTGGAACCGCCTGGTGGCAAACGGCCGGTCCAGTTCCGGGTGGCAGCCGCGTCCGTTGGAGACAGTCATCCGCGGTGGCGACGGCTCAAACTATGCGCAGCTCTTTCCTGACGTACATGCCGCCTATCAGAACGCCCTGCGATGGCGGGTCTCCGGCGAGGCCGCCCATGGCGCAGCTGCGGTGAGGATTCTCAACGCCTGGTCCGGGATGCTGACCACGGTCACCGGCAACGCGGACCGCTTCCTGGCCGCAGGCATCTACGGCTACCAATTCGCGAACGCGGCAGAGCTGGTTCGGGACCACCCGGACTTCGAGTTTGAGCGGTTCCGCGGCATGCTCCTCAACATTTTCCACCCGATGAATGAGGACTTCCTCACCAATCACAACGGTGCTGTCATCACCAACTACTGGGCCAACTGGGACCTATGCAACATGGCATCGATCATGGCGATCGGGATCTTCGCGGACCGCGACGATCTGGTTGACCGCGCCGTCACGTACTTCCAGAGCGGCGCGGGAAATGGCTCCCTGCCGAAGGCCGTGCCTTACGTCTACGAGGACGAGGGCCTGGCCCAGTGGCAGGAGAGCGGCCGTGACCAGGCGCATACCATCATGGGCATCGGGCTCATGGGTGCCTTCTGCGAAATGGCCTGGAACCAGGGCATCGACTGCTACGGGCACGACGACAACCGTTTCCTCAAGGCGGCCGAGTATGTTGCAAAATACAACCTCGGCAACGACGTTCCGTTCACCCCGTACACGTGGCAGTCCGGGCCCTCGACCACCGCGTCCCACGTCGGCTGGCAGACCCAGACAGTCCCCGGAGAGGGCGCGCGGGGACAGGCCCGGCCGGTTTGGGATCAGGTGCTGGGACACTACTCCGGCCGCAAGGGCCTCAGCACGCCCTGGGTCAGCCAAATCGCTGCCACCCTTCGGCCGGATAGTGGAGGCGGCGACTATGGCACAACCTCCGGAGGATACGACGCCCTCGGATTCGGCACCCTAATGCAGTACCCGGCCCAGACCGGCAGGCGTGTCTCCCGGCTGCAAAGCTTCAACGTGCCCGACCGTTATGTTCGGCACTCCGGTTCAACAGTCCGCCTCGATCCCACGACATCCCCTGTCAAGGACTCACAGTTCCGGATAGTCCCCGGGCTGGCCAGTCAGGCGGATGGTCGCATCTCGTTTGAGTCAGTCGATATGCCAGGCCACTTCCTGCGCCACTGGAACTACCAATTCAGCCTGGTCCAGAATGACGGTTCCGCTCTCTTCAAGGCAGACTCGACCTTCCTCCCGGTGGCAGGGCTGGCGCACAACTATCTGACATCGTTCCGCTCGCACAACTATCCGGACCGCTACATCAGGCACAGCAACTACGGCCTCAGCCTGACGACGATCGCGAGCGACCTCGACCGTTCCGATGCGACGTACCGGATGGTGGACTGAGCTTTCCTGCCCGGGCGAGTGGAGGGCCGGCACGGTAGCCAGCGTCGCTCCGTTGCCCAGAACTCACCTGTGCAGTCTGTGAATCAGGGAAAGGAATGGCTGAGCCAGCAGGCGCAAGAGGCCAACGATCAGGACCAGCGCAATGAAGAGCAGCAGCCCCGGGAGGAAGTAAAGGAACACCGCTATAAGAGTCGCGAGGTATCCGGCCAAGTAGCCGGCGATCGTTGCTTCGCCCATTGGACTCCCCGATCAACAGCCGTATTACCGGCAAGTGGGTGATGCTGCTGGCTCCCTTGCAGCTTCGGGTGAAGTGGTCCCCGGCCTTGTTGGCCGGGGACCACTTTGTTTCCGTTCCGGTCTACTAGGTGGCGCTTATCTGTGGCTGCTTGCCCTTGGTCTCAATTTCGATCTTGCGGGGCTTCGCCTGTTCCGCAACAGGGATCCGCACAGTCAGGACGCCGCCGTCGTAACTGGCCTTGACGTTCTCGGTGTCCAGAGTCTCGCCCAGGACCAGCTGACGGCTGAACACACCGCGGGGACGTTCGGAAGCGAACATCTCGGTGTCTTCGCTGACCGCGTCCTTGCGTTCGGCCTTGATCGTCAGGACATTGCGTTCGACGTCCAGGTCAACCGAGTCAATATCTACGCCGGGCAGATCCAGCGCGACCACAAATTCGTTCCCTTCACGCCAGGCGTCCATCGGCATGACTGCCGGGCGGGCCGCCGTGCCCAGGACCTGCTGGGCCAGCCTGTCGAACTGGCGGAACGGGTCATTGAGCATCAACATCTCATACCTCCTGTGATCCAATTTGATAGACCGGATGTATATCCGCTGATACAGATTTTATAGCACCTGGAATTCAGCGTTGCAAGAGGTTTCGGGCCCTCAAATCCGTCGCGTGGTCCTCCTGGAAGAGCCGTTGGCCCGCCCGGCAGAGAGGGCTTGTGGGCCGGGGCCGGCGGAGACTGGGGGTCGAACCTTGGTCTCAGAAGGCTCTATCGCCGCCGGCCCCAGACTTATATTCTGGGCTGCCAAGACCTGCTGGGCACGAGTAAGCCGTACCCGTTTCTGGCCGTCTCCTACGTGTTCTTTACGTGGCCGGCGTTCCCACGGCAGGCATTCAAGAACTCCTCGGACACCGTAGCCCCAGTCCCACTGGTTATCAGGATTCGGCAGAACGGGGGCTTCGCCGTCGGCGTCCTTCTCTCCGATCATCCGCGTCTCCAGGTCCCCTTCCAGAGGCCATGTACCGCTTGTATGATGAGGACCGGAGAGCCGGGAAGCCTGGTCGGCCCGCATGCGGAAACGCCTGCGGCATGCCCTGGCAACCGCCTTGGGCGTGATTGCTGCGACCAAGGAACGGCCATGCACACCGACTCGAATCCCGTCATCACCACCACGCGCCTCGTTAAGAATTTTGGGCGCACGTCCGCATTGGCAGGCCTGGACCTGTCCGTTCTGCCGGGCGAGGTCCATGGTTTCCTCGGACCCAACGGGGCAGGAAAATCCACAACGCTTCGGATTCTTTTGGGCCTGATCCGGCCAACATCGGGAATGGCCCGGGTGTTCGGCATCGATCCGTGGGCTGAGCCGGTGCGGGCCCACCGGGATGTGGCCTACGTCCCCGGGGACGTCACGCTCTGGCCGAATCTGAGCGGCGGCGAGGTCATCGACCTGCTCGCCGGGCTGCGCGGCGGCGCGAATGAAAACCTGCGTCGGGAACTCATTGACGAGTTCGATTTCGATCCACGGAAGAAGGCGCGGACTTACTCGAAAGGCAACCGGCAGAAGGCAGCCCTGATCGCGGCCTTTTCCCGCCCTGCCAGGCTCTACCTCCTCGACGAGCCGAGCTCGGGCCTGGACCCTGTCATGGACGCAGTGTTCCGCCGTCATGTCCGCCGGGTCACTTCGGACGGGGCAACCGTGCTGCTGTCCAGCCACATCCTGACCGAGGTGGAGCAGCTCTGTGACAGGGTGACCATCATACGGTCCGGGGTGGCCGTGGAATCCGGGACCCTGGCCGAACTCCGGCACCTCACCCGCACACGCTTCCGGGTCACGTCGGCAGCGAAACCTGAGGTGCTGTCCACCTGTCGGGGCATCCACGATCTCCGGATCGACGGAACAGCCATGGAATTCGACGCCGATGCAGCGGACCTTGGCTATGTCCTGGATGCTTTGGCTACTGCAGGCATAACGGGCATCACGGCCGCGCCCCCTTCCCTGGAGGAGCTGTTCATGCGCCACTACGGCGTGCAGGATGCCGGGCAGGGCAGCCACAAGAGCCAGGTGCTGTGATGTCCGCCGTTCTCCGGCTGGCCCTGCTCCAGAGCCGGAGGGACCGCGGGATCCTGGCTGCCTGGATCCTGGGCATCGCGGGTCTGGGCTACGCGGCCGGCACCGCCGTCACCACACAGTTTGCCGAGGACAATGAGCGGGCCGCCCTCATTTCTGTGGCCGCGGCCAGTCCGGCCTTCCTGTTCCTCCGGGGGCTTCCCGACGGTATCAGTTCCGGGGCGGTCACCTTCTTCCAGGGCTATTCGTTCACAGCAGTGCTGGCGGGGTTGATGAGTGCGTTCCTGGTGGTCCGGCATACCCGCGCGGATGAGGACCAGGGCCGGTTTGAGCTGGTCGGTTCAACCCATATCGCCCGGGTGACTTCTCTTTACGCAACCCTGCTCGTCGGCACCTGCGCAAATGTGGTCCTCGCAGTGGCGGTTGCCGCCGGATTCATCGCTGCAGGCCTCCCGGTACCAGGATCATTCCTGGCGGGGACGGCTGTTGGCATGGTGGGCCTGTTCTTCATGGCGGCCGCCGCCCTGGTGGCACAGGTGATGCCCTCCGCAAGGAGCGCCAACGGCACAGCCGCGGCGCTGGTGGGTGGCGCCTACCTGGTCCGCGGCGCCGGCGACGCCCTCGGCACCGCCGACTCATCGCTGCTGCACGTCACCGCCGCCTGGCCCTCGCTGTTCTCACCCATCGGCTGGGCCCAGCGCATCCGGCCCTTCACTGAGACGGACTCGCTGCCTTTGCTGGTTATCGGAGCCGGAACAGTAGTCCTGGCGGTGGTTGCCGTGGCGCTCCGCAGCGGCAGGGACCTGGGCGCCAGCTACATCGCTGCGGATGATTCGGGCGCGGAAAGGGCGGGCGGCGGCCTGGCGTCGATGCTGGGCTTGGCGTGGCGGCTGCAGCGTGGAAGCCTGGCCAGCTGGTGCTTCATTACCGCAGCGCTGGGGGCCGTGGCGGGTGGCCTGGGCCCGGTGGTCCGCGACGCATTGGAAGGAAACCCGTCCTTGGCGGATCTGATGAGCCGGCTGATTCCGGGCGACGCCGGCCCGGTGGACCTGTTTACCACCGCCATGCTGGGCATCGCCGGGATTCTGGCCGCTGCAGCGGGCATCGAGGCTGTGCTGCGGCTTCGGGTGGAAGAGGCGGAAGGGCGGGCCGAGCTGCTGCTGGCCGTGCCGGCGTCGCGGTTCCGCTGGCTGGGCAGCACCCTCGCCGTTGCGGCATTTACGACGACGGCGGTTGCCGTTGCCGCCGGAGCCTCGGCCGCCGTCGTGCTCGCCCTGGGGCAAGCAGGGGGCAGCAGCCCCGGCACGGTTTTTGCCGCCGCGCTGGCCCACGTCCCGGCGGCGCTCGTCTTTCCTGCCGTGACCGTGATGGTGTTCGCGCTGGCACCACGCTGGAGCAGCCCAGCCGGCTGGAGTGCCTTGGCCGCCGCACTGGTCCTGGGGCAGTTCGGGGAGCTGCTCGGCCTGCCTGTGTGGCTTCAGGACCTGAGCCCGTTCCGGCACTCATCAGCCATGCCCGTTGAAGCTTTCAACCCCGGAGGCGCCATGCTGATGGTGGCCGTGGCCATCGCTGCGGCGGCCGCCGCAAGCCGCCTGATCAGGGAAAGAGACCTGACGGTGTAAAGGCGCTGGTAGCCCTGTGACCGCCACCGGGTTATACGATCGTCTTAAACAGTCGCATGTGCTCGGGTCAGTGAGCACTGAAGCTGCCGGTCCAACGGTGTGAGCGGGGTTCTAAATGGGACGCGACTTTGGTCCGTTGCTGGTGACCGTCGGCGTGCTCGTTGTCCTGGTCGGTGTGCTGGCGTGGAGTGGCTGGCTGTCTTGGTTCGGGCGCCTTCCAGGAGACATCCGAATTGAACGCGACAACATGCGCGTCTACATTCCGTGGGTCTCCATGCTCATAGTTTCTGTTGTGGTGAGCATCGTTATGTCCCTCTTCCGCAGGTGACATTCGGGGCATAAGGGGGGTCCAGTGGCACTTATGTCGGGACCGGAACCGACGGGCATGGCGCCCGTGGTTCAGTGAGAGCAATATGGGGAGATGAACGTTCCCAGCGACGGTGGCGGAATCGCGGGTGGCACTCTTGATGACAGAAATGGCCTGCACCCTTGGAGCCGATACGTGGCTTTGGGCGATTCGTTTACTGAAGGGGTGGGGGATCCCGAACCGCGGAGCCCCGGAGGCCTAAGGGGCTGGGCGGACCGTGTTGCCGAGGAGCTGAGTATCGGTCACGAGGATTTCGCCTACGCGAACCTGGCGGTGCGGGGACTGTTGCTGCGGCAGATCCTGGATCAGCAGGTAGGACCGGCTCTTGCCCTGAAGCCTGATCTGATCACCCTCAATGGGGGAGGCAATGACCTGATTTTCAGGAGAAGCGATCCGGACAAACTATCCGCCAGGCTGGACGCAGCAGTGGAGTTGCTGGCCTCCACCGGCGCAACGGTGGTGCTGTTCGCGGGCCCGGACTGGGGTGCGACCCCGGTCCTGGGAAGCACCCGTGGCAAGGTGGCCATCTTCAACGAAAACCTGCGGATCATCGCGGCCCGCCACGACGCCGTGATTGCTGACCTGTGGGCACTGCGAGAACTCACCCATCCGCTGATGTGGGATCCTGACCGGCTGCACTTCTCTCCCCTGGGTCAGCACACCATCGCCGCCATGGTGCTGGATACCCTCAACATCCCCCACACCCTGGAACCGATGATGCCCAAGGAGCTGCCAGAGCGGAGATGGCGGGAGGCCAGGGCGGATGACATTCTCTGGGCACGCGAACACCTGTTCCCCTGGGTTCTGCAGCGGTTGAAACAACGCATCGCGGAAGAAGAACGGCACGCCAAACGGCCGAACGCCGCTCCCGTCTTTGGGCCGGGAATGCCGCCGGGGTCATTCGTGGGGACCCGTCCGAGAAAGAGTTGATGGGCCTTGGCCGAGTTATCACTCGGGAGCTGCCTTATGAGCACGAATGAAGGATCCGATCAACTCGCCTAATACGCTGAGCTAGTGCAGATTCGTGAAGCGGCGGCGGATGACTTGGAACATGTAAATGCAGCTCGCGATGCCAGCGGACGCCCCCACTGGACCAACGAGATGATCGCGCCCGGACACATCCGCCTCGTGTTGGTGGCTGTCATGAAAGGTGAGGTCGTTGGGGCAGTTAAGACGCATTACCACTCGGACCCCGATGGAATGGCCCCTGCAGGGCACTATTTGGCTGGCGTCGTGGTCGCCCCGCGTTTCCGGCGACGATGAAACGCTTGGCTTCCGCTTCGTCGCCCGTTCCGTCGAGATTCATGGAGTGACAGGCTGACGACGGATGCTCAGAGCTCGTTCTCTTCGAGGCATCCCTCTAGAGATAATCACTGGCGGATCTCTTTCTATATGGCGCCACAAATACCTGCACGCTTCTCCAGGCGGCCCGATCCTGACGACCGAGTCTGCTGTCCCTTAAGCTCGTCGCCGTGCAATAGTAAGCAGAACCTGCCATCGGGGACCGGGGCGATTCACCAAAACACGACACAAAGGACTGGCATGAATCCGATAGCAGCTCAGATAGGCATGGTTTTCATTCCGGTCAGCGACCTTCACAAGGCACGGGACTGGTACTGCGACGTGCTGGGAGTTCCTGCCAACGGGGAGATCCTGCACAACCACCTTTACGTCCTCCCCATGGACGGCACCGGGCTCATCCTCGACAGCAAGATCTACTCCCCGGACGCTGTCTTTCAAATTCCCGCCGTCGTTCTCAACACAGGCGATATCCGGACAGCGCACCGGCACATGAAGGAAAAGAGTGCCGAGGTGGAGGAAATCCAGTTTGATAAGTGGTTCAACTTCAAAGACCCCGACGGAAATTCGCTGATGATCTGCCAGAGGTAGAAGCCTGCAACTGCCAGCGGTGTCCGTGAACGCTACCACGCTGTGGGATCGAGAACGAGGTCAGATCTCTGCTGATTTCAAGGGGTCAAAGTCGTAAGCGGGAAGCCCGTCGATGCTTGTGCGGTTTTTGCCGATCCGGTAGTCGGCGCTGCCGTCAGTCCCTTTACGTTCGAAGTACGGCCCGAGCACATCGCGATGGCCCTCAAAGCTCATGAGAGGGACGCCCCACCCGCAAGAATCGGAAACACGGGTAACGTCAGCCACAATGATGGCCCTCGTGCCGGGTTGGTCGTCGAAATGCCGGGCGAGTGACTCGAATTCGTCGTCGTACCGGCTGATGACGCGCCCCGTGCCGTGGAGGCGGACGATGTTCGGTGGGCCGTCGAAGGCGCAGAACATCACTGTGACGCGACCGTTCTCCCGAAGGTGGGCGATCGTTTCGCTCCCGCTGCCGGTGACGTCAAGCCAGGCAAAGGTACGCTCGTCGAGGACTGCAAAAGTGCCTGGCAGTCCGCGGGGCGACACATTCACGTGACTGTCGGCCGACAGCGGCGCGGTGGCCACGAAAAAGACCGGCTGCCGTGCAATGAATTTCGTCAACCGCTCATCAATCGCACCGTAGACCTTGCCCATGACAACACGCTCCCACGGGCGGGAGGGCTGTTCAAACCCGTCTCAGAACGCGGGACCGAAGAAAGGACCGCTTACCTGGATATGGTCCAGACCGCTTACGGCTCGATGAGCCCGGTGCGGATGGCAAACCTTGTCAGGTCCAGCCTGTCGCGCAACCCCAACTTCTGCAGGATGTTCGCCCTGTGGCGATCAACGGTCTTCACGCTTATGGTGAGGATTTCCGAGATCTCCTTGGCGGAGTTGCCTTCTGCGATCAGCTTAGTAATCTGCTCCTCGCGGGGAGTGAGAATGCTGTCCGGCATTCGGTCACCACGGCGGTCGCGCTCGAGATAGTCGCGGATGAGCGCGGTGACAGCGCCAGGATAAAGGAAGGACTCCCCTCGCATCGCTGAACGGCACGCCTCGATAAGGTCGCGGTCGGCGACCGACTTGAGCACATAACCTGAGGCTCCTGCCCGAAGCGCCTCGAAGAAGTACTGTTCGTTGTCGTACATCGAGAGGATGAGGATCCGCACGTCGGGTGCGCTCCGCGATATCTGCCGCGCCGCCTGAAGGCCGGTCATCTGGGGCATTGCGATGTCGAGAATCGCGAGGTCAACCCCGCCCGCAGCCGCGGCTGCGACTGCCTCTGTTCCATCGGCCGCTTCGGCCACGATGGTAAGGTCCGGTTCCGCATCAAGGATCAAGCGAAGGCCGCGGCGGACCAGGGCATGGTCGTCGGCAAGCAGGATGCGCGTGGGTTCGCCCATCGGTTAGCTCCTCGCCTCGACGCCGGGAACGATGAGGCGAACATCGGTCCCCCCGTTCCGCGGTGAGGTGATCGTCAGCTCGGCGCCTATGAGCAGGGCGCGTTCGCGCATCCCGCGAATGCCTGCGCCTTCGCGGAAGTCTCCGCCCTGCCCGTCGTCGGCAATCGTCAGGGTCAGCCCGGTCGCGGTCGAGGTGAGTGCGAAATCGACTCGTGTCGCGTGCGCGTGCCGGGCGACGTTGGTGAGTGCCTCCTGCGCGATGCGGTAAAGCACCAGCTCGATCTCGCCGCTGAGCTCCGGGAGCTCGTCGTCCAGCTCCCAGATCAACGGGATCCCGCTCGAGCGGGAGAACTCCGAGCCCAGCGAACTCAGCGCGCTCCGCAAGCCTAGGTCCGCGAGTACGCCTGGGCGCAGACGCTGCGCCACCTGGCGTACCTCCTCCAGGCTCGCGCGGACGGCCTCTTGGGCGACGAGGCTCTCCTGGCGGAGATCGTCGGGAGATCGGTCGACGACTCGCTTGAGACTGAGGAGAGCAACGGTCAGGCTCTGGCCGATCTGGTCGTGGAGTTCCCGCGAGATCCGCTGACGTTCCCCTTCCTGCGCAGCCAGCGCGAGGGCACTGCTCGCGCTGCTCTCCGTCTCCAACCGATCGAGCATCTTATTGAAGGTGTACATCAGATGCGCGAGGTCGCCGTTGCCGGCTTCCGCCGCCCGATCGCCGCCGCGCCGCAACAGGCTCACTCGGCGCATCACAGCCGTCAGGGCGTCAAGCGGTGCGAGGCTGGCCCGAACCAGGGCGGCGTTCGCGGCGAGGATGAGAGCCAGTCCAATGAGGAGGACCGGCACCTCCGTGAGCAGGACGGGTGACGACACCGTCGCCGGAGAAACTGCCAATACGAGCGTGCCCACCGCGAAAAGCAATCCGTTGATGATGAACAGCCGCCAGAACAGCAACTGTGCCGGTCCTTTGAGAGGCAAGCCATGTGTCGTGCCGGCCGCCATGGTTTCGGGCAGGGTCCGCATGCGACTAGCCTTGCGCGGCCCACGTCCTTTGTCCATGAGGGCTCGCACCCACGAGCAATAGAGCCCGCGCATTTGACCCTTCGGAAATGGGTGTCAGCCCCGATGGCAGCTCTGTGCCACCACAAGTAATACTGAATCCACATCTGGAACCGGCGGAAGGAGGGCCAAAATGGAGGCTACCCACTCAACCGTGCCCGGCTCCGGGGTGCTGCACGACTGCCAGACCCGCGGCGGCCAGCAATTCCGCATCCTCGTGGCGCGTCCTGGCACACGCGAGATCTTCGTTTACGACCCGGTGGAGCCCGATCGGATCGTGGCAAGGATCGTGCTCGAGGAAGACGAAGCCGATCAGGTCGCCGAGATCCTGCACAGCCAGCCCATCACCGAACTCGAACGCCGGGTCGCCCAGCTCGCAGAGAGCTGGCGATGACGAGCGTGGACCCGACGGGCATCGCCTCGGGTTGTCGACATGACTGGGCTGGACCGGCAAACTGAGCCCCCTGGTACTCACAGGATCATTCCCGGGAGAGGACCGGATGGAGCACCTCAGCCGATTCGCCAGCGAATTCCTTAAGGCGCTCAAAAACCTCCTGCCCATCGTTGTCGTCGTTGTTCTGTTTCAACTGCTGGTCTTCCGCTCCATGCCCGATGAGCCTCTGGGGCTGGTGGCGGGGCTCGTGATCGTAGCTGTGGGCATTGCCCTGTTCTTGTATGGCCTGGACCTGAGTATCTTCCCGGTCGGCAAGAACCTGGCCAATCAGTTCGTCCGTCGCGGTGCACTGCGGTTGTTGCTGCCTTTTGGATTTGCCATTGGCTTCGCTGCCTCTATCGCGGAGCCTGCGGTGATCGCTGTCGCGGACCAGGCCCAATTGGTCAGCGATGGTCGGGTCAATGCGCTGGTGCTGCGCTTCGTCATAGCTGTATCGGTGGGGCTTGTCCTGATCCTGGGGATCCTGCGTGTCCTGCGTGGCTGGGCAGTGTACAAAATCCTGATCGCGGGCTATGCGATGGCGCTGGGACTCACCTATATTGCCCCGCCGGAGATCATCGCGCTCGCCTACGATTCGGGCGGGGTCACCACCAACATCGTCAGTGTTCCGTTGATCGCAGCAATAGGGCTCGGTCTGGCCAACTCGATCAGGGGACGCAGCCTGCTCGGGGACGGCTTTGGTCTGGTGGCGTTGTGTGTGATGGTGCCCATGATCGGGGTCCAGCTCTACGGCATCTGGGTTTACACTTTTGGCGACTCCGGGGGCGTGCCGCCAGTTACCGATTCCGGGGAGGGCCCAACGGACTGGGTGGTAGGGATGATCTTTGGCCTGGTGGGGATGGTCCGGGAGGTCCTGCCAATTGTGGGTGTTGTTCTGTTCTTTCAGTTCGTTGCGCTCCGGCGAAGACTGCCCCATGCCATGCTTGTCGTCGTCGGGTTCGTCATGGTCCTGGTCGGACTCCATGCCTTCGTGGTGGGACTCAAGCTCGGTCTCTTCCCGATCGGGACGTTGATGGCCGAGCAGCTCATCGAACAGGGTGCCCCTGTCTTGATTGTGCTGTTCGGGCTGCTTATCGGCTTCGCTGTCACCATGGCAGAACCTGCGCTGGTGGCGATCGGTGAGCAGGCAGAGGACACGGCCCCCGGTCGGATCAGCGCGTTCGCCGTGCGCGTCATTGTCGCCGTCGGAGTCGCGTTCGGCATCGCTTTCGGCGTCTACCGCATCTTGGTGGGAGGGCCCTTCCACTACTTCATCATGAGCGCCTACGCAGTTGCCATCGTCCTGGTGTTCTTCGCCCCGAAGTACATCACAGCGCTGGCCTTCGATCTTGGCGGGGTGACGACGTCGGAAGTCACCGTGCCGCTGGTAACTGCCCTCGGCATCGGGCTGGCCGACGCGGTGGAGGGAAGAGACCTATTGATCGACGGCTTCGGTCTGATAGCTTTCGCCTCCATCTTCCCTGTCATATCCGTCATGGTGTATGCCATGGTGATGGAAAGATTTCCTCGGCTGAGGAGGGAACCGGCATGAGATTCACCGCCATAGTAGTCATCGCCCCCGACGACCTGGAAGAGCAGGTAATTGAGCACGCCCAGCGGGTCGGCGCGACGGGGGTGACAATTCTGGCGGGGAAGGGAATCGGCGGCGAAGCCAGAAAGACGTTTTTCGGCCTGACCTTCGAGGGGACCCAGTCTGTGTTGCTGATGGTTGTCGGGGCACACCTGACCGCCCCGATCCTGAAGGAACTTCACCGGGTCCTGGTCAAGGGCGTTGAATCCCGGGGCCTGGCGTTTGCCGTCCCCATCGAGCACCTGACGGGCATAGACAGGCGGCAGGTAGTCAGATTCGAGGAGCACCTGCGCCGCGAGAGCCTCTGAACACGGCCCAAACTCGTTTGCGAGAGGAAGAGAAGATGATGCTAACGGTCAAAGATGTCATGGTCCCCCAAGTGGTCACGATCTCCCCCTACAGCAGCCTGCGCGAGGCACTGTCCACGATGAAGGAGCGCCAGGTCAAGAGCCTGGTGGTGGAGCGACAGCACGCCCACGACGCCTACGGCATGCTGAGCTACAGAGAGCTCCTGGACACCGTCGTCGCCCAGGAGGGCGATGTGGATCTCCTGAACGTCTACGACGCCGCCACGATTCCTGCCATCACAGTCAACGAGGACCTGTCGGTGCGCCAGGCAGCAGCCCTGATGAGCCGCTACCACCTCAGCCGGCTCGTTGTGGTCGAAGGCAACCAGCTCGTCGGCCTGCTCGCGATGAACGACATCCTCGCCCGCCGGATGGAGGAACTGACCTGACTTTCACCTGGCTGCGCTGCTTCACTTGATGAGCAGAGGCACATGAAGAAGCATTGGGGCCCTAGAGATGCTTGTCGTAGACGTCCCTGAACTTGAGCAGGAGGCTGTACTGGGAGTCGGGGTCCGAGGGATCCATGGTGATCTCGTTGATGAGCCTCCCCTGCTCGTCGTACTCCTTCTCATCCAGGCGTACTCCCCACTCGTAGTTGCTCTCCTGAGCGAGCTGGCCGTTGGCATGCCACTCCTTGCGGTTGCCATAGGCGGCACCAAGGCGGCATCTGAACTGCGAGCGCAGGTGGCCATGCTCGTCCCAGGTGCGCGAAAGTCCGTCCTTGAGGCCATCCTTGTAGGTCGATTCGCTCTCGATGGGGCCATTCGGAAAGCGCCACACTTCGATACCGGTGAAGGGCCGGCCGTTCCAGATCTGAAGCTGGCCCTCCCACTCGAGGTCGTCGCCGTCGACCCGCGGCAGCGGTGCACTTTCATTTTCCATCCAACGAGGATCATAGTCCCGGTGGGCGGTGCTGTAGTCTCGTGACACCGTTGCTCCAGTCACTTCACGTTGTGTACAGGAAGATCCAGCATGCAGCTTGCAGTATTTAATGCCCTCAAAGGAGCGGATGCCGTCGCGGCGCTCCGCCCCTGCCTCGATGTGGAGCGTTGGCTGGGGCAGATTGTGGACGCCCGCCCCTTTCCCTCGCTGCCGGCCCTCATGGGTTTCGCCCGGACTGCCGCAAGCCCGCTGACAAGCGCTGAGATCCAGCAGTCGCTAAGCCATCACCCCCGGATCGGGGAACGCCCGACGGCGGAAACCGCCGAAGCCTCCATGTCCCGTTCCGAGCAGGCCGGAGTGGATCCTGCGGACGCGAAGGTGGTTCAGGAACTGGCTGAGGGAAACCGCGCCTACGAGGAAAAGTTCGGACACGTGTTCTTGATTCGCGCCGCCGGACGAACGGCGCCTGAGATCCTGGCCGCCCTCAAGGAACGCCTCACTAATACCCCGGACTTGGAAGAGGCCATCATTGCCCAACAGTTGCGGGAAATTGCCCTGCTTCGCCTGCAAGGAGTGATCAGTGAATGAGTGTTTCACAGATAACCACACATGTCCTGGACACCGCGTCGGGACGCCCCGCGGCGGGAGTCGCCGTCGGGCTTTATACGCACGACGACGGCGCGTGGCACCTGCTGGCCAACGGCACCACTGACGCCGACGGCCGGATCAAGGACCTGGGACCCGCAGCATTGCCTGCCGGGACCTATCGCCTCAATTTCGGCACCGGTAGCTATTACGAAGGCCTGGGCACAGAGACATTCTTTCCCGAAGTGGACCTGGTGTTCACAGTAAACGGCACCGGCGAGCACTACCATGTGCCCCTGCTGCTGAGCCCCTTCGGTTACTCCACGTACCGCGGCAGCTGACGATGCCCAGCCAAGAGGACGTCCGGAGCATCTGTCTGGCCATGCCCGGGGTGACCGAGCGGCTCAGTTGGAACCAGCCCGCGTGGTTTGCACGGACCCTCATGGCCAGGATCTGGGAGCCAGGGGTTCTCACAGTCAAAACCGAGGAGCGCGAGGCGTTGGCCGGAACGGACCCCAATACCTACTTCTGGACTCCCCATCACCAGCGCTCGCCTCAGCTGGTCCTGGTCCGGTTGGACAATGTGACCAAAGAGGAGCTCGGTGAGCTCCTCGAAGATTCCTATCTGCTGGCCGGAGGCCCGGGGAGGACAGGTCACCCCTGACATCCACCGGGTCGCACCAGCTAAGCGTCCCTTGTGGGCCGTCCTTATGCTCGCGCCGGTGCCTGGTGGTTCCGGCCCCGGGTCAGAAGCAGTGCGAGCGCAATCATGGCCACGCCCAGCAGCAGGTGAAGCCAGTTGTCAGCAGCGTTCAGCGGGACAAAATTGCCGGCCGATTCCTGATCAACCACCAGACCGTAGATCCACAGGACGAGGTAGATGATGCCGCCGAAGAGCAAGTAGGAGCGGGCGCCTGACGCGCTCCGGGCAAGGACCAGTCCCGCCACACCGAACAAAAGGTGCACGGCATTATGCAGCACGGAAACCTGGAACAGACCCAGAAGCATGGCCCCTGAATGGTGCCCCGCGAAGCTCAACTGGTCCACGTTGCTGGTGATCCCCGGGATGAAGCCCAGGACTCCGACGAGGAGGAAAACGGCACCGATAGCCAAAGCTGCCTTTTGCACGTTAGTGCGCACCCCGGCGCGTGAGTTGCTGACTGTTGTCATGATCGCTCCTGATCAATTCCTATATGGGATGGGTAACAGAACCTGCTGGTTCTAGCTGGTATTCGGGAGCGACGGCACAACGGATGGGCCATCCTTGAATTTTTTCTTAGTGCTTGTCCGACGGCGGCTGCCCGCTATCGTCCTCGCCTTTTACGTCAGGCTCTTCCTCATTTTTGTGGCGTGCTTCCTGGAGGTGTTGCTCCAGTTTTGCTTCCGCGTCACGACGCCGGTGACCGATCGCCCGCAGCTGCCCGGTGGTCGGGGTGCGATGCTCCCGTTCCCAGGCATGGTCGTTGACTCCGGTCCGGTAGAAATCGTCGTCGCGATGCTGTTCCCGGTCTTCACCCATAGCTGTTCTACCCTTCACACTCGCTGCAAAAGGTCATGCCGTTGGACTGGCGGGCTGCTTGGGATCTGTGGCGGACCAGGAAACACGACGAGCAGACAAACTCATCCTTTTGGGGCGGGATGATCTCGACTGTGAGTTCTAGTCCCGAGAGATCCGCGCCGGGCAGCTCGACGCCTTCTGCAGTCTCAGCTTCATCGATGTCGGCATCCCGTGTCCGTACTGCACCCGGAACGGCTTGAAGCTCGTCGAGCGATTCCGGAACCACGTCTGCTTCAGACTTCCGGGGTGCGTCATAATCGGTAGCCATGCCAGGTCTCCCTTCAACGATCTGGCCGGGACCAATGAGCCCCGGAGTGGCTGCTAGGACAAGCAGGTGTCATCCTTTGGTATGCAATAGTAAGCGTACTTATTTTCTATGTACAGTTCCGGCAACCTGACCCGGGGTTGAGCTTGAGATGACCTCTCAGGCCCGGTTTCGATCCCGCAGCATCTGAAGGTGTTCCTTTCTGGCGGCCGCATTGAGCGGGCCAAAAAGCGCCAGATACAGTCCGAGGGCGATGAAGAACGCTGTCCAGAATTCCAGGAACGTCATCAGCACCAAGCCGAGCCCTACGGCCAACACCAATCCAATGGACCCCCACTTCGCGAGCCTTCGCGCTTTAGGCGGGAGTGATTCATATGCTTTCATCGGCCTCCTCCCGGAATTAATCGTAAGCAGCCCCGGTAAGCCTGTCGATTGCTACCCGCATTCACTACAGGACAACCCGCACAGTAGGCTTGATGGCATGGCTTTCGAAGAAAACCCCGCCGCTGCAGGCAACAACCCACAGCCGGCTGAGACAGAACGCCGGGACATCACTGTTCGCAGGGCTCCGAGGTATGTGCCTTTCCTCATATTGGGAGGCCTCGTGGGTATTGCGGTGGCAGCCGTCGTCGCCTTCGCCGTGCCAGGGAGCGCCAGCTACGACCCCGGCTCGGTCTTTGGTTTCTTCATGATCCTGTTCGCCGCGGGTGGAGCCCTCCTGGGCGCCGCTGCGGCCCTTGTGCTGGACCGTTTGAGTGTCCGACGCGCCGAGCACGCCGTCGTCGAATCCGTTCCCGAAACGGAAGCGGACGCGGGCCCTGCCACAGGCACCAACACCGAGCCGGGCGCAAACGGCCGTCCTTCTCCGCAGTCATAAACGCCCTGCCGGAAAAGTCATAGCGTATGGCGTGAGATAATCGACCAGTGGCACGCGGCGACGGAAAACTTTCTCATGATCTTCTCCCTGGCGAAAAAGGCCCTCAGGACGCATGTGGCGTCTTCGGGGTCTGGGCACCAGGTGAAGAAGTAGCAAAACTCACCTACTACGGGCTGTATGCATTGCAGCACCGCGGTCAGGAGTCGGCTGGCATAGCCACGTCCGACGGCAAGCGGATCAATGTCTACAAGGACATGGGCCTGGTATCCCAGGTCTTTGACGAGACGACGCTGAACACCCTGACCGGGCACCTTGCTGTAGGCCACTGCCGCTACTCCACCACCGGCGCAAGCCACTGGGCCAACGCCCAGCCCACCCTCGGCGCAACCTCAACAGGCACCGTTGCTCTGGCACACAACGGCAACCTCACCAACACCGCCGAACTCAAAGCCATGATCATGGGACGCAACGGCGGCCAGCTCAGCGGCGAAATGAAGCAGGGAAACACCTCTGACACCGCCCTTGTCACGGCGCTCCTCGAAGGTGAGCCTGGCAAGTCCCTCGAACAGACCGCCATCGAGCTCCTGCCAAAGATCAAGGGTGGATTCTGCTTCGTCTTTATGGACGAAGGAACCCTGTACGCGGCACGCGACACCTACGGTATCCGCCCCCTTTGCCTCGGCAGGCTGGAACGCGGCTGGGTTGTCGCCTCCGAGCAATCCGCGCTTGCCACCGTGGGCGCGAGCTTCATCCGCGAAATTGAACCCGGCGAATTCATCGCCATCGACGAAGAGGGTGTCCGGTCCCAGCGCTTTGCCGAGGCGACGCCGGCCGGTTGCGTTTTCGAGTACGTCTACCTTGCCCGCCCTGACGCCTCCATCGCAGGGCGTTCCGTGTACGAATCCCGTGTGGAAATGGGGCGCCAGCTCGCCCGGGAAAACACCCAGGAAGCCGACCTCGTCATCCCGGTCCCGGAATCAGGAACGCCGGCGGCTGTAGGGTACGCCGAAGAATCCGGCATCCCCTTCGCGCATGGGTTCGTCAAGAACTCCTATGTTGGCCGTACATTCATCCAGCCGTCCCAGACGCTGCGCCAACTGGGCATCAGGCTCAAACTCAATGCCCTGGAATCCGTCATCCGCGGCAAGCGTGTTGTTGTAGTGGACGACTCCATCGTTCGCGGCAACACCCAACGGGCCATCGTCCGGATGCTTCGCGAAGCCGGCGCCGCCAGCGTCCACGTCAAGATTTCCTCGCCGCCGGTCAAATGGCCCTGCTTCTACGGCATCGACTTCGCCTCCCGGGCCGAGCTCATTGCCAACGGTGCCACCGTGGATGAGATCACCCAGGCCATCGGCGCCGACTCCCTGGCCTACATCTCCGAAGACGGCATGATCGGCGCCACGCAGCAGCCACGCGAACGTCTGTGCACGGCCTGCTTTACGGGCAAATACCCCATCGAGCTCCCCGGAGCGGACAAGCTCGGCAAGAACCTTCTGGAGCGCACCGACCTCGGCGGCATCCCGGCCAGCGGAGCCTCAGCCTCTGGCAGTCCCTCTGATGAGGTCCCCGCTGACGAGGACCCCGCGGAGAAGGCGGGCGCTACCGGCTGCGATCCCGGACCGGACTCCGAATTTGAAAACCTGCTGACTGACGCTGATCGCCTGATCGACTCTGACAAGAAAGAGCCAGTATGACTTCCGCTTCCCCAGCCGCCGGAGCCAACAGCGCCGGAATCACCTACGCCTCTGCCGGCGTCGACGTCGAGGCGGGCGACCGCGCCGTCGAGCTGATGAAGGGCGCCGTCAAGGCGACCCACAATTCCTCAGTGCTTGGTGGAGTGGGCGGCTTTGCCGGCCTTTACGATGTCTCCCGATTGCTGACCTACAAGCGTCCGTTGCTGGCGACTTCCACGGACGGCGTCGGCACCAAGGTTGCCATTGCCCAGGCGATGGACATCCACGACACCATCGGCTACGACCTCGTGGGCATGGTGGTGGACGACATCGTGGTGGTGGGCGCCGAGCCGTTGTTCATGACTGACTACATTGCGTGCGGCAAGGTTGTGCCCGAACGCATCGCCGACATCGTCCGCGGGATCGCCGCAGCCTGCTCCGTAGCCGGTACCGCGTTGGTGGGCGGCGAAACGGCCGAGCACCCGGGGCTCTTGGGCGAGCACGAGTACGACGTTGCCGGTGCGGCCACCGGTGTTGTCGAAGCCGATTCCCTCCTCGGCCCGGACCGCGTCCGTGCGGGAGACGTTGTGATCGGCATGGCCTCTTCCGGGCTGCACTCCAACGGCTACTCCCTGGTCCGCCGGGTCATCAACCACGCCGGCTGGGCCCTTGACCGGCAGGTTTCCGAGCTGGGACGCACCCTTGGCGAAGAACTCCTGGAACCCACACGCGTCTACGCCGCAGATTGCCTGGACCTCGCCCGCACATTCCCGGTAGGTACTCCGTCTGCCGCCAGCGGCGCTGTGCACGGCTTCAGCCACGTCACCGGCGGGGGCCTCGCGGCAAACCTCGCCCGCGTCCTCCCCCAGGGTCTCGTGGCAACAGTGGACCGGGCCACCTGGGAGCTGCCCGCCATCTTCAAGCTGGTCTCCGAGCTCGGCAACGTGCCTCTCGCCGACCTTGAGCGCACGCTGAACCTGGGCGTGGGCATGGTGGCCATCGTGTCTCCGGAAGCCGCCGACGCCGCGGTGAACCGCCTCAATGACCGCGGCCTGCCCTCGTGGATCATGGGCACCGTGGAACAGGACTCGGACTCCATCCTCAAGACCGGACCGGACTACGTCCAGGGTGCCAAGGGTGTTGACGGCGGCGCGGTCCGCCTGGTCAACGCCTACGCCTGATAGTTCTCAATGGTGTTTAAGGAGAGGTCTCAGTCTCCACGACACTGAAGACGCCGCCCTGCGGATCCTTCAGTGTTGCCACGAGGGTTCCCGCATCTTCAGTGAACTCCGGCTCCACCAGAACTTCCGCTCCCGCGGCCGCAGCTGCCAGGACGGCCTCAGAAGCACTCGATACACCGAAGTACACCTGCCAACCGAGGCCGGCCGGTGAAGCCTTGGCCGTTTCCTCGCCTTCAACACTTCGCGCAGGTGCTATCCCAGCCACCTCGGCGCCGTCCACCGTCAACGTAATATACGTGCCGCCGTCGTCCTGGGCATATTCGGTGACGTCATGGCCAAAGAGGTGCTGGAAGAACGCGACGGCGGCCTGCGGCTCAGGCGTCAGCAGCTCGGCCCAAGCGAATGCCCCGTGCTCGTTGTACAGCGCGGAACCGGTATGCGTGCCTGCCTGCCATACCCCGGTTGTTCCCCCGCCGGGTACCTCCATAAACAGCATCACCCCTGTATCGTCCACATCCTCCGGGCCGAACTGGACTGTGCCGCCGGCATGCATGACGTCGTGTGCGAGGCTCCGGGCGTCATCCGCAGCAAAGTAGACGTTCCATTGAGCCGGCTGGCCCGCCGCCTCCTGACTGGGGTTCTGGGGCGCGATCACACTGACCAGGTCCTCACCGATGAAGGCCTTTGCGTAGCTTCGGCCATCCGGAGTGGGAAGGTCCTGAAAGGTCCAACCGAACACAGCGGCATAAAAGGTCTTGGCTGCCTCCACGTCAGGGGTTTGGATGTCAGCCCAGCAGGGTTCGCCTTCTTGGTAGCGTTCGACTCGCGACATGATCATCCCTTCGCAGCTTTCTGTAACCCAATCAATCTAGTGCCGGGAAGGGTCCCTACCAACAGTCGGATCGCAGGCCAGCAAGGCGGATTGGTTAAACAGCAGGGCCCGTTGGTACGCCAACATACGGCGTGGCCAACGGGCCTGATAACTAGGGTCGGAACTCCTCGTCCATACGTACATGGATTCGGGGTACCGCAAAGAAGCATCGCACTCTGGGCACGACGGCGGCACGCTACTGAGAGTGCCTTACGGCAAGTTCAGTGGTGACAACTAGCCGATGCGACGGGTGTCTACCTCGTCGTCGTCTTCTTCCAAATCGTCCGCGTACTTATCCACATAAGCTGAATAGTCCGGTTCTACCGGCTCATCCGCGAAATGGCTCGTGGCACGACTTCCCGGGCCCGTCAGCTCGCGCTGAAGTGCCGTGTAGTCAGTGTTCGGGGAGTAGTACTTGATGTCCCGAGCCTGCTTTGTAGCTTTTGCCTTTTGACGGCCGCGCCCCATGGCGTGACCCCCTTTTGTACTTGGACCGGAGGTGGTCACCTTGGCGATCGGTGAGGCCCCGGAATGTTTGGTCAATTTGTCGTACACCTAGGTTACATGCTTTCTGGAGCAACTGCGCGCCAGATAACCGCCCCTGTGGCAAGTGTCTCGCGCAGCACACTCTTCGCAGACCACTTCCTTGATTGTTTCTTGGGTAGAGTCGGGGTGGGGGATGCACGGATTTGCTGGCCACCGCCGGTATCCCGCATCAGGAATAGCAGGGAAGAGGTGAGCTCCGGAGTGGATAAAAAAGATGCTGGGCAGAACAAAGATGACTCGCATCAGGGCGGCTCCGGCGCGGGCAAAAGCGCTCCACGTGTGCCGCCGCAACCTGCAAAACCTCCGACCGTTCCCATCGCGGTGATCCCTCCCGCTCCGCCACGGAAACCGGCGGCCGTCCCGCCGCCCGCCAAAGAGCCAAGCGCCGCGGACGTACTCACGCCGGGACCAAGCTCCCGTGAATCCGTTGAATACATACCAATCGCAGCCGAACGCAAACCGAGACAGCCCATGTCAGATCGTTCCAAGCAACTCCTCATCAATGGCAGCATCATCGGAACCGGCCTGTTGCTGCTGGGGCTGATGGCCTGGGGCCTGCTGACGTTCTTGAACACAGGCTCCCAGAACGGACAGGCTTCCGACGGCGGCACCCCCACGGCCACTGCTGACGCCAGTCCCCTTCCGCTGCCCCGGGAAGGGGTGAGCCCGTTGGACTTCCGCCTCGGTGACTGCTTCAAGGACTTCGACCCCAACGCGACAGCCTCCACCGTGGTGGCATGCGATACGGAGCACTCGGCGCAACTCGTCGCTGTCCATCACTATCCGGAAGGTGATGACTACCCCGGACAAGATGCGCTCAGGAACAAGGGCCGCGAAGTCTGCCAGGGCGCCAAACTCAATGGCGCCGAGGCAAACTACGTGCTCCTGCAGCGCACTGCGTTCCCGAGCACTACGAGCTGGGAAACGGGCGACCGCCGCGTGGACTGCTACGTCACGGCCGATGCTGGCAATGTCATCAAGGAAAACCTGCTCCCCTGAGCGGCGTCACCCAACTAGCCCTTCCGGCCGCGCCTAGCCCTTCCGGCGGACCGAGAGACCGCTCCCTACGAGTTCCCTGCCGTCATTCCCGCCTGCTGACATCAGGCCCTCAACCGTGAGTTCGTCGACGTCGGCTGCCGTATCCACCAGGACCGTGTCGCCGTCGGCGATTTCCCCGGCGAGTATCGCCTTGGCCAACCGGTCGCCGATCTCGCGCTGCACCAGGCGGCGCAATGGCCGGGCGCCGTAGGCAGGGTCAAACCCGGACATCGCCAGCCAGGCACGAGCACCGTCGGTCACTTCCAGGGTCAGCCTCCGCCCGTGCAACCGCGCGGCCAGCTCGTTCACCTGAAGCTCCACGATTTTCGCAAGCTCCTCCACGGTCAGCGCATCGAAAAGCACCACTTCGTCAAGCCGGTTGAGAAACTCGGGCTTGAACGATGCGTTCACCGCAGCCATCACGGCATTGCGCTTCGCGTTGGCATCCAGGGTCTGATCCACCAGGAACTGGCTGCCCAGGTTGGACGTCAGCACGAGGATCACATTCCGGAAGTCCACCGTGCGCCCCTGGCCGTCGGTGAGCCGGCCGTCGTCGAGCACCTGCAGGAGGATGTCGAAGACCTCAGGGTGAGCCTTCTCCACCTCGTCAAGGAGGATCACGGAATACGGACGACGGCGGACGGCTTCAGTCAGCTGGCCGCCTTCCTCATAGCCCACGTAACCGGGAGGGGCACCCACCAGCCGCGCCACAGAGTGCTTCTCCGAGTACTCGGACATGTCGATCCGGACCATGGCCCGTTCGTCGTCGAACAGGAAATCCGCCAGCGCCTTGGCCAGTTCCGTCTTACCCACGCCGGTGGGTCCCAGGAACAGGAACGAACCTGTGGGCCGGTTGGGGTCGCTGATCCCTGCTCGGGCACGGCGAACAGCATCGGAGACGGCAGCGACTGCCTTGGTTTGACCGATAAGCCGGGCTCCCAGCACCTGCTCCATGTTCAGCAGCTTCTGACTTTCACCCTGGAGCATCCGCCCCGCCGGGATCCCGGTCCAAGCGGAGATGACTTCAGCGATGTCATCCGCCGTGACCTCCTCGGCCACCATCTGATTGGACTTGTCCGTTACGGCAGCCTCGGCCTCGGCGGCGGCGTTCAGCTCCCGCTCGAGGGCAGGAATTTCGCCGTAAAGCACGCGTGACGCAGTCTCCAGGTCACCTTCACGCTGGGCCTTGTCCGCGGCAGAGCGCAGCTCGTCCAGCTTCGCCTTGAGGTCGCCCACGCGGTTGAGGCCGGCCTTTTCTGCTTCCCACCGGGCGTTCAGGGCGTCGAGCTGTTCCTTCTTGTCAGCCATGTCCGCCCTGAGAGCAGCAAGGCGTTCCACAGAAGCGGCGTCCGTTTCGCCAGTGAGGGCCAACTCCTCCATGGTGAGCCGGTCCACTTGGCGGCGCAGCTGGTCGATTTCTTCCGGGGCGGAGTCGATTTCCATACGCAAGCGGGAAGCGGCTTCGTCTACGAGGTCGATCGCTTTGTCAGGCAGCTGCCGCCCGGAAATGTAGCGGTGGGACAACGTGGCAGCAGCGACAAGGGCGGAGTCGGCAATGGCGACCTTGTGGTGCGCCTCGTAGCGCTCCTTGAGCCCGCGAAGGATTCCGATGGTGTCATCTACGCTCGGTTCACCCACGTAGACCTGTTGGAAGCGACGTTCGAGCGCCGGGTCCTTCTCGATGTTCTCGCGGTACTCGTCAAGGGTGGTGGCACCGATCAGGCGCAGTTCGCCGCGCGCAAGCATGGGTTTGAGCATGTTGCCGGCGTCCATGGAGCTGTCGCCAGTTGCACCTGCACCCACCACGGTGTGGATCTCGTCGATGAAGGTGACAATCTCTCCCTCAGAGTTCTTGATCTCTTCCAGGACAGCCTTGAGACGCTCCTCGAATTCGCCGCGGTACTTGGCCCCGGCCACCATGGAGGCAAGGTCCAAGGCGATCAGGCTTTTGCCGCGGAGGCTTTCCGGGACGTCTCCGGCGACGATGCGCTGGGCCAGACCTTCGACGACGGCGGTCTTGCCAACGCCAGGCTCACCGATGATGACGGGGTTGTTCTTGGTGCGACGGCTCAGGACCTGGATGATGCGGCGGATCTCGGAATCGCGCCCGATGACGGGATCCAGCTTGCCTGCCCGCGCCATGGCTGTCAGGTCCGTGCCGTACTTTTCGAGTGACTGGAAGGTGTTTTCCGGGTTCTCAGTGGTGACCTTCCGGTCCCCCCGCAGGCCCGGCAAGGCGGCAAGGAGCGCTTCATGGGATGCACCCGCGTCGCGCAGCAGTCTCGCTGCAGCGTCGTTGCCGGCGGATATTCCCAGCAGGAGGATCTCAGTGGAAACGTACGTGTCTCCAAGCTTGTCCGCTTCATTCTTGGCATTCTGGATTGCCTGTAGGGCAGGCCGGGACAGCTGTGCCTGCTGCGTGGATGATCCGGAAGTCGCTGGGAGAGCTTTGATGGCTGAACTTGCTTGGACGCTGACCGCATCGACGTCCGCACCGGTGGCACGCAAAAGCGCGACGGCGACGCCCTCGCGCTGATCCATGAGCGCCTTGAGCAGGTGGGCCGGCTCCACCTGCGGGTTTCCTGCCGTGGAGGCATTCATGGCTGCTGCCGAAAGAGCCTCCTGGCTCTTGGTGGTGAATTTGACGTCCAAAGAGGGCTCCTTTCGGGAAGTTGTGGTCTAAGTTGAGTGTACTACGCTCAACTTTCGGTTAGTACCTCACGAGGTGCATTTTTTGCCGTGGGCGAACAGTCGTTTTCAGCGTTTCCGCCGCGTCCACTCCAGGAGTTTTTCCAGAGGCCAGGTGGTGACGATCCTGTCGGCCGGCACCTCATTCAGCACAGCACGCTCCGCCCCGTACTGGAGGAAGTCGAGCTGACCGGGGGCATGCGCATCGCTGTCGATACTGAAGAGGCATCCGGCGTCGAGGGCAATTTGGATCAGGTTGTCCGGCGGGTCCTGGCGCTCTGGACGGGAGTTGATTTCGACCGCGACGTCGTTCTCCACGCACGCTGCAAACACCCTTTCGGCGTCGAACTCTGATTCGGGGCGCGTGCCCCTGGAGCCGGTGACGAGCCGGCCGGTGCAATGGCCAAGGACATTGGTGTGGGGATCCCTGATCCCTCCCAGCATTCTCCGGGTCATGGTGCCTTTCTCCGAGCGGAGCTTCGAGTGCACACTTGCCACCACGACGTCGAGGGTGTCCAGCATGACGGCCTCCTGGTCCAGGCTGCCATCCTCCAGAATGTCCACTTCGATGCCGGTCAGGAGCCGGAACCCGTCGGACTGTTCACCCCCGCTCTGTTCATTAATAACGGCTACAACGTCCAGCTGTTTCGCGAGGCGTTCAGCTGTGAGCCCGTTGGCAACTTTGAGATTCGGCGAATGGTCCGTGAGGGCCAGGTATTCGTGACCCAGTATCCGCGCCGTGTCCGCCATAACCTCAATGGGGGAACCGCCGTCGGACCAGTCACTATGGCTGTGAAGGTCGCCACGAAGGGCTTTCCGCAACCCTTGGCCGCCCTGGACAAGGGGCTTGGCCGCGCTGCGAAGCTTCTCCAGGTAATCGGGCACCTGGCCTTCCAGCGCCTGCCTGATGACCTCGAATGTCCTGTCCCCGATTCCTCCCATTTTCCGCAGCCGGCCAGTCCGGACCCCCTCAGCCAACTGGTCCTCCCCCATTCCCTGGATGGTCTCCGCCGCATTCCTGAATGCCTTCACTTTGAACGTGGGAGCAAGGTCACGCTCGAGCCAGAAAGCAATCTCATTGAGTGCGTCAGCGGCGTCCATTTCTCCATCTTGCACGAACTTCGGCTCTTCGCGCAGGGTCCCGCAGCTCTGATTGCCAACGAGTTGGCGTTTCATCATCTGCTCAAAACATTTTTCTTGACCGGCGATAGTTACCGATATATCGTTAAGTATCGCCGAAGCATCGGCGATACTCTGACAAGAGAAAACCAGATGGAAGGACGATGCCGTTATGAAAGGCATTCACGACAACAAATTTGTAACCCCTGAACAGGGCGGGCCAGCAGGACAAGTCGGCCAAGTACTAGGACGCTTCGGGCGGGACAGGAGCCGACGCGGACCCCATGGACATGGCGGTTTCGGACCAGGCGGATTCGGCCCGGGGGGCCGTGGTTTCGGTCCCGGCTTTGGGCCTCGCTTCGGCCCCGGTTTTGGTCCCGGCGGATCACGGCGGGCCAACAGGGGGGACGTTCGTTCGGCAATCCTCTCCCTCCTCGCCGAAGCACCATCCAACGGGTACGGGCTGATCAAGACGATCGCCGAGAAGACCTCAGGTACCTGGCGCCCCAGCCCGGGCTCCGTGTACCCCACTCTGCAGCAGCTCGTTGATGAGGAACTCATCACTCCTGTTGGGGAGGGCCGGCGCACGGAGTTCACGCTCACTGACGAGGGCAGGGCGTATGTGGAAGAGAACGCCGAGGAACTGGAAAACGCCTGGAACTCCGACCCCAAGGGAACCGGTCCTGCGTTTCATCAGAGCGTGGGCAAGCTGATGGGGGTTATCCACCAGTTCCGCTTCTCGGCCACCGAGGAACAGCGCAATGCGGCCATCGAGAAAATCGACGAAACCCGCCGGGCGCTCTATCACATCCTTGCGGACTGAGGCGGGCAATGATCAGGGCGGCGATATGATCAGGCCGGCACGACCTGACGAACTCTCCAGGCTTCAGGACATCGAAGTGGCCGCGGGGGCGATGTTCCGGCTGGCCGGGATGGACGCGATAGCCGAGGATCCTCCCCCGGAACTCAGCCACTTGGCTGCCCATCAGCGGGCAGGCCGGATCCTGGTGGCCACAGACACGTCGGATCTGCCCGTTGGGTACCTGATCCTGGAGGAACTTGACGGGTGGGCGCACATAGACCAGGTGACCGTCCCCCGGACCATTCCCGTCAAGGCCTTGGCCGAAGCCTGATTATCGAAGCTGCGGGCAGGGCTGCCAAGTGTGTTCTCCAGGGGCTGACTCTGACAACGTTCAGGGACCTTGAGTGGAACGCTCCCTACTACAGGCGCCTAGGCTTCACGGAAGTCCCGGAGAACCGCTGGTCTGAAGGCATCCGCGGGGTCGTGGCAGCAGAGACTGCGCATGGGCTGAACAGGTGGCCGCGGGTCGTCATGGAAATGCCCGCTATCCCTCCGCCCGCCTGACCTATTGTGGGAGTCATGAACCAGAGCCCGCCTGACGATACCCCTACAAAACATGTCTTCATCGACAAGCAGCATCCTCCGCTCTGGCGGGCGCTGAACGGAGTTGGCCTGAAAGTACGGGAGGCCGCCGAGGAGGCTGGAATCAGCCGCATGCTGGTCGAACTGCTGTACGTCCGCATCTCCCAGCTGAACGGCTGCGCCTTTTGCCTCGACATGCATGTGAGTAGTGCGTTGAAGCAAGGCGAGACCACCCAGCGGCTCGCAGTCCTTTCGGCTTGGCGGGAAACCGACCTCTTCACGGAACAGGAAAGCGCAGCGCTCGCCCTGGCAGAATCCGTTACGGAACTCCCTGATGCGGCCGCCCGCGAGCGGGAGGAAGAGTCCGCACGCCAACACCTGAGCGATGAGGAGTTCTCGGTTGTGACGTGGCTGGCCATCACCATGAACGCCTTCAACAGGGTATCCATGATCAGCCATCACCCGATCCAGGACGACGCCTGACACCTGGCCCCGGGAATGGATACACCTCAGGCGGGATAGACAGAAACTGCTGCTGCCTTGGTCACGAAGTACACCCTCATCCCCGGCGCCAGCCCGAGGTCCGCCACTGCTGCCGGCGTGACATCGGCCGCCAGCTCACCCTGGGCCCCGGCACGCACGCGGATCTGGTCACCGTGGGGTTCAAGGTCCGTTACGGTCACCGCCATGGAGTTCCGCGGGCTGCCGTGGGCCTCGCCAAGGAATACTGAAACGGCCGACGGCGGGAAGGCAGCCACGCCGTCCTGCCCGGGCTCCAGGCCGTCGTCGTGCTGGCCTGAAAAGTGCACACCGTCCGCGGTGGTGATGCCTTCCTCCGTGGCGGTTCCGGCCAGGAGGTTCAGCCCGGCGAGCCCGGCCGCAAACCTGCTCCGCGGCCGTTGGAGCACCTGGCGCGTGGGGCCTTCTTCGGTGATCCTGCCGTTCTCCAGGACAATGACACGGTCAGCCAGCATCAGCGCGTCGAGGACATCGTGCGTGATGATGATGGCGCTCCGGCCGGCGAGTACATGTTTAAACAGGCGCCGGAGCAAGGGAGCGGCGTGGATATCCAGCGCGGCGAGCGGCTCGTCCAGCAGCAGCAGTTCGGGACTGGCCGCCAGTGCCCTTGCTACAGCAACCCGCTGCGCCTGACCGCCGGACAGTTCACCCGGCCGCCTTTGAGCCAGGCCTCCTGCTTCGACGGCGTCCAGCCACTCGTGCGCAGTGTTCCGGGCGGAGGTCCGGCTGGCTCCACTGCTGCGTGGACCGAAGGCGACATTTTCCAAGGCGCTTAAGTGCGGAAAGAGCAGCGGGTCCTGTGCCAGGAGCGCGGTCCCCCGACGGTGTGGCGCCAGCCAGTTACGGCCGCCGTCGCGGGCCTCAAAAAGGACCCTGTCGCCAAGCACCGATTTTCCCGAATCGGGATGGAGCAAGCCCGCGATGAGATCCAACAGCGTGGACTTGCCCGCTCCGTTCGGTCCCATGACCGCCACCGTCTCCCCCGGTCCTACGGTGAAGGAGACGTCGAAATTCCGCTCGCGGACTGCGGCGCTGAAGGTGAACGTCACCGGATGCTCCCGCCGGTGACAACCGCCGTCGGGGATTCCTTGGACGTGCTGCCGGTCCCGCCAAGGAAACCCTGACGGCGGTACGAGAGTCCCACCACGGTGACGGCAACTGCAACAAGGACCAGTGAAAGTGCGACGGCGGAATCGGCATCCGATTCCCGCTGCAGGTAGATTTCAAGCGGCAAAGTCCTGGTCACCCCCTCCAGGCTCCCGGCGAAGGTCAGGGTGGCGCCGAACTCTCCCAGGCTCCGGGCGAAGGACAGGACTGCGCCCGAGACCAGGCCGGGCAGGACCAGGGGCAGCGTCACGCGGCGAAGCACGGTGGTGGGGCGGGCCCCGAGCGTGGCGGCCACCGCTTCGAACCGGCCGCCCGCGGAACGGAGGGCCCCCTCAAGGCTCACCACCAGGAACGGCAAGGCCACAAAGGTCTGCGCGAGCACCACCGCCGTCGTCGAGAAGGCAATCTGCAGGCCCAGCACCTCAAGCGTTCCGCCGAGCAGGCCCTGCCGGCCGAACGTGTAGAGCAGGGCGATGCCACCAACCACCGGAGGAAGGACCAGCGGCAACAGGACAAACGCGCGAAGGATCTGCTGGCCCCGAAAGCGTCCCCTCGCCAGAACCAGGGCAAGCGGAACGCCCAGGAAGAGACACAGCACTGTGCTCGCCGCGGAGGTCCGGAGACTGAGGCCAAGCGCAGCGAGAGAGGATTCGGAGGTGATCAGGGGGATGAACTGAGGCCAGTTGACCCTGGCCAGCATCGCCACGAGCGGCAGTATCACCAGCAGCGCCCCCGCAATGGCCACTGCATAGATCCACGACGGTATGCCGCTGTACGCTGCGGGATGGCTGGCCGGCTTTCTGGACGGCATAGCGCTAGTCCCCCTGAGCCGGACCGAAGCCGGCGGCGGACAGTATCCGCTGGCCTTCGCTGCCGTTGACCATGGCAATGAAATCGTCGGCGAGTTCCGGCTCTCCCGCAGTCTTCAAGGCCGCGATCGGGTAGGTAATTCCGGCTGCTGATGATTCAGGGAACGGAATGCTTTGAACTCTGTTTCCCGCGGACCGGACGTCGGTTACGTAGACAAGGCCGGCGTCAGCTTCTCCGGAGGCCACTTTTCCGAGCACATCCGTGACCGACGATTCTTCGCTCACAGGCTTCAGCTCCACTCCTGCGGACTGTGCAACAGCTGACGCTGCAGCGCCGCAGGGAACCTGAGGGGCGCAGACAACAACCTTCACCTCCGGCCTGCCGAGGTCTGTGAAGGAACGGATGGACGCCGGATTGGAAGGCGGCACGGCGATGGCCAGGGTGTTGCTCGCGAAGGCCTTGGTGCTGCCGTTGACCAGGCCTGCGTCTGCTACTTTGGCCATGTTCCGGGTGTCCGCGGAAGCAAAGACGTCCGCGGGCGCACCCTGAATGATCTGCGTTGCCAGGTCAGAGGAGCCCGCGAAACTGAGGACCACCTTGACGCCGGGATGCCGGCTTTCGAAGCTGCGGGCCAGCTCGGTGAAACTCCCCTTCAGGGAGGCGGCAGCAAAGACCGTGACGGTCTCAGATCCGGACGCGCTGGTGTTTCCGCAACCGGAAAGCCCGGCGACGAGAGCCGCAGCCAGGCCAGCCACCGTCAGTCGCGCCGCAAGCCGTACTAACCGCTTGGTGGGCCCGCTCATCCTCACGACTTGCCCTGGGGCGTCTCGATAATAACCGTGGTGGCTTTGACCACCGCCGTGGCTACCGAACCCAGTTCCAGCCCAAGTTCCCGGACGGCTTCGCTGCTCATGAGGGAGACCACCCGGAAAGGGCCGCACTGGAGCTCGACCTGCGCCATAACCTTGTCCATTGTGATGCCGGTGACCAGCCCGACAAAGCGGTTCCGGGCCGAGCTGCCAACTTTGGTGGGGTCATCGGGAAGCTGGGACTGGTCCTTGGCGAGTCTTGCCAGGTCCAGTCCATCCACGGCCAGGCGTCCGGACTGGTCCTTCACCGGGGCTAGCGTTCCGTTCTCGGTCCAGCGCCGGACGGTATCGTCGCTGACGCCTAGGAATCTGGCAGCTTCAGCAATGCGGATCATAGGCATGGCTCCAGCATAATCCTCAAATGCGGAGTATTGCCCCCGTTTCCTCCGCAAATGTTCTTTCCTTCCGAACCGGGTCCAGCTGGGTCCGCTCCTTCCCGCCCGGTTACCTGATTCCCGTTGGCGCCTGGACCGGGATGTCGCGGGCAACACGCCGCAGCCGGGCCCAGTAACTGGGCGGGAAGGCGCGCCAACCCCCGGCACTAGACTTCCTCCATGGCCATCTACCTGGATCCGCCGCTGTGGCCGGCCCACGGAACGCTCTTCTCGCACCTGATTTCGGACACCTCCCTTGATGAGCTTCACGCCTTCACTGCCAAGGCCGGCATCCCGCCGCGGGCATTCGACGGCGACCACTATGACGTTTCCGAGACCCGCTACGACGCCCTGATAGACGCGGGCGCCATTCCCGTTGAGGCCCGTATCCTGGTCCGCAAGCTGATTGCCAGCGGCCTCCGCATCCCGGCACGGTTTCGGAACAAATCCCTCAAAGTCCCGCTCCTGAACCGCTGGAACACCGTCCTTCCAGGCCATGATGCTCTGTTCCTGGATCTGCTGGACCGCTGGGGTGAAGAGCACCGGAAGTACCACGGTCGCACCCATCTCCTGTCGACCCTCGAGGCGCTTGATGTGCTCACCGAACCGGAGGAACCACCCCGGACTGTGATCCTGGCTGCCTGGTTTCACGACGCCGTCTACCACGGGATAGCGGGCCAGGACGAGGAGGATTCGGCCGTCCTGGCAGAGGAGCGCCTTCACGAGGCCGGACTTCCCGCTGCGGAGGTAGCGGAAGTCGCCCGGCTGGTGCGCATGACAGCTGACCACCACCCGGAGCAGGGAGACCGCGACGGCGCACTTCTGTCGGATGCGGACCTTTCCGTTCTGGGCGGAGAACCCGATGAATATGCCCGGTACGTCAGCGCCGTCCGCCAAGAATACGGACACATCGGTGACGCCGACTTCGCTGCCGGGAGGGCCGCCGTCGTCCGTCACTTGCTGGAGCTTGATCCGCTTTTCCACACACGGCGAGCTCGGGATCTGTGGCTGGAAGCAGCGCGTCGGAACCTTGCCGGCGAGTTATCCGGCCGGAAAGAATCGGGGCAGTAATGCTGGCACCTTATGTTCACGAGGCGGTTCTTGCGGTGAGCGGGAACTCCGACGACGACGCCCCCGGCGCCGCGGTGACGCTGGAGTTGTGCGGCAGCCTGGAGCATCCGCCGCCATGCCCTCTGGCGCCGCATAACACCAGGGCGGAACGGATCGACGGAACCCTGACTGTGCGAGTGGTCTTCGCGACGCATCCCGAAAACGAAGAGCAGGTGCGCAAACGTATAGAGAAGGCGTTGCGGGCCGGATCCGTCACCAGACCCGACGGTACAGCTGCCCACTGGGACTTCCTGGAGGGCGCAGCAGCCACGCTCAGTCCTTCTGAGGCAGCCCTGGCCGGTCGCCTCGCAGGGAGGTGAGCGGGCCTGCTGTGATCGTCCCGGCCGCCCTACTGCGCCCCTTTGACGGCGGCCCGGTAACGTTCAAGGATCTCCGGCGTCGGCTCAGCGCTGACCGTGATGGCTCCTTCGGCTTCCCAAACAGGGAGTTCTCCAAGCAGGATGCCCGCGGCCTGACGAGCAGCGCCGTCGGCCACGTACTCCCCCGGTTCGGGGACGGTGACCGGCAGACCGAAGACCCCCGCCAGGATGTGCTGCAACGCGAGTGACCGGCCGCCGCCGCCGACGAGGATGACCCGCTCCGCCCCGATTCCGAGGTCGGTGAGGGCCTTCAGTCCGTCAGCCAAGGAGCAGGCAACACCCTCAATGGCCGCCCGGGCCACGTTTGCGGGTATGAAGTTGGCGAGCGTCAGGCCATGGAGCGAGCCGGTGGCATCGGGCAGGTTGGGCGTCCGCTCCCCCTCGAAGTAGGGAACCAATGTCAGGCCCCCGGCCCCGGCGGGGGCAGTCAGGGCAAGCCGGGAGAGCTCTGCCAGGTCCACGGAGAGCACGGCAGCCGTGGCATCGAAAACCCGCGAGGCGTTGAGGGTGCAAACCAGGGGAAGGAAAGCGCCCGTTGCGTCAGCGAAGCCCGCAACCAGCCCTGTGGGGTCAGCGGAGGGCTGCCCGGCGATGGCAAAAACGGTCCCCGATGTCCCGACCGACACCACAACATCGCCCAGTTTGGCGTTCACTCCGAGTGCCGCTCCTGCGTTGTCGCCGGCTCCCGCGCCAATCAGAACGCCCGACGGCGTTTTCAACTCCGCTTCCAGCGGACCGAGGACTTCCGGAACCAAAGGGACGTGTCCCAAAGTCCGTTCCAGAACCTCGGGCAGGTACGTCCCGGTAGCCGGCGACCAGTAGCCGGTGCCGGAGGCATCCGACCGGTCTGTCCGCAGGGCAGCGAGCCCCACCGCACCGCTTCCCGGCCCGAACCCAGCCAGGCGCCAACTCAGCCAGTCGTGAGGCAGGCAGACGGCAGCAGTGCGGGCAGCGTTCTCCGGCTCGTTTTGCGAAAGCCACAACAGCTTCGTGGCCGTGAGCGACGCCACCGGGACAGTCCCGGTGGCGTCCGCCCAGTATCCGGGGCCGCCAGGCGCCTCACTGATCAGGAGCTCGGCCGCAGCTGCCGATCGTGTGTCGTTCCACAGCAGTGCGGGCCGGACAACGCCACCGTCGGCATCAAGGCACACCATTCCGTGCTGTTGCCCTGCGACCGAAACAGCTGAGATATCGTCCAGCCCGCCGCCGGCCTCGATCGCGTCCTGGAGTGCGCTCCACCAGGCTTCCGGCTCCACTTCCGTTCCTTCCGGATGCCGAGCCTGCCCTTGGCGCACCAGAACTCCCGTTTCAGCATCGCGGATGACGATCTTGCAGGACTGGGTGGAGCTATCAATTCCGGCTACCAAGGGCATTGCTGGGCTCTTTCAGAGGAGGGCTAGTGAGGTGGACGGTTCAGCGGGCGACCCGGATTGTCAGCGGGCGCCGAGGAGGTGCTCGATGGCCAGCTGGTTGAGCCGGACAAATGCGAAGGAGCGCTCGGCGGCCTTGTCGGCGTCGAACTCCGCGAAGGCTGACGGATCGGCCAGCAGATCAGCTGCGGACTCGCCGGCTGCCAGCGTGGGCTCTCCGAGCTCGAACACGCCAGAGGTCTTGAGGGCATCCTGGACCTCGGCGTCCGCGCGGAAGGCGAGGGCCCGTTCCTTGAGCAGTAGGTACATGGCCATGTTTGCCTTGGCCGATTCCCAGACTCCGTCGTAGCCGTCGGTGCGGGAAGGCTTGTAGTCGAAGTGGCGGGGGCCGTCGTACTTTGGGCCGCCGTTGGGGAAGCCGTTCTCCAGCAGGTCCACCGTGAAGAACGCGCTGGTGAGGTCGCCATGGCCGAAGACGAGGTCCTGGTCGTACTTGATACCGCGCTGGCCGTTGAGGTCGATGTGGAACAGCTTCCCGGCCCACAGAGCCTGGGCGATGCCGTGGGTGAAGTTCAGGCCTGCCATCTGCTCGTGGCCGGTCTCCGGGTTCAGGCCCACGATGTCGCCATGCTCGAGCTGCGCGATGAAGGCGAGCCCGTGCCCAACCGTGGGGAGGAAGATGTCGCCGCGGGGCTCATTGGGCTTGGGTTCAAGCGCGATCCGCAGCCCGTAACCCTTCTCCTTGATGTAGCCGGCGGCCGTATCCACGCCTTCCTTCATCCGGTCAAGGGCTGCTGAGAGGTCCTTGGAGCCGTCATATTCACTGCCTTCACGGCCGCCCCACATCACGAACGTCTCGGCGCCCATTTCAGCCGCAAGATCGATGTTGGCGAGCACCTTGCTGAGCGCAAACCTGCGCACCGAGCGGTCGTTCGAAGTGAACCCGCCGTCTTTGAACACGGGGTGGCTGAACAGGTTAGTGGTCATCATGGGGACCTTCAGGCCTGTCTCGGCCAGGGCTGCCCGGAAGTTCTTCAGAATCAGCTCGCGCTCTGAGGCACTGGCGCCAAAGGGAATCAGGTCATTGTCATGGAACGTGATGCCGTAGGCGCCTGCCTCGCTGAGGCGGTGGACTGCCTCCACCGGGTCCAAAGCGGCACGGGTGGGCTGGCCGAAAGGGTCTGCGCCGGTCCAGCCGACCGTCCAAAGGCCGAAGGTGAAGCGGTCCTCAGGTGTGGGATGTGTTGACAATTCAGGCACCTCGTTGGGCTTGTAGGAGAAAAACGCAATTAGTTTTCGTTCTGAACTATAAGTGGCATGATCAACTGAGGTCAATGACCTGCTGACAATTACAAGGAGTGAAATGTCAACGGCACGCCTGGAAGACAGACCCACCCCCGGCCGCGTGGGCGACGTGCGTAAGCAGAACCTTGCACTGGTGCTGCGGAACGTCCAGCCAGACGTCCAGACAACCAGGGCTCAACTGGCGGCCGAAACGGGTCTGACCAAGGCTTCTGTTTCCAGCCTCGTGGCCGACCTCCTGGGCGCAGGACTGTTGACGGAGGTGGGAATCACCCGCGACGGCGAGAGGGGAAGACCCGGCGTTGCGCTGGCACTCAATCCTCTACGGGGCGCCCTTGGAGCTGAGGTGAACGTCGACTACCTGGGAGTGGGAGTTGTCGACCTCAACGGCAATCTCCATTTTCAGGAAACTGTTGAGCGACACAACAGCGGGAGCAGCCCCGAGGACGTCCTGAGGGCACTGCGGCTGCTGACCACACGCGCGGCTGATGCCGCCTCGGATGCAGGCATTCTCCTCCTTGGTGGAGGGCTTGCCGTTCCGGGCCTTGTTGACGCGGACAGGAATTACGTGGCGACCGCCCCGAACCTCGGGTGGACCGGCGTCGAACTTTCCGGCGAGCTTGAAGCCTTGCTTCCCCACAGCCCGTTCGGAGTCACACTTTCCAACGAGGCCAACAGTGCAGCCCTGGCGGAGCTTTGGTACGGGCAGGGAGCGTCCTTCCGCGCGTATCTGTATATCTCGGGTGAAGTGGGCGTCGGTGGTGGCCTCATCATTGATTCGCGGCTTTTCACCGGACCTGCCGGCCATGCAGGCGAAATCGGGCACACCGTGGTTCAGCCAAAAGGACCAAAGTGCACCTGTGGGGGCCAAGGCTGCCTGGAAACATTCGCGGGCCAGGAAGCCATATTCTCGGCTTCGGGCATCGGAGATGGGCCCACAGGACACCGAATGGCACAGTTGCTGGCAGCCCTGGCTGACGGTGAATCGCGAGCCTTAGCGGCGGTCGAGGAGGCCGGCTACTATCTGGGAGTGGCGACTGCGACCACCGCCAGGCTCATGAACGTGGCCGCTGTAGTGCTGGGTGGCCATTTTGCCGTGCTCGAGGAGTGGATCCGGCCGGCCCTGCAGCGAAGCCTGGACGACTTTGCCCCCGGCGTGGTGGCGGCGGACGCCGTCGCGTTTTCCTCGCTGCGGCAGACTGCCGCGCTGATGGGCGCAGCGGGAAGCTGCCTCCGCAGGGTTCTGGCAAACCCGCAGGAGCTTTTCCCGTAGGCCGGCTTCCCGTCAAGTCAGTCATGGCGGACCCGGGCCCCTAGGTGGGGAATCAACTCACGATTCAAACAGTACTTCACCTTGCTGGGTGTCAAAATATTCACGCACCTCAACGATTCTGTCCCCAGTGAAGATGAGGTTGGCGCTGTAGGAATTCTTGTAAATACTGCCCGAAGCTCTTGTCGCGGTTGACTGCCATTCGAGCACGGCGTTGCTTCACCAACAGTCGCGCTGACAAGGTCGGTGGAGACTGAGCCTGGCACCATCTGAGCGGCAGTGAGAGCCGGTCCGTGGTTTATTTGCTGAAGCCTGCCGTCAAGCCAGCCACAAGCTGCCGGCGTCCAACGATGTAGACAAACACGAGCGGCAGGGCGGAGAGGACGACCGCGGCGAGAATCGCCGGAGTGTTGATGGTGAACTCTCCTTGGAACGCCCAAAGGGAAAGAGGGAGTACGCGGTTTGACGCGCTCTGGGTAAGGATCAGTGGGAAGAGGAAACTGTTCCAGACATTGAGGGCGTTATACACGGCAATGGTGGCGATGGCCGGGCGGATCAGCGGAAACGCAAGCCGCCACATCATTGACCAGTCCGAGCAGCCATCCAGGCGCATGGATTCAAACAACTCATTCGGAACGTCACGCAGGAAGTTGGCCAGGATGAGCACTGACACCGGGACCGCGAAGGCGATGGAAGGAAGAATCAAGGCCAGGAGCGTGTCGTACAGGTAGAGGCGGGTGATGCCCCAATAGATGGGGATGATGATTGCCTGCAACGGAATGGCCAGTCCCAGAAGGAACATCCGGTTGACCCCGGTGAGCAATCGCCCGCTTCCGCGGACGATCGCGTAGGCGGCCATGAAGGAGATCAGCACTGAGGGCAGCACAGCTCCCGCCGTCACGATGATGCTGTTAAGGAAGTACTGAAGGAAGTCGTTTTCCAGAACGAGCACGTAGTTCGCGAGTGTGGGGTTTGTTGGTGGCAGCAAGGGGTTGGAGGCGAAAAAGCCTTCTTGGTCCTTGAAGCTGGTGATGACCACGTAGTACATGGGAAGGATCACTACGGCTAGCCACAGCCATCCCGCAATCCCTGCGGGGATGTTGAAGGTTTTTTTCGTCTTGCGGACGCTCGTCTTGTTTGAGGCTGCCGCCACGATGCGGTCGAGGACGGGTGTTGCACTCATCAGGCACCTTCCAATTGGCTTGCCTGGCGGTTCTTGCCGCCGAGTCGTTGAATGATCAGGGCCAGTCCCAGACCGAATACGGCCAGGATGACGCCGAGGACGCTGGCGCCACCCATGTCGTTGGCACGGAACCCTTCGAGGTACATGAACAAGGGCAGCACGTTGGTCGCGTTGCCGGGTCCTCCACCGGTCAGGACGAAGATGAGGTCGAAGAAGGTCAGGGTTCCAACGACCATGAGCGTGGTGGACGTGATGAACGTGTACTTGAGCTGGGGCAAGGTGATGGTGAAGAACTGCTGGACCACGTTGGCTCCGTCGATGCTGGCTGCCTCATAGAGTGACTTGGGAATCTGCCGGACTCCGCCCTGGTAGACCAGCGTGTGGAACGGGATGTTCTGCCAGGAGAACACGAACACGACGACCATGACGGCCAGGTCAGGGTTTCCGAGCCAATCCTGCTTCAATGCGTCAATCGGAAGCGCCCCGCTCAACCCGAAGTTGGGATCCAGGAGGGCCGTGAATGCCAGGGCCACTGCTGCTGAGGACAGAAGGATCGGAACGAAGAACAGGACCGACAGGACTGCCCGGTAGCGCTGGAACCCTGCCGTGAAAACACCCAGCAGCAGGCTGATGGGAATCTGGAAGGCGCAACTGAGGAGGATGACCTTCACCGTGATCCACAAAGACTCCCCCGTCACCGGGTCGGTGAGGATTGAGGCCCAGTTGGCGAAGCCCGCCCAGCTGATCGCCCCGATGCCGTCCCACTGCATGAAGCTCAGGACGAAGACTCCGCCCAGAGGAACAATGGCGAAGGCAAGGAAGAAGACCAGCGCGGGAACTGTCAGCCAGGCCAGGGAAGCGCGGGAACCGTCAATGCTGGGCGCTGCTTTTCCGGTTCGGTGCAATGTGGTGGTGGTCATTTATCACTCGCTGCGTTCATGGCGTCAACGAACTGCTGAGGGGTTTCCTGCTTGAGGAAGACCTGGCCCAGGTGGGTCAGCAGAGTATCGGCAAGGGATGGAGCCAGCGCCTGGTCCCAGGAGAGCTGGAACGTGGTGGCTTTCTGGGAAAGGTTGTAGGTGTAGTTCAGGAAGTCGCTGTCCGGGGCCCCGGAGAGCTTGTCCTCAATGCCCTTCAGCGGGGGAACGGCACCGGTTTTGATGATGCCTTCTGTGTAATCACTGCTGTAGAGCCCGCTGGCGAGGAAGTCCTTCGCTGTTTGTTTGGCGGGCTCCGAAGCCGCTGTTGCCACGGAGAAGAACGTGGCGGGGGTTCCGACGATGTAGGAGGGGTCGCCCTTTCCGCCATTGATGGTCGGGAACGGGACGTAGCCCAGCTTGTCCTCGGAGATGAAGGTCGGTGCGCCTTTCTTCATGGCCTGGAATTGGGACGCGAGCTGCAGGGACATGGCAGCTTTGCCCGTGTAGAGGAGGGCAAGCTCGGATCCGGAGGTAGAAGCGGTGGAGGCGAAGCCTTCCTGGAATCCTCCCGCGTCCACGAGCTGCTGGATCTTGGTCAGCGCATCGATGACAGCCGGGTCAGACCAGGCCCCGCGTTCACCCTTCTGAATCCGGTCCCACACAGCGGTCCCGCCCTGGCGGTCAACAAGGTATTCCAGCCAGATAAGTTCGGGCCACTTGGACTGGCCACCCAAGGCAAACGGGGCAACGCCGATAGCTTTGAGCTTGGGGACGGCGGCCATCAGTTCGTCCCATGTTTTGGGCGGCTGCACCCCGGCGCGCTCCATGAGCTCCTTGTTGTAGTACATGGTCGCGGGGTTGACCTTACTCATGGGCAGCGCATAGGTCTTGCCGTCGACGACGCCGTTCTGGAGCACGCTGGGAAGGTAGCGGTCTGTGACTTCGGGCTTGTCCTTGGCCAGGCTGCTCAGATCTTCGACGGCGTTGGCGTCCACATAGGATTTCAAAACGCCGCCGGTCCAGTTGAAGATCAGCGTTGGGGGCTGGCCGGCGCCGACGGCGGTGCGCATCTTGGCCTTTATGGCGTCGGAAGCGAAGAATTCGACGGTGATGTTCCGGTCGGGGTTCTCCTTGTTCCATTTTTCAACAGCGGCTTCAATGACCGGCTGGTCCCCGGTGGTCAGTGACCACATGGTGGCGTTTGCTCCGGTGGCTTGGGTCGGTCCGCCGCTGCCGCAGCCGGCGATCGTGGCACCAATTGCTGCGGCCATCGCGACGGCTGCAAAACGCCTGCGGGTTTGTGTTGTGGAAAGCGGTGAAAGCATGAGGATTTTTCCTTCTTCTTTGAGGGTTTCCCGTCCGGTCCGTGGGAGTGTTGCGGGCCGTGGTGCGTCTGGAGGGCGATTCAGGTTGGGTTCGGTGGAGTCTCTTTATTAAGTTGGCGCAACAGATCGGTCATTCGTCAGATGACCGGGCCCTGTGCCCCGGAGAGGCAGGCGGTGTTCAGAGAGATCTTTTGTCACTAGCCTCCGACCAGGGTTTTGGCGTCTTGAATCAGGCGTTCTCGGGCCCGTGTGATGCTGTCAGTCAGTGAGACAAGAGTGCGGTGGTGCGCCTCGATATCCGCCGCTGCCTCGGCCGCCAGTTCGCGACGTCGGATGCTCGAGGTCCCGCCCGCGCTGGCGCGGCTTTCCACGAAGGCTGCCGGGTCCAGGATGGCCGTGAGTTGCTGCTTGGTGTACTCGCTGAGGGGCGCCTCACCCAACTCCGGCCGGAGGCTTCCTTCGGGCTCGTCGGCTGCCTCATGGGCGGTGACGAAGCGTGCGACTGCCTCATGGGCGGGGCGGAAGCTCATCCCTTGCGTTCGGGCCAAGTCATCAGCCAAGGCGCTTGCGGTTGTCCAGTGCCGGCCCGCTGACTTCTGCATCTTCTCGATATCAACTTCCAGGGTGGCAATTGATTCCTTAAGCAGGGAGATGGCTCCGGAGGTCTCGCGGCAGTAGCCGGGAATCAGGTTGTGCACATAGGACTGGTCCGCGTCCGTGGACGTCGCGGTGTGTAGTACTCCGAGTTGGCTCGCACCCCACCCAGCGGCGTTTCCGGCCAAACCGCGGATCCGTTCAAAGACCATGGGGTTCCTTTTCTGCGGCATCATGCTGGAGGTACCGCACAGCGACGGGTGGAGCCGTACCAGCCCAACTTCCGTGGACGACCAGTAGTACAGATCCGATGCCAACCGGCTGATTCCGGCAAGTGCGAGCCCGAGGGTGGCAGCCAGTTCAGCACCGACGTCCGTGGAGGCCATGCCAGCGTCCCTGGCGTTTGATATGGGACGGACAAAACCAAGATATGCGGCGGTCTCTTCGCGGTCGATCGGCCAGGATGTTCCGCTGTACGCCGCTCCCCCCAGAGGGCTTTCGTTCAGCCGCGCGTAAGCCTCTGCAAGGCGGGTCAAATTGCGGGAGACTGACCAGTAATGGGCGTTGAAGTAGTGTCCCAATGTGGTCGGCTGGGCATGCTGTAGATGGCTGTACCCCGGCATCAGCGCACCGTCATACCGGTCAGCAGTAGTCAACAAGACCTCGCCCAAGGCGAGCAATTCGGTCATCACAGACAGGACTGCCTTGCGGTTGATCATGCGCCAACCGGTAGCCTTTTGATCGATCCGGCTACGGCCCCGCTGGATGTCCAGCCCACCAGGGCCACACTGCTCCTCCAAGTAACGCTCAATCTGGAGCCCGATGCTGCCAATTTCGGGGTCGCCGGCCAGTACTGACCGCGGGTCATTATCGAGCAGTGCGAGCAGGGCTGCTACCAGGGACCGCCCGTGCCCCTCCTCGAAGATACTCTGCCGCGTCAACATCACTGAATGGGCGATGTCTATCAGGACGAACTCTTCGGCCCCGACGAGTTCGTCGGTGAGTTCGAGGCCGTTGACATGCTCAATGAGCCCTCTGGAAGGTCGGGCACCGAGGCGCCCATCGGTCAAAGTAGTCCTCATCGCAGTGCCTGGTTCGAAGCGGCGGCGCAAGCTTTTACTTCGGCCTGCTCACCGGCTGTTGTCCATGCGGACATCTTTGTCTCCTCGTTTCATGTAATCGTCAACATAGCCCAGTATTAGGGCGAACATCCGCCAATGTCAACGATTACATTAAATCCATGTCGACGATTACACTAGGAGGACCAGACCCATCAAAGGAGCAGGAATGGCAGATCTCGAACAGCAGCGCGTGACGGTCAAGGACGTCGCGCGTCTCTCAGGGGTAAGTACTGCCACTGTCACGCGGGTCCTCCAAGACTCTGAAAAGGTTATGCCTGACACCAAGCGGCGTGTCCTCGAAGCAGTGGAACGCCTTGGTTACCGCCCAAACCCGATGGCCCGAGACCTCCGACATGGAAACCGCACGGGGGCGGTGGGACTCGTCATGGCGACGTTCACCAACGTGTTCCAGGCCGGAGTGGCAGCCGGCGCAGAGAGGGAGTTGCGGCGGGCGGGCCTGCAGCTGCTCCTCGGATCAACGGATGATGATTCTTCACGCGAGCCGGAGCTAGCAAAAGCCATGATCGATCGCAGAGTCAGCGCACTGATGATGATGCCTGATGGAAACGAACGCAGCTATCTCACACCAGATCACCTTTTCGGCACACCCGTAATTCTGGTGGGTCGGCCCGCTGACGGAATCGACGCGGATGTGGTCATGACGGACGACGACCGGGGCGTCGAGGAGGCAACAAAGCAACTCCTTGACCTTGGACACCGTCGAATTGCTGCCTTGGCCGGTAGAAATGACTCCTTCCGTGCCAGACAACGACTCAGTGGCTACAGTGCTGCCCTGACAAAGAGCGGGGTCACACCGGACCGGGATCTGGTCGTGGACGGCCTCATCACGTCAGAGCAGGCTCGTGCTGCGATGTCCGACCTGATGAAACTGCCTTCTCCCCCAACTGCGGTACTTGCGCTGAACCTCGGCATCAGCACTGGAGTGTTGCTGGACCGAATCGACAACCAGCGTCAGCTGGCTTACATCTCGCTCGATGAAACCGAGCTGTCCGCAGGACTGCATATTTCAGCGGTGGTCCGTGACCCGGAGGAAGTCGGCCGGCAGGCAGCCCTCCTCGCTATCGCCAGGATGGCTGATCCTGGACTGCCCCCGCGCACCGTTACCCTTTCGAGTCACCTCATCAACCGCGGATCAGGCGAAATCTCTCCAAGAGAGTCCGCTGTGCCCACAGCTTCGGCGAGGTAGCAGTCGGCCCCCGTCCCGACGTGACCAGACCAGCGCCAAGACCAGGAGCCCCTAGTGCCGGACGAGATGGCAGTCGTTTTGGCAGAGCACATCTACGCAGCCGCCCGGGCCGACATGGAATTTGTAACCAGCCTGACGTCCGCCCGGCACCACATCGAAAATCTGCTAAGCGCATTCAGCCACGCGGTCTGCGTCCGTGACGCCAGCGCTTTGGAAGAACTGATCCGCGACGTAGCCGTCAGCCTCGACGGGCACATCCCATGCGGCACATCCAAAGCTGCCAAAATCATGGACTGGTTCGACGGAACCGATCCTGCCACTACTCAGACCATCACTAACATCAGCCTTCGATTCGATGAAAACAACGTGCTCTATAGCGCCACCTATCAGGACTGGAATACAGCATCTCCACCTCAATGCATGGCCATAGGCAGGTTCACCGGACGACTCAAGGCAGGACCTCAAGTCTGGCGCTGGGAGGAACACAAGGTAGCCACCTTCACCGATCATTTCGACCACCCCGAGGCTGTCGTCCAGCAAAACCCAACGTGTTACCCAGCCCGGTCCTCGCTTCCTTAGGGCGCGAGCTAATGCCTAGGTGGAAAGAATCCATGTCCACCGGCTCAGCCGCTTACACACCTAAGCGTTAGTCTGTGCTGTCTCTGGAGGCTTCGATGTCAATGATTCCCACACCATCCTGAATTTTCACAACGGTTCCAAACGCCCGCGAAAGCCAGGTAAGACGCTCAAGGATCGCGTCCGCTATCTGCGGAGGGGCCACCCTGGGAATGCCTCGATCGGCATCCCGGGCACCGTCCCAGTGCAGTTCAATGGGCTGCAGGCGTATTTGGCGGAGCTGACCTGTTTCACCGAAGACACTTGTGGCCACAATGCTTTCAAACCAGACCCGTTCACCGAAAACCCCTTCCACCCTGCGCATCTCGGTGAACTCGGCCTCGGTCATGGAAGTCGGATCAATTTTGTCCTTTTCCCACTCATCCCGGGCGAGAGGCTGCCAGGTGTTGTCGGTGAAGAAGAAGTTTCCCAAGGAGTAGAAAATTGGCTTGCCTTTATAGATTTCTATTCCTCGCAGCTGATGCGGACCGTGGCCGATAAATGCGTCAGCGCCGTTGTCGATCGCTTCTCGCGCCAAAGTTTCCAGGAAGTCGGGCGGGCTGTCACTGTAGTTTCCCGGTTCATGGGTATGCATGGTCACGATGGCAAAGTCAGTGGATTGCTTGGCTTGGCGGATGGCCCGAATGATCTCTTTACGATCCCGGTCATCCATCTCGAAGGCGAACGCAAGTTCACTTTCGATCTGATCGCAAGCTCTGTATTTGGCGCCGAATAGGGTAACAGTGCTCGTTTTTGCGTCTGACGCCAGCACTGATTTCCGAACTGATCCGGCAGGTTGGGAGTCCCTTATGGCAGCTAACTGGGAGAACTGCTCAGGTGTCACTAGGGCGTAACGAGTTGTGCGAAGTGAGTTCAGCCCTGGACGCCCTGGGATCTGGCCTAGGGGGTCGATGGCCCTTGCGTTCTCTTCGTAGCGCGACGCGATGGAGACAAGTGCTACACGCCCTGCTGACGTCGATAATATTCCTGCGGCCCGTGCCTGCTCCAAAGATTCGCCCGTGCCAGCGTGAACAATTCCTGCTTCATTAAGTAGCTGATCGGTATACCGCATTCCAGCCACTCCCCAATCGGCAGTGTGGTTATTAGCGCGGCCCATGAGATTGAATCCCATGGCACGAAGGTCACCAGGCACACCCGCTGAACTTAGAAGCCACGCTCCGCCGGACAATGCTTCCGGATAGCCGCCAAACTTTTGCAGATCAAGCGCAGTACTTTCGAAATTTCCAAATGTAACCTCTGCGTCTCGCAAGACCTTCAGCAGGTCCGGACTGGTGCGTTCCATCCGGGCGAGGACGGCCTCCGTCATGATGACGTCTCCCACTGCCGCGAGAGTGAACCCGTCCGGAACGTTGGCAGCCATCCAATTCGACTGAAGGTAGTTGTCTTTGTCCTGAAGGTGCAGGTTCGGATGGATAACGTCTGCGCTGTTGTCCCTGGCGTTACCTGTCGCTGCTTCGATTTCTTCAGCTGTCATTTTTCTGAACTGTCTCCATATTTCTAGGTCAAGTCGCTCGGTGCCGTACTAGCCTGCCGAAGCTGCTACGAAAATGCGGAACCTGGGCGTCGGTCTTCGCGTCTAGACGTTGCAGGTCGCCGTGTGCGACTTTTTTGCTTCGCGGCAGGGTCGCAACTTCTGTATCAGGAGAAGGTGACGCTCTCGGCCTCCCGCCGCAGTTCCTCGGCGTCCTCGGGCAGCAGAAAGCCTTCGGCAAGCATTCTGTCCACCACTTGGGCGTGTACGCGGCGGTATTCAACAGGGCTGGAATAAGTTTCCAGCAACTGATGAAGGTGCAGAGGAATTTCGTGTCCCTGATACCAAGCCGGTCGACCCATGGGCGTGGCTGCGACCAAGGTCGACAGTGCCGCATCGGTGTACGTAGTGCGAAGGCCTCCCACCGCGTTCCCCCAGTCGTCCCTGACGATGGTGTCGGTGTCCCCTACCGTGGCGAGGAGTCTCGATGACTGCGGCGTGCGCAATCCCTCCGCCCAGTCGGCGAGCAACTCCAGCAGGGCGTTGTAGATGTGAGAGTTGGGGAACGTTGACCATTTGGCACCCTCGGGCAACGGGCAATTGCGCAGCCTCTCCTTGTCTTTCTCGCTCATGTGGCGGGTTTCCCTGTGGGCCATTCCGGCAACTTCAAAAAGCCGGAAGGTCGGGGAGTCCTTTCGCCGGTGACTGAGGCCCCGGACTTGGCCGGACACTCCGCAAGCCCAGCGAACAGACTGGAATTCTGCTTCCCCTAGTACTTCGATGACAGGTACATCAATATCAGGCAGGGCATCTCCTCCCGATGCCCCGGGAAGGTAGCCGTCGAACACGGGACCTCCATCAGGGCGCCGGCGTAGGTTGTGGTGCCTCTCGATGAAACGCCGCACCACTCCGCCTGTCTGGGAAATACCAGCAAAGAGAAGAGTTCTGACGGCCGACTCCGGAAGGCCAGGCAAACCATGCCTCAGGGAATTGGCCACCTGGGCGATGATTTCAAAAGACTGGGGAGTTGCAGTCCACCAGCGTCTCTTGAAGTCGTCGTACTGCCGGGCTAGCAGTTCAGGTGTGGGATTCTCCGTGAACGGGATGGTCGCCAAGAAGTTGCGCGCCAGCTCCCCCTGGATGAATGTCATCTCGGCGTAGCGCTCCGGGTTCGCGCCTTTGATGAGGTCCACAGCTGATGGGGACTGGGAATCAATTTCCACCCAAATGTAACCAGCACGCATGATTTGCCGGTTGTAGGCGCGCCAGACGGAGGTGCCGCCCCAAATGTGGCTGACTTCGGTAAGTGCACGGCCGTTGAACTTACTCATGTCCGCGGGCCGGCGGACGAGAATCCGTGTGGAGTAGTCATGCTCTGCGGCTACTCCTGAGACGAAATATTCCTCTTGGATGTAGTCGTAGCCGGGTAGCCTGTCCAGGCCATACGTCTCAAGGACGACGGCGTGATCGCTTGGGGATTCCGAAATTGGGCCCTTAACTTTAGCTTCCAGTGCAATGGAAGGTGTGCGCATATGCTGCATCTCCTGTGGGTCTCTGTTGTAAGTTGTGTGGCTCAAAGGCTTGGTGTGGATTCCAGCAGCACCTGCGTGTAGGGCTTCGAGGGCTGGCCAAAGACCTTCACCGCAGGGCCGGATTCGACAATTTCGCCCTGATACAGCACCGCTACTTGATCGCTCATGAACTCGACCACAGCCATGTCATGGCTGACGAAAATCATCGACAGGTTGCGGGCTTCCTGAATGTCCTTGAGCAGGTTCAGCACGCGGGCTTGGACTGATACGTCCAGCGCGGAGACGGGCTCGTCCGCGACGATGAGTTCCGGCTCCAGGGCAAGCCCGCGTGCAATCGAAATCCGCTGCCGCTGGCCTCCGGAGAACTCGTGTGGCAGACGCCCGAGCCAGCTTTCTGCGAGCTGAACCTCATCTGCCAAGGCCCGGGCGTGCTGGTGACGGTCCGCTGGGCTGTACAGGTTCTGGACCCTGTATGGTTCCTCCAGAAGTTCCTGGAGCGTCATTCTGGGGTTCAGAGAATTGGACGAATCCTGAAAAATCATCTGCATTTTGCGCCGGTAGAGCCTGAGCGCTTGAGGCTTCATCGCAAAGATGTCCTGGCCTAGAACGCTGACTGAGCCGGATGTGGGCTTAATCAGTCCAATGGCGATCCTACCCAGCGTGGATTTACCTGACCCCGACTCGCCTACGAGACCAAGGATCTGGTTGCGTCCTACCGTCAATGATGCGTTCTTTACCGCTGTGTGCTTCGTTTTACGAAGGGTCCCGCCAAGCTGGAATTCTTTGGTAACACCGGACAGTCGCAGAACGTCCTCTGAGTCGGTTTGGTCTGAGTTCTGGATCATTTCATCACTGCTTTCGTGAACTCGCTTTTATCGACGACCGGCAGGCGGTCAAGCCGCTGACCCAGGCGCGGTGCCGCCTCGAGCAGCCCCCTGGTGTAGCCAGAACGCGGGTAGGAAATAACCTCTGCGGTTTTCCCGGCTTCCATTTCGTGCCCGTCCAAGAGGACGACCACATCATCCGTGTACTTGGCGACTAGTCCCAAGTCATGGCTAATGAGAACCAAGGACAGTCCCAGTTCTTGGCGAAGCTCCATCAACAGGTCCAGGATCTGCTTCTGAATGGTGGCATCCAGAGCCGTTGTTGGCTCGTCGGCCAACAACAAAGCCGGCTCGCATGAAATGCTCATGGCAATCATGACGCGCTGCCGCATTCCGCCGGAAAGCTGGTGGACGTAGGAGCTCTGGACGCCCCTCTGAGCCGGTATGCCTACTAGATTCAAAAGCTCTTGAGCCCTGGCCCGCGCCTGCTTCTTGGACAGACCCAGGTGCAGGCGCATCGGGCGGATCATCTGTTCGCCAATGGTCATGGTCGGATGCAGAGCGCTCATTGGTTCCTGGAAGATGAACCCCAACTCTGGTCCGCTGAGTTTCCGGCGGTCTCCGGGAGTGGCCTGCAGCAGGTCTTTGCCCTTGTAGAGAATCACGCCTTCAGCGATCGCAACGTCGGGAAGGATGCCCATGATCGCCGTCGCCGTCATGGACTTTCCAGAGCCTGATTCTCCAACGATGCCCAGGGTACGGCCGCGTTCAAGCCGGAAATTGAGGTCGTGTACGACTCGCTGGGGGCCGGTGTCGTTGACGATGTCAACGTTGAGCCCTCGGACATCCAGCAGGACGTTTTCCATGTTGTTGTTCATAACTAGACCTCGATATCCAGACGGATCCGAGGATCCAGGAACGCGCAGACGACGTCCACCAGGAGGTTGACGAGCACGAAAATGATTGCAATGAAGAAAACGCACCCCTCAATGAGCGGGTAGTCCCGCCGCTCCACGGCTGTGAGGAGCAGTTTGCCCAACCCCGGCAGCGAGAACACATTTTCAGTGACCACGGCCCCGCCCAAGAGCGATCCCATGCTCAGACCGACCACAGTGACGACCGGGACAACTGCGGACCGGAAGACATATTGACCTGTGATGGTGCGCTCGGATAAGCCTTGTGAACGGGCCGTGGTAACAAAAGGCTGATATTTTGCGTCCAAAACGCCGTTGCGCGAGTAGCGGTACAGCGTCGCTGCCTCCAAAACGCCCAACGCGACGGCAGGGAGGGTCATAAATCGCAAGAACGCACCAAAGTCTGCAGTTGGCGAGGCGTAGCCGGCTACAGGAAACCATCTGAGCATGACGCCGAAGACCAAAACCATCAGGATGGCAAGCCAGAAGGTTGGCGTTGCGATTCCCACTGCTGACCCGACGACCATGGACTTGTCCAGAGATCGGGACTTTGTAGTAGCAGAGATGGCCCCCAGGACAGGTCCGATAAGCACTGCAACGAGAAGTGCAAGGACAGCGAGTTGGGCTGTCACTCCCGCCGAGGCGAGGACTGAGTCACTCACAGGGGTGTGAAGGAAAATGGATTCGCCAAAGTCAAAGCGAACCATTCGGCCGAGCCAAGCAATGAACTGGATCCAAAGGGGATCGTTTAGACCCATTTCCTGGCGAAGGTCTGCAATGTCAGCCGCGTTTGCTTCTTCCCCAAGGATCACGGCTGCCGGGTCCCCGGGAGTGAGCCTAAGCAAGACGAACAATATGACCATGGGGACGGCCACTGTCGGGATGAGCGCGATAAGACGCTTGAAGATGTAACGAAGCATGGGTTAGTTCCCTGCCTTTGTCGCAACTCTGGCAAGCCCATTGAGCTTGGCCAATCTGGCGATCCGCCGTGCCCGAGGATCTAGTGCATCCCTGAGTCCGTCACCGACGAGGATCAACCCGAGAACGGTAAGGAGAATCGCCACGCCTGGGAACACTCCGATCCACCAAGCCACAGCAATGTATCTCTGGGCCACAGAGAGACTGGCACCCCAACTTGGCACCTCGGGGGGAAGCCCAATCCCGAGAAAACTGAGCGCCGCGATGGACAGTACTGTCGTGGCGAAGCCGAGCGTCGCCTGAACAATCAGTACCGAAACCGCCTCTGGTGCCACGTAGCGGGAGAGTATCCAGCTGTCCTTCGCGCCGATGGCACGGGCAGACTCAACCATTGCAGTGGATTTGATACTTACAGCTGCAGAGCGGACAACGCGGGCGATCGGCGGGATCAGCACAATTGTCAACCCGAAGATCACGGGGCCCACGCCACGGCCCATGACGCCAACCAGGCTCATGACCAGGATGATGTTGGGAAACGACATCATCCCGTCGACGACCCGCATGACCACAGCATCAACCTTGGGGAAGTAGCCACAAGCGATGCCCAGGAGGAAGCCTGTGATGGTGGCCAAGACGGTGCATAATGCGGCAATTCCAAGGGCCGTTTGCGCTCCGTAGAGCAGGACTGTCCACATATCCCGGCCAAGTTCATCAGTGCCCAGGGGAAAAGAGCTCTGTGGTGGCTTCAACCGGTTCGCCGGATTGATAAAGTTCGGGTCACCGCCCAGAATCGGCGCGAGGAGAGCCAAGGTAACTAAAACGGCGAGAATACAGACGCCGGTCATGGCTGAGGGGTTTTTCACCAAAACCCTAAGATTCGATTTCATTGGTCGCTCTTCGTGCTAGTGCTCATGCCCTATTTGTTAAGCCAGACGTTGTAGAAGCCACGAACTGTCCCTTGGGTGGCTTCAAAGCCGCCCACCTTCGCTGCCGTAACCGTCAACCGTGGGTCATGGCCAAGTTTGACGAACGGCAAGTCTTCCCAGATAAGCTGCTGCACTTTCTCCCAAGCTGGTTTCCGCTCCGCCTGGTCCTTGCCAGCAGCGACTTCTGACATGAGCTCCGTCTTCTCCTCTGTCACCCACCATCCGGGAAAGTCATCACTGAGGAACACAACCGTCATGGGATCTGAGTACGCAGTTCCAGATGCAAGGAAGAGGTCCCACTTGGAAGCGTCCGTTCTCGTGGATCCAAAGGTTGCGGCGTCCATAAGCTGCAGATCGACAGTGAAGCCGACGGACTCCAACTCCTGCTTCAGGAGAGGTCCGAAGGCTCCGGTCTCCTGGCGGTACAGTATGCGGACCGGGGCACCGTTGTACCCGGCCTCCTTGAGTAGCTGTTTTGCCTTTTCGGGACTGCGGTTTTCGTAAATATCTTTGCCTGCGTCTGAGTACCAGGGAGAGCTCTTGGGAAATAGGCTTGAGATGTTTTGAAAGTATTCGGTGCTCCCGAGATTTTGAGTAGCAAGTGCTTCCGGATCGATCGCGTTGAGCACGGCTTGCCGCAACTTCAGATCGTTCATAAGCCCTGCCTTTCGGTTGAACTGCACAAGGGAGAACTCCGATCCCTCGCTCACGACGGGCTTCAGTGTCGGGTCAGACTCGTAAACCGAGAGCTGGTCCATGGTCAGCCACTGGGGGACCACATGCACTTCGGAGGTGCGGAGCTGGTTGAGGGAGTTGGACGCGCTAAAGGGGATGAACTTGATGGAGTCGGCATAAGCGGTCTTCGCGCCGGTCGCTCCGTCTGCTTTCTCGTCACGCGACACATAGCCATCGAACCGTGACACCACTGCCTGCTGGTCGACTGTGAAAGAGTCCAGCTTGTACGGGCCGGTGCAGTCCAAGGTGGTCAGGTCCTTGTCGCCTGCGCTCCTCAGCGAGGCGGCGGACATGATGTATGCCCCCGTGTCGGCAGTAGCAAGCAAGGCGGGAAGGGCACCAGTAGGGGTTTTTGTTGTTATCACAACCGTCGCAGGGTCAGCTTCGCTGATGTCTTTGACCAGGTTCTTGAATGTCTTTCCTGCGTCACCATTGCGATACCGCTGTAAGGACTCAACAACATCCTCCGCAGTAAGTTCCGCCCCGCTGTGCAGCTTCACACCTTTGCGAAGGTGAATCGTATAGGTTCCTGAATTGGGGTCGTAGTCGTAATTGTCGGCCAGGCCGTTGCCGATTGAAGTGTTTGCTGCATTTGCGAAGAGTCCCTCACAAACCGAAGCTGCAACCATCCAATTGGAACGCGAGCTGGTGAGATGCGGGTCGATCACAGTTGGGAGTGATGCGACCACCAACTCTCCCCCCTTGACAGGATCGGAACTTGCTTCGGTCCCCTGAGCCGGGGAGCTGCTGCACGCGGAGAGCAGGAGCGAAGCACTTATCACGGTGCCAACAACACCGGCGTTCGTTTTGGATATCACAACAAAGCCTTTCAAGAAATGTTCCGGGGCGTCCCGGGGCTTGGTAAAAGAAGCGTATGTCCGCCGAGTGTGACCTGCGCCATAAATTACCGCTTGGGCGGTAAACCAAGGTTTGTCTTCGGCAAACGTCTGCCACCGCACTACAGCAAACACCCCGATCCTTTTGGGAATATCGAAAAACCATTCAGTCCCCTGTAGGTGGTCTGAATCTTGGGTGCGCGACGGGCGTCGGTAAAGCTGCGAGGGTTGCCAGCCACAAGGGGCAGCGTGTCAAGAGTTTGCTTTGTTCCTCAAGGAACAATCGGATGCATAGAGACTATGCACTCCTCAAACCTGGACGGCATGAATTACCACTACCTCGGTAAAGGTGCGGAAGGGCACTAAGCCGGACGCCGAGCCGGACGCTTACCGCCACCTATCTCGTGGCTGCCCAGGACTTGCAGTCAAGCGAGCATTGAACTGATGAAATCGACGCCAAGCCGCTGTATCACTTCCAGCTCAAGGTTGTAATAAACGTAGCGGCCCTCACGGGAAGACGTAACCAGCCCCAAACGAGCCAGCTGTTGTAGATGCCGGGACGTCTGGGGAACCGTCATGGAACAACTTTCAGCTAAGGCCGAGGTTGACATCGGTTCCCTTGACAACAGCCGGCACATCATTGCCCTCCGGGGGTCGGCAAGCATCCTCATTCGCGCCAAGGTTACTTCGCCGGTCTGCCGCAGTTCGTGATAGAGCGGGTAGTGGAGCAACGGCACGAACCCAGGTTCATTCTTAACGAGAAGGTGGGGGCGTCCGTGCCTGCTCGGGACGACCACAAGACCTGTTTTCAGCGGCTTAAGAATTGCGTTCTTGTTCTTCTCAATGTGCACCCGCAACGGGGCGGTCAGAACACTGGCGTTGCCGCCGATGCGCGCCAGGCCGAAGGCCGGGCCTTCCTTGTCGAGAACTTCGCGTAAGTGGGACTGCTCCTGTCTCAGCGCGGGCAGTATGGACTCCCACGTGGCGTCAAAAAAGACTGCACGGCATTCCTGCAGAAACGAGATCAGTTCCGAGCGAAACCTTTCAGGGTTGGTGAGAAGTCTTTCAGACAGTTCCAGCCTTCGCCCGGAATGAGCCCCCGCGGCAGCGAGTAGGTTTGCAGACTGCGCAGGGTCAGATTGAAGGTCGTCGAAAAGGCCTCGACTGTTGCCCCCCGCACACGCCCAAGCGGTCTCCTGCATGAAGCTCGACAACGACAGCTCTCCCAGACGCCCAATTTCAGAGTCAAGGCTTTCCACACTGTCGCCCCCACTTTGGCAGCCGATGTAGAAGTATCTGGCCCTATAGGCCATCCACAGAGGCGAAAGGCGCATCATGTTCTCAATGAAGTCGCTGGAGGCGGACTCAATAACGTTGGAACCCCAGCTCTCCTGACCTCGATGATGGTCAGACTCTGTCAGTGCGTGTAAGCATGCGGAAAGCTCTGCCAGAGGTGACACGACTATCGAAATGGCCCTGTCGCTTGTTCCAGCAAGCAGGATTAGAACGCTCATACGGGAAGTCTATTCATAGAGAAAATGGGTACTGACGGCTTAGCGCGTTTATCATCCCGCGCTCCTGACGCCCCAACCATTGGGGCTGCGGACCCACTGTTCAGCCGATCTCCTCTAATAAGTGGCAATTCTCACGTTCGCCGTTTCGGTCTCCAAGGGCCCCAGCTACCGGTAGCTTTGCACAAACGGCCGGTCCGTCGGAACGATCTGCTTTCCCAGCGGCATGAGCGAGACCGGAATGAGCTTAAGGTTGGCGATGGCCAGCGGAATACCGATGATGGTGACGGCCATTGCCACCGCCGTCACTACGTGGCCGATCGCGATCCAGACGCCCGCCACCACCAGCCAAATCACGTTGCCGAGCAGCGCAAACACCCCGTTGCCGCCGGGTTTGTCCACCACCATCCGGCCAAAAGGCCAGAGCGTGTAGGCGGCGATCCTGAAAGACGCGATGCCCCACGGAATGGTAATGATCAGCACACAGCAGATGACTCCCGCGAGGAAATAGCCAAGCGCGAGCCACAGGCCGCCAAACAGCAACCAAATGATGTTCAGGAGTGTTTTCACGCGGCCTGCTTCACCATTGCGGCGTCCACGGTGATCCTGACTTTGTCACTGACCAGCAGCCCGCCCGTCTCAAGCACCGCATTCCAGGTCAGCCCGAATTCCTTGCGGCTGATTTCGGCCTCGGCACTGAAACCTGCACGGGTGGCACCGAACGGGTCAACAGCTACGCCCGTGAACTCGACCTCCAGCTGTACGGGCTTGGTGACCCCGCGGATGGTGAGGTCGCCCGTGAGGGTGTAGTCCTCGCCGTCGCCCTCTATGCCTGTGGCATGAAAAGTCATCTCCGGATATTTCTCGACGTCGAAGAACTCGGGACCGCGCACATGGGCATCTCGGTTGGCGTCGCCGGAATCGAAGCTGGCAGTTTTAACGGTGGCATTCAGACTGGAGTGCGCCAGCGAATCGCCCACGTGGGCTTCTGCTGTGACATCCGTGAAGCGCCCGCGTACCTTGCTGATGCCGGCATGGCGGACGGTGAAGCCGACCTCGCTGTGGGAGGGATCCAGAGTCCAGATGCCTGGAGTCAGTCCTTGTGGAAGTGTCATTGCTGTCTCCTTCGTGCCGGGTGGGCCGGGAGCGGCGGCCCCAACCAACGATGCGCCGTCAACGGGGTGCTCCCACTGTGCATGCTAATCGCGACACAATCCCAGCCGCTACCCCGCCCGCAGTCACGGGAAGTGTGTTGAGGAGTAGGGCTCGCTGGGGAGTCCGCCCGCAGTCCACGGGCGATGGGTGGGCTCCGGAGGCAGCGTGCCGTGTCCGTCCCTCCGCACAAGGGAAACAAGAACGGCTGCGGGAACGAAAACCAACAGGACGACAACGGCGACTATCAGCAACATTTCAAACTCGCTTTCTTGAAGGGTGAGTACGGGCCCCGTGTGCCGGCTCCGCTTGAGGGTGAGAAGGGGTGGCTGTTTTCGGGCGCAACTGATTGTCCTGGCGCCTTTTGGGCACAGTGATGCGCGGCGGTGCCGTGATTTACGACCGGGGAGGGTTCGCGGAAAATCGGCGCTAAAGAGGCCTGGCGGGAGAGTAGCGCTTTCTTCCGATGGACAGTAGCGCTATTGTTGTCTTTCATGAACCACGATAGCAGTAGCAGCAAGCGGACAACAGAGTATCTGCGGCAGCTATCTGGCGGCCTGCGGCCCGGAACGAAACTGCCCTCGACCAGGAGTCTCGTTGCCGAGCTCTCCGTGAGCCCGGTAACGGTACAAAGCGCAGTTCAGAACCTGGTGAGTGAGGGGTTGATCGAAACCCGGCCGGGATCAGGTAACTTCGTCGCCGCCCAGCGGCCGAAAGGGAAGTCAGATTTCAGCTGGCAGACCACTGCCCTGGGACCTGCCCACAGAACCTCTCAGTTCGGTTCCATTATGTCCTCGCTCCCCGATGGCGCTATTGCCCTGCACACCGGTTATCCGACCTCGGAGCTTGTGCCGTTGCGCCTTCTTCGCGCGGCGCTCATCAGGTCAAGCCGTTCCGATGCCATTGAGGTTCGGCCTCCTGCAGCAGGCCTTCCCGAACTACGGAGATGGTTCGCCAGCGAGTTGGCTGCCAGTTCCCGGAGGGGCGGACCGGCGCCGGACAAGAACGACGTCGTCATCACCCCCGGCGGGCAAAGTGCACTCTCGTCCATCTTCCGTGCCCTTACGGCCCGTGACGGTGCGATTGTCATGGAGTCGCCTACCTATTGGGGAGCGATTGCCGCTGCCCGGCAGGCCGGGCTGCGCATCATCCCCATCGCTTCCAGCGGTTCCGCCGCCCCCGACCCCGAAATCCTTAGGACCGCCCTCAGCTCGAGCGGCGCGAGAGTGTTTTACGCCCAACCCCATTTCCACAACCCCACCGGGTACCAGTGGACCGAAGCTGAGTCCGAGGCAGTTATGGATGTCATGCGGGACACTGGCGCGTTTCTCGTCGAGGATGACTGGGCCCATGACTTCGCCATCGATTCGACCCCCAAACCGCTAGCCGCCGACGACGCAGATGGTCATGTGGTGTACGTGCGGTCCCTGAGCAAGAGCGTGTCCCCGTCAATCCGCGTCGCGGCCATCATCGCAAAGGGTCCAGCCATGCAGCGGATCCAGACCGACAGGACGGTTGACCACCTTTACGTCAGCGGGTTCCTTCAGTCAGCAGCGCTAGACGTTGTGACCCAGCCTGGATGGCACTCCCACAACAAGCAACGGATCAGGGAGTTGCGTCAGCGCCGTGACGACCTCGCAGCCCTGGTCACCAAATACCTCGGGAAGGAAACAATCACCCGCATACCCAAGGGCGGGATGAACCTTTGGCTCCAGCTTCCCGACTCCGTGGATACCCTGCAACTGGCCCAACGCTGTGAGGCCAATGGTCTGTTGATCTCGCCGGGGCCGGAATGGTTTCCTGAGGAACCCTCCGGGCAGTTCATCCGCCTGAACTACTCTGGCCCGCAGCCTGAGAGATACGAGGAAGCGATCCAGATCCTGGCGTCCGCAGTGAAAAGCCTCTCGGACTCCACGGTCTGACAGGGCCAGCCACTAGCGAAGCGCCCGCACCCACCTGCCCCTAACCTGAAGTGTTGGGCTTCCAGCCGATGGCCGGGGCTATGTGCCTCGCGATGTTCCCCAAAAGCTTGGCGTTGTAGTCGACCCCCAACTGGTTGGGGACCGTGAGCAGCAGTGTGTCAGCGGCCTGGACTGCGGAATCGGCCGCGAGCTGCTCGGCCAGCACATCAGGCTCCCCCACGTAGCTCTTGCCGAACCGTGCCGTGAACCCGTCAATGATTCCCACCTGGTCCCGCGTTTCCCGCAGGGCGCTGAGCCCGAAATACCGCCGGTCCTCGTCATCCACCAAGGGCAGCACGCTCCGGCTCACGGAGACCCTCGGCTCGTGCCCGTGACCGGCATCAGCCCAGGCCTTCCTGAACATGCTGATTTGCTCGGCCTGGAGTTCGTCGAACGGCACACCGGTGTCCTCGGTCAGCAGGGTGGAGCTCATGAGGTTCATCCCCTGCTCCGCAGTCCAGACAGCCGTTGCCCTTGTTCCGGCGCCCCACCAGATCCGCTCGCCGAGGCCGGGAGAATTGGGCTGGACGGGTAAGAGTCCGGTCGCCCCTCCGGCGTAGCGCGGGTCAGCTTCGGCAACTCCGGCGCCTGTGACGGCCCGCCGGAAGACTGCTGCATGGCGGCGCGCCATGTCAGCGGCAGTTTCGCCCTCGATCGGGACATGGCCAAAAACAGCGGCGCCGTCCCGGGCCGGTTCCGGTGAACCACGGCTGATGCCGAGCTGCAGGCGTCCTCCGCTGATCAGATCAGTGGCGGCTGCCTCCTCGGCCATATACAGCGAGTTTTCGTAGCGCATGTCAATGACGGCCGTGCCCATCTCGATCCGGGTGGTCCGGGCAGCGACGGCGGCAAGAAGCGGGAATGGTGAGGCCAGCTGGCGGGCGAAGTGGTGGACCCGGAAAAAGGCGCCATTCACTCCCAGTTCCTCGGCGGCTACAGCAAGTTCTATGCCTTGGAGCAGGGCATCGCGCGCGGTCCGGGTGCGTGAACCCTCAACATTTCCCCAGTGGCCGAAGGAGAGAAATCCAATGCGCTTCATGGGAACGGCAACAAAGCGGGCGGCAGTCTCATTCCCGCTAGCGGAGGCGCAGTCTAGCCTTTTGCGGCCCTGACAAAAGCAGTGACTTTAGCCAGGTCCTTAACACCGCGGGAACTTTCGACGCCGGAGGAGACATCCACTCCCCGCGCCCCTGCCTCTCTCGCCGCATTGGCCACGTTGAAGGGGTCCAGTCCGCCTGCGAGCAGCCACACGCGGTCTTCGAGTCCTTTGGCCAGGACCGATGCGTAGTCCCAGGCCTCGCCCGAGCCAGGTACGGCCGCGTCGATCAGGAGCAGTTCCTCACCCCAGTTCGTGAAGGCGTCAGGAGTGGCACTCATGGTGACCGCCCGGATAACCTTCATTCCGGCGTCGTGCGCTGTTTTGACGTCCAATGGAGTCCGCTCGCCGTGAAGCTGGATCCACTCCAGGCCTGCCTGCCGGGCCAGCCCAATCGCCTGGTCTACCGGTTCATGCCTGAAGACGCCTACGGCCCGTACGCCAACGGGAACGTGCGCCAGCAGCTCCAGTGCCTGCGCCGGAGTCACTTCGCGGGGACTGCTGGTAAGGACAAAGCCGACGGCGTCCGCACCGGCCTGGACGGCAGCCTGGACCGATTCCGGGGTACTGAGACCACACACTTTGACGAACATCGGGCTCCTTCCATTTTCTTGCTCATCTGACGTTAGCAAGCAATCGGCGGCAGCGGGTTGCCCATGGTGCACAATGAACCCTAAGCGGCACCCATCCCGTGGAGAGGAAGTCACCGTGACCGAAACAGATGATCCGCGCCGGTCTGCGGAGCGGATGGCGGAAGCCGCCTTCCAGCTTGCGCACTCCACGAGGAGCCTGAGCCGGCCCTCCGACAGTTACGTGGTTTTGGGTGAGCTCCTTGAAACCCAAAGAGCCATTGAACAGACCCTCCGGCAGCTCGCCGAATGGCACCGTTCCACTTCTCCCGGTGTCCACTACGCCGAGGGGCACGAGGAAAGCGCCCTCGGGATCATGACCTCCGTTGCCGAGCTTGACCTCGCCGCGCAGCAGGCCGAAGGGCTGCAGGAAACCCTGGCCCGCGCCTACGGCGGCAACAGCGTGGTCCAGTGGTTCGATAGCGTCGTTCGATAGCGTCGACTGAAGGTGGGCCCGAACCAGGGAGTGACCCTGCGTCCTGCCTGTCCCGTTGGGCTGGCCCTGTCCCGTTAGGCTGGCCCTGTCCCGCTAGGCTGGGCGGATGGAGATCATCCGCTATTCCGAGCTGAAACCCCAACCATGGCGCAACGGCGGCGGGGTGACCAGGGAGCTCGCCAGCCACCCGCAGGCTGCCTCCGCCCAGGATGGTGCCTGGGACTGGCGCGTGAGTATCGCCGAGATCTCCAAAGCGGGACCATTTTCCGCGTTTGCGGGCACAGACCGCGTGCTGACTGTGATCGACGGCGAACTGCTGCTGCTCAATGTGGACGGTGCGGAGCAGCCCCTGGAGAAGCACCGGCCTTTCCGGTTTTCCGGTGACGCCCCTTCCTCGGCCACCCTCCCGACGGGCAACGTCCAGGCCCTCAACGTGGTTACCCGCAAGGGATTGTTCAAGGGATACACCTCCATCATCGAGCTGTCCAAGAAACGCGCCCACCCCGTTTTCGGTGGCCAACTCGGCGTCCTGCTGCATGGCCAGGCGACCGTCACTCCGGGTGGTACAGCTTTAACGGGCACGGCTTCATCCAGCACGGGTCCCGGCGGCGGGGCGGAGCCGCTGGGCCGCTATGACGCCGTCGTCGGTTCTGATAGCGAGACGCCGGAAATCCTTGGCCGGGGTTTCCTGGCCGTGGTGTCCATCGACAGCGTGGATCCGGCCCCATCCGCAGGCTGAAGAGTCGCTCTGGCAAGTTCCGCCGGACAAACCCTAGACTCGGTCCATGAGAAAAGCATCCTTCAACGATCTGCTGAGCACTCAAGTTGGCAACGAATTCTCGGCCTCCCAGCAATACATTGCGGTGGCCACATGGTTTGCGAACCAGGACCTGCCCCAACTTGCCAAGTACTTCTACCGGCAATCCGTTGAGGAACGGAATCACGCCATGATGATGGTGCAGTACATGCTGGACCGGGACCTTCCCGTGAACATCCCCGGCATTCCCGCCGTCCGCAATGACTTCACTTCCGTGACCGAGCCGTTGGCGCTCGCTCTGAAGCAGGAGAAGGAAGTCACCAAGAACATCGAAGACATGTTCCGTGCTGCCCGCTCCGAGGACGACGCCCTCGGCGAGCAGTTTATGCTCTGGTTCCTGAAGGAGCAGGTGGAGGAGGTGGCATCCATGACCACGCTTTTGAACATTGCCCAGCGGGCGGACAACCTCTTCGACATCGAGAACTTCATCGCCCGCGAAACCGTCGGCGACGGCGGCCACGACTCCTCGGCACCGGAAGCGGCAGGCGGCACGCTCTAGGTCCGCCGGAGCATCCAGGCACACTGGGCACCAAGGGGTCCGGTCCCTTCCGTACGGAAAGAACCGGGCCCCAACTCGCCCGTCTAGCGGGTGAGGGTGATGGAATCGATCTCGGCAAACCCGGTGCCGCCCCCATAGTTCGGGGCACCCTTGGCGAGCCGGATAGTGTTGAATCCGGCTTTGAGACTCAGCGGGGCCGTGACACTCTGGGAGAAGTTGCCCCAACTGCCGGTACTCGGGTAGGACACCTGCGTGAACGGGCTGCCGTTGGCGGCCAGACCCTGCGTCGCAGTTCCCGTTCCGCCATTGGCGTAGCGGATGGCCATGGAGTACGTATCCGCAGCGGGGACTTCAACCACGAAGTCCACGAAGCTGCTGTTCCGCGCGTTTGCTGCACCGTCGATGCGGCCCACGTAGGAACCGTTCGAGGCGGAGGCGGCGCTGAGGATGCTGGCGTTCACTACGGTGGCATTCTCCGCCTCATAGACCTGCTGGTAGCTGGTGGTGGGTCCGGCCGCAGGAGTTACCACGATCTGGTACGCGCCCAGGTAGTCCTGGTTAGTCACGGGAACAGTGATACTGCCGTTGGTGATTGGAATTGTTGTGGTGGAGACCGTGGTGGGTGCATCGACGTTGGTCTGCCGACCCGAGCGCGGAGTGTAATTCAGGGTGACCTTGGCCGAGGTACCGAATCCGGAGAGACCCTTGACTTGCACTGCGTTATCGCCAAAAGTCCCACCAAAGGCCACGTTAACAATCTTGCGGCTGGAATCGTAGGACGCGAAGCCATCCAGGTCACCGGAAGGCGTGACGGCGAGCATGTTGCCTGCCATTTCGCCGTACCACTTGTAGAGCCAGTAGGAACCGGTGGGGCGGTTGTTCCAGACCAGGCCGCCCACAGTCCCGGACTCGTACCAGTAGGCCCGCTCGGCGTCTTTGATGCCGGTGCGTTCGAACTGGGCAATGTAGTGAGCAGCCACGCTGGGCGAATCCACTTGGTTGGGCGAACCGTACTCATTGATGGAAATAGGACGTGGGGAAATACCCAAAGAGCGTTCAATCGCCCGGTAATCGGCTACGTGCTCATCCACCGCATTCCAGGTTCCGTCTTCGAGTTCGTGCCAGGAGATGACGTCAGGCAGCGTGTTGTCTGCCTTCGCCCGCGTGAGAAAGTCCCGCAGCCACTGACTCTCATAGCGGCTGTAGCTTGGCCCGACAATGGGCGTCACCGTGTCCTGGAGCTTGACCTGGCGGAACGTGCGGGTCCAGCCGTCGAGGAAGGGACCCGCCTTGGTAGTATCCCAGGTCCAGTCAGGTTCGTTCCACAGCTCCCAGCCGTTGATGTTGGTGGTGCCCGTGGCGTCCATCCTTGCTTTGACCATGGTGTTGACCTTGGATTCCCAGTCCGCCCAGCTGATCCAGCGGTACGGGAAGTCGGGGTATACGTCAGGCATCCGCGCGTAGGACTGCGCGCCGTCGGACGTGAACTGCGGGGCGGTCTTAAGGATGTCCCCGGTAGGTGAGGTGGCACCATTGCCCAACTGCAGGACTCCAGGAGCCGGCTGCGTGTGCTGCTTCAGACGCAACGGCGTCAGGAGACCAGGAGCCGGATCCGTTGCGGTTGCCAGGGCGTACAAGCCGCCGGCACCCACGCGGGTAACCGGGCGGATGGGCGAGGCGGCGTCCACCACGAGGGTATTGCCGGCGGCTTCTGCCGGCGGCGCTGGGACGGCCAAAGAGGAAGCAAGGACAGCCATGGCGGCTGCCCCGAGGACAAAGCGGTTTTCTTCACGTATTGCTCCATTGCGTAGGTGAGATTGGCGGCCGGGTGCTGCCCGGCCGGGTGCTGCCCTGTTTCAGTTCTCCTTTCGGTCCGGTGCTGCAGGGATGGCGGAACCGGGCTCTGCGGCGGGAATCCAGACGCGCATGGTGGCCGGACCGCGGTTTCCCCACGTGTAGTAGGGCATCAGGTTCAGGTCCACGGTTCCGGTTGAGGCGGTTTCGTCGTGGTCTGCATAGGGCCAGTCGGCGGCTGACGGATGACGCAGGTGTGCGCGCGCCACAGTGCAACCGTCGGATGTGGTGCGCAGGCCGTGCGCCGCGTCCAACGCGATGTCGTTGACCGTGTAGCCGGCGGGGAGGTCCACATCCTCGGCGCACAGGACGAGAGGTCCGCGTTCCACGGCGACGGTGCCGCGTACTGCGTCGATCTGCGGGTGAGGGTGCGTGATGCGCGGCTCCATCGGCAGTACCAGGACCACCACGTCGCCGGTTAGGAAATGACGCCGGAGAACCCCTCGCGCGGGCACGTCCTGGCCATTGAGGCTCATCCGGGCGTCGGTGGCCCATGACGGGATCCGGAGGTCTATTCCGAACTCGCGGTCCGGGGCCTCGAGGATCTCAACCCGGATGCTGCCGTCGTGGGGATATCCGGTGCGCACGGAAAGGGCAACGTCGCCGGCGCCGTTCAAAGTGGTGCGGATGTCTATGTCACCGAACTGGTGGATCTGGACTGCGTCCCCGGTAGCCGTGACGAAGTAGAGCTCCACGCTGGCGAGAGTGCGGGCCACGTTGGTGGGGCAGCAGGAAACCTCGAACCAGGGCGCCCGAAGGGTGGACAGCGCGCGGACGTTGATGCTGTCGTCGTCCGGGACCGTGCTGGCTGTCCGCTGGTGCAGCGTGTTGGTGTAAAAGAAGCCGCGACCGTCCTCGCGCGGGGAAGCCAGGATGTTGTTGAGCAGCGTCCGTTCCATCAGGTCCGCGTATTTGGAATCACCCGTCTGCAGCAGCAGGCGCCAGCTGAGCATCACAGAGGCGATGCCCGCGCAGGTTTCAGAGTAGGCGCGATCTGAGGGCAGCTCGTAGTCCGCGCCGAAGGCTTCGTCCTGGTGGTGGGACCCCATACCGCCCGTAATGTAGGTCCGCTTGGCCACCGTGTTGGCCCACTGCTGTTCAACGGCATGGATGAGACCAAGTTCATTGGCCTCGGTGCCTACGTCAAGCGCCCCGGAAGCGAGGTACAGGGCTCGAACTGCGTGGCCCCGCAGGACGGTGGCGTCACGGACGGGCATGTCGTCCTGGAAGTATTCCTGGCCCCATTCGATGGTGGCCAGTGTCCCGGTCCCACGGCGTTCCACGAACAGCCGCGCCAGTTCCACCGCCTGCGCGCTTCCGGTAGCGCGGCCGAACTCCACAAGGGCGGGCTCGATCTCCGGGTGTCCGCAGACTGCCGGCCGCCCGTCAGGGCCGAACTCCCGGTACACATGGTCAACCAGCCGGCGGGCCACAGTGACCAGTTTGTCGTCGTGCCCGGTGCGCAGGCGCGCGACTGCCGCCTGGATCAGGTGCCCAAAGCAATACAGTTCGTGGCCCCATTCCAGATCGGAATACCGGTCGCGCTGGCCGGGGCGGCCGAAGCTGGTGTGGAGGTATCCGTCCTGGTCCTGGGCGGCGGCCACCCGGGCCACGAGGGCGGCATACCGGTCCGCCAGGTCCTGCTGGTGCCCACGTCCCAGTTCCCAGGCCATGGCCTCAAGGAGCTTGTAGACCTCGGAATCCACGAACTCGATGCCCGAGTGGTTCGTGGCCACGGTGCCTTCTGCCGCCCGGTCAAAGTTGGCGATCCAGCCAATGCGTTCCATCCAGTTTTCGCAGTGTGCCAGGATGACCTGCGAATTGAGATCAACCAGTGCACCCCAGAAGCCGCCTGCCACCCTGACCTCATGGGCGCCGAGGGGACGGAGAGTGGCGGTGCTGGGCTGGACTGGACCGCCGATCAGGGACAGGTTGGTGATGGTCACGAGGAATCTCCAGGGGTAAATGGGGTTGGTGTAGACAGGCAAAGGCCGGGGCATGCCGCAGGTTCGGAAGGGCCGGTGCGCGATGCTGCGGTGGCACTGCGGAATGTTCGGGGGTGCGCTAGTCCTTGACGGCGCCGGCTGTGACTCCGGCCGCGACGTAGCGCTGGGCGATCACCAGGAGGATGGCGGCAGGAACGGATGCAATGACGGCGGTGGCCATGATGGCGTTCCATTGGGTGGTGTTGTTGCCGATGTACTGGTAGATGCCCAGGGTGATGGGAATCAGGTCACCGCTGCGGTTGAGCGTTGACGCGAAAATGAAGTCGGACCAGGCCCAGAGGAAAGCGAACAGCGACACCGTGAGGATCGAGTTCCTGCTGATGGGCAGCACGATCATGGTGAACGTTCGCCACACACCCGCGCCGTCCAACCGGGCCGCCTGGATCAGTTCGCGCGGAATCCCGGACATGAACGCTCTGAAGAGCAGCACCGCGAACGGCACCGCCACCGTGGAATTCGCCAATATCAGGCCCGGCAGCGTATTGAGCAGGTCCAGTCGGAGGTATATGGCATAGAACCCCATGGCCATCACCACCGCCGGGATCATTTGCGCCACAAGGAGGACAAAGCCCAAGGCATTGCGCCCCGGCAAGACCAGGAGGGACATGGCATAGCCAGCGGGGGCAGCGATAACCAGGGTAAGAGCTACGGTGGCGGCGCCGAGGATCAGGCTGGTGGTCAGGTGCGGCAGCTGCTGGTCCAGGGCTGCGGTGTAGCCTTCCAGCGTCGGGTTCAGGGGCAGCAGGCTGGGTGGGGACTTTCGCAGGTCCGAAGTCCGGGTAAAGGACACGTTCACAATCCAGTAGACCGGGAACAGCATCAGAGCGGTGAAGATGAGGCCGAGGCCCGTTTTCCACCAGGTTCGTGTGGCGGTCATGATTCCTCCTGGTTTTTCTGCACCCGAAGGTAGAGCAGGCCAAAGGCGAGAGCTATCAGGATCAACAGGTTTCCTACTGTGGCTGCGGGGCTGAAGTCCGGCGTCCCCGTGCCGAAGGCTTCACGGTACGACCAGGTGGCGAACGTGGTGGACGTGTCACCCGGGCCACCGGAGGTCATGATCCAAATGATGTCCACCACTTTCAGCGTGTAGACCAGGCCCAGGAGGAGAGTAATGGCCGTAACCGGCCGAAGGAGCGGGAAGGTGATGTTCCAGAACTGCTTCCAAGAGGAAGCGCCATCCAGTGCGGCCGCCTCATAGTAGTCCTTGGGTATGTTCTGCAGTCCGGAGTAGAGGATCACCAGGTTGAAGGGGATGCCTAGCCAGATGTTGGCGATAATAACCGATGTCAGGGCCAACCCTGGGCTGGTCAACCAGTTGAGCGGTTCGAACCCCAGGCCCACCAGCGCAGCGTTGACTATCCCGTTGTCGCTGTTGAGCATCCAGGACCAGGCTGATGCAGAAACGATCAGCGGCAGCAGCCACGGGATAAGGAACAGGCCCCGCAACACGGAGGACAGCCGGAAGCTGCTCCTGAAAAACACTGCAAGGGCAAGGCCCAGGGCGTACTGGAACACCAGGGAAACTGCCGTGAAGACCGCCGTGTTGGTGAGGGCTGTTACGAAGGTGCTGCTGCTGAAAACGGCAAGATAGTTGTCGAGGCCCACAAACTCAGCCTTGCCCTGCACAAAAGCCCGGAGGGTGTAATCGTGAAGGCTCAGTTCAATGTTCCGGTACAGCGGGAACGCGTAGAACACGAGCAGGTACACCAGCAGTGGTGCGGCGAAAAGCGCTGCCGCGATACGGGGGCCAAGCGAACGCTGCCGCCGGTTTCCCGGCACTGCAGCGTCCGCCTTCTTCCCCACGTCCGGCCGGCTCTCAGCCGTGTGGGTCACAGTCATCATCTTGTCCGTTCCATGTTCCTGGCCCCGGGCTATTTGCCGGTGGCGGCCGCGGCTTTCTGCTGGGCGGCCTTGAGCGCATCCTGGGATGACTGGGCGCCACTGAGGGAATTCTGGACGGCGGTCCAGAGTTGTTCCGAGATCACGGGGTAGTCCGTGCCCAGGTTGTCGCTGGTACGGCCCTTGGCCTCGTTTACCGCCTCCACCCATACCTTCAGCTCCGGGTGTTCCTTCAGCAGCAGCTCCTGGCCCGGGACTGTCGCAGGGATGTAGTAGGCGAACGTGTTGGCAGTTTCCACCTGACCCTCAGTGGTGCTCATGCACTCCACGATCTGTGTCGACGTTGCGTAGCGGCTTTCATCCTTCTGGACGGGCATGAGCAAGAATTCGCCGCCGGTAGGGGCTGGCGCCACGCCACCGGCCTTGGACGGAATGGGGATGTAGCCGGTGGCGAAGCCGGCCTTTGCGGCGCTGTTGACCTGCCACGTGCCGTTGACCACGAAACCGAAGTCACCGGTGAGGAACTCCTCCCACGTCGTGTTCTGAGAGTTATTGATCACCGAGTTGGGCGCCAACCCGTCCTTGACCCACGAGCTCCACAGGTCAAGCGCGCTGACCGCTTCGGTTGAATCAAGAGCGCTCAGCTTCGCCCCGGAGCCCCAGAAGAACGGCAGGAATTGGAAGGAGCCTTCCTCGGTGCCAATACCGGCGAAGGTAATGCCCTTGTGCCCGGAACCCTTGATGCTTTGCAGGGCTGCGGTTAGTGAATCCCAGCTGGTGATGGAAGCGGGGTCAACGCCGGCTTGGGCCAGAATGTCCTTGTTGTAATAAAGGGCCAAGGTGTTGGCCCCTACCGGGATGCCGAATGTCTCGCCGTCCAGCTCACCGGCCGCGAGCAGGTTCGGTTCGATGGCTGAGGTATCCAGGCCCGCGGTCTTCATGTCCACCAGCGCCCCGGTTTCAGCCAGGGTGGAAACTGCAGGGTTGTCCAGCAGGATTACATCGGCGGACTTGCCCTCCTGCGCGGCGAGGAGTGCCTGGTTGGTAAGAGCCTGGGTGTCGTAGGCCGTGCGGGCAATGGTTACGCCGGCTTCCTGTCCGCACTTGTCGATCCGCTTGGCCCAAGCCGATGACGCGTCATGCTGGGGATAGGGATCCCAGACAGTGAAGCTTCCGCCGCCCTCCTGGGAGGCTGTTGCCTGCCCGGTTGTTCCTGAGCAACCAGTGACAGCTAAAGCCAGCGACAACGCCCCGACAGTGGCAAAGGCTATCTGGGTAAATTTTTTCGACACGGCTGATTGTCCTTTTCTCCGTTGAAAGATGACTGCTGACTGCAAGACCGACTGTTCCGCCAATTTCCACAAGACCGTAGCCTTCGTTTTCCGAAAATTCCGAAACTAGTTTCTGCCGGAAAACGTACCAGTGAAAATGGCGCTGGTCAACGGTCAGTCCAGCGCTTTCGGAAATGGCTGCGAAAGGACGCTTGATCATTTCCCGAAACTTTTCCGTTTGTGCAAGGATGGAGATGACGAATGCGAAGGGGACGTGATGGCGAAGACCAGCAAACGGGCGGTACTCAACGATGTGGCGGCGGCAGCCGGCGTTTCGGTGGCAACCGCGTCGAAGGCGCTCAACGGCAGGCACCACGTCAACGAGGCCACACGCAAGCGGGTGCTCGACGCCGCCGAACAGCTGAGATTCACGCCCAATCCGTTTGCCCAGGCGCTCAACTTTCCGGTCACAGGCACCATCGGAGTGCTCACTGCAGACCTGTCGAGCAGGTTCGTCCTGCCCATCCTGATGGGCGTGGAGGAGGCGTTCGGCGCCGGCTCCACCTCCGTGATCATCAGCGACGCACGCAACGACAGGGTCCGGGAACAGTTCCTCCTGCAGACGCTGGTTGCCAAGCGCGTGGATGGCATCATCGTCCTGGGTGCAGACGCCAATCCCCGCCAATCAATCTCTGCTGACGTCCCCGTCCCCGTGGTGTACGCCTACACACCCTCCGTTGTGGAAACCGATTGTTCCTACACGCCGGATAACGCCATGGGTGCCCGGCTGGCCATCGACCATCTGGTGGCCCGCGGCCGGAGAAACATTGCGATGCTCAACGGCGAACCCCGCTATGACGCAGCGACCGAACGTGGGGACGCGGCGGTGGAAACCCTCAAGAACCACGGGCTGGGGCTGGTCACCGGCGAAGTGCTGTACGGGGACTGGAGTGAACGGTGGGGCCGTCAAGGCGTGCAGGCGCTCCTCAATTCCGGGCTGCCCGTGGACGGGATCTTCTGCGGCAGCGACCAAATCGCCCGCGGCGTCGTGGACGAACTGCGAAATGGCGGAATATCCGTACCACACGACGTCGCGGTGGTGGGCTTCGATAACTGGGAGCTGTTCAGCACCACATCCCAGCCGCCCCTGACCACAGTGGACATGAACCTCGAAGAGATGGGCCGGGCAGTGGCGGAGGAACTCCAGGCCGCCATCTCGGGAAAGCCGCGTACAGGAAATCACCGGTTACCCGTCCAACTCATTCCGCGCGAATCCACCGCCAGCCTCGCTCGCGGCGCGGGAAATCCCGGCGCATAGCAGCGCGATCCAAGGGCCAAGGTCCCAGCAGGAAACAGGGATCTGGACGCCGAGGAGGCTAAGGGAGCGGGTGGTGAGGTTGGCCACGAAAACTGGCCCGCCGGCGTCGGGCGTTGCTAGGCTGGAATGAAGGGTCCGCACCGGACCCTCCGGACGACGGTTCAGTACCCGGCACGCGACAAGACTGGCCAAAGGATCTGTCATGTCGTGGATAATTCTTATCCTCTCCGGTGCGCTTGAGGCCGTTTGGGCCGCTGCCCTGCACCGGACCTTCCAAGCCACAGGCCGCCGTCGGGCTCTTCCCGCCCTGCTGTTCCTGGTCTCCGTCATCGCGAGCACCGGCGGACTGGCAATTGCCATGCAATCCATCCCCACCGGCACTGCTTATGCGGTCTGGGTGGGCGTTGGAGTTGTGCTGACCAGCGCCTACGCGATCATCACCAAAGTGGAACAGGCGACGGCGGCGCGGCTCCTGCTGCTCGGCGGGATTGCAGCCTGTGTCGTCGGCCTGAAAGTGGTGGCGTGATGCTCTCGAAAGCCGCAATTGCCTGGGGTGTCCTACTGGCTTCGGCCGTTCTCGAAGCCGTGTGGGCCACCGCCCTTGGCTTATCCGACGGCTTCACCAGGCCCCTGCCCACCATGGTTTTCGCAGTCACGGCAACCCTGAGCATGCTCGGCCTCGGCCTGGCCGTGAAGCAGATTCCGCTGGGGACTGCCTACGCGGTTTGGGTGGGAATCGGTGCGGCCCTGACCGTTGGGTGGGCGATGGCCACCGGCGTCGAACCGGCCAGTCCGCTGAAGCTGCTGTTCATCGCTGGAATCGTTGCCTGTGCGGCGGGGCTGAAGATGCTGCCGGGCCATGGTCCGGCGGACCCGGATGCGCTCCCGCCCAGTTAGTCGAGCCCCTGTCGGCGTGTTGCGGGAGGCACGCCGCGTCAGGGGCAGGCGCCGGACAGTAACTGGGCTGGAGCGTCCGGAGCACTAGGATTTTGGCATGGATTCTCCCGAAATTGCGCTGGCAATGGATACGCTGCGCCACCGGATCGAGGCGGGGAACAGGACCCTGCTGGGCATCACGGGCTCCCCGGGAGTGGGTAAGTCCACGTTTGCTGCCTACCTCCGGGACGCCTTCGGTCCCGAAACCTCCGTGGTGGTCCCCATGGACGGCTTCCACCTGGGCAACGCGATTATCGACGGCACGCCCCTGAAGCAGCGCAAAGGCGCCATTGATACGTTCGACGTCGGCGGTTACCTTTCGCTGCTGCAGAGGCTCAGGCGGCGGGATGAGGACGTGGTGTACGCCCCGGACTTCCGGCGCTCCATTGACGAACCGGTGGCTGCATCCATCGCCATTCCTGCGGCGGTTCCCCTGGTGATCACCGAGGGAAACTATCTGCTCGCGGACCACCCGCAATGGCGCGAAGTCAGAGCCCAACTGGACGAGGTCTGGTTTATCGAGGTCCCGGCCAGCATCCGGATGTCACGGCTTGTGGAACGTCACGTGCTGTTCGGCAAGGAACGGAGCGCGGCGGAAGCGTGGGCTGGCGGTTCTGACCAGGCCAACGCAGAGCTGATCGAAAAAACGAAGGCCTTTGCAGACCGGGTCATCAGCTGGTCCTAAGGGACGCCTTCTACGATGACGGAATACCTTGACCGGCCGTGGGGTTCTTGGCTGGGACAACACTTCAGAGCAGCGAACGGAGCGCATTATGACTGCAGCATCAGTAGAGCTCGGCGACGGCCTCAAGGTCAGCCCACTGGGATTTGGCGGGATGGCGTTGACGCCGGTTTACGGAGAAGTGGATCAAGTCGATGCCCTGCGTACCCTTCATCACGCTGTGGATGCGGGAATCAGCTTCATCGACACCGCTGATATCTACGGCGGAGGCAGCAATGAGGAACTGATCGCGCAACTGCTGGCCGAGCGGCGGGGTGAAGTCCAGCTCGCCACCAAGTTCGGCATCGTCGGGAACCCGCACGATGGCTACACCGGCATTCGAGGGGATGCCGCCTACATCAAGCAAGCAGTGGAAAACAGTCTCCGCCGTCTGGGCACGGACACCATCGACCTTTACTACATGCACCGCCGGGACCTCCGCGTTCCGCTAGCGGAAACCGTTGAGGCCATGGCAGAGCTGGTTCGCGAGGGCAAGGTCCGGCACCTTGGTCTGTCCGAGGTGACCGCCGCTGAGCTGCGGGAAGCCAACAACATTCACCCCATCGCGGCAGTCCAGAGTGAATGGTCCATCTGGAGCCGCGACGTGGAAAAGAACGTGGTTCCCGCGGCTGGCGAGCTTGGAGTGGGCTTTGTCCCCTACTCACCCCTCGGACGCGGATTCCTGACCGGAACCGTGGACGCTACCCAGCTTTCCGACACTGACTTCCGACGCCGGATCCCCCGTTTTGCCGAAGACGCTGCTGATGCGAACCAAGGGGTGGTGGCCGCCGTGCAGTCTGTTGCTGAGGATCTTGGAGCAACTGCGGCACAGGTTGCCCTCGCCTGGCTGCTCGCCCACGGCCGGCGTCTCGGCCTGCCGGTCGTGCCGATCCCCGGTACCCGGAAGGCGCACCGGATCGACGAGAACCTGGGGGCGCTTTCACTGGACTTCACCCCATCACAACTGGAGACGCTCGACGCCGCTGCGGACGCCGTCGTCGGCTCCCGGTCCGCTGACCCGAAGTGGGTATCGCAGGGGCGTGAATAGCGCATGGACACGCTCATTCACTCACTCCGGGACATCACCATCCGCAGCATTTCCGTCAGCCAGATGGACAACAATGTGTATCTGCTCACCGCCAAGAAGTCCGGCGCGCAGCTGTTGATCGATGCCGCGGATGACCTGCCTGCGATCCTGAACCTGCTCTCTGACGCGGCCGCCGATACTGCTGCCGCACCCAAGCTGGCACTGATCGCCACCACCCACCAGCACTGGGATCACGTCCGGGCGCTTCCGGAGCTCGTGAAAACCACCGGTGCAAAAACAGCGGCCGGAACGGATGATGCTCCGGAGCTGCCCGTGCCCGTCGATGTGCTGCTGGACCATGGGGACGTGGGCAACTTTGACGGCTTCGATGTGACGGCCGTGCACCTGCGCGGGCACACGCCGGGGTCGGTGGCACTGGTCTATGAGGACCCGAAGGGACCGGCCCACATCTTCTCGGGGGATTCCCTGTTTCCGGGCGGAGTGGGCAACACCCAGAAGGATCCCGAGCGGTTCAAGCAGCTGATCACCGATGTCACCGAGCGGCTGTTTGACGTCTACCCGGATGACACTGTGGTGCACCCGGGCCACGGCAAGCCGACTACCCTGGGCGCCGAACGTCCGCACCTGGAGGAGTGGCGCGCCCGCGGCTGGTAACGGCCCGGCTGGCGCCCGGACACGTTGAGACGCGCTATGAAAAAGGACGGCCGCACCCTGGATCCAGGGTGCGGCCGTCCGATTCTGTCCGCGGATATCCGTAAAGCCAAGGGCCTTAGCGGCCGCGGCGTTCGTTCGATGCCGGAGCGGAGGCGCGACGGGGGCCGCTGCGCGCCGGACGGCCTGAGCCGCCGTTGCCGCCGGACTTGGAGCCGCCGTTGCCGCCACCCGAGTAGGATCCGCCGGAGGTGCCACCGGTGTTCGAGGACCAGACGGCAGCGTTTCCGCCCGACTTGGCGCCGGCAGCGGCACGCTGACCCGTTCCTGCGGCACGCTGGCCGGTTGCCGGACGTCCGCCACGCTGGCCACCTGTTGCGCCGGAGCGGGCTGCGCCGCCACGGGTATCAGCAGCGCGTCCGTCCGATCCGCGGCCAGCCGCTGCACGGCCACCTGCCGCGGGAACGTCATTGCGGTGAGAGTTGTACGCAGACGTCCGGGTGCGGGCGCTGCGACGGGCAGCGCGCTCGGCATCCAGGCGGTCCTCGTTGCGCTCGGTGACGCGCTCTGCAGCATTGCGGGCAGCGGCCTGGCCTTCGTAGGCCACAGCACGACGCTCGGCGCGGGGCAGGTCGGTGCGGGGCGCCTCAGCTGAAACGCGTCCGCGTCCGCCACGTCCACCACGGCCACCGGCGGTGGGAGAACCCTGGGCGGATCGGCGGGCGCGCTTGCGCTCGGCGTTGGCACCGGTGGAGGTGCCGCCGCCCTGCTGCTGCGCCTTGGCAGCAAGGAGAGCTGCGCGGGTGCGGGGATCGATCTTGTCGGCCATTTCGCCCACCAGTTCAGCAACCAGGGGTGAGTTGGCGGTGACGCGCTCGAAGTTAACCTCGACGCCGGCAGCCTTCATCAGCTTCTTGACGTCCGACTGCTGCTCGGGCAGGGTCAGCGTGACCACAGTTCCGTCCGAACCCGCGCGGGCCGTACGGCCTGAACGGTGCAGGTACGCCTTGTGCTCGGTGGGCGGGTCAACGTGGATGACCAGTTCGACGTCGTCCACGTGGACACCGCGGGCGGCGACGTCGGTGGCCACCAGGACGCGGACGTCGCCGTTGGAGAACTCGGCGAGGTTGCGGTCACGGGCGTTCTGCGAAAGGTTGCCGTGAAGATCGACGGCGGGGATCCCGGCGTCGGTCAGGGTCTTGGCAAGCTTGCGGGCGTGGTGCTTGGTGCGCATGAAGAGGACGCGGCGGCCGGATCCCGAGGCGAGCTCAACGATCAGCTGCTTCTTGACGGTCTGGTCGTTGACCACCAGCACGTGGTGCTCCATGGTGGTCACGGCGGCCTGCGGATCGTCAACGGAGTGCGTCAGCGGGTTGGACAGGTAACGCTGGACGATCTTGTCCACACCGTTGTCCAGCGTGGCCGAGAACAGCAGGCGCTGGCCCTGGCTCGGGGTCATGTCCATGAGCTTCTTCACGACGGGCAGGAAGCCGAGGTCAGCCATATGGTCGGCCTCGTCCAGCACGGTGATCTCGACGGCTTCAAGGGTCAGGATGCGCTGGCGGATCAGGTCCTCGAGGCGTCCGGGGCAGGCGATGACGATGTCGACGCCGGCGCGGAGTGCCTTCTCCTGGCGCGCCTGGGAGATGCCGCCATAGATCACGGTGGTGTTCAGCCCGGCAGCCTTGGCAAGCGGCTCGATGGTTGCGTTGATCTGGGTGGCCAGCTCACGGGTGGGTGCAAGAACCAGGCCCATGGGGCGGCCGGGCTTGCGGAAGTGCTTGGCTTCCCGCTCAGCGAGTCTTGCTACAAGCGGGATAGCGAAGGCAATGGTCTTGCCGGATCCGGTGCGGCCGCGGCCAAGGACGTCGCGTCCGGCCAGGGTGTCCGGAAGGGTCTTGACCTGGATGGGGAACGGTTCCACGATCCCCTGGGCTGTCAGGGTGTCGGCGAGTGCCTTGGGCGTGCCGAGGGCAGCGAAAGTAGTCATGTGTTTCAAAGGTCTTTCAGGCGGTATCCATGCGGATATCGGCCCCCAACGCCGGTTGGCTCAGGGGTTCGCCGAAGAAAAGTCAGGTGATCAACCAGGCTGCTGCCATATTGCAAGGGCGGAAGTCGGGACCAAATAGAACGCGTTCATCGACGCAGGATGTGCCTCTCACATGAAAAAACCCACTCCCTTCCGGATAAATCCTTCGGGGAACCGGTTGATGAACCGGTTCAAAAGTGGGCATCACTGCACATCAAGTTCCACCAGCTTAGCATCTGGCTGGACCTTACCCTGCATCGCCACCGCTTCCGCTCCTCCAACTGGGTAGCAGTAGATGCTGTGGTGAGAAAGGTGTTAAGCGGAAATTACACAGCCCGCAGAAGGCTGTAACACGGCGAGCGCAGGATGGCCCTATGCCGGGATAAGTGCACCACTTGCCGAAAGGGTCTGCCCATGAATCTGAAGAACCTCTTCCTCCAAGGCATTTTCCCCTTTGTGGGAGCCGGGTTGGATAAACCCGTCCCCATTCACAGCCAGCTCTCCCACTTCGTTCCCGACGGGGTCATCAACCAGATTCTCTACTTCCGCGGTGGCAACTCCTCTCCCGAGCTGATCACCGTGGCACTTATGAGGGACGGCATCCCCTTGCGGTACTTCCCGATCGGAGCAAAAGGCGACGTGCATGTACCCCTGCGCGTAGTAGAGGACATCGACGGCGGTTCGCTGATCGAGTTGAGGCTGCTGGCGGATACAGGTGTCACTGGCTCAGTGGTGGTGGACCTGGGCATGGTGGAGCACTGATGACTGCCATGGCCAGCAGGACCGCCCGGTCTGTAACCAAGGACTCCCGCCGCCGGCTTGTGGTGATCGGCAACGGCATGGCCGGAGCCCGCGCCGTGGAGGAGATCCTGGCCCGCGGCGGGGGCGCCCAGCACAGGATCACCATGTTCGGCGACGAACCCTACGGCAACTACAACCGCATCATGCTCAGCCACGTTCTGTCCGGCGACGAGGATGCCGGTGACATCTTTCTCAACTCCCTGGCCTGGTACCAGGAAAACAACATCACCCTTCACGCAGGAATCCGGGTGGAGAGGATCGACCGCTTCGCCAAGCTGGTATTTTCCGACGACGGGAGGGCAACCCCCTACGACGTCCTGATCATTGCCACGGGCAGCCGTTCGTTCATGCCCGCAGTGGACGGGCTGTACACCGCGGGCGGACTCCTGCGCCCAGGGATCTTCGCTTTCCGCACCATCGACGACACCCAGAACATGGTGGCGTACGCCCAACAGGACCATCATCACCGTGCCGTTGTGATCGGCGGCGGCCTGCTGGGCCTGGAAGCCGCACGCGGTCTTCAAAGCCACGGTATCGACGTCGAAGTGGTTCACTCGGGCGGGCACCTGCTGAATACGCAGATGGGTCCGGACGGAGGCGCCGTCCTGCGGCGCAGCGTCGAGGCCCTCGGAATCAAAGTCCACACCAGCAGCCGGACAACAGCAATCCTGGGAACGGACAAGGTGCAGGGCGTCCAGCTCCGGGATAAGCCGGACATCGCGTGCGACATGGTGGTAGTTGCTGCTGGGATCCGGCCCAACGTCGACGTCGCCGTCACCAGCGGGCTGCCGGTGGAGCGCGCGATTGTTGTTGATGACCAGATGCGGGTACCGGACGAGGACGAGATCTATGCCGTGGGCGAGTGTGTCCAGCACCGCGGCGAAGTGTACGGGCTGGTGGCACCAGTGTGGGAGCAGGCCGCCGTGCTGGCCGACCACGTAACGGGAGCTGATCCGTCGTCGGCTTATCTCGGTTCCAGGACCGCCACCAAACTCAAGGTGGCCGGCGTCGACGTCGCCTCCATGGGGCTGCAGGCCCCGGAACGTGACACTGACGAGCACGTTGTTTTCTCGGAGCCCAGCCGCGGTGTTTTCAAGTCCATAGTGATCCGGGACAGCAAGATTGTGGGCGCGACGCTCCTGGGAGACAGCCGCAAGGTGGCCTACCTGACACAGGCGTTCGACCGTGGGCTGCCGCTGCCGGAGGAACGGGTGTCCCTGCTCTTCGATATTGGCGGCCCCGGTGAGGAAGCGGGTGTGGCTGAGCTAGATCCGGACGCCCAGGTCTGCAACTGCAACGGCGTCAGCAAGAAAGCGATCGTGGAAACCGTCAAGGGAGGCTGCAACACCGTAGCAGGCGTTATGGATGCCACGCGGGCCGGAAAGGGCTGCGGCTCGTGCAAGCTGCTGGTGCGGCAGGTGGTGGAATGGGCCGCTGACGGCGCCGTGGCGGAGGATCCCGCTTCCGGCTATTACGTGCCGGGGGTGCCCCTGGAGAAGGCCGCGCTGATGAAGGCCATCCGGCAGCAGGGGCTCCGCTCCGTCTCCGCGGTCTTTGCTGCGCTGGCCCCGGGCGGTGCGGAGGACGCGAAGTCGAAGATGGGCCTGGCGTCGCTGCTGAAAATGATGTGGGCAGACCAGTACATCGACGAGCGTGATGCCCGGTTCATCAACGACCGCGTCCACGCCAACATTCAGCGCGACGGCACCTTCTCGGTGGTGCCCCAAATGAAAGGCGGGGTTACGACGCCGGACCAGCTCCGCCGGATTGCCGACGTCGCGGACAAGTACAGCGTTCCGATGGTGAAGCTGACCGGTGGGCAGCGGATCGACCTCCTGGGGATCCGGAAAGAGGACCTCCCGAAAGTCTGGGCTGACCTGGACATGCCCTCCGGTTACGCGTACGGCAAGAGCTTCCGCACCGTGAAGACGTGCGTGGGGAAGGATTTCTGCCGCTACGGAACCGGCGACTCAACCAAGCTTGGCATCGAGATCGAATCCAGGTTCCAGGGGATCGAGTCCCCCGCGAAGCTGAAACTGGCAGTCTCCGGCTGCCCGCGGAACTGCGCAGAGTCCTTGGTCAAGGACGTCGGCGTGGTGGCGGTCGACGGCGGCCGCTGGGAAATCTATATCGGCGGCGCTGCGGGCGCTCACATCCGTAGGGGAGATCTGCTGGCCACAGTGGACAGTCCTGAGGCTGTGAAGCTCTTGACGGGCCGCTTTATGCAGTACTACCGGGAGCGGGCCAACTGGCTTGAGCGGACGTATTCATTTGTTCCCCGTGTGGGCATCGAGCACCTCCGCTCCGTGATTGTTGATGACGCTGAGGGGCTGGGAGCCCAGCTGGATGCGGCCATGCAGGCGTCCATCGACAACTACGTTGACCCTTGGACTGAACGCGGCGACCCCTTCACTCCCGGGCAGTTCCGTACCTCGCTTCCGCTTGAGGTCCTCCCCCAGGTGCCGGTCCGATGAGTGCCGATACGTCAAGCGGGGAGCTGCACAGGCTGGGACCACTTGAGCAGGTGCCGGTCGGGGAAGGCCGGTCCTTCGGCGTCAACAGCCAGCAAATTGCTGTGTTCCGTCTACGGGACGGTTCCCTACGGGCTGTCTCTGCCGTCTGCCCGCATCGGGGCGGCCCCATCGCTGACGGCACCATCGACCAGCGGGAGGTCTTGTGCCCCCTCCACCAGCACGCGTTCGCTCTGGATACTGGATGTTCCACCACCGGAGCCCCGCCGCTGCAGACCTACCCGGTTTTTGTAGACGCCGACAAGAACATCATGCTGCAACTGGAGTGAGGATCCCCGCCCGGGGGCAATTGGCGCTGTGAGCTTGGCGCTGCGAACACTCACGGGGATGCTGTCACTTGGCGCCTGAAGCCTTGGATTTGGGATTGGAACTGGATTTAGCGTTAGGACGGACGCTGGAGTTCAAGGCATCGAATTGCTCCTGCCAGTGCGCCAACTCACCGTCCATATACCGCCGGTGTGAGGAGCTCCACTTTGGCCATATTTCGGACGTGGCCTGCGTTGGGGCCGGAGCCGGAACATGAGCGCGAAGCTGCGCCGGGGCTGCAACCCAGGTTGGGGTGGGAGCTGCAACCCGGTGCGGGGCCGGCACCTGACCCGGGGCCTGAGCCCGTAACCGGGCTGCCCGCTTAGCACCGGCCCGGGCGCTGTAGTGGGCTTCGGCTCTGGAGAGAACTCTGGCTTGGGCTTCGGCTCTGGAGAGAACTCTGGCTTGGGCTTCGGCCTCGGCCTCGGCCTCGGCACATGCTCTGGCCTCAGGTGGGTGCAGAGCTTCGGTCCGGGCGCTGTACTGATACGGGGGCCGGGCGGGGATCTCGGATCCCATGTGCCTGGGCTTGGATGCCGTTAGCGTCGGGTGTCTCGCCTCCCACATTCCGAGGATCCAGACCATCAGATTGCAGGCGCCCCAGAGGACAGCAAGCGCGGCCAGGCCGGCGAAGAAGAGGGCAAGGGCGCCGAAGATCAGAGGCGCTAACAGGATGATGAGCACAAACCAACCCATGGCAGATTTTACCAATCCGGGCCACGGGAATGGCTCCCTGGCCGGCTCATGATTTGATCAAGGTTCTGTGGCAGGGTGGTGCCATGAAGGACGCCACGGATCCGCATCACAACCACCCCGGACACTCCGAGCAGCACGGGCAGTCAGCGGACGACGCCGGCGGTGGCAGCAACACGGCCGACAACGCCGAAGTATGGGACGCCTTGTACAGCAGCCGGCCCAAGGTGTGGAGTGGCCAGCCCAACGCGCAGCTGATTGCTGAGGCTTCCGGGCTTGCTCCCGGCAGTGCCCTTGACCTGGGCTGCGGCGAAGGAGCCGATGCCATTTGGCTCGCCCAGCACGGCTGGAGTGTTACCGGTGTGGACGTTTCCGCCGTCGCCCTTGAACGGGCGGCTGCCCACGCGGCCGACGCCGGCTGCCGGATTGAGTGGATCAGGCAGGACCTCGCCGACTGGATCCCGGAGCAAGACTACGACCTGGTCAGCGCCCAGTTCCTGCATTCGGACGTTATGGCCTGGCAGGACGCCCTCCACCCGGCGGTCTCAGCGGTACGCCCTGGCGGGACGCTGCTGATCGTGGGCCACCATCCGGACCGGCTGCCGCCCGGGGGAAGCCACCACTCCCCCGACAAGTTTTTCACCGCTGAACAGGCCTCTTATGAACTGGGAATCGGATCCCCCGGCTGGAAAGTGGAAGCGATGGATTCTCGCGTGCGCCATGCCAAAGGACCAGACGGCCAGCAAATAATAGTAGCCGACGCCGTGCTCCGCGCTATGAGGCTTGATCGCGGCTAGCGGCCTCAGCTTTAGGAGCCTGCACTCCAGGAGCCTGCACTGTGGGTTCCTGACCTGCCTGAACAGCTCGTGCCTGCACGCGTGGGGCAATGAACACCGCGGCGACGGCGATGACCACAGTCAGGGCAAAGACGCCGGCGAAGGAAGCTCCCGCCGTCGTCAGGGCGGTGAAGATAATCCCGGTAGTGGCGAGAGCGAGGGCCCCGCCGAGGGAATCCGAGATGGACATGGCCGAGCTGTTGAAGCCTTCGTTATCCGGTGTTGACAGCGCCAGCGTCATAACGCTCAGCCGCGGGTACATCAGGCCCATGCCGGCCCCGGCGAAAACCCAACCGATGATCGCGACGGCGGCAGGCCAGCTGAAGACGGTTGTCACCAGCGCCATTGCAACTGCTCCCAACACCAGCAGGGATCCGATCCGCACGGCCATCTGGTTCTCGAGCCGGCCGCCGAGCCGTCCCTGCACAGCCGAAGCGCCAGCCCACGCGAGGGCACCGCCCGTCAGGGTGAGCCCGGCGAATGTGGGAGAAAACTCGTACTGCTCCACCAGTAGATACGGCAGGTAAACCTCGGCGCCGAAGAACGCCGCGGAGACCAGGCCGCGGCTGAGGATGACACTCGGCAGGCCTGGCCGTGCGGTGAGCGTTCCACGTGGAACCAGCGGGCGTACGGCGAGCAACGCAATCACGACGGCGGCCACTGCCAGGCCTCCGCCTACCGCGGGAACTCCGGATCCAAGGTTCATGCCCAGGACGGCGACGGCAGCAAGACCGGCCCAGGCGAGCCGTCCGTACGCCCATGGCTTTTCCGACCCTTCCTGCGCGGCCGCGGATGGTCCGTGCAGGCCGCGGAGGGCCGGAACAATCATGAGGAGTGCCGGGACGACCAGTCCAACCACGCCCAGGAACACCCAGTGCCAGCTGGTGGCCTGGGCCACGATCCCGGCGGCAAACGGTCCGATGAGGGACGGGATCACCCAGGCTGCAGCGAAACCGGCGAAAATTTTGGGGTGCAGCACAGGCGGGTATACCCGTGCCACCACCACGTACAGGGCCACCGTCATGGCGCCGCCGCCCAGTCCTTGAACAAGTCTGCCCACAACCAGGATGCCCATGGTCCCGGCAGTCCCTGCTATCAGGAGCCCAAAGACAAACATCACTACCGAGGTGTACAAGGGACCCACAGGGCCGCGGCGGTCGGACCAGTTTCCTGCAGCCACCATGCCGATGACCCCGGTGGCCAGCGGACCCGCGAAGGCCAGCGCGTACAGCGAGGCCCCATCAAGTTCGCGGCTCACCAGCGGCATGATGGTGGTCACTGCGAGCGACTCGAAGGCGCCGAGGAAGACGAGGGCGCAAGCACCCACCGTTACCAGCAGGTAGGGGCGATGGAAGATTCCGGCGCCGGCGGCCAAGGTGGGAGGGGCGGAACTTTGCACGGGTACGGCCTGATCGGTAGTCATGAACGTTACCGTAGGACCTCAACTAAGGTTGAGGTCAAGGTTCGGTCCGGCGTCGGTTTTCGTGGTGCGTATTTGTTTTTGTCGGTCCGGGACAACGGAAGGCTAAAGGGGAAGCATGCCACAGGTACCGGGCGGAACGCACCATGTTCTATCGATAGGCGAGTTGGCCGAGCGGAGCGGAGTGGCGCCGTCGGCCCTCCATTTCTACGAACGCAACGGCCTTATCTCGTCTGTCCGGACGTCTGGCAACCAGCGCCGGTACCGCCGGGATGCCCTCCGTCGCGTGGCATTCATCCGGGTTTCCCAGCGCGTGGGGATACCGCTGAAGGACATTGGAGCTGCGCTGGACTCCCTGCCCGAGGCGCGAACCCCCACCAAACGCGACTGGGCCCGGCTCTCGAAGCTGTGGCGCTCCGAACTCGACGGGCGGATCGAGGCACTGGAACATCTGCGTCGCGACCTGGACGGGTGCATCGGCTGCGGCTGCCTGAGCCTGAAAGCGTGCCGGCTGCAGAATCCCCAGGACGAACTCGGCGGGACGGGCAGTGGAAGCGGCCCCCGCCGCTGGGAGCCCTGAGGGAAGCAGAGGTCCGGGACTCAACTATTCTGGAAGTGATGAGTGAATCCCCAGAAAATCCCCAGCAGCCGCAGACTCCGCGGCCGGTCACACCAGGCACCCAGGCGTCCTTCGGCACCTACGGCGGCCGGCCGGTCAGCTTTGTGCGCCGCGGGACCCGGCTCCAGGGCCGCCGTCAGCAGGCCTGGGAAGAGCATGCGGACCGTTGGGCACTGGACGTCCCCCGGCATGTAGCCAACACCTCGGTGCACCCTGACTATGTGTTCGACGCCGAGGAGGAGTTCGGGCGCAAGGCACCGCTGATCGTGGAGATCGGGTCCGGCCTGGGCGACGCCGTGTGCCACGCCGCCGAGGAAAACCCGGGCACCGATTTCCTCGCAGTAGAGGTTTACACCCCGGGGCTGGCCAACACCATCATCAAGATCAACAGCCGCAAGCTCAGCAACGTCCGGGTTGTGGAAGCGAATGCTCCGGAAGTGTTGTCCACCATGTTGCCGCCCGGATCGGTCACCGAGATCTGGGTGTTCTTCCCCGACCCTTGGCACAAGTCCCGCCACCATAAGCGCCGCCTCATCCAGCCCGAATTCGCCGAGCTCGCGGCAAAGTCCCTCAAACCGGGTGGGCTGTTGAGGATTGCCACTGACTGGTCAAACTACGCGGTGCACGTCCGTGACGTCATGGCCGGCTCCCCTCATTTCGAGAACCTGCACGACGGCGAGCGCCGCGGTCCGCAGAGTCCGCTCACCCAGGTGTGGCAGTCCGGCGTCGAATCCCTCGTGGGGGGCGCGCCGGTCAAAGAAGGCCGGGCCCCGGTGAGTACGGAACACACTGGCCCCAACGAAGGGATCGACGAAACCGGCGGCTGGGCACCGCGGTTCGAGGGCAGGATCCGGACGAGCTTCGAGAACAAAGCGCACGAAGCCGGCCGGCTGATTTTCGATCTGTGCTACCGGCGGCTCGAGCCGTAACTGAACCGGGGTTCCACGGTTCCTGCCGCCCGCCTCGATTGTCCAGCCGGGGTTATGCCCGCGCCAGGGTTGCCGTCCCGGCTATCGCGGAGCTGCCAAGGTCGCTCTTGTCCAGAGGCTGCCGGGCGTTGAGGGCGGCGATCCACGCATCGGTGGTGCCAACAGCTGCCCAGTTTGAATGCAACAGCGTCAGCAGGGTCGAGTGCACCGTCTTTGCGTCGGCGAAACCTGCTTCATTGGCAAGGTTAATAGCCCCGGTAGCGTCTGAGAGGACCTCCGTGTTGAAGCCCAGAGACTCCGCCTCAACGGCAGAAGCCAGGACGCAGTTGTTGGTCATGTACCCAACGAGCGTGACGGTGTCGATGTCCTCCTGGCGCAGCCACCCAGCCAGGTCAGTGCCTGCGTAAACGGAGCCATACTGCTTCACGACGTCCTTCCACGCATCGGTTCTGCGGCTTTCAATCTCGGGATGGAGTTCGAATTCGGGAGTGCCGGGTGCGAAGACCGGAGCGCCCTCACCCGCACTGTGTTGTACGGCCACAATGGGGATACCGGCGGCGGTGGCCGCGTCGACAGCCCGCGCGATCATCGGCAGGGACTCCTGGTGCGGCGGGTACTGGATCTCGAGGAGTCCGCTGAAGTACTGCTGCTGGACGTCGATGAGGATAAGGGCGCGACGAGGGGTGCTCATTGTCTGTTCTCCCGGTAGTGATTCGCTGGCCGCCGGATGGCAACCATTCCATCCTTCGCCCTGGAGGCAAGGACCACCAGTGGCACGAAGGCCCATGTACGATGGATTTGGGCCAACCTAAGGAGAAAACGGATGCGCATTGCTGTGTACGCCTTCGACGGAGTGACGATGTTTCACCTCGCTGTTCCTCAGATGGTTTTCGACGAGGTCACGCGTCAGGGACTGGCTGAATGGAAGACCGTCCTCTTCTCCGACCAGGCTGGCCACGTTCGAACAACAGAGGGTTATCAACTCGGAGAGGTCCAGGGCCTCAAAGCAGCGGAAGACGCGGACATCGTCGTCGTGCCGTCATGGTTCGACAACGATCGCGCTCCGAGCGAATCACTGCGGCGGGTCCTTCAAAACGCGCACCAGCGGGGTGTGACAATCGTGGGGCTTTGTCTTGGTGCCATCCCCGTCGCAGATGCCGGTTTGCTATCCGGGCGTCGGGCAGTCACGCACTGGGGAGCCTTTGAATCGCTTGCTGTCCGCCACGCTGATGTGGTCCTTGACCAGAGCGTCCTGTATATCGATCATGGTGACGTTTTGACGTCGGCCGGCACGGCTTCCGCACTGGATGCCTGCCTGCATCTCGTCCGGGGGCGTCTCGGAGCGGATGCGGCAAACAAGGTAGCCCGCAGTCTGGTCATCGCCCCGCACAGGGAGGGCGGACAGGCGCAGTACATCGAACACGCAGTTCCGCCGCGGTCCACGGATGACCCGATCGCACGCTTGCTCGAATGGGCGCTGGGCCGTCTGGGTGAGCCCCTCAGCATCGACCGCCTCGCCACCCAAGCGCACATGAGTCGCCGAACCTTCGTCCGGGCCTTCCGGTCGACAACAGGGACAACGCCATCCGCCTGGATACGCACACGACGGCTCGATGCGGCCCGGCGCCTGCTTGAAACCACAGACTTATCCGTTGATCAGGTTGCAGCTGACTGCGGCTTCGGCAGCGCTGTGACGCTAAGGCAAAACTTCGCCACGGCCTTTTCCACCACACCGACCGAATACAGGCGCCACTTCGACGCCCGCGTCCCGGATCCGGCGTCGCGCTGACTCTTAGCTGAACGCCGCCGGGGTGACGCGCTTGTCATAGGACTCCCGCGCTGACATCACATCTTCGATATATTCCTCAGCCCAGAGGCCCAGCGCCGTCAGAGGCTCTCGCAGGGTTTGGCCGAGAGCGGTCAACTCATACTCAACGCGGGGCGGCATCTCGTCATACGATGTCCGGTCCACGATCCCGTCCCGTTCCAGGTCCCGCAGCGTATCGGCCAGTACCTTACCGCTGATGCCATCCACGGCTTGACGCAGCTCACCGAACCTCAACGGACCCCCACTGAGAGCAATGACGATCATGGCCGTCCACTTGTTTGCGATCTTCGCCAGGGAAGTCCGGGAGGGGCACGTGGCCACCATTACGTTCCAAGCCGGGACAGTCACTGAATCAAGCTCCTTAGTTACGTTGATGTAACAGGTTACCGACTGTAACTATAGGCGGGTAAGCCCAAGCGAAGGAGAACCAGATGACTGAACAGACTCCGGCGGCCGTGACCGCCTCATATTTTGACGCCCTCGGCCGCGGTGACGTACCCGCGGCCATGGCACTCCTGAGCCCTGACGTGGTGTGGCATCAGCCGGGTGCGAACCGTTTCTCCGGTGACCACACAGGCCTCGATGGCGTGGGTTCGTTGCTCGGCGGGATGATGGAAACGAGCCAGGGCACGTTCCAGCTCGCCGTCACCGGGCCCGCAATGGTCAATGGCGAGTACGTTGCCGTTCCTGTTCAGTTCTCCGGCAAGCGCTCGGATGTTTCCATGGACATGTCCGGTGTCGATCTCCTCACCGTCCGAAACGGAAAAATCGCCGAGGTGCGCCTGTTCTCAGAGGACGGCGCGGCAGAGGACGCATTCTGGGGACACCCCTAAGCCATCCAATAGACGACGGGCCGGCGGCACTGGAGAGTGCTGCCGGCGTCTTGTTCCATCACGTCGTCGAACGGTCTATGTTGTAGGCAGACATGCAACCAGCCCCGTGACAGGCCTCTCGCGGAATCAACATAACTGAGTCAAGTACAAGGGGCCGATCATCAAAAAGGAACTCAGAGAGGCGGCAGCAACCGCCGAAGAAGCAAGTGATTCACGGGCGCTTGAGCTGGTGGCGCGTGCCGGGTTCGCCGTCAGCGGTGTCCTCCATTTTCTCGTAGGCGCCATCGCCATCCGTCTGGCAACCGGCGGAGAGGGCCAGGCAGACGTGAGTGGCGCCGTCGGAGAGCTGTCCAGCCAACCAGCCGGCCCCCTGCTGCTGTGGAGCTGCTTTGTAGCTTGCGTCGCACTTGCCCTCTGGCAAACGGGCGATGCCGTCTTCCACTTTAATCATCTCTCCGGCAGGCAGAAGCTGATGAAGAAACTGAAGGCGGCCGGCCTGGCTGTGGTTTTCGTTGCCTTCGCCGTCACTCTTGGCTCCTTCGCCCTGGGAGCACGACAGGACAACGGCGAGTCTGCGAGCGATCTGACTGTCGCTGTGATGAAGGTTCCCGGTGGGATGGTGCTGCTGATCCTCGTGGGAACAGCCGTGGCCGTCACTGGTGTGGTTTACGCCATCCGGGGGTTCCTTCAATCTTTCGCCAAACTTCTCCGTTGGCCCACATCAGCCCCTGCCCGCCGCGCCGTGAAGATCGTGGGAATCGCCGGTTATGCGGCCAAGGGAGCTGCCCTTCTGCTGGTGGGCCTGCTGATCATCATTGCTACGGTGCAGGCGCAGCCGGAGGAGTCCACCGGCTTGGACGGCGGACTCCGGGCTCTCCGCGAGCAGCCTCTGGGCGTGTACGCTTTGGCTTCTGTAGGAATAGGGCTCGCCTGTTATGGGGTGTTCCAGGCGGTGCGGGCCAGGTTCGGAAAGATGTAGCGGGGTTACTCCGTTGTCCAGCGGTTCAGGCGTGGGTGGGCTCTTCCACCAGAGCGGTGGCGATGCTGTCCGCGTCGTCCAGGGCGGCCAGGTAGCGTTCGGCGTCGAGGGCTGCGGCACAACCGGTTCCGGCGGCGGTGATGGCCTGGCGGTAGCGGTGGTCCACGGCGTCGCCGCAGGCGAACACCCCTGAGAGGTTGGTGACGGTGGTGGGCGAATCAACCTTGATGTAGCCCTCGGCGTCCAGCTCCACCTGCCCGGCCACGAGCTCCGTGCGCGGTACGTGCCCGATCGCCACGAAGATGCCGGTGGCGGCCTGCTCCCGGGTTTCGCCGGTGCGGGTGTCCTTCAGCGTCACGCCGCTGACTTTTCCGTCGCCGTGAATGGCTGTGACGGCCGAGTTCCACGCGAATCTGATCTTCGGATTGTCCTTTGCCCGCTGGGCCATGATCCGGGATGCACGCAGCTCGCCCCTGCGGACGACGACGGTCACGGACTTTCCGAAGCGGGTCAGGAAGGTGGCTTCCTCCATTGCGGAGTCACCGCCGCCGACGACAATGATGTCCTGGTCGCGGAAGAAGAATCCGTCGCAGGTGGCGCACCAGGAGACGCCGTGGCCGCTGAACTTCTTCTCCTCCGGCAGGCCCAACTCCTTGTAGGCGGAGCCGGTGGCGAGGATCAGCGCCGGCGCCTCGTGGGTCTCGCCGGCGCCTGTGACCACACGCTTAAGGTGGCCCGTCAGCGTAACTTCGGTGACGTCGTCGAACACCACCTGCGCGCCGAATCGTTCGGCCTGCTGCTGCAGCCCGTCCATAAGCTCCGGCCCCTGGATCCCATCGGGAAAACCCGGGAAGTTTTCGACGTCGGTGGTGTTCATCAGGGCACCGCCGGCGGTGACGGATCCCGCCAGAACGAGCGGCTTCAGCCCGGCCCGCGCCGCGTAGATGGCGGCGGTGTAGCCGGCAGGGCCGGAGCCGATGATGATCAGCTGTTCGGTGTTCTTGGCGTCGCTCATGAAAGGCTCCTGCTCGAAACTGTTACTTGACTGCGGGCGTAAGGGACTCGATCAGGTTCTCAATGCGGCCTTTGATCTCGTCGCGGATGGGCCGGACGGACTCGACGCCCTTGCCGGCAGGGTCCTCCAGGACCCAGTCCTCGTAACGCTTTCCCGGGAAGTACGGGCATTCATCGCCGCACCCCATGGTGATCACGACGTCGGATTCCTTGACGGCCTCGGTGGTGAGGACCTTAGGGGTCTCCTTAGACATGTCGATGCCGAGCTCGGCCATGGCCTCAACGGCGGCAGGATTGATCTTGTCGGCGGGCTGGGAACCTGCGGAGCGGACTTCGATCTCGCCCATGCCCAAGGTGGTGAGGAAGGCGGCGGCCATCTGCGAGCGGCCGGCGTTGTGGACGCAGACGAAGAGGACGGACGGCTTCTTGGTTGTTTCGGTGGTCATCGTGTATCTCCTGATTGAAGTGAATTTCGGACGGAAGTCAGGCCGCATGAACCCGCGGAGCGAGATCGCCTATCCGGTGGGCGATCTCCTGGAAGGCATGCTCAAATGCTTCAGGGGTTCCTTGCCGCACAGGATCGGGGACTGACCAGTGGACGCCCCCGAGTCCACTCAGCTCTTCATGGGCGTTGTCGCAGACAGTGACGACAAAGTCACCCTCGCCCGCCAGCGGGTCAAGCCGCTGCGGTGCCGTATCCGGAAGGCTGAGACCGTGGCGCCGCGCAACCTCAATGGCACCGGGTGCAATGCGGCCGGCGGGATGGGTTCCGGCAGATGTAGATGGGATTTCGCTGATCTGCTGCCAGAGCGCTGTGGCCAGTTGCGATCTGGCGCTGTTTCGTGTGCAGACGAAGACCACGCGCTGGGCTCCGTGCTCAATCCCCGGGACCAGGCCTTCGAGAGCGCCGGGAGTGAGCCGGATGTAGCTGCGCCTCCTGTCGGCCTCTGAGCGGCGCCGGGTCACAAGGGCCGCCTCCTCAAGAGTGCGCAGATGATGGGACAGCAGGTTCGATGGCATCCCCAACTCGGCCTGCAGTTCTGTGGGAGAAAGATCCCCAAGAGTCAGCAGGTCAACGATGCGCAGCCGTGCTGCATCAGCGAGTGCGGCATGCTTGGCCACTCGCTCACGAAACTTGTCCATTTCGTCAATAGTCATTGCCTCAAGTTTGACTGAGATAATTCTTTCGGTCAAGCTGGTCCAATGAATTCTCCCCAGCCCCCTCTATGGCGACGTGCCATCGCGGAACTCCTCGGTACCAGCCTGCTTGTGACAGTTGTGGTCGGCTCCGGGATCGCTGCCGAACAACTCTCGCCGGGCAATATCGGCTTGCAGCTGCTCGAGAACAGCACCGCCACAGTTTTCGGCCTGACCGTGCTGATCCTGATATTCGGTCCCGTCAGTGGCGCCCATTTCAACCCTGTGGTCTCTCTCGCGGACTGGGTTCTTGGACGGCGGAGCGGCTCGGGGCTAAGCCTGCCCGAGGTGGGCATTTACGTGGTGGCCCAGACTGCCGGCGCAATCAGTGGAAGCGTCCTGGCTAACGCGATGTTCGACGTCGGGACCTCTATTTCCACGAAGGACCGGCTCACCCCGGGGCACCTCCTTGGTGAGATCGTCGCCACCGCCGGGCTGATCCTTCTGATTTTCGCCTTGGCCAGAACCTCCCGCGGCGTACTCGCCGCTCCGGCCGTGGGCGCCTACATCGGGGCCGCCTACTGGTTCACCTCTTCAACGTCGTTCGCGAACCCGGCAGTCACAGTGGGCCGCATGTTCAGTGACACTTTCGCCGGGATTCTGCCGGGCTCGGTCCCCGGCTTCGTCCTGGCGCAACTCGTGGGAGCGGCAGCCGGGATGGGCCTTCTCCTGATCCTCTTCCCCACGGCGGGCCGCTCCGCCGATGATGTTGTCATCCCCCACCGCGCTGCAGTGGACTCCTGACGGGCGAGCTCCTCATACGGGATCTCCTCCCGAGGTCCGGCACCCCACCACTATTACACCGGCTGGGATGCCACAAGAACGCGCAGAGCGGTTCATCAGCCTCGATCCGGAAACGGCCTTTGCGTTCTCCAAGACCACCGGGGAATTCCCTTTGAAGGCTGGTGATTTCATCACGGACGCCGTTGTGCCGATCAATACGAGTACGCGGACGGGCGCCGGGTCCTGTCCGAGGCGGGGGCGTCAGGCCAGCCGCGGCCGGGATTTGAAGGGCCGATCAGCTTTGCCCAGTGTGAAGAGATTGCGGTGATGCGCCCCATTTGTCGATTAGAACGACGGCTTTGGGTCGGCTATGATCTTCTCATCAAGGGGAGTACTCCCGTCTGTGATCGGCCCGTCAATACGGATGCACTTACGCATCTCGGGCCGACGGTTCCGGTGTCATCCGGGCGGAGGAGACCTTGGCGTCTCTGTCCAACGCCTACCCCTTTGGAGCATCCTCATGCAGGTCACACCCCTGATCTGGTTCATCACGATCGCCGTGACGATCCTGTTCTTCGTCTACGAGTTCTTCGCCCACGTCCGCAAACCCCACGAACCGTCCATTGCAGAATCGGCGCGCTGGTCGGCGTTCTACATCGGACTCGCACTACTGTTCGGCGTGGGAATCGGCGCGGTCTCGGGATGGACGTTCGGCGGCGAGTACTTCGCCGGCTACCTCACCGAGAAGGCACTGTCGATCGATAACCTGTTCGTTTTCCTCATCGTGATGGCCGGATTCGCAGTACCGAAGAAGTACCAGCAGAAGGTGCTGATGATCGGGATCATCATCGCCCTGATCCTGCGCGGCGGATTTATCGCGATCGGAGCGACCCTGATCGAAAACTTCTCCTGGGTCTTCTACATCTTCGGTGCCCTGCTCCTCGTTTTGGCCTACCGGCAAGCATTCAGCAGTCATGCGTCCAACCCGGCTGACGGTAAGTTCATGACACTTGTGCGCCGGGTCCTGCCTGTCACTGATGAGTATCACCAGGACAAGCTCACCGTGATGCAGGACGGGAAGCGTTTCGTCACGCCGATGCTGCTCACAATCATTGCGATCGGTTTCGTAGACCTCATCTTCGCCGTCGACTCAATCCCTGCAATCTACGGCCTGACCAACGAGGCGTACATCGTCTTCACCGCCAACGCGTTCGCGCTGATGGGTCTGCGTCAGTTGTTCTTCCTCATCGGTGGACTGCTCGAGCGCTTGGTCTACCTTGCCCAAGGGCTGGCCGTCATCCTCGCCTTCATCGGCGTGAAGCTCGTCTTCCACGCCCTGCACGTCAACGAGCTCCCCTTTATCAACGGCGGGGAACCGCTCCTCTGGGTGCCGGAGATTCCCATCTGGCTCTCGCTGCTCTTCATCGCCGGCACCATCGTCGTAGCCACCATCGCGAGTTTGCTCAAGACCGGCGGCGACGCCCAGAAGGACGACCGCGGACTGATCCCCGGTGAACCAATGGTGATCACCGCCGGCCCACGGAACGAGGAATCCGAGGCCGACAAGAAGACGATGACGACTACCATGTCCAAGTAGCTCCCCACCGGCGCCTCACACCTGAAACGGGCCTGACGATCGGGTATCCCATATGCCTCTATATGGGATACCCGACCCCCTCCCGAGCATGATGACAACGGGCTACGGCTCTCTCCGAAACCACCGCTCTGCACCAACCCAATAAAGCGCCATCCCGAGAAACCCAAGCACGGTAATCAAGATAATTTGCAATGCCGCTGATCTACTTCCTGCACTACTTTGTCGCCTGCAGAAACACCAATCAGGGTGGACCGTCAGGTACCGAAATAACGGCTACAGGCTGCTGGCGATCATTGCGTAATTCCACTTCGGAAATGCTGGTCAGCTGTACCGGCGTAGCGCCGGTGACACGGACTCGGCCGCTGGGCGTCGCTGTCCACGCGCAGGCCCGGTCCTCAGCGCCGGCACGGTCCTTTACCCACAAGGACAACGTTCCATTCAAGGGCATGCTCCGGCCTTCCAGGGCGAGCTCGGTCCCCCAGTTTTTCTTGACAAGCCCAACGGTCACCTGGAGGCCGCTGCTTGCCTCCACCGAATAGCTGGCATCTGGCTTGGGCGGCTGATTCAGCAGCGGCGCGGCGACGAAGCCGACAGCCAGGCAAGCGGCAGCAACTGCACCCACAACAGCCGACCAGCGCCGTCGCATTTTCCGCTGACGTATAGCAAGTCCATCCAGCAAGGCTGGCGGAACGGCACGGACATCCTGGGTTTCACTCTCTGCGGAGCGGTGCCAGGTCAGGGCCACAGCATCCGGGACCGGAAGCGCCTCCAGCAGTGAGGGGAGGCTTTTGAGATCCTCAAGCTCGTTGCGGCACTCTGCACAAAAGTTCAGATGTTCCTGGAAACGGCCGGTATCCGCCGCATCAAGGCCGCCCAGGAGGTAGGCGCCCAGCAAGTGATGGAGCTGATCCCTGCTCACCTCTCGACCCCCATTTCATCCAGGACGGTTCTCAGCGCCTTGACCGCATAGTAGGCGCGGGACTTGACCGTGCCGAGCGGAACGTTGAGCTGAACGGCGGCTTCGCTGACCGTGAAACGCCGGTAGTGCAGAGCCACCAGGACATCGCGGTGCTCTGCGCTCAACCGCAGCAGGGCTTCCTCCATGAGAACCCTGTTCAGCAGTTCGTCGACGCGTTCGACCGCCTCGGCGGGATCAGCCACGTCGCGTTCCGTCGCTTCGATGGGGCGCCTTTGGGCCTTGCGGTAGTTGTCAATCATGATGTTCCTGGCCGTACGGAAGAGGTAGCTGCGAAGGCTGCCTGTGATCTGCGGAGCATGCTGCCACACCCTGAGCACTGTCTCCTGCACGATGTCATCAACACCGTGCGGGTCAGGAGACGCGTTCAGGACAAAACGGCGCAGCGCTTGCCCGTGTTCCCGATAGATGGCAGCCACTACCTCTTCGTCAAGCGGCACGTGCCTTCCTCTTTTCTATCCCGCCCCGTACGACGCTTCAGCGCCGTGATTGGTTCATTTGAACCATTCTCCGCCCCTTGGCGTCATACCTGTTATCCCCGGCTGAGTGCCATGGTTCGTGGTATCCCAACCAGAAATATCCCCGCACGCAAACCCCGTACTCACCTCAAGGAGTAGATATGAACAAGCAATGGGGCATCGGCTTCTCCGCTCTGGCGCTGGCGGCAGCGCTTGCCGGCTGCGGCGGGAGCCCGGGAACCACGGCCCCCACTACCGGAGCGCCTCCTACGGTTTCCTCGGCTCCGGCGCCCGGTGCCACCACTACTGCGGCAGCCGACGTCGAACTTAAGACCGCTTCCTCAACTGCCGGGCAGATAGTGGTGGACGGCGAAGGGAAGAGTGTCTACTTCTTCACGAAGGACGTCAAGGATTCCGACACCAGTGCCTGCAAGGATGCATGTGTCGCGGCGTGGCCTGCCGTTACCACCACCTCTGACACACCGAAAGTTGAAGGCGTCACCGGGGAGATCGGCACCATCAATACGGCGGACGGCGCCAAGCAGATCACCATCAACGGCCTGCCGATCTACTACTTCGCCCAGGACAAGGCGCCTGGCGATATTTTGGGCCAGGGGGTCATGGACGTCTGGTATCTGGTCAGCCCGGCAGGAGACATGATCAAGTCGGCGGAGGCAAGCGGCTACTAGAGCAGGAACATTGGCGCGGTCTGTCGAATGCCACGGGCGGTACGGTTGAGTTGTGAACGCCACTATCGATCACCTGGTCATCGCCGCCGATTCGCTGGAACAGGGCGAGAATTGGTGCGCGGCCACGTTCGGGGTTCAACCCTCCGGTGGTGGCAAGCATGTGTTGATGGGTACACATAACCGAGTGATTGCCATCAGCAGCGAGAGCTTCCCGGACTGCTACCTCGAGGTCATCGCGATCGATCCTGACGCGCCGCCGCCGGGGAGGCCGCGCTGGTTCGGACTCGACCACCCCGAGGTGCGCGAGGCTGTCCGCGAACGCCCTCGACTGGTGCACGCAGTGGCCCGCACCCGGGAGATTGAGATGCTGCGCCGGAACCTTGCCAGCTCCGCCCTCAATCCTGGCGAGGTGCTGTCAATGCAGCGCGATACTCCTCACGGACTGTTGAGGTGGCGAATAACAGTCCGCGACGACGGTGGTACTGAATGCGCAGGCGCGCTGCCCAGCTTGATCCAATGGGAAGGGCAACATCCGTGTGCCCATATGGCGCCGACGGAGTTGGCGCTGCAGGATCTGATGCTCCGCGGCGTTCCGACGCAGGTGGTCGACGTGCTGAAGCTTCCGGCCGTTCAGGCGAGCCCGATCGAGGATGCGCAGAACCCACCAATCACCGTGACACTGGAATCGCCGCTTGGCCGTGTTGTGCTCGACGCCTGGCACTTCAAAGGCTGAACAGCCCCAGATCGGAGAGCATCATGCTCAAGTCCCTGCTGTGGCAGGGCGTCATGCAGAGCGGTTGCGGAATCCTCAGGGCTGTGGAGTGGCGCCGTCAGTCCGCTCAGAAGAGGGAAGTGCAGGCAAGGACGGCAGGCCCGGCGGCGTCAGCGCCGGGGCCGGGATACTCGGCGCGGCCGGAACGTTCGGAATGGCAGGAGTGGTTCCGTTCGGCCAGGGTATTTCGGAAGACCTGCCAGGTGCTGTGCCTGGATCACCCGGAGCTTGGCCCCCGTCCTGACGGGGGTGGGTGCCGTCAGCCGGACGCCCGTTCGTCCCGGAGGGGGTCGGGGAAGATCCGCCGGGCGACGGCGATGTCCGCTGGAACTCCCCGCCGGTTTCCGTTGGTCCCGGTACCGTTGGGTTCTTGGGGCCCTGTTTGGGGTTCCCGCTCCCGAAAGTGGAGGCAATAGAAGTGAACGCCGAATGAAGTGTGTCGCGTACGCCCTGGTCAGCTGCGGCCGCTGCGCCACCACCGACGGCCAGCGCAGCAGCTACTCCCAAGACGGTCAGCGGAAGCCTGCGCTGGTTGCGACGCCGGGCGGCGAGGTCGACGACGTCCGCGCCGCCGCCGTCGGGCGATCCGAAGTCGGGAGTTCCGGCGTGCAGGCCGGAGCCAGCGGGCGTGGTTCCCTCCATGAGGGCGAGGATCTCCGCGCTTGGTTCCGGCTGCTCCGTTCCCAGGGAACGCAGCTCATGCAGGACGGGGCGAAGGTCGTCTGCCTCTTCAAGACCGGCCTCGGCCAGGACTTGGTCAATGAGGCGGTCGCTTCCGGATACGGGTGTGTAGCTCATGATGTGCCTTGTTTCGTAATTGACGCACGGTCCCTGAGTGCGCTAAGTGCCCGGCGCTGCAACTGCTTTACAGCTCCCGGAGTCTTGCCCATAATGTCTGCCACTTGTTCTACTGACAAGTCGGCTACGACCCGCAGAGCCAGAACCTCGCGGTAATCCTCGCTGAGATCCTCCAGCAACGCCGCTGTGCCCAGCCCGTTGGCCTGCGACAACGCCTGGTCTTCAGCCGATGTCGAACTCCGGCCGTCCAGCTGTGCCTCGTACGGGCTCAGTGCCGGCGCGCGTTCGCTGCGGCGGTAGTGGTCCACCATCCGGGCATGTGCAATAGAGAAGATCAACGATTTTGCCCCCTGCAGCCCGCCCGTCAGGCTTTCCAGTTTGGGAAAGAAGGCCAGGAAGACGTCTTGGGTGACGGCCTCAGCGTCGTCGACTCCCTTGGCCCGGAGGTAGCCCAGAACTGCACCGGAATATCTGCGGTAAGCGACCGTGAATAGCACGGACGGGTCTGCGCCGTCAGTGTGCACATATTCATCAGTCACAGAGTCCAGCAACCGGGCTCCTCCATCCATGCGGCGAAGTCAGCGTTCCTGATCCTGGAACAGCTCTGACGTCACGCGCTTTTGTGGGCCGCGGAGCTCCTGCGGAAAGGCACAGAGCCCCGCGGCCGCTAGAGATTAAGCGCTACGGGCGTACAGCCGATGAGGCAACGTCAGCGGCCTCCGTGGGAACCTCGACCGGCAGTTCCGGAGCTGCCGGTACGGCAGCCTGGGTCGGCAGCTCGGGAACTGCCGGAGCTTCTACCTTAGCAGTGGCCGATCCGGAGACCTCAGCCTGGCCTTCAACGTGGCCTGCAGCCTTGCCTGCCTCGATGACACCGGCGCAGTAGCTTTCAATGCCGGTTTCGCCACCGGCAGCAATGCTCAGTGAGACGAATCCTTCAGAGGAAGCTTCGAGGCCGCCCTGGGTGAATGCTGTGCAGAGACCGTAAGCGGCGGGACCGGCTGCATCAACGGCAGCGGCTACACCGGCGTTGGCGGCAGCGCTGGCTCCGGCTTCGGTTCCTGCTTCGGTTCCGGTGCCGGCCTCAACATTGGTGTCTGCATCGGCGTTGGCAGCAGCGTCAGCGGCAGCCTTGGCGGTGCCTGAAACTCCGTCAACGTGGGGGGCAGGGGCTCCCAACAGCTCGTGGGCGCTCTGCTGAACCTCGGTGGGAAGTGCGCCGGCGTATGCTGCGGCACCGGTGCCACCAACCGCCAGGGCGCCTGCGGCCAATGCGCTCGCGGCGACTTTACTGGTGGCAATAACAGTGAACAAGGACATGGAACCCTCCGAAGAATTTGGGACTTGTGCAAAACCGGCTCTCGTACTGCCGGCAGGTCAGGTGGTGCGGAGCAACGCCCGCACTCCCTATACATCGCCTTGCACCATGGATCGGTTACGCGATATCCAAAAGTTTTTTCACGGAGACTTTGTGAGCAGCTTTTCCGTCCGCCGCAGTCTGAAAAAGATCGCCAGCGCTATACCCGCCACAGCAAGCGCAACGATCCCCCACCACACCAACGCGCTCCCCTTGCCCTGGTGGACTAGGGAGGCCTGCTCAAGATGCCGGGAGGATGTGGCGCTGTTGTCCTTTGCGCCTGAGGCAGGAGCAATACCTTGGCCAGCGGGTCCCGCCCCGCCGGTTACCTGGACCTGTTGCGCGTTGGAGCCAGAACCATCAGTTACCGAATTCGAGTCTGTGGACGAAGCTCCGGGGTCATCACCGTCCAGCGAGCTGTCAGCGGGAGCCGAAGGGTTTGGACTGGGCGCGTAGGAAGGAGCGACGGTCTCCTCCGCCGGCCCCGGACCGGAAGGAACGGCCGGGGCAGGGTCGGGAGGCGGGTTTGAGGGCGATCCCGGAGCCTCAGAGGGGCGTGTTGGAGCCGGTGCAGGTTGAGTGGGTGTGGGTTCCGCAGTCTCTGGCGGGGAGGGGGAGCAGATCAACAGGAAGCACGTGTCCTGCGGCGCCCGACCCGCAGCGTTGGCTACAGGAATCCCTGCGGAAAGAACCAGCATCGCCCCGAGCGCGCCGGCTGCAGCACCGCGTCGAAGCCCCCCATGGAAACCAGTCATCGTCTGAAAAACGGTGAACATTGGAGTGACCATAGTGACTCACACTAATCAATGGTCACTGCGAAGGAAACCCGGGACTGCGCCATCGCTTCCTTGCAACAGCAGCATCCCACGCGCTTTCGCCGGGTACTGCAGAGGCCATTGCCATCCGATTTCGACGATGCAGCTCAGCAGTTCAGCATGGGCATTTTGGGAGCGTCCCTGCTCTTCAAGCTGCAGGCAGGCTGCCAGCCGGTAGCATTTAGACCATGGCGAAGCCAAGCAATCTGAAAGATACTGCGAAGTCCTGGCAGACCATGGTGGACAGCAACCAGGCCCTTCTGCAGCGTAAAACCGGGCATGACGTCAGTTGGTGGGCTGAGCGCGCCCGGGCAGCAGGTTTGCAAAACGACGCCGAGCTCCGGGTTTGGATGAGGGAGGAGCACGGCATCACCGGTTACGCCCAGTACGCCGTGTCCTGGGAGATGTTCGGCTACCCGGAATTCATGCTGCGCGACGCTGACGAGCTTCTGGATGCCCAGTACGCCAGTCATCCGGAGCTGCGGCCGATAGCCGATGCCTTGCTGGCGTGGGCAGCTGAGACTGAAGGTGTGGAGATCCAGCTGCGCAAGGGCTACATTTCCCTGCACAGCCCCCGACGGAAATTCGCGCAGGTGGCACGCACCACGAACACGAGTGTTGATGTAACCCTTCGTCTGAATGCGCCCATAGAGGGAAGAGTCGAAGCTGTGAAGTCCCGTGCCGAAGATCCCTTCACCCGCAGGCTTCGGCTCAAGGCCGCATCAGACGTGGATGCGGAGGCTCTGTCTATCCTGCACAGTGCCTTAGAGCAGAACCTGTAGGCAGGAACCAGCAGGGGAGTCTACGGCTAAGGCCGGGCGCGACGGCGGGACGCTCCGATGCTCTGGAGCGTCCCGCCGTCGAATGCCGGCTGCCGGTAGTTGCTAGCCTTCTCCCGGGACCGGCGGACCAACCGGCCAGCGGAGGAGCGCCGCCACGACGGCGCCGCCTGGAATCGCTGCCTTGGGCAGGATTTCGACGTCGGCGTCTGTCAACACTGCTGCCCGGATCAGCGCAGCGGCAGCGGACGCCTTGCCCAGGATCTGAGCTCCGAGAGTTTCCTCTTCCACGGTGGCAACCCAGGGGCTGGAGCCCAGGACCAGCATTTCCCTCGCCGGATTGCTGTCAGGATCAGTAGCCGTGTTCCCTCCGCCTGGATCTGATGTCAGTTCCGTGCTCAGGACCAGCGTTTGCACTTGCGCCTGCTGGAGGGCGTGAACAACGGCCCCGATCCCGGTCGCAGCCTTTCCGTTGCTGTGCCCCTTCTCCTCCTCGAGCTGTTCGAGCAGCCGCCGCTGTGAATACGCCTGGTTTTCAGCCAGCAGCTTTTCAACGGCAGCATCCATCACTTCCGGATGGGCGCCGCCGGCCCTGGTATGCGAGTCCACGGTGGTGGCAATCGCACGGGCATTCTCCGACAACTGGTGCAGGACGAGGTCGCGTGCCCGGATATCCCCACCGATAGCGACAATTGCCGGGCGTTCGGCCTGCACCAGACGGTTTATTTCGGCCGCCACATCTTCAGCGTTTTTCCGCCAGATCTCCTCGGTCCGGTGCTGGAACTGCCCTTGGGACCAACCGCCACCGGGTACCTTTTTGAGGTTCTCTGTGCTGCCCTGCACTGAGTGGCTGGATTCAGATCCGCCCGTGATGGCGCGACGCGCGTAGGCGAGCTTGATGTCAGCACCTGAGCGGTCAACACTGGCGGTCACCACTGGTATGTCGGAATCGGCATGACGCAGAAGCGGCAGGAGGTCCGGCGCTACCCCGACTTTTACATAGGGACTGTCGACGCGCTCGCCGGCGAGCACCTCGTCCACTTCAACCCGGCCGTCGTGGACCAGCAGGAAGCGGGCCACTGGATTTTGCACTCCCTCCAGCGGCTGGATAGCTTGTTCGACAGCCTGGGCATCCGCTTTGGCAGCTCCCGCTGCAAGAAGTGCATCACGGATCTGCCCGGGCCGGACGTCTGCCGCCTCCAGGGAATCGACTGTTCCCGTTCCGGCGTCAGCCAGCACTGTGCACCAGGTGCCGTCCTTCTCAAGGAGCTTCGAGAATCTTTCAAGGGTCGAATTCATCCCGTTCACCCGTTTCCCGGTGTTTCGGTGTTCTTCCGGCTGCCGGCCTCGGTGGGTTCAGGCTCACCGGCGGGCAGATTTTCCCGGACGGATTCCCTGATTTCCTGGCTGTCAGTGTCGTCCGGAAGGGGCTCGGTTTCCCGCCATTCCTCTACGTGTCCTGACCTGTTTCCTTGGTGAAGCGCTTGGGTTTCCTGCTTCATCTTGTCATCCAAGGCTGGCCCATGGGTGGTATTTCCCCGCTCAACCATCTCGATCTCCTTTCCTTTTGAACCTAAGGTCAAACGTGCTGCAGATCACTTTCAACGTTAGCATCGGGCTGTTTCAAGGAGAACTGTCAGCGGCTACGTTCGGGCGCAGGTTTCGCTGACTAAGATGGATCAGATAACCTGCAGCATTTTGACCTGCCGAAAGTAGTGCATACCATTCCATCCCAACCGGACCAGAGTTCGGCGCTGGCAATTCAGACCCCCGCTATCAACGACCGCTCCCTTGCGGCCGGCCTGGCCTATGCCATGGGCAGTCGGGTCTCGGGCATCACGTTCGATGCCGCAACAGGGCTCATGCTTGGCAAGGTCAGGGGCGGCGCCGAGGTCCCGTATTCGACCACCGCCAAGCTTGTCCGGAAGGCCGGTGGCTGGAGTTGCACTGTGGGTGTGTGCAGTTGTCCTGTCCGCAAGGACTGTAAGCATGTCGCTGCCCTGTTGTTCGCAGCCGAGGACAATCCGGCAACGCGCGTCCAACTGCTGGCCCCTGCGGAGATCTCCCGGCTTTCCCGCGATCAGCACAGCCTGGAGCTGGCCGACTGGGAGCAGGCATTGAGCCCCCTCATCGCCAAGCCGGGCATCACCCAGTCCACCAATGGCATCCCCCTGGCTCTGCAGTTTGAGATCGAAGAACCTGCACCACACTTCTCCTACACCGGGCGCCGCGATCCGCTTCGAAGCGTCCGGCAGCTGAAGGCCCGGCCAGTCATCATGGGCGCGAAGGGAAAATGGATCCGGGGTGACGTCTCCTGGAACACCCTCAGCTATCTGAACTTCAAACGCGAGTGCAACCAGGAGCATGTCGAGTGGATGCAGGAGTTCCTGGCATCGCATACCGTCCAGGCCAACCGGCAGCACGTCGCGTCGGCCCCGTGGCTCGGCCTGAACACCTACGCCGGCAAAAACCTGTGGACCCTGCTCGCTGAAGCACGGAAGATCGGCGTCGCCCTGGTCCACGGCCGCGGACAGGAACCTGTCCGCTTCGCGGACTCTCCCGCCGTCGTCGGGCTTAACCTCACCCGTTCCGGGCCAGCCGTCACCGAGGACTCGGCCGGCGGGGCGGACTCAACCGGCGGGGCCGCCGCTTCACTTGATGCGGCCGACGGCGGCGGGCTGGTGCTATCGCCCACCGTCACCGTTGAGGGCGAGGTGGTGGACCCGGCTTCCGTGGGCACCATCGGCCGGCCGGCGCACGGGATCTTCCTGACCTCGGACCACGCCACACTTCCCGGAGTGGACGGGCCCGCGTCGGGTCCCGGAACCCCTTCCGCTGAACCTGTGATCACGCTCGCGCCGCTCGAGAGCGGGCTCAGCGAAGAGCTCCTGAACTTCGTGACCGCTGCGAGCACCCTTCATATCCCGGCCAAGGATGAGAGCCGGTTCCTCACTGGCTTCTATCCGAAGCTCAAGCAGGCTGCCCGCGTGACCGCCTCTGATGAGTCGGTGAAACTGCCCACCCTGGCCGTTCCCACGCTCTCCCTGCTGGCAAATTATGGCGCAGACCACCGGGTCCGGCTGCACTGGGAATGGCATTACAAGTCCGGAAACCTGGTGACCGCCCAGCCTCTGTGGCGCCATTCGGACGATCATGGCTACCGCGATGATCCCAGCGAAGCACGCATTCTGGAGGCCGTGGGTCAGCCGTGGGACGTTGTGCCTGCCCTCGGCGAATCCGCAGCCGGAGGTTGGGGCACGCCCCGGCTCGCGGCTTCTGTTGAGCTCAAAGGCCTGGACACGCTGGCGTTCACCGAGGAGGTGCTGCCGCGGCTCCGCGAAACAGCCGGCGTCGAGGTGGACACCGCAGGCGTCATCGCCGATTACCGCGAGGCTGACGAAGCCCCCGTCGTCGCTATTTCCACCAAGGCCACCGAGCAGCGGGACTGGTTCGACCTCGGAATCGTCATCACCCTCGAAGGCCAGCCCGTCTCCTTCGCTGCACTGTTTTCCGCGCTGGCAGCAGGGCAAACTCGCATGCTGCTGCCAAGCGGCGCCTACTTCTCCCTGGATCTTCCGGAGCTGCACCAGCTCAGGGCGTTGATAGATGAAGCCCGGTCGCTGCAGGACAACAAGGACGCTCCCCTGCAGATCAGCCGGTTCCAGGCCGGTCTGTGGGACGAATTGGCGCACTTGGGAATTGTGGATGAGCAGGCGGCCGCGTGGCGGGAGGCGGTTGGCGGGCTGCTCGACGGCGGCACCAACGGGCTTCCGCTGCCGGCCTCCCTGAACGCTGAGCTGCGCCCCTACCAGCTCGAAGGATTCAACTGGCTAACCTTCCTGTACAAGCACGGCCTGGGCGGAGTGCTGGCGGATGACATGGGACTCGGCAAGACAGTCCAGGCGCTGGCACTGATTTGCGCTGCCAAAGAGGCATCCGGGGTTGATTCCGCTGGGGTTGATGCTGGAGTTGCCGGAGCTGGCAAGGATGGAGCCGTAGTTGATGTCAGCGGCGCAGCCGTGTCCGGGCGGGCACCGTTCCTGGTGGTCGCGCCCACCAGCGTGGTGGGCAACTGGGAAGCGGAAGCTGCACGCTTTGCGCCCGGGCTGACAGTCCGGGCCGTCGGCGAGACCTTTGCCAAAAGCGGCGCCGATCCTGTTGAAGCAATGGCCGAAGCCGACGTCGTGATCACCTCGTACGCCCTCTTCAGAATTGACTACGAGGCCTACGCATCCCGCGCCTGGGCAGGCCTGATGCTGGACGAAGCCCAGTTCGTGAAGAACCACCAGTCCAAGGCGTACCAGTGCGCGCGGAAACTGCAGGCGGGTTTCAAGCTGGTGATCACCGGCACGCCGTTGGAGAACAACCTGATGGAGTTCTGGGCTTTGACGTCCATCGTGGCTCCCGGGCTCTTCGCCAGCCCGGGCCGCTTCGCGGAGAACTACCAAAAGCCGGTGGAAAAGAACGGGGACAAGGGGCAGCTGGACAAGCTCCGGCGGCGCATCCGTCCGCTGATGATGCGCCGGACCAAGGAGCAGGTCATCCGGGATCTGCCGCCCAAGCAGGAGCAGATCCTGGAAGTGGTCCTGAACCCGCGCCATCAGAAGGTCTACCAGACCCATCTGCAGCGTGAGCGCCAAAAGATTCTTGGCCTGATCGACGACGTCAAAAAGAACCGCTTCACGATCTTCCAGTCCCTTACCTTGCTGCGTCAGCTGGCCTTGGACGCCTCGCTGGTTGATCCTGCCCTGACCGCGGTGCGGTCCAGCAAGCTCGACGTATTGTTTGAGCAACTGGACGACCTTGTGGCCGAGGGCCATCGGGCGCTCATCTTCAGCCAGTTCACCGGCTTTTTGGGCAAGGTCCGTGAGCGGCTCATCGAGGAAAAGATTGAATTCTGCTACCTCGACGGCAGCACCCGTAACCGGTCCGACGTGGTCAACGAATTCAAAAACGGAACCGCACCTGTGTTCCTCATCAGCCTTAAGGCCGGCGGCTTTGGCCTGAACCTCACGGAGGCCGACTACGTCTTCCTCCTGGATCCCTGGTGGAACCCCGCCTCGGAAGCCCAGGCCGTGGACCGGACACACAGGATCGGCCAGGCGCGGAACGTTATGGTCTACCGGCTGGTGGCCAAGGACACCATCGAGGAAAAGGTCATGGCTCTGAAAGCCAGGAAATCCCAACTGTTCTCGGATGTAATGGAAGGCGATACCCTCGCTGGCGGATCACTGACAGCCGAAGACCTGGCCGGGCTGTTCAACGACTGACGCTGAGGTGGCAGCGACCGCTTAGCGGCCAGCCTGGAGCGCCATCTAGCTGTATTGACCACGGACATTAGTGACGCTCGGCGTGGTTTGGTGACATGAAGAAGACCTCCGGGTGGAGTGGGGCTTGCCTAGAGTCCAATTCCACGCACGGAGGTCTTCATGTCCCACCCTAACGCTTTCCTGACCCCACGTGGCAGGCTGCACCTCGCTCAATGTGTTGTTGAGCAGGGCTGGAGCCTGCGCCGCGCAGCTGAGCGGTTTCAGGTCTCGGTACCCACGGTTGCGCGCTGGGCACAGCGTTACCGCGAGCACGGTCCGGCCGCGATGACCGACCGTTCCAGCCGGCCGCACTCCTCGCCGCAACGGACCGCAAGGCGTACGGAGCGGCGGATCATTGCCGTGCGCGTGAACCGCCGGTGGGGTCCGGCAAGAATCGGGTATCTGCTGGGCATCCACCCCTCCACCGTGCACCGCGTCCTCTCCCGCTACCGGCTGGCGAAGCTGACCTGGCTGGACCGAGGCACAGGACGAGTGATCCGCCGCTACGAACACGCCCACCCCGGAGACCTGGTCCACGTTGACATCAAGAAACTCGGCAGGATCCCCGACGGCGGCGGGCACAGGGCCCTCGGCAGGGCCACCGGAATACAGAACAGGACCAGGACCCCGTCCAACCGAAGGCCCGGCTACCACTACCTCCACAACGCCGTCGATGACCATTCTCGCCTGGCCTACACCGAAATCCTCACCGACGAGACAAAGGAAACCGCAGCAGCGTTCTGGCAGCGAGCCAACGCGTGGTTCCAGTCCCGTGGCATCACGGTCCAACGGGTTCTGACCGATAACGGAAACTGCTACCGGTCCCGCCTCTTCGCCGAGGCCTTGGGCCCGGATGTCAAGCACAAACGCACGCGCCCCTACCGGCCCCAAACCAACGGTAAAGCCGAACGGTTCAACCGCACCATGCTCGAGGAATGGGCCTACGCCCGCCCCTACCGATCAGAAACTGAGCGTGTTGCCGGATTCCCGGACTGGCTCCATGCCTACAATCACCACCGAGCCCACACTGCCCTCAAAGGTCAGACACCGGCCAGCCGCGTCACTAACCTCTCCGGTCAATACACCTGATATGTAGTCCTGCGTTGTCAATAGGCATGGGGAAGCGGTCCCGGGGTTGAGTTGCCTGGGACCGCTTCCCTTTGTGGCCGGGATGGGCGTTGGTGTGTGGTCAGCGTGTCGTTGGCGACGGCGCGGTCAGACTGATATGCGCGGGTTGGTTACCGCAGGACGAAGTGTTCGGCTGGAGGTTACCGCTGGTCTAGCAATGACGGGCGTGGCCATTCCGGTTGCCCATAGGTGTATCGCGGGTTTACTCCACGCGCTGCAAGGACCACTCACGACTTTCACTTCCCGGGTTTTTCCTTGCCCCCTGGATCAGGGGCCGGAAGCTGTCGAGCGGGGGCCGACTTCGGCCTGATGTGCGCCGGTGGCCAGGGACCAGCACCAGCCGGCGAGCTCGCGGGCGACGGCGACGTTGGCGATGACCGGACGCTTACGGCGTTCGAGGTAGCCGATCCAGCGGTTGTGCAGGCGCCGGTTCCCGGCATGGCCGCGGATCCGTGCTTCGGAACTGGCTTCTTCCCACCGGGACCGCATCAGCCGTGACGGGTTGTCGTATGGTCTGCGGTGGTGCCAGGCTGCCTCGACGAGCAGCCGGCGGGCGTGTGTGTTGCCGGTTTTGGTGATGGAGCCCAGAGACCGGGACGCTCCCGATGAATGCTCTGCCGGGACCAGCCCGAGGTAAGCCCCGATCGTGGCGCCGGTAAAGCGATGCCAGTCACCGATCTCCACAGCCAATCCGAAGGCAGTCAGGGTCGAGATTCCCCGCAGGCACTGCAGCGCCCGGACAACGGATGTGTATTCGCTCCCGTACGCCATCGCAGTGATCGCCTCATCGAGGCGGTCGCGGCGGTCCGAGATCTCGTGCATCGCCTCAAGAGAAGACTCGTAGGTCAGTTGCCGGGCAGGGGCATCGAAATGCTGCCGGGCCAACCAGAGCTGATGGGTTCCGGTCCAGGCCTGCCCGCCCGAATACACCATGCCCTGGCGAAGCAGGAGCTTGGAGATCCGGTGCCGGGACCGCATCAGATCCCCGCGGACATCTTCCCGGGCGCGCACGAGGTCCCGCGCCGCTTCCTGGTCCGCTGACGGGATCCTGACCGACGTAATCTCGCCGAGTTTCAGCAGCCGGGCCAGATGGAGTGCGTCCTTGGCATCGGTCTTCACTCGGTCCCCGGACGGGCGCTGGAGTTTGGACGGAGCCGCGACCACCGTGTCGATCCCCGCCGCGAGCAGGAACCGGGCCAGACCGAAACCCGTCGGGCCGGCCTCGTAGACCACCCTCACCGGGGTAGGCAGGGATACGATCCAGGCAAGAATCTCGCCATGGTCCGGAGTCATCCGGTGCGGAATGACTTCACCGGTCTGCCCGTCCAACGCGCATGCGACAACGGTACGGGCATGGACATCCAAGCCAACGCTTGTACGCTCGAACATAGCTGGAACCTCCAATTTTCAAATGTGGCTCTACCTGTCCGCCAAGTGTGGCAGGCAACCCACGCCTTGCTTTGAAAAGGAGGTTCCAGCCCCTTCGGGCCACACTTCCTGGTCCTTCTGGCAGAGGCCATCAGCGCCGGGACCAGGATCCGGAACGCCACTACACTTTTACAAGCGCCCCCACGAACCTGGCGATCCGGATCCGCCCCGGCGACAATGGCATTCAGAAGGACCGCCCCTCGGCAGCGAGCCCCTCCTGCCTCATATCGTCTAGCGCGTGATGGCCACAACGTAGATCCCCAACACACCCAGCACGAGCACCGCCGAAGCCGTCCACAGCACTGACCGGACGTTGGGGCCCATCAGCCCCCGGCTGATCCCCTCCCCGTGCAGGGTGTAGCGGGTGCGTTGGGTAACAAAAATGGCGGCGGCCGTGAGGCAGGATATCCCCCACAGGGTCAGGACAAAGAGACCGTGCTGTTCGATCCACCGCAGGAAGATTGTACTGACGGTTGCCAGCGCCAGCATGGTCCTGCCCCAGGCGAGTGATGTCCGTTCGGGCTGAAGACCGGGGTCACTGTGGAGCCGGACCGGAGGCTGTCCGTCGCTGCTGCCCATGATCAGGAGAGAAGTACCAGAAACACGACGACGGCGGCCACTACTGCGCCGCCGATGCCCAGAATCGGCGCAATGAGCGGCAGCGGCAGGGGCAGTCCGTGCCGCAGGCTGCGCTCAACGTTGATCCAGCGCACGGCCGATCCCCCGCTGATGAACATGCCCAGGAGCAGCAGAATGATGGAGAGCGCCTTGCGGACAGGCTCCTGGAAAAGATCCCCGGTAAAGGCCTCGACGGCGACGCCCCCGGCAAGGAAAGCAAGCGACGTCCGGATCCAGGCCAGGAAGGTGCGCTCGTTGGCCAACGTGAACCGGGGATCGGGTTCGTTTCCGCCGGCCAGCAACCTTTCGGCAATTCGGCCCCGTTTTTTGATCACTGTTACTCCGCCCGGGGCTTCCAGACAACCAGCGCTTGGGAGCGTGCCCTCGGCCGCTGGCCCCTGGCCAGGGTGACGACGTCGCCGGCTGCACCAGCGGCGAAAATCCTCGCATCCAAAGGACGACGCCGCTGGCTCAGTTCCTCGGTCAGCTCACTCACCCGGCGCTGCAGGGCGGCTACCTGGTTTTCAAGCTGCAGGATCCGCTTGATGCCCTCCAGGGAGACGCCCTCCTGCGAGAGCCTTTGCACTTCCCGGAGCATGTTCACGTCTCGCTGCGAATATCGCCGTGACTTCCCGGGCGCACGGCGCGGCGAAACGATGCCCAGGCGGTCATACTGGCGCAGGGTCTGAGGGTGCATGTCAGCGAGCTCCGCCGCCACCGAAATAACGAAGATTGGCTGGTCGAACTCGATGTCCATGCACCCTCCTAAAGTCGGGCCTTCGCTGCCAACCCGGCGCGCACGTCGGCATCCGCCGTAGCTGCAGCAAAAGCCTTGACAGCTTCTTCGGCTTCCTTGGTGAGCTTTTTGGGAACCGCGACGTCGATGGTCACCAAGAGATCCCCGGCCCCCTTGGAGGTCTTGACGCCGCGGCCCTTTACTCGCAGAGTGCGTCCGGAGGGCGTGCCCGCCGGGACACGGACCTTGACCTTGTCGCCGTCGATCGTGGGGACCTCGATGTCCGCACCAAGCGCAGCCTCGGGGAAGGAGACCGGCACGTGGATCCGCAGGTTGTCGCCGTCGCGGGTGTAGAACTCATGCGGCTTCACATTAACTGTCACCATGAGGTCTCCGTTACCGGCGGGGCCGTACTGCCCCTTCCCGCGGACACGGACCTTCTGGCCGTCCTTGATGCCGGCCGGAACACGGACATCGATGACCTCGCCGTCGGGCTCACGCAGGCCTATGGTGGTGCCGCGGATGGAGCCGGCGAAAGAAATGGTGGTGTTGGCGGTACGATCGGCGCCTTTCTGGGGTGCCCGCTGATAGCCGGCGGGTGCGCCGCCGAAACCGCCACCGAACAGGTCCGCGAACTCAGGCGGGACACCTCCCGCAGTGCTGAAGCCACCTGAGTGCCGGCCGCCACCGCCCGTGAACAGGCCACCGAAGAGGTCCTCGAACCCGGCGTTTCCGCCGCCGGCGCCGCCCGGGGCGAAGCGGGCACCGCTGCCCATGGCCCGGATGGCGTCATACTGCTGGCGCTCATCAGGATCCGAGAGCACGGAATAGGCCTCGGAGATGTCCTTGAACTTCTTCTCCGAGGCGGTGTTTCCTGAGTTTGTATCAGGGTGGTGCTGACGGGCCAGCTTACGGTAGGCCTTCTTGATGTCAGCATCGGAAGCGTCCTTGGCGATTCCAAGGATCGCGTAAAAGTCCTTGTCCACCCAGTCCTGGCTAGCCAATGGCGTTTCCTTTCAAATCTGTGTGCCGAGATGACAGTTCACGGCAATGTTCTTTCGAATCACTGCCGCGAACTGTCATCTCGATGGGGTAATGCTAGGCCGGAACCGCGACAATAACCTGTGCCGCGCGGAGGACCCGGTCACCGGACTTGTAGCCCGAGCGCAGAACCTGGCTCACGGTGTCGAGTTCCACCTCGCCTGGCTGCTGGATGAGGGCCTCGTGGATCGTGGGATCGAACTCCACTCCGGTCTCATCGATGCGTACCAGTCCGTAGGTCTTCAGCGCATTCTCCAGCTTGGCGGCGATCGCGGCGAACGGTCCGTCCGCGAGGTCGCCGTGCTGGCGGGCAGCATCGACGTCGTCCAGCACCGGGAGAAGGGAGTTCAGGACGCCGATGACGGCCATCTCCCCTGCCACGGCGCGGTCACGTTCCACCCTCTTGCGGTAGTTGACGTACTCAGCCTGAAGCCTGCGGAGATCGTTCCTGAGCTCCTCGGCTTCGGCAGAAGCGACACCCTGCGCCACCGATTCCTCGGCCGGCACCTCAACACTGTTGAGGATGTCCTCAACCTGCGACAACGCGTCTCCGTCCAGTTCTTCCGAACCTGGTTCGCCGGAACCGGACTGTGGGCCAGCACTGCCGGCCTGCGCCTCGTTGTCCGGTCGCCTGGTCTGTCCGGTCTCCGGGTCAACCTTGCGGTTATCCCGGATCACGGGCTTCTGCGTCTCGTTTTCGCTCTGCTGGCTCCCCCGCTGCTGGCTTTTCCGCTCGGCCCGGTCTTCGGAAGAAACGTGCTCTTCTTCGTTACCGTGATGGGGCATGGCTACTTCTTCTCTTCTTCGTCGACGATTTCGGCGTCAACGATGTCTTCGTCAGAAGTGGAACCAGCTGCACCTGCGGGACCACCCTCAGCACCCGCTGCGCCCGTTTCACCGTTCGGTGATCCGGCCTGGGCGTAGATGGCCTCGCCGAGCTTAGTCTGGGAAGCCTGCAGCTTCTCAAACGCGGTCTTCACAGCGGCGTCGTCGGTGCCTTCGAGCGCCTTCTTGAGGTCGTCGACGTCGGCCTTCACGGAGGTCTTGACGTCCTCCGGCAGCTTGTCGTCGTTGTCGGCGATCAGCTTGTCCACGGAGTATGCGAGCTGCTCGGCAGTGTTGCGGGTATCCGTTGCCTCACGGCGTGCCTTGTCCTCTGCGGCGTGCTCCTCGGCGTCACGGACCATGCGGTCGATGTCTTCCTTGGAGAGGGCGGTGCCACCGGTGATGGTCATGGACTGTTCCTTGCCGGTGCCCTTGTCCTTCGCGGAGACGTGAACAATGCCGTTGGCGTCGATGTCGAAAGTGACCTCGACCTGCGGGACACCACGAGGGGCCGGAGCAATGCCGGTCAGCTCGAACGTGCCCAGCGGCTTGTTGTCGCGGGTGAACTCACGCTCGCCCTGGAAGACCTGGATGGCCACCGAGGGCTGGTTGTCATCAGCCGTGGTGAAGGTCTCGGACCGCTTGGTGGGGATGGCTGTGTTGCGCTCGATGAGGTGGGTCATCACGCCGCCCTTGGTCTCGATGCCGAGGGACAGCGGGGTGACGTCGATCAGCAGAACGTCCTTGCGCTCACCCTTCAGGACACCGGCCTGCAGAGCGGCACCAACGGCCACAACCTCGTCCGGGTTTACACCCTTGTTCGGTTCCTTGCCGCCGGCGAGTTCCTTCACGAGCTCGTACACAGCGGGCATACGGGTGGAACCGCCCACCAGCACGATGTGGTCGATGTCCGAAAGCTTGATACCGGCTTCCGTGATGACATCGTGGAACGGCTTCTTGGTGCGGTCCAGGAGGTCCTTGGTCAGGTCCTGGAACTTGGCACGGGTGAGCTGCTCGTCCAGGTGGACCGGGCCGTCGGGGGTGACGGACAGGTACTGCAGGGAGACGTTGGTGCTGCTGGAGGAGGAGAGCTCCTTCTTCGCCTGCTCGGCTGCTTCGCGGAGACGCTGCAGCGCGATCTTGTCCTTGGAGAGGTCGATGCCCTTAATCTTGAGCTGCTTGAGCAAGTACTCCACAACGCGGTTGTCCCAGTCGTCGCCGCCGAGGCGGTTGTCACCGGCGGTGGCGCGCACCTGGATGGTGGAGAATTCGTCTTCGTCCTTACCAACTTCAAGGAGGGAAACGTCGAACGTTCCGCCGCCGAGGTCGAAGACCAGGATGAGCTCGTCTTCCTTGCCCTTGTCCAGGCCGTAAGCCAGGGCGGCCGCGGTGGGCTCGTTGACGATGCGCAGGACGTTCAGGCCAGCGATCTCGCCGGCCTCCTTGGTGGCCTGGCGTTCGGCATCGTTGAAGTAAGCCGGAACGGTGACGACGGCGTCCGTGACTTTTTCGCCCAGGTACGACTCGGCGTCGTTCTTCAGCTTCATGAGGATACGCGCGGAAATTTCCTGCGCGGTGTACTTCTTGCCATCAATGTCGACGTTCCAGTCAGTGCCCATGTGGCGCTTGACGGAGGAGATGGTGCGGTCGATGTTGTTGACGGCCTGGCGCTTGGCGATTTCACCAACCAGGACTTCGCCGGACTTGGAGAACGCAACGACCGACGGCGTGGTGCGGCCACCCTCGGCGTTGGCAATGACGGTGGGCTCGCCACCTTCGAGAACGGAGACGACGGAGTTGGTGGTTCCGAGGTCGATACCTACTGCACGTGACATGTGTTGCTTCCTTCTTTCCTTGGAAACTAGCTGGCCCCGGTGCTCGAACCCGTTGAAACGCTTGTCGCAATCGGTGTCGAAAATCAGGGCACGCCCGGTTGTTGAGCGATCTACACTCAACTTTACTCAGGAGCAGCACGTTGTCAATCCAAGTTGAGCGCACTCCACTCAACTTTGGTTTTTGGCCGGAGCGAGTCCGGATGGCCTCCTCTTCAGTCAGTCACAGTCAGCCGAACCGCTAGTCCCGCTGGACGCGACCCTCCGTATCGTCGTCATCACGGCCGGGCACGACGTCGTCGCCGGTTGCGTTCCGCTGGCTCTGCGTCAGCCCGGAAGGGTCCACCTTTCCGGCATCGCCGTAGTCACCCTCCTCATATTCACCTTCCACGGGCGCTGTAACGGGTTCATCCACAACACCGGCATCCCCATAGTCACCGTCGACGTACTGGCCACCCTCCCCCTCCAGGGCCGGGTTGGGCGTGCTGGTGTGGCGCTTTTCTTCGCGCGAGGTTTCGAACTCTTCATTCTCGGACATGAATGGATTCCTCCTCAGTCAGTGGCGCCCAGGCGGGCACAGTGGCAGTCTATCGACGCCGCAGTTCGCATGACAGAGCCCCACGCATCCGGTACGGGACAGCCCCGGTGGCCTAGTTGCGGATCAGTAACGGCTATTCGAAGCGGGTTGCAGTCACTGCGGTGTTGGACCGGATGAGTCCGAAAGTCGCCGTTACCGCCCCGAGGGCAAGAAGCAGGCTTAGGCCCAGGGCCATGAAGTAGTCAGCCGTGGGCCACGTGACCTTATAAGTGTCGTCGATGCTTGTGACCATCAGCCAGGCCACAAGAAACCCGAGTCCGATCGACAACAGCAGCACGGCCAGGAGGGGGACGGCAGCTCCCGCGCGATGATCCTGCGTATGACGGACACCGGCATCCCCATCAACCGCATCAGACCGAGCACTCTCGCCCTATCCAGCACGGCGGAGGCTGTGGCAACGGCCAGGGAGATTCCGGCAATTGCGGTCGCCACGAACATGCCCAAGTAAGCGAGTACAGCAAGGCCCTGGACGATGAGTGTGCCGGTCTGCAGTTTGCTGTCGGCCACTGAAGCGGCGGGCATGGCGGTGATGCCTGAACTGTTCAGGACTGTCCGTGCCCGATCCATCGCTTCGGGCGAGCCGTCGGTGTCGATCATCATCACCACCGGATGCAGTCCCTCTACTTTGTCGGTAGCAGCGGCGCTCAGCGGTACGGGCTGCGCAGTCCAGAAGTAGAGGAAGGAGAAATCGAAAGCAACTCCTGTTCCCGGGATGTGCTCAAATCCCAGCTTGGGAGCATCGGCAGCCCTGATGGTGATGTCAGGTATGGAAGCTGCTCCCAAGAGTGGTGTTTGGGCGTAGCCAATGACAGCACTTCTGATTCCCGGGAGCTCCTCCGCCCGCCCAGCGACCTCTAGCACCTCGGCAGGGGAACGCCCCTCGGCTAGGGTCGCGTGCAAGGCAGTGTGCTGCAACAGGCCAGGGCGGGCAGGCGCCACATCTTCGGCCTGGATAATGCTGGATCCCCCGGCGAAGACCGAGACGACGAACACCGCAATAACCAACCCCGACACGGATCGGAAGGTGGCCACGGGGGTCCTCCCGATCCGGCTCGCCGCGATGACTGCAGAGGCATGGCGCGCTCGGGCTAATCCCAGGCGGCTCGCGAAGAGAGTCAGCCACGGGCCGATCACCACTAGGTTGCCCCCAATGGCCCGATTCCGGTGCGAGCTGTGCGGAAGCCAGCCACAAGCACGGAAGCCGTGACCACCAGAACTACGACGGCGGCGGCAGGCCTGGCTTCAGCCTTCCAGCACGGTGTCGTTCAGATGTTCCCCGTAGTACGACGACTGGTTTTGCATCAGCTCGCTCATTGAGGTCCCTCGCGGCACTCCATAGACAGTGCCAGGGAAGTCAAGGGTCCGCTGGACTTTCCAGATCTCCTCATGGCGTTCGGGGGAAAGGATGCTGACGGGATCACCTACCGCCACCCAACCAATGGGCACTACCGCTCCGGCCTCGAGCCTGGAGTTCACCTGAACTACGCCGTTGATGCGCACTTCCGCTCCCGCACCTATGAACGAGCCGGGAAAAAGCGAAGCCCCTGTTGCAACAAAGGCCTCTGTTTCCAGAGTGGCACCGTTTATGTGCGCGTGTGGCCCCACCATCACACAGTCTCCGATGAGGGCTGGATGCCCCAAGCGCCCGCGCACCAAGGCGTTCTCCATCACCACAACATTCCGGCCAATGCGGACCTCGCCATCCTCCGCGGTTACCACTGCGCCATGGAGTATCCGGGTTCCCTCGCCGATGACCACGGCACCCGACACTACGGCCGTGGGCGCAACATATGCGGAGGGATGGATGGACGGGCGGGCATCGCGGTGCTCAAGCAACATCCAGTCATCCTAGCCTTGGCTTCCGTTGGCCCGCTCCCCCTGCTACCAACGTTGTACCTCACTGCTTCCAACGTTGTACCCTGATGGCAGGGCAGTCTTCCTGCCCGTTCGCGGGGGAAGGAGTGGCTGTGTCGGTCACAATCAGGGATGTTGCACGGGTCAGCGGCTTTTCCATCAAGACGGTGTCCAACGTGATCAACGGGCATCCCCAGCTGCGTCCCGAAACCAAACAGCGGGTTGAAGACGCCATAAAGCAGCTGGGTTACCGACCTAATCTCTCCGCACGGAACCTGCGGTCCGGCAGGTCTGGGGTCATCGGGTTGATCATTCCCGATCTCACCACCGCGTATTTCGCCGAGCTCGCCGACGCGATTATGCGTGCCGCCGCAGTCAAGGGGCTTGCGGTGCTGATCGAACCGATCGGCAGCGGCCGCGAAAACGAACTCGCGGCGCTCCAAGGCCAGCACCGCCACATGGTCGATGGGGTGATCTACAGTTCCCTCACGCTGGGTGCGGCAGACGCCGACCTCCTGAAGCGCGTCGACACGCCGCTGGTGGTCCTCGGCGATACGTCATTCGATGGCCAGGTGGACAGAATCACGATGGCGAACACGGCTGGTGCGTGCGCAGCGACTGAACATCTGTTGTCAACGGGCCGGCGTCGTATTCTGGCCCTGGCTGCCCACGAGGGTGACATCGTCGCCTCAGCGGAACTCCGTATGGCTGGTTACCGCGAGGCCATTGAGGCAGCTGGCCTGCCTTTTGATCCCCAACTGGTCTGCTACGCGGAATCCTGGCATCGTCGCGGCGGTGCGGCAGCCATGACCAGATTGCTTGAAGAGGGTGTACTGTTCGACGGCGTATTCGCCTTCAACGACACCCTGGCTCTTGGAGCGATGCGTGTGCTGCAGGAATCCGGCCGGCGCATTCCCCAGGATGTTGCGATCGTGGGCTTCGATGACCTGGATGAAACGCGCTACTCCCTGCCGGCACTTTCAACAGTGAACCCGCGAAGGGATGAGATCGCCACGGCTGCGGTGGAGACCCTGCTTCGCCGGATCGAAGGTGGGTCGGAGCTGGAAGCAGTCGAGCTTGAGACAGGATTTTCCCTCGAAATCCGAGAGTCCTCCGGCACCTCCAGGGAAAAGGCTCCGTCCGCAACGAACGCCGCCTGAAGAAAATCGCGTGAAGGTCTTGACCCCTCGGCAATAGCGCTGCATGCTTGGTACAACGTTTACTTACAACGTTTACCCTACGGTTTGTAATCAGGTTCAGGGACACGGAAGTCCCACTCATTGAAAGGGCTGACATGAATAGGTCGCTCACACTCCTTACTGCGGTTGCTGCCGCGTCGCTGGTCCTGACCTCCTGCTCCGGCGCAGGGGCAGGCTCCGAAAACAAGGAAGGCTCCAAGGCGGAGCTCACGTTCTGGCACGGCTACACTGAAGCCGACGGCAAGGTCTTGAACAAGATCGTGGAGGACTTCAACTCCTCCCAAAACGAGATCAGCATCAAGGTCCAAACCAACCCCTGGTCCGTCATCGACGACACGCTGCTGCCGGCACTGTCCTCCGGAAACGGACCGGACATTGTCGCCATGCCCGCTGAACGCCTCCCGGTATACGCCGACAAGGGCGCCTTCGTCGAACTCGATGACCTCTACAAAGACCCCAACAGCAATCTGGACAAGCTGGTCCCGGCCGCAGCCGACATGGAGAGCGTCAACGGACACAAGTACGGTGTGCCATCCGGCTTCGTACCCCTGGCGATGTTCTACAACAAGGACCTCTTTGCCAAGGCCGGCATTACCACTCCCCCCGCCACTTGGGATGAATGGATCGCAGCGGCCAAGAAGCTTACTGTGGACGCGAACGGTGACGGTACGCCCGAGCAGTTCGGGCTCGGCCTCCCGGACCACGCCACCGTAGCCAATGGTGTCTGGCCCTCTCTCTTCTACGGAAACGGCGGAGACATCGTCAAGGACGGCAAAGCCGTCGTCGACTCGCCTGAAAATGCTGAAACCCTGAAGACCTGGGTTGATGCCATCCGCAACGACAAGATCTCCCCGGCGGGCCTGGACGGTATTGCCGGCGACAAACTCTTCAGCAGCGGGAAGGCCGCCATGTATCTCGGCGGGCCCTGGATGTCCTCGATTGCCAAGGAAAACAACATCGACTATGGCATCGCCGCCATTCCCGCCGGCCCCGAAGACCAGGCCGCATCGGCCATCGGCGTCTCCATGGCCATCACCAAGCAGAAGGACGATTCCAAGGCCGCTGCCGCGCAGAAGTTCTTCAGCTATTTCCTGCAAAAGGACCAGGCGACCGCCTGGTCGCTGGGTTCGGGATGGCCCCCACTGCGCTCGGACATTCCCGCCGCTGATGTTGCCGCGAACCCGGTAGTGGAAGCCCTGACGAAGCAGTCTGAGTTCGGCCGGCCCCTTCTGCCCGGCGTCGTGAACAGCACCGATGTCCTCACAGCCGTGGACAAGCTGACCCAGCGAGCCGTGGCCGGCGAAAACGTCCAGGACCTGTTGGACGAGACACAGACCTCGATCCAAAAGATCCTCGACACCAAGTAATCAAGACCGGATGCGGCGCCTCCTCCCGGGCGCCGCATCCTTAGAAAGAAGCTCCCCATGAGCACGACAGTGCACAAAAAACCGCTGGAGACACGGCGGTACCGGGCTCCCGCGCCCCTCGGCGGCCGCCGCAACCCTGCCATCGGCCAGCGTCGCAAGAACTTCCAGGCGCTGGCATTCCTTCTCCCGGCCCTCGTGGTCCTCGGCGCCTTCACAGCCTGGCCCATGTTCTCCGCTCTCCGCCTGTCCTTCACCGACGCCAGCGGCTTCGGCAAAGAGGAATGGGTGGGCTTTGAGAACTACGCCCGTATCTTCACCGACCCCGTCATCATCAACGCCGTCGTCAATACCGCTCTTTATGCACTGTTGTTTACACCGACGGCGGTGGCCCTCGCGTTGGCCCTGGCCCTGCTGCTGAACGATCCTAGGCTGCCATTCCGTGGATTCTTCCGCACCGCCCTGTTCCTGCCATTCATCATCAGCCTCGCCGTCGCCGCTATCGCCTGGGCCTACCTGATCGACCCCCAGGTCGGGTTGCTGAACTACTGGCTTGGTAACGCCGGAATCCGGATTGGAAACGTCCTGCAGGATCCCGTCCTTGCCATGCCGGCCGTCGCATTCGTCGCCGTCTGGAAAAGCTTCGGCTTCTACATGGTCATCTTCCTCGCCGGACTCCAGGAAATCCCCGGAAGCCTCTACGAGGCCGCCCGCGTCGACGGAGCAGGACCTTGGACGCGCTTCCGGCATGTGACTATGCCGATGCTCTCCAACACCACCGCGTTCGTCCTGATCTTCGCCCTCATCGCCGCATTGCAGGCCTTCGACCAGATCTACGTCATGACCGGCGGCGGCCCATACGGCCACACCGAAACCGTCGTCATGCAGATCTACACGTCCGGCTTCCGCAAGCTCGACGTCGGTTTCGCCTCCGCGCTGTCCTATGTACTGCTCGCCGCCACATTGCTGCTGAGCGTTATCCAGTTCGTCTTCTTCGGAAAACGCGAACGGGAAGGTGACTGATGTCCACAACACTCCGCCCACGTCTGGCTTCCCGGTTCGCCGGAGCCGGCATGCGTGCCCCGAAACGGTCCACGTTCAACCGCGCTCTGGTGGTCGCACTGCTGGCCTTGGCCACCGCGGTGATCCTGCTGCCCATCGCAATCATTGTCTTCACGGCTTTCAAGCCCGCCGCCGAGGTCAATGCCTTCCCGCCCACGCTCGTACCGGGTCAGTGGACGCTGGATAACTTCGCAAGGATCTTCCAGGAACTGCCCTTTGCGCGGCTGATCGCCAACAGCTTCATCTTCGCAGGCGGCGTCACGCTGTTTGCCCTGTTGTTTGACTCCCTGGCTGCCTATGCCTTGGCGAGGATTGACTTCACCGGCAAGAAATTCCTGCTCATCGCCATTATCGCCAGTCTGATGATCCCGTTCCAAGCCACTCTCGTGCCGGTCTACCAGCTCGCCAGCGACCTCGGGTGGGTCAATTCCTTCGCCGCCCTGATCATCCCCCGGGCTGCGGACGCCTTCGGGATCTTCTTCCTGCGTCAGTTCTTCCTTTCCCTGCCCAGGGATTTAGATAACGCGGCCCGCATCGACGGCGCTTCCGAGTGGCGGGTCTACTGGAACATCATCCTGCCCAATGCCATGCCGGCCATCCTGACCCTGGGCGTCTTCGTGTTCGTCAACAACTGGAACGACCTGCTCTGGCCGCTGATCTTCACCACAGACAAGGACATGGGCACCCTCACCTCGGGACTGACCCTCCTGACCGGCCCAGGCGGAATCGTCCCTTACGGCGTGATGATGGCAGGAGCCCTCGTGGCCATCCTCCCCCTTGCCGCCATCTTTATGTTTGTCCAACGCCGCTTCATCGAAAGCGTCGCCACCACCGGATTGAAGTGAGTAGAAATTTGAACTGGTACCAAGACGGGCGTCTGCACTTCGGCCTCGGCATCGAAGATACGTTCATCCCCCAGGAGCGCCCCGGGGAACGCTCCCTTGACGAATACGACCTCACGCAGCACTACAGGTTCTGGCACCAGGATCTTGGCCTGGCCAAGGAAGCCGGCGGCGAATTCCTCCGCTGGGGAATCCCCTGGTATCGGATCAACCCCGAACCGGGAGTGTGGAAGTGGGAGTGGCTGGACAAAGTCATGGACCGTTTCGCCGAACTTGAACTCACGCCGCTGGTGGACCTCATGCACTACGGGACCCCGACCTGGCTGGACAACCAGTTCCTGAACTCCAGCTACCCCGAACGCGTCGCGGACTACTCCGCCCGCGTCGCCGCCCGCTACGCAGACACAGTAGTGGACTACACCCCTGTTAACGAGCCAATGATCCACACGCTGTTCTCGGGCAAGTTCGGACACTGGCCACCGTACCTGTCAGGGGACGATGGGCTGGTCGCCCTGGTATGCAATCTGTCCAAGGGCTTTGTCCTGGCCCAGCAAAACATGGCAGAGGTCCTCGGGGACCGCGCGATCTTCACCCATGTAGACGCCGGTTTCCGGTTCGTTAGCGACTCCGCTGACGGCGCGCACGACGAGGAAATCCGGCACCTCACTGCGCGTTCCTACCTCGTTGAAGACCTCGTCACCGGCAAGGTGAACGCCAACCACGAGCTCGCGTCATGGCTCAGCCGCCATGGGATGACGGACTACGACCTGAGCTGGCACCAGGACAACGTCGTGCTTCCCGATGTCATGGGTGTGAACTACTATCCCCTGCACTCCACGGAACTGCTCGAAGCCGGGAAACCCCGGCGCGGCGACATCTCCGACCCGCGCGCGGTCCGCAATGACTGGACCGAAGGGCTGGCCGATGTCCTCACCAACTATGGGCAGCGGTACGGCGCCCCGGTAGCCCTTACTGAAACATGCCTCACCGGCTCCTACGACCGGCGCCTGGAGTGGTTAGACGCGTCAGTGGAATGCGTGCAGCAGTTGCGCGCCGCTGGACAGAACATCGTCGGCTACACCTGGTGGCCCGTCACGGACATGTACGAATGGACCTACCGCTACGGAACCGAACCCCTGGAACACTACCGGCTGACCATGGGCCTGTGGGACCTGGTGCCGGATGAAATCGGTACCCTCCACCGCGTCAAAAACCCCGTAGCGGACCGATTCCTGCACCACGCAACCAAGGCCATCGCCGACACCACCCCAAACTCCGTAGTCGTCCTTGAACAGGAAAGAAGCCCGTGGCCACTGCACGCCTGACCCTTGATCCTCGGCGCACCATCGGTGTCATCAACCGCCGCATGTTTGGTTCCTTCGTTGAGCATCTCGGCCGCAGCGTCTACGACGGAATCTACGAACCCGGGCACGAACACGCCGATACAGCCGGATTCCGAAACGACGTCAAGGAACTCGTAAAGGAACTGGGCATCTCCGCCATCCGCTACCCCGGCGGCAACTTTGTATCAGGCTTCAAATGGGAAGACAGCGTCGGTCCCGTCGAGCAACGCCCGCGGCGACTCGATCTCGCTTGGCACTCTACCGAGACGAACGCAGTGGGACTCCACGAATTCGCGGGCTGGCTAGAAGAAATCGGCAGCGAACTCATGCTTGCCGTCAACCTCGGAACCCGAGGAACCCAGGAAGCCTTGGAGCTGCTGGAGTACTGCAATCTCCCCTACGGCACAGCACTGGCGTCCGAGCGTTCCGGCAACGGCCGGGACAAGCCGTTCAACATAAAGATGTGGTGCCTCGGCAACGAAATGGACGGACCCTGGCAAATCGGGCACCGCAGTGCAGAAGACTACGGCAAGCTCGCCTCCCAAACCGCCAAGGCCATGCGCCAGCTGGACCCCTCCATCGAACTTGTTGCCTGTGGATCATCCAGCGCCGATATGCCTACGTTCGGCGAATGGGAACGCGTCGTCCTCAACCACACCTACGAAGACGTCGACTTCATCTCCTGCCACGCCTACTACGAAATCAAGAACGATGACCTCGGAAGCTTCCTCGCATCGGCGGCGAACATGGACCGCTTCATCAACTCCGTCACGGCCACCGCAGATCACATCAAGGCCGTCCGCGGCAGCAACAAAACCCTGAACATCTCTTTTGATGAATGGAATGTCTGGTACAACGAACGCTTCGAAAAAGTCGACAAAATCACAGGAATCGACAACTGGCCTGTAGCCCCGCGTCTCCTGGAAGACACCTACACCGTCGCGGACGCCGTCGTCGTCGGGAACCTGCTGATCTCGCTCCTCAACCACGCCGACCGGGTCACCTCCGCATCCCTGGCCCAACTGGTCAACGTCATCGCCCCCATCATGACCGAACCAGGCGGACCGGCCTGGAAACAGACCACGTTCTTCCCGTTCGCTCTGACCTCCAACAACACCCGCGGATCCGCTCTCGACACCGGGCTGGAAAGCGAAACCTACGACACTGCCATGCACGGCACTGTCCGTATTGTTGATGCGGCTGCCAGCTACGATCCCGCAGACGGGAAGGCATCGGTTTTCCTGGTGAACCGCAGCACCCACGGGCCGTCGACAGTCACCATCGACACCAGCCACCTCGGAAACGTAAAGATCATGGACGCACAGACCCTGACGGACTCCGACGTCTTAGCAGCCAACACACTGAGTAACCCCCAACGCGTGCAGCTCCAACCCTTGGAAGGGATCGAACAGCAGGCAGGCTCCATCACCCTGACGCTGCCCCCCGTATCCTGGACCGCACTCCTCCTGACCAACACTCCCGCGCCGGCCTAGGAAGCTAGACCCGCGGCGCCCACTGCGATTCAGGTTCCCCCGCCCGCCGCTCGCATCCCCCAAAAACACACATCGGAGAAGGAATGAAACATGTCTCGCCAGGTTCAACCATGCCCCGCTACTTTGCTGGGCCGGGAGGAGCCAGACCGCTCATAGCCGGCGTACTGCTGGTCCTCTTGGTGGTTCTACAGCACAATTCACCGCAGCGACTCCGGCATCGGCAGTCACCACGGGAAACGGCGCCCTCGTCTACTCCCCACCAGCGGGCTCCTCGTTCAACCCCGAGGGCGGTCGCGCTGCTGGCACCACGTACCCCAAAGTCATCACGCTGAAGAACAACGGAACCGCCAACGGAACACTGCTGGCAACGTTCGACAAACTGGTCCTGACCAACGGAGTACAGACCTACCCGATCCACCGCAGCACCGATAACGGAACCACGTGGACCAAGATCTCCGATGTAAATCCCAGCATCAACTTCCCCGCGCTGACCCGTACCGCTCAGCCATACCTCTTTGAACTGCCCCAACAAGTGGGCAACCTGCCGGCCGGGACCGTTCTGCTCGCAGGCATGATCATGCCAGAGGACAGGTCGAGCAGCAGACTCGTTGTCTACAAGAGCCTGGACAAGGGAGTCACTTGGTCCTTCCAGAGCACCATCGACTCCGGCGGCCCGGCTGTGTACGACCCGAGCCCCACCTCCTCCACCACCACCGTGTGGGAGCCTTCGCTCGCCATCGATGGACTGGGCGGCCTCGTCGCCTACTTCTCCGACGAACGACAGAAAGCCAACGGCGTGCTGCAGGCAGTGTCCTACCGCCGCTCCACCGATGGCGGTCTCACCTGGGGTGCCTTGGCCAACGTATCCGCTCCGCCGAACAACAGCGACCGCCCCGGCATGATCACCGTGACCAAAATGCAGGATGGCCGCTACTTGGCCACTTTCGAAGTGGTGAACCGCCCAAGCCAGGGTCAGAACACAGCTCCCGTCTACTTCAAGATTTCACCGGACGGCCTGAACTGGTCCCCCGAGGCCAGCATCGGCACCAAAGTAGCCCTTCAGGACGGCCGGGGAATAGGATCGTCCCCCTACGTCAAATGGGTCCCGACCGGCGGTCCAAAGGGCATGGTAATCATCGCCTCAAAGTGGTCCCTGGATGCCTCCGGAACCATCGACGGGGGCCAGAACTTCTACGTCAACTACAACCTCGGCGACGGCCCGTGGGAACGCCTGCCGTTCGCCGTCACTTATGATGCCACCGACACCCAGGGCGGCTCCTTCACCGGATTCGCGCAAGGATTCGATACCAGCGTCGACGGGAGAACCCTCTACCAGGCTGCCAACGTCGAAAACCTCACCACTACCTATAACGACGTCAGAGTCGGCTCTATCCCCTTGGACGCTCAACAGTACGAAGCCGAACGCGCAGTACGTCAGGATACGGCCCTGGTCACAGACCCCGATACGTCCAATGGGGCCAAGGTCGGCAACATCAACAACACCGGCAGCTCCGTCACGTTCACTGTCAGGGTGCCGGCAGCCGGAGCCTACACCCTAAACATGCGCTACTCCAACGGAACAGGCGCCACCAGCTCCCACTTCGTCAAAGTCAACGGAGGAGCCGCGAGCACGTTGAACTACCCGGCCACAGTCGACTGGGGACGCTACGGCTGGGCGCAGATGACGGCCACCCTTGCCGCGGGAACCAACACCGTCTCCTTTAGCAAGGCGGGCTCATTCGCTGAGCTGGACACTCTCCACGTCTACCGCGCATCCGCCGGACTGGACCCGCAATTTCGCATCGTCAACCGCAACAGCGGAAAATCACTGGAAATCCTAGGAGCTTCCACCGCTGACGGTGCAGGGGCCGGACAGTGGGGCGACACCGGCAACCCCACCCAACTGTGGAACGTCAGCCAGGCCACCGGCGGAATCCAACTGACAAACGTCAACAGCGGCAAACTGCTCGAAATCGGCTCTGCCGCAACAGCAAGCGGAGTGCAGGCAACACAATGGAGCCCGACCGGGAATGCCACCCAGGTCTGGTCACCCACCGTCAGCGGCGGCTGGTGGAAACTCGTGAATGCCAACAGCGGAAAGCTGCTTGAAATAGCGGGCGCTTCCACTGCCGACGGAGCCATCGCGCAGCAATACACCGCCAACGGCTTCACTTGCCAGCAATGGAAACTTGTACGCGAAGGCATTCAATAGCAACCCATTAGGGCACACTGCGAAGAAAGAGTCGACAAAGCGGGGAAGGCTCCTGTCCACCACGATGGGCAGGGACCTTCCTCGTCGTTTTGATGGTTGTGGTTGACCCCGGGCTTGTGCCCGATACCCCCTAGGGGTATATTGAGCGTGTTGTCAGTGAAGTGGTATGTCCAGGCCGGAAGTCCGGCCGTCACAGCCGTTCAACCCCAGCGCCATAACTTCTTCTAGGAATGGACCTGACATGCGCGAAACAGAAGACGCAAAAGGACTGCAGGAGTCAACGACCCCCGGAACCGCCATGGCCGCTGCGGACGGCCATCAGCATCACGACCACAGTGGGCATCAGCACCACGATCATGGTCACGGTCACCAGACGACTGAAAGCCCCGCGACTCATGGCCTCAACAGTCATGAGGCACACGGCCGGGACGATGATCACGTGGTGCACAGCCACGGCCAGCATGCCGGACACAGCACCGCCATGTTCAAGAACAGGTTCTGGCTGACCCTGGCATTGTCAGTGCCAGTGGTGTACTTCAGCCCGATGGTCGGGCATCTGCTCGGCTACATGGCACCGGTCTTTCCCGGATCGAGCTGGATCCCTCCGGTACTGGGAACAGTCATTTTTCTATACGGCGGCCAACCATTCCTGACGGGCGGCCTGAAAGAACTGAAGTCCAGACGCCCCGGCATGATGCTGCTCATCGGCATGGCCATCAGCGTTGCCTTTGTAGCGTCCTGGGCCACGAGCCTTGGCATCGGCGGATTCGACCTCGACTTCTGGTGGGAACTGGCCCTGCTCGTAGCGATCATGCTGCTGGGGCACTGGATCGAAATGCGTGCCCTTGGTTCTGCCCAAGGCGCCCTTGATGCCCTGGCGGCACTGCTTCCTGACGAGGCCGAGCGGGTCACAGAATCAGGTACTGAAACGGTCAGCGTCTCCGAACTCAGGGCCGGTGATGTCGTCCTCGTCCGCTCCGGTGCACGGATGCCTGCGGACGGCACTGTGATCGATGGCCAAGCCGAGTTCGACGAATCCATGATCACCGGCGAGTCAAAGACTGTTACGCGCGCCCCGGATGACCAGGTCATCGCCGGAACGGTTGCTACGGACAACGCCGTGAGGGTCCGGGTTACGGCCGTCGGCGAAGACACTGCCCTTGCCGGTATCCAGCGCCTGGTCGCGGAAGCACAGGCGTCGTCGTCCAGGGCCCAGGCTCTCGCGGACAGAGCAGCAGCCTTCCTCTTCTACTTCGCCGCCGTCGCGGGCATCATCACGTTCATCGCCTGGACGCTGCTCGGGAGCGTCCCCGACGCCGTCACCCGCACCGTCACCGTTCTGGTGATCGCCTGCCCCCACGCTCTTGGCCTTGCCATCCCGCTGGTCATCGCTATCTCCACCGAACAGGCGGCCCGGGCCGGTGTGCTGATCAAGAACCGGATGGCCCTGGAACGCATGCGGACGGTCGACGTCGTCCTGTTCGACAAGACGGGAACGCTTACCAAAGGAGAGCCTGAGCTCAAGGACGCTGCAAGTGCAGACGGTGTCAGCCGGAATCAATTGCTGGCGCTGGCTGCCGCGGTTGAGTCCGACAGCGAACACCCGGTGGCCCGTGCAGTGGTCCGTGCCGCTCAGCGGGAATCACTGGACATTCCCCAGGCCACAGACTTCACGTCGCTGACAGGGAGGGGCGTTCGAGCCACGGTTGACGGCCGCAGCGTTCAGGTGGGCGGCCCCGCATTGCTCCGCGAACTGGGAATCACCGAGCCTCAAGAGCTGTCGCAGGCTACCCGAGTCTGGATGGACCGCGGCGCTGCCGTTTTGCACGTCGTCGACGGCGGAAAGGTCCTTGGCGCCGTAACTCTCGAGGACGCCGTCCGCACCGAATCACGGCAGGCCGTGAAGGCGCTGCAGGACCGTGGCGTCAAGGTGGCCATGATCACCGGAGATGCCAAGCAGGTAGCGCAGGCCGTTGGATCCGAGCTGGGTATTGACGAGGTCTTCGCCGAGGTCCTTCCGGCGGACAAGGACAAGAAAGTGGCAGAGCTGCAGGCCCGCGGGCTGAAAGTTGCAATGGTGGGCGACGGCGTCAACGATGCGCCCGCTCTGGCGCGGGCAGAGGTGGGCATTGCCATCGGCGCCGGCACTGACGTCGCGATGGAGTCGGCGGGAGTCGTTCTTGCCGGCAACGACCCCCGGGCAGTCCTCTCGATGGTGGACCTCTCCCGCGCTAGCTACGGAAAGATGTGGCAGAACCTCGTGTGGGCCACCGGCTACAACGTCCTCGCCGTCCCCCTGGCCGCCGGAGTGCTGGCATTCGCTGGCGTGTCGCTTTCCCCTGCTGCCGGTGCTGTCCTGATGTCAGCCTCGACGATCGTGGTTGCGTTGAATGCGCAACTGCTGCGGCGCGTGAAACTGAGCCCCGCCCACGTCCGGTGAGCTGCCGCCGACGTTGATTAGTTGATTAACAGTAAGGCAGCTGCTCAGAACGGTAGCCTTGAAACCGCCTGCATCATTGGAAGGAGGGAACGCCATGACCCGGGACCGGACTCTTGATGCCACTGCATTCTTGCGCAAGATAGGCCTGCTCGCCGCGGTCCTCTGGATCATCGGCGGCATCTTCGGTATGCACGTCATAAGCCCGGCGCACTCTGCTCAGCATCACGCAACAACTCATCAGCTGACGGCCTCGCACCATGACCCGGCCTCGCACCACGATGCGGCAGGTCACGATGATGCGGCAGGCCACCTCCACGCAACGGCCCCGGACGTGACCGCCGCGTCGTTCTGGGACCAGTGCTCATGCTCAGGTGATTGCACCAGCATGGAGGGGACCCCGGCGTCGTGTACCCTCTCAACGAACACAACCTCCCTGGCCGCACCGTTTCCAGGCCGCACCTGGGTGGGGGCCGACACCAATGCCAGACCTGCGAACAGTGCTGCTGTCCACTGGAACTTCTATCCATCCAGCCTTTCTCCAGGCGAACTGTCCATCAGTCGGACGTAAAAACAGGCACTCGATCGCAACGATGACCTGGACCATCCCGACGGCGCAAAGCGCCACATCAAACTTGAAGGATCCGACTGATGAACAAGAAGACGTTTTTGACCCTGTCCGCCACCACCCTCGCCGCCACTCTTGCCCTTGCCGGATGTGCTGCTGATTCCGGATCCGGCGGGCACAACATGCCCGGCATGGACCACAGCACCACGGCCGCCTCTCCGTCCGGCAGTGCAACCGCGACAGCCGTGCTCCATAACGCGGCCGACACGGTGTTTGCCCAGATGATGATCCCGCACCACGCCCAAGCCGTGGAAATGAGCGACATGGTGCTGGAAAAGCAGGATATCCCGGCTCCGGTGAGGGACTTGGCCGCCAGGATCAAGGCCGCCCAAGGCCCGGAGATTGAAACGATGACCGGGTGGCTCAAGAGCTGGAACGAATCCGCAACGGCCCACTCCGGTCACGGCATGGAGGGCATGATGAGCGAAGCGGACCTAGCACAGCTGGAAGCCGCTCAGGGAACGGAAGCTGCGAAGCTTTTCCTGAACCAGATGATCACCCACCACGAAGGCGCTGTGACAATGGCCAAAGCCGAGTCAACAGACGGAGCGAACCCGGACGCCGTGAATCTCAGCAAGGTGATCGTGACTGCACAGGAAGCGGAGATCGTCGAAATGCGGAACCTGCTGGGCACTCTCTAACCGGCCGCCGCAGGCCGAGCCTGCGCTGTTAGTCGCTGCCCGCCGTCGTTCGTTCCAGGACCCACCGGCGGGCAGCGGCGGCTGCAGCCCGGCTTGCTGTTGTTCGCCGGAGACTAGGTCGCCCCATCCCATTGGGCGCTGATCGCGGTGCCGCCGTTGGCTAAGACCCGCGCCTGCCCGTTGGGCGCATAGCCGACGGTAACATGGAGGTCACCGCCAGGGTGGTAGATGCGGGCGTCGTGCTGATAGTTCAGCAACGATGCCAGGTCGCTCCGGACTGCATCCCGTTTCCCATTGGCCGAGACGAACAGGAAACCGGCAGTTGATCCATACAGGACTGCGTCCCCGTCGAGCTTCCACCATCCCCGGCGCGCATCTCGGATGGTCCCCTCAGCGAGGTTGACACCGCCTATCCCAGTGAACGCTGTGTCAGCACTGCCTGGGCGGGCGAAATCAGCGAACGCGGCACCGAGTGGAATGCCGCCCGACAGGTTGTCCTGAACCCAGCCCGCGATTACAGCGTGGCCCCGCTCATTGGGATGGCCGTCATAGTAGTTCCATTCAGGGCGTCCCACCCTCAGCCAAGGTCCGCCTTCGACGTATGGGACGGTGGAGGGCAGGGTGCGACGGATTGCAGCGTCCACCTGGAGGAGCTGCGGGGACGGTGTGCTGTGGATCCACATCGGGGAAATCACCGTTATCTGAGCGGCTGGGGCCGCCAGCTTCACAGCTTCCAGGGTGGCGCGGACGGCGGCTTCAAGCTCGGCATTCGGGCGGTTCAGGCTTGCGTCATTGATTCCACCGCTGATCAGGACAGTCTCTGTATCTGCCGGAATGCCCTGCGCCTGTTGAAGGAACGTGGCGCCTGCGCCACGATTTATGTACCCGGAGCCGGGCACAGCCTTGTTGATCTCCACTGCGCCCCGGCTGGCGGCGTAGAGGGTAGTCCACCGCTTGGACGGATCCGGAAGCATGTACCCGGACCCGAAACTATCACCGATGATGGCGAGCTTTCCGCTGGTTACGGTGGCTGATGCCCGTTCGACCGGCAATGATGGCGATAGCGACAGGAGCAGGCAGCAGACCAGCAACAAAGGCACCAGCCGAAGTGCGGACGATCCCTCGATTTGTTTCCTGGAGTCCTTTGATAGCAATATTCTGAACACCCTGCCCCCCCCGGTCAGTTCCCCTAGCGCCCGGACCCCTTTAGTGCTTTCCCTAACCTGGGTCCCCTTGCTGGAATTTTTGCGTGCACCACTCAAGGACCCATCTGTTTCTTCACAGCATCAAGGAAGGAACACACAACTAAAGCTCAAGTTCGCGGGGCAGCTACGTTTTTCTGAACGGCCGCGGGCTTTTTGAGGAACGCTGCGACCACCAGCCCTGTGGCAAGGCACATGCCTGCGTTGACCCAGATTGCGAGGGTGACGCCACTGAGAACGGCCGGGGCATCGGTTGATCCTCGGGCGACCAACTGTCCGGCAAAAATGGCGCTCATGATGGGGATGCCCATAGTGATGCCGATCTGCTGGCTCATGGTGGCCAAACCAGTGGCGAGTCCCCGCTCCCCCTCCGGCAGCCCGGAGGTGGCTGTGACCATGAAGCCGACGATGACAACCAGGTTGGCAACACCGCCCACAAAGGTGGCGGCCAGAAGCAGCGCGATGGAGGCGGGGTCGTTGCTCAGCATGACCAGGGAGGCTGTCGCGATGGCCTGGACGAGGAAGCCGTAAACGATAGCCCGTTTGTGCCCCACCTTGCCGATGATCTTCGGGCCGAGGATTCCGCCCAGGACGGTTCCCAGTCCCAGCACGGCGAACGCTAGCCCTGCGCCCAGTGGGGTGTAACCCAGCACCTGCTGGAGGTACAGGGTCAGCAGGAACACCAGAGAGGTTTCGGTCACAAAAGCCAGAACACCCGCGGTGTTGCCCCAGGCGACGGTGGAGCGCCTGAGGATCGCCAGTGGCACGAGTGGGAATTCTGCCCGTCGCTCCACGGCGGTGAAGGCAAGGAACATCGCCGCTGCCGCTGCCAACGAACCCAGCGTTAGCGGGTCTGTCCAGGAGTTCTCTGCTGCATGCGTCATGCCGAATACGAGGGCAAGGAGGCCTAAGGTGACGGTGATTGCGCCGGGGACGTCCAGCCTTGTTTTGGTTGTTGGCCTGCTCTCGGCCAATACGACCGGTGCAATGGCCAGTACGGCAACTGCAACCGGGACGTTGATGAAGAACGCCCAGCGCCAGCTGAAGGTATCGGTGAGGAGCCCGCCCAGGATGGCGCCCGCGGTGAAGCCGGCCGCCATCAGCGCCCCGTTGAGGCCCAGTGCCTTGTCCCGTAGTGGGCCCTCCGGAAATGAGCCCAGCAACAGTGCCAGGGCCGCAGGGACGACCATAGCCGTGGCAACGCCTTGGCCTATACGGGCGATCAGCAGGATCGCGGGGTCAATCGCCAGACCTCCCATCAGCGAAGCGGCGCCCAGCAGGGCCATGCCTGTGAGAAACATCTTGCGCCTGCCTGCCAGGTCGGCGACCCTGCCGAACAGGAGGGTAAGGCCCGCAGCACAAAGGGAAAATGCCGTGGCGATCCATTGCAGGTTCTCCAGGCTGAAGCCGACGTCGGCGCCAATAGTGGGCAGGGCGACGTTGAGGATGGAGAAGTCGACGGCGAGCGTAAAACTTGCGGTCAGGAGCACGATCAGGGCTAGCCGCTGCTTGCCGCTCATGCCCTGAATCGATGAGGTGTTGGGAGTAGGCGGCCTCAGTAGTGTGTCTGGATCGATGGTCTCGGGCTGAGTGGTCATGAGAGTGGTCCTTGTCTACTTATCCGAGCCGCCAAGGCTGCGGGCGGCATCCTCAGCTTTGAGGAATCCAGCAAGATCAACCACACCCCGCTGTGGGTACCCCTGCCAGTGACAGGACAACTACTCCTGTTACCGGCAGACTGGGCTCATGAGTAATCTGAACGAACTTGGGGAGTTCCTTCGCGTCCGCCGGGCGGCCCTCCAGCCGGAGGACGTCGGTCTTTTGAACTACGGTATCCGCAGGGTGCCCGGGCTTCGGAGGGAGGAACTGGCCATGCTGGCCGGGGTCAGTAACACCTACTACACCCGGCTGGAGCAGGGCCTGAGCACCAATGCCTCTGAATCGGTCATCGGTTCCATTGCCCGGGCCCTGGGCTTGAACACCGATGAGCGTACACACTTGTTCAACCTTGCCCGGCCCGGCAAAACTAGACGTCGCGCAATGACCAAACCCGACAAGGCCAGTCCGGGAACTGTGCGCCTGGTGCGCTCTATGTTTACTATTCCTGCGGTTGTGTTGAGCCGCCGCAGCGAAGTATTGGCATGGAATCCGCTTGGCCACCGGCTGGTTGCCGGGCATCTGGATCTGGAGGCGCCGGAAAAGCCATCAACTCGTCCGAACATGACCCGGATGCTGTTCCTGGATCCGCACACGCGGGAGCTCTACCCGCACTGGCAGAAGGAGGCGAGGCGTGCCGTCGCTTCCCTTCGCCTCCTGGCCGGGATGAGTTCAGACGATTTTGAACTGGCAGCCCTGGTGGGTGAACTGACCGTAAAGAGCCCGGAGTTCGCCACGTTGTGGGCTAACCATCCGGTGGAGAACTGCATGTCAGGCCTGAAGTCAATGCACCATCCTGAAGTGGGTTCCCTTGAACTGAACTTTGAAGTCCTCGCCCAAAGTGACGAGTCAGGGCACAGGATTCTGATGTACACCGCTGATCCCGGGACCCCTGCAGCCGAAGCCCTGCAGTTGCTGCGCGCGGAAACAGATGAGCCCAAAGCAGCCAGAACTACCAGTTCCGGGGTGGCCATCGGTACAACCACAGACTGCAGCGCGTTGATACGGTGACGCAAGCCGGGACGGCAGTACCTGTTCGAGCTTGGCCAGCGCCCGGAAAAGCCTGGAGGTTTCTAGTAGACGCAACCATGTCTCGCTAGGGTGTGTGCTATGACTCAGGATGAGGTCCGCAGCAGAATCGATGCCTTCGTGGCCGACTTCCACACGAGGTGGCAGCGGTCCGGCAAGTCCCCGGGCATGTTCTCGTTCGATCCAGGGGCCTTCCAAGTCTGGACCGGCGAGTTGGCCGAACTGGTCGCGACCCATTGCGCCCCAGGAGTACGCACCGGCCAAGAAGGTGCACTGTCTTCCAGTCCTGCGCACGACCCCGCCGCCGAGCAGATCACCGACGTCGAGGTCGCCGAGGACACGGCGACGGTTCGCTCGGTCATCCAAACGGCAGGGAACACCACCTACTACCACGAGTACCAGCTGCTGCGCGGCGACGACGGGTGGAGGATCTCCCACATCTCGACCTTCCTGGACCCGCCCGGCAAACCGCTGGTCGATCCCGCTGTGGCCGAGGCACTCATGCAGAGGACCTCAGCCCGCGCTGCCCTGCACGATCTGCCGGCACACCTGGAGCTGGACTTTCCGGGACTATTCACAGCGGGCAGGATGGTGGAACCGTTTGGCGAACCGGCGCGGCTCGACGTCCTCCACCTTGGCAAGATCACCTGCGCCTCCGGCGTGCTCACGGTCTTGGACTTCGGTTTCGTTGACGCACACTTCGTCCCCCTGGCCCGACGGATAACGCCGGGGACGTACGCCATCGAAGTTGCCACGGTGTCGGGCGTGACGGTCGCAGTACGGCTGCTGCTGTCCGAGGCGCCCGCAGTCAGCTGGCACCGCGCCGAGTTCACCGACGGCACATACAATGTGGGAGTCGATGCCGGTAACGTTGCCCTCCTCGACGTCGGGTCGCTGGTGATGTGTCAGGCCCAGCGCGTCCATGCGATGTTTCAAGAGCATGTGGAACGGCTTATAGAGACACCGGGCACAATGTTCGGCCTCGCCGGCGAGGTGGTGGATGCGGTCATGGTCACGAGCGGGTATGGCGACGGGGCCTACCCTTGTTACTGGGGTTTGGCCGCCGACGGCACTCTCACCTCACTCGTTGTCGATTTCCAGGTGCTCGCAGAGAACATCCTTCGCACCAGCAGCGTTCCGTTCCAACCCGGTCCGGTCAGCACTCCGGAACTCGCCGGTCACGAACTGCAGATCACTGCGAAAGGCGGCTCGTTCGTAGTCAGCAACAGGGGTGAGGACATCCGCTTCCGAGTGCTGGCACCGGACGGTGAGCTCCTTGTGGACGGAAACCATCTCGGCACCTTCATCACGGGAGGCACCTCCAGCAAGACGTGGAACCCGGACGTGCCTCCTCCGCCCGGCTCCGTCCTCGAGGTCACTGAGTATCTTGGCTACCGGCACATCTAGCCCATGGTTGGCAGGGATGGATAACGTCGCCCCCCGCTAAATTGATTGAGTGAAACAGGACACTCCCGCTCAGGAGAGGATCGGCGCATGAGCGAACTACAGGGCCTGGTGGCCATAGTTACAGGAGGGTCATCCGGCATCGGCGATGCGGTCGTGGGCAGGCTCCAGTCGCTGGGGGCCCAGGTCGCCATTTTGGACCGCCATCCCACCAGGTCAGCACGGGGCGCCTTCCCCGCCGTCTGCGACGTGAGCGACGACGGCTCGGTCCGTGCCGCCGTCGACGCCGTCCTGGCGCAGTTTGGCCGTCTGGACATAGTGGTGAACAACGCCGGCATCGGTGCGCAAGGCAGCGTGGCTGATAACGACGACGACGAATGGCACCGGGTGTGGGACGTCAATGTCGTGGGCATGGTGCGGGTCAGCCGTGCGGCGCTTCCAGCGCTGCGGAAGTCGCCGTCGGCAGTCATCGTTAACATGTGCTCCGTTGCCGCTACGGCAGGCATGCCACAACGGGCTCTGTACTCCGCCACCAAAGGTGCGGTGCTCTCGCTGACCCGGGCCATGGCGGCGGACCACCTCCGTGAAGGCATCAGGGTGAACTGCATCAATCCCGGGACGACTGACACGCCGTGGGTGTCCCGCCTGTTGGAGGGTGCCCCGGACCCTGCGGCGGAACGCGCCGCCCTTGAAGCGCGCCACCCCCACGGCCGGCTGATTTCCGCAGAGGAGGTGGCAGGCGCGGTTGCCTACCTGGTCAGCCCCCGCTCCGGTTCCACCACCGGAACGTCCGTAGCCGTCGACGGCGGCATGCAGGCTTTGCGCCTACGCCCGCCAGCGCAGTGAAGAGGCCTAAAGGCAGGGCCGCAGGCTAACCCGGGGCCGCGGCCTAAACCGGAAGTGTCACCGTAAAGCGAGTGTTCGCGGGCTCGCTGGTGACACTGATGGTCCCGCCATTCGCGTGCACCAGAGCCTGAACAATGGCGAGTCCCAGCCCTGTGCTGCCGGTGCCGGATCGGGCTGTGTCGGCCCGGCTGAAACGAGTGAAGATACTGCCGAGGAAAGCGTCTTCTATCCCTGGCCCGTTGTCCGAAACGGTCACTGTGGCTACTGAGCCCTCCTTCCGGACGGTTGTCCGGATGGTCGTCCCCGGCGGAGTGTGTTTGTGCGCGTTGGCGATGAGGTTGATCAGCACCTGACGGATCTCAGACTCGACTGCGGTAATTTGCACAGGATCTTCCGGCAGGTCCAGAGTCCAAACGTGGTCCGGCGCGGACAGCTGAACGTCACTCGTCACCTCGACTGCCAGCTCCGTCAGATCCACTTCCGTTGGATCACCGCGTTGCCCTTCGTCAAGGCGGGCAAGGAGCAGGAGATCCTCCACGAGGGAAGACATCCGCTCGGATTCACTGGCCACGCGCTTCAAGGCTGCCTTGTCGGCGTCCTGGAGCCGGTCCCCCATCAGGACGAGCTCTGTGTACCCCCTGATGGACGTCAAAGGCGTTCGCAGTTCATGGCTGGCGTCGGCCACAAAACTCCTCACCCGGGTTTCGCTATCCTGCCGGGCTTTAAGGGCCCAGGTGACGTGGTCGATCATTTCGTTGAGAGCGATTCCCACCGTCCCCACTTCCGTGCCGGGTTGCGCCGCGGTGGAAGGAACGCGGACGTTCACGGCGACTTCCCCGGAGGCAAGCGGGAGCTCCGTCACGGAGGTTGCAACAGCGGACAATTCCTCCAGCGGCCGCAGCGATCTCCGGATGATCAGGGTGCCCGCCAGGCCTGTCAGGAGGACCCCGAACAGTGAAACGGCCGCTATAGTCCCGTCCAGGGAAGCGAGCGTACTGTCCCGGTCCGCCGTCGAGAGTCCTGTAACCAGGATGTTCCCTGTGTTCGGGACGATGGCGGAAACCAGCCGGTACCGGCCGCTGGACAGCACCGTCTCCTCGGGCGGCGAATTAGGCGTCAGCCTGGACACAACCTCCAGGTCGGACGCAGTCAGCGGTTTGGTGCTGCCGTCGTCCTGCACGACGGCGGAAACCCTCGCGGCGCCGTCGTGGAACAAAGCATTTAAGGTGCCTGGGCGCTGCCCGCGGGCTTCTGAAGGATCCGGGACAGAGGGCCGCCGCGGCCCTCCCCCGGGCGGACGCACCACGCGCTCGGCAGCGGCCACGAGGCCGCCGTCCAGTTCACTTGTCAGGTAGGCATTCATGGCAACATGGCTCACCACACCGATCGCCGCGCAGATCAACGTCAGCAAAACAAGGGTTGCCACAACCAGCTTGGTGCGAAGATGCCACCCCCTCCGCACCCCTGCCGCCGCCGGCTTTGGCCCCGGCTTGCTTGGCTGCGTCACTGGGCAGCCGGTTTGATGACGTACCCGGCACCGCGGACTGTGTGGATCATCGGAGGTTTCCCGGCGTCAATCTTCTTCCGTAAATACGAGATGTAGAGTTCGACGATGTTCGCCTGCCCGCCGAAATCGTAGTTCCACACCTGGTCCAGGATCTGGCTCTTGCTCACAACCCGGCGAGGGTTCTCCATCAGGAAGCGCAACAACTCCCACTGCGTTGCTGTCAGGGATATTTCGTCGCCGCCGCGGGTCACGTCCCGCGTCTCCAGGTTCAGCACGAGGTCACCGACAACCAGCTCGGCCGAATCGGAGGCGGCCACCCCGGACCGTTGAACGAGGCGGTGCAGCCGCAGCATCAGTTCCTCCATGCTGAACGGCTTCGTGACGTAGTCATCCCCGCCGGCAGCCAATCCGGAAATCCTGTCCTCAACCGCGTCTTTGGCAGTAAGGAACAGCGCGGGGATACGGGGAGCGAAGACCCGGATCTTGCGCAACGCCTCAAGTCCGTCGGCTCCTGGCATCATGACGTCAAGGACCAGCACGTCCGGACGGAAATCCCGGGCAATCTTTACAGCGGACAGCCCGTCATTGGCGATGGCAACGCTCCAGCCGGCCATCCGCAGGCCCATCTCCACCAGTTCGGCGAGGCTCTTTTCGTCGTCGACAACGAGCGCACGGATGGGGCTTCCATCGGGATGCGCCAGGCGCGGCAGGTCGGAGAGGGAATGACGCGGACCTTCAGACATGCGTTCTCTTCCTTCATCCCTTGGATTTCCTCCTTCACTGTAAGCGCTGGGCCCACAATGTGATGTGCCGGGTTGCGCTCCTTTCGAAGGCACCGGGGGTAGCGTTTCACTATGAGTGCCGAGCAGCCTGACGACGTCTACACCCACGGCCACCACGAATCCGTCGTGCGCGCCCATGCGTCCCGGACTGCAGAGAACTCGGCAGCGTTCGTCATCCCCCATCTCGCCGTGGGCTCATCGGTATTGGACGTGGGCTGCGGCCCGGGAAGCATCACGTGCGATTTCGCCGCCCTGGTTGCCCCTGGCAAAGTGACCGGGCTGGACAGGTCCCCTGACATCATCGCCCAGGCCAGGTCGCTCGCCGCAGAACGCGGCGTGGACAACGTCGAGTTCGTCGCCGGGAACATCTACGACCTTGACTTCGAAGACGGAACGTTCGACGTCGTCCATGCCCACCAGGTCCTCCAGCACCTGACCGACCCCGTGGAAGCGCTGCGTGAGATGAGGCGGGTGGCCAAACCCGGCGGGATCGTGGCGGTGCGCGACGCAGATTTCCACGGCATGAGCTGGTACCCCGCCATCCCGGAACTGGATGAGTGGATGGAGCTGTATCAAAAGATTGCCCGCCGGAACGGGGCGGAGCCGGACGCCGGGCGCAGGCTTGTTTCGTGGGCCCAGGGCGCAGGCTTCACCGACGTCGCGCCCAGCAGCAGCAACTGGCTGTACGCCACTGGTCAGCAGCGGCGATGGCAGGCACGGGTTTGGAGTGAGCGGGTCCTGCACTCGGCCTTCGCGGAGCAGGCGTTGGAGTACGGCTTCGCCCAGGAAGCCGACCTAACCCGGCTCTCCGCCGGGTGGCACCGGTGGGGCTCCACTGACGACGGCTGGTTCCTGATCCCCAACGGTGAGGTCATCGCCCGGGCGTGACCCCGGGCCTGGCGGCGAGGCGAACGCCCGGCCCGAAACCGCCGTCGAACTTTTTCACAAAATGTCCCGGAGCATGTAGAGAACCAAGCTGCAGCTCCGACCTATCCATGAAGGCACCACCAACAGGTGCCGCTAACCAAGGAGCCAGAGATGAAATACATGATCATGATGTTCGGTTCGGGCGAAACCATGATGCAAACGGCCGATCCGGCATGGATCCAGGAAATGATCGGGTTCATGATCCAGATCGACAAGGACCTCACGGACTCCGGCGAGCTGGTGTTCAATGCCGGGCTGGCTGACGGCAGTACCGCGAAACTCGTCAAGCAGACTGACGACGGCGTGATCACCACGGACGGTCCCTATGCCGAGTCCAAGGAATCACTCATCGGATACTGGGTAGTCGATGTGGCCAGCGAGAAACGTGCCATCGAGATCTGCTCCAGCATTGTCAAATACGCCGGCACCGTGGAACTGAGGGCCGTCCAGGACGGACCCCCGGATGTCTAGCCCCCGGTAAGGCGGGAAAGCCGAAACACGTGGAATTGGGAAGCCGTTCCCTGGAGGACCTGCTGCGCACCCTCGCGCCGCAGGTCCTCGGCGCGCTTGCCCGCCGCTACGGCCAGTTTGATGCGTGCGAGGACGCGGTACAGGAGGCGCTGCTGGAAGCCTCCCTCAGCTGGCCCCGGGACGGCATCCCGGATAATCCACGCGGGTGGCTGCTGACTGTCGCCGGGCGACGCCTGGTGGATCAGTGGCGCAGCGAGAGCGCCCGCCGGCGTCGGGAAGAAACCTTTGCCCTGGAAACTTCTGCGTTGCAGGGTTCCGGAGCTGTGTCCAGGCCCGGGGAGCCTGTCTGGGAGCACCAGGAGTACGACGGCGGGGTGTCACCTGACGCCGATGACACACTGACGCTGCTGTACTTATGCTGCCACCCGGCACTTTCGCCGCCGTCCCAGCTTGCCCTGACCCTTCGTGCCGTCGGCGGCCTGACCACTGCTGAAATCGCCAGCGCCTTCCTGGTTCCCGAGGCCACCATGGCGCAGCGGATCAGCCGGGCCAAGGGAAGCATCACCGGTGCCGGTGCCCGGTTCGAGCCGCCGGCACCTGACGAGGTCATGGTGAGGACCGCCGTCGTCCAGCATGTCCTATACCTGATCTTCAATGAAGGGTATGCCGCGAGTTCAGGGCGTTCCCTGCAGCGCTCGGACCTGACAGGCGAGGCCATCCGACTTGCGCGTCTGCTGCTGGACGTCATCCCGGCAACATCACCGGCGAGGGGCGAAACAACCGGCCTGCTGGCACTCATGCTGCTGACGGATGCCCGAAGGTCAGCCCGCACGCTGCCCGACGGCGGCCTGGTGCCGCTCGCTGAACAAGACCGCAGTCTTTGGGACACCGCCCAGATCCGGGAAGGGGTTGGGCTCTTGACCAGCACGTTGGGCAAGGCCCCGGTGGGTCCCTACCAGCTGCAGGCGGCCATCGCGGCCATCCACGACGAAGCACCAACGGCCAAAGATACCGACTGGCCCCAGATCCTGGCGCTTTACGACGTACTGGAGCGGATCGCGCCAAGCCCGGTGGTCACGCTGAACCGGGCAGTAGCGGTAGCCATGGTGAAGGGACCGCTCGCAGGCTTGGCGGTGCTGGGCACCGTCGAAGCAGATCCTCAGCTCACGCGCAGTCACCGCCTTCATGCAGTACGTGCACACCTTCTCGAACTGACCGGCGATGCCACGGGGGCGCGTGAGGCTTATCTCCGCGCTGCAAGCTCCACGGCGAGCCTCCCCGAGCGCCGTTACCTTGCCGCACGGGCGGCCCGGCTGGGCTAGGACTTGATTTCGCCCCTGGAACTCGAAGGGCTGCAAATCTTCACAGCCCCTGCTCAGCCCCATCAGGGTGCGTCCACAACCCACTGCTGAATGCTGATTACAGGAGGCAAAGGATGGGAGGGCTGAGATGGGAAGGATCGTCCGGGCAACAGCCGGCGTGCTGCTCGCCCTGAGCATCGGAACGGGACTGACCATGCCAACCGCCTTTCCCGCCACCGCCAGCACAGGCCTCCACCTTGGCGGCGGCACACAGGCCAGCTCGCTCATCAATCAGACCGGCTGCGACGACGACGGCGGCCCTGAAACCGAAAGTGAACTGACGGAAGGCGGCCAGGACAGCCACACTTCGGGGAGTTGAGCCCAGCGTTGACTCAGGGACCGAACGCGGCCGGCCGAGCGTAATGGACGGCGTCGGGCTGTCAAATGACAATGGCAGGCGGAGGCTCGGTGCTAACATGGAGCTGCGCTTGGGGGTCGTCTGAACCGCCTTCGCTGTCGGTTCAGCCTAGCCCATCCGAGAGTTCCCCATCATGATGTCCGCCAATTCGTCCAAGGGCACCGGAGGTCAGGTGGAGCACCAAGTAGAGGAGAGTCAGCCCTCCCGCTCCGGCACAGGGGAGATCCCCGTCGAGGCTCCTCCCCGCGCCTACTGGGCCATCCTTCAGGGTCTGGTGGGCTCCCTCATGATGTTCGTAGGATCCATCGGCACAGGATGGATCGCAAACGGTTCCCCGATGATCCGCCACCCCCTGGTGATTGCCCTCCGCACTGAAGGCTGGGGAGTCACCACCGCAACCCTGCTGCTCACGCTCGGCGCCATGATGCTGATGCGCTCCTGGCTTCGCCTCGGACAGCGGCTGGGGAATTGGGGGCCGGGATCGCTGAGATCGGTCGCCTGGGCTATCGCCGTCTGGTCAGCTCCCATGCTCTTTGCCGTGCCCATCTATTCCCGCGATGTGTACGCCTACACCGGGCAAGGGCGGCTGGTCCAGGAAAACCTCAACCCCTACAACACCGGCATCTCGGCCCTCAGTAACTGGTTTGCCCTCGGCGCTGACCCCGCTTGGGCCGAGGCCAGGACGCCCTACGGACCGTACTTTCTCTGGCTTGAGGGCCTGGTGGTCCAGATCACGGGAGCGCAGCCCGACTTCTCGGTTTTCCTGTTCCGCCTGATCGCCGTTGCCGGTGTGGTCTTATGCATGGTCTACATCCCCAAGCTCGCGCAGCTTCACGGAATCAACGGCGGCCGGGCCTTGTGGATAGCCGTGGCTAATCCGCTCTTCCTGATCAGTTTTGTGGCCAGCGCCCATAACGACGCCCTCATGGTGGGACTTGCCGTGGCCGGCACATACTTCGCGGCCACCAACCGCGGTCTGTGGGGTGTCCTCCTGGTCACGGCCTCCATTGGTATCAAGCCCATTTCCATAGTTCTCCTGCCCTTTATTGGCCTGCTTTGGGCGGGCCAGGCCGCGGGCTGGGGGCGGAAGTTCTGGTACTGGTTCCTGACAGCCGCCATCAGCTTCGGCGTGCTGGCAGTGAGCGGCCTGCCGTTCGGGCTTGGTATGGGCTGGGTTTCGGCCATCACGGATCCGACGCCAGGTTACACCGGCTATTCGCCGTCAGGCTTCCTCGGCCAGCAGGTGGAGGGCCTGGCCAATGCGTTGGGGCTCGACGGCGGAATGCTCGCCTCGGGATTACGGTCACTGCTCAAATGGGCCGGGGTGGGCCTGGTTGTCCTGCTGATGTTCAGGGGAGACCACTCCAGGCTCATCCGGAGGATGGCTCTGGGCTTCGCCGCGATCGTGGTGCTTTCGCCGATCATCCAGCCCTGGTACGTCCTCTGGTTCATCCCCCTGCTCGCTGTAACGGGCATCCGGGACGACTGGCAGATCTGGACCGTCTACGTCATCATCACGTTCTTTGTGGTGTTCGGTGCCCAGGACCAGCTCTCGGTGTGGGGATTCGTTGAGTTGGACTACCAGGCCTCCACCCTGGCCTTCTTCGTCGCCCTGGCCTTCGTCCTTTATCTGCTGTTCATAGACAAGAAAACGCGGAAGCTCCTGGTAACGCCGGCCGCCAGGGCAGCGCTGCTGTCCCGCCAGCGCCGCCCCGAGGACATTCCAAGCTAGTCCTGCGAGCGTCCCGCAGTGGCGGCTTCGACTGGCCGGCCCTTGCGGGCCGCCAACTCCAGCGTGCGTTGTACGGACCAGAACAGGAGAACCACCAGGAGCACGTTCCGCGCCGTAAGGACCAGGGCAATAAGCGGGTGTCCGTGGATCAGCGGTGTGTAGAACAAGGGATAAATCACGAAGGTGAGCGCTGCTATGGACATCAGCAGGGCGCCGGGCACCTTCCAGCGGTTCCAGTCATGGGTGAGGCCCGCGACCACCACCGGAGCGAGCCAGATGATGAACTGCGGTGAACCCACCTTGTTGAAGACGATGAACGCCGCCGTCATCATGAGCGCACCTTCGAGGAACAGCTCTTCGCGCTCTGCTCCCCTGTGCAGGGCCCACATCAACAGGACAGCAGCGGCCGCCGCGGCCACGAGGAACAGAGGCTGCATCAGAACGGCTGCGATGGAAACCCCGGGGCCATACACCTCCGAGGAGTTGATGGCCACGTTGTCCGCAATTTTTGCGTCGCCGATGTTCAGGACGCTCAGCCAAAGCCAGGGAGTGGAAAATGTGGCCTCGAGCTGCATCCCCCGCTCGCCTTGGTTGGTGAGGAAATCGAACAGGTGGCTGATGCCGCCGGCCCAATACGTACCCACCACTACGGCTGCGCTCACGGCAATACCGGCGGCGATGATTTTCACGCGATCCCTGCTGGCAATCAGGATCGGCAGCAGGACTGCCGCCGGAGAGACCTTGATCCAGGTGGCTATGCTGAGCAGAACGGTGGCAACCGCGGGCCTGCGGGCCGCGAAGAGCAAAGCAATCAGGACGATGGGCGCAGTGATTCCCTCTACACGGGCGAAGCTGAGGTATCCCATGAACACGGTAAAGCCCAGCCACCACCAGGCTGGAGCAATTCCCTCAGGACGTCTGCCGCCGCGGATCAGGTAAGCCAGAGCCACTGCATTGAGGGCCGTGATCATCAGCGTCCACACCAGCAGGTACTGGTCCGGCCCGGCGATGTTGGAGAAGTAAATGGGCAGCTGCGCCAGCGCGGGGTACACCCAGGGGCTGATGGACGCCTCACCGTTTCCGGGGTTGGCACCGTTCACGGCCCATTCCCGGTACTGCAGCGTGTCGCTGAACATCTCGTCCTTGAGAATGAAGGACATCATCCAGCCCAGGAAGTAGAGATGGACAACCGCGAAGCCCCACCAGACGGAGGAAGGCCTGCTCAGCCACTTCACCGCAGCCGGTGTGAGGACCTTGTCACGAAGGCGTGTCAGTCCGTGGCCAACCCTTTGCAGCATGTCAGCGGGCCTCGGCTTCATCGGCAACTTCACCCTCAGGTGCATGCTTGCTCAGACGGTAGAGACGTCGCACGGACCAGCAGAAGAGAACCACCAAAAGGACGTTACGGATGGTCAGAACCAGCGCCATCAGAGGGTTGTTGTGACTCAAGGCATCATAGAAAAGCGGATAGATAAAGTAAGTGGTCACAGCGATGGCGATCAGAATGGCCGCCGGCACCCGCCACTGGATCCAATGACTGGCCAATCCCACCGCAACAGCAGGAGCCAGCCACACCATGAACTGGGGTGATCCCACCTTGTTGAAAACCACAAAGGCAGTGGTCATGGTGAGTGTTCCGACCAGCAGGAGTTCGCTGCGGTCCGACACCCCGATGCGGTTTCCAGCGTGCAGTGCCCGGAAGATCAGCACTGCGACCAGGACGGCAGCAAGGGCAAGCAAGGGCTGCATGAGGAAGGACATGATCTCGGTCCCGGGACCATCAACCTGCATGGAGTTGATCTCGGTGTTCATGTACATCCGGGAGCTGCCCGTATTCAGTACGCTCAGCCACAGCCACGGCGTGGTGAAGGTGGCCTCGAGCTGCATGCCCCGATCCCCTTGCGCGGTCAGGAAATTCAGCAGCTTGGGGGCAACGCCAAACACTACGCCGCCGCCAACGGCAACAGCTGTCACCAGAACTCCGGCAGCCAGCACGTGCAACCGGCGCTTGGCGACGGTGAGCAGAGTCAGGACAACGGCAGCAGGCCACACCTTGATCCAGGTGGCGATGCTGAGGAGCAGAGAGGCCGCGAAGGGGCGGGTGACTCCGAAGAGAAGTGCGCTCAGAACCAGCGGGGCCGTTAAACCATCCACGCGGGCGAATCCCAGGAAGCCCATGAGGAAGATGAAGCTGAGCCACCACCAGGCGGCGGGGAGGGCGGCGGTGTTCTTGCCCCATTTGGTCAGGTGCCCAACCGCGAGCGCGTTGAGCGCGATGATCATCAGCACCCAGATGAGCAGGAACGGCCCGGGCCCGGCCATGCCGGCAATAGCGATGGGGAGCAGGGCCAGAATCGGGTACACCCACGGGCTGGGCAGCCCGGCCAGGTTCTCTTCGCGGAACCCTCCGGCGGCCCAGTCGCGGTAGATGTTGGTGTCGCTGAAGGCCTGGCCTTGGAGCACGAACGTCAACATGTACGCCAGGAAGAAAAGGTGGACAACAACATAGCCCCACAGCAGGCCTGAGGGCGTGTTCAAGCGCCGCTCCAGCTTTTCCGGGATCAGGGCTTTTCTGCAGCTTGTCAGGGCACCGAAGAACCGTTCGGTCCTGGCAGAACCGTGTGGACCCTTTGCGGGCTGCGTATCCGGGGAGGTCACCGGCCCTCGATTAGTTTCCGGCACCGAGTTTTCCTTTGAGTCGTTCCCGCATGAGGGTACTGGCGTCATTGAGGCCGATGATCTTCACGTCCTTGCCGTGCTTGTGGTACTTGTCGGTGATGGCGTCCAGGGTGGCGATGGTAGAGGCATCCCAGAGGTGTGAGGCGTGCATATCGATAATCACGCGGTCCGGATCCAGGGCGTATTCGAACTGGGTATAGAGGTCGTTCGAGGAAGCGAAGAAGAGCTCGCCGTCCACAACGTAGCTCGCCGTCTCCTGCCCGTTGATGGTGGTGACAGTCCGCTCGACGGTGACGAAGTGGGCCACTCGGCGGGCGAACAGCACCATGGCCACCAGGACTCCGACGCCGACGCCGATGGCCAGGTTATGGGTGGCGACGACGACGATGACAGTGGCAACCATGACCAGGGTTTCGCTCCGGGGCATCATCTTCAGCGTCCGGGGGTGGATGCTGTGCCAGTCGAAGGTGGCCCAGGAAACAAAGATCATCACGGCTACGAGTGCGGCCATCGGGATCACGGCTACGACGTCACCGAGGGCGACCACCAGGATGAGCAGGAAGACACCGGCCAGGAAGGTCGAGATCCTGGTCCGCGCGCCCGAAGCCTTGACGTTGATCATGGTCTGGCCGATCATCGCGCAGCCGCCCATGCCCCCGAAGAAACCGGTAACGATGTTGGCGACTCCCTGTCCCCACGCCTCGCGGCTCTTGTGTGAGCGGGTGTCCGTGACGTCGTCGACGAGCTTGGCTGTCATGAGCGATTCCAGCAGGCCAACGAAAGCCATGGCGAGGGCGAAGGGGAAGATGACCTGCAGGGTCTCGAGGCTGAAGGGCACATTCGGGATCAACAGCGACGGCAGGGATGCCGGCAACGCACCCTTGTCCCCGACAGTGGGCACCTCCACCGAAGCTACTACCGCAATGAGCGTCAGAACCACTATGGCAACAAGCGGGGCCGGCACCGCCCTGGTCAGTTTCGGTAGCCCGAAGACAATCACGAGGCCAAGGGCAACGAGGGGGTACACCAGCCACGGGACGCCCAGCAGATCCGGTACCTGCGACATAAAGATCAGGATGGCCAGGGAGTTGACGAATCCCACCATCACGGACCGGGGGATGAAGCGCATCAGTTTTGCCACCCCGGACAGCCCCAGGACAATCTGGAAGATCCCGGCAAGGATGACGGCTGCAATCAGGTAATCGACGCCGTGGGACTTGACCAAGGGCGCAATCACCAGGGCTACGGCGCCGGTGGCAGCGGAGATCATGGCGGGACGGCCGCCGACGAAAGCGATGGTAACGGCCATCGTGAACGACGCGAACAGGCCGAGCCGGGGATCAACGCCTGCAATGATGGAAAACGCGATTGCTTCCGGAATCAGGGCCAGGGCCACCACCAGCCCGCCCAGAACTTCCGTCTTGAGCCTGCGCGCGGACAGAAGCGTCCCCCGGACGGACTGAAGCTGTTCGGGAGTGAGGGCCAGGACCGTGTGGTCCGTACTAACGGCCATGACTGGCTCCATCCGTGGTCTTGAAGAAGCGCTGGAGCGCCCTCTAATTGTTGAAGAATCGAGCGGTGCGGCACAGCACCGGGGCACGGGAAGAGGGGCAGTCTGCCTTCCGGAATCCGCCCATGCCTTATAAAGGCTAACCCAGCGCCAGGGGAGGGCTACAATCCAGCCCCCGCCATATGGACCGATATTTTCTTCCCCGAATGGTTCCCCCTACACCGAAGCGTCTATAGGGTGCAAGAACAATCCACTACCGAGTCCTCCAGGGAGAACCTCAATGCGCAAATTGTCAGCCGGCCTTTTTTACTCCCTCGACGGCGTTGCTCAGTCCCCAAACCTGTGGCAGTTCGACAGTTTCGATGATGAGCTGGGCGCAGGACTGAACAGCATGATGCAGAGCGTAGACGCAGGCATTCTGGGCAGGGTGAGCTATGAGGAATGGGCGGGCTATTGGCCTAACGCCAGCCAGGATCAGGATTTCGCCGGCTTCATCAATTCCCTGCCGAAGTTTGTGGCGTCCAGCACTCTTCCGGACCGGCTGGAGTGGGAGAACTCTCAACTGATCCAAGGGCCGCTGGAGGACTTCGTCCGGCAGCTGAAGGAAACCGAAGGCGGCGACATCAACGTGTTCGGCAGTATTTCCGTAGTGCGGCAACTGCTTTTCGCCGGCTTGCTCGACTCGCTGACGCTGATGATCCACCCCGTGATCGCGGCAACGGGCAAGCACCTCTTCGAGGAAGGCGATCCCGTCACAAGGCTGGAACTTCAGGACTCGCAGCGGACCAGCGACGGCAACATGATCCTGAGCTACGGCCTCCGTTCCAGCTGACTGGACGGCAAGGACAACCGCCCCAAGTAGGCCAGTCCGTCTACCGCGAGGTGGCCAGTAAACTTGACTGATGCAACCTTCCCTGTGGCTCGCGCTCGCGGGCACCGGAGTCCTCATCAGCCTGACGCCCGGTGCGGGGGCCATCAACACGATGAGCAACTCGCTGAACTCCGGCTTCCGGCGTGCCATCTGGGGAATCTTGGGCCAGCAGGCTGCGCTGATCATTCAAATCCTGCTTGTGGCCTTGGGCGTGGGCGTGCTGGTGTCCGGGTCCCCGCTGCTGTTCAACGTCATCCGGTATGCAGGCGCCGCCTACCTCGTCTACCTGGGAATCCGGCAGTTTATGCACAAGCCGGACCTGGACCAGACCGTCGTCGAGTCCCTCCGGAACGAGCCCGCTGCCTCCATGTTCCGGCGCGGCTTGTGGGTGAACATGCTCAATCCGAAGGCGATCGTCTTCTTCCTGGCTTTTATGCCGCAGTTCATCCGACCTGAACAGCCCCTGGTTCCGCAGTACCTGGTGCTGGCCGTAACCATTGTGCTGATCGACGTCGTGGTGATGTGGTTCTTCTTTGCCGCGGCCGCCGCCTGGTTCCATCGTTTCACTCAAAATGCCCGCGGACAGACCATCCTGAACCGGGTTTTTGGTGTGCTGTTCGTTGCAGTTGGCGTGATGCTGGCGCTCATCCACTAAAGGATGAACGCAGTGCGGCCTTGCGGATCTTTCCGCTCGCCGTCCTCGGCAGATCGTCCACGAAGATCACTGATTTCGGGATCTTATAGCGGGCCAGCCTGCCTTCAAGGTGCTCCCTGAGCTCGTCCTCGCTGAGGTGCGTGTCCTCGCGTAGCACCACCACAGCCCTGGGCACCTCGCCCCACTTGTGATCCGGGATACCAATCACTGCCACGCTGGAAACTGCGACAAGCTCGAGGATGGCCTGTTCCACCTCCGCCGGGTAGATGTTCTCTCCGCCGGAAATGATCATGTCCTTGAGCCTGTCGGAGATGAAAAGGAATCCGTCCTCGTCCTTGTAGCCCATGTCGCCGGATCTGAACCAGCCGCCGTCGGTAAAGCATTCGGCAGCTGCCTGCGGCCTGTTCCAGTACCCGGGGATGACGTTGGGCCCTTTTATCTGGATCTCCCCCACCTCACCTGCGGGGACCACGACTCCCATGAGGTCAGCGATCCGGATGTCAGTGAAGAAATGCGGCAGGCCCGAAGAACCGGCTTTCTCCCGGGAACGGTCCGCCGGAAGGGTGGTGGTTCCGGGTGCTGTTTCGGTCATGCCGTAGCCGTTGGAAAACCGCAGGCCGCGCGCCTCATAAGCCTCTAGCATCCGCATGGGCACTGCAGACCCGCCGCAGGTGAGCTTTGCCAAAGTCAAAGGCAACCCAGCACCGATCTGCACAGACCTTCCTTGCGGGCTAGCCAAAGCGGAAACGCTGCAGCATGCTTAGCTGCATGTCCCCGTCGTCGAACCCCTACCGGATCATTGCGGTTTGCACCGGCAACATCTGCCGATCCCCCATGGCTGAACGGATGCTCGCAGACGCCTTCGCAGCAGCCGGTCTCAGCGACGTCGTTGTTGTGGATTCCGCCGGTACGACGGCCTATGAATCAGGCCGTCCGGTTGATCCCCGCGCTGCCCGGATTCTTGCAGCCCGTTCGATCGACTCAAGCGGGCATCGGGCAAGGAAATGGCAACAGGAATGGTTCGCTGAGCGCCACCTCATCCTGGCCTTGGACGTCGACCATTACGGCTGGCTCCTGGAAGCGGCGCCAGACGAGGAATCCCGCGCCCGGATCCGGATGCTGCGCTCCTTCGATCCGGTGGTGGCCGACGGCGACAATCTGGACCACGGCATTGACGATCCCTGGTACGGAGGCCAATCCGATTTCGAAGAGACCTGGCGACTTATCCAGGCCTCTGTGCCCGGAATTGTTGAGCATGTCAGGGCCCAGCTCCAGCTCCAGAAGCACCAGGACCCTCCGGAGCAGCAGGTACGCTCTATTCCATGAGCCCCGCACCTGTCATCATCGCCATCGACGGGCGGTCCGGAGCAGGCAAAACAACCATCGCCATCGAACTGGCAGCGCGTTTGCGCGCCCATCACAAGGTCTCCCTTTTCCACCTCGAGGACATCTATCCGGGCTGGAACGGGCTCGCGGCCGGAGTGGAACGCTACATCACCACCGTGCTCGCCCCCTTGCGAAGCGGACAGGCCGCCGAATGGGTGACGTGGGATTGGGAAAAGCACTACGACGGCGACGTCAGAGTCACGCTTCCCGCTGAAATTGTGATCGTCGAAGGTGTGGGAGCGGCCTCTGACCCGGCCCGGCCCCTTTTGGACGCAGTGGTCTGGGCAGAGGCCCCCGATGACGAACGCCGCGCACGCGCCTTGTCCCGTGATGGAAGCACTTATGAGCCGTACTGGGATCTCTGGGCGGCGCAGGAAGTCGAGTGGCTGGCCGCGGATGCGGTGCTGGACAACGTTGACGTGCGCGTGCTCAACCGGGCAGACGGCAACGCCCCGGGGGACGTCCTGCGGGCTCTTCAGTACCTGCCGTCCTGCTCCGGTGTGCTGTCGCCCGAGCTCTCAGCCCGCCGCGGCCTGAAGCTGCGAGCGCAACGGATAGACGCAGAGCCCGACGCCCCTGCCCTCTACGAAACGCTGTACGGAGCCTCGACCAATGCCGTGTGGCTGGACTCTTCGGACGGCCCGGATCTTGCGCGGGATACCGGTCTTTCCGCAGACGCCGCCGGGGTCTCGCCTGCGGCCGGCCTCTCGCCGGCGGCGGAGCGTCCAGTCTCCCCGGCGGCGGAGCGCAGGCGGTTCAGTATTCTGGCCGACGACGGCGGCAGCCACGGCCAGTTGGCCATGCACCACAGCGGGATCACAACGGTAGGCACAGGCTGCGCCACGGCGAGGATCGAGGGCCCCTTCTTCCGCTGGCTGGATGCGGCCTGGGGAAGCAGCATCGTTCCCGCTCCCGAGGGCTTCGGCGGTGAATTCACTCTCGGCTGGCTGGGCTATCTGGGCTATGAACTGAAGCGCGAGACCGGCGGAAGTGACGTCCCATCCCCCACACCGGATTCCGCCTTGATCTTCGCCGGACGTGCTGTGGTCCTGGACCACCGGGAGGGTTCCGTCTGGCTGTTCGCCCTTGAAGCGCCCGACGCCGCGGAATGGGTGTCAAATGCGGCGCACGCCGTCGCGCTTGCCTCGGGGGCCGCGGGGAGCGCTGCCGCAGGTGACGGTGCTGACGCAGGTGTCCACGCCGTCGAACTTTCCAAAGAACCAGGCGCAGGCGGCCCGGAATTCACTGCCCGGGACACTGAGGCGGATTACAAACATAAGATAGGGGTGGCCCAGCACGAGATTGCTGAAGGCAACTCCTACGAAATCTGCCTGACAACAGCCCTCCACGCACATGGGACCGCAGTGGATCCGTGGCGAAGTTACGTGCAGCTCCGGCAAAGGAATCCTGCCCCTTTCGGGAGTCTCCTGCGTTTCGGCAGCCTCTCAGTGGCCAGCACCTCACCGGAGCGCTTCCTCAGGATCACTTCCGCCGGCAGCATGCGGGCCGAACCCATCAAGGGCACGCGAGGCCGCTCATTAAATGCGTATCAGGACGCTGCCCTTCGTGCCGATCTGGAATCGGCCCAAAAGGACCGGGCCGAGAACATCATGATTGTGGACCTGTTGCGGAACGACCTCAGCCATTTTGCCGAGCCCGGCAGCGTGACAGTGAGCCGCCTGTGCGTGGTGGAGAGCTACGCCACGGTCCACCAACTGGTGAGCACCATAGACGCGCAACTCCTGCCAGGGGCCTCCCGGGCCGAGGCGGTTGCGGCGTGCTTTCCCGCCGGCTCCATGACGGGCGCTCCGAAAATCAGCACCATGGCCATCCTCGACCGGCTGGAAGAGGCACCGCGCGGCGTGTACTCCGGTGCCATCGGGTACTTTTCCCTCAGTGGCGCCACCGATCTCGCCGTCGCCATCCGAACGCTGGTGATCACAACCGGCGGCGACGGCCGCGCCGAGCTCAGCCTCGGCGTCGGCGGTGCCATCACGGCCGATTCCTCACCGCAGGAGGAGTACGAGGAGATCCGGACCAAGGCGTACGGTGTGCTTTCCACGCTTGGGGCCCAGTTCCCCGGCTAAGCCTCCCCGGACGCAGGCAGGCCCGGGACTACTGCAGGGTCGCCGTTAGCCGCGCCACGTTGTCCACATACTTGACCAGCATGGGCCGCTGCATCCAGTCATCGAGCAGGAGTTCATGCGAGATGTCCCGGTAGGTGTCCTCAACAGCCCGCATCCGGGTGACGATGTCCTGCCCCAGGAGCATCACAGACACTTCGAGGTTCAGTGAAAAGGACCGCATGTCCATGTTGCTGGAGCCAAGGACGGCCACTTCGTCGTCAATGGTGAAGTGCTTGGCGTGCAGCACAAACGGGGCTTTATAAAGATAGATGCGCACGCCGGCTTCCAGCAGCGCCTGGTAGTAGGACCTCTGGGCGTGGTGCACCAGGAGCTGGTCGCCCTTTTCGGAGACGAAGAGTTCGACGGCGACCCCCCGCTGCGCCGCTGTGGTCACCGCATACAGCAGTGAGTCGTCGGGGACGAAGTAAGGGCTGCAGATAGAGATCCGGTGCTGGGCGGAATAGATGAGGGTGTTGAAGAGCCGCAGGTTGTTTTCGGTGCTGAACCCCGGGCCGCTGGGCACCACCTGGGCGGTCACGGTCCCGGGTGAGAGTTCCGGCGGGTGGGCCAGCTGATCCTCCAGGGAATCGTCTGTTTCACTCAGCCAGTCCGTGGCGAACACCACGTTCAGTGTGGTGACAATCGGGCCGCGCAGGCACGTCATCAGCTCTACCCATTCGCGGCCGACTTTGCGGTGCCGGGGATTGTTGTATGACGGCTCGATCAGGTTCTGGGATCCGGTGAAAGCCACTTCGCCGTCGATCACCATGATTTTGCGGTGGTTGCGGAGATCCGGCCGCCGCCATTGTCCGTGGACCGGACGCAGCGGCAGCATGGGGCGCCACTGGATCTTGCTCTCGTTGAGCCGTCTTATGAGCTTCCGGTATCCGTTGATGCGCAAGGTGCCGAGATGGTCGAACAGGACGCGGACCTCAACACCCCGCTCCGCCGCTTCGACCAGGGCCTCGAAGAGGTCTTCGGTCACATGGTCAGTGCTCATGATGTAGAACTCGGCGTTGACGAAGACCTTGGCCTGGCGCACGGCTGCGGTCATTGCCTTGATTGAGTCCGGATAGCCTGGCAGCAGCTCCACACTGTTGCCGTCCACCATGGGCAGCGAGCCAAGTTTACGGTTGAGCTCCGCGGCTGAGCCGACCCACTCGGGGCCGGAATACCGGCTCGCGAGGGTGGCCAATTGCGATGTGCCGGCCTGGATCCGCTTGTTCACCGCTTCCTGCTGTGCCCTGCGTCGGCGCGAAAGCCTGAAATTGCCAAAAAGCAGGAAAAGCACGAGGCCCAGCACAGGCACAAAGAAGATACCCAGCAGCCAGGCCATGGCCGTCGTGGGGCGACGGTTCCCGGGGATGATTCCAACGGCCAGGACGCGGATCACCAGGTCAAGCAGGCTCAGGAACAAGATGAGCCAAGGTGGCAACGTGCCAGCCAACGGAAACGGCCACAGCAAAATGAACCCCCATAGTCCACAGCCCGCCGGACCTGTTCCAGAGCGGGCAATGTCCACAGCCTATCCCGCAGCAGCCCCCACTAAGCTGGAGGCATGACTTCTGCTGCTCCCGCCACGGTGCTGGTGTTCCTTGATCCCGAGTTCCCCAGCGGCCGGATTGCGGACGCCTCACAGCCGCAACTGATGGCTACGGACCAGGGAGCCACCCGCGGCGATGGCGTCTTCGAGTCCCTCCTCGCTGTAGCGGGACATCCCCGGAAGCTGCAGGCGCACCTGAACCGGCTGGAGAGCTCCGCCGGGCTCCTGGACCTTCACATCCCGGGCCAGGATACGTGGCGGTTGGCCATCGCGACGGCATTGACGGAGTACCGCGCGAAGCATCCTGCCGTTGAACCGGTGGAAGAGGAAGCAGTGGTGAAGCTCCTGGTAACACGTGGCGTCGAAGGCTCGTCCGGTCCCACCTGCTGGGTCCAGGTGTCACCAGTGCCCGCCACCGGCCGTCGTCAGCGTGAAACCGGCGTGGACGTTATCCTGCTGGATCGGGGCTATGACAGCGAAGCGGGTGAGCGTGCCCCATGGCTGCTCCTCGGAGCAAAGACCCTGTCCTACGCCGTCAATATGGCGGCCCTGCGGTACGCCCACAGGCAGGGCGCCGACGACGTCATCTTTACATCAGCTGACGGCCGGGTCTTGGAGGGTCCCACCTCCACCGTGCTGCTCGCCCAGATTCAAACGATCGACGACGACGGCGGCGTCAGTCGCACAGTCAAGCGGCTTGTCACGCCCCAACTGGACAGCGGGATCCTCCCGGGCACTTCCCAGGGCGCGCTTTTCACGGCCGCCAAGACTGCGGGCTGGGAGCTGGGCTATGGCCCGCTGGAACCGCAGGACCTGCTGGATGCCGACGCCGTCTGGCTGATTTCCAGCATCCGCCTCCTGGCGCCGGTCAACCACATTGACGGCAAGGAAATCGGGACCCCGGCGCTCCGCAAACAACTCACGGCGGAACTCAGCGAGCTTTTCGCGGGGACTGAATAGGGCCTGTCCAAGGCAAGGTCCGGCGACGGAGAAGTGTCGTCAGGAAGGACCTTGTGGCGGCTCGTCCTGCTCCTTGGAGTCCTCGGAGACCGGCTCTTGATGGGTCTTCGCTGGGGGCTCGCGGCGTACTTCCGCTAAGGCCTGGGGTCCAGTCCGTATGTCCGGAATCGGGCCCGGCCGGTCCGGAAAAAAATCAATGACACGGGCCAGTTCATCGTGAAGGGACCGGCGGCGCGAAATGCCAGGAGGAAGGGCGTCCCGTTCGGCCTGCCGCGCGGCGTCCAGCGCCCTGCGTCCGGCTTCGGTAATGGCTACATCTATGCTGCGGCGGTCCACGGGGCTGCGGGAGCGTGTCACCAGGCCGCTCGCTTCAAGCCGCGCCAGCACTTTGCCCAGGCTTTGGCTCTGCACTTTGATTTGAGCTGCCAGCCTTTCCTGATTCAGTGGGCCGCCGTCGAGGCACTGGAGAGCTATGACTGCCGCGTGGGTAAGCCCTAAGGCTGCCAGCGCACGGTCCTGCCGTCGTTCGACGAGCCGTGCCGCCATAGACAGCAGCTGATGCGTGCTCCAGGTATTGGCGTCCTGATTCCGAATCATCCGTCCAGCCCTCCTCCTGGTTGCGATTCTTGCTGCCATGGGCAGAACCCTCAGCGCATACCATCCAACGCTCTACCATAAGCATGCTTACTATCCCTATGGCAAGTATGCTTATCAACTCTTTGCAGCCGACCCCGGTCAACCCCTTGCGTCTACGCCGAAATTTCCTGGGATCCAAAATGGCAGTGGTGGACATGTCCACCCGTTACGGAACATGACGACGACGGCGGTGCAGGCCGCCGTCGTAAGTGTTACTTTTTTGAGGAGTAATGAGAACCGGCGCCAAGCCCTGACTTGCCGGTCGGCAACCCTCCTCCCACGGCGGGGTGCCTCAGGTGAATACTCGGCATTCGACCCCATCGAGCTGCAAGCGTGAGAGAAGGAGACCCTCGTGTCTGACGCACCTGCCCAAACCATTCCGGCCCCCAGCGCCCAAGCTGCCGCTTCGGAAGAAAAACTGACCTACCGGCTGATTACCGGCCCGGATGACCGCAGCTTCTGCGAGCGGATCTCCACTGCCCTGGGCGAGGGCTACGTGCTGCACGGAAGCCCGGCCGCCACCTACAACGGCATCAACGTCATCGTGGCGCAAGCACTCGTGCTCCCCACGGCCATAGCCAGCGCCGATGCCGCAGTTGCCACCGCTGTTGACCGTCTTGAAGCCGACGAAACCGCTGACGACGACGCCCAAGACGCATTTGAGGGGCACGCATGAGCTACGCAGGAGACCTCACACCTGAAGACGCCTGGGCCAAACTCGAAGCCGGTGCCATCCTTGTGGACGTCCGCACCGAGGGCGAATGGGCCCACATCGGCATCCCCGAGACCAAAGCGACGGAGAACGATCCTCTGTTCATTTCCTGGTCCTTCCCCGGCGGAGTGCCGAACCCGGATTTCATCGACCAACTCAAGCAGCAGGCCCCGGAAGATGCCGGCGTCGAGCTCGTTTTCCTTTGTCGCTCCGGCCAGCGCTCCATCTCGGCAGCCATCGCCGCCACGCAAGCGGGCTACACCTCGTACAACATCCTGGAAGGGTTCGAAGGCGAGCCCGACCGCTACGGCGAGCGCACCGTCAACGGCTGGAAGAACCGCGGCCTTCCCACCAACCTTGGAAAGAACTAAGTGACCTTCAACCCTGACGCCGCTGGCTGGAGCCCTGACACCCAGGCTGTTCGCGGCGGGCTCGACCGTACCAACTTCCAGGAGACTGCTGAGCCGGTTTTCCTCAATTCCGGCTTCGTCTACGAGTCTGCGGCTGCAGCCGAGCGCGCCTTCACTGGTGAGGACGAACGCTTCGTCTACTCGCGCTACGGCAATCCGTCCGTGGCAACCTTCCAGGAACGCCTGCGGCTGTTGGAAGGAACCGAAGCATGCTTTGCGACGGCGTCCGGCATGTCCGCAGTCTTCACAGCGCTCGGCGCGCTCCTGGCTGCAGGTGACAGGGTGGTGGCGGCCCGCTCGCTGTTTGGTTCCTGCTTTGTGATCCTCAACGAGATCCTGCCGCGCTGGGGCGTAGAGACTGTCTTCGTCGACGGCCCGGACCTGGAGCAGTGGCGTGAGGCATTGTCCGTGCCCACCACCGCCGTTTTCTTTGAATCACCCTCCAATCCCATGCAGGAAATTGTGGACATCGCGGCCGTCAGCGAACTGGCGCACGCCGCGGGCGCAACCGTCGTCGTCGACAACGTATTTGCCACTCCCCTGCTGCAGCGCTGTGGAGACCTCGGCGCGGATGTCATAGTTTACTCCGGCACCAAGCACATTGACGGCCAGGGCAGGGTACTGGGCGGCGCCATCATGGGAACCAAGGAATTCATCGACGGCCCCGTGAAGCAGCTCATGCGGCACACCGGCCCTTCGCTGTCCTCCTTCAACGCCTGGGTGCTGACCAAGGGCCTTGAAACCATGGCGCTGCGCGTCAACCACTCCTCCGCCTCAGCGCTTCGCCTCGCCGAATGGCTGGAGCAGCAGCCGGGCGTCAGCTGGGTCAAGTACCCGCTGCTGAAGTCGCACGCACAGTACGAGCTCGCGGCCAAGCAGATGAAGGCCGGCGGAACGGTGCTGACCCTGGAGCTGAACCCCTCGGCGGGGCGCACCGCCAAGGACGCGGCGTTTGCCCTCCTTGACGCCCTGGGAATCATCGACATCTCCAACAACCTCGGCGATTCCAAATCCCTCATCACGCACCCTGCCACCACAACCCACCGCGCGATGGGACCGGAAGGCCGGGCTGCCATCGGATTGACGGACGGCGTGGTGCGGCTTTCTGTGGGGCTGGAAGATGCAGACGACCTCATCGGCGACCTGGAGCAGGCACTCAAGCAGGTCTGAGGCCATAGCTATGGTGGCGGTACCGGCCGCCGCTTGTGTTGGTTTGTTTCCCGGCTTCAAAACCTGCCGCCCTCCCCACGCAGGTGCTGCAGTTCCTGGCCGTCAGCACGAAGGGCATTCGGTGTTCAGCGATACTCAGATCGTTCGATAAAGGGAGAACCAATGCAGACCGGACAAAACATTGCAGCCGAAGAGCAACGCACCTCGGCCACAGCCTCACAGGAGCCAGCAGCCAGCAGCGCACCACTGGCGCCCGCAGCTGCCCGCCCCCTCGCAGTCGTCAGGATCGTGCTTGGAAGTGTTTTTCTTTGGGCATTCCTGGACAAGGCTTTCGGGCTCGGCTTTGCCACTTCGTCCGGGAAGGCCTGGATCGCCGGTGGCTCGCCCACTGCGGGCTACCTCGGCAGCTTAAAGGGTTCGTTCTCCGGAATATTCCAGGCCCTGGCCGGTTCGCCTGTCGTGGATTGGCTCTTTATGCTCGGACTCCTGGGCCCGGGAACCGCACTGGTTCTGGGGATAGCACTCCGCACCGCGGCGGCCGGCGGGACCCTTCTTCTTGGCCTGATGTGGCTGTCATCCCTGCCGCTCCAGAACAATCCCCTCATTGACGAACACGTTGTGTACGCCGCGGTCATCATAGCCCTGGCCGCAGCGCGCGCCGGGGACACCTGGGGCCTGGGCCAGCAGTGGTCCGCCCTCATCAAGAACCCGTCGCTACGCTGGCTGCGTTGACAGCTTCGCCCGCTGCAAAGAGAACCAGCAACAGATGCAGGCTCCTGACTTCAGGGCCTGCATCTGTTCTGCCCCACTACGCTCGTTTCATGAAACCGCATCGGATTGTGGGGGAATGAGCTGGGAATGTATAACAGCTGCGCTCAGCGTGGCGTAAGCGACTCTGGCTCTGGGACCCGTTCTGGGTGATGGGGGTTGAGACGTTGTCGTCGAGACCTCCCTGGCATTGGCCTTTTCCGGGCTTGCCGGAATGCCGTCACGATCTGTCATCCCGCCCGTTAACAGCTGTAGGAAGCAAAAAATCCTGAAGCAGCGACGTTGAACGTGATGTTGCTACTTTGTTGCGCCGCGCAAAATGTAGTAACAGCTAGCCGGTTCATTTACTAAACATGGATTCCAAGCAGAATTGTTTGCGGGCTTTGATAAACATTTCAAAATTAAAGGTACGAAGGGCGGCGTGTCTTTACTTTTGGTTGATAGAAGACGATAGGCCTCCGATTAGTTGACGACCTCGTGAGGGTTTACCAAGCGTGAAACCGATGAGCGATGCGCCAGCTTCCGCGTCATCTAGGGGTACTGATGCCGGATCGTTGATCCATGTCCGGACATGTGAGCGTTTAAACCGGTCATCCGTATTAGTTTCTATTGGCAAGCATGCTGACCTTTATTGACGGCCTTGTAATGTACTTATCCAGTAATTGACAAGCCGACAGTTGCATCTAATATTTAGCTTGGGGGGAAGCAAATTACAGAGCCATCAGCTGTAAATGACGCGACCCAAAGCTACATTGGGGTCGAATCTGTGCCCTGATCCAACCGTCAGGTGGTACTCAGTTGAACTATTTACGTCAGAGCCCAAGTCTCGGGAAAGGTCCAAGGAACCTCTGGGAGGGTGTTGGTTCCCGGACTCCCCTTAGGAGCATCGACGGGAGCATGGCGCGAAAGACTCTGTCTTTCACTGTCGCGTTCGCACTGCTGGCAGCACTTATCATGGGAACTCTTCCCGCAGCCTGGGCAGCCCCTGGCTCCATTCACGAGATCACTGCTAACTGGGCCGGCGATCCGGCTCCTACCGACGCCCCCTTCGCGTCCACCCGCGTCGCCGAATTTCATGTCAACACCAACGACGCCGATGCACCTCAACTCAACGAGCCCGTAGACAACGTCCGGGCCACCCTGACGGCCGGCAACGGAGTCTTCACAAGCATGCCCGCCGTATGCAAGAAGACCGATGTCGATCCTGTTTCCTCGATCTCCGCTGACGGCACAACCCTCGTCTGCAACATAGGGACCATCGTTGAGGGAACGTCCACCGTCATCCAGGCGCCCATCCGGGTTTCCGGAGAAAACGGCGGCAATCTGACCGCATCCGGCACCGCGACTTCGGATGAGGCAATTGCTCCGGCAGGACCGGCAAGCCCGGCACCGCTGCCGATCACCTACTCCCACGGGATGGACCTCTCCCTCGTCTCAGCGCCCGGCCAAGGGTACCAGGGAGGCATTCAGGAAAGCCGCTCCGGAGGCAACCGCACGTTCATCAAGATGAACTACTCGCTGATCCTTGACGCCGGGAGCCGTCCCGGCCCCGCCTCCTACACTTTCCCCGTCAACGTCACGGGCTCGGTTGCCGGTGCCATGACGGGCTTCCAGTTTGAAAACTGCGTCCCCGTCGGTGCTCGCTCAAGGTCAACGGGCCAACCCTACTCGGACCCCGCACAGACCGACAGAACCAACTTCCCCACCTGCGCAGTCACCGGTTCGGGTGCCAACTACTCCGTCACTGTCTCAGACCTGACCTACACCCTGGTCAACACCCCGGTCAATGACAGCATGGGATCGCCGTTGCCGGGAAGCGGCGCTTACATCGCTTCGGGCACGATCGAATTCAGTATCCCTACGCCTGTCACTGTGCTCACCACCTACACGTTCAGCGCGGCCGGTTCCCCTGCCTTTACGTTCACTGACGGGGTGACCTCCCCCGACCCCCAGACCAACAACGTCTCCTCCGCCACCCTCCCGCCACCGGGCGGCTTCAGCAACCACTGGATCGGAACACCTACCTATTCCCGCACCCCCTGGGACGCGAACCTTTGGGTCAGCCCCGGCACCAGCCAGGACATGCCCCTGCCGATCCCCGGCATGGACACGTATGACGAATTGGTGGCAGCATCCAACGCTGGCGAGGACGTCGACTTGCGGATGTATATGCAGGCCAACAGCACCGTTTGGGAGTCCTATACGGGCCCCGGCGGTGCTCAGATGGCCGGCATTTGCACGATGAACCAGAACCCGGCCTTCATTCCGACCCATGTGGACGGCGGAGGCTGGGACGGTCTTATCGGTGGTGTTAACTCGTACATCAACTACCCGACGGCGCGGTACTTCTACACCACCGCTGCCATTAACCCCAAGACCGAAACCTGCGGCCAGACTGCACCGAGTGGCATGTGGACCGAGATTTCCCCGGCTGCGGGCACCTCACTGACTGACCCTCGGGTCACGACCGATAGCCTGATGACTCTTCCAGCGGGCGTGACCGGTGTGAAGATGACCTGGGACCCGGCTGTGGACCGTTCACCGCACACATTCCTCCGTGCCTTTGGTTACATTTCCCCTGACGCGCCCACCAGCGGTGAAGGCTGGACTGTCGGAGCGTTCAACCACCCGACGCCGGGCGCTTACCCGGAGTATCCGTCTCTGAACGGCTGGCACAACGTCAGCAGCGCCCCCGGTGGTATTGATCTGCCGGGCAGCACTTTCGGGCCGAACATGAATGGCTCCGGGGATGCTTTCCGGCTCCAGGGCCCGCAGGGTGTGATCACGAAGGCGACCACGGAGACAACGGCCCAGCCTGGTGTGCCGATCCCGTACACGATCACGGCCAGGGCGGATAACCTCGTCACCAGCCCCCCGCCTGTCTCGTTCCCGGTAGTGGACACCCTTCCCGAGGGCATGGTGTACGTCCAAGGCTCGGCAAGCCCTGCGCCGTCATCGGTTTCCCTTGACGGGCGGACCATTACCTGGGACTTCACCAATGTCCCTGCCAACGTGGACCAGACCATCAGCTACCAGGCCCAGGTCCCGGAGGACGGAACCCCGGTTCCGGGCAGCAAACTGACAAACACAGCCGTGATCAGCGTTCCAGGTGACCAGCGCCCGGTCGGTGCCCGGTCAGCGTCGGCGACGGTGACGGTCCCGAACTCCTCGGCCACCACACTGGGGAAGTCCGCGGCCGATAACGTGCTCTCCTTCTACGGGGATACCTCCTCGTGGGAACTGATCGTCAATTCCCAGGACCCTGTCGTGAACCCGTTCACGGACACCATCGACATCCTGCCCGTGGCCGGCGACGCCGGCGGGACGAACATCGACGGAACCTACACCATCACCGGAGTGGACGCCCCGGCCGGTTCCACCGTCTACTACACGACGTGGCCTTCCGGTGACCTGAGCAATGACCCCAGGGATGGTTCCAACGGCGACGCCCCCGGCTCCGTCACGGGCAACTCCGTGAACTGGTCCACCACCGCTGTTCCGAACCCCACCGCGGTCAGGATTATCGGCCCGGCCCTGGAACCCGGTGCGTCCCAGCGGATCTCGATTAATTTCGCCACCCCGGCAGGGACGGATTGTGTTGCCCCGGCCGCCGGGGACAACAAGCCCGGCCAGGTCCTGGTCAACACAGCCAACTCCATCGCCGGGCACACCATGCTGCCGATGCTCTCCTCAGCAACAGCCGTTATCGGTGACTGCTACGCCATGGACCTGAAAAAGTACGTCCTCGTCAAGGGCGGGGACCCGGCCAACGACGCGGACTGGAGGGACGCGAACGCCACCGCTGACTACCCGCAGTACCTGGTCGGAGATACTGTTCCGTTCCGGATCATTGCCACCAACAAGGGCAGCGGTGAGCTCACCAACGTCCTTGTCTCCGATTCACTGATCCCGGACTGCGGCACCACCATTCCCAGCATCGCCGTAGGCGCCTCAGCCACAGTGAACTGCGCTATGACAGCAGCAGTCGGTACCACCATCAACACCGCTACAGCCTCGGTCACCCCACCGGACGGGCCACCCCTGGAGCCGACAGACCCCGCAGGTTTCCTCGTCCCGGAACCCTACACCGTGGTGAAGACCGCTGATCCCTCATCCGGTACGAACGTCAAACCAGGCGACGTGATCCGTTACACGGTCACCATCACCGAACCGGCAACCAGCGCCGCACCCTATCCGAACCCGTCAATTTCAGACAGCCTGGCCGGGGTTCTGGATGACGCCGACTACAACGGCGACGTCACCGTGGTCGAACCGGACAGCGGTACCGCCACTGTCACCGGCGACACCCTCTCCTGGTCAGCCGGACAGATCATGCCCGGACAGACCATCACCCTGACGTACTCAGTCACGGTGACAGGACCGCTGGACGGCGGCGACGGCGAACTACTCAACGTTGTCACCCCCGGCACCGGAGGCGAATGTGTCCCGGCCGAAGGCCAGACCACCGCATGCACCACCACACACCTCAAGGGCGGCTTCACGGTCTCCAAGACTTCGGATCCGGCCAACGGCTCCTCCGTCGCCGAGGGCAACAAGATCACCTACACCGTCCAGGTCCGTCAGGCCGGGCCGGCAACCGTACCTGGTGCTCTCGCCACCGATAACCTGTCCAAGGTCCTGGACGACGCCGCCTACAACAACGACGCCACGGCCTCGGCCGGGAACGTCACGGTGGACCAGGCCAGCAACAAACTGACCTGGACCGGGGACCTGGCGGTCGGGGACGTAGTCACCATCACGTACTCCGTCACCACCGGCACTTTCGGCGCCGGCGACGGAACCCTGACAAACGTGGTTACCCCCGGACCCGGAGGAGAATGCGTTCCGGCCGAGGATGAGAACCCGGACTGCACCACCACCCACCTCCAGGGCGGCTACACCGTCTCCAAGACCTCGGACCCCGATAACGGTTCCAACGTGGTCGAGGGGAACAAGGTCACCTACACCGTCCAGGTCCGCCAAACCGGGCCCGGATCAGTGACCGCAGCCGTCGCCACCGATGACCTGGCCAAGGTCCTGGACGACGCCGCCTACAACAACGACGCCACAGCCTCGGCCGGGAGCGTCAACGTGGACCGGTCCAGTGACAAACTGACCTGGAACGGGAACCTCTCCGTTGGGGACGTAGTCACCATCACCTACTCCGTCACCACCGGCGCAGTAGGATCCGGGGACGGCACACTCACCAACATTGTCACCCCCGGCATCGGAGGCGTGTGTGTACCGGCCCAGGACCAGAACCCGGACTGCACCACCACCCACAAAGTGACCACGCAGGCCGCCGCCCTGGCCAACACCGGAACAAACATCCTCACCGGACTCGGAGCAGCCCTGGTGCTCCTGATCGCCGGCTTGGTTATGGTCAGCGTCCGCCGGCGCCGTGCAGGGCAAACAATTGCCACACAAACCACGGAAGGGGCACTCCCCTAACCTAAAGCTTCGGTCACCGCCATTTCCCCCTGAGGTGGCGGTGACCGAAAGCGGCACTGGTGAAACCCAGCCGTAAAAAACAAGTGCAGGCTCCTGATATCCCAGGAGCCTGCATTTGTTTATTACCCGGTACGGCATCGCCCCCGACCCGGGACCGCACGCTGCCGGATCAGCCACGCCTCACGCGCTGGAGGACGGGCAATTGGGCCCCCGTCGGAACCGCGTCGGCTCCGCGCATGGTGACCTCCACCGCGCGGGCGACGACGGCGCTCAGCCCGCCGCCGTCGAGCGCCGCACCCGACCCCGCTTCTTCCCGTGCGCGCCGCTGCTGCTCAGCACCGGTGCCATGAGACAGGATCCGCATGACTCCTGCCCGGACCAGTTCCAGCTCACCCTGCTCCCGCAGAACCGGTTCGAGGTAGTCCACCAGGGCGTTCACGACGTCGGCGGCGGGGGCAGGCGTGAAGGTGCCGAAATGGAGGAGCTCACTGCGAAGCCCGCGGTTGCTGGCCTGCCAGGATGCCGTCCTCAGCAGGACGGTGGGAACCGGGATCGGATCAACGTCGTCCCGCCATTCCCGGCTTGCCGTTTCGACCAGGGCGCGGACCAGCACTGCGATAAGGGCCGCATCCTCCGCGCGGAGGCACACGTCCGCCACCCGCACCTCTACAGTGGGATGGTTCCGGGCCAGCCTGGCATCGAAGTAGATCATCCCCTCGTCAAGGAGCACTCCTGTTTCCAAGAGCCTGGCAACGGTACGCCGGTATACGGGCAAGGTGCCGAAGATCGCCGAAGGACCCGACGTCGGCAAGCGGTTCCAGGCTTGGGTGCGGTAGCTTTCAAACCCGGTCTCCACTCCGTTCCAGAACGGCGAATTGGCACTCAGGGCAACAAGGATGGCCAGCTTGTCCCGGATCCTGTCCAGCACGGCCACACCCTCCTCAGGGGATTCGATGAAGGTATGGACGTGGAAACCGCATGTGAGCAGCTCGTGCAGAGTAAGGCCGAAACGCTCCTTGATGGCCGCATACCGCGGGTCTGGTGTGGTGTGGGTTATGGAGGCAATGGGCGACGTGGCGAGTGCAGCCACACGCGCACCGTGCTGCCGGGCAGCCTGGTCCGCCATGGCCCGGCCGTCCCGGATCTGCTGGAGGAGCTCCGTATGGTCCCGGCAGGGCAGGGTCTGGGTTTCAATCTGCTCCAGCTTGAGCTCGGCAGTCAGTCCCCTGTCGCCCTCAGAATCCGGGGCGTCGTCGTCGGCAGTGGGGGGCCGGACGGCCAGCAGCGCGTCGGCCAACGCCAGCGGCTCCCCCGTGTCAGGGTCCACAATGAGCAGTTCTTCCTCCACGCCAAAGGTCCGCATAGATCCATTGTGCGTCAGTGCTCAGTGCAGGGCTTAGTCCTGGAAGTACTCGATCCGGGCGCCAAGCGCGTTAAGGCGTTCTGCGAGATCTTCATAGCCGCGCTCGATAACGTAGATGTTGCGGAGCTCGGAAACGCCCCGGGCAGCCAGCATCGCGAGCAGCAGGCAAGCCGCCGGACGGAGCGCAGGCGGGCAGCCCACTTCTGCAGCGCGCCACTTAGTGGGCCCGTTAACGTAAATGCGGTGTGGATCCAGCAGCTGTACCTGAGCGCCGAGCTTGTTCAGTTCTGTCAGGTAGATGGCGCGGTTCTCATACACCCAGTCGTGGATCATCGTCTGCCCCTCGGCGTTCCCGGCAATCACGGCGAAGAACGGCAGATTGTCGATGTTCAGGCCGGGGAACGGCATGGGATGGATTTTGTCCTGGGGAGCATGCAGCTCGGATGGCTTGGTTGTGACATCAACCAGCCGTGTGCGCCCGTTGCGGGCAAAGTACTCGCCGGACACCTCCAGCTCCTGCCCCATCTGCTCGAGGGTTGCCAGTTCGATCTCCATGAACTCGATGGGCACCCGACGGACAGTGACCTCGGAATTGGTTACAATGCCGGCCGTAATGAGGCTCATCGCCTCGATCGGGTCTTCTGACGGGAAATATTCGACGTCGGCGTCTATAGAGGGCTGGCCGGTGATCTTCAATGTGGTGGTGCCCACCCCCTCAATCTCCACGCCCAGCATCTGCAGGTAGAAGCAAAGGTCCTGAACCATGTAGTTGGGGCTGGCGTTACGGATGACAGTGGTTCCGCGGCGGTGTGCTGCGGCCATGATGGCGTTTTCGGTGACGGTGTCGCCGCGTTCGCTGAGCACAAAGGAGCGGTCTTGCTCATCCGATAGCGGGGCCTGGACTGCGTAAAATCCTGCGCTTGCCTCGACTGAAAGCCCGAATTGCCGCAGTGCCTGCATGTGCGGTTCCACGGTACGCGTGCCCAGATCGCACCCTCCGGCATAGGGGAGGCGATACTCTGCCGACTCATCCAGCAAGGGGCCCAGCAGCATGATCACACTGCGTGTGCGGCGGGCGGCTTCGGCGTCCATCGAGCCCAGGTCCAGAACTGCCGGCCTGCGGATCTGCAGGTCCGTGGCGTTGAGCCAGGTGCATTCGACGCCGATGCTGGTGAGCACCTCCACGATCCTGTTGACTTCCTCGATCCTGGCCAGCCTGCGGAGAGTAGTGGTCCCCCTGTTGATCAGGCTGGCGCAGAGAAGCGCAACTCCGGCGTTCTTGCTGCTGTTTACGTCCACCGAGCCGGACAGGGTGAGTCCGCCTTCCACCCGGAGGTGGGTCATCTGTGGCCGGCCCACTTTGACGATCGCGTGGCCGAAGATGGTTTCCAGCCGCTGGATCATCTTGAGGCTCAGATTCTGCTTGCCCTGTTCCATCCGGGCGATGGCGCTCTGGCTTGTTCCAAGCTCTGCGGCCAGCTGGCCCTGGGTCCAGCCTTTTTCCGTCCTGGCATCGCGAAGCATGGCGCCGACAGATTCCGCAGTCTCTTGAGTCATATCAAAAATATATCATCTATGAGCTGCAAACTCTGAGAAACGGCTGGTTTTGGGAGTAACGACACATTCTTACCCGTCTGGTGCGATACGAGACTGGGTACCGTTAACCGGTTGCCGCCCAGACCAGGTTCCACGTCCCTGCGCCGATCGCGGCAGTCACGGCGGCAGCAGCGATCACCGTTCCGCCCACGAGCACCCAGATGTCCAGCCTGCTGTACGTGGATTCACGCGCCCACGTTCGCTGGGCTCCGCCGAACCCCCGCGCCTCCATAGTGACCGCCAGCCTTGAAGCGCGCCGGATGGCCTGCACCAGGAGCCCGAAACTCTGGCCCAGCGTGGCCCGGAGCCGCTGCGAGGGAGTGCCGCGGGAACCTACTCCACGCGCGCGGCGGGCCATCCCGATGGTTTGCCATTCCTCCGCCATAAGCCCTACAAGGCGCATCGCAGCCAGAGTTCCCAGGACGAAGCGGTGCGGCAGTTTCGCTTTTTGGGCCAGGGCGTCGGCAAGGTCTGTAGGGTCGGTGCAGCTCATAAGCAGCACCGCCGGCAGTGCAATTGCCAGCCCCCGGAGCATAAATCCCAGCCCCAGTTCAAGGGAACCTGCGCTGATGGACCAGATGCCGACGTCGAGCAGTATCCTTCCGGTGTCCGGAGCCAGGATGGCGGTACTCCAGCCGCCCAGGGCTGCGGCGATGATCAGAGGCCAGCCCCGCTGCCACAGGAGCAATGGAGTCAGTCCTGCCAACGGGAACAGCAGCAGCTCGAAGCCCAGCGCCACAGTCGCCGAGACCCAGTCGATGGACAACGCCAGGACCAGCGTGATGAGGAAGACGGCGACAAACTTAGCCAGCGGGTTGGCGCGGCTGAGGAGCGATTCACCCCGGAGGGTCAGGGCTTCCCTCATGATGCCGCCATTTCCGGAGTCCCCATTGCGAGTTCGGTGCCGCCGAGGACCGAGGAGAATTCCTGGTCGTGGGTCACGGAAACCACTGCGGCTCCGGCGTCCAGGAGCTCGGAGAGGAAAGAGGCGAGTTCGGCCCAGGTGTTGGCGTCCTGGCCAAAAGTGGGCTCATCCAGCACCAGCACCTGCGGGTGGGCGGCCAGTACTGTGGCCACCGAGAGCCGTCGCTTTTCGCCTCCGGACAGTGTGTAGGGGTTGGCGTCCACGAGGGAAGTGAGCCTGAGCCGCTCCAGGAGTTCGTCGACGCGTTCCTCGCCATGACCCAGATGCCTGGGGCCGAAAAGGAGCTCGTCCAAGACTCTGCCGGTGACAAACTGGTGCTCAGGTTCCTGGAACACCGTGCCGATCCTGGAAATCAGCTGTTCGGCCTTCCACTTGTATGGATCAATTCCGGCGCCGGCGCTGAGCTCAAGGGTGGCAGATACCGCTCCGTCCACAGGCTTCAGCAGCCCGGCCAGCGTGAGGGCAAAGGTGGACTTTCCCGAGCCGTTAGGCCCCGTGACGGTCAGAGCTTCGCCGGCGCGAACCTGCGCCGATATCCCGCTTTGCACGGGTGTGGGAGGAAGCGTCTTGAAGCCGCGACGCCGGGGCTGTTCACGCGAGACCGCAAGCTCTTCCGCGGCAAGGAGCAGCTGGCCGTTACCGGTGCTGCCGGGGGGCAACGCAGCAACTGAACCCCGCGGGCGGGTCGCCGGAATATGGCCGGGAACCCAGACGCCCGCCCTGATCAGCATCTCCTTTGCCTGCTCCAGGACCCGGTCAGGCGTTCCGTCAATGAGCACCGCGCCCTCATTCGAAGCTCCCGGCTGCAGCACCACGATGCGGTCCACAAGGTCTTTCCACACCGCAACACGGTGCTCTACCACCACCAGGGTTGCGCCGGTCTTCTCCAGACAACGGCTCACGGCGTCACGGACTTCCAGCACCCCGGCTGGATCGAGGTTGGCGGTGGGCTCATCCAGCAGAATGAGTCCGGGACGCATGGCCAGGATGCCGGCGAGCGCCAGGCGCTGCTTTTGCCCGCCGGACAGGGCGGACGTCGGGTGGTCCAACGGCAAGTGAGCCAGCCCGACGTCGTCGAGCGCCTCATGCACACGTGCCCAGATCTCCGCCCGGGGTACTGCAAGGTTTTCGGCACCGAACGAGACGTCGTCGCCGAGCCGGGACAGGATCACCTGCGTTTCCGGATCCTGCTGCATTAGCCCGGCACGCCCGCGCTGGGCACGTGGCGGCTGGCTGTCAATGAGCAGCGAACCGGACTCGTCGGAGTCCCCGGCCTCGCCGTCGTCGTTCGTGTCGCCGAGCACCCCCGCGAGGGCGTGCAGGAGCGTGGACTTACCGGCACCCGAGGGGCCGAGCAGGAGCACCCGCTCCCCCGGGCGGATGTCCAGATCAAGCCCTTGGACGGCAGGGCTGGGCCTGCCGGCGTGCCGCCAGGCCCACCCTTGTGCCGTTACCCCGGCGGGGCGGACGCCGCCGTCGCGAATCGGAGTCATCAGGAGAAGACGGGCTCCGTCGCAGCCTTACGGGAGGCGAAGGAGCTCAAAACTCCGGTCTTCGCGAGGCCACGGGTGGCGATCCAGGACAGGGCCCCGGCAATGACGGCACCCGAGATTGCCGTGAACAGGATGTAGGCTGCCTTGTCGCCGGCTGCGTAGGCGATGTTCCAGCCCCAGGGCGCGAACGAATCGTTCAGGCCGCAGAACAGTCCCGCCCCGGCGCCGGCAAGCAGAGCGACCGGAAGGTTGAACTTCTTGTACACAAACGCCGCGAACACCAGTTCGGCGCCAAGGCCCTGCAGCAGGCCGGAAATCAGCACGGTGGTGCCGTACTGCGAGCCCATGAGGAGCTCGCCCGTTGCCGCCACTGTCTCGCAGAAGAGGGCCGCGCCCGGCTTACGGATGATGAGCATCCCCAGCACCGCGGGGATCATCCAGCCACCTGCGTAGAGCCCGGTCAGCGGCGGGTAAACCGCATTAAGCGGAGCCGAAACAACGTTGGCGCCCTGGGACCATGCCCAGAAGATCACGCCTCCGGCGACGGCAATCAGCGCCGCCACCACAATGTCCACAACGCGCCAGCTCTTTTTGCTGGCAGTGGGGGTCTGCTTTGCAGAAATTCCAGTCATGTCTTCCTCCTGAGGAACAGGAGGGGAAAGTGCTCCCCGGCTACCGCGGATTGCGCCGCTTCTGCCGGACACTCTGAGAACTCGACTCCCTTGCGCCGGTACTAACCGGATCAGGTTCGAGGGTCTGCGGCTGTCCGCACTCTCAGCGCCCATCCATCGCACTCCCGGAATCCCGGTGATGCCCGACGGCGGCGCTCCCCTGTCGTAATCAATCTGCCCTTGTGGGCGTTGTCCAGTTTACACCTGCGGTGATTGCGATCCCTGTGGCGGTGTCACAATCGGTGGCGTAGGACTCCTGCCGACTGGCGGGGCCTCTGGGTGCCGGTTGTCCGTTCCGATTGGGGGTATTGACCCGTTTCCCGCTGAGGGCTACGTTGACCCTGCAGCCACGGTTCAATGTAAGGGATGGACCATGAAAATCCTCGCAGCGGTTTCGATGGCGCAACTGCTTGTCCACGTTGCGGGCGCACGGAAGGCGATCCGTGACCGGGTGCCGTATGACACTCCGTCCGGGCGCGGGAAGCCCGAGAACGTCGCCCGGGACATGTGGAACCCTGCCCTAGGCAGCGGGATGGCCGCGCCGTGGCCGGTCCTTGGGGCCCAAGCTATTGGCATCCTGATGCTCTTTGGCAAGCCGCGGCCCTGGGTGGGGAGGGCCTTGGGATGGCTAGGCTTCGGGTACATCTACGGCTACCTGAGTGAGCGCAGCGTCCGGGCATCCTTCCGGCACCCCGATATGAAAACCACTCCCCTGACCGTCCTCGGCACCGTCCTCTCCATTGCCATGGCCCTGTCAGGTCTGTCACGGACTGAACGGTCCGATGACTTCGGCCCTCATGAGCTCGCACGCGACGGCGTGGCTCCGACGCTGAGAGAACACCTCGTGAGAAGGCTCCAACTGGAATCGCGAATTGAGCTTCAGGCTCCGGCTTCAAAGGTCTTCGACTTCGTTGCAGACCACACGAACGCTCCCCAATGGCAAAGCGGCATCGATGAGATACGGCGTATCACGCTGGGTCCTATCGGCGTTGGCACCGAGCATGAATTAACGCGGCGATTCGCAGGGATGAAGGTCGTCGCCCGTAACCGCTTCATTGCATACGAGCCCGGCCGCTTCGTCGCCTTCGAGATTCCCTCGGGCAAGATGACCGGAGTCGCCTCCTATCTGGTCGAGCCCACCGGCGCCAACACCTGTCGGCTCATCAGCAATGTGGATTTCCAAGTGACCGGGCTGGCCCGGTTCGCCATACCCCTTCTGACGCTGATGTTCAAGCGAGACGACGAAAAGGCGCTAGCCAACCTTAGGGCCCTGGTGGAGCACGCCTGAGCCGATGATTGGTCCCCCGATTCCCTCTTGTCAGTTAGTCCGAACGGTGGGAATCTGCTCAGAGAAGAGAGGTCCGTGAGGCTATGGCAGAGAGCACGGAGATCGACAGCGGTGCTGTCGATGAACTACAGACATCCTTTCGGGGTGAACTCCTCCGGCCGGATGATGTTGGTTACGACGCCCATCGCAAGGTGTGGAACGGATCGATTGATCGCTATCCCGCACTCATAGCGCGCTGCACCGGTGTCCCAGATATACGCGCTGCCCTCCGGCTCGCCCGCTCGCAAGACCTGCTGGTCGCCGTGCGGGGAGGCGGTCATAGCTTCCCTGGGCTGTCAGTGTGCGACGACGGCATGCTTATTGATCTCGGTCCCATGAAAGGGATTCGAGTGGACCCCGAGGCCGGAACGGCCCGTGTTCAAGCCGGCGTACTCCTTGGCGAGCTGGATCGCGAGACGCAGGAGTTCGGTCTCGCTGTTCCTTCGGGAATCGTCACCCACACCGGAGTGGCGGGCCTCACGCTGGGCGGCGGCCTCGGGTGGGTCATGCGCAAGTACGGGCTGACGATTGATCAGCTTCTGTCCGTAGATGTGGTCACCGCCGAAGGCGGACTGGTCAGGGCCAGCGAGGATCAGAACGCCGACCTCTTCTGGGGCGTGCGGGGCGGTGGCGGGAACTTCGGCATAGTCAACCAGTTCGAGTTCCGCCTTAACCCTGTGGGCCCCTACGTAATGGCGGGTCCGGTCTTCTGGCCGATGGAAGATGCTCCGGAAGTGCTGCGCTTTTATCGGGACTGGATCGGGGACTGCCCCGACGGGCTTATGACCATCGCGGTGCAGAGAAGGGCGCCGGCGCTGCCGTTCGTCCCCACTGACCTGGTCGGAAAGCACGTCATCGCGATCGCGGCCTGCTATGCGGGACCGGTCGAGGACGGTGAACGAATCGTGCGGCCTCTCAAGGAATTCGGTTCCCCCGTGCTCGATCTTTGCCGGCCGAAGCCTTATCTGGAGCATCAGAAGATGTTCGATCCATCGTTCCCCCATGGCTGGTCCTACTACGTCCGGTCCTGTGACGTCGCAGCGCTGGACGACGACGTCATTGACATCGTCGTCGAGCATGGCATGCGCATCACCTCGCCGATCACCAGCATCGGTCTCTGGCAGATGGGCGGAGCGGTGGGGCGTGTCGGAGACGGTGCCACCGCGTTCAATGGCCGCCAAGCCGGGTTCACCTTCAACATCAACGGCAACAGCATGACCGCCGACGGCTTCGATGCTGAGCGCGAATGGGCCCGCAACTACTGGGCGGCCCTCGAGCCCCACCACACCAGCGTCTACGTCAACTTCCTCATGGAAGAGGGCGAGGAGCGGGTCAGGCAGGCCTACGGTGCCGCCAAGTACGACCGGCTCAAGGCACTCAAGCGCAAGTACGACCCGACGAACTTCTTCAGGCTCAACCAGAACATCAAGCCCGGCTGACGGCGTTACCAGTTGACTCCCTGACACGCTTATGATCCTGAGATGGGGGAAATGCGAAGCAAGGACGTGCCCGCGCGCGGCAAGCAGATTTACGTTGAAATCCTGATCCACGCCCCGATGGAAAGACTTTGGGAGCTGAGCCAGGACCCGGACCTCCATCCGCGCTGGGATCTCCGGTTCTCCAGGATCATCCCGACGGGCCTTGGCAACGACGGGCATTCACAGTTCCGGTATGAGTTCCGGCTGCCGTTTTACGCCATCAGTGGCATCGGCACATCGCTGGGCAATAAAACGACAGCAGGCGGACAGGCGACGTCGGTGCTTAAGTTCTCCACCAGCAACCCTCTCTCGCCGATCGGTCCCGGCTCGGGCTACTGGCGTTACGTACCCGTGGATCAGGGCATCCGCTTCATCACCGGCTACAACTATGCTCCCGGCATGGGCGCCATCGGGCGAACGCTGGACGCACGGTTCATCCGCCCCGGTCTCGGCTGGGCGACATCGTTAAGCTTTGACCGGCTTCGTCTGTGGGCCGAGTCGGGCGTTGATCCGGCCCGGAGCCGCAACGCGTGGTTCCTTGACGCGGCAGCGCGCACCGCCGGCCTCGCCGGAGCGGCGGCGCTCCTTCGCCATGCTGTTGCGGCACGCACGGCTTCCGCGGCGGCACTTGGCGTGACCCTTGGCGCTTTGGCCCTGACGCTGCCCTCCCATCCAACGGTGCCCAAGGCAAAACGCTGCCTTCGTCAGCCACCGGACAGGGGTCCGGCGGAAGCGCCGGCGTCACTGAAGACACTGCCGGAACCGGACCACAGGACCCAGCGACAACTTGAGGGGGCAGGGGTATGACCTCCATCTTCGCGACGGCCCTGGGCCCGGATTTCCACCGGCTGCACCCGATGCTGCAACGGCGCTTCGGCGTGGACCTTGGCTTAGGCTATGCCTGCATCGGAAGCGGCAACTTCTCGGAAGTGTGCCGCGGGGCGTGGTGGACTGTTCCTTTCCTCCGCTTCGGCGCTTTCCGGAACATCCTCTTTCCAGACCAGGGGAAGGACATCCCCTTCACCATCGAAAACTACCCCTACGTTGATGGCTTTGGGCGCCCGACTGTGACCTTCGTGCGGACCATGACTGTGAAGCCGGGCAAGAAACGCCGGTTCGATGCCACCATGATCTACAGCGAAGAAACGGGCGGCATTGTGGACTACCTGGGGACGCACCAGCATCTGGCCACAGATCTGAAGCTCGAAGTCCTTCCGGACGGGTCCCTCCACCTGAGGTCCGAAGGGCAGCGCTTCTACGAAGGCAGGCTGGGTTTCACCTTTCCCGCTTTCCTGACGGGGACAGCTGATCTGTTCGAAGCTTATGACGATCAGCGCGGCGTGTTCACCATCCAGATGCAGGTCCGGAACCCTGTCTTCGGTTTCCTGTTCGGTTACCGCGGCGAGTTCACGTGTACCTTTCCGCCTGTGTCAGCGGAGGGGATGCCTGCCCGTCTCAGACCTGTCCGAGAGGAACGGCGGGAGTAGCAGCCTCCTAGCTGGCAGCGTCGTCACGGGCAGTAGCCTCAAGGGCGGCTGCCTCCCGGACAGCAGCCTCACGCGCGGCGGCTTCAAGCCGGACCCGGTGAGTCACCCACTCGTCGCTGCTGCGTACCGAGAGATTCGGATCGCCCGTCCGCTGGCCTGCAGAGCCGTCAATGAGTTCGCGGAGGATATCGGCGTGCCCCAGGTGATGGGCGGTCTCCACGCACATATGGACAAGGATCTGGTGGAGAGTCACCCGGCGTCGTTCTTCCGGCCACCACGGAACCTCACCTGAGGCATCCAGCGGGAGCGCCGCGATGGTGGCATCGGTATGTGCAGCGGCGAAATGGTGCAGCTCGATGATCTCCTCGCGCGTTTCCTCAGGGGCCGCCCACAGATCGGCGTCCGGTTCTGCGTCATCGCTCAGCCAGGGCAGGTCGCGTCCGCTGGGCCGTCCGAAGACCAGCCCGAAGTAGTCCAGTTCAACGCTTGCTACATGCTTGACCAAGCCCAGCAGGTTGGTGCCCGTAGGCGTCATTGGCCTGCGGGCATCGTATTCGCATAAGCCGTCGAGTTTTCCCAGGAGGTTGGCCCTGCGGGTGCTCAGGTACTGGTGCAGAATCCCCTTGTCGTCCATAGCGGGCACTATACAGCGCCCCTCTGTGCCGCCCTTGGCCGAACTCCGTCGACGATGCCGTTAGTCTAGGGGAAGTCCCGTTTCCTCCTGTTTTACTGTTAGGAGCCCCTGGAAATGAGTTTTTTCATCAAGTTGCTTGGTACGGGCATCAGCCTGCTGGCCGGTTATGCCGGGACCAAGGTAGTGGATGCGGCCTGGGAAAAGGTCACCGGCCGGAAGCCTCCCAAGGGCGACAAGGATGACGTACCCACCACGCTCCGCACAGCATTGACGTTTGCGCTGGTCTCCGCGTCGGTCAGCGCCATCATCCAGGTCCTCGCGAACCGCGGAACCCAGCGGGCTATCACCCGTTTCGCCAAGACCCAGGACATCGTTTAGGGCTTGCCAGGCGGGCTGCCGCTCACCGCTCATGCGGGGTCGTCGCCGTCCTCTGAGGCGAACTCCGCTGTGTCCTTGGCGGCTGCCTTCTGCACCACGGCTTCCAGCTCGTCGGTACTGAGCAGCTCGCGGTGGAGGTGCTTGGTCCGGTAACCTGCCCGGCCCACCATGTGCGCCGAGACCGGAACGGTCAGCAGCTGGAAGATCCAGGCAAGGAGCAGTACCGGCCAGACCCACCATGTCCGCAACTGCAGCCCCACAGCGGCCAGCAGCAGGAAGAGCCCCAGCACCTGGGGTTTGGTGGCGGCGTGCATGCGGCTCATGAGGTCCGGGAAGCGCAGCAGCCCGATGGCAGCCCCCAGCGACATCGCCGCACCCACCACCATAAAGACGGCCGAGACGGCGTCGATCACCGTGTCCACAGTGGTATCAGGAGTCACTGGGCTGCTCCCGCCGGTCGGCCACAAAACGGGCCACAGTGACTGATCCTATGAAGCCGATGACAGAGACGGCCACAACAAGCATCAGGTTGTTCAGGTGCCGGTTGACGGCCATGTCAATGCACAGCGCGGCTCCCAGGATGGCCAGCAGGACGTCCGCAGCAAGCACCCGGTCCAGGAGCGAAGGGCCAACGGCAATCCGGACGATCGCCCCTGCCGCAGCAAGGGACAGGGTCACTGCAGTTATCACCAGAATAAGCTGCATCATGCGCCAACCTCCTGTTTGAGTGCCGCGAGTTCTTCTGCTGTACCCATGATCCGGATCAGTCCGGCTTCCGCCTCTCGGACAGACCTGCGGAACTTGACGACGTCGTCGGCGTTCCGCACGTTCAGGGCGTGGACGTAGAGCGTGGAGGTGGACCTGTCCACTTCCACCACGAGAGAACCGGGGATCAGGGAGATGACGTGACCGGTAGCCGTCACCATGAGGTCAGAGTGGCTGCGTAGGGGGACGGCGACGACGGCGTTGGTCACCTTGGGGCCGCGGGCGACGGCGAGGTAGAAGACCTGGAAACTGGCTGCCGCTACTTTTGCAAGGAACTGCAGCGCAAACGGAATGGCCTGCAGAATGCTGAACCGGCCGCTCAACTCCACCGGAGGAAGGTAAAACATGCGGGCCACGAGCACGGCCAGGACAGCGCCGAACAAGAGGTTTCCAGGGCTGAAGTTTTGCCACAGCGCGCCCCAGACGAACACGAGCCAGACGAGCAGCGGCAGTTCCTGCCGCAGCGACACACGTCGGCGGCTCATTTGTTTGCTCCTGAGAGTGCTGGCTCCGGTGACTCAGCCGCCCCTGAAGCCGGCGGTTCTGAATCAGGCAGGGCAATCGCAGGGACCGGCGCGTTGTCCCCGAGCACGGCCTGGATGTAGGACGTCCTGTCCAGCATGTCCTGCGCGGACTGATCGGCTACCTTGAAGATCGGGCCGGCAAAGACTGTCAGCCCTATGCCCAAAAGCACCAGCGCCATGGTGGAGCCCACCATGGTGCGCGGCAGCAGCACGACGTTCTTGCGCCCGTGCCGCGTTCCAGTGTCCGCGTGCCCGGGAGCCGCGAGGAGCACGGGATCAGGGTGTTCCGCGTCGCTGGGCTTCCGCCAGAAGGCACGGTTCCACACCCTCGCAACGGCCAGCAGCGTGAGAAGGCTTGTGAGCACCCCGCCGATGACCAGGGCGTAGGCGAGGGGCGTGCCCAACTGAACGCCCGCCTGCATCAGGCCCAGCTTGCCGAGGAAGCCTGAAAACGGTGGAATGCCGGCGAGGTTCATGGCCGGAACGAAGAACAGGAGTCCCAGCAGCGGTGACAGCTTGGCCAGGCCGGCCACCCGGTCCATCGAGGAACTCCCGCCACGGCGTTCGATCAGGCCAGTGACGAGGAACAGGCTGGTCTGGATGGTGATGTGGTGCGCAACATAGAACACCGCGGCGCCCAAGCCGGCTACCGAGGACATGGCAAGCCCAAACACCATGTAGCCGATGTGGCTCACCAGCGTAAACGACAGCAGACGCTTGATGTCGCTTTGAGCCAGGGCGCCGAGTATGCCCACCACCATGGTCAGCAGCGCGGCTATCATGAGCGGGGCATTGAGGGTGTCTCCCGGGAAAAGGAGAGTTTCCGTCCGGACGATGGCGTAGACCCCTACCTTGGTCAGCAAGCCGGCAAAGACGGCGGTGACCGGAGCAGGTGCCGTCGGATACGAGTCCGGAAGCCAGAAGGACAGCGGGAACACCGCGGCCTTGATGCCGAAGGCCACCAGGAGCATAACGTGCAGAAGCGTACGCGTCCCGGGATCGAGTTCGGCAAGTTTGATAGCGAGGTCGGCCATGTTGATGGTGCCTGTGGCCCCGTAGATCATGGCGATGGCGATCAGGAACAGCACGGAGCTCACCACCGACACCACGACGTACGTGACGCCTGCCCGGATCCGGGGGCCGGTTCCGCCGAGGGTCATCAGCACGTAGCTGGCTGTGAGCAGGATTTCGAAGCCCACATAAAGGTTGAAGAGGTCACCCGAGAGGAAGGCGTTGGAGACGCCGGCCACGAGGATCAGGTAGGTGGGGTGGAAAACGGAGAGCGGGGCGTCCTGGTCGCCGTCGGCCATTCCCTGTCCGGTTGCATAGACCAGCACCGCCAGGCTCACCGAGGACGACACCACCAGCATCAGGGATGAGAACTGGTCCACCACCAGCACGATTCCCCACGGCGGGAGCCAGCCCCCAATGTTCACAGCGGCGGTCCCGCCGTTCCAGACGGAGGCCAGCAGGACGCACTCCAGCAACAGCGTGAGGGACAGGAGAGTAATGCTCACCACCCGTTGGGCCCGGGAGTGCCGGATCAGCACGAAGGTGAGGGCAGCTCCCAGGATGGGAAGTACGACGGCGAGCGGCGCAAGGCTGGCAATGTTCACTTTCCGCCTCCTCCCGGTCGGGGGTCGATGTTGGTGGAACCGGGTTTTTCCTCTGCCGCCGCGTCCTCAACCGTCAGCACCGCACTGCCCGCCCGGACAGTGTCATGAGGGTGTGGATCTCCGCTGCCTCTATCGTTGCCCGGGGGCCTGTTGGAGACTGCCCGTCCGTCGGTGCCGAGCATAGTGAGCGGAAACTCAGAGGTTTCCACGGGAACTTCCGCGTCGTCTTCGGCATCGTAGCTGGGGGTTTCGGCGACACGGAGGTCCTCGAGGTCGTCCTGGATCTCGTCCTGCCGGCCCAGCACCCAGGTGCGATAGATGATGCCCAGCATAAAAGCGGTGACGGCAAACGAAATCACAATCGACGTCAGGATCAGCGCCTGCGGTAAGGGGTCGTTGTAGTCACCCGGCGCCGTATCTTTGCTGAAGATCGGCGCCAGCCCGGCGTACCCACCCGTAGTGAGGATGAGCAGGTTGGTGGCGTTAGCCAGGAGCATCAGGCCTAAGAGGACGCGGGTAAGGCTGCGTTCGAGGATCAGGTAAATGCCACAGGCGTACAGCGCACCCATGACTGTGAGCAGCGTCAGGTTTACACTCATGCCTTGCCCTTTGCTGTGGTTTCAGCCGTGGTTCCGTCGGGTTCCTGCTCGGCTGTTGGCTCCGCTGGTTCTTCCTCGAAGTGTTCGTCGATTTCAGCCCCCAGGCTTCGCAGAACGTCCAGGACGAGCCCTACCACCACGATGTAGACGCCGATGTCGAAGATGGTGGAGGTGACAAACTTGATATCGCCAAAGACGGGCAGCCACAGCTCGATAATGGCCGTCTGGAAAACCTGCCCGCCGAGCAGCAGCGGGACAACTCCGGAAGCGGCCGCCGTCGCCAGGCCGGTGCCCAGCAGGGTGCCGGCGCTGATGGGGGTTGCCTCACTGAGTTCGAAACGGCCGCCGGCCAGGTACCTGATGGTCAGGGCGAGGCCCGCCATCAGCCCGCCGGCAAAGCCGCCGCCGGGCAGGTTATGGCCTGCCAGCAACAGGTACAAGGAGAAGATGATCATCGAGTGGAACAGGAGTCGTGTCACCACCTCGAAGATGATGGAGCGGCGTTCGGGGGCGAGCGTCCGGCCGGCAACAAGCCAGGCGTCGCGGGTTGATGCCGCGAATTTGCGGCTCAGTTCCAGGGCCGCGCTGTCACGGGAGTTACGCACGACGCTGGTCCGCCGGCCCACCGTTCCTGCCGCGACCGATGATGACGCTTTGATGCCGTCACCCCGGCCCCGGATGAAGATCAGGCTCGCTACGCCGGTGGCGGCGAGCGCCAATACCGAAATTTCGCCGAAGGTGTCCCAGACCCGGATGTCAACGAGCGTGACGTTGACCGTGTTCAAACCGCCACCGCCTTCGTACGCCAGTCTCGGGAAGGCAACCGAGACCGGCTCGGCGATTCGGGCACCCATGGCATAGATGCCCACGAAGATCATGGTGATTCCAAAACCGATACCGATGATCACGCGGGTAATCCTGTACTTGCCTCCCGTTCTGTCCCGCAGCTCAGCCGGCAGGCTGCGCATGGCAAGGACGAAGGCAACCAGGATGATGGTTTCCACCAGCATCTGCGTCAGGGCAAGGTCCGGAGCGCCCTGGAGTGCGAACATCAGTGCGATTCCATAGCCCGTGACGGACACCATGAGCACGGCCAGGAAGCGCTTGTTGGCCTTCACCGCGGCCAGCGCTCCGATCACGATCCCCGCGCCCACCACTATCTGCAGCGGTGAGTTGGGGTCGATGAAATACAAGTCACCGGGCAGTGGTTTGTTGGCCGCGACGAGAGCGGCCAGCGGCAGGACAAACGCTACAGACAGAATGACGGCGAGGTAAAAATACAGTGATCCTCGCTGGGTGCGCCCGGTGACCCAGACTGCAACGTCGTCCAGTGCGCCGATGGTCAGCTGGTAGGAGCGGTCGCCGTCGATCCAGCCCGGGACCCTCTCCTGAAGACGGGAGAGGGCGGCGCGCCAGCGGAACATGGCCCAGCCGAGCACAAAGGTGACTCCCGTGAGGCCCAACGCCAGCGTGAAACCGTGCCAGAGCGCAAGGTGGCCTGCCTCGCCGGCCACACTGCCGCCGTCGGCTCCTCCTCCGTCTACGCTGCCGGTACCGAAAAGGGCCGCGTAAGGCTGCAGCCATCCGTCAACGGGCACAGGCCAGAGGCCGTACGCGATCGTCAGCAGGCTCAACACTGCAGGTGCCGCCAGGAACGATGGCCTGATGGGCTTGAACTGTGTGCGTTCAACGCCCGGCTTGGTGGCGAAGGCTCCCCACATAAAGCGCGCGCTATAGGCGAACGTCAGGACCGAGCCCAGCACCAGCCCGATCAGCACCACATAACCCCAGACCGGCGATTGCCCGGCGCCTGGCGTTGCAGCGTGGTGCACGAACGCCACGAACACTGACTCCTTGGCGACAAATCCCGCCAGTGGCGGCACTCCCGCCATGGACGCGGCGGCCACGGCAGCCACAATGCCCAGGGCGCGGGATGAGCTGAAAACACCGGAGAGTTTGTTGATGTCCCGCGTACCTGATTGGTGGTCGATAATGCCCACCACCAGGAACAGCGTGGCCTTGAACAGCCCGTGGGCCAGCAGCAAAGCGAGTCCCGCCAGGGCGGCATCCGGCTTGCCCAGGCCCACCACCATGATCAGGAAGCCGAGCTGGCTGACGGTGCCGTAGGCCAGGATGAGCTTGATGTCGGTCTGCCGCAGCGCCCGGTAGCCGCCTACCAGCATCGTGGCCAGGCCCAGCCCCAGCACCAGCGGCAGCCAAAAGCTTGTTTCCGCGAAGCCCGGAGCCAGCCGGGCCACCAGATAAACGCCGGCCTTGACCATTGCGGCTGCATGCAGATAAGCACTCACCGGCGTCGGGGCCGCCATGGCTCCGGGGAGCCAGAAGTGGAAAGGGACCAGAGCGGACTTTGTCACCGCGCCAACCAGAATAAGTACGACGGCGGCACTGACCGCCCCGGCGGCGTTCCCTGTTATCAGTGCCGGAGCCTGCTCCAGAATGGCTGAGATCCTGTACGTGCCGGCATTGTGGCCAAGGATGATCAGGCCAACCAGCATGCTCAAGCCGCCCGCCGTCGTGACCACGAGGGCCTGGAGGGCGGAGCGGCGGGCGGACAGCCTGGTCCTGGCGTAACCGATCAGCAAATACGACAGGACAGTGGTGAGCTCCCAGAAAATGAACATCAGCAGCAGGTCATCGGCAGTGACCAGGCCGAACATTGCGCCGGCGAATGCCAGCAGTTGGGCCCCGAAGCCGCCCAGATCGCTGTCCTTGTCCTTGAAATAGCGGGCGCAGTACACGAGCACCAGCGATCCGATTCCAAGGACCAACAGCGACATCACCCACGCCAGGGCGTCCAGCCGGAAGGCCAGTTCAAGCTTGAGCTCAGGGATCCAGGGAATCACCTCGACGGCGGCCCCTGGTTGCGCCGCTTGTCCGGCGGACGCCGAGTACACCGAAGCATGCTGGAGGATCAGCCAGAGGAACGATGCGGCGGGAACCAGGGCCAACGCGTAGAACGAATTCCTGCCGAATTTCCCGAACAAAAAGGGCGCCAGTGCAGCCACCGCAAAATGCACGGCAAGGACTGTAATCACTGGTATCTCCGCAACGTCAGGAATTCGATTATCAAAGGTTGGAGCTGGCGGTCAATAGTCGGGTTCAGCGGGTCCAGTTTACCAAGCGGGCGCACCCGTTCCTGACCCCGATTCCGGCTGAAGGGGCGATAGCATCGGGTCATGAACTCCGCCACCGCGTCTGAGGCCCAACTGCCGCCGTCGGAACTTGAGACCGGAAGTCAGGCGGCCAGTAAGGGCCAGATCCTGGCCTGGGCTTCCTGGGATTGGGGCTCAGCGGCTTTCAACGCGATCATGACCACCTTTGTGTTCACTGTTTATCTCACCTCCGATGCCTTTGGCGGAGAAGATCAGGCCTCGGCTGTCCTCGGCGGGGCATTGGCGGTCGCCGGTCTGGCCATTGCACTGTTGGCGCCTGTTACGGGGCAACGCTCCGACATCGGCGGCCGGCGGAAGCTTTGGCTGGGCGTCAACACGGGCGTCGTAGCGCTTTTGACCGCTATGTGCTTTTTTGTGTTTCCCCGGCCGGAGTTCCTGCTCCTCGGCGTCACCCTGATTGCGCTGGGCAACGTGTTCTTTGAATTTGCCGGGGTGAACTACAACGCCATGCTGGCCCAGATCTCCAATCCCCGGAACATCGGCAAGGTCAGTGGCTTCGGCTGGGGCATGGGTTATCTTGGCGGGATCGTGGCGCTGCTGGTTGTGCTGCAACTGTTCGTCCAACCCAGCTTCGACTGGTTCGGGGCCTCGACCGAGGATGGCTTCAACATCCGCCTCGTGGCAGTCTTTTCCGCTTTGTGGTTCTTTATCTTCGCTCTCCCCGTGCTGTTTGCCGTTCCCGAGCTCCCCCGGCCGGCAAGCGCGGCAAGGCTCGGCTTCCTCGCCTCCTACGGGCTGCTGATCCGGCGGATTACGGCCATTTACCGAACGAGTCCGCACACGATCTATTTTCTTCTTGCCAGTGCCATCTTCCGCGATGGTCTCGCCGCCGTCTTTACGTTCGGGGGAATCATCGCTGCGGGCACCTTCGGGTTCGAGCTGAAGGACGTGATCTTTTTCGCCATCTTTGGAAACGTGGTGGCGGCTGTGGGGGCCATGATCGGAGGGTTCCTGGATGACCGCGTGGGTCCCAAAGCAGTGATCCTTGGCTCGCTGGTGGGGCTCTTGATCGCCGGTACCGTCATCCTTGTCCTGGGAAACGGCGACTACGTCTTCTTCGGCATTCCCTGGGCGGGTGCCACCACCTTCTGGGTCTTCGGCCTGTTCCTGTGTTTGTTCGTTGGCCCGGCCCAGTCATCATCCCGCGCTTACCTAGCCAGGCTTGCACCGGATGGCGAGTCTGGTGAGCTTTTTGGCCTATATGCCACCACGGGCCGCGCTGTTAGCTTCCTAGCGCCCACGCTCTTCACTCTCTGCATCGCGTTGGCCGCCCCCTTGGTCGCCGAGGGTGAGGCCCAGCGTTGGGGAATCCTGGGCATTATGGTGGTGCTGCTGGCCGGGCTCCTGGTCCTGCTGCCGGTCAAACCGCCAGGCAAGGCAGAGATAGCGGTGGTTCCTTCGGCATAGCAAAAAGTTCTCTTGACAGTCTGCCCCGCTTGATGCCCACTTAATAAGTAACCTTACTATTTGAGTGGAATTCAGACCGGAAAGGATCAGTACAGTGGCAGACAAAGCGGACAAGCAGATGCAAGACCAACGAGGAAGCGAGGGGGACTTGGGCGCCGGACCGGACGACGGCAAGGTCCGCAAGGGGCCGGGTTCATCCGATTCGCTGAAGTACTCCCAGGAAGTCACCTCACCGGAGGATGAGCCGGAGCGCGAGGGCAGAAGCCTCGTTACGACGCATCATGAAGTCATCAGGCAGTGGGCAGAAGAGCGCGACGGTGTTCCGGCCACCGTTGAAGGAACGGAACACGGCGACCACCTTGGAGTGCTCCGCATCGATTTTGGCGGCGATGACGACAAGCTCCGCCATGTCAGCTGGGAGGAGTGGTTCAAGACCTTCGATGAACGAGGCCTGAATTTCATCTACCAGGAACAGCGAAGCGACGGCACCCAGTCCAACTTCTTCAGGCTCGAGAACCCACAACGGGAGGACGCTTAGCTCGTCGCGTATTCTCCGGAATCGTCTTCCGCTTCAGCCCCGAAGCACCCTTCGGAGCACTAGGCTGGACCCATGAACGTGGATGAGACAGATCTCCCCGGCCTTGGCAGGCGCAAGGACTTTATGACGGCATCTGGGCGTCGGGTCGGCGTCGTGGAGTACCGGGAGGGCCAGAGCGAACTGATCGTTTCGACTTGGGACGATCCTGACACATGCCAGGCGTCCATTCCCCTCACAGCTGACGAGGCTGCAACGCTCGGTAATCTGCTGGGAGGGCAGCACCTTGCCATGCAGCTTTCTGAAGCCCACCGTGAAATCCCGGGGATCGTTACACGGCAGTTTTCCATCGCCTCAGGTTCGCCCTTCGAGAACCAGCCTATGGGTAAGGCATGCATCCGCACCCGAAGCGGTGTTTCCATTGTGGCCATCATGCGCGAAGGCGAGGTGGTCCCCTCCCCCGGGCCCGACGTCGTACTCCACCGGGGGGATCTCCTCGTTGCCGTAGGCACTCAGGAAGGCCTCGATACAGCGGCCGACATTCTGCGCAACGGATAAGCGGCAATGGATCCGCTGGCACTGACCCTCATCGAACTGGGGGCCGTTGTGTTCTGCCTTGGCCTGTTGGCCAGGCTGGCTGAACGGATCGGAATGTCACCCATACCGCTCTATCTCGTGGGTGGATTGTTTTTCGGTGCTGGCGGCTTCATGGAGTTCAAAGGGATTCAGGAGTTCGCCCATATCTCGGGGGAGATCGGTGTCATTCTCCTGCTGCTGATGCTCGGGCTGGAATACACTGCTACTGAACTTGTCACCGGCCTGCGACGATCCTGGCAGGCAGGTGTGCTGGACCTCATCCTGAATTTCCTGCCCGGAGCAGGGCTGGCCATCCTTCTTGGGTGGGGCCTCGTCGGCGCGATGGTGATGGGCGGAGTGACCTACATTTCGTCTTCGGGGATTGCCGCCAAGGTCATCACTGATCTGGGCCGCGTGGGTAACCGTGAAACGCCAACCATCTTGTCCATTCTTGTGTTCGAGGACCTGGCGATGGCCCTATACCTTCCCATCCTGACGGCGATCCTCGCCGGGGTCAGCTTCCTGGGCGGGCTTCAGACCGTGGGGATTTCCTTGGCCGTGGTCACCGTGGTGCTGATGGTGGCACTGCGGCACGGCCACAGGGTTTCCCAGGCGGTGCACAGCGAAAACTCTGAAGTCTTCCTGCTGAACCTGCTGGGTGCCGCCTTGTTGGTCGCCGGTGTGGCGTCAGCCCTTCAGGTCTCCGCCGCGGTGGGGGCCTTTATGCTCGGCATCGCGATCTCCGGGGTGACTGCCCACAACGCCACCCGCATCCTGGAGCCATTGCGGGATCTTTTCGCCGCCATCTTTTTTGTGGCCTTCGGCTTGAACACGGACCCCGCGTCAATTCCGCCGGTCATCGGCTGGGCTCTTGCCCTCGCGCTGCTCACGGCCATCACAAAAATGGGCACCGGGATCTGGGCTGCCAAAAGGGTGGGAATCGCGGTTCCCGGCCGTTTCCGTGCCGGCGCCACGCTGATTGCCCGTGGCGAATTTTCAATCGTCATCGCCGGTCTCGCCGTGGCTTCAGGTGCCGTGCAGTCTGAGCTGGCGGCGTTGGCCACTGCCTACGTCCTGATCATGGCCATCATGGGTCCACTCGCGGCCAAGTACATCGAACCGCTGGTCCGGGCATTGCGCCGCCCGGCAAAACCCCAACCGGCGGGAGTGGCCTGAGGAAGCTGCCGGGCACCGCCGCTACGACGACGCAGGCGGTTATGCAGCCTTTGATCCAGCCTCTGGGGATGCTTCGCAAAGATCCTTGATCAGCCCCATTCCGGCATATTCGCGAACGGCACGAATTCCCTGGACCGCGGAGGCCTTGTCCGGGAACTGCCCGGACACCGCCACGATGGCCCCATTCGGAGCTTTGATTCTGAACCCGTAGGACGTGTTGCCATCAATAAAAAGTTCGAATGTTCCGGACATGATTACCCCTATATTTCAACCGAGGGATCTAACCTCGGGGCTGTTTCACTAACGAAACGCGACGCTGCATCCCGGCTGCCCAGCCATGCCATTCTTAAAATGTAAGGGCGAAACCGTTTACTTGCGAGTAGGTAATCCAAGGCGCCCAGAGTCTGACGTTGCACCAAAGCATGGATGGCCATTGACCCGGCGTCTGCGGTCCACTTACGCTGCGCAAGCAGTCGCTGGGGCTGCGCAAAAAAATGAACAGGGAGGCACCTTCGTGCTTGGAAGAATCATGCGTTTGGCGATTTATGGGGTGGGCGTAGCGGCGCTATTGACAGCGGGAGCAACGCCTGCGAGCGCGGCCAGCACGGAAGGCAGCACCACAACAACCTTTGATCGGTGCGTCAGCCAGGAGGAGTTTCAGACCACCTACTGCATGTCGGGGACAGAACGACGCATCGAAGTCCACACGCCGGCAGGCGTCGTCGTCATACGGGGCGAAGGCGACTTTTCGAGTACAACAACCTACCCGGGCGGGGAAACCTCTTCCGAGGGTACTCGCAGGTATGTGACCGTCTGGGGCTCGTCTATCCAGGGACCAGATGGAGTCATGTACTTCGATCGCAAGGTCGTTAGCTCGCACGGGTTAACTACATTGACCACTCCGGACGGGATGACCTGCACCTTCGACATGAGTTACGTCATAGCAATTGAAACGGGCGGATACGACCACCGATCGATGACCTGCACGGCACCATAGCCATCCTCACAAAAGGCCCGCGCTGCTCCCTAGCAGCCGGGCCTTTTGCTGGGATCCAACTTCCCTATACCTAGAGCTGCTATGTTTGATACCCTTCACATCTAGGTATAGGAGGCGCCGTGCGCATTGATAAGGATCTGGTCGCTGCTTCGGCCACCCCGCTTGTGCTGGGGATCCTGTCCGACGGCGATCTGTACGGCTATGCGATCCTCAAGCGCGTCAGTGAGTTGTCAGGCGGAGGCATGCAATGGACCGACGGGATGCTCTATCCGCTGCTGCACCGGCTCGAGCGGCTCGGGTACGTTTCGTCGTCGTGGGGTACCTCCGAGGCGGGGCGCCGACGCAAGCATTACGCAATCACACCAGCCGGCCGCGACGCACTTGCCGAGCGGCAGCAGCAGTGGACCGTTGTCGCTGACGCCCTCCGGCAGGTGTGGCGAAGCGACCAAGGGTCCTCTGCCCCGATGGAAGGCTGGGCATGATGGAGCCGCACGCTGAGCTGGAGGCACAAATTGACCGGTGGCGCGGGTACGTTCAGCGGAGCCAGGCCATCTCCCCCGCCGACGTCGACGAACTGGAGGACCATCTGCGCGAGCAGATAGCCGACAGGCAAGCGACCGGCCTTGACGACGACGAGGCCTTCCTCGTCGCCATCAAACGCCTGGGCAACCTCGACGCAGTTTCGCGGGAGTTTGCCCGCGAACACTCCGAGCGGCTGTGGAAGCAGCTTGTCCTGGTGCCGGAGGGTTCCGACGGCGGTACGCCACCATGGCGGGAACTGGCGATCGTCCTCGTATTGGCCGTCGGCGCTGGCATCGCGGTTAAGGCCGGCATTGGATTGATCGGCGACGGCACAGCGCTGACCCGAAACCTCGGCCTCCTCGTCTTCCCGTTCCTCGCAGGGTACTTCGCGTGGAAGCGCCGCCTGACAAGCAAGGTGGCGGCCATCCTGCTCATACCGTTCGCCGCCCTCGTGGTTGTGCTTAACGTCTACCCCTTGGCTGCTGGCGGTTCCACCGAGGTGCTTGCCGCATTACACGCACCGATGATTCTGTGGCTGCTGGCGGGAGTGGCGTACGTCGGAGGTAGGTGGGGCTCGGACAAGGGGCGTATGGACTTTGTCCGTTTTACCGGCGAACTGGCGATCTACTACACCCTGATTGGGCTCGGCGGTGCAGTTCTGATTGCGCTTACACTCGCAACGCTTCAGGTGGTTGGAGTGGACTTCGAACCGGTCCTGGAAGACTGGATCCTGCCCTTCGCAGTGCCCGGCGCCCTCGTTGTCGCAACCTGGCTCGTCGAGGCCAAGCAGCAAGTCGTCGAAAACATCGCCCCGGTCCTCACACGCATTTTCACACCCCTGACTGTCGTCATGCTCCTGGTCCTTCTGGCCGTGATTGCTACCGCGGGCGGATTCGTGGACATCGACCGCAACCTGCTGATCCTCATGGACGCGATCCTCGTGCTGGTCCTGTGCTTGCTGCTCTACTCGATTTCCGCCCGTGACTCCCTCACGCCTCCCGGACTGTTCGACGCCCTGCAGTTGGTCCTCGTCGTCGCGGCCCTGGCAGTCGACGCCGCGATGCTCACGGCAATGCTCGCCCGTATCGCCGAATTCGGCTACAGCCCCAACAAGATCGCAGCCCTGGGCCTGAACCTTCTGCTGCTGGTGCACCTGTTGCGGGCGGCTTGGCTCGCCGTCGGATTCCTGCGGGGGCGGCGTCCGTTTGCAGCGTTGGAGCGCTGGCAATCACAGTACCTGCCGGTTTACGGCGCCTGGGCCGCCGCAGTCGTCGTCATCTTCCCGCCGATCTTTGGCTTCCTCTAGCAGGCACCCACGGCACTATCGTCGCTACAAGAGCCGCAAGTGCGAAGGCCCTGATCGGGTAGAGCACCCTTCCCCATGGAGCCCCGACGGCAGAAATCAGGGTGCCTGGATGTCCGTCAGATGGAAGTTCTGGTGGCTCCGGCTGGCGGTAGGTCCGCGCTGGCCCTGGTAGCGGTTGCCGTACTCCCCTGCGCCGTAGGGGTATTCGGCGGCGGACGTGAGCCGGAAGAAGCAGAGCTGCCCGATCTTCATTCCCGGCCAGAGCTTGATGGGAAGGGTGGCCATGTTCGACAGTTCCAGCGTCACGTGCCCGGAGAATCCGGGATCAATGAAGCCGGCCGTGGAGTGCGTCAGCAGCCCCAGCCTGCCCAGCGAAGATTTTCCTTCCAGCCTCGCCGCAATGTCATCCGGAAGGGTGACCGTCTCATAGGTTGAACCCAGCACGAACTCCCCCGGGTGAAGGATGAACGGCTCGCCGCGGTCCACTTCCACCAGACGCGTGAGCTCCGGCTGTTCCTCCGCGGGATCGATGTGCGCGTATTTGTGGTTGTCGAACAACCGGAAAAACCGGTCAATCCTGACGTCCACTGAGGATGGCTGGACCATCACGGGGTCGAACGGTTCCAGCACAATCCGTTGGGAGTCTATTTCGGCGCGTATATCGCGGTCAGAGATCAGCACAGCTCAAAAATACCGTATGCACTGTTCCCTGCGCTCTCTCGGGGCTAGTCTGGCCTCCTATGCACGCCGCAGAGGGGTGGGATGCGGCATGAGGGGAACTGGGGTCTGGTCTTGAAGAAACTTGCTGCGCCCGCTGTTGTTGCCATGCTCTCTGCCCTGGCCCTGATGGGTCCCGTTCTTCTGGGTCCCGTTCTGACGGGTCCGGCCGCCGGCCCGCTAACTGCCGGCCCAGCGTCCTCCAGTTCCGGCCTGAGCACAGCCCCTCGCCCCATATCGTCCACGGATGGTTCGGAAGTCCGTTCGAAGACCCCCGACGACGACGGCGCACGGCAGCTGGCCATCTCGCCGCCGTCAGGCCTCACCCAAGCAGTTGACCCCACTGAGGTTGCCCCCGGCATTGCACCAGCCGCTAAGCGTTTGCCTGTGCTTGAGCCCAGGCCTGCGCTCGCGCCTGGAACTGCGTCCACGCCGCCGGAACCGCCGCTCATTCCGCCGTTGTCCGCATCGCCGTCGGACCTTAAAGAGCTTTCCGGGCGGACGCCCAGTGCCGATGTCCCTGGTACATCAGGCACCACGCCCGGCACCATGACCCCCGAAGCGCTGATCCGGGACGACAACTCCGCCCACATCAGGGAGGTGTTCGCAGCCATCAACAGCTACCGGAACTCCCTGGGGCTCGCGTCCGTCAAGTACCACCCCACTGTCGCCGGCATGGCCCAGGAGTGGTCCGACAATATCGCCGCCCGCGAGGTGATCGAACACCGGGCCAACTTCTGGACCGATCCGCGGGCCATGAATCCAACCAACGGCGCCGGTGAGATCATCGCCGTCCGGTGGGACAGGAACGCAGCACAGCTCGTGGAGATGTGGAAAGGCTCCGCGCCCCACGACGCCATCATGAAAGACCCGCGATTCAATGTGATCGGCATTGGCATCACATTCACGGATGGCAACTGGCAGACCACGCCCAACCGCTACACCATGTGGGGAGTCGTCAATTTCTTCGGCTACAACTCCCTCCCCGCCGGAACCATCAACCAACCCGGCGGCAGCGCAGCCATCCCGCCCGCGCCGGCCACTATGTGCGATCCCCAGGTAAGGCACATGCCGCCCACCGTGGATCTCTCGGCGGCAGCAATAAAGAGTGCAGGAGACCTCGTCTCAGTGGACCCGGCGGGGCAGCTTCTGAACCGGCCATCGTTGGGAAACCGGGGGTACGGCGCCCAACAGGTGATCGGCTCCGGCTTCGCCTCAGCGAAGGAATTATTTGTCATCGACTGGCAGAAGGACGGGGTTTTTGACGTCCTGACTCAGTGGGGCGACGGCCGTATTACCCTGCACCAAGGCATTTCCGGCGGAGGCTTTATGCCATTGGTGACCCTGGGTCAGTCCGGCTGGGCAACCATGACCCTCGCCGTCGGGGAATGGTGTGCCAACAACCGCCTGCCCCAGTTGCTGGCACTGGACCCTTCGGGAAATCTGTGGCTTTACCCAAACCGTGGGACAGGCGACCACACCGCTCGGACCCAGATCGCAGTGAGCATCGCTGCCACTCGGCTGGCTATGGTGGATTACGACGACGACGGGTTCCAGGATGTGTTGGCGCGGCGGAGTGACGGAAACGTGGTGCTCTATCGAGGAACCGGCAGCACAACGCCGAGAACCGAATCGCGCCCGGTTGTGGCCACAGGGTGGAGCGATGTGACAGCCATCCGAGCACTGCGGGATGTCACGGGCCTCAGTTCAACAGGGCTGGCGCTGCGGCGCTCCGGTGGCAGTCTGGGCGGTTCGGTCCAGTACTGGGATCTCACCGGTGGCGGCCTCAATTCGCCCAGCACTGTTGCCGGTCCCTGGACAGGGCTCAGGCTGGCGCAGTAGAGCGTGTCCGGTAAACCCCGCGAAGGGCAGGCCTACTCCTCGGGAGCTTGTTTCTCCAGGAGGACCTTGAGCCGCTCGAGCTGGGCGACCTCAGCCTTCAAGGACTGATGGGCCGCGCCGATGACCAGCCCCATAAGCCCTTTCGGCTGGTACTCAAGGGCAAAGCGGACCCGCGTGCTCTTGCCTTCGGAGCTGAGATAGTAGCCGCCCCGGGGCTGGGCAGGACCGGCGATGACCTGGAACTGTATCTCCGCCCCGGGACGGACCTCTGTGATCTGGAAATCGCAGGCCACCGGGCGGCCGCCCGGTCCGGCGATGGTCTGTTGGTAAACGCTGCCCTTGGCTCCCGGTGCGCCGGAGAACAATTCGATGCTGCGGACGTCCCTGCACCAGAGTGGCAGGTTCAGCCCGTCGGCCAGGAAATGATAAACGCTGATGGCATCACGCTGAATGAGCACCTCGTACTCTGCAAATGCCACGGGGAACCCCTACGTGATGGACGGCTGATCGGCGTAAGCCCGTTCCCCAACGACTGCAGCTAACTGATTCAGGATAGCCAGCCACTCTCGCGGCTCCTACGCACGGGCGGGGCCTTTACCGAATGGTTACCGGATGCCCTTCATGTGACGCCGCGGTTGCTGGCCCGCTCCCGCGGTCAGTCCGTGGGAGAGACCCGGATGAGGTTTCCATCTGGATCAGTTATCACGAAAGTACGCCCGAAGACCTCGTCGCGAGGTTCTTCAATGACGTTGACTCCCTTATCCTTCCATTTGGCAAAGTACTGGTCTACGGCATCACTGGAACCCGGCACCATGAGCCCCACCTCGCTGGAGCGCGGTGTTGTTGGTGTGACACCGTCGCCGGCTCCTGACCACAGAGCAAACAACACGCCTGGGGCCACTTCGAATGGAACATAGCGAGGGGTCACCATAACGGGCTCCATCTCGAAGAGGTCGCTGTAAAAGCCGGTGGAGCGCTGGACATCGGTCACATAGATAAGGAACAGGTTTGGCGTTGCCATGGGATCTCCTTCGTCGATGCTTCTGACGATTACCAGCCTTACATAAATCCAGGGGGCAACGCCGTCACTGCAGATGTTCCGGGAAAGTCCAAGACTGGGGTAATGTAAATCTCGATGTTTCACCGGGACCGTTTACCAGTCTTTTGGCCGGTCCCACTGCGGCTGTAGCACAATGGTAGTGCGCTAGCTTCCCAAGCTCGACACGCGGGTTCGATTCCCGTCAGCCGCTCTCCTCTGAGGCCACCGACACCCTTGGGCTCGGTTTCAACGCCAATGGTGACCCCGGTGGCACAATCACGTAACGCCGCCCTCAGACAGGTACTCATGTCACTCCGCCGGGTCGGGCCCAGCCTTAGCACCCTGGGTGTATCGTCATGAGTCAGGAACCCCTTCGGTTCCGCTACAGGAGCGATCATGGCTGACAAGTCCCCCCGTCAAGCAGCATCTAAAAAAGCCGGCAAGTCCATCAAAGAAAAGCGCGCGGACAAGAGGGCTGCTGCAGCGCCTCCCTCCTCATTGGACAAAGCCACGTCAAAGCCGGCGGCCGCCAAGAAGAAGTGACCCGGACGGCGGATGACCGCCGTCCGCCAGCTCGCCGCGTCGGAGGAACTCCTGGCTAGGGCTGTGACATTGGCGTAAGCAGGCTGCCGGCCCCTGCTTTAGTGAAAGCCTCGATGTTCCTCACTCCCTTCGTGGAACTGGGCCCGGGCGGCGTTATCCATGGTCACGAGCGCGCCATCGAGCACTGGCTTGTGCTGCACGCCGCCAGTAGTTAGAACCGCGATATCAATCGCCCCAACCCGCTCATCGATCTGTTCGATGAGCGGCAAAGACGGCGCCACAGTTTAACCTCTTATGCAGCCTCCATTGGCGCGCACTCGCCTCCGCTCCCCGGCGACACAGACATCATATGTTAGGAATCTGCTCAGCGGGAAGATCCCCGCCAATGTCATGACCTCTCCTATTGACACCTTCGGATTTGGCCATAACATCGGACGTATCATCAAATGTTGTTTGCGCTAACAGTGCTGGTGCGGACCCCTAACAAAACTTGGAGCTAAGACGATGACGTCACGAAATTTTGGCCGCCGGCACTTTCTCGGTGCGGCTGGTGCCTCTGCTGCGGGTCTGCTGGCCACCTCCGTCGGTGGCGGGGTATCACCAGCCGCAGCAGCTGAGGTCCTGGCAACAGGAACGGGGTGGGACACGCAGGCTCTGCTGCAGAAGCTGGTCGATATGCGTTTCGGGATGTTCAACCACTTCAACCTGGGCACCTACACGAACCAGGAGTGGGCCGCGCCCAACCAGAATCCCGCGATCTTCGCACCGCCGTCGGTGGATACCGATCAGTGGGCCGATGCCGCTCTTTCGGCGGGGATGAGCTACGGGGTGCTCACCACCAAGCACCATGACGGATTCGCGCTGTGGCCCACCAAATACGGCACGCAGAACGTCATGAACTCGGGCTACAAGCACGACGTCGTCAGGCAGTACGTGGACTCGTTCCGCTCCCGGGGCCTGAAGGTGGGCTTCTACTTCTCCATCTGGGACCGTACCTATCCCGTACAGGCCACCGGCGGATACCATGTCAGCGACCCCGCGGCCGGTGTCGACTCGCCCCAGATCACCTATGTGCTGAACCAGCTCAGAGAACTGCTCACCGGCTACGGCGAGATCGAAGTCCTGATGCTCGATGGCTACGCCTGGCAGATGGGCCACCAACAGGTCCCGATGCAGCGGGTCCGCGACCTGGTCAAATCCCTCCAGCCCAACTGCCTCATCATCGATATCTGCGCGGTCCTCACCCCCTGGCTGGCCGACGGGATCTTCTGGGAGGAACCTTTCGGGATCACCGCGCCAGCCGGGAATACCTGGGCCGGGATGCAGGGCCAGACCATCAGCAACGGCTGGTTCTGGCACCCCTCCACCCCCACCGAGGCACTGATGTCCAGGGACGCCATCATCACCCACCTCACCGAACTCGAATCGAGGTGGACCTCCTTCATCCTGAACTGCCCACCCAACCGCAACGGCAAGCTGGACCCCAACGTGGTGGCCCGTCTCGCCGAAGTCGGCGCGGCCTTCTCCCCCAACCCGCGCGGCGCGCTCCCCGCCCAGCCCCTGCGCGCCGAACACCTGATCACACCCGTGGCCGCCCACGCCACAGCGTTCCGTGAGCCGGAACCCCCGTACTACGCCATCGACGGACGCGCCGACAACAAACTCCAGACCTGCTGGTCCACCTGGCCCGGCACCGGCGAACTCGCCATGCCCGTATCGATAACGCTGGATCTGGGCGGTGTGTACACCGGTGTGACCACGCTGGAGTACCTTCCCAAGCAGTGGTCCCGCGAAAACGGCACCGACGGCGACGTGACCTCCTACGAGGTCTCCACCAGCGCCAACGGCGTGACCTTCACAACCGTCGCCTCGGGCACCTGGGCCACCGGCCCCACCCCGAAGCTCGCCGAGTGGGCCCCCGTCACCGCCGGATACATCCGGTTCACCGCGAAGGCAGGCTCCGGCGGCTACACCAACGTCGCCGGCCTCCGGGTCGGCGGCCGCACCGCAAAGCCCGCCCGCCAGTCCTTCGCCGTCGCCCCCAACCGCGCGTACAAACTCATCAACCCCGCCAGCGGGAAGGCACTGACCGTACTCAACGGCTCCACCGCCAACAGGGCCGCCGTTGTCCTGGCCCCCGACACCAACGCGGCGAACCAGCGCTGGACGCTGACCACCGACGTCGACGGCTACTACAAGCTAAGGGACGCCAACAGCGGAAAGGTCCTCGAGATCGGTTTCCGCTCACGGACCATCGGCGAGAAGGCAGCGATCTATACCAGCGCCAACGTCCTGCAACAGCAATGGGCAATCACGCCCGTAAGTAACGGAAAAGTGGCCCTTACCAACCGCTTCTCCACCTATGCCCTCGGCCTCACCGGCGCAGCCACCACCGACGGAACCACCACGGAACAACAGCTCTACCGAGGCTCCGCCCACCAGCAATGGGCACTCGTCGACGTCACCTAAACCGAGCTCAGCCCCGACGAGGCCCGGCGGACAACGCGGACCAGGTGCCGCCTGTCCCTCACGTCCAGTTTGAGGGTCAGGTGGCCCTTGCGTGCAATCACGACGGCGACGGCCACCGCTGCCAGCGCGGGGACCCCGCCCGAAACCAGGATGGCGGTCTGGGGGTCAACATGCTCGGCCACCCAGCCGACCATAGGGCCGCCGATCGCCTGGCCGCCGATCAGCACCATGATGTAAAGGCTCATCACGCGGCCTCTGATGCCCATGTTGGAGCTGATCTGCACCAGCTGGTTGGAGCCGGTAAGGAACATGAGGCACCAGAAGCCTGAGAGGACCATCGCGGCGCCGAACCACACCAGGGACGGCGCCAGCGATGCCAGGCAGAGCATCAATCCGTACATTCCTGCGCAGCTCACCACCGATCGCAGCCGGAGTTGCCGCCGTCTCGTCGATGCCACAGCACCCGCCAGGGCGCCGAGGGCCACCAAGGCGTTCAGCAGTCCGTAGCCGGCGGCGCCGATGTCGTAAACGTGGTCAGCGAAGGCGGCCAGAATCACGGGAAGGCTCATGGCGAAAACGGCCACAAAACCAGCCATGAGCCAGGGCCAGTAGATGGTGGGCTTGCTCAATGCGTAGTGCAGCCCCTCCCTGAGCATGCCTTTCCGCTTGGGAGTGGGCGCCGTGATGAAGAGTTTGTCCTTGCGGAGCAGCAACAGCATGGCCACCGTCGAGCAGCAGGCAAGGGCGTTCGCCGCGAAGGCCCAACCTGCACCCACTGCAGTCAAGAGAATCCCCGCGAGCGCCGGCCCTATCAACCCGCCCAGCTGGAAGGTTGTGGAGTTCACGCTGATGGCGTTGCGCAGGTATTTGGGACCCACGAGTTCGTTGACAAATACCTGGCGTGCCGGCTGATCCAGCACCGTGACCAGCCCCAGTACCAGTGCGATGACATAGACGTGCCACACCTGGACCACCTGGCTGATTGCGAGAACGGCCAGTGTGGCTGCAAGGACAGCAGCCATGCACTGGCACAGGATCAGGATCTTTCGTTTGGCGAAACGGTCCGCCATCATCCCGGCCCAGGGTCCCAGGAACAGCGACGGCATGAACTGCAGGGCCACGGTGATCCCAACCGCTGTCACGGAGCCGGACAGCTGCAGCACCATCCAGTCCTGGGCGATCCGCTGCATCCACACTGCAATGACGGCGATGAAGTGGCCAATGGCGAACAGGCGGAAGTTCGGCACACGGAGGGAAATGAAAGTCTGGCTCCAGGGCAGCCGTTCACTGACGACGGCGATCGGCTGGGTGATGTTGCCCGGTTCGGTTTGGTGGTGTGTGGCGGAGGTAGCGGAATCGATGACGGGTTGGCTGACAGTTGCCGTTGACGGCGGTGGGGGTGCCACAGAGAATCCTAAGGAAGCGGTGAGCGGGGACGTCCTTAACGCTAGGATGACCGTGAGTAATTATGGAAGCGTATGGCGGCTATAACTAACATTGCGCATCGTAATGGGGGACCACCACCCGCCACCGACCGAGCAGCCGACGCCGGCCGCAAGAGGAGACAATGATGTTCGAACCAGCCCAGCTCCGCTCATTCCTTGCCGTCGCGGAAACCCTCAGCTTCACCAAAGCGGCGGAACGCCTCGGGTTGGCGCAGCCAACGGTGAGCCAACACGTAAGGAAACTGGAGACGGCGGCAAAAAGAGTTCTGATAGCCCGTGATACGAGGGACGTGCGGCTAACCGACAACGGCGACGCGATGGCAGGATTCGCCCGAAACATTCTCGCCGCACACGATGCCGCGTCCCGCTACTTCTCCGGTTCGGCGATGCGGGGCAGACTGCGTTTCGGCACTGCTGACGACCTGGCCATAACCGGCCTCCCGCGCATCCTGCGGGAATTCCGCCAGATCTACCCGCAGATCAACCTCGAGCTGACAGTTGGACAGAGCGACCAGCTGTACAAACGCCTCAACGCAGGGCAGCTCGATCTTGTGTTTGTGAAATGGGTGGCCGGTGCCAAGGACGGCACCGTAGTCCAGCACGATTCCTTTGCCTGGGTGGGACTGGAGCAGACGGCCCTTGGGCCGGGCGATCCGGTGCCGCTGATCGCCTACCCCTCCCCGAGCCTCAGCAGGAAACTCGCCATTGACGCCCTCGAAGCCGGCGGCCGGACCTGGCGCATCACGTGCACTACCAAACAGATCAGCGGCGTCCTTGCCGCTGTCAGGGCAGGGATCGGAGTGGCGGTCATGCCGTCCTCCCTCGTTCCGGAGGACCTGAAAATCATTACCCGCCGCTTCGATCTACCGCCGGTGGGCGACGTCGATTTCACCCTGATCCGGAACCCCCTGGCCAACTCAGAAGTCATTGATGCACTGACTCAGTCCATCGTGGGACGTACCATCAGGCGCTCTGCCTAGCAAAGATAACGATTGAACATCGAACGCGTATCGCTTATGCTGAATTCTGCTTATGGTCAAGAAGAGGCCTGAGACATCGCTCTGACAACGAACGCGTGTCCGCCACTCTTGGAATGCGTTCGGGATAGGCCGCCAATGACGACAGCCCAGAATGCCCACGCTCACACCGCACCCGTAGTGCGCCCCCATGAAACCACGCGCCCCACAAGCACCGGGGCCCATCACACCAACCGCGCCTCAACCGCCACCTGGGTGGATGCCGATTACGTCGGCAACCCGTACTGCGAGCGCTGCGGCACGGACGAGTTCATCTACCTGGAAGCTTTCGTTCCGGCCAAGCATCGGCCTGACGGTTCGGTAAAGAAGCTGGGGGAAGTGACCTATTTCTGCACTGGCTGTGATGACTTTTCTGCGCACTCGGTCCCGGCATCGTGGGTGCCGCCGGGCTGGTACTTCGGCTAGGAACCCGCCACTGGGTCTCAACCCGGAGAAATTCCCCGGCGTGGCAGCGGCATTGAACTTAAGAGCAACCGGGCTGGCACCAAGAGGTGCCAGCCCGGTTCCGTTTGTTCAACGGCGGACGCTGAGAATGCCTAGATCAGGCCCTCGGAGAGGTGGTTCGGCGTGCCGAACCGGTGCGCCGTGATGCTGACAGCCTGCTCGTGCACGAACGGGAGCAGTTCCACCCGGCCCGCCTCTGTGACCTCGTGGGCATAGACGGCCACGTCGGGTCGGCCACCGAGGGCCTCTGCCAGCTTGGAGGCATTGCCGCCGATCAGGCGGATGCGTCCGTTCGAAAGCTTGCCCGCTGTGGCGAGGCGGTCCACGCCAGCCAGCCAGTCGGCGTCGTTCTCCATGCGGGCTTTGATAGCCAGCCCGGAGAGGACCGCCGCCAGCTGGGCAGGGAGTTCGACGGCGGTGGACACCGTCACTGCCGAACCGGCAAGCACACCGGCGGCGACGGTGCGGATGAGATCACCGAGCGTCTGGCCCTCGGAGAGACGGACCGTCACCGGGAGCGGGCGGTAGCGGAAGACGTTGCGTTCGGCGCTCAGCCCGGACACATCCTTGGCGGTACCGAATTCCTCTGCCCAAGCCAGGGCGTCTGAAGCAAGAGCGCGCTGCAGCGTTTCAAGTTCCGCGGGCTCCAGCCAGCCCTTCGCCGCGTTCAGCAGCCTCCGCACACCGGAGTTGGTGACCGCAGCCTTGCCGCCGCCACGCTGATCTGCCGTGCTGGCCTTGCTCACCCAGTCGCCGAGCCCGGCGAGGTAGTTTGGCCCGCCCGCCTTGGTGCCGGCCCCAACGGCTGACTTCTTCCAGCCGCCGAACGGCTGCCGCTGCACGATGGCGCCGGTGATGCCGCGGTTCACGTAGAGGTTTCCAGCCTGGACGGTCTCCAGCCAGACAGCCAGTTCGGCGCTGTGGAGGGAATGCAGGCCTGCGGTCAGGCCGTATTCAATCTCATTCTGGATGGCGATTGCTTCTTCCAGAGTGTCCGCGGTCATCACGCCCAGCACCGGGCCGAAGAATTCGGTCAAGTGGAAGTAGGAACCGCGCTTCACGCCATACCGGACTCCCGGGCTCCAGAGCTTGCCCGTTTCGTCGAGCTTCTTCGGCTCCACGGCCCAGCTTTCGCCGGCGTCCAGGGTGGTCAGGGCGTTGAGGAGCTTGCCCTTGGCGGGTTCGATAATCGGGCCCATCTGGCTTGTGGGGTCCTCGGGGTAACCGACCGTCAGCGAGGTAACGGCGTCGATCAGCTGGTTATGGAAACGCCTCGATTTGGCTGCCGAGCCCACCAGGATCACCAGTGAAGCAGCGGAGCACTTCTGGCCGGCGTGACCGAAGGCGGAGTAGGCAACGTCCTTGGCGGCGAGATCGAAGTCGGCGCTCGGCGTAACGATGATGGCGTTCTTGCCACTGGTTTCCGCCAGCAGCGGCAGGTCCTGGCGGAAACTGCGGAACAGTTCGGCCGTTTCGTAGCCGCCGGTCAGGATTACGCGGTCCACAGACGGATGGGAGATGAGCTGCTTGCCCAATTCCCGCTCGCCGAGCTGGACCATGGTGAGCACGTCGCGGGGAACGCCTGCCTCCCACAGCGCCTCGATCATCACCGCACCGCTGCGGCATGCCTGCTTGGCCGGCTTGATCACGACGGCGGAGCCGGCAGCGAGCGCTGCCAGGGTGGAGCCGGCCGGAATGGCAACCGGGAAGTTCCACGGCGGGGTCACCACGGTGAGCCTCGCCGGAACGAACGTGGCGCCGTCGACCTCGTCAAGCTTGCGGGCAGACTCTGCGTAATAGTGAGCGAAGTCGACAGCTTCACTCACCTCCGGATCGCCCTGATCGAGGGTCTTTCCGGTTTCGCTGGCCATGACTTCGAGCAGGTCAGCGCGGCGGGCTTCAAGGACGTCCCCGGCTCGGTGCAGGATTTCGGCACGTTCGGCCCCGGACATCGCAGCCCAGGCCTTGCCCTTGTCCACAGCCGTGGCGATCACCGTGTTGAGGGTGTCCTCGTCACTGATGGTGGCTGCGGACACCGAGGCGTTGCCGAGCGTGGAGAACGGAACGCGGCCAAGGATCGCCCTGCCCCAATCCCGGTTCGCCGGCAGTGCGGGATCTGTGTCCGGGGTGTTCCGGAAGCCGGTCCGGGGCATGGGCTCAGGCGGCAGGTTGCGGTTCTGGCGACGGTTCGGCCCGGGGACCTCGTCGTCGAGCTTGTCCAAGGAGTTGAGGAAGCGTTGCTTCTCACGCTCGAACAGAGACTCGTTTTCGCTGAGCTCAAATACTGCGGACATGAAGTTGTCCTGGCTGGCGCCTTCTTCGAGGCGGCGGATGAGGTAAGCAATCGCGACGTCGAATTCGGCCGGGTGGACTACCGGCGTGTAGAGCAGGAGCGAGCCGACGTCCTTCTTGACCGCTTCGGCCTGCCCCTGGGCCATACCGAGCAGCATCTCGAACTCAATACTCTGCTCTGCGGTATCCGCGATGCCGCGCTGCTTGGCCAGGAGCCAGGCGAAGGCGATGTCGAACAGATTGTGGCCGGCCACCCCGATCCGGATGTTGCGGATCCGGTCCGGGTGCAGGGCGTAGTTGATGACCCGCTTGTAGTTGGTGTCGGATTCCTGTTTGGAGGAACAGGTAGCCAGCGGCCAGTCATGCAGGGAGGACTCGACCAGCTCCATGGGGAGGTTGGCACCCTTTACAACGCGCACCTTGATGGCCGCTCCGCCTTCTGCCCGTCGGGCAGCAGCCCAGTCCTGCAGGCGGATCATGGCAGCCAGGGCATCAGGGAGATAGGCCTGAAGGACGATACCGGCTTCAAGGTTCTTGAATTCGGGCTTGTCCAGGATCCTGGTGAAGACCGCGATGGTCATGTCCAGGTCCTTGTATTCCTCCATGTCCAGGTTGATGAACTTCGCCTTCTGCCCGTCGGCTGCATAGGAGGCTGCGCGAGCGAAGAGCGGCGTGAGCTTCTCAACCACGTGCTCGACGGCCTCGTCAAAAGCCCAGGGCGAGTGCGGAGCCACCGTCGAGGAGACCTTGATGGAAACGTAGTCGACGTCGGGGCGTGCCAGGAGGGTGTGGGTGCCGTCAAGTCGGCGCGACCCTTCCCGCTCGCCGAGCACTGCCTCACCAAGCAGGTTCACGTTGAGGCGGACATCGTTCTTGCGGATCTTGGCGATGGCCGGACCCAGCTTGGCGTCGGTTGCATCCACGATGAGGTGGCCGACCATTTCGCGCAGGACGCGGCGGGCGATCGGAATAACCACCTGCGGGAGAACCGGGGCCATGGTTCCGCCTACACGCACGGCGCTGCGCATGTACCACGGCAGGAACGAGGGGACCTTCGGCGCGAGCTCGGCCAGGTTTCGGGCGGCCACGTGGAGGTCGTCGGGGCGGATGACGCCGTCCACGAATCCGACGGTGAATTCCAGGCCGTTGGGATCCTTCAGGACGCCGGCCAGCTGCTCTGCTGAGGCGTCGACGGGAACCTTGGAAGCTTCGGTCAGCCAGTGGCGTACCAGTGCGATGGTTTCGTTGGCGAGGGCGTGGGCCTCAACGACTGCGGGGGCTCCGGCGACAGCCGTCTCTTGGGCCCTTTTTCCAGTGCGGGCACCGTGCTCCGTGGAGATGTTGGTCATGGCTGGTACTCGTTCTTTCCGTGAGTGTGGAACCGTCTTCATTCATCAGTATGAGCTTCGAATCACATAAGATAAAGCGATGTTTTCTAAGCAATACAGGTTAGGAAAACCATTGTTTTAGAAAACCGTCCAAACGTTCGGAAAACCCCAAAAACCCTCCCTCACCTTTCGCGGCTTTTCAGGAAACTCTCCGTCACCTTCCGCCCGAAAACGACGAACCCTCCCTCACGTGATGTGAGGGAGGGTTCGTCATTAACGCCCGATACCTGAGGGAGCGTGGCAGGATTTCCTGCGAGAAGTGAGGGAGCGTTGTATTGCCGCGTGGGCTAGACGCGGCTCGTCACCTCAGCGCGCGCCTGGTGGCGCGGGCTGTTGGGGTTCATCAAGGAGTGCTTACGGCCGTAGAAGAAGTAGATGCCCAGGCCGATGAGGAGCCAGACACCGAAACGGGCCCAGGTCTCCCAGTGCAACTGGAACATCAGGAATGCCGAGGCCAACACACCGAAAGCAGGGATCAGTGGCATCAGGGGCAGGCGGAAGGTACGCGGGGCGTCGGGCTTCTTGTAGCGGAACACAATCACAGAGAAGCAGACGACGACGAACGCAGCCAAAATGCCGATGTTGGTCAGGTCCGCTACAGCCTTGATCGGGAACACACCAGCCAGCAGGGCCGAGGCGACGCCGGCAATCCAAGTGACGCGCTGGGGAGTGCCGTGCCGGTCTGTCTTGGCAAACCAACCGGGCAGCAACCCGTCACGGCTCATCGAGAACCAGACGCGGGTGACTCCGAGGAGGAAGGTCAACATAACGGTAAGGATGGAGAGCACGGCAAAGACGGAAATGATGGTGGCAATGACGGGCAGTCCAACACCTGTAAAGGCTGATGCGAAGCCGGCCTTGGGGTCAATATCCTTGTAATTCTGCATGCCGGTGAGAACCAGCGTGGCGGCAACATAGAGGAGCATCGCGATGATGAGGGACAGGATGATGGCCTTCGGCATGTGCTTCTTGCCGTCCTTCGCCTCCTCGGCGGCGGTGCTCATGGCGTCGTATCCGAACACCGCGAAGAACACTGTTGCCGAGCCGGCCAGGACCGGTCCGAAGCCGCTGGGCATGAACGGGTTGTAGTTCTCCGCATTTATGTAGAAGACACCCAGCCCGATGATGAACAGGATCAGGACCACCTTGATGGCCACTGCCACGAGTTCGAAGCGACCGAAGGCCTTGGTGCCGCGGGAGAGGATCCAGGTGACGATCAGGCAGACGACGATGGCCGGAATGTTGACGATGCCGCCCTTACCCTCATCCGCCGTCGACGTCATCCATGTCGGCATGTGGATGCCGATCCCGGAGAGGAAAGCGTCGAAGTAACCGGAAATACCGATGGCCACCACGGAAACAATCGCAATGTATTCCAAGAGAAGGTCCCAGCCGATGAACCAGCCGATCACCTCACCCAGCGCAACATAACCGTAGGTGTAGGCCGAACCAGCACGAGGGATCATGCCGGCAAACTCTGCGTAGGAAAGCGCTGCAGCCGCGGAAGCGAGACCAGCGATCAGGAAGGAGAACAGCACGGCCGGACCGACGCCTGGCGTTCCTTCACTGCCGGCAGCCACCAGGCCAGCCAAGGAGAAAATCCCGACGCCGATGATGCCGCCAACGCCGATGGCCGTCAGCTGCCAGAGTCCAAGACTCTTGAACAACCCGCTGTGTTTGTTTTCTTCTTCGATATCGTCAATCGGCTTTCGCCGCATGATTGACTGCGTCAAATCTTTAGTACTCATCAGGGACTCCTGCTTAGTGTGTGGACCCATCGCTCCGCCCTGTGATGGGGGTTACTGCGTCCTGAACAGTATGCAAGCGCTGTCCCATTAGATAAAGTGACTTTTGCTAAACATTAATCATTAGATTATGTAATCCTATTGAGAGAGCGGCGATGCGGAGGAGGAATCCATGCTCGACGTAAGGCGTCTGAGACTGCTCCGTGAACTGCAAATCAGGGGAACCCTGGCGGAGGTGGCGGAGGCCCTGCAGTACAGTCCATCGTCTGTCTCCCAGCAGCTCGCACTGCTCGAGAAGGAGGCCGGAGTTGAACTGCTCCGAAAGACCGGCCGAAGGGTTCAGCTGACCCCTCAGGCAGAGGTCCTCGTGGCTCACACTGCCCAGCTCCTCGAGACATTGGAGCAGGCAGAGGCCGACCTCGCCGCTTCCCTCACTACAGTGACCGGGACTGTCAGGATCGCGGTCTTCCAATCCGCAGCGCTTGCTTTGATGCCGGACACCTTGACGCGAATGGCAGCCACGTATCCGGAAGTCCGGATCGAGATGACGCAACGCGAGCCCGAGACGGCTCTGCACGAGACCTGGGCCCGGGACTTTGATTTGGTGATTGCCGAGCAATATCCAGGCCATGCAGCCCCCCGCTACCCCGAACTTGACCGCATCAAATTGACCAGCGACGCCATCAGGCTCGCTGTCCCGCCGCCTTCCCCGGACCGCCCGGCAATCACTTCTATTGCTGATGCGGCTGACTTGGCATGGGTTATGGAGCCGCGGGGAGCAGCTTCCCGTCACTGGGCAGAGCAGGCCTGCAGGAGCGCAGGATTCGAACCGGATGTGCGCTTCGAAACCGCCGATCTGCAGGCCCAGATCCGCTTGATCGAGTCGGGGAACGCCGTCGCGTTTATGCCGGACCTGGTCTGGACAGGGAAGACGACGACGGCGCAACTCCTGGCATTGCCGGGGGATCCCCACAGGACCGTGTTTACGTCAGTACGCCGCTCCAGTGTTAAGCGCCCCGCCATTCTTGCGGCCCGTGAAAACCTGGCCTTCACAGCAGAGTCGATCGCGCCCGCGGTCCCCCAAAACGGGTAAGCCTGGAACGTACGGCCCGGACGAGCCAGTACCCTGGGTTACGTGGATCACTGCAGCTATCGCACGGGTGGCGCTACACTGGGCGGGTTATGAATCGCACAATGTTCAAGTCCAAAATCCACCGGGCCACGGTCACGCATGCTGACCTGCACTACGTCGGTTCGGTCACTGTTGACCTCGACTTGTTGGATGCTGCCGATATTCTCCCTGGCGAGCTGGTGGCCATCGTTGACGTCACCAATGGCGCACGCCTGGAGACCTATACGATTGCCGGCGAGCGCGGATCCGGCGTGATCGGCATCAATGGCCCCGCTGCCCACCTGGTGCAGGAAAACGACATCGTCATCCTCATCACCTACGCAGAGATGACCACCGAAGAAGCCAAGGCCTACGACCCCAAAGTGGTCCACGTGGACAAGGACAATAAGATCGTCCAGCTGGGCAACGATCCCGCCGAGGGCATCACGCCAGGCCTGATGCGACCGCCTTACGCCTTGAACAATGCCGCTCTGAGCTGACTGGGCCTCCTTCACCTTCACTGCCTTGGGACTTGCTGCGCCTGTCCTGCATGAGCTCGCTCCTGCTACCCTGCCGCGTCCGTATCCCGAGATATAGCCTGCCTCGGCAACTCCGGCCTAATAAATCTGATTAGCTATACCCGTGACCGCTCACCATTGCACCGTTGACCCCCCGGGGACGTCACGGTGGTAGATGTTCTTGCGGGCTTCTTTGTGGTGTGGTCCATCATCCTGGTGGGAATGTTCGTCGGCAGGCGAAAGCTTCTGGGAGAAAATGCCCGCTCCGTACTGAGCGCTCTGACGTTTTTCGTGGCCAGCCCGGCCCTGCTGTTTGAAACACTGAGCAAGGCAAAGCTGCAGGACGTCTTCGCCGCTCCGCTGCTGGTCGCCGCTGTTGGCGCGGTAGCAACAGCAACCCTATACCTGCTGATTTCCCGGCTGCTCCTCAAACGCAAAATGCCCGAGGCACTGATCGGCACTATGAGCGCCTCCCTCGCCAACTCAGCGAACCTGGGCATCCCCATCGCCGTGTTCGTCCTCGGCGATGCCAACTACGTGGCTCCTCTGCTGATCTTCCAGCTGGCTTTCTTCACCCCTGTTCTGCTGATGGCCCTCGATGCCACCACCAGTTCACACCGGACAACGCCCTTGGGCTTTCTGCTGCTGATTGTCAGGAACCCAATGATCGTCGGTTCCGGCCTTGGACTCCTGGTCGCAGGCACCGGCTGGCAGGTTCCCGCGCTGGTGATGCAGCCGATCCACCTGATCGGCGGCGCCGCGATCCCCGCCATGCTCATAGCGTTCGGTATGAGCCTGAACGGTTCGCGCCCCCTGCAGGCCTCGGCTGAGCGGCGCTTGGACACGTTGCTGGCCAGCGGGTTCAAGCTCCTGGTCCATCCGCTCCTTGCTTATCTCTTCGCCCGTTTCGCGCTGGGGCTTGAAGACCATGCCCTGTTTGCCGCGGTGGTTACATCAGCCCTGCCCACCGCGCAGAACGTCTTCGTGGCGGCAAGCCGCTACAGGACCGGCATCACAGTAGCCAAGGATACGGTGCTCATAACGACCGTGGTCGCCGTCCCTGTCCTGATCGCCGTGGCATTCCTGCTCAAATGAGTGAGCAGGCTAGGCTAGGCGGCGCACCGCAGAACAACCACCGTGGCGTCGCCGGTGACCTCCCGCCCGGCGGTGAGCGCCAGAATTGCACCACAGGCAGCCTGCGCGCTGGTACTCCCCGGGACGGCATTCCCTTATTAGACTCTGTAATTGCCGGCTCGTCACCTTGCCGTCACATTATTTACAAGACCGGCTGCCTCAGCCACGAGCTCCACAGACTTGAGCCGGCCTTCGGTCCCGGTGCTTTGGTGGGCGATGATCAGCTCGTCCGCGTCGGCGTGGGAAGCGAACCCCTCCAGGTACTTCAGAACTGCCTCGGAGGTGCCAACGGCGGAGTACTTCATCATCGTCAACACGTGCTGTCCTTGCGGGGAGTCGAGGATCATGTCCGCTTCATCGTCCGTGAAAACGCGGCCGTTCCCGAAAAACAGACCTACCCGCGCGCGCTTCGTGGCCTGGAACATCTCCTGCGCCTCGGCCGTGGTATCCGCTGCGATCACGTTTACGCCTGCAATAACATAGGGCGCCTCGAGTTGGGCGGACGGCTTGAATTCGCGTCGATAAAGCGCGACGGCGTCCTGCAGCGCGTTCGGAGCAAAATGGGAGGCGAATGCATAGGGAAGGCCGAGTTGCGCGGCCAGCCTGGCTCCGAATAGTGATGATCCAAGGATGTACAGCGGCACATCGGTGCCCTTGCCGGGAGTGGCTTCAACTCCTTGGATACGGGTAGGGCCTGTCAGGTAACCCTGCAGTTCCAGAACATCCTGGGGGAAGCTGTCGGCCGCCAGCGGATCCCTCCGGAGTGCACGCATGGTGTTCTGGTCGCTACCTGGGGCGCGGCCGAGCCCCAGGTCGATGCGGCCGGGGTGAAGCGTTTCCAGCGTGCCGAACTGTTCAGCGATGGTCAGGGGCGAATGGTTGGGCAGCATGACTCCCCCGGCGCCCAAGCGGATGCTCTTTGTATGGGCAGCAATGTGGGCAATCAGGACACTGGTAGCCGACGAGGCGATGGCAGACATGTTGTGGTGCTCGGCATACCAGACCCGCCGGTACCCCAGTTCCTCCGCCAGTTGCGCCATGGCCACACTGCCCGAAAGACTTTCCGCCGCGGTCTGGTCTTTTCCGATGGTGGCCAGGTCAAGGATGGAAAAAGGGAGAGTCACAGGTAGCGGCCTTTCGTAGCAACGGTCGGTCCCGGCCGCTTCACGGCCCCGGGGACTGCGGGCGGACCCACTCTTTGGACAACGACGGCGGCAGTCCCGTTATTTCGGGACGTCACGCGACGTGGACCACAGAGTCCCACAATGCAGATCCGGAAGCAGCCAGCGTCCGTCAGGTACCGGGCGCAGGCCAGGCACTGTGGCGCAGGAAGAGGGCCGGTCTGATGGGGACCGGCCCTCTTCCCGGATGCCGCTGCTATAGCACCCTGCCCTACGTCACTGAACTCATCAAGCCGTTGCCATCAGGCCACACATCCCCCGAGGTCGATCTGCCCGTCGAGCGCCTTTATCTGGTTCTGGACTGATCCAAGTTGGGTCTGAAGCGCGCTAACTGTGGCCTTCTGGGCGGCAACGGCATCCTTGTTGGCCTTCTTCTGTGCTTCCAGGTTCCGGAGCACCACCTGGGCGTCCGTTACTTGCGTGTCCAGGCTTGTCAGCTGCGTCTGGAGTGTCTGCAGCTGCGCTTCTGTCGCACTGATGTCGTCGTTAAGTTGGTTGAGCTGCGTCAGCAGAGGGGCAACCCTGCCCTGCAGCGAGAGTACCTCCTTCTCCGCCGTTGCAATTTTCGCGTTCAGTACGGACAGATCGGCCACCAGCCCGTCCAGCTGGCTGCTGAGCGCGGCGATATCGGCCGTCTTCGCCAGGACAGCCGAGTTGGCGTCCGCTACCGCTCCCTCAAGGGCCGGTAATTGAGCCTCGAGATTGCTGATGTCTTCCTTCTTGCTATCCACGTCAGCGTTGGCGGCTGTCAGGGCGGCGTTCGCGGTGAGTAGCTCTCCTCGCAGTCCCTGGAGCACTCCCTTCTGCTCCGCTATCACGGCCTTTGCCTCCGCAACACCGTCAACCAGGCCTGGAAGTTCGGCCTCCAGATCGGCGACTAGCTGCTCCTGCGCCACCACGGCCTGATCGGCTTCAGCGGCTGCAGTCTCGAGCCCGGGCAGCTGATCCTGAAGGTCACTGAGCTCCCCCTGTTTGTCAGTCACGGCGGTATTGGCGTTGCTCACGTTTGCCCGCAGCGTTGGAAGCTGGTCCTCCAACGCACTGATTTCAGCTTCCTTGGCGGTCACGGCACTGTTGGCCTCGGATACTGCTGTCTGCAATGGCGCTGCCTCCTGCTGAAGGGTGCTGCTCTCCTGCTGCTTCGTCAGCAGCTGGCTGTTAAGGGAGTTGACCTGGATCTGCAGGGTGCCCAGATCACCCTGCAGGCCAGAAATCTGAGCGTTCTTGTCCGTGATCTGCGTATTTAGATCCGTCAGCTGTGTGTTCTTTGCAGTACGTTGGTCCACCAGCGCCTTCCGGGCCGGGTCGTTGCCACTGAGATCCTTGATTTGGGCCGAGAGAGCGGCGATTTGCCCTTCAAGGATCACTTTGTTGGCCAGCAGCGTTGCCAGCTCTGTCTGGGCAATTCCGATAGCGGCCTGTTTGGCGCTGATCTCGGCGTTCTTAGCTGTGATCTGCTGCTCCAGAGCAGAGATTTCCCCGCTGACGGCGGTGATCTTCTTTGTATGGGCGGTGAGCGCCTGGGCTGCCGCCAGGGCATCGGCTTCGAGCACCTCAAGTTCGCCCTGCGCGGTGACGATGCCGGCTTCGTGCAGACCAAGCATGTTGGAGGCGTCTTCTGCAGCGGCCTCCAGAACCTCCAACTCACCTTGGGCGACTGCGATTTCCTCGCCCTTAATCACTACGGCGCCAGCGGCAGCGGTAGCCATGCCCTGAAGAACGGTGAGCGCTGACTTAGCCTCAACAATTTTTGCCTGCTGAGTGTCCAAGGCGCCTTGTGCCGCCGCCCCATCCGCTTCGAGGCTGGCTAGGACGGCCTCGGCGTCGAGCACTGCCCGCGACGCTGCATCCGCTTCAGATTGGGCGGCCTCTGCTACCTCGACCAGCAAGGCAAGTTCACTTTGTGCATCTCCGATCTCAGTGTTTTTGGCCGCCACCGAGTCTGCCGCCGCTTTCACCGTCGCCTCAAGATTCACCTTTTCGCCTTCAGCTGTTGCGATCTGGCTCTTCTTGTCTTCAATCCGTTCGCCGAGCTCTACAGCCTGCTGCTCCAGCCGGGAAACAGCGGCTTCAGCCAGACCCAGCTCCTCCTCCAATGGGATGAGCCGGCTCTGGACGTCAGCCCTTTCGGCCGTGAGATCGGCCAGCGCTTTCTCGGCCGCCGTGATGGCGTCCCATGTGGCCGTACGCTGAGCGGTGAGACTGGCCAGTGCGCTCTCGGCGGTCTGGATATCGGTGTCGAGCTGCACAACCTCGGCGTCGAGCGCACCGATGGAAGTATCCAGCGCCGAAATCTCAGACTCAAGCGCGGTTTTGCTGGACTGGAGCACTGCACGCTCGGACTGCAGTTTTGCAATGAGCTCAGCGTTCTTGCGGGCGGACGCCTTCAGCAGGTTCTCCTGCACCGCTCCGCGATGCGCAAGCTGATTGACCACCCCGGTGCAGATTCCGGAGGCAGATGCGGTGGCGGCTGTTGCGAGCGGGGCCAGGACAAGCATGCTGGTGACTATCCCGGGAAGGACAACAGCAGCTGCAAGACGACGGACGAAGACAGGCGCGGACAGATCGCTGTTCATTGAAACCCCCAAGATGAGACGAGACGCTTAGTTGCGGGCCACTTTGGCCGCGAAGTGTAGTCAGATCGTAGGGCCGCGTCACATGTCCGGCCACGAGTAACAGGTACCCGTCTTTTCGACACCGGAGTACTTGTTTGCTGACACCGAGTACTCGCTTTTGTTGGTACGGACTACTTGTTTTGCTTCAGCAACTTTTCGTTCCGTACAACTGGGTCAGCGGCTAAGGAGGCACTCGTCGCCTTGCAGAATAGCCTGATAGCGCGAACATTTTTTCAGTTTAGGCGTCACGATCCGGTTCCAAGTCCGTAAACTGAGTGGACGTTCTGCGGGCCCCGTCAGTTGCAATGGTGTGCGTAAGAAGAAGCCCTGAAATCCAGGGCACGTCCATGGGGTGGAAGACGAGCGATCGTGACGCTGGAGCGGAAATCAAGATTATGGGGCCATGATGCCGAAGCCAGAGCCGCCGTCGTGCCGCCTCAGAGCCTGAAAACATGACTGCCCCTAACGGCGTCCTGGTTTCCGATGAGGATCTCGTCGCGGCCGTCGCCGACGGTGACGATCCCGCGGCCGTCGAGGAGCTCTACCGGCGTCACTGGGATGCGAATCTTCTGTTCGCGAAGCGGCTGATGGCAAACGACTTCGACGCAGAGGACATCGCCTCCGAATCTTTCTTGAAGGTCCTCGCAGCCATTCGCCGTGGTCTTGGGCCCCGGGGCCCATTCCGCCCCTACATGTTCCGCGCCGTCCGCTCCTGTGCAGCCGATCACTGGGGTGCCCAGGCAAGGCACAGCGCTGATGGGGATGTTGAGGCGGCGCCGGAAGAAGATCCTGGCTATGCCAGAGTCCTGGATGAAGCCGACAGGTCCCTTGCGGCCTCAGCGTTCGCCACACTGCCCGTTCGCTGGCAGACGGTACTGTGGCACCTTGATGTTCAGGGCGATCCTCCCCGCAGGCTGGCCCCGCTGCTGGGGCTGGAGCCAAATGCAGTGTCCGCCATCGCCGCTCGAGCACGCCGAGGCCTTCGGCAGGCCTATCTGCAAGCCTACGTAGCAGGATCGCTTGATGAAGCCTGCGAACCGACGTTGCCCTTGCTGGCGAAATCGGTGGTGGAAAACCTCACCGGACGGGAGGCCCGGAAACTCAGGATCCACATTGACCGCTGCCTCAAATGCAGGGCCGCCCTCGGCGACCTGGAAGACGTGAGTTCCACTATGCGTCGGGCCGTGGGCCCTTGGTTTGTCGGCCCGCTGATCCCCTTTCTGGGGCTCACGGGCGCCGGGCAGATCGGGTCTCTTCCCGCCGACCCCGCCTCCTGGATCGCGGCGCAAACCGCACTTACCCAGTTGTCCCTTGCGGCAGCGAGCGTTGCCGTCGTCAGTGGCATCGCGACGGCGGTGGTAGCCCCTACGCTGCCGACACCGCCCTCCGGTGTGTCAGTGACTGCAGGGGCTCAGGTAGCAGTCTCACCAGAAAATTCAACGGGCCAGCCGGCAGGATCGAATCCGATGCCCGGCGCTAAGGTGCTGGCACCAGGAAGTTCGGCAGACCCTTCAGCCGTGCCTCGTACGGCTACGCCTGGGAACCCTGACCAGGGACAGTTGGGGACGGACAGTGAGGCCTTCGCTATGATCAGCCCTTCTCCTCAAGCCTCGGCTGCTCAGCTGCCAGTCCTGCTACCAGGAGTCCTTCCCCCGGCAGTAACAGATCCCTTAGCCGGTGTCCTGCTTCCAGGAGTCCTTCCCCCGGCAGTAACAGATCCCCTGGCCGGTGTCCTGCCGTCCTCTCCCATCCCGTTGGTCACGTTAGCGCCCGCGCCAGATCCGACCGTGGCGCCGGTTCCAACGGTTACGCCTATCCCGACCAACCCCGACGGAAATTGCGCAGTGATCATAGTCGTGTCCATCTGCTTAGATTCTTGACACTCAAGTTTCCGTAACTTCGCATGGCTTCCGGTGTTTGCACAGGCAAGAGCGGAATGAACGCGAGTTAAGAAAGCTCAACGGGCTGGTGGCGTTATCGTGACGCCGATTAGGCAAATTCTTTTGTGGTGATCCTCACATTTAAACTCGGCCATCGCTATCCGGGTTGCGATGATTCACTCGGGGCCGAACAGTTCCGTGCAGCTGTCAGGAAAAGTATTTAAAATATTTGGCGTTTATGCCGTCACGATTCAGGCACTGCGACGTATATAAACAGGGTGTACCTTGAATTGCTTGACTGTTGGCCGTAATAGCTGCCTTCCCTCCTGAGTTGTTGGGGCGGGGGAGGGTAGGCACCCGATTCCGAATCCTTAGTGCGCTGCCACGTAGTCGGCCATGACGGCAGCCTGAACCCGTCCCCGCTCATTCACTGACAGGCCTTGCGCCTTCGCCCACTCACGAACCTCCGAGGAAGTCGGCGAAGTTACCTGAACCGTGGCGCGAGGACGTCCTCTGCCGCGGCTAGGCGCCGAAGAGCGGCGCGCTGCAGATACATAGCGATCAAGGACGAGACGAAGCTCAGCGGCGTTCCTGTCGTTCAGATCAATTTCATACCCGACCCCGTCGATTGCGAAGTTCACTGTTTCATTTGCTTCGGAACCATCAAGGTCATCTTCAAGGAGAATTACCATCTTTTTTGCCATAAGAAAACGGTATCACCCCCCATTAGCTGAAATTCCAGCATTTTGTACGTCAGGGGAATTAATTGCGCGCCCAACCATTTATGGATCATTTCTGAAAGTCGACTGTATCTCTGCCCGCGAATGGGCATGCTGAACGTCGCGTATACAATTCGGGCTAAAGCGGTGCATCCTAGTTCCGTTGGGCCAGCCGGTAAAAAGGAGTGAAACGTCGTCGTTGTTCACTCCCCCCGCTAAGCTAAGCCGCATGGCTGAGAAATCAACTGCTGGCAAAGTCCTCACCATCCAGCAGGGCTACGAGTTGGAAGGGCCGGTCATTGAGCTTGGGGCGGCAATCGTCGACGGCGAGTTGCACAAGGAGGCACCTGTCAGACTGCCCCTCGCCATGATGAACCGGCATGGCTTGGTGGCAGGCGCAACAGGCACCGGCAAGACCGTTACGTTGCACATGATGGCCGAGCAGTTGTCTACCGCGGGGGTGCCGGTATTTCTTGCGGATCTCAAAGGCGACCTGTCAGGACTGGCCACCGCCGCCGTCGCAAGTGAAAAACTGCGCCTGCGCACGGACGGGATCGGCCAGGCATGGTCGGGCAAGACTTTCCCAGTTGAATTCCTGGCGCTAGGTGGCGACGGGATCGGCATCCCCGTCAGGGCGACTGTCACCTCTTTTGGGCCTATCCTGCTGTCCCGGGTCATGGAGCTGAACGATACGCAGGAATCCAGCCTGCAGTTGGTTTTTCATTTCGCCGACAAGAACAACCTGGAACTGATCGATCTGAAGGATCTTCAGGCCGTCATCCAGTTCCTCACGTCACCGGAAGGCAAGCAGGAGCTGGCCAGTCTCGGCGGACTATCCAAGGCCACCGCAGGGGTCATCCTCCGGGAGCTGGTCTCCTTGGAAGCGCAAGGCCTGGAGAAGTTCTTCGGCGAACCGGAATTCGACTCAGCCGAGCTTCTCCGCATGGCGCCGGATGGGCGTGGCGTCATCTCCTGCCTCGAACTTCCAACATTGCAGGCCAAGCCCATGCTCTTTTCAACGTTCCTCATGTGGCTTCTGGCTGACCTTTTTGAAGAACTGCCGGAGGCCGGCGACCTGGACAGGCCCAAGCTTGTCTTTTTTCTCGACGAGGCGCACTTGCTCTTCAACGACGCGTCCAAATCTTTTCTGCAGGCGATCACCACCACCGTTCGGCTGATTCGGTCCAAAGGAGTCGGGATCTTCTTTGTGACCCAGGCTCCGAAGGACCTTCCCGCCGATGTTCTGGGGCAACTTGCCAACCGGATTCAACATGCCCTCCGTGCCTACACGCCGGAGGACGCAAAGGCACTCAAGGCCACTGTCTCCACGTTCCCCCTGAGCGATTACGACCTCGAGGAAATCCTGACCTCCGCCGGGATCGGCGAGGCCGTGGTCACTGTGATGAACGAGAAAGGCGCCCCGACTCCTGTGGCGCTGACGAGGCTCCGTGCCCCTGAATCCGTGATGGGTCCGAGCTCGACGGAGCTCCTGACCAGCACCGTGGCAAGCTCGTCCCTGCTCGCAAAATACGGAACGGCCGTTGACAACGTCTCAGCTTACGAAAAAATAGCCGGCAGATCTGCTGCCCCCACCGGGCCAGCAGCGCCTGGCCTGCCGCCGACTCCTTTCGAACCGGACGGCGTTCTCAGAGAACCGGACGGCGTTGCGACCTCCGGCGTCGAGACTTCCGACATCGACGCCGAGGCCCGCCGAATTGAGGAGGAGATCCTGGGCCGCCCCAGCAGCAGGGCGCTTCCGAACGACGGGGAGGTTCCTACCCCGGAGCCGCAGGCAGCACCCGCTCCGCGACCACGCGCTGGCGGGACGAATGGTGGGCTGTCAGGAGTTCTTGGCGATGCCCTGGGTGGCGGGCTCAAGAGTATGGCACGTTCCGTCGGGACCCAGCTGGGGCGAGAACTGTTGCGCGGCGTCTTCGGCACCTCGTCGAGGCGCCGCCGCTAACTCATGACGCTGAGTCGACGGCGTTGATTCAGCAGGAGCTCGTCCCTCATCCCCCTGCCGCAAAGAGCGCCAGTAGGGCCCTGTTGACCCTGCCTTTCGTCATACCGACGACACTCTTCACCGGGATATCCGCGCCTTACAGGTAACGTAAGGTAAGTGCAGATGAGTCAAGCGTTGGTGAAGATCGCGGCCGGATGGCTGTTGGGTCTTATGCTCGCCGTCGCCGCTGCCGTTGTAGCAGTCAACCTCGTGAACGATTCCGTCGCCAGTCCACAGCAGCCTGTGAGAGAGTATCTGGACGCTTTACACAAGGGCGACGGCGGAAGGGCCCTGGGATTGTTGAGGGCATCCGTACCCGAGAGCAGTGCCGCGATGTTGGACGGATCAGCCTTGCAAACCGCGGCGGCAAGGATCTCCAACGTCAAGCTGGGCAAGGAAGAGGTCCAGGCAGACGGCCAGGTGAAGGTCCCGATGGACTACACCATTGACGGCAGCAAGCTCCATACCGACTTCCTGCTCGAAAAAACCGGAACACACTGGCTTTTCTTCGACACGTGGGCCTTTGTGCCCGCGCCTCTTCCCGTTCTGGATGCAACGGTAGTGAATTCAAGCGAGGCAACGCTGAACGGTGTGCCCGTGAACATGCCGAACGGGCGCAACTCCTTCGCCGTCTTCTATCCCGGCGAGTACGAGGCCAGCCTCAACGACGAATATTTTTCGGCACCACCAACAAAGGCCACGGTATCCGGGCGGGATGTACCTCCCGCGCCGTTGAACCTGTTGACCCAGGCCACTGACGGGCTGAAGGAAGCCGTGAGCGGCAAGGTCAAGGAGTTCCTGGATACGTGTGCCGCCGGAGCCGTGGAGCAGCAACGACTCCAACCGGACTGCCCGTTCTATCACGCCACCAACAACCGGGTTACCCCTGGCACCATCAAGTGGGAGATTACCGAGTATCCCAAGGTGTCCGTCGAGCCCTTCGGCGGGCAATGGGTGGTGTCACCTTTGGATGGCAAGGCCAGAGTCACAGCGCAGCAGGAGGATCTGTTCACGGGCCAAATTTCGGAGCTGAACGTCATTCAGGACTTTAGCTTCACAACCCGCCTGGACATCGGCGCCGACAGCATCACCGTTACGCCCATCCTGACTTATTGACCGCACGCCCTTGGGTGCAAGGCGCGGAAACAGGGCGGGGACCGGTCGCGGGTACCGGTCGACGGCGGTACTCGCCGACGGCGGGCCGTCCCCAGAACGGCCGCCGAAGACCGCAGGATGGCCTCTGGCGGCGGCCCACCGTCCAGTCTTCCTAGTCCATGCCGCGCAGATCCAGCACGAGTTCCGTGTCGCCGTCGGGCTGCAGGAGAACGGGGATACCCCAGTCCTGCTGATACAGGTGGCAGGCAGCGTGGTCAGGGATCTCGCCGTCGGCCGTCTCAGGACCGTCACAGGCCGCAGCGCGCGCCGTGATGTGCAGAATCCCCTCCGGGATATCGGAGGCAAGCTCCAGCGTGCGGAGCAGGCCCACAGAGGTTCCGGCCCCGGATACCAGGAGCTCAGGGGGTGTGGAGGAAATCTTCAGCTGGGTGGGGTCACCCCAGCGGTCATCCAGCTTTTGCCCGGTGGGAGCCGTGAATCGGACCGTTAGCTCCATGGGCCCAGGCGCCACGGGGCTCTTGGGCCGGTGGGTCTGCACAGCGCCCTCGTCCACCTGCTGTGCTTCCTTGGGAATCGGGACGTAGACCAGTTGGTGTTTGTTGGCTTCAACCACCACCAGCAGGGGTTCACTTCCCGCGACCTGGGTGTGATCCACGATGACGTCGGACGGCTCCGAAAGTCCCCGGGCCAGAGTGGAGACCGTGCCGGCCACGGGGTCGTAACGTCGTACTGCCCCGTTGTAGGTGTCGGCGATAGCGACGGAACCGTCAGGCAGTACCGTCACGCCGAGGGGGTGCTGCAGGCGGGCGGCGGAGGCCTCTCCGTCACGAAAGCCGAAATCGAACAGGCCCTTGCCAACGGCGGACTGCACCGTGACAGAGCCGGAATCGTCAATCACCAGTTTGCGCAGGGCAGAAGTCTCAGAATCCGCTACCCAGATGTTGCCGTCAGCGTCTTCAGCCAGGCCTGAGGGCTGGGCGAACCATGCCTCATGCGCATCGCCGTCCAGGAGGCCTTCAAGTCCGTTTCCGGCGAGGATGGAGACGGCGCCTGAGCGGGGGTTGAAGCCGAAGATCTGGTGCACGCCGGCCATCGCGATCACGACAGCATCCAGTTTGCTGGACCACACCACATCCCAAGGTGAGCTGAGCGAGACGTCCAGGGGGTGATCCCCCAGGGACCCGCCGAAGCCCGCGCCGTCCTCGTCCACTCGGGCGGGGCCGGTTTCGAGGAGACGCTGGACGCCGTTGCCGACGATCGTCCTCACCGTTCCGTCCGTGAGTGAGAGTCCGCGCAGGCGATGGTTGACGGAGTCGGCAATGACGACGTCGTATCCTGCTTCGGCGGCAACGTCTTCCGGCAGCAGAACAAGGCCCTGGGGCTCGTTGAAGCGGGCCGTTGCGTCCGGACCCGCGCCAGGGCCGTCTTCGTGGCCCTTGATCCCGGCACCAAAAGTACCCAGGACGGTCTGGAAGTCGGTATCGAGTTCCACCAGACGGTGGTGACCGGTATCAGTCAGGAGCCAGGATCCGACGTCGGATGGCGTTCCGGTGGCGTCTCCGGCCGCAGTTCCACGCCCGGCAGGCAGGTACAGCGCCTTGCCCGGGAAACGCAGGGTTCCCGACGTCGGCTCCGGAGCCACGTACGGACCGTTTCCGCGGTGCAGCGTGCCCTTGTCCTCGTGCGCGGCAATGAGTTCAGGGATTAGCACGGACAGGCCGTCAGCATGGCCTTCGCCGGACAGATGGGCCACGATGTAGCCCTCGGGGTCAACCACCACCAGCGTCGGCCAGGCGCGGGCAGCGTAGGCCTTCCACGTTTCCAGCTCGGGGTCGTCCAGGACCGGATGGTGGATGTCGTAACGCTCCACTGCGGCCGCAAGGGCCACAGGATCGGCCTCGTGCTCGAACTTCGGCGAGTGCACCCCGACAGTGACGAGGACGTCGGAGTACTGCTCCTCGAGAGGCCGCAGCTCATCCAGTACGTGGAGGCAGTTGATGCAGCAGAAGGTCCAGAAATCCAGTAACACGATCTTGCCGCGCAGCGATTCCAGGTCCAGGGATTTTCCACCCGTGTTGAGCCAACCCCTGCCCACGAGTTCAGAGGCGCGGACCCGGAGGTGGGTGCGTACGGTGTCGCTCATCAGCGTCCTTCCAGCTTTTGGTTTCGTTCGGCAACCTTGGCATCACGCTCGGCCAGCTTGGCAAACATATCGTTGTAAGCAGTCAGATCGGCGTCGTTATTCCTGTCCGCCGCCCGATCGGTCCGCCGGGTCTCCCGTTCATCGGAGCGGGACCACATCACTGCGACGCCGATTGCCACCAGCAGCGTGGGTACCTCGCCGATTCCCCACGCCACGGCACCTCCTGTTTGCTGGTCAAGGAGGGCTGGCTGTCCCCAGGACCTGCCCAGGTTGCCGAAATAATCAGCGGCCAGCAAGCCGGTGCCGCCCATGATGGAAACACCGAAGAAGGCGTGGAAGCCCATAGTCGCCAGGAGCAGCAGGAGCCGCATGGGGTAAGGGGCTCGCTGAGGCAACGGATCAGTACCGATCATGGTCAGCACGAAAATGTAGCCGGTGAGTGCGAAGTGCAGGTTCATGAGCTCATGCCCGACATGCTCCCGCATGGCAAAGCTGAAGGCATCGGAGAAATAGAACAGAACAATCGAACCGGCAAAGTTGGCAGCGGCGAAGAGCGGGTGAGTGACCAGTTTCGAGAAGCGGGAATGCACAAACAGCAGCAGCCATTCCCTGATCCCGCGCGAACCATCAGAGCGGGCAGGGAGCGCGCGCAGGGCAAGAGTCACCGGCGAGCCGAGCACCAGGAAGATGGGGGCCACCATGGTCAGCGCCATGTGGTCCACCATGTGCGCCGAGAAAAGCACCCGTCCGTAGACCGCCGGAGCGCCGGACGTGATGTAGGTCAGGACCAGAAGCCCGATGACCCAGTTGATGGTGCGGAACCAGGACCATTTGTCACCGCGCCGCAGGACTTTCCGCACACCGAGGATGTAGGCCGCAAGCCCGAAGACAGCCACAGTGATCCACAGCCAGTCCAACCGCCACTCGGTAAACCAGCGTTCCGGGGTCAGCTCGGGTGGAAGCTCGTAGCCGGTGAGGATGAAGGCAGGTGAGGCGTTGGGGGCGTACGTTGTGGGCTGGGGCGGGGCTGAACGTGCCAGCGCGACGGCTATCCCCGACGTCGCACCCATGATCAACAGTTCCGCTATGACCAGCTGCCAAAGAACCCGCCGGGTTGAAAGCGCGGCTCCTGCCCGGCTCAGCTGCGGGATGATCCACTGCCGGTGCATGAGTCCAATGGCGCCCAGCACCAGCGTGGCAATGGCTTTGGCCACCACCAGCTGGCCGTAATCCGAGCCGAACAGGTCGTTCCAAGTGGTGAGGCGGATGCTGGCGTTGATCACGCCCGAGGCTAAGACCAGGACAAAGGCAAAGCCGGCAAGAGCTGAAAACCGGCGGAGTACGGCTTCGGTGATGTCGGTCTTTCCTGCCGGTTTGGAGCCGGTAAGGATTCCGGACAAGGCCGCCAACATGATGATTCCGCCCACCCAGGCGGTTACTCCCATCACGTGCAGGCCCAGGGAGTTGATGGCGCCCTCGTGATCGCTCGAACTGGAAGAGTGGCCGACGAGGGCTGGCGGCACCAGGCCGACCAGCGCCAGTATGAGGGTCAGCGCCAGGCCTGTGAGGGACCGCACGCCAAACAGTGAGGTGGTGACCACGGCAGCGATGATGACGACGGCCAGCCATGCCCGGCCCGTTTCGATATCCGTCATGAAGTACGCCAGGGCGCGCGTGAATTCTGCGTCTCCTGCGACGGCTTGGCCGGCGACATCCGAGTAAGTAAGCACCAGGACGGCAATGGCGGACAGAGTCCACGCCACACCTGCCGCTGCGGCCACCGTCAGTGCCCTCGTAAAGGCAGGGTGTTCCGGCGATTCGTTGTCCTTGGAGCGGGATCCGCCGACGGATCGGGGCAGGATGGCTACAGCGAAGATGAGCCCGCCGATTACTGTGGCCAGCGAGACGTTGTGGATGGCTTTGCTGATTGGCAGCCCCCACCGGACAAAAGCTCCCGGATCGGAGACGTCACGGGCGGTTGCAGCCCCCGAGAAAAGCAGTGCCGCTGCCAGGCCGAGAATTACTGCGAGCAGGCCTCCCAACAGCCACGGCCTTGAGACGCCGAGGACGCCGGCGGCTCCCCGCTGCCCTTCTGAGGGTGGCAGCGTTGGGGCTGTGGAGGGGGATTTTGATGCGGAAGGCACCTATCCATTGTCCGCTACACCGGTGAACTCCGCGAATCGGGGGGTCTGGTGATGGGGGTCTGCGGGGGGCGAGGCAAATAGCGGCGTGGGTTAAACGGCAAAGGAGCGGCAGCCCGTAGGCCGCCGCTCCCTCTAAGCCTGGAAGAAGACTCTACTTTTTGGAGACAGCAGCCTTCAGCTTGGAGCCTGCCGTCAGCTTGACGCTGTGGCCAGCGGCGATCTGGATGGTCTCGCCGGTCTGCGGGTTGCGGCCGGTGCGGGCAGCGCGGTCGGTACGCTCAACTGCGAGCCAGCCCGGGATGGTGATCTTTTCGCCCGAGGCGACAGAGGTCTCGAAAACCTCGAACAGTGCATCCAGCACGGAGTTGACGGCTGCCTGGCTGGTGCCGGCCTTGCCTGCTACCTCTGCAACAAGTTCACTACGGTTCTTAGCCATTTATGTCCTCCTGGACGGTCATGATTCTGGAGCCTGCATGCGGCATGCGTACAAGCCACTGTTCGAAAACTTACCAGCTTGCCGCGAGGAGGGCTGCAAATTCCGCGTGTTTCCGCCACTTTTTGAGGAAAAACACGGGAAATCTCCCCTTTCGAGGGCATATTTCGCCCAAAGCGGACGCTCCCTCACGTTTCGCAGGTTCTGGCCTGACGCTCTCTCACGTTTCGCAGGTCGTAGCCTGACGCTCCCTCACCTTTCGCAGGTTCCGGCCTGACGCTCTCTCACGTTTCGCAGGTTCTGGCCTGACGCTCCTTCACGTTTCGCAGGTTCTGGCCTGACGCTCCTTCACATCCCGCCGGTTTGGGGTCGGGAGGTGAGGGAGGGTTGCCCTGTTGCCCACGGTATGTGAGGGAGGGTTGCCCTGTTGCCCACGGGAGGTGAGGGAGGGTTGCCCTGTTGCCCACGGTATGTGAGGGAGGGTTGCCCTGTTGCCCACGGGAGGTGAGGGAGGGTTGCCCTGTTGCCCGCGGTATGTGAGGGAGGGTTGCCCTGTTGCCCGCGGGAGGTGAGGGAGGGCTGCCCGGTTCGTGGTTGGGGGGTTAAATGAGGGAGAGCCCCAACCGTGTGTGGTTGGGGCTCTCGACCCTTTTTAATGGTTGTCCGGCGGTGACCTACTCTCCCACACCCTCCCGGGTGCAGTACCATCGGCGCTGTGGGTCTTAGCTTCCGGGTTCGGAATGGGACCGGGCGTTTCCCCCACGCTATGACCGCCGTAACCCTGTGTCCCGTACCCCTGTGGGGGGTGGGAAATCTGGTGGTTACAACATGTTCTCTCTGCCCTTTTGGGGGGCAGGTGTGGTGTTGTTATTCAGTTGTGTTCCCTTGTCAGCAAACCGGTGGTGCGGGTTTGTTGGTTGGGAACCACATAGTGGACGCAAGCAGTCTTGTTTTCTTTTTACCGCCCCCTGGGTGCAAACGCTTTTGAAGTTCGTTTGCGGGGGTGGTGTGTGGTGTAAGTTATCGGCCTATTAGTACCGGTCAGCTTCACGAGTCGTTAGTCCTCGCTTCCACATCCGGCCTATCAACCCAGTGGTCTGGCTGGGGGCCTCTCACACACAAGGTGTATGGAAATCTCATCTCGAAGCGAGCTTCCCGCTTAGATGCTTTCAGCGGTTATCCCATCCGAACGTAGCTAATCAGCGGTGCACTTGGCAGTACAACTGACACACCAGAGGTTCGTCCGTCCCGGTCCTCTCGTACTAAGGACAGCCCTTCTCAAATTTCCTGCGCGCGCAGCGGATAGGGACCGAACTGTCTCACGACGTTCTAAACCCAGCTCGCGTACCGCTTTAATGGGCGAACAGCCCAACCCTTGGGACCTACTCCAGCCCCAGGATGCGACGAGCCGACATCGAGGTGCCAAACCATGCCGTCGATATGGACTCTTGGGCAAGATCAGCCTGTTATCCCCGAGGTACCTTTTATCCGTTGAGCGACGGCCATTCCACAATGTACCGCCGGATCACTAGTCCCGACTTTCGTCCCTGCTCGAGATGTCTCTCTCACAGTCAAGCTCCCTTGTGCACTTACACTCGACACCTGATTGCCAACCAGGCTGAGGGAACCTTTGGGCGCCTCCGTTACTTTTTAGGAGGCAACCGCCCCAGTTAAACTACCCATCAGGCACTGTCCCTGACCCGGATTACGGGCCGAAGTTAGATGTCCAAAGTGACCAGAGTGGTATTTCAACGATGACTCCACCCGAACTGGCGTCCGGGCTTCAACGTCTCCCACCTATCCTACACAAGCCACTCCGAACACCAATACCAAACTATAGTAAAGGTCTCGGGGTCTTTCCGTCCTGCTGCGCGTAACGAGCATCTTTACTCGTACTGCAATTTCGCCGAGTTTATGGTTGAGACAGCGGGGAAGTCGTTACTCCATTCGTGCAGGTCGGAACTTACCCGACAAGGAATTTCGCTACCTTAGGATGGTTATAGTTACCACCGCCGTTTACTGGGGCTTGAATTCTCAGCTTCGCCTTGCGGCTAACCGGTCCTCTTAACCTTCCAGCACCGGGCAGGAGTCAGTCCGTATACATCGTCTTGCGACTTCGCACGGACCTGTGTTTTTAGTAAACAGTCGCTTCCCCCTGGTCTCTGCGGCCCCTGCACGCTCCGGACAGCAAGTGTCCATCACGATGGGGGCCCCCCTTCTCCCGAAGTTACGGGGGCATTTTGCCGAGTTCCTTAACCATAATTCTCTCGATCGCCTTAGTATTCTCTACCTGATCACCTGTGTCGGTTTGGGGTACGGGCGGCTAAAACCTCGCGCCGATGCTTTTCTAGGCAGCATAGGATCACCGAATCCCCCCTTACGGGAGTCCCATCAGATCTCAGGCATCATGAACGGCGGATTTGCCTACCGTTCGCCCTACATCCTTAGACCGGGACAACCATCGCCCGGCTCGGCTACCTTCCTGCGTCACACCTGTTAATACGCTTACCTCCCAGGATCAGGTCCCGCGCTCCACCAAAAACCTCACACCACAAGGGTGATCGGTCAGGTCTCGGGCGGTTAGTATCCCCTGTTCAGCATGGACGGTTTTTCGCCGGTACGGGAATATCAACCCGTTGTCCATCGACTACGCCTGTCGGCCTCGCCTTAGGTCCCGACTTACCCAGGGCAGATTAGCTTGACCCTGGAACCCTTGATCATTCGGCGGACGGGTTTCTCACCCGTCTTTCGCTACTCATGCCTGCATTCTCACTCGTGTAGGCTCCACCGCTGGTTTACACCGCGACTTCACTGCCCACACGACGCTCCCCTACCCATCCAGACGCCTGAACCACAAGGGCTTAGCAAAAATCTGAATGCCACAACTTCGGCGGTGTACTTGAGCCCCGCTACATTGTCGGCGCGGAATCACTTGACCAGTGAGCTATTACGCACTCTTTTAAGGATGGCTGCTTCTAAGCCAACCTCCTGGTTGTCTTCGCAACTCCACATCCTTTCCCACTTAGCACACGCTTAGGGGCCTTAGTTGGTGGTCTGGGCTGTTTCCCTCTCGACTATGAAGCTTATCCCCCACAGTCTCACTGCTGCGCTCTCACTTACCGGCATTCGGAGTTTGGCTGACGTCAGTAACCTTGTAGGGCCCATCGGCCATCCAGTAGCTCTACCTCCGGCAAGAAACACGCAACGCTGCACCTAAATGCATTTCGGGGAGAACCAGCTATCACGAAGTTTGATTGGCCTTTCACCCCTACCCACAGCTCATCCCCTCCATTTTCAACTGAAGTGGGTTCGGTCCTCCACGACGTCTTACCGTCGCTTCAACCTGGCCATGGGTAGATCACTTCGCTTCGGGTCTAGATCACGCCACTGCAACGCCCTGTTCAGACTCGCTTTCGCTACGGCTTCCCCACACGGGTTAACCTCGCGACGTAACACTAACTCGCAGGCTCATTCTTCAAAAGGCACGCCGTCACAACTACACAGCAAGCTGCGGCTGCTCCGACGGATTGTAAGCACACGGTTTCAGGTACTGTTTCACTCCCCTCCCGGGGTACTTTTCACCTTTCCCTCACGGTACTGGTCCGCTATCGGTCATTAGGGAGTATTTAGGCTTATCAGGTGGTCCTGACAGATTCGCACGGGATTTCTCGGGCCCCGTGCTACTTGGGATACTCTCCAGGCGGTACACAACATTTCGGTTACGGGGCTCACACCCTCTCTGGCCGGCCTTTCAAGACCGTTCACCTATGCCCGTACTCTCACCTCACTGTCCCGGCAGAGACAGAACGGAAAGTCCCACAACCCCGACCATGCAACGCCCGCCGGCTATCACACATGGAACGGTTTAGCCTGATCCGCGTTCGCTCGCCACTACTAACGGAATCACTGTTGTTTTCTCTTCCTGCGGGTACTGAGATGTTTCACTTCCCCGCGTTCCCTCCACGCACCCTATGTGTTCAGATGCGGGTCACCAGATCACTCGCGCGTCTGGCGGGGTTTCCCCATTCGGACACCCTGGGATCACAGTCCGGTTATCGACTCCCCCAGGCTTATCGCAGATTCCTACGTCCTTCTTCGGCTCCTAATGCCAAGGCATCCACCGTGTGCTCTTAAAAACTTGACCACAAAAGATCAAAAAAACATTTCGAGAGAACCTATGGAAACCACACCACAAACACAGCCACACCAAACCCCGAAGGGAAAAGCACAACCACATCCGCAGCACAGATCCAGGTTCATATTCTTGGAAATTGCTTCTTATAAAAGATGCTCGCGTCCACTATGTAGTTCTCAAACAACAACCCCATGCCACACACCCCACACACACCCCCACCAAAGGGAGCAAAAAACGTGCATGATCGGTCCGACCAGGAAACCAGAAACAAACAAACCCGGACAAAGAGTCACCCCTTCCCCCGGCCCTGTTGCCTCAGGACCCAACAGTGTGCCAAACACCACCCAACAACCCGCACCGGAAACCTTCCTGAACCCCGCACCCCACCCCAACAAAGGAGAAGAGCAACCAGGATCCGTACTAATAACCGGCCCGTGCCACCAGGCACCTATTCGTTGATATTCCACCCTTGAGCACCCACCGCAGAACAATCGCCTGCGCAATGGGCCTTTACTCCTGACAACCCCTCCACACTCACATACATGAGGCAAGGTGACTGTAGGTGCTCCTTAGAAAGGAGGTGATCCAGCCGCACCTTCCGGTACGGCTACCTTGTTACGACTTAGTCCCAATCGCCAGTCCCACCTTCGACAGCTCCCTCCCACAAGGGGTTAGGCCACCGGCTTCGGGTGTTACCAACTTTCGTGACTTGACGGGCGGTGTGTACAAGGCCCGGGAACGTATTCACCGCAGCGTTGCTGATCTGCGATTACTAGCGACTCCGACTTCATGGGGTCGAGTTGCAGACCCCAATCCGAACTGAGACCGGCTTTTTGGGATTAGCTCCACCTCACAGTATCGCAACCCTTTGTACCGGCCATTGTAGCATGCGTGAAGCCCAAGACATAAGGGGCATGATGATTTGACGTCGTCCCCACCTTCCTCCGAGTTGACCCCGGCAGTCTCCTATGAGTCCCCACCATCACGTGCTGGCAACATAGAACGAGGGTTGCGCTCGTTGCGGGACTTAACCCAACATCTCACGACACGAGCTGACGACAACCATGCACCACCTGTGAACCGGCCCCAAAGGGGAAGGACTGTTTCCAGCCCGGTCCGGTCCATGTCAAGCCTTGGTAAGGTTCTTCGCGTTGCATCGAATTAATCCGCATGCTCCGCCGCTTGTGCGGGCCCCCGTCAATTCCTTTGAGTTTTAGCCTTGCGGCCGTACTCCCCAGGCGGGGCACTTAATGCGTTAGCTACGGCGCGGAAAACGTGGAATGTCCCCCACACCTAGTGCCCAACGTTTACGGCATGGACTACCAGGGTATCTAATCCTGTTCGCTCCCCATGCTTTCGCTCCTCAGCGTCAGTTAATGCCCAGAGACCTGCCTTCGCCATCGGTGTTCCTCCTGATATCTGCGCATTTCACCGCTACACCAGGAATTCCAGTCTCCCCTACATCACTCTAGTCTGCCCGTACCCACTGCAGAACCGGAGTTGAGCCCCGGTCTTTCACAGCAGACGCGACAAACCGCCTACGAGCTCTTTACGCCCAATAATTCCGGATAACGCTTGCGCCCTACGTATTACCGCGGCTGCTGGCACGTAGTTAGCCGGCGCTTCTTCTGCAGGTACCGTCACTTTCGCTTCTTCCCTACTGAAAGAGGTTTACAACCCGAAGGCCGTCATCCCTCACGCGGCGTCGCTGCATCAGGCTTTCGCCCATTGTGCAATATTCCCCACTGCTGCCTCCCGTAGGAGTCTGGGCCGTGTCTCAGTCCCAGTGTGGCCGGTCACCCTCTCAGGCCGGCTACCCGTCGTCGCCTTGGTGAGCCATTACCTCACCAACAAGCTGATAGGCCGCGAGTCCATCCAAAACCACAAAAAGCTTTCCACCCCCCACCATGCGATGAGGAGTCATATCCGGTATTAGACCCAGTTTCCCAGGCTTATCCCAGAGTTAAGGGCAGGTTACTCACGTGTTACTCACCCGTTCGCCACTAATCCAGGAGCAAGCTCCCTTCATCGTTCGACTTGCATGTGTTAAGCACGCCGCCAGCGTTCATCCTGAGCCAGGATCAAACTCTCCGTTGAAGTAAAACAAAAACGAAACACAACCAGGAACCACGGGAAAACGCGGAAACCCGGCCGCACAAAATTTGAAACCAGCCAAAAAAACCAGACCATCCACGGGGTGGACAACCTGGCCAATTCAACCAATCAATAAAACAATTGGTATCAACAAACTTGGCACACTATTGAGTTCTCAAACAACAGACACACCCGGCACCACCACAACCAAAACCCAGCCGTGGATCGCTCCGGAGCAACTTTTCAAACTTACCCGGTTTCCTAATGCTTTGCAAATCAGCGTTTCCGCGATTAGAGCTTCAAATAACCGGCCCCGCCTGTATACGGCACGCAAATCAGCGAACCATTTTTCAGGCTGTTTTCAGGGGGTTGGCCGCTCTCCGGTAACCAGCTCTTCGCTGGTCTCCCTCGCGGCGACTTAGAAAACAATACACGCAGCCCATCCGCAACACAAATCAGCTCCGCACACGTCAGAGGGGTCCCAGAATCCCCGGAAAACCAAGGATTTGGGACCCCTCCTGAACGTACGGCGGCGGAAATCAGCCGGGCGCCGCCTTTATGGCGTGAGTCACATGGGGCCTACATCCCGGCGGTGAGCACCACCGTGAAATCAACATCCCGGGGAGTTAGCTGGTAGGGCTCCAGTGCTCCCGGTCCACAGGCTGCGGTGCCAACGCCCTCCCGGGCAGCATCCAGGTAGATGTAGCTCCGGCCGTCGCGGCTCAGATCCTCACGATGCGTCGCGACGTCCAGCACTTGCTGGCTGTACGGACGGACGGTGAGCGCAAAGTCGTTACCGGCGATACTGAGCGATCCGGCGTCGAGCTCCAAGGAAGCCGAACGTACTCCCGACCTTGCCCCCGCTTCCTGAGGCCGAACATACTCCACGTCCATCTCATCCAGGGGAAGTACATACCACCCCAGGCGAGTGCCCTGGCCGGTATCCGGGTAGCTTTGGTACGGACCCTGGCCGAACCACTCGACGTTCTTCGTTTCGGCTCCCAGGATCAGCTCAACTCCAACCCTGGCCCATCGGACTGCGTTCCCCCGGTCTATCCAGTCCCCGTCGGGGCGAACGGACGTGTTCAGGCTTACGCTGGTGCCGTCACTGGTCCACGCGTAGTCGACCAGCACGCCGTACTGCTTGTCCGCTGGAGCCATCCGGGTACGGACCAACAGCATCTCCCCGCCGTCTTCAGCTGAAACGGCCGAAATGCTGATAAGCCGGGAATGGAGCCGGTTTAGTCCCGCGTCCAACCAGCGCCGTTCTATTGTGCGGGGGTCCGTGTCGCTCCATTCCCTGCCCAGATCGTTGTCAGTGGGGGCGCGCCACAAGGTGACTTTCATCCCCTCCACGGACAGGTCGCCCAACCGCCTCAGCTCTCCGGTGATGCGGTCAAAAGCGGCCGGGCCGAGCCGAAGTTCGTTGCCTTCTTCCTGAACAGACGCGTGCGCTGTGAGCGTGCCAGGACCGTTGAGGTTGGCGGCTGCTTGGCCCCAGGCGATCTCATGACCGGCATCGGCCCAGTCGGTGTCCTCGCCCAGAACAGCGCTGACGGTCAGAACCGCCGGACCGCCGGCAGGGAGCTGCAGCAAGCCGGCAGGCAGCTCAACAAACACATCTTCGCCCGGCGCCACAGGCGCCAAGGCGACGCTCCCCCCGTCGAGCGTCACGCCGTCGGCCACCACTGCGTACCGGAAGCTGAAGGCAGATGTGTCAGCGAAATCAAAGCCGTTGCGCAGAGTGAAGCCGGACCAGTCCACCGCTACAGAAAGCGTGAGGGGTTCGATGACCTTCTTGAAATCCAACAGTCCGGGCCGGGGCTTGCGGTTGGCGTCCACGAGGCCGTCGGTCACAAAGTTGCCGTCGTGAATTTCCTCACCAAAGTCACCGCCGTATGCAAACTGCTCCCGACCGTCGGCTCCAGTAACGGTAATGCCGTGCTCCAGCCACTCCCACACAAAGCCGCCCATGAGACGTGGGTAGCGGTCAAACAGTTCCTGATACTCGGTCATTCCGCCGGGTCCGTTGCCCATGGCGTGAACGTACTCACACAGGACGAAGGGCATGGCCCGGCGACGCGTATCAAGGGCAGGATCCTCGAGGGGTTCCTCCACGCCCTGGCCGATCAGCTCGGTCTCCGCGTGGGTGGCGTACATCCGCGAGTAGACATCCACATAGGCACAGCTCCAGTCGCCTTCATAGTGGATGGGGCGTGACGGATCCCGGTGCTTCGCCCAGCGTGACATTGCAGCAAGGTTCCTACCTGCACCAGCCTCGTTGCCAAGCGACCACATAATCACCGAAGCGTGGTTCTTGTCCCGTTCCACGGTGCGCCGCATCCTGTCCAGCAACGCGGCCTCCCACTGAGGATCGTCGCTGGGGTTTTGCTTCCAACCACCGCTTTCAAACCCGTGGGTTTCGAGGTCGCACTCGAGGACCACATAAAAGCCGAGCTGGTCAGCAAGGGCCAGAAATTCGGGATGAGGCGGGTAGTGGGATGTCCGGATGGCATTGATGTTGTGCTGCTTCATGAGCCGCAGTTCGCTGATCATCAGCTCCCTGGGCACCGCACGGCCCAGCTTGGGGTCGTGCTCATGGCGGTTCACGCCGCGGAGCAGGATGCGCTTGCCGTTCACCTTGAACTGGGCGTCCTCGATGCTGATCGAGCGGAATCCCAGCTGAAGCTCGATGGACTCAGCTGCGGTGCTGACGCTGGCCCGGTACAACTTTGGTGCCTCAGCCGACCAGGGTTCTATTCCGGGAATCACGTGTTCTGCGCCGGCACCGAGTTCCAGTCCCAGCTCCGGAATACGCACGACGGCGTCAATCGCCTCACCGTCCCGGCTCGCCTCCACACGAAGGATTCCTTCACCCCGCAGGTGGTCGAACTCAGCGTGCACAAAGACGTCGTCGATTCCTCCTGCCGGCCGAGCCTGGAGGGTGACGTCCCGGAATATGCCGGGAAGCCACCACATGTCCTGATCCTCAAGGTAGCTTGCTCCGGAGAACTGGGCTACCTCGACGGCAAGGACGTTTGCACCTTCAGCCAGAGCGCCTGCGACATCGAATTCATGGGCCAGCCGACTGCCGCGCGTGGTGCCAAGGCGTTGGCCATTCAGCCACACCGTTCCTGCAGATTCAATGCCGTCGAAGCGGAGCACAGCCCGAGGGAAAAATTCCGGGCCGGCCGTGAATTTAAAAACGTGCTGCCCGATGGGGTTGGCTTCCGGAATCTGGGGCGGCTCAACAGGGAACGGGTACTGGATGTTTGTGTATGCGGGGCTGCCGTGGCCGTGCATTGACCAGCTTGACGGCACAGGCAACTCTGTGAAGTCGGATAGGTCCTGGCCCAGTTGCCAGCCATCCTCGGGCGCTGTCCTGATGCCCGGTAACAGCCGGAACTGCCATGTTCCGTTCAGCGACAGCCGGGCAGCATCACTGTCAAGGAACGCTCTGGCCGGAAGTGTCCCTTCAGCCGGGGCAACCGATGCCAGCGCTGCCATGCGTCCCCCGCCGAGTTCCAGGTGGCGTTCCACCATGGAGGTGGTGGGCTGGAGCGGGGACTGCTGAAGATCCCGTGCGTCGGGCAATGATTCGACTGACATAAGTGTTCCTCGTCTCGCTGATTCTGCGGGATTCGTTGGTGGATTGTGGAAACGTGAACGTTCACGGACTGGGTACAACAGTACGGCAGGTCAAGAACTTTGGCCATAGTTCGCACGGGATTTCCTGGTCAGGCGGACTGCCTCACCACCAGCCGATGCCGAAGCGTAAGGCGCGCCTCCGCACTCCCGGCAGTCAGGGATCCAGCCAACAATCCGTCAAGGAGTTCGACGGCGGTGCGGCCCACCTCCCGAAGGTCCAACGACAGTGTGGTCAACTCGGGAGACAATTGTTCTCCGAGTGGAATTCCGTCCATTCCGATGACCAGGCAATCTTCGGGGACCCTCTTCCCGGCATCCGCCACCGCCTTCAGCACCCCTGACGCCACAAGGTCATTGAAGGCAACAATTCCAGCAATCCCAGGTTGCTGCGCAAGGAGATCCCGCACGGCAGTACGAGCGGCAGATGCCGACTCCTCAACCGCCACAGCCGAGCAATCGAAAGCATCACCATAGGATTCCGCGAGTACAGCAGCGAAGGCCCTGCCCCTGGATGTGACGAACCCATCACCGCTGCCAGGCCCGTGAGGGAGTATTTCCGCGCTGCCGGCCATACCCGGGACGTGAGTGTCCGGGTCCGGCTTTTCGGGGCCCGGCTTTTCGGGGCCCGGCTTTTCGGGGCCCGGCTTTTCAGGCCCACGGATGGAGTCTACGTACGCGATCTGGCGGCGACCGGCACTCCACAAGCGCCTGATCGCCAGTTCGGCCGCATGGCGGTAGTCAAAGGTAATGGCACCGGCGGCTGAGCCGGGTTCCTCATCCAAAACTATCAACGGCCGCCGGCCCAGGACCGATTGGGCCTGACCTGCGTAGCCGCCCAGGTACCCAATCACGGCATCCACGTGCGGGGCGAGATGCTCGACGGCGTCAAGGCCGTTACGTCCCCCATGGCCGTAGTCATCCATAACCACCTGCCATCCACGCTGAGTGGCCTGCTCCACCACGCTCGAGGCGAAAGCGGGAAAGTAGGGGTTGGTGAGATCCGGGATGGCCAGGCCTACCGAAGTCCGTGCCCCTTGCACCAGGCCCTTGGCGAACCGGCTCGGGGTGTACCCAAGTTCCTTGGCCAGCTCCTGGATACGCTGACGGGTTTCCGTTTTGATGCCCGGCATGTCGTTCATGGCGCGGGTGACGGTTTGTCGTGAAACACCTGCAGCGGCAGCGACGTCCAGGATGGTGGCTCGCTGGGAGCGGCGGCCAGCAGGGGTTTGGGTCATGCTCGTAAGTCTAGGGGCCAGCTACGGCGGTCCGGGTTTTGCCTGTCTCAACGCTCCCTCACGTTTCGCAGGTTCCAGCCTGACGCTCTCTCACGTTTCGCAGGTCGTAGCCTGACGCTCCCTCACCTTTCGCAGGTTCCGGCCTGACGCTCTCTCACGTTTCGCAGGTTCTGGCCTGACGCTCCTTCACGTTTCGCAGGTTCTGGCCTGACGCTCCTTCACATCCCGCCGGTTTGGGGTCGGGAGGTGAGGGAGGGTTGCCCTGTTGCCCGCGGGAAGTGAGGGAGGGTTGCCCTGTTGCCCACGGGAGGTGAGGGAGGGTTGCCCTGTTGCCCACGGTATGTGAGGGAGGGTTGCCCTGTTGCCCACGGGAGGTGAGCGAGGGCTGCCCGGTTCGTGGTTGGGGGGTTAAATGAGGGAGAGCCCCAACCGTGTGTGGTTGGGGCTCTCGACCCTTTTTAATGGTTGTCCGGCGGTGACCTACTCTCCCACACCCTCCCGGGTGCAGTACCATCGGCGCTGTGGGTCTTAGCTTCCGGGTTCGGAATGGGACCGGGCGTTTCCCCCACGCTATGACCGCCGTAACCCTGTGTCCCGTACCCCTGTGGGGGGTGGGAAATCTGGTGGTTACAACATGTTCTCTCTGCCCTTTTGGGGGGCAGGTGTGGTGTTGTTATTCAGTTGTGTTCCCTTGTCAGCAAACCGGTGGTGCGGGTTTGTTGGTTGGGAACCACATAGTGGACGCAAGCAGTCTTGTTTTCTTTTTACCGCCCCCTGGGTGCAAACGCTTTTGAAGTTCGTTTGCGGGGGTGGTGTGTGGTGTAAGTTATCGGCCTATTAGTACCGGTCAGCTTCACGAGTCGTTAGTCCTCGCTTCCACATCCGGCCTATCAACCCAGTGGTCTGGCTGGGGGCCTCTCACACACAAGGTGTATGGAAATCTCATCTCGAAGCGAGCTTCCCGCTTAGATGCTTTCAGCGGTTATCCCATCCGAACGTAGCTAATCAGCGGTGCACTTGGCAGTACAACTGACACACCAGAGGTTCGTCCGTCCCGGTCCTCTCGTACTAAGGACAGCCCTTCTCAAATTTCCTGCGCGCGCAGCGGATAGGGACCGAACTGTCTCACGACGTTCTAAACCCAGCTCGCGTACCGCTTTAATGGGCGAACAGCCCAACCCTTGGGACCTACTCCAGCCCCAGGATGCGACGAGCCGACATCGAGGTGCCAAACCATGCCGTCGATATGGACTCTTGGGCAAGATCAGCCTGTTATCCCCGAGGTACCTTTTATCCGTTGAGCGACGGCCATTCCACAATGTACCGCCGGATCACTAGTCCCGACTTTCGTCCCTGCTCGAGATGTCTCTCTCACAGTCAAGCTCCCTTGTGCACTTACACTCGACACCTGATTGCCAACCAGGCTGAGGGAACCTTTGGGCGCCTCCGTTACTTTTTAGGAGGCAACCGCCCCAGTTAAACTACCCATCAGGCACTGTCCCTGACCCGGATTACGGGCCGAAGTTAGATGTCCAAAGTGACCAGAGTGGTATTTCAACGATGACTCCACCCGAACTGGCGTCCGGGCTTCAACGTCTCCCACCTATCCTACACAAGCCACTCCGAACACCAATACCAAACTATAGTAAAGGTCTCGGGGTCTTTCCGTCCTGCTGCGCGTAACGAGCATCTTTACTCGTACTGCAATTTCGCCGAGTTTATGGTTGAGACAGCGGGGAAGTCGTTACTCCATTCGTGCAGGTCGGAACTTACCCGACAAGGAATTTCGCTACCTTAGGATGGTTATAGTTACCACCGCCGTTTACTGGGGCTTGAATTCTCAGCTTCGCCTTGCGGCTAACCGGTCCTCTTAACCTTCCAGCACCGGGCAGGAGTCAGTCCGTATACATCGTCTTGCGACTTCGCACGGACCTGTGTTTTTAGTAAACAGTCGCTTCCCCCTGGTCTCTGCGGCCCCTGCACGCTCCGGACAGCAAGTGTCCATCACGATGGGGGCCCCCCTTCTCCCGAAGTTACGGGGGCATTTTGCCGAGTTCCTTAACCATAATTCTCTCGATCGCCTTAGTATTCTCTACCTGATCACCTGTGTCGGTTTGGGGTACGGGCGGCTAAAACCTCGCGCCGATGCTTTTCTAGGCAGCATAGGATCACCGAATCCCCCCTTACGGGAGTCCCATCAGATCTCAGGCATCATGAACGGCGGATTTGCCTACCGTTCGCCCTACATCCTTAGACCGGGACAACCATCGCCCGGCTCGGCTACCTTCCTGCGTCACACCTGTTAATACGCTTACCTCCCAGGATCAGGTCCCGCGCTCCACCAAAAACCTCACACCACAAGGGTGATCGGTCAGGTCTCGGGCGGTTAGTATCCCCTGTTCAGCATGGACGGTTTTTCGCCGGTACGGGAATATCAACCCGTTGTCCATCGACTACGCCTGTCGGCCTCGCCTTAGGTCCCGACTTACCCAGGGCAGATTAGCTTGACCCTGGAACCCTTGATCATTCGGCGGACGGGTTTCTCACCCGTCTTTCGCTACTCATGCCTGCATTCTCACTCGTGTAGGCTCCACCGCTGGTTTACACCGCGACTTCACTGCCCACACGACGCTCCCCTACCCATCCAGACGCCTGAACCACAAGGGCTTAGCAAAAATCTGAATGCCACAACTTCGGCGGTGTACTTGAGCCCCGCTACATTGTCGGCGCGGAATCACTTGACCAGTGAGCTATTACGCACTCTTTTAAGGATGGCTGCTTCTAAGCCAACCTCCTGGTTGTCTTCGCAACTCCACATCCTTTCCCACTTAGCACACGCTTAGGGGCCTTAGTTGGTGGTCTGGGCTGTTTCCCTCTCGACTATGAAGCTTATCCCCCACAGTCTCACTGCTGCGCTCTCACTTACCGGCATTCGGAGTTTGGCTGACGTCAGTAACCTTGTAGGGCCCATCGGCCATCCAGTAGCTCTACCTCCGGCAAGAAACACGCAACGCTGCACCTAAATGCATTTCGGGGAGAACCAGCTATCACGAAGTTTGATTGGCCTTTCACCCCTACCCACAGCTCATCCCCTCCATTTTCAACTGAAGTGGGTTCGGTCCTCCACGACGTCTTACCGTCGCTTCAACCTGGCCATGGGTAGATCACTTCGCTTCGGGTCTAGATCACGCCACTGCAACGCCCTGTTCAGACTCGCTTTCGCTACGGCTTCCCCACACGGGTTAACCTCGCGACGTAACACTAACTCGCAGGCTCATTCTTCAAAAGGCACGCCGTCACAACTACACAGCAAGCTGCGGCTGCTCCGACGGATTGTAAGCACACGGTTTCAGGTACTGTTTCACTCCCCTCCCGGGGTACTTTTCACCTTTCCCTCACGGTACTGGTCCGCTATCGGTCATTAGGGAGTATTTAGGCTTATCAGGTGGTCCTGACAGATTCGCACGGGATTTCTCGGGCCCCGTGCTACTTGGGATACTCTCCAGGCGGTACACAACATTTCGGTTACGGGGCTCACACCCTCTCTGGCCGGCCTTTCAAGACCGTTCACCTATGCCCGTACTCTCACCTCACTGTCCCGGCAGAGACAGAACGGAAAGTCCCACAACCCCGACCATGCAACGCCCGCCGGCTATCACACATGGAACGGTTTAGCCTGATCCGCGTTCGCTCGCCACTACTAACGGAATCACTGTTGTTTTCTCTTCCTGCGGGTACTGAGATGTTTCACTTCCCCGCGTTCCCTCCACGCACCCTATGTGTTCAGATGCGGGTCACCAGATCACTCGCGCGTCTGGCGGGGTTTCCCCATTCGGACACCCTGGGATCACAGTCCGGTTATCGACTCCCCCAGGCTTATCGCAGATTCCTACGTCCTTCTTCGGCTCCTAATGCCAAGGCATCCACCGTGTGCTCTTAAAAACTTGACCACAAAAGATCAAAAAAACATTTCGAGAGAACCTATGGAAACCACACCACAAACACAGCCACACCAAACCCCGAAGGGAAAAGCACAACCACATCCGCAGCACAGATCCAGGTTCATATTCTTGGAAATTGCTTCTTATAAAAGATGCTCGCGTCCACTATGTAGTTCTCAAACAACAACCCCATGCCACACACCCCACACACACCCCCACCAAAGGGAGCAAAAAACGTGCATGATCGGTCCGACCAGGAAACCAGAAACAAACAAACCCGGACAAAGAGTCACCCCTTCCCCCGGCCCTGTTGCCTCAGGACCCAACAGTGTGCCAAACACCACCCAACAACCCGCACCGGAAACCTTCCTGAACCCCGCACCCCACCCCAACAAAGGAGAAGAGCAACCAGGATCCGTACTAATAACCGGCCCGTGCCACCAGGCACCTATTCGTTGATATTCCACCCTTGAGCACCCACCGCAGAACAATCGCCTGCGCAATGGGCCTTTACTCCTGACAACCCCTCCACACTCACATACATGAGGCAAGGTGACTGTAGGTGCTCCTTAGAAAGGAGGTGATCCAGCCGCACCTTCCGGTACGGCTACCTTGTTACGACTTAGTCCCAATCGCCAGTCCCACCTTCGACAGCTCCCTCCCACAAGGGGTTAGGCCACCGGCTTCGGGTGTTACCAACTTTCGTGACTTGACGGGCGGTGTGTACAAGGCCCGGGAACGTATTCACCGCAGCGTTGCTGATCTGCGATTACTAGCGACTCCGACTTCATGGGGTCGAGTTGCAGACCCCAATCCGAACTGAGACCGGCTTTTTGGGATTAGCTCCACCTCACAGTATCGCAACCCTTTGTACCGGCCATTGTAGCATGCGTGAAGCCCAAGACATAAGGGGCATGATGATTTGACGTCGTCCCCACCTTCCTCCGAGTTGACCCCGGCAGTCTCCTATGAGTCCCCACCATCACGTGCTGGCAACATAGAACGAGGGTTGCGCTCGTTGCGGGACTTAACCCAACATCTCACGACACGAGCTGACGACAACCATGCACCACCTGTGAACCGGCCCCAAAGGGGAAGGACTGTTTCCAGCCCGGTCCGGTCCATGTCAAGCCTTGGTAAGGTTCTTCGCGTTGCATCGAATTAATCCGCATGCTCCGCCGCTTGTGCGGGCCCCCGTCAATTCCTTTGAGTTTTAGCCTTGCGGCCGTACTCCCCAGGCGGGGCACTTAATGCGTTAGCTACGGCGCGGAAAACGTGGAATGTCCCCCACACCTAGTGCCCAACGTTTACGGCATGGACTACCAGGGTATCTAATCCTGTTCGCTCCCCATGCTTTCGCTCCTCAGCGTCAGTTAATGCCCAGAGACCTGCCTTCGCCATCGGTGTTCCTCCTGATATCTGCGCATTTCACCGCTACACCAGGAATTCCAGTCTCCCCTACATCACTCTAGTCTGCCCGTACCCACTGCAGAACCGGAGTTGAGCCCCGGTCTTTCACAGCAGACGCGACAAACCGCCTACGAGCTCTTTACGCCCAATAATTCCGGATAACGCTTGCGCCCTACGTATTACCGCGGCTGCTGGCACGTAGTTAGCCGGCGCTTCTTCTGCAGGTACCGTCACTTTCGCTTCTTCCCTACTGAAAGAGGTTTACAACCCGAAGGCCGTCATCCCTCACGCGGCGTCGCTGCATCAGGCTTTCGCCCATTGTGCAATATTCCCCACTGCTGCCTCCCGTAGGAGTCTGGGCCGTGTCTCAGTCCCAGTGTGGCCGGTCACCCTCTCAGGCCGGCTACCCGTCGTCGCCTTGGTGAGCCATTACCTCACCAACAAGCTGATAGGCCGCGAGTCCATCCAAAACCACAAAAAGCTTTCCACCCCCCACCATGCGATGAGGAGTCATATCCGGTATTAGACCCAGTTTCCCAGGCTTATCCCAGAGTTAAGGGCAGGTTACTCACGTGTTACTCACCCGTTCGCCACTAATCCAGGAGCAAGCTCCCTTCATCGTTCGACTTGCATGTGTTAAGCACGCCGCCAGCGTTCATCCTGAGCCAGGATCAAACTCTCCGTTGAAGTAAAACAAAAACGAAACACAACCAGGAACCACGGGAAAACGCGGAAACCCGGCCGCACAAAATTTGAAACCAGCCAAAAAAACCAGACCATCCACGGGGTGGACAACCTGGCCAATTCAACCAATCAATAAAACAATTGGTATCAACAAACTTGGCACACTATTGAGTTCTCAAACAACAGACACACCCGGCACCACCACAACCAAAACCCAGCCGTGGATCGCTCCGGAGCAACTTTTCAAACTTACCCGGTTTCCAGCTCCTGTGCAAATCCATCTTTCAGGACCGCACCGGTCGAAAACACGTCCCCCGACCCGATCGGCAGCACTCGAAAGTTCCACCAGAATCTGGTCTTGAATTGGGGGTTGGCCGCTCTCCGGTAACCAGCTCTTCGCTGGCCCCCCTCTCGGCGACTTAGAAAACAATACACCCACAACGGCCCCACCGCAAACCCGCTCGGCGCACTCTCCGAAACCCCGCCGTTCCGGGGAAAAGCGGCCAAAAGGGGCCCACTGAGCCACTCGCCGTCGTACTTCAAATTCTGTGTGGTGCGTCACCCCGGCCCCCATCCCAACTGGGCAGCAGAAGTGGCGTTAACGCGAAGAAGGGCCGGCAACCAGATGGTTGCCGGCCCTTCTCAAGCAGCTGGAATCAGCGGTGCTGCATTACCAGGAAGACTTGGTGATGCCCGGGAGCTCACCGCGGTGAGCCATGTCGCGGAAGCGAACACGGGAGATACCGAACTTCTGGAAGGTACCGCGGGGACGGCCGTCGATGATGTCGCGGTTACGCAGACGGATCGGGGACGCGTTGCGGGGCAGCTTCTGCAGGCCGAGGCGTGCTTCTTCGCGTGCTTCGTCAGTAGCGTTGGGGTCAACCAGCGTCTTCTTCAGAGCGAGGCGCTTTTCGGCATAGCGCTCAACGATGACCTTGCGCTGCTCGTTACGAGCAATCTTGGATTTCTTAGCCATATGTTTAGCGCTCCTCTCGGAATTCGACGTGCTGGCGGATTTTGGGGTCGTACTTCTTCAGAACCATGCGGTCCGGGTCGTTACGACGGTTCTTGCGCGTGACGTAGGTGTAACCCGTGCCAGCGGTCGACTTGAGCTTGATGATGGGACGTACGTCCTTATCCTTTGCCATTAGAGCTTTACTCCTCGTGCCAGGATGCCGGCGACGACTACGTCGATGCCGCGAACGTCGATGGTCTTGATGCCACGAGCAGAGACCTGCAGGGTGACATTACGGCGCAGGGACGGAACCCAGTAGCGCTTCTTCTGGATGTTCGGATCGAACCGGCGCTTGTTGCGACGGTGCGAGTGCGAAATGCTGTGCCCAAAGCCCGGCTCGGCTCCGGTCACTTGGCAGTGTGCTGCCATGACTTCTCCTCAAGAATTGAAAGTAATGATCCGCATATCTGCTGCAGGACCATGCGTGTAAGTGCGACCCAAACTGATCAGGGTGAACGGTTAGTCACGCAACTTGAGCCCCTAACTACCGGCTACCCTGGAGAAAAATACCGGGCCACCGGAGCAATTGCGCACGCTCCGCGCACTTAGCGCCTACCAAGTCTACGAGCTAAGGCAACTAAAGACCAATCCGCCCTCTCTGGGTGTATAAGCTGGCGCCCCGGCCTAGAGGCGAGTCAGCTCCGGGTACCGCGGATTCAGGCCGTCACCGGAGGATTTTCCGGTGACCCGGCGCACGACCCAGGGCCCGGCAAACTCCCGGATCCACCGCGCGTTTGCACGCAGCGCCTCGATGCGGCTCATTTCGGGAACGGGGGTCATGGGAGGGACTTCAATGGAATGGTCGTGTTCCAGTACGGTCAGCACGCGCTTAGCCATGTTGGCGTGCCCGGCAGCAGACATGTGCATCCGGTCCTGCGCCCACATTCCCCAGTCGTAGTATTCGCTGAAGCGCCAGTAGTCGACCAGCAGGGCGCCATGGTCACCGGCAATACCCCGTACCAGCTCGTTATAGATGGCCGTGCGTCCACGGGTTGTGCTGAAGATCTTGGAGCCGCGGGAGTCAAACCCGGTGAACATCACCACAGTGGCGCCCGTGGCACTCAACTTGCGGATACCGGCGTCGTACTCCTCAAGAAGCCCGTCGATATCAACCTTCGGGCGGAGGATGTCGTTGGCCCCGGCGTAAATGGTCACCAAAGTGGGTTTAAGCTCGACGGCGGCATCCACCTGTTCGGCGAGGATCCGGCGAAGCTTCCTCCCTCGGATTGCGAGGTTGGCGTAGCCGAAGGAAGGATCCGCAGCGCCGAGTTGTTCCGCTACACGGTCTGCCCAGCCCCTGACACCATTCGGGCGGGTGGGATCGTCATCGCCCACGCCTTCCGTGAAGGAGTCCCCCAAAGCCACGTACCGGGTAGAAAAATCCATAGCGACAGTCTGCCATCAGTTGCTGGGAGCAACAAAAGGGGCCGCCACGCCGGATCCCTTCAGCCTTCGCGGAGGATCCAGTGGTCATCGTCCAGGCGGGACACGATCTTTTCACCGATCCGGGCCAGATCGGCCACGTCTTCCTCGCTAAGCGCATCCAGGAACAGGGCGCGGACTGATTCCACATGCCCGGGCGCCAGACCCACGATCGTGTCCATCCCGGCGTCGGTAAGGTGTGCGGTGGTGACCCTTGCGTCCCCGGGGTGCGGGCGCCGCTCCACCCAACCCCGGTTTTGCAGCTTGGTAACAACGTGCGAAAGCCTTGAAAGGGATGCACTGGTCCGCGCTGCCAGTTCACTCATGGGGAGGAAGCGGGATTCCGTCTCAGAGAGCATCGCCAGGACGTGGTAATCGAACAAGGACAATTTGCCGGCACTGTGAAGTTGCGAGTCCAGAGCTGCCGGAAGCAGGGTGTTAATGCTCATGAGGGCAAGCCACGCGCGGCGTTCGTCTGCATTCAGCCATCGTGGTTCGCTCATAGATACATCTTAAGAGGAAAAATGCTTGACGGTTCAAGTCCCGCTGGCGCTGCCTCGGTAGGCTGTCCCCATGTACGTTATTTCCCTGAGCTACAAGGTGCCCACGGACATCGTGGACTACCACCTGGCGGACCATGTTTCCTGGTTGCAGGAGGCTTTCGATGAGGGTGTCTTCATCGCTGCAGGCCGGAAGATTCCGCGCACCGGCGCACTGCTCCTGTCGACAGCCGACCGGGACAGCCTCGACGCGTCCCTTGCCAAGGATCCCTTCTACGTCAATGGCGTGGCCGAGTTTGAGGTGATGGAGTTCCACGCCAACAGGGTGGCACCCGGATTCGATAATCTGCTGGACAATTGAGCGCACTGCTGGACAACTAGCGCACTCAGGCCTTACCGCGCCTCGCGGTCAGCTGTTTCAGCGAGCCGCTTCAAACCGCCTTTGACAGGAACCTTCACCGGCACAGGCCAACGCGGCCCCAGCTGATCCCCCAAGGTCACTCCCCTGAGTTTGCGGCCCACAAGGGGAAGCACCCAGTCGTGGACCCAGCGCCGTTGCAGCCGTTCCCACTCCTTCAGGGTCAGTTTCGCCGGCGGTTCCCAGTCTTTGGGACTGATCTTGTGCGGAACGCCCAGATGGTCCAGCACCCGGGCAGCGAGGTACTTATGCCCCGCCTTGGACATATGGAGCCTGTCTGAGGACCACATGCGCCGATCGTGGAAGGCGTCGAAACACCAGTAGTCCACCAGGATGGCTCCGTATTTCTCAGCCAGTTCCCTGACGCGCTGGTTGTAAGCCCTGTTGCGTTTCTTCAACGGCTCCAGAACCGCCGAGACCTTGACGTCGAAACCCGTGAAGAGCAGCAGGGTTGCTCCAGTGCCAGCGAGTCTGGCCACCAGATACTCGTAGTCCTCCATAAGGGCGTCGACGTCTGTTCCGAAGTCCAGGATGTCGTTTCCGCCGGCGTAGAGCGTGATCAGCGTCGGCTTGAGGGCCAGCGCCGGCTCCAATTGCTCCTCAATGACATGCCTCAGGCGCTTGCTCCGTACTGCCAGGTTTGCATATTCCCACCCCGGCTCTGCCTTCGCCAGCTTTTCCGCCACCCGGTCCGCCCAGCCCCTCACGCCGTTAGGCAGGTTCCGGTTCCAGTCCCCGACGCCTTCCGTGAAGGAATCGCCCAAGGCGACAAAACGCCGTCGTCCATTTCTGCCAGGAAGAGCATGCTCTGGGGATGGATCGACAGCCACCCCAGAAACCTAGTCTGCCCTTGCAACGAACAGGCTGCGGGCAGGCGGCCGGCAGGCAACGACGGCGTTAACCACGGGCGTCATCTGAGCAAGGGCGGCAGAGCACGGAAGACCGGGGAATCGTTAGGGCTATGGAATCAATTTGGCCCGGAAAACGTTAATTTCCTTGGGTGCGGTGTGCGCACTAGTTAGGAATGGAATGAGCAAGAAAATCGAATCAGTTGAGGACGAGGCCGGCAAGGTCACCAGGTACCGCCGGCACCCCAACGGCGGCGGGCTGATCGGGCCAGGCGCCGAAGTGGAAGAGAGTTCCTTCATCGGTTCAACTACATATATCGAAGCAGGGGCATGCGTTGGTTCGGGTTGCCGGATCGGGGATGGCAGCTGGATCGATCGCCGGGCGAAGATTGGCGACCTGGCCCTCATTGGCGACGGCGTCTACGTGGGCGAGGGAACGATCGTGGGCAACAGTGTCCGCATCGGCAGCCACTCACGCATCGGCGCCGGAGCTCAGGTGGGCCACGGGACCACCCTTGACGGGGACAGCAGGGTTCCCGACGGCGGCCTTGTCGCCGTTGCAGCCAAACCCCACAGGTCCCGCCGGTCGCGGGCACGTCATCATCGATCGAAGATGGCAGCCTGAACGAACTGCCTCACAAGTGGTGGGCCGGGGTCCCGGCCCACGGAGGCTCGGCGGAAACGTTACTGTGCGACTCGTGTCCGAGACGCACCGCATAGTTAGAGTTCCGCTTTCCCCTGCCGCCAGTAGCCCATAAACGCGACCTGCTTCCGGTCGATGCCAACATCGCGCACCAGGTAGCGGCGCAGATCCTTGATTACGCCCGCCTCCCCGGCGATCCAGGCGTAGAACGGCATGGCACCCGGGGGCATCCCCGGGTTCTTTGTTGCCCCGATTGCTGCGGTATCCATCCGTGTTGGAGTCTCCCACAGGATGTTCTGGTCCACGTCCACGTCCTCAGGTTCCGGCCCGGCCGCACCATCCGGCGTCCTGATACCCACCCAGCCCGGCACAGGCACTGCAGACTTCACCGCTTCCGTAAGGAGTTGCCCGTGCGGGCGGGAGCGACCGATGGAGGCGCCCCTGGCCAGCCAAGTGATTTCGACGTCGGCAGCTGTCTTAAGATCCAGGAAATCACCCGCTTCCGGGACCTCGAGGAAGGCGTGTCCCGTCATATCCGCCGGCAGGCTTTCCAGGATGGCGCTGATCGCAGGAACGGCAGTTTCGTCCCCTGCCAGCAGGACGCGCTGGGCCAGACCGGGTCGCCATTCAATTCCAGAATAGATTTCGGCAGTGACGCAATGCGCTGCCCGGTTGTTAGGCCCGATGATGGTGATGGCATCGCCAGGTTTGGCATTCAGTGCCCAATTCGCCGCCGGGCCGCCGTCGCCCTTTGAGTCGAAGTGCATCACGAAGTCGACGTCGATCTCGGGGTAGACCCCGTCAAGGCGTTCGCGCCTCACGGTGTAGGTCCGCATTGACCCGCGGGTGGTCGGATCCATGGCCAGCCACTCCTGGTACCAACCGGTCTGCTCCATCTCGAAAACGGGCAGGGGCAGGCAAGTGCCGTCAGCGGCAAGCGAAGGAATCATCAGCTTGATGCGGAGATCGAGGGTCCCTCCATGCACGCCGAAGTCCCGCAGCGAATATCCTCCGAAGGTGACCCGCCGGAAGTTAGGGCTAAGCTCCTGGACGGCACTGACCGTGACATCGAACGCCAGGGTCATGGGCTCCGTGGCCAACTGGTTCTTGATGGTGCCCGCCGGGGCGTTACTAGCTGTGTTCATGAGACCAACTCCAGGTTTTCGCTTGGCACTTTTGGGCTTGGCACTTTTGGGGCGGTGCTGTCCCCCGCGTGATGCCGCCCGATCGGGATGATCAGCGGGGTCCCGGACACAGGATCGGGCACGACGCGGGATTCGAGTCCGAAGACCTCCCGGACCAGGTGTTCGGTGACGACCTGAATCGCAGGACCTTCTGCAACAATGCTTCCGGCCTTCAGGGCAATGACGTGATCCGCATAGCGGGCGGCAAGGTTGAGATCGTGCAGGACGATTGCCACGGTCGTCCCGTTTTTACGGTTCAGGTCGGTCACGAGATCCAGGACTTCAACCTGGTGCGTCAGGTCCAGGTACGTGGTGGGCTCGTCCAGGAGCAGCACGTCCGTCTCCTGGGCCAGGGCCATGGCAATCCACACGCGCTGGCGCTGGCCCCCGGAAAGTTCGTCCACGTTCCGATCGGCGAGTTCCATCGTTTCGGTGGCATCCAGAGCGCTCTGCACGGCGAGGTCATCCTCAGGGCTCCAGCTGCGGAAGAAGCCCTGGTGAGGGTATCGTCCGCGGCCCACCAGGTCGCGCACGGTAATGCCATCCGGCGCTGTAGGGTGCTGCGGGAGGAGGCCGAGCGTCCGGGCCACCTCCCGTGCAGGCCTGGAGTGAATGTCCTTGCCGTCCAAGGTCACAGTTCCGGCCGCCGGCTTGAGCAAGCGGGACAATCCGCGCAACAGGGTGGATTTTCCACAGGCGTTGGCTCCGACAATCATGGTCACCTTGCCTTCCGGAATCTCCGCGCACAGCTGTTCGATGACGATGCGCTGCTCATACCTGAGCGTCAGGTCCTTGGCGTTCAGAACTGCCATGTCAGGCATCCTTTCGGTTGGAAGTGACCAGGAGCCACAGCAGGAACGGGGCACCGAGGGCGCCTGTGACCACGCCGACCGGTAATACGGTGCCATCGAGCATCAGCGGGGCGATGTTTGCGGCAAAGTAATCTGCTGCGAGAACGATGAGCACGCCCACCAGCGCCGACGCCGGCAGGCTGGCCTTCCGGGTGAAGCGGCGGGCGATGGGACCGGCGAGAAAGGCGACGAACGCGACGGGGCCGGCAGCCGCCGTCGCCACCGCAGCAAGTGCCACGGCGGTGAGGACGACCGCCAGACGGGTCATTCCCACCCTGATGCCGAGTCCGGAGGCAGCGTCGTCACCGAGTTCAAGGATGCGCAGGGGTCCGGCCAGCACCGCAACGGCCGGCAACAGGACAACAAGGGTCAGTGCCAGAACGCCGGCTCGGTCCCACGTGGCGGAGTTCAGGGACCCGTTGAGCCACACGAGGGTATCCGCTGCGGTGCGGATATCAGTTCTGGTCATCAGGAAACTCACTACGGCATGGAGGGCGGCAGCGATGCCGACCCCGGCCAGGATCAGCCGGTTACCTGCGGCATTCCCCCCGCGTCCGCCGCCCGAGCCGAGTGAGCCGCTGCGGGAAATGGCATAGATTAAAGCAGCGACGCCGAGGGCCCCGGCAAAAGCCGCGCCGGACACTGCTGCTCCCGTGGCACCGAAAATGACAATGGCCGTCACGGCGCCGGCGCTCGCGCCGTAGCTGATGCCGATGACATCGGGGCTGGCGAGAGGGTTGCGCAGCATGGTCTGGAACAGCCCTCCCGCGAGGCCGAAGGCAGCTCCGATCATGGTCCCTATTACCGCCCTGGGCAGTTTGTTTTCCATGACGATGAAGCTCGCACCGGGGATCTTGGGTCCGTCGGTGAAATGAGCCGCGAGGATCTTGAAGAAGTCCGGAATAGTGACGGTGTAGCTTCCCAGCAGAATGCTAGCGGCGAAGAGAAGCACGACGGCGGCGGAGAGGACCGCGGTGCGGTTGACTGTGCGCCGAAATGGCAGAAAAGCCCACTGTTGGCGCCCTGTACTGCCGCGAAGTGCCATCTCGCGTTCAGTCTTTACCGTGGTGGTCACAGTCCTGCCCCCTTTCCGCGCTGAACCAGCCATACGAACACCGGCGCACCCACAAGGGCGGTCATGATGCCTGCCGGAACTTCGCCCGGAAGCAGCACCACGCGGCCGATAATGTCAGCGGCCAGCAGCAGGACCGGGGCAAGGACAAGGGAGAATGGGAGGATCCACCGATAGTCAGGACCGGTGAGGAAACGCACGGCGTGCGGAATGACAAGGCCGACGAATCCGATCGGTCCGGCCAAAGCAGTGGCTGAGCCGCACAGCAGCACGATCCCCACTGCCGTTATGGCCCGAACCAGGCTGACATTCTGGCCGAGCCCGCGCGCTGTGTCGTCGCCCAGCGCCAGGCTGTTCAAAATCCTTCCGGTGCCCAGCACTATGACGGCCCCGATCACGAGGAAGGGCAGTCCGGGAAGCACTACTGACCATTCACGCCCGGCGATGCCGCCAACTTGCCAGAACCGGAACCGGTCAAGCGTGTCCTGGCTGGAAACAAGGATCACGTTCATCAGCGAAAAGAGGCCCGCGCTCAGGGCAGCACCTGCCAAGGCGAGTTTTACCGGCGTCGCGCCGTCCCTGCCCAGCGATGCAACCAGATACACGAGGGTGGCAGCAGCGGCTGCGCCGAAAAACGCGAACCAGATGTAGCCGGTCAGTGACGAGATGCCGAACAGATAGATGCCGGTGACAACGGCGAGGGCTGCGCCGGCATTGACGCCCATGATGCCCGGATCCGCGAGCGGGTTGCGGGCCACACCCTGCATGGCGGCCCCTGCAAGCCCTAGCGCGGCGCCCACCACGAGGCCCAATACAGTCCGCGGGAGGCGTGCCTGCACAACGGCGTGGTCGCCATTGGCGGGATCAAAACTGGTCAGCGCCTGCCAAACGGTCTGCAGGGAAACGTCCCTGGCACCGATCGCAAGGGACGCGGCGCTGACAAGGACAAGAACGACAACGGCGGCAAACAGCCAGGCGGCCCTGGCACCACCGGGAACCGGCAGATGATGCCCCTTCGCGGGCGATTTTGCTGCCTGTTCGCCTAAGGTGGGTTCTCCGGAAACTGAACCCGGGCGCGTGCTGTTGGCCGCCGTCGTCGTCATGGCGGTGTTACTTAGCTGCGGCGTCGGCTGCCTTGCCCAGCTGCGGCAAGAAGGCGTCCAGTGACCACGGCAGGCTCAGCGGGGACGACGCCGAAATGGCCAGCGTCAGGGTGTTGTCCGGATCGGCGACCAGGGCGCCCTTCTTGATAGCTGGGATCTGGCCGAGGAGCGGGTCAGCCTTGATGGAATCAGTGGTGGCTGCGTCCGGAACCCAGGTCACAAAGATATCGGAGTCCAGCTCGTTGGCCTTCTCTGCTGACCAGGCAAGGAAGAATTCCTTGGAACCCTTGGACTTCTCCTCCACAATCGGGGCGAGCTTCATGCCGAGGGAGCTGAGGAATCGCGGCCGGTTGTCGTTGGCCGTGTAGACGTTCACGCCGTCGCTCTTGGCCGGTTCCAGGTTGCCGTATATGTAACTCTTGCCTTCGAGCTGCGGGTACTTGGAGACCTTTTCCTTGATGGTGGCTTCCGTGTCCGAAACCAGCTTGGTTGCCTCGGCTTCCTTGCCCAGGGCCTTGCCGATGACGGTGGTGGAATCCTGCCAGGACGTGCCGTAGGCCAGCTCCGGCTGGGCCACGACGGGCGCGATCTCGCTGAGCTTCTTGTAGTCCTCTTCCGTCAGGCCGGAGTAGGCGCCCAGGATGACGTCCGGGTTGAGCTTGGCAATCTCGGTGAAGTTGATGCCGTCAGTCTCGGAGAACTGGGCAGGTGCCTTGTCGGTACCGAAGCCGGCGCCGAGCTCTTCGAGGGCGGCGTCCTTCCACGGGGTGGATGCCTTGTCGTTTCCGCCCCAGTCGTTCTTCGGAACGCCGACCGGAACTACGCCCAGGGCGATGGCGACGTCGTCATTGACCCAGGAAATGGTGACTACGCGCTCGGGCTTCTTCTCAATGGTGGTCTCACCAAAAACATTCTTGATGGTTACCGGAAACTGTGAGCTGGGCGCTTGAGTGCCGGCTCCGGCATCTGCGGAACTGGCCGGGCCTGTGGAGCAGGCCGTGAGGGTCAGTGCGGCGGCGGCCAGAACGGCGGTCGCCTTGCCTGCGGTCTTGAAGACGGCACGGCGGGTGGCGACTGCGGCCGGGATGGGGGAAACGGGGGAAGCCACGGAACTCCTTAGGTGAATGATGCGAACCCAAGTAAGGCTAGCCTATCCTCGCGCCTATTAAGAAAGGCTAGCGTAACCTAATTCCCGGCTTGTGAGGAAGGTCACCAACCCTCCCTCACATCCCAACCCCAAAACACCAACCCTCCCTCACATCGCAACCCCAAAACACCAACCCTCCCTCATATCTTGTGAGCGAGCGTCGGCGAAAAGCGACGGGACCTGACCGAGCGTCAGCGAAAAGACGACGAAAGGTGACCGAGCGTCAGCGAAAAGGCGACGAAAGGTGAGCGAGCGCCTGGTGGGGTGGGCGGAATCAGCGGAGGACGATATCCACCGGGTTGGCCTCCGAGCGCCATTTGCCCAGTGTGTCGGGGCCGGGTTTGATCACGGGTTCGGTCAGCACGCCGGAGCGGTTGGTCCGCTTGTCCCTCAGGATTTCCGTGACGGAACCAAGGTGGCGGGAAAGGTCAATGACGTTCTCCGGAGCGGCCAGCAGCAACTGGAAACCGAATTCGTGCAGCGCCTTGATCCCGGCGCCTGCGAACTCCTCCGAAGCCAGAACAAAGGCCTCATCCATCATGACCGTGCCGTAGGTCGTGAAGCCCTGCTCTGCGATGCCCAGCTGATAACTCAAGGCGGCAGCCATGATGAAGGCCGTAAACCGCTGGCGCTCACCGCCTGACATTGATCCCGTGTCAGCGTGCATAAAGACTTCGGTTTTAGCCGCGGAAGTCCCGGCAGCCCCCGATTTTCCGGATTCACCGGGAGCTACTTCCCGGTGCTCCTTGCACTGGATGAACAGGTGCCCGCGGACATCGAGGACCTCGGCCCGCCATCTCCGGTCCTCAGGGGTTTGCGAACCCAGACGCTTCACGAGCGTTTCCAGCGACTTGTAGCGGGCGGTGAGCTCGGCGTCGTCGGCGCCTTCAGTGCCGGTAACCTGTGCTTTGGCCGGCCTCGAGTGCCGTGTTTTCAGGGCGCTGTGGATGGCGTCCTTGAACTGCTTCGCTGTGGGCGGCAGGGTCTGCTTGATGTCCAGTTGCAAATAGCTCCCCTCATGGAAATTGACCTCGGAGAGGATTCCGTTGAGGGGAAGGATGCGGCTGGTGACGGAGCGCCGTTCCTCGTCGAGCAGGTGCAGCAGGGTACTGAAGGACTCGTGGGTGCGTTGGTTGAAGAACGCCCGGAACTCGGCTTCCTGGGCTGGCAACCCGTCACTGACAATGGCGTGGTAGCGGGATTCGAATTCGCCGGCCGCTCCGATCGAGGTGCCGTAGTCCGCGGAAATCGCCGTGCCCCAGTCGCGGACGAATCCCTCAAAGATCCGGGTCAGGCGTTCGGCCGTTGCCTGCCCCTTGGACTCAGCCGCGTGCAGCTCACCCAGCAGCCGGGTCCGCACCTGGTTGGCAAGGTTGTCCAGCTCATGCATCTCCAATACATCTCCGAAGCCCGCAAAGTACGGCTCCAGCGCCGAAACAGTGGAGTCCGACGGCGGCGCCTGGTTCAGGCGCGTCCGGGCGGCTTCCAGCAGCGAATCAGCCGCTGTCAGCTGTTGGTCGAGGGCCTTGTACTCGCTCTGGAGAACCGCCGCGGATTCAGTACTGCTCTGGTGTTTTTGTCGCGCGGCCTCAATGTTGGCCCGCAGGGGTTCAAGGTCCTTCTGCGCTGCGAGGGCATCCTTGAGCCGTTGTTCGATCCGGGCGAGTTCGTCGGCCGCGACGGCCGCGGAGACCTGCTCCCAGGGGCGGTGATCCTCGGCGACCCGGCGCAGGGCCTCGAGCTGGCGGGTCATCCCCTGGTGGGACTCCTCTCGGCTTTGGGCGAGCTCGGCTGCTTTCGCCAGTTCCTGCTGCAGGTCGGCCACCTGGGTGGCCACGAGTTCCAGTTTGGAGGCGTTGTCGAAACCCAGGACGTAGTCCTGCCTGCTGGTAAAACGGTCATCCTTTTCCACAGTGTGGCGGTTGCGCTTCACCACTCCGCCCAGGCTCAGACCCTTCTCAAGTGACGCCAGTTCGTCCGGGTTTTCGACGCATGGGAAGGCGAAGTCCAAGGCGATGCGCTCACGGATCCACTCAGCCGCCTGGGACAAGGCAGACGGAGGCGAAGAGGAAGATGCAGAAGACGCAACGGCCCCTGCGGTGAGGATCTCCAGCTTGGTCAGGAGGTCGCCGTCAGCAACGTCCTCAAGTGCCAGCGCACCGCCGGCGAGAGGCTTCGAGACATCCACTGCGCGAAGGGCACCACGAATGGTGTGATCGTTGAGGTACCGCGTAACGGCGGGAAAATGCTCCGCCTGTACCAGCAGTGTGGTAGCAAGGTTCCGAAGTGCGCGCTCAGCGGCGGGACGCCACTGTTCCTGGCCCTCGGCGAGGTCTATTAGCTCCCCGCCGAAGGGCATCTGATCCTCAGGCACTCCCGTAGCCGCGGCGATGGCCGCCCGGTTTTCAATGCTCGACGGCGGCAGCAGGGACTTCCGCGTCTTCAACGAAACGAGCTCCTGCTGTGCGGCCGCCAATTCGCGTTTTTTGGTGGCGTGACCGTCGAAGGCTTCGAAGCGCAGCTCTTTGAGCGACTCTGAATCCTCGTGAAGGTCCTCTGAACGTGCCGCTGCCTGGGCGTGCGCCTGCTCCCATCCGGCCTCTGTCCACTCGAGGTCCAGGCCGGCGTCGGCGAGCGCTTTGCGGGCTGCTTCCTCTACCTGCTCCCGCAGCTTGAGCCCCACCCGGGCATTCTCGAGCGACTGCTCAATGGCGGAGATGGCGTTGCCGCCCTGATTGTTGTATTCGGCCTCGAGCTGCCGCAGTTCCTTGGCCAGGCCATCCCTGACACCACGTTCAGCGCCGAGTTCCTTGGCTTTCACATGAGCCAGATCCTTGATACGCGCGAGGGTCTGCTGGTGCACTGCGACTGCCAGCTGCTGCTTATAGGCGTCAAACTCCTCCCCTGCCAACTCCCTCAGCCGGTTCGCCTCCAGCAGGGCCTGTGCATATTCCTTGTTCAGGGCAGGTACCGGAGCCAACTGGTCGCGCTGCTGGCGCACATCTTCAAGCCGCTGACGGATGGACATGAGGTTGCTGAATTCCTCGACGACGTCGTCAGCCGCGGCCAGCGTTGCCGGGGCATCCAGCACCTGGTCCCGGAAGAAATTGTTAACGCTTCCGCCCAGTCCCTTACCCGCCTGGATAACGCGCAGGAGGGGAAGGGCCTGATCCGAGTTGATCCCCAGCAGCCGGCGGAACCGCTCCGCGAAGGCCTTGTGGACATCAAACACCTGCGCGTCGGGGAAGAGCGCGTCGAGGGAAGCCTTCGTAAAGCGCTTCTCCGCGACGCCGTCAACAGCCCCCATGTCGAGGGGCTTGTTGTCGATCAGGTAGAACCGGCCAACGCTGGACTCAGTTCCGTTTTTCGGCAGATCGAAGAGGGCCGAGATGGTCACCCGGCTGCCCGCGGCGTTGTCAAACGTCAAGGCGACGGCGGACCACATGGCACCGGGGCGCTGGAAGGCACTGGCTGAGCCTTCCCCTACAGCCTTGTCCCCAACCTTGCCGCGCATATATGTAAAGGTGGTCCGTTTGTCCTCCACTGCGCCGCCGACGCGTTGGGCCGCGGCCTCGTTGGATCGGGGACGGGCGTCGAAAACTCTGGAGATGGCGTCGAACAGCGTGGACTTGCCCACGCCCGAATTACCGGTGAGCAGGGTGCCGTTTCGGTCCACATGGATGGAGTGGGCGCCGTGGAATGTGCCCCAGTTGACCACCTGCACGAGGGCCAGGCGCATCTGGCCCGGATTCGTCAGCTCGCCCATTGGGAGCATGGTTGCGATGCTCACTTGGCTTCCTCCGCTTCGTCCATGTGGTCGCCTATCGCGGCGCCACCGGACGCATGCTCTGCATGCTCGCTCATTCTTCGCTTAGACGCATGCTGCCGCATGTCCCCGGCATCGCCGCTGCTGTCAGCGCCGAAGGGAGACGATGCCGGTGCCGCCCAGGGAGTGGCATCGGGCCTGTCGGAGCCGGGCGGCTCGCTGCTTGCAGCAGAGCCGCCCGGCGGAGGGGCGGGGGCGGCATCGGCGTCGTCGTCCTCGATGGAGTTCTCGTCGTCGAGCTCCAGGAAGGGTTCGGTGCCTGCGGGGTCTGCTGCGACTGCCACCAGGGCCTCTATTTGCGCCGGGATGTCGCCTATGTTTTCGAAGGGCAAGGCCAGCGGCAGGGCGTTGGAGATGGTGTAGACATCGTCCAGGGCGGTGGGGAGGAGAAGCTGGCGGGCCAGGAGTTTGCTGGTGGCCCTGTTGACGACGTCGGAGTCCCGCAGCGCATCCTGCTGGCCCGACGGCTGGTAGTGGGCTACCAGTTCCCCGATTTCCTCCCGGGTGATGGTGGGGTCGGTCTGGGCCGTGACGTGGCGGTCGAGAAGGAGGCGCAGGCGGAGCAACACGATGGTTTCCACCCGGCTCAGGGCACGCTGTTGGCGGAGGATACTGGACCTCGTATTGCCGCCGATTGCCTCCGGATCAACTGGACGGAGGACAGCGATTTTTCGCTCATGATCAAGCTGCAGGGTCAGGAACAGCTCGGACAGACGGCTGCACAGGATGAGCTGGTTGTCCAGGAGGGTGGTCCAGAGTTTCTCGTCGCGTCCGCCGTCGATATACGGCCCTTTGAGTAACTTGACCAATGCCTGCCGGACCTTCATCGGGAGGACACCGGTGTCGCCGGGAAACAAGGCAGCTCCATCGACGAAGGTGTCCCGCGGAGTCAGCTGAAAGGCATCCGCGTGGATGTGAGGTCCAGCCGGCGTTTCCTGCCCGCTCTGCCCTGCGGAAACTGTGTCTAGGGAAGATGCGTCTACGGAGGATGTGGCTTCGGAAAGTTCAGTCATCTTCAGTCCTTCTTGAGCGTGACCACCGGCAGGTACGCCGTGCGCGTGGTTCCGTCTATCTGGTCAAATTCGATGGTGTCCCAGGCTTCGTGGTCGAAGCCTGCGCCGTCCTGAAGCGCATGGGAGAGCAACGCCCGGATCGAGTTGATGTGGCGTTCCTCGTCCGGGAGTTGGTTCCAGGCTTCTGACAACGTGGAAGAGCCGGCCAGGGCGGCCCGGATAACGTCCGGTTTCGCCTTGCCCGTACGCGGTGAGCGCACTCTGTCAACGTCGCTGAAGGCGATGGGGTCCGCGAGCTTTGCCGGAATCGCGAATTCGTCGGGGTCAAATAGCTTAACCATGGCCAGCGATTCAAAGCCTGCATTGAACAATGCAGGGCCCGGGACCAGAGCGGGGCGGTCACGCTCATAGGGCAGCGAACGGATGGCCTGTTCAGCCTCTCGCAGCACCTTCCGGAGCCGCACCGACTGGCGGTAATCGTCGCTTTGCACATAGGTGTTCAGGCTTTCACTGAGCTTGCCGTAGATTCGCTGGATCTGGCTGTGCTGGGTGCGGAGTTCGGCCACCAGGTTTTTCAGGGTCTCCCTGTCCTCATGGCTGAGATCGTCTGCGAACTGACGGCTCAGCACCTCACCGATTGCGGAGCGAAACCGCAACTGCTGCTGCGGGTCCTCAAGGAAGGCCGCGAATGAGCGGAAGGTGCGGCCTTCCGGGCTTTGCCGGAGCCGCTTGTCAGCTTCGAGCACCTGGGCCATCGTGGCTCCCTTGCTGAGGGATTCCTCGATGATCTGGTTCCGGAGCTCGCCCACCAGCTCTTCGATCCTGTCGCGCATCTTCTTATAGTCGGCAGGCAGGGAGGCTGCCAGATCCAGGATGTTCCCGGCGGCCTCCACAGCGTCATCGTCACCAAGCAGGCCATCGAATTCTCCGGAACTGATGTCCTGGATGAGCTGCTGCCTTTCCTGGATCTCATCTTCGAGGGATTCCAGCCGGGCGCTTTGGTCAGGGTTGGTCTCGTTTGCCAGTTTTTCGACGTCGCCCAGCAGGGTCCCCAGCCGTGAGCCGTTCAGAGTGGAACGATCGCTGGAGAGGCTGTCGAGGAACGCAAGGACACGCGACGCCGACTCGGTGACCTCGTACACGATCTGCCCCGACTGGTTTCTCCGAGTCAGGAAACTCTTCCGCGTCCACTCATCGGCGTACTTCTTTCCTGAAAGTGCCCCGGTAGCCGCGCCACCCTGCGGCGGCTCGCCCACACCGGAACCGTGGCGCCGGAGCTGCTCAAGGAAGGCGTCGACGTCGGCGTGGAACTCTTCCAGCGGAAGCTGGGGCCGGGTGCGGGTGAACGAGGCCTGGAGAACAGCGATCACCCAGGGAGCGGAACGTGTCAATGCCCAGGCCGGCCCCTTGGTGAGGAGTTCCAGTTCCGCCAGCCGGGTACTGATGGCTTCAGCCGAGGACAATGCGGAACGGGGCACGCGTTTCTCCTTCAGCTGCCGGGGTTATGGCAGCGCAAACCGGAAAACTGCCAGTACAAGGTTAACGCAGGGCTCCCGACGGTATGGCCAGAATCAAGGGACCGGATAACCTGCCGGAGGGAGCGCCACGTCATGTTGCCAGTGTTACTGATGGGGTTTCCGAAACCCGTTCGTGATCTACGGGTCAGTACGGTTTCAATCCCATATCAACAGCCGCGGCGCGGTCTCTGGACTCTGGCAGGCATCCAGTGCCTGGCTTTACGCTCATGCCACAACGTCAGTCAAAGCGATGATGCAGGGGGAAGCATGGAGTTTGATATCAGTTCGGTGGAAACGGCGACAATGGTGTTCGTCGGAACTTTGCTGTTTGCCTTGGTGATTGTGGTGTTCATCGCAGCGGCCGCGTTTGTGGCCCTGGTCCTGGTAGGTGTGGGCAGGTTGGCCTGGTTCATAGTGGCCGGAACCCTCCTGGCAATGGTCCACGGAATCAACCACGCCTGGGACCGCGTCCTCCACCACACCACCGCCGCCGACTTGCCAGTGGATCTCAGCGCCCAGCCTTCCCCTAGCACCGGAAGCTACCCGCGGGTAGCATTGAGGGACAGCTGAAGGGTTCTCCACCCACGGCGGACCCAGGGCTCCACCCGGTCACCCGGTTAGAGGAGATGTCCCATGAGCTCCGCCACTGACAGCCAAGCCGCAGATGTTCCCGTAGCACCCGAGAAGATGGGCTCTGAGGCAACGGCGGCGGACGCCCGTGCCATCACTGAGGCCGCCCGCGAGACCCAATGGGACAGGCCCAGCTTCGCCAAAGGACTGTACCTGGGCAGCTTCGATATCAACCTCGTCCATCCCTGGCCTGAAGCAAAGCCTGACGACGTCGAACGCGGTGAGGCGTTCATGGTTCGACTGACGGAGTACTGCAAGGCGATGTCGGGCCGAGTAATTGAGCGGGATGCAAAAATACCCGACGAGTACATCGCCGGACTGTCCGAACTCGGTGTCTTCGGTATGAAGATTCCCCGGGAGTATGGCGGGCTCGGATTGTCCCTTGTCTACTATGGACGCGCCCTGGGGTTGATGGGCTCGGTCCATCCCAGCCTCGGGGCGTTGCTTTCCGCTCACCAGTCCATCGGCGTACCCGAGCCGGTGAAGGTCTTCGGCACCCCAGAGCAAAAACGCGAGTATCTGCCGCGATGCGCAGCGGGGGCCATCACAGCTTTTCTCCTGACGGAGCCCGACGTCGGCAGCGACCCCGCCCGGATGGGCAGCACGGCTGTCCCCTCGGACGACGGCGAGTCCTACATTTTGGACGGCGTGAAGCTTTGGACCACCAACGGCGTCATTGCCGAGCTCGTTGTTGTGATGGCGGTGGTTCCCGCCCACACGGATGCGGACGGCACCAGCCACAAGGGCGGCATCAGCGCGTTCGTGGTGGAAATGGACTCCCCCGGCATCACCGTCGAAAACCGGAACGCGTTTATGGGACTGCGCGGAATCGAAAACGGCGTCACCCGGTTCCATCAGGTCCGCGTACCGGCAGCCAACCGGCTGGGCCGCGAGGGGCAGGGGCTGAAGATCGCATTGACCACACTGAATACAGGGCGCCTGTCCATCCCTGCGCTGTGTGTGGCGTCGGGGCGGTGGAGCCTGAAAATCGCCAGGGAATGGTCCAACGCCCGGACCCAGTGGGGCCGCCCCGTGGGGAAGCACGAGGCTGTGGGCAAGAAGATCGCTTTCATTGCTGCGTCCGCCTTTGCCCTGGATGCCGTGTTTGAACTGTCCGCCGAGCTGGCTGACTCCGGGCAGAAAGATGTCAGGATTGAGGCCGCCCTCGCAAAGCTCTGGTCCACGGAAATAAGCTGCCGGATCGCGGATGAACTGGTTCAGGTCCGGGGCGGGCGCGGCTTTGAAACAGCCGATTCACTCCGGGCCCGCGGTGAGCGTGCTGTCGCGGCGGAACAGCAGCTGCGGGACCTCCGTATTAACAGGATCTTTGAAGGGTCCTCCGAAATCATGAGGCTTCTCATCGCGCGTGAGGCAGTGGATGCCCACTTGGCAGCGGCCGGAGACCTGGCCTCCGCCGAAGCGAGCCTGTCGGATAAGGCGCGGGCCGCCGTCGGGGCTTCAGGTTTCTACGCAAAATGGCTACCCAAACTCGTGGCTGGGGCCGGGATGGATCCGAGGTCCTACGGCGAATTTGGCAGGCTGGCCAAGCAGCTGAGATTTGTGGAAAGGTCTTCCCGCAGGCTCGCTCGGCAGACGTTCTATGGCATGGGACGCTGGCAGGCCAAGCTGGAGCACAAGCAGGCCTTCCTCGGCCGGATCGTGGACATCGGAGCCGAGTTGTTCGCCATGGCGGCAAGCTGTTCCCGTGCAGAAATGATTCTCAGGACGACGCCCGAACGGGGCGCTTCAGCATACGAGCTGGCCGAGGCTTTTTGCGAGCAGGCCAGGGTCCGGGTGGACGAATACTTTGATCAGCTATGGAGGAACACAGACGACGGCGACCATGAAGTTTCGCGCCGCGTCCTCGCCGGTGACTACGAATGGCTTGAAGCAGGAGTGCTGGACCAGTCCGAAGGGACCGGACCATGGATCGCCGATGCAACACCTGGCGCCTCCAGCCGGGAAAATCTGCACCGTAAGTACCGCTGACCGCACGGATTCGAGCCCCAACCCCAAAATAGTAAGCATCCTTGCTACTTTATCCACAGCGTGGTTAGGTGGAAGTGAGACCCCTATGGTCTCTGCATTGCAGTGACCTGCCCAAAAAATGGTCAGGTTGGACCAATGAAAGCGAGGATGTCCGATGAGCAGCAAAATCGGCCCCGACGGCAAGCAGTCCAGGCATGACCGCGACAGAGACGGGATTCCCAACGCGGTGGATCCGCGGGACGACGCCGGACGCGACTACAGCGACACACCCGTGCACGACACCACCCGCCGCAACTATTCTTCGGGCGGAGCCTACGGCGACAGCGGTGCGACAGCCGCCTCTTCTGGCGACGAATACGACGCGACCAGAAGTTACCAGGCGGTTCCCGCCACCGATCCGGGCCTGGCTACCCGCGAAACTGTGGTGGCCCGTGAGAAGGAAGCCTTCGGCGGAATCAAAATCGGTTCGGCCTTCTTCGGATGGCTAACGGCAACAGGAATGGCAGTCCTGCTCACGGCCTTGGTGGCTGCCGCCGGGACGGCGGTGGGTCTCGCCACGAATACTAATGTCAACGAGGCCGTCAACCAGGCAGCCTCGGACCAGACTGTTGGGATCGTGGGCATCATCGTGCTCCTGGTGGTGCTCTTCCTCTCCTACTACTCCGGCGGCTACGTGGCGGGACGGATGGCGAGGTTTAACGGCGGGAAGCAGGGCCTGATGGTCTGGTTTTGGGCTGTGATCGTGGCTGTACTGGTGGCACTGCTGGGCATGATCGCCGGGGAGCGGTTCAATATCCTGGCGAACCTGAACAGTTTCCCCCGCATCCCCGTGAATGAAGGCCAGCTGAGCACTACGGGCATTATTGCTGCCATCGTGGTGGCAGCCGTGGCCTTGGTTGGGGCCGTCCTCGGAGGCATGGCCGGAATGCATTTCCACCGCAAGGTAGACAAGGCCGGGTTTACTCCGGCAGAGGATTACGAGGACCGCTAGGTAATCGCCGGGCGGCGGGCAATGATGCCCGGCGTCCGGTGGATCACCCCGGCAGTCTTCCTCTCAGGCGGACGTTTCTCCATGGACGTAGTACCAGCGCTTGTCCTCCCGCACGAAACGGCTTGTTTCGCGATGGACTCCGCGTTCGCCGTCGTGCCTGAAGTGTGCCGCGAATTCCACGGTACCCTCCGTGTCGAGCGGACCTCCGTGCCGGGAAGAAAGGATGTCCAGGCGGCGCCATTCCAGAGCCGGATCCAGTTCAAGGGACGACGGCCGGGTCCTGGGATGCCAGGTTTGGAGCAGGTATTCCTTCTCCAGCAAAACAAAGGCGCAGTAGCGTGAGCGCATCAACTGCTCGGCTGTCGGGGCGTGAGCATCTCCCGAGTGGAAGCGGCCGCAACACTCCGCGTACTGCTCACCTGTTAGGCACGGGCAAGGTCCGCTGTATGCCACGTTTTTTCCTTAGAAAGTGGGTTCCGGCCGTTGGATCAGCCGAAAGCAGTGAACAAACGGTAACGGCTGAGACACGAAGTCCGCCACCAGCCGCCAGCCGGGAGCACGGCAGAAGAATAGTATCTATGGTGGATGAGGGCAGTTGCCCTGCAACTGATTCAGGCAACTACCTCACGCAGGCTGGATAGGAGAGGTAAGTGGAAGATCCGACGACCATCGCCCTGAACCTGACCTTTTTTGGCACACTCGGGCTGGCCTTCGTAATGTTCCTGGGCCTGTTCCTGGTGTTCATTGCCACGCTTGTCATTGCGGGTGTGGGACGATTGGCCGCAGTCCTGGTCATGGCCATGTTTGGCCGTTTCCCCGGCGAGGACACCGTGGACGTCGTTCGTCTGCCGGGTTCCCTGGCCGCCCCATCCGCTGGGGTGCCGGAGAACGAAGAACGCCAGGACAGCACCCGACCGGCGTCAGTCACGCCAATCAGTACACCCCTGGGGCCACACAGTTTGAAGCGGATTTCCGGGATGCTGCGGACTGCAACGGGCCACCTGCCTTTGATCGGCAAAACGCATCGAGCGCCGGCCGAGATGGCTGCTGACTGGGCCGAGGCAGTTGCCCTCGCGGATGCCCGTGCAGTGGCAAGGGCGAGGGCAGAAAAACCGGCCATCGATGCGACCCTCCCCGATGTTCCGCCGCCCGGAGTGCTCCCGGAAGAGGTGCCGCGGGTGGCCCCGTTGGTTGAATCCGCGTTGGACCAGCGACCTAAGGACGGGAGCGGGCCCGTTCCCGTGCCCCGGTCATTCAAGAAACCGCCAACGCCCGGCACCGAGGATCTGCTGGATACCGGCTCCCTTGTTTCCCTTGCTGCCCGGCCCAAATCCGAAAGCGTCAAATAGGGCATTTGCCGCGGTTACCGTGCAGCCGAGTTGCATGAAGGCGTGTCGCATTCGTTATAGGACTTGCTTGCAACGCAAAGTCTTTGCCGTGACAATTGCCGTGGGGATAGGTCTCGTACTAAACCGCGTTTTGGACAGTGGTGTCCAACGGGTTTCTTTACATCTGGGGGAATCATGCGGGTCGTTTCAGCATTTACGGTCATGGCCCTGTTGTTAATCAGCCTGGTGGCGCCAGCCAGCATGGCTGCAGCAGGTCAGGCCAGCACAGAAACTCTCCCTCCGCCTCCCCCTCCGATTGACCACTTTATTCGGACAGCTCCGTCCCCCCTGACCCCAGGAAGTCTCGCCACTGAGTGGACGCCCAGGTCAGCCACGGTCAAGGTTTCCCTGGTGACCATTCAAACGGCTGACCGCTCGGCCGCGGACACGTCAGCCATCAACCTCAGCGCAGCAAAGAACTCGATCGCAGCCGCCAGCCAGTACTGGAGCGGCATGTCCGGGGGCCGGCTGTCGCTGTCTCTGTTTGATACGGTCACGGGTTTCAAAACGAGCGCCAGGTCCGACTGGAGCTTCGACGACATTCTGGTGACGGTGACGCGTGAGCTGGGATGGATAGAGAGCCCGAACACCAGCCTGGTGGTGTTCATGCCCCGAAACGATGTGGTTGTCTACGGCCAGGGCGGCAACCTCGGCGCCGGTTGGTCCAGCGGACCCACGAGCGGCCGTGTCCTGATGCCCTATCCCAGCGCCTATACAAACGCCGTTATGGGGCACGAATTCGGGCACGTCTTCGGCCTTGACCATGCCAACAGCCTCCAGTGCAAGGATGGCAGTGCCGATTCCACGTACAGCCAAGGGAAGCTCGACAACGGGAACTGCTACTCGCGGCACTACGGCAACATGACGTCGCTCATGGGCGTCAGCCAGGCCGCCATGCCAACCCTTGATGCGTACCAGTACGACATCGCTTCTTTGGGAAACGGTTATGAAATCCGCAACATCGGAACACCGCTGGGCACTGCAAGTTACACCCTCACACCGTGGGCCGGACCAGGCAATGCACGGGCCCTGAAGTTCACCGACCCAGTCAGCAAAGAGGTTTACTACCTCGAACTCCGAATGCCTGTCGGCTATGACGGCGCTACCGCCGTCAACGGGAACCGGGGGGTGCAAATCACCAAAGCTGATCCAGGGGAGCCAACGGCGTCCATGATTATCCCGCCGAGGACGATTCCCTATGACGGGTGGTACCACCCCAACCTCGCCTGGCAGAGCGGCACCTTCACCACTGCTGCCGGCACACGGGTAACGCTCGACTACATCAACAGCGGCGCGGCGGGAATCACCATCCGGGCAGCCACCCCCTACGTCTCCTATTTCAAGCACGCAAACGCGGCGAACATCTACGGCAAGAGGGCTGACGGCAGTTTCAAGGCCCTCAGCTGGAGCGAGTACTTTGCGCTGGGCATGCCGGCCTACACCACACTTCCCGCCGTCAGCTTCGTGAAAAACAGCTGGAGTCCCACCATCTACGCGGTGGAAAGCAATGGCAAGGGCAAGGCACTGAGTTACGCAGCCTGGGAAGCATACGGACTGCCGGCACCCACATCCTTTAAGCTTCTGGCCGGAACCTACTTCTACAAGAAACCGGGCCAATCAACACTGTTCTATGCCAGTCCCGCGGGCGAAACCACTGCGACGCTGACGGAGTGGGCAGCAGCCGGCTCGCCTCCGATCGCCGTCACCGTCCGATACGTTAAATACGGCTGGGACCCCACCATCTACAAGCTCGACGGCATGGTTGATGGAAAGGCTGAACTGGCTAGCACTGTTGTTGCCATCAGCTATCAGGAATGGTCCGCAGCCGGTTTTCCCGCCCCTGAGAGGACGCCGTATATCGGGGGATCAACGATCTTCAAGTTCAATAACTTCCCCTCAATTTTCCTCAAGGCGCCCTCCGGTTCCATTCATGAACTGACCCCGCAGGAGTGGACGGAGATTCCTGCGAACCTCCGGGTGTTCACGGACAAGGGCGCGGCGCGCTTCGTCAAGAACTCATGGTCCAGCGCCATCTACATGGTGGGAAGCGACAACAAGGGCACCCAGCTGACCTACCAGCAGTGGGTGCGTTATGGCCTGCCCGGACCACAAGTGAGCACCCTCATTCCCGGAAGCGGATTCGTGCGGATAGGTACCCACCCTGCCCTGTACTATGACTCGCCCTCAGGGCTGGTTGGCGCCACGAACGCCGAATATGTGGCCGCAGGATCCCCGCCTGTCACTGCCCGCTAGCCTTTCACCTCCCGCTCGGCGCGCCGGTGTTACGCGCTTTCTCTAGTGTCTTGCCCAGTCACAGGGTCCAGAACGCTGAGGCGGCACGGCTCCTTGCTGTCGTCGGCCGCTATCACCCGCAGCAGCTGATCAGGATCGTGCAATTCCAGGATTGCTTCGACTGCCGCGCGGGCATGCGTGAGGTCCAGGATTATGTCCCTGCCCGGAAGCATGGCACTGGTTCTACGGGCGACGACGTACAGGGCGCGCAGGTTTTCCCGTGTGACGCTTCCCCGCACTTCGATGCGTGCGGTTTGCAGATTCGCGTCGATCCGAACCGTAACTTTTAGCCGTGAACTGCCTGGCTGCTGGGCCATGCCCTAGACCACGCAACCGGTCAGAAGAACAGCGGCATTGGACCCAGCGCGGGCGCATCGGTGCTGATAAACGGTCATAATCCCCAAGGTCTCCTGAATGTCGCTGCGTACGAAACTGCAAGGAGTTCATTCGCACTCCCGGGCTACGTGACGAGACCATGGTGTTGCTGAGCCGTTCCTCCCCCCAATTGCCGTGCAGGAACCGCTCGCCCTTAAGAGTGCAGGACACTCCCCTGTTGCCGTAAGGGACTAAAGTCCCTGGTGGGCGGTTTCGCGCCGGAACGACCCCGGTTGCAGTTCTGCCCAGAAGCACTGGTACACCCCGAGTGCTTTTCCAGTACGATCACATCCGATGCCACCTTCCACTTCCCTGCACGCCAGGAACTCCCGGTATTCCTTGCCCATCGTCACCTCACGACTCCGTACGGCAGGTTGTGTGTTCGCCGAGGACGAGGCGGAACTCTTGCTGTCAAACGCCGGAACAGAGGACACGCTGGAGACCATGCTCACAAGACGGGAGGCAGGGGTTCCGCTCGAGCACATTCTCGGATGGGTGGAGTTTTGCAGTCTGCGGATAGGGGTTGCTCCGGATGTCTTCGTTCCCAGGCAGCGAACAGAGTTCCTGGTACATCAGGCCGGAAGAGTAACTCTCCCGGGGTCCGTAATCCTGGATCTCTGCTGCGGCAGCGGAGCCCTCGGACTGGTCCTTGCCCAATGGACCGGCAGCGTTGAACTTCACGCCGTCGACATTGAACCGGCAGCTGTGAAATGTGCCCGGCAAAACCTGGAGGGCCTCGACGGTTCCGTCTATGAGGGCGACCTTTTCAACCCGCTGCCCCGCGGCTTGATGGGCAGGGTTGATGTCCTCGTGGCCAACGTCCCCTACGTACCAACGGACGCGATCGGGCTGATGCCTCCAGAGGCCCGCGACCATGAGCCACGAGTGACGTTGGACGGGGGCGACGACGGGCTGGAAGTCCTGCGGCGGCTCGCGGATAGTGTGTTGCCGTGGTTGGCTCCGGGCGGCAACATCTTCATTGAGACAGATGCGAGCCAAGCCCCGGCGGCCGTCAGGATTCTGGCAACCGCCGGGCTGTTTGCCCGCTCCGTCTACTCGGACGAGTTCTGCTGCACGGTGGTTATTGGAGCCAAACCAGACCCAAGGGCATAACAGCGGCCCCACCTGGAGAGGTTCACGAGAGACTGATGACCAGCTTGCCATGTGCCTCCCCAGCGCGCAGCTGGCGAATCGCTTCGGGAACCTCCGTCAGGGAGAAGGTCTTGCCGATCGCCGGTGTGATCTTCCCTGCCTCGATGAACTCCCGCAGGTCCTGCAGATCCTGCACACTCTCGCCGGATACGAGGGCTCGGATTTTTTGGCCGATGCAGAGGGACAACAGGAGACCCCAGAGCTGGCGTCCGACGCCGCCAAAGACCTCGCCGCCGCCTTCACCGCCGGCAAGGACCAGGGTTCCTTGAGGCGTCATGGTTCGCCTAAGGCGGGACAGCGGTGTGTTGTTTCCTGCAATCTCGAGGATGAGGTCGTACCGGCGCCCGCCGTCGGCATAGTCCTCCCGGGTGTAATCAATGACGTGGTCAGCGCCGAGCGAGCGCACCAGCTCTACCTTGCCCGTACTGCACACTCCAGTGACCTTCGCCCCATACGCCTTCGCGAACTGCACTGCATAGGTACCGAATCCGCCACCCGCCCCGATAATAAGAACCTCTTGCCCTTCCTTGATCCGTCCGGCGTCCCGGAGGCCGTGAAGAGCAGCGGAGGCTGAAACGGGAACGGCGGCAGCTTCTTCAAACGTGAGGTTTGCTGGCTTCAGTTCCAGTCTGTCCTCCCCGGCGAGCGCATATTCGGCGTAAGTGCCGCTCAGCGAAGTCCCGAACACCTCATCCCCTGGCTGGAACTTCATCACGCTCTTGCCCACGGCGCTTACGGTGCCGGCGAGGTCCCGCCCCCGGACCCGCAGTTTTGGTTTGCGCACGCCAAAGCCGAACAGCCGCAGGAGGTAGGGCTTGCCGGTCATCAGGTGCCACACGCCGGAATCCACTCCCGCGGCATGCACCCGGACCAACACATCCTTGTCTCCAACAAGCGGGGTCTCGATGTCCTCGAGCCGCAGCACATCGGGTGAGCCGTATACATCCTGAACGATAGCCTTCATGGTGTTTCTCTCTCTTGTGCCGGGTATTGGAATACTTCATCCAGCGTGACCCCGAAAACCTGGGCTATCTGGAAGGCCATTTCGAGGGACGGCGAGTAGCGGCCCTGTTCAATGGCGATGATGGTCTGGCGGGTCACTCCCGTGCGGTCAGCCAATTCGGCCTGGGTCATCTCGTTGTGGGCGAACCGCAGACGCCGTATGTCATTGGTTACCCTGGTTGGCTTCACCATGCCGGGAGCCCCCGCCTGTAAGCGACAATCTTGGCAACGGACGCCAGTGCCGCAGACAGGAAAAATGCCAGATAGACGGCATTGGCGATCCAGAAGTAGGGGAGCTCGGCCATTGACATCAGGAGCGCGGCGACACCGCCGATCACGAGAAAAGACTGGCCGATGGATTCGCCGAACCGGTAGATTTCCCGGTCCCGTTGGTCCTTTTTCCCGGCTCCTTCACGGATGACCATTGACCCGATGATGTTCAGCAGAATAGAGCCAGCGATCGCTCCCCCCGTGGTCCACAACATGGTGGCGACGTAGGGGGTCTCCTCAAGCGGAACGTTTCCAGCCTGCCCTAGGACTATTGCCACATAGATTGCGTAGGCGGCAAGGCTTACCACCAGCATGATCCATGCGCTTCTTTCTTCGGAACCCATCTTCACTCCTATAAACAAGGGACCCCTCGGAAGAGGATGTATAGAAAACCTTACACGATGTTAGAAAAAGATGACTTCCAGAAAAGCGAACGTGGCAAAGTGCGGTTGGATCGCTTCCACAACACTCAGCGGCTACTCGAAAATTTTGGGCGTCCAGGCGTAGGGTACGGTCATGGACATCATCCTGGTTCCCGGTTTTTGGCTGGACGCTTCATCGTGGTCAGAGGTCACTCCACCGCTGGTTGCAGCGGGTCATCGGGTCCATCCGTTGACCCTGCCAGGCCTTGAGTCAAAGGATGCGCCCAGAGCCGGAATCGGCCTCCGCGATCACATTGACGCCGTCGTCGCCGCGGTGGACGCAGTTGAGGGCCCGGTGGCCCTCGTGGGCCATTCCGGCGGAGGCGCCATCATCCACGGTGCTGTCGATGCCCGGCCCGACCGCGTGACGCGCGCTGTCTATGTGGACAGTGGACCGTTGGGTGAGGGAGGGGTCATCAACGACGAACTCCCTGCCGAAGGGGACGACGTGCCGCTGCCCCCGTGGGAGGGTTTTGAGGATGCCGATCTCACCGACCTGAATGAAGAACTGCGTGCTGCCTTTCGGGCACGCGCCATCCCGGAACCACGAGGCGTCACCAGCGACCGGCAGCATCTGCAGGACGAGCGCCGCTACAACGTCCCGGCCACCGTTATCGCCTGCGAGTTCCCGTCCTCCCTGCTCATCGAATGGATGGATTCCGGCCATCCGTTCGTAGCGGAGCTCGCCCGGATTCACGACGTCGAGTACATGGACCTGCCCACCGGGCACTGGCCGCAGTTCACCAAGCCCGCCGAACTCGGCGAGGCAATTCTCGCCGCCGTCGACGGTGCGTCAGCGAGTCGCCGGGGCTGACCATTCAGGCGTGGCTTACCTGGTTACCCCACGCTTCCGTTTCATGCTGAATGCGCTGCGTGATCAATTCGACCTCTTGGGACATTTGAAACCCGACAGGAAGGCGATCCCCAGGCCAACTGGACACCTCACGGGACTCCGCCAAGGCCTGAGCCAGCGCCTTGGAGAGGGTGCGAATCTTCCACAAATGCATCGCATGGCCTTTGGCCCGCCTGTGATGCTCGAGTATTTGACCCAGCAACTCACGGATTGCCGATGTAACAGCCAACGGTTTCGGCCGGCCCTGAATTCTCCCCATGCGATCCACCGTCCTCCAGCATGTTGATTCCGCGCCTGGATTCAAGTGTTGCGAACGTTGCTTAAGGTCCCGGCAACGCTGACTAAGGATCCGGTCAAGATAGTGCTGCGCCTCGACCCTCTTGATGGCAGACGACGGCGACACTCCGGGATTTTAGGCGTGTTGCCGATTTCGCTGCCCCGAAGAGGGTCAGACCGGCACGGTCCGAAGGCCGGCAACAGATCAGGAATGGAGAAGCGCGGGGCGCCGAAGCGCACCTAGTATGACTGCACGAAGCTGGTTAAGATCGAGCCAAATGACGCCGACGGAAACCGCGTAGGCGACCCCTCGTAACAGATGGAGACACGATGACCACGGCCACGAGCACGGACATTCGGTCAGCAGAGCTGCACCCCGCCGATCGCCACGACCTGATCCGGGTGCAGGGTGCACGTGAGAACAACCTCAAGGACGTCAGCATCGAGATCCCGAAGCGGCGGCTGACTGTGTTCACAGGCGTATCAGGTTCAGGCAAGAGTTCGCTGGTGTTCGCCACGATCGCCGCTGAATCGCAGCGGATGATCAACGAAACCTACAGCGCCTTCGTGCAGGGATTCATGCCGGCGCTGGCCCGGCCGGACGTCGACGTACTCGAGGGGCTCACGACGGCGATCATCGTTGACCAGGAGCGGATGGGGGCGAACCCGCGCTCGACAGTCGGCACTGCCACCGATGCCAACGCCATGCTCCGGATCCTCTTCAGCCGGCTGGGCAAGCCGTACATCGGGCCGCCCACGGCATTCTCGTTCAATGTCCCGACGCGGAAAGCCAGCGGTGTGATGAGCACCGAGAAGAGCGGCCGGGTGGAGAAGGCCGTGGTGCAGAACGCGGTCTACCTGGGCGGAATGTGCCCGCGGTGCGAAGGCATGGGCTCGGTCTCCGACTTTGACCTCACTGCCCTCTACGATGACAGCAAATCGCTCAGCGAAGGGGCCTTGACCGTCCCCGGCTACAGCATGGACGGCTGGTATGGCCGGATTTTCAGCGGAGCAGGCTTCGACATGGACAAGCCGATAGCGAAATTCACCAAGAAGGAAATGCACGACCTCCTCTACAAGGAACCGACCAAGATCAAGGTGGAGGGCATCAACCTGACCTATGAGGGGTTGATCCCGAAGATCCAGAAGTCGATGCTCTCCAAGGACGTCGAGGCCATGCAGCCTCACATCCGCGCTTTCGTTGAGCGCGCAATTACCTTTCAGTCCTGCCCCGAATGTGACGGCACGCGGCTCAGCCCGGAGGCCCGGTCCGCGAAAATCCGCGGCAAAAACATCGCAGAACTGTGCGACATGCAGATCAGCGATCTGGCCGGGTGGGTCGGTGACCTCAACGAGCCGTCGGTTGCACCGCTCCTCAAAGGACTCCGGCATCTGCTCGACTCGTTCGCCGAAATCGGCTTGGGCTACCTCTCGCTGGCCCGGCCGGCCGGAACACTGTCCGGCGGCGAGGCGCAACGCACCAAGATGATCCGGCACCTCGGGTCCTCCCTGACCGACGTCACCTACGTTTTCGACGAGCCCACCATCGGCCTGCACCCGCACGATATCGAACGGATGAACCAGCTCCTGCTGCAATTGCGCGACAAGGGCAACACCGTGCTCGTCGTCGAGCACAAACCGGAGACCATCGCCATCGCTGACCACGTCGTCGACCTCGGTCCCGGCGCCGGCGCCGCCGGTGGTGAGGTGGTCTTCGAGGGCACCCTCGAGGGACTGCGGAAGAGCGACACCATCACCGGGCGGCATCTCGATGACCGGGCTGCCCTTAAAAAGGCAGTGCGCACACAGAAGGGCGCGCTTGAGGTCCGCGGAGCGCGCACGCACAACCTGCAAAACGTCGACGTCGACATACCGCTGGGCGCGCTTGTGGTGGTGACGGGAGTTGCCGGCTCAGGAAAGAGTTCCCTGATCCATGGTTCAGTGGCCGACCGCGACGGCGTGGTGGTGGTTGACCAGGGCGCCATCAAAGGCTCACGCCGCAGCAACCCTGCCACGTACACCGGTCTGCTCGAGCCCATCCGCAAGGCGTTTGCGAAGGCTAATTCAGTGAAGCCGGCGCTTTTCAGCTCCAACTCTGAGGGCGCCTGTCCCACATGCAACGGCGCGGGTGTCATCTTCACCGAACTGGGCGTTATGGCCACCGTTGAGTCCACGTGTGAGGACTGCGAGGGGCGCCGGTTCCAAGCGTCGGTCCTTGAATACACGCTGGGCGGGCGGAACATCGCCGAGGTGTTGGCAATGTCGATGACAGAAGCGAACATCTTCTTCAGCGAAGGAGAGGCCCGCACGCCTGCTGCCCACAAGATCCTCGACCGGATCGTGGACGTCGGGCTCGGCTACCTCACCCTCGGCCAGCCACTCACCACACTGTCAGGCGGCGAGCGCCAGCGCATCAAGCTGGCTACCCAGATGGCGGAGAAGGGTGAGGTCTATATCCTCGACGAACCGACCACGGGCCTCCACCTGGCCGACGTCGAGAACCTGCTGGGTCTGCTCGACCGCCTGGTCGGGTCCGGCAAGTCGGTCATCGTCATCGAGCACCACCAGGCGGTGATGGCGCACGCCGACTGGATCATCGACCTCGGTCCCGGTGCCGGCCATGACGGCGGCCGGATCGTCTTCCAAGGCACTCCCGCTGACCTTGTCGCAGCCCGCTCCACGCTCACAGGTGAGCATCTGGCAGCGTACGTGGGGGCCTGACGCCGGCACGAAACCCGGAGCAGGCCTCAGTACCAGTTATTCGCTGCGCGGAATTCCAAGGCTTTGGTCGGGGAACCATAGCGTTGTTTGATGTAGCTCATGCCCCTGTCCACCTGGCTGCCGCGCCACCCAGCTGAGGTGTCCCAAAGGGTGCTCAGGGCAGTCATCTCCTCGGTGCCCCATCCGTACGAGGCCAGGCGGCTGCTGGCATAAGTGCTGGTATCGACGACGTCTTCCGCAGCGCCGTCCACGGCTGCGGGAGCCGTAGCGGTGGCCGTGCCCAGCAAGGGGTCGAGCAAGCCGGTAACTGGCGTCAGCAGTGTACTCGGTGACTGCGACGGTGTCGGTGTCGGTGCTGGTGCTGGTGCTGGTGCTGGTGCTGCGGTTGTCGCAGGAGCCGGTGCCGCCGTTGGCGAGGCCGGCGCGGGCTGAGGGTTCGAGGAAGAGGCCGGAGGCTGGGCGTTCGGGGACGTGGCAGAGGCGGGCGGAGCCGCGGCGGTGGAGGCAGCCGCTATTGCCGCCAGGGTGGGAGCGTCCACCGGCATGGGGAGGCTGCCCACACCAGGCAGGCTAGTGCCTTGTTGATCCGCTGCCGCCGGGACATCGGCACCGGCCGCCGCTTGGGCCGGGGTGCCGCTGGTTGTCCCAGGGGACGTGGCCGAGACGGTTGGCCGGGGGGTAGTGGTTCCGGCGGTCGGCCGTATTCCGGAGGTCGCCCGAGTCGCGTTCGTTGTGCCGGGGGCCTCCTGGGCGGAAGTTTCCTTGCCGAAGAAGGGCAGCTCTGTGGCCTGGCTGGCTGCTCCTACGCCAAGCAGCACGGCAAAGGCTCCGGCTACGACGGCCATCCTTTGACCCATGACACGAACCGAAACGGCTTTCTTCAGGACATCATCGGGCTTGGAACTGAATACGGCAGCCAGCTGAGGGCTATGTGCGCTCGTCTGGGCGTCGATTGCAGCGGCGGCCGATGCGCTCACCGTTGGCTTTTCAACTGCCGCGCGCCCCGTCCTGCTCCGTCGCGTCGCTGCGGGGGCGGGACGCACTTCGGCTATGGGTGCGGTTTCCGGAGCGGAGCTCTCCTGCACGGTCGTCGGAGCGGCTTCAGTCACAGGCGCAGTCCTGGGGGCAGGGGGTACTTCAAAGGCCGGGCGCCTGTCCCTGCTTCGCCGCGTGACGGTGGAAACCGGTGCAGTGGGCTCAGGTTCTGCGGGAATCGGCGCGGCCGGAATCACGGTGGTGGAAACGGGGTCCGTGGGAGCCGTCCCGAGGTTCGGCTCTTCCGCGGCGGGGTTTGTTGGGCTGGGGGTTTTGACGGATGGCGCAGCTTCTGCGCGATGCCGTCCGGCGCGTAAAGGGCGCGACTGATCGAAAGAACGGGACATGATGGTTGCCTCTCAACGCCTGCGAGGTTAGCTGTCGGGTTCGGAAGAGGTCAACCGGCCGGCACGTTAGACGTGACGGCTTCACCCCACGGGCCGCTGGGTAGCGGCCCGAAGACTCTGGGTCCCCCGTCTCTGCCTTAGTGTTGGGAGTCCGGGATGTGGCAGAGCTCGGCGTCAGCCCGGACGCGGCCCGATCCAGATGGGCCACGCACAAACCGTACAGGAAACCCTCCCTTAAAGTCACGTTTAGGTAACAGGAAAAGGTTGGCGGCGAGTCACGTTGCACCATCCGGATGCGATAGGCCTTTTTGTCCGACCTCGCAGTACACTGAATTATCGAACATATATTCGAATGAAGGTGTGTTGTGGGCATTATTGTGGGTCCTCGTATGATAGCCGCCGGCAGCTCGCTGCTCACGGTTCTCATCTCCCCTGTGGCGGTGGCTGCAGGCTACCCCTCGCCAGCGCAGGACTACTTTGACGGCAGGATCGACCTCAACGAACACCTCATCAAGGACATCACCAGCACGTACGTGGTGAGGGTCTCGGGAAATTCAATGGAGGGGGCGGGCATCAGCGACGGGGACGAATTGATCGTCGATCGCGCCCTGGAGCCCAAGGACGGGTCCGTGGTCATCGCCGTACTGGACGGTGAACTGACCATCAAACGCCTCCGCATCAGACAAAGCGGCGTCCTGCTCCAGGCGGAAAGTGCGAACTACCCGGATATCCGCGTTGCAGCACTGTCCGACCTCATCATTTGGGGCGTGGCCACGAGGTGCCTCCACCATGTCTAAGCCGGCAATGATGCACCGGATGCAGCAGATCGCCCACGTGGACGTGAACTGTTTTTATGCCTCGGCTGAGCGTGCCTTTGACCCATCCCTGGAAGGTCGGCCACTGGTTGTGCTCTCCAATAACGACGGGTGTGCCGTTACCCGGTCACCCGAGGCCAAGGCACTGGGCATCCCGGTAGGCGAGCCCTGGTTCAAGATCGCACCACGGGTCAAGGAGTGGGGCCTGGTGGCCAGGTCCAGCAACTATGAGCTGTACGGCGACATCAGCGCGCGCGTGATGGAACTCCTCAGCAGGTTCTCGGCCTGGCTGGAGGTCTACAGCATCGACGAGGCCTTCCTTGGCGTCAAGGGAACCCCGGATGAGCTCCTTCGGCTTGGACTGGAGATGAAGGCCGCCGTGCGCCGCAACGTAGGCGTGCCGGTGTGCGTCGGAATCGCAGGAACCAAGACCCTGGCAAAACTTGCGAACAAGTGGGCCAAGAACAATCCGGGCTTCAACGGTGTTTGCCTCTGGGATTCCCTCCCCCTCGCCCAGCGGGAAACACTGATGGCCCGGCTGTCGGTGATCGAGATCTGGGGCATCGCCTCCCGCCTGACCAAACGCCTCAATGCCATGGGAATCCAGTCGGTCCTTGACCTTTCAAAGGCAGATCCTGTGATGATCCGGGACCGCTTCTCAGTGATGGTGATGCGCACCGTCCTGGAGCTTCAGGGCACACCATGCATTCCGATGGAGGAGGAGCGGATCGGCAGGGACCAGTTGATTTTCAGCAGGTCCTTCTCCACGCCCATCACTACCGTCCATGAACTTCGCCAGGTCCTCAGCATTTACGGTCAGCAGGCCAGCGCCAGGCTGGCCAAGCACGGATTGCAGACCAGAGTCCTCACGGCATACGCCGCCACGTCCTACTACAACCCCCAGGACACTTCCTACCCGTCGGCCTGCATCAGGTTGCCGATGCCCACCGCCGATCCCGTGCTCCTTACCCGGGCAGCGCATGCTCTGTTGCCGCAGATCCAGGAGGGAATCAAATATGCGAAAGCGGGAATCATGGTGACCGATCTGCGCCCCTCGGGGAACCAACCGCCCCTGTCTCCGTTCGAGAACCCTCACGAGGAACGCGGCATCGGCCCTCTTCTGGAGGACGTGGCCCGCCGTTATGGCCGGGGCTCCATCGGACTGGGTCACGCCGGCATCAGGGGAGGCCCGGACTGGACCATGAAACGCGACATGATGTCCCCGCGCTACACCACGCACTGGGATGAACTCCCGCTCGTCAAGGCTGCCTAGATCCCACGCGCATCACCCTGCCGCCACCGGGGTTCGCTTTGCCGCTTGCTCCTGCACGCCTAGCCTGTTGCTATGGTTCACCCCTCCGCGGCCGCCCCGTCCGATGTAGTTCTTGCCTCCATCCGGCAACCCGGCGATTCGGAATGCTCTGACATTCACATCGCTGGCGGGGTGGTTTCTCGTATCTCGCCGGCGGGAGACCATCCGGCTCGCCCCACTGTTGTGGACTTCGACGGCGGCTGCGCCATCCCCGGACTCTGGGACGAGCATGTCCACATGACTCAGTGGGCACTTGCTGCCCAGCGGCTGGATCTTTCCCGCGCAGAGTCGGCGACGAACGCCGTCGAGCTCCTCCGCCCCCACCTGGGCGGCATGGAGTCCGACACGACGCTGGTCGGCGTCGGATTCCGGGACGCTGTGTGGAGCGACGCTCCCACACTGGAGATGCTCGACGCCGTGACGCGGCGCCAGCCGACGGCACTCCTCAGCCACGACCTCCATTGTGTGTGGCTGAACAGTGCGGCTGCCAAGCGCTACGGAGTTTTCCTCGATGCCGATGGCCTGCTGCGGGAAGACGCAGCGTTCGCCGTCACGCGCCAGTTGGACCAGCTTCCTGACCCTCTGGTGGATGGCTGGGTGGCCGATGCCGCAAGAATTGCAGCGTCGCGCGGGATAGTCGGCATTGTGGACTTCGAAATGGCGTGGAACCGGGATGCCTGGATGAGGCGCGAGGCGGCCGGATTCGACTCGGTGAGGGTCGACGTCGGGGTCTATGCCGAGCACCTTGGGCGCGCCGCCGGCTTGGGGCTCCGTACCGGGCAAGCCTTTCCCGGGAGCGGCCTGTTGCGCGTCGGACCGATGAAGGTTCTCATCGACGGCTCCCTCAACACGCGCACCGCATTCTGCGTGGACCCCTACCCCCATGGCGGAAAGGGAGTCCTCACCGTGAGCGAAGCCGAGTTGCTGGCGCTGTTGGAGAGGGCCGGGGAGGCAGGGTTTGTTCCTGCTGTCCACGCCATCGGCGACGCCGCAAACAAGGTGGCGCTCGACGCTTTCGAGCGCGCCGGCATTCCGGGGCGGATCGAACATGCCCAGTTTGTCCGGCAGCAGGACTTCCGCCGGTTCGCCGACCTGAACGTGACTGCCAGTGTCCAGCCCCTGCACGCCCTGGATGACCGGGATGCGGCAGAGGCAAACTGGGCCGGTCACACTGACCGGGCCTTCCCTTTGCGCTCACTGCTGGAAGCGGGAGCCATGCTGGCGCTGGGATCTGATGCTCCGGTAGCGCCGCTGGATCCATGGGCGGCGATGTCAGCGGCGACCACCCGGTCAAGGCAGGACGGGCGGGAGCCTTGGCACCCTGAGCAGTCCATCACACGGAAAGAGGCCTTGGCGGCGTCGGCCCGGGGACGGAAACGGATCCAGGTTGGAGACCGGGCGGATATCGCGATCCTCGACGGCGACCCGCTGGCTGTTCCGGACGACGTTTTCGCCCGTATGCCAGTGGCGGCAACCGTTGTGGGCGGGAGGTTCACCTATAACGGTTGAGGAATATTTAGTTCTTTGCGCGCGCCTGGACAAGATTGGCGAACGGAAGTGAGCCGTGAACGGCATGAAAGGCTGCGTGGCACTCCGCCTCCGCGCGGTTCACTTGATCCGGGGGCAATTCTTTCCAAGCGACAAGCAGGGACTTGGCGTCGGCTAGCTGCCAGAGCAACCTTCCATCCCAGTGACCGGGTGGCTTCCCTTGACCGAAATCCACGAGTTCCTGGATCTGCCTCCTTAGGCCACGGTTGCCCTTACTGCCGATGCCAGCCTTCCCCACATAAAGTATGTCGGCCCCGTCGACCCATTCGGCGGCCACCTCGGCCGGATTCAGTGAAGGGTCCTTTTTCTTGAACCGCCCCGCCGTGCTCTTTGCCAGAAACACAGGCTGGAATCCTTCCGGGAGCAGCACAGCAAAGATTCCGGGACCCTGCGGAATCCTGTTTATTTCCAGATTCGAAAACGCGCGAAATCCGGTGAACCCATCGTCGATGAGCTTGTTTCTATCCATCTGCCTGCCGCTCCCTCCACCCCTGAAGAGGCGTCTCCATCGACTGCCAACGGTACGCGCATCCCGCCGAAAGCAGGGCTGACACATTACTGCCCTCACTGCTGCGCCAGAAAGTTTCCCACCCACCAACCCCACGCCAGCGCGTAGAGTGGACCCAGACGCCTGATTCTGGACGCCGTGTGCTGAGGGAGAGATCGTGACGATTGACTGGGACGAAAAAAAGGCCCTGCTGCAGGAACCGAACATAGCGGCTGTAACGCAACTTTGCGACGAACTCATGGCGAAGAGGCCAGGATCGGTTGTCCCGTACATCGACCCCGTCCACGACGAAGACGAGTGCCGCATCGTCAGCCTTCAGACCAGCCCCGGACGGGGAACCGAGTCAGGCTTTGTCTCCCACTTTAATGACGACGAAGCTGCCCGCCGGGCCACGTCCATCTACGAGCTGGCAGAACTGGATCCCCGGTATGTCATGCCCTGGCACGCCTACCCGTGGGTCCGCGACCCGGACATGCCTTCCGCCCTCAACGTTCAGGAAAAAACGGATGGCCTCAGGCCCTTCCGCCAGTTCCTGAAGATCAACAAGCGGGTATCAGCGATCATCGCCCACGGAGCTGACGCTAACGCCTTCCTGACGCTCTTCGAGAAGACCTATCACTCGTCCCTGAAGAACCATGGCATCAAGATCTACAAGGCCACGGCACTTGGAGGCCGGGCGTTCGCGGTTTCCGAGACGAAGCAAGAGGAACTCCTCACCAAGAGCGTGGACATCTATAAAGACGCAATGCAGCGCGCGGGTATCCAGCACCTCTAGCGAGGCGCCCCGAAGTACTCGCCCTGGAGGCCGGTACCGTGGGGCCATGAACCTTTCAGATGAGCTCGCCTCAGTTCGATCGGCCTACGATACAGTCGCCGAGAGCTACTCGAAGGTGCTTCCTGACGCCAGTTTCGAAACCCCGCTCGATCGGGCGATAATTAACGCCTTCATCGAATACGTCAATGCAGCGGAAGTTAGTTCCGTCCTGGATGCCGGCTGTGGCGCCGGGCGGATGACAGCGTTACTCGCAGCCCAAGGCGCTCTGGTTTCCGGAGTCGACCTGTCGCCAGCGATGATCGGCATCGCCCGCCGCGAACATCCGGATCTCGCGTTCGACGTAGCCGATCTCTCGGATCTTCCCGCCGAAGACGCTCACTTCGGAGGGGTCTTCGCCTGGTACTCCATCATCCATACAGCCCCCGACGAACTCCCGCCCTTGTTTGCGGAATTCCTCCGAGTCCTGGCTCCTGGGGGCTTTCTGCTTCTCGGATTCCAGGTTGGTAAGGGGCCGCGTCACATGGCAAGCGCATATGGACATGACATTTCTCTGGACGCATACCTGTTTACACCCGAATACATCACGAGCCGTTTAGTCCAAGCCGGGTTCGAGGTCGTCGCTCAGATGGTGCGCGCTCCCAGAGAGTTCGAGCGGACGAGACAGGCCGTGCTGCTGGCCCAAAAGGGCCAGTAACCTGCTTCAGGGCCGGAGTGGTGTGGCGCTGCCTGCGGCGAGGAGGTCCACGTACGCACCTTCAACGTGCGCGGAGTCCTCAATTCCGAGAACAGCAAGGAGACGGTTCGCTTCTAAGACAGCGGCGTCGTATTCCAGAGTGTCATCGACACTGACTTCGACTTCCAGGAACTCGCCCAGACCGTCCATTTGGTCAAGATACACCCGCGTCTGACCGATGCGGAACACAGTGCGGTGCTTTCGGACTCGCCCAATTTCGCCATTGGCGCCAGTCAGGATGGTGCGAAGCCCCTCTGGGTCCGCAGTTTCTGAGTGGACGTAGAACGAAGGCTTCGGACCGGGATCGTCCGCCGTCCTGTAGAAGATCAGGCACGCCGTGACCTTCGCCGAGGACTCGAAGCTTGAGGCGGCCGTTGGGGGCAGGAGAAGAAGATGTCATCCTGCACTTCATATTCGGGTCCCATGTCCGCCAAGGATGCGACCGCTGGCAGCAGCTTCTCGAGACCATCTACCCGTGCTTTGATTTCGATGTTCGTTGGCATGAGTCCACTAGACCACGTGTGCAAGACTCTTGGAGTGACTGGTGACTCCGAAGCCATACGGCATCTTGTTGAGGCGCCTCCTCCCCATAAAGTCCAGGCGATTTCGCGGCTGCCGGAATCGTGTCAAAGCTTCCGGGCGGCAGAGGAACTGCTTGGAAGGCCGGCGAAGTAACGCTGAAGCCTCTCGATGTGCTTCCGCAGGAATTGCTCTGGCTGGACGAGGTCGCACCTGTGCATGCCGCCGAGAGTCGCCTGCGGCTGAGCCTTCCGATCAGAAGCCGGTTCGGGAAATTGATTGTGGATGGCTGGACGGCCTTCCCCTACCTGGCCGGTGAGCACCGGACCGGCCGGTGGCTGGAGATCGCGGAAATTGCCCGTGAATTTGCCGCGCTTTTCTCTGACGTGCGGCGCCCGGCCTTCATCGATATGTGGACCCATGCCTGGGCAAGGGCTGACCGCTTTGCATGGAGCGAAGACCATGCTGGTCCACCCGTCGATGCTCCTTACGTAGCGGATCTCATGAGCGCGCGCAGGCCCCTTTCCGATCCGCCCGCCCTCATCCATGGCGACCTGAGCGGAAACGTTTTGTTCGATTCAGTCCTTCCACCTGCCGTTATCGATTTGACCCTCTACTGGCGACCTGTCGAGTACTCGGTCGCAGTCGTTGCAGTAGACGCGGTGTGTTTCGAGGACGCCCCGCTGTCGCTCCTGGAAACGATCAGCCCGAAGCCCGGCTTTCCTCAGCACCTCATCCGTGCTGCCCTGTTTCGCATCGTCACCGATCACCTCAATGGCCGGCGCACCCACGACTACTACCCCTACGACGATGCGGTGGACCGGATTCTGCAGCTCGTAGCCGCTCAGAGGTGCAACTAGCACGCCAACTTAACACATAGAAGATTCTGGGCTGGCGACTTTGACAGCGAGCTGTGACCCGTGCCATATTTCTTGTGTGAACCTGTCAGACAGCCGGACAGCAGGACAGCCTGCCGCCGAAAGAGCCGCTACAGTACCGAGCCGCCCCTTGGCGCGCCTCGGCGCTGCCGAAGCTGTCTTCAACGTTCTCCGCGGGGAAATCGAATCGGGCAAGCTCGAGGTCGGTGCCAAGCTCAGTTCTGAAGCCGCGCTTGCCCAGGAGTACGGTGTGAGCCGTTCCGTGGTACGCGAAGCCCTCCGCTCATGCACTGCCCTGGGGCTCACCATGACGCGGACTGGCAAAGGGACATTTGTGATTGCCAACAGGGTGGCCGCGGACCTGGTTCTCGGCCAGTATTCGGCCCGGGATCTCACAGAAGCCCGCCCGCATATTGAAGTTCCTGCAGCAGGGCTTGCCGCTCAGCGCCGCACCAAGGAAGAACTCGAAAGCCTTCGCGACATTGTCGCCGCCATGGCATCCGAGGACGATCCAGAAGTCTGGGTCACCCTGGACTCCAGCTTTCATGCGGCGATCGCACGCGCCAGCGGCAACAGGGTTTTTGAGAGCGTCGTCGCGGATATCCGTGAAGCCCTCGCCAACCAGTCCGAAACCCTGAACATGGTGGCCGACCGCAAGATCGCCTCCGACCGGGAACACGAACACATTCTCCAAGCCATCGAAGCAGGCAGCACCATCGACGCCCAGGCCGCAATGGAGGCGCATCTCCACGCCGTCGGCGTCGCTCTCAACTCCATCTTGAACAAGTAACCCTAAGACTCAAGGACTCCATGCTCTCCCCCGCCTTAGCCCAGCACGCCTCAGACCCGGCGCAGTTCCTGCTGCCGCGGCACACTCCGCTCGCGGTCCTCACGCGCGACGGTCTGGTTGAAGGCGTTCACTACGGTTCCCTCATCGCAACGGCTCCCGACGCCGGAACCTTGCTGGAGGCAGGGGACCCCCTGAAACCCTTCTACCCGCGTTCCTCCTTGAAGCCTTTACAGGCAGTTGCCTTGGTCCGCGGCGGACTCAACATCTCCCCGGAACTGCTGGCCCTGACGGCTGCGAGCCACTCCGGTGCCGCTATCCACCGGGACGGTGCCCTGAGGATCCTCGAACTCCACGGGCTCACTCCGGACGCTCTGGAAAACACCACAGACCTCCCGTATGGAACCCCTGAGCGTGAGGAATGGCTTCGAAACGGCGGGGAGAAGAGCCAGCTGGCCCAGAACTGCTCCGGAAAACACGCGGCCATGGCCGCCACGTGCGTGATCAATGGCTGGCCGGTCCGCGGCTACCTTGATCCGGAGCACCCTCTCCAGAAACTTGTGGCCGATACCATCCGAGACCTCACTGGCGAGGCACCGGCAGGGATCAGCACCGACGGCTGCGGGACTCCCCTTTACCCCCTGACCTTGCTCGGAATGGCCCGCGCCTTCGGCCGGCTGGCTGCTGCAGCAACCGCCGTAGATCCCGAAGCGCACCGGAAGGCCGAAACAACGGATGGAAGCCCGGAAGCCGCCGTCGCCCGTGCCATGGCCCGCCATCCGGAGATGGTGGCCGGCGAGGGCCGCGACGTCACCGAACTCATGCGGCTGGTCCCCGGGCTGGTAGCAAAGGACGGCTTTGAAGGCGTTCAGCTGGTGGGCCTCCCGGATGGCCGTGGAGTTGCCGTGAAAATTTCCGACGGCGGTGACCGCGCGCGTATGCCTGTCACCGTGCGCGTCCTGGACGCGCTCGACGTCGACACCTCCCCGCTCGCAGGCATCGCCACCGCGCCCGTTCTGGGAGGCGGCCATCAGGTGGGCCTTCTCCAGGCTGCAGACTTCCTCTTCCCACAGGTGGCAACACCGCCAACACCCCATACCTCCGATTGACCGTGGAACAGTCAATCGGGCTGGTCGCCGAGCTGAACCCGTACCCGGGCTAAGCAACGGTGGCCACAGCAATGGCTCAGGAAGCCCTCGCCACCAGCAAGGGCGCCGTGGGGCTGGTCCTTGAACACGGGCTGCTCACTGAAGCGCAGCTCGACCAAGTGCCCAGCCCGCAACCTGGCACACCCGAGTAATCCCAATCGCTCCACTCAAAAAGTCCCTCCCTCAAGAAAAGGACTCACCATGACACAGCCCCCAGTGGCCGCCGAGCAACAAGCGGCCATCACGGACCACACCATCCCGGCCCAGGCGCACGCCAGCGAAAGCCTGCTCCATGCCGAGGATAAGGGCTACCACAAGAGCCTGAAGCCGCGGCAGATCCAGATGATCGCCATCGGCGGCGCCATCGGCACCGGCCTGTTCCTCGGCGCGGGTGGCCGGCTCAACGCCGCAGGCCCGTCCTTGGTCATTGCCTACGCCGTCTGTGGCTTCTTCGCCTTCCTGATCCTCCGGGCCCTGGGCGAACTCATCCTGCACCGGCCTTCCTCGGGCTCCTTCGTCTCCTATGCCCGGGAATTCTTCGGGGAAAAAGCCGCGTTCGTCGCCGGCTGGTTCTACTGGATCAACTGGGCCACCACCACCATCGTTGACATTACTGCCGCTGCCCTCTACATGAACTTCTTCGGCCACTACGTGCCCTGGATGGCTGATGTCCCACAATGGGCCTGGGCACTGATCGCGCTCGTTGTTGTTCTGGGTCTGAACCTCGTTTCCGTGAAGGTCTTCGGCGAAATGGAGTTCTGGTTCGCCATCATCAAGGTCGCCGCCCTGGTCGCGTTCCTGGTCATCGGCAGCTACTTCGTCATCTTCGGCACCCCCGTTGACGGCCAGCAAGTGGGCTTCAGCCTCATCGCCGACAACGGCGGAATCTTCCCGAACGGCATCCTGCCCATGATCATCCTGATGCAGGGTGTGCTGTTCGCCTACGCCTCGATCGAGCTCGTCGGTACTGCGGCAGGCGAGACCGAAAACCCTGAGAAGATCATGCCTAAGGCCATTAATTCCGTGGTCTTCCGCATCGCAGTGTTCTACGTCGGCTCCGTCATCCTGCTCGCGCTGCTGCTGCCCTTCACTGCCTACGAAAAGGGCGTCAGCCCCTTCGTGACCTTCTTCGGCTCCATTGGCATCCAGGGCGTGGACGTCATCATGAACCTCGTGGTCCTCACCGCCGCGCTGTCATCCCTGAACGCCGGGCTCTACTCCACGGGCCGGATCCTGCGCTCCATGTCCGTCGCCGGCTCCGCCCCTAAATTCGCCCAGCGCATGAACAAGGCTGGCGTCCCGTACGGCGGCATCGCCATCACTGCCGGTGTTTCGCTCCTGGGCGTTCCGCTGAACTACCTCGTCCCTTCCGATGCCTTCGAAATCGTCCTGAACGTCGCCTCCGTCGGCATCATCGTTACCTGGGCCACGATCGTGCTGTGCCAGATGCAGCTCAAGCGCTGGGCAGACAAGGGCTGGCTCAAACGCCCCTCCTTCCGGATGTTCGGAGCGCCCTACACCGGATACCTCTCCCTCCTGTTCCTCGTCGGGGTCCTGGTCATGGTCTTCATCGACTCACCGCTGACCCTCCTGGTCACGCTCGTCGCCTGCGCCCTGATGGTGGTTGGCTGGTACGCGTGCCGGAAGCAGATCCATGAGATCGCTGAAGCCCGCGAGGGCTACACCGGTATGTCCCCGGTGGTGGCCAACCTCCCGGCTCGCGGCGCGGAAGACCGTATCTAGCCCTTCCGGTTAAGTCCGACGGCGGCACCTTAGATTCTGTTCTACGGAACCTCAGGTGCCGCCGTCGTCGTTTTGCGGGCGGATAGTATTGGCGGGTGACTGTGCCGCCTGAGCTCCTGAGCACCATTGCGGATTATCGTTCCCGCGGTTACCGCTGTTCGACGCCCGAGGCAGAGCCGGAGAGCCAGGAATACGGCGCCTACACGTTTTCCCTCAATGATCAGTCCGTGGTTTTCCGCATCGCCAAGACCACCCCGACAAAGATTGGCCAGTTCGTGACGCTTTGGCAGCGATCACCGGGGCCGGGGCAACCCATCCGGCCCTTTGACGTAAGCGACGGGGTGGACCTGTTTGTTGTCAGCGTCGGGGATTGGGTAAATTCCGGGCAGTTCGTCTTCCCGCAGGAAGCCCTGATCAAGCGCGGGGTCGTCTCACAAGGCAAGCTCGGCGGCAAGCGGGCGTTTCGTATATACCCGCCCTGGACGGCACCCACCAGTCGGCAAGCACAGGCCACCCAGCGCTGGCAGTCGGAGTTCTTTGACTCACCGGCTACTGCACCCGGGGAACCACCGTCAGGGAATGAATCTCAGGCAGGGCAGCCCTGAGATCCCGTTCGAGCTGCGCCGTATGGAGGCTGAACTCACGAAGGCTGGTGGCTGCGGCGGCGGGAACAGTGACCTCGGCGTTCAGGTGATGGCCTGACCAGCGCAGCCGGGCAGTTCCTGACGGGGCATGCTGCCGCACAACCGTAGCTACCCTGTCAGTCAGCGAGGGGTCCACTCCGTCCATCAGCCGACGGCCGACGTCGCGGACGGTCCCCCACAACAGCACCACGATGGCCGCGGAAATCAGCAGCCCTACGATAGGGTCCGCTAGGGGGAAACCGAGCCAGATGCCAATCGCTCCCGCCACTACGGCGAGGGACGTAAACCCGTCTGTGCGGGCATGCACACCGTCCGCCACCAGGGCCGCGGAACCGATCCGGCGGCCGACGCGGATCCTGTACAGCGCCACCAACTCGTTGCCTGCAAAGCCCACCAGCCCGGCTGCCAGGACCCAGCCCAGGTTTTGGACCGGCTGCGGCTCGAAGAAGCGGCGGATGGATTCGACGGCCGCAACGACGGCGGAAAGGGCGATCATGGCAACAATGAAGAGTCCGGCAAGGTCCTCAGCCCGACCGAAGCCGTAGGTATACGTCTTGGTTGGTTTGCGGCGGCCAAGCAGGAAAGCGATCCACAAGGGCACAGCGGTCAGAGCATCGGAAAAATTGTGGACAGTGTCGGCAAAGAGCGCAACCGATCCGCTGACCAACACAATAATCAGTTGGAACAGTGAGGTGGCACCGAGGCCCAGCAGGGAAATCTTGACCGCACGGATCCCCTGTGCACTCGATTCCAAAGCGTTATCAATGGAATCCGCGGCATCGTGCGAGTGAGGGACGAACACTTCCCGCAGCCAGCCCTTCAGGCCACGGCCGTGCGAATGGCTGTGCTCGTGGCTGTGCTCGTGGCCATGGCCATGCTCGTGTTCGTGCCCGCCGAGGGCCTGGTCCGAGCCGCTCATGCGCCGTGGTGGGGGGCCGTGCCAAGCGAATGCTGCGCCTGATGAACAGCGTCCACCACCAGTTGCCGCGCATGGCCGTTCTGCATGCGGTAGTAGACTTTGGTGCCCTCTTGACGCGTCGTGACCATGCCCACCAGACGCATCTTCGCCAAGTGCTGCGAGACGGCGGCGGCGGGTTTGCCAACTTTTTCTGCCAAGGCGTTCACCGGCATCTCGCCTTCCCTGAGGGCAAGGATAAGCCGAACCCTCGTGGCGTCTGCCAACATGGAGAACACTTCCACTGCCAACTCAACATAAGGACTGTCGACGTCGAAGGTGCAAGACTGCTTATCTGCATTCATATGCAGATACTGCCACAGACCGCCACTCCAGCCAAAGGAAATAGATCCGTCGGCCCGAAACATCCGATGAATCCCGGTAAGATGGTCCCATGGCTGTGACTGACGAGGCGATCGACAAAATCAAAGAAATGCTTCTGCGGGGCGAGCTCAAAGCAGGCGACCGGCTGCCGCCGGAGAAGGAGCTCAGCGACCGCCTCGGCCTGTCACGCAGTTCCCTGCGGGAAGCCGTCAAGGCCCTGGAGCTGATACGCGTTCTGGACGTGCGGCGTGGGGACGGCACCTACGTCACCAGCCTGGACGCGAAACTCCTGAACGAGGCCCTGGCTTTCGTCGTGGAGCTCCATCAGGACAAATCAATTCTTGAGCTCTTCGAGGTCCGACGTATCCTTGAGCCGGCCACGGCCTTCATCGCGGCAAGCAAAATAAGCGGCGCCGAACTGTTGGAGCTCAGTGCCACGATGGACGGAATTGACGAGCATACGGACGTAGAGGAACTGGTGGCCCACGACCTCGAGTTTCATCGCATCATCAGCAGGTCAGCGGGAAATGCATACCTGGAAAGCCTCCTGGATGCCTTGTCCGGCAGCACAGTGCGGGCACGCATTTGGCGCGGACTGACCCAGGACCGTGCGGTTGCGCATACCCTTGCAGAGCACAAAGCCATCGCCGACGCCCTGGCGCGCGGGGACGCGGAACTGGTAAGGGCCCTGGTCACCGTCCACATCAGCGGTGTTGAGAGCTGGCTGAGGCAGGCCCTGTAGCCGGCTCCGTCGCCTGTCATTGAAGCACAGTTGCGTCCCTCAGCTTTTGTTCGTTTTCAGCTGGCCTTTGCTTTCTAGCTGAGGAAATAATGCCGGAACAAAAATTAGAGAAATCGGAACGCGCTCGCGCCCGGACTCAATTTCCCTGACCTAGTGAACGAAAGACGCTTTATCGCGGATAACTGCAGATCCGACTCACCGGGGCGGCTCGATCAATCCAGTCCAAGTACCAAGAACCGCCGTCAGCGCAATCAAGGACCGCGAAATCGGCCGGAGCATTGGCGCCTGACAACTAGGTAAAGACAAACTGGAAATGTTTAAATTGGCCTACTATCTGGATTACTACCAAGCAGACTTACATTATGAGCCCCTTGTTAGCGTTAATAGGAATAAATTGACATGCCTTTTTCTGCCTATATCATTGGCACTGGGGGGACGCAAATTTCAGACCAGCTGTAAATGAAGCGGCCCGAAGAATCATCGGGGTCATTGTCTGTGCCCTGATCTGACCGTCAGGTGGTAACCAGTTGAACTATTTAGGTAAGAGCTCGCATCGTGGGAAAGGCTCCGGCGCTCGTCGTCGGATTGTCAGCCCTCCAGATTCCCTAAAGCCTGCAAATCGCAGCATCGCGAGGAAGGCCTTGTCAGCTACCGCAGCGCTCTCCCTGCTCGGAACACTGATCCTTGGAACACTTCCCCTTGTGGCCCCCGCCGCCCAGGCTGTCCCCGGAGCCCCGGGCACCCCCGGCGCTCCTGCGCTGCTTTACTCAGAAGACTTCCAGAACGCGCCCCTGACAGGGGCGACCAACATCGCCGCCTACACCAGCACTACCGGCGCCACATACACCGCGGATCCGGTCTACCAGGACGCCTCGCGGTGCAACGGTGTGATCTTCGGTCGTCAGGCCACCGATGCTGCTTTTGCGGCGGCGCAGTTCTGTACGTCCTCCTGGTGGCCCGCGGCCAGAACGATTCCCGCCGCAATGGGGCAGTACTCCGGTGTGGCTGATCCTGACACCAACCTTGCGGTGGCTGAGCAGACTATCGGCGGATTCAACGATTATACCGGGGTGATGCTGGAGGGATCAGGTATCACCGTCGGCGGGACCGGTCGGTTCGTCACCTTCTCGCTCGACGTCGGGAACCTCTGCTCCACTGGTGTGCAGGCGTTGGACCGGTTCTACCTGATGGACGGCACTACCCCCATTGCTTTGAACGCCACCGATTACAACATCTGTGCCGATCCTAACCGTCAGACGTTCGCCGTCGACGGGCGCGTAGTCAGTGTGGGTACTTTTACCGGGAACCAGGCTGCCCTGGTGACCAGCCCGACGGTCGGCTTCCGGGTTACCAATCAGCAGCCCAGTGGCAGCGGCAATGACCAGGCTTTCGACAACTTCAAGATTCTCGATGTCACCCCGCAGTTGGATAAGTCCTTCAGCCCGGCATCCGTCCCTGTTGGCGGTACGTCGGCGTTGACGCTCACGGTGACCAATACCGATGAGCTCGCTGCCAAGAATGGCTGGTCCTTTACCGATGCGCTTCCGGCCGGTTTGACCGTCGCCGATGGCGCTGCCGCCACCACCTGCCCCGCGGGTGTCGTCACCGCTCCTGCGGGGGCCACTTCAGTGGCTGTGACCGGCAACCTTGATGCGGGCATGGCTTCCTGCACAGTCACGGTCAACGTGACCGCTGCCGCACCGGGATCCTTCACCAATGGGCCTTCGAACATCACAAGCGTCGGGATCAACCCTCCAGGGGAATCCACGGTCGAATTCCTTGAGGAGCCGTGGGCCTGCGACGCTTCCGGCTACCTCTTCCAGAGCCCGGCCGGCCTAGCCGGTCCCCACCTGGTCCAGCAGGTCGACCTGGTTTCCGGCGCGTACTCAACAGCGTTCAACCTTCCCCGGGCGGTGAACGGCGTTGGTTACAACACCCTGGATGACTACTTCTATGGGATTGCCGGCGACGGCCACCTTGTCAGGATCGGCGCCAACGGATCACTGACCGATCTCGGCATTCCTGCCGGCACCGGCGGCGCCGGTTTCAACGTCGGAGACTTCGACGCTGCGGGCCACTACTGGATTACCACAAGCGCGAGCCCCTCTGAGTACTTTGAGATTGACCTCGCCCCGGGTTCGGCAACCTATGGCACCGTGCTCAGCTCAGGCACCAAGGGACTGACCGGCGGCCTGTTCCCGGGAGCCGACTGGGGATTCACCAACGGCGCCTTCTACAGCGTCGGAACAGACGCCGCTGGAAATAGCATCCTGGTCAAATTCGACCCCGCAACCGGAACCCAGACCATCGATTCTGTATTGACTACCCCTGCAGGGGAACCAGTGACCGGACTTCTTGTCGGCGCCGTTTATGTCGACGCGTCCGGATACCTCTACGCATCGGACAACCCCACCGGAAACATCTCCCGCATCAACGTCACCACAGCTCAGCTGGTACCGCTTTCCACAGGTCCTGCCTCCGGCGGCAATGACGGTGCACGCTGTGCTCTGGCGCCGATCCCGACCCTCACGGTGTCCAAGACCGTTGAGGGCCGTCAGGCTCCTGCGGACCAGTTCACCGTGGCCCTGGAAAACAGCGGCGGTACTGTCCTGACCTCAGCCACCACCACGGGCACGGCCACAACAGTCAGCACCACTGACCAGCCGGTGTCCCAAGGCGCAACCTACACCATCACTGATGCCATGGCGGCAGGCTCGGCCAGCGCGATCAACGCCTACAGCGCGACCGTAACCTGCACGAACACCGCAACCGGCGACACCGTACCGGCTGAGGGCACCGGGCCATGGACCTTCACGGTTCCGGACGCGGCAGCGTTCACCTGTGCAGTCACCAACGCGCCGGTCGCTGTAGGCGTCAACCTGGTCAAATCAGCCGACGCGGCCGCGATGGAGAACATCGAACCGGGACAGATCATCACGTACTCGTTCGCGTTCACCAACACCGGCAATGTGCCCCTGACCGATATCCGTATCGATGAAACCGAATTCACCGGAACGGGCAACGCCCCGGTCGCGGTCTGCCCGACAGGCCCGGTCGCCCCGGCAGCAACCGTCACCTGCACCGCCACCTACACGGCCACGCAGGACGACGTCGATGCCGGTTCGATCTCCAACACCGCTACCGGTACCGGCACCCCGCCCGAAGGTTTCCCGGTCCCGCCGGTTTCACCGCCGTCGGAAGTCACTGTTCCGGCACCGCCGGCACCGGCCATCACAGTAGTCAAAACTGCTGATGAGGCCGCCCAGGCGGACCTCGTGGTGGGCCAGAACATCACGTACTCGTTCCTGGTCACCAACACCGGTAACGTCACGCTTAAGGACGTCACCGTCAACGAAGGCAACTTCTCCGGCGCCGGCGAACTCAGCGACGTCACCTGCCCGGCAGAAGCAGCTTCACTGGCACCGGCCGCCGCCATCACCTGCACCGCCACCTACACGGTTGTCCAGGAAGATGTCGACGCCGGCTCCATCACCAACACCGCCACGGCAACCGGCGTTCCGCCGGGAACCACTCCCCCGCCGGTCTCACCGCCGTCAGGAGTAACCGTTCCCACGCCGAACGCGCCCGCCATGACCGTGCTCAAGACAGCAAGCACGGACAAGGCAACAACAGCCGGCCAGGTACTGACGTACTCGTTCTTCCTCACCAACACCGGCAACGTCACCCTGACCAATGTCACTGCAGTAGAAGGTGAATTCACCGGAACAGGTGATCTTTCCGCCGTTAGCTGCCCGGCAGAAGCCGCCTCGCTGGCACCGGCAATGAGCGTCACCTGCACGGCCACCTACACGGTCACCCTGGCAGACCTCAACACCGGCACCATCACCAACACTGCAACAGGTACCGGCACCACACCTGGAGGACCAGCGATCAGCTCGGCTTCCTCCACGGTCAAGCTGGCGGCCCAGGCACCCGTATCGGCAGTGAACGTTGCAGGCAACCTGGCGAACACGGGGCTCGACGCCGGACCGCTCGCCCTCGGCGCGCTCCTGCTGGTTCTTCTTGGTGGAGGAGCGATGACGGTCAGCAAGGTACGTCGCCGATCAATTCAATAAGAGGTACAGCTCTCTCTGAGACCGAGAACTGAGACCAGAAAGCGGCGCCCGGGACAACCCGCCCGGCGCCGCTTTCGTCTGTTCCCGGTAAGCAGACCTGATCTGCATGTCAGACCGATAGCAGGGAGAAACGCAAACGGCCGCCCATCCAAGGATGGGCGGCCGCAGCAGAAGGAAGAGGAAGAGAACCGCTACTGGTAGAGGTTCGGCTTGATCTCGTCCGAATCGATGTTCTTGGCGTCGTACCAGTAGAAGCCGGTGTCGATGATCTTCTCCAGTTTTTCGCCCTTGAGGGCGGCTACGGCAGCCTTCACTGTTTCGTACCCGATTCCCACCGGGTTCTGCGTGACGGCGCCAGCCATGAGGCCGGACCGGATGGCATCGATCTGGGCCTTGCCTGAATCGAAGCCGACGATAGTCAGCTTGCCCTTGAGGCCCAGTTCTTCAACCGCCTTGACGACGCCGATGGCCGAACCCTCATTGGTGCCGTACATGCCCTTGAGATTGGGGTTGGCCGTGACAATGGCCTTGGCTGCGTCGGCTGAAAGGAGCTGATCGCCACCGGCGTACTGGATGGCCACAATCTTGATGTTCGGGTGGTTCTTTTCGATGTATTCCTTGAAGCCGTCGCGGCGGTCCGTACCGGACTTGGAAGTCTGGTCGTGGCCGATGATCGCAATGTCGCCGCTCCCGCCGATGAGCTCCGCGAGGTGCTTGGCGGCCTCGGCCGCAGCAGCCTTGTTGTCCGTTGAGGCGGTGGTCACCGGGATGTCGGATTCAACGCCGGAGTCAAAGGCAACCACGGGAATGTTCTTGCTCTTGGCCTGCTCCAGCAACGGGGTGGCTGCCTGGGAGTCCAGGGCGGCGAAACCAATGGCGGCGGGTGACTTGCCGAGAGCGGTCGTCAGCATCTGGATCTGCTGGTCCACGTCCTTTTCGGTGTTGGGACCTTCAAAGGTGATTTCGACGTCGAGCTCTGCTGCTGCCTTGTCAGCGCCCTGCTTCACGGCCTGCCAGAACTGGTGCTGGAAGCCTTTGGAGACGATGGCGATATAGGGCTTGGCGCCATTGCTGGCGGTGGCACCGGGCGTGCCGGCGGGAGCCTCGCAGCCTGCGATGGCTACGACGCCGAGGGCCAGACCCGACAGGGTGAGGAAACTGCGCCGGTCAAAAGTTGACTTGTTCATGGATGAAAACTCCGTTGTTTTTCTGGTTGGAAAGGTATGGGCAGAAGGGGGACGGTGCTGGAGGGGCAGTCTGGTCCGGACCGGTTGAAGACGCTACTTGGCGGCCTCCTTCCGGCGAAGCATGTCCAGGTAGACAGCCACCAGGATCACAACGCCGATAGCCACGTTCTGCCACTCCTGCGGCACCGAGATGACGCGCAGGCCGTTGGTGAGGACGGACATGATGAGGGCACCAATGACCGTGCCGACGATGGAGCCCTTGCCTCCGGCCAAGGACGTCCCACCGATCACGACGGCGGCAATCGCCTGGAGTTCATACCCCATGCCCTGTCCTGGCTGGGCTGAGTTGAGCCTTGCAGCGATGATCACGCCGGCCAGCCCGGTGAAGGCTCCTGCGGCTGTGTAGATCCAGAGCTTCCAGCTGCGGACGTTGATGCCCGAGAGCGCCGTCGCTTCCTCGTTGGAGCCGATGGAGAAGGTGTAGCGGCCCAACAGGGTCTTGCTCATGACCACGCCGGCCAGTGCTGCCGCTCCGAAGAAAATGAAGACAGCGTTGGGAATGACCAGCCCGGCAATGGGTTTGCCAAGGGCGAGGTTGGCGAAACCCTCAGTACCTGTGAAATAGATGGGCTTGGTTCCGGAAACCACCAGCGCCATGCCCTGGCAGACGAGCATGGTGGCCAAGGTGGCGATGAATGGTGGGATTTTCAGGAAGGAAATGAGGAAGCCGTTTACGGCCCCGATCACTGCTCCCATCAGGATGCCACCCACAATACCGGCCCATATCGGCAGGCCCAGATACGTCAGCACGACGCCAACCATCACAGAACACAGGCTCATGCCGGTGCCCACAGAGAGATCGATGCCGCCAGTGACGATGACGAACGTCGCACCGAGGGCAAGGAGCCCGATGACCACCGTGGAAAGCAGGATGTCCGAGAGGTTGCCCGGCAGCAGGAACCGGGCGTTCATGACGCCGAAGAAGACCACCAGGACAATCAGCGAGCCGAAGGCCAGGAGCTGCTGCAGGGACGAGCGGAGCCGCAGGGAGAGGCCTTGGCCGCGTGGCGGTGAAGACGGCGCCGTCAACACCTTTGATTCTTTCGGTGTGGGGGTTTCTACAATGCTCATGAGGTTGGTGCTCCTGTGGTGATGGAGACGCGCCGGGTGGCAAGTTCCATGATGTTTTCCTGGGTGGCTTCTGCGTTATTGAGGAAGCCGGTGATCCGCCCTTCGCACATAACGGCGATCCGGTGGGACAGGCGGAGGACTTCGGGCAGTTCCGAGGAGATCATGATGATCGCCTTGCCTTCGGCCGCAAGTTCGTTGAGGAGTTTGTAGATCTCGTCTTTGGCTCCGACATCGATGCCCCTGGTGGGCTCATCGAAGATGAGGATGTCACAGTCCTTCACGAGCCATTTGGCGATGACTACCTTCTGCTGGTTGCCGCCCGAGAGGTTGCGGGCCAGCTGCCTGATGGACGGCGTTTTGATCCGGAGCTTGCGGGCGTATTCGTCGGCGGTGCGGCGCAAAGCAGCGTCCTTGATAAAGCCGCCCGCCGAGTTCTCCACAAGCGAGGAGAGCATGATGTTTTCCTTCACATCGCGCTCCAGCATGAGACCCAGATGCTTTCGGTCCTCCGAGAGGTAACCGATGCCCAGCTTCGCCGCTACGGCCGGGTTGGGAATCTGGACGTCGGCCCCGTTCACTTTAAGGTGTTCGAAGCTGGCCTTGTCCGCGCCCACCAGTGCCCTCGCAACTTCGGTTCGTCCGGCGCCCATGAGTCCGGCAAATCCCAGGATCTCGCCCCTGCGGAGCGCGAAGCTGACACTCTTCAGGAGGGAAGAGGTAGTGAGCCCTTCAACGGAAAGTACGACGTCGTCCGCGTGGTCTGCAGCGTCGGCCGGCGGGCGCTGGTCACCGGAAATCGAACGTCCCACCATCAGCGAGATGACCTCCTGCATGCTGGTTTTTTCGGTGTCCACAGTGTCCACGTACTCGCCGTCGCGGATAACGGTAACGCGCTGGGAAATCTGCTTGAGTTCATCCATTCGGTGCGAAATGTAGATGACTCCCGTCTCCGGCGAGACAAATCCGCGGATCAGTTCATGCAGGGTGGCCACTTCGGCATCGTTCAGGGCCGCGGTGGGCTCGTCCATGATGATCACCTTGGAGTCATGACTCAAGGCCTTGGCGATCTCCACCATTTGCTGTTTGGCCACCGTCAGATCACCGCAGCGCTCCCTTGGATCCAGCTTGAGGCTCATCCGGTCGAACAGGTCCTGGGTCTTCCGGTTCAGTGCCCGCTCACTGAGCATCCCAAAGCGGCGGGGTTCCCGGCCGATGTAGATGTTCTGGGCGACGGTCAGGTCGGCCATCAGGTTGAACTCCTGATGGATGATGCTGATGCCCAGCTCCTGGGCATGCTTAGGTCCGGTAGGCGTAAAGGCCACACCGTTGAGTTCAAACGTTCCCTCATCCGGGACGTAGATGCCGGAAAGCAGCTTCATCAAGGTGGATTTGCCTGCACCGTTTTCGCCCACAAGAGCCAGCACTTCACCGCGCCGAAGGTCCAAATGCATGTTGTGCAGTGCCCTGACCCCGGGGAAGCTCTTCTCCACGCCGTGCACGGACAACAGTGGTGTCTGATTCGCCGTCATGCTTTCACCTCGTCCTGCCTGGTTAATGTTGATTCCGTTTCCGGGGTGGTTGCGTCCACTGACGATGCAGGCAGCCCGGAGTTTTCCAGTCCATAAGTACGGGCCGCGGTGCCTTCGAGGAAAGCGTGCCGCTCGGCGGGGCCCAGGTCGGCAGCCAGTTCGAGCAGTACCTCCACTGTGCGGCGGTAGGGCGCTCCGAGCGTGCTGACCGGCCAATCCATGCCGATCATCAGCCTCTCGGGTCCAAAAGCTACGAGCGCCTCTTCCCAAAGGGGACGTAATGCCTTGGCCGTGTATTCCAGTCCTGGCAAGTGCAGCCCCGAGACCTTGGCTACCGTGTTGGGCAACTCAGCCAGAGCCCGGAACTCGCGGCGCCAGCGCTCCAACTCACCGCATGACCCGTTGCCTCCGGAGGTGACGGTGCCCGAGAGCGGCGGTTTGCCTAGGTGATCCAGGACCACGGTGAGTTCAGGAAGGTCCCTGGCAAGGTCAACGGCACGCTGCAGGTGCCGGGGATAGGCGTCCGGGACGTCCAGGGTCAGTCCCTTGGCGGACAGCAGCTTCAGCGATTCCCTCACCTCAGGCAACTCCAGGAAGTCATCCCGCGGGTCGTTGTGGACGAGGTGGCGGACTCCACGGAACTTCGGGTTCTGGCCCAGCCGTTCCAGCGCGGCCTCCGCCTGCTCAGGCTGTTCCAAAGGGATCCAGCCGACGACGGCGAGCACCCAGTCGTTGCGGTCAGCTGCGGCCAGCATAAATTCTGTATCAGAGATGGCGTCGTCTGCCTGCACCAGCACCGCTCCGCTGACACCGGCGTCAACCAGTGTTTCCTGTGCCTCCGCTTCGCCGTAGCTGCGGAAGAGGGAACCATGCTGAGGACCGAGCCATGAGTACGGGCGCCGCGGCGCCCCTGGCTCGACCGGCTGGTCGGCGGCAGGTGGCAGTTCCCAGAGATGAAGATGCGAATCGATCATGCCGGGATCAACCTCCGCTGTGAAAGTTCCGCCCAAAGTTCCTCCGGGACCTCTTCTTCCATCCGATTGGCACTGTCTCGGATCTGTTCAGGCGACGTTGCCCCGACCGTCACATTGACAACGGCGGGGTGGCGCAGGCCGAACTGGAGGGCCGCCGTCGGCAGTTCCACTCCATAGCTGGCGCAGATGACTGCCAGTTGGCGAGCGCGTTCCAGCAGCTCGTGCGGTGCCTGCCCGTAGTTGTAATGGGCGTCAGCGGGAATATCCTGCCGGGCCAGTATCCCGGAGTTGTAGGCTCCGACGTTGACTACTCCGGTGCTCTTCTCTACGCATCGCTCCAAGAGGGGCACCTGGGGCTGCTCCAGAAGGGTGTATCGGCCGGCCAGCATCACGAGGTCCAGATCGGCAGCCTCCACGCATTCAAGGGCGGCTTCAGCCGAGTTGATCCCCACACCGATGGCGCGGACCAGCCCTTCAGAACGGAGCTTTTCAAGAGCAGGAAGTCCATCGCTGATGCCTCCGGCGAGGTCATGGATATCGGCATCGTGAAGGTAGGCGATGTCCACGTAGTCCAAGCCCAGGCGTTCCAGCGATTCCTCGATGCTCCGGCGGATACCACGCTCAGTGAAGTCCCAGACACGCCGGCTCGCTGCGGGTACGTCAAAGCCCTCCGGGTCGCGTGGCACGGCCGCGTCGGTCTCACCGGCGGTCACACCCTGCTTTGGTACAAGGAGGCGCCCGACCTTGGTGGAGATGACGAATTCCTGCCTGGGCTTACCTTGGAGGAAAGCCCCGAGACGGTGTTCGGACAAGCCCAGGCCGTAGTGCGGGGCCGTATCGAAGTATCTGATGCCGGCGTCCCAGGCTGCCTGTGTGATCGCCCCGGCAGTGTTGTCGGACATTGCACGGTAGAGATTGCCAAGCCCGGCGGCCCCATAGCCCAGCCTGCCGAGTTGCAGGGGGCCGGCTTGCGGCCTGCCTGCTGCGGAAGAAAGGTTCGCGCTCATGGCAGCTCCCAGACCAGCGGAACACCTGAATCGTTGCCGGTGTAATCGTCTTCGATCTCCAGCAACTCAGCCATGCGGGCTTGCCAGGCGAGGTTGACAGGGTGCTGGGCAAGGGCTTTGCGCATGGCCTTGTAGTCCTCTACTTCCACCACATGAATCAGTTCCAGGCCGCTGCGCCAGATGCGCCAATTGGCGACGCCTGCATCCTTCAAGGCAGTGACCAGCTCTGCCGGGATGGCAGCGTGCGCGTCTGCATAGGCCTGTGCTGCTCCCGGCTTCAGCCTGGTGTGCAGAACGATAGTCTCAGGCATCAGCCGCGGCCTCTTTGAGAGCCAGCTCCCGCTCGGGGGGCGAGTGATCGGTCGGGTGGTGACCGGCAGGCTGGTGACCGTCCGCGGCGTTGCCGCTCCAGGTGGCGCCGTCGGGAAAGCTGAACGTAGTCAATGTTTGCCGGTGCATTTCCGCGCCGGCGCCGGGTGCTGAGGGCGGCCAGTAGCAGCCTCCGCGGACATCCACGGGGGTGATGAAATGCTCGTGGAGGTGGTCCACAAATTCAATCATACGGTCGCCCTTTTCTCCGGAGACAGCAATGAAATCGAACATTGAAATATGCTGAACGGCCTCGCAAAGGCCAACCCCGCCTGCATGCGGACAGACCCGGATACCGAACTTCGCGGCCAGCAGCAGGATGGCGATGTTCTCGTTCACTCCCGCCACCCGTGCAGCGTCAAGCTGGAGCACTTCGATGGCACCGGCCTGCAGAAGCTGCTTGAACATGACCCGATTCTGCACGTGTTCACCGGTGGCAACCGGGATTGGTGCCACACCCCGGGCTATGGCGGCGTGTCCCAGAATATCGTCCGGGCTGGTGGGTTCCTCAATCCACGCGATGTCATAGGGTGCCAAATGTGCCATCCAGTCAATGGCTTCCTGAACGTCCCACCGCTGGTTGGCGTCGACGGCAATCTTGATGTCAGAACCCACGGCCTCGCGGGCTACACGCACACGTCGGATGTCATCCTCCAGCGAGGCGCCCACTTTGAGCTTAATTTGGGTGAAGCCGTCAGCAACAGCTTCCTTGGCCAGGCGTGAAAGCTTCTCGTCGCTGTACCCCAGCCATCCCGGTGTTGTGGTGTAGCCGGCATAGCCCTCGGCAAGGAGCCTGGCGTGCCGTTCAGCCCTGCCCGGCTCGGCACGACGCAATATCTCCAGCGCTTCCTCCGGCGTCAGCGCATCACTGAGGTAACGGAAGTCAACCAGGGCTACGATCTCCTCCGGGCTCAAGGATGCCAGCAACTCCCAGAGCGGAAGCCCCTCACGCTTGGCCTTAAGGTCCCACAGGGCGTTCACCACGGCGCCGATCGCCATGTGCATCACGCCTTTTTCCGGGCCCAGCCACCGCAGTTGGGAGTCGTGGACCAGGAGGTTCCAGGTCCCGCCCATGTCCGCGAGCAATTCCTCGGCGTTCCGGCCCAGAATGTGGGGACGCAACGCGTCGATGGCTGCGGCCTCAACTTCATTGCCGCGCCCGATGGTGAACACGAAGCCGTGTCCCTCCAGGCCATCGCCGGCATCTGTGCTGATGATCAGGTAGGCCGCTGAGTAATCGGGATCCGGGTTCATGGCGTCGGAGCCGTCCAGTTCCTGGGACGTGGGGAAGCGGATATCAAAGGTTTCTACCGCCGTTATGACGCTCATAATGCTCCTGACTGTACAGCGGCCGGAAGGGGCGCTTCGTGGCCGACCGGGCACATCACCAAGCTGCCGGGTCGGGGATCTGGAATTAACCTAAACATCCGATGTTTCACTTGTCAATGGGTAACTATTGCGTAGTATTAGGGAAGGGCCGGAGCAAAAGCTCGGATGTTAGCGGCACACCTTGCGCCAAAAGTCAGAGGAGATTATGAATATCAAGCTGGTCCGTTTGGGCGAACGCGGCAAAGAAGAGCCGGCGGTGGTCACCACTGACGCCAACGGGGACGAAAAATACTTCAGCCTGGCGCCACTGACCCAGGACGTCGACGGCGTCTTCCTGGCAAACGAGGGCATCTCCCGCACTCGGCACGCCCTCGCTGCCGGGACTCTGCCTGAGATTTCCGCAGCGGGCCTTCGGGTCGGAGCACCGGTCGCCCGCCCCGGCGCCATCGTCTGCATAGGCATGAACTACGCTGCCCACGCTGCCGAATCAGGTGCGGCGCCGCCGGAGATTCCAGTGGTGTTCCTCAAACCGTCAAACACCATCAGCGGACCATTCGACGCTGCCCCCATCCCGCCGTCGTCCGCAAAATACGACTGGGAAGTTGAACTCGGAGTGGTTATCGGGCGGGCGGCCAGCTACCTTGCTGACCCCGCCGATGCCATGGATTACGTCGCAGGATATGTCGTCGCCAACGATCTCTCCGAGCGCGATTACCAGCTGCCCGGCGCGGCCGGTCAATGGACCAAGGGCAAATCCCTGCCAGCCTCCACACCACTGGGTCCCTGGCTTGTTCCTGCGGATGAGGTCGATCCCGGCCGGCTGAGGCTGCGGTCCCTGGTCAATGGTGACGTCCGTCAGGATTCTTCAACCGCGGATCTGATCTTTGACGTGGCTACCCTGGTGCACCATCTCAGCCAGTACATGCTCCTGGAGCCGGGCGACGTGATCCTCACCGGTACCCCGGAGGGAGTGGCGTTGTCGGGCCGCTTCCCGTTCCTCCAGCCAGGGGATGTAGTAGAGCTCGACATAGAAGGACTGGGCCGGCAGCGCCAGGAGTTTTACCGGCAGGGTGCAGGGCAGTGACTACGTTAGGAAACAGTGCAGTGAACAGCGAATTTGAAGGCCTGGTGGCCCTCGTCACCGGAGGAGCGTCGGGGATCGGGGCGGCAGTCGCGGACAGGCTCGCGGCTGGCGGCGCCCAGGTAGCAGTCCTGGATCTGAATCCTGACGCCACGCCGCATTTCGGAATTGAATGCAATGTTGCGGACGACGCTTCGGTGCGGACCGCCGTCGAAAGCGTCACCGCCCGCTTCGGCAGGCTGGATATCGTGGTCAACAACGCGGGCATCGGAGCCATGGGTGACATTGCCGCGAACGGCGACGACGAATGGGCGCGGGTGCTGGACATCAACGTGGTGGGGGTCGCCAGGGTGACCCGCGCGGCCCTCCCCCACCTGCGCCAATCGCCTGCAGCAGCCATCGTCAACACCTGTTCCATCGCCGCCACCGCAGGGCTCCCCCAGCGGGCCCTCTATTCGGCATCGAAAGGCGCAGTCCTGTCCTTGACACTGGCCATGGCTGCCGATCACATCCGTGAAGGCATCCGCGTGAACTGCGTGAACCCTGGGACAGTGGACACACCTTGGGTCTCCCGGCTGCTAAGCCAGGCTGCCGATCCTGACGCCGAGCGGGCCGCTCTCAACGCACGCCAGCCGCATGGCAGGCTCGTGGCCGCGGAGGAAGTGGCTGAGGCTGTGGCTTACCTGGCAAGCCCCCGCTCGGGGTCAACCTCCGGCACGGCCCTGGCGGTCGACGGCGGCATGCAGGGACTGCGGCTCAGGCCGCTCAGCTGATCTTGCGACGATAGATGGTGGCCGCGAAGGTGTAGGCGACCACGAGAATCCCGACGAGCTACAGGGAGCAGCAGCCTCCGGACGCACTTTCCGCAGCGTCAGCCCACGTGCACCCAAGGTCGCTTGCTAACGTCAGGCTCCGCTTCGCGCAACACCTCGCGCGTGACGGGGGCAATCTCACCCTCGCCCAGGAACAGGAAGCGCAGCAGGTTCGCAACGGGGTTTCCTTCAGTCCAACGGAAGTAGACGTGCGGCATCAAACCTGTTGCGTCGCGGATATGGAAGAGTACGGAGGCGATGGTGTTGGGGACCACCGGGCCGTGGACCTCCAGGATGCGGTAGCCGTGACGGACAATCCCGCGGACGTGGAGTTCTGTTTCAAAGTCGGAGGAATCGTCAACGATCACTTCCAAGAAGAGGGCCTCGTGTGCCAGGGGAAGGTGGCTGACCTCGATAGCGGACCTGAGCTTGTCCCTGTACGCCTCGGCGGATGTCCGGAGCGGCTCGTGGGCGATGATCGTTATGGGCCCGTCCAGGTTGGAGGACATAAACTCCAGTGCCTCCTGGTCAAGGTGGACACGGGTGGCGTGCAGCTCGAAGGAACGACGGACACGCGATAGCAGGGACACAACGATGATGCCCAGGATGAACACCCCGGCGATCCTGATGCCTTCAGGCCGTTCAATAATGTTCGCCACGGTTGTGTACGTAAACACCACAGCGATGATCCCGAAGCCGATCGTTCGTTTGCGCTCCTTCCGCCGCCGGGCGGAAAGGGTGACGGCCACTGCTGCCGAGGTCATCAGCACCAGCACACCGGTGGCGTAGGCGCCGCCTTGGGCGTCGACGTCGGCCTCAAAGAGGTAGGTGATCAGGAAGCCGACCAACGTGAACACCAGCACCAGTGGACGGACTGCTTTTGCCCACTCAGGTGCCATGCCATACCGCGGCAGGTACCTGGGGACCAGATTCAGCAGCCCGGCCATCGCCGAGGCGCCTGCGAACCACAGAATCGCGATCGTACTGATGTCGTAGACGGTACCGAATCCGAGGCCGAGATATTGGTGCGCGAGGTAGGCCAAGGCCCGGCCGTTCGCCTGGCCGCCGTCCTGGAATTCCTGCTCCGGGATGAGCACCACCGTGATGAAGCTGGTGGTGATGAGGAACGTGCTCATGATCACCGCGGCGGTGGTCAGCATCCGTCGCGTTCCCCGGATGCGCCCGGTTGGGTTCTCCTCGGTGTCATCCACATCTCCCCGGACCTGGGGCATGACGGCCACCCCGGTTTCGAAGCCGGATAGCCCGAGTGCCAGCTTCGGAAACACAATCAGTGCGACGGCGACGGCCATCAGCGGGTTGCCATGGGACGTCCACAGGGTTGTCCACCAGTCACCGACGGCGACGGGATGGTTGATGACGCCAACAATCGTTACTGCCACGACCACTGCATTGAGGCCCAGATAGATGATGACGAGGACGACGGCGACGTTGATGGCTTCCTTGAATCCGCGCAGGAACACCGCTGCCAGCAGAGCGAGCAGGAAGAGCGTGACGAGGACGTTCTGTCCATGAAGCCAGTCAGGGACGATCGGGTTCTCAATCAGGTGAGCGCTGGCATCAGCGGCCGAGAGCGTCATGGTGATCATGAAATCGGTGGCAGCAAACCCCAGGAGAACAAGGACGAAGAGCTTGCCGCCCCAGCGTGGCAGCAGGCGCTCAAGCATCGCGATGGACCCCTCCCCGCGAGGGCTTTCTCCGGCGACGCGACGGTAGACAGGTAATGCGCCGAAGAGGGTGACCGCTACCAGCACGAGTGTGGCGAGCGGAGAGATAACACCGGCAGCTAGGGCAGCAATGGCCGGCTGATAGCCAAGGGTGGAGAAGTAGTCCACACCTGTCAGGCACATCACCTGCCACCAGGGATGCTTCTTTTCCTGGCGCGAGGTCACCCCGCCTGGACCCTGGTGGCTGCCTTTACTGTCCTGGAGCCCGAACAGCAGCCAACTTTTCACTGCTGCTTTGCCCGCCTGCCTGGAGGGCGAGGGGTCCGCCGGAGGCCTGCTCAAAGTGGTCACTGGTTTCCTTTCCGTGCGGCGCACAACGGCACCGCGACCGGAGCCGAAACTACCAGCGGCTTGGAACCGAAATTCCGGAAAGGGGATTTTTTTGATGAATCCTTTACGCCTGCATAATCAGAACACCGGTAGCCCGGTCAGGGCTCGAAGCGGTATCCCATGCCGGCCTCGGTGAGCAGGTGCGTGGGCCGGGCGGGATCGTCTTCCAGCTTGCGGCGGAGTTGTCCCATATAGACGCGCAAGTACTGGGTTTCACTCCCATACGCGGGACCCCAGATCTTTTTCAGCATCTGCTGCTGGGTGATAAGGCGGCCAGGGTTGCGGACCAGGAGCTGGAGAATTGCCCACTCCCGCGGAGTCAGCCGCACCAGTTCGCCGTCGCGGGTGACCTTCTGGTTGATCAGGTCAACACTGAAACCGCCGGCGTCAACGACGCTGACCTGTTCACCGCCGTCGGAGGCAGTGAGGCGCCGTTCCGCGACGCGCAGCCGTGCGAGGAGTTCGTCGAGGCCGAAGGGTTTGGTGACATAGTCATCCGCCCCGGCGTCGAGGGCTCGTACTTTGTCCTCGGATCCATGCCTGGCGGACAGCACGATGATGGGTGTGCCGGACGTGCGGCGGACCTTGGTGATGATGTCCACGCCGTTGATATCGGGCAGTCCCAGGTCAAGGACGATGAGGTCAGGATGGTGGTTTTCCGCATGCTGGAGGGCTGTCATTCCGTCCAGGGCAACCAGCACCTGATATCCCTCCGCCTGCAGGTTGACCTGGAGTGCGCGGAGCAATTGCGGTTCGTCATCCACCACAAGGACTGTTCTCATCAGGCACCTCCGGATTCGTGGGCGGTTGGTCCCATCGTCCCTGGCCCGGCAGAGGTTCCGGCCCCGGCAGAGAGGGGGAGGCGGATGATCATGGTGAGCCCGCCTCCCGGCGTTGGTTCTGCCGTTAATGTTCCGCCCATCGCTTCGGTGAAACCTTTGGCAACGGCCAAACCGAGTCCGATTCCGAGGCCTTCCGGTGCGTCGTCGAGGCGCTGGAAAGGCTGGAACATGGCAATGACGTCTGTGGCCGGGACGCCCTGGCCGTGGTCCACAATCCGCAGCTCACCGCACGGCCGGCCATCGACCGTGCCAACCACGGAAGCGCTCGAGGGTCCCAGGATGACGACGTCGGAGTCGGGCGCGTATTTGAGGGCGTTCTCCACGATGTTGGCGACGACCCGCTCCAGCATGCCCAGGTCGGCGTCAACCGCCGGCATGTTCGGGGCCAGTTCCACGCGCAAGCGTCCCGCGGATATTCCCCGCAGTGAGTCTTCGATGGCGTCGCGCCAAGTGACTGGAGCGGTGTGGGGCGCGATCGCGTCGCTGGATATCCTGGACATGTCCAGTAGATTGCCGATGAGGGCATCCAAGCGGTCCGAGTACGAGTCGATCGTCTGCAACATCTCGGCCTGGACCTCCTCGGGCAGCCGGGCGTGCTGCCGCTGGAGGGCGGTGACTGCCAGTTTGATTCCTGCCAGCGGTGTCCGCAGGTCATGGCTGACGGCACGCAGGATGGCAGTCCTGATCTTGTTTCCCTCGGCAAGCTTCGTCGTCTGCTCAAGGCTGCGCTTAAGCGCCTGCCGCTGTTGCAGCAGGAGAAGGTGGGCCCCGTGGGCTGACAGCAGGCGGCGCTCTCCCGCTGTGAGCGTTCGGCCGGAGACGACGACGGCGGTCAACGGATCAGCCAGTTCGGTAGTGTCAGTACTGGAATCCGGCGTTCCTGGAGGGAGGGGCGGGGACTCGCCTGCATAGGCCTTCAACTCCCACCCCTCCTGGCCCGCAGCGGCCCGTCTCGTGAAGAGCCCAGCGGACCGGACACGGAAGGTTTCCCGGACTTTTTCAAGGAATGCCCCGACGGTGTCGTCGGCAAGGAGGGCACCGCGCGCCAAATCAGCAAGAGTGGCGGCCTCCGCACGGGCGAGGGCAGCCTCACGCGAGCGTTTCGCGGAGATGCCCACCACCAGGGACACCGCCACTGCCACCCCCAGGAACACCCCAAGGGCAAAGAGGTTCTGGGGATCATCGATGCTGAACGTGCCTACGGGACCCGTCTCAAAGTAGTTGATCAAGAGAGAATCCAGAATGGCGGCAACCACTGCCGGCCACAGGCCTCCGATGAACGCCACGGCAATAACGCCCGTCAGATGGACCAGAACGTGTGTGGCAAGGTTCAGCTCCGGACCAAGGGACATCAACGCGGTGGCCAGGACCGGCAGAAGAACCGCCAGCACAAAACCCAGACCCGTTCTGGTCCGGCCCAGTAGTCCGGGCACCCGCCGTGGCAGCGACCGCGGAGCCCAGGGATGCGACACCATGTGGACATCAATGTCACCTGAGTCCCGGACCACCTTGGCCGCCACGCCGCCGCCCAGGAACCTTTTGAAACCGCGGGAAACGCCCACCACGATCTGGGTGGCGTTCACGTCTCGGGCAAACTCAAGCAACCCGTCGGCCGGGTCATCAACGGCCAGGGTGTGGTAGCTTCCGCCGAGTTCTGTCACCAGGCGGTGCTGGATCTCCAAGTCATGCAAAGATGCTGTGGCAGCACCGTCAGCACGGCGGGCATGAACCGCCAGCAGATCGCCGCCGCTGACCCTGGACAGGATTCTGGATGCGCGGCGGATAAGTACTTCCCCCTCGGGGCCTCCGCTGAGTCCGACAACCACGCGTTCGCGTGCGGGCCAGCTGGTGCGGATGCCCTCCACCTCCCGGTACTTCGCGAGTCCTTCATCCACCCTGTCGGCAAGCCAGATGAGGGCGATCTCCCGCAGGGCCGAGAGGTTTCCGAGCCTGAACTCGTTAGCGAGCGCAGTGTCGATCATGTCCGGCGGATAGACGTTTCCTTCAGTCAACCGCTGCCGCAACAACTCGGGTGAAACATCAACCAGCTCGATCTGGTCGGCCCTCCGCACCACCTCATCGGGCACCGTTTCCGGCCGGGGAACCTCGGTTATGGCGGCCACCACATCACCTAGCGACGTCAGCTGCTGGATATCCACGGTCGAAAGGACATCGATGCCGGCGGCCAGGAGCTCCTCCACGTCCTGCCAGCGCTTTTCGTTACGGCTGCCGGGCGCGTTGTTATGACCGTACTCATCAACGATTGCGACCTCCGGATGGCGGGCCAGGACGCCGTCGACGTCCATTTCCGCGAAGTCCGCATCCTGTTGCACACCCCCTGATCCGGCAGCGGCCGGTATGACTTCCAGTCCGGACAAAAGCTTTTGCGTCTGCGGCCGGCCCTTGTCATACGCGATGGCCACCACAACATCCCGTCCGGCTGCCAGGAGCTGGTGGGCTTCCTGCAACATGGCATACGTTTTGCCGGCACCTGGAGCTGCGCCCAGGAAAATGCGAAGAGAGCCCCGTGACATCCTCACATTCTGTCAGCCTTGACCAGGGGACGTGTCCGTTTCTACGGCCTGAGGAGGTTGCAGGGCCATGGTCTCAGCACCGAAGCTGCCGAGCAGTTGAAGGGAATCGGCCGACGCCGACCCCGGCTTTGCGGAAAACACCCGCAGCACCTGATCCGGATCGTCCAGGCGTGCCAAATCTTCGAAGTTCAGTTCCAGGTCGCCAACGATCGGGTGGTGGAGGCGCACTACGCCGGCCGATCCTTTGGCGACCCGGTGCCCTGCCCACCACTGGCGGAAGTGCTCGCTGCGTACTGCGAGTTCGCCCACGAGCTGATTGGCCCGGGGATCGTTGGGATGGCGTCCGACATCCGAGCGGAGAGTTCCCACGGCTTCGGACGCGACCGCCTTCCAATCCCGGAATAGCTCCCGGGCGGCGGGCGCGAGAATGAGCCAGCGGGTGAGGTTCCGCTCCGTTTCCGGCATGGCAGGGAAGTCGGCAAGCAACAGGAACGCAAGAGGATTTCCGGCCAGAACATCGGTCCGGCGCCCCAGGACCAGGGCGGGCACATTCCCCACGGCATCGAGAAGCTGCAGCAGCGCAGGCCGAACGCCCTGTGCCGGTATCGGCGAAGACTCCTCACAGTTCTCGAGAAGGTCAAGCATGTGCGCGTGTTCGCTGGGATTCAGCCTCAGTGCCCGGGCTACCGAATCCAGCACCGCCCGGGAGGGATGAATATTCCTGCCCTGTTCCAGCCGGGTGTAGTAGTCAGTGCTGACATCGGCCAACCGCGCGATCTCCTCACGCCGCAGGCCAGGCACACGGCGGGCTCCGGACGTCGTGCTGATTCCGGCTTGCTCCGGACTCATCCGTGAGCGCATCGCCTTCAGGAACTTTCCAAACTCTACGCTCTGACCCATGGTTTCCATTGTCCATGGTCGGATCCGTGATGCGTGTAGTTACAGGAGGAGGCAGGGCGACCGATTTGGTCACCCTGCCTCCCCTTGCATGCTGCGCTGTCCGCGCGCCCGTCCTTCGGGCTACCTGTTGCGATGGAGTGCGGGAACGGCAGCACGCGCACCGGACCACGAGTCCGGCAGCAGTGGCGCCGGTCAGAGTTTGTCAGACCGGACTGCGAGTACCGGGCAAGTGGCGTCCAGCAATATGCGCTGAACAGTGCTTCCCAGGATGAGCTTGCCGACCATCGACCGGTGCCTCAGGCCGATGACAATCATTTCGGCGCTGCGGTCTTGTGCGATCTGGATGACCGCGTCCCCCGGATCTGCGAGGACCGAGGATTCGATGGTCAGGGCCAGCCCGGCCTCGGTCAGTCGGCCGTCCAACTCCTGCAGTTCCTGCTCATCCAGGTCGTGGTGGCCACGGCCTACATTGACGATGAGCAGGTCTGACTTCCGCAGATGGGCTTCCTTGATCCCCTCCGTCAGCGCCTCCCTGCCTTCGGGAGCGGGTGCATAGGCTACGAGTACGGTCATTTTTTATTCTCCAATGGCTTTCGATGTGCCGTGCGTCGGATGCTAGACGAATGTGTTCAGCCATCCCTGCGGAAGGTCTATTGGCAGCAGAGAGGGTAGTGCCAGGAGTACGACGTACAGCACCAGGGTATAAACGACGGCGGTCTTGACGCGGGCTCGCGCCACGGTCAGCAGGAACGCGGGGATGAAGATCGTGACTGCAACCAGGTATCCGAAGGCGGCGGTGAGAGCCAGGAAGCCTGTCATCCATAGGAAGGTCTTCAACGCGAACTTTGCGTCAAGGGTCCAACCTGCCTTCGTGGTCTGTGTGTCAAGGATCCCCTCTGGCTCCGCAGCAAGGGTCGCATCTGCCTTCGGGGTTCTGTCGCGAAGCCTTCTCCGGGTCTCAATGAAGAGCAGGATGCCGGAGAAGATCAGGCCTCCGGTGCTCACCAACTGGGGGACCAGCCTGGCTTCCGGTGAGAATGAGAACGACGCGACTAAGGCCGCGGCGAAGGCGACGAAGAAGATTCCTGATGCTACGAGGGACCAGGTTGAATTCTTCAGCGGGGCTTCGTCGTCCTCGGGCTGCTCGTCCCGGTGTCCGTCGTCGACATTGGTGTGGCGACGGGCGCGAATGAACTTAGTGAACGCCCAGATCATGGGCAGTATCAGGATTGCCAGGAAGAACAGTACACCGGGGCGAGCCATCCAATCGAAGCCTTCGTACAGGCTGTCGGTGAGGAAATAGTAGCGTTCCAGCGGGATTGCCAGGACGAAGCCGATCAGGAATGGTGCCCGGGGGAAGCCTGTCGATTTCAGCAGCCAGCCGAATGCGCCGAGGACGATCATGATCCAGAGGTCGCCAAGCTGGCCGCCTTCTTGGAATGAGCCCAGGAGCATGATGGCTACAAGGCCTGCCGCCAGTACAGCGAAGGGGACCTTTGTCAGCTTGGCGAGCTGCTTGACGCTGAGGAAGCAGAGCAGTGCGCCAAGAACGGAGGCGATGGCGAAGGACCAGACGATCAGGTACATCAGATCGAGGTGCTCGGTAATGATGGAAGGGCCAGGCTGGATGCCGTAGGTGAGGAGCATTCCCAGGAGCATCGCGGAGGGGACGCCGCCGGGGATGCCGAACAGCAGGGTGGGGATCAGGTCGCCGGCCTCCACGGAGTTGTTGGCGCTTTCGGGGCCCACTATGCCGCGGGGGTCGCCCTTGCCGAACTGCCGCTTATCCTTTGCCGTCGCCACGGCCTGGCCGTAGGCCATCCAGGTTCCTGCCGTGGCGCCGACGCCAGGCAGGACGCCGGCCCAGATGCCGATGAGTGCTCCGCGGATGACCTGAGTCCAGTGGGTGAGCCACTCTCGGATGCCTTGTCCCCAGCCGCCGCCGAGGGTGATGATTTGCTGCTGACCACGGCGCTGGCTGGCGCGGGACGCAATTTCCGCCAGTCCAAAGACACCAAGGGCTACAGCTACGAGCGACAGGCCGTCGCCGAGGAACAGACTCCCGAACGTAAAGCGCTCCTCCGCCGTAGTCGGTGACGTCCCGACCATCCCGAGGATCAGGCCAAGGAGGCCTGCGGAGACTCCCTTGATGATATTTCCGCGGGAAAGGACGGCGGCAAGAGCCACACCGAGGACGGTCAACATGAAGAGCTCCGGACTGGCAAAGGAAAGGACCAGAGGCCGGGCCAACGGGATGGCCAGGGTCAGACCGACTGCGCCGATGATGCCGCCGGCCATGGAGGACAGGAACGCCAGGGTTAGGGCCCGCGCCGCTTGTCCTTTCTTTGCCATGGAGTAACCATCGAGCATGGTCACGCTGGCTGAGGCGGAGCCGGGGGCGCCGAGCAATACCGCCGAGACGGTGTCTGACGTATGAACTACGGCGAGGGCGCCGATCAGGAGTGCCAAAGCCTGGGGCGGTTCCATTCCGAACGTAATGGGCAGCAGGATGGCGACGGCGCCTGTGCCGCCGAGGCCGGGGATGAGGCCCATGATCAGACCGGCGACCGTGCCGATCAGGAGCATGATGAGCAGGGAGGGGTCAGCGAGGGATGCCAGCGCTGCCATTGCGGAGTCAAGCATGATGCTCCTTATTCAACGTGGATGTCGTATTTGCTCGCGAGCAGCCCTGTGACATAGGACCGGACGGAGCCGCTGACTTTGTAGGCGTCCCTGACGCGGTCGGCTACGCCGGCGTCCGCAACCAGGGGGTAGCCGCCGAGCACTTTGGCGGCCTTCTTTTGGAATTCTGCATCTGCACCGAGTTTTTCGCTGGACTGGCGCAGCAGATCGTAGGCGTTCCCGGGGGTCTCTTGCGGAACCCAAAGCCCTTTTTGGTAGGTGTAGGTCAGCCCGAGCAGGGTCTTGTAGGCCTCGTACTTTTCGCCCGAGGGTTTCTTACCGTGGAGCGTTTCATAGGCTTCTGCCACTGTGGGCACGTCGGGGAAGTTGGGGTCACGGATGACGTCTCCCGCTTCGTTCACCTGGCCGAAGGACATCAGGACGACGGCTTTGCCTTCCTTGACAATGCCTGCGACGGCGGAGCCGTAGGCTGACGTTGTCTGGTAATCCAGGTCGATTTCCCCGCGCTGAAGTGCCAGGTTGACCGGTCCCCGGCCCTCGAACCCGAAGGTGCTTGTCACGTCGGCTTCGAGCAGGTCGAAGGCTACCAGGGTGGTGATGTCGAGGCCTGTGGCACTGATACCACCGAACTCAAGCGGCTGGTCCCTGTTAATCAGGTCCTCCAAACCCGCCACCCCTGCTTCGGCACGGGCGTAGATGACTCCGCCGGTGCCGTTCACAACGACAGGCTTAAGGTCTTCAAAGGAGTACTTCACCGCCGAGCGTCCCAGAACCCACGGCACTACGGTGGAGGCCGTGCCAACCAGGATCTCGGTGCCATCGGTCTTGGCTGAGCGGGCGAACCTGTTAGTGCCCAGAATGCCTTCGCCGCCCGCGTCGTTCACGGGTGCAAAACCAGGCCGACCTGGAACATAGTTGGTCAATTCTGTGCCGATGAACCGAGCCCAGGTATCTGTTCCACCGCCTGAAGCCAAGGGAATCAGGAATTCGAGGGTTTCGCCGCTAAAGTCGCCGTCGTCGGTGCTGGAGGGCGGGTTCAGCAAGCTTCCGCCCAGGACGGTAGTTGCAGTGCCCAGCAGCGCGAAGGCGCCTACGGCTGTGAGGATGGTGCGCCGGGAGTGCTGGGGCGGATCAGGCTGTTCGCTCGGCTCGGCTTGCCCATCGGTACCTTCCGGAGCGAGCCCCGGCGGTTCCAAGGATGACATTTTGCTCGTCATTGAGAAATCCTTTGGTTAGGGCCTACCTCAATGCAACACCACTCCGGCAGCAATAAGAGGACAGCCTGTTATTTTTGTGTTCCGCTACCAGGACTCTGGTAGCAGCAGTTCGGCGTCCGCGATGAGGCGGGCACTCCGAATGGTTCCGACGACTGGCACGCCGTCGCGAATTTCCGCCCATGTCTGGACGATGCCGGCTGGAGTGCGCATGATCAGCCCGGATGAAGGATCAGTTGTGAGGAGGTCTCTGACCACTGTGCCTTCTTGCTGCGCGGCCATGGTCAGTGCGACGCTCCCCGTGATGGCCAAGGCCGGATGGAGCCTTCCCATGGACAGCATCCTCACGTTGAGGTCAGCTTCATCGTCCTGGGACGCTTTGCCCACCAGAGCCAGCTTCGGGATCGCCCGAGCGGCTTCAGCCCGTGTGGCCGCAAGGCCCATGCGTACCGCGGCGTCTCTGCGAACGTCGTCCAAATGCACAAGGAGTGCAGCCTGGCTGTCGATGTCCGCGGCCGTCTCTGTACCGCTGAGGCCGATAGATTCAGCGTCCAGAATGATCAGGGGAGCTCCTGCATCGATGAGCGTGGCCGAAACTTCACGCCCATCGAAGGTCACCTTCTCCACGGGTTCGCCGGTGGGAAAGAGCTTTCCTGTGGTCTTCCCGGCCGGGTCCAGGAATCCCATGCCCACCGAAAGCCCGGGGAACGGAACGCCGGGAATCAGTTGGGTGCCCGGATCCTGAAGCTGGCCGTCCGGCGTCGGAACCCTCTGCAAAATTAGCTGATCAGTGTTGGTGTTCAGCGTCCGGACCGACGTGTTCTCCTGGCCGGGAGCCACCCAACCTCGCTGGATTGCGTACGGTGCGACTACGGCCGAGCAGTTGCCGCAGTTGCTGCCCCAGTCCACCCGCTGCTCGTCAATGGCCACCTGTGCGAACGTGTAGTCGACATCGGCCTCGTCGCTGAGGGAGCGGGACAGGATGACGGCCTTGCTTGTGGTGGACGTTCCGCCTCCGACGCCGTCGACCTGACGGTTATCGGGGCTGCCGAAAAGACGCAGAAGAACTTCGTCGACGCTTTTCCCGGGGACCTGGAGATTGTCCCACTCAAACACCCAGCATTTGCTGGTTCCGCCCCGCATCCACGCTGCTGGGATCCTGAACATAATTGCTGCCACACCTTCCTTAGCCCTTCATTTGGGCTTGTGAGCCTGTCGGCTGGTCTCAGTGTGATCCGTCACTCGTATGAATTACAAACGCCAGTTTGTGCACCTCTATGCACTTATACTTCAATCATTAGGTTCGCAGGAAGGCTCATGTGGGCGACTTGAAACGCCTTGAGGAAGATTCCTCCGATTTAACCTGCGGGAGAGCGGCATGCATGAAGCATGCGCATAGGATTGTGCAGGGGGAGTAAGAATTACTTCAAAGAGGGGCGGGGCTTGTGCTTAACATTCGAAGACTTGAATTGCTGTTGGACGTGGTCGAACTTGGATCGATTACCGCTGCTGCAGAAAAGCACGTGTACTCCCCGTCGGGAGTGTCACAGCAGCTGAGGCGTCTGGAAGCCGAAATCGGGCAGCCGCTTCTTCAGCGGCAAACACGCGGGATGGTTCCCACGGATGCCGGGCATGTCCTGGCTGCACACACGCGCCGTATCCTGCGGCAGATGGCTGCCGCTGAAGCGGATCTGGCAGAGATCGCGGGTCTCCACCGTGGCAGCCTCACGATGGGGACCTTTCCCACTTTGGGAGGTTCCTTCCTGCCGCTCGTGATCAGCCGGTTCAAGAAGGAGTACCCGTCGATCGAGCTGCACGTCCGCAGCAGCCGTTTCGAGGACCTGGTTGAAATGCTGGAAAACGGCCAGGTTGGGATGTCGCTTCTCTGGGACTACGAATGGAATCGGATCAGCCCTGGGGATTTTGCCCTGACTACTGTGTTCGAGGACGCCACTGCGCTTATCGTCGGCAAGGACCACCGGCTTGCGCGTCGGAAGCAAGTAGACATGGCAGACCTTGCCACAGAAGAGTGGATCGTTCGCGGTGATGCCCATCCGGTGGTCGAAGTACTGCAAAGAAGCGCACGTGCTGCGGGGTTCACTCCACGAATCGCTTTCCAGGCCAACGACTATCAGGAGGCTCAAGCCATGGTCAGTGTTGGCCTGGGTATAGCGCTTGCTCCGCGAACCGCCGTCGTAAATAAGCATCCCGGTGTCAGCATAGTTTCCCTCGGTTCGAGCGCCCCGTCCCGGAGGGTGCTCCTCGCGCACCGTCACGACAGGGTAAGGGCCGCCGCGGAAATGGCCTTCCAGGCAACGCTCCTGGAAGTCGCCAAAGACACGACCGCGGACTTCCGGTGAAGGAATGCTGGAACGTCCAGCGTGACGGGTGGCCCCTGTGGGTATCGTCAGCAGTTCCTGCGCCGCGTCCATAAGATGGCTCAGAAGGTCCCGAGCAATCTGCCACGCGACCCCGATCAACCATGGGATCTCCTCACCCGGGCGCTACCGATATTCCGGGCGCTACCGACGGCGCAGGAACCAGACTGTCCCGCCGCCCACACCAGCACCCAGAAGCATAAGGCCCCCTCCCATGGCGATCCACAGCCACAGCGGCACCTCGTCAGATGACGGTTCAAGGTCTCCAGTGGAAGCGGCACCTGCAACCGGGCGAGTGCCGGTGGTAACCGCTGCGCTGACCGGGGAAGCCTCTGACGCAGTGGCAACCAAAGACCCAGCGGGCAGGCATCCGGCTGTGGGATTACCCAGCCCGGCTACAGAGCCCGCAACACGCTCCCCCGCAGCGGGAGCTTCGCCGTTGCCAACCATGACGCTGACCACCTGCGTGTCCGAGCTGCGGCTGCCGTTCGCGAGTGTGGCTGACTGAGTCATGGTGAGTCTGTATTGACCGGCCGCGGTGAACGCCCAGGTGGCGTGCGCGTGCACGCCTGCCGGCACTGATAGGCTCCGCCCCGGGCTGAGGAGCTGGACGGGTTCTCCGAACGCGCCGAGTTCATAGATAGTCACAGCACCAGGGCCGCTGACATTATCGAGCGACCAGGTCACAGGCCCCACCACATCGGAGCCCAGCGATTGGGTGTTCCACCCCAGCCATGGAAGGCCTGCCGCCTGCGTCTGCGGCAACTGGTACACGATGGCTCCAGGTGTGCCGAGGAAGCCGAATGCGCCCTCCGGTATGCGGGTGGCAGCACTGGCTCCCACATTCAGGACAACCTCGCCCGGCTCCCGCCAGGCCGGCACGGCGGTGGTTCCGTCCTTCAGAAAGGAACGTAGGCGCCCGTCAATCACGCGGGTCGCATAGTCCACGTGCCCGGCCGAGATCACTGCCGCACCGGTAGCGATCCCGGCCCCGGCTGATGTGCTGGCCTTGCCAGTTTCGGATTCCTCCAGCCAACCGGGCAGGGCACCGCCCGCCTTCGCAGGCGCACCAGGCAGGCAGACCGTGCCGGGTCCCACGGGGCTGCCCGCAACCGCCCTGCCCCCTGCCGCACCCGGCACCGCACTGGAAGAGACGATCGGCGCGGTTTTCACGCCACCGTCGATTGTGTCGATGGACTTCCCCGCGAAACAGTCGCCGGGATCTACCCTCGATACCTCCACGGACTCACCCACGGCCCACGCGACGGTGAAGTCACTGCTGGCACCCGTGGCTGCAGTCCGGTTAAACGCCATGCAGTACACCCCCGGCTTAGAGAACACCCAGGTGCCATGCTGGTGCACGCCGGCCGGGATGGTGAACTGGTTCGTTCCGTCCGTGGTGTTGAACTTCATCGCGGCAGCGCCGAACGTACCGAGCTGGTACAGGGCCATCTTCCCGGGTGCCGCATCCTCGCTGCCTGTGGTGCCAAGCTTCTTGAGCGTCCATGTCACGTCCCCGGCTTCGGGGACCTCTTCTGTGGACCAGCCGGGCCAGATGAGCCCTGCCTCTTCGCTTTGCCCAAGTACATAGGCAGTGGAGCCTTCGGTGCCGATGAACCCGAACGGCGAGCCAGCTGTGACAGGTCTGCGGGCCGCATCGCGGACCTGCAGGACGGTCTTGGCAGGGTCCCGATAGACGACGGTGCCTTGGCTGGAGTCCTTAACCTGGGTAGTGAACATGCCGCCGAGCTGTCGGCTCGCCAGGTCAAGGTGCCCGGCACCGATGACGGTCACGTTGCTGGGCTGTGTGCCCGTGCCGGGATCCGGCGTCGGTTTGGGCGTTGGGGCCGGGGACGGCCCGGTGCCGGTTCCGCCGGACCCGCAGGGTACGACGGCGTCACGGTTGACGTAGTCAGTCTCCCCTGGCGTAGTGCTCCCTACCGCGATGGTGAGAGTCGTCGTCGTGCTCGAGGCTGCCGCCGTTACACCAGGAACAGCCGAAAATGTCAGTGGGACGCAGTACACGCCGGGCGCAGAGAAGCTCCACACGAGCATGTTGAGCGAGCGCGGGGCGAGGTCCGCTTGGGTCCGCCCTGCTGAAGGATCGGAAGACAGGACAGCGCCGGTGGAGCGCTCCGCTGTAACAGTTCCCGGCCCGATTACGGTGCCCAGGCTAACCCCGGCCTCGCCCACGATCCCCGCCGGATCGAGCCGGTCCGTTGAAAAGCGAACACCGGGCGCACCCCATGCGCCGTCGGGTCCGAATACATAGTTGGTGCCGTTCCGGACTGAGCTCGAGATGACGATCCGGCTTGGATCGACGTCCCGGGCAGACGCCGTGGTGGTGGCGTGGACGCGAGCGCCCACTGCAATTTTTCCTTCATCGAGACGCGGTTCCAGTGCCACGAGCCCGGTGTCCGCCACTTTGCGGGCGGGCTCCGTTACAGCCACAGGCTCCTTGCCGTGTGAGAGCATGGCCAGGCCGTCGAGCCCGGCGGGGCGGTCGCACGGGACTTGGTCCTTGGCCTTGGCAGGATCGCCGACCCAGACGGTCAGGCGGGCGTCCTGGCCCACGCGTGTGCCGTCACCCTTGAGCATCTTGGCGTTGATGGCCAAGCAGTATTTGCCCTCTGCGGTGAATGCCCAGGTGAAGTGGCGGTGGTTAGCTGGCCCCACGGAAAGGCTCTGTGGCATCCCGCTGCGCGTGGACCAAAGGAGCGAGGAGGGATCGAAGCGTTCGGTCACAGCCCGGCTGTCGTAGAGGGCGAACGAGCCGTCTGCGGGACCACGGACCTCCATCAGGCTGAGGTCCTGTGACGCGTAGGGGCCCATAGACCCCGGCACGAAGTCCTGTCCGCTCACACCGGGCCAGAGGTGTGTTCCGGAATTGCCTCCGCCTTCGCTCCAGAACCAGAGAGGGCTGCCGGCTGGTGCTATCGCTGACAGGTCCGAGGCTGCGCTGGGTGAGGGAACTGTGGTTTGCTCGAGTCCGGAAGTAACAACGTCACGGAAGGGAATGCGGCCGTAGGTACCGGCGTCGATGAGCAGGGCAAGTGACCCGCCGTCGTTGGCCAGCGGGGCGCGGACGTCAACGTGGCCGGTAGCGAAGACAGTCACCGGCTTCTCAGCGGGCCCGCCCGTGCCGGGGCCACCGTCACCTGGGACAGGATCAGGCCTGCCTTCGGCGCTGCACATTGGAACCGTTGCCGGAAGGTCCCCGGCCACCACCGTGTAAGTTGCTGTACTCGGAGCAGGCTGATTGCCGCTGCTGCGCAGGACGGGTGCCATCTCGATGGTGAGGCAATAGACGCCCGGAGCGCTGAAGCCGGCCTGAAGTGCGTAGATGGAGTTGTTCGGGCTCATGCCGAGCCGCGGTTGTGCGGGGTCAGAGCGGAGCGTGCGGGTGTCCCATCCTGCCGACGTCGCTACCCCGCCCGGGCCCCGCCCCGTCACCGTCGCATGGGCGCCTTCAGGCGTGAAGGCCCCGGTCAGGGCAAGGTACCCGTTCGTGCTGGGTCTCAGGTCTGTGGTGGCCGTGGAGCGCCGGTTGATCTCCGCCTGCGCATCCGGAATCATGAAGTCAGCCTGCCCATTCAGCAGGTGGGTCTGGAGGAAGAGCCGCGCGTTCTCCCCGGTCGCGTAGTCCACCGGCGTGAGCCCGGAGGTGCCTACTGTCCCGTCCAGGGCCATTCCTGGTGTGGTGTAGGTGCCATCATCCGCGCGATCCGCGGCCGGGATGTTGAGGACCGCGCCTCCGGCCGGGAAGAACTGCTGGCTCCGGTAATCGCCGTTGAAACCCGAGCCCCAATGCTCCGTGTCCACACCGTAGCCCGGCGTGATCGTCTCAACGACAAGCGGGTTGCCCGCGAACGGGTTGATCTTGGGCGCAAGGCTCACCCGGCCGTGGTCGAGGACAGGAAGTTCGCCCGCGCTCGTGCGCACCGTCCGCAGCGCGGAGGACTCCGAGGATTCGCCCTGCTTTACAGTTGCAGTCGGCCCAGTCGCGGAGGAGGAGTCTGCGCCCAAGGCTGGGTCTGTCGGGCTGAGCGGTTCGGACGCTGCCGGGGCCGGCGCGCTCGAGTCGACGGAAGGCGCTGGGGCAGGAGCCGGGCTTGAAGGCTCAGGGGCCGGATCTGGGTCTGGGGCTGGAGCCGGGCTTGAAGGCTCAGGGGCCGGATCTGGGTCTGGGGCTGGAGCCGAGTCAACCGGTTCAGGCTCGGAAGCAGTCGCCGTGGGCGCGGGTGCAGGAGTCGGCTCGGTGGCCCACGCCGGGACCCCCGCGACGGAGCTGAGCAGCGCGGCGGTCAGGAGGGCCACGGCGGGAGCGGTGCGGAGCGGTCTTAAGCGGGTCACGTTGCGGCTTTCCAGGGTGCGGTGGGTGCTGGTGGGATTTGGGGCGGGATGCCCAGCGGGCGCCGGGATGAGAATCCCGGCACCCGCCGTCGACTATTTGGTGACGATCTTGTAGGTCAGCGGATCGGACGCAGCTATCTTGCCCTCAACGTTCGAGGCCTTGATGGTCACGTAGTAAGTGCCCGCCGCGGAAAAGGTCCACTTCGGGTGGACGTGGAGCGCCTCCGGGGCCGTTACGTCTGCCACCCTCGCGGTGTGTGTGGTTCCCGAGGAAACAACGTTCTGGGTCGAATCAAACACAACGCTTACGCTGCCCGGGTTCCCGGACGCCGGGACAACGCTGTACGCGATGCTGTCACCGTTGACGAGAACACCCTCGGCGCCAATCCCCTCGGGTGCTTCCGAGCCCGACAGGGCGAAGCCCGCGAGGAGCTGGGACGGGTTGGAATCGTTGGCCTTGATAACCCACGAAGAGCCCTCACGCTGGGTCACGACGACGTCGACCACCGGTTCCTTGGTGGGAGACGCCGCAACCTGGGCAGCCGTGTAGTACGCGCCCGTGTACTCATGGTTGAGGCCCAGGATGAGCTTGTTGGCGGTGGGGTTGATGCTCGCGCGGGCAATGTCAGCATGCCCTTGTGAGACGTGGTACGTCGCGGCATTAGCGGCCGGGACCCCGAATGCGAGGACCAGGGCCGCGACGCCGGCGGCCACTGACCCGGCAAGCCCGAGGGACCTGCGGGGCCTTACCTTGGCTGTGGCGGTGTGTGCTCCGGGCGTTGAGGGTGAGGCGACGGAAATAGAAGAGTGCAGCATGGGCACCTTTCTGGTGCGAGGTGGTGTGCGGACGGTGGATGACCATCCTTATTGAGAATGATTCTCAAACAAGCTGGACCCTACTGGTTTACGCCGCCTTAGTCAACTGAGCCGGCTCAGACACTTGATCAAGCGGGTTCGGCGTCTTTCGGTGGACCAGGCGCCGGAGGACTCCATGCCGGGGCGCCGCAGCCCATGCCGCGACGAACAGTCCGGTGGCCACGAGCACGATCGTCCCGCCGACGGGCAGGTCCCAGCTCCATGACACATAGAGGCCCACTGCTGCCGCGCCTCCTCCGATGAGCGGCGCGAGGAGCATCATGCGGCCCAGGCTGTCTGTGAGCAGGCGCGCGGTTGCGGCCGGTGTTATGAGGAGGGCGAGGACGAGGATGGTACCGATGGTCTGGAGTGAAAGGACCACCGCGATGGTCACGAGCACATAGAGTGCCATGTCGAGCCACATCACCGGCAGACCCGACGCGCGAGCCATGTCTCTGTCGATACTCACGGCCACGAACTCCTTGTGCAGCGCCGCAAGAACGCCGAGAACGAGGACCGTCCCTACAGCAACGGTGATGACGTCCTCATCAGGGATCCCCGTGATCGAGCCGAAGAGGAAGGACTCAAGCGAGCCGGAATAGCCTGGCGCGCGGCTCACCACGACGATACCCAGAGCGAACGCCGCGGCGAAGAACACACCGATGACCGAGTCCTCCCGCAGCCGGCGGTGCTGAGTGAACACCGCGATCAGGAGTGCCGTGACTACTCCCGCCACCGCTCCGCCGAGGATCAGATTGCCTTGAAGGACGAACGCGACAGCGAGGCCCGGAAACACGGCATGCGAAACGGCATCCCCGATAAACGCCATGCCCCGCAACACCACAAAGTTACCCACGATCCCGCACAGCACTGACGAGGCGACAGCCACGAGCAGCGCGCGCGGCAGGAAGGCGAGGTCCGGGTTAGCCAGATCGGCGAGGAAATCAGCGAAGGACATCAGGCACCCACCATTTCGGTCTGCTCGGCAGTCGGCACAGCCTGCGGTCCAGACCCGGACCTTGGCCGCGACGCGGTCCCTGGCAAGGGCTGCGCGCCAAAGGCCCGCATCCACCCGTCAGTCGCTACGACCTCGGCCGGCGTCCCGTCGGCTACGACGGTCCGGTTCACCAAGCACAGGCGCGTGCAATCCGCAACGGCGCCGGCCAGGTCATGGGTTGCCATCACGATGGCCGTTCCTTCGGCAGTCAGTTCCCCGAAGAGCCCGGTGAGAAGCTGTTGGGTGGGGATATCCAGGCCAGTGAACGGCTCGTCGAGCAGGAGACCCTGTGGCGCCAGGGCCAGTGCGCGGGCCACCAGGACGCGTTGCTTCTGCCCACCAGAGAGCTCCCCCACCGTGCGGCGGTGCAGATCGGCCAGCTGCACACGGTCGAGCGCAGCGTTGACAGCGCGCCACTCCTCCAGGCCGGGGCGCCGCAGCCAGCCCAGGGCTGCAGTGCGGCCGGTCATCACCGCGTCCTCGACCGTGATGGGGAATTCCCACGCAAACTCGTGCTTCTGCGGCACGTAGCCAAGCCGCTGGCGGCTCCGGCCGATACGCGCCGCGCTGACGTCCACATGCCCCTTCGAGGGCTTCACGAGCCCGAGGATCGAGCGCAGGAGTGTCGTCTTACCCGCGCCATTGGGCCCTATGAGTCCCACGAGTTCGCCGGCCCTGACCTGTAGATCCACGCCCGTGAGCACCTCCCGCCCGCTGAGTCGCACGGCAAGGTTCGCGACGTCGATCAGCGGGCCTCTGGGGCCAGGAAGGTTTGGTCCTGCCGCGGCATTCCCGGAAGCCAAGGCGCTCACGCCCGCGTCTCCCCGGCTTTGGCGGGCTCCCGTTCGGGCCCGCGGGTATGCGCAAGCTCCGCCGCTGCGGCAGCCTTGGCGCGTCGTCCACGCACGGCCGCCGCGGCGACAATCAACCCAATTGCGAGGATTCCGACGGCACCCACCCCCGTCATCGCGGCCGTCACGGCTTCTGCAGGAAGGCCCAACGGCCCTGTTCCCGCCACTGTCGCTGATGCGACCCCATCCTGCTTGCCCTTGGTTTCGGTCTTCCCCTCGGCCACAGCTGCGGGAACGGCGTCGAACACTGCCTGTGTGTCCGCCGAGTCGCCGACGGCGAAGCGCAGAACCTTCCGGTCCACCAGGGGGGTTCCGTCGGAGAGTTCAGCGGCGAACTCGACCGTAAGCAGGTACGTTCCCGGCTCGGTAAAGATCCAGTTCCCGTGGGTGTGGACGTTGGTGTCCATGAAGATGTCCTGGAGCCCGGTTTCACGTGAATCCCACAGCACCTGCGGAGCCGTAAGGTTGCCGCTCTGGAGGTAGAGCAGGAGATCGCCGGGGCCCTCCACGTCCACAAGTGTGAAAGCGATCTGCCGCCTAACACCCTCTATCACGCCCGCATCCTGCGTGTTCCAACCGATCCAGACTACTCCTGGCATCTCCGTCTGGGGTACCACATGGACGGCCTGCCCCGCGGCTTTTCCTACAAACGCGTAGGCCGGGTCATCCGGCATGGTCAGTTCGGCGGTATCGCGAACGTGGAACACTACATCGTCCGGCTCACGCCACACTGATGGCTCGATAGTGCCATCGCGAACCTGGACGCGCCACGCACCGTCGACGAAGCGAGGAGCGAGGTCGATATGCCCCCGGTCCACCACCACACGGCCGTCGGGCGGCGCGGGCTTGGCAGCATGCGCAACAACCCCCATGCCCGGCGCAAACAGGGCGGTCCCGCCGGCCAGGCCGCTGGCGAGGACAGCCACGAGCAGCAAGGAGAGGAGATGTTTAATGCTTTTCATTGGTGGTGCTTTCCGGGTTAAGGCAGCGGGAGACGGAGTCTGCAGTTGCGCGCATCATCGCTGCATAGGTGTTGACGGTGGAGTCGAACGTGTCACCGTAGATCGGGCAGACGGCCACGCCGGCATCCCGGGCGATCGAGGTCAATGCCGAGGTTCGGGTGAGAAGGTTGGGCTCGAGAAAGACGGCCGGAACCGCCAGATTGCGGATGGTCTCGGTGAGCTTGCGACGATCCTGGACGCTCGGCTGGACAACGGGACTTGGCGTAACAAAACCTGCGACTGTCAGGCCGTAGGCGTCCGCGAAGTAGGCGAAGGCGTCGTGGGTGGTTACGAGCTGTCGGCGCTCCCGCGGGATCGCACTCATGCTCGCGGCGATCTCGGCGTCGAGCGCATCAAGTTCGCCGGCGTAGCGGGCAGTGTTGGCGTCGTATATTGCTTTGCCATCCGGGTCGCGCAGCACCAGCGCATCCCGAATTGTCAGCGCGTAAGCTTTCGCATTTTTGACGTTCTGCCACAAGTGTGGATCAAGCTCGCCATGGACGTGTTTGCCAAGCACCGCCTGGGGCAGCTGGTAGAGGCGGTCGCCGGGGCTGCCCAGAAAGCGGTAACCGGGTCCGCTGGGGATCTCCTGGATGGCTTTATTGGGGACCTCAATCACGGTCGATTCCGGATCGTAGCTCATCCGCTCCCCCTGCTGTCCGTGGACATCGCCGTAAAGATCGAGGTGGCCGGCGTCGAGGTCCACGGAGACATCGGCATGGCCCCCCTCAAGGACGGTCACGGCATCCGGATCAACCGCAGGGTTAGCACGGGCCAGCGTCCTCGCCGCCGTCTCGGGCGCCACTCCGACCGCGAACGTGTACGTCGACTCACCGACAGGCAATGGCCTGGCCCCGGCTTCCCTGCGGACAGCCGCGGCGAGCGTGAGCCGGTAGACACCGGGAGCTGTGAAGGCCCAGCTCATATGCGAGTGCGCATTGGGCGGCAGAACGGCAGAATCGGCACCGATCCGATCTGAGTCAATGAACATGCGGCGGGCGCCGAGTGTCTCGGTGGTGTAAGCGACCAGCCGGCCGGGCCCTTCGACCGCGGCCGCGCGGAGCTCGACGTCAGACCCAGCTGTCGTCCCAAGTGCCGCACCACTGCCGCGCGTCCGGATCCCGAGCCACACCGTATCCAACGTGAGGTTCTCGATCAGGGGGATGACTTTGCCACCACGCTTGTCGGCCTCCTCGCCCAGGGCCAGGTTGCCGACACCGGGCCGCAGGTTCGCCGCCAAAGCCTTGATGATGCGGTGCTCCTCGAGGAGGAGTCCGTTCGAGAGCGCCAGATCCGCGTAGGCGATGGAACGCACGTCGCGCAGACTGGGCTCATAGGAGTGAACGCTCGCGCCTGGAGGCACGAGCGAGGTCACCACAGCCCGCTGCCCCGCTACATTCTGGGCGATATCAGCGATGATTCCCGTCGTCGCGATGACCTTTAGCCGCGGGTCCTGGACACTGAACTGCACCGGGGGCGCGCAGCCCGTGAGGAGCAGACCCACAAGGACAGCGAGCACGGCGACCGGTGCGGCAGGGGCGTGGCGAGGTGAACGGGCGATGAGGGGCACGGCTGCTTTCGGTCAAAGGGGAACTTCTCGACTCTAAAGCACATGATAATCATTCTCAACTACTGACGATGCCCAATTGTGCCGAGGGTAGGTTTCCGAGTCCTAGGAAGAGCAGGAACAGGCAAAGGGGTTTATCCCGAGGCAGGAAGCACTTAGGTTGGAGACAACCTCCGCAACCGCAGTGCTATCCGCTGCGCGCGTGGGGAATGACTGTTCAATTCAAGAGAGCGAGCTTCAACAGTATGGAATTCCGGTATCTGGGCAACAGCGGCTTCAAAATCTCCGAAATCACGTTCGGCAATTGGCTCACGCATGGCTCACAGGTGGAAAACGACGTCGCCGCCCAGTGCGTACAGGCGGCTTTGGATGCCGGCATCAGCACTTTCGACACCGCTGACGTCTATGCGAACACCGCCGCAGAAACCGTCCTTGGTGAGGCGCTCAAGGGTGAACGGCGCGAATCCCTTGAAATCTTCACAAAGGTTTTCTGGCCCACCGGCCCCGGCGGGAAGAACGACGTCGGGTTGTCCCGCAAGCACATCATGGAATCGATCAACGGTTCCCTAAGCCGGCTGCAGACGGACTACGTGGACCTCTACCAGGCGCACCGCTACGACGTCTCCACTCCCCTCGAGGAAACCATGCAGGCGTTCGCGGATGTCGTCCGGCAGGGCAAGGCACTCTACATCGGCGTGAGCGAATGGAATGCGGAGCAGATCCGGGCTGGCCATGCCCTCGCGAAAGACCTTGGCATCCAACTGATTTCCAACCAGCCGCAGTACTCCATGCTGTGGCGGGTCATTGAGGAAGAAGTTGTTCCGGCGTCGGAGGAACTGGGCCTGTCCCAGATCGTCTGGTCACCGCTAGCGCAGGGCGTGCTCACTGGAAAGTACCTTCCCGGCCAACCGGCGCCGGAGGGCAGCCGGGCCACCGACGGAAAGGGCGGGGCCGACATGGTCAAGGGCTGGATGAAGGACGACGTCCTCACCGGTGTGCAGAAGCTGAAGCCCATCGCGGAGGAGGCCGGGCTGACCATGGCGCAGCTGAGCATCGCCTGGGTCCTGCAGAATCAGAACGTTGCCGCCGCCATCATCGGCGCTTCCCGCCCCGAGCAGGTGGAATCGAACGTCAAGGCCGCCGGCGTAAAGCTCGAACCGGCCGCGATGAAGCAGATCGACGACGCCATCGGCTCCCTCGCCGAGACGGATCCGGCAAAGACCGTCTCCCCGAACCTGCGCGACGCATAGAAAGGCCGAGGCCGCCACTGCCGTTGGCTACGACGGTGGCGGCTCTTGGAACGGCCTTTGGAATGAACCCGGGGTCAATTCGACATCCGTGCAGCTGATGTTCACGTTACTGTCACCTGCCGCTGATAGGTTCTGCGGATGAACCAGCTACTGCCTGAGCCTCAGTCCCTGATGGTGAACGATCTCTCTGACCGCGCTGGATACGACGATCAGTTCCTCGGGACCCGCGTTCCCCTCCCCACTCTGGACGACGTCGCCACTGCCCTGCTTCCGTACACCCACTTCTCAGTCCTGATGCGGTTGGATAAGCGGCTGGCGGCCGTAACGGCGCTCGGCATTGACGGTGAGAAGCTGATGGACCTGGACCGCGAGGGAATCCAATGGAGGCTGGACCCGCGTTTATCCGAGGACCAGCAGACAGGCGAAAGGGTTTACGCCCGCAACGACATCGACCGGGGTCACCTGGTCCGCAGGGCCTCGGCTGTGTGGGGAGAGACCCTGGCAGAAGCCTCTACGGCCAATGAAGACACCTTCCACTACACAAACGCTGCGCCACAGGCGGCCAAGTTCAACCAGGGCCTGGAGCTTTGGCTTGGTCTGGAGTCTTACCTGCTGGACAACGCAGCCGACAACCGCCGGCGTCTCGTCATCTTCACAGGTCCCATCTTCAGCGAGGCCGATCCCGTATACCGGGGTGTCGAGATCCCCTTGCAGTTCTTTAAGGTCGCCGTCTTTATTGAGAGCGGCGCCTTGGCTGCGACGGGGTACGTTGTGGACCAGTCACCACAACTGGCAGACCTGCCGGATATGCCGCGGCCCGGGGTCGAGGAGGACGCTCCCCCGCTTGGACCGTTCCGGACGTTCCAGGTACCCATCCGGGATATCGCTGCCTTGACTGGGCTGGAACTCGCGCACTTGATCGCGCTGGACCGGATGCCCATCGCGGCTGCGTTGCCGTCAGCCCGCACAGGTTCTGCCTGGCGGCGCCTCCACTCCCCGGAAGACCTTGACCTGGACTTCGATTTCCCGGCGTAATCAACCACCGGGAAACGTCTCCTCCACGCCGGCGTCACTTCCGTTCGCATATGCTCGAAGGGCACTCATTGGCTCAACGACGAACCACGCGGGAGACACCTCATGACCACTTGGCGGATCAGGGATTTTCATTCGGCCGACCTCGACGGGATCCTGCACCTGTGGGAATCCCTCAAGGCCAGCAACGTCGAGCCCGTCTATGCCCTGTCTGAAGTTCTGGCTTCCTGCGAGAAGGACTACGCCGTAGTGGCGGTGCAGGGCGAGCAAGTGGTGGGTGCCGCCGTCGGACGCGCCGCCCATGACCAGGGCTGGGTGGTTTTCCTGGCCACCCTTCCCGAATTCCGCGGCCGGGGAATCGGCACGTCACTGCTGGCCGCCGTCGAAAACCGGATGGCGCCGCACGGGCTCAACAAGCTCTCCGCCTTGATGCCGGAATCCGAGACCCGTGTGGAGGCTTTCCTCAGCCGCGGCTTCCAGCTCAAGAAGAACCTGCGATACTTTGAGCGCAAAATTCCGGTGGCGCGGCAGGAACTGGAGCCGTTGGGCCTGCTGGGCGGCCGGGTCCTGGCCCGAAACCTCTGGGAGAACGTGGCCGGCATGCACAACGAGAAAGAACTGCTGGAGCGGCGGCTTGTCCTGCCGCTGGCCGAGGCCGATCTCGCTGACGAATACGGTGTGGTTCCGCCGCGGGCAGTGGTGTTGTTCGGGCCTCCTGGTACCGGCAAAACCACGTTTGCGAAGGCCATCGCTTCCCGCTTGGAGTGGCCGTTCGTGGAGGTGTTCCCGTCCCGTCTCGCCTCGGATCCCAAAGGCCTCGCGGGTGCACTGCGGGAGACCTTCCTGGAGATCGCGGAACTCGAACACGCGGTGGTGTTCATTGATGAGGTGGAGGAGATTGCCGCCCAGCGCTCCGGCGAACCTCCGTCCCCGCTGCAGGGCGTCACCAACGAACTGCTCAAGATCATCCCGGCCTTCCGCGAACAGCCCGGCCGCCTGCTGGTCTGCGCCACCAACTTCATCCGGGCCCTGGACAGTGCGTTCCTGCGTCACGGCCGGTTCGACTACGTCATCCCCATCGGCCTTCCAGACCGCGTCGCACGGGAGGCCATGTGGCAGCGCTTCATCCCTCCCACCGTGGTGGACGACGTCGATATCGAACTCCTCGTGGACCGCACGGAAGGCTTCTCGCCGGCGGACCTCGAGTACGCGGCCCGCAGTGCGTCCCAGCGTGCGCTCGAAAAAGCAGTGTACGACGACGGCGGCCTCGCTTCCGGCGGAAGCGCCTCGGTCCGGGAGGCCGTCCGGAAGGGTCCCGCCACGCAGGACTACCTCGACGCGATCGGAGAAACGCGGACCACCGTCAGTAAAGAGGTCTACGCTGAATTCCTGGAGGACATCGATTCCCTCGGTCGCGTATAGCAGGAGGCGCCTTTATGGCCACGAACCCACTCGGACATGCACTCATCCGGATGGGAGGCCGGGATCCCGGGGAGAAGCACAGGGCCGCTACTCCACTGGAGCTCTTTTTCGATCTCACCTTTGTGATTGCCTTCGGCGTGGCCGGCAGCCAATTTGCCCATGAGATTGCCGAGGCCCACTTCGTTGCAGGCCTCCTCGGTTTTGGATTCGCCATGTTCTCGGTGATCTGGGCCTGGATCAACTTCAGTTGGTTTGCCAGCGCCTACGACACCGACGACTGGATTTTCAGGGTTGTCACCATGGTCCAGATGATGGGCGTCCTGATCCTGGCCATGGGGATCGAGCCGATGTTTCACTCCCTCGTTGAGGGCGGCCATGTTGATAACGCGGTGATGGTTGCCGGTTACGTGATCATGCGGCTGGCCCTCGTCTCCCAGTGGCTGCGGGCTGCCAGGCAGGATCCGCAAAGGCGGCAAACCTGCCTCAACTACGCGAAGTATCTTGTGCTGGCACAGCTCGGCTGGATCGTGGTGATGATCGTCCAGGCCGACATCCTGACCACTTTCCTGATGATGGTGCCGCTCTTCGTGTTTGAGATGGCCACTCCTTCCCTCGCGGAACGGAAGATCAGGACACCCTGGCACGCGCACCACATAGCGGAACGCTACGGCCTCCTGGCCATCATCGCGTTGGGCGAATGCCTTATCGGAGCCATCGAAACCTTGCGTGCGATCGTTGCGAACCATGGATGGAGCCTGGACGCTGCCATGGTGGGCTTTGCCGGGACTGCGATCGCCTTCGGAATGTGGTGGATCTACTTCATCCTGCCCGCCGGCCAGTCGCTGCACCTCCAGCGGCACCGTTCTTTTCTTTTCGGCTACGCCCACATGCCGATTTTTGCCGCGATTGCAGCGACTGGCGCCGGTTTACATGTTGCCGCCTACTTCATTGACCACGAGGCCCATGTCAGTGCCGCCGTTGCGGTAGCCACCATGGCCGTTCCTGTTGCGCTCTTCAAGCTCTCACTGACGTGGCTGTACAGCGCCATGCTGGGCTTTGACCGGACAATTGTGGGCGTGGCAGCCGTAGTGGTGCTTCTGCTTGGCCTCAGTGTGGGGCTGGCTGCCGTTGGCGTGGCCGTTCCAGTGTGCATGCTGGTGATTTGCGCAGCTTTGGCTGTCTCGGTTGTCGTTGAGGAACATCCTCGAGCGAAGGCGGCCCATTGCCGGAAGGTTGCACTGGAGCGGCTGCATTCAAGGGTGGCCGCAGCCGGTAGCTGAGCGTAGCTTGTGAAGAACCAGCCACTTCCCGTCAGGAGCCCCAAATGACTGAGAAGAAAACCGTCGGCGACCTGGCCGGCTTTGGCTCCGATGATCTTGCCCTGGCCGGAGGAAAAGGCGCTAACCTCGGCGAACTGCTGCGGCAAGGATTCCCGGTGCCGTCAGGTTTCGTTGTCACCACCGATGCCTATGCCGCCCTTCTTGAGGAAAACGGGCTGGGCGCCAAGCTGGACACGCTGCTTGCTTGGTTGGAAGATGCCGGGGCGTCCGGGGCACAAATCCGGGACCTGTTCAGCCAAGCGAAGATACCGGACGCTGTCCGCTCGGAAATCGTTGAAGCCTACACTGCAATGGGAGACGGGCCAGTGGCCGTGCGTTCAAGCGCCACGGCTGAGGACCTGCCCGGAGCCGCTTTTGCCGGTCAACAGGACACCTATCTGAACGTCGTCGGCGAAGAAGCGCTTCTTCAGGCCGTGTTGGATTGCTGGGCCTCTCTCTGGACGGACCGGGCCATCTCCTACCGGCAGCGCCAGGGGATCGACCAGGGGCAGGTTGCCATCGCCGTCGTCGTTCAGGAGATGATTCAGGCGGAGACCGCCGGGGTCATGTTCAGTGCAAATCCGGTAACCGGCGAGCACGGTGAGATCGTCATCGACGCGAGCCCCGGTCTCGGCGAAGCCGTGGTTTCGGGGCTGGTCACACCGGAGCACTACGTCCTGGACAGTGCAGGGAAGGTCCGCGAGTTTACTCCCGGCGGCCACCAGTTGAGCATACGTTCCCTGGCGGGCGGAGGCACGGAGGAGAGTGCCGGCACCGGCACCACCCGTCCGGCCCTCTCCGACGGGCATTTGGAGGAGCTGGCCAGGTTGGCGCTTCGGGCCCAGGACCATTTCGGCCGCCCACAGGATATGGAATGGGCTGTGGCGGACGGGCGTGTCTACCTACTGCAGTCGCGGCCTATGACAGCCCTGCCTCCGCCGCCGCTGCGCCTCAACCGTTTCCAGCGGGTGATAGGCCCCACCTTCGTGGAGATGTTCCAGATACGGCCATATCCGCTGGACGTGTCGGGCTGGATGCAACGCGGAGTCCTGGCCATGCTGCGTGGCATGGCTGGCAGCGTCGGCGTTGTTTTTCCCTCGGTTGAGAAGTTGCTGCCCGAGGAGGGCGGCGTGGTGCTCCAGTTGGTTCCTCCGGTGCCGCACCCGACGCTTCGCACCCTCGCCGCCCCCATCTCGGTCGCCCGTAGGGCCCGCCGGTTCAATCCCGTTCACTGGACGGAGGACAGCAGGTTCTCCGCGTTCCTCGAGGGCGTCCGGCGTCTCAACGCGCAGGATCTGCGGCCCTTGACGTGGCGACAGGTGGTAGGCGCCGCTGAGGACGCCTTCGTCACGCTGCACGGGATCACCGACTTGCGGATCTCTTACCTGCCGGGCGCCTTTGTTCACAGCTGAAGCTGCGGCCCATGCTCCTGGTGCTGGGCAAGAGGCACCTCGGCTCAGCACTTATCGCAGGAGCGGAAACACGCACCAGCCAGGCAAACCAGGCGCTGGGGGACCTGGCCGCCCGGGTCCGGTCCCATCGCGGGCTGATGCTTGCCTTCGCTGGGCCAGGTGGCCCGGGCGAACTGTTGGCGAGATTGGAATCGGAGCCGGAATTCCAGGATTTTTATGCCGATTTCCAGGCTTTCCTGGCCGAATACGGGCACCGGGAAACCGTGAGCATCGTGCTGAGCAGCTCACCAACGTGGTCAGATGCCCCGGAAGTCGTCCTCGGGCTGATCACCTCGATGCTGGGCGAGCGAAGGCAGACCACCGACCAGACCGGGGCGGCGCTGGCGGAACTCATGCGGCACCCGGCCCTGCGGATTCCGGCCGTGGGCAGGCGCGTGCTGTCCGCCGTTGACGCCGCCAAGGTTGGCATTGCCTTGCGCGAGGACACCCACTTCTACGCCACCATGGTGATGCCCCCGCTGCGCCGTGCACTGCTGGAGCTGGGCCGGCGGCTTTGCGACGCGGGCGTGCTGGCAGAACCAGAGGAGGTCCACCACCTCCGCTTTGAGGAACTGGCGGGAATGGACGACGGCGGCGCGCTGCCCGCCGTCGAACGCGAACGGTACCGCCGGCTGGTACTGGCCAGGGCGGCCAAGCGCCGGGAGCTGGAAGGGATTCCGCTGGTGGATCCGGCCGCCTTGTTCGGGCACAAGCGCCGCGTTCCGGGGGCACTTGTGTCCGGCACGCCCGCCAGCCGGGGTGTGGCCACCGGAACGGTTCGGATCATCCGCGGGCCGGACGAATTCGGGTTGCTGCGCACCGGTGAGATCCTCGTCTGCCCCTACACCAACCCGGCCTGGACGCCATTGTTCCGGAGGGCAGGCGCCGTGGTGGTGGACGCCGGCGGCATCGGCTCCCATGCGGCGATTGTGGCCAGGGAATATGGAATCCCCGCTGTCATGGGCACCGGCTCGGGGACCAGCACACTGGTCAATGGGCAAAGCGTGCAGGTGGACGGAACGCTGGGACGGGTCACGGCGGCCCGGGGGGCCCCCTGACAGCGGATCAGTCTGTAAATCGTCGCAGCCGCGGACAGGAACGGCCGCATCACCACCGGGGCAGGCGATGATGCGGCCGTGCGTAATTGGCTGGACTTCCGGGTTGGACCCCTACTTCAGCGCGTTGTGTCCCCTGTTTTCGAGTTCCACATTGCCTGAACCCTTGCCCTTGGCCGAACCGTTGATGGCAGACGTTGTCTCGGCGAACGTCAGAGTGGCGTGTGCGATCGCATCGGCCATCTGTTCGAGCACCACGGCGTTGACATTGTTTATGGTGTCGCAGACGTTGTGGTAGCACGGGTCGTAAGGCGCGCCTGCAGTACCTCCGTACTCGGCCGCCTGTTCAGCAGACTTGATCCCCTCGGCGCCGGTGAACAGGCCACCCGCTGGGATGCCGTTCTCAATGAATCCAAAGTAATCGGAGCGCCCGTCAAACTCGGTCGGTTCCGCGGCCAGACCCTGGGAAGCGAAATACTCCAGGAAGACCTGCTCCACCCGTGCTGATCCGTTGGGTCCGGTTTCGCCGAAGGCCGAGCCGTCGCCGTCGTAGACGAAGCGCACAAAGTTGGGCGAGCCCACCATGTCGAAGTTGAGGTTGACTGCGTGGTCCTTGATTTCGGCCGACGTCAGTTGGGCGACGTAGTAATCCGAACCGACAAGGCCATCTTCCTCCCCTCCCCAGAAAGCGAAACGCACCCGGTTGGTGAGGGCATCTCCCGAAGCGGCCATCTGAAGAGCGGTCTCCAGGATGGCAGCTGAACCTGTGCCGTTGTCGTTGATGCCGGGACCCTCAGCCACGGAATCGAGGTGCGCGCCGACCACCACGGTCCTGTCCGTTCGTCCGGTGGTGTCCGCAAGAACGTTGAACGTGTTGATCGTGGTGAGGGTAGCGTCCACGGCCAGTCTCATGGTCAGGTTGCTGAGTCCTGCCAGTTCCTCGCCGATGGCAAACGTTGTTCCGACGGCGGGAATGGAGGCCTGCGGCGGATCCAAGGTGCCGAAAATGAGACCGAACCGGTCGTCGTCGGGTATCTCGTTGCCTTGATTGAAAATAATGACACCCACGGCCCCGGCTGCGGCGGCATTGTCCACCTTGGTCCGGAACGGGCAGGTACCACGCTGGATCAGAGCGATGTTTCCGGCGGTAAACCCGGCGAAGTCGCTCGCTTCGCAGCCGCTGGTGGACGCCCTGTCCCCGGCCAGGTTAATATCAACGGCTGTGACTGCGGCAGTGACATCGCCTGTCCCGGAGTACGTCATCACCTGGAACTCAGGCTCCTCGCCGTCGGGGACGTACGTTCTCGCAGTCGGTGTGATGCGCTCCATCGCGGCGCTGACGACGTTGAACTGGTCGTAACTGAAATACTGCCGGGTCGGCACATAGCCGGCCGCGGTCAACTGCTGTTCGATGTACACGGCCGACGCTTCATAGCCTGGCGTTCCCGCTGCCCTTGTGCCGCCGTTGGCATCGGCGATGGCCTGGAGGGCCTCAAGGTGATCTGTGATGTTGGCGGCAGACACGGCCTCCCGAAGGGCCAGAGTATCCGTTCCGTTGTCGGCATGGGCAGGTGGTGCCAATGTGAATGCGAGTGCGATTGTGGCGACGATGGCCGCACGGCCGTAGTTCCGATTCTTCTGCATTTAGGGGTCTCCTGAATTATGCGGAATCCGGTCCGGACATCTTCGTCAGGGCCGGTGGTGAGGTGAGCCTAGCGGATACGAATTCGGCGAGAAAGGGATTGACAAAGGACTTGAAGGATGTCGCTTGCAGATCGGCTTCAACGGGATACCATCAGGCCATGCGCGAGCTGCCCCAACCTAGCAACGTCGATCTCCTGGTACTTCACACCCTGGCGGTTTCGGCGGGTGGGGCCTTACTGAAGCCGGCAGAATAAAAGATGCGGAGCTGACCGCCTGCGAACTCGCAGCGGCCGGCACAAGGGAAGCCTTGACTGAGGCGTACCGCCACTTTCTGGTGCTGAATCCGGAACTGCTGGACCTCTGCACGGCGTGGCAGAGAATACCCGGCGAGGGAACGCTGAAGATGAACGATCACAGCGACTCAGGCTACGACGCCCGCGTCCTGTACAGGTTTGTGGAGTTCCATACCCGCGCGGGCGTTGTCTGTGCCGACCTGGCCACAGCGCTGCCCCGGTTCGAGCGGTACGCCCTACGGCTCGGAGACGCGATCAAGCGCAGCAAGTTCGGAGACCTGGACTACGTGACGGACAGTCCAGCCTCCTATCACTCCGTCTGGTTCCAGCTGCACGAGGACCTGCTGTCCACTCTCGGTATTCCGCGGTTCTGAATCAAGGCGGGCCAGTACCAGAATTGCCGAGGTCCTGCCGCGCAGCTGGCGCAAAGAGGGAGGGGAGGCTTTGTGGCCTCCCCTCCCTATGCTTACTTCACGAACGGCTCAACGTCACTTCAGTGCCGTCACCCGGATGCGGTCGATATTTGGTGCGTATTTGGACCTCAACAGTTCCGGAGCGGTGGCTGAAAGCAGTTCGGTGCTGTTGTAGTTCGGCAGCTCCTGTGAGGAGAACCTGATGGTGTTCGTTCCTGCTTTCAGCTCCACGGGAATTGTGAGTTCCCAGAAGTTGTTTGCGTGGAACGTGTGGGGGAACCAGCCTCGCTTAGTGGTTCCGCCGTTGACCTGGATTTCGGCATGGCGTGCCAGCGGGTCCGGGTTGTAGTGCGTGGCGGGTGACTGCTCCTGGTTGGAGTAGCGCACGGTCAGCGCGTACGTGCCGGCCACGGGTGCCTGGACGTTTCCGAAAGTGAGGGTGTTGGTGTTGTTGGGATCACCGCCAACGTTCGTCACGGCCTTGCCGCCCGAGGCCAGCAGGTAGTTGGTGATGGCGGCGGAACCGGAGAGCGTAGCTGTCTCCGCTTCATAGGCAGTGGAATTGAGCTTCCCGGATGATGCCCCAGTGCGGACCCGGTCCACATAGAGTGTGCCCGAATCAGCTGTTACCTGCACCTTGTTGATGCCTCCTGCGAGGAACACCGGCTTGGTGAGCGGCCCGGTGATTCCTTCGGCCACGTTCTGGCCGTTTACGCTCATGTTCGCAGTGCCGGTGCCAAGGATGTCCACGGAGAGCTCCGCCTCGCCGTCGACTGCAGAGTAGACCCAGAACGTGGCGCTTTGGCCCTGAGTCATGCGTGCCGTACCCGAACCGGAGACCCCGGTACGGGTGTAGTCGGCAACTGCCCCCTTGAGGGTTGCGTTTTCGCCTTCATATATGGCCTGTCCCGCAGCTGGGTTTTTCAGGGTGAGGTCGATCTTGTCCACAATGGCGTCGCCCTTGGTCCCCTTGGTTCCGGCCAGGTTCTTAGCAGACAGGGAAATGGTGTGTTTCCCGGCGGTCAGCTTGACCTTGGTGTCTGCGTGGTCCCAGACCACCCACTTGTAACCCAGCGGGAGGTACATTTCCTGCTCGGCTCCGCCGTCGACGGTGAGGAACACGTTTGTGGGCCCTTGTTCCTGGACCGCCCCATAGGTGTTCAGGGAGTTGGCGAAGACGCTGAGATCGTAGTCTCCGTTCTGTGGCACCGTGACGTCGAAGTTGAGCTTGATGTCTGACCCCGTGCGAAGGCCGCCGACGTTGTAGTTTCCTGAGGTGTAGAACTTAGAGACGGCCGACGGCGTCCCTTCCGGCCCGTTCTTGCTGTATCCGGTGCCGGTGAAGGCGGCGTTCTCGGCCTCGTACGTTCCCTTCCACAGCGAGGTTGCGGGGGTGCCGGTGGAGGCTTTCCCGCCGGGGCTGAGGATGATCTCGTAGGAGGAGTCAGCGTTGAGGGCGGGCAGGTGCGCACCGAAATCGAAGCCGATCGAGCCGTTGGTCACCGGGAGGTTCAGCTGGCCAACCACCGACGGCTGGGCCGCATCACCCAACTGGCCGCTCCAGCCGATCTCCCTGACCAGGGCGTGCACGCTGCTGCCGAACACTGCCGGATCCACTCCGTTGACCTGCACATGCTGGTTGCCGCTGGTTCCCCCAAGGAGGATGCGCGATTGCGCCTTCGCCTTGTCCAGCGTTGCCACGCCCTGAAGGGTGTAGCTGACGTCGGGCTTGGGCGGGGTGACCTTCACAGTATCCCCGGACATCTGGGCGTAGGCGTTCAGGAGCCACCACTGGCCGTTGGCGCGGTTCGCCTGGACTGCCGAGTCGCTGAGGTTGCCGTCAATGTTCCAGTAGGCGATGTCGCCGTCCACCTTCGAGTCCTCAATGGCGGAGAACCACTGGATCATCTGCCCCGGCACTGACGTGTGGTAATTGAAGGCGTATTCGTTGAGATTGATCGGCAGATGCTTGCCCGCAAGTGCGGTGCCGGCGAACGCAGTGTTTTCCCAGCCCCGGTAACGGGCAACGTTGCTACGGATGGATTGTGGAGCGCTGAGTTCATGCCACGTCATCACGTCCGGCACCGTTCCCGCCGCCACAGTGTGCTGAAGGAAACCTTGCACCTGGTTGTAAAGCGTGCTGGTATTCGGGCCGGCGATCCGGGCCGTCGGCATCTTGGCCCTGATGAGTTTGTACGTGTCATCCCACGCCTTGAAAAAGTACTGGGGATCGTTCAGCCAGCTGATGTTGTTGTAGCTCCACGTGCTGGTGCCGAACATGTTCCCTTCGGGTTCGTTGTACGGCACGAAAACAATATTGTCCCGGTACTCGACGGGAAGTTGCAGCACCTGGTCAACCTGGGCAGCAACCTTGGCCTTGTAGTCGTTCAGGCGAGCTTCCGGCGTGCTCCCGGGCCATTGGTAGGGGAAGCCGCGGTAGATGTCGGTCATGTAGATATAAACATCACCATTGGAGGCATCAGCAAGAGGCTTGACCACTTCCAGGGCGTCGGCTCCGGGGTGCTGGGGTCCGTCCTGGGCCTTGGTGGAGACCGTGCGCAGTTTGATGGCTTCCAGGAGATTGGCTGAAGGCAGCCCCTCGCCGTACACGCCGTACAGGGTGCCTGAAGCTCCGCCGTGGAAGGGGCCGGTGCTGGTTCCCAAGTCCACCGTGAAGTCCGCCCTCGCCACCGTGTCACCGGCCAGGGTGCGCACCTGCTCCGGGCTCAGCGCCTGGGAATAGACTCTGAAGTCATCGATCGCGCCGTCGAAAAAGGGGTGCCCTCCCCAAAACGCCTTACCCAAGGCTCCGGACGTGGTGTTCGTCGCGGAGTACATCTTCGCCACCAGGTCCACAGTTGCCGGCTTCGTCCCCAGACTTATGCCGTTGAGGAAGTACGTGATGGTTTGCTGGTCGATAGTGGTGGTCACGTTTACCCAGCTGCCAATCGGGATCTTGCTGCTTCCTGAAACACCGACTTCGGCCGTCCCGTTGACAGGCTTGATCGATGAGCGCGTTTTGGAGTCTCCCGCGAACGACGGCGTCAGGAACGTCGCGTTGTTCAGGTCCTTGCCGAGGCCGTACAGCCACTGAAAATCAGCCCCGCCATCCCACTTCATCCATGATGACACCGTCATCGCCGTCGCGCTCTGAAAGAGCCCGTTGGGCACTGTGACGTAGGGCGCCGTCGTCGAACCTGCCGCACCGCCGGGGAGGCTGATAGCCCTCGTGCCCGGTGTGCGGCCGTCCACGAACGTGGCGTTGGCTACGTTAGCGATCGCACCGTTGAGGTGCCTGGTGGACAGGTCCGTAACCGTAGAGCCAGCCACCTGGTTGGCTTCGAAATCGTAATGGAGGATCAGGCTCTCATCGGGAAGAGGCACATCAGCCGCGGCCACCATCATCGGGGCCGGGGCAGCTTGTGCTCCCGCAGGGGCAAAGAGGGTGAGTCCTCCACCGACACATAATGCGCCGGTGAGGGTGGCGGAGATGACACGGCTGGGGAGTGGACGTTGTTGTCGTTTCACCGAGTATCGCTTTCTGGGTTGGGGACAGTCGTTGGGTCCGCAGCGCTGGGAAACGACGTCGTCATCAATCCTGCTAGGCAGCTCGTGAAGTGACGTCGTAACGCTGTCGAACCGGTTCGAGCAGTGTACATACGCGTGATGGGGGCCACAAGAGTTTGGGCCCAAATCGGCCCCTTCCCAAGCTTGTTGGACCTAATGAGACGCTTCCGGGGGCCAATCTCAGGTATTTCGACTACACGTCATTGCCAGAACCAAAAATGGAGGCTACATTTAGCGAACCGATTCGACTCAGGAGGACCCTTGGCAACCATTGGTGACGTGGCACGTGAGGCTGGTGTCTCGCGCAGCACTGTCTCATACGCCCTTTCGGGGAAACGCTCCATCTCCCCGGAGACCCAGGAACGCATACGGGCGGCAGTGGAGAACCTGGGCTTCACCCCTAACGCCGGAGCGCGGGCACTGGCGAGCCAAAAAACCATGGTTCTGGGGCTTCTGCTTCACTTCAACGCTGACGAGTTCGCGCCGGCAATGATGCAATACGTTATGTCAGTGTCCAGTGCGGCACGGGAGCGCGGCTACGACATCCTCATGATCACCGAGGACGACGGCGCCGCGGCCCTCCGTAGGGTGACGGAGTCGAACATGGTCGACGGAGTGGTCCTCCTGGACATCCACCATTCCGATCCGCGGATTGACGTGATGAGGTCCGTGCGTCAGCCCGGCGCACTCATTGGGCTTCCCGGTGAGCCAAATGGCCTTGACGTCTTCGATCTGGACTTCGGAGAGGCAGCCAGGGTCATAGTCGACAACCTGTACGGGTTGGGGCATCGAGACATCATGCTGCTTTGCCCGCCAAAGCATGTCTTTGACCGGGGTGCAGCATATACATGGCGTTTCCGGGATGCGGCGCAGGAGCGTGCAGCCCGCTACGGCATCCACTTGCACACGTACTATGGCGAATCACGGCAGCCTGCCATTCAGACCAGCCTCGAGGCAATGCTGAGTTCACGGCCTGATGCGACCGCATTGATTGTCCACAACGATGCCACCATCGCAGCGCTGCCCGCGTTCCTCAGCAATCGTGGCATGTCTGTTCCATCCGATCTGTCCGTAGTCAGTCTCTATTCCAAGGAGTTCGGCCGGGACTTCTCACTCCCGTACACCGCCGTCGAGACTTCCCCTGGCGAACTTGGCCGGATGGCAGTCGAACGGCTTGTTCAAAGGATCAACAGTCCCGACCAGGCTGGCGAACCACTCGTCCGCTTCGTCGCCCCCGAGCTCGTGGACCGGGGCACGGTCCGCTAGCCAGTACAGACACGTCGTGGACTTCGCAGGGTCCGCGAGCTACTCCCGCACAGCCAAAAACAGCCCCACGCCCAGCTACCGCATACCCAAAATCCCGTTCAATCCCAACACCTGCACGTTTTTCAGAGAGGATCACCGTGTTTTACAAGAAATCAATGCAAACCAGATCCGCCGCTGTCCTCGCCTTGGCCGTTCTGGCCGGTGGCGGGCTGGCAGGCTGCGCTTCAGGTCCATCCCAGGCTACGTCTACAGCCAGCAGCGAGTTCACCTTCTGGGATCCATACCCCCAGTACGATGCCTCATCCGCTTGGGCGGGATCCATCGATAAGTGTGGTTCGGAGGCCGGAGCCACCATCAAGCGGACTGCCTATGACACCAGCGATCTGACCAGCAAGGCCCTGCTGGCCGGCCAGCAAGGCTCTTCACCCGATGTTCTGCTGGTGGACAATCCGGTGGTTTCCACCCTGGCCGAAGCCGGCGTGCTGACCTCAGCCAAGGACAGTGGCCTGGACGCTTCCCAGACGCAGGCGAACCTCCTGGCCGCAGGTGAAATTGACGGAGACGTTTATGGCGTTCCCATCGGGGCAAACACTCTTGCCCTTTACTACAATCCAAAGGTTCTTGAGGCAGCCGCCGTCGACCCGGCCTCCGTGACTGACTGGGCGTCCCTGAACGCAGCTCTTGAAAAGGTGAAAGCGTCCGGCAAGAAGGGTATTACGTTCTCTGCCGTCGGAACTGAAGAAGGAAGCTTCCAGTTCCTGCCGTGGTTCTGGGGCTCGGGAGCACAGCTCGATGACCTTTCCTCGAGCGACGCCGTATCCGCCCTGGCTCTGTGGACGGACTGGATCAAAGAAGGGCACGCTCCCAACTCGGTTATCAACAACACCCAGACCACAAGCTGGCAGGAATTCATGGCAGGCGACTTCGCCTTCGCCGAGAACGGAACCTGGCAGAAAGCAGACGCCGCGAAGGCCGGCTACAAGGTCATGCCCATCCCGGCTAAGTCCGGCGGTGCCGCGGCAGCCCCGACCGGCGGAGAGTTCCTGACTATCCCTGTCCAGAAGGAGACCGCACGGTACGAAACGTCCAAGAAGATCATCGCGTGCCTCACGAATGCCTCCAACGTGGTGGCCACCGACAACACATTGAACTACATCGCGCCCACCGAGGAAGCCCAGAAGGAACAGCTGGCAGCCGACGCCACGCTCAAGCCATGGATTGACGCCGTCGCCGCCGCCAAGGGGCGCACCAGCGACAACCTGGGCACCAATTACCCCAAAATCTCAGAACAGCTCTGGACGGCTGTCCAAGCTTCAGTGACGGGATCCGCCAGCCCTCAGGATGCAGCCAAGACCGCACAGTCGGCCGCGGCCGCCGCAACAAAGTAGCGGTTACGACGTAGCGGTCCGGGCGCAGGGATCCAAGTAACCCTGCGCCCTCGCCGCCCGCGTCAATGACTGCACCTCAACAGAAGGAATCACCATGTCACCCGTGAACATCGGGACCGCACCGCGGGAAGTACTCCCGGCCGTCGTGACAGCCGACGCCGTGGATACCCGCGCGCGGCGGGCTGCGGCGTCGACCCGCTGGTCTGCGGCAGCCTTCCTGGCACCCCTGCTGCTCTACTTGGCCATCTTTTATGCCTACCCGCTCTACCGGAACATCGAACTCAGCCTCAAGGCCTATACCGTCCGCAGCTTCGTCCAAGGTGACGCCCCCTTCGCCGGGTTGGACAACTACATCGAGGTCTTCACGTCACCCACGTTTGGACCGGCCATTTCCCACACGGCCACCTTCACAGTCGTCTCGATTGTCTTCCAGTTCGGGATAGGCCTGGCGCTGGCAGTGTTCTTCCACTCAGGGTTCAGGCTCTCCGGCACGCTGCGGGCCCTGTTTCTGGTGCCCTGGCTGCTGCCGCTGATTGTCTCCGCGTCCACCTGGTCCTGGATGCTCAACAGCGATTCGGGCATAGTCAATGCGGCCCTCATGGCGCTGGGGATGCCTCAGATCAACTGGCTCACCTCCCCTGACTGGTCCCTTGTGGCTGTTCTCATCGCCAACATCTGGATCGGTGTGCCATTCAACCTTGTGATCCTCTACAGCGGCCTGCAGGGAATCTCCACCGACGTGTATGAAGCCGCTGCCATCGATGGAGCCAACGCCTGGCAAAAGTTCTGGCGCATCACCCTTCCGCTGCTGCGGCCGGTTTCAGCCATCACCATCCTGCTGGGCCTTGTCTATACCCTCAAAGTCTTCGACATCATCTGGATCATGACAAAGGGCGGTCCGGCAGGTTCGTCCACCACCTTGGCAACCTGGACATATCAGCTGGGCTTTGGCTCGGTCCTTCCCGACTTTGGTCCCGCAGCAGCCATTGGAAACCTCCTGATCGTGCTCGCGGTGGTCTTCGGCTTCATCTACATCCGTGTGCAGAGCAGACAGGAAAATCAGTGAGTACCCGCCGCTTTTCTTTCAAGACCATTTTCGGAATTGTGCTGACCGCAATCATGCTGTTCCCGGTTTACTGGATGATCAACGTCTCCCTTACTCCCAGCACTGATATGAGGAAATCCCCGCCAAGCCTGTTTCCCGTGGACGTGACTTTCGAAGGCTATTCGGCTGTCCTCCAGCAGCAGATACCTTTCCTGGGGACCAGCCTCATCCTGGGGCTGGGCACAGTGATCCTGACTGTTGCTGTGGCGGCCCCGGCTGCCTTTGCACTGGCCAAACTGCGGCCCCGCGGAACAGGGCTCCTGAATTTCCTCATGCTTATCGCCCAGATGATTCCGGCCATCATCATTGCCATGGGCTTCTACGCCATCTACCTGGGCATGGGAGTTTTGAACACGCTTCCAGGGCTGATCGTGGCCGACTCGACCATCGCAGTTCCGTTTGCCGTGCTGATCTTTTCAGCCTTTATGTCCGGAATCCCCGATGAACTGCTGAACGCTGCAAAGATCGACGGCGCATCAAACTGGCGCACTTTCCGCTCCATCGTTATGCCGGTCAGCCGAAACTCAGTGGTTACCGTTTCGCTGTTCGCCTTCCTCTGGGCCTGGTCCGACTTCATCTTTGCATCGACCCTGAATAACGGCGGTGCCCTGCGGCCCATCACCCTTGGCATCTACGCCTACATCGGGAACAACAACCAGCAATGGAACGCCATCATGGCAACAGCCGTGGTGGCCTCCATCCCGGCAGCCGTCCTGCTCGTGGTGGCGCAGAAGTATGTCTCAGCAGGTGTCACGGCCGGCGCCGTCAAAGACTGAATCAGTCCCCACCGCTCATTCGCCTGGTTCGCGGACGTCCATCACCGCTGCCCCCCTTTACGTTGACAGGAACAACCATGCCCAAAAACTCCCGTGTCGCCTTCGACATTGACCACATCCCCTTCAGCACCCGCGGATCATGGCTGAACCTGTCGCGGGTCATCGGACTCCACAAGAGTGCTCCGGACATCCATCTTGTGACCCACCAAAACGGGCACCGGAATGGCCTGACAGGTGTTCTTGGGCTGACACCGCGTAGGAACGGAGGCAAAGTGGATGCCACCGTTGAAGCGAACAGCTCAGTGCTTTCATGGGTCGACGGCGACGCGAGAGTGGACGCCGTCTTCGACGGCCCGGAGATCCTCCGCATCTCCGGGCAGGGACTGGCTTTGCGCCTGGAAGACGCAGCCGCGAGCCTCACGCCCTTTACCGGGACATTCTTCTACTACGACCCCGTCAGCAAAGGGTGGTGCTTCACGTCCTACGAAACGGGCCTGAGGTACAGGATCACTGTCGTGAAAGGCGCGCTGTCCGCGGTCGGCTCGGAAGCCTTGGGCCAGGCGAAGCGATGGGTTGAAGTGAGCGCCTCGAACGGGACGTGGGAAATCGCCATCGATGAATTCCGTACTGCGAGGGAGCCTTTGGTGCTTCAAACGTCCTTCGAGGAGTCGGTGGCAAAAGCCGACGCCACCTTCGCAGGCTACTTGGACCGGATAGCGTCATGGCGGAACCAGGAAACCCCCGCTGCTGCCCTTGCCGCCTACGTTCTCTATTCAGCAACCGTCAGCCCTCTGGGATTCCTCCACCGTGAGTCCGTGCTGATGTCCAAACACTGGATGGACAAGGTCTGGAGTTGGGATCACTGTTTCAACGCCGTCGCCCTGTCCGCCGGTTTTGCGGAGGAAGCCTGGGACCAGTTCCTTGCTCCGTTTGATCACCAGACTCCAGAGGGCGCACTCCCTGACTCCATCTCCCACTCCGAACTTCTGTACAACTACGTCAAGCCTCCCATCCATGGGTGGGCCTACTCCAAGCTCCGGGAGAGCCTGCCCGTGATCGACGACGCCCTGCTGAGGGAGATCTATGGTGCCCTTTCGCGGTGGACAGGGTTCTGGATCAGCCACCGCACAAGTCCGGGGCGCGGGCTCCCCTACTATCAGCACGGCAATGACAGCGGGTGGGACAACTCGACGACGTTTGATAAGGACCGGCTCATTGAGTCTCCGGATCTGGCTGCTTTCCTCGTCTACCAGCTGGACGTCCTCATCGACATTTCACAGGAACTTGGTACAGGCGAGGAAGGCGTCTGGCGGGGTCACCGGGACAGGATTTTCCAAGGACTGATGGGACTCTGGGACGGGGACGCCTTCCGGGCCTACGCCCCGTTGACGGGACGCTGGAGTACCTCCACCAGCCTCCTGAACCTTCTTCCGCTCCTGATCTCTGACCGGCTGCCCGCGGAAATTGGCCAGACCCTGGCTGTCCGCCTCACCGAACACCTCACCAACTGGGGTCCGGCAACCGAGCCGCCCGCTTCCCCGCTCTACGAAGCCGACGGATACTGGCGGGGACCCATCTGGGCCCCGTCGACCTACCTGATTGAAGACGGGCTGCGACGAGGCGGCTATGTGGATCTGGCAAACGGAATCAGCACCCGGTTCCGGACCCTTTGCGAAACCAGTGGGTTCGCTGAGAATTTTGACGCCCTGACCGGCGAGGGGCTCCGCGACAGGGCTTACACCTGGACCGCAAGCACATACCTGGCTCTCGCCGCGGATGCCGTCCATCGGTCCACCGAAAGCCAGGTTTCAGCAGTAGACGCCCCGGACGAGCTGTTTGTCGATGCGGGCTGAATGACCGTCGAGGGGCGCCGGTGGCCACCCACCAGCGGCTCATCACCGTGCGGGCCGCCCTCAGGCTGGGGAGTCGTCGTCCATAGTGACAATGATCTTGCCTTTAGCGTGGCCAGTTTCCAGAGCGGAAAAGGCATCCGAAATCCGTGTGAGCGGATAGACGCTGTCCACCACCGGCCGGATCTTTCCCGTGTCCACCAGTCCGGCCAGGAAGCGGAGATCATCACCGCTTGCGTGCATAAACAGGTATCGGTACGAGACCCCGGACCTCCAGGCGCGAAGCCGCACGCCCAGGCTGATCACCCAGAACAGGGCGGCGACGGCGCGGGACGCATGGAGGTCCTGGAGCGCTGTTTTGGGTTCGGGGATTCCGGCCACGGAGACGACGGCGGCGCCACGCCTGAGGATGCGGAAGGCACCCTTCAACGTCCGCCCGCCCACAGCGTCCAGGGCTGCGTCGAAGTCCTTGAGGGCGTGTGCGAAATTCTCCCGCGTGTAATCCACCACGTGGTCCGCGCCCAGCTCCCGGACCAGTGCATGCCCGCGGGGAGACGCAGTGGTGGTCACCTCGGCGCCGTAGTACTTGGCGAGCTGTATCGCAAGGGTTCCCACTCCGCCTGCCCCGCCGGAAATGAACAGCCTGCTGCCCGGCTGGATCCGCAATTCGTCACGAAGCGACTGCAGCGCCGTAAGTCCTGCAAGCGGAAGGCCGGCAGCTTCAACAAATTCCAGCGATTGAGGCATCAGTGCCACTAGCTCTTGGGGAACACAGACAAACTCGGCGAAAGCGCCCAGCCCCGGAGCGTCGACGCGCGAATATACTCGGTCCCCCGCGCGGAAACGATTGGTGGCCGACCCGAGCCCGACGACGGTTCCCGCCAGCTCGCAGCCCGCAATGAACGGCAGCCTTGGCCGGAAAAGAGGCCGCAGCTTCCCCTGCCGCATCTTGTAATCCACCGGGTTGAGGCCCGCTGCCCGTACCTTGATGAGCACATGGCCTGGCCCGGGGACCGGCGTGGCAACATCGCGCAGCGCCATGGCTTCCGGCCCGCCATAGCGGGTGATCACATAAGCGCGCACTGTCCAGCGCTTCTGTCCCGTGCGGCGCTATTGTCGGTCGCCCTGCCGGGCTTCCTCGGCCGTTGCGTCCCTGGAATCCAGCTCGTCGGCTTCAAGACCCGCGTCCAGTGAGGCGCCATCACCGGGTCCGTACGCCAGCGACGCGTAGTCGGTGTCGTCGTCGGCATCCAGCAACTCGTCGAGTTCATCCAGGAGCCAGGGGTTGATGCGCTCGAGGATCTTGCGGACTTCGGCCTCGGGGACCGCCGCATAAAGGACCGGCCGCGCATCCTTGTACCGCGTGACCGGCGGCTTATCGGGCCACTTCTCAGCAAGGGCTTTGACCCTCTCAGGAAGGGAATTGTGGGCGTTGTCCGCGATCTTCACGAGCGTGGCGTCGTGGTCCTCGGCGATGAAGCGGATCCCGGCCTGGTAGTCGTCCGGGTCGTCGTGAAGGCGTTTGGTCACGCGCTCGATGATGCCAACGGCCCGTTCCGAGACTCCCATTTCCAGCAGGGCCTGCCGGGTGATGGGAGTGTCCTCAGCAATGTCGTGGAGGTAGCCGGCGATCCTGATGTCGTCGTCGAAGTCCGCGAGCGCATCGCCTACAGCCAGCACGTGCTCGCGGTAAGGGCGCTTGAGTTTGTCTTTCTGGCGGTTGTGGGCCACCTCGGCAAGGACCATGGCCGTCTCAACTGTGAATCGTGGTTCTGGCATGTGTGTCATCCTCTACTCGGCAGGCGGCCGGTTCCGGTCCGGAAGGCCGCACTCCAGCGTAGCCCCTGGCTCCTGGCCCAGCGCGAGGATGGCCTGCCAATGCACGATCGAGGGGGGTCAGCGGTGGCCAGTCTCGGGTTGAGGAACAGCGGGCTGACCACCTGTTTGCATGTTACACAGAACGATACGGTGCCGCGAAACATCGGGCCCGGATGCTCAGTCTCTCCTCAGCTTTGTGTGAGTATCGATATTTGAGGATGAGTAAGCAGAACTCAGAATTGGCAGAACAACACCCCTCCCCAATGACCTGCACTGAAATCCCTGCTTTAGCGGATCCTGCTTTAGCCGATCCTGCTTTAGCCGATCGGCCAGATCCACGGCTCCCGTGGCAGCCTCAGAGGGTCAAAGACACCCAGGGCCTGATCCAAGGACCCGGCCGGAAGCCCCAGCGACTCCAGAAGCATGTCCCGGACCATCTCGGCTGAGATACCCTTCTGTGCCAGGTCGCTGAGCGTCACTGCACCATCGCGCTTTGCCAGCCGGGCGCCGTCGGAATTAACCACCAGCGGTACGTGCGCGTAGTCCGGGACGGGCACCTCAAGGAGGGATGCGAGGTACGCCTGGCGGGGCGTGGACGGCAGCAGGTCATCACCGCGGACCACCTGGTCGATGCCCTGGGCGGCATCGTCCACTACCACTGCCAGGTTGTACGCGGTGACGCCGTCATTCCGGCGGAGTACGAAATCATCCACGATCCCCGTGTAGCTACCATGCAACATGTCCTTCACGGTCCACTCGTCGGTCCAGGCACGCAGGCGGATCGCGGCCGGACGGCTGGAGCGCCGGAATTCCACCTCAGCACGGGACAAATACCGGCATGTTCCCGGATAGGCACCCTGCGGAGCGTGCGGAGCGGAGGGTGCTTCCTGGATCTCACGCCGCGTGCAGAAGCATTCGTAAGTCAAGCCCGCCGCGGTGAGCCGGGCAATCGCCTCCGCGTAGACCGGCTCGCGCTCGGTCTGGCGTACGACGGCGCCGTCCCACTTCACGCCGATTGCGGCCAGATCGCGGAGCTGCTCTTCTTCAGCTCCTGCCCGCGCGCGGTCGAGGTCTTCGACCCGGACCAGGAACTGCCTGCCGGTGGACCAGGCAAACATCCAGGCGAGGATGGCGGTGCGCAGGTTCCCCACGTGGAGTTGGCCCGAGGGGCTCGGGGCAAAGCGACCTGCTGACGTCATGCCTCCAGCCTAGGCGCAGGATGGAGAAGCCTGCATGCACACAAGAGCCCCTCAGCTACCGCAGGATTCCATGGAACCGGCGCCGGTGGCTCAGGGGCTCTTGTCGTGAAGGGTCCGGACGCGTCTTTCCTGACCCACGTAAAGCTTGTGGAAACGATGTGTGCTGGCGACGATGCGTGAACAAGTGTCAATCAGCGGCTTCCTCCTTGCGGGAGGCGTTGTCCGGGGGCCGGGTGGTGTACCGGCGTGCCCTTAGCCTGTCGGATTCGGCGGTGGCCTCCTCCTTTATTGCCACCATTTGAGCAGAAGCCATACAGTTGGAGCAACAGGTGCCCTTTAGTCTGGTCAATTCGATCAATTTTATACATCAATCGTCGGCAGGAGTGGTCAGATTGCAGGAACTCGATTCCACGGACCGCCGTATTCTCGCCGCTTTAGACGAAGATCCTCGCTTGCCCATCATGGTGCTCGCCCAACGCCTCGGCCTCGCGCGCGGAACTGTGCAGTCGCGCCTTGAGCGGTTGTCGACGTCGGGCGCTCTTCGCCCGAACAGCAGCCGTGTTCTTCCTGCCGCCCTCGGGCGGGGTGTTGCAGCGTCCGTGAGCGCCGAATTGGACCAGAGCCACCTGAACGAGGCGATTGCCGCCCTGCGGGAGATTCCTGAAGTACTCGAGTGCCATGCGCCCGCCGGGGACACTGACCTGCTGATCCGGGTGGTGGCCTCGAGCCCTGACGACCTCTACCGGGTGTCCGAGGAAATCAGGCTGTGCCCGGGAATCGTGCGGACCTCCACCAGCATGTTCCTGCGGGAAGTCATCCCGTATCGGACCACAGGGCTGCTCGAAGGTTGAACCGCTACGGATAGCTGCAGCGCGGTCACTCCCCGCCGAGCTGTTTCCAGTCCTGCTCCCACAGTTTCCGCATCTCGTCGTCCTTGCGGAGTCGGCAACTGCCTCAGCTGGCCGCCGCCACCCACACACCTATTAACCACGTGCTTGCGGCCAGGCACGCAAGACCGAACTCCACCAATATGCCTAATCCTGTGGCCTTGAGCGCTGCCCAACTGGTGGTTACTGCAGTTCGGAACTTCCGAGTCCGGTGGAATTCGCTCAGTAGCAGGCCTGCGGCGAAGCCCACAAAGAGCCCCACTACGGGGATCACGAACATCCCCACAACGGCCAGGACCAGCCCGACGACGACACTCCGGTTGGGAATCCGGTGCTCCCTGAGCTTCCGCCCGGTCAGAACGGCGCTGGCCGCCATGCCGGCAAGGACGAACACCATTCCGATCCCGAACACCACCCAGCCGCCTGCGCCCGCCCCGCCCCAGATGGCCCAGGACAGCAGGCTCAGGGCAATCAGGATGCTGCCCGGCAGTACGGGAATCACCGTTCCAGCCACTCCAACCAGAATGGCCAGGCCGCAGAGTATCGTCACGACGGTCTCGGGGTTCATGGCCCCAGTCTAGGACGCGAACGGCGAAAGGCTGGTTCCTGGAGGCACCGCGGGGAGCCTGCAGGAACCAGCCCGGTCCCAAAGCGCGACGGCGGTACCTCCCTTTCGCGTGCCGGGGAGATACCGCCGTCGTAATGCTGGGTGTTGCCTTGTTGCGCCTTACTCGGTGACGGCCGCCGCTACTGCTGCTGATACTGCCGGGGCAACCCGGGGATCCAAGGGGCTGGGCACGATGTAATCTGCGGACAGCTCCGGCTCGGCGAGCTCGGCAATGGCACGTGCAGCGGCAAGCTTCATTGCAGGCGTAATCCGGCGGGCACCGGCGTCGAGCGCCCCACGGAAAATTCCGGGGAACGCGAGCACGTTGTTGATCTGATTGGGGAAGTCACTCCGGCCGGTGGCCACCACCGCGGCGTACTTGGAGGCGATCTCCGGCAGTACTTCGGGGTCCGGGTTGGAGAGAGCAAACACAATGGAGCTGTGGTTCATCAGCTTCAGGTGTTCCTCGGCCAACTGCGATGACGATACGCCGACGAAAACGTCCGCGCCGAGGAGGGCCTCTGCCGGCCCGCCTGACAAGGCGCGCGGATTGCTCTTTCCGGCCAGCTCCGCCTTCTTGCTCGAAGGGTTTGCCGCGATGTCCGCCCGGTCCTTGACGATGACACCCCGCGAGTCCAGGACCACGACGTCATCGATGCCTGCGGCAAGGAGGATTTCTGCAACTGCGATTCCGGCAGCGCCGGCGCCGGATACGACAATCCGCAGGCCCGCCAGTTCGCGTCCGGTGACTTTTGCGGCACCCGTGAGGGCGGCCAGGACCACGACGGCGGTGCCGTGCTGGTCGTCATGCATCACGGGGCAATCCAATGCCTCAATGAGCTTCTCCTCCAACTCGAAGCAGCGCGGTGCTGAAACATCCTCGAGGTTGACGGCACCGAAGCTGGGGCGCAGGCGCACCAGCGTTTCCACGATCTCGTCGACGTCCGTGGTGTTCAGGACGAGCGGGATGGAGTCAAGGTCACCAAAGGCCTTGAAGAGAGCTGACTTGCCTTCCATGACAGGCAGTGAAGCGCTGGGGCCGATGTCGCCGAGACCCAGGACGGCTGTTCCGTCACTTACAACTACGACGAGGCGCTCAGCCCACGTCAGGGTTTTTGCGAGCTTCGGATCGGCGTGGATGGCCCGGCTGACCTGAGCCACCCCGGGGGTATAAGCGATTGAAAGGTCACGCTTGGTGGCCAGCGGGACGGTGCTGGCTATGGACAGCTTGCCGCCCCGGTGGGAAGCGAAAATTTCCTCTTCGCTCAAGGTCGCGGCGGATTCAAGGTCGGTGGGAGTGGTCGTTTCAATGGACACGTCGTTGTCTCCTGGTCTAGGCCGTGGTCGCACGGGATAGGGAAGGCTCAAGCGCGAGCCGCTCGAGTTGGGCAGATCAGCGAAGTCCATGACCGATCCAAGGGGTGGCTGGACCGCCGTGTCTCCTGCGGGAGGAACTGCTTGCCCCTCCGGTACTGCCATGGTAAATCGCCGGGCGGGGTCAACCAGACCACTCTTGGGCCCAGTGCCCGGATTTAGGCATGGCTAGTCTGCCCGAGTGATGGAAATTACTGTCTTATGTCTCGATTGTGACTAGCCGGTCTAGACCACGGCCTGTAACGAACGCGTCCCTGCCAAGAGGGAACAGGCCCTCTTCAGATCCTCTTCGGCCTCAAAAAGGGAGAGTCTGCGGCACCGGACAGCCTGCACCAGCCCAGTGATTGTCAGCAGGAGGATCCGGGACTTCGCAACATCACCGCTGGCCACCGTCACCGCGTGCTCCGCAATTGCATCGATTTCCCGCAACAGGTCGGTGGTGTCCCTGTCCTTCTGGTAGCTGGTCCGGCTCAGGCACTGCTCCACCGCCGGCTGCATGACACGCATGTGGAAGATCTCCATGCTGACGCCGACCAGGGCATGGACCCGGACGTTGCCTTTTCCCGGCCAGCTGCCCACCTGCAGCTCGCCGAGCTGTTTCCGGTACAGTGCCAACATCAAATGGGTGGCGGAAGGAAAATAGCGGTACAGCGTGCCCAGCGGGACGTCAGCCTTTGCAGCAACTTCGGAAAGAGTGATGGACTCAAGCCCTTTGCGGGCGAATCCGGCAGCTTCATCCAGCATCCGGGCGTAGCGCAGCTGCTGGCGCGGGAGCAATGGCGGAGCGGCCATGGGTGGCAGATCTGAATTTAGTTCAAGCATCAGCACGTTCCGGGAGAGGGCTTTTTGCAACCGCAAAGCAGGCCCCCGGTCACCGCACTGCAGCAGCAATTCGCTGACAACTATACGGCACGTAACTTTGTCTTATTCAGTAAAGGCGACGACCTGGCAACCCGTCGCGGTGTGCGCGCCTCCGCTATTGAACGCCCTTGATCTTGACCACGAATACTGCACCGAGGAGCCCAATGAAGGCAGCCGTACTGAAGAGTGTCACGTAGCCGCCCAGGTACTGGAGAGAGACGAATGCAATCACCGGGGCAACCACCTGAGGGAGTGAGTTGGCCACGTTGATCACCCCCATATCCTTTCCGCGGTCTACGGCCGTTGGGAGAACCTGGGTCAGCAGGGCGAAGTCGACGGCGAGGTAGGCCCCAAAGCCGATCCCCAGGACGGCGGCGCCCACCAGAGCACCCGTCCACACCGGGAAGAACGCCATGATGAGGCCGGCCGTGGCGATGGTGGCAGATGAGCCGATCACAAACGGCTTCCGCTTGCCCACGCGGTCACTCCATGGCCCGGCAAGCACAGCGGTAATCATCACCATCATGGCGTAAATGCCCGTCAGGATCAGCACACCGAGGGCCGGGTCCTCGTGCTTGATGATGTCCCGCAGGAAGAAAAGCAGGTAGATAATGGTGGACTGATTCCCGACGTTGACCAGAAAGCGTGTCAGCCAGGCCCAGGCGAAATCAGGATGCCTTACCGGACTGATCCAAAAGCCCCGCAAGAACCCAAGCCAGGTGAATACCGGCCGGGCGCTCAGCGGCAATGCCGGGTCGTTCCTGTTAAAGAGGTACGGAATGACGCTCAGAATCAGCGCGCCCGCACACAGCCAGTAGCCCACCATGTAATTTCCCGAGACCACGGCACCAAAGACTGCCCCCAGGAGGATCCCGGCAGTCTGTCCCATGGCCGCGAGTCCGCCCACCCCGCCGCGCTGGAAGACTGGAACCCTGTCCGGAACTGCCGCCGTGATCGCAGCATAGGCCGCGTTGGCACCCAGTTGAACCAGGCACCAGAACAGCACCAGAAGAGCGACGGCGGTGGCGCCGGACATAGCCAGCAGCGCGGCTGTCGCAAGGATGGCACCTGCCAGAACCCACGGCGAGCGCCGGCCAAAACGGGAGACGGTGCGGTCGGACAGTGCCCCGAACAGCGGGTTGGCAACCAGGGAAACAGCGGCTCCACAGCCAGTGACGAGCGACAGGATGGCTTCCTTGTTGGCGGCATCGATCCCGATGGCGTGCTGGCCGATAAAGACGTTAATAGGGCCGAAAAACGCCGCATTGATCCCGACGTTGACCAGGACCAGTCCTGTCACCCAACCGGGCGTTACCTTCCGGGTTGGCTCCGCGAGCGCGGCTCCGGCCGGCGGCGCCCCCTCGGCCTCAGGCGTCATGCCAGGCGTTTCGGAAAGGCTCATCTCGGTTCCCCCTGGAAGACACGGACAGTGTGAGTTCAGACTATCGTGGGCAGCAGCCATTCAGGCGATCCCTTCAGCCCCAAACCGGCCGGTAAACGAACATCATCTGAACCAAGGAGAAGTCATGACCGACACATCAGTTGCCACTGCCGATCTTTATGACGAACGGGGTGAAGACCTGGCCTCCGTCTCACTGCAGTTCCAGTCCCTGGGTGGCCACACCCATTTCAGCGGCCCTGTCCGCACCATCAAATGCTTCGAGGACAACGCCCTCGTCAAAGAAGTCCTTGGCAGAGCGGGAGACGGGGCCGTGCTTGTGGTGGATGGCGACAGCTCGCTGCGCACCGCTTTGATGGGGGACATGATCGCGGCGAGCGCCGTTCAGAACGGATGGGCCGGCGTCGTGATTAACGGCGCGATCCGGGATCGGGAGGCTATCGCGGAACTGCCACTGGGTGTGAAGGCGCTGGGCAGCAATCCGCGCAAAAGCTCGAAGACCGGCGCCGGAGAGACCGACGTCGATCTCCTCATCGACGGCGTCACCATCAGGTCTGGGGCGATGATCTGGTGCGACCCTGATGGCATCCTCGTAGAACGCTGACGGGATGAGGTGAAGATGGAAATCCCACCCTGTCATGACACTGCCAAATCTTCATATCAGGAAAATTCCTTCATTGGGGAACAACCAGGGCAGTAAGATAGTTACTGAAAGCAACTATCCTGCTTAATTCCAGTCGTCCCCTTGGAGAAACCATGTCCAAAAGCACTGCCGTGCGGGCACCGGGTGAAACCCTTACTCACCGCCAAACCCTGACAGTCATGGTGGGACTCATGCTTGGCATGTTCCTGTCGTCGCTGGACCAGACCATCGTCTCGACCTCTATCTACACCATCGCCAATGACCTCGACGGCTTGTCATTGCAGGCCTGGGCCACCACCGCTTACCTGATCACCTCCACTGTGAGCACTCCGCTTTACGGCAAGCTCAGCGACATCTTCGGCCGCCGTCCGTTGTATCTCGCCGCCATTGTGATCTTCCTGTTGGGATCCCTGTACGCCGGGTCTGTGCATTCGATGATGGAGCTGGCCATTGCCCGCGGCATCCAGGGCCTCGGTGCCGGTGGCCTGCTGGCGTTGGCCCTGACCATCATCGGTGACATCGTTGCGCTCAAGGACCGGGCCAAGTACCAGGGCTACTTCATGTCGGTTTTCGGCATCTCCTCGGTCCTTGGACCTGTGATCGGCGGTGCCTTCGCCGGGTCTGCCAACATCCTGGGCTTCGACGGCTGGCGCTGGGTGTTCTTCATCAACCTTCCCATCGGCCTGGCTGCCCTCGCCGTCGTCTTCCTCTACCTTCACCTGCCCGTGAAGCACGTCCGGCAAAAAATCGACTACTGGGGAGCGGCGGCCATCACCCTGGCGATCGTTCCCCTGCTCCTTGTGGCTGAACAAGGCCGCGTCTGGGGCTGGACGTCGGTCAGCTCGTTCCTCTGCTACGGACTGGGTGTTGTGGGAATCGTCGCTTTCCTGCTCGCCGAAAAGCGCGCCGGCGACTACGCCCTGATCCCCCTGCGCCTTTTCCAGAACATCACGTTCGGCCTGTCCTCGATGCTGAACTTCATCATCGGCATCGGAATGTTCGGCGCCATCGCGATGCTGCCCATGTACCTGCAGCTGGTCAAGGGGCTCACTCCCACCCAGGCCGGGCTCATGATGATCACGTTCACGCTGGGCATCCTCACGGGTTCCATTACTGCCGGCCGCACCATCTCGGCGTCGGGAACCTACCGGATTTTTCCGATCCTCGGCACAGCGATCCTGACGGGGGCCGCCGTCGTGATGGGCCTTTCGCTGGGTGTCGACACGGAACTTTGGGTCCCGGGCCTGATTGCGGTGTTCTTCGGCATGGGGCTGGGCTTCTGCATGCAACCACTGACCTTGGCCATGCAGGTTTCCGTCCCGCCCAGGGACATGGGGGTGGGAACCTCCTCCGCGGCCTTCTTCCGTTCCATGGGCGGTGCTGTGGGCACTGCCGTCTTCATCTCGATGCTGTTCAGCATGGCTGCGGACAGGATCGCCAGTGGCATGAAAGCTGCCATGCAGAACGCCGACTACCTGGCCGTCCTTAACGATCCCGCAGTAGCCGCGGATCCCGCCAACACCAAGCTCTACGAGTTCTTCAAACAGGGCGCCACCAACGATTCCCTTAACGACACCAGTTGGCTGCACACCGCCAATGCCACGCTCACCAGGCCCATCACCGAGGGCTTCGCCCAATCAATCGACATCGTGATGCTCACTGCTGCAGCCCTGACCGGCATCGCCTTCCTGATCAGCTTCGCCCTCCCGAACAAGAAGCTCACGGACGCCAAGCCTGCTGCTGCCAAGGAGCCAATCGGCGCAGAGGCAGTACCGGCCCACTAGTGGGCCCGGAGTGCCTGCGGGTGCTCCTTGCGCAGGGTACGTTCGACGACGGCGGGAGCCTCCCGCCGTCGTCTTCCCGCCAACAGACCCTCCTTCACCTTCCGCAGGTATTTTGGCAACCCTCCTTCACCTTCCGCAGGTTTTGGGGAACCCTCCTTCACCTTCCGCAGGTTTTTTAGGAACCCTCCTTCACCTTCCGCCCGCTTCCCCCAAAAGGATGGGCCTTCCGGGTAGGGCAAACTGGAACCTCCCAGCGGGGCATGGCACACTGTTGAGCGCGCATGCGCCGGCCTGTAGGGCTGGATCCGGAGCCAACGATGTCTGCAGCGCTTAAATCCGATGCCAGATCCAAGGGGAGATCCATGTCCACATCCAGTACTGAAGTGCGCCCTGGCGTCCCGCGCAAGGTGATCGGCCTTGCGGTCGCAGGCGCAGTGGGGGGATTCCTCTTCGGCTTCGATTCGTCTGTGGTCAACGGGGCAGTTGACGCCATCAAGGACGAGTTCGCTTTGTCCGAAGCCGTCACCGGATTCGCCGTGGCCGTGGCTCTCCTTGGGTGTGCGGCAGGCGCCTACCTGGCCGGAAAAGTGGCCGACAAGTACGGGCGTATTCCCGCCATGAAGCTGGGCGCACTCCTGTTCCTCGTCAGCGCGGCCGGGACGGGCTTCGCTATTGGCGTCTGGGACCTGATCTTCTGGCGACTGGTGGGTGGACTCGGCATTGGCCTGGCGTCTGTCATCGCCCCGGCGTACATCTCTGAGATTTCTCCCCGCCATGTCCGGGGACGCCTCGCGTCGCTCCAGCAACTGGCCATCACTACCGGCATTTTCGCGGCTCTCCTGTCCGACGCAATCTTTGCAACGAGCGCCGGCGGTGCGGACCAGCAGCTATGGCTCGGGATAGAAGCCTGGCGATGGATGTTCCTCGCCGCCGCCCTACCTGCCGTCGTTTATGGTTGGATCGCCTACAGACTGCCCGAATCGCCCCGCTTCCTGGTCTTTAGAGGCAAGGAGGACGAGGCCCGCAGGGTGTTCGAGACCATCGCCCCGGGCGAGGATACTGACCGCAGCATCCGCGAGATCCAGTCGGCCATCGAGGAAGACAAGCTGGCAGGGCAGAAGGGCTCCCTCCGCGGAAAAGTCTTCGGACTGCAGGCAGTGGTGTGGATCGGCATCACGCTCTCGGTGCTGCAGCAGTTCGTCGGCATCAACGTGATCTTCTACTACTCCACCACTCTTTGGAAGGCCGTGGGCTTTCAGGAGAAGGATTCGCTCACCATCTCAGTAGCCACTTCCATCACCAACATCCTGGTCACGCTGGTGGCGATCGCACTGGTGGACCGCATTGGCCGGCGACCCATCCTGCTGGCTGGCTCGATCGGCATGGCTGTATCCCTGGGCGCCATGGCGGTAGCCTTCTCTTCCGCCGCTGGCTCCGGTTCGGAAATCTCCCTGCCGGGCGGCTGGGGACCGGTTGCCCTGGTGGCGGCGAACGTCTTCGTGGTGAGCTTCGGCGCCTCTTGGGGGCCACTGGTGTGGGTGCTGCTGGGCGAGATTTTCCCTTCAAGGATCCGTGCCCGTGCTTTGGGTTTGGCAGCGGCGGCCCAGTGGATTGCCAACTTCGCCATCACCTTGAGTTTTCCGGTCATGGCTGCGGCTTCATTGCCGCTGACGTACGCCATGTACGCGCTGTTCGCGGCGGCGTCGTTCTTCTTTGTCATGTTCAAGGTGCCGGAAACCAACGGCATGTCCCTTGAGCAGGCCGAAACCCTGTTCGTCTCCCCACCGAAATAGCGGGGGGCTGAAAAACCCTCCCTCACCTTTCGCGCTACCTGCGCAAACCCTCCCTCAGGAACTGAAGGAGGGTTTGCCAAAAACCTGCGAAAGGTGAGAGAGGGTTCGCCAAAAACCCGCGAAAGGTGAGGGAGCGTCAGGCGGGGGCAGGGACCTCCCCGGCTTTGGCCTCCTCCACCAACGCAGCGACGCCCGGGAAGAGGGGGTGGTCGGGTCCCAGCCCGGTGATCCGTTCAGTGGCCGCTTCCGGTGTAGAAGTGGCGATGATCTCTGCGAGTTCGAGCGATTCTGCATCAGCCGGATCGCGGAACTGCAGGGCAGCCCCGATTGCTCCTAGAAGGGCTTCGGGCACGATTCCACGTTCAGCCAACTCCGCAGCCGGACCGATGAAGCGCTCGTTGCGGCTGAGCTTGCGGAGCGGTGCCCTGCCAACCCTCGTCACGGTATCGGGCAGATGCGGGTTGGAGAAGCGCTTGAGGATCTTCTGGACATAGGCTTCCTGTTCGTCGTGGTTGAAGCCGTGCTTCACCACCAGCAACTGCTTTGTCTCCTCAAGGACTGCCCGTACGTCCTCGGCCACATCCTGGTCAGCCATCGCATCGGAGATCTTTTCCAGACCTGCCTCGTAGCCGAAATATGCGGCGGAGGCATGCCCTGTGTTCACGGTAAAGAGTTTCCGTTCGATGTACGGCGCCAGATTATCCACAAATGTGGCCCTCGGAATGGCAGGCTCGGATCCAGCGAAAGGTGTGCGGTCAATAACCCACTCGTAGAAGGTTTCGACCGTCACATCCAGGCCTTGGCCTGGCTCCTGGTTGGGCACAATCCTGTCCACGGCGGTGTTGGCAAACACGGCGGAGGCGTCCAGGCCTCCTGGAGCGGAATCCCAAACACGTGCCACCTCATCCCGAAGAAGATCCGTGGCATTGATCGCGTTCTCGCACGCCATCACCTGCAGCGGAGCCAGCCCGTCAGCGCGGGCGGCTATTCCCTTGGCAATCACCGGAGCAACAAACTTCAGGATGTGCGGCCCTACTGCCGTGGTGACGATGTCTGCCGTCGCGATCTCGGCAATGACATCCTGTTCCTGGGTCCCCGAGTCGAGTGCACGGAAGTTATCCACTGTCCGTACGGTTGGGTTCTCCCCTACTTCGTGGACGTCGTAACTCCCGGCCGCGGCCAGTTGGGATATGAGGTCCCCGGCAACGTCCGCAAATACCACTTCATAGCCTGCTTCGTGAAGCAGCAGCCCCACGAAGCCCCTGCCGATATTCCCCGCGCCGAAATGGACAGCTTTCACTAGGAGTTAACCTTCCCGAAGAGTTCCAGCACCTCATCCACGGTGGTGGCCGCTTCCAGCTGCGCCACCTGGGCCTTGCTGGTGAACACCTTCGCAATGGAGGACAGAATGTGCAGGTGCTCATTGTTGAGGCCTGCAACGCCGACGACGAACTTCACCTGCTTGCCGTTCCAGTCAATGCCGTTGGGGTAGCGGATCACCGACACTGCAGACTTCCGGATGTGGTCCTTGGCCGCGTTGGTGCCGTGCGGAATTGCCAGGTAACTGCCCATGTAGGTGGAAACGGACTCCTCACGCTCATGCATGGCCGTGATGTAGCCTTCGTCCACCGCGCCGCGCTCCAACAACAACCTGCCGGCCTCGTCAATCGCAGCGTCACGGGTGGTCGCCGTTCCGTTAAGGATCACGCTGTCAGGTACCAGAATGTCCGACGGCGGCGCCGTGGCGGCTTTCGCTTCGGCGGCCTGTCCCGTTCCGGCCCCCTGCGCCGTCCCGGCCACTGGTGTTTCGCCGTCGTCCGTTGCTTGCGCGTCGCTGCTCTTGACCAGCTCCACAATCTCTTCATACCGAGGGCTGCTCATGAAGTTGTCCACTGAGAAGTGAGCAGCGCTCGAGGTGACGGGTTTGGCGCGTTCGGTGAGGTCCTGGTGTGTGATGACTACATCGTAGTTGTCGGTGAGATTGGCGATCGAAGCGTTGGTTACCTTTACATCGGGGAACCCTGCCGCCTTGATTTTGTTGCGCAACACAGAGGCTCCCATGGCGCTTGAGCCCATACCGGCGTCGCACGCGAAAACGATGTTCTTGATGGGCCCGGCCATGACGGCAGTGCCACCGCCCGCAGCCGCTGCGCCGCCTGTCAGGACGGAGGACACGGAGCTCTTTTTGCCCTTCATGGTTTCCATGCGGGACGTGGCTGCGCTCAGGCTGTCCTCCTCGGTTTCGCCCACGGGTGTCTTGCTCGCCTTGAGGATCACCGAGGCGATGAGGAAGGACACCGTTGCTGCCAGGACAACCGAGAGGATCACGCCAAAGTAGCTGTCACGGGACGTCTGGGCGATCACTGCGATGATGGAACCTGGAGCCGCAGGAGCTACCAGGCCTGAGTTAGTGAGGGCCAGCGTCGCGATCCCGGTCATGCCGCCACCGATCGCGGCGAGGATGAGAATCGGCTTCATCAAAACATATGGGAAGTAGATCTCGTGGATGCCACCGAAGAAGTGGATGATGGCTGCACCCGGAGCGGATGCTTTGGCCAGGCCTTTGCCGAAGAACATGTAAGCCAGGAGGATTCCTAGGCCCGGCCCAGGATTGGCCTCCAGCAGGAACAGGATGGACTTGCCCTGTTCAAGCGACTGCTGGACGCCAAGCGGGGTCAGCACGCCGTGGTTGATGGCGTTGTTCAGGAACAGGACCTTCGCGGGTTCAATAAAAATGCTGGTGAGCGGCAGCAACCCGTTGTTGACCAGGAACTGGACAACATTGCCCGCCCCGGCACTGAAGGCCTGAACCAGCGGGGAGATGCCGTAGAAGCCAAGCATGGCCAGCAGTGCACCCCAGATGCCGGCGGAGAAGTTGTTCACCAGCATCTCGAAGCCGGGCCGGATCTTCCCCTCCCAGATCGAATCGAGCTTCTTCATGGTCCAGCCACCGAGGGGACCCATGATCATTGCCCCGATAAACATGGGAATGCCGGCACCTACGATCACGCCCATGGTGCCAATCGCACCGACGACGCCGCCTCGGACGTCGTGGACCATCTTGCCACCGGTATAACCGATAAGGAGCGGCAGCAGGTAGGTGATCATCGGGCCAACAAGACCCACGTTCGGCTTACCCTCGGCGTTGGTGCCGAAGCCGCCGAGCTCAGCGACGGGAAACCAGCCCTTCTCGATGAAGAGCGCTGTGATGAGGCCCCAGGCAATAAAGGCGCCGATGTTCGGCATGATCATCCCGGAAAGGAATGTTCCAAACTTCTGGACGCCTACGCGCATGCTTGTGCGAGGTTTTGCAACTGACTGTGTTGCCATGTGATTTCCTAACCGTGATTCCTGCAGCATTGCAGGATGGTCCGATAGTGCGACGAGCTAGCTGTTAGAGATGCGGTGAAGCCATTCGAGGAAGAGCTTGAGTTCTGAGCTTGAGAGCTGATCCGAGTGCGAGGCCTGGAGCGCGGCATTAAGGGCAATGGCGGCTACTACCACTGATGATTTGCCGGAATCATCCTGTGCCGCCTCTTTGGCCTCATCCGTGGACACCGCGAAGATCATGGCGTCCCGGGTCATGGTGGAAAGTTCCAGGTTGCGGTCTGCAACCGGCTCCGCAATGAGCATGAGAGTGACACCGACGTTGGCGGCCAGAATGCTTCTGGCCGCTTCCCGCGGAGGCACGTTGAGCTGGCCCGCTACGGCCGCCTTGTTCAGCATCTCCTCCATCAAAGCTTCGGCATCGGCCACAATGGAGGGCCGTCTTTCCGGCCGGATGTTGCCGAACATAACGAGGTACAGCTCAGGTTGGTTGAGCCCGAACTCGACGTGGTTGTCCCACATCCGCCGGATATCCTCCAGCGGTTTGCCGGATGGGGCAAAGTCGCGTTCACCCTTTACGTATTCTTCAAAGCCAGCTGTAACAACCGCGTCGAACAACCCTTCCTTATCACCAAAGTGGTGATACAGCGTGGGTGCCGTAACCCCTGCCAGTTGGGTGATCTGCCGGGTGGATACGGGCGCGCCCGCTGATTTGGCGAGCAACTCAGCCGCCGCACGCAGCAGTCTCGCCTTAGGCGGTAACTGGCCATCGAAACTCATAGCCGCTACCCTAGCACCTATAGCGTTGCTATATGAAGTGCATCACATACAATTTTTTCAGAACTTTTTTCAGGCAAAGCAGCTACCGTCGGACGTAGCAGTACCGACCTCCAGCATCCGACGACGCAGCCTGGTTACCGGCAGAGAATGAGGACCTTCAGTGCAGAACTTCCCAGGAGTAGGCGTAAGCCCCGGCCGCATTATTGGCACCATCCGCCAAATGCCCAAACCGATCAGCGAACCCCCTGCCGGCGAGCGGCTGCCGGAGGCGATCTCCGCAGAGGACGCGACGGCGCAACTCAAAGCGGCGGCCAAGGCGGTCCATGATGAGCTCAAGGAGCGCGCCGTCAAAGCCACCGGGGATGGCAAGGCCGTCCTGGAAGCCACTGCGCTTATGGCTACGGATACCATGCTCATCAAGGGCGCCGGCAAACTCATAGCCCGAGGAACGTCAGCTGAACGCGCCATCTGGGAATCAGGGGCGTCTGTCTCGGAAATGCTGCTCAATCTGGGCGGCTACATGGCCGAGCGCGCCACCGACGTCCTGGATGTCCGGGCCAGGATCGTGGCTGAACTGCGCGGAGTACCCGCGCCCGGCATCCCGGAATCGGACACTGCGTTCATCCTGGTCGCCGAGGACCTGGCACCTGCCGATACCGCAACGCTGGACCCCAACAAGATCCTGGCGCTGGTCACTGCAGGCGGCGGACCCCAGTCCCACACAGCCATCATTGCCCGTTCCCTCGGATTGCCGGCCGTCGTTGCCGCCGTTGGCGTCGATGAGCTGCCGGATGGCACCGAAGTATTTGTCGACGGTGCAGCTGGAGCCATCACCGCAGACCCCGATGAGTCGCTGCGTTCTTCCGCCGAGGCCTGGGCGGCAACCGCTTCACTTCTGGCAGAGTTCAGCGGTACGGGCTCGACGGCGGACGGCCACCTGGTCCCGCTTCTCGCCAATGTGGGAGGCGCCAAGGATGCTGTGGCTGCTGCTGCCTTGGGCGCCGAGGGAGTGGGGCTCTTCCGCACAGAATTCTGCTTCCTCGAACGCGATACCGAGCCCAGCGTTGAAGAGCAGGCGGCGGCCTACAAGGGCGTTTTTGATGCGTTCCCGGGCAAGAAGGTTGTGCTGAGGACCCTCGACGCCGGCGCCGACAAGCCCCTCCCGTTCCTCACCGACGCAACAGAGCCGAACCCGGCCCTCGGTGTCCGCGGCTACCGGACTGACTTCACCACTCCCGGCGTCCTGGACCGCCAGCTTGAGGCCATCGGTTTGGCGGCCAAGGATTCCGAAGCCGATGTGTGGGTGATGGCACCCATGATCTCGACGGCGGAAGAGGCTGCGCGTTTCGCCTCCATGTGCGCCGACGCGGGAATCAGCACACCAGGCGTGATGGTGGAGGTTCCTTCGGCCGCGCTGACGGCAGAAGCGATCCTGCGGGAAGTTGGGTTTGCCAGCCTTGGCACCAACGACCTTACGCAGTACGCAATGGCGGCCGACCGGCAGCTTGGCCCGCTCGCAGGCCTCAACACACCCTGGCAGCCGGCAGTCCTGCGGCTGGTAGGACTTACCGTTGAAGGGTCGGTGGCAGAAGGCCACAACAAACCCGTTGGCGTCTGCGGCGAAGCGGCAGCGGACCCCGCCCTGGCCGTTGTCCTCACAGGCCTGGGCGTCTCCACACTCTCCATGACTGCCCGTTCCCTGGCCGCAGTCGCCGCTGTGCTGAAGACCGTCACCCTGGCAGAGGCCCAGGAACTGGCCAAGCTGGCCCTTTCCGCTCCCAGCGCTACCGAAGCCCGGGCATGGGTCCGCGCCAAGCTGCCTGTACTGGAGGAACTGGGGCTGTAGGCCCATCCCGGGTGGGGCGGGGCGCGCTGCGCCGGGCACGCGCCGCTGTCCCCGCATGGGTGGATTCGGCTGGGGTTGGGATTTAGCCGGGTTAGTATTCAGCCATGGCACTGATAGCCCCACGGGTCACCGGCGCACTGCCCGCTGACGATGCCCGCAAGCTCAAGCGAGCCCTCGAGGGCAGCCACGACATCACAGTCTTTGTTGACGGCACAGTCCACCGGCTGCCCCCGCAGGCGAGGGACGCCGTCGTCGACCTCCTGACGCGTTTCGGCGCAGGCGACGCCGTGACCGTCAGCAGCGTGGAGGAAATGCTCACCACCTCCCGGGCCGCCGAGCTGGCAGGAATCTCGCACACGTATCTGCGCAACATGACAGACCGTGGAGAGATCCCGGTGCAGTACAGGGGCACCCACCGGCGGATCCGGCTCACGGATATCATGACCTGGCTGGAGACGCAGAAGAAGTCAGCGGCACCGCAGGAATCGGACGCGGCGGAAGACCCGGGAAACTCCGAGGCCTGACTGCACCTTGGCCTGCCATTGACAGCCTGCATGATGCCTGACCAGTATTGTGAGCGATAACATTTTGTCGGAGCCAGAAGCTCCGGCGCGAAGGGGAGCTATGCGCACGGAGCTTGATGAACTGAACTGGGCCGGCAACTACCGCTATGGAGCCCCCGTGATCCACCGGCCTGGTTCTTTGCAGGAAGCGCAGGAGCTCGTCGCCAGTGCCCGGAAGATCAGAGCTCTCGGCTCCCGCCACTCCTTTAACTCCATCGCCGATTCCTACGGGGCCCTGCTATCGCTGGAGGCCTTGGAGCCCGCCGTTAATATTGACTCCGCCGCTCGGATGGTAAGGGTTTCCGGCGGAACGCGGTATGGAACCCTTGCTGAGGAGCTCGAGCGGAACGGCTTTGCGCTGCCCAACCTCGCCTCGCTGCCGCACATCTCCATAGCAGGGGCCATTTCCACGGCCACCCACGGGTCCGGCGATGCCAACGGCAATCTCGCGACGTCCGTGGCTGAACTCGAGCTGATTGGAGCCGATGGGGCCCTTCGTACCCTGCGCCGCGGAGACCCGGACTTCGACGGCTCCGTGGTGGCACTCGGCGCCTTGGGTATCGTCACGCGGGTGACCCTGGACATCGAGCCCACCTTTTCTGTTCGACAGGACGTTTTCGAAGCACTCTCCTGGGAGCAGGTGCTCGTGGATTTCGACGCCGTCACCGCCAGCGCCTACAGCGTCAGCCTGTTCACGGACTGGCAGGGGGAGATGGTGGCCCAGTCGTGGCTGAAGACCCGCGGCTACGACGGCAGCGTGCCACCTGCCGCTGTCCGGGAGAGCTTTTACGGCGGAGCCCCGGCCATTCGAGCCATGCACCCCTTGCCTGGCTTCTCCGGGGAGGACTGCACCCAGCAACTGGGCGTTCCCGGGCCCTGGTCCGAGCGCCTGGCACACTTTCAGATGGCCTTCACGCCAAGCAGCGGCGCCGAGCTGCAAAGCGAATTCTTTGTGCCACGCGAGCATGCCACGGAGGCCATCGCTGCAATTCGGGGACTCTCTGAGCACATCACTCCCCTGCTGCAGGTCTCGGAAATCCGCACCATCGCCGCTGATCACCTATGGCTCAGCCCCGCCTACGGTCAGTCCTCGGTAGGCCTCCACTTCACCTGGAAGCCTGAGCAGGCGGCTGTTGAGAAGGTCCTTCCACTGTTGGAGGAGAGGCTGGCTCCGCTGGGCGCCCGGCCGCATTGGGGCAAGCTCTTCCAGGCAGATGCATCTGCCCTCGCACCCCTGTATCCCCGCTTCGCAGACTTCATTTCGCTGGCCGAGCGGGTTGACCCTGAGCACAAATTCCGCAACAGCTTCCTGGAGAACAAGGTGTTCGGCGGCTAGCTGCGCTCCAGGCCGGGCTCACGCCGCAGGCCGGGCTCAGATGCGTGGGCGGGAAGCCCAGCGCCGCGCCTTGAGCGCCGCGTGGAGTTCCAGCCGCACCATTCCCTTGAGCGGATCAACCCCCAGCACCTGCCGGATCCTGCCCAGCCTGTTGTAGATACTGCTCCGGTGAAGATGCAGTTTGTCAGCAACGTCCTGAACCGAGCCGTCATTGTCGTAGAGCAGCTCAAGCACGGGGAGAAGCTCGCCGTTGCGGTCGTGGTCCTCCAGGAGATGGAAGTACACGGAACCTGCATCTGCCCATGCTCCTGTCCCGCCGCCGGCTGAGGCCAGCAGCTGGTACATTCCGGTATCACGGCAGTCCACCAGCTCGCCGAGCTGCGGATCAACTGCTGCTGCCTGCGCCGCCTGCTTCGACTGACTGTAGGCATGGCTCAGCTCCCGCGGCTTGCTGAAACCTTCACTGCATCCAAGGATGATGCGCTGAACGGGCCGCCCGGAACGCTTGGCCAGCTCCAACTGGTAATGCACCAGGACCTGGGCGTGGCTGGCCCGGCCAATGGACTCCCGGAACAGCACCACCGCGTGGGTTTCGGTGCCGGCACTGAACAGGGTGGAATCCACTCCGATGGTTGCCTGCAGCGCGGCAGACCTGTGGATGAGCGTGGAGGCGATGGGATCCGGGCCTTCAGTCCAGCCATCGGCATCGATGATGGTCACGAGCTGCCAAGGCCCCTTGCCCTGAACTTCCTTCCAACCGGCGACGGCCGCCACAGCGTTGCTTTCCCCGGCACACGCCTTAAGGAACTCCTGCTCGCGGCGGCGGCGGAACTCCGATTCTGCTGTGTTGGACTCGAGCAGGAGGCCGGACAGCACCTCCAACTCCTCCCGGACGCCTGGCAGCTGACTCAGGATCGCCGTCGCGCTTTCGTCTTCAAGATCCTGTTGGACCCATAGGTACCCCACGCGGAAACCGCGCACCAGCAGCGGGACGCAGACGCGGCCCAGCATCCCCAGGTCCTCGTTGGCAGGCACGACGACGGGACGCACCGCCGTCGCGATCCCGTGCGAAAGCTGCCAGGCGCTGACATCCGCCGGGACCCGCTTGCTCAGCAGGAAGTTCACCCGCACGCGGTCGGCATGGGATTGGTTGGAGCTGTAGGCGAGCAGGACGCCGTCGAGGTCCTCAAGCGAAAGCCCCCGCCCCAACTTGAGTGCCACGTGCTCGACGAGCTGTTCCACATCCTGTTGTTGCATGCTGCAACAGTACTGCTCATGCGGCCGGCGTGACCTCACCTTTCCGTACCAACACCAGGCGACAGTTGACGCTAGAGAATTCGACAAATGTCGAGGCCAATCTGAGGAAAACCCTGAAAACAGGCGGAAGTTGGATTCTGTTCTGAGAGCCTCGATGTCGTGTGCCTCACAACCGGATTTATTCTGGAATCACACCCACACTTCCACCCTGGCCCTTACAAAGCCGCCGAACCTGGAGCCCAAAATGATCATCGGTATCCCCAAAGAGATCAAGAACAACGAATTCCGCGTAGCTATCACCGCTGCCGGTGTTCACGAATTCCTCATGCACGGCCACACAGTCCTGGTGGAGCGCGGTGCAGGGCTGGGCTCGGGAATCACCGACGAGGAATACTCGATTGCCGGCGCCGAGATCGTGGCTGATCCCGACGATGTCTGGGGCCGCGCAGACATGGTTATGAAGGTCAAGGAACCTATCAAGGCCGAATACCACCGCTTCCGCAAGGGCCTCATTCTGTTCACTTACCTGCACTTGGCAGCGGAACCGGAACTGACCCACGAACTGATCAACTCCGGCGTCACTGCCATCGCCTACGAAACAGTGCAGGAAGGCCGCACACTTCCGCTCCTGGCCCCGATGTCTGAGGTGGCAGGCCGCTTGTCGGTCCAGGTAGGAGCCGCTTCGCTGATGGCCCCGGCCGGAGGCAAGGGTGTGCTGTTGGGCGGCGTACCAGGAGTCCGTCCCGCCAAGGTTGTGGTGCTCGGCGCCGGAGTAGCCGGAACCAACGCCGCGGCAATGGCGCTAGGGCTTGGCGCGGACGTCACCATCCTGGACATCAACATTCCCCGCCTTCGGGAACTGGACGCCCAGTACCAGGGCCGCCTGAAGACGGTCGCGTCCAACAAGTACGAGATTGAGAAGTCAGTGGTGGACGCTGACCTGGTGATCGGATCCGTGCTGATTCCGGGCGCCAAGGCCCCCAAGCTGGTGACGAACGAGCTCGTTGCACGGATGAAGCCGGGCTCGGTCCTGGTGGACATCGCGGTGGACCAGGGCGGCTGCTTTGAGGACACCCACCCCACAACTCACCAGGAGCCCACGTACAAGGTCCACAACACCATCTTCTACTGCGTGGCCAACATGCCCGGCGCCGTTCCCAACACCTCCACCTATGCGCTCACCAACGTCACCCTGCGCTACGGTGTCGCGTTGGCGAACCTGGGCGTCAAGGCGGCCTTCGAGAAGGATCCCGCGCTGGCCGCTGGCCTCAACATCGCTGCCGGCCATGTGGCCCACCATTCGGTGTCGGAGGCACACAACCTGCCGCTCGTCGCCGATTGGCACCAGTTGGTTAGCGCCTAATCCCCTGGCTGCCAACTGAATGGCAGTCATCCAACGCGTGCTGCTCCTTCGTCGCTTTGACGCACGCTTTCTGGATGGCTGCCATTCAGTCGTTAGGCCCCGTCCCATGCCAACGTCCTAGCCTGCTCTATTAATTTGAGGACGGCGACTGCGTCCTGGGGGTTGACTGGGAGCGGACGCCGCGAGGAGGCCCCGCCGTCGTGGATCTTTTCCCCCAGGAGCCGGTAAAACTCCGGGTAAGCGCCCCGTTCCGTTGGCAGCTTGTCCAGGTGGCCGTCGCGGCCGAGAGTCCCGGCCCACTCAGGGGCTTCGAGGCCGTAGTCGAGGTCCAGCGGGCTTCCACCGGCCACGATGTAGGGTTCCTGGGGGTCCACGCCATGCTTTGTGAACCCGCCCCCGCTACCCAATAGGCGGAAGCGGGGACCCTGCTGGGCGCACAACATGTTCATCCAGAGGTGGCTGATAACACCCGACTCGTGACGCAGGGCCAGGAAGGCGTCGTCGTCCACGTTTTCGCCGGGCCGCCTGATCTGGAGTTCGGCGTGGGTGACAGTGGCCGGGCCAAAAAGCTGAAGCGCCTGGTCCAGAAGGTGGGTGCCCAGATCAAACAGAACCCCTCCTCCTTGCTCGGCCGTTGCTTCCGCTTTCCAGGCTTTGGATACTTGGGGCGACCAACGCTCGAACCGTGATTCGAACCGGGCCACACCTCCAAGGGCGCTGTCGGCGAGGATGTTCCTGAGAGTAAGGAAATCGCCGTCCCAACGGCGATTATGGAAAACCGTGAGTACGCGCCCAAGGCGTGCGGCCAGTCCGACGAGCTCTTCACCTTCACTGCTGGTCACTACAAAAGGCTTATCGACGACGACGTCGAGGCCCGCTTCCAGCGCGGCCTTCGCAAGCTGAAAGTGGGTTGCCGGAGGGGTGCCCAGGACCAGCAGGTCGAGCTCCCCTGCCAGCCCGAGAATGCCTTCGGGGGTGTCCACGAGCCTCGTCACCGGGTAGCGCTCGGACGCGGCGGACTTCCGGCCGGCGTCGGACGTTGAAATGACCTCGAGGGAGAAAGCAGGATTAGCCGCGATCAGCGGGGCGTGGAAAACGCTGCCCGACAACCCATACCCGGCCACCGCGGTTCGGATGGGGGCTGGCCTGCTGGCATGAACGGAAGAGTCTGTAGTCATGGGGCAACGCTACCCCCGGACCCTCCCTCACATCCCGACCAAATTTCCCCAACCCTCCCTCACATCCCGACGGGTAGCCGCTCCAGGCGGGCCATAGCTGAGGGAGCGTTCCCCAAAAACCCCCGAAACATGAGCGAGCGTTCCCCAAAAACCCGCGAAACGTGAAGGAGCGTCCCCCAAAAACCCGCGAAACGTGAGGGAGCGTCCGGGGGCGGGCTAATCCCGGCGGACCACCCGGGTGGCCAGCTCGCTCCATGCTTCCGCCAGACGTTCCGGTGTCACGCCCTGCACACGCACTGCATAGAGCAGCCGCTCGGGGTCCAGGGCTGCCCCCAGGAACAACGCCATGAGCCAGGGATCTGCCTGCATTCCGGCCGCGCGGAGGAGTAATTCGACGTGGCGGTGCCAGAGCAGCGTGGCGGGAACCTCCAGCTTGGTATAGACCGACTGGTCAGCAGCCCGTGCCAGGTCTCCGAATTCCAGAAGGTAACCAATGCGCGCGTGGCCGAAGGCCACCAACCTCTCCAGTGGCGGCGCACCCGGTCCAAGCGGAGGAGGGCCAAACATAAAACGCCCTTGGAATTCCGCCTCTGCGTCGCTCAGGAGCGTGATCATGAGGCCTGCCTTGCTGCCAAACCGCCGGAAGACCGTTCCCTTGCCGACCCCTGCGCGTTTGGCGAGCTTGTCCATTGTGAGAGAGTCAACTCCGCACTCGTCCAGGAGTTCACGTGCCGCCACGAGCAGGCGTTCCCGGTTCCGGGCGGCGTCGCTGCGCTCTGAATCCTCACCCGGGGATCCGGAGCGGATTGGGATAAGGCTCACAAAAAACATTCTAGACCCGGGAATAAGAACCGGACCGCAGTCCGTTTAGATCAGTGAAGGGCCCACAAAGCCTCCCCAACCAACCGGCCGCCGCCTTCCGGTGGCCAGACAGAAGGAGTTTTTCATGTCAAAGAGCACCGTACTCGCCCTCGTCGGCAGCCTGCGCGCGGAGTCCACCAACCAGAAGCTTGCCGAGGCCATCCAGGTCAATGCGCCGGAGCAGGTCGATGTCATCATCCACGAAAGCCTGGGAAACATCCCCTTCTACAACGAGGACATCGACGTCGAAGGCCAGGTTCCCGCTGCGGCAGCAGCACTGCGGGCAGCCGCGTCCGACGCCGACGCCCTGCTGCTGGTGACCCCCGAGCACAACGGCACGATCCCCGCCTCCCTTAAGAACGCCATCGACTGGCTGTCCCGTCCGTTCGGTGCAGGCGCTCTCACCGGCAAGCCCACCGGCGTTGTCGGAACCGCTTACGGTCAGTTCGGCGGAGTCTGGGCCCAGGATGAGACCCGCAAGGCTGTCGGCATCGCCGGCGCCCAGGTCATTGAGGGCGTCAAGCTCGCCGTGCCGGGTTCCGTGGTGCGCTTTGCTGAAATCCACCCGAAGGACGACGCCGAGATCGTCGGGCAGATCAAGGATGTCTTCCATGCCATTGCTGAGAGCAGCCCTGTCGCCGCTGCCTGATCTTTCCAGCTGATGTACGACGCCTCCCGGCCGCCGATTCAGGCAGCCGGGAGGCGTTCTGCATTTCGACCTTGATCCCTGAGGGCCGCCGCACGTATCAAACCGTGACACAGCTGTCGCCGAACCGTCATCTGAAACATATTCCGCCCTTCCCCGCTGAGCCGTAACGTTGATATACGGATTGCAGCGGGGCTGGAGGTGCGGGTTGTCATGAGGACCTCGCAGGGTTTCACGAGGGTAGCGGGATTGGCCTGCTGCCTGGCAATTCCCCTGTGGCTGGGAGGCTGCACAACGTCCGACGCGCGCTCCACCAGCGACGCCACGGAAGGTTCAGCGGCGAGCCAACTGACACCGGGACCCGCGCTTGCCGCACCCGAGCCGGAAGCCCAACGGGCACCAACGCCTGCAACGGAGCCTGCTGAAGCGGGCAAGGCTCAGTTGGCACCCCGCGGAACCAGTGAGCCTTACCAGGAGCCTGCAGCTGAAACGCCGCCGCCGGACGCCATGCCAGGAGAGTCTCCGTCGACCGCTTCGTCGCCAGTCCCGGCACTTACGCCTGAACCCTCCCCCGCACAAGGGGCCGCGCTTCCTGCGGGTAATCCTCCAGCTCCCAGTGCCCAGCAGTCCGGAACGGCCTACTTCGTCATGCTCGACGACGGCGGCAGTGGCGGAGTCCGCTTCGGCTGCAACGACAGTCTGGTGTCCGTACCTCTTGCCGCCCCGCTCGCAAACGAACCACTTCAATCTGCTCTTCAGGCCCTGCTGCCCGGGAGCAGCGGCGGCGGATCCGCCCCTGACGGGCTCTACAACTCCCTGGCCTCTTCCACTCTCAGCTTCGTCTCGGGCTACTTCGACGGATCCACAGTGGTGGTGAACCTGAGTGGCACTGTGAGTCCTGGGGGCACCTGCGACATTCCCAGGATTGAGGCACAGCTGACCCAGACAGCCGTTACGGCAGTAGGGGCAACCCGGGCGGAAATCTACATTAACGGACGGCGACTGGCGGAGGTCCTCAGCCTTCGCTAGATCTGGGCAGGCGGAGGAGCTGGCATCCGAGTCCGCGCCCATGGGCAACAGAGGTTGCATAATCAGCAACTGATGGTTGTATCCTGAGGAATGTGAGCCACGAGACACTGGATGCCGCAGCACAGTTGCTGCCCGCTGAAGCCGTTGAAGCAATCGAACGAGCGGCTACGTCCGCCCACCGCCACGAGGAACTCTTCTCGGAGCGGGCCGCCAACATCAAGCAATCAGCCGTACGCGATGTTTTTGACATTTCCATGCGCCCGGGGCTCGTGTCGTTGGCGGGAGGCAACCCGTACCTGCAGTCACTACCGCTGGACCGGCTCGCAGAAACAGCTGCCGCGATCATCGCCGAACAGGGAATGATCGCGCTGCAGTACGGCAGCGGCCAGGGCACGCTGGAGTTACGGACACAGATCTGTGAGGTCATGGCCGAGGAGGGAATCCTTGACGCCCTGCCGGAGAACGTCGTGGTCACGGCCGGTTCGCAGTCGGCCCAGGACATCGCAGCAAAGGTCTTTTGCAATCCCGGTGACGTCGTCCTCGTGGAGAATCCAACATATGTGGGTGCCCTGAATGCCTTTGAGGCGTACCAGGTGCAGGTGGAGACCGTTCCCATGGACGAAGATGGCCTCGTCCCTGAATTGCTGGAAGCGAAAATCGCTGCTCTCCAAGGTGCTGGGAAGAAGATCAAATTCCTCTACACCATCCCCAGCTTCAACAACCCTTCAGGCATTACTCTTGCCCAGGAGCGCCGCCAAGAGATAGTTGATATATGCCGCGACGCAAATATCTTGATCCTGGAAGATAACCCCTACGGTCTTCTGCGCTTCGACGGGCAGCCCCTAGCCCCGCTGAGGACGGACAACCCGGACGACGTAATTTACCTCGGCTCGTTCTCCAAGATCTTCGCGCCAGGGTTGCGGGTGGGTTGGGCACTGGTCCCGGCACACCTTCAGCGCCGCTACTATCTGGCCTCCGAATCCGTAATGCTGTGCCCCCCTGCCTTCAACCAGATGCTGGTTTCTGCCTACCTGCGGGACTTTGACTGGAAGGGGCAGATCCGCACGTACCGCAGGCTCTACGAGGAGCGGTGCCAGGCTATGCTGGCTGCTCTCGAGCAGCACATGCCCGAGGGTATGAGCTGGACGCGGCCGGAGGGTGGCTTTTTTGTCTGGGTCACACTTCCCCTTGGAGTGGATACCTATCCGCTGCTTCACAAGGCCATCGAGGCTGGCGTTGTTTTCATTCCTGGGGCAGCATTCACCCATTCGACTGAACCCTCCAACAAGCTCAGGCTTGCCTTCAGCGCGGTCCCACCCGAATCCATAGACGAAGGTGTCCGCAGGTTGGCACCCGTGATGCGGGAAGCAATTGCAGCACTGTAGCCTGAAAACATCCCGGGCTTAGCCCGGAGATGCATCGACTTAAAGGAGCAGGAATATGACCGGAATTATTGTTGTCGGCGTAGATGGCAGTGAAACGGCGATGAAGGCTGCCGAGACGGCCGCAGGTCTCGCCGCTTCCATGGGAGCCACCCTCCACGTGGTGAGTGCGTTCGACAGCGACCGCACTGAAGTCTTCGGAAGCGGGAGCGACCAGTGGATCGTCTCTGACGCCGGCGCAGCGGAGAAAGTCGCCCGCGGCGTCGCCGATCGCCTGCGGACGCCGGAGTTGTCCGTGACGTATTCCGCGGCGCGCGGAAAGCCGGCCGAGGCACTGATCAATGAAGCCGAGCGGAATGACGCCCGGATGATCGTGGTGGGCAACCGTCGTATGCGGGGAATTGGCCGGGTGCTGGGCAGCGTGGCCAACAGCGTTGCCCACAGCGCTCCTTGCGATGTCTACATTGCCAAGACGGACGACGTCGCCTGAGGCTGCCGCCCTTCCTCACCTTCGTGTGAAGCTCCTCCGGTTGCCATCAATCACCGGAGGAGCGACCACGCTCCGGCCATGACTATTCCGCCGAACAGCGAACCGGCAACTACTTGGCCAACGGTATGGGCACCAAGCGCCGCTCGGGCCCATCCAACCACCGGAATCAGCAGCAGCAGCAAGAGACCCGCCGAGCGGACCTGCGGGCTTACGTCTGAAGTCACTGTCACGCGGTCCGCGTACAGCATTCGCTGGCCGTCACCATCAGCTTATTAGGCCCTCGCTCAGTCAAGCAGCAGGGCAGGCTCTTCGAGAATCGCTGCGACGTCCGCCATGAACCGCGCCGACAGATCCCCATCCACCACGCGGTGGTCAAAGGAGCCACCCAGAGTAGTGATCCAGCGCGGGATGACCTCTCCGTCCAGCACCCATGGCTTCTGCTTGATGGTACCGAAGGCGACAATGGCTACCTCGCCCGGGTTGATGATGGGGGTGCCGGTATCAATTCCCAGCGCGCCAATGTTCGTCACAGTGAGCGTGCCGCCCTGCATCTGCGCGGGCTGCGTCTTGCCTGCACGTGCTGTGGTTGCCAGGTCATTGAGGGCCAGGGCCAGCTCCTTGAGGGAGAGATCCTGGGCATTCTTGATGTTGGGCACCATGAGGCCCCGCGGTGTAGCGGCGGCAATACCCAGGTTCATATAGTGCTTGACGTGGATTTCAGCTGTGTCGCTGCCGTCGGTGCTGTCCACCCAGGTGGCATTGACGCTGGGATTACGCGCCGCAGCCCAGATGACTGCCTTTGCGAGAATCAGGAGGGGGGAGACCCGGATGCCCTCAAAATCACGTGATACCTTGAGCCGCTTCACGAATTCCATGGTCCGGCTTGCATCAACATCCACAAAGATGCTGACGTGCGGGGCCGAGAACGCCGACTCCACCATCGCCTTGGCCGTCGCCTTGCGGACACCCTTGACCGGGATGCGCTCGATGCGCTGGTCCTGCGGCTTGCCGGACTTCCCCCAGAACGAATCGGCCTTATCCAATTCGGCGTCGCGCTGCGATTGGTAGCTCACCAGGTCCTCCCGGGTAACTTCCCCACGGGCGCCTGTAGGAACGACGTCGGAGAGGTCGATGCCAAGATCCCGGGCAATTTTGCGGACAGGGGGCTTCGCCAAGACTTTGTTCACCAGCCCGCTGATGGTGCCGCCCAGGGTCTGGCGGTCGGCGTCGGGGATGGCGTCAGCCGTGGCTGTTGCGTCCGGAGTTTCCATTCGCTGGACCTGAGGAGGCGCGACGGCGGCCGGCACGTCAGCGGGAGGAACAGGCGTTACGGATGCACCTGCCGGGATGCCCATGCCCGAGGCTTTCCGCGGCCGGCGTTTCACGGCGTCGGCCTTGGGACCGGATCCGACCAGCGGTCCGCCCGCCTCCGGACCCGTGCCGGGAGTATCCTCCGGCAGCTTGCCGTACAGCGGCAGGGCCGGCGTCGAAGCGGCGGGCGTCGAAGCGGCGGGTTCTGCACTCCGAAGGGCAGGCGCCGGTACGTCCGCGGGAGTTGGGTCCCCAGCGACGGCGTCGCTGACGCTGATGATGGGGGTGCCGACGTCGATGGTCACGCCTTCGGGGACCAGCAGTTCGGTGACGGTACCGGCAAAAGGCGACGGCAGTTCGACGAGCGACTTAGCGGTTTCAATCTCGCAAAGGACGTCGTTGATAGCCACGGTGTCGCCGGCCTTGACCTTCCAGGAGACGATTTCAGCCTCGGTCAGCCCTTCGCCCACGTCGGGAAGGTTGAACTTGTTCAGAGTCATGGGATCCTCGGTTTCGAAACGATCAAGGGCGGCGTTGGGACGTGCTGCAGACAGGCTGGATTCAGTAGGCCAGGGCGCGGTCCAGCGCCTCAAGAATCCTGTCGATGTCCGGCAGGTAGTCCTCTTCAACCTTGGCAACGGGATAAGGCATGTGGAAGCCTCCCACCCGGATCACCGGAGCCTCCAGCGACAGGAACGCCCGCTCACTGATACGTGCGGCAATCTCGCCGCCGATTCCACCAAAGGTGGGAGCCTCGTGGGCCACGATCAGCCGGCCGGTCTTTTTTACGGACTCCGTGACGGTATCGAAGTCGATGGGGGAAATGGAACGGAGGTCGATGACTTCGACACTGCGGCCGTCTTCCTCCGCCGCGTTTGCCGCCGCCAGGGCCACCGGAACGAGAGGCCCGTACGCAACGACGGTGGCGTCCTGGCCTTCCCGGATCACGTGGGCCTTGAAAGGATCATCGGCGAGGCCGGGGGCCTGGATGTCAACGTCACCCTTGAGCCAGTACCGGCGCTTGGGCTCGAAGACAATAACAGGGTCCTGGCACTCCACCGCCTGCTGGATCATCCAGTACGCGTCGTGGGCGTTGGACGGGGTGATGATGCGAAGGCCTGCGGTGTGCGCGAACAGTGCCTCGGGTGATTCCGAGTGGTGTTCCACCGAACCGATGCCGCCACCATACGGAATGCGGATCACCACAGGAACGGTGAGGTTACCGTGGCTGCGCGCATGCATTTTGGCCAGCTGGGTGGTGATCTGGTTGAACCCCGGGAACACGAAGCCGTCGAACTGGATCTCGCAGACCGGGCTATAGCCGCGCAGGGCCAGCCCGATTGCTGTACCGATAATGCCGGACTCAGCGAGGGGTGTGTCCACGACTCGGTCGGCGCCGAATTCCCCGATCAGCCCATCGGTGACGCGGTAGACGCCGCCGAGGGGTCCGATGTCCTCGCCCATGAGCAAGGACTTGGGGTTGTTGGCCAATACAGCCCGGAGGCCCTCATTGATCGCCTTCGCGATGGTCATGGTGGTCATCAGTGCGCCGCCCCTTCAGCTGCCTCTTCAAATCCTGCGCTGTACTGCTCGAACCAGGCGAGCTCCTCCGCCACCAGCGGGTGCGATTCCACGTAGGCGTTCGCGAAGGCGGCCCGGATGTCCGGGGTCTCAAGATCGTGGGTGGTGCGCCGCACATACGAGGCGAGTTCATCGCCGTCGGCCTTGACCTGCTCAAAGAAGGCATCATCTGCCAGGCCAGCGGTGCGCAGGTAGACTTCAAGCCTCGCGAGAGGATCCTTCGCCCGCCAGGCGTCTTCCTCACCGGAGAGCCTGTATTTGGTGGGATCATCAGCGGTGGTGTGCGCGCCCAACCGGTAGGTGAAGGCCTCAATCAAAACAGGCCCCTTGCCCGAACGTGCGTGCTCAAGCGCCCACTCCGTCACAGCATGTACGGCGATGACATCATTGCCGTCCACGCGAATACCGGGGAAGCCGTAGCCCTTGGCCCGGTTGGAGAGGGGAATGCGGGTCTGCACGGCGCTTGGGACCGAGATAGCCCAATGGTTGTTCTGGCAGAAGAACACCACGGGAGCGTTGTACGAGGAGGCAAAGACCATGGATTCATGCACGTCGCCCTCGGAGCTGGCACCGTCCCCGAAGTAGGCAACGACAGCGGCAGCCGGCTCCGTTCCCGCCGGGTCCGAGGCCGCAGCGAGCTTCTGGTCGCGCTGGATCCCCATCGCGTAGCCCACGGCATGAAGGGTCTGCGCGGCAAGAACCAGGGTGTACAGATGGAAATTGGTGTCCTTGGGATTCCATCCACCGTTGGAGACACCGCGGAACTGCCGTAGGAGTTCGGACAGGTCAACGTTCCTGGTCAGGGCCACGCCGTGCTCGCGATAGGTGGGGAAGATATAGTCCTGGGGCTGGCTGGCCCGGCCTGAGCCGATCTGGGCTGCCTCCTGCCCGGTCAGCGGGACCCAGAGCGCCAGCTGTCCCTGCCGCTGAAGGGCTGTGGCCTCCTGGTCGAACCGCCTGATCGCAGCCATGTCCGCATAAAAGCTGCGGAGTTTGCCGGCGTCGAGGTTGTTGGCGTACTCCGAGAAAACAGGATCGCTGCCCAAGGTTCCGTCCGGTCCCAGCAGCTGCACCATCTGGGCATCGGGTTCCCCCATGGCCGCCTCGGCTTCCGCCTCGAGCTGGTCGTCTACCTCGGTTCCGTCGAACTCGGTGGAGGGCAGATGTGTGGCGCCCATACCGTCTCCTTGCTTGCCGCATAAGAATGCGCTGCAATGTCGCTGGGATATATGCTTTTCAGGGAATACATTCCTGTCGGAGCATATATTGTGGCTTACTGATCCTTACTTTATCCGCAGTAAGGTAGCGGGAGGCGCCTCGTTAAGCGCTAGGAACGCTGTGGGGCTTTTGTATAGTTCGCACAGAGTTCCAAGAACCGGGTGTTCGCCTCTGTTTCTCCAATGGTGACGCGAATACCCTCGTCCCCGAAGGCCCTGACGGAAAGTCCTGCTTCTTCTGCCTTACGGGAGAAATCCGAGCTGTTTTCGCCCAGGTTGAGCCAGACAAAATTTCCCTGGGCCTCAGGAACGAACCAGCCCAGTTCCTTGAGGCCCTCAGTTACCCGGTCACGTTCGTCCACCAGCCCTTGTACCCTTTCTACAACCTGGCTGAAGTTCTGCAGGGAGGTCACAGCTGCAGTTTCCGCTATCTGCGAGACGGCGAAGGGTGTGGCGGCAACCCGGAGGTGCTGCGTGAGATGTGGCTGGGAGATGCTGTAGCCCACCCGAAGGCCTGCCAACCCATGGGCTTTCGAGAAGGTCCGAAGCACCACTACATTGGGGTACTTCCGGTACAGGTCGATGCCCTCGACCGCATGACGGTCGCGTACGAATTCCTGATAGGCCTCGTCGATTACCACAATCACGTCGGACGGGACGGTGTTGATGAAGCGCTCCGTCTCCTCGGCGCCCAGGCTTGGTCCGGTGGGGTTGTTGGGCGTGCAAAGAAGAATAACTTTGGTTCGCGCCGAAACTGCCGCGGCCATCGCCTCCAGGTCATGGCGCCCTTCAGGGGTCAGGGGGATCCTGATGCCCTCGGCGCCTGCGAGTCCTACACAAATGGGATATGCCTCAAATGAGCGCCATGCGTAGATCACCTCGTCTGCTTTGCCGTCGTCGTTCTGGCCGGCGAATGCAGCAAGAAGCTGGTTCAGGGCACCAAGGCTTCCCGTGCCTGTGACAATGTCGTCCGCCGGAACAGACAAAAACCCCGCCAGGGCCGTCCGCAGCCTGGTACTCAACGGATCAGGGTAGCGATTGAAATCTGTCTGCGCCGCGATGGCTTCCACGACGGCGGGGATTGGCGGCAGCGGATTCTCGTTCGAAGACAGCTTGTAACTCGTGATGCCCTCGACGGCGAGGGGCGGCTTTCCGGCGGCGTAGCGCGGGAGCCTGTCTACCACTGGCCGCGGCCTGATACCAGCGGCAGTCTTTTCTGGTGTCGTCATGTGAACTAGCCTACTTCCACGTATCTGCCGCCTGCCCGCGTGTGAAAACATGGGGGATGGGTTCTTTCATTGTGCGGGTTGTAATCAACGGGCTGGCTTTGTGGATTGCGAGCTGGATCCTTCCGGGGCTGGAGATTTCCACGTCAGCCGCTTCTGAGGCCGTTGCCAGGACAGGCGTCACCGAAGGAACCGACACCATCGGGCTCATCCTCGCTTATTTGTTCATTGGATTGATCTTTGGACTGGTCAACGCTTTTGTGCGTCCCCTGGTCAGCCTGCTCTCCTTGCCAATCACTATTCTCACGCTTGGGCTGTTCACCATCATCATCAACGCAGCCATGCTCTACCTGACTTCCTGGCTCAGCAGCTTTACCCCTGTGGACTTCACCATCGACAGCTTTTTCTGGACAGCTATCCTGGCCGCCATCATTATCACCATCATTTCCCTGGTTGCCAGCCGGATTCCGGGAGCACGCCGCGGCTAACGGCCTTCCGGGACAGCCAGCCGCCGCCAGACACGGCTACCGGCCGCCATACGGAAAGCCCGGATGCCGTTCTTTCCGGGCATCCGAAACGCGACCGGCCTCCCTCGGGACCTGAGGTTCGCGGACCATGCGGAAGCGGGTAGCCGTGGCGGCACCACCGGTACCGACCACCCCGGCCAGAGCGGCGGTCGAGGCTATCAGCGAGGGGTCATCGCTGGCTGAAACCGCCCTGGCCCCTTCTTCATAGTTGGTAAGTCTGTGCCCTGGTCCCAGCCCGGCTTCCTCCCCTGAGGGGGTCAGCACAGGACTGCTCAGCGTCACCGTGACCCGGTCGCTGGTATCCGGGCTGGGAACGCCGTCGCTCCCTGGTACCCAGTCCTGCCGGTGCTCCAGTTGCAGGCTGCTGATTCCAGGCTGCGGAGTTATTCCGCCGACCGGGGAGCCGGCAGTCAGCACATACTTCAGGTCGTACTCCGCAAGAAATGCCTGATCGTTGCTGAGGTTCATGGCATGGACGCCTCCCTGGCTGTAGCCCACGGCCACCACCTGGTCCTGCGCTGCTGCTCCGGCCTGCTGGAGGGCAGCACGGATTGCCGCGCTGGTGAATTGGGAGTCGTAGCCAAGCCCTTCAGCGATACCGGCTTCATCAAAGGGATTGTCGCCGCCCCTGCGGTCACCTGGCTGAGTGCCCGGAATGATCACGATGAAAGCCTTTTGTCCCTCGTGGACGGTTTGGATGATTTCGATGCGACCGTGTCCTTGGGCATCGACGCTCCTGGCCCTGGCCAGCAGGCCTGCGGGCGAAGCATCCAGATCAGTATCGGACGTGGCTTCCTCCACTGCTTTGACGGGACGGGGCTTGAGGTCCAGGTTCCCCCCTTCTGCCAGGATCCGGATAATGGACGGGACACCAAATCCCCTGGAACCAGCACCAAGAGCCTTCGCTGCCGCTAAAGCCAGATCCGGCCGCACTCCGAGGAGGAGGCCCAGGCTCAGAGGCAAATTTCGGGCGAGGGCTTCTGTTGTTTCCCGGTTCATGAATCCGGTGAGTCGGCTATCTGTGATCTGGGCAGAGAACAGTTCAAAGGACCCCGTTCCCATGCGGAGATTCTGGCCACTCTGGCTCTCGGCTGCCTCATACTCACGCTGACAGGCACGCACCTGGTTGCCGATGTCCTGCAGTTCCTGCCGAACCGCCCCGACCGCTCGGCGACCCTCCCCCACGGCATCGAGGGCCGCCACTCCGCTGGACCTAGGCTCGTCCGCGTAATTGCACAGCTCCTGCCAGACGCTGTGCGTGGCGGCCTCAACTGCCGTGAGGATGCCGACGAGGACGTCCAGCGCCGCCGCGCCCGCCGCAAGCTCGGAAAGCTGGAAGCTGATGCCACCAACTCCGCCCCTGATGGATAGATCCCCATCAGGCGGAGGCAACTGAGGGCGGACTGGCCCACCTGCACCTCCTGGCGAAATCTCAGCCATCAGTAACCGCCTGCCGCAGTCCGCGTGGAGGACTCCGCCACATTCTGGGCGTGGTACCGCACCGCGGCGGCCGCCTGATTCAGCTTCTCCATCGCCCGACGCAAGGCGGCAGCCTGGAGCCCTACACTCAGGCGGTAGGCCCTGCCGGCCGGCGACTCCCAGCTTGTGAGCTCCAGTTGGGAAAGCCGGCGATGTACAGTTTCGACTTCAGTTATCCCCGCCTCTACCCGTCCAGCCAACAGCTGGACCTCATAGCTCCGGGAAGCGCACTGATTAAGATCCACCGGCGTGATGGCGCTGCTCATTGTTTTGGACCCCCCAAAAAAGTGGATATGTGGCAGCGGAATCCCGGGCTCATCGGCGTCCAGGGAAGTTCACGGCTGTCACTGAACTTTGACTGTAAAGAACCTCCTTTCCGGCGTGAACAGACCATGGCGGCTATGTGGATAAGCGGGCATTACCATCCATGCTGCTGCTGGCGGGAAGTCACATGCTCGCCCGGCTTAGGCAGAGTCGAAGTTCATGAAAGAATTGCCGCATGCCTCAAACTGCCGCCACAGCTGACACCCGTACGCCCTCCGGACGCATTGCGCTTGCCGCTTCCCCGGTCCAGATCGCGCTCGGCCCGCTGGACGGCCGCTACCAGTCCGCCGTCGCGCCGCTCGTTGACTACCTGTCAGAAGCAGCCCTGAACCGGGACCGCGTCGCTGTGGAGGTCGAGTGGCTGATTCACCTCACAGGCAACAACGTTCTCCCCGGAGCCGGACCCCTCACGAAGGAGCAGCAGGAGCGGCTCCGCGCCATCGTCACTGAATTCGATGCCGCCGGCGTTCAGGAACTGGCGGAGATCGAGGCAGTAACTGTCCACGACGTCAAGGCTGTGGAGTATTACATCGGCCGCAGGCTGCAGGAAATCGGCATCGAAAACCTCACCGCTCTGGTGCACTTCGGCTGCACATCCGAGGACATCAACAACCTCTCCTACGCGCTGGGCGTGAAGGGTGCTGTGGAGGACGTGTGGCTGCCGGCTGCACGGTCCCTGGTGGCGCAGATCGAGAGGATGGCGGAAGACAACCGTGCCATCCCCATGCTCTCACGCACGCACGGCCAGCCCGCCACACCCACCACGCTGGGCAAGGAGCTGGCCGTCGTTGCGCACCGCCTGAACCGCCAGCTGGAGCGGATCGCAAAGACCGAATATCTCGGAAAAATCAACGGTGCCACGGGAACCTACGCCGCCCACGTCGCATCGGTGCCCGGCGCTGACTGGCAGCAGGTCTCCAAGTCCTTCGTTGAAGGACTCGGCCTCACCTGGAACCCGCTGACGACGCAGATCGAAAGCCACGACTGGCAGGCAGAGCTGTACGCCGACGTCGCCCGCTTCAACCGGATCCTGCACAACGTCTGCACGGACATCTGGAGCTACATTTCCATCGGCTATTTCGCGCAGGTTCCGGTAGAGGGAGCCACGGGTTCCTCCACCATGCCTCACAAGGTCAACCCCATCCGTTTCGAGAACGCCGAGGCAAACCTGGAGATCTCCTCCGGGCTGCTGGACGTACTGGGCTCCACGTTGGTGACCTCCCGCTGGCAGCGTGACCTGACGGACTCCTCTTCCCAGCGCAATATCGGCGTTGCATTCGGACATTCGCTCCTCGCCATCTCCAATGTGGCCAAGGGGCTGGAGCGCCTTGATGTGGCTGAGGACGTCCTCGCCAGGGACCTGGACACCAACTGGGAAGTCCTGGGTGAAGCCATCCAGATGGTGATGCGCGCAGAGGCAATCGCAGGCGTCGAAGGCATGGAGAACCCGTACGAACGACTCAAGGACCTCACGCGGGGCCAGCGCGTGGACGCAGCCCGCATGCGGGAGTTCGTCCAGAGCCTGGGCCTCTCTCCAGAGGCGGAATCCCGGCTGCTGGCACTGACCCCGGCCAAGTACACGGGGATCGCTGATCAGCTGGTCGATCATCTGAAATGAGGCTCCTGCTCATTCGCCACGGCCAGACGCCCGGGAACGTTCTCGGGCAGCTGGATACTGCGCACCCAGGCCCTGGCCTGACCGAGCTCGGTCAGCGGCAGGCGGCGGCGCTGGCCAGGGCCTTGGCGAATGAGCAGATCGACGCCCTTTATGCCTCCAGGCTGTTCCGGACCCAGGTTACCGCCACCCCGTTGGCCCGGGCCCGCGGCCTGGAGATCCAGGTGATGGACGGGTTGCACGAGATTGAGGCCGGCGCACTGGAGAAACTGACGGACCACGAATCGCACATGCGCTACATGCGTACGGCATTCGCCTGGACCTCCGGCGATCTGGACCGCCGAATGCCTGATGGCCCGAACGGCCACGATTTTTTCGGCCGTTACGACGCCGCCATCGCCACCATTGCGGCGGCGGCAGCGCCAGTTGGAACAGACGGCTCCGGATCGGTTGCAGTGGTCAGCCACGGCGCTGCCATCCGCGTCTGGGCTGCCGCCCGCACCCACAACATCGACATCGACTTCGCCGCAAGGCACATCCTGGCGAACACGGGCATCGTTGCCTTGGAGGGAGACCCCGACGGCGGCTGGAACCTCCTCCACTGGGACGGCAGCCCGGTGGGCGGGCTGGCTTTGGCAGACCCGACGGCGGAAGACCCCACGGGCGACTCCTACTGATTTTGAACCGGATTAAGCCAAACTGAAAAGTTCTCCCGGCCCTTACCGCCGCGAAACACTGCGGTAACCGCTGGTTTCTAGTCTTGAGTTGCATACCCCTTCGGCGAATGCGATCTCGAATCGAGGCAGTCATGCAGACCAACCCGCGTCTCAACATCCGTCAGGTCACCTGGGCGAACCCCGTTGGTGCCGATCTTCGAGCAGCCCAGCAGGCGGAACTGGATGCCCGCTTCGGAACGGCCGATCACGAGCCTGGCCCGCCGCCGTCGGAAGCTGATACTGCCGTGTTCCTGGTGGCCTACGAGAAGAGCTCCGGACAGCCAGTAGGCTGCGGCGGATTGCGGATGCTGGATGACCGTACTGTCGAGATCAAACGTCTTTATGTCATTCCGTACATGCGCGGCTCCGGAGTCGCCAGCTCCATCCTGGCGGCGCTGGAAGGGCATGCCCACCAGCAGGGTTTCACCACGGTGACTGCCGAGGCGGGATCGGCGCAGCCCGATGGGCGGCATTTCTACGAGCACAGCGGATTTGCGGAAGTGCCGAGCTTCGGCCCCTACATCGGCCAGGAGCATTCGCACTGCTATGCAAAGACAATCGATTCGCACACCGCAGCCCACACGGCCATGGCCTAACACCCTTAGTTCGACGGCGGTGGAAATTTCCGCCGTCGACCGCTGGCTGCCTGCAGTACCAGATCGCGGACGGGCTGCAGGCGTCCCGCCAGCGCGAGGCGCATCATGGCGGCCGAGCCAAGACGCAAGGCCTGGGTACGCAGGAGTCTCTGACGGTCATAGGCCCGGAGGGCGGTGTCAACTGGCCGGGAGTTGAGGAGGTCGGCCAGGGTCACGGCGTCGATCACCGCCTCGCAGGCTCCCCGCCCCAGATTGGGCGTCATGGCATGGGCTGCATCTCCCACCAGCGCCACCCGGCTCCGGACGTACCCGGCCAGCGGGGGCGTGGTCCAGATCCGCTGCGCCAGGGTCGCCTCGGTTTCGGCGGTTGTGAGAACCTCGCGAATGGCCGCTGCATGCCCGTCAAACCGCAAGCGGGCCAACTCAAGGGCCCTCCCGACGTCTATCTCGCCCGGTGCCAGTTCAGGCCGGAAGCCGGAGTGGAAGGAGGCGTACCAGTTGGTGCCTCCGGCGGCGGGACCAATGCCGAACAGGTCCCCTCGCCCCCAGTACTCCCCCGAGCAATCCTCCCAGAGCCTCCCCGGAACAACACCGCGGACTGCCACATAGGGAGTCAGGCGGGGTCGCGTGGACTCGCCCCATACGCTGCAGCGAACAACGCTGCCTACTCCATCTGCTCCAACCAATACTTCTGATCCCTTTGGGCTGTGGTTCTTTGGGCTGACGCCCTCAAAGCGTCCGGTTTCACGGCGGACGGAATCCGGTAGAGCCGACTCGAGCAGCCGGATGAGTTCCGGCCGGGACACAGCGATGGTCCCGCCGGCGGGGACCACCAGCCATGGGTCACCCCCAGCGCTGCGGAGGGACCCGACAGCCAAGGCCGGGCTGGAATCCCTGACAGCATCGAGAACCCCCACCGCAGCAAGTGCCTCCTGCGCCTTCGGCCACATCAGCAGGGATGTGCCTACGGTGGGCAGCTGCGTCCGCTGCTCGTGAAGCGTTACCTGGAAGCGCCGGGGATCCAGGCGCGCTGCAAGGGCCAGGCCGGCTATTCCGCCACCAACGATTGTGATCTCCTGCACGGGCTGAGTGTACGCGCTCGACGGCGGCCCGGTGGCCCCGTCACCGGGTAGCCGTGTGGCCATGTTGCCGGGCGGCCGTGTGCCTCGGGCGGCCCTCCCCCGCATAACCGTTGCTGGCCAGGGCCGTCTATGCGGGCCAGGGCCGTCCGTACACAGACGGGGGCGGGCACGCCGACGGGCTGGCCGTACGCCGCAGGAACTTCCGCCGTCGCCAGCAACGTCCGAGAGCCCCCTTCCAGCCACCGTTTCCAGCGCTGCTCCCTAGCCAGACCGCCCGTCCGCGCGGGAGGAAGGGAAAACGCCGACGGCGGTGCCTCCCTACGCTGCTCCCGGCCAGCCGGTGTAAGCCTCAGCCAGGTACGCCTGGCCGTGGCGGGAGGAAACCACCGAGGTAAGCTCCCCCAGTTGGCGGGCGCGTGAAAAGTCGTCAGCGTCCGCCGGGGTATGGAGGATCGAAGTCATCCAGTACGAGAATTGCTGGGCTTTCCACACACGGTCCAGGGCGCGGCTGCTGTACGAGTCCAACAGCTCTGTGGAGCCACGGGAGTAATAGCTGTCCAGCCCCTCGAACAACATCTTCACGTCGTGGATCGCCAGGTTGAGGCCCTTCGCCCCGGTTGGGGGAACGGTGTGGGCGGCATCCCCGGCCAGGAAGAGGTTGCCATGGCGTATGGGCGTGTGCACGAAACTGCGGAATTTCAGCACCATTTTGTCGATGACCGGACCCTCCTTGAGCGTGAACCCGTTGCCATTCACCCGGCTGCGGAAGGTCTCCCAGATGCGGTCATCGTTCCACTCGGCCACATTTTCGTCTGGGTCGTACTGAAAGTACATGCGCTGAACGGTGGGAGTGCGCTGGCTGATCAGGGCGAACCCTACCCCGCCTCAGGAGAGTCAGAGGGATCTGTTGAGGCTCCGGCGCAACAGCCAGGAACCCAGCAGCAACAGCGCAACCGCCATGGCCGCAAGCACTCCGAGTTGAGGCAGGATGTCCCCTAATCCGCCTTCATGCCGCTGGATCTCAGCAAACGCGTCGTACGCATACCGGTGTGGAGTGATGTAGGAGACCGTCCTGAGGGTTTCGGGGAACAGTTCAGGAGGCACCATACAGCCGCCCAACCCGGCCAGAACCAAGCCCGCTCCGACCCCCACTCCGGAAGCAGCGCCGTCGTTGTCCATCACGGATCCGATCACCATGGCAGCCGCCGCTGAAACAGTGCAGAACAACGCCAAAACCAGCACTGACAGTGAAATGCTGCCCCACTGGACACCGAAGAGCAGTGCAGTGCCCAGCATGATGTAGCCGCCCTGCACCAGCGCAATAGCGAACCTGCCCAGAGCCTGCCCGGCTATGGCTTGCCCGCTTGAAACAGGTGCTGCCAACATCCGCGGGATCACGCCAAGTCTCCTTGCCTGGATCAGGGTGGTGGCGCCTGTCAGTGAACTCAAGAACACAAAAAGCAGCAGCTGCTGGGCTGCTCCAAGGTCGAACTGGCCCAGGCCCCGGAACTCCTGAGCGATTTCACTGGTATCCACCACCTCCACTTTCGGGGCCGAGAGCCTCTGCGAGGCGGCAGCCAGCGCATCACCCGCCTGCGCAGCCGGCAGGCCTGCCTGGGTCAGGGCTGCGAGCTGGCCGCGCTCCACGTTGACCGATTGAATGGCCGTACGCACCTGTTGCAATACTGCCTGCGCGCCGGACTGCGACCCCATCACCACCTCAACCTCAGCGGGCCGCCCGACTACGGACCCGCGGGCATCAAACTCTGCAGCGGCCGCCTCTGAGATGAACAGCCCGACGTCGGTGCTGCCGCGGCTCAGCTCCTGCCGCACGGCATCCGCGCCCGCGAAGGTGACGTCGACGTCGGCTGCTTCGAGTTTCGTCTTGATGGCTTCCGCCAGCGAGGTTCCGGAACCCGAAATGGCTACGCGAGACTGCCCCGCACCCGCTCCGAACTGTGAGCCGATCAGCAGGATCAGCATGAGCGGAAAGATGAACACAAAGAAGATGTTTGACCTGTCCCGCAGGAACCGTTTCAGCTCCACACCCGCGAGCGCCAGCACTGCCGTCATGCCCGCGCCCCCCGGTCCGGAATGATCCTGGCTATGACCAGACAGATCCCGGCGAACACCAGCATCACAGCGATGGGAGTACTAACCTCTGCCAAACCGCCCCCGCCGGCGGAAATCCCCAGACCGCGGATGAACGCGCCAACCGGGTTGATGTCCAAAAGCGTCTGGGCAAAGCCGGAGCCTTGGATGGGAAAGAATGCCCCGCCTGCTATACCCAGCACCATGGCCAGGATGGACTGCGCCACATTCGCCTGTTCGGCAGTCCTGACCATGCGGGCCACGATGAAGGTGAGGCTTGTTGCCGCGGCCACCACGCTGAGAATCAGCGCACCAACCACCAGAGGGGATCCGAAATCCACTCCGAACAGCAGCGATCCGGTCACCAGCAACACTCCGGTGGCCGCCACGCCGAGGATAAACCCGACGGCGGCCTTGGACGCCACGATGGTTCCGTGGCCGAGGGGCATGGACTTCAGACGCGCCAGGGTGCCTTGCTCGCGCTCCGCCAGCAGTCCCAGGACTCCGAAACCGACGGTAAACATCAGGAAGAGGCCGGCCTGGCCGGCAACCAGTGTTCCCTGGAAAGAAAGCTGCTCGTCCGAGGCCCGCCCTTCCTTAAGGGTCAGAGCAGGGGCTCCCGCCGCCGCCTGGTTCCCGATTGCGGGAATTGCTTCAGGGGGAAGTCCGGCAGAACCCGCCGCGGCCGCTGCTACGGAAGCGGCATGCAACTGGTCCACAACTCCAACCACCACGGAGATGAGGACGTCCGTTTCCAGCCCGGCGCCGTCGCCCTGAACCACCTGCACCGTGGGTGATGACCCCGATCCGAGCGAGCCGCCGAAGTCATCAGGGATGATGATTGCCACGTCGGCTGCCCCTGACCGGGCGGCCGCACGGGCGTCGTCGGCCGACATCCTATTGAGAGTAACGTCCACTACCTCCTGGGACTCAACGGTGTCCAAAACGGTTTTAGCCAACTGGTCATCTTTGACGGCGCTTGCGGCAACCGTCACAGGCTCCAGCCCGGGGTCGTCGCTGCCGAAACCGCCAGTGACGAGGCTCAGCACACCCATCAAGGCGAGCGGAACAACGAGTGAAAAAACGAAGACTGACCTATCGCGGACGCGTTGCCTCAGGTCTTTGAGAATCATGATCCACAGCTGGCGCATATCAGTCCCGGAGCGCCTTTCCGGTGAGATGGAGAAACACGGATTCCAGGTCCGGACGGGTGATTTCCACAGACGTCACCGACATCCCGGCGTTACCTGCACCAGTGACGATTCCAGCCAGGACGCTCGGGCCATCCTGCACGGTCAGCGAGAGGGCTGAGCCGTCGCCGTCCACGTGCTGCACTCCCGGAACGAGCCGCAAGGCAGCGGCGGCGGCCGCGGAATTTCCGCTGCCATGAAGGTTGATGCGGTCCACTCCGCCGGTCAGCTTGATCAGCTGGTCACGCGTCCCCTCTGCCTGGACGCTGCCCTCGTCAATGATGGCTATCCGGTCGCAGAGCCGCTCGGCTTCCTCCATGTAGTGCGTCGTGTACAGGACAGCCATTCCCTCTGAAGACAACGCCTCCACCGCTTCCAGTATGGAATTGCGGGATTGGGGGTCGACGCCGACAGTCGGCTCATCGAGGATCAGCAGCGTGGGGCGGTGCAGTAGGCCGATGCCGATGTTGAGCCGGCGCTTCATCCCGCCAGAGTAGTTCTTGGTGAGGTCGCCGGCCCGATCGGCCAGGCCGATGAGTTCCAGCACCTCCTGCGTACGCCTGGAGAGGTCCCTGCCGTTCAAACCCTGGAGCCGGCCGAAGAAGTTCAGGTTCTCCTTCCCGGTCAGGTCGGGATAGATCGCCAGCTCCTGGGGGACCAGGCCGAGATGCCGCTTGGCAGAAGTTTCGGTTGGGCCCATCCCCTTTCCGGCGACCGTGACGGTACCGGCGTCGGCCGCAATCAGGCCGGCAACCATGGAGATGGTGGTTGTTTTACCTGCACCGTTCGGGCCCAGGAGGCCGAAGGTTTCGCCCGGAGCGATGGTGAAGGAGACACCGTCGACGGCGGCCAGGTCCCCATAGCGCTTGGCCAACCCTTGGACGGTGAGGACCTCGGTCGTTTGCGGTTCAGTTTGTCCTGCATCAGTTGGTCCTGCGACGCCCACTCCGGCGGCCCCCTTTAATCGACGTTCCCAGCATCCAGTATCTGGCAGGAAACCCCCAGTCTGAGCCCTTAGGCTGATGGTGGCAACGAATTTCCGGTAAGACCCACTTTGCGAGGACCCAGACCGTGTCATCCCTGTACTCCATTCCCCTCACCCTGAACGACGGAACCCAGACAGACTTCGGCCGTTTCGAGGGAAACGTGGTGATGGTGGTCAACGTGGCCTCCAACTGCGGATTTACGCCCCAATACACGGGGTTGGAGACGCTCTACGAAAAGTTCAAGGACCGTGGCTTTGAGGTCCTCGGGGTCCCCTGCAACCAGTTCGCCGGCCAGGAGCCTGGCAACGACAGCGAAATCGCCGAGTTCTGCCAGCGGAATTTCGGCGTGACCTTCCCATTGACCGTGAAGTCGAATGTCCGGGGCAAGGACCAGCATCCGCTCTACGCGGAGCTGACCAAGTTCAACAGCGGTGTGCTCCCCGGCCTGGTGAAGTGGAACTTCGAGAAGTTCCTGGTAAACCGCGACGGCGACGTGGTGGCCCGCTTTGCTCCAACCGTTGAGCCCGACTCAGCTGAGGTCATCGACGCCATCGAGACTGCCCTCGCAGAGGATGACTGCAGGCACCAGCCCCGATGAGCCTAAAAGCACCCGGCAATGCGTTCACAGACTCCGCTGAAGGATTTCGGATGAGCCCCGAAGCCGAGCAAACCTTCCTCGCAGTGGTATCTTCTATCGGTTGATTCCGAGGTATTTACGCACAACTGGAGGTCCCGTGTTCAAAGGGTTCAAAGACTTTATTCTTCGCGGCAATGTCATCGAACTGTCGATCGCCGTCGTCGTCGGTACAGCGTTCACAGCGCTGGTTGCGGCCTTCACCACCAACATTGTTAACCCGATCATTGCAGCGGCCGGCGGGGTGGAGACAGAAGGGCTGGGCTTCACTATCTGGCCCGGAAACGACAAGACGTTCGTCAACATTGGCGGGGTCCTCACAGCGTTAGTGACTTTCCTGATTACGGCGGCCGTGGTCTATTTCATCTTTGTGGCGCCCATGAACAGGATCAACTCCCTCGTCAAGCAACGCCTCGCCACTGAGGAACCCGAAGAGGAACCGATCCCGGCAGACACCGCCCTTCTGGCCGAGATCCGCGATCTGCTGACGAAAATGGCGGAAGCTGACCGCAGCAGCGAGAACTCCCGCTAACCGGTGTCTATAGACGCCGGCGGCGGAAGCAAGGGCTGCGAAACCTTCCGCTGATCCTTACGCGGGGGCAATACAGCCGAAACAGCCAGCGGACAGTATGGGCTTATGAAGCCAAAGGTGAACATCCCGCTCCCGGCTGACCTGAGCTGCGAGGTCTGCGGCCAGATGCCTGAACCTACTAGAGCCCGGCTGACCCTGGCCAACATCGCAGTGATGCTCCCCATCGAGCTCCTGGTGCACGCTGCCGTTGTGGAAACCCATCTGCCATACGTTGCCAAGGTCCTGGTCCTGACCTTCACAGCTACTTTCCTGGTGATCTGGGTAGCTGAGCCTTCGGCCGCCCGGCTCCTGAAGAAGTGGCTTCACGCCCCCGCCCTCCGCCACCGCAGCCGGCTGGTGGAGGCACCGGCTCTGTGGCGGGCACGAACCGTACTTCGTGACCAGCCGGGCTCGCTCCAGAAGGTCACCCGTGCCCTGGCCAGACTGGACACGAACATCCTCAGCATTCACGTCCATCCCGTCGCTGGCGGAGTGCTCGATGAATTTGTGCTGGCAGCGCCGGGAAACCTGGGAGAAACCGAGATTTTGGCGGCTTTGAGGGAGGCCGGCGGGCGACACCCGCATATTTGGCCCACCACCGCACTGGCTATGGCTGATGGCCAGACCAAAGCCCTCAGCCTCGCCTCGCGAATCGCTGCAAACCCGGCCGAGCTTCCTTTGGCAGTTGCCGAACTGCTACGGGCACATGTGGTCAGTACGGACGGCCCTCCCGGAGGAAACACACCACCTGCAGAACCTGGAACCGGGCGTGCAGCATCCGGATCACGGGTTGCCGGCACTGCTTTGAAGATCCCGACGGCGTGGCATGGGCCGCTTATCTTCTCCAGGCCTGGCGAACCCTTCACTCCCGCGGAATCCGCCCGCGCCCACCGGCTGGCTGAACTGGCGGAAATCCTGGCCCATGGCCCTGACAGATCGCCCGTCAAGTAGAGCTAAAAACGTTACTCCAAACACTTCCGTAATTTGATAAGCATACTTATGATGTATCTCAAGGATGCGACGTAGATCGGCCGAACCGGAGCGTGGCACCCTGCAACGCAACATCTGTTAAACAGTTGCCGTATAAGGCAGGAGAACATCATGGTAAATACCAACCAGACAGGTCGCCGGACAACCATCCAGACGGCAGCAATGGTGGTTGGAGCAGTGTTCTTGCTGGTGGGCATCTTGGGATTCATCCCCGGTGTTACCAGCAACTACGCGGCCCTCGGAGCAGCGGGACCCGGTTCAGAGGCTCTGCTTCTGGGCATCTTCCAGGTTTCCATTCTCCATAACATCGTCCATCTGCTGTTCGGTGTGGCAGGAATCGTTATGGCACGCAGCGCCACCCAAGCCCGGAACTACCTGATCGGCGGCGGCGCTCTTTACCTGGTCCTCTGGCTCTACGGCCTGGTAGTGCCGCATGATTCAAACGCCAACTTCGTTCCGTTTAACGACGCCGACGACTGGCTGCACCTCATCTTGGGTCTGGCCATGGTCGCCTTGGGCGTTGTCCTGGCGCGCAGCGTGACAGCAACCCGCACCTCAGCCCGCGGCTAAGAACACGTGCACCACTGAATGTACATTGCCAGCCTTGGTGGCCGGGGAACCGGCCACCAAGGCTTTTTACTGCCCCAGACGGGAAGGGACGCTTCAGGCCGTGTCCCGTCCTTGCACAGCTTCCCAGGTGACCCATTTCTGAGGATCGGCTGTGGGCCGACCCAACACGTACCCTTGACCGGCGTACATCCCCAGCCCTGTCACCGCGGCCAACTCAGCTTCGCTCTCGATGCCCTCAGCGATGAGGTGCGCCCGGATCCGTTGTGCGAATTCCACCATTGCCGCGCCGAGGGCGCGCTGGCCGGGGTCCTGATCGATTCCGGCGATGAGGCTCCTGTCGAGTTTGATGATGTCCGGGTGCAGGTGGAGGATATGGCGCATGGAGGCGAAACCCGCGCCGGCGTCGTCGACCGCTATCCGCAAACCGCGCGAGCGGAGCGGTGCCAGCGCCGCGACAAGCGGGGCATAAGCTGCTACGGCCAGGTTTTCGGTCAGTTCCAGCACCAACCGGTCCGCACTGATACCTGATCTGGCGAGAAACCCCGGCAGCCGCGGATCCAGGCAGGTCTCCGGTGAAAGATTAAGTGCCACATACAGGTGGGATGGCAGCCCGGTCGCGGCGGCGAGCGCTGATTCCAGGGCTGCGAACTCCAGATCGGCGGCCAGACCCACCGTCGCAGCCTCGGAAAACCAGCGCTCCGGGCTGCCGCCGTCATCGTCCACGAAGCGCGCCAACGCCTCGACTCCGACGACCCTACCCGTGGCGAGTTCGTGAATGGGTTGGAAGGCCGTGAGGAACGTCCGTTCCCTTAGCACCTGCTCGATCCGTCCCCTGGTGCGCTCCAGAGCCAGCACCCGCTCGGTTTGCGGGCGCAGAGGCCTGCAAGCGCCTTCGAATCCTGTGTTGGCGCCGTGGATTGTCGGGCGGGTGTGTCCTGATACCTCCATCCATAACGGGGTCCCGTCCCGGTGCCGGCACCTTACAACGACTCCGGACCAGCTGGAACCATCAGGTGCCAGGGCAGCGGCGACGGATTGGCGGGCCTTGGCCAGATCGTCCAGGTCGATCACAATGCTCGCCGGTTGCCCTTCCAGCTCAAAAGGAGCGTAGCCCAGGAGATCCAGCGAGGCGCTGCTGGAGAAAGTGAACGTTCCGGCCTCATCCATAGCCCACCACCATTCCCGGCGGGGGTGCAGCACGGAGTCCATAAGATCCGAAAGACCCTCGGCCCTGGATCTCTCACCATGCCGGGCCCTCCTGTCGCGCCACGCGGCATGGAGTGCCAAAAGGATCAGCAATCCCGCCACGGAACCCAGAAGCCCCCGCAGCTCAGGAGAATCCAGCGAAACCAAATGTCCAGAGCCCAGCAAGGTCAGAATCGCGACAGTGAACGCGACCTGAACGCATAAAACGCTCACCAGCAAGTGGCTGCCTACAAAGGACAGAAACCTGTTACTGCGAGACTCCAGCATGTTTACCCCCTTGCACAGGATAAACCCACGACGACAAATAACAGGGAAGGAAAATGCCCTGCCCCCGAACATCCGCTCTGCCCGCCATCATCTCCGAAGCCGAAGCTATCTAGCAGGACAGCCGTCCCCATGCTGGGCAAAAACGTCCTCACAAGTCCTCATTGCGGCGACCGAAGCTCATCCCGCGACTCCGAAGTCCTGGACGTCACCAGCCCTAGTACTTGGACACCTTCGCAAGCACCGCTATCCCTCAGTCGTTCATCATCCTGATCTTGAGCGCCGCAGGCTCGAGGGCCACTGCGAGGTGCTTACCCGTGCCGACGTGGTCCCCGTCGAGCTGGAATTCCTGTTCGTGCTCCAAGGTGATTTCGGCAGACTTGCCCTGGAAGTATTCCACCGAGGTGTTCGTGCGCTTGTTCCGGCCGAAGATGCCCGCCACCACACCCAGCCAACCCAGGCGGCCGCGTGGCGCGAGGATCAGGAGGTCCAGGGCGCCGTCGTCCACCTTGGCCTCGGGGAATATCTCCACGCCGCCCATAATCCTTCCGCAATTGCCGATCATCACACTGCGGATGCGCCGCCGCACAGGATGTTTTCCGTCCATGCTGATCCTTGCACGCACCGGCTTTCCGGGAAGCTTCCGGATGCCGGCTTCTACGTAGGCCAGCCAGCCCATCCTGTCTTTGAGCACATCGATAGTGTCCGCCATGATGGCTGCGTCATAGCCCAGGCCGCCCATCACCAGGAAAACCTGCCGGTCGGCAGAGCCGTCCAGGTTGGTCCGGATCACGTCCACCGTCCGCTCCGTGCCGTTCAGCACGTCGTAGGCAGCGGCTACCGGGTCTGTGATGTTGACGCCCAGGTTCCGTGCCAGCAGGTTCCCGGTGCCCAGCGGCACCAGGCCCAGCGGAACCCCGCTGCCTGCAAGGATCTCGGCCACGCAGCGGACCGTACCGTCACCGCCTGCCGCAATAACGACGTCGACTCCTGCTTCCAGCGCTTCCCGGGTCTGGCCCTCGCCAGGGTCCTCGATGGTGGTCTCCAGCCATAGCGGCTCGGCCCATCCCTGGGTCTCGCACAGCCTGAAAATGGAACCGCGTAACTCCGGGCCGACAGATTTTGCAGGATTGATGACGACGGCTGCCCGCAAAGTGGGGATGGCGTTAGTGGCTGTCATAGCGTCCTTGAAAGAGTGGCGTCTTCGCCGCATGGCGACGGGAAAGCCCCGAACTGAAATCGTATCGGGGATTGACCGGGATAGGCAGCAGCGGCGCGGGGTCGTGGACGCTCCACCCCTTCGACCCATAGGCTGGCTACGTTATGGAAGACTCCGGCCTGTCCGGGATACTCCTGGGGGGCCGTGAAAGCAATGCGGAAGGCGGCGGAGCATGACCGAAGCGGAGAACATTTCAGCAGAGGCCGAGGCGAACAGCAGGGACCCGCATGATTGGGGCCGGGCCATGGCCCGGGCAGTAACGAGGCTTGCTGAGCAGCTCGCTCCGGAGGGAAGCGAAGACATCCACGCCTCGGTGGTGGACAGGGAACTGTGCCTCACCATCAGGGACGATCCCGACGGCGTTCTAATCACGGTGTCCACACAGTTCTCGGGGGATCGAGCCAACCACCAGGACTGAAACGCGGTCACCCCGGCGAAGGCCACATAAAGCGTCGTGACTTTTAGAGTCCCTTGACTGCGCCGAGCACCTTGGTGAGGGATTCCTTGGCGTCCCCGAACAGCAGGGTTGTCTGCGGTTCGAACATGAGGTCATTTTCGATGCCGGCAAAGCCGGGGCGCATGGAGCGCTTGAGGAAGACCACCTGCCGCGCGTCGGCGACTTCGAGGATGGGCATGCCGTAGATCGGCGAGCCCGAGGAAGTCTTGGCTGCCGGGTTGACCACATCGTTGGCTCCTACCACCAAAGCGACGTCGGCAGTCCTGAACTCGGAGTTGATCTCGCCCATTTCCTTGAGCGACTCGTACGGAACGTTGGCCTCGGCGAGGAGGACGTTCATGTGTCCGGGCATGCGTCCTGCCACGGGGTGGATGGCGAAGTCCACTTGGATGCCGCGGGCCTCAAGGGCTTGGGCCAGTTCCGCTGCCGTGTGCTGCCCCTGGGCAACGGCCAGGCCGTACCCGGGAACGATGATCACGCGTTGCGCGTAGCCCAGCAGCACAGCGACGTCCTCGGCACTGGAGGACCGGACCGGCCGGTCACTCGCCGTCGTCGAACCCGCCGTCGAGCCTCCGCGGAATGCCCCGAAGAGGATGCCTGCTACGCTCCTGCCCATCGCTGCGGCCATGGCCCGGGTGAGGATGGTACCCGAGGCGCCCACCAGCGTACCGGCGACGAGGAGAAGAACGTTGCCCAGCACCAGTCCGCTGGCCGCGACGGCGAGGCCGGTGAAGGCGTTCAGCAGCGAAATGACGATGGGGACGTCCGCCCCACCCACCGGAAGCACCAGCAGAACACCTGCAGCCAGTCCCAGCACCATCAGTATCAACGCCAGCGCCAACGAACCGGTCAGTACAACGGCGGTAGCGGCGCCCAGCGCTGCGATCAGCACAGCGGCCATCAGCACCGGCAGGCCCGGGAACACAATCGGCCGGGTGGTCATTAGCTCCTGCAGTTTGGCAAACGTAATGGCCGAGCCGGCGAAGGAGACGGCACCCACCAGCAAAGTGAAGGCAACCGCCAGGCGCACCCAGGATTCCCCGGCATGTCCCAGTTCCAGAAGCGCAACGAGCGCCGCGGCACCGCCTCCCACCCCGTTGAAGAGGGCCACGAGCTGAGGCATCTGGGTCATTTGCACGCGACGGGCAACTGGCGCGGCCACAGCTGTGCCGACGGCAATGGCACCAAGGATCCAGGGAACGTTGTCCAGTCTTGCCGAGAGGAATACGGTGATGACCGCCACCAGCGCCCCGAAGGCGCCGAGGAGGTTTCCCTGGCGGGCAGTGCGGGGGGAGTTGAGGCCCTTGAGCGCGAGGATAAAGAAAACAGCAGCAGCCAGATACAGCAGCGCCGTCCATACAGGATCAAGGAGTATCACTTTTGGACCTCCCGGTTTGCGGTACCGGGTTTCTCCAGGCCCGCCTTCTTACGTCCCCGGAACATTTCCAGCATGCGGTCCGTCACCACAAAGCCGCCCACCAGGTTGGCTGTGGCCAGGACTACTGCGAGCAGGGCCACCGCGAGCACCCAAGGGTCGGCGGCCTGGCCGGCAACGATGATGGCGCCCACCAGGATGATGCCGTGGATGGCGTTGGCCCCCGACATCAGCGGGGTATGCAGGGTGCTGGAAACCTTGGAAACCACTTCGAAGCCCACAAAAACCGCCAACACGGTGATGGTGAGCAAACTGATCGGATCCATCAGGACACCCCCTCATTTCGCGAAGGGGCGTTTTGCGAAGCGACATTCAGCGAGGCTGCGTTTGGCGAAGGGACGTTGGGTGCGGGGGCGCTCTCCAAGGCGAGCAGATGCAGCGCTTGGGCGGTCGGCTCGTGCCGCACAACGCCGTCGTGCGTCAGGCAGGAAGCTGCCAGGACCTCATCCTCAAAGTGCGGCGCCACAACGCCGTCCTTCGTCATCAGGGCCAGCAGGTTCGCCACATTCTTGGCGTAGAGCCGTGACGCATCTGCCGGCATTGCGGACGCCGCATCCTTCATGCCCACCACAGTGACAGCTCCCTTGCCATCTGCGGTGGGAACCTGGAGATCCTCTCCGGGAACGGAGCCCTCCACGTTTCCGCCAGACTCAGCCGCGAGGTCGACGACGACGGAGCCGGGGCGCATGCCCTGCACCATTTCCCGGGTCACCAGGAGAGGGGCACGCCGTCCGGGGACTGCCGCCGTCGTGATCAGTACATCTGACTGGGCCACGTGCGGGGCCAACAACTGGCGTTGCAGGGCGCCGCGATCGGCGCTGAGCTCCCGGGCGTAGCCCCCGGACGCCTCCGCAGTTTCAAGATCCAGTTTGATGAACGTGCCTCCCATGGACGTGACTTCCTCCGCAGAGGAAGGCCTGATGTCGTTGGCCGAAACGCGGGCACCCAGGCGCTTTGCGGTGCCGATGGCCTGGAGTCCGGCCACCCCGACGCCGAGCACCAGCACGCGGGCCGGAGGGATTGTTCCGGCCGCGGTCATGTACAGCGGAAAAAAGCGGGGAAGGCGCATCGCCGCCTCAAGAACGCAGCGGTAACCGGCCACCAGGGCTTGGGAAGAGAGGGCGTCCATGGATTGGGCGCGTGAGATGCGCGGCACCAGTTCAAGCGCGAAGGAGGTCACCCCGGCTGCCGCGAGCGCCTGGACTGTGGGAAGCTCCGACGACGGCGAGGCAAGACCAACCGTGATTGCTCCAGGTTTGAGGCTCTGCGCCGTTGCCGATCCCAGCGGGCGCACGTGGGCGTAGACATCCACTTCGGCAAGGCCCAGCTCGGGGATGATGTGGGCTCCGGACTGGCGGTAATCGTCGTCGCTGTGTCCGGCAGCCATTCCGGCCCCCGCCTCTACCAACACGTCGAGACCAAGGCCCGTCAGCTTCTTCACCGTTTCCGGCGTCGCAGCCACCCGCCGCTCTCCATCCCGGCGTTCCCGCGGTATTCCTAGCTTCACCCGCCACTCCCCTTCCGACGAGTGCAGCGGCGGACCTCCTGGCTCTTCGCCTTGGGGCGGACGCCTTGCGGAGCAACACTGCTGCACGTGGTTGGCACGAGTCTATGGCCCCTTGGGTCCGCTTGGCGCGAAGAGAAAGGTAATTCCCTCAAATTGGGGATTTGCGGGAAGGTACTGCCGGTTCCTTCAGTGGGCCCGGGCTCATCCGCTTTAACGGGGCAGTGCCAAATGTGACCCTTGACACTCGCCGGAAGCGACGCTTACTCTTGGTGCCAAGTCGTTTTACCAAAACGATTTGTCAGCGTTCCTCCCTCCTCTTCTGAATTTTCCGTTCCCCAGAGAAAGTGAGTCGACAGCGATGTCCACTCGAAAAACCATCAACAGGTTTGCCACTATTGGCGGCCTCTGCACCGCCGTCGCACTTACAGCCGCCGGCTGCGGTGCTGGGGGCCCGACGTCGTCGGGCAGCGCCGCCAGCACCGTGAACGTCCTGGTGGAGGCCGGCGGCCACGCCGAACTGACCGGTGTCGCCGAGCAGTGCAAGAAGGACGCCGGGATAGACGTCAACTTCGTCGAACTCCCCTACGACGGCATGTTCAACAGGCTTTCCAGCGAGTTCTCCTCCGGCAACGTCTCCTTTGACGTCGCCGCCCTGGACTCCGTCTGGCTGCCCAGCTTCAAGGACGTGGTCCAGCCCATCGACGAACTCTTCACCGACGAGGCCAAAAAGGACATCTTCCCGGCCCTCGTCAAGGAAGCGAATGTTGATGGCCACTTCATTGGCATGCCCGCTTGGACCAACGCCGAAATCATCCTCTACCGGAAGGACCTGTTCGAGGACCCGCAGAACCAGGCCGGTTTCAAGGCCAGGTACGGCTACGATCTGGCCGCGCCCACCACATGGAAGCAGTACCAGGAAGTCTCGGAGTTTTTCACCAAGGACGGGATGTATGGAACCGACGTGAAGGGCGGGGTGGAGACCGAATGGCTGGCCCACGTCCTCCAGGCGGGTTCCCCCATGGTGCTGGACGAAAACAACAACGTCGTCATAGACAACGCAGCACACAAGGAAGCCCTGGACTTCTACACCAGCCTTGCGTCGTCCGCCCCTCCGGGCGCAGCACAGGTTGACTGGGCAGCCGCCCAGAACCTGTTCAACCAGGGCAAGACGGCCATGACGCGCTTCTGGGCCCACGCCTACCGGCAGATCCCCAAGGACTCCCCGGTGGCCGGCAAGGTTGGTACAGCTCCGATGATCGGCGGCAGCGCTGGCGTAGCAGGTGTTCCGGGCCCGTGGTACCTGACGGTTCCCAAGGCCACCAAGAACACGGACAACGCCAAGAAGTTCATCAAGTGCGCCTACGACCACAACGACCTCGGCATTCAGTCCAGCCTTGGCTTGGCCTCGCGCATCTCGGCCTTCGAGAAGTACCAGGACCAGCCCGGTTATGAAAGCTTCGGCCCTTTGATCGAGACCCTCAACGGGAAGGCCACTGCCACCCGTCCGGCGACCGAAAAGTGGCAGCAGATCGTTGACACCGTTCTGGTGCCCCTCCTGCAAAAAGCTGTAGCCGGCGGGGACTCCACAGCCCTCCTGGCCGATGCCAAGAAGCAGATCCAGGACCTCCTTAAGTAAGACCCCGCGGCCGGCACCTGGCTTCCGCCAGTGCCGGCCGCGGCCCCAACCAGCGGAAGAGAAAACCGTGCGCATCTCCGATCGCCGCTTCGCAATGTTCCTCATGGCCCCGGCGGCTGTGTTCCTCGCCGTATTCGTGGCCTACCCGCTGTTCCGTCTTGTGACAGACAGCTTCTTCAAAATCTCGCCCATGGCTGGCGGATCCCGTGATTTCGTGGGGCTGGACAACTACTTCCGTGCCTTCGCCTCAGAGGCATTCATGGGAGCCGGCTGGCGCACGCTCGCCTACACCCTCATAGTGGTTACCCTCGAATTCGCCCTCGGTCTGGGTATGGCCCTGCTGTTCACCATGCTCGGCCGCAATTCCCAGATCTGGCGGACCGTCTTCCTGTACCCCCTGATGATTGCCCCGATCGTGGCAGGCCTGCTCTGGAAGTTCCTCATGATCGACAACTTCGGACTGATCGGGACGCTCCTGCACCAGGCCGGAATACTGCAGAACCCCAACCAGATCGGCTGGCTCTCGGACCCGAATATCGTGCTCTTCTCGGTGGCGATTCCGGACATCTGGCTGACGACGTCGTTCATGTGCCTTGTGCTGTTTGCGGGACTGCAGAACATCCCCGGAGACCTCATCGAGGCGGCCCGGCTGGACGGGGCGCGGGCACCGGCCTTGCTCTTCCGTATCATCCTTCCCCTGCTCCGGCCCGTCATCGCCGTCGCCCTTGTGGTGCGCGGCATTGATGCCGCCAGGGCCTTCGACACCATCCTCATTCAAACCAACGGCGGTCCGCAGTCCGCCTCGGAAACCATGAGCCTGCTGATCTACCGCACCATGATCCGCTTCGGCGATCCGGGGCTGGCAAGCGCCATGGGCACCATCTACCTGCTGGCCATGCTCGGCGTCGCCTTCTTCGCCGTCGCCACCATCTGGCGGCCAGGAAAGGACAACTGATGAGCATCGCAAACTCACGCCTTGGCGGCACCCGCGCACCGGAAACCGCTCTGCCACCGGCATCCATCGCTTCCCGGAAGGGTCACGGAAACCAAACAGAGGCAGGGGGAGGCAAGGCGCGCCGCCCGCGCCACCACGCGGAGGGCCTCGAAGCGGGCAAGCGCAGCACCAGGACCCTGCTCTGGATTCTCCTCGCGATAGCCATGGTGCTGTATGGGTTCCCGTTCCTCTATCTGCTGTTCACCTCCTTCAGGACTCCGATCGACACCATCGCTGTGCCGCCGACCATCCTGCCCAAGGACTGGACGCTGGAAAACTACACCAACGCTCTGGGACGCAGCGGGGTGCTCGCTTCTTTCATCAACAGCACCCAGACGGCCATCATCAGCACGGCACTGTCCCTGGTCCTGGCGGTGCCGGCGGCCTATGGGATCACCAGGTACAAGACCCCGAGTGGCCGGGTGTTCATCATGGCTGCGCTGGTGACCCGTATGGTGCCGCCGGTTGCCATCGGTATCCCGCTGGCTTCCATGATGGCGACGGCGGGACTTGCGGATACGCCCATCGCGCTGTCGATCGCGCACACCACCATCTCCCTCCCGCTCTCGATCTGGCTTATGTCCAGCTTCTTTGAGGCCGTGCCGCAGGACCTTGAAGAGGCGGCCACCGTGGACGGTTGCAGCCGGCTTGGCGCGCTGTGGCGGGTGGTCATTCCGGTGGTGTCCGGGGGCATTGCGGTCACGGCGATCTTCGCTTTCCTCGCGTCCTGGAACGAGTTCCTGTTCGCACTCCTGATGACAGCCATCAGGTCCCAGACCACCCCGGTGGTCATCGCGAACTTCCAGACCCAGTTCGGGCTGGACTGGGGATCCATGACGGCCCTGGCTGCCGTCTATTCGATCCCCGTCATCCTTCTCACGCTTCTCTTACAGCGCAAGATCGTCGCCGGCATGACGCTCGGCGCGGTCAAGGGCTAAGAAACCACAACCCAAGGGGAAGTACCTATGTCAAGCAACAACTGCTACGACGTGACTACGTGGCCAGTCGGCGATCCGTTCGAGGACGTCGGCGAAGTAATCAACAGCATCATCGCTGACATCAAGGACCGGCAGACGGTCACTGCTGCGAACGATGGAGGAAAGCCAGGCGCGGTAATCTACATTCCGCCCGGGGACTACCGCCTCCGGACGCAGGTGGTGATCGACGTCAGCTTCCTGAGGATCCATGGCTCGGGACACGGCTTTACGTCGTCGAGCATCCGGTTCAACGTCCCCCAAGAGGAATGGCCCGGCCTGCATGAGCTGTGGCCGGGAGGGAGTCGCATTCTCGTCGACATTCCCCTCGACAGAGACGGGGATGAATCCAAGGGAGCCGCCTTCTATGTTGAGCGAAGCGGGAGCCCGCGGATCAGCTCGGTCGAGTTCTCCAACTTCTGCGTCGACGGGTTGCACTTCAACCCGGATGGATCCGGGATGCATCCGGAGAACACGTACGTCAACGGCAAGACCGGCATCTTTGTGGCGAACGCCAATGACTCATTCCGCATAACCGGCATGGGGTTCGTCTACCTTGAGAATGCTCTCACTATCTACCACGCGGACGCGCTTTCCATTCATGACAACTTCATCGCTGAATGCGGAAGCTGTATCGAACTGCGCGGGTGGGGACAGGCATCAAAGATCACCGACAACTTGATCGGAGCTGGCTTCAAGGGTCACTCAATCTACGCCGAGAAGCATGGCGGGCTCCTGATAACCGCAAACAACGTCTTCCCCCGTGGTGCGAGCAGCGTCCGTTTCGACGGCGTCACGCGTTCAAGCGTCACCAACAACCGTTTTCATTCGTTCTACCCCGGGATGCTGATTCTCGCAGCGAACAGTTCAGAGAATCTCGTGGCCACGAATCACTTCTTGCGTGACCACGAGCCCTGGACGCCCTTCCTGGGAGTCGACAACGGGCTGAACGACGTCTACGGACTTCTCTGTGTCAACGGCAGCAACAACTCAGTCGTCGGCAACCACTTCTCGCAGATCCTCGACTCCCAAAGCATCCGGCCCACAGGGGCGATGCCTGTCATCATCCGGCTGAGGGCTGGGGATGGCAACTTCGTCTCCAACAACCACGTGGTGGCGATGGACGTTCAATCCAAGTCAAGTGACTCCTGCTTCTCGGCGCAGGTGGACGCTCTTTTGACGACCGAGGCTTCGGACGGCCTCGCCGTTACCGCCGTCATGGTCGATTCCGAATCAGCTCGGAATACGATCCTCGATTCCGGAAGTGACGCCCAAGTTATCGCAGACAGGACTGTTAACGCCTTCAGGGCAACACCCACGGTCGGTTTCGAGGCGGCACATGCGGATAAGCCGACCGTAGGATCAGTACCAACACTATGAGGACGTGGGAGACCAATGACCAATAGATCAGTCGGTATCAAGGATGTGGCAGCCGCGGCCGGGGTCTCTGTAACCACCGTCTCCCACGTGCTCAATGACGTTGGCTACGCCCGCGTCAGCCCGCTAACCCGTGAACGGGTAAAAGCGGTTGCGGGAGAACTCGGGTACGACCCAAACCGCATGGCGCAGGCGCTGCGCACCCAGCGCTCCGGCATGCTCGGATTCATCAGCGAAGAAATCGCCACCACACCCCACGCCGGACGGATAATTCTGGGTGCGGAGGAGACTGCCCGGCGGCGCGGCTACAACCTCATGATCATCAATACCTCCAGCACTGCCACAGACGAATCCCGCCAGGCTGACGTAGCAGCAATGCTGAAGGGACAAGTGGATGGGGTCCTGTATGCCACCATGTATCACCGCAAACTGGCAGTACCGGACAACCTGCGTGGCGTCCCCGCGATCCTTGTGGACTCCGAGGACATCAACCGCTCAATCTCCTCAGTTATCCCGGACGAATTCGGAGGAGCCACAGCAGCCGTCAGGACGCTGATCGAGGCCGGCCACGAGCGGATCGGAATGATCATCAACACCGACGACGTCCCCGCCACCCACTCGCGGTTGGAGGCCTTCCAGAGCACGCTCTCGGAGGCCGGCCTGACCTTCCATCCCGATCTTGTTGAGGCCGAAGAGTCGGAAGTGCCCGGCGGCTACCAGGCGACCCTGAGGCTGCTGAAACGGAAGGACCGGCCCACCGCGATCTTCTGCTACAACGACCGCATGGCCATGGGAGCCTATCGGGCAGCAGGAGAACTTGGCCTGAAAATTCCTGACGACCTTTCCCTTGTCGGCTTCGACAACCAGGCGCTCATCGCCGAAAACCTCCATCCAGCCCTGACCACGGTCGCGCTCCCGCATTACGAAATGGGGGCATGGGCAACTGAAAACCTCATTGATGCCATCGAAGGCAAAACAGACCTGGCCTTATTCGCAGCCCACCCGACCGTGCTGGGATGCCCGCTGGTAGTACGGAAATCCGTAGCGGGGCCACCGCTCCGCTAACAGCACTCAGCAGTTAGCAGTCAGCAAGACGCTTCGGACGGACCTCCTCGGACGCCCGACTATCTCTGCATGTCTACGAGCCGGGGCCAAAGATGCCGCCGGAGACCAGAAACAAGAAGGAACCCCATGATCGAGCAAGATCCCCGTCCCCAATTCCACTTCACCACCGACGCAGGCTGGATCAATGACCCGCTGGGGCTGACCTGGAAGGACGGAAAATACCACCTCTTCTATCAGTACGTCCCCGGCCGGACCACGTGGGCGTCCAACTGCCACTGGGGCCACGCCACTTCGCCCGACCTAGTCATTTGGACTGAGGAAGGAATAGCCCTGGCGCCCGGGGACGGCGATGACGGAATCTGGTCCGGATCCATCGCCACCGACGCCTCAGGCCATTCGAAGCTCTTCTACACCTCAGTACAGGAGCCGGGAATAGGAATCGGGACTATCCGCTCAGCCATCCCCGACGACGACAGCTGGAACCACTGGACGAAGGGCCCAGCAGTCATTAAGGCTCCGGATATGGGCCTCGTGGCATACCGGGATCCGTTCGTGTTCAGGGACGGGAACAAGTGGCGGATGTTTGTAGGGGCCGGGCTCGAAGGCGGAATCGGAGCGGCGATCTCCTACAGCTCGCACGACTTGGACACGTGGGAACTCGACGGCATCGCCGCCCAACGGCCCGGCTCAGAAAGGCCCGGTTCAGAACGGGATCAGACCTCAGAAACGGACCAGGCCTGGACCGGAACCATGTGGGAGTGCCCGCAGCTGTTTGAAATTGACGGCGTCCACGTCCTGGTGACATCGGTGTGGGAGGACGACGTCCTTCACTACGTGGCCTACGGCGTGGGGTCCTACAGTGACGGCGTCTTCACGGCACGCACCTGGAAACAGCTGACGTACGGTCCCGGATACTACGCTCCCTCGTTTTTCCGCGACAAGGAAGGAAACCCAGCCCTGATCTTCTGGATCCGAGGGGTCATCAGCCAGGACGGGAAGTGGGCCAGCGCGCTGAGTATCCCCCACACACTTACGCTGGAGGACGACACGCTGATTGCAACCCCGCATCAGGATCTGGAAGCCTACGCGGTCTCAGTGCACCAAGCCGGCAATGATCCTGGATCCTCGGACGCACTGTTGGCCGGTGGAGCGGATTTCACCTGGATCTCCGGAGAACGGACCGCCATTGAATTCAAGGCCGGCGAAAAGACGGTTGCAACCATCAGGCATGCAGGAAACTCGCTCATCCTCAGTGTCCCGGACAATGCTGCCTTCAGGGATGTGCATATCCCCCTTCCCGATGGAAACCGCATAAGAGCCATCATCGACCAAGGGCTGCTCGAGGTATCGACGCATAGTGGATTGGTGGCTGTGCCGCTGCCGTTCCTCGAAGGCCCCCTCCTGCTCTCGGCAACCGGGCTCCTTCAGCCCCCACAGCTCAAGATCCTGAAACGGCCATCCGATGCGTCTATTACTCCTTCCACAAGGCTCCAGCATGCAACCGTCCCCTGAGTTGGCGCGTCACAATCCGTTGGTTCCAGACTTGCCCATCGCCAAGTCCTAAATCGCGTGGAACAATGAGCGGAATTTGTTGAGGTAACACCGAAATTTGGGGGATTCATGCAAGAGCGGGCGGACTTCGAAGCGACCAAACCGGAACAGGGATCCGGTCACACACCGCCACGCCCGCAGTATGGACAAAGGCTGCCTCAAGACCCTGCTGCAGCTGAACACTCCTCCGGTTTCCAAAACGAGCAGACTGCCGGTCTCCAGAACTATGGGGAGTACCAGCAGGGAGTCATTCCAGGCAGGACCGCACCGCCCGCCCCCCAGGCAGCCAGGGAAGACGTGGTCCGTGGGACGTTGTTTTCGCTTGTCGCCATTCCTGCCGGCGTCATCCTTTGGCTGATCCTGTGGAACGTAGGCTTTATGGCCTCGATCGTCGGTTTTGTGGCAGCCGCAGGTGCAGCCCGTATGTACGTGCTGGGCAGCGGAAGCTTCAGTCGGAATGGTGTCTGGGTTATTGCAGCCGTAACACTGATTACTGTCCTGGTCTCGTTCGTGGGAGGTATGTGGTTGGACATGGCTCAGTTCATGGGCGGCGCATCTCCCTTTGCCATGCTCCTGGATCCTCAGGCTTGGGAGCTCCTCGGATACAACCTGACGACAAACGCTGACCTGGTGGAAACCTACAAGCTGGACTTCCTTGTGGCTGTGCTCCTCGGTGCCCTCGGATGCTTTTTCACGCTTCGAAGGATGTTCGCTGAGACCAGGAAGTAGTCCCGTGAGCCACCCCTCAGGGCGGCAGCAGGTGGCTAGTGCTTGGCCGAAAGGTCAGCCGAGATGAGCTTGGCGGTCTCCACGATCTCCTGGCGCACAGAATCCAGGTAAGCGTCGGGGTCGGGTTGGGCCGCCACGGCCTGTGCCTGCAGGGAAACGTTGACGGCGGCCACTACCTTGCCTGGTCCGTCATACACAGGCGCTGCGACAGACATCAGGCCCATTTCAAGCTCCTGGTCCAGAAGGCACCACCCCTGGGCCCGGACCGTGTCAAGCACCCACAGCAGTTCCTGCTTGGTGCCGACTCCCCGCGGCGTCAATGGCCGGATTTCGGCCGCCGCCAGGTACTCCTGCAACTTGGCCGGCGGCAGGGCAGCCAGGAGGACGCGGCCCATCGACGTCGCATAGGCGGGGAAGCGGGTGCCCACGGTGATGCCCACGTTCATGATCCGGCGCGTGGTGATCCGCGCGATGTAGGCGATGTCCGTCCCGTCAAGGACGGCAGCCGACGTCGACTCCCCCAGTTTGAGCGACAACTCCTCCAGATGGGGCTGGGCAAGTTGCGGCAGGGACAGGCCTGACAGGTAGGCATAGCCGAGCTGCAGCACCTGAGCCGTGAGCCCGAACGTCTTGCCGTCGGTACGCACGTATCCGAGCTCCACCAGGGTGTGCAGGAACCTGCGGGCCGTAGCGCGTGTCAGATCGGTGCGCGCTGCCACCTCGGTGAGGGTCATCAGCGGATGGTCGGTGTCGAACGCACGGATGACGGCCAGCCCGCGCGCGAGCGACTGCACGTACTGGTCGCCGGCCGGTGGGGGCGCTGCTGGGTTGGTCATGGTTAGCAATCCTATTGGCTTGGCGGAGTTAGGGCTCGACGGCGGGCGCAGCCTTAACCGGGACCGGCACCAGCGGGACGGGCACCAGCGCCTGGAGCTCCTCGAAGGTGCAGCCAAAGGTTTCCCGCACCTGAACGCCGTCGGGTCCGGTGAGGAATACGGCCATATCGGTATACACGCGGGTCACGCAGCCAACCCCCGTGAGCGGATATGTACAGGTCTCCACGAGCTTGGACGCTCCCTCACGGGTCAGCAGCGTCATCATCACGAAGACATCCTTTGCCCCGGTCGCCAAGTCCATGGCTCCGCCGACCGCCGGAATCGCATCCGGGGCGCCCGTGTGCCAGTTTGCAAGATCCCCCGCGGCAGAGACCTGGAATGCCCCCAGAACGCAGATGTCCAGATGCCCGCCCCGCATCATGGCGAACGAGTCGGCATGGTGGAAGTAGGAGGCCCCGGGCAGTTCTGTAACGGGGATTTTGCCGGCGTTAATGAGGTCCCCGTCAATCTGGTCACGGGTGGCTTCCGGACCCATACCCAGCATGCCGTTCTCGGTATGGAGCGTGATGTCCTGCTCAGGCTGGAGGTAGTTGGATACCAGCGTTGGCTGGCCGATTCCCAGGTTTACGAAGGACCCGGGCTTTATGTCACGTGCCACCAGACTCGCGAGGTCATCGCGGCCCAGCGGCTTTTCCCTGCTCTTGATTGACACAGTCTGAAGGCCGATCTGATTATTGGGCTGGACAGTCATCTCAGGCCACCTTCACAATGCTGTTCACGTAGATGCCGGGCGTCACAACGTTCTCCGGGTCCAGCCCGCCCACCGGAACGATCTCCGATACTTGCACCACCGTGTGCTTGGCGGCCGCCGCCATAATGGGCCCGAAGTTGCGGGCAGTTTTGCGGTACACGAGGTTTCCCTTCCCGTCAGCCTTGAGGGCTTTGATGAGGGCGACGTCGGCGTGGATGGGCGTCTCGAAAACCTGTCCCCTTCCATCGATTATCCGGGTTTCCTTACCTTCAGCCAGGATGGTGCCGTAGCCGGTGGGGGTGAAGAAACCGCCGATCCCGGCACCTGCGGCACGGATACGTTCGGCCAGGTTCCCTTGCGGTACCAGTTCCAACTCGATCTCGCCGGCCTTGTACTTGGCGTCGAAATGCCAGGAGTCAGACTGCCGGGGGAAGGAACAGATCATCTTGCGGACCCGGCCCTCCCTGATCAACAGAGCCAGCCCTTGATCCCCCTGGCCTGCATTGTTGTTGACCACGGTCAGCTCCTTCGCGCCGCAATCCATCAAGGCGTCGATCAGCTCGAACGGCTGTCCGGCGTTGCCGAACCCGCCAATCATCACCGTGGAGCCGTCCTGGATTCCGGCAACGGCCTCCTCCACAGTGTCCATGAGATTCAGCATGTCCTAGGCCTTCCTGTTATCCGGCTCAGAATCAGCAGTGACGTTTTCCAGCACCACCGCCAGCCCCTGTCCCACACCGATGCAGATCGCAGCCACGCCCCACCGCTGGCCGGATGCCTGCAGGCTCCGCGCCAGAGTGCCCAGGATCCGCGCACCGGAGGCACCGAGCGGATGTCCCATGGCGATCGCCCCGCCGTGCCGGTTCACGATGGAAGGATCCACACCCCAGGCGTTGATGCAGGCAACAGACTGCGCGGCAAACGCTTCGTTAAGTTCGACGGCGCCCACCTGGTCCCAGCCGATCCCCGCCTTCGCGAGGGCCTTGTTCGCGGCTTCCACGGGAGCGTAGCCAAAGTACTGGGGGTCGTTCGCGTGGGCTCCGCGGCCAGCAATACGGGCCAGGGGGTCCATGGCGAGAAGCCCGGCGGCACGTTCGCTGCCGATCCAGGCAGCCGAGGCGCCGTCGGACAATGGGGAGGCGTTGCCGGCGGTGACGGTGCCGTTCTCGGTGCGGAAGACGGTTTTGAGCCCTCTCAGTTTTTCGGCCGAGGAGCCGGCCCGGATGCCCTCATCCCGCGTTAGATCGGTTCCTGGCACCACTGAGACGAGGTTGTCATAAAAGCCCTCGTCCCAGGCCTTGGCGGAAAGATTGTGCGAGTCCGCGGCGAATTCATCCTGCTGTTCGCGCGTCACACCGTACTTTTCGCGGAGCCGCTCCGTGGCTTCGCCAAGGGAAGTGGTCCATTCGGAGGGCATTGCTTTGTTCACCAGGCGCCAGCCCAGCGTGGTCGAGGCCAGCGTGAGATCACCGGCGGGGTAGGGCTTCTCCGTCTTGGGCAGCACCCACGGCGCGCGGCTCATGGATTCGGCGCCACCCACCAGCATGAGCTCGGCGTCGCCGGCGTTGATCTGGCGAGAGGCAATGATCGCCGCGTCGAGAGAGGAGCCGCAAAGGCGGTTGACCGTTGTGCCGGCAATGGAGACCGGCAGGCCTGCGAGCAGGGTACCCATTCGGGCGATGTTCCGGTTTTCTTCGCCCGCGCCGTTGGCATTGCCGAACACAACCTCATCGATGCGCTCTACGTCGAGTTGGGGTGCACGCTTAACTGACTCAGCGATCACATGGGCGGCCAGATCGTCGGGCCGGATGGAGGCAAGCGCGGAACCGAATTTACCGAAAGGCGTGCGGACGGCGTCGTAAATGTATGCCTGGTTCATGAAGTATGGTCCATTCCTCTGTCATCCATGGCTATGTTGTCCATTGCTGTGCTGTCCATTGCTGTGTCGTCCATTGCATGGAACACCTGCTGGGCGGTCTTAAAAGCTGTGTTGGCGGAGGGAACCCCGCAATAGATGGCTGTCTGCAGCAGGATTTCCTTGATCTCATCCCGGCTCAGGCCGTTAGTGACGGCCGCGCGGATATGCATGGCCAGTTCTTCCCAATGCCCGTGCGCAACCATCGCCGTGATGGTGACGGCCGACCGCATCTGCCGGGAAAGTCCTGGCCTGGTCCAGATTCCACCCCACGCAATCCGCGTGATCATGTCCTGGAAGTCCTCAGTAAAGGAATCCATGTTCGCGTTCGCGCGGTCCACATGCGCATCCCCCAGCACTTCGCGGCGGACCACCATACCGCCATCGTAAATTTCCTGGCTCGTGGCGTCGGGGCGGACCACTCCACTTCGTTCTGCGTCACTCATTGTCAATTCCTCCGATGAAGTCCTGCAGCAGTTTGGCTACCCTGACCGGCGCCTCCGCAGGTGCCAGGTGGGCAACGCCATCCAGGGCAACCAGCCTTGCTGAGCCTCCTCCGGCTCGAATGCCGGCAACCACCTCTTCAGCGAAGGATGGCGGGGCCACCCCGTCCTCCACACCTGCCGCTGCAAGGGTTGGGACCTGGACGCTGCCGAGTTCGTCACGGACGTCAAAGGACGCGAGGGCCTCGCAGCAGAAGGCGTAACTGAATCTGTCGGCGTCGCGCAGGGAGTGAAGCAACCGGCTGCTCAGTTCCGGTTCGCGGTCCATGAAGCCCGGGGCGAACCAGCGCTGCGCTGACCCTTGGATCATCACCGGCGTACCTTGATTCCGGACTGTTTCCGCTCGCTCCAACCAGCCATCAGGGGTGCCGAGTTTGGCTCCGCTGCACTGAACACAGAGGCTGGTGAGGCGCTCACCGTGCTTGATGCCGAGCTGCAGGCCGGTTGCACCGCCCAGGGAAACCCCGGCGTAATGGAAGGTGGCGCCCGGCGCGATGGAATCAACAAGTTCGACGACGGCGTCCGCCAGCTCGCCGACGTCGAACGCCTCTTTCGCGGCAGGTGAGACGCCATGTCCGGGCAGGTCCCAGGCCACGACGTCGTAGTCATTGCCCAGGAGTGCGGCGGCGTGCCCCCACAGCACTGCGGACGAGGTGCCGAGGGAGGGGCCCGCCACCAATAGAGGCTTCCGGCCAAGTTCCCGCTGGGGTGAAAGCAGCGATGCCTTGAGTGCAGGCCTTGTCATAACGGCCTCCCTTCGGTTCCTTGCGTTTGCTTCGCTGAAAATTCGGGGAAGGCAGCGAAAATACGGCGCGAGATCTCATGGCTCTGGCCCAGGTAGTTGGCAGGGTCCAGGAGCTCCTCGAGGCGCTGATCCGAAAGCTTGTCCTCCTCGACGGCTTCGCGCAGCAAGCGACGGTAGGTGGCACCCTGCTCTGCTGCCGGCGCCAGAAGAGTCTGGTCCACCGCGGCCTGAAGCCGATCCCTGCCATCCTCACCCAACAGTGGAGCCACGGCGCTGGTCACGGCTTCACTCAGCAGGAGCGGTCCGGAAAGATCCAGGTTGCGGCGCATCGCTCCCGGGAAGACCTGCAGGCCTTCGGCGAGTTCCCGGGCCAGTCCGGCTGCTCCGAGGGACAGCCGGAGCAGTTCCCGGAATGCCTGCCATTCGCTGTGCCAGGCGCCGTCGGGGCGTTCGTCGTTGAAGCTGGCGGCGGCCTGGTGCAGCTGAGCGGCAAGGTTGGGGGCCTGGAGGGCAGCGCTGCGGACCAGGACAGAGAGTACGGGGTTTTGCTTCTGCGGCATGGCAGAGGATACTCCCCGCCCTGCCGCCCGGGGTTCGGCCACTTCAGCAACTTCCGGCCTGCTGAGGAAGAGGATGTCGGCCGCGATTTTACCCAGGGCGTCGGTCATCCCCGCCAGTGCATCCCCGAGGGAAGTCACTGCGAATCGGTTGGTGTGCCAAGGAGCCGGAGTTGGGGTGAGGCCCAACTGTGCGGCGAGCCGGTCCGAGAGATCCAGCGCGCTCACGGCTGTTCTCGCTGTCCGTCCGGTTTCCCTCCCCGACGTGGTCCGCGCCGACGTGGTTTCAGCCAACACGGTTCCGGACGCCAGGGTTCCGGCGGCGCCACCGCACTGCACCGGCAGCGGGACCGATTCGAGCTTCCGGGCAGCAGCAGCCAGTCCGTAAAACCACTGCGCCGTCCTGAGGCCAAAGGTCACTGGAAGGGAATGCTGGGTCAGGCTGCGGCCCACGCACAGCGTGTCCGCATGCTGTTCGGCGAGGGACGCAAGCGCCGTCGTCGTGCTGTGGACGTCTGCCAGCAGCGCAGCAACGGCGTTGCGGGCCAGCAGCATAAGGGCCGAATCCAGGACGTCCTGGCTGGTCAGCGAGGTGTGAACCGCGCGAATGGCCCCGATATTGCCGGTGTCCAGTTTCTTGACCTGCGCGCGGAGATCGGCGAGCAAAGGTATGACCGGATTTCCGCCGCCTTGGGCACGCACAGCGATGTCCCCTGCGTCGTAGCGGCTGACGTCAGCGGCCGCGGTGACGACGGCGGCCGACCCTGCCGGTGCCAGGCCTGCCTTCTCCAGGACCGAGGCCCAGGCTGCCTCGACGGCCAGGATCGCCGCCAGTACCGCCCGGTCGCCCGTCAGGATCGCTACAAGGGGCGACGCCGAAACGGGAGCCAGCAGGCCGACGTCGCCGTCGAAGCGGGGCTCGGGACCGGTCATTGACGGTCCTTGCCACCAGCGGACCCGCCATCGAAATCAAGGAAAACCGCCTCGCCCTCACCCTGCAGCCGGACATCCCACGTCAGTCCGCCGTCCGGATCACGCCGGGCAATCAGGGTCTGCCGGCGATCGGGATCGAGAGAGCTCAGCAGCGGGTCCGCGGCAAGTGCCTGCTGGTTCTCCGGCAGATAAATACGGGTGAACAGGCGGTCCATCAGGCCCCTGGCGAACACCGCCACGGCAATGAACGGGGCAGCGCCAGGACCGGTGGGGCCCGGGTTGACTGTGGTGAACGTATAGACGCCGGAATAGCCCACCGAACTGCGGCCCCAGCCGGTGAAGGTGTAGCCGTCACGGACAAGGGAGCCTGTCCCCTGCACGATCTTCCCGTCAGCGTCAGGCTGCCAGATTTCCAGCATGGCGTCCGGAACGGGGTGACCCGCGCCGTCGTACACCGTCCCTTGGAGGCGGATGGATCCGGGCGACCCGGGCGCAAGGAGCTCGCAGTCCTTCTCGTAGGGCAGGGCATAACCATAGAACGGGCCAACCGTCTGGCCTGGTGTCGCGGTGAGTATGGAGTCACTCATGGTGGTCACCTTCCGCCCCGAGGGCCTCATTTTCGGTCCAGGTCCGCTTCGACCCCGTCAGCACGATGTCCCAGTTGTAGCCCAGAGCCCATTCGGGTTCGGTCAGCTCGTGGTCATAGCTGGCCACGAGACGGTCGCGGGCGTCCTGGTCAACGATCGACTGGTAGATCGGGTCCAGCGGGAACAACTGATCGCCCGGGAAGTACATCTGGGTGACGATTCGCTGCGTGAACTCATTGCCGAACAGCGAGAAGTGAATGTGCGCAGGACGCCAGGCGTTGAGATGGTTCTTCCACGGATAGGCGCCAGGCTTGATGGTGATGAATCGGTAGGATCCATCCGGCCCGGTGATGCAGCGCCCTACACCGGTGAAGTGGGGATCGATCGGGGCGGGATGCTGGTCCCGCTTGTGGATGTAGCGGCCGGAGGCATTGGCCTGCCAGATCTCCACGAGCTGCCCGGCGACAGGGCGGCCATCGCCGTCGAGCACCCGGCCGGCCACGATGATGCGTTCGCCCTGGGGCTCGCCGTTGTGCTGGATGGTGAGGTCGGATTCCAGCGCGTGCACGTCCTGGTGCCCGAAAGCCGGCGAGTAGAGCTCGATGGTTTCAGGATCCGCGTGGTGCAGGCTTTTGGTGGGGTGGCGGAGGATGCTGCTGCGGTAGGGGGCGAAGTCCAGCCGTGGCTGGGTCTCCGGCTCGCCGCCGCTGCTGAGCTTGGCGGCATAGGCATCGCCGATGGCCTTGAGCTCAGCACTCAAATCCGCTTGCGTCTCCACTTTTGGTGTTGCCGCTATCGGGGGAACTTCGGCTGCATCGGACAGATCCTCGGTGAGGGAATCAGCTTTGTACGTTTCGGCCGTGAAATTCTCTGGCACAGCAACCTCCTTCGGGTTATCGGTGTGACTGGTTCTAGAGTACTCCAACTGTTCACTATACGCACTCTTGTTCTTATGCCGAACAAGTGAGGTCAAGCAAGTAGCCTGCTCCGTCGTCGTGACCCTGTTTCCTTGCGAAGGTCACGACACCACGGCCAGTCGTCTGTCTAAAAGGTCAGGTCAGCTTCAAAAAAGGTCACGACGGCGGTCCTCCCCTCGCGCTGCGCAGGGAGGGCCGCTGGGGTTTGGTGCTAGGGCTTGGTGGCCAGCACCTCGGCCAGATCATAATTAACGGGTTCTTCGAGCTGGTCATAGGTGCAGGACCGGGGGTCCCTGTCCGGGCGCCAGCGCACGAACTGCGCCACGTGGCGGAAACGCTCGCCTTCCATGTGGTCATAGGCAACCTCGAGGACGCGTTCCGGCCGGAGCGGCGTGAACGACAGGTCCTTGCCTGCACTCCACCGGCTGCCCTCAGCGTTGCGCGGGGTGCGTTTGCCTTCCTCCTGCTTCGCCCAGGCCCAGGGGTGGTCATCGAAGTCGGTGACCAGGGGCTGCAGTTCCTCGAAAAGTTCTTTGCGGCGCTTCATGGGAAAAGCGCCCACCACCCCCACACTGGCGAGCACTCCGTCGTCGTTATAAAGCCCCAGCAGCAGGGAGCCGATCAGGTCCGTTCCGCTGGTATGCACCCGATAGCCGGCCAGGACGCAATCAGCTGTGCGGGCGTGCTTGACTTTGAACATTGTCCGTTTATCCGGCTGGTACTTGCCGTCCATTGGTTTGGCGATGATGCCATCCAGTCCTGCACCCTCAAACTGATGGAACCATTGCTCGGCCCTCGTCCTGTCGTGGGTGATGGCGGTGAGATGGATCGGGGCGTCGGCACCGGAAAGCGCCTCTTCCAGGGCACTGCGCCGTTGGGAGAACGGCTGGCTGGTGAAGTCCTGGTCCTCCAGGGCCAGCAGGTCAAAGGCCACAAACTTCACGGGCGTCTGCTCGGACAGCAACTTTACCCGGCTCGCGGCCGGGTGGATCCGCTGCTGGAGGGCATCAAAGTCGAGGCGGTCCCCGGATGGTCCAACCAGGATGATTTCGCCGTCGAGCACGCAGCGCGTTGGCAGGTTGGCTTTCAGTGCTTCCACCAGCTCAGGGAAATAGCGGGTCATTGGCTTGCCGTTGCGGCTGCCGATTTCCACTTCCTCTCCGTCGCGGAAGATGATGGACCGGAATCCGTCCCACTTCGGCTCGTAGCTCAGGTTGCCGTCCGGGATGGCGGTGACGGATTTGGCGAGCATGGGGGCGACAGGGGGCATGACAGGCAGCTGCATGAGGCCCATTCTTGCCCGGACACCCGCTCAGCGCTACCCCCGTTGCCTTATCTGGACGCAGCAACAAAGCCTGCAACAGGGCGGAGAAATCCTCGACATCCGGAGGGCAGCGACGGTAGACCTTAACGATGGCTACCTTCGGATTTCACGCGTCGCATGAACAGATCAGTCCAGGCCAGCTGCTGAAGGACGTCCAGCTCGCAGAGCAAGCGGGGTTCGACGCCGCAATGTGCTCCGACCACATCGAGCCCTGGTCAGCAAGCCAAGGGCATTCCGGCTTTGCATGGTCCTGGCTGGGGGCAGCACTCGCCACCACATCCCTTCGCTTCGGTGTCGTCACAGCACCTGGCCAGCGCTATCACCCCACGATCATTGCCCATGCCTCAGCAACCCTAGCGGACATGTTTCCCGGCAGGTTCTGGCTGGCCCCCGGGTCCGGCGAAAACATGAACGAGCACGTCACCGGTGATCCCTGGCCCCCGAAAGAGATCCGCCAGCAACGGTTGGAGGAGTGCGTTGAGATCATTCGTCGCCTGCATGCGGGTGAGGAAGTCACGCACCACGGAGTGGTCACGGTGCAACAGGCAAGGCTCTGGGATGTTCCGGAGATCAAGCCCTTGCTGATCGCGCCTGCCGTGAGTGTGGACACTGCGCGTCGTTCCGCGGCGTGGGCTGACGGGCTGGTCACCGTCAACCAGCCCGCTGAAAAGCTCCGGGAAATGCTTGCGGCGTACCGGGACAACGGCGGCCAAGGTAAGGCAGTGCTTCAGGTGCATCTGTCCTGGGCGGAGCGGGAAGAAGATGCCGTGGCCATAGCCCTGGACCAGTGGCACTCGAACGTCTTCTCGCCGCCGGTGATCTGGGACCTGCCTACAGCAGCGCATTTCGACGGCGTCAGCGCGGCCGTGGGAGAGGAACAGATCCGCAAGGTGGTGAACGTCTCGGCGGACACAGCCCAGCATGCAGCCTGGCTGCAGGAATACGTGGACCTTGGCTTTGACGAGTTGTATCTGCACTTCGTCGGCCAGCATCAGGAACCGTTCATCAACACCTTCGCCGAACGGGTCCTGCCCGAACTCCGGGGATCCAACGCCGGTCCCCTAAATTCAGTCACTCTTGACGGCTCTGTCACCCTGGACCAGGAGGTTTCGCCGTGAGACTCGCTCAAACTTCTGATCTCTGGTGGAAGAACGCCGTGATCTACTGCGTGGACCCCGAAACTTTCTTCGACAACGACGGCGACGGCATCGGCGATTTCGGCGGCCTCACGCAGCGTGTGGACTATCTGGCCGCTTTGGGTGTGAGCTGCCTCTGGCTCATGCCCTTCTATCCCTCCCCCGACCGGGATGACGGCTATGACGTCACGGGCTTTTATGGCGTGGATCCGCGCCTGGGAACGCTGGGGGACGTGGTGGAGTTCATCAGGGCAGCCAAGGACAGGGGAATGCGGGTCATTGCCGACTTCGTCATCAACCACACCTCTGACCAGCACCCCTGGTTCAAGGAAGCCCGCAAGTCGGTGGACAACCCATACCGCGACTACTACGTCTGGCGCAGCGATACTCCGCCTGACACTTCTGACCAGGTGGTCTTCCCCGGAGAGGAAACCGCCATCTGGACTCAGGACTCAGCCACGGGTGAGTGGTACCTGCACATGTTCGCCAAGCACCAGCCGGATCTCAACGTGGCAAATCCCAAGGTCAGGGACGAAATCGCCAAGTCCATGGGCTTCTGGCTGCAGGTTGGACTGGACGGTTTCCGGCTGGACGCAGTTCCGTTTTTCCTCGAGCTGCGCGGAGAACCGGAGGACGAGGCCGCAAGGACCGATCCCCACGACTACCTGAGCGCCCTGCGCAGCTTCCTCAACAGGCGCAACGGGAGCGCAGTACTGCTGGGAGAGGTCAATCTGCCCTACAAGGAGCAGCTGAAATACTTCGGCGGGCCCGAGGGCAATGAACTGAATATGCAGTTCGACTTTCTGACAATGCAGAACATGTACCTCTCCCTGGCACGGGAAGACGCACGTCCCTTAGCGAAATCGCTGGCTGGCCGGCCTGCCATCCATCCGGACAACCAATGGGCCATGTTTGTGCGCAATCATGACGAGCTGACCCTGGATAAGCTCAGCGATACCGAACGCGCAGAGGTGTTTGCGGCCTTCGGACCGGACGAGGACATGCAGATGTACGGGCGGGGACTTCGTCGCCGTCTGCCCACCATGCTGAACGGTGATCCGGCCAGGATCCGCATGGTCTATTCTCTGCTGTTCTCCTTGCCGGGCACCCCCGTGCTCTTCTACGGTGAGGAAATCGGCATGGGCGAAAACCTCGAGATCAAGGGGCGGGGCGCAGTCCGCTCCCCTATGCAATGGAACGACACACAAAACGGCGGCTTCTCTACTGCCCCCGCGGACCAGCTGGTGGCACCGCTCGTCGAAGGCTACTTTGGGCCAAAGAACGTCAATGCGGCCGGCGCCAAACGCGATCCCGGCTCGCTGTGGAACTTCATGGCCACACTCATCCAGCGCTACCGGGAAAGTCCCGAGTTGGGCTGGGGCCGCTTCGAGGTAATCGAGCAGCCGCATCCACGGGTTCTGCTCCACCGCTGCACCAGCGATGGTTCCACCCTGGTTCTGGCCCACAACATGGGCTCCCAACCTGCGGCCCTGATAGCCAGCGTGGCATCACCTAATGAGCCCGAACGAAGCTACGGGGGGACGGTCCTGCTGGACCTGCTGGACGGGGAGGACATCGAGGTGGAGGACGACGGCGGGTTCGAACTCCAGTTGGACCGTTACGGCTTCCGGTGGTTCAGGCTCCAGCACCCGGAGGACCGCCGGATTCTGTAACCGCGGCGGGTTCCTAAACGGCGATCAGGTCGCCACCAGGCAGCGCCCGGGAGATGGGCCCCGTCTTCTGAGCTCGCAGAAGGGGCCACACGACGTCGTGTCCTCCAACCTGCAGAATCAGGCCCTGGGGACTGACTGGACGGTACAACACCTGCCCAGTCGGCCTTCCGGCCTCCGGGTTTTCTATCGCGACGTCGACACGTTCGTTCGGTTCACCCTCTCCGGCAGGAGCCAGGTAGGCCACTACCGAGCTGCCTTCAGGGAAGGCCCGGCCATAAGACGAAAGATCGCTCTGGACGGGTTGAAAGAACTCAATGTAGGCCCGCCCGTCGGTTCCCGGCTGCAGTTTACCCTTCACCGCCTCGGTGACGTTCACTATCAGTACGATGGACGTCGTCCCCTGCGCCTGGTCATTTTGCGGGTAGTAGAGGGTTCGGCCCTCCCGGACGCCCGCGACCGTTCCGGAAATTACCAACTCGCTGACCGTTGCCAGTTCATCCGGAGATTGAAAAGGATCATAGTCACCAGTTGAGCCGTTGCCTGCGAAAGCGTTGAGCGTATCCTCCTCGACGTATGCTTCCCGACCGTCGGTACCGGACGAGCCTGAATCCGGCAGGACAGCAGTTGGCGTGTCCGACGGCGCACATCCGGCGAGCAGCAGTGCCGCAGCAACCAGCCCGGCCATTAGGCGCCTGCCCCGATCTTTGAACCCGATCACCGTTTCCCCCTGCTGGTCCCGTTCCAGTGCCATTGCCCTGAAGTGTCCGGCAACACCAAAAAGGTTTCAAGCGGGCAGAAACCCAAGAAACAAGTGAGGCGCAGAAACCTAACCCAGCGCTTACCGTCGTGAAACGCCTTGGCAATAATGGGGCGGCAGACTGGAAGTGCCGGAACAGCCGGCGCCAGCTCCAACCAGGAGGCCAGCAATGTTAAAGGAAGCCAAAGCCCACATAACCCGCGTTCGTGCCCTCGACCAGTTGCACCGTGGCGACGAGATTGAAGCCCGCCTCTCAGTAGGTCCCGGCTATGACGACGTCGTAATCCGCCGAGGGAGGGTTCAGGAGACAGCGCCGGGTATCGGCGTCGTGTGGATCATGGACCACGTCAGCGGAATGCGTAAGGCAATCAGCGCAGATGAATGCAGTGTGTGGCGGGTTGCTTGAGGCACTTTGCGGCTTCCGTTGACAGCTCAACCCTTCCGCCGGCAGTTCAGCCGCCGGCCACGGACTGGATGACCAGCACTTCCTGTCCAGCAGCCACCTTTGTATCAAGACCCTGCAGACGCCGGACCTCATCCCCGTTCACGTAAATATTCACGTAGCGGCGGAGGGCACCGGTTTCATCCCGCAGCCGCCTTCCGAGCACCGGATAATCCGCGGTCACCGCGTCCAGCAACGACGCCACAGTAACCGCTCCGTCTACGGGCGCAGTCAGTACGGACTGCCCGCCGGCGAGTGGCTGCAGAACGCTGGGCAACAACACGCTGATCTCACTCATTGACTCACCTCAGGAATCCTGCCTGGATCCTTACCCCGCTTGGGCAACCACCGCGGCCCGAACGCACAACACGTCGGGCAAATGCGATGCGACCTCGCTGAACGTTTCGCCCTCATCGGCGCTGGCATAGACCGAACCGCCGCGGGTTCCGAAGTACACCCCGGCGGGTTCCGCGGAATCCACGGAGGCAGCGTCACGGAGCACCGCGTTGTATTCACCGTGCGGCAACCCGGAATCCAAACGCTTCCAGGAATCGCCGGCGTCGTCGGTTCGGTGCACGGCGAGATTCCCGTCCGGCGGAATTCTCTCGCCGTCGGCCTTGAGGGGAACCACCCAGGCGGTACCCTCCCTTCGCGGATGCGTCAGCATCACGAATCCGAAGTCGGCCGGGAGCCCGTCCGCGATGGATTCCCACGTGTCTCCGTTGTTATCCGTTCGGTAGACGCCGTGGTGGTTCTGCGCGTACAAGCGGCCCTCGACGGCGGGATCAGCAGCTATCTTATGGACGCATTGACCGAATTCCGGATTGGGATCAGGCATGAAATAGGCGGAAATTCCCTTGTTCCGGGGCTTCCAGGAGCTTCCGCCGTCGAGTGAGCGGTAAACACCGCCTGTACTCATGGCGACATGAACGTTGTCTCCGGACGGATTGACCACGATGGAGTGGGCGGCCGCGCCCCCGTAGCCGGCTCCCCATTCTCCACGATGGGGATGGTCCCACAGCCCCCGGTTCAGCTCGAAGTGCTCGCCGCCGTCGATAGATTTCCACACCGAAATGGGCTCGGCGCCAGCCCAGACCACACCCGGGCGGGATTCTGCATCAGGGTAGATCTGCCATATACGCTCCAAGGCCGCGTCGGTGCCTTCGGGAAACTTTATGGCGCCTTGCTCGGGCTCGGTCCAGTTTTCACCAAGATCATCGGAGTGGGCGACAGTTGGCCCCCAGTGCTCTGAACGAACGCCCACCATGATCCTGGTTCTGCCGTCCCGGGTGTCGATTCCGATGCTGGGAATCTCACTCATCAGGAAATGGGGGCCGGAAAGGGACCATTGCTTCCGGTCTTGGCTGTTCGCCAGCCAAAGGCCCTTTTTGGTTCCGATCGCCAAGATATAACGCTCTGCGGTTGCCATGCCCACCATGCAACCACTCCGGCCGGAAGGAGGCAATGGTTTCCAAGCACCTGCGGCGGTAGATCAGTCGACGAACTCCGATTGCGTCTCAATGAAGTCCCAGTCGGCTTCAGTCAGTACATTCCTGGGCGAGTCGGGGTGCGGTCCGCCTGCTTCGGCAATCCCCTGAAGCACCGGAAGCGGGAGTTCCTCGGCGCGCAGGTTCTCGCGGAGCCACTCTTTGCTGTCAAGATCCAGATCAAGCCACCACATAAAGATTTGCATCAATATCCACCTCTCCTATGCCTCAACGTTAGGCCGGTTGACGGCGGCGGACAATGTCCGGCGAGGACGACGCCTCCGCGTCAGGAATGCAGTCTACGCTTGCTGTCCGGTGCGGATGTATGGAACCACTATTGCTCCTCGCAGGACGCCTGGGATTCCGCTAAACATTGACAATCGTCGATATTCAGGCAAATACTATCCATATTGAAAATCATCAATGTACGGCAAGCGCAGAGGAGGTGAGCGGGGTGCCCGAGGGATGCTGTGGCGATGGTTGCTGCGATGAGACCGGCTGCTGCCGGTAGGCCAGCCAGTAACGGCCTGCCGCCACACTTCGGCGGCAGGCTTTTCAAGTGTTCCCGCGCCCGGCTGTACTCTTCCGCTGCTGTTCAAGCTGGATCGGCAGGGCCACAATGAGGGTATGTCCCCGGAATCTTCCAACGGCCAGCCTCCCTTGGTGGTCGGCCTCCTTCCCGGACAGCACCCCGAGGTGCTGAGTACGGCTGCCGCCCTGGCCGGGAAGCTCGATGCTCACTTGATCTGCAGCTATGTGGACGAGGCAAGCTACCTGGTGGAATGGGATCCTGCCCGCTCCGCGCACAGACTGTCCTTGCACCCCGACGCCGACGACGCCGAAATCCGCTCTGTGACGGAGGAGCTGCAAACCAGGGTATCCGCGGCCTGTGAGGACAAGGGCATCACGTGGTCCTTGCGCATCCTTGCCGGCGATCCTGCCCGCGCTCTGGGCAGGCTGGCCGCAGAGGCCCATGCTTCCATGATTATCGTGGGAACCAGTGAACGTGGACTCGTTCACAGAATCTCCGAGGTGCTCAATGGTTCGGTGGCCGCCTGGCTCAGCCACCATCAAGATCACCCCGTCCTGGTGGTGCCTCCCCACACTGGGGCGCACAGGGAAATCCCGGACTAACACCCACCACCAACCCACCAACCTAATTTGCAGGCACTCCGGCCGCTTGTGTTGGTGCCTCCCGAGGTACCTGAAGCGCATTGTGTAAATAAAGTGAAAGTAGTAATTCCGGGTGCTGGTATGCGCCAGCATCGGACAGTATGCTGGAATTCGCAGGCACAAAGAAGAGCCTGCCCATAGACGGCTCCGGAGTGCGTATCCCCCAATAACGCACTCCGGAGCTCTTTTTTGTCCAGCGATCGGTTCGCATACCCCTAGGGGGTACTTGACCCTATACCCCCTATGGGTATACCTTGGCCATATGAACGCACCTGAAGAAGCTGTCACAGGCCTTGCGGAGGCAGAGCCCCAGCCTCAACACGGCTATACCTCCAACAAGGAGGCGTATTTGCGCCGGCTCAAGCGCATCGAAGGGCAGGTCCGCGGAATCGCGCGGATGGTGGACGAAGACAAGTACTGCATTGACATCCTGACTCAGGTTTCTGCCGTTACGAAGGCCTTGCACGCCGTCAGCCTTGGATTGGTTGAGGAGCATATCGGGCATTGCGTAGTAGGCGCTGCTGGTGAACCTGACGCTGCTTTGCGTGCAGAAGCAATCGAATTCAAGGTGAAGGAGGCCACCGATGCCATCGGGCGCCTGCTGCGGTAGCGGCAATCAAACCCATCACACCGTCCGGCTGATGAACCACAGCGCGCCGGCCGACTCCAACGCGAAGGACCCAACCATGAGCCCTGTTTCCACCATCGTCAACGTATCCGGCATGACCTGCGGCCACTGTGTCTCGGCCGTCAGCGAGGAACTGGAGTCGTTGGACGGCGTGGAAGACGTCGACGTCGACCTCAACGCCGGAGGCATCTCCACCGTCACTGTGACTTCCGAGAGGGAGCTTTCGGCATCGGAGATCGGCGAAGCCGTGGCGGAAGCCGGATACCTGGTGGTTGCTACTAACGCCTGAGAGCGTACTGCTCCCGCGACGCCGCCACGCCCGCTTCAGCCTGAACCACAATCCCCGAGGACACCACCGTGAGTAATGAGCAATTGCTGAACCAGCCCGGAGGCCGGGTGATTGAACTTGATATCGAGGGGATGACCTGCGCGTCCTGCGTCAGCCGTGTGGAACGGAAGCTGGGCAAGCTCGACGGCGTAGAAGCCTCAGTCAACCTCCCGCTGGAGTCCGCCCACGTCACAGTCCCGGACGGCATCACAGACGAACAGATCACGGCCCAAGTAGCCTCAGCCGGCTACAAAGCAACCATCCGAAAGCCAACGCGTTCAGGCAGCGTCGAGCCCGAAAGAGACGAGGTTTCGGTTCCGACCGAGCATGCCGAGCATGTGACCGGTGGCGCTGCGGAAGCACTTAGGCCTCGGTTGATCGTCGCAGCCATCCTCACGGTGCCGGTGTTCGTGATTTCGATGTTCCCGGCTTTCCAGTTCGCCAACTGGGGCTGGGTTGTGGGCGTTCTCGCTCTGCCCGTTGTCAGCTGGGCAGCGTGGCCTTTCCATCGCGCCGCCGCTATCAACGCCCGCCACTTCGCCTCCACCATGGACACCCTTGTTTCCATCGGAGTGATTGCCGCCTACGCCTTTTCGGCCTGGCAATTGCTCATGGATCCACGTATGACCGAACACGTCGGCATGGCGGAGATGGAGACAGGTGGGCTCTATTTTGAAGTCGCGTCAGTGGTCACCACCTTCCTCCTGCTCGGCAGGTATCTGGAAGCGAATGCCAAGCAAAGGGCCGGGGATGCCCTCCGGACGCTCCTCAATCTTGGCGCCAAGGATGCAACAGTGCTCGAAGGCGGAGCCGAATACCGCATTCCAGCAAGCCAACTCGTGGTGGGAGACGTTGTCGTCGTCCGGCCGGGCGAGAAAATTGCCACTGACGGCGAGGTGATTGATGGCGTATCTGCCGTTGACGCCTCCTTGGTCACGGGCGAATCGGTGCCGGTGGAGGTGGCTCCCGGCAGCCTGGTTACGGGCGCCACAATCAACACTTCGGGGCGCCTTTTGGTGCGCGCCACCCGGGTGGGCTCTGAAACCACCTTGGCCCAGATGGGACGGCTCGTTTCCCAGGCCCAGACTGGAAAGGCGCCAATCGCACGCCTCGCAGACCGAATCAGTTCCGTGTTTGTACCCGTCGTCCTGGTCATCGCCGCAGTCACGTTCGGGCTGTGGCTGCTGGCTGCGGGGCCCCAAATCTCAGACGACGAGGTGCGGGCAGCCTTCACGGCCGCCGTCGCAGTATTGGTCATCGCATGCCCGTGTGCCCTTGGACTCGCAACGCCGGTGGGACTGCTGACGGGCACAGGCCGCGGGGCTCAGCTGGGCATCCTGATCAGGGGCCCGCAGGTCCTCGAGGACACCCGGACCGTGGACACCATCCTGCTGGACAAAACCGGAACGGTCACCACGGGTCAACTTGCGGTGGACTCAGTCCAGGCATTCGGCGAACATTCTGAAGCAGACGTTCTGCTCCTGGCCGGCGCGGTGGAGGCCGCGTCAGAGCACCCCATCGCCCATGCCGTCGCCGCTGCCGCGCGCTCTACTGTTGGAGCCGGACGGCTGGCTGACAGCACTTCACTTCCCACGGGTAACGACGACGGCGGACGGCTGCCCGCCGTCGAGCACTTCGCCTCCGCTCCTGGCGGAGGGGTTCTGGGAACAGTTGAAGGACGAAAAGTGGTGGCGGGCCGCACCGGGTGGCTCCAGGAGAACGGCATGCCTGTCACTTCGGAGCAGCGGAACGCCCTCAGGACTGCAGAGGAGTCGGGTGCCACCGTTATCTGGGTGGCGGTGGACGGAGAAGTGGCAGGCATTATCGCCCTTCGCGACACCATCAAGCCTGGTTCCGCCGCTGCCATCGAGCGGCTGCGGAACCTGGGGTTGCGCCCGGTCCTGCTGACCGGCGATAACGCTGCCGTGGCCGCTCAGGTGGCTGCCGACGTCGGGATTCATTCGGAGGATGTGTACGCCGGCGTTACACCGGAGGGCAAAGTGGACGCGGTCCGCCAGCTGCAGGTTGCCGGAGCAACAGTAGCCATGGCCGGCGATGGCGTGAACGACGCCGCTGCACTGGCACAGGCCGATCTTGGGATTGCTATGGGTTCGGGAACTGACGTTGCCATCGAGGCGGCTGATCTCACCGTGATGGGCAACGACCTCGGGCAGGTCGCCCAGGCAATCGAACTCTCCCGCCGCACACTGTCCACCATCAAAACGAACCTGTTCTGGGCGTTTTTCTACAACGCAGTTGGAATTCCGGTAGCCGCTCTGGGCCTTCTTAACCCCATGATCGCGGGTGCCGCCATGGCTGCCAGCTCCGTACTGGTGGTGGCGAACTCGCTGAGGCTGCGTCGGTTCGGCGCAAGGGATCGCCAGCCCAAGTAAGGTCCACGCGCCGCTTGATCAGGCAGTGCCGTAACGGATGGCTGCCTTCGCCCTGGCCTTGGCAGCTTCTTCGGCACGGTCCTTCGCCGGGGCATGCGTCACCAGGGCGTCGAGGAGGTGCTCAGTGATGTGGGCGATCTCGTGCACAGCCCTGTTGAACGCCTCTTCATTGGCTTTGGACGGCTTGGTGCTCCCACTGATCTTGCGCACGTACTGGAGCGCAGCGGCCTGAACCTCATCCGGCGTGGCGTGCGGTTCGAAGTTATGCAGGGTCCTGATATTGCGGCACATAGCTCCATGCTAGGCTCTGGAACGCCTAGGATCGACCCCCCGGAAGCCACGTCCCCGCCCCTCACCCGCCACCCGGATAACACGAAATGCCGGCAAGGGATGGGGGAGCAGTGTATGGGGAGCGGTGCCCATCGACACGCTTTGGGATGCGGGATAGCTTCTAGGTAATGGATCTTCCGGATCAGCCGGAGGCCGCTGGGGATGCCGATTGTTGAATCGAATCCGTTGACAAGAAGGAGATAATCATGGCCATTTGGGGTGCAGATGTACAGTCGCTGCGGGACTTGGGCAGCAAGCTGCAGCGGGGCTCCGAGGAGATCCAGCAGACGAAGTCCACGCTTACCGGCTTGGTCCAGAACGTCGACTGGAAGGGCCCGGACGCCGAAGCTTTCAAGAATGACTGGAACGGGGAGCACACCGCCGCGCTGACCAAGGTCATCAACGCTCTCCAGGAGGCCGGCACCAAGGCCAGGAACAACGCCCAGGCTCAGGAAAGCACTTCCAACGCTCACTAGGCTTCAAAGCAGGATGGCCCGGACGCTCAGCGTCCGGGCCATATTTTTTTCTGCCTACTTTTTTGCCAGCGATTCGGTCGTGGGAGCGGTGCGGCACAAAGGTTCGACGTCGTTCGCGTGGTCGAGAACCTGGGCAGCCAGCGACGCCGCCGCATCCGGATGCGGCTGGGCGGCGAGCCGGAGCTCGTCCAGGCGAACAAGAATCACGCCGCCAACAATCAGTGCGCCGCCCAGCAGCTGGATGGGACCGGGAAGTTCACCCAGCAGCAGCCAGGCCCAGATAACAGCGAACAGCACTTCCGTCAGCGACACAAACGAAGCAACTTTTGAGCCCAGGGCGCGGGCAGCCATAACGCCCGCAACATACGCCAGCACGGTGGCGAGGACTACCAATCCAGCCACCGACACCCACCATGGTGTGATCCAGGGACCCAGTTTGGTATCGGCGGTACTAAAGGTCATGGGCAAAAGTCCGGTCGCGGCGGCTAGCCACATTACTGCCGCACCCACCATCAGACCGCTGGACGCCAGGACAATGGGGGGCAGGCTGTCGTTCTCCTTGGCGGTGATAAAAAAGTAGATGGCGAGGCAAACAGCTGCAGCCAAGCCCCACAGAACTCCGATGAAGTCGATCTTCACAGCTCCGGTGAGATCCAGGACGAGGACCAGCCCACCCAGGGAGAGCAACGTGCCGGCAATCGTCAGAGGCCGCGGACGCCGGCGGCTGGCGACCCACAGCCACAGCACTATCAGCACTGGTGCCAGGTATTCGAGCAGCAGGGCAACACCCACCGAGAGTCTTTCGACTGCGTTGAAATAGAAGAGCTGGCAGGCGGCGACGCCGATCAGTCCAAACAAGAGAATGGTGACCCAGTTGTCCTTCAGCTGATGCCAGCGGCCATGAAGTGCAGGGATGGCCGGGATTGCGAGGATCAGGGCCGCTCCGGTAAGCCGTGCCGTAACAGCGGCGCCAGGAGTCCATCCGGTTTCAAGCAAAGCCTTGCCGAAGGACCCTGAGAGTCCAAAAACAGCAGAGGAAAACAGAGCAACTCCTAAGCCGGACGCCAAAAAACCCGTAGCCGCCCGAGGCTGGCGTGCATCTTTCGCGGTGGCCGGGATGGAGTTGTTTGCGGCAGGCACAGACTGCCTCCTGTCAGGAGTAAAGTGGGGTAATGGTCATTACATTACGCTCAGCCCGAGTAAGGAGTCAAGGTGATCTTTGCCCCTGACACAGAGGTGGCTCTCCGCACCGTCGTCAACCTCATCAATAGCGCTGCCAACGGCGAGGAGCATCTGGCCACCATTGAGCAGCTGGATGCCTTTCTTGAAGCTGAGGGGTTCAGCGGTTCCAGAACCCGCGACGGGGCCGAACTGGCCAGCATCCACTCACTCCGAACAGAACTGGCAGAGGTGTGGGAGGCAGACGAGAATGCCGCCGTCGCCACTGTTAACCGGCTTCTTCGTGACGCCAAGGCCCTCCCCCAACTGATCAAACACGATGGCTGGGACTGGCATCTCCATGCCACCACAAGGGAAGCGCCACTCTCAGACAGGATGAGCACGGAGGCGGCAATGGCCTTGGTGGATATTATCCGCAGCAAGGAAATGGACCGGATGCTGGTCTGCGCTGCCGAGGATTGCGATGCTGTGGTGCTGGACCTGAGCCGTAACCGCTCAAAGCGCTACTGCGATACCGGAAACTGCGCCAACCGGGCGCACGTTGCGGCCTATCGCGCCCGCCAAGCTGCGACATCCAGCTGACAGATCCGTTCGACGGGCAGTGCTACAGGCGGTCAGCTTCCGGCCCATCGGAGGTTTCAGCGCCGGCGGCTCCGGAAGCGCCGCTACCTGAACCTGCGCGGTAACCGCCGTGACCGCCCGGTTTTTTCGAACTGAGATTCACGCCGGATCCTTTACCCAGGTGCTCGGCATTGTCCTTGTAGCTCATGGACAGCATGGCCGCGATGACGAGGGTAACGATGAAAGCAATCCCGGCGCCCGTCAGGGCAAGATCGAAACGGGGCGAGCGTGAGCTTCCCCCCGAGGCGAAGATGAGAACAGCAACAAACGCCACCACAGCCCAGAACGCAGAGAACATCAGCGGTCCCTTCACCGAGGTCCGCAGGTTGCGCGGCTCTCCTGGTTTCTGGTCTGGCACGATGATTCCTCCACTGACTTGTCGTCACGTTCAACACAAAATTTTCTACACGAGGTAGAAGCCTGTTCCTAGTTTACGGCCTTTACGGAAACAGCACGCGCATCGTAGCGGAGAGTCAATCCGGCCAGGATCCACAGAACACCGGAAATAATGGCGCCTCCTCCGGCGACTCCCAACAGGGCGTGCGCGCCGAGGGAGATGAAGAACGGCAGTGCGACCGCGGTTCCCACGCCAACAACCCCCGAGATAGCCCAGTCACGCCCTAGTGGATGCCGGCGATAGCGGATGCCGACGTACAGCTCAACCGCCCCCACTACAGTCAGTGCCAGTGCCGCAAACACTCCGAACATCAAGTCTCCGGGCAGGAACAGCAAAGCAACTCCGGCTCCGGTCATGATTGACGGACCCGCCGCAAGGAGCCGGCCTGGCAGCTCATCCCGCCTGAAACCGGTTCTTCTGACCGACCACAGGAGCGCCAGTCCGGTTGCCACCAGATACAGCCCTCCGGCACCGCCCAGGACCAGCACCGATGGCTGGGCCCAAAAGATGGTCACCGCACCGAAGGCCAGCGCGACACTTGCCCTCGTGAGAACCGGCTTCCACAGGTCAGCCGACGGGACAGGGGCAGCAGGCTCGGCGGGAGTTGCAGGTACAGTCACGGGTCCAGTTTAGTGCGGCCAGGAGAGCGTCCGGACCGAACGAGTGCCCCGTGCGTCAGTGTGAGCCAAGGACCATCCAGCGGTCGCCGCGGGCGCGCAGTGCGAGCGTGACAGCGCGGGCCAGCATGTAGCCCAGCGCAAAGGCAACCCAGAGCCAAACCAGCCCCGCCACGCCGTCGGCCGCCCAGAACACGACAGACAGAAGCATCGGCACATAAAAGACCAGATTAACGACGCCGGCAATCGCCAGGTACTTCGCATCGCCGGCGCCGATGAGGACACCGTCAAGAACGAAGACGTAGCCCGCCAGGGGCTGCCCCAAGGCGAGGACCCACAAGGCCAGCGTCAGAGCTGAGCGGACATCGTGGTCGGAAGTGAACAAAGCGCCAGCCCAGGGGGCCGCGACTGCCAAAAGGACTCCCGTCAGAACTCCAAAGCCCACACCCCAACGGACCATGGTTGCCGTAAGCTGCCGCGCTTTAGCCGCCCGGGCAGCGCCCAGTTCCTTCCCGATCAGGGCCTGTGCGGCGATGGCGAGGGCATCGAGTGCGAAGGCAAAGAAGGTGAAGATGGTCATGGCCAACTGGTGTGCTGCCAGGTTTACGGGTCCCTGGGACGTGACGACCAGGACTGTAGCCAGGATGGCCACACGAAGGCTGAGCGTCCGCAACATCAACCAGGAACCGATCGTCGTCATGGCTCGAATACCGCTCCAGCTGGGGAGGAGGGAGATCCCGTGCTCGCGCCCTTTCCGTTGAAGCTTAATCACGTATACGAGAGCCATGGCCCACTGCGCGATGCTTGTACCTACGGCCGAACCCATCACTGACAAGCCGAGACCGTACACCAGCCCAAGGTTCAGGACGATATTCAAACCGAACCCTGCGGTAGCCACAAGTAACGGCGTTCTGGTGTCCTGCAAGCCGCGCAGAACCCCGGTTCCCGCAAAGATGAGCAGCATGGCTACAAGCCCGGGCATGGACCAGCGGAGGTAGTCACCAGCGAAGTCCAGGACTGCACCCCGCGCTCCCATCAATTCCAGAACCGGCGTTGCGAAGACAGACCCTGCGGCAGCCAGTATGGTCCCGAGACCAACAGCAAGCCATACTCCATCACGTCCGGCAGCCAGTGCCTTCGGTAGTTTCCCGTCGCCGATTGCCCGTGCCACCGCCGGAGTCGTGGAGTAGGCAAGAAAAACCATCAAACCTACTGCCGTATGGAGAACTGCCGAAGCCAGTCCCACTCCGGCCAGCTCGGCCACGCCCAGGTGTCCGACGATGGCGGAGTCGGCGAGGAGGAACAGCGGCTCGGCGATCAAAGCTCCAAACGCGGGCACTGCCAACCGCAAGATCTCACGGCGGTGACCAGTGACTGGCTCGGGCCGGGTCACGGAAGGCGTTTTTGGCACGGATTTAGCCTAGCGGCATGCTTTGCGCCACAGGTACCGAAATTTAGTTGACAGTTCAAGTATTGATGCGGAAGACTCGGAGGCTGAACCAACCGCAAGGCTTGGCAGTCAACCAACTGACGGCACGGCCCCTACGAAACGGTGATAAGAATATGAACCAGTCCATCATGACCACAACGGCCCAGACCGCCCTGCGCGTTATTGCAGGTTTTCTCTTCGCTGCCCATGGTTGGCAGAAGTTCAGTGAGTTCACCATTGCTGGAACCCAGGCTTCCTTCGCAAAGATGGGCGTTCCCGCTGCCGACCTCGCCGCCCCCGTTGTGGCCTCCCTGGAACTGGTTGGCGGAATTGCCCTCATCCTTGGGGTTTTGACCCGCGTCTTTGCAGCCCTCCTGGCCCTCGACATGCTCGGTGCGCTCTTCCTGGTACACGCCCCCGCGGGTGTATTTGCCGCTGCTGGCGGCTACGAACTGGTTCTGCTCCTGGCAACCTCCGCCGCTGCTGTTGCCCTGACCGGTGCCGGCAGGCTTTCAGTGGACAATGCCACTTTCGGCCGGAGCCGCAGCAAACTCAGCGTGCTTGCTTAGCCTGCTTTAGCCCGTGCTGGGTTGGCCTCCAGGTAGGCAACCCCATAGGCCAGGACAACGACGACGGCGGGTCCAGTCACCTTTGCGGTGGCGGGCCGCCGTCGCCGGTTAAACGTTCCCGGCAAGCTTCCGATCGAGGGCTCCTGCTTAGCCCTAATCGTGAGATCCGAACAAAAACTAACAGGAATGAACCAAAAAGCCTTGACGTTTGAAACGATCCACTGATAAACCTTGGTTCCAATGCATGGTGGTTCCGCGCCATTCCGATGCCACAGGTCTCCCCCAACCATGCAGCACCTTCAGTTCCTGGAAAAGGACTGACTGCAACACAGATTGAAACGTTCCACAGCCCGACAGTGTGGTTTGGCATATCCACGCGCCATCAAAGGAGATGTTCGTGAACTACCCCTCTCAAGATCCGCCAGGGCAGGATGTTGCACGCCCAACCCGACACAGGCCAGCCAAGCCCGGACAGAGCCCGTTCCGGCCTGACCCTGCCGGGCAGAGTCCGGCACCAGTCCATGCGACCCGTTCCAGGGCTGCCGCGAGCAGCGCCAAGGTTCTCACGGCGGCCGCTGCGGCGGTGGCCATTGCCTTTACAGGTCTTCCCGCCGTCCATGCCGAAACCGGGCTTCCGGCCGCGGGCTCGGGATTCCATTTCGATTTCGGCCCCGGGGCGACGGAAGAGGGCTACACGCAGGTAAATGCCGCCCAAGCCTACAGCCTTGAATCAAAATTCGGGTTCACCAACACCTCCGTCACTACCGGAGAGGACCGCGGCACCCCCGATGCCCTGCGTTCCGACTTTGTGCAGGCACAAGGAAGCAGCTTTCTAGTGGACCTGCCCAACGGGGACTACACCGTAAAGCTCATCGCCGGTGATTCTGCTGCCGCCACCAACATTGCAATTACGGCTGAAAAAATCGCCAAGGTGCAGCTCACGGACAAGCCAGCGGGCCAGTTCCTCGAAATGGAATTCCCTATTTCCCTCGTCGACGGTCAACTGAACCTGGACTTCACCGGAACGGCTGCCAAGATAAACTCCCTGGTCATCTCTGCCCGCCAACCGCGCAGCGCGACTGCCGATCCGGGTGTCTACCTTGCCGGCGACTCCACTGTTCAGACCTACGATCCCGGCTTTGCGCCCCAGGCCGGATGGGGCCAGATGATCGGGCGCTACTTCGACGAAAAAGTGACGTTCTACAACCACGCCATCGGCGGCCGCAGCTCCAAGAACTTCATCAGCCAGGGCCGCCTGGACGAGATCCTGAGAGTCATCAACCCCGGCGACTACCTGATGGTGCAGTTCGGCCACAATGACGCGACAGTAGGCGTCGATGATCGCTACGCCTCACCGGCCGACTATAAGGAGTACCTGCGCACCTATGTCAATGGAGCCCGGCAGCGCAGCGCGACTCCTGTTCTGGTGACCCCGGTGGGCCGCCGGGACTTTGACGAGGCTACAGGCAAATTCAATGTCAGCTTCCCGGAATACGTTGAGAAGATGAAGGAACTGGCCGCCGAGGAAAACGTTGCGCTGGTTGATCTTTCCTCCCTCAGCCGCGCCTACTATGACGAAATCGGCCCGGAAGCCACCAAATCCGTCTTCCTGCACGTTGACGCCGGCGTCTACCCGAACCGCCCCAACGGAACCGTGGACAACACCCATTTCCAGGAGTACGGCGCAATTCACATCGCCCGTCTGGTAGCCGGTGGCGTAAAGGGACTTAACATTCCCCTTGCCTCGAGAGTCAAGGAAATCACACCCCCTTCCGCCGTTCCTGCCAAGCCCGTGGGCCTGGTCGCGGGGAGTGTTTCCAACGCGGGCGCCCTGCTCAAATGGCAGCCCGCTGAAGGCGCTGACATCTACAAGATCTACCGGAAACTGGCAGCAGAACCGGAGTCGGCCTACAAACTCGCCACAACCTCCACCGTCCCCACCACGAATCTTTCAGGGCTGGCCGAAGGTACTTCTTATACGGTTCGCGTCACCGCGACGAACGGAAAGGGAGATTCCGAACCCAGCGACCCCTTGACGGTCACTACCAAAGAGGCCAAGTACCGTTTCGATTTCGGCCCGGTCGGTGCCCCTGTGGAGCCGAACTACACCGAGGTAAACCGCACCATGGCCTACAGCAAGGAGCGGGGCTTCGGTTTCAAGGACCTCTCGGTTCTCTCTGACCGGGACCGCGGCAACGTCACCACTGCGCTGCTCCGCGACTTCGTGCTCAGTGGCACCAGCTTCGAATTCCAGCTCGACGTCCCCAACGGCACCTACGCCCTGAAGACCTACCACAGCGACTGGATCGGCTCGACGCGTACGGACGTCGCGGTCGAAGGAAAGGGTTATGGACAGGTATCCTCCAGCCGTGCCTCTTCCGCCACAAAGATCATCAACCAGGTCCTCGTCACCGACGGCCAGCTCAACCTGACCATCAGCGGGTCCGGCCAGAGGCTGAACGGGCTCGAAGTGACACCGCTGCTCATCGGACCGACGAACTTGCGGGCGACAGGCGTCGACGCTGCAGCGGATCCTCCCGCCGTCGAACTGGCCTGGGACGCGGTAGGGGACGCCGCAAGCTACCGGGTTTTCCGGCAGGCATTTTACGAAAGCCAGCCGACTCTGGTGGCTGAGAACGTCTCCACGCCCGGATTCAAGGACATCACCGCCTTCGCCGGACTCCCCTACAAGTACCACGTCACCGCTGTTGACAACACCGGCCTGGAGTCCGTTCCCTCCAACGTTGCGGACGTTTCCCTCACTGACCCGAACACTCCCCTCCCGGCCGCACCTGCGAAGGTGGACGTGAAGGGTATTGAAAAGACCAGCGTGAGCCTGAAGTGGCAGAAAGTTACTGGCGCGACGGCGTATCACGTGTACCGTTCGACGTCCCCGGAAGGCACTTTCAGCTTTGTGGGACGCTCGAGTGAGGTGGACTTTACTGACCATTCGGTGCTCACCACCATCAGGTACTACTACCGGGTATCAGCCATCAACAAGGGCGGGGAGTCCGCTCCTTCGCTTGTGATCGGCACAGAGAAGGTCACCATTGTGAACCGTCAGATGGAGAATCTGGACCGTGCACCTGTGGCCATGCTGACCGATCAGGGAGTACGGGTGGGCTGGCGAATGCTCGGCCGCGACTCCCAAAGCATCGGCTTCCACGTGATCCGTGACGGCGTCCAGCTAACGGTTGATCCCGTCAAGGACAGCACCACCTATCTGGATGCGGCAGGCACGGCGTCATCCAAATACGTCGTCAAGGCCGTGGGCAACGGATCTGATCAGCTGACAGCGGAGTTCACGCCCCTGGCCCAGGACTATCTGGCCATCAAACTGGACAAGCCAGCCAACGATTACACCAAGGACGGGCAGCCCTACAGCTATTCGGCAGGAGATGCCACGGTGGCGGACCTGGACGGCGACGGCACGTACGAGGTCGTCCAGATGTGGTCCCCGTCCAACTCCAAGGACAACTCCCAGGCAGGCTACACGGGCACCGTCTACATCGACGCCTACAAGATGGATGGCACCAAACTCTGGCGGATCAACATGGGTCCCAACATCCGCGCCGGGGCGCACTACACGCAGCTGCTCGCCTACGACTTCGACGGCGATGGCAAGGCCGAAGTCGCAATGAAGACGGCTGACGGAACTCGGGACGCCGCTGGAACGGTGATCGGAAACCCCAACGTTGATTACCGCAGCAGCGCCGGGTATGTCCTGACTGGCGACGAATTCCTGACCGTCTTCCACGGCCAGACCGGCACCATCATGGACACGGTCAAGTACGATCCGCCGCGAGGTGACGTCGCAGCCTGGGGAGACGGGTACGGCAACCGGGTTGACCGCTTCCTGGGTGCCGTGGCTTACCTCGACGGCGAACGGCCGTCCATGATGTTCAGCCGCGGCTACTACACCCGCACGGTACTTGCCACGTATGACCTGGTGGATGGCAAGATCGTCAAACGCTGGATCTTTGACTCCGACTCCGCCGGCCCGCAGTATGCAGGGCAAGGGAACCACAACCTGTCCGTTGCCGACGTGGACGCGGACGGCAAGGATGAGTTCGTTTTCGGTTCAATGACCATCGACGACGACGGCAAACCGCTCTACTCCACCCGCCTTGGCCACGGGGACGCCATCCACACCAGTGACCTTGACCCGTCCAGGCCCGGCCTGGAGACGTTCGCGGCGCACGAAGACATGCGAGCTAGCGGAAACCGCGGCGCCACCTTCCGTGACTCCGGAACAGGTGAAGTTCTCTGGAGCATCCCCGCGGCCAAGGACACAGGACGGGCCGCTGCAGGCGACGTGGATCCGCGGCATGCCGGTGCCGAAGGCTGGGCAATCGGCGGAGACGCCGCCTGGAACTCACCGGTTGGGCAGTTGCGTTCTGCAAAGGGAGAGCTGCTTTCGGAGAGGATCCCGGCCGCCAACTTCCTTGCCTGGTGGGACGGAGACCTGCTGCGTGAGATTGTGGACCACGACTGGAACGCGACCACTAACAGCGGAACACCCACCATCGCGAAGTGGAACTGGGAGACCCAGGCAAGCGACAGGCTGCTCACGGCCGCCGGGGCGAAATCCAACAACAGCACCAAGGGAACGCCGGCCATCCAGGCTGACCTCCTGGGTGACTGGCGGGAGGAAATCGCCTGGCCGTCAGCGGACAGCACGGAACTCCGGATCTACACCACGTCCGCATCCACGGACGTCCGGCTCCGCACCCTGATGCACGATCCTGTGTACCGGCTCTCTGTTGCAAGGGAGAACATCTCCTACAACCAGCCACCGCATCCCGGGTTCTTTATCGGCATGGGGATGCAAACACCGGCGATGTCGGACATCGTGTATACCGGAACCCGGTAGCCAAGGGTGCCGTAACCAGGCAGAGCGCAACCTGAAAGGGCTGCCCCACCGTTTTGGTGGGGCAGCCCTTTTTGTCAAAACACGTTGGCCTCAAAGCCTGCTGGTGTCAAAACCCGCTGGCGTCAAAACCCGCCACCGGCGTCGGCTGCCATATTCGCAAACCGCGAATAGTGCCCCTGGAAAGCAACCACGATGTCCTTGGTGGGACCGTTACGGTGCTTGGCCACCAGGATGTCTGCTTCCCCTGCGCGCGGGGACTCTTTGTCATAGACGTCTTCGCGGTGCAGCAGAATTACCATGTCGGCATCCTGCTCGATGGATCCTGATTCACGCAGGTCAGAAACCATGGGCCGCTTGTCCTGTCGCTGTTCCGATCCACGGTTCAGCTGGGAGAGGGCAATCACCGGCACTTGAAGTTCCTTCGCCAGGAGTTTCAGCGCACGGGAGAATTCAGATACTTCCTGCTGGCGGGACTCCACTTTTTTGCCCGAGCTCATGAGCTGAAGGTAGTCCAGGATGACCAGCTTGAGATCGTGCTGCTGTTTGAGGCGCCGGCATTTGGCCCGGATCTCCATCAGGGACATGTTGGGACTGTCGTCGATGAACAGGGGAGCATCGTTCATGCGACCCATGGTGGTGGCGATCTTGGACCACTGTTCGTCCTTGATGGTGCCCTTGCGGAGATCCTGGAGGCCGATGGTTGCTTCGGCCGAGAGGAGCCTCATGGCGATTTCGTTCCGGCCCATTTCCAACGAAAACATCACTGTGGCCAGATTGTTCTTGATGGCTGCCGAGCGCGCGAAGTCCAGGGCGAAGGTTGACTTTCCCACTGCAGGGCGGGCAGCGATGACAATCATCTGGCCCGGATGAAGTCCATGGGTCAGCTCGTCGAGCTCGTAAAAGCCTGTGGGCACCCCTGTCATTCCTTCGCCGCGGTGACCCGAGGCCTCGATTTCGTCAACCGTTGACTCCATGACGTCCTTGAGGACCACGTAGTCTTCGGCAGTCCGGCGTTCAGCCACGGCATAAACCTCGGCCTGTGCCTGGTTGACGAGGTCTTCAACCTCACCGTCCTGTCCGTAGCCAAGCTGGACGATCTTGGTACCTGCGTTGACGAGGCGTCGCAGAACGGCGCGTTCGGCAACGATCTCGGCGTAGTAGCCGGCGTTCGCCGCGGTCGGAACCGTCTGGATAAGTTCGTGGAGGTACGCCGGGCCGCCGATGCGGTTGATCTCACCGCGCTTGGTCAGTTCATCGGACACCGTGACGGCATCAGCGGGCTCGCCGCGGCCGTAGAGGTCGATCACTGCTTCATAGATGGTTTCATGGGCCGGCCGGTAGAAGTCCTGGCCGCGGAGGATCTCGACGACGTCGGCGATGGCGTCCTTGGACAGCATCATGCCGCCAAGTACTGATTGCTCAGCCGGAATGTCCTGAGGCGGTTTGCGGCTGCCTTCCGCGCTCCGAGTGCCCTCGATTGAGTCCAGGTGCGTAACTGACAAAGCTGCCGTCCTCCATAGTGCGCTGTGTGCACAGAACTCCAACACAGCCGCGCGTAAACCATCTGCCCTTCGGCGCCACGTCTTTAGCAGACAGTCCTAACCGGACCGCCTTCACCAGACCGTCTCACCTCACGGTGGGCTCTCTGCCAGTGGTATCAGCCGGCTACGACAGTTTTTGCGATCCCGCCCTAGTGCGGTTATCCCCATTTGGCACAGAGTTATCCACAGAACAGCCCACAAAAAGCCAAAATAAGGCCTTCAGTGAGCCGTCCTTTGCATTGGAAGACACTTTTTGGCACCCAAAATTTCGGGTATTCCGCAACGGTAGTCTGCTGTGGAGAAAGCACCAAGCGGGGCTTTGTCCACGCCTGTGGATAACCTGTGTACTACCTGTTCCTGCTTGTGCACAGCCTGTGGGGGAAACTGTGGAAACAAAAAATCTTTGCTCAACCCTAAGGCTCTGACCTGCGCAAACGTCAGACTGCAGCTGTGGATGAAAAGTTTTTTATTCAAAGCTTCATCCACAGCTTGCACCTTGGCCTCTGGGGAAAGACTCCGGCACGGAGGCATAGAAGCGGCAAAACGGCAACCCGGACGATGCCGTCCGTTCTGGCTGCGTTCCATTTCAACAACTGTCGCCGCACTTCCTTTATGCAAGCCGCGGAATATGCTGTGGATAACAGCCATCTGGCATAAGCTCTAAATATGGGCGATGTACTGCAAGTCATACTGCCGGCCGTAATTATGGTCGCAGTTCTATGGGGGCTCTCCACCGCCTTAAGGCCGCGGAACCCCGGCATCTCAGACGCCGAACGCTATCAGCTGGATCTGGCCATGCGCTCCCAAGCCCACTATGCCAAACAGGTTCAAGCTGCAGAGGCCCTAAGGGCACGTGTGGATGCCTCCACCCGTCCAAGTCAGAACGAACAACAACAATCGCAGCAGAGGGATAATGCCCGGGACAGGGCGCAGCATGCGCACGCCTCAACTGGCAGCGGATACCATGCACCGGTCCTCCCAGGAGGCCAACTGAATCCCCACTTCGAGCTCGAGCTGCAAGCCCTGGCACGGAGCGGGCACAAGATTCAAGCCATCAAAATGCTGCGCGAAGCCACCCGCTCAGACCTCCGTACCGCCAAGAATTACATAGATCGGCTGTAGTCCATGGAATCGCTAGTGATCCCCGTCGTTATCTTGCTCATCGTCGGAGCCGGTGTTCTGTTGGCCAGCCGCGCCTGGAACGGCAGGGCCCGTAACGCCTCAAACTCCGGGGGCCAGACCCCTATGACCCAGCTGGAACTGGCGCGGGCTGCGGCAGCCAAGCTTACGGAGGACGAGCACCGCCGGCTGTACGCACTCATTGCGCAGGGGCAGGCCATGGCAGCCATCAAGCTCTACTACGAAGCCGCTGGAGAGGGCCTGCGTGCCTCACGTGACGCCGTCGGCGCCCTGGCTGCCCACCCGCAGCCCTTCCGCGCTCCCGCCGCAGAACAGCCGGAGAGGGACGAGGACGACGACGCGCCGCAGCGCTTCGCCTATCGCTACCGGGCTATCGCCAGCAAAGGCGACGTGACCCGTGAGGTGAGCAGCAACATGCTCAACGACGAAATCTATGGCCGGATCCGGACCCTTGCCAAAAGCGGAGATACTGAGGGGGCTGCCCTGGCCTTAACCCGCCACTCGGATATCACCATCAAGCAGGCCCGGGAATTCATCGACCTCCTGGACGACTAGCTTTAGAAGTCGAAGAGGTCTCCGAGCCAGCCTTCCTTTTTCTTGGGCCGCCGGCGGTCGTAGTCCCGGTCGTACCCTTTTCCGTAGTTGCGGTCGTGGCCGCGGTCATCGTAGCGGGGTTGCTCCGGGCGGTAGCGCTCTGACCTGTCATTCCGGCGGGGATCCATGTTGTAAAGCGGCGGAGGAACGATGCCCGCCGGGGGCATGGGAGCAGGCGGTGCCGCCGGAGCCTGCCCGGTTCCCATCTCGGCGGCGCGGTCAATGATCTTGTCCAGCTCCCCACGGTCCAGCCACACACCGCGGCACTGCGGGCAGTAGTCAATCTCCACACCGCTGCGTTCGCTCATTATCAGGTCAATTGAATCCACAGGACACTTCATGACCCCACAACGATCGGCACCGCGAAATAGTTCAAAGGAGCGTTCAGGACGGAACGGCTTCCCTGACGCTACTCGTTCCGGCTACCGGAAATGCCTGCCAGAAGTTGCTCGAACGGAAGGGACGCCAAGTCCTGAGAGTGTCCATAAGATGATCCCCTCGCCTGACGCGGGGCCGTAAGCATTTCGGCAAACTCCGCCGCCGCCCGCTCGGTCCGGGCAGAAAGCGGCGACCCTCCGCCGTCGATGTTTCCCCAGTCCTGGGGGCCAGCGAAGACGGCAGTCGGTACAATGCGCGTCCGCAGGTAGCTGAACAGCGGACGCATTGCATAGTCAAGGACCATCTGATGGCGGTCGGAGCCGCCCGTGGCGCCCAGCAGCACCACTTTCCCTTCCAGTGACGCGGGGTCCACCACGTCCATGAAGGACTTGAAGAGGCCGCTGTAGGAGGCACTGAAGACCGGTGATACGGCGATGATGCCATCAGCCGCAGCGACTCCCGCCAAAACACCGGCAAGGCGGGGAGCGGCGTAGCCGGTGACAAAGTTGTTGGCGATATCCACCGCAAGGTCCCGGAGTTCGACGACGTCCACTTCGGCCAGGTAGCCGGCCGCGCTCAATTCCCGGCTGGCCGCAGCAGCTAACTGGTCCGCGAGCAGACGGCTCGACGACGGAACGCCAAGCCCGGCGGAGATAACTGTGATGTGGCGGGTTTCCACGGCTGGCTCCTGAAAGGATCGTTGGTCTACATGCGTTTGCATCTACCTCAAGAACCGACGCCCACGCTTGTTTATTCCGGAGCAGGTACTCGGCCGTCACGATTTCGTGCACTCCTCAGCGCAACCACTTGCTGACAAGGCAATCAAGGTCTGAAAAACTGCCGTTATGGCTGAAAACAAGACCCAACCAACGCCGGAGTCCGTCGAGGATTTTCTGGAGGGGGTCGAACACCCGGTACGCCGCAGGGACGGATTCCGCCTGCTCACGCTGATGAAAGAGAACACCGGTGAGGCTCCGGTGATGTGGGGTCCGAGCATCGTAGGGTTCGGCAGCTATCACTATCGCTACAAAAGCGGCCGGGAGGGCGACACGGTGGCCGTCGGGTTCTCGCCCCGAAAGGGGAGCCTCTCCCTCTATGGACTTACTTATGCGCCGGAGGCTTCAGCACTGCTGCCCAGGCTGGGAAAGTACACCTTGGGCGCTGCCTGCCTCTATATCAACAGTCTCGAAGATGTCGACGAGGACGTTCTCGTGGAGCTGATCCAGGCCGCCCACCGCCACAACACCACGGTGATGCACCACTCGTAAACGGCCGGAAATGCAGTGCCGAGCGTTAAAGCAAAGGCCCCCGCAACCAGAACCTTGGAGGTTATGGTGCGGGGGCCTTCAGCAGTTCAGGACGCGCAACCGACGGCCCAAAAGCCGGAAGGCTACTTGCCGCGCGTAGCGCCCCTAAAACCTCGCAAGCTCGGTTTCAGGGAACCCTGCTACTTGCTGGCGACTACGTCGAGTTCGATCACAGCAGCAACGTCGTCGTGGAGACGGACGTTGGCCTGGTAGGAACCAACCGACTTGATGTGTGCCGGCAGTTCAACCTTGCGCTTGTCGATTCGGCCAAGGCCAGCGGCCTCAACAGCGTCAGCAACGTCGCCCTGCTTGACGGTGCCGAACAGGCGTCCGGTCTCGCCAGCCTTGACAACGAGCTTGACGGGCTTGGCGGACAGAGCCGCGGCCTGCTTCTGAGCATCTTCCAGGGAAGCGTGCTCGCGGGCGGCGCGGGCAGCCTTGATGGACTCAACCTGCTTCTCGCCACCCTTCGACCAGGTCAGGGCGAAGTTGCGGGGCAGCAGGTAGTTACGTGCGTAACCATCCTTGACCTCGACAACGTCGCCAGCAGCACCGAGACCGGTTACTTCGTGGGTCAGAATGAGCTTTGCCATTTTAGTTAATCCCTTTCCTTAACCGCGGCCAGCGCCGGAGTAAGGCAGCAGAGCAACTTCGCGGGCGTTCTTGATTGCCTGGGCGATTTTGCGCTGTTCCTGCACCGTGACGCCAGTGACGCGACGGGCGCGGATCTTTCCGCGGTCGGAGATGAACTTGCGCAGCAATGCTACGTCCTTGTAGTCGATGACAGTGATGTCAGCGGCCTTCAAGGGGTTGGACTTTGGTTTGGGCTTACGGAGTTCAGCCTTAGCCATCGTGGAGCTCCTTATCTATGGAGCCCGTGGATATTGATCCACGGGATGGTGGTGGTCCGACGGCGATGGTCGCCTTGGTGCCGTTGGCACCCTGGCGGGTCTCGACGTCGGCCCTTTAATGAGTGGTTAGAAGGGAGGTTCGGAATCGGGGCCGTTGCCCCAGCCGCCTGCATTGCTGACTCCGGGCGTAGCCCAAGGGTCATCCTGTGCAGCAGGCTGGTTGGCGCCCCAGGTTCCACCGGAGTTGCCACCCTGGCTTGCACCGGGGTTGCCACCGAAGCCGCCGCCCGCGTTTCCGCCGCCGAAGCCACCCTGACCACCTTGAGCGCCGGAGCGCTGGGTGCGGTTGACCTTGGCGTTGGCATAGCGCAGGCTCGGGCCGATTTCATCGACCTCAAGCTCGATAACGGTGCGCTTCTCGCCTTCTTTCGTTTCGTAGGAACGGCTCTTCAGGCGGCCTGAAACGATAACGCGCATGCCCTTGGTCAGGGATTCTGCGACGTTTTCGGCTGCCTCACGCCATACCGATGCGCGAAGGAACAGGGTTTCCCCGTCCTTCCACTCATTGGACTGACGATCGAAGGTACGCGGAGTGGAAGCGATGGTGAAGTTCGCTACTGCCGAGCCTGACGGTGTAAACCTCAGTTCGGGGTCACTGGTGAGGTTACCGATGACCGTGATGGTGGTCTCGCCTGCCATCTACTGCCTCCTTGTTCGTTCCTGCGGGGTAAAGAATAAAAGAGTGGAGCTGATTACTCAGCAACAACCTTCTGCTCTTCGGGGCGGGTGATCTTGGTGCGCATGATGGTCTCATTGAGACTCAGCTGGCGGTCAAGTTCCTTGGCGGTGTCCGGCTTGGCGGTGAAGTTCACCACGGCGTAGATACCTTCGGACTTCTTTTTGATGTCGTAGGCCAGACGGCGACGGCCCCAGATGTCAACCTTTTCGATGGTTCCACCATCGTTGGTGATGACATTCAGGAACTTCTGAAGCGACGGCTCAACGGTACGCTCTTCGACCTCGGGGTCGATGATTACCATCAATTCGTAAGGACGCATATGTGAACCCACCTCCTTTGGGCTAAGCGGTTACGGCATTTCCGTAACAGGAGGTTCATTTGCGGTGTCATGCAATGCCCGGCTCCCATAGTGGGGGCAGGGCGCAGCACAGACTTCACTATCTTAGTGCATCCGAACCGGATAGGCGATTTCTCTTGGACTGCAGTCATGGACTGAAGCTGATACCTAGGTTAGTGCGCTGTTGAAGACCGCGGAAGGCGCGCCGACTGCCATGTGGATAACCGGGGCCCGCCTGCCGGGCCCGGGCGGGATTAGAGTACAGATCATGGACTTCCCCTCCCCGGAACTGCCGGCCACCATCGTCAGGCGCAGCAGGATCCGCTTCGTGGTGATGGTTCTTGCCGGGCTGGCAGCAACGCTGGCTGCCGGTCTTTCGGGGCGCTGGATCGAAGCCCCGGCCATCGGCTGGGCGGTCACCTCCCTGACCTACATAGTCTGGGTGTGGGTTGTAATCGGAAGGCTTGATCCCGCGGGAACGCGCTCCCATGCCGTGACGGAGGATCCCTCCAGGGGTGTCACTGACCTACTCATTCTTGCCGCAAACCTGGCCAGCCTCGCAGCTGTTGCCGCCGTCGTCGTTGATTCACACCGCGGCACCCCCGGCGGCCGGGAGGTGATGGCCGGCGGTCTGCTCGCCCTGTTATGTGTGGCTCTGTCATGGATGCTCGTTCAAACACTCTTTACCCTGCGTTATGCAGAGTTGTACTACGATCCCGAAAAACGAGGGGAAGAGCCAGGCGGCATCAGCTTCAACCAGGACCGCCCGCCCCAGTACTCAGATTTCGCTTATGTGGCCACGAGCCTGGGGATGACGTACCAAGTTTCCGATACCAATCTGGAGAACCACAGGATACGCGCCGAGGCACTGAAGCACGGGCTCCTTTCCTACCTCTTCGGCACCCTGATCCTGGCGACCACCATCAATCTGGTGATCGGCCTCGCAAGCTGATCCCTTGCGCACTGATCGGCTTGGCAGGCTAACGGGATGCCGGCCTGCTACGACGCCTCTTGTTTCGACTGCAGCCGGTAAGCATGCGCCCCATAAACTCCAAGGATTCTTACTTCCGACGTGAAGAATTCAAGCTCATTAAGAGCCAAACTCAGGGGGACGTCGTCGGGGTGCCCCTCCACGTCCGCCAGGAACATGGTGGCGGCGAACTCAGCCCCCACCATGTAGCTTTCGAGTCGCGTCATGTTGACTCCGTTGGTGGCGAATCCCCCCAATGCCTTGTAAAGGGCTGAGGGAACGTTCCGGACCCGGAAAACCAGGCTGGTGACCACAGCTTCCGGCAACTCCTCGCGGACCGGAAGGGGACGCTTCTCCCCAAGGACCACGAAGCGGGTGGTATTGGTGGGGTCGTCCTCGACTTCAGTCGCCAGGACATCAAGTCCGTACATTCCGGCGGCCAGCGGAGGTGCCAAAGATACTTTTGTGGGGTCATTCCAGTCCCGCACCTCCCGGGCGGACCCGGCAGTGTCTCCTGCAATGACGGGCTTCAGCCCGCGGGAGCGAATCAGTTTCCGGCACTGGCCCAGGGCGTGCAGGTGGCTGTGCACTTCCTCAGCCTGTTCGATGGTGTTGCCCGGGATACCAAGCAGATCGAAGCGGATCCGGAGGAAATGCTCTCCGACAATCTGGAGGTCGGAGTCCGGAAGGAGGGCGTGGATATCAGCTACCCTGCCTGCGATCGAGTTCTCGATGGGGATCATCGCCAACTCCGCCTCACCGGCCGTGACCAGCCCGAAGGCGTCCTCAAAGCTGGCACAAGGCACGGCAAGCATGTGCGGATACATTTCCATGCAGGCGATGTTTGAGTTGGACCCGGGTTCACCCTGGTATGCAATTTTAGGAACCATAGAGCACATGCTCCCATATGCCTCGTGCGGCATGTGAGTCGAGCAGCTGCTGCCAGCGGGCCCTATGAGCGCTGGCAGCAGCATTCAGGCTAGGACGACGACGGTCCGGCGCCAACGCTCACATCGTCGGCTTCCGGCGCAGGAACCGCTGCCTGCGGAGCCGTAGGAGCTGACTTGCGATAACGGAACAGGCCAATCCCGACCACTACGGCGGCGAGGGCGAGCGAAAGCAGGAGAGACTCGCGGGTGGATTCGAGGATCACCATTCCGATAAGGAGTGCCACGATGCTGACAATCGCAACCCACGTCAGGTAGGGGAAAAGCCACATCTTCAGGGAAAGATCCTTGGCCGCTGCGCCCATCCGGCGGCGCAGGATGAGCTGCGATGCGGAAATGACCAGCCATACGAACAGGGCAATAGCACCGGAGGTGTTGACCAGGAACAGGAACACCGTATCCGGGGCGATGTAGTTCAGGCCGACGGTAACGAATCCCACCACAGTGGAGGCGAGAACTGCCGACGCCGGAACGCCCCTGGAGGAGATCTTGGTCCAGGACTTAGGGGCGTCGCCGCGCTTTGACAGGGAGAACAGCATGCGGCTGGCGGTGTACAGGCCTGAGTTAAGGCAGGACAACACTGATGTCAGGACCACGATGTCCATGATGGTGCCCGCGCCGGGAATGCCGAAGAGCTCGATGACGGCAACGTACGGGCTCTTGGCAACGGAGGCGTCGTTCCAAGGCAGGAGGGTGACCACAACGGCGATGGAGCCAATGTAGAACACCAGGATCCGCCAGACGGTGGAGCGTACGGCCTTCTTGACTGCATCTACGGGGTTTTCCGATTCACCAGCGGCAATGGTGGCAATTTCAGCCCCGAAAAAGGAGAAGACGACGACGAGGATACCGGCGAGCACAGCTCCCGGACCGTTAGGCAGGAAGCCGCCGTTCTCCACAAGGTTGCTCAGCCCTGGCGCGGGCACCCCCGGAACCAGGCCAAGAATTGCAGCTGCACCGAAGAGCAGGAACAGGACAATGGCGGTGACCTTGATGGACGCGAACCAGAACTCGAACTCCCCGAAGGATTTCACCGAGCCAAGGTTGGTCAGGGTGAGGAGGACCATCAGGATCAGGGCCCAGACCCACTGATCGATTCCCGGAACCCAGCGGTGCATGATGGCTGCACCCGCTGTGGCTTCGATACCCAGCACGATGATCCAGAACCAGGCGTACAGCCACCCGATGCTGAACCCTGCCCAGCGGCCCAGCGCCTTGTCTGCATAAGTGGAGAAGGAACCCGTTTCCGGATTTGCTGCAGCCATTTCACCGAGCATCCGCATCACCAGGATGACCACGAGGCCGGCTGCCATGTAGGCGAGCAGAATACCCGGGCCCGCCTGCTGGATGGCGGCGCCGGAGCCTACAAACAGGCCGGCGCCGATGACACCTGCAATGGCGATCATGGATAGGTGCCGCGGTTTAAGCGACTTCGAGAGTTGCTGTTCAGCCTGCATGGGCGGTTGTCCTCGTCTTCCTGGGTTCAGTGGAGGTTAGTATCGTGGATCACATCGCTCCTACCCTAAGCATCAGATGCGCGCCAGTGATCTGTGCAGTCATACAGTCTCCCGCTGCACAAAAGGGAGAAGTCAACAAGAACCCGGCCAAATAGGCACTCCCTGTTGCCTCTGGGGCAATTCAGAAACGAGCCGGAAATCATGCGCACCCGGGCGGAACGCGACGACCCCGCCCAATCGCTGCCGGAAGCTCCCCTAGTTAAGGGTCGTGGCGGGCGTCCCGAAGAAGGCCTGGGTGACGGTCGCGAGCCTCTTCGGGTCCTCCACCCCGCACAGCTCGCGGGCGGAGTGCATGGAAAGGAGCGGAACACCGACGTCGACTGTCCGGATGCCCAAACGTGTTGCTGTCAGAGGCCCGATGGTGGAACCGCAGGGCATCACGTTGTTGGACACGAACTCCTGGTACGGCACGTCGGCCTCCGAGCACAGACGTGCCCACAGCGCCGCGCCGACGGCATCTGTGGCGTAGCGCTGGTTGGCGTTGATCTTCAGGAGCGGGCCGCCGTTGAGGACCGGCTTGTTCGCCGGATCGTGCCGCTCGGAATAGTTCGGGTGGACGGCGTGCCCGGCGTCGGCAGACACACAGAACGACGCCGCAAAGGCCTGCCGCCGCTGGCTCACCGAGGCGCCAAGGCCATCCGAGACGCGGAGCAGGATGTCTTCGAGGACGGGGCCGCAAGCGCCTGAACGGGACGCTGACCCGATCTCCTCGTGATCAAATGCCGCCAGCACGGCAATCGGCACTTGCCCGTCGGGACTGCCTGATGAGGCGGCGTGGTTGATCAGGGCAGTCAATCCCGCATGGGTCGCGGACAGGTTGTCCAGTCGCCCGGAGGCGAAGAACTCCCCTTTGGCCCCGAAAACCGCTGGTTCCTGCGTATCTGCAATAACGACGTCGTACCCGCCGATCTGCCCAGGGTCCACTCTCGTATCGCCCGCCACGTTCCCGGCAAGGAGCGCAAGGAGGTCCTCTCCGTTTGGCTCCCCGAGCCCGAAGACAGGGTTCATGTGCTGTTGCTTGTCCAGCGTCAGGCCCTCGTTTGCTGAGCGGTCCAGATGGATGGCCAGTTGGGGAAAGCGGAGCAGGGGTCCTGTGGCGGTGAGGTGTTGGGTGCCATCCAGCATGACCAGCCGGCCCGCGAGCCGCAGCTCCCGGTCCAGCCACGAGTTCAGCAGCGGACCCCCATAAACCTCCACTCCTGCCTGCAGCCAGCCGAACTTGCCCGTTGTGGATTTGGGCTTGAGCTTAAAGGAAGGCGAATCGGTATGGGCGCCCAGGATGTTGAACGGGGTGGTGGGTCCCGCCCCGGCCGGAGTCACCCAGGCGATCAGGGCGCCGTCGCGGATCACATAGAACTTTCCCATGCCGTTGCTTCCAGCGCCCGCGGCATCCCAGGACGCCAACTCGTCCAGGCCCGTGAACCCGGCTTCGTCCAGGCGCCGGCCCGCTTCATGGACGGCGTGGAAACTCGACGGCGACGCCATGACATACGCCGAAAGGTCCTGGATGTGCTCGGCGGCGCTGGTTTTGGAAGGCATGGCGTCGAGTCTATCCCCGCCGATATCTCTGCCTAAACCGTAACGTTGAGGCCTGCCGTGTAACCCGCTGATACCGATCCGCCCATGGTGGCCAGCTGGTGGATGCCGCCATCGTCCCCAAAGACCATGTCTGATAGCAGAGTGGTGCTGGGGAAGTTGCTGGCGCTGGTTTCATACCCTGCGGAAGCGTAGGCCTCGCGGCAGGCTGCGTCCGTCAGCGCGATCTGCGAGACCGCAAGCACCTGGCTGGCGGCCGTCGCGTTGCTCATGGATTCAAAGACCTCAAAGTGGATGTGGGGCCAACGTCCCCTGTAGGCGCCGGGGAAGATGGTCTTGAACGTGACCTGGCCATTCGCGTCGGCCTCCTGGACGCCACGGAGGTAATTTTCGTTTTCCAGCCCGGAATCGTACATGGAGTACTTGCCGTCCCGGTCGCAATGCCAGGCATAAACGGCAGCACCCGCAAGGGGGACGCAGCCGTTTGAGTTGCCCAGGAGGGTCATGGTGACGGTCAGCGGGACGCCGTGCACCTTCGTGGTTGATGTTCCGAAGCTGGAGCTGATGTCCTGCCGTACTACGCCGGAAGCCTCCAGGACATTGGGGCCGTTGGAGCCATCGCCAGGGTAAGGACCTGCCGTTTCCGCCGGAATCTCCACGCCACATTCGGCAATGGCCCTGGTCAAGGTGGGTGTAGCTGTGGCGGTCGCTGTGCCGGCGGACGCCGTCGTCGTACTGGTTGCGGTGGCGGTCGACGTCGCCGTGCTGGTGCCGCCCCCGGTTGATCCGCCAGGCGTGCATGCCGCCAAAGCTGCCGCCGTACCCGCGCCGAGGAAAAGACCCAGCGAACGGCGGCTCATGAGCGTTGAAAGGTCGAATTCCAGGCCGCGGTCGTGGTTGGGGTGCGGTTCGTGGGGCTCAGGGAGGTTGTTCATGGGTCAATAGAACATCCACCGGCTATGCACTGCATAGACCGTTCCTGTGCATCGGCTGTGCTTAAGTTTCTCCCGGGGTTCCCCTGTGTCCTCAAGGTGCTCTCTCAGTAGTCGGGGTTGCTGGGCACCACGAGGCCGGTTTCGTAGGCATAGACCACTGCCTGGACGCGGTCCCGCAGATGGAGCTTGTTGAGGATGCGCCGCACGTGGGTTTTCACTGTGGCTTCCGAAAGAAAGAACTTCCGGGCGATTTCGGCATTGGAAAGTCCCTCCGCCATGGACTCCAGCATTTCCGTCTCACGGGGTGTGAGGTCGTCCAGCAACGGATCGCGCTGTGGGGCGGCCACCTGCTCATTGCTTCCGTTGGCTTGCCCGGCGACTCCGTTGCCCCGGACATACGTCTCCAGCAATCGCTGCGTTACCCGAGGCGCCACCACCGCGTCGCCGCTGGCCACTACTCTTACTGCGTGGGTCAATTCCGCCGGGGCCACGTCCTTGAGCAGAAAAGCCGAAGCCCCTGCCTGCAATCCGGCGAAGGCATACTCGTCCAGATCGAAGGTGGTCAGGATAATCACCCGTGCATTTGAACCGGACGTTGAAATTGCACGTGTTGCCTCGATCCCGTCCAGCACCGGCATGCGCACATCCATCAGGACCACGTCTGGATCCAGCGTCCGCACCTGCTGGACCGCCTCCGCACCGTCTGAGGCCTCGCCCACAACCTCAATGCCATCCTCCCCCTCCAGAATCAGGCGGAACCCCATCCGCAGCAGAGGCTGGTCATCCACCAGCACAATCCGTATAGCACTCATGCCGTTCACTTGATCCCCTCGTCAGTCATGTTCAGCACTGCCCTCACACTCCAGCCGCCGCCTGCCCCGGGACCGGCGTCCACTGTTCCGTTATAGATTCCTGCGCGTTCCTTCATTCCTTCGATTCCCTGGCCGGTCCCGGTCTGGCCCGGTCCGGCCTGAAGGTACTGGACGGTCTGATGGTGCTGGCCGTTCCAGGACTGGCCCGACGGCGTGCTCCCCTTGCCGTCGTCAGTCACCTCTATGGTCACCCGGGAGCCGTCCCGGACAATTTTTGCATCCACCCGGCCTAAGCCCCGGCCATAGCGGAGCACATTCGTCAGTGATTCCTGCACTATCCGGTAGACGGTGAGCTGGAAGGCTGGGTCAGCCGGAAGCGCCGGCCCGGTGTGCGAGAAATGGAGCGGGAGTCCGGCCGTCCGGAACCCATCGAGAAGTTTGCCCAGCGTGGCACTGCCAGCAAGAGGTTCGCGAGGAGATTCTTCGGGGGCGTCATTCCGCAGGACGCCCAGCACGCGGCGCATGTCTGCCAGAGCCGTCCTGCCGGTTCGGGACAGCTCACCGAGAACCTCACCTGCCTGTTCGGGGCTCCTTTTAACAGCACGGCGGCACCGTCCGAAAGGGTGACCATCACGGTCAGGGAATGGGCTATGACGTCGTGCATTTCCCGGGCTATCCTGTTGCGCTCATTGACGGATCCCAGCTGGGCTGCCCGCGATGCCCATGCAGCAATTTCCTGTTCGTGAAGGCGCCGTTGACGGACGGAAAAGCCGATGCCAGCAGCAATGACGTTAGAAAGCGCGATGGTGATGCCGGCCACAAGGCTGACCAAATGCAGATCATTTCCCGGCCCTCCGGCGTTTTCGGGAAGGGGTCCCACCAGCATCAGGAAGTAGACCAGGGAAAGCGGCGTCGTTGCCAAGGCCAGCGCCACAAGGGCAAAACGGCGGGTATGGGCAACAGCCAAGGCGTAGAGGGCGAACCATAATCCGGCGGAGACGTTTGGTCCCCAGGGATGGAGCATGGTGATTGCCACCTCAAGAATCGCAACCACTGTCACCACCATGGCCGGCTGATCCCGGCGGGACAGCAGCACCACAGCGAGGGTGCCCATCAGAGCTATCCCTGCCCAGTCGCCGTCGTTCGCCGCCTCAACGATGGTGGGCGTGACCAGCAGCAGGTAGCCCGCAGCAACCAAGAGGTCCACCAAACGGGGCCGCCCATGCAAGTAACGGCGCAGGCGCCCCCGACGGCGGGCGGTAATCTCGGCAAAGGACGCGTCGACGTGTGTGGTCGACGCGCCCTTTACCGGCGCTATTTCACTCACTATCGAACCAGAAGCTGGCTACACGTCCCGTTTCTTCAGCAGCACCATGGCCAGGATCACTGGAACAACAACCCAGGCTCCGAGTACCAGGGCCGCCTGCCAGACTTCGAGGGTGTCCGGCATGTGTTTGACGGCAGTCATTGGCTCCACGGTGTTACCTGGCAGGTATTTCCTGATCTCTTTGGCGACGTCGCCTTGGATGATCTGCAGTGCAATGGGAGCTACGAAGAACAGACCGACAAGGCTCATGATGCCGCCGGCGGAGTTCCGGATGATGCTTCCCAGTGCCAGACCGATGGCTGCCACCGCGGCAACGTAAACGCTGCTGACCAGCAGGAGTTTCACGGACTGGGAAGCCGCCAGATCAAGTTTGAGTTCGTAGGAGTCCAGGATGGGAATGGCAACGAGTCCAGCCAGAAACGAAGATACCGCCGTGAGAAGGAAGGAAGCCACCACCACGACAATCAGCTTGGCGACGAACGCAGGCAGCCGCTTGGGCACTGCGGCGAAAGTGGATCGAGCCATGCCGGTGGTGAATTCGGAACTCATCAGCAGCACGCCCAGTGAGCCCAGGATCAATTGGGCAAAGGCGATGCCGGAGGTGGGCACCGTGATTGCCAGATCCCCTCCTTGAGCTGCGATCGCGGCAGCCGCCTCCGGATCGCTCAGGGCCTGCTCGGCGAAGGTGCCGGTTCCCCAGCCTGTCAGGGCGCCAAAGCCCACCATGACAAGCAGCGTGCAGGCCAGCAAAATCAAGGTGGACGTGAGGGTACGGAATTTGATGAATTCGGAATTCAGCACCCGGAAAAAGCTGGGTCCGGGGCCAACAACGGCAGCGGTTCCGCGAAGGCTCGGTGCCGGGGCGTTCGGGGCTGATGGGTTCAGTGACGTGTTCAGGTTTGACGTGCTCATGGCTTAGTTGCCTCCGGCCTGAACGGAAGCAGGGGCTCCCGAAGTGATCAGCGAGTGGTATTCGACCTCGTCCTTGGTCAGCTCCATATAGGCTTCCTCGAGGCTTGCCTGCAGCGGCGTGAGTTCGTAGATCATGACGCGGTCTTCGAGTGCAATGCGGGCGATCCGGCGGGGATCAAGTCCGGTGACCTCCAGCAACTCAGGCTCCTGGACCTGGATGGAGACACCATCCCCGGCGAGAATGTTCATCAGGTGCTCTGGCTGGTCCGTCCGCACACGCGCCCGGCTCTGTCCCTTGCCGTTGATGATCTCCTGGATAGGAGCATCCGCAATGATCCTGCCGCGGCCGATGACAATGAGATGGTCCGCAGTGACTGCCATCTCGCTCATCAGGTGGCTCGAAAGGAAAACAGTCCGACCCTCCGCCGCCAGATATTTGGCGAGGTTCCGGACCCACACGACCCCTTCCGGATCAAGGCCGTTGACGGGCTCATCCAGAATCACCGTTTGCGGGTCGCCCAGGAGGGCAGCAGCAATCCCGAGCCGCTGACCCATGCCCAGGGAGAATCCCCTGACCTTTTTCCGGGCCACCTCGGAGAGCCCGGTCATTTCGATGACCTCGTTCACCCGCTTCTTCGGGATGCTGTGGGTTGCTGCCATGGCCAGCAGGTGGTTGTAGGCGGTGCGCCCTGTGTGGACGGCTTTGGCGTCCAGCAGGGATCCGATTTCGCGCAGCGGGGCTACGTGCTTGGCGAACGGAACACCGTTCACCGTGACGGATCCCGACGTCGGCCGGTCAAGTCCCATGATCATGCGCATGGTGGTGGACTTGCCTGCACCGTTGGGCCCCAGGAAGCCGGTGACCCGGCCTGCCTCGACCGTGAAGCTGACGGCGTCTACGGCGGTTTTGTCACCGTAGATTTTTGTCAGGCCTTTTGCTTCAATCATGGAAGCTTTCCTTTGGTTAGCAGTGGATGCAAGGTGCGTTGGGGTGCAACCACCACGCTACCCATGCTCCCTAGGAAAATCGCCGGTCTCAGGGATGATTCAGGGGAGAATCAGGGTAGTCCGATCGGATGACCCTTCAGGGCTCGGGGGAGTAATACCTTAAAGCGCCGCGCCGCACGGTGAACTCCACGCTGCGGACCCCGGGGATGGCCTCACCGTCCACGGCGAGAGTCAGCGGGGCGCCGTTTGCCTCGACCCTGATCCTGGTGGCCTCGCGAAGATGGGTGATTTTCGACGTCGCCACGGTCCCGGTGAGAACCGACCACAACAGGCGCAGCCTGGCAAGAGATTCGTCGGCAGTAATGAGGCGGAAGTCCAGGACGCCGTCGTCCATCACCGGGCGCACCAAGGGAGCGTGGTCCCGGGGGAAGTACCTGCCCCGGCCCACGTACAGCATCCAGAGCTTGTGGCGCACTCCATCCACGAACAAGGTTGTGGGGGTGCCGGCTGCGAATGTGCCAAGCATTGCGACTACTCCTGCAAGGGGCTTGCCCATGCTGGGCTGAAGATGCTCCCTGCGCCTGACCATGTCGGGATACAGACCGATGCTGGCAGTGTTCAACATCGTCAGTTCAAGGCGCTCGAGTTTGTCGGGCAAGCCACGCTCCACCACAATATGGCCAACATCTGCCAGTGCTGCTTCGCCCTGTTCAGCAGCATTCAGTGCCAATGTGAGGGTGGACGTGCCTGCATCGCGGGCGAAGTGATTGAGGGTCCCGCCAGGGAGCACGAGCAGGGGCAGTTTTTCTGCCACGGCGTATGCAGCGGCAGCGCCCACGGTCCCGTCCCCGCCCCAGACCCCTAAGGCTTCCGTTCCGGGGTGGGTGGCAACAGCCCGGATTGCAGCTACCAGATCGTCATCCTGACTAACCTGCTGTATATACGCTGACGGGAATACTTTCTGCAGGGCGGCTACTGTTTCCGGGCCGTAGGATCCACCAAGCGTGTTCACCGCGATGCTTAACCCGCGTCCACCCGCTATCTCGGGAGCATGGGTCCGATTTCGCCGTGTGTCAGGAAAGGGCGGCCTGACCGGCCACCACTTTCGGGTGACCAGAGCGGCTCCCGCTCCGATGGCAGATCCGAAGATCACATCAGATGGCCAATGGGCGCCTGTATGCACTCTTGAGTATGCAACTCCGGCAGCGACAGGAGCGAGTGCTGCTCCGATCACGGGGTGGACGAAACCAGCTCCCACAGCGAACGCCGCTGCCGAAGCCGAGTGCCCGGACGGCATAGAAGAACTGGTGGGCTGCGGATGAACGAAACGGAACACCGGCAGGTGCTCCGGCAGAGGCCGGGCGCGCGGCAGCAGGGTTTTGAAGCCGAGGTTGGTTACACCAGAAGCCAAGCCTTGGGCAATAAGGCCGTGAAGGGCCGCACGACGCGGCCTGCCCTTGAAGATGGCAAGGACAGCAGCTATGGCAAACCACAGCTTGCCTTTGTTGGCAACGGCGGACAGCCGACGGAAGAAGTCGTCGTGTTCACCTCCGGGGAAACCCGAAACGGCCCTGACGAGTGCCCTGTCCAGACGCGCAATCCTTCCTGGGCCCCTCCTCAGCATCCTTCGCATTTCCCCACCCTACAACCGAAGGCCCGCTGGGGATTTGACCAGCTTTGGTTGGGCATGGCGTGGGGGAAGGCACGCCCATTGGATCATCGGTTCGATTTCCCGGTTGCTTGACGGGACGAATCGTTAGGATGAATCAATGACGCGTGTCCTCGACCCGCAGCGGTATTCCCCAGGCCCGGTGATCGCGGCCAGCACGGCCCTGCTCGCATCGATGACCGTTCTGGGGGGCCTGTTATTGGCCAATAAGGTGGATCCACCCTTCCTGGCCCTGGACAGCGGATGGCACCAGTTTGTCGAGACGCTGCGCAGCCCTGCGTGGGACGGCATCAACGAGTTCCTTAACGTGGCCGGCTACCGCGGAATTTATGTGCTGCACGCCTGCCTCGTCATCATTCTGCTGGTGCGGCGAAGGCCCCAGACTGCCGTTTTCTCCGTTGTCGCCGCTGCCTCTGTGGCACTGCTTACCCAGCTGATCAAGGCAGGGATTGGCCGCGGCCGTCCGTCCAACACCATCGTCCTCACCGATACGGGTTCTTTTCCCTCCGGCCATGTATCCGCCACGGCCGCATTTCTGCTGGTGGTTGCACTCCTGATCGGACGGCTGTGGATGTGGCTGATGGCCGGTCTGGGAACACTCGCCATGATGGTCAGCCGGACGTACCTTGGCGCGCACTGGCTGATTGACACCCTGGGTGGTGCGCTGCTTGCCGCCGCCGTAGTGCCCCTGGTCTGGCTGATGTTTCAAAGCGCCTGTGTACGGGAGAACACGGACGCCCGCAGGTTGCTTACTTGGCGTGCAAGGGCTTCGCGGCGCCAGCGAGCAGCAAGGCAACCAGGATCGGGGCGAGGATAGCAAGGAGTGCGAAGTGGATTCCCGTGATGTCCCCGAGGTATCCGAGCAAGGGCGGGCCGGCCAGGAACGACATGTAGCCTATCGTCGACACGACGGACACCCGTGCCGCGGCGTGGCGGGGGTCATCTGCAGCGGCTGACATCCCCATGGGGAAGGCCAGTGCGGCTCCCACTCCCCAAAGAGCGGCCCCCGCCACGGCCAACCACACATTTCCTGCCAGGACGAAGAGACCCAGACCGGCGGCTGCCGCTGCCATGCTGGCTCGCAGGACCGCGACTCGGCCATAGCGATCGATGACCATTCCGCCTGCAAACCGCATAGCAGTCATGGCGAGGACAAAGACGGCAAAGAGCAAAGCGCCCGTGGACTCGGTTGTGCCAAGTCCGTCAACTGATGCCTTGGCGATCCAGTCATTGCCTGCGCCCTCGGTCAGGGTAGCGCCGAGGACCACCACGCCGATCAAAAGGGTCCGCCCGTCGCGCCAGGCAGAGGGTCCCTTGGCAGGCTTGGGTTCCCCGTCTGCTGGCCGCTCTGCCGCGATATGGGGAAGGAAGTAGCGGGGCACCACAAGGGTCAGGACGGCAACCAGACCGGCGATGACCAGCAGGTGCACGGGCAGGCTCACACCAAGGTTGGACAGGGCGGAGCCAATCAGGGCTCCCACAAAAGCACCGCCGCTGAAAGCCGCGTGGAACTGGGGCATGATGGTCCGTCTAAGCCGGTGTTCGACGTCGGCCCCTTCAATGTTCTGGGCGACGTCCCAAAGACCGATGCCCATTCCGAAGAAGAACAGGGCCAGGGCCGTAGCCGGAACGGATTCCGCCAACAGTGACAACGCAACAGCTGCGCCAGCCAGTGCTGCGAGGACCCCGCTGGCGCGAACAGTGTTCGCTGTCCCGATCCGGCCGACAACCCACCCTGCTGTGGGCAGGGCGATCAGCGAGCCAATGGCCGTGCACAGGAGCAACGTGCCCATCTGGCCCGACGTCAGATGCAGGATTTCGGTGACAGCGGGGATCCGTGCCGCCCAGCTGGCAAAGACCAGCCCGTTCACCCCGAAAATCAGGAAAGTAGCGACGGATGCCGCTTTCAGGCTGGGGCCGGTCGCGATGCTGACACTCATACAGTCACTACTTTCACCGAGTACGTTTCGAGTTGTGCAAGTTCTTCAGGAGTGAGGAATCTGTCCGTCACCAGGACATCAACGGCCGGCAGGGCGGCTACGAGTGCAACAGCATTACCGTTCCATTTCGAGCCGGCGCAAGCAACAACTACCCTGGCCGCTGACTCCAGGCCTGCGCGCTTGACGGCGGCGTCGTCGACGTCATGGGCCAGCAGACCGTCCTTGAAGTTAAGGGCGCAGGGTGTCACTACGGCGGTGTCGAACCTCAGGGAGCGGATGGTTCTTTCCGCCAACGGCCCCCGGAAGGAAAATTCGCCCGGTATCAGGCTTCCGCCTGGGAGCAGCAGTGCCGGCCGATGTCCGCTCTGCCAGTCATCCACGGCCAGTACGTTCACGGACCGCAAGGACATCGGCATCAGGGTGAGTTCGCGCTGGCGCAGTTGACGGGCAATTTCTGTTGCCGTGGTTCCGCTGTCCAGCCAGACGTGTTCGCGATCGCCCAAAAGTGAGGCGACGCCTGCCGCTATCCTGACCTTAATGGCCTGGTCTTCAAGTTCCCGCTGACCGTAGCCAGGGTTTTCGCCCCGCAGGACCAGGCTCTTTGCGCCGCCGTGGATCCGCCGGAGTACACCGTGTCCCGCCAGCACCTCAAGGTCCCGGCGGATGGTGGCTCCTGAGGAACTGCACTGAGCGATGAGCTCCTCGACACTGACCTCATCCCGTTGACGCAGAAGCTCTGCGATCAGACGGTGTCTTTCTTCAGTCTTCACGCTCAAATGATAGTCCGAAGTGATCATTTAGTCACATTGGGTGGCGTTTCGATCAGGCTGATCCCCATGGCTGAGGAAGTGTTCAAGGACGGCAAGCTCTCGGGGACGGGCGATTACGTCGACAGCGAGAGGCGCGGCCGGTGGAAGTTCTACTACCGTAATGGTCAACTCAAGGCAGACGTGGGCTATTCCGGCGGCCAACTCGACGGTCCCTGCATCTGGTACCGCGAGGGTGGGGGTCTGCTGCAGCGGGGGCTTTCCGGGACGGCCAGCAGGACGGATCCTGGCAACGCTGGCACAGCACCGGTGAGCTGATGGACGAAGGAAGATACGACGTCGGGCGCAAAACCGGTGAATGGGTGACCTACGCCGCCGACGGCACCGAGACCAAGCGCAAAACGTTCAAATAGAACCCTCCATCACCTTTCGCGCCAAAACACCAAACCCTCCATCACCTTTCGCGCCAAAACACCAAACCCTCCATCACCTTTCGCGCCAAAACACCAAACCCTCCATCACCAAGTGAGGGAGGGTTTGCCAAAAAGCTGCGAAAGGTGAGGGAGCGTTGGGGCTAGCGGACGCGTTCCACGCGCTTTTCGTCCCAGACGGGTGCCTCGGACTCGTACACCTTGCCGTCCGAGCCGAATACAAGGAAGCGGTCAAAGGTCCGGGCGAACCAGCGGTCGTGGGTGACTGCCAGGACGGTCCCCTCGAAATGGTCAATGGCTCGCTCGAGAGCCTCGGCTGAGTGGAGGTCGAGGTTGTCTGTGGGCTCATCGAGCAGCAGCAGGGTGGCTCCCGAAAGCTGCAGCAGCAGAATCTGGAACCGTGCCTGCTGCCCCCCGGACAGGGACTCGTACTTCTGCTCCGACTGACCTGCCAAGCCGTAGCCGTCCAGCGCACCCGCGGCGGCTTCACGGCCCAACCCGGAGCGATGCTCGTCCCCGCGGTGCAGGATCTCCAACAGGGTTTTGCCAAGAAGATCCGGGCGAACATGCGTCTGTGCGAAAAATCCGGGCCGGATCCTGGCGCCGAGTTTCACCGTTCCTTCATGCGGAACCTCAGCAATCTCCACTTCCGATACCGGCAGGTGTTCACGCTCAGGGTCTGTCCCGCCGGTAGCCAGCAGTCGCAGGAAATGGCTCTTGCCAGAGCCGTTGGAGCCGAGAACACCGACGCGGTCCCCAAACCAGACTTCAGTGGAAAACGGTTTCATGAGGCCTGTCAGTTCAAGTCGTTCGGCGACGATGGCACGCTTGGCCGTCCTGCCTCCCTTGAGCCGCATCTTCACGTTCTGCTCGATGGGAAGGGCTTCCGGAGGGCCAACTTCCAGGAATTTTGCCAGTCGGGTCTGCGCAGCGTGATATCGGTTAGCCATGTCAGAACGGAAGGCGGCCTTGTTCTTGTACATGTTGACGAGTTCTTTGAGCTTGATGTGCTCCTCGTCCCAACGTTTTCGCAGTTCCTCGAAGCGGGCGTTCCGGTCAGCCCTCGCATCGACGTAAGAGCCGAAGCCCCCTCCATGCACCCAGGCGCCGGCGCCGTTGATGCCCGGTTCAAGGGTGACGATACGCCCGGCGGCATTGTTCAGGAGCTCACGGTCGTGGCTGATGAAGAACACTGTCTTTTTGGATTCGTTGAGTTTGCCTTCGAGCCAACGCTTTCCCGGGACGTCGAGGTAGTTGTCCGGTTCGTCCAGAAGCAGCAGTTCGTCAGGACCAGCGAAGAGGGCCTCCAGCACCAGTCGCTTTTGTTCGCCCCCTGACAGGCTCGACGCCGGACGGTGCTGCGCCCGGTCAAAGGGAAGTCCCAGCGCGGCCATGCAGACCTCGTCCCAGACGGTCTCGACGTCGTAGCCGCCTGCATCTCCCCAGTCCACTATGGCCTGGGCATAGCGCATCTGGGTGGGCTCGTCGTCGAACTCCATCATGGCCAGCTCGGCTTCATCCACTGTGCGGGCAGCCGCCGCCAAAGCGGGAGGTGCGGCGGATACCAAAAGGTCACGGACGGTCGAATCGTCACGGACCTGGCCTACAAACTGCCGCATGATGCCCATATTCCCGGAGCGGCCAATGACGCCTTCATCGGGGACCAGATCTCCGGCAATGATCCTGAACAGCGTGGTTTTCCCGGTGCCGTTAGGCCCGATCAGCGCGGTCTTACTTCCATCGGGCACTTTGAAAGTGACGCCGTTGAGCAGTTGGGTGCCGTCAGAGAGGAAGTAATCAATACCGGAAACGTCAATATGAGCCACAAAAGCAATCTTCCCATGCCCCATTACTTCGCTTGATCCGGCCGCCAACCCTCCCTCACCTTTCGCAACGAAATGCCGGACGCTCCCTCACCTGGTGTAGGAGGGTTGGGTCAAAAGCGACGAAACGTGAAGGAGGGTCGGGGCAAAAGCGACGAAAGGTGAAGGAGGGTCGCGTTAAAACCTGCGAAAGGTGAGGGAGCGTCCGGGGGTTAGCCGGCGGCGGTCAGGAATTCCTTCAGCAACGGACCCGAGGTGGCCGCACCAAGGCCGCCTTCCTCCACGAACACCGCAACGGCAAGGTCCCCGTGCACAGCCACGATCCAGGCATGCGTCTTCGGCGGATTCTCCTTGCCGAATTCGGCTGTGCCGGTCTTCGCGCCCACCGGTGCGCCCGGAACGTCCATAAGGAATCCGGCATGCCCAGAGGTCACTACCGCCCGCATCATGTCGGCCAGCGCTGTGGCTTCCTCTTTGGTGATCGGCTTCTCGGCCGTTTTTGCGGGTGGCGGGGCGTCCGAGGCGGGCGACGACGGTGTGGCGGCGGCCGCCGTCGTGCTTCCGGAAGGCGCGCCGCCTGGAACGGCGGCGTCAGCGTTGAGGACAAGCTGCGGCGACACGGGGGAGCCGTTGGCTACAGAACCGGCCATCACGGCAGCGGACAGCGGGGACATGAGAATCTTGCCCTGGCCGATCATGGACGCCGCGTGTTCGGTACCTTCGGCTTCTCCGGGGACGGAACCGAGGAAGGCGTCGGCCCCCAGCTTCGGCGCTTCTACGGCCACACCCAGTGAAGTGGCTGCCGACTCAAGCTGGGCCTGACTCACAGAGTCCCTGGCCGAGATGAAAGCAGTATTGCACGAGTGGGCGAAGGCGTCCCGCAGGGTGACAGACCCCAAGGAGTCAGCGGGATAGCCCTCGGCGTTTTTGAAGGTCCTGCCGTCCACGGTCAGAGTCGGCGTACATTCCACTTTTGAATCCGGCGTCATTCCGTTGCGGAACAGGGCTAGGGAATCCACCATTTTGAAGGTTGAACCCGGAGCGTACTGGCCCAGCATGGCGGTGTTGTAACCGTCGCTGCCGGGACCCGAAGCAGCGGCAAGGACCGCACCGGTCGAGGGGCGGAGCGCCACGATGGCGGATGCGGGCTGAATTTCAGCCAGTATCCCTTCGGCCACTTGCTGCAGCGAGGGGTCCAGTGTGGTCTTCAGGGGCGTGCCGGGGGTGGCCGGAACATCGAAGACGGTTCGGCGGGGATCAGTGCCGGCCGCTCGGATCTCTTCCGCCGTGAGGTCTGCCTTCTGCGCCCGGATGATCACTCTGTCCGTTCCACGCAACAGGGCATCGTACTGCTGCTGCAGGCCTCCGGTCCCCGTCACGTCTCCGGCTGTCAGGGCACCGCCGGATTTTTCAATCTGTTCAGCATTGGCTTGCCCCACCGTACCCAGTAACGCCCGCGCGAACGTGCGTGTGGGCGCGAGCGGCATGCTTTCTTTGATGGCACGCGCGCCGGGAATCGCGGAAATCTGCGCATCTGTGACAGTCCTGCTGGCGTCGTCACGCAGGGTGATGGCAACCACGAAAGCCTCAGCACCCGCAGCCTGCACCTGGCTGACGTACGCCGCGGAATCAACTCCCACCAGCTCGGCGAGCTTTCCAGCAGAGGCCGCGGGATCCCCACCGGCGAGCTGTTGCTTGTCGATGCCAACGTTCACCACAGGGCGGTAAGTAACCAGCGGGGCATCACCGGCGCCAAGAATATCGGCGCGTTGAGGTGATTCGGTGGCCTTGGTGAGAATTTCGCCATCCACCAGGTCGGGCACCAGAAGCGCTGGCTTCCATACCGTTAGCCACGAGTCGCCGGATTTCTTGAGCTCGGCTGTTACGGAGTACTTCCACTCCGAGGAACCGATTTTCCAGTTATATGCCAAAGGGACGGTGGCGGTGTCTTCCTCCAGCTTCAGCTCACCGGGTTCCACGGCAGGCTTACCCGGCTCAAGTGCCTTGAAAACCTCCTGGAGCTGCTCGTTAGCGCCGGCAGCATCCTTGCCTTCAAAGGCAACACCCCCGACGTCGAGGGCTGAGATGGCGGACGCGAGCTGTTTTGCTGCGACTTCCGCCCCTGCCCGGCCGTCGTCGCAACCCACCAACGATCCACCAATAATGAGCCCGACAAGTGCCAGTGATATCTTCTGAATTTTCCCCACGGCGCCATTATGCCTGCTCACCCTGAGAATTGCGTTGTCAACTCGTTGGGACAGGGCTATGTGGGCGCGGCAGGCGTTGCCGGACCAGACCGGCGCGTCCCCGGCCGCAAAACCCCCGCCGGGCTACACCCCCTGAAACCCTCGAAACGGTATTGGCTCTGCCACTTCCCGTGGGACGACGATCAAGCCCGGATGGAGCGTTCGCTTAAGGAACCGCTCCAGTTCGAGCGGCGCGGGAATGGCATCCTGCTGCACATAGAGGAGTCCGGAAGTACCCTTCTGGCCACTCCCTACGTGGGGTAGTTGCTGCATTTAGGAGCCAGTTCAGCCCTCCAGCAGTTCCGCGTCCCGAAGCTCGTCGTAGGCATCGCGGGCGTCAATGATGGCGGGCACGTTGTTCTCTGCCCATTGACGCAGCTGGCTCAGCGGTGCGAGAAGGGACCGGCCCAGGTCAGTCAGCGTGTAGTCCACTCTCGGCGGAACCTGTGCGTACACCTTCCGGGTGATGAGACCATCCCGCTCAAGAGAACGGAGCGTCTGTGTCAGCACCTTTGGCGTGACGACCTGAACCATCTTCCGCAGCTCGCTGAACCGCACAGGTCCGTTGGCCAGAACCTGGATCACCAGGGAGGCCCATTTATCCCCGATTCGCTGGAAGACCACCCTGGACGGGCAGTCGGGATCCAGGACGTTGGCGGCCTGCTGGTTGGTTTCCAAATGGATACTCGGTTTCTTTGAAGGTCTTTGTATCCGAAAGATACTTTGGGGGCTGTCCGAGAATACCAATACGAAGGAGTGTCATGAAAATCGCAGTCTATGGAGCCACCGGCATGGTCGGAAGCCAGATCGTCAACGAGTCTTTGAGCCGGGGACATGAAGTCACCGCAGTTTCACGGAGCGGTTCCGCCGTTGAGGGTGCATCGGCACTCTCCGCTGATCTTGCTGATCAAGGCTCCTTCACTCAAATCGTCGAAGCCCACGACACTGTGGTCCTGGCTACGGTGCCGAGCAGGACCGGAGGCGCCCATTCAGAATGGCTCGACGCCATGAACAGCGTCTATCGCACTGCCGCGAAGGCACGTCTGTTGATCGTAGGCGGTGCCGGCGCCCTTGAGATCGACGGCGTGAGGCTCGTGGACTCGCCCGGTTTTCCCGAAGCCTACAAGGCAGAAGCGCTGACCATGGCAGCAGCCTATGAGGCAGCCAAAGAGGCGCCTGACCACGTGGACTGGACTGTCCTGGCCCCTGCTCCGCTGATCCAGCCTGGTGAGCGGACCGGGGAGTACGTAACCGCCCTGGATACTCCGGCAGGTTCGCAGATCTCCACCCAGGATTTCGCGGTAGCAATGCTGGACGAGATCGAAAACCCGAAGCACCGCCGCACGCGCTTCACTGCCGCCAATTAGCGCACTTTCAACGCCGCCTGGTCCCGATGGCCCTACGTGTCGGAGAGCCGCCTTCCCAAGGAAGGCACCGGCAGTCCGAATATGTCCTTTAGGGCATACTTCGCTGCGTGGAACCCTGGCATACCGGTCACTCCGGGACCGGGCGGCGTTGACGACGAGCACAGGTACACCCCGGGAATCGGCGTCCGCCAGGGTACCGGGCTAAAGGTGGGCCGTTTGATGATGCCCATCACGTCCACTATTCCCGAACTGAAATCGCCGCCCACATAGTTTGCGTCGTAACTGGCCATGTCCGCTGCAGTAGTTACCTTGGACTCGATCACGAGATCACGGAAACCTGGCGCAAAGCGCTCAATCTGTGCAACCACCCGCTCCGTCATGTCCGTAGTTGATCCGGCCGGAACGTGGCAGTAGCTCCAGAGGATGTGGCGTCCGGCCGGGGCCCTGCCGGCGTCGAACTGTGATGGCTGGGCCACCAGGACATAAGGCCGTTCCGGATGCCGGCCGTCAGCTACGGCGGCCTCAGAGGCGGCTATTTCCTCCCGCGTCCCGCCTACATGGACTGTTCCTGCGTCGGATAGCTCCGCGGCTGCCCAGGGGACCGGACCGGACAGGATGAAGTCCACTTTGCACGCTGCATTACCAAACCGGAATGCTTCCAGGGAACGCCGATAGGCTGGGGGTAGCCGGCTCCCTGCGATCTTCAGGAAGGCAGGTGGCACCACGTTGAGCAGGATGGCCTTCGCCGGAGACAGCTGGTCCAGGGAGTCAATCCGCGCTCCCGTTTCGATCACGCCACCGTGTGCCTGGATGTCGTCTGTCATCGCCTTTACGATTGCCGCTGATCCGCCAACGGGTATCGGCCAACCCTCCACATGGGCCAGGGTAGCCAACAGCAGGCCGGCGCCCGCTGGTGCCAGGGTGGGATGCCGGCCAACGGCATGTGCGGTGACTCCGGAAAGAAGCGCCGGCGCCAGATCCTCCTGAAACCTCTTACCCCAGAGGGCTGTCCCCTGCTCGAACGTCCGAAGGGCCAGCACTGCGGCGGCCAGCGGATGGCGCGGCACCCGCAGAAGGTGGTTCAGGGCGGTGTCTGTGACGCCCTCCACCATACGAACCAAGGGTTCCATGAGCCTGCGGTAGGCCTCGCCGTCGCGTCCCAACTCTGTTGCCGTGCGTTCCAGTGACCTGTATGCCAAGGCGACCCGGCCGCCGTCGAGCGTTGCACCGTAGGAGAGTTCTGGTGTCTTCAACTCAATCCGGGAAGAGAGTCCGAAAGCTCGAAAGAATGGCGAGGCAAGGGCCATGGGATGGACGGCCGAACAGACGTCATGGAAGTGCCCTGTTTGCATCAGTTCGCTGGTCCGTGCCCCGCCTCCTGCCGATTCAGCGGCCTCGTAGACGCGCACGGCCAGGCCGGAGCGCGCCATCATCACCGCTGCCGCCAATCCATTGGGTCCTGAACCTACGACGGCGACATCAGACATTGCTTCTATCCTTCCAAGGGAGCACTGAGGCAGAGGGGCGGCCGAGATCAAGGCGGAGCCGGTCGGGAGCCCCGTCAAAAGGACCGGCATGGGGATCGTCCATGCCGTGCCTTCGGATGACGTCGTAGTCGGGATTCCAAATGTCCCAGGTGACCCTGAGCATGAGGTAACCAGTGGCCACCATGTGCAGGATGACGGCAAGAACGTAGTACGGCATGTCGATATTGTGTTGCGCAGACCCGTTGCTCGTGACCTGCCCCAGGTACATCCAAATCGCGGCCCAGTGCAGTGCCTCGATCGCCTGCCAGATCAGGAAGTCGCGCCACCGGGGCCGCGCGAGTGCCATGAGGGGAATAAGCCAGAGCACGAATTGCGGAGAGTACACCTTATTAGTGAGCACGAAGGCAGCCACGATGAGGAAGGCGAGCTGGGCGATCCTCGGCCGTGTGGGGGAGGACAAAGCCAGGACTGCAATGAGGAAGCAAGCCAGGAGGAACAGGCCCAGGGCCATCGTGTTGATGGTCTCGGGAGCCAGTGGCTGGCCGTTGAGACGTTCAGCGAGCAGGTTGTAGGCAAACCAGGGGGAGCTGTAGCCGGCCGGACGGTCCTCGGTGAAGTCGTAGAAGTATCTCCAACCGGACGGGTTTATCGCCGCAATTGGGAGGTTGACGGCCAGCCAGGCAGCGGCTGCGGCTCCGACCGTGACCAGAAGCGGCCTGATCCGGCCTGTCCGCAGGGCAAGTAGCAGGATGGCGCCCAGGATCAGGAGAGGATACATTTTGGTTGCCGTGCCCAGGCCAATGAAGATTCCAGCCAGCACCAGCCGCTCCCGGGCCAGGAAATACATGGCAAGGGCCAGCAGTCCAACGGCCCACATGTCCCAGTTGATCAACCCTGACAGGATGATTCCCGGAGCCAGGGCAACCATGGCGGCATCCCAGGGCCGACGGCGGGTCATCCTTGCGGTCGCCAGCACGACGACGATCCACACGGCGGTGATCAGTGTGGCGTTTACATCGAAATAGCCGAGGATCCTGGCATCGCTGACGCCCTCACCGGGAACCATCAGGGCCGTGATACCGGCAATCAGACCTGTCAGTACCGGGTACTCGAAGGAGGAGCCCTGCGTGAAGAACGGAAAGACGCCGTCACCCAGGCCCCGGTTCCTGAACAATTCCGGGAAGTCGGAGTAACACGTGGAATAGAACTGTCCGGGCGTTTCCCAGCCGTTGAGGCGGCAATGGCTCTTGATGAGGATGCCGGTCAGTGCCGCCGCGACAGTGAGGATGATGAGTACACGTTCCACCGTAAAGAAGCCCGGGGATACGACGCCGGGGGCGGACCTGGTGCCCATAGGGCCACCAATCAATTCCGTGAAGTTCCGCAGCAGGAGATCACTTCGGCTCGGAATGACCAGACGCACCCTTTTCGGCCCCGTCGGCGGCTTGATCTCCTGCATGTGTTTGAGCTTACCGCTGGAGGGAGCGGTGGCTAGGGGGTTGGTTGTACGCGTCTAACACCCCGCGTATATGCTCGTTACAATCAGTCAGCCTCAGGGGGCTCCTTAATGTCACGCCAACTTTCCCACGAAGCCGGACCCGCTTCCGGGCAAAAGGGTCGACGGTCCTCAGAGCTGCCGGGAGTCCCGGCCTCATCCAACGGGAGCCCATCATCGCGCCCATGGCTCAGCCCTTCGGCAGTGGGGGTTGCCGCTTTCCTCGTGGCCTTCGTTGGCTCGTGGATCCCCTCGTTTTGGGACGATGAGATTGCCACAGTTTCTTCAGCGGGGCGTTCGCCTGCCGAGCTGTTTACGCTGCTCCAGTCCGTTGACGCTGTCCATGGGACTTACTACCTCTTGATGCATGCTTGGACCTCCGTCTTCGGCTTCTCAGAGCTGGCGCTTCGCACACCGTCGGCCATCGCCGTAGGCCTGGCCTGCGCGGGTACTGTCCTTATCGGACGCCGTCTTGGATCCGAGAGCATTGGAATCGCCAGCGGCCTCGTCCTTGCTGTGCTGCCACGTATGGTGTGGTCGGGAACGGAAGCCCGGCAGTATGCAATCTCTGCCTTGCTGGCGGTGGTGCTCACCCTCCTCCTGCTCCGGGCATGGGAATCGAACCACAGCATCGACTGGATCCTTTACGGAGCGTGCGCTGCTCTGGGGATATTCGTTTTCATGTTCTTTGCCCTCGCAGTGGCATCCCATGCTGTAGCGGCACTCGTCCTGCGCAAACGGATCCTTGGAACACTCGTCACGTCGGCAGGAATCGGCCTTCTGGTGCTGCCTTTCCTGCTGTTCGCGTTGACGCAGAAGGCACAGGTTGACTGGATCCAGAACCGGTCGTTCCTGCAGAACCTCAGCGCTGCCGCTGTTAAACAGTTCTTCTATGGCGACGATCGGCCCACCGGAAACCTTCCTCCCACATGGATTCTCGCGGCAGTCGGGCTGCTGGGATTGGCGCAACTGGTCCTGATCATCCTTGGCATTGTCGGCATGGCGCGAGGTGACCGGAACAGCAGGCTGCAGACGCTACTGGTGTTGTGCCTTACAACAGTGATCCTGCCCGTGACGGGTCTCCTGGTGGTCAGCCTGATTGCCCAGCCTGTCTACGTGGCCCGGTACCTGACTTTCACAGCTCCGGCCTTTGCGCTCCTCGTCGGACTCGGCCTGGACTCCGTCAGGCGCAATCAACGCCTGCTGCTGCCCGTTGCCATTGGGATTGTTCTCAGCGCAAGCCTCGTTCCGCAGCTGACCCTAAAAAGCGTCCTGAACGAACCACAGGATACTGAACGGGATATAGCGGCGATCATCGGTAATGAGACGCAGGGACCGGCTTCTGTGGTTTATGAGCGGCCGGAGCTAAGGGATGTCTCCATTGCTTACCCCTCACCGTTCAGGTCGCTTTCGGACCTGTCCCTGGGTGCTTCTCCAGCGGAGTCAGGGACGCTTTGGGGTACCAACAAGGAAGTTACCGCGGCTGCACTGTTGGGGCGCGGCCACGTGTGGTTCGTTGGCGCCGGGGGTGGCTCCATTCCTGATCTACGGGCATTCACTGACGCCGGATGCTCGTCCACCGAAGTAAAGAACTCCCAGCGGGTGCTGCTGCTTTCCTACAACTGCCCGGCGCGGTAAACCACCACGCGCCGCAAAGGGCCGGCGGCTGAACGGCGGAGAGTCAAACCGGCTGCGCCCAACGACCAAGACGTTAGACCAACGACCAAGACGTTAAACGGGGGGAGCCCACGCGTTGCCGCGTGGGCTCCTGGCGGATTGGCTCCGATGTGAATCATCAGATCCTCCTTCAATGGGGTGATCCGTTGTACTCGTGATCCGTTTGTACTGCGGGCGGTCCGCACCGGAATCATCGGTTCAGCGGTTCACACTCATCATGTACATAGCGATCAAGACAACTTCCCTGTTCTTGTCGAGCTGGTCGCCGTTGAACTGAGTCCTCTCGTTCTGCAGCGGGATGCCGATCATCGAGAAGAATTCCTCGAACTTACTGGTCACGTAGGTCACCTCCTCTCATTTACTCGAAGTGAAGTCCCGACCAGACTGGCCGATACTTGATTTTGGGCGCACCAATTAGAGCCTCTTAATTCACCAAGGAATTGGCCGGAATTGGGCAAAGAAATGCCCGATAGGGCAAGTAATTGCAAATAGGGAAACTACCCGTGGAATATGGATGCGAAAGACCCAGTGGAAGCTGGTTCCGATTCAGGAGGAATTGCGCATCCGCTTAATACCGAGGGGTGGAGACGCTGCTACCGGGCATCCCCAAAAGAAGTAGGGGATCTATCAAGGTCCTGGCCCTGGGGCCAACGGACACTAGGAGACAGTCACTCCCGTGCGAAGGCGGGCGTGGGCAGCAGAGGCGGGGTTCGCGGCGACGGTCATCTTCCATCCGCTAGTCAAAGTAATCATTTTCCCAACCTCCTTTTCTGCTGTGCCGTAGCTCCAACCGACTTCGTCGGGCTGCGCGCGCCTTGACCCTGGCAAGACGCACTGGGGCCATAAATAAAATTACACTAAAGACAGATCATTTGACCAGCCGAATTACAGACTTCTCTAAAGTTATTCTGCAATTCACACAATTGACCCGTCAAAGGGTTCCCAACCGACTGGTTAGAGGCCCCAGCGGACCACTGCGGGGGTCTTCTTGTCCCAGCCCAATGTGCAAACTTTTGCAGTGCCAAGGAGGAAGTGCCGGCCGTACTGGGCATCGAGTCCCAACCAGCGTGCCGTCAGGATCCTGGAGAAGTGTCCGTGAGCCACAATGAGTACGTTGTCCAGGCCGGACTCCAGTACCCGGGCTACGATCTTGTCCGCACGGGCAGCTACCTGATCCAGTGTTTCCCCGTTGGGAACCCCGTGAGTCCAGATCAGGTAGTCCGGGTTGTCCTTGCGAATGAGGTCCGAACTGATTCCTTCGTAGTCTCCGTAATCCCATTCCACGGCCAGGGGTTCCTGCTTGGCGTCCGGAAAGCCGGCGAGTTCAGCCGTGCGGCGTGCCCGACGGAGGGGAGAAGTGAGGACCAGATCGAAGTCGACGCCGTCCAACGCCTTCCGGGCCTCCACCGACTGCTGCTCGCCTTCAACGGTGAGAGGAAGATCGGTCAGCCCGGTGTACTGTCCGCTCTTGGACCATTCGGTCTCCCCATGACGCATGATCCAAAGCTGGGGACGGGGAGTGTTGAATTCTATGTTCACTTAAGACTCCTCGGTTGGGACATGGTCGACGTCGGCGGGTACAGGGGCGAGAGCCTCCGGTTGAGCCTCCCACCACTTCCGCAATTTTTCCTCAGCTTCACCTTGATCCAACGGACCGTGCTCCATCCGCTCCTCCAGTAGGAACTTGTAGGCACGGCCCACCACGGGACCCGGCTTCAGGCCAAGGAGCGTCATGATCTGGCCACCGTCAAGGTCCGGGCGCACAGCTTCGAGGGATTCCTGTTCGCGCAGGGCGGCGATCCTGGCTTCGAGATCGTCGTAGGCGAAGGCAAGCCGCTCAGCCTTGCGCTGGTTCCGGGTGGTGACGTCCGAACGCGTCAGCTTGTGAAGCCGATCCAACAATGGACCGGCGTCTGTGACATACCGCCGCACCGCCGAGTCGCTCCAACCCGCATCTCCATAGCCGTAGAAACGCATATGCAGCTCCACGAGCCGGGCCACGGCCTTGATGGTGTCGTTGTCAAAGCGCAGAGCCTTCATGCGTTTGGCGGTGAGCTTGGAACCCACCATGTCGTGATGCCGGAAGCTCACCGCGCCGCCGGGTTCAAAACGGCGCGTAGCCGGCTTCCCGACGTCGTGCATCAGGGCCGCAAACCGCAGCACGAAGTCCGGACCGGGCACCGGCCCGTCAGAGCCATCCTCCAAGGAAGCTGCCTGCTCAAGGACCTGGAGCGAATGCTGGTAAACATCCTTGTGCCGGTGATGCTCGTCTGATTCGAGTCGAAGCGCCGACACTTCAGGGAGCACAAACTCCGCCAGCCCGGTCTCCACCAGCAGGTCCACGCCTACGCGCGGTTGCGGGCCGCAAACCAGCTTGACGAGTTCGTCCCTGACCCGTTCTGCCGAAATGATGGTGATGCGCTCGGCCATCCTGGTCATCGCGAGGCGGACGTCTTCATGGACTGAAACGCCGAGCTGGGAGGCAAAGCGTGCGGCACGCATCATGCGCAGCGGATCATCGGAAAAGGACGTTTCAGGCGCCCCCGGCGTGGCCAGCAACGAGGCATGAAGATCGCGGACGCCACCGAAGGGATCAACGAGTTCCAGGGAGGGAAGGCGGAGCGCCATGGCGTTGATGGTGAAATCGCGACGCAGCAGATCGTCAGTCAGCGATGCGCCAAAGGCGACCACGGGCTTCCGCGATTCCGGATCGTAGGCCTCGGCGCGGTATGTGGTGATTTCTATCTGGAAGCCTGCTTTTCGCAGTCCAATGGTTCCGAAAGCACGGCCGATTTCCCAGAAGTTGTCAGCCCATTTCCGGATCAGGGCGATGGTCTGATCCGGCGTCGCGTCAGTAGTGAAATCAAGATCCGGCGAGGAACGGCCCAGGAAGAGATCGCGGACCGGACCACCTACAAGGGACAGTTCGTGACCCGCGTCGACGAAGCGCTGGCCGAGCTCCAGGACCACCGTATCCACTTTAAAATCAACGGTGTGGGAGTCAGTCGTGTGATGTGCGTGCGCCATAGTTACTTAAGCTTGGCAGAAAATCTCCAGCATTCTTCATTGAAGTACCGAAACATACTGCGAAAGAGCAGGCGCGGGAGCCCCATCAATTGGGTTTATTGAAAGTTTCCGGGTGCGGAGCCCGTCACATCCGGTCCACTTTCCTGTCATGTTCCGGTCATCACCACGGGGCAAGAGTCGTTAGAGTGGACGTTATGGCCCATCCCGTACCGAGCGCTCCCGGCAGGAGGACAAACCCACCGTTGCCGTCGGCAATCGGTGCGCACGTCGCGCCCGCGCCGCACTCGGCACCGGCCTCGCTGCCCACCGTCGAGGAAATCTCCGCTGGTGGAGTTGTGGTGGACACGTCCGACGGCGAACTAAGGGTTGCGATTATCGCCCGCCTGAACCGCGGAGGACGTCTTGAATGGTGCCTGCCGAAGGGTCACCCGGAGGGCAAGGAAAAGAACGAGGAAGCTGCTGTCCGCGAAATCGCCGAGGAAACCGGGATAGACGGGATCATTCTGGCGCCCCTGGGCAGCATTGATTACTGGTTCACAGTCAGCGGGCACCGCGTCCACAAAACGGTCCACCACTATCTCCTGAGGGCAACCGGGGGAGATCTGACCATCGAAAACGACCCCGATAAGGAAGCCGTGGACGTCGCATGGGTGCCCATCACTGAGCTGGCCCGGAAGCTGTCCTTTCCCAACGAACGCCGCATTGCCGACCTCGCCAAAGAAGTCCTGCCGGAACATCTCTGAGAGCCCTGTCACTCATGCCATCCACCCCCGCTGACAGGTATACCCTCTTGCGAGTGAGACGATGAAGGCAATGTCAGCAGCCAAACCAGAACCCGCCGAAGGCGGATCAGCCCACGCAGGAGAGGCCCGTTCCAGCGCCATTATGGCGGCTGGCACCCTGATCTCGCGGTTTTTGGGCTTCGGCAAGACGTGGATGCTGGCTTTCGCCCTGGGGCTGGGCTCCACGGTCAACGACACCTTTATTAACGCGAACAATCTGCCCAACCTCATCTTTCTCCTGGTGGCGGGCGGAGTCTTCAACGCGGTCCTTGTTCCGCAGATCATCAAAGCCAGCAAGGCGCCGGACAGGGGAGCGGACTACATCAGCCGCCTGCTGACCCTGGCCGTTATTGTCCTGTTGTCCCTGACGCTCCTGGTGACACTCTTCGCACCCCTCGTCATCGATCTGACCACGCAGAATTACTCCCCGGAACAAAAGTCGCTGGCGATCTCCTTTGCCTTCTGGTGCCTGCCGCAGATCTTTTTTTACGGTCTGTATGCCCTCCTGACCCAGGTCCTGAACGCCAACGGGGCGTTCGGACCGGCTATGTGGGCTCCGATCCTCAACAACATCGTGGCTATTGCTGGCCTGGGCATGTTCATCTGGATCCTTGGCCCGAATGTCACCAACCCGCACACCTTGGAAACCTGGGGACCGTTCCAAACCTTCCTGGTGGCTGGCTTCTCGACCATTGGCGTCGTCGCGCAGACGGCGATCCTCATGGTCCCTGTGCTGAAGCTCCGCCTGAGGCTGCGGCCCCGCTTCGGCTGGAGGGGTGTAGGACTGGGGCAGGCAGCGAAGCTCAGCGTCTGGACGCTCCTGACCGCCGCCGTCGGGCAACTCGCCTTCCTGTACGTAATGCGTATTGCCACCATCCCCGGCGCTGAACGCCTGCGCCTCGAACAAGCAGGGGATCCGGCCGCAGGGCGGCTCCCGGGCAACGCCATCTTGGAAGTGGCCAGCCAGCTGTACCTCCTCCCGCATTCGATCATTGCCCTGTCCCTGGCCACGGTGTTGTTCAACCGGATGACCAGGGCATCACAGGACGGAAACCGTGCGGCGCTGCGGGATGCCCTGTCCCACGGTCTGCGCACCATGGCCGTGGCCACTGTATTCGGGGCCCTCGCGTTGTTCGCCCTCGCCGGGCCGCTGGGGATGTTCTTCTCCGGCGGCAAGGAGCAGGACGGCGTAATGCTCGCCCAGACGCTCACCATCCTGGCCCTCAGCACACCTTTCATGAGCGCCAACTTCATGATGTCCAGGGTGTTTTATGCCAACGAGGACGCCAGGACGCCCTTCTTTATCCAGTTGATTCTGGCACTCGTCAATGTTGTGGCGGCCTTCTTCATCCAGTTTCTTCCGGCCGATCAGATCATCTTCGCCATCGCCATCCTGTACACGGTCGGCAACATCCTCTCCGTCATGGTCAGCGCCGCTTTCCTCCGCCGGCTCCTGGGGCATCTGGACGGTCCGCGGGTTGCGAATTCATATATCCGGATGGGGTATGCGGCGTTGGGTTCTGCCCTGACTGGAGCTGTGGCCCTGTGGCTGATGGGAAGCTACCAGGAAGACGGTTTCGCCTGGAGTGGCCGGATCCAGGCGCTGGTGACCATCGCCGTCGTCGGTCCTGTGATGCTGGTGACTTATCTTTTCCTGCTGAAGGCTTTCCACGTCTCCGAGCTGCGGGACCTTCTGCGGCCGCTGCTTGGCCGTCTGGGCCGCGGTCCGGCCGCTGCGCCCACTGCCCAACGGACGACGTCGGAATCGCCGGACAGGGCTACCGTTTCTGTGGACACTGGCTTGATCCCGCGTATTTCGGGAGAATTTGATTCTGCTTCATTCCGGGCAGGGCCAAAGATGGAACACGACGACGAGGATGTTGCCACTGGGGCCGGGTACCTTCCTGCAGAAGAAATCCCCAACACCGCTCGCGGCAGTATGGTCCGTCAGGAGATCCCCCTGCCGGGCCGCAGAACCTATCAGGGAACGGCCGGACACAACCCGTATTTCCGTACCCGCAGGAAAAAGAAAAAATGACCATCGCCCGGCCTGGCCCTGATTCCCACGGCAATTGCAAGGCATCGGCTAGGATCAGAAGCTAACAAGGGTAGTTGCCAACCAAGGATCGACGGACGTTCCGGATGATCCGTGATCACTGAGGGGATCATTCTGGCCAGCGCTTCCCGGACAGTCTAGGAGGAACCAGTGTCCCACCCGATCGACGTCGGATCAGTACTTGGCGGCCGCTACAAGGTCACCGCAACAGTGTTGACCTCTCACGACCAGGATCTGGTGCTGGATGGTGTGGATCAGGTTCTCAACCGTCCAGTCAGCATTTTGGTCGCCGGGCAGGGCAACGCGGACCAGGTGGCCCAAAGCGCACGTGAAGTGGCCACTGGCGAACGCCCCGGCAGCGTCCAGATCCTGGATCTGGGCGTCAGTGATGCAACCACCTACCTGATCACCAACCACACATCTGCGGCGGATCTGCTTGATCTGGTGGTGCCGTCCCACGCACCGTATGTGGAGCCGTTTTTCACGGACACCCTGGGTAGCGAAATCTTTGGCCAGCCACGCTCAAAGGAACCTGAGACGTACGACGGACTCTACGACGACGAAGAAGTCGACGCCGGCGTCATCAACTACCACAACGTGAAGCCGGCTACCCCGCAACGTCCTGCCACCCAGCCCTCGGCACCTCCCCGTCCTGCCCGTCCGGCTTCCGCTCCCTCATCCCCTCCCTCAGGGCGTACAGGTGCCGGAGCTGCTGGGGCGGCCGCGGGGGCAGCCGGGTTTGGAGCAGCCGCGGCATCGGGTCTTGGTTCCGCAACCGGCGCATCCCAGGCGCCGCGCACCGCTGCGCAGCCAGAAGCTCCATCGTCGCCCCCTCAGTCCACCGTGTCCCAGCCCGTGTCTGCCGGTAACGGCAGGCCGGAAACTGCCACGGGACCTGCTGCTGCGGTACCTGCTGCGGGGGCAGCAAATTCACCTGCCGATTCCCCGAAAGTCTCCCTCTGGGCGGAGGATGACTACGACTATCCGGCCGAATCCGATAACGGCTCCTACGACGCTGACGGTTCGGATGCGCGCAGTAATTACGTTCCTGCTGGATCCACCCAGGATGCTGACACTGACTACTACGACGACGAACCGAAGAGCGAGCCACGGTCGATGCGTTGGCTCGTAGGCGGGCTTCTCGCGGCAGTGTTGATTGTCGGCCTGGTCTTCGCAGTAGGCAATCTGGGCAGCCTGTTCAAGCCCGAGCCCAAGGCTGATGCCACCCAGGAACCTGTGGCTACGGCTCCACAAGCATCAGGGGAGCCTACGCAGACCGAAAACGCTGCGCCGACGGGTCCTCCCGCTGTGGAGGGCGTGACACGCCTTGGTAACTTCGACTTTGCGGCCACGTACGACGGCGACCTGTCCAAGACTTTCGACGGGAATGCCGCCAGCTACTGGTCAGACATGGAATTCGCCACCGATAACTGGGGCGGTTTGGCCACGGACGGCGTTTCGTTGGTTGCAAAGTTGAAGAGTCCGTCACGTATTTCGTCGATTACCCTCAGCCAGTTGGGGGCCTCCGGCGGAAGCATCAGCGTTCTCACCAATGACCGTCCCTCCCTGGACGGAGCAAAGCAGGTGGGAACAAACAGTTTCACCTCGCCGGATCTCACCATCCCGCTCTCCGAACCCGTCAACGCCCAGTATGTGATCGTGTCCATCAAGACCCTCCCTAAATTGGCTGCGCCGAAGACCCGTTTCGGCTACGGCCTCCGGCTCGCTGAGATCAAGGTTCAGTAGCTGGGTTTCACTGGCGTCCAGTAGCTTCGTTCGTCGTTAGGGTGCATAGCTTACTCATCGCTGAAATTTGGTTCACCCCGTGGCTCAATCGCGCGATGCTTTGCCCATGTTTGATGAGCAGTTGACTCCGGTAATACGAATCAACGCCTTGCCCACTCGGACGGTACCCTGAGTGGTGGTGTCTCCGCAGTATGGGGAGCGCCCGGAATATTCAGTAGGAAGATCGAGTTGTGCCATGTGCCCGGCCATTGAGGCGGGCGCATCGACCAAGGAAGAGGTTCACCGTTCAGTGAGCAACGCAGAAAACGCCACGTCAGACGTGCGTGATGTCATCATTGTCGGCTCGGGCCCTGCTGGTTACACCGCCGCGGTTTACACGGCGCGAGCCAATCTGAAGCCGTTGCTTCTGGCCGGATCCGTCACAGCGGGCGGCGAGCTGATGAATACCACTGACGTTGAAAATTACCCGGGATTTCCCGAAGGCATCATGGGCCCGGATCTCATGGAGAACTTCGAAAAGCAAGCTGCCAGGTTTGGCACGGAAATTCAGTTTGAGGACGTTACAGAGCTGGCGCTCGACGGTGACATCAAGACCGTGACAATCGCCACGGGGGAGACCTTCCGTACACGGGCCATTATTCTTTCCACTGGTTCGGCATATCGGGAACTGGGTCTTCCCAATGAGAAACGGCTTTCCGGCCATGGTGTGAGCTGGTGCGCAACCTGTGATGGTTTCTTTTTCAAGGATCAGGACATCGCTGTGATTGGTGGGGGTGACTCTGCTATGGAGGAGGCCCTCTTCCTGACGAAGTTTGCGAAGTCTGTCACAGTGGTTCACCGCCGCGACACCCTGAAGGCTTCCAAAATCATGGCCGACCGTGCGCTTGCTCACGAGAAGATCAACTTTGTCTGGAACTCAGCCGTCCAGGACATCGTGGGCCAGGAGAAGGTCACCGGTCTGAAACTGAAGAATCTTGTCGATGGAACCGAGACAGACCTCGCGGTAACCGGAGTGTTCGTGGCTATCGGTAACGATCCCCGAACAGAACTCATCAAGGACTCCTTGGAACTGACCCTCGAGGGCACTATCGCCGTGGAGGGCCGCAGCTCAAAGACCAGCATCCCGGGTGTTTTCGCCGCCGGCGACGTGGTCGACCCGACCTACCGGCAGGCCATCACCGCCTCGGGGTCCGGCTGTGTTGCTGCAATTGATGTTGAGCACTACCTCGCAGATTTCCAGGCCTGAGATTCAGACGTTTCACGGCGCCGCTATAAGTTAAGGAGAAAGACAAGGGTATGAGTAACGCAAGAGACGTAACAGACTCCAGTTTCGGCACGGACGTATTGGCCTCAGAAAAGCCGGTTATTGTCGACTTCTGGGCAGAGTGGTGTGGCCCCTGCCGTAAGCTGAGCCCCATTCTGGATGAGATTTCGGTGCAGTACGGGGAAAAGGTGGAAGTCGTCAAGGTGAACGTGGATGACAATCCGGCCATCGCCGCCGAATACGGCATCACCTCGATTCCCGCCGTCTACCTGTTCAAAGATGGCGAAGTGAAGAGCACCGTAATCGGCGCAAGGCCGAAGCAGTACTTTGAGAAGGAATTTGCGGACGTCCTGTCCTGACCCGGAGAAGGACAGTTGGCAGAACGCGTAGTCAGCCGATTGCTTAGGTAGCTGAATGCGTAGTTAGCTGAAGGCGGCCCCTATGGGGTCGCCTTTTGCTTTCTCTAGCGCAAGCGATCGGCCACGACCGAGAGGGTTCACTCCTGATGAGGCTGGTGCCTAGAAATCAGCTGATTTCCATTGTTCTCTTGGTTTCTTTTCCTGAGAAGAGAATCTGGCGTGGATGAACTCGCAACCAACATTTCCTAGCGGGATTTGAGCCCGTCTTGTCGGAGAAACACTCCCGTTCACCTACTTCGCCAACCTTCCTCGAAAATGCTCGTCGTGTGGCCTGGCTCGTGAAGGACTGTCCCCGTCGGCGGCCCTAAAGAGGCGCTCAGCCCCACACGTCAGCGCCGAGGGAACTGCCAGTGCCCGTTGACTAGTTGTGTGCACGATGTTTCACGTGAAACAGGGCTCCTAGTCACTGGTTCTAGTGGGCTTTTCTGGAACACTTCCAGGTTGTCCGCCTCGACCAGGTTGTCCGCCTCGACGGAAATCGCAAATCAAAGACCGGGAAAGCTGGCATCGACGCCAGAACATTGCGAAGTAGGCGCGCTTCCTTGGTATCTCAGTCGGGCTCTCGCGACGACACCTCCCGGTCTAGTGACTTCTCGTCGCCTATTCACTTGGAGAGGCGGGTGTCCACCGCTGTGTACGGGGTGTGTAGTAGCGCCCGGAACCGTACCGACCTATAACAAGCTAGCAGGCAAGATTTCTCACTCATTAGCCATGGGTCATAAACAGTCAGGATTTTTGGGCGAATTCGTATTATTTTCAGATCCTCCTCTTCTGGGAAGTTTCTACACGCCGCACCGCCCTACTACACGTGTTTCACGTGAAACAAGAGCTGCAGCACGGGTAGCGCCAAATTGAATGCATCTCAGCGAACGTCGTCAAAGCCAGAATCGTGAAAGGTGCCAGATGCGCTCAACGCTGAGTCGGGTACACGAAGCCTTGCCCACGGTTTTGGTTGCCTTTTCCGACAAATCCGGGTCCGCGATGAGAGAGATCCACATCATTGACCGGATTTGAAGTCTTCATTGGCAGGTAGGACTCCCACGGCGGTGCCGAACATGCCAATAACATCTCCGTCTCCGCCTGATGACGGCGAATCAGCGAGTTGGACCTCGATTACGAAGATGGAGATCCACAATCACCGCTCCCGCCTCCGCCTCTCCACTATGCCAGGCCCGTTGTAGCAGTAACGGGGCCAAGATTCGTCTTCCAATCAAAGTTCAGGCGTTGTCTTGAGCGAAGCAGCGGCACGGATCCTGAAAGTGGGAAAATGTCCAAGGGTCCCGGCTGAGCTTCTATTCAATTGGTCGCAGCACTAGGGGACATGCTATTCATGGCATCGCAGGGCGTACTACGCGCGCATCCAGGAATGCCGGCGATCTTGTTTCACGTGAAACATGACAGTAAGTAGCTCCCTAGACATACGTTGCGTGACAGACGTTCCCAGTGAAACCGTACAAAGGATCGAGTACGTCCGACGAGCCCGTAATCCACGTTCGCCTTCGATTCCTGCTGTCCGTGAAGGCACGGAATCAGACCGACAGACAGTAAGGGATCAAGCACCCCCGACTGGTAGTCGACCTAGGCGAGCCCTCGAGCTAGGCGAGCCCTCGAGCTAGGCGAGCCATCGGACTGCAATGTCCCGCTACGTGGATCCGTACATTCTTGCCGAGTACCCTCCGATATCGAACACTGCCGGGCCAGTCGGCAGAACTTTGTCCTTTATCCCAGCCTTCAAAGCCATTGGTCCCGGTACTGCGGCGATAGCCAAAAACTCTTAGAGTATCCGTGCCCCCGAACGATAGCCAGGGAGCGCCCACCTAGGCGCCCGAGCCAGCCATTCGGCGTGGTGGAGTTGTCTTGTCGTCGCCATGGTCGGGGCCGGGAGCGAGAGCCTGACGCCACCTCACCGATACACACACTCACATCAACTGGAGCGACCGTCCCGTGGCATTTGCACGACGAAATCAATCCAGATGATCGGGAAGTCAACGCCGTCCGCATTCAATGTTTCACGTGAAACACATCGACGCCATCGGATGCGAGCCAAGCAACTCGTAGCAGGGTGGGCTGCTTTACGAGCGGTCCGATCATCGCTGGCCGAATCTTCACGGCTAGTGCCAGATTTCCGGCCAGGATGCGAACAGGAAATGAGCTGGAGGGCGAGCACCACATGGACCATGACAGACCACCAGGACTCCTGGCACAAGGACACAGACTGCCGACCAGTATGTTCAGCCCGCGAGACACCCAAGCCTTGATCATCAGAAGAAGCACGCTCGGATTAGACCTACCCTACGGAGTCGGCCTTTGAGTGGCTTCACACAAAGAGGGGCTTCCAGAACATGACGGACCCAATGCGCATGGGGGCTATGAACAAACTATCCGGCAGCGACTCTCTTTCCCCCTGAAGAACTGACAGCACCGCCATCTGACCGAAGAGACGCGAGCGGACGGTCTAGCAATCGACAGCGGGAAATCTTGGGTCGAACACGTGGCCACGGACGAGGGAAGACGGATATCGATTCGGACAATGCGAGAGGTCGTCATCCGAGACGTGAGGCAATCCGGACGCCCTCTTTTTCTGGCACGTGACCACCCGGCCACCCAACTGGATGAGTCCTGGTCGCTCTACTCGTTGAATAATCCACAGTCATCTCGAAAGTTATCCACACCGTTACCCACAGGCAAGTGAGTCGTAATTCACAGGGGCACGGCTGGACCGCACTGAAACCATGAGCGACAAACTGCTCCAAACCAACGGTCGTTTCGGACCGGGGGAACCAAGCGCAAGAAAGTTGTTGTCATGGCATCCCAGGCGGCATCTCATGAAGACAGAGGAAACCACCGTTTTTGTGCGTCTTTTCGGTGGTAGTTGGTCCGTTTTGCCGTTCAGTTGTGTCAAAGCAGTCGTTTCACGTGAAACATCTCACGAAACCAGAGATACGAGTTTGAGCTGCAACGAATCAGCGGCTACATGACGTCCCGCCCATCCAGCGACGAGCCAGTGACACCCAACATTTGTCCACAAAGTTATCCACAGGGATATCCACCGCTGCATCCACCATCTCTCCGGTTATTCACATTGCGTCCAGGTAGGTGCCTGAAGTACGAGAGGAGTGGTCTTGAACCACCGGAAGAGGAAAAGCTCCTGGGCAGAATCAGCCAAGCGCGCCAGACACAATCCATTAGGAGCACCGATATCGGCGCTGAAGGGGGCATGCTCCCACGCGACTTACTGTTGCCCGACCCTATGGTGAGCTTTGCATTGGCGTGGACGAAGAGGTGCGACCCACGGATCTCAGACCTCCGTCGAAGGTCTCCCAAAGGGCGTCGGTTCCTAAGGCCATGAAGGATTTGTATAACCTTGGTGCCAAGAGCTACGTGAACGTCTCATAGAAGGGCCCAGTACAGCAAACCGTTGGCCGACAGCAGCAGGGGGGAGCGACAGGCGCCTGGTGTGCAGTCCGAAGAAGGATTAGAGAATAGCCAGAGTAGTGCGGTTAATCGGACACGTTAGCACCAGGTTCTAGAACGCTGACGGAACTACCCACGTGCACGGGCCGACCGGCCGACGAAGGTCGGCACGGGAAACCTCTGGCCGATCCGTGTCCGTTCTGATCACCGACAGCTTTCAGTCATGGATAGAGGGAATGTCCAGTTCCTATTCTTCGAGGGCTGGCAGTTGTCTGGGGCTGACCCATGGGCGAGGCCCGCTATTGCCCTCAGCTGCTCTGCTGTCATCCTCCTGGACCCCTACCCATCGTCGTCCTGCTACAGAGATCCTAGTCGACTAGGAGGCTCCAGCGTTGAGCGGATACGGTGCAGCGGGAAGGGCCCCTGCTGGAGGACTCCAAGCGAGAACCATGGAACCAGTCCCAAGCATGGCAAGCAATCCCTGGAACTCGTTAAAAACCCCATCATTGGCTTACACGGAAATCATCGAGCATTCCCGGGCTGTTGCTCATCCTAACTAATGCCGAGGAAATCGTATCGGTGAAAAGGTCGCCTCTGGGGGCGTCGGGAACCTGATCGCCGTAGGCGTGTCTGCCCACGCGCGGTCTGATTCCGCTCTTGCTCCTTGTGGGGGCCAACTGTTGCGCCACAACCTTCTAGCCGAAATACCAGCACCCCTCTCCATATGTTCCACTCATCATGACACTACTGCTGCCGGCTGCCAGGAAGTGGTTCGAGACTTGTGCCCACACTGGTGTACGTTTCACGTGAAACATTCCACCGTCGGAACCATACGAGAAGCCCGAAGTATCTGGAGAGGCCAGCTTAGAGAGCCGTGCCCGTCACCCCCTTTCATAGTGGACGGCTGAACGGAGCTGGAGAAAAAGTGGACGAGCTATGCCGACTGCAAACAGTGGTTCTAGTGAGGATCGATGTGCAGCTGGAGAAGTTCCACCAGGACGGACTGTTCAATGCACTGCCGGAAACACGCGGACTTTTCCGTGACTATCGCGCCAAATCTGTTCCGAGGTTGTCTGCGGTAAGAGGGTTCAGCCTCAGCGTATAAGGATGACTAGCAGCGACGGCTCTCGAACCACGAGGACTCCTTCGACAACGCACCCCACTCCTCGGGCAGGAGACCGGAAACGGAACGATCAGGTGCCTATGCCAATACTCCGATTTTGATGGTAAATGACCGGTTCTTCAGTTGAAGGCTGGTACCCGTTTGAGGGACGGGGCACCATGTGACTCTGAACTGATGCGAGCACAACTCTTCCACTACCGTTTCACGTGAAACACTAGCGTCTTGGCGTCCAAAACGAGGATCGCCGAATTCTCAGGAGATAGCTCGTGCTTGTGGTCCGGAAACTTCTCAAACAGGACCATCGATACCCTGATCAGACCGCTGCGATACACGGACAAGACGGCAGAATAGGACTAAGGCTGCTGACTCGCAGCAGTGAAGGCTGCAGAAGTCCGGCAAATAGCTCTACAGCCCCACCCCACCGCGAACGCCGTTCATTCGCATTTTATGCCCTCATTGGCGCTGAACCAGGACGCTTGAAAACCATGGCTGTTATAGCGAGAGATCATCCATTCTGGGACGCCAAGGCACCGGTAGGCGTCTGTGCAGATGATCCCGAGCGCCGTTTACTTGGGTTTAATCCTTCACATGACGGTTATCGCTGATGCCATCTGAGACTTTGTGCAGTTGATTGCAGGGCCCCAGCAGGGCGCTCGCCCTTATGTTTCACGTGGAACCCGATTCCCATCGACATCATGCCAAACTGGCCAGTCGTGAACAGGGTTGTCCATTCACCCCGATGTTTGTTCGCCACATTGCCATCCACGACGCAAGTGCCAGCAAAAGAGTAGCTTTTCATTCTTATCCAATCGTCTGGTTTCACGTGAAACCTGCGCGCGGACCCGCTGCCGCCTTCTGCAGTACGTCAACTAATTCGACTGCAGGGTCTACTGCAGCGTGAATTCCCGCGCCGCCAATGCCTCCGCACTGCCAACGTCCAGAAGCTTTCAGTCAAAAGAAGTCGTATTCAAGGCCGCTTTTCCACAGAATAGAGACAAAACATCAAACTTCGAACACCAGTCCGCATAACAAGCTATCAAAGGACCGCAGCGTTTTTACCAGGTGAGTACATTCACTTGTCCTCCCAAGACAAGCAGGCCGGCAACGGGGATTCGCCCGATTTGCCCTCTCAAGAGAAGCGTCAGGACGGCCAAGGAAAACTAGTAGCCCTTAGCCGTCGCCCTGACCCGGCTTGGGTAGCAGCATTCGGGCTGAAAACCTTGAAGGTTTACGCACAGGGCTCGATTCTCGAAGGCCACGATGCCTAGCGAGGCCAATCCAACCTATAGGCAGTGCAAACCGGAACTTCGCGCAGATAGCCTAAAGCAAGGTTCCACAAAGAGGCGGTGCTGTTCAAACCGCACTGGCTAAAGATAAAGGGCCTGTTTCACGTGAAACAGGCCCTTCAAAGCAGCAGGTTCAATTTTCCGAGTTGGGAGCAAGAACTTCCATAATGCGGTTGAGGTCTTCCACGCTTGCAAACTCGATGCTGACACGGCCTTTGCGTGCACCAAGGGAAATCTTGACACTAGTGTCCAAACGGTCAGAAAGGGACGACGCAAGATAGTCCAAGCGCTCGTGCCTTGCCCCGGGGCGGGGAACGTTGTTCTTAGCCGCAGTAGCCGGCGCCTGGTACAGGGTGACTGCTTCCTCGGTGGCGCGGACGGACATTCCCTCTGCCACGATCTTCTGAGCAAGGCGTTCCATTGCAGCGGCGTCAGGCAATGAAAGCAAGGCTCGCGCATGGCCGGCAGAAATCACACCGGCCGCAACACGTCGCTGGACCAAGGGAGGCAGCTTCAGCAATCGCAGCGTATTGGACACCTGCGGCCGCGAACGGCCGATACGGTCCGCCAACTGCTCATGGGTGGTTCCAAAATCTTCAAGCAACTGCTGGTAAGCAGCCGCTTCCTCCAAGGGGTTCAGCTGGCTTCGATGCAGGTTCTCGAGGAGTGCATCCCTGAGAAGATCGTCATCAGTGGTGTCACGGACGATTGCAGGAATCGTAGCCAGGCCGGCGGCCTGCACTGCACGCCAGCGACGCTCACCCATGACGAGCTCATACGGTTCTCCACCTTTTTCGGTTGAAGTCCGCACCACAATTGGCTGGAGGACACCGATTTCGCGAACGGAGTGCACGAGCTCAGCCATGTCGTCCTCATCGAAGACAGAACGGGGCTGTTTACGGTTCGGGTGAATATCCTCCACTGGAATTTCCGCAAAACGGACCCCGGGGACTTCCACGAGCTCGACTTCCTGGCTCAAGTCTGAAGTTTCCAAGTTGCCACCGTCGTTCTCGGCTGCCTTGGCCTGGACACCGGCGGCCGGGGTAGCTCTCGGTGCCGGGACGCTCTTCCGCGTACCAGAAGCTGCTGTCTTGGCTGGCCCGCTGGTCTCCGCGCTTGCTGCCTTCTGGGTTCCACGCGCAGCAGGCCTCGTCGGCTTTTCGGACGTTGGGGCCGGGGATGCGTCGCCCTCATTGGGAGGAGTGATCGCAGAGGCGGTCTTCCGTGCTTCAGGAAAGAAGAGATCCACGGGCCGAGACGGCGACGGTGACCCGTTGCCGGATCCGTTGGTCGGCGCGGAACTTGGAATGAGTGCTCCAAGTCCACGGCCCAGGCCGCGTCTCTTTTCGCTCATCGGATAATTCCCTCCATTGGACGAGCCCGGCAGTCCTGGCTCTGGTTGGTGCAATTCTTGAAATTCTAGCGTTCGGCAATTTCGGCGGCAGCTTCCAAATAGGAAAGCGCACCGCTGGAGGAGGGGTCATACGTCATAACGGTCTGTTGATAGCTTGGTGCTTCCGAAATACGTACAGAGCGCGGAACCACGGCACCCAGGACTTGCTTCGGGAAGTGCTGGCGAACTTCGGCAGCTACCTGGGCAGCCAGGTTGGTGCGCCCGTCATACATCGTCAGGAGAATTGTTGATACCTCGAGATCTGCGTTCAGGTGCTTCTGGATCATCTCGATGTTCTTCAGCAGCTGACTCAGGCCTTCCAGTGCGTAGTACTCGCACTGGATGGGAATGAGAACCTCATCAGCTGCACAGAATGCGTTGACGGTGAGGAGGCCGAGGCTGGGTGGGCAGTCGATGAAGATGTAGTCGAGGCGTTCCTCGCCGTTCTTCACGCGTTCCTTGGCATAGACGTCAATGGCCCTGCGAAGTCTTTGTTCCCTGGCCACCAAGGAGACCAACTCAATCTCTGCACCGGCGAGGTGGATTGTGGCGGGAGCACAAATCAGGTTCTCAATGTCGGGGCAGGGAGCAACAACTTCGTGCAGTGGCATGTCATTGATCAGGACGTCGTAGATGCTGTCGACGTCGGCGTGGTGTTCGACACCGAGGGCCGTAGAGGCATTGCCTTGGGGATCAATGTCTATCACAAGTACATGGAGTCCAGCGGCGGCCAGGGCGGCAGCAATGTTAACCGTCGTCGTGGTCTTTCCCACGCCGCCTTTTTGATTAGAGACGGTGAAGACGCGGGTCTTCTCGGGCTTAGGAAGTTCACGCCCAAGGAGCCGTTCACGTCGTCGGTTCTCGTGCGCAAGGTCCCTCGCGATGGGGCTGGAATCGTCCATGGTATCCATAACGTTACTGAGCCCCCCAGAGGTAGTTTCACGTGAAACTGCAAGGCTGGCTTCCCCGAAAATGGAGCCAACACGGAATGGTGGCAAAGCCTGAGTCGTGGAAGGCGCGACCATGGCACGCGCTGACCCCAAAGACACAAACGGTGGAATCCGCTGCGTGGAGGCTTCGCTACTCGTCATGTGACACTCTCACTCTCATTCGGCTTTTCATGCCGTTCACTAGCCTAACTGCTTACCCCTCCAGACGAATGGCGCATTGCCAGCGACTAGGCGATCTTTTGAGCCGACTTCACGATGATTCGCACCACGGTTGTGGGCTCCTCCAGGAGTTCCTGCCCTACAACTACAACCGACGTCTCAACGCCTCCGAGTTTTCGGATGACCTTGGCGGCTTTATCAATCTCTTCGTGAGCACTTCTGCCTTTTATGGCCACTACTTCGCCCTGCCCTGCAAGGAGCGGGATGGTGAGCCCGGCCAAATTTGACAGCGCGGAGACAGCCCTGGCGGTAACGACGTCGGCAGTTACCATTCCTACGGCCAGCTCGGCCCGTGTCCGCATCACTGTGACGTTATCCAGACCGAGATCATCCACGACTTCCTGCAGCCAGATCACACGCCGCTCAAGAGGTTCGATGAGCGTCAGTTCCAAGTCAGGCCTGGCGATTGCAAGACACAGGCCCGGAAGTCCAGCACCGCTTCCCACATCGGCAACGTGGCTTCCGTGCGAAATTTCGCTTTCGATCACAGCGCAGTTCAGGACGTGACGGCTCCACAGGCGAGGAACTTCACGCGGACCAATCAGTCCACGTTCAGTGCCGGACGTGGCAAGGTGCTCCACATACCTCTTGGCGAGATCCAGGCGTTCCCCAAAGATGGCAACGGCAGCCTTGAGTTCAGTTTCGGTCAGTTCAACCATGATGAGTCAGCCGGAAGTCTTAGTCGGCGGACACAACGATGTGCCGGCCCGCGCCTTCACCTTCGGACTCGCTGACGAGTCCCAAATCGGCTACTGCATCATGCACGATCTTGCGTTCGTAGGCACTCATCGGTTCCAGGGCCACTGCCTTGCCTGATTCCTTGACTGACGCGACCGCGTCTTCAGCAATTTTCTGAAGGTGGCCGGCACGTTCCTGACGATATCCGTTGATATCCAGGACGAGCCTCGAACGATTTTCTGTAGCGGACAGGACCGAAAGCCGGGTCAGCTCCTGGAGTGCTTCCAGCACTTCTCCGTCAGGGCCTACAAGACTCTCCAGGCCGGACGAATCATCCTCAGCCACGATGGAGATATAGGTACGTCCGTTACGGACTTCAATGTCAATGTCACCGTCGATGTCCGCAATATCAAGCAGCTCTTCCAAGTAGTCAGCTGCGACGTCGCCTTCTTCTTCCAGACGGGTTGCCGAAGACCCCTTGTCCGGGTTCCCGGCGTCGTTCTGCGCATCGTCCTGGTCTTCAACAGCCTCAACGGGCGTGGATTGTTCGGTGCTTTCGACAGACATTTACTTCTTCTTCCTGTTCTTACGTTGTGGCTGGACGCGCTGGCTCCTGGCTTCAACAACGGCAGCGGCGGCAGCGGCTTCGGCTTCGACCTTTTTCCCGCCCAGGATGGGCAGGGCGGGCAGACCCTTGGCGGCACGGCGCTCGGCGAGGGCCTTTGCGGCCGGGGAACCCGGCGTCGGCATGCGGCGGATCACAAAGAACTGCTGGGCCATCGTCCACAGGTTCGTGGTGGTCCAGTAGATCAGGACACCGATCGGGAAGTTGATACCGCCGACACCGAAAACGATCGGCAGGATGTACAGCATCATCTTCTGCTGGCGCATGAAGGGGCTGGCCATGGCTTCTTCAGACATGTTCTTGGCCATGATCTGCTTCTGGGTGATGAACTGCGAGGCAGTCATGGCCAGAATCATCACGATTGAGAGGACATAAACGGCAACAACGTTGCCCTCGGGATTGTGCAGCAGTGTTGCCGAGAGCGGCGCCCCGAAGATGGTGGAGTCGTCAAACTGCAGCACCTGGTCGTGGCTCATCGCCCCCATGCCCTTGCCCTGGTCCCGGGCAGAACTGATTCCGGAGAGGACCTGGAAGAGTGCAAAGAAGAACGGCATCTGGATCAGCATGGGCAGGCAGGCCGAGAACGGGTTGGTTCCGTGCTTCTTGTACATCGCCATCTGTTCCTGCGCCATGGCCTGGCGGGAAAGCTGGTCGGTCTTGCCTTTGTACTTGTCCTGGAGCTTCTTCAGATCAGGCTGGAGCAGCTGCATGCCGCGCTGCGCTTTGATCTGCTTGACGAACACTGGGATCAGGGCGGCACGAATGACCAGCACCAGCCCGATGATGGACAGCGTCCAGGTCCAGCCGGAGGCCTCCGGCAGCCCAATGGTGCTCAGGCCCTCGTGGAAGCCCACCATAATGACGGACACAAGCCACTTGAACGGAAACATGATTGTTTCAAAGAAGTCCATACGATATCCCTATTCGTCAGGCCGCAGCGCGGCCTTCTCCATCTGTCTGAGCAGCCAGGTACTTATCCGGATTATTCAGCACAACAATTGTGGGGGTCTGGTTTTCAGGCCATTCCCGGTGGCCGGCGGGGACATGGTCCACACCACCGGCATTCCATGGATGGCAGCGCCCAAGACGGCGGACAGCAAGCCAGCTTCCCTTGACGGCGCCATGGACGGTGATTGCTTCCAGGGCATAGGCCGAGCAGGAAGGAAAAAATCGGCAGACCTGACCGTAGAGGGGGGAAATCACCTTGCGGTAGGCCTTGAGCAGAACGATGAGGACGTTCCGGGGCAGATCCCAAATGAACCGGCCCAGCAGCAGCGCTGTGACTGAAATGGAACGGACGACGGCGGCACTAGGCTTACGCACGCGGTGTCCCTTCCTGTTGGATCTCGGTTGAAGCCGCTGAAGCGGCCCGGGAAAGGCGGCCATCCAGCCGTTTCATGGTTGATTCCAGAGCGGCTTTGTAGTCTGCCGACAACTGGTCCCAGCTCGCGGTTGCGGATGCAGGCAGAGCCCTCACCACAATCGCGAAACCGGCAGGATATTCCTGCAACGACAAAGCAGCCGCTTCTCTCAGTCTCCTCTTAACGAGGTTCCTGACCACAGCGTTCCCGACACTCTTGGAAACGATGAATCCGAACCGGCTGGGTTCATCGGCAGCAATAGCTACCGTATATAACACTACGTTCCGGCGTCCATTGCGGGCGCCGGAACGTACAGTATTTGAAAAATCGGTTGAAGTCCTCAGACGGTTCCTGGTGGCTAGCACCTTTAAACTCGCACAGGGATGTTGACCGACGAGTCAGTATTTAGGCCGACAGTTCGATGCGTCCCTTGCCACGGCGGGCAGCCAGGATGGCGCGGCCGGCACGGGTACGCATACGAAGGCGGAAGCCGTGCTTCTTGGCTCGACGGCGGTTATTCGGCTGAAAAGTCCGCTTGCTCACGTTAGTTACTCCAGTGGATCAAAGGTGCGCCCACCCGATCAAAAAGGGGAAGAACTGGCCGACGCTAAGTTTTGTATATGTCCGCTGCTCTCAGCTCCTGATGCGCACGGCGCCGGGAGGTTCAATGAGGTCGAAAAGCGGACACAAAGGACTTCACAACGTTAGGGCAAAAAGCCACCCCCAGTCAAACTGGAAGGTACAAGCAAGGCTGTCCCCAACTGTGGTTAACCCCTTGTTTCTGCCTGTGGATGAAGTGGGTCACAAGGCCGGTTTTTGAACAACAACGGTGTAATTATCCACAAGGCACTTCCCAGCTATCTTCTGGCCTTTTCATCCCCTAGAGTGGCCCAGTAGCCGATTATCCACGGTCTGTGTATAACCCTGTGGATGAAGCTGAACCAGAACCCTGGTTTCACGCTTGTGGCTGCAGGTAATGCAGGCAAGCAAGTTTGAGGGAACCATCCATGACAGTAGACGAAGCCAACCACGCGAATACTGTCGGAAGTTCCTGGCGCCGTGTTGTCACGCTGATGGAACAGGACCACAGGGTGTCACCCCGGCAACGTGGCTTCGTTATCCTCGCCCAGGCACAAGGGCTTATCGGCTCCACCCTCCTGGTTGCTGTTCCCAATGAACTCACCCGTGAAGTTCTCCAGACCCAGGTGAAAGATGCGCTCGACGACGCCCTCCGCAATGTCTTCTCCGATGACATCCGCTGCGCGATCGACGTCGACACAGATTTGGTTCCCCTCCACAGGGAACCGGAACCCGTCGTCGAACTTTCCCTCTCCGCTGATGCGGCCGTGGAACTCAAACCGCAGCCCATGTTGCCCAGCACTTCCCACGAATTCGGCCGCCTGAACCCGAAGTATGTTTTTGACACGTTTGTGATCGGTTCCTCCAACCGCTTCGCCCACGCCGCTGCGGTAGCCGTGGCTGAAGCTCCCGCCAAGGCATACAACCCGCTCTTCATCTATGGCGATTCCGGTCTGGGTAAGACCCACCTCCTCCACGCGATCGGCCACTACGCGCGGCGCCTGTACAGCGGGATCCGGGTCCGCTACGTGAACTCCGAGGAATTCACGAACGACTTCATCAACTCCATCCGCGACGATGAGGGCACAAGCTTCAAGACCACGTACCGGAACGTCGACGTCCTGCTCATTGATGACATTCAGTTCCTGGCGGGGAAGGACCGGACGCTGGAAGAGTTCTTCCACACGTTCAACGCCCTGCACAACAACAACAAGCAGGTTGTCATCACCTCTGACCAGCCGCCCAAACTGCTGGCAGGGTTTGAGGACCGGATGAAATCGCGGTTCGAGTGGGGCCTCCTTACGGATATCCAGCCACCCGAACTTGAGACGCGTATTGCAATCCTCCGGAAGAAAGCACTGAGCGAGGGACTATCCGCGCCGGACGATGCCCTCGAGTACATCGCCTCCAAGATCTCAAGCAACATCCGTGAGCTGGAAGGCGCCCTCATCCGCGTCACTGCCTTCGCCAGCCTCAACCGCCAGCCCGTTGACGTAGGCCTTGCCGAAATGGTGCTGAAGGACCTGATCACCGACGATGGCGCCCAGGAGATCACGTCGAGCCAGATCCTTACCCAGACAGCTGACTACTTCAAGCTCAGCATGGAAGAACTTTGCAGCAAGTCCCGCACCCGGACTCTGGTGACCGCACGCCAGATCGCCATGTACCTCTGCCGCGAACTGACCGACATGTCCCTGCCCAAAATCGGGCAGGAGCTGGGCGGCCGCGACCACACCACGGTGATCCACGCCGACCGCAAGATCCGCGAACTGATGGCCGAGCGGCGTGTGATCTACAACCAGGTCACCGAACTGACCAACCGGATTAAGCAGCAGCAGCGCAACTCCTGACCGGGACCGACGTCCGCAACTCCTACCTTATTAACAGGGGCATGTGGATAAGCCTGTGGATAGTTAAGGGGACAACCCCGGTCGATGGGCTTAAAACCCTTAAGCCATCTGTGGATCAGCGAAACAGCCGAAAAAGTTGTCCCCATCCACACCCTGTTTAAAACCTGCTCCACCCACAATCCATGAACAGGGCAGAACAGCGGAACCACACCGCAGGATCAGGTTATCCACAGTTTCCACAGCAGTTATTAACACTACTAATCCCAAAAAATTGAAATTCCCTCAAACAACAATTTCCTGACCTGTCCCTTCCGGACGCCAAACCCCCTGCTTGAACCACCATGACGCCAACCGGGGATGGGTTAATCCCGGATCTTCGGGCTAAGCTGTCAGCAGCGCTCCCATCCTTGGGACTTTCTGTGGTGGCCCATGTGAAAACCATGCAGGTCCGGCGGTGGGGGCACATGGGTTTGGGGACCTTCAGCCTGGAGCTCCCGATCAGAAACGACAGCAGCAATGAAAGGCGGCACCCTTCCGTGAAGTTCAGAGTCGAACGGGACGTCCTGGCAGAAGCCGTCACATGGACAGCCCGATCGTTGTCTCCGCGGCCGCCAGTCCCCGTACTCTCCGGACTTTTGCTCAAGGCCGAAGCCGGAACCGTCAGCCTGTCGAGCTTCGATTACGAAACCTCCGCGCGGCTCGAGATCGCTGCAGATATCACGGACGCAGGAACCATCCTGGTCTCCGGCCGGCTCCTGGCAGACATCTGCCGCAGCCTTCCGTCCGCTCCCGTGGACATCGAGACTGACGGCAACAAGGTCACGCTCACATGCCGTCGCAGCAGTTTTCACCTTGCGACGATGCCGGAGGCTGAGTACCCGCCCCTCCCAGCCCTGCCCGCCATCAGCGGCACAGTCTCGGGAGATGCCTTCGCCCAGGCCGTTTCACAGGTGATTATCGCTGCGAGCAAAGACGACACTCTGCCCATCCTCACTGGCGTTCGGATGGAAATTGAAGACGACCTCATCACGCTGCTGGCAACCGACCGTTACCGTCTAGCCATGCGCGAAGTGCCCTGGAAGCCGGTCACTCCCGGCATCTCCACGAGTGCACTGGTCAAGGCCAAAACCCTCAACGAAGTAGCCAAGACCCTTGGCGGCAGCGGTGACATCAACCTGGCCCTGGCGGACGATGACAGCCGGCTTATCGGTTTCGAAAGCGGAGGACGCACCACAACGTCCCTGTTGGTTGATGGTGACTACCCCAAGATCCGCTCACTTTTCCCCGACACCACGCCGATCTACGCAACGGTGCGGACTCAGGAGCTTGTTGAAGCGGTCCGTCGTGTTTCCCTGGTTGCAGAGCGGAACACTCCGGTGCGGCTTGCCTTCAGCCAGGGGCTGCTGAACCTCGACGCCGGCACCGGCGAGGACGCGCAGGCCTCCGAAGAACTTGAAGCGCAGCTCACGGGAGAGGACATCACCGTCGCCTTCAACCCGCATTATCTGGTGGAAGGCCTGAGCGTGATTGAAACGGCGTTTGTCCGGTTCTCCTTTACGACCGCCCCCAAGCCGGCCATGATCACGGCTCAACGCGAGGCCGACGGCGAAGACCAGGATGACTACCGGTATCTCGTGATGCCAGTACGCCTTCCCAACTAGAACCATCAGCGCAGAAAAGGGTTTCCCATGCACATCGGACTAATCGGCCTTGGCAAAATGGGTTTCAACATGCGCGAACGGCTTCGTCAGGGCGGCATTGAAGTCACAGGTCTGGATCGAAACCCCGAGATTACCGATGTAGCGTCCGTCGATGAGCTCATCGCAGCCGTACCTGCACCGAGGATTATCTGGGTTATGGTTCCGGCCGGCGAGATTACAGATTCGGTAATCACGGACCTCAGGGACAAGCTGGAAGCCGGAGACCTGGTCATAGACGGCGGAAACTCCCGCTTCACTGAAGACCAGAAGCATGCGGCTTCCCTTGCCAAAAAAAGCATTCAATTCGCTGATTGCGGAGTGTCCGGTGGCGTGTGGGGACTGAAGAACGGCTACGGCCTGATGGCCGGCGGCGACGCGGCCGACATCGAACGGGCCATGCCGGTTTTTGATGCGCTGCGGCCCGAAGGCGAACGCGCCGACAGCTTCGTTCACGTGGGCGGGGTGGGAGCCGGGCACTACGCCAAGATGGTGCACAACGGGATCGAATACGGCCTGATGCAGGCTTACGCCGAAGGCTACGAACTGCTCGCGGCCAAGGATATCGTCGCGGATCTGCCCGGCACGTTCCGTGCCTGGCAAAAAGGCACAGTGGTGCGCTCCTGGCTCCTGGACCTCATGGTCAAAGCCCTGGACGAAGATCCAGGCCTGGCCTCCATTGATGATTACGTCGAGGATTCAGGCGAAGGACGCTGGACTGTTGAAGAGGCAATTGCGAACGCTGTCCCGGCACCTGCAATTACGGCAGCTCTCTTTGCGCGCTTCTCCTCCCGGGAGGACAACTCTCCGGCTATGAAGATGGTTTCCGCCCTGCGCCAACAGTTTGGCGGCCACGCCACCCGCCCGGCCAAATAAGGGTGGTACGCCGCCCCCAAGGATTCTGAAAAAAGCGTGTACCTACAGCACCTTTCCCTGACTGATTTCCGCAGCTATGCCCAGGTGGACCTGACCTTAGAACCAGGGATCACCGTGCTGTTGGGTTCCAACGGCATCGGAAAAACGAATCTGATGGAAGCCATCGGTTATCTCGCCACTCTCAGTTCCCACCGCGTGAGCTCGGATGGTCCGCTCCTTCGTTTCGGTGCAGACCGGGCATTGATCCGGGCAAAGCTGGTCCGGGGTGATCAGTCAACGGTCCTTGAGCTTGAGATCAACGCCAGCCGGGCAAACAGAGGAAGAATTAACCGCAGCAACCCGGTGCGCTCCAGGGATCTGCTGGGAATCTGCCAGACAGTCCTCTTCGCTCCCGAAGACCTGGCGCTGGTCAAAGGTGACCCTTCAAACCGCCGTCGCTTCCTAGATGAACTTCTCGTCAGCCTTTCGCCTCGTCATGCTGGAACCCGCAGCGACTACGACCGCGTGCTGAAACAGCGCAACGCCCTCCTGAAGTCTGCCCGGACTGGCAGATTCTCGTCCGGGCATGAAGCAACACTTGATGTCTGGGATCAGCATATGGCGAGGGCCGGCGCTGAACTCCTGCATGCCAGGCTGGAGCTCGTTGAGCGGCTCCGGCCCCATCTGAGGAGTGCCTACGAGCAACTGACCGATGGGTCAAAAGCGGCAGGAGCCGTTTATCGCTCAACACTGCTGAATCAACTGGACGACGACGGCGCCACCTCAGTTTCGGAAACCGCCCCTGCGGAGTCCGGGCTTGCGGCTGAGGACCTGGGGACCCTGTCGGTTGATGAACTGGCCGACCGCTACGTTAAAGCCTTTGCCGCTTCGCGCCGCAAGGAACTTGAGCGCGGAATCTCGCTGGTGGGGCCACATCGGGACGAACTGGAGTTGGTTCTTGGTGAGGCACCGGCGAAGGGATACGCCTCCCACGGGGAAACCTGGTCCATGTGCCTGTCACTGAGGTTGGCTTCGTACTACGTGATGCTGGATGACACCCGGACAGGCGGGTCCGCCCCCATCCTTATTCTCGATGACGTTTTTGCCGAGCTGGATGTACAGCGTCGGCGTAAACTGGCTGCAATCGTCAGCGGCGCCGAGCAAGTGCTGGTTACAGCCGCCGTCGACGCCGATATTCCGGAAGAGTTGACTGGGCGGCGGGTGAAAGTCATCCCAGGAGGAATCGATGAATAGGGACGACAAGAGTGCCGGCGGCCTGCAACCGGGCCGCGACCCTGATGAAATCGATGCTGCCCAGGTGGCACTTAATCGGATGAGGGAAGCCGCGGCCGCCAGGGGCGAAATCCGACGTGCCGCTCCCCGCGCCGGCGGCAATCTGCAGAAACCAGGGCGCAGCGAGAGGGGAACCCGAGGGTTCACCCAGTTCCACGGAACAGGCCGCGATCCTTTAGGCCTCGGCAAAGTGGTGGGACGGCTGGTCGCCGAACGCGGTTGGACTTCCCCCGTGGCCGTGGGTTCAGTCATGGCTGAATGGGCCACCCTCGTCGGCCCGGAGATTTCTGCGCACTGCACGCCCGAAAGTTTTACTGATACCACGCTGCACGTCAGATGCGATTCCACGGCCTGGGCAACCCAGCTTCGCCTCCTCAGCATCAGTCTGCTGGAGAAGTTCCGGACCGAACTGGGCGATGGAGTGGTGACAAGCATCAAGGTACTTGGCCCGGCAGCGCCAAGCTGGCGCAAGGGCGGACGCACTGTGAACGGACGCGGACCGCGCGATACCTACGGATAAGCAACATGCGTTGTGTGGCCGTACCGGCATGATTGGTGCCCCAGGCCGCTGTCCAGACTCTTGAAAAATGCACAAACGGCGTGTAGGGCGCTTCAAAGGCCCCAAGCCGTATAGGCACCCATTCGGTGGAGTGTTCGGCCCTTCCAGCATGGATCAATGGCTTCTCGTGGGCAGCTTGGGTCCGGACGGGGCGCCCAAATGCGGGATTGAGCGCGGTTACACGGTAGAATGGTCGGAGATAACTGGACGCCGGTGAAGCGTTGACTGAGTCCGTTTTCCTGCGTGTTCCAGCGTTGCGGGGGGGCGGTCGGCCAGTCAGCCGAGTAGCCGGCGTCAACAGTGACGTGCCTGTTGGCGGCTGCAATCTCCCTTGGAGAGGGCAACGGCCGGCCATCATCGATTACAGAGGAGTCGAAAGCGCCTGTGTCTAACGACAATACAGAAACCCTGACAGCGGAGTTCGCAGAAGAGATTCCTAATCCGGATACACCGGTGGAGAAGGCGACTCCAAGGGAATACGGCGCCAGCGACATCACTGTCCTCGAAGGCCTTGAGGCGGTTCGTAAACGGCCCGGTATGTACATCGGTTCAACCGGCCTCCGGGGCCTCCACCATCTTGTGTACGAAGTGGTGGACAACTCCGTCGATGAGGCGCTGGCTGGTTATTGCACGCACATCGAGATCACACTGCAGGCCGACGGCGGCGTCAAGGTAGTGGACGACGGCCGCGGCATCCCGGTTGACATGCACCCTACGGAAAAGAAGCCCACCGTGGAGGTCGTTATGACCATCCTGCATGCCGGCGGCAAGTTCGGCGGTGGCGGGTATGCAGTATCAGGTGGCCTGCACGGCGTGGGCATCTCCGTGGTGAACGCACTTTCGAGCCGCGTGGATACAGAGGTCCGCAGGCAGGGCCATGTCTGGCGGATGTCCTTCGCTGACGGCGGTAAGCCCCAGGGCGGACTGGTGAAAGGCGAAGAAACCGACACCACCGGAACGACTCAAACGTTCTACCCGGATGCCGGCATCTTCGAATCAACGGTGTTTGATTTTGAGACCCTGCGCGCCCGGTTCCAGCAGATGGCCTTCCTCAACAAAGGCCTTCGCATCACCTTGACGGATGAACGCCAGGCCGCTGCCGGCGTTGACGAGGCCGGGGACCTGAACCTGGATACCGTCGTTACCGAGGGCGAAATCGCTGCTGAGCACCGCACGGTGGTCTACCAGTACAACGACGGCCTGCTTGACTACGTGAAGCACCTGAACTCCAGCAAGAAGGTTGATGTAGTCCACGAGGACGTCATCGCCTTCGAGACCGAGGACACAGAGCGGCACATCGCCGTCGAGATGGCCATGCAGTGGACCACAGCGTACTCCGAAAGCGTCCACACTTACGCCAACACCATCAACACCCATGAGGGCGGCACCCACGAAGAGGGATTCCGTGCAGCAATGACCTCCCTCATCAACCGCTACGCCCGTGAAAAAAGCATCATCAAGGAAAAAGAAGAAAACCTTACGGGTGACGACATCCGCGAAGGCTTGACGGCTGTCATTTCAGTCAAGCTCGCAGAGCCCCAGTTTGAAGGCCAGACCAAGACCAAGCTGGGAAATTCCGAGGTCAAGGGATTTGTGCAGCGCGTGGTCACGGACCAACTCGGGGACTGGCTGGAGCGGAACCCTGGCCCTGCCCGGGACGTGATCCGCAAAGCCATTTCCGCCGCCCAGGCGCGCATGGCTGCCCGCAAAGCACGCGACAATGCGCGCCGCAAGAGCCCCCTGGAATCATTCGGCATGCCGGGAAAGCTTTCCGACTGCTCTTCGAAGGATCCGGAAAAGTGCGAGGTTTACCTCGTGGAGGGTGACTCAGCAGGCGGTTCGGCCAAGCGAGGCCGGAACCCCGAAACCCAGGCCATCCTGCCGCTTCGCGGAAAGATCCTGAACGTTGAACGCGCCAGGCTGGACAAGGCACTCGGCAATAACGAAGTGCAGTCGATGATCACTGCCTTCGGCACAGGCATCGGCGAAGACTTCAACCTTGCCAAGCTTCGGTACCACAAGATCGTCCTGATGGCGGATGCTGACGTTGATGGCCAGCACATCACCACCCTCCTGATGACGCTTCTCTTCCGCTACATGCGCCCGTTGATTGAAAACGGCTTCGTGTATCTGGCGCAGCCGCCGTTGTACAGGATCAAATGGTCCAACGCTCCCCACGACTACGTCTACAGCGACCGGGAACGCGACGCCAAGCTGGTATCCGGTCAGGCCGCCGGCCGGAGGATTCCGAAGGACAACGGAATCCAGCGCTACAAGGGCCTGGGCGAAATGGACTACACCGAGTTGTGGGACACCACCATGGACCCGGACCGGCGAACACTGCTCCAGGTAACCATGGAGGATGCAGCAGCGGCCGACCAGACTTTCTCGGTTTTGATGGGCGAGGATGTTGAATCACGCCGGAATTTCATTCAGCAGAACGCCAAGGACGTCAGGTTCCTCGATATCTAGACCTTTTAGGCCCTGATTATTCTTGAACCGACATATACCTGAAACGGAATTAACGAACCATGAGTGATGAAACACCCGAAGTTCCCGGCGAGTCCGGTGACGCCTTGGAACCCGTTATTGAGGGCAATGTGCTGATCGACCGTGTTGAGCAGGTGGACCTGCAGACGGAAATGCAGCGGTCCTACCTTGACTACGCCATGGCCGTCATTGTCGGTCGCGCGCTCCCCGACGTGCGGGATGGCCTCAAACCTGTCCACCGCCGGGTTCTGTACGCAATGTTCGACGGCGGCTACCGCCCGGACCGCTCCTTCAACAAGTGCGCCCGCGTAGTCGGCGAAGTGATGGGCCAGTACCACCCGCACGGTGACACGGCCATCTACGATGCTCTGGTCCGCCTGATCCAGGACTGGACCATGCGGTACCCGCTGGCTTTGGGCCAGGGTAACTTTGGTTCGCCCGGCAACGACGGCGCAGCTGCTCCGAGGTACACGGAAACCAAAATGGCTCCGCTGGCCATGGAAATGGTCCGGGACATCGACGAGGAAACCGTCGATTTCCAGGACAACTATGACGGCAAGAACCAGGAACCCACTATCCTGCCGGCGCGGTTTCCCAACCTGCTGGTCAATGGCTCCTCGGGCATCGCCGTCGGCATGGCCACCAACATCCCGCCGCACAACCTCCGCGAAGTTGCCGACGGTGTTCAGTGGTACCTGGCCAACCCCACGGCCAGCCGAGAGGAACTCCTCGAGGAACTGCTGCTGCGCATCAAGGGCCCAGATTTCCCCACCGGCGCGCAGATTCTGGGCCACCGGGGTATTGAGGACGCCTACCGGACCGGCCGGGGTTCCATCACCATGCGTGCCGTGGTCAACGTGGAGGAACTCCAGGGACGAACCTGCCTGGTAGTCACCGAGCTGCCCTACCAGGCCAACCCGGACAACCTGGCCATCAAGATCGCTGAGCTGGTCAAGGACGGCAAGATCCAGGGAATCGCTGACCTCCGTGATGAAACCTCGGGACGCACGGGTCAGCGCCTGGTTATTGTGCTCAAGCGCGACGCCGTGCCGAAGGTGGTGCTGAACAACCTTTACAAGCACACGCAGCTGCAGGACAACTTCTCTGCGAACATGCTGGCCATCGTCGATGGCGTGCCGCGGACGCTGAGCCTGGATGCCTTCATCCGCCACTGGGTGACCCATCAGCTCGATGTCATCGCCCGCCGCACGCGTTACCGCCTGCGCAAGGCCGAGGAGGAAGCGCACATCCTGCGTGCACTCCTGAAGGCGCTGGATATGCTCGACGAAGTCATCGCACTGATCCGGGCGTCCAACACAACGGAAGCGGCTCGCGATGGGCTGATGCAGTTGCTGGACATCGACGAACTCCAGGCGCGCGCCATCCTGGACATGCAGCTCCGCCGGCTCGCAGCCCTGGAACGTCAGAAGATCCAGGACCGCCACTCCGAACTTGAAGCCCTCATCACCGAGTACAACTCCATCCTGGCCTCCGAGGAGCGTCAGCGGGAGATCATCAGCAACGAGCTGGCCGAGATCGTAGCCAAACACGGTGACGACCGCAGGACCCACATCCTGATGGGATTCGACGGCGACATGTCGATGGAAGACCTCATCCCCGAAGAGGAAATGGTGGTCACCATTACGCGCGGCGGCTACGTCAAGCGCACCCGCAGTGACAACTACCGCTCCCAGCAACGTGGCGGCAAGGGAATCAAGGGTGCCCAGTTGCGCGGCGATGACGTCGTGGAGCACTTCTTCGTCACCACCACCCACCACTGGCTCTTGTTCTTCACCAACCTGGGACGTGTTTACCGTGCCAAGGCCTACGAGCTGGCTGAAGCCGGCCGCGACGCCAAGGGCCAGCATGTGGCCAACCTGTTGGCGTTCCAGCCCGACGAAAACATTGCCCAGGTCCTGGATCTCAAGGACTACCAGCATGCGCCGTACCTGGTCCTGGCCACCAAGCGCGGACTTGTGAAGAAGACGCGGCTGGAGGATTACGACACCAACCGTTCCGCCGGTGTTATCGCCATCAACCTGCGCGACGGCGATGAGCTGGTATCGGCACAGCTGGTTTCGGAAACAGATGATCTGATGCTGGTCTCACGCAAGGGCCAGTCCATCCGCTTCACGGCGACTGATGATGCCCTGAGGCCCATGGGCCGGGCAACATCCGGAGTTACGGGCATGAAGTTCCGTGAGGACGACGAACTCCTCGCTGCCAACGTCATCACCGAGGGATCCTACGTATTCATCGTCACCGACGGCGGCTATGCCAAGCGCACGGCTGTCGAGGAATACCGCCTTCAGGGCCGCGGCGGCCTTGGCATCAAGGTGGCTAAGCTCGCAGAAGGACGAGGCGATCTTGTCGGCGCCCTGATTGTTCAGGAAGAGGATGAGGTTCTGGTGGTCATGGAGGGCGGCAAGGTTGTCCGGTCCTCCGTTGCGGGCGTCCCGGCTAAGGGCAGGGACACCATGGGTGTGATCTTTGCCAAGCCTGACAAGAATGACCGCATCATCGAGGTAGCCAGGAACAGTGAAAGAGGTATTGAGGCCGAGGACGGCGCCCTGGATGAGGACGCTGACGAAGCCGGAAGCCTCGCTGACGGCGCGGGGGAAACTCTGGCTATTGCCGCTGATGACGTAACGTTGGCTGAAGATAACGGATCACATGAGGGATCCGCAGAAGCAGAATCAGTACTGTCCCTGCCGTCCGATGCTGAATCGGACGAGGATGTGCTGGACGAAGACACTACCGGAGGTAACGAGTGAGTAATTCCGACTCATATCCCAATCCGAGCAGCGGCGTTCCAGGCGGAACCCGTCAGCCGGTGACCGCTCCGCGGGTGAATGCCCCAGTGCGTCCGCAGCAACGACCCAGCACACCAGGTGCGCCGGCGCAGCGGCCTCCCGCTCCAGGTCAGCGTCCTGCCGCTCCCGGACAGCGCCCCACAGCCCCCGGCCAGCGTCCTGCAGCAGGGCAGCGTGCGGCTGCACCGGGCCAGCGGTCCGGCCAAAGCACGGCGGGGCTCATCAAACCTGCTCCGAAGGCAAAGGTCCGCAGGGCCCGGCTTCTCGTCAGCAAGGTTGACCCTTGGTCCGTGTTGAAGATGGCCTTCCTGCTGTCCGTAGCGTTGGGTATTGTCACCGTGGTCGCGGCAATTGTCTTGTGGACCGTGCTTGACCTCACAGGTATCTTCGATCAGGTGGACAGCTTGCTGGGCACCCTGGCCGGTTCCGAAGGCGGCGGCTTTGAATTGAAGAAGGTCGCATCCCTGGGACAGGTGGCGTCCTTTGCGACGATCATCGCCGTCGTGAATGTGGTCCTTCTGACTGCACTGTCCATGTTGTCCGCGGTGCTTTACAACATCTCGGCCACCCTGGTGGGCGGTATCGGCGTCACTTTGACGGACGATTAAGAGCTGATTTTCCACCCCAAAGTCTCGATTTGAGATCGGGCCGGGATGTGCTGTAAAGTCATATCTCGGCCCGATGAGGCATCGGGGCGTATAGCTCAGGCGGTTAGAGCGCTTCGCTGATAACGAAGAGGTCCCAGGTTCAAGTCCTGGTACGCCCACGGAACCTGCACAGGTTCAAGGAAAGATTCAGGTAAAACTGAGTCGGAACGGGGTGCATGTGAAGAAGTTGCTGGTTGTTGCAGCGGCGGTCGCAGGCGTCCTGCTCTACAGGAAAGTGCAGGAATCCGAAGCCCGGAAAACAGTCTGGAGCGAATCAACCGATACGGTTGACTAGCACGGACACCCGGTCCGGAAGCTGGCAAAAGGCTTCCTGGAACTGGGGTATGATTGACGGGTTGCTTCTTATGGGGGCATGGCGCAATTGGTAGCGCACCTGCTTTGCAAGCAGGGGGTTCGGGGTTCGAGTCCCCGTGCCTCCACCATAAGAATGAGTCCCGGCCAGCAACGGCCGGGACTTATTGCTTTAACCATTGGCCGTGATCGGCCGGGCTACAGTGGGCAAGTGACGTTTCTTATCGCGGCACTTGGGGTGTTCGGCGTAGCCTCCTCAGGACCGCTCATCGCCGCGACCCTTGGTGCCACAACTGTCAGTGCTCTTGCCATTGCTTTCTGGCGCAATGCAATTGGTGCCGTTGTCATGGTGGCTCCGGTAATGGTCCGGGATCCGCGCGAGCTGGGGCGGGTCAAGGCGTCCGAGTTCCGCTGGTGCCTTATTGCCGCGGTTGCTCTGGCCCTGCACTTCGCCTGCTTCATCACGTCCCTCCAGCTGACGTCGGTGGCCGCTGCCACAGCCCTCGTCTGCCTGCAATCCGCCTGGATTGCTGTCTTTCAGCTGTTCCGCGGAATCAGACACAGCTGGACTGTGCTGGCAGGGTTGGCGATTGCCTTTGTTGGCATCGTTGCGATCACGGGCTTCGATATGGGAAGTTCACCGGAGGCGCTGGCAGGAGACCTGCTGGCAGTCGCTGGAGGTGCATTGGCAGGCTTGTACACCCTAGCTGGAGGAAAGGTCCGGCAGACCATGACCACAGGCTCGTACACAACCCTCTGTTATGGAATGTGTGCCGCCGTGGTAGCAGTGCTGGCCTTGTTCTCCGGCCAGCCTCTCATCGGGTTCGAAGCTGCCGGCTGGTTGGGTATCGCCGCCATCACAGTCTGCGCGCAGTTGGTGGGCCACACCGCGTTCAACCATTTGTTGGCGACCATGAGTCCCCTGTTGGTATCGATGATCATCCTGCTCGAGATCCCGGGCGCAGCTTTGCTGGCAGCCCTGTTCCTGGCGGAGACGCTGCCCGCCGGCACCTACGCCGGCCTGGCTCTGATCCTGGTGGGCCTCGCCGTCGTCGTCGCAGGACAGCGCAGTTCGGCCCGGAAAGCAGTGCCCCGGCTCGCGGAACTTGGTACGGACTGATCCGGGGAATGCCCGCGAGGGCTATTGGCCTCCGCGGGTCTTGGGCTGGGCAGTATTTACTGTGTGGATAGCCCGCAGCAGCTTGGCCGGGAAGTAGACCGAGAAGAACACCACCATGGGAGCCTTCAGGGCCATTTTCTTCACGTTGTGCGCTTTATAGGTGCGGTCAAAGCGCGTTACGTAGTAGCGGTAGTCCCGAGGCGAATCCTCCAGGCGCCGGGCCGACATTCCGGACACCATCTGGGGCCAGTACTGAACCTTGAGTTCGTGGTCTGCCAGGTGGAGCGAAAGGTCGATGTCCTCGTGCATTTCATCTTTTTCGTCCCGGCACGTCTCCTCGCGGATGGTTTCCCACGCCGAGCGGCGCATTGCCATGTTGGAGCCGAAGAGGAAGTGGTACTGGTGTTTGGCCAGTTTGAGCATCAGCTGGCGCATCTTGTCATCGGCCTTGAGGCCGAATCGGCGCATGGGCATGTCGTAGTAGACCACGGGGCCAGTTGCGGCCTGGACGGACGGGTCCTGGAACGCTTTTTGAACCTGTTCCACCCAGTCAGGCTCGAGGACCGAGTCCGCATCGATACGGCCCAGAATGTCGCTCCGAGCGTGATCCAGTCCGAAGTTCCTGGTGGGGATCAGGCCCTGTTCCTTGTGTTGACTGAGGAGGATGATGGGACTCTCGGGATATTCGAGCTGCATCTGCCGAACGATCTTGGCTGTGCGGTCCTTGGACTTGTTGTCCACCACGATGATTTCGTCGGCAGGAACAGATTGGTATACGGCAGCGATCAGGCATTGCCGTATGACGCTCTCCTCATTGAAGGCCGGGATAACGATGGAAACGCTCGGCAGGGGGTCAGCGTTCGAGGTATCCTCGGGGGCTTTATCGGGTGACATCAGTCCAAATTTAGCACTGATAGGTTTGTCCTCGGCCGGTACTGGACGGTAGCCGAGTGCAAAAAGGGCCCCGCCTCGGCGGAGCCCTTTCCTGCTTTCCACCCGCTGCGCGGGTGGTGTCAGTTACTTCTCTGTGGGCTTTTCCGCTTCACTGGTTCCGTTTGTGTTCATACCGGCGGCGATGTTTTTCACAGCAGTCTTGGCATCCGTGGCCACCTTGGCACTGGCGTCCTTGGCGGCCTCGGTGGCGTCACCAGCGGCCGAGGCAACGCCGCTTGAGGAGGCGGCTGCTTTGTCAGCGACGTCGGCAACTTCCTCACCAGTATCTGCCACCACACCGGTTGCTGCATGTTTGCCATCGGCAAGGGCATCCCCCACGGACGTCGCGGGAACCGGAGCAGGTGTCACCGGGGCGGTGCCAACAGGGGTGGGCGTCTTCCAGGGATCTTCCACCGGCTTGGAAGCCTTCCAGGCCGCGACACCGGCTGCTACGGCGGCAGCGATCACTCCGAAGATCAGCAAACCGCGGTTCTTTGACTTCGGGGCTGCGGCCTTTTCCTTCGTGACGGCGCGTGTGGCTTCAGCAGCGGCGGCCTTCAGCTGGTGGCTGGTGGTCTGCGCCTGCTCCTGGATGGTGTGAACAATTCCCACGTCACCGAGCTTCTGTGCCACTGCGTCCACCCGTGCCGGAGCATTCTCCAACGTGCGATGGACGACTTCGGATGCCTGGCCGATCTGGTCTGAAAGTCGCGGCAGGTATTCCACAACAACGCGGTCGCGGGCATTGGTGATAACGGGGGTGGCCTTATCCAGAGCCTCGTGAAGCCGCGGAGTAGCGCCCTCTACTACGTCATGGATCTTCGGCGCCAAGGTGGCCAGGCCATCCTGGATACGGGGGGTGACGGTGGCAACGCCGTCGGCCAGGTTATGGGCCGCCGACTTCAACCCTTCCTGGATCTTGGGAGAGGCGGTGTCAATGCCATGCTGCAGGCGGGGAACTGCCCAGTCCACCGCAGCCTCCACGCGGGGGCCGGCCCAGTCCTTGGCATTCTCTACTGCGGAGCTCACTGAGTGCTCCACGTCGCGGGCAATACGATCCGATTTCTTCACAACTACCTCCCGATTAATGTGGCGGTTCTTTCGTTAGCCTACGTGGATTGAACCTCACCGGCTATTCTTCACTGGCAATTCCGACGGATTTCACCCAGCGCGGAACTCCCTTCCAGACTCTTTGCACCCGGACCCACCATGGAAGAATGGCTTTATGACTGCCATCGCAACTGCAAAAGCAACCATTCACACGAGCCTCGGCGACATCGTCGTCGACCTCTTCGGAAACCACGCGCCTAAGACCGTCAAGAACTTCGTCGGACTGGCAACGGGCGAGCAGCCCTGGACGCACCCCGAAACCGGTGAGGACAAGACCGGTACCCCGCTGTACAACGGCACCATCTTCCACCGCATCATCAAGGACTTCATGATCCAAGCCGGCGATCCGCTGGGACGCGGCGTGGGTGGACCGGGTTACAAGTTCGACGACGAAATCCATCCTGAACTGACGTTCAACGAACCTTACAAGCTGGCCATGGCCAACGCCGGAATCCAGATGGGCAAGGGCACCAACGGCTCACAGTTCTTCATCACCACCATCCCCACCGACTGGCTGCAGGGCAAGCACAGCATCTTCGGTGAAGTTGCTGACGAGGAATCGAAGAAGGTGGTTGACGCGATCGAGGGTGTCCGCACCGGCATGGGCGACCGTCCCGTCGAGGACGTCACCATCAACAGCATCGACATCGAACAGCTCTGATTCAGCTCCCATGAGTTACGGAATACCGGCGGCCGAGCCGTCCGCCCAGATCCCGGTTTGCCCCAGGCATCCGGACAGGCCTTCTTACGTCAGGTGCCAGCGCTGCGGCCGGCCTGCGTGTCCGGAGTGCCAGCGGGCGGCCGCCGTCGGGTTCCAATGCGTTGACTGCGTCAACGAAACAGCACGGACGACGCCGGGTGTCAGAACCGTTTATGGCGGCGCCGTTGCCACGGGCCGGCCGTTGGTGACGTTCGCGATTATCGCGGTCTGTGCATTGGTGTACGTGCTGCAGTGGGTAGTTCCCGGACAGTTCGTCATCAGGCAGTTTGCGTACAACAACTTTTTCATCAGCCCGGAATACGGACAATTTCAGCCCTGGCGGATGCTGACGGCGGCCTTCCTGCATTCCCCCGGGTTTATCCTCCACATTGTGTTGAACATGTACATGCTGTGGATGTTCGGCCAAGCGTTGGAACCGCTGCTGGGCCGCGCCCGGTTCCTCGCCATCTATCTCCTCTCTGCCGTTGGTGGATCCGTTGGTTATCTGCTGCTCAATCCCATCTTGATACCCGGACAGCAGGGTCTCGTACCCGTGGTCGGTGCTTCGGGCGCAATCTTTGGACTCTTCGGCGCCATGCTGGTGGTTCAACGGCATCGTGGCGGTGATACAAGGCAACTCTGGGTCCTGATCGCAATCAACGGGGTCATTGGATTCATTGTCCCGGGCATTGCGTGGGAGGCTCACCTGGGTGGGCTCGTGACGGGTGCGGCATGCGCCGCCGCTGTTGCGTATGCACCAAAGGGCAAGCGGCGGGGGCTCCTGCACGCCGCTGGACTTGTGCTGGTACTGGCGGCTCTGGTGGCCCTGTCCTGGTTCCGGGTGGCAATGGCTTAAGTTCACCCACCCAATCAAGATGCACTTATCCCCCGGTGGCCTTCGGCCACCGGGGTTTTTTGTGGCTCTGATTATCCGGCCGATGTGAGTGGGAATAGACGGACTGCCGGTTCAATGCAACTTTTCCACAGGACTTATCCACACTGTGAGTAACTTACATGGCTGTAGTTCAGGTTCTTGGGCGGGACAGAAGCCCGTTGCTGGCGGTTTTCCACGAGTGGCAGGCAGTTTTGTCCCCAACTGTGGATAAGTAGGGACGCTCCAACTGTTGTTAAGTGGACAACTTCTCCCGCCTTCAAGCTCCCTTGTGAATATTCCAAGGATGCCTTGGAGCTCGAATCCGCAGCGTTATGCACAGGTGTTAATAACGCGGGCTGTCAGCCGGTTCGGGGCATTCCCTGCCAGTAGGCGGAACATAGAGGTGAGTAGCGGATACCAGTAGACGTTATCCCCAACTGTGGATAACTTTGTGGAACTTCTGTGGATAAGAGTACCGTAGCCCGCACCGCTGGAAAGTTTTCAGAAGCTCCTTGGATATCCACAGGTGAATCCACAGTGTTAATAACTCAGGAAAATGTGATCACGTGCCGGAACTTCAGAGTTGTGGCTTCTATCAGGGGCCCATCACACATGGTGGCCAGAGCTTATGCACAGTGTGGATAACTTTGCCCACAGCAAACGGGGTAAGCATTTCAGCGAACCGTCACGGCTTTTACGGAGGGCCGTGGTTACGAACTCCAGATGCCCGAGGAGCCTCTCCTGTGGCTGTCCACAAGGTGGGTATCGATCATCCCGATGGCTTCCATCAGGGCGTACATGGTGGTTGGTCCAACGAACACAAATCCGCGCTTGCGGAGGGCCTTGGACAGGGCGATTGATTCAGGCGACGTCGAGGCGGTCTCTGCGAGCGTCTCAGGCTGGGGTGTCGTTGCAGGTTTGAAACCCCACACTAAGTCCACCAGGCCGCCGTCGGGCCTTAGTGCAATGGTGGCCTGGGCATTCGTGATGGCGGCACGGATCTTGAGCCGGTTCCGGACGATTCCGGAATCCAGCAGCAGCCGTTCGACGTCGGCCTCCGTGAAAGCCGCGACAGTCTCGGGGTGGAAGTTGTGGAAGGCTGCCCGGAAAGCCGGACGTTTCCGCAGAATGGTTGCCCAGGAGAGTCCGGCCTGAAAAGCTTCAAGGCTGATGCGCTCATACAGACCCTGCTCATCCCGAACGGGAAGTCCCCATTCGGTGTCGTAGTACTCCCGCAGCAGCGGGTCGCTGGCCGCCCACGGGGGTCGCGCCAGTCCGTCGTCGCCGACGACGGTGCCGTTGCCCTCAGCAGTCATGCTTCAGCTTTCCCCGTCCAAGGATGTGGACGGACACGTCAGGTGTTCAGGAACGCCAGCGCGTGGTCATGAGGAAGCCGAGAATGGCGATGCCAAATCCGGCAACTATGTTCCACGACTCCCACTCGCGGACAGGAAAGGCGCCTTCGCTGATGTAGTACGTGATGATCCAGAGCAACCCGATGATCATCAGGCCGAACATGACAGGCTTGAACCACACCGGGTTTGGCTTGTAGGCCTGCGCTGCTGCTGGCTGTGCCGCGGATGCAGTCCTCTTGCGTGGCTTCGACTCGGGCACGGGTCCTCCTTGGCGGGCTGAATCAAGAGTGGCGCCCTTGGCTTGGTATCCTGCAATGAGGAAACGTCGGCGGTCAGTGCCCTCTTGGTCACGTTTGAATTCTTACTAGCAGCCAATTCTAGCTGTAATTCAGCCGGAGCCGGTGCCGCCGCTCACGCCGAAGGGGAGAATCAGTGCTGCTGCAGGAGAAGGAGACGCGCGTTGCTGTGCCACCGCCGCGCGCCGGTGTTCTCCGCACCGCTGTCCAGGTCCTGGGTGAGCTGCTCATTACGGCGGGGGTCGTTCTGCTGCTGTTCGTGGCTTGGCAACTGTGGTGGACCAACGTCGAGTCCGATGCCAAACAGAGCGAAGCAATAAAGAACTTCGTCCAGGAACTGGGACCGCCCGCTCCCGCATCTGCAGCGCCTGCGAATCCGGCAGATTATGGACCGCCGGTGGTCTCGGAGCCTCCAAGTCATGGCGGAACAATCGGAATCATGTACGTTCCCCGCTTCGGAGCCGACTACACCCGGCCGATCGTCCAGGGTACGTCCACCGATGTCCTGGATACCCTTGGACTGGGCCACTATAAGAACACGTCCATGCCGGGAGCCGTGGGGAATTTTGCGGTGGCAGGCCACCGGCAAACCCACGGCGCGGTACTGGACAACATCCATACGCTCGTTCCCGGGGACAAGATCTACGTCCAAACGAAGGACGGATACTACGTCTACGTTTTCCGTAACAACCAGGTTGTGTTGCCCACCAGCACGGACGTTCTCCTGCCAGTACCGGCCCAACCCGCGGCAACACCGACCGAAAGCTTCCTGACCATGACCAGTTGCAACCCACGCTTCGGGGCGCAGGAGCGCATCATCGCTTACTCCGTGCTCGAACGATGGCAACCTGCCTCGGCAGGACCGCCGGCCGAAATCGCCGCGCAAGTGGCCAAAGCCCTCGGGGAGGGTTAAGGTGTACGGCTGGTTATTCCGCCACCTTCCCGGGCCCCTGTGGCTGCGCATCCTGACATCGCTGGTGCTCGCCGCCGCGGCAGTGGTCCTGATGGTTCAGTTTCTGTTTCCCTGGCTCTCACAGTTCACCCAGTTCACCGACTCAACGATTGGTTCAGGAACCCAGCCATGACTACCAAAATCCTCGTCGTAGACAACTACGACAGCTTCGTTTACACCCTGGTTGGTTATCTCCAGGAGCTGGGGGCGGAAACCACGGTGGTCCGAAACGACGACGTCACCCTCGCCGAGGCCATTGAGCTGGCTGAGACCCGTGACGGTGTACTGGTCTCCCCCGGCCCCGGCACCCCGGCTGAGGCAGGTGTCTGCATTGAACTGATCAAGTGGTGCGGAGATCAAAGCAAGCCCATGTTCGGAGTTTGCCTGGGCCATCAGGCCCTTGCCGAAGCGTACGGCGGAACAGTAACCCATGCACCTGAGCTGATGCATGGAAAGACCTCGCTGGTTGAACATCACGGGACAGACGTATTCCTGGGTCTGCCGTCTCCGGTCACCGCCACACGTTACCACTCCCTGGCAGCGGTACGAGGGACCATTCCGGACGTCCTGGAAATCACTGCCGAAACAGCAACGGGTGTGATCATGGGGCTGAGGCACCGGAGTGCGCCTTTGAGCGGGGTGCAGTTCCACCCGGAGTCCGTTCTGACAGAAGGCGGATACCAGATGCTGGGGAACTGGCTGGAGTCCTTGGGAATGACCGGGGCTGCCGCTCGTGCCGGGAAATTGAGCCCGCTCATTAAGCACTGAGGCCTCAAGCACTGAGGCCTGCGGGCCGGCCTGCCCAGAGGGTGTGGCCAACTTATCGGCCTGCTCTGGCTGCGCCGGCTTACTGAGTGGACGGTCCTACTTTTTGGAAGGCGTGGCCGACGGCGTGGGGCTCGGCGTGGGTGGCGGTGCGGCCTTCGCCACGGTCACAGTTATTGTTTTGCCTTGTTCTACGAGAGCGTTCAGCGGGTCGCTTTGCTCCGTCACTCGCCCGGGTTCAACCTGGGAATTTTCGACTTCCCGAAGCGCCATCACCAGACCGAGGTTCTTCAGTGCCGCCTCAGCCTCGGCCTTGGGCAATCCACGCAGTTCCGGCATGGAAACCTTTCCAGTGGAGACCACGATCTCCACTGTGCTGCCTACTGCCACCACTTGCCCCGGGGCAGGATTGGTGGTGATGACGATCCCCGCAGGAACAGTGGCGCTATTGGCCATGGTGGTTGCCGGTGCCCCTGCAAGGCCAGATTGGCGGAGGACGTCCCGCACTGCAGCCTCCGTTCTCCCCGCCAGGCCTTCAGGGATCTTTACGGCACTGGGACCCTCGGAAATGTTCAGGATGACATCTGAATCGGGATCCAAGGACGTCCCGGCAGCCGGAACTGTTCCGATCGCGAGTCCCTTGGCAATGTTGTCGTGCTGGACGCGTTTGATCTGCGGACTCAAGCCGGCGCCGTAGAGCTTTTGCAGGGCTTCAGACTCAGTCAGCGAAGCCACCGCCGGGATATCCACCTGAGCTACCGGAGGTGGGGGCTGATTAACAATGCTGTAAACCCACGCACCGCCGCCAGCCAGCACCAACAAGGTGAAGATGACCAAAGTGGCGATCCACGTTCGACGCCGGGATCTCTGCCTCGGCGTACGCTCGCGTTCCGGTTCAAAGTTGAGCGGCAGTTCCGCTGCCCCGCGCGAATCGTAGGCTGCGGCAGAGCTGACCGAAACGGCGCTTTCTTCTCCGGAGGTGTCACTCAAAGGCCTGATCCTGCCGCTGGGCGACTCGTCGAGGAACTTGGCGCCAGTGAGGGATAAGGCTGTGGTCTCAACAGCCCGCTCCGTAAGGGGAACGGTATGGTTCGGATCAGTTGGCGCCTCAGTTGCAAGGAGTTCGGGCACGGCCACGCCGTTGCGTGCAGCACGCAGGGCGCGACGGAAGGCAGCAGCATCCTGGAAGCGATCCGCCCGGTTCTTCTGGAGCGCTTTGGCCAGAACGGTGTCCAGGGCAGGAGTGACGTCCGGGTTAAGGGTGCTCACAGGCTCAGGAATTTCCCGGACGTGCTGGTAGGCCACCGAGACAGGACTGTCCCCGATGAAGGGGGGCCGCCCGGCGAGCATTTCATACAGAAGGCAGCCCGCGGAATACAGGTCGCTGCGAGCATCCACCGTTTCACCACGCGCCTGTTCGGGCGACAGGTACTGCGCTGTTCCCACTACGGCCTGTGTTTGCGTCATTGTGGCCGACGAGTCCGCCATGGCCCGGGCAATACCGAAATCCATGACCTTGACTGAACTGGAGTTGGTGCAGAACATCACGTTGGCGGGCTTTATGTCACGGTGGACAATACCCGCTTTGTGGCTGTACTCCAGTGCGGACAGGACGCCTAAGGAGAAATCTATTGCTTGGTCGATGGTGACTTCATCTGCACGGATTAGATCCCGGATGGTCTTGCCCGAGACGTACTCCATAACGATGTACGGCACCCTCACGGTGTCCTCCGGGCCGCCCGGCACTGCATGCTCGCCCGTATCGTAGATAGCAACGATCGAAGAGTGGTTCAGGGCAGCGACTGCTTGCGCCTCGCGTTTAAAACGGGCCTGAAACTGGGGATCCCTGGCCAGGTCAGGGCGCAGAAGTTTGACCGCAACAGTTCGTCCAAGGCGGGTATCAATCCCGCGATAGACGTCGGCCATGCCGCCCCGGCCAATCAGCTCGCCGAGTTCGTAACGACCGTTAAGGACGCGCTGGGTATCCACCGGGAGGCTGTCCTCCCGGTGTGACGGCATGCGGGGCGAGTCTGACACAGTTCTGCTCTGCCTAAGGAGCCGGTGAGGTGGTAGTCGGACGGGAACCCAATCCCAACGGCTTGGAGAGGTGATAGGTCACCACGGATCCGGCGGGTACCTTCATCCCGGCTTCAGGTTCGGAGCTGACGAATGTTCCGGCAGGTTGAGTTGGAGCGCCGGTCACGTCATCACCCTTGGCCCACCGCAGCCCGGCAGCCTGAATGGCCTGCTGGACTTGAGTTTCGGTGCTGCCGACGCTGATGGCAGGAACCGAAAGCATCTCCGGGCCTTTGGAGTACGTCACTGTGATGGTTTCGCCGGGCTGTACGGGTCCTGACGGATTGATGTCCGTCACAGTGCCTGGGGCCGCGTCGTTGAAGACCTCGTCGCCCTTGACCGTCAACCCAAGGCCGATGAGCTCTGCCCGGACTTCGTCATACGGACGTCCCTTGTAGGCGTCCGGAATGAGGTTGATGGCAGCCGGAGTGCTCTGTGTTGGTGTTGGCGTGGGAGTCGGTGTCGGTGAGGCCGATGTCCGGGTGGGCGTGGGCGTGCTGTTGGTCGGTGCACTGACCGACGGGGCAGAACTGGTTGCCGCCGGTTGGGGGAACAAGAGGCCCGATTGCGTCAGCAGGAATCCGATGAGCGCGAAAAGGACCAACAGGATGAGTGCGATCAAAGGCCATGTCCAGGGGCTGCGTCCGCGACGCTGTGGCTCATCAACGGGCTCGTCGTAATCCTCTTCCTCTTGGATCCACGTCCGTTCGGCGGCGAGGGCATTCGCGCGCGAGAGGGTATTCCGGGCTCCCCCTTCTTCTCCGTTGGCGGCTGCGGCTCCTGCCGCTGCGCCGGCGGCAGCCGCGCCGAGAACGGGCAACGCGGAGGTCGACGCCGAACCGTTCCTTTCAGCGCTGGATCCAATGACGCCGGTGGGTGCCGTTGGAATATCCACGGGTGCCGTGATGGGGCCGGTTGTGGCTTCGAACAGCAGCATTCCGGGCACGGCGGCGTGGGCAGCGGCGATGTCGCCGTTGCGGATAGCCTCAGCCGCCTCTGCCAGCTTGATGGCATTGGCGGGACGGTTTTTGGGATCTTTGGAGAGCATGGACATCAGGAGCGCCCGGACCGGCGTCGAAAGGGTCTCGGGAAGAGGCGGCGGGGCGTCGTTCACCTGGGCCAGGGCAATGGCGATCTGGGACTCACCCGTGAAGGGGCGGTGGCCTGTCAGGCACTCATATCCGATCACTCCAAGGGAGTAGATGTCGGAAGAACCGGTAGCTGTTTGTCCGGTGGCTTGCTCAGGGGCAAGGTACTGGGCCGTGCCCATCACCTGGCCCGTCTGCGTCAGCGGCACTTGGTCGGCCAGGCGAGCGATGCCGAAGTCTGTAACCTTGACCCGGCCCTCCGGGGTGATGAGCAGGTTTCCTGGCTTGATGTCACGGTGCACCAGGCCCTGGTCATGGGCGACGGCGAGAGCCCGGGCAGTCTGGGCAATTATGGACATGGTGCGGTCCGGTGAGAGCACCTGCTCATGTTCGATAATGCTGCTCAATGGCTGGCCGGGTACCAGTTCCATGACAAGGTAGGCGGAACCTTCTTCCTCACCGTAATCAAAAACGTTGGCGATGCCTACGTGATTCAGGAGGGCTGTGTGGCGTGCCTCGGCACGGAACCGCTGGAGGAACCCGGGGTCGCCCGTGTATTCCTCCTTGAGCACCTTGATGGCTACGATGCGGCCAAGGATCAGGTCTTTGGCTTTCCAGACCTCTCCCATGCCGCCAATCGCTATGCGAGTGGTCAGCTGGAACCGCCCGCCGAGGGTGATTCCCGTTGTAGGCCTCACTTATTCAACACCGCCTCAAAAATCTTCTTTGCATTCGGACTGGTTAGCTGTGCGCCGGTAGTGATGTCCACGTCTTGCATGACGATGGTGACTGCCACCTGCGGGTCGTTGGCCGGGGCGAACCCGGTAAACCATGAGTTGTTCAAGCCATCGGTACCGAGCTCCGCGGTGCCGGTTTTGCCGGCTACCTGCACACCGGGAACTGCAGCGCCCCGTGCAATGCCGTCACTGACCACACTGGTCATCCACTGTGTAATCTGGCGCGAGATTTCGGGCGTAGTAGAGGTGCGAAGGACCTCTGGTTTCGGCTCGTCGATAATCCGGAGATCCGGTGAGCGGAGGGTTTTGATGAGATTGGGCTTCATCTGAACACCGCCGTTGGCAATTGCCGAGGTCATCAGCGCGACCTGCAGCGGAGTGGCCTTTACGTCCCGTTGCCCGATGGAAGACTGGGCCAGCCCGGGGCCGTCCAGGTCCGTGGGGAAGCCAGGCTTGGCATAATCGAGCTTCAATTGATCGCCCAGTTCCTCACCGAAGCCGAATTTTTGGGCCTGGTTGGCGATGGCATCACGGCCGAGATCGAGCGCAATACTGGCAAAGGGAGTATTGCAGGACTGCTGGAGGGCGAACGCGAAGCTGGCAGTGTTCTGCGTATAGCAGTTACCGCCGGCGTAGTTGGGCAGCCGATACTGGATGCCCGGAAACGAGAGTTCGGCCGGGTTTGGGAGCACACTGTCCTTGTTGTACTTCCCGGAACTGAGGGCGGCTGCGGTGTCTACGAGCTTGAACACCGATCCCGGAGCGAGCTCGGCTCCAGTGGGGCCGCTGACGTTCTGGTTCAGGTTGATCCCTGGGACCTTGTTGAGCTCGTTGATGTTCGCTTTTGCCGCACCTTCGTCCTGGGTGGCAACGAGGTTGGGGTCGTACGAAGGCTTGGAAACCATGGCAATGATGTCTCCCGTCTTCGGGTTGGTCACAACGATGGAACCGCGCTGACCGTCGGGGATGAGGTCGTAGGCCAGTTTTTGGATTTCGGGGTCAAGGGTAAGTTCCACCGAGGCTCCCTTTGGCTGGTTTCCCAAGAAGAGCTGACCGATCCTATCCAGGAAGAGCTGGTCCGAGCTGCCGGTGAGCTGCTCGTCCATTGTTTTCTCCAACCCGGAAACACCGAATTCCTTGGAGAAGAAGCCTGTGATTCCGGCGTAAAGTTCCGGCTGGGTGTAGGTCCGCTGGAATTTGCAGGAGTCTGAACCCGGGACGGACTGGGCAACGGGTGTACCGGCGACGATGATGGCACCGCGGTCGTTGCAGTAGTTCTGGATGAGGGCCCGGCGGTTCCAGGGGTTTGCCTTGAGCTCGTCTGCCCCAATTACCTGGACAAAGCTGATGGCGCCGAAAATGAGGGCGAACATCGCGATTGCTGCGATCCATGAGTGTCGAATGGCCTGGTTCACAGTTGTTTCACCGCCTCAGTCTGGGAGTCAGTCCGGATTTGCGGGGTCCTCCGCGGCGCAGGGGACACGGGTTGCCCGGGAATCGCTGGAACAGCCTGCCTGTTGTCGGTTTCCGTGCCCGGAGGAAGGGGGGTGGTGTCCACCGGGCCCCGCGCGGCGTGGGAGATCATCAGGAGCAGGCCCACAATGATCCAGTTGGCGAGCAGGGAGGAACCGCCTGCCGCCAGGAACGGAGTGGTGAGTCCGGTCAGCGGTATGAGCCGGGTGACGCCTCCGATAACCACGAAACACTGCAGGGCAATGGCGAATGACAACCCGCACGCCAGCAGTTTCCCGAAAGCGTCACGGGTTCCCAGAGCGGCACGGAAACCGCGGGTGAAGAGCAACAGGAACATCATGACGATGGCAAACAGCCCAAACAGTCCCAGCTCCTCACCGAAAGAAGCAATGATCATGTCGCTGTTGGCGAAGGGCACCATATTGGGCCGGCCCTGCCCCAGCCCTGTGCCAACCAACCCGCCACTGGCCATCCCGAAGAGGCCCTCGACGATCTGATAGCTCCCGCCGAATGTCCGGCCGTAGACCTCATCTGTGAAAGCGTTCAGCCAGCCGTTAATGCGGAGGCCCACGTGCGAGAAGACATTGGAGGCGACAAACCCGCCGCCCAGGAGCAGTCCCACACCGATTACTACCCAGCTGATGCGGCTGGTCGCCACGTAGATCATGACGATGAAAAGCCCGAAGAACAGCACCGAGGAACCAAGGTCCCGCTGGAAAATCAGCACACCGATGCTGACCAGCCAAGCCGTGATCATTGGTCCCATGTCCTTGAAGCGGGGGAACTGCAAGGGACCGATTTTGCGGCCGGCCAAGAGAATGAGGTCCCTGTTGGAGGAAAGATAGCCGGCGAAAAATATGGCCAGCGTTATCTTGGCGATCTCACCGGGCTGGAACGTCATCGGTCCCAAACGGATCCAGACCCGGGCGCCGAGGATCTCTCCCGCGGAGATGCCGGGGATCAGGGGAAGGACAAGCAGCAAGGCGCTCACCGCAAGCGAAATGTAGGTAAAACGTCGCAGGACGCGGTGGTCTTTGAGGAACCAGATGACGGCGATGGCAACGGCCATGGCGATCAGGGTCCAGCGCAATTGGTTGTTTCCCGTGTCATCATCCGGGCCGTCCAAACGGTGAATCATGGCAAGGCCAAGGCCGTTCAGCGCAACCACCAGCGGAAGTATTACTGGGTCGGCATATTTTGCCCGAATCCGGAGAACGACATGAAAAACCAGAGCCGCTACGGCTAACAGGCTTGACTGGAACCAGAAATCGGTGTCGAACGCCTTTTCCTGATCCACGCCCACGAGGGCGTTAGCGCTGATTCCAACGGCCAAGGCCAGAAGCAACAGCAGAAGTTCGATGTTGCGGCGGGGCTTGGGGGCGCCATCTGTTTGCGTCATTTCACCACCTCGCAGTTCTGGTTGTTCTGTCCCGGTGAAACAGAGGGGGAAGGTGTACGCGCCGGCGAGGGTGCCGGGGTCCCGGTGGGGCTCGGGGCGGGGCTCGCTGCGCCTGCAGTACCTGAAGGCGCTGCGCCTGCTGAGGGTGAAGGGCACGCTTCGGAAGGTGAAGTGGTCCCGGTTTCCTGGAGGTTCTTCACGATCCGCTGGGCATCATAGAGGTCACGCGCAGGTACAGTCTGGCGGACGCGCTGTTGGGAAAATTCAGGCAGGGAGGACACTGGGATCTCGGTTACCGCTTCGAGGGTGGAGAGTTGGATGGGACCAAGGCGCTGGGAGACGCCGTTGTAGATGGCTACGCGCTGGTCGTACTCCCCGATGTAGTAGCGGGTTTGAGTCCAGGCGTATCCGAGCCAGAGGCCAACGCCCAGCAGAAGCAGGACAACCACTGCCACGGCCATGCTGAGCCAACGCCGCGGCCGAAGTGACGAGCGGTAGTCCTCGTAGTCGTCGCGTGTCTGGTCAGACTTATGAGTGAGGACGGTGGCAGCGCGGCGGGCAACAGTGCGTCCTGCAATGGAGGGAATGGATCCCGTTTCAGCCGCAGTGGCAGCGGCCCCCACGAGTTCATGCGGCCTGCTGGCCAGCTCTTCCTTCAGAACCTCGGCTGACAGATGTTCTCCGAGGTTGGGATCAGTGCTCGTCCCTGACTCATCGTCCCCGTTAGCTTCCTTGCCTGCAGCCGGTCCGTCTGAAGGAGGAGGCGCGTCGGCGTCGGCACCGTCGCGGTCCGGGACGACGGCGCGGGTGGAACCCGGGTTTGCAGGTGCGGATCCGACGGCCGGCGACGGCGCAAAATCCTCGGCAACAGTGGCTGTGATGGTCTCCGTGGTGGCGTTATCGGTCGGGACGATCTCGACGGCGGCTGTACTGACGTCGTCGAGCGTTTCCTCTGCTATTTCGAGCATCACCACGGTGACGTTGTCCGGGGATCCTGCTTCCAGGGTGAGATCAACGAGCGTGTCGGCGCATTCGCGGAGGCTTTTTGTCTCGCGAACGGTTCGTTCAACAACGTGGCCCGCGACGTAGTTCAGTCCGTCAGAGCAGAGCAGCCAACGTTCTCCGGGCTGGACGTCCAAGGCGTCAAGATCCAGTTCGGGACTGGCGTCAACGTCGCCCAACACCCTCATCAGGACGTTCTTGTGGGGATGCGTTTCTGCCTCTTCGGGCTTCAGGCGGCCTTCGTCGATCAGCCGTTGGACGAAAGTGTGATCGACGCTGACCTGTTCAAAAACGCCGTCACGCAGCCTGTACGCACGGGAATCCCCGATGTGGGCAAAGTGCAGCTTGCCATCAGCCAGGAGCAAAGCCGTGACGGTGGTACCCATACCGGCGAGCTTTGGATTCATGTGGACGAGTTCGGAAAGCAGGGAGTTCGCCGTCTGGATCTCATCTGCCAGGACGGTGGTGGCATCGTCCTCATAGGTGTCCTGGTCAAGGTGGATCATGTCCAGGACGGTCGCCGCAGATGCCACGTCCCCTCCCGCGTGGCCACCCATACCGTCTGCCACAACAGCCAGGTGGCGCCCCACATAGGCGGAATCATCGTTTTTTGCCCGCACCCGACCGACATGCGAGCGGGCTGCGTAGCGCATGATGAGGGGCCGCTTCGAGGCAACTGCCTTGTCCGCGGGGACGTCCGGGGCGGCCATGGCTATGGCCTCAATTCAATAACCGTCTTGCCGATTCTCACGGGGACGCCGATCTCAACCGGAAGGGCCCGGGTGAGCTGTTGATCAGCCAGATACGTGCCGTTCGTGGAGCCGAGGTCCTCAATGAACCAGCGGCTGCCTTGCGGGAACAGCCGTGCATGCCGGCCGGAGGCGTAGTCGTCCTCCAGAACCAGGGTTGCTTCCTGTGCGCGCCCCAACAGAATAGGGCTGGCCGCGAGAGGAATGGTGCGTCCCTTGAGCGGTCCTTCAGTAACCACCAGTTGCCGTGCCTGCTGCCTTACGGGGGGAGGCGCAGCTTCTGCCAGATTGGGATTGCGCCGCATCTGGCGCGCTGTGGGTACACCTGTTGCCGCTTTCTTGCCGATCATCAGATCACGGCGCATGGCGGCAACAATGCTGAAGATCAGGACCCAGAGCAGCAGAAGGAAGCCGAAGCGAAGAACTGTGATGGTCAGGTCACTAACATCATTCACGCGCGACCACCGGTGTTGGCGGGCAGGAGGCGAAAGACAATTTTGGTCCGTCCCATCGTGATGGTTGAGCCGTCGGTCAGTTCCACGCTACCTGCCACCTTGTGTCCGTTGACGTAACTGCCGTTGGTGGACCCGAGGTCCACAGCTTCCGTGATTCCCTTGGCGGTGCGGACCTCAAGATGGCGTCGGGAAACGCCTGTGTCATCGATGAGGATATCGGCTTCCGACGAACGGCCCAGAACAATCGATGCTGCATTGAGTGAATAGCGCTGGCCGTCGATGTCCAGGACAGGCTGCATCCGTACTGGCTGACGCGCCGGAGCTGCCGGAAGGTTGCTGCGCGGAGCGGGCGGCGCTGACGGCGCACCCGTGGACTTCTCCGTCCTGGAGCCGATTTCGAAGTCTCCCGCACGGAGGACGTCGTCGCGCTGGAAGGAGATCCGCACTGGACCCTGGAGCGTATACCCCTGGCTCCGAACGTGGGCGATGACAACATCACAGAGCTCTTCCGCGAGCGGAGTGCCCCATTCCTGGGCCCTGACGAAGTCCTCGTCGCTAAGCCTGACGTCAAAAACGTTGGGGGCGAGGGTTCGTCCGGCGGCAATGGTGATGGCCTTGTGGTCGACTTCGCGGCGCAGGCGGCTCGCGATTTCCACAGGCTCCACTTGCGCGCGGGAACCGGTGGAGAAGACGCCGCGGACGGCCTTTTCAATGCCGCGCTCGACTTTGTCCAGCAATCCCATGGTCCCTCTCCTTTCCTCACGGCTGCCGTGCAGCTAACGCTTTCGAACACAAGTTGATCAGACACAAGTTCATACCCGGAGGGCGTGCAGGGCGCAGCCACTCCTACATCAGATACTACTGGGCACCACTGTGAATGGCCTTAATGGACAACGTCCACCCCGCAAGAATAGTTCGTTCCGTCCGCCTGTGCAGGGTCCTGCACACCAGGGCGCGGCACTTTCGACGGCGGTGCGGTAGCTTGGTGCCCTACTGACCCGTGTATGGGCGATTCGCGTTTTACCGTGATTGTCCGTTATGCTTGATCTCGCTGCTTTTACGCAGGTGATGGTCCTGATGTTGGACGGTCAACAGCTAAAAGAAGTTGCGCGCGAGTGGCGGAACGGCAGACGCGCTGGCTTCAGGTGCCAGTGTCCGAAAGGGCGTGGGGGTTCAAATCCCCCCTCGCGCACGCAAATTAAGAACCCCGGTCTTAGGACCGGGGTTCTTTTCTTTAAGCCTGATTCGGAATCGGGTTTTGCTTTTGGAATCAGTCGGCCGGGGCTGCGCAGTCAGTCGGAGCCACCCCGCTGGGCCGCGATCAGCCGGCGTCGCGAATTCACCAGGTGGTTGCGCATGGCCGCCGCGGCAGCCGGCTCATCCTGTTCCGCGATGGCGGCATAGATGGACCTGTGCTCCTGTGTCACTTGTTCGAAGTGGTCACGGGCGTAGTCCTCGGCTGCAGTGATGAGCCTTGTTCGCGGCATGGCGATCATGGTCTGACCCAGGTTGGCCAAGCACTCGGAGTAGTAAGGATTGCCCGTTGCGGCTGCAATTGCCCGATGGAAGCCGTAGTCGGATTTCATGGCATGAGCGGGGTGGTCTGAATTGGACATGAATTCTTCGAGCGAAGCCTGAACAGCCTTCAACTGACGCTCACTGCGGTTCTTGGCTGCAAGGGCCGCACTTTCACCTTCTACCCCCATGCGGAACTCGATTAGGTGCAACCGGTCTTCCAACGTAGCCACAGGCCGGGTTCCGGGTATGGCAGCTTGGCCGGCCATCGGGGGCGTCAGGACAAAACTGCCGCGCCCGCGTTCAGTCTCCACCAGTCCCTCAGCCTGGAGCCGGGTCAGGGCGGACCGGACCACCGTCCTGCTCACACCGAACTCGCTGATCAAGGTGTTTTCGCTCGGCAGTTTTTCTCCGGGCTGGATTGTCCCCTCAACAATGCGGTTCCGCAGGTCTGCTGCGAGGTCGGCGGTCAGGTTTCGGCTCATGCCCCCAAGATTACGCGCCAACTTCCACCGAATCGGTGGTCCAGGCACGTGCCTGATCGCTGAGGGTCACCCCAAGGCCGGGGCGGTCGGGGACCAGCATCCTGCCATTTTTGGTTTCAAGCCGTTCGTTGAAGAGCGGATCCAGCCAGTCGAAGTGTTCAACCCAGGGCTCAGTCGGATAGGCCGCGGCCAGGTGGAGGTGGATCTCCATGGCAAAGTGCGGGGCAAGTCCAAGTCCCCGTTCGTCTGCGAGGGCGGCGAGGCGGAGGAACTGGGTGATACCGCCTACCCGGGGAGCATCGGGTTGGATGATGTCACAGCCGTTGGCGGTCATCAGTGCTTTATGCTCAGCCACCGAGGCCAGCATCTCCCCTGTGGCGATGGGCGTGTCCAAGGCCTGGGCGAGTTGGGCATGGCCGTCGAAGTCGTACGCATCCAAGGGTTCTTCGATCCAGATGAGGTCGAATTCCTCGAGCCGCCTGCCCATCCGCAGGGCCGTGCCGCGGTCCCATTGCTGGTTGGCATCGACCATCAGCGGGACCTCCCAGCCTATGTGTTCCCGGACTCCCGCAACACGCCGCAGGTCCTCTGCAGAATCGGGCAGGCCGACCTTGATTTTGATACCTCCGATTCCTTCCTCAAGGCACTGCGATGCCCTGGACTTGACCTCTTCCAGTGTGGCGTTGAGGAATCCTCCTGAGGTGTTGTAGGTCCGCACCGAGTCACGGTAGGAACCCAGTAATTTGGCAAGCGGCAATCCTGCCCGCTTGGCCTTGAGGTCATAAAGTGCGACGTCGATTGCCGCCAGTGCTTGAGTGGCAACTCCGGAACGGCCTACCGAAGCGCCGGCCCAGAGCAGCTTGGTATAGATCTTGCCGATGTCGTTGGGATCCTCACCGAGGACTCCCTCCACGACTTCCTTGGCATGTGCATACTGGGCGGGGCCTCCGGCACGCTTGGAGTAGCTGAAGCCGAAGCCGGTGTGGCCTTGTTCGGTCAGCACTTCGGTGAAGAGGAAAACCACTTCCGTCATCGGCTTCTGGCGACCGGTGAATACCTTGGCGTCACTGATCGGCACAGCCAGAGGCAGGCGGGCCGTCGAAAGTTTGACGTGACGGATGAGATCGATGCTGCTCATAGTTCTCCCTTTGCGCTGAATGCCAGGCGGCATTGCCTGGAACTTATAATACAAGCTTTTTACTTGTACTATAAGCTTCCCGGGAGTTGGTTTTTTACGCTATTCACGCTTAATGCTGACGCAGCGCTCCAAAGCCGGTGATCAGCGCATCGAGACCCAGGGTGAAGGCGACATCCGCTGGCCTTTCATGGCCCAACCGGGCCAGGCTCTCCACGGCACCGCTGAAATTTGGAGTGCTGCCCGCCATGTCCCCCGGATCGAAGATGTCTGCGGGGGCTGTGACGTCGTAGGCGGAGCCGAAGATGAACGATTCCAAAGCCACGATGGCCGGGATGATCTGTTCCGCTGGAAAGCCTGCGTCGCTAAACCCCGCGCTTACTGTCTCGTACATGGCCAGAGTCTGGGGAGCGTCCGTGACCGGGAGTACCGCGATGACAGGAATCAGGGGCGTGTGTTGGGCGAAAACGTCGCGGTAGCTCCACGCCCATTGCCGCACGGCCTCGTCCCATGGTTCCCTGCCGAAAGATGAGACATCCACCAGGGCAGCAAGGTGATCCTCCACAAGCAGGAGTACGTCGTCTTTGGAGGTGACGTGGTTATAAAGGGCGGAGGGTGCAACGTTCAGTGAGCGAGCCAGAGCTGCCATAGTCAGGCCGTCGTAGCCGCTTTTTTCGATCAGCTTCAGAGCCGCAGCCGTAATTCCCGCCTTGTCCAAAACTGCCGACGACGGGCGTCCGGCCCTGCGGCGCTCCGCTTCTGCCCGGAGGGGAGCCTCTCCGGAGGCGCGCGTGGATGCCGGCATTTACAGACCTTTCTCAGATGGGTTTCCCAGCATTATTCCACCGCTCCCTTCCCGGGCACCCCGGAACGCGCTATAGTTTCATATAAATGAATGGCATTCATTTAGTGGTACGCATCACCTTGCGGCCATAGAAAGGGACATCATGCTGGAACTTGATCGCGACGTCGTCGTCGTGGGCGCGGGACCATCGGGGCTTACCGCAGCCCGTGAACTGAAAAAAGCCGGCCTCAGCGTCGCTGTGCTGGAAGCCAGGGACCGTGTGGGCGGCCGCACCTGGACCGACACAGTTGATGGAGCCATGCTGGAAATCGGCGGACAATGGGTTTCTCCGGACCAGTCGGCTCTTATGGAGCTGCTGGACGAGCTGGGCCTTTCCCTCTATTCCCGTTACAGGAGCGGCGATTCCATCTACGTCGGTGACGACGGAAAACACCACCGGTACTCGGGTGGATCCTTTCCCGTTGGTGAAGCAACAGCAGCGGAAATGGACAAGCTGATTGCCCTGCTGGACGGGCTCGCAGCAGAGATCGGAGCAAAAGAGCCCTGGGCCCATCCGAAGGCACGCGAACTCGACACCATCTCGTTCCATCATTGGCTTCGCCTCCATTCTTCCGACGAGGAGGCCTGCAACAATATCGGGCTGTACATCGCCGGCGGAATGCTCACCAAACCTGCCCACGCCTTTTCAGCACTCCAAGCTGTCCTGATGGCAGCGTCCGCAGGGTCTTTCAGTCATTTGACCGACGAGGACTTCATCCTCGACAAGCGGGTTGTCGGCGGGATGCAACAGGTCTCCCTGTTGCAGGCAGCGGAACTGGGTGACGACGTCGTACTTAACAGTCCTGTTCGCACGATCAGCTGGGCAGTAGACAGCAAAGCCGGAACCGCGGCCCGCGAAATCCCCGATCACCGCGTGACAGTTCTTTCCGAGCGCGCCACGGTCAGGGCGCGCTTTGTGATTATGGCGGTGCCGCCAAACCTGTACTCCCGCGTCTCCTTCAATCCGCCGCTCCCTCGCCGGCAGCACCAGATGCACCAGCACCAGTCTTTGGGCCTGGTCATCAAGGTCCACGCCGTGTATTCGACCCCCTTCTGGCGTGACGAAGGGCTGTCCGGAACATGCTTTAGCGCCAGTTCCCTGGTGCAGGAGGTCTACGACAACACCAACTACGGGGATACCCGCGGCACACTGGTTGGCTTCATTTCTGATGAAAAGGCGGACGCCGTCTTCGAACTGGACGAAGAGCACCGCCGTCGGGCAGTTCTGGAATCCATTGCCGGGTTCCTTGGTGACAAGGCACTTGAGCCGGAGGTGTACTACGAATCAGATTGGGGCTCGGAGGAGTGGACGCGGGGCGCTTACGCCTCAAGCTACGACCTCGGCGGGTTGCATCGTTATGGCAAGGATCAGCATGCCCCCGTTGGGCCGATCTTCTGGTCCTCTTCCGACCTCGCCGCCGAGGGTTACCAGCATGTTGATGGAGCCGTTCGGATGGGGCAGTTGACGGCTGCGCGGATTGTGGAGGCGACCGGAGGCGGTGACCTTCCGCTGGCCGGCGCCGGGAAAGTCACCGTTCCGGCATAGTGGTCACTGGCGGTGCCATCTCCGGCGTTATCGGTGTGACAGTGCCGAGTCGATCAGTACTTCGGCAGCCGCGCGGGCTTGCCTGGCCGGCTCGGCACTGCCGGAGATCGCCGCAGTGGTCTGCGCCCCTTCGGCCAGGATGGCGAGCTGCGGCGCCAAAAAAGGCGGCGCGCCGATCTCGGCCGTGAGCGTTGAAAGGTACTTCTGGAAGTCATCCTTGTGGCTTCGTACGATCTCAGCGACGCGCGGAGATGTGCCTCCAAGCTCACCGAAGGAGTTGATGAAGGCGCACCCCCGAAAGTCCTCCTCGGTGAACCAGGAGGCGAGGAAGTCGTAGATGGCCAGGAGCCGCTCACGGGGTTGGATCTCGCGGGCTACAGCTGTTGCCACTCCCTCCGTCCATTTTCGGTGACGGCCCAGCAGGACCTGTTCAACGATCGCGTCCTTTGACGGAAACAGCCGGTAGAGCCGCTTGAGCGAGATTCCGGACGCGCTACGAAGCTCATCCATCCCGACGCCTTGGACGCCTTTGGCGTAAAACAGTCGGTCCGCCGCTTCAAGAGCTGCCTCACGCACGGCATCATCATCAGGCGACCCGGAAGACCCCCTCGTCAGGGGTGCACTCACATTTGCCACCGGATCTCCTCACTTCTTCAGTTTGACTTGCGCGGATAACGATCGTTCTCTATAGTAGTTCATGCCACCAGAGAACGCTCGTTCTCTGCAATCGAAAGGATCAGCCCATGGCTTTCATTACGGTTGGAACAGAAAACAGCACTGACATCGAGCTGTACTACGAGGACCATGGCGCCGGCCAGCCTGTGGTGCTCATCCACGGTTACCCTCTGGATGGCCATTCTTGGGAGAAGCAGAGCGCGGCCTTGCTCAACGCCGGCTACCGGGTCATCACCTATGACCGCCGGGGTTTCGGGCGCTCAAGCCAGCCCACCGCCGGATACGACTACGACACCTTCGCAGCCGATCTGAACGTCCTGCTCGAAACCCTCGACCTCCGCGACGCCGTCCTGGTGGGCTTCTCAATGGGGACAGGCGAGGTGGGGCGCTACCTGGGCACGTATGGCTCCGGACGTATTGCCAAAGCAGCTTTCCTCGCGTCTTTGGAACCGTTCCTCCTGCTGACAGAAGACAACCCCGAAGGCGTCCCGCAGGAGGTCTTCGACGGAATACTCGACGCCGTCACCACCGACCGCTACGCCTACTTCTCCGACTTCTACAAGAACTTCTACAACACGGAAGAGAACCTGGGAAGCAGGCTCTCCGAGGAGGCCCTGCGCAACAGCTGGAATGTCGCTGCCGGCGCTTCCTGGTACGCCTCGAGTGCTGCTGTGCCCACCTGGACCACGGATTTCAGGGCGGACATTCCGAAGATCGACGTTCCCGCGCTCATTCTGCATGGAACCGCGGACAACATCCTCCCCATCGACGCTACCGGGCGGCCCTTTTACAAGGCTCTGCCCACAGCCGACTACGTGGAGATCGAGGGAGCTCCGCACGGACTTCTGTGGACCCATGCTGAGGAAGTGAACGAGGCTCTGCTCGCCTTCCTCGCAAAGTAGACCCCCCAAGGGGAAAACGGCAAAAGTAAATCCCTGTTGGGCATCCCGGCTCTGGCCGCGGATGCCCAACTCTGGAACTCCTACCTAAAGGGAAACCCTCTCTAGATGGTGGGGGGAGCGCGGGCCAGGTCGGAGCGAGTTTCAGGTCCCCGCGTGTTGCTCCGCGTTCACAGGCCTGCAGGCGGGCGTAGCCTTGGCACCATGCGACTGAAAATGTGCAGCATCCATGTGAAGGACCCGGCAGCGGCCCGCGAGTTTTAAACCCGCATTCTGGGTTTCGAAACGATGATGGCAATGCCTGAATACAACCTCTACATTGTCAAGGACCCGGACAGCAGCGGGGATTCCGGCAAGGGAGGAGTAGGCCTCCTGCTGGAACCCAGCGGCAATCCCATTGGCGCTGCATACATGAACGGCCTGCACGATTCAGGGATGCCTGCCATAGTCCTGGGCGTTACGGATGTCTGGGCTGAGTACAAGCGGCTCTCCGCGCAGGGCGTAATTTTCCAGTCTGAGCCGACCGACGGTGCCACTGGAATTTCAGTTGTGCTGGATGACGGCTGCGGAAACTACGTACAGCTGCATCAGGACTGAAACGGACGGCTCCTTCCCACGTTTCACGGACCTCATCAAAGATTGTTGAACAATCTAGAAAAATCAGGCATGATGGTTGAGTAGCCAACCTGAGACGAGGGTCACAATGCCTTTCATTGATCTGAACAGCGACGTCGGAGAGTCCTTCGGCAACTGGACCATGGGCGACGACGCCGCCGTTTTCCGCCATGTTTCCAGTGCCAACGTGGCCTGCGGTTTCCACGCAGGTGACCCGAGCACTATTGCGCAGACCTGTCGCGACGCCGTCGCCGCGGGCGTCACCATCGGAGCCCATGTGGGGTACCGCGACCTGGCGGGTTTTGGCCGACGATTCCTGGACTGCTCTGCCACGGAACTCGCGGACGACGTCCTGTACCAGCTGGGAGCCCTGCAGGCCCTGGCCAGGGCAGCAGGCTCGGACGTTAAGTACGTCAAACCCCATGGTGCTCTGTACAACACGATCGTCCATCACGAGGTCCACGCCCAAGCTGTGGTAGACGCCGTCCATGCCTTCAGCCCCGGGCTCCCGCTGCTGCTACTCCCCGGCTCGGTGGCCTTGCGCCAGGCAGAATCACGCGGCCTGCGTGCCCTCTCGGAGGCTTTTGCGGACCGCGCCTACAATCCCGACGGCACGCTGGTGTCCCGCCGGGAAGAGGGTGCGGTGCTGCACAACAACGATGTGATCACCGGGAATATGGTCCGGCTCGCAATTGAGGGCAAGATCATGGCGCGGGACGGGTCCACCCTTGACGTGCGGGCCGACAGCATCTGCGTTCACGGTGACACAGCTGGCGCCGTAGCGATGGCCGGTGCCGTTCGTGCCGGACTGGAAGCCGCAGGCGTCACGGTCCGGAGCTTTGCATGAGCATTATCGGAATCCGCTGGGCCGGCCCGAGGGCGTTGCTGGTAGAACTGACCGATCTCGCGTCCGTGCTGGCTTTCCATCACCAGCTGCAGGCGGAGCCGTTCCCCGGCCAGCTCGACGCCGTCGCTGCCGCAGCTACCGTGCTGGTGAAATTCGCAACCCACCCGCAGGCGCTTGCAGCGCGCGCCGTCGTGGGCGATTTTGACGTGGACGTGCTGCGCCACGAAGGCGGACGCGAGGTCACCATTGAGGTGGTGTACGACGGCGAGGATCTCGCCGAGGTGGGCAGGCTCACGGGACTTGGGGCCGACGGCGTCGTAACCGCCCACACCAGCCAGGTCTGGACCGCGGCTTTCGGCGGCTTCGCCCCGGGCTTCACCTACCTCGTGGGCGAAAACAGCAGCCTCACAGTCCCGCGCAGGACTTCACCCCGCACAGCCGTTCCCGCCGGAGCCGTGGCCCTGGGCGGCGAGTTCTCAGCCGTGTATCCTCGGCAATCGCCGGGCGGGTGGCAGCTGATCGGACGCACGTCGGCGGTTCTCTGGGACCTCGGCCGGGAGCAGCCAGCCCTAATCCGCCCGGGAGACAAGGTCCGTTATGTGGCAGTGGGAGCTGCCAAGGCGAGCCCGGCACGCACGCGCGCTTTGGGCGCCGAGGCGACAAAGAGCGTGGTACAGAATGAGTTGATGTATGGCCTGGCTGTGGAGTCGTCCGGGTTGCAGTCGCTGTTGCAGGATTTGGGCCGGCCGGGACTTGGCGACCTTGGCGTGTCGGCATCCGGGGCGGCCGACCAGCAATCAGCCCGCCAGGCCAACAGGCTGGTAGGGAACGAGCCCGGCGCCGCCGTCGTCGAGAACCTCCTCGGCGGACTCACTGTGCGGGCAAAGGGCGACCAGGTACTGGCGGTGGCAGGCGCCAAGGCACCGCTCGAGATCCGCTCGGCCGATGGTGCTGCCTTGCGTCGCCCCATCGGCTGCGCTCCCTTTGCTTTGCTCGACGGCGAAAGCCTCACCCTTGGTGCCCCATCCTCTGGGCTGCGTTGTTACCTGGCGGCCCGCGGCGGTTTTGCTGTTCCGCCCGTGCTCGGCAGCCGGTCCACTGACTCGATGTCCGGGGTTGGCCCGCCGCCGCTGGTCTCGGGAATCGAACTGCCGGTGGCCCAGGTTGAGGGTGTCCGCCCAGTGGGCCATCCGGAAGCCTCCACCCTCCGGGCAGGGTCAGTGACCGCTGAGCTCCGGATCACCTTCGGTCCGCGCGATGACTGGTTCACGGAACAGGCATTGGGGAGTCTTTCAGGCCAGGAATGGCACGTGACGGAGCAGTCGAACCGGATCGGCGTCCGTCTTGTTCCTGATGGCGACACAGGTGAATCCCTGGTCCGCAATCGCGAGGGGGAGCTGGCCAGCGAAGGCGCGGTGGCAGGCGCCCTTCAGGTTCCGCCCAGCGGCAATCCTGTTCTTTTCCTCGCCGATCATCCTGTGACGGGCGGCTATCCGGTGATCGCCGTCGTCGTCCCTGAAGACCTTCCGACGGCGGCACAGCTGCCGCCAGGCCACCGGGTCCGCTTCACCGTGGTGGACCCCTCCACACTGGAACCCCTTGTGTCAGCCGTACCGCTTCATCACCCTGCACCCGCCGTGAGCGGCGTAATTTCCGAAGGAATCCCGTCATGAAAAAGGTCCTGATCGCCAACCGCGGCGAGATTGCCGTGCGAATTGCCCGTGCCTGCTCTGACGCCGGCCTTCAGTCTGTTGCCGTCTATTCAGATCCCGACGCCGATGCCCTCCACGTGCGGTTGGCGGACGAGGCCTATGCCCTCAACGGGACCTCGGGTGCCGAGACATACCTTGATATGACCAAACTGATCGGCGTGGCACGCCGCGCCGCGGCCGACGCCGTCCACCCTGGTTACGGGTTCCTTTCCGAGAATGCCGACTTCGCCCAGGCCGTGATGGACGCGGGGTTGACCTGGATTGGCCCCACGCCGCAGTCCATCCGCGAATTGGGCAATAAAGTAACGGCCCGCGACATCGCTGTGCGGGCGGGCGCCCCCTTGGTACCAGGCAGTGACGGTCCGGTGGCGAACGCAGGCGAGGTGCTGGCGTTCGCCCAGGAATACGGCCTCCCGGTGGCCATCAAGGCAGCGTTTGGCGGCGGCGGCCGTGGACTGAAGGTAGCAAGGCGCCTTGAGGACATTGAGGACGCCTTCGAATCCGCTGTCCGTGAATCCACGGTGGCGTTTGGGAGGGGGGAGTGCTTCGTGGAGCGCTTCCTTGACCAGCCCCGGCACGTTGAAGCGCAGGTCCTGGCGGACATCCACGGCAACGTGGTGGTGCTAGGGACGCGCGACTGCTCACTGCAACGCCGCAACCAGAAGCTCGTGGAGGAGGCCCCTGCCCCGTTCCTAACGGAGGAGCAGCGCGCCCAGATCCACGCCTCCGCCAAGGCAATTTGCCGGGAGGCCAACTATCACGGCGCCGGAACGGTCGAGTATCTCGTGGGTAAGGACGGTATCATCTCCTTCCTGGAGGTGAACACCAGGCTTCAAGTGGAGCATCCCGTGACAGAGGAAACATCGGGCGTGGACCTGGTTCGCGAACAGTTCCGCATAGCTTCAGGAGGAGTCCTGCCTTTCACCGAAGATCCGGAACCCAGTGGACATGCTTTTGAATTCAGGCTTAATGCTGAAGATCCCGCGCGAGGATTCCTGCCCGGACCGGGAACCGTGGACATCTTCGAGCCACCGACAGGCCCCGGCATCCGGGTTGATTCCGGAGTCCGTTCCGGATCCGTGGTACCCGGCGACTACGACTCGCTGATGGCAAAACTGATCGTCTACGGCGAGGACCGTCCCCAGGCACTGCGCCGGGCACGGGCCGCCCTCGATGAGATGCAGATCAAGGGGCTGCCCACAGTGTTGCCGTTTCACCGTGCCGTAGTGCGTCACCCCGACTTCATTGCGGAAGAGCGACTGGGGGTCCACACAACCTGGATCGAGAACGAATTCGCCGAAACCCTTGCAGCCTCACCGGAGATCGCCCGTACCGCGCGCGACGCCGCCCGCAGCACGATTACGGTGGAGCTGGACGGCAAAGCAGTGCAGCTTGGGTTGCCCGCCAGGCTCTATGAGGCACTCCTCAGCGGGGGCGGTGGTTCCGGTGCGGCTCCTTCCGCGGCTCGTTCCCTGGGAGTCGACGACGCCAGTCTCACCTCGCCCATGTCCGGCTCGCTGGTGAAGTGGCTGGTGGAGACTGGTGATGCCGTGGAAGCCGGTCAGCCGGTGGCCGTTCTGGAGGCCATGAAAATGGAAACCACTGTTGTTGCCCACCGTGCAGGGATTGTGGCGAGAGGGCCGCAGGAGGCGGGCACCGCTGTCGGAAGCGGCGAGGTCCTCGCGAAGGTCGGGTGAATCCGAAGATCGGGTGCGGGCCTACGGCCGGCGCCTCAGGGTGACTGGCTGTTGTCATACTGAAGGGCGGGCATTCGCCCGCCCTTCAGTATGACCATTCCCACAGACCAGGAAAGCTTTTTAAGTCAGTGGGCCCCCGAGTCAGACCCGGCTTCTGCGGCCGGCAACCGCACCGTAGATAGCGAGAACTATGACGGCGCCGAGAATGGCCAACAGCCAAGTCCGGAGATCAAAGAACTCACCAAGACCTCCACCAAAAATCAGCGAACCGATCCATCCGCCGAGTATTGCTCCGACGACACCCAAAACGAGTGTGACGACCCATCCTCCGCCTTGCCGGCCCGGAAGGATGGCTTTAGCAATTGCTCCAGCAATGAGACCGAGCAGGAGAAATCCGAGAATTCCCATGACTGCACTTCCCTTTCATTATGGCAATGCCGACGGGTATCGGCCCATGTCATGAGTTAATCAGCATCCTTACTATCCTGCAAGCATTTTGTTTGATGACTTGGCCGCGTGGTCATTCGGGCAGACACACGAAAGCGGCGACTGGGGCTATCCGGGGGGACATGATCCAATCGCCGCTTTTGTGTTCCCGGAGCGGGTCCGGGAAGCCTTGGGCAGCAGTTCTGGGTGCCGTTCTTGTTTGAGTGCCTGAGACGGGTGCTACGACCAAGGCCGTAGCACCCGCACTCCCACTACGCCCTGCGGCGGCGGGACACCACGGTCAGGGCCAGTCCTCCAAGCAGGAGCACACCGGCCATGCCCGCTGCGGCGAAGGCAACGCCACCGGTGTTAGCGAGGGAACGTCCGGTGTTTGCCAGCGGAGCGCCGGCATCCTTCTTGGTGACAGGCGTTTCGGTTGCGTCCTCCGGTGAGAGTGCGACCCCACCAAGACCGAGGGCCTTGGCGCTGGCCACATTCTCGATTGGATTGCCGGATGCAACATCAGCGGCCTGCACCTTGTAGTCGGCAGTGCAGATGACAGACTCACCGGGAGCCACTGTGGTGGCGGGGCAGGAGACGGTTACCCCCGCGGCCGTCAGCCGGGGATCATCAATCTGAAGATCATTCAGGGTGACTGTTCCCGTGTTGATAGCCGTGAAGGTGTACTGGATGACCTCCCCTGCGTCGGCCACGCCGTCGCCGTCGCCGTCACGAAGTGCGTTGTCCTTCTCGAGCTTGAGAGCCTGAGTCACGTGCGCCTGAGTGGAGGTGGTGTCCGGAACGGAAACCACCGGTTCCATACCAACCGGCGGTGTGCCGGCTGCGGTGGCCACGTTGTCGATGAACCCAGCATCGACATCTGCCTGGGTTACCACGTACCGCTCATCTGCGGAACACGTTGTGGACGCTCCCGGTGCAAGGACATTTTCGGAACAGGTAACTGCACCGGCCTTGGGATCGTCGACCCGGACTTCCGTGATGGTTACATTGCCCGTGTTTGTGACTGTGAAGCTGTACTGGATTCCCTCATCCACATCGGCCAACTTGTCGCCGTCACCGTCAATCAGTTCTGCGTTCTTTTCAATCTGGAGTTCCGCAGAGCGTGCAATCGTCGTTGTGGTTGAGTCCTCGTTCGAGACAGTCGGCTCGTTGTCGGGGTCGATTCCCTCTCCCGTGGCAACGTTTACAACCCGACCGGCATCCACATCGGCTTGCGTGATCACGTACAGCTCATCGGCTGAGCAGTCGGTTGACTCGCCCACTCCAAGCTGAAGCTCCTCACAGGTAACACTGCCTGTAATGGGATCGTTGACCTCGATCTCGCGGACCGGCACGTTGCCGTCGTTGGTTACCAGGAACGTGAACTGGATCGTGTCGCCGGGATCAACCGTGTCGTTGTTGTTGGCGTCGACTGGTTCCCCGGCTGTTTTCTCCAAGGTCAGCACCGGTGCCTGTTCGGTTACGGGCGTGTTGGTTGAATCCGGATCCGACTCGAGGGGTTCCTCGTTCGGGTCGATGCCGGTTGCCCGGGCTGTATTGGCGACGACGTTGGCCACCTCATCATCGGCGGTGATGGTGTACGCCGCTTCAGCTGCGCAGTCGGTGAAGGCAGCGGGTGCCAATACCGTCTCATTGCAGAGAACGGTTCCGACGAGCGGGTCCACCACGCCTACTGAGGTGACCGGCACGTTGCCGTCGTTGGTTACACGGAAGGTGAACTGAATGGTGTCGCCGGCGTCTGTGATCCCGGAGTTGTTGACATCAGTCGGGTTCCCGGCGGTCTTTTCGATGACCAGGGAGGGATCCGGCAGCGTTACTTCGGTGGTGGTGGTGTCCGGCACGGAAGTGACAGTGCCGCCGTCGGGGTCGGTGCCGGTGCTGGTGGCGATGTTGTCCACTGACCCGTTGACCTCGTCTGCTTCTGTCACTACATAGGCTGCGTCCGCTGCACACGCTGACGATTGTCCGACAGCCAGGGTAATCGGGTCTCCTGCCGGCACCGCGGGCGTAACTGTACAGGTGACCTCGCCAACCATGGGATCGTTGACGCCCACGTCCCGGACGGGAACGTTTCCGATGTTGGTCACCGTGAAGGTGTACTGGATGGTGTCACCGGCGTCGGTGATCCCTGAGCTGTTGACATCCACCGGTACTCCGGCGGTTTTGTCGATGCCGAGGGCCGGGGCCGGTGCGGTAACCGGAGTGGATGTGGTGTCCTCTTCCGAATTCACGGGTGCGTCGTCAGGGTCGGTACCGGTAGCGGTGGCGGCGTTATCCACTGAGCCGGAGTCCTCGTCGCCCTCGGTTACTACATAGACGGCGTCCGCTACGCATTCGGTAGGAGCACCTGCGACCAGCGTCGTGCTGACGCAGGTGACGCTGCCGATCAGAGGATCATTGACAACGACGTCGTGGATTGTCACGTTTCCAGTGTTGGTCACGGTGAAGGTGTACTGGATGGTGTCGCCGGCGTCGGTGATCCCTGAGTTGTTAAGGTCCGCAGGTGCCCCGGCAGTCTTCTCGATCCCCAGCGCGGGCTGTGGAACGACGACCTCGGTGGTGGTCTCATCGGGAACAGATACGACGGGGTCGCCGTCGGGATCGGTACCCTCTGCGGTGGCCGTGTTTTCCACCGAACCGTTAGCCTCGTCGGCTTCGGTGACTACGTAAACCGCGCTGGCTGCACAGTCAGTAGATTCTCCGGGGGCAAGTGTGGTCTCCTCGCAGCTCACAGTGATTGCCGGGTCGAGTCCGCTGAGAAGGCCGTCGTTGATAACCAGGTCGGTCACAGCGACATTCCCGTTATTAGTGGCCCTGAAGGTGTACTGGATGGTGTCTCCGGCATCGGTGATCCCCGAGGCGTTGACGTCTACGGGCTCGCCCGCGCTCTTTTCGACTACCAGCAGGTTCTGCTGTGCCGTGACCACTGTGCGGGTGCTGTCCGGGTCCGATACAACAGGGGTGTTGCTCGGGTCCACGCCGTTTGCGGTGGCGGTGTTCACCACTTCGCCAGCCGTTTCATCGCCTCCTGTGATGGTGTAAGGCTGGCCCGCGGTGCAGGTTGTGAAAGCGCCGGGTGCAAGTGCAGTTTCCTCACAGGTGACTGCAATTGCCGGGCTCTGGCCGGCCAGGAGGTTATCGGCAATGGACAAGCCGGTGATTGGGAGATTTCCGTCGTTAGTGACGGTGAAGGTGTACTGGATGGTATCGCCGGCGTCGGTGATCCCGGAGTTGTTGACGTCCGTCGGTGTCCCTGCTTGCTTATCCACGGACAGAGACGGGTTCCGTTCGATGAGAATGGTTTCCGTGTCCTCGTCGATGGCCGGGGGCAGTCCGGCGACCGTCCCGGTAGCGGACGCGTTGTTCACAACCTGGCCCTCGTTAACGTCCTCCTGCGAGAGGGTGTAGGGCGCCGCTGTACAAGTCGTCGTGGCCCCAACTGCCAAGGGGCCGGGCGGACAAGTCACTGTGCCAACCAGTGCATCAGTTACGGTCACTGTCTCCAGCGGCACCGTACCGGTATTGGTTACATCAAAGGTGTAGGTCACAGTCGAACCGGCAGTGTTGCCTGTTGCGGCGCCGGCTTGCTTATCCAATGTAATGCCGGTGACCTGGGCTGCGTTGGTGAACGTGCAGACAATGGCTACGCCAGCGGCGCCGGCATCCGGCATGACGAATTCGCCGCTGGTACCTGTCCCGCTAGCGATGGTTCCGCCAGTGTTTTCATTGATACAGGCCCAGCTTGAGGCGTATCCGAAAGCTGTGGGGCTGCTCGGTGTGCTGCCTGCACCACTTTCAGTAATGGTATAGGTGGTGCCTGCGCGGCCAAAGACCGGGCCCGCGATCTCAGCCGGCTCATCCTGGAGTCCTGGATCCGTGCCTGCGGTAGTGCCGTCAATGCCCGCGGGGAGCCCGCCGCCGCTCAGGGCCACGGTCACTTGGTCGGCTGGAGCAACGCGACCTGCCGGGAAATCCTTTTGTACGGAGATGGTGTTGGGAGTAGCGCAGGAAGCGAGATCCACTGATCCGGTTTCGGAGAAAGGCTGGGTGCTGGTCACGGTGCCGGTTACGGGGTCTACCTGGCGAAGGGCCGTGGCGCTGCCGAGATAAAGCATTCCGTCGCCGCCAAAAGCGATCCCGTTCACGGTCTGCGGGGTTACGACGGAAACGATCTGCGTGCCGGTGATCGTGATGGGTGCGCCCGGCGATGTCGGCAGCTGCTGGTCGATGACGGTAAGAATGCTCTCGGTTGATCCACCGCCGATGACATAAAGGCGGCCTTGCCGGTCAAAGGCCCAGTCGCCGCTACCCCCGGCGTTCGGAACTACTCCGCTGGCCACCAGGCCAATGGATGTGTTGGTGGTCGTGTTGAATCCGTAAATCTCGAGCGTGCCGTCCCTGAATCCGCCGTAGTAGTAGAACCCTGTGGCGGGGTTGATCGCACCATGCGTTACAGGAGTGTCAGCCTCCCCGGCGCCGAGTGGAGCAGTGGTGTCCGTTGCCCTGTCAAGGCGGTAGATCGTACGACCGGTATTGCCGGTGTTCGGAAGAACACCGAAGGCGGCGCTACCGTCAGCGGCAATGCCGAGGCCGTTGAGACTTTGAGTTGAACCGCTGATGTTGAAAGTGCCAACGCTGGTCTGGGTGCCGGTGGCTGTATCCACGACCCAGAGATTGCGCGGAGACGCGCCCTGGATGGAATAGACCGACTCGCATGCGAGCGGTGGGGCTGCAACCGCAGGAGCCGGCACGCTAAGGCCGATGCCCCCCACTGTAAAGATTCCTGCGATCAGTGCACCGCTGGTAAGGAGACTTAAACTTCGTCTCGAGGCACTGGCTGGCCTGGTCTTTGTTTTTGCCGTATCGGCATTTGGGCGTCTTTTATACAACGGTCTACCCCCTGTAGATCGTTCGGGGCCAGACTTTGACCCGCGTGTTGTACGGGTCGCGCAGATGCAGTGTGCTTTTAGTGCTTCCCCCACGGTAAATAGTTAGGGGCATCCATAACTTTGTCAAGTCCGCAACATTTGCAATACAAACCAATTAATAAACAGAATGATTAAAACCTTTTGATATGTAACTATCGATACTGTACTACCGGCGGCGCTTAGAGCTGTACTTTGACGACGCTTGGAAAGAAGCCCGAGTTCGTAGGGAAAAGAGGGACTGAGATCTTTCACTGCAGTCTGGCGATTGCTACGCGAGCTGGCCAAGCCGCTTTGGAGGGTCAAGATTTCGCTGGAAATGGTCGACTTTGAGGATCCTCTGGCTGTCTTTTTAATTCGTTGGGTTCCCAGTAAAACTGCCAGTTGGGAAAGTATTGGCCCGCTATTCATTGCGCAAGCTTTGTAAGGCTACTTACTTTTAATTCTTGTTTACTCTCCTCCTGCGTTTGACAGGTCCTTCGTGCCCCTGCGAAGTGGAAGGTTCTGGCCTAAAGAGCTGGATCACGTCTGGCTTAGGTAGATTGGGACCATGCCCATGAACGCTGCACTCCAAGGGATCGCCGACAACGGTCACGCCATCCATGCCCATACCGGCGCTTGGGTTGCGGCTGTTCTTCGCGCGAGGATCTCCGCCGGGCAGCTCCCGCCGGGGACCAAGCTGTCGGAGCAGAAACTTTCAGAGGCCCTTGGGGTTTCCCGTAACACCTTGCGGGAGGCCTTCACCGTCTTGGCAGGCGAGTCCGTGGTCCAGCGCATCCCCAACAGGGGAGTGTACGTGGCAGCTCCGGGAGCGGAAGATGTTCGGGAGATTTACCGGGTGCGGCGGATGATTGAGCCGGCTGCAGTGCTTTGGGGGGAGATTCCTGACAATACGCTGGACCGGCTCGATGCCATCATCTTGCAGGCCCGCGAGGCGTTGGCTGCAGGGTCAATCCAGGGCATGGCAGACGCCAACCAGGAACTGCACAAAGCCCTCGTCTCACTTTCCGGCAGCGTTTCGTTGGATGAGCTGATGGAAAAGGTTCTGGCTGAGATGCGCCTGGTATTCCATGCAATGGCCACAACTCCGGATTTTCACAGCCACTACGTGGAGCGCAACGCTGCCCTTGTGGCGCAGATCCGGTCAGGCCAGCGGGAAGAAGCCGCTGCAGAGCTTCGGCGCTACCTTGACGCCGCCGAGGATGAGTTGCTGGCCCACATCGGCGCCGCACAGGCATGACCGCACGGCCATGACCGCAGAGCCCTGACCGCCAGGAAGGTGCAAAAGCGCCGCGGTACCGATAACGGGCCCGCGGCGCTGTGCAAGAGCAGCTGCAGAGGCTAGGGCACCAGGTAGCTGCTGTCCCGGGCGTCAGTAATCAGCATGTGTCCGGGGGCATGCCCGATCGCAAGGGCGGGCCTCGACTCCGTCACGGCAGCCTGGGGTGTTACCCCGCAGGCCCAGAAGACCGGAACATGGTTGGCAGGCATTTCCACGGCATCGCCAAAGTCCGGACGGGCAAGGTCGGCGATGCCCAGCTCCCCAGGATTTCCCACATGCACGGGGGCGCCGTGAACAGCGGGATAGCGTGAGGTGATCCGGACGGCGTCGGCAACCTGCGAAGCCGGGATGGGCCGCATGGACACCACCAAAGGGCCAGCCATGGCGCCCGCAGGTTCACAGCGCACACTTGTCCTGTACATCGGGACGTTCACCCTTTGGTCGATGTGGGCCACCCGTATCCCGTTCTCCTGGAGGGCGGCTTCAAAGGTAAAGCTGCACCCCACAATGAAGGTCACCAGATCATCGCGCCAGTGCGCGCGGATGTCCGTCGGCTCGTCAACTTTCACCCCGTCCTCATACACCACGTACCGTGCGACGTCGGTCCGCACGTCGCCGCCGGCCAGCAGCGCGCCGGACGTCTCACCGGCGTCGAGCACTCCCAGAATTGGGCACGGCTTCGGGTTACGTTGCGCGAAGAGCAGGACATCGAAAGCCTGTGCCTTCGGCACAATAATCAGGTTTGCTTGGGCAAACCCGGCGCTCCAGCCGGAAGTGGGGGTAACGAGGCCCGCCCGGAAAAGTGCGCGAGCCTCTGAAGGCAGCAGGGCTGCCGGATTCTCAGGAAGTACGACGACGGCAGGGGAGTTCGTTGAGACAGTCACGGTTTCTCCTAGGCCCAGAGCTTGGCGAGGCCGGCCAGTGAGTTCCAGCCGAGGAACAGGGTCAGCAGCCAGGCGAGAGCACCGATGATGAGCAGCCACTTGGGATAGACATAGCCGTGCAGAAGGTCTCGGCGACGCCAGGCCACCCACAGCAGGAGGGCGAAGCCCACTGGGAGGATAAGGCCATTGAAGGCACCGGCGAAGATGAGCAGCTGCTGCGGGGCCTGTCCGATGAGGAGGTAGGCGACGGCGCAGAAGGCGATGAAGCCAACGGTGATGAGGTTGCGCGTGCGTTCCTTTGTTGAGGACTTGGTCACGAACGAAACCGAGGTGTATGCGGCACCGATCACTGAGGTGATGGAGGCCGCCCAGAGAATCACGCCGAACATGCGCAGTCCGATCTGACCGGCGGCAGCTTCGAAAGCAGAGGCGGCAAGGTTGTTGTTGGCCAATGCCACGCCACCAGCCACCACTCCGAAAATCGCGAGGAAAAGCAGGACGCGCATCACGCAGGTCACCAGGATGCCCAGGATGGAGCTTTGGGTGATCTCTTTGACGTGCTCCACACCGGTGGCGCCGGAATCCAGCATTCTGTGGGCGCCTGCGTAGGTGATGTAGCCGCCGATGGTTCCGCCGATGAGCGTGGTGATCACCAGGAAGTCCACCTTCTCGGGCATCACCGTGTTCCGGAGTGCTTCGCCAAGGGGAGGGGCGGAGACGATGGCCACGTAGAGCGTCATGAGGATCATGACGGCGCCGAGGATCACCACAATCTTGTCGAGTGCCAGGCCTGCCTTCTTACTGAGGAAGATCAGGATTGCGATAACAGCGGAGATAGCGCCGCCGAGCTTGGGATCCAACCCCATCATGGCGTTGGTGCCCAGACCGGTGCCTGCGATATTGCCGATGTTGAAGACCAGGCCGCCCAGGAACACGAGGCCGGCGAGGAACCAACCCACACCCGGCAGGACCTTGTTACCGAGTTCCTGGGCCCGCAGCCCCGAAACGCCGATCACACGCCAGACGTTGGTCTGCACCGCGATGTCCACAAGGATCGATACGAGGATGGCGAAGGCGAAGGCAGCCCCCAGCTGCACTGTGAACGCCGCGGTCTGGGTGATGAAGCCGGGGCCGATTGCGCTGGTGGCCATGAGGAACATGGCACCAAGGAGAGCCGAGCGCCTGCCGGCTTTCGTTTTGCTTGGGAGTGTTGCTGTGCTTTCCACGGGGTCCGTCCAAAGGGTGCGGGTGACCGGAGTCACAATGGGATGTCACGGGCAACACTACAGACTGTTCAACAATCTCCGCAAGACATTGTTGAACAATAGTTTAAAGTTACGAGCCGATACTGAGCGGTCCCGACGCTTTGTCTGCAGCTTCGAAGGCCTTCTCGAGCCTTTCCACGGCCCGTGCATAATCGGTATCGGGTGCCAGCCGGCAACGTTGGGCTTCCTTCATGGCGCGGAAGAATTCGGCCGTTTGAGGGACACGAACATCGCTCATGCCAGGAAACTCGATGGCCTTTCCCGGGTCCAGTTCGTAGCTGCTCCACAACCGGAGAACAGCATCGTGGCGTGCCGCGGCGGCCACCCATCCGGGACGGTTCTCCGGCTTGCTTCTCTGACGCAGGTCCAGTTTGCGGCTGCCGGTCAAAGTCAGAAGGGCAGCGGCAGTACCGAGCGTAAACAGCAAGAGTCCGATCACTGGCGACAACACGGCCGGAATCAGCACGGCCGGTACGATTACCACGAGGCCGGTGAACACATTCCAGAACAGCGCGTCTGGTTCGCTCCTGCCCGCTTGGCTGTTTTCTGCAGGCTTGTTTTCCCTGGAGTTGGCCGCGGCGGGGCTGTAACGGGAAAGCAGACCTCCGTTGGACGCGGCAGGAGTCTGGCTGACGCTCCGGTACAGGACACGGACGGTTCCAGCGATAGCGAACACCAGCACACCTGCCCACAGTGCGATTTCTGCAGGCGCCATCACTACGGCATCAGGCAGGGCGGGCATCGGACCACCTCCAGCGCTATTACCCGCTTGGCGCCGTCCTCCAACAGTGCCGCTGGAAGATCGAGCGCCGCTTGGTATCAGTATGCGCCGTCACTACAGGCCTCAGCTAGGCCCGTTCTGGCCCGTTCAGCCTTGGCGGGCCTTTTTGGCTTCCTTCTTCGCGGCCTCATCCTTGACGCGCTGAGCCTCAGCCCGGACGGCGGCGTGTGTGGAGCGCTCAGCCACCAGCCACGCAGGGGGCGCCTGCAGCAGGGCGGTGATTTCCGCCGTCGTCAGTGCTTCTTCAACGCCGCCACGGGCGAGGCCGCTGATGGAGACGTTCAGTTTCTGGGCCACCACGGGGCGGGGGTGGGGGCCGTTACGGCGCAACTCGACCAGCCACTCCGGCGGATTGGCCTGGAGCTCGGCGAAGTCAGCGCGGGTGATTACTGAATCCTGGAACTCCTGTGGTGTCGCGGGCAGGTAGATGCCGAGTTTCTTGGCAACTGTGGCCGGCTTCATGGACTGGGAGTTTGCAGAGGTCATGCTTCAAGGGTATCTGTACGGGCGCGCTCACCGCGCCAGAGCAGGCGCCGTTCCGGCACCATCGCGTGTACTGTGCAGTGAACGGCTGACTCTGATGAACGGCTGACGGTACTGTGAAGCTGTGCCAGCAGACAATGAAATCCCCCAGGCTCCCGAGCATCCCTTTCCCCCTTCTCCTCCGGTTTCGACGGAAACGTCAAGCGGGGAACCAGATGAGGGCCGCCGCGAGCTGAGATTTGCGTACGTTGTTGGGGTAACGCCTGGGAAATGGATCCGACGCTGGGAAGAGCGGATGCCGGACGTTCCGTTGCAGTCCTTTATGTCCGACGACGGCGAGCAGCTTGCGGTGTTGCGGAACGGTGCAGCTGATCTCAGCTTCGTCCGCCTCCCCGTGGAGCGCGAGGGACTCAGTGTTATTCCTCTTTATGAGGAACAGCCCGTTGTGGTTGCGCCGAAGGGCCATGAAATCTCGGTCTTCGAGGAGGTCGCGTTCGACGACCTGGCAGACGAAACTTTTTTGGACCCTGCTGAACTCGGGGGAGCAGAAAATGCCCTCCAAGTGGTGGCGTCCGGCGCAGGATTGCTGATCCTTCCGATGTCGGTTGCGCGGCACTTCAATGTTAAGGACACTGTGGCGCGGAGGCTGACAGGTGTGCCCGGCACCGAGATCGCGCTCGCCTGGCCTGCCGATGCGGCCGACGAGGTGATCGAGGAGTTCATTGGGATCGTTCGGGGGCGCACTGCCCAGAGTTCCCGGCAGCCATCGGCGAACCAGGAGAAGCCCAAAAAAGCCCCTAAGCCTGACCGCCGGGGAACGGGCGGAGCCAAGAAACCGGCCGTAGCCCAGCGCTACGCCCCGAATCCTGACAAGGGCCGCGGCCGGGGATCCCGAAAGAAGGGCAAGCGCTAGCAGTTTCAGCGTCAAGGCCGGTATTTGGTACCGGTTCTCAAGGTCCCTTTCTCAGTTCCCTGGTTTGGTCGAACGGGCGTAGCGGACTGTTCGGTTCCGGCCCAGTGATTTTGCGCTGTAGAGAGCGGCGTCTGCCGCTGCGATTAGTTCCTCTAGGCCTTCTGTATCTTGGTCCACTACCGCTAAGCCGTAGCTGACGGTGGGCATTTGTATGCCAACCTCTCCAGAAGCAGCGTCCATACGGCGGCTGATGTCCGTCGCTATGCCCTCGGCGCGGTAGGGACTCACTCCCGGTAGAAGCAGGACGAACTCCTCACCTCCATACCTGGCGACCAGGTCGGAAGACCGGACCGTCTGCGTGCACGCTTTGGCGAACGCCTGCAATGCTCGATCCCCGGCTGCGTGGCCATGGGTGTCATTAATGGCTTTGAAGTGATCCAGATCGGCAAGGAGAAGAGTTCCGGGCGCGCGCGTGTGCCGAAGCCTAAGGAGTTCTGTCTCGGCCAGATCAAGAAAGCCGCCCCGATTCAGCAGCCCGGTCAGCCCGTCGCGCGTTGCGAACGTACGCAACGCCTGGGTCTGCTGCTCAGTGCTGAGTGCCGCCATGCTGAAGGAGGCGACCACCAGGAGAACCATGGTGATGCCAGTGGTGATGGCGGACCCGAAATATGCCTGGAAATTGGGGCTGTACGGGCCTTCGACAAGATACGCGATCAGCCGCAGGAAATAGAACAGGGACAGCGATCCGGCCGCGATGGCCATGGGCATGCGGATCTTGGAATAACCCGGCTCGAGGCGCCAGAGCTCATGCGCAGCCAATCCAATAATCACACTCATGGAGGCAAGGAAGACCGCGCCTCCTGACCAGGTGTTGCCTGCCGGGTTCTCCAGGCATGAGGCGAAAGCCGTTATCACCGGCCCCGCCAGCAGAAGCCAGGGACGGGGTATGGACGTGCGAAGAGAGCGCGCAGCCGCCCACACGCTGGAGGCGCCTGCGACCAACAGGCCGTGGCCTACCGGAATGGCCAGCCATTGAAGGGGCGTTCCTTCTAGGAGCAACGATGCGGATCCGGCGAGAAACAGGATGAGCGCGAAGCACCACCAGGCGCTGTAGGCCGAGCGGGTGCTGCGGTAGGCCGAGAAGTAGAAAAGGAGACTGAGAACCAAGGCCATCACGGCGAAAGCGACCCTGAGGGTAACTGTATCGAGGACCATGCTCTTCTTCCCCCTGCTGAACGAGCCTGTGAAGCCCAAGTATCCCACTACCCGACGCCTCTGTAACGACCTTTTTGCCGGAGTTTACCGGGAACCGTTGAGCTCAGCACCCGGGTGTACAGCGGAAACTGTTATTGCGTCAGGCGGTACCGCTCGATTTGCTTCAGCCTCCGCTGGAGGCTGTCCCGCCGCGGGTGGGGGACGGCGTCGGGCGATTCAGCGGTGAGGTCAATATGCTTGGTACCGTATTGCCAGAGCAAGAGGTCATCCAGCAGCCTGTCCGGTCCCGGCGAATACCGGTGGTCCAAAGCACGCCGGACCTCAGTGATCCGGTTGGCGCTGAGCAGCTCGGCCAGCTGGACTGTCTGGTTGAGGCTGTGGGCGGCCATCAGCTCAGCCGCCCAGCCCCAATCGTCGTCTACCTTGCGGTCCACGTGCGGCAGGAGCGTCCGCCAGACGTCCCGGATGCGGTTGGGGGTGAGCGGGGCCGCGCCTTCACCTTCGGTATCCCAGAAGCTGCGGACCTCCTCATAGCGCTCGTGCAGATCAGCGAATGCGCCTTCCACTGTTTCCAGCATGGCGGCCGTTGCGGTGAACTGTCGGTCGAAATGAGGCGTCCAAGCCCGGGGGTCTTCAGCTTTGAAGCGGATATCGTGCTCGATCTCGCTCCAGGCGTGCGCAAAGACTGTACGGATCTGGCATTCAAAGAAGTAGCTGCCGTTGGCGGGAAGATCCGGATTGAAGGCTTGCTGGTAGTCCTTCACGGCCTCATTCTGGATGGTCCGTAGGATTAAGTGGCGGCTGGAGTACCCATAGGTCCCGGATTCAATGGAACCGATGTCCTTTTCCCGGTCGCCACGGCAGTCGAAAAGCTGGCGCTGGCGTTTGATGAGGTTCGCCACCACTGCGTTCTCAGCCGGAAGCTTGGTAATGACACGCACTCCCACCATGTCGTTAAGGGTGCGGAACGGGTCAGGGAACTTCAGGACCGGGGGGCCTCCGGGCTCCAGTGGCTCCTCTGTCCGGGAAATCTTCTCGCGGAAGGAGTCCACTGTTTTGGTACGGCCGGTAACAAACAACGGTGTGACTTCGGTGTCCTTGAGCATGCCCCGCAGGGTCAGCAGAACCTCGCGCGTGACGAGCTTCAGGGCCGGACGCACCCGCTCATAAAGCTCAACATTCTCCTGCACAGCCTGCTTCTGGGCAGTGTCGAGAAGGTCCCAATTGGTTGCCATAAAGCCAGCTTACGGTGGGGGTGCGACACGATGGCACTGACACCCCGCCCCGGGTGACACCGGCCCTCCCAGGTCGGTGACGCAGACCATCCCAAATCCGGTAGACAGGCAAAGGCCAAGGTAGGCTCAGACCTAGCTGATGTGCATCGTCGAGACCAGGCGTCGCAGCAGTAGGCGGACAGTTGGGGCATTGTCCGCCTTCTGTAGAACACGCCCCGAGGAGGATGCAGTGAAGCGGCACAAGTACCAGTACGGTGCAGACCCCAGTCAGTGGGGCGAACTTTTCCTGCCGGAAGCCAATGGCAAACAAACGCCCAAAGGCGTTGTTGTGGTCATTCACGGCGGATACTGGCGTTCCCAATACGGTGCTGAACTGGGCGAACCGCTGGCTCGGGATCTTGCGATGCACGGCATGGCGGCATGGAACCTGGAGTACAGGCGGGCAGGAAACGGCGGGGGCTGGCCTCACACCTTTGAGGATGTCCTGGCGGGGATCGACAAGTTGAGGGATATTGCTGAAGAGCACGACCTTGATCTTCGCAACGTAGTTGCCCTGGGACATTCAGCAGGAGGCCACCTGGCCGTGTGGGCAGCAGGCCGTGACAAGCTCGGAACTCTGCCCGCGCCTGAGGCCGACCGTCAGTTGGTCCGCAAGAACGGCAACGGCGCCGTTCACCTCACAGGTGTTGTCAGCCAATCCGGCCTCCTCAACCTCGCGGACGCAGAAAAACTGGATCTCAGCAACGGTGCGGTCAGCAATTTCCTTGGCGGGCCGGCCCGGAAGTATCCCAAGCGCCACATGTACGTGGACCCTATGAGCACAGTCCCCCTGACAGTGCCTGTTTACGCTGTCCATGGCCTGGACGACGACACCGTTCCCCTGAGCCAGTCCGAGGCCTACGCACTTGCTGCCCGGGCTGCCGGTGCACCCGTTCAGCTGCTCAAGTTGCCAGGTGACCACTTTGCGTTGATTGATCCGAAGGCGCCGTCATACCGCAAATGCAGGGAACTGGTCCAAGGCCTGCTGGGCTGAGTGCGGGGGAGCGGGAGGTGCGGCCTGCCTGAAGGACGGGGCGCCTGCCTCAACCCGAGTAATGTCGCGGCAGCGCATGCGTCCGGGCTAATCCTTCCCCTACACTGGGTGTCAGGTGTGCCGGGAAGTCTGGTCGGCGTGACTTTGTCGACGCTACCTTGAGGACTCAGATGAGCCAGAAGCCTGCACCAATTCCCCCGCGCATCACCATCTTCGGACGCGGAAGTTACGCCGAGTCCCTGCGCATCGGCGAGATTCTCCGCAAGGAAACCGTTGGTGGAGCGCTGTTGGTTGCCGCCGCTATCATCGCGTTGGTCTGGGCAAATTCTCCTGCGTCAGAGAGCTACTTCGCCTTTCGGGACTTCAAAATCGGCTATGAGCCATGGCACCTGGAGCTCAGCCTCGGAGCCTGGGCCGCTGACGGGCTCCTTGCCGTTTTCTTCTTCCTCGTGGGGCTCGAGCTCAAACGTGAATTCGTTGCAGGGGATCTGAGGCAGCTCAACAAGTCAGTGGTTCCGGTGGCTGCAGCTGCCGGCGGCGTTGTCATACCGGCAGTAATCTACGCCGTCATTAACATCACGAGCCCGGAAACCCTTCGAGGCTGGGCAATCCCGACGGCTACCGACATCGCGTTTGCAGTCGCCGTCCTGGCGATTATTGGATCCCACCTTCCCAGCGCCCTTCGGATCTTTCTCCTGACGCTGGCCGTTGTTGATGACCTGATTGCCATCACCATCATTGCTCTCTTCTACTCGGAGAACATCCAGCCCATGCCCCTGCTGCTGGCGCTGATCCCATTGGGGCTCTACACGCTCCTGGCCCAGAAGTACCGCCGGTTCTTCGGGACCCGGGTATGGGCAGCCTGGCTCATCCTGCTGCCGCTGGGGATCCTCGTCTGGGCGCTGGTGCACGCTTCGGGAATCCACGCCACTGTCGCCGGCGTGCTCCTGGGCTTCGCGATCCCGGTCCTGCGTTCACAGGCCAGCGGCGGTCCCCAAACCGGCCCCGGCCTCTCCGAGATCTTTGAACACCGTTTCCGGCCCATCTCTGCGGGCGTCGCTGTGCCCATTTTTGCTTTCTTCTCCGCCGGCGTCGCCGTAGGCAGTTGGGAAGGCCTTCGGTCGGCACTGGCCGATCCGGTCGCCGTCGGCATTATTGCTGCGCTGGTGCTGGGAAAGCCGATTGGCATAATGGGCACCACCTGGGTCCTGACTAAAACGAGCAAGGCTGCCCTCGACAGCTCCTTCAAATGGATCGACGTCTTCGGAATCTCGTTGCTGGCCGGGATCGGCTTCACTGTGTCCCTCCTCGTTGCGGAGCTGAGCTTTGGGCATGGAACAGTTCAGGACGATCACGCCAAGGTGGGAATCCTGGCCGCTTCCCTTCTGGCCTCGGTCCTGGCCACCGTGGTGTTGCGTGCCAGGAACCGCGTCTACCGCCGGGAAGAGGAAGAGGAAAAGGTGGATGCTGACAACGACGGCATCCCGGACGTCTACGCCAAGGACCAGCACTCCTGAACTAATCCGGGGTGGGCGGAAGGCAGCCATTCCGGGGCATTCTCTGGCAGAGTAGGGACCATGCTGACAGTAATCGGCGAGGGCCTGGTTGACGTTGTGCAACGTCCAACGGGAATTGAAGCCCATGTGGGCGGAAGCCCCCTGAACGTGGCGGTTGGGCTGGCGCGCCTCGGCCACCCGGTTCAGTTCATCGGCCGCTACGGGCGGGATGCGTATGGCGATTCTGTCGCGGCCCACCTAAGGTCCAGCTCAGTGATGGTGCCCCAGGGTCCTGACTCGCTGCCAGCAGCGTGGCCACCGCACTGATTGACGACGACGGCGCCGCCACCTATACGTTCGACCTCGCCTGGGAGCTCCCCGGCCTCGTTGACCGACTGCCGTTCATGCTGCAGGGAACAACACTGCTGCATACAGGATCCATTGCCACTATGCTGGCGCCCGGGGCGGCAGAGGTGCTGGCCGCCGTCGAACACGCACACCCCTCCGCCACCATCAGTTTCGATCCCAACTGCCGGCCGAGCATCGTTGCCGATGCAGGCTATGCCCGGAGGCAGGCAGAGAAATTTGTGTCCCTTGCGGACATAGTGAAGGCCTCGGATGAGGACCTCGAATGGCTCTACCCCGGGGAAGACATACTGGAGTCGGCACGCCGCTGGCTGGCTCTCGGTGGGTCTGAAGGCCCGGCCATGGTGGTGGTGACCCGAGGCGCAGCCAACCCCAGAGGAATCACTGCCGCGGGTGAAGCTGAAGCAGTCACACCTGCAGTTGACGTCGCCGACACAGTGGGCGCAGGTGATTCGTTCATGGCGGCCCTGCTTTCAGGAGTGGTGGATCTGGGACTGGACGGCGCGCAGAACCGAAAGGAACTGCGTGCAATCTCCGCGGAAACCCTCGCCGAACTCCTTTCCCATGCGGCCGCAGCCGCCGCAGTAACTGTCTCCCGCGCCGGGGCCAACCCGCCCACCCGCGCTGAACTCAATCACGCCCTCGTCCCCGACGTTGAAAGGCAGCCATGACAGTACCTGATCCATTTGAAGCAGCATCCGGAATCGCATCCTTCCAAGTAGGCAGCGAATCCTTTGAAGATGGCCAGGTTCTGCCACCGGCCCAAACCAGCGGAGTACTCGGAGCCGGCGGACAGGATGAATCCCCACAGCTCAGCTGGTCAGGTGCCCCCGAAGGAACCAGGGGCTATTCAGTCACAGTCTTCGATCCCGACGCTCCGGGCGGAGGATATTGGCATTGGGCAGTTGCGAACCTCCCTGCGGACACCACCTCGCTCCCGGCCGGTGCTGGCTCCCGCAGCAATGCCCTTTTGCCACCGGAGGCTGTCCAACTTAAGAACGACGCCGGCTTTTCGGGGTTTGTAGGCGCCGCACCACCGCCGGGGCATGGGCCTCACCGCTATCTGTTGGTGGTGCATGCTTTGGACACCGAACAACTGGACGTGGCCTCGGATGATTCGGCTGCTTCGATAGTGTCCAAGCTTGCAAACCATACCTTGGGCCGCGCGAGGCTGACGGGCACGTTTGAACGGCGGTAGACCTGCCCACGTAGACTTGCGTCATGCGGCTCGTAGCAAGTGACATTGACGGAACCATTCTGGGACACGACGGAAAAATCAGCGACCGCACCATCCGTGCCTTCCGCGCCTGCCGCGCTGCCGGCGTCGAACTGGTCTTCGTGACTGGAAGACCACCGCGCTGGCTGCACCCGCTGCAGGACCAGCTGGGTCACACCGGGCGGGTCATCTGCTCCAACGGTGCTGTTGTGTGGGACCTCGAAGCCGACCGGCTGGTTTCCGCCCGGACCCTCGATCTCAAAGCGGTCTTCGAGGTGCGGCGGATCATCAAGGAGTTGCGGCCCTCCGCGCTCTTCGCGGCTGAAACCCTCACCAGTTTCCATCTGGAGCCGGGGTTCATCGAGAACGATTCCAGTGAACTCCTGGCCCAGTTCACCCCTGCCCCGCTCCACACGACGCTGTCAGCAGATGACGCCGTGGTTAAGTTCCTCGCCGTCATTCGGGAAGGAACAGCCGATGATTTCCTGGCCGAGGTAGCGCCTGCGGTGGGGCATCTGGCGTCAGTAACCCATTCCGCGCCCACGGTCGCGATGCTGGAAATCGCCTTCCCCGGCATCAACAAAGCCGTGACCCTCGCTGAATACGCCGCTTCACTTGGTGTAGACGCAGCAGACGTTGTTGCCTTCGGCGACATGCCCAATGACGTCGAGATGCTCCGGTGGGCCGGCGACGGCTATGCCATGGCGAGCGGCCATCCCGCCGCAATCCGCGCGGCAGGCCAGCAGGCACCGCATATTGACGACGACGGCGTGGCGCAGATCCTCGAGGCCAAGTTGCAGAAACTTGGTGTGGCGCTTTCCTAGGCGCTCCTAACCGTCCACCTGATTCCCGGCCAACGGCCAACCAACGTTCATTTTGGCCCCTTACTCTTCCAATTACAGAGGATCATTCTAGAAGAGGACGGGAAGAAAATGTCCAGGTACCGCAGTAACAGGGTTGAAGACCAGCCGTTGCGCCACGTGGAACCGGATGTGCACTGGAAATCCCTCCGACAGGGAGACCGTGTTCTCGTCCGTAGCGCCCCGGGTTTTGAGACGGGCGGCTTCGTAGACGCCGTCAGCCGGGACCACACCACAGTCTGGGTGGACCTCGACGGCGGCCGCGGCCGCACATTGGTGCACTGCAGTGACGGCGTGGAGATCCTGCCCAACAGCTGATGGCACACTCCTTCGGGTTACGCTTCAGGAGTGAGTGAGCTGCCCCCGTTCCTGATTTCACTTAATGACGCGGGAGCTCCTGTGCCTATAGCCATGGCTCACCGCGGGTTTTCCCGTGAAGGGCTCGAAAATTCCATGGCGGCGTTCCGTGCTGCAGTGGACCTCGGCTACCGCTATCTGGAGACAGACGTCCACACCACAGCGGACGGCGTGCTGCTCCTCTTCCATGACGATCAGCTGGACCGCATCACCGACCGGAAAGGCCGCATTTCCCGTCTGAGCGCAGCAGAAGTCTCTGCCGCGAAGATTGGCGGAGTGGAGGCCATCCCGCTTTTTGACGAGCTGGTCAATGAATTCCCCGATGTCAGGCTGAACCTGGATGTCAAGGACTGGAGCTCGGTTCCCAGCGTTGCCGCGGCCATCGAGCGCCATGGGGTGCATAACCGCGTCCTGATAACCAGCTTCTCTGACCTGCGGAGGGGGGCTGTGCTCAGGCTCCTCAGCAGACCGGTGGCAGCGTCGGCCGGGACGGTGACCAGTGCCGTTTTTGTGCTGCTGGGACGGTTCCTTCCACCGTGGCTGCTCAGGAGGGTCATGCGGGGAGTCCACGCCCTGCAGGTCCCTGTCAGCCGAGGCCGGATACGTGTGGTGACTCCCGCGCTTATTCGGCGGGCGCACCGGCTCGGACTGCAGGTTCACGTCTGGACCATCAATGAAGCAGCCGAAATGAACAGGCTGTTAGACCTCGGAGTGGACGGGATCGTGACGGACCGGGCGGATCTGTTGAAGCACGTGCTGCAGGAACGGGGGGCGTGGCACGAGGCTTCCCGTTAGGCGAGGCGCCTGCTAGCCAGGGTGCAAACCCGCCGAGTGATGCCACGGCGCGTTTTCCTCTTGCAGCAACCGGGCCATTTCCAGAGCGGCCAGCGGACGGCTGTAATAGTAACCCTGGGCGCTGATGCAACCGATACTGCGCAGATACTCGGCCTGTTCCGCAGTTTCCACACCTTCCCAAACTGCTTCCAGGCCACATGCTCGGATGAGCTGCAGGACTGCTGCAATCAGTGCAGGCTGGTCCGGGTCGGTTCCCAGTTCCATGAGGATGGAACGGTCAACTTTCACCCGGTCAACAGGAAGCCGGCGAAGATAGCTGATGGAGGAGTAGCCTGTGCCAAAATCGTCAATCTCCAGCCCGACGCCGAGCTTGCGCAGGCTGTTGAGGGAGTATCTGTCCAGCTCGTTGCCCATGATGATGGCCTGCTCTGTCAGCTCAAGGACCAGCAGGTCGGGACTGAGATCGGCGCGCGTGAGAATGTCCCGCACTTCTTCAATAAACTCCAGGCGCTGGAGGTCAGTGGCAGCGATGTTGACTCGCATGGACATTTCGGGAGGCGCGATTCCGTCTTCGCGCCAATGACGCAGCTGCTCGATGGCGGTTCGGAGGACCCAGATACCCAGCTCGGACATCAGGCCTGCGTCTTCAGCGATCGGCAGGAACTCATCCGGCATCACCATGCCGCGCTCCGGGTGGTTCCAGCGGACCAGCGCCTCAACACCCTCGATCCTCCCGCTGGCAAGCTCCACGATGGGCTGATAGAAGAGCACCAACTCAGAGTCCGCTATGGCGCCCCGCAGGTCTTCCGCCAGTTGGCTCCTTAGCTGCCGGGCGTGGAGCATGGACGGCTCGAAGATTTTCAGCTTGCTCCGGCCTTCAGCCTTCGAGGCGTACATGGCGATGTCAGCCTCCACCATCAGCTGCTCGGCGGATTCGCCCGGCTCGCTGATTCGAAGGCCCATGCTTGCCCCGCAGTGGACGCTGTCGTTGTCCATTTCAATGGGCTCGTTCAGCGCCTGAAGGATTCTGGTGCCCACTCCCGCTGCACGCGTTGCGGAAGTAGCGGGCATCAGGACCGCAAACTCGTCTCCGCCCAAGCGCGCCACAACATCTGTTTCGCGGACGGCGCGCCGGATCCTGTCCCCCACCATGGCAAGCACCCGGTCTCCGACAGCGTGGCCACGTGTGTCGTTGATGGTTTTGAAGGCATCAAGATCCAGGAGTACGACGGCGGGCGGCAAGCTGTCGTCTGTTGCCGCGGCGTCAGCCTGCGCCTTGGTAAGCGCGGCCACAAATGCGCTGCGGTTAGCCAAGCCGGTCAATGAATCGGTAAGGGCCATGGCGCGCATTTCCTCGTGCGCCTGGTGCAGTAGTTGGGTACGGGTTTCCACCCGTTGCTCAAGCTCCTGATAGATAATCTCGAGGTCCTCGGCCAGGAGGTTGGTCCCCATGATGATGGCATCAAGCTCATCCCGCGCAGGTGATACTTCTATCCTGGAATGCAGCTCGCCGGCGGCTAACCGGACGATGCCGTCAAGCAACTGCCCCAGGCGTGGGTCGTCTTCAGCGAACATCTCGCGGGCCCATCAGCGGGAGGGTGACTCGAACGGCGCCGTCCCGAGTCAACGGGAGGGTGCCCGGCGACACTGGAACCGCTAGTGACTCTGACATGTACCCCCGCTTGCACTAGGGGAGAGGCTTCCGCCCCTCCCGACTCCGCCCCGCTCACGGGACGGGTTGTGTCACTAAAATACCGCCCCGGCGCCGGTAAAGCATCCCTCAGCCAAGAGGTGGACTAATTCTGCTGGCATGGCAAAATAAGGGCTGCGGCCCCCTTGTTCCATGAGAGGACTATTCTACTGTTGCTGCAAATGCGCGGACTTCCTCGCTTCGCTCTGTAGCGGCGGCACCTTCGAATAGCATTTGTGCAGTGTTCAACTGTTCCCGTGCGCCGCTTAAATCGCCGTTGGCAAACAGTGCCTTACCTAAGAGGAAACGCGCTTCTCCCGCTGTTTGAGTAGGCAGGAATTCTGATCTGGCACATACAGACTTCAGTAAGGAAAGCGCGTTTTCCATGTCTCCTGTCAGGAAATACCAGTATGCCCGAACAAAAGACATTTCGAGGCGGTCACGTTCACTTCCGCCCACGATGTCGGTGGCAAGTTCGGCCCGTTCAATACACCGGAGCGTTGCTGGATCGGTCAGGTTTGCCTCCAGGCGCATCACTGCCGAAGCCCTATTGAAATGTGCCCATAAATCCACGTCTTTCGAATGCGAGAGTTGCTCCGCGGCCATGTCGTGGTACCGTCCACCGTCTTCAATCCGCTTGCTGAGGAAAGCCACATTGCCGATGACCCAGTAGGCCTTCCCCGCTGTATCCTCATCCACAAGATCCGTCACCAGCGTCTCCAGCACAAGGGACTCCCGCCAAGCCTCATCCACTCTGCGGCTCTCGGCGAGGGCCGCGATGAGTCCGCGTTGAGCCTGAATCTGCAGGTCGACCTGCTCCTCATCCCCAGATACAAGTTCGGCTGCGCGGGCAGCGTTTGCGGCGGCCTCGGCGAGATGGCCCAGCCCCTGATGAGCCGTGGACAGCATGATATAGGTGCGGGCAGCAAATGCCGGTTTGGCGGCGGAGAGCGGATGTTCGGCCAGTTGCCGGGCAAGTTCGAGACAATCCCAAAGCGATTCCAGGTCCCGCTGGCATTCAGCCTGCAGGTATGTCATGTTCCACCAGCCGGCTTGGTCACCGGCTTCAAGGGACTCACGCGCGGCTTCGCGGGCCGAGTCCAGGGCGGCTTGGAAGTCGCGGTTCTTGAAGCTTTCGCGGGCCTGCAGTTCGGCGAGGACGTAGGGCGACAGTTTCTCGGGCTTGGACATTCCCCAATTATCCACCTTGATGGGGAACCTGCGGCTTCCCTGTCCTAAAACTTAGAAATTCAATCCGGTGAATGTTGATTATAAGGCGCTATAATAGCGTACGTAATGATTTACTGCACCTAATTGATAAAAGGATCACAGGATGAAAAAGATTGCTGCTACATTCTTGCTCACCGGCATCCTTGCTGTGGCAGGATTTGCTGCCCCTGCCATGGCAGCGTCGGATAAAAACACGAAGACGTCTGTAGAACAGACGTCCGGATGGTGGCCGAAATAAGCTCGGCTTCACTAACTGCCCCTGGATGACTAATCCGGGGGCAGTTTTGCTTAAGGCCCCGTCAGGGGAAGTCTCACTTCGATAGTGGTCCCTTCTCCTAATTTGGAACGGACGCCCATTGTGCCTTTGTGACGTTCGACGATGTCGTGAGCTATCGCAAGGCCCAGACCGCTGCCGGGTATAGCACCGGCCGTGGCGTTGGACGCCCGGTAAAAGCGTGTGAACAAATGAGGGATTTCCTCGTCGGGAACCCCCACCCCGGTGTCCGTCACCCGGACAGTCACCCATGGGTTTCCGTCGTCGTCATCGCTGTAGGTGTTTCCGACCGAAATCTTTCCCCCGCGGGGGGTGAACTTGATGGCATTGGACACCAGGTTGGTGAAGACCTGCTCCAGTTGCACTTCGTCAGCCATGACATCCGGGTCCCTGCGGTCAAGGTCCAGGGAGATGTCCACCTGCCGCTGCTCTGCGAGGGGACGCAGGGCCGCTGTGATGATCCTCAACGTGTGGCCCACCCGGGAAGGTGCCAGGTGGAGTCCGGTGGCTTCATAGTCAGGTCTGGAAACAGCCAGCATGTCCTCGATCAGCCTCCGGAGACGCTCCGAGTTTCTGACGATGATGTCCAGCATCCGGTTGACCTCGTCGGGGAGTTTTCCGCCTGATCCATCCCGGATCATGTCCAGGTAGGCGGTGATGGAGGTCAGCGGTGTTCTTAGTTCGTGATTCACGGTGGCAAGAAAATCCGTCTTGGCCTGATCCAGTTGCTGTAACTGCCGGAGGACCTGCTGTTGGCCACTGATCAGGTGTCCCTGGATCAGGCCGTAGGCGACGTTTCCTGCGACGTGCTGGATCATGGAAATTTCGGTCCGCGACCAGAAACGCGGCGAGTCGAGCTGGGTGATCCAGATGAGGCCCAGCGATGAGTTTCCTTCGCCGACCGGAATCAGCGCTGAAGTCCGGGGATTCATTGCGCTCATCCAGTCGCGTAACCCGAGATCTTCCGCATCCCACTCGTGGGTGCTGTGATCATCGACGATGAGGACGTCACCTTCAGCCCACAACCGGTCCGCCAGACGGTGCGCAGCGGCCTGGGATCCCTCAAGGCCCTCGGTGAGCGGAGGCAGGTTTCTGCGCTTCCACTGGGCGGTGATCCGGGGAACCCGCTGGTCTTCGAAAGTAGTGAAAAGTACGCGGTCGGCTTCGAAGGTTTTACCAAAACCGTTGACAACGTGATCCGCAATTAATCGGGGATCGTTGGTGGTGCGGATCGCCGCGGAGACGTCCCGAAGCCTTTCGCGTAGCCGCTCGGCATGGTGCCGCGCCTCTGACCTTGCCGCCACGCTGCGAATGATGGAATCGGCCCTGAACACAAGCTCCTGCGGAGATGGAGGCTTGACGATAAAGTCGGCCACTGCATGCCAGTTGCCTGAGGCCGCATCCACACCATCCGCCAGGTCGACGAGGAGGAGGATAGGGGCTGTTGTGGCAGCTTCCGCGAAGGATTGATCCAGCACTACGATGCTGGCCTCCGGCTGGTCGGCCAGCAACTTGGCAAGCGCCTGTTGGTCGGACGCGCTTGCAATGGCGTATCCGGCACTGCTCAACACTGCTCCGACGGTGGCGAGTCTTCCGGCGTCGTGGTCGGCAACGATGGCAGTTCGTGGCATGGGCAATTTCTCCGCTGATTGTCTTACCACCCGCGCCCCCTCCGGTTCTGGTTCAGTTCATTGTAGGGCGACAGCAGCCGCCAAAAGGTGAATTGTTCACTTCCAACCAGGATTGCGTGAACTGGCGCGTCGTCCACAGCGCTCAATAAACCGCGCCGGACCATTGAAAGCATCTATATTTGGACCATGCTCTCCGCGCTTAAGAAATACCTGCTGGTTCCCAGGCTGGTATGGCTGTCTGCTGGTGCTCCCAAAGATCGCAGCGTCGCGTGGGACCGCTATTGGGCGCGTGTTAAGGCCACGGGGGCTCAGGGTGAAGTACTTTGGGACTCCGGCGGGGACCATGAACTCCTTGGTTATGCAGGAAGCTTGAAAAAGCACCTTGATCCCGCGCTTCCGGTGTTGGACGTCGGCTGCGGAAACGGCACTTTCACGCGCTGGCTCGCGGGTAACTTTCCGGCAGCCGTGGGAGTGGACATTTCTTCCCATGCCGTGGAACGTGCGCGCAGCGAGTCCACGGGTATCACCAACATCGCCTATTTGACAATGGATATGACCCGTCCCCGAGCCGGCAGCATGGTGGCGGCCGAAGCGTATGTGGGAAGCCCGGGTCCGCCCGATGCAGGTCCGCCAGAGGTCAATGTTTTCCTGCGCGGCGTGCTCCACGTTCTCGACGAGGCAGACCAGGCCGCCCTCGCCCGGAATATCAGAGTCCTGGTTGGTGGCCGGGGGCGCGTCTTCCTTGCCGAAACGGATTTCCAAGGCAACCCCGTCGACTACGTTTCCCATCTCGGCGCAACGCTCCGGTCCATTCCGGCGCCACTCGAAAGCGCCATACGCGGCTTGCCAATGCCCGGGCATTTCGGTGCAGGAGAGCGACGACGGGCCTTCCCCGCTTCGGAGTGGGAAGTGCTCGAGGAAGGCGCCACGTTCATTGAGACCGTTCCCCTGAAGGATCCGTCCAGGCCTGAGCTTATTCCCGGCTACTACGCGGCGCTCCGGGCCAAGCAGGGCTAGCCCCTCCCCATGCTGGACGTTGGATCCCCGTCAGCCTCCGAGGGGTCTGCACGAAGTTCCTCCGGATCCGGATCGGGAAGACCGGCCGGGCCGCTTGGAGTCTCGGGATTTCCCAAGGGAGGGCTGTCATCAGGCAGGGTCTCCGGACGCTCGGGCGGCGCGCCTGGAGGCGGCTGCTCCGGCGTATCGGGAAGACTGCTGCCTGCTCCGGATTGGCCACGCCCGGACTGCCCCGGTTCAGCAAAACCTCCAGCGGACATCCCCTGGCGTTGAGGATAGTCGTCGGCCTCGTCATCCATGGCGTTAGACCCCTCACTGATGGAGGAGTGGACCTGAATGTCCTCGTCGCGCTGCCCGGGCTCAGGAACCTGCGCGTCGTCGACGGGATCGGCGGTGCCTCCCAGGTCCTTCATGGCGTTTTCGGCTGCCTTCTTGATGTCGTCTCCGATGCCCATCATCAACTCCTCACCCTGATGTCAATCCGGCCGATAGATCGAGCGTGATTCGGCCTCTGCTTCCAGCTTTATCAGCATGCTTACGATTAGTCCAGAGTTCCATGCCCGTTTCGACGGTTCCCTGACGGATCGATGCTGCAGAACGTCGTGTGGGCAGGGAACCATCGAAACGGCGCACCGAGGCGGCCGAAGAATCGGCCCAGGGTGGCGCGGTCCGTCCGGAGTGCTGGCCCTCCGGGCTCTGAGGTCGTCTCCGTAAAGGTGACGAGATCGCTGTCCACGGACTCCACCCGGTGGATGATGCGCAACTGCCCGCCCTCGGCATCCGGAACGTCCGTTGGGTGGTCGTGATTCCACATTTCCCAAGCCAGTACGGGCGGGTTTCGGGTGTCGAAAGTGGATTGGCCTCCGTGCACCAACGCCGCCCGGCATCACCCCCAGCCTGCTGCCGAACTGCCGAACAGGCACCGGCGCAGCTGAGACGTAAAGCTGCGAATCAAGGGCCGGCGGCAGCTGGGAAGGCACCCCGCTCACCGGGGCTCTGTATTGCCGTCGGCCCCGCTTCAATTCTAGAAGAGAATCGGCATTTTGCGTCCGTGCTGCGCCCCTGAAGGTGAGCCCTGCAGCTTCCTCGACAGGAGCATCCGGCGGGCCTACCGTGGGCTTATGAGTGATATTCCAGCCGATGAAACCCCCGGGCTTGATAAGGATCCCGTGACCGATGGGCGGGGAGACAAGTTCTTGCCTCCCGACGCTCTTTCACCCGTACTGGATCCCGATTTTGTGCCCGACGACGACCCCACCACCGCAGAGGCGAAGAGGGCGCGTGAACATCCGGAGGAAACCGGAAGCTGACCGCCCCCGCATTCGTGGCGCCCGGAATCACGAGCCAGCCGTTCACCAGCCCTAAGGAATCTACTTATTGGGACGTCAGTGCCCCCGGTGGAGCATATTGGTCCAGCGGCCTGCCTTGTGCGTCCGGCCTGTGCCTGCCCGGTTACCGGAACGGCCGCGGTATTTCATCCCACCCGTGGTGAATGGGCCTGCCGCTTTGGCGTTCATGCGGGTCTCGCGGTCGGACTTGTTGGGCTCCAGATCGATGCGCCTCATGATCTTTTTCATAACCCGATCGAGAAGATTTGCCATGGCGGAACCTCCATATCTGAACTGTTTTCCCAGCTGTATTCCAGTGTGGCACCGGGTGAAAGACGGGAGCAAGGCCTCGGAGCAGGGCTTCCGGGAATCGGGAACTATTCCCTCTTAGTAGCGAGTCAGGTGTCGAGTTCCATCATCAGCGGGGGCAATTGGTCAGCCAGCTCCCGGGCCAGATAACCAAGGCTTCCCAGCCGGCTGGCGAGCCGGTCTCCGGCCGCCGCATGGAGATGGGTGCCCCAGCAGGCAGCCTGGGCCGAGGTGGTTCCACGCGCCTTAAGCCCTGCGATGGCTCCTGCCAACACATCACCACTGCCAGACGTACCCAGGCCGCCGTAGCCGGTGGTGATCTCCCAAAGCTTGGCATCGGGAGCGGCAATCACGCCTTGGCACGTGACCACGGCCTGGAACTTTGCAGCAATTTCCGCTACGTCCGAGGTCAGGTCTTTCACATCACGGCCCAGGAGAATTCCGGCCTCTTTCGTGTTGGGCGTCAGGATCAAGCGGCCTGCCCAAGGACTTAGCTCATCCACCATCGGCGGAAGACAGCCGAGCGCGTAAGCATCGAGGACAATGGTGGGAGGCGAGGCGTCCTCGCCCCCGGACGCTCCGCCGTCGTCCTCTTCCGGACCGTTCACCTCAGCCTCAAGCCGAAGCAGTTCCCTCAAGAGCCGGGCTGCTTCTTCTTCGTTGTCCAGGCCCGGACCTACCAACACCGCAGCAGCTTTCTGCAGTGTTCCTGCCAAGGCGCCTGCGCCGTCCCCGCGGACGGAACCCGCAGGTGTTTCGGCCAGCCCCACCACTCCTGATTCCGGCAAGGCAATGGCCAGTTGGGTTGCGGCAGACTCCGCCACGCCAAGGGTGAGCCGTCCAGCTCCCGCGCGCAAAGCAGCAAGCCCCGCAAGGAGGGCCGCTCCAGGGGTCTTGCGCGCGCCACCGATTACCAGCACTGAGCCTCGATCCTCTTTGCTGGAACCGCCTCCCGGGAGAGGCCAGTTGCGCAGGAGGGTAGGCGTTACCAGCTCGGGGCGCGGGCTTTCAGCGGGGGTGGACATTGGTATCTCCAGCGTGTTCGGTCACGGGCACGCCGCCGCTCACCAGGTGATCGGCTAAGTTGAAGCTCTCCAAAGCCCACGGGCCAAAACCGTCGGGGCGCACGAACCGCGTCAACGACGCGTTGAGGACTGAAGATGTGGCGGCGATATCGAGGATCTCCCGTTCCGACAGGCCTTCCAAGATGTAGCGGAACAGGAAGATCACGGCGTCGTGGCAGACGAGCATGACGCGGCCCCCGCTGTGTTGGCGGTCCAGATCGGCGAGGAGGGACCGAAGCCGTAGCGCTACGTCGGCCCACGACTCGCCGCCGGGAGGCCTGTAATAGAACTTTCCCAGCCAACGCCGCCGCGCCGCTTCCTCCGGAAGGCGGGCTTCCACGCCGGCTGAGGTCAGCATGTCGAGGATGCCCAGCTCGCGGTCACGTAAACGTTCGTCGGCGAGCACGGGCGCCCGCCAGCCACCGCTCCTGACCGCCAGTTCCGCCGTCTGCCGTGCTCTGGCGTAGGGCGAGGACCAGACGGACGTTGCCTGTTGATCCTCGGGGAATCCCGCCAGCAGGCGTCCCAGGGCCAAGGACTGCTCGCGTCCTGTCGCGGAAAGCTCGACGTCGGCGTCCCTGGCAGGCACGTCAATCACGTGCGCGCCCTGTTGGCGGGCGACCGTTGCAGCTACGTTGCCCTGGCTCTCGCCGTGGCGGACCAGGAGGAGCTCGACGGCACCTGGCGCGGCGTGGACCTGTTGAATCGGGCGGACAGTCCGGGCTTCGTGCATCGCTACCCCCTTGTTCCGGGCCTCAGCGGCCGGTGTCGCTGCCCTTCCGGGACAGCGGTTCAGGAAGGCCCACGTTACTACGGCCCCCTCCCGCGCGTCTCGTCTTCGACAAGGCGGGTGGCCATCATGAGGGTGGCTTGTGATGGATCCTTGCCTTGTATGCTCCTGGTGTTGTGATGCTTCTTGTCGGGGGCTAGGCTGGCAGCCCACCAACCCGTAACGCTTGACGAGTTCCGCAGAGGATGGCATTTCGTGAGTACGTATCACCCTGAAAATGATCCGGCTAATCCCGACCGTCCGGGGCGTGAACCTGCCGATCCCAGACCGGACCGTGAGGATCCAGGAGCCTCGGCCAACCCCGATCCTGCGAACGGAAACATCACAGGCCTTGAACCCGGCGGAGGCGTGCCCCCGGGAGAGACCCCGCCTGCAGAAGACCAGATGAGCGCCGACCAAGGCCACGACGAATAGCTGCTTGACTGAGTAGTTGTTTTGGCGGGGAGCGAGGCCCGGGATGGGGCTCAGTTTTTCCGTGGTTTGAGTATCAGATGAGTCGCCGCCGGTGTCTGGACAGAGCTGACGACGTCGAACGCGGTCACCCTCCCGGGAACCGTACCGGGGGTCTCCGCGGTGAAAAGCGGAACACCGGAGCCCATGAGGACGGGTGCGATATGAAGGCGTACCTCGTCCAAAAGACCCGACGCGATGTAGGCGGCGGCTAGTTTCCCTCCGCCCATAATCTGCACGGGACGGCCGTCGGAAGCCTCCGTCGCCGCCGTCAGTGCCTCCTACAGACCTGAAATGAAGGTATAGGGGACACTGTCCCAGTCCAACGGCTCCCGCTCCTCATGGGTCACCACGAACATCGGTACCGGCCACGCAGGGCCGTCCCATGCCTTGCCGTCATAGCAAACGTTGAACGTGTTCCGGCCCATGATTACTGATCCCCGGTCCATGATGTCCCGGGCAAAGGCCTCGTCCGCCTCAGTTTTGCGGCCGAACATCCAATCATGGATCTCCGCGGGATCCTGGTCATTGGTGGCTACGAAGCCATCCAGGGAGATGCCGATGTCCAAAATGGCCGGGACGTCTTTGCGCGTGCGTGTTGGTTCCGATGGGGTGGTGTCCATTTCGGTTCCTTTGGTTGAAATCAGGCCTTGAATACCGCGAGAAGGATTTGTTGCAAACCATACTCCTGTCCAGTAGCAGCCTGGCCTTCAGAGGTTCGATCTGACGTCAACGGGTGACTTGCTCGGCGCCGGCGGTCATTTCGGCTGGAACCGGCGTCGGGACCTGCTGTGGAACTTCCTGCTTTTGTGTGGGCGGTCCGCCGCCTCTGTTGAGGACCGCCGTCGCAACTCCTCCCAGCAGGAGCAGCCCTCCGGCGAGTTCTGTCGCCGAAGGCACCTCCTGGAGAGCCAGCCACGCGGCAGTCATCCCCACGACCGGCACCAGCAGGGTGAAGGGAACCACGGACGACGGCGGGTATTTGGCGAGCAGCCAGTTCCAGATTCCGTAACCCACGAGGGAAGCGAACACCGCTGTGTAAATCGCACTCAGCACAGTTCCGGCCTGGAGGTCCAGCATGGTAGCTGCGATGGCATCCGGTCCATCGGTGACCACCGAAAGAGCAATGAGGGGAAGCGGAACCACAGCACCGGACCAGACCACAAGGCCGAGTCCCGACGCCGCCTTGGCCTTACGCGCGATCACGTTGCCGGCGGCCCAGGAAAGTGCCGCACCCAGCACGATGATAAAGGGAAGCAGCGGAGCGACCGAACTCCGGCCAACGGCCACGATGGCCAGACCCGCAACGCCGAGGACAACCCCGGCCAACTGGCGGCGGCTGGGGCGCTCGCGGAGGAAAACGGCCGCAAGCAGCACCGTCAGAAGCACCTGGGCCTGGAGCACAAGGGAAGCCAGTCCGGCCGGCATGCCCAGTGCCATGGACAGGTACAGCAAGCCGAACTGGCCTGCGCTCATGAAGAGTCCGACGCCGACAATGGCCGCCCAGCTGACATCCGGCTTGCGTATGAAAAGAATCCAGGGGAACACCACCAGGAAAAACCGCATCGCCACGAACAGCAATGGGGGAACGTCCCGGCCGTTCGCGTGAAGCCCCAGGTCGATAGCGACGAAGTTCAGGCCCCACAGGACGGCGACCAGGGCCGCGAGCAATGAGTGGCGGGTGGTCATGTTCCTCGCTTCTGAAAGGATTGTTTTGGCCTAGCGTCCGGCGGTGCCTTGCGGCTTGCCTGGTGCCTGGCGCCTAGCGGCTTGCGGTGACTTCGACTTCGAACTTGCAGTCCCTGGCGAGGCTGGCGACTCCGACGGTGGCTCTGACCGGCGGGTTGGTGGAAAAGGTTTCGCGGAAGATCTTTTCCATTTCGGCGAAGTCTGCCCAGTCGGTGAGGTAGCAGACGCACCGGACGACATCCTGAAGTCCGAGTCCGACGTCGACAAGAAGTTTTTCCACGCTGGCGAACGTGGCCCGGACTTCTGCTTCGAAGTTGGCCGGATACGTCTCGGGCCGGCCTCCGACGCTTCCTACCTGGCCGGCGAGGAAGACGAGCCCGCTGGCTTCGACGACCTGGGAGTATGACCCACTTCCGGGCTGTACGCCGTCAATGGCGGGGATGGTTTTAGTCATTGTTTTGTTCCGATCTTGTGTTGGGGGTTGGGAAAGCGAGGGGTTTTGGCTAGGACGGGTGGCCGCACACATTCACGGGCAACCCGCCTGTTTTAGATCCGTGAAGTGGTCACCACGGCAGGGGTGAGCGCTCGTAGAAGTAGCCGCCCGACGGGCCGTCTTCGGGCAATGTGGCCAGCCAAACGGGAGTATCGGCGCCATCTTCAACACTTCGGGTCGCTTTCGGGCTCATGTCTGTCCGCGTGTAACCAGGTGACGCCGCGTTGACCAGGACCCCTTCGCCGCGGACCTCGGCTGCTGCGCTTTCGCCGCTGGGCTTGTTCCGGGAACCCAAAATCACGTGATGGCCGTGCCCGGCGAGCTGGCGGGCTATTTCCAGGCCGAGGCCGCGGTTGCCTCCGGTGACAAGGGCTACCCTGTCCTTCTGTTTAGAACTCATAGTTTTTCCTTTTAGACCGAGGAGCTTGTTGAGCTCGTCGAGGGTGTTGACGGTGGGGTGTAGTTGCAGGTGGGCGCTTCAGGGAGCCATTAGTGAAGCGAACTTTTCAAGGTCGATGTTTCCGCCGGTGGCGATTGCAGCGATGGTTCCGGTGTCGAGTCGGGCGGAGTGCTGGAGGACGGCGGCGGCTGCGACTGCACCACTGGGTTCGACGATGAGTTTCGTGGTTTCGGCGAGCCAGCGCATGGTCTCGACTATCGACTCTTCGGAAACGGTGACGACGTCATCCACGAGGGCCTGGATGTGTTCCCACGGCAGGTCCCCGACCATTGTGGAGCGGAGGCCGTCGGCGATGGTGCGTCCGGTCAGCTCCCTGGTCCACCTCTTGCGGTCACCGGCGGCGAAGCTCTCAGCCAGGTCGCCGGCGAGCTCGGGCTCAACGGCGATCACCCGGATGTGTGGGCGGAGGCTTTTGATGGCCGCTGCGACACCTGAAATGAGGCCGCCGCCCCCGACAGGCACCAGGACGACGTCGAGGTCATCGATCTGCCCGAGCATCTCGAGGCCGATCGTTCCCTGGCCGGCGATGATCAGCGCGTCGTCGTCGGGCGGTATTACTGTGAGGCCCTGGGTTGCGGCAAGGTGTTTGGCGTGAGTCATGGTCTCGGTTGGGGGACGGAGGATCACAGTGGCTCCTTCATCCCTGGTGCCGTTGATCTTGGTCGAAGGGGCGGTCTCAGGCATCACCACCGTCGCCGCGATCCCGGCGAGCCGGGCTGCGCGAGCCAGGCCTCGGCCATGGTTGCCGGCGGAGTATCCAATGACGCCAGCAGACTTCGCCCGTTCGTTGAGCGCGGCGACTGCGTTGGTGGCACCGCGAAGCTTGAAGGAGCCCGTGTATTGCAGGGATTCTGCTTTGATCCACAGGGATCGGCCGCCAGCCGAATGAGGCGGGACGTGCAGGACCGGCGTGCGGAGGCAGGTGGTGCTGATGTTCGACTGTGCCTGGTGCAGGTCCTCAAGGGAGGTCAGGCTCGTGGGCAAGGTAATGGCCATGGTCAGTCCTTTGTGTGGTCGTGGTCAGAACGCGGTATGGAATCGCGAAGGCCCCCGTTCCCCTTACTTTCGCAAAGACAAGAATGAAGGACAAGCGTTTATTCGTGTGCAATATCGTGTAGATTTTCTTCATGATTGATATCGGATCTCTCCAGGCTCTAGCGGCTGTTGAGCAACACGGTTCCGTGATCGCGGCCTCGGACGTGATGGGCTTCAGCCCGTCGGCGGTATCCCAGCAGATCAAGAAGCTGGAGAAGCAGACTGGCTTCTCCGTACTGGAGCGGCGCGGCCGCGGCGTCCTGCTGACAGAGCGGGGCCTGGCTCTGGCCGCATATGGACGCCGCATTCTTTCCGAGCTGGAAGAGCTGCAGTCCACTCTGCTCAGCGACCCGGAGAAGCCGTATGGCCGGCTGAAGGTGGTGGCCTTCTCCACGGCCTGCCGCGGCCTCGTTGGGCCGATGCTCGGTATGCTTGCCTCCTCCGGAACCGACCTCGACGTCAGCGTGCTGGCCGAAGATCCGCGCGAAGCGGTGGCGCGCGTAGCTGGTGGCGAAGCGGACCTCGGCATCGTCCACGACTGGAACTCCGTACCCCTGGTGATTCCCGAACACCTGGTGCTCGAGTGGTTGTGTGAGGACATTGCAGACCTTCTGGTTCACCGCAGCCATCCCCTGGCCGGGCGGCCCCAGGTGGAAGCGGCCGACCTGGTGGACGAGCGGTGGATCAGCACCCCGAATGGCGCCATCTGCAACGAGGCCTTGCTCCGGATTTTTGCGGATCTGGGACGCGTCCCGGATATCCAGGTCTACGATCCGGACTTCTCAACCCACATTGCTCTCGTGGAGCAGAAGGCCGTGGTGGCCCTCGTTCCCCGTCTGGGCAGGCCTGCGTTGCCTGCGGACGTGGTGGCTGTTCCGGTACGCAATCCGGTGCCTGGACGCCGCGTTGGCATGGTTCACCGAAGGACGATGACCGCCAGCCCTGGTATCCAGCACCTTGCCGGGCTCCTTCGGGGAATTGCTAACGGTCGATTGCTGGCTATCAGGGCTCCAAGCTGACCCGCATTGCCCGGCGCGGAGCCAACGTAAGGGAGGCCACTCGTTCCAGCCGGGGGTGCAGGTGGTCATCACCCTCCACGACGCCGGTCAGCCACCACAGCTTCAGCCCTTCGTCGGCCACTTCAAGGCAGGCCAGGTTATTGACGAACCATGGACCCTTGACGCCGGACCAGCGGAAGGGCGGATCCGGCACCTTCGCCGAGCGCGCCACCAAGCCACCTACAGGGGTGGCCAGGCCATAGGAAGTGAGAGCTGTGAAGGACCTCAGCAGCCGTGGCAGCGGATTGCGGATAGGGGAGCAGACAGCCTGGATGATCCGGCTGCCCGAGGATCGCTCCACTTCCGCCACATAGGAGAAGTGAACGTCCCCGGAGATGAAAGTGACGGTTTCCGGCGCGGGACCGCGTTCGCCGTCGGCAACTTCGGTCACCATGGCGGCCACCTCGTGGAAACTTTTCTGGAAGGCGGCCCAGTGCTCAAGATCGACTGTCTGCCGCAGCTTTTCGGCGGCAATGGCGGCTGGTTTCCCCCAGGCGCCTTCAGAAACGGCTTCATTCCAGGACTCGACGTGATGCAGGCCCATCGGCAGCAGGAAAGGCAGTGACGTGGCCACCAGCACGTGTCGAAAGCCGCCACGCATGAGGTTGTCGAGCCATGTCATTTCCGCCTCGACAAGAAGGGCCCGGTTCTCCGGCGCCAGATTCCGGGCGGCACGGGAGTCGAGCACAATCAGCCGGGTATCCCCGAAATCCCGGCTGAAGCTCCAGCGATAGGAAGTCGGGTCCTGATCGGCACGTGCCGCGAAACTGTCCAGTTCGGCGCTTAGGTCGAGTTCGGTCTCGCCCCGGTGACCAGCAACCCGCTGCCAGATAGGATCCTCTGCCCGCCCCTGCGGGGACAGGTTCCCGAGATGCTGGTAGACCCAGTAAGCCGTCAGCCCGGCCACAACGCGCTCGCGCCACCAAGGGACGGCGGTCATTTTCTTTCTCCAGCTGAGCGAGGCATTCCAATCGTCGCGGATGTCGTGGTCGTCGAAGATCATGGCGCTGGGCAGGGTGGACAGCAGCCACCTGTTAGCAGGGTCTGACCATGCCAGGTAGTAGAGGTGAGCGTACTCTTCGTAGTCCTTGAGCTCCTCGCCAGGGGGTTCAGTGATGTCGCGGCGGGCCCGGATAAACTGCTGCATTTGCTCACTGGTGGAGTCGGCGTAGACCTGGTCCCCAAGGAACGCCACAAGGTCAGGCCACGGCTCGCGGGCCCGCGTTGCCATGCTTAAGGCATAGGCCCGCAAGGAGTCGACACCGTGGGTCCGGTTGCCGGCTTCGTCGTGCGGGACGCTGGTGCGGCAGGAGCCGTAGGCCATCCGCAAAGGCTGGCCGGGCTTAAGCGCAGCAATTTTTGAGGAAGGGAATCCGGACGAGGGATCGGGCCAGACGTGTGTCCCATTGATTTCGAGGGAGTAGGAAACAACCTGCCCCGGCACCAGCCCTTCAACCTCCACCAGCGCGTAATGGTGGCCATGAACTGAGAAGGTGCGTGCTCCCCAGACTTTGTCCTCTGCACGGACGGACACCTTCGCCGAAGTCCGGGTTTCCACCCATATACTTGCGGAGGTCTCATCGACGAACCGCATCATGGGGCCGAGCACCAAAAGTGAGGTGTTCATTACTCAGTTGTACCTGTTGGGACGGGGTCCGGCCAGATCTTGACGCTGCTGTCTGCCTGACTTTGCCAATAGGTCATAGATGATTCGAAAGCTTGCTTGGTAAGCGCTTTCCAATCCTAGATGGCAGGATAGACCCATGCGCATTCTTATTGCCCCGGACAAGTTCAAGGGATCGCTGACCGCTGCTGAAGCCGCCGGCGCCATGGCCGAGGGAGTGCTGCGGGTCTATCCGGACGCTGTTGCAACCCAGTTTCCAATAGCCGACGGCGGAGAGGGAACCCTGGAGGCCGCAGTGGCGGCCGGCTACGAGGAAAGACTAAACGCCGTTGTCGGCCCGATTCTGGCTCCCATCGGTGCAGCGTGGGCGCTGCGGACTGACGCCAGCGGCGCAGTAACTGCAGTCATCGAAACAGCCCAGGCTTCAGGCCTTGCGCACGTTGAACCCACTCCGGAGGGCTCGCTGCGCGCTCACAGCTACGGTTGCGGCCAGCTAGTCGCCGCGGCCTTGGATGCGGGGGCAACGGAGATCGTGTTGGGTCTTGGCGGCTCAGCAATGACCGACGGCGGGAGCGGTGCCTTGCGTGCGCTCGGACTCAAACCGCTTGATCCAGCAGGCAACATCGTCCCCCTGGGCGGCGGATCACTTGTGGATGTGGCTGCCGTTGACGCCACTGAGCTCGACCCCCGCTTGAGCCGGGTCAAATTCCGTATTGCCGTGGATGTCCGGAACCCCCTCTACGGCCCAGAGGGAGCCGCCCATGTGTTTGCGCCGCAGAAAGGCGCCGATGCCGATGCCGTGGAGCAGCTCGATGCGGGCCTTCGGAACTGGGCCTCCGTCCTCCGCGAAACCACGGGCCGGGACGTCAACATTCCCGGAGCGGGAGCAGCCGGTGGGTTCCCGGCGTCGTTCCTGGCGTTCAGTGATGCAGCGCTGGAAGGAGGGTTTGCCCTGGTGGCAGGCCTTACCGGGCTGGCCAAACAACTGGCCGAAGCGGACCTGGTGATCACCGGTGAAGGCTCCATGGACTCGCAGTCGCTGACCGGCAAGGCTCCCATTGCACTGGCAGCCGCCGCCCATCAGCGGGGCATCCCTGTCATTGTGGTGGCTGGCCGCATCCTGGTGACCCTTGAGGAGCTGGCCGAGCATGGCGTGGTGGCTGCAGCGCAACTGCTGGATGTTGCCCCAAGCCCTGAGGACGCCGTCGCTCAGGCAGCGAAATACCTGACCTGGGCCACAAGCCAGGTGTTGGAAGGCGCCTGACGGGCAGGGCCCAGTGCCCGAGTGAAGCACACGGGATGGCGCCTTCTGAGTCGGGAGCCTGTCTCGTAGTGCGGCTCTGCCACCGGCGGAGCTACCTCTTTTCAGCTTGTCTGTGAAGGTGAATCGGAACATAAACCAGCAGGATGATCAGCACGGCCAGCAGTGCAGCTCCTGCGGCAATACCCGCATTGCGGCCGGCGGCGACGTCAAACACCAGCGACGACGTTCCCACGCTGAGGAGGGCAACGCCGCCGAGCGCCACCTTGGTGATCCTGTCTGCACTGGACACGAGCGTGGCCTTGAGCCGCTTTCGGAAAAGACGGCGGTGCACACTGACCGGGAGCAGGATGACGGCGGTGGTAAGCGCGGCCAGGACCACGTTGGTGAGATAGAGGCCCACCTGGTAATCGTCGAGGGAATCGAACCGGGATTGGAACGGGAGGGTGAGCAGGAACCCAGCGAGAATCTGGACTCCCGTCTGGAGGACCCGGAGCTCCTGAATGAGCTCCATCCAGTTCCGGTCCATCTGTTCTTCCACAGTTTCGTTGCGGCCGCTGCGTTGCTGGGCTTCGGGATCGGTCATGGCCTTCACCTCCGGCACTGTTGTTGGCCGCCAAGCGGTTCTAACTCTCAACCTAGGCTTGAGCCCCTTCAATTTCAAGCAATAATAAGTTTGCTGACTAATTTCTGGTAAATGTGGACTTGACCAGATTGCTGGGATAGTTTCGAAGAGCCGGGTGCGACCGGCCTCTGAAGAAAACCGACACGTTGGGTAGGTGGACTATGAGTGATGCAGGCAAGCAGCAAGAACAGCCGCGTGACCCCCGGGGAGGCTACCACTCAGGGCCCTTCCCCCAGCAGGAGCAAGAGCAGCCAGGCCTCACAGCCCCCATGGATCCCAAGCCGGATCACGGCGAGTTGAGCTATGAAGGCAAGGACCTCCTCAGCGGAAAGGCAGCCCTGATCACCGGGGGCGATTCCGGAATTGGCAAGGCTGTGGCCATTGCTTTCGCGCGGGAGGGCGCCGACGTCGCGATCTCTTATCTTCCAGAGGAAGAGGAAGACGCCCAGGACACTGCCGAGTGGATCCGGAAAGCCGGCCGGAAGGCCCTGCTGCTGGCGGGTGACGGGAGGAGCGAGGAGTTCAGCTCCCGGATCGTGGAGGACACACTGGCTGAGTTCGGCCGGCTCGATGTTGTGGTCCTCAACGCTGCCTACCAGAAGAACCGGGACAGCTTCGAATCCCTGCCAACGGAAGAATTCGACAGGGTTTTCAAGACCAATCTGTACTCGCTCCTGTGGACGGCCAGGGCGGCAGTTCCGCACCTGAAACCAGGGGCATCGATCATTACCACCGCGTCCATCCAGGCTTTTAATCCATCACCCCAGCTGATCGACTATGCCATGACCAAGGGTGCGCAGGTGGCTTTCACCAAGGCCTTGGCCCAGGAGCTGGGACCAAAGGGTATCCGGGTGAACGCCGTTGCCCCCGGACCCATTTGGACTCCGCTGATTCCCGCGACCGAGTGGCCGGACAAGCTGCCGTCCTTCGGCCAAGACACGCCGCTCCAGCGTGCGGGCCAGCCCGCAGAGCTTGCGGCGGCCTACGTTTTGCTGGCTTCCGAGCAAGGCTCCTACATTTCCGGGGCCGTGCTCCCGGTTACCGGCGGCAAAGGCCTCTGAGCCGCCGATCCGGAGCCCGCCCATCCCGAGCCCGACAAGCCAAGGACCCCGATCCCGAGCCCGACAAGCCAAGGACCCCGATCCGGAGCCCGACAAGCCAAGGACCCCCGGTGGCAAACCGGCCAGTTCAGAACCGACCAGCAAGGAGGAAGAAATGAACGAGGAGAGCCAGAACGATCGCGTCACGGAGGAAGCCGGGGGCTACGGAACCCCAACGGCTGAGCAGGAAATGGCCCCTGGGGATAACAAGCAGTTTGCACAACCCCGGGAGGAAGAAGTCTTCGACGCGGCAGGACTCAGCCAGGACAGCCCCGAGGGTGAGATGTTCCCCGCGGAGTCCCCGGACTTGAGCCAGTTCGGAACTGAGGACAAGGACAGCGCAGGAGAGCCCGGAGCAGGCCGCTTCGGAGGTACGGAGGATCAGATGATGGCAGAAACCGAAAGCACTGACCCGGGCTTCGAGCCTGTACCCGGATCCTCGGCAGGACCCGGCGGCGCAGGGGGATTCGACAACCCTGTTCCTGCCCATCCCGATGAAATGCCGGAGCAGCAGCTCCCCGCTCCGTCGGGGGAGGATGACTCAGCGGATTATGACGATCCAGGCGCAGCTGTCCCCTCCGTGGAGGCGGAGATGGACGAAACCAACACCGAGGACGCTGCGGGGCGCCCCTTTTCCTCCGAGCCTCAGCGGGACGCGGCCGGGATCCCGGATGGAAGCGGAACGGATCTTCCGGATGAGCAGTCCCCGCAGGACCGCGACGATGACAAGGAAACCTTCGACGCCGGCTAGAAGCAGAATCTGGCTAGAAGCAGAATCGAGCTCCAAGCAGACGGCGGCCGGAAGGCTGCGTTAGCGGAGGCAGCGGATTTCTTAGGAAGCTCGAAACAAGAAAGTGCCGGCCGCCCAAGGGGCGGCCGGCACTGGCTGTTCAGAATAATGGGCTGATCTTGCTGGTTTACGCGTGTGCGTACGTTAGGCAATCGGCGTTGTCTCGGCCCGGCCCGACGTGAACCTCAGGCGCCTGGCACATCAGGTGCTCGTTATGGATGCATTCCGTACGCTGGCAGGCCCCGACGTCGGCGAGTACCTTGGGGAGGCCGCCATGGACTCCAATATCAATGAAAGTGGCGCAGAGAGCGTGGTCTTCACTACCGCCAACCGTAATGGCTGCCGCATTGCACTCTGAATGGTCGTTGAAGGAGCAGTTGGTTACGCTGCAGTCGGCGACATGCGATGTCATAGCAGGATCCTCCGTGGTTCTGCCCGCCCCGGACGGGCGGCTGGCTGATTCCCACGTTAGGCGTGTTCGGCCCAATCAAAAAGACCCAATCGTGTGACGTATTTCCGGCGATTGGAACTTCTCCTAACGCCGCTTCTTCCCTGAGCGCTTTAGTCCGGCCGCGGCTGCAACCTTGGCAGTGGGCGGCAGCACTGATTTTGCGGACGATTGTTCCGTCTCCGGTTCGGCCACACTTCCGCGTGCCGCTGCAATCGCCTTCATGCCGTGGTAAATGATCAGGGCGGCCGCTGACCCAAGGGCGATGCCGGTGAACGTGAGCTCCCCAAGAGTCCAGGTGTAGTCGGCAATGCCGATGATAAGGGCGACGGCAGCGGTGGTCAGGTTGATGGGGTTGGAGAAGTTGACCTTGTTTTGCACCCAGATTTTTACTCCGAGGATGCCGATCATCCCGTACAGCATGGTGGCAGCACCACCAAGGACACCTGCGGGAACGGTGGCGATGAGTTCCCCGAATTTTGGCGAAAAGCTAAGCAGGATAGCGAAGCTGCCGGCCACCCAGTACGCAGCAGTCGAGTAGACCTTGGTGGCTGCCATGACACCGATGTTTTCCGCGTAGGTCGTGGTACCCGAGCCACCACCGAAACCTGCCAGAACTGTAGCGGCACCGTCAGCCATGAGCGCGCGGCCAGAGACGCCGTCGAGATTGCGGCCGGTCATGGCGGCCACTGACTTAACGTGCCCGATGTTCTCGGCCACCAGCACCAGGACCACGGGAACGAACAGGCCAACCACGCCCAGATGGAATTCAGGGGTCTGAAAAGTGGGCAGCCCGATCCAGGACGCGGCGTCCATCTTGGCGAAATTCACTTCACCCCGGGTCATGGCCGCCAGATAACCCACAACAACTCCAACCAGGATGCTCAGGCGGCCCAGGATCCCCTTGAACAGCACGCTCACAAGGATGATGGTGGCGAGGGTGATTACAGCCGTGACCGGAGCGGCGTCGAAGTTGTTTTTGGCCGCCGGCGCCAGGTTAAGTCCGATCAAGGCTACGATGGCGCCCGTCACGACGGGCGGCATCAGGCGGTTGATCCAGCCTGCACCGAACTTCTGCACCACCGCACCCACAATTGCCAGTCCGACGCCGGCCAACACTACGCCGCCCAGGGCGCCGCCCACGCCGTACTGCTGTTGGGAAGCCGCAATGGGGGCGATGAACGCGAAGCTGGAGCCGAGGTAGCTGGGAACGCGGCCCTTGGTGATGACGAGGAATAGCAGCGTGCCGATGCCCGAGAAGAGCAAAGTTGTGGCGGGCGGCATGCCCGTGAGGATGGGTACTAGGAACGTCGCACCGAACATGGCAACGACGTGCTGCATTCCCACGCCGATGGTCAGGGGCCAGGTGAGCCGTTCTTCCGGAGCCACCACCTCACCGGGGCGTACCGACTTTCCGGTTCCGTGCAGTTTCCACTTGGTGCCGAGCATGCTCATAGCCAGGAGCCTTTCAAAGGGGTAGCCGCAAGGGCAGAGATGGTTCGGTGCAAACATTACCGCCCTGCATGACTGGTTGGCGCCCTTCTAAACCGGCACTGCCTCCTGGCCCTTCTTAACCAACGCCTCCGGCGCTTAAACCAGCAGTGCCTCCGGCACGATGGGGGACACGCCGGAGGCACTGGGGGACGCGATTTCTGCAGATTAACTGCATGGCATGTGTCCGTTCCGTTTTCCATTCTAATCCCATCTCTTGCCCCGTTGCCCAATTTCCGCTGCCAGACTTGCCTCATGAAGAACCTCATTCTGGTCGCCTTCCTTGAGCCTGTAACCCGCGGTTCCGAGTTCCCCCGGGGGCGGTGGCCGCTGCATCTCACCCTCGTAAAGTTCGACGTCGGATCCCGTGCGGGCGGGGAATCGGGAGGCAGCGATGAGGTGGTTGCCCGGGTTGTGGCACAGGTGGAAGGGCCGGTGAAAAGAGCGTTGGGTACAGGCCTTACCATCGGGGACGAGGCAGGGTTCGGCCAGCGGCAGTTGGTGGAGGTGAACGTCGTTGAGCCGGATTCCCGCCTCCAGGAGCTCCACGAAAACCTCGTGCGTGAGGTCCGGAACCTCGGGGCGGTTGTATCCACTCCGGGCTACACGCTGCAAAATTACCGCCCTCATGTGACCCGCCAGGGTGAGAGGCGCTTCCACCGCGGTGACGGCGTCGTACTTGACTGTGTTGCCCTCGTGGACATGGCACCGGATGGCGACCGGAGGATTCGCCGTGTCCTGGAGCTGTGGGCGTGCTGAGTTGACCCGAAGCGGTTCGCCGTGCGCTTTGCGGCGAGCAGGATCAGGTTTAGGGGAAAACGATTACCCAAATGGCGCGATTTAGGTCCTGAGGGGCTTATGTCGCGTTACTCTGATGGAGTGAGTATGGAAGCAAAGAACAGGGTCCCGGTCCTTAGTGATGTTGCCAAAGCTGCCGGCGTTTCAGTGCCGACGGTTTCCCGTGTGCTCACGAGCAGCAAGTACGTTGCACCCGAACTGCGCGAACGCGTGATGAAAGCCGTAAGCGACCTCGAATATCGGCCGAACAGTGCTGCCCGCGCCACAAGATCGGGTAAGCGGTCGATGGTTGCCGTCCTGACTGGCGCGACGTCAAATTACGGTTATGCCAAGACCATCGAGGGCATCGAGCTCGCAGCGAGGAAAGCCGGACTTTCGGTCATCATTGCGGTGGTTGAATCGGACAGCGAAACTGCCGTCAACGCCGCCATAGACCTCGTCCTCTCGCAACCCGTAGCCGGCGTCATTATCCTCGAGTTTGACCGTCCGGGCCTTGCCGCGGTGAAGGCCTTTCCGTCGTCAGTGCCCATGGTGGTGGCTGGCGGCGGAACCCGTCGCAGCGGATCTAATCCCAGCGCGCTCCTGGATGAGCGCAGCGCGGGCCGGGATGCCACGGAGTACCTTCTCTCACTGGGTCACAAGACGGTCCACCATGTCGCCGTTCCCACAATGGGCAAGCACTCGGGCCGCACCCAAGGATGGAAATCCGCGCTTACTGCTGCCGGAGCCCCTGTTCCTCCCGTGCTCCATGCCACCTGGGAGCCTGCCAGTGGCTACAAGCTGGGCCTGGACCTCGCGGACCAGGACGACGTCACGGCAATCTTCTGCGGAAACGACGACGTCGCGATCGGCGTCATCAGCGCCCTCCTGGATCGTGGACGCCGCATTCCGGAAGACGTCTCCGTGATGGGCTTCGACGATCAGCCCCATGTTGCTCTCTGGCGGCCCTCGCTCACCACGGTCCGGCAGGATTTCGGGGACCTCGGGGCGCGCGCCTTCCAGCTGCTGTCAGCGGCGGTTGAGGGCGCCGACGGCTCTGCATCATCAATCGTCAAACCCGAACTCGTCCTGCGGAACTCCACCGCGGCAGCCGGTTCGTCCGCCGCCTAGCCCTAGGACCGCTGGGCCCGATCGTGAGCGCAGACCCCAGACGCTCGCTCACGTTTCGCCCTTAAGTCCCAAACGCTCCCTCACGTTTCGCCCTTAAATCCCAAACGCTCGCTCACGTTTCGTCATCCTGCCGACGAGAGGTGATGGAGGGTTGGGGGAATGGGTGCGAGAGGTGATGGAGGGTTGGGGGAATGGGTGCGAGAGGTGAAGGAGGGTTTGTTTGACCTGGAGCCCACTTGGGCAAGGATGAATGTATGGCTGACATCATCGAGTTCCTGGAAGCACGCATTGCAGAAGAAGAGGCAGAAGCCCGCCGGGGACTCGAAAGCCGGGATGAGGTCCATGGCGCTGTGGGCTGGTTCGACCCCGCGCGGGTCCTTGCGGAATGCAACGCCAAGCGGAAAATCCTGGACAATGTGCCCCTCGTTACCGATATCCCGACACAGATTGGGGCCACCAGCGAGTACGTCCTTATGTGCGTGGCGTCGGTCTATATGAACCACCCGGATTACCAGGAGGGGTGGTCCATTGATCCCTAGGGAATCCATGAAAAAACGCGTAAATTCACCGGTTCTCTGAGTATCAGCCTCTTGTGAGATCGATGGTGTGGTGCTATAAAATCTGTATCAGCGGATATACATCCGGTCTAAGAAATATGGATCAAAAGGAGGTATGAGATGTTGATGCTGAATGACCCGTTCCGGCAGCTGGACCGGCTCGCTCAGCAGGTGCTTGGCACCACAGCCCATCCCGCCGCGATGCCGATGGATGTCTGGCGGGAAGGCGATGAAATTGTGGTTGCGCTGGATCTTCCCGGCGTCGAGGTCGATTCGGTGGACGTCGACGTTGAACGCAACGTCCTGACGGTCCGCGCCGAGCGCAAGGACCCGGTGGGTGAAGGCAGGGAGATGGTCGCTTCGGAGCGACCGCGCGGGGTCTTCAGCCGGCAGCTGGTCCTCGGGGAAACCTTGAACACGGACCACGTACACGCCAGTTATGACGCCGGTGTGCTCAAGGTGCGGATCCCGGTCCTTGAGGAGGCCAAGCCGCGCAAGATCGAGATCCAGGCCGGCGGCCAGCAGCAGCAGATCAAGGCCTAACGGTCGCGTTCCAACAGGCCAGGCTTAGGTCGGGGTCTGACACAAGCCGGGGCGGGGTGTCCGGACATATTAGGGCTGCCTTCGAGGGCGGTTAGCATTCATGTGCACGCCACAGCGCCTTGTAGCGCAATTGCAGCAAACGGTGCCTGCTCATCCCGCCCCCCAAACACACGTGGTCACTGGCTGACAAGAGCGGCCGGTGACCACGTGCTCGTTAGGCCACGTGCTGGGCAAGGGCTGTCGGGGGCGGGCCGGTCATGCGGGGGACGAGCAAGGGAACCCTGCTTAGGCTGGCCGCAGCTCGATTACCCGCGCACTCGGGGCCTCGGGCATGGTCACTTTCAGCACAGCGGACTGGCCTGCAGCGCCCGGCAGGATTTCGACGGCGGACGATCCCCAGCTGGGGTACGCCACCGAAACCAAGGGGTTCGGGCCGAGCCAGGACGGGAGTGTGATCAGCTGTTCTTCCAGGCCGCCACGCCGGTGGAGGGCAATGAGGTAGCGGTCGGTCTGAGAGTCCTCGTCGGCTGCGATACCCGGGAACGTGGCGCCCTGGGCGATCCAGTGGTCGCGCCATCCCGGCAATCCCAGTGGGAAGGATGGTTCCGAGGCCGCAATGCCGGTCCGCAACCTCTTGTAGGCCTCAATCCCTTCACTGACCACGTCCAACTGGGCCTCGTTCAGCGTGTCGATATGTCCCGCCAAGTGGACTCGCGCCAACAATGCGCTGCTCAGTGAGAACGCCAACTCCTCGGCGTTCATGCTCCCTTCCACTGAAGCCCAGACCCCGGACTGCTCAGGGGCAATCGCCAAGGCCGCGGCAGCAGAGATGGGAGGAGTTTTGATGAAGTCCTGCTGATCAGTGAGTGACTGGACGGGAAAAACTGCTCCCGAAGCGCCGTCGGTCCTGGAACCACCGGCAGAACATCCTTCAATGGTGAGGCCGGGGTGCCGGTCCATTGCGGTGGATACCCACTCCAGGAATGCCCTGTTGTGCTCAAGCAGCCCTGCGCCGGCCGCGCCCGTCGAGTCCGTTCCCGAGCCGATGTCGATGTTGTAATCGAGCTTCAGGTAAGCGAGGTCGAAGTCAGCCATAAGCCGGTCCACCACCTGGTCAAGGTGGGCGCGCGCCGCCGGATGCCGGAGGTCGAGCTGATAGCGGCCCCATTCCTTGATTCTTTTGCCCCGACGGGTGAAAAATGCCTCGGGAGGAAGCAGGTCCGCCATCCGGCTACGGGCTCCCACCACTTCAGGTTCCAGCCACAAGCCAGGCTTCATGCCGGCCTGGCGGATCTTTTCGATCAGGCCGCCAAGACCGCCGCCGGGGAACCGGTTCAAGGACGGCTCCCACTCACCCACGGAGTCCCACCAGCCGCCGTTTTCGTCGTCATACCAGCCGGCGTCGATGCAGAAGACCTCCACCCCCAGCTTCGAGGCGGCAGCGATGAGTGGCAGCTCCTTCTCGGTGGTGGGATCGGACATCAGGCAGTTGAGGAAGTCGTTGTAGATCACCGGCAGCTGCACGCTGTCGGTATGCGGCCGGCGGATCCGGCGCCGGTAGGCCGTCAGCTCGGTGGCCACGGCGTCCAAGCCGCCAACCGGGACTACGACGACGGCGGCCGGGACGGTTGTGAATTGCTCACCCGGGTTCAGGGTCACCGCCCACTGGTGTTCCTCGGCAGTCGGCCCGGAAACGGTGAGGTAGACGTCGTCGTAACGGTCTCCGAGTTCATAATGCCAGGCCCCGTTGTTCTCCACCTGCCAGCCGATCATACGGCCTGAGTGCAGATCCTCGAGGATCCCCAAGGGCAGCTGTTCGCCCGTGGACCACGCCCCTGTTGACGTTGTGACAATCCGGTTTTTGGAGCCTACCTGGTTGTACTGGACCATCCCGACGTTGTAGAGCCCGCGTTCGGCCAGCGTTGAACGGCGCCAGCGGAACTCCCCGGACCAGGGGTTGGCTGCTTCCCACAGACCAAAGCGCTCTTCCCAGTCCGCTCCATGCCCGAGGCCGGACAGGGTCAGGGAAGAGATGTATTCAAGTTCGACGGCGGTGGCTCCGGCCCGTACTTCTGTCCAGCACCGGAGGACGGCGGAGCCGTCGGAGAGCTCATAAAAGACAGAAACCTCGACGCCGGATACGCCGTCGCGGGCGTCAATCTGAAGGCGATTGCCGCCGTCGTACTCGCTGCGGACGACTGCCGCGAGCCGCAAGCCCTGGGCGGCCCGGCCGTCCACATGCCGTTTTCCGGCCGTGCCATGGCGGCCATCCCCGGCCAGGGCCAGTTCCACCAACGGCAGGGCTGAGCGTCGCAATCCGGCGAGATCAGGAACAGGTTCGCTGGCGTGATGAAGGGCGAGCAGGCGGGGTGCCGTGTCCTCCCCATGGAGGATATGCAGCTGAATGCAGCTGTTTCCCCATGTGAGGATCTCGCCGCCTTCCGGTACCTCGAGGGTGGGTGGTTTGTCCTCGACATCCGGTGGGAGGTGAGTAAGGGTCATGGTGGCTCCTGGTGGTGGTTCGGCAGCCTGTTTGCCGGAACTGTCCTAGAAATACGATCTTTTGAGGATAACGTTTTCCCAAACGGAATGCGAGGGCCATTGCGCCCTTTGTGTTCTTTTTGCTGGCGAGGAGGTGCTTCTACCCGTCCAGAGCAGCTATTTCCGGGTCTTTTCGGCCACTCTGAGGATCAGGGAACGTTTCTTGTCGTAATGGTTCACGAGGGAGGAGCGAAGGTCGGGGAGCCATGGTGGGGAGTCTCCGGCTGCGTGTTCCACATCGAGGACACCGGCTCCGTGCAAGAGATCCCGGGCGGCGTTGGAGGCCATACAGATGGGCAGGAGGGCGATTTCGTCCTCGTGCAGGGTGCGTACAGAGTGGTAACCATCGAGGAAGGAGGCGAGCAGGGCAGGGTGGGTTGGCTTTTCGTAGTCCGGTCCCACTATGTCTCTCAGCGCTGAGGCAATGTCCTCTGCAAACCGGCCGATGCGGGCCTCGTCCAGATCAAAAATGGACACTGCATCGCGATCCCAGCGGAGATTGTCGAGCTCGAAGTCGCCGTGCAAAACGCCATTTTGGGCAGGAAGGCAGGGAAGGGCAGCCCACTCGGCCGCCAGGGCTTCGGCAGCCCGGGCCAGGGGCGGATCATCCTTCAGGTTGGCCAGGGTGGTAAAAGGGGACGTGGCCAAGGCGTGCGGGTTGTCTGCATTCCCGGCGTTGTCCGGATCAAGGAAGATCCCAGAATGCGTGGCCGCGTGCAGATGGAATCTGGCAAGAGCGGCGCCCCAGGCCCATGATTGGTTTTCGGTCAGGGCGTCGGGCTCCCTTTCTTCCCCTCGGGCTGCGGTAACTGCCACAGCGTGGACCAGGCCGGTCGGCGTCGCGAGCGTTTCCACGAGCCGGCCAGCGCCGGAAAGCACGGGGGACACCACCGGGTGCCCTGCCGACGAAAGCGCGGCCAGCAACCTGGCTGGCCGCAGCAGCGCCTCCTCTGTGCGAAGTTTTGCCGGCACAAAGCGCAGGAAGATCGTCTCTTCAGCCTTGGTCTTCGCCGGCACGATGAATACGTGGGTTGCGCTCGAGCGCAGGTAGAGCGCGGCTCCAGGGGGCAGTCCCCAAGCGGCAGCCACGGCGTCAGCCACAGGGCTGCGCCAGGCTTCGTCGACGGTACTGTTCAGGGACTTGATCTCGCTGAGGGGAAGCATCCCAGCTATCCTCCAGAGGGTTGATGGGGCCGTCAAGCAGTTATGCAGCCGGACAGCGGGCGCCAGCACTCAGGTGGGGCGTCAGCCGGACGAAGACCGGCCCGACGGAGTCAGCGTGAACCGTGAAAAATCAGCGCAGAAGCTCTGATCGCGAAGGTCCTGGGCGCAGACTCCGACAAACGGGCCGGTGAACCTCAGGGTCCTGCCGTAATCATCGGACAGGTGCGTCGCGTTCAGGCCGGCGGCAAGTTGCTGAAGCCCGCCGTCCTCGCTGCCCCAAAAGAACTGCACTTCACTCGGCGTCATCGTGCCCTTCAACAGGAGCGGTCCTGAATCAGGAACTACGGCGGTGGCGTGGACCAGCAGTCCCTTCTCGGCGTCGCGCTCCCATACCTCCACTACGCGTTCCAGCGAGTTTTCCCTGTCACGTACCGAAAGCCTCAGGTAGAAGTAGGCGCTGGTGTTGTAGTAGAAGATCAGGCCCGCGGATTGCGTGTAGTTTTCCGGCGCGGCGTCTAGGACAACGCTCGCGGAGACGGATTCACTCCTGATGCGCTGGGCGATCAGGCTTTGGTCGCGCAAGGAATCCGTACTCCTCATCCCGCGCAGGCGCAGCCAACCAGGGCGGACGGTGGTACTTAGCCAGTCGGCCTTCGAAGCGGGGGAGCGTAAGGTGCTCCACGGCCAGGCAAGAGGCTGGCCGGCAGCCGGAAAACCAGAGGCCGGGCCGACGGCGGGAGCCGGCGGCTGCCCGTCGGGTGCCGTTTGCAACCCCGAAGGCGCCGGGACCAACCCCAAGGGCGCCAGGACCAGACCGTCAGGCGCGGTGACGTGTTCGGCAGCATGGTGGCCACCCTGTTCCAGCCGAAGCCAGCCATCGGGAGTCCAGTTCACTTTTTGGAGGCAGGTCTCCCGGCCGAGAATGGCCCGGCGGTCGCCGTCGGACTCGATCCAGCGGCTGGCAAGGTGCACAAGGTAGTCCTCGCCCGCTTCTGTGCTGACCAGCTCGCCGTGGCCGGCCTTCTGGAGGGTGAGGGTGTCGTCGTCCCGGCTGGTGAGGAGGGACCCGTCTGGGTCGGCCTCGTAGGGGCCAAGCAGCTCGCGGGAGCGGAGCATCAGGATGCCGTGGTTGAAGCCCGTTCCGCCTTCGGCCGTCATGAGGTAGTACCAGCCGTCCCGGAAATACAGGTTGGGCCCCTCGATCAGTGTGGCGCTGCGGAAGATGGAGTGGGGCGCCCCGACAGCGGCTGAGCCGTCGGCTGTCAGTTCCTGGACGTTGATGCCGGCAAATCCGCCGCGGCCGTTGGGGCGGTTGTCCCATTCCATGTTCGCAAGCCAGTGCCGGCCTTCATGGTGAAAGATGGAGGGGTCGAAGCCAGTGCTGGTGACCCTGGCCGGTGCTGACCAGGGACCGGCGATATGTTCCGCCCTCGTCACATACGTGTCCATGTCCTTCTGGGCTCCGCCAAAGGACCGTACCACCGTGAACGTGAGCCAGAACGTGCCATCGTGCCAGCTCAGTGACGGCGCCCAGATGGAACCCGAGTCCTGGATCCCGCTGAAGTCAAGGGCGACGTCGGGTCCGTTAAGTGAGCCTGCGAACTCCCAGTTCGCCAGGTCCCTGGACCGGTGGATCGGAATGGTGGGGAACCATTCAAAGGAGCTGTTGGCCACGTAAAACCACTCTCCCACCCGGACAATGGACGGGTCCGGAAAAAAGCCGGGGAGTATGGGGTTGGTGATGGTCATGGCCGTCCTCATCGAACCGGTACTTCGGGGTAGGCAAACTCCTGGCCAGACCGGTAGCAATCCAGCTCGGCCAGCACATGTTCACCCAGGCGCGCCAGCTCATTGCCCATTGACCCGGCGATGTGGGGCGTGAGCACGACGTTCGGCATCGAATAGAGTTCATGCGCCGGCGGCAGGACGTCCGGCGTGGTCACATCCAGGACGGCGTTGATTCTCCCGGTGCGCAGCTCCGCCAGAAGCGAGTCCTGGTCCACCAGCTCCCCACGTGAGGTATTGATCAGGGTGGCTCCGGTCTCCAGCAGGCCCAGCTGGCTTGCGCCGATCATCTCGAAGGTGGAAGGAAGTACCGGCGCATGGATGGAAACCACGCTGCTGGAAGCCATCAGCTGATCCAGGTCCACCAGTTCGACGCCGAGAAGTTCAGCCTCCTGCTGATCCAGCGTTGGGTCCGATACGAGGATGCGGAGATCAAAAGGACGCAGCAGTGCGATGACCTTGCGCCCGATCCGGGAGGCGCCCACGATTCCCACGGTGCGCCCGAAGTTGCCCGAAAGCGGGAACCGCTCTTCCCTGTCGATGGCGGCCTGTTCCCCACGGTAGAGGCGCATTGCCCGGAAGGCGTCTTTGTTGGCCAGGAGGATCATGGCCAGCGTGTACTCAGCCACCGGGGTTGCGTTCGCGTCGCCGGCATTTGAGAACCTGATCCCCGTTCGCGCCCCGGGAGGCAGCTGCGTAGAAGCGACCCCGCCCTGGTGCACCACTGCTTTCAATCCCGGCGCCAGCTCCAGCACTTCCGCCGTAAATGCCGGACAGCCCCAGCCGGTGACGACTACTTCGGTCCGGGCCAGGATGGCGGGATCCACCAGGTGCCAGTCGGTGACCACGTCCGGGCTGAGCAGTTCAACGCGGTCATGGAGCCCAGGCCAACCGGCACCGAAGACCAGATCGGCCAGGCTTGCGGGCGTCATGGCCAGAAGGGCTTTTGGCCGCCGGACCTTCTCTGACATCACTGCCCTGGAAACAGCCACACGCTGATCGTCCGAAGTGGTGGGGGGACTATCGAGGCTCATGTGATCTCCTGGTAGCGCGGCGGGACTTGCCAGGGACCTGCTAACTGTCCCGTCATTGAGGATAACGATTTCCCACATCGATTTCCAGAGCAGTCCGCACTGCCGATGAGTATTAAGGAGCGCACTAACGCGAAGACTGCCGGGCAATTGGAACCCGTAAGGGCTCGTCGTCGAACTCTACCTTGGCGATTGAACCGTCCGACTGATGAACCAGACGCTCAAAGAGAGTTTCGCGGTTGAAGCCGTTTCCACCCGGAATGGCGAAGCGGTGGTAGGCGATGATCCAATCCCCGGTACCTTCGACATTCAGGATCGAATGATGGCCTGTAGCCCGGATGCCCCGCTCCATGTCCTTTTCGAGGATCACTCCGTGGTGCGTCCAGGGGCCAAGGGGTCCGGGTCCGCTCGCGTAACGGACGCGGTAGTCGTCCTCACGGGTATCGTTTTCGGACCACGACAGGTAGTAGTTGTTACCGTTGCGGTGGACCCAGGCGGCCTCACGGAAACCCTCCGGCTGCCACGAAACTACGGCGCCGGCGTCGAACGAAACCATATCTGCATTCAGCTTCACGCCATGGGCGGTGCCGTTGCCCCAATACAGATACGCGCTGCCGTCCTTGTCCACAAAAACAGAGGGATCGATGGTGAAACCGGCAAACACTCCCGCCGGCACCAGCGGCTTACCCAGATCCTTGAAGGGGCCGGTGGGGGAGTCGGCCACTGCCACGCCGATATTTCCGTTGGCGGTGAAGTAGAAGTAGAACTTGCCATTGCATTGGGCGGCAGCCGGAGCCCAAGCCCGCTCGCTGGCCCAGGTGACGTCTGTCCCCAGGGTGAGGATGGTGCCATGATCGGTCCAATCCACCAGGTCCGGGGAGGAGAGTACCGAGAAGGAGGTGCCCGCCCAATCCTCGAAGCCGTCGGAAGTGGGGTAGAGGAAATAGGTGTCCCCGTACTGGATCAGGTTCGGATCGGCGTACAGGCCCGGCAGTTGGGATTGGGCGGGAGATGGGTTCCTCGTGGGCAATGCTGCCTGGGTGGCTGTTGACGCGGTCGGCCGCTCTGTCTGGCTCATGGATCACTTTCTCTGGGGTCCGGGCAGGGCCCGTGGATTGCGTCGACTCTACATCGATGGACAAGTTCACTCCAGAGGTTGCCCGGCATTTCTACATCGTTGTAGAGTCTGTCCTCGAAGCTTAAGCCAATTTCACCCACTAAGGACTGGAGCTTTCGATGCCCCGCTCTTCACCGGCAGGTCAACAGGATGGCGCTAAAGGGGCCTTCCTATTCGCCTATTTCTGCTCCGAGGGAGAGCCCGACGGCGAGCAGGTCCGGTTCGCGGTGAGTGAGGCCGGTGACCCGCTGCGCTATGTTCCGCTGAATGCGGGAGCTCCGCTTTTGGTTTCCGACGTCGGAGAACAGGGGGTCAGGGACCCTTTCCTGGTGCGGTCCGTGCTGACGGGATCGTTTCATCTGCTGGCCACTGATCTCCGCGCCCATGGCCAGAACTGGGAAAATGCCGTGCGCCAGGGCAGCCGGAGCATCCTGGTGTGGGACTCGCTGAACCTGATGGACTGGACAGGACCCAGACTGGTCGAGCTGATGGGGCCGGAGGCAGGAAACACCTGGGCTCCCGAAGCCTTCTTCGACGCCGAGTCCGGCACTTACGTGGTGTTCTGGGCATCTTCCCTGTACCAGGATGCGGGACACGCTGACCCGTCGTACCACCGCATGATGTACTCCACGACGACGGACTTTGTGACGTTCTCTGAACCAGCCGTGTACCTGGACCGGGGACACTCCGTCATCGACAGCACCATGATCGAGCACGAAGGCCAGATCTACAGGTTCACCAAAGACGAGCGCGAGCGGTCCGGCAATGGGCCCAATTCGAAGTTCATCTTCCAGGAACGCGGCGAATCCGTGCTGGATCCCGACTACTTTCCGGTGCGGGAAGGGATCGGGGCGGGGGCCATGGAGCACGGTGAGGGACCCATTGCACTCCAGGCTCCCGACGGCGGCGGCTGGTACCTGTTCCTGGATGAATTCGGGAGGCGCGGCTACATGGCGTTCCACTCAGCCGATATCGCTGCCGGGATTTGGGAACCGGTGGAAGAAGCGATGCTGCCTCCCGGTGCCCGCCACGGCTCCGTCCTGCCGATTACGCTTGCCGAGCGGGATCATCTCCTGGGCCGCTATCCGGCCCAGGAGATGATCCGCGGCTGAGGCAGAGTCCCCTCAGGAGCAGCGCTCCTTAGGAGATGACGCCGTCCACCAGGGCCTTGGCTTCAGCCTGCACCTGCTTGAGGTGGTCTGCACCCTTGAAGGACTCCGCGTAGATCTTGTACACGTCTTCAGTGCCGGAGGGCCGGGCCGCGAACCAGGCGTTCTCAGTGACCACTTTCAGTCCACCGATTGCGGCCCCGTTGCCCGGAGCTTCAGTCAGCTTGGCGGTGATGGTTTCGCCGGCAAGTTCGGTGGCGCTGACGTCGGAGGAGGACAGCTTGCCCAGGGCAGCCTTTTGCTCGCGGCTGGCGGCGGCATCGATGCGCGCGTAGACGGGGTCACCGAACTGGTCGGTGAGGTCCTTGTAGAGCTGGGAGGGGGACTTGCCTGTTACGGCGGTGATTTCCGAGGCCAGGAGTGCCAGCAGGATGCCGTCCTTGTCCGTGGTCCACACGCTGCCGTCCATTTTGTTGAAGGAAGCGCCGGCCGATTCCTCGCCGCCGAAGGCACCTTCCCCGGAAAGCAGGCCGGGAACAAACCACTTGAAGCCCACGGGAACTTCCACCAGCTTGCGGCCGAGACTCTCCGCCACGCGGTCGATGATCGAGGAGGAAACCAGGGTTTTGCCGATCACGGACTGCGGATTCCAGCCGGTGCGGTGACGGTAAAGGTAGTCAATGGCGACGGCGAGATAGTGGTTCGGGTTCATCAAGCCACCCTGCCCATCAACAAAAGGTGTCACGATGCCGTGGCGGTCGGCGTCAGCGTCATTACCGGTGGCGACATCAAAGCTTGCCCCGCCGTTGGACATCCGCTGAATGAGCGAGGCCATAGCATAGGGCGAAGAGCAGTCCATCCGGATCTTTTCGTCCCAGTCCAGGGTCATAAAGGCCCATTGCGGGTCCACGGTGGGGTTCACCACTGTGAGGTTGAGATGGTGGCGCTCACCGATTTCACCCCAATAGTCGACAGCTGCGCCGCCCATGGGGTCTGCGCCGATCCGGACGCCGGCCTCCCGGACGGCGTTAAGGTCCAGAACGGAGGGGAGGTCGTCAACGTAGCTGCTCAGGAAGTCGAACTTGCCCGTTGTGTCGGCATCGAGGGCATCGGCCAAAGGGATCCGCTTGACGCCGCGAAGCCCGTTTTCCAGGAGTTCGTTGGCGCGGTTGGCGATCCAGCCTGTGGCGTCGCTGTCAGCCGGGCCGCCGTGCGGGGGGTTGTACTTGAAGCCGCCATCGCCGGGCGGATTGTGGCTGGGCGTGACCACAATGCCGTCTGCCTGGGGAGCGCCGGAGGGGGAGTTGCGGTTGTGGGTGAGGATCGCGTGGCTCAGGGAGGGGGTGGGGGTGTAGCCGTGACGTGCGTCGATCAGCACGTTCACGCCGTTGGCCGCCAGGACCTCAAGCGCTGAGTTCTGGGCTGGCTCGCTGAGCGCATGGGTGTCCTTGGCCAAGTACAGCGGCCCGGTAATGCCTTGCCCCGCCCGGTACTCAACGATGGCTTGGGTTATGGCGACAATATGCGGCTCATTGAACGAGGCTTTGAGGCTGGAGCCCCGGTGTCCGGACGTACCGAACGCTACCCGTTGGCCGGGGTCTGTGAGATCCGGCGAAACGTCGTAGTACGCATCCAGGAGTGCGGTGAGGTCAACAAGGTCTTGGGGTTGGGCAACAGTACCCGCGCGGCTAGCCATGGCACCAGCATGCCAGACGAGGCGTCACTCCACACGCTAAGTCCGCAATCCGGCTCCTATGACAGCGAATTTAGCTCTCAAAGAATTTATGCGGAGGCTATTTCACCGTGGGTGGAAGCCATTCCGGTGGCCGGAGCGGACAGTGAAGTCTGTTCGAGGATCCGGTTAAGGAGTTCGACGTCCAGGCTGAAGCTGCCTTGGTCCTCGCGGACCACTCCCAGATCCTGCAGCGCCAGAAGGTGCGGCAACCCCTCTTGGGGAGAAATCCCTGCCGCTTCGTAGATCTGGCCGGAGGGACGCCAGGTTTCTCCGCGCAGGCTTCTGAGCATCGCCATTCTTGGTGCCCTGGAGAGGACGTTCAACGCTTGGGCACGGGTCGCATCGACGTCGCGCGGGGGTTCCAAGCGGGCGTTCAGGGGTGACGGTCCCGTGGACATCGTGTACGTCCTTTCTGGTTCCCAAGTGAATCCTCGCCGTCGTTGGCGAAGCTGGACTTGAAGGGTCTGCTAATTAGATGGGGCAACTGCCAAAATGTGACGTAATGCCCAGCGGGGCCGCCTGTGCTGTACGGCTACTGACGGAACGGCACAGGTTCAGCAGTGCTGGTGAGCTGTTGCCCGGTGGGGGCTGTCACGGCCGGAGGCGGCGGCGTGGAAGCGCGTATTCCGCGGCGACCGTTTCCGAAACAAGGAGTCCGAAATGTGCGCGGGGCGCGATCCAGGATGCGATGTGCTTGGCGATGTTAAAGCAAAGTTATTAAGGCCGAGGCAACCAGTGGGGGAGTCCCTCCTTAGGGACCTGCACGGGGACGGTTTAACCGTCCGCAACTGATCGACTGCGTCCAGGACCTCGTTGACCTGTTTCATAGCGCCCTTCAAGCTCAGGGAACCGAGCAGGCCCAACTCCTTTCAGCTCCTTTTGTTAGCGTAAACAAGTTTTAGAGGTATCAAGAGTTTTGGTCATAAAAAACATGAAACTAGTGTCATTTTTCGGGCTTTCGGCCCTTGACACGATTCAGCAATCGCTTTCTGATGCTGGATATTTCCTTCCATGACTAACGGAGATGGGAGAAACACCTCCGGACTGGCCAAAAGGCCATCTGACAGACGGGTTAGAGGGCTGATTCTGTGTAGCCCAGTTTCGAGTAGAGGGCAACAGCCCTGATCGCGGTGTCCCGTCCGGGACCAGGTTCCAGGCGGCGTGCATATCTGCCGTGGAGGTCCTCCTGAAGGATCCGTTGGAGCTCCACAGCGCGCTATCCGTCCACAGGACCGATTCAAAGGTTAGAGCCGCCATCAGGCGGGAAGCTTGTTGAGCTTACGTAGTTGCTGGTCGAACATGCGGGCAGGCACAAAACGCCGCATTTTCGACACGCTGGCAGTCTTTGAGCCGCCTGCGTACCGCATTTTGGGGTTGGTGTCAGTAGCGGCGGCGACGATCGCCTTTGCCACCGTCGACGCGTCGTCGCCATCCTTGATCTGGCCGATTGAGAACTCCTCAAACACCTGGCGCCGCTCGGCGTACACGGGCAACGGCCGGTCAGGCCTGATGCTATTAGCCTCAAATGAGGTGTTGGTCCACGCAGGCTGGACCAGTGTGACCCGTACGCCGAACTCCCGGAGTTCGTGATCGAGGGACTCGGAGTACCCCTCCACAGCATGCTTCGATGCCGCATAAACGGCCATATACGGTTGCGGGATTATCCCGAGGATCGACGACAGGTTCACGATGCGGCCCCCCTTCTGAGCCCGCATGATCGGAAGGACTGCGTTGGTCACACGGATGACTCCGAACACGTTGATGTCGAAGACGTGCTGAGCCTGCATCACGGAACTTTCCTCCGCTGCACCCGACGATCCGATCCCTGCGTTGTTCACCAGAACGTCGATGCGCCCGTGCCGTCGGACTACCTCTTCGAGCGCTTGTTCCACAGACGAGTCACTGGCGACGTCGAGATCAACGAACTCCACTCCGCTGAGCGGCTGGGCCTTCGATGCGTTGCGGCTTGTCCCGATTACTGTGAATCCTGCTTCCACAAAAGCGACGGCGGCGGCTTGGCCAATGCCTGTTGACGCTCCGGTTACAAGAACTACTTTTTGGTTTGGTGCCATTTCTGCCTCCATGGAGTCTGTATGTAGTCACGCAAGCACTATTTGTTACATGACTGTATCAGTTAGAAGATAAACTGTTCCAGAAATGTCCCATTTTATCGAGAGGCCATTGCGTCAACTTCGTGCGCCGGTCCCATGCAGCAAGGTGTCCACCACGAGTGTGGCGAGCGTATCCGTGGTCTTTGCGTCGGGATCCGGATCTTCCGGGAATCTCTGCAGGGCCTCGCTCATCAGTGCGTAGTAGACCTGCCGTGTCCATTCCAGGTCTGCGTCCGCATCCAGGAGTCCATCGCGTTGTGCCCTTCCGAGGAGATCGAGGCAGCGGACGTTGATCCGGTCCCAGATCTCCGCAGCCGCGCTGGTGTCAGCCAGGGGGCTGCCAAGGGTGAATCTCCACGAGTTTTTTGTCCTGAGAACGTTCGCTGTCACGCGATGCAACGCAATAAGGGGAGGGGATGAGTCAGGGTTGCCAGCCTCGATGGCGTCGGCGAGCTGTTGTTTGGCGGAGACCGCGAGGGCGTCCATGAGCGCCTTCCGGTTAGCGAACCTGCGGTGGACTGTGGTCCTGGTCAGTCCTGCCCTCTCGCCGATCTGCTCCATGGAAGCGCCGGGGTCATCAATGAGCACTTGCTCGGCCGCTTCCAAAATCGCGCGCACACTGCGTTCGGCGTCGGCCCGTAATGCCCGGCCCATTCGTCTCTCCATCTGTAGGTTCATTCCACCCTAATAGATACTCAGTAGGGACAGATTTCGGAATAAGAGGAACAAGCGTGTTACGTTTCCGGGACTTATTCAACCGGAACCAAACGAACTTTGGGAGCGGCAGTGGCAGAGCGTAAACGACTCATCACCTGGGAAGACCCTGCCGTCGGCGCGGCAGCCATGCCGAGCATGAGCGGCCTGGAGTATCTGCATTCAATGATGGGCAGAAAGCTGCCGCCTCCGCCGATGGGCGAACTGCTGAACATGACGCTGACCGAGGCGAAACCGGGTACGGCCACCTTCACATGCCAGCCTGACGAATCCCATTACAACCCGATCGGCGCGGTTCATGGCGGGCTGGTATGCACGCTGCTCGACTCAGCGCTGGGCTGCGCCGTGCAAACCACCCTGCCGAAGGGGGTGGGCTACACCTCGATAGAAATCAAGGTGAACTATCTTCGCTCAATCCGCGTCGGTAGCGGCCCATTGACCTGTGTAGGCGTCGTATCGAAGGCCGGAAACCGTGTTGCTTTCGCAGACGGCACTGTCACCGACGCCAGCGGCAAACTTGTGGCTACTGCCACCGGGTCGCTGCTCGTCTTTCCCGTCAGCTGAGCCAGCGCGCCGGCCTCACGCCTGCCGCGTTCCGAAACGCAGCGAAGGAAATGCGGTAACACGCTAGCCGGCCACGAGCCATCCCGGTCGAAGCGTGCTTCGAATAGTGGATATGAGCAAGGCAGAGAAACAGACGCTACGGTACTGCGATTACTACTGCTTCATGTCATTGGCTGACTTCATGGCGTGGGTGGATGCCGAGGATGGTATCGAACCGGAAATCTGGTACCTGACCAGGTCCTGATTTTCGATTCCACGCTGCTCTTCGTCGACGGTGCAGTGTTCCTAACCGAGTATTACCGAGTGGTCCCTCCGGTATTTGTGGCTAGCCACATGATTCTCCTGTACAGTATGTGGCTAGCCACATATTTGTTTTCTAACAGGGAGAAGAGACCATGAAAGCCATCCAGTTTGAGCAGTTCGGCGGAACCGAAGTTCTGCATGAGGCGGACATTCAGGTCCCACAGCCAGGTTCAGGCCAAGTGCTTGTCAGGGTAAGGGCGGCCGGAGTGAACGCGCTGGACGGGAAGATCCGCTCGGGTGTACTGGCGGCCGTGTTTCCGACGCCGCTGCCGGTAATTCCCGGTTACGAGGTGTCTGGCACGGTGGAGGCGGTGGGTGCCGGCGTGACGGAGGTAAGCGTTGGAGACGAGGTCTTCGGGTGGTCAGATACCGGCGCCTACGCCGAGTACGCCCTGGCAACTACGGTCGCCCCCAAGCCCGCTGAACTCGACTGGGAACGCGCGGTGGCGCTCCCAGTGGCAGGCGAGACAGCCGAGCGGGTCTTGAACTTGCTCGCCGTCGCATCCGGGGAGACTCTGCTGATCCACGGTGCCGCAGGAGCGGTCGGGACGATCGTCGTCCAACTCGCCGCTGCCCGTGGTGCGCGCGTCATTGGCACGGCCGGCCCTGGCAACCAGGACTATGTGGCCTCTCTCGGCGCCGCGGCCACCTTGTACGGGGATGGGCTGGTAGAGCGGGTGCAGGCTCTTGCCCCTGACGGGGTTGACGCGGTGCTCGATGTTGCAGGGAAGGGAGCGCTCGAGGACTCCATCACCCTGCGCGGTGGTACCGACCGGATCGTCACCCTCGCTGATTTCCGCGCTCATCAGCTGGGGATCACTTTTGCCACCGGCGGTCAGGAGCGTTCGGCTGAGCATCTATCTGCGCTGGCGCAGGAGGCTGCGATCGGAAAGGTCGTCACCACCGTCACCGCCTACCCTCTCGCTGAGGCCGCCAGGGCCCAAGACGTCAGCGATGCCGGGCACGTCAGGGGCAAGCTCGTGCTCACCGTATCCTGACCAGGCCCAGGCTTTCCGGCGCTGTAGGCTACACCGACTACCCGACGCACACCGGCTGAACGGACTGAATGATGCCTACTCCACACCTGCACATCCCCACTACATTCGACCAGGGTCCGGTGAGCTACGCGATCTTTCAACTTGCCCGCGCCCACCGGGGATTTGCGGCCGGCCTGCTCCGGGAGCTGGATCTCCATCCGGGACAAGAATTGGTGCTCATGCACCTCTTTGACCGGGACGGCCAAACACAGTCCGAGCTTCTCGCCAGCGTCGGACTCGACCACTCCACGGTCTCAAAGACCCTGCGCCGGATGCAGGACGCCGGCCTTCTTATCCGTCAACCGGCTGACCATGACCGGCGCGTGATGGTGGTCCATCTCACTGAGAAGGGCCGAGCCATGCGTGAGCCGATCGCTTCCATGTGGCAGACATTGGAAGAGACCACGATGCGGAATCTGTCACCACAGCAGGCGGAGTCCGTGATGGCCGCCGCTGACGCCATCGTGAACGCAATCAACTCCCGGATCCAAACGGACCGGATGGAAAGTGAGACCCCATGACTACCACCCCTTCGACCCTCCCTGTCCTCGTCGTCGGGGCGACCGGCTCCCTCGGGGGCAAGGTCGTCGATGAACTGCTCAAGCGCGGCAAGAGTGTCCGCGCACTGGTCCGTTCGACTAGCGACGCCAGCCGGCTCCAGGCCAGGGGTGTTGAGATCACCCGCGGCGACATGCTCGACGTCGACTCGCTGGTTGCAGCCATGGACGGGGCGGATGCCGTGATCACTACCGCGGCCGGCTACACCCGCGGCGGCAAGAACGCGCAGGACATCGACACCATCGGCAACTCCAACCTCGCCGAAGCTGCACGCCGGACCCGTATCCGGCGGTTCGTCCTGACCAGCATCCTCACCAGCGATCAGACACCTAATGTTCCCCATTTCTGGCACAAAAAGGTCGCCGAGGACAAGCTCGAACAGCTCGGAGTCCCGTTCGTAGCGCTGCGTCCAGGGGCGTTCATTGACCAGGTCGCCAGCATGGGCGGCAACCCAGTCGATAAGGGCCGGATGATGTGGCTGGGCAAGGCGTCCATCCCGCTGACCTTCGTCCACACCTCCGATCTCGCTGCCTACCTGGCGGCAGCCGTCGACGCCGATGCTGAAGACGGAGAACGCATCGACATCGGATGGGACCGACCGGTCAGCGTACTCGAGGTGGCGAAACTCATGGGAGTCAGCGCTGGGAAGCCGATCAAGGTGCGCGCAATTCCTTCTGCCGTCACCCGTGCCATAGGCGCCGTCGCCGGACCTTTCAAGCCCATAGTCCAGGACATGACGGCCATGTTCGGCTGGTTCGATACCGGCCGATATGTCGCGAATCCCCGCCGACAGGCGCAGCTGTTCGGGCCGCCGCCTACGGCTGAGGATGCCATCACCCGCCTGACAAACGAATTGGTAAAAGCCGGTTCGCACCCTGCACACCCTGCGCTCCCTGCGGACTGAGGACTGCCCCTTGCGTAGAACAGGCGGATACGGCCCGCGTCACCTTCTATCGGCTCGTTGACCTTTTCTTGCAAGGTCGGCGGAGGCTCTCTTAACGACGGCGGAGGTTGCTGCCCGTTGTGGGCCGATCCGTGGGTCAGTCTTTCTTCAGTTCCTGGGCGAGCATCACAAGGATTCCGCTTGGCCCGCGGAGGTACGTGAGTTTGTAGACGTCGGCATAGGTCGCCACGCCCCGCAGGGGATGGCATCCGTGCTTGGCGGCTACTTCGAGGGCCTTATCGATGTCGTCTACCGAGAAGGCCACCCGGTGCATGCCAATGTCGTTGGGACGCGTTGGGTCCGACTCGATCGCCGCGGGATGGATGTATTCGAAGAGCTCAAGCCGGCCGTTACCGTCCGGGGTCTGGAGCATAGCGATTTTGGCGTGGTTTCCATCAAGTCCAACAGCAGTATCGGCCCACTCACCGCTGACTCTATCCCGGCCCATGACTGTAAGACCGAGATCGGTAAAAAAGGCGATAGCTGCTTCGATGTCGCGAACAGCGATACCCACATTCTCAAGTTTGATGGCCATGCGTTGAAGCTACCAAGGCGGAGCGATTAGCTCCAGTGGTGAGCCTTCGTGCGTACCCTTGCCGTCGCCCATGCTGAGGCGTAACGTCCACATCACAGTCCGATCTTGGAGGCTTCCATGTCCGTGCTGGCACGCCGCGCCATAGCCGCGGAAGCTATCTTGTCCGTCGTGCTTCTCGGGCCGGTTTCGAGCGCCAATGCTGAGGAATTTGAGGTCGAATTTCCGGCGGGCGAGTTCTGCCCCGGGTTCGCCGTACTGGGGGATATCACGGTAAAGGGCTCCGAAAAAACCCTTCCCGGTGACAGATTCTGACAACACAACGTCGGCACCGGCGTATGGACAAACGCAGAGTCCGGCCAAACATTCACGCAGCGGTCCCGCTACGCTTTGGTTTCGACGTACGACGAAGCGACCAACGACTTCCACGTCACCATCAATGGCCGGTTCTTTATAGGGTTCATCCCTGGCGACATAGGGCCTGACGGCCCGGTGACAGAGACTGAGACTTACAGCGTCGCCGGACACCAGACCTTCACATTCGACGCCGACACCAACACGATCACCGCGTATTCCCTCGACGGCAAGGTCTTGGCAGACATCTGCGCCGTGCTGGCAGGGTGAGCCAGTCTAGCAGGGGGCTACCACGGAAGTGATGGCGGGTTCCGCGGCCTTCGGGCCAGCACGGCGGTAGGCTTGTCCTAAATACTTTATGAGGGGGATCCACCATGACTGAGCAACCCAAAACCGGCGGCGACGATACACCGAATGGCTACCGGCCGCCGTCGTACATTCCCTCCGATAGCTCCGACGTTCTACCGCCGCCGGCGCCTCCGGCCGGGCAGCAGTCCGAACAGCCCAAGTTCGAACAGCCGGACTCTTCAGGCTCCCACGCCTATGGTCAAAAGCATGACCAATCGCCCTATGGCCAAACGACGTATGGCCAGCCAGCGGATCAGTACGGACATACCCCCAGCCCCTACTCGCAGCCTTATGGACAGCAGTATGGTCAGGCACCCAGCCCCTATGGGCAGCCCTACGGCCAGCCCGGCTACTACGGGACGCCGGAACCCAAGGGCCTGAGTATCGCCAGCCTGTGCTGCGGCATCTCGATTTATATTGGCTTTGGCTTCATAATCCTGCCCCAGATTGCAGCTGTGGTCCTCGGCCACATGGCGCTCAAAAAGGAGCCGGCGGGCAAGGGGATGGCTATAGCCGGACTGGTGATGGGCTACGTGGGCATCGCCTTGACGGTTGTCTTCCTCATCTTCTTCTTTGCAATTATCGGGGGCCTGGCCAACGAATATTCGGGGCAGACTTTCTAAGCGGATCAGAAGATGGACAGACCTGTCCTGGTGGTGAACTCGTCCAGGGCGGCCATACCGGCTACTGAGTTGCCGGAGCGTCCCAGCCCAGGGCTCCACACACAGACGGTGCAGTTGTTGGGCACTACGGCAATAATGCCACCGCCTACCCCGCTTTTTCCGGGTAGCCCCACACGGTAGGCGAACTCGCCGGCAGCATCGTAGGTTCCGCAGGTGAGCATGACGGCGTTGATCCGTTTAGTCTGAGGCGGCGACAGCAGAGCGGTTCCGTCACCCCGCATGCCGTTGGAGGCAAGGAACCTGCTGGCCAGGGCGAGGTCCGTGCAGCTCATGGCCACGGAGCACTGGCTGATGTAGGCCTCGAGGACCTCGTCCACTGGGTTGTCGAGGTTGCCGCAGCTCGCCAGGAAGTGTGCCAGCGACTTGTTCCGGTTGCTGTGCCGGGCTTCTGAATCGGCGACGACGGCGTCAACCTCCAGCGAATCGTTGCCGCTTTCCTGCCGCAAGAGGTCGCGGACGGCCGTGGCTGGGTTCTCGGAAATGCTCAGGAGCCGGTCTGTAACGACGAGGGCGCCGGCGTTGATAAACGGGTTGCGCGGAATCCCGTCCTCGTGCTCAAGCTGGACCAGCGAGTTGAAGGGATTGCCGGACGGCTCCCGGAAAACCCGCTTCCAGATCCTGTCCCCGTCGTCCGCAAGCACCAGCGCAAGGGCGAACACCTTTGAGATGCTCTGAATGGAAAAGGCCATCTCCGAATCCCCGGAAGCAAAGACTTCCCCCTCCCTGGTGGCAACGGAAATTCCGAAATGGTCCGCGCCCACGGCACCCAGCTCAGGGATATAGCCGGCTACCTCACCCTGTCCAAGGTGGGGCTTGATGGTCCCGACGATGTCGTCGAGGAGATTCTGCATGTCCATAACCGATGGTTCTCTACTTCTACGATGTGGTGTTGGGGGAGGTGATGCTGGGGGATGGTGTGTTGGCGGATGCAGACCGGTGTTCTGATTCCCAAAGCCGGATCTGCAGGTGGGCCAGGAGACGCTGACCGGAATCCTGAAGGTCGATTCCGGCAACTTCGCAGGAACGCCGCAACCTGTAGTGGACGGTATTGCGGTGGACCCTCAGCTGCTCCGCGCAGAGGTTGACGTCGCCAAAAAACTCAAGGTAGGCCAGCAGTGTGGAGGCGAACTCGGGATGGCGTTCGCACAGCACGGTGATGCCCTTATGGCGGAGCCGGTCACGGGAGCCGATGAGATCCAGAAGCTCGTTGACCAGGACAGTCGTTTCCACCTCGCTGAACGAAGCCACGCGCATGGAAGGCGTCTCCTTGAGCACTTTCAGGACGTTGCGGACGTGTTCAACAGACGTGTGCAGCAGGTCCAGTTGCTCCACGATAGGTCCGACGGCGGCCTGGACCTGCAGATCCAGGTGTGCCCGGGCGTCCCGCACAATCACATTGGCCAAGCGGGTTATCGCAGCCGGGGACTTCACTGGATCCAGGTCGGGAAGAATGACGGCGGTTTCCAGCCCAAGCGCGCCAACCACAGCTCCCGGACGGTAGGCGGCAGCATGGATAGAGATCAGGTTGGCCAATTCGCCCCGCTGCAACTGCAGCCCGGGGGGAGTCTGCTGCAGGCTTCCGGACGATAACAGCACCAGGGCCGCCGGCCTGGAGGGATCAAGCCCTGCCGACTGCGCCTGCGAATGGATCTGCGCTGTCCCGCTCAGCAGGCTGGAGACCCTGTCCTGGCGCATGGATTGGGATTGTTCATTGCGGTGGCGCACCAGCTCGATGGCGGCATGCCGGGCCGATCCCACCAGGATCCGGTCCGTGTTCGGGGCAAGCCGTTCCGCCCCTTCCTGGAGCCAGATGTATCCGAGTACGCGCCGTCCGGCGTGAATGCCGATGGCCACGCGTTCCCTGAGCCCCTCGTCCGGATTGGCCGGGATGTGAATTGGCGCCTCGTCGGCCTGGAGGTGTTTATAGACCCCCGATTCTTTCAGGAGCTTCTGGTACCGCTCGGGACCGCGGCGGGCCAGGATGGACAAGCGGCGGAGTTCGTCGACGTCGTTTGACGCGGGGGAGTAGGCGAGCACGCGGTTTGCGGGGTCCTCGATGACCACGTGGCCGTGCGTCAGCGTCGCCGTCGTCTGGGCAATGCCGAAAAGGTCCCGCTGCATCAGGGTGGAGGTGTCGCCGGAAGGCAGCGATTCACGGATGCGGTCTGTCGCGACGCTTTCGAGACGGTTCCAGCGGGCTGAAAGGGCGACGGCGACCAGTCCGATTCCGGTGGGACGCAGGACTTCCCGGACTGCGGCGAGCTCGGCTTCCGTTCCCTTGATTGCAATGGCCACGGGCCTGTTGCCGATCAGCGCCCGGACCGTGGGCAAGGCCGCGCGTCCCCTGGCTCCCACCAGCAGCACCAACGCCCCGCGCTGCACGGAGTCATGGTCTTCGGAATCGGTGATGACCGCATCCTGGACTGTCTCGTTGTCTGCGGCGGGGGCAAGAAGCAGCTGTGCGTTGTCGATGCCAATGTCTTCGAGGACATCGCTGAGTGCTACCCGCGGCAGCTCTCCGTTGAGTTCCTCAGTCCTCACCCCGGCACCCCGACCCTTTCTGATTGTTTGGGCAACATGCCACACAGGCACGGCTCTTTGCGGCGACAGCCACAGCCAAGTACGCTACTCGCCCGATGACGACAGAAATTTAGCTGGGCGTACAAATTCATCCTTGCGTTCTTGGCCCAGCAACCAACATAAAACTATCCCCCCGGACCTAGAGTTGGATACACCACCACCCCGGCAACGTCGCCGGGACGGTGGCAAGCTTCACCCACACCAGCAGCAGGTTTTGCTGCACTTCCTGATCCGATACGCGCTGCCTTCTGCCGGCATGCGTGCATCGACGCACCCTCTTAGACATTGACCAGAAAGCATGAGAACTAGAAGAAATGATTGACGACGGCGTCTCTCCCACCACCGGGGCTGGAACGGAAATAGGCACACCGAGCCGGGCATGGCGTGTTCGCGCCGACGCATGGGACTTCCTGGGGTACGCCATGAAGCAACTGGCTTCCGCCGCAGCAGGAGCGCAGGCCGCAGGAAAAACCGGCCCGAATGGAAAGTCTGCGGCGAAGGGATCGGGCAGCCAAAGCGGGCTGGAGGACCAGACCCGCCGGGCGCTTGTCCTGCTCGAGGCCATCGAACTGTACTGGGCCTTCCCCGGCTTGCCGATGCTGGCAAGGCTTCGCAGCATCATTGCCGCCGGTGAATATGGCGAGGCATTCGACCTGATCGAGGGCGTCAGAACCCGGATTGGCCGGACCCGTCCCACTTCTGAACAGGCCAGGCAAGCCGCTGATCCGGCCGACGGCGGGGAAGGCGAACCCCTTGAAGGCCGCCAGGACGCTCCGGAGCGGCCCAAGTTCGAGGTCCTGGTGGTTGATGACATTACTGCCGAAGAAGCGGAGACGCTCAAGAGCGAAATGCTTGGGCAACGGCGGCCGGCAGACGCGTTCAGCTACGAGGTAAACGTGGTGCCCTCCTTCGAGGATGCCCTTGTAGCCGTGTTGCTGAACCCTGACATCCAGGCCTGCATCCTGCGCCCTGGCTTCACCATCAGGGGCGGGCGGAGGCTCGGTACTGACCTGAAGAGTTTCCTCGCACGCCACATCGACGACGGTCTGGAAGCGCTGCGGCCCATCGACCGGATCCTCCGGCTGGCGGAGCGAATGGCTGAGCTTCGGCCTGAACTGGATGTGTACCTCGTTGCCGGCGTGGCTATTGAAGGGCTTGCGGGCTCCCTGACCCGGCCGTTCAAGAGGATCTTCCGCCGGGAAGACCGCCTGGACCTGCATCTATCGCTGCTGGCCGGTGTCGCGGAGCGTTATGAGACGCCCTTTTTCACTGCCCTCCAGGAATACAGCCGCCGCCCCGCGAGCGTATTCCACGCACTCCCCATCTCCCGTGGAGGCTCGGTGGGAAACTCACCCTGGATCCGGGACATGGCTGACTTCTACGGGCTGAACCTGCTGCTGGCCGAGACGTCAGCCACCTCCGGCGGCCTCGATTCGCTGCTGGACCCCCATGGTTCCATCAAGAAAGCGCAGGAGCTGGCCGCGCGGGCCTTTGGTGCTGAGCAGACGTTCTTCGTCACCAACGGCACGTCCACGGCCAACAAAATCGTCCATCAGGCAATCGTCGCTCCCGGGGACATCGTCCTGGTTGACCGCAACTGCCACAAGTCCCACCACTATGCGCTGATGCTGTCCGGTGCGCAGGTCGCCTACCTGGACGCGTACCCGCTGGACCGCTACTCGTTTTACGGTGCTGTTCCGCTGGCCAGCATCAAGAAGATGCTCCTGGATTACCGGCGGGCGGGGCGGCTGGACGACGTCAAAATGATCACCCTGACCAACTGCACCTTCGACGGGATCGTGTACGACGTCGAGCGTGTCATGGAGGAGTGCCTGGCCATCAAGCCGGACCTCGTCTTCCTCTGGGACGAGGCCTGGTTCGCGTTCGCTGCTTTCCACCCGGTGTACCGGCGCCGGACTGCGATGGCAGCAGCCCGGAAACTGGAGTCCGAGTTCCGGAACCCGGACTACGTTCTCCGTTACGCCGAACAGGCAGAACTTCTTTGGGATCGGGAAACCGGCGCCCCCGTGGATGACGAGGTATGGCTGAACACGCGGCTCATCCCGGATCCGTCAAAGGCCCGGCTCCGCATCTACGCAACCCAGTCCACCCACAAGACCCTGACGTCCCTGCGCCAGGGATCCATGGTCCACGTGTTCGACCAGGACTTCGAATACCTCAACGGCGAAGCGTTCCGGGAGGCGTACATGACGCACACCTCCACCTCCCCGAACTACCAGATCCTGGCGTCGCTGGACATCGGCCGGCGGCAGGTGGAGCTGGAAGGCTTCGCTCTCGTGCAGAAGCAGGCGGACCTGGCTGTCAGCATCGCGCAGGCCGTGGCCAGGAACCCGCTGCTGAAGAAGTACTTCCGGGTGCTCGGCGCCAGCGAGCTCATCCCGGAGGAGTACCGGGAAACGCGCACCTCGATGCCCCTCAGCAAGGGGCTGTCCGTACTGGATGAGGCCTGGAGGCGCGACGAGTTCGTGGTTGACCCCAGCCGGCTGACCCTGGACATCGGCCTCACCGGAATCGACGGCGACACCTTCAAGCACGAGTACCTGATGGACAAATACGGCATTCAGGTCAACAAAACATCGCGCAACAGCGTCCTCTTTATGACCAACATCGGAACCTCACGAAGCGCCGTGGCCTACCTCGTGGAAGTCCTCGTAAAGCTCGCTGAGTCCTTTGATGCGGAACAAAGGACGCTGGGGCCGCGCGGGCTGAAGGCGCGTGATGCCCGCGTTCGGGCACTCAGAAGCGATCCGGGAAGCCACACCGGGAGCCATCCGGAAGGTACAACGGTCAGTGCTCCGATTGCCCTTCCCGACTTCAGCCGGTTCGCGGACAGGTTCAGGGCGGACAACACCAACCCCGATGGGAACCTGAGGGCGGCCTACTTTGAGACGTACAAAACGGGTGCCACCGAGTACCTCGAGCCAGCGGAGCTTTCGCGGCGGGTGGCGGGCGGCGAGGAAGTCATTTCCGCAGGGTTCGTCACGCCCTACCCTCCGGGCTTCCCCATTCTGGTTCCCGGCCAGGTGATCACCTCGGATGCCCTGGAGTTCATGGCCGCCCTCGACACCCGCGAGGTCCACGGCTATGACGCAGAATTGGGCTTCCGGGTGTTTGCCGAACCCAAGGGAAGCGTCAGGACTGAGGCGCTGCCGGACGAGTCCCTTCCAGCAGCCAGCTGACTCCGCGCCTGAGGAGTTCTTGGTGTTCGGGGGAGTCAAATGAGGCGGAATCGTGGCCGAGGGCGTCATAGAACGTTCGGCCGCCGCGCTCATATGACCACACGAGGGGATGCAGTGTTCCCTCGTGCTCATGCCTGGCGTGCACTGTGATGCCCGGCAAGGTGCGCAGCCAGCTGTAGCGCTCATCCAGCACCTCGAAATCGGGGATGCCGGCGGCAAGCGGCCCTGACCGCGCATCCATCAGCACCTGGGAGGGACCATAGTCGGGATGCATCGTGGTGCCCCGGAGCCAGCTTCCACCAAGCGTCTCCTCCCACACCGGGGAGTCCACAAAGCTCGTAGAGCTCACGTGGAAGGCAAGGAGTGGGCGGCCGGCGGCGGCCCACTCCTCAAGCCCACGGGTCGCGGCCGGCGTGCCGGGGGAAGTTCCGCCGTCGCGTGGCTGACCCACGTTGACCACCAGAAGGTCCGGAAGCGCCGCCGAGGTGCCCAGACCCTCCAAGGCGGTGTCGACGTCGTCCGCCACCTCCACCTGAAGGCCCGCCTCGCGCAGCAGCGAAGCGATAGCGGCGGAGGTCTGCGGGAACGGGTGCCAGGGGTCGGAGTATCGTCCGGTTCCGCTGAGCAGCAGGGCGGTTGGTTCAGTCACAGGGAGTCCTCCAGGGCGTGGTTGGAAGAGCGCGGTCCACCGAGGGAGGAATCGCGCACAATGAGATCGGGGTTTAGTTGAACACGGTGGACGGGACGCTTGGGCCCTTCGGAAATGCGGGCCGTGATGAGCTGAACCGCGAGTCGTCCCACATACTGCTTGGGTGGACGCACCGCTGAAATGGCGGGTTCGGCAAGGTAGGCCACTTCGTCGTCGTAACCCACCACTGCCATGCTTCCGGGAACATCCACGCCGCGGTCCACGCAATGCTGGACGAAAGCCACGGCCTGGGTGTCGGAGTGGACCAGCATGGCGGTGGTGTGGGTTTCCCGGCACAGCTGCAGGATGCGGTCGAAATGCTCGGCGCGGTCGCTGGTAGGGACGTGAGCCGAATCCTCGTTCACGGACTGGGCAGCCGGAATCCGCAGGGAGCCGAGAGCCTGGAGCCAGCCCCGCACGACGTGCGCGCTCGTGGGACTGTTCGAGTCGGTCATGCAGCCGATTTTCCTGTGCCCCTCCTGCCACAAATGCCGGGTTGCCATGCCTGCGCCGAACGCGTGATCCGTGGCCACCCACTCCAGGCGGTGCGCAGGTATCTCGGTAGGCGAACGACGCTCCGCCAGCACCACGGGGATGGGAAGCGAATTGAGCCAGCGGAGCAATTCCCGTCCGGCCTCCCCGGTGGTGTCCGGTGCCACGATGAGCCCGTTGATGTTCTGCGTGTTGAGCAGCGCCTGGACCTGCTGGCGGTTGTCGGCGGCATCGTAGGTGGAGCCGCGAACCAGGATCTTGGCCTGCCGCTCGTCGGCTTCAGCGCGGGCACCGCTGATCACCTGGGGCCAGTAGTAGTCCAGGGACGGCACCACCATGCCGATGGAGTACCGGTTAGTCTGCTGCCGCGTCATGGACGCCGTACGGTCCAGGGGACTCGGGAGCGTGGCGCCGCCATGGACCCGCGAAACCAGTCCTTCAACGGCAAGAAGGTTCACGTCGCGGCGTATGGTCAGCTCACTGACGCCCAGCTCGGCCGCGATGGCCCGCACCGTGATGGAGCCGTGGGCCCGGAGTTCGTCCATGAGTTTTTCCCGGCGCTGGAGCGAAAAGAGCGACTTCCCGGCCGGTTCAGCACCCTGCTCCGGGCCTTGGCGTGGCGTCATGGTGTGGCCTCCATTGTCAGGGTAAATGAACCTGCTGACCGCTGATCCGCTGGCATCCGGAAGCGCAGGCGGGTCAGCCGGGTACCCCACACGGAGGCCAGCAGCGGATCGTCCAGCAGCCACTCGTCCACCAGTACGACGGCGGCCGGCTGGTCCCAGCGCAGGATTCCACCGCGCAGGATTTCCGTGGCACCGCCGCCGGTGTCCTCGGCGGCGGGAATGCCGCGGGGAAGGACAGTCGCCGTGCCTTGCGGGCCGAGGCTGACGGTTCCTGCCAGGAGAAAGTGGATGGCGACGTCATTCGTTCCTTCTGTTGCCAACGCGAGGGAGGCGGAGGACGCAGAGGCATCGGCTGGCGGCAGGTCCCAGTTGTCCTCGATCCGAACACGGGAGCCGCGACGGTCCAGGGAAACCGTCCGCGTCCACCGGTAACCTCCAGCCAGGCCATAGGCGCGGGCCAGTTCCAGAACGAGCCGCGGATCCTCCACGGTTGGTGCCTGCTTTACGTCGGCACCGAATTCTGCGCCGGCAGCCTGTTCCAGGCCAAAGGGAACCGGAACGCTGTGCCAGCCGCTTTGCATGGCACGGATTTGGTAGCGATCAGGGCCGAAAGTCTGGGCTGTATAGGTAGGTTGGCCGGCATCCACCAGCAACGGAACCCCGTCCACGGCAACAGTGACGGAGCCGACGTCCTTGTGGTTGTGGTTCTCGCCGTTGTGCCCGCCCTTCGCCGTGACAAGGAGTCCTTTGGTGGTCCCGGGAGTCTGGCGCGCAACCATGATCTGGACCGACGGCAGGTAGGTGAAGGCCGTCAGCGGGGGAGCGGTGGGTGCCTTGTCCGGGGCTGCAACATCGCGTTCAAGAAGGGTGTGGAGTGTCCTTCCCAGCCCGAAAGCCGCGTCCGGCGCCGTCGCTGTCATGGCCTCGGCATGGCTGGCCGCCTCCTCGTCCCCGAGCCTCAGTGCCCACTTGCGGACCATGTTCCAGGGAAGGTTGCTTTCGGCCAGCGCTCGGCCGTCCGCAACATTAAGGAACCACTTCTGCCCGATGTGCATCCGGTGCGGGAAGGCAACCAGGGCGCGCACCACGGGAAGGTCCGCCGCGATGGCACCGGCCGTGGCCTCCTCCAGCAGCGCCAGGGCCTCGAGCGCCCGGCCTGCTCCGTTCCACCAGTAGGAAAACCCTTCGTCTATGGCGCCGTCTGCGGGGATGACGGCAAGGAAACGGTCAAGGCCCTCGATGCATCTGGCCACGGTTTTGGCCTGCAGCTCACTGTCGTCCACGAGGAAAAGGGCCACTGCCAGGATGTTGGAGTGGATCCAGGGGTTCCAGTTATGGACATGCCCGTCGAGTCCCAGCCAGTGCCAGTCAGCCTGCTCGAGGAACGGGCTGATGATCCTTTCCTGGACTTCCTGCCGGATACGCCGGCGCAGCCCGGGGGCGCGCCGGTCCAGAGATGTGCCGAGGACATGGTCCAGCCAGGCCAGCTGTGCTGCAACTTCACCGGCGCCCAGATCCAGATAGGGGCGGTCACGGTCCGGCACCACGTGGCCGAGGCGGCCGTGGACGTCGTCGTGGGCCGCCCAGCACCAGGAGCTCTGCTCGCACAAGAGGAACGCGCCATCGATCACTTCATCGAGCCATGCCTCGGCCTCTGGATCGGAGTCAGAGGCATGGGAAGCAGCGCAGGATGCCCGCGCTGCAGTGAGCGATGCCATCACGACGGCACGCGTCAGCCGCTCCTGCCGGGCCCGTACCAGGTCTTCGTACGCGGTGCGGTTGCCGTCACGAAAGTACCTCGCGTAGTGCGAGACCAAGGGCTGCGGCCAAGGCGTCCGCTTTTCGTTCTCGGCTTCCTGAACCAAGCACTCCATGCGGGTGATGGGCAGCTCACTCCACCGCGCCTGGTCCTCAATCGGGCGAACACTCATCCTGTCGCGGAAGCCATGGAGGTGGGCAATCAGGTCCGGTGCTCCCGCCGTCGATCCCCAGGCTTCCGCCAGCGGGCCGCGGAACCGCACACCTGGAGCGGAAAACCTTACAGGAGCATCCGGCGTCGAAAGCTGGCTGGTTGGGCTGCCTGGCATGGTGCCTCCTGCGGCGTAACTTCTGGGTTAGGTTGTTCGTTCGTGATCGGTTGAGATTGATCATGAATGACTCGATTGAACTTTGTTGCATCTGAGTATCTACTGATTCGCAGTTGTGATGCAACACACGGAAAGCCGGGCAAGGCGGCCCGGCCACGTACTTAGAAAGGAGGCCCGAAGAATGACGCGCAAGCCCAAGGCCCTGCTGCTCATGAACCGCGGAACTCTGGATGATCAGTTCGACGCCTCGCGGATGAACCGCCTTGCGCAACTGGTTCAGCTGGTGGATCCGGCCTGGACGGAGTCGCTGGACGAGCCTGGGCTCAGCGCCCGTTTGGCCGAAGTTGAAATCCTGATTACCAGCTGGGGAGTACCCAGGCTGGATGCTGCTCGGCTGGACAGCATGCCGCTCCTGCGCGCTGTGTTCCACTGCGCCGGAACGGTTCGTTCATTCGTGAGCGACGAACTGTGGGACCGGGGCATCCTGGTCACCAACGGAGCAGATGCCAATGCCATTCCCGTCGCTGAATTTACGTTCGCCTCTATAGTGCTGGCTGGAAAGAAGGCCCAGGTCCTCGCCAACGACGCAAGGATCGGCCGCGACGACTGGTCTTATGCGTCGGGCCGCGGGGAGTTAGGAAACATCGGCCGCACCATCGGCGTTGTCGGATTCTCCCGCATCGGCCGGAGGGTGGTGAGGCTGGTCCAGCAGCTGCAGGACGTCACCTGCCTGGTCGCGGATCCCTATGCCGACCCTGCGGCGGTGGCCGCAGCAGGGGGAAAGCTCGTGGGGCTTGACCAGCTCCTGGGCCAGTCGGACATCGTGAGCATCCATGCCCCGGCCTTGCCGCAGACCCGGCACATGATCGGCGCACCCCAGCTGGCCCTGCTCCGGGACAATGCCACATTGATCAACACCGCGCGGGGATCCCTCGTGGACACGGCAGCGCTTGAGGCCGCGTGCTCCGACGGCCGGATCCATGCCATCCTCGATGTCACTGAACCCGAACCGCTGCCGGCCGGTTCAGTACTCTACGACCTTCCCAATGTGGTCCTGACGCCTCACATCGCAGGATCCCTCGGTACGGAAACCCGCAGGATGTCCGATACCGCCCTGGACGAACTTGAACGCTACCTCGCGGGTAAGGACCTGCTCGCAGAGGTATCCGCCGAGGACCTGAGCGTCAGCGCGTAGGCGAGAAAACCATCTACACCTCCAACCATCAAGTTCCACCTCCCCCTCGACAAGGAGAACCGCAATGAAGCGCACCACTCTCGCAGCGATTGCCCTGGCTGCCGCTGCAGGACTCGGGCTCACCGGCTGCGCAGGCGCTGCCGGCCCCGCAGAGAAGCCCGCAGCGGAAGGCAAGACCACCCTCAGCGTGTCCGTCTGGAACTATGAGGGCACGCCCGAGTTCAAAGCATTGTTCGATGCCTACGAGGCAGCCAACCCGAACGTGGACATCGAACCCGTGGACATCCTGGCCGATGACTACCCCCAAAAAGTCACCACCATGCTCGCCGGCGGCGACACCACCGATGTCCTCACCATGAAGAATGTCATCGACTACTCACGCTACGCCAGCAACGGCCAGCTCCAGGAGATCAATGGCGTTGTGGACAAGCTGGACAAGGAAAACCTGGCCGGCCTTGATGCCTTTGACCTGGAGGGGAAGTACTTCGCTGCCCCCTACCGCCAGGACTTCTGGCTGCTCTACTACAACAAGGACCTGTTCAAGGCAGCGGGACTCGAAGAGCCGAACAACATCACCTGGGATGAGTATGCTGAGCTCGCCAAGAAACTGACCGGGACGGCTGCGGACGGCAAGAAGGTCTACGGCACGTACCAGCACACCTGGCGCTCGCTGGTGCAGGCCGTTGCAGCCGCCCAGAACGACGGCGACCAGATCGGAGGTGACTATCCCTTCTTCAAGGACCAGTACGACATGACGCTGGACCTGCAGAAGAGCGGGGCGTTGATGGACTTTGGTACGGCCAAGAGCCAGAAGACCAGCTACCGCACCATGTTTGAGACCGGTCAGACTGCCATGATGCCCATGGGGTCCTGGTACATTTCGAGCTTTGCCGCCGCCCTGAAGGACGGCAAGACCAACGTCAACTGGGGCTTCGCCCAGCTTCCGCAGAAATCAAAGGGCGGGGACATCACCACTTTCGGGTCTCCCACCGCCTTTGCCGTGAACAAGAACGCCCAGCACTCAGACGAAGCAAAGAAGTTCATCGAGTGGGCCGCAGGTGTGGAGGGCGCCAAGGCCATCGCCAAGATCGGCGTGGTTCCGGCCCTGCAGACCGCCGAAATCACCGAGGAGTACTTCAAGCTCAAGGGCCTGCCCTCCGATGAACTGTCCAAGGAGGCCTTCGCCCCGGACAAGACCGCCCTTGAGATGCCCGTCAGCTACAAGTCCGCACCAACGGACAAGATCCTGACCCAGGAGCACGAGCTCATCATGGCCGGTGAACGTTCCGTCGACGACGGCATCGCCGAAATGGGGAAGCGAGTCAAGGACGAAGTCCTTAAGTAAAACGCCACGCCGGGGGTCGCGCCACACACGCGGCCCCCGGTTACGGACCCTGAACGGAGGAACGCCTGGCTGACGCCGGGCCCCCATTATGACTACCGAAACACGACTCCGGGCACCTGCAGTCGGCCCTGACCCGAAGCGAAGGAACAACCTCAATAGCGGGAACCGGAAACAGGCGCGGCGGAACACACTCATCGGCTGGACCTTCATCCTTCCGAACTTCCTGGGTTTCCTTGCCTTTACCCTCATCCCGGTCCTGGCGGCGTTCGCCTTGGCGTTCATGGAATGGACCTCGTTCTCTGCCCCGAAATGGGTAGGGCTGGAAAACTTCGAACGGATGCTCGGGAGCGATTCGTTCTGGATCGCGCTCCGCAACACCGTGATCTACGCGGTGGGCCACGTGCCGCTGACCCTAGTGCTGGCACTGGGGCTTGCCATGCTGCTGAACCGAAAACTCAAAGGCATCGGCTTCTTCCGGGTTGCCATCTTCTTCCCGTACATCACCTCGCTGGTGGCTGTCGCCGTCGTCTGGAACATGCTGTTCAGCCCCACTGATGGCCCTATCAATCAGTTCCTGCAGTTCGTGGGAGTGGCCAACCCGCCAGGCTGGACGTCAAGTTCCGACTGGGCAATGCCCGCGGTCATCATCACCAGCGTGTGGCGTGACATGGGCTACTACATGATCCTGTACTTAGCCGGCCTTCAGGCGATCCCCACGGAGCTATACGAGGCAGCAGAGGTGGACGGGGCCAGCCCCTGGCAGCGCTTTTGGAACGTCACCGTCCCCTCGCTGCGGCCCACCACGTTCTTTGTGGTGGTGATGCTGACCGTCTCCAGCTTCAAGGTGTTCGACCTCATTGTGGTCATGACCAACGGCGGACCAGGGCGGGCAACAACGGTTCTGTCCCAGCTCATCTACCAGGAAGGAATCGGCGAAGGTAAGTTCGGATACTCATCTGCTGTCTCCCTCGTCCTCTTCCTCATCGTCCTGACGGTGACGGTATTGCAGTTCAAGATCCAGCAGCGGAGGGAACGCTGATGACCAACCTGACCCAAGACCTCAAAGCTGAGGCCGTACCGGGCGCTGCAAACGACGTCTCTGCCCGCGATGAATTCCGCAGGCGGAGTCCGCGGGAGCAAAAGGCGCGCACCCTCAACGTCATCGTCTACGCGGTGCTCGTGGTCCTCGTGGCCGCCCTGATGGTTCCCTTTATCTGGATGGTGTCCTCCTCGCTGAAGGAGAACAACCAGGTGTTCACGGTCCCTATCCAGTGGATCCCTGAGGAGTTCGTCTGGAGCAACTATTCGGACATCTGGACGCGGATTCCCATGATGGGGTACCTGCAGAACTCGCTCTACCTGTCCGTGATCATCACCATCCTGCAGGTCCTCACGGGTTCCTTGGCGGCCTATGGTTTCTCCAAGGTGCGCTTCCCGGGACGCGACGTGCTGTTCCTCGGCTACATCGGAACCATCGCTGTGCCATGGCAGGCCTACATGGTGCCGCAGTACATCATGATGCAGCAGTTGGGGCTGACCAACAGTTTCAATGCGCTGATCCTGCTGCAGGCGTTCGGCGCATTCGGGGTGTTCCTCATGCGGCAGTACTACATGACCATCCCCGACGAGCTGTGTGAAGCTGCCCGGATCGATGGCCTGAGCGAGTATGGAATCTGGGCCAGGGTCATCTTGCCGCTGTCCAAGCCCGCCCTTGCCAGCCTTGCCCTGCTGACGTTCGTGAACACGTGGAACGACTACATGGGGCCGTTCATCTACCTGACGAGTAACCGGCTGTGGACTGTGCAGTTGGGCTTGCGTTCCTTTGTGGGCCAGTTCGACGCCGAGTTTGCCATGATCATGACCGGTTCAGTGATTTCGGTGGTTCCGATCCTGATCATCTTCCTGGTGGGGCAGCGTTACTTCATCCAGGGAATCGCAACGAGCGGTATGAAGGGATGAGCACAATGCGCCAGCACGCCATGCAGCCGCTGAGTCGGAAGTGGGCAGGTCCGGGCTTCGAAACCTTCGGCAGTATCTTCGGCTTCGTCTACACGTTCCTGGCCGTGAACTTCCTGCTCGCGGCGGCGAACGCACCCCTCGTCTTCTTCTTGTCCTTTGTGGGCGATCCGGTGGGAGCGTGGCCTTTCTTCCTCGCGCTCGCCGTTACGGTGGGGCCCTCTCTGGCCGGCGCTTTCAGTGCCTTTTATGCTCTGGCTGAGGAGGACGGGCCGGCCGTCAGGCCGGTGGCTGCCTTCCTGAGGGGTTACAAGCAGTCCTTAAGCCGAGCCGCCCCGGTGGGCGTGGCCGCCGTCGTACTTTTGGCGTTTCTGGTTTTTGACCTGGTGATCCTGCAGTCGATGCCGGGAGCCGCTGTGCTGGTTCCCCTGACAGTGACGGCGGCCGCTCTTGTGGTGTGCATCAGCGTGCTGATGATCGGCGGAATGGTGCTGCTTCCCCAGGCCAGGCTCAAAAGCCTCGCCAAGGCTGCGCTCTATCTCGCTATTAAGCGCTGGTACCTCAGTCTGGCGGCGTTGGCGCTGCTGGGCATCGTCGCAGTTGCGGCGCTGACCCAGCCGGTTCTGGGAACGGCCCTGGCGCCGGCGCCGCTGCTTTTCGTGGTGTGGAGCAACGCAACCTTCTCGTTTAAGGCGGCGCTGCAGGAGGGCTGACTCGCCTGGCCTGGCCTATCGATGGAGTGTCTTACGCGGCCAGCCTGCTCGTGCTGATGGAGAAGAAGTCCTCGCCGTCAACGTCATCGCGGGAGACGTAGGCTGTGAAGTCCGAGAGGGACATAAAGCAGTAGAAGTCGCTGTAACGGTAATTCGCCTTGTCTGCTTTTGTTGCCACCGGAGGGCCTCCGCTTTCATTTTCCGTGGGGTTTCCTGACTGTTGGATTAATCATGCCCCCGCACGTTAGCAGATTTAGGCAGCGTTTCCGCAGGAGTGGGAAAGGCTTTGTGCAGCTTCATCACGGATCTAACAGTCGACGCAGATTCCGATCAATTTCCGGTCGACGAGGCGTCCAAAGTATGCAGCGGGGAAGCCCTGTCTTGCCAGTACAGCCGCCACTACGGCTCCCGCTGCTTCTTCCTATTTGTTCAGCCGCCCGAAGTCGTCGTGGTAACTTCGGCGGGAGCTGTCTTGGCGTAGACATCTTTGCTGACCTCATATCCGTGCTGGTCAAGCTTGAGTGCCTGGTCATTGGCCTCGGCCAGCTGGGCATCGGTGAACTGTTCAATTTTGACGAGGTCCAGGGTTTCCTGGTCTGCGCCGCTCACAGCGGTCACTTTCACGAGCCCCGTCCCGGCTGAATAGTGCTTGCGTTGGTGGCCAACAGCTGGTTCCAGCGGGTTGTGTTCATCTATCACCATCACGTCTCCGTAGCAGCCGGTGGGGACACATAGCGCCACGTCGTGCTCCAAGACGGCCCCGCAGTCCAGGAAGTTAACTGAAGGTGCGTGGGCCTGGACATATTCCGGCGTTTTCACCTTGGGTTCGGCCTGCATGGCGATTCCAGCCTGGCTCCCGGAAATTCCGTGGATGAAAGTATTGGGTGCCCCTATGAATTTATCGTTCTCGAACTCCTCGGGATACTCACCGAAAAGCCAAACCGTTCCAGAATTATCCTGGGCGAAGAAGGCCAACTCGGATTCTACGAGCACTCCGTCTTGGTAGTCGCGGTCCCACATCACCTGGGTTTTCACTCCGTCAATGACCTTGGTCAAGCCGGTCACGGTGTGTGTTACCTTCCGCTCGGTGGTGTCGTCGGCACTGACGACTTCGCCGGTCGTCGTGTACTCAGTGCCGGGCTTCAGTGGAAACCACTTATTGTCGATCGTCGAAGAGTTTTGGAAGGCGGTCTTGTCGAAGTTGATCGCAGACCCTGGCCCACACAGTAATGGGGCCTCAGACGTCACTGTCGGCGACGGCGACGCCGGCTCCGAGGTACTCGTAGAGGTGGCCCGCGCCCCCCCGGCATCCGGTGCCGCGCACGACGCCACAGTCGAGATCGCCAAGAGCAGGGTGAAAGCGGAAGAGAGGGCTGATAGTCGTCTATTTGGCTGGAACATCATTTGGCCTTCGGAGTTGGAATTCAGCTGACCGTAGGGGCGGCGGCTCGGGGGCTGAATGCCAGGGAGCTCTTCAGCGCGCCTTGTGGAGTTTGAATCGGAAATGGACATCAGCCTCGCCTCGATATAACGGTTTGACGTCAGGTTCCGTTTTCGTTGCCAGGACGGTGCCCCGCGTGTAGTCGAGCCTACGATCGGCCTCCGTAAAGTGTCACGCGTAGCCGGTACTTGTTCTTCTACCTGTCAGAGAGGCCTGTACTTGCTCCACGTCATACGCCGACGCGTCACCACTAGGGGCGGGCTTATTTTTCGTCCGGGCCCAGGTCCGGGGCGGTAACGAACTGCACCTTCCCTGTGGCGCTTCCGTGCAGTTCGAGGATGGCCAGCTCATTGCGCCCGGGGTGGATCAGCGGTGCCGGGATGTACAGCGTCCGTTGTGGCCCCCGGCTCCAGTAGCGGCCAAGGTTGAAGCCGTTGATGAACGCGTTTCCCTTCGTCCAGCCGTCCAGCCGGAGGTACCGGTCTTCGGGGCCATCAGCGTCAAAGTCCGCAAAGGAAACGGACGGGCCCGCGACACCCGCGTCCGCTAACCTACCCACTGGCACAGCCGCCGCCCGCAGGGAACCAACCTCGGTGAAATCCAAAGGCCGGATTTCCCACTCCAGCAGCTCCACGCCGTCGAGCGTTACAGGGGCGATCAGGCCCTTGACCTCACCGATCCGCTTGCCGTAATTGACGCGCCCCTGGTCCTCCACGAGCACCTGAAGCAGACCCCCGGCGGGCAGACTGATGGCGCGCTCGCCGTGGTCCCGGCTGAGCACACCAACAGACCGTCCATCCAGGAACACCTGCGCACGGTCCCGCACTTCGGCCACGGAAAGTACGCCACCACGAGTCACCGCTGCCGTGTACACGGAGAACCCGCGGTAGTGTTCGGCGTCTTCAGTGGTCGGAGCCGGGCCGTCAACCGAAAGAGGCGAGCCGAGCATCTCCAAGACGTCCAGCAAGGCCACCGAGTCCGTCACTGAAACAGAGCTGGCCGCAGCATCAGCACGCACAGCCGGAATTTCCTCCGGCACCGGGAAGTGTTTGGCGATGACATCCCGGAACGCGAAGTACTTGGCGGTGGGAAAACCGTCCTCGCTCAGCGGGGCGTCATAGTCGTACGACGTGATGGTGGGCTCGTAGATGCCTTTGTCGTTGGAGCCGTTGGTGAAGCCGAAGTTGGTCCCCCCATGGAACATGTAGATGTTGACGGACGCCCCGGAAGCCAGGAGTGTGTCCAGCTCGGCGGCGGCAGCAGCGGCGTCGGTCCGGTGGTGGTGCGTGCCCCAATTGTCGAACCACCCGTTCCAGAACTCCGCGCACATGAGCGGGCCGGTGGGCTGGTGCTTCCGCAGGGTGGCCAGACGCTCCGACGCCCGGGAACCGAACGTTGCCGTCTTCAGGAGCTCCGGAAGCGACCCGTCCTCGATCATGGTTCCCGCAGGCTGGTCGCAACTGAACAGCGGAACGTCCAGGCCCCCGCCTTTCACCAGATCCACCAGGTGCTGAAGATAGGCCTTGTCGTTGCCATAAGCCCCGTACTCATTTTCGATCTGCAGCATGATCACGGGGCCGCCACGGGAAATCTGCCGGTCGACGACGGCAGGGAGCAAGGCCCTGAAGAAGGCGTCGACGGCGGCAAGGTAGCCGGGCTCGCTGGTCCGGATTCCCACCGTGGGGTCGCGGAAAAGCCAGGCCGGCAGCCCGCCGTTGTCCCACTCGGCGCAAATGAACGGGCCGGGCCGGACGATGGCCTTCATACCCTCGGCCGCCACCAGGTCCAGGAAGCGGCCCAGATCCAGCTGCCCCTCGGTCAGGAACTCGCCGGGCCGGGGAGAATGCTCGTTCCAGGGAACGTAGGTCTCCACGGTGTTCAGGCCCATGAGCCGCGCTTTATGGATGCGGTCTGCCCAGAGATCGGGGTGCACCCGGAAGTAGTGGATGGCGCCGGAGAGCACCCGGAACGGTTCGCCGTCGAGCAGGAAGTCCTGCGCGCCAACAGCAAAAGTAGACATGTTCATTCCTTTTAGAAGTTTTAGGGTGCCAAGAGATCGGCAAGTTCATGGAGTGGGACTACGGTGCCGTCACCGAACTCAAGGCGGGCGAGTTCAAGGCGTGCACCGCCGTCGTCCGTCTTGTTTTTCGAAACATCCGGAACGTACCGAACGGCGTCGGCCGCCTTCAGGGTCCCCTCGCCGCCGAAGGCCACCACGGCTGCGTAGAGTCCGTCGACCGCCGGACCAACAGTTCCCAGCCACGGAATCCGGAGTCCGTCGCCCATAGGTTGCGGTGTATCCCGCACGAACGTCCCGGTTTCGAGCTCCCGGCCCACCGGAGCCGGGAAGCCGGGCAGGGGACGGACAACACTGGTCAGGTCCGACGACGGCGCGAGCGGCCAGCCGCCCATCATCAGCTTTGCGGGGGAAGAGGCGGCAGTACCACGCAGCCGCACGATCCTTACCTCCGCTGCTCCGCAGGTAACTGACACCACAGTCACTTCGGGGCCGGCCGTAACCTCGCCGCGGAACCCGCTGCCATGGTCCCGTCCGTTATCCGCAGGTGGAGTGATCCAGTTGGCGTTCCAGCTCGAGGCGCCAATGAGGGCCACCCCGGAGTCACGCGTGCCCAGGGCTTCAAACCCCGTACGGTGCGTCAGCCGGCCCGTCGCATCCGCCAGGACGACGGCGTTGTCCGGAGATTCGGAGGAGAGGTCCGGGAAGCTGTGGGTGGAGTAACCAAGGCGGGCATAGAGGGCGGAGTCGGTGGTGGCATCCCCCTGATTGGCGTGATCGGTGCCGTGGTTGGCGGCGCGGACCACCCCGTCCGCCACCGTACCGCTGACGTTCCAGCCCGGTGCCGCGATAATCCGGCGCGTGTTTCCGGCCTCCACGGGCAAGGGTTCCTCGACGGCGTTCCACACCTGGTGGTTTGCCGGGAGGGCCAGGCCCATCATTCCCTTGGACGCCCAGTACGGTGAGCCTGCCCCCGAGTAGCTCTGCTTCATGCCGGGGTATTCGCCATGCCAGCCGACTGACAGAAGGCCGTTGGAATCGATCCCACCGTTGCGGACAAAGTAATCCAGCATCCCGGAGGCCGCACGCCGGCTCAGCCCTGGAGCTAGCCCGGTGTTTCCGGCCAGCTCTCCTGCCCAAAAGGGTGCTGCAGCGGCGAAGCGGTAAATCAGGCTGCGCCCCTGGATGAGCGGGGCACCGTTGGCGCCTACCAGGTGGGCGGCGTCGTCGAGGAATTCAACAAGGCGCTCAGCATCCATGGCCTTGCGGGCAATCACGCGCGGATCATCGGGCGCCATCAGCGCCCACACCTGCGGGTAGACCTGGAACGCCCAGCCTACGTAATGGTCGTAGGCGCGTTCGGGGCCGTCCGCGAACCAGCCCCCGCCCTTGTACAGGGAGTCATGGATGGCAAGGCCAGCGTCGATGTCCTCCTGAGAGGAACGGCCGCCGACACTGGAAAGGAAGGTCTCCACCACAATCTGGAACCAGACCCAGTTGATGGGCGGGTAATCTCCGCCGATCACCGTTTCGAACCAGGCGATCGTCTGTTCCTGGACCCGCTGCGGAAGCTTGTCCCAAAGGTGTTCCCTGGTGAGGGCAAGCCCTACGGCCAGGGAAGCGGCCTCCACCTTGGCCTGCCCCAGCTCGTCAGGCCTTGGCCACCGTTCAGGGGAGGCCGGGTCAGTTCCGGCGTCGAACCCGGTGGCATACCAGTCAGTGAGCCAAGCCGTGCCCTCGGGGTCCCCGGCGATGCGGAAAGACGCCAGGAGGAAAGTCCGGGCGAACGCTTCCAACGAATCGCTGGAACGTCCGAAGGCGCTCGCCGGCCCGGGGAGGTAGATGTTCGCATGGCTTTCCGAGGCGTGCTGATGGACTGAGCGGAGGAGAAAGTCGGCGTAGCCTGCCCAGTGTTCACGGGTGAGGCCGGTGTAGGGGGAGAGCTCATAGTCCCGCTCGGGCAGGTCCAGGAAAGGGCGGTTCATGCGCCAGCAACCTCCGGCGATCGTTTGCGGGATGCCGTCAACCTGTTGGTGGGCCCGCGGCTGGGCAACCCCACCTGCTCCAGGAATCCCTCGAGGGCAAAAGTGGCCATGCCCAGGGTGACTGAGTTTCCAGGCACCGTGGACAGTTCCACGCGGACGGCAGCCCCTGCGCTAGGGAGCACCTCGTTCGGCAAGTGTTTTGCGGTGACCTTGAGCAGTTCGGGACCAAGGACTTTGGCGGTCCATCCCAGGACACTCACGTGGTCCGGATTGATGAAGTTGATCAGGTTTCCCAAGGCGGCGGCGAAGTAACGGCCCGTCACCTCCAGCAGTTCGATGCAGTCAGGATCTCCCTCGGCCAGGCCCTTGGCGACGTCGGACACAAACTCCCGCTGGCGGTCCCCGGTCAGCAGGTCATGGGAAGCATTGACCTCAGCCATGGTCATCTGGAGCCCGGGCACACCGAGGTACGCCTCCACACAGCCATGGCGTCCGCAACGGCACAGCCGTCCGCCAAAGATCAGGGTTGTGTGGCCCCATTCGCCGGCTGTGTTGCTGGTTCCGCGAACCAGATCACCGCCGACGGCGAGACCCGCGCCTACGCCCGTGCCCAGGTTCACCGTTGCCACGTTGTCCACCAGGCGTCCCGCACCAAACCACAATTCAGCGATGGCGATAGCGCGGAGGGGATTGTCGACGTCGACCGGCAGTCCGATCGCTTCCGAAAGAAGCGACTGGATCCGGACCTCATGCCAATCCCAGTTGGGGGCAAATACGGAGACGCCGCGCTGGGGATCAACCTGGCCCGGGAGGCTGACGCCCACCCGCAGAATTCCTTCCCGGGGAATGCCTGCCGCTGCCGCCGCCTGCTCAACGAGGCCTGCGACCCGCCTGGCCAGCGACGAGGGGTCGTTCTCGTCGATGGGCAGGTCACTCTCGGCCTGGCCGATGACGTCGAGGGCCAGATCGTAAATATCCACATGGATGTACGTTTCCGCGATGTCCACCCCCACCAGGGCGCCGCGGTCTGGCGAAATCCTGAGCCTTGTTACAGGCCGTCCGCCTCCGGAATCCTCCCGGCCCGCCTCCACCAAAACGCCGACGTCGACAAGCTCGCCGACGATGTTGGCGATGGTGGCGAAACTGAGCTCCGTGGCGGCCGCCAGTTCCTGCCGCGTGGCGGTGTGGAGGGAATACAGCCCGCGCAGCAAGGCGAAGCGGCTCTCATTCCGGATGTCCTTGGACGTTCTCTTTTTCATGTCCTGTTTCTGCGTTCGGATGAGGCCAGAGCCTCCCGCGGGCGGGATTCCGGAGGTGCTGTCCATGACTACTTAACGCCTGCACTGCCCGTTGAGATATTCATTTCATACATGTACTTCTGACCAAAGTAGTAAATGATGATCATCGGCAGCGACAGGAACACGGTTCCCACCATCACCAGGTTCCAGGGTGGGGTCTGAAGCTCCTGGCTGGTACTGGTGAGTAACTGCACGCCGAGGGCCAACGGCATTTTGGTGTCCTCATTGAGGTAGATCAGCGGACCCATGAAATCGCCCCAGGTCCAGGTGAGCGTGAAGATGGCGATGGCGATCAGAACCGGCATCATCATCGGCAGGACGATCCGTCGGAAGATGCCGAAGTATCCCAGGCCATCCACCATCGCGGCCTCGTCCATTTCCACTGGCAGCCTCGAAACGAACTGCCGGATGAGGAAGATGTTGTAGGCGTTGCCGAAGAAGTTGGGGATGATCAGCGGCAGGAATGTGTTGATCCAGCCGAGCTCCTTGAACAGGATGAACTGCGGAATCATGGTGATCTGGGCGGGGATCATCATGGTGGCGAGCATGATCATAAAGGTGATGTTCTTGCCTTTCGCCCGGAGCCGGGCGAAAGCATAGCCCACCAGGGCCGAGGAGAAAACCTGCCCGACGGCGGACAACACCGAGATGATCACCGAGTTCACCACAAAGTTCCCCACCGGCTGCTGCGTCTGGAAAATCCGCACGAAGTTCTCCCACCGGAACTCGGTGGGGAACAACGAGAACGCCCCGGTGCCCACCGTCTGGTCGCTGCTGAGGGCGATGGAAACCACAAAGACCAGGGGAGCGAAGAACACCGCGGAAGCAACCATCAGCCCCGCGTAGGTAAAGGCGGTGCTCTGGTACACCTTGAGCTCAGCCATCAGTTCTTGACCTCCGTCTCGTAGAAAACCCATTTGCGCGACGTCGAGAAAGCGAGAATCGTCAGGGCCATGACCATCAGGAACAGCAGCCACGAGATGGCTGACGCGTACCCCATGTGGTAGTTCCGGAATGCCTCGGTGAAGAGCAGTGGAACCAGCATCTGGCTGGCGTTGTCCGGTCCGCCCTGAGTCAGGATGTACACCTGGGCGAAGACCTGGAACGCGCCGATGATCCCCATGATCAGGTTGAAGAAGATGATGGGAGTCAGCTGCGGGAACGTGATGCTCCAGAACTGCCTGAGCGATGACGCGCCGTCGATTTCCGCAGCCTCGTAGAACTCCTGGGGGATGCCCTTCATCCCGGCGAGCAGCAGAACCGTTGCCCCGCCGGCCTGCCATAGGGAGAGCAGGATGATGGCCGGCTTGACCCACTCTGAATCGAAGAGCCACGCCGGGCCATCCACCCCGAACATCGCGAGGACCCGGTTGAGGGGCCCTGCGTCCGGAGCCAGGATCATCTGGAAGATCAGGGCAACGGCAACAATCGGCACCAGGTGCGGCAAGTAGACCAGTGTGCGGAAGATCTTCCGCGCCTTCATCTTCTTGTTCAGCAACGCGGCGAGCCACAGGGCGATGCCCATGCCGAGCGGCACCGAGAAGAACGCGAAGTAGAGGGTGTTCCAAAGCGCCTTGTGGAAGACGGTGTCCTCGGTGATGAGCTTCACGTAGTTCCCGAAACCCACCCAGGTGGGGTCCGTGAAGGAGTCCCAGTCGGTGAAGGAGAGGTAGACGGAGGCCAGCATGGGGCCAAGGAGGAAGACCACAAAACCGAAGATCCACGGCGATATGAAAAGCCAGAAGAACCGGGCTTCCTTGCGCCTCATTTTGCTGGGACGGGGCTTGACTGGTATCCCGGTGACTGCCGGCTCCGGCGGGCGGGCCGGAGCCGGGTTCTTTTGCTGCAGGGTGGTCATGGCGGTCCGGATTAGGCCTGGGTCTTGACGATGGAACCGAGGCGCTTCTGGAGATCCGCGGCAGTGGCTGCAGCGTCGCTCTTACCGAGCCAGAAGTCTGCGGTGGCGTCGGTGATCGCCTTCTGCATTTCGTTCCACTCAGGGATGAACGGCGGCTTGAAGATCGACGGCGTCGACTCCGGGAACACTTCCATGTTCACGTCAGCCTTCAGCCAGGAAGGCTTAAGGAATTCGGGGCTGTTCTGCAGGTCCTGGCGGGCGGGAACGTCCTGGCCAAGGTCCAGGATTGGCTTCTGGCCTTCAGCGGAGGTCATGAACTCAATGATCTTGAAGGCATCTGCCGGGTTCTTGCTGCTGCGGGAGATCGCCAGTCCGGAGCCGAAGGCGGAAATGGCTTTCTCTTTGCCATGCCAGATCTGCGCAACGTCCCAGCTGATCTTGTCCTGCTTGGCGAGGCTGCCGATGTTCCAGAAGCCGGTACTGTTCATCATCACTTTGCCGGAAGCGAACGCGGCGTCCCCGCCTACTCCGGCACCCATGTTGGCGTAGTCAACCTTGGACGGGACCACCTTGTGCTTGTAAATCAGGTCCTGGCAGAACTGCAGGGCTTCAATGACCTCCGGTGTGTCCACAGTGGGACGTCCGCTGTCCGGGTCGATGATCTTGCCGCCGTTCTGGTAGGCAAAGGACATCCAGATGGGCCACCATTCGGTTCCGCCGTAGCCGTAGACTCCGTCGCCCGTCAGCTCCTTCGCGGTGGAGAGGAGATCGTCCCAGGTCCAGTCGCCGGTGGGAATGGCCAGGCCCTTCTTTTCGAACTCACCCTTGTTGTAATAGAGGATCATTGCCCCGGCGCGGTCCGGGACAGCGTAGGTCTTGTCCTTGTACTTCCAGTTTTCAGCGACGGCACCGAAGGTGGCATTCAGGTCCAGCTTGGAGGAGGAGATGTACTCATCAAGGGCCAGGAGCTGGTTCTTGGAGCTGTAGGCATTCGCGTCCTCGGCCACCTGCATGATGTCCGGGCCCGTTCCGCCGGAGATCATGGTCTGGACTTTCTGGGCGTAGTCCTTGTTGGGGATGATCTGAAGCGTGATCTTGTAGTCCGGGAACTTCGCCTTCGCCAGGTCCAGGCGGGTCTGGTAGGCAGCCTTGTCCGGGTCCCCGCCCCACACAGTCATCACGAAGTTCTTGGCCCCGCCGGACGAGGCAGTACCGGAACCGCTTGAGCCGCAGGCGGTGAGGGTGATGACACCGAGGGTGGTGGCGCCAAGGCCGGCCAGCACATTGCGGCGGGACACGTTGGTTTCAAGAAGCTTCATTGCTTTCCCTTCGTAAAGTCCAAGCTCTGCGGTTTATTTCGCGGAGCAACGGGCTTACGCTATGGCTTATTCTAACCCTTGTCAATAGTCCCTTACGGCTGCTTAGAGGCACGGAATGGGCACCGGGTGTAGCTTTTTAATAGGTCCTCGTGACCCGTAGGGGAGGGCCGCTCTGAGTGGATGACGCTCTCGAGAAGGGACCAATCATGGACAGCGAAAACAGGGGCACAACGTCACCACGTGACGTGCCGGAGGCGGATCTCGTCGAACAGCAGCTGCCGGCTTTGCCGGACGAATCCCAGGAGCCGGCCGAAAAAAGTACGTCACCGCAGATTCCGTCCGAGGCTCCCGAAGCCGACTATCTGGAGCAGCATGTTTCAGCTGTACCGGGTCATGAGGGGAGAAGGCCGGAGCATGCGTTTGAGGCGGCAGCTGGGGCTTCGGAAGCGGACCTGGCCGAGCAGGCTCTCAGTGTTCCCATTGACGAGGAAGAGTATCCCTTTGGTGCTGCCGGCGACGACGTAGAGTGAGTCACTGGAGCGTTCCCCGCCGTCCTTGAGGAGAGAACCATGACTGCAACCACCGAACAGCAGATACCCGAGGAAGAACTTGCGGCCGGACGGCGTGCCTACGAGCTCGACCGCAAGCACGTTTTCCACTCGTGGTCAGCCCAGGAAACGCTCACTCCGATGACCATCACGCGAGCCGCGGGTTCCTATGTGTGGGACGGGGACGGCAACCGGCTTCTGGACTTCTCTTCACAGCTGGTCAACACCAATATCGGCCACCAGCATCCGAAAGTCGTGGCCGCGATCCAGGAGCAGGCAGGCAAGCTCTGCACCGTTGCCCCCCAGTTCGTGAACGAGGCCCGTTCGGAAGCAGCACGGCTCATCGCCGAGCTGACCCCGGGGGAGCTCAACAGGATTTTCTTCACGAACGGCGGGGCGGACGCCGTCGAACATGCCATTCGCATGGCGAGGCTGCACACCGGGAAGTACAAAGTGCTCTCTGCCTACCGTTCCTATCACGGTGGAACAGCCCTTGCCGTAAACGTGACCGGCGACCCCCGCCGCATCCCCAATGACTACGGCAACGCCGGGACGGTCCATTTCCATGCGCCGTTCCTCTACCGCACGCAGTTCCATTCGTCGACGCCGGAGGAAGAAACGCAGCGCGCACTGGAGCATCTGGAGACAATGATCCAGCTTGAGGGGCCGACGACTATCGCGGCAGTCATTCTTGAATCGATCCCCGGGACAGCCGGGATCATGGTGCCGCCGCCGGGCTACCTGCAGGGCGTCCGGGAACTGGCCACCAAATACGGCATCATCTACATCGCAGACGAAGTGATGTGCGGTTTCGGACGTTCAGGAAAATGGTTCGCGATCGACCATTTTGACGTGGTTCCTGACCTCTTGACGTTTGCGAAGGGTGTGAACTCAGGCTACGTCCCGCTGGGCGGCGTAGCCATTTCTCCGGAGATCGTGGCCACTTTCGGGCAGCGGGCGTACCCTGGAGGATTGACATATTCTGGCCACCCACTGGCTACGGCGGCGGCTGTGGCCACAATCAACGCCATGAGGGATGAAGGCATCGTCGAGAATGCGGCGAAATTGGGGGCCCACGTCTTCGACCCGGGACTTGCCGCGCTGCAGGAGAAGCACCAGTCAGTGGGCGAGGTGCGTGGTACCGGTGCCTTCTGGGCCATTGAACTCGTCAAGGACCGCCAGACCCGCGAGCCGCTGGCGCCCTACGGCGCCTCAAGCCCTGAAATGAACGAACTTATTGCAGCCTGCCGGACGCGCGGACTGCTCCCGTTCGCCAACTTCAACCGCATCCACGTTGTCCCGCCGCTGAACATTTCGGCGGAGGACGCCAACAGGGGACTCTCCATCCTGGATGAGGTCCTTGAGATCGCGGACGCAAAAGTGTCCTGATCCTGCCTCTGGCGCAACCGGGTCAGGCAAGGGTTCAGGAGCCGCCGCTCGATGAGGTGTGCTCCGGCATCGCGGTGCCGAAGACGGGACCGGGTTCAGGCCGTTTAGCGGCCCGCTCCTCGTAGGTCCGATGGCGCAGGCGTCGGAGAATCCACGGTGCGAGGTATTCCCGTGCCCACACGAGGTCCTCCGTCCTGGCTCCACGCCAAGAGCTCTTGGGAAGCGGCTTGGGCTCCAGGGGTTCGAGAGAATGCGGAACGTTCAGAGTATCCAGGACCATGGCGGCAATCGTATGGTGGCCCAGCGGGGAGAAGTGCAGGCGGTCAGGATCCCACATGCTGTGATCCCTCAACTGCCGCAGGGCCCACAGGTCTACGATGATACTGTCGTGGCGCACAGCAATGGCCCGCAAATGCTCGTTGAAGATCGCAATCTTTCCACGAACCAGTCCGAATACAGGGGTTGCGCCCCAATCAGGGCCTGTGAACAGCACCACCGTCGCACCAGTCGCGCTCAGCTTGTCCACCGCTTCATCCAGTTTTTCCGCCAGGCGGTCCGGGTCGCTTGCGCGGAAGACGAGATCGTTCCCGCCCCCGGAGAGAGTGACCAGGTCCGGATTCAGGGCCAGCGCCGGTTCCAACTGCTCGTTGATGATCTGCTGAAGGAGCCGCCCTCTTACCGCGAGGTTTGCGTAGGCAAAATCAGGGTGGTCAACACTGAGTTCTTCTGCGACACGGTCGGCCCAGCCTCTAAGGCCGCCGGGGCTTTCCGCTTCCGGGTCTCCGACTCCTTCCGTGAAAGAGTCTCCCAAGGCAACGAACCGGCTCCAAGGATGTGGATGAACCATGGGAACCCCTTTGCGGCCGTACCTAATTTCATTGACCGTCCGAACCGGGAAAAAGTCAAGGGATTGGTCTTTTCCGGCTGGCTTCTCGTGGCTTAGCCGTCAATCAGGGAACTGAGCAAACGTTCGCTGTGGGCATCCAGCCAGAGCGCACGGCGCTCAATAAGGCCGCCGACGCCGTCATCCCACATCCGCTTCCACCCGCCTCCCAGGATCCGGGCGTTATGTTCCATCCGCTCGTACGACAACCTGACGGCGTCGATCCCCACGGCGGGAACCCGCCGTCGTTCTTCAGCCGCCCAGCCGTAGGCGTCGGCGAAAATCCGGAGGCGGCGGAAGGGATCAGTTCCTTCCCAGCCGGGCCACGCGTCTGCGGGGTCGCGGAGCGGCACCCAGTGCATGGCTGTATTGAAGGCGTCCTTGAGAGCAAAGCTGGGGCCGGCGAGATCGAAATCCACCAAGCCAACGGCCATACCCTTGCGCACCACGATGTTCTGGGGTGTGACATCCAAGTGGCAGACGAGTTCCGCTGGATCCTGCCTGACAGGGCGAGGCGGGAAGGGATGCGCATCGGGGACAAATCCCTTTGAGGCTTCGTGAAGGCTGCGGGTCAGTCGGCCCACCGAAGCCAGCAGCTGCTCCGATTGGACCCACCTTTCGGGTTGCGCCCCGGCGCATTGCCCCTGAAGGAAGGTCAGGACGTCCCGGCCCTCGGCGTCCCTGCCCAGGAACCGTGGAGCGCCGTCAAAGCCGGCATCCTCCAGCCAGTCCAGGTAGTCAGCCACGGCAAAGCTTTGCAGCTGATGGGGGCGGCGGATAGTGGCGCCCACCCGCACCACACCTTCGGTGAGATCGCCCGCCGGCATAGGTTCGACGTCGGACTGCTCGCCTGGCGCCGTCACATAGAGGCGCTCCTCAACCGGCACCCGGCTCTCACTGTTCACTGCGCCAGCGTACGCCAGTGTGAGGGGCGCCGTGGGAAAACGACCGTTGTCTACTGGAGTAGGAGGCCGTCGCCGCAGCCAACGTCGAGAACACGCCCGCCTGCGGCCGTGACGCGTGCGACCAGCTCACCATGAAAGGCAGTGTTGTGATTCCAGTAGTTTTCCACTCAATTAGGGCATTGGCTCAAAATGAATGCCACGGCGACCAGAAGGACGTGCTAATGGAGGGTTCAGGATTTCAGGGGAGGGTCGCTCTGCTGCGACATGTTTGGTAAATCCTAGCGATTCAGCAAGGCTTGCCGGGCTCATTCCTTCGTCGTGGGCTCGAACGACAGCTTCGATGAGGAGCTGGTCAACCGCCTCCCTGAGGGCCCTGAGGTCACGAATAGCAGCTTCTGTCTCCGGTAACTGGAGGTTAATCTGGTGCCACCGAAATTCTTGGGCGTGGCGGCTGGCTTTTCGTTCTGCACTCATGTGGACAACATTAGTTCTACGGGCAGATACCAACAAAAAAGAAACCGCTGCGCCGAGGTGCAAGGATCAGTTGCAGTGACGGGTAAGTTGCACCATAAATTGCGGGCTAAGGTTGGGTTGTTCCTGACCAGAATTGACCGGGAGACGGGTCATATGTGGGTTAATAGCCGCGAACGTGGGGTTTAGCCAGAGTCTCATCATGAACTTTTGTTAAACGGAGAAAGAGAGGGGGAGGGTCCATGGCCAATCTTCAGAGCAAAGTGGCAGCACCAAAAGCGAAGGCCGCTGCTAAGAAAACGGCAAAAACTTCTGCTGTAACAACTGTGAAACCGCCGCCGCAGCGATTCCGCTTGAGCGTCCCCGCAGCCGATGAGGCTGTGCTGGAGTGGATGAATTTGCAGGACAACCCATCACTGTCTATTCGGATGCTGATCCGTGAGAGCATCGAGCGCCTTGGCTACGTCGATGTCGTTAACCGGCCAGTTTCGCAGCTTCCCACGCGGGAGCGTCCTGTTGGTCCCGAAGAGGAATCGACACGCACACAGCGGAATGCAGAAACGGCAGCGGCGCCGGCTGCGTTGGGTCAGCAGGTGGCGACACCCGCCGCGTCTGAGGATCCGGATCTCAGCCAGCAGACAAAGACCGAACCCGAGATCCTCGGCATCGCCCTGGCAGCCCCGACACTGGTTCAGAAGCCTGCACCACAACAGGACGACATCAAAACTTCCTCCTCGACCAGCCCTGAAGCGGAGCAGCCTTCTGCCGTTGAAGTCAACGACATTTTCTCGATGCTGCGCTAATCCGTAACAACTCCCCGCACTTTCTCTTGTATGGCAACTCAGTAACCACAAAACACTCCACGAAGGGATCACATTCATGACCATTTCGATCAATCTCACCGGTGGCATCGACGTTGGCAACGGCTATGTCAAAGGCCTCATCCGCGGCGCCGGTGCATCAGGTGCCGCCAAGGTGGACGAGATCGACCTGCCAAGCGGCGTGTCAACGATCACCCGCCCGAACGCTCTGCCGACCCCAGACAATGAAGCCCCAGCGAAGATGGAAGGCAACTTCTACAATGAGCTGGACGTCAGCTTCATCTCCCCTCTGGTCAGCAATCATCACCGCAGGCTCTTCGGCCTGCGTGCCCTGAGCGCCCAAGGTGCCTTTGATGAGTTCGACGTGGTGGGCCGTCGCAGCAAGGCCCAGCAGGAGCTGAGCAAGGTTCTGGTCATGGGTGCTTTCGCCGCCAAGGCCCTGCGTGACTACGTGCGTCAGCACGGCGGATTGCCGCCGGCTATCGAAACCATAAGTGTGGAGGCCCGGGTAGCACTTGCGCTGCCGATCAACGAGTACATCTCACACCGCACTAGCTACGCAGCTGAGTTCACGAGCGGCACGCATACGGTCACCGTGCATAACTTCGAGACCCCGGTCACCGTGAAGCTTGAATTCGTGGATGTACAGGTGATCCCCGAGGGTGCATCGGCTCAGTATGCCATCACTGCCAAGGGTGAGCCGTTGATGGACGCCATGCTCGCTGATGTCCGCCGCAGAGGCCTGTCACTGGTGGGCATCACATCTGCTGACGTGCTTGCAGCCGAGCACACTGTCGGCATCGATGTCGGTGAAGGGACAGTGAATTTTCCTGTCTTCACCGCCGGAGAGTTCAACGCCGACGCCTCGACCACGCACAACCGAGGTTACGGTTCGGTTCTTAACGACGCGCTCAAAGCGATGGAGGACCAGGGCTTCTCGCATGGCTTCACTTCCCGGAAGCAGTTGGCCGAGTACCTGCAGGCCGGAGCGTCGCCGTTGAAGCGTAACTTCTACGACAAGGTCGCTCAGTTCGTCGATGAAGAGATGCGGTTCTTTGCCAAGGAAGTTACCGAGCGGTTCGGCCGCGTTCTGGCCGTCGTTGGTGCGACCACGGAGGTCGCGTATGTCTTCGGCGGCGGGGCAGGTCCGGTGAAGCCACATCTGTACCCGGCACTTCTGGCCAAGGCCACCGAGATGAACTCGGTGGACTCGTTCCCCACTCTGTACCTGGATTCCTCCTACTCGCGAAACCTCAACCGTGAGGGTCTCTACATTGCCGCCCAGGCCGTGGAAGAACGAGCCGGCGCCGCACCGGCTGCCAATGGCAAGCGCAGCGCCCGTTCAAGCGACAAGAAGCTCGCTGAGGCTTCTGTCTAGGTATTTTGTGGGCTCCGTCCGGCATCCCGGGTATGTTCCCCGGGATGCCGGTTACTGGTTCCCCGTCCACGAATGCTGGAAGTCGCTTAAACCCGCGCTAGGGAAGCGACGCAAGGATGCTGTGGGGCCAGGATTTCGTCAGCACTTCTTCAAGCTCCATGTTCGAGCTGCTCACGCAATAGGGTGTGTGATCTACGTTTCTCACAGCAAGATCTACGGGAGAAGCGAGAAGGCCCCACGGTTCGATCCTGTTGGCTAAGTAGCCGGTCAGTGTCAGATCCTTGTATTCCGGCTCCAACCAAACGGAAGCAGCCCTCTGCGCATCGTCCGGATGCACAGACACCCATACACCGAACCGCACACTGTGGCCTTCGGTAAGGGACACCGGCAAGAGTGCCCGGACAAAGGCGCCCATCTCGGGGATCTGCATCATTATTGAAGTATTCGGGTCCTTATGGCTGAGCCACGCTCCTTCGACTCGATGTTGTTCAGGAGTGTGGAGGACTGGGTCCGGGAGTTGGAAACGGACATCGCGGTCATGCTCGGAAATGCGGCGGCCGCACGTGCCGCATTTCCGCCAAGATAATTTCCCCAAGATTCTCCTTCAGCCGTCTGTCGAGTTTAGCCCGCCTACGCCATTCCCCCTCGATGACCTCCGCCGCGGTCATACCTCCCCGCCCCTTCGTTCCCAAGTCTCCCGGGTCAATAACGACCGAGTCTGCAACCATGGACGAGTGATACTTGACCGAACATTCAAGTGGCGCGGCCGTGAGATCGCCTGGGGGACAACCGGGGACGGCCCGCCGCTCGTTTTCTGCCACGGCACACCCTGGTCCTCGGCATTGTGGGTTCCATTCGCCCATGCCCTCGCTCGTGACTTCACCGTCTACCTCTGGGACATGCCAGGTTACGGAGCATCCTCGAAGGCACCTGACCATGAGGTCGACCTCGGCGTGCAGGGGAGTGCCTTCTCATCACTTCTGACGCATTGGGAGCTGGACCGGCCACATGTCGTCGCCCACGACTACGGCGGTGCCGTGTCACTTCGGGCACATCTCCTCCACGGGCACGCTTTCGCATCATTGTGCCTGGTGGACGTCGTCGCAATCCGGCCCTGGGGATCGCCCTTCTTCACCTTGGTCAAGGAGAACTCCGACGTCTTCGCGCAACTCCCAGCAGCCATTCATCGAGGAGCACTGGACTCCTACATCGCTGGCGCGAGCCACAGCGGACTACGTCCTGACGATGCCGAGTTGCTTGCCGCTCCATGGACAGACGATGAGGGCAAAGCCGCCTTCTACCGGCAGATCGCCCAAGCCGATCAGCGCTACACGGACGAACTCGAACCACACCTGGCCTCCGTCAACGCTCCCACCCACATCATTTGGGGAGAAGACGACACCTGGATCCCGGCCGACCGGGCGGGCCGTCTGCAAGCCGCCATCCCCGGAAGTACGCTGACCATGGTCCCCGGAGCCGGACACCTCATACAGCTCGACGCACCCATCGCGCTCATGGCAGACCTCCAACGCTGGCTATCAGCACAGAACGGTCACCCAGCGGGGCAACGTTAGGCGGGACCGCCGTCGACACCGGAAAAGTTTCCTGGACATGGACCGGTTGAGTCTGGAGCTGCTTTAGGGACAACGCTGGGACGCTGCTGGAGACACAGCGCTCATCCCGGTTAACTCAGCTGGCCGTCGAGGAGCTGAGCGCGTCCACTGCGCATTTTCGACGTCAACATTACGGCCAACACGAAGGCGGCAATAGCCACAGCAACAAGGTTAAGTCCCTGATAGCCGATCCAACTCATGACCAGGCCGGAGAAACCGCCGCCAACAGCTCCGGCAGCACCCATCAGCATGTCCGAGACGCCTTGGACCAGAACCCGGTGATCGAGACTTACACTTTCGGCCAGCATCGTGGAACCGGCGATGGTCGCGGCAGACCAGCCTAGTCCCAGGAGCACCAAGCCTGTTGTGACGTTGATGGCCTCTCCGGCGCCAAACCCTGCACAGCACGCCGCTGCCAGGATCAGTCCGTGCCCGAAGACGATTGTCGGAACCATGCCAAAACGATCAGTTAGCCATCCCATCACAGGAGACAGCGCATACATCCCTGCGATGTGCAGGGAAATGGTGAAGCCGATCAGCACAAAGACGTCTGTGCTGGCGGTGTCGACGTGACCTGCACTCTGGGAAGCAAGTGGTCCTTCGCTGAGCAGTTGCAGATGCAGCGGTGTCATGGACATGACGGCGACCATGCAGGCGTGCGCTGCAACGATGGCCAGCAATGCCAAACCAGCGCGTGGCGATGATCGGATGGCGGCCAGACCCCTGCGAAGCGAGCCCCGACGGGGACCCCGTGTCGCTGTATCCGCCACTCCGTCCGCTGCCTGTCTGATGGCCAGGGCGTGGAGCAGTGGATCCGGGCGGAGGCCGATTAGGAGCAGGACGGCCGCCAACGCGAGTCCCGCTGCCGAGAAAACAAAGGGTCCAACGATGCCTGGCAGGCCCATCGCCTCCCCCACTACAGCGCCAGGCTTGATCAGATTGGGGCCGGCCACCGCACCGGCGGTGACAGCCCAGACGACAATGGCAAGGGAACGTCCCCGGTGCTCGGCTTCCGCCAGGTCAACCGCAGCAAATCTGGCCTGAAGGTTGGCAGCGGTGGCAAGTCCCAGGAGGGCGGCTCCGGCCAGGAGTATGGGAAAGAACCCTGATACCGTTGCCACGATTACCAGAATTGCCCCCAGCATTCCGCACAGCACACCAGATACCAGCCCAACCCGACGGCCGCGTCGTTCGGCGAGGCCCGCCAGCGGCATGGCGGCAATCGCAGCCGCCAGGGTAGTAATGGTGGTGACTGAACCTGCCCAGGCGTTAGAACCGGAGAGCTGGACGGCGAGGAGGGAGCCCACGGACAGGCTTGCGCCACTGCCTATCCCGCTGAGAAGCTGGGCCAGGCTAAGAATTAAGACTGTACGGCGCTGGACCCGGTGGGGGTTCAGCGCCGTAGCGGTATCGGAAGTCACGTTTCGAGCATAGCCAACGGATTACAGGGCTCTAACAGATGCTTGTGCCAGATGCCAGCGAATTACCGCCAAATCCATCTGAGCGCGTCAGGGAGCAATGCGCCGGCATGGTTCGGGCTGTGGCCGCCGTCGCCAAGGACCAGCCGGAAATCGTTGATAGGCATTGCAATGTCAGGGCCCTCCCTTGACGACGCCGAGGGGCTACAGCAGTTGCACCTCCTCTACACCTATGCCGCCTTCCATGGTTCGGGGGTGGGTACGGCGCTCCTCGACACAGTCATCGACCGCTCAGCACCTGCTGAACTCTGGGTCGCCGACCCTAACCCGCGCGCCCAAGCTTTCTACCGAAAGAATGGGTTTCTCACCGACGGGGCGGTGAGAATCGACGACGGCGTGCGGTCGGTTCGGATGGTCCGAGCGCCTTTTCAACCCGTCCCATTCATGATCGGCGGATAGACGGTAGTGTCTCTTGTCATGGAACTTCGCCGGCTCACACTTCACGATGTGCATGAGGCAGCGCAGGCTCATGAAGAACTCGCCCTTGAAGGCTTTGAATTTCTCCATGGTTATGAGCCCGACATGGACTGGGCCGATTTTCTGCACAAAAAGGGACGTCTTCTTCACGGGATCGATCTGTCCGAGAATCATGTTCCTGAAACGCTTCTGGTCGCTGACGTGGGAGGCCAGATAGTCGGTCGGGTCTCATACGCCATCACCTCAATCCTTCACTGCGCTTGGTAGGGGGTCATATTGGCTACTCGGTACGCCCAAGATTCCGGAGGAACGGTTTCGCAGGGCAGATCCTGGACCTGGCCTTGATCGAAGCCCGGAACCTTGGGATCGGCGAAGCGCTGCTCACCTGTGACGCCGACAACGTCGCCTCCCGGCGCGTGATCGAAAGCCGCGGTGGCGTTCCGGAAGCTCTCCTCGGCCAGGAAAGCGGGACAAAGCTCAAATTGCGCTACTGGATAACCACCTGAACTGCAGGGACATCTTAAGCGCCAGACGACGTCGGTACGTAGCGCTGCAGGGACTATCCTTTACTCGGGTGCCCCAAGCGGACCTGGTCCGTTGATGTTCGTCCGGCCCCAGCGGCGTCGGCCGGTTGCGAAAGGCAAGTGTGGAGCAATACACGATCGACCACATCGATGAGGCGATCATCGCCGAGCTGACAAAAAATGCCAGGATTTCCCACGCTGAACTTGCCCAGCGTGTCCTTTTGTCCCGCAACGCCGTCAGGCAGCGGATCAGCCGCCTGGAGCGCCGCGGGCACATCCAGGGGTACACGGTGGTTGCCGGAGCGCCCGGCCAGCACGTGGTTTCGGCCATGCTGCTGGTGTATCGCAAAGACCGGATGCGGGGTGCCGACGTCCTCGCGGCTCTTCGCACCATTCCCGAAGTGGTGCTGTGCGACGTCCTCAGCGGCGACTTCGACCTGCTGGTTCGCCTTGAGGCGCGGTCGCTGGACAGGATCCAGGTCATCTGGGAGCAGATCGCCAGCCTTCCCGGGGTCAATGACACCGTGACGGCACTGACGCTTTCCACTGTGATCCGCCGTCCCGGCGCCGGCCAACCCGAAACAGGCCAGCCCAGCGCCGGAACCGCCGCTCCGCCCGTCAGTTCCTGATGCACACCACCTTGGGCTGCGTCATTTCCTCGTAGGCAAACCGCACGCCTTCCCGGCCCATGCTCCCGTATTTGGAGCCGCCGAACGGCATGCCGTCAAACCTGTAGTCGGAGGAGTCGTTGATCATCACGCCGCCGGCCTCCAAGCGCCGCGCCGCCTCCATTGCCGAAGCCAGGGAGTTGGTGAAAATACCTGCATGCAGGCTGAATTCGATCGCGTTGGCCAGTTCCAATGCTTCGTCCAGGGAATCGAACGGTTGGAGCATCACCACGGGCGCAAAAACCTCCTCCTGCCAGAGCCGGGCATCCAGCGGGACCTGTTCCAGGACGGTGGGCTCCAATACATTGCCCTCCGCGCGGTTGCCTATCAGGAGTACGGCGCCGGCAGCAACGGCGTCGTCGACCTTCAACTGGACCTGATGCAAGGCGTCTTGGGTAATCATGGGCCCGACATCGGTGGCTTCCTCGAGCGGGTTGCCGGTCACAAGGACGCTGGTGGCGGCGAGGAAGCTGCTGCGGAATTCCTCATAAACGGGCCGCTGGACGAGGATCCGCTGGACCCCCACGCAGTTCTGGCCGGCCGCCCAGAAAGCCCCTGAAACGCAGGCGTCGACGGCATCCTGGACGTTGGCATCAGCCAGCACCAGATTGGGAGCGTTTCCGCCCAGGTCCATGGACAGCTTTTTCAGCCCGGCCTCCCGCGCAATGGCCTCCCCTGTGGAGAACCCGCCGGTGAAGGACACCATCCGTACATCCCGTGATCGGACGACGGCGGCAACCACCTCCCGTCCTCCGTTCACCACTGTGATTACCTCCGGCGGCAGGCCTGCTTCGATGAGGGCGTCGACGAGGAGTTGGGCGGAGAGTGGAGTCAAAGCTGACGGCTTCAGGATCACTGAATTACCGCCTGCAATGGCTGGACCGATCTTGTGGGCCACGAGGTTCAGCGGATCGTTGAAGGGCGTAATGGCGGCGATGATTCCCAGCGGCTCCCTGCTGAACCAGCCGGTGCGGTTCTCCGAGCCCGCATAGGAATCGAACGGAATGACCTCGCCGGCGTTGCTTTTTGCCTCCGCGGCTGAGAGCTGAAGGGTGTTGACGGCACGCACCACTTCCTTGCGGGCCTGGCGGATAGTTTTGCCGGCTTCGGCAACGATGGTGCGGGCGAATTCTTCACTGCGAAGCTCAATCGCTGCAGCGGCACCGGCCAGAATGGCTGCCCGGGCTGCGCGGGAGAGACCGCCTGCCAGCTTGGCGCCGCGACGGGCCTTCTCCAGAACGGCCTCTACCCCGGTCGCCGGGGTGACGCTCACGCTTCCTACTGTTCCGCCCTCGAACGGACTGGTGACAGTGAGGTATCCGACGGGAAGGCGTTGAGCCACGGCGCTACGCATTTGCCACGACCTTGGACGATGAAGCCTGGGTGGTCATCCCCGCGTGCATGGCAATGATGTCCGAGAGCAGGGCATAGGCGGTTTCCACCCGGCCGGCGCCGGGGCCGGAGACGGTGACCTGCCCTAGGAGATCGGTGGTGAAGGCAACCGCGTTGGTGGCCCCTGAAACCCCGGCCAGGCCGTGATCCAGAGGCAAGGCAACGGGCGCGACGCCGGCTGTCACCGAGCCGTCAGCGTTACGGCGGGCGGAGCCCACCAGTTTCCAGCGCTTTCCGTCCAGTGAGGCCTGGCGGACGTCCTGGACCGTCACGGAGGAGATTCCCTGGCGGACGATATCGCGGAGTTCCAGGCCGGCGTCGAGGAGCTCGTTGGCCAGTATCAGCACTTTGAGCTGCACGTCGAAGCCCTCGATGTCGGCGCTCGGGTTGGCTTCGGCGTAACCCAGATCCTGGGCTTCCCGGACGGCTTCCTGCAGGCCGAGCCCCGCTTCCATACGGCCCAGGACGTAGTTGCTGGTCCCGTTCATGATCCCTTCGAACCCGCCAAGGCGCAGCCCGCTGAACATTTGTTTGGCCAGCCGGATGACGGGAGTCCCGCTCATGACGGAACCCTCGAACTCGAAGTGCACTCCCTGCCGGCGTGCCAACTCAGACAGTTCGCGGCCCCGCAGCGCCACCGGTCCCTTGTTGGTGGTGCACACGTGCTTGCCCGCTTCCAAAGCCCAGCGCACGTGCGAAACGGCGGGTTCGCCGTCGTCGGGGTTTGTGAAAGTGGCCTCGACGACGATGTCCGCCGAGCAGGTCTTGATGACCCCCTCATTATCGGGCACTGCGGAGCCACCATGCTGGGCGAACGACGCCCCGACACCGGTGAGCCCCAGCGCAACGGCGAGGTCGATACCTTCAGGCTGCACCAGCGAACCCAGCCGGAGATCGGTGATGGCAACAATTCTCAAACCGAAGCCCAGTTCGGCTTCGAGGGAGTCGCCACGGGTGTGGATCAGCTCGGCCAGGGTCCGGTTTACGCCGCCAAAGCCAATCAAAGCAAGATCATAGGTGGTCATGATGGTCCTTCGTCAGGAGGGGTTGGTCCTTCCATGCTCGCCCCACCTCGTGTCAGCCGAACCATGTCTTTCTGCACCGGCCACATGTCAGATCGACCATGCTCTGCGCACTTTGGCCGGACCATACATGAGCGCAACGTGCAACATATGCATATTTGGATGTTTTTAATGACTGTTTCTCGTGATCTGTGTTACTTTCATCACCTCTGGAAGTGCGGAGTCGGAGATTCCCTGACTCGCCGCAACCGGAGCCGGTGCAGCAAACGCTGGCATCCTCACCACTCCCGGGAGACCTCATGTCACTCTCTTCACCCACTGAGCTGGGTACTCAGGCCGCACCGCCGGCCGCGCAAGAATCCGGATTGCGGCGCTCCATGGGCCCGCGCCACCTCGTGATGATCGCCATGGGGGGCGTAATCGGGTCGGGGCTTTTCCTGAGCTCCGGCTACACCATTTCGCAGGCCGGGCCGCTTGGCGCCGTTTTGGCTTACCTCGTGGGCGCCTTCATGGTGTATCTCGTCATGTCCTGCCTGGGCGAGCTGGCCATCGCTTATCCCGTCTCCGGCGCCTTCCACATCTACGCTGCGAGGTCCATCGGTCCGGCCACTGGCTTCACCACGGCATGGCTCTACTGGCTGTGCTGGGCGGTTGCCATCGGCTCCGAGTTCACGGCCTCCGGGCTCCTGATGCAGCGCTGGTTTCCGCAAGTGGACGTCTGGATCTGGTGCGTGCTTTTTGCCGCCATCCTTTTCTCCCTCAATGCCATCTCCTCGCGAGTTTTTGGTGAATCGGAGTTCTGGTTCTCCATCATTAAGGTGGGCGCCATCGTCGTCCTGATTGTGCTTGGTGGAGCGGCGCTCCTGGGGTTCCATCCCCTTGCCGCCGGCGGCGAACACCCCATGCTTTTCGAAAACTTCGCGACGACGTCGGGCCTCTTCCCCAACGGCTTCACCGGCGTGCTCGTGACCGCTCTCGCCGTCTTCTATGCTTTCTCCGGATCCGAGCTCATTGGCGTGGCAGCGGGCGAGACGGCGAACCCTGAAACAAGCATCCCCAAGGCCATGCGCACCACCGTCATCCGGCTCCTTATCTTCTTCGTCGGTGCCATCGCTGTCATCGCCGCAACCATCCCTTATGAGCAGGTGGGACTGGACGAGAGCCCGTTCGTGACCGTCTTCTCCTCCATCGGCATTCCCTTCGCCGCGGACATCATGAACTTCGTCATCATCACCGCACTGCTTTCGGCCGGAAACAGCGGGCTGTTCTCCTGTGCACGCATGCTCTTCTCACTCTCAGAGGAGGGTCATGCTCCCAAAGCCTTTCGGCGACTGACCAAGCGCGGGATCCCCCTGCTCGCATTGAGCGTCAGCATGGTGGGTGGCGTTGCCTCGCTGATCTGCAGCGTTGTCTCACCGGAATTGGTCTACCTGGCGCTGGTGTCCGTGGCCGGGTTTGCCGTGGTGGGAGTCTGGATGTCCATTACGGCATCCCACTTCTTCCACCGCAGGGCCTTCGTCCGGAACGGCGGGGACGTTTCCACGCTCAGCTACAAGGCGCCGTTGTACCCGTTGGTTCCCATCCTTGCATTCAGCCTGTGCCTTGTATCCCTGGTAGGTATCGCCTTTGACCCGAACCAGATCTATGCCCTCTACTTCGGAATTCCGTTTGTCATTGGCTGCTACGCGTTCTTCCACTTCAAATACGGCCGCTCCCGCCAGTTGGCCGCAGCGGCAAAGTAGCGGCTGTGCAAGAACCGGCTGTGCAAGAATAGGGCGTCGTCCCGCGGTGAGGAGCCACGAACATGGAAACTTCTGAAGTCTCATCCCTGGCACAGGGGCTTCGGATTGTCCGCATCGTCGCTGACCGTGAGAAGTGGGGCCGATCGCTGTACGGCGTTACCCAGATCGCCGTCGAGCTGGGTATGGACCGCAGCAGGGTCTCGCGTTTGACCCAGGAACTCTGTGACCTGGACCTGCTGGAAAGGGTGGACCGGGGCCCTTTCCGTGCAGGTCCTGCGTTCTTCTCGCTGGCGGCTTCCCTCAACGGCGGGTGGGTCAGCTCCTCAAGAGTGGAGCTCCAGCGGATAACTGCCGATCTCGGACTCAAGGGCAGGGTGTCGGTCCGGGACGGCGCCCGTGTCATCCTCATCAGGTCCTCAAGTGACCATGGCCTCTCCGGCGGAATGATGCAGCCCGGCATGGTCACCCCCGTATGGTGCACCGGATCAGGCCGGGCGCTGCTCTGGGATCACAGCGAGAAGGCATTGCAGGGGCTGCTTGCGGACGTGGAGTTTATCGGCGTCGGGGGTCCCCAAGCAGCCCACTCCGCTGCCGAAGTTTTAGCGCTGATGGAGCGGGACAGGCCCAGGGGCGTGGTCCACGCTGTGGAAGAGTTCGAGCACGGCGTCCATGAGTTGGCTGTGCCGCTCCGGGATACGGCCGGCACCATCGTTGCTTCCCTCTGTGTTTTCGGGGAACGCCGGGAATTCGATGGCCGCACCGAAGAGATCGGTGCGGCCATTGAAGAATCCGCGCGACGCCTGTCTCAGCCGGACTGACTGCTCTTTGCCGGCAGTTTTTACTGCCGGCAGATCCTTGTGACCGTGTGAAGGCCGTGCCGATACTGGAAAGTGGAGGTTCCGGTTCGAGGTCTGGGGACAAAATGAGCGAACTTGAAGAATTCCTGGCATCGGTATTGCCGCGCCTGGAAGAAGCGGACACAGCTATTCACAACGGGGATGCCGCTCAGCGGATTGCGATGTGGTCGCGGAATGCTCCCGTAACCCTTTTTGGTGCGGCCCAGTCGAAGAGCGGATGGGATCAGATAGCCCCTGTCTTCAACTGGTTGGCCCATCGTTTCTCCGACTGCCAGTCCTTCAGATATGAGGTCGTGGCGGCCGGCGTCAGCGGTGACTTGGGTTATCTCGCGGGAATCGAGCACACCGTTGCTTCCCTTGACGGCGCCGTCACCAAGCCCTATTCACTCCGCGTCACCACCATCCTGCGACGCGAGAACGGCGAGTGGAAGGTGGTGCACCGCCACGCGGATCCGCTCCCGGAAAGCGAGGGCGCACCGGTCCTGGTGGCCCGGCTCAAGGAAAGTCCGGACACACCGGGCGCGTAAGCGCCTATCCCCGTCAACGACCCAATGAGAACTTTCGGCCCCGGTGGTAGCCTCATCACATGACTCCTCAGGACCTGGCCAACCTGGTTCTTTTGCGCCGTGCACGGGATCTGATCGACCGTGAGTACGCCCGTCCGCTGGACGTTCCCACCATGGCCCGCCAGGCATTAATGTCACCGGCGCACTTCTCCAGGCAGTTCCGCGAGGCCTATGGCGAAACGCCGTACAGCTACCTCATGACGCGCAGGATCGAGCGGGCTATGGCTCTCTTGCGGGCCGGGTGGAGCGTTACGGACGCCTGCATGGAAGTCGGGTCCACATCGTTGGGCTCGTTCAGCGCCCGGTTCACGGAGATCGTAGGGGAGACGCCCAGTTCGTATCGTTCCCGGGAGCACCACGCCGTCGAGGCCATGCCCGCGTGCATTGCCAAGATCAGGACCCGTCCCGCCCAGTACGTGAAAAGCAGTATTCGAGAAGCGGTACCGGCAGCTTCGGACTAGCGTTGCCACCATGACTATCGCACTCCAGTACTGCAATATCACTGTCAACGATCCCGAAGAGTCACTCGCGTTCTACCGTGATGCTCTCGGCCTTGAGGTCAGGAACGACGTCGCCCAGGGCGGCTTCCACTGGATCACCCTTGGAATGCCGGACCAGCCTGGCCTCGAGATCGTTCTGTCCTCGCCGCATGCTGGCCGTTCCCAGGCCGACGGAGACGCACTCCAGGAGCTCCTCGTCAAGGGTGTTCTCCCCATGCTTGTGTTCCGTACTGATGATCTGGACGGGTTATTCGAGAAAGTCCGGGCCTCCGGCGCAGAGGTGATGCAGGAGCCTATCGACCAGCCATGGGGCCCACGCGACTGTGCCTTCCGTGATCCTTCCGGCAACATGATTCGGATTTCCCAGTCACCTGCCTAAAAGCCAAACCACAAAGGAAAGGGCGACGGCGGCACCCGGCCTGGGCGCTCGGGCCAGTTGCTACTGGTCATGCGGTCGCTGCGGCCGCGGCAATGTGGAGTGCGTTCAGGGGTTCCCGTCCAAGGATGGCGGTGATGTCGGTGCCTGTTTCCTCAAGGAATCCGTGGCTTACTGCGGAATGTATGGACAGCAGCATAGGAGGCTGGAAGGGCAGCAGCGCGGCAGAATCCAGGGCCTGTCGTAGTTCGGTGAGCTTGACCGGCCGGTATTCCGCCCCCAGTGTGTCAGCTATGTTCTGCCCCGTGACGACGGTGTTCCCGACGAAATTATAGGTTCTGCCTTGGTGTATTTCGGGGTTCCGCGCGATGATTGCCGCTGCTTCTGCAAGATCCTGACGGGCGACGGCGGCGACGCCGCCCTGTCCGAATGGGGCAGAGATGACTCCTTCACGGGGAGCCAGGAGATGGCCGATCAGCTCCGCGTAGAGACCGTTCCTCAAAATCGTCCACTGCGCCTTTCCGCTTTGAAGGCGGCGTTCTGTCCAGCGATGGGCCAACGCGAATCCCAGATGATCGCCGGCCTCGGTGAGGCTCGTGTACACGATGTGCCTGACCCCGTCGCGTTCGGCCGCCGTTATGGCGTTGTTGTGCCGCGTGATGACGACATCGTCTTCTTCAGTTCCGGCGGACACCATTACCAATGTCTCCACGCCCTCGAAGGAGATTGTTTCGGGGACGTCGAAGTCCAAGGCCCGAAGCTGGTCGCTGCTGCTGGGATTACGGGTTGCTCCGCTTGCAGCCGCTCCCGCCTGCGTGAAGTGTTGAAGGATTGCTTTGGCGAGGTGGCCGGAGGCGCCGGTTACGAGAATCATGGGCATGCTCATTTCACTGGTACTTTTCGGTAACTAGACTCATCTTCGGTAACAAGGCGAGAGCCCACAAGGAGGCACTTTGGTGTTAGGCAGTCACATGGAAGTAACCCCTGTCTTGGAACCCTGCGGCGAACCCGACCATCCAGACTGTGGAATCCGCGACGTTCTGGATCGAATCGGGGATAAATGGTCGGTGCTGGTCATCGTGGAGCTGGCCTCGGGTGTCCGGCGCTTTCGCGAGCTCCAGCGGGCCATCGAAGGGATTTCGCAGCGCATGCTGACCCTCACGGTGAGACGCCTCGAACGGGACGGCCTTGTTACACGCACGGTCTACGCGACTGTCCCTGCCCAAGTCACCTACCAACTCACTGAGCGTGGAAGCAGCCTCACCCTGCTGGTCAAACAGCTCGCAGACTGGTCCTTGGAACACAAAGACTCCATAGGAGCATCACGGGAGCTATACGACCTGCAAAACCCTGACCAGCAGATCCGCTAACAAAGCCAATTTCGCCACGGTCTCCTTTGAGGAGCCATGCGCGCACGAATGCTGGGATTGGTCCGCCTAGGGACGGTCAGCTTTCAATGGGCCTCGACAGCTAGCTGCCACACGCAGCCGAACCCTCAATGGGTCGTTTTAGAGTGTGCTCTCTCTTAACGCCCTGCTGTAGTCCTCACGGTGGTTCCGGACGTCAGCGGACACAACGAGGAGCCGGCGAGTCAGTCGCTGCGCAAAGTACCCCTTATAAGGCAGAACAATGATGGTGTCGAGTCCGCTCTCCCACGCCGGGATCAGCTCCTGGAGACTTTGACGTTCCCCACCGTGGGGAAACTTCGGGACAAGGCTTCGGTCCCACGCCTGGTAGGCGTCACTATCCAGGCCTTCCCACCCATAGCGCTGCATCCACCGGGCGCCATGAAAGGGCTCAATCCGTGATCAGGATCCTCGGCCTCTCGCATTTCAGAAGGCGTGGGATGGTGCGTCGAATCCTCAATCTCGTACCAGGCCCAAGCTTGCTCCCAAGCCGTTTTCCAGCGCTTGTCCCACGTCTCTGCATCAGCTGACGCAGGCATCCGGGAGCTACCACAGTCAGGCACAGGGTCCAGGGGCGGGATGTCCACATCTCCAGCCAGCGCCCAAGCCTGCCGGACAAAGAGCAAGAGAGTCAGGTGGTGAGGATCATCCTTGACTGTAATCAGCATGTCGTGCGGCCAGGGAGGTCGTCGTTTCGGCATTCTCCATTGCATTTACGCTTGCCCCCATTCGGCCCACAGCCCAGGGTCGCCGTAGTGGGTTCAGCATCGCACCGACCCTGAGCTCTGTAAACGACGGACGTTCTATCGGAGGAACCCAATCGTCGCATTTGAGGAACCCTGACCGGGCAGACTGATGGCCGGAAGGGGGATCCCTCACCGGCCGAGATGCTACAAACGAAGCCTGCCGGTTTCTGGCTCAAGCTGACGATACTGTCCGCGTTCCTGCTGTTCTTGGTCTTCTTCCAAGGTGTCTCCGCCGGCGGGCTTGACGTGGGGGAGGCGTGCGAATTGCGTGGACACACGTACGACCACGAATACCGCAGTCAAAACGGGCATGAGCAGCTCCAGCTGTTCCCCCTGACCACCAAGTGCAACGCCGAGTACGACATGGTTCCTCTGTGGACGAACCCGGCGCTGGCGGTGCTGGCCCTCCTGACCGCGTCCTTCTTCGGGATGGCGCTGGCCGCCCTGTTCATCCGCGTAAAGAGCAGGCTCCGAGGATGATGCCCTAATTGCCCGGCCGGATTCCGCACCGTAGACCAACTTGTGTGCAGGAGCGGCCCCCACAGACCTCGTTCTCGGCGGCCTTTCCTGTGAGCTCGTTTATCGCGTGCCCGCTCATGAACGCTCTGCGGGACAGAGTCGTCACCCAGGGTGTGCCCCGAAGGAATTCTCGGCCCGGAGCGAGAATAAGCCGTCAGATAGGCTGACTGCGAACGGGCTGCGGAACAGCCCACTGCATTGGGGGATGGCATGGACCATAGAACGAGACTATTGATCGCCGGCGCCGGGATTGCCGGCTTGAGCGCGCTGATGCAACTGCTGTTCGTTATTAACAAGCTGCCTGTCATCTTTTGGTCAGATCTTCTGGGCGGTATCGCCGCAGCTGTCGTCACAACGATTCTCTTGGTCCTTCTCCGTGGTCGTTCTCAGCGGTCGGCATGACCGGCCGGATTGAAGCTGTGATGATCAACGGGGCGGGTTCCGGCACGGGGAACGACCCACCGTGTGGTTTTGTTGACTCCATACCAAATGCGTTGGGTGACCGCAGCGCCCGGGTAAGGGATACTTCACCGGGCACCCGAACCCACCTGCACATTCCGGCGCTGTCATCGTCGCATGATCCAGTCCACGGGGTAGCCGAGTTCCTCGAGGGTTAGGAGCAGCGGTTCCGGAGGCGACGCATAGACATAGATCTCAAAGTCTTCCCCGCGGATGTGGATTCGCGTGGAAAATAGTCCGCGTCTTGTGAACACCTCGAATACCTGTTCCCTGCGGAAGTGCCATGGCCCGAAAATGAGTCCAAGACCGAACCGAAACCTGAAATGGAGCTCCTCTGAGGTCGCGCTGAGTTCTACGAGCGGTATCGTGGCTCGGATTGTCCGGTACTTGAAGCCGACATTACGTCGATAAGGCTCCATCGGCCTTCGTCTCCGCGGTCGGCTGAGTGTGTTCGCCAAAAGTACTGCCTCGTGCTCCTGCGCGCCACTTCCTGCGGAGTGTGGTGACCTCTTGCCGAGAGCCACCAGGATCATCCAGAGAGCCAAGGCGGCAGCGCCGACGAGTGTGAGGGCGGCGCTCACCTCTGCCATGGCAGACGCCGGCTCGTGGATTCTCCACCCGAACCAGGAGACGCCGATGAAGCCAAGCCAATAAGTCAGGAACGAAAACCCCAAGAGCATGGCTGGTGCGGCGTCGCTCAATCCCTTGAGGTCGTTGCCCCTGAAGAGACTCAGAATCTTCCCGTATTCGGGGTCGGGACCGGTCAGGGAGTTCACCGCGAAGATGAGCCCGATAACGATGGAAGCGTGGAGGCCGAAGGCCAGTAGCCCGAGGGGCCCTGATTGTGCCGTGCCGGACAGGACCGCGGCGGTGCTGCTGGATACCGCGCCTGTGATGAGCACGCCCAGAATGGTCAGGTTGGCCGCGGCGCAGATGCCGGCGGTGACCCGCACGATCACCGGAGTTGCCCCGACGTCTGACTCTGAGTCCCCCATGGCTGAAAGTGTAGGCCTCTGCACCGGTATTGGTTGGGTTCTGCCAATTAAGGGATAGATTTCTGGTATCAACAGGACGGGGGCAGGGGCGCAGGCGGAGCGGATTCAACTTACTGCCGAGTTGCATGTCCCCTCGGTCTCGGTTCCCAGCGACGGAGCTCCATGTCAATGCCGGGAGCTTTGCACCATTTCTTATTGTAAGGATTGCGCGCCTTTACACCCGTGAACCCCCGGACAGGGCAACGTCCGTTAGCTGGTGGATCACCGCGCCGTCTTGTGTGCGTTAGACGAACCTTGGGTTCGCAAGAACCCAAGGAACCCTAAACGGACAGTTAGTCCCCGAGCTTGCAGTCTCGCTCAGAGCACGGCGCCGTTTCCAGCGATGATGCGTTTCCGGAGGAATTGATTCGACGGCGGAAGCCACATCAGTACGGCGCCGAGCGCGACAGGGATAAAAGCGAACATCGGCTCTATCGGGGGAACAGCTATGACAATAATGGCAAACAGTCCAGCGACCAGGGACAGCAGAGCCCTGGCTACCCGGGACCGGTAAAGCATCAGAATCGGAACGCCAATCACGACCACTGTGTATCCAGCCAGAACGACAAGGGTACCTGAGCCGAACCAGCCGGAGTCTCTTATGTGGGACGGCACCAACAGGGATGGGATCAGCGTGCCAAGGCCGGACCACACACCGGGAACGAGCCAACACAAAACACTGAGGGTGAGGCTCCATGGCACGTGCCGGCCGCTCACATGTAACTGCTTAGTCATAAGCCCCCCGACGCTTTCAGCTATGGAGCCATTCAACGCCTCCCACTGCCCTCCGTCCAACAGTTGCAACGACTGAAGAGCAGCTGGAGGTTCCGGCTCAGCAGCTAGATGGGTCAATGCTGTCCTTTAGGGATGTCCCGGCTAGAGCCCTAGAATCGTCCCTGAGAGGAACCCTGACTGGATCAGATTCGGTTCGTCGAACAGGGCGGGGTCCTCATCCCTGAATAAGTCGATCCAGTAGTTCTGGCGGCAATTTGCTCTTCGCATCGAGAACTTCCACACGGACGAGTCGTCCGTCGCGGTCAAAATCGAGATTGATCATTCCGTCGACTTCAATGGGATCGCACAGATAAGTTTTTTTCACATCCCCGGCTAGGATCTCATCCGCAAAATAGACGTACACAGCGTCAGCTTCTTGGTCATATGTCATTCGTGTACTCACTCTGGAACGGTGCATCTGCTGATTGTCCCTACACTCTGCCTGGAAAAATGGGGGATACAAGAACCAATAACTTGTAATTGGTTCAATGCCGTCGTTAGTCCCGCCGGTGGACGCTGCACTGCGAAGGCACCACCTGTATAGCGCTTCCGTCCCGTAAGCCGGTGCCTGAGCGGGACGCTACATGGCCGTCCGGTCTCGCCGCGGACGGTGTGATCATGCGACGCCGGGATGAGGAGAATGTGGGTCAGGTTGGTAACCCTGCGCGTCGCTGAGCGGTGACGAGATAATTTGGTTGGGTCGCGTCGTACGTGGACCCTGCGAGGCTTAGACCTGCGGCCGCGACATCGGCTAGCAGTTCCTCGTGGTGGAAGGGCCAGATAGGCAGCAATTCGGTCGTCACCTGCAGCTGGTCACCGTCCTGGAGTGCTGCCACGGAAATCTGCAGGTGGTGTTCGGCGTCCCATGAAGGCGGCACCTGCCAGGAGTACACCACCATTGCCTTGCGGCCGGCTGAGCGGATCTGCTCCCAGTTGCGGGAGGTCAGCGCCAGCACCCCACCTGTAGCCAACACGGATGCCATGCCGTCGAGTGCGGCGCGCCGGCCACTGCGGCCGACCGCGTGCGCGAGCGAGTTCCCGACGCACATCACAGCGTCGAACCGGTCCTGCCAGCCTGGATCGGGTAGCTGGTCCCAGCGGCATACCCGCGTCGACACCTCGACTCCGTGAGCGCGAGCCAGCGCCTGGGTCCGCTCGACCATCGCCGGGCTGGCATCGCACGCAGTGACCCGGAATCCGGCCTCAGCCAGCCCCACCGCCAGCAACCCAATCCCACAGGCGCAGTCCAAGATCTGTCCCCCTGGGTCGAGCCCCGCCGTCACCATCTCGAACCCCTGCGCATTGCCCGCCGGGGACGCCTTAGCATCCGGTACCAGCCACTCATACACAGACGCCAATGACCCGTAAGCAACCTCACCCACAGTGATCCCTCCCCACGCACATTGTGGCACGCCCCTTGTCGTCTTGTCTGCCTTCCTGGCCGTTCATCGTAGACCCTCCGCGCTGATGCTCGGCTCAAGGTTTAACGTTCAAGGCTCGATCTCACCTAGCGGCGCAAAGCTCGTTCCTCCACCGGTGGGCCATGCGCGGGCTGCTGGCCATCGCATACCCCGATCCACTGAAGACGAATCGAGAGGCCTCACGCGCTCGCAGGGTCCGCCCCAAACTCGGTCCGTCAGCGGACGTCCGCAAGCGGATCCCTCAGCGGACACACCACGCCGGACGTTTCGCGCTCTCAGCGGTCAAGCACCGAATCCACGATCTGCTGTGCGGCCTGGTCCGCTGTGATGTGTGTGGTGTCGATGACCTCGGCTTCATTGTGCAGCCAGGTATGAGCTGCCTCGGCGTATGGCTCCAAGTATGCGAAGCGGAACGTTGAAGGGCCGAGTACTTTGTCGTTCTGTATGCGGTCGCGGAGCGTGGCCTGGTCGGCGTGGAGCACGAAATGCTGGATCGGAATGCCGTACTTTGTAAGGCCATCGCTGATCTCCCGCCAGTAGCTCTCGACCAGAACAGTCATCGGCATCACGAGTGTACCTCCGGTGTACTCGAGCACGCGCCGAGCGGTTTCGACAACGAGCCCCCGCCACGGCTCCCAGTGCTGGAAGTTGTCCGTTGCAGGAAGTCCCGGCTTGATGTCCATGAGCACCTCACCGACCTTCTCACCGTCGAGGACGCGCGCGTCGGGCAGCAATTGCCACGAGCTTGCTCGTCGTCGTCTTTCCCGCCCCGTGGGTGCCATTGAGCCAAACAATCATGGACCGAACTCTAGTGCCAAAGAAGTTTCTTTCATGCGCCCCAAAGCCGGTCCCTCACCGCACTGTTGGTGTCCGTTGCGGAACCTTTTGAGCCTAGAGTGCATTTGCTAGCGCCTTGAGTATGGTCCTGCCCTGCGTGCCAGTGTGAACGTGCTTTAGTTATCGGGTGAAGAGAGCAGTAGATGTTTATGCCGTCATCCTCCAAGTAGCTGGATTTCTGACGCTCGGACTGTATGGAGTGTCACAAGCCCAAGGGGAGGATCCCCGCGGCGTCGCTGTTCTCGTCCTGCTGGGGGGCGGGCTCGTACTGACGATGGCCTATTCCTGGCGGCAGTATCGCAATGTCCGAAGCACCCGCCGGATGCTGGCAGGAAAACCGTTCCGCGCCTACACCTTTCACGCATCCGCTGCTAAAGAGTACAAACATGCACCAGCGACTGTTTGGGCTCTGATCCGACCCGCTGAGGCCGCCATCCTCTTAGATGGCGCTGCTAGGGCGTTCAAAGTGCCAGGCACCCCAGATGGGGAAGGCGAATTGCAGTGTTTTATCTCAACAGAGGGGCAAGTTTCGGCCATTGAGGTTATGAGCGAGGACCCTGGCCGTTCAGCCGTGACCAGGTCTGTCTGTTCTTCAGAACAGCCGTCGGTTAAGACAACATACTCCCTGGAAAACATCACCGCTGGTTGCCGACTGACCATGAAAATTCTTGTCGAGTCCCCGGTCCCAATACCCGCTGCGTATCAGAAGGCGATCCGGAAGCATAACCGAGGCTGTGTGGAAAAAGTAGGGCACTTACTGGACAGTCAGTTTGTGCGGAAGGTCGACCAAAACTTCTGATGGCATAGTCGTTTGCGGCACCCGGGCGCCTACTCGGAGCGTTTCCCTCCGGGGGTGGAAGCGTTCCATTGATTCGTTGAAGGAAAACAAAACGTCGCGACAGCGCCCGCAAGCGGAACCTTGAGCGCGCGGCCCTAGTCACCCGTGTCAGCCGACCGCTTCCGCTGAGCGGAGGCATAGATGTGGGTGAAGTAGACACGTACTCGCTATCGTCCGAGAACTCCGACAGGTCCAAATCGTTGCTTGTCTCGAACTCTGACCACAGCTTTTCCCCAACAGAGTCCCAGGACGTCGGACCGCAGCCGCAACACCAGGGGAACGACTTCGCCATCCAACCCAGGACGAACCGAACCGTGGTGTCAATCTCGGAAGGCGATGTGAGGTAGGCAGCCAGTTCGGGGAAAAGAGAGGCATCGTAGTCGTAGTCAGGTAGACCCGTCAGAAAGTCAGGTTCACTGCAGGACCACCAGTCGATGAATGCGAGCCTGAGAGCGGTTCCTTTGTCCGGCGGAAGGGAGTGCCAGCGATCAAGCAACGCTTCGCGCGACGCGGAGAGTGCTTCCGGGCGCTCCAACTCAATTGCTTCACGCAATGACAAGGGCCGCTTCTCGTTCATGCCGCGAGTCTACGGCACCTGTTTCGGCTGAGTTTGGCGCCCGTAAGCCGAAGGGTAAGTGGGACGCCTTCACCCCCATTTGTGGACCCGTTCCCTGTGAGTGATGATCCTGTGGCGGGGTCACAGGATCACAGGCGCTAGGCTGCGAGTATGGGGTATGGGGCATGGGGCATGGGGGAAAAGACAGGCAGCGCTCGGCTATATGGATAGGGGTAGCGGGATTCCTGCTCGTGGTGGGCTACGCAGTTGCCGGTGCGCTCCAGGTCCTGGTGTGGAACCCTCTGGCTGCTGTACCAGGCGCAACGCTGGCCGAAATCCATGCGCTTATGGATCAGGCGAATGAATCACTTGCGGCGCCAGCGGTTCTTATATGGGCAGCCGCTGGAATTTTGTTGGCTGCAGCAGTTCTGATTGCGGGGCTGAAGCATTCCATCTCGAGAAGAGCCGCTGCAGGGCTCTACCTATTGCTGCTCGTGCTAGCGGTACCATCACATTGGATGGCATCCTTTCCAGCCGGGATGGGGCTCGCTGATGCCTTTGCAACTTCGGGCGGGGATCACGCGCCTTGGGGCAAGGTTCTCTATGCCGTCAGCGCCCTGTCATTGGTAGCAGTGTTCGTGGTCATTGTCGGAAGGAACCGCACCCCAGACGCGGCGGCCACCTGACTTTTAATCGTTGCTTTCAATGCCAGTAAGCCGGTCGATCACCCGGCCCTTGCTGCGCGTTAGCCGAACCTTAAACGGTCATTTTCCACTGAGGCTACTCGGGACTGAAGGCGAAGGCCTTGCGGCACATCTATGCGGCCCCGAGGAATCCTGAAACACCCCTCGGGGAGACTGCCAATATTGGTGAGGATCAGTGGAGCTGTTTGGGTCTCGGGCTCCGTCGTATGCGGACAGCAACGCCGGCGCAGAGAATGACGGCCAGACCGCCGATGATGGTGGTCGAAGTCAAGGTCTCGCCCAGCAGAAGACCTGCCCAACAGATGCTTAGGACCGGCTGCGCCAGTTGGATCTGGCTTATCTGTGCCATCGGCCCGATCGCAAGGCCGCGGTACCAGGCGAAGAAACCCAGGAACATGCTGACGACCCCAAGGTAGGCGAACGCTGCCCACTGCAAGGGTGTACCGGACGGGACCTGCTGCGCCATGGAGAGGGCGGTCAGGACCACCATTAGGGGCGAGGCTAGGACAAGCGCCCAAGATACTGTCTGCCACGCGCCCAGTTCACGGGCCAGCAAACCTCCCTCCGCGTACCCGATGGCTGCGGCAATGACAGCGACGAAGAGCAGCAAGTCCGCCCAATGCAGCTGCCCTAAACCACCCGATTGTGTAGAAGCGAAGGCCATCGCCGCCACCGAACCCACCGCTGTCACGATCCAGAAGACAACCGGTGGACGTTCTCGGCTGCGGAGGACGACCATCGTAGCCGTGGCCGCCGGCAAGAGAGCGATGACGACGGCTCCATGACTGGCAGGCGCGGCAGTAAGCGCGAAGGACGTGAGCAGCGGGAAGCCCACGACAATCCCTGCAGCGACAATGGCGAGCCGGGCCCACTGCACGCCTCGCGGAAAGCGCTGCCTCGCCAGAGACAGGGCCATGGCGGCAAGGAAGGCCGCCACCACCGCCCGTGCCGATCCGATGAACAACGGCGATAGGCCGCCGACTGCCAGCTTCGTGAAGGGGACCGTGAAGGAGAAGGCAACTACTCCAACGAGGCCCCACCAGAGGCCGGATGCTGTCCGGTACGGTAGCACAGGTCGGATTATCGCAGTAGCGCTACTTTGTAGTCTCATGAGCGACGATAGCAGTTCCCTCTAAAGCCTGCTGTCCCTGCTCTCGGCAGGATCGTTTACGTCATCTGGGTGACGCGGTTTTTTGTGGCAGCGCGATGAATACTGGGCGTACGCGGCAGAGACCCCAAGCACCCCGTACGCTTTCCCGAGCGTTCAGACGAGAACTAGCCGCTACTCACAAGCCAGTTAGGTGAAGCATAAGGGGAACCTTGAACGCTCCGAGGGCGCCTGCGGAAGGGCCATTGTCGTTGATCGATATAGTTGCGGCATGCCCGAGTTGATCGTACCGACCGAACGGCTTCATAAAGCTTGGCTTCAGGCCCATGCCGAGTGGGGGGCGGGACTCCACGAGGATGGTTTCGGATTGTTGGCCACCGATGATGTCGACTCGCTGGCCGGGTTCCACACCTGGTTGGCGAGGCTTGCCGGCGAGTCAGGCAGTTGTACTTATTGGTGGATCGTTGACGATGACGAAATCCTGGGCGGGATCGCGCTGCGGCACCAAAACCACGAACTGGTGGCACAGGCTGGACACATCGGCTACGGCATCCGGCCGTCCTCGCGCGGGCATGGGCTGGCTACCTGGGCACTAGGTCAAGTAGTAGATGAGGCGCGGGCGCTCGGCATGGACCGAGTGATGGTTATCTGCGAGGACGGCAACAGCACCTCTGCTAAGACGATCGAGCGTCAAGGCGGTATTCTCGAGCTCGATCGGGACACCAACAACGGCGCCGTGCGACGCTACTGGATCACAATCCGTCAGCCGCAAAAGTAGCTCTCTGACGATGTCGAAATGCCGTTGGCGAATAGCGCCGGCCTCAGGCTAAGCCAAACGTTGATGATCATGATGTCTTCGGCGTCGTGGTGGCTTTCCCATTTGAGGAACCTTGAGCGGGACACCTAACACGAATAGCCAGGATGTGGTCAAGGTCGCGTTGTCGCGTAGAGCAGCATGTCGCGCCTGGTATCACCAATCTGCTGGTGGCTCCGGAGCAGGCCCTCACGCTGGAAACCAGCCGCCTCGGCAACCCGACTTGAGTTGCTGTTCCACGGTTCGATGTACAGCTCGATCCGGTGCAGAGTGGGGATGGTCCAAGTGAACGCGGTCAGTGCTTTCAGCGCACTGCTGGCGATCCCGCGTCCCCGGTGGGCGGGTGCAACCGAGTAGCCGACCGTCGCGCGTCCGGCCGACATGTTCTGAAGCCACAGCCCGATGGCCCCGACGGCGTTGTCGGACTCGGCATCGGCGATGGCGAAGGACAACCCTGCTCCTTCGGTTAACCGGCCGCGCTGACGGTAGATCCACTCCAGAGCCTGCTGTGCTGTGGGGAGGGCGGGAAGGCTCCCAATGAGAGGGATGTAAGGGTCGTCCCCCAACTCGAAGGCGAGATGTACGTCGTCGTCGGTAAACTCGCGCAAAACGATTGAACCGTATGTGGGTGGTGTGATTGGCCAGGACGGCAGGCGCTCAGTCATATGTCGATTATCGCCGGGGTCATCGTCCGTGTGCTCAGGATTCCCTCGATCATGCCGGACAGAATGGCTTTTCCACCCTCAATCCGTTTCCGGTGAGGGATCCTTGACCGGGACCGTGCTACAGGTCAGTGGCGGGTGCTGTGCGAAGTCATGATCGTGCCGTCCGAGACCAGTGCAACTCGGATGGATGCAGCGTGGAGGTCGATTTTGCCGAGGTCCCCTTCAACGGTGTAGTGATTTCCCTCGATGATGAGGGAGTCGATATTGCCGTAGTCGACTGACCAGTCAGGGTCGCGCGAAGGCCGGGAACTGAGCTGACCCGTCCAATTCACATCTGTTACACCGTCGAACACCAGTACTCCCTTGCGGTAGCAGTATTGCTCTCCGGGGCGCGCCGGGCCATAGGAGGGGTGTTCCTCGGTCAGTACGAACTACGCGGTAATGACAAGTTGTCCTCGCTTTGCACTGATGTCCAATACCCAGCTGTCTTCCAGGTAGAAGCCCCTAAGAACTTCATGTTCAAAGTACTTTCCCAACGTCGGCCTTCCTACCTGCCCATGTACCGATGAATCGCACGGTCCGGTCAACTGTAGCGCTGGGTGGAAAGCAGCGCGCCCGTAAGCCGGTCCCTCACCGGTTATCGCACCATGCCCCACCGGGCGATGCGACAGACCGCGCGGTTCCGAAGTTTCCGGATTCCCACAAGACCCGCCCGCAAAATTGCCCGGTGAGGGTCCCATATACGGTGCAGCAGTTTTGTATGCAAAAATGGCCGGTCATGAACCGGCTAGTCGTCTGTCAGGTCCAAGGCTGGAAGAATCGATCAATCCCTGGAGGGCCTGGCGAGTGCTGACCAGTTCCGCGATTCTCTCGTCACGAGCGCGAAGGTGTTCAACCAAAGTTGGCACCGCGCAGAGCTCCAAACGCCCCGGATCGTGGATGCAGTCTAGGAGTTCGCTGATGATGCGTGTGGGAAGACCAGCATCCAGCAGCAGCCGAATGTGCCGGATTTGCTCGACCGCGGCGATTTCGAAGTGTCTCTGCCCGGTCGAGGAGCGTTCTGCCGAGATTAGGCCCTGATTCTCGTAGTAGCGAATAAGTCGGGGACTCACGCCGCTGAGAGAGGCGACTTCACCGACTCGGAGGAGCTTCCGGCCCCCAAGGCTTGCCTTTGACACTAGTGTCAACTCCTACATTTGCAGTTATGTCATTCTCGCTTACTTACTTCAACGGTCGGATTCCTACGGCTGAGGACCTTGCACCGTTGGCCTTCACAGGCTACTCCCACTTCACCGCCATGCAGGTACGCGACCGTTCGGTCAAGGGCTTGGACTTGCATTTGAGCCGTCTCCACACCGCCAGCAGCCTGCTGTTCGACCAGCACCTGCCGGATTCCCAGGTCCGTGAGTACCTGCGTGTGGCAATTGAGGCCGCACCGCCGGACTCGTCCGTGACGTGCTTCCTAGCCTCGCGACCCGGAGAGTTCATGCCAGCTGGTCCGGTGAGTGCTCTCGACGTCCTGATCAAGGTTTTTGAACCAGCGGAGCCACCCGCAGCCCCGATGGCCTTCGACGTGGCTCGGCATGAGCGCCACCTGCCGCAGATCAAGCATGTTGGCGAAGTCTCAAAGACGTTCTATCTGAGAAGGGCTAACGCGCGCGGCTTTGACGACGCCGCCTTCGAAGATGGGGCCGGTCGCATAAGTGAAGGCACGATATGGAATTTAGCCTTCTGGGATGGCGCGCAAGTTATCTGGCCAGAGGCTGATGTCCTGTCAGGCGTGACTATGCAGATCTTGGTTCGACAGCTTGAAGCCAGGGGCATACCCCAGCAGACTCGACCGGTCCGCCAGCTCGATCTGACTGAAGGCATTTCAGCTGCGGCAATGAACTCTTGGACGCCAGGCATCCCGCTAACATGTCTTGGCGACCACCAGCTAAAAAACGATTCGGCGTTGACGCGGCTCCTTCATGATGTCTATGCCGCTGAGCCACTGGTCAGAATTTGACGGCCGCATTCCTACGGGTTTTCCGGAATAGACAACAGTCGTGCTTCGACGGGAAAGTTCATAATCGGCAATTGACGCTCCAAAAGCCGATACTTGATATGCAAGTCGCCACTTGCCTATTATGGAGCCATGGTCGATGTCTTCCGCGCTCTTGACGACGAGACGAGGCGCCTGGTCCTTGACGAACTGTCAGCGCGGGACGGCCAGACCCTGTTCGAGATCTGCACCACGCTGGCAATGCGTCACGGCCTCACCCTCACACGTCAGGCGATCTCCCAGCATCTCGGAGTGCTCGAGTCGGCTGGCCTGGTGGTAACCGAGCGGCGGGGACGCTCCAAATTCCACTACTTCAATCCAGAGCCACTCGCCCAGATCACCGGACGATGGCCAGCCAGAAAAAGGACTGAACAATGAAAATTTCCCTGACGAGCCTGTTCGTTGACAACCAGCGGGCAGCCCTCGCCTTCTATACCGAGGTGCTCGGCTTCAAGAAGCGGCATGACATCCCCCTCGGGGAGAACTTCTGGCTAACCGTTGAGTCACCCGAGGTGGTTGACGGTCCGGAGCTTTTGCTGGAGCCGGCTGGTCACCCTGCAGTGAAGCCGTACCGGGATGCGCTGATGGAAGACGGTATTCCCCTCGCTCAGTTCGCCGTCGAGGACATCGAGGCCGAGTACGCCAGGCTGACCAACAAGGGTGTCGTGTTCACCCAGCCGCCCACCGACATCGGCACCGCTTTCGTAGCCGTCCTCAACGACACCTGCGGCAACCTCATTCAGCTCATCGAAATGAAGCCGAACTGGAACGACGCCGACGCCAGCTGAGGGGGAGTGGCGGCCGCTGTGGCTGGACCGTCAAACGTGACTGCAGGGTCAAACAGCAGAGGAGCGCCCCGTCAAGGCCGCTTCCAGTGCCCGCCCCCATTTGACGACGGCGGCACCACACTCGGCGCTTTTGGGTTCCAGCCTGCTTTTGGGCCCGACCACCTGCAGCGCAGCCAGCACCTCGCCGCGGAAGTCATGAATGGGGACGGCCAGGGAATACAGGCCGGGTTCGGCTTCCTCATCCACCACTGAATATCCGCGGTCCCGGGCAGCGTGAAGCCGCTCGAGGAAGTCGTCCACGCCGGCGGGGGTCTTGGGCCCATGCTTCACGAACTCCGTGCGGCTGAAGACCGTCCGGACCTCGTCGTCAGTAGCCTCCCACAGCAGGGCCTGCCCGGCGTCGCTGCAGTAAGCGGGGTAGGGCCGGCCGATCCACGAGCCGATCATCTTGCTGTCGGCCGGGACGCGCTCGCCGATCGTAACGGTCGAATCGCCGCTCAAAACGCCCAGGAAGCAGCCTTCTCCGGTGTCTTCGACCAAACCTTCCAACGCCGTCAGCCCGTCGGTCCGCAGCCGCTGCTCAGTCAGGGACCGCGCATCGGCGTACAGTCCCCAGTGCAAGGCATAGGCGCGGCGCTCGCCCCGGATCAGGAAGTCTTCCTGCAGCGCAGCCTTGAGCCCACGTGACACCTGGCTGCGGTCTTTGCCGAGATCTGCGGCGACGTCGGCAACAGTGGCGCCCGCACTTCCGGCGGCATGCCGGGCACTCACCGCGAACACCACGTTCATCCCACGGCCCATGCTTGAGTTTTTCGGCATGGGCCGAGTCTAGCCAACGTTGGTGACTGTTAATTGCAGAGATCAGTGGATGGCAAAGACCCTGGCCGGGAAGCCGCTGCCACCTTGGGGTTTGGGCCAAGTGGCTACGATCGCCGCCCCTGCTTCGGGCAGGGACTCCAAACTGGCGAGAAGCTCAATTTGCCAGCGGCCTTGCGCCAGGATGTAGGTTTCGAGACTGAAATCCGAGCGCGACGTTGCCTGGCCGGGGTCGGTGTCTGTTTGTTCGTGGCCGATTGCGCGGATGTTCCGCTCTTCAACCAGGAACCTCAATACCTCGGAGGACCACCCGGGCGTATGGCTGACGCCGTCGGCATCACGGTTGGCCATAGCGTCTCCATCAGGCCAGCGGCTGCTCCAACCACTGCGCAGAGCCACAAACGAATCCTCCGGGATCCGTCCATGCCGCTCTTCCCAGGCTTCGACGTCGGCGAGGGAAGGAGTGGCGTCCGGGTCCGCGTCCACCCGATCACTGATGTCCAGGACCACGAGGGGCAGGATCATTTCCCGCACAGGGATGTGGTCCAAGGTGCGTCCCGACCGGATAAAGTGCGACGGCGGATCGACGTGGGTGCCCCACTGCCCAACGATGGTGTACTGGTGCGCAGTAAACCCGTCCCCGGCCTCAAGATCAAAAAGATTGGTGCGGACTTCGTCGGGAAATGCCGGGAAATGGGGTTGCCCAGGGTGGAAGGCGTGGGTCAGATCGGTGAAAGTCCGGCCGGCCAAAACAGTGCTAAGGCCTTCCCATGTTCCTGTAGTGCGGTCATCGGTGATCGCTGCGCTGATTGTCATGCTGCAACCCTTCCTGTCACGAATGTGGAGATGTTGAGTGCTTCCGAGACTTCAAGAACCGGGACTTCCCATGGGTGGATAGCCACGACTCTTTCGACAATCCGCCCGACGGCGTCGTCGGAAAGGTCCGCGTCGATGTACGTGGTCAGCAGGAAGGTGGGGGAGACGCTGCGTTCGCCGACCGTGCCCATCGTTGGATTCGCACCTTCGCCTACCGTGAATCCCTCGAAACCAAGGCCCGACTCAAAGACGTGGTGGTACATGCCGAAGTCTCCAAGTTCAGGCATTTCCCGAAGAACGGCTAGAAACGCGGCCATCCGGGGGTCCTCCTCGAACACCTGCGTTTCGCCGGCAGCGAGCCGCGCGAGGATCTCCCGCTCGATTGGCCAATGGATGCGCAGTTTCCGCACTCGCTTCATGCCCGAAATTCCCATGTGATTCCTTTTTCCTGTGGCCAGGCCTTGCCTGGGAACGCTCCTGTGCGTTCACTTGTGCCTTCATGGTGACACACCTCACTGATCATAACAAGCACGTACATATGTTCATTATGCACACATGATGGAAACGCAGGCGCTCCAAAAGCAAGGAAGAGCCAGATGTGCCACGAGCAAAAAGGAAAAGGGGCTTAGAAGCCCAGTTGCGCGGCGACCTGGAGGAGAAGCGCTTCCGAACCCATCGGCCCGATGAGCTGGATTCCCATAGGAAGGGAAGTTCCTGACGTTTCATCAGTCCAGTGGACGGGCAAAGTGATGGCAGGGAGTCCGCAGGCATTGACCATCGATGACCACGGCGCGTACTCGCACTGCCGGCGGTAGTCTCCGTCGGCGTCGCCCGCCCACTCGGTTGGCCAGGGCCCGTCTCCATGCGTTCCAGTGAACCAACCCACGGGCCTTGGCGTCTGCGCCAAAGCCGGAGTCATGATGAGATCCCACGCCGCGTACTGAGCGATGGTGTCACGCTGGAACTGGCGCAGAAAACCCACCGCTTCGGCGAGCTTGGTGGCGCTCCGCTGCTGGGCCCGCCGCCTGAACGTCCGGGTGAGCGGGGTCAGGAGCGGCTCGCGCCGTGGGCTGATACGCGCGGCACCCACTCCGGCAGTCCAGGCAGTGGTGAACGCATCCGGGTAACGGTTGTCATAGCGGATGGCTGCCTCCGACGTCGAATGTCCTGCCGCCTCCAGCAGCCTCACCCCCTCAGCTAGAGCCTCGAGGGCCTCCGGGTCTGGAGTGAAAGGGAAAATGCCCTGCCACGGGCTGTCCAGGCTGATGCCAATACGGAGCTTTCCGGGTTCTCGTTTCAGTGTTTCAAGATAGCCCCCCGCGGGACCCCTCTGTTCCGCGGCGTCGGGCTTCAGGGGGTCGAGCGTCAACGCGTCCAGCATGAGCGCCGCGTCCTCGGCCCGCCTTGCAAGGGGGCCCGTGACTACCAGGCCCGCCGGGTCGCCGGTGCTTTCCCCCGCTGGCACCAGCCCGCGCCCAGGCTTAAGTCCGACAAGGCCGCATGCTGCAGCAGGAATTCGAACGGACCCGCCGCCGTCGGTCCCGGGAGCGAACGGGACGAGCCCTGCTGCTACCGCCGCGGCGCTGCCACCGGAGGAGCCACCGGAACTCCTGCTCATCGCATAAGGATTGCGCGACGGCGGCGCGACCCTGTTTTCGCTGTAGGCCGTCAGCCCGAACTCGGGAACCTGCGTCTTTCCGAGGGAAATGACTCCCTGCGCCCTGAGTGCTGCTGCCAGTACTCCGTCAGCAGGAGCCGGCCGGTGATCCAGCGCAGCGCTTCCGTGAGTGGTCACAACACCGGCCACGTCCGTCAGGTCCTTGAACGCTACCGGCACGCCATGGAGGAGTGGAAGGGCATCTGCACCGGAATCATTGGCCGTCCGCGCGTAGAGTTCATCAGCGGCCGCAGCGTCGCGCATTGCCTGGTCGGCCGTCACCGTGATGAAAGCACCCAGCCCCTTGTTCCGTGCCTCGATCCGGCGAAGGTAATGTTCCGTTGCTTCCCTGGCGGACAGCTTGCCCTCCGCGAGGGCGTCCCGCAATTGCACAGCGGAGAGTTCATGGAGGTCAGCCACGACAGGCCGTCCTTGTGATGGTGGCTCTTACCGGCACGCGATTCTCCTTTGCGTTGTCCACAGAAAGCGTAACGTGGCACCTGCTGGGGGATGGCTCCGGCTGCTGGCGATACGCTGGAGTCAGACCTAGAAAATCCAGGAGAGGACTCCCATGAGCGATTTCGAAACCGTAAAAGTGAATGACATTCCTACCGGTGCCCGCCTTCTTGACGTGCGGGAGGACTATGAGTGGTCAGCCGGGCACGCTGAATCTGCGCTGCACATCCCGCTGGAACAGCTTCCCGCGCGCCTCGATGACCTGGATCCGGACGAGGACCTCTACGTTATTTGCCGTACCGGCGGACGCTCCTTCCGCGCTGCCCAGTGGTTGGTGGGCCAGGGATATTCCGCTTTCAACGTGGCGGGAGGCATGGACCAGTGGCTTGAATCCGGTTTGCCTTTGGTCTCCGAGAGTGGCCTCAAGCCCGTCATCCTGTAGTCCCTCTTCCGCCTCCACCCGTTCAACTGAAGGATTGCCGATGTCCGCAGTTCCCGTTACCTACACCTTCCTGGGCCCCGAGGGTACCTTCACCGAAGCGGCCCTGCTGCAGGTTCCGGGGGCTGCCGATGCGATGCGCATCCCGTCGTCGAACGTCAACTCGGCCCTGGACAAGGTGCGGGACGGATCCGCCGACGCCGCAATGGTGCCAATCGAAAACTCTGTGGAGGGCGGTGTGACGGCCACGCTCGATGCCATAGCCACAGGGGAGGAGCTGCGGATCATCCGTGAGGCCCTTGTTCCCATCAGCTTTGTGCTTGTGGCAAGGCCCGGGGTGAAAATTTCGGACATCCGCAGCATTTCCACGCATGGACATGCCTGGGCGCAGTGCAGGCTGTGGGCCGAGGCCAATATTCCAGGTGCTGAATATATTCCCGGCTCCTCCACTGCTGCAGCGGCGCTCGGCCTGCTAACCGACGACGGCGTCCATTACGACGCCGCCATTTGCGCCCCCATTGTGGCTGAGGAGCAACCAAGCCTGCAGGTACTGGCAGAAAACATCGGGGACAATCCTGGAGCTGTAACCCGCTTCGTACTCGTCAGCCGGCCTGGTTTACTGCCGGAGCGCACGGGCGCAGACAAGACGACTGTGGTGGTGCCGCTGCCGGAGGACCGTCCTGGAGCCTTGATGGAGATTCTGGACCAGTTCGCTACGCGGGGAGTGAACCTGAGCAGGATCGAGTCACGCCCCACCGGACAGTATCTGGGGCACTACTTCTTCAGTATCGATGCTGACGGCCACGCAGCGGACGCCCGGATGGCGGATGCCCTAGCAGGTTTGCACAGGATCAGTCCGGCCACACGTTTCCTCGGCTCATACGGCAGGGCGGATGCCCAAAGCCCAGTGGTGGAGCCACACACTTCAGACGAAGCATTCCAAGCGGCGCATGCATGGGTACAAGGAATTCTCTCAGGCGCATCCGTAAGCCAAGATCCTGCCCCTGAGGCTTCGCGCACAGCGTAGACAAATGCCGCTTGGAGCACTTTCGCGCCTGCCTAAGTGTGCGTATGCTTGCCAGATCAATGGGGGATTGCCTCTACCGGAGGGAGCGGGACATGTCAGCAGCCAGTACCGAGAATGACGGCCAAGGGATGATCGTCAATCCCAAGCCGCGTGCCGAAAACCAGGACTGGGACGGCGATGAGGCAGACCGTGCCGATCGGCTCCGCTTCGAAGAGGAGCAGGCAATGATCCGCGAGCAGACCGAAGCCCGCGCCGCAGCGAAGGCAGCTGCGGAAAAGTTGGCCGCTGAAGCAAAGGGATCCGGCTCCTGAGAGCAGCCTTGACCTTATAGGCGAAACGAGTCCCGGACGGTGACCTGAGTGCAGGGGCGCCGCGCGCTAGAGCGTGGAACCGTCTGGCATCCAATGCGCCGCGGAGGTGCCCTTGACCCGGACCAGCAGTGACCGGGGGTCAACCCTGACAGTTACCGAGGTGGCCTCCCCTGACGGATCCCCGTCCAGCTGGGTAGGCATGGGCTCAGCGCAGCGGATCACTGCCTTGCCTGAGCGGTAGTAGGTCATCACAGGTAGATGCCGCTTGTGCTTGAAGACGATCTTCGCATACATGGCCACCCAGCCGATGGCGCTCCGCGGACTCATGACCACAACGTCGAGCATGCCGTCGTCGATCATGGCCTGCGGGACAAAATCGATCCCGCCAGGGATGAGTCCGCAGTTCGCAAAGAGCAGGCTTCGGATTTTCCGGGTTTGCTCCGGCTGGTCATCCAGGGCGATGGACACCTTCTTACGTCTGCCCGGCATGTGGCGAACGCCGGCCTCCGTGTAAGCCAACCAGCCGACGGCCCTCTTCAGCCCGTCATTGGTATCGCCAAGGATCTCCGCGTCCAGGCCGATCCCTGCGATCACCAGGAAGGTGTGTTTGGACGAATGCCCGGTCCGTGAATTGACGATGCCCATTTGGGCCGTGTCAATGAAGCGTTGATGGCCGAACAAGGCTGTGTCGATACTCCCGGCTAGGTCATAGACGTCCAGGTCCAGGTTGCGGGCCAGGAGATTTCCGGTTCCCAGCGGTACCAGGCCCATGGGGATCTTGCTGCCGGCCAGCGTCTCAGCCACAACGCGCACGGTTCCGTCGCCGCCGCCCACCAGAACGACGTCGGCCGAGTCTGCAAGCGCCGCTCGCGCCTGTGAAAAGCCGGGATCCTCAATGGTGGTTTCAAAGAAACGGGGTTCATCCCACCCGGCGGCGAGACAGGCTCGTGTGATGGATGCGCGCGCTTCCTCGGACTTGGCCTTGATCGGGTTTAACACGACCGCCACTTTTTGCTTTTCCAGGCCAGGGTGGTGGGCCTCTTCGCGCACGGCGCTGCGGACATGCCGTTCCTTTAGCTTACGCACACCCCACCAACTGGAGAAGGCGAACGCCAGCGCGCCGAGGGCGATGAGATAGATCAGCAGGTCGCTCATTGTGCTCCAACAGTATCCCGGCCCGGAGGTTCGCCAGGGCCCGCGTCGGTGTGCGCGGTGGATTAGATACTCTTGTCTGGTGATCGACGTAAAAGACCTCAGCGACAATCCGGACAAGTTCCGTGCCAGCCAGCGCGCCCGCGGCGCCGACGAATCCGTAGTGGATGCGATCATTTCGGCTGATTCGGCTCGCAGGGCAGCCCTGATTCGCTTTGAGAACCTGCGCGCCGAGCAGAATGTCTTTGGCAAGAAGGTGGCCCAGGCCAAGGGTGAGGAAAAGCAGGCCCTGCTGGCTGAGGTCAGGGAACTCGCCAACTCCGTGAAGGCTGCCTCCGCCGACGCTGACGCCGCCCAGGCCAAGCAGGAGGAGCTGCTGCGCAGCATCCCTAACCTGATCGAGGACGGTGTTCCCGAAGGCGGCGAGGATGACTACGTCGTAGTCAAGACTGTCGGCACTCCGCGTGAATTCCCGGACTTCGAGCCCCGAGACCACCTGGAAATCGGCGAGCTGATTGGCGCCATCGACATGGAACGCGGCGCCAAAGTCTCCGGATCCAGGTTCTATTTCCTTCGTGGAGTGGGCGCCCGGCTGGAAATGGCCCTCCTGCAGATGGCCATGGAACAGGCCATCGACGCCGGCTTTGTTCCCATGATTACCCCTACCCTGGTGCGCCCCGAAACCATGCAGGGGACCGGCTTTGATGTTAAGCACGACGCCGAGATCTACCGCCTCGCCGAAGACGACCTTTACCTTGTGGGAACTTCCGAGGTCGCCTTGGCGGGGTACCACGCCGACGAAATCCTGGACCTCTCCAATGGTCCCGTGCGGTACGCGGGCCAGAGCTCCTGTTACCGCCGCGAGGCGGGATCGCACGGTAAGGACACCCGCGGAATCATCCGGGTGCACCAGTTCAACAAGGTGGAAATGTTCATCTACACCACGGTGGAGGAAGCCGCTGCCGAGCATGAGCGGCTCCTGGCGTGGGAAGAGGAAATGCTGGGGAAGTGCGAGCTGCCGTACCGGGTCATTGACACTGCTGCCGGCGATCTCGGCATGTCCGCCGCCCGGAAGTTCGACTGCGAAGCCTGGGTTCCCACGCAGGGCGCCTACCGGGAGCTCACCTCAACGTCCAACTGCACCACGTTCCAGTCCCGCCGGCTAAACATCCGTGAGCGCACGGTCAATGAAGAAGGCGTCTCCAAGGGAACGCGCGCCGTCGCAACCCTCAACGGAACACTGGCCACCACCCGCTGGATCGTAGCCATCCTGGAGCACCACCAGAACGCAGACGGTTCCGTCAACGTCCCGGTGGCCCTGCAGAAGTATCTCGGCGGCCTCGAAGCCCTGCCGGTGCTGTAGTCGGTTACCTACGAACTGACCGGCTGGGCTCTGGAGTCCTCCGGCGACTCCGTCAGTTGCACGGGTTCCGGTCGCGATGCCCTGCTCCGGATCGGGACAGTGACGCCGGTGCGGGCTGAGTCGAGCACCGACTCCATCACTTCGAGTACGTGATAGGCCAGCCTGCCACCGGCGCGCGGTTCTTCTCCCGGCGGCGTTAGCGCGAGGTCTGCGATGCCGAATCCTCTGCCCGAATCGATATATCCGGCCGATACCGGCAGAGTCTGCCAGGACTCGCCGCCCAGCGTGAAAAGTTCAACATCTCCGTCAAAGAGATTCGGGTCCGGGATGGCCAGGGAACCACGCTCGCCATGGACTTCGATGTTTGACGCCTTCGTCCTGACGGCGTCGAAGCTCATAACGAGCGTGGACAACGCCCCGCCTTCGTGGGTTAGGACGCCGGTTACATGGGAGTCGATGCTGACAGGAATCACCTCTCCCTGCCGTGAGCCGGAACCGATAGTGCGTTCGGCACGGGTGTGGCTGGCCGTGCCCGTCACCGAGACCACCGGCCCCAGCAGGGTGACCAGGGCACTGACGTAGTAAGGGCCCATATCGAGCAGGGGTCCACCACCGGGTTGGTAATAGAAGTCGGGGTTGGGGTGCCAGCGCTCGTGACCCGGGGTGACCATCGTGGCAGTCGCCGAAATGGGCGTTCCGATCAGTCCGTCGTCGATCGCTTTACGGGCTGTCTGGATTCCGGTCCCGAGAACGGTATCCGGGGCGCAGCCGACGGCGACGCCCGCTGCTTCCGCTGCTCTCAGTACCTGACTGGCTTCGGCAGTGGTAGCTGCCAGCGGCTTTTCCCCGTAAACGCTCTTGCCTGCGGCAATCGCCTTGAGGGCGACGCCGGCGTGGGCGGCAGGGATGGTCAGGTTCAGGACCAGGTCAACGTCATCAGCCGCGATCAATCCGTCAACCGTCAAAGCCCGGACGCCGTCGTTAGCATCGGCTACAGCCTGAGCACGTACGGGATCCAAATCCGCTACGGCCACGAGTTTGATGGCTTCCAGGCGTTGGAAGGTGGCGAGGTACTGGGCGATGATAGCCCCGCAGCCGATAATTCCGACGTTTATCGGCTTGCCCACAGAAGGCCCCTTTCGATGATGGTACGCACGTTTCTGTTCCGGAGAACTTCCAGATTGTGGCCGGGAGTGGCGACGAAGATCCGCCCCTTGCCCCATTGACGCGTCCAGATAGCCGGCGATATAACTTCGCGGTTCCAGGGATCCCATGCGCGGACCTTCTGCGTCGTAGTAGCCAGCACGTCAATGTAACCGTCCGCCAGAACCCAATACTGTTCGGTGACGAGGTCGAAATCGCCGATGCCCCGTGTGATGGGGTGGTCCACGCCGGGGAGCATGTTGATGGTGTACGGAACATAGTTGTCGTTCTGTTCCCCGATGCGTTCGTCTGGGTGTTTGCCCGGGTGACAGGCGAATTGCCCTCCAATGAGGTGGAGGTAATCCGAGGTGTTCCGGTAGGAGTCGGCGATCCCTCCGTGCCAGCCGGCCAAGCCGGTGCCGTTTTCGACAGCGGTGCGGAGCCCTTCGAATTCCTCTCTTTCAATGGTGGACATGGTCATGCATTGCATGATGAGGTCAACACCGGCGAGGTAGCCGGCATCGGCATAGATCTTAGGGGATTCCTCCACCCGTACGTCGTAGCCGTTCTCTTTCAAGTGTGGAATGAAGAGTTCTGTCGCCTCGACCGGTTGGTGTCCCTCCCACCCGCCGCGGACCACCAGCGCTGTTTTCGCTTCTGTCATCTCAGACTTCCTGCCAGCGGCTGGAGGCGGCAGCGCTTGATTCCACGGCGGAAAGTACGCGCTGCACCTGCAGGGCGTCGGCGAAGGACGGTTCCGGTTGACGTTCCCCGGCAATGGCACTCACCAGGTCCACCACCTGATGGGTGAAGCCGTGTTCGTAGCCGAGACCGTGACCGGTGGGCCACCAGTTCCCCACATAAGGGTGCTCCGGCTCTGTGACCAGGATCCTCCTGAAACCGGCGTCCGGCGAGTCATGATCGTCATAGACGGAGAGGACGTTCATGTCCTCGAAGTCGAAGGCGAGGGATCCCTTTGTGCCATTGAGTTCCAGCCGCATCGCATTTTTCCGGCCCAGGGCGTAGCGGGTGGCTTCGAAGACACCAATGGGGCCGTTCGCGAACCGGGCGGAGAATATAGCGGCGTCATCAACCGTTACCGCGCCCCGTGGAGCTTCTCCCGTAACGTCGCCGTGGCCGCCAAGGCCGACCCGGTCACCGGCAAGTGGGCGTTCAGTGACGAAGGTTTCCAGCAGCGCCGACACGCCCGTGATGTTCTGACCTGTGACCCATTGTGCGGCGTCGATGATGTGGGCGCCGATATCGCCCAGCGATCCGGACCCTGACTTCGCTTTGTCCAGCCGCCACGTCATAGGGGCGTTTGCATCGCTGAGCCAGTCCTGCAGGTATTGTGCGCGGACCTGGCGGATGGTTCCGAGGCGGCCCTCATCCACCATCCGTTTGGCCAGCGACAAAGCCGGAGTACGTCGGTAAGTGAAGCCGCACATGGAGTAGATGCCGCGGCCGAAGGCGGCTTCTGCTGCCTGGGCCATACGTTCTGCTTCGGCCACTGAATTTGCCAGCGGCTTTTCGCAGAGCACGTGCTTTCCGGCTTCAAGTGCGGCGACCGCGATCTCGGCATGTGTGTCGCCAGGAGTGCAGATATCAATCAGGTCAATGTCGTCACGCTCGATCAGGCGCCGCCAATCGGTTTCAACCGAGGTCCAGCCAAGCCTCGCTGCTGCTGCCGTGACGCCTGTCCGGTCGCGCCCGGCCACGGCCGTAAGCTCCGGCGCAAGCGGCAGGTCGAAGAACCGGGGTGCGGTCCGCCATGCGTGGGAATGGGCGGCGCCCATGAAGGCATAGCCCACCATGCCCACCCGTAATGGCTGTGCGGAAGTCATCGAATACCTTTCGTGAAAGCTCGGTCAATGTTTGTCTTGCTTTGGCTGAATTGATCCTGAACTCCGCGCCCAAAGCTCCGAAAAGTTTCGCTAGGATAACGGGAGAGTGAGATAAAAGTAATCGTGAGCACAGGGCTAGGTCAAGCCTTTCGACAACACTTACAGGCAGTTGATTGACGTTCAGCCGTCCCACTGCAAGACTTACTCGTCGAAATATTTCGAAAGTCTAGGAGTGGCTATGCCTTCCATTGAGCCCAAGCCAAAACTGACGCTGGCGGCAGTTGCTCGCGAGGCAGGGGTTTCTGCGCCCACCGTTTCCAAGGTGATCAACGGACGCAACGACGTAGCGGAGGAAACCCGCTCCAAAGTCATGGCGGTGCTGGCGCGGACCGGGTACAAATCGCCGCTTCAGCAGCGCAGGAGCCTCACCGGCAGGCAGGCCGTCGAGGTGGTCCTTGACTCACTGAACACCGCCTACGCAATCGAGGTCCTCAATGGAATCCTGGAAGCAGCGGGGGAGTCGAACATTGAGGTCCTGCTCAATGTCACGAGTAAGCAGGGCGCCCCGCGGCTGTCTGCGGAACAGCGCGCCGCCCGGATAATCGACGAAGGCCGCTGCGGAATGATTGTGGTGACATCCGCCTTCAACGAGGCCCAGTTGGATGCCTTCCGCCGCAGGGGAGTACCCACCGCAGTCATTGACCCGTTCAATCCGCCTCCCGGCGATGTGGTGAGCGTTGGGGCCACCAACTGGGCAGGCGGCAAAGAGGCAACCTCCCACCTGCTTGAACTTGGACACCGCAGGATTGCTTACTTGGGCGGGCCTGACGGCGTCGAATGCAATCAGGCGCGGCTCCATGGATATCTAGCCGCTATGGGGGCAAGCGGGGTAACGGTGGATGGGCGCTCTATCATCCCCGGATCTTTCCGGTCCGAACACGGAGTTGAGGGGCTGAAATCCCTGCTTCAACTGGAACAACGACCCACCGCCATCTTTGCCGCAAATGACAGCATTGCCCTGGGTGTGCTTGCCGAGGCGCGTCGGCAGGGAATTCGGGTGCCGGACGACATAAGTCTGGTCGGATTTGACGGCACCTCCCGGGCGGAGGAGTCCGTGCCTGCCCTCACTTCAGTGGCTCAGCCGCTGCAGGAGATGGGACGCGCCGCTCTGCGGTCCATCCTCAGCCAAATGCACGCAGAAGCGCTGAGTTCCCGCAGGGTGGAGCTGGCTACGCACCTCGTAATCCGTGAATCTACGGCCCCGCCGCCAGCCGATGCCTAAGAACATCCCAAGGCTTACTGAATCGCCGTTGCCTGTGACCACACAGCCTGCCATTCACCGTTGTTCAGCTCGTAGGTATCGGTGTGCCAGTATCCGGTCCGGGCAACGCGATGACCGCCGAAGATGACTTCGAGATCTGCCTGGTATCGGACCGTCGCAAAGGAGCCGGAGTGCCGGACGTTAATGGGCCCCGGCTCCCAGGAGACGTAGGAGATCTGGCCCGTTGCGATGGCTCCCAGGTACTGCTCTTTGTTGAGGAGCGCCCCGATCGGTGTAACGAGTTGGAAGTCGCTTGAGTGCAGCGGATCAGCAGTCTGAATATCGCCGCCGACCAGCGCTTTGAGCCGGGATCGTTCGACGCCGCGGATTCGTTCCGCTTCGAGGTTGGCTTCTGTGCTCATTCGGCTATCCGATCGTGTGTGGCGGGGTGTCTTCCCGGTCGTGTTTGGACAGATTGACACTTTGTATCCAACCTGTCAATCTTCTCTGGTGAGCTCTTCTGAATCGAAGTCCGATGGAATTCTGGACGCGTCGCTGGCTGTGTTCTGCCGTTACGGATTCCGGAAGACATCCATGCGCGACATCGCCGAGGCAGCCGGAATCTCCCGTGCCGCGGTCTATCTGCATTTCAAGAACAAGGAAGAAGTATTCCGGGCCGGCTCCATTCGCGCCCACGGGCAAGTAATGCACGCCGTCGAGCGTGAGTTGTCACGGAATCTGGAAGTTTTCGAACGGATTGAAGCTGCGCTTTCCACCTACTTCGCAGGCCTGCTGGAAGACATCAGCGCCAGCGCGCATGGGTCCGAGCTCTTTGATGCAAACGTGGAACTGGTTGGCGACGTCGCACACGAGGCGCGGCAACGGCTCGTCCGGCTCATCGCCACTGCCCTCAGCGAGGCTGACCATTCCGGCGAGATAAAGCTCGCGAAGATTGGCGCTTCGAGCGAACAGCTGGCAACCCTGATTTTCGCCACGATTGATGGCCTCAAAAATGCCGGCGCACCTGCACTGCCGGTACGGTCAGGGCTGGCTCTGCAGCTGCAAATGATGGGGGCATCGCTCGGAACTACTCAATCATCTGCAGGGAGGCCCCGCTGACCCCCGCTCGGAGAAAAGTTCGAGGGCAGCAGCAACCACTCATTGGGCCACTCGTTAGCGAACACAAGATGAATCTGTGGTCTGCGTCCTAGCGAGGACCGGGGGCGTCTGCTCTACTAGATAAATGAGTACATTGACTGAAACCTCAGTCGCTGGCAACGATGACCGGCGAAATGAAAATAAGAGAAACAAACTGACCGCCTTTCTGCCCGATGCTGCCAGCCAGCCAACGAGCCAAAAGGGCAACGGCCACGGGCACAACGGCAGCAACGGTTTCAAACACAAGCTGATGGTTGCCCTGGACGTGGACGGCACCCTGGTGGACCACGATGGCCACATGTCCGCCCCGGTCCGGGAAGCGGCCCAGGCCGTAGTTGCGGCCGGTCACGAAGTGATGATCGCTACCGGCCGTTCGCTCAACGCCACGCTTCCCATCATTGAGCAGCTTGGAATTGAGACCGGCTACGCCGTGTGCTGCAACGGGGGAGTGACCCTGCGGCTGGACCCCGCCCACACGGACGGCTACAAGGTCCTCCACAAGGCAACGTTCGACCCCGGCCCTGCACTCCGCGCACTGCGGGAACGTCTCCCCTCGGCCAAGTACGCGCTGGAGGATGCCGACGGTAATTTCCTGTCCACGGAGCGGTTCCAGGACCCCAGCTTCGGTGTCGAGGCCATCGGCGTCGACTTCCACACCCTGCTCCAGGCAACGGCCGTCCGTGTGGTGGTTTTCAGTTCAGAGAACACGCCGGAGGAATTCACGGAGGCGATCCAGCACGTTGGCCTGGCCGGCGTGACGTACTCCGTGGGATGGACGGCCTGGCTGGACATCGCCGCCGCCGGGGTCACGAAGGCGAGTGCCCTTGAGCGGATCCGAGGCCACCTGGACATCCCCGAGCACCGCACCGTGGCCATCGGGGATGGCCGGAATGACATCGAGATGCTCGATTGGGCAGGCCGTGGTGTAGCCATGGGCCAGGCGCCGGATGAAGTTGCGGCAGCGGCGGATGAAGTCACACTTTCTGTCTACGACGACGGCGCTGCCCACGTGCTGCGCAGCCTGCTGTAGAGGGGACGGGCCGGCTCTACAGCGTCAGCGCGCTTCCAGGATCATGTGCAGCAGCCGTGCAGCAGCGGGGCGGGCGGCATGTTCATCAGCCCATTGGGCCCTTGCCACTGCTTTGCTGACAGCCTGTGTGGTGATGCCCAGTTCTTCGGCCACAGCTTTCTGCTGCCCCCGCACTCCGGGTGTGAGCAGATCCAGCACCCGCCATTCCGCAGGGCTCCTGCCATGCACAATGTTGCCAAGGAGCCGCAGCACGGCCTCGGCCTCCCCGGACAGGTCCGCCAAGGGCCCTTCGACTGCCACCGGTACCCTGTCCTTGCTGTTCCGCAGCCGGTCCACCGCCCGCCGCGCATAGATGAGTCCATGACCGGACGCGTCCTTGATCTGATTGGGCAGGGGTTCATTGACTGGCCCCACACCTATCCCCACAAACCAGCTGCCGCAACGCAGGGCGATCAGGGCGGCCTCCACTGCCTGCTCAGGGGCGTCCACAATGCCCTGGACTTCGTCCTCCACTGACCGATCGAAATCCAGGCGCGCGGGGATGTGGCGCAGGTCCTTGAGGAGCTGCGGAACCCGGTCACCATCGCGCCGGCTGTCCCTCTGGTTGATGGTCAGCGTGAACATTGTGGGTCAAAGACTACCGGCTGCCACTTAAGAGGCAAGTTGAATTCTTCGCCGGTGCGACGGATCCCGGGCCCGAAACAAGAATTACGCTGCGCAGCAGAACACGGTGGCTCATAGGTTGTGCCGGCGCAATGAAGATGTTGCCATGGGAGTTGGCATTGCCGGCAATGGTGAGGACGTCATGGATCAGAACACGGGCACATCAACGACGACGGAACTGGACCTCGTGGACCGCTGGTGGAGGGCAGCCAACTATCTCTCAGTGGGCCAGATCTACCTTCGTTCCAACCCCCTCCTCTGGAAACCCCTGAGCGCGGAGGACACCAAGGCCAGGCTGCTGGGCCACTGGGGTACTACGCCTGGCCTGAACTTCGTTTACTCCCACCTGAACCGGGTCATCCGGCGGGACCGGCAGGAGATGCTGTTCATCGCAGGCCCGGGCCACGGCGGACCTGCGGTGGTCGCCAACGCCTGGCTGGAAGGGACTTACTCCGGGATCTACAGCAACGTAGGCAACGACGAACAGGGGCTGGCCGAGCTGTTCCGACAGTTCTCCTACCCGGGCGGAATCCCCAGCCATGCGGCTCCCGAGACGCCCGGCTCCATCAGCGAGGGCGGCGAACTGGGGTATTCGCTTGCGCATGCCTACGGGTCGGTATTCGATAACCCAAAGCTGATCACCGCCGTCGTTATCGGTGATGGCGAGGCGGAAACCGGCCCACTGGCTGCTAGCTGGCACTCCCATAATTTCCTGGACCCGGTGGCTGACGGCGCCGTCCTGCCCATACTGCACCTGAACGGTTACAAGATCGCCAACCCCACGGTGCTGGCCAGGATGCCCGAAGCCCAGTTGGAACAACTGCTTCGCGGCTACGGACACTCGCCGCACTTTGTCACAGTGGATGACCCTGACAACACGGTCCAGGCGCACCGGGACTTCGCCACGGTGCTGGACAAGTGCCTGGCCGAGATCCGCGCTATCCAGGAGGAGCGCCGGACCGAGCAGGATTCACCAAGGGATGCCGCGCCGAACGATGCTGCCCCGCAGTGGCCCATGATCGTTCTGCGCTCGCCGAAGGGCTGGACCGGTCCCCGGATAGTGGACGGGCAGCAAGTGGAGGGGACCTGGCGCAGCCACCAGGTCCCTCTGGACCAGGTACGCACTAACCCTGATCACCTCGTACAACTGCAGGAGTGGTTGGAGTCTTACCGGCCCGAAGAATTGTTCGACGACGACGGTGGCCTCCGCGCCGACGTCGCCGCCAACGCCCCCGAAGGTGAGCTGCGGATGAGTGCCACTCCCTACGCGAACGGCGGCGTCCTGCTCCGCGACCTGAAGCTGCCGGACTACGACCAGCATGCCGTCGAGGTTTCCAGACCAGGGGTGGAGCGTGTGAGCCCCATGATCGCCCTGGGCTCCTGGCTGCGCGACGTCATTGCCGGGAACCCGGAGACGTTCCGGCTGTTCGGCCCTGACGAAACGGCCTCAAACCGGCTGCAGAACGTCTACGAGGCCACGGACAAGGTGTGGCAGTACAGGATTGACGCCCTGGATGAACACCTTGCCCGCGCCGGACGGGTCATGGAAGTCCTCAGCGAACACTTATGCCAAGGGTGGCTGGAAGGATACCTGCTGACCGGCCGCCACGGAGTGTTCAGCTGCTACGAGGCGTTCATCCACATTGTCGATTCCATGTTCAACCAGCACGCGAAGTGGCTCAAGGTCCACCGGGCGCTTCCCTGGCGCCGGCCGGTGGCATCGCTGAACTATCTGCTGTCCTCCCACGTCTGGCAGCAGGACCACAACGGCTTCTCACATCAGGACCCCGGCTTTATTGACCACGCCGTGAACAAGAAAGCTGAGGTCATCCGCGTGTATCTGCCACCGGATGCCAACACCCTGCTTTCCGTGATGGAGCACTGCCTGCGCTCCAGGGATTACGTGAACATTGTGGTGAGCGGCAAGCAGCCCTCACCCACCTGGCTTGGACCGGAGGAAGCCGCCCATCACTGCCAGCGTGGACTGGGGATCTGGGAGTTTGCCGGCTCGGAAGTCCCAGGCGAGGAGCCCGACGTCGTACTGGCCTGTGCGGGCGACGTGCCCACTTTGGAGACGGTTGCGGCGGCGGAACTTCTGAAAGCTGGAGCTCCCGGACTGAAGGTAAGGGTTGTCAACGTAGTGGACCTGATGCGGCTCCAGGATGCCGGAGAGCATCCTCACGGACTGACATCCCGGGACTTCGACGGCATTTTCACCGCCGCTAAACCCATCATTTTTGCCTACCACGGCTACCCTTCCCTGATCCACCGGCTGGCCTACCGGCGTACCAACCAGGAAGGCCTGCACGTTCGTGGGTATAAGGAAGAGGGCACCACCACCACGCCCTTCGACATGGCCATGCTTAACGGGATTGACCGCTTCCAGCTCGCCATCGATGCCATCGACAGGGTGCCCGGACTCACGGAAAAACACTCGCTGTTGCGCCAGTCGCTTCAGGACCGCAGGATCAAGGCACGGAACCACACCAGGAAGCACGGTGAAGACCCGGAGGAAATCCGCAACTGGTCACGAGCTGGCCGGCCTTAAACGTTCGACGGCGGTGGTGGGGTTCGAAGTGAACCGCACCACCGCCGTTGTGGTTGAGCGTCAGTGCCCTGCTGCCGGAACGTAGCGCTTGATGGAGGCTTCGAGCTCGGCTTCGGCTGCGGCGCGGTCCGCCCAGCCTTCGGCCTTGACCCATTTGCCGGGCTCAAGGTCCTTGTAACGCGTGAAGAAGTGCTCGATTTCCTTGATCAGGAATTCGCTCACGTCGGTGACTTCCTGGATGTGGTCGAAACGGGGATCCGCCGGAACGCACAGGACCTTGGCGTCTCCGCCGCCGTCGTCGGTCATGTTGAAGACGCCAATGGGGCGGGCCTCAACGATGACGCCCGGGTGGAGATCGAAATCCTGCAGGAGCACCAGTGCGTCCAACGGGTCGCCGTCTTCACCCAGGGTGTTCTCGAAAAAGCCGTAGTGGGTGGGGTACTGCATGGACGTGAAGAGGACGCGGTCCAGGCGGACTCGGCCCGTCTCGTGGTCGACTTCGTACTTGACGCGTGATCCCTTGGGGATCTCGATGGTCACGTCATGCTTCATGGAATGCTCCTCGACTTCAGGGGGTTCGCGGCACTCGTGACCTTCTGCTAAGGAGTGTCCGTGCCGCCGACTACTATTGAGGATATAGCGAGAGGCCCAGGTTTTCTGAACTAGTGGGGACATTCAGGACTTAAGGACCAGCTGCAGTATGAAAGACATCACCGGCCTGTCAGGCGTAAAAATGGCCCTGCGTGACACCCTCGGAGTCCTCCGGCGGCACTACCCGCTGATGCTGCTTACCCTCCTCGTTGCAGCCCTCGCCGTCCCTGCCGGTATGGTCATCGCCCCCGGCTTCACCGGCCAAGGGCTGTATCCGGCACAGCCGGCCCCTTCGATTCCTCCTTGGCAGCAGGCCCCCCGCGATCTTTCCCGGCCGGACGGCATCGAACCCCTCAGCGGATCCGCTCCCGTTCCTTGGCCGGACACTCTGGCCGCCCAACTCAACGCCACCCTTAAGCCCGACGGCGGGGGAAGCTTCACAGGGGTGGTCCAGGACGCGGCCACGGGCCAGGTGCTGTTTGACCGGGGCGGGGCGGAAAACCGGGTTCCGGCGTCGAACGTGAAACTCCTGACGGCGGTAGCGGCACTGAGGTCGCTCGGTCCGGACCGCCGTTTCAGCACTAAGGCTGTGACGGGCCCCACGGCTGGTTCCGTCGTGCTCACGGGTGGCGGAGACGTGCTTCTTGCGGCCGGTGCATCATCAGGGAAGGACGCCCTGGGATACGCGGGGCTTGCCACGCTGGCTGAGCAGACAGTCCAGGCGCTGAAGGCCAACAGCGCAGCCGGGACTGTCTCGGTACTGCTTGACGATTCCCTCTTTACCGGTCCCGCCCTGAGCCCGGCCTGGAGCCCGGACGACGTTGCGGCGGGGGAGGTTGCCCCATTGTTCCCCCTGGCGCTTAATTCCGCGCGGTTTGAGCCCGGCGTAACCACCGGCCCGCGCCCTCAGGACGCCGCCCTGATTGCGGCGGAGGCATTCTCCGCACAGCTCACTGCCTCCGGCGCCGCTGCAGGGCTTACGGTCGCCCCGGGCGTGCAGCGGGCCCCGGGTCAAGGACTCCAGGGCAAGGTGCTGGCAGAGGTGCAGTCAGCCACAGTGCGGGAACAGGTAAACCTGATGCTGGAAACCTCGGATAACTATCTAGCCGAGGCCCTTGGGCGGATGGCTGCCGCCGCTTCAGGCTTGCCTGGAAGTAACGACGGCGCCACCACCAACGTTATCGAGCAACTCAGCAGGCTGGGCATCCCCACTGGCGGCCTGCGCCTGGCCGACGTGTCCGGACTGACCTTGGCGAACCAGGTAACAGCCCGGCAGCTCTCTGAAGTTGTTCGCGCCATTACCTCAGGGGAGGACACCAGGCTCCGGGCGGCACTGGACGGGTTTCCTGTTGCGGGCCTGACCGGAACACTGGGGGCCCGCTACACCGAGGGTTCCACCGCATCCGGCGCAGGACTGGTGCGGGCGAAGACCGGCACCCTCAACTCCGTCATCGCGCTCAGCGGTTACGTGGTGGATGCCGAAGGAAGGCTGCTGGTGTTTTCCTTCATCGGCAACGATCTCACTCCCGGGGCGGCGGGAAACCGGGTTGCCTTGGACCAATCCGCGTCTGTTCTTGCATCCTGCGGGTGCCGCTAGCCAGAATCCCCGGAAGCCGCTTTGGTTCGCCGTTGGGCGAACTTAAGGACGCACGGCAGCGGGCTATGGTGTGATGGAAGTTATGGAGTCTTCAGCAGGCGAGTCAACAGTTCCGGCCCAGGCGCTCATCAATTGGGAGCTCGCCGCTTCCACCGCGGCGAGGCTTGCTCCGGCCGGCCCGTCACTGGGGTCCTCAGAGATCGGCTCGGCCGTGGAGAACCTTCGTTTCATGGCCGACGTCTCAGTACCCCACGTCCACGACATCACCGGGCTTGAAGCCGCGCGGGACCTCAGGGATTCCTCAGTCCTGGTCGTGGACAGGGCATCCTGGTCCAGGGCCAACACGCAAAGTTTCGCGGTTATGCTCAAGCCCGCGATCGAAAAGCTCCTTGAAAGCAGACGGGGCACGCTCACCCCGGGAGCCGCGGCGGTGAGCGGAGCCATTACCGGCAGCCAGCTCGGCGCCATCCTGGCCTTTCTGTCCAGCAAGGTGTTGGGCCAGTACGACCCCTTTTCAGCCTTGGCCGAGGACTCCAATGCGCCGGCTGGCGGACGGCTGCTCCTGGTCGCTCCCAACATCATCGCCGTAGAGCGCGAGCTCAACGTCACCCCGGAGGACTTCCGGCTCTGGGTCTGCCTGCACGAACAGACGCACCGTGTGCAGTTTGCGGCTGCACCTTGGTTGCGACACCACATGCTCAGCCAAATCGACGATCTCAGCGGCCATCTCCTCGGCAACGTGGATTCGCTCATGGAGCGGGCAACAGCTGCCGCGCGCTCCCTAAAGGACAGGTCGGCGTCGGGAACTACGCCAGGCCGTGGCGTCATTCTGGACCTGCTCCAGGACCCCGAGGAAAAGGCCGCCATCTCGCACTTGACGGCCGTGATGAGCCTCCTTGAAGGGCACGCCAACGTGGTGATGGACGCCGTCGACGCCAGCATCGTCCCGTCCGTTAAAACCATCCGGCAGCGGTTCAACGACCGTGGCAAGGACCGCGGAATTGTGGAAAAGTTCATCCGCAACCTGCTCGGCCTGGACGCGAAGATGCGGCAATACACCGACGGCGCCAAGTTCGTCCGTGCCGTTGTTGAGGCTGCGGGCATGGAGGGCTTCAACCGGGTCTGGGAATCCGTGGATCACCTCCCCACGGAGCCTGAAATCCACGACGCCAAGATCTGGCTCGACCGAATGGGGCTCTAATTACCGTGCCAGGCGCTGGATCAGGCGCTGTGCTCGGGACGGGCGGACGACGGCGTCCCGGCCGTCTTGCTCCCGTCGTCGGGACCGCCCGGAAGATGTTGCAGGACGCCTTAGCCTCCGCGGGCTACCCGGAACAAGTGCTCGTGGCGTGCAGCGGTGGCCCAGATTCACTGGCACTGGCAGCTGTTGCGGCCTACTTTGCCCGGCGAGGACATGTGGACGGGCACCGGGTCTCGGTAGGCGCAGTGGTTGTTGACCATCAGCTCCAGCGAGGCTCGGCGGACGTTGCGGCCAAAACTGCAGTTACGCTGGAGGAACTGGGCCTCTCCCCAGTCGTGGTGCGGGTGGTCGACGTGGCCACGCCCGGCGTGGGCCCCGAAGCTGCCGCCCGCGACGCCCGGCACGCCGCGCTCGAGTCGGTGGCGGACGCCGTCGGAGCCGGCGCCATCCTGCTGGGCCATACCCTGGATGATCAGGCCGAGCAGGTGCTGCTGGGCCTAGCCCGAGGATCGGGTACCCGTTCGCTGGCGGGGATGCGTCCGGTCCGGGATCGTCTCCTGAGGCCTTTCCTTGGCCTGCGTCGGGCTGAAACCCTGGAAATTTGCGAGGTGGAAGGGTTGGAGCCTTGGCATGATCCCAGCAATGCAGATCCTGCCTTTGCCCGCTCCCGCACCCGGGTGGAGGTCCTCCCACTGCTGGAGGAAAAGCTTGGCCCGGGGGTGGCTGAATCCCTTGCCCGCACGGCCTCCATCCTGCAGCTCGACGCGGACTACCTGGAGGACGTGGCGAACACGACGTATGAGCTGTTGGCTCAGCGTTCCGGACCGGACCTGACCTTGCCGGAGGAAGAGCTGCGGGAACTTGCCCCGGCCATCAGGTACCGGGTCATCGCAAAGGCAGCTGCCGCCGTCGGGGGCCAACAGCCCAGCTACCAGCGGCTCCTGGCAGCGGAAGCCCTCCTGCGGCGGAAGGGCTCAGCGGGGCCGGTGGAACTGCCTGGAGGAGTCAGCGTGTACAGGCTTTCCCTTGCGCAGATCCTGGCCGAAGACCAGCTCAACCGGGAGACTGGCAGGCGCCCCGTTCCCCGCGAAGGCGCACGCTGTGGGAAGCTAGTATTCCGGTCTCACAAACCGCCCCAGAAATAGTCGCACCCCGTATCTACACAGGAGCCATTGGTGGATTCAAACGACGTCCAGGCAGACCTTAAGCACGTTCTCTACACCAAGGAACAGATCCAGCAGCGTATTACCGAGCTCGCTGCGGACATCGACAAGGACTACGAGGGACGCGAGCTCCTTATTGTCGGCGTCCTCAAGGGTGCAGTGATGGTCATGGCTGACCTCGCCAGGGCACTCCACAGCCACGTCTCCATGGACTGGATGGCTGTTTCTTCCTACGGCTCCGGCACCCAGTCCTCAGGCGTGGTCCGGATCCTCAAGGACCTTGATACCGACCTCATGGGCAAGGATGTGCTGATCGTTGAGGACATCATCGACTCCGGCCTCACCCTGTCCTGGCTGAAGACCAACCTTGAATCCCGCGGCACCGCATCAGTGGAAATCTGCACGGCCTTCCGCAAGCCCACGGCCGCGAAGGTGGAGATCGACGTCAAGTACGTCGGGTTCGACATTCCTAACGAATTCGTGGTCGGCTATGGCCTGGACTACGCCGAAAAGTACCGCAACCTTGATTTCGTAGGCACCCTGGCGCCGCACGTCTACGAGTAACCCACCAGAGTCTCAAAATCGGGAAGGGGTCTGAGACCCCACACAGTCTCAGACCAGGTGGGTCCAGCGGGGCCCCGTTGCCGCCTGGCGCAAGGTCCTTGCACGCGTCCGGAAATGGTCAGCTGCTGTTCTGTGATCACCAGGTCTGAGATCAACCCTCTGATGATCATCTCTTTGCCGGTCTCCACTTGGGCGCCGTGTGTCAACGGCAAGCGCCGGTTCCGGAGTGCGCGTGGACAGACCAGCCGGACACAGGTCAGTGATGAGTCCCATTCCCGCGTACTCACGTACGGCAGTAATGCCGGCCACCGCCGCGGGTTTGTCCTCAAAGGCCATGGAGACAGCCATGATGGTTCCATCCGGAGCCTTGAGTCGGAACCTGAAGTACGATTCCGAATCAACGAATACCTCAAACGATCCTGTCATGACTATCCTCTCCGGTCTGCGGACTCTGGCCGACGGCGTCATCGCCAAGAGCCGGAACGCGTCGAGGCGTTCGCGTCGCACGTGGTTTGGCCGAACGAATTCAGTCGATTACGTTCAATCGCCACGCGGATCCGTTCATCAGGTGAGAATGAGTCTGTCGCAGGCTGGCCATTCCGGCAAGACTTACCGCGTAAACCGCAGGTAAATTCCCTGCAACTCCAGCGGATCTTGACTAAAGGAGGCCCTCAATGACTGTTCCCGCTGAGATCACCACCCCTGGCGTCATGATCGACGTCGACATACTGGACCGAAATATCGCCAGGATGGCGTCGGCCACCAGCAACCGTGGCGTCAACTTGCGGCCTCACGCCAAAACCCATAAAGTCCTGGAAATTGCGGCCAAGCAGCTCGCCGCAGGGGCCGTGGGGCTCACTGTGGCAACTATCGGTGAAGCCGAAGTCTTCGCCAATGGCGGAGTGGAGGACATCTTCATCGCTTACCCCCTGTGGGTGGGCGTCCGGCAAGCCGAAAGGCTCCATCGCCTCGCGGAGAGCGCCCGCATTACGGTAGGCGTGGATTCTGCCGAAAGCGCCGCCTTCATGGCCAGGAATCTCGGAGCCGACGCGGGAAAAATCGCAGTCAGGGTGGAGCTCGACAGCGGCCACCACCGCAGCGGCGTCCATCCCGACTCAGCCGCCGTCGTCGCGTTGGCAGCAGCCGAGGCCGGCCTCAACGTCACAGGGGTGTTCACCTTCCCCGGCCACAGCTACACGCCCGGAATGCCCCGTCAGGCTGCCGGGGAAGAAGATACGGTCCTTCGCCACGCCGCGGCGGCCCTTGCTTCCGCAGGCTTCACTGAGATGGAGCTCAGCGGCGGATCGACGCCAACCGCCCTTCTGGGCGGGGAAACAGCAGCCACAGAACTGCGGCCGGGTGTCTACGTTTTTGGTGATGCGCAGCAGCTCGAGCTTGAGCGGTGCAGCCCCGGGGACATCGCACTCACAGTCGCCAGCACGGTTGTCAGCCACCATAAGACCGGCCCGGAGGAGCCCGGGCGCTTCATCATTGATGCCGGAAGCAAGATCCTGGGCAGCGACCGTGCCCCGTGGGCCACCGGGTATGGGCGGTTGCTCGACTACCCTGCAGCGAGAATCATCGCGCTGTCGGAACATCACGCCACAGTGCAGTGGCCACAAGGAGCGGCAATACCGGAACGCGGGCAGCGGCTCCGGGTCATTCCCAACCACGTCTGCCTGACCATGAACCTCGTCGACGAAGTGAGTCTGGTCAGAGACGGGACGTTTAGTGGCACATGGGCAGTTGCCGCCCGGGGCAGGAATAACTGAACGCTGTTCCTCTAGCCAAGCCGGGGAACACTCAAGCAGGCTGCGGGTACGGTGCGGTGGAGCCCCTCTGGATCAGCTCCGTCGCCAGTTCTATGGAGCGTGGACCGGCTGTGGCGTTTTCGATCTGGTCCACCAGCATGCCGACGGCGAGCCCTCCCATCTGCTCGGAAGGCTGCCGGATGGTTGTCAGGGGCGGTGATGTCAGGGCTGCCTGGGCAATGTCATCGAAACCAACCACGCTGAGCTCCTCAGGCACCCGGATTGACCTCACCGCGGCGGCACTCATCAGGCCCAGCGCCTGAAGGTCGTTCCCGGCGAACACAGCGGTGGGCCTCTGATCCAGATCCAGGAGTTCCCCGCCGAGCCGGAGTCCGGCCTCAATGCTGAAATTGCCGTCGCGCACAAAATCGGGATTCAGCTCGATCCCTGCCGACCTGAGCGCTGCGGCATAGGCGGCATAGCGGGCCGGACTGTGGACGGAATCAGCGCCGCCGCCGGTAATCATTCCGATCTCCCGATGTCCCAGCTTGAGAAGATGCTCGACGGCGAGCATCGCCCCGGAGAACGACGCCGGCCCAACGCTCGGAATTGCGAGTGCCTCGCTGCCTTGGGGGTCAAGGGCGACGGCGGGGATGTTCAGCGAGCGCAGTGCCGTCACCAATCGTGACCCTCTATGGGGAGCCAGCAACATCACCCCGGCGAGCTGATTCGTTGAGGAGCGCCGGAGTTTCCGCCACTCCTCTGACGACACATGTTCCGTCTTGGTGCACAGCACGTTGTAGCCCTGGCGGGCAGCGGCGGCCTCCGCCCCTTTGAGGATCTCAAGCACCCAGGGGCTGTCGAAGTTGTTCACCACGAGTTGCAGCAACCGTGCACCGTTGACCTGGGTTTTTCTCTTGTTGTAGCCCAGTTCTTCGACGGCGGTGTTGACGCGGTCCCGGGTCTCTTGGGAAACATGGGCACGGCCATTGAGGACTTTGGAGACCGTTGGAACGGACACACCCGCAGCCGTTGCCACATCCGCAATGGTGGAGCGGGGAGCGGGCGTGGATGGTGGGGTGGCCAAAGTGGAAGTCCTAGGAGTCATAGTTGTGCGGATCCCGCAAACTCCGGCGATTGTTCCTGTGCAGTACGTGCGGCTTCCAGCTGTACTGACCCCACGATAACATCGCCCGTCCCGCTGGAACCTCTGGGCGAGGTGGCGAAGATTCCCAGCTCCGCCCCGATCCAATGGCCTTTCGCCAGGGTGAATTCCCAATCCTGCTCGTGCCATTCGCCGGTTCCCCGCGGACGCCATGCGAAATGCGCCCGATGCTTTGCATCAGTGCGGACCCGCAGCTCTATTGCACCGGCCGGGAGGTCCACCGGGGCCCCAAGCGGTTCCTCCTGTGGCGTGCTCCCTCCGGTGCCAGCGGTCAGCTGCACCCCGGTTGGGGTTCTCCTGAGGCCAAGCCAGGCGTACTCCAATCCCAGCACCACCACACCGGCCCGGGTTCCCGCCGGAACATCGCCCAGTTCGATTGACGTGCTGAAGACCGACGGGACACCCGGAAGGATCTGGCCCAGGACGTTCGGCAGCTCCCGGAGGTTGCCGGGATCGTTGGGCTGGCAATGCAGGATGGCCCGCCCGTCGCCGGGCAGGGCCAGCCAGTCCGCCTGGGGGTTGGCCTGCCAATGCCATTGGTTCCCTAAGGTCCTTTCACGGAAGTCGTCCGACGCCGGGAGGTGGACGGCGTCGGGAGCGGTCCCGCGTGGATACGCGTGGGTCAGCACCGGAGTCCCGGCCGGAGCGTTAGCGGTCCGGGCACCCATCCACGGCCAGCCGTCGTCGCCCCATCCCATGGGCTGAAGATGGACGACGCGGCCGTAGGGGCCGCGATCCTGGAAATGGAGGAACCAGTCCTGGCCAGCAGGGGTGGTGACCCAGGCGCCCTGATGGGGGCCGTTGACAGGGCTGTTTCCCTGCTCCAGGACCTTACGCGCTTCATAAGGTCCGAAGGGCGAGCGCGCGCGGAACACTGACTGCCATCCCGTGGCTACTCCTCCGGCGGGTGCAAAGATCCAGTACCAGCCGTCGCGTTTGTAGAATTTGGGTCCCTCGATGGTGGTGTATCCCGGAAAATCTACGCCCTTAATAACGTGGGTGCCGCTGTCCAGTAGCCGGGAAGCGTCTGGGCTCATTCGATGCACCGTCAAGACGTTCTTAAGTCCGATCCTGCTCTTGGCCCAGCCGTGGACCAGGTAGGCCTTACCATCCTCATCCCAGAGGGGGCAGGGATCGATGATTCCACGGCCGGGGTAGAGCAGGTGCGGTTCGCTCCAGGGACCCTCTGCCTTCTCCGAATGGAGCACGAATATGCCGTGGTCCGGGTCCGGGTAGAAAATCCAGAAACGGCCGTCGTGGTAACGGAGCGCCGGCGCCCAGACCCCGCTTCCATGCCGGACCAGGGAAAAGTGGTCCACAGGCGGGAGTGCTTTGAGTGCATGCCCAAGATGCTCCCAGTCCACCAGATTGCGCGAACGGAGGACAGGCAGTCCAGGGGCGCGGTTGAAACTGGACGAAATGAGGTAGAAGCAGCCATCCACCTCGATGGCATCTGGATCTGGCCAGTCGGCATTGAGGATGGGATTGTTGAACGTGGGCTGGCGGTCTTGGGAAGTCACTGGATCCTATCGATGGGTGAGGGCCGGCTGGGTAGTCTGCCGGCGGAGCGTCGGATGAAGGTCCAACAGCCTCCGGGCAAGGGCGGGGGAGTCCACAACCCCGTCCATCACGACGGCGTGAAGGGTCAGATTCAGCGGGTTGTGCCGCGAGACGGTCCTGCTGTTGTCCCAGGCGACGGCGGGGCCGGCCCCCAGATAACCTTCGGTCCGCAGGAACCAGGGAAGAGCCTGTCCAGGATCCTGGGCCAGCACTACGCTCGCCCGCCTTCCCGCGACGATTACCGCGAGAGACAACCAGGGTGAAAGTGAGCCGTGGGCAAGATCAGTGCCGGTTCCGGCTTCAGTCAGCACCAGTTCCGCGCGGGCGTCCCGGGGGAAGCGCCAAAAGATGCCGCCGTATCCTGCCCCCGCCCTTCCTTTGACCGCTGAGGAGGATACGTCAAGGCGGTCCAGTTGGTCCGCGGGCCTGATGGTGGAACTGATGCTCATGGCCCAAGCCCGAGGATCAGTGTGCCTCATCACCTGGATGCGACGGCGCTCGATTGCCTGCACGCCGCCGTCGGCTCCGATCCAGTCCAGATTCTCACTGATGGAGTCCTTTCCGGAATAGACATCAGTGACCTGCTGCCGGCCATGATTTGCCAACAAAACCGAGCCTTCCCCTGGCTTGAACGTACGCCCACCCCAGTAATTGCTGCCGCTTACGTCGGAGAAGGCTACTGAAATGCCCAGGTGATGCGAATGGTCCGGAGGCTCGGAATCTGTGACCAGCGTGCCTGACAGGGTTTGGACCGGGTGCAGGAAAGGCCGCGGAGACTGCCTGCCGTCCAATGCACTTCCGCTCTGATAGCGGAGAATCCCTGCCCCGCCGACTGTAAGGTCCACGGCATTGCTGTGATGGTGACCGGGGACCATTGCAGTTCCTTTCGTCCGGAAGTTCGTGGGTTGGATGAGACTAACCAATCGGAAATAAATAGGCAAGTAGTCAGAAAGTTTCCTAATGAACGAATTTCCCGGCATGTGTTGACAGTCACAGCAGTTCCTTGCTAGAAATCGTTTACTGAGCCGAACGTAATGGGGGAGTGTCGGAACGTTCCAGGTCTTCAGTCCACCAGTTCCTTTCAGAAACTTTCGTCCCCACTCCTCCGTTCCCTACGGGCTTCCAACAGAAACTTTCAAATCAGAGAGGTTGTCATTCGATGAAGATGACACAGCAGCTCCACTCCCGCAGAACCGTCCTTGCAGCCGCCGGGCTCACGCTTGGCCTGGCCCTGACCGGCTGCGCCGGTTCGGGAAACCCGGCTGGCCAGAACGGCACGGTGGAACTCAACTTCGTGTTCTGGGGTGATGCCAACCGGGCGAAGGTCACTGAGGCTGCACTCCGCGTCTTTGAGGAGAAGAACCCCGGCATCACGGTCAAGACCGAATACCAGGACAGTGGACCCTACGCCGACAAGCTGGCTACGCGTTTTGCGGGCGGAAATCCGCCGGACGTCCTCGCGATGGCGAACCGCAGCCTCCTCGAATACGCCCAGCGCGGCGCTCTGGCAGACCTCAAGACTCTTCCGGAACTCAAGCTCGACGCCGTACCGGAGACGGTGCTCAGCCGCGGAACCGTCGACGGCAAGCTGTATGGACTGGCCACCGGAGTAACAACAATCGGCATGGTGGTCAACAAAACCATCACGGACCAGGCCGGGGTGACCATTCCCGACGACAAGACCTGGAGCTGGGAAGACTACGCCAAGTTCGCCAGCGAAGTGACCCGGAAGACCGGTGGAAAGGTTTACGGCGCAGGCTATGACGTGGCCACCGAAACCGGGCCGATCCTTCTCGCCCGCCAGCGTGGCGAGGACTTCTACACCAAGGACAACAAGCTCGGTGTCAGCGAGGAGACTATCCGTGACTGGTTCCAGTACAGCGTGGACCTTCGCAAAGCCGGGGGATATCCACCCGCAGGTTTCTTTGAGCAGATCGGTGGATCGCCCGCCCAGTCTTACCTGGCCAAGGGCACCGTTGCCTCCCAGATCATCCCCATCAATAACTTCAAGGGCTACAACGATGCTGTAGAAGGGGACCTGGTCCTCCTTCGGATGCCCGGCGAAACCACGGCTGAACGGCGGGGCTACTCCGCTGATCCCACCATGCTGTGGTCAGTCGCTGCAAAGTCCAAGCACCCAAAGGAAGCAGCAAAGCTGGTGGACTTCCTGACCAACGACACCGACGGCGCGGCGCACACCCTGACGCAGCGCGGCGTGCCGATCAATCCCGACGTTGCTGAATCCATCACGTCCAAGCTCAGCAAGGATGACAAAACGTTCGTTGACATGATGGCGGCCATCCAGGAGGACGAACTCCCTGAGGCCTACGTCTACCCCAAGGGCGCAAGCGTCGTTGCCGACACCCTCAAGCAGCTGACTACAGAGGTGGAGTTCGGGCGGATCAGCCCGGCCGATGCTGCAAAGACCTTCCTTGAGAAGAGCAATGCAGCCACTAACAAGTAGCCCGGCCGTCCTCGCGATTGGAGCCTGAGACCATGTCGGTCCTGACCAAACAGCCAAAGACCCTGCCGGCGGGTCCCGTTGCGGACCCGCCCGGTCGGGGCTCCCGCAAGGTTTCTTCCCGGAAACGGCAGCCGTCCGGTTACCTGTTCCTGCTGCCGTGGTTCATAGGCATGCTGTTCACGGTGATCCCGTTCTTCGCTTCGCTGTATCTGGCTTTCACGGACTACAACCTCTTCAACCAGCCGGCCTGGGTGGGGCTGGCCAACTTCGAGGCCATGTTTGAGGACCCGAGGCTCTGGCAGTCGCTGAAGGTCACCTTCATCTATACATTCGTGTCAGTTCCCATCTCGCTGGCCGCGGCCCTGGCGGTGGCACTGGTGCTGAACCGCGGTATCAGGGGCCTGCCGATCTACCGCTCCGTTTACTACCTTCCCTCCCTCCTGGGCGGGAGTGTAGCGATCGTCATGCTGTGGCGCTACATCTTCGGCAATGACGGCATCGTGAACAGTTTCCTGGGGCTGTTCGGCATCCAGGGGCCCGCCTGGGTCACTGACCCCGAGTTCGCCCTGAGCACCCTGATAGTGCTCAACGTCTGGACCTTTGGCTCACCCATGGTGATCTTCCTCGCCGGACTCCGGCAGGTTCCGTCGATGTACTACGAAGCCGCGTCCATTGACGGAGCCTCGAAATGGCGCCAGTTCCGAAGCATCACCATTCCGCTGATCAGCCCAATCATCTTCTTCAACCTGATCATGCAGCTCATCGGTTCGTTCCAGACGTTCACCCAGGGCTACGTCATGAGCGGCGGCACGGGCGGCCCGGCGGATTCCACACTCTTCTACAACCTTTACCTGTACCAGAAGGGCTTCACCGAGTTCGAGATGGGTTATGCCTCGGCTATGGCCTGGGTGCTGCTGATGATCATCGCGATTTTCACCGCCATCAACTTCATCGCGTCCAAGTTCTGGGTCTTCTACGACAATTAAGGCAACCGACATGGCTTTGCTAGATCTTCCCTTGAAACGGTCACAAAAACAGCCGCAACGGAGCCCCGCCATCCCGGACGGGGAAACTGAAGGAACCCCCGCCCAGCGCTTCACCAAACACCTCATCCTCTGTCTGGTGGGGCTGGTGATGCTCTATCCGCTGCTGTGGCTCATTTCCAGCTCGGTCAAGCCCAGTGAAGACATCTTCCGGCAACTGGGCCTGTGGCCGCAGAACTGGAACTTCGCAAACTATGCCGAGGGCTGGACGGCCCTGAACCAGCCTTTCCACGTGTACCTCTTTAACTCCCTGATCATCGTGGTGCTGTCCATCGTGGGCAATATCTTCTCCTGTGCCCTGGCCGCCTACGCGTTCGCCAGAATGGAGTTCACCGGGCGGAAGCTCTTCTTCGCCTTGATGCTGGGGACACTGATGCTGCCCGGCCACGTCCTGCTGGTGCCGCAGTACATCATCTTTTCCCAGCTGGGCTGGCTGGACACCTACCTTCCCCTGGTGGTGCCGAACTTCATGGCCACCAACGCGTTCTTCATCTTCCTGATGGTCCAGTTCATGAAGTCCCTGCCGGTCGAGCTGGATGACGCAGCGCAGATCGACGGCTGTGGCCCCTTCCGTACATTCATCAAGGTGATCCTGCCCTTGTGCGTCCCGGCCATGGCCACCACAGCGATCTTCACGTTCATCTCCACTTGGAACGAATTCTTCGGGCCTCTGATCTACATCCAAAACCAGGACCTGTACACCGTCCCTCTGGCGCTCCGGGCCTTCATGGACTCCGAAGGCCAGAGCATGTGGGGGCCCATGTTCGCCATGTCCGTGGTGTCCATTGCGCCCATCATCGGCTTCTTCATCGCGGGTCAGAAGTACCTCATCAGCGGCATCGCTACCACTGGCCTGAAGTGACGGCGTCGGCCATTCACTGAACTCCGGCGTCAACGCCGAACCAGCAAGTAATCACACACAAAGGAGTATGGGATGAAAGTTCTATCGATGTTTGGCGCCCTCATGGCGGCGAGTCTGTTGGGGGGACTGGCGGCGGCTCCTGCGCACGGTGCGCCACCCCACAACGTCGCGGGAGCGCAGAAGACGGGCACCACCGACGACGACGGCCGGGCGCAGGCGCTCTGGAAACAGGCGCCTGACGGCTTCGCTGCGCTGCCCGGGAACGGGCTCAGCGGCACCACGGGAGGCCAGGCCGGCCGGGTGGTCAACGCCGGGACCTTCGAGGAGCTGAAGAGCTATGCGGCGGCAGCAGAACCCCTGGTGATTCTCATCCCGGGCTCCATCAAACTTGAGTCGTATTTCAAGATCCCGGTGGCGTCGAACAAGAGCTTCATCGGTGTGGGCGACAGTCCTGAGCTTGTCAATGGAGGCTTCAAGCTCATCAATGTCTCCAACGTCATCTTCCGGAACTTCACCATCAGGGATTCCTACATTCCAGGCGACTGGGACGGCAAGACAGGGGACCACGACGGGATCCAACTGGACACAAGCCACCACGTGTGGGTGGACCACATGGCCTTCGAGCGCCTGGGCGACGGCATGATCGACACCCGCAAGGACTCGGACTTCCTGACCTACTCCTGGAACGTTTTCGCGGACCATAACAAGGCGCTCGGCGTGGGCTGGACGAACAACGCAGTTACCCGGATGACCCTCCACCACAACTGGATACGCAACACCGTCCAGCGCAACGCCAGCCTCGACAACACCGCCGCTGCCCACGTTTACAACAACTACCTGGAGGACATCGGCCAGTACGGCATGATGGGCCGGAACGCGGCCAAAGTCGTGGTGGAGAGCAATTACTTCGACACTGTGGCAGATCCCATCGTCGCAAAAGACCCCGCAACACAGGTGGTGAGCCGCGACAACATCTTCAAGGGCCAGACCTACGGCCGCAAGGACAACATCGGCGTGGCGTTTGAGCCGTCGTCCTTCTACCAGTACCGGCAGGACGCGACGGCGGACGTCCCCAGGATTGTTTCGGAAGGTGCGGGTCCCCGGAACTCTTCCGCGAAGGTGCCCGGGGCAAACATCACCGTGGCTCTCGATGGTACAGGCGATTTCGGAAGCATCCAGGCCGCGATCGGAGCCATCCCGGACCACAGCACCCAGGCACGCACCATCACCGTGAAACCCGGCGTCTACCGGGAAGTGGTTAATGTCTGGCCTGACCGTAAGAACGTCACCATTACTGGAGCGACAGGCAACCCGGCCGACGTCGTTCTCAGCTACAACACCGCAGCCGGCCAGCCGAAGTTCTTCGGCGGAACGTGGGGCGCCAAGGGCAGCCCCACCATGACCGTCGCCGCAGACAACACGACGGTTACGAACCTGACTGTCGAGAATACGTACGACGAGGCCGCAAACGGCTCCAGCCAGGCGCTCGCCGTCCGCTCCGTCGGGGACAAGGTCACGTTCGAGAACGCACGCTTCCTCGGGAACCAGGACACCTACCTGGCAGACACCACCGGCCGCGATGCCAGGGCACGCACGTATCTGAAGAACTGCTACATCGAGGGCGATGTCGACTTTATCTACGGCCGCGGCACGGCCGTCCTGGACGGCTGTACCGTTCATTCCCTCGACCGGGGCAGCGCAACGAACAACGGCTACATCGTGGCCCCAAGCACCAAGAACTCAAACCCGTACGGGCTGCTGATCATCAACAGCAGGCTGACCGGTGACGCAGCCCCCGGGACCGTCAGCCTCGGCCGGCCCTGGTTCGCGAGCAGCGATCCTGATGCCCACCCCCAGGCCGTCATTCGTGACTCGTGGCTTGGCGCACACATCGCCGAGCAGGGCTGGGCGGATATGAGCGGACACTCCTGGACGGAAGGGCGGTTCGGGGAACACAGCAACAGCGGGCCGGGAGCCTGGCTCAACGCTTTCCACCCGCAGCTCGATGTTGCCGGAGTGCAGCAGTTCACCATTGCCAATTACCTGGGGGACTGGACGCCGTATGCCGGAGCACAGGCGCTGACAGAGGCGGGCAACTGAAATGACCGCGAAATGTGCACTTTTTCAGGCAACGGCCATCACCCCGTCCCGCAGATCCGTGCTGACAACAGGCCTGCTCGGGGGAGGGCTGGTGGCCGCCACCTCCCTGGGAAGCGGAGTTTCGGCCGCGGCGGCCACAGATGGCTTGCGATACGGCCCTGAGCCCAGCCTTGGGGAGAGCGGATTCGACGAGGCAGGGTTGCCCAACAGCAGCGCCCTGGGCGGAACGGTCTGGTCCCACCAGCCCGCAGGATTCGCGTCGCTGCCCGGACTTGGACTCGACGGAACAACCGGGGGCGCCGGGGGAAACATTGTCCACGCCCGCACAACTGCAGAATTGCGGAGCTTCGCTAACGCCAGCGAGGCGCTCGTGGTCATCCTGCACGGCAGCATCGTCTTCGATGCCTATGAAAAGCTGCGGGTCCAGTCGAACAAGTCCTTCCTTGGCGCTGGTTCTGACGCAGAAGTGGTCAATGCCGGCTTCAAGCTCATCAACATTGCCAACGTGATCTTCCGGAACTTCACAGTGCGAGATTCGTACATCCCGGGAGATTTCGAAGGCAAGCGGCCAGATAACGACCGCGACGGAATCCAGGTGGACACCTCGCACCATATCTGGGTGGACCACATGTATTTCACCCGGCTGGGGGACGGCCTGGTGGATACCCGCAAGGATTGCGACTACGTGACCTATTCGTGGAACGTCTTCGCGGACCACAACAAGGCCATCGGGGAAGGCTGGACGGAGAACGTCGTTACGCAGCTGACCTTCCACCACAACTGGATCAGGAACACGCATCAGCGCAATGCCAGTCTGGACAACGTGCTGGCCGGCCATGTGTACAACAACTATCTGCAGGACATTTCAAGCTACGGAATGCTGGGCCGCAACGCTGCCAGGCTCGTCGTCGAAGGGAACTATTTCCAGGACGTCAGGAATCCGCTGAACATCCAGGACGCCGAAGGTGAACTGGCTGCCTCGGGAAACATTTTCGAGGACTGCGCGGGAGAGAACAGTCCTTCCAGCGGGGCCGCATTCGATCCGGCGGCGAGTTACCACTACAGGCCTGACCCTGCCGAGGCGGTCCCCGCCCTCGTCGGCAGGTTCGCCGGTCCGCTAGGAGGGACCGTCACGCCTCCGGCCGGGGTCATCACTGTTGCCCTGGACGGCTCAGGCGACTACGGGAGCATCCGGGCAGCTGTTGGGTCCATCCCGTCCGGTTATTCCCGGCCGGTCACCATCCGGCTCGCTCCTGGGGTCTACGACGAGCCTGTAGTTATCTGGAAGGACCGTAGCAACATTACGTTGGAGGGCAGGACCGGCAACGCAGCCGACGTCGTTCTTACCTTCAAAGAGGGGGTCACCCTTCTGGTCGCCGGAAACAGGACTGCCGTGCGTCATCTGACAGTCACATCGGGAAAAATCCAAACGGGTTTTGTAGTCCTGACCACCGGTGAGGATGTTTCCTACGAGAACGTGACCGTCCTGAACGGGCTTCACGGATAGGGGCCTCATAAGGCGTGCCTTCGTGCCGGCTCGATGGTTCCCTCCGTTGAGCCGGCCCGTTAGCATGAGCGCATGGACGCAACCCTGGTTCGACCCCGGAATGGCAAGATCATCGCAGGTGTCTGTGCAGCACTCTCTGCACGCTTCGGCATCCCCAAATTCATCGTCCGCCTGGCCTTTGTGATCTTCGGCCTGGTGGGTGTAGGAGAGCTGGTTTATATTGCCCTGTGGATCCTGATCCCCAAGGCCTGATCGACGGAAAGCTGGCGAGGATGCAGGCTCACAAACCCAGCCTTTTTGTGCTGCAACAGCTACGCCCATAGGGAACTTTTGCGCTTCACCGTGCGTGAATTACTCCGTACGGTGTATAGCTAGTAGCTGACGCAGTACCTCACGCGCGCGCAATTGCGCCGTGCAGCACTACCAGGAGGGACGGGGCGAGCCCCGAACAAATGAAAGCTAAGAGTTTCTTCAAGGGTCCGGGAATTTGGATCATTGTTGTTGTCGCAATGCTCCTGCTGGCCTTTGCCACCCTCGCCCCCGGCGGTGCCTCACGAATAGACACGGATAAGGGCCTTGAGCTGCTTTCGCAGAGCGGCCAGGTGGAACAGGCAAAGATTTTTGACGCCGAGAACCGCGTGGACCTGACCCTCAAGGACAACCTGACCATTGACGGTCAGGACAAGGGCAAGAGCGTCCAGTTCTTCTTCGTCAATGCCAGGGCGGACGACGTCGTCAAGGCAATCACCGACGCCAAGCCGGCCAACGGCTACACGGACCAGCCGATCGAGAGCAACTGGTTCTCAGGCCTGTTCTCCCTCCTCGTCCCGGTTATCCTCCTCGGCCTCCTCTTCTGGTTCCTGCTGTCCCGTATGCAGGGCGGCGGCTCCAAGATCATGCAGTTCGGCAAGTCCAAGGCCAAGATGGTCAGCAAGGACATGCCGCAAGTGACCTTCATCGACGTCGCCGGCGCCGACGAAGCTGTTGAGGAGCTTCAGGAAATCAAGGAGTTCCTGCAGGAGCCCGCCAAGTTCCAGGCTGTGGGAGCCAAAATTCCCAAGGGCGTCCTCCTGTACGGCCCGCCGGGCACCGGTAAGACCCTGCTGGCGCGTGCCGTAGCTGGCGAAGCAGGCGTTCCGTTCTTCTCCATCTCCGGCTCGGACTTCGTTGAGATGTTCGTGGGTGTCGGTGCGTCCCGAGTCCGCGACCTCTTCGAGCAGGCCAAGGCCAACTCACCGGCCATCATCTTCGTTGACGAGATCGACGCCGTCGGCCGTCACCGCGGTGCCGGCATCGGCGGCGGCAATGACGAGCGCGAGCAGACCCTTAACCAGTTGCTGGTTGAGATGGACGGCTTCGACGTCAAGACCAACGTCATCCTGATCGCGGCCACTAACCGTCCCGACGTTTTGGATCCGGCGCTCCTGCGCCCGGGCCGCTTCGACCGGCAGATCTCAGTTGAGGCTCCGGACCTTGTGGGACGCGACCAGATCCTCCAGGTTCATGCCAAGGGCAAGCCGATGGCGCCGGGCGTGGACCTCAAGGCTGTGGCCAAGAAGACTCCGGGCTATACCGGTGCTGACCTCGCCAACGTCCTGAACGAGGCAGCCCTGCTGACGGCACGGTCCAACGCCAACCTGATCGATGACCGCGCCCTGGATGAAGCGATTGACCGCGTCATGGCGGGTCCGCAGAAGCGCAGCCGCGTCATGAAGGAACACGAGCGCAAGATCACCGCCTACCACGAAGGCGGACACGCCCTCGTTGCCGCAGCCCTGCGGAACTCGGCGCCGGTCACAAAGATCACCATCCTGCCGCGCGGGCGTGCGCTCGGCTACACCATGGTGGTTCCGGACAACGACAAGTACTCGGTAACCCGCAACGAACTGCTGGACCAGATGGCCTACGCCATGGGAGGCCGCGTCGCTGAGGAAATTGTGTTCCACGATCCCTCCACGGGGGCTTCCAACGACATCGAGAAGGCCACCTCTACGGCCCGCAAGATGGTTACTGAGTTCGGCATGAGCGAACGCGTTGGTGCAGTGCGCCTGGGCCAGGGTGGCGGCGAGCCGTTCCTGGGCCGGGATGCCGGGCATGAGCGCAACTACTCAGACCAAATCGCGTACATCGTCGATGAGGAAGTCCGGCGGCTGATCGACCAGGCGCATGACGAGGCTTACGCCATCCTCACGGAAAACCGGGACGTCCTGGACTACCTGGCCCTTGAACTTCTGGAACGGGAAACCCTGAACCAGGCCGAAATCGCCGACATTTTCCGTGACATCCGCAAGCGCGATTTCCGCGAGGTTTGGCTGTCCAAGGAGTCACGTCCGGTACAGATGGCGGGCCCTGTTGAGTCGCGCCAGGAAAAGGCTGCACGCGAAGCCCAGGAGGAGGCCAAGGAGGCCCGTCTGGATGAGCCGCTGGACGCCCAGCCTCCGCATCCGCAGGGTGTGGCAGGCCAGGAGGTCTTCGAGGGCGGAACCGACGTCGGGCCCGATGTGCCCGGCCACGGCTAAACTCGTCTTGTGAACCACTACGACCATGACGACCTCACCGAGGTCGGTTACCTTTCTGCTGCCGAGAATCCTGCGGGACACCGGGGCATCAAAGTTGACCGGCGGCGGATCGAAGCGGCAGTCCGGGAAATCCTGCTAGCAATAGGCGAGGACCCGGACCGCGGCGGGCTTATGGACACGCCTAAACGGGTGGCCAAAGCCTACTCCGAGATGTTCGCCGGCCTCCACCACGACCCCGCGGAGATCCTATCCACTACCTTCGACCTCGACCACGAGGAATTGGTGCTGGTCAAGGACATCCCGTTCTATTCCACCTGCGAGCACCATCTGGTGCCGTTCCATGGGGTGGCCCACGTTGGGTACATCCCCTCGCACGACGGTAAAGTGACTGGCCTGAGTAAGCTGGCCAGGCTCGTGGACATGTTCGCCAAGCGTCCGCAGGTTCAGGAACGCCTCACCACCCAGATTGTTGAGGCCCTGGTCACCCACCTCAAACCGCGGGGTGCGATCGTCGTTGTCGAATGTGAACACCTGTGCATGTCCATGCGCGGCATCCGCAAACCCGGTGCCAAAACCGTCACCAGTGCGGTACGTGGGCAACTGCATGACCCGGCAACCCGCGCAGAAGCAATGAGCCTCATCATCGGAAGGTAACAACAGACTATGGACTCCCTAGCTGCAGCACCTGGAACCGGACCCGCAACATCTCCGCTGCCTATACTTCGCAAACCGCGGCCGGCCGCAACATTGGATAGCCTGCCCGCTGACCGAACCCTTGTGATGGGAATCCTGAACGTCACTCCCGATTCCTTCAGCGACGGCGGGAAGAACCCCACTCCGGACACCGCCATTGCGGCCGGACTGAGGATGTTTTACGCCGGAGCGGACATCATCGACGTCGGGGGCGAGTCCACCAGGCCAGGAGCCGAGGACGTAAGCCCTGAGGAAGAACAACGCCGCGTCCTGCCCGTGATCGCCGCCCTGGTCAAGGCCGGCGCCCTCGTGAGCATCGACACCGTCCACACCTCGACCGCCGCTGCTGCCCTGGACGCCGGCGCAGCCATCATCAACGACGTCTCCGGACTCAGCATCGAGCCGGGCATGGCCGATCTTGTGGCTGCGAGCAAGGTGCCCTATGTGCTGACTCACCGCCGCGGTGACGCCCGCACCATGAACTCCCTCACGGAGTACTCGAATGTGGCCGAGGACGTTGTGGCCGAGCTGATCGGTGTCCGCGACAAGCTGTACGCGGCAGGCGTGGCACCAGGGCAGATCATTCTGGATCCGGGGATCGGGTTCTCCAAGACGGATGAACAGAACTGGGAACTGCTGCGGAACCTGGACAAGCTGGAAGCCTTGGGCCACAGGGTCCTGGTGGGGGCATCGCGCAAGCGGTTCCTCGGTACCCTCCTAACGGTTGCTGGCAAGTCCGCTGCTCCCGACGAGCGTGACGCCGCCACAGCCGCCATCACCGCTGTCTGCGCAGCCCGCGGCGCTTGGGCCGTCCGCGTGCACGACGTCGGCCCCAGCCTCGACGCCGTCAAGGTTGCTGCCCGCCTGGCTCCGGCACGCGACAGCAACTGAAGCACCACCAACCGACAAGGGAAGGCTGGATGGACAAGATCACGTTGAGCGGCGTTACCGCTATGGGGAATCACGGAGTGTTCGACTTCGAGCGCCGTGACGGCCAGCCGTTCATTGTTGATGCCGTGCTGCACCTGGACTTCGCAGAAGCAGCCGCCTCCGACGACGTCTCCGACACTGCGCACTATGGCGAGGTCGCGGACAGGATCAGGCAGTGGATCACCGGCGAACCGGTAAACCTCATTGAGGCCCTTGCCGTGCGTATCGCTGAAGATCTGCTGCAGGAGTTTCCCCTGTCCGCCGTCGACATCACTGTCCACAAACCGCAGGCGCCCATCGACGTCGAGTTCGGCGACGTCTCCGTAAGCGTCCACCGGGAGCGACAATGATTTCGCGGGCTACGCTGCCGTACACACACGCCGTCCTGGCGCTCGGCAGCAATCTGGGGGAGCGGAACGACACCCTTTCCAGCGCCGTCGCGGATCTTGTGGACCGGCCGGAAGTGCGGCTGCTCGCAGTCTCACCTGTCATGCAGACGAAGCCCGTCGGCGGGCCGCAGGACCAGCCGGACTTCCTGAACATGGTGATCTCGGTGGAGACCACGCTCAGTCCGATGGAGTTGCTGCGGCACTGCCAGGCGGTGGAAAACAAGCACCTCCGCGTCCGCGATGTGAGGTGGGGGCCGCGCACCCTTGACGTTGACATCATTGTTTACGGTGATGTGGTGAGCTCCGATCCCGAACTTACGCTTCCGCATCGCCGGGCGGCAGAGCGCGCATTCGTGCTCTACCCGTGGTCGCTCATCGAGCCGGCAGCTGAGCTCAACGGCGAACGGGTCGGCGTTCTTGCGGCCCAGGCCGAGGATCTTTCCGGGCTCCGCCCCTTCGATGGCTTCGGCGACTTCAACGGTCTCCCTACCGCCGGGGCGGTGTAGCACGTGAAACCCATCAATCCCCTGCTGCTCCTCGCTATCGGCCTGGTCCTCGCAGTCGCGGGCTGGCTCGCCACCCTGCTGGCCAACCGCTTCAGCTTCGCCACCCCGGTCCTGCCTCTCACGGCCCTGGTCACCATGGGCGTGATTGTTGCCCTCACCCTGGTGCTGGGAATCCGTGTTCTTCGCTGGCGTAACGGCAAAAAGAAGAAAATGCTCAACCCCATCCTGGCCGCCTGGACCTTGGTCCTCGCGCAAGCCTGTGCCTACACGGGCGCCATGCTGCTCGGCTGGCACGCTGGGATCTTCGTCGAGTTGTTGCAGATCTGGAGCATGCGGAGCAGTCAGCCGCTGATGTGGCTCGCGCTAGGCATGGCAGGAGGGGGCCTGGTCATGATCATTGTGGGGCTCCTCGTGGAGCGGTTCTGCCGTATTCCTCCTGAAGACGGCGACGGCGACGGCACAACCAAGCTCCCGGGACGCGCCCGCGGAGAGGCAAAGGGGGAGGGCGGCTATGCCTACCAAGGCGATTGATCCTCCCGGGATCACGTGGCTGCGTGTCTCACCGAAGTACGTGACCGTCCGAATTGTGGAATGGGCGATCGGTAACCTGATTGCCGTCGTCGTCCTGTCCCTGCCCCTGATCTTTGTACTTCTGGGCTGGTGGACCTGGCCTCCGCTCTGGCTTGCGGTGACTGTACCGGCGCTCATGCTGATTCTGGCGGTATGGCGGCTCGTGCTGATTCCCCGGCAGGTTCGTGCCATCGGTTACGCCGAGCGCGACGATGACCTCCTGATCCGCGGCGGCATCTTCTTCCAACGCGTCATGGTGGTTCCCTACGGACGCATGCAGTACGTGGACATCGGCGTTGGCCCGCTCGAGCGTTGGCTGGGCCTGTGCACTTTGAAACTCCACACAGCCTCCGCCGGAACCAACGCCCAGATTCCCGGCCTTCCCGAGAGCGAAGGCGCCCGCTTGCGCGAGCAGCTTTCCGCCCGCGGTGAAGCCAGGCTGGCAGGACTGTGACGGTGGAAGCCGCCGGAGATGCCGGTGCAGCCGGAGTTTCCCCCGGCAATGCGGACGGCGAATGGCTCCGGGTCCATCCGGCGTCGCCGTTTGTGCGGGGGTGGATAGCCCTCGCGGCCATCGGCTACTTCTTCGGCCGGGACATTTTCGAGCGGCTGATCCAAGGCGGTCCGCTCATCGATGACCGGATGGCGGGCCGTGCACCCTGGCTGCTTGCTGCCGGGGGCGTCATCCTGCTGCTGGCCATTTTCGGTTTCATCATGACCTGGTACTTCACCCGCTATCAGGTCGCCGGGGGCTATGTCCGGGTCAAGACCGGTTTCCTGTTCCGCCAGCAGCGCCAGGCCCGCCTGGACCGGGTGCAGGCCATCGACATCGTGCAGCCTTTACTGGCCCGGATCTTTGGCCTCGCGGAGCTCCGGTTCGAAGTGGCCGATGCCGGGGAGTCAGCCGTCCGGCTCGCTTTCCTGCGGATGGACGACGCCCGCCAGCTCCGGGCCACCATCCTCGCCCGTGCTGCGGGAGTCGCGCCGGATCCCGAGAGCCCGGACGGCGTGGTCCCGGAGGCACCGGAGCAGGCCGTACTGTCCGTCCCGCCGTCGAGGCTTGTGGGTTCCCTGCTCCTGAGCGAACAGAGTGTCTTGGTGCTGTTGGGCGCGGTCGGCTCAGTGCTGCTCTCGGTCCTCACGGGCAATAGCGGATTTTTCCTGTACCTGATCCCGGCCGCCCTGGGTCTTGCTGCCGCCTACTGGTCCTCCTTCAACAAGGGCTATAACTTCACCGCAGCCATCTCCCCGGACGGTATCCGGCTGCGGTACGGCTTGCTGGATACGCAGGCACAGACATTGCCCCCGGGGAGGATCCAGGCGCTTAGGGTTTTTCAGCCGCCCATTTGGCGGATCTTCGGCTGGTACCGGATGCACGTGAACGTTGCCGGTTACGGTGCTGCCGGCGGAAACGGCGAAGGCGGCTCGCGGACCACGCTCCTGCCGGTGGGAAAGCTTGCGGACGTCATGACCATGATGTCGCTGGTGCTGCCGGACCCCGGAACCTCTGATGCGGCCCGCGTGTTTGCGGCCGGCATCAACGGCAGGGAGAACGACGGCGGCTTCGTCACCACCCCTGAACGTGCGCGCCTCCTTGCGCCGCTGGCGTGGCGCCGCAATGGCTACGCGGCAACCGACACCGCGTTGCTGCTTCGTTCCGGCCGGTGGTGGCGGCAGCTCGTGGTGGTGCCGCATCAGCGAACGCAGTCCATGGCGCTGCACCAGGGTCCGATTGCGAGGCGGTTCGGCGTCGCGGATCTTGTCCTGCACACGACGGCGGGCCCGGTTGTGCCGAGGCTGATCCAGGCTGACGTCGATGTGGCCCGGGCGCTGTTCCAGGAACAGGCGGCGCGGGCGCGGGCCGCGAGAAAGCGGCAGACCAGCGAACAATGGTTGGCCCAGGTAGCCCCGGCAACTCCCGTAGCTGAACCCCTTGCCTCTGGCGAGCCCCTGGCCCACCGCGAACCCTTGGCTCCGAGCGAACCTCTCGCTCCCCGTCAACCGGTAGCCCCCCGCGAACCCTTAGCCCCCAGTCAGGACGGTCCCCAGAATGGCTAAGCCCGGACGCCTTGGTGTTGGAATCATTGGCGCGGGAAAGGTGGGTGCAGTTCTCGGTGCGGCCCTGCGCGCCGCTGAACATGCCGTGGTCGGGGTTTCCGCGGTATCAGATGCAAGCCGTGAGCGGGCCGAAACACTGTTGCCCGGTGTCCCCATCCTCGAGGTTCAAGAAATCGTGGAGCGTTCGGAGCTGGTGCTTTTGGCCGTTCCGGACGATTCCCTGGGGGCGTTGGTGGAGGGGCTCGCCAAGCTTGGCGCCTGGCAGCCCGGGCAGCTTGTGGCACACACGTCGGGCCGCTTCGGAGTGGGAATCCTCCGCCCGGTGCGGGCCGCCGGTGCCGTGCCGCTCGCGCTGCACCCTGCCATGACATTCACCGGCATGAGCCTGGACCTCACCCGGTTGCTCGACTGCACCTTCGGCGTCACAGCGGACGCCGCCATGCTGCCTATCGCGCAAGCACTCGTGGTGGAGATGGGCGCTGAGCCTGTGGCCATCGCCGAAGCTGACCGGACGCTCTACCATGCGGCGCTGGCGCACGGCTCAAACCATCTGGTAACGCTCGTGGCCCAATCTTCGCAGTTGCTGCGGGAAGTAGGAGTGGAATCACCCGAACGCATGCTCGGGCCGCTGCTCCGGGCCACCTTGGAGAACGCCTTGGCCTCCGGCGAATCGGCGCTGACAGGACCCGTAGCCCGTGGAGATGTGGGAACCGTTACGGCTCACGCCGAGGCTTTGAAGGAATACGACGGCGGTGCCGGCGGAGACATTCTGGCCGCCTACCTTGCCATGGCGCGGGCAACTGCGGGACGCGCCGCGAGCCGGGGTCTGTTGAAAGAGGATCAGTTCGGGGAGATGAATCGCGCCCTTGGTGACGGAACCCAGCCGCCGGAAGGACCATAGATGGCGATCAAACTAGTCACCACAGCTGCCGCGCTTCGAACGGAAAGCGCACGGCTGCTGACGGCAAAGCAGGGCAGCTCGCAGGGATTGGTGCCAACGATGGGAGCCCTGCACGAGGGACATGCCCAACTGGCCCGTACCGCCGTCGAACAAAACGACGTGGTGGTGGTCAGCATTTTCGTGAATCCCCTCCAGTTCGGCGAAGCAACTGACCTTGAGCGCTATCCGCGGACACTTGATGCCGATCTGGAACTCCTCGAGGCCGAAGGCGTCGATCTGGTCTTTGCTCCAGACGTTGAGGAGGTTTATCCCAACGGCGGACCCATGGTGCGCATTACAGCGGGCAAGCTCGCGGAGAAGTGGGAAGGCGCCTCCCGGCCAGGTCATTTCGACGGCGCACTGACCGTGGTGGCCAAACTGCTCCATTTCGGCATGCCCGGCGCCTGCGGAAACAACGGGACGCCGCCGCGCTACCGGGCTTACTTCGGCCAGAAGGACGCCCAACAGCTGACGCTTGTCCAGCGGATGGTGGCTGACCTGAACTTTCCCGTGAAAATCGTCCCCGTCCCCACGGTGCGTGCCGGCGACGGTCTGGCCCTGTCCAGCCGGAACCGCTTCCTTTCGGAGGAAGAACGTGTGGCAGCCCTGGTGCTGTCGCGGGCGTTGCGGCTGGTCGAGGAACGTGCCAACGCCCACCAGCCACTGGATCTCGATTCCGCCGTGGCGCTGGTGGAGTCGCAGCCGCTCGTCAAACTGGACTACTTCGAAGTGGTGGATCCAGGCACTTTGGAGCCCCTCGCCGAGAACTGCCGGGAGACGCCGTTCCGTGGTGAGGGCCTGGCAATCATCGCTGCGCGGGTGGGCCCGGTCCGCCTGATCGACAATGTTCCGCTGAGTTCCTGACCCTCGCACAGGCCCGCCCCTGCTCCCTCAAAAGGAGTCGTCGATTCCGAAGAGTTTTTTCTCACGGTTTTTCCCTCACAGGGAATTGGTGTGCAGGCTAGACTGTTGAACTCTGCAGCGACGATGCTCGCCGGATCTCACGCCACACTTCCTTGGGGGAACTTTCATGTCCACAGACCTTACTTCGAACGCGGGCGACAACGTGCAAAGCGAATCTCAACAGGCTCGGTCCAAGGCGGCCCTTGCTGACCCTGCCGCTATAGCCGTCCCGGCCGCGACGTCTGGTTCAGCCGGTTCTGCCGCGACGTCGGTTTCAACCGGTTCTGCCGCGCCTTCGCCGGCGAAAATGTCGCGTGAATCGGTCACGATCATCGCTACCCTGTTGGTTGCCACCTTCGTGGTGATCCTGAATGAAACCATCATGAACGTTGCCCTGCAGCGCCTCATGGTGGACCTGCGGGTGGACGCCCCCACGGTTCAGTGGCTTTCCACTGGCTTTATGCTCACCATGGCCGTGGTTATCCCCACCACCGGCTTCATCCTCCAGCGGCTCTCAACCCGTGCGGTTTTCATGCTGGCGATGGGCCTCTTCTCGGGCGGCACACTACTGGCCGCACTGGCGCCGGGGTTCGTGGTCCTGCTTTTCGCGAGAATTATCCAGGCCGGCGGCACGGCAATCATGCTTCCGCTTCTGATGACCACCATCCTCACCCTGGTGCCGCTGCAGCGCCGCGGTGCTGTGATGGGCAACGTCAGCATCGCCATCTCGGTGGCCCCGGCGCTGGGCCCCACAGTCTCTGGTTTCATTCTTGAGCACTTCTCCTGGCGCTTCATGTTCGTGTTTGTGCTGCCCATCGCCCTTGCCGCTTTTGCCATCGGTGCAAAGTACCTCACAAACGTCGGCGAGAAGGAGAAGAACCGCCTTGATTTCCTGTCGGTGCTGCTGACCATCCCGGCCTTCGGCGGACTGGTCTACGGCCTGAGCCAGATCGGCGGTGGCCATGGCGGCCAGTCCGGTCCAGGTGCTGCCGCCATTGCCGCCCTGGTGATTGGCGTGGTGAGCCTGCTGGCATTTGTGCTGCGGCAGCTGCAGTTGCAGAAAGCCGACGCTCCGCTGCTGGATCTCCGGGCGTTCAACTTCCGCATGTTCACCATCTCCGTCCTGCTGCTGGTGGTGGCCATGATTGCCCTGTTCGGCGCCGTCATCCTCCTGCCGCTTTACCTGCAGGAGATCCGCGGGCTTAAGTCGTTGGAAACCGGGCTGGCATTGTTGCCGGGCGGGCTGGCCATGGGACTTTTGGGTCCGTTCATTGGCAGACTTTTTGACAAGGTGGGGCCGCTTCCGCTGACTGTCACGGGCTCGATCATGATGGTGCTGGCCCTGTGGCAGTTCTCGTTGCTGAATGCGCAATCGCCCGTGGCATGGATCGTTGCTCTGCACGTGGGCCTGAGCCTTGGTCTTGCGCTCCTTTTCACGCCGGCATTCACAACGGGCCTCAACCCGCTGCCCCCGCACCTTTATTCGCACGGCTCGGCCATCATGAGCACGCTTCAGCAGGTGGCCGGAGCTGCGGGAACGGCTCTGCTGGTATCCGTTTTCGCGGCCGTATCCATTGGTTCAGGAGTGGTCGCGGGCATGCAGGCAGCCTTCCTGACTGCCGCCGCGCTCGCCGTCGCCGCCGTCGTACTGTCCCTCATGATGCGCAAGACGGCTGGCGCAGAAGGCGCCCACGCGCACTAGGCCCACTAAGTCCCGGCTGCGATCTCATGCGGGGCTGGCGGAATTGCGTAACTTTTGCTGCGCCGTGGCAGTCTCTTGGCCTGGCTCCCGCTGGATGACGCCGTTCATGCAGGATGCAGACGTCAAAAGTTACGCAATTCAGGTGGCGTCTGCGGATCAGCCTGAGAAGAAGTCGCTCAGTTCCGTGATGAGTTTGTCGGGGGCCCTGTTGACGCCGTCGTGTCCGTAGCCCGGCAGGATGGTGTAGCTGGAACCTGACAGCACATCGTGGATCTGCCCGCACGCGACGCCGAAGTAGGCCGGGCTCTTTTCGCCCACCACGATGAGCGTTTCAAGCGGCAATTCCAGGAAGGGCTCTGCCGGCATATCGGCGGCGATGATTGCCTTTATCTCGCGGACACCGGTCTTCATCAATTCCCGGTTCTGCTTGCCGAGGGGAGTGCCTGCTGTGAGCTTGTTTGCCAGCGTCAGCATGCTCAGCGGCATCCTGGCAAAGGCGCCGCCCGTCTCCATCCCCCTGATCATGACGGCGAGGGCGCGGTCGTCGTCTCCGGCCGCCGTCGCCCGTTCATATTCCTCGGTCCAATCAGCCTTGACGCTCTGGTTGACGGAAACGGCGGGGTCGTAGACGGCCAGCCGCTCAACGGGAAGCGAGCGGGCAGCGTGAAGCGCAACCGCGCCGCCGAAGCTGTGCCCGAAGACGTCAGTGCTGGAGGTATGCTTCATCACCGCCTCCAGGTCCCGGATGTCAGAGTCCAGCGTGTAGTCCTCCGGCTGGGAAGAAGATTGTCCGCGCCCGCGGCGGTTGAAGGTGTGCACCGGGCGCCCCAGGGCTGCACTGAGTTTCTGGGCGAAACGGGTGTAGTCGGCAGCGGTGACCATTGAGGGGTGCACTACAACGACTCCCGAACCGTGCCCCGCCAATTCGGCCCCAGTGCTGAAGAGCTCGAGGGTGCCGCCGTCGGGGGTTCTGATGTTCTCGCGGGTCATGATCCGAGCCTAACCGAGGCCGCCGCACGCGTGCACCAACCACGTGGCCTGCTGGGGGAATACAGCCATGCGTTACGACGGACTCATGAGCGGAAGGCTGCTGTGGAATTCGACGGTAAACTTGGGGATTGTGACTTCCCAAAACAACCCCGCCCCCAACAACGCCGCCCAGCCTGCGGACGCCAGCGAACAGATGCGCATCCGCATGGAAAAGCGCGCCAAGCTGATTGAGCGCGGCGTGGAGGCGTACCCGGTCGGTGTGGAGCGCACACACTCCCTCAGCGAGATCAGGGAAAAGTACGCCCATCTTCAGGCAGACGACACCACTGGGGACGTCGTAGGAGTCACCGGCCGGGTGGTTTTTGTCCGGAACACCGGAAAGCTTTGCTTTGCCACGTTGCAGGAAGGCGGCGTGGACGGTACTGCCACCCGGCTGCAGGCCATGCTCAGCCTCGCAAACGTCGGGGAGGAAGCCCTGGCCGAATGGAAGGCCCTGGTGGACCTTGGCGACCACGTCTTCATCAAGGGCGAAGTCATCTCTTCGCGTCGGGGTGAACTGTCAGTTATGGCGGAGTCCTGGTCCATGGCTTCAAAGTCCTTGCGGCCGTTGCCTGTCCTGCACGCCGACCTCAACGAGGAAACCCGCGTCCGGCAGCGTTACGTGGACCTCATGGTCCGTGACGAGGCCCGCGAAATGGTCTACACGCGTGCGGCCATCACCCGGTCCATCAGGGAGAGCCTGCACCGCCGCAACTATGTTGAGGTGGAGACCCCCATGCTGCAACTGGTGCACGGCGGTGCCACTGCCCGCCCGTTTGAAACCCACATGAATGCGTTCGACCAGAAGATGACCCTGCGCATCGCCACTGAGCTCTACCTCAAGCGGGCAGTCGTTGGCGGCATTGACCGTGTGTATGACATGGGCCGCGTCTTCCGCAACGAAGGCGTCGATTCCACCCACAGCCCGGAGTTCACCACACTGGAGGCCTACGAGGCCTGGGCTGACCAGTTTGTAATGGCCGACCGCATCAAGGAAATCATCCTCGACGCCGCTGACGCTGCCGGTGTCGGGCGGGTAATCCAGACACCGGCAGGGGAGGTTAACCTCGACGGCGATTGGGCATGGCTCTCGGTTTACCCTGGCCTCTCCGAGGCTGTGGGACAGGAGGTCACTCCTGACACATCCGTGGCGGAATTGCAGGCTCTCGCGAAACAGCATGAGGTCAAGTTTGATACCGCCTGGGACGCGGAAAAGCTGGCGGTGGAACTCTTCGGCGAAATCGTGGAGCCAACCCTCCTCAACCCGACGTTTGTGTACGACTACCCGCCGTCCGCCCAGCCGCTGGCCCGTCAACACCGCGAGAACCCCAGGCTGATCGAGGCCTGGGACCTGATCATCGGCGGCATGGAACGCGGCACGGCGTTCTCCGAACTCATAGACCCGGTGATCCAGCGGGAACGGCTGACCGAACAGTCACGGCGCGCGGCCGCGGGTGACGACGAGGCCATGCAACTGGATGAGGACTTCCTCCGGGCCCTCGAATACGGGGCTCCGCCCATGGGTGGCCTCGGCCTGGGAATTGACCGCCTGGTGATGCTCTTCACCGGAGCCGGTATCCGCGAAACGATTCTGTTCCCGCTCCTGAAGCCGGAAGGCCACTAGGTCATGGAGTATGTGGCCGTTTTGCTTCCGTCCGTTGTGGTGGGCCTCCTCTTCTGGTTCGCCATGAAGTCCATTTTTAACGCGGACAAGGCAGAGCGGCAGGCAGAGGCCCGGGCCCAGGCTGAAGCGGACGCCAAGGCCGTTGATCCCAAACGGGAAGAGCCTCCTGCCGGAACCGGGCCTAACTCTTAGTTCCCATCTGCCCTGAATGTCTTCAATGACAGTTGGGCAAAACAAATGTGCGACCTTGAGCGTGCACTTTCCACAGGAACCTTTTTCTGTTTTGACGCGTTGCCATAAACCGGGGGATACTTTATTTGTAACATCCTGCTTTTCTGAATACCCGTCCTTTCCAAAAGAGAGAATTTCCATGGCACAGAAAGTAAAAATCATCCTTGTGGATGATCTGGATGGGGGAACCGCGGACGAAACTGTCCGTTTTGGTCTTGATGGCGTCAGTTACGAAATTGACCTGTCATCAGATAATGCGTCGGAACTGCGCTCCGCACTGGGGCGCTTTATTTCCAGCGCCCGCAAGACGTCCACCGGCCGCGCAACGCGCACAAAGGTCTCAACCGGCCGGAACCAGGACTCTGCACAGATCCGTCAGTGGGCACGGGAGAACGGTTATGCGGTTAACAGCCGCGGCCGTATCCAGGCCGAAATTCAGGAAGCGTACCAAAGGGCCAATTCCTAGAGTTGAAGTATCTATGCGTTGCAAAAGTCGAAGCCCCCGCCGGTTGGAGGGGGCTTTCGACTTTTTTGCTTGTTTACTGTCCACCCGCTTTTTCCGCCGCGGTTTTTCAGGTTGAAACCGCCCTTGCCGGACTTTATCGGGAAAAGGCCGAGAGTTTGAACCTTCGGCCGTCCAGGCGAAAGTCAAGCGGCCTTTCCTCACGGCACCAAGCAGGCCACATACTCCCCGGGCAGCAGCGCTCCATTGGCCCGCATCGTTCGTGTTTGACGCCCGCTGACCGAGCTGCCGGCCCACCCGATTGTGGCTCCAGTCCGCGGCAAAGTTGGTCCCGGGTTTCCCCCGTGGCGAACAAGCTCCAAAAGTCGCGCTCCTCCACGTAGCATCAAAGTACGTCGTAGCTAGGAGTGTGGCGAAATGTTTGAGCGATTTACGGACCGTGCCCGTCGCGTAGTTGTGCTTGCCCAAGAAGAGGCACGCATGCTGAACCACAATTACATTGGTACCGAACACATCCTCTTGGGTCTGATCCATGAGGGTGAGGGCGTTGCCGCCAAAGCTCTTGAGTCCTTGAGCATTTCGCTCGACGGCGTACGCGAGCAGGTGCAGGAGATCATCGGTCAGGGCCAGCAGGCTCCTTCCGGCCACATCCCCTTCACCCCCCGTGCCAAGAAGGTACTGGAGCTGTCCCTGCGTGAAGCACTGCAGCTGGGCCACAACTACATCGGGACGGAGCACATCCTCCTGGGACTCATCCGTGAGGGTGAAGGTGTTGCCGCCCAGGTGCTGGTCAAGCTTGGTGCTGACCTCAACCGTGTCCGCCAGCAGGTCATCCAGCTGCTCTCGGGTTACCAGGGCAAAGAGACCACCGGTGCCGGCGTTGGCCCAGGCCAGGCCGAGGGAACCCCGGCAGGCTCGGTGGTTCTGGACCAGTTCGGCCGGAACCTGACGCAGGCTGCCCGCGAGAACAAGCTGGACCCCGTGATCGGGCGCGAACAGGAAATGGAACGCGTTATGCAGGTCCTTTCCCGCCGCACCAAGAACAACCCTGTGCTGATCGGTGAACCGGGCGTCGGCAAGACCGCCGTCGTCGAGGGCCTGGCCCAGGCGATTGTCCGCGGGGACGTACCTGAGACCATCAAGGATAAGCAGCTTTACACGCTGGACCTTGGCTCCCTGGTTGCAGGTTCCCGTTACCGTGGTGACTTCGAAGAGCGCCTGAAGAAGGTCCTCAAGGAAATCCGCACCCGTGGGGACATCATCCTGTTCATCGACGAGATCCACACCCTTGTAGGTGCCGGTGCCGCCGAGGGCGCGATTGACGCAGCTTCCATCCTGAAGCCAATGCTGGCCCGCGGTGAGCTCCAGACCATCGGCGCCACCACGTTGGACGAATACCGCAAGCACATCGAGAAGGACGCCGCCCTTGAGCGCCGCTTCCAGCCGATCCAGGTCAAGGAGCCATCGGTTGCACATGCAATCGAAATCCTCAAGGGCCTGCGTGACCGCTATGAAGCCCACCACAGGGTCACCATCACCGACGGCGCCCTCGCGTCGGCAGCGAGCCTCGCCGAACGCTACATCTCGGACCGCTTCCTTCCGGACAAGGCGATCGACCTAATCGACGAAGCCGGTGCTCGTCTCCGTATTCGCCGGATGACCGCCCCGCCGGAGCTCAAGGCCATGGACGAGCGCATTGCAGAACTGAAGATGGAAAAAGAGTCTGCCATCGACGCCCAGGACTTCGAGGGCGCCGCTTCACTGCGCGACAAGGAGCAAAAGCTCATTGCCGAGCGGGCCGAGAAGGAACGCCACTGGAAGACCGGCGGGATGGACGACATCTCCGAGGTGGATGAGGATCTCATCGCTGAGGTGCTGGCCAACTCCACCGGCATCCCGGTCTTCAAGCTGACCGAGGAAGAGTCCTCGCGCCTGCTGAAGATGGAAGACGAACTCCACAAGCGCGTTGTCGGCCAGAACGAGGCCATCAAGGCCCTGTCGCAGGCCATCCGCCGGACCCGTGCGGGTCTGAAGGACCCGAAGCGCCCGGGCGGCTCGTTCATCTTCGCCGGCCCCACCGGCGTCGGAAAGACGGAGCTCGCCAAGGCCCTCGCCGAATTCCTCTTCGGCGAGGAGGATGCCCTCATCACGCTGGACATGTCCGAGTACTCGGAGAAGCACACCGTGTCGCGTCTCTTCGGTGCACCTCCCGGCTACGTTGGCTACGAAGAGGGTGGGCAGCTGACTGAAAAGGTCCGCCGTCGTCCCTTCTCCGTGGTGCTGTTCGACGAAGTTGAAAAGGCCCACGCGGACCTCTTCAACTCCCTCCTGCAGATCCTGGAAGACGGCCGGTTGACCGACTCTCAGGGCCGTGTGGTGGACTTCAAGAACACAGTGATCATCATGACCACCAACCTGGGTACCCGTGACATTTCCAAGAGCGTTGCAACGGGCTTCCAGTCGGGCACAGATACGCAGACGGGCTACAACCGCATGCGTGCCCGTGTCACGGAGGAACTGAAGCAGCACTTCCGTCCGGAGTTCCTGAACCGTGTGGATGACGTTGTGGTGTTCCCGCAGCTGACCCAGGACGAGATCATCGAGATCGTGGACATGTTCGTAGGCCGCTTGGAGAAGCGGCTCAAGGACAAGGACATGGGCATTGAGCTGACGCCTGCAGCGAAGGTGCTCCTGGCAACCCGCGGCTACGATCCCGCCATGGGCGCCCGGCCGCTGCGCCGGACCATCCAGCGCGAGATCGAGGACCAGCTCTCCGAGAAGATCCTCTTCGGCGAGATCCACGCCGGGGACATCGTGGTGGTGGATGTGGACGGCGAAGGCGACGACGCCAAGTTCACGTTTGCCGGCAACGCCAAGCCGCGCATCCCGGAGATCGCGCCCAGCGTTTAGGCGCACACCGCTGCAACAACCGGCCCCGTCCTCACCGCAAGGTGAAGGCGGGGCCTGTTCGTTGACCGACTATCTTCGGCGGGCGGGCCCATGCTGCTAGGGGCTCCCGCCCGGCGCCTCGTGCAGATAGCTTTCAAGTTGGGGGCGCGGGTTCATGACGAGCTGGATTCCTGGCGGGAGCCCATCCACAACGGCCTCCCCGTCGCTGACACGAAGCGTTATTCGGGAATGACCAAGGTGGATATTGTTGGCCCGGAATTGCCCAAGATGGTCCGGCATGATTGGCGCCAGGTGCACAACGTCCCGGGTGAAGTCCGGATCGAAACGTAAGAGAACCCGCGCGAGCTGCGCTGGCGCCGCCGCGGCCCAGGCTTGGGGTGAGCAGGCGGTGGGGTAGGGCACTGGTTCGGGAAACTCGTTCCTGTCGAAGCCACAGAACAGCTCGGGCAGTTGGCTGTCAAAATGCTCAGCCGCGTGGAACAAACTGCTGGCGATCCTGCTGGCTTCCTTGACGAACCCGTAACGCATGAGGCCGGTGGCGGCCAGGGCTGTGTCATGAGGCCAAACCGAGCCGTTGTGGTAGCTCACCGGATTGTAGGCCTCCATGTCAGAGGCCAGAGTCCGGATGCCCCATCCCGTGAACATCTCCGGCGACATCAGCCGCTCCGCCACCAAGGCCGCCTTGTCGACGTCGACAATTCCGGTCCAAAGGCAGTGGCCCATATTCGAAGCGCAAGCATCAACAGGGCGCTTGTCCTTGTCCAGGGCAATGGCGAAGTAGCCCTCTTGGGGAAGCCAGAATTGTTCGTTGAAAGCACGTTTCAGGACAGCGGCACGCTCGGCCCAATGCCGTTCGCCCGCACCGTCGCCAGCCGAACGGGCAAGCAGCGACCGGGCAATATACGAGCTGAAAACGTAGGCCTGGACCTCACAGAGAGCGATTGGAGGCTCCGCCATCCGTCCATCAGCAAAGTTGATGCCGTCCCAGGAGTCCTTCCAGCCCTGATTCATAAGTCCGTGCGGGTTGGGCCGCATGTATTCAACAAAACCGTCCCCGTCACGGTCGCCGAAGCGCTCGATCCATTCGATGGCCCGGTCAGCGTGGGGCAAGAGCGAGTCGATCACGCCGTCCGCCAGGCCCCAGCGGCTGAGTTCACCCAGCAGCCCGATGAACAGGGGAGTGGCATCAACGCTGCCGTAGTAGGCCTTGCTGCCGGTTGCAAGGCCGGAGGTCACGCCGAGCCGGACCTCATGGGGGATCTTGCCGGGCTCCTCTTCCGAGTCGACGTCTACTTTGGTTCCCTGGATTTGGGCGAGTGTCTGCAATGTTCCTGCCGCAAGGTTGGGATCAACCATGAGGGACATGTAGGAGGACAGCAGGGAGTCCCGGCCGAACAGGGCCATGAACCACGGTGCGCCTGCGGCGACGGCTACCCTGTCCGGATGCTCGGCGTCGAAAATCCGTAGAGAGCCGAGGTCGCTTTGGCTGCGGGACAGGATTTCCTGCACATTCCGGTCGGAAACGTAGATTCGCGGAACGTTCTCTTCCCATTCCACATGCCTGCGAACACCCTCCCTGAAGTGTGGGGCGGTTGATTCAGTGAAGGGCCTGGCCGGTGGTTCCCCATCAATAAGCGGAACCACAATCACACTGGTTTTCCATTCCTGCCTCGGCGGGACGGTAATGCGGAGGGACAGCCCGACTTCGGTTACCTCTGCTCCGGCAGCCCGGATGGTCACGCCCCTGCTGTGTCCGCCGGCCACGGCCTGGATGGTCAGCCCGCCATCGCTGACTTTTTTGCTGACCACACCCGCGCTTCGGGCCCTGCCTCCTTTTACGTCAAAAAGATCAGCCAGGTCTGCGTCCAGGCTGAGCTGGACAAAACATTCGGAAGGCTCGGGCGAATAGTTCCTGATAGTGATGTCGTCCTGCAGCCCGGGACCTACATGGCGTTGCTGCTCCACGACGAGCGGGCTGTCAAAACGGCCATCCTGCCAGCTGGCCCGGCCGACGAATGTGGCATGGTACGCCGCTGGTGTACGGGCGACCAGTGGTTCCCGCCGCACTCCGTTGATGAGGAGGATCCATTGTGAAATGATGCGGGTGTCCTGGTAGAAAACGCCCTGTGCGGCGCCGGGAAATATGTCACCGCTGTGTGATGAGATGCAAAATGAGGATCCTTCGACGACGGTTACAGCCCCCAACTCCGAGGCCCCCGCCACAGTTTCTGCATTCCACGCAGTCATGGTCCGTACCCCTTCCAGACGTCCAGAAGTTGATGATGGTTTTCTTGGGTTGTTTCAGGCGTGCGCCAGTGGGCCCTGCCTAAGATTCTCGTGCCAGGCTGGTCGCACCCGGTTCCGCGCGCTCAGGTCCTTTTGGAGGATCTGCCCGTACAGGCTCAAATGGTCAGCCACCATACGTTCTGCGCTGAAATTGGCCTCGACCGCCGCCCTGCACGCCGCGCGGTCCAGGCCTTCTGCCAGGAGCAACAGAGACGAGAGCTCTTCTGTGGGCGCCAGATAGCCGGTAATCCCGTGCTCCACGATCTCTGGTGCTGACCCTATGGGCGTTCCAACCACCGGCGTGCCTGTCGCCATTGCTTCAATCATCACCAAGCCGAAGGGTTCGTGCCATTGAATGGGATTCAGCAAGGCAACTGCGTTTCCCATAAGCTCGTATTTTTCGGCATCCCCGATCTCGCCAATGTACTCCTCGTTGCTTCCCAAGACCGGCTCGACGACGTCGCGGAAGTACCTGATTTCGTCCTTTTCGCGCATCTTGGCGGCGATATGCAAGGGGATACCCGCCTCCCGGGCAATTTTGATGGCCTCCAGGACCCCCTTGTCCGGGCAGATCCTGCCCACGAAACAGGCGTAGCCGCCTTTTCCCTTTCCCAGTGGGACACTGGAGGGATCCAGTCCATGGTGGATAACGCGGGTCACGTGCACATCCGGAGCCTGGGCTGCCTGATCGTGTGAAATAGCAACAACGCTGCTGTTCTTCTGCATGGCCCGGTACATGTCCACCGCATGAGGCACAAGGGGGCCGTGGATAGTGGTGACTACGGGAATATGGGGCGGGCGGCGAATATACAGCGGGCCTGCCATTGTGTGGTCGTGAATGAGGTCCATGCCGTCCATAGCGTCATAAGCCCTCACCACATGGCTCAATTCGGAGAGTGTGCCTCCCATATCGCCCGGCTCCGATTCAGACATTCCGGGGGCGAGGGGTACGGGACATTCACTATCCGACGGTGCAGCCAGTAATACTTCGTGGCCGGCAGCCGTCAGGCCCCGGGCGAGATGATCCACTACCCGTTCAATGCCGCCGTATGTCAGTGGAGGCACCGGGATCCAGGGGTTTCCGATTAGTCCGATACGCATGCCGACCTCCCCGGTCCGCCTCGTCAACGGACCTGCTTGTGAGACCAGTCTGCAAACTTCGTTTTCCGCGCCCCAGCCCGCGGCACTGCTTCTCCGGCACCACAAAACCATCTGCGCTGCCTTTGAACACACCATAGGATCCCCTCCCGGTCCCGGGCAAGGGGTATTTGGTCCTTCGCGCCTCCTTACTCCGTACTCCGCAATGACCGTCACAGGGGCATGAGTTTGCGGCCGTAAGATTGGGGCTGTGACCGAGTCCTTCCGCATCCGCCCTGCCCGTACCAGTGATGTCGCTGCCATCAAACAGCTTGTGGCGCCTCTGGCGGATCAGCGGATCCTCATGGCCAAGGAGACGGTGGCTTACTACGAGAGCCTCCAGGAGTTCCGGATAGCCGAGTCAGACGGAGGCGAGGTGATTGGCTGCGGTGCCTTGCACGTGATGTGGGAGGACCTGGCGGAAGTGCGCACTCTTGCGGCCTCCGACGGGTGGCGCGGAAGGGGAGTGGGCCACGTTCTGGTGGAAACCCTC